>CAWJDV010000012.1:0-328193 GCA_963841745.1 uncultured Verrucomicrobiae bacterium | reverse complement strand
AAAGCAGGGTCCAAACTACCCACATCCGGATCTCGAAGCTGGTGCACTTACATCTACAACCGGCAGATCGGCGCGTCCTCTGAGGATCCCGCAGAAACCGATCCAAAAACGAGCCGGGTGCAAAATATGTGCATCAAGTGAATTTCCCATCCCAAGTTGATGTTAGCGTCTCAATCCAAGTTCGACGGCACTAAGTTTGTCGATAACATGAGCACGGATGTTGTATCTCGGAATCTGATTGATTTTGACCTCCACAACGGACTTTCCCCAGTGGCCTTCTTCGACGGACATGTGGAGTTTTTCAGCAAGACTGGTTTCCCAGCAACAGGAGGGAAAAACCAAGCGACGGGTAAGCCTTACACCGAGGATGACTTGAAGCCATATTTCCGGGGGACTCTTGAGAATCTTAGGACAAAAACGAAGTGAGCATCCAGTCAACGCGCCATGGCACTGGGCTGCCCTAGATCCAAGTCTCTCAGTTCCCAATTTGTCTAAACAACCTCTGTAGTATCTGACTTTCCAATCATGTTTCATACATTAAAATACATTACCCTACACTCCGCAATCGTTACTCTTTCGGGAACATTCATCAACGCAGAGCCGAAGCCCATCGCAGAGAGCCGCCCCTCGGCTGGAACAGCTTCGACAGCTACGGCGTCTACCTCCACGAAAAGGCCGCCATAGCGAACGTCGAGGCCATGGCCGAGAAGTTGGAGCCCTACGGCTACGAATACTATGTCATCGACAACGGTTGGTTCGGAGAATACAAGCTCCACCCCGGCACGCTCGACGCACTGGAAAAGCACGCCACTGACGTGCGCATCAATGAGTACGGCCTGTGCTTCCCTCCGAGACCTACTTCCCCACCGGTCGCAAGCCGATCGTCGAGCGATGCCACGACAAGGCCTGAAATTCGGCGTGCACATGATGCGCGGCATACCACGCAAGGCCTTGGACATGAACTACCGATCCAGGGCACCTCGTTCACCGCGCGCGATGTCGCGGACACCGGCCGCGTACAATTGTGCCTGGTGTAACTACAACTACGGCGTGGACATGGCCAAGCCGGGTGCGCAAGCGTCCTACAACGAGCTCGTCCACCATCTCGCGGACTGGGGGATCGACTTCATCAAATCTGATGACATCGTGCCATACCCTACCGAGGTCGAGGCGATCGCCGAGGCGATCGCGAAGCCGGCACGCCCCTTCGTGTGAGCCTGTCGCCTGGTGGCGATGTAGCCCCGGATGCACTCAAGCGTTTCGAGTGGCCCAGATGCTGCGAGTCACCCACGATATATGGGATGAAGCACGCTATCTGGACGATTGCTTCGAGGCTTGGAGAAAATGGTCGGGCCAGGAGGCCGAGAACTTCTGGATCGACATGGACATGATTCCCTTCGGACAATTGCTCATGATGTCTCCCAAAAAGGAAATGGTGGGAGAGGGAGACGAGGATTCCATACGCCTGGCAGGTCACGGATATCGCCGCTGGCAGCAATACTCCCAAGACCAGATGTTCAACTTCATCACACTGCGGGCGCTATCCGCCTCGCCGCTCATGGTGGGTGGTGATTTGCCGACCATGGATGGCTTTTCGCTGCGACTGCTCACCGACCCCGATATGCTGGCCTGCAATCAGAACGGAGTGATGGGAAAACTCGTCTCGGAGAATGACGGCATCGAGGTCTGGCATTCTCCGGAAAAAGGAGCGAAGCAAAAAGGCTGGGTGGGTATTTTCAATCGCACTGATCGCGTGAAAACCTTCGATTTGAGCCCATCAAACACGAATCTGAAGGCTGGCTCTGAAATCTACAACATCTGGAAGGGACGCAAGGCCTACAAACTCGACGCCACCACCACACATCCAATCGACATCAACCCGGACGGCGTGATCTTCCTCCGCTACGAATAGCATACACAAAACCCACGAATGAATAGAAACCCTTTCATCGGGATGTGCATCGCCCTGCACGTTTTCTCCGGGTTATTGGCAGCTGATACCTATCAACTCTACTTTGATTCAGCCACCCCGCAGATCACGTTTGCCGCCGGTGACATCAAATCCGCCTTGGAACTGAGCAATCATACGGTCGAAACTCATCCCCTTGCCGCCCTGAAAACGGATGCCACCGGCAAGGTGATCGTGCTCTCGGAATCCACGAACCCATCCGTCGTCGCCATGCTGTCGGACCGCGGAGGCAAGGCTCTCCCCGATCTGGGCACACAAGCCTACGCGATCCGCACAACCGGCAAACCGGAGTCGGGATATTGGGTGCTGGGCGGCGACGCCAACGGCACAATGTATGGCGGATTGGCACTCGCCGAACAGATCTCAGCAAACACATTGAGCGAGAAATTGGACACGGAGGAATCACCCTTTCTGATGAATCGCGGCATGAAGCTGAACCTGCCTCTCGACAGCAGAATCCCCACCTACGTCGGCGGGTGGAGTTCCAATTCAGCGAAACAGGCCATTCCACATGTTTGGGACATGACGTTTTGGAAGACCTTGATCGACCAGCAAGCCCGGAACCGCTACAATGTTTTGTCGGTATGGGTTCATCACCCGTTTCCCGCGCTTGTGAAACTCCCTGACTACCCGAAAGTCAGCCTTGAGTATATCGATGGATTCGACGGCTTTAAGAAAAAGCTGGATCACGAACAACGTGTCGCATTCTGGAGGGAAGTGATGACCTATGCCCATGACCGGGGAATGAAATTCTATTTCTTCAACTGGAACATCCATCTCGAACACGCCCAAGACCAATATCCGGCCCTGACCGAAGATCCGAAGAACAAAACCACCATTGAATACATGTATAAAAGCATGAGGGCTTTGCTCGAAACTTATCCGGAACTTGATGGATTCGGCATCACCTCCGGGGATGGCATGGATGGCACCAAGGAGGAAAACACGCAGTGGACGTGGGAAGCCATGGGCAAAGCCGTCAGGGACTATTTCCCGGAGAATCCATCGAGAAAATTCAACCTCATTCATCGCGGCGTCAAGTCTTCGACAGAGGCATGGAACACGATCTACGCGCCGCTCAAGGAGGTCCCCAATGTCACCATGGATTTCTCCGCGAAGTATGCCATGGCCCACATGTATTCCACGACTGCTCCGAAATGGGGCAACGATATTCAAGGTGTCACCAAGCTTGGGATGAAAACATGGCTCACCCTGCGCAATGACGACTATTTCTATTTCAACTGGGGGGATCACCAGTTTGTCCGCGATTTCATCACCGCCATCCCGCAAAGGGATTCCGTGGTTGGAATGTATATCGGAATCGACGGTTTCAATCCAAGCAGGACCTATTTTTGCAAGAATGAATCGCTCAATGGCCAGCTTGAAGTCGAGCGGAGATGGTATATGGAAATGCTGTGGGGAAGGATTTCCTACAATCCCACAATGAGTGACGTCGTGTTCAAGAAAAAGCTCGCCAAGCGCTATCCCCAGGTTTCCTCTGAAGACCTGTTTCAGGCTTCGACATTGGCCTCACGGCCGCTGCCCAAGGTCACGGAACTGGTGATGGGTCAATGGAAGTTGGACTTTCATTGGTATCCCGAGGGCTGCTGGAGTGATCCCAATAGATGCACCGGCTTCAGGACGATCGACGGGTTTGCCAATGACACTACGATCGCAAAGGGATCGAACCTTTGTGACATCGCCACTTCGGCGAAAGGCAGATGCGAAGGCAAAAAATCCTCATACGAGGTGGCCGATGAAATGCAAGCGGATGCCACAAAGGCTCTCTCGTTGATCAAAACCTTGGAAAGCAAAGAGAACGCCGATTTGGAATACGCCATCAACAACGTCAAACAGATGGCATCGCTGAGCCAATATTATGCTTACAAGATCCGCGGTGCCACTCACAAAAAAGCCGGGGACATCGACAAGGCACGGACGGAAATGGGCAAGGCCTATTGCTGCTGGATGACGTACATCCGGTCCATGGCGGAAACCTACCATCCGGATTCCTTCAGAAATCTTTCAATTGCCCCCGACTGGAAATACGCCGATGCGGCGGTTTTGAGAGAATACACCGATCTGGGTGGTAAAGAAGCCCCTGATTGCGAATAGTCCATAGCACGATCCATGAAAGCCCCACTTGTTTTAACCAGTTTGTTCATGGCGGCCATCTGCCATGCCGCGCCCAAACCGAATGTCATCTACATCATCGCCGATGACCTTGGCTACGGTGATTTGAGTTCCTACGGCCAGACCCATTTCAACACTCCCAACATCGACGCCATTGCGAAGAAGGGAATCCTGTTCAAACAGCACTATTCGTCCGCACCGGTCTGCGCACCTGCCAGAGGCGCGCTCATGACTGGCCTTCACGTGGGGCACGGAGCCGTGAGAGGGAACTCCGAGGTGCAACCGGAGGGACAGCAACCCATGCCTGCGGACACCTTCACCGTGGCGCATATGTTCAAGAAGGCCGGCTACACCACAGGTGCTGTGGGGAAATGGGGACTGGGTGCCCCGGGCACTGCCAGTGAACCACTAAAGATGGGATTCGACCGGTTCTACGGCTTCAATTGCCAGCGCCAAGCCCACCACTATTACCCCTATTTTCTCTGGAACGACAACCAACGCGAAATGCTGTGGGGCAACTTCGGTCTGGAAACCCAGGAATATGCACCTGACTTGGTTCAAGAGCAGGCACTGCGATTTGTAGAATCGAACAAAGATCGCCCATTCTTCTTATTCTACGCGATGATCCAGCCTCACGCGGAGATGTTTGCCCCGGAAAAAAACATGGCGAAATACCGGGGCAAATTCCCGCCAGAGAAACCCTACGAAGGAGTGGATGGCGGTCCGGACTTCCGCAAATACGCCTACGGTTCACAAAGCGAACCCCATGCGGCCTTCGCGGCAATGATCGAAACCATGGATGACGATATTGGTGAGTTGATGGCGAAGCTCAAGGATCTGGGAATCGCAGAGAACACTCTGGTTATTTTCACCTCCGACAATGGTCCCCATCAAGAGGCAGGACACAATCCTGATTACTTCAACTCCAACGGCGGACTACGAGGATACAAACGGGATTTGTACGAAGGTGGCATCCGCGTTCCGATGATCGCAAGCTGGCCGGGAAAAATCCCAGCGGGAAGTGTCACAAATCATCCATCCGCCTTCCAAGACGTGTTTCCCACCATGGCGGAAGTCACGGGGCAACCTACCCCGGAAGGGATCGACGGGATCTCGTTTGTTCCCACCCTGCTGCAGCAAGGCACACAGCGCCAACATGAGTATCTGTATTGGGAATTCCACGAAAAGAAAGGCCGCGTGGCCATCCGCAAGGGAAACTGGAAGGGTGTTCGATACAATGTATCGATCGATCCAAAGTCACCACTCGAACTCTATGACCTAGCAGTTGATCCGAAGGAGGAAAAGAACATCGCCGGCCTGCACCCGGGGGTGGTAGCTGAACTTGACGGACTCATCAAGAACTCCAGAACCGTTTCGCCGATCAAAAAATTTAATTTCCCGGAGGAACAGAACGAACCGGACTCAGCAAGAGCTCATGAACGATAGGGTAAACATCTTGCGGATGAGAATGCGAACACGAGGTCTCGACAGGTGGGCAGTATGGATTTTTCTCCTCCTGATTCCTGAAGTCGCTTTGGGGCAGGATGCAAAGGCGGTTTCATCCGTGAATACGAACGTGCTGCCCGAGAGCGAGTATCCTTACTGGCCCGAGTATCGGCATTTGGAAACCGAAGACTTGAAATCAATCCGGGCCCAGCAGTGGATCGGGAAAGAACACACGGTTGATGGTTGGGATTGGTCGCTGCCCGACCATGTGGAACCAGCCGGTCAAAGTCTCGTTGGACTCCAGCGGATCATGGGATTGGAAAAACCCTTTATCCCTCTTGATTTGAACTTCAAATCCAATGGGGTCGGCCTGCTGTGGGTAAGTTGGCGGGACATCGAACCCAATGAAGGGGAATATGACTTTTCTGGAATCATCAAGAGAATCAAGCAAGGCAACGAAGCTGGCCTGGATGTGATTCTTCGAATCCTCACCTGCTCGAAGTCGAGGGGCTCGGGATCAAAGGCCTCCACCAGTGGCGAAGCCCCGCTATGGCTGGAGGATCGCGGAGTCACCCTGCTTCCGCGAAAGGCTCAGAAAGACAATCTGAACTTTGATCCGGCTCATCCCGAGTTTCACAAACGCTATTTGAAACTGATCGACGAAATGTCCAAAGCTGGAATTCCCAAGATGGTGAAGGCTGCCTATGTGGGTTATGCCTCTCACAGTTTGGGGGACGAAGGAATTGGTCCATTCAAGGAATCAGAGGCGGAGAAAAACGACGCAGTGCCTCATGTGAGAGACCGCCTAGACGCCTGGCATCGCGCGTTCAGGGGAATGGAGAACAAGATTTTCATGGGTGGATCCAGCCATTACGGCTTCGACAAGGGCTTCGGTGTGCGACGGGGTTTTGTGGAAATGTATCTTTACAATATTCCTAACAATGAGCTCGGGCAATTCATCGACAAAGACGGCTATCTCCGAGTCGACGAGAACGCCCCAGTTATCCGGCACCGGGCCTTCAACGGTGAGGTAAATGAAGAATACGAGGACGCTTGGGCCACTGAAGGACGCGGCTATCGCTTCGGAGCGACGACCCGTTCGTTCCCGTATCGGTATTTTACCAGCACGCTGCGGGCGCTGCAGATGCGTTGCACGTATATACACACGACCGGGCACTTGGTTCCGGAAATGCTGCCATTTCTCTCTCTGCAACTGGCGAGAACAGTCGATGATACGCCGGATGTCTGGACCTTCCTCCGGACAAGCTACATGAAGTCCGGAAACTATCAGAACAACGACGCGCTCGGCAGGCCGATTACAGAGAATGAGAAAAAGGAAGGCATTCCGGTCAGGAATTTCGAGCGCTGGCTGCAACAACGGGATGCTGTGGGTTACGAAACCCGCCCGGCAATGAAGATTCAGCAGTCCATTAAAATGTGGATGGTTCAGAACGACAAATACTACGACTCGATCGCCAGATCCGGCAGGCAAATCGGCTTCAACATCGATGACAGATGGCTAGGCAAGAACGGCAACATGGCGGTGAAAGTGACCTATCTCGATACCAATTCAGGCGCGCTTCAATTAGTCTTCAATGGTGGAAACTCGATCAAGACCGTGCCTTTGTCGGGGGATGGAAAACTGAAAACCACAACGTTCAGCATGTCAGGGCTGCAACCCCAGAGCATGGATCACAAGTTTGACTTTATCCTCAAGGGAGGCACGGACACGGACGAGATCACCGTTTCCATGGTCCGGGCTGTCGCGACAAAATGAATCTTTTAGCGAAATTCCCAAAAGTCATATTCTCACCATTGCACCCATGATGCCGAACTCACAATCTCTTACGAAGGGCATTCTCTGCGCCTGCCTGATCACTGGCGTGGAGGCGGAACCGCCAAAATCCTGGCCATATTGGCCGGAGTATCACAAGACGCCGTTGAATGAAGTCCGACCTCAGGAATGGAAAGCTTCGGACCATGTGATCGACGGATGGGATTGGTCACTGCCTCCTGCCACAAAGCCCGCACCGAATGGTCTTCTGGCGGTCTATCGAACCTCAAACATCAATCGTCCTCTCAATAAGGAGATTCAATCCCTTGACCTGCCGATCAACCAGACGCTCGAGTTCTGGGTCAAGTGGCGGGATTTGGAACCGACGGAAGGGCAATACAAGTTTGACTTGCTGCGTGCCCGGATGACTGAGGCCAATCAGGTAGGATGCAAAGTGGTCCTACGGATCCTGAGTTCTGCCACTATTTTCGCACCCGAATGGCTGGAGACATACAAGGTTCCGATCCGGAGCGAAAACAGCAAGAACAAGCCCAAGGTCACCAACTATGACATCTCACATCCTGAGTTCCACAAACGCTACCTTTTGCTCGTACAGAATCTTGGGAAAAGCGGCATCCCTCAACTCGACATGCTCAAAGGGGCCTTTGTCGGCTACGCTTCGCCTTCCTACGGTGACGAAGGGATCGGCCCTCATGGAGTTGATCCCGACACGGTCCCGCACGTGATTGAACGACTCGACGCCTGGGCCAAGGCATTTGAGAAGGTCGAGCAAAAGGTGTTCATGGGCGGGACTTCCCAGCACGGTTTCAAAAAGGGCTTTGGTGCCCGGCGTGGATTCGTGGAGATGTATCTCTATCACATTCCCGATGAGGAGATCGGCCAGACGGTGGATAAACAAGGGTACCTCTACGTGGATGACTCGGTGGAACTCTTGAAACGCAAGGCATTCCACGGAGAGGAAAACGAGGAGTACGAAGAAGGATGGGCCACCAAGGAGCGGGGTTTCCGCTTCGGCGAAAACACCGACAGTTTCACCTATCGATACTTTATCTCGAATCTGCGGACCCTGCAGATGCAGTGCAACCATGTGCTGATGAATCCCTTCTCCATCTACCCGGAACAGATGGTCTGGGTCGGTCAGACGATTGGCCGAACGGTCGAGGACTCTCCCGACATCTGGTGCGCTCTCCGGGAGAGCTACGTTCGAAAGACCGGCCCTGTGAAAAACGTCGAGCGCTGGCTCTACCAGCGGGATTCGTCCGGATTTGAGACGACACCAACGGTGAAGATCGATCACCCGATCAAGATGTGGATGGTCGAGCCCAACAAGCATTTTGACTGCATCGCTCGCCAGGGAAAGCAGATCGGCTTGGCGGTGGATGACCGTTGGGCCGGTGGTGGCCCGGTGGATGTGGCTCTGAAGACCACCTATTTCGACAAGGGTTCCGGCACGGTCGATGTCAGTGTGAAGACAAGCGGTGGAATCGTAACAAAGCAAATCAAGCTCACTGGCACTGACAAGCTGAAGACGGCAACATTTTTCATCAAAGATGCGGTCTTTCCAGCGAAGAAGTTCGATCACGATATCACTTTCAAATCCAGTGACGATGAAGCGGTCTTGTCATTCGTTCGTGTGATCCGACTCAATGGCCGCTCGGGGAACTGACATGGGCAGAGTGGAGTGCTTGTTATCGGCTGAACCACGACATTTGTTAAAATGTTGCTCATCAAAAGCAACAGGTCTGCGAAATTTTTTGCCACAATCGTGAAGAGAGTGGGTAATGGCGCTAACTGGCCTGCGCGTCGGCCGGTTTTTTCAAGCTCGCCCGTTCTCGCGCCAGCGCTGTCGGGTTAGGAAAGTTGTCCACAAGGTTCTGTCGCGAGAATGGGTCCGAAACTCGTCGGAGCGGCAGGTTCTTGTGGACAACTTTCCGTTGACTGGACTCCCGCCGGACACCGCTCTGGAGACTGGCCTGGCGGGGCCTGCCATGTAAAATCCTCCCATGGCTGTTGAACATCTCTTCACTCAGGCGCTCGGCTTGGCATCTCCATGGAAAGTCATCACCTGCGACTTCGATCCCGTTGCCAAGACGCTGGAACTCATCATCGATTTCGAGCGCGGAGCCCGCTTCACCGACCCGGAAACCGGCGACCTTTGTCCGGTTCACGACACCGTCCAGCGAAGCTGGGAGCACCTGAGGTTTTTCGAGCACAGGACCACGATCCGCGCCAGGGTTCCCCGCATCACCACTCCGTCGGGCGCGGTCAGGACCGTCGATGTCCCATGGGCGAGGCCCAACGGAGGATTCACGCTGCTGATGGAAGCCTATCTGCTGGCTCTGGCCAAGGTGTTGCCTGTCGCCGAGGTGTCGAGGCAGACTTCGGTCAGCGAGGACCGAATCTGGCACCTGGTCCGCACGCGGGTCCACGAGGCCTGGCTGCAAGAGGACTGGAACTCCCTTGAACGGCTCGGAGTGGATGAAACCTCCACTCGCAAGGGTCACAAATACGGCACGGTATTCCTCGAAATCAGCGGCAGGGAGACAGCTCGTGGCTGTGGAGCCTCCAAGGTCGCCCGGCTGTTGTTCTTCACTCCGGGCAAGGACAGGGAAACCTTCACTCAATTCGCCGCCGAACTGGAACGGCGGGGCGTGCCTGCGGCACAGGTCAATGAAATCGCCATGGACATGTCCAAGGCGTTCATTGCCGGAGCCGCCGAGTATTTCCCCGAGGCGCAACTCTGCTTCGATCGCTTCCATGTCATGAAGCTCTGTGGCGAATCGCTCGAGGCGATCCGCAAGGAGGTCGCCCGGGAACATGGAGGCCTGCCACGCGGGGCGATGTGGGCGTTGCGCGGCAATCCCGAAAACCTCAAGGAAGAGCAGCGGAACCTCCGGGAGCAAATCTGCAAGGAGCACGGCAAGATCGCCCGGGCTCTCTCGATCCGGGAGTTCCTCTCGGACCTGTGGAACTATCAGTATCGCAAGGACGCCGAGCAACATCTTGAGTCAGTCCTGTCCTGGTGCAGCCGGTCGCGGCTGCCAGCCTTTCATCAAACTCGGCAAGACGCTCAGGAAGCACATGGACGGCATCTTGGGATACTTCAACAATTACACAACTTCCGCAGCAATCGAGGCTGTCAACGGCCTGCTACAACTCGCACGCCGCAGAGCCAGGGGATACCGTACATTCCGCAACTTCCAAGCGATGGCGTACTGGATTGCAGGAGGTCTAACTATCCAAATTCGGCCGGTTCCAACCCACTAAAAGTTCAGCAGCGCCAATCTTTTCTGCGCTCTTTCCTGAGTTTGAACGAAGCAGGCAGGATAAATTGGGGAATCAGGAGGTGATTTTTGGCAAATACTGAGGTCAATCAACCACCCTCAAACGACCGAAGAGTTTATCGGAAGCGGCTTCGCTGTTGGAAATTGTGGCAACGACTTGGTTGAGAGCGCCATTTGGAGTGATTTTGAACGTGACTCCACTGGTGGGCGTGATCGTTGTCGTCTCCGGCACACTCACTGCGGTCCAGAGATCCGAAACCCCAAGATCGCTGCTGTGCTCGATGTTCAAACTCGAGGTGCCGCGGTTCGCGGCATTGAGCATACTAAAGGTGAGTGTGAGACCAGCGCTCCCCTCGGAAGCGGTGGGCAGTTGGACACTGGATGTTGGGCTTTCTGCTCCGAGCAACCAGGCGAGCCCGTTTTCCACGCCGTCCTTATTGGCATCGTCATTGAAGAGCTTACCGCCAGCCCATGCTTCATAACGGGTTTGGGTGGTGGCGATGGTAATTGTCCCGGTATGGGAGGCTCCATCGTCCACGGTGAATGTCAGATCGTTTCCTGCGGCGGTGGGCGTGATGCTCACGCTGGTGAGGATACCTTCGCTAAAGATGGCGGAGGTGCCGCTGAAGCCGCCGGTTCCACTGAAGGTGACGGTTCCATTGAAGCCAGTGGCGGTATTGTTCGATGCATCTTGAGCGGTAATGGTGATGCCGGTGATGGGTGTGCCCACAGTTTGCGGCGAGGAGATGGGCGAGATGACGAATTTGTCCACCGGACCGGGACCGACACCGGTGACGAGAAGTTCGAGATCATTGCCGGTGAACTGCAAGGTGCCCACTGCGGTGCCTATGCCGAGGAAGCCACTGCGATTGGCCAAGGCGGGATCAAGGTCGCCGATCACGGTGGTCGCACCGGTGATGAGCTTGTAGGTGCCGTTCTCCAGTCCGGTTAGCGCCGAGAAGTTGAAGTCCGAGAAACCCAATACGCCTGAACCAATGGTGAGACCCCCGCCGACGATAACTTTGTCGCTTGTCACGATGGTGCCGAGGTCGAAGTTGAGTCTGCCGCTGCCACCGCTCGCCATGACTACAACGTTGAGTTCACCGCCGATGGTGAATGTACCAGTGGCGGAGGAACCGGGAACGAGGCTGCCGGCCGCAGCCAGCGTGACGGATCCGCCAATCGTGCCTGCGCCACCAAGGCTGCCTCCATTGACTGTGACTAGGCCGGTCGCGAGAGGGGAATGCCCGTTGATTAGAAGTGTGCCGTCGTTCACGACCGTGCTACCGGTGTAGGTGTAAGGACCGGTCGCTCCCGAGAGGGTAAGTTTACCCGCTCCATTTTTGGTCAGGTTCATTCTGTTTTGACCTCCGGTAGGTCCACCCAGAAGACCGTCGTAGGTCACACCGGTGTCATTGTTCACTGTGAGCGTTGGAGGTGTGCTTGTGGTATGCGCACCGACGACGCGGTTATTTGTTCCCGTGCCAGAGGTGACAATGTTGCAGACAGTCTGACTGCGAGCTGTTACGGTATTTCCCAGTTGGAGGGTAGCACTGGTTTCACCGCTGCCGAGGGTAAGCGCGGTGGTTGCGGGGAGGCGATTATTGCCATTGCCGATTTCCAAGATGCCGTTCTGGATCCAAGTGGGGCCGATGAATGTGCTGACACCACGAAGCGCAAGCAAGCCACTGCCTGTTTTCACAAGCGCGAGGTTGTTCTGATTGGAACCCGTGCCGCCGAAGGTGCCACTGAAGGTTACATTCCCGCTGTTGTTGATGGTGAGCGTTGAAAGACCCACATTTCCACCGACGACTCTGTTCGCACCGCCTGTATCGCCAGCAGGAATGGTAATTCCGGTCACGGTCTGGTTTACGGGACCGCTGGTGTCGCCTAACTGAAGAATGCCGAGGGTCGAGGTGGGGGCAGTCGTGCCTAGGCTGACAGCACCACTGGCAGGAAGCCGATTGGTTCCGCCACTGAGAATGACGGTGCCGTTTTGGATGGCGGCAGTGCCCGCGTAGGTGTTCTCCGCGGAGAGTGTGAGCGTGCCCGGGCCGGCTTTGATAAATCCGCCGGTGCCGCTGAGGATTCCACTGATGGCGAGGTCGCCTGCGGAGGCATCGAAAGTCCGGGTGGGGTTCAGGATGATGGGTAGATTCAGGGTTTGGAGATTGCCGGATTCATTGACGATGTTGCCACCAAGCGAGATGCGATTTCCGGCGAGCAGGAACGCGCCTGCCGAGTTGTTGAACCGGATGCCGGTGAACTGGGTATCAGCCCCAAAATCGTTGTAGGTCGTGGTGCCGAGAGAGCCTCCGAAGATGAGATTTCCGCCAGCCGGAACGCCAACAATCCAATTCGCAGCTTCCGACCAGATGAAATTGCCAAAGCTGTCCGCGGTGCCACCACCACCCCAGATGTTTCCTGCTTCTGGATCAACTGCGAAGGTTGCCGTGATCGACCTGTCATCATCCATCAAGACTGTGGTGGGGTTGGCCGATCCGGATAAAGCACCGCTCCATCCGGTGAAAAGATAGCCTAAAGGAGCTACAGCCGTGACACCAGCGGTCGCGCCGGAAGGATACACTCCGCCGGGAGAATCGAGTTCGATAGAGCCATTTCCCGTGGTGTTGGTCGTCAGCGTGAAGGACAACGTGTTATAAGACACCACCATGCGTCCATCCGCTCCCTTGCCGCCGGTGCGATGGGTAAAGGGGCTCGTTCTCACGCCAGCTCCAGCGCCACCTGCACCCGGGCTTTCAGCTGCTTCACCGTTGTCCGTGTTGTTGTGCCCCGATCCACCCATCGCGCCACCACCTAGGCCTGCGGCACCTCCAGCAACGACAGCTCCCACGCCGCCCGGGCCTTGAGAACCGGCACTGCCACCACCGCCACCCGTGCCGTTGGAATTCGCAGTCGCACCGCTGCCGGCGTAATGGATGACTGTTCCGGAGTTCCCGGACGATGGAGCTATTCCACCGCTGCCGGAGATGTTCTGGTTGCTAACAGAAATATTTTTGCCGCCGGGTCCGCCCACGGCGGTGGTGGTTTGGCCGTTCACGATTGCGGATGAGTTCGCTCCGGGGTTCGCATTCGTGTTATGCGTAAAGCCAGCTCCAGCCGGAAGACCACCGGCTCCAACGGTATAGCTGATCACTTGCCCAGGCGTGACCCGGAGAGTTCGGCTGGCGAAGCTGCCACCCGCACCGCCACCGCCCCTGGCTTGGGTGTTCGCACCGGAAGTATTTTCGTTGTATGCGGAACCACCCGCACCGCCGCCGCCCCATGTATCGATGGTCATGCTGTAAACGCCCGGCGGCACGGTCCATGTGCCTGAATCGGGCGCTGCGATGGCCACTGTTTCGGTAATGGTCGCTGGGCGGAAGTTTGCGGTGATGGTCTTGTTCGCCGTCATCCACACGGTCAATGGGTTTTCGGATCCTGAGGCGTCACCGCTCCAGTGGGAAAACACGAATTGCCCGGGCTTCGCCACCGCAGTGAGGACGACGGGGCTCATCTCGGTGTAGGTGGGCTGAATCAGGTCGCGCCTGATTTCACCTTCTTGGGAATTGCCAATGGTTGTTAGATTGAGCTGGCCCGGATCATTGAACAACATGTAATCGACCCATTCGTTTCGAGTGAAGTAGGTGTCGAAATTCTGTGCCGTGAGAGGGACCCCGCCGAAGGTGACGTTCTTGAAGGTCAGCCCGCCAAACCATGGCGCGCTTTCTTCACCCAGGATTCTTTGCTTTTTTCCCGCGATAGGCGGCTCGATCGAAACATTTTCAAACGTCACCCCTTTGAAGGATGTGCCAATCCCCGGCGGTTCACCGCGACCGTCGAAGTTGATGGCTGACATGTTGGAGCGTTTGTCCAGAAAGCGGACGTTGCGGATGATGAGGTTGCCGTGGAGAACGCCCTTACCACCGTCGCGGAGCTGGAAGCCGCCGCCATTATTGCCTGCAGGATCTCTCAAACGGTTGTAGATGACATCGCAGTCTGCGATGTAAGTCGTTCGCGATGGGATGTCGGGCATGTGCACCAAAGCCGCATTGACATCCTTCCAGAAGACGCAGCGCCTGCGATTGCCAGATGCATAAGTCGAGTCGTCGGCGGTTCTGAAAAAACAATCCTCCACGTCGGTGCCACCACCCAAGCCGTCACCATTGGCCCGCCAGGTGATGGATTTCATCCACCGGGTGTAGCTTTGGTCGGTCGGCTGGTCGGCCCCGCTCCACGCGAAGAACCGCAAGGAGTGGTTTGAGGGGTCGGTGATCGTCAAACCGAACAATTCGCAGCTCGCGCCCTCTTCGATGACGATGACGCGGTCCGCGAAATCGGTGGGACCTGGCACATGCCCCGGATACAGGTAATGAGTGTAAATGGCTCCGTTGATCGTGCCATAGCCAAACATCCTGATGTCGTGCCCTTTTGTCCGGAAAGAACCTTTTGCCGAGAGTAAGTTGCTGAACGTGCCGATGAGGATCGCATCTCCCGGGATGTAATAGGTTTTGCCAGGATGGAGCGGAAACGATTTGCCGATATCATGAACGCCGGGCAGGAAAATCAAGGTGTCGAAAGTCGAAGGATCGGGCACGGAAGCGCCCGGCGATAGGGCGACGATTCCCGGACCACTGGCAGCCGGCTTGATGAGAATCGGATTCGCGAAGAGGCTGATGCCATGCGCGGGAGGATTCCCGGCCATCGGGTTGATGGCGGCGTTGTGATCATCCATCTGGCCGTTGATGTCGATGACGACCTGGCCGGGTTTGTCGATGGTGAAGTAGATTATACCTGCCTCCAACCGCACGTTGCTCGCTTTATCAAATGGGTGAACCTCGAACTTTTCGATGAAGTTTTTGCCGTTGAGTTGTGTGCTGCCGATGAGCCTGATCTCGACTTCCACGAGCGAGCCAGTCGTCGTTTCGATATTGGCGTAGGAATGAGACCAGCCCTTGGTCAGATCTTGATAGTGTTGAGTGACGACCGGAGAGTTGGTTCCGTCAGTGCGATCAAGGTCTTCAATTTCAGATCCCCGGTTGTAGGTATAGTTGGTAAAACACTGTATCCACTGGTTATCGGTCGCCGCAGATTTTACGCGTATTTCGAAGATGTCGGATTTCAGTTTGAGAGGGATCTGATTTTGAGGATTGATCCCGGGCTTCACAGTCACCATGGGAGCCTGAGTGGCTTGGTTCGGGACGTCGGTATAAACGACGAGTTTCTGGGCATCCTCCGCATACACCTTCATGGACGTTGTCGAGGCACTCGAATCGAGTGCGCCCATTAGTATCCTCGTACACAGGAGCATACAGCCGGGAATTCGAAAGAACTTCATGATTTGGTTTATCTGTAGTAAATCACCAAGCACCCGCTGAGAAATGATCGGTTTCCGTCATGCATCAAGGCATGGAAAACCATCTCCCTTAGCAGGGCCGCTCTGGGGACTGGTTATTCTTGGTTTTGCGGAATGACAGGGTGTTTTGAGCGATTGAGGGCTACCGCAGGCATGAAGAAGTCAATATGGAGTGGGTTTAAACGCTCCAAAGTAGCTTACATTCAGGGCTTTGCAATATGGTCAATCAACCAGTATTTGGAGAGTGGGAGGGCGAATATTGAGGCCACACAATGGTTGTTTGGCCATATGGCGTCATTTCCCATCTCGGCATACTCTGTTGCGGGTGAGGGCTTGCCTCCTCACATTCCCATGAAAATCCTGAATCCGCTTCGACTGAACTCTTGGACATGAACCCCGCCTGCTCCCTCGCCGCCCTTGCCGGCTCCGTTTTTCACGTCTTTCCGGCTTTTGCCGCAGAGGAAACGTGGTCGGAATTGCTCGACTCCCAGCTCTCTTAGGACAAAAGCAGATGATTAAATTTCCCCAAGCGATCTTCTCCAACATCACTTTGAATCCCATCACTTAGACCATGAAAGCATTACTACACCGTTTTGGCTCCGTTGTTCTTCTAGCCGTAGCGTTGAATCGGTCCGTCGCTCGCAGCTGAAACGCCTCAATCTTCAGAAACAATTCCCAGCAAGAGCTACAACGTAGTCTTTATCGCCGTTGACGATTTGAACGACTGGGTCGGCTGCCTCGGCGGCAACCCGCAGGCGATCACTCCCAACTTGGACAAGCTTGCCAAAGAGCATGCATTGGTGATGAACAAAGCCTATTGCCCGTCCACGGTCTGCTGCCCGAGTCGCTCGGCGATCCTGACCGGCAAGCGCCCCTCTACGACGGGTGTTTACGGCAACACTCAGAATTTGAAGAAAGCTCCGAAAGCCAAGGACGTCGTCACCCTCCCCGAATATTTCGGCAAGAACGGCTATCACACACTTTCCGCTGGAAAGATCTTCCACAAGCACCCGACACCGGAAGGCAAGGACGAAGGCGAATGGGCCTATCACGAGTGGGTTGATCCCGGCGGTGGCGGCAGCAAGGGCATGCTCTGGCATGAATCACCCGACAAGGTTCTTGGGACCAACGACCAGCCAGAGATGAGCTGGGGAGCCTGCAAGGCACCTGTCGAGGAAACCAAAGACTACAAAACCTGCAAGTGGGCGGCGGATCAGTTCGACCGCGACTTCGAAGGCAAGCCGTTCTTCATGGCCGTGGGTGTTTCCAAACCCCATTTGTCCTGGGTCGTTCCACAACAATTCTTTGACTTATATCCGCTAGAGACCATCAAGCCGGTTGAGATTTTCCGCGATGATCTTGATGATATCGTGCGCCAAGACGGCAAGCCGATCTTCAAGCCGGGCATCGGGTCCTTCGATGGCGTCGACAAGGCGAATCTGCACAAACAAGCGCAACGCGCCTATCTCGCAAGCATCAGCTACGCAGACTATTGCATTGGCGTCATGTTGGACGGCCTGAAAAAGAGCAAACATGCCGACAACACCATCATCATGCTTTGGGGTGACCATGGCTGGCATCTGGGCGAGAAAATGAAATACGGCAAAACCGATCTGTGGGAAGAATCCGACCGTGTACCTTTTCTGGTTGGCGTTCCCGGCATGAACCCGCCTAACACCAAGTGTGACGGTGTTGTCAACCTGCTCGACATGTATCCCACGCTGATCGAACTCTGTGGTCTTCCGCCCAACCCGGAGAACGAAGGTCGCAGCTTCGCGCCATTACTGAAGAATCCGAAAATGGAGTGGAATCATCCGAGCCTGACCACCTATCAGCACAAAAACCACTCCCTCACCGATGGTCGCTACCGTTACACTTGGTATGGAGGCAAGGCGGATGGGGCGGAGGAACTGTACGACCACTCCTCCGACCCGCTGGAGCACAAGAACCTGGCGGCAAATCCCGAATCCAAGGAGATCATCGCCCGATTCAAAGAGCATTTGCCCACGCACGACGAGCCGGATTCCCCCAAAAACGGGGCTGATGATGGTGACAAGAAGGCGAAACGGAAAGAAGGCAAGGCGCAAAAGGAGAAGTAGAAGTCGTCACGCTGACCATCGTCCTCCAAACACCCACTCCGACCTTCTGACCTTGTGAAACATTTCATCTCGATCGCTCTGTTCGCCGCCCTGTCCGCTAAGCTGCCGGCGCAAGCAATACCGGGTTACGGCATCTCAAGCTGGCATGGCTGGAATCCGAAGCAGGTCTCCCACAGCGATTGCCCGGAACTGCGCAGTGTCCCACTCATCATCAAGTGGAAATCATTGGAACCAAGTCCGGGAAAGTATACCTTTGAGGAAACGTTCGGATCGCTCATCAAGGCGGCGAAGCAGGATGGCTTGCATGTTTCGATCAAGATCTATGTAGGACCTGCCTGCCCTAAGTGGATCTACGAGAAAGGAGTTCCCATGGTGACTACCGACCGCGAATTCAATGCGCTTGGCAAGAAGACGGACGGGCAAAGCAAATACCCCTACTACCTCGACCCGGAGTATAAGAAACACTTTGCGGGTCTGATTGACGCTTTCGGAACCTGGGTGATGAATCTCCCGCCAGAGCTTCGCGAGCGGATTCTCTTCGTGCAGAGCGCTGAAGGCTCCACCGGTGATGGACAGCCCTACAAAGGCGAACCTCTGGACAAGAAGTATGAGATCTCTCATGAGGCGTGGAACGATTTCAGACGCGAGACATGGCAGAACTACCGCAAAGCCGTTCCCGGCATTCCCATCGTGGTGAATTCGGATGCCAACCAGGCTGAGGAAAACCAATGGCTATTGGAAAACATGGATGTCATCGGACTCAAGATGGGAATGTTCAGCCACGGCTATCAGGTCAGTGACAACGACCAGCGCTTGGCGAAATTCGCGGCCCTTGAAGCTGAGGCGAAGAAGCGGGGGAAGTCGATCCTTACGCGTGGCGAAATGGACGGAGAGTTGTTTGTCATGGGTTGGTCGACCCGCAATATTCCGCAAGCCCTCTACTGGTCGGGCCTGTTCGCGACGCATTGCCGGTTGGACGTGTGGAACATTCCCGCCAAAGCCCTAGCCGATTCTGCCAACACTCCGGCGTTTGTGTTCTTCAATCAGTATGCGGGTCACAAGGATCCGGCGACCGCTCCAGCAGCGTTCTGCGTCTTGCGCGACGGGCTCGACGCCGCGGATTTTGAACGCTTCCCAACAGCCGAGTTCGGTGGATCTCCCGGGAAGAAGAAAGATCCGGAGCGTTATCAGAAAATTGCGAAAGCCTTCGCGGCCCATGGCGCACGCATGGACGATCCGAACATGGCCACGGGCGGAGGAATGCTGAATCGGAAGAGCAAAGGTCCCAACGATTCCGGTTGGGGCACCTTGCCGGGCAACTATTCCCGATTCCTCACGCAAATTGATCCCGGCTCTGGCGATGTTGGCCGATGGAACATCGACGAATCCATCTATGGGCGCTTTGGTCGCGCCTTTGAACACAAGTCAGGAAAGACTCAGATGCGCTTCCAGCTTGATCCTGCATTCAAGGCCAAAGACGTGAAGGTGAATGTCACTTACCTCGACAAGGGAACTGGAACATGGTCGATTGGCTTTCAAGGAAAAGACAGCACCACACGTATCATGAACGGTAACAGCGGCGAGTGGAAGACGAAGACGGTCAGTTTCCCTGGGGGGGGCGAAATCATGCTGAAGCATGAATCGGGCGACGATACCGTCTTCCACCTGATTGAAGTCAAACGGTAGCGACCAGGCTTAAGATCCGACACGCAGCATCATGAATTTTTAGCAATTGGATCGAAAAAATCATAATCTAATAGGTCCGCCAGCTGAAAGCCGAGAGTTTTCAAGTCTTCCTTCGGGTAAATATTATCACCGTTGAGTATGAACCGCACCAGGCACTACTATCAACAACCTATGTTTTCAGCAACGACTGGGCTGATCCTTTTGGGATTTGTCCTCCCGGGACTCATGTTCGCTCAAGAAGGAGTCCTTGCACCGCCGCTTTTGCCTGGGGCGGCTTTTGTCGATGTGACCCAAGCACCCTATCACGCTGTTCCCAACGATGCGTTGGATGATACGCAAGCCATTCAATCCGCCATCAATGCTGCGGCCGAACGTTGCAAGGGATCTGGCCTCACGCGACAACAGATCATCTATTTCCCGCCGGGAGAATACCTGGTTTCCGACACGCTGGCGGCCGCGAAAAACATGAGCGGTGGGAAGATGGAGGGATACCAGTGGTTCTATGGTTCAGGTTGTGAGAAGACCATTATCAGGCTGCGTCGGGCCGCTGATTCCGGGCGATTGCTGGGATCGTCCAGCCAGCCCCGCCCCGTGGTCCAGACCGCCGAATACCGGAAAGAGAAATCAGCCCCGGGTAATATCAATTTCCAACTCTGGGTCACCGATCTGAGCATTGTGGTGCCCGAGGATCAACCGCATGCTGTCGGGCTTTCCTTTGGCAGTGCCAACATGGGTGGCATCAGGCGGGTCAACATCCGGGCTGAGGGAGCCGGCGGATCGACGGGGCTGGGGTTGGTTCAATACAACAACGGGCCTGGCTACGTGGAGGATGTGCACATCGCTGGATTTCAAACCGGACTGGAGATCAGTGACAATTGGGGCGAATCCTATACGTTCAGAAATATCGAGGTTTACGATCAACGCCCGGGAGGGGTCGGCATATCGATCGCCGACAAATCAATTGCCATGGAGTCGGTGACCGTCCGGCAAAAAGAACGAGATGTGGTAGCGATCAAACTGACCGATGATCTAGCGGCCAATTCGCACGTGAGTGGCGCCGCCCACCTCACCTTGCTCAACGCCACACTGCGCAACACGCATCCTCAAGGCAGCAATGTTCCGGCCATCGTCATCGGTCGTGGACACACCTATCTGCGGAATATCCAGACCTCTGGATATGGAGAGAGCTTGATGGAGGATCATGGCGCCAGACGCACTTTTCCCGATGGCGAGATCGGCGAGTATGTTTCCGTACATGGCAAAACCGCACCGGAAGCGGCCAATGTGATGCTGACGTTTAACCGCGGGCCAAAGCAATCACTGATGCTGCCCATCCAAGCGACCCCGGAGATTCCCGATGCCGCCTGGCATGCGCTGCGGCAAAGCAAAGTCTCCACCGTTTCCCATAAAGATCTCGGAGCAAAGACCTTGTCCGTTAACACTGACTGGGTCTTGGTGGATCCGACTCAAGGGGATGATGACACCGCCCTGCTGCAAGCGGCGTTCGATAGTGGCGCTCGTTATGTGGGATTGCTCAATGAGCAGCCCTTCAAAATTTCGGCTCCGCTGTCAGTCAACGGTGCTGGTTCGCCAAGATCCGTAGAGGTCGTCTATGGATTGATGACCGATCTCTTGCTCTCGGAAGCCTTGATCCAGCGCCCGTTCCCTTTTGATCAAAACACACCCAAAACCATGCTTACCCTCGGGACTGGTCGGCATGGAAAGATTTTCATCAAAGGACTCGGAGTCATCGGCAACCCCAATCTTGGCGAGTTCCTTCTCTTTGACAACCAAGCCGCCCATACCGTCATCTTCGAAGATATCCGCTGTAAGATCAGCCCGATGCCCTACCGAAACGGGCCGCAGTCGCACGGGCAGTCCGTTTTTCTGGAAAATGTGGAATGGGCCTATAACGGGGCATTCCCGACCACCAACACCGTTTTCACCCAGCAAAAAGTGTGGTGTCGGAACTTCAACGCGGAGATGAACATTACCCCGGAGCCGGTCATCGTGAAGAATAACGACCGCTCGTTCAGCTTCCCGCGTTTCTCCCATGATCCTAAAATCGTCAACGATGGTGGCAGCCTTTGGGTGTTGGGGCAAAAAGTGGGTGAATTCAACGGGGTGTTTATTGAGACGCGCAACGGCGGTCGCTCCGAACTATTGTCGGTATTTTTCAACCAAAATGTATCGGAGCTCTTTCCGCCCAGCCCACAGGCTGCGTGCCTCACTGTCAGTGGCGACACCAGCGCCATGAGTGCAGTCGGTCAGGAGCGCCCGAGGGGGGAAAGTGACTGCATACCCCACGCGAACACCTTTGCGGTCTTCAACTTTGGAGGAAGCAAATCCGTTCTGAAGGGGACCGAGCTCCCCACCTACTTGCGCTACGATGGATTCGATCCGTTCACGGACAGTGATGAGAACCGATACCTGCACGATGCCACCTTTCGGGTGCTAGGTCTCGTGCGCGTAGGAGAATAGCATATGACTCTATATGAAACCCATTTTAACCTGCAGATTCCGCAGTGATTTTTGTTACCTGAATATTATGAAGAAAACAATATGTGTCTGTACTGGCTTACTAGTCGCGGCGGTGGGTGGTGTGGCGTCCGAGCCTAAACCAGGCTACGGAATATCCAGTTGGGCGGGCTGGAAGCCGGGACAGATTTCACGGGCGGATTGCCCGGATTTGCGCAGCGTTCCGCTCATTTTAAGTTGGGATTTATTGGAAACAGAGCCAGGAAAATTCGCGTTCGAGGAAAAGATCGGCCAACCGCTGAAAGCGGCTCAAGCCGAAGGACTATATGTAACGCTGATGATCTGGGTGGGACCCGCCTGCCCGGAATGGATCTATGAAATGGGCGTTCCTAAGGTGACCACCGACCGAAAAGTCAATGCCTTGGGACGCAAGACCGATGGGCAGAAAAACTACCCTTACTATCTTCATCCCGAGTACAGGAATCGGTTTCTCGGACTGATTGATGCCTTCGGTAAATACATCACAGCCTTGCCACCGGAGTTACGTGAACGCATCGTGTTTGTGCAGTGTGCCGAGGGCTCGACCGGCGATGGCCAGCCATACAAGGGCGACCCTCTCGATCAGAAATACGCCATCTCCGAGGAAGTGTGGAACGAATTCCGGTTGGAAGCGTGGAAGCGCTACCAGAGCGCCGTTCCCGGGATTCCAATCCTGGTGAACTCCGACGCCAATGGCAGTGCTGAATCCGAATGGCTGCTGGAGAATATGGATGTCATCGCGCTCAAACAGGGCATGTTCAGTCACGGCTACGTCGTTAGCGACAACGGCGCGCGGTTGGCCAAGTTTACGGCGCTGGAGGCCAAGGCGAAAAAGCGGGCCAAACCGATACTCACACGCGGCGAGATGGACGGCGAACTGTTTGTCATGGGCTGGTCAAAGCGCAATGTTCCCCAAGCTCTGTATTGGTCGGGGATTTTTGCGACGCATTGCCGCCTGGATATTTGGAATATCCCTCATGAGGCATTAAAAGACAAAGCCAACTGGCCAGCCGGTGCATTTTTCAACAAATATGCCGGACACAAAGATCCCGCGACGGCTTCGGCAGCGTTCTGTGCCCTACGCGACGGCCTTGACGTATCTGATTTCAAACGATTTCCAGCCGCGGAATTCGGCGGAGAGCCGGACCTGAAAAGAGATGAGGAACGCTACGTCCGCATTACCAAAGCCTACGCTGCCTACGGCGCGCGTATGGATGATCCGCAAAGGGCTACCAAGGGCGGCATGGAAAACCGAAAAAGCAGCGGCCCCAACGATGCAGGTTGGGATACATTGCCGGGCAACTATTACCGATTTTTAACACAGATCGATCCCGGTTCCGGCGATGTCGGGCGCTGGAACATCGACGAATCCATCTATGGACGCTTCGGTCGCGCCTTTGAGCACAAGTCCGGCAAGACGCAGATGCGCTTCCAGCTTGATCCCGCATTCAAGGCCAAAGACGTAAAGGTGAATGTCACCTACCTCGACAAGGGGACAGGAGCATGGTCGATTGGAATTCAAGGAAAAGTCGACACCACACTCATCGAGAACCGCAACAGTGGCGATTGGAAAACCAAGACGGTCACTTCTTCTGATGTTTCCGAAGTCGTGCTGAGGCATGAATCAGGGGATGACACCCTCTTCCACCTGATCGAAGTGGAAAAATTGTGACTCGACCTGAAGTATACTCGCCTTGTGCGATCTTGCTCCAAGTCTCCCGTCACCATCCCTCGACATGATCAAGTTCTCCTTCTTTCAGGCTTATTGGCGGCACTCTGCGACGGCACCACCGCAGCGAAGGCCGAACAATCTCGCATCCTTTTCGCCATCGCCGATGACCTTGACTAGTATCATCCATTGCCCAGAACAACAAATGATACCCAGCATCCGGCTTGGCACCGGCTCTTTATCGGCTATCATCCGGAAATCAACCTTCAAATCCCAGTCAAAAGCCCAGCTCCTCCTGCCAACTAGGAAGCGTCTTACAATCAAACGACACATAAGCCCTGGTTATTTGACCATATTGTCAACGGTATCTGTACTAGCTAGGAAGCGAAGGTCAAAGTAGCACTTTCCGCCTCTTCTTAAACCCAAACGAAACCCCCGGCTTGGATGAACTGAACAATTTTAATATTCGAACAAAAGCAACCGTGAATCTATACAAATCCATATTGTTTCTCTTTATGATCGCACAACCAGCATGGTGTGCGATCAACCCGACTGAATCAACATTCTCCATGCTGACATACGAGGAGGGCGGTGAGAAGTTGATTGCCTACACCGACGTTCCTGGTCTTCCACCATCGGATAAATACGCCATCCGGGTGCGCTCGGCGGCAACCGACAACCAGTGGGTTCCTATTTTTGTTCACAAGACCTATAACCGGCAACAGGAGCTGGGAAATGAATCCGTTCCAAAAACCGATGGTTCCATTTTGGCGACTGGCGTAAAAAACTACCTATTTTTCACGGGTGCCTGGAGCCACAGTTACGCCAATATTGAAATGACGCCCAACACCCCCGTTGAGGTCGAGGTAACGAGCGTGAATGGATTTAAGATTCGGGGTCAGGATTTTTATAAGGCAGCCGTTTATCCTCCGCATAAGGCGAGCCCGGCAAGGGTGACCGGCAACCAAGTTTATTTCACCATCAACAATCCGGCGCAAATCGTCATCGATATCAACGGCAATATGGATGATTCCAACAAAGCACTAGTCGACATCAACGACAGGACCGATATCCGGCATACCGTGTCCCTGTTTGCCAATCCGATCATGGCGAAACCCTCGTTGAATGACACAGCGAACGTGATAGCCGTAGAGCCGGGAGGATCAAGACCGTCAGATCAACTAGACACCAAAAGCACCTTGTATTTCAAGCCCGGCGTTCACCAGTTAGGACTGAATTTCAAGGTCCGCCCCGGCAAGAACTACTACATACCGGGTGATGCGCTGGTTTATGGAACGTTCAACAACAACGATGTGCCGGATAGCGGAGGACTGCAAAGCGGTCAGAATATTAAAATCCATGGATATGGAACGATCAGCGGGCAATACACGGATCACCCCGACTATGTTGTCGATTCCGTTCAAGATCACTACAAGGGCGTTATCATTCGCGATGCCTACAATACCGAGATCAACGGCATCTGTATTGCCGATCCGGCCAACCATTCCTGCAATATTGCCGCTTGGGGAGGGCGTCCTGACAAATCCGTTCCGGCAACCTTTGCACGCTGGGTAAAGGTGATTTCGTGGAGGGGAAATGGGGATGGTTTGGGCAATCATCATCTGACGGAAGACTGCTTTCTTCGCACGAATGATGACGCAGGATACATCAAGGGGACCAAACGGAGATGCACGTATTGGAAGGATACGTCTGCGGCTGTGTTCCACATGGCGGGCATTCCCGATCCGAATAGCTTCTTCCCGATCGTGATCGAAGATTGCGATGTGGTCTATAACCGTGCGCGCACTGCGGATGGCCAGGTTGGCGGGGTTTTTCACAACCGTGCCGAGGGCATTGTGGGCCAACATACGGTCGACGTAACGGTCCGAAACTTTCGCATTCATGATCGACTGGCAAACAGGCCGGTTTTCAATATGTATTCGAAAAGGGATGCGGATCTTGGATCCAGTTACTCAGGAATTACGTTCCAAAACATTTCAATCGCCTCCAGCTTGTCAAAGTGCACTTTGACCGGTTCTGTGGAAGCTCCGTGGTATGGTGGCATCACCTTTGATAACGTCACATTCGCTGGCGAGTTGTTGACGCAAGGCAATTTTGAAACGTATTTCAACACGGATTCTTATGTGAGTGGTGCAGTTTTCACGCAGTCCACCACTCATGACGTTGCGTTGAACCAACCTCAAAATGGATACGTGGCTTCAAGTTCTTCCCTGGTCGATATTCCTGCTGGAACGACGGTCATACTGACAGCAATTCCCAGCGAGGGCTTTCGGTTTGTGGGTTGGAGCGGAGCAGTTTCCGGCACCACGAACCCGATTAGCTTGGTCGTAGGTGCGGATATGACTGTCTCGGCTACATTTTCTCAAGAGGTAGGTCCGCGATATGAATTCGACACACCCGGGACGAACAGCCTCATCATCCCACCAGGGGCTTCCAGCGCCAAGATCGAGGTATGGGGCGCAGGTGGGGCTGGCGGGTCCGCGTTTAGTGGTATCGCAACGCAGAATACCCAGGCTCGTGGTGGCGGGGGATCTGGTGGCAGCTATGCCAGTGTAATCATGCCTGTAGCACAAGGACTAACTATTGAATACACTGTAGGCGCGGGAGGTATGGCTGCAGCATCCGGATTCATCCATCAAACGATTGGTCAGTCAGGCGGGGCATCTTCTGTCTTCGTCGATGGAGTGATCAAGGCAAACGCTGTAGGCGGCACCGGAGGACAAAACATTTCGATTGTAGATGCGATAGTCGGTGGTCTGGGAGGGACTGCACCTACCAGCGGCAACGACGGGGAAGTGAAACCATTACGGCGGCGACGGTGGCACGGGCGGACCTGGCGGCACAGGTGGCGGTGGAGGAAGTGCCGGATCTAGCGGAAATGGTGGAAACGGTGGGATATCAACAGCGGGAGCTGCAGGTCCTGATGGTGGCGCTGTTGGTGGAATAGGCGTGAATTTGACATCTGGTGGAAATTCAGGTGGCACTCCTGGTGCTGGTGGTTCAGGAGCAGCGGTGAGAAATAATACGCCCTTTGATAAGAACAACAGGCACGAGACTGGTGGCAGAGGTGGAGACGGCACAGTGGTTTTCACCTTTTATGGAAGTCCGGTCTATTTCCCGCTGACAACGACTGCACCAAACGGCAGCGTGATTCCCGCCAGCGGTTCGTATGCCGCAGGCAGCGTTGTATCCGTTTCGGCAGTGCCGAATCCCGGCTATCGGTTCACCGGCTGGACGGGTGATCTCAGCGGCACTCTTACGCCCCAGACTCTGATCATGAACGGATCTCGTTCAGCGACCGCCAATTTTGTCCGTACGCACACTCTCACGACCAATGCGGGATCCGGTGGAAGCATCTCACCTGCATCCGGGAGCATTCATGATGAGAACACCATCATCAGCGTGGAAGCCATTGCAGCACCCGGATACCGCTTTGTCGGTTGGAGCGGCGCGCTGACCGGGACCCAAACTACAGCTACTCTGACCATGGATGGAGACTTAAATCTTGATGCAAGCTTTGAGCTTATCATCCCTGCATTCAGAGCGCGGATCAGCGGAAATGACATCATTCTTTCATGGCCCGTTTTGTCGCCTGGCTGGATGCTCCAATGGTCCGCCGCTTTGGAGCAAGGATCGTGGCAAAACCTCAGCGGACCCTATCAAACCAACGGTATTGAGAATTCATGGCAGGAGCCAGCAAGTGATGATAGGAGGTTTTTCCGGCTCATGCATCCTTGAAGATATTACAGAGCGCTTCATGCCGCACCTCAACCGGCTTGCGGCGCAATCGTCCGCCTCTGTGTAACCCCTGTGTTTGGTTGATATATTCGCCTCAGCTCCCCGATTGGTGGGGATGGAGCAAATCATTTTTTCTGCTCCTTCGCGACTGCGATATCGTTCCTGACTTTTTCGGTATGCGTCCTAAAATCCACCCCCTACCAATCCACCGCTGACCGTGCATCCTCCCGCTCGGATGTCCAAACCACGCCCAGCACCATCCCGCCTCCCCACCTGTACCGACGTCCGGTTCGTCGAAGTCGACTTCCCGCGCACACTCCGGCCCCGCCTCGTCATCGAATTCAGCCAAGGCCTCTCGCTCCTGCTAGAAGACCAGGCAGCAATCCCGCTCGCTACCGAATTCATCGCAACCTTCCGTAAACACCTTGCCGCAAAAGGAGGCCACCCGTGCTGAACCTCACCAGCGCCGCCCTCAAAGTCTTCCTCGCGCTCGATCCCTGCGACATGCGCAAATCCTTCAACGGCCTTCACACCCTCGCTTCCGACCAGCTCCAGACCGCCCCCGCCCGCGACGCCCTCTTCGTCTTCACCAACAAACGCCGCAACAGCATCAAGCTCCTCTACTTCGACGGCACCGGTCTTTGGGTAGCGGCGAAACGCTTCGAAAAAGGCCGCTTCAGCTGGCCCGCCCCCAGCGAACCCGGCCAGCCTCGAAGCCGGGACCAACAACGCCATCATCTACACCCTTCTGGCCAATTGCCGCGGCCAGGACCTCGATCCAGAGGACTACCTCGTCGAAGTCATCAAACGCCTGCCGCAAAACGCGACCCCAGACCAAGCCGCCGCGCTCACGCCCGCCCGCATCGCCGCCGAGCGCTGGGCAAAGGCAGAAGCCTATGAAGTCGCCTGACCGCCTGCGCTCCCACCGCCCAAGCCGACCAACGCCAGGGGGCAAATTTAGGACGCTTACGAAGAGTCCGTTAAAGCAGATGACCATTTTGATGTATTGGGCATCCAGTGCCGATGCATAATTTTGCCAGTGAATGAGAGCCAGTTCCAAATGGGTCACGGCTGCGCGTTGCTTCTCTTGGTCGTTGGACTTCCGGTAGCGGGCCAGTTCTACGGCTCCCCGGATTTTACTGGAGTAGTATAAGCCGAGGTGAGCTTGGGCCTTTATATCTCCGATGGTCTCTTTGAGTTCGATGGTTCCGTCATCGTTTAAACTGCTGGATCCTTTCGGCTGTCTCTTCGGCTTTCGGAATATGGTCAAAAGGCTATATCGGAACGATCTGGTGGTCACAGTGGCTGTTTTTTTCCGAAATAGTGAGAAAATTTGAAACCTTTTCGCCTTCCAGCAGTTCTATCTTGGCTGGGCGTGATCTCGCTGTCAGCCCTCGAATCAAACAACTGAATATCAAATGAAAAACTACCTCAAAGCCCTCGGCATCATGGTCCTTGCCTCCTCACTCTCCTACGGCGAAGAAGCCCCCGAAAAAGCCGCCAAGCCCAAGCCGGATCCAGAGAAGATGTTCAAGAAGCTCGACGCGGATAGCAGCGGTTCGATCAGCCTTGACGAATTCAAAGCTTCGCCACGTGGCCAAAAGGATCCAGTCAAAGCTGAAGAAGCCTACAAAAAGATGGATGCCGATTCCAAAGACGGCGTGAGTCTTGAAGAATTCAAGGCGGCCGGTCCAGCTCCAGGCAAAGGCAAGAAAAAGGAAGCCGCTCCAGAAGAGTAATTTCTCTCTTACTTTCTCCTGAAAGTCTTAGAGGCTGTCTTAAAAATACAAATTTCCCGAATTTTAATCTGTACTAGTTTAGTCAGGTATTGGAGAAACTCGGCATGGCCAGTTATCCAAGCAGCATGACAGATTCCGAATGGGAGATTCTTGAATTCCTGTTGCCACCTAAACCCGACACCCTGCGTGGGCGTCCGCAGGAACATTCAAGGCGGGAGATCATTGACGGCATCCTCTACATCCTCCGGACGGGCGGGGCGTGGCGCATGATGCCCAACGACCTGCCTCACTGGAAAACCTGCTATCACTACTTCCGACTCTGGGCCAAACTGGGGCACTGGGAGCGAATCCACGCCGCGCTGCGCGATATGGCGCGGGTCGTAACCGGTAAAAAAAGCCCCGACCGCTGCGATTATCGATAGTCAAAGCGTTCGGACAGCTAGCCAGCCCGGAGTTCGTGGTTATGATGCGGGTAAGAAGATTACAGGAAGAAAACGGCACGTATTGGTAAACACGCAGGGTAACATTCTCGCTCTGAAAGTAACGACGGCGGACGTGCAGGACCGGGACGGTGCGCAACTGCTGCTCAATGTCCTGGCCGTGGCATTCGGATGGCTCAAACTGATCTGGGCGGACGGTGGCTACGCGGGAAAACTTGTTGGGCATGTTGCGGAGATTGCGCGACACAGGAAGGTGAAACTTGAAATTGTGAAACGCTCGGACGATATCAAGGGCTTTAAGGTTCTGCCAAAACGCTGGATCGTGGAGAGAACCTTTGGATGGCTGATACAGTCCCGGCGGTTGGTCCGGGACTATGAAGTAAAAATCGAGCACTCGGAAGCCATGATCTACCTGTCGATGAGCAAGCGGATGCTCGCCAGAATTGTCGGCTAGATATTTTTAAGACAGCCTCTTAGAGCCTGTCTGAAAAATAGCTCAGCTTGCGATTCTACGTAGCATCAGCTTGATCATTGCGACTTGAATCATTGCCACCGAATGTTCTGGAAGGACCTCAAAGTCGCGAATCAGCCTGCGATTGCGCACCAACCACCCGAAGGTTCGTTCAACAATCCAGTGTTTTGGCAAAACCTTGAAACCTTTCACGATATCACTGCGTTTGACGATTTCGAGTTCCACCTTGCGGTGACGCGGAAGACTGGCAATGTCTTCGACTAACTGTCCCGGATATCCTCCGTCGGCCCAGATGCGCCTCAACCATCCGAAACCGTCAACGAGAACACGGCCCAACAGGTCTCGCGCTCCATCACGATCTTGGACGGACGCCTCGGTGACGGAAACTCCCAACAGAAATCCGTTGGTGTCTACCAGCACGTGTCGCTTCCTTCCGACCACCTTTTTGCCTGCATCATAGTCACGTATTCCGGCCTGGCTAGCTGTTCGAACGCTCTGGCTGTCGAGGATCGCAGCGGTCGGGGCTTTTTTTTCCGATTTGCGAGCGCGCCAGATCCCGCAAGGCGTCATGGACCTGCTACCAGATCCCGAGTTTCGCCCATAGCCTGAAGTAATGATAAACCGTTTTCCAATGAGGCAAATCGTTTGGTATCATCCGCCAGGGGATGCCGCCACGCACGATATAGAGAATCGCGTCAAGGATTTCACGCTTCGAGTGGGTGCATGGTCTGCCTCCTCCCGCCATGTGTGTTTCCGGGATGATCGATCGAACGATTTCCCACTCCGTGTCCGTCAAATTCGCTACATCAGGATCTCGCCCACAACCCGTTGCCGGCGAGGATTGAAGCCATCCGCAACCCGCAGTTCGTCATCAAAGGTGCTGATGGAGGTAACTTGAAATCTCTGGTCGAAGGTTTCCGCCTGGATCAAAGAGGGTGGCGGCCAGAAGAGCGGGCAGGCCGATGCCACATCAATCAGGACTTTCTTGGCCGCCTACCAGCTGGCGACCAGCGAAATCCTGGCCCTTCGCCGCGAGGGCAAGGCGTTGATGGTTCGCTTCGAGACCGAGGAGGGCTTGAACGCGTTCGAGGAGGCGTTACGTCGCTACGAGTCGGACATTGTCCAGATGTGGACTGAGGCGAAGTCATGGGCGAGGGGACTGCCACAGACGCTTTTCTGGACGCTCAGCTTCTTGCGCCGCTCCATGCCGGTCTCAGGTGGACCGGATGATGAAAGTCTGATGGAGGCGTCATTTGCGACCGCCCGGAGAATTGTGGAGAACCACTGGAACCAGGTTCTCGTGATCACCACTGCGAAGCTTCTAGCAGACCGCCATGCTCTGGCGGGGAGGATGATGGGCGGAATCAAGTTTCAATCGCCTCCTTGACGGCGGAGTTCAATTCGGGGACTGTTACAAGCGCGCCGATGAAAACCTTTCTCACCTTATTGACCGCCATGCTGATAGTCCCGGCGACGGCTCGGATCGGGGAGACTCCCGAACAGCTCGCCGTCCGCTATGGCAAATCCAAACCTGGCAAGGACGCATCCGAACTGTGCTTTGAAAAGAATGGTCTCACAATCTTCACCACTCTCTGGAACGGGGTGTGTCATTCTATCAGGTTTATCCCCGTGCAGCCCGCCAAGACATCCGCCGAGCCACAGAAAGACGCCGGAAGGCAGCTCACCCGTGATGAAGTCAAGCTGCTGCTGGACTCGAATTCAGGCAGAGTCGAGTGGTTCGAGCACAAGAAAAACTCGTGGATATCGGTGGATGCCAAGCTAAGCGCCTTCATCTCGTCCGATGGAGCCCTCTGCATCGTCACCGCGGATTTCATTGCTCGCGACATTGAGACCCGCAAGAAAGGGGAGCCCAAGCGGACTGATGGGTTCTGAAACGCTGGCAATACGGCAGATTTGAAGTTTTATAACAAGAAGGAGCAGGATCCCCAAGTGATGGCGTAATCCATCGTCGTCTGTGGCTGCCTGCGTTGAAACCGGGGTGGGCTGGGCTCCGGTGATCGATTGAAAGTGATCGCGGGTTGACTGCGCCGAACTTGCAGCCGGGATCCAACGAGGTAGGGTGGCTTCATGTGCACGGCCTACGAACTTGGAAAAAGGCGGGGAAGCACTCCGGGCTATCTCAATCCGCAAGCGGTCTCTGAACTTCTCCTGATCGAGGAGACCCGCCTCATCCGCCCGACGATGGCGGCCCCGGTGATCAAGTCGGACGGCACCCTTGCAACGATGAGTTGGGGATTCCGGCGGGCGTTCGCTCCCAAGGTCAAGGGCAACAAGCCGGTGTGGCGGACCATCGTCAATTCACGCGAGGTCAAGCTCGACGGTCGGACTTGGAAGGAGGCGTTTGCCCTGCGGCGCTGCCTCATCCCGGCCACGTCGTTTTTCGAGTGGGTGGAGATTGACGGGCGTAATGTTCCGCTACGTTTTGAACGGCCAGGCGGTGAATGGATTTGGATCGCGGGAATCTGGGAAGACGGCGAGGTGGGTGAATGCTTTTCAATGATCACCACGGAACCAAATGAAGTTCTGGCACCGGTCCATGACCGGATGCCGGCGGTTTTGGGCGACAAGCAGATTGCACCGTTCATGGAGGGGCGATTGGATGCCTTCGGCCCGTCAGTTGTCGCCCTCCAGTATCAGGAGGCCGCAAATTTCCTCTCGGCCGGAAAGCCGTCGAAACCGCCACCCGTTCAAGGTGAACTCTTCTGACCTGTTCAGGAGTTCATCCACCTGGGGGCTCTCGACTCCGGGTTCGTGGATCTCCCGAAGCGCTGATCTTCGGCAGGCGTTGGGTGGTTCCGAGGCTTCACGCGTCACGGGCGGACTGAAATCCGCGGTCCGTGGTCGATTTATTCGGTTTTCGGGGCGGGTGGCGGGGTTTCCACCGGGACGGGAAGGCTGTGGACTTCGAACTTCGGGCTGGCGTACGGAGCCTTCACGAATTGGGTGGCGAAGGTTTTCAGATAGGCTGTCCATTTTTCCGAGGTGGTGATCTGGCCCTGGCCTTCCCAGCCGAAGCCGGAGAACCAGCGGATCGCGCCATCCGAGTCTGTGCGGGCGAGGCAGAGTGCCTGGGTGTGACCGCCGGCGTCGGTGTGGGGCATCATTTTGACCACGCGCGCCGGATCGATGACCACGCCGCTGCCGAATCCGTAGCCGTCGAATTTTTCCCACAGCATCATGATGCCGGACTTGGGGGAGAACACCGGTAGGCTGTCTTTCACCTGTGGGGCGAGGCCGATGGCGACTTCCAGCTTGGCGGCGGGCTTGCCGTCGAGGGTGAAGCGCGAGTCGGATTGGAAGAGACGCTGGCCCATGATCAGCGTGATGCGCTTGGTTTCGCGGAGGATTTTTCCGTTCAGGTCGCTGGCGTAGTCGAGTTCGAAGGCGACGCGATCCGGCGTGTTTTCGATCACCCGGTGGGCGATGAAGGTGTCGGAGTTGTGGAGCTTGCCATCCGCCCAGACGGAAATGCCGCCGCAGCCGCGGGTGTCGCCGACTTTATAGACGTCGTAGCCCTCGCCCTGGTCGTCGTGGTAGGGCTTGTTGACTTTTCCATAGGGGAGTTTGAGGCGGTCCTCCATGTACCACTTGTCGACGATCGGGTAGGGGACGCGCTTGAACCAGCAGTCGATGCCGCTGTTTTCCGGGCCGGGGCGGAGGGCGGGGCCGTAGGTGCGGAAGGCGACGAGGTCGTTTTCCCAGGCGAAGTCATCCGACCGCTCGGGCACGAAGCGGGCGAACGCGCGCGGCGTGGCGGGCATGAAGAGTTCGGGCAGTTTCACGCCGTCGAACTTCGCCAGGTCGGTGCGGCGTTTCGAAGGATCGAGCAGGCGGACGATTTCAGATCCTGCGAGCAGGAAAGCGCCGGAGCCGTAAACTTCGGTCGAGTCGGCACCGGTTTCCATGTTATCGGGGGCCTCGCCGATTTTCTGGATGAATCCCATCATGCCGGATGGCTGGATGTTGTTGGCGAGGGCGCGGTAGCCCTTCATGACTGCGGGTTTGAAGGTCTCGGCCGGGAGCAGGCCGCGATTGATGCCCCAGGCCATGGCGTAGGTGAAAAACGCGGTGCCGGACGATTCGCCCTTGGGGTCCTCAGGGTCGAGCAGGCTGGTGCGCCAGAGGCCGTCGGGGTTCTGGAGCTTGAGCAGCGCGTGCATCATGTCGTGATAGAGACCGAGGTATTTCGGGCGTGAGGGATGGTCGGCTGGGAGGTAGTCGAGCACGTGGATCAAGCCGCCGACGACCCAGCCGTTGCCGCGGGCCCAGAAGACTTTTTTCCCGGTGTGGCTGCGCTGGGTGAAGAACTTGTTGTCGCGGTAGTAAAGATGGTGGGTCGGGTCGTAGAGGACGTCGGTGGTGGTCCACCATTCGCGGTCGGCCCATTCGAGGTATTTGGGATCGCCGGTGATTTGCGAGAGATTCGCCCAGACGGGAGGCGACATGAAGAGCGCGTCGCACCAGCACCAGGTGAAGGAGCCGCCAGAGATGGATTTGGGGGTCTCCTTCGCGAGGGCTGCGGTGACCTTGTCGAAGTGGGCGACGCTCGGGGCCGTTTTCGCCGGGTCCTTGTCGAGGCGGTGCATTTCCAGCCATGCCTGCAGGACGGCGTGGTCGTCGGCGTGGGTCACGCGGGGACCGGGGCCGTAGGCGAGTTGTTTTCCAAAGGAATCGGCCGCTTCGAGGTAGCGGGGGTCGCCGGAGACCTGGTGGAGGTTGGTGAGGCCGAGGAAAAACGGCGCTTGGGTCCAGTCGTGGATCTTGTGCTTCGAGGGATTGGCGATCTGCCAGTCGGCCACGCGTTTCATGTCGGTGAGGATAGCCGCCGGGGTGGGATCGGCGGCGAGCAGCGGGGAAAGGGTCGCCAGCAGGAGTAATGCGGGTTTTCCGAGGTGGCGGAGACGGGATGCGATGGCGGCGTGCATGGGGTAGGGTCTGGGTTGTTAAACAGGGAAACTGAGATTCCGATTGCCACGGAACGGGTGCAATGAAGAATGGTGGCCCGCCGGATCAAAGGAAAATCCACGGCGGGAATCGCACCCCCAATCAGGGCGCTGTGTGAAAGTTATACCGAATTTTAAAATCACCATGGAAACACGATTGATGCCATCTCCCCGCGAAACTGCCGTGCTCGATACGGACGAACTGCGCGCTTCCTTTCTGCTCGACGAGCTTTTTGTCAGTGGCGAGCTGAGCCTCGTTTACACCGATCTCGACCGCGCGGTGGTCGGCAGCGCCATCCCGACCGGCATTCCGCTCGAACTCGGCAACGACGACGCGCTCAAGGCGGATTTCTTCTGCCAGCGCCGCGAGCTCGGGATCCTCAATTTCGGCGAAGCCGGCAGCGTCACCGTGGACGGCACCGTTTACGAAATGGGCAAACACGACTGCCTCTACATCGGCCGCGGCAACAAGGAAATCTCCTTCGCCAGTGCCGCCGGTGCCTCGCCCGCGGTTTTCTATCTGGTCAGCTATCCGGCTCACGCCACCTATCCGACGGTGAAGGCCATCCGCGCCGATGCGAACCGCGTGGAACTCGGCAGCAACGACGAGTGCAACGAGCGCACCATTTTCCAATACATCCATGAAACCGGCATCAAGAGCTGCCAGCTGGTCATGGGCTTCACCGAGTTCAAGCCCGGCAGCATCTGGAACACGATGCCGTGCCACACTCACGACCGCCGCAGCGAGGTTTATTGTTATTTCGACGTGCCCGCCGCGCACCGCGTGCTGCACATGATGGGCCAGCCGCAGGAAACCCGCCCGCTGTGGGTCGCGGACCGGCAGGTCGTGCTCTCGCCGCCGTGGTCGATCCACACCGGATGCGGCACCGCCAGCTATCGGTTTTGCTGGGCGATGGGCGGTGAGAACCAGGCGTTCACCGACATGGACCGCGTGGAAATCGCGGAGTTGCGGTGAGCGATCGAGGATAGTGGATCGTAGATGGTGGACAGCAGATTTTCCCATTTCATTCACTTTCCACCGTCCAGGTTCCTTCTTTCATCTACGATCCCCAATCCACAATCCACGATCTTCTTCATGAATCCCTTCGATCTCTCAGGAAAAACCGCCCTCGTCACCGGCTGCAAGCGCGGCATCGGCTTCGCCATGGCGGAAGGTCTCGCGGAAGCGGGTGCGAACATTATCGGCGTGAGCGCCAGCCTCGAAGCTGGCAGTGCGATTGAAATGGCCGTCACGGCGCTTGGGCGGAAGTTCACCGCCTATCAGTGCGACTTTTCCGACCGCGAGGCGGTGAAGGCCTTTGCGGCCAAGGTGATGGCGGAGAACGGCGTGCCCGACATCCTTGTCAACAACGCGGGCACCATCAAACGCAAGCCCGCCGCCGAGCACCCGGACGAGATGTGGTTCGAGGTCATCGACGTGAACCTCAACGCCCAGTTCCTGCTGAGCCGCGACATCGGCGCGGAAATGATCGAACGCGGCAGCGGGAAAATCATCTTCACCGCCTCGTTGCTCACGTTCCAGGGTGGTCTAACGGTGCCGGGTTACGCGGCGTCGAAGGGCGGTATCGGCCAGCTAACAAAAGCTCTCGCCAACGAGTGGGCGTCCAAGGGCGTGAATGTGAACGCCATCGCTCCAGGTTACATTTCCACCGACAATACCGAGGCGCTTAGAGAGGATCCGGTGCGTAGCCAGCAGATTCTCGCCCGGATCCCGGCAGGTCGCTGGGGGGATCCCGGGGATTTCAAAGGACCCGTTGTTTTTCTAGCAAGCGAGGCGTCCCGCTATGTGCACGGCGAGATTCTTGTCGTCGACGGCGGCTGGATGGGCCGCTGATCGTTAGAGCGTCCAGCCCAGTCCGACCGAGAAGCCGAGCGCGTCCACGGCCGGATTCGGGTCGGTGGCGCCGCCGTTGGAGAGGTGCTGATAGTAGGGGCCGCCGAGCAGCGAGAGGTTTCCGGTGATTTTCTGCCGCAGGCCGAGCTGCATGAACCAGTTGAGGGTGAAGTCCTGGCCCAGTGCCTGTTGTCCGCCGGCGCTGTCCGTCCAGCCGAAGCCGCCGCCGATGGAGAAAAACGCGGACGTCTTTTGCGAGGGGAACCAGTATTCGACCGAGGGGGCCGCCGCCAGGCCGATGTAATAACTCTCCGGTCCCTCCGTGATCGTCTCGAGCAACGCGGACAGCCGGTGTCTGACCAGCAGTTTAGCCCCTTCCTGTCCTTCCCAAAGCGTCCAGACGATCGGGGAGCGTAGCGTGAGCTGGGTGGGGACGATTTCGTAATCGATCTCCGTCCAGGTGCCGACCTGCCAGGTGTAACCGCTTTCCAGAGTCAATTCCCATTGGTCGGCCTCGTGGGCGAGAACCGGAACGGTGAGAAGAAGTATCAGAGCAAGTGATTTCATAGGCTTGGAACTACCGGTTCGGCGGCAGCCGGTCGAGTTCTATCATGGACCGCGAGTCTCCAGACTCGCCGTGAAATTACCGTGAAAGAAAAAGTGGCTAAACCGCTGCCATTCGGCTCTCGCTTTATCAAGCGAGTCTGGAGCCACCCGGTCCATGGAGTTTAGCTCCTCCGTTCCGGGCCAGTGGGACTTCCTCTGGCAGTGGGCTTATGGGCGGACGGAAGGTGTTAGTGAGCTACAGTGGTGTGGGTGGCCGCGTGCCGCGTTATGGCTGCCCGGGTGACCGTGCCAGCCATGGTAGCGCCGCCTGCCAATCGCTTGGCAGGACGGGTGTGGAGCGGGCGGTGACCGGGGCTGTCCTCGAAGCGATCCGACTTGCGGGATGGCTTCGCATTTCTTGGAGGCGCTATCGCGCCCGAGGCAGTCTTGGCTTCGACTTCTATTGGGGGAAAAGCCGACACAATCCGAACTACTGGCGGGGGAGGCGCACCACGAACGCGAAGAAGTTCCGAGGAGGACTCGCCGCGCTCAAAGACTGGCTCAAGAAATCGCGAAGCTTACCGCTCCCCGAAATCGTCGCCATGCTCAAGCGCAAGCTGCAAGGCTGTTGGAATTATTACGGTGTGATCGGCAACTCCGAGGGCCTCTGGGACTACGCATGGAACGCCAAGCGATTGGTTTACAAGTGGCTCAACCGCCGCAGCCAGCGGCGCAGCTGCAACTGGACCACGTTTGATGAAGCATGGGAACGGTGGAAAATCCCATCGCCCCAGATCTTTGGGAAACCATGGCCGCAGACTCGACAACCCCGTCCGCACCCCGTAGGAAATGTCCAACCCATCCGAGTCCGATCATGATCGAAGTTCCATTTGGGCGCATTCATGAGGAGCCCGGTGCGGTAACTCCGCACGCCGGGATCTGCGAGGGGGGTGTCGGGCAATCGACGTCTCTACCTTAATAGGCAGAAAACCCAGACCAACAATCGTGAAACACCGTCGTCTATTGCTTGGGGTAGCTGGTTTGGTGCCAGCAATCGCAGCATTTTTTCTGATCCAAGGTCGCATTCGCGGAGAAGCCTCAAGTGCTGATGGTGCCCCACCACCGACATCAGCCAGTAAAGTAGATGGAGCCAAAGTTCCTGACAAGAAAGTGACCCGCTGGAGAGATGATTCCACGAGAGGCGATGGAAGCGAGCGTGATGAGTTTGGCCTGTTTGTTCGTGGCCTTGGAGATTTAAAGGGCGACATTTGGTCGCCAAGCGAGGGAGTTCCTGCCGAAATTGTCGCCCTTGGCAAGAAGCCCCGGACGTTTGCAGAAGCGGAGAAGCCGTTGAGTGTCGAAGGCGGGGCCGCGTTGATCGAGGAACTCAAAGCCTTTGAGTCACGCGCGAAAAAGTCATCACAAGTCGCGGCGCGTCAACCGTGCGCCAGCGCCTCTTCGAAAGCGGCGAGGATCGTTTCGACCGGCTCAAGGCCGCAGGACACGCGCAGGAGGTTGGCGGAGACGCCGCAGCCTTCGGCCCATTCCAGCTCGTGATAGTGGGCTAACAGGGTGTAGGGGCAGACGAGGGTGAACGGCGTGCCGAAACTCGGCCCCTTGCTCAGGTGCAGGGCGTCGTAGACTTTTGAGGTTTTTTTCGGATTCTTGAGGACGAACGAAAGCAGTCCGCCGTAGCCGCCGCCCTTGCGCATGATGGCTTCGTAGTTGGCGGTGTGGGTGAGCGACGGGTGCCAGACTTCGGCGACGGCGGGATGTTCGGCAAGCCACGAGGCGAGGACCTGGCCGCTGGCGTTCACGGTCTTCATGCGCTTGGAATAGCCCTTGAGATTGGAGAGCAGGACCTCGGCGTCGGAGATGTAGAGTGGTGCGCTTTCGGCGGCGTCCGCCTTGAGGAACTCGCGGAGGGCGTTTGCGATGGGTGAGCTGGCGCGCACGGACGCCATGCCGCCCATCACGTCGCCTTCTCCGGATATCCATTTGGTGAGGCTGCTGGTCACCACATCGGCGAAGCGCAGTGACTCGACATTGAGCGGACCAGTGGCGGAGTCGTCCACGATGAGCGGGGTGCTGCCGTCCTCACAGGCTTTCGCCACGCGATGAAGATCCACGGTGCGGAGCAGGGGATTGCTCGGGACCTCGGTGAATACGCCGGCGAACTCGCCCTGGCGGATGCGCATGAGCGCCTCGTCGAAGGACTCGCCGGTCGCCTCGTTCAGATAGACCACGCCGTGGCCGAAGAGGTCCTGCACCTTGAGCGAGTCCACGTAGGGAAACTCCAGTTGCAGCGTCTTCTTGCCGGCGTGCATTCCGGGGAGCGCCCGCAACACGGCGGTCACCGCGGCCATGCCGCTGCTGAAGACGAACATGTGGTCCGGCGCGGCCCCGGTGAATTTTGATAGAGAGCGCGTGATGAGATGCGACTTGGAACCGCTGCGCATGTTCCCATCCAGAAATTCCTGCGCCTGGCGGCTGCTGACGATCTCGCCGGTGAATCTCCAGTAGGCGTCCGCATCCGGCTTCGCCTTGGTGGGCACGACGAGCACCTGGAGGCCGTGGAAGTCGGTGATTCTAACGGCGGTCTTCGCCATGCGTTCCACCCAGCGGTGGGCGCGCTGCACGGAGGCGCGGGTGGGCAGCACGATGACCTCCTCGTGCTCGCTGGCGACCTCCGCCTTGGCGGCGGCGAACAGACGCTCGACGACCGGGTGTTTGAAAAACCGGGGATAGCCGGTGCGCATGCGTTTCACCACCTTCTGGCGGCCTTCTTCGTAGCCGATGATGGAGTCCCAGGTGGGCAGGCAGACCGAGCACGCGTGAGGGGAATCCGGAAGCGGCAGCCCCAGATCCTTGTCCTGCCATGCCGGGTCGGCTGATAGGTCACGCGTCACGCCCTCTCCATGCCTCGCCGGGGGACTAAGGGCAAGCCGGATTAACTCGGGAAAGTGAACAAATCCACCCGTCTCGTGGGAAATCCCGCAACCAGGCGGGTATCAGGATCCCTCTTAGGGCTCAGGCACGCTCGTGGCAGCGGGCGGGGACGCGGCCGGGGCCGGCTCGGAGGGAGAGGCCAGCTCGGCGGCGGCAAGGATCTGCGGTCCGGTGTTCCGGGAAAGGGAGTTGCTGGAGTAGGAGGCGGGGGACAGTCCCTTTTCCAGAACCAGACCGGGTCCCTCGTTGGAACTCGCCTGGTTGGAAACCACTGGAAGTGTGGCCGCGGCGCTGCGGATGACGAAGCCGCCGAGAAGATTCGTGCGGGCGTTGTTACCGGAAATCCTGCCGGAACCGGCGCTGGCAAGCACCAGTCCGAACTCGCGGTTGGCGACGAGTTGGTTCCCCTCGATGGTGGCGGAGGCGAGGCCGTTGTCCGCGTGGATTCCGTTGCGGCTGTTAGCCTCGCAGCGGTTGTTGATTAGAATGACGGCGGCTCCGTCCCATGACTCGATGCCGTGCTCGAAGTTGCCCAGGGACTCCGAATCTCTAACTTCCAGCGTGGTGCCCGCTCCGATGGCGGCGATTCCGTTCCAGCCATTGTCGGCGAATCGGCATCTGCTGATAGACGCCTGGCCGCCTTCGATCACGGCGAGACCGTGGCCGCTCGCCTCGGTGAAGCGGCAGTCGACGAAAGCAGCCGAACCGCCGCGGACGGTGGCGACGGAATAGCGCTCGGTGCCGACGGCGAAGGATTCGTGACGGAAGGTAATCCCGCTGACCCGCGCGCCACGCGCGTCCGGGCCGATGGTGATGGCGCTGCCGTTTTCCGGAGCACACTCGATGCGGGTGTCGGCAAATCCGGCGCCTTGCAATTCGACACCGGCGTTGATGGCGAGTGGGCCTTTCCACACGGCGGCACCGAGCACGATGCGGTCGCCTTCATGAGCCGCGGCGAGCGCTTCCGCCGGGGTGTTGAAGTCGCCCGGGACGCGCAGGGTGCGGGTGTAGCTGGAGAGCTTTTCGAGCCGGGAGGTGATCTCCGGGTCGTCCGGGGCGAGGGACTTGGCTTCGCGCAGCCAGTCGAGAGCCTGTTGGTCGAATTGGCCCTGATCGCGGGCAACGGCCATTTTCAAGAGTTCGGCGGCTTTCGCCCGGTCGGCGGCGGCCTTTTCGATCGCGCCGGTGGCGTCTGCCAGGATGGATTTCGCGTCGGCATCGTCGGGACGGCTGGCGAGGATTTTCCGCCCCATGGAGGCGGCGAGTTCCCACTTCTGTTGGTCGAGCGCATCGCGGGCGGCCGCAATTTCGGCGGCCCTTGCCTGGCTGGAGCGGGCGGCGGCGATGCGGGCGAGAATGGCGGTGGCTTCTTTTTCTCCGGGGAACCGGTCGAGCACTTGCCGGGCGGCGGATGTCGCCTCGTCGAGGCGTCCGCTTTCGAGTTCGGCGATGGCTTGGCCGGTCCAATAACCGACGAACTGCGTTTGTTCCTCGGTCATGCCCGCCTCGATGCTGCGGCGGCCGCGCTTGGCTACATCGGACCCGGGTGAGAGCAGTTCGATTTCCGAGAAGGCGGTGGCGGCATCCTGCCAGCGGCGGTTCTCGATGAAAACGGCTCCTTGTCGCTCAAGCAACGCCATCCGGATCAGCCGCTGTTCTTCCTTGGCCTGTTCGTTTTTAAAATAGATCCAACCTCCGCCGGCGGCACCCGTTAGGAAAATCAGGAACCACGCGAAATAGGACAGTCGGCGACCAGGTGACGCGACTTCCGGCTCCGGCTCCAGCTCCGGATCGGCATCGACCATCACTTCGGCGGGTAAGGCGGGTGGATTTTCTATCGGTCTCGGGGGCAGGGGAGGCGCGGCCAGGCCGATGGCTTCGAGGTGTTCCTGAATGGCCGCAAGCGCCTGGTCGAACTCGATGAGGCCCTTCTGATAGTGATCGGCGAGGGTGTCGCTGGGAGCGCTGCGGACCATGTTGGCGATGTGTTCGCGCGCGTCTTTGAAATCGTCGAGATACGGACGCGGATCTTCCTCGGGTCCCAGTCCCAGGATTTTGCGGGCGTCGGCGAGTTTCATTTCCGTGAGTGATCAAGAAGCTTCAACCGACGAACCGCTGGACGATGGGCATCCTGCGGCCGATGCCGAAGGCCTTGGAAGTGACGCGGATGCCGGGAGCCGCTTGGTGGCGTTTCCATTCGTTCAGATCCACGCGGCGCTGGATCCAGCGGACGGTGGTTTCATCGAAACCGCGGGAAATGATTTCATCCGAGGAGAGCTGGTGCTCGACGTAGAGTTCGAGGATGGCGTCGAGTGTTTCGTAAGGCGGGAGCGTGTCCTGATCCTTCTGGTCGGGGCGGAGTTCGGCACTCGGCGGCTTGTCGATCGTGTTCCAGGGGATGATTTCCCGCTCGCGGTTGATCCAGCGGGAAATCTCATAGACCTTGCATTTCGGCAGGTCGGAAATGACCGCCAGGCCGCCGCACATGTCGCCGTAGATGGTGCAGTAGCCGACGGCGAGCTCGCTCTTGTTGCCGGTGGTTAGAAGCAGGTGGTTTTCCTTGTTGGAGAGCGCCATGAGCATCAGTCCGCGGAGCCGCGCCTGCATGTTTTCCTCGGTGACGTCTTCCGGTTTCCCTTCGAAAACGGGCTGCATCGTGGCCTTGACGGCTTCGAAGGCGTTTTTGATAGGCACTTCGTCGCACTGGATGCCGAGGTTCTTCGCGAGGGCGAACGAATCGTCCACGCTGCCGTGCGACGAATACGGGCTGGGCATCGTCAGGCCGCGGACGTTTTCCGGGCCGAGCGCGTCGGCGGCGATGGTGGCGGTGAGCGCGGAATCGATCCCGCCGCTCAGGCCGAGGCAGACGCTGGTGAAGCCGCATTTCGTGACGTAGTCGCGGACGCCGAGCACGAGTGCCTGATAGAGCTGGCAGGCGTCGCCGGAGTCGAGCGGGGCGTCGTTTTCCACCATGGAAAACGGATCGACCACGCGGCAGGTTTCGACAAATCCGGGGAGCTGGGTGGCGAGGCCGCCGTTCGCGTCGGTGACCAGCGAGTGGCCGTCGAAAACGAGCTGGTCGTTCGCGCCGACCGAGTTGCAATAGACGACCGGCACCTTGGCCTTGCGGGCGACGCCGCCGATCATCGCGCGGCGGAGCAGGGGTTTTCCGAGATGGAAGGGGGAAGCGCTGAGATTGACGAGCAGGTCGATGCCTTTAGCGGTGAGTTCGTCCACCGGATCGCGGTCGTAGAACGGGCGTTGAAGATAGTCCTCCGTCCAGATGTCCTCGCAAATGGTCACGCCGATGCGGTGGCCCTTCCAGATGATCGGCTCGCTGGAGCTGCCGGGTTCGAAATAGCGGCGCTCGTCGAACACGTCGTAGGTGGGCAGCAGGGTTTTCCAAACCCGGTGCTGGATCTGGCCGTTTTCCAGCCAGGCCGCGGCGTTGCGGAACGGTTTGCCCGGGCGGGCCGGGTGATGGTGGTCCACGTAGCCGACGAGCAGTGGGACTTCGCGGATTTCGCCGGCGAGGTAGTCGAGCGCCTGCAGGCACTTGGGGACGAACTGGGATTTGAAAACCAGGTCCCGCGGCGGGTAGCCGACGAGGGACAATTCCGGCGTGATGACGAGCTCCGCGCCCGCGTCGAGGCATTCCCGGTAAGCGGCGAGGATGCGTTTCACGTTGCCGGGAAAGTCGCCGATGACGGCGTTGATTTGGGCGATGCCGATGTTCATGAGCGCGTTCAGAAAACACCCGCCACGGTCACCCGCAAAAGAAAAAATCACGATTCTTGACGCGGATCACAGCCGGGTGACAAGAAAGACCCGGAACGACAGCTTGCCGTTTTCAAATCCCTTGTCTAATTTCCTTCTTATCAGACACCCATGAAAGCCATTTCCTTTCTCTCCCTGCTCGTTTTGGCCACTCCGCTCGCGGCGCAAACCGCGGTGATTCCCACCAAGGAAGCTCCGGCGGCCGAATCCAGAAAGCTGCTGCCGAACCAAGAGGCCTTCCTGAATCTTCCCGAAGAGCGCCGGAATGAATTCATCAAGATCCTGGGCGAGGCCAACCGGCTTTTCCAACAGAAGCGGATTTTCGAGACGATGGAGGAAATCGAAAAGGCGGAGAAAATTTTCACGGACAGCCCGGAAATCTACAACCTTCGTGGCAGCTGCTTCGTGGAGATGCGTTCGTTCGAAAAAGCGCTGGCGGACTTCCAAAAGGCGCTCACTTACACCAAGGACAACCCGAGCATCGAGTTCAACGTCGGCGAGATCTATTTCGTGACGAAGGAGTGGCAAAAGAGTCTGGAAACCTTCGAAAAAGTTTACAAGGCACTGCCGGATGATCCGAGCACTCTCTCTTTGCGGCGCTTGGTCGAGTTCAAGATCCTGCTCAGCAAGAAGAAGCTGGGAATGGATGCGGATGCCAAGGCGCTGGCCGAGAAATACGATTTTCTCGATGATTCTCCCTATTATTACTACGCCCAGGCGGCAATCGCCTACGACAACAATGATTTGATCAAGGCGGAGGAGTGGCTCGCGATCGCCAACCGGATCTTCCAGGATCCCAACGTCCTCGCGCCGTGGCAGGACACGCTGGTCGAGTATGGATACATCAAGAGTTTCTACGGCGATGACGCAGCAGGCGCGAAATAGCGGGCTGCGGCGTATGGGCTGCTCTTGAGCTTAGGCTTGCGTCGCCGCTGGATTTAGGGATCTTGGGCGCGAATTGAATGTGCGCTCATTCGATCGGCAGTCGCCCCATGGTTGGATTCTCCTCGAAAACCCTCTGTTTGAATCTTGTCCTCGCGACCTTGTTCGCCGGGGCCGCGAATGACGTGAGCGCACAAGGAACTTCGAAAAAAGTCTCTGCTCCGAAGGTGGTGGTGCCCACAGGCAGCAAGCCGGTGCCACCTGTGCGGGCTCCATCCGCCCCGACGGGACGGATTCTCTACCCATGGAAAACCCATGTGACCTCCACGATTTTCTGGATCGGAGAAACGCCCACGGATCGGAATCCCACGCCGAACCACAAGTCATCGTGGGACCAAAACTGGAAGGAGAATTTCGGAGGGTTTGACGACCCGGAGCCGGCGAACCGCATCGCGAACCACGCGACCGGCGAGTTTCGACCGAAGAATTTCATCCCCAAACTCAATCCGTTCTACATCGCGCTTCCCTACAACGACGTGCAAGGCTGGGGAAAGCACAAACCGGAAGCATCACGGGTGATTCCGTGGTTTTCGCGACTACGGCCGGAGCCGGGGAAAACGGTCTGCAAGGGGCGCTGGGTCCAGATCTACAACGGCAGCCGAAGTTGTTACGCCCAGTGGGAGGACTGCGGACCTTGGGAAACGGATGACTGGGAGTTCGTCTTCGGCACCAAGCCGCCGAAAACCACGCAGAACGGCGCGGCGGGCATCGACCTTTCTCCGTCGATCCGGGATTACCTCGGCCTGAGATCGGGCCAAAAAGTCCACTGGCGCTTCGTCGAAGCCGGGCAGGTTCCCTACGGGCCGTGGAAGAAATACGGTCAGGACGTGCCGGCTGCCAAGACGCCCGATTTGCTGGCTCAGGAACGTTATCTCGAGTATTTGAGGAAACTCCGCGACGAGCAGTTCCAGAAAAAGTCGCTGGACCAACTCCAGAACTAGGCCGGCCACTCGCCGGTTTTGAGGAAATTCAGGCTCAACCGGATCGATTCGGGGTGCATCTGGATGAACGTGTGGTCGGCATGGACCACGGAAAAGCCCTTCAACCCGTCGAGCCTGCCCTTGGCGGCGGAGACGATCCCGTCGTTGTCGGAATCGAGCAGTTTGCGGAAAACCGGGATCGCACAGCGGTCGCCCATGATGACCGCCGCTTCGATTTCCGGCGGGAGAGCGGGGAGCTGGCAGGGGATGCCGTCGCTGCCGAGGCAACGGCCCGACGGGCCAAGGACCCGGTTCAGCAGCGGGTGGTTCCGCGACCAGTCGACGATTTCACTGCCCGAGTTGGGTGGAGCGAGCATGACAATCCGTCCCGGATGCCACGACACGCCGTCGGTCAGAAGTTTCCTCGCGAGAATGCCGCCGAGCGAGTGGGTGACGAAATGCACCGGCTGGTCGCCAGAGATTTTTTCGATCTGCGGGCGCACTTGCTTCACGATTTCATCGAGCGCCATGCTTCCGGAACAATAGGGGACGCTCAAGGTGGAGAATCCTTCCCGCTCCAGTGCCCGCGCCATGGGCCGCATGGCCCGCCAACCGCGCCACAACCCGTGGAGGAGGACCACCGGTGGACCCTTGCCGGGATGCCACTGCGGGCGGTCCCATGGGAGAGGTGGGGTCAACATTTCGATCCGGTCCCGCCACAGTGAGAGTCGATGCACGCCGGAAACGATGGCTTCAAAATCCCAGGTTGCAATCTTGGATGGCGGGTTTTCCCGTGGACGGGGAATTATTACGGTCTGGGAGAATTTTCATGAATGCCATGGAATAAGTCTGCATTCTTCTTGACTCGTTTTGGGGCGGAGCCTAAATCGCCGCCCCCAAACGAACTTTTACCACTGATTCCCATGGCCAACGCACAAGTTATTCTCAAAGAAAAAATCGAAGGCCTTGGTGCCGAAGCGGATGTCGTCAAAGTGCGCGCCGGATACGCCCGCAACTTTCTGATTCCCCAAGGCAAGGCCTTCGAAGCCAGCAAATCGAATCTCCGCCATGTCGAAGCCCTCAAGGCCAGTCGCGCCGCCCGTGAGGCAGAGGAACTCGTCGGCTTCCAGGAGCTCGCCGCCAAGATCTCCAAGCTCAAGCCGAAGTTCGTTCTTTCGACCGGCCAAGGTGGCAAGGCATTCGGATCGGTCACCAGCATCGACATCCACAAGGAACTCGAAGCCGCCGGCATCGTGATCGACCGCCACGCCATCGAGCTCGAAAAGCCCGTCAAAAAATCCGGCAAGACCGAAGTGCAAATCCGCCTTCACCCGGAGGTCATCACCACGCTCGTCATCTCGGTGGACGCGGGTGTCGACGAAAAAGAAGAAGCCTGATTTTCCCTCACGGAACGTTTTCAAGATAAACCCCCGGTTCGTCAGACGAACCGGGGGTTTTCTTCTTTCGATTGCGAACTCCAAAGAAATGGGTCAGACGAGACCTTGGCGCAAGGCCTTGGAAACCGCTTCGGTCTGCGAGCGGACCTGAAGCTTCCGATAGACCGCGCGCAGGTGCATGTCCACGGTGTGTTGGGAAATTGCCAGCTCGTCGGCGATTTCCTTCTTGATCAATCCCTTGACGAGATAGCGCAGGACTTCCTCCTCGCGACTCGTCAGCGGATCGATGTGCTGCACCGGGCCGTAACGGGCGAATCCCTGGAGGATCATGCTGGCGATCGGAGCGCTGAGAGCGGAGGTGCCGTGGATGACGTCGCGGATTCCGGAGAGGATTTCGTCGGGATCCGCAGTCTTGAGCAGGTAGCCGGAAGCGCCGTTGCAGATCGCGCGGTAAACCTTCTCACGGTCGTCGGAGGCGGAAAGGATGAGCACCTTGACGTCCGGCAGCAGGATCCGGATGTCGGCCAGCACGTCAAGACCGTCGCGACGCGGAAGCCCGAGGTCGAGCAGCAGGAGGTCGGGACGTTCGTTGGTGAATTTCAGTTTGTCGAAGAGCTCCGCCGCATTGGAGAAATGGTGCGGACAGGAGAGATCCTCTTCGTTTCCGATCAGGCGGCGGATCTGTTTGGCGAAGACTTCGTGATCTTCCAGAAGCCAGATGCAATGGGTGGCAGGGACAGCGATCATGCGAGGGTGGGGTGTGCGGTTAGGTGGGAGCGTTTGACAAACAGCCGGATGCGGGTGCCGGTTTCCTTCGATGAGATCACTTGCAGCAGGCCGTCGAGAACGCGGGCGCGGTCTTCGAGCTTGTGGACGGTCGCCCGGTCAGGGGACGCGCTCATGGGCAGACCCACGCCATTGTCGAGGATTTCGAGGGCCAGCTTGTCGTCCTCGTCCCACAGGCGGATGCTCACGCTGTTAGCCTGCGAGTGCTTCAGCACGTTGTGGATGGCTTCCTTGTAGAACAGGAAAAGATGGCGCTTGGCGTCGAGCGAGAGCTTGGCGGCCGTCTTGTGGGAGTCGCACTCGACGGTGTAGTTGATTTCCCGGAGCAGGCGACCCGCGGTTTCGCGCATCCGCTGGACGAGATCGCCGATGGAATCCTGCCGGCGTTCCAGCAGCCAGACGATGTCACGCATGGCCAAGGAACTTTCCCGGGCGATGGATTCAACTTCCCCAAGGTCCTGTGCGACTTCCTCCGGCCCGTGCAAGCGCACCAGATCCTTGCGGGCGGTGCGGGCGATGAGGGAAATGCTTCCGAGGTTGCTGCCAATGTCATCGTGGAGATCGGACGCGATGCGTTTGCGGATTTGATCGAGTTGTTCGCGTGACATCAGGCGCCGGCGCTCGACGATGAATACCGGGATGAGAAAAGTGAGGCCTAGAATCATCGCGGATCCCCAGGTTGCGTTGAGCTCGCTTTCCGACGCCTGTTGGTGTTGGACCGGACGCAGCATGGAAAGCTCGCGCTCGATCCGGCCGCGCTCGGCGAGTTGATCCAGCCAGATGCCGTAGGAAGAAATCCGCTTCTCGGAGGTGTTGCCGTCGGTGAGGGAAGGGGCCATCGTCGTTCGGTCTGACAAGGTCCGGCTGACCGGGAGACCGCTCGCTACGTTTTTGCCACCCGACCAGACCTCGATTTCGGAAAGCGCGTGGATTTTCTGATCACCGATAAGGTGGGGTTGCACTCCTGTCACCCGCACGCGGGTCGCGGCTTGTCCGCCGAGAGGAATGACAAGAGGAGTCATGCAGCTGGCACCCGACACCGGGTTCTGCCATTCCGCCACGAGTTTCTCCTCCGTGGAGCCCGATGCTTGTAGATAGATCCTGATGGAGTCTGAGAGAATCAGGGACTCGAAGGACTTGCTGAGCTGATAGGGAAACAGGATCACCCGGTCGACAGGGGTTTCCCGATCAAGTTCGACGGTCCATGAGACGGGATCGCCGGCGCTTTCCACGGCGACTGAGTCTCCGGTGTCGGAAAGTGGCTGCGTTTCCGTTCTGCCAGACCCCGAGAGGAGTGCGGCCGTCAGTGAGGGCCTTGGGATACCAGATTCCCGGGACCGCCATTGATCCGCCGGCGCAGGATACGCTGGCGTTGAAGGAGACAGGATCGCTCCCGGAGATCACGGCGATTTCCGAAAGTCCGAAAAGGTCCAACATTCCCTTTTGATGGCCTTGATGAACCGTCAGCCGCACGTAGCGAGCGGAGTCATGCGCCTTGAATGGAACCGGGTTGCCATCTGACGAGAACGAGGAGCTCGTTCCGGAAGTGAAGAGGATGGTCCGCTGCTTGAATGTGGGGTCGTTGGAGAGATCGATGGTGAAGCGAATCGGGAAAATCCCGGAATCTTCTAAAAATTCCCGTTGAGCAGGAACCAGGAAAACCGTGTCGATCGGATACTCGCCACCGAGGTCGAGAGTGATCGAGGGATCTGCGGCACCGGCTTTCGTGCGAAAGCCCCGGTAGCCCAGATCCACTTTCATCGCATGCTCGCGGCGCTGGGCAAAGGTGGCCACGCGATCGTCCAGCCATGACACGCGATCCTCTGTCTTAACGAGTTGTGAGTCGAATATGCGGGCGATTCTACCGATCGGATTGCCGATGGTGGCCTCCTCAAGCGCACTCGTCACCATGGGCAGCCAGCACGCCATGGCCGACAGCGTCGCGCTGCGGATCGGTCGGGTATGGCGCAAAGTCGACATGATTTCTGAGAGGCAATACGCTGGGGAGCATGGGGATAATTTTCAAATATTCAATATTATTTAAATAAAAATTGAACGAAATTTTACATGCCTCCTGATCTGATGGAAATCCGATGCAATTCGCGTGTCGCGTCCGGGGCGGACCGTTCGCCGCGGATGCTGCGAATCACGGCAAAAGAAACGATTTCACGGCCTCTCGCTTGAGTCGGAGTTCGCGCCATTCGTTGACGAGGCGGCTCGCTTCGATGATGCCACAGCCGGCAGGAAGCATCAGTTCATCTTGAGCCCACCACACGCCGCGGATGGCGACGACGGCGTGGAAATCACCCTGATCCCAGAGGCCGAACGGCGCTCCGAACTCCGGCGGACTGCCCAGCCGGTTGCGCCAATCCAGGAGAAGTGCCAGCGTTTCCACGGTCCTTGGAAGCGGCCCCAGAGCGGGAGTGGGATGGAGTCTCCGGATCAGCGCTTCAGGTTTTTGCGCCCCGTGAAGCTGCAGACTGATGAGGGTGAGGAAATGCACGATGGTCCCCAAGTCGAGAATCTCGCGTGAACAACGCCTAACGGTGCCGAGATCGAGAAGCTTGGAAACCAGCGTTTGGGCGACGTATTCGTGCTCGCGGATTTCCTTCTCATCCACGGCGAATACCTCCCGATCCTCGCTGCGGGCAGTGCCGGCGAGAGCCATGGTTTCGAGTTGGTTGTCTTGGAGGGAAAACAGAAGTTCGGGAGTGGCCCCTGCAAAACCGGTGTCGCCGTGGACCCAGCCGTAGGAGTAGAGCGGTGCCGCCTGGCGGATCATCGCGGCTTGGATCGTCTTGCCCGGCGATGCCGGCTTTTCCCCGTTTCGGTAACGACCGGGACGGTTTTTTCAAAAACCCCGCTGTGGATCGCCGACATGATCTCCTGGAAAACCACGGAAAACGGCGCTGCGTCCAGTGGTGACCACTGGCAGGACAAGGGTGGGGGAGCTTTCATTTCGCCCTTGAGTCTTTGAACCGTGGTCCTTTCAAGGCGGCTTGGAGTTTTCCAAGGTAACGCCTCACCGAGTCCGAAATCCTGGACGTAAAACGACACTCCGTCCGGTGCTGGTTCCGACGACTCGTGGAACGGACCATGACCGATGACCAGGGTGCCATCCCGTTTTGCAAGCCAGGCAGTTGAGTCCGAAGGGTTTTCCATGTGGCGGTGCTGCAAGATGGTCGTTGGAATCGGTGCCCGCAAGGATGAATGGCAGTTAGAACGCGTCCTTGACGTGATTGATCCGGGGCTTTTGCCCTTCCGCCACGCTCACCTCGATCACGTCGAAACGCCAGGGTAGGTCGCGGGTCCCCAGGCGTTTGAGCCAGGAATTTGCCCCTCGCTCGATCAATCCTTGTTTTTCCTTCCCCACCGCATCGAGTCCCCGGATCCGGCTGCCCTCGCGGCGGGTTTTGACTTCGACGAAAAGCAGCAATTTTCGGTCGCGGGCGATGATGTCGACCTCGCCACGCCTTGGCCCCCGGTAGTTTCTGGCGAGGATCTTGCAGCCTTGGGACCGCAGCCAGGCGCAGGCGACCCGCTCGCCGAAATCGCCGATCCAAATCCGGTCACGCGCCTCGCCGTCCGGTGCCGTCAAGCGGCAGGGTGAGTTGAGCGACCGGTTGAAACGACCGACGATGATGGCAACAAGGCCCGTGAGTCCGAAGCGCTTCAAGATGTGCCTTGGTGCCATATCCCTGATGCTTCGCAAAGCCGAATTGGGGGAATTCCCGATCGATCTCCGCCATGATCCGGTCCCGGGTCACCTTGGCGATAATGCTGGCGGCCGCGATGGACAGCGAGCGCCCGTCTCCCTTGATGATTCCATCGTAAGGAAAAGGGAAGTCTCCAACAGGCAGCCCGTCGATCAGGCAGTGGTCGGGCGCGGGAATCCAAGGCTTCCGCGGCCCGGCGCATGGCCAGATGAGTGGCTTTGAGAATGTTGAGCCGGTCGATTTCCTCCCGATTGGCGGTTGCGACGCTCCAACTCACCGCCGGATCGGTGGTGAGCTGGTGATAAAGGACTTCGCGTTTTCCGGGACTGATTTTTTTAGAATCGTCCAATCCCGGGCACGAGAAATTTTCCGGCAGGATGACGGCGGCAGCAGCGACCGGACCCGCCAGTGGCCCTCGACCCGCCTCGTCAATGCCGGCGATCCGAAGACGACCATGGGCACGGAGGGCGGATTCGAGGGTCAGATCAGGCATGATTTTCGGGTCAGAACCGGGTGAACCGATCCCGCGTCGACAATTGCGAGTTGCTGACCGTGGCGAACAACTGAGTGGCGAAAACCGTCCCGTCGCTGTCCTTTACCACGCCGATTCCGGTATGGGTCCATTCACTACGCATGTTGTATTCGTGATCCTTGGACCCCACCCAGAGCTTGACGAGGACGGGTGCCGCATTGCTTCCGGGGTTGGAGGCTGCCGCGACGTTTTCACTGACGTTCATCATTTTGTAGCGCTCTCGAGCCAACAAGGCCCGGCCTTCGAAGCCGAAGTGGCTGACGTTTTTTCCATAAATACCGAACGTTCCTTTGTGCTGGCGAAGGTATTCGCAATGCTCCTGGGCAAGTCGATCAAGACCAGGATGGCGTTGCAGATCCGCCACACCAAGGCCGTGGCGGTAGGAGTTGACTTCCGTGAGCAACCGCCCGGTGAGGGAGGAGTCAGGACGAATGGATGCCGAGACCGGCATCCGTGTGGTTTGCGGGGTGGTCGCGCAAGATGCCAAAGCACCAACGCAAGCGACCGTGATCACTTTCAGGTAAGGGTATGTTTTCATGCGGGGACAGCACTGAAAAAATCCCTAGCATGACGAACCTTGATGGTAAAGATCTTTTTAAGATATTGAAAACCTTGCGAATTTTTTGAAAAATTTTCACCAATCCGATGTCCGAATTTCCACGTGATCAGGCCGGGATTTTTCGAGCGGATTTTCCGGTGGGATCAAAGTAAAACCTCGGAGACTGTCAAATGGAGCCGCTGGTCGGATTCGAACCGACGACCTATTCATTACGAATGAATTGCTCTACCCCTGAGCTACAGCGGCGTCTCGTGACGCGCTCCGGAGGGAATCAAAGCAATTTCCCGCCCGCAAGCCGGAAATCTTGGATTACTCGGTGAAATCGGTGTCCGCTGTCTTGAGGTCGAGCTCCTTGATCCAGATGTTCCGGTAGCGGACGTCGTGGCCTTCGCACTGGAGCTTCAAGCCGCCGGGAGTGTCGGTGATTCCCTTGCCGCCGTCGTTGCCGCCGTCGATCCCGGATTTCGCGCCGCCCCAGACTTGGTTGATGGTTTGGTTGGAGTGCGCCTTCATGCCGTTGAAATACAGCGTCACCATCGGTTTCTCCGTGAGCTTGCCGTCCTTGAAGCGGGCGGCGCGGAAAACGATGTCGTAGCTGTTCCATTTGCCGAGGCCTTTGTAGAGGTGATAGGGCGACTCGGTTTCGTTGATCACGGCGGCCATGCCGTGCTTCGTCTTGTCGCCGTCGAGCACCTGGATCTCGTAACGGTTCTGGAGATAGACGCCGCTGTTGCCGCCTTCGCTTGCATGATGAGGAACTCGATGTGCAGGCGGAAATCCCGGTAAGCCTTGTTCGTGACGATGTCGGCGGTGCCGTATTTGCCGCCGGCGGCCACCGGATCATCGGTCATCAGGACCGTGCCCTTGTCCACCGGATCCTCCACGATTTTCCACTTGATCGGCAACGACGAGGCGAAGGCCGGGCCTTTCCAATACGTCCATTTGCTGTCGAGCATCTCGCGGGATCCGTCGAAAACCATCTCCGCTCCCGCAACCGGTTTCTCGCCGACGCCGATACCTGCCTGAAGCGGGGAAATGGCGAGAAACGTCGTGAAGAGCAGCTGTTGGGCGCGATTCATGAGGAGTAAGGATACTTGGGAGAAGGACCCGTTTAATTCAGGACTTACCTTTGAAATATTTCACAATCGCGGCAGTTAGGCCGGGGATGTCGTGTTTCGAAGCCTCGAATGTCGGTTTCATGCCCACCTTGCGCAGCGTGTCGCTGGTGACCGGGCCGATGCTGGCGGCCGCACAACCTTCCGGCCAATCGAGGCCGAGGGCGAAAAAGTGCTCCACCGTCGAACTGGACGTGAAGGTGATCATGTCCGCGCCTTCCTCCTGCAGGCGGGCGCGGGCTCCGGTGGGATCTTCCGTCTCGGCGACTGTCTGATAGGCCACGCAGTTGTCGACGATGGCTCCGAGAGCGGTGAGGCCTTCGCCGACGACGTCGCGGGTCTCGGCGGCTTTCACCCATAACATCGTCAGGTTTTCAATGTCTTCCTTTTTGAACGCGTCGATCAGGCCCTCTGCGACGAAGCGCTCGGGGATCAGATCGACGGCGAACCGGTATTCGCGGATCTTCTTGGCCGTGCCCTCGCCAATGGCGGCGATCCGAGGATTGCCCAGGCTGCGGGCATCCGGGTAGCAGGCGAAAAACGCGTCGAAAAATCGCTCCACGCCATTCGGGCTGGTGAAAACGAGCCAGTCGTATTCGTGGGCGTGCGTCACCAGTTCCGCGAATTCGTGACGGTCCGGCGGACCTTCGATGCGGATCGTCGGCAGCTCGATGACGTCCGCGCCGAGATCGCGCAGCGCTTTGCTGAGTTCGCCCGCCTGCTCGCGGGTGCGGGTGACGACGATGCGCTTGCCGAACAACGGCCGTTTTTCGAACCAGTTGATCTTCGCCCGTTCCTTCACCACATCGCCGATCACGGCCACGGCGGGGGAGCTGAAATTTTCCTGTTCGGCGATGTCCGCGATGCTGGCGAGGGTGCCGACGATGGTTTTCTGCGAGCCGGTGGTCGCCCAGCGGGTGAGCGCGATCGGGGTTTCGGCAGCGGCTCCGTTTTCGATGAATGCGCCGGTGATTTCGCGCAGCCGAGCGACACCCATGAGAAAAACCTTGGTGCCGGGTGCCTTTGCAAGCTGCGCATAATCGACCGAGCTGAAACCCTTCGTCGGGTCCTCGTGGCCGGTGAAAATCGTCAGCTGCGTGTTGTGATCGCGGTGGGTGACCGGGATCCCCGCATACGCCGGGCCGGCGATGGCCGAGCTGATGCCGGGCACGATTTCGAAATTCACGCCTGCCGCGGCGAGTTCCGCCGCTTCCTCGCCGCCGCGGCCGAAGATCATCGGGTCGCCGCCTTTGAGGCGGACCACATTGAGCCCGGCCTTGGTCTTTTCGACGATGATGCCGTTGATCTGGTCCTGCGGCACCGAGTGGTCCTTGGCTCGCTTTCCGACGTAAATTTTCTCACAACCCGCTTTGGTCCAGTTCAGTAGCTCAGGGCTACTGAGCGCGTCGTAGACCAGCACGTCAGCCAGTTCGATGCATTCCTTGGCGCGCAGCGTGACGAGGCCGAGGTCGCCGGGGCCGGCGCCGACGAGATAACAGGTTCCGGATTTGCTCATGAAAGGGAGTTGAAAAGTTCGAGTGCGAGAGTGATGGGATCGGTGCCGCGGGCCTCGCCGGATTTCGGCGTGCCGCCTTCTTCGGGAAAGACGCGGGCCTTGAGGAGAATTTCGCCAGCGGAAATCGTCGAGTAAACCCCGACCGGCGTGTGGCAGCCGCCGTCGAGCAGGCGCAGGAACTCGCGCTCGGCGGAAATCCGCAACCAAGTATCGCGGTGGCCGATGGTTTCGGCGAAGACCCGGCTCGGCGCATCGCCAGCCCGGACTTCCAGCCCGATCGCACCCTGTCCGGCGGCGGGGTAAAACTCGCTTTCGTCGAGACGGGTGACGAACAGCCCCGGCATTCCAGCGACTTCCTCCACTTCTGCTGTCGCTTCCGGCGGGATAAAACCCAGCCGGACCAGCCCCGCTTCCGCAAGCAGAATGGCATCGTAGGTTTCATCCTCCGCCAGTTTCCGCAGGCGCGTCGGCACGTTGCCGCGAAGGTCGGTCACGGTGATGTCCGGGCGCATCCATTCCATTTGTTTCGCCCGTCGGACGCTGCTGGTTCCCACGGTCGCTTCCACGGGCAGAGCCGCGAGGCCGCCGGGTAGGCGCATCACCAAAACATCGCGCACAGGAGCCCGCTCCAACACCGCTGCGAGCACGAAGCGGTCCTGCAAGACCGTCGGCAAGTCCTTTAGGCTATGCACCGCGATGTCGATGGAGCCATCGTCGAGCGCTTCCTCGATTTCCTTGATGAAGACGCCCTTGTCGAAGGTTCCTTCCGATTTCGCCACCTCGCTCAGGGAAACATCCGTGCGCCGGTCGCCGGTCGTTTTAATCACCGAACGGACGATTTTGCGGTCCGGAAAGGCCGCCGCCAGCGCCGCCTCGGTGGCGGTGGCTTGCACAAGCGCCAGCTCGCTGCCACGCGTGCCAACGATGATGGGGGTGGGAGATTCGGCGGTCATTGGGAAGTCCTGGAAATCCGTGGTGGCGGATTCCTTTCCATGGCCACCGGAAACAGGCGGCGCAAGTCCAAGATGGTGAATCCGCCGAATAATCCTTGATGGCCCGTTTTTGGGCGGGGCCTCGTGCCGGTGGGGGTTCGGCATGGAACAAAACGGGCGCGGACCGTTTCCGATCCGCACCCGATATTGCACATTGTTTCCCCCCAAAGATTCCGTGTGGCTCGGCTTGGCGTGTGATCGACTTCCCCCCGGAGACCGATCTGGCCAGGGCTGAGCTGCCCGGAACAGGATATGTTGAGAAAGGTTTTCAGTTCACCGTAGTGGGCTGTCGCCTTTCGTTGGATGTAAGATGAACTCGAAATTTAACTTTTCGAAGCTAAGTTAGGTCCCGAAACCGGCCAGATGGTCCCATTTCCGGACACAAGGAGCTGGATTCGGGTGCTTAGGCTCGAAAAGGCGCGGGGTTTATGAAAATGAAGAGGGAGGAACCACGAATCTGACGAATCGGGCGAATCTAAGAAAAGGGAGTTGTCGGGATTTGGGCGATGCCGGCTTGGGGAATGGTGATCCATTCACGTCATGCCAGACCCAGCACCATCCTCCGCCAGCCCGCCGCCGCCGCAGCTTACCCTCGCCGACGTCCTGCCCGCCATCGCGAGCGAGCGCCGCTGGAGCATCCTCCGCGAGCTTGCCAAGGGCGAGCCCCTGTCGGTGATCGAGGTTGCACACCGTCTGCGTGCCACCCCGGCCGGCACTTCCAAACAATTCGCCGTGCTCCTCGCCTCAGGCATCGTCCTTCGCACTTACGGCGGAAATTACAAAATCGACTCCCGCTTCCTCGTCCCCGGCGAACGCGCCATCGACATCGGCCACGCGTATCTGCGGTTCGACTGAGCCAGTTCCGCTTTGGACACCAAGGCGACACCCTTGATGATTTGCGGGAAATGGTCCGGGACGCCGTACGATGCCACTTTGGCGATGGCGCACTTGGCCCAATGCCGAAGATCATCCGCTTGCACTTCGTCCGTGACGAGGCACTGGCGGTATGAAAATCCCCCGCGACATCAACGCGTCTGCGTTGGTCCGCGCGCTGCGGGTGCTCGGTTAGGAGTCGGTGCGTCAGGACGGTTCTCACATCCGCCTGCCGACCACGATGGACGGATCGCACCATGTCACGGTCCCGAATCATCGCCCGCTCAATTGGGTGAGTAGATTGTTGAAATGCGTTACCTGACCCTATTTAAGGGCGGCTTTTTCAATCCGCTGTTTTGGGCAGTAGTGGTGCTTCCAATGGCTACAATCATTTCTGAAATTCATCGATGGCCCGGATAGCGCAATCCCAGACTTTTTTCCAGATTCCTAGCCAGATAAGGTAAATATATAAAAAGACGCCAACAGCATAAATAAATATAATACCAATTACAGCGCTAGCCCTACTTACCGTTAGTTCATCTCCTTCAATTAGCAGAGAATACGTAAGAGGCTGTCTTAAAAATATCTAGCCGACAATTCTGGCGAGCATCCGCTTGCTCATCGACAGGTAGATCATGGCTTCCGAGTGCTCGATTTTTACTTCATAGTCCCGGACCAACCGCCGGGACTGTATCAGCCATCCAAAGGTTCTCTCCACGATCCAGCGTTTTGGCAGAACCTTAAAGCCCTTGATATCGTCCGAGCGTTTCACAATTTCAAGTTTCACCTTCCTGTGTCGCGCAATCTCCGCAACATGCCCAACAAGTTTTCCCGCGTAGCCACCGTCCGCCCAGATCAGTTTGAGCCATCCGAATGCCACGGCCAGGACATTGAGCAGCAGTTGCGCACCGTCCCGGTCCTGCACGTCCGCCGTCGTTACTTTCAGAGCGAGAATGTTACCCTGCGTGTCTACCAATACGTGCCGTTTTCTTCCTGTAATCTTCTTACCCGCATCATAACCACGAACTCCGGGCTGGCTAGCTGTCCGAACGCTTTGACTATCGATAATCGCAGCGGTCGGGGCTTTTTTTTACCGGTTACGACCCGCGCCATATCGCGCAGCGCGGCGTGGATTCGCTCCCAGTGCCCCAGTTTGGCCCAGAGTCGGAAGTAGTGATAGCAGGTTTTCCAGTGAGGCAGGTCGTTGGGCATCATGCGCCACGCCCCGCCCGTCCGGAGGATGTAGAGGATGCCGTCAATGATCTCCCGCCTTGAATGTTCCTGCGGACGCCCACGCAGGGTGTCGGGTTTAGGTGGCAACAGGGATTCAAGAATCTCCCATTCGGAATCTGTCATGCTGCTTGGATAACTGGCCATGCCGAGTTTCTCCAATACCTGACTAAACTAGTACAGATTAAAATTCGGGAAATTTGTATTTTTAAGACAGCCTCTAAGAGAGAAGACGCGCTGGAATTTGAGGGATGCCGGCCTCGGGGATAGTGATCCAGGCGAGGAATTCCTGGTTTCCGTCGGTGCCGGTGATGGGTGAGGGGATGACGCCGTGCCAGTCGCAGGAGAACTCCGTGGTGACGAATTCGCGGATTTTCTGCACGGCGCGCTCGTGGAGCAGGGGATCCCTGACGATGCCACCGCGGGTGATGTTCTCGCGGCGGAGCTCGAATTGCGGTTTGATGAGGCAGACGACGGATCCGCCGCCTTCGAGCACGGAAAAGATGGCGGGCAGAACCTTGGTGAGGGAAATGAAGGAAAGGTCGGTGACGGCGAGACGGCATTTCTCGCCGATGTCGGCGGGGACCATGTGGCGGGCGTTGAACTGCTCCTTGACGATGACGCGGGGGTCGCTCCGGAGTTTCCAGACGAGTTGATTCGTCCCGACATCCACGGCGTGGACGCGGGTGGCACCGCGCTGGAGCAGGCAGTCGGTGAAGCCGCCGGTGGAGGCACCGACGTCGATGCAGATCCAGCCGTTAGGATCGATGTGGAACGCGTCGAGCGCACCTTCGAGTTTCAGCCCGCCGCGGCCGACGTAACGTTGTTTTTCCTTCACTTCCAGCGGCGCGTCCTCGGGCAGCTTGGTGGCGGGCTTGTCGATGATGCGGTCGCCGCTGCGGACTTCACCGGCGAGGATGAGGCGCTTGGCCTGTTCGCGGGAATCGCAGAGTCCACGGGCGACGAGCAATGCGTCGATGCGGTCTTTTTTCATCAAAATTCAATGGTCTCCCTTGAAGTGCTCGCCAAGTAGGTCGCGGCCGAAGTCGCCGTCGAAGCTGCGCCAAGTGGCGTGCACGTGGTTTGCGTTGTTCTGGGTGTTGGCGGCTTCCATGAGGAAGGTGGGCCCTTGGATGCGGTAGTAGTAGGCCTCGCCGGGCTTGGTGCCACCGGCCCAGCCGAAACGGATTTTCTCGATGCCGGCGGCTTTGATTTTCGCCATGTCGGTGGCGGAGATTTCCGGGCGGTAGCGGCCGGTGTATTCGGAGAGCAGGGTGAGCAGGGCGCTGCGCTGGATGCCGGTGAGGTCGGAGGAAATCACGCCCACGGGATCGAGCGCGGTGGCCTTGCGGTTTTCAAAACTGAGGATCTCGGCGGGAGCTTTTTCGCTGAAGATGACATCGTTTTTTCCGGCGGCGAGCAGGGTAATCGTCAGGGTGCGGGCGAGGTCTTCCTCGGCGGCGAGCACGCGCAGGCCTTTTTTGGGACCTTCGCGGACTTCGCCGGGATTGGAGCCCATGAAGGAGGGAGTTACGGAAATCCCCTTGCCTTCGACGAAGGTGAGATTGACCGAAAGGTGGTGGCCCTCGATGCGCCAGCCCCAGCCTTTCGGATCGCCCGGAGTGCCGAAGACGGCGACGAAATAGCGGCCGGGATCGCGCCTGACCGGATCTTTCTCGATTTCCGCGAGGATGCTTTCCAGGGACATGATCTGGGTGGCCTTGAGTTTGCCCTTTTCGCTGAGGACGGAATCGACGAGCTTCATGGCGGCCTCGCGCTGGGCGTCGGTCATGTCCTTGAGCGGAAGTCCGGCGCGGTCGCGCGGGGTGTAGCGGAAATTTTCGCGCTCCACGCTGGTGAAAGGCAGCGCGGCCTTGGGCTTCTGCTCCGGGTCGAGGGTGGCGAGGAAATTTTGAGCTGCCGCGGCGCTCGGGGCGGCGGCCGGGATTTCCTTGGCGAGCAGGGGCATGCTGAAAAGCAGGCTGATCAGGAGGTTTTTCATCAGGGGTGAAGCCAAGCAGGAACCGAATCGACCCGCAAGGAGAGTCTCCGGCAAGAAAGGCGGACGGACGAAACTTGTGCCTTGCCTAGCTGCCCATCCGCCGACAACGATCAACAGCGTGACGCGACACCGCACCGACGACCTCAGAATTACTGGCCTCAATCCGTTGATTTCCCCAGCGGTTCTCGCCTATTACCTCCCGCTCACCGAGCAGGCTTCCGAACTCGTGGCCAGTGCCCGCGCGCAGGCGGAGGCGATTTTGCGGGGAGATGACGACCGGTTGCTGGCGATCGTCGGCCCGTGCTCGATCCATGATCCGGAAGCGGCGCTTGAGTATGCGGCGAAGTTGAAAGAGGAGGCAAAGCGCGTCGAAAAGGACGTCTTCGTGATCATGCGGGTCTATTTTGAAAAACCGCGGACCACGGTGGGCTGGAAGGGGCTGATCAACGACCCGAATCTGGACGACTCGTTCGACATCAACCACGGACTGCGCATCGCCCGCGGGCTTTTGCTTGATCTGGCGAACATGGGCGTGCCGGCGGGCACGGAATTTCTCGATACGATCTGCCCGCAATACATCGCGGACCTCATCGCCTGGGCCGCGATTGGTGCTCGGACGACGGAGTCCCAGATCCACCGCGAGCTGGCGTCCGGGCTTTCGATGCCGGTTGGTTTCAAAAACGGCACCGGCGGTTCGATCCAAATCGCGCTGGATGCCATCCAGTCGTCCTCGCGGCCGCATCATTTTCTGTCGGTCACGAAACAGGGGGTTTCCGCGATCGTCTCGACTGCGGGAAACGAGTCCTGCCACCTTATTCTTCGCGGCGGGAAATCCGGAGCCAACTACGAAAAGCCCGAGATCGACGCTGCGGCCGAAATGCTGCGCGAACAAGGTCTAACCGAGTCGCTGATGGTGGACTGCTCGCACGGGAATTCCATGAAGGACTACCGGAACCAGCCGCTCGTCGCACGTGCCCTGGCGAACCAAATCGCGGCCGGCTCCAAGGTCATCACCTCAGTGATGATCGAATCCAACCTCGTCGAAGGCAACCAGAAGCTGGTCAAGGACTTGAGCAAGCTCACCCGCGGCCAATCGGTGACCGATGCCTGCATCGGCTGGGACGATACGGTCGAGACGCTTGAGTTGCTGGCGGCCGCCGTACGCAAGCGCCGGGAGGCTTGATTTTCAGGAAGCGACTATTCGCTTTCCGTGCCGGATCCTCGGAGGTCGTGGATAATCAATTTAACTGAAAAAAGAATTCTAGTTGCTTGCGGAAAGCAAGTCGGGGAGTCCAATCTACCGCAGCGATCATCTGCGAGCATGGATTTAACAAGCGAATCATCCCAAAGCGTCATCACATGCCGGAACAGCCAGGGCACCGAGCTGACAGCCAACCTTCTAAGGATCAAGCGGTATTCCGTCGTCTTCGAAGTTTACAATCCCTACAGCATTCTCCAGTTGTCCGAGGTATTGTCGGACTTCCGGATCATGGCGTCGCGGCGTCTGCTCTACCACGGCAAGGCGGTTGTTAGCAACCTGCTCAACACCGGAATCGTGCTTGTCTGCGAGGCGATGCTCGACGAGGGCTGGGTGGAGGTGGACTTCCTTTCCAGCGTCAGCGCGGGCTCCTCGCCCAGCGGCGGCGGCGATCTTTGCGGGCAGTTCGCCAACTTCATGGGCGAGTGGAAATCCGCCAACAAGGTGCAGGATCCCTTCAAGCTGGTGGTGGCGGATCTCGCCAGCATGCTTTCCGGAGTCCAGCACTGGCTAACAGGGGTGGACGTGGGCATCCGCACCACGGTGACCCGGCGGCGCGACGAGCTGGAGCAGGAGATTTTCTCAGGGATTGAAAACCGGGTGGTCGAGGAGGTGCTGCCATCCATGGAGAAATTCGAGGAGGTTTCGCTGGAGGTGGGCGAGTCGGAGGTGGCGGTTCACAAGGCCTACGTGCGCCGGGAACTGCACCCCATCGTGTTGTGCTCGCCGTTTCTCTATCGGACCTATACCAAGCCGCTGGGTTATGCCGGCGATTATGAGATGGTCAACATGATGCTGCGGAATCCGTATGAAGGATCGTCCGCGTTCGCCAAGCTGCTCAACTTCGCCCTGCTCAACACGGAACCGGTCGTGGCCCACCGCAACCGCATCGACTATCTGATTGAAAAACTGCGCTCCGAGTGCGCGCGCCGCGTCTCCAAGGGAAGGACGCGGGTCTTCAACCTCGCTTGTGGACCGGCGATGGAAGTCCAACGGTTCCTGCGGGAATGCGAGGAAAGCGACCTGGCGGAAATCGATCTGCTCGATTTCAACCCGGAAACCCTCGAATACACCCGCGAGCGCATCCAGGAAGCGAAGATGAGCGGTGGCCGGGAAACCCAGGTGCGCTATTTCCAGCGCTCGGTCCACCAACTCCTGCGGGCCGCCACCCAGGGCGGTGACGACGAATTCTCCAACTACGACGTCGTTTATTGCGCGGGCCTGTTCGATTACCTCTCGCAGCGGGTCTGCAAGCGTCTGGTAGAACTTTTCTGCACGATGATCCGGCCGGGCGGCATCGTCATCGTGACCAACGTCGCGGCCAGCAATCCGAGGAAGGCGTGGATGGAATACGTGATGGAATGGAACCTGATTTACCGCGACGAGTCGGAGATGGCGGACCTCGTTCCCGATGGACTGAATTTGAAGGGTACGAAGATTGAAGCCGATTCCACAGGGGTGAATTTGTTCCTTGAAATCGAACTCGCCAATGGCTGAAGCCTCGGTCAATCCGAAGGAGGTGGATGCCGAGCTGCGTCGGTCCTTCCGCGAATACGAAAGCGGCATCGCGTTCGACAACGCGCGACGGGCAGCGGTTTTCGCAGGCGTGTTCATGCTCGCCGGGGCGTCTCTCGACTGGGTGATCATCCCGAGCCGGGGATATGATTTCCTGCTCATCCGCTCGATCAGCGCGGTGCTTCTCGGGTTGATTTTCTGGTATCTGGGGATGGCGCGTCACTCCTCCCAGGCCAGCGTCGTGGCACAGGGGATCGCGTTGCTGCCGCTCATTTCGATTTGCATCATGATCTCGGTGACGGAGGGGGGAAACTCCGTTTATTATGCAGGCTTGAGTCTGGTGCTTGTCGGGCTGTCACTGCTGTTGCGGTGGACCTTCTGGAACTCTCTGGTGATGATCCTGATGACGTTCGTCTGCTATGCGATCGCCGTCATCCTTTCGCCCGCCGTCTCGGACCCGCAGGTGCTGTATGGCAATTCCTATTTCCTGTTCGCGACGTCGGTATTCGTGCTGGCGGGAAGTTATTTCTACGAAAACCTGCGCTTCAGCGAGTTCAGCCTGCGGATGGAAGTCGAGAAATCGCGCGGGCTGCTGGAAGCCCAGAACCGCCAGCTCAGCGAACTCGACGAAGCGAAAACCCGCTTCTTCGCCAACATCAGCCACGAACTCCGCACGCCGCTCACCATCATGCTCGGCATCACCGAGCGCCTGAGAGCCGTGCTCGGCCGCCAGTCCACCGAACCGATGGTCCAGGAAATGACCGTCATGCTCGAACAGAACGGACTGCGTCTGCTCAAGCTGATCGACGACCTGTTGGATCTCGTCCGCTTCGACACCGGTCACGCCGACATCAACCGCCAGCCGACGGTCATCGGCGATCACTTGGAGGGACTCCTGCGCTCGGTCCGGCATCTCGCCGAGCAGGACCGCGTGGCCCTGATCTGGGAGTGCGATTCCGACAGTCCCGCCATCCAGTTAGACCGCGACAAGTTCGACAAAATCCTGCTCAACCTGGTCATCAACGCGATCAAGTTCACCCCGTCGAGCGGCACCATCGAAGTCAAGGTCGCCGTCGCCGAGGGCAAGCTGGTGCTAACTGTCGAAGACACCGGCGTCGGCATCCCACCCGACGTGCTGCCGCGGATTTTCGAGCGGTTCTGGCAGGTGGACAGCTCGTCCACCCGGAAATTCCAGGGTGCCGGGATCGGCCTGGCACTCGTCCGGAGCCTCAGCGAGGCGATGGGCGGCGAGGTGAAAGTGGACAGCCAGCTCGGCCACGGCACGGTTTTCACGGTCACGCTTCCCGCCGAGGCGGCCACCATGGCGGTTTCCGAGCCGCAGGAGGAGACCAATCCGCTCAAGGACGGAGGAAACATCGCCAACCTCCACCGCCGCGCGGCCATGTCGATTCCCGGCAAGATGGCTGCCAGAACCGTCACCCCCATCCAGTCGACCGGTCCGGTCGCAGCCCCCATGATCGGCACACGGCCGAGCGGAGCCCGGCCACTCGTGCTGATCGCCGACGACGAGCCCGACATCCGCCGGTTCCTCCGGATGCAGCTGGAAGACGTGGACGTGATCGAGGCGTCCGACGGTGCCGAGGCACTGGAACTCGTGCGTCTGCGGCGGCCCCAGTTGGCGCTTCTCGACCACATGATGCCGGAGATGGATGGCGTGGAAGTCTGCCGCAGAATCCGCGAAAACCACACCACCCGCGGGGTGGCCGTGATCATTCTCACCGCCCGTGCCGACGAATCCACCAAACTCAGCGCGCTCCAAGCCGGTGCCAACGATTTCCTCACCAAGCCATTCTCCACCGCCGAACTGGCGCTCCGCCTTGAAAACCAAATCGCCATGGCCCGTGTGCGGCGTGAGATGGTGGATTTGAACAACGAGCTGCACTCCGCCCTCGACCAGATCAAGGAAAACGAAGTGATGATGGTGCGGAATGAAAAACTCTCCGCCCTCGGCCGGATGAGCGCCGGCATCATCCACGAAATCAACAACCCGCTGAACTACGCCAGCGCCGGACTTCACGCGCTGGAGACATTCACCCGCGTGATGCCGGAGAAGGACCAGCCCGATTACGTGGACATCCTCAAAGACATCCGCGAGGGCGTGGAGCGGGTTTCCCAGATCGTCATCGACCTGCGGAAATTCACCCGCGACGACAAGGCGACCAGCGGTGACGCCGACCTCGCGGAAATCATCGGGCGCGCCAAGCGCATGGTCGGCCATCAGGTCGGCAAGGAAATCGAGTTCAATCTGAAGTCCCCCAGCAACGCGCTGATCACCGGAAATCCGAACCAACTCGTCCAGGTATTCATCAATTTCTTCCAGAACAGCATCGATGCCATCCAGATGCGCATCGCCGCGCAAGGCGGGGATCCCGGGCGTATCGACGTGGCCATCGATCCGGCAGGCGAGGGGTGGCAGGTCACCATACGTGACAACGGCATCGGCATCCCGGCTGAGGACTTGCAGAAGATTTTCGACCCGTTTTTCACCTCCAAGGATGTCGGCAAGGGCATGGGGCTCGGGCTGTCCATCACCCACCAAATCCTGCAAGCGCACAAGGCGATCGTCGAGGTGGACAGCCGCCCGACCGAGTTTACGCGCTTTCGCATCGCGTTTCCCGCGCCGAGTTTTGGCTCCGAGCCGGAATCCGTGCTCGACCAGCCCGCCTGATTCTATCATTCTCCATCCGTTAACTATCCACGAACCACTTCCTATCGACCAACATGAGCAACGAGATCGACGCCTATGACTACCAGCGCTACGCCATCCTTTTCGTGGATGACGAAGCGAACACCCGCAAGTATTTCAAGCGCCTGTTCGGCGAGAAATTCCGGATTCTTGAAGCTGAGGATGGAGTCGAGGCTCTCACCGTTTTCCGGCAACATGCCAATGAGATCGGCATCATCGTGACCGACCAGCGCATGCCCAACGAGACGGGGGTCGGCTTCCTTTCGAAGATCGCCGAGCAGTATCCGGACATCATCAAAATCCTTTCCACCGCGTATTCGGACATCGACGCCGCCATCGGCTCGGTCAACCAGGGCGGGATTTTCCGCTACATGACCAAGCCGTGGGACATCCCCCAGTTGGAAGTCACGCTGCGCCGCGCCATGGAGTTCTTCACCGTGAAACGCGAGCGCGACGCGCTGCTCGGCGCGAAAATGCAAGCCATGGGAAACGTCCTTCTCTCCAGCCGGCTCGCTGCCTTCGCCCTCGCTCCGGTGTGTGCCGGGATCCAGTGCAAGCGCGCGGCGGAGGCCATCGCGTCCTTCGTGCAAACCGGCGTGGCAGGCCGCCGCACCGGGTCGGACGGCGACTCCGCGTTGCGCTCGCCGGACTGGGCACGGCTTCATGCACGCCAGGTCGTTCTCGCATCGGGCATCGAAGCCACGCTTCCTGCCGCGCTCGCCGTGCCGGATCTGGAGCGCCGCATCATCGCGCTCGTCAGGGCGCTAGAGGCCGCCAGCGTTCCCGGAATTTCCAAGGAGGTGAACGGTGCTGTCACCCGGATTTCAAGTGCCGTGGATCCCACTCCGACCCTGCTCGACGCCCTTCTCGGACGAAATGACGAACCTGCGACCACCGAGGCTTCCATCAACGTGCTCGCCGCATTCATGGCCGTCTACGATGCGGGCGGCGTCATCCGGCGCATCCGCGGCGAAGGGATCACCCTCGATGTCACGGAATCCACCGCGCCCCCGAAGGCTGGTAGCCCCGGCGGAGAAGCCGCCAAGTGGCTCATCGACGACGATCTGCTGATCTCCGCCGCCCTCGGGCTGCTGTAATGCGGCAACAGTTCCTAACTGTCATTTGAAAGGCGCTGGAGCAAAATTTGCTTCAGCGCTTTTGGTTGGTATCCGGAGAGTCCCGGAATCCCTCGTAAACCGGCTGGGCCCGGGGTGCGTTGGGAAACGGATCGCCGTTTTTCTCCAGGTGGTCTTTAATCAGAAACCAGATCGCGATCGCCAGAAGGAGGGACAGGACCTTTGCGATCCAGTTGTGGGCCAGGTTCAGTTTCATGAGACGGTTTGCCGGAGACGAAGATTTCCGCGAGTTTTTCCCGGAATTGTTTTTCAGTGAGATTGCGTTGGAGCACGCCGTTTTCGCAGATCGAGATGCCGCCGGTCTCCTCGCTGACGGCCACGGCGATCGCGTCCGTGCGCTCGGTGAGGCCGATTGCCGCGCGGTGGCGCAGGCCGGTCGAGCGGTCCTTCATTTCGCGCTCGGTCACCGGAAAGACACAGGCGGCTCCCGCCACGCGTTCGTCCGCGATGATCATGCCGCCGTCGTGGAGCGGAGCCTTGGGGTGGAAAACGGTCATCGCCAGCTCGGGTGAAAACTGCGCGTCGAGCACCACGCCGCTGTCGAGATGCTCCTTCAGGCTGATGCCCCGTTGAATCGCGAACAGCGCGCCGATGCGCTTTTTGGAAAGCAGGATCACCGCGTCGGCGAAGCGTTCCAGGAAGGCGAGCTTGCGCTTGCTGGAAAACGAAAACAGCGGGTTGCTTCCCAGTCGGGCCAGGCCGTTGCGCAGCTCCGGTTGGAAAATAACGATCAGCGCGACGGTCAGGATGGTCGCCGCACCCTTGATGATCCAGCTGATCACCTCGAATTTGAAAATCGTGGAAACCAAGGTCAGCACCACCAGGATCGTGCCGAGTCCCACCAGAATCTGCGCTCCCCGGGTGGCCCGGAACGCGCGATAGATTTGGTAGATACAGGCAGCGAGCAGCAGGATTTCAATGCCGTCACCCCAGTGATCTTGTATGAATTTCCACATGAGAATCGTGTTGCCCGCGAGGATACACCCAGCGCGTCGGATGAGGCAACCTTAGAAATTCCGGGCTTTTCAACCGGGGTGCTCCTGAAGGGAATTCGTGCTTTGCCATCGCCGCGGGCTTGCAGAGAATTCCGGCCACCGATGACCAACCGAATGATCCATCCCCCGACCCGCATGCATCACTGGCAAGAAGAGCGCGGGCGTCTCGAGGCGGAGCTCGGCGAGCGGATCACTCTCGACGCCCTGACCGGGTCCGGTGGACTGATGGATCGGAATTCATTGCTAGATGATGCCGGGGGAGCCGCCGGGTGGCTGATCGCCCAGCGAAAAGCCGGCCACCGGCATTCCGTCGATGACGTGCTCACGGCGTGGTACGCACTTCAGGTATCGCCCCCGGTCGAGCAGCATCTGGACCTCGGAACGGGCATCGGCACGGTGGGATTGCTGACCTTGTGGGGCATGGGGCCGACCGCCCGGCTGACCTGTGTGGAGGCGCAGGAAATCAGCTATGTGTTACTCCAGTCCAATCTCGATTTCAATGGTCTCCGGGCGCGTGTGGACGCTTCGCATGGCGATCTCCGGGACCTCTGCCTGGGCCGGGAATTTCCGCTCATCACGGGCAGCCCACCGTATTTTCCGCCGGGATCGGGAGTGATTCCGCAGGATTCCCAAAAAGCTCACGCCCGCTTCGAGCTGCGGGGCGATGTGGGGGATTACGCAAAGGCGGCGGTGAGGCATCTCACGGCTGACGGCTGGTTCGTCCTGTGTTTTCCATTTCCGCAGAAGCAGCGCGCCCTCGATGAAATCGCAGCCGCGGGACTGCGGGTGGTGCGCTTGCGGGACGTGATCCCCCGCGAGACCTTGCCGCCGCTGTTCACCCTTTTTGCCTGTCGCCTTCCGCAGGGTTCTGACGGGGAAATCAGGGTGGAGACGCCCCTAACCGTGCGGTGTGCCGACGGCTGCCTGACCGGAGAAATGGAGGAAGTCCGGCGCGGCTTCGGCTTTACCAACGGAGCGCCTCGCCGGGACGCGGAACTCGAGGTGCTTGTGCAACCTTTAAGATCCTGAAAAGCGAGCCAGCACTGCCACCAAGCCTCCAGCCGGGACCCCATCACCCACTTCACCGGTGAGGAAGTTGCGGAAGCCCTGCGCGGACTCTTGGAGAAATATCTCGTCGAAAAGACCCTCGGCGGCCGCGCCCTTAAATTCCAACACTGCCTCCAGAACGTGCTGAACATGCAGCCGGGCGAGCGTGCCGTCCTGACCGTCCTGCTGCTGCTCGGATCCCAGAGCGCCGGCGGAATCCTCCAGCGCACGGATCGTCTGCACCCCTTTGCCTCCCTGGAAGAGACGCTCACGTGCTTCATCGAATAACCCGCACGACCCGCTCGTCAGGCGGATTCCGGTCGGCGAATGGCCGGAACACCGTCCCACCCTGGCAAAGAAATTTACGGGGCGCGTATTGAGGTCGGCTAATGGCAAATTCCTCGCAATCCGGGCGAATTGATGGCTGGCTCCGCACATGAAGTTGAAACTGCTGAGTCTTTCCGCCTTGTTCGCGCTGTCCACGCCTGCGATTTCGGAGGAAGCCCCTTTGAAAATTGAAGGTGCTCCCGATCCTGCGGAAGTGGCTGCGGATGTCATCGGACCGAAGGGGGAAATCCCAAACGACTTGCTCGACGATTCTCACATCCGTCAGGAGCTTGCGGTCAACCCGTTCACCGCTCCTTCAATCTCCAAAATGTTTGATACCTTGCAGTTTTTGATGCCTCTGCCCATCGCCGAGGTTGAGCGGAAAATGCCGGCGCGGATGTCCCAGGATCGGGCGGATCTGGCGATCGAACTGGGGTTTCTCATCGCGGATGGTTTCCTCATGGTTCAGGCCGACCAGTTGAAGGATGTGGAAAAAATGGCGAAGGATCTGACCCGATATGGCAAGGCTCTGGGCGCGGGGGACCGGATCAATCGCCACGCGGCTGGGTTGTTGGAGAGCGCGAGGAATGGGGATGTGCCTCAACTGAAGATTGAGTTGTCTTCCACCCAGAGGGATGTGGAGAATGAGTTGGTCGCGCTCAAAGATGCGGATCTGGCCCACTTGATTTCGTTAGGCGGTTGGATCCGTGCGCTGGAGGTTTCTTCCGTCGCCGTGGACAAGCAATTTTCTCCCGAGCGTGCCCGGAAGGTGATGAGGAAAGACATCGCGGAATACTACTCGGATAGTATCGCCGGGTTGGAACCGAAGATTTCCGGCCGGCCGAATTATTCGAACATGCGGGACTTGCTGGAGGATTTGAGCAAGAAGATGACTCTTGAGAACGGTCAGGAGCCCATTCCTCAATCCATCAAGGAGATCCGCAAGATTTCCACCCGGCTCGTGGAACTCGCGTTGAAGCGCCAGCAGTGAAGCGAGGTTAAATTTATAGGGGATGTTTCAGGCAAGGAGCGGCGGAATCCGTCCGCTGAGTCCATGAATTGCCAATGAGGTGAGCAACGCGCTTTCATTGCCCCTCCATGGACCGGGCGATCGGATATCGCCCTCCTTGTTAAGAGAGCAAACGCACCACCCACGGAGCTTCATAAACCGCGAACGACCCCACCGGTAGTTTTGCCTTGATGGGATTCCTCCGAATATACCGCGCGACATTCATGAAATGGTCCCAATCGCGGATCAACCGATCAAAGTAATCCTTCTGCCAGAAAGCGCCGCAAGCCCCGGTTCGGGCGTTGATTCTCGTCCCTGTAAATCGCTTCCAACCCGCCACGATCCGGTTCAGTAAATCGCTTTCACCGGGACTGAACAGGACATGCACATGATTCGGCATGATGACCCAGGCGTGGAGAAGGTAGTTGCGTTGGTCGTAATGATGAAAAGCTCCGGCGACGATTTCGGCATTCGCGGGTTCTCGCAGCAGACAGGAACCATGGCCGTCATCGAGATGACGATCGATGACGGATGAAAACCTCTTGTGATACTCCGCTTCGGTATCCGTCGACCAGGGTCGCGGGTGTTCCTCGCACCATTGGTCGCGTCGTGCCCGCCAAGCATTCATCAACACCTCCGGGACTGAATCCTGGAGCCGATAAGTCACGAAATAGGCCGCCCGATCCTGTCTCCAGTGGGGAAGCCGGTTCTGTGATTTCTCAATCTTCGCGAACTCGTCGAGAAATTTGAGTGCGGGATACGCTGATGGATCGGACTCCATGAGATGAACGTGTAGCTAACACCATTCCTCATCGCTGGCGAGCAAGAACCCAAGGAGCGGCGGAATCCGTCCGCCGAGTCCATGGATTGCCAATGAGGTGAGCAACGCGCTTTCATTGTCCCCCCATGGACCGGGCGATCGGATATCGCCCCTCCTTGCGAAGACCGCTCCCCACAGGCCCCCCAAAAACACACCACCCTCGCGCTTTCTCATGGTCGCCCGCTGCACACCGTCCTTACTCTCCAGCGCGACCATGCAGCACTTCCCTGAAATCCAGCTCACCTTTCAAGAAGCCCGTGTTCTCGGTTGCTTGTTGGAAAAGGAAATCCTCACTCCCGGCAGCTACCCGCTCACCCACAACTCGCTTCTCATTGCCTGCAACCAGACCTCCAGTCGGGACCCCATCACCCATTTCACCGGTGAGGAAGTTTCGGAAGCCCTTCGCGGGCTCTCGGAGAAATACCTCGTCGAAAAGACCCTCGGCGGCCGCGCCCCGAAATTCGAACACTGCCTCCAGGACGTGCTGAGCATGCAGCCGGGCGAGCGCGCCGTCCTGACCGTCCTGCTGCTGCGCGGCCCCCAGAGCGCCGGCGAAATCCGCCAGCGCACCGATCGTCTGCACACCTTTGCCTCCCTGGATGAAGTGGAGGAGACGCTCACGTGGTTCATCGAATACCCGCACGGCCCGCTCGTCAGGCGGATCCCGGTCGGCGAAGGCCGCCGGGTCGAGACCTTCGCCCACCTCCTGTCACCCGCCGCCGCGGACAGCACCTTTGTCACCGGTGTCGCTTCCGCATCCTCCCACATCCCTGCAGAAAACGATTGGCGCGCCGCAGTCGAAGCGCGGCTCGCCATCCTCGAGTCCGAGATCGCCGAGCTCAAAGCCGGGCAGACGCACGATTCAGCAATGTAAATCTTCGAGCACTGGTAACATTACCAAGCCGTTCGAGGATGCTGTCAAACATCAGCCTTGTGGCGTTCGGCAGGATCAAGGCTTCACGCTCACCACTTTTCCATTCTTCCAAGTGATGAACGGCATGTTCCAGCGCTTGTGCTCCGCGAGAAGGGCCTTGCTCATGGCTTTGGCGGCGGCATTTCCACGTTCGTCCGCCGCGGTGGGAGCTGCTGGAGTCGTCTTGGTCGTGGCTGCGGTGGCTTTCACTTTCATGGCAAAAGGAGATTTTCCAACTGGCGGAGGTTCGCACGCTCGGAGGACAGGGTCAACACCGGAGGGCGCTCCGTATTGTTCCACACCTGCCACAAGTCGGCGAGCGGTGCGTAGGTGTGGACGAAGTTTTGCAGGCTCCGCGAGTAGCGACGCTCGACATCGCGGGCCGGAATCGCGTGGCCGCCTTTTTTCACCCGCTGGCCAATGCGTTTGATCGCGACGGCGGAGGAGGGGATCCATAAATAAAACATTTCGATGCGGTAACCGAGGCTTCGGGCGTGTTTGAGAATTTCGATCTGCGCCTGGCCGCTGAGTGTGCTTTCGATGGCAAAGGATTTGTGGCCGCGAAGGCAGGTGTCGATTTCCGAGAGCAGGAGTTTTCCGGCTTTCAACGCGACGGTTTGGGGAGCGAGAGGGGAAAGACCCCTGGCGATCTCATCGGCGTTGAGAAAGCGTGGCGGCGTCTTGAAGTAGTCCGTGGTCAGGTAAGCCCGCGCAAAAGTGGTTTTCCCCGCACCGTTGCAACCTGCGAAGAGATAGATGGTGGGTGGCTCGGGAGTCAACGGAGGCCCGAAGGCGGGTTTACGGCTGACCGTCATTTGTAAACGTCCTTTCGGTGACGCACACGATAGACCCGGACAATTCGAACGGTTTCTGCGATCTCGTAAAGCACCCGGTAATCACCCACGCGAATCCGCCAGTCGTTCCCAGTTCCAGAGAGTTTCTTCACGCCGGGCGGCCTTGGATTGTCGGCAAGGGTGGAAATGGATTCGATCACCCGGTCATGAACTTTGTCGCTCAACTTCCGGAGATCCTTTTCCGCGCTCCGTTCGACGAGGATTTCAAACATCGGCTTTGCTGCGTTCGGCGAGGTATTCGGACAGCGGGCGGAATGAGAGTGGTTTGCTCCGCAGCTTCTTCAAATACGCGATGTCATCCGCATCTTCGAGGCGTTCGAGCAGCTCCTCATACTCCTTGATGGGCAATATCACGGAGACCGGCTTGCCATCACGGACGATCACCTCGGGTTCCTTGCCGGTGCGCTTGCTCATGGGAGGAAAGTAGCTGGATCTTGCTGGCCTGTAAACTTCTGAAGCGGGAAGGGATCTTCGGAAAATTGGAGCGCGGATCTTCAGTCCGCCCATTGAAAATATTTGTGCCGAAGGACACGAAGACTGGCTTTCGGCAGCTTGAAGCCTTGGTGGGTTATGGCTGACAATGTCAGAATGAATTTGACACAAAGCCAAATCGGTGTCAGGTGCATCATCTGCCGTAAAAGTCGCCATGGAACACGCCCTTCAAAAGATCGACTCACGAGTTCTCGGCGAAAAGCTGAAGAGCGCCCGCACGGATCGTGGGCTGACCCAGAATGACGCTGCGGATCATCTCGGTGTCGCTCGCACCACGCTGGTAGCCATCGAAAAAGGCGATCGCCGGATCACGGCGAAGGAACTCGTGATGCTGGCGTCCTTGTATGGACGCCCACTGTCGGATTGGACGAGCGAGAAACCAGCGCCTGTTCCTTTGGTGCCGCAGTTCCGGATGCCGCCACGGGAGCTGAACCTCGAAGAATCCGATCTTCGTGATGCCGTGTCCAAGCTCGAAACCCTCGCCCGCGACTACGCGGGACTGGAGGAACGCACTGCTCTTCCGTTGGTTCGCCGCCATCCGGTGCCCTATGCCTACGAAGGACCGGGAATCACGCCCGAGATGCGCGGTGAAGAGGTCGCAGCCGAAGAACGGACGCGGCTGGGTCTGGGCGATGGTCCGATCCATGATCTGCGGTCAGTCCTTGAGGAATCCGTTGGCTTGCGCGTCTTCTACCTCGATCTGCCTTCCGTGATTGGCGGCATCTATGCCTATTCGGAAGATCTGGGAGGCTGCATCGCCATCAACCGTCTCCATCCCGCCCCTCGCGGTGTGGGGTCGTTGGCCCATGAATTCGGGCACTTTCTTTCGACCCGTCACGCAGCCGACATCAGCCTGTGGAATGGAGCACCGTGGGGAAGGGCTGCGGCTGAAAAATTCGCCGACTCCTTCGCCAAGAACTTTCTCATGCCCCGCACCGGCGTGAATCGCTTGCTGTCCGAGATGGTATCCGCCCACGGCAAGGGCGTGACGGCGGCCGATGTGCTGACTCTCGCCCACCAATTCCGGGTTTCCGCCGAGGCGATCTTCCGCCGTTTGGAAGAGTTGAAACGCCTGCCTGCCGGGACTTGGGACAATCTCCGGGCCAACCGACCCGACAAGGCACGAACCACGCTTGGACTTCCCTTGACCGCGCGTGAGCCGGTCCTGCCGTTCCGCTATCGGATGATGGCACGAAATGCCTACGATGCGGCTGATAGCGACATGACCGAGTCGGAACTCGCGGCGCTGTTCCGCATGGACCGGGTGGCGGTCAGGGATGAACTCGAAGTGCTTCGCAGCCAGGCCGATGGTCAGGGCGATGACGGATTCGAGCGGATCGATCTCGATCCCAATCAACTGCTTCTCGCGGTCTGATTTCAACCGCGGGAACCATGGGAACCATCCTCATCACCGATGCCTCCGTGCTGATCAATCTCGTCGCCTCTGGAGCGGCGGGGGACATCTTTTCCGGCTGCGGGATGGAATTCAAAGTCTGCCCGGACGTCATCCGCGAGGTGAAAGTCCTGCGGGATCGCGAAACCGGCGAAGAGCATGCCATTGACCTGGAACCATACTTTGCGGCTGGCTTGCTTGAACGAATCGAACCGCAAACCGATTTGGAGTTCGAACTCCTGATCGACTACGCCGCGCTGCTCGGGGCCGGCGATGGAGAGGCGATGTGCTTCGCCTTGGCGGAAAGTCGCGGACATCCCATTGCTATCGATGACGAAAGAGCGATCCGTCGTGCCAAAAAGCGGAATCCAAACTTCGAAACCCTCGGCACCCTTGAGATCCTGATCCTGTGGCATGAGCGAAACGGAATGGGTGATGAGCGAGTGGGCCAATTGCTCCAGTCCATCTTCCGCTTCGCCCGATTCCGACCTGCCGCTTCACATCTGCACTATGCGTGGTGGCAGCGGTGCTGGGGCGGGGAATGAGCGACAGGAAATCGTGCTGCGAAGGATGCTGCCGTGCGAGGACCGGTGCTATTCTGTGAATCCTAGAGGCCTGAACCGATTCATCCATGGGCCGCTATACAGAAGGAAGCAGTGTGCCATCCCAAAGTTTTCCCGAGCCAACGGCATCAAGCATTTCTTGATTCTGGAGAAGAAGCTGATCGGCAGGAACCTCAGTGTATGATACAACCGAAAAAATGCGTTCCCGTGGAGAAACCGCGGACGCAAGCTCGCGAACTTGCTGCAACAGCTGACTGGCCTTCTCGACATCCCCAACTAGCGCGAACGGGATGTGCATAGACTGCATATGGTTGAGACGCACTACGACGGAGCCAGATCCTTCAGTTGCAGCACCTCTTTCGTAAATTGCGATAATTTGTTTCAAGTCAGCCTTGGGAACCTTAACTCCTGCACGCCGACGTGACTCTGCATAGTTGAAGGCCCTTGCCAGTCGCCCAGAATCGCCTTCATTGTCTCCATTTGCCGTATTGCGCGACAGCTTTTCATAGGTTTCCGCAGCAGTAGAATATTGTCCAGCAGCCATCGCAACTTCGCCCAAACGAACAAGAGTGTTTTTGATTTCTACACGTCTCACATCATCTCCAAGCACTTCAAGCCGTTCACGGCAAAGAGCAATGGCATCGTCGAGACGCTTTTTCACCTTAAGAAATGCAATAAGATCATCGAAAGCCGGTGAAAAATAGGCATCAAGTCCGATGGCTTTTCGCAAGTTCAGTTCTACTTCCTCTAAACGCCCGAAAGCCCTTGCAGTATTGGATATCTGATAGAAGCTTTCTGCCCTTTCGCTGTAGTCTCTTTCCAAATCGAATCGAGCAGTATTCGCGCGTTCCTCGTCCAGCTCGTCAATAGCACGCTTGGATTCCTTGATTAAGAAATCCAGTCCTCGGACGTCGAGAATCGGTGATTTTGTCTTTCAGAATATTATATTCCCACGCCAAACGCCCGGCGGACTCATCCCAAACGATAATTTGCTCTTTCAACGACACTCTTGCGTCGTAATGAATTTGGCAATGTGGTTTGACGCCCAGTTCCTTTTCGGCGAGGTCGAGGCGCTCCTGAAGCAAGCCAGTCCGCTCTTTTGGCATCGGGGGACGGCGTTGCCACCGTCAGCAGTTGAGGTGGCCTAGACTTCAGCTTTACTCACCGCGCGGGCGACGCCAGCAATACCATGAATATTTTGATCATTAAGTGCATAGAGTAGAACCACTAATTGAGGTAGGTGCAATGTGCAGATCCCCGACATCAGTTAGTCCAGTTCGTGAGTCAATTAGCACGTAATCCGGCGCATAGGTCTTCTCAATATCCGCTTTCCAATTCTCGATAAACTGCTCACCATCATATTTATCATAAAGTTCGGTCCAGTTTATCCGAGCTCTATCGCGGTTGTATTGCTGGTCTTTTTTGCCGCTTGGCATTAGCCATAACTTCCCTCGAAGATGCGTGGATGAGGGCGCGCATTCTCTCACAAAAGCCCCGATGGCGGGTGCTTTTCCCGTGGCGAGGTATTCAGCGACGTATTCCACCACGCCTGAATGTCCCTTAGCACAGCCGAGGTCCTCAAACGCATCCAACCCAGGTGCCTCCAAGTCAAAGTCGATTAGTAGAACTCGCCGACCTTCTTGAGCTAGCTGTGCCGCGACGTTTGCAAGCGCCATAGTGCGGCCCACACCGCCCTTGTAGGAGTAAAATGTGACCCAGAAAGTATTCATTGGACGCTGGCAATCAGAAGGCCCCGCGCCGCGTTGAATCCGCGCCTTGTGGCCTTCCTTGTTGTATTCGGTTGAGTTTCGTTTGCGTGCACGCAACTAGCGGGAAAACGTACCTGATAATCTGCTTCCCAGTAGGTGCCGAGTTGCACGGTGACTGTTTCGTTCGTTCTCTGTTCGGAACTTCGCCAGCGGCGGTCCCTGATCCACTCGTAAACTGCAGGATGCGCCATCAAGGCGCGCAGGAAGTAACCCATTGAGCGGCTCACGCGCTGCGTGCCGCGTGCCCACCGATGGAGGGTTTTTCCGCCCATGCCGAGCGCTTCTGCCGCTTCGGTCTGGTCAATCTGGAATTGCTTCAGAAAGGCCAGCACCGCAGCAACTGGCAGGGTGTCTTGGTGCTGCTCGACAGCCGTCTCTATGCGCCGCGACGAATCGGGTGGAATGGTGTCCTCTCCGCACTTGTCGCAGCGGAGAATCAGCAGCTTCGGCACGGTCAAGGTTTCACCATCGAGTAGATCAAGGCGATAGTCCTCGATTGCCTCTTGATAGTGCCCTTCGCCACAGGCGAAGCAGATTTCTGGATGATTACTCATGATCAAGTATGTGTTGGTCTATCTTGAAAGCGGCGGATACCCCGTGCTGTGCTCCTTCACCTGTAGCCAAGCCCGGCTGAGGTTCACCTGCACGCGATTGTCTTGCAGCTTCACTTCGAAATAGACGGTGTCCAAATCCTCCGGGTCCAGCAGCAGGCTGCCATGGTAGCCCTGACCGCCAGTATGATAGACTTTGATGTGTATTTTGCAGCCTTCATCGATGTGTCGGATCAGCGCCTCGATCAGCACCGCCCGCGAAAGCCCCCAAAGCACAATGCTCCTTCGGGTAACCCCGCTGAGATGGACGTCATCATCAAGGCACGCGTGTTTGATTTGTTGGACCACAGTTGGGCCTGCTAAGCGTTCAGGTCCGTTCATGAGCGGTGCTGATTGATACTCGACTTCTAATTCTAAATTGCAAGTGCTTTTTGATACCGTCTTTTAGCCGTTTCACCCAACTATTTCATTATCAAACTGTCGTATCGAGTGGCGAGTGCTCAATATGGGCCGCGTTTGGCTTGGTTTGTGAACAAACAACTTGGACACGTTGTGGGTTCACGCGGGCACGTAAACTTCCGCGCCCGCTTCTGCAAATTCCTTGCTCTTCTCCTCCATGCCTTTCGCCAGCGCTTCTTCCTCGGCGATGCCTTGTTCGGCGGCGTATTGGCGGACATCCTCGCTGATCTTCATCGAGCAGAAGTGCGGGCCGCACATGGAGCAGAAGTGGGCGGTCTTGGCTCCGTCCTGGGGAAGGGTTTCGTCGTGGAAGGAGCGGGCGGTGATGGGGTCTAACGAAAGATTGAACTGGTCTTCCCAACGGAATTCGAAGCGGGCCTTGCTGAGGGCGTTGTCGCGGTATTGGGCACCGGGGTGGCCTTTGGCGAGGTCGGCGGCGTGGGCGGCGAGCTTGTAGGTGATGACGCCGACTTTGACGTCGTCCTTGTTAGGCAGGCCGAGGTGTTCCTTGGGGGTGACGTAGCAGAGCATGGCGCAGCCATACCAACCGATCATGGCGGCGCCGATGCCGCTGGTGATGTGGTCGTAGCCGGGGGCGATGTCGGTGGTCAATGGCCCGAGGGTGTAGAAGGGGGCTTCGTGGCACCATTCGAGTTGCTTGGCCATGTTTTCCTCGATCATGTGCATCGGGACGTGGCCGGGGCCTTCGTTCATGACTTGGCAGCCCTTGGCCCAGGCGCGGGTGGTGAGTTCGCCCTGCACTTCGAGTTCTCCGAACTGGGCTTTGTCATTCGCATCGGCGATGGAGCCGGGGCGGAGGCCGTCGCCGATGGAGAAGCTGACATCATAAGCGGCGCAGATGTCGCAGATTTCATCCCAGTGGGTGTAGAGGAAGTTTTCCTTGTGATGGGAGAGGCACCACTTGGCCATGATGGAGCCGCCGCGGCTGACGATGCCGGTCATGCGGCTCGCGGTCATCGGGACGAAGCGCAGCAGGACGCCGGCGTGGATGGTGAAGTAATCGACGCCTTGCTCGGCCTGCTCGATGAGAGTGTCCCGATAGAGTTCCCAGGTGAGGTCCTCGGCCTTGCCGTTGACCTTTTCGAGTGCCTGATAGATCGGCACGGTGCCGATGGGGACGGGGGAGTTCCGAAGGATCCACTCGCGGGTGGCGTGGATGTTTTTCCCGGTGGAAAGGTCCATCACAGTGTCCGCACCCCACTTGGTGGACCAGCGCATTTTCTCGACCTCTTCCTCGATGGAGGAGGCGACGGCGGAGTTGCCGATGTTGGCGTTGATTTTGACGAGGAAGTTGCGGCCGATGATCATCGGTTCGCATTCCGGGTGGTTGACGTTGAGGGGGATGATGGCGCGGCCGGCGGCGACTTCGCTTCTAACGAACTCAGGCGTGATCTCGGCGGGGATGCGCTGCGGGAAGCGTTGGAAGATGGAAGGGGTGTAGGGGCTCGTGGGATTCTGGGTGGAGCCTTCGTGCTGTTTGTCCAGGTTGTTGCGGACGATGTCGTCGGTCATGTCCGCGATCTTCGCGCGGCGCATGTTTTCGCGGATGGCGATGTATTCCATCTCGGCGGTGATGATGCCCTGGTCGGCGTAGTATTTCTGGGTGACGGGCTTGCCGGTGGCGCGTAAGCTGGCTGGCGGCGGTCGGCGGTGAGGCCGGGGAACTCGACGAATTTGTTCGCGCGCTCGGATTTCGAGGCGAACTCGACGTGTTTCTCGGTGAGGTAGCCGTTGTCCTGCGGCTGGACTTCGCGGCCGTCGTAGGCTTCGACATCGCCGCGGGCGAGAATCCAATCGCGGCGGAGGGGAGGGAGGCCTTCCTCGGAGGTGCCTTTGAAATCCGGGTCGCCCCACGGGCCGGAGCAGTCGTAGACGCGGACGGCTTCGTTTTTCTCGATGCGGCCGTTGAACGACTTGGTGTCGGAGAGGGAAATCTCGCGCATCGGCACCCGGATCTGTGGGAAGAGCTCGCCCTGGACGTAAACGCGGGTGGAGGCGGGGAGCGGGGCGAGGGAGGCGTCGTGGGTTTCAGGAGCGGGCGCGCCGGTGGTTTCTTCGGTGGAGATCATTTTTGAAGAGGTTGAGAGTTGATGGTTGAGCGTTGAGGGCAAGAGAAAGGCCGTGCGGGACTTGCACGGCCGGGGAAAGAGAAACTTCGATGGGTTTCGACTTCCTACGGCGGCATGACCCGCGTCAGGTTCGGAGGGTCTTTTCCGCGCGTTGGAAAATCTCGGCTCTGCGATCGAAGAGCACCCCTGTCGGGGGGGAGAATGTCGCGTCTGGCCGGGAAGTCAAGGGGCTGGCGTGACGGCGACGCGGTAGAACCGGGAGGGACCGTCCAGGTCCGGGGTGAACTGGAGCGCCGGGGGATTCAACGGCATCGCCGGATCCCGGGACTGGCTGGCCGAGAGGAGACCAGGAATCGGCAAGAATGCTGGTTTCGAGCTGGTATAGATGGCCGGCGAAACCGGGGACGCTGAGGGTGAACTGGGTCCCCGCTGGTGCCGGTGGCGAGGATGCGGATGGCCGAGCGATCGAGGATGGTGCCGTTGTTGACGAGGCCGGGTGGCAGGGTGCCGTTCCAATTGATAATGTCGATGACACCGGTGTTGGTGAAGGTGCCGGTGATGTCGAGGACGGCATCACCATAGAGGCGGAGAATGCCATCGTTGGCGGCGTTTCCGGTGATTTGAAGGGCATTTTCGGAAACGATGAGGATGCCGGCATTCAGCAGGCTCTGATAGGGAATGGTTGTTTGCGGGACCGTGAAAGTTTGTCCGGCGGCGACGTTGAGAAGGTTGGTGATTGAAAGCGTCTGGATGGAGATGCCGGAGTGGTTGGGATCCGTGATCGTGGCGGTGACGACGTAGTCGCCGACATCGGTCGGGGCTTCGGAAGCTGCTTCGTAGGTGAGAACGTGGTCAAGGCCCGGAGGGGAGGTGGTCACGGTGACGGATTTGGGGGTGCCATCGTAAGCCTGGGTGAGTCCGGTAATGGTGAGGGTGGCCGGCGCTTTTCCGATGACGAGTGTGTCAGTGGAGCTCCCGACGTGGTTGATTGAATTGATGGTGGCGATGACGGTATAGGAACCGGCATTGGTGGGGGCGGTCGCCGAATTGTCGTAAGTTAGGGTGACCGGGAGACCGGCGGGACTCGTCGTTGTGGAAACGGGTTTCGGGGTGCCGTCGTAGGTCACCGAGAGATTTTCAAGAGTGATCGACGCGATGACTGGAGGGACGACGTCGATGGTGATGGTGGCGTAGTTGGCGAGCGCTGGAGTGCCGTTGTCGGTGCTCACGATAATGAGGGAATAGGGCCCGGATTCGGGGGGAATGTCTCCGGCGACCAGCAAGATCCCAGTGGGAGTGATGGAAAACAAGCCGCCGGAATTCCCGCGCGGGATGGTGTAGGCTAAGGATTGCCCCGGATCAGGATCCGTCGCGGCGGCGCTTCCGATGGTGGCTCCGATCGGCGCGTGCGGGGAGACCTGGTAGATCGCGTCGTTGGTGGCGGGCGCGGTGTTCCCGACCAGCGTCACGGTAAGCAGGTCGATGAAAAGCGTGTCGGGATTGCTGTTTCCCGGCGTGCGGTTGGTGTCGACGACTTTGATGATCGTGGAGCCCGTGTCTCCGGCGTTGAAGGAAAACTGCTGGACCGCATCGTCATCCGTGGTGCTGGCAATCAGGATGGCGTCCGTGAACGTGGTGCCGCCATCGGTGGATAGGGAGAACTGGAAGTCGTCGTTTTCGGAATTGGCCGAGTGGTGGGCTTCGATCCTCAAAAGTGCGGGCCGGTTGGTGGGGGTGGCGAAGGTCCACGTGTATTCGAGCGCCGATGTATCCGCGAAGGACGTCTCGGTGAGTGATTCGTAGAGATTGTCAGCGAGGATCGAGCTGGTGGATGCACCCGCATCGTGGGTGCCAAGGATTTCAGCTCCGACCGCGTCACTGGAGGCGAGGACATTGGCGGGAATGTCCGCAGGTGCGGAAACGACAAGGCTTACCGTGCCCTGAACCGTATTTCCACGCCCATCGTCCGCGGAAACAGTCAACAGGTGAGGTCCGAAATCACTGTAAGCGGGTGTCCCTGATAGAATGCCGGTGGCGGTGAGCGAGATCCAGGACGGTCCTGAAAGCAGTGCGAACCCGATGGGATCCTCGCGATCGGTGACAAACTCCGCCAGGGATCGCGAAATCGGCAGAGTCGCCGGAAAGGCGCCGAGTTCGATCGGATCCGCGGTGAATTCCGGTGGTTCGTTAGGTAGGGAAACCGTCACCGGGACGCGTGTCTCGCGGGGAGCGAAATGCCTGCCGTGGCCGGAGTCCTGGGCACCGACTTCAAGTTGATAGGCCGCGCCGATGGCAAGGTTGGCCGGATTGGCCACGAAGATGGCTCCCGATTTGGGGTTGATGCCGAAGGCTTGGAGGGGATCCCCCGAGAGAATCGCATAACGGATCGACTCGAAGGGGGAGTCCGAGGCGGTGACATTGCCCGCGACCGTGCCGAAGTCGTAATTGTCCGGCAGGTTGAAGCTGTAGGATGGAACTTGGAAGGTTGGGGCGACATTCGAATCATAAGGCTCGGTGACGTCGTCCCCGATGACGCGGACCGTGGGTGCGTTGGTTCTCGACCATTTGGCCGTGAATGGGTTGTTTCCTGTCGACTGTTTCACCCGCGCTTCGATGAAATAGCGCTGACCGGCGGTGAGCGGGATTGGCAGGGAGGCTTGGGAACTATTCGCCGATGCGATTTCGATGGAGTTGGCCGGGTTGGTGTCGCTGCTGAGGAACAGGCTGCCCGCGTTTTCATAGGTGATGGAGAACGTATAGAAGTCGTTGGTCGGCGGGATGAAGTAAGCGCGGATGCGGGCTCCGAAATCATTGTAAGAAGAGGGTTCTGCTTCAAAGGAATAGAGACTCCCGATGCGGTCAGGCCGGTCGGGGTAGCGGGTGCAGGAGTAGAGATCTGATAGGGAGGCTCCGGGAATGTCATCCCAGAACTCCTGGACCAGGCCGGTGGTTGGCGGGGTGAGCGGGTTCCGGAGATGGATGGTAAGTGGGCCGGAGTCGGACAGCGGATTGATGCCATCATCGGTGACGGTGAGCGTCAGAACGGCGGGGGAGGTGACGATCGCGCCCAGCGCCTCGGCATCGGCGACGGTGACCTCGCCGGTAGTGGCATCGATGGCGAAAGCTCCCGATTCGTTCCCGGCCGTGATCGCCCAGGCAAGGGTGTCCGTGGGATTCGGGTCGTTGGCGAATGCCGCAGTCACCTGATAGTCCGCATAGGAATTCCGGTAAAGATATGCGGTGTCGGCGAACACTCTGGGCGAATAATTCAGGGAGTGGGGCGAGAGATAGCGCCCCGGGATCACCTCCTGGGAAATTAGGGTGAGGGTCCCTGAGGTGTCCTTGATCTCCCATGCCACGGAAAGATGGTCTTCTCCGAACTGCTCCTTGTGGCGGGCTTCGATATAACAAACCTGGCCTGCGGTGAGGCTGAAGGTGGCGGACTGCTGGGAGCTGGATTTCGTCCACTCATTGCGTTTCGTGAAAGATTCAAGGTTGCAGATGCCGGTCATGTTCGCCGGGATGCCGTCGGTGCTCAGAAACAACTCCGCGCTGTCGTCGCCGGCGATCCAGAACTGATAGTTCCCGGTCACGGGTGCGATGAGCCAGGCTCGCACCGTGCTGCCGTAGGTGTCGCCGCGCGCGGCGGTGGAGAAGCTGGAAATCCCCATCTCGCAGGTGGGCTTCGTCGGGAAGGTTGCGTCACCGGTGAGATCGACGATGTCGGCACCGTAAATGTCGTCGTAGTTGGTCTGATAGGCGAAGCCCGGGGTGAACTGCGGAGCTGCGGGGATGACGGTGACGTTGATGATCTCATCACTGAAAATGGCCGGCGTTCCCTGGTCCGTCGCACGGATGGTTAGTTGATAGTCCGGCTGGGTCATGGCGTCCAGATTTCCGGTCAATGTCAGCTGTCCCATGGGAGAGAGTGAGAATTTTCCGGCTGGATCTCCTGAAATGATGCTTACCGTCGCGAAGTCAAAGCGGTCGGGATCAGTGGCGACGATGTTGCCGAGGATGACACCGCTCACGGTGTGGGAAACCGCAATGATCTCCGTGTCAACGACAACAGCGGGGGCTTCGTTGACATCCGTGACCTTGACGACCACTCGCAGCGATTCGTCGAGTGCCGGAGTCAAGGAATCGGAAATAGTTACAGTAAGCTCCAATATGGAAGGCTGGTCCCATTTCGGTGAAAGCGCTTCGAAGTCGATGGCTGACGGATCATCGACTGTGATCGCACCCGTGTCCGGATCGATGGCGAAGGCTGAATTCGCATTGCCGCCTGAAATCGAGTAGATCAGCGGCGAGCCGCCGTGATCCTTGCGTGGCAGAGGCGTGCCCACGGAGGTGCCGGACGGTGAGTTCTCCGCAATCACGAACCGGTCCGGGCCGACCACGCCAACGATGGTTCCGGTGATTGTATACTGTCCCAGCGATCCGTAGTCGGTGTAGCCTTCACCCAGCGGGTTCCCTTTTCCCGTTCCAGCGATCCGGACGGTGTATTCTCCTGCTGCCAGAATCGCGGAAAGGGTGGCGTTGAGGCTCAGATCCGGGTCGGCCTGCGTGATTGGATTCCCGTTCGCTTCATGAAGCGAGGCGAGGATGTCGAGGTTGGCACCGGATGAGACGGGGGTGATCGCGAGATTGATGCTGCCGCCGGTGGTGGTGAAGCGAAAGGAATCCACATCCGATTGCGTGCCGATATTACCCTCGGAATCGACCGAGCTATCTGAAAAAACCTCCAGGATCGCCGCACCTGCGTGGTCGTCTCCGACATCGTCGTCCACGAAACCGACTGTATCCGTTAGCTGCAATGACGGCGACGTCGTCCTGGGTCTGGCTTGCGAAGAGATATTCGCCCTTCGACCATTGGGTGAGGGATCGGTAGTAGCCGATCCCCATGATGGGTGCCCATCCGTTCGAGTAGGAGCCATGCCCCCGGTAGTATTCCACAATGTCCTCGTCTTGATCCGCGTCCTCACCATCAGGCAGGCGCTGACCGTCATGGCTCAGCCCGAGGGTATGTCCGATTTCGTGGGAAATGATATCCGTGGCAAACTTCGTGTTCGAATAAAAAAAGCACCAGCAGGGCGTGTCGCCGCTCCACCCGAACGAACCCACCCAAGCCACGCCTCCCGCACCTGGAAGAGCCGTATCGGTGGGCGTGATGATGCAGCGCTGGCGGGAGGTTTCAGGAGCGTTGAGGTAAACCTGGAGGTCGGTGGTGACGTTGAGGTTGAAGGGAGCGAAATCCTCTGCCACTCCCGCCCAGATGTCTTTGATCATGGAGGGCGTCAGTCCGACCGGTGGGGCCGCGTCGAAATCATTGTCGAAGGGATCCCGCCAACCTTCATGAGGACCGGACTGCCCGTCGAAATCCAGATAGATCACCGCAACGGCATCCGGCCGGCTTTGCAACGGTATCACTCCGTTTTGATAGGGTGGATAGGGAATGTCGGTCGGATGATCCGCGGGGATTTCCTGTGGCGTGGCGGCGATTTCCGGCGGAGGATCGTAGCGCCGACAGATCACCTGATCGATCGGCAAGGCTGCCAGCACACTTGTATTTCCCGCTCCCGCGAGGACCCGGAACGCGATTTCCGCGTCCTCGATCACCACCCCGCCGACGACCGGCCCCGTGGGTGCGGCATCGGGCTGGATGCGGAAATGAAAGCGACCCCTACCCGGAGCATCCAGCCTTCCGCTGACACCCGCCGGGGACCCATCCGCAACGGTGTGGCGTTGTTCGATGACTCCCTCCGCCGTCCTGCCGTCCGGGAGTGCGAAGGAAATTTTGTCCGCGCCGGTAGCCAGCTTGCGGACGAATTCCGTGCTGATCGGGACCCCTCGCGCGCCTTGGGGATTAAGCGTGGAAGCTGGATTCCTCCTTGGATTCCCGAGCGGATCGAACGGCGGTTTCTTGGAAAAAAGTCCGCTGCCCGGTCGGCTCTGAGTGACTTCTGTCGTTTTCTGGAGAGCGACCTGCGTCCCCTCAGGTCGGTCCAAGCCCAGCCATACACCTGCCAACAGCAGGAGCAGCGCGACGGAGATCGGCACACGCTTCATAGGGGGTTTGGGGGAAACAGCGACTCGGGAGAATCCTCGGAATCAAAGGTGAGGGGATTTGGAGGACGATAGATAACGTCAATAAACCTTCAAGATCAATTACGCGATAGGGCAGGGTACATTTCCACCTTTTGACCATCATTTTGATGAAGTGAAATTTTCCTCAAGGAAGTTCTTGATTCGTCACAAGGAATCCCCAAGGGTCCGCCCGTGCACCGGGGCGTAGCTCAGCCTGGTAGAGCGCCGCGTTTGGGACGCGGATGTCGTCAGTTCGAATCTGGCCGCCCCGACCACTCCTTCTAAAGGAGTTGTGTCGGATCCGATGCACTTGATTTCCCGCAGTTCCATGCGGTAGAGGTCCTAAATTTTAGGCAAGTGCCTCTTGAAAGTTCATTTCCGGCCCTGCAAGGTCCGACGCGTGATCCCCAATGTCCTTGCTGAACGCTACGCCTCGTCCGCCCTTCAATCCATCTGGTCCGCCGAGGGCCGCATCGTCCTGGAGCGGGAATTCTGGATCGCCGTGATGAAGGCCCAGCGCGATCTCGGCCTGGATGTCCCGGCCGAAGCCATCGCCGCCTACGAAGCTGCCAAGGACAGCGTCAATCCCGCCTCGATCATGGCCCGGGAAAAAATCACCCGCCACGACGTGAAGGCCCGCATCGAGGAGTTCAACGACCTCGCCGGCCACGAGCAAGTCCACAAGGGAATGACCTCCCGCGACCTCACCGAAAACGTCGAACAACTCCAGGTTTACCGCTCACTGCTCATCGTCCGTGACAAGACCGTCGCCACGCTCCGCCGCTTCCGCGAGCGATCGGAACAATGGAGCGACCTCATTCTCACCGCCCGCACCCACAATGTCGCCGCCCAGCCGACCACGCTTGGCAAGCGCATCGCCATGTTCGGCGAGGAGTTGCTTGGTGCGCTGCACGCCCTTGATTCCGTCATCGCCAACTACCCGGTCCGCGGACTGAAAGGCGCGGTGGGCACCCAGATGGACCAGCTCTCGCTGTTTGAAGGAGATGCCGCAAAAGTCGCGGAACTCGAAAAGCGCGTCGTCGCCCACCTCGGCATGCCCGCCGTCTGGACCAATGTCGGCCAGGTCTATCCGCGCTCGCTGGATTTCCGCGTCGTCGCAGCCCTAACGGACCTTTGCTCCGGCCCGTCGTCCTTCTGCAAGACCCTGCGCCTGATGGCCGGCCACGAAACCGCCAGCGAGGGATTCGCCCCCGGCCAGACCGGCTCCAGCGCCATGCCGCACAAGATGAACTCCCGCTCCTGCGAACGCGTGAACGGCTTCCATGTCATTCTCAAAGGCTATCTCGCGATGGCCGCCGGACTCGCGGGTGATCAGTGGAACGAAGGCGACGTCTCTTGTTCCGTCGTCCGCCGCATCATGCTGCCGGATTCATTTTACACCATCGACGGGATGTTCGAAACGCTCCTCACCGTGCTCGACCAGATGGATGCCTACGAAGCCGTCATCAACGCCGAGACCGCCCACTATCTGCCATTTCTCATGACCACCACCATCATGATGGAAGCCGTGAAAGCCGGAGTCGGCCGCGAGACCGCGCACCACGCTATCAAGGAGCACGCTGTCGCCACCGTGAACGATTTGCGCCACGGAAAAATCGACCGCAACAACCTCGTTGAGCGTCTCGCCGGTGACTCCCGCCTCGGACTTTCCCGCAAGTTCCTCGACGCCATCCTCGCCAAGGGCGACCAAGAGTCGGGAGCCGCAAAATCCCAGGTTGGTGCCTTTGTCGCCGCGGTGAAAAAGCTCGAAGCCGCCAGCCCCGCCGCTGCGGCATATGCGCCGGGTTCGATTCTGTGACCGATGATCGGACCATAGCAATCACCCACCGCGCGGCGGCATCGCTTCGGAGTGTCCGCTGCTCTGCTCGCACCCGGAAGCTCCGGCTCTGCCGGACACGGTGCAGAGTTTTCCCGGACCGCGGACCTTCAGTCCGCCCGCGATGCGAGAAGCTCATGAATCGCCCAATCCCCCCCCGGTCGATCAAGTAAGCGAAGCCTACCAAGATCCAGATTGCATGGATACCCTCGCCGCCAGACCTCTGCCAAAAGTCCAAATCAAATCCCGACCCGCAGATCCCGCAAGCTCCACAGCACGCCCTTCGCGCCGCTGCCATTGCCTTTCATCGCCCGGGCTCCATCCTTTCTCTTGGGGCCGAACCGCTCCCGCGCACTCGCAAACGCCTCGTTCACAAACTCCTTGCTGCCGATCACCGCGCCGTCCGTAAAATAGCGCACGCGACAATGCAGCATCTTGGCCAACCCGAGATCCCTCAAAATCGTGCCGTTGTCTCCGCTCGCCAGCATTTCCGCCGTGTGCACCGTGCTCTGGCCCAGCCCTTTGGCGGATGATGACACCACCGTGCGCCCTGACTTTTTGGCGAGGGCCAGTCCCATCAGCCGCCGGTATAAGCGCGACACCTCCGGCCATTTTTCAGCTTCGAATCCCACGCACTGATCGCAAAGATACGCCCTAACCAGGCCTTTTCGGGCTTTTTTCCCATTGCCCTTCGCCCCGCCGCCCACGGCTTCGCCATAACTGCTCCAGCGGTAGTCCGCCGGATCTTTCACCATCCCGGCCCGCACCGGATTCAGGTCGATGTAAGCCGCGATCGTCCGAGCTGCCACCCCGCTTTCGACGATCACGCTTTTGAAACGTTCCTCCCACAGTGTTCCCGTGCGGGCGTGGGTCCGATTGAACCAACGCGTGAAGCGGATCAACAAGCCCTTCATGAACTCGCTCAAATCATGCATCCGGTAGGTGAAACGGGCATGAATCTCCGCAGCTCCGCCTTCGGCCCCGGATTTCCGTGCTTCCACCAACTCTACCGCCACCCCGGCCACGATCGCATCCGAGTAGAGTGCGGCAAGGCGTCGCAGCAGCACCTCGTCGGAAAGCCCGCCCCCTGCCATCGGCGGCACTTCCAGCAGCAGGTGGAAGTGGTTGGACATGATGCAGTAAGACAAAACCCGGCAGCCCGAGAAATTTTCATACATCCTCAGGAACATCCGGAACGCCTCGCATTCCCGCTCCGCAAACACGAACCGCCGGTCCACGACCCGCGAGACGCAGTGATAGATCACCGGTTTCGAAGCCGAATCCCGCCACCCAGCCAAAAATCGTGATTTCCGCATGCGTCCACTCTGTTGCCACCAATCTAGGTAGTGCAAATGAATTTATGTTTATTTTACTGACACTTAAACATCACACCTAAATACCTACATCTAGACACCTACATCTAATTTTAACACCTAATTTTAAACTGCCCGGCACCCTCCACAACTTTGCAGCTTTTGTGTGCTCATCCCTTCGAGAAACTTGCTCTAAATGAGTTACTTACGGAATTGGCCCACAAAACTTTCGAGGACCTTGATTGCAACCAATTGGAATTGTTCGAGTTATGACCGGGCGCTCGTGTTTGCGCGTGTTGAGTTTGTTCTGACAGGATGGGGGCAGACACGGCCGGGCTGTGGGCCTCATTTCCTGCACCGTGCCGGTCCGCTGCGGCAAAACTAGAAGTTGCGCCTGCCGGAGGAAGCCGCCAAACTGCGCAAGATGAACAAAATGAACATTGGATTTGTCGGAGTGGGGCGGATGGGTGCGAACATGGCGCGCCGGTTGGCGGACTTGGGTTACCCGGTCACCGCGATTTTCGATCACCATGCCCCGTTGGCGACATCCCTGGCGATTGAACTGGGTTCCCAAGCGGTCTCGACCCTGCCGGAGGTGACCGCCGCGGCGGATGTGATTTTCACGGTGGTGACGGATGATGCCTCGATGACGGAGATTTTCACCGGCGAAGAATGCCTGCTCAAAGGCGCGGCCGGCAAGGTGTTCATCAATTGCGCCACGGTCAGTCCCGCCGCGCAGGAAGCGGCGGCGGAGGCGGCGCTGGCGGCGGGTGCGGATACCTTGGCGGCGAGTATGGCGTCGAGCATCCCGCAGGCGCGGCAGGGTACGCTCTATCTGATGGTGGGCGGGGATGCGGCGGTGTTCGAGCGGATGGAACCGCTGCTCAAGGATATTTCCGCCTCGCTGCGGCACGTCGGTCCGGTCGGGGATGCCGCCAGGATCAAGGCGCTGGTGAACATGGTGATGAACATCAATACCGCGGGCCTCGCCGAGGGCCTTGGACTTGGTGCGGCGGCAGGCCTCGATTTGCAGGTGCTAAAGGAGGTTTTCTCCCAGACCGGCGCGAATTCACGGGTGCTGGAAACGGATGGAGACGACATGATCACGCGCGAGCACGATTGTTATTTCTCGGCCTCCCACGCTGCGAAAGACAGTGGGATCGCCAACGCCATGGCGGATTCCGCGGGGGTGCTCGTGCCTCTCTCGCGGGCCACCGAGGCGCAATATCGGAAATTGATCGACCTCGGGCTGGGAGAGCTGGATAAATCCGGCGTCGCCGAGCTGACCTTCCCGGGTCGCATCACAGGCTAACATTTTTGAAATCATGATGACAGAAGCCGAAATCCGCAACCGCTCGGGCGAATCGATCGACTACACGTTTCACCCCGGCTCCCGGGCGGACGTGCTGGTGATCCTCGGCCACGGAGTGACTGGAAACAAAGACCGCCCGCTGCTCGTGGCACTGGCGGAGGGACTGGCGGGGCTTGGCTGGCCGTGTTTGCGGATTTCGTTTGCGGGAAATGGCGCGTCCGAAGGGCGGTTTGAAGATTCCTGCGTTTCCAAGAACATCCGGGATCTCCAGGCGGTGCTCGACATGGTGCCGGAAAACACCAACGGGGTTTACGCCGGCCACAGCATGGGCGGTGCGGCGGGAGTGCTTACCGCCGCTCGAGACATCCGGATCCGCGCCTTGGTCTCGCTGGCGGGGATGACCCATACGGCGGCTTTCGTGGAGCGGGAGTTCGGCGATGTTGTCCCGGACCATGGATGCATGTGGGAGGATGAGGATTTTCCACTCTCCCGCACTTTTGTGGATGATCTGACGCTTATCGGAAGCACGCTGCCCGCCGTGGAAGCGGTTACCCAGCCGTGGTTGATCATTCACGGTGAAGCGGACGATCTGGTGCCCGTGCAGGACGGGCTGGATGCATTCGAAGCCGCGACTTGCGAGAAGGAGTGGTTGGAAATCGCCGGGGCCGGGCACTCGTTCGATGAAGCGAGCTATCCGCTCATCGTCAGCACGATGGACCGGTGGTTGACCACCCATTTCGGCTGAGCCATGCGGATCGATATTGTCACCCTTTTTCCGGAAATCGCGCTGGCACCGTTGAGCGACTCGATCATCCAACGCGCCCGCGCGGCGGGACTGGTGGAGGTGACGGCGCATCAATTGCGCGATTGGTCAGAGGACAAACACCGGCGGGTGGATGACTCGCTGTGCGGGGGAGGGCAGGGGATGTTGCTGAAACCGGAGCCGCTCTTCGCTGCCGTGGAAGCGCTGCGCCGTCCGGACACGCGGGTGATTCTGATGACGCCGCAGGGTCGGCCATTCAAGCAGGCGGTGGCGCGCGAATTGTCGGGTGCCGGGCACCTGCTGGTGTTGTGCGGCCACTATGAAGGGGTGGACCACCGGGTGGTGGAGGCGCTGGTAGATGAAGAGATTTCCATCGGCGACTACATCCTGACAAATGGCGCGCTGGCGGCGGCGGTGCTCTGCGACGCGGTGATCCGGCTGCTCCCGGGCGCGCTGGGCGACGAGCGTTCGCCGGTGGACGAGTCATTTTCCGATCCCAACCGCCTGGAGGCCCCGGCTTACACGCGGCCGATTGACTTCCGCGGAATGGTGGTGCCGGAGGTGCTCGTTTCCGGGCATCATGGGAAAATCTCCGCTTGGAAAGAGGCACAAGCCCTGGCCCGGACCCGGGAAAACCGCCCGGATCTCTTGGCGTCCCGACCGTGCGTGGATGAAATTTAAAGCATTTGGAGAATTTCGTTTTCCGATCTGAAAATCGTGCCAGTGTCATTTCCGTGAAAACCAGTTCCGACACGGCGACCAAGGCATTGAAGGATGATCGCCCGTGGGTGGAGCCGGCGACGATCGAGGACTTGCCGGCGTTGACCGAGCTGGTGATGAATCTGTTTGCGCTCTCGGGCGACTTCTCGCCGGACCGCTCGGTGCAGGAGCGCGGCTTGCAGTTGATCCTCGAACAACCGAACCGCGGCCGGATCTTCGTCGTCAGGAATCACGACCAGATTTTCGGAATGGTGAACCTGTTGTTCACGATCTCCACCGCGCGGGGCGGATTTGTGATTCTGATGGAGGACGTGGTTATCCACCCGGACCATCGGGGCCAAGGTTACGGGACCATGTTGCTGGACTACGTCGCGGAATTCGCGAAGAAAAAGCAGTTCAAGCGCATTACCCTGCTGACCGACCGGATCAGCGCCGAGTCCCAGGAATTTTTCAAAAAGCGTGGATTCGAGTATTCCAACATGATTCCGATGCGGAAGATCATCGACTGACCGCGACATCTATCGGCCGTGATGATCCTTCTCTCAAGGCATTGTCATGGCGCTGGCGCATACTTTTCCCTGGACCGCCGCTGGGGGGGAATCCGGGTGGAGAGAGGCGTTCACGAATGGCCCTGAATCTGCTTTCCCCGATCCAGCCGTGGGGACTTCCGTCCCGCCCAAAGCCCGCTCGAACGCAATGCCCGAAACCCACTTCCGCGTCATCGCCGCCGACGACCACCCGGTCGTGCTGTCAGGGATCCGCCTGGTCTTGCGCGGTTCAGGAGAGTTTACCTTGTTGGCAGAGACCGAAGACGGCGCGGCGACGCTGGCCGCGATCGAACAAACCGTGCCTGATTTGCTGATTCTTGATCTCTGGATGGGCGAAAATGACGGAATCGAACTGCTGCGGGAGATTCACAAGCGATGGCCGTCGATCCGTGTGCTCGTCTATTCCATGAACGACGAGCGCAGTTACGGGGCCCGTGCCTTGCGTGCGGGAGCGGCGGGTTACCTGATGAAATCCCACGGGCTGGACGAATTGCTGCGGGCCTTGCGAATCATCGCCGCTGGCGAGCGTTATGTGAGCCGGGATCTCGCGGCCGAGTTGATCAGAAACACATTGCACCCGAATGCCGACTCCGCTGAGCCTTGCGCGCTCGCCGCTCTCAGCGACCGGGAAATCCAGATTCTCCGACTGATCGGCCGGGGGCTAACCACGGCGGCCATTGCCATGGAGTTGAAAATCAGTGCGAAAACCGTGGGGACCCACCGTGAAAACCTGAAAAACAAACTCGACGTGGAGAACTCGGCCTCGCTCGTCCGGAAAGCGACCCTGCTGGTTGAGTCCCATGTCATTTAGTGATGAATAACCGGCGTCTCCAACTGGCCGCGATCATCGGCTCCGGCGTGCTGCTTTACGCGCTCCTTGGCTGGTGGTCGCTGCAGTTGGCCATGACGCAGGCGAATGCCTCCGCCGTCTGGCCGCTCGCCGGCCTGGGAATCGGCGTGCTCGCCCGCTTCGGGTATCGTTATTGGCCGGCCATCCTCCTCGGTGCCTTCACCACGAATTTCCTGGTCAACCTGCAAAACGGTTTGGCGCTGACGCCCGCCGCTTTTGCCGGTCTGGGGATCGCCTTGGGAAATACTGCAGAGGCGCTGGTCGGTGCACGCCTGGCCCGACACGCCCTCGGCGATCCGCCGGAGTTCTGGTCGGTGGACTGCGTGTTTCGGTTTGTGCTTTGCGCCGGATTGATCCCTCCCATTCTGAGCGCGGGTTGCGGGGTTCTCAGTCTTCAGGCCGCCGGGATCCTACCTGCCGCGCTGGCCGGGCACACCGCGCTGACGTGGTTCACGGGAAACGTGGCCGGCATCCTCACCTTCGCGCCGCTGTTCTTCATTGGCTCGTTCCGGGTATCTCGATGGAAGACTTCGCGTCGCGCGGTCATGGAGGGGCTCATCGTCCTGGTTTTCCTCGTCTTCGTGGGGCAGGCGATCAGCGGCGTGTATTTCGCCGAGTTGTTTCCGCATTGGCCGAAAACCTACATGGCCATCCCGTTGGTGTTGTGGATTTCCTACCGCTTCGGACGCCGCGGCGCCGTCGTCGCCGTCGTACTATTCATGGCGATCGGGGTGACCGGCACGATGAGAGGCTACGCCACGTTTCCAGCGGACTCTGCCGAACAGTCACTGCTTTCCCTGCAGCTCTTCATCAGCATGCTCGCCGTCATCGGGCTCACCGTGTCGGTGCTCGTCTATCAATTACGAATCAAGCGCAAGGCTCTGGAAACCGCACTCGCGGACAAATCCCTCCGCCTCGCCGCAGTCACCCAGGAAAACGCCATCCTCACCGCCAGCGCCGTGCACGAACTCCAAAGCCCGCTGAGCGGCATGCGCAATTTGCTTCAACTCGTCCGCGGCACGCCGGAAGTACTTGCCGGTCCGGAGGGCGACAGACTGCTCTCCGATATGCATTCGGCCGTCGAGCACATGTTCAACCTGGTCACCGGAGCCCTGTCAGTTGCACACCCGGGATCCGATGGCGCACTGGCCGCCGCGCCGGATGTTTGCAACCTGGGCGCCATGCTGGACCGCGTCGTCGATTTCGAGCAGGCTCACGCCGATTCCAAGTGCATCAAAATCCGCCGAAGCATGCCCGCCCGGGCGGTGGCGATCCACACCCACGGTTCTGTCCTCGAACACATCGTCCACAATTTCCTTTCCAACGCCGTCAAATTCTCCACTCCCGGAACCTCCATCTTTCTCGACCTCGAGCAAACCGAACGCGAAGTCAGCATTTCGGTCACGGACGAAGGCCCGGGCATCCACGAGCGCGACCGGGCGGACATCTTCAGCGGGAAAATCCGCATGCGTGCGGCGCGCCCCACCGGCGGCGAGTCCTCCACCGGCATGGGCCTCTATCTGGCAGGCGGGCTCGCCCAGCGCCTCGGCGCGAAACTCACCTGCGAGGCCACTCCCGCCGGCGGCAGTGTCTTCACCGTCAGCATTCCCGTGTCTTTGGAACGTCCCATTGGCTAACAATCAGTGGGAGGCGATTCCCCGTTCCGTGTCCCCGGTGATGTGGTGTCAGGTCTCTCTCGAAGCCAACTAGGTGATTAACCTAGGTGAAATAGGTGATTTTGGCAGTTGCCAGTCCGCAGGAATCCTGATGCCATGGGGACAGGTAAGTTAGATTCGCAGTCAGGACTTTCTCGTTTTTCCTCATCCCTGCCCCTGATTTGCTAGATTTCCCCCCCGTCCCGCGGTGAGTCACCTCTCGTCTCCGCCCGCGTGTTTTCTTCTTCATCTCTCCTTCATTTCGCCCGATGAATCGTATCGCCCTCCGCCGCTTCTTCCGCGCCATTGTCCCGGCCATCGCGCTTCTGGCTGCCGCAAGCGCGTCGGGCCAGTGGGTCAAGGAATCCTATCCACTCAAGGCCGGCTGGAACGGCGTCTGGCTCTCCCAGGACTGCGCGGACCGGCCTGTCGACACCGTGCTGGGAGGTAATCCCAAGATCCTCGAAATCTGGCGTTGGAATCCGCTGGGCTCCACGGTGCAGTTCACCCAGTCGCCCGGCATTCCTATCAAGCCGGACGCTTCCTGGGCCGTGTGGCGTCGCGGAGATCCCGCGAATTCCACGCTTGGGACACTCACGGGAAACGCCGCCTACTTGATCAATGTCGCGCCCGGCACCGCCGCGTTCACTCTCGAACTCACCGGCAAGCCGCTCGCGCCGAATTACAGTTTCAGTAGCTCCGGTCTGAACTTCCTCGGCTTCCCCGTGCCGTCGTCCGACTCCGCGACCCTGCGGAATTTCGAAACCTTTTTCTCGTACAGCTCCGTCCTGAAAAGCAACCCCAACGTCTTTTTCTACAACGGCGGCGCACTCAGCGACATCAACCCGAAGAATCCGCTCCTGCTCAGCACGCCGCGCTTTACCGCCGTCAGCCGCGGCAAGGCCTACTGGGTGAAGTCCGATTCCTATGCCGACTATTACGGCCCGCTCAAACTAACGGTCCTGGGTTCCGGCGGCATTGATTTCGGCAAGAATCTCAACACGGTGACGGTGCGGGTCAAAAACGTCACCGATCCGGCGAAGAACCAGACGCTCACCGCCTCCTTCACGCTGGCCGCCTCGCTGGCCGCGCCCGGCAACGCCGCCGCGGTTCTTCCAGTGCCGCTGCGGGTCCGCGGTGACCGGGATGTCAACCTCCGCCACACCTATTCGCCGCTCCCGGCGACCTTGACGCTGGCCTCCGGTGAGGAAAAGGACCTCGTGCTCGATTCTAACCGCGCGCTGATGACTTCTCCCGGCCAGCTCTATCAATCGATCCTACAGGTCACCGACTCGCTCGGCCACATCCGTGTGGACCTGCCGGTGAGCGCCCTTGGCAGTTCGCGAAGCGGTGTGTGGGTTGGCGCGGCGGTCCTTGATTCCGTCAACCGCGTGGAAATGCTGACCGGTCCTGAGACCGATGCCCCGCTTTCGACGCCGGATGGCAGCAGTCCTGAGACCATCACGGACGTCGTGACCACCGCCACGACTAACGCCGGACAAACCACCCGCGAGACCCGTTTCAATGCGACATTCGACTCTGCCGGAGATGCCTATGTCAGTACGTCGCTCGGTTCCGCTACGAATTTCACCGTCACCGGCATCGCCGGGTCGCCGGTGTATGGGGCAGGCACGGACTACACCGTCGCGTCCTCCAGCCGCGCGATGGTCACCAACGGTGGCATCGACTACGCCGCGCCTCCTCTCGTCGGCTTCGTCGGTGGCGGCGGCTCGGGGGCCGAAGCGACCGCGACTCTATCCGCCGCTGTCAAGCGTGTGATCATTCTGAATGGCGGCTCGGGCTATCCGGCCTCATTCCATGTGGCGTTCACCAGCTTGGATGGTCTGGGTGGGGGGGCTGCCGGATTTGCAACGGTGAGTCCTGAGGGAAGTGTCACGGACGTCACCATTACCAACGGGGGAGCCGGATTCACCTCTCCGCCCGCAGTGGATTTTTCGCCCCGAGGCGGTGTGGCCACGGCTGCGGTGGCGGGCGGCGAGGTCTCGGGAGTCACCCTTGTCAATGCCGGGACCGGCTACACCAGCGCTCCGGATGTTAGCTTCGTGGCGAATGGTGCTGGGTCGGGAGCCGCCGGCGTGGCACAGGTGGAAGCCGGGAAAATCATTGGAGTTTCGATCACCGGTGGCGGCTCCGGTTACGTTTCTCCTCCCACGGTGGTCTTTTCTAACGGTGGTAACGGCGGTGAGGCGTTCGCCAACACGGAAATCGCCGGAAGCATCGATAGAGTCACCCTCACCGCAGGCGGGACGGGCTACACCACGGCACCGCTGCTGACCTTTAGCCCGGCGGATCCGGAAGGCCGCGGTCTTGGCGCGGATGCGACTGTAGGAGTCCTCAGCGGGGTGGCCGTCGGCGTCGATGTCGTGCACAAGACCCCGGCCAGCGGCATCGGTTCCACTGCCAGGATCACGATTTCCACCACCGCTCCCGCGCCAAGTGGCTCGCCGAACGGGACGATGATCTCGACGGTCACTACCACCAGCAAGCTGGTCACGCTCAACCGCAAGTCGCGCCTGAGCACACGCCGGGTGTCCACTGGCGAGGGCGCGGCGGCACCATCGATGTTCCCGGTTCGTCTGGTGTTGCATTCCTCAGCCTCCGGTGTGGGCACGCTTTTGCAACAGGCCTATCTCGGTCAGCGCGATGGTCTCGCCTACGCGGGATCAGGAGAGGCATCCGTCAGGGCGCTGGTCATGTCCTCCGGCCCGACGCCGCCCGGCAAGCTTGGCCGGGTCTCCAGCGCCAGTTTCCCCCGCGCCGGAAAATGGCAGGCTCTATCCGGAACCTTTGGTGGCAGTCTCAGTTTCTCGGTGGGTCTCGGCTACGACGCGGAGACCAACCCTTTCAAACACACCTACCACCCGGACCACGACAACCGGGACGCCCGCTACGAGAAACTTCTCCCTGAAGGAGCGGAATCCTACACGGTGAACCGGCTCATCCAACTCGATTTCAGCGCAATTCCGCCGGCCGGCATCAGCGATCTGGGCTGGGGTGTCACCACCGTCGGCGGCACCTATCGGGAGACTTTTACCGGACTCCGCGCCCAGGAAATCGCCGTGTCTGGCAGTTTCATCCTCCATCAAGTCTCGGAAGCATCCACGCTCATCACTCCCTGAACCCACTCGTCTCCAACGCCATGAAAACAAGAAACGCACTCCTGCCGGCGCTCGCCGTGCTCTCCATGCTGGCCGCTCCACTCCAGGCGCAGGTTGCTGGCGCCCCGGCTTTTGTCGACTATCAGGGCACCGCCTACAAATCCACCGGCGAGCCGCTTGGCAGCACAGGCAGTTCCCCGGGTCCTTACACCGCCACTCCTACGAACTACACGATGTTGTTCAAGATCTTCGGCTCGCAATCCGGAACGGATCTCATCTATGCGGAGACGCAGACGGTGACGGCCAGCCTCGGGCAGTTTTCCGTCCGCCTGGGTTCCGGTGCTCCGATCGCCGGCCTGGCTCCCGCCCCCACCCAGTCCTCCATTTCCAATGCGTTCAATGGCACGGACCGCTATCTCGAAGTCACCGTGATCATTCCTCCGGCCGTCACCGGCACGCCGATCACTCCGCGCCTCGCGTTCCAGTCGTCGCCCTTTTCCTTTGTCGCCCAGCGGGCCAGGCTGGCAGACGAAGTGAATGGCAAGGTCACCGCGACCGCAGGCAGCACCTTCACCGGGACGGTCAACGCCACGGGCGGGACCTTGTCAGGCGCGATCACTGCGGCCGGCACGACTTTTACCGGCGGTAGTTTCAGCAGCGGCAGTTTCAGCGGCTCGTTCAACGGTCCACTTGCGGGCAATGCCACGACCGCCACCACCGCCGGGAACGTCTCGGGAATCGTCGCCATTGCCAACGGCGGCACCGGATCGAACTCGAAGAGTTTCGTCGATCTGAGCACCACGCAAACGGTGGGTGGTAACAAGTCGTTCAACGGCGCCGTTGCCATCGGGACGAGTGCGGCTCCAGCCTATGCGCTGGATGTGACGGGGGAGGCCCGTGTTTCCGGGAAATACCTTTCGAGAAGAGACAGGGTCATCAATGCGGGACATTTTTCGCCTGGCACCACATGGGATATCCGCGAAGTCGACTGCACGGACTTCGCTTCCCAAGCGCGCGGCTTTTACATCCGCTTGTATGTCCAGCGCAATACGGCGCCTTATGAGGTTTGGAACTACGAAGGTCACGTCACGTTCGCGCAAAGCGGTTTTGTCAACAATCCGACTGCAAATCAATATCGGAACGCGATCATTCGGTGGACGACGAAGGGCGATATACAGTTTAGATTTGGGGCGGTTGTCACTAACGGTACCGTTCCGAGTGGCGAGTTTACTACTCTGTTGAATGAGGGCACTTGCAACGTTTATGACTTCAAACCCGGGAGCCTGAATCCGCCAAGTTTCAACACGATTTATGGGGCGGACACTACCCCATACTTATACTTTGCATTCCCTCCTGGTATGGCCGGTCAGATCATGATTTCGGATAATTGAGCGCGGATCGTACCACTCCGAACCACCCGGACCCGCCTCCAACCCACTTACTCCGATGAAACACCTCCGATCGCTGCCGGTCTTTCTATTTGTTGTCGCGATAGGCCTTTTGGTGTTCGCCGTGCCCGAGGCCAGCGCCCAGGCCCCGGCGACGTTGGAGAACGGCTATCGCAACATCTTCGGCGGACCGGCACCAGGCACTCCGGGCGGGGTGGCGGCTCCGGTTCCCGGAATTGCCGGAACTCCAGAGCAAAAGCTCTTTGACGCCTACCAGGCGCAGGGACGGAGTGGTACGGCCTTCGGCGGATTTCCCACCCGTGGGTACGGCTCGTTGTCACCGGGGATCACTCCCTTCCCGTTGACGCAGACCTCGGTGCCGGTGCCACCCGCAACGGCAATTCCTCAGAATTACCCGCGCTCCATTGCGACGACGGAAGTCCCGGTCATTGTGGAAATGCGCACGGCCATCGTCGGCAGGCCCCTGGCGCTGTTCGCCGTCAGTTATAACTTTGGCAGCGAGATTCCACCTCCTGAGAAGATCGATACCGTCACCGGTCAGCCTTTTGCCAATTTCTATCGGGCGGAACCGTTGAACGCCCGCCTCAAGACGACCGTGGACGTGACCAACGGAGTTATCACCACGACCACGGTTGACGCCACGGCCTCCGACCTCGATGGCGTCGCCACCAGCACCATTGGCTCCACCTTCAGAACCGTGACGATCGGCCTGAACCCGCAGTTTTACTGGAGCAAACACGCCGGCAAGGTCTATGCCTCCCAGCCGGGCACCATTGTGATCAAGTGGCGCGAGTCCGCGACCGTCACGTCGCGGTCCGAGACTTATGTGATCGCCTCTTCACCGGCCCAGCCGGAACGCACGATCTACTGGACGGAAAACGGCTACAAGGGACCGCCGGTGGAGGTTCCCGAGGGCCGGGTGAACCAGATGAACATCATTTACAATACCCTGGTGCCCAAAGATGTCGTCTCACCGGCAAGTCCATGGCTGGAGGGCCTCGTTGACTACGCGGAGCAAGACCCTGCGAAAAAGCGCTACAAGACCTTCTATTATGAAACCAATCTGCTCCACGCCTACAACGTGCAGGGTCGTGTCTTTGTGGAGTATCTGGGAAATCCAAGGGCGGATGGCACCAGCGAGCCGAAGGGGATTGAAATCGTCAACATCGTCAAAGAGGCCATTCCTCTATCAAGCAATGTGGACCTCGGCGAGGAAGTGACCCACAAGCCCTTCTTCAACGAGCCCGGAATGCCTGCGGGCTTGGAACCGAAGATTCTCGCCGGCTTGGGACTTTCCGGACAACCCTACCTGCACCAGCAGGTCTCTGTCGGCGGGGCGGTCAGTCTTTATGCCATCCGCGAGACGCAGCCCAACGTGCGCAACGACGCCAAGACCATCGACAACACGGTTCTGGTCTATTGGTTGGAGACCGCCAAGCTGGGACTCAAGTGGCCGAAACAATATGTCGGCTACGTGCAGCAATGGCCGGTGAATACGGCGAAGTATTCGGTTTACGCCCGTCCTGACTCGGGCACCGCCAGCGGTCTCGAAAACGCCTTGGCGACCGCAGTGCAACTCGACTCGTCCAACAATCCGGCGCTCGTCTATCAGGATGATCCGGCCAACGCCCAGGCCGTGCTCGCGCCGGGCAATAAGTTCCACACGCTGGTCACCCAGTCCGCCCCGACCAACCGCGCGTTGCTGCGTTTCACCAGGGACGGCGACATCTGGTTCGAGCGGGTGTTCTCCCAGTTGGATCCGTATTTTCTGGACCCGGTCGGCCTGTTGGGCCGGACAGTCACCGGCGGACCTAACGAATCCGGCGAGATCGCGACGGGGTTCGGGAATATCCTGAATGTCGTGGTAGTGGATCCGGCCACCGGCGCCACATTGGTCGAGGGGGTTGACTACACCGTGGATTCCGCAACCGGGGTCGTCCGCCTGATCGAAAAGAGATACATCGACAGTATCGCAAATCTTGGAAGTTTGAACAGCGGCGACACGCTTTCAGTGAGGTTCTTCGGCGGCTGGGATGGGATCCAGGATCAACCCGGAATCGACTGGGAAGTGAGGAATCTTTCACTCAAGACGACCGGTGCGGCGAACCCCTTCGCCGTCGTCAACTTCGCTAACGGCAGCGCGGGCTTTGATGTGTCAAGCAATGGCCCGCCGGCTGGTCCCTGGAGCTATGACGCCCCGTCGGGAGTGTGGCGGGCCGCTGGCTCGGCGACGATTTCCGACAGCAATCTCATCAGTCCATCGTTCACCGTCGCCCAGACCGGGGCGGTCACGCTCACGCTCAGGCATCGCTATAATTTTGAAAGCCAGTGGGATGGCGGTTTGATCCAGTTCAGTGTCAATGGCGGCGGTTGGCAGACCGTGCCCGACACCGCGTTCACCGCGAATCCCTACTCGGCGATCATCAACCAAGAGAGCGCGCCCTATGGCGGCGTGCTCAATACGGGCACGCAAAAAGCCTTCACTGGCATATCGCAGGGATACAACACCGTTCAAAGCATCACCACGGTGGAAATCACCTTCATCGCTCCGACGCTGCCCTTTTCCACCGTGCCTGCCGTCGTTGCCGCTAACATCGGCACCCGCATCGAACCGAACCTCGGCCTTGGAGCGAATACCTATGGCGAAACCGCGCCGGTGTACGTCGGCTACATCCAGCAGGCCAGCGGCACGGCGTTCAACGTGGGTGCCTACAAGGATCCGTTCGTCGCGGGCTTCGACGAGGCGGCCAAGGGAGCCATCATCGGCGTCAACGCACTCGCCGGAAACAACCAGCTCGAAGTCTGGTGGTATAAAAAAAGCCAACCCAAGGGCGCGGTGATCAGTGGAACCTACTGGCCGTCGTTCGTGCAAAAATACAACCTGGGCTGGCCCGCCGCGCCGGGGGTGATCAATCTCGCCAGCAACGCCGGCACCGATGACCTGCCGAGCCTCGAGGCCACAGGTAACATCTACACCCAGAACAACGCCGCCACTGCCGGCTACAATCCGAACGAGGAGCACGCGGTGATGATTAACGGCCGGGCTTGGGCGCTACGTGACGACCTGAATGTCGCCACCAGTTCGCAACCCTACGTGCTCCTCAACCACACCGGAGCGGACCAGCGTCCCTCCATGCGGGTCTTCCGAGTGGTCCGCGGTGATTTCACCTATCCGGCCGTCGCCGGAAAAGTGCTTCAGGCCCCCATGCCACTGCCACTTCTGCCAGCTCCCTTGAAGCCGGACGGCATCCTCGCGAGTTATGAAATGCCGGGAGTGCCGGACTTCCTCACGGTCAGTAACAATCTGGGGAATTCCGATTCCGCCTTCGCCCACTATCAGAAATTCACCTGGACGGACCGCAAGGGCACCCTGTGGACCTACCGCGGGCCGCACGATGAAAACCAGGCCACCCCGCCGACTTTGATCATGCGTTATTTCTACGCAACTTTGCCCGGATTCGATTTCCCCGGTCTTTCCACGCAGCCACCGGTCGGCACCATCACCCCCTACCTGCGCCGCGGCACCGCCGGGGCCTATCAGGGCGATGCAGTGACCGGCGCGATCCCTGGAGTGCCCTCCACCGAGCGCGCGGAGCAGCCGGTGGATGTCACCTATCTGCCCCAGTGGCCGGACTCCGCACCGGAACTGCGCGTGGGCGAGACCCTCACGCTGCCGAAGCTGGGCCTGCCCCAGGTGCGCGGCCAGCAAAGCGCCGAGTTTATCTATCAACAATCCGTGGCCCAAGGGGCCGGCCTGATGGCGGACCGCCAGAAGAGCGCCCGCCTCTTCGACCCCACCCGCGCCAAGATCTATCCGCTGGGCGGCCCCGCCTCACCCGCGGCACAAAAGAACAACCTTCCGGCCATTCCCCTGAGCGTGAATACCAGTCGCTATCTCGGCAAAGTCTATTTCCCGAACCTGCCGCCCCATCTGAGTTCGCGGCTCTACTTCGATCCGGCGATCGGGACCTATGGCGCGATCGTCTTCAAGGGCACGTTCATGAATGAACTGGTCGGCGAAAAATACCTGCAACTCAACGTGATGAGTGCCGCCGATCGCGCTGCCGCCAAGGAGCTGACACCTGCCGGCGACGACAAGGCCCGGTGGGATGCCGCCATCGACGGGCTGGTCACCACCATGGAGACTTTCGTGGAAGATCCGGGTAAAAAGGGGACCTACATTCCGCTTCGGGATGAGGCCGCCACGCCCCGCCGGCCCATCGTCATCGACGGCATCGACCGGAACATTCAAATCGGTGCCGCGCCTCCTGTGGCCACTGCACCCGCCGGCACGGTGCCTGGCAGCACCCAGCGCAGCCCGGTTCTTCCGGACGAGCTGGCGGAGGTTTTCTACAGCGACACCGCCGTGGACTCCTACGCGGTCTCCGCCAGTGGCGGCGGCAAGGGCTTTGTCGTGCTTGCCATGGGCAATGGCGAGGATACCGATTTCACCTCGAAAGACGGACCGGTCGCGCTCCAGGTTTTCAAGATCAACGCTCCACTCTACCGCGGCGAGCTCAAGGTCATCAACTCGCAGAATCCGCTTGATGAAAAGCTGACCCTCCAGCACACCGGGGATTTCGCAGGACACCCTGAGGAATACGATTTCGAGTGGCGCTACGCTCCGCCAGCGGACGGACTGCCGCTCAAACTCTATTCCTATACGCGGAAACTCATCATTCCTGGAAACAACGAGCCATGGAGCCTGCTTCACAATCCCGTTAGTAATCCGCTGGATTCCGGCAGTGACTACAAAAAGTTCCGCTCGCCCACAGCCAATGCGTCCGCATTGCCGGTCGTCTTCCCCCAGGGAGAAATCACCATCAACGACGGCAACGGCACTCCCGGAGTTCACGGCACCACCCTGCCATACGCCCTCATCCGCCGCACCTTCAGTGCGGACAAGCGTCCGCTCCGGCTCTTCCTGAGTCTCGAAGTCGGGGCGAACGACGGCGCGGTCGTCTATCTGAACGATGCTCCGGTCGCCTCCTGGCATTCCCCGACGTTTGAGGATTCCCCGACGACATCCACGCCTGCCACCGCCCCGGCCTTCGATCCGCTGCCCTTGGTTTTTGAAATCGACGCCAATGCCTTGTTCGCCAACGCCACCCCGAACAACAACGTGTTCACCGTCGAGCTCTACACCACGGCGGATGCCGCCAGCACCACGAAGTTCAATCTGAGGCTGGAAGGCTCCGAGGAAGTCGAGAACCTGATAGGCTGGCTGCCGGTTCTCGGTCCTGATGACACTCCCAGCACGTTATCGTCCACCAACAACGCCGCCACTCCGCCGACCACCGGCATCGTGTCCGTGCAGGGCAAGAACCGGCATACCATCCAAGGCACCAGCATCCTCACCCTCAGCGACAACTATCTGATCATGCGCTACCGCGCCAGGGACAGCGCCAACGCCGCGTATGAAAACGGCGGCGGCTGGTCCAAGTGGACCGAACCGCAACTTGCCGAGGGCTGGATCAAGCGTGTGCTGGCCGGCATCAATCCCTTCCAGCAGCGGGTGAAGGACCTTTTCAATCATGAAGCGAACACCAGCGTCAGCCTCGTCGAGCAGGCCGGCAAGCGCTGGGAGGGGGACATCGCCCTCAATCTCGACAACATCAACGATGTCGGGCTCATTGAGATCTACGAAACCGTATTGCGCCGGGGCAAGGACCTCAGCATCAACGGAACTCCGGCAATCAATTACGGCGGTGCCAACGACGCGCTGCTGCTGGCCGCCGGCTACCTCAGCGATCTTTACATGATCCTCGGCAACGAGGCCTACGCGGATGCTTCCAATTCCACCATCGCCTTCAGCACCGACAGCGCCGCCAACTTCATCACCCAGTATGGCGACGTCGCCACCGCGATGTTCTCCTTCAAGGGGCAGCTTGGCCACCGTGCTGGACGAAGAACTGTCACTTCTGCGCGGCCGGGATGATTCCCTGCTCCCGGGCACCCAGAAAACCCCGATTTACAACCGTCTGATCTGGAACTACACCCGCGGCATCGATTCCGGCGAGGCGATCTATGCCCTCAACTACAACATCAAGGACCGCGTCTGGGATTTCTCCCTCAATCCTAACAATCCCGCGAACCTTCCCACCGACGGCGTGATCAGCGCCGCCGATGCGGCCACCGCCTACCCCCAGGGCCACGGAGACGCCTACGGCCACTACCTCACCGCAGTCACCGGCTACTATGGCTTGCTCAACAATCCGTTTTTCTCGTGGACGCCGAGGATCGAAGCCGTGCTCGTGCTCGGCACGCCCGTGAGCGTGGACTATCAGGACGAGCGGAAATTCGCCGCTGCCGCCGCCGCCGTGGTGCGCACCGCCAGCCAGACACTCGATCTCACCTACCGCCAGGAATACTCCGCCAAGGAGGACGCCGGTTGGAGCGATCTCCACGATGCCAAGCCGAACACGAACACCGGCCAGGTCCGCAATTGGGGCACCGACGACTGGGCCTCGCGCGGCGGTCAGGGCGCGCTCTTCCACTGGGTGACGGCCAACTCGCTGCTTCCCGCCGTGGATCCGAACCCGAGCCACTCCGGCATCCAGAAAATCGACCGCACCACCGTGCCCGAGTTGGCGGAAATCGCCGCGCAGGCGGCATCCGTCCAGCAGACACTCGACCATGCGGACGCCCGTCTGAATCCCGCTCGGGCTGGCCGCCGGCGCGCTTGCATTCGATATTTCCCCGACCGAGGTGGATGCCGGCAAGACCCACTACGAGCAGATCTATGAGCGTGCCGTCAGCGCCCTGCAGAACGCCGTGAGCGCCTTCAACAACGCCAAGGGCTCCACCGAGTTTCTACGCCAGCAGGAAGACTCGCTGGCGGACCAGCGCTTCGCCATCCAGTCCCAGGAACAGGCCTACACCAACCAGCTCATCGAACTCTACGGCTCGCCCTACACCGATGACATCGGCCCCGGCAGGACCTATCCACAGGATTACGCGGGTCCGGACCTGCTGCATCCGATGTATGTGGAAATCACCGAAACGATCGGGAATTTCTCTTCGCCCGGCGGACAGGATTTCACCATCTTCCGTGACCTCAGGCCGGCGGAAATCGAAAACCTCACCAGCTTCTTCACGGGGTTTGACGAGGGCGACCTACCGGTTTCGGATTCGGTTTCCTACACCTTGGACCCGATCAGCGGCGAGTTGCGGAAACCCTCCACCTGGAGCGGACGCCGCGTGAGTCCCGGTCGCATGCAGACGGCCGTTTCCGACATGCTGCTCGCCAGACAGGACCTGTTCAACGCGCTGTATGATTACGACCGTCTCAAGATCGTGATGGGGAACCAGATCAAACTCTACAACTCGGCCGTCACCGCGCACACCGACACCCTCGCCACCAACGTCTCGCTCAGCGCCGAGCAGACTCTCAAGGACATTCTGATCGTGGCGCTCGACAAGACCGAGGCCGCCGCCAAGGCCGCTGCGGAAACCTTTGAAAAATCGGGTAATGTGATCAAGGAAGGATTGCCCCGGTCGGTCGGCCTTGCCAACGACGTGACCTCCGCCGGTCGCGCCGCCGCGCTTGCGTTGGCGGCCGTGAGCGCCGTCGCCGCCAGAGGCACGGAGGAACTTGCCGCCAATTTGAAAATCGCCGCGGAGCTCGCACAGAGCGCTCTGGAACGTGCCGCCGCGCTCGGTCTATCGGAAATCGCGTGGGCGAACGAAAACACCCAGCTCATCGCCGGCTTGAGGGAATCCCTTCAAGGGTTCATCGACAAACAGGGAGCGCTCGATGGCGCGTTGCGACGTATAGACCAAAAGCAACGCGACGTCTACGCCTTGATGTCGGAAGGCGACCGCATCCAGTTGCAGCGTCTCGTCTTCCGCCAGCACTCCGCGGCGATCATCCAGGGTTACCGGACGCGGGATTTCGCATTCCGCGCTTTCCGGAACGAGGCGCTCGAGCGCTACAAAGGGCTGTTCGACCTGTCGGCCCGTTATACCTACCTCGCCGCCCGTGCCTACGACTACGAGACCGGTCTGCTTGACGCCACCGGCAACTCCGCGGCTGCCGGGTTCTACAAGAAAATCGTCCAGGCCCGCGCGCTCGGCGTCGTTGCGGACGGACAACCGCAGTTCTCCGGTGCCAGCGCCGGCGATCCCGGTCTCTCAGGCGTGCTGGCCCAGTTGGCGGGCGATTGGTCGGTCGCGAAGACCCGGCTTGGCTTCAACAATCCGGACCGCTACGCCACCACCTTTTCCCTGCGGGGAGAAAGTTCCGCATGGTGCCCGGCGTGGACGGCGATCTGCCATGGAAGGACAAACTCAGCAGCTACCGGATGGCAAACGTTCTCGATGATGCGGATGTGAAACGCCACTGCATGCAGATCGCCACGGCCAACGGCAGCGCGGTGCCGGGCATCGTCATTCCATTCTCAAGCACCATCGCCACCGGTTCCAACTTCTTCGGCCATGCCGCTGGCGCGGTGGTGACCACACCTTCACGCCGAGTTCGTTCTCCACCAAGATCCGCTCCTCGGGCATGGCATTCAAAGGTTACGTCGGCATGGACTCGCCCACCACGACCAGCGGGACTTTGTCCGGCATCGGTGCCACCTCGCCAGAAACATACAACAGTGGTTTCAGCGATCCCAACGCGCTCAGCGCCACACCGTATATCTATCTGATTCCTGTAGGGACGGACTCGATGCGCTCGCCGCCACTGGGAGACACCAGCCTCGTCCGCACCTGGGCGGTCCAGGATCAGGCGATTCCGTTGCCCTTCAACATCGCGAACTCGGATTACTCGTCGCAGCCCGCCTGGGTCTCCGCCGCCTCCCTCAGCGAGCCGCCGTTCACCCTGCGCAAGCATCAGGCGTTCCGCGCCGTGCCGGATGGCACGAACTTCCAGGGCGGCTACGGCTTCACCAACGCCCGCCTCATCGGCCGCTCGGCATGGAACAGCCAGTGGAAGATCGTGATTCCCGGCAACACCCTGCTCAACGATCCGAATCTCGGCATCCAGACCTTCATCAACACGGTGAAGGACATCAAACTGCACCTTGAAACCTATTCCTACTCCGGAAACTAACATGAGAACACGCACCTGTTTCCCGGCCTTGCTTGCTCTGCCTGCTGGCGCACACCGCCAGCGCCTTCCCGCCGGCGCCGTTTTACAAGATCTACGGCACGGTGAGGGATGATCGCGGCAACCCGCTGGCCTCCGGCGGAGGAATTGTGATCCTGAGCGGTGTGCTATACCGCGTTCGGCAACGGCACGGTGTCCGGTGGAACGATCTCCGGAGTCGTCCTGACCCAAGGTGGAAGTGGTTTCACCTCGGCTCCCACCGTCACTTTCAGCGGCGGACCCGGCACCGGTGCGACGGGGGCCGCTGTTCTAACCAACGGAGTGGTGACGGGCGTCACGATCACCAACCCCGGCAGCGGCTACACCGCCCCCGTGACCGTCGGCATCACCGGCGGCGGCGCCCGGACGCTCGAAATCGAGCGTTCGATCACGGATTCGTCGATCGCTCCGGGGATCAACTACTCGCTTTCCGTCCCGATGGATTCCGGCACCACCTCGCAGCTGTATGCGGTCACCGCGATGCGACCGCTGCTGCCATTCACCATCCGGGTGGTGGTCAACGGAGTCAATTATGTGCCCATGCAGATCGCGGCCGCAACCACGCCATTCTGGACTTCCAAAATCAACAGCGACAACTCGCCGGGCATCTCCACCCAGGGCAACTACTGGGCCATCGGTCTGCCCGCCGGCAAACTGCGGCTCGATCTCTGGCTTGGCTTGGACAGCAACAACGACGGCCTGCCCGATGACTGGCAGTGGGATATCGTCAACTCGGATTCCACCGGTGAATATACGGATTTCACCCAGATCGCGCCCAATGCCCTGGGTAGAAACGGGATGACCTTTCTTCAAAACTACATGCTCGGAACCTATCCGCTCGAAGCGCTCGATGGACTGAATTTCACGATCGACTCGGTCACCAACGGGATTGCGAAACTTCATTTCCAGGCGATCACCGGCCGGACCTATCATATTTCCTCATCCTCCGACATGAAGACCTGGACCAAACCCCATCCATTCTCACTCTCAAGTGATGGTAGCAATCCCGGCTCCTTTCATCAGGCGGATGCGGCGAAAATCCAGAACATCTACGTGCCGGTGACCGGGGCTTCGAAACGATTCTTCAAGTTGTATGTCGAGTAGCCTGCCGCAGTCGCGGAGGCGGGTTCTCTTGGGGTTCGCCGCTCTTCTGGTGCTCGCTGTCGGGACAGTCCTTGGATTCCGGTGGCACTCACAACGGGTGAAGAATGGGCCGCGAGGCGCGGGCCAGGCACCGAGAGAGCTGCGATTGGATGAACTCACGGTCAAAGACGGGCGGTTGTATGCGTCCGGTGAAGCCAAGCCCTTCGAAGGTCGGCTCTATGAAAATTTCCCCACCTCCGAGCATTTCCCCACGACGGTCCGCAAGCTGGAAATCGAAATCCACGCCGGTAAGGCGCATGGGCGGTCGGTCGGATACTTCAAAGACGGAAACCACGAGGTCGAGGAATTTTTCATTCAAGGCGTTTCGCATGGCCTGCGCACCCGCTGGAGTCCGGAAGGTTGGAAGAAGTCAGAAGAGCGAATCGGACATGGCAAGCTGAACGGCCCACACACCGAGTGGCATGCCAATGGGAAAAAGGCCATGGAAATGACTCTGCTGGACGGCCAGCCGGATGGTCTCGCCGAGGCGTGGTATCCCGACGGGAAACCGAAAAGCCGCACCCGCTTCGCCGCTGGCAAGATGGTGGATCGCGAGTTTTTTCCAGACAGTAATCAGGAGAAAGCCGCCATTGGGACTGCTGATGAGCCGTGAGGAGTTGAACTGCTAGGCGCTCGGGTGACTGCGTGGAAGAACAGGCAGGAATGCCTGTGTCACGTTTTCAATGTCCTTGCGGCTTCTGCCTTGGCTCCCACTCCTTCCGCGAACGCGAACGGACGGATAGAACGACCGGAATGCCCGGCGCGGGATGCGCGGCACGGTATCTGTTGATGATGTAGGACTCGTAGCTCTGGGCCATGAGGCGCTTGTCGTTGACGAACAGGACGATGGTCGGCACCGGGATGACGCTGTATTTCTCCTCCACCGCGGCGGTGGCGTAGTAGAGCTTGAGACGCTTGTTGAGCTTCTTGTCGATCGGCGGCGGAGTGGCTTCGAAGGCACCTTGCAGGATGCGGTTGAGCTGGCCTGTGCCGGGGATGTTTTGCGCGCCTTTCTTGATTTTGAGCGCTTCCCGTAAGACGTGGTCCACCGAGCCGCCAGTTTTGGCGGAGCAGGCGACGAAAGGAGCATAGTGGAGGAAAAACAACTCTTTGCGGACGTGCTCGGTGGCCTCCTCTAACCGTGCGGTGCGGTTGGCGCCGGGGTGGAAGAGGTCGAACTTGTTGAGCACGATCAGGCAGGGCTTTTTCTCCTCCATGATGAGTTGCGCGATCTTGCGGTCCATCGAGCTGATTCCGGCGGCGAGGTCGATGACGAGCACGCAGAGGTCCGAGCGGCGCACGGCTTTCTCGGTGCGCATGGCGGAAAAAACCTCGACGGAGTTGTCGCGTTTGGCCCGCGGGCGGAGACCGGCGGTGTCGATGAGGGTGAAATTTTCGCCCTCGAATGAGTAGGGCAGATCGACGGCGTCGCGGGTGGTGCCGGCGATGTCGGAAACGATGGTGCGCTCGTCCTTGAGGATGGCGTTGACGAGCGAGGACTTGCCGGCGTTCGGTCGGCCGACGATGGCGAGCTTGATGCCGACCTTTTCGGCCACTTCGGCTTCGGCCTCGGTTTCCGAGACGAGCGGGGAAATGACGGCGTCGATTTCATCGCAGAGCACGCCGAAGTTGCGGCCGTGCTCGGCGGAGACGAAAACGCTGTTGCCGAGACCGAGGCGGGTGAAATCGGAGTGGGAGCGCTCGTGTTTGTCGTCATCCACCTTATTGATGACGAGCAGCACCGGCGGCTTGGCCTTGCGGAGTTTTTGCGCGAGTGCCTGGTCGGTGGCGGTAAGGCCGGAGTGGGCGTCGACGACGAAGAGGATCAAATCCGCCGTTTGCATCGCGATGTCGGCCTCAATGCTGACTTGTTCGTCGAAGCCGTCCTCAATCCCGCCGCCGATGCCGCCGGTGTCGATGAGGGTGCACGGGACCTGCGTGGCCTTGGATGGAGCGGCGATGCGGTCGCGGGTCACGCCGGGTTGGTCGTGGACGATGGCGATCTTCCTCCCGGCGAGGCGGTTGAAGAGAGCGGACTTCCCGACATTAGGGCGTCCGACGATGGCAACAGTAGGCATGGAAATAAGAGTGCAGGGAATGGAACCGGGAAACAAGGCAAGAGCCGTGGAAAGAAAAACCCCGCCTTTGCAGGCGGGGTTGATTTTACCGAACGGGAGATGGCGGAGCGGACGGGACTCGAACCCGCGACCTCCAACGTGACAGGCTGGCGCTCTAACCAACTGAGCTACCGCTCCATGTCCCGCTCGGGTGGCGGAAGCTATTGACCCGGTTCCGGCAGCGCAATCTCTTTTTTAACCTATTCTGACTTTTTTTCCCGGAATGATTTCAGGCTCAGGAGAGGGCTTCGACGGCGGCCTCCAATGACGCCAAATCCTCGACGGAATGGACTTTGACGTCCTTGTCGATCTTGGAAACCAACCCCGCAAGCACCTTGCCGGGGCCGAGCTCGAGGAACGTGCGGTGGCCCATTCCGATCAATGCCTGGATGGATTCCGTCCAGCGGACCGAGCCGGTGACCTGCTTTTTCAACATGCTGCGGATCTGGTCGGGATCGGAAACCGGGATGGCTCCGAAATTGCAAACGACGGGCAGGGAAGGGGACTGGATGGTGACTTTTTCCAGTTCGGCGGCGAGTTGGTCCTGCGCGCTCTGCATCAACCGCGAGTGGTAGGCTCCGGCGACGTTCAGCTTGATCGCCTTGCGGACGCCGAATTCCTTGGCTTGGGCGATGGCGGCGTCGATCCCGGCGACCGTGCCGGAAAGCACGATTTGTCCGGGCGCGTTAAGATTCGCCACATCCACATCGGCCACGGCGGCGAGCGCGCGGACTTGGGCTTCTTCGCCGCCGATCAGTGCGGCCATGGCCCCCTCGGTGGCGAGGCAGGCGGCTTCCATGAATTCGCCGCGCCGGGCGACCAAGTGAAGCCCGTCCTCGAAAGAAAAGCTCCCCGCCGCGGCGTGGGCAGTGAATTCTCCGAGAGAAAGACCGGCGGCGGCGGCTGGGACGAGATTTGGCAAACGTTCCTGAATGAGGGCGAGCGCGATCAGGCCGTGCAGATATAAGGCGGGCTGGCAGCGCGAAGTTTTCGTCAGTTCCTCGTCAGGACCGTCGAGCATGATTTCCGAAATGGGAAACCCGAGCGCTCGGTCCGCCTGCGCGGCCATTTTGCGGGCGGTCGCCGAGCTTTCCACCCATTCCTTGCCCATGCCCACTTTCTGGGCGCCTTGTCCGGAGAATAAGAGAACGATTTGGTTCATGTCCGTCGAGTTTTAGGGAGAACCCGCGGGCGAGGAAAGAGGAATTACCATCTCACCTTGTGATCGTCCGAAATATGATCGAGCCTGCCGCTGAAGATCGAAATCCGCCCATGTCCCGCCTCACCGTTTTGTTTGCCGTCCTGATTGTGGCGCTTCTCCCGTCCTGCCAGTCGATCCGGTTCTACGGGCAAGCCGTTGGGGGTCAGATGGAAATCCTCCGAAAAAGCCGGGTGAATTCGAGGGTCATCGCCGATCCGGCGACTGCGCCCGTTTTGCGCGGACAACTTGAATCCGTAGACCGCATCCGGCAATTTGCCAGCGACCACCTCTCGCTGCCGGGTGATGAAAGCTACGCAAAATACGCCGATCTCGGCCGCAAACACGTCGTCTGGGTGCTTTACGCCGCTCCGGAATTTTCCCTGAAACCCAAAACCTGGCACTACCCGTTTATCGGAAAAATGGACTACCGTGGTTATTTCCGTGAGCAGGATTCCGAGGCGCTCGCCGGGGAGCTGAAGCGCGACGGCTACGACGTCTTCATCGGCGATGTGGACGCCTATTCCACACTCGGCTGGTTCCACGATCCGGTGCTCAACACCTTCGTCGGTTACCCGGACATCGATCTTGCGGAAACGATTTTCCACGAGCTCAGCCACCGCAAATACTTCCGCCGGGGCGACACGGTCTTCAACGAGTCCTTCGCCAATGTCGTGGCCGAAGAAGGCGTGAAACGCTGGTTGAAACACGAAGGCCGACTGGCTGAACTGAAAAAATATGAAGGCCGGCTCGTCCGCCGCCGTGAGTTCTATCGGGAGGTGGACCGTTCCCGCTGGAAGCTCGAAGCACTCTACGCCTCCAACTTGCCCGCTCCGGTCATGCGTGAGAAAAAGCAGGCGATCCTCGCAAAACTGCGCGATCAGTTCCGTGAACTCCGCCGCCGCTGGGGCGGGCACGGCCTCGAAGGCTGGCTCCGCGAAGACATCAACAACGGCCACATCGTCTCGCTCAAGCTCTACGCCGACCAAATGCCGCCGTTCCAGAAACTGCTCGCCGACTGCGGCGGAGACCTCGATCTGTTCTATCGGAAAGCCGCCAGACTCAAACTCCCATGAACTCCAAACGAACCGAACGTGACTCGATGGGCGAAATGGAAGTCCCCGCCGATGCGCTCTACGGGGCCTCCACCCAGCGGGCCGTGCTGAATTTCCCCATCTCCGGCACCCGCCTGCCGCTGCCGATCATCCACGCTTACGGCCTGATCAAACAAGCCGCCGCCCAAAGCAACGCGGAACTCGGACTGCTCGATCCGGAACTCGCCGGAAAAATCGCCAAAGCCGCCGGTGAGATCGCCGCCGGGAAGCACGACGCGCAGTTCCCGGTCGATATCTATCAAACCGGCTCCGGCACTTCCACCAACACGAACGTCAACGAAGTCATCGCCCACCTGTGCGGCCCGCTCGTCCACCCGAACGACCACATCAACCTCGGCCAGTCCTCGAACGACACCTTCCCCACCGCCATCCACCTCGCCGCAGCTTCGGAAATTCGCCACCGCTTGGTCCCGGCTTTGGCAAAACTGGCGCTCGCGCTCGACGACAAGGCCCGGGAATTCCATGACGTCCTGAAAATCGGCCGCACCCATCTGATGGATGCCACGCCGCTGCGGTTAGGCCAGGAATTCGGCGGTTGGGCGCGTCAGGCAGCGAAAAGCGCGGCCCGGGCAACGCACGCGCTTGAGGCACTGCTCGAACTCCCGCTCGGCGGCACGGCGGTCGGCACCGGGCTCAACGCCCATCCGGATTTCGCCCGGCTCACCATCGCCCGGCTCGCCGAGGTGACCGGCATTCCCTTCCACGAAGCGGAAAACCACTTCGAAGCCCAGAGTTCCAAAGACGGCTGCGTCGAAGCCCACGGCCAGCTCGCCACCGTCGCCGTTTCGCTTCACAAGATCGCCAGCGACATCCGTCTGCTAGGCTCCGGCCCCCGCTGCGGTATCGGCGAACTCCGCCTGCCCGCCACCCAGCCCGGCTCGTCGATCATGCCGGGCAAGGTCAACCCGGTGATGTCCGAGTCCGTCACCATGGTCGCCGCCCGCGTCGCCGGAAACCAAACCACCATCGCCTGGTGCGGCGCAGGCGGATTTCTCGAACTCAACGTCTCGATGCCGTTGCTAGGAGCTTGTCTGTTGGAGTCCATCAGTTTGTTAGCCAACGTGTCAGACGCGTTCCGCGAGCGTTGCGTGGTTGGAATCCAAGCGAACGAAAAACGCTGCAACGAACTCATCGAGCTCTCGCTCTCCATGGTCACCGCCCTCGCCCCGCGCCTCGGCTACGACCGGGCCTCCGCCATCGCCAAGGAATCCGTCGCCAGCGGGCGGACGGTGAGGGAGATTTGTGAGAGCCGGTTGGATGAGCTCGGGCTGACAGGGGAGGAGCTCGCTGGCTTGCTCGACCCCGTCCGAATGAGCGGTGACGCCGGTTAATCGGAGGTTGCGCCCCGGGTGTTGGAGGCTCCGCTCCTGCCTCTGCAGGTGACCGCCTTCCTCAGGCCCCGCGAACCACGGCGCTTGCGATTTCCCGCCCGGGCACTATTCTACCGCCAACCAATCACCATCATGTCCGAAACCACGTCATCCCCGAAAATCACCGCCTACCTCAAAACCTTCTGCGGCTGGAGCGAAGGCATCCGCGCGATCATGCGGAAATACGAGCTTCCCTTCGAAGAGAAGGACATCATCAAAAACCCGGCTTTCCGCTGGGAAATGGAGCAGCGCAGCGGCCAGTCGCTCTCGCCCTGCGTGGAAGTCGACGGTCACATGCTGCCCGACATTTCCGGTGAGGAAGTGGAAAAGTGGATGCTGGAAAACGGCTATCTCCAGGAAAATGGAGCCACGCCGGACGCGCCGATCAATTCCTCCTGCACCGACGAACAACACGCCGAGATGGCCATGGGCCGCACACCTGCTCCCGGGAAGATTCGATTTCTCGACTAAGAACGATTTTTGAGACAAAAGCCTTCACGTGGGGTTTTTCCTCTCCTGAACGATGGAATCTCCCGCAAACGCATGGAAGCAGTGGTTGGCCGAAAACGGTCCGCGGCTGCTTCTTTTCGCCCGCGGATGGAGCAATTCCCGGGCTGACGCGGAGGATCTCGTGCAGGAGGCGATCCTCCGGATGTGGCATCACCAGGTGGATAAAGGCAACGTACCGCCGGATCTGCCGCTGGTTTTTTCGACGATCCGGTTCTGTGGGCTGAACCACCACCGCAGCGAGTCGCGCCGCCGGAAGCGGGAGGAATCGGTGATTTATCTCAATGATTTTCAAGACGTTTGGCTCGATCCGGTGCTCGAAGAAGATGAGGAAGCCGTGATCTTGCGCGAGGCCGTTCAGAACCTCAGCCAGAAACTGCGCGAAGTGGTGGTGATGAAATTCTGGGGCGGGCTGACGTTTTTACAGATTTCGGAAACCCTCGCGATTTCGCCCAACACGGCGGCTTCGCGCTATCGCTACGCACTGGAACAACTGGCGCACGAACTGCGCCGCGTGAAGGAGGACCGTCATGCAAGCGCCTGATCCCATCGAAACCATCCTCGCCCGCTTGATGCCGCCGGCGTTGAGCCAGGACGGGCAGTTTGAAATTGAAGCCATGATCGATGATCTGGCAGGTCACGAGGCGGAGAACGTGGTCCCGATTTCCTCGGGAAACTGGTTCGTCCGCAGTTTGATCGGTGGAGGCATCGCAGCGGCGGTTGCCGGACTTCTGGCGCTCGTCCCGATGGAGAGTGATTTTTCAACGCCGGAAGGGGTGGCCACGAGCAAGGTTCCTTCGGGCTTTGTGCTGGTAAGCGAGTCCGACCGCATCGAGTCGATGACGGACGAGGGGTGGCAGGAGCAGGACGGATCCGCCATGCATGCGCTGCGGCTCACGGCCGTGGAGGAGAACAACGTGCGGGACCTGGAGTCCGGTATGGTGGTGAGGATTTCGGAGCCTCGCGAAGAGATTTTATACACGCCGATCACCGCCTTTTGACATGAAACCGACTTTCCTCCTCGCCTTGCTGGCCGCGCAGACCTTGGGGTCGGCTGGCGAACCGGCGGAGACCCGGGTGCCTCAGCCGAGGCCGGATTCGCATTCAGTCCGCGCACCTCAAGCGTGGCTCGGACTGCGGGTGGCGAAGCCGGACGAGACGATCACCGCGCAAGTGCCGTCCCTGCCGCCGGGGATCGGATTTGTCGTGAAATCCATCGATGAGGGCGGCCCTGCCCAAGCGGCGGGCCTGACCGAGTTCGACCTGCTGTGGAAATTCGGCGACCAGATGCTGGTGAACGAGGCTCAACTCGCCACCTTGCTGCGGCTTTCGAAACCCGGTCAGGAAGTGGTGATTTCCGGATTCCGTGGTGGCAAGCCGCTCGAGGTGAAACTCAAACTCGGCCAGTCGCCGGGCCTGCAACGGCCATTCTCCGGGGAAATGGTCGAATCCGCAATCCTTCCGGGGGCCTGCCCAGGGCCGATGCGGATGGTCAATGTTGCCGACAAGACCGCCAGTTTTTCCAATGACGACGGCAGGGCGCTCGTCCGCCGCGACGGCGACGCCTACCACGTCAAAATCGAAGGTCCCAAGGAGGAGGTGATTTTCGAGGGTGATATCACGAACAGCGACAGTCTCGACAAGGTGCCCGAGAAGTGGCATCGGCGGATCCAAGTGCTTTGCCGCACTCTGGATCAAGCGCTTGAGGGCACGATGATGTCTCAGCGCCAACCCCGTCCGCGAGTCGTCCCGCCGCCCACGGAAAAGCCGTGAAAATGGCTCTCTGACAGTTTTATCAAGGGAATGCCTTGCGTTTTCCGGGACGGCTTCCCATCTTGCGCCCATGCATCCTGACGTGGCGAAACTGGTTGAGGCCGGTCGCATTCCCAAACCGGTCGGCGAGCGCCTTTCTCAATTGGCTCCCGGAAACTTTTGTATTCATAAATCCTTCGGTGCCGGCAAGGTGATCGACTGGGATCTCCCTGCCAAAAAAGTCACCATCGACTTCGAAAAGTCTACCGGACAAACGATGGAGTTGCAGTTCGCGTTCCAAAAAACCGAATGGATCGGACCGGACGATTTCCGGGCGAAAAAAATCGAACAACTCGAAGAACTCCGCAGCCTGGTCAAAACCGACCCGCTCGCCCTCGTCGTCCATCTTCTCGAGAGCCATGGCGGCAGCATGACCGGCGACGCGTTGGAAAAAGAGCTCTCCGGCGCAGTCATCCCCGAGGCAAGTTTCAAGAAGTGGTGGGATGCCACCAAAAAGGCCCTCCGCGAAAGCCGACTCGCCGCCGTCCCGCAAAAACGCACCGAGCCGATCATCCTCCGCGTTGGCGACCGCAGCCCGGCCGAGGCGCTGGTCGCTGATTTCGAAGCCGCGCGCGATATCAAGGGCATGATCCGCGCTTTGGAAGCCATCGCGGCAGACATCGGTGCTTTCGAAAATGACACGGAAGCTCTCAAGCGCCTGCTCAACGACATCGACGAAGGGGCGAAAAAAGCCGCCCGCGTCCAGCTTGGCCAAGCTCTGCAACTCGTCGCCGCCCGCGACGAAGTGATCGGCTCCTCGAAGGCGCTGGAGCTCGATTCCTCCGCCGTCCGGCTTTCCGACTTGCTGCTCTCCGCCGATCCCGCACGCCTGGCAGAAGAAGCCGGTGCGCTCCCATCCGGCCGCCAGCGCGCGGTTTACGAAGCGTTTCCAAATGCCTTCGCGGAGGAATGGGTGAGCAAAATCGTCCAAGTCTTCGACCGCGTCGGTGCCCGTGGCGTGACTGAGATCGCCCGCATCCTCCAAGAGCGCGATTCGATGCCGGCACTCGTCACCCACCTTCGATCTGCAATCGCCCGCCGGGCGTTGGGGCCTGACGCGCTGATCTGGGTCTGCCGCGAGCGCAAAGGTCCTTCGAAAGACGTTTTCAGCGCGGACGTCGGTGCCTCCGTTCTCAATCTGCTGGAAAACGACCACCTTTCGGACGGTCCGCGGAAAACCTCCCGCCTGCAGTCGCTGCTAGGCGACGACAAGACCCTGCTGACCGACCTCGTCGGCATCATGGATGTCAACGAAACCCGGAATTTCGGCCGCCGCCTGCTCGACTGCCCGGTCTTTGGCGATCTTGAGAAAAAATCCCTGATGGCCCGCATCATCAAGGCGCGTCCGGAAACAGCGGAGCTGGTGAGTGGCGTGAATTCCAAACGCCCGGAAGAGGTCCTGCTCGTTTCATGGGAAAGCCTCGAAAAGAAAAAGGCGGAGCTCGACGACATCATCCGCAACAAGATCCCGCAGAACCTCAACGACGTGAAAATCGCGCGTTCCTACGGCGACCTTCGCGAGAACTTCGAATACAAATCCGCCAAGGATCTGGAAAAATACCTCGGTCACCGCCGCAACGCGCTCGACAAGGAAATCAACAACGCCCGCGGCACCGACTTCAAAGGCTCGGACGCCAGCAAGGTGAACATCGGCACCGTGGTTACCTTGAAAGACGCATCTGGCAGGGAATCCGTGGTCACCGTGCTCGGAGCCTGGGACTCGATCCCCGAGACCAAGACCGTTTCCTATCTGTCAGAAGTCGGCAAGGCCCTCGTCGGCCGCAGCCCGGGTGACACCGTCCAGATCCGTGATGAAGTGACGGAAGTGATGGAAACCCTCACCATCGTTGCCATCAGGCCGTTCAATCCCTGAAATTTCAAAACCCAGCTTACCTAACCAATAACAACCATTATGGACTATACCACCATTGTTGAAATCCGCGGTCGCGAAGTGATCGATTCCCGGGGCAATCCCACCGTCGAAGTTGACGTCCACCTCGAAGGTGGCGCCATCGGCCGCGCCTCCGTTCCTTCCGGCGCATCCACCGGCGAAAACGAAGCCGTCGAACTCCGCGATGGTGACAAGGCCCGCTATCTCGGCAAGGGCGTGCTCAAGGCGGTTGAAAACGTGAACTCCCAGCTCGCTCCGGCGCTGCTCGGATTCGACGCCACCGAACAAGCTTCCATCGACGCCACCATGATCGCGCTCGACGGGACTTCGACCAAGAAGAACCTGGGTGCCAACGCCATCCTTGGTGTTTCCCTCGCCGTCGCCAAGGCCGCCGCCTCCCAGCTCGGAGTGCCGCTCTACAAATACCTCGGTGGACCTAACGCCAAAGTGCTTCCCGTCCCGATGATGAACATCATCAACGGCGGCGCCCACTCGGATGCGCCAATCGATTTCCAGGAATTCATGATCGTGCCCATCGGCGCGCCGACTTTCCGCGAAGCCCTCCGCTACGGAGCTGAAGTGTTTCACGCCCTCAAGTCCGTCCTCCACGACCGCGGTCTCTCCACCGCCGTGGGTGACGAAGGTGGCTTCGCTCCCAAGCTCGACGGTGCGGAAGACGCGCTCGCTGTCATCTGCCAGGCCATCGAAAAGGCCGGCTACAAGGTCGGCACCGACATCGCCTTCGCCCTCGACGCGGCCGCTTCCGAATTCTACGACGCCAAGCAAAACGCCTACGTCTTCAAGAAATCCGACAAGTCCGTGAAAAGTGCCGCGGAACTCGTCGATTATTACGCCGGCCTGCAGAAGAACTACCCGATCATCTCCATCGAAGACGGTTGCGGTGAGAACGACTGGGACGGTTGGAAAATCATCACCGACAAGCTCGGCAAGACCACCCAGATCGTCGGCGACGACCTTTTCGTCACCAATGTCGATTTCCTCGCCAAGGGCATCAAGCTCGGCGTCGCCAACTCGATCCTCGTCAAGGTGAACCAAATCGGTTCCCTCACCGAGACCTTTGACGCTGTCGAACTTGCCAAGGAAAACGCCTACACCTCCGTCCTCAGCCACCGCTCCGGTGAAACGGAAGACAGCACCATCGCCGACCTCGCTGTCGCGACTAACTGCGGCCAGATCAAGACCGGCTCTCTCAGCCGTTCGGACAGGATCGCGAAATACAACCAACTCCTCCGCATCGAGGAAGAGCTGGGTGATGACGCCGTCTTCGGCATCAAGAAGCTGAAAGTGCTCGGCTAAGCGTGAGACAGGCATTCCTGCCTGTTTTTCTATCAAAAAGCGGCGGACCCCACAAAGGTCCGCCGTTTTTCTTTTCATTTCACCGGTCTATGGCTCGAATGGTCACACCCAAACGCGCAGTTGCCGTGAGGCTAGCTTCGAGTCCGCAAAACCCACGTTTCCAAGGATGGAAGCGGCTGGTTTTGCCAGCAAGACAAGAGTGTCGTGCCCCCTTACCACTCGCAGAGGCTTTCCAGATACGCGGCGGAGCCGTCGCGGAGCCAGCCGTCGAGCTGGGAGGGATCCTTGAGTTGCTGGCCGCGGAGGCGGGGAACGGCGATGTATTTGGTTTCCAACGACGGCAGGTTGCTCATGTCCACCCAGAGTTTTTCGAACTGGCAGACGGGGAAAATGTCTTCCTGGCCATGGCCCCAGCGTTTTTTGACGTCCTTGAGGGTGATGTAGGTGGGCATCCGCGCGGCGAGGGCGCGGATGGCGGTGTTTACCTTTTCCGGGTCGGTGAGGTCGGCGCGGGTGAGTTGGAAGGCTTGCAACAGGGCGTCGATCTGGATCCAGCAGGTGTTGCTGTTATAATAGGAGAGGTTGAACTCGTCCTCCTCGCGCGGCATGGCGAGACCTTCGACGAGCTGCGGGCGGCCGTTGACGCGGGCAAGGCCGCCGCCGCGGTCTTCGAGGCGGCGGGTGATGACCTCGAAACTGAGGCCCGCGCCGCTGTCGAGGTGGTGGCCTAGCAGGGCTGGGTCCACGTTCATGCCGACGGTGTCGATGTTGTGGAGGACGAGCGTTTGGAGCTGCGGGCGTTCTGCCAGCAGTTTGGCGAGGGTGCCGTTTCGCAGCAGGTTGGGGACTTCATACCAGTGGCCGACCGGGTGAAGGCACTGGAGCGGGAGGTTGTCGGTGTAGTCGCTGGCCTCGCCGGTGGATTCCGCCCAGCCGAGCAGGGCGGTGCGCAGCGAGTCGCGGACTTTCTGCTGCTGCACGTCGAGCACCTGCTGGGGCATTTCCTCCCAGGCGAAGCGCAGGTCGCGGACGGTGGGCACGGTGCGCAGGCCGATGGATTTTCCCTGCGAGAGATAGAGCGGGCCCTCGTAGTGATAGTTTTCGTAATGGTTGAGAAAACGTTCGGTGGGATCGTGCGAGAAATAGCTGGTCGTGAAAATATGGGGGATGGCCATGCCCGCCTCGCGGCCGGTCTTGCGGCTTTTGGCGAGGTGGGTCTCGATGAACGAGCGGTGGCGGCCGCCGAGTTTGCAGAACGGATGCAGGGCTTTGACAACGCCCGCGCCCTGGGTCCAGCGGGAGCCGGCTCCGGCGGCGAGGGTGACGACGGCGACTTCGCCGTTTTTCAGGGCGGCCAGACCTTTTTTGCGAGACGCTGCGGAAATGGAATCGGCTTGGGTGAGGTCGGTGTCGTGGACGTCTTCGATGATCGCGTTTGCGGGAAGCCGGTTCTGGGCGAGTCCGATGCGGCCGGCCTTGAGATCGTCGCGGATTTGTTCGTGTGCGGTGCGGTCGAAGCCGTGTGCGGCGAGGATTTCCGTCAACGATTCGCTGTTGCGGCTCTTTCCCTGGCTGCGCGGGAAGATGGAGTCGAACAAGGTTTGCACCATGCCGCGCAGTTCGGGGTGGTCGCGGCAGGCGGTGGCGAAGTGGTCGAGCTCGGCGAGGCGCAGCGGCGAGAGCTCGTGGCGGCCTTTCCGCAAAAGCTGGGGGACGATGTAGCTGTAGTAGCCCGACGGCATCAACGCGTCCTCGCCGGCCAGCAGGTCCGCCCAGGTGCCGCGCTCGTTGATGGCGAAGTCGTAAACGACCGGCTCCATCGCGAAAGGCAGCGCGGATGCTAACATTTCCTTGGTTTCGGACATGATGGCCTGGAGCCGCTGCTGGCCTTCGGCTTTCCTTGCCGGAGCGAAAATGAAGCCCATGCCGCCGCCAGCCATGCCGCCGAGCATCCAGAAGCCCCAGAAATCGGAGCCGAACTCGGCGCTGATTTTCTCGATGAGCGTCTCGGTGTAGAGGTTGCTGGCCCAGGGAATGATGGTCTGGATGGGCTGGCGGAAATTCTCGGTGGTGGCCGCGCCGATGGCGGGGATGTCGCCGGTGTGAAGGGCGGATAGAATTTTTTCGAGCACGCCGTGCGTCTGCTGGCGGGCGATCCACTCGGGGCCGCTGCGCAGGAGGTATTTCTCGGTGACCATTTCCAGAATGGGACCGACGTTCTGCGCCATGCCGCCGTGGACGAGGACGAGCGAGTCCTGGAGTTTCTGGCGGGCGTCGGCGGGCACGTCGGTTTCATCGAGCACCTTGTGGGTGGGCATGAGCCGGCCGCGGGAGATGCCGAATTCCGGATCGCCTTCCTTGGCGAAGGTGCCTTGGATGAGCTTCATGCCGGGCCATACGCCGCCGGAATCCTGCCAGCCGCCGCCGGAGCCGCCGATCCATTCGCCTAGCAGCGCGCGGGCGAGCACGATGCGGCGCTCGTTTTCCTCCAGCGGGCCGGTGAGCGAGCGGGCCTGGCCGGTGGCTCGCATGCAGACGCTGATAAGCGCGGCGAGCAGGTTGGTGGAAACTGCGAGTCGCGAGCCCTTGGGGATGTTGTTGACGTTGGAGACGAGTTCGAGGCCTTTTCCCGGGCCGACGACGCGTGCTAGCAGGTCGGCGAGGCTCTGGCCTGAGCCCTCGATGCCTGGCGGGACGATGCCGCTGGCGATGACGGCGGCCTTGAGCAGACCGAGGTAGTCTTTGGCGAAATCGAAAACTTCGTTGAGGCTGGAAATCTCCGCGCTGCATGCGAGATCGACGCTGGTGAGGCGGAGGATGGGTTCCTCGATGATGCGGAGGCTGGCTTCGACCGGCGGGCTGGGGGACTTGTCGCGGCCGTGGACGGCGAGGTCGATGGATATGTTGAGCACCTTGGCGCCCTCGGGGTAGTCCATACCAAGGAAGAAAATGTCGCTCCAGCCGCAGTGGGTGAGGTCCATGCGGACGGGCGTGCGCTCGCGGAGAATCGGATAGGTGCCGGTGACCGGATCGCGCCGGGTCAATTCCGGGCGGATGCGCAGCGGTTGGTCGGCGGGGTGGCCCATGCGGAACATCCATTGGTTCCCGCTGACACTGCGGACGCTGCGGCGGACCTGGTCGGCAAGGGTCTGGAAGGCGAGGCGTTGATAGACGGAGGCGAGCGCGCTGGAGATGCCGTCGCTGGGGGCTTCGGTGCGCTGGGTTTTGAGGAAAATGTCGATGGCTTCCTCGAAACGGCGTTCGAGCAGATTTTCGTAGCCTTTGAAGGGGATGGCTCCGGGCTTGTCGCCGGATTTCACTTCTGCGAGGCGCAGCGGCAGGTGGAAGCGGTGGATGGAATAGAGGAACAACAGCGCGCGGACGCGGTGATAGAGATTCTCGCTGGTGCGGCGGAAGGCGTCGAGTGCGTCGGCTTCGGCGAGCAGTTCGGCGAGTGATAGTTTCTCGCAGGCGGCATCGAGCGAGAGGTCGCGGACGGCGGCGTCCGGAGAGGTGATGAGGGGGAGCAGGGCCATGGTCCGTGGTGGTTAGGCGTGGGACTGGGCGAGCAACTCGACGATGTTGGTGAGGATCTCGTCGCGGTCCTTGCCGGCGAGTCCGAGGGCGAGTTGGGCGGTGAGCAGGCCGTAGCGGACGCCGATGTCGTGGCGGCGGCCTTGGAGCTCGTGGGCGAGGTATTGCTCGCTGCGGGCGATTTCCGAGAGAGCGCTGGAGAGGTCCGCACGGCCGGCGGCGAGCTGGCGGGCGAGGATCTTCATGACGGTCGGGGTGAGGACGTGGAGGCCGAAGAAACAGAGGTAGTTGCCAGCGCGGAGTCCGGGAACAACCAGTTTCTGCTCGGCCTCGGTGGGGGTGGGTTTTTCGATGACCGTCTCGACTTGATAGAGCAGGTCGCTGCCTGGGACGCGGCGGCCGCCGATGGCACCGTAGAGCGGGAGCTTGCTCTCGTGGGTGGCTTGCACGGCGGAGACCGCGCAGTTTTCGGCGGCTGCGGTGGCGAGGAGTTGGGCGGTGCACGAGGTCTCGGCACGGCTCAGATAGAGGTGGTCGCCGACCATCAGCAGGAACGGATCGGAGCCGGTGAAGGCGGCTGCGCAGTGGACCGCGTGGCCGTAGCCGAGGGCTTCCGGTTGCTCGATGAAGCGCATGTGGCTGGCATGGGTGCCCGCAGCGGCGGTGTAGGCGGCCTCGTCGCCGGGGCAGATGATTACGGCGATTTCCTCGATGCCGGCGGAGGTGATTTCATCGGCGAGAATGGCGAGGGCGGATCTGGAGGCACCGTCGCGATCGACGAGCGTCTGGAGGGGGAGGGTGCGCTGGGTTTTTCCGGCGGCGGTGATCACGGCTTTTCTGACTTTCACGTCGTGGATACTGACGGGCCCGCTCGTTTTGGCAACCCCGGAGAAGCCGGGCATGGTTGTTTTCATGGTTTCAGGTATCAGATATTCCTGAAGAATAACGGGATCACGTCAGGGCAATTTGGGCGCAACCGATTGGATTTTAAAAGTGGCGGGTCCGGCCCGCCGCCAGCCGCTGGAGTGCCTTTGGCCATGGCGACGTATTGCGGGGAAAAATCGCGCAATATCGGCGGTTAGAGTCATCGCGGTTGAATCCGACCCTTACCGCTTCAACAACCGCCGTGGACCTAGCAGATGTGCTCCCTGCGGATCGATGAGGAAATAGCCCGACAACGCGCGCCGACCCAGCAGCATCGGGCAGAGCATCTCCGAGCGGTTCGCCAGACTCACCAGGATCTGCCAACGGAATCCTCCGACCAGCATGGCGGTGGTCTCGATGAAAATCCGCTTTTTCGCCTTGCCGGAGGAACTCTTCACCAGGGCCAGTCGCGCCACCGGCGCTTCGCAGGAAACCGTCTCGGCGTAGTGGTTCGTCGTCGTGAAGCGCACGGATTGTTCATTGGCTGACAGCTCCACATTCTCCGCATGGATGCTGGAACTGCGGGCGCCACTATCCGTTTTCGCATTCAGCGGGGAAACCCCGAGATCCGGCAGCGCGATCCACTCCCGGCGGCCAATCACCATCCGCGGCATTCCCGGTCCCCGCCAAGGCAGGCCCAGCGAGGCGGCGAGTTCCTGTGAGGTGGACTCGACCGGTTGCGGAGTGGCCTTGAAGATCGGTTTCACGGGTTCAATAGTGAAGCGGCCATGGCGCGGGCTTGCTCGCCGCCACCGCCTAACATTCTGACCAGTTCTTGAATCCGCGTCTCGCCGCTCACCGGATAGAGGCGCGAGCGCGTCCGACCGGCGGTCACTTCCTTCTCCACCACGAAATGATGCGTCGCGATCGCCGCCACCTGCGGGAAATGGGTGATCGCCACCACTTGGTGTCGCGTGCCGAGCGCCGCCATCTTGCGGCCCACCGCTTTGGCGACCTCGCCGCCGACGTTGGCGTCGATCTCGTCGAAGACCATCAACGGCGTGGCATCCTGGTCTGCCAGTGCGGATTTCACAGCCAGCATCACCCGGCTGATTTCCCCCGAGGAGGCGATCTGTCGCAGCGGAAGCAGCGGTTCGCCGGGATTCGGGCCGAACTGGAATTCGATCGACTCCAGCCCCTGCGGCCCCGGCTCAGCCAGCGTCTTGAGCGGCGCTTCGAACGATGATTGTTTGAAACCCAGATCCTTGAGCTGGCTGGAAATTTCCTTCGCCAGCTTGGGTGCTGCCTTGCGGCGGAGAGTTGCGAGGGATTTGCCGCCGGCATCCAGCGCGGTGCGGCACGCGGAGAGCTCGCGCTCTAACGTTTCGAGTTTTTCCCCGCGGTTTTCGATCGTATCCAGCCGCACGGCGGCGGCGTCGCGGCGGGCGAGCACGTCGTTGAGCGAAGGTCCGTATTTGCGCTTGAGCGACTCGAGCAGATTGACGCGTTCTTCCAGTGTGGCGGCCTCCGCCGGGTTGATGTCGAGTTCGTCGGCATAGTCCACCAGGTTTCCTTCCAGATCCTGAAGCTCAAGGCAGGCAGTCTCCAGCGAAGCCGTGCGCTCACGGATCGATGGATCGAGTTTTTCCAAATCCCGCACCAGCCGCTGGACTTCCGTCAACCGCTCCAAAATCCCATCCTCGCCGCTCAGCGCGGCCGTCGCGGCCGCCGCGGCTTCCACCAAGCGGCTCGCGTTCGATGCCCGCCGCCAGCGGTCTTCGAGGTCCTGCTCGTCCTCGGGTTTCAGGTTTGCGCCGTCGATTTCCTGGAGCTGATGGCGCAGCAGGTCGAGTTCCTGCTCGCTGGCGTTTTCCGCATGGCGGATTTCCTCCAGTTCGGCGGCCTTCGTCCGCCACGCCCGGTAAAACTCGCGGTAGTTGTTGACCGCGTTTTCCGCTCCGGCGTAGGCGTCCAACATCGCAAGCTGCCGCTCCACCGAAAGCAGCGACTGGTGGTCGTGCGGTCCGTGCAAATCGACCAGATGCTCGCCGAGGCGCTTCAACAACGTGAGCGTCACCGGTGAATCGTTGATGAACTGCCGGTTCGCCGTCTGCCCGATCACCCGGCGGATGATGAGCTGGGTGTCTTCGCAGGGATCCAGCCCGCCGTCTGCGAGGATCGCGTTGATTTCCAGGGGATCCTTGAGTTCGAAAACCGCTTCCACCGAGCAGGTTTCCTCGCCGGTGCGGATCAGCGATTTCTCGGCACGTTCGCCGAGCACGAGTTTCAGCGCGCCGACGATGACTGATTTACCGGCCCCGGTCTCGCCGGTGACGCTGATGAGGCCGGAGCCGAGTTCCCAGGCGAGTTCATCGACCAGGGCGAGATTGCGGATTTTGAGAAGGGTGAGCATGCGTGGGCTGTGCCGGATTATGCAAGTCCCCCCACGGGAAGCAACCGCTGGATTTTTCGGCCACACATTTCCCGCCCGATTGGAGCGCGGGATTCATCACGCACGCGAAGCGAAATACCGGGTCCTCCCGCCAAAATCGCTCTCTTCTTACCTGCGGAATTTTTCTCCCTCCTGTCGTTGCTTTCTGAAAGAATCCGACCATGAAGCTCATATCGGGCGGACGAATATCGATAGCGCGTCTGGCGTTGTTCATCGTGACCGCCGCTCTGCCGGTGCGAGGCCAGGAGATCGAACAATCGCTGGATGAGGAGATCCTGAAGCAGACCTCTGCTCTGGCTCCGAATTCCCTTCTTCTTCCTCCAGCCACCGGAGATTTGGTTCCTCCACCCGTCGTGCAGGCGGCGGGAAAGGATTTTTTCCGTGCCTGGCGGACCTATGTATCGATTCGTAACTTGGCTTCCACCGCCGCTCAAAGCCCCGAGGCTCCGGTCGGCAAGGATCTCACCAACGCCGCCACGGAGTGGGCGAAATTCAACGATCTGCTCCGGCGCTGCATCGAGTCCGAATCGCCGCCGGATCTATCCGAGTTTTCACGCTTCAATTATGCCGACGACAGCTTCTGCGGCATCGGTTCCATGATGTTCAGCGACAATCTAGAAAAAGGCCGCACCCTGGTCCTACTCCGCCAAGGGAAGCATCTGGAGGTTTTGCAGCGGCTTTTCGGCAATCCTGCGCCCGCGAGAGATTCCTTGCTGCGCGCTTTCGGCATCGATCCCGAGGAACTCCAGTTAGGTGCGTGGCTTGCGGAGACCGCAACGCCCGAAGTGTCCTGTGAAACCGGGGGGGATTTATCCGCGCGGATGCTGATGGACTGGGTGGATCTTCGGTTTGACGTCGTGTTGGAAAAACACAGGAAATTCAAAGCGACCGGGATCCGCGAGTCTTACGATGGGCCTCAGTTTCCCGCTTATTGCAGCATAAAACTCTTACGCCCGGACAATGGCGTGACAGAAGAAAGCAAGGCCCGCATCGCGAAGTTCATCGAGACGCGCGGCTTGGAACTGTGTCCCGCGGAAATTTGGGTCAAAAACTGTCCCGAGGGCGCGGAAAAATGGGTGGCCGGTGTTGCGAGGCTTGGCTTGACCGCTGACCTCAACGAAGACCGCCAGAGATCCTCCCGCCTACTCGACAGGGCTGGCATCGCCCATCCAAAGCCGGAGATGAGACCCGGGCCGCGCTTTAGCATCACTGTGGACCGGGGGCCGTGGCCGAAGAAAATTGCCAGCCACCAGCAACCCCCACAGAAAGTGTCGATGTTGCTCCGCTCAGTGAGCGGGTACGATTTCGAGGTCGACCTCAAGCTGGGTCCGGATGGCATTTACGCCGGGGATTTTGACAGGTTCCATGAACGTGGACCACTGGCTCTTGCCGAATTCCGCAGCAGTCCAAGGCATACCGAGAGTGAGCCGCTGGGTCCGGGACGCCCGTGGCTGCGTGGGAGCGTTCGGCTGCCCCTTAGTGGTTCGGAGGTGAATCCTATCGAAATTCAAACCACCGGTTTCACCATCCGCCCGACGGTTTTAGGAGAGCCCCGTCCGAATCAAGAAGACCCCTACGAAGTGGAATTCAACGCTGCTAAGGGCGGCATGGACGAACGGGCTCCGGAATATGGGGGATGCCGGCTGACGGTTGCCGGAACGGAGTCTTTGGTTCTGCCCCATGTCAGTCCCGGCGATTATTGGATAAGAATCTATCATCCCGGCGCGGTTCTTGCCGCGCGAAAACGGATCATTGTTTCCGCTACGCAAAATTCCTACGAGCCTCACCTGGACCGCGGTGCCTGCCTGGTGGTGCCCGTCGAGTGGCCGGAAATGGGCGATCCTGCCACCCTGCCGCGTGACATCGAGCGGTTGATAGACCGATTCAGTCTTGATCCGCAAAGCAACCTGCCGTCGATGCTGGTGCTCAAGAACAAGGACGGCAGAGTGATTCAAGAACACGGCAGCCGCAATCCGGTTGATGACTGGAATTCGGATGAATACATCCGCCCTGCGGTGGCTGCCAACGGGCGGTTTCCCCAAGCTGCCGTCTTTCCTTATCTGCCTCCTGGCGAATACATCGTCGAATCACCCGATTGGACCAAAGAACCCGATGGAACGAACCCAGGATTCGCGATCAAACGGTCCGCTATCAACGTGGTGATCCGGGAAGACAGCCCGGTGTTCGTGACTTCCAGTCCACTCAAAATTCTCTACAGTCGGAAAGAGTGACCTCCTCGGATTCACCTCCGGTTTTTGGAGTGATGCAGGAGCAATTTGTGGGGAAGATGTATAATCCTTTTCGCGTTCGGCTAGAAGATATTCTGTTGGTGAATACATTTTAAAATCGTTGATAGTAAGCTGATTGTGGGATATGTTTTTTTAGGATATAGCTCCGCGACCCTTGACGCCATGTGAACAGATTGTTAACAAGCGCCATGAGAAACGAGCTGATGGGATATTTATCCATCCCGGTGATCGTTGCCGGGGGCATGTCGGTTTGGAAGATCGTCAGTCCCGAACAAGGAATCCTGCCGGCTTTGCCCGATTTGAAATGGAGCAGAGATGCGGATGACGCGAAGTATTCCCGGGCAAATGACGAAATGGTCTCGCTCGACCCCGAGGAAGCGGGGGAAATGGACGACCCTGACGATGACGGCGAGTTCACCTCTTCCGACCAGGGTTCTTACGAAGATCGCTGAGTCAGTAACCATTACTTGGCTACCCAATCCCTCACCATGGCACAGGCTTTTCCATGCCGGTGGATTTCGTAACTTCTTGAAAACAAGAGTGGTGGAGCGTAGCGGATTCGAACCGCTGACCCCTTGCATGCCATGCAAGTGCTCTACCAACTGAGCTAACGCCCCTTTCGGGTGGGGCGGAGGTGTATCGGCGGGGCCGGGGCGGGGCAAGAGGATTTTCAGAAAAATTCCGGATCGGTTCCATCGACCCCGGAATTGTGGTGATTCAGCGCTTCCTCCGCAAAACCGCGGCGAGGCCGAATACCGAGAGGATCAGGGACGATGGCTCGGGAATCGGGGTGGTGGTGAAGCGGCCGAGCAGCTCGGCTTTGCCTTGGCCTCCTTCATAGACCTTGAACTGGTCCTGGGTGGAAAGGGTGCCGTCGAGCGTGTTCTGGTCCACGCGGAAGGTGAGTTCGAGGTAGTAGTTGTTTCCCGCGGCGTCGCTGAAATTGAGCGGCGCGCCGGAGTTGCGGAGTGAGACGGTGTCGGCGTTTGCGATTTGATCGCCGGTGTTCGGGGAGTTGATCAGGTCCTGGGTGAAGGAGACCATGCTGGCGGGTAATCCGGAAGGAGTCGTGAAATTGAGATTCAGGGCGAGGTTGACGGAGGTGGCTCCGGTCCCGGAGACGATGGTGCCGTTGCGGTAGTAGAGGTTTCCGATGCTGAAGGATTGGTCGGGTGCGACATTCACCGCGTGGATGGGCTCAAACCACAGTGCGCTGGTGTGCGGGTAGTCGCTTTTTGCCGATGCCACACCCCACTGGAAGGCGGCGGCCCCGGCCGGGCCATTCGGATTGAGAGTGGCGGGAGCATCCTTCAGATCCATGCCTGCCGAATACCCGTTGGTGAGATTGTTGTCGGCGATGAGGATGCTGTCGTTGCTCTGGCCGACGCCGTTTTCAAACGAACCGGAAACGGTGAAACTCAGCGAGCCCGGCAGGTTTTGGGCGCTGGCGGCATCGAAGATCGCGAGGATGGACGTAAAAATCGCGAGAAAAAGGCGGGGGCTTTTCATACAGGGGGGGATGGGGGCGGGGGTGGGGGAGCGTCAGTGACCGGGGGTGATCGGCTGACGAAGGGATCATGTCACAAAATCGGCCATTCGGAATCACGCAATGACGTATGTTCAGGAACTCCTGATGATTTACCGAGCGAATCGGTCTGATCCGGACTTGGCGAATCGACGCGAGTCTTTATCGTCGCCGGCATGTCGAAGTATGGCGGAGAAAAAGTGTTGGTGGTGCCGCGCGCGCTGTTGGAGGAAATCGGGGCGTTTGAAGGAATCCGCACGGAAGGACTGGATGGCGCGGTGGCGAAACTGATGGATCCGGCGAACCACACGTTCATGGACCGCGCGGCGGCGGAGGAGGACCCAAGTTTCAAGCAACTGATCCCTTATTGTATCTTCCGTTGCGGGAACCGGATTCTTCACTACACCCGGGGGAAATCGGGCGGCGAGAGCCGGCTGCATGCGAAGATCTCGGTGGGCGTGGGTGGACATATCAACCCGATCGACACCGGCGGCGGACGGACAGGTCCGGATGCCTATCACTCGGCGGTGACCCGCGAGATCGAGGAGGAACTCGACCTGCCGGAGCAGCACGAACACCGCATCATCGCGCTGCTCAACGACGAGTCGAATCCCGTGGGACAGGTCCATCTCGGCATCGTGCATCTCGTGGACTTGAAGTCCGATGCGGTGTGCTCGCGGGAGGACGCGCTGGCCGATCTGGCGTTCACCCCGCTCGAGGAGTTGCGGGGGCCATTGTTCGACCGGTTGGAGACTTGGTCGGGATTCTGCATCCGCCATCTTTCAGAAGCCGCCTTTTTGATGGCTAAAGCAAAATAATCCCCTTATTTGAGCAGATTGATGTGGTGATTCTGAAAAAATCCAATCAGTTTAGATCTATATTACACAACATTTTCACGAATTCTTCCCGATGTCAGACACCCTCAAGCAAGCCAAGCCAAGAATCCTCATTGTCACTCCGGAAATTACGTATTTGCCGTCCGGCATGGGGAACATGGCGCAGCGCATGTCCGCGAAGGCGGGGGGCTTGGCGGATGTTTCCGCGTCCCTGGTCTCCGCACTGTTTGAGCTGGGAGCGGATGTCCATGTCGCCATGCCCAACTACCGGCGGATGTTTCAGGGCGACATTTTCAGTCTCCATGAAAAGGAGCTGAGGAAATACCACGAAGTGCTGCCGGAAGCCCACATCCACTTGGCGGAGGACCGGATTTTCTATTACCGGGATCAGGTTTACAGCAATCATCAGGATGAATCGATGCGGATCGCACTGGTCTTCCAGCGGGAGCTCATCAACCACATCGTCCCGCGGGTGATGCCGGATTTGATCCACTGCAATGACTGGATGACCGCCTTGATTCCGGCAATGGCGCGTCGCCGCGGGATCAAGTGTCTGTTCACGGTGCACAACATCCACACCCGGCAGGTTTCGTTGGCGCAAGTCGAAGAGGCCGGGATCGACGCCGCGGAGTTCTGGATGAATCTCTATTTCACCGGCCCACCCAGCAATTACGACCATGCCCGGTCGCATGTTCCGGTGGATTTGCTGACCTCCGGAATTTTCGCCGCCCACTACATCAACACGGTGAGCCCGCGCTTCCTGTGGGAGATCGTGGAAGGCTGGCACTCGGTGATTCCGGATTCCGTGCGCGCCGAGCTGCGGGCCAAGTACGCCGCCGGGTGCTCCGCCGGTATTCTCAATGCGCCGGATGTCTCATACGATCCGGTCACAGATGATGCTCTGGTCCAGAACTTCGGCGTGGATGATTTCCCGGAAGGCAAGGCGGCGAACAAGCTCGCCCTCCAACGGGAACTCCAGCTCAAGCAGGATGTGAACGCGCCGATCTTCTTCTGGCCCTCACGCCTCGACCCGGTCCAGAAAGGGCCGCAACTCCTCACGGAAATCCTCCACCACCTCGTGTCGGACTACTGGGACCGTGACTTGCAGGTGGTCATCGTCGCCAACGGCCCGCACCAACACTGGATCGACAAGATTGTCTCCGCGTTCGATCTGCGCGAGCGCGTCGCGATCGTGGACTTCGAGGAAGGGCTCTCCCGCCGTGCCTACGCAGCCTCGGACTTCATGCTGATGCCCTCCTTGTTCGAGCCTTGTGGTCTGCCGCAGATGACCTCGCCGCTTTATGGGTCGCTGCCGGTGGTGCATTCGACCGGTGGCCTCTACGACACCGTCCGCCATCTGGATGTCGAGAACTCGACCGGCAACGGCTTCCGCTTCGACCACTACAATGCGAACGCCTTCCGCTGGGCGATCGACCGAGCCATGGATTTCCATGCGCTCCCCAAGGAGATCCGCGAGCGCGAAATCCGGCGGGTGATGATCGAGAGCAAAAACGAATTCAGCCACAAGGAAGTGGCCCGCCGCTACATCAACATTTACGAGGAAATGCTCGCCCGACCGCTGGTGGAGAAGGAATCCGGCGAATACATCAAAGCGATCGCCGAAAGCATGGCGGAGGTTTGATTCGTAAGGAGCGCTGGCTTTAGCCGGCCTGAAGATCCGGTAAGTGCCAGACTAGCCGATTCAAGTCATAGCTATCTCCATCGAAGTCGGCGTCTAGGACTGTGACACGGGCGCACTGTTACTGCTTCACGACGTTGCTCTGCCACAAGGGCGACTGTGGCACGTCGTTAGGCCGGCAGATGATGATGCCGGCGTGTTTGGAGCCGCCGTTGATGTAGTCGGTGATCGGCTTGTCGATCACGGTCATGCGGCCCTTGTCGCGGTCCGAAGTGGCGTGGGCGAAATAGGCGCGGTCATTCATCCGGATGATCAATCCCACGTGCGAGGTGTAGCCGCTGGTGTGGTGGGTGGTGATGGCGCAGATATCCCCGTTCTGGAGGTATTTCTCCGCATTGCGGACATTGGAACGGGGGATGTGATAGACGGGAAGGTTTGAAACTTGAGCTTCGATCCGGCCCATCGGCTCGATCAGTGCTGGATTGGAGCGCAAATAGCGGTAGGCTTTCCACTGCACCGTCATTTCGCGGATCTCGCGGCGGAGTCTCTCCGCACCTGGAATGCGGGAGGTGATGTTTGTCGCGTAGCCGCGGCGCTGGTTGTCGTGGAAGACTTCTTCGAGATGGTGCATGCGGCTCAGGTAGTTTCCGGTGCAGATGCCGTTGCGGTAGCGCTCGATTTCCACCATGTGGAGCAGGTCCTGCGGCTTGTAGGGGCCGGGCTTGAACTTGAGCATTCGGGCCAGGGCGAGCGCGTTTTCGTAATACGTCCAGCAGTCCATGGCCTTGAGATTCGCCACCGGGGATTCGATGCGGTCGTCCACTTCCAGCGTGTAGTTCACATACGGCGTGCCCACCATCTCCCGGGCCACGCGGACGGTCCGCTCGCCGAGCGGCAGGTTCCGCCAGTTCTCGCGTTCCGCCTTGGCGACGATCGCTTGGAATTTGGATTCGCCTTGGAACACCGTCGCTAACGGCAGTCTCGGGCTCGACGGCGGCGGCACCGGACTTTGCGCCCGAACCAGCCCGGTTACAAGTGCGCCCATGGCCAGCAAAACGATCAACAACCTTGAATTCATGGGTTTCCCATAGCCGCTTTTGCCCGGTTGGAAAAGAAACAATCCTGAAAATCCTGCAACGGTCACCCAGTCCTGTTCAGCAACGGCTCGAATACATACCATTGCTGCCAGTGCTTCCGAACCATTCCGAGTATCGTCCCCGCCCAGATTTTCGCGGCTTCGTCGTCCGCGCCCCGGGTCCTCGGCGGCAGTGCCAGTTCGGGCAGGACCATCACCCGGTAGCGCCGCCAGCCTTCGCGCAGGATGATTAGCGGGAAACACGGCGCGCCGGTCGCCCGGGCGAGGAATAACGGGCCTTTGGGCATTCTCATCATCAACCCGGGTTCCACTTCCACATCCATCGGCGAAACGTCGAAGATCACCCGGTCGCCTTGGACCGCGACGACGTTCCCCTCGCGCAGGAGCCGCGCGAGTTCGACGCCGAGATGACTGCCTTCTTCGTTGTAAAGCGTGCGGAAATGCGGATTCCTGCGCCTCCTTGCGGCGGATTTCCTGCTCCCGGAGCCGCTGGGTTTCCGGTTCGCGCTCCGGGGCGCGCACGGCGTAAAGCGTTCGTTTGAAGCGAGCGGCGAAAACAGTTGCTGCAATGTCGTAGTTGCCCATGTGCGCTGTCAGGATGATGCAGCCTTCCGTTCGTTGCGAGAGCTCTTCCAACTCCGCCAATCCCTCCACCGTCCAATCCACCTCGCCGGTTCTACTTTCGCAGCGTTGGGCGTCGACAAACGTTAGCGCGAAATTCCAAAACACCTGCCACGCGCCGATCCGGCCGCGCCACGGTCCCCATGCGGGATGCAAGGCCCGCAGGTTTCCCGCCACCGCCTGCCGTTGCTCCTTGCCGATTGTGAAAAAAACCAAAGTCCAGCCGCCGATGAGCACCGGTTCCAGAAACCACGGTGTCACCCGCAAGGCTTGCAGCATCAGCCGCGAGGGCAGGTCGCCGAAAACTCCGCACCTTGCCGCCCAACGTGATTTGCCGCTTTCGTCCATCTAGCCGCGAGCCGCTTCGAATCCGGTGTCCTCCAGCAAATGCTTCCCGGCCACCGCGATGTTTGCCAACTCGTCGCAGCGCTCGTTTTCCTTGTGGCCCGCATGGCCCTTGACCCAGCGCCAATCGATTTTGTGGCCGCCGATGGCTGCCAGAAGTTGCAGCCACAGGTCCTGGTTTTTCACGGGTTTTTTGTCCGCTGTCTGCCAGCCGCGTTTTTTCCAACCTTCGATCCATTTCTTGGAAATCGCGTCGATCAGATATTTCGAATCCGAGTGCAGCTCCACCTCGCACGGCTCGCTCAAGCTCTCCAGCGCTGCGATTGCCGCACGCAGTTCCATTCGGTTGTTCGTGGTCAGCCGATAGCCGGCCGAGAGTTCTTTCCGGTGCTTTCCTGACACCATTACCACACCGAATCCGCCCGGTCCGGGGTTTCCCTTACAGCCGCCGTCGGTATGGATGATCACTCGCTTCATGAGCGGCGGAGGGTGCATCAGTCCGGTGCGCGGTGACAAGCGAATCAAATCGCGGTCGTGCGGATTCGGCGGCGGGTCACTTTGCCTGTTGGCGGAGCTGTTCGAGGCGGGAGAGCGGCTTTTCGACCTTGGCCTGTGGATCGGCGGGTTTGTCCGGCGCTGGCTTGGTATCCGCCTTGGCAACGGCGGCGGGCGACGGGGCGTCGATGCGCAAGGTGCTGTTCATCGCGGTTTGGTGGAGGATGGTGGTGCCGTTTTCCGGGACGAGGACGCGGCAGAAGACGCCGTTGTGCTTGCCCACCTTGGCATCCGCGGCGACGGCGATGGGGAAGGTGAGTTCGGTCTGGTCCTTGGTGAAGGTTTGCGGCGGGCAGCTGGTGCCATGGGGCAGTCCTAGCAGCTCGACGGTGGCGGAGCCCTCGAAGGGCCGGAGGGTTTCGATTTTAGCGAGCATGGAAGTGGCTTTGCCCTGTTCGGTGGCGGCAAGGTCGAGCGTCATGGAAATGAACGGCTCGGCGACCTTGAGCGGGGTGAGCGCGGAGGCGACAAGCACCGGGCCTTGCGGAGTGTTCGCTTCTGCCAGAACGCAAACCTGCCAGTCAGCGACTGCGGCGTCGGCGCTGGCGTTGAGTTCGTAGGAAATCTCGGATTGATCGCCGGGCAGGTCGATGGTGACGGGGCCGCTGATACCGGGGGGATTCCAGAGAAAGCGGACGCTGATTTTCTCCGCATAACCGGCGTTGCGGGTGGCGCGGACCTTGAGGGCGAGCGTGCCGTTTTTCACGATGGGCACGGCGGGAGTTTCGAGGTCGATCCGGAATGGGGCCTCGACGGTGACCGCGGTGGCGATGCGGTCGAGCGAGACGGAGTGATAGGCTCCCTGGTTGTTGACATCCACGTGGTGGATGGTGTCGATGAGTTGTCCGGTTAGGGCTGGCCCCTCGCCGGTGGAACGTAGGGAAAACGGATGAAGACTGCCTGCGACGGGAGCATCCGCCGCGGCCTCGAAGACGACGGGGAAGGTGGTGATGGACTTGGGAATCGGCGGCGCGTGCATAGAGACGCCGGCGGGTAGGGACCCGGCTTCGAAAATGGCATCGCAGCCGGTGTTTTCGCGGGTGAGATTGATGACGGCGGCGTAGCGGTTGCCGCGCGGGACGGGGAAGGTTTTCCATTTCTGGGAGAGCACGCGCTCGACGGTCGGCAGGCTGGCGGCGATGGAAGGTGTCTTCTCGGTGATTTCGATGCGGTAGGTGAAATCGTCTCCGCTGCGGTTCAACTGGTCCCGGATCTTCAGGTGATACTCGCCATCCGCGGGGCTGGTCCAACTGATGATGCTGTCGGGTGAGCCTTGGTCGTCGTTGACGGCGAGTTGTTTGCGATCCGCCTGATGGACGGATAGAACCGAGTCGAGCGGCGAGCGGTGGCTGCGGGCTAGCACGCGGATGACGAGGTTCTGGCCTTTCTTCGCCGTGAACTTGAACCAATCGATCTGCTGCGTCCGATCCAAGACTCCGTGAATCGCGCACGGCGGAGCGGGAACCGCCAGTGGGCCTTGCTGCATGCCGGCAAATTCACCCACAGACTCCAGAGGCGACACGGTGATCCAGTGTGGGGAAGGTGCTGACAGGCCGTCGACGATCGGAAAAACAGGGAACCGTGCATTGGCTTCCGACGGCAATGTGATCGATTGCTGAATGGGTCCGCAAGGATCACCGATGAAGGTGAAATCGATTGTCTCTCCCGGCTTTCCCCCAGTGGGAAAGACCGCGGTGGGGCGGGGGAAGGTGCCGATGTGAAGGCGGTATTGGCAGGCGTCGGTGCCTTCGTAAGCGGCTTCGCGGACGACGATTCGATAGTCGCCGTCCTCCGGTGCGACGACGGAGGCGAAGGCGTCGTTGCGCAGCAGCGGGGTGTCGTCGCAGGAGGCGAGCTCGAATTTTTTCGGATCGAGAATGGCGACGTAGGCATCGAACATGGTGCGGCCTAACCGCATGGCCTCAACCTCGACGGAGAGGCGCTGGCCTTTTTTCAGGGTGCAGACGAAATAGTCGTCGTCTTCGTTTCCGGCCACGCCCTCAACGGTGCGGTTGAGTTCGATGCGCTGGGCCTGATCGAAGGTGGCGTTTGGTTCCACCTCGGCGACGGAGGGGAACTGCCCGACCCAGAACGAGCGGAGTTCGGTGATCCCGCCGGGTCCGCGAAGGCGGAGGGAATGTTCGCCTAACTGGGCGTCGGCGGCGATGGTGAGTTTCGCGATGGCGTGTTTGCCGTCCTTGACGTCGATGGCGGAGAGAGAGAGCCCGGGCTCGTAGAAGAGCGCCTCGTGGATTTCCTCAAGCCGCTCGCCGTGGAAGTGGACTTCCATTTCCGAACCGCGCTGGCCGCCGCGGGGATTGACGAGGGAGAGTTCGGGCGAGAAGGCGGCGAGCTGGGTGACGAGGACGAGGAGGGTGGAAAGGGCGGGTTTCAATGAAGTTGAGAGTCTGGGATTGAGAGTTGATGCCTCGAGGCTAGGACGGGATCGAAGCATGCATGTTTCTTTTTACTCAAATCTCAGCACTCAACATTCAACTCTCAACTTCGAATTTCACACCTTCTTCCCGGGCGGTCATTGGGCGAACTGAAAAGATAAAGTTCCGCCCTCCGGTCCGAAGAACAACGGGAACTCGTGGCGTTCCTCGCCGTGATCCGCATGAAACGAATTGGGGAATGGGACCAAGCCAGCACAAAACAGGGTTCGTCAGAACGTGAGGACTGGGTCTCACTTGATGAGGCAAAAGGCCAAGCCGGAACCAACCCCTGAGCGCGCCCTCACCTTATCAGATCTGGCTGCGGCAACCTTGTCCGTCAAAAACAGCACCTCGCCCACCCGTTCCCGAGTTTCCTCCGCCACTCGCCCGGCCTCGGCCTGCAAGATGGGAATTTCCTGCTCCAGTTCCTCCCGTTGCGCGGCGGCGATCTGATCGATGACATTCTCTTCTTGCTTGATTTCGCGGAAGATTTCCACCTCTGCGCTCGCCGTCGAGGGAAACGCTGGCCCAGCCTTGTTTGAGGATGAACGCCTGCGGGTCCTTGGCGATGCGTTCCAGCAACTCAATGTCACCACGGATGCGTGGCTTCGTTGATGGCCTTGGTCAAGCAAATGGATTGATGCAGAATCATGAACGGCAGAATCATTGGATTCGGAGGAAGAAAAACCCGCCGCACCCGACATTGCGGCGACTTTCGCGTGAAAATGCTCCTTCGCGCAATGAACCGGTTATTCTTCAACAGTGATACTGCGATCCACGATTCTGCCATTACTCTTCCTTCAAGTCGTTCGAAGTTTCCGCTCTTTCCGGGTTCCTGCTCGTGGAGATCCGGGTGAAACATTCCTACCAACTTCTACGATGGAGTAAACTACTTGCCGACCTATTACAAATTCTAGGTAGGCGAATCGAAAGCGAGGTGATATCACCACGGCGGCATTGGTGATCCAGATCGAAATGAACAGATGAAACACTCGATGGGATCTCGGTGTTCTTCTGGGGTGATACTTTGATCGTCACCTTTGAAATGAGTCCAAAAACCACAACTCGATTGCTCATCACAGGAATCCATTCGTTGTATCCTTTCAAAAAATATTCCTTGTCCAAATATCAGAAACCAAATCCATGAAAAGTAATTCCACCTTCATCCAGGCCTGTAACATCGCAGGCAGACACCAGCCTCCGGAAGATCGCGAATTGATCGCCCCTGTGGCAGTGGCTTCTTCCAGCCTGAGGCCGCTCCAGGCGAGGCTCGCGAAATTTGCCTTGGGCTTTCTCCTGATTCATTCGGCGCACGCGCTTGAGTTCAGTAACTTTCAAGCCGTCTACGAATTCAACGACCCTGCAAACCTCGGGGCGGACAGTAGCGGCAAAAACAATACATTGGTCGTGAATGGGGGAAGCCCGGCCCACAGCACATCCGGGCGCTTTGGAGGCGCGCTCTCACTGAGCAATCTCAGTTCGATGAAGCTCACCAATTTTCCGGCAGGCTTTCCGAGCGGGAGCAGTTCTTACACCATAGCGATGTGGATCAAGCCAAGCCCGGATTGCGCCAAGAATGCCACCATATTGAGCTGGGGGGAGCAAAATTCCAACAAACTCAATCGAATCTCTCTTGCCGGTGACGGCAACGGACTGAACAACAACTGGTGGTATGGGGACTTCGAAGCAGGAATGAGAAGCGGCAGCTTCTTCGACGGAGCTTACCATCACGTCGTGGTAATCTGGAATCATGGCAGCAAATTCAGGACCATCGCAATCGATGGAATCATCGTGAACGATAGAGAGGCAGCGGATCCTGATGTGATTGCAAGCGACTTTGTCCTCGGGGCTGGATTCTCCGGCCTGATTGACAATGTGATGATCGCCAACACGGCGTTACCGACGACTGACATCCCCGCATTCTGGAATTCAAGCCTGGCATCAAACCCATCGATGTACACCGCGCTTACAGGCGCTCTCAGCATGGCCGGAAGCGACCAAACCCGCGCGTCCTTAAGTGGTGATCAGGCCGTTACAAACTCGGGAGGCATTGCAACCTTATTCATCGGTTTTGATGAATCGAGCCATGAACTTAAAACAACTGTGGCACAGTTCGACAGCGCGCAAGCGTCAACTTCCACATTCACAGGTGGTCTGAATAGCTCTATGATCCACTTGGTGAAACTCGGAAGGGGGACGCAGATCTTGAAAACAAATCAAAATTTCCTCACCGCATCCACCTCCGTGCGGGGCGGCAGGCTGGAACTGGATTCAAGCAAACTGACGTCCAATGTCGTTGTGGAAGGCAGCACCACCTTCGGGTCCATGCCGCCAGAGTTTGGAGGGAAAGGCACGGTGGTGGGCGATGTCACTCTCAAGGCTCAGGCAAACATGGTGCTTAAAACAACCGGGATTCTCGACATCCAGGGAAGCCTGACTCTCAACAACAACAAGGTCCGGCTCCATCTTCCGGAAAACCTTGGAGTCGGGACCTATCCTCTTTGTAAATTTTTAGTTGCCGGTCCCACCCATACGGTCGCGCCCATGCCTGAGATCGTCTCTGGATCGTTCGCCCCCAATACCAAGTTCAAAGTGGAGGTTGATTTGACTAACAAGCAAGTTCAACTCACGGTGACAAGTAGCGATTTTGCCGCCAACGTGCCGTGGCTGAATGTCTACCCTGCCGTCCCCGGGCTGACACCGTCAAACAAGTATTCCATCCGGGTGCGGAAGAGTGACTCTCCTACGACCTGGAACTCCCTGTTTGTTTTCCAGACAAAGGCAGAGCAGGATCGATTTCCACACGGCTACTTTGGTGCGTTGAAAAATTACTCCCACAGCTATGTGAATTTTGAAATGGGAAACAATCAACCCTTGGTGCTTGAAATCAGGAAGATCGATGGAACCGCATTTACCCAGGTTCCGGCAATCAGGCCAAGCAGCAAGGCTAACGTCCAACTTACTGCCAGCGACACGATTACGGTCACACTGAACAATCCCTGTAACATTTCAGTGGATATCGATGGGCAAATGGAGAACGCACACACAGGAGGCGGGACGGCAAATCCAATTCACACTCTCTCGATCCACGCTAACCCTTTTCTTGCTGACAAGCCGAACATCAATGCGCCTGACGTACTGCAAGTGCAACCTGGGATCGCGCCCAGTCCTGCCCAGCTGAATGACCCGACGAAAAAGACAATTTATTTTAAGCCTGGTATACACCACCTGGGTTTAGGCGTGCAAGTTTATTCAGACAAAGACTACTACATTCCAGGGGATGCCATAGTTTACGCGACATTCAATAATCTGGATACGGCAAGGGCTGCGAACAAAATACGCATTTTCGGGCACGGCACGATTTCCGGAGAAAGATTTTACCACTGGAACCATACCCCGGGGGGGCAGGCGGCAAGCGCTTCGCAGAGACCCGTTGAAATTGAAAACTGCACGAATGTGATGCTGGAGGGGGTTACTATCGCCGACTCCGCAAACAACTCGATACTTGTAGCCTCAATTAACAATAATCCATTCCCCCCGAACGAAGTGAAGTGGCTGAAGGTATTCACCTGGCGGGTCAACGGTGACGGGGGAGGGTGTTCGGATAACAGTGATGTTAACAACTGTTTCATGCGAACACAGGATGATGGGCTCTATGTCAATGGCCGGAATGTCAGCGACACAGTGCTTTGGACCGATGTGAATGGAACTCCCATGAGAATGTCCGCCTTGCCGAATCTTACGGATCGCGTCTTCACGGTGAAGAACATTGATGTGATCTATTCGCGAAAAATGTCATGGAGCTCATCCACTCCCTTGGGGTTGCCAGGAGATTTATCAACCGCCACACGCGGGCAAAACGTTGTTTTTTCCAATATCAATGTTTCTGATCCGTATCCAAGCGGTTCGCTACTTGCTTTCCACCAGAATGGGGGAATCCTTTCCGGAATTCGCTTTGAAAACGTCACTGTGGCTGCAACTTCAAATGCATACGGCCAAAAGAATCTTCTCAAGGCCGAGAACGGTGGAAAAATTGAGAATCTGAATTTCTACAATCTCAAGTATGGCAACACCCCCGTTACCACCGGAAACCACTCAACTTACTTCACGCTTGAGGGAGAAGTAGATCAACCCAGCTTCACGGATAGCACCAGTGATCCTTCCACGTCTAGGGTAAGTATCACCTCGACGCTACCCACGGCGTCCGAGCCATCGAACAATGTGAATTTCACGTTCACCCGCACTGGCAGCACGAGTCCGGCACTGACTGTTGCTTATGACGTGATTGGCAAAGCAACCAACGGCACGGACTACGCGGGACTGAATGGCTCTGTTATAATTCCCGCCGGACTAACAAGCGCGTCGGTGACTTTGACGGTGAATAGTGATACGCTGGACGAAGGCACTGAAAACGTGACCGTCCTCCTGGCTTCGTCTTCGGATTACGTGATCGGTTCCCCAAGCAACGCTACAGTGAACATTATCGATGGCGATCTTGGCGGTGGCAGGTTGTCAAGAGCGCTCTGGGCTGGCAGGTCACACGGGTCTGGTGTGAATGATATGGATACCCCCAAGGCTTTTGACAGCGCTATCAATACGGAGTGGATCAGCTACTCGAACCAAGCCCCCGGGCAGTTCTTTCAGGTTGATTTGAATTCCAAACAGTCGTTCAACCGCATCGAGATCACCTCACCTAACGGTGATCATGCGATCGAGCTGGAAGTTGTTGTTTCGAATGACGGGGTGATCTGGAGCAGCCCGATTGCTTCGGTCTTCGGCGGAGGTCTTACGACAAAAATTCATTTCCCCATTCAAAACGCGCGCTTTTTCAAGCTGGTGCAGAAAGGCACGGCTTCCGGGCCAAATTGGTGGCGGATTTCGGATATCAAGGTGTTTGGTCCGCTCGATGGCAGGGCCTGGAGTCCGACCTCGTCCCATAATACAAGTGCGGTAAAATCAGCTCTGGATGGAAATTTCGCAACCCGTTGGACTACCAACGCATTCCAAGCCACAAGCCCTGAACAGTGGTTCCAAGTGGATATGGGAACGGCGAGGACTTTTGATGCCATCCATTTGAATACAACCCAGTCAAACGGTGGATCATACAACGATTTCCCGGTTGGTTATCAAGTTCTGGTGTCAGATACCGGCAATGATTGGGCCACTCAAACACCTGTGGCAACGGGCTGGGGAACCACCCAGATCACCAAGATTGGCTTTGCGTCCCAGACGAAGCGATATGTCCGTATCAAACAGACAGGGGCTGCTCCATGGAATTATTGGAGCATCGTCGAGTTCATGGTCTTTCCTACAGTGGATTACGGAATCAGTATTCCATGGAAGGTTCAAGACATTGGGAGTGTGGGACAGCAAGGAAGTTTCAGTGTGAGCGGCAACAAGTGGACGCTTGCCGCAACGGGCAGCGATGTTTGGCTGGCACCTGATAGTTTTCAATACGCTTTCCAAAGCTTCTCAGGCGATACGAACATTTCGTCGAAGGTCTCCAAGGTCGTCTCCAGCGACGGCTGGGCAAGAGCGGGAGTGATGATCCGTGAAAGCTCATCCCCGAGTGCCTTCTATGCGATGCTTTGCTGGACACCGGGCAACGGCTTGCAGTTTCAGTGGCGGGATGCCGGAACTTGGTCAGGAAATGTAAGGATTAAAGAGATGGCAAATCATTCGTATTTGAGAATCACCCGGGCTGGAAGTACCTTTACGCCCTCAAGTTCTGCCGATGGTGTCACTTGGACCGACGCGGTAAAGGATTCTGACAACACTCCTGTGACGCAGAACATTACGATGAGTTCAAATGGTGTCAAAGGGTTGATCGTGTGCAGCCACCAGAATGGGCCACCTCCCGTATTGAGAGGTGCTGCATTTGAGCCCATCACGCCCGCTCCCTAATTCATGGCGGAGGGAAGTGACCATCTGCCACTTGGGCGGGGAAGGAGGCTTTCCTCACCTTCGCCGCCTCAAATCTCTTGCGGACTTACTTTACTCCTGTTTTCCAGCAATAACTGAGGCGCACTTTAGAAAACGAAAAGGTGGAACAACGAACGGATCATACATCACGAGCAAAGAAAGCCACGATCCAGGCTCAGCTTCAAGGATGGCTTGGCGTCGGTTTTCTGTCCTCGTCTCTCGGCTTCGGGGCCTATTTCTACTGTTCCGAAGATCAGGCTTTGTCGGCAAATTTCGAGGAACAGATTCGAAGGGTCGCGAGCCACAGGCGGGAAAGCTGCGAGCTCGGGAAGCGATGGGCGTGGAGGGCAGTCGGATGCCTCCGCTGGCATGGAGAGCCAGTGGTTTGACAAGATGCGGTCGCGGCTGTTACGCGCACAATCGGAAACGGACCCGGTTGAGCTGCGCGACGCTCTCAGGGCCTGCGTCGATGATCTGACTCCAGAGATGGCCGCTTCGCTCCTGGCGATGATGGATGCCCGTGATTTGGCGGGGCTTGCTGCCGCTTCCCTGTTTGAACATTGGCTGATTGCAAAGCCGGCAAATGCGGCAGCGTGGGCCCAAGGTTTGGAAGGTGTGGCGGAGATGCCTTACTTTATGAATCAAGTGGCTTTGCATTGGGCTGCGAGTGATTTGAAAGAAGCTGTGACATGGGTCCGCAGTTTGCCCCCGGGGAACCTTCAGAATGACCTCATCGGAACGATTGGGGCCGAAGCTGTAAGAATTAATCCCCAGGAAGCCCTTCGTCTGGCCTCCGGCCTTCCTGAGGAATTGATTCAAGCGGATTTGGTATGCCGTGCTTCTGCGGAATGGGCGGTGAGTGAACCCGCTGGGGCGAAAGAATGGGCAAATCAAATCACGGATGAAAGTCTTCGGCAGCGTGTGATGCGTGGTGTTACTCTTTCGTATGCCGCGAAGGATCCGGCAGCTGCCGTGTCGATGTTACTGGAAACCACCGTCGAAGGTCCGGAGCAGGATCAGGTGATCGTTTCCATCATTCAATCATGGGCAGAGAAAGATCCATTGGTGGTTTCTTCTTGGGTGAAGCAGTTTCCTGATGACCGCTTGGGCAAAGATGCGGTGACGAACATGATCCAGATTTGGGCATCGAAAGATGTGCAGGCGGCGGCAGATTGGTTGCTGACATTGCCTTACGGTCAGATGAGAAAGGAAGGGATTCTGGCGTATGCGCGAGTCATCAGGCGCACGGACGCCGCGCTGGCAAATCAATGGGAATCGCGCGCTACAGAATACCAATGATCCATACTGGGAAAAAGGCCCAAGGGCTTACCTTGTAAAGTAGATTTGAGGAGAGCTGACTTTTTGTTTCATGCCTTCTTCGCGAGCAGCGCGTCGAGCACCTGGCCGCCGTCGACGATCTCGATGGGGCGGTTTCCGGGGGACATGAGCTCGGTGTCCGAGTTGATGCCGATCTGGTGATAGATGGTGGTGGCGAGGTCGGCGACGCCGACGCCGTCGGTATCCACCTCGCCGCCGAGCGAGTCGGAGGCACCGTGGACGTAGCCTTGTTTCATGCCGCCGCCGGCGAGCATGGTCGAGAAGACGCGCGGCCAGTGGTCGCGGCCGGCGGTGGCGTTGATCTTGGGGCTGCGGCCGAATTCGGTGGTGACCATGACGAGCGTGGAGTCGAGCATGCCGCGGCGGTCGAGGTCGCGGATGAGCGCGGCGATGGCCTTGTCGGTGGGCGGGAGTTCCTTCTGGATGTTGCCCTTCAAATTGTCGTGGTGGTCCCAGCCGCCGGCGGTGAGGGAGACGAAGCGGACGCCGCCCTCGATGAGTCGGCGGGCGAGCAGCATGCGCTGGCCGGCGGCGGTGCGGCCGTATTCGTCCTTGAGGGCGTCCGGTTCGGATTTCAGGTCGAAGGCCTCGCGGGCTTTCTGTGAGGAAATGAGCTTGTAGGCGTGTTGATAGAAGGCGTCCATCGAGTCGATGGCGTCGCTTTCCTCCAGCGTGCGGAAGTGGTGGTCCACGGTTTCCAAGAGCGAGCGGCGGCGGGCGAAGCGGGCGTCGTCCACGCCTTTTGGGAGATTGAGATCGCGGACTTGGAAATTTTTCTGAGCCGGATCCGCGCCGAGGGCGAAGGGGCCGAAGGCGGAGGAGAGGTAGCCGGAGTTCGCGTATTCGTTCGGGACGGAGGGGACGCAGACGTAGGGCGGGAGGTCGTTGCGGGGGCCGAGTTCGTGGGAAATCACCGAGCCGATGGACGGATACTCGAGTGCCGGGGACGGACGGTAGCCGGTAAACATGTTGTGCGTGCCGCGCTCGTGGGCGGCCTCGCCGTGGGACATCGAGCGGATGAGCGTGACCTTGTCGGCGATTTGCGCGGTTTCCTTCATGAACTCGCCGAACTGGATGCCGGGGATTTTCGTGTCGATGGCGCCGAACGGCCCGCGGTATTCGGCGGGTGCAAAGGGCTTGGGATCGAAGGATTCCTGGTGGGCGAGGCCGCCGGGAAGGAAGATGTGGATGATGCCCTGGGCGACCGCCTCGTGCTTGCCGTAGGACTTGGTGACGGCCTGCGCCTGGTTCCTGAAGAACTGCGGCAGCGTGAGGCCGATGCCTCCGAGCAGGCCGACGTAGAAGAACTCGCGGCGGGACGAGTAGCGCTCAAGAGGATTGCCGGGGCATTTCGGGATCATGATCGTAAGGGGTGACGTCGCAAAATGTGGCTACGACAACGGGAAGTTGTTCATTTCAAAAATCGTGATTCTTTCACGTTCGGAGTTGGCGCGGAACGATTTATGATATAGGTCCCTGAGCGATGGACGTGTCGCCAACGCAAGGATTCAAACCGGGAAGGCTAATCGGCCATGGCGGATGCGGGCGCGTGTATCAGACGCAGGACGAGACCGGCGCGGCGTGCGTGATCAAGGTTTTCGATGAGGATGCGATTTCAAGGCGGCTACTCGCGAAGATGACGGAGCGACTGGAATCCGGCGACTGGCCGAGTGGATTGATGCCGTTGGTGGCAGTGGATCTGGAGGGCCGGCGACCGTTCTGGGTCACGCCGCTGGTGGCGGGACTCGAGGCGGGGATCGATCCGTTGCCGCGGACGCTGCAGACTTGGCTGGGTGAGCACCCGGGGACCTACTCGTGGAAACTGGTGCGGTCGCTGGCGCGGGCGCTGGCGCAGATGCACGAGCGGCGGGTGGCTCACGGGAACCTGAAGCCGGGGAATGTGTTTTTCGCCGACAATGGCGAGGTGTTGCTGAGCGACTGGGCCATGGGAAATCTCCCCGGAGCGGAGCATTTCGTGTTCACGGACGCGGTGCTCTATCAGTCGCCGGAGCAGCTCCGGAATCCGATCGGCTATCTGGATGAGGAGGGCTACCGGTGGGATGTCTTCGCGTTCGGCGTGCTGGCCTATCGGATTCTCACGGGCATGTTCCCGCGCTGTCACGAGACATTCAATTTCGTGGCTCCGGAGGCCGGGGAGACGCGGCGCGAGGGGATCCAGGCGGATCTCGGGAAAATCGCCCGCAATCTTGAAAGCCAGCCGGTCGTGACCTGGCCGGATGAATCCCAGAACGAGTTGGAGGCGGGATTCCGCTCGTGGATCGACCGCTGTCTGCCGCTGGATCCTAACAAGCGGCCGTTCACGATGATGGAGGTGGCGGCGGGTTTCGCCGAGTTGGAACGCAAGGGGACGCTCGACGCGGAGCGCGAATCGCTGATGGACCAGAGGCGGGCCGCCGAGCGACGGTCATGGCGGTTTTTATTCTGCGCGGGTGGGGCCGCGGCCGCAGCCATGGTGCTCGGCGGGCTTTGGCACCTTGTTGGCGCGCAACTCAAAAACGAGCGGAGCGAACGGGAGGACATCGTGCGCAAACTCAACGCCGCGACGGAATCCGCCGTCGCCGCCAGGCAGGATGCGGAGGAGAAAATGACAGAGGCGCAGCAGGCGCTGACTTACGAGCGGGAGCTGTCCCTCGCGCGATTAGAGGCGTCCCGGTTGATCGGCGACCGGTTGTTTGCGTGGGCGATGGAAAAGGGTAACCGCTTGTTGCCGCCACTTGATGGCCGGGAACTGCGGCTGAAGCGGCTGGAACGTTATTTCGAGGATTTCCTTACCCGGACAGCGAACATCGATTCGTTGGCCGACGAGCGGGCCAGAGTCCGCTTGCAATTGTCCGAAGTCTCGCTGGCTGCCGGCGATGCGCCGATGGCAAGCAAGCGGCTCACCCAGGCGCTCAAGGCGTGGGCGAACCTGCCGATGGACGGCGAGTTGAAATTCCGGATGGCGACGAACGCGCTTTTGTTAGCACTGCTCCAGCAGTCGACCGGCAACGCCGAGGCGGGATCCTCTTTCATCGCCGCACGCAAGGCACTCGAGGAGGTGCCCGAGAGCGAGGTGGACACGGACCGCCTGCACCAGTTGATGGCGGTGCTCGATTATCACGAGGCGAAACTTCTCGCGGCGCACGGCGAGGACACCAAGGCGCTGGCGCAGCTGATGCGGGCGACGCAGACGCTCAACTGGATCGCCGACCAGCGGCCGGATGCTGCCATCCTGCGGTCCGAGCTGGCCGCCTGTTATCTATCATCCGCGACGATTCTCGAAGGCATGGGCAGCCTGGGCGACGCACGCGAGGTGCGGGCGCTGGCATCGGTGGAATTTGTAAAACTCCTCAAGGACAATCCCGAGGATTTCGCGCTACGGCTCGACCTCGCCGGTTGTTACGGGGCGATGGCGGAGTCCGCCGTGCTCTCCGGCGACATCGTGGGGGCGGAATCGATTTCCAAGGAAGCCATGAAACTGCTCGATCAACTCGTGGTCGAGCAGCCGGACAACGTGGAGGCGGTTTCGCGCAAAGCCTCCCAACTCGGCCTGCGCGCCGGCATCCAGCGTGACCGCGGCCTGTCCGCGGAAGCGATGGCGGACTACAATGCCGGCATCCGGATGCTGGAAGCGATCCGCGCGTCCGCTCCGGGGAATGCGATGGTTTCCTACCGTCTCGCGCTGCTGTGGTGGCAAAAAGGCCGGATGCTCGGCATGGCCGGCCAGCGGAGCGAGGAAATCGCGCTGATTCGCAAGGCCGGCGATCTTCTCCGCCAGCTGGAAACCGACACCTCGTCCACCGGTCCGCGGCCGGAGCAGTTGCAGAGCGCCGGAGCCTATCTGTTGGGTGATCTGGGACACGCGCTGCAGCTTTCCAACCAGAAGGACGAGGCGATCCGGGCGTTCTCCGATGCTGTGACCTTGTGGGAGGAGCTCGTGAAATCGAGACCTCAGAGCGAGGAATTCAGCGAGGGTCTCGAATGGTGCCGCCAGCGTCTGGCTGACCTCCGGTGATCCGGCGGGATCGTCACGGGCGCGAAGCAAATTCGAGCGCGCGTTTTTTCATTTGGTTCGCCATCAGGTTCAAGGCGTTCGCGCGGGTGGGGGCGAGGTGCTCCTTCAGCCCGGTGCGGTCCACGAAGCTCATGTCCGCGGTGAGGATGTGGTCCGGCGTCTCGCCATCGAGCACCCGGACGAAGAGCGCGATCATGCCCTTGGTGATGAGCGAGTCGGAATCCGCCGTGTAGTGGACCTTACCGCCGTGGAATGACGCGTCGAGCCAGACCTGGGACTGGCAGCCTTTGATGAGGTGCTCGGCGGTTTTGGAGGTCTCGTCCATCGGGCTGAGTTTTTTACCGAGGCCGATGACGTATTCGTACCGCTCCGTCCAATCCTGAAAAAGGGCGAGCTCCTCGATGAGAAGCTCCTGTTTGTCTGCGATGCTCATGCTTGGCGGAGTGGAACGCGGGAAGCGCTGCGCCGCAAGCCCCGATCAAGTCGCGGGCGCGAGTCTTTGGAGAAGCAGGCCAAGCAGAAACGCGACCGGTGGCACCACGCAGCACGTGATTTCGAGGGAATTCAAGTCGTGCGCCCCGGAAAAAAACAGCATGAGGAAGAGGGGCAGGAGCGTCATCCAATCCACGAGCGGAATCCCGGCCAGCAATCTCGAAACCAGTACCGGGACCGGCCTCCGCCAGAGCCTCAGGCAAAGACTGGTCCATAGCAGATAGGGAACGGCGCCCGCCATGTTCGGCCATCGCGTTACGAAAAAATTCCGGTTTCCCCATGCGACGAGCACGGCGGCAGCCAGCAGAAGTCCCCGGGACAGGACCGCCGCCCGGACCGGCGGTTCGGCCAGGGACTCATATCTCGCACTGAGCGAAAGCCCCATGATGTAGCAAAGCAGCGCGCAGGAGGCCGGCCAGATGTGGTCGATGTATGGGAAAATGGCGACGCAACCCATGACCGGCAGCAACGCCCGGCAAACGCCCATCGGAATCACCGCCCACGCCGTCCGTTTGTGCAGGAACGTGTAAATCAGGATCGATATCACGATCCCCACCGCCACCCATCCGCTCGACAGGCTGCTCGCGAAAGCCGCGGTGATTCCGAGAACCGCGAGTCCTGCGGCGATTGCGAAATACAGCTGCGGGTGGAACAACCGTCTCGGCAATGCGCGCTCGGGACGATGTTTCTCATCCCACGCCCGATCCATCCAGTCGTTCAGGAAATTTCCACTGATGTAGAGGAGGATTCCGGCCAGAGGCAGAAGAATGAAGCCCGAGCCAAGCGTCTTTGTAGCATTGCCTGATCCGACGCTGAAAAGCCCGATCACAACCCCGACCCACACATTGCTCACCACGCTCGGGATATTCGCCACCCGGGCGGTGGACAGCAGCGCATGGATTTTTCCGGATCGATTCATCAGCCCCGGCAGCATGGGGGGAAATCCAGCGGACCCGCAAAAGGAAATGATCCGCATTCCGGGAATTATTACGGGATGGCAAAATATGCGCAGTCCATGGCGGGAAGTAGGTAGTTTGGCCACGACCACACGGGCACAGTCGCGGCGCAACGTGAAACTAAAAACCACCATGAAACCATCCATCAGCTCACTTGGCGCCTTCGGGCTTCTCAGTTCAATCGCGCTCGCCGGCTCGACGGTTCCCGACATGGCCGCACCGGCTCCGGTTGCCTCCAGCGACGGATTCGCCCAAGCCCGCCGGCCAATCAGCAATCCGACTCTGTTCGACCTCGCGCTGCCCACCACCAACGTTCACCCGATCTTCTTCTACCACTCCCTGCCGGATCAGATCAACACCACCCTCGGACAGCTCGACGTCGGTGGCCATGTGGAACTCTACGCCCTGCAGGCGGAGTTCGCGATCAACGACCGCCTCTCGATCGTTGCCACCAAGGACGGCTTCGTGGAGATGCGACCCGACTCGACACTCAGCAAGGAAAGCGGCTGGGCGAATCTCGGTGCCGGCGTGAAATACGCCTTTATTCTCGATCCCGTCGCGAAGACGGCCCTCAGCGGCTCCATGACCTTCGAGGTTCCCACCGGTAACAGCGACGTCTTACAAGGCGAAGGCGACGGAGCGATCAACCTACTGGTTTCCGGCTTGAAACTCGTCGACAACTGGCAGTTCGCCGGTGGTCTTGGATTCCAGATCCCATTCTCCGACGAGCAATCCACCCAAGGATGGATGAGCGCCCACGTCAGCTACGAGGTATGCTCTTGGTTCATCCCGCTCGTGGAATTGAATTGGTTCCACGTGCTTGATGCGGGCAACGGCACTGGCAACTACCCGTCGCAGGTCGGCGGATTGGTGCCTGCCGTGGTTGAGTTCGAAGGTCCCGACGTCTTCAACATCGGTGCCGACAATGCGAACGAAAACCGCGATTTTGTTTCCGCCGCGTTCGGCTTCCGCTCGCGCATCACCGACAGCATCGACGTCGGCGCCGCCTACGAGATTCCACTGACGAATGAAAAAGACAGTCTGATGGAGTCGCGCGTGACCGTCGACCTGGTGTGGACATTCTGATTTCTCAGGGAAAAGTTGAAATGTGTCGAGGCCCGGAGCGGATCACCGCTCCGGGCTTTTTGATTTCTAATTCTCCACATAACTCAGCAGCAACGCCAGAGCCGCGCGGATCGAGTCCAGTGAGGCGGTCTCGCTCGCCGTGTGATAGCCCGTCGTCGGGATTTGGAGCGTAGTGCCGCTGATTTCGCCGTTCGTCGCCGCGATCAACCGGCCTAGTTCCGTCCGGCCGAGCGAGAGTTTTTTCTGCCGCGTCTCGTTCAGCGCGTCCACGTAGGCGTCCTTGTAACTGCATTCGATGCCGAGGGCCCGGCATTTTGAGCTGAGTTCCGCGGTGATCAGCGGGTCGAAGTCCGCGCTGGCATCGCGGTTCCGCAGCACCAGATGCTGCGCCTCCGCCGCCTCGCGGGTCGGATAGGGACTGGTGTCCAGCACCAGCAGCCGCCGCGTGCGGATTTGTTGGCGTTGGAACCAGGATAGCGCGTAGCGCCAGCTCCGTCCCGCTTCTTCCTGCGCCGTGAAAAGCACGGTTCCCTCGAATCCGCGGCGGAAGAGGAACACCAGCAGTGCCACCGACAGCACGTTGTCGAGTTGCCCGGAGAGATAGCCGTCCTCGACGCTCAGCCGGTCGAGGAACGACACCGGCGTCCCGGGCTGGAGAAACCCGAGCCCGTCGATTTCAAAAATCAGGTTGTTCCGGTAGGGGCAGACATACGAGTGGGTGATCCGCCCTTGTCCCAGATAGGTCCCGGCATAAGGGATGTGCGCCTGCACCCGCTGGCCGGTGAAACGGTCCTGGATCATGCCCAGCATTTGCTCCGAGACCGAGTCGCCCGTCTGCTCGCTGCGGTTGCTGGCGAGAAACGCGGAATATTGGAACTCGTTCGGCCCGGTGCACACCAGTCCGTGGCGGTCGATGTGGGCGGACAGGATCAGACTCTGCGGGTTCTTCCCGCTTGCCACCAGAACTCCCTGATAATACGTCAAATCCAGATCCAGTTCCTGAAGTTCCCGCATCAGCACGCGGAAAAACGAATCCTCCTCGCCCACCACCGAAGGTTCGCGGATCAGGTTCCGCAGAAGGTCCAGAAAATCGGCGAGCGTCGAAGTATCGGAGCGAATGGCCATGGGCGTGCCGGAGTGTAGCAGAATGAATGCCGGAGCAATCTGCGGGGAGCACCTGCGCCCTCGCAGGTGGTTTTCGGCGCCCCCGCCGAAAACGGCGTCGATTTAGGTGCCACGCAGGTCTTCGGCGAGGGCGCTAAAGACAACACGCGGGGCGCGTGTGCTCCCCTTCGAAGAATTCTCAAGCCCCGCGCATCAGCGAGATTTCCGCGAGGGAAATCAACGCTTTGTAGAGATCCTCGCGCGGGGCGGTTTTCAGGTCCGCTACGGTGACCGCCCGGTCGAGCGTGAACTTCCCGGACCGCGTCCGGCGCAGTGCGCTCAAGTGCGCTCCGCAGCCGAGTTTCGCGCCGATGTCATGGGCGTAGGTCCGCACATAAAATCCTTTCGAACAATTCACGACGAAGTCCACTTCCGGCAGCTCGATGCGCGTCACTTCGTTGGAAGTGATGTGTACCTTGCGCGGCTCGCGCACGATTTCGATGCCTTTTCTAGCAAGTTTGTAGAGCGGCACGCCGTCCTTCTTGATCGCGGAAACCATCGGCGGGATCTGTTCGAAATCGCCCATGAAGCTGTCAAAAACCTCCTGGACCTGCTCCTTGGAATAATCTCCAACAGGCAGAGTCTCCAAGGTGTCGCCCTGGCGGTCCTGCGTGCTCGTCGTAAAGCCCAGCGTGAGCGTGCCGACGTATTGTTTGTCCTCGCTCATCAGCAGGTCCTGGATCTTCGTCGCACGGCCGATGACCAGCATCAGCAGACCGGTCGCCATCGGATCGAGCGTGCCACAATGGCCGATCTTCTTGGTGTTCAACGCACGGCGGGCGATGGCCACGACATCGTGCGATGTCATGTCCTCGGCTTTATCGATCAACAACACGCCGCTCGGGCCGTCGGAATCCATGGGATTGTTTCTCATATAAGGTAGGTGGAAATCAAAGTCCGGCAGTCTCAATCCGACGGTGGATCGCGCCAAGCACGAGGGCTTTCGCTTCTTCCAGCGGCCCCTTCATGCGGATCCCGGCGGCCAGCGCGTGGCCACCGCCGCCGAATTCCGAGGCGATCTGGCAGACGTCCAGTCGGCGGTCTTTCGAGCGCATCGAGATCCGGATTTTCCCATCCGGAAGCTCTTCGAAAAACACCGCAAGCAATACACCGCGGATCGCGCGGATCAGGTCGATTAGGCCCTCGCTGTCTTCTGGCAGAAGCTTGAGATTGATCCGGTCCTGGTCGCGCATCGTCCAGTTCGCGACGATGCCGTCTTCCGATAGTTCCAGCGTGTTCAGCAGCGTCCGCATCAACTCCAGGCGGCGGAACGGATAGTTGTCGTAGATGTTGGAATTGATCGTGCCCACGTCCAGCCCGCGGTGGATCAGATCGGCACCGAGTTCGTAGGTTTTCGCCGTGGTCGAGGGATACTGGAACGAGCCGGTGTCGGTGGAAACGGCCACGTAAATCGCGTCGCGCGTTTCCGCAGGCATCGGCAGGCCGAGCGCGGTGATGAGTTGATAGAGAATCTGTCCGGTGGCCGGGCTGGTCGAGTCGATCAGGTTCAGGTCGCCGTATTTCGGATTGGAAATATGGTGGTCGATGTTCAGCCAGAGCGTCGCCTTGGAGGCGGCGTGCAGCGCGCGGTCGCCAAGCCGGGGCTTGGTCGCGGTGTCCAGGGCGATGGCCACTTCCACGTCGAGCGGTTCGGCGGGTGGTAGCTCGATCTTTTCCGAGCCTGCCATGAACGCGAGATTGTCCGGCAGCCCGTCCTCGTTGATCATGCGGACGTTTTTTCCCGCGGCGATCAGGGAGAATCCGAGCGCAAGTTGCGAGCCGATCGCATCGCCGTCCGGCCGGACATGGCTGATCAGGACAAACGACTGGTGGTTGCGCAGGACTTCGCCGATTTGTTCGAAGCTGGCATTTTCGGGGGTGCTATTGATTTCGCTCATGGGGTCGAACCGCGGCGCGGGGGGCGGATTCTTCCCGCGATGCCCTCCCGCGCAAGGATAAACCTCTTCATCGTGTGCGGGATTCGTCAGCTTGTTCCCCGACTTGCTTGCGTCCGTCGTCGGATTGACTATCATCCCGGGTAATGTCTCCTCACACGCTTCACATTCGCTCGGAAAGTCCGGACTTGTTGATTGAGTTCGACCTGCCTCCGGGGACCCATGCGAAAATCGGCGCTTCACCCCAGGCAGAGATCACGCTCCCGCTCACCGGGATTCCTCCGTTTTCCTGCACACTGGGTCGATTCCAAGACGGCCGTCTTTACCTGGCGAACTTGGATGGGACGATTTCGAGGCGGGTAGACCTGCCCGATGTTCTTCCCGTTCCGCCCTACTATTTTCGATTGTTCCACCCGGTGGAACCGGATTTGGAAGCCCACGAGCCGGTCGCGCCTTCGCAAGCGACCACCCGGAGTGGCATCGCCAGCGGAATCCGTGCGCTTTTCCACAAGCGGGAAGGTACCGGATCGACTAAAAAATAGGAGGACGCGGAAGTACCGGAAGTTTAGCGCGGTGATCTTGGTACGCACGGAGCAATCAAGTCACGCGGCACTGGCCGGCGCTTGGATGAGCAGGCAGTCCTCGAGATACGGCTGGAGGGTATATAATAGGGGCGAGCCTTCTTTTTTAAATTGCTCGCGGAAGCGATCCTCGATTCGGCGAAGGGCGAACTCAAGGTCGGCGAGGATGAGTTCAGTCGGCCGTCCCCGGACGACGGCCACCAAATTGACGAGGCCGCCAGCGCAGGCGATGGCGTTGCGCTGGTCGGGGAGTTCGAAGGATTCGCGGATTTTTCCCTCCTCGTCGCGCAGGCCGAGGGCGAGGCGGTGGACGGTGGGAGTGACGCGTTTGGGCGAGGCATGTCGCGCCGGATCACAACTGGCGAAGGAAATGAGAGCGAGGGTGGCGGCGTCCACGAGGAACACCTCCTCGACTTGGAAGCGGTGGGTCTTTTCGAAAACGATGTCTTCGTAAGTGCGGCTGGTGAACAAGGCCTGCAGATGCCAGACGGCGCGGTCGTAAGCGCCCGGAGCACGGAATGGCCGCGAAGCGGGTGCATACTCGGCCAGCGCGCGGCGGATGGTGGCGCGCAACATCGGCTCAAGATAAGTGTCGATGCCGTTTTCCTTGGCATAGACGGCGCTGCGGACGGCTTGCTCGACGATGGGGCCGAAGGCTTCGCGCAGGTCGTCGTCCGTGAAATCGGACGGCGGCGGCTCTGCGGATTTTTCCGGTGGCGACGGCGGAGGGACCGAGGCGAATGGCTCGGGCGATTCGTCCGGTGCCGCTGGATATTGCGCGGGGAGGTCGGCAAGGGGAGGCGGCCAAGTGGCGGGAAACGGCTGTGGCGCGGCGGCCGTCGGCGTGCCGGGCCAAGGTGGCAAGGAAGATAAGGCCGGAAACGGGCGGGCCGGTTCCTGGAAGGGTGAGCTGGGAAGCGGACTCTGGATTTGTGGCGTGACGATGCGGGCGGGAAGGCCTGGCGATGAACTGGGGAGCGGAGTCATTGCGGCGGTCATCAGTGGGGGGTGGCTCCGGATGCGGCAGTGGACGGCGAGGCACAATCGGCAAGGGCACGAGCGGCAAGAGCGATGCGGTTGAAGCGCTCTTCGATCGAGTCCCGGTCCGCGGCACGGCTTTCGAGGCGGGTGATCTGGGATTCGGTGTTTTCCCATAACAGCGCGACTTCCTTGCGGAGTTCCGCGGCCAGGCGTTGGTCGCGGTCGTTGAGTTGGTGATGGAAGGAACTTTGCCAACTGCCGAGCCATCCGCCGATTTTCTGCTCAAGCTGTTGCACGGCGGGTGCTACGGATTCACTCGCCTTCAGCGCGGCGACCTGCTGGATCTGGGAGGCGAGACGTTGGGTCTCCTCGCGTTGCTGGGCCAACCGGAGTTCGGTCTGTTGGCGGGTGGAATCGACCAGCCGATGGACGTTTTCCCTGAGTGCTTCGATTCGCGCTTCGCTGGCAAACAAGCGGTCCTCAAGCAAGGCCGTGGGCGGGGAAACGGTCGCAGCGGACGACGGACCGTTCGTTTCGAGTCGGGCGACACGCTGCTCGAGGCGCTCGAGATGGCGACCAACGATGATCTCGCGAATGCGCTCGACCGCTTGGGACGGATTCAGGGGTGATGAAGTGGGGGACATGACGTTCTCCGTGGGGGGAGTCCCGGATGGTTGATATCCGGAGCACGGTTAATTTGAACGCGCGAAGACTAGTTCGGCCCGCCGGGTCTTGTAAACAACATCGATGTTATTTCGGTTTTTATGATCATTTAGATCAGTTTAAGGAGTTGTTTTATACTGGCAATAAGACAGTTGTGAATTAAATGATTCGGTGAAAGACACTGAGCGGGGAATAAGGTAAACAGTGGCTAATGTCTGAGGGCGATGAAGAAAAAATGGTCGAGGGCGATGCCGTCCTGGTGCAAGCCTATGCAAAAACCCGCAAGAGCCTGATCGCGCGGCTGGACAACTGGGAGGACCAGCGGACGTGGGATGAATTTTACCAAACCTACTGGCGGCTGATCTACTCGGTGGCGGTGAAGGCGGGACTGCGCTCGGACGAGGCGTTCGACTGCGTGCAGGAAACGATTTTATCCATCGCCAAGCAGAGCAAGAAGAAGCTCTACGATCCCGAGCAGGGATCCTTCAAGACCTGGCTGATGAACATGACGCGCTGGCGGATCAACGACCAGTTCCGCAAGCGCAAGAAGGACACCGCGATGATCACCGGCGAGTGGGAAAACGACCGCAAGACTGCGGTCATCGACCGGGTGGAGGACCCTAACGGCGATGTGCTCTCCCGTCTGTGGAACGTGGAGTGGAAAAAAAATGTCGCGGATGCCGCTCTCAGTCGTGTGAAAGCCCAGGTTTCTCCCAAGCAATATCAGATCTTCGATTGCTATGTGATCAAACAGTGGGACGCCAAGAAGGTGCAGGACCAGCTGAACGTGAGCATGGCGCAGGTTTACTTGGCAAAACACCGCGTGGGAGCGGTTCTCAAGCGCGAGTTGGCCAAGCTCGAAGACGAAGACGATGTCGATTAAGATCCGCCCGAACCCGGCGATCCCGGACCACGAGGTCCTCCGCAAAATCGGTGGCGGGGCCTACGGCGAGGTGTGGCTGGCGCGCGGGGTGACCGGCGCGCTGCGGGCGGTGAAAGTGGTGTGGCGCGAGGATTTCGAGGACGCGCGGACCTTCGAGCGGGAGTTCGAGGGGATTTTGAAATTCGAGCCGATGTCGCGGGATCACCCGGCGCTGGTGAACATCCTGCACGTCGGGCGGAGTCCCGACGGGGTTTCCTTCTACTATTACGTGATGGAAATCGGCGACGATGTGACGTCCGGACAGGACATCAATCCCATCGAATACGAACCGCGCACGCTGCGGGCGGACAACCACCAGGCATCGGGCGTGCAGTGGGACACCAGCGTCTGCATCGACGTGGGACTGCGGCTGGCGGAAGCGCTGGACCACTTGCACGAGCGCGGCCTGGCGCACCGCGATGTGAAGCCGTCCAACGTGATTTTTGTCAATGGCCGGGCGAAGCTGGCGGACATCGGCCTGGTGGCGGCGCGCGGTCAGCGGACCTTCGTCGGCACCGAGGGATTTGTCCCGCCGGAAGGGCCGGGTTCGGCGCAGGCGGACGTCTATAGCTTGGGAAAAGTCTTGTATGAAATCGCCACCGGCAAGGACCGGATGTCGTTTCCCGAGCTGCCGGACGAAATGCCGAGCGGGGCGGACAAAAAGCGCTGGTTGGAGCTTAACAAGATCATCTGCGACATCTGCGAGCCGCGGATTTCCAAACGCAAGATCTCGACCGCCGCGGACCTGGCGGACGCGCTGCGCCGGCTGCAACGCGGCAAACGCCGCCGCCAAAGTGGCTTCGCGGTATGGATGACCACCTTGATCCTCGCCGGGTTCGTCGGCTGGGCGGGTTGGGAAATGGTCAAGGACAGCGAATGGGTGAACTCATTGAAACCGCCGCCACCCGGCCCGCTGGCAGTGAAAATGCGGCACGGTCAAAATCACCAGCACTCCGGAAAACGCCGAAGTGCTCGATGCGTCGGGAACTCCCATGGGTCTTACCACGCCCGGTATCATCACGCTGCCGGTCGGGGACGAAGTGGTTCTATCCTTGCAGAAACCCGGCTATCGCCTGAAGGAGATCCGCGGAAAGGTCCCGGCATCCGCCGTGAACGAGCCGTTCGTGGTGGGTCGGAGCCCTTCAGGTCTACTCGCCACCGCAGACGGGTGAGAAGTGGCACGACCATCTTGGAAATTCCTATCAGCCGGTGGGCGCGGAGCACTTGAGCTCCGGCTTTGTGAAGCGCGAGCACTGGGCGCAGTTTGCGCCCGATGCAGGTGGCGAGTTCCTCAAAGTCTCACAGAACGGTCAACCAGTGGAGGTCGCGCTTGCGTCGCCGATCGAAGCCGGTGCCTATTGCGAATGGTTCCGGCAGGGAGGGCTCAAAACCGGTTTCCTAACCGAAGACCATGAAGTCGTGCCCTTGTTGGAGTCCTCGTTCGAAGATCCGGGACTCAGCGAGAAGGCCCGCCAGAACGGGTTGAAGCCATTCCGCGTGGTCGTCCGGCAGATCTGACTTCGGCGAGATCACTCTAACCACCCAGCCGCCGGGAGTCGAGGTCTGGATGAACACTCTCGCCGATCCGACGAACCGCCTTTCCGTGGGATCCACCACCGAGCCGCTGGTGATCCAGAAGGTGAAGCCCAACGACTGGCAGCTCTATCTGGTGCGGGAGGGCTACAAGCCGAAGACCGTGGACATCAAGGTGGGCGAGGGGGAGCGCATCGTGCGGGAGGTGACCCTGGAGAAGAGCCTTGGCGTGGTGTTCGGTCAACCGTGGGAAAATGGAATCGGCATGCGCTTCGTCCCGCTTGGGCAGGATCTGATGGTCTCGGTCTGGGAAACACGCGTGCGCGACTATGAGATATTCCTTCGGGAAACCGGCCGCAACGTGCAGCGTCCCGCCTGGTTTGCGCAGACGGCCGTGACCATCCGGTGGTGAATGTTTCCCGCGAGGACGCCCAGGCGTTCTGCGAATGGCTGACCGAGCGCGAACGCAAGGACGAGCGCATCGCCGAGACCCACGTCTATCGGCTGCCGACCGATCTGCGAATGGAGCGCGATGGTCGGGTCTGGAGGAGGACGAGGGCATCAGTCCGGGCTGGCGGGACGCGCGCAAGCAGAACGTCTATCCGTGGGGGACGACGTGGCCGCCCGACCCGGTGATCGGAAATTTCGCGGACCTGACCGCCGCCCGCACGCCCGGGAGTCGCGATCGACCGGACGATCCCCGGCTATGACGACGGCCTTGAATTCACCGCTCCGGTCGGCTCGTTTCCCGGCGAATTCCCTGGGCATCTTCGATCTCAGCGGCAACGTCCAGGAGTGGGTGGAGGATGAATATTCCAAACTCGGGAAAAACCTGCTAGGCGTCCTCCGCGGCGGCGGGTGGAACTCCTATCAACCGGAAAACCTCTTCTCCGGATCCCGCAACGCGGTGCCACCGACCTTTCAGGACGCGATTTACGGCTTCCGGACTGGTCCTTGCCAGAGTGCCGCCGGACGACGAATCTCCGCGGCGGATCCGGAATCGGACTAACATTTCATCATGGTCGAAATCAAACTAACCTACGAAGGCGACCTGCACTGCAGCGCCACCCACCTGCCCTCCGGAAACACGCTCGTCACCGACGCGCCGCTCGACAACAACGGCCGCGGCCAGGCGTTTTCGCCCACCGATCTGGTCGCCACCGCGCTCGGATCCTGCATGGCCACGGTCATCGGCATCGTCGCCCGGCGCAAGGAACTGCCGGTCGAAGGCATGACGGTCAACGTCCGCAAGATTCATGTCGGACGACCTGCCGCGACGGATTCATCGGCTGGAGCTCGATCTCCGGATCCCGCTGCCCGCCATCCATCCGGACCGCAAGCTGTCTGGAAAGCGCCGCGAACGGCTGCCCGGTGCATCACAGCATCCACCCGGACATCGAGGTGGTGATGAACTGGTTTTGGAAAGACTGAGGATTTTTCGCCCGGAAATGACGGGCATTCACAAAAAATGGTTGCGCAGCGGGCGGTTACCATGCATTTTTTGGGTGAAACCTCATAAAACAGGGGTAATTAACTAAGGATTATGCTTCCCGAGCACGCACCATTCAGTCCCGACCAACGTAAGACGTTGGATTCGCTCCTTTTCGGCCTCGATCCCGTCCAGCGTGGATGGTTGAGCGGCTTCCTCGCCGGGTCCGGCTGCACCCGCTCCGGCAGTCCTGTCCACCCCGGTGGCGGCTGGTAAGCTCACGGTGATTTACGGGACGGAGTCCGGGAATTCCGAAGTGCTCGCCGACCGCACGGTCAAGGCTGCGAAAAAGCGCGGCTTTCAGGCGGTGATGAAGAACATGTCTGAAATTTCCCCGGCGGATCTGGCGAAGTTTCCGAACCTCCTGGTGATCGTCTCGACCTGGGGCGACGGCGAACCTCCCGAATCCGCAGTTTCATTCTACAAGGATTTCATGGCGGCCGATCTCAAGCTCGCGGGTGTGAAATTCTCGGTGTGCGCCTTGGGCGACACCTCCTATGAGAAATTCTGCCAGACCGGGAAGGATATCGACGCGAGGCTCGAAACGTTCGGGGCTACCCGGGTGACGGCTCGGCAGGATTGCGACGTGGACTACGAGGAATCCTATGTCGCGTGGCTGGAGGCTTCTCTAACTGCGCTGGCCCCGGCATCCGCCGCGCCGATCTCATTTGTGGCGCCGGTGGCCGTGGCAACCGTGGAATACGGGAAAAAGAATCCTTTTCCCGCTGAAACGATCGATACCGCCCTGCTGAATGGAGAAGGCTCGGCCAAGGAAACCCTCCACTTGGAATTCTCACTGGCAGGCTCCGGGTTGTCCTACGAACCTGGCGACGCCTTGGCCGTGCTTCCGGTAAACGCGCCGGATGTCGTGAAAGCGATCATTCAGGCGGCCAAGCTCACCGGCAACGAGGAGGTCGAAGTGAAAAACGTCGGCCGCAAGCTGCTTGCAGACGCCTTGCGGGAAGACTACGACATCACCGCCATTTCGCGTGCCGTTCTAACCAAACTCGCCGAAGCGCTAGACTCCGTGGTCTTGCGCGGGCTGCTGGCCGAGGATTCGAAAGAGCAACTCAAGGCATACACCGCCGGTCGCGAGATCATTGATGCCATTCGTCGATTTCGCTCCTAACGGACTCTCCGCCGAAGCGCTCACCGGCATCTTCCGCAAACTGCCGCCGCGGCTTTATTCCATCGCTTCCAGCCCGCTGGCGCACACGGACGAGGTGCATCTCACCGTCGCCGCCGTCCGCTATGAAACCCACGGCCGCAAGCGCAAAGGCGTCTGCTCCACCTATCTGGCGGACCTCGTGAAATCGGGCGATCCCGTGCAGGTGTTCGTGCAGCCGAACAAGAACTTCCGTCTGCCGGCCGATGGTTCCACACCGGTCATCATGGTCGGTCCCGGCACCGGTGTCGCGCCGTTCCGCTCCTTCGTGGAGCACCGCGCCGCCGTGGGAGCCAGCGGGAAAAACTGGCTGTTCTTCGGCGACCAGCATTACACCTACGACTTCCTCTATCAACTTGAATGGCAGGACTTCCTCAAGGATGGCGTGCTCACCCGCCTCGACGTGGCTTTCTCCCGCGACCAACCGGAAAAAGTCTATGTCCAGGACCGGATCATCGCCCAGTCGAAGGAGCTCTATGAGTGGCTCGAGGAAGGTGCTCATTTCTACGTCTGTGGCGATGCCAACCGCATGGCGCATGACGTTCACGAAGCGCTCATCTCCGTCGTGGAAAACCAGGCGGCCATTTCCCGCGAAGCCGCCGAGGCCTACGTCGAGGACCTCAAAAAAGCCAAACGCTATCAGCGCGACGTTTATTGATCTCAAATCAGAGATCTCAAATTTTAAATTCCATCTCCCATGTCTGAAGAAAAGAAACTCTCCGCCAACGAATACATCAAGACTCGCAGCAACTACCTGCGCGGCACCATCGAGGAAGGTCTGGCGGACCTTTCCACCGGTTCGATGTGCGAGGACGACCAGCAGTTGCTCAAGTTCCACGGCACCTACCAGCAGGACGACCGCGACATCCGCGCCGGCCGCCGCAAGCACAAGCTGGAGAAGGCGTATTCCTTCATGATCCGCATCCGCGTGCCCGGCGGTGTTGCGACTCCGGAGCAATGGTTGGAGACCGACCGTCTCGCCACCCAGTTCGCGAACGGCACCATCAAGCTCACCACGCGCCAGGCGTTCCAGTTCCACGGCATCATCAAGTCCAACCTCAAGCGCACGATCAAGGAGATCAACCAGTGCGCCATGGACACCATCGCCGCCTGCGGTGATGTGAACCGGAACGTGATGTGCAATCCGAATCCCTATCTGTCGGAAATCCACGCCCAGGCGCTGAAGGCGGCGCAGGACATTTCCACGCACCTCACTCCGCAGACGCGCGCCTATCATGAGATCTGGCTGGACGGTGAGAAGATCGAATCCACCGAAGAGGAAATCGAGCCGATCTACGGCAAGACCTATCTGCCGCGGAAGTTCAAGATCACCATCGCGGTGCCGCCGTCGAACGACGTCGATATCTACGCGAACTGCCTTTCCTTCATCGCCATCGTCGAGGGCGGCGAAGCTCGTTGGCTACAACGTCGCCGTCGGCGGCGGCATGGGCTCCACCCACGGCAACGAAGCCACCTATCCGCGCATCGCCGACGTGATCGGCTTCTGCACGCCGGAGCAGGTCGTGGACGTCGCGGAAAAGGTCGTGCTCGTGCAGCGCGACTTCGGCGACCGCACGGACCGCAAGCATTCGCGCTTCAAATACACCGTGGACGACCACGGTCCGGACTGGATCCTCGCCAAGCTCAACGAGTATCTCGGCTACGATCTCGGCCCCGTGCGCGATTTCAAGTTCGAGGACAACGGCGACCGCTACGGCTGGACCGAGGATGCCAACGGAAACTCCCACCTCACGCTCTTCATCGCCGGCGGCCGCGTGCTCGACACGCCGTCCTATCCGATGCGCACCGGTCTCCGTGAGATCGCGAAAATCCACGACGGCGACTTCCGTCTCACCGCGAACCAGAATCTGATCATCGCCAACGTCTCCCCGGCCAAGCGCCTGGAAATCGAGACCCTGTTGGAAAAATACGGCATCAAGGACAGTCACTTGAAGAGCGCGCTGCGTCTCAACTCGCTGGCCTGCGTCGCCTTGCCGACCTGCGCGCTCGCCTTGGCCGAAGCCGAGCGCTTCCTGCCGGATCTTCTCACCGAACTCGAGGAATCGCTGGAGGAAAACGGCCTGCGCCACGACGCCATCACCATCCGCATGACCGGCTGCCCGAACGGCTGCGCCCGGCCGTTCATCTCCGAGATCGGCTTCGTCGGCCGCGGACCGGACCGCTACAACGTCTATCTCGGCGGTGGCTTCGCCGGCCAGCGCCTGTCGAAGCTCTATCGGGAAGACGTCGCCGCCGCGGACATCAAGCCGCTGCTCGCGCCGATCTTCCACCACTACGCCACGGCGCGGAAAGACGGTGAGCGCTTCGGGGATTTCTGCATCCGCGAGAGATATGTCGCCGAGACCATCCAAGGCCCGGATTTCCACAAGAATCTGAAGCCTGAAGCGCTTGCTTCGGTTTAACGAAAATTCACCCAACGCTCCATCATGGAAGCTCTCAAATTTGAAATACCCGCAGTGATTTCCGCCGACATCGATGCGGCGGAACTCTCCGCCGCGCTCGCTCCCCTGCGTGCGGGCGAGCGGCTTCGGCTGCTTTACGAGCAACTCGGTGACCGCCTCGTCGCGTCCACCAGCTTCGGTCTCCAGGCCGCGGTCATGCTGCACCTGATTCACGAACACGCGCCGAAAATCCCGGTCGTTTTCATCGACACCGGGTTCCTGTTCCCGGAAACCTATCAATACGCCGAAGAGCTCACCTCGAAGCTCGATCTCGACCTCCGGATCTATCAACCCACCGTCTCCGCCGCGCGGATGCAGGCGTTGTGGGGGAATCTCTGGGAAGACGGCAAGGACGGCGCGGACCGCTACGGCCTGCTCACCAAGATCGAGCCGATGAACCGTGCGCTGCGGGAGACGGGTGCGGATGTCTGGCTCAGCGGCCTGCGCCGCTCGCAGTCGAAGACCCGCGTGGACCGGCCGTTCGTCGAGCAGCAGAAGAAGACCGTGAAGGCCTATCCGATCCTCGACTGGGCGGACGCGCAGGTGGACCTTTATTTCCATCAGAACGGACTGCCGCGCCATCCGCTGGCGGACAAGGGCTACGTGACGATGGGCGACTGGCACAGCACGCGACCCGCCGAAGGATGGCGATTCGGAATCGACCCGCTTCAACGGCGAGAAATACGAGTGCGGACTTCACCTTGACTCCGGCACGCCGGATTTCCAGATTTAACCATCAGACTGACAGCCGGAACCCATTACCCTAACCGCCACTATCATGAACATCGCTGAAAACATGGTTGCCACCGTCGGCAATACTCCGCTCATCCGCCTCAACCACGTCACCGCCGGTCTCGACGCCGAAATCTGCGTGAAGGCGGAGTTCTTCAACCCGCTTTTCAGCGTCAAGGATCGCATCGGCAAGGCGATGATCGAGACCGCCGAAAAAGACGGGTCCCTCAAGCCCGGCGGACTGATCATCGAGCCGACTTCGGGAAACACCGGCATCGCCCTCGCGTTCATCGCCCGCTCGAAAGGCTATCGGATCATCCTGACGATGCCCGAGAGCATGTCGATCGAGCGCCGCGTGCTGCTCCGCCTGCTGGGGGCGGAAATCGTGCTCACCCCGCGCGCCCGCGGCATGAACGGCGCCATCGCGATGGCGAAAAAACTGCTCGGCGAAAACCCCGGTTCGTTCGGCCCCGGCCAGTTCGACAATCCGGCGAACCCGCAGGTCCACCGCGAGACGACCGCCGAGGAAATCTGGCGCGACACGGATGGACAGATCGACGCGTTTGTCTCCGGCGTCGGAACGGGCGGCACGATCACCGGAGTGGGTGAGGTTTTGAAATCCCGTGGCACTGCGCGGATCATCGCCGTGGAGCCCACCGCCAGCCCGGTGATTTCCGGCGGCGCGCCGGGTCCCCACATGATTCAGGGAATCGGTGCCGGATTCATCCCGAAGAACCTCAACACCGGGATTCTCGACGAAGTCATCCAGGTCTCCAACGAGGACGCAATCGCCACCGCGCAGGCTCTCGCCCAGCAGGAAGGACTTCCCGCCGGGATTTCCACCGGTGCGAACGTCTGGGCGGCGATCCAGGTCGCCAAGCGCCCCGAGTTCAAGGGCAAGCGGATCGTCACCATCGGCTGCTCGTCCACCGAGCGCTACCTTTCCACTGCCCTCGCGGAAAAAGTCCGTGAGGAAGTGACCAATCTCGCCGTGCACGAAATTTGATGTGAAACAGGCATTCCTGTCTGTTCTTCAGTGGCGGAGACACAGGCAGGAACGGTGACAAAGCTTGCAGACCCCTCACGCGCCAGCGCAGGGTGGGGGCGTGTCAGATACGATGGAAAGTGCCCGCCGATGGAGCGGCTATGTGTGCCCGGATTGCCGGTTTGTGTTCCGCGTCCCGCGGGATCACGACGGCCGGGGGATCGTCTGCCCGGGTTGCCGCCGAATGTTGAAAATTCCCATCGAGGGCGACCACCCGCCTCGCTTGCTTGCTCCGATCCGCCAGGTAATTGCGGAAGGTGCCGCAACTCGAAAAGCGACGGCAAAGGGGAATAGATTCCGGCACAGGAAATCCGGGGAAGCGGGCGATCATTCGTGGGAGCACGCCCCGACATCCTCCCACGGCCAGCGCGGGGAACAGCGGAGAATGCGGCTGCTGCTGATGGGCGGCGGGCTTTTATTCACGATCATCGTGGCGGGCGTGACCGTCTCCACGATCGGAGGAAAGGCTCCGGTTGTGGCCGTCAAGCCCGTGGCTCCACCTCTAGTTGCCAAGGATCCGCAACGGACCGCTGCCGAACTCACCAGCCAGGCCGAGACTCTTGCGCACCGGTTTCTCAGTGCGGTCACCGTGGATGAAATGTTAGGGATTGTGAGGAACCCCGAATTGGCGGAATCCCGAATGCGGGCGTTTTACCCGGACGGGAAGATCGAAGCCCCCGGCATGTCACAGTTCAATTCCGGGGCAGGTCTGGTCACGCGCGGGAAGCTTCATTCATTTCCCGTCCTGACCCGCGACCACGAGGAAAGGTCGCTTGCGTTCATCGAGACGCCGCAGGGACTGAAGATCGATTGGGAAAGCTGGGTCGGATGGTCGGAGCTTCCGTGGTGGAAATTTCTATCAGACAAGCCGGCCGCAAGCCATGTCTTCCGCGTGATTCTCGCTCCCGTCGATTATTACAACTTTGGATTCTCGGATGATACGAAGTGGCAGAGTTACCGCCTCGAGTCGCCGGACAAGGAGCACACGGTTTATGGATATGCCGAAAGGAATTCAGCACTGGATGTGAAGCTCCGACCGACCGCGGGTGGACCATCAGTGCTGATGACGCTCGCCCTGAAATTTCCGCCGGATGCCCGATCGGACTCGCAGGTGGAGATCGAGCGGCTTGTCTGTGAAGGCTGGGTGGAGGAAGGAGGCGCGCCATGATTCCGACGACCAATGACAAGGCGCTGGATTTGAATCTTGATCCGATGATCTACGGCACCTTCGCCGAGATCGGCGCGGGGCAGGAGACGGGGAATTGGTTTTTCCGCGCGTCGGGCACCGCCGGCTTGGTGGCGAAAACCATTTCCGCCTACGACATGACGATGAGTGATGCCATCTACGGCCAGGCGGACCGCTACGTCTCTGCGCCGCGACTCGCGTCGATGCTCGACCACGAATATTCGATCCTGCTAGAGCGGCTGGGGCCCAAGCGCGGCAAGGAGACCACCTTTTTCTCGTTCTGCAACACCGTCCGCGCGCGCGGATGGAAGGACGAGGGCGAGTGCCATGGCTGGCTCGGCGTGCGTTTCCAGATGAAGCCGGGCGATCCTCCGTCCGACATCGTCCTCCATGTCAGGCTGTTGGACAGCCGGACGATCGACCAGATGGAGGCGCTGGGTACCATCGGGGTGAACCTGATCCACTCGGCCTTCCGCCACCGCGGGCATTTGCAGAAGTTCGTGGAGTCGCTGTTGGACAATCTCGCGCCCGGGCGTGCCGAGGTGGATTTGTTGAAATTCACCGGCCATGGCTACGGCTTTTTCGACAACAGGCTCTGCGCCCTCCAGTTGGTGGAAAGCGGTCTAACGGAAGCGACGATGTTCCTGCCAAGCGGCGAGGTCGTACAACCCGCGGAGGCTCTCTATCGACACCCGGTCCTGTTGCTGCGTGGTAGTTTTGATCCGGTGATGAACGTGCATCTCGACATGCTCCAGGACGCGCGCGAGGGCTTTATCCAGTCGCTGAGCGAGGCGGAAAGGGGAGCGGCGATCGAGCTTTGTGAGATTTCCGTCCACAACCTGCTGCGTGGCCGGGGCGTGGATCCCGTTGATTTCCTGGATCGTGCGGACGCGCTGCAGGCTCTTGGGAAAACCGTCCTGCTCTCCCGCTGCGCCGAGTTCCACCGCATCGCTGCGTTTCTCTATCGGTACACCAGCAAGCCGATCGGGATCATCCTGAGCATCGGCCTGCTCAACGAACTTTTCAAAGCGAAGTGGTCGGAGAATCTGCCCGGCGGCTTGTTGGAATCCTTCGGGCGATTGTTCAAGGAAGGAGTCACCCTGCATGTGTTCCCATGGAAAAACCGTCACTCCGGCGAGTTGGTGACCGCCGAGACGTTCCTGCCGCCGGCGGACTGCGTTCATCTCTATCGACATTTCATCACCAACAGCCGGATCCTCGGGATTCCCTGTGAGGACAGCCAGAAACTCGTCTACACCGGCCGCGATGTTTGCCGGATGATCCGCTCGAACGACGACCGCTGGCGCGAGTTGGTTCCCGAAATCGCCTGGACCATGGCCGAGCGTCACGCCCGGCTGGGGAATCCCTAATCGCCGCTCTCACTCGCAGTCAGCCCCACCCTTCGCCCCACGCAGGTGCGAGGGGGTTTTGAGCAGGTCGAAGTCCGAGCCGCAATACATGCAGCAGAATCTCTGGGTGGCGATGATGGACAATGTGGCGCTCATGCCGTGGTTCAGCGGATAGATCCGCCTCGCCTTGGCGTGGGGAAGTGCGCCGGAATTGACCAGCGGGGTGCCCTTGCAAAGCGGGCAGTGCGCGTCCCGACGTTTGAAAAAAGCGATGATCCACATGACGATGCTGAATGCAATGCACGACAGGATCACTTTCAAGGCCGCCTGATCCGGCTCCATCACAAACATGCCGAGTGCGGTGAGGGTCGTGATCACCCCCATGAAATGCAGTGCCCAGAAAAAAACCGCCATGTTGAAGGGGCGGCTGGATGGCAGGGAGCGCGCACGCAAAACCCTCAACTTGGCTTCCGGCAAGTCGCTGGTGCTGTTTCTCGCTCGCAAATCCATCTCGCGGGCGACACTCGGGGAAGCTCCTTTGTTTTACAAGTCTTGAATTCCCACAAACCGGAAGCATCGGCTTTTCAACTCAATCATTTCAGCGCTCTTGACCGCGGCGGGGCGGGGTTTTACGACTTGCCGATGACACCGCTTTACGAAGGAAAGGCCAAGCGCCTATGGGCCACCGAGAACCCGGAAACCCTGCGCATGGAGTTCAAAAACGACGCCACCGCCTTCAACGGCGAGAAAAAGGCCAGCTTTGAAAACAAGGGCCACCTGAACAACGAGATCAGCACGCTCATCTACGGATTTCTCGAAAATGCCGGCGTCCCCACCCACTTCGTCCGCAAGATCGACGACACCAACGTCGAGGTGAAAAAGGTCACCATTCTCATGGTCGAGGTCATCGTCCGCAATCTATCCGCCGGCAGTTATTGCAAGCGCACCGGCGAGCCCGAAGGCCGGCCGTTCTCCCAACCGATCATCGAGTTCTCCTACAAAAGCGACGAGCTCGGCGACCCGCTCATCAACGACGACTACATCCGCGAAATGGGCCTCGCCACTCCGGAAGACCTCGCCCACCTGCGGAAATCCGCCCTCGCCATCAACTCCATCCTCACCGACTTCTTCGCCAAGTGCGGACTCAAGCTGGTGGACTTCAAGATCGAGTTCGGCCGCCTTGTTTCCGATCCGACCAAGATCGTGCTCGCCGACGAGATCAGCCCGGACGGCTGCCGCCTGTGGGATCTCAAGACCGGCGAGAAAATGGACAAGGACCGATTCCGCCGCGACCTCGGCGGCGTGATGGAAGCCTACGAGGAAGTGCTTGGACGGATGCAGGCACAGAGATGAGCGGGGAACCGCTGGGTTGCTTGTTGCAATTGATATGGCTACCCTATCAGCTTTGGAAGGCGATGCCTGGTGAATCACGTGCGGGAACCTCCGAAATGGACCGGCGGGTCGGCAGGTTTTGGAAGAGGCTCGCTGTGATTGCGACTATCGTTGTCATTTGGAGTACGATTGCATGGATTTGGGGCTTTGGATTTTAATCGTTGAAATTTCATCCATTAAGTCCAAAGTGTGCGCTTGTGGACAAAATAAAAGCCCTTAATCAGCGGAATCCCGTGGTGCTGGCTCGCGAAGTCGGGCAACGGCTGAAGCGTCTGCGTCTGGCCAGGGGCTGGACGCAGGAAGAGCTTGCCGAGCGGTCCGGTGTCGCGATTTCCACCTTGAAATTACTGGAAGCGAAGGGGAGCGGATCATTCCAGCGGTTGATCTGCGTCGCCGTCGCACTCGGAGTGGACGGGGAGTTGCGCGGATTGTTCAGCCAGTCCGGAGCGATGCCGTCGATCGAGGCGGTGAAGATGTCCGAACGCCAGCGAGCGCCGCGTCGAGCCAGGAAAGGAGGAGCGGATGGAGCTTGAGGTGGTTTGGACCGGCAAGGAGGAGCAGAGGATCGGGCGTCTCTATCAAGACGAGCGCGGAGTGGTTTTTTTCGAATACGACGCGCAGTGGAAGGCGGGCCGGCGCGAGCTGTCACCGCTCTATCTGCCGAATGAGACGATCGGAGCGGTGACGACTCCCACGCCGGTGTTCGGCGGGCTGCACGGATTGTTTCAAGACGCCCTGCCGGATTGGTGGGGCGAGCGCCTGATGCGGCGGCATTTCGAGGAGCGGGGAATACCGTGGAACCGGGTGACCGTCCTGCGGAAGCTCGCCTGTCAGGGCGACCGGAAGATGGGTGCGCTGGCATTCCGCCCGGATCCGGATGCGGCGGATTTCAACGATGGGCTGGTCGCTGAACTCGGCGATCTGGTAGAAGCCGCGCGTGAGGCCATGCGTGGCGAGAGCGGTCACGTGCTCGCGGAGTTGTTGCGCTCCGGCATGTCGCCCGGCGGCGCGCAGCCCAAAGCGCTACTGGCGATTTCCGAGGATTTCTCGCAGATCCTCCTGGAGGATCCGGCTCCTGCGGGATTTGGCGGATGGCTGGTGAAATTCGATACCGAGCCGGTGCTGCACGAAGGCAGGATCGAAGCCGCGTATGCGGCGATGGCCAGTGATGCCGGAGTCCATGTGCCGCAGACGCGGTTGTTGGAGGCTGCGGGTGGTTGCCATTTCCTCACCCGCCGTTTCGACCGCACGGCGGATGGAGTCAGGCTGCACCTGCATTCCTACTCGGGCCTGACTCAGACCCCCTTGCGCGATGGTTTGGAATACGCCGATCTGATGGCGCTGGCCCGTGCGCTGACCAACGACCAGCGGGCAGTGGAGGAAATTTTTCGACGGGCGGTGTTCAACGTCGCCGCCGCCAACGATGATGACCACGGTCGGAACCACGCGTTTCTAATGGATGAAGCGGGCGAGTGGACGCTGGCGCCGGCATATGACCTGACTCTCGCGACCTATCCGCTAGCCTCCGGTTTCCGCGCCGCGCGGGTGATGGAAAAGGCGGCGGCGATCACCCGTGCGGATCTGAGGCGGCTCGGCAACGATCAAGCGGTCCGCCGTGTGGACGACATCATCGACCAGGTGCTGGAAGCCGTGGCCGGGTGGAGCCGGCACGCGGAGGATCACGGTTTGCCAAAGTCCGTTGCCGCGAGGGTCGGCCAACAACACGGACTGAGCGCGTGATCGGTTATTTATCCGTCGACTTCGACGGCTTCACCGCGGTGCGCTCGATGAACTCGATGATCATTCCGGCTACATCTTTTTTCGACGATTGCTCGATGCCTTCGAGTCCGGGCGAGGAATTCACCTCCATCACCACCGGACCGTGGTTCGAGCGCAGCAGGTCCACGCCCGCGACGTTCAGGCCCATCGCCTTGGCGGCGTTGATCGCCACCGCCCGTTCGTCGGTGGAAATCTTCACTTTGGCGGATGAGCCGCCGCGGTGGAGGTTCGAGCGGAACTCTCCGGGCGCGCCCTGACGTTTCATGGAGGCCACCACTTTTCCGCCGACAACGACGCAGCGGATGTCCGCGCCTTCGGCTTCCTTGATGAACTCCTGGACGAGGATGTTAGCATTGAGTCCCTTGAAGGCTTCGATGACGGATTCCGCCGCGTTCGCCGTTTCCGCCAGCACCACGCCGACACCCTGGGTGCCTTCCAACAGCTTGATCACCAGCGGCGCGCCGCCGCACATTTTGATCAGCTCGCCGGTCGCTTCGGTGTGGTGGGCGAAGCCGGTGACCGGCAGACCGATGCCGCGCTTGGCGAGAATTTGCAGGGAACGGAGTTTATCGCGCGAGCGGGCGATGGCGACCGAGTCGTTGAGCGAAAAGACGTTCATCATCTCGAACTGCCGGACCACCGCGTTGCCATAAAACGTGTGCCGAGCGGCGATCCGCGGGATCACCGCGTCGGCGACGAGTTCCTCGCCGTCCACGTAAATCCGGGGCTTGCGGGAGGTGATGTTCATGTAACAGCGCAAGTAGTCCACGACCCGCACCTCGTGTCCCCGCGCCTCGGCGGCGGTGACCAGGGCGTTGGTGCTGTAGAGCTGCGCGTTGCGGGACAGAATGAGAATTTTCATGCGGGAAAAAGGTGGCGAAGGGTAAGCAGGAACTGCGCCTGCGTCCAATAGTTGTGCCGGCCTGCGGTCAATCCCAAAAACGCTTGTCCGGCCACACGAAGGGATATTCCGTGCTGGCGCTCGCGAGGTGGGTTTTCCATCCTCATCCGCATGAACCTCACCAAGCCCCCTGTGCCCCGCGCCCGGCTGCTGTCCTTCGACGGCGGCGGCATCCGCGGGCTCTTCGCGTTGGAAATCGCCCGCAGGATCGAGACCTTGCTGCGCGAGGCGCACGGAAAGCCGGATCTCGTGCTCGCCGACCATTTCCACTACATGAGCGGCACCAGCACGGGCGCGATCATCGCCACCTTCCTCTCGTGGGGGCTGCCGGTGGACGAAGTGGTCCGGCTCTATCGGGAAAACGCGCGGGTCATGTTCACCAAGGCAGGCTTCGGCAGCATGCACAAAAACCGCTTCGCCGGCCAGCCGATCTCCGATTTCCTGCAACGCTTCTTCATCGAGGACGACGGCTCGCCCGCCACGCTCGGCACTTCGAAACTGCGCACCCTGCTGCTCGTCGTCACCCGCAACGCCTCGACCGGCTCCCCGTGGCCGATGTCCAACAACCCGCAGGCCATTTTCAATGACCGCACCCAGCCCGGCTGCAATCTCGATCTTCCGCTCTGGCAGATCGTCCGCGCCAGCACCGCAGCGCCCACGTTTTTCCCGCCGGAGGTGATTGAAATCACCGACCAGAAAAGCGCGCAGACGACCAAACACACCTTCGCCTTCGAAGACGGCGGCGTGACGCCGTTCAACAATCCCGCCTACCTGTTATACACCATGGCCACCCTGCCGGAATACCGTCTGAAATGGCCGGATGGCAAGGAGCGCATGAGCCTGGTCTCCATCGGCACCGGCCGGGTGAAGACCGGCCGCGGCAGCAAGCTGGAACAGAACCTGCTAGGCCAGGCGGTGTCCGTGCCCGCCGCGCTCATCAGCTCCGCCCAGTGGATCCAGGACCTGCTCTGCCGCCAGCACGGCGAGTGCCGCCATGGCGCGCCGCTCGACAGCGAGCTCGGCGACATGATCCGGGAGAACCCTGAAGCCGCTTTTCTCTACAGCCGCTATGACCGGACGATGGATGACGCCGATGTCGAAGCCGCCAAGCTTGTTAGTAAAAAGGGATTCACGCTCGACAACATCGAGCTGATGGATTTTCTCGGCGAGATGGGATCAGATTATGCCGAAAAACATGTCCGCCTCGAGCACTTCGACGAAGGCGTGACTGTCGCCTGAGCCAATGCCGACGCATCAATGAACACCGCCCCAACCTCTCCGTCCACCGGTCTCCGCCGGCTCTGGATCCTCGGCTTCGCCGGACACCGCTCGCTGCAGGATCCGGATGCCGTCGCGAAATCCATCCGCAGCGCCGTGCAAAGCTTCCGCGCCCAGGTCGATGGCGAGCTCATCGGCCGGTGCAGCGCCGCCAGCGGGGCGGATCTGTTATTCCTCGAAGCTTGCCGCGACGCGGGCCTGGCCTACAGCGTGGTGTTGCCGTTTTCCGAAGATCGCTTCCGCGAGGACTTCGAATCGGAGGCCGAGTGGGACCGCGCCAAATTGCTGATAGGCGCTGCGACCTCGGTGGAAATCGCACCCGGGCACGAGGGCGCGCCGGAAGCCTATCATCTCGCCGCCCGAGAGGTGTTGGATGTTTCCGACGCCATGCTCTTCGTCTGGGACGGCCAAGCCGCCCGTGGCCTGGGCGGCACGGCGGAAAGCGTGCAGGACGCGCGGGACCGCAAGGTTCCCCATCAGATCATCGCCGCCGCAAGCGGTATGGCTGACCCCTTCGAGAGTGCTCGCCCGTTCCCGTGGTCCGACGCCGCATTCACAAAACTTCCGGCCGCCGAAAATCTGGAGGAACTCTTCCAGGCTCTGGACCAACGAGCGATGCAGGGTGCCCCGAAGTCCCGGCTGCTTGCCGCCGGATCCATCACTCTGAACCAGATGGCCACGCTCGTTTACGGGGTGCTCGTCGCCTTCAGCCTGGGAGTCGAGGCCGCTCCGGCGGTGAAATTCCTGCTCGTCACCGCGGCCGCCACCCTGCCGTGGATCGGCGCTCGGACGCGGATCCACGAGCGCTGGATGGAGGACCGCCTTCACGCCGAGTTGCTGCGCTCGTTGCTCGCCTCGCACGGGTTCTCGCCGCCGCTGCGGCCCCTTGCCGCCGAGTTGTTTCTATCGGAAGCTCCGTTTCTCCGCAGCGCGGCCTGGAAACTCGCCGGCCTCACCCGCCCTTGGACTGAGGAAAAGAACCGTTATCTCGTCGAGCGCCTGGAGGGCCAGATCCGCTATCTCGACTCCAAAGGGAGACTCGCTGCCCGGCGCTTGGCGCGGTTCATGAATGTTTTCAAATTCTCATCCTTCGGCGCGATGATCCTTGGTGCGACGGCCATCATCAACGGAATTTCCGGTGGAAAGCCGCCCTATCTCGTCAATGCGGTCCTGCTTAATTTCCTGCCCAACATTCTTCCCGCCGTCGCCGCCTGGTGCTTGTCGATGATCGCGCTTTTCGAATACAAGCGCCGTGCCAGTCTCTACCTGCAAATTGTCGAGCGTCTGGAAATCCGCCGCGCCGAACTGAACAGCGCAAGGTGCATCGTTACCGCCGCCGCCGCCGTCGCTTCGTGCGAGCGGTTGTTGCTAACGGAACTGTGGGAGTGGAGTGATACGCGGGGGAAAAGGCGGTGATTCCGAAGCGCATCCCCAAGGAGGGGCGAACTCCGATTCGCCCTGGTCCATGGAACGCCGATGAGAAGCGGCTAGCCACGTCTCATCGGCACCTCATGGGCTTCGGCGGACTGAAGGTCCGCCGCTCGTGCGTGCGCACATACATGAAATCAACCCGTGAAAGTCTGAATCATCCCGAGACGAGCAACGGGAGAGCAGCCGGAGGCAACTGCGTCGTCGCGAGACGGGGTGGAGAGCAACCCGAGGCGGACCTGCGGTCCCAAATACAAGTGAACTTGGGTTCGGTTTGCAACAACGGCGAGCCTTCGAGCGATTGGCGAAGCCTGCCGCATGAGCGGCAACCGTTTCCTCCCACATCCCTCGTTAACGGGGGAGAAGCGGGTTGTTGGGGATGGTTGGGGTGAGAATGCAGGGAAGGTATCATGTGGACGCGTCGAATGGGAGCGCAGCGGACATAGAGTCCCCGGAGGGGAGCCCCGCGAGGGGTGAGCGATAGCGAATCAAATCTGTCCGGGCAGGAATCCGCGCGAGCGGAGCCGGGCAGAAGTCAGAGCCGCCATCGTAGTGATGAAGCGGGGCGAAAGCCCCGTTCCTACCTCTATCTTGCTTCAGAGGCGCAGGCACCGGGCGTTGCGAAACAACGGAAATCCATTTTGGCAATCGGTGTCTAGCCGGCCGGCCGCTAAAACAAGCTCGTTTGATCATCGGGCCGGGCGGGCGGCATCGGCGCGCCGATTTTCGCATAAGCCGCGGGCATCGCCGTGCGTCCGCGCGGGGTGCGCATGAGAAATCCCTGCATGATCAAAAACGGCTCGTGAACTTCCTCGATGGTCGCCGCGTCCTCGCCCACGGCGACTGCCAGCGAGTTCAAGCCCACCGGGCCGCCGTTGAATTTGTAAATCAGCACTTCCAGCAGGCGCTTGTCCATTTCGTCCAGCCCCTGCGAGTCGATCTCGATCATCGCCAGCGCCGCGTCCGCGATTTTTCCGTCGATGAATCCTTCCCCCCGGACCTGCGCGAAATCCCGCACCCAGCGCAGCAGCGCGTTCGCCACCCGCGGCGTGCCGCGTGAACGCGAGGCGACTTCCAGCGCGCCGTCCCGCTCGATCGGCACGTCCAGCAATCCGGCCGAGCGCTCGATGATCAGCGCCAGCTCGTCGTGTGTGTAATAATCCAGCCGGTTCGCCAGCCCGAAGCGCGACCGCAGCGGCGCGGTCAACATACCGGAGCGCGTCGTCGCGCCGACGAGCGTGAATTTCGGCAGATTGATCTGGATCGACCGCGCCGACGGACCGGAGTCGATGATGATATCCAACCGGAAATCCTCCATCGCCGGATACAAATATTCCTCGATCGCCGGGTGCAGCCGGTGGATTTCATCGATGAATAAAATGTCGCCTTTCTGGATGTTCGTCAGGATGCCCGCGAGGTCGCCCGCTTTTTCGATCTGCGGGCCGGAGGTCGTGTGAAGCTGAGTCCCGGCGGCGCGGGCGATCAGGTTGGCGAGCGTGGTTTTTCCCAATCCCGGCGGGCCGGAAAGCAGCACGTGGTCGAGCACGTCGCCACGGCCCTTCGCCGCCTCCAGCATCAGCAGGATGCGGTCCTTCACCTTTTCCTGGCCGATGAATTCGGAAAACGCCGGGGGGCGAAGCGAGACATCGAATGGCGTCGGCGGCGCGGTGGTGGTTTGTTGGTAGAAATTTTCGGACATCGGACGGGCGCGCGAAGTTGAACCCAGCGGAGCGCGGCTGAGAAGCGGTAAAAATGCTGTTTTTGGCAAAAGTCCCTGCTAAAACGCGCGCCACACCGATTGAAAACCCTCCTCCAACTCACTGAAATCCGCAAATCCTTCGGGGCCGTCCGCGCGCTCCGGGGCGTTTCGTTCGAGCTGCTGCCGGGCGAAGTCCACGCCCTGCTCGGCGAAAACGGCGCGGGAAAATCCACCCTCATCAAGATCATCACCGGCGCCCATCAACCGGATGGCGGCACGTTGGTAGTGGCGGGCGAGGAAGTGCACCACCTCACGCCGTCCAAGGCGCGCGAGTTAGGAATCGCCTGCATTTACCAACAGCCCGCGCTTTTTCCCGACCTCACCGTCGCGGAAAACATCGGCCTGCGATTGAAGAAAACCGGACTCTTCAGCCGCGTCTCCTGGACCGGCCAGCGGACCCGCGCCACCGAGCTGCTTCATCGCATCGGCGCTGAAATTTCGCCTGATGCCGAGGTGCAATCGCTGTCGATGCCCGAGCAGCAGTTGGTCGAAATCGCCTGTGCGCTCGGCTCCGGCGCGCGCATCGTGGTGATGGACGAGCCGACCGCCTCGCTGACGCAGAAGGAACAACACCTGCTCTTCAAAGTCGTCCGCGACCTGCGCGACAGTGGGGTGGGGGTCATCTACATTTCCCACCGGCTGGAAGAAATTTTCGCGCTCGCCGACCGCGTCACCGTGTTGCGCGATGGCGAAAGCGTCGGTACGAACACCGTCGATTCGCTGAATGAATCCCAGATGATCAAGCTGATGGTGGGCCGCGAGGTGTCGTCGATCTATCCGCCGTCAGAAAGCGAGCCCGGCAAGACGGTGCTCTCGCTGAAAAATCTCGGCTGCACCGAAAGCGGCGTGAGCGGCGTGACGCTGGATGTCCGGGCCGGGGAAATCGTCGGCATGGCCGGCCTTGTCGGTGCCGGCCGCACCGAGCTCGCGCGGACTCTCTTCGGCATCACCCCGGCGGACTCCGGGGAAATTTTACTCAACGGCGAACGCATTTCCATTCACAGCCCGCGCGAAGCCATCGCCCGTGGCATCGCCTACGTGCCGGAAGACCGCCGCCGCCACGGGGTGATCCTCGAAATGCCGATTTCCCAAAACATGACGATGGCGATCCAGCCGACCTTGTTCCCCGGCGGCTGGCTGCGGCTTAACGCCGAGACCTTGTTAGCCCGCGAGTTCATCCGCGACCTGGGCATCAAGACCAGCGGCCCGGATGCGCCCGGCGGCAGCCTGAGCGGCGGGAACCAACAGAAAGTCAGCGTCGCCCGCTGGCTCGCGACGAAACCGAAACTGCTCATCCTCGACGAACCGACGCAAGGCGTGGACGTCGGTGCGAAGAGCGAGATCCACAAGGTCATCCGCCAGCTCGCCAAGGAAGGCCTCGCGGTCCTGATGATTTCCAGCGACCTGCCGGAAGTGCTCGGCATGAGCGATCGCGTCGCCGTGATGCGCGGCGGCAGGCTGGTGGAAATCATCGCCAAGGAAAACGCGGACGCGCACTCGGTCATGGCTGCGGCGCTCGGAACTAACGGTAGAGACGCCGCCTGAATGAACAAGTATTCCCGGGAAATCACGGTGGCCGCGGCGCTGGCTTTGTTGATGCTGGCCTTAGCGGTTTTCGCGCCGCACTTTTTCCAATGGCAGCCCTTTATCTCGCGGCTCACCTCGCAGATGCCCGCACTGGTCGCCGCCATCGGCATCGCACTGATCATCATTTGCCGGCAGATCGATATCTCCATCGGCGCGCAGTTCAGCATGTGCGCGATCGTCGCCGGAGTGACGGCGGCGTCCGGCCTGCCGCTGGGCGTGGCGATTCTAGCAGCGCTCGGTGCGGGTGCCTTGATGGGTGCCGTGAACGGCATCTTCGTGGCTTATCTCGGGCTGCCCAGCATCGTGGTGACGCTTGCGACGATGGTCACCTGGCAGGAAGCGCTGCGGCTTTGGCAGCAAGGTCGCTTGTTCACTCTGCCCGCTGGCGTGCAGTGGTTCGGCCTCAGCCAGCCTGCCGGGCAAGCGGTGGTGATTTCCCTCACTTTCGTCCTGCTGGCCGCCGCTGCCTGGGCGATGAAGAATCTATCCGGCGGACGCTTCATCTACGCCACCGGCACCGACGCCGAGGCCGCGCGGCTTGCTGGAATCGACCCCAAGCGCACCACCTTCGGCGTCTTCGTCCTGATGGGCTTGCTGTCCGGCCTCGCGGCGGTGCTGAACCTCGTGCAGTCGCCGCAAGTGCAGCCGAATTGCGGCGACGGGCTGGAGCTGAAAACCATCGCCGCCGCCGTCGTTGGCGGAGTCGCCATCCGTGGTGGGCGCGGGACCTTGGTCGGAGTGCTGCTAGGCATGATGCTGCTCGCGAATGTGAACCCGGCGCTCACCCATTTTCACCAGCCGCCGTATTGGGAGAAGGCGATTCAAGGACTGGTGATCCTGCTCGCCGTGATGGCGGACGGTCTGCGCAACCGAAAGAAAATGAGATCATGACGTCTTCTATCAAATCCTCGCTCGCCCGCCATGAAACGGTGTTGCTGTTGGTGATCGTGCTCGAAGTCGTGCTCTTCAACGCGCTCGGCCAGCGGTTCCTGACCGGCGGAAACATTTCAAATATCTTCCGCCACTCGGTGGAGATCGGCCTGCTCGCGCTCGCCATGACACCGGTCATCCTCACCGGCGGCATCGATCTATCCGTCGGCTCGATGATGGGCCTGTGCGCGGTGCTCTTCGGCATGATGGTAAACACGCTTGGCCTCGATCCATGGCTCGCAGGCGTGATAGCCATCGCCGTCGGAGCCCTCGGCGGCGGTTTGAACGCGGTGCTCATCACCCGGCTCAATCTCCCGCCGCTGATCGTCACGCTCGGCACGTTTTCCTTGTTCCGCGGGCTGGCGGAGGCGCTGACCAAAGGTTCGGTGGCGTATTCCGGATTTCCGCAATCGTTCCTCGAGTTGGGAAATTCCAACACCGCCGGGATCCCGACGCAGATGTGGGTCTTCCTCGCCGTGGCTGCGGGAATCTGGCTGCTGGTGCATCAGACCACTTTCGGACGTTCGTTTCGAGCCATCGGCTTTTCCGCGGACGGAGCGCGTTATGCCGGCATCCCCGTCGCCCGGAATACCAGCATCGCCTACATCATCGCCGGGGCCGTCGCCGGCCTCGCGGCGGTCATCATCGTCTCCCGTTTGGGTGAAGCGCGGGCGAACGTTGGCATCGGTTACGAACTGCTAGCCATCACGGCGGTCGTGCTCGGCGGCGTCAGCATTTTCGGTGGCTCGGGCACGGTTGCAGGCACGTTGTTGGGGTGGTTGGCGCTCGCCATTTTGAACAACGGGCTCACGCGGATTTCCGAATACCGGATTTTCGACCAATCCGTGTCCAGCGTCGCGCGGGAGTTGTCCGGCATGCTGACTGGCGTATTGCTCATCGCCGCGCTCACGATCGGCACGGTGATGAAAACGCTCGCCGTCCGTCGCGCGCTCAAGCAATCTCTCGGAAATACCAACCCAACCCATTCATGAAACGCAAAACCTTCATCGCCGGCCTCGCGCTCGCTACCACACTTCCGTTTGTTTCCTGCAGCAAATCCGAATCCGACGGCAAACTAACCATCGCCTTCCTGCCCAAGAGCAAGGGCAACCAATACTTCGTCACCTGTGAGCGAGGAGCCCGCGCGGCGGCTACGGAACTGAATGCCGAGCTGAAATTCGACGGCCCGACCAATCCCGATCCCGCCAAGCAGAACGAGATCGTTGAAAACTGGATCACCGACGGCGTGAACGTCATCGTCGCCGCCTGTGAGAACAAGGATTCCATTTCCACCGCGCTGAAAAAAGCCCAGGCGGCGGGGATCAAGGTCATCACCTACGATGCCGATTCCCAACCGGACGCGCGTTCGTTTTTCGTCAATCAAGCCACCGCCCAGGCCATCGGCGAGCAGCTGATGGACACCGCCGCATCGCTGACCGGCAGCGAGGGTGAGTTTGCGATCATCACCGGCAGCCTCACCTCGTCCAACATGAACGAGTGGATCAAATACATCCAGGAGCGCCAGGCCAAGTATCCGAACATGAAGCTGGTGGACATCAAACCTTGCGACGACCAGAAGGACAAAGCCCAACAGGAAGCCACCAACCTGCTCAGCGCCTATCCGAATCTAAAGGCCATCATCGCCGCCAGCTCGCTCGCCGTTCCTGGCGCGGCGGAGGCCGTGAAACAAGCCGGCAAGACCGGCGCGGTGAAAGTCCTCGGCCTCGGCCTGCCGAGTGAGAACAGGGCCTACGTCAAGGAAGGCGTCACCCAGGCGGTGATCCTCTGGAAAGTCGAGGATCTCGGCTATCTCGCCGTCATGGCCGGTGCCGCGGTCGCAAAAGGCGAGCTCGTTCCCGGAGCGACGGAATTCAACGCCGGCAAGCTCGGGAAAATGCCGGTCGCCGGTGACAATATCGTGCTCGGCAAGCCCTTTGTTTTCACCAAGGAGAATATCGAGCAATTCGATTTCTAAGCGCGATCATGGGAGGTTTCCCCGGAGCCTTCCTCGCCAGAACTCCTGAATAAACTGGCGAGGATGAGCAGGAACGGAGTGAGGACGACCGGAATCAGGTCCGAGAAAATCCGCAGTTCGTAGATGTTCGCCACGAAGAACATTCCCAGGAAATAAGGCGGGATGATCCACAGGCAGCGTTGGACGAATTCGTTGCCGATTCTTCTGTAATAGAAGAGAACGGGAATCCACAGGAATCCCATGAAGCTGAGAAATCCCGCCAGATTCACCGGGTTGGCGAGAACCTTGAGATTGTCCACATAATGCGGGATGGTGGAATCCCCGTCGAACCATTCGAATCCGTTAGGCCCGGGATTTCCGACGTAGATCCGGCCGAGCACGGTCTTGATCGTCATCCAGATGATGAACTGGGCACCGCAATGAAGGGCTATTTTCGGAAGTTTTTCCCGGCCAAGAGCGGTGCACAGGTAGGCGATTGTCAGGAAGCAGGTCGTTTCACGGTTCAGGGTCGCCACGGTGAACAGCACATAATAGAGCGCCCACTTCTTTTGATAGAGAAACGTCAGCCCGAGCGTGAAAAACAGAATCGCCGGGGTGTCGAACCAATAGTTCGCATAGTAGGGACGTGGATAGAAAAACAGGAAGGGAACGATGAGGAAAACGAAGAACGCCAGGATCGATGTCAGTCTCCGGTCCTTGAGAAACAGCCCGAGATAACTGCGGGTGGCGTAGACCACCAGCACCGCCGAGATGAGTTCGATCATTCTCGCCCATCCCCAGAGGGAAAAGTGGATCGGAAGATTCAGCGCGTTCAAGCCGTTGGCGATGCTGGGAACGAGAATCCGGTATTGCCACGGCTTGGTTCCGATGTTTCCGCAGATTTCCTCGAACATCTGCTGGACCGCGAAGGTCTGGCACATGCGGATCCTGAGCTGACAGAAGAAGAACGAGACGACCACCGCCGTCAGCAGGAAGACCAGCTCGGGAACGAGGTTTTCCCTCTTCAAAATGAATGGTTTGTTCATGATTTCGTCGCGGTGGAGTCCTCCGCACGGGTCCGCCAGCGGATGATCAGGAGAATTGCGAGAAGCAATGCGGCCGACAACAAGAAGTGAGACACCCCGACGTAGGAAAACGGGCGGCTCAGTCTGGGCGGGATTCCGGTTTTTACGGTCATCACCGGCAACAACGCTCCGACAATCGCTGCCCATCCCGCGATTTTCATCCATCCGGTCTTCAGTGCGTCTGGATTTCCCGCGATGAGAAATGCCGCTGGCAGCAACATCATCAGATAGTAGTGGGACCATGACACCGTGCCGATCATGATTGCGAGCAGGGTGATCATCCAGATTTCGATTTCGGTGATCATTTGAGCCGGCATGGTCATCATGGGTTGGCGCCGCCAGCGCTGTGGGGCGGCGAATACGAAGGCGACCGTAGCCACCAGGCAAAGGACCACCACCTTGGCTGCGAGAAGCACCATGGGGTTGATCGGTCTGGGTTTCCACCACAGCAGCCAGCTGTTCCCGTATTGCAAGCGGGCGAAAAATCCCTGGATCGACTGGTTGTTATAGGCGGGGAGGGGATGTGCGGAGACCGGTTTGATGGTGTGCTCATACCAATACCAATGCAGATCCCATCCGAAAACCGCGAGGGAAAGCAGCGAGGCGAAGGCGCAGAGCGCCAGTCCGCCCATGGCGACCCGCCAGCGGCCACGCAACAGGAAGTAGATTCCCAGCAGCATGAGGGGGAGCTTGATCAGGGCGGCGAACCCGAAGATCGCACCTGCCAGATACGCCCGGTCCGTGCGCAAGGCCCAGATTCCGAGCACGAACAGGAGTAGGATGAAGTGCGTGGAATTTGCAATCCGCAGGCTGTATGCGAGCGGTCCGCATGCGGCGAAGAGGAAAAGGAGCAGCAGCGATTGGTCCCGGTCAAGTTTGGCCAAACGGGCGAGGGCATACCAAGTGGCAATCATCGTGAGTATCCCAAAAACAAGGAATAGATATTCGCCGGTGGATTTCGATACCCACATGAATGGCGCGCACAGATAGGCCATGATTGGAATATTCACGAAGCCTTCGGCACCATTCTTGTAGGTGGCCATCAGGTTGGCCGCTGGATTATCAGCATACACCGCCTCACCTGCCGGATAGTAGGCGATCTGGAGATCGGAAAACATCTCGAAGTCCGGCGGGTCAGAGATTTGATACATGAAGAATCCCATCGCCGCGCAGATCGTAGCTCCTAGCGGGGCGCGGATGCTCCATGGGACACCGCGACGCCGGAGAAATTCAAACAAGCCGATGACTGCGGCGAGGATGATGAGATAGATCGGATAGTACCAGAATGCGTTCATGGATGGCGTACGATATGGTGGAAGCTTCTGCCTTGGGGGAGGCGGGCATCCAACGGCAGGCCGTGAAGTTGGATGCGGGGGGAGGGGAGCGGAGGGGCTCAGAGCGGGGGCATGAGTCGTGCCGTCGCGAGAACAAGCATCGCCGCAATGGCGGTTCCCCAGAATTTCCGCGATTTCAGGACGAAGGTCACCGGATCGGAGGCACCTTTCCCGCGGGATGCCTCGAGCCACATGCCGAGGTTGTGCAGCAGCAGGATGGGAGCCAGCAGCGCGAGCACCTTGGGCGATTGATAGACCGGGGAGATCTCGTTGGAGCGCAGATAGAGGGTGAGGATGAGGGCGGCGCTGAACGAGAAGCCGACGCCGAAGGCTAGCAGGACGTTGGCGTCCTGGTTGGTGTAGGACCGGCGTTTCGAGGAGGATGTCGGTGCGTTGAGCACCTCCACGTAGCGCTTCCAATGGGCGAGTTCCGCGAAAAGGCAGCCAAGGAAACCGATGAACCAGATGGATTGCGGTAGTCCGAGAACGGCCAGTCCCAACACCACCCGGATCAGATAGAACGAGCACAGCAGGGCGATGTCGGTGAGCGGCATTTCCTTGAGGCGGATGGTGTAGGCCGCGTTCAGCACCAGATAGACGAGCAGCACGGTGATGACGACGGGGCCGGTCGCGACGGCAAGTCCAAGACCGCCGAGCCCGAGGCATGCGGCGAGCACGACGCCCTTGGTGACCGGCAACTGGCCGGCTGCGAGCGGGCGGCGGCGCTTGTCCGGATGCGCACGGTCGGCGGCGAGGTCGGAAAGATCGTTGATGAGATAGACGGCCGAGGCAACGAACGAGAATGCGAAGAAGGCGAACGTCGCTTGGATCAGCTTTGAGGGATCATACATGCCCCAACTGGTGACGGCCGGCACGAAGATGAGCATGTTCTTGATCCAGTGCACCGGACGGCACGCACGGATCATGTCGCGGATCTGGGTGGCGCGGTTCGCCGGAGCGACGTGGTTGAAATCCACCCCGCTGCGTCTGAGGTGGGCGAGTGGTTTGGCAGAGGATCCCGCGAGGAGCCGGCCGCCGGTGGCCGCTTCGAAAAGCGGAATGTCGTCGCTGGAGTCGCCGAGGTAGGCGAACGGAGTTTCGCCGAGCAGCTCGCGGATCGCAGCGAGCTTGCGGTGGCTTTTCAAATTGTTTTCCGCGTCCGTCGCAAGCACCTCCGAAAACAGCCCGAGATGAGCCGCGATGGGCTCGGCCCAAACGGCGGGTGAGGCGGTGGCGAGAATGATCCGCCGCCCGCGGGCGGATTCCTCGCGGAGATGGGTGATCACGCGGGGTTCGTAAGGCAGCTTCGAAGCGTCGATCGGCACGGCCAGCGCGACCGCGTGCTTGAAGGCCGCCAGCGACTTGCGGTGGGTCCATGCCAGCCGCAGTAGTCGAAGCGGTGAGCGGAGGCCGAGGCGTGCCATTGCTTCATGCAGAAGATCCACGCGGATCAGGCTATGGTCGAGATCCACCACGAGCGGTGGAAACTCGGAAGTCTCGGGGAGGACGGAGGGGGTCATGGACATTGGCATTTCGGCAATGGTTGGATGCGAAACAAAAATTCTAGGGCGGTTCTACCACCAAGCGGATTTGAAGATCGATCAAATTTTTCGCGACCTGCTTGTGGGTGATGGGGAGTGCCGGTCCTGCGATGAAATCCTACTTGATGTGTGAAAACGGAGTTGATCGGGGGGCTTCGTTAGCAAAACATTCTGTTGGAGTGGAGCGCCAGGCGACAGGCCGAGGATGCCAGAAACCAGCCATCTGGACATCACGTGATCGCGTGTGGACTTCGGGAATGAACATCGCTGATGGAGGAAACCCGGCGACGGGTCTGTATTTCACCGGGCACAAGCAAAGACCGTACCAACAGGATTTCCAGCAACCGCGGGCGATGGTGGTCAACTGGCAGAAATGAGCGGTTGTTCATAACACCCCTTGCCTCAACCGGTAGTTTCTCGGGGAAAGCCCGGTCGCCTTGGTGAACTGGCGGGTGAAATAGTTGCTGTCGTTGAAGCCGACGTCGAAGGCGATTTCCGTGATCCGCTTGTCGGTGTGGCGCAGCAGGCTGCAGGCGCGGTTGATTCTCTGGCCGATGACCCACGCCAGCGGGGAGGTTCCCACGGCGGACTGGAAGACCCGCAGGAAGCTTCTCTGGGACATGTGGGCGATGCTGGCCAGTTCCTCCAGATCGATCTCGCGGTGGATGTTCCGTTCCAAGTGGGAAAGCGCCTCGCCGATGCGTAACAAGGCACGTCCGTCCGGTGACGGGCTGCGCCCGTAACAGCGGGAAAGCAGTCCGATGATCAGCATGAACGACGCCGTGGCCATGAAGCCGAATCCCGGCTCGCGGGCCTTCAGTTCGATTTCCAAGCGGTCCGCCAGCTCGATCACCTGGGCCAGATCCTTGCTGGTCAGATGCAGTTTTCCCTTGGTCGGCTGGCGCGTCCGCCACGACGGTTCGAGCGTGAAAAGCGCGTGGTAGCCCGCCACGGATGGCAGGTCCAGCAGGCCCATTTTCAGTTGCGCGGGCTGATAGAGGATATTGATCAATCTCAGATCCACGAGCTCCCGGTATTCGTGTTCCCGGGGACCGGCGATCACGAACACATCGCCTGCGGTGAGTTCCCAAGAGTCGTTGCCGGTGACATGCAGGCATTTTCCCCCGGTCACGATCACCAGCTCGGCGAACTCGTGGGCATGCGGCTCGAAGAGCTCCTGCGGTTCCCGGCGCTCCACGCTGATCGGGAATCCGTCGGGATGGAACCACTCATCGATTTTCAGGATGCGTTTCACTGGCGGGATCGTGCTTGTATTTGGCCAAACAGTGGAGGTTTTTCTGTCCAGAACCGATCAAATTCAACGGACCTAGCGTAACCCATTCATTTTATGTCCAAACCTTCCAAATCCATCGCCCAGTCGTATAAACTCGCCCAAGCCCGTTATGCGGAACTCGGCGTCGATACCGAAGCCGCCATGGCGAAACTCGCCGGCATCCCGATTTCACTCCATTGCTGGCAGGGCGATGACGTCGGTGGCTTCGAAAATTCCGGCGAAGGCCTGAGCGGAGGCATCGCGGTGACCGGCAACTATCCCGGGAAAGCCCGCACGCCCGAGGAGCTCCGCGCGGATTTGGACAAGGCGCTTTCGCTCATCCCCGGCAAGCATCGCCTCAATCTCCACGCCTTCTACGGCGAGTTCGGCGGCAAAAAAGTCGATCGCAACGAAATCAAGCCCGAGCATTTCAAAAACTGGATCGACTGGGCGAAATCGAACGGCATGGGCATGGATTTCAACCCGACCTGCTTCGCCCACCCCAAGGCAGCGGATGGATTCACCCTCTCCCACCCGAAGAAGGCGATCCGCGACTTCTGGATCGAGCACTGCATCGCCTCCCGTGAAATCGGTGCAGTGATGGGCAAGGCACTCGGCTCTCCAACCGTCACGAACGTCTGGATTCCAGATGGTTACAAGGATACTCCGGTGGACCGCCTCGCTCCGCGCCAGCGCCTGGCCGATTCGCTCGACCAGGTTTTCGCCAAGAAACTCAACCCGAAACACCACCTCGACGCCGTCGAGTGCAAATTATTCGGCATCGGCAGCGAGAGCTACGTCGTCGGTTCGCACGAGTTCTACATGGGCTACGCGATCAAAAACCAGAAGCTGCTTTGCCTCGACGCCGGCCATTTCCACCCGACCGAAGGCATCGCCGACAAGCTTTCCTCCGCGCTGATGTATGTGCCGGAAATCCTGCTCCACGTCAGCCGCGGCGTGCGCTGGGACAGCGACCACGTCGTCATCCTCGACGACGCGTTGCAATCGATCGCCGCCGAGCTCGTGCGCAACAAACTGCTCGCCCGCACCCACATCGGGCTCGATTTCTTCGATGCCAGCATCAACCGCATCGCCGCGTGGACCATCGGCACCCGCAACACGCTCAAGGCGCTGCTGATGGCGTTGCTGGAGTCCGAAGCCCTTCGCACCGCGGAAAAATCCGGCGATTTCACCTCCCGCCTCGCGCTGATGGAGGAAAGCAAGAGCTTGCCATGGAGTGCCGTTTGGGATGCCTATTGCGAATCACAAAACGTTCCCGCAGGTGGCGACTGGCTTGCCGAGGTCAAAAACTACGAATCCTCGGTGCTCAGCAAGCGCAACTGATTTTCCAAAAACCCAACAGAACTAAAAAATGTCATCCGCGATACTCGGCGTTGTTTTCCACTGGCTCGGCGGCCTCGCCTCGGGAAGTTTCTACGTGCCTTACAAGGGCGTGAAAAGATGGTCCTGGGAGACCTACTGGCTGGTCGGTGGATTTTTCTCATGGATCATCTGCCCCTGGTTCTTTGCCACGCTGATGACCAAGGACGTGGTCGGTGTGATCAGTAGCCAGTCTGCCTCCACGCTCGGTTGGACCTATCTGTTCGGCGCGCTTTGGGGCACCGGCGGCCTGACATTCGGTCTGGCGATGCGCTATCTGGGAATGTCCCTCGGCATGGGCGTGGCGCTCGGTTACTGCGCGGCGTTTGGCACCTTGCTTCCGCCGATTCTCAAGACATTCATGCCTGATATTCCGGTGGGAGAATCCATTGTGCAGATCGCAGCGACGGTTCCTGGCAAGATCACCCTGTTCGGCGTGGGCGTTTGCATTCTCGGAATTTGGATCGCCGCACTTGCAGGCGCTGCCAAAGAGAAGGAAATGGCCGCTGCGGACAAGAAGAAGGCGATCGCCGAGTTCAATTTCAAGAGAGGCATCATGGTCGCTACCTTCTCCGGCATCATGAGCGCGTGCTTCAGCTTCGGCCTCACCGCCGGGGAGCCGATCGCAAAGGCATCCGTGGTTGCCGGCACCGCCGAACTCTGGTCCGGGCTTCCGAGTCTCATCGTGGTGATGTTAGGGGGATTCACCACGAATTTCATCTGGTGCGTCGGCCTGAATATCAAGAACCGCAGCGGTTACGAATACCTCGCCTCCCATCAGCGTCAGCCCGCACATGGCATGGACCGCAACTCGATCGAGAATCCCACCGATGCTCCCGCCGAGGAAGTGGTCAAACACGCTGGAATGGCAGGCAATTCAAACGATTTCCGCATTCCCTTGCTCAGCAATTTCCTCTTCTCCGCGCTCGCCGGGACGACCTGGTATTTTCAGTTTTTCTTCTACTCGATGGGTCACGTCAAGTTGGGCGGATCCGATCCGGAAGGACTGGGGTTCTCATCATGGACACTTCACATGGCGAGCATCATCATCTTCAGCACGTTGTGGGGTTGGTATTTCAAGGAATGGCAGGGTTCCAGCAAAAAAGCCCACAAGCTGATCACGGCTGGCATCGCTACCCTTATCCTCTCGACCGTCATCATCGGTTACAGCGCCTATCTCAAGGGCGTCGGTGGTGGTGGTCATTGATCCGTTTCCATCTTCAAGCGCGGCATTCTTCGGGATGCCGCGCTTCTTTTTTACCCTTGTTCCATGGTGCATCCTGAATTTTATCACGTGCATCGATTCATGAAGGTTCCCCGTTCGTCTTCTGTTGTCATCATGGGCGTCTCCGGTAGCGGAAAAAGCACCATCGGACCCGCCCTCGCGGAAAAGTGCGGCGGTGTTTTCCTCGATGCCGACGACTTCCACCCGCCGGCTAACATCGCGAAGATGAAGCGCGGCGAGCCGCTCGACGATGCCGACCGAGCGCCGTGGCTCGCACGACTGGCTGTGGCTCTATCCGAGTCTAGCGACCAACCGGTCTTCCTCGCCTGTTCCGCGCTCAAGGCCCGCTACCGCGAAATCCTGAGCGGCGGCCGCAGCGACGTGCAGTTCGTCCACCTCAGCGGCACGCCCGAGATCATCCGGGCCCGGCTCTGCGCCCGGCCCGGACATTTCATGCCGGAAAGTCTGATCGACAGCCAGTTCGCCACGTTGGAGACTCCCGAGGGAGCCGTTACCATCGACATCGACCAGCCGGTCGATGCCATCGTCTCCATCATCATCCGCGAACTCAACTTATCGACCCAATGACTATTCAAGAACCCGCCATCGGCATCATCGGCGGCAGCGGACTTTATGAAATGGAGGGATTCGAGGGAATCTCGCAGCTCTCCGTCGCCACCCCGTTCGGCGATCCCTCGGACATGGTTGTTTCCGGCACTATTTCCGGCCGGCGCGTTTGTTTCCTGCCGCGCCATGGCGTGGGTCACCGCGTGCTGCCGCATGAAATCAACCACCGCGCGAACATCTGGGCGCTGCGTTCGCTTGGCGTGCGCTGGGTGATTTCCGTGACCGCCGTCGGCAGCCTGCGTGAAGAACTCGCGCCCCGCGACATCGTTGTGCCGGACCAGTTGATCGACCGCACGGGCACTGCGGCGAAGCACACGTTTTTCGGAAACGGCATCGCCGCGCACGTCGGATTCGCGGATCCGTATTGCGCCGACTTGCGGAAAGTCCTGCTCGCCTCCGCCCGCCTGCTCGCGCCGAAAGTCCACGACGGCGGCGCTTACCTCTGCATGAACGGCCCGGCGTTCTCCACCCGCGCCGAGGCGAATTTCCACCGCCTGATCGGTGCCGATATCATCGGCATGACCAACGGCCCGGAAGCCCGCCTCTGCCGCGAAGCGGAAATCGCCGCCGCCGCGCTCGCCTTGGTGACGGATTACGATTGCTGGAAAACGGACGAGGCCGCCGTCGAGGTTCACACAGTCATTGAGAATCTCCATGCGAACAGCGCCATGGCCAAGCAGATCATCCGCGCCGCTGTCGCCGCCATTCCCGAGACGCCGGACGGCCCGTGCCACCGTGTGCTCGACACCGCGATTTTCACCGCCCGCGCCGCCTGGCCGGAGAAAACCGCGCGGGACCTCGCGCCCATTCTGGGGCGCCTAATGTAGTCGAGGACTTCAGTCCGTTTTTCTATCCCGCGGAAGAAACGGACTGAAGTCCTCGACTACTTTCGGCTTGGGGTTGACCCGCCGGGATCACCGGCTTACTCAGAACTCACAATTTTCCCACCATGGAACCCACTACCACAGCATACGGAACCTGGAGCGGCGGACGCTTCATGCACTTTGGCGAAACCCTTTCCGAGGAGCGCTTCAAAGGCTGCATCGAGACTGCTTACGAGGCCGGCATCCGCACCTTTGTCACCTCCGACGTCTATGGAAACGGTAAGGCGGACGAACTGCTGGGCAAGGCGCTCAAAGGCATCGACCGTTCCACCTACAGTCTCGTCGGCATGATCGGCCACGACTTTTACGAAGGCCAACGCCAAGGCAGCCAAGGCTACCCGCGCTTCACGTCGCCCGCCTTGCGCGGCCCGGATGGCTACGCGGATTTCATCAACATGGCCTGCGCCAAAGAGCTTGAACGCTGCGGCACCGACAAGTTCGACCTGCTCATGCTCCACAATCCCGACGAGCTCGGCTACACCAGCGAACCTCTATGGCAAGCCCTCGAAGGCGCGAAATCCGCCGGCCTCACCAACCGCCTCGGCATCGCTCCCGGCCCGGCCAACGGCTTCTCGCTCGACCTCGTTTACTGCTTCGAAAAATTCGGCCACCTCATCGACTGGTCCATGCTTATCCTCAACCCGCTGGAACCCTGGCCCGTCGGACTCACCCTGCCGGCCTGCCAGAAACACGGCGTCAAGGTGATGACCCGCGTCGTCGATTACGGCGGCGTCTTCCACGACGACATCGGCGGCCCCGAGCACAGTTTCAAACCCGGCGACCATCGCACCTATCGGCCGGAAGGCTGGGTCCAGCACGGCATGGAAAAGGCCAACCGCATGCGCCCGTTCGCCGAGAAATACAACCTAACGCAGCTCCAGTTCGCCTGCATCTGGAACCTCAGCCACCCCGCCGTCGAAAGCGTCGTCCCCACCTTCATCCAGGAAGCCGGCGAAGGCGCGCGCCTCATCGAGGACAAAATCCGCGACTTCGCCAAGCTGCCAGACGTGCGTTTCACGGCCGAGGAGGTGGATTCCATCCGGAAAATCGGCGACAACACCGGCTGCATGACCTTGAAAGGCGCCAGCAAACGCCACGCCACCAGCGAGCGCCCCGACGAGTGGCCGATGCGCGAGGATTTGATTGAGCTGGCCGGGCGGCATGGTCTCGGCTCTGACTGGTAAATTTTCCAGATTTTCTTCGTCTTGCGGTAATTGAGTCGAGTAACCACCGCCGAACATGCGGTGATTATGGCAGGTTGCACCGGGCGTGCCGTCATTCCGCTCGCTGCGTACAGCCAGTTATGAGGCTGATGAGACTGAGAGGCTGTCTTAAAAATACAAATTTCCCGAATTTTAATCTGTACTAGTTTAGTCAGGTATTGGAGAAACTCGGCATGGCCAGTTATCCAAGCAGCATGACAGATTCCGAATGGGAGATTCTTGAATCCCTGTTGCCACCTAAACCCGACACCCTGCGTGGGCGTCCGCAGGAACATTTAAGGCGGGAGATCATTGACGGCATCCTCTACATCCTCCGGACGGGCGGGGCGTGGCGCATGATGCCCAACGACCTGCCTCACTGGAAAACCTGCTATCACTACTTCCGACTCTGGGCCAAACTGGGGCACTGGGAGCGAATCCACGCCGCGCTGCGCGATATGGCGCGGGTCGTAACCGGTAAAAAAAGCCCCGACCGCTGCGATTATCGATAGTCAAAGCGTTCGGACAGCTAGCCAGCCCGGAGTTCGTGGTTATGATGCGGGTAAGAAGATTACAGGAAGAAAACGGCACGTATTGGTAGACACGCAGGGTAACATTCTCGCTCTGAAAGTAACGACGGCGGACGTGCAGGACCGGGACGGTGCGCAACTGCTGCTCAATGTCCTGGCCGTGGCATTCGGATGGCTCAAACTGATCTGGGCGGACGGTGGCTACGCGGGAAAACTTGTTGGGCATGTTGCGAAGATTGCGCGACACAGGAAGGTGAAACTTGAAATTGTGAAACGCTCGGACGATATCAAGGGCTTTAAGGTTCTGCCAAAACGCTGGATCGTGGAGAGAACCTTTGGATGGCTGATACAGTCCCGGCGGTTGGTCCGGGACTATGAAGTAAAAATCGAGCACTCGGAAGCCATGATCTACCTGTCGATGAGCAAGCGGATGCTCGCCAGAATTGTCGGCTAGATATTTTTAAGACAGCCTCTGAGACTGAGGCTGTGGCCGAGGAGCTTTGTTGACACTGCCGCAAGGTGCTCACAGAACGATGATGGATCGGACGGTCGTTACAGGCAGGCCAGGCAGCCAAGATCCGAAGGGAAGTCCGCCAAGATTACCCCGCGCCAAGTATTTATTAAAGGATTGTGATAAGAGACCATGAGAGACCATGTGATAAAGGGCCACGTGATAAAGGGCCATGCCTTTCATCAGAATCACCTCTTGCCATGTTTCAGCCGCTCTGGTAGTGGTTTCCCGTGAGCAGGAAAACACGGTGGTTGGCTGGGTGGCGGGATTCCGAGAAGAAGCCTGTTTTCTATCACTGCATCTCGCGGGTCGTGGACCGGCGGTTTGTGCTGGGTGCGGAAGAGAAGGAGAAGTTCCGCGCCTTGATGCGGATTTATGAGAAATTCTCGGGCTGCCGGGTGACGACTTACTGTCTGATGGATAATCATTTCCATCTTCTGCTGGAGGTGCCGCCGAGGCCGTTAGCCGGAGTCACTGACGCGGAGTTGCTGGAGCGGCTGGCAGCGATTTACAGTGAGGCGTTTGTCGCAGAAGTGGCGCAGGAACTGGTGGAAGCAAGGCGACAGGTGGCGGAGGGTTTGGCCGAGGAATCGGTGGTCGTGGGGCGGATTCACGAGCGATTCAGCTACCGGATGCACGATCTGGGAGAGTTCATGAAGGGCGTATTGCAACGCTACACCCAATGGCACAACCGGACGCACACGCGAACCGGGCGACTGTGGGAGGACCGATTTAAGAGCGTGATCGTGGAAGATGGCTTGGCAGCGAAGACGATCGCGGCTTACATCGACCTGAATCCGGTGCGCGCCGGCATGGTCAAGGATCCGGCGGATTACCGATGGAGTAGCTACGGTGAGGCGATCGGCGGCGGCGCGCGAGGGAATGGAAAAACGGCGCGGGCCGGGTTGGTTAGGGCGCTGCGGGCTCACCAAGGAGTGGCGGCGGACGCGGCTTTCTGGGCAAATGATGTCTCGCGGGAATACCGCAGGTTGCTGATGGCGGGCGCGGCGGAGAAGGCCACGGAAAGCATCGGCCGGGATGGGAAAGTGGTAATGAAAACGTCGCGCAAAGGGATTTCAAAGGAGCAGGCTAACAAGGAGCTCGCCATGGACGGGGCGATTCCCCTTGGAAAAATGCTGCGTTGCCGGATCCGTTATTTCACTGCCGGCGCGGTGATCGGCAGCCGGGGTTTTGTCGACGAGGCATTTGCAAAATGCCGGGACCGCTTTGGGATGAAACGCAAGTCCGGCGCGAGAATGCTGAAGGGAGAGGCCGCGGTGGCGAGTGGGTTTTTGTGGAGCTTGAGGGATCTGCGGAAGGGAATTGCTTGAATTGCCTCAAGCCGGGAGGTCCAGCGTCTCTATGGGGCGGAGCTAGCCGCCAGTGCGTGCGACAGCGCGGTAAGCGGTAGTCCGGCTTAGGCGGGGACAGGCGTCCGTTTCGCTTCGAGCGCTCCGGCTGCGGCGCCGGCGGCGAGGCCGGAACTGAATCCGAAGACGTGGCCGAGCACGTCGGTTTGCGGGGTGCTGCCGCCGCCAAGCCAGCCTAGCAGGATAATGCCGGCGAAGACGGGTGCCACGATTCGCAACCACGGGAGGCGCGCCCGCTCGCGCAGGGTTTCGGCGATTCCGACGCCGGATAGAATTCCGAGAGCGGCGAAGACGGCAGTGGACGCTCCGATGGAGTTGAATGGCTGCGGATAGGTAAGGGTCGAAGTGATCAGGTTGCCCATCGTTCCGGAGGCGAGAATCAGCGTCCAGCCGAGCAGCGGGCCGATCAGTCTGGCAACCAGCGTTCCGAATACCGCGCTGCCTACCAGGTTTCCGACGAGGTGGCCGATGTCAGCATGCAGGAAGAGTGCGGTGAACGGCCGCCACCACTCGCCGCGGTCGAAGAGGCCTATGTTGGAGGACGCCGCTCTGTCGACGAGCGAGGAGTCCTCACCCTGCCAGTAAAATGCCGCCATCAGAAGCAACACCCAGAATCCGCAGAAGAGCCAGCCCGGGGAATGTCGCGCCCACTCGTGTGCCACGGGTTGTCGCGAGACCGGCAGTTCGATTTCACTGCCGTAAATTTCGAGTTCCCTGGCGATCCGCGCCGACGAGTGGGCCTCTGCTTCCAGATCGAATTCTCCGGGAGCTTCGGACTGGGACACGCGACAGGCTTCGCCCATCGCGAGGACCACCAGTGCATGATCGTAAGACTCTGCTAGGGAATGATAGTTTCCGACCCGGACCCAGTCCTCCAGATCATCCGGTGCCGCGTCATCCGTTTCGTGCTGCTGTTTGAGGTCGTTCATGGGGAGTTGGCGGATCGTCCGAGGGTCCCGCAAAGATCGGCCGTCAAACCCATCCGTCAATCACCACCTTCCACGGGGAGTTGACGCGGGTTGCTGCTGGGAGATGCAGTGCAGCGTGCCGCCTTCCTCGACGAGGTCGAGGCAATCGATGCCGTCCACCTCGCGGTCCGCGAACAACTCGCGGATCATCCCGAGGGCGCGGTCGTCATTTTTTCTCTGGCGGAAGGTGGGGACCAGGACGCCGCCGTTGACGATGAGGAAATTCACGTAAGACGCCGGGAGCACCGGAAGCCGCCAACCGGGGACTTCGCAGGCTTCGGGCAGGGGGATTTCAAGCACCTCGAATGCCCGGCCGTGCGGTCCGAGGAAGGAGCGCAGGCTGGCGAGATTGTCGCTGAGGATGGCTTGGTTCGGCGAAGTGGAATCCGGGTCGATGCAGGCGAGGATCGTGTGCGGATCGATGAACCGTGCGAGGTCGTCGATGTGACCGTCCGTGTCATCGCCCTCGATGCCTTGTTTAAGCCAGAGGATTTCCGAAACGCCGAGTCCGTCGCGGAGGCGTTGTTCGATCTCGGTGCGGCTGAGCTCGGGGTTGCGGTTCGGATTGAGCAGGACGGCTTCGGTGGTGAGGAGTTGGCCGGCACCGTTGATTTCGATGGCACCGCCTTCGAGGATCATGCGGCCTTTGAAGGAGCGCATGCCAAGTGATGCGGCGATGCGGCCGGGGATCGCATTGTCCTTGTCCCATGGCGGGAATTTTCCGCCCCAGGCGTTGAACTCCCAGTCGGTGACAGCCACCTCGCCGGTCGTGGCGTGTTTCACGAAGATGGGTCCGTGGTCGCGGCACCAGACGTCATTGTGCGGATGATCGAAAAGTTCGACGCTCTCGGGCACGGCTTTCGCGAGGTTGCAAGCGGCCCGGATTGCCGGGTGGTCGGCTTGTGGCGCGTTGATGCGTACCGGCTCGAAGCGCGAGATGGCGGCGGCGATTTCCGCGAATTTCGCCCAGATCATTTCCCGCTTCGCTCCGCCCCAGTGGCGTGGGTCCTCGACGGGCCACGAAAGCCAGACTGCCTCTTGGGGCGACCATTCGGGGGGCATTGAAAATCCAGCGGCAGCAGCGGTCATGCGGGGAAGATGGAGGATGGCTGTCTGTGGGATCCAGCTTTCATTGATGCCAATGCGATGAAAGCAAGGGGTTTTTGATGACGCCGTGTAGGGAAAATGACCCATAGCGCGTCGGTCCCTTTGAACCACCGGATTATCGGCAATCACCCATCTTACATTCGGCTTAAATAACTCCGAACGTAGGGCATGTCTCACTCAAACCCAAAATCACTTCTCAAGTCGCTCGGCGTCGCCACCCTGGCGATGGGCGCACTGTCTGCGACCACGGCCACGGCAGCTACCTTGAATCCTATCAAACTCGGCTGGAATGCGGTTCCCGAAATCGGCATCCAAGGCTACAAGGTCTATGTCGGCACGGCCAGCAATCAATACACGCTGACTTACGACGCCGGCACAAACCTCAGTCTCACCATTCCGGACCGCGTGCTCGGGACCACTTACTATTTCGCCGTCAAAGCCATCGGTTCCACTGGTCTGGAAAGTTCCTATTCGCAGGAAATCGCCGTGACCATCGCGACTCCGCCGCTGCCGATGGGAGGGGGTATGAGTCTGAGCGGCACGGGCCAGCGTGCGTTGAACTGGAGTTTTCCCAAGGCAGCTTTGAGTTCGGCACCCGAGTTCATCATCGAGCAGAGCACGAACCTGGTGAACTGGACGGTGGCGGCCACGGTGCTGCCCTCTGCGTCCACCGGAGGCACCACGCAGACGGCGAACTTCTCGTGGCCGGTCGCGGTTTCCGGGCCTCGCAGATTCTATCGACTCACCGCGAGGAACTGGCTGGGGACGTCCACCGGGCCATGAGCCTTGTGGCGCAGGATGCGGGAAATGTCGATTTTTGTCCTGAATAAATCCTCCTAAGATCTTGTAATTCCAAGAAGGACTTGAGATTTTCCATTCAACTTCAGCCCCGGGCTGGAGATCATTGGAAAAACCCATCATGTCCACCCAGCCAGCAACCACGTCGCCCGTCCCGAGATCGATTCTTGTTCCGTTCGTCCTCGTCACCAGTTTGTTCGCCCTCTGGGGCTTTGCGAATGACATCACCAATCCGATGGTGGCGGCTTTCAAGAACATCCTGTTGATCAGTAATTTCGAAAGTTCGCTGGTGCAGTTCGCCTTCTACGGTGGCTACTGTGTGATGGCGATTCCGGCGGCGATCTTCATCCAGAAGTTCAGTTACAAGAAGGGCCTGCTGATGGGCTTGTTTCTCTATGCGCTGGGTTGTTTGTTGTTCATCCCGTCCGGAATGATGATGCAGTTCTGGGCCTTCCTGCTGTCCTACTTCATCATGACCTGCGGGCTTTCGTTTTTGGAAACGAGTGCCAACCCGTATATTCTTGCCCTCGGTCCTGAGGAAACCGCCACGCGCCGGCTGAACTTCGCCCAAGCCTTCAATCCGCTCGGATCGATCACCGGCATGTTCGTCGCGAGCAACCTGATCCTCTCCAATCTCAACCCGGCGACCGAAGCTGAACGCATGGAGCTCCAGAAAAACTCACCGGAAGCATTCACCGCCATTCAAAAGGCGGACCTCGGAGTGATCATCGGTCCTTACACCGTGCTGGGCGTGGTGGTGCTGGCCGTGCTGGTCGTCTTCGCGATCTACAAATTACCCGCCGGACGGAACGAGGCGGACCACGACATCCACTTCGGCGGCACTATGAAGCGTCTCTTCAGCAATCCCCGCTACGTTTGGGGGGTCGTCGCCCAGGCGTTCTATGTCGGCGCGCAAATCATGGTCTGGACCTTCATCATCCAGTATGCGGGCAACGAACTGGGCATGGAAAAGGCCACCGCGCAGCGATATAACATCGTGGCCATGGCGATCTTCGTCACCAGCCGCTTCATCTGCACCTATCTGCTGAAATATGTCAGTCCCGGAGGTTTGTTAGGTGCGCTGGCTACCGGCGGCCTCCTGCTCACGCTGGGCGCCATCTTCATCCAGGGCATGACCGGTCTCTACTGCCTCATCGGCATTTCCGCCTGCATGTCGCTGATGTTCCCGACCATTTACGGGATCGCGCTCGAAGGGCTGCGCGGCGATGCCAAGCTCGGTGCGGCCGGCCTGATCTTCGCCATCGGCGGTGGTTGCCTGATGACTCCGATGCAGGGGGCGATCATGGATATGGATGCGTTCAATATCGGCGGTATGGTTCTATCCAGCACCCGCGCCTCGTTCTTCCTGCCGGCGCTCTGTTTCGTGGTGATCGCGATTTACGGCATGTGGGTGAAAAGTCACCGGGTGCGCGTGGCGGCGTGAGTCCGGCAGTTTGAGATTTCCGCAAAAAAAACCGGAGCGGTGAGTGCTCCGGTTTTTTTAGTTTTGATTCCTTCGAATCACGCCTTGCCGTAAAGCGGGCCGTAATTCGCGCAGGCGCGGAAGTCCGCTCCCTCGAGATCCGCAGTGCCGAAGGCGGTCCACGCACTCGGGCGGAAGACGCGCGCGTCGGCGACGTTGTGCATGTAAACCGGGATGCGCAGCATCGAGGCGAGTGTCAGATAGAGATGGCCGACGTGGCCGCAGGTCATCACACAGTGGTTGGCGCCCCAGTGGTTCATCACTTCGTAAGCGCTGGTAAAAGCGCCCTTGCCGGTGAGGATGGGGGCGAACCAAGTGGTCGGCCAGGTCGGATTGGTGCGTTGGTCGAGCGTGTCATGCACTTCGTCCGGAAGGTCCACGGTGTAACCTTCGGCGACTTGCAGCGCGGGGCCGAGGCCGTCGACGAGGTTGAGACGGATCATCGTGGCCGGCATGCCACCCTTGGTGCGGAAGCGGGTGCTGAGTCCGCCGCCGGGAAAGTATTCGGTGATCGACGGATGCCAAGTGGTGGCTTTGAGGCACTTTTCCACCTCGGCATCCGAGATTTCCCAGAATGGCTTCATCGTCGGTTGGCCGTCGGTGGTGCTTTGTTCGCCGGTGCCATCCAGCGCGGCGGGGCCGGAATTGATCAGGTGGAGGATGCCGTCACCGACGAGGGGATGGCTGAATTTCCTGCCGCTGGCGGTTTCGATGGCCTCCAGACTCCAGTAGGTGCGGAGGTCGGCGAAGATCTGCGCGGTGTTGGTGAGCAGGTTGCCGAAGAGCATGCCCGCGCCGTTGAGCGCGTCGTTTTCGGTGGCGACGATGTAGGGGGCGCGTTTGCCGTTCCAGTCGAACGAAGAGTTGAGCACGGCTTCGAGGAAGTCTCCGTTAGGGAAATGGTCGGTCCACTGGCGTTGGCCCTGGAAGCCGGCGGCGATCGCGTTGTGGCCGTGTGCCTGTTCGCCGAGTCCCATTTCCTTGAGCACGGGATTTCCGATCATCAGGTCGCGGGCGATGAGCGTCATTTTCACGCTGTCTTCCCATTCCTTGTCGATTTGCTCGCGGGAGCGGGTGGTGGTGGGGGAGTTGTAGTCTTTTCCCTCGGGGCAGTTCGCTTTGACCCAGGCGAGCGCTTTTTCGTATTCGGCGTGGTCATATTGGCCCTTTATCATGCGGCCGACGAATTCTGTGAGATCGATGGCTTCCACACGCATGCCGAACCATTTCTCCCAGAGTTTCGAATCGACCACGGAGCCGGCGATGCCCATCGAAGTGCCGCCCATGGAGAGATAGCTCTTGCCGCGCATCAGGGCGACAGCGAGGCCGCATTGGGCGAATGACAGAAGCTTGCCACGCACATCGGCCGGGATCTCGGTGTCGGTGGCGGATTGCACGTCCTTGCCATAAATTCCGAAGGCGGGCAGCCCCTTCTGCGTGTGGCCGGCAAGCACCGCTGCCAGATAGACCGCGCCGGGGCGCTCGGTGCCGTTGAAGCCCCAAACGGCCTTCGGCAAATGCGGGTCCATGTCCATCGTCTCCGAGCCATAGCACCAGCACGGGGTGACGGTTAGGGATACACCGACGTTTGAGGCCTTGAACTTGTCCGCACAATCGGCGGCTTCCTTCACGCCGCCGATGCAGGTGTCTGCGATGACGCACTCGACGGGAGTTCCATCCGGGTAACGAAGTTCCGCGGCGATGAGCGCGGCGACGGTGTGAGCCTGTTGCATGGTGCGTTCTTCGAGCGACTCGCGGACGCCGCCGAGGCGGCCGTCAATGGCGGGGCGAATGCCGATTTTTGGATAAGATGAGGTTTTCATGAGCATGTCGGTTTCGTAGGTCGAGGGGACGAATCTTTACCGCAGTAGCGGATTTGTCAGGTTTAATTTTCAGCTGGATATGGATTTCAGCTCGGATGGGTGCGCGAGTTTCCTTTTCATGAGGAGGGAGAGATTTTTCATGCTGATTCTAAGATGGGATGCAGATTATTGTCTTGATTTTCGAACAGGAATCGAGGTGAATCCAAGTCATGCAGACCGTGCAGCCCGCCACTTCGTTCATCTCGCATGAAGTCGAGTCATCGCGATTGTTTTTTCTGGATCCGGTGGAGGACGAGAATTTCGCAGTGGTCTTTGGCGGGTTCGAGCGCTGCTCGGCAGACTATCGGATCGATCGCCGGGACTTCCCTTGGTACTCGCTGGAGTTCGTGAGTCATGGCACGGGGACTTTGAGGCTGGGGGATACCGAGGCGGAACTGGCGCCGGGGAGTTTCTACGTTTACGGGCCGTCCCTGCCTCACCGGATCGAAACCTCGCCGGATAATCCGTTAGCGAAATACTTCGTCGGATTTACCGGCACGGAGGTGCCGGAGTTCCTGGAGTGCTACGATATCCAGCCCGGAACCGTCTCGCGCTGTCTGAAGGGGGAGCCGATCCGGCGGGCCTTCGACACGCTGATCGACCGCGGGATCCGCAAGTCCAGGCTCGCCCGTCCGCTTTGCGCGAGCATCACGCGACAGCTGCTGCTCTTGTGCAGCGACGATGCGGCGGACCCGGTGAGCACCGATACCCAAGCCTACTCGACGTATTCGCGGGGCAGGGAATTCATCGAGCGGAACTATCTCTCCGTCACCTCGCTGGAGGCCATCGGAAAAGCCTGTGAGGTGGATGCACCCTACCTCTGCCGCCTGTTCGCCCGGTTTTGCGACGAGAGTCCCTATCAATTTCTAACCCGCCTGCGGATGGAGCACGCCTCGCGCATCCTGCTGGAGAGCGACGCCTCGGTGAAATCGGTGGCCCTTGCGCTCGGATTCAAGGATGCCTTTCATTTTTCCCGGGTTTTCAAGTCCGTGCACCACGTCCCACCCTCGCGATTCCGGCAGTCGATGCATCCGCAATGGCCGGGCTGAAAGCGGATTGACGAACCGACACGATGCGGGAAGATCGCCGCGAACATTCAAACCAACCGACACCATGTTACAAACCGGCATCCTCAATCCGCACGTCCTGGATCTAATCGCCCGCATCCGGCACACCAACACGCTGGTAATCTCCGACTGGGCGTTTCCCTACTGGCCGGAAATCGAAACCGTCGATATCTCGCTGACACACGGGATTCCGACCGTGCTGGACGTGCTGGATCTGCTGACACCGGTTTTCAAAATCGGGCGGATCTGGCAGGCGGAGGAGTTTGTGACCGTCAATCCACCGGAAACGGTCGATCGCTTTGCGAAATCCTTTGGCAAGATCCCGTTGACCCGCGAGGCGCACGTGGACTTCAAAAAACGCGTTCCGCTAGCTATCGGATTGATCCGGACAGGTGACGCGACGCCGTATGGCAACATCATCCTCGAGTCGGAGTGAACTCACTCGTCGGGTGGCGGAGTGGAGTTCGGTGGTAGATTGATGACGACCTTCAAGCGGGTGAAGAGCAGGCCATCCGCCTCCAGTGACCGTGGGATGTACACCTTGACTTGATCGGACGAATCGCCGGGTTCTGTGAGAACCTGCTCGCCGTGGGTTCCATTCGCAGAGCTCCACGGGCCTGTCAGGGTGGTGGCCCACTCGACGATGACGGCGGTTGTCGGGTCGATCATGGATCGATGTGACCGACGGTAGGAGAATTGCAGGTATTCCTCCTCGCCCGGAATGGCATTCAAATCAGCGGAGGTGAGTGTGGCCGTGGGGAGAATGCCGCCGTCGGATGCTTCTCCGGGATTTCCGCCGAGGACGAATTCCAGCGCGTTGCTGAAGGAATCACCATCCGGGTCATCGTTGGGACCGCCTACAATGGAGCCTCTCTCGAGCCATTGGGTGAATTCATCCATCGGGTTCACGATCACCGACACGGTTGCGGGGACAGAGGTCGATACTCCGTCACTCACCGTGAAGGTGAAACTGTCGGTCCCGTGGAAATCCGGAAGCGGAGTGTAGGTCGCCACCGCACCCGACAGGGTGACGCTGCCGTGGGTGGGCTGGGTGGATATGGCGAAGGTCAGCGGGGTGCCCTCGACATCAATGGCTGTGAGTGTCGTGCTCACTTGGTTGTCCTCGTCCACCGAGGTTGAACCTGAAAATGCGACGGGGATGTCATTGACGGGATTGACGGTGATGGTGACGGTCACCTCGTTGGAGGTCAGCTCACCGTCGCTGGTCTGGTAGGTAAACGAATCCACTCCGTTGAAATTGGCTTCCGGCGTGTAGGTAAAGCCTCCGCCGGATCCGAGATCCAGAGTGCCGTGGGCCACACTCAGGATCAGTGTCGCACTCAAAGTCGAGTTTTCCTGATCCGAGTCGTTCTCCAGGACACCGGGGCTGGAAACGATCAATGGGGTGTCTTCGTCAGTGGTGTAGGAGTCTGGCGTGGCAATCGGCGCATCGTTGGCCGCCGTGACGAGGAGATGCACCGTGGCGCTTGCTGTCCCGCCGTTGCCATCGGAAATGGAGTATGAAATCGTAGCCGCTCCATTGAAGTTGTGTGCCGGAGTGAATCGCAGCTGCATGTCGTTGCCGACGATGCTGACTTCGCCATTCGCAGATGAGGCTGTCGTTATTGTCAGGGCGTGACCGTCCACATCGCTATCATTGGTCAGCACCGACAATGTTTCGGAAAGGCCGGAGTCTTCAGCGACTGTGAGGAACGGAGCCCCGATGCTGCCGTCATCGACCGCCAAGGGTGGGTCGTTGACGGGATTGACGGTGATAGAGATAGAGGCGGGACCTGAGGTCAGCGAGCCATCGCTGACTGTGAAGCTGAAACTGTCCGGCCCGTGGTAGTTTTCATTCGGCGTGTAGGTGCGGTTCGCGCCCGAACCCGTGAGGGTGCCAAACTGGGGTTGCACCGTGACGTTGAAGGTCGTCAGCGTGTCGCCGTCGATGTCACTGCCTGCCAAGGTGATCGGCAGCGGTGTGTCCTCGTCGGTGGAGAGGGACTGGCCGATGGCGACAGGTGGGTCGTTGACGGGACTGACCGTGATGGAAACGGTGGCGACGTTGGATTCGAGAGTGCCGTCGGTGGCCTTATAGGTGAAGGAGTCCTCGCCGTTGAAGTTGGCGTCCGGGGTGTAGATGAAGCCACCGTCCGGGGCGAGGGTGAGGGTGCCGCGGGTGGCGTCGTCCACCAGGATGGCGGTTAGGGCGGTGCCTTCCAGGTCGGTGTCGTTGGCGAGCACTCCGGCTGCGGGGACGGTGAGGGTGTTGTCTTCGTCGATGGAGTAATTTTCGGCAATGGCGGCGGGTGGGTCGTTGATAGGATTGACGGTGATAGAGACGGTGGCGGGGGCTGAGGTCAGCGAACCGTCGCTCACCGTGAAGCTGAAACTGTCCGGACCGTGGTAGTTTTCATTCGGCGTGTAGGTGCGGTTCGCACCCGAACCTGTGAGGGTGCCAAACTGGGGTTGAATCGTGACGTTGAAGGTCGTCAGCGTGTCGCCATCGATGTCATTGCCGGTTAAAGTGATCGGCAGCGCGGTGTCTTCGTCGGTTGAGGCGGACTGGACGAGGGCGACCGGGGCGTCGTTGATGGGATTGACAGTGATGGAGACGCTGGCGGGGGCTGAGGTCAGCGAACCGTCACTCACCATGAAGCTGAAGCTGTCCGGACCGTGGTAGTTTTCATTCGGCGTGTAGGTGCGGTTCGCACCCGAACCTGTGAGGGAGCCAAACTGGGGTTGGACCGTGACGTTGAAGTTCGTCAGCGTGTCACCGTCGATGTCATTGCCGGTTAAAGTAATCGGCAGGGCGGTGTCTTCGTCGGTGGAGGCGGACTGAGCGAGGGCGACCGGAGCATCGTTGACGGAATTGACCGTGATGGACACGGTGGCGATGTTGGATTCGAGAGTGCCGTCGGGGGCCTTATAGGTGAAGGAGTCCTCGCCGTTGAAGTTGGCGTCCGGGGTGTAGATGAAGCCACCGTCCGGGGCGAGGGTGAGGGTGCCGCGGGTGGCGTCGTCCACCAGGATGGCGGTTAGGGCGGCGCCTTCCAGGTCGGTGTCGTTGGCGAGCACTCCGGCTGCGGGGACGGTGAGGGTGGTGTCTTCGTCGATGGAGTAATTTTCGGCGATGGCGACGGGTGGGTCGTTGACGGAAGTGACCGTGATGGAAACGGTGGCGGGGGCTGAGGTCAGCGAACCGTCGCTCACCGTGAAGCTGAAACTGTCCGGACCGTGGTAGTTTTCATTCGGCGCGTAGGTGCGGTTCGCACCCGAACCTGTGAGGGTGCCAAACTGGGGTTGGACCGTGACATTGAAGGTCGTCAGCGTGTCACCGTCGATGTCATTGCCGTTCAAAGTGATCGGCAGGGCGGTGTCTTCGTCGGTGGAGGCGGACTGGGCGAGGGCGATCGGAGCATCGTTGACGGAATTGACGGTGATCGAGACGGTGGCGATACTGGATTCGAGAGTGCCGTCGGTGGCCTTATAGGTGAAGGAGTCCTCGCCGTTGAAGTTGGGGTCGGGGGTGTAGATGAAGCCGCCGTGCGGGGCGAGGGCGAGGGTGCCGTGAGTGACGTCGTCCACCAGAATGGCGGTTAGGGCGGTGCCTTCCAGGTCGGTGTCGTTGGCGAGCACTCCGGCTGCGGGGACGGTGAGGGTGTTGTCTTCGTCGCTGGAGTAATTTTCGGCGACGGCGACCGGCGTGTCGTTGACGGGGTTTACGGTGATCGAGACAGAGGTGGGGGCGGAGGTCAGTGAGGCGTCGCTGACGGTGAAACTAAAGCTGTCGTTACCGTGAAAATTGGCGTTTGGCGTGTAGATCTGGTTCGCACCGCTACCTGTGAGAGTGCCGTTCAGGGGCTGTGCGGTAACGTGGAAAGAGGTGAGCGTGTCGCCGTCGATGTCGCTGCCGGTCAAAGTGATCGGCAGTGCCGTGTCCTCGTCAGTGGCGACGGACTGGGCAAGGGCGACCGGGGCGTCGTTGATGGGACTGACGGTGATGGAAACGGTGGCGGTAGTGATCGATTGGAGCGAGGCATCGCTGACGGTGAAGCTGAAACTGTCGTTGCCGTGGTAATTGGCGTTGGGAGTATAGGTTTGATTCGCACCGGTTCCGGTTAAAATGCCGTTCAGGGGCTGAACGGTGACGTTGAAGATCGTCAGCGTGTCGCCGTCGATGTCACTGCCAGTCAAAGTGATCGGCAGCGCGGTGTCCTCTTCGGTGGTGACGGACTGGGCGAGGGCGACCGGGGCGTCGTTGACGGGATTGACGGTGACGGAAACGGTGGCGGCGATGACGGAGGTCAGCGAGGCGTCGCTGACGGTGAAACTGAAGCTGTCCGGACCGGTGTAGTTTGCATCCGGCGTGTAGGTGCGGTTCGCGCCCGAACCCGTCAGGGTGCCGAACTGGGGTTGCACGGTGACGTTGAAGATCGTCAGCGTGTCGCCGTCGATGTCACTGCCAGTCAAAGTGATCGGCAGCGCGGTGTCCTCTTCGGTGGCGACGGACTGGGCGATGGCGACTGGCGCGTCGTTGACGGGATTGACGGTGACGGAAACGGTGGCGGCGATGACGGAGATCAGCGATCCGTCGCTGACGGTGAAACTGAAGCTGTCCGGACCGGTGTAGTTTGCATCCGGCGTGTAGGTGCGGTTCGCGCCCGAACCCGTCAGGGTGCCAAACTGGGGTTGCACGGTGACGTTGAAGATCGCCAGCGTGTCGCCGTCGATGTCACTGCCGGTCAAAGTGATCGGCAGGGCGGTGTCTTCGTCGGTGGAGGCGGCCTGGGCGAGGGCGACTGGGGCGTCGTTGACGGGATTGACCGTGATTGAAACGGTGGCGATGTTGGATTCGAGAGTGCCGTCGGTGGCCTTGTAGGTGAAGGCGTCCTCGCCGTTGAAGTTGGAGTCCGGGGTGTAGATGAAGCCACCGTCCGGGGCGAGGGTGAGGGTGCCGCGGGTGGCGTCGTCCACCAGGATGGCGGTTAGGGCGGTGCCTTCCAGGTCGGTGTCGTTGGCGAGCACTCCGGCTGCGGGGACGGTGAGGGTGTTGTCTTCGTCGATGGAGTAATTTTCGGCAATGGCGGCGGGTGGGTCGTTGATAGGATTGACGGTGATAGAGACGGTGGCGGGGGCTGAGGTCAGCGAACCGTCACTCACCGTGAAGCTTAAACTGTCCGGACCGTGGTAGTTTTCATTCGGCGTGTAGGTGCGGTTCGCACCCGAACCTGTGAGGGTGCCAAACTGGGGCTGCATCGTGACGTTGAAGTTCGTCAGCGTGTCACCGTCGATGTCATTGCCGGTTAAAGTGATCGGCAGTGCGGTGTCTTCGTCGGTGGAGAGGGACTGGACGAGGGCGACCGGGGCGTCGTTGATAGGATTGACAGTGATGGAAACGGTGGCGGGGGCTGAGGTCAGCGAACCGTCGCTCACCGTGAAGCTGAAACTGTCCGGACCGTGGTAGTTTTCATTCGGCGTGTAGGTGCGGTTCGCGCCCGAACCTGTGAGGGTGCCAAACTCGGGTTGGGCTGTGACGTTGAAGTTGGTGAGCGTGTCGCCGTCGATGTCGCTGCCGCTCAAAGTGATCGGCAGTGCGGTGTCCTCTTCGGCGGCGACAGACTGGGCGATGGCGACTGGCGCGTCGTTGACGGGATTGACGATGATGGAAACGGTTGCAGCGGCGAGGGATTGAAGCGAGGCGTCACTGACCTTGAAGCTGAAACTGTCGACCCCGTGATAATTGGCGTTTGGCGTGTAGGTTCGGTTCGCGCCGCTACCTGTTAGCGTGCCGTTCAGGGGCTGTGCGGTGACGTTGAAGGTGGTGAGCGTGTCACCGTCGATGTCACTGCCGGTCAAAGTGATCGGCAGCGCGGTGTCTTCGTCGGTGGTGACGGACTGGGCGAGGGCGACCGGGGCGTCGTTGGCCGGGGTCACGAGGACATGGACGGTCGCGGAAGCGGTTCCTCCGTTCCCATCGGAGATGGTGTAGGAAATCGTGGTCGATCCATTGAAGTTGGCAGCGGGAGTGAATCTCAGGCGGGTGTTGGTAAACGAGGTCACTACCGAGCCATTCGGAGACGAAGCCTGCGTGATGGTGAGGGAGTCGCCATCCACATCGCTGTCGTTGGCCAGCACCGCCATGGAGTTGGATTGGCCCGAGTCTTCGGCGATTGTCAGAAAGGGTGAGCCGATGCTGCCGTCATTCACGGCCACGGGGGCGTCGTTGACAGGGGTGACACGGACATGAACCGTCGCGGAGGCGGTTCCCCCCTTGCCATCGGAGATGGTGTAGAAAATCGCAGTTGATCCACTGAAATTAAGGGCCGGAGTGAATCTCAGCCGGGTGTCGGTGAACGAGGTCACTACCGAGCCATTCGGAGATGAAGCCTGCGTGATGGTGAGGGCGTCGCCGTCCATATCGCTGTCGTTGGCAAGCACCGTCATGGAGTTGGATTGGCCTGAATCTTCGGCGATTGTCAGGAAGGGCGAGCCGCCGCTGCCGTCATTCACGGCCACGGGCGGGTCGTTGACCGGTGTCACGGTTAGTGAAACCGTCGCGATGTTGGAATTCAGCGGAACGGTGTTTCTGGCACGGTAGGTGAACGAGTCCGACCCGTTCGAGTTGGTGTTGGGCGTGTAGGTGAAGCTGCCGTTCGGGTTCAGGGTCAGGATGCCTTTGGTGGGGCCGACAGACAGCTCCGCAGTCAGCGGCAGGGAGTTGGCATCTCCGTCATTGAGCAACACGCCAGGGGAAGTCACCACCAGCGGAGTGTCCTCGCTGGTAGAGTAGCTGTCGGCTGACGCGACCGGGGCGAATGGTCCGCTACCCGGATCGAAGAATGCGTTGAGCGTGGTGTCGGAATCGAGAGTGACCGTGATGGTCGGGGAGTTGCCGGCGATATCGGCACCGTTGAGCTGCCATTTTTGAAAACTTCTTCCCAAGAGGTTCGGGGGGGCGGTGAGTGTCACCTCCGTGCCTGCGGAATAGGTGCGGATCAGACCCGTGGTGCCGTTGCCGCTTCCAGTCGAGGTCGTTCGGGCTGATGGAGATGCCGGCGCCGGCGTTCGGCGTGGAAGTGACCGCCAGGTAGACCCCGGACCTGGCGATTTTCACGTTGTCCAAAAGCATGTCCGTACTCAAACTCTCGCCGAAGAACGAAGAGTCGGTGAAGGTGAGCGTGGTGGTCGTTGAATTGGCGGTGAATTCATGACTCTTGGGAGTCCAGAAAACGGCAGGATCACCGCCTGTCCCATATTGGGTGCTCACGGTCGAGGTGGCATCGAGACGAGTGTTGCTGCCCAGCACATTGACATTGAGTCTTTGTGTGACGTCGAAATATTGATAGGTGATGATTCCGAGGTTGAAGCTAAGGAGATAGGTCTGGCCCACTTTGGTGGGGAAGGACCGGGTCAGAACGCCGTTGGGACTGTTCATGCCCGTGTTGAAGGCCACCAATTTATCGCCATGGTTGGTGGTGTAATGATAGGGAAACCAGAGTTTTGACGCGATCTCCTGATTTCCCGTGGCGGTCCATCCAGCGTAGTCGCTTTCGAAACTGCCATTACTGAAAGTATATGGATTGGACATCACCTTGGACTGGGGGGCGATGAGCGTCTGTTGGGCGGTGCGGTCCCGGACCCCGCTGACGGTCAGCGTGTAGATCTCTCCAGCAGTTTGTGTGCTGGTGGTCAGGGTGATGATCCTCTTGGTCGGGTCCAGGGAGGCGGCGGAGATCGTCAGCCCGCCGGAAAGGCTGAAGTTGGCGAGGGATGTCGAATTGTCCGCAACCGGCTTGCTGAAAGTAACGATCATTTTCGTCAGGTCACTCGGCGTTTCCGCCTTGGCGATGAGCGGGGCGTTGGCGGTGCCTGTCGGAGCGATCACGCTGGTGACCGCGGGGAACCATGCGTCTGCCATAAGGTTGTAACCGGTCATCGTCGGGTGGACCGTGTCATAAAGGTCGTTGGCGTTGAGAACCGGGTGCAGGTCCACCATGGTGACCTGGCGCCCAAGGGCGGCGTGTTGGGCAACGAGACCTGGGATCAACTGATTGTAGGCCACCTGGTTGGCTTCGACATTGATGTTTTGGTAGGGCGAGGGAGGTATGTAGGCGGACCGAACGAGGGTGGAGATGACGATTTTGGCAAATGGCCGTCTCGTCGCGATATTGGTGATGAGGGCGTCGAGTTTTGCCAAGACACTGGCCGGGGTCTCGTATCGCCAGACCTGCAGGAAATCGTTGGTTCCGATCTGAATCAGGATGACGTCCGGGTCATCCACCGCATCCAACCAACCGCCGATCTCGGCATTGATCTCATCAACCCGGAAGCCTCGCACTCCCTGGTGGTTTTTATCCGGGAGGCTGTTACTTCCGTTCGGATCGGTGATCGTGCCTACATAGTCGACCGAGTATCCTAGTCCGGTCAACAGGGTGTGCAGTTTGATCCGATACCCACCGTAGTCGTTTTCCGTGATCTGGCCGTCGGTGATGGAATCTCCCAAGGGCATGATCCTGACTTGGGCTCCAACCGCGACCGCGGGGTGGAGACCGATCAACGCGAGCCATGCAAACGCAATGACACGAAGCGACCTTGGGAGGAAACTCATTGGGGGAAGGGGGGACTAGAACTGGCGAGAGGAACGTGATGCAGGCACCGCGCCACGACAACTACTTTTTCGCGTAGGGTGTTGCCTTGGGCGAGGAGCTCTTGGCAATGAATGACACGAAGAATCTGAAATTTTTCCAGACCTTCGGGAGCCCCACCCGGAGCGCTGGCCCCGTCGTGGCCGGGACAGCCTCATCTGTCGCGCCAGTTACGGCAAATTGGTCGCGCCCATGAGGAAGCGGTCGCACTCGCGGGCGGCACCGCGGCCTTCGTTGATGGCCCAGACGACGAGCGACTGGCCGCGGCGGACGTCGCCGGCGGCGAAGACTCCGGGGACGTTGGTCGTGAACGTGCCGTGCTCGGCCTTGATGTTCGAGCGGGCGTCGGTTTCGAGGGCGAATTGTTTCACCACTTCCTGCTCGGGGCCCATGAAGCCCATCGCGAGCAGCACGAGCTGCGCGGGGATGACGCGGGCGCTGCCTTCTTTTTCCTTGGGAGTGAAACGGCCCTGGTCGTTGACCCACTCGATGTCGCAGATTTCGAGACCGGTGAGATTGCCGGCGTCGTCCTTGAGGAAACGCTTGGTCTGCACCAGATACTGGCGCGGATCCTGGCCTTGGACGGCGGCGGCTTCTTCCTGGCCGTAGTCCATTTTGTAAACCTTGGGCCACTCGGGCCACGGGTTGTTCGCGGCACGCTTTTCCGGCGGCTGCGGCATGATTTCGAGCTGGATGACGCTCTTGCAACCGTGGCGCAGGCTGGTGCCCACGCAGTCGGTGCCGGTGTCGCCGCCGCCGATGACGACGACGTCCTTGCCCTTGGCATTGAGCGCGGGGATGGTGCCGTCGAACTCGTGGTCGAGCTGATAGCGGGTGTTGTCGGTGAGGAACTCCATCGCGAGATGGACGCCCTTGGCGTCGCGGTTCTCGATGGGGAGGTCACGGCCGAGGGTGGCACCGCAGCAGAGGACGATGGAATCGAAATCCTTGCGGAGTTTTTCGGCGGTCCACTCGCTGTCCTTGCCGATGTTGATGCCGGTTTTGAAATCGATGCCTTCTTCCGCGAGCAGGTTGACGCGGCGCTGGACGACGAGCTCCTTGTCGAGCTTCATGTTAGGAATGCCATACATGAGCAGGCCGCCGATGCGGTCCTCGCGCTCGAAGACGGTGACGCTGTGGCCGGCCTGGTTGAGTTGGTCGGCGCAGGCGAGTCCGGCGGGACCGGAACCGATGATGGCGACTTTCTTGCCGGTGCGGATTTCCGGAATGCGCGGGATGACCCAGCCTTCCTCCCAGCCGCGGTCGATGATGGCGCACTCGTTGTTTTTGATGGTGACGGGCGGCTCGATCACGCCGAGCACGCAGGAACCTTCGCACGGAGCGGGGCAGACGCGGCCGGTGAATTCCGGGAAATTGTTCGTCTTGTGAAGGCGTTGGAGCGCTTCCTTCCAGCGGCCGCGGAAGATGAGGTCGTTCCACTCCGGGATCAGGTTGTTCACCGGGCAGCCGCTGGCCATGCCGGAAACCATGTGGCCGGTGTGGCAGAACGGAGTGCCGCAATCCATGCAGCGCGAGCCTTGGGCCCGTTGTTGTTTCTCGTCGGGATGAATCTTGAACTCGCGCCAGTTCTTGATGCGCTCAAGCGGTGCGGCTTCCGCATCGGTGATGCGGGGCACTTCCATGAATCCTGTTGGCTTACCCATTTGATTAGAGATCTGAAATTTGAGATTTGAAAATTAGACGATTAGTTGCCGCCGACGCGGGCGAGGTCCTTGAGGTTTTCTTCGAAGGCGGCCATCGCGGCTTCGTCGCCGGTGAGGCCTTGTTCCTCGACCTTGCGGAAGGCTTCGAGCATCCGCTCGTAGTCGCGGGGCAGGACCTTGAAGAACTTCGGCAGCTCGGCATCCCAGTTTTCCAACAGGAACTTGCCGCGCGGCGAACCGGTGTAGGCGACGTGTTTCTCGATGGTGGCCTTGACGAGTTTGATGTCCTTGTCGGCGCACTCGATGAGGCGATAGAGATTGACCATCTCCTTGTTGAGGCGCTTTTCGAAGAGCCCGTCGAGGTCGTAAACGTAGGCGACGCCGCCGGACATGCCGGCCGCGAAGTTGCGGCCGGTTTCTCCGAGCACGACGACCTGGCCGCCGGTCATGTATTCGCAGCCGTGGTCGCCGATGCCTTCGACGACGGCGGACGCGCCGGAGTTTCGGACGCAGAAGCGCTCGCCGCCGATGCCGTTGATGTAAACCTCACCGCTGGTCGCGCCGTAGAGGGCGACGTTGCCGATGATGATGTTTTCCTCGGCCTTGAAGCGGGAACCCTTGGTCGGATAGATGATGATCTTGGCTCCTGACAGGCCCTTGCCGACGTAGTCGTTGGCGTCGCCCTCGAGGCGGAAGGTCATGCCGGGTGGCGTGAACGCGGCGAAGGACTGGCCCGCGCTGCCGGTGAATTTCAACTCGATGGTGTCTTCCGGCAGGCCCTTGGCACCGTATTTCCGCGAGATCTCGCTGCCGGTGATGGTGCCGACGACGCGGTTGACGTTGATGATCGGCAGCTCCACGCGGACGTGCTCGCCGCGCTCGATGGCGGGCTTGCAGAGCGTGAGCAGGTGGGTGTTGTCGAGCGCGGTCTTGAGGCCGTGGTCCTGGGCGATTTGCTGATAGGCGCCGACATTGTCGCCGACATCCGGCTTGTGGAAGATGCTGGTGAGATCGACGCCCTTGGCCTTCCAGTGTTCGGTGGCTTCGTTGGTGTCGAGGCACTCCACGTGGCCGACCATTTCGTTGATCGTGCGGAAACCGAGCTCAGCCATGATTTCGCGGAATTCCATGGCGATGAAGGTCATGAAATTCACGACATGCTCGGGCTTGCCCTCGAAGTTCTTGCGAAGCTCGGGATCCTGGGTGGCGATGCCGACCGGGCAGGTGTTTTTCTGACAGACGCGCATCATCAAGCAGCCGACGGTGACCAGCGGTGCGGTGGCGAAGCCGAATTCCTCGGCACCTAGCAGCGTGGCGATGGCGACGTCGCGGCCGGTCTTGAGCTGGCCGTCTGTTTCGAGAACCACGCGGCTGCGGAGGTCGTTGAGCAGGAGGATCTGGTTGGTTTCGGCGAGGCCGAGTTCCCATGGGGCACCGGCGTTGAAGATGGAGGAGGACGGCGATGCGCCGGTTCCGCCGTCGTGGCCGGAGATGAGGATGACGTCCGCGTGGGCCTTGGCGACACCGGCGGCGATGGTTCCGACGCCGACTTCCGCCACCAGCTTCACGTTGATGCGGGCGCGGGTGTTGGCGTTTTTCAGGTCGTGAATCAACTCCGATAGATCTTCGATGGAGTAGATGTCGTGGTGCGGAGGAGGGGAGACGAGGCCGACTCCGGGAGTGGAGTAGCGGACCTTGGCGATCCACGGATAGACCTTGGAACCGGGCAGTTCGCCGCCTTCACCGGGCTTGGCACCTTGGGAAATCTTGATCTGGATTTCGTCGGCGTTGACGAGGTATTCGCCGGTGACGCCGAAGCGGCCGGACGCGACCTGTTTGATGGCGGAGCGCTTGCTGTCGCCGTTTTCCATCGGGATGTAGCGTTCCGCGATCTTCGCCGCCTTCGCCGGTGTTCGACTTGCCGCCGATGCGGTTCATCGCGATGGCGAGGGTTTCGTGGGCTTCCTTGGAAATCGAGCCCCAGGACATGGCGCCGGTTTTGAAACGCTTGGTGATCGCTTCGATGGATTCCACTTCTTCGATCGGCACGGGCTTGCGGTTGCTGCGGAACTTCATCAGGCCGCGCAGGGTCGAGAGGTTCTCGCTCTGGTCGTTCACCTTCTTCGCATACTGCTTGAAGACCTCGTAACTGCCGGTGCGGGTGGCCTTCTGGAGCAGGTGGATGGTTTCCGGGTTGAAGAGATGGTATTCGCCATCGCTGCGCCACTGATAGACGCCGCCGGTGTCGAGCGCGACGTCCTCGGCCTCGATGTGTCGATCAGGGAATGCCTGGCGGTGGCGGATGAGCGCCTCCTCGGCGACTTCATCGATGTCGGAGCCTTCGCAACGGCTGGAGGTGCCGCAGAAGAATTTGTTCACCAGGTCGGTGGCGAGACCGATGGTTTCGAAAATCTGCGCGCCGCGGTAGGAGGCGACGGTGGAGATTCCCATCTTGGCCATGGTTTTCACGACGCCTTTGATCGAGCCCTTGAGGAAGTTGTAAGTCGCCTTTTCGAGGGTGATGTCGAGCATGTCGTCTTCGATCATCTTGTGGATGGATTCGAAGGCCATGTAGGGGTTGATCGCGTCCGCGCCGTAGCCGATGAGCGTCGAGAAATGGTGGACCTCGCGGGCCTCGCCGGTTTCGAGGATGATCGAGACAAGCGTGCGCGTGCCCTTGCGGACGAGGTAGTGGTGGATGCCGCCCATCAGCAGCAGCGTCGGAATCGCGGCGTGGCCCTTGTCGATGTTTCTATCGGAAAGAATCAACAGGTTGAATCCTTCGGCGATGGCGGCATCCGCGGCGGCGCAGATCCGGTCGAAGGCGGCCTCGAGTCCGTCGCCGTCCTGATTGGCGGGGAAGAGCGCGTCGATGGTGGTGGCCTTGAAGCCGTCGAGCTCGACTCTCGCGGAGCTGGGCGAGCGCCTCGTTGTCGATGAGCGGGCTGTCGAGACGGATCATGCGGCAGCTTTTCGGGCCGGGCGCGAGCAGGTTGCCTTCGGAGCCGAGGAAGGTTTCCGTGGAGGTGACGAGTTCCTCGCGGATACAGTCGAGCGCCGGGTTGGTGACCTGGGCGAAGATCTGTTTGAAATATTGATAGAGGTGCTTCGGCTTGCTGGAGAGCACGGCGAGCGGCGTGTCATTGCCCATCGAGGAAATCGGCTGGACGCCGGTAGAGGCCGTCGGCCCGAGCAGCATGCGGAGGTCCTCGTAAGTATAACCGAACGCGAGCTGGCGCTCGAGGATGCGGGCTGGCTCGATTTTCTTCGGCGAGCTGGCGACCGGCAGATCCTTGAGCGTGATCCGGTTGTCGGCGAGCCATTGGCGGTAAGGCTTGGCGGAATAAACGCGCTTTTTCACCTCTTCGTCGGGGACGATGCGGCCTTCCTTCATGTCCACGAGGAACATCTTGCCGGGGCGCAGGCGGCCTTTTTCGACAATCGTCATCGGGTCGAGATCCGGCACGACGCCGACTTCGGAGGCCATGATGACGAGATCGTCGTCGGTGACATAATAACGGCTCGGGCGGAGGCCGTTGCGGTCAAGCACGGCGCCGATTTGCTGGCCGTCGGAGAACGTAATGGAGGCCGGGCCGTCCCATGGCTCCATCATGCAGGCGTGGAATTCGTAAAACGCCTTCTTGTCCTCATCCATCATCGTGTGGCGTTCCCACGGCTCGGGAATCATCATCATCATGGCATGCACGAGGTCGTAGCCGCCGTAGTGCATGAATTCGAGGGCATTGTCGAACCGAGCGGAGTCCGATCCATCCTCGTTGATGACCGGGAAGATGTTTTCGATTTCCGTGCCGAAGAGATCCGACTGACAGAGCGCCTGGCGGGCCTTCATGAAATTCGCATTACCCATGACCGTGTTGATCTCGCCATTGTGGGCGATGAAGCGGTTAGGGTGGGCGCGCGACCAGCTCGGGAAGGTGTTGGTCGAGAAACGGGTGTGCATCAGTGCCAGCGCCGATTCGTAATCCGGGTCGAGAAGATCCGGGAAATAGGTGGAAAGCTGGCAGGGCGTGAGCATGCCCTTGTAAACCATCGTGCGGGCGGAGAGACCGGTGACGTAGTGGTAGTCCGCGCCGGGGAACGAGTTGCCCTTGTTGCCATGCACGTCGCGGAACTGGTTGGGCACCTCGTTGTTGCGGATCCAGGCACCCACGCGCTTGCGGATGACGTAGAGCTTGCGCTCGAAGGCCATCGGATCGGTGATATCGGCGCTTTTACCGATGAAAATCTGCTTGATGACCGGCTCGTAGCGGCCGGAGGTCTTGCCGAGCAGTTCGCTCTTGACCGGCACCGTGCGCCAGCCGAGGAACTTCTGGCCTTCCTCGCGGACGACGAGTTCGAACACCTGCATCGCCACCTCGCGGACCGAGGCCTCAGGCGAGAAAAACACGCAGCCAGAGCCATAATCGCCTTCCGGCGGCAGCTCGACGCCCTTTTTCGCCATTTCCCGGCGCAGGAACTTGTCCGGCATCTGGGTGAAAATCCCCGCGCCGTCGCCGGTCGCCGGATCCGAGCCGCTCGCGCCGCGGTGGTCCATCTGGTTGTTCATCGTGAGGGTTTTCACGATGATGTCATGCGACCGTTTCCCTTTCAAATGGGCGATGAATCCGACGCCGCAGGCATCTTTCTCACGCGATGGATGCCAAAGGCCTTGGGGTTCAGGCCAACCAAATGGGGATGTCTGCGATGTGGGCATTGAGGTCATTGAGGAAATCGAAATTAGGCATGCCGGGCCACCGCGCAAGGCGATGAATCGGGAAAATAAGCGGACGAGTCGCTCCTGGATTGCCTTGGAAAGCCTGATAAATCAGGGATTTACCCATGACAGCGGAAGAAACGGGCGGAAATCTGCTTTCCGCAGGGGGGGCTGTCAAGAGCGGGGGTGGCACCCGCCATCAGCCGCGTCCTCCACACCCGGCAAAACGATGAAATGCGCCAGCGCCAGAATGTCGCCCTCGATCGTAGTCCGTCTTCGGTGCCAAACCAGGCCGCAATGCAATCCTCGATCATGGTCCAAATCGGCTTCTCGTCCGGAAAACTGCAAGGATTCAGCACCAAAGTCCCGTGATCGCGTAGGAAGGGTGGTTAGTCTTGAATCATTCTCCCTTCGCCCTAGCGTGTCGGCGATTTCATTCTACCAAATTCACTCATTCGTAAATCCCCATGATGACTCATCGCCGGCCTTGTCCGAGTTGATCTGCACGTGCACATGACCCCCCCCCAGAACTCCGCCCTTACAGGGTGCTTGCCGGCTTTGGAAGTCGTGCCAATCGCACCCGACTATCCGCCCGCCGAGGTGGGGGTTGACCTGACGGAACTCGGGCGCGGCCCGCGGCCGGGATTCATCAAGGAGGAGGCGAACTCGGAGGACTGCATTCACCGGCGCTTCGAACAACAAGTCGCACGCGATCCGGCGGCGGTTGCGGTCCATTTCGACGGGCAGGACTGGACTTACGAAAAACTCAATCTCCACGCGGACCAGCTTGCAGGCCACTTGCAGGGACTGGGAGTGGGGCCAGACGGGCTCGTCGGTATCTACATGGAGCGCGGCCCATGGCTGTTTGTCGGGATTTTAGGAATCCTGAAAGCGGGCGGAGCCTACGTGCCGCTGGATCCGGCGTTTCCGTCCGAACGGCTCCAAATGATCGGCGAGGATGCGGAACTCAAGGTGCTGCTCACCGAGACGGCCCTGGCGGATCAACTGCAAATTCCCGGTGCGGGAAAGGTCCTGCTAGGTCCTGAATCCGATTTTTCAAGCAACCTGGCGAGACCCGCGGACTCGCCGGTGAGATCTGACCATCTCGCCTACGTCATGTATACCTCGGGATCGACCGGCAAGCCCAAGGGCGTCCAAATCCGCCACCGGTCGGCGGTCAACTTGCTGTGTGCGATGGCGGACGAACCGGGATTTGGTCCGGGCCACTCGTTTCTGGCGGTCACCACGATTTCATTCGATATTTCGGTGGCCGAGCTCTTCCTCGGCTTCATCAAAGGGGGGCGGGTGGTGCTCGCACCCCGTGGAGTGGGAGCGGATGGCGAGAGCTTCGCGGCGATGATGCAGGAACACGACATCACGCTCGCCCAAGGAACCCCGACGACCTGGCGCCTGGTGCTCGCCGCCGGATGGCGCGGAAAACGAAACCTCAAAATCATCATCGGCGGCGAGGCCGTGGACCGCGATCTGGCAGGGAAGTTGTTGCCGCTGTGCGACGAATTGTGGAATTTCTACGGCCCCACCGAGACGACCGTGTGGTCCACCTGCCTGCGGATGGAGCCGCGGGAAGGGCCCGTGGTGATCGGCCGTCCCTTGCCGGGGAATGACATTTACGTGCTGGATGAAAAGCTCCAGCCGGTGGCTGCGGGAATTTCCGGAGAGATCTGCATCGGCGGCGACGGCGTGGCGCGGGGATACGCCAACCTTCCCGAGCTCACCGCGGAGAAATTCGTACCCGATCCATTTTCCAATAAACCGGGTGCTCTCATGTATCGCACCGGCGACCTAGGCCGTTGGCATGCGGACGGGATGCTCGAGTGCCAGGGCCGCGCGGACCACCAGGTGAAGGTGCGCGGCTATCGCATCGAGCTGGGAGAAATCGAGTCCGTGCTCAAGGAGCATCCCAACGTCCGCGACAGCGTGGTGGTGGTCCATGAACCGGTGCCGGGCGACCAGCGGTTGATCGGATATATCATTGCCGATGGCGAAACTCCGTCCCGCGCGGCCTTGCAGGAACACCTCGGCGGCCGCCTGCCGGACTACATGATTCCAACGGCGTTTGAGGCTTTGGAATCATTCCCGATGACGCCTAACCAGAAGATCGACCGCAAGGTGCTGGCGCAACGGGCTGTCGTTTCCCAGTCCTCCGTCATCGAACTAACTGACGGGACTCCTTCGGAGATCATCGCGTCGATTTGGAAGGGCGTCCTGAATCTGGCAGATGTGGGCGTCGACGATTCCGTATTCAAACTCGGCGCGCACTCGATGCACGTCGCCCGTGTGCATGCCGAGCTGAAGCGGCGGTTTGAGAAACGGATCACCGTCGCGCAGATTTTCCAACATCCGACTCCGCGGTCCTTGGCGGCATTTTTCGAGACGGGCGCTTCGGCCGTCGCGGCTGGCAGGGTGAAGCGCAAGTCCGCCGCCTCCGGGTCGCGTGATATCGCAATTGTCGGCATGTCCGCGCGTTTTGGCGGTGCGCGGAATCTGGACGAATACTGGCGGAACATTCGCGACGGGGTGGAATCGATCCGCGATTTCAGCGAGGAGGAACTGCTCGCCAAAGGCGTGTCCTCGGAATTGTTAGCCGACAGGCGCTACGTGCGCCGCGGGTGCGTGCTGGAGGATCACGACTGCTTCGACGCGGGCTTTTTCGACATGAGTCCGCGCGAGGCGGAGCTGACGAATCCGCAGCACCGGGTTTTCCTGCAAGCCGCGTGGGAGTCGCTCGAACACGCCGGATACGTGCCGGAGTCTTTCGAGGGTTCTATCGGACTTTATGCGGGTTCGGGGCACAACAGCTATGCCCACGCCCACGCCGGACTATCAGGCCCCGAATACCTGCAAACCCTCGTCGGAAACGAGCAGGACTACCTTACCACGCGCACCGCTTTCAAACTCGGGCTAAACGGCCCGGCACTGAACATCCAGACCGCCTGCTCCACCTCGCTGGTTGCGATCCATGCCGCCTGCCAGGCGCTGCTCGACGGGCAGTGCGACATGGCGGTGGCCGGCGGCGTGTCGATTTCCTGGCCTGAAGGGCAGGGGTATCTGCATGAGGAAGGCCTGATCTTTTCTCCGGACGGCATCTGCCGTGCATTCGACGCGAAGGCGGCGGGCACGGTCTTCGGTCACGGCGTCGGCCTGGTGACTCTCAAGCCGCTCGATCAGGCGAGGTCGAACGGCGACACGATCCACGCCGTGATCCGTGGAATCGCCATTAACAACGACGGAACGCGCAAGGGAAGTTTCGCCGCGCCGAGCATCGGCGGTCAGGCGGAGGTCATCGCCACCGCGCTCGCCCAACAGGGAATCGACCCGGAGTCGATCGGTCTGATGGAAGCGCATGGCACCGGCACCGCCGTCGGCGACCCGATCGAACTGGCAGGTCTCACCCAGGCTTACCGCCAATGGACCGGGAAAAAGCAGTTCTGCGCGTTGGGTTCGGTGAAAAACAACATCGGGCACACGGATGCGGCGGCCGGAGTCGCCGGGCTGTTGAAGGCGGTGCTCGCACTCAAGCACCGGCAGCGGCCGCCGATCCTTCATTACGAAACACCCAATCCGGATCTTGATCTCGAAAACAGCCCGTTTTACGTGCAGACGGAACTTGCCGACTGGCCAAGCGAGCAGCCGCGTCGCGCGGCGGTGAGCTCCTTCGGCCTCGGCGGCACGAACGCGCACGCGGTGCTTGAGGAATATGTGGCGGAGGTTTCTGCCGGAGTGTCACGTCCGTTCCGGTTGCTGCCGTTTTCCGCTCGGTCGCAGGTTTCGTTTGACCAGCATACCGGGCGCTGGATTGAGTTTCTCAACCAGCACCCGGAAACGGATCTATCCGACGCCGCGTTCACCTTGCAACGAGGACGCGCGGGATTTGAAAAACGCGGCTTCATCGTGGTGGAATCCGCCGATGACGCGCTCGCGCACCTCGGAAACGGAGCACTGCGCGTCCAGTCCGCGCCGGTGATGGAGCGTGAGGTGGTGTTCCTCTTCACCGGCCAAGGAGCGCAATACCCCGGCATGGCCCGGTCGACGTATTTCAATGAACCGGTTTTCAGCCGCGAACTGGACCGCTGCAGCGAACTGCTCGAGCCCTGGCTGGGATTTCGATTGATCGATGCTCTCTATCCGGACGGTGACGCGCCGGATCTCAATCAGACTTCGCTGGCCCAGCCCGCGTTGTTTGCAATCTCCTACGCGCAGGCAAAGCTGTGGATGAGCTGGGGCGTGACGCCTTCCTGCATGCTCGGCCACAGCATCGGCGAGTATGTGGCGGCGGTGTTAGCCGGGGTTTTTTCACTGGAAGACGCGCTGCGGCTCGTCGCGGAGCGCGGGCGCTTGATGCAGTCGATGGAGCCGGGTTCGATGCTCGCGGTGATGCAACCGCAGGTGGAGGTCGAGCGGCTGTTGGAAGATCACCCATGCTTGGATCTGGCAGCTAACAATGCGCCGGAACTCTGCGTGGTCGCCGGCCCGGCGGAGGCCACTACGGCGTTGGCAAAAGATCTGGAAGGGCGGGGAATTGTCAGTCGGCCGCTGCACACCTCGCACGCGTTCCACTCGCGGATGATGGATGGCATGCTCGATGAGTTCACAGCTTTGGTGCGCGGCGTAGAGCGGCATGCGCCGGTGATTCCCTATGTTTCCAATGTAACGGGCGACTGGATTTCAGACGAAGAAGCTCAGGACCCGGAATACTACGCGAGGCACATCCGCCGGACAGTTCGGTTTTCGGATAGTGTCACGCGGGTCCTGGAAAACCCGAAGCGCCTGTTCCTGGAAATGGGGCCGGGGCGGACCTTGGCGACATTGGTGGGCAAACACGTGACTGGCACCTCGGTCACGGTCGCACTGGCCACCATGCCGGGAGTTCAGGATGATCAGCCGTCCTCGCGATTTCTGATGGAAGCCCTCGGCAAGGCATGGTCCTCCGGGATGAAACTGGATTGGCAAAGTCTCCACGTGAATGAATCCCGCCGCCGGATTCCGCTTCCCACCTATCCGTTCGACGAGAAACGCTACCGGCTTGAGCCGGTGGTTGCTACGAAGAGCGACCTCGCAAAACGAAATGACCTTTCCGAGTGGTTTTACAGTCCCGGCTGGCGGCAGCAACCGGTGGCGGGACGGGTCGGAGAACCATCCGCCCAGGTCTGGATGGTCCTGGGAGCGGTGCCCGCCGCGTTGCTCAAACGCATCGCGACCCGCGGCGACCGCCTCATCGATGCGACCTCCCGGATCCGGCCGGGAAACGAGAGGGACGTGGCGGCATTTCTTGCGGAAAACGATGAGGTGCCGGACCAAATTTTGATCGGTTGGACGATGGAGGGCGGAGTCTTCGAGCCACAGTCGGAGAGCGTCGACCACGGACGCGCGAGGACGGTGGAGACCATCCGGGCGTTCGCATTGGCATGGAACAACGGGAATCCGCTGACGATTCATTTCCTCACGAAAGAATTTCACGATGTTCTGGGAGACGAGCAGGCCCGGCCTCAATGGAGTTTTCTGTTGGGTTCCTGCCTGGTCGCCACTCAGGAATATCCTGGAATCCGCTGCCGCCAGCTGGATCTGGATTTCTGTGATGACCGCGTGGCGGAAAAGGTTCTGGCGGAATGTCTCACACCCGATGCCGAACCCTGCGTCGCCTGGCGGCGGGGGCGCCGGTGGGTGCGCGACTACGCGCAGGTGCCGTTGAACGAAGCGCCTCCCGCCTTGCGCGAAGGCGGCGTCTATCTGATCACCGGAGGCCTCGGCCGGGTGGGACTGTTGTTCGCGGCACACCTCGTCCGCAAGGTGAGGGCGAAGGTGGTGCTGGTGGGGCGCGGCGGGATGCCCCTGCGAGACGAGCGTCTGTTGGAGATCGAAAAGCTCGGTGGAGAGGTGCTCGTGCTGCAAGCGGATGTCGGCTCGCAACAAGAACTCGCGGCAGTCATCGCCACGGCGAAAAGCAGGTTTGGCACCATCCACGGCATCATCCACGCCGCGGGGATCGTTTCGTCACAGCCCATCCAACAAAGCTCGCCGGATGACCTCAAGCACTTGCTCCATGCCAAGACCGCGGGCGTGCTCGCCATCTATCAAGAGACGGCAAACCTCAAGCTGGATTTCTGCCTGCTGACCTCCTCGCTCTCCGCGGTGCTCGGCGGGCTCGGCTATCACGCCTATGCGGCGGGCAACGCCTTTCTCGATCAATTCGCACGCTGGGCCAACTCGAACTCGGATTTCCCATGGATCAGCGTGAACTGGGACGCATGGAAATTCCCTGACGACGCCGACGCCGGCCTTGGCAGCGCGATGTACCGCCTCGCCATGACGCCTGATGAAAGCCTCCGGATCCTCGATCGCGTGCTCGCCCATCCGGAAACCAGCCGCCACGGACTCGTCATCTCCACCGCGCCACTCGCACCCCGTCTAACACAGTGGGTGCATGGGCCGGCACGACGCGAATCCGCCGCAAGTCCGGACACGCCCGCGTCCAGCGGTTCCGCGATCGAACGCATGCTGGGAATCTGGAAAAACTGCCTTCGCCGCGAGGTGGCCGCCGAGGATGACTTTTTCGATCTCGGTGGAGACTCGCTCATGGCGGTGGGCCTGTTCCGGGAAATCGAAAACCACTTCGGTCGCGCCCTGCCCATGTCGTCACTTTTCAATTCCCCGACACCGGCGCGGCTCGCCTTGTTGGTGGCCGATGCCGGGGTGATGGAACCGGTGGCGGACGCGGTTCTTCCGGGGCATTTCATTGCAATCCGGAAGTCCGGCAAACTTCGTCCGTTGTTCTGCATCCACGGTGCGGACGGCGGGGTGATGTTCTATCGGGAGTTCGCCTTGCAGTTGGACGAGGAGCGGCCGTTCTACGCGATCGAGGCCCCGATGTTGCAGAATCTCGAGCTGAACGCCCTGGGCAGCGTGGCCGAGATCGCAAGGGTCTATCTGGAAGACATCCGCAAGATCCAGCCGGAAGGTCCTTATCTGCTGGGCGGCTATTCGTTCGGCGGACTGGTGGCCTACGAAATGGCGCAGCAGCTCAAAGCCGAGGGCGTGGAAACCTCGATGCTGCTTTTGTTCGACACGCCCAATCCGCTTTCGGCAGTGCGTCCGTTCAGCCTGCTGGAGCGAATCAAGGCGCAGTTGGATTCGCAGGGCGATGTTGGTTTTGCCGGGAAACTCGCCGGTCTGGGCAAACGCGTGGCCAGTGGATTGATGTTCCGGTTGAGGTTCGAGCTGGAGAACCGGAGGGCTGCCAAGTCAAGCGCGGCGGTTAGCGACCACTTGCGGCACGTCCAGTCGCGCCTCCAGCACGACGCGCTGTATGATGCCTATCAGCCTCAACCCTACGCTGGCCCGACCTGTCTGTTCATCGCGCGGGAGGGCGGGGGGGACAAATTCGCCTATGAGGAAAACCTCGGTTGGAACGGCTTGCTGTCGGGAGATTTCCGGGTGATCGACGTCCCGGGAAGCCATCTGGAGATTTTCAGAGAGCCGAATTTATCCCACTTGCTGGAGTCCGCGCGAACCCATCTCTCGCAGGAATCCTGAGGAATCCTAACGATCACCGGAAAACCGCCCGCAGGATTCCACGGATCATCCGGAAGATCAGGAACAGCACTCCGAGAAAAACGCCAACGGTTAGCAGTAGGACGACGGCGACGGCCCCCAGCACCACCCACAGCGGCCACCAGCGTGCGTCGAGCTGACGGACCCGCCCCTGCCATTGCTGCCAGTCGTTTCCCGGTCGGCGGGGTGGGGAATCGTCCCGGGGTCCGGTTCTAGCAGGCGGTGTCGCTCCATCGATTGCGACGACTTCGACTTCGATGGCTTGGGGGTCTTGAGTCATGATGTCAGACGAGAATTTCACCGCGAAGGGCGCGGAAGCAACGCGAATGCCGCGGTTTGGAAAATCTCTCCCGAATTGGAAATGGCTGGCAGTGCGAGTTTGGCTGGCTGCGACGTCGCACCCACAAAATGAAAAGCGCGCTTTGGATATCCCCCCGGATCTCTCAAAGCGCGCTTTTTCCATCGCCGGTCCGCGTGGCCTGTTCGGTTGACTTCCCCCCGGAGATCAAGATCGAAGCTGGTTGGCCTTGCTGTCTGGCTGTGGGCTCTTCGGACACCGAAGCGCCTCAGAACGAATTCAAATTACCTGAAAATCAGCATGTTGGAAGTATTTTAAGGTCCCGATTCCGGCCAATTGGTCCCATTTTCGGCCATATCGGCGGGAGGATGTCGCCGGGACGGAGGTTTTGGAATCGAAAAAAACTCCATTTTACCACTTGGCCCGCGGCAGCTCACACGGTGGAATGATTTCGCAATGGCTTACCTCGACGAAAACTTCCTGCTCTATTCACCCACGGCGCGCCGGCTTTTCCATGAAGTCGCGAAGGATCAACCCATCATTGATTATCACTGCCATCTCTCGCCACGCGAAATCGCCACGGACCACCGCTGGGGAAACATTTCCGAAATCTGGCTCGGCGGCGACCACTACAAATGGCGGCTGATGCGTGCGAACGGCATCGCTGAAGAACTGATCACCGGCGACTCGACTCCTCGTGAGAAATTCCAGGCATGGGCGGAAACGGTGCCTTACACCCTGCGAAATCCCATCCACCACTGGACTCACATCGAGCTGCAACGTTATTTCGGCATCGATCTCCTGCTCACCCCCGACACCGCCGACGAGATCTGGGAGCGGACGAATGCGAAACTCACGGAGCCGGATTTTTCGGTGCACGGGATCTTGAAAAAATTCGACGTCCGCGTCGTCGGCACCACGGATGATCCGGCCGATCCTCTGACCGACCATCATGCCATCGCCGCATCCGGCCTGAAAACGCTGGTCGTGCCGACGTTCCGCCCGGACAAGGCGCTGCTGGTGGACCGGCCCGAACTGCTCAAGCCGTGGCTGAAAAAACTCGAAGCCGCCTCGGACATGTCGATCGTCCACCTGTCCGACCTGCTGGCCGCGCTTCAGAAGCGCCACGACGACTTCCACGCGGCCGGTGGGCGCTTGTCCGATCACGGTCTGGACCGCTTGCCCGGATTGCATTGCTCGGACGAGGACGCGGCGATGATTTTCAACGACGCCCTTGCCGGGAAGGCGGCATCGCCGGAAGAAAAGGAGAAATTCTCGTTCTATCTGATGGTATTCTTCGGCCAACTCGATGCGGCGAAGGGCTGGACCAAGCAGCTCCACCTCGGCGCGGCCCGCAACGTGAACTCCGCCATGGCGGGGAAACTCGGGCCGGACACCGGTTACGACACCATCGGCGACACCCCGCAGGGCGCGGCGTTGATGACCTATCTGGACGCGCTCGCCAGCGGCGGAAGCCTGCCGAAAATCGTGCTCTACAACCTCAATCCGCGGGACAACTACCTGTTCGCCGGGCTCACCGGGGCGTTTCAGGATGGCACCGTGGCCGGCAAGATCCAGTTTGGCTCCGGCTGGTGGTTCCTCGATCAGAAGAACGGGATGGAGCTCCAGCTCGACGCGCTTTCGGCCACCGGGCTACTCTCGCGCTTCGTCGGCATGCTCACGGATTCGCGGTCGTTCCTGTCATTCCCGCGTCACGAATATTTCCGCCGCATCCTCTGCAATCTCATCGGCGGCGAGGCCGACCGGGGCGAGCTGCCGGATGACTTCGATGCGCTCTCCGGCTTGATCCGCGACGTGTGCTTCGGAAATGCGAAGCGGCACTTCGGATTCGACGTTTGATGAAAGTAGTGCAGGACTTCAGTCCGTTCTTTCTCCTCACCAACCGGACTGAAGCCCTCGACTACCTATTGAATCCATGATTTCAAAACTCATCACCCCGCTTCTTCCTCCTCACCGCATCGCTCCACGCGGCTCCCGTTTTCATCGGCACGAACACCGGCAAAAACTCCGCCAGCAAGGGCATCTATCTGGCGGACTTCGACTCCGCCACCGGCAAGCTCAGCGAACCGGTCCTCGCCGCGGAATATCAGAATCCGGGCTTCCTCGCACTGCATCCGACCAAGTCGGTTCTCTATGCCTGCGGAGTGCCCAAGACACCGTTTCCCGATCAATCCGGCTCGGTCGCAGCCTTCGCGATCGATGATAACCACGGTTTGAAATTCCTCGGCGATGCATCCTCCGGCGGCAAGGGCGCGTGCCACGTGGCGGTGGATGCCTCGGGTGGGACGGTGGCGCTGGCGAACTATGGCGACGGCAGCCTCTCCACCGTGAAACTCGATGCCGCCGGCGTTCCCGGGGCAACGGCCTCACTCATCAAAAACACCGGCTCGGGCCCGAGCAAGCCCCGCCAGGATGGCCCCCACGCGCACGGTGTCTATTTCGACAAGGCGAACCAACATCTCTTCGTGCCCGACCTCGGAATCGACCAGGTCCTCGTCTATCCGTTCGATGCGGCCACCTCGAAACTCGGCGAACCGCTCGCCTCACTCACGACCGCCCCCGGTGCCGGCCCCCGCCACATGGCTTTTTCTCCCGATGAAAAGCACGCCTACGTCATCAACGAGTTGACGAACACCGTGCTCGCCGCCTCTTACGCCGACGGAAAATTCAAGCCACTCGACTCGGTGCCGACCCTGCCGGAAGGTTTCACCGATAAAAACACCACGGCGGAAATCGAAGTCCATCCGAACGGCAAGTTCGTCTATGGCTCGAACCGCGGGCACAACTCGATCGTCGTCTATCAACGTGACGAAAAAACCGGCGCTTTGAAATTCCTCCAACACGCGCCCTGCGGCGGAAAGACGCCGCGCCATTTCAAAATCGACCCGACCGGCAAGTGGCTGCTCTGCGCCCATCAGGATTCCAACACCATCAGCGTGCTGCCGCTCGATCCGGAGACCGGCCTTCTGGGACCGCCGGCTAACACCGTGGCCTCGCCGAGCCCGATCTGTCTGGTGTTCGGACGGTGAACCGTTGACGTGTGGGAGTGCTGACGTTGCGGTTCCGACGTTAGAAATAACAACCAGCCCGGTTCAGTTTCCGAGCCCTTTGAGGATCTTGTCCTTGGCCTCGCTGCTGATGTCGGCACCGGCCACGGCGGCTCGGGCTGCTGCCAGATCATATTCCTTCCATTGGTTCGCAGCTGAGCGGATCATGCTTTCCCGCTTGGACGCATCGCTGACGCTGGCCGCCCAATCGAAAGCGGACTGTGGATCGCCCTGGTTCCCGAGATCGGAGACCAGCGATGCCACCGCTTGGTCGCGCTCCTTCCCCACCTTGAGGGTATTGACAAACTCGGCGGCACCCTTGATGTCGTAGTCTCCCAAATCATCCACCATGGATCGAACCGAGCTTGTGCGTGATTCGCCCTCAGGGAGGCTCATGACCCACTGACCGGCGGCCTTGGGATCGTACTGGACCCAATTGCTGGCGATCTGGGATGCGGTGCTTCCGAAGTTTTTTTCGATCGCTTCCGGTGCGAGGTTCGCGGTTGCTTCCTGATAGTATTGCAGCGCCGTGGAGTAGTCCTGATGGCTCAGGCTGCGGATCAGGGAATTGAGCGAGCTGTTTTTTGAATCGCCCTCCAGAGTGTTAGTGATCCATTCCTTAGCCGCTTGTGGATCATTTCTTCCCCATGCTCCGACCAGCGAGCTGATCGCCTGCTGGCGGGATTTCTCATCCTGGATGCTCAGCGCATATCGGCTGGCGGCGGGCGCATCCTCATCCACCCAGTTTCGCAGGAACTGGCTGTGAACACTCTGCTGGGCGTCTCCTCTCAGGTCGAGGCTGTCGAGCCATGCAAGCGCCGCCGTTTGATCGGTCTTGATCCACGCCCCGACGATCATTCCCACCTGGTTGGAGTTTTGGTTGGTCACGACCGCATCGCCGAGAATGGCGGCCGCCTTCGCTGGATCGGACTGCGCCAGGGTGCTGATGATTCCGCTCATGGCTTGTTCCCGGGTCCGCCCGGCAGGCAGGGTTTCCACCCATTTCCGGGCGGCCTCAAGGTCTTGCTGTGCCCACTGGCCCGCCAATTGTGAATACTGATGACTGTTCTGGTTGTTAACAGGCAGTGACGACAAGAGTTCCGCCGCCTTGGCGGGATCATCCTGGCCGAGTTGCCAAGTGATGTTTTGGAGTGCTTTGGAACGATCCGCCGCAGGCAGTCCATTGATCCAGACCATGGCGGCATCGCTGTCGTGAGTCATCCATGCGGAGCTGATCGAGCCAAGCATGTTGCCACGAACCTGCCCGGGTGGCATTTCTTCAAGCATTGCAAGGGCGCGTTTCGGATCGGACGTGACGAGCGCCATGGCGATGCCATGCAGGGCTTGTTGCCGGTCCGTGGTGCCTTTGATCTGGCTGAGTTTCGCGATGGCGGCATCGGGATCCTCCTTGGCCCATTTTGCGAAAAGGGTTTGATAGTATCCATAACCGCTCGACCCCATTGACTCGGATGCCAGCACCCGAAAGGCCTCCTCGGGATCTTCCGACGCCGCCTGGTTGAGGAATGAATAGAGTGCGTTCTGTTTGGTCCGCGGATCCTTGATGCCGGCTAGCAGTTGCCTTGCCTTGCCGAGGTCGGAACGGGAAATTACCCCGATCACTGATGAGATCAGCTGCTGTCGCAGATTTTTTTCTTTGAATTGGGTGGCGGCATCCCACGCGCCATCGGGATCGAGCATCGCCCAGCGGTTGATCAGCGCATTGCACAGCCGATAGCGGCGGGCATCGGTCGGATCGAGTTTCTCAAGATCGCCCATCATCGCGGCGATCTCTCCCACTCCCAGACTCTCGACCGCCTCCAGAAACGCGATCGAATCCAGCGCGTTCCAGTTGTCACCTGTGAGTTCCATCAGGGTAGCAAGACTTCGCAGCGAGGAAGCCGTCCGCCCGGTGGTGGACTTGCCTGCGGACGGTGTCCTCGACGATGGGCGGGTGCGGAGATTTGAAGATGCGTCACCCTCCGGTGAAACGGACTGGGCAGCGTCGTTGGAACTGGCAGGTTTTGTCGATTTTGTGATTAGAACCCCGAGGCCGATTCCGAGCACGAGTGCGAATGAGGGGATCGCGAGTTTTTTCATTCAACCGAATCCATCAGTTTGTCCGGGCGGTGGCAACTTCATTTCCCGCGCGATTTTCGTCGGGCTGGGACTGCGACGCCGTTACCCTGCTAAGCCCGATTTGTCTGGCCTTCGGGTGGTGAGCTGCTGGGATGCTTACGCCTGTTTGGAAATACTTCACCCTGCGTCCCTGTGATTGAAAAAGCCACCGTTTTTCTTTTCCTCCTATGTTCGATGACATGGGCGTATGCCGACTATCATCCGAAACCGGAAGAGACCTGGCCACTCGTCGCGAAGGCAGAGGTAATTGTGACCGGCACTCTCAGCGTTCCGGTTCAGGAAATCCGGAAATGTCAGAACTCTAACAAGCATGCCTATGTGGATCTCAAAGTGAAGCGCGACCAGGTGATCAAGGGTGACGTGCCCGAGGAGTTCATGGTGAAATGCTTCACCGAGCCTGCGCACTATTTCCCCGATCCCGAGCGGGTGATCCTGCTCGACGGACAGCAAGTGATGCTTTTCCTGTTTCCGGCTGATGACAAATCAGGCAGGAAATTCCATTTTGCCGGATCCTCCCCACAGGCATTGGTGGAATCCGACAAACAGCTCGAAAAGCAGTTCCGGAGTGAGATTTTGCTCCAGCAGGAAGTTCTCGGGGCGTTTGAGAAATTCATTCCGCGGGTGGATCGGGCGCTGCTTGAGAAAGTGAGGAAGCTAATCGATGCCACCACCCGCAAGGACACCCAGATGGATGCCTTCCGGCAGCTTGAAGCGCTTGGCTGGGATGGCGTGCCGGCGATGATCCTGCTGATGGACGACCGCAGGGATCTCGCAATTCCGCACATCGAGCTTGAGAATCGGGCAGATGATCATTTCGAAGGCATCCGGCAATACAGCCCGCAGGAGGTGGTGGATGCGGTGGCTGCGATCCTCAATCAGATCACCGGGGAAGATTTCGGTTCCATCTATAGTGGCGATGGTTCGGAGCAAGACAGAATGGATGCGGTGGCGGGGTGGGGGATGTATTTGTATTACTGGAAAAAGTCGGCGGGGGGGCCCTTGCCGGAACAGCCGTGGAAGGAGCACGCCGCAGCCATCGGAGCGGCGGATGATTTTCGCAAGAGCGCCATGACCGCCGAAAAGCTGATGGTTTACGAAGGTCTGCCGCATCCGGGAACACAGCGGGACCTGGCGCGGCGGGAAATGCAGCGCGAGGACGTGACAAAAATCGACGGCCACCCGTTCTACACTCCAGCCATGCCCGCGAAGGACCTGGATGGACTGAGGAATTTGTTGGGCGACCCGAAAAGCACGAGGCTCTATCAAGGAGCGAAGCTGTGTGGGGGATTTCACCCGGACTACGCCATCGTCTGGGAATCCGGCGGGAAGACCATTCGTGCCCTGGTCTGTTACGGTTGCGGCGAAGTGTGCTTTATCGAAGGGACGCGGAAGATCATGGTATGATCTGGGGGAGGGAGCCTGGCGCGGTCTCTCGGATCACGCTTTAAAACGCCCGCAGAAATAGGCCGGCACCGGGTGAATGATCGAGCCGCTCTTTGTCGGCAGGTCCGCCTCGGGGGACGATGCCTGGGAAATAAGAGATTTTTGGCACATCGACACCGCCGAATCGCGGTGGTGAAGTGGAATCGATGCAGCGGGGAGTGAGGCGGAGGCACGGTCTCACCGCATCACCGCTTACTCCTGATCGAAGAGATCCAAGGCGATCTTGTCGTAGGTGTCCCGGTCCAACAGAAACGGATGGGAGTCGGTGCCCATGCGGCCGTAGTAGAATCCGGGATTCGCCCCCGGGGTCGCCGGAGCGAGAATCAGGTCTCGGGTGACGATGCCGGTGAAGTTGTCATTCTCGTCCCTGCCTTGCTCGTAAACCTTGAAGGCGACTGACGGCTGATCGAGCGCTTTGTTAGCCGACTCATCGTCCTCCGCGAGCCAGCGGGTGACTTTCAGGCCTTCCAGGATGCCGAGCATGAAATTCGCGCGGGCGGGATCGAGTGACTCGGTGACGTTTTGATCACCCTGCGTGGCGGTCCATTCTTCGAGATCGAAATTGTAGCGCAGGCTGAGCGTGGGATCCGGCAGGGTGGTGCGGTCGATCTGCATCAGGTTCACGCGATCGAGCGACCACAAGCGAGCGGGCCGCCATTCGTAGGGGCGGATGGCGAGGGAACCGACCAGCGAGGGGTCGATGCGCATGACAGTCGGCGTGCCGACGCGGTTGACGAAGTATCCACCTTTTCCGTCGATGCCGAAGGCGAGTTCGATGCCCTGGTTGTCTTGGCCGAGGAAGCGCAGTTTCAAAAAGGGCCGGTGCAGTCCCCACGGGGTGAAATCGGTGGCAGCGTCCGTTTCAAAGCCAATGGCGCGGCCTTCGGTCACGGCCTTGAGAAGGGTGAAGAGGCGTTCTTCGTTTGCTTCGTCCGACTTGCCGGCGATGGTGGTCATCCACGGGCGGGGCGGGGTGCGGGTGATAAGGATGTCCGTGCCGGTGGCTGGCTGGATGAGAATGCCGCGGAGTGACTGGATGTTCAGGTTGGTGAGGGTGGGGTCGCGCAGGTCGTTGACGGCGAGCGGCAGGTCGGCGAGGGAAACGAGGTTCGGCGTAGGCTTGAGAGGCAGATTGAAAATGGTGTCCGGTCGGTCGCTGACGGTGGCGCGCACCTCGCGGGCGTCCGGGGTTTCCGGCGGCTGGATTTCCAGTACCGTTTCAGTCTCGGAGCCGAATGAGGTGAGGGCGATCTGGTTGGATTTGGCGAGCGTGCCGTTGGTCGGCAGGGTGGTGGTCGCGCGGTCGAGGACCTTGAGGGCTTGCAGTTCGTAGAGTCCTTCCAGCAAGGATTTCATGGCCTTGGGATCGGTGGCGAGATCGAGCGGCTTGACGACGCGCCACGGGCTTTTCGGCGTTTCCCGGCCCAGCGTGAGCTCGCCTTGTTCCGCGCGGATGCGGATTTTCTGGAGCGCTACGGGATTGAAATAGAACGGGCGGTGGTCACGGAGGAACTTCAATCCATCCTTGAAGAGCGGGGTGATGTCGCCGGTGGCGGCGTAGATGAAGCGCTTGCGGCCGTCGTCGCGGGGCTGGATGAAAACGGTGGGCACGGGCGTCTCGATGTCCTTGACGGTCGCCAGCCACGGCGTCTGACGGCCGAGCCGATATCGGGCGAGCGGCTCGCCGTTTTCATCCTCAAGCCGGATGGTGATGGCGCTGTCGCCGAGTCCGGCCTTCTGCGCCTCGATGTCGTCGCGCGGCGCGAAGTCCTCGACGCGCATGCCGAGGGTGAAATTGATGATGCTGACAGCGGCGCGCGGGTCCATGCGGTCCTGCCACGGCAGAGTGCCCTTCCAACCGTTTTCCCCGAGCTCGAAGCTGGCGGTGACGCCGTTGCGGGAAATCTGCATGCTCTTCACCTGGGCCTGGGTGAATCCGGAATAGACGTTTTGTCCCACCGGCACGGGCGGCGCTCCGAGCAGGGAATTGAAGTTCCCCTCGACCCACTGCCAGCCAGCCAGCCCGCAGACGAGGACGGCGAGCAGCGCGAGAATGACGGTGAATCCGAGGGAGCGCATGGCAGGGTCAGGCACGGCGCGAGGACCAGACACAGGCACCGATCACAATCAGGAAGGCGGGCAGGAAAAACAAGTTCACTCGGTTGATGAAGGAAACCTGGGCGTCGAGCAGCGGCAGCTTGTAAGTGCCGAGCGAGCGCGGACCGATGCCGGCGAGCGACTGGCGGTTCATCAGCCAGTTCACGGAGGAGGCGAGGAAATCGACGTTTTCTGCCCGCTGTTGGTCGGGGTTGAGGAAGTCGGTGTTGGCGACGACGACCATGCGGGAGGTATCGGCGGCGAAACGGTCGTCGCTGGCGGCCCCTCGGGTGACGGCGGCGGCGAGGAAAAGCGGCGGCGCGATGTCTTCCTTTTCATCGAAAGCGGTGTCCTTTTCCCCGAACTTCGTCTCGCCCCAAAATGCGGGAGCAGCTTCGATCAGTCCAATCGGGTTGATCTGTTTGTTCATCAGGTCCTCCGCGCCTTCGCGGACGTCGAGCGACGAGGTGGCTCCCTCGAAGACGGTGGCCTGGCCGGCGAAGTCCTTTGTGAAATCCATGCCGCGCGTGAAAAACGCCCGCGCGACCGTGTCGATGCGCTTGTCGGTGAGGGTGATCACGCGGTCGCGCCGCGGGGTGATGCCGTAGCTGCGGAGGAAGGTGCGCAGCTTGGCCGGCGTATCGCCGGGCTTGAGCAGCACGAGCATCGCGGCGCGTGGGGAGTTCCAGTATTTTTCGAGCACGGCGAGTTCTTCGTCGGTGAAGTCATACTTGGGAGCCACCAAGGCCACACCTTCCGTGTCCGCGGGAATTTCCTTGAGGCCGGAGAGGTTGATGCCCTGGAGCTCGACATTTTGAAATTGCAGGGTGTTTTGCAGGGACTTGAGCGGCGAATCCTCGCCCTCGGCACTCAGCCGGTTCTTGTCCGCAAGGTAGAGCATCTTGCGCGTGCGGCCTTCAATGGACTCGACCAAGCGCGCGGTGAGCACATCCTCGCCTTGGAATCCGCTGATCCGGCGCTGGGTTCCCTCCGTTGTGTAAATAGCCATGTCTTCCGCGACGATGAGTTTTACGTTCGGGTTAAGAATGCGGTTGCCGTCCTTGTCCTCGGTCGAGACCGGGCCCGTGTCGGTGCGGGCGTCCATCACGATTAAATCCTTCGTGAGCGGCAACCCGTAAGCCGCGGTGATTTCCTGGGTGCGGTCGGAACTGCGCAGCGGATCGACGACCTCCAACTGGATTTTTCCGCCGGAAAGCCGGGAGTATTCCTCGGCCAGCGCGCGGACGCGTTCGTAAAACGGCGAGCTGCGGCGGAAGGCCATGATCCACTTGATCGGTTCCTTGCGCTCCCGGAGAGCGGGGCTTTTCAAGTACGACTTGGTCGATGGCGAGAGCGTGTAAGCGGCCTCGCGGCTCAGATCGATGCGGGTGTAATGATGCGACGCGAGATAGTTCAGCGCGATCAGGATCACGGCGAGCAGGACGATCTGGACCACGGAAAGCGTGCCCAGTCCCCAGCGGTTCAGCGGGCGCGCGGGTTTTCCTTTTAGCTCGGGAGAAGGATCAGACATGAGATGAAATTCAACGAATCAGCGGCGCCAGCGGCGGTAATCCACGACTTGATAGGTGAGAAATAGCACGAACAGCGCAAGACTCAGGAAATAAACCACCGGCCGCGTGTCGAACAAGCCGCTGGTGAAATAGTGCAGGTGCTGCTGCGAGGAAATGTAATGGAACAACGACGCCCCGGCGAAGTTCTCTCCCCAGATGACCGTCACGAACCCGAGGAAATACTGGATCACCAGCAGCCCGATCGTGAAAATCCCCGCGATGATTTGACTCGACGTCAGCGCGGACGCCAAGCAGCCGATCGCCGTAAACGCCGCGCCCATCAACATCACGATGGCGAAAGCCCCGCCGAGCGCCCCGTGCGTCCAGGCCGCCGGGATGTCCGTCGCCCAGACGAACATCTTGAACTGGATGAACCCGGGAATCCACAGTGTGGTGTAAAAAATCATCGCCGCCGCGTATTTCGAAAACACCACCTGCCAAGTCTTCACCGGCGCGGTTAGCAGCGTTTCCAAAGTGCCCGAGCGCTCCTCCTCCGCGAACAAGCGCATCGTGATCAGCGGAAAAATGAACAGGAAATAGAACCAGAACAGCGGGGTGTGGAAGGTCACGTAAACCAGGCTGTCGCGCACCGGCGTGTCGCGGAAGCCCTTCATCGCCGAGGACAGCGAGATCCCCTGCATGAGCGTGACAAAGGCGAGAACCACCCAGCCAAAAGGGGTCAGGAAATACCCATTGAGTTCTTTAAGGGTCAGGATGCGGAACAATCTCATGCGGTGGAGCGCTCTTCGTATGCCATTCCCGCCGCATGGCAAAGGGAAAAGGACCACCCATGTCCTCAGTCTTCAATCAGGTTGAAATCCGCACCAGCGAGTGTAGGACGACGGGTTTATCCTCCGTATCCACGCGCCGTCACCATGAAATTCCGTCCAGCCAGACAAGCCACTCCCGTCCTCCTCGCCCTCGTTGTCTCCGGCTTATGCGCCGCCCTGGCCGCGGAATCTCCCGTCGGCTCCGCCTTCGCACCCACGCTTGCCAATCCCACCCCGGCGCCAAGTCCCGCACCGGACGGCATGAGGTGGATCCCCGGCGGCGAGTTTTCCATGGGGGTGAATGTCGCTTGTGAAAGCCTCTGCAGCATGAGCGGAGCCACGCAGGATGCCCAACCGATCCACCGCGTTGCCGTGGATCCTTTCTGGATGGATGCCACGGAAGTGACATACGCCCAGTTCGAAAAATTTGTCGCCGCCACCGGCTACGTCACTGTCGCCGAACAGAAGCCCACAGCCGCAGAGTTTCCAGGTGCGCCGCCGGAGGCATTGGTCGCCGGTTCCATCGTTTTCAACCCGACACCCGGACCTGTGCCGCTTACTCAGTTCAACTGGTGGGGCTATGTTCCCGGAGCATCCTGGCGATACCCGGAAGGCCCGGACAGTGGTCTGAAAGTCGACCCGAATGCCCCCGTCGTCCATATCGCTTACGAAGACGCCGCCGCCTATGCCAAATGGGCCGGCAAACGACTGCCCACCGAGGCGGAATGGGAATTTGCCGCTCGCGGAGGTCTCGCCGGCCAGACATTCACCTGGGGCGACGAGTTCAAACCTGACGGGAAATACCAGGCAAACATCTATCAAGGGAAGTTCCCGGTGAAGGGCGGCGACAGTGGCGAGGACGGCTTCAAAGGCATCGCGCCTGTCGGCCAATACCCGCCCAATCCTTACGGACTTCATGATCTGGCCGGAAATGTCTGGGAATGGTGCAGCGATTGGTATCGCGTGGATACCTATGCCCGCTCAGCCGCTGGCGGCAGCGTCGTCCGCAATCCCAAGGGTCCGGATTCTTCGCTCGATCCCGCCGAGCCCGGCACGCTCAAGCGCGTCCAGCGCGGTGGCTCGTTTCTCTGCACTGACCAGTATTGCACCCGCTACATGCTCGGCAGCCGCGGCAAGGGCGAGGTGCGCTCCGGTAGCAACCACGTCGGCTTCCGCTGCGTGAAGCCCGTGCCTTGATCCCGGGACCGCGAGTCTCCAGACTCGCTGAGAAAGGGACGCCAAAGAGCTTGGGCTCCGCCGCTTTCCCTTCGGGCTTCATTTCTCAGGCGAGTTCAGAGACTCGCGGTCCGGCTCATTCCACCCGCACAAACCTCACCGTCCGCACATCCGCTGAATCCGGCCCGGTCATCGCCTCGAACTCGCCCGGCTCCACCACCGAAACGAAATCCCGTCCCGGGAAACTCAAATCCGCGTCCGTGACCTCGAAATCTAACCATCATCGATTCGCCCGACGGCCAGCGTCACCCGCCGGTAGCCGCGCAGTTCCTTGACCGGTCGACTGACCGACGCCACCAGATCCCGCAGATAGAGTTGGATCGTCTCTGTCACCGGATGTGCACTCAGATTCGTGATCTCGGTGGAAATCATGACGTTTCCACCCGGTTTCATTTCCGCCGAATCCACCGTCGGCGTGCCAAAGTGGAATTTCCCGTAAGTTAGCCCGTGGCCGAACGGATAGAGCGCGTCGTTCCGCTCATCGAGATACTTGGAGGAATACTGGACGGCATCGTCGAACGGTCGCCCGGTTGGTTTTTCCCGATAGGTCATCGGCAGTTGCCCGACGCTGCGGGGAAATCCCATCGTCAGCTTCCCGACCGGTGCGGCGTCGCCGAAAAGAATATCCGCCAGCGCCCGGCCGCCCTCGGTTCCCAGCGCCCAAGCGTGCAGGATCGCGGGAAATTTCCGGTCCTCCCAACTCAAGTCCAGTGGGCGGCCGCTCATCGTCACCAGCACGCAGGGCTTGCCGGTTTTGAGAATCGCCTTGGCCAGTTGCCGCTGGCATTTCGGCAGCCGGATGTCCGTGCGGCTCGCCGCCTCACCGCTCATCTGCCAGCTCTCGCCGAGCACCAGAATGACGACGTCCGCCGCCTCGGCCGCTTTGACCGCCTTTTCCAAGCGTTTCTTGCGACCTCGTTCGATGTCGCAGCCCGGCGCGAAAACCACCTTCGCGCCATGACCCACAGCCTCGCGGATGCCATCGAGCGGCGACGCGGTGACCGCCTCATCCCCGGCCGCGATCCAGCAACCGAGCATGTCCCTCCTGCTGTCGGCGAGCGGGCCGATGACGGCGATTTTCCCCCGTTTCGCCAACGGCAGGAGTTGTGAATCATTTTTCAAAAGCACCACCGACTCCCGCGCCGCCTCACGCGCCAGCTGACGGTGGTCCTCGCTCAAGTGAACCGCAGCTGCTAGTTTTTCGTCGCATCGGGCGAAGGCATCCTCGAAAAGCTCCAGATCCCACTTCGTCTCCAGCACCCGCATCACTGCGGCGTCGAGTTGCTCCTCCCGCACTTCACCGGATTCCACCAGGCCCGGCAGCTCCCGCTGGAATGCCTCCGACACCATGTCCATGTCCACTCCGGCGTCGAGCGACTGCTTCGCCGCGTCCGCATCGGTCGCCGCCGTGCCGTGGTTCTTCATTTCCGTCACCGCCGTGTAGTCGGTCACGATCCAGCCTTGAAATTTCCACTGCTCGCGCAGCAGTCCCGTTAGCAACCCGCGGTTGCCGCTCGCCGGGATGCCGTCGATTTCGTTGAAAGCGGTCATCACCGTGCGCGCCCCGGCCTCAACGGCTGCCCGATAGGGTGGCAAATACGTTTCCACCATCGCCCGGCGGCTCATGTCCACTGTGTTGTAGTCCCGCCCCCCCATCGGCGCGCCGTAGAGCGCGAAATGCTTCACGCAGGCCAGCACCGGCGGCTCGTTTTGCTGATAGCCGCGCACCATCGCCGCCGCGATCTTCGCGCCTAACCAAGGGTCCTCGCCCGCGCCCTCCGCCACCCGGCCCCAACGTGCGTCCTGCGAGATGTCCACCATCGGCGAGAAAACCCAGTGCAGGCCGTCCGCAGCCGCCTCCGCCGCGGCCATCCGGGCGCAGCGCTCCATCAGCTCCAGGTTCCACGAACAAGATAGACCTAGCGGGATCGGGAAAATCGTCCGGTGCCCGTGTATCACGTCATAGCCGAAAATCAGCGGAATGCGCAGCGGGCTTGCCATCGCCAACTCCTGCAAGGCCCGCGTCGCGGCGGGGGTGTAAACATTGAGCACCGCCCCGCAGAGGCCTGCCCGGATCTTCTCTCCCAGATCTTCCGAGTGTTTCATGCCGGTCGCATCCATCGCCGCGGTTAGAAGATTGAGTTGTCCTGCTTTTTCCTCGACCGACATGCGGTCCAGCAGTTCTTGGAGGAATGTTTCCTTGCACATGCGGCCATCACGTTCCGGGAATGCTCTTGATTTCAAGGCTTATCCCGATGCCCGGCGGGACAAGTGAAATTCCGGAAAAGGCTTGCCATCATCCGGGAACCCGCTAAAGCCTGCGCCGCACGCCGTTTCCGGCGCGCGGGGAGTCGATTGAATGGCTCCACCCTTTTCCGGTCTTCCTCGATGAGAGATTGTTTGAGGTTACTCCAACCGCTCATCGACACCGCCTGCCGCCCATCCGGGATGAGGCAGACATCCCTACCAACATGACCCCGAATGAATTCGAGGCGTTGCCACTGGCTGCGCCCCTCCAACGTGTTTTGCGCGAGCTGAACTACACCGTCCCATCGCCTGTCCAGGCCCAAGCCATTCCGCTTCTGCTCGAAGGCCGCGACCTGCTCGGTTGCGCCCAGACCGGCACCGGTAAAACCGCCAGTTTCGCACTGCCCATCCTGCATGCGATCCATGAGCGGCCGAAGCAGATCAAGCCGCGCCAATGCCGCACGCTCGTGCTGGCACCGACCCGCGAGCTCGCCGGCCAGGTCGGCAAGAGCTTCACCACTTACGGTGCCCACATCCGCTTCAAGCAAACGCTGATTTACGGCGGCGTCGGCCAGAATCCCCAGGTCTCCGCGATGCGCGGAGGCGTGGACGTGCTGGTGGCGACTCCGGGCCGGCTGATCGACCTCATCGAACAACGCGCCGTGGATCTCTCCGGCGTCGAGTTTTTCGTCCTGGACGAAGTGGACCGGATGCTCGACATGGGCTTCGCCCGCGATGTGAAGAAAATCGTCGCCCTGCTTCCCGCCAACCGCCAGTCGTTGTTTTTCTCGGCGACTCTCGCTCCGAACATCGTTGAGCTCGCGCAAACCATCCTGCGCAATCCCGCCCGCGTCAGCATCGATCCCGGCACCACCACCGCCGAGCGCATCGAGCACCAGGTCTGCTTCGTGGACCGCGAGAGCAAGCGCCCGCTGCTGGAGCAACTGCTCCGCGGCCAGGCGTCTGCCACTTCCGGCAAGCTCACCATCGTCTTCAGCCGCACCAAGCACGGAGCCAACAAACTCGCGAAAAGCCTCTGTGAAGCCGGTTTCGCGGCAGACGCCATCCATGGCAACAAGTCGCAGGCGCAACGCGAAAAAGCGCTCGAAAAATTCAAAAAGGGCCTCACTCCCGTGCTCGTCGCTACCGACGTCGCCGCCCGCGGCGTGGACGTGAAAGACGTCGGCCTGGTCGTCAATTTCGATCTTCCGAACGAACCGGAGGCCTACGTCCACCGCATCGGCCGCACCGGCCGTGCCGGAGCGGAAGGCCGCGCCGTTTCGTTCTGCGCGGAAGACGAACGCGAATTCCTCCGGGAAATCGAAAAAGTCATCAAAATGGCCGTTCCCCGCTGGGATGATCACCAGTGGCACGACGAAGGTCTCGCCGACCGCCATCTCCGCATGCGGACCGGCGGCGGCATGGTCCAAGGCGGCGGCAACCGCGGTCGCCAAGGCGGCGGTGGTGGTGGTGGTGGTGGTGGTGGTGGTGGCAACCGTGGTGGCGGCGGAAATCGCGGTGGTGGCATTGATTACAGCAACGCCACCCGCGGTAACAACCGCCGCCGTCCGGCATCGCGCTGACCCGAAGTCGCGTGAAATGGTCTTCCGGCCCTTGACGGATTTTCGAATCCTCATCGGCTGGAGCAAAGCGCCAGTCGTCCGCGTTGGATTTTCGCTGGAATTCCCGGAGCCCCCGACCATGGTCCGCGCATGGGGATGACGCGCTTTCAAAAACTGGCCACGGCGGCCTTGGTTTCGGTGCTGGTGTTGATGTTTGTGGGCGCGATCGTGCGGGTGACCGGGGCGGGCATGGGTTGTCCGGACTGGCCGACGTGCTGGGGCTGCCTGATCCCGCCGACGAAGGTGGAGGATGTGGATTTTTCCAAACTGCCGATCGAGAAATTCCAGCGCAAGGCGGAGCGCATGGGGCGCGATCCAGCGACGATTTCGGAGGAGAGCCTGCGCAAGGAGTTCAACCCGCGGCACGTGTGGACGGAGTTTGTGAACCGCCTGACGAGTCTGCCAGTGGGCTTCTTTTCGCTGGCCACATTCATCGCCGCCTTCTGGCAGCGGGAAAAGCGGCCGCTGGTGTTTTGGATGGCGTTCACCTCGCTGGTGGTGGTGCTCATCAACGCCTGGATGGGCGCGCGGGTGGTTTACAGCGGGCTGAGTCCCGGAGTTCTAACCACCCATCTCGCGCTGGCGATGTCACTGCTGGGGACGATGATGTATTGTGCCTGGCGCGGCACCGACACGCCGTGGCGGATCGAGCTGGATTCCCCGGTGCGCGGGAAACTCCGGCTGGCGGTGACGGCTCTGTTGGTTGTCATCGTTATCGAAGGGATTTCCGGTTCACAAGTCCGCGAAATGACCGATGAGATGGCGAAGTTTCACGGGAACGTGGCTCGGGAAACCTGGACCGGCGAGCTGGAGCAATCATGGGTTTACCTGATCCACCGGAGTTTTTCCTGGGCGGTGTTAGCCGCGGCGGTGTGGGCGTGGCTGCTCACGAAGCGGCATCGCGTCGGCGGACCGGGAAGGGTTGAAAAAGTCGCGGTGGGCATCGTGATCTCGCAGATGGTGCTGGGTGTGGTGATGGCGCAGATCCATATTTATTCGTGGGTGCAGGTGCTGCACGTCGGCCTTGCGGCGATTTTGTTAGCCTTCGTGTGGCTGTGGCGCTTCGGGCTTTCCGAGCCGGTGAAATAGGCGTTACTGCCTGTTCTTCGGGAATGATACCAGTCCTCGCGAAAGCAAATGATTGTTATTTGGTGAGACCTGAACCGAATGGCGCTAACTTAAGGAGAAAACATGCATTTTAAACGGGTTGTGTAAGCTTGGCATTAAGACCTCGGACGGTAGCTTTTTGCTTTGGTTTTCCGGGGTTTTTTGGGATTCCTCCGCTCCAGCCATCCGATTCCGCCGGAATGCCTGAATTTATCCCAAATCCGCCTTAAGTTAGCGCCATTCTACTCTGACCCCATTCATGTCCCCGTCCATCAGTTCTTCCGCGCCTTTCAAGCCTCGCTCTGCATTGCCTCTTTGCGATCGACATCGACAAAGGTTCTTCGAGTGATGGAGTCATAGGCAGCGGCTACATTGGCATAAATGGGGCCAAATTTGGCTTGATGCGGCCGCCATGCGACATCAAACGCGGCAGCTGTCGGAGACTGGTAAGATGGGTCGGCGGGATCAAACGATTTCGGAGGGATCGTGGGAAATCTTTTAATCACTTGACGAAACTGAAAGAGGGTTCGAGTTTGTTTTAAGTTAGCACAGTCAAACCCGCCGATGGGCAGATAGTGATGTTTTCGGTTCCATGTGTTGGTCACTGTCCGATGCACCGGATCATCGGAAACCTCATCACCTCAGAAGAGCGCCTAAAGCTCGGGTAAAACAGCGTGCGCTTCACCTGCGCTGATGTTTGACTGGTCACTTGCCTCGAGCAGGTCCTTTACGCGCCGCAGGCCTACCTCCCATGCTCTAATTATCTGGTCCTGCCCCCGCGGTGCTATCCTTGGCCGCGACAAATTCGGAGTTGGCAGGAGCCCCGACGCTAGAGCTAATTTGCACTCGCTAAAGCTCCTGTCATCGTTGGGGAACATCTGAAAAATTTCAGTTAGAGTTGTTTCGTGTAGTCCGAGGTTGACAACGAGACGCCCTACGCGAACTGCTGCTATGTCGCGGGCACGGTTTGCTAGAGTCACGGTTCCATAGCTCGGAGCGCCAGCCAGTCGGTCAGCCAGTTGAAGCAGTATCTGGGCTTGCTTGATATTCTCGTCGGGCTCCGTATTGACTTAAGTGGAGTTGCTCACGGATTCACAAATAAGTGGGAGCATTCCTTATGCAGTCACCGCGCCGCGGTCGTCGTTGAGGCCGGATTTTTCGAGGAAGTAATCGTAGCCGCCGGTGTAGCGGGTGACGAGGGCTCCGTTTTCCGGGTTCTTCTCGTTGCGGGTGATGTGCAGCGTGGTTTCCGCGAGCGTGCGGATGAAGTGCACGTCGTGGGAAATGAAGACGAGCGTGCCTTCGTAGGCTTTGAGCGCGTTGACCAGCGAGTCGATGGAGAGGATGTCCAAGTGGGTGGTCGGCTCGTCCATCAGCAGCAGGTTCGGCGGATCGACGAGGAACTTGACGAGGTTGAGGCGGGATTTCTCGCCACCTGATAGAATGCCGCAGCGTTTTTCGACATCGGCGCGGCGGAAGAGGAAGGTGCCGAGGATGGAGCGGGCGTCCTCATCGCGCAGGGTGGTGCAGGCACCCATGACTTCCTCGAGCACGGTGTTGTTCTCGTTGAGCGACTCGAGGCGGTGCTGCGAGTAGTAGCCGAGCTTGGTGGCGTAGCCGGGTTCGCGTTTGCCGGAGTCGATCGGGATGATGCCGGCGAGGATCTTGAGCAGCGTGGATTTGCCCGCGCCGTTAGGGCCGACGAGCACGATGCGGTCGCCGCGCTCGATGGTGAGGTCGAGGTCCTTGTAGATGCGCTTGTCGCCGTAGGACTGGCCGACCTTGGATGAGCTCCATGACCTTCTGGTTGGAACGCGGCGGCTGCGGGAAGGTGAACTTGAACGGCTTGCGCGGCGCGCGGGGTTTTTCGATGCGTTCGAGTTTTTCGAGGAACTTGATGCGCGACTGGACCTGCGCGGCTTTGGAGCCGACCTGGCGGAAGCGGTCGATGAATTCCTGGTGGCCTTCGATTTCCTTGCTGCTGGTTCCGATAGGCCTGGACTCGCTGTTCGTAGGTTTTCTCGCGCTGTTCGAGGTAGGACGAGTAGTTGCCGGTGTAGGAAATGAGTTTCGCGGCGTCCGGATCGATCTCGACGACGGTCTCGATGATGGAGTCCATGAAGTCGCGGTCGTGGGAAATCATCAGGATGGCGCCGGAGTAGTTGAGCAGGTAGCGCTGGAGCCAGAGCAGCGAGAGCAGGTCGAGGTGGTTGGTCGGCTCGTCGAGCATGAGCAGGTCCGGCTCCATGACGAGGAGCTGGGCGAGGTGGGCGCGCATCACCCAGCCGCCGGAGTATTCGCGGGCGGGCTTGTGGAAGTCGTCCTTGTTTGAAACCGAGGCCGGCGAGGATTTTCTTGGCCTTGGGTTCGAGCTGGTAGCCGTTGAGGTGCGGTGAACTGGTCCTGGGCCTTGGCGAAATCCGGGTGCGAGAGGTCGCCGGTGGCCTCGTACTCGCGCATGGTGCGGAGGATGCCGATCATTTCCGGGGTGATGCCCATGGCGATCTCGATGATCGTTTCATCGGTCGGTTCGCCGGCTTCCTGCGGCAGGTAGCCGGTGATGGCGTATTCGTCGCGCTCGATCGTGCCCTCGTCCGGGCTGTCCTCGTCGAGGATCATGCGGAAGAGCGTGGACTTGCCGGCGCCGTTCGGGCCGACGAGGGCGACGCGCTCGCCCCAGTTGATGGACATTTCCGCCTCGCGGAGCAAGGTGCGGCCGCCGAGGGTCTTGGTAAGCTTTTTGAATCGTGAGCACGGAGGGGGTTTAGAGGACGAGGGCGGGGTGGGCAAGGATTTCGGCAGGCAAGCTCACAATCCGGAAATGCAAGCTATTGACCTTGACGAAACGGGGGGTGGGCGGGCTTCATACCGCAACCACCATTCCCGCATGCGTTTCCCCACCACTCCCTCATTCCTCATGCCGCGCGGCGTGGGTCAGTTCGCCGCTCTCACTTCACTCTCCATTCTTGCGCTTGCAGGCACCCTGCACGCGCAGGATTTCGAAGGGAAAACCATCACCGATGTCACCATCCGCTACGCCGGAGCGAAGACCGTGGATGAGGCCCGTCTTGCGGAACCTGATGACTTCCAAGACCGGGACGACCTACCGTGCCGAGAATCTTGGACAACGACATCAAGGCGCTTTACGAATCCGGTCTGGTGGACGACGTGCGCTTCCTTGCGGAGCCGGTCGGGAGATGGCGTGAACCTGATCGCGGAGGTGACGACCCGTCCCGGTCTCGGCGGCGTGGGATTCGTGGGCAACTCGATTTTCACCGACCAGAAGCTGGCGAAGGAATCGAAAGTGAAGGCCGGTGGCGCGCTCAGTGACGAGCAGATCCTCGAAGCCCGCCGCAACATCGAGAAATACTATCAGGGCTACGGCTATCCCGACGTGACCGTCACGCACCGTACCCAGGCGACCGGTCAGCCGGGATTGTCCGATTTGATTTTCGTGATCGACGAGGGCCAGAAGAACGAGGTTCGGAAAATCACGTTTCGAAGGAAACAATACGTTCACCGACCTCGAACTCCGCAAGGAAATGAAGGTGAAGGAAAAAGGCTGGTTCTCGTGGCTGACCAAGTCCGGCCGTTTCGAGTCGGACCAGTTGGACGCCGACCTCGACGCGATCCTCGATTTCTACCGCAGCCGGGGATACCTCCGCGCGAGCAGCCCGGGCATCAGCCGCGTGCCGGTGGGTGACGGCAGCGTGGATCTCGTCATCGCGATCAACGAGGGCGAGCGCTACACCGTCGCCGGTGTCGGCTTCGGGAAAATGACGGTTTTCAAACCGGAGGAACTCTATCCCTCGCTGACCCTGGTGGGCGAACACGCCTACTCGTCCAAGAAGATGCGCGCTGACATCACCATGATCCGCAGTTTCTACGGATCGCGCGGCTACGCGGACGTGCATGGTGAACCCGGACATCCGCGACGCCGGCCCGAACCGGGTGAGCATCACCTACAAGATCACCGAAGGCTCCCGCTTCCGCGTCGGCCGCGTGAACATCGCCGGCAACACCAAGACCAAGGACAAGGTGATCCGCCGTGAAATCCCGCTCAAGCCGGGCGACCAGTTCAACTCGGTGGAACTCGACACCACCAAGGCGCGTCTGGAAAACCTCCAGTATTTCAGCGAGGTGCAGGCCACCGGTTCGCCCGGCGGTTCCGGCTACCGCGACGTAAACGTGCTCGTCGAAGAAAAGGCCACCGGTTCCGTGGGTGTCGGCGTCGGCTTCAGCTCGATCGACAGCGTCGTCGGATTCCTCACGCTCGAGCAGACGAACTTCGATCTGTTCAACCCGTGGAATTTCACCGGCGGCGGCCAGCGCTTCAGCATGAACCTGCGTGCCGGTTCCGAGCGCTCCGACTTCAGCGTCTCGCTCGTCGAGCCCTGGTTCATGGACCAGCAACTCGCGCTTGGCGGTGAGCTTTTCTACAAGTGAATCCTCCTATTTCAGCGACTACTACGACCAGACCAACGTCGGTGGAGCCATTTCGCTGCAGAAAGCCGCTCGGCGCCAAAGGCTCGATCAAGGCGGAATACCGGTTGGAAAACATCAACATCGATTCGGAGGTCAACAACATTTCCTATCGGACTCCGGCAGGCGTTCCTGACGGCAACAATTCCGAACTCTCCGAGGAGAAAATCGGCGGCGACTACCTGCGCAGCGCCATCGGTCTGAACTACATTTTTGACAACCGCGACAACAACATCCAGGCCCGCGCCGGTCACAAGGTGGATCTCGGGATGACCTTCGCCGGCCTCGGCGGGGACGTCGAAACCTTCACTGTCTCCGCCCAGGGCCAGAAATACTGGAACCTCAAATGGGACACCATCCTGTCGGTGAACGGCGAACTTGCCGCCGTGGATGGCCTCGGCGACGAAATCCCGATCTTCGAGCGGATGTTCCTCGGTGGCGGCACGCACCCTGCGCGGTTTCGAGTTCCGCGACGTCGGGCCTCGTGACAACGGTTACACGGACTGAGGTCTATCGGTGGCAACTCGCTCGGCTACGTGACGGTCGAGTATTCCGTGCCGATCATCGAGACCATCCGCGCGGTGGTCTTCGCGGACACGGGCTTCGTCAACGAGTCGAGCTGGGACTTCAGCCCCGAGCGAGCTCTACAGCGACGTCGGCCTCGGCATCCGCCTGAAGCTGCCGATCAGCCCGCTGCCGCTCGCGTTGGACTACGCCTTCCCGGTCGTCACTCCTAACGACCCGACCGGCGACGAAGCCGACAAGGGCGGCCAGTTCAACTTCTCGCTGCAGTCGCAGTTCTGACCCCGACCCGGCGGAAGTCTTAGAGGCTTTTTGAAATTGGCAGGGACGCGTTTGCCTAAGGGCCATGCGGGGTGCGCTTCGCGATCTTGTAGCGCCGCTGCACGCGGCCGGCGCATTCCGACGCGTCCGGCGCGGGAGATGCGATTGAAAAAAGCCTCTCGGTCTGCGCATTCCCTTGAGTCCGTCGTCCGGGCGACTCGCCCGGATTTGCCGAAACCGCGGGGCGAGCCGTGCCAGCACGTTAACATGCTAGGAAATTTCGCAAAACCCAAGCGCGACGGTCGGCGAGGGAAATAGTATTTTCCCAAACAAGCTTCAGCCTTCCTGACAGTCTTGGGAAACCAGATTGAGGATTCTCGGGGGGAGTGCCGGGATATTTAGGAGATTCAATTTGCTGATAATAAGCATGTTGGTAAGTGGTAGGGCGGCTCGGGTTGAAGCAGGCGTGAGAATCCTCCGCATGGAACATTTCGACCTTCCCTCGTGCTGAGGATTCATGGAACCGTGGTTGCGGCAACTGGCAAAAATGATGTCACCCCCCGCCACCCCCCAATGGACGGCTCGCGATCCGACGTTTCGATCCGTCGTGTGGAGGACTGTCGCCAAACGGGTGGCCGTCACTGGATTGCTGGTATTGTCTGCGGCCCAGGTGAAAGCCATCACGGTCACAGCGACCTTCGATAACCTTTCCGCCAACAACGACGCCAACAACCTGATCAACAGTCCCTATCAATCGGATGATTTCAACTTCGCCGCGGGGAACCTTTTCTTTCGCGGCACACGAAAGCACCTACTACCCCGGTTCCGGCGCTCTCTACACCGCAAGCAGTCAGCCGCTGACCATCACCCGCGACGGCGGCCTTGCCTTCAATTTCTACGCGGCGGACGTGGCCGAACGCGAAAATGCTGGCGAGACAGTGGGTTTTTCGGGAATCCGTGCGGATGGCTCCAGGGTGTCAGCGTCCATCCGCCTCGATGGCGGCAACTCCTCTTCGCAGAACTTCGGCTTCGCGGGATTCACCAACATCGTCTCGCTACAGTTCACCGGCGGAGACCAGTTGGACAGAATCGTTTTCAGCGACCTCGTCCCACCGCCAGCCAGCAATGCCACCGTGCATTTCGACAACGCAGTTACCGCCACCGTGGGCGCGTCCTACTCGGAAAACGGCTACCAGCTCATCTCCTCCGCGCCGGGAGGCATGGCCATCCAATCCACCATGAACGATTCCAACGGCCTCGGCGTCGCGGGAACCGCAACCATCGACCTCACCCATGCCGGCGAGCTTTTCAACCTCCAAGGCTTCGCCATCCACAGCCAGCTCGGCGAGCTCGGGCAGTTCCGCTTGATCGTCACCGACGAAGCCGGTGCGCTCCACACGTCTTCCACTTTCTCCCTCGGCACCTACGACGAAACCGCTCTGCTCCAAATGTTCGGCGAGCAGGCCTTCGCCAACAAATCACCAACGTCCGCTTCGAAAACACCACAGGGCAAGGCATCGTGCTGGATAACATTTACGCCATACCGGAGCCGTCATCGCTGATTCTAGCAGCCAGTGCCGTAGTCCTTGCACTGCGCCGAAAAGGGCCGCGAAATTCATTTCGCCTTAAACCTTCCAACTCCTGCCCCCCCAACCTCCCCATCACCTCATGAAAGCGATTCTACGTCTTCTCATCTCGTGCTTGCTCTTGCAATCGATCATCCACGCCGCTCCCGCTGACCTTGACACGCTGAATGCGAGCATCGTTGGCACGGCGGTCAATGCCGCAGTCACCCAGCCAGACGGCAAGACCATCCTGATAGGAAACTTCACCCAAGTTCTTGGACAAAACCGCAACCACATCGCCCGGCTAAATGCCGATGGCACCCTTGATGCCGGCTTCAATCCAAATGCAGGCAGCGAAGTGCGCTGTCTCGCGGTGCTTCCGAATGGAAAAATCCTTATCGGGGGTAACTTCACCACCATTTCAGGCGTTTCTCGGGTGAGGATCGCCCAGCTCACAGAGGGTGGAGTCTTGGACACTGCGAACTTCACTCCACCCGCACCTAATGGGATTGTGAACGCCATCATGCCTCAGACCGATGGCAAAATTCTCATTGGCGGAAATTTCACCAATGTCTCAGGAAGCAGCCGTCTCGCCCGATTGAATGAAAATGGATTTGTCGATACCGCGTTCGTTCCCGGGATTTCCGCTGAAGTGCGAAGCATCCTGATCCAACAGGGTAATATCCTCTTCAGTGGCTTGGTCACCGGGCGCATTGACCGTGTCTTCACGGCGACTGGTGCCCAAGACACAACGTTCACGGGAAGCTCCAGCGCATCGTCGCTGGATGCGATTGCACTCCAGGCGGATGGGAAAATTTTGATTGCCGGAAATGGTGGCGGATATCTCCGCAGACTGGAAAGCAATGGTGCTGTGGATGCCACATTCACCCCCACTTTGAATGGTCGGGTTTACGGAATTTCTGTTCAAGCAAGCGGGAAAATCATCGTGTCCGGCGCCTTCACTTTGCCGAAGCCTAATCTGCTCCGATTGAATGGGAATGGGACGACCGACACCACCTTCGATCCCCGCCCGAACAAGGCGGCATTCGGAGTGTCACACCAGTCAGATGGCAAAATTCTCGTGACTGGAGATTTCGAAAGCCTCCAACCAAGTGGTGGATCCACCATCAATCGCAACGGCCTTGCCCGACTGGCTAATGATGGCGTTTCCCAAGGTCTCGGTAAGACGAGCAGTTCGCGGGTCTTCTGGTCCCGGTCGGGTTCTGCTCCTGAAGTGACAAACGTCACCTTCGAGTTGAGCAGCGATGGTGGTGTTTCATATACGTTTCTGGGCAACGGCACCCGCATCGGAACCACTGCAAGTTGGGAGTTGGCCGGCCTCGCCTTACCAGCCTCGGGAAAACTCCGCGCAAGGGGCAGGACTTCCGGAGGACTGTTCAATGCGGGGGTTGGCTTTATCGAACAAATCTCATCATCAAGTGATCAACCCGCCTCAGATTTCATCTACTCAGTCAATGGCAGCTCGGCAACAATCACCGGTTACGCGGGCAGTGGAGGTGCCGTTGTAATTCCGGCGACAGTTGGCTGGATGCCAGTCACCGCCATCGGAAGCAACTGCTTTTCGGGTGAATCCACGGTCACCGCCATAACGATTCCCTACGGGGTGACTACTATCGGAAGTTCCGCATTTTCCGATTGCGCCGGACTTATAAGCGTTAACATCCCTTCGGGCGTAACGAGCATTGGCAACAATGCGTTCATGCTCTGCTCGAATCTGACATCCATATCGATTCCAGCGAGCGTCACCAGCATCGGGAGCAATGCGTTCTCATACTGCGGAGGCCTCACCAGCTTGACGATCTCAAGCGGCGTCACGAGCATAGGTGCCTCGGCGTTTACCTCTTGTTCCAGCCTGACGACAGTAATCATCCCGGCGAGTGTGACCAGAATTGAATACGATGCGTTTGGCAACTGTGCGGGCCTGACAAGCGTGACGATCTCAAACGGAGTCACGAGTATCGGTGACTGGGCGTTTGCCTACTGTACGAGTCTAGCAAGTTTGACGATCCCTGCGAGTGTGGAAGATATTGGTGGTTATGCGTTTTACAACTGTGACGGACTAACCAGCTTGACGATCTCAAACGGCGTCACGAGCCTCGGAAATAGTGCATTTAGTGACTGTTCAAAACTTACAGCCCTGACGATTCCTGCGAGTGTCGTGAGTATTGGGAGAGGTGCATTTTCCGCGTGTATTCTTCTTACGGGAGTTACAGTGGATGCAGGGAACACGGCCTTCAGCAGTGTCGCAGGAGTTCTGTTCAACAAGACACAGACTGTTTTGATCCAGTATCCAGGCGGGAAGTCGGGAGCTTACACGATTCCGTCGAGCGTTACGGAAGTGGGTAACTCCGCATTTTACTACTGCTACAAACTAACCAGCGTTGTCATTCCATCTGGAGTGGTAAGTGTTGGTGAAGGCGCTTTTCAAGCCTGCTACGGGATGACGAGTTTGACGCTCGCCAACGGTGTTATCAGCATTGGGGCTAGTGCTTTTTCGTCGTGCTCGGGGCTGACCACCGTGACCATCCCCGCCAGCGTCACCTCCATCGGAAGCCAAGCCTTTTTAAACTGCAGTGGCCTCACGGGATTTACGGTGGATGCAGGGAGCACGGCGTTCAGCAGTGCCTCAGGAGTGCTATTCAACGAAACAAAAACACTGTTGATTCAGTATCCTGGTAAGAAATCAGGTGCCTATACCATTCCTGTGAGTGTCACGAGTATTGGCAACTATGCGTTTTACTACTGCGGCGGATTGACAGGTGTGTCCATACCTTTCGGGGTCACAAGTATTGGCGATTACGCGTTTTATTACTGCAGCGGATTGACAAGCGTGATCATCCCGGCGAGCACGATTAGGGTAGGGAGCACTGCCTTCTTCGGCTGCTCAACATTGACGAGTGTGACGATCTCCAATGGAGTGATGAGCATTGGAGATTCTGCTTTTTCATATTGTTCCAAATTATCTTCAGTGGCGATCCCTGCGAGTGTTACGAGTATCGGGAGCAATGTATTTTACCGCTGCACGGTTCTCGTTGGAATTACGGTAGATCCTGCCAATACGACATACAGCAGCCTCGACGGGGTGCTGTTCAATAAGACCCAGACGCTCTTGATTCAGTATCCCACTGGGAAATCGGGAGCATACATCGTCCCTTCGACCGTCACTCGCATCGGCAGCTATGCCTTTTACTATAACATTAGTCTGACGAGTGTGACTATTCCCTCAACTGTGATGATCATTGAAGGTTCAGCATTTCAATATTGCGCAGCTTTAACGAGCGTGACGATTTCCAATGGAGTTGCAACCATTGGAAATAATGCGTTTGCATTCTGCACAAGCCTGACGAGCATCACCTTCCCGTTAAGTGTTACAAATATCAATTACTCGGCGTTTGGCAATTGTGCTAACCTGGCGAGCGCGACATTTTCAGGGAATGCGCCGACCATGAATTCTGATGTCTTCAGAAATGCTGCCTTTAATTTCACTTTTTATTACTATTCGGGAAATACGGGTTTCACTTCTCCTACATGGAAAGGCTACCCATCGGTGCAACTCACTAATCCCACGGCACCAGAGATCGTTGTGGAGATTCCGGCGGATACGAATTTCAACGACGGAAACACTCTCGACTTTGCCGCGGTGAATGCGGGCAGCACGAAGAGTTTTACGGTGGTTGTCCGGAACACTGGAACAGGACTGCTCAACGGGCTTTCGCTTACGAAGGGTGGAACTGATGCTGCGAGATTCAGCAATACGGCACTGCCAGTCACCACATTGCTGCCAGGCGGTTCATCATCCTTTTCTATCACTTTCGCCCCTCCCGCTGCTGCTGGCGTGAGAACCTCGGTGATTTCCATCGCTAGCAACGATGCGAACGAGAATCCCTTCGAGATCAATCTGTCTGGATCCTTGAACGTGGTGCTTCCGCCACCACAACCCACACTCGAAGCAACTAATAGAGAAATTGATGAAGACGGTCAAGCTGCGCTCAACATACATACGGATACTAATGCTCCGCCAGACATCGTTACGACGTTGACCGTGGTCGGAATCCCGCCGACATGGAGTGTGATCCCAAACGGCGGAACATACAATCTGGGGACAGGCACATGGAACTATATACTATCTCCTGGCACAACGAACTACACCGGCGGCCCCACCATCGGGCCTCCTTCAAATAGCGATTTAGATTCGCCGGAGCTGGCAGTCACCGTAGTCAATCGCAACCCTTCCACAGGTCTGACGACTTCTGACACTGGCGTGATCAAGGTAATCGTGGATGCGGTGGGAGACCCGCCGGATTTGAGTGCCGCCGCATCCCAGACTTTTGACGGGGTGGGGTATCCATTGACCATTGCGACTAGCTTGAAGGACACGGATGGCTCGGAAACACTCACCAAGGTCGTTGTGAAGGACATTCCATCCGGCGGATCACTCTCGGCAGGAGTTCAGACAAGTCCGGGAATCTACGAGCTGCCGTTGGCTCAGTTGTCCAACCTCAGATTCCTGCCACCTCCCGGAGCAACCGGAACCATCGCGCTGAGGGTGGAATCCCATGCACAGGAGACAAACAAGAGCGATGCTGATTTTGACCTGAGTAACGACGTGGGCATCGCAGTTGTATCCAATGTCGCATTCCAGATCGTTTCCCAAGCCGAGATCGTCGTGGAACTGGAGGGCACGAGTCTGGTGGATGACGGGCCGCCCATTCATTTTGGCTCCCGCTTGCTCGGGCAACCCACAAACCGAACCCTTGTCATTAGAAACGACGGGACCGCTCTTCTGACCGGACTCGCCATCACAGGTGCCACGGCAGACTTCACCGTTGGTTCCCTCGGTACCTCCAGCCTCGCCGCAGGTCAGAGCCTGATGGTTGACGTGACCTTCCGTCCCACCGTTTCGGGCATCCGCACTGCGGCACTGGAAATCACCAGAAGCGATGCGGCTGAAAGCCCGTTTGATTTGAGACTGGAAGGCACGGGCCTCGCAACGGTGTCTCCCGTTTTCAATGCGCCGGGAGACGTGCCCTACACCACTAACGGATTCACTGCGGCGGGTTTGGAGCTTGGTGTTATCACCCTCGGCTTCGCGCCGACGCCGGGAATGCAACTGGAGTTAGCAAACAACACGGCGGTAGGGGAGATCCTCGGGATGTTTTCCGGCCTTCCGGAAGGATCGATTCTCAGTGCGAATTTCGGAGCAGCGACCTACTATTTCCAGATCAGTTACCACGGTGGCGATGGCAACAACGTGGTGCTCACTGCGGTCAGCGTACAGTCACAGGCCGTAACTGCGAATTTCGACTCCGCGGCACCGGGTCCGGTCGGCAATTCCTACACCGAATCCAACCTCACCTTCACCTCGCCGACACCGATGAGCATTTCTTCGGTGCTGGGCGCAAAGGTTTTGGGTGGGACAGCGTCGGGAACCATCGTCGTTACGTCGTCAGTGCCCGGTGCGCCCCTAAACTTGACGTCGTTCGAGATCGTAAGTCCGGAAGCTAATGGAGGCTACACTATGACGGCTCGTTATCAGGACGGTTCTACTTATACGAGTGCGACGTTTGGCGGTGGCACAACTGATGGCTCATTCCTGAGTGAACTGTTGAATGGCAGAACGGGAAACATAACAAGCCTCACATTCAATACGGAATTCAGCAGTGATCCTCTATGGATTGATCGCATTAGTGCAAACGTGCTCACTCCCGTTTCCACGCCCGTCGTCAGCGTCGAGCTTCCAAATGGCACCCCCTTGGCTGATGGCGCGGACACCGTCGATTTCGGAAGCGTCCCACTGGGCAATACCGGTTCACCCATCACCCTCAGCGTCCGCAATACCGGCACGGGTGATCTGACCGGCCTCACCGCATCCGTGAGCGGAGACTATGAGGAGGATTTTGACCCCGGCAACTTTGCCGACACGGTTCTCGCGCCGGGCGAGTCCATCGATCTCGAGGTGTTCTTCACTCCTGACGCCGCTGGGCCGCGAGCGGCAGTGCTCCATATTTCCAGCAATGACTCCTCCAGTCCCTTCGATGTGATGCTCACTGGATCGGGAGCGTCAACGATTTCTCCCCTTTTTAATGCGCCGGGTGACGTGATTTTCACGAGCAACAGTTTCCATGCCGGTAATCTCAATCTTGGTGCCATCAACTTAGGATTTGCGCCCTTGCTGGGGACGCAACTGATGGTCGTGAACAACACGGGTGCCGGGGCGGTAACCGGGATCTTCAGCGGCTTGCCGGAAGGTGCTACCCTTAACGCGGATTTCGAGGGGGCGACCTATTCCTTCCAAATCAGCTACGTGGGCGGGGATGGGAACGACATCGTCCTAACCGCGATGTTTCCCCAAATCGAAATCGAATCTCCGGTGGGGACACTGCTCGCCGACGGACTATCGACCATCGACTTCGGAACCGCATTGGTGGGAAATGCGGTGAAAAGGACATTCACCATCCGCAACACCGGGAACGCGGAGTTGAGTGGATTGGGCGTCACCTCATTTTCGGGACCGGGAGCCGGCCAGTTTTCCTGGAGCGGGCTTCCCGCTCCGACGCTTGCTCCGGGCCAGAGCGTGACCTTCGAGGTGTCGTTCCTCACCTGGGCCACTGGCACAAGGCAGGCTTCCCTCCATTTCGCCAGCAATGATGCGGATAGGAACCCCTTCGACATCGCGCTGACTGGCACCGGCATCGACACGCTTTCCCCGGTCTTCGACACGGCTGGGAACGTGCCCTGGAGCGGCACCGCCTTATATGCGGGCAGCCTGAATTTCGGCACGCTCACGCTACAATTCGCACCGGCACCGGGAACGCATTTACGGGTATTTGACAATACCGGCGGCAGTCCCATCACCGGCACCCTCACCAACCTCGCGGAGGGCGGCATGGTCACGGCCACCTATGGCGGGCAGACCTACACCTTCACCGCTTCTTACACGGGGGGCGACGGAAACGATCTGATATTTTCATTGGTTTCCTTCACGGAGGTGGTGATCGACTTCGGCCCGGTCTTGTTGCCTCCCGTCATCGGTGTGCGAACCACCTATGTGGAAAAGGGGGTGACATTTTCCACTGATTCTCCCGCTGGTCTGCGAATTGCGGGGAATAGCTATGATCAGAGTCCCTCACTGGTCGTTGACGGTGAGCACACATTAGAGATCACTGCGGGAGGCGGTTTGTTTTCGTTGCTTGGATTCGAAATCGAAAGTCCGGAGACTGTCGGCCAATTCAGGTTGATCGTAACCGATGCAAATGGTGTGGAGCACGTAGCAAACTCCTTGCCGCCCACGTTCGTGGACGAATTTCAACTCAACAACGCTTTTGCCGGGAATCCTCGTTACCGAAACATTCTGTCGGCACGAATCACCAATGAGTTTGGATTCGGCGTTCTAGTTGACCGTGTGATGATCAGGCTTTCCGGAACAGCTGTAGCGCCACCGATAGTCGCTTCCACTGCAAACTTCGACTCAGCGGAACCGGGTACGGTCGGCAATTTCTATACGGAATCCAACCTCACCTTCACCTCGCCGACGGCCATGAGCATTTCTTCGGTGCTGGGCTCGAATGCGCTTGGGACGATTTCACCTGGAACCATCGTCGTTACACCATCGACGCCCGACACAACTTTAAACCTAACGTCCTTTGACATCGCGAGTCCTGAAGCGTCCGGCACATACTCAGTCATTGCGATCTATAAGGACGGTTCCACTTATGAGAGCGTTACCTTTGGTGCGGGCGTGTCTGACGGTTCGTTTCTCAGCTTTCTTTTGAACGGCAGAACGGGCGATATCACGAGCCTTGCAATCAAGAGCGCAGCTGGCGGCGATCCGGCATGGATCAATAACATCAGCGCGAACGTGGTCACCGCCATTTCGCCACCGTCTATTCAAGCGGTGCTTCTCCCAAGCGGCGAATACGAAATCACCTTCACCGGCATCCTGCAATCGAGCCCGAATCTTCTGCCCACCTCTTGGCAGGACATCACTCCGCAGCCGCCCAGCCCGTATGTCATTCCGAAAGCCAGCCTCGGAAATCGAGGCTTCTTCCGGGCCACGAATCAGTGAAACTGTGAATCGACTTCTCTAGGTCTTAACCGCTTAAAACGTTACCAATCTCTCCAACCGAACCTGAATCCATGAATCCCCAACCCCTCCGAAACCGTATCCACCACTCCAATGATGTTTCATTGGCTGCCCGCATCCCCATTCTCGCCAAATGCCTTTGGTTGAAACCGTTGCTCGTCCTGCTCTGCATGATGAGTCCACTCTCGGCAGATCAGTTCGGCGACTTCACCTACACCAACAACACCACCCACATCACCATCACCGGCTACACCGGCGCTGGCGGAGCAGTGGTGATTCCCTCGTCTATTGTCGGTCTGGACGTGACTGGCATTGGAAACCAAGCATTCTATTTCAAGACCACCGTGACGGGAATCACTATTCCAGCGAGTGTGGCTAGTATTGGAAATTTCGCGTTTTATGGCTGTTCAGGTCTGACCTCGCTCTCGATTCCAAGCAGCGTCACAAGTATTGGAACATACGCATTTTCCTATTGCTCCGCCCTCCCGGCAATAACGGTGAATGGATCAAATCCCTCCTTCAGTAGCCTCGACGGTGTTGTCTTCAATAAACTCGGAACCACTCTGATTCAGTACCCTGGCGGGAAAACCGGAGCCTATGTGATTCCGGGAACTGTCACAACTATCGGGGATTGGGCATTCACAGGCACTTCCGGCTTGACTGGAATCACGATACCGTTCGGGGTGGTCACGATTGGTAATACAGCGTTTCAGTATTGCAACGGAATCACCTCGCTGGTGATTCCTGGGAGTGTGACTACTATTGGTTCCTACGCGTTCGGTTATCTCTACAACCTGACAGGAGTGACGATACCTGCTAGCGTTTCCAGCATTGGGAACGGTGCATTCTCCCAGTGTTCAAGCCTAAGTGCCATCGCAGTTGACGCCAGCAATACCAGCTACAGTAGCTCTGGGGGCGTTTTATTTAACAAAACTCTGACATCCCTTATCCAGTATCCAAATGGACGATCAGGCAGCTACATGATTCCCGGAAGTGTAACCAGTATTGCAGCTGAGGCTTTTAGCGGCAGTTTTTCATTAACTTCGGTATCCATTCCCGACAGCGTCATCAGCATCGGCACGAATGCGTTTACCGGTTGCTTTAGCCTGTCAGCAATTGACGTTGCAGTTGCGAATCTGAACTTCAAAAGTGAGCAAGGTATTCTGTTTAACAAAGCCCAGTCCACCCTCATCCAGTATCCAGGAGCAAAATCCGGGGCGTATGTGATCCCATCGACCGTGAACCTCATCCAATCGGCGGCTTTTTTCAACGCAAGCGGATTGACCAGCATCACCATACCGGGAAGTGTCGCAAGTATCGGCTCACAGGCATTCTTTGGATGTTATAATCTGGAAAGTGCTACCTTTACCGGGAACGCACCTACATTGGGAAGCCAGGTTTTCGTCAACTTGGGGGCTGGAGTGCCGGGTGGATTCAAAGTCTATTTCTACAGTGGAGCCACCGGCTTCACTACTCCCACCTGGCAGGGTCATCCGTCTCAGATGCTCACAGGAGCAGGCGGGACATTGGCAGATGCCGTGGATGCACCTTCGCTGACCTTCACCACAGGTGGGTCGGCTTCGTGGGGAATCCAGACGTCTGTGACCCATGATGGCGTCGATGCCGCCGCCAGCGGGGACATCAGTAACAACCAGGAAACCTGGATGGAGACCACGGTCACTGGACCGGGGACCATTTCCTTCTGGTGGTCGACAGCGACAGATTTCAATGACTTCCTCAGCTTTAATGTGGATGGTGTGCCCCAGTCCGGTCCAATTTCTGGGAGTACTTCGTGGCAGCAAAAAACGTATGTGCTCGGCGCAGGAGTTCACACGTTGCGCTGGCGTTATGTGAAGGACTTTTTTGGGGATATGTTTTCCGATACCGCATGGGTGGACGAGGTCGTGTGGACTCCCAGCGGATCGAGCCTGGCAGAGATCGTCGTCGAGGAGTCCTTCAGTCCGCTGACCAGCGGGATTTCGTCCGTGAACTACGGTTCGGTGGTGACGACGGGCACTCCAGCATCCAGAGGCTTCACGATCCGCAATACGGGGAGCGAGGATCTGACATCGGTTTCTGTCACCATCACCGGCACGGATGCCGATGACTTCAGCATTCAGTTTCCACCAGGAACTACTATCGAATCTAACGATTTTGCCAGCTTCGGCGTCAGTTTTCTACCGCGTGGAACGGGAGCGCGAACCGCCACTTTAAGAATTGCCAGCAACGATGCGGATGAAAATCCTTTTTTGATCAGCTTGTTGGGAACGGGTGTTACGAACTCACCTCCAGTCGCGAACGCTGGCGGTTCTTACTCGCTGGGCATTGGATTCGATTTCGTGCCCAGCGGCGCGTTGACCTCGGATCCCAATAGTCCAAATGATTTTCTCAGCTATGCTTGGGATCTCGACAATGACGGACAGTATGACGACGCGGTCGGAGTTCAGCCGGTGGTGCCTTGGTCTTTTTTTTCCGCTATGCCGCGTCCAGGTCCGAACTCGGTTCAACTGCGCGTCACAGATCAGTCTGGCGCAACCAGCACGGCAAGCGCGCAGGTTTCCATCGTCCCGCTTCCGTTGCCGCATTATGAAATCTTTACCGGGGCGACTGATGCCTTCGACCTCGCCTTCAAATCGCTGGAGTTCATCCCCAATGGCTCCGGTGGATACTCATTCAGCGGGGCAGTCACGATTGCCGCTTTACCCAACGATCCTTCCGGTCATGCGCTGCTGGCCAGCATCACCGATGCGGATGATGCCACGCAGAGCGTCTCCCTGGCTTCTGGCGCGGTCATTCCGTTCTACGAGGTCAATCGTAGCCAATTTTGGGTGAGTTCAAACGGAGTGATCAATTTCACCACTTCCTTGATCGCTCTCTCTGAAAATGCTGTGACGCATGTGGGCAACATTCAGGTCGCGGTGTTTTGGGACGATTTGCACGCGGGGACGGCAGGAGACATCCGATTCGCCCAGCTTGTGGACCGGGCGGTTGTCACGTGGGTCGATGTTGCACAATTCGGTTCGGCGGCGACCCGCGTCACCGGCCAAGCTGAGCTGTTTTTTGATGGGAGGATTCGCCTTTCTTACGGCGAAGTGGGTATTCAGGACGGTTTGGTCGGCATTTCACGCGGTTTGACTGGAAATTTCATCGGGGAAACGGATTTCTCACAAGTGACGGGCCCTGCGAGCGCCTTCGTCCTGTGGACGAACGGGGGCGGCTTGACCGGTAACAACGCCCTGCCGGGTGCCGTCCCCTTCGGCGACGGAGTTCCGAACTTGCTCAAATTCGCCTTCGGTCTTAATCCTTCGGGACCCGATGTCCGGCAAATGGTTCCGGGCGGGACAGTCGGTCTTCCCGCCAGCTACCTGCACACAAGCGGCGGCACTGTCTGGCGGGTGGAATATCTCCGGCGCAAGAACAGCGGTCTGACCTACACGCCGAAAAAGTCCACCACGCTCGGGTCGGGTTCGTTTATTCCCCTCACCGGCACGCAGGTGGTGAGCGAGATCGTCGGCTTTCCGGATTGGCAGCGTGTCATTGTGGATGAGCCTTACAATTCGTCCACCACGCCGAAAATGTTCACCACGGTGGAGGTGATGAATCCCTAGCCCTTCAATAGGTCTGCAACGAAACATTCCCATGAAAGCCATACCAAGCAACACATGCGCTTTTACTTCGCGGCTGCGCATTTCCGTGACCGCCATGTTTTTTGCGATATTTGTCGGAAATCTCCACGCCGAGCAGTTCCGCTTCGACACCAACCGCTTCGGCTACATCACGATGAAGACCTCCAAGGACTCAGCGAAAGTTGTATTCACTCAAGGGGACAAACAGAGCGAGGAAATCACTTGGCAAGGCACGCTCAAGGCGGTGGACAAGGAGACCTTCATCACCAACGGCGGCACCACGTTCAAGCTCACCAAGCTGGACAAGAAGGTGGTCAACGATGGCAATCGTGAAATCAACAGCGGCTCGTGGAAACTGGTGATTTCCGGCAAGGGCGCTGACTACGAAATGATCAAGAAAAAGAGGCCGTTCATCGCATTCGGGGATGAAACCAAGACGGAGTGCTACGGCGAGAAGACAGAATAGAACCAAGGTTCCATGACTAAATCGTATGAAACACCTTTCCATATTCCTTCTAGCTCTGCTGCTCCCTGCGCTCGCCCTCGGAGAAGGAGTCTCCGCCGTCAAGACCGCAGCGGGTGCAATGGTCGTCTGGGATACGCCGGAAATCCGGTTCACCGTTGAGATTCCCGGCACCAAGATCGAACCGCTGGAACATCCGCAGCATTTTTTCCTCAAGGTCGATGGTATCCCCATTCAGGTGCAGATCGTTTCCATCCCCGACGTCTATGGCAAGCAGGTCGAGGTGTCGCCCAAGGGGCTGATGCTGGCGCACCGGGATTGGGAAAAGGTCTCATCTGGAAAAGTCTCTTGGTGCTGAAAATTCAGTTAGGAAGCGGGCTGGTCGCCCTGACGGATGGCTGCGAGGGACTCATCTGGGCCTACGCCATGCCCAAGGGAATGGATGCGGAGGTGGCCCGGCAGATCTATCTGACCCGCCCGGTGGCGAATCGCCTGCTAGTTCTCAATGCCGCAGTGATTCAAGGAGCCGAAGAGGAGGCGATCCGCAAGACCTTGCTTTCGACGGCTAACAGCTACCAGGCGCAGGATGGACCTATCGATCTGAAGCGAGCCAGCGCGGCGGCGAAGGAGACTGTCCCGGATATCGCGAAAGATGGGGAGAAGCCGCAGGAGTTTGTTTTCGTCCTGAACAAACGGGGGGGAGGAATCCGCATCGCCGGAACCGGCAAGGCCTGCCGGATGGTGTTGTTTGACGACTTTGGCGAGGGCGTGCAGGACAATTGGGAAACGGAACTCACGAGGAACCCCGATGGATCATGGGTCACCGATCGTGGGGTCATCCTTCGCGTCGAGGAGTTGGCTGCGCCGGTGGTGGTCGGTGGAAGAAGATGCGGGTGGAAACTCATGATGTCCGGCAAGGATCCGGCGTATTTTGAGATCCGGAGGGCCTTGCCGGTGGCGGAATTTGGTGATCCAGAGAAGACCGAATATTTCGGCAATCCGAACTCAGCGAAAGCGGCTTCCGTGGCGGCGAAAGATGAGGCTGTCCGCACCCCACCGAAGGGGTCGCCGGAGCGCGACGCGATCATGAACGTGATGCGTTTCGATTTCTATAGGGATAAGCAGAAGGCCAGAGAGAATCCGGACAAAATCCTTTTCGTGGTCCATCACTTGAAGGTGAAAGATGGCTGGGCGTGTGCGAATATGACACCAACAAAGAAAGGCAAAGAAGTTGCAGAGCCGAGATGGGCGGTGTTGAGAGAGTCGAAAAACGGCTGGGAGAAAGTCGATTATTTCGAGAAGCTCCGACCGTTTGCGCGTGAGGCAGATACCTTGGACGCACTGGACATGAGCCGGAGTACGATTGAGCGCTTGCTGCCTAGGCTCCCCGGATGTCCACCCGGAATTTTCCCTGATAGAAGATGAGGACATGCACTTACGAGCCATGAAAATCCTCAGCTTGCTGCCGCTCATCCCATTTTCATTCCAAGCCATGAACGGGGAGGAAATTCCTGTAAAATTTTTGCTCAAGCGGGATTGGGAAACCGGGATGGAACACCGGGTCCTTTGCGAGTCGTGGATCCGAGGAAAATCCCAGAGCCGGGAGGCGAAGAACCTGGGCGCGACGACCAGCCAGATGCTCAACGAATTCAACTTCACGGTCTGGGCGAATCCTGAGGGAGGACGTCTCTTTGGATTGCAGTATCTGGTGAATTGCGTGGACACCCGGGGGCCTGGGCTGGCCATGGGATTTGACAGCAGGAAGATTGCCAAAGGCATCAAGCAGGATGCCGCCAGCACCGGAACCTGGCAGATGATCGCAAACTCGTGGACCTACTTTGATGAGCAAGGTCAGGTTGCTGGAAAAACGGGCATGGGCTGGGGGAATCATTCGCTCACCTTCGATGGGTATCCCACCCCGTTCGGCACGATTTCGAAACCCGATGAGACCCCGGTCATCCAGCAATTCACAGCACCCGTGAACCTGCCGAAAGAGCCGGTGGCGGTGGGCCACCGTTGGAAGGCGGACCTGAAGGGGAAGCTGAGGGGCATCGGGGTGGTCGCGGCACGAGCGGAATGCGAATTCAAACGGATTGAAAAACTGAAGGATCGCGAGTGTGCGGTGATTGGATTCCGGGCGGACTTCAAGGTGTTACCCACGGAAGAGGGCAAACCCGGTGAGCAGGTGGTAGAGAATCCGCTTATTGAGGGTGAGTCATGGCTGGAACTTTCCACCGGGACGCCAGTTTTGGAAAAGAGCACTACTTCCGGAATTCAAGTTTCTGATAATGGAAGGTCGCGGTTCGCGATCGACAATTCCGACCATATGGAATTGCTGACGAAGACTCCGATCAATCCGGTCGATCCGTTGCCGCTTCCACTGAGAAGCGAGGAGGTGGTGGAAACTCCGGTGAATGGTGGAGTTAGTCCCATGGAGGAGGCCCCGGCCCGTGAAGGTGCGGTTAGGCTGAAGCATGTTTGGAAAACTGGAACCCGCTACGTTTGGAGTACACGCATGTCACTGGAGAACCGGTTGGACATGGGAAACGGCATGAAGGTTCCCTCGATAAAGGCGGATGTTGAAAATGAGGACGAAGAGCTGGTTTTAGCTGGAGAGGGAGAAGGCATCACCCGCCATGAAGTGAAGAATCTTGCTCTGTTGGTTCGCAAGCCGGATCAGGGGGGCAAAGTGGTTTTCGACTCCCGCCAATTTCTGGAAAAGGGTGACGTGGACTACGAGGCATGGCGGATGACCTGGAAGGAACAAACGGGCAGCCACCGGTATTCGCTAAAGGATGCGCAAGGCAAGATCACCAGGCAATGGGTGGAGCGAATCGTGGATGGCCAAGCTCCGGCGAAGGACGAACCCACGAGTTGGCAGATGAAAGGTTTGCAAAACGATTGGTTTGCCAATGGCTTCCTGCCTAACCAACAGGTGATTCCTGGGGAAAGCTGGCAGATCGAATTTCGCCCGCAGGCCATGCTTATGGCGGACGATGTGGTGATGAAGGGCGAGTGCCGCCTCGTCTCGCTGGTAACAACCGCAGGCAAGCAGCTTGCGACCGTTGAGGCGGGTGGGAAATTTGACAACGGCGGACCTGAAGCTGCCGGAAAAACGGGCGGAGGTGCCGTCGAGCGTGGCACATTCAAGATGAAGATCGTCCTGGACGTCGGTTCATCCACCTTGATGGAAAGCCAGTTGGACACGGACATCACCTCCCGGATCATCGCGCCGGGCGGGCCGGGCGGGCCGGGCAAGGTACGTAACGAAGCCAAGCAGAGTGTCCACCGCAAGCTTTTGAGCATGGATCCCCATTTTCAGAATCCTTGAAAAGCTGTTCGCCACATTCAACCGCAGGTCATCGGGCAACTGAATCGGTTCGGGGTCATGACCCAAGACGGACCGATCTGGGGCGAGTCCGACAACGGTGTTTTTTCGTGCAGGGTCGCCGGAGGTATCCGTCAATCTTCGTGAAGTTTCGGATTTCCTGATTGATTGAGGCGGTTGAACCCGGTTTCGAGGGGATTTCCAAGCTTGGTCGGGTGGAGTCCTATTCATCTGATAATCAGAGGGTTTTCAAGGTGGGAGGGTGACTTGAGGTCGGGTTGGCCGAAGGAAGTTTTCACCCGTGGATTTCACTCTTTTCCCACCTGATGGATTCGTGCATTGATCTCGGCGGCAATTGGCAGAAATGATGTCATCTCCATCCCCCCAACCCCATGAAAGCCCCCCGTTTCCTTCTCGCCGTCCTCCTGCTGGCGGCTGCTCGCTCCACCGCCGAGGAAGTCCGCACGCCGCCGATCGGCAGCTCTGAGCGGTTGGACATCATCAACGTGCTACGCTACGATTTCTACCAGAACAAGGAGGCGGCGGCGAAGAATCCGAAGAAGATCATCTTCGTGGTGAAGCACCTCAAAGTGAAGGATGGCTGGGCTTGCGTGAACGTGCAGCCGACGCGCGAGGGGAAGGAAGAGGGCGAGCCGCGGTGGATGGTTCTGCGGAGGCTCAACGACAGCTGGGAGAACGTCGATTATTTCGGCAAGTTGTTCCCGTTTGAATCGGAGGAGGCGACGCTCGACGCGCTGGATATGAAAAAGGCGACTGTGGACAAGCTGTTGGTGAAACTTGCTGGATGTCCGAAGGAGATTTTCCCGTGAACTTGGGCGGTTAGGCCTGGCGGCTGGAAACCGCCGCCACGGCGTCGGCGATGCGGAGGCCGTCCATGGCGGCGCTGACGATGCCGCCGGCGTAGCCCGCGCCTTCGCCGCAGGGATAGAGGCCGTGGATTTCCGGGTGCTCGAGCGTGTCGTCGCGGCGGGGAATCCGGACGGGCGAACTGGTGCGGGTTTCGAAGCCTAGCAGCAGGGCATCTTCGGAAATGTAGCCGTGCATCTGCCGGCCGAAGAGTTTGAAACCCTCGCGCATGCGGCTGGTGATCCACTGCGGTAACAGCTCGTGCAGCGGGGCGGACTTGATGCCGGGGAAATAACTGGTGTCTGGCAAGGTGGAGGAGATTTTCCCGGTGAGAAAATCAATGGCACGCTGGCCGGGCGCGACCTGGCCGCCGCCGCCGGCTTGTTTGGCGGTGCGTTCGAGTTCTTTTTGGAAGACGAGGCCGGCGAGCACGCCGTGTTCCTTGACGAGGTATTGCACATCCTCGGGCTCGACGGTGGCGACCATGCCGGAGTTGGCGAAGGGCGAGTCGCGGCGGGAGAGGCTCATGCCGTTGACGACGACCTCGTCGTTCTCGGTGGAGGCGGGGACGATCCAGCCGCCGGGGCACATGCAGAACGAATGCACGCCGCGGCCGCGGATCTTGGTGGCCAGTCGGTAGCGCGCGGCGGGCAGCAGGCGCGGGCGCTCCTGACCGAAGTCGAGGTGATACTGGGTGCGGTCGATGAACGGCTGCGGGTGCTCGATGCGGAAGCCGACGGCGAAGGGCTTGGGTTCCAACAGGATTTTCTTCGCTGCTAGAAGTCGATAGATGTCGCGTGCCGAGTGGCCGGTGGCGAGGATCAGGGAGTCTGCGAGGATTTCCTCACCGGATTCGGTGAGCACGCCGCGGATGTGGTTTCCGGTGATGAGGAAATCGGTGACCTTGGTTTGGAATCTAACTTCACCGCCGGCTGCGAGGATCGAGTTGCGGATGGCCTTGACGACGTTGGGCAACAGATTGGAACCGATGTGCGGATGGGCGTCGGTGAGGATTTGTTCCGGGGCACCGTGGGCGACGAGCACTTCGTAAACCTTGGCGACTGGGCCGCGCTTGGTGGCGCGGGTGTAGAGCTTGCCATCGGAGAATGTGCCGGCACCGCCTTCGCCGAAGCAGTAGTTGGACTCCTCGATGACACGGCCTTCGCGGAGCAGCGGGGCGAGGTCGAAGCGGCGGGCGCTGGCGTCCTTGCCGCGCTCCAGCAGGATGGGCTTCCGGCCGTTTTCGAGGCAGCGGAGGGCTGCGAAGAGCCCGGCCGGGCCGCAGCCAACGATGATGACCGGGCGGGCGGTGGAGGGGAGGGGAGGGACGGACCAGTGTGGTGTTTCGTCCGGCGGCAGGGGACCGTCGAGCGCGACGTCGAGCCGGAGTTGGACTTTGACGGCACGCTGGCGGGCGTCGATGGAGTGCTTGCGTAGTTTGATTCCGCCGATGCGGCTGACGGGGATGCCGAGCTTGACGGCGGCGGCCTGGCGGCGGGCCGCGTCGTCCTCGGATTTTTCCAGAGGCAGGACGATGTCAACGGTGTCGATGGGCGGTTCCACTTGATTGAGGGAAGAACAGGCAGGAATGCCTGTGTCACGGTTAGCTGCGGATGCTGCGTTTGCGGCCTTCGTCATCGACGCTGACGAAGGTCACGTTGGTGGAGAAGATGGGGTTTTGGCCGGCTCTTTGATCGAAGACTTTTACGCCGTAGGTGATGCTGGTGTTGCCCTCGCGGACCTGGTTACAGGAGATTTTCAGGATCGTGCCGTCGCGGACGCTGTGGTGGAACTCCACGGTGTCCATCGCCACGGTGACGAACTGGCAGTGAGGATAGTCGAGGCTGGCGGCGATCCACGACGCTTCATCGACCCAGGCGAGCAGCTGGCCACCGAAGACGAAGCCGTAGTGGTTCAGGTCGCCGGGTAGAACGAGACGGTGGGTTTCCATGATTTCACCAGCGGCGGCGTTTCGTGTCCTTGTAAAACAGGGCGTCGAGTGAATAGGCACCCGCGCCTGTGAGGATGATGGAAATCATGGGAATCAGAAACATGATGGAAAGTTCCTTGGTCTCGACGAGGGTCGGCGAAGACTGGAACCATGGTGCGGCACCGAGCGCTCCGAACGCGGCGACCACCATGGTGAACCCGAGAACAAAGGCGGCCGGGCGGGTGGCGAAGCCGATGATGATGAGAGTGGCGGCGACGACCTCCGCGCCGATACAAGCCATCAGGGTGATGGACGACCAATCCGCCGGGAGGAAATCCGGCACATAAAAGAACGCCTTGCGCCCGGCGAAGTTCTCGATCTTGGGAAGGCCGTGACCGACGAGCATCATCAGGCCGACGAGCACCCGCAACACGACAATCCCAAGCGAAGCGGTGGCGTCGCGGGTTCCACAGTCGAAAAAGAATTTTTTCATGAAGCCGGGTTGGAGGGATTCTTCGCTGAAATGGTGATTTTTTTCAGCCTGTCATCCCCCTGCGGCGAATGGGAAACGATCTGCGGGTCATCGGCGAGGATATTGTGGACCATGCGCCGGTAGTAGGCGTTGAGCGGGCGCATTTGGAAAGATTTGCCGGTGGATTTCACGCGCTCGGCGATGCCCTGGATTTCCTGCTTGAGCTGGTCTTCCTGGATGGAGCGGAAGTGCGCGCAGTCCACCTTGATGCGCTCCGCCTTGGGCAGGTGCCGACGGAGGATGCGGTTGACGAGGTATTGCAGGTCGTCGAGGCGGTCGCCTTCCTTGCCGATGAGGATCTCGCTTTCTCCCGAATGGATCTGCAGGCACGGGCCGTCGTGGGTTTCCTGGGTCTCGATCGTCGCCGTGAAGCCGAGGTGCCCGAGCATCGTGTCGAGAATCTTGGTTGCTGATTCCACCGTAGTCATGGCGGGAGTCTAGTGACATCGCGCCGGTGGTCAACCAACAGCGATGTCTTTATCATCGAAAAGCCTGCCGATCTCCGTGGCGTGTTCCGCGAGGCGCTGCTTCTCGGCGGAGGTGAACTCGTAGGGCGCGAATTTCCCGATTCCGAGCGTGCCGATGACCTGGCCTGATTCGCTGGCGAAAACCGGCACCGCGAGCGAGCCGGAAACTCCGGTTTTCCGGGCGTCGATCTTGGCCACGCCGCCGAGGTCCTGCTGGAGATTGCAAAGCCCCACCGCCTCCCCGCGCTCGGCGGCGGCTCCGGCGATGCCTTTGCCGAAGGGGATGGTCGAAATTTTGTCCATCAGGCTCTCAGGTACTCCGATTTGGCAGACCAGCTTGAGAATCCGTTCTCCTGGGGGTGCCTGATGGATGGTGCCGGTCTGGCAGGCGAAGGATTCGAGGATTTCGGTGAGGATGCGGTTCCAGTCGGCGGGCGTGTTCATCCCCAAAAGCGTATCAGGTGTTAGGTGGTCCGTCATCACCCGAATACGCCGGAAATTCACGCTTGGCATTGGTTGGAATATCCGCCAAACCCTTGTCCGCATGAAGAAAACCCCATTTCTGATACCTGCGCTGGCCATGTGTCTGTTTGCCAGCTTAGAAAGCCCCGCCATGGAAACCAAAACCGGAGTCAAAGAGGAAATTTACGGCGAAATGCCGGACGGCCAGAAGGTGAAAATTTTCACTCTCACCAACAAAAACGGCCTCAAGGCGAAAGTCACCGAATACGGCGCCATTCTCGTCTCGATGGAAGTCCCGGACAAATCCGGAAAATCCGCCGATATCACCCTCGGCTACGACACGCTGGCTGGCTGGCTGACGAACACGAACTACTTCGGTTCCTCCGTGGGCCGTTTCGGAAACCGCATCAAGGACGGTAAATTTACTCTCGACGGCAAGGAATACCAACTCGCCACCAACAACGATCCCGGCGGCATCCCATGCCACCTCCACGGTGGCTTGAAGGGATTCGACAAGGTCCTCTGGACGGGCAAAGCCACCGACAAAAATGGCGTCGAGTTCTCCTACACCGCCAAGGACGGCGAGGAGGGCTATCCCGGAAATCTCACCGTGAAGGTGACCTACACCCTCACGGATGAAAATGAACTCAAGTGGCAAGCCAAGGCGACGACCGATGCGCCCACAATTCTAAACGTCGTCCACCACACCTATTGGAATCTCTCAGGCGATCCGACCCAGTCGATCAATGACCACGTCCTGACACTCAAGGCCGATGGTTTCCTGCCGACTGACATCGGCCTGATCCCGACCGGGAAAATCGATCCGGTCGCCGGAACTCCCATGGATTTCACCCAACCCACCGTCATCGGCGAGCGGGTCGACGCCGATTTCGAAGCGCTCAAGTTCGGTGGGGGCTACGACCACGCATGGGTCTTGGAAAAAGGCGACGGAGTCCGCCTCGCCGCCCGGGTGAAGGATCCCAAGTCCGGCCGGGTGATGGAAGTTTCCTCGGATCAACCCGCCGTGCAGTTCTACGGCGGGAACTTCCTCGATGGCACCGTCAAGGGCAAGGGAGATGTGGCCTACGCCAAGCGCACGGGCCTCTGCCTCGAAACCGAAGGATTCCCGGATGCTCCAAACCACCCGAACTTCCCATCCGCGGTGCTCCGTCCCGGCGAAACTTACTCTCACACGATGATCCACAAGTTCTCCGCGGAGTGACCGGGCCTTGTTTAGGCTCTATCTGACAGGCTGCTCTGACATGAAATTTTCTGCTAAAATCCAATAAACTCCGCTATGACAATTCCCATCTCCCTTCTCGCACAGGCACCGACTGAAGCTGCCGCCATGGGCACGCTCGACATGGTCCTCTTCTTTGTCGCCGTCATCGGCGTCATCGCCTTCGGGATCTGGCAAGGAAACAAAGAAACCAAGGGCGCCGCCGAATCCGGTGGCGCCGCAGGTTATTTCCTCGCCGGGCGGGGACTCACCTGGTGGCTGGTCGGCTTCTCGCTGATCGCCGCTAACATTTCCACCGAGCAGTTCGTGGGCATGTCCGGCCAAGCGGCGGATTGGCTGGGAATGGCCATTGCGTCCTACGAGTGGATGGCGGCGGTCACCCTGGTGGTGGTCGCATTTGTGTTCCTCCCCAAGCTCCTGCGCTGCGGCATTTACACCATTCCGGAATTCCTCGAGTACCGCTACGGAGTGGTCTCCAGGACGGTGATGGCGATTTCCACGCTGGTTATTCTGGTGGGGGTACCAACAGCTTCCGTGATCTACTCCGGTGCCAAGGTGGTGTCGGTATTCTTCGCAGGACAGCAGGTGTTCGGTCTGGACCTCGGCTCGATCACGGTGGGCTGCTGGATCATCGGACTTTCCGCCGCCGCCTACGTCTTTGTAGGTGGCTTGAAAGCCTGTGCCTGGACGGATCTGATCTGGGGTGCCGCCCTGATCGTGGGTGGTGCGATCGTCATGGGGTTGGCTTTGTCGGCGATGAAAGACGCGAATCCGCAGGATCTCATGGAAACCAAAGTGGCCAACTCCAGCGCCACTCTGGAGGACATCGAAAAGGGAAGTGGCTGGGATCGCTTCATTCTTCTGAATCACGGCAAAGACGGTGAAGCCGTGGCCGTCGAGGGCGAAAACATGTCCGGCGGCAAGCTGCACATGATTCGTCCGAAGTCCGATCCCGCGATTCCGTGGACCGCCCTTGTGCTGGGTCTCTGGATTCCTAACTTTTTCTACTGGGGCCTCAACCAGTACATCGTGCAGCGCACGCTCGGTTCCAAATCCCTGGCGGAAGGGCAGAAGGGGATCATCTTCGCCGCCGCTTTGAAACTCGTCATTCCCTTCGTGGTCGTGATTCCGGGAATTCTTTGTTTCAATCTCTACAGCAAGGATCTGAGGGCCGAGGCGATGAAGAAGAACAATCTGATTCTTTCCACCATCGAAACCGTCGATGCCACGGGCAAACTGAAGGTTCACCCCGTGACTGGAAATTTTGCGAAGGTGGATCCGCCTAACACCATCAAGGTGATCGAGCACAACGCCCGCGTTCTCGGCGAGAAGGTGGAAATTACCGATGCCACTCCGGAAAAACTTACCGAGGTGAACACCGGCCTGCTCGCCCTTGCGGCGACGAAAGGCGTTCCTGTCGGGACCAAGCTGATCGGTTATGACTACGACGCCGCCTTCCCGATGCTGTTGCGCAAGCTGATGCGGCCTGGCATCACCTGGTTTGTGCTCGCCGCGATCTTCGGAGCCGTCGTCTCCTCGCTGGCTTCCATGCTTAACTCGGCATCGACCATCGCCACCATCGACATCTTCCAGAAAATCAAACCACACAGCACCCAGGATCAACTCGTCGGAATGGGGAAATTCTTCACCGTGCTGTTCGTGCTGATTTCCTGCCTGATTGCGCCGAACCTCGGGAATCCAGCCTTCGGCGGTATTTTCACCTTTATCCAGGAATTCCAAGGCTTCATCAGTCCGGGAGTGCTGATGGTGTTCCTGTTCGGATTCCTGGTGCCGCGTGCCCCGCGTTTCCTCGGCTGGCTGGGAATTCTGGTGAACGTGGTGCTCTACGCTTACCTCTATCTTTTCCAAAGCGGCATCCCGTTCCTCAACCGGATGGCGATCTGCTTCGGCGTGGTCTTTGCGGTGATGATGATCATCACTCTCGTGAAACCGATGGAAAAACCCGTCGTGATGCCGACTACCGACCTGATCGCCCTCGAATCGTCCAAGATCGCCAAAATCTGGGGTGTCGGCGTGGTGATCGCCACCTTGGCCCTCTACATCTACTTCTGGTAGTTTTCCCGATCTCCCACTGAAACCCAAAACCTGCATAGCGCCTTGTCCCCACCGGACAAGGCGCTTTCGTTTTCAGTCAGGCGTGGCCGCGAGCTTCAGTTCCTCGATGAATTCCAACAACTGCACCGACGTCGTTCCCTCGGCGGAAATCCCCGCAGCCACCTCGATCCGCGGCGGTGCGATCTCCAACGGGCGGCTGATCAGCCGCTTGTTCCGGCCGTTGTCGATCGGGCTGCTTTCCGCTAACAGCGCGATCCCGAGATTGCTCTCCAGCGCGGCGGTCAGGCTGCTCACGCCGTCGAATTCGCCCGCCACCTTCGCCTGGAGATTCTGCTGACGGAAAAAGGAGGTCACCCGGTCCCAGTAATCCGGGTAGTGCTCGCGGTCGTATAGAAGTAAACGCTGCCCGGCCAGGTCCTTCGCGGAAACCCGCTTCTTTTTCCCAAGCGGATGATCCGCCGGCATCACCAGTTGCCAGCCGTAGTCGCGCAGCGAAATCCACTGGATCGGCTCGTGAACCCCGAGGCACGGCGCGGCGACGATCAGGTCGAGCTTGCCCGCCTTCAACCCCGTCCGCATTTCCGCCGACGACCAATCGTAAAGGCTCACCCGCAAGTTTGGATAGATCCGGGTGAAGCGCTCGATCGCAACCGACAGGAATTCCCCCGCCAGCGACGGCGCATATCCCACCCGCAACGGCTCACCTCTGGCGGTGGATTTCACCTTTTCAATCATCTTCTCGCTGAAGTCCGACCAGCTTGCGGGCCTCCGTCACCAACATCTCGCCAGCGGGTGTCAGTGCGATGGAATGCGCCCCGCGTTCCAGCAGCGCGGTTTCCAGTTCCTCCTCCAGCGCCTTGATCTGGCGACTGAGCGCCGGTTGCGTGAGCCGCAGCATTTTCGCCGCCGCAGTGATACTTCCGGCCTCCGCCACCGCGATAAAATGCTTCAGTTGCCGCAATTCCATGGCCGTTTCTTAGCAATCCCGGGTCCACCTTCCACCCTTTATTTGCCCGCGCAAAACGCTTGGCGTGGCCCGCATGCCGGTCACACTCCCGCCAGTGAATTCAGCACCCCTTGGAATTTTCGACTCCGGCGTCGGCGGACTGACCGTCGTCCGCGCCGTGCAGGAACTCCTGCCGGCGGAAAACATACTCTACCTTGGCGACACCGCGCGCTTGCCCTACGGCTCGAAAAGCCCGGAAACCATCCGCCAGTTCGCCGACGAGGACGTCCGGTTTCTCATCGCGCGGGGCGTCAAAGCCATCGTCGTCGCCTGCAATACCGCCACCGCCCACGCCTTGCCGAGCCTGCACGAGAAATACCGGATTCCCATCCTCGGCGTGATCGAGCCGGGCGTGGAAGCGGCGCTTGCCTGCCCGGACGCTGTGCGCATCGGCATCATCGCCACCCGCGGTACCATCCAGTCCCACGCCTACCAGCACGCGCTCGCCCTCCGCCGGACCGGCCTGCTCATTCACGGCCAGGCCACGCCGCTGCTCGTTCCGCTGATCGAGGAAAATTGGATCGACCACCCGGCCACGCGCCAGGTTTTGAAGACTTATCTCGATCCGCTGGTGGAAAAGGGCATCGATACCCTGATGCTCGCCTGCACCCATTATCCACTGCTCATTCCCGTTTTGCAGGAGATCCTACCGCAGGAAATCCGCCTCGTGGACTCCGCGACGACCTGCGCCGAGCACTTGAAAAAGGAACTCACCCGCCTCGGCCTGCTCGAATCCTCCGACCGCGCAGGTAATCTGGAAATCCACCTCACCGACCTTTCCGAGCAGTTCGAGACCCTCTCCCGCCAGTTCCTTGCGAAATCCCCCGGTCGCATCCACCGCGCGGTCTTGGGCGGCGCCTGAGCCACTGGGTTTAGCCTTGATCAGTTCAGTTTTTTTTGAACAACTCTCCCCCCCTAAAGCTGTGAAACAAACCACGAAATTATTTGGAACCGACGGCATCCGCGGCCGGGTGAACGAATTCCCGATCACCGCCGAAGTCGCCCTGCGCATGGGCAAGGCCGTCGCCAACGTCCTCCGCTCCGATGGCCCCCGCCGCAACCGCGTGCTCATCGGCAAGGACACCCGCATTTCCGGCTACATGCTGGAAACTGCCATCACCAGCGGTCTCGTCTCGATGGGAATGGACGTTTATCTCGTCGGCCCCATGCCTACGCCCGCCGTCGCCCACTTGACGAAATCCATGGGTGCCGTCGCCGGTATCATGATCACCGCCTCCCACAATCCTTACGAGGACAATGGCATGAAAATCTTCGGGCCCGACGGCTACAAGCTTTCCGATGACCTCGAAGCCCTCATCGAGCGCCACATCATGGGCGACGAACCCGAAGCCACCCCGCTGCCGCCCGCACAAATCGGCAAGGCCCACCGGATCGACGACGCCCGCGGCCGCTACATTGAGTTCGCCAAGCACACCGCTGACAATATTTCCCTCCACGGCCTGAAAATCGTCGTCGATTGTGGAAACGGTGCCGCCTACTTCATCGGCCCGCTCATTTTCAAAGAACTCGGCGCGGAAGTCATCACCGTCTGCAACGACCCCGACGGCCTCAACATCAACGACGGCTGCGGCGCGCTCCACCCGGAAGCCGCCGGCGAACTCGTCCGCAAGCACAAGGCGGATCTCGGCATCTCCTTCGACGGCGACGCCGACCGCGTCATCTTCACCGACGCCAACGGCCAGGTCGTCAGCGGTGACCGCATCCTCGGCCTCTGCGCCATCGGCTTGAAAGAACAGGGAAAACTCCGTCACGACACCCTCGTCGCCACCGTCATGAGCAATCTCGGCCTCATCGAGGCCATGAAGGAAAACGGCATCAAAGTGGAAACTACCGCCGTCGGCGACCGCAGCGTCATCGAGTGCATGCGCAAAAACGGTTACTCCTTCGGCGGCGAAAACTCCGGCCACCTCATCTTCGGCGACCACGTCACCACCGGCGACGGCATTCTCAGCGCGCTCCAAGTCCTCCGCATGATGATCGCCCGCAAGGCCACGCTCGCCGAGCTTGCCGCCATCATGCACGAGTATCCCACCCAACTCGCCAACATGCCGGTGCCTTCCAAGCCGCCGTTGGAAACCCTGCCCAAGCTACAAAAACTCATGCTCGAAGCGACCGCCGAGTTCGGCGACAGCGGTCGCCACCTGATCCGCTACTCCGGCACCGAGAACAAAATCCGCGTGCTCGTCGAGCACCGCGAACTCGCCGAAGTCACCTCCTGGGTCAGCAAGTTCTCCACCGCCATCCACGAGGAAATCGGACAATAGCCGCCCATGTCTTGTGATCCATCAGATTGTTGGCCGCTTTCCGCCACCCGGAAAATCGAGGACTTTCCCATTGCCAATATCCCGCTCGCCGAACACCACCGTGAAACAGGCATTCCTGCCTGTTCTCCCCAAGCATGGCTGGCTCCCGCCGACGTCGCAGCGTTCTTGACCAGTGAAAAATCCACGCTCGTCAATTCTCAAAACACCCCGCTCGCCTGGAAAGGAACCTCACCCGATCTCGCATCCGCTTTCCCCGCTGCCGCCTCCTTCCTCATCCGCTACCCGTGGGACCTGCTCCGCGCGAATGAGCTCTACGTCTCCTCACTCACCGGCGACTCCATCCACGGCGAGATCTATCCGTCCGCCGTCATCGAGGGCACGCTCCACCTCGGCCACGGCAGCCGCATCCTGCCAGGCGTCTTCATCGAGGGAAACGTCGTCATCGGCGAGAACTGCAAGATCGGCCCGAACTGCTACATCCGTGGCAACAGCAGCATCGGCGACAAGTGCCACATCGGCCAGTCCGTCGAAATCAAGAACTGCCTGATTCTATCCAACACCAACGTCGGCCATCTCTCCTACATCGGCGACTCCGTGTTAGGCGAAAAGGTCAACCTCGGCGCCGGCACCACCACTTCCAACCTGCGCCACGACGGAAAAAACCACCGCTCCATGGTCCACGGCGTGCTCATCGACACCGGCCGCCGCAAGTTCGGAGCCATCATCGGCGACGGCGTCCACACCGGCATCCACACCTCCATCTACCCCGGCCGGAAATTCGGCCCCGACACCACCACCCGCCCCGGGGAAATCGTCCAGCAGGATCTTCAATCTCTAATCTCAAATCTCTAATCTCAAATTCATATGTGCGGAATCGTCGGATACATCGGAAATGCGGACGCAGCCACCGTGCTCATCAACGGCCTGCGCCGCCTCGAATACCGCGGCTATGACTCGGCGGGCGTCGCCATCCTCGACGATGACCGCTTGCTCGTCTCCAAGTCGCCCGGAAAAGTCGCCAAGCTCAGTGACAAGGCCCACGCCGATTGGCCGATCCGCGCGCTCTTCCACCGCGCCTCCACCGGCATCGCCCACACCCGCTGGGCCACCCACGGCCCGCCGACCGAGGTCAATGCCCACCCGCACCTCGACCAGACCGGCGACATCGCGCTCGTCCACAACGGCATCATCGAAAACTACCGCGCCATCCGCGCCCGGCTTGAGGGAAAAGGCCATCACTTCTACTCCGAGACCGATACCGAAGTCCTCGCCCACCTCATCGGCGACTGCGACAAGGGCGACCTTTTCCAAGCCGTCTGCGACGCGCTCCATCAGGTGAACGGCACCTTCGGCATCGCCGTTCTATCATCCCGCGAGCCGGACAAAATCATCACCGCCCGCCGCGGCAGCCCCATCGTCATCGGCGTCGGTGACGGGGAAACCATCATCGCTTCGGACGCCTCCGCCATCGTCGCCCACACCCAGCGTGTCATCTATCTGGACGACAACGACATCGCCATCGTCACCGCCGATTCCGTCGAAATCCGCGACTTGCACAACATCCCCGTCACCCGCGAGATCGCCGAGCTCGGGCTCGACGCCGCCGCTGCCGAGAAGGGCGGTTACGAACATTTCATGCTCAAGGAAATCCACGAGCAGCCGGATTCGTTAGGCAACGCCATCCGCGGCCGGCTCGACTTCGACCTCGGCTCCTCCGTGCTCGCCGGCATGGGCACCTCGCCGCGCGAACTCGCGGAACTCAACCGCGTGGTCCTCATCGGCTGCGGCACCTCGCTGCACGCCGGACTCGTCGGCGAATACGCGTTTGAAGACCTCGCCGACATCCATGCCGAGGTCCAGCAAGCCGCCGAGTTCCGCTATCGGAATCCCATCCTCGGCAGCCGCGACCTCGTCGTCGCCATCTCCCAGTCCGGCGAAACGGCCGACACGCTGGCGGCCGTGCGAGAGGCGAACCAAAAAGGCGCGTTTGTCATGAGTCTCTGCAATGTCGTCGGCTCCACCATCGCCCGCGAGACGGGCAGGGGCGTCTATCTGCACGCCGGTCCCGAGATTTCCGTCGCCTCCACCAAGGCCTTCACCTGCCAGGTCGCCGTGCTGCTCATGATGGCCCTCAAGCTCGGCCGTGGCCGTCGCTATTCTCGTGAGGACGGCATCAAGCTCGCTCGCGAAATCGAATCCATCCCCGCCCTTGTCGCCAAGGTCATCCTTCAGAACGAACGCATCGCCAAAATCGCCGCGGACTACGCGAAGAACGAACACGCCTTCTTCATCGGCCGCGGACCGATGTATCCCGTCGCCCTCGAAGGCGCGCTCAAGCTCAAGGAAATTTCCTACATCCACGCGGAGGGCTACCACGCCGCCGAGCTCAAGCACGGCCCGATCGCCCTGTTGGAAAAAGGCACGCCCATCATCGCCCTCGCCCCGGACATCCCCGGCAAGGACAAGACCCTCGGCAACATCGAAGAGTGCCGCGCCCGCGGAGCCCGCATCCTCGGCATCGTCACCGAGGGCGACCACGAGACCGCCGAGTGCATGGACGACTTCATCACCATCCCGCGCTGCCATCCGCTCGTCGCCACCATCCCCGCCGTCGTCGCGCTCCAGCTCTTCGCCTATCACGTCGCCCGCATCCGCGGCTGCGAGATCGACCAGCCGCGGAATCTGGCAAAAAGCGTCACCGTCGAGTAACCGTGACACAGGCATTCCTGCCTGTTCTTTCACAAGCCTCAGCACCTCCAAGACAGGCAGGAATGCTCGTATCACGACAGACAGGAATGCCTGTATCACGCTTGGAGCGCTTCCCTCCACTCCGCTTCCTTGAAGCCCACCAGCACCTTCTCCCCATCGATCAGAAACGGCCGCTTCACCAGATTCCCGTTTTTCGATAGAATTCCGAACGCCTCCGCCTCGCTCATCGCCGGCAGCTTGTCCTTCATCCCCAGCTCGCGGTAATCGATGCCGGATGTGTTGAAAAGCTTCCGCAAATTCCCGCCGAAGGCATCAAGCGCCACCTTCAACTCCGCCGGAGTCGGCGGCGTTTCGCGGATCGCCTTCACCTCGCAGGCGATGCCCTTTTGATCGAGCCATTTCAACGCGTCGCGGCAGGTGCTGCATTTCTGGTAAACGTAAATCGTCGGCATGCGTCGAATCTTGCGTCCCTCCGGCGACCATGCAAGTCTCGCCGTCCGCTGATGAAATCCCAACTCCTCGACCACATCCGCACCGAGCTTCGCAGCCGCCTGGAGCGACTTTCCAAAGCGGCTTTCGAAGCCCACGCCGCCGCCACCGATCCCGGCAGCAAGGCGGAGGGGAAATACGACACCCGCAGCCTGGAAGCTTCCTACCTTGCCGCCGGCCAGGCGCGCCAAGTCGATGAACTTGCCGAATCCGTGCGCATCTTCGAAACCCTGTCGTTACCGGATTTCGACCCCGACACGGAAATCGACGCCAGTGCCCTCGTCGAAGCCGACCTTAACGGCGAGTCCACCCGTTTCCTGCTCGTCCCCACCTGCGGCGGCATGGTCATCGAGCACGATGGCCTCGAAATTACCCTGCTCACCCCGGAGAGCGCGCTCTATCGGAAGTTGCTGGGGATGCGTGTCGGGGAGTCGCTCGAAATACCCAAGCTCATCATCATCGGCGTGATTTAGCTCCGCCTGCCTAGTGTCTCACTCCCCCCACTTCCGCAAGCACGCGGCGGGGAATTTTACCGCTCGAAAAATCCGCCACGCTTGCCAGATTGCGGCGTGGATTTGTTTTCGAAACCCAAGACCTCGGAGGAAAAGGCGCTGTCCGTCACGCAACTGCTGCGACGGATGAAAAATCTGTTGGAAGTGCAGATCGGCGAAACGTGGGTGGAGGGCGAGGTCTCGAACCTGCGGAAACAAGGCAGCGGGCATTGGTATTTCTCGCTGAAGGACGCAGGGCGCGCAGATTTCCTGCGCGATGTTCGGAGCCAGGAAACGTGAGGGCGCGGATGCGTTGGAAGACGGAGCGAAGGTGCGGGTGTTCGCTGAGGCGAGTGTCTATGAAGCGCGAGGACAGCTGCAAATCATCGTCCAAAAGGCCGAACGCGCGGGGGCTGGCGATTTGCAGGCGAAGTTTGAGGCACTCAAGCGGAAGTTGCACGCAGAGGGGCTTTTCGACGCGGATCGGAAGCTGCCGATCCCGCCATTTCCGCGGACGATCGGACTGATCACTTCCGGCACCGGAGCCGCGCTTCAGGATATTCTCAACGTGCTCACACGCCGCGCGCCGTGGGTGCAGCCGGTGCTTTTCCCGGTGCGCGTGCAGGGCAGGGGAGCGGAGATGGAAATCGCCCAGGCCATCGCGAAGCTGGGCGAGCCGGAGAAATTCGGTTATCCGCGCTGCGACGTGCTCATCGTCGGCCGCGGCGGCGGCTCCATCGAGGATCTTTGGAATTTCAACGAGGAGGTCGTGGCACGCGCGATCGCCGCTTGTCCGATTCCGATCATCTCGGCCGTCGGGCATGAGATCGATTTCACCATCGCGGACTTCGTCGCCGACCTGCGGGCACCCACGCCGAGCGCCGCCGCCGAGCTGGCCGTGGCGGATGGCGCGGAATTGTTAGCCCGGCTGGCGCAAATCCGCCGGCGGATGGCGCGGGTCACCCGCGAGCGGCTGATGAGTTCGCAACTGGCGGTCGATGCCCTCAAGCGCGGTGCCCTGCAACGCGACGGCGAGAAACTGCTGCGCGAATCCGTCATGCGGCTCGACTCCGCGCGCACCCAGCTTTTTCGATCCACCCGCAACGCGCTCGATGGCTTGCCGTCCGGCTGAACGAGGCCCGCGCCCGCCACAAGTCGCATCACCCGGCGATGGTGCTGGAGCGGCGGATGGAAACCGTGGCCGCTCTGCGCCAGCGCTTCGAGCGGGCGGGCAAGGACAATCTGGCTGGCCGCGCCGAGCAGCTCGTCCGCCTGCGTGGTTTGCTCGCGCGCGCTCGGGCCGGAGTCCGCCTTCCAGCGCGGATTCTCAATCAGCCTCGGACCTGATGGGAAAATCGTTACCTCGGCCGCCACCTTGAAGCCCGGTGAAATCATGCGCACCAAGTTTGCGGACGGGGAAACGACGAGTATTGTCCGGGACTCAAAATCATGATCGAACTCGACCTGCTCACCACCCACGCCGACCGTGCCTATCCGATTCTAGCAGGGCTTGTCACCCCGCGGCCCATCGCCTGGGTCACCACGCTGAACGAGGACGGCAGTGTAAATGCCGCGCCATTTTCGTTTTTCAACGTGTTCGGTGATGATCCGCCGCTGGTGATCTTCGCGCCGGGTGACCGCGATGACGGCTCGCCGAAAGACACCGCGCGAAATTGCGAGCGGACCGGCGAGTTTGTCGTGAATCTGGTGGATGAATCGCTGGCCGAAGTGATGAACCGCACGGCGGCTTCCGCCGTGCCCTACGGAGTCAGTGAAACCGAACAGGAAAACCTCGAAACCGCAGCATCGTCATCCGTCGCGCCGCCCCGGATCGCCGCCGCGCCGGCCGCGTTGGAGTGCAAGGTGCATTCCATCCAACGGATCGGCGAGCAACCGGCTTGTGCTGGGCATTGTCCACCGGGTGCAGGTGAGGGAAGAGTATTTCGATCTTGAAACGCTTGCGGGTGAGAGGAGCGAATTTCCATCCGGTCGGCCGCATGTCGGTGCCGAACTGGTATTGCAGGACGGGTGATTTGTTCGAAATGGTCCGGCCGAAATGAACGGCTGCTAGGGAGCGGACTTCGCGCTCAGGCGGAAGAACCCGTTCGGTCCGGCGGGCTGGGGGACGCGGATTTTCATCCAGTTCAGGCCGTCGGATGCCGGAGGTTCGGGATCCGGCATGATGACGCCGTCGAGTGGCAGCCATGGCGAAACCAGGTCGCCCGACGACTCGATCTGATGCGAAACACCGCCGATCCCCGTCGCACGGGAGAAGCGGATCCAGAAATCCCCTTCGTCGTCTGATAGGAGCTGGCACGGCTTCGCATCCGCTGCTGAACCCGGATCGCCGCCGGTCGCGTATTCGAAGAAATTGCTGCGCCCGTCACCATCGGCATCCGCATCGGGGAGTCGTTTGTCCGGATCGGTGATGACTGGGAAGCTGGCGATCCAAGTGCCGAAACTGCCGGATTCCGGTGCGGGCGAAGTCGCGATGGCACCCGCTCCATAACGGTTGCCCACGATCACCTTGGCATCCGCCAAATGCAGGGACAGCAAAGGTTCGAGCCCGGTGTCGGGATCGACTTCAAACAGTTTTCCCTTGAACCGTGCAACGAGGAACTCCTGACCGCCGTCTTTCGTAATCAAAAGCGATACCTCCTCGCCGACCCACGGAGAAGTCGGATTCGGAGTGGCCTGCCGGACGGAGATCTCGAAATTTCCTGCGGCTCCATCCACGCCGTCGCCGATGCCCTGCACACTGCCGAAAGGCTGGAAGGCGGTCGCTAACTGCGAGAAGCCACCGGTGGCGGCCGCGTCCAGGATCGCATCGTCGCTCAGCCCTGGAAAAGCGCCGACTTTCACTTCCACGCCACTTCCCAACGCCACGCCGCCGAGAGAAGTCAGTGGGACGAGCGGGCGGGATTCGTCCGGCAGTGAGGTGATCACGACGGTGCCTGCCGTCAATGGGGAGATGGCGGAGGTTAGGAGAACGAGGGTAGCTGGGAAGTGTGTCATCGAAGTTGGACTCACAAGGTTACTCTGAGACGGTAGAAACTACGACCTTGGCCCGCCGGTATTTGAAACTTCAGCTGGTTGTTCTCAATCGTAGGATTGTCATGAAAGGTCCAGTTTTGCAGATCAGTGCTGATCTGGACCTCGTAGGTCATTTCAGGCCGGGGATTCCGGGGAAACGGAAGATAACCAAACAGCGGAAGCTCCCCAGGCTCGGGGTTGGGCGGCAACACAGGAGGTGGGACCAGCGCTGGAACCTGGCTGCCTTCTGCCCGAACGTAGCCGGGAGGGCCAATCCTGCGCAGAATCAAGGTCGACAAAAAATCCAAGGTGACATTGCCACTGCTACTTTCACCCACCTCGCGCCAACCACTGGAATTGGGCCTCGACGAGTGATAAAAAGGCCCGCGTTGATTTCCGGTAACAGACTCTTCGAAGGTCAGTAGGTCCGCACTGTTGGAGTGGGGTCCGCTCGATACAGGAAAGTCTCCCGTCGTGGTAATGAGATTGGCCAGTGAGCCTGACAGATTCACCGGCAGGGAAAAAACATTCGCCCCCGTGCGCACTGGCAGCAGCAGCGGGTCCGCCCCGATTTCACCGGAAAGCGCGATTCTCAACGTTCCCGGCGAGCGCCGCACGATGTAGAGTCCGTAAGGGAAACGCAGGATGGCGCGGCTGGCATCGGCCACGATGTTTTTTTGCTCCCAACGCGCGCGAGTCGAATGGAAATAATAGACGCGCTCCTGCTGGGTTTGCTCATCCCACGCCACGACGTTGTCGGCGACCTCCGCATCGAGACCGCTGCCAAGACCGAACCGGTTGTCCGCTCCAAACAGATCCGCCAGGTGCGGATGCGGGCGGATCGAAACCTGTGTGCCCGGTGTGATCCATGCTGAAAGATCCTGGGCGCACCGCAGATCCGCTGCGCGGAATTCTTCGATGTCCACGATGAAACCCCGGCCATTTCCGGTGATGACATGGACGTAGCTTTTGCGCTCGGGATCCGCCAGTTCACCGTAGGAGGAAAGCCAGTTGAAGCTGAGCGCATCTCCGCTGACACTGTTTGCCATACCCGTGAATTTCCGGTCAGGCAGCAACTGGACTCCGAAATAGGTCCTCGCCTGGGTAAGCCCCGCGGGTGTGCCTGCCACCTTCACCGTGTAAATGCCACGGGGAGAGGTGAAAGCCTCTGCCGCCGCCCGTGCCGGATCGATCGGGACTGAAAAGCACACAGCCAGGAATGCGAAGAAACCCAGCAAAGGCCTTTTGCTCGGGGAGGACGGGAAATCGAATGAAGCGAAGGGGGGATTCATAGCATCGGCAGACCCTGTTAAAATGAAACATCGGGCTTCTCACGACAAGCATTTTTCAGAGGGAGATCCGCTGCCGCGGAAATCCGGGTCCTAAAGGTAACAACCCATCGGATCTAATTCAGATAGATAAACGGCACCCTCACGAAATCACGAAGCCTGCAGAAGCTGCGGCATCTTTGTAACAATTACCGGAATATTGATTTTTAAGCGTCTCCAGGTTTCAGCGATCCATCCTGCGACCCTTTCCGTTTCAACAGGCTATGGCAATCCAACCCGGTTGGCACAGCGGGTGCGAATGATTGATCAACCCTTTTGATGAAGACCGCCGCGATCTGTGGCGATCGGGTCACGAAGTTCAGCATCGAGGCCATTCGGAAGAGTTACGGTTACTAACCACCCACCATCATGAAATCCACGAACCTCGGCGCGATTGTCGCCTTGGGCATTGCCTGCCTGCCATCGTGCATGGCACCCGCCAAGACGATAACCGTCTATATGTCCACCTCCACTCAAAACGAAACCACCCTGTCTAACCAAGTGTTCAGCGCGGTGAACCATTACCGGCACGACAGGAGCAAACAGGAACTTACCCGCCATCCCGGTCTCGCCGCGCTGGCGCGCGAGCACGCGCAATACCTGCGTCTCACCCGTGGCACGACCGCCAAGGACGCGAATCATCATGGATTCAGCAACAGGGCGATGAAGGCCCAGTATACCATGGGGTTCCGGCAGGTTGCCGAGAACGTGGTTTGCTGCCACGGTGGCAGCGGTGCGACCTATGTGAGACTCTGGTCACAGTCCGCCCCCCATGAAAAAACCATGCGCGCCGATGCCTATCAGTATACCGGAATCGGCACGGTTGTGGATGGCGACGGGATGGTTTTCTCCGTCCAGCTCTTCGGCACGCGGGGCGTGGCTAACACCCATGTCGGCCAATCTTTCGGCGGTGTGTTCTGATGTGGTCCGCGGCGGCGGGTTCTTAACAAAGAAAACCCCGCTATCGGCAGACACGCGGACGTGTGGGACACTGCCGGAAAGCGGGGCGGGGAGAAGTTTGTTAGCGCGGTGGTCAGTTGGGACGACTCTTTTTAGCGGGAGTGGGTCGGCGGGGTTTCGGGCTTGTCGCATCATTGCGTTTGTGAAACTCCAGGATGAAGTCCCGCATGAAATTCTCGGGTGGTCTCTCACTCCGTTTCAGCGCGAACAATGCCGTCATCTGGGACTGGGTGATGGAGTGATTCATGGAATTGCGGTTCGGAGATTTCACGACGGCTGCGAACGAGTCCCCTTGTTGCAGCGCGCGGGATGGTTCGGATAGAAGTGTTGCGGAGAACTCCCGGCAGGGTGCCGCCATGATTGCCTCGACTCCGGAACGCCTGACGAGGATCTCACGGGTCTCAGCGAAGAGTCCCCGTACTTCGTCCGGAGATTGCGCGGGACGCCGTGGGAGCCTCAAAGCGCTGAGCCCGGCCGCTTGCGGAACCCGTGCGGTCAATTTGCGGGCGCCCCCGACGTTCCGGCAGAGATGGCTGGGAAAGAAGATGATGTTGCAAGGAACGGTTTCCAGCTTTTTAGGGGTCGAGGATTTCACGACGGTTTGAAGTTCGATGTAAAACGGTGAGTCGATTCATTCGGTCAACTCAGACGGACCAGAAGGATTCTTGGTAGATGGATCATGCTCGTTGATTATGATCGCAGGTTGTGTGCCCAATTGCCTTCAATAGGTAATAATCCCTTATAATGAGTGGTTTATGGAAATTAAAAGCGATGCGACTAAAGATCGGAAAATGGATTGTCCGCAAAATGTGCGTCATGTCTTCAAGAATGTGAACGGGTTGCAGGAAATCCGGCTTGATGATGAGGCCTCGGTCTGCTGGTAGGGCGGCGACTGAAAGAGGGCTGGGGCCGCTTGACCCGGTGGCGATTCTCGGGAGACTTGGGCCATGGAACCTTCCACCTATCAAAGCAAAGCCGGAGAAGTGCTCATCCGACAGGCCGAACCCGAGGATTTCCCCCGCCTCATCGAGCTGAACAGCAGGGCCTTTCCGCTGTTGAGCGAGGAGAACGTCGTGTGGAGCGTCCGCCAGCTGCACAATCACCTGAAAGTTTTCCCCGCCGGGCAACTTGTCGCGGTGATCAACGGCCGCATCGTCGGTGCGGTCGCGTCGCTCATCGTCAAGGCGGACCGCGATCCCTATCGCCAGCACACCTACGCCGGCATCACTGATGGCGGCTATTTCCACAATCATGATCCGAGCGGCGACACGCTCTACGGCGCGGATGTCTACGTCGATCCCGACGAACAGGGAAAGGGCATCGGCGCGGCGCTGTATGAAGCCCGGCGGGTCCTTTGCAAACGGCTCAACCTGCGGCGCATCCTCGCCGGTGGCAGGCTTGCGGGTTATGCCGCGATGGCCGCGGAGCTAACACCCGAAGAGTATGTGCAAAAGGTCAAGGACGGCGAGATCCGCGACCATGTGCTGAGTTTCCAGCTGCGCGAAGGCTTCGTCGCCCGCGGCATCCTGCGCAACTACATCACCGATCCGGTGAGCCTCAACCACGCAAGCCTTATCGAGTGGCTCAATCCGGACTACGTCGAAACAGAGCCATCGTCGAAAGTCCGCATCGCCTGCGTGCAATACCAGGTGCGGAAAATCGACAGCTTCGAGGACTTCGCCAACCAGGTGGAATACTTCGTGGAAACGGCCGCGGACTACCGCTCGGACTTCGTGCTGTTTCCCGAGTTCTTCACGGTGCAGCTGCTTTCCTTCATTGAGCCGCTGTCATCAATCCAGGGCATCCGCCGCTTGTCGACGGATTTCACCGTCCCCTTCATTGAGCTGATGTCGGGCCTCTCCCAGAAATACGGCCTCTACATCATCGGCGGCAGCCACCCGATCGAGGAGGACGGCGAGCTTTATAACAAGTGCCTGATTTTCGATCCGGAGGGCCGCTACATCGCCCAGCCGAAACTGCACATCACTCCGTCGGAGAAACGCTACTGGGGCATTTCCGGCGGCAGCGAACTGATCGTCCTGCCCACGCCGAAAGCGAAGATCGCGGTGCAAATCTGTTATGATGTCGAGTTCCCCGAAGCCACCCGCTACCTCGCGGACCAAGGTGTGGACATCCTGTTCGTGCCGTATTGCTGCGACGACCGCCACGCCCAGCTCCGCGTCCGCTACTGCGCCCAGGCGCGTGCGATCGAGAACCAGATCTTCGTCGCCACCGCGGGCGTTATCGGCAATCTGCCGAGTGTGCCCGCGATGGACATCCACTACGGCCAGGCAGCGGTGTTCACACCGTCCGATTTCGAGTTCGCCCGCGACGGCATCCAGGCGATCGCTGATTCCAACGTGGAAACATTGTTAGTCACCGACATCGATACCGGTGATCTCTATCGGTCGCGGGCATCGGGATCCGTCACCCCGCGTCTCGACCGGCGGACGGATCTGTTTGATTTCAAGGTGAAGCTGAAGAACCTCGACACCAGCATCGAACTAACCGACGCGCCGGAAATCAAGCTGCCGAAATAGACAACGTTCACAGCTTCTTCGCCGTCAGCCGCTGCGAGCCCCAGACCACCACGAAGGTGACGATCAAGAGCAGCGTGCTCAGTGCGTTGATCACCGGGAACTCGCGGCTTTTCTTGATCATGCTGTAAATCACCACGGGGAGCGTGTCCGCGCCGGGGCCTTTGACGAAAAACGTGACCACGAAGTCATCAATGGAGAGCGTGAACGCGAGCAATCCGCCGGCGAAGATACCGGGGGCGAGCAAGGGCAGCACGATTTTCCGGAACGCCTGGAAGCGGGTGGCACCGAGATCGCGCGCGGCATCGACGATTTGGAAATCGAAATCCTGCAGCCGCGCCATCACCACCAGAGTGACGTAGCTGATGCAAAACGTCACGTGCGCGAGCGCCACCGTGACGAGACCCAGCGGCTGGCCGACGGCCACAAATAACAACAGCAAGCTCATGCCCATCAGGATTTCCGGCAGGACGAGCGGCACCGTGACCAGCAGTTGATGGGTCGTTTGCAGGCGGGATTTGAAACGATGCAAGGCGAAGGCCGCGCAGGTGCCTAGGATCATCGCGCCGACGCTGGCAGCCGCGGCGACTTTCAATGAGTTTCCAAGAGCCGCCCACAGGTCCTCGCGCTCCCACAGCCGCTCGTACCACTTCAGCGTGAATCCCTGCCAGCCGGTGCCGTAGCGTGAAGCATTGAACGAATTGAGGATCAGCACGCCGATGGGCAGATAGAAAAACGCCAGCAGGAGCCAAGTCGTGATCTGGGGAAGCCGGCTGGATTTCATCGGATTTTGGCGTCGCTGTGGCCAGTCGATGTTTGTCAACGGGAGGATTCCTCGCAAGCTTACATTGCCTCGACTCCCGCGCCCGGGGCGGCTAGCCTGCGGCCGTCATGACATCGCCTTCCTCGCATCCGAACGATCCCCTGCACGGAGTCACCCTTGAAACGGTGTTGCGGGCGGTGGTGGACCGGCACGGCTGGGAACGCATGGCGGATCAGATACCCATCCGCTGTTTCATGTTCGATCCGACGATCAAGTCGAGTCTCACGTTCCTGCGGAAAAATCCGTGGGCGAGGAAAAAGCTGGAGGACTGGTATGTCTATGACGCGATCCGGGACCGCTCGACGACTTGAAACTTGAGCCCGAATCAGGCGATTTCTCCCTCGAGTTGGTCCAAAAAACCACGCAGGTAGGCGGTGCGTTGCCGGGCCTCGATTCTGCCGCTCGCAGTCTGCATGGTGTCTTCAAGTTTGAGCAACTTGCAGTAAAGGTGATCCAGGGTGAAAACCGAGTCGTCCGCTTCCCTTGAATGGCAGAACGGGTCGACTGCATCGTAAAACTCCCGTTTCAGTTCGGCTCCTAACATCAGGGTGCGTGCCAGTCCGACTGCTCCGAGCGCGTCGAGGCGGTCGGCGTCTTGCAGAACCTTCGCTTCCAGCGTTTCCGGAGCGATGCCGGCGGTGTAACTGTGCGCTTCAATGGCATGGGCGATTTCATCCAGCCGTCCATGCGGCCATTCCAGGTCCTCCAGCCACGCGACAGCTTGCTTCGCCGCAAGCTGCGAGGCGCGGCTGCGGTCGGGGGAGGATTTTGGAATGATCACGCAATCGTGCAGCCACGCTGCGGGCATGACGACGAGCCAATCCGCGCCCTCGGCATCGGTGAGCCGCCTGGCGTTGGTGACCACGCGGCGGATGTGCATGGGATTGTGCGCCGCGTCCTCGACGGCGTGCAGGCCGAGCAGATGGAGGAATCTTGAAGGCCAGGGTTCGTCGTTAGGTGGTAGGGTCATTGCAAACAATCTATCTGCCGCCCTTTTTCACCCACGAATCCTTGAGCGCCACGGTGCGGTTGAAGACGGGTTTCGTGCCGGGTTGGTGGTCGATGGCATCGGCGATAAAGTAACCGAGGCGGTCAAACTGGCAGGAAAAACCGGGTTCCACCTCGGCGAGCGCCGGCTCGATCTTGGCGGTGACCGTTTTCAGTGAATCTGGATTGATCACGGAAAGGAATCCGCCTTCCGCGCCGTCCGGGTCTTCTTCGGTGAAAAGGCGGTCGTAAATGCGGACTTCGGCATCGACGCCGGTGGCGACATCCACCCAGTGGATCGCGGCCTTGCAGACGACGCCTTCCGGCGTATCGACGCCGATGGTGCCGGGCAGGAGTTCCGCACGGATCAGGGAGATTTGGCCGTCGGCGTCTTTTTCAAAGCCCGTGCAGCGGATGATGTTGGCCCCCTTGAGCCGGACGTGGCGGTCTGGGCCGAGGCGGAAAAATTTCTTCTCGGGCACTTCCATGAAATCCTCGCGCTCGATCCAGACCTCGTTGGAAATCGGGATGTGGCGGTCGCCCATGTCCGGGTTCTGCGGGTGGTTAGGAACTTCCACGGTGGCGAGCGGCTCGGCGGACCAGTTTTCAAGAACCACCTTCACCGGATCCAGCACGGCCATGCGACGCGGCGCGGAGTGGTTGAGGAAATCCCGGATGTCGAACTCCAACAGCGCGACATCCGTGGTGCCGTTGAACTTGGTGATGCCGACGCGCTTGCAGAAATGCACCACCGCTTCCGGCGGATAGCCGCGGCGGCGCATGCCGGAAATCGTGGGCAGGCGCGGGTCGTTCCAACCGCCGACGTGGCCGCCCTGCACGAGTTCGAGCAGCTTGCGCTTGCTCATGATGGTGTAACTCAGATTGAGCCGGGCGAACTCGATTTGCCGCGGTTTCGACGGCACCGGGCAATTTTCGATGAACCAGTCGTAAAGCGGGCGGTGGTTCTCGAACTCCAGCGTGCAGAGCGAGTGGGTGATGTGCTCGTGCGCGTCCTCCAGCGGGTGTGCGAAGTCATACATCGGATAGATGCACCACGCGTCGCCGGTGTTGTGGTGGTGGGCATGCATGATCCGATAGAGCACGGGATCGCGCAGATTCATGTTCGAGGATGCGAGGTCGATCTTGGCGCGCAACACGCACTCGCCTTCCTTGAACTCGCCGGCTTTCATCCGGGCGAAGAGGTCGAGGTTCTCCTCCACACTCCGCGACCGGCCGGGGGAGGGGGTGCCGGGGGTGGTGAGATTGCCGCGGTTGGTGCGCATTTCCTCGGCCGACTGGGTTTCCACATAGGCCTTGCCCTCCTTGATGAGGTGGATGGCGCAGTCGTGGAAAAACGTGAAGTAATCGCTGGCGAAATAGAGGTCGCTGCCCCAGTCGAAGCCGAGCCATTTCACGTCCGCCTTGATGCTCTCGACGTATTCGGTTTCCTCCTTCTCGGGGTTCGTGTCGTCGAAGCGGAGATGGCACTTCGCTCCGCTGCCGGCGTTTTCCAGGGCGATGCCGAAGTTCAGGCAGATCGACTTGGCGTGGCCGACATGGAGATATCCGTTAGGTTCCGGCGGGAAGCGGGTGATGGTGGTGGCGTGTTTGCCGGTGGCGAGGTCATCCGCGATGATCTCGCGGATGAAGTCGAGCTTGGGAGTGGTGGGATCGGACATTGGGAAGTTAGACGAGCGAGTTCCTTGAGCAGCGCCTGGTTCAGCTTGATGCCGGCTTCGAAATTCTCGACTGGAAAATTCTCGTTAGGAGCGTGGATCTGGGCGTCGGACAGGGCCAGGCCGAGCAGCAGGGTGTCCGCGCCGAGGATGTCGCGGAAGGTCTGCACGATGGGGATGCTGCCGCCCTCGCGGATGAGCACGGGCTCGGCTGCGAAAGCGGCGCGGAGCGCGTTTTGCGCGGCGAGGCCGAATTTCGAGTTGGGATCGGTGACGTAGGGTTTTCCATCGTGGCCGACACGGACTTCGACCTCGACACCGGGCGGGCAATGCCATTCCAAGTGGCTTTGGACTTTTTCCATGATGTCCTTGGGGCTTTGATCCGGGACGAGGCGGAAGGAGAGTTTGGCGAACGCTTCCGAGGGCAGCACGGTCTTCGAGCCTTCTCCCTGATAGCCGCCGCCGATGCCGTTCACCTCGGCGGTCGGTCGTGCCCAGGTGCGCTCGGCGGAGGAATAACCGGGCTCGCCATAGAGGCCGGGCGATCCGGTGACTGCTAGGAAATCCGCGTCACTGACGCCGGGGACCTTTGACCACATTTCCCGTTCCCACGGTTCCAACGGACGGACTTGATCGTAGAATCCCTCGATGGAAATCCGCCCGTCGAGCGCGTGCAGGCTGGAAATGAGCCGTGCCATGGCGGTGGCGGGATTCGCCACCGCGCCGCCGAAGAGGCCGGAGTGGAGGTCGCTCTTCGGGCCGCGCAGGATGACCTCGCAGCAAGCGATGCCGCGCAGGCCGTAGCCGAGCGTGGGCACGCCGGGAGCGACCATGCCGGTGTCGGAAATGGCGATGACGTCGCACTTCAATTCATCGCAATGATGGAGCAGGAATGAGGCGAGATTCGGGCTGCCGATTTCCTCCTCGCCTTCGAACAGGAAAATCAGATTTACCGGCAGCTCCTTGTTTTCACGCAGCGTCTTCTCGACGCCGAGCACGTGCGTCATCATCTGGCCCTTGTTGTCGGTGGCACCGCGAGCCCAGATTTTTCCGTCGCGGATGACAGGTTCGAATGGGGCGCTCGTCCACAGGGACAACGGATCGACCGGCTGCACGTCGTAGTGCCCGTAGATGAGAACGGTCCGGCGGCCGGCGAGGTGCTCGTTTCTCGCGACGACGATCGGGTGTTTTGCGGTTTCGTGCAGCTCCGTGGCCAGGCCCATGCCCGCGAGTTTCGCGGTCAGCCACTCCGCGCAAGCCCGGACGTCGGCGTTGTGGCTGGAGTCCGTGGAGATGCTCGGGAAGCGAAGAAACGAAAACAGGTTTTCGAGCTCGGGGGTAAGGGCGGGGGTCACGTTGGGGATGCTGGTCGCTGTGACAGCCTCATCGCAAGTCGAATCCCTCGTAAATGCGCTGCCCGGAGAGCCGTGGATTCAGTCATTGCCCGGTCGCGTCCGCACGCTATCACAACGGCATGACGAATGAGATTCCCGTGGCGTTGACGATCGCAGGCTCGGATTGCTCGGCGGGAGCCGGGATTCAGGCGGATTTGAAAACGTTCCAACATTTTCAAGTCCACGGCCTTACCGCGGTGACTTGCGTGGTCTCGGAAACGGCCAACATCGTGCGCGCCGTGCACCCGGTGCCGGTGGAAATCGTGGCTGACCAAGTGTCGCTGCTGCTGGAGAGTTTCCCGGTGGCGGCAATCAAGACCGGCATGCTTTTTTCCGCCGCGCACGTGGGGGCGGTCGCGGAAATTCTACGGAGATTTCCTCAAATCCCGCTGGTGGTGGATCCGGTGATGATCGCCTCGACCGGCGCTTCCCTGCTCGAACCGGATGCGATCGCCACCTACCGCGAGCTGCTGCTGCCGCTCGCACGGGTGATCACTCCGAACCTGCCCGAGGCGGAAACACTGCTCGGGGAAAAAATCCCGGACGTGTCCGCGTTGGAACCAGCTGCCCGGCGGCTCGCGGAAATGTTCGGAACCGCGGTCCTGCTAAAAGGCGGCCATCTCGACGGGCCGGAATGCCTTGATCTCCTGGTGGACGGCGGAGAAGTCCACCGCTTCCTCGCGGCGAGAATCCCCGTGGCAGGATCGCACGGCACTGGATGCACGCTCTCCGCCGCCATCGCCGCTGCGCTTGCCCGCGGAGAAGCACTTCCCGGGGCGGTGGAAGCCGCCAAAACCTACCTTGGCAAGACCCTTTCCCTGTCTTATGTTTTCCGATCTGCCGCTGGCGATGCCGTGCACGCGCTCAATCAGGGGACGACTTTCCCGAAAAACGAGGCGTGACATCAAATTCAAATTACGTAACTTCTCCGAAGCTTCTCCCCGCATCCAAGATCTATGGAAAATCCCCTACACACTCTCGGCTACAAGTTTCTCAACGCCTCGCTCCAGGCCGAGTCCCAGGAACAATCGGGCATCTCCCGGCTTTCCCGGCGGGGGTTCATGCTGCTCGCCGCCTCTCTTTCCAGCTGCGCCGCCGCGGATCCGCTTCAGCCGCAGGCCGCCGCTCCCCAAGCACGGCCACCCGCCGCTCCGGTCAAAACTCCGTCGAACACCGCTTACCGCACCCCGACCGTGCAAGGTCCGGTGCCGCGCAACCCGGACATGTCGCTTGACTCGAATTTCTCGAAAGGCTCCGGCATCACCTTCACCCGCGTCCCTGTTTCCGGCAACTACATCGCCATCACCTTCGACGACGGCCCGCATCCTCAGAATACCACCCGCCTGCTCGACATCCTGCGTGCCCGCAACATCAAGGCGACCTTCTACGTCATCGGCCGCAGCGTGGATCTCTATCCGCAAGTCGTCCGCCGCACCGTCGCGGAAGGTCACGAAATCGGCAACCACTCGCAGACCCACCGCCTTCTCAGCAAGCTGGGGGATACGGAACTCCGCCAGGAAATGAGCCGCTGCAGCGATGCCATCGCCCGTGCCGCCGGGGTCAAGCCGCGCACCATGCGCCCGCCCTACGGCGGACTGCTCCAGCGGCAGCGGGAACTGGTGCACGCCGAGTTCGGTTATCCCACCATCCTCTGGTCGGTCGATCCGCTCGATTGGAAGCGCCCCGGTGCAGGCGTCATCACCTCACGCATTCTCGCCGGCACTTCCTCGGGTGGCATTGTGCTCGCGCACGACCTGCACTCCCAGACGGTCGACGCCATGCCGGCCACCCTCGACGGCCTCCTCCGCCGCGGGTTCAAATTCGTCACGGTTTCCCAACTCCTGGCGATGAAGGCCGACGTGGCGACCGCCCAGGCGTCCGTGGCTCCAGCCACCTACTGAGTGTAGCCCCCATTCCGGTCCCGTGAGTTATTCCATGTTCGGCGAGCGTTATTTCGCGACGCGTGAACGCCTGGCGGATGTGATTCATGGCATCGCCTCGCTTGCCAGCGAAACCCACACCGACCTCGGCGGCCAGCTTCCCCTCGATCAAGTCGACAAGGGCCTCGGCGCGCCCTTCCTCTTCGTCGTCTGTGGCGAGGTAAACGCCGGGAAATCCACCCTCATCAACGGCCTCTTTGGCAGGGATCTCTGCCGGGTGAACATCCTGCCGGAAACCGACCGTGTGCTCTGGTATCAATACGGAAATCCCGCGCGTGACGTCGAAATCACCCCGATGCTGGAGGAACGCCACCGCCCGGTCGATTTTCTGCGGGACTTCAATCTCATCGACACGCCGGGTACCAATTCCATCGTCCAGGGGCATCAGGAAACCACCGCCCGCTTTCTGCCCGCCGCGGACCTGGTTCTGTTTGTATTTCCCGTGACGAATCCCTGGGGCGCGGCGACTTGGAATTTCATCTCGGAACTCTCGCCGGAAGTTCTGCAGCGCGTGGTATTCATCATCCAACAGGCGGACCAGCGCGAGTCCATCGACATCAAGGTGATCCTCGGCCACATGGCGGATCTATCCGTGAAGCGCATCGGCCACGTCCCGCCGATTTTCGCGGTTTCCGGGAAAACCGCCTATGAGGTGAAGTGTGCCACGCCGTTCGTGCCCGAGCAGTTCAAGCGCAGCGGCTATCCGGAGCTGGAAAGTTTCATCTCCCGGACCGTTTGCGAATCACCCGCCCGCAAGGCCGTTCTCGAAGACTGGCGCCGCCAGGCCGCCGCCGCCCTGCGCACCGTGGAGGATCGTTTCGAAAACCAAACGAGCGCCCTCAACGCGCAAAGCCGTTTCCTCGACACCATCGAGCGGGAAATCGACGATATTCGCGAGCGCTTCGTGATCCGGCTGCCGCGCCATCTCGCTGGCGTGGCGGAGGTGTTCCAGACGGAAGCCGTGTGGGTTTCCAAGCGACTGCGTAGCCGCCTCGGAGCGACGCCATCGTTTTTCCGGCTGTTCGTCGGCGACCGCACCGGTCCCGCCATGGAAACCATCTTCGTCGAGCGCCTGCAGGCCGCCGTGGAAGCCGTCGCCGAAGAGGATGGTGTCGAAGTCGTCGAATTCTGCCGCAAGCACTGGAACGAACTCGGCGAACGGGTGAAAGCCGCCATGGGCGTGGATCTCGGCACCGCCGCTCCGGTCGATGAGACACTCGCTGCGGCCAAAAAACGCTTCGTCCAACGCCTCGGCGTCGCCGCTCGCCAGGGGATCGACAATCTCAAGGTCCGCAACCAGCTCGACAAGGACCTGCGCCGGCGGAATCTCGCGCTCAAGTCGTTCCTCTTCATGACACTGCTGCTAGTCACGGCCGGTGCCATCTGCGGTGGGCTCGGCATCAGCTGGCTGCCCGGTATTTTATGCGGCTTGTCCGGTGCCTTCCTCATCGGCGGCATCGCAGTGGCCGCGGTGACCCGCAAGTCGATCACCGCGGATTTCCAGCGCCGCCTGCTAGACACTTGCGGGGGATTTGCAAGCACGCTGCATTCGGATTACGAAGAGGCGCTGCGGGTGGTTTTCCAGGATTACGCCACTTCTCTCACCTCCGTGAGAATCCACCTTGCCCGTGAAAAAATGGCGATCGAGCCGCGCCTCCGCCGCTGGCAGGAGCTTTTCCTCACGCTCAAGGCCATCGAGCAGGAGCTTTGATTTGAGCTGACTGGTATTCCCGCCCTCTCAAGTATCGGCCGGACTGGCAAGGAAATCTGACAGGAAAACCGGTCAACTCGTCACCACGCGGTTCCCAAGGGGCCGTTACTGCGTTTCTATTTTTTTGTAGTTGGAGAGGGTGGATTACGCTCTCAGGATTTTGTTCAAAAATATTTTGTAAAAATTGACAATCGGGAGATCTATTTATTAAACATCTGCTGTTGTGTTACAAAACCAACCTTCAAGTCCCATGAAGTTCAGGTCCCTTTTTTGCATGGTGCTGCTTGTCACACCCTTGAGTTTGTCACCCGCTGCCGAGAGGCTGCCGGAATTTTCCGCCATCGGTCTCGCTCCCGCAGCGGTGCTGACATCTGGAGGGGAAAGCGACGCGGACTCACCCCGTTTCGCGGTGGATCCGATTCCCGAGCCGTCCTCGTGGGCACTGATGGTGGGATCGATCGGCTGTTTCCTGCTGGTCCGCAGGCGGTATTGAAAATCGATCGTTGGTGCGATTCGACCTTTGACCTGAGAGGGTGATCCGGCAGAACGTCGGGTAGCCGGAAATCCCATGGAATGAGCCCCACCTCCCGATTGCTGAAATGGACCTTGGTCTGGCTGCTGCTCGCCCTTGTCGCGGTCACGGTTCCGTCGCTGATCCCGCCTTGGTGGTGGCTGGGACTGGGAGTGCTGGTGGTGGTGGCGGTGGATGCCGTGCTCGCCGGGATGCGCCGGCCCATCGAAGTGCTGCGGCGTCTGCCAGGGCGGTTCGCCTTGGGCGAGAGCGGCGAGGTGAGGTTGATTTTGCGCAATGAGGGTGGCCAGTTGGCGAAGCTGGAAGTCTTCGACGGGATTCCGCAAAGGGCGGATGCTCCGACGCTGCCGTGGTGCGGAGAAGTGCCGCCGAATCGTGAAATCCGGGTGTTTCATCCGGTGACACTGTCGCAGCGAGGGGAGGCGGTGTTCGGGCCGGTGCAGGTGCGCCGGATTTCACCGCTGGGACTGTGGGCGAGAAAAACCCGGCATCTTTCCCCGGAAACGGTGAAGGTCTATCCGAACTATGAGCCGGTGGTGCGTTTCGCCCTGCTCGCCATGCAGCATCGCGAGAGCCCGATGGGCATCGTACGCCGCCCGCACCCGGGCTCGAGCCGGGATTTCCATCAGCTCCGCGACTACCGCGACGGCGACCCGCTGGCGCAAATCGACTGGAAGGCGACGTCCCGGCGGCAGATGCTCATCAGCCGCGACTATCAGGAACAGCGGAACCAGTCGGTGGTTTTCCTGCTGGATACCGGCCGCCGGATGCGCGCGCTCGACGGCGGGCTGCCACAGTTCGATCACATTTTAAACGCGATCCTGCTCGTCTCGCATCTGGCACTGCGGCAGGGCGATCAAGTCGCGGTGAAATCCTTCGGCGGATCGGACCGCTGGCTGCCGCCGGTCAAGGGTTCGCACGCGATGCCGGTGTTACTCAACCATCTTTACGACTATCAGACCACGGCCGCGCCGAGTGATTTCAGCGGAGCGGTGGAGCAGTTGATGATCCGCCAGCGGCGTCGCTCGCTGGTGATTCTACTCACGAACCTGCGGGGCGAGGATGGCAAGGAGTTGGTGCCGGCGCTGCAAGTGCTCAAGTCGCGGCATCTGGTGCTGCTCGCCAGCATGCGCGAGAGGACGGTGGAGGATGCCATCGCGGATCCAGTGACTTCGTTTTCCTCCGCGCTGACCTTTCTGGCGGCAGACCGTTATATCCAGGAGCGGCGGGAAGTTTTGGCAACCTTGGGAGCGCTCGGGGTGCTGACGCTCGATTCGACAGCTCAGGGATTTGCCGTGGCGCTGGCGAACCGCTATTTCGACATCAAGGCGGCGGGGCGGATCTAACCCGATCCCTACGCGATCACGGTATGGAGATGCGGCCGAATTGTGGCATCCTCAGTGGCGTAAGGGATAGCACAACAGCCCCTAAGAAGGGCGCCCCCCAAAGGGCCCACGGGCGTCGGAAATAGGGATCCGGCGCCCGTGGTCATTTTAAGGCCCCTGCCCGGTGGGATTGCAATTGGTCTCACGATGATTTTGTCCGCCGTCGCTTGAATTGATATTAGTTTCATGCCTTTCAGAGCAACTGGTTTGGCATCGGTCGCTGGTACTTCAGGTTTTTCGGGATTGAGCGCCGCGGCAAAACCCTCTCTCGAACCGCGGACTTTCAGTCCACCCGCGATGCGAGAAGCCAATGAAACGCCAAATTCTCCCGATCGATCGAGTCAACGAAAACTCAGAACTATCCGGCCGGTCGTGAAATCCATCAAGATCCAGATAACATGGATACCCTCGCCGGCAGACCTCTGCCAAAAATCCAAATCAAATCCCGACCCGCAGATCCCGCAAGCTCCACAGCACTCCCTTCGCGCCGCTGCCGCTGCCTTTCATCACCCGGGCTCCGTCCTTCCTCTTGGGGCCGAATCGCTCCCGCGCGCTCGCAAACGCCTCGTTTACAAACTCCTTGCTGCCGATCACCGCGCCATCCGTGAAATAGCGCACCCGGCAATGCAGCATTTTCGCCAGTCCTAGATCCTTCAAAACGGTTTCGTTGTCGCCGCTCGCCAGCATTTCCGCCGTGTTCCTCGTGCTCTGGCCAAGCCCTTTTGCAGATGGTGACATTTCCGTGCGGCCCGACTTTTTCAGCAGGGCCAGTCCCATCAGCCGCCGGTATAATCGCGACACCTCCGGCCATTTCTCCGCTTCCAATCCCACGCCCTGATCGCAAAAATACGCTCTCACCAAGCCTTCGCGGGCTTTTTTCCCATTGCCCTTCGTTCCGCCGCCCACCGCTTCGCCATAACTGCTCCAGCGATAATCCGCCGGATCCTTCACCATTCCGGCCCGCACCGGATTGAGATCAATGTAAGCCGAGATCGTCCGTGCCGCCACGCCGCTTTCCACGATCACGCTTTTGAAACGTTCCTCCCACAGTGTTCCCGTGCGGGCGTGGGTCCGATTGAACCAACGCGTGAAGCGGATCAGCAGGCCCTTCATAAACTCGCTCAAATCATGCATCCGGTAGGCGAAACGGGCATGAATCTCCGCAGCTCCGCCTTCGGCCCCGGATTTCCGTGCTTCCACCAACTCTACCGCCACCCCGGCCACGAACGCATCCGAGTAGAGTGCGGCAAGGCGTCGCAGCAGCACCTCGTCGGAAAGCCCGCCCCCTGCCATCGGCGGTACTTCCAACAGCAGGTGGAAGTGGTTGGACATGATGCAGTAAGACAAAACCCGGCAGCCCGAGAAATTCTCATACATCCGCAGGAACATCCGGAACGCCTCGCATTCCCGCTCCGCAAACACGAACCGCCGGTCCACGACCCGCGAGACGCAGTGAAAGATCACCGGATCAGCGGTGGCGTCCTTGAGATAGATCTTGTTATTGCACTCGTCGAAATACACCGCCACGTCCGGAACCGGCTGGCCTTCATGCCTGCGCTCTCCGATGCCGACATCTCGGTTTCGCAATTTGGGAGAGTAGACACATGAGAAACCACTGATCAGCCCGCAAGGAGTATCGTCGTCGAGATCAAGGAAAACTTTTGTCGCCGCGTCACTGACCGGGCAGTTGACTTCGCTTTTATAGTAATTGGCGAAGCCCTATTGATATATGATGATGACGCCTTCCGTCGGGTGCCCCTGGATATCGTAGCATTATTAGGTTTCGTCAGGCGGATATTTGCAACCGTAAATCAGGGCGAACGCAATCACACTGAAAGTGAACCCAATTCAAGGTTTGCGGAAGGAGCCTGGTCATCGGGCATCATCACGCGCTTTTCAGTGCGTGAGCGGACTCTCGCCGGACGCGTCTCCCAGGTGGGAGAGGTTTTCCGGCAGGTATTTTTTGAAGCGCGTCTTGTCGATGGCCTTCATGTAGGCTTCTTCCGGTGAAATCATGCCTTCGCGGAGTTTCGACCAGATCGACTCGTCCATGAACTGCATGCCTTCGTTTTTACCGCCGGTGATGACGTCGTAGAGTTTCTGGGTGGCACCTTCCCGGATGATGGCGGCCACGGCGGGGGTGGCGAACATGATTTCGTGGACGGCGGTCCGGCCGGGTTTGTCGATGCGCTTGCAGAGCAGCTGCGCGACGACGCCGCGGAGCGAGGCGGCGAGCATGGTGCGAACCTGCGATTGCTGGTTTGCGGGGAACACGTCGATGATCCGGTCAACGGTCTTGCGGGCGTTGTTGGTGTGCAGGGTGCCGAAGACGAGCAGGCCGGTTTCCGCAGCGGTGAGGGCGAGTGAGATGGTTTCCAGGTCGCGCATTTCTCCGACGAGCACGATGTCCGAGTCCTCCCGCAGGGCCGCGCGCAGCCCGTCCGCGAACGATGGGGTCTGGATGGGAACTTCGCGCTGGGTGATGATGGATTTTTTGTTGCTGTGGACGAACTCGATGGGCTCCTCAACCGTGATGATGTGGCGGTTGAAGTTGATGTTGATGTAGTCGAGCAGCGCGGCGAGCGTGGTGGACTTGCCGGATCCGGTCGGACCGGTGACGAGCACGAGACCGGCGCGCATGTGGCCGAACTCCTTGACGACATTCGGCACGCCGAGGCTTTCCAGCGAGGCGATTTCCGTGGGGATGAGCCGGAACACGGCACCCAGGCCGTTTTGCTGCTTCAGATAGTTGCAGCGGAAACGGGAGTCCTCGTCCATTTCATAGGCGAAGTCGAGATCGCCGCCTTCGAGATAGCGCTCGAAGGCTTGGGCGTCGCAGATTTCAGCAAGCAGTTGTTTGAAGGACTCGCCCGCGAGGACTTCCTGATCGGGGATGGGGGTGACCGCCCCGTGAACGCGGATTTTCGGCACCTGGCCTTCGGACAAGTGAAGGTCTGATCCTTTGTTGGCAATCAGGTAGCGGAAAAGGGTGTCGATCTTGGCCATTTGAAGAGTAGAAGGAAATTCGTGGGTTGGGTCAGAGGGAACGCGGGAGGAATGCCTGCGTTGGTTAGGATTCGAAAAACGCCTTCATCTGGTTTTTGTCATCCGAGCGGAAGAGGGTTTCCTCGCTGGAGATGAGGCCCTTGACGTAGAGTTGGCGGAGTGACTCGTCCATGGTGATCATGCCGACGTTTTTACCGGTCTGCATGACGCCGGGAAGCATGAAGGTTTTTCCCTCGCGGATGCAGTTGGAGACGGCCGGGGTGTTCACCAGCAGTTCGAGTGCGAGCACGCGGCCGTTGCCATCGGCGCGGGGGACGAGCTGTTGGGAAAGGATGCCGCGGAGGGATTCGGAGACCATGATGCGGATCTGGTCGCGCTGGTCGGTGGGGAACACGTCGAGCACCCGGTCCAGCGTCCGCGGGGCGTTGCCGGTGTGAAGGGTGCCGAGCACCAAGTGGCCCGTTTCCGCGGCGGTGAGGGCGAGCTGGATGGTTTCGAGGTCGCGCATTTCACCGACCATGATGACGTCCGGATCTTCCCGCAGCGCGCCGCGGAGGGCGCGGGCGAAGGATTCGGTGTGTTTGTGGACCTCGCGTTGGTTGACGTGGCAGCCTTTGGATTCGAAGACGTACTCGATGGGGTCCTCGAGGGTGAGGATGTGGTCCTCGCGGTCGCGGTTGATGAAATCGACCAGCGCGGCGAGGGTGGTGGATTTGCCTGAACCGACGGATCCGGTGACGAGGACGAGACCGTTCTGATAGCGGGTGAGGGGCAGGATGTGTTCGAGCGGCAGACCGATGTCTTCGAGTGATCTTGATCTTGTCGTTGATGATCCGGAAGGCCATGTCGTAGCCGAGCCGCTGCTTGACCACGGAGGCGCGGTAGCGGCCGTTCGGCGCGGAGTAGGCGAAATCGATATCCCCTTGTTTTTGGAGCCGCTCCCATTCCTTCGGTCCGAGGAAGGATCTTGCGAGCCGCTCGGTGTCCTGCCGAGGTCAGCGGTTGGTGGTCCTCCCAGATCGGCGAGAGCTGCCCGAAGCGTCTCCATGCCGGAGGGTAGGCCGTGGGGAGGTGAAGATCGGAGCAGTCGTATTCGCGACCGAGTTGGAGGTATTGATCAACGTGATCCAGAACCTGGTGTACAGACATGGGATGGGCTTCTTAGATATGGGGTGTGGAAGGAGGCCGTGGCTGCGGAGGGATTGTCGCCGAGTCCGTGCGGTGTGCCGAAAAGTATTGTTTCACTTGGTCGGTTAGCCAGACTTTTGCGATTGGGCGGACAGCGGTCAAGGAGAGACCGAGCAAGGTGAGTGGCAAACCCCGGTTCTTTTTCTCCCGGACGGGTGCCTTGCGGGTGAAAAGCATGCTGGCAGCCAACCCGGAAACCAATGATCCGACAAGCCATCCCGTGGGATGCTGCTTGAGGGAATCCTTGAGACGTGTGGGAATATCGAAGCGCTGCCTGATGGAAACCGCCTCGACCTCCAGAGCTGGAGCGGGCTGTCTCGCTGAGGCGAATCAGACGCTCTATTTCTTCGGCTTTGTTGAAGTTTTCGATCCATTCTCGGTCCTTTTGAAATTCAGCGCGGGTGGCGGGAAACGTGGGTGTGCCCGCCGACTTGGCCGCTTGGGCCAGAATGACGCCGACAAGCAGGTGGAGGGCGGCGAGTCCGACGGCCACCCAGTTCCAAGGCCAGCCGGTCGATTGTGAAATGATGGAAACTCCCGCCGCAAGCAGGAGCATCCAAGCTGCGAAAGCGCAGCCGCAGGTGGCTGCGACTAGGACAGCGCGTCTGGAAGCACCTCGCGCGACATCCTTGGACTCCAGTTGGATCAGCGCCACGCGCGACGCCACCAGGCCCATCGAGCGCCTCGCGCCAGTTGGCGCGCGGCGCATCCGGGTGGGGTGTGTCGGACGCGGAAGCGTTTCCACAGCCTGTCGGGCCAATGTCAGATGATGGATTCATGAGACGACTTGGAAATCACCTGACACAGGCAGTCGCGTCTCAGCGACGGACGATCAAGCCGATCAGGAATCCAGCTCCAAGAGCGCTGAGAACGCATTTGGTTGGATTCTGACGGATGTAATCCTCCGCAGTGATGTGCAGTTCCTTGGCTTTCACCCGGGTGTCCTGCCACTGTTCGGTGGCGGTTTCCTTGAGGTGTTGGGCCTTGTCCGTGGCGACGCTCTTGAAAGCGGTGGCTTTCTCCGTGGCGATGGTCTTGAACTGGCTGGCGCGCTCGGTGGCGGTATCACGGAACTGCTGGGCGGACTCCACCGCGCGATCCTTCAGTGCGGCTGCCTTTTCCTCGGCCGTGTGAACGAATTCGCGGGCTTTTTCGCCGGCGGCGACACGCAGGTCGTTGGCGGCTTGGGCGACGGACGGGGTCTGGGTGAATCCGGCTTCCGGATCGAGACTGTTAGCGGTTGAAAATGGATTGGTCATGGCGCTTGGCTTTCTGTTTCCGATGAATCTTCATGACTCATCGGTGTGGAAAAAATTAGACCTTTCCGTTGGCGAGCGCAAGCGGTGTCTTCTGAAAATTTGGATCATGGTTCCGGGGGAATCACCTTGGCTTTTGGCGGGGTCAGCAGGATTTCGTTCTCCGTTTCCGGCGGTTCGGTGAACTTCATGCTCTCCCATTGCGTGGCCTTGAGCGGCCCGGTGCCGCGGAACTGGAAGAGTCCGGAAAACGGTCGCAGCGGCCGGGTGAGGATTCCTAGCAATCCCCGGGCGTTCATCCGCATGGTCATGTCGAGCGTCTGTTCCTTCATGTCCACCGAACCGTTTCCGGCGAAGTTCAGCGAGTTGGTGGATGTCTGGAAATCGTTGGTGCTCAGGACGCCGTCTTCGATTTCGAAGGTGCAGAACGCGTCCTTGGCCCGCTGGACGCCGGCATTCTCATCGTTCAGCACGCCGCCGACCAGTGGGGTGAGAGGGCCGAACATCGGCACCGAGAACAGCTCGGCGTTTTCCAAGGCAAGCAGGCCGGCTCCGGACATGGTTTCCACCTTGCTGTCTACTCAGCGAGAAGTTGATCCGGCCGGTGACTGTGCCCCCACCCTTCATTTGGAAGCCGTAAGCGGAGGTCAGGTCCGGGATGGAAAGTTTGGTCCAGCTCAGCTCACCCGCCAGTTTTCCGCCGCCGAGGTAGTCGATGTCGCCGGCGACGGGACCGTCGAAGGCGTCGAGCTTCAGGTTGCTGATGGTCACCCGTTCTCCATTGATGGCGACCTGTCCGCTGGGGCTTCCGAGCGTCAGGTTCGATCCCGAGAAACACGTAGTCCGCGGGCTGCTCCGAGCTGAAGGAAATGTTCAAGGCCGTGCGGCCCTGCGGCGTGACGTCCACCACGCCGGAAGCTTTCATGTCCGGCGGCTGGTGGAAGCGGTATTGTTCGAGCGAATCCGCCACCTTGGGGGCGAAGAAGCGGACCATCGGCGCGGCCCACATCGTCCCGCGGACGTCCTCGACCTCCACGATCTTGTTAGGCGCGTCGTAGCGGATCCTGCCGACTTTCGCCGTGCCTTCGACCGCTCCGTTGAAGGTCTTGTGGAGGGCGTATTTCGAGTAGTTGAAGACCACCGTGCCGTCGTGGAAATCAAGTTCGTGGTGGTTCAGGGAGAACTTGCAGCCTGCGGAATTCACCGGGACACCCTTGTAGTTCAGGTTCTTGACGGAGCCGGAGCCGGTGTAGGCCCAGGCAAACCGGTTCGTCAGGTCGAATCCGCCTTCCAGCAAAACATCCACCGCCGCTCCCTCGCGTTCGCTGAAATCATTGAGCACGTTTCCCAACGGCTGGCCCGACGAAAAACGGTCGATAAACCGGGACCGGCAACGTGCTGTGAAGCTCCAGTCGCACCAGCGGCCACTCGATCATCGCCTTGCCCTCGGCCTTTCCGTCCGGCCGGATCAGATGCAGATCCCGCAGATAAATGCGGTTTTCCCGCCACGAGAAGGCGAGTTCCACGGCATCGAACGGCATCCCGCGGAGTCTCACCGATTCACAGCGGGCGTGGCCGGTCATTTGGAATCTGCGGCACGTTGAACTCATCCAACTGGAATTCTCCTTCGGCGCTGAGTGTCTGGTTTCCACGGATCTGCATGTCCCGCAGAGCGGGGAGTCCCACCCAAGCGGTCAGAAGCTGGCGGGACTTCCAGCGAGGAAAAGACATCGAAGCGGCCCTCCCTGGCCTGCGAGGTTGTAGTCGATGTGGCCTTGGAAAACGCCCCGCGAGTCAGTGGCGCGGAGCGAGGTGATGGTGAGGATGTCGCCGGACATGTCAGCCTCGGCGCTCACCTCGTCGAGCCGGTGGCCGTTTTTCTCCATGTCCCGCACTTGCAGGGACATCTTCGCGGTGATGGATGACCGGACGTTGACGTCGCCTTCGATGGTGATGTTGATCACCGGCGGACGCTCTTCATCGAAACTCCACTTTTCCAACTCGTTGATCACCCGGGCGAGCAATTCGCGGCGTTTTCCCATGTTCGAGTCGTCGGGCGGATTTCTGCCGTCGTCCTGATAGCCGATGAGCCGGGCGTTCAACGAGACCTCGATGCCGGCGATTTTTCCGCTCGCGTCGCGGATTTCCAAGCGCCGCTCGCCGGGCATGAAGAGAGTCCCGCTGGCGTCGCTGACATTGAGGGTGTCGGAATGCGGGATTTTTGGGATCGACCGGCAGGACCATCCGGGCGTGGTTGAGTTCGATCTTGTTCAGATGGATGACCCCGCGGGCGAGCTTGGTCTTGTCGAAATCCAGGACGACCGCCTCCAGTCGGGAAATTTCCCGCTGGTGTTCGGGTTCCGAGATAGACCCGGACGTCGGTGGCGACGACTCCTTTGAGTGGGGCATAGCGCAGGCTGCCGATTTTGATGAAGGCTCCCTGTTTGCCGACCTCCCGCTCGATGGTGGCCCGCCACGGCTCGGGCAGGCCGGTGTGGTTCGCCCACCAAAGCCCGTAGATCGCCGCGATGGCTGCCACGACGGTCAGCAGAAACGCGAGGGATCGGAGGTTTCGGGTCAGATGCAGGCGGTACATGCGGAATCTCCGCAGAGACTAAGGGGAGGATTTCGAAAAGCAACTCACGGAACGATGCCAGCCTCGCGGAACGAGTAGTAGGAGGCTCTCCCCGGTGACGGGCGGCCGATGATGACATGATCGAGAAAACGCACCTGCATCAGGCTGGCCGCTTCCACCAACCGGCGGGTGACCAGTTCGTCCGCGCGGCTGGGGCTGGGGTCTCCGGACGGGTGATTGTGGATCAGGACGAAACCAAATGCGCCCCGCGTGATCACGGGACGCAGGATTTCCCGAGGATGGGCGCTCGAATCACTCACCGTGCCGACCGAAATCACCGTCGGTGCTCATGTGCCGCAGCCGGCTGTCCACCACGGCGACGACCACCTGTTCCTGGCTCAAATGCCGGAGTTGGGGCCCGAAAAAGTCATTGATCAACTGGGGTGTATCCAGCGGCACATCCCGGAGTTGTTCGCGGGCGACACGGGTGCCGAGTTCGAAGGCCGCAGCCAGTTTGGAAGCTTTTGCCAGTCCGAGTCCCTTGATTTTCGACAACTCGCCGACCGGCAGGCCGCCGAGTGCGCCCATGGAGCCGTATTTCGCGATCAAGTCGCGGCCGATGTCGATCGCGCTGCGGCCCTTGGTTCCGGTGGAAATGAAAAGCGCCATCAGTTCGGCATTGTCGAGAGCGGCGGGGCCGAGCTGTGCGAGTTTTTCGCGCGGCCGCTGGTCGTAAGGCATGTCCTGGATGCGCGAGCTGTAATTTCCGGGAGGTTCATCCACGGGGCTGTTTTGGATTCCAGTCGGATTTCCGTTCATTTGAACAGCCTGCATGGTGAGGGGCGGATTGGCAAGAAATAGAATTTCCGCCGCGCCGTGCGGTCATGTGCGCAAAAAAGCCCGGCGGGTGAGGCCGGGCTTTCCTGGGAGTGTCTGTCAGAAGCGGTTTATTGCTTCGGCTCGTCTTCCTCGTCGATAGTGTGCGTGAGGATGAACTGGAGGTCGTCGAGGCCGAGGTTCGAGGCGAATCCTTCGTCGCCGAGCACGTTGGTGACGAGCTGGGTTTTCTGATGCTGAAGGATGCGGATCTTTTCCTCGACGGTGTCGCGTGTGAGGAGTCGATAGGCGATGACCTTGTTCTTCTGACCGATCCGGTGGGTCCGGTCGATGGCTTGGTTTTCGACGGCGGGGTTCCACCATGGATCGTAAAGGATAACATACGATGCCGAGGTGAGGTTGAGGCCGGCGCCACCCGCCTTGAGCGAGAGCATGAAGACTGACGGGTCCTTGGTCGTCTGGAAGCGCTCGATCTCGCCTTTCCGGTCCTTGGTCTGGCCGGTGAGGTAGTTGTACGGGCGGTTGTTGAGTTCGAGGCGCGCCTTGATGAGGTCGAGCATGGAGACGAACTGCGAGAAAACGAGCACCTTGTGGCCTTCCTCGTGGAGCTGGTCCAACAGGTAGAACAGCGATTCCATCTTCGCGGATTCCTCTTTGAGATACTTGGGATCGATGAGGCCCGGGTGGCAGCAGATTTGCCGCAGGCGCATGAGGCCCTGGAGGATGGCGAAGGAGTTTTTCTTCACCGCCTCATCGGAATCGAGTCCTAGCAGCGCCTTCTGGATGCGCTTGAGTTCGTTTTTGTAGAGCTCGACCTGGATGCCTTCCATCTTCGAGTAAACTTCTTCTTCGGTCCGAGGCGGGAGGTCCTGGGCGACCTGCAGCTTGGTGCGGCGGAGCAGGAACGGACGCAGGCGCGAGGCGAGGCGGCTCTGGCTGAGCGGATCCTTGCGCTTGTCGAAGCGTTTCTTGAAATAGGCGCGGCTGCCGAGCACGCCGGGCATGGCGAAAGCCATCAGCGACCACATGTCGAGCAGGCGGTTTTCGATGGGCGTTCCGGTGAGGACCAGGCGGTTCTGGGAATCGAGCTCGCGGGCGCACTTGGCGGCCTTGGAGTCGGGGTTCTTGATCTGCTGGCCTTCGTCAAGAATGGTGGTGAGCCATTTGATGCCGTTGAGTTCCTCGCCGCAGACGCGGAGCTGGGCGTAGTTGAGGACGAGGATGTCGATGTTGTTCTGGATGTGATCGACGTTGATGTCGTCGCGATTCTTGAGGATCTTGACCTTGAGCTGCGGGGTGAATTTTCCCGCCTCGCTGTACCAGACGTCCAGCACGGACTTGGGACAGACGACGAGCGCGGGCTTTTTCATGCCGCCGGTCTTGCGATGTTCCTCGAACAACCAGAGCAGATAGGTGAGCGACTGGATGGTTTTGCCGAGACCCATGTCGTCGGCAAGGATACCGCCGAAGTTGTTGACCGACAGATAGGCGAGGAACTTGAAACCATCCACCTGATAGGGGCGAAGGGTGGCGTTGAGGCCTTCCGGGAGATCCGGGTTGACCTCGAGCTGGATGTCGTTGGCGCGGTTCTTGATGCGCTCCCAGGCTTTCGGATCGAAGACCTCGGCGGCCTTGGGATCGGAGAGTTGGAGGGCGTGCATGCGGTGCGTCTCGCCGGAGAGGTCGAAGGGATCGAGCCCGAGGCGGGTGACGGCTTCGCGCTGGTCGGCGTCGAGCTTGATTTCCAGGCGCATCCAGGTGCCGTCGTCCATGCGGACGTAGCCACCGCGGGCGGCGACGAGCTGCCGGATCTGCGCTTTGGATAGATTCGCGCCCTGCACGTCGATGACGATGCGGAGGTCGAACCAGTCGATGTCCTGGCCGACGACCTCGAAGCGCACGGCAGCGGTGACCGGGTCGGCGAGGATGGACTTGAGGCGGAGGTCGATGTCGAGCTCGATGCTCGGCGGCATCGCCTTGATCCATTCCGCGAATTTCTCGGGGAACTGCTTGGTGATGCGGGATTTAAAGGAAAGCAGCTTTTCGTCGTAGCTGAGGCCCATTTCATCGAGGATGGCAGGGACCGGATAGAGTTCTTCGCGAGCGAAGCGCAGAAGTTGTTTGCCTTTGATCGGTTGTTGTTCGGCGAGCTCCCAACCTTCCTTGACGAGGCGCTCGGTACGGCGGCCTTTGGTCTCGATGGCGGTGACGTCGATGACGAGGTGCTCGGTCTCGGCGGCGGTAAGGCCGGCGATGAGCTTCATTTCGAACTTCGGCTTGAGTTCGAGGTCGACGACGCGCTTCTTGAGTGACTCAGGCAGGGCCGCGCCGATTTTGCGGAGGAACTCGACGCCTTCAAGCGAGTCGATGACGCGTGTCGGAATCAGATAGCGCGGCATCACGTCGGTTTCCTCGAGCCAGCGTGGTGGGCCGGGGAAAACGGTTTCGTCGGATTGATAGAGCTCCTTGCGACCCGGCAGGAGGCGAACGGAGTGGGAGACATTCTCACCGGCGGCGGTGATGAGTTGGAGGGCGAAGCTTTTTGGATCGTAAGGCTCGTCCTCACAGACCCAGGAAAGCGGTTCTTCGGAGACCTTGAATTCCTTTTCGTCGAGGTTGACGATGTAGCCCTTGAGAGCGGGCTGGCGGAACACGCGGTTCATGAACCGGCAGGATTCCTCCTGGTCGAAGTCGAGCGTGGTATCGCCGTATTTGCGGAAAAAGGCGAGGTAGTGTTCCCACAGCGTCTGGCTGGAAGCGTCCATCAGCAGGGCGGCTTCGTGGTGGAGATTCACGTAGGTTTCGATGTCGTTCTTCTCACGAAGCTGGATCCAGACACCGGCCTTTTCCTCTTTCACTTCGAGGCGGGCTTCGTTGATGGTGGCGACGAGACGGAAAGCGACCGTGAGCGGTGCGTCCTGCGGCGGTCGTTCGTTGACCTGCTCGATGCGCTCATACCAGGAGGCGACTTCGCGCTCCTGCTCCCAGTCCGCCATTTTTTTCTGCACGTGACCGAGATCGGTGATCACGCTCATGAACTCCGGGTAGGGGAGCTTCTTCTTGTAAAAGGCGTAGGCGATGTAGTTCCAGAACTCGAGGATGTCGCCCGGTGGGATGGGCCAGAGCTCGAGCGGCTCGTAGGTGGTGATTTCCCAGCGCGGGGTGATCCGGACCATGTCGTGGTCGTGGAGCTCGCCCTCGATCACGTAGCGGCGGTAGCGTTTTTCGATCTTGGTGACGAAATCCGCTTCCTTGTCGTCGAGCTCGCGGCCGAGTTTCTCCTCGATGATGTCGAGCACCGGGGTGTCGTCAAATTCGTTAGGCGATTCCGGCAGGTCCTCGCCGCGGTGCATGCGCTCCATCATGGTCGCATACTGGCAGGCCCCGGCGATCAGCTCGTCCTCGGCGGTGCAGGAGCCGAACCAGCGGTTCCCTTGCAGGCGGAGACTGGTGCGGAAAGTTCCCGCTTCGTCTTCGACGCGGCCTTGAATGAAAAGGTGGTTTCCGAAAATCTGGGTGACGGCACCGTCTTTTTGCAGCATCTCGCCCCTTTTTCTGGCTTCCTCGGGAAAACTGTTGAGGAAATTGAGGGTCGCTCGGTCTGGATTCATCGCGTCTGGAGTTGAAAAGATCCCGGATAAACTCGTGCCAAGCCCCTTGCCAAGCACCACCACGCCGGGGCGGGGAGGTTAACTCACGAAAATGAGGCGACGCAATAAAAACATTAAGCTCGATTTACCCGAACTCGTCCGGTCCCCACGGCTGCCCGGTAGACGATGCCAAGTCCGCCGATGACAAACAGCGCCGGAAACCAGATCGAGTAGCCCGGCGCGAGCGAATCCGGCTTCAAGACCGCGAAGTCGGGGTTCTTCGGATCTACCCGGCAGGTGGTGGATTTGCCGACCGGATAATCCTGGATGCGGCTCTCCATCAGTTTTCGTTTCGAGGACCAAGGGTTGCCGCGGAGGGTCAAATGGTCGCCGGTGCGGGGTTGGCCCTGCCACTCGTATCCGAAACTCAGATTCATCCGGAATTCGAGCGGAGAATTTTCATCATGCCGCCTTTCCTCCAGCTCGGAGGAAAGGATCACACACGCGACTTCCGGCCAGCTCCTCATTTCCTTGGCTCGCAGATAGCTGCGCGCCATCAACCAGACGAAGACCGCGCCTATCAGCGCCAGGGACAGCCCTAGAACCACGAGATACCAACGTCCGGCCCGGTTGGCCGGGTACTGTCTGCCTGTCCGAAGGGGAATGCTCCATGGCGGATGCTATGGGTCAGATCCCGGCGGGATGCCAATGGAAATGCGAATTCACGTGTCGGGAACGTCCGGAATGAAAGAATCCGTGCGTTTCCCTCGATTCCTTGTTTCTCTCATTTCCAGCCCGGATCAATCAGTTACTCCAATTCCATGAAACACCTCGCCCTTCTCCTCGCATTCTCCGCCACCTCACTCGTGCACGCCGGTGAAAAACAACTTTTCAACGGCAAAGATCTCACCGGCTGGAAGGGACTGCCCGGGGTCTGGAGCGTGAAAGACGGAGCCATCACCGGTCAGAATACCGCGGAGAATCCGGTGAAAGAAAACACCTTCCTGATCTGGGAAGGCGAGGCCGGTGATTTCGAACTTCATTTCAAATACAAGATCACCGACGGCAACGGCAAAGCGGAAAAAGGCGGTAACTCCGGGGTCCAGTATCGCAGCAAGATCGTGAAGCCCGAGTATTTCGTGATGTCCGGCTATCAGGCGGATTTCGAGGTCGGCAAGACCTACAGCGGCATTCTCTACGAGGAAAAAGGCCGTGGCATCCTCGCCAAACGCGGTGAGAAAGTCGTCGTTCAAGAGGGCGGGAATGCCAAGAAACCGAAACTCGAAGTCACCGGCCAGGTCGGGAAAACCGAGGAAATTCAAGCGGCGATCAAGCCCGCCGACTGGAACGAATACGTCGTCATCGCCAAGGGTGGCCATCTCCAGCATTTCATCAACGGCAAGCAAACGGTCGATGTCACCGACGAGACCGCCGCCGGCGCGAAAACCGGCATGATCGGCCTGCAACTTCACGCCGGACCGCCGATGACGGTGCAGTTCAAGGACATCGTGCTCAAAACCGAGCCGTGAGCCGAATCCGGGCAACGGCAGGAATTCGGTTTTTTTCGTGTTGATCGGCGGTTTCCGGAGTTAAAGTCCGCATCATGCGTTCCCGGTGGCCCATCATTGTCCTGACTCTCGCCCTTGCCGGCTGGATCGGTTATTGGCTGGCTGGCACCGCAGTGCCCGAGCGACCCGTCCGGCAGGATTCCGCCGACACAAAAAACGGCCCGAAACGGATGGTCATCGTGGACGAGCCCGCTCCACGATTCCGCAGCGGGGAACGCGGGCCGAAGGTCCGTCGCGATGACGAGGCGCTCGACGCGGGAGCACTGCCCGGCCAGCGGAACCTGGTTTTCAATGACCGCCAGGCACTTGAGGATTTCCTGAAACGGGCCGGCAACCGGGTCCGGATCATGGGCCGCATCGACGCGCTCAACGCGCTGCGGGTCGGATTTCTCAATGCCGAGGATCTCGCATTTCTGATGGACGATGAGATGCAGGCATCCTTCGTTTACCCGGTCGACCTGCCCGCACCGCCTGACGCAACCGCGCAGGACGGTGCCGTGGCTCTCGGGGCCGGCTTGCTCGATTGGCTGGGCATCTCCGGTGACAACTCGGCGTGGGGCAGCGGCGTCACCGTAGCCATCCTCGATACCGGCGTGACGGCCAATTCCGCTTTTTCCAGCCGGATCACTTCCATCAATCTCGTCGATCTCCCGTCCGATCCATCCACCCAGAACGGCCACGGCACCGGCGTGGCTTCTATGATCATCGGCAACGGCACGCTGACTCCCGGCGTGGCTCCGGGTGCTTCCATCGTCTCAGTCCGCATCGCGAACGACCTCGGCCAGTCCGATAGTTTCCTGCTCGCCCAGGGCATCGTCGCCGCCGTGGACGCCGGCGCGCGGTTGATCAATATTTCGTTAGGCAGTCCGGGCGACAGTGCGCTCGTCAGAAATGCCATCGAATACGCCCGCAGCGCAGGCTCCATGATCGTCGCCGCTGCCGGGAATAACGGAATTGAAAAAGTGTCTTACCCGGCGGCCAACGAAGGCGTGATCGCCGTGGGGGCCGTGGACGCCATGGGAAATCACCTGGCATTTTCAAACACCGGCCGCCAGGTCGCCCTCGCGGCGCCGGGTTTCGGCGTCAACGCGGCATGGTCCGGTGATCAGGCGGCGAGTGTCAGCGGCACTTCCTTCAGCAGCCCCATCGTGGTCGGCGCGATCGCCGCAGTGATGCGCCAGCCCGGCTCGAAAAATCTCACCAACCAACAAGCCCTGGCGCTCATCAATGCCTACCTGAACGACGGCGGGGAAGAGGGCGGGGATCAATCCTTAGGTGCGGGAATGCCCGACTTGAGCCGGGTCCTGAACCGCGATACCCGCGGCATTTACGACGCGGCCCTGGCTTCTCAGCGCGTGCTTCCTCCAAGTCCGGGAAACCCGTATGGCCAGATCGAAGTGCTGGTCCAGAACCGCGGGACGGAAACGCTGGTCAACACCACCGTCCAGATTTCCACCCCGACCGGCATGGTCACTTCCAACATCACCACGATCCCCGTCAACGGCGTGAAGGCTGTGCGGATTCCCATCACGCAGTCCACGGCTAACGTCATGCGCTATGATTCAAGAGTCAGCGTCTCAGGTGGCATCAACGACGCCAAGCCATCCAACGACCGCCGAATCGAATCCTATGCTCCGGCTGCTGCGAAATAGTCTCCTGTTAGTCTTTTGCGGCACGGCGTTGGCGGCCCCTCCCACGCGGGACGCACCCAACCACCAGGCGGTGCCGGCCGACCAGCTCGTCGTCGCCGGAAACGCCTGCGGTCCCACCGCCCTCCTGAACGCGCTTCGTTTCGGCAGTCCCGCATGGCAGCGCGCGGCCGACGCCATCGCCGGCGAGACCGACAAACAGCGGATCTATACCGTCATCCGCGAGTCCGGCATGCGCCCGTCCAGCTCGATCAAAGGTCGCCCCCGTTGGTCCCGCAAGGGCGTGAACCTGGTGGATCTCTGCGACATCGGCAACGAATTGACCCGCGGCCATTTCTTGCCGCTGATGAGTCAGGAGGTATTGTTCGTGAATCCGCGGGAAAGTCAGAAAGGTCTCCTCGGCCGCGTCCATCAACGGTTCGAAACCTCGCTCGCCAAAGGCCTGCCTCCCATCATCAGTCTCCGGCGCTACGTCCATCGCAGCCAGAAGGGCAAGCCGCCGGAGTGGGTCGTGCTGGACGCCCACTTCGTGACGATCACTGCGGTGCCCCGCAAGCTGGAGCGCAGTGCGACGTCATTCCCCGTCACCTACGCCGATCCCTGGGGAGGGAAAATCTGCCAGGGCTCGATCTCCATTCCCAACCGCGGCGTGCTCTCCGATCATGCCGCCGATTCGCCCTGCCTCGAAGCCGTTTTTCCCCAAGCCGCCGTCGGAAAAAAACTCGTCCGCCCCGGCGAGACCAGCACGCTGACCGTGGTCGCCATTCTCGGCAGGTGGTGAACTAACTGGAGCGCGGAATTGATTCCGCGCGACAGTTTCGCAGGTTTTTGCTGCAAAAAAAACTGACCCCCCGAGGAAGTAATCCCGCTTGGGAAGAAAAACTCCAATCAACCCGCGAGCACGTCATCCATCGCATCGATGAGCTCCTGCATCGTCGCCTCGGTTTCATTGCCCATGTTGGAGATCCGGAAGGTGGTGCCCTTGATCTTGCCGTAGCCGCCGTTGATCAGGAAGTTGTGCTTGGTCTTCAGGTTCTTGATGAATCCCGATAGATCGAAGCCCTCCGGCGTCTTGAAACAGGTAAGAGCGAACGAGCGGCGGCCTTCCGGTGCGAAGAGTTCGAAGCCGTGTTTCGCACCCCAGGCGGCGATCATCGCGTTGGTCTTCGCGTGGCGCGCCTGGCGGGCGGCGAATCCTTCCTTGGCGATTTCACCAAGCATGTATTGCAGCCCGTAGATGATGGAAATGGCCGGCGTCGAAGGAGTGTTGTTCACCGCGGCGTTTTTGGCGAACTCGACGAAGTCGAAATAATATCCGCGGTTAGAATTACCCTTGGCGCGTTCCATGCCGGCTTCCGACACGGCGAACACGGCGAGCCCCGGAGGCAGCGCGAGCGCCTTTTGCACGCCGGCGAGCATGACGTCGATCTGGTTCGCGTCCATGTCCACGGGCACGGTGGAGAGCGAGGAAACGCAGTCCACGATGAGCATGGTGTCCGGGAAGGATTTCACGGCTTCGCAAATGCCTGCCAGGTCGTTGAGCACGCCGGTGGAAGTTTCCGAGTGAATGAAAGTGACGGTGTCGAAGCCGCCTTCCGCGAGCTTGGCGCGGACGACTTCCGGGTCGATCGCCTCACCCCATGCGACCTGCACGGCTTCCGCCTCGTAGCCGCATTTTTTCGCCACGTCTAACCACTTGTCGGAAAACGCGCCGCAGCAGAGGCAGAGCACTTTCTTTTTGGCCAGATTTCGGAGCGCGCCTTCCATCACGCCCCAAGCGGAGGAAGTGGAGAGGAACACGGGACGCGCGGTGCCGAAGATTTCCTGGAGACCGGGCTGGGTCGAGGCATAGAGTTCCTCGAAATCCTTGCCGCGGTGGCCGATCATGGTTTGTGACATGGCGGCGAAGGTTTCCTTCGAAACATCGACGGGACCGGGGGCGAAGAGTTTGGGTGATGGCATGGTGTGGATGAGTTGAAAGTGATCAGTAATCCGTGATCAGAGAAGATTGTAGGACTTGAGTAAGGCGGTTAGATTGGCGGTGTTGGTGTCGCTCATCGGCGCGAGTGGCAAGCGGAGATCCGGCAGGCAGTGACCTTGCAGGGCGACTGCGGTTTTGATCGGCACCGGATTCACGTCGAGCGACATCAGGCCGCGCATCAGCGGGTAGTATTGCTTTTGCAGGGCGAGCGCCTCTGGGAAATTTCCACTGAGACATGCTTTAACGAGCTGGACCATCACCTCGGGGATCAGGTTCGAGGCGACGGAAACCAGTCCGGTGGCTCCGCAGGAGACGAAGGGCAACAGCAACGGATCATCGCCGCAAAGGATGCCGAAATCCGCGGGCAGCGCCTGCACGAGTTGGTTGATGCGGTCCACCGATCCGCCGGCTTCCTTGATCGCGACGATGGTGGGGCAGTCGGCGGCCAGGCGCGCGGCGGTTTCAGGAGCGATCTCGATGGAGGAGCGGCCGGGCACGCTGTAGAGCATGATCGGCAGGTTGGTGGACTCGGCGATCGCCTTGAAGTGGAGGTAAAGCCCTTCCTGCGACGGCTTGTTGTAGTAAGGGCAAACCTGGAGCGAGCCGGTTGCGCCGAGCTCTTCGGCGGCTTCCGTGAGTTCGATGGCTTCCGCAGTGGCGTTGGCCCCGGTGCCGGCCACGACCTGGCAGCGGCCAGCCGCGAATTCCACGGCGAGGCGGATCACCTCGATGTGTTCTTCGGTGTCGAGGGTGGGGGATTCACCAGTGGTGCCGACCGGGACGATGCCGTCGATTCCTGCGGCGATCTGCCTCTCGATGAGTGCCTTGAAAGCGGGAACGTCGATTTCGCCATCGCGGAAAGGAGTGATGAGAGCGGTATAAGTGCCGGGAAAATGCATGCCGGGCGGACGATGGACAAAACCGGCCGCACGTCCAAGCTGTATCCTGCGGAAAATAGGAAATTTCCCGGCCGGGCCCGAAGCATGACCCAACGGGTGGACATCGCAGAAATTCAGTCCAGACTCCGCGGCAGCTCACCCACCATGAAAAAATGCCCTTTTTGCGCGGAAGAAATCCAGGACGAGGCGATCAAGTGCAGGTATTGCCACGAGTTTCTCGACGGATCGAAGCGCCTCGCACACGCCGGACCTCCAACCCTTCCCGGTGATGCGCTGCCGTGGTATTTCAAAACGGCGTTCATCGTGCTGACATTCGTGACGGTGCCGCCGTTCGCACTGCCCTTGGTGTGGCTGCATCCGAAATGGCATTGGATCGTGAAGGTGGTGCTCACCCTCGTCATCGCGGGCACCTGCTGGCTGATGGTTGTCGCCTTCCAAGGCCTCATGCGCCAACTCGACGAGGCCACGAAGATGCTCAATGAAATGAAAATCTAGGATTCAGATATCGATTTCCCCTTCGAAGACGAAATCCGCCGGACCGGTGAGCGTGACGTTTTTGAAGGCCTGGTCGCCGGTTTTTTCGAAACCGATTTCCAGAGTATCGCCACCTTCCACATCCACCTTGATCGGGCTGGGAGCGCCGGTGAGCAAGTGGTGGACCAGAGCGGAGGCGACCATGCCGGTGCCGCAGGCGAGCGTCTCGTCCTCCACGCCGCGCTCGTAGGTGCGGATGGAAATATGGCCGGGCGAGAGCACGGCGGCGAAGTTCGCGTTGGTGCCAGCCGGGGCGAAGGCCTGGTGGTTGCGGATCGCGGCACCGTGGTTGTAGACGTCGAATTCATCGAGCGCTTCCGGGCTTTTCAAGAAAGCCACGACGTGTGGCACGCCGGTGTTCACAAAATGCAGCGGGCTGTCGAAGCCGGGGATCCGGGCATCGGTGTTGAGCTTCAGGTCTTTCGGCTCGGACATCGCGATGCGCACGTCCTCGCCGACCATTTCCGCCGCGAGTGTGCCGGCGATGGTCTCGAAGGTGACTTTCTTCAGGACGATTTCCCCGAGATGCGCGGTGAAGCGGCCGAAGCAGCGCGCGCCGTTGCCACACATTTCCGCTTCGCCGCCATCCGCATTGTAATAACGGAAACGGAAATCCGCGCCTTTTTGAGCGGGCTCCACGGCGAGCAATCCATCCGCGCCGATGCCGCGGTGGCGGTCGCAGAGCGCGGCGATGGTGTCGCTGTCGAGTTCCTTGGTGAGCGAGAGGTCGCGGTTGTCAACGATGATGAAATCGTTGCCGGCACCGTTCATTTTGAAGAATTGGAGGAGCATGTGGGGATAGGGACAGTTGGTGAAATGGTTGGCAGTGTGTCCCGGCTGTCTCAGTCGGAACCCGCCGGATGGAGGTGTGCGGGAAAGGTGCGGGCTTCAGTCAGCTTTTCAATCTCAATCATCGTTGGGATTCCAAACGCGTGGAGCACTGGCCCAATCACGTGAAATGATTGACCGATGGCGTGACGGTCGGATTGGCGGTAAAGTGCGGGCTTGAGTTCCCCAGGTCCTTGGCATTCGCTGCCCGCCTATGAGCAATCCTTGCCCCGTCTGTGACATGACCGATGTGTTGACCCATGCCGACCACTACGAGTGCGTCACCTGCGGTCATGAGTGGCCGCTAGAAGCCCTGCCGGAGGAAGTCGCCGGGGACCGCATCGTCAAGGATGCCTATGGCAACGTGCTCGCGGCCGGCGACATCGTCGCGATGATCAAGGACCTGAAACTCAAGGGGAGTTCGCAGGTGCTCAAGGTAGGGACGAAATCAAAACCCATCCGCCTGGTGGACGGGGATCACGAGATTTCCTGCAAGATGGACGGCCTGGACATCGGCCTCAAGGCCTGCTTCGTGAAAAAGGTCGTTAGCTGATGGGATCTGTTATTCCCCGCCTCCGGCGGTTGGCTTGATTTCGGCGAGCAGCGCTTCCGCGGTGAGCTCGGCAAAGGATCCGGGCGCGCCGGAGTAGTGGATCTTGCGCTCGCCATCGAGCACGAAGACGACCGGCCAGAGACCGATGCGGTATTCCTTGGAGAGTTGGTTGTCGGGGTCGGAGAAGTTGGTCCAAGTCACCGTGTCATTGGCCTGGAGGGCGCGGAGTTTCGCCTCGGGGTCGTTGTTCACGCCGATGACCACGAGCGGGCGGCCTTTGAATTTCGCGACGAGATTGTTGGTGATTTCGATGACGCGCTTGGCGTCCTGCACTTCGCTGTTCCAGAAAAGCAGGACGATGACCTTGCCCTTGTGGCCGTCCAGCGAGAGCGGGCGGTTCGCGGAGTCCACGCCGATCAGATCCGGGGCGGTGCGGCCTTTGGTGAGGAAACGGATGATGTGGAGCTGGTCCTCGGCGAGTTTGGCCACGGTGATGCCGTCGAGGTCGACATCGGAGCTCTGGATGATGGCCTTGCGAAGGTAGGTGAGGCGCTTGCGCATGATCTCGGGATTGTCGCCGAGGCTTTTGAGCTGCATGGCGGCACCGAGTGCGGCGACACCCTGGGTTTTCGGGTCGGGGTGGCTGGTCTGGATTTTTTCCAACAGATTCAGCGACCGTGGATTGGGCGTGATCGAGAGCGCCGAGGCCATGGCGATGAGCTTCGGGCTTTTCAAATGATAGGTCTCGACCGCCTGGCGGATGGCGTCGTTTTCCTTGGCGAAGGCGGGCTGGATGGATCCGGCGGCATCGGTGGTGGAGAGCCCGCCGGTGGTGCGCATGAACCAAACCGAATGATCCAAGGTCCACTCCTGATCGAGCGACGCACCGATGGCTTCCCACATCTGGCGGGTGTAGGTGGTGGTGTCCGGTCGGCTGGACCACACCTTGGACTGCTCATCCGGGGTGGTGGCGATGCGCAGTTCCAACGCCCACTTGTCCATCGCGAGTTGGTAGGATTTCCGGACGGACTGGGCTTCAGCCGGCGAGGCTTGCGCGTTGGAGAGAGCCAACAGGAAAAGCAGTGGAAGGAGGCGGGACAAGCGGTTCATGGCGCGAAGGGTAAACCGCGCAGACGTGAAGTGGAAACCCGAAAAGGAGCGATCAGCGGCGACTGGCGATAAATGCCGCGCCAGCCTCGCGGGCCTCGCGATCCGCGGCGACCACGGACTCCAGCGTGTCCGACGGTTTCACCCGGTGGCCGTCCATCACGGCGGCAACGCATTCCCAGATGCCGGGGAAGGGGATTTTTCCCGCGCGGAAGGCATCCACGGCGACTTCGTTCGCGGCATTGTAAACAGCGGGCAGCGTGCCCCCGGCCAGTCCGGCGCGGCGGGCGAGATCGAGTGCGGGGAAATCCTCGCGCCGCGGCGCCTCGAACTCCAGCTTCGCCAGCGCCGGGAAATCCAGCGGACGCAAACCGCCCTTGACCCGCCGCGGCCAGGTGAGCGCGTATTGGATCGGGAAACACATGTCCGTGCGGCTCAGCTGGGCGAGCACCGAGCCGTCGGTGAACTCGACCATCGAGTGGATGATGCTCTGCGGATGGACGACCACGTCGATGCGCTCCATGCCGATGCCGAACAACCACCGCGCCTCGATCATTTCCAGCCCCTTGTTGAAGAGCGTGGCGGAGTCGATGGTGATTTTCGGCCCCATGTCCCACGTCGGATGCTTGAGCGCCTCGGCCACGGTGACATGCGGAATCCGCTCGGCCGGGAGATTCCGGAACGGGCCGCCCGACGCGGTGAGAATCAGCCGGGAAACCTCGTTTTCCCCGCCGCGGTGGCCGTCGAGGCATTGGAAAATCGCGTTGTGCTCGCTGTCCACCGGGAGAATGCCGACGCCGCGTTTGGTCGGCGGCGGTGGTGATGATTTCGCCGGCCATCACCAGGATTTCCTTGGAGGCCACGGCTAGATCCTTGCCCGCCTCAATGGCGGCGAGGGCGGGGAACAGTCCCGCCGTGCCGACGATGGCGATCAGCACGATGTCGGCCTCCGCCAGTGTGGCGAGTTCCAACAGGCCATCCGCGCCGAGATGGATTTTCACTCGTCGGGAGGCAGCAGGGCGCGTAGCTCGGATTCCTTGCCGGCGTCGTAAACAGCCACGTGGCGCACGCCGGTTTCGCGGGCCTGGGCCGCGAGTTCCACGACGTTGGAGCCGGCTGCCAAGGCGATGATTTCGATCTCGTCCGGCAGTTCGCGGGCGACCTTGAGGGTGGAGCAGCCGATGGAACCGGTGGACCCTAGCAGCACGACGCGGCGTTTGCGTGGCGGGGCGGTCATGCGGCGGGAAGGAGGACCCATTTCAGATAGAAATAGAGCGCGGGAGCGGTGAAGCAGATGCTGTCGATGAGGTCCAGCGACCCGCCGATGCCCGGAAGCATGTTGCCGGAGTCCTTGGCGTGGAGCGTGCGCTTCACCACGCTTTCCGCCAGATCGCCGATCACGGCGAGCACCGCGAGCAGGAAGCCGAGAGTGATCACGTGGCTCCAATCCTTGAAAAATGCGAGTTGCACGGGAAACAGCGCATAGAGCCCGCAAGCGGCGAGCTGGGAGAAAATCAGGGCACCGCCGAATCCCTCCCAGGTTTTTCCCGGACTCACGTGGGGGATCATCTTGTGGCGGCCGATCATCGAGCCGGTGATGTAGGCTCCCATGTCGGTGAATTTTGTCACCGCCAGCAGCCACAGCAGCAGGAAAGCGCCGGAAGAGCCGACGAAGCCCGGGGGATTCCTGCGGACTCGGCACGAGGAAGGTGACCCGCGCCGTGAAGTTGAAGAGAAACGCGATGTAAACGAATCCTAGCAGGTTGGCCGCCACCGTGAGCAGCGACTCGATTCCCTGGATCGGATAGCGGAGTTGGAGGGCGAAGGAGCCGACGATCACGACGCAGATCGCGATCGAGTCGAAGTCCTGTGGGACGGATTTTCCGCCCTGCCAGAAATGCCAGTAGAGACAGCCGCTGTAAATCGCCGCGAGCAGGATTCCGAACCGCGGAAAGCACTTCACCGAAGCCGCACGCAGCATCCGGAAATACTCGACCATCGCGATCATCGTGAGCGCGCCGATCAGCCCGAGAAACGCCCACGAACGACCGCTGACAGAAAATCCCCGTCACCAGCGCCCAGAGGAATAACGTGCTGCCGCTCCGGCGGGCGAAGATCATCGCTTTCGATTGGACGGGAGGAGTCGGAGTATCGGCCATTTCTCGTGCGAATCCAAGACGGCTCCGGCGGGCGTGGCAACTCATTCATCAGAAGTCGCGCAACTCTTTTTAGCGATCGAGGTTGGATGCTCAGTCGAGACCGGGAACGGCCTCCATTCCCCAAACCAACTATCAACCATGAAAAAGACCAATCTCATCGCCCTCGGCGCCCTCATCGGGACCTGTTCGTTCGCCGCCGCTCAAGATGCCGACACTCCGAAAAAGGGCAATCGCCCGCAGCGCGAGGTTCCTGCCGAAATTCTCGCGAAATTCGACACCGACAAGGACGGCAAGCTTTCCGCTGACGAACGCAAGGCCATGATGGAAGCCCGCCAGGCGGAAATCCTCAAACAGTATGACAAGGATGGCGACGGCAAGCTCTCCGACGACGAAAAGGCAACCATGAAGGCCGACCGGAGGCCAAACACGCCGCCATGCTCGCGAAATACGACGCCGACAAGGACGGCAAGCTCAGCCCGAGCGAAATCAAAACGGCCCGCGACGCCGGCGAGGAAATCCCAATGCTCCGCGGTCCCGGCGGTCCAGGCGGTCCAGGCGGCAAGCGGGGACCCGGTGGTCCCGATGGCCAAGGCGGACCGGGGGCTCCACCTCCGGCACCGCCTGCAGCTCCTGCTCCTCCCGCACCGCCAGCTGAATAATCCAGAGCGGTCGATTCATTGACCGGCCGATTCACCAACCGCAGATGGGTTCCCCCCGTCTGCGGTTTTTCGCGTTGGGTGGGTCAGGGACTATCCTGCTTTTCGCGTCCCCCATGTTGCTATGTTCTTTCCAACCGGCATTTTTGGCCGCTCACTCCCCGTGACGACTTCAAAAATCATGATCCTCGCTGAACTCCAAGAACTCCACGCCCTGCCGTTTTTTGATCTCCTCAAGCGCTCGCACGAGGTGCACGAAAAACACTTCCCGGATGGGAAAATCCAGCTCTGCACGCTCCTTTCCATCAAAACCGGTGGTTGTTCCGAAGACTGCTCGTATTGCGCCCAATCCGCCCATTACAAGACCGAGTTGGAATCCCAAGTGCTGCTCGAAAAGGATGAGGTCATGAAACACGCCCGCGATGCCAAAGACTCCGGCTCCACCCGCTTCTGCATGGGCGCGGCCTGGAAAGGCGTGCGCGGAGGCACTCCGAAGTTCGAGCAAGTGCTCGATATCGTCCGCGAGGTCGCCACGCTCGACATGGAAGTCTGCGTCACCCTCGGCGAGCTCGGCCCGGAGGAAGCGCGTGCAACTCCGCGATGCCGGAGTAAACGCCTACAACCACAATCTCGACACCTCGCCGGAACACTATCCGAACATCGTCTCCAGCCACACCTACGCCGACCGCCTGCGGACGATCCGCAATGTGCAGGACGCCGGCATCTCCGTCTGCTGCGGCGGCATTCTCGGCCTCAGCGAAACCATCACCGACCGGCTCCGCCTGCTGGAGGTGATTTCCAACTTCAACCCGCACCCCGAGAGCGTGCCGATCAACTCGCTCATGCCGATGCCCGGCACCCCGATGGCGCACAACCCGCAGGTGGATCCCTTCGATCTCGTGCGCATGATCGCCTGCGCTCGCATCGCGGTGCCCACCGCCAAGGTCCGCCTTTCCGCCGGCCGTGACCGGCTCTCGGATGAAGTCCAGGCCCTGTGTTTCTACGCCGGAGCCAACTCGATCTTCTACGGCGAAAAACTTCTCACCGGAGAAAACCCGACCGCCGAGGCGGATCGCAAGCTGCTCGCCAAGCTCGGTCTCGAAACCCTCGAACCGAATCCCGCGATGGCAGCTCCCGAGCAGGACCACGCGCACCCCGCCAGCCCGGCCGGACCGGCCAAGCCGGCCTGTGCCACCGCCGGTTGTTGCTAGGGCCTGTCTGGAATTTCCATGAAAATCCGCGTTGCGGCCGGACGCGTTCTCATGTTTCCATCTCCAAAGTAATCAGCCGCCGACCCTTGCGGACCGACGGCCTTTTACTCCAACGCTAAAGCGGCGTTGTTTGATCAAGCTTTCTCAGGGCCTTTGATCAAACAGCGTCCGCTCCGGCGGGTGAATCCACCGGCGGGGCGGCGGTTTCCTTTTTGTCCGCACGTTTCGGGCGCTTCCGCTCCATCTTCGGCACGAAGCCGAGCGAGCGGTAGAGCGGCGAGTTCAACCCGAATTCCGGGTTGCCCCGGATCGAATTGGAGACCGAGACGAAGAGCTCGGCCTGCGCCTCATCGGCCAGGTCTCGCTCGATCATCAATCCCTTCAACTGGGTTTGCAGCGCCGCCATGCGGCTCCGCACATCCAGTGCTTTCTGTGACTCCACCTCGAACTGGGCGAGGGTGAGGTTGGCAAATGTCGCATCCGGCGCGAATTCACGCCAGGAGGCGATGATTTGCTCGCGCCGTTGCGATACGGTCGTCGTGGTCTGCTTAGGCATTGTGGTATACTAATTTGGCCGGGAAGGGCGGGTGCGATCTAAAACACGCGTGTCCGCTTTCCCGAACCACCGAGGATTGTCATCACATCCGAACCGTTGAAAAGAAAATTTTACTCATTTGGTATTCCAAAAAGTAAATACCCACCACATCTAGTAGTGGTGCGAATGTAACTGCATTGTAAATCATGAGATGGATCAAGGAATTGCGAGCCAACGCCGAATCCCGCGATGCAATCCCTTGGGGCTCGAAAAATTTCGGGCCGGATGGATTTTAAGGCGTCCGGCTTAAAGTTTTTGGAATCTATTCAATCTGATATTTCGAAACCTTTGACTGTTCGACGTTGTTGCCATGTTGGTCACATGCGCGTTTCTTAAAATTTGCCTCTTCTTGGCCTCGTGCGCCCGCTTTCGAACAAAATTTCCGGCCAGCAGATCCCATCAACCATCCGCAAATCCGCGGAAAAACCATCAAAAACCAGCAAAAACCCTCATTTCCCCCCATTTCCACCCTGGGAAATTCACTTGTTGCGCGAGCCGCGCACTCAGCCAACACGCTGCAATCAGGTTCCAGAATAGTCGCGATTAGCACCACCCATAGCGCATAAAATTCCTATAAAATTCCTATAAAATTTGAGATTTGCCCCGACATTGCCCCTTCGAATTGCTCTTTAATATCCCAGCTCACCCCGAAACCGTATCAAAGAATGGCGCATTCCTTTTTTGGGACTGGGCGTTCCATTCTTTGGACCGGGCGTTCCTTTCTTTGGACGAAGCGTTCCTTTCTTTGGACAGAGCGTTCCTTTCTTTGCACAGAGCGTTCCTTTCTTTGGACAGAGCGTTCCTTTCTTTGCACAGAGCGGTCCTTTCTTGTGACAGGGCGTTCTTTTCTTGTGACAGCGCGTTCCATTCTTTGGACAGGGCGTTCCTTTCTTGGGACGAAGCGTTCCTTTCTTTGGACAGAGCCGTCCTTTCTTGGAACAGGGCTGTCCTTTCGAAGCCACGACACTCCTGTCGTGGATGGCGACATTCCTTGCTGTCGCGAAGAAGAAAGCGGAGCCGATGGGAAAAAGGAGGTTCACACACCGCCCCTGCCGGTCGCTTGCGCCCGGCTTTCCTCCTCGTAGCGCAATTCTTTCTGTTTCAGTTCCAACTGCATCAGTTGTTCCTGCTGCATGCCGCCGCCCTGGCCGCGGGAATCCTGGGAACGGGACACGTTGTGCTCGCGGCTGCGGGCCTGGATCAGCGATTCGTAAGCTTTGCGTTCCGCCGCATGAGCCGGATGAAGCTGCTTTCCGTCCTGGGAATCGATGGTCCCGGCGAGTTCTTCGACAGCCCGGCCCATGTGTCCGGCCGCTTTTCCCAGCAGGTCCGCCAGATCCGGATCCTCGGCCTGGTCGATCGCTTCGCGGGCGCGTTCGAGGGCGATGCCCTGGGAATCCCGGACCACGCCGGCATCCTCCTCCAGTTGGGGAAACCGCCTCGCCCATTCCGTGGCGCCGGATCAGCTTCCAGGTCGCATTCATGACCTCCTTCTGCAGCTCGAGCAACTTCCCGGTCAGGCCCTGCTGACCTTCGCCGGGCTGCCCGCCCATGTTTTCCTGCTCGCGGAAAACGTCTTCGAAGTGCCGCACCTCGGCGAAAAACATGTCGCTCTGCGTCCGCCGCGGTTTTCCCTGGGGACCGATATCCTCGGCCCAGAGGTGATAGGTGACCAGATCCCGCGGTTTGGCGCCGGTGTCTTCAATGGCGAAAAGGGTATTCAGGGGATGGGTTTCGCCGCCCGGCAGGGCCGAATCCGCCAGATCGATTTCGCGGGTTTCGTCGCCAAAGGCGAAGGTGGCGCCGATTCGAGTCACCCCGAGGTCGTCCCAAACGGTGGCTTCCACCGGCAACTCCTGCAGGGCGGAAACCTGGACATCGCGTTTCGGGAAAACGAAGTCCAGCTTCGGAGGCAGGTTCGCCTTCACCCGGACGGTGAACCAGGGCGGCTGTTTGTTGGCGCGATCTTTTTCATCGACCAGGTGAAGCCGGTAACGCTGCGATTTTTCCGGCGCCGATGACTGGCGGCCAGCACGGTGGGGTTCGAGCGGGCTGGGAGCGAGGGGGAGAACGGTTTCGTCCTCTCCGAAAAGCTCCGCCTCCGCCACGGG
>CAWJDV010000011.1:0-282947 GCA_963841745.1 uncultured Verrucomicrobiae bacterium | reverse complement strand
GAGGATGCCAAGTCCGAGGATGCCAAGTCCGAGGATGCCATGTCCGAGGATGCCACGTCCGAGGATGCCCTGCCCGAGGACGCCACGCCCGAGGACGCCACGCCCAAGGGGGCTACGTCCGAGGGTGCCACATCCAAGGAAACCACTGCCGGGTCAGTCAAATTGGAAAAAATTACCTCTGATGCTGGCGTCAAGCAGTTGACTCGAACCGAAGAACGAATCAGGAAAGTGACTGAATCAGGTGAGATCAAACTCCGTAAATTCAGGAGGTATTCGGACATTGCAATCAATGGCATCAGGGCGTTTGTCGAAATTGGATTAGCTCTAAAGGAAATCCGTGTCCATGATCTCTTCAAGGAGGATGGTCACAAAAGTTGGACTGCATATTGTCCGCAGGTCCTGAGCATTTCAAAAGGTTATGCGGATCGGATCATTTTGTCTGCTCAAATCGCAACCCATCTTGAGAAGCAGAACGTCGAGGGCATCGCCCCAGATCTGATGATTCCCCGCGCGGAATCCCAGGTTAGGCCAATCGGAAAAGTTCCGAAGGAATTTTGGGTCGCAGTCTGGTGTCAAGCCATCGGAATCGCTGGCGGGGTTCCTACTCAGAAAGACGTGGCATTTGTTGTGGAAAAGATGTTCGGTCCTACTGGCAAAACGAGCCCCAAGAATCCTTCGCTCAAAGATACCGTGAAAGATGTGGTGATCCGGTTCCGCCTGGTTCTGGAAGAAGGCTGTTCCAAAAAAGAACTTGAAGATTTGGTGATCGAACTTGAAGAGGCTGTCAAGATCAGGTTCAAGGTCGCAAACCCAGAGAGCCTCACCTGAAGTCGAATTTGAAAGTCTGATCGGGCGGTGTTTCCTGAAGGATTCAGGAAACACCGCTTTTCTTGGGACAAATCACCACGTTGTTGGGACAAACGCCGCGCCACCGACGTTAATGCCATGGCCATGGACGCCGCCTCAGGTCTGCCTGCCTATCGGGTGACCAAGTAAATGATAGAAGCCGGTGGTGATGCTTCCGAACAGATCCAAATGAAGCTGCGCGAGGTCGATCCGATAATCCGTCCGCTCTCCATTTACGCCGATTTCATCCTCAGCAAGGCTCCCGATGACCGCAACATTTCCAACCCGAAACTACCCTGCTAACATTACATCAAATAACTTCCTAAGCATCGTGAGCCAAATCGCCACTCTCAAAATCCACGCCCGTAAACTTTGCCTCGGCGGCCTCGCCGAATCGCTCGAAACCCGCCTGCTGGAGATCTCCTCCAACCGGCTCGGCAAGCCCCGTTTCCGCGCACCCGATCCAAGCCGCGAGGGTGGGATACTTGATGCTGCATTTATTTGCGAAGACCGGGGCACTGAGGCTGCTGGACTCAAAAGCGGAGAGAACCTCGCGCTTTCATCCGAGAGTGTAGCAGGTGCGTCCGGGTTGATCGGATTTGACGATGACGTCGGCGGCCTGCTCAACGTTGGTTTCCATAGGACGGGCATCCGGCGCCCAACCAGCCGCCGCGGGATAGTGGGGTTCTGTTGACCGCTTACGGAAGAGTAGATCCGATCCGTGCTGTTCGATGGGCACGTAGACGATCCCATCAAGGTTGAGCAGCGCGGGAGGAGCTGCATAGCTCGGGTGTGAAGCCGCCTTTGATCCGGGCGGCGCTGAGATGCGAGTTAACGACGTCGAAGCGGTGGCAATGGTAAGGAAGACGCGGATACCGTGCTGGCAAGCGGCGTGGCCGTGAGTGACTCGGCCCGGCTCCGTCCGCTCCGCCACTGGCACTTATTGCTGGCACTCATTGCGGCTCACAGGTGTTATCGGTATGCGATAAAACGTGGTGTTGAGTCGATCTGTTGAAAGTCAGTAGTTTCCGCTACCTCATCAAACTCCTCTGCGGGGATGGTCCTGGGGCAGGGCACACCAGTTGGTGTCACCTGAAAATCGATTTAGGAAACTGCTTGGGCTGATATCAATCTATCTTGCGAAGATTTTTTCCCTGAGGTTGAAAAAGTCCTAGGTGGCTCAGTGGGCTCAAATATCGGGACTTAAGTACACTTGTACCAGCCGTAAGTAGAATTTCGGAGAGAACTAGCAATAACTTCCGCAGCGCAAGCAGTCCTTTCGAGGACTCAAGCAGTAGTCATCTCGAAATTGAGCGTCTCCGCGACATGCTACAAATAAATCATGAAAGAAACATATCAATCCGTCTCGGCAGGGAGAAGTTTGGAGCTGGATGGAATGTCTTCGTCCGCTGAGAAAGCCGTTGGCGAAAGTTATGCAATCAGGCTGACACCAGATGAGGGGCGTATCAAGGTAATAATCGAATCCGGAAAGATTAATCTCAACAAGGATGAGGTTCTCGACGATTCCGTGAGATCTGGACTAAAAACGTTTAATGATGTCGCCCTGGCATTGGACCAGACGAACCGTTTTGAAATTTGGGTAGACGCTGGACATGCAGGTTCGAACGTACATTTCAAAAACGTATACGGAATTTCAAAGTCCCACGCAGACCGGTTGATTATGCCGGAGAAAATCGCAGCTTACTCAGCCAGGCAAACGCCCAACGGAATAAAAATGAAGGATATGGAGGCTCGCAATGAGTCTCGGGTGAGGGCGCTAGCCCAACTAGAAACAAAAGAGCGATCGGTGGAGGTATGGTATCAGGCTTTAAGAATATCGGGAGGACAACCGAAACAGGAGACTGTGGCTCCCATTGTGAGCGAAATGATTGGCTCAACTGGTCCCAAACGGTCAACACAACCGAGCCTAAGGGGGATTGTCCAAGAAGTGATTGCTCGAATTCGAATTTTATTCGTTGACGGTCGCCTCAATCAGGAAATTCAGCGGCTGCTCGATGAAGTTGACGAAGCCGCCCCTCCAAAAAAACCTCAGTCTGACATGGTCGCTTTGTTCAGTTGATCTATCGAACTTTTAACTCACGCGGTGCAATGAATCAGATCGCAATAAATCTTCTGAAGATTTCTATTAGATTGGAACAGATGGGTCTCAAAGATGATGCTTCGGAGCTTGCCTTACTTGCTGATGCGGTTGCCAAGGATGATCGGCTGCTGACTGTCGCGGAAGCCGCTGCTTGGATCGGTTGCGGTCGGCGAACACTCGATCAGATGATCTCCGACCGTAGGATTCCAGCTCATCTCATAGGTGGGCGTTATCGCTTCGACAAGTCGGAGGTTCTAAAGGAGACAAAGCTCAGTGACTGATGTTTATGCTGGTCGCCGATTCAGTGCACTGAATCTTGGACAGGGGCGGATTCAAACTGTTAGCGAATATCTAAAGGAGGAGTCGTTTCAGTCTGGTTGGTTGTATGATTTAGTTGGTCCTTCGCGGAATTGCGGGATGGAACGGAAGGGCGAGCGGAGCGAGTCCTGGAGTGGAATCCCGCAATTCCGCGAAAGCCGCCGGGGGGAGTGTGCTCACGACGCCCTCAGGTGGTCAAGGAGGTCGTTTGGCGACTGGTAGGCGAGGATGTTGCGCGGGCGATGGTTGATCTCTTCCTCGACCTCCTGGAGACGCTCCGGTGTGATCGTCGCGAAGTCATGTCCTTTCGGGAAATACTGTCGAACAAGTCCGTTGTAATTCTCCACTCCGCCCTTTTCCCACGACCGGTAGGGCTTGCAGAAATAGCTTTCACATTCCAACAGCTCGTTGACAAGTTCGTGCATCGCAAACTCAAGGCCGTTGTCGTAGGTGATGCTGCTGACCTTGAGTCCGAACAGGATCGTCACGATCCCTTTTGTGGTTTCCGCGCTGCTCTTGTCAGGCAGCAGGTGAAGTCTCCCGATGCGGCTTTTGCGCTCATAGACCGAGAGCAGGAAACCGCTTCCCGCCGCTCCCTGAATGAGGTCCGCCTCCCAGTCCCCGTAGCGTTTCCTGCTGGAAACAACCGCAGGACGCTTTTCGATGTCCACCCGGTTCGGGATTTTCGTCCCGCGCCCGATCTTGCTGCGCCTGCGGTAGCGGCGCCTGCCGTTGATCCGCAGATTGAGTGCCAGACCGCCTCCGGCCTTCCGGTCATCCGCAATGTGCCGATAAATCGTCTCATGGCTGACCTTCAAATCTATCAGGGCGAGTGACTTGCTGATCTGGTCAGGGCTGTGCTTGATCCCCAGCCGCGCCTCGACCTCGTCCTTGATGATGCCCACCATCACCTTCGGGCGGGTCCTTTTGAGCCTCTTCCTTCCCATCGCGAAACGGTCGGCCTGGGAAGGTCTGTAACCCCGTTTGCCGTGGTTGCGGGAAAGCTCCTTGCTGATGGCGCTTTGGCTGCACCCGATGGCTTGCGCGATCTCGGTCTGGGTCTTTCCGGCTTGCTTCATATTGGCGATCACTTTACGGTTTTCCGCACAGAGGCGGTGGTATTTGTTACTCACAGTCAGTTTGTTGTAAAACCAGACTGAATGAATCCCCGCCTCTGACAACCTAACGTTTATTCGCTAACAATCTGAAACCGCCAGGTTAAGGAAGGGCCGCATGCGGTCGGTGAAATAAGAATCCTGGGGACAATCGAATCCTTGTCTACAAAGTCATAGACAACAACCTCTGGATGATACTGCTCAATCGCCCTGCCGAAGTAGATGCATGCCGCGTTAGAAGCGCACGGTAATAGGTGCAACTTATTGACTTTGTAAGTGGTTGCGATCCGATGAAGTAGTCTATTGACTTGATTTTGGAACTTCAGCCCATCATGTGGATGACCAATGCATCCATTGGATCTAACTGTGAGAGCCAAGATGATCTCAACCGATGACTCATTGCTGCGAATTTCATGGGCCTTCTTTTCAAACGACTCAGGACTTGCTGTCAACTCAAGTCTGACAATCACAGACTCTAATCCCTCTGGAATTTTAGAGGGCTCCGAAACGTTGATGGGGGAGCCTGATGGCTGATCAAGCGGCCATACCCACTGTTCCGAATCTCTAAATCTCAAAGCAGGAAACGCGTTGCTCTGATGCCGATGGGCCAATAAAGGCATTGGACCCATGGCAAAAACTCCGAAAGATTGCTCACTCTGTTGTGCGGTTTGCTCCATACGCGCGTGAACTCTCTTCAGCATAGCCGGGGCAGCTCTCCAAAAGTCCTCATCCTTGAAGTCTTTGAAACCATTGTTTGAATCTTCAATATTGTGGATTGGACCATTGGGTCTAAGCTTGTAAGTTGCGAGACAACTACTTACCTCGCGAGCTGTTGGTGGAGAAATAGGATGTCCATTTACTGGCCAGCAAAAGCTGTATGTATTCACTGGAGTGTAGGAAAGAAGATCTAAAAGCCTGTTTTTGTCATAGATGTATCGACTTCTCACGAAATCGGTCTTTTTGAGAATGAACAGGCAGGCGTAACCCGCAGCGCATGAGACCTTAGCTATGTTTGGACATTCTAGTTCGGAAAATGGAGGCGGTTACCCGCGCGAGCGAAGGCATTCCTGGCTTGGGATCTTGTTTGTAGATAAAACGCGGTCTCTGGAAGGTCGCACGTTAAACTCCTGAAGTGTTAAGGTAGTTTAAGTTAACTTGTAGTTCATTGCATTGAGAACCAAGCTTTCGCCTCTGTTTGGGGCAATGGGCGTTTGTAGTTAGTCCGGATGATCCCCGGACTATTTCCGGCCAGCTCAGCCACCCAGTCTCGGGCGACTCCCAAGGCGAGCATCGAGCTGATCCATGTGTGGCGGAGTCCGTCTTTCGGCCAGCCGGTGATGAGCTTGGCCTCGCGCAATTCGGGACTGACCAGTCGCTGACACTTCCGAAACGTCACTGGGCCGGAGTTTTTCCGGTAGGGTTCGATCCATCTGATCAGGGTGGCCCAGATCAGATCGGCGACTTCCTTGGTGAGGCCGGAACCCGGTTTTTCGGTGAACGTGATGTAGCGAGCCTCGGCGAGCTTTCCTGCCACCTCGATGCGGATGCGGATGTGGCGTTGTTCGAAGTCGATGTCTTGCCATTGGATGCCGTCCCGCTCCCCTACCACGCCTTCGACTTCGCTGGGACGCATTCCGGCGAATGCACCGAGGGCGAGAAAGACGATTTTGGATCCGGCATCTGGCTTTCCAGATTCCTGATACCATTTGAGGCAGGACTCCAATGTCTTGGGTTCCCAGACGACTGGCTCGCCCCTTGGGATCTTCAACGAAGCAACCTCGCGAGCGGGGTTATGACTCTTCGGCACAAAGCCCCATACCCGCGCCCGACGGAAGAGGTGGCGAAGGTGCGCGAGGATGTTGTTGCGATAACGGTTCGAGCCTTTCAGTTTGGTATCCCGCCATTGCTCGATGTCCTGCTCCGTGAGCGAATCGAGGTATCGCTCTCCAAGCGTTTCTTTAATGACGCCGGCCTTGCTGGTCGCGTCATTGCGAGTCATCGAGCTATCTCGGTCTTTGTATTCGGCGATGTAGAGGTCGCAGCAAGCGGCGACGGAAGCCCGCTTGAAATTGTTTTGCCGGGCGAGTGCTTCCTGGAGGATGGATTTCGGGTCCTGGAGCTTCCGGCACAACTCAAGGAGTGCCTGCTCATCTGTCGTGACCCGATGCACCCGCCCAATTTCACCGCGCTTCATTTGGCCCTTGATTTCCTTGGCTAATTTTTCAGCGCCTTCCTTGGTTTTCCTGTCCTTGACCTGTCGGGGCATTCCGGGTGGAGTCCATGTCACGCGCCATGGCCTTCCATGTGCCGGTGGCGAGTAGAGTTTCACGGGACCAATTTCCGAGTCAAAGGGCATGGGAAAAGGGTGGCGAAATCACACAGAAAACACACGCAAATTTTGCCAAAATCAGCTATTTTTCGCCAATATGGCACCTTCAAAAATAGCAAGAAAAAACCCGTAACGAACTCGATTTGGAGCTCGTTACGGCTTATTTTGAAATGGTGGAGGCGAGGGGAGTCGAACCCCTGTCCGAAACGCCGTCTACACTGGCATCTACACGTTTAGCATGCGGTCTGGAGCTTCGGAAGAACTGGGCCCACATGCGGCGTTGTCCTTCCTAGAAACCTGTTTGATCTCGGAAAAAAGCCCGGTTACCCGACTTTGATCCCAGCCTGCCAAGTGTTCGCCATCCCCCTCAGCAGGTGTCGGGGTTCTGACGTGGTCGTCAATTAAGCGGCCAGTGCGAGCTCGTTAGAGTCTGCATTTGTTTGTTTTGAGCGGCTTTTTTAAGAGGCCAACCGATCAACCTCTACGTGCAACCAGCGCGTCAAACATCCCGTCGAAACCAGAACGCCCCCGTCACTTGTGACAGGGGGAAAATGCACCGGAAAACGGATTAATCAATCGGAATTCAGTAATTCGTCCACAGCAGGTTTGTCGCCGGCGGACGGGGAGTAATCCAGCGGGCCGGTGATGGGCTCCTGCAGCGGCGTGATCAGGCCGTTGTCGAGGCGGTAGATCCAGCTGTGGATCGAGATTTTCTGGCCGCGTTCCCACGCGTCCTCGAGGATGGTGGTGTGGGCGACATGGCCGGCCTGGGCAAGCACGTTGAGCTCGCATAGCCGGTCCACCGCGGCCTCCGGCGCCAGGGCGTCGAGCTCCGTGCGGTGCATCCGGCTGAGCGCGCGGATGCCTGCGAGCCAGTTGTCGATCATGCCATGGCGGAAATTTTCCAACGCCGCCTGCACACCGCCGCAGCCATAGTGGCCGCAGATGATGATGTGGCGGATCTTCAGGACATCCACGGCGTATTGAATGACGGCGAGCACGTTGAAATCCGTTTCCGCGACGACATTCGCCACATTCCGGTGGACGAAGACCTCGCCCGGAGCCAGGCCGGTGATCTGGTTGGCGGGCACCCTGCTGTCCGAGCAGCCGATCCACAGATATTCCGGGGATTGCTGGTTGGCGAGTTTGCGGAAGAACTCCGGGTCGCTGGCGTTGATCGAGTTCGCCCAGGCGCGGTTGTTTTCCAAGAGATGATTGAGCGCTTCCATGGTGGTCTTGTCGCCGCCGATCCTAGCCGTTGCGATCCGGCCGCGTCCACGGCAAAGATGCGGTTTGCAATCGACGCCTCTTGGAGGATGTCGTGAATTGCCGCCGCGTCCCGCTTGGAACTCGTCTCGTGATGAATTGGAACTACCCGAAAGAACTGCCCGTCGTCGAACACCGGGAGGAAATCCTCACCGCCATCCGCGCGAATCCTGTCGTGGTCGTGGTCAGCGAGACCGGCTCGGGGAAAACCACGCAACTCCCGAAAATGGTCGCCGAAGCGCTCGGCGACGACGGCGGCCGCATCGGCTGCACCCAGCCCCGCCGGCTCGCCGCGGCCAGCGTTTCAAAACGCGTCGCGGAGGAGCTGAAAGTCCCGCTCGGCGACTACGTCGGCTATCAGGTGCGATTCGAGGACCGCACCTCGCGGGAGACGCGGATCAAATTCATGACCGACGGCATCCTGCTGGCGGAAACCCAGGGCGACCGCGACCTGAAACAATACGAAGCTCTCATCCTCGACGAAGCGCACGAACGCTCGCTCAACATCGATTTCCTGCTCGGCTACGTGAAGCGGCTGCTGGAACGCCGGAAGGACCTGAAACTCGTCATCTCCTCCGCCACTCTCGACGCCGGAGCCTTCGCCGAATTTTTCTCCAACAACGGCGTGCCCGCGCCCGTCATCGTCGCCCCCGGCCGGATGTTTCCTGTCGCGGAGTTTTTCCTGCCGCCCTTCGACGACGAGGATCTCGCCCAACACGTCGCCCGTGCCGTGGACTACCTCGGCGACGTCGAACCGAATGGCGACGTCTTGATCTTCCTCCCCGGCGAACGCGAAATCCGCGAGAGCGCCGACGTGCTGGAAGGCCGCCAATACCGCGGCACCGAAGTGCTGCCGTTGTTTGCCAGGCTCAGCCTCGGCGACCAGCAGCGCGTTTTCAATCCCGGCAACAAGCGCCGCCTCATCCTCGCCACCAACGTCGCGGAAACATCCCTAACGATTCCACGGATCGCCTGCGTCATCGACACCGGCATCGCCCGCGTCAGCCGCTGGAGTCCGGGAAAAGGCGTGCAGCGCCTGCAAATCGAGCCGGTCAGCCAGGCCAGCGCCCGCCAGCGGAAAGGCCGCTGCGGCCGTGTGAGGGACGGCGTCTGCGTCCGGCTTTACGAGGAAACCGAACTCACCGAACGTCCGGAATTCACCGATCCGGAAATCCGCCGCAGTTCTCTCGCAGGCGTGATCCTGCGGATGAAAGCGCTCAACCTGCCGGAGATCGACGAGTTTCCCTTCCTCGATCCGCCATCGCCCAAAGCGGTCTCGGAAGGCTACCGCACGCTGCGCGAAGTCGGCGCGCTGGATCGGGAAAAAAACCTCACCGACTACGGCCGCCAGATCGCCCGCCTGCCGGTCGATCCGCGGTTAGGGCGGATGTTGATCGAGGCGCGCAAGGAGCATTGCCTCGCGGAAGTCCTGCCCATCGTCGCCGCGTTAGAGTCGAGCGACCCGCGCGAACGCCCGGCGGAAAAAACCCGCGAGGCCGACGCCGCGCACGCCCGCTGGAAGGACGGCGAGAGCGATTTCATCTCGCTGCTCCGCCTCTGGAACGACCTCGCAAAATTCCGCGATAACCGCGGCCGCTGGCAGCGCAACGCCCTGCGGAAATTCTGCGGCCCCGCCTTCCTCAACGCCCGCCGCGTGATGGAGTGGGCGAACGTCCGCGACGAGCTCGCCGACCTGTTGGAGCGCGAGTGGAAACTCAAACTCGGAGAAATCGGCGACAATCTATCCGGCGCGGCCGCCTACGCCACCATCCACAAGGCGCTTCTATCCGGCGTGCCGCGGCAGTTCGGCGTGTGGGACCGCGAGTCGAAATCCTACCGCAGCGCGAACGGCGGCTTCTTCGCGGTATTTCCCGGCTCCGGTCTGTTTTCCCTGCCCAAGCGCTTCGAGTGGGTGATGGGCATGGAGTTGGTCGAAACCTCCCGGCTTTGGGCGCGCCGGGTTGCTAGAATCGATCCCGCCTGGGTCGAGCAAGTCGCGCCGCACTTGTGCAAGAGCAAATACGGCGAGGCGCATTGGGACGAAGCCCAGGGCGCGGTCTATGGCAAGGAAACCGTGATCTGCGGTGGCCTGCCCGTCGTCGCCGGCCGGCGGATCCACTACGGCCGCGTCGATCCCAAGGCGGCTAGAAACATTTTCCTGCGGGAAGGCATCATCGGCAACGGTCTGCGCAAGCGCTGCCAGTTCCTCGACCACGTGCTCGAAATGCGCGCGGAAATCGAGGCCATCGAACAGAAACTCCGCCGCCCCGGCGGGCTGTGGAGCGACGAGGCGGTGCTGCGGTTTCTACGAAGAGCGCATCCCGGAGGACATCAACACCGCTGCCGCCTTCCACAAGTGGCTGGAGAAAAACGAGGAGGTTCTCATGTTAGGCGTCGGCGACGTGGTGGACGAGGATCTCGAATACCTCGGTCTCGCCGGCTTCCCCGACAGCATCACCCACGCCGGTCAGGAATACTCGCTCTACTATCACACCGCGCAGGGCGAGCGCGACGACGGCGTCACGCTGGGCGTGCACGTCGATCAACTGCCGAAACTCCCCGACTGGCTGCCCGCCTGGGGTGCCGATGGAAACCTCCGCGAACGCGCGGAAATCCTGCTGCGCTCGCTGCCCAAGGACTACCGCCGCATCTGCCAGCCCATCGGCCCCGCGGCGGAAAGTTTTGCCGAGCTGTGGAGTTTCGCGCCGAAGGACCGTTCGATCTATCAAGCTCTATCCGAGCACATGAAGGACCGTAACGGAGCCTACGTCCCGGTCGGTGAATACGACACCGCCAAGCTCCCGCCCGAACTCGTCACCAAGATCTGGGTCTGCGATGACGACGCCGAGGAACTCGCGATAGGCGACGACGTCGCGGTCCTCAAGCTCCAGCTCGCCGACCGCATGCGCGTCCGCTTCGAAGCCGCCGCAAACGCGGATGTCGAGCGCAGGGGCATCAGCACTTGGGACGGCGAGAGCCTGCCGGAGCTCGTCATGACGCCCGGCGGCGCGGCCTATCCGGCACTGGTCGACGAGGGGAAATCCGTCGGTGTCCGCGCCTTCACCAGCGCCGCGCTCGCCGCCGAATCCCACCGTGCGGGTGGGGCACGTTTGCTCTGGCTCGCCCATGCCGACCAAGTGAATTACCTGAGGAAAAAATTTCCGCTAGGCCTGATGGCCAAGGTGGAACTCCCGCGCCTCGGCCCTGGCGGCACCTCGCTGGACACGCTCATCCTGCTCGCCGCCGAGGGCGCTGCAGGCGGAGTCTTCCCGCGGTCGCCCGACGAATTCCGGATTCTCACCGAGCAGGCGAGGGGACGTTGGTATGACGCCGCCGCCGTCATCGGAAAGACATTCGATGAGATTTTTGAAATTCTGCCGGAGATCCAGCATTGGGTCGCTGCCAATCGCAACGACCGCAACTTCGGCGAAATCGCGGATGACCTCGACGAACAACTCGCCTGGCTCTTCCGCAAAGATTTCGCCTGGCACGCCGGCTTCGCGAACCTCCGCGATTACCCGCGCCGCCTGCGGGCCATCCGTTCCCGGTTAGGCCGCCTGTCCTCGCTGCCCATCGTCAAGGATCTGGAAAAAATGGACCGCCTCCGCCGCCTCTGGCAGCCGTGGTTCCAGCGCTGGACCGCAAAGCCCGAAGATCCGGGTTCCTGGCCTCACGGTTGGGCGCTCGAAGAATATCGCATCTCGCTCTTCGCCCCGGACATCCCGCTGCTGGGGAAAGTTTCCGAGAAGCGGATCGAGCAGATGATTTTCGGATAGCGTGTCCCGGCGGTCTCAGCCGGATTTCTCTCCCCGGGGGAACCGCGGGCAAACCACTGCTCGTCCTTGTTCAGCATGTCACCCACGAGTCAGTCCATTCATCGGTAGACGTCGCGCCGATGCCTCACCCGGACGACAAAGATCACCAAGGCGGTATCCTGGAAATCATAAACGATGCGGTAATCGCCGACGCGGATTCGATAGGTATGCTCGGATCCCGCCAGCTTTTTGCATCCAACCGGTAGCGGATTGTCGGTCAGCTCTTCAATAGCCGCCAAAATTCTTGGAATCCATTGCCGATCGATGCCGCGCAAATCCTTTGTTGCCGACCGGGCGAACTCAACGCGGAAGGAGTCCATCGGCGCTCAACTGCGTTTTAAGCTCCGTCAGTGAAATCCGGTCCTCGTCACGCCGCTCGGCCACGCAGGCCAAGTCCGCCAGGTCCTCCATCAAGTCCTCGTAGTCGGCGATTGGAATCACTACCGCGACCTTCTGGCCGCGCTCGTCTGTAAGAAACTGCGGGTTCACTGCTATGAGGTAGCGCAACTGACCGTTCATGTCCAGTCACATGCCTAAGGCGCCTCCGCTGCTTCTGGCAGCCACGGTTCCAGCTCTCGAGCGCCTCTTCGCCCCGGACATCCCGCTGTTGGTGAAAGCTTCAGAGAAGCGGATCGAGCAGATGATTCTCGGGTGATGTGACCCGGCTGTCTCAGTCGGGAGCCAAGGCTCTGCATCCGGCTGAGACAGCCGTTCCGCCCACTTCGTGTTGGTTTTCTACTAGAGTTCCCATCAAAAAGATGATAAAATAGACTTGATTTGATGATATGTGAGGCTAATCTGCGGCATGAGAATCACAGTAGACATCGAGGAGGAAGTCCTGGCCGAGCTGCTGAGAATCACCGGGGACAAAAACAAGAGTCCTGCGGTCGCTCGGGCGGTCACGGAATTCGTGCGCCGCAAGCAGGCGCGGGAATTCGGTCGGATGATTCGGGAGGGAGTTTTCGACTACCCGGCTCCGGCGGTGGATGCGGCGGGTCTCGACCTCGCCAATCCGGTCCCACCCCTCTACCCGGACTAAGCCGCCATGGTGCTCGTGGATTCATCTGCCTGGATTGAGAGCCTCCGCCGGAATGGCGACATGCGGGTGAAACTCGCCGTGGAGGGATTGCTGGAAGCCTATGAGGCTCAATGGTGCTCACCCGTCCGTCTGGAGGTCCTCGGCGGTGCCCGCCTGGAGGAACGCGCGCTTCTCGGCAAGCGCTTCTCGGTCATTCCCTACCGCCCTTGCCGCGAAGACGACTGGGACCGCGCCGTCGCTCTCGCTTGGCGGATCCGGGGAAAAGGCCTCACTGTCCCATGGCTCGATGTCCTCATCGCCGCCATCGCCATCCACGATGGGACCCGGCTCTATGCCATCGACGCGCACTTTCAGGAAATCGCCAAGCACTCCGGGCTCCTGCTCTATCGCCCGGGCTACGGCGGGAGTTTCAATGACGTGGACGACGGCTGAGTCGGTTTCACCGGGCGTGCTCACTTTCCCGGGACTTCCTGCTCCGCGGGAAATGCCTTCCCAACCGTGGCACAGCCGTTTCTGCCTGTTCTTTCCTGGAGCCAGGCGTCGTCTTGGAAATGGTAAATCGCTCGGAATGAACGCGCTGCTGCGCACATTTTCACGCCGGACCTCGGGCACTCCCGTCGATTTCGCGAGGCGATTCGCCGGGAGAAATTGACACGTGGGCTTGTTCCAACTGAATTTCGTCCATGCCGCATCACGCCGAAGGGGAGGAATCCCGACGATCCGAGGAATCTGATTCTGTCCCACAGCCAGGCGACTCACGATTCGTTTTCGGGGCTTTCTGGTTGGTGGTTTTCGCTTTCACCCTCTTGGTGGCGGGGCCATGGGCGGGATTTCACGGGGTGTTGCTGGGTTGTGTGGGGCTGTTGGTGATATTCCGCCCCCCCGTCGTCACATTGCCCCGTTCCTGGTGGTTGTTGGCCGCCTTTTTCGTGGTTGCTGGTGCCACCTCGTTTCTTCCCGCCGCCTGGATGGAGCAGCCGGACTGGCGAAAGCTGCTTGAGGAAGCCGGGATTGCCACCGGTCCGCTCATCGTGATTCAGGCAAGACAGGCCGCCGAGGCGCTCGCGTTGTTTGGCATCATGTTGTTCGTTGGTCTTTGGCTTGCCGGCCACCGTCCGACTTCCTCCCAATTGCGCAAATGGTCGCTGGCGTTTACCCTCGGCGTGGCGGTTTATGCGATCCTCGCCAGGGCATCTCAAGAAATCACTCCGTCGGGTAGCGAGGGGCATTTCGGGTTTTTCCCGAACCGCAATCATTCGGCCACCTATTTGGCGATGGGATCCATCTGCGGCCTCGGCTGTGTCTTGCAGTCCCTGCGGGAAAGGCGTTTTGCGTTGCTCGCGGTGGCTCTGGTCTCCACGGGAATCTGCTTGTGGGCGGTCGCGGCCTGGTCGGTCAGTCGGGCTGGAGTGGTGCTCGTCACTGCGGGAGCACTGATCTGGCTTCTGATGTTGGGAAGGCGCTACCTCGGTCGGCATGGACTGTGGGCGGTCGGGTTGGCCGCCCTCGCCGCCGGCGGGGTGTTTCTGATTGCGGACAGTGGCGTGAAACAACGGATTTCGAAAACCGCTGAAAAAGCGGGATCCATGATGAGTCCGGTGGATGGACTGTCACTGGGAGAAGGAAAATCGGACAACTCTTCCCTCCAGGATTTGGATTTCCGCATTCCCACTGCCTTGGATACCCTGGAATTGATCCGCGATTTTAAATGGACCGGTGTGGGAGCTGGACAGTTCGAACCCATTTTCCCCCAATACAGGAAACTGACGGCCGCCGCGAATGATTCGAGGAGCTACCATCCGGAAAGCGACTGGTTGATGATGGCGGCGGAAGTTGGAGTTCCTGCGACCCTGGCATTGCTGGCGTTGGTGATGGTGGCTGTCTGGAAATCGCTGGGATCGATTCTACAAGGTCGCGACCGTGCCCTGCGCAGCGCCTGCCTCGTCGCGGCGATGCTGGTTCCCCTCCACGGGATTTTCGACGTGCCCGGGCACCGGATCACCCTGACATGGAGCGCGTTGCTTTTGTTTGCCCTTTCCATGCGTGCCCCTTCCACGACGGAGCAGCTGAGCCGAAAACCTGGTGTTTGGCCGTTTCGCGTGGCTGGGCTCATCATGCTTGCTGCGTCCGTTTTCCTGGTTCGTGCCCAGTGGTGGGGAGGGACTCCACCCGCTCTGACTGTCGCCAAGTCCTCCATGGCCGAGGTGCAGCGGCTCTACCGGCAAGATCAGGCGTCGAACAACGACTCGGCAGGGGCGGGAGAAGATTCCCGTTCGGCCCCGGCGGAGGATCTGCTTGAAACGGCTTTGGCCTCCCTGGACAGGGCCGAAAAAGTCGCACCGCTGGATTGGGGGATTCGCAGAAACCGAGGGTTTCTGGCGCTCCATTACGACGATAAGGAGCAGATGGTCCGTAAATCATTCCAAATCGAGCGGGTGCTGGACCCGACCTGGGTTAAAGCGCCACTGCAACAGGCCCTTTTGTGGTCAACCACGGACGTGGAGGAAACCGCCGGTTTGTGGGCCGAGGCGATCCGGCGCGCTCGCTGGATGGATCAACACCACCCTGGGAGCCAGTGGTCCGAAGCGAGAACTCGCGAGCGGATTCGAGAACAGGCAAGAGGGAAGCCGGATTTGGAAAAACTGCGTCAAGAGCGGTTTGGAGGGTGAATCCAATCATGGACAATCCCCGTTAATGGCTCGGGACCAATCTTTCAAAGGGGAGCGGTGCGGGATCTGCTTCCTTTTGAGGATCTTGCCGAAGTTGTAATTGTTTTGTAATCAATTCAATACAACGGCCTGTCCGAAATAGTGATCTCATTCGAAAAAATGCTTGTGTCGGGGTGGGCGGTAAGGTTTTCTCAGTTTGTCATGAAAAACATCCGTAAATTAACAGCTTTAGTGGTCTTGTCCGCCGTTTGTCCGTTGTTTGTCACGCCGGCAGAGGCTGCCCGTCGTTCCTCATTCGTCGCGCCTGCTGGACCAGCTGCTTCGACCCCTGCAGTCAGCGGACTCTGACGGTTGGTCACTTCCCTGCCGCCAATCCCTTAATCAATACCCCCTTGTCCTGTAGCTTATGAAAAGTAAATCGGTTCTCAGCCTAGCATTCCTTTCCTGCCTTACCTGCGCATCCCACGCGGCTTCCCTTCAGTTTCCCGGCCAGCCATTCCCCGACCCGTTCACGGTGCCGAGCCCCGTTCCGGGATTTGAAGCCGACGGAACCCTCAATGGTGCGTGGACTCCAAGCCAAGGCGTCAATTCCGACTTGCTGGGATTCTATGCGACCGTAGGTGGCTACAAAGGCGTCGGAGTCGGTGCCTTGGTCGACGATTACAGTGGTGTTACCTCCAGCTTTTCAATCTCGAGCAGCACGGCGACCATCGGCGTCGCTGGTGCCACCATCAGTGACTGGTTCTTTCAAATGACCGCCCCAACACTGGGTGACCGGAATGACTTCTCGATCGATATCGCAGGTTCGACGGGATCGCTGATCTCGATCGACTTGGCTTACGACAACATGTTTTCTGCTTGGGGAACCACCGTGAATGGTGCATTCACCGGGTATATTTTTGATGGCGGGTTGTATCAGTTGACTGCTTCATTCGGTCTCTCCGGTGGAGTGAGTGGTGCGATCTCGAGTTTCGACAATTCCAGCTCGATTCTTTTCAATGACGCTTTGCTTAACACCGCTGGGACTTTCTCGTCCCTCTCGGTGACCGCAGATAAAGGCGGGGCTCCGACTTGGGGTGATGGTTACATCACGGTTGTCCCTGAGCCTAGTTCGGTGATGCTGGTTTCGCTGCTTCCAGGGTTCTTCATTCTTCGCCGTCGCCGCTGAGGAACAACTTTGTTTCATAAGAGACTCAACAAGAGAGAGCATGAAAATGCTCTCTCTTTTTATTCGCGGATAGCCGGTCGGAAATCTTGGGGAGCACACGCGCCTTCGCGTGTCGTTTTCGACGCCCTCGTCGAAAACTACGTGGAATAGCCTGTAAAGCCCGTCCTCGGCGAGGACGCCAAAGATAAAACGCGAGGCGCGTGTTCTCCTCACGGATGCTTCGTCGTCTCCCCATCCGTCACCCTGAATTTTGATGACCACTGGCAGAGTTGCAGTGGGGAATTCAAGACCGCGCCATTCGACAATCTTGGGCGACTCCAGTCTCTGGGTTGGCATCGGGCTGACGGACTCCAAGTTTAGCCCCCCATTGGCCGAATATAACAGAACGGTCCGGATTCAGGGAGTGCTCTGACGAGTAATCTTGAGCCGCATGAAACGTCCGGTCGCGCCTGGTGAAGTCGATAGCGACGCGCGAATCGTTTGCACGACCCCTACGGTCATCAACACCTCTTCCGTAGCGATCGCGGGTGACCAACTATCCAAGCCTCCAAGCGGACTCGTCGATTCCACTTGGAAATTCAGGTCGGTCGCCGCCAGGTTCTTGCGGTAAATCAGCGAGATCTGGCCGGGCGAATATTGGGGATAAGGAATTCCTGAATTGGGCAAGCCATGATCTGCGGACGAAGGGTTCAGAGCCAGAGCGTATTCCACAAGATTTGGAATCGAGTCTTGATCAGGATCTTCACTGTCGCCGGTGGCATTGGCCGGAATTTGGCTGTTGAGCACCCACGGGTTCAGCCAGGAGGCCAGGGAATGGCCGATCAGTGATAGCTCGCCACTGGCGGTTGTGACCAGGTAGTTCGGGTCGGTGGTCTGGGCTTGGACCAGGTAATTGCCCAAGGCACTCGGCGGGGTGGACGACAAGTCATACGTGGCACTCGTCGGTATGTTAGGTGGAACCGTGGTGATTGTGACAGGTTTCGGACTGCCATCGATGATCTGTGTCAGATTGTCGAGTTGGATCGTGGCGGTTGCGGGCTGGATGATAAAGGTGTTGGAAGCGGAACCTACATAGGTTGGATTGCTGATCCTTGCGGAGGCTTGCCAGGTTCCCGCATTGACTGGTGGTGCGGCGCTCTCGGTGGAAAGCGCACGGATCCGAATCATGGGGTAGCGGAAATAGGGCGGGCCGCCGATCGTGGCCGGGTATTGCCATGCTCCATTGGTGACCAGCAGACCCACATTCGGATCCACGTCAGTTCCTACCGGAAGGACATCAGTGGAATTCTTAAATGCCAGATTGAGTTCGTTGTAAGGACCTGCCACGCCGATGGGCGAGGGTTGGAAGGTAGTCGGGTCGAAACCATGGGATTGGGTTCTGAAACTCACCACCACCAGCGGACGCTCGGGAAGAGTGGCTCCATCGGGGAATGGAACGCTTGCCCGGAACGCAAAACCTTGGTACGGGTATGCACTGCCATCCGCCAGTGTCAGAGGACGCCACGGAATCAGAATGTTCTGGGTCTGGTTCGTAAGAAAGACGGGCTGATTCGCGGAATTGATCTCGAAAATACTGATCGTAACCGGGTGAAGCCACCCTTCTGAGTTGCTCAGCGTTGGATTGGCGGCTGACCAGGCCGCGTGGGTCTCAGCTTTGGCCCAGGTCACCAGAATGACATCGCAGGATTCCAGCTTGCGGGCGGTCCCGGCGAGTTGCACCAGGTTCCCCATCGCCGAATATTGGTTGGAGGAGAATCCGGCACTGAGATAGGAAAGGAAAAGGGGATCCGGACTGTCGTTATACACCACCTCACTGACCGGCGCTGGAGCATTCGGGCTCAGATTGCGATAAGTGACCTGTGTTGGCAGGTCTGCGGGGATCGTGGTGACGGTCGGGGTTTTTTGTGTCCCGGTGTAAGTTTGCAACAAGTTTCCCAGCGTGACCGTTGCCGGGGTTTGAGCAGGTCCAGTCGCCAAAAGACCGGCCCAAACAACCAAACATGCAAGTGGGGCGCGGAACGGGAGTTGTGTAACGAAAGAATCCACAGGGCCGTGGAGTAGCGGGAAACCCGGAAATTGCAAGGCAATCCATTAAAGGAACCGAGACTGTTTGATTTCGCGCAATGAATCTTATCATGTCCTGCCTTGATTTTCACCTCATCCCTTGCAGGCGAAACGCCGTGGCATCCATGCCCTGCTTGAATCACGGCCCGGTTCCGTTTACAGCGTTCTCGTTTGCGTCAGATGAATGGATGCTCGTTCCCCCCACTGCCAATAATTCACTTTACGTGATTTTCCCAACTCATTAGCGTCGCACAAGTGATGATCCCCCGCAAAACCATGGTGATTTTGGCCGCGGGCTTGAATGTTTCATGGCTGATCGCCGCAGGGTGGGGGACTCCGGGGTCAGCGGCGGAACCGGTGTCGCCAGAGGTGCGTCAGGAAAATGCCGCGCCTCCCGCACCGTTGCCCGGACCGGACATGAAATTGTCCCCGGTGAAGGATTTCGCCCCGGAGGCGACGCCACCGGCTCAAGAGACTTCAGAAGCGACTGAGGGCACTCCATCGCCCGAGACACCGCCACCATCACCCGCAGGGGATTCAACGTCGCCTGAGGATGAACCTGCGGTCGAACCAGCTCCGCAGGTCTCCGGGGAGGCGGCTTCCGCGATTCCACCGCCGGATGGAGTGATTCCCGCGGTGGTCAGCCCGATTTCGACGGCTCCGGATGATCTTGCTGCCGGGACCGCCACCCCCTTCACGCTCCCCGTGTCGGGATCCACGGAGGGGGGTGAAAACCTGGAACCCGGTGAACCAACTGGTGGAACCACCCCTCCGGCTGACGACCGCTCCGCACCATGGGTCGCCGCTCCCGGCGGCTATTCCATGCCGACCATCGGCGGATTCGGGAGTGGACTGCCTGCCGCTCCGTCCGGCTTCACTTCCGTCAACCCCGGTTTCCCGATGGGCGGCTTCTCCCCGGGGGAGGGGATCTTCGACGGCTTCAGCATCGCCGCCACCTTTTCGGGAACTTACACCTCCAATGCCACCAGCAGTCCGGGCGAACCCTTTGCTCCCATTCAAGATGACTTCATCTTCGGTCTCGGCGGGTCCATCAGCTACTTGTCGAAGGCCACCGACTGGACCTTCGGCGGTTCCTACACCGGAAACTACAACCAGTATCTCGAGCTCAGCGATTACAGTGGTTACGATCAAAGCTTGAGCCTTGTGGGCAACTACGACGGTGCCAAGCTCAGCGCTTCCATTAACGCCGGCATCCGCTACGACCAGGGCAACAACCGTTACTACTCCTCGCAGTTCGTCCAGCAGACCTCCTACAACCTCGGTCTCAACCTTCGCTACCGCCTCAGCACCAAGACTTCCCTCCAAGGAAACATCGGCCAGAACTTCTCGACCACCAGCGAGAGTTCCTACAACGACACCGAGTCCTTCAATCTCGGCCTGGCCGCGCTGTGGAAATATTCGAAACTCACCGAATTCGGTCCTGGCGTCCGCTACACGTTTCTCTCCGGCGGGAACCGCGACAACCGAACCTCGATCGGACCCGAACTGCTGGTGAACTACCAGCTCGCCGCCAAGGTGAGGCTGAATTCCCGCGTTGGCGTGGAGTTCTCCGAATATGACAGCGGTGGAACGGCCGATCCCTCCCTCACCGGGTCCCTCGGGCTCACCTACAACGCCTCCAAACTCTGGAGCATGAACCTCGCGCTCTACCGGGGTGCCCGGGCGGACGCCTCTTCGGCGGATGTCTTCAGCGAGATCAGCTCGGTGCGTCTCGGTTACGTCCGCAAGATCCGCCGCGCCACCCTCAATCTGGGCTTCGGCTACGAAATCAACTCTTATCAGACATCCGGCACCACGGCCACCTCGTCCTACCCGGACCGCAACTACTTCAACCTCGACGGCTCGATCGGCATGCCAGTGTTTTCGAATACCTCCTTCGCCAGTGTCTTTCTCCGCTACAGCGACCAGAGCGGCAGCGTCACCGAGACCTGGGACGCCGTCCAGTCGGGCTTCAGCATCAGCCGCAAGTTTTGAGAGTCCGTCGCAAAACGGGGCGTCGATATTTAATCGACGGTTTCTCCCCGAAATCCTGTCAGGCGCTCGGGATTGATACCGAGGGACAGGACATCCTCAGCAAATAGTGTTCAGAATGAACGCGTTCGCTCGACCTTTTCAGACAACCTCCAGGAAGGACTCTTGGAAACCAGGGATTCGTAGGATTCGTCCGATTCGTGGTTTCTGATCTTCCTTGATCGTTTGACGGGCGTCAGAGGGAAGGCCGGCGGCTCCCCCCGAAACTCACATTTTTTAAACCGCCTGGTCCCTTACGACATTTCCCAGGTAGGACAGCGGATCCGGATTCTTCCCAAGCCCTGTTCCGGATCGGAATCCCGCGGAAGTCCCGCACCTGGATTCCATCAAACCCCTGATTACCCCCGAAAAGTGATGAAGATCAATGCAGTCATGATGTGGTGCGCCTGTTTCACCGCAGGCAGTGCGTTCGGTGCCACCGGTTTTTTCGGCGACCATGTCATCGTCGCCGGCAATACGAACTACGTGGCGATCGGCAGTGGGACTCCTCAATTGTCCGACGGCTTTGGCTCACTCACCCAGGGTGGCGTTTTCAACATCCAGGGATTCAAGCTGAACACCTGGGAGGACAACGGCAGTGCGATCACCTACATGAACCTGTTTTGGACGGTCGACAATTTTGCGACCACTCACCAGATCCAGATTCATCCGGCACCTGCCAAGTCGGGCAATGACCGGTTTTGGGAAATCCAAAGTGCGACCCAGAATTTACTGAACAACAATGGAGTGGGCACCTTGGCAAATGGCAACTACACGTTCCGCGCCTTCTGGGAGGGTTATACCAACGGGTTCAATACACCAGGCAACATCTTCCAAAGCAATGGTGGCAGCAACTACACGGCCAACTTCACCGTGGTTCCGGAGCCCACCGGTGCCTTGGCCTGTCTTCTGATCGGTGCCGGGCTGATGCGCCGGATCCGCCGCAGCGCGTGAATTCGCGCGGGTGGATCCCGGATCCCCACACCAGGCGGCGGCCTGAAAATTGGAGCGCGGATCTTTAGTCCGCCCGACAGACCTGGCTGTTGCCCGGGTTTGGCAGGATTCAAGCACCGCAAATCCGGCGAATCTTCCGCATCGTTGATTTGTCAGTTAGCCTCCAAGTGGACCCGTCACCCGCGCCGGGATGATTTGTCCCTGCTCGCCGGAGTCGGTGGCGCAACCAGCTCTGGAAACAATCCGCCACGCGTGCGGCGCATGGCTGAAACAGAAGACATCCAACGGTTTTTGTGCTGGTCACTCAACATCAAAAACTTTACCCATCCGCTGGACCGATGAAACATCCGCGGCCAAACTGGCTGTTTTTCAGCTCCCTGTTTGGTTCCATTGTCTTCCACCACGCCCTTCATTTTACCTGCCTTGAAACCCTCGATATTGCCCGCCGGATTCCTCCGTTTCGTTCTCGTCTTCCTCTGGTCACTCACCGGACTCGGAGCGGTGCCGGAAGACACCACCTACACGCTCCGGCCTAACGATACCATCCGCCTCGCCGTCTACGAGGAACCGGATCTCTCCGTCCAGGTCCGCATCCTCAAGACCGGCCAGGCGTCCTTCCCGCTCATCGGCTCCGTGGAAATCGGCGGCCTGACGGTGGCCGATGCCGCCCGCAAAATCCGCGACCTTTACGCCAAGGACTACCTGGTCGATCCCAAGCTCACCCTCACCGTGGACGAATACGCCACCGAGTTCATTTCCGTGATCGGTGCCGTGAAAAACCCCGGACAGATCCCGATGCCGGTCTCCGGGAACCTGGATTTGGCCTCCGCCCTCGCCACCGTGGGCGGCCTCGCCGAGGATGCCAATGCCAACAACATCCAGTTGGTCCGCGCCTCGGGAACCACCTCGTCCTTCTCCATGGCCTCCATCCAAGGGGAGCCCGGTCGCGTCCGGCTCGCGCCCGGAGACCGCATCATCGTCAATCAGAGCACCTTCGTCGGCCGGAAAATCACCGTGCTCGGCCAAGTCGGAAGACCCGGACCTGTTCCGTTTCCCCTCGATGGCAGGCTGGATCTCGTCAATGCCATCGCCCTCGCCGGCGGTGTCACCGAACTCGCCAACCCGAAAAAAGTCACCATCAACCGCAAGGGCCAGGTCACCCTGGTCAACTTCAAGGAAGTCTCCGAGCGCGGCGACCGCCCCTTCTGGCTCCAGCCGGACGACGTGATCACCGTCGCGGAACGCCTCTTCTAGCAGCCACACTCCGGCCGCCGCCAATTTCAGTTTTCAGCATTTCAGTTTTTCAGCATTTCAGTTTTACCGCCACATGCCTCCCTCACGCCGCTCCTACCGCCCCAGTCATGACATGAATGACGACTTCGAGGACGACGACATGCCCGACTCCGGCATGTCCCGCCAGGCCGGGCAGGAAAAAATGAAACAACTCGCCTCCGACCTGCTCGGGCGCTGGCACTGGATCACCCTCGGGCTGATCATCGGCGTGCTCGGTGGCTTCTACTTTCTCTCCAAGGCCCCCAAGATCTATCAAACCCGCTCGACCTTGCTGATCAAGCAGGGGACCTCCTCCGTCATGGCCAACCGCGATCGCGTGGATGAAATGGACTACCGCACGCTGGAGGCCATGAACACCATCGCCGAGCGCATCACCCGACCCGAGCTGCTCCAGAAAGTCGCATCCCGCCCGGAAATCCGCGCCCTCCCCGGCCTGATGCCGGCCGAGGTCGTCTGGTTGCCCGAGTGGGCGGCCAAGTGGTTTGCCAAATCCTCCGACCAGCCCGCCGACAAAGGTGGCGTGCCGCCGCCGGCCTCCCTTGCCGGTGCCATCTCCTCCTGGACCAAGATCTCCGTGCGCCGCGGCACCCGCCTGCTCGACGTGATGGTCAGCCACCCGGATCCCGCCGTGGCCAAGGCCCTCGCCGACACCATCGCCATCGAATACCAGGCGGAACTCACCGGTGCGCGCAGCAGCGGCCGCAGCTCCTCCCTGCAGATCCTCGTCGAGGAATCCGAGTCCGCCCGCAAGCGCCTGCAGACCGCCCAGAATGCCATGGCCAACTACCAGCGCGCCCTCGTCACCCTCAAGGATCTCGAAATCCGCGAGGCCGCCGTCGCCGAACTCTCCCGCCGCTACCTGCCCAAACATCCGAAAATGATCGGTGCCTCCGCTGAAGCGGACGCCGTCAAACAGCGCTTCCTTGCCGAGTTCGACGCCGCCATCAACTCGTCCGCAGACCGTGAATACTGGGACAGCCATGCCGCCGAGTGGAAGACCGCCAATGCCGACGAGGTCAACCGGCTCTCCACCGCCCGCCGTCTCCTGCTCGCCCGTGGCAACGTGCTCGAAAGCGAGATCAACAGCCAGACCAGCGTCTTCAACGGCATCCTCACCCGCATCCAGGAGGCCGATATCAACCAGCAGGCCGTCGAGTCGGAAATGGACATCAGCAGCCTCGCCCAGTTGCCCGGGATGCCGGTTTCTCCCGTGCCGACCAAGGTGCTCGCCATGGCCACCGTCGGTGGTCTCGGATTCGGCGTGCTGCTCGCCATGATTTTCATCCGCATCGACAACAAATTCCACACCGTGGCCCAGCTCGAGCGTGAGACCGGGTTGCCGGTGCTTGCCGCCATCTCGGACATCCAGCTCAAGTCGCTCGGTGCCAGTGGCAAGGAGAAGAATGAGACCGAGGAATCCAAGCGTTGGCATCGTCTGCTGCTGTTCCGCGAAGCCTATTCCTCCACCACCTACGCCGAGATGTTCCGCGTGCTCCGCGCTTCGGTCTCCCTGCTCGGTGACGAGAAAAAGCGCCGCATCACCCTCTTCAGCAGCGCCCTTCCCGGCGAGGGCAAGACCCTCGTCTCCAGCAACTTCGCGCTCGCCGCCGCCCACCAGGGCAAGCGCACCCTGCTCATCGACCTCGACCTCCGCAAACCCGCCGTCCACAAAATCTTCGGCCTCAAGCGCGATTCCCATGCCCACGGCGTCACCGAGGTGCTCACCGGAAACGCCTCGTTCAAAGACGCCGTCCTCACCGACACCGGGGCTCCGCACCTCCACCTCATGCTCGCCGGCAGACCCGCCCCCAATCCCGGCGAACTGCTCAATGCCAGCTCCCTCGAGGATTTCCTCCGCACCGCCACCGACGCCTACGACCTCGTCGTCATCGACTCCGCGCCGTTGCTCGCCGTGCCCGACACCCGCATCATCGCCCCGCTGGTCGACAACTTCTGCCTCGTCGTCCGCGCCGAGTACGTTCCGAAGGGAGCTGTCCGCCGCGCCATTTCCCTGCTCGAACAGGACCACAACCTGCCCAGCGGCCTCGTCTTCAACGGCTTCACCGAAAAACGCCGCCTCATCGGCCAGAACTACTCCTACGGAAACTACCAGACCAACAAGTACGGCAAGGCCTACCGCTACGGCTACGGCTCCTACGGCGCCTCCTACGGCAGCGAAGACAAATCCTGATCTCGATCCGCACGTGGCGGCGGCGTCCCGCCGCCGCGCGCATGAGCGGTGAAAGGAATGATCATTTTAAAAGTGGCTGTGGCCTCCGGCCGCAGAGCGAATGAAGTGCGAAGGAGCGGACTGAAATTCGACGGAACGTCCCCCTCTGACTCTACTCTCCCCATCACCTCCCCCCAGATTCCGGACTGAATCATGGATAGCTCGGAAAACCTTCCTCGCCGTTTCCAAGCGCCAACTCCCAATCTCCGGGATTGTTCAAATTTTCTTGAACCCTAGCCGCTTCCTGAGATCCTCTTGCGGATTGGTTTCAACGAGCTTACCCGCCGCTTGCATCAACCCCACTTTTACCCCCCGACTGCCGGTTTTCTCCTCGATCCGGAGATTCGACCAAGGGCGGCAGCGTGCAGGAGGGGTTGTCGGTCGACAGTTGTGACATTCGCCTGCACCGCACAAGTCTGGAAGGCATGAACCCATTCACTCCCGCTGCCAAGGAAGAGCGTTCCCGCGAGTCACAAAAGCTTTCCCTTGGCCAACTAAAGGTCTGCCAAAATGGGTAAAACGGTCCCAGGCAAGTGGAAAAAGCGAACACCCCATGCCCAACAGGTCGCACGCTTTTGATCAGATCTTCACCTCATTGCCTGCTTCAGATTCCCGACAGAATCATTGGATGACAGATTCATTTTTCAGATCAGGGAAACCCGTTTCAAATCAATGATTCTGTCATCAAGGAGCGGCGGAATCCGTCCGCCGATGCCAATGCGCCGCGAATGAGCCGCGCGAAGCTCCCAAACGTAGCTGTGACCTCCGGCCGCAGAGCGGATCAAGTGAGAAAGGGCGGACTGGAATTCGACGGACCGTCTTCCTCAGACTCTTCCTCTCCTCATTAAAACCCTCAGAATCAGGACAGGATCATGGACAGCAGAATCATTTTTCAGATGAACCCGGAACCGCGAATGAACGCCAATCCACGCGAATGAAGACCGGTTGTTGACCGAAATCCCAAATTCTAAAGATCCAGTCCTGAAAATTCGCGTTCATTCGTGTCCATTCGCGGTTCATCTCTCATCTCTCATCTCCTCTTCCCATTCAAAATTCAAAATCCATCATCCAAAATTGCGGCGTCCTCGCCGCCCTCCTCCTCGCCCTCGGCGCGGTGGAAGGCGTGTCGTACTGGTGGATGCACCCCGCGCCCGCCGGCCTCGGCGAGCCGGTGCTGGTCTATCGGCCGCAGGAGGTAAAAGCTGAAAAGCTGAGAACTGAAAAGCTGAGAACTGAATCGCGCGGAGCAAGATGGACAGGAGCGATTCGCGACGTGCCCGGAACGGTGACCGCCGGGGGGCGGGATCAAAAGCTGAACGAAGAGGCCAACGCACAAAGCTCTTCTCCGCTCTCAACTCTCAACTCTCAACCATCGTCGTCCCAAGACTCTTCCCTTTCAGCATCTCAGCCTTTCAGCGTTTCAGCATCTACCCTAACGCCTCTGCCCGATGTGGTCGCCTCGGCGCTTCCTTCCCTGCGCTGCACCACCGGCACCGCGGCGCGCATCGACCGGGACGACGACGTCACCCTCCACATCGCCTTCTTCGAGTGGGATCTCACGTCCTCCACCAATGTGCTCGAAGCCTTCAAGCATCTCCCGGAGGAGTGCATGGGCTCCATCGGCATGACCCTCATCGAAAAAGCCCCCGTCCGGACCTTTGAGGTCAGGGGGCAGGGGGCGGAAGATCGGTTGTCCGTTGTCGGTGGTCCGTTGTCAGAGAAAGAGTTGGCAGCGGAAGATCGGTTGTCCGTTGTCAGTGGTCAGTTGTCCGCGACAGAGAACCGACAACCGACCACTGACCACTCTTCCTCTCCCTCCGACAACCGGCAACTGACAACCGACAACTCTTCCTCTCCCACGCTCTCCTTCGACCACACCGTCTTCCGCGATCCACGGGGCGTCATGGTTCACGCCTTCAAGGGCACCTGGGTTTCCGGGGCCACCGATCTGTTGCGCGCCCTGGCGTCCGTGGCGGCGTCGAGCAATGGAACGAGATCCGCAGGAAGGCTGCCTTCAAGCGCTTCCGCCCCGCCCACGCCCGCGTCATCCAGGGAGCCGTCCGCGGCATCCCCGATCCGGATCTCGCCTGGCAGGCATTTGAAGAAGCCATGCTCAAGGATCTCAGCTTTCAATAAGAGGGCAGGGGTCAGGGGTCAGGGGTCAGGGGTCAGGGGTCAGGGGTCAGGGGTCAGGGGGCTTGACCTTAACCAATTGCTCGTCTTTTCTTCCTCAGCGAATCAGTCACTCCAATCAAACCATGAAAAGTAAGGGAATTGATACCCAGTCCTCACACGCTGAGGCGATTCGGGACCGCGAGGCCATCCAGAGAGCGGCGGAGAAAATCAATGAGAATCGCTCAACGGCAAGGGCATTTCTCCAACGGGTCGGAATCATCACGCCATCCGGCAAGCTCAGGAAGGCTTACCGATAAAAAACCGAGATCATCATGCCTTGGGATCGGTTTGTGCTCGGATACCATGGATGTGATCGATCGATCGTGAACGACATTCTTACGGGCAAATCCGGACTCCAGGCGAGCCGCAACGACTACGACTGGCTCGGCAACGGGATTTATTTTTGGGAAGATAGCTATCAGCGCGCATTTCAGTGGGCGCTCCAAAGCAAGCGGGTTACGCATCCCGTAGTGATCGGCGCGGTCATCAATTTGGGACACTGCCTCAATCTGCTGGATGTGGAGCATCTCGAAACGGTGCGTATTGCCTATCAGACACTCGTCCGCACTGCGGCACAGGCGGAAGCGCCCATGCCAGTCAACCGTGGGAAAATATTCAAAGACCGGAAACTGGACTGCGCCGTGATCGAAACCCTGCATCAAATGCGCGAGGAGGAAAACCTTGAAGCTTATCAGACGGTCCGCGGCTTTTTTGTCGAAGGTGAGGCCCTTTACGAGGGGGCGGGTCTCCGCAATCAGGATCATATCCAGTTGTGTGTGCGGGACACCAACTGCATCGTCGGATATTTTCTGCCGCGAGTGAAGTAAGGAGGGGGCAGGGGACAGGGCAACGCGCAGATTCAGGACAGATTCATTTTTTCAGATCAGGGAAACCCGTTCCAAATGAATGATTCTGTCATCAAGGAGCGGCGGAATCCGTCCGCCGATGCCCATGCGCCGCGAATGATCCGCGCGAAGCTCCCAAACGTAGCTGTGGCCTCCGGCCGCAGGGCGAATGAAGCGCGAAAGAACCGATCAATATAGCCATTCCGGCACCTCTTGATCCCCGGCTTCCTCCCCCCATTCGCCTACACCACAAGAGTGTGGTGCCTCCATCAACAATCATCAATCTCCCCCTCTTCTCTATTCATTCACATCTACCTCTCCCGCTTTTCCTGGATTTACGCTTTCTACTCCGCCCAATTCACTCTATTTTGCGTCACGGAAAATTACCGCAACCGCATCACGATCGAACCCGGTAAACGGGGCGGGAAGCCCTGTATCCGGCGCATGCGAATCACCGTTTATGACGTGCTCGGCGGGCTCGCCTCGGGCATGAGTATCGCAGAGATCCTGGTGGATTTCCCGGAACTCACCGTGGAAGACGTTCATGCTGCCCTCGCCTTCGCCGCGGATCGTGACCATCATCTTGTGGCGGCTTCCGCATGAGATTGCTTTTCGACCAGAATCTCAGCCATCGGCTGCTTGCCGCCTTGGAAGATATCTACCCCGGTTCGGTTCATGTGCGCTTCTTAGAGGCTGTCTTAAAAATCAAAGATTCGTAAGATTCGTCGGATTCGTGGTGCCTTGATTCATGAATCTGCGCGGAAAAGTCTCGGGCTAAACTGGCCGACTAAAGTCAGCGCTCCGTTTTTCAGACAGCCTCTAAGAGAAAACCCCGGATCCACCCTTTCCCTCCTCATTCTCTCTGCGGCCAGAGGCCACAGCCACTTGCCGTTCCGGTACCTCTCGATCCCCACCTTTCACCCCCCATTCGCCCAGCAGCGGGACGCCGCAGCCACTTTCCGCTGTCCCGGCTCCGCGATCATCTTGGAAAGGAAGATGTTGAACCACAGATTGCACAGATGACGCAGATTGACGAAGATCTGATAGAATTTCGCTTCCAAGTCACTCTTCATCCGTGTTTTCCGTGTAATCCGTGGTTCCATTTCTGGATTCAAAATCTTCGATCTACCCTTCGACCTCTTCGCTTCCCCCTTGTTGAAAGGCGAGGCCTGCCCCATGCAGGCCCCTTGCATCCTTTACCAAAAACTGCCAAACCTCTGTCATGAACTCCGCCGCAAAAATTCACGATCTGGCATTGAAGCTTCCGCAACGTTCCCGTCTCAAGCTGGCCGGTGAGCTTCTTCGTAGCGTTACCCCGGAAATTTCGTCCCGGGAGCTTCTTGATGAAGCAGTCCGCCGCGAAAAAGAAATTGATTCCGGGAAAGTCGCCCTCCTCGATGAATCCGAGTTCTGGCGTGGCATTTCGAACCGTCGCGGGCGGCCGTGAGTGTCAGCCTTCGCTACCACCCGCTGGTTCAGAAGGATCTCAATGAGATTTTGGCATTTTACGAGTCAGAGGCCGGACTGGAGGTTGCAGACCGCTTCGAAGCCGAATTTCGACTGGCGGTTGCTGCGATCCGGAGTGCTCCAAGACATTTTCCATACTATCAAAAACAACGGAGCTATCGCCGTTGTTTGCTGGCAACCTTTCCTCATGTGATTCTCTTCCGGGAGTCCGGCTCACATGTGCGGATCATGGTCCTGAAACACGTGAAAAGGGCGCCGGCTTTCGGTCTGCGCCGCCAGTAATGAGTCATTAACGTCCCCCCATTGCCCTCCATCAGATTCACGGCAGAATCATTGACAGCAGAATCTTTTTCAGTTGAACCCGGAACCGCGAATGAACGCCAATCCACGCGAATGAAGACCGGTTGTTATCATTCAAAATTCTGAGAGGTGTCTTAAAATTGGAGCGCGGATCTTCAGTCCGCCTGTGGAGTATTGGGGATACCGGAGAAGACAAAGAATTAGGCACCACGAATCCGACGAATCTTGCGAATCTTTGATTTTTCAGGCGGCCTCTAAAGTTCCAGTCCTAAAAATTCGCGTCCCTTCGCGTCCATTCGCGGTTCAATTCTCTTGATTCTCCTCCCATTCAAAAATCATCTCTTCCGCTTCCCCTCCGCGTCCCATCTTCTCCCCGCCCGACCTGTTGAAAAGCGAGGACTGGCACCATTCATTGTAGAAAGGCATCGTTCTGACGGTGCTTCAGAATTGCAATCTCAGGAAAACTCACCTAAATAGTCTGCGCCATGAGCCTGATCGAACTCGAACAAGAAGTCCAAAAGCTTAGCCCATCCGAGTTCTGTGCATTCACGAGATGGCTGGACGAGTATGCCGCAGCCCTGTGGGATGCGCAACTTGAGGCCGATGTCGCATCTGCTAAACTCGCCAAATCGTTCGATAAAGCGGATGCGGAATTCCTGGCTGGAAAGTGCGTGGAGCTGTGAAGCACTTCACCACTCCGGATTTTTGGTTTCATTACCGATTGCTGCCTCGGTCAATTCAGGTGCTTGCGGATAAAAATTTCCAGATTCTGAAAGAGAATCCACGTCATCCCTCGCTGAGACTGAAAAAGATAGGGCCACTTTGGTCTGCTCGCGTTGGGATCAGCTATCGAGCGCTGGGAAAAGACAGGAGCGAGGGCGTGGTCTGGTTTTGGATTGGAAACCATGCTGAATATGACTTGCTGATAAAATGACAGGATTTACCCAAACACAGCGGTTCATCTTCACTCTTTTCTGACGTATTGGATCTTGAATCTTTCCCCCATTCAGATGAACCCGGAACCGCGAATGAACGCCAATCCACGCGAATGAAGACCGGGTGTTGACCGAAATCCCAATTTCTAAAGTTCCGGTCCTAAAAATTCGCGTCCCTTCGCGTCCATTCGCGGTTCAATCCTCTTGAGGGCAGAATCAATGGCGCGGATCCTCTTGAACGTGGCTGCGGCGTCTCGCCGCTGAGCGAATGAAGTGCGAAAGGGCGGCTCAAAACAGCCGTTCCGGCACCTCTTGATCCCCGGCTTTCTCCCTTCATTCGCATGTACCACAAGAGTGTGGTGCCTCCATCCAAAAATCAACAATCGTCAATCCCTCCCTCTGACCTCTTCCACTGCCCACTGCTCCTTCAGATACGCGACAGAATCATTGGATGACGGAATCATCTTTTCAGATCAGGGAAACCCGTTCCAAATGAATGATTCTGTCCAAAAATGATTCCGTCATCAAGGAGCGGCGGAATCCGTCCGCCGATGCCAATGCGCCGCGAATGATCCACGCGAAGCTCCCAAACGTGGCTGTGGTCTCCGGCCGCCGTGCGAATGAGGTGCGAAAGAAGGGATCAAAGTAGCCGTTCCGTCACCACTTGAACCGAAGCTGTCACCCGGCATTCGCATGCAACACAAGACTGTGGTGCCTCCATTCAAAATTATCTCTTCCGCCCACCGCCAACTTTCCCCTTCCCCCGCGGCTTTCTTTTTTACTATTCTCACTCCGTGAAACAATGAACCGCCGGTCCCCGTAAAGGAACCGACGGCCGTGTTTTCCGACTACCGCGGCGTTGTTTGGTTCTGAATCAGCTTGTCAGGGCCTCAGAATCAAGCAGCGCTCGCATCGGAGTCTTTCTTCGGCCTGCGGATCAGGCCACTCTTGCGCTCACTCTTGCGGACGTATCCGCAAGCCCGATACAAGTCACTGTCCCGGCCGAAACGCAGGGGTGCCTCGCAGCGAGTCGATCACAAGCTCAAGGATGGCTCCCGCAGCCTTGTCGGCGTCGGACCTCGCGGTCTTCTTCCCTTCCAGCTGTTTCTCCAGAGCCTTGATTTCCGCCCGCAGAGTCTCCGGTGGCTTTACAGCCGCCTCGAACTCCTCGAGCGTCATTCCCGCAAACTTCGAATCAGGGGCCAGCGCGCGCCACGCGGCGCGGATGTCCTCAATCCGATCAATCACTTTGTCTTTTAGACGCATGGTATGTTTGGTTCTATGATGGTTTCTAGACGATGATTCCAGGTTCGACCTTGGGTCCTTCTTCATTCGTCCGGCAGCGCGTCCATGCGCTACGCCAAGCAGATTGCCCGTTTTGGCGTTTCTTGGCAAGCGGGGGGTATGTGTCTAACATGTGGACAACTTGAAACAATTAGGATAAGCTGAATATTAGTCAAAGTCTTTTTAAAGAATTTCGCCCGACATTACTTTGGTTTTGCAGAATGTCGGGGAGCAAGCCGTATTTCTTGGATAGAGCCCCGCCTTTTTCAAAAAGAATTCATCCGGTCAAGATCCCGGTTCTCCAGATTTTATCCGATATTTTTTTCAGTCCCGCCCGGAAAAGCGGATATTCCAGTCCGAAATCGTGCTTTTCCACCGGATATTCCGATTCTTCCAACGGTGAAATCGATTTCACTAATGGTGAAACGCGATCTTCCAACGGTGAAATCGATTTCACTAAGAGTGAAACGCGATCTTCCAACAGTGAAATCCATTTCACTAATGGTGAAACGCAATCTTCCATTAGTGAAATCCATTTCACTAATGGTGAAACGCAATCTTCCAACGGTGAAATCCATTTCACCAAGAGTGAAACGCAATCTTCCAATGGTGAAATCCAGGAAACGGTAACGCGCTCTCGACCAAAGCGCCCGCAAATGAGTTGCCCATGAACCGCCTTCTCCCCCCATGGAGCGGCGGAATCCGTCCGCCGTGCGAATGCGGCTGAGAAAGAGATGCTCAAGAAAACCGGCCCGTCTGCCATTGATCCAGCCTTTCCCACCTCATTCACATGCGCTTTGATCAAAAGCGCGCTACCTGCCCTCTGTCCTCTGTCCTCTGTCCTCTGTCCTCTGTCCTCTGTCCTCTTCTCTCCCATTCAAAATTCAAAATCGAACATTCAAAATCCTGCCGGAGGAAGCTCCTACGGCCAGATCCTCCGTTCCTCCTCCATCATCCGCGGGGGCACCGGCATCAACTACCCCAAACCATGCACGGCTATCAAGCTAGGGAGAAACCACGGGGATTCCATGTGTGTCGAACTGCGAATGAACGCGAATGAACGCGAATGAACGCGAATGAACGCGAATGAACGCGAATGAACGCGAATGAACGCGAATGGACACGAATTTTAAGAACTTCATTCTCAGAATCAGGATTTCATTACCAAAAACTGCTTCATTCGTGTCCATTCGCGTTCATTCGCGGTTAAAAAAATCCCTAGCTTGATCGCCCTGCCAAACCATGGCACCTCCCAAGCTCGACATCTCTTGTCACCATGCTATTTTCCCACCATGAGCGTTTCGACGATCCATCTGCCTCGAATTCGTGAGGAAATTCTCTGTGATCCCCACTACCCGGTCCACAGGATTGCCGACCAGTTGAGGCCTTACCTTCAGATTCTCGTTGAGCGGTTCCACCCGGAGCAGGTCATTCTCTTCGGTTCCTATGCCTATGGTGAACCCACTCCTGACAGCGATGTGGATCTGCTCGTCGTCAAAGAAATCGCAAATTCCTCTGTGGTGGATGCCACCTGCATTCGCCGGGCCGTCAGACATTTGCGCCACTCGGTGGCCAATCTTCCTCTCGATATCATGGTGCGTGCACCCGATGATTGGCAGCGGCGAACTACTACCGGTGGCTCGTTCCATCAAGAAATTGCTCTCCGGGGACTCAGGCTCATTTGAAAACCGACGAAGACAACCCCGCAGATTGGCTTCGATCCGCTCGTAGCCGCTTGCATTCCGCTGACCTGCTGCATCCCATTGAGGGTGTCACCGAGGCCGTGATCGAGTTGCTTCAAGAAGCTTCCGAGCGATTTCTCAAGGCCTATCTTATTGATCGCGGATGGAAACTTCGCAAGATTCATGACTTGGGTGCGCTCGTGGCCGAAGCGGTGAATCTAGATCCGAGGTTCTCGGCGTTTGAGGACTTCGCGGATAGTCTGACCGACCAATTCTGGGCACAACATTACCCGGGCGGTGATCTCACCGAAGTGGGACACGACTACCCCGTGTTGCGGAAGTCCCTCGGAGAGATGGTCACCCTCATCGAAGCGGAAGTCGGCCCCACGCATGACTCTAAAGGCTGAAATCGGAAAAACCTCTGGTCTCAGGTCTCTAGCTTCATCCATCTCTTTAAATTTCCATTCCCTCCGCGTCTCATCTTCGCCCCGCCCGAACTTTCCAAAAGCGAGGCCTGACCCAATTCAGGCAGTGGCCTCCGGCCGCAGAGCGAATGAGGTGCGAAAGAGGTAGCGCGCTTTTGATAAAAGCGCATGCGAATGAGGTGTGAAAGCTTGGATCAACGGCAGACGAAACGACTCCCTTGAGCACCTCTTTCTCCCCCCATTCTCTGCTCCCCCGGCGGTGGAGCGCTACCACCACCTTTCTCCCCCATTCACCCGCACCACAAGAGTGTGGTGCCTCCATCAACAATCACCAATCGTCATTCTCCATCTCTGCTCTGATCACTGATCACTTCTTCTTCCCTCGATCTCCTCCCATGCGCCGTTCCCTCCTCATCATCGCCGGTCTCCTCCTCGCCCTCGGCGTGGTGGAAGGCGTGTCGTATTGGTGGATGCACCCGAAACCCGCCGGCCTCGGCGAGCCGGTTCTCGTCTATCGACCGGGGTTCAGAGGGCAGGGGACAGGAGTCAGGGGACAGGAGTCAGAAGGAGGAAGTCAGGGAACTGCAAATGGCGTCGCGCGAAACCCCACTTCGACGTTCGATGTTGGAAGTTCGACGTTGGATGTTCCCTCCCTCTCTTCTAATCAAAAATCCAAAATCAACAATCATCAATCGTCAATCTCCCCCTCTCCAACTTCCACCCACACGCTGCTCCCCGATGTCGTCGCTGCGGCGCTTCCTTCCCTGCGCTGCACCACCGGCACCGCCGCGCGCATCGACCGTGATGACGACGTCACCCTCCACGTCGCCTTTTTCGAGTGGGACCTCAGTTCCTCCACCAGCGTGCTCGAGGCCTTCAAGCATCTTCCCGAGGAGTGCATGGGCTCCATCGGCATGACCCTCGTCGAAAAAGCCCCGGTCCGGACGTTTGTGGTTGGAAGTCAGAGGTCAGAGGTCAGAGGACGCTGCGCGGTCTAAAAGTCTAAAAGTCGAAAGTCAAAAGTCGGATAGCAAGACAACGCAACGACTCGCCTCTTCCGACCTTCGACCTTCAGACCTTCCGACCTTCGACTCTTCCTCCGACAACGGACAACCGACCACCGACAACGCCTCCTCTTCCTCTGATCACCGATCACTGATCACTGATCACTGATCACTCTATTTCCTTCGACCACACCGTCTTCCGCGATCAAAGAGGCGTTATCGTCCATGCGTTCAAGGGCACCTGGGTCTCCGGGGCCACCGATCTGCTTGGTCCGGGCGTCCGCGGGGGCGTGGAGCTCTGGAACCAGATCCGCAGGAATGCCGCCTTCAAGCGCTTCCGCCCGGCCCACGCCCGCGTCGTGCAAGGCGCAGTCCGCGGCATTCCAAATCCGGATCTTGCCTGGGAAGCGTTTGAAGAGGCGATGCTCAGGGATCTCAGTTTCCAATGATGAGTCACGACATTCCTGTCGTGAAAGCCAATGCGCAGCGAACGAAAAGATAGCGCTCCCTCTGAGAACTGACAACTGACAACGGATAAGCCCGACGCCATCGTCCACACGGTCGCGTGTCTCCTTTCTTGATTTCATCCGTGAGATTGACTAGCTTGCTCACAGCAATGAACACACTCACCCTCAACTACCCGGAAAACCTTCCGGACAGCGCGCGACTCTCACGCCGGGAGTTTGAAGAGACCATGCGTTTTGCCATGGCGGCCAAATTGTTCGAGCTTGGGCGTGTTTCTTCAGGACAAGCCGCACAGCTCGTCCCCATGGATCGATACACCTTTCTCAAGTCACTGAAACAGGCGGGAGTGGCTGCCATCCAGTGGGACAATGACGAATTCGAGTGCGAGGTCGCCAATGCGTGACATTGTAATCAATACTGGACCAATCATTGCCTTGGTCGCAGCTACTGAGTCTCTTGAATGGCTCCCCGGCCTATACGGACGGATCTTCATCCCATTCGAAGTCTGCCAGGAAGTCGAAGCCGGCGGACTTGGCAACCCAGAGACTCTTGCCCTGGCCGGCATCAAGGATCTGATTGTAATAGGAAAGGAAAAAGCCGACGTGCCGCTAGCCCTGCTTCGTGAGTTGGATCTCGGTGAGGCAAGTGTGATTTACACCGCCACGATCAACGAAATCGATACCGTCGCCATTGATGAAAAAGCGGGGCGACGTGTCGCACGTATCCACGGCCTGAGAGTGACTGGCTCTTTAGGAATACTGCTCAAAGCCAAACAACTCGGAATCATCAAAAACCTCGGCGATTGCATCACCCGCATGAGTGGACATGGAATCTGGATATCAGCAGATCTTATCAAAAACTCATTGCACCAGGCAGGCGAGGCATAGAGGCGTCTTGAAGTTTTGCCTCTTTCCCGTATACAAAATCCAAAAACTCGTCCCAGCGCAGCGCGCGAAGACGGTTTCAAAATTTAAAATTCAAAATTTGCGACACAGCCGCTCTCCTTCGACCACACGGTCTTCCGCGATTCCCGGGGCGTGGTGGTGCATGCCTTCAAGGGCACCTGGGTCTCCGGGGCCACCGATCTGCTTGGTCCGGGCGTCCGCGGGGGCGTGGAGCTCTGGAACCAGATCCGCAGGAATGCCGCCCTCAAGCGCTTCCGCCCCGCTCACGCCTGTGTCATCCAGGGAGCCGTCCGCGGCATCCCCGACCCCGATCTCGCTTGGCAGGCGTTTGAAGAAGCCATGCTCAAGGACCTCAGCTTTCAATAAGGAGTCAGGGGTCAGGGCAGCGCGCAGATTCAGGACAGAATCATTGGATGACAGAATCATTTTTTCAGATCAGGGAAACCCGTTCCAAATGAATGATTCTGTCCAAAAATTGATTCTGTCATCAAGGAGCGGCGGAATCCGTCCGCCGATGCCAATGCGCCGCGAATGATCCACGCGAAGCTCCCAAACGTCGCTGTGGTCTCCGGCCGCAGAGTGAATGAGGTGCGAAAGGACGGATCAAAACAGCCGGGCCGTCACCTCTGGAACCCAAGCTTTCACCCTTCATTCGCAGTTACCCTAAGAGTAATGGTATCGTGAACATGATCATCGGCGGGAACCTGCCTACTCCGCTCCATTCCCCTTTTTCCCACTTGCTCCTTGCCATCCGCATTTCATCGTGATTTCACTAGGGAACCAAAAAGCCGCCAGTCCTTGCGGACCGGCGACTTCAGGGAGTCCCCATTCCATGGGTGCCAGTGATTCAGCTTACGACGGCTTCAGATCACTGTGCATCTTTGGATGGGGTGCGTTTCTTCCGCGTCAGACCCGTCTTGCGCTCGCTCTTCCGGACGTATCCGATCGAGCCATACAAGACACTGTCCATGCCGAATCCAGGTGTTCCCCTCACGGAGTTCACAACCAGATCCAACACTTCCGAGGCAGCGGCGATCGCTCTCAGGCTTTCGACCTGTTTGCGCTCCATCTGCTGGGCCAACATCAGGATCTCGTCGCGCAGATTCGCAGGGGCTTTCACGGCCTCCTTGAATTCTGCCAACGTCATCCCCGCGAACACCGCGACCGGTGCGTTCTCAAGCCATGCGGCTTGGAACACCTCGATCCGTACGGTCATCCGAGTCAATTTCTGTGACATGGTGGTATTTTGGTTCTTACAGTTTCGATACAGGGCGGATTTGGCTTCGACCTATCGGCCAACCGCTTCCATACGGCAGCGCATCCATACGCTACGTTTTGCATACTGCTACTAGTGGTGGTATAGTCCAAGAATAAAATCCACCCTAGGATGTAAGCCACACGGCTCTAGGGAAGGAAATTCCCGGCTCCCGGATTTCTCCGTAAAATCAAGGGTTTTAGCACCCACTAACGCTGCAATCCCCGTCGTTCCGGCCTTCTGTCGAGGGTGCTTTTGAGGGGGATCTACCACTTTCCGGTGCCTGGCCTGACAGGATAACCGATCCCACCCCGGATCCGGGTCGTCATTCGCTCCCTTGCTTCTGCCTACCAGAACAGCTTGTCACCCTCTCAACAACACCTGCCGGCCACCTGGTAGGTAGCCTATCACCGCAAGCTCGACTTCAGGTCACGCACGGTTTCTTCCGCTGTCAGTTACAGCCCGCTCGGAAGTTGCAAAGGCTTTCCCGCGCGCAGCAGATGCTTTCCAGCGCGCGGCAAGAGCCTTACCGCGGGTTGCAAAAGCCTTTCCGCAGGTTGTGAAAGCCTTACCGCGGGTTGCAAAAGCCTCTCTGCGAGTTGCAAAAGCCTCTCTGCGAGTTGCAAAAGCCTTTCCGCGAGTTGCAAAAGCCTTTCCGCGAGTTGCAAAAGCCTTTCCGCGAGTTGTAAAAGCGCTCCCCTGGTCAGCTAAAGGTCTACCAAGACGGGTAAAAAGGGTCGCAGACAAGTAAGAAAGGCAATCAACCCTAGCGCAGCTAGCGCGCTTTTGATCAAACCGCCTCCCCATCACTCCTCCCAGTTTGAGGACAAAATCATTGGATGACAGAATCATTTTTCAGATGAAGAAAGTGACCGGATGGCCTCGATCCATTCCAAATGAATGATTCTGTCCAAAAAATGATTCTGTCCCTTTCCCAAACAACGCCCCCAATTGTTCCATTATGTTCAAATTTTCTTGAACTCTAGCGGCATCCCGGAGGATCTTTGTGAGTCAGCATCAACGGCTTGCCCATTTTCGCTTTCCCATTTCAACTTTCTGCTTCGCCCCCTACACCCCTTGGTTTTCTCTCCCTTTCCGAGAAGCGACCAAGGGCGGCAGCGTCGCGGAGGCCGACTGGCCACGAGCCAAGGAGGTAGCGCGCTTTTGATCAAAGCGCGCGCGAATGCGGTGTGAAAGAATAAACGGGAATCCGCCGGAACGCTTGACCCAGACACCTCCTTCACATCCCATTCTCTCAGCGGCGGGACGCCGTTGAAACTTTCCACTTTCCTAATTTTCTTCCCCCAAGCTTCTCTTATTCTGAAATTAGAATCACCAGCGACTGATTCACCGACTGCTCCTGCTTCCAGTTACGGCCAGATCCTCCGCTCCTCTTCCATCATCGGCGGGGCCACCGGGATCAACTATATTATTAGTATGGTTCGAACAAAAGTAGTCGCAGTATTGCTTGGCCCCTCAGGGGTAGGTCTAGTAGGCCTATATATTTCCATTACAGCGTTGGTATCAACCATTGCCCAACTTGGTGTAGATCAAAGTGGTGTCCGGGAGGTCGCTAAAGCAAATAGTAGTAGCGACCCGGAAGGCGTTGCACACGTGTTGAAAGCACTACGGCGCCTTTGTTGGTGCACGGGACTACTTGGCTGGTCACTAACTATAATCTTAGCGTGGCCGCTCAGCAAATGGACCTTCGGAGACCCCGAGAGAATGTGGGCAGTGGCGATACTTGGCGTGACTGTTCTAATCGGATCCCTAAATAATGGGCAGATTGCTTTACTTCGGGGAATGCGATGCATAGGCGATCTGGCAAGAATACAGATTCTTTCAGCCTTGGTAAGTACGCTGATTAGTATTGGGATTTACGCATCTGTTGGCGAGAGAGGAATCGTCCCAGTAATCATTCTTTCAATGATTACTCAGCTTGGAATTTCATGGAATTTTTCTCGTAAAATTAAAATTCCTGACGTCGATCAAGACTGGCACGAATCATTCAAGAAATCCAAAAAATTTATTGGTTTGGGATGTAGCCTAATGTATGGGGGATTGCTCGCAGTGGTCATAGCAGTGGTGATTCGTTCAAGACTTATCCAAGAATTTGGAATAGAAACTAATGGAATATATCAATCTGTATTAGGTATTTCAGGAATGTTTGGTGGATTCATTCTTGGCGCAATGGGTGCCGATTTCTATCCACGACTTACATCTGTAATCAATAACAATGATGAGGTCACTCGGCACGTCAATGAGCAAACAGAGGTAGGCATATTATTGGCTCTACCGGGTCTAGTTGGTTCATTCATATTTGCTCCCTATCTTGTTCAAATCTTCTACAGCAGTGAGTTTATGGCCGGGGCAGACCTCTTGCCGTTATTTCTTTTCGGAGTTTATGGGCAAATTCTAACGTGGCCTGTTGGCTACATTCAAAAAGCAAAAGGCGCAACGAAATTGCTCTTTCTCAACCAAACGGTTTCCCAACTTTCATACCTCATACTTGCTTTAGCTCTGATGCCAGGACTTGGGTTGAGGGGTTTAGCGATTTCATTTATTTGTTGGAGTGTTGTTGATTTGTTCATATCACTTCTGATAGGTAGGTATCTTTCAGACTATCGGTGGAGTCGTAAAGTATGGTTTCTCATCATCATCTCGTCAGTTTTTATTGCAGCTTCAAATGGTATACTTGCCATTGAGAATCATCTAATTGCGAATAGTTGCAGAGTAATCTTAATTTTAACAGTATCGTTGTTTTCTTTGCTGGTGATTCTGAAAACCACTAGACGGGAAGTAGCATTCAAAAGTTTTTTTGTTAAGTTCTTTCCACCTAAAAAGACCGATCTAATTTAAAATCATGCAGGAGGTTTTACAAAACAACTAAACCAAAAATCAATCTTCATAACGATGAATTTCAGTTTGCCGCTAGTTTCAATAATAATACCATGCTATAACGCAGAAAAATATATAGAGGATTCAATAAAAAGTGCATTAAGTCAAACTTACTTAAATTGTGAAATAATTGTCATCGATGATGGATCCAATGATGGTAGCCTATCAATTATCAAACAGTTCAAGGATCGAATCAAAATTGTTACGGGCCCTAATCAGGGAAGTAGTTCAGCACGAAACCGTGGTCTTCAAATTGCAACCGGCCAATGGATACAATTTCTAGATGGTGATGATCTCATTTCCTCGACGAAAATTGAGGAACAAATCAAAATTGCCATACAGTTCAACCACGAAACGTTATTTACTTGTAGTTGGGGACGGTTCACATCCGAATTGAGTTCTGCCAACATTATTCAAGACCCCGTTTGTCATTCTGAAGATCCAAAACTCTGGCTCATCGAGAAGTATCTTACGGCAAAGATGACTCCCATCCATTCTTGGCTAGTCTCCAAGAAATTAATAGCTAAAAGCGGTGGGTGGGACGAAACAATTACAAGAAACGACGATGGTGAATTTTTTGATCGGATTGTACTCAATTCACGTCGCGTCATTCATTGTGCAAGGGGTGTCGCTTACTACCGTTCCGGTGATTCGGGGACATTATCTCAATGCATCACCGCAGAAGCTTTCGATTCGATTCTGAGATCGTATAAAAATAATATTCCGAAGTTTCTAGAAATTGATTCAAATGACACGGTAAAGGAAGCTTGTTCTAGTGCCTTAATGCGATTGGCTTATTATTGCTACCCAACGCACGCTGAGATCGCTCGTAAAGCCGAAGCATGCGCATTATCAATTTATCCGAAACGCCCTCCACTGCCTGGCGGTCAAATAATTCGCGTTATATCGGATGTTTTTTCGTGGAGGTTAGCACGCATAATTCAATATAAATCTCGCAAAATCAGAAAAGTCAAGGACCCAGTTACCGTTTAAATCGACCCTGAGAGTAAAACAATTAATCATGGAATTCAGTAACTTTTAGGGAATTAAAAGTTGTAGGTTTATCAGCCACGAAGTGGTGGATTACTAATGAGTCCATAATTGAAAGGACATTTGTATAGAGGTTACGTCATCATGCCGCATGCGAAATGTGAGAGATACAGACGGCAGGAAGTCGACGCACGCGCAACTCACGGAACTGAGAATCCGCGGAGTCAGTGCTGTGCAAAACGGCGAAAGTCCCGATTTGGTCGCCAAGGCCCTTTGTATCAGCCGAACGACCATCTATGACTGGTTGGCACTCTACCGCAGTGGGGAATGGGACGCGCTCGAGGCTGGCAAGCGGGGCGGGCGCAAACCCAAACTTGACGTCAGGACGCTCAAATGGGTCTAAGAGGCCGTCTTAAAAATACAAGATTTCTGAATTTTAATCTGTACTAATTTAGTCATGTATTGGTGAAGCTCGGCATGGCCAGTTACCCAAGCAGCATGACGGATTCCGAATGGGAAATTCTCGAACCTCTATTGCCCCCCAAGCCTGACACCTTGCGAGGGCGTCCACAGGAGAATTCGAGGCGGAGCATTGTGGACGGCATCCTCTATATCAGCCGCACGGGTGGCTCTTGGCGGATGATGCCCAATGACTTGCCCCACTGGAAAACCTGCTATCATTACTTCCGGCTGTGGGCCAAGTTGGGTTACTGGGAACAGATTCACCATGCCATTCGGGACATGGCCCGCCTCGCGGTTGGAAAAAAAAAGCCCCGACCGCTGCGATTATCGATAGTCAAAGCGTTCGGACAGCTAGCCAGTCCGGAGTTCGTGGTTATGATGCGGGTAAGAAGATTACAGGAAGAAAGCGACACGTTCTGGTAGATACGCTGGGCAACATCCTCGCCTTGAAAGTGACCACGGCGGATGTGCAGGACCGGGACGGCGCGAAGTTGTTGCTCAACGTGCTGACCATGGCATTCGGGTGGCTCATGCTGATCTGGGCGGACGGTGGCTACGCGGGAAAACTCATTGAGCACGTCGCTGAGCTTCCCCGTCACCGACGCGTGAAACTCAAAATTGTGAAACGCTCGGACGACGTCAAAGGATTCAAGGTAGTGCCCAAACGATGGATCGTGGAGCGCACGTTCGGATGGTTGATCCAATCACGGCGGTTGATTCGGGATTATGAAGTGAAGATCGAACACTCGGAAGCCATGATCTATCTGTCGATGAGCAAGCGAATGCTTGCCAGAATCGCTGGCTAGATATTTTTAAGACAGCTTCTAAGCCACCGTCACGATGGGCAATACCCTCCAGTTCAAGTTCGCTTTCGCGCTATGGACCCGGCAGATGATCGCCCTCCTCATCGATAAGAAGCATGGCATCGAGCTCAGCAAGACATCCGTAGGCCGGTTGCTCGACCAACTCGGACTCACGCGCAACGTCCGCTGTGGAGGGCTTACCCGCGGAATCCTGAAGCCGTCGACAATTGGCTTGAGGATGAGGTCCCGGCCATCAAGCGCGCAGCCGCCCGTTGCAAGGGGGAAATCAACTTCGGCGACGAAGCCGGAATCTGATCCGACTATCACTCGGGAATCACCTTGGCACCGAAAGGCCTGACTCCGGTTGTCAAAACGACGGGTGCGCGGTTTGGGATCAGTCCCAAGGGCCTGCTTCGGATTATGGTGGTGGAGAGCACGGTTGGCGCGGACCAGTTCGTTGAATTCATCAAACGCCTGGCACACGGCACCAAGCGGAGGATTTTCCTGATCGTCGACGGGCACCCAACGCACAAGGCGAAGAAGGTCAGAAGTTTCGTGGAATCCCTCAATGGGCAGGTCTCGCTTCACCTGCTGCCCGGCTACTCGCCCGAACTCAATTCGGATGAATAAGTTTGGCGAAATCTCAAATCTGGAGTCATGGGGACCCTCCAAAACCTGACCAAGCAGAGTATGAAGATGGAGGCGATCTCGCACCTCCGTCGTCTGAAAAAACAGCCAGATATTGTCAGAAGCTTCTTTCATTTGGAAACCACACGTTATGCCGCATAATGCGTCCCTTTTTAAATGGACTCATTAGTAATTCTCCATCTTGCCCGCGCCTTCTGTCATTTCTGTACGATCGTTGGTTCCAATTCCGAAACCGAGAAAAATATTAATTGATATGAACCACAAACGTCCAAGCATTACAGAAAAGTTTCATTCCAATATTATCACATCTGATACGCTGTATGTCAGACATCGTCGGATTTTGTCATATGCTCTTCTCCTTGAACTGATCGAAGATCTGGATATTAAATCTATTGCAGATGTCGGTTGTAATCGAAAGGTTCAAAGTCAACTTATGATGGCTTCGGGTCGCAATGTGACTACGATTGATTTTGATCCGCGATGGTTGCCGGATGTTGTGGCAAGTGTAGAAGAACTTCCATTTAAAAACGATACATTCGATTCCGCGATTTGCACGCAAGTATTGGAACATCTGCCGTATGAAGTTTTCTTGGATGCGTTGTTGGAACTGTGCCGGGTATCATCAATAGCTGCGATCGTATCTCTTCCAATTTTTGGGCGGTCTGTATCCGCGATGGGATATCTTCCATTTCTAGGATATTATCGCTTTACCATTCCACTCCAGTTCACGAAACCACTCCATGTCTATGATGGGGACCACTATTGGGAAATAGGAAAACGCGGATACTCGATGAAGAAGATTCGCAAAGATATTCTATCGACTGGAATAGAAATTTTGAGAGAAGTAAGAAATCCTGGTAATCCTTACCATTTGTTTCTTGTGCTACGGAAATAAGCACATTAAATTTTCAACAAAGCGAAATTGTGAATGTAATTATCTCAGTAATTATTCCCTTCTATAACAGAGAAAAATTTGCAGAGTCCCTTGCTATTCATATCCGTTCAATAAACCAAGCGGAAATTGAGTTTATAATAGTGGACGACTGCTCAACTGACTTTGGTTTTTCAGTAATAAAGGATCAACTCAAAGACACTCCTAATATAAAGTTCTTGCAACAGGACAAAAACAGAGGCGCACCTTATGCTCGACAACTTGGATTTTTACATTCGACAGGCGTTTATGTTGCTTTCTTAGATTCCGATGATGAGTTCTCGCAAAGGCGAATAAAAGTTGATCTTGCGGTAATTGCCGATAAATCACCTGATGCAATTATTCATCGGCATGTCTATCAAACTTATGATGGCCTATTTCGTCGCGCGCGGTTGATTGGGCCTGACGCCCTTTACCAGCTATGGTGGAACTCATGGCATACTAGTGGAATCACCTACTCAAGGGATTTCTTAAGATTGGTCTTAGGGTGGACCAATCACATGCCAGCGGAAGATAATGTTCTGCATGCAAAAGTTAAGCTATTTGCAAAAAATGTTATTATTTTTAACAGTTGTGGTGCCATCTGTCGACAAGGCGTGTTTAATACACTAAAACTTGGCCGAGGTAGCGAAATTCTTCGCGCGTTTGATCAAATCAGCAAATTGGAACGTGCCGGGCGAAGAGTAAGGTCATCAAAAGAGTCAAGTTTTTCAGTCTTGCGCAAGTACTTCTTTTGGTTCCGATCTGGGGCAAAAGTTGGAGATTTGCGATACTTTGTCTACTTGTTGACAAGAAGAACTATTTTCAAATGGCGTAAGTTCTATGAGTTACTCGTTTACGAGCATAGTAATTATTTGTTCGGAAGCGAGCAATCGTTCACCCATTTAGAAAATGCAAATACTTCACCGCTATTGGGATTTTCAAATACGAAGCTGACGAAATCATTTTGCCGATTGGATAGAGCAATTAGTTCACTGCTATCAGCTCTCGTATTAAGATTACGGGCCGAAGTTGATATTGTTGTGGCAAATCAAGTGGGATACGCTCCCCGGTTGAAAGTGGTTTTTCCGAACAAACGAGTCCAGACGTGGGTGAGAATCTGTGATCCCGGAACGGTAAATTCGCTTAGGACAAAAGAGAACAATTACCTGCCACCAATATACAATTCTCCGCTTTGCGCATCGACTTGCGGCAGACCGGGAATAGTAATTGAGAACCCTATTCCGTATTCGGCGACTCCAATTCAACGGTCTCGTGATACGGTTATTGCATACTTTGGACGCTTAGAAGAAGAAAAGGGAATCATCGAGTTAGTTGAGTCTGTTGTTCGTGCACCGTATGTGAGACTTTTCGTATTTGGATCAGGTAGTCTCAGTGATTTATTAAATCGGAATAAGTTTGAATCCAAATTGGAAGGCTATGAGCGGATTACATTTATTGCACCAATCCCTAATGCGGTGGAACTGATGCCATTGTTTGATGCGGTGATCATGCCTTCGAAACTTGAACCGTGGGGTCGAGTTGCCTACGAAGTCTTAGGATCTGGTGTTTTCTTGATATGCACCAAGAATCTTGGGTGTTGGGACAATATATCTCATCATCCTAAGACAATTCCGATTGATTCGTGCACTGTTGAGAACTTGCTTCCAGCATTCGAATTAGTTTCAGTAAAGATCAGAGGTCTAGATCAGCAAGAATACGATAACGAGATCGTCAAGTTTAGCTCACGGACTCCGGAAGAGATTGCCATGGCAATTAAAAGTTCAATTAATCTCTGGCCAGGTGTGTGCGATTTAGAGAATCACAAATGAAAGTTCTTATTGTTAATCCAGTTTCTGGTGGATCAGGGAGGTGTGCTGACCAAATCACACGAGAGCTTACGGCTTGCGGTCACTCGGTTGGCGTGAAGTCTTCTTTGTCAGAATTTTCCATAGGCGAGTTGGTTCGTGCAGACCTAATTATTTTGAATGAAGGTTTACAGGGTGTTAGGCGTAACCTTTTACGATTAATTAGACGTTTGAGGGGCAATCAATTAAAAGTTTTTTGTATCGTACGTAATTTCAAGTTTGTAAAAAATTCTTATGCGAATCTTGAGAATGCTATAGATCGAGTATTTTGTGTTTCAAGATGTCTGCGGGATCTCTTTCGAGAACTCTATCCTGGTCTTTCAGAAGGAGGGCGACTTGGTCTTTTGATTGAGCCTTCAATTGGCGAGATACCCTTGGTAGACAATGTTTTTGAAGAGAATGGCTTGACAACTATCTTGGTTCCTCGCGTATATATCCCTCAGCAAATTGGAATACTCAGGGTGGCTAATGCCCTTGCCCAGATTGGCTATCGAGTCACAGTCGTTAGGCAAGATATTCATTCTAATGAAGCTCTTTTTGGTCAGATCGAGAATCCTAAATATCAGATTGTTCCGTATCAAAGCGATTTGAAAAAGTTATATGATCTAGGAGATGCTGTTCTGATGGGGGGAGGAAATCCTGAAGGATGGGGTTTAATTTATAATGAATCACTGGTTTATGGAAAGGTGCCTCTAATTCTCGCAAGCAGTGGTGGCTACGTAGAGCAGTTTTTGAAATGCGGTGTCGGTTGCCTCTGCAATCCCGATGATTTAACGGGTGCTGTCGATAGGTTTTCTCGGTATTTAGGGAAGTTCTCTGAGGAGGAGTTTAGGGGAGTGCTCAAAGCTAGACTCAGATGGATTGAATATTCGAATAAATTTTCATATCAGAATGTGTTTGATTTGTGAAAAATGTTATACGGAATTGTTGGATGTGATGATTTTTATAAGCTTATGAAGGCGGTTTATATTGGCGGCTTAACGGCAGGGACAACGTCAAAAATGAGGGCGGAATGTTTGATGGAGCTCAGACCAAATTGGGATTGGAGTTTGATTGATACTGAGATTCCCTTTTCGGAAGGGAATCGTTTGTTGAAATCTGCTGCATTCCGATTTAAAGTTGGGCCTGTGGTTAAGAATATTAATGATTATATTTTGAGCCGAATTGTTGGGATGAATGTCGATTTGATCTGGGTTGATAAAGGAATTTTCATTTACAAAAAAACGTTAGAGATTATAAGAAAATCTTGTGCAAGATTGGTGCATTTTACGCCAGACACTTCATTTTTTGAGAACTATTCGCTTCATTTTTTGGATGGAATTAATTTGTATGACACTGTCGTTACAACGAAAACATTTGAAATTGAGCTATATAGAAAATATTTAAAGGAAGAAAAGATTGTTCTGGTTACGCAAGGTTATGACAAAAGCATTCATTATCCGCGATCGGTTCCAGGTTTGAAAAAGCGAGATGTTGTTTTCATTGGGTTAGCCGAACCCGATCGAGAGCATTGTATTAATCTCCTCCTACGCCGAGGTGTGCCGGTCCGTTTGGCCGGCCGCGGATGGAGCAAATTCGTTCGAAGTCGACGTTCATCGGAAAGTTTGTCGTTTGAGGGAGAACTGATTGTTGGTGAAGAGTATGCCAAAATGGTTTCTGAGTCGTGGATCGGATTAGGTTTGGTTTCAAAAAGATTTCCGGAGTTGCATACAACGCGAACCTTTGAAATTCCAGCGTGTGGAACAATACTTTCGACTGTGAGAAATGCTGAAGTAGCTAAATTTTTCGCGGAGGGAGAAGTACTATTTGCTACTGATTATAATAATATGGCAGATACTATTGAAGATATTTTTAAGAATAGTAGTGAGGATGTTCTTGTTGGATTAGCTGAATCAGGAAGAAAACGTGTTGTCAAAGACGAAAGGAGTTACCACAAAATTCTCGGTGATATTATTTAGGCTGCTAGTAAAACTTTCGAATATTTGGGTAATTGGGTAGTAATTTTCGGTATAGATGATCAAGCGATTTAATGCAATGTCTGCCAGTGCGAAGTTTGACAAGACTTTCTTTAGGAGGTTGTGTCGTGATTTCGAAGACCGCGGTGCTCATCCTCTTTCATTAATCGTTCTTCTGATTGTTGGAGTATTTGGATACTATAGTAATGCGTTCACCGGCGTGCTTGTGGTTGTGATGACTTGTGTCAGCGTTTATGAAGTTTTGCGGCGCATGAATGATGGGGTTCCGCTGATGCAGGTAGCAGCATTGATTGCGGTTCTTCAATGGATTTGCGGACCATGGCTTACCTATAATGTGAATTTATTGTTCGGGCACTATGGTATGCGTGTAGATAGTCAATCTTACTTTGGCTATGCGATTCCTGGGACGGTAGCATTCGTGTTGGGGTTGCTTGCTTGCGGTGCATTTGGGCGGCAGAGAGCGCTTTTACGGGGCGTTGATCGTTCCTCTTTTGTCGGTATTGGGCTTATTTTGGCCGTGTTAGGATTTGCGGGTGGGTTAGCTATGGAATTTGTTCCAAGCGGTTTGGCGTTCGTTTTCTATCTGGTGTCCCAGCTTCGTTACGTCGGTGCGATTTATTTCCTCTATTCAACAAGTCCGTTGCGGTGGATCCTTGCTGTGATCGCGGTTGTTCCGTTGCTATCTGGTTCGGCAGAGAGTGGTATGTTTCACGATTTACTCCTTTGGTTTGGTATTTTAGTTTGCTACTGGTATGCGACAAAGGCTCGAAAATTGCGATTTGCTGCATTATTGCTTATAGTCGGGATTGCTGTTGCATTTACTATTCAGGGTATTAAGAGGAGTTATCGAGAGAAGGTTTGGAACGAAGAGGAGGGGTCGTTGGTAACTGAAGTAAGAGATTTCTGGTCCAGTCCCCACAGAATGTTTAGCGAAGACGTTTTTACTAACGTGATTATTCGGATGAATCAGGGGTGGATTGTTGCCGCGGTGATGCAGCATGTACCTTTGGAGGAACCGTATGCTATGGGAGACACGATTGAGGATGCAATCGAGGCTGCGTTAATTCCCAGGGTTCTTTCTGAGGAGAAAACCATGGCTGGTGGTCGGGAGAATTTCCAGCGATTCACAGGGCTGTTTATTTCTGAGGATACCTCCATGGGGCTGAGTTTGTTGGGAGAGTTGTACGCGAATGTTGGTCCAGACTATGGAATTATTATTATGGTTTTGTTTGGTGGTGGTATTTCGTTTTGGCATGGATTGTGTGTTCGGTGTTCGATGAGGTATCCAACATTCTATTTTTGGGTTCCCGTGGTGTTTTCGCACGCCATTAGGGCTGAAACAGATGCGGTTACAGTTCTTAACCATATTACAAAAAGTTACGATAGTCGTGATTTTTCTTTATTGGTTGATCTGTGTTCGGTTTGTCCCGGTTACCCGCCGCCGTAACGAAAGAGGTAGGCGTAAGCGGATGGGCTTTTTGAGTGTGCCGAAGCGGGGCAGATCTGATGCGTAGATTCTCAAATAGCAAATTTTCCAGAATGTTTTTGGTTTCTTGACTTGAGTCGTAGTGTGCTCTTAATCGATTTGGTTGCGATTGTTTGTCATAAAGTCATGAATCTATATATACTCCACCACAAACGTCTTCCCTATGACGGGCAGGTGAGCATTGAGCGCTTATTTGCTGAGATCCGTGGGCACTTGCCGGAGGAGTGGCAGGTGGAGGACGCTACGAGTCCGTTTCCGAGTAAAGCGGTGCTGGCTCGGCTGAGGAATCTGCGCCATGCCACGCGGCAGGTGGCTGATGTGCATCACATCGTAGGGGACGTGCATTACCTGGCATTCGGGCTGCCCTCGAAGCGGCTGGTGCTCACGATACACGATTGTGCAGCACTTAACCGACTGAGTGGCTGGCGGCGGAAGGTATTACGGTATTTTTGGTTCACCGGCCCGATGCGACGCGCTTCGGTGGTAACTACAATTTCGGAGACGAGCAAGGAAGAGCTCCGTCACTGGGTGGGGAATCTGGCTGAGAAGGTGGTGGTGATTCCGAATTGTGTGCGGTCTGAGTTCCAAGCCGCTCCGAAGCTGTTCAACGGCGCACAACCTGTGGTGCTGCAGGTTGGCACAGGCTGGAACAAGAATGTCGAGCGGGTGGCCTTGGCCTTGCGCGGGACACCGTGTCGGCTGGAGGTCGTGGGGTCGCTCAGCGAAGCCCAGCGCAGTGTGCTCATCGAGACGGGGGTGCCGTTCCGCGAATTAGGGCGGGTAAACGATGAGGAATTGCTAGAGGCATATCGTCGCTGCGATTTTGTAATCTTTGCCTCGCTCTACGAAGGATTCGGTCTGCCGATCCTCGAAGCGCAAGCGACGGGGAGGCCTGTGATCACGAGCAATTGTAGTTCTATGCCGGAGGCTGCGGGCGATGGGGCCTTGTTTGTCGATCCGGAATCCGTGGGAGACATCCATCAAGCGGTGAGCAAGATTCTCAATGAGGCGGATCTGCGTGAATATCTGATTGAGCGGGGTTATCGGAATGTGGAGAGATTCCATCCCAATGCCATCGCAGAACGCTATGCGGAAGTGTATAAAAATGTCAGTACAGGGTGATGGGATGTGAGAGGGTGGCCAGTAGTCTTTCTAAAGGAACTTTCAATTGACCCGTTCCGGCCGGTCCTATTCAAATTGCCAACATTAATTGAATCATTTTGAAAGTTCTTCATTCTGCCGCTCCGATGTCACCGATTCAGGGCGGAGTGTTTGCCGCTGTGCGTGATTTGACCCAATGCATGGAAGTGCTGGGTGTGAGAAACGAGGTCCGGATGCCGTTGAATCCTGATGCGCTGGCGCACATCGATTCATGGTTGCCAGTATCTGCGTTGAGTCAGGGAAGGATTGTTGTTCCTCCGCTCCAATGGTCGCCTGAGTTTGTCAGACTGGTGCTTCAGAGTAACGCAGACCTATTACATACCCATGGCATTTGGCAGCATCCTTCGTTCGTGGCGCTGGCATGGAAATCCAAGACGAAGCGCCCACATGTGGCGTCCGTACATGGCATGTTGGAACCTTGGGCATGGCAGCATCATGCATGGAAGAAGCGTCCGGTCTGGGAGTTGTGGGAACGGCGGAATCTTCAGTCCGCAGACTTGTTGCACGCCACTTCGGAGCAAGAGGCGCATTCCTTCCGGGAGCGGGGTCTTAAAACACCCATCGCCATCATTCCCAACGGAGTGAATCTCCCCGCATCAAACGCACTTTCTACGATTCAAAATCCAAAATTTAACATTCAAAATCAACAGCGCACCGCTTTGTTTCTCTCGCGGATTCATCCAAAGAAAGGTCTGCCGCTGTTGCTGGAGGCTTGGGCAAAGGTGCGGCCCAAGAATTGGAGTTTGCAGGTTGTCGGGCCCGACGAGGGTGGGCATCGGGCGGAACTCGAGCGTCTCGTGGCCGGGTTGGGTTTGACGGAAATGGTTCGTTTCTCCGGTTCACTCACTGGCGATGCCAAAGAGGCGGCATTCCGCGACAGTGGTTTGTTCATACTCCCCACGCATTCGGAGAATTTCGGGATCGCCGTAGCGGAAGCCATGGCACACGGGCTGCCGGTGATCACCACCCACGGTGCGCCGTGGCAGTTGTTGGAAGCCGAGCGCTGCGGCTGGTGGGTGCCGATCTCGGTGGACGGGATCGCCAACGCTCTGGACGACGCGACGCGCCGGAGCCCGGAAGAATTGGCGGCGATGGGGGAGAGAGGGAGAACCGTGGTCGCGGAGCGCTTCGCCTGGGAGGGAATCGCCCGGCAGTTTGTGGAGTGTTATCGGTGGGTTCTGGGAGAAGGCGGGAGGCCTGACTGCGTCAGGCAATGAAGAGGGAGAGATTGAGGATTGATGATAGAGGATTTTTGATTGGAAGATTTTTAACCGCAGAGAACGCAAAGATCGCAAAGAGGTGGACGTGGATTTGAATCCTTTGTGCTCTCTGCGTTCTTTGTGGTTCATCCGATCTCAGAAGGTCGAAATGTCGAAGTGGAGAAAGAAGGTAGCGCTCCACCGCCGGGGGAGCATGCGAATGGGTGGAGAAAGTGGTGCTCAATGGAGGCGTTTCGGCGGTCCTTGATCCAAGCTTTCGCACCTCATGCGCTGCTGCCCCGGCGGTGCAGCGCTACCCCATTCACATCTCATTCGCGTGCGCTTTGATCAAGAGCGCGCCTTCCGACCTCTGACCTCTGATCCCTGACCTCTGATCCCTGACCTCTGATTTCAAAATGGAAACGAGTGAACCAACGATGCCGGTGCTCATGCCGATTGCTGCGCTGGGCCACCCTCGGGAGCGCCGGGGGATCGTGCTTTTGATTCTGGCCGCAGGCCTCGTGGTGCTGGTGACTGCTGCTTCCTGGGCACCGGATTCGAGGATGACCGAGCTGCGCTGGCTACCGGAATGGATCGCCCGGCTGGCCGACCGGGATCCGAACATCCGGACCGCGGTCCCCTTCATCCCACTGGCGTTTCTGCTGGTGCGGGGGTTCGTTAGGCGCGGATGGAAGTGGCCGGTGATGGGCGCGGTGCTGGTGTGTGGCGTGTGTCTCGGGCTGTCGGAGCTCGGCCAGGTCTTTCTGCAGTCCCGGACCGCGGATGTGGCGGATCTGCTGTGGGGCGGAGCGGGGATTCTGCTCGGCGTGGTGGCTGCGTGGGGGTGGGGGAGAGCCTTTGAACATCGAACATCGAACGTCCAACATTGAACGTTGAAGGGAAGGGGAAGAGTAATTTTGAATGATGGATTTTGAATTTTGAATGGAAGAGGGATTGATTGACGATTGAGGATTGAGGATTGAGGATTGAGGATTGAGGATTGAGGATTGAGGATTGAGGATTGAGGATTTTTGATTGGAAGAGGTGGAAGAATCCAGGCCATGGAGACCGTTTACATCGAATCAAGCGTTTTGAGCTATCTTGTGTCACGTCCGAGCAGGGATCTTGTCGTGGCTGCCCGGCAGCAGATTACCCGAGACTGGTGGGCTGAATCAAAGCCGGGCTATGAGTGTTTGGTGTCCCAAGTGGTGCTCGACGAGATCGCAGAGGGAAATCCGGAAATGGCGGAGCGCAGGCTTGAAGAGGCCAAGCCAATGGCTCTTCTTGCCGTGGATGCCTCTTGCGTCGAGATCGCCGGGCGTTTTCTGGAGCGACGCCTGATCCCACCCGGGGAGGTTCGGGATGCTCTGCACATTGCCGTTGCGGTGGTTTGGAAAGTCGATTATCTACTGACGTGGAATTGCAAGCATATCGCCAACGCGCATGCGGTGCGCCAGCTTCGAAAATTCACGGAAACACTCGGTCATGAATTCCCTCAAATCTGTACCCCAGAAGAACTCTGATTCGTCCACTCAAGGCTGCCCCGGGCCGGAGTCTGGACAATGTTCCGACGCATCTTTTGATGATCCTGTGATCCGTGAGGTGCGGGATATCCGGCATCGCTTGGCTGAGCGCTTTGGCAACGATCTCGGCAAAGTGGCTCAGGATCTGATCGAGCGCCAGGCAATCCATGGCTCTCGCCTGTTGGAGCGGCCAAGCGCGTGATCCTGGTGACGAACTGGTTTCACACGCCGCGGTCGGCTGACTTGTCCCGTGAGGGAGAGAAGAGAATGGAACCGCGAACGAACGCGGATAGACACGAATGGAAGAGCTTGACGATCCGTCTTCGCCAACAGCTACGCCGGGACGAGTTTGAGGATGGAGGATGGAGGATTTTTGAATGTAGCGGAGCGTCTGTGACCGTCGCGCTTCACCCGCGAGGGAGAGATGAAAGTGAACCGCTGAGTCGCAATGGAGAGGAACGACATGGACAGGAGTGAACGCGAAGTGCCCCCCAGGGGGACCGCCGGGGGGCGGGATCAAAGGTCGCGGAGGAATCGCGAAGGGAGAGGCGATGGATTGACGATTGAGGCACCACACGGAGGCTCCTCACTTCTGAGGTGTATGAGAATGAGGGGTGAAAGAGGTGCTCAATGGAGCCGTTCCGTGCGCTCTTGAGCCAAGCTTTCGCATCTCATTCACCCTGCGGCGGGACGCCACAGCCACATGGCGTAAGGCACCTCATTCGCGTGCGCTTTGATCGACGGCGCGCTACCTGACCTCTCATCCCTTAACCGTGCTTGCTGCATGAAGCGGACGGCGGTAATCTGCCGATATGAAACTTGAAATTGAAGTCCCGGACTCATCCCTGTCCGCACTGCGTCAGGCCCCAAAGGAGTTCACCGCGTGCCTTCGCTTAATGGCGGCGGCCAAACTCTATGAGGTGGGGGATCTTAGCCAGGAACGAGCGGCGGAGCTTGCCGGGCAGTCAAGGCAGGAGTTCCTTGTCAGCCTGTCCCGTTTGAAGGTCAGCCCATTTCAGGGCGTGGAGGAGGATTTTCAATTCGTGGATTCCTGCCCGTGATTCTAGTCTTCAACGCCTCGCCCGTGATTGTGCTCGCCAAGGCGGGTTTATTGAATGTGTTCGCGGGGATGGGAAAGCCGGCCATCATTCCCCAGGCGGTCCTGGATGAAGTTCTCAACGTGGAAGATTCAATGGATCCAGCGCGATTGTGGTTCGGAAATTCCCAGTCACTGATGGAGGTGGTCCCTACCGCTCCGATGTCGGCATTTCTCGCGGGATGGGATCTTGGTGCAGGCGAGAGCGCGGTGATTTCCGCAGCGACGGCGCGTCCGGGGGCCGTGGCGGTCCTGGATGATCTCGCTGCCCGGCGCTGTGCTCAGGCACATGGGATGCCTATGACGGGAACGTTGGGACTGGTTCTGCTGGCAAGGAAACTGGGACTGATTCCGGCGGTCGGAACCGCGCTGGAGGCTATCATGGCTGCAGGACTCTACGTTTCGGCGAAAACTCTGGCCGATGTCCGGGCAAGAGCTGGGGAGTGAGGTCAGAGCCTCGTGCCTTAGAGGCTGTCTGAAAAACGGAGCGCTGACTTTAGTCGGCCAGTTTAGCCCGAGACTTTTCCGCGCAGATTCATGAATCAAGGCACCACGAATCCGACGAATCTTACGAATCTTTGATTTTTAAGACAGCCTCTTAGCAACTGGCGATGCGGCGTGATCTGCTGGTTCACGGGGTGTGGAGCTGGGAAGGGGGAGATGAATTTTGAATGATGGATTTTGAATTTTGAATTTTGAATTTTGAATTTTGAATGGAAGAGGGGTTGATTGATGATTGAGGATTTTTGAATGGGAGGAGTGACCGGAAAGAGTGAACCAACGATGCCGGAATGTGTGGATCAATTTTGAATGTTTAATTTTTAATTTTGAATGGAAGAGGAAAATGCCATTGCCGCTGACTCCGATGCATTTGTTAGTCATTTAGAATTCAAAATTCAAAATTCAACATTGCCCCCTTCGCCCGCTGCGCCGGATCGCCGGGGGATGGTGCTCTTGAGTCTATCCGCAGGGTTGGTAGTGCTGGTGGCGGCTGCTTCCTGGGCACCGGACTCGAGGATGACCGAGCTGCGCTGGATGCCGGAATGGCTCGCCCGGCTGGCGGACCGGGATCCGAACATCCGGACCGCGGTTCCCTTCATCCCGCTGGCCTTTCTGCTGATGCGGGGATTCGCCAGGTGTGGACTGAAATGGCCGCTGGCTTGGGCCGTGGGAGTGAGCGGCGCATGTCTCGGGTTATCCGAACTCGGGCAACTGTTCCTGCCGCTGAGGACTGCGGATGTGATGGATTTGCTGTGGGGCGGAATGGGGATCCTGGTCGGAGCAGTGGCTGCTTGGGTTTTGAAGCGGTAGGCAGGGACAGGGGACAGGGGACAGGGGACAGGGGACAGGGGACAGGAGGAGACAGGGAGACAGGGAGACAGGGAGACAGGGAGACAGGGAGACAGGGAGACAGGGAGACAGGGAGACAGGGAGACAGGGAGACAGGGAGACAGGGAGACAGGGAGACAGGGAGACAGGGAGACAGGGAGACAGGGAGACAGGGAGACAGGGAGACAGGGAGACAGGGAGACAGGGAGACAGGGAGACAGGGAGACAGGGAGACAGGGAGACAGGGAGACAGGGAGACAGGGAGACAGGGAGACAGGGAGACAGGGAGACAGGGAGACAGGGAGACAGGGAGACAGGGAGACAGGGAGACAGGGAGACAGGGAGACAGGGAGACAGGGAGACAGGGAGACAGGGAGACAGGGAGACAGGGAGACAGGGAGACAGGGAGACAAGACTATGGCAGTGCAATCGGCGAAGGAATTGGCGGTGTATCAGAAGGCCTACAAGCTCGCGATGCTGGTTTTTGATGTCTCAAAACGATTTCCACCCGAGGAACGATGGGCTCTCACCGGGCAGATTCGAAGATCTTCGAGATCGATCTGCAACAATCTGCGGGAAGCATGGGCGAAACGCCGCTACGAGGCACATTTCATCAGCAAACTCACCGATTGCGACGGTGAGTCCAATGAAACCGATACCTCCTTGGACTTCGCCAAGGACTGCGGCTACATCACGGTCGAACAGCATTTGAGTCTCACCGAGTTGAATCGTGAAGTCGGGCGTATGCTAGGCTCCATGATCAGCAACCCAGATCCGTTCCTGCTCAAGCCTCAAAAGTCCTAATTCCTGTCACCTGCCACCTGTCACCTGTCCCCTGTCCCCTGTCCCCTGTCCCCTGTCCCCTGTCCCCTGTCCCCTGTCCCCTGTCCCCTGTCCCCTGTCCCCTGTCCCCTGTCCCCTGTCCCCTGTCCCCTGTCCCCTGTCCCCTGTCTCCTAAATGAACCTCTCGAACTTCAACAACAGCCACTTTTCCCGCGGCGCTCCGGCATGGAAAGAAGCCCTCTGGTGGCTCTGCCGCTCGCTTTTCTTCGCCCCCTGGTTCCCGCTTCCGTCACCCCTCAAGGTGGCGGTTTTGCGTTGCTTCGGGGCGAAGGTGGGGACCGGCGTGGTGATCCGCAGCCGGGTGAACATCACGTTCCCGTGGAAGTTGGAGCTAGGCGATCACGTGTGGATCGGGGACGAGGTGCTGGTGCTGAGCCTGGACCGGGTGGTGATCGGCTCTAACGTGTGTATTTCGCAGCGGGCGTTCCTTTGCACCGGCAGCCATGATTTCCGGAAAGAGACGTTCGATCTCATCACCGGGCCGATTGAGATCGGGGACGGCTGTTGGATCGCGGCGGGAGCATTCATCGGCCCGGCGGCCGTGGTGCCAGCAGGGACCAGGGTGAAGGCGTATGAGGTGTGGAAGTGTCTTTGAACATCGAACGTCGGAGGGAAGAGGGATTGATTGACGAATGAGGATTTTTGATTTTTGAACGGAAGATGAAATGTCGAATGTCTGAAATTAGGAGGAAAATGGTAATCCGTATTGTCTCCTGTCTCCCGCCTCCAGAGCTCAGCTGAGCGCAGGTCACCGCACGGCCTCATCTTTCCCATTGTTCGCACTCGAGATTGCGGATACCGTACCGTTATGCAAATCACCCTCGAAATCCCCGATGAACTTTCTTCGTTCCCCTTCGGCGATCCCTCCAGGATCGCCTTGGAGGCTTTGGCTGCAAAGGCATACGAAGAGGGAGTTCTTTCCGAGGAACAGGTCCGTCGAATGCTTGGACTTCCCTCCTGCTGGGAGGCGAGAGAAGTGCTCTCAAAGCACGGCGTCTGGCCCGGCACCACCATGGACGATGTGTTGAGCGACTTGGAGATGCTTGAATCCCTGCGGGCCGAGCAAGCGTGATCGTCGTCAGCGACAATTCCACATTCATCCACCCTTGATCGACTTGGTCAGAAGCCGCCTGAACATTCCCTGACTCCTCGTCTCGACATCACGTTTCCGTGGAAGCTGGAAACCGGCGAAGGCTGTTGGATCGCGGCGGGAGCGATTATCAGTCCCGAAGCACTGGTCCCGTCCGGGACGATGGTGAAGGCGTATGAGGTGTGGAAGAGGGAGAGAGAATTTTGAATGTTGAATGTTGAATTGGGGATGAGCAATGAGTGGTGAGATGTGGAAGAGGAGTGGAATCCCTTGTTGGCTTCTGGATGGAAGGGGGCTAGGATGGACCCATGAATATTACAGCAACTGTCGAGAACGATAACATTCGGCTGCCAAAGGGAGTTCACCTCCCGAATGGGACACGAGTGATTATCGAGCCCGTCAAATCCCCCGCGGATGTTACGGATTCGGATTTGGGCGAGAGGCTGAAGCGATTTGTGGGAATTGCCGACGACCTTCCCTCTGATTTGGCCCGGAACCATGACCACTACGTCCACGGACAGACCAAGCAGCCATGACCGTCTTTGCGGATACGTTTTTCTGGATTGCTCTGTTAAACCGCCGGGATGAATATCACCCGGTGGTGAGGTAATTTGCGATGGGATTTCAGGGTAGGATGGTGACAACCCACTGGATCCTTTCAGAAGTCGCCGATGCATTTGCGGGTTCCTTCGCACGACAATCGATCAGGGCGCTCGTCACGGAACTGGAGGACGACCCTTCGGTTTTGTTGTTGGAAGCAAACGCCGGGCTTTTCCAACGGGGATTGGATCTCTATCACGAACGTCCTGACAAGCACTGGTCGTTGACCGATTGCATTTCCTTTGTGGTCATGACGGATCAAGGTTTGAGCAAGGCGCTGACCGGTGACCATCATTTCGCGCAGGCGGGATTTCATCCGGTATTTGGTTGATGGTGCGTGAGAATGGCCATCCCGGGCCCGTCTTTCCGAGCGGTTCGTAGAGTGAAGATCGTGCCGCATGGCTGGGGCCGCAGTCGTGATTTTCGGAGGAAGGTGCTTGATTTGATCACCAAGCCGATCCAGATCGGGGATGACTGTTGGATCGCGGTCAGCGTTTTCATCAGCCCCGGAGCCGTGGTCCCGGCCGGGACGATGGGGGAGGTGTGGAAGCGGGGAGTCGAGGAAAAGTTGTCGGTTGCCAGTGAAGATGTGGAAGAGTGGAGGAGTTTGTCCGGAACGTGGCTGCGGCGTCCCGCCGCTGGGAGAATGAGGGGAGCAAGAACTTTCTGAGGTAGCCGTCCCGTCGAATTTCAGTCCAAGCTTCCACACTTCATTCACTCTGCGGCCAGAGGCCACAGCCACGATCCGCTTCGGCTGCCCTGGGACTTTTCTTTCCCACCTTGTTCGCCTGCGCTTTGATCAGTAGCGCGCTACCGTCGCTGAAGAGTAATTTTGAATTTTGGATGATGAATTTTGAATGGAAGAGCAGAGTTGAAACCTGCTCCGCGCGAATCTCTCCACCCATTCAAAATCCAAAATTAGAAATTCAACATCATCTCTTCCCCAACCCCATGCACCTCGTCTTCCTCAACCAATACTACCCGCCGGACGCGGCTCCGACCGGGGTGATGTTGCAGGCGGTGGCGGAGGAATGCGCCCGCCAGGGGCACCAGGTGACCGTGATCTGCGCGGACGGTGGGTATGCGGGGGGGGGAGGAGTTGTCGGTAGTCGGTTGTCGGTTGTCAGTGAAGATGGAGAAGAGGAAGAGTTGTCTGTTGTCAGTTGTTCGTTGTCAGAAAGGAAATTGGCCAGCGCGCAAGCTCAACCGACCACCGACAACCGACAACCGACAACTCCCTCCCCCACTTCCCTCCGCATCCACCGCCTTCCCGCGACGCGGTTCGGGCGGGGGACTTTTGTGGGGAAGCTGTTGGACTACGCGTCCTATTACGTCGGTGTGGCGTGGCGGCTGGGGACGATGAATCCGCGGCCGGACCGGATCGTGGCGTTGACCACGCCGCCGTATCTCTCGGTGTTGGCACGGGCGGTCTCCAAACTCCGCGGGGCGGACCACGCGCACTGGGTGATGGATTTGTATCCGGACGTGATGGTCGCGCACGGGATGCTGGCGGAAGGCGGGTGGAAACACCGGTTGTTAGCAGGCATCGCGCGGTGGGGCTTCGGCGGCCGGCGCTGTGCCGCGGTTCTAACGCTGGGGCCGGACATGGCGGCGAGATGTGGAGGAGTCGTCGGTGGAGAGGGAGAGTTGTCAGTTGTCAGTGTCCGTTGTCGGAAATGTGGCAGCCCGGCGCGCTTGCTCGACAGACCACCGACCACCGACCACCGACCACCGTCTCCCCAGTGGTTGTCGGTGGTCCGTTGTCGGAAAGCGGCAGCTCGGCGCGCCTGCTCGACAGACCAACCGACAACCGACAACCGACAACCATCTCCTGGGTGCCGTTGTGGGGAGCTGAAGGAAAAGAGGAAGAGTTGTCAGTTGTCAGTGGTCCGTTGTCAGAAACGCGACTGCCTGGCGCTGAAGCTCAACAGACAACGGACAACGGACAACCGACAACTCCCCGTCTGCGCACCAAGCGCGGCTGGGCCGACGACGAGCTGGTCGTCATGTATTCCGGCAACATGGGCCTGGGGCACCGGTTCGGTCGGAGATCCTGGAGGTGGTGAGGAGGGAAGAGGGGGAGTTGTCAGTTGTCGGTTGTCAGTTGTCAGAAAAGATTCTGCCCGGCGCTGAAGCTCAACAGACAACGGACAACGGACAACCGACAACTCTTCCAAGAACACGCTTCGTCTTCTACGGCGGCGGGAAGCGGCGGGGGGAGATCGAGGCGTTCATCGCGGCGCATCCGGCAGCTCCGGTGGAGTTGCATGACTATGCGCCGGCGGAGGAACTCTCGGCACACCTGATGACCGCGGATGTGCATTTGGTGTCGCTGGAACCGGCGTGGACCGGGACGATGGTGCCGAGCAAGCTGCAGGGGATTTTCGCGGTGGGCCGGCCGGTGGTGTTTGTGGGATCGCGGGAGTCGAGCATCGGCCGCTGGGTGGCCGGGAGCGGCGGCGGCTGGGTGGTGGCGGCGGGCGATGTGGACGGCCTGCGCGCGGCGCTGGACGAGGCGCGCGATCCGGCCGTGAGACAGGCCCGCGGCGAGGCGGCGGCGAGCTTTGCGAAAGAGTGCTTCGATCGCGAAACGAACGTCCGGCGGGTGGTGGAGGTGCTGGTGGGGTAAAAGCTGAAAAGCTGAAGGGCCGAAAGGTAGCGCTGCACCGCCGGGGCAGCATGCGAATGCGTGGAGAAAGAGATGTTCAATCTTCACGTGGCTGCGGCGTCTCGCCGCTGGGCGAATGTGTGGAGAAAGAGGTAGCGCTCCACCGCCGGGGGAGCATGCGAATGCGTGGAGAAAGAGATGCTCATGGGAGCCATTCTGTCCTCCCTTGATCCAAGCTTTCGCACCTCATTCGCTGCTGCCCCGGCGGTGCAGCGCTACCCCTTTCGCACCTCATTCGCCTGCGCCTTTATCAAAAGCCCGCTACCTGCCCTCCGACCTCTGCCCTCTGCCTTCGTTCATGACACCGGAAGCCTCCATTCTCCGTAGAAACATGCTGGGAAAATCTACATTCTAGGCCTACAGTAACCGCCATGAAGCCATTCGAGGAAATTGTTCAGTTCATCGCGGATGCCGTCGGCCCGGAGAAACTCGGAGCGTTCAAGCCTTCCAAGGCCGCCGAAAATCGGGTTGGTGAGTTGCTGGTAAAGCAAAAGCAGGGGTCGCTAAGCTCCAGGGAAAGCGAGGAACTCCAATTGTTCGTGCAACTCGATCATGTGATGAGCTTGGCCAAGGCCAAGGCCCGGATCCGTACCCGCTCGTCCGCCGCATGAACGGATCTATTTCCGTTCGCCTGCGCCGCCTGATCATCCAGCGGGCGCATGGAATCTGCGAATACTGCCTCATTCATCAGGACGATGCCTGTTTTTCTTTCCACATCGATCACATCGTCAGCCGCAAACATCGTGGTCCCACCACCACAGCAAACCTTGCACTCTCCTGCCTGCGGTGCAACGTCGCCAAAGGCACCGATCCCGGGGCCTTCATCGGCCGCCCGCCGCGCCTCGTTCGCCTCTATCATCCGCGTCAGGATCGTTGGGATCAGCATTTTCGACTCACAGCCGCCAGGATTGTTCCCCTTTCCGACGAAGGGGAGGCCACGGTCCGTCTGCTCGATTTGAACGCCTCAGACCGATTGCTTTTGCGTAAAACCCTCATCAAAGCCAGACGTTATCCTTCAACCGAAGCCTTGGCTTATCTCCGGCAATGATCCGCTGGGGTTTGCATCTTTTTCTAACCTCATTCGCTCCGCGGCTGGACGCCACAGCCACTTGGGAAGAGATTGAGGATTTTTGATTTTTGAAAGGAAGAGATGAACCACAGATTTCACGGATTTACACAGATGGCTGAGTCTGATTGAAGAACCGAAGGTGGTGATCCGGCCCTTTCGTGCAGCTTCAAAATGATTCTGCTGTCCATGATTCAGCCCCCAGCCCCTCAGCCCTCAGCCCGACCCCTGCCACCACATCGTCCTTGCCACGCGGCCGGGTTCCTTCTATCGAATCCCGCCGGTTTCAAAGTCGGTGCTCTCCCCACATTCATGTATCTCCAATTATTTTCAGCGGCTCTGGTCGCCTTGCTGGTGTCGCTGGTTTTGAACCGGGTGATGCTCGCGGTGGCACCGCTTCTGGGCCTGATGGACGAGCCCGGCGAGCGGCGGATCCATGCGAAGCCGATTCCGCGGGCGGGCGGGCTGGCGATCTGGCTGAGTTTCCTGCTGGTGATGGGCGGCGGGCTCGCCGCGGGCCTGCTCGACTACGGCGGCCAACTCACCTGGTCCTGGTTGGCGGCGTTTGCCGCGGGATCCACGGTGCTGGTGGTGGCCGGATTTCTCGATGACCGCCGCGGGCTCTCGCCGTGGGTGAAGCTGGGCGCGCATGTCCTGGCTCCCACGGTGTTTTTCCTGTTTCATCCCATCTCCACCGGCTTTTTCCCGGCGGGCTGGCATTGTGGCTTCGACTTCTGTTTGTTCGTCGGCTGGACGGTGGTGCTGATCAATGCGTTCAACCTGATCGACGGGCTGGACGGGCTGTGCGGCGGACTGGCCGCGGTGGCGACGGTGGCGCTGGGCGGGCTCTCGCTGATGAACGAGCGCTTCGACGCCGCCATCCTGATGTTCGTGATGGCCGGGGCGATCCTCGGGTTTCTCAAGTATAACATGAACCCGGCCCGGATTTTCCTGGGAGATGCGGGATCAATGTTGCTGGGGTTTTTCCTGGCGACGGCGGCGACCGAGGCGGTGGGTCGCAAGGCGGTGGTGGGAGTGATCCTGCTGCCGATCGCGGTGGCGGGGGTGCCGCTGCTGGACGTGCTGCTGGCGATCTGGCGGCGCGGGGCGCGGCGCTTCGCGATGCAACTGCGCGGCGAGAAGGTGGTGGGCGGGATTTTCTCGGCGGACAGCGACCACTTGCACCACCGGCTGCTGCGTGAAGGTGGCTCCCAACGCAGGGTGGCGGTGATCATGCAGGTGATCGCCATCGTGCTGGCCCTGCTGGCGTTCCTGCCGATTTTTCTGGGAGACCGGCTGCTGGGGCTTTCCCTGGTGGGGTTCATGATCATCGGTCTGGCGGGCCTGCGGAACCTGACGCGGGTGGAAATGGAGCATACCGGGAATGCGATCCATCTGGCGATCAAGCTGCCGGGCCACCGGCGGCGGGTGGCGGCGGTGTTGTTCATCTATGACCTGTTGGTGCTGGCGGCGGCCGGATTCGCGGCGGTCATGATCGAAACCAACTGGATGGTGCGGGGGGCAGACCCGATGCAGCTGGGGAAGTTCGTGGTGATTTTCGTGACCTTGGGGAGTGTGTCGCTGCTGATTGCGAGAGTGCACCAGCGGCTGTGGGTGCGGGCGACGATGCGGGACATCCTGTCGTTGCAATTCTGGCTGTTGATGGCGGCAATGCTGACGTTCGCGTTGTTCAGCCTGATCGATGAATCCCTGGAATGGAGCGCGCTGCGGCTGGCGGTGTTGATCTTCGTGTTCTCATGTCTGGGCGTCTGTCTGCCGCGGGGGATCCTGGAACTGCTGCGGGAGCTGGCGCTGGAGGCCAGGCACCGCAGCCCGATCAAGGATGTGGGGGGAGCGGGCTACGGGCCGGTGGTGGTGCTGGGGGCCGGAGATCTGGGCTCCTTGTTTCTCGAACATTTGAAATCGAGTTCCGACGAGCACTATCCGAAATTGCGGGTGCTGGGATTTCTGGATGAGACGAAAGTGCTGCATGGCCGGCAGTTGCGGTCGTTCAAAATTCTCGGCGGACTCTCAAGCGTGCCGCGGCTGGTGGCGGACGAGGGGCTGAAGGGAATCGTGCTGGCCATCCAGAAGCCGCGCCAGGACCTGCTCGACCAACTCGCGGAGCTGGCGGACGAATACGGATTGAAAATCTACCGCTGGCAGGTGGCGGTGGAGGAGATGGGGTGAGGGTTTTTGGAAGAGTTGTCGGTTGTCGGTCGCAGATGAGAAGATAAAGAGCTGTCAGTTGTCGGTGATCGGTTGTCAGTCGTGCTTTCGCGCGGCGCTCTAGCTCTTCATTTACAGACAACCGACCACCGACAACCGACCACCGACCACCGACCACCGACCACCGACCACCGACCAAATGCCACCAAGTTCCCCCTCATCTCCCGACAGCACTTCCGCGTGGCTGCCACTGGCAGGGGCGGTGGCGTTGTGGGTGCCGGCGATGGTCGCGGCCTCGTATGAGTGGGGGAACGGCGAATACTACGATTACGGCTGGTTCGTGCCGCCGGCGGCGTTGTGGCTGATGATCCGGCGGTGGCGGTGGCTGCCGGGGTCGGTGCGCTTGCCCGGGCGGTGGTGGGTGATGGCGGCGGTGGCGCTGTTGCTGCCATGGTTCACGATCCTGCGCATCCTCGGGCATGCGGATCCTTCCTGGCGGATGCCGATGGGGCTGCTGGGAATCACCGCGGTGGCGGGCAGCCATCTGCTGATCGGCATGACGCGCGGGTGGCGGGCGTCGGCGTCGTTTGTGTGGATCACCTTGTTGTGGTTGTCCGCGCTGCCGTGGCCGAGCGTGGTGGAAGGCCGGATCGTGGCGGGATTGACCGACAGCGTGGTGGCGGTGGTGGCGGAGTGGTTTCAACTGCTCGGCAAGCCGGTGGAGATTCTGGGAGACCGGCTGCAACTGCATGAGACGACCGTGGAAGTGACCGATGGATGCAGCGGGGTGCGGTCGTTCCAGAGTTTCGTGATGGCGACGTGGTTTTTCGCAGAGCTGCAGCGGTTGCGCTGGCCCAAGGCGTTGATCCTGCTGGCGGTGGCGTGTGCGGTGGCGTTCGTGGTGAACGCGGCGCGGACTTACGCGCTGGCGGAAATCCGCTTCACCCGCGGCGAGGAGGCGTTCCACCAGGCGCACGACATGCTGGGGTTGGTGGCGTTTTTGCTCAGCGGCTTGATTTTCTATTTCATCTCAGGCTGGCTTTCCGAAAATCCCCGCCGCAAGCTGGTGAAGACCGTGCAAACCCGCTGATTCACAGGGTATTCCTTCATTTTCGATGATTCGCAACCTCTTTAACACCCTCTGGGACCGCTGGGCGAACCTGCATCCGTTCGTGAGATTCCTCGCCGTGGCGGTGGTGATGGCGGCGGGCGGGCTGGTGGTCTTGAAACCGGCCTACCGGGCATTCAAATCCTGGCGCCTGGAACGGAATCTGGTGGCCGCGCGCATGGCGGTGGACGAGGTGCGGATGGACGAGGCGCGCGACCTCTCGCTAACCGTGCTGCGGGCGGGTGATCCGCGGATCGAAGCGTTCCGGATCCTGGAAGAATCGATGAAATCGCTGCGTGACCCGCGGCACGCCGACATCGCGCGGGCATTGATCAGCCATCCGGAAGGCTCGGATACGGACCGCCTGAACGGATTCCGCGGGATGGTGAAGGAGGCTCCGCTGGGACTGCTGGGGCAAGGCTGGAGTTCGCTGCCAAAGACTTGCCAGACCAACCCGGATTTCGCGGTGCTGTTCGCGGACCGGTTGATGGCTGCCAACCGCTTCAACGAGGCGGCGAGTGTGCTGCTGGGAGTGCCGGAAGCGGCGCGGAACCCGGTGGTGGAGCAGGGATTGACCCGGATTCTGATCCGCAGCGGCAAGCGTGAAGGCTACGAAGAGGCGCAGCGGCGGATGGCTGCGCAATGGCCGGTGACCGGCGAAGGTCTGGACGGCTGGCTGGACCTGCTGGAGGACATTCCGCCGGTGAGCCTGCGGCCGGAATACCTGGTCAGGGTGAAAGGAGCGCTGGAGACTCCCGGCGCAGCCGACCCCGCGCGGGCGGCGCTGGCGCTGGCGAGGATCGAGTATGCGGCGAATTATGCCGCGCGGGCCGGCTTGCTGGAGCGCACGGTTTCCCGCTGGCAGGGCGAGGCTCCCGAGCTGCTGGCGAAGTTTCTGCACGATCTGGGGCTCCACGGGCTGCTGCTGGAGATCTTCCCGGCCAAGCGGGTGGAGGACAATCCGCGCCTGTTTCCGCGGGTGCTGGATGCGATGCAGCGCGCCGGGGCCTGGGACCAGGTCGGTCCCTTGCTGGAGGCGCATGGTTCCTCGCTGCCGAAAGCCGAGTGGCTGGCGCAGCGGGCGCTGCAGGCCATGAAAACCGGCGATTCCGCCGGGCGGGTCCGCGACTGGAACGAGGCGATGGGCGAGGCGAGATCCGCCCCGACCGGCAACTCGTTTCTCCCGCTCTATCACTTCGCGCGGAATGCGGGCATGGAGGCCGAGGCCAGCCAGGCGATGCTCGAGGCCATCCGCTACGGACGCGGGCCGCTGCCCTTGTATGAGGATTTGAAATTCCTGCTCAACCAGCTCGCCGGCCAGGGTCGCGAGACCACGCTGCTGGAGATTTGTGCGATCTACATGTCGTTCGAGCCCGGAAATCCCGCCCTGCTCACCCAATACGCCTATCTCGCCTGCCTGAACAACCTGGCCGCACCCAAGGACATCCTGCGGGCGATGGAGCCCCTCGCCAAAGCGTTCCCGAAACAACTGCCGATCCAGAGTGTGCTGGCGACGGTCTATCTGAGCGACAATCAACCCGCGAAGGCCGCCGAGATCCTCGACCCCTTCAAGCTGGACGCCGCCTCGCTCGCGCCCGGATACCGCGCCACCTTCCTCGCCAGCCAGCTTCTGAATGGCCGGATTCCGAAAAATGATCCGCTGATCGTGGATTTCCCGTCGAAGGCCGTGCTGCCGTCCGAACGTCGGAAATTCAACGAATGGGTCGCCAAGGCCGAGCTCTAGCGGCGGGCGTCTTCGCGCAGCAGGATCTCCATCACCCGGCAGGCTTCGGCCTGCCGGGTTTTTTTGTGCCCATACGCCGCGAGGTGAAAGGTCATTAGAAAATAAATATGATCAGGAAAACATTTTAATCAAACTTGACTTGTAATTAGGTCTTATTAGAGGTTTTGAAAATTTTGCAGGCAATCGCTGCGGCGGGAGTCTGCAAATTTTACAAACCATCCTTATGTGCTGTCCCGCCATGTCACCCTTTTTCCTTCCTACAAGGCCGTCCCGTTGGGGGCTGTCTCCGGGTTTTCCAACATCATGAAACCCGGATTCATGAATCGCGGCAGGGTGGGGGCGGCAGTCCTGACCCTGCTGGCCGGAGGTATTTCCGGCGGGGCAACCGTGGTTTGGGACGGCGGTGGTTCCGACGCCAACTGGACCACCGTCAACAACTGGAGCAACAATGCGACCTGGAATTCTTCCAACGACGCCTTGTTCGCCTCGGGCTTCGCTTCCGGCACGGCCATCAGCCTGAACGGCTCCAGGACCGTCGACACCCTGCTCATCAGCAGCGCCACGGATTTCAGCCTGAACAACAACACGCTGACGCTCAGCAGCGGTGACATCACCCGCTCCGCGGCGACGGGAACCACCACTCTCAACTGCGGAATCATCCTCGGAAACTCCGCAGTCTGGAGCATCGTGGGAAACCTGGTCGCCAACGGAATCATCTCGGGCGCGGAGAATCTCACGAAAACCGGCTCCGGCATCCTGACACTCACCGCCGCCAACACCTACTCGGGAACCACCACGATTTCAGATGGCGTCCTGAACATCCGCCATTCCGCCGCGCTCGGAAACTCCTCGGGCGATACGATCATCAATGATGGGGGCGAACTGCAACTCCAAGGCGGAATCGCCGTGGCCTCGGGAGAAAGCCTCTCCATTACTGGCATCGGAGCCGGTGGTCCGGGCAGTGCCGCGCTGCGCAACATCAGCGGAAACAACACCTGGGCGGGCAACATCACCCTGCAAAACGACACCGGCCCGGTCCGCATCAGCTCCGACTCCGGTATCCTGACGCTGGGTAGGATCGGCGAATCAGGTAGCCGTAACAAAGCCCTCACTTTCGGTGGTGCCGGCGATGTGGCGGTCACCGGCATCATCTCGGGCGGCGGTCGCGATATCTCGCTCATCAAGGAGGGCGCGGGCACGCTGACGCTCTCCGCCGCGAATACCTACACCGGCACCACCACGGTGCTCGACGGGATTCTCAAACTCACCAACACCACCGCGATCCCGGGCGGCATCGGCGCGTCCGGCGGCCAGGCGAATCTGATCCTCGATGGCGGCATCCTCGGACTGGCTGCCAACGATTTCCAACGCGGCGTGGGCACCAGTTCCGCACAGGTCCAGTTCACCGGCAGCGGCGGCTTCGCGGCCTACTCGGCCGACCGCAATGTGAACCTCGGCGGCAGTGGCTCGCCCTCTTCCGTCATGTGGGGCAGCGGCTATTTCCTGTCCTCCGGTTCATCACTCATCCTCGGTGCCGCCGATGCCGACAAGACCGTCACCTTTCAAAACCTCGTCGCGCTCAACGGTGCCGTCCGCACCGTGCAGGTCAACAATGGCTCCGCCGCGGTGGACGCGGTATTGAGCGGCGCACTCAGCGGCACCGGACTGAGCGGACTGGTCAAAACCGGGTCCGGCACGCTGGCTCTAACGGCGACAAACACCTACGCCGGCGCGACTTCGATCAGCGGGGGGAAAATCACCGTCACCACCACCGGCAGCCTGAATGCCACCAGCGGGATTTCCATCACCGGCGGCGAGTTCGACTACAACTCCGCCACCGCTCTATCAAAGAGCGTCACCTTCAGCGGCACGGGCGGCACGCTCGGCGGCAGTGGCACCATCACCCCGGCGGTGACGGTGACCTCCGGAAACACCTACTCCGCCGGGGCATCCGGCGATCCCGGCACCCAGACACTGACCGGCGGCCTGACCTTGAACCCGGGCTCGATCTTCCAATGGGATCTCGACGCCACCAGCGGCGCGGATCCCGGAACGGTCGCTAACAGCGGGACCTATGACAAGGTCATCGGCAACGGCGGAGGTGGCGGAATCTTCAATGTGGTGTTAGGCGGCAACCTTTTCACCAGTCCGTTCTGGAACACCAACAAGACGTGGACGGATATCTTTTCCGGCACGGATCCGGTGTTCACGCTGTTCGGGGGTGGCGACGGGGTCTCGTCCGTCGCGTCTAACGGGCTAGTCGCCGGTCAGGGCCAGTTCGGTTACACCGGCGGCAGCCTCACCTGGACGGCGGTCCCCGAACCGACGGGAGCCCTGGTGGTGTTGCTCGTCGGTGCCGGACTTCTGCGCCGCCGCCGCGTGCATTGACCGGCCTCTGCCCCGCCTGCGCCGGATCCTACGTCATCGCGGACTTGATTTCCCCCGGATCGGCGCGACACTCTGCGGAGTATTCCCCACCCCCCCGAAACCATGCTCTCCCCCGTTGTCATCGACCGGAACGAAATCCTCGAAATCGTCTCCACCTTTCCCGATGGCATCCGGCTGAGCCAGCTGGTGGAGAACGTCGCGGACCGCTTCGGGAAGTCCGCTACCTTCCACACCGGTTCGAGACTCGGCATGGATCTCGACGCGCTGCTCGCCTCGCTGGAGTCGCGTGAAAAGGTGCGGATCATCCGCGGCGTCGTCTATCCGGCAGGTTGTCCCGCGCCGGGGCATTGAGATTCCCGGCAGCCGGCCGGAGATGGAATTGATTTGGTTCTGGTTCCCGAGTTGAAATTGGATCAGATCGAAATCCTGCCGCGCGCGCACCATGACAAGTAGTTTCCACCACTTGTTCCCGAATCGGCGGAATTCCTTACCACCCGAAAAATGAATCCCTATTTTGCCACTTTCCTGTTCCTTCTCGCGACGATCCCGGGGCGTGCTGCCGAAACCTCGCCGCCCCGTCCGCACGACATCCTCATCATTTACACCGACGACCACCGCGCCGACGCGCTTGGCTGCGCGGGCAATCCGCACCTGCGCACTCCCAACATCGACCGGCTCGCGGAGCGTGGCACCATGTTCCAGTGCGCCTACCTCAGCGGATCGGACAGCGGTGCCTTGTGCATGCCGAGCCGTGCCATGTTGATGACCGGTCGCAATTTCCCCCGCATCGCCCGCGAGGGTGGTTGGAATCTCGCGCCTCAGCCCACGCTGCCATCCATCCTGCGCGAGCACGGCTATCGCACCCACATGACCGGCAAGTGGCACAACGGCGGCCCGGCGCTGGCCCGGGCTTTCCCCGATGCCGGACCGGTCCTGCTAGGCGGCATGGGCGACCACCTGCGCAAGTCGGTCGTCGAGGTCAAAAGCGGAGCTGTTTCCAAGCCGGTCCGCATCGCCAAACATTCCACCGAGGCCTTTACCGATGGTGCGCTCGATTTCATCTCCACACTCGCCCCGGGTGATCCGCCGTTTTTCCTCTATCTGGCCTACAGCGCGCCGCATGACCCGCGTCAGCCGGTTTCGCCTTGGCGCGAGCGCCAGGAAGCATCGCCGCCACCGCTGCCGCCCAATTTCCTGCCCCGGCACCCGTTCAACAACGGAGCCTTGTCCATCCGCGACGAACACCTCGCGCCATGGCCGCGGCCGGAGGAGATGGTCCGCGAGCAGACCGCCCATTATTACGCCATGATCGAACAGCTGGATGACGGCATCGGCCGGGTCATCGCCGCCTTGGCCAAGGCCGGCCGGCTGGACCGCACGATCATCGTCTTCGCCGGCGACAACGGCCTGGCCATGGGCTCGCATGGATTGATGGGAAAACAAAGCCCCTACGAACACTCGTTGCGGGTGCCGCTGATCATCGCCGCTCCGGGATTTGCCGCCGGTCGCAAGCACGAGGGCCTGGCCTCCACCCACGACCTCATGCCCACCGTGCTCGACCTGGCCGGTTTTCCCATCCCTGCGGATGTGGACGGGCGCTCGCTCAAGCCGGCGCTGTCCGGCGGCAGTCCCGTCCGTGACCGGCTCTCGATGTCGGTTTACTTTGAAAACCTTGATGCGCACGCCCTGCGCGAGGGATCTTGGAAACTCATCCGCTACCCGTCTCTTGACCGGACCCAGCTCTTCAATCTTGCCGAGGACCCGCATGAAATGCGCGACCTTTCAGCGGTGGCTGAGCACTCTGACCGCATCGCCGGGATGCTGACAACTCTGGCTGCCGAAATGCGCGCCGCCGGGGTGGATCGGCCTCTCACCACCCAGCGGAGGATCCCGGCGGAGGTGGACTGGACGAAAATGATCCAACGGATGGATGACCACCAACCGGACTGGATCCGTCAGCGTTTTTCCATCCCGCCGCAGCGCTGAGTCGCGACACCGGGCGCGCCGACCGTGCTCCTTCGCGACCGCTGGCTCGGACAAGGAAGATCGGCTCCAATGTTGTGGAAAATTTCAGGCCGTGGAAGTCCCGTGGAGCCGCATCATCGAGCAACCCGGTCTGGATTCTCACGTGATTCGATCGCGCGGGCGTAGGATTCGCGCAGGGAAATCGCCTCCAGCTGCTTCTGGTGAACCCGCGGGGCGGCTTGCTCGATCGCGTCGCGCAGCTTGAGCGCTTCACTTTCCGCTCGGGCAAGAACCTCCATCTCCTGAGCAATCCGGATCTCAAGCGCTGAAATCGTCGCTTTGAGTTCTTCTGAAAATTGAAGGGTTAACTCTTTTTTATTCAATTGATTAACAAGTTGTTCGCACTCGCTTCTCTTGGTATTTAAAACATCTGATTGAATCGTTGTGCTTATCGAGGATTTAGTGAAATCGAGTTGTTGCTCATCGAGGGCGACAAGGGATTCATCAGCCCCCCGGCGGCAGTGGAGAGCACGCGTATTGATGGCGGCAGCCGACCAGTGCTTGACGGCGGATTGCATGCCGACGAGCAGAGACTTGGTTTTTTCAAATTCGGCGAGCGCCTGGGTCGCGCTTTTTTCCGCAGCGTCGAGAGCGGCACGCTGGGGAGGAATTTTCTGTTCCGCCGGCTGGATGCGGGCGAGGGCTTCGGCGGCAATCCTGGAGGTTTCCTCTGCGGGGGACTGCCTGGCGGCGGCTTCGGCGGCTTGATGAAGTTCCTTGGCGATGCGCAAGGTGTTCTCCGCGTCGGCCAGGGCCTGCCGGGCGGTGTTGCGGGCGCGGGTGGATTCGGCGGCAGCTTTTTCCGCGGCAGTCGTGGATTCTTCCTGCTTGGAAATCCCGGCAGTGAGGGTCTCCAGTCGGGCTGCGATCGTCGGGAGGATTGGAGTGGATTTCCCCGACGGCTTTCGCGTCGGCGGTTTGGAAGACGCGAACGATGCCTTGGGAATCGGCGATGAAGGCGCGTTTTCCCTCGGAATCCAAGGCGACCGCCGTGGGCAGGGCGGGGAGGTTCTGGACGAGATCGCGGGCGGGGCTGAAGTCGGGTTTCCAGAGTTTTGCCTTCAAATCACGGCCGGCGGTGAGCGGACGATGCCGTCGCGGGCGAAGGCGAAACGCGGTGACTCCGCCGGGGTGGGCGTCGATTTTTTTGACCTCGCTGCCGCCATTCATTTCCCAGAATCGCACGGTGCCGTCCTCGGAGGCGGTGGCGAGCAGGTTCGAATCGCTGCGGAAAACGGCGGCGGTGATGGCCGCCTGGTGGCCGCGCAGGGTGTGGAATTCGTTGGCGGTCTCGCTTTCCCAGACCCAGACGCCGCCGTTGCGGTCGCCGCTGGCGAGCAGGACACCGTCGGCCGAGAGATCGAGTGCGGTGATCCAGTCGGTGTGTTTTTTGATGGATTTGACCAGTTCGCCGGTCTCGGTGTTCCAGATTTTCAGGAGGCGGGAGGGGCCGCCGGTGGCGACGATGTCGAAGCCGGGGCGGATGTCTGCGGCGAGCACGCTGTCGAATTCCTTGGCGGCGGTGAGCAGGCGCTCGCCGCTGGTGATGTCGAAGGTGACGGTCACGCCGGATTTCCCGGGAACGCCGCCGCCGACGATCAGGTAGCGGGCATCCGGCGTGAAGGCCAGCGAAACGGGATCGCCTTCGGGAAACGGCAGAATTCCGACGAGTTCCAGGGATTCAGTGTGATGGAGCAGGATCTGGCGTTGGCCGGTGACGGCGAGCAGGGGAGCCCACGGTGAGGCGGCGATGGCGTGGATGGCGGCGGCGCGGGTGGTGACGACGGGCGGTTCGAGCAGCAGGTGCTCGGGCATCGGCGGCGGGCCGTCCGGCTTGGCGGCGGGGTCGGAGCGCAGGGTGGTTTCGAATTTCGGCTTGGCCGCCTTGCGGGCGGACGAGGATTTGTTTTCGAGCAGGCCGCCGTCGATCCAGCGTTTGAGGATGTCGATCTGGTCGCTGGAAAGCTTGTCGCCCTCCGGCGGCATTTTCTTGTTCGCTGGTCTGCTCGACCGAGGTGATCAGGATGGATCCGACATCGCCGGGCTCGACGATTTTTCCGCCGGAGCTGCCCTTGATGGTGGAGGTGAAGGATGAAAGGTCGAGCCCGCCCTTGGTTTTGTCCGGGTTGTGGCAGTTCAGGCAGGACTGCTGGAAAATCGGGAAGACGTGTTCGTCAAAGGTCGTCTTCTCCTGGGCGAATGCGAGGGAAGGGAGGGCGAGGAGGATGATGCTGCGTCTCGGCATTCAGGAAGTCGGGTGAGCCACTTCGCTTGAATACGGGTGCGACGGTGCCCGGTCTAGCGACGAAAGATTGGAAAAAATCGGGAATGTCGGCGGGTGGCGGGTAGTAGGTTGATTTACGGAGCTTGGGCGAAGGGTTGGGCCTTGTCGCGTTGGCGGACTTCATCCGGCATCCAAGTCCATGGATTCACGCCTTTCTGGGTAAAAACGGCGATCCCGATGACGCCGACATTGCGGGTGTCGCCGTGGCGGAGGTTGGCGTAGGAGTTGGAAACACTGGAGAATTTGAAGGCTGCGACCGTTTCCTTGCTGGTTCGGAAGCCGTCGACTTCCAAGGTGGTTCCCGGGTTCACAAGATAGCCGCGCTTGGCGAACGAGGCGGTTTTTCCATCAAATACGTCGAGCCCATCGACGCTGGCGACGATTTCCAGTGTGCTCTTCGAACGATTGCGGACGACGATGGTGTAGGTGCTGTTCGCTTCACCGGCGACGAGGCGGCGACCGTAGTCATAGCCTTCCCTGAAGGTCGGCAGAAATCCGCCGCGGCCTTTCACTCCCCATTCGACGAGGTCCCCGGCGGCGTTTTGCATCCCTTCGATCCGGTTGACCCTGCCGGTCATCGCTTTGATCCCTTGGAGATCATTGTAGTAAATCACATCGGTCCCGCTGGGTTTGGACGAGGCGCGGACGAAGGATTGGGCGGTGATGCTCGATGGTTTTTCATTTCCCCATCCAGTGGCGAGTCCAGGACGTTCTTCCTGGATTCCGGGGGACGCGTCGGATCCGATTTCACGGGATGACTCGGCGGAGGGGATGTCCTGGGTCGCGCAGGAAAAAAGTCCCGTGATTGCAAGGATGCCGGCCAGCAGGCGGATGAGGTCGCGTTTCATAGTGCTGGAAAAACAGCATTTGGTGGCGGGGGTGTCAATGATTTAAATGCGTTAAAAGCAGCATTTGTGTTGCGGTTTTCCCAGCATTTGAGAGAGTGCCTTCATGAAGCGATTGGAAGACGGTCAGATTTCGAGGCGTGAGCGGCAGGTGATGGACATCCTGTTCCGCCTGGGCAAGGCGACGGCCGAGGAGGTGATGAACGAGCTGCCTGATCCGCCGGGTTACTCGGCCGTCCGGGCTCTGCTGGTGACCTTGGAAGGGAAGGGGCTGGTGAAACATGGCAAGGACTCGCGCCGCTACGTCTATCAGCCGACGGTGCCGGAGAAGCGGGCGAAGCGCAGCGCCTTGAAGCAGCTCATCGCGACGTTTTTCGAAGGCAGTCCGGAAAAGCTCGTCGCCTCGTTGCTGGACCCGGCGGACCAGAGACTGAGCGCCGAGGAAATCGAACGCATCCGCAGGTTGATCGATGAAAAATGATCGTGCATCCGAACTTTGGGAAAGCAGTATGAATCCGATGATCGCGATGGTGATGTTCTCCGGTGTCGCCGCCCTGCTGGTGTTTCTAGCGGGTCGCGGCGACAAGGCGCGCGATCCTCGCCTCACGCTTCTGGCGTTGGGATTGCTGGCGGTTTTTCCGTTGTTGGGCTTGCTGCCAAAATTGCCGGTTTTACCAGCCTCCACGGTCAAGGGCTCGGCGTCCGGGTTTTCGTGGATGGACGTGTTGCTGGTCGTTTGGGCGGGAGGATTTATCGTTGCGGCGCTGAGATTGGCGATCGCTGCGAAAGGGATCTCCAACTGGCGCAAGCGGTCCCAGCTGGTGGGGCGCGTGGATCGGGTGGAGATTCGGGAGTTACCGGGCTTGAAGGGCCCGGTAGCGGCAGGCGTGATCCGGCCGGTGGTTTTCGTGCCGGAGGGATGGAGCAATTGGTCGGAGGAAACCCGCGAAATCGTCCTCCATCACGAATTGTCGCACCTGCGCCGTCGCGATCCCTTGTGGCGCTGGATCGCGGAGATTTCCTGCGCGGTGAATGGCTACAATCCGCTGGTGATCTGGATGGCTCGCCGGCTATCGATCCAATGTGAATTCGCCTGTGATGCCATGGTTATCAAAAACGGTGTCCAGCCTGGCGACTACGCCAGGGTGCTCTGCGATTTTGCTCAAGACACAGTCCCGCATGGCCCGGTGCTCGCCATGGCTGGAACTTCCTCGCTTGAAGCACGTGTCGGACGGCTCATGGCTGCCCGGAATCGCCAGGGGAGCGCCGGATTGTTCGTGATGATCGGACTCACTCTCGCTTGTGCCGGAGGGTTGATCTCGCTCGGCCCAAAGAGCGAAACGACGGTTCCCGTTTCCCAGGGTGAGGTTGAACTCAGATGGACGGCGCAGCCGTTTCCGGGCGAGAAGTAGCGTGGCTCAGGCCCGGCCTTCTTCCGCATCCATCAAATCGAAAAAGGTGAGAATCCCGTCATGTCCGCCGAAACCCGCTTCGATTTTTGACTTCTCAAATCCAGGGGTCGCCGAATCCCGCCAGCCGCGTTTGGAGATGAACGCATTCCAAACTTCGATTTGCTCGGCGTCGGGCTTTTTCCCGTTGGCGAAACACCACTCCATAATCTCCTCGTCGCTGCCGCCTTCCAAGGTCCGGCTGCTGAGGGCGTCGAAATCCACATCCAGGAACTTGCAGATTCGGTCGTCGAACGTGCGGTTACCGGGAATGACTCCGACGTGATAGCTCTCGGGCAGCATTCTTTCCGCGTTCAGGCGAATCTTGTCGAGGATGCGGGCGAACACGAAGATGCCGCCGGTCTGGTGGCGCGGGCTGCGAATGGGGAAGCTCATGGCGGAGGAATTCGTCAATTGGTTAAGTATTCTGAAACGTGAAACCGAAATTATCGGCCTGCCGAATCGGCTGCAATGCTTATTCTTAGGGGGAAAATCCGTGAATCGCGGAATGATTGAATCGTCCGTTTGACTTTGGCGTTCGATTCACCTGATTTTTCCCTCCGTATGCGTGAAATCACCTTCCCTGAATCCGGATCGAAACGGAAATTACTGGATGCTGCCGAACAGTTGTTTGCCGAAAAAGGTTTTGAAGCGGTGTCCGTCAGGGACATCACGCAACTCGCCAAGACCAACGTCGCGGCGGTGAATTACCATTTCGGCAGTCGTGAGAATTTGCTGACGATGGTCATGACGCGCTACATGACGCCGGTGAACGAAGAGCGGATCGTGCGGCTTGAGACGCTGGAACGGAAATGGTCGGGAAAATCCGTGCCGCTTGAGGAAATCATCGATGCTCTGGTCCGGCCCTTCGTCGGGCGGGTGAGGAAATCCGAGCTTTCCGAACGCTTGTTTTACAAGCTGATGGGGCGGACATTCGCGCAGCAAGGCGACGGCTTGCCGCCTCAGATCGAAGAGCAACTCCGGAATGTGGTGCAGCGTTTCACACGAGCGTTTGGCAAAGCTCTGCCAGCCGTCAATGCGGATGACCTGACGTGGCGGATCCATTTCATGGTCGGCGGCATGATCCACATGCTCACCCACCAGGAAATCCTCCATCGGCTCACCGACGGGGCGTCTGGCACGCCAGCCATGGAGGCCATCGTGAGCCGGTTCATCCGCTTTGCCGCCGCCGGGCTGCGGGAAGGGATCGAGGCCGAAGCGCCGGCACCCAAGGGGCCGCAGGTGATGTTCGACTTCTAGTCGGAGCGCGGACCTTCAGTCCGCTCCGAGACCGCGGGATTCATCCCGGCTTTCAGTCATTCATCTTCTTTGTTCCGGATCCGAGTTTCAAAAACCCTCGATTTCGGAGTTCCCAAACGCCGCGGTCCACCTAGGTTCCTGCCCCCGTATGTCTGTCAAAATCCGTTTCACTTCCGCCACGGCCGTCGGCCTGGTTCTTGCCAAAGTCGGTCACCCTCAACGCGACGAACCGCTTCAGACCTCGAAGGAGGTCTTCAAGATCGAGGAAAAGGACCAGGAGCCGCTTTCCGCGATTTTTCTCAAGCCGTTCAAAAACCTCACCGCCCACCGCTTCAGCCACCATTCGTCGCTCGACCAGCACGAAATGAACGCCTACGCGGCGGCGATTTTCGCCGCGGACGACGGCTTGCTCGAAAAAGGCTGTGACATCGCCAAGCGCCTCTACGCCAAGTCGAACCACCCGAACATCAAGTCCGGCGATCTCTGTATTTCTCTGATCAAGAACATCGACATCGACGGCGAACTCACCCAGGGCCTCTGCATTCTCAAGTCCGAGCGGGTCGAGCCGTTCCTCAGCATCTCCACCCGCGACGGCGACCTGGAACTGCACACCGAGCAGGGAATCAACCCGGAAAAAATCGACAAGGGCTGCCTGATTCTCAACCACCTGGCGAACAAGGGCTACTACGTGCTCACCTTCGACCGCACCGGTTCCGATTCCCGTTTCTGGGTGCGGGATTTCCTCGGCGTGGTGCCCATCACCGACAGCCCGTTCCTCACGAACAAATACGCCAGTATGGCCGTCGCGTTCATGGAGAAGGAGAAGAAGGAAAAGCCGAGCGCCGACGATGACACGCCGCCGTGGGACACCTCGAACGCCGCCCGCGACGCGATCACCTATTTCGAGGAGAAGGAAAAATTCGACCTCCAGGAATTCGAAGAAGAGGTGCTGAAAACTCCGGAAGCCAAGGCGAAATTCGCCGAGCACCGCAGCAAGATCGAAGAAGAGCAGGGCCACAAGCTGGAAGACTCGTTCGAGATTTCCAAAAAAGACGTCAGCAAGGCGAAGAAGAAAATCCGCACCTCGATGAAGCTCGATACCGGCGTGGACATCCGGCTGAAGCCCGCGCTCGCCGCCAAACCGGAGCAGGTGCTGGAGCACGGCTTCGACGAAGAGCGCAAGATGAAGTTCATCAAGATCTACTTCAACGAAGACCTCGCCGAGTGACTAACGGGTGCCTTCGTAGATCGTCACCACGCCGAGAGTGATCGGCGTGGCGTCGGTATTTCCGAAGCCGCAGGACTCCAACAGGTCGGTCATGCCCTTGCCGGAGGGGAACTGCTCGATCGAGCCGCCGAGGTATTCGTAGGCGTCTTTTTCCCCGGTCAGCCAGCCAGCCATGTGCGGCAGGACGTTGTGGAGATACCAGCGGTAGGGGCCGCGCATGATTCCGGTAGGCAGCGAGAAATCGAGAATCACGAGGCGGCCGCCGGGCTTGAGCACGCGGTACATTTCGCGAAGTCCGCCGGGGTAGTCCGCCATGTTGCGCAGGCCGAAGGCGACGGTGACGACGTCGAATTCCTGATCGCGGAATGGCAGCTTGAGCGCGTCTGCGACGATGGTTTTCGCAATCCCGCGGCTGGCGGCATGGGCGAGCATTTCCGCGCAGAAATCGGAGGCGATGACCTCGCAGGTGGGGATTTGATCCTGAATTTCCAAGGCAAGGTCGCCGGTGCCGCTGGCGACGTCGAGCAACCGGGCGGGTTTCCATTTCCGGATGCGGGCGGTGACAATTTTCCGCCAGATGATGTCCATGCCGCCGCTCAGGACATGGTTGGTGAGCACGTAGCGGTCGGCGATTCTCGCAAAGGCGTCATGGACGTAAACGGCATCGGGCATGGGGGATGGGTAACCCGGATGGAATTTCCGACAAGCGCGAATTACGCTCCGATGGGATGCCAGGTGGTCTTCGCTTCGAGGTGGTCGCGGATTTCGTAGAGGCCTTGGGCTTTTTCGGAAAACCAGTCGGTCGGAGTCTCGGCGGGGATGAGTTTGAGGCGTTTCACACTGTCGGCCGCGCCGATCTGGAGGGTTTTGCGTTCCTCCAGATTGCCGACGGCGGCAAGTCCGCGGAGGTGGGCGTGGGTGGCGAAGGTGGGGATGAGCTCGCCACGCTGGCCGGTGAGCAGGTTGACAACCCCGCCGGGCAGATCGCTGGTGGCGAGCATTTCCCCTAGCAGAATCGATGGATAGGGCTGGGTGGTGGAGGCGAGCGCGACGATCGTGTTGCCGCTGGTGATGGCGGGTAGGACGAGCGAGAGAATTCCTAACAATGGAGCCTCGTCCGGCGCGATGATGCCGATGATGCCCATCGGCTCGGTGACGGTGAAATTGAAATGCGGCGAGGAAACCGGGTTCACGCTGCCGAGCAGGGCCTGGTATTTATCGGTCCAACCGGCGTAGTGGACGATGCGCTCGATGGCGGCGCGGACCTCGCGATCCGATTGAGCGCGGTTTCCACCTCCCAGCAGAATGGCCTCGGCCATTTCCGCCGCGCGGGCTTCTAGCATTTCCGCGAGCCGATAGAGAATCTGCCCGCGGTTGTAGGCATTCCGCGCCGCCCATCCGGGACCCGCCTTGGCGGCGGCTTCCACGGCATTGCGCAGGTCCTTGCGGGAACAGAGCGGGACGTTTGCGAAAAAGTTGCCGGAAGCGTCGTTGAGAGGAGCCACACGGCCACTTTCGGAGCGGATGAAGGCTCCGCCGACGTAGCACTTGGGAGTCTTGGTGATGGTAAGGTGCATGCAGACAGGGAGTGAAATTGGGAATACCCGGGCGGGGGTGGTTAGGCTTTTAATCTGCCAAATGAAGGACTGGATCCGACGACGGATCAGCTCTTGAAGCGAGCCCCGTACTCCCGGTGGAGATTTGCGTGGCGGCTCTCCAGTTCACTAATTTCCAATGCTTCCAATTCGTCACAGGAACTCAACGTTTGTCCGAGGAATTCCTGCAGGGTTTGGATTCTTCCCACCCATAGGCCTTTCGAAATTCCTTGGGAGATTCCTTGGGAGATTCCTTGGGAGATTCCTTGGGAGATTCCCTCCATGCGTCCTTGGGCAATTAATTTTTCGGCAACAGACATGGTACTTTTTTCGAGTTCAGGATTCGTTGAGATGCTATGGTAAATTTTCTCAGCGTCAAGGTCGCTGTCGGAATGGAGCGCATAGAGCAGCATGAGCCCAAGAAGGCAGTCGAGATGTTCCAGGCGAGCGGCCCTTGGTGGAGAACAAGCGGAAGGACGGGAGTCAGCGGAAAACCGTGCGATTTTTGATGTTGTGTGAGAATTTCCGTCACATAACCAAGCAACCGCAGCGGCATGGAGGGGTCCGGGGTGCTTTGATGTTCGAACAGAAGATAGAGCAGCGTTTCCCGCTCACCGATACGGACCGAGAACAACAGGTCGGAATGCATCTGCTGGAGCTTCGACTTGACGAACGACCCGGGCATGGTCGCCAACGAAGGCCAGTCAATCTTGGCGACGATCGACGGTGGCAAGTGGCTTTTGAAGAACGCCGTGGCGTGCTCGGGTTGGGAAAAGACGGCCTTGAAAAAACCGTCGTTGGTGTGGACGGCGGGTTCGAGGTTGTCTTCGGAATCAGTCACAGACGAGGAATTTGAAAATTCAGACCAACTGCGCGTAATCCAGCAGTCCTTGTTTCCCACCTTCGCGGCCGAAGCCGGATTCCTTGTAGCCGCCGAAAGGGGAGGCGGGGTCGAATTTATTGAAGGTGTTCGCCCAGACGACGCCGGCTTTGAGCTCGGTGGACATTTTCAGGATGCGCGAGCCCTTGTCGGTCCAGACGCCGGCGCTGAGGCCGTAGTGGGTGTTGTTCGCCTTTTCCACGGCTTCCTCCGGCGTGCGGAAGGTGAGGATGGAAAGCACCGGCCCGAAAATTTCCTCGCGGGCGACACGATGGCTTTGCGAGACGTTGGAGAACAAGGTGGGAGGGAAATAGAAGCCTTTTTTCGGCAGGCTGCAGGCAGGCTGGTAGATTTCCGCGCCATCGGAAATGCCGGAGGCGACGAGGTCCTTGATCCGGTCGAGCTGGGCCTTGGAGTTGATCGCGCCGACGTCGGTGTTCTTGTCGAGCGGGTCGCCGGTGCGCAGGGTTCGCAGGCGGACCTTGAGTTTGGCGAGAACCTTGTCGGCGATGGATTCCTGGACTAACAAACGGGATCCGGCGCAGCAGACGTGGCCTTGATTGAAGAAGATGCCGTTGATGATGCCTTCGACAGCCTGGTCGATAGGTGCGTCTTCGAACACGATGTTGGCCGCCTTGCCGCCGAGTTCGAGGGTGAGGCGCTTGCCAGTTCCGGCGAGGGCGCGCTGGATGGCCTTGCCGACTGCCGTGGAGCCGGTGAAGGCGATCTTCGCGGCGAGCGGATGGTTCACGACGGCGGCACCGGTTTCACCCGCGCCGGTCACGAAGTTGACGACGCCCGGCGGGAGTCCGGCGTCCTGTAAAATCGAGGCGAACTTGAGCGCGGTGATGGAGGTGGTTTCCGCCGGCTTGAGCACGACGGTGTTGCCGGTGGCGAGCGCGGGGGCGATTTTCCATGCGAGCATGAGCAGCGGGAAATTCCACGGGATGACCTGGCCGATGACGCCTAACGGAGCAAGCGTGCGGCCCGGCGTGACGTAGCCGAGTTTGTCCGCCCAGCCGGCGTGATAGAAAAAGTGCGCGGCGGCCATCGGCACGTCGAAATCGCGGGATTCCTTGATCGGCTTGCCGCCGTCGAGCGTCTCCGCGACGGCGAACTCACGGGCGCGGTCCTGCAGCAGGCGGGCGATGCGGAAAAGGTATTTCGCGCGCTCGGTGCCGGGGAGCTTGCTCCAGGAAGCGAACGCGGTGGCAGCGGCCTGATAGGCGGCATCAACATCGGCAGCTCCGGCGAGTGCGATTTCCGAAAGCTTTTCCTCATTGCGCGGGCTGATGGAGTCGAAGTATTTCTTGGTCTTCGGTGCGACGAACTTGCCGTTGATGAACAGTCCGTAACGTTCGTCGATGATAGGCGGGCGCGGATTCCGGGGCGGGATCGTATTCCCAGAGATCGCCAAAAAGCAATTCGCGGGCGGCGGGGCGTGGAGATTTTTTAGCAGGCATGGGAGGTATAAGTCGTATAGGTCCTGATATTCAGTAGGCCGAAGAAGACTCAGAAAAAGTGTAAGGTGCCTGATAGGCTCCGGTTTTCTCCTTCACGAGCTGGCGGACGAGGTCGTTGAGCAGGGCGGACGCGCCGAAGCGGTAGCGGGTGTTGGTCAGCCAGCGCGTCGCCGAGCGTCTCCTTGACGGCGACGAGGAAATGCAGCGCCTGCTTCGCGGTGCGAATGCCGCCGGCGGGTTTCATGGCGATTTCGATTCCGGTTTCGAAGATAGAAGTCGCGGATGGCTTCGAGCATCACCTGGTTGTTGCCGAGGGTGGCGTTGAGATTGGTTTTTCCGGTGGAGGTCTTGATGAAATCGCCGGGACGCAGGACGCGCATGGCAAGGAACGAGGCGGCGCGGATGTTGTCGTAGGTTTCGAGTTCGCTGGTTTCGAGAATCACCTTGAGGGTGGAGTCGCCGCAGGCTTCGAGCACGGCGGCGATTTCATCCTGCACGAGCTGGAGTTCCCCGGCGAGGAAGGCGCCGCGGTTGATGACCATGTCGATTTCATCCGCTCCGTCGGCCACGGCGGCGCGGACTTCCGCAAGGCGGGTTTTGAGTGGGGCCTGGCCGGACGGGAAGGCGGTGGCGACGGAGGCGATTTTGACGGAGCTGCCTTTCACCCACTTCGCGGCGTGTCTCACCATCGCCGGATAGACACAGACCGCCGCGGTGGGCGGGATTTCCGTGTCGTCGTGCGGGTGGAGGGCCTTTTGGCAGAGTGAGGCGACTTTGCCGGGAGTGTCCTTGCCTTCGAGTGTGGTGAGGTCGACCATCGTGGTGGCGAGCTTCAATCCGAACACCTTGGCGTTTTTCTTGATGCTGCGGGTGCCGTATTTGGCGACCCGCTCTTCAATACCCACTTGATCGACTGTTCCTACCTCATCCAGGAGCCGCCGGAGGGCTTGAGAATTCTGTATGGCCATTGGCAACAGGCTCATGGCAATCGGGCGGTCTGCCAAGGTTCAAGTTGGTACGCTCGAAAAAATCGCCGCTGTGTATTACCCATCGGATGGGTGTTTTCCACCACTGAAAAGCGGCCTTTGGGCGAGGAGTTGTCCGGTAGATTAGAGGTGCAGGATTTTGAGAATCAGCAGCTTTTATCCTCGTCAGCCACGAGCCCCGCGGCTAGCTTTCCGGGACAGAATAAATCAAAGGAAGAGCGAGTTGGCACGACCTTTGCTTTATGTGAAATACAATCCGCCCAACTATGAAAAAAATCGAAGCGATTATCAAACCATTCAAGCTTGAAGAAGTTAAAGAGGCCCTCGCCGAGGTGGGTGTGCAAGGCATGACCGTTACCGAAGTCAAGGGTTTCGGTCGTCAAAAGGGTCACACCGAAATTTATCGCGGTTCCGAGTACACCGTGGACTTCCTTCCCAAGGTCAAAATCGAGATCGTCGTGGACGACGCCCAGGCCGACGGTGTTGCCGCCGCGATTGTGAAGAGCGCTAACACCGGCAAGATCGGTGATGGCAAGGTCTTCATCTCCACCGTCGAAGAAGCGATCCGGATCCGCACCGGCGAGACCGGCTCCTCTGCGGTCGCAGTCAACTGAGTCACGGATTCTCCTGACATCTCCGAATTCTAAGAACCAATGGGTCTCCCTCCGGAGTCCATTGGTTTTTTTGGATTTGGGAGCGGGTGAGCTGACATTTTCAAATGAGACCGGATTGGAAAACGGGCGTGGGGCGGGTGCGCATCGTCGGCACGTTGGAGGGAATTTCGTTCATCCTGTTGATGGGGCTGGCGATGCCGCTCAAATACCTGGCCGACATGCCTGCGGCGGTGAAATGGACGGGTTGGATTCACGGTGTCCTCTTCATTGCTTATTGCATGACGATTTTCATGGCACTGGTGGGCAGGCGAATCTCCTTCCGCAGGTCGTTGGAATCGTTCGTTGCAGCCTTGATCCCGTTTGGGCCGTTCCTGTTGGATGGGAGGTTGGAAGCTGACGAGCGGAATGAGGGCGCGGACGGCTGATGGTGGCGGCAGTCTCTCGTGAATCAGGCGCAAAGAGCCTGATTCACTGGGGCTCGCCGCTGGGGAAGATCTCGGCGATGGAGGATTCGGTTTTGTAGTCCATCCAGCGTTCAAGGGCGGCTTGCATGGGAGCAAGGACTTCCGGGCGGCTGGCGGCGAGGTCGGTCTCGCCGTGGGGATCGGTGGCGATCTGAAAGAGCCCGAAGTGGCGGGTGCCTTGAGCGGTGGGGGTGCAGACGAGTTTCCAGCGCTGGGTGCGTAGGCAGCGTTGTTTGGCGGCGATCAGCGGGGCGAGGAATTCCGGCTTGAGAACGAACTGGTAGTTGTAAGTGGGATCGATGCCGGTGGCCTCGTCCATGGGCGGGAGATAAGGCCGCTCGACTCCCTTTACCTTGAACTGGATGAAGGGGAAACCGGTCTCGCCATAAAAAGGGCGGAAGATGGGTTTCTCGGTCTGGCGGATCCAACCGGCGAAGCTCTGGCCCTGCCAGGTGGGGGATTTCTCCTGGCCCAGCAGGTCGGCGAGGGTAGGGACGACATCGATGAGGCGCACGGTTTCCGGAATGGTCTGCGGGGTGGCGCCGGGGACGTGGAAGACCATAGGGACGTGATTGGCCTGGAGGCCGCCATTGAAGGTGAGGCCGTGGCCGAGGGTGACGCCGGGTTCGTAGTGGTCGTCGCCATGGTCGGAGGTGACGATGACGATGGTGTTGTCCTGGAGACCGTTCGCCTTGATGGCGGCGAGGATTTTTCCGACGCAGTCGTCGAACTGGCGGGTGCAGCCGTCGTAGAGGGCTTTGATTTGTTGGATTTCCTTGGGCGGGAGGGCTTTCCACTTGGATTCGAGGTCGGTGCCGCCGATGAATGAATCGATGTCGAAGTCCACGCCATTGCGGTTACGTCCCTCGTAGGCAGGATCCGAGAACATGCTTCGATAAGGCTCCGGGCTGCGGTAAGGGAGGTGGTTGCAGGAGTAGAAGACGTGCCAGAAGAAGGGTTTCTGCCCGGCGGCGACCTTGGCGAGACGCTGCTCGACGCGGCTGGTGACGACTTCGGGAGTGACGAACTGGGCGAAGGACTCGAGCTGGGGGAAAATTTTGTAACCGACGGGATTGTCGAAATAGAGCGGGATGACGAAGTGGGCCATGACGACAGCCTGGCTCATGTAGATCTTGAAATTATCGAAGCTGGAGACGGAGAGGTGCTCTATGCCGAGGGGCACGACTTCGTAGTAACCGGCGCACCAGTCGCCGATGGCGGCGGTGTCGTAGCCGCGGCTGCGGAGGAGGGTGGGGAGGGTGACGATGCGTTTTTTCGAGGCCTCGACGGTTTGCTTGTCGGGGTACATTTGGCGGATGCCGTGGCTCTGCGGGTATTGTGAGGCCATGAGCTGGACGCCAGACTCCATGGTGGAGGCGATGGCGGTGTAGCAGCGTTGGAAATTCGAGGATCGGGCGGCGAGTGAATCGATGACGGGGGATACGCCGACAGCGGCGGGACCGTCGGTGCGCTGTGGCTGGTAGCCGTTGGCACCGATGCTGTCGCCGCGCAGGGAGTCGGAACCGATGATGATCACGTTGAGCGGCTTGCCGGCGGCGGCGACTGAGGTGGGGGGGCGTTTTGACGGCAAATGGCTGATGCCGGCGGTGAGCCCGATGCCGCAGATGACAAGGGCGGCGACGGTCCAGCCAATGCGGCCCCAGCGGCGGAAATGCCAGAATGCGACGAATCCGAGGACCGCGATCGGGAGCAGGGTGAGGATGACGAAGAGGCTGGTGGGCTTCGCTGCGAGGGGGATGAGTTCGAGGGCTTTGTAGTACCAATGGCCGAACTCGGCTTCACTGAGGAAATACGGCCGGGTCTCGACGAGGCGGAGGATGAAAAATCCGTGGATGAGCGCGGTGAGGCCCAGGCTGCGGAGGACGACGGCGGGGAGTTTCCTGAATTTTGACGAAGCGGTCCACACGGCGACAAACGGCTGCGCGAGGACGGCCGCGGCGAGGGCGAGGACGAGGTAGGCGGTGAGCATCTGCAAGTTCTCAAGGACGAGAAATCCGAGATACTTGTCGCGGGCGAGGGCACTGAACTTGTTCGCCATTTCGCTGGAGGTGTGGGTGAGCTTCAGCAGGGCGGAGACATACTGATAGGCCAGGAAAAGCGACGAACCTAGCAGGACCGGCAGGAATCCAGCTGCGGGTGCGGGAGACGGGATTTCGGAAGACGCGTTCAATGGCGGTGAGGCTTGCCGGATCGCGGCGAATATCAAGACCTGGATTTCAGGCTTCGGGTGGGTCCAAATAGATCCAGTGAGGGCACATCAACCGCTCGATGAGGATTCCACGTCGGGATTGCAGGCCCTCGGGGAGGTGGACCCTGACGATGACGGCGGCCTTTTGTCCGGCATTCTGGTTCAGGAGGGCAAGCAGTTCCGCCGCGACGGGATCGGTCTTTTTTACGTAGCCGAAGAGGGTTTCCTCGCTGTCGAGCGCCGTGAGGCGAAAGCAATGCCAGAGCGAGGAGTCTGCGAACTCGTGGCTGAAAAAGTGGTCCTGCTCGAGGTAGACGCGGAAGTCGAGGGAGACGCCGGAAGGGCGCTCGAGGGCGAAGGTGTCCCACGCCATCGGTTGGTGGCAGACGAAGGTTTCCCAGTCGATTTTCGGTTCGCCGGAGTCGAGGATTTCAATGATGACATTGCGCGACTCCTGGTTTTCCAACTCGACGGAATGCATCCAGAAATTCGCGCGGTGGTCGAGCGTGAGCGGCTGGAGGAGCAGCGTCCGCAGAACCGGGTTTTGGGGGATGGGTTTGCCCTCGTAATGGCGGCGGATGAGGGGGGCGACCCGGCCGGGTTGGCGGGAGTGGCTGGCGAGAGTTTGGGCATCAGCGGCCAGAAAATAACTTTGCGTGGCCGCCTCAATCCGTTCGATGAGCTGGCTGGCTTCGAGATTCTCCTTGGCGTCTTCCGCCAAGGTGGACTGGGTGGCGACGAGGATTTGATCGGCCTGACCGCCCGCCTCGCTAATCCTGCCCAGCGACCAAATGGCCGCGCCGGTGAGCAGGAGACCCAGCAACACGAACCAGCCCCACGGGATGCTCCGATGGTGGGCGGCTTGTTTCCCCCAGTCCGCTTCCAGGAGTTCCGGCGCTGAAGGGCCGGCTTCGATCAATGATTCGATCCCGGGCTGGTGGGTGCGGATTTCGAACTCCTCGTGAACCGGCACATCGAGACGGGTGCTAGCCACCGCCTTGTCATGAGCCACGACGAGACGCAGCGGCTTCCCGCGTTCCAGGGTTTCCTTGCTTTCCAGTCGGATCACGGGCACACGTGCCCCCACCGTTTCTTCCACCGGCGTCAGCCTGAGCTCTCTCTTGTCCCGTGCCATTTCCAGCGGCAACAAAGCTGCAAAAGTCCATCGACGCAACGCAACTCTCGCTCTAAATCTCCGGCGCAAACCACCATGCCACCCCCAACGCGCATCCTCATCGTCACCGCCGCCTTCGGTGAGGGCCACAACAGCGCCGCCCGCAACATGGGCCTCGCGCTGGATGCCGCCGGTGCCGTGACCCAGGTGAGCGACCCGTGCCTGCTCGGCACTCCGCGGCTCACCGCCGTCGTGAACAGCGCCTACCGCTACGTGACCACGAATTTCCCGCAGGTCTGGGCGAAAATCTACTACTCCACCGACAAATGCGACCTGAGCAAACAGCACTCGCTGCCGATGCGCCGGGTCGAGGCCGCGCTAGGGGAGTTGATCCGGGAATTCAAGCCTCACGCCGTCGTCAGCACCTACCCGCTCTATCCGTATTTCATGACGCGCCTCTCTGAGGCATCCGGCATGAAAGTCCCGGTGTTCATCGTGGTCACCGATTCCATCGAGATCAACGCCGCCTGGCTGCGGGCCCGCTGCGAACGCTGGCTGGTCACCGACCCGTTCACGCGGGAGGCCATGATCCGAAAGGGGCTGCCCGGAGAAAAAATCGTCGATACCGGTTTCCCCGTGAATCCCGCGTTCTCGAAACTCACGCCGCTGGAGTCCACCGCCGCGTGCGATCCGTTCCGCATCCTCTATTTTCCCACCGCCAAGCTGCCCTTCGTCCGCCGCCAAAGCCGCGCCCTGCTAGAAGCTTCGCCCGCCGTCCGTCTGACGATCATCCTCGGCCGGAATGTTAGGCTGCTTTACTCGCGGGCCCGGGAAATCCAAAAAGCCTTCCCCGGCCGCGTCAGGCTCATCGGCTGGACGCGCCGGGTTCCGCAATTCCTCAACAACCACCACCTCGTCGTCGGCAAGGCCGGTGGCGCGACCGTGCATGAAGCCATCGCCGCGCGCTGCCCGATGCTCATCCACCACCTGGTCCCCGGCCAGGAGGAGGGAAACCTGCGGTTGCTCGAAATGATCGGTGGCGGACACCTCGCCGAGACGCCCGAAGCCCTCACCCGCAGCGTCAGCGACCTGCTCGCCGACCACGCCGCCGGCTGGCGCACCATGAAAAACGCCCTCGCCCGCCACAACCGAAATGCCGGTGCCATCACCGCCGCCAGATTCATCCTCGAAGAAATCTGAAATCTGAAATCTGAAATCTCAAATCCACTTCCATGACCTTCCTCTTCGACCTTGGCCGCGTCCTGCTCGACTTCAATTTCGAGCCATCACTCGCACGCTTGTTTCCTCCCGGCACTCCGGATGCCGCCGCACGCCTGAATCGCCTGATGGAGCGCAAGGACGAGTTCGAAGCCGGCAGGATCGACACGGAAAGCTACATCACCTGGGCGTTGGAAGTGCTCGACACACCGGTGACCCAGGACCAATTCCGCCACGCCTGGCAGCAGATCTTCACTCCTAACGAACCGATGTGGGAAACCGTGCGTAAGCTCGCCGGCGAAGGTCACCGCCTCATTCTTTTCTCGAACACCAACGCCATCCACTGCCCCTGGGTTTTCGAGGAGTATCCGGAGTTCTCCCTCTTCCCCGAAGCCGTGCTCTCCTATCAGACCGGCTTCGTCAAACCCGAACCGGAGATCTATCACCACGCCATCCGCCAGCACGGACTCGTTCCGGAGGAGACCCTCTACATCGACGATCTCCCGCAGAACATCGCCACCGGCCGCGACCTCGGCTTCCGCACCTGGCAATACGACATGAAGGACCACGCGTCCTTCGAGGAATGGCTGGCCGAAAACCTGAAATCTTAAACTCTCAACACTCAACCATCCACTCTCAACTTCTTCCATGTCCACCCTCACCATCGCCGGGCGCGAATTCAGCTCCCGCCTTTTCCTCGGCACCGGCAAGTTCCCGTCGAACGAAGCCATGCGCGACGCGCTCGCCGCCAGCGGCACGCAGATCGTCACCGTCGCCCTCCGCCGCGCCGACCTCAGCGGGAAACACGATCCCTACGCCAACATCCTCGAATTCATCGACCCGGAGAAATACCTGTTACTTCCCAACACCAGCGGTGCGATGAATGCCGAGGAAGCAGTGCGCCTCGCCCGCCTCGCCGCCGCGGCAGGCCTGCCCAAGTGGATCAAGCTCGAAATCCACCCGGACCCAACCTACCTCCTTCCCGATCCGATCGAAACGCTCAAGGCTGCTGAAATCCTCGTCAAGGAAGGCTTCACCGTCCTTCCCTACATCAACGCGGACCCGGTGCTCGCCAAGCGCCTCCAGGAAGTCGGCACCGCCACCGTCATGCCGTTAGGCGCTCCCATCGGCTCGAACCGTGGCGTCGTCACCCGTGACCAGATCCGCATCATCATCGAGCAGGCCATCGTGCCCGTCGTAGTGGACGCCGGGCTCGGCGCGCCCAGCCACGCCGCGGAAGCCATGGAACTCGGCGCGGACGCCGTGCTCGTCAACACCGCCATCGCCATCGCCAGCGATCCGGTGCGGATGGCGATCGCTTTTATGCAAGCGGTGCAGGCAGGCCGCGAAGCTTACGAACTCGGGCTGCCGGAACCCTCCGACCATGCGAACGCGACGAGTCCGCTCACCGGGTTTCTCGGCTGACACATCTCGCAGGTCGTTTCATTCCTGTTCATTTTCATCGACCCCGACCCTCCGCTGGATCAACTCCCGGTCGGATCGGGAAAAGCAAGTTCCGGGAGACATCGGATCGCCCCGGTCTTACCTCGGATCCCCTCAAGCGGATCTCCCCCTGCCTCGAACCGATACGCCATTTCCTCGATCCGATCTCCGGCATCTCCAGTTCGACATCACTTTTCCTCAATCTGATCTCAGATACCTCCAACCTGATCTCCGTTTCCCGCAAAACGATGTCGGATTGCGGTAATCTGACATCGGATTTGTCCGGTCCGGAATCATCCTGACGCCGGGCAATCTCAGTTTTTCGTTGATTACAAGCAACTTGAGAAAATTCACCGGCCCCTCATTCTGGCATTACATGAAGGGAGGCCGGAGTTAATTCGATCATGGGACAGGTCGTGTTCGCGCCCACCTTCTTTCAGCGGTTGGAGACCTTCGAAGAAGCGTCCGGTTTCACCGGCCCAAGCGAGGAGTCGGCGGAAACTTTCATCGTAAACCGACCATTCGTCGATGTCGCCATCCGGTCCACCTGGGCATACGCGTCTTGCGAAGTCCTCAATGACTTCGTCGAGCGGACGGTCGCGATCCGGGAGAGGTAGGTTGGCTTCTTCATTCAAGTTGACGACAAGCTACCCGGTTGGAGTGTGGATTTCCAGATGAAATATGGCGTGTTTGTGCGGGAAATGAAGAGCAGGCAGGAATGCCTACATCACGCGAGGCCGCGTCCGGCCAGCAACTTGTCCACGTACTTCGCCAGCATGTCGCTCTCCAGGTTCATCGACTGGCCGACTTTCGCCCGGTGGAGATGGGTTTGTTCCCAGGTGTGCGGGGTGATCCAGAAGACCGCGCCGTCGGGTGCGAGCTCGGCGATGGTTAGGGAAATGCCGTCGAGCGTGAGCGAGCCCTTGTCGATGCAGAGGCGGTGGATTTCCGGCGGCAGCGAGACGCCGACGATGTGGTCCTGGCCGCTGGCTTCGAGGCGGGTGATTTTTCCGGTGCCATCCACGTGACCCTGGACGAAATGCCCGCCGAACCGGTCGCCGACCATCATCGCGCGTTCCAGGTTCACGAGTGATCCGGCGGCGAGTCCGCCGAGCGAGGTGACCCGCAGCGTCTGGGCTAGCAGGTCGAACGACGTGCCGTTAGGTGCCAGATCCGCGACGGTGAGGCAACAGCCGTTGATGGCCACGGAGTCGCCGAGTGTGAGTTCCGCCGCGAAGGGGATTTCGAGGGTGAGTCGTGCCTGTTCGCCCTTTGATTCGAGGCAGAGCACGTTGCCTGTGGCTTCGACGAGACCGGTGAACATCGGGTCAGGGAGTGGGTTGGATTTGTTCGATGGCTGGCGGAGTTTCCTGAGGGAGGTGCTCTTTCGCCGGGCCGCTCGGAAGCAGCAGGAAACAGAGATAGACAATGATGGTGGGAATCAACGCGCCTAGGAACAGCCCAAGTGGCGAGATGCCGTCTTTGAAAAATTTGGACAAGATGCTCTGTCCCGCCGGGTTGGGAGCATTCGCGATGACGGTAAGTCCGCCACCCGCCACGGCTCCCGCCACCACGGCGTGTTTCGCACTCATGCTGATCCCTTCCACCTGGGCGGCCAGATAGGTGATGGCGGCGTTGTCATTGAAGGCGGTGAGCACGGTGGCGCCGAACATGAGCGCCTGGTCGGGCAGCGCCATGATGACCGGCGCGATCCACCACGCCTGGAGGCCGCCGTGGATCACCAGTCCCGCCAGGAAAAATCCGACGAGCATCGGACTGCGCATCGACACCACGTTCTGGTGGTGCCGGGTGGCCATCACGAAGGCGAGGAAAAACAGGAACCCGCCGACGAACAGCACGGGAAAATGCGCTGTGTAAACCGTCCATGCGAGGAACGCGAGATGGACGCCGGTGACCCAGGTGGGGATGGGTGTTTCGCGTTCCTGCCAGGACTCCGAGTGCTGGACGCCGTCTTCCAATCCGTCGGTCTTGTCGCCGATGCGGAACAGTTCTTTTCGGAAGAAGAGGAAATACAGCACGCTGGACAGCACGACGCCGGTGACTGCCTTCCAGCCGAAATGCTCCAGCATGAACAGCGTGTCCCAGCCCCAGACGCCGGCAACCATCAGCACCGGCGGCGCGGCGAAGTGGGTGAGCGTGCCGCCCACCGAGATGTTGACGAACAACAGGCCGATGGTGGCGTAGGCAAGCCTCGCGGGAGGATTGAACCGATAGAATTTCTTCGCCAGCAGCATCGCTCCGATGGTCATGGCGGCGGGCTCGGTGATGAAGGATCCGAGGATCGGCGCGATGATGAGCACGCTCAACCACCACGCGGCCGGGCTGCCTTTCCCTAACGAAGCGGCCAGCGACATCATGCCCTCCGCCGCGCGCAGCACCGGGCGGCTGGCGGCGATGGCCATGATGACGACGACGAACAGGGGCTCGGTAAAATTCCGGTCACGTCCCAGATAGAGTTCGAAATCCAGCCAGCTGTGGTAGTAGGTGGCCGCTCCGGCGAGAGCGATGACCCAGAGCCCGAAAATGGCTTCCACCTCGCCGAGGAAATGGAAAAGCGTGGCGACGAATGATACCTCGGGCACCCCGTCGGGATGAGCGTCGTCCCGCACCCCGCGGATCCGGAGTGCCTCGTCGTGGAGATGCTCATATTTATGGGCAAGCTTGGTAAGCGGCCCGGCGGCGAAGGTGTGGAGGATCGCCAGGATGAAAATCACGGTGGCTGCGACGTTGAACGGCTCTGCGGCGGCGCGCGCCTTGAGCGTTTCCATCAGGCCGCCCTCGACTTTGGGGTAGGTTTCGAGGGGCTTGGGGAGGACCGAGTATTGGGTAGAGCCGTTGCCAAGCTTCGGATAGGCGGGGTCATGCCCCCCGGTTCCACCTGCGGCCGAGACGGTGTCCGGAATTAGAAAAAAGACGGTCAGGAAGGTGAGCAAAAAGTATTTCATAAGGCGGGTCGCAGGCGGCAACTCCTTAAGGAATCCGCCATGGGCGGGCAAGGGTTACTTGCCGCAAGTCGTGCGAATGACCGGCTGGAACGCGGATTTTCCGCATTCGCTTGACCTGCGGACCAACAAGGGAAGATTCAGCACGTCGTGATTGTCCTTTTCGTGACTCGAAATCAGGCGTCTCCGTCCCCCTTGTAAAACTTCATCATGGAACTCACTTGGTTAATCGGCGGGCCGTTCCTCGCGGCTCTGTTTGCTCCCGTTCTGGTCCGTTGGGCCGGGGGCAGAGCTGCGGGTGTGCTGCTCTCGCTGGTGCCGTTTTCCCTCGCCAGCTGGCTGATCGCGCGTGCTTGGGGCGGGGCGGATGGCATGCAGTGGTCGGTGCCGTGGCTGCCATCGCTCGGGGTGGAATTCGCCCTGCGGCTTGGTGGATTCGAGTCCTTGTTCCTGCTACTGGTGACGTTCATCGGCGGGCTGATCTGCGTTTATGGCGGGGCCTATCTGGCAGGCGACCGGCAGCAACCGCGGTTTTTCGCGATTCTGCTGTTGTTCATGACTTCGATGATCGGCGTCGTCCTGGCGGATGACATCATCCTGATGTTCGTTTTCTGGGAACTCACGAGCATCACTTCGTTTCTGCTGATCGGCTACAAGCACGAGGACGAAAAAGCGCGAAAAGCGGCCTTGCAAGGGCTTCTCGTCACCGGCGGCGGCGGGCTCGCACTGCTGGCGGGGCTGATTCTGACCACGCAGATCACCGGTGTGACGCGGATTTCCGAGCTCCCGCAACATGCCGCGGCGCTGGCGGCGAGTCCGCTTTTCATGCCGGCGTTTTTGTTGATTCTGCTCGGAGTTTTCACCAAATCCGCGCAGGTGCCGTTCCATTTCTGGCTGCCTAACGCCATGGCCGCGCCCACCCCGGTGAGCGCCTATCTGCACTCCGCGACGATGGTGAAAGCCGGGGTGATCCTGCTCGCGAAATTGTCTCCGGCGATGTCGCACACCGACGTTTGGCTCTGGGTGGTGGCCCCGGTGGGCGCGCTCACCATGCTCACCGGCTCGGTGATGGCGGTCATGCAGCAGGATCTCAAGCGGCTGCTCGCCTACTCGACGGTCGCGGTGCTTGGGATGCTGGTGATGCTGCTGGGCTTCGGCGATCCGTTTTCGCTGAAAACCGCTCTGTTCCTGGCGTTCGTCCATGCGCTCTACAAAGGCTCGCTCTTCATGGTGGCCGGCACGGTGGATCACTCCACCGGCACCCGCGACATCGGGTCCCTTTCCGGTCTGGGCCGGGCGATGCCGCTGCTCGCCGTGGCGGCGGTCGCATCCGCGCTGAGCATGTCCGGGGTGCCACCGACCCTCGGCTTCATCAGCAAGGAATTACTCTATGAAACCAAGCTTGCGCTGCCATCGATGCGGATTTTGTTCTCGATTGCCGGCGTAACAGCCAGCGCGCTGATGGTGGCGGTGGCGTTGATTGTCGGCATCCGCCCGTTCGTCATGGGTGAAAAACCTGCCACTGGCGTCGCGCATCCGCCGGGGTGGGGGCTGGTCGTTCCGCCGTTAGTGTTGGCGCTGCTCGGCCTGGTTCTGGGATTTTTCCCGGGGCTGCTCGACCGCACGCTCATTTCACCGGCCGTCCGCTCGCTTGGTGGCGATCCCACGGTGGCGAAGCTGGTGCTTTGGCACGGGTTCACTCCGGTGCTGGCGCTCAGCGCGCTCACGCTGGCGCTGGGAATCGCCGCCTATGCCATGCGGGTCCGCTTGCGGCTCGTCGCGCGGCATCTGGAAGACGCCGGGGGAATCACTCCGTCTTCGATCTATGAGTCGCTGTTGTCCGGCGTCCTGCGCCTGGCCGGGTTTCTCACAGGCTGGATCCAGAACGGGCGGCTGAGTGTCTATGTCCGGGTCACCCTGGGAGCCGCGGCGTTGTTAGTCCTGTATGCGGTTTTCCTTTCCAGTGGCTCGTTTGAGACCGCCACCCGCATCCCCGCCGGGATCTTCGATACCACGGTGGTGGTGCTGATGAGCGTGTCCGCCGTGGCGGCGGTGTTCGCACACAGCAGGCTGACCGCCATTCTGTGTCTCGGTGGAGTCGGGTATTCGGTGGCGCTGATGTTTGTGGCTTTCGGCGCGCCGGACCTTGCGATCACCCAGTTGCTGGTGGAGACGCTCACAGTGGTTTTGTTTTCGTTCGTGATCCTCAAGCTGCCGCAGATCCGGGTGATCGCTCGCCTCCGGGAGCGCCGCCTGGATGCCTTCGTCGCGGCGCTTTCCGGCCTCGCGATGACGCTGGTGGTTTGGAAAACGATGCACGTGCAGCTGCATGAGCCGATCTCGCCGGGACTCGTCGAGCGCTCGCTGGCGGAAGCCTTCGGGCGCAATGTGGTGAACGTGATTCTCGTCGATTTCCGGGCGCTCGATACGCTCGGGGAAATCACTGTGCTCGCGCTTGCCTGCCTCGGGGTGACCGCGCTGGTCGCCCGCAAGAAACGCTTCCGGCGCAAGGGCTCGGAGGGTGAATTCTCTGAAAGCCATGCCGCCGCACGCAAGGAATCCCGCCGCCTCCGACCATGAGTGATTTTAAAAACAGCATTCTTCCCTCCGCCGTTCGCCTGGTGATGCCGGTGCAGTGCGTGTTCGCGGTCTATCTGCTATTGCGCGGTCACAATCTGCCCGGCGGCGGATTCATCGGCGGTCTGGTGCTCGCCAGCGCGCTGGTCCTGCGGGTGATGGTGAACGACCGGCAGGTGATGAAGCTGGATTTGATCATTCTGGCCGGCATCGGCCTGCTGGTGGCGCTGACTGCGGCAGTGATGCCGCTGTTTGTCGGGCTACCGTTCTTCACCGGTCTGTGGGGTGGCGAAATCTGGCTGCCAGCCATCGGCAAACTCAAACTCGGCACGCCCCTGTTGTTCGACATCGGCGTCTTCCTCGTCGTCACCGGAGTCGGCGCGAAAATACTCCTCGTCCTGCTCGCGGAACACCGTGCCGCCCGGCAGCAATCCCCATCCCGTTGAATCATGGAAAACCTCCTTCCCATCGCCATCGGCATTCTCTTCGGCTGCGGCTGTTATCTGGTGATGCGCCGCAACATCGTGCGGGTGCTGCTAGGCATCATGCTGTTCAGCCAGGCGGCGAACCTGCTCATTTTCACCGGTGCAGGTCTAACCTGGAGCCGCCCGCCGATCATTCCGGAAGGCGCGGTTGAAATCGTCGGGCCCTACGCGGATCCGCTGCCGCAGGCGCTGGTGCTCACTGCCATCGTCATCGGCTTCGCGGTGCTCGCCTTCGCCATCGCGCTGGTGCTCCGCGCCTATGAGAAAACCGGCAGTGACGATCTGGACACCTTCAAAAATTCCGATACCTGATGCCGACTGATTCTCCATGGCTCGCCCTGCCGTTGATCCTGCCGATCGCAGCGATCGGCGTCTTGTTGTGTCTGATCCGCGCGGGCGAAAACCTGCGTCACGCGATCAACATCCTCACGTGTGCCGCGATGACGTTAGGCGCGGCGGTCCTGTTTTCAGAAGTCTCCGAGCACGGCGTGCTGGTCCTGCGGGCGGGGAACTGGCCCGCGCCCTTCGGCATCACGTTGGTGGCGGATTTGCTATCCGCCACCATGGTGCTGGTCACCGCGGTGGTCGGCCTGGTGGTGGCGGTGTATTCCGTCGGCTCGGGCACCGCGAAGTTCCGCGGCTACTTCGCGCCGCTGTTTCCTCGCCCTGTTACTTGGGGTGAACGGTTCGTTTCTCACGGGAGATATATTCAATCTCTACGTCTGGTTCGAGGTCATGCTGATGGCGTCGTTCGTGCTCGTCGCGCTTCCCGGCGGCCGTCCGCAGCTTGAGGCGGCGGTGAAATACCTGACGCTGAATTTCATCGCCTCCGCCTTTTTCCTCGTCGGTCTCGGAGTGCTCTACGGCATGACCGGCACGCTCAACATGGCGGATCTGGCGGTGAAACTGGCGACCCTGGAGAACAAGGATCTCATCGGCTCCTCCGCGGTGTTGTTCCTCATCGCCTTCGGCGTGAAGGCCGGGATCTTTCCGTTCTATTTCTGGCTGCCCTCGTCCTATCATGTCACGCCCACGCCGGTGGCCGCGGTCTTCGCCGGCCTGTTGACCAAGGTCGGGGTTTACGCCTGCGTGCGGGTTTTCACCCTCGTCTATGCGGGTCACCAGGACTTCATCGCGACCATCCTGCTGCCGCTGGGAATCCTCACGATGGTGACCGGAGTCTTCGGTGCGGCCAGCCAGTTCTTCATTCCGCGCATCCTGTCGTTCCACATCATCAGCCAGATCGGATACATGATCGTCGGTCTGGCGTTCTTCACCGAGGCGGCGCTTGCCGCCACGGTTTTTTACATCGTCCATCATATCCTGGTGAAGACGAACCTGTTCCTGATCGGCGGCATCATCGGGCGGAAACAAGGTTCGCAGTCACTTGGGAAAATCGGCGGGCTCTATCGAAGCTCGCCGTGGCTGGCGGTGCTGTTCCTGGTTCCAGCAATGTCGCTGGGAGGAATTCCGCCGTTGTCCGGGTTCTTCGCGAAATTCGCGCTGGTCCGCGAGGGCATCGCGCTGGACCACTGGGCGGTGGTGACCGCGGCGCTGGCGGTGGGTTTGCTCACGCTTTACTCGATGGTGAAAATCTGGAACGAGGCGTTCTGGAAAGCGCGGCCTCCGGGTGATGCTCCGGACCACGGGCCGGTGCCGGTGACGATGGTGCTGCCGGCGGTGGCGCTGGCAGCATGCACGGTGCTGATCGGGATTTTCCCCGGCGTCTTCTTCACCTTCGCCGAGCGTGCGGCGAATCAACTGATAGAACCCGCCGGATACATCGAGGCGGTTTTGGGAACCCCGATTCGAAAAGCGCCATGAAGCTGTTCCACATCATCCACTTCGCCGTCCTCTATCTGTGGGAAGTGATTCGCTCCACAGCCAATCTGGTGTGCCTGGTGCTGAGCCCCAGGCTGGACCTGCATCCGCATTTCGTCGATGTGCCGCTTGCTCTGGAGGGGGAATTCCCGCGGTTCCTTTTCGCCTGTCTGGTGAGCATGACGCCGGGCAGCCTGAGCGTGTCGCTGGACGCGGAGCGGGGCGTCCTGTGTGTCCACCTGTTGGACGTCAGGGATTCCGAGGCGGCGGTCGCCGAGCTTAAATCGCGCATCGAAGCGCCGCTCCTGCGTATTTTCCACAACCCGTCCCCGCAACCATGATCTATACACTTTGTTTCATCTGCCTGGCAGTTGCGCTCGTCCTGACCGCATTCCGCCTGTTTCGCGGTCCGTCGGCGGCTGACCGGGTGCTTGCCATCGACCTGTTAGCTGTCACGACGGCAGCGGCGGTGCTGCTGTATGTGTTGGTTTCCGGCGAGCGGGTCTTCCTTGATGTGGTGGTGGTGCTGGGAGTCATCGTGTTCTTCGGCACCGTCGCATTGGCCCGGACCATTTCCCGTCACCCTTGACCGCCATGCCTGAAATCATCATCCAACTATTCGCACTTCTCGGCTCGCTGGCGGTCTTGCTCGCCGCGTTGGGAGTGGCGAGGTTTCCGGATTTTTTCACGCGCGCCCATGCGGCGACCAAGGCGAGCGCGTTTGGAATCGGATGTTTGTTAGTGGCCGTATGCGTGGCATTTCCGTATCCGGCGGTGATCGCGAAAGCGGTATTCGCCCTGATTGCGCTTTTCCTCACTCTGCCGGTCGCCTCGCAGGCTTTGGCAGATGCCATGCGGGACCAAGTTGAGGAGGATTCGGAGGAGAAAAGGTAGTTCAGGACTTCAGTCAGTTCTTCCTGGACTCGCGAAGAGCGGACTGAAGTCCACGACTACTTTGGGGGACAACCACTTTTCCCGTCGGAACCACGTTTCCTGACGCTTGGCGTATTGGCGGGTGGCGGCGTTGATGAGTTCCTCACAAGTCGCGCGGTCGATCTCGCCGGCTAGCAACGCGCGGATCTCGCGGAAGCCGATGGCTTTTTCGCAGTTGGTGGAAACTCCGGTTAGGGTGGCCACTTCTTCGAGCGCCCCGCCGTCGAGCATCTGCCGGGTGCGCCGGGCGATGCGGGCGTGGAGATCCGCGCGGGTGCGCTGGATCACGATGCCGCGGAGCTGGGAGGAGATTTCCGCGGTCTGCTTTTCCCAACCGTCGCGGAGATCGGAGGCTTTTTGTCCGCTGAGCAGGCAGATTTCGAGAGCGCGCGAGACGAAACGGCGGTTTTGCAGCGCGGTGCGGCCAGCCTCCACCGGGTCGAGTTGTTGGAGTTCCGCGACGAGATCTTCGAGCGGGCGGGCGTCCATTTCCTCGCGCAGTGCGGCATCGGCGGTGGGCAGGGGGGCGGCACCGTGGGTGAGGAATTTCAGATAGAGCCCGGATCCGCCGGTGATGATGGGGGTTTTTCCGCGGGACTGGATTTCGGCGATGACGGGTTTCGCCAGATTCACGTAGAGTTGGGCGTCGGCGGCGACGGTGGGCTCCAGGACGCCGTAGAGATGGTGGGGGACTTGTGTCAGCTCGTCGGCACTCGGTGCGGCGCTGACGATTTCGAGGCAGCGGTAGAGTTGGAAGGCGTCGGCGTTGACGATCTCGCCGTCGAGTTGGCGAGCCATTTCCAAGGCGAGCGCGGATTTCCCGGAGGCGGTGGGACCGCAGATGTAATAAGGAGTGGTTTTCAAAACGGGAACTTGCCGCCGCCGAGGCCTTTCATCATGTCCTTCATGCCGCCGGCGCCACCCATTTGTTTCATCATCGCGCCCATCTTGGTGGGGGACTTCATCATCTTGCGCATCTCGCCGAACTGTTTGATGAGCTGGTTCACCTCCATCAGCGAAGTGCCGGAACCGGCGGCGATGCGCTGGCGGCGGGAGCCTTTGATGATCTCCGGGCGGGTGCGTTCCTGCATCGTCATCGAGAGCACGATGGCTTCGGTGCGTTTGATCTTCTTGGTGTCGAACGCTCCGGCGGGGAGCTGTTTCTTGATCTTGCTGAAGCCGGGCATCAGGCCTAGCAGGCCTTCGAGCGGTCCGAGGTTCTGGATCATCTTCATCTGGTCGAGGAAGTCGGTGAAATCGAATTTCCCTTCCTGCATGCGCTTCATCGAGCGCATGGCATCGGCTTCGTTCACCTTGTCGGCGACTTGCTCGACCATGCCGACGATGTCGCCCATGCCGAGGATGCGGTCGGCCATGCGGCTGGGGTGGAATTCGAAGAGTTGGTCTAACTTTTCCCCCTCACCGGCGTATTTGATCGGCTTGCCGGTTACGGCGCGCATCGAGAGCGCGGCACCGCCGCGGGCGTCGCCGTCGAGCTTGGTGAGGATGATGCCCGTGATGCCGACGGCATCGTCGAAGTGCTGGGCGACGGAGACCGCTTGCTGGCCGGTCGCGGAGTCGGCGACTAACAAGGTTTCCTTCGGATTGACGAAGGCGTGCAGGCGCTTGAGTTCCTCGATGAGGCGCTCGTCGATTTCCTGACGGCCGGCGGTGTCGAAGATGAGGACGGTGCCTTGTTGTTTTTCGGCCCAGGCGAGCGCGTCCTTGGCGACCTTGACGACGTCGGTCTCGGTGGCTTCCGGGGTGTAGCAGGGGACGTCGATCTGTTTGGCGAGCACCGCGAGTTGGTCGATGGCGGCGGGGCGATAGAGGTCGCAGGCGATGAGCAGCGGCTTGCGGCCTTCTTTTTTCAGGCGGTTCGCGAGCTTGGCGGAGGTGGTGGTTTTACCGGCACCGTTGAGGCCGCAGATGAGGATGCGGGCGGGCGGGTTGAGGTCGAGAGGGGCCTGGTCGCCGCCGAGCAGGGCTTCGAGCTCGTCATGGAAGATCTTGACGATCTGCTCGCCGGGTTTGATCGACTTGAGCACGTCCTCGCCGAGCGCCTTGTCCTTCACCTTGGCGATGAAATCCTTGGCGACGCCGAATTCCACGTCCGCTTCCAACAGGGCGATGCGGATTTCGCGGAGTGCGTCGGCGATGTTTTTTTCCGAAATGCGGCCTACGCCACGGAGATTGCGGAAGGTTTTGTCGAGGCTGTCTGAAAGTGAGGAGAACATGATGGCGGAAGGCGTGAGGATGAAAAACCCGCTCCCCGCGACGGGAAGCGGGTGGATTCAAGGGCGGATCGGGGCGGCTGTCAAACCAGCGCCGGATCCGTGCCGATCATGCCGACGAGGCTGGCACGGTAAGCGGGCGAGCTGACGTGTTCGAGATTCACCTTTGCCTTGGTGATGCGCTCGTGGATGTGCAGGCGCTCGAGTTCGCTTTGGTAATTCGGCTTGGTGAGGAAGGTTTCCAGATAGTCGAGGTGGCGTTTCCAGAGTGCCTGATCGACCTTCACCTTGGCATCGAGGCGGGCTTGATACCAGTCCGAGGCGATCAACGACTCGCGGGTGAAAAGCTCGCGGATGGCTGGGTCATTGATGGTTTTTCCTTCGGACTGGCCGTATGCCATGATGTTCAGCAGTGCCTTGAGCGGCGGGCAGGCGACATCGATGCTGCCGTCCTTGAAGTAATTCAGCGCAACGGTGCGCTGGGTGCTGATGATGTTGTCGAGTCCGTCGATGAAGTCATCCATCGACTGCAGTTCGGGCCGCAGCATGTCTTCGCTGAAGACCGTTTCCGCGGCGGAGAACATCCGGCCGAAGAAGGTGGTGACGAATTTCTCGGTGATGCGATAGCCGAGACGGCTGGCTTCGATGAGTTTTCCCTCGTGCTGGAAGTCTTCGATTTTTTCGAAGAAGCCGTTGGAAATCAGGTATTCCGGCTCGCGCTCGGGGATGAACATACGCGACCAGATTTCCGGAACGAGCAGGCTGATGTCGTGGTCGACGCGGTATTTCCTGCCGATGTGGCCGGCTGCGCTGGTGAACCCGTGGTAGTTGGTGAGCAGGAAGGAGACCAGCGCGGCGTTCACGTCGTGGATGGGCAGGAGCGCGTTGAACGGGCCTTTGGTGAGGGCTCCCTCGCTGCCGGCACCGGTGGTGGACGGGCTTTTGCCGGTGAGCGATGCGATGAAATCCATGAACAACTCGGGCAGTTCCTGATAGTGGATCGGGTTGTAAACGGCGAGTGCGCGGATGCCGGCCGCCTCGTCGGGCGGATTGTTACGGCGTCCGGCGAGCACGGAGTTGACCGGTTTCATGACTGGCACGTCGAGAGGCAGGCGGCGGAAGAGGCGGGCACCGAGCTGCGCCAGATAGAGCGAGCGCGGGTCTTCGAGGTCCGGACGGTTCTGGAGGTAGCGTGGGTTCTTCGTGGGCTTGCCATTAACGATGCGCGGCAGGTGCGAGCTGATGACATAGGCGGGTTTTTCTCCGTCCACAAACGCGGTGAGTGTCTTGCGGAGCGGCGAGGTGAACTGCTCGAAGCGGATGGCGTCCTTGAGCATCGCGGCGGCGTCGGGGCGGGAGATGGGTTCGTAATTGGAGAAAAACAGGCCGCCCTGGCTGAAATCGCTCTCGGTGCGCTTGTCGTAGCCGCGGATGATGGCGTCGTCCGGGCGTTGGAAGAGGCGGTATTCGCAGTTTTTGACAAATTTGACGGAAGGGTTCTGCAAATCCGGATGGAGTCCGGTCACCGCGCTGCGCGGGACGACCATCGAGGCGCTGATATCGTCCTCGGTCTGGACTTTTTTCGCCGGGGCGAAGTCCTTGCGGATGCTGAAGGTGCGCCAGGTACCGTCCTCGGTGAAGCCGACGCGGAGGTATTGGGTGACGAGGCGTTGGCGGCGATAGATGAGCTGGCGACCGGGAACGCCGTTGACGAGATCCACCGAGAAACGCTTGCGCCAGTCATCGCCCCAAGTGGGTTTGTAGAAGCGCTTGATGATGAAGACGAGGTCCCGCGCGAAGCGGCCGAAGGTGCCGAGCCATTGGTTGTATTCATCGGTGTAGGCTGGATTCGGGGTGAGCAGGCGGACGACGGAGCCGAGCGAGCGTTCGCTGCTGAGCAGGGGGCGGCCGGGCTTGCCGGGCTCGATCGGGTTCTTGTATCGGTTTGAGAAATCGTAGTTGATGATGCTCCATGCGATATCCAGGTCGTTTTTCAAATTATGGACGAGCACGGCGGCGGTGATCATTGCGTCTGATAGAGACTTGGAGATTTCCGACTTGCCGCCGCCGGAGACGGTGCAGGGCTTGTGGCAGAAGGTACCTTCCGCAGTGGTCCCGATGAGCCGCCAGCGTTGGCCGGCGGTGGGTTTCACCATCTCGACCTTGTAGCCGGAGGGAAGGACGTAGGTGATGCCAGGCTGCAGCGAAATTTTTTGCAGGCCGTTGGCGTTTTCCCAGGTGATGGACTGGCTGTGCAGGACGATGTGCACGTCCTCAGGTACGTAGAAGATGTCAGGGAATTGTTTGTCGATACCGTAGCCCTCGGGCTGGAGATCGAAAATTTCGCTGTAGCGGGTCATGATGCCCGAGAACTTGTGGTCCACCGGACTCGAGTAGTCGCTGAGGGAAAAATCCTCGCCGAGGTCGAAGCTGGGGAAGGCGATGGCTCCACCGGCGTGCTCTTCCTCCGCATTTCCGAAAAGATTCGCGGCGTAGCTGAGCTGGGTTTTCACCTCCTTTTTGCAGTAGCCGTAATAGTTGTCCGCGATGAGTGTCACGACGATCCCACGCTTGTCGCGGCAGGTGATCTTGAACGCGCCGCCGTCGTTGTAGAGCTCGTCCGGCGAGGTCCAGCACATGCCTTCAGCCTTCTGGCGGTCGGTGGCGTCGGCGATGTTAGGAAGGCCGAGGTCCTTCTTCCGGGTGGTGACGAGGTGCGGCGCGAGGATCACGCAACCGGTGTGGCCGGACCAGTGCTCCGCATCGAGGCGGGCGTCGTTGTCCGGTAGGAAGGGATCGCCGGCGTTGCCGAAAATGCTCTCCACGAAGTCGAGATTGCTGACGAGGTTTCCCGGCGCGAAGAACCGCGTTTCCATGGATTTTTCCGCCGAGACACCGGGGACTTCCGGGGCGACGACGGGGCGCAGCAGCAGCGAGACGAAGACCTTCGCCGGGGTCTTGCTGGTGCCGGTGAATGGCAACGTCATGATTTCCGGCGGTGGATTGAGCGCGTGCTTCAGAAGGCGGGCGAAAACGGCCTTGGGCACCGATTTTTTGTCGGCGGGAACCGGTAGGCCGCCCTCGGCGACGTGGAAAACTCCTTCAGTCGTCCGCCGGTCGCTCGCAGGATTGTGGCAGACTCCCTGATGGACCCGGTAGGAACTCAGGATTGACGATTTGAATTCATCCACGTCCGGCGGCAGCGAGAGCATCCGGGCGATTCCGTGGCGCTCGACCACCAGCGGGTTGGTGGGCAGCAAGTGCGCGCCGTCCGGGAACACCTCCGCCACGATTTCGCTGCCGAGGTAGTCGCGGAGAAAGGCCTCGATGGAAGCGTCCGCCGGGCAAAGATAATCCGCGAGCAGCCGGGTCTTTTCCTGAAAACTCGCGATGAGCGAGCGGCCGAGGTCGAGAAACGGGTAGTCAGCCTCGTCGCCGACGATCGGGTAACCACGGGCCGCCAGCTTGAGGTTCACGAACTCCCGCAGGCGGTTTTCCTCGTCGGGAGAGGCGATGGCGGGGCCGTTTTTGGTGAAACCGATTTTGTCTTTGAGGTGGGGCATGATGGGGCGTGGCCGTTTGGAATGGCCGCCCGGACGATAAGCAAGGATCAGGCCAGATCGAAAGGCTTACCTTCCGGAAAATGCAGCGGAAATTGCTGTGGACCGGATGGGAGCCGCGCAGGTCGGATCTTGCAAGGGGGAGGAGATTGCGGAAGGGTCGGGGATGTCCATGCTGCCGCAACCACCGCCGGACGCGTCGGCTCCGCCGCCGTCGGAGGCAGAGATGCTGTCGCGGAAGAAATGGGACTGGCTCATCGGCATTGGAATCGCGTCGGTTTTGTTAGTGTTGGCGGGTGGTTTGACGATCCATTCGGCGCTCGCCGTGTGAATAGAGTGGATCAGCGTGAAGCGTTCGAATAATGCCCGCCAGATCGGTTTGGCGCTTCTTGAATTCGAGTCCGAATTTGGAAGACTGTCCGGATGCTGACACGATTTCGGCAGTGCGAGGGAAGACCCTACCGACTTGAATCTTGGAACGACGTCATCAAATGATTTCTTCCGGCAGTTGATAGCGACCGGAATTACTCAAAGTGAGCGGATGTTTTATCGCAAAAATTGACGGAACGAAGATGCCAGACAACGTGCTTCGCGAAGGTGAGGCTTTGAAAAAAGGAGAATGCGGGTTCACCTATTTCCTGGGGGCCAAGACGACGGACAATCCTAACCGCCCTTTGTTGGCAACCCCGGTGATTCCTGGAACGGATCGATTCGATCCGAAGAAGTTCAACGGGAAGGCAGTCATCTTGAAAAGGGACAACTCCGTCATCTCTTTGACCATCGACAAGCACGGTCACGCTAGGATTGACGGAAGAAACCTGATGGACCCGCACCATCCGATCTGGGATGGCCACCCGCCGGTCATCGCTTGGCCGGAGTGATCAAGAGGCATGGACGTCTCGTCCAGGAAGGGAGGAGACCTCCCTTCCCCTTACACCAGCTCCGCAGCGATAGGATCGACCAAGGCTCGACCGTGGTGGATGAGGATGAGTTGCTTTCCCTCGATGCGGGCGAGGCCTTCTTCCGCGAGGTTTTCCGCCCGGGCGACGGCTTCCGGGCTGAGCAGATCGAGCGAAATCCCGTCGCGGGTGCGCAGGCCGAGGGCGATGCGTTCGAGGCGGCGGGCTTCGGCGTCGAGTGTCTCGGATTCGGACAAGGCGTTGCCGATGGACTGGATTTGGGAGACGTAGCGGGCGGTGTCCGGCACGTTTTTCCAACGGATGCCTTCCAGCGTGGAAACGGCGGATGGGCCGAGTCCGAGGTAGTCTTCGCCGCTCCAGTAGCCTTGGTTGTGGGTGGAGTGGTGGCCAGGGCGGGCGTAGTTCGAGGTTTCGTAGTGGTCGAATCCGGCGGCGGTGAGCATTTCATCGGCGAGGTGGAAGAACTCGGCGTCGTGGTCCTCGTTCTCGCGCATCTCGCCACGGCGGAGGGATTCGAAAAACGCGGTGTCTTCCTCGTAGGTGAGGTTGTAAGCGGAGATGTGGTCGGGATGGAGGGAAACGGCGTGTTCTAACGTTTTCTCCCAATCGCCCTTCGACTGGCCCGGGATGGAGAACATCAGGTCGATGTTGATCGACGGGATCCCGGCCTCACGGAGGATGCCGACGGATTCACTGGCCTGCGCGACCGAGTGCTCGCGGCCAAGGATTTCCAACACATGCGGCGTGAACGACTGAATGCCTAACGAAACGCGGGTGACGCCGAGATCGCGGAAGAGACGCGCCTTGGCGGCGTCGAAGGTGGCGGGGTTCGCTTCGAGGGTGACTTCGTCGAGGTTGGAAAAATCGATGGTCTCGTGGAGCGCGGTGAAGAGCCGGGTGAGGTGGCCAGGCGAGAGCATGCTCGGGGTGCCGCCGCCGAGGTAGAGGGTGCGGGGATTTTCGGTGATCCGCGATTTCGCTTCAGCGGCGAGTGCATCGACGAAGCTGCCGATGGAGGTGTCGCCCGGCGTGTGTTTGTAAAACGAGCAATACGGACAAACGCGGTGGCAGAACGGGATGTGGAGGTAGAGCAGCATTCAGGATCCCTGGACCCGGGAAATATAACGGCTCACAGCGTCCCGCGTCATTCCGGCGACGTCCGCTTCTGGCCTGGCGAAGGGCGGGACGAACCATGGATAGGAACCCAGCAAATCGGTGACGACCGCTACCTCTCCATCGCAGGTGTGATTTCCGCAACCGATGCCAATGGTCGGAACAGCGAGCGCCGGGGTGAGCATCCGGGCGGTCTCCGGGACGATGGACTCGAAAACGATGGCAAAAACCCCGGCGTCGATGATCGCCTGGGCTCCCTCGCGGATCGCTTCGGCCTGCTCGGGGGTTTTGCCCTTTTTGCGGTAGCCGCCTTCTTCAATGACGCGCTGGGGAAGCATGCCGAGGTGGCCCATCACCGGAATGCCGGCCTGGGTAATGGTGCGGATTTTCTCCGCCTGGCGGATGCCTCCTTCGAGTTTCACCGCTTCCGCGCCGGCGGCGACGAGGCGGCGGGCGGTTTCCAGAGCTTGCTCGGGCGTGTCGTAGGTATGGATCGGCAAATCGCCGACGACGAGCGCCCGCGGCTTGGCACGGGCGACGGCAGCCACGTGGTGCAGCATGTCGTCGAGCGTGACGTGGGTGGTATCCGGGAAACCGAGGACCACCATGCCGAGCGAGTCGCCGACGAGCAACGCATCCACGCCGCTCTCGTCCAGAAGGCGGGCGGTGGGGTAGTCGTAGGCGGTCAGCATCGAGACCGGACGGCCGCCTTTGCGGAGGCGGAGGGCTTGGGCTTTTTGAAGGGCGGTCACTTAGAGTAAAATGAAGCGGCGACCGGTCCTGTAAACCAAAAAGCCCCCGCGGGGCGGAGGCTAAATTAATTGGCGACCCGTAAGGGAGTCGAACCCTTCTTGCCAGGATGAAAACCTGGAGTCCTAACCGATAGACGAACGGGTCGTGTGTCGCGAAGCGGGCGGAAAAGAAACTCATCGGGCGGACCCTTGCAAGGTTTTTTAGGGAAAAATTTTCGGGTTGCCGGAATCATGCCAAAAATGAGCGGCATTCGTGCGAGCGCGGGCATTAACCCGAATGCTGGCTTGTCAAGCGGGGGAGGATTTCTAGGGTTTCCGCACTCCGCCCCTTGAAATCAAAACGCGGAACTCCCGATTTCTCATGAATACGAATACGCTTGCTCAAGCCGCCAATGAAGCCCGTGGCCTCGCCATGGACGCCGTCCACGCCTGTAACTCCGGCCACCTCGGCCTCCCGCTTGGCTGCGCCGAGATCGGCGCGGTGTTGTTCGGCGAATCGATGCGCTACTACCCGGACGCACCGAAGTGGCTCAACCGCGACCGTTTCGTGCTCTCGGCAGGCCATGGCTCGATGTTTCTCTACAGCTGGCTGCACCTTTCCGGCTATGCGGTCTCCCGCGACGATGTGAAGAATTTCCGCGCGCTGCATTCGATCACGCCGGGGCATCCCGAGTTTCACGAAACGCCCGGTGTCGAGGCGACCACCGGTCCGCTCGGCCAGGGAATCGGCAATGCCGTGGGCTACGCGCTCTCCGGAAAACGCGCCGCAGCCCTCTTCAACACGCCGGAGCACACGATTTTCGACCAACACATCTTCTGCATCAACGGCGACGGCTGCCTGCAGGAAGGTGTCGCCAAGGAGGCCATCGCCTTCGCCGGGCACAGTGGTCTCGACAATCTCATCCTCATTTATGATTCCAACGACGTGACGCTCGACGCTATGGCGGACGTCACCCAAGGCGAGGATGCTGAGCAGTATTTCACTTCTCAAGGCTGGGACGCGGTCACGATCGACGGTCAGAGCATCTCCGCCATCGCCGCCGCGATCGAAACCGCCAAGGAGCATAAAAACGGCCGCCCGAAGGTGATCATCGCCAAGACGTTGATCGGAAAAGGCATCCCGGAAGTCGCCGGCACCGCCAAGGGCCACGGCGAAGGTGGTGCGAAATTCATCGAAGGTGCCCGTGCCGGTCTCGGGCTTCCCGCCGACGAGCATTTTTACGTTTCTCCAGAGACCCAGGAATTTTTTGCCAAGAAAAAGGCTGCGTCCAAGGTCCAGTTCGAGGTCTGGCAGGCGACTTACGATGCCTGGTCCGCCGCAAATCCAGAACTTGCTGCGGAACTCACCGACAGCGTGGCGCAGTCCGTGCCGCTGGACCTCAGCTCGAAAATTCCGGCCTTCCCCGCCGACTACAAGGATGCGACGCGTTCCGCCGGTGCCACAGTCGTCAATGCGGTGGCCAAGGCCGTTCCGCAATTCCTAACCGGTAGCGCCGACCTTTTCGGCTCCACGAAAAACTACCTCAAGGACGGCGGCGATTTCTCCGCGAAGAATCCACTCGGCCGTAACATCTGGTTCGGCATTCGCGAGCACGCGATGGGCGCGATCTGCAATGGCATCGCCTACGACGGACTGTTCCGTGCCAGCGGCGCGACCTTCCTCGTTTTCGCCGACTACCTGCGTGGCTCGATCCGCCTTGCCGCGCTTTCGAATCTTCCGGTCACCTACATTTTCACCCACGACTCCGTCGGCGTCGGTGAGGACGGCCCGACCCACCAGCCAGTGGAAACCGTCAGCGGCCTGCGCGTGATCCCGAATCTAGACGTGATCCGCCCCGGCGACGCCGAGGAAACCGCCGGAGCTTTCGTCGCTGCCATGAGCCGCACCGATGGTCCCACCGCGCTGATCCTCACCCGCCAGGCGATCCCGCTGATGAACGATCTATCCGTCGATGTCCGCCGCGATGGCGTGTTGCGCGGCGCTTACATCGCCCGCAAGGAAACGGAAGCGCTTACCACCATCCTTCTGGCGACTGGTTCCGAGCTTCAATACGCGGTGGCCGCCGCCGCCGAGTTGGGTGACGGAGTGCGCGTGGTTTCCATGCCCTGCTTCGAACGCTTCGAGCGCCAGAGCGCCGAGTATAAGGAGAGCGTGCTGCCGAAATCCTGCACCAAGCGGGTTTCCATCGAGGCCGGCGTTACCGGGCTTTGGTGGAAATACATTGGCACCGAGGGCAAGGCCATCGGTATCGACCGCTTCGGCATGAGTGCTCCGGGAGACGTCGTCTTCAAAGAACTCGGCATCACCAAGGACCACGTGTTAGCCGCCGCCAAATAAACGGGGAACTAACAATCAACAGCAACGAGGCCCGGCCGGTTTTGGTCGGGCCTTTTTTAGACAGTGATTTCAGAAGGGCTTGGCCTGGTGCAGGACCCGGTCAACTTCTCTGCTGGTTCAGTTTCATTCTCCAACCTCTTCATCACGCTTTGCGGCGGACACCCACACTCATGGCCACTCCCAAAATCAAAACCACAAAGCCGGGCATCCCTGTGTCCAAATTCAAAAAGCCACCGGTGCTTTTTGACAAAACCCAGGAAATGATCCGGAAAATCCAGAACCGTCTCGATGGCAAACTCATCACTTATTGGAACGGTTCGCGAGGCTCCATCTGCGACAATGATGTCATTGCGTTATTCAAATTGCTGGAGCATCTCGGCATGCAGGACACACTTTACCTCTTCATCAAATCAGATGGCGGTATCTACGGTGAGATGGGGCAAAAAGCGACCACCGACATCAATGACACCGAATCCCATGGCAACGAAATCATCAACATTCTCGAGCGGGAGGATTTCCAGACTTACTATCAGCAAGACAAGGACTGGTTCTACCGCAGCGAAGAGCGCCGCTGGATTGTCCTCAATGACGCCAGCAGCTGGCACCAAGTCACCGGCATGAGTGGCAAGGTGGTGCATACGAAACTGTTCTTCTAATTCATCAACTCATTCCCGGAGTCCCCGGTGTCCCCGGTGTCCTCGGTGTCCTCGGTGTCCTCGGTGTCCTCGGTGTCCTCGGAGTCCTCGGTGCGAACCCGCTCGCGACACAACCGTCTCAAGATCGGTGTGGAAAATTAGCTGGAAAGTCCTCGCTACGGCATCGCGCCCGGCGACCGGCCTGCCCAAGATGGGACGAGACCGCACGACTAATAACAACGGTGTCCAATGTTGGGATCATAACTTTAGGGACTGGCCTTTCATCAGATTCTTCTCGCCTTATGTTTTTTGATGCAGTTGTCTCAGTGCATGAGACGATCGAGATGGTTGGTGAAGTGGCGGGATTCGGAACAGCGACCGTTTTTTTATCATTGTATTTCACGTATCGTGGACCGGCGGTTCGTGCTGGGAGCTGAAGAAAAGGAGAAATTCCGGGCTTTGATGCGGATTCATGAGAAATTTTCCGGTTGTCGGGTGACAGCTTACTGTCTGATGGATAATCACTTCCATCTTTTGCTGGAGGTGCCGCCGAGGCCGGCGGGCGGATTCACTGACGCGGAATTGCTGGAGCGACTGGCGGCGATTTACAGCGAGGCGTTTGTCGCGGAGGTGGCTGGGGAATTGACGGAGGCGAGGCGGCAGGTGGCCGATGGCCTGGCAGAGGAATCACTGGTCGTGGGGCGGATTCATGAGCGCTTCACCTACCGGATGCATGACCTTGGCGAGTTCATGAAGGGCGTGCTGCAACGCTACACCCAGTGGCACAACCGAATGCATGCACGAACCGGGCGATTGTGGGAGGACCGGTTCAAGAGCGTGATTGTGGAAGATGGAGCTGCTGCGAAGATGATCGCGGCCTACATCGATCTGAATCCAGTGCGCGCCGGGATGGTGAAGGATCCGGCGGAGTATCGGTGGAGCAGCTATGGCGAGGCGATCGGCGGCGGGCCTCGGGGCAAAGGCAAAACGGCGCGGGTGGGACTGGTTCGGGCGCTGCGGGCACATCAGGGAGTGGGGACGGATGCGTCTTTGTGGGCGGATGACGTCGCGCGGGAATACCGACGGTTACTGATGGCGGGGGCGGTCGGCAAGAGCGCGGAATGTATTGGTCGTGACGGGCGGAAACTGGTGAAAAAGCTGCGCAAAGGGATTTCAAAGGAGCAGTCGGAACTGGAGCGCGACAAGGACGGGGAGATCTCCCTTGGGAAGGTCTTGCGCTGCCGGATCCGTTATTTCACCGACGGCGCGGTAATCGGCAGCCGGGGTTTCGTGGACGAGGCGTTTACCCGATGCCGCGAGCGCTTCGGGTCGAAACGCAAGTCCGGCGCTAGGAAGCTTAAGGGCGATGCCGCCCCGGCAAACTCGGTCCTCTGGAGTCTGCGGGATCTGAAAAAGGGAATTGTCTGAATCAAGTTTTTTCCCGAACCCCTTGCCAGCATGCGAGAAGCCGATACCCCCACCAGGTGGATTTCCACCTGGTGGGGGACTTTGAGTTCAACGCGTGGGTCAATTCTATCGACTCAACCTTGATCGACAGTCTTTTCGGTGGCTGCGTCGATGATGGCGAAGCGCTCGCGGTTGAGCGTCGGGTCCGAGCGGAAAATCAGGCGGCCGGAGTGGGAGCGTTCAAGCTCGCCTAGCAGCTTGGCATCCTCGCTTTTGAAACGGTTGAGCACGTCGGTGTTGACGACGACGATGATGTCGCCAATCGAATCGCGGTGTTTCTGGATGACGGTGTTGAGGCGGCGCTGGATTTCCACGGACATGGTCATCGGCGTCTTCACCCGCGCGCGCCCCTGGCAGTAAGGGCAGGGCTCGTACATGGAATCCCGCAGCGATTCGTTGAGCCGCTGGCGGGTCATTTCCATCAGGCCGACCGGGGAAATCTGGAGCACCTGGGTTTTGGCCTTGTCGCGCTTGAGCCGCTCCTTGATGGCCTTGTAAACCGTTTGCTGGTCCTTGCGGTGGCGCATGTCGATCAAGTCGATGACGACCAGGCCACCGATATTGCGCAGGCGGAGCTGGCGGGCGACTTCGACGGCGGCTTCGACGTTGGTTTCGAGAATCATCTTGTCGACGTCTTTCGATCCACGATTGCGGCCGGTGTTGACGTCGATGGCGATGAGCGCCTCGGTCTCATCGATGACGATGTAGCCGCCGCACTTGAGCCAGACCTGGCGGGAAAACGCCTCGTCGATCTGTTTCTGGATATTGATGCGTTCGAAAATCGGTTGGCCGGCGGCGGACGGCATGTAGTGGATGCGGCGCTTGGCGCGACGGGAAATTTTTCCGGCGACAGTGCGGATCATTTCCGTGGTGACGGCGTCGTCGCAGATGACCTGGTCGATCTCGTCAGTGAGGAAATCACGGGCGGTGCGCTCGATGAGGCCGGGTTCCTGGAAGATGCAGGCGGGAGCCGGATTGTTCGCGCGGCGCGCTTCGATTTCATCCCACTGCTCCAGAAGCATGTGGAGGTCGCGGACGAAATGACGGGCGCGGGTGCCCTGGGCGATGGTGCGCATGATGATGCCCATGCCCTCCGGGACTGCTAACTTCTGGACGATCTTGCGCAGTCGCAGCCGCTCTTTGGGGTCCTCGATCTTGCGGGAAATTCCGAACTGCTCGGTGAACGGCATCAGCACGAGGTAGCGGCCTGCCAGGGAAATATTCGTCGTGACGCGCGGTCCCTTGGTGCCGATGGGGCCTTTGGAAACCTGGATGACGATCTCCGAACCAATCGGATAGATGTCAGGGATGTCCTTGGAAGTGATTTTCTTCTGCTGCTTCTTTTTCCCCTCGCGCTGGATCTCCTCGAGCCCACCGTCGAGGGCGGCTGGGATGGCATCCCAGAAGTGGAGGAAGGCGTTTTTATCGAGGCCGATGTCGACAAACATCGCCTTGAGGCCACCCTCGATGTTTTTGACGCGTCCTTTGAAGATGCCGCCGACGATGTTCTGGTCGCCTTCCCGTTCGACGGTGTACTCTTCGAGCACTCCGTTTTCGAGGAGCGCCACGCGGCGCTCCAGTTTCTCGACGTTGACGATGATGCTGTTACCTCTCGTGGGATCGGGTTTGCCGATTCCGAGAAGTCTCTTGATGTGTTGGATCATGTTAATGGTGGTAAGTAGGTTGAGGTTGATTGGGAGGGTTATGGGGAAATCAGTTTTCCTGGATGGGGATGGCTTTGGGGATTACAGAACCCTCGGCATCGACCTCGGGGGTGATGGTCGGGGTCGGGGTGACGGCGGTGGAGGGAGTCGGGGGAGCTTCAGGGGAGATGTCGCCGGCTTCCTCACCGGTTTCGCCCGCAGCGTCGTCGACGGGTGGGGCGGGTGGGGCGGGTGGGGCGTTGGGATTCGGAGCAGGCGGGCCGACGAACGGCCGGGAGCCGATTTCGCCAGTTTCGACAGAGGCGATCATTTCCGGGGTGATCTCGATGGTGGTTTCGATGCGGTCGGTGTTACCGAGGAATTTCCGCATCGGTTTCAGAGGCAGTTTCACGCCGTTGTCGCGGGCGAAGAGTCCGCGATAGACCAGGTTGACGAGGGGGCCGCAGACGCCGCCACCGGAGCCGCCGTTCTGGACCATGATGCAAATGGCGTATCTGGGATTCTCGTAGGGCGCGAAACTCATGATCCACGAATTGTTGGATTTTTTCCCGTTGTCCGACGACTGGGCGGTGCCGCTCTTGGAAGCCGCTTCGATGTTAGGAAGTTTTACTTTCCCGGAAGTTCCGCCCGGCTGGTTGGTGGACATCGACATGCCCTTGCGGATGAGCTCGATGTCGCTGGCCTTGATGCCGGACTGGACGAGATCCACCTCCAGCTTCGGCTTGTCCTCGACGACGACCTTGCCGTCTTCGGCGACGGCTTCTTTCACGATTCGCGGGCGGTAGTATTTTCCGCCGTTCGCCATGGTTGCGGCGACGGCGCACATCTGGAGCGGGGTGGCCATGGAGGTCCCCTGGCCAATGGAGAGCCCCGCTGTTTCGTGCGGGGTCATCACGAGATTCGGATACATGGCGCGCCAGGTGCGGCTTCCGGGCAGGATACCGGCGTCTTCCTTCGGCAGTTCGATGCCGGTTTTCCTGCCGATGCCGACCATCGCGCAGCCGTCGACCATGGCTTTCCAGCCGATGGTGTTAGCGAGTTTATTGAAGTAGGGGTTGCAGGAATGCTGGATGGCCTGGGGAAGAGTCTGGCTGCCGTGGCTGCCCTTGCTCTTGTTCCAGATCCAGCAGCCGACTTGTTTGTTGCCGTAGGTGACGTAGCCGTCGCAGGAGAAACTGCGGGTGGCCATGCCTGCCAGAGCTCCGGCGACGGCGGTCGGGATCTTCATGGTGGAGCCGGGAGTGAACTCCGAGATGGCGCGGTTGGTGAATGGCGCGAGCTGCAGGTTCGTCCGATAGGCGTCCCAGTTTTTCTGTGAGATGCTGGGGATGAAATCGTTAGGGTCGTAGTCGGGCACGGAGGCCATGGCGAGCACCTCGCCGGTGTTCACGTCCATCACCACGCCCGCCGCGCGGCCGGCGAGACGCAGGGTGTTTTCCAACAGGAACTGGGCACGGGCGTCGATGGTGAGGCGGACCTTGGCCCCGACGCCTGGCTGGGTGTAGTCGGACATCCGGATGGTGCGGCCTTTTTCATCCTTCACGATGGTTTTCTGTCCTTCCGGTCCGCGCAGGATCTCATCCATGGACGCCTCGACGCCGGCAATGCCCCGTTCATCGCCGATGTAGTGGTTGAACCTGCGGGTGGCGCTCTCCGGCACGTCGCCTTTCTCCCATTGTTTCAGGTAGCCGAGCACGTGGCTGGCGAGGGCTCCGTAAGGGTATTGGCGCTGCGAACGAAGGCTCGGATAGACGCCGGGCAGTTCGAGGTTGTGCTCGGCGAATTTCGCGAACTCCTCGTAAGTTAGATCCGACCGGTAGCTGTAGGGGATGAGGCCGCCGTGGGTGAGGAAATGGGTGCGCAGGTCGCCGGCCTTGAAATTCCGGGCGAGCTTGAGCTTCGGATCGCCAAGCACGTGGATGGGACCGTCCTTGACGATCGCGACGATGTCCTTTTCCGATTTCTTCCGCGGCAGCCCTTTCTCCGTGGTGAGACGGTCGATGGTGGGATCCTCGACATGCTGCGTGAGATAGGCATGGCGGATTTCATCGAGGTTGAAGGAGACCTCGTAGCTGCGGGAATTTTTGGCAAGGGTGAGGCCGTTGCGGTCGGTGATTTCCCCGCGGATGCCGGGTTCGCGCACGGTGACGGTGCGGTTGCCGGGGACGAGTTGGAGGAACTCGTCGCGGCGCTCGATCTGGAACTCGTGGAGACGGGACAACAGCGCACCGAAGCCGACGAGCACGAGGGCCGTCAGCAGGTAGATCCGGAGTCGGTAGCTGGGTTCCATGGAGTCAGCGGGCATTCTTGCGTTTTTTGCCAGCGTCGGGTTTGATCGAGTGGTCGCAGGCTCTGGCGACGCGGAAGAGCAACCAGAAGACAATCGGCGAGAAGAGCATGGTCATCACCGAGGTGGAGAGCATCTGTGTGAGGGTGGCCCGCGAGAGCGAGAACTCGCCGCGGACGAAGTTGATGATGGCGTATTCTGCTGCCAGGTAGAGGAAGATGGCGATGCCGGTGAGCAGCGCGGAGAACTGCCATTTCCCCTGTTTGAAAAGCGGCTGGATGCCCTGCATCAGGAATCCCATGGCACCGAACAGCAGGATAGAATAACCAAACCGAAGCGACTCGACCTGCTGGGTGTAGACCTCCGGGTCCCCGCCGTGCGGGCCGATGGCGCAGTGCGCGTCCCAGAAGAATCCGCCGATGAAGGCGAGCAGCAGCATCGTGGGCTGGCCGACGGTCACCGCTTCGCAGAGGAACACCAGCTGGACTAACAAGATTCGCGACTGGTGGATGCCGGTGAACGCGGGCAGGAACTGCTGCACCACGAAAGAGGCGAGCAGTAACAGGATCATGATGAACGAGTATCGGATCACGTGCGGGTCAGGGATCGGCGGAGAGCACGACGAAAACCGTGCTGAGATCCGCGAAGTTCACCGAGGGCCGGACGAGAGCTTCGGAATCCAGCGCGCCTTTTTCGACGGAATCGATGGTTCCAAGTAGAATGTTAGGCTGGAAGATTCCTCCCCGGCCGGTAGTGAAGACGCGCTGTCCCGGGCGGAGCGTGGCGTCGGTGGATAGAAATCTGAGGCGCAGCAGCGGACTGCCGTCGAAGCGGCCGCGCTGGCCGCTGAGGATGCCGACTTCCGGCGAGCCCTCGACGCGGGCGGAGACCTGGCATTTTTCGTCGGTGAGCAGCAGCACGGAAGAGCGGTTCTGGCCGTCATAGATCCGGTCGATTTTGCCGACGAGGCCTTCGTTCGAGAGCACGGCGAGCTGGGTGCCGATGCCGCGTTCCTGGCCGGCGTCGATGTCCACCGTCTGCCACCAGGTTGTCGGCTGGCGGCGGATCACCTGGGCGGGGACGACATCGAAGTGGGTGTTTTTCTTGTAATCCAGCGCGTGCCGGAGCCGCTCGTTTTCCAGTTCGAGATCGCGGTATCTGGACTCGATGATGCGCAGGCGGCCAAGCTCGCTGCGGATGGTTCCGAGTTCGACTTCGAGCTCCTTCGAGTGGCGCGTTTCCTGCAGGAAATCGCGGGCCTGGGTTTCCAGTTTCGACCCGGATTTCAAAAACGGCGACATCGTGGAAAAGTAGAAATCCTGCACCTCGCGCACGGCGCGCTCGCTGCGGGTGAACGCCCAGACAGCACCTCCGAGGAAGAGCAGCAACGCGATGAGATTGAGCGGCTTCATGGCCGGAATGGGCCTGGCGAGGGATTATCGGTCGGAATTGGTGACCCGCTTGAGGAGGGCGAGCTCCTGAAGCGCCTTGCCAGTGCCTTCAGCCACGGCGCTGAGGGGATCCTCGGCGATGTGGACCGGCAGCCCGGTTTCCTCGCGCAGGAGGCGGTCAAGCCCCTTGAGCAAAGCCCCTCCACCCGCCAGGACGATGCCGCGGTCGACAAGGTCGGCGGCGAGTTCCGGTGGGCAGCGTTCGAGAGTCGTGCGGACGGCGTCAACAATCGTGCTGAGCGGGTCCGCCATGGCCTCGCGAATTTCCTGCGAGGTGATGGTAATGGTTTTGGGAAGTCCTGCGACGAGGTCACGGCCCTTGACCTCCATGGTCATTTCCTTGGGCAGCGGGGCGGCGGATCCGAGGCGGATCTTGATGTCCTCCGAAGTGCGCTCGCCAATCATCAGGTTGTAAGCGCGCTTCATGTATTGGATGATCGCCTCGTCCAGTTCGTCCCCAGCGGTGCGCACGCTGCGGGCGTAAACGATGCCGGAAAGGGAAATCAGCGCCACCTCCGTGGTTCCGCCGCCGATGTCGACGATCATGTTTCCCGCGGCTTCCTGGACTGGCAACCCGACGCCGATCGCGGCCGCCATCGGCTCTTCGATCAGATAAACCTCGCGCGCTCCCGCCTGTTCGGCGGACTCCCGGACCGCACGCCGCTCGACCTCGGTAATTCCGGACGGAATGGCGATGAGCACCCGTGGATTCGACCGGCGACCCTTGTTCACCTTGCGGATGAAGTGGCGCAGCATCGCCTCGGTAACTTCGAAATCCGCGATGACTCCGTCTTTCAGGGGGCGGATGGCGACAATATTGCCCGGCGTCCGGCCGAGCATGCGTTTTGCATCATCTCCGACGGCGAGCACCTCGTTGGTCCCCGCCCTGACTGCGACGACGGACGGCTCGCGCAGAACGATGCCGTGGTCCTTGACGTTGATCAGTGTATTCGCAGTGCCTAGGTCGATGCCGATATCATTGGAGAACAGGTTTCCAAAAAGCTTTTTGAACATGGATGGTGTTGAAAATGAAAGAGTAAGTAGAAAAAATTGGATGCTCTTCACCATCCGGACGCCGCGTCGATCCAGCAGGCACGCCTGAAAAAAAGTGGAGCGAGGACAGGATGATCTTGTGAAGAATAGGCAAGGGTCCGCATTCAATGCTGCAAGGTCAAGTCGGAATCCCGTGTTCCTCACGGTGCTGCCTTTGTTCCACGCGCTGAAAATCAACGGATCGCGAGGCAATTTGCAAGAGGCGGATCGGTTCGGCGGACGGGTTTCGCTTTACCTTGTCCACTCTGCCCGTGAAGTTTGCAGGCGTTCATGAAAATTTCCCTCTACACTGGCGGTTTCGTGCAAACGAATGGCTACCTCGTCGAAACTCCCGATGGCAATCTCCTCATCGACGCCCCGGAAGGCATTGCCGACTGGATTACCCGGCGTGGAGTCCGGGTGGATGACGTGCTACTCACCCACCAACATTACGACCACGTGATGGACGCCGCTGAACTCCGCAAGCTGGGGGCGCGTCTTCATGCCTTCGCGGATTATTCCACGGATTTGACCTTGGAATCTGCCGCCCGTGCGTGGGGGATGCCAATTTCGGTCGCGCCCTATGAAATCGACCGGAAATTCGACATGGCGGCCCCATTGCGCATCGGTGGCTTGGAATTTTCCCTCGCCCACATTCCGGGGCATGCGCTGGACAGCGTGACCTTCCATCTGCCGGACCATGGAGTCTTGTTCTCGGGCGACACCCTGTTCGCCGGCTCCATCGGCCGGACGGACCTTCCTGGCGGCAGCACGCAGCAACTGCTGGATGGCATTGACCGGCACCTCATGACCCTGCCGCCGGAAACGAAGGTTTTTCCGGGGCACGGACCCTCCACCACGATTGGACACGAGGCGACGGAGAATCCCTATCTCGAGTGATGCGGAGCCCGTCAGCGGCTTCTCGGTGCCAGCAAGCCGTATTTCGGGCTGAACAGATAGGCGGCGATGAACAACAGCCCGAGCACGATCACGATCGCCGGACCGGGCGCGATTCCGAATTTCCCCGATAGCAGAACCGCCACCACCGAGCCGACTCCACCGATCAGGCCGCCGCCCCAGAACAGCGCGGACGTGCGGTCGGTGAGCAGGGAGACGGTCGCCGCCGGAGTGACTAACAATCCAACCGAAAGCACGCAGCCGACGGCCTGCAGCGAGGAGACGAGCGCCAGCACGAGCAGGCCGAAAATCAGATATTGGATCGCGCGCACCGGCACGCCTTGCGCCGCCGCCACATTCGGCTCGAACAGGGTGAGCAGGATGGGGCGCATCAGCAGATTGGTGATCAGCAGCGTGAAGGCACCGATGCCGAACGCGATCCAGATGTCGGCGTTTCCCACTGCGATGATGTCGCCGAAGAGCCAGTGTTCGAGCTCCTGGCGCGTATCGAGTTTCGGCAGCAGGGCGATGCCTGCGGCAAAAGCGGCGGTGTAAAGCACGGCGAGCGCGGTGCCTTGTTCCACCCGGTTTCCCCGTGCCACCGCCACCGAGCCGAGACCGACTAACAGCGCGGCGAACATCGCGCCGAGGAAGGCGTTCCACTGGCTGAGCGCACCTGTCAGGAAAATCCCCAGCGCGATGCCGGGCAGCATCGTGTGCGACAGCGCCGAGACGGATAGAGCGTTCCGCCGCAGCACGACGAAGCCGCTGAAGAAGCCGTTGGCAAATCCGATGAAGCCCGCGGTGGCGAGTGCCCGTTGATAGAACGGATTGGTGAGGAGTTCGAAATCCATGGGTCAGGCGACGATGACGGGCTCGTGAAAGGTGCGATCGATCAATTCGGGCGTCAGGATTTCCGCCACCGGCCCGAAAGCGAGCGGCCGGGTGGAGAGGACCAGCGCTTCATCGAACAGACGGGGCACGCTGTTCAGATCGTGGTGGGAGGCGATGACGAGGCGTCCCTCGTGGGCGAGCTTGGCGAGTAGATCTCCCAGAAGTTGCGAAGCGTTGCGGTCGAGTCCGGTGAACGGCTCGTCTAGCAAAAGCACGTGCGCCTCCTGGGCCAGCGCGCGGGCGAGGAAGGCGCGTTGCTGCTGCCCGCCGGAAAGCTCGCGGATCTGGCGGTCTTGCAAGTCCATCAGAGCCAGTGAGTCGAGCGCCCGGTCCACGGCCAAGGTGTCCTCGGCGGAAAATTTCCGCCACCAGCCGGTTTGCGGGTAGCGCCCCATTTCCACCAGCCCGCGGACGGTGATGGGGAACGACCAGTCCACCTCCTCGCGCTGCGGCAGATAGGCGAACTCGCGCGACCACTTTTTCACTGCCGTGCCGCGCCAGCGGATGGTGCCGCTATCCCGCGGGACCAGTCCGGCGATGGCCTTGAGCAAGGTGCTTTTGCCCGCGCCGTTCGGACCGATGAGGGCCACGCGGTTGCCGCAGGAGGTCGCCAGCGAGACGTTTTCGAGCGCCAGCACCCGCCGGTAACTGACGGTGACCTGGTCGATCACCAGTTCGTGATGATGCCCGTGGTGGGCGCAGCAATCGTGGTGGGCTTCGCTCATTGGGCGGTGGGCAAGGGGAGTTCGATGAAATCGTCGATATCACCGGCCGCATCGAAGACGTGGGTGAATGTTTCCTGTCCCGGGGCTTCCAGCGTGAATTTGGCGAAACGGCGCTCGCCGGCCGCAGCGGGGGATTTCCAGCGGACGACCAGTCCGATGTGGGGGTTATTCGGATCGAGCTCGACCGCACCGGAGACCGGTGAGCCATCGACAGACGGGCGGATAGATCTTCCTGTATTGATCTCGATTTCAGCGGCCGGCGCCGAGAGCAGTAGACGGAATGGAATCGCTGTTAGCTCGGCGGCCCGCTTTTCAGCTACCCCCTCGGGACCAACTGGTGGGCGGTGATCCCGCGCCGCTGTCACCCGCATCAACCCTAGCCCCGTCGCCGCGAGGGCCAGGGCGAGGAGGATGAATCGGAGGAGAGGTGAGCCGCGCACGCCACGAATTTGAAGCCGCTTATGGTGACTTGCAAGAAACTTGCATCTGCCGGTGCGGATCGTTTCGTGAGATTCTCAATGGGCAGGCCAAAAGTGGACCTGGCGGCTCTCTGGGCGTTTCTTGGCGACTTCCCAACTTTAGCGCGGGATCAATTCCAAGGCCATTGAGGATTGGCGAACAGGATCGCCGCAGACCTATATTCCGAAGGGGATTGCAGCCAGTAGCCCCGGGTCAAGGTGAGCCAGAAATCGCACCCTGTGAGGGTGCCAGCGGTATCGGACGCGTCAGTGAAAATCCCACCTTTCTGCGACCTGCTACCGGAATCGAATGCCGATGAATCCGCCGATCCACGGGTTTTCGTCGCTTACTCTCCTCGACCAGGGGCTCATTTCCGTGATCCCTGCCGGGATTAAGACCCGTCTTTCCTCAATCCAATCCTTACAGGTATTGGAATCAATTCCGCGCCCCAGTCAGGTCATGCCTCTGCGAGGCCTGCGTTGTAAGGCGTCGGGGCGGGTTTGTCCTTTTTGAGCAGAGCCTTTCGCATCTTGGCGAGGGCCGAGTTTTGAATCTGCCGGATCCGCTCGCGGGAAACTCCGAACTCGCGGCCGACATCCTCGAGCAACATCGGCTTGAGGCCGTTGAGACCGAAGCGCTCGTCGATGATGCGGCGTTCGCGCTCGTTGAGGATGGAGAGCAAACCGCCGATCTGGTCCTGTAAATTCTTGTCGGTGAGCATTTCCAACGGGTCGGAAGCGGACTCATCGCTGATCATTTCACCGTATTCGGTGGCCTCGCCTTCGTTCACCGGGGCGTCGAGCGAGGTCGGGCGCTGCGCCGCCTGCTTGAGCATGGCGATTTTCTGGCGCGGCAAGCCGAGCTCGGCGGCGATCTCATCGTCGGTAGGCTCGCGGCCAAGCGTCTCGGCGAGCATCGAGGCGATGCGCCGCATGCGGGCGATCTTGTCCACCATGTGGATGGGCAGGCGGATGGTCTTGGACTGGTTGGCAAGCGCGCGCTTGATCGACTGCTTGATCCACCAGGCTCCGTAGGTCGAAAGTTTTCCACCCTTCTCCGGGTCGAAGCGCTCGACGGCGTTCATGAGGCCGATGTTGCCCTCGGAAATCAAATCGCTGAGTGACATCCCGTAGCCGGAGTAGTCGTGGGCGATCTTCACCACGAGGCGGAGATTCGCCTTGATCATGTGGGTGCGGGCCTCGGCGTCGCCCATTTTGATGCGCTCTGCGAGTTCCTTTTCCTCATCCACGGTGAGAAGTGGAGTTTGGGAGATTTCCCGCAAGTAGAGTTTCATGCTGTTGTCTGAGTCGTAGGCCATGGTAGGGAGAAGTTGACGTTTCAATAGCGCGTTCGCAGAAACCGGGGCAGTGGATTCAATTAATTTGCCAAAACCAAGAATATTTTCATGGGCGGGCGCTCACATCCGGTTTTGAGCGGGCCAAGAAAGGGATCCAAGAAAGGGATCCAAAATAGTGTCCTCGCCCATCCCAATGACCCGGCTCATCCGGGTGTTGCTTGACCAGCAAACGACCTTTCCCTTGAGAGCTCATGCATGGACCCGCCAGCCATGGCTTCCACACACCTGCCCCTTTCCTCTAGAAATCTTCAACGAGGAAACTGGTCCCCCCTATCAGGACAACGTCGCCCACAGTCGCCTTGGCAACACCGGCCCGAGCAAGCCGCGCGAAATCGGCATGCATGCACACCCTTCGCGGCGGCGATGTAGCGGGCGATCACACCGCAATCTTCGCCGCCGGTGCCGTCCGCGCGGCTTGCTGGCTAGAGACCCAGCCGGTCGGGCTTTATGACATGCAGGATGTGCTCGGGCTGGTGTGACGTGGGATTCGATGAGATCGAGCAAAGACCGGACGTGGTCGATTTCACCCAAGCCTCACCCGCAGGTCTCGAGCACTCCACAGCACCCCGGCCGCCGCTTTTCCGCTCCCCTTCATCCGCCGCGCTCCGTCTTTGCGGCGCTCCGTAAACCTTTCCCGCGCTGCCGCGAATGCCTCATTCACGAACGCCTTGCTCCCGATCACCGCGCCGTCCGTGAAATACCTCACCCGGCAGCGCAACATCGCCGCCAGCTTCAAGTCCGGCAATACCGTCCCGTTGTCCTCCGCCTCTAACGCCTCCGCCGCATTCATCTGCGGGCGAACCACGCCTTTCTCCACCACCGCACTGCCGCTCTTTCTCTCCAGCGCCAGCCCCATCATCCGCCGGTACAACCGCGAAACCTCGCCCCACCGCTCCGATTCAAACCCCACGCCCTGATCGCAAAAATACGCTCTCACCAAGCCCTCACGCGCTTTTTTCCCATTCCCTTTTGCCCCGCCGCCCACGGCCTCCCCATAGCTGCTCCACCGGTATTCCGCCGGATCTGATACCATTCCGGCCCGCACCGGATTCAGATCGATGTAAGCCGCCATCGTCCGCGCTGCGGTGCCGCTTTCCACGATCACGCTCTTGAACCGGTCCTCCCACAGCGTGCCGGAACGCGAATGCGCGCGATTGAACCACTTGGTAAAACGTTCCAGCAGCGATTTCATGAACTCGCTCAAATCATGCATCCGCCGGGTGTGACGACCGCGGATCTCATCCACCCTGCGCACCGCCTCCAGCTTCGCCATCGCCAGTTCCTGCGCGGGATCCAGCGGAATCCCCGTTTCATCGACGGGCGGAAGTTCAAATTCACCGCGCACCCGTACCGCTGCCGCCTCCTCCAATTCCTTGGCGACCTCAGCCACCTGCGCCTCGCTGTAGAACACACGCAGCCGTTGGAGCAATTCCTGATCCGGGATGCCACCCTCCGGAACTGGCGGTACTTCCAGGAGAAGATGGAAGTGGTTCGACATCAGACAATAAGACAACACCCGGCAGCCCGTGAATTTCTCGCACATGCGCATCAGCATCCGGAAATGCTCCCGTTCATCCACCTCCAGCACGAACTGCCGCCCCACGACCCGACTGACGCAGTGGTAAATCACCGGTTTTTGCCGCGAATCCTTCCAAGGCGCCGTCCAACGCTTGCGGTTGTTCATGACGGGTAGGCTAGAGCGAAGAAAAGGACTTGCAATACAAAACTTGCATAAAGCATGGCTTCTTGAATTGCCGGACGACGATGATCTACGTGCAACTGGCGCGGGCGATGCGGGGGGAAATCACCAGTCCGCTGGATGATTTGTGAGGGGGGAGATTGGGGATTGGGGATTGGGGATTGGGGATTGGGGATTGGGGATTGGGGATTGGGGATTGGGGATGAAGATGAAGATGAAGATGAAGATGAATGAATGAATGAATGAATGAATGAAAGCCGGATTGAAATCCGCGGTCCGGGGGAGGAGCAGACAATGGGGGGAGAAAGAATGGCCCAAGATCTGCGGAGCAGCATGTTTTTGGACGGTTCTTTCACACCTCATTGGCTGCCCTCTCTGCGAGAGGGCGCTACCTGGCGGTTCTTGGCGTTTCGCTTCGCGGGCTGGACTGAAGATCCTCGCTCCGGGAGGAGCGCACGCCGGCTGCGAGAGAGATCAGTCGGTCGGCGAGAGCCCGTTCGGTCTGGTCGCGCTTGAGGCGGAGACCGGAGAGGCGGGTCTCGGCAGTCCTGATTTCCTCGCGGATCTGCTCTGCTTGGCTGATTTCAGCTTGGAGATGCTCAGGGGCCATGCCGTAAAAGCCAGCCCCGGGGGCGAGAAGGTTTCAAGAGCGCAGGAATGCGCGTGCTCTCGCGAGGATGTGGCTGTTGCGTAGTTTTTATTCGGTCCGTATCAGACGGTCTCGGGTTTCCAGCGATCAGAATCCGGGACGATGAGTCGCGGACCGGGTTTCCGGCGACCAGAATTCGGGCCGATGAGTCTCGGACCGAGTTTCCGGTGGAGGAAATTCGGTCCTGCCGCGTGGGGAGCGGGAAAACGTGACCGGTGCTTCCGTTGCGGTTCCTTAAGGATCAGGCGTAGCTGCGGATGGAAACGTGGGTTTCCTCGTAAACCAATGGCTCCTTGTGGAGGATGGGCTCGTTGCCGGGACCTTTGTATTCCCAGGCGGAGACGTGGGCGAAATTCGCGTCGTCGCGGCGGGCTTCGCCGGCCTGGGTGCTGCCGGAGATGACTTCCGGGCTGTGGTCGAAGAACTGGTGCTCCACGCGGAAGTGGCCGCCGCAGGATTCCTCGCGGGCGAGGGCGTCGTAGCACATGACCTCACCGAACTCGATGAAGTCGGCGACGCGGCCGGCCTTTTCGAGTTCCATGTTGGCATTCGCTCCGGAGCCGGGGATGAGCACGTTTTCCCAGAATTCCTCGCGGATTTGCGGGATTTTAGCGAGTGCCTCGGTGAGTCCCTCGCGGGAGCGGGCCATGCCGCATTTGTCCCAGATGGTCATGCCGAGCTCGCGGTGGAAGGAATCCACGGTGCGCTTGCCCTTGATCGAAAACATCTTGTTGATGCGCTCGCGGGTCTCCGCCTCGGTCTGCTTGAACTCGGGCATGTCGGTGCTGACGGTGCCGGGTTTCTGGGTGACGAGGTAGTTCGCGATGGTGGTGGGGATGACGAAGTAGCCGTCGGCGAGGCCCTGCATGAGGGCAGAGGCACCGAGACGGTTCGCGCCGTGGTCGGAGAAATTCGCTTCGCCCAGCACGTGCAGGCCGGGGATGTTGGACATCAGATTGTAGTCCACCCAGAGTCCGCCCATGGTGTAGTGGACGGCGGGATAGATCATCATCGGTCCCTTGTAGGGATCCTCGCCGGCGATCTTGTCATACATCTGGAAAAGGTTGCCGTAGCGCGAGCGGATGGTGTCCTCGCCGAGGCGCTTGGTGGCATCGCGGAAATCGAGGTAAACCCCGAGCCCGGTCGGGGCGATTCCGCGGCCTTCGTCGCAGACTTCCTTGGCGGCGCGGGAGGAAATGTCGCGCGGGGCGAGGTTTCCGAAGGACGGATATTTCCGCTCCAGGAAGTAGTCGCGGTCGTCCTCGGGGACATCCGCGGCGGTGATGAGTTTTTTGCGGAGTTTCTCGGCGACTTCGCGGGATTTCGGCGCCCAGATGCGGCCGTCGTTGCGGAGCGACTCGGACATCAGGGTGAGCTTGGATTGGTAATCGCCACTGACCGGGATGCAGGTCGGGTGGATCTGGGTGTAGCAGGGGTTGGCGAAAAGCGCGCCGCGGCGGGCGGCGCGCCAGGCGGCGGTGACGTTGCAGCCCATCGCGTTGGTGGAGAGGAAAAAGACGTTGCCGTAGCCGCCGGTGGCGAGGATCACGGCGTCCGCCGCGTGGGTGGCGATGGTGCCGGTGTTCAGGTCGCGGACGACGATGCCCTTGGCGTGGCCGTTGACGAGCACGAGGTCGAGCATCTCGGTGCGCGGATACATCTTGATGCCGCCCTTGTGGATTTCCTTTTCAAGTGCCTGATAGCAACCGATGAGCAGCTGCTGCCCGGTCTGGCCGCGGGCGTAGAAGGTGCGGGAAACCTGGGAGCCGCCGAAGGAGCGGTTGTCGAGCAGGCCGCCGTATTCGCGGGCGAAGGGGACGCCCTGGGCGACGCATTGGTCGATGATGGAGTTCGAGACCTCGGCGAGGCGATAGACGTTGCCTTCACGGGCGCGGAAGTCGCCGCCCTTGATGGTGTCGTAGAAAAGGCGGCGTACCGAGTCGCCGTCGTTCTGGTAGTTTTTCGCGCCGTTGATTCCACCCTGTGCGGCGATCGAATGGGCGCGGCGCGGGCTGTCCTGGTAGCAGAAGCACTTCACCTGATAGCCCATTTCCGCGAGGGAGGCGGCGGCTGCACCACCGGCGAGGCCGGAACCGACGACGATAACGGTGAATTTCCGCTTGTTCGCCGGGTTGATGAGCTTGGAGTCCATCTTGTGCTTGGACCATTTTTGATCAAGCGGGCCGGACGGGATTTTGCTGTCGAGGACGATGGACATGGCGGATGGGGATTGGGAAAGTGAAAAAAGGTGGGTGGCGGCGGGATCAATGACCGGTGGCTTTGGCCAAGGCAGCGAAGTAACCCGGGAACAGGTTGATCGCGAGCGGGATGGAAATGAAGCCGAGCCAGATGACCAGGGCGTAACCGACGGAAATCTGCTTGATCAGGCCTTCCGATTTCTTGGTGCGCAGGCCGAGTGTCTGGAAAATCGAGCCGACGCCGTGCATCAGGTGCGAACAAAGCAGCGTCATGGCGATGACGTAGAAGGCGGTGACGTGAATCACTGAAAGCCCGGAAAAACCGTCGATCACCATCAGCCAGGCGTTGTGGACCTGTCCCTCGACGCCGTGGATCGTGGTCTTGTAGCGGGCCAGCGTGTCGTATTCATTCCCAATGCGGGCGGTGAAATGCAGCATGTGGTAGATCACGAAGGCAAGGATGGTGAGTCCGGAGAGAATCATGGTCCGCGACGACTTGGAGGCCTGGATGGTGGCCTTGTATTCGTAGGCCTGGCGGGCGGCGCGGTTCTGGCGGGTGAGGGCGATGGTAGCCACGATGTGGGCGGTGACCATGGCCAGCATCACGATCCGGAAGGCCCAGATGCCCATGCCGTGGAGCATGTGGTGGAGGAAATAGGCGTATTGGTTGAAAGGTTCCGGGCCCATGAAGACGACCAGGTTTCCGACAAGGTGCCCGGCGAGGAAGAGGACCAGGACGATTCCGGTGATGGCGACGACGAGCTTTTTCCCGATAGAGGAGGACCAGTAAGAATCGAGGCAGCGGGTAAGGGCGTTCATGGCGTTAAAAAAGGGGATGGCTTCGCAAGCCGGGCGAGGAATAGACACGGAGGAATTTCTTTTCAAGGGGAGAGTCCGCACGAAGTGAAATCCGTGTGGCAAATGGTCGGATTTGCGGGATCGGTTGGAATTTCCCGTTTCGGGGAGAATTCGTTGGCCGTCTCGCTGTCAGCCCCTTAAGAAGTTGGCCCGCGACCTGCTAATCCCCCAACCACGACCCATGGAAATGTTTAAGGGCTACGATCCCGGTAAGTTTTACGATGAGATGTTTTGCGAGGACGGCTCGGTGCGGCCTCACTGCGCACCGCTTCTCCAGAAATTCGGAATGATCGACCAGAAGGATTTCCTGACCAGGAAAGCCAATTCCGAGCTCTACTTTCTCAGGCAGGGCATCACCTTCAACGTGTATCACGACGACCGGGGGACCGAGCGGATTTTCCCGTTCGATCCGATCCCGCGGGTGATGCCGGCGAGCGAGTGGGAGCATCTGGAGGCCGGACTAACGCAGCGCATCGTGGCGCTGAATCTTTTCCTGCACGACATCTACCACGACCAGCAGATCCTCAAGGACGAGGTCATCCCGCGGTTTTACATCGAGCAGGCGAAACACTACCGGCCCGAATTCCGCGGCGTGGACGTAGCGGCCGACACCTACATCCACATTTGCGGCAGCGATCTGATCCGCGGCGGTGACGGCGTCTATTACGTGCTCGAGGACAACGGTCGCTGCCCGTCGGGGGCTTCCTATCTGTTGGAAAACCGCAACGCGCTGAAGCGGGCGTTTCCCGGGATTTTCGAGTCGCTCGGTGTGCGTCCGGTGGACTCCTATCCGCGGGACCTGCTGAACATGCTGCATCACATTTCGCCGCGCCAGGACAAGGATCCGGTCTGCGTGCTGCTCACGCCCGGTTGTTATAACAGTGCCTACTTCGAGCACTGTTATCTGGCCCGTGAAATGGGCATCGACATTGTCGAGGGCAAGGACCTCGTGGTGGTGGACAAGTTCGTCTACATGCGCACCACCCGCGGCCTGCTGCGGGTGGATGTGATCTACCGCCGCATCGACGACGACTTCATCGATCCCGTGGTTTTCCGCAAGGACTCGGTGCTCGGCGTGCCCGGCCTGATGAATGCCTACAAGGCGGGCAATGTATCTCTAGCAAACGCAGTGGGCACCGGCGTCGCCGACGACAAGGTGATCTACTACTTTGTGCCCAAGATGATCGAATACTACCTTGGCCAGGAGCCGATCCTGCCAAACGTGCCGACCTACCTCGCCTCCGAGGAAGCGGACATGAAATACATCATGAAGCATCTGCCCGAACTGGTGGTCAAGGCGGCCAACGAGTCCGGTGGATACGGCATGCTGATGGGGCCGACCGCCAGCAAGGACGAGATCGAGGCCTTCCGCGAGCGCATCATCGCCGACCCGCGGAACTACATCGCCCAGCCGGTCATCTCGCTCTCAACCTCGCCCACCTGGTGCGACGGGGCGATGGAAGGTCGCCACATCGATCTGCGGCCCTACATCATCTATGGCAAGGACGTGAAAATCGTGCCGGGCGGGCTGACCCGCGTGGCCCTCACCAAAAACTCCCTCATTGTAAACTCTTCACAAGGCGGCGGCAGCAAGGATACTTGGGTCCTCCGCTAATCAAATTTATGCTCTCACGTGTTGCCAATACGTTATACTGGATGGTCCGCTACGTGGAGCGGGCCGACAACCTCGCCCGTCTGATCGATGTGAACCAGCAGCTGCTGCTGGACTTCGAAAGCCTCGACAGCGAGCGGCTCCGCGGCTTCTGGCAGCCCATCATCCTCAGCACCGGGGACGAAGAGGCGTTCGCCAAACTCTACGACGAGACCGGCAGTGCGGAAGTCATCCGGTTCCTGACCAATGATCCGAAAAACCCCAACAGCATCACCTCCTGCATCGCCCTTGCCCGCGAGAACGCGCGCACCGTCCGCGACCAGTTGTCGGACGAATTGTGGGAAGAGCTCAACTCGCTCTATCTGTTTTCCCGCTCCGACGAAGCGCACTGTTTGTTCGATACCGATCCGCCGCGTTTTTATGAGAATATCCGCCGGTCCGCGATGACCTTTCTCGGGACCGCAGCCTCCACCACCTCGCGCAACGAGGCGTGGGAGTTCATGGATCTGGGGCGTCACCTGGAACGGGCGGACAAGACCACCCGCTTCCTCGATGTGTCGAGTTATCTCCCGGCATCCGCCGACGGATTGGAGGCGATCTCTCCGGGGATCCTCCACTGGACCGCCACCCTCCGTTCGTGCGGGGCGATGGGAGCTTTCCGTGCCGCACGGCGTGAAATCACCGCGGAAAGCGTGGTGGATTTCCTGATCTTCTCCAAGGACTTCCCGCGCTCGGTCCGCTACTGCATCGAGAAGGTGGACATCAGCCTGCACTTGATTTCCGGCACCCCGCGTGGCTCGTTTTCCAACGAAGCGGAACGCGAATCCGGGCGTTTGCTCTCGGACCTGAACTATGGCTCCACGAAGGACGTCTTTGAAAGCGGGTTGCATGAATATCTCGACACGCTTCAGGGTCGCTTCAATCACATCGGAGGTGAGATTTTCGAAACCTATGTGCTGATGCCCGAGCGTGTGCAGATCAGTCCCGGACCGAAACCTCCGACTCTATCCGACGCCGCGTTGTGGCGCATGGAGCAACAGCAATCGTCATCGTGAACAGTTCCCGTGAGCCGGTGATATCCACGATTGGCATGAGGCTCTCGGTGTTTCACCGGACCACATTCAACTATGGATCGCCGGCCACGAACAGCATCAACACGCTGCACCTCGAACCAAGGACGTTTCCCTATCAGAAAACTCTGAGCGCCCTGATCCGGGTAATGCCCGCCACCCGGGTGCGGCGTTTCACGGATCTGTTCCAGAACATCACGCATCATTTCGAGCTGCCGCGGCCGCACTCGCGGCTGGAGATCGAGAGCCGCATCCGCGTGCACAACCTGCCGCTGGACATCTCACAGGCAAGCCGCGAGGCGACGGTGGCGCAGTTCGCCGATCCATCGATCCGCGAGCTGATCTGGCCCTATCTGCAGGAAAGCCGCGCGGTGTCACGACACCCGGAAGTCTGGCGCGAAGCTCTCGACATAACCCGGGCCATCCCGTCGGTTTTCCATCAGGCGACCGCGCTGATGCAGTGGATCCACCGGGAGTTCCGCTATGAGCCGGGAGCGACGAATGTGAACACCCACTTGGAAGAGGCGTTCCAGATGCGGCACGGAGTTTGTCAGGATTTCACGCATGTCATGCTTGGGCTGTGCCGCTCGGTAGGAATTCCCGCCCGCTACGCATCGGGCTATCTTTACAACGGCCCGCGCGACACCCTTGTGGGAGCGCAGGCCTCCCACGCCTGGGCGGAGGTCTATCTGCCAGCAGCGGGATGGATCGGATTCGATCCGACGAACAACACGCTGGCAGACGAGCGCTACGTGAAGATCTCTGTCGGCCGCGACTACGACGATGTCGCCCCGGTCCGTGGCAACTATCAGGGCACCGGCCACTGCCGGATGGAAGTCGAGGTGGAGGTCGAGAAAATCTGATTAGAACGGCTTCGCCAGCCCCAGCCAGGCGGCGGTCGCGGCGGCGGCGAGGCAGAGGATGAGCACCACGGAACCCGGCAGCACCTTGCGCTTCGCCAGGGCGGGCGCGGCACCGATGAACAGCCACAGCCCGAGTTTGATCATCCACCAGGATTGTCCCATCGGTGGTCTTTTCAACATTGCGAAGCCGACAAGCAGAATCAGAACCAGCGAAACTCCGTGGAGAATCGACGCGCCCTTTTTCCCGGAACCCGCGAGTAAGCTGGCTCCGAGCGAGGTGAAAAGACCGAGAGCGCCGGCGATGTGCAGTGTTTTGAGAATGTAAGGATCCATGGGTGATTCGAAGTGCCGGAGTCTCGCTGCATCCGGCGTGGAATCAAGGCTGATGATCTGGCGACTCCGTTCGCAGCCCTTCCGTCCCGCGTCCAGAGATCTTCGGTCAGTTAGCTTTGGCCTTCTCGAAGCTCTCTTTCACCCGCTCGACTTTCACCGGGTCGAAGCCGGATTTTTTGATGTGTTCGGTGATTTCCTGGTCGGTGATGGACTTGCCCTTGCGCTCTTCCAGCAGGACGATCTTGCGTGTGAGATCGACGTGGACATTGGAGATCGCGGGGTGTTTTTTAAAATGCGCGAGGATCCCCTGCGCGCAGAACGAGCAGACCATGCCGTTGACCGTGGTTTTTACGGTGGACACGCTGTCGGGAGCGGCTTGGGCGACGGCGGTTGATAGAACGATGAGACTGAGGATGAATGGAGATTTCATGGATGGGATGGAGGTTAGAAGTGGATCATGAAGTTGACGACCGGCTTGCCTCTGAGGGTGCTGCCGAGTTCGAGGAAATACGGGCCTTTGAAGAAACGGACCTTGGGGATGATATCGAGTTTGTCCTCCATGCCGGTGACGTGTTCGGCCTGGAGGATGAGCCAGGTGTTGAGCTGGTCGAACTCCGCCTTGTAAGGTGCGATACCTGCGGCAGCGCTGAAGACGCCGCGGGAGACATCGGCTGACTCGACCCATTTCGCGTCCAAAGCCGTGTAAACGCGCCGCGTTTCGTAGTCCGCCCGGAAGAATCCGATGCCCGCTGGCGAGGCACCGTTGCCGGTCTCGCCGGCCAATCCGGTGCCAAGGCCGGCATAGACGTTTGCCTGGGCGGAGGGGAGATTCCAGCGCCTGAGCAGCCAGTTGTGCTGGAGGCCGGTGAAGATTTCCTCCTCATCGTCCTCGAAGCGCATGGCATGCAGTCCCCACGCGGCCCGTGCGGAATACGAGCGGTAAAACTCGAAGTTCTGCACATCCCCGGCGGTGCCGAACATGAGCTGATAGGCGCCCTCGAAGGCGACAGGATGAGCCGCGGCGGTGGCGGCAAGCAAAATGCTGATAGATATGGTTTTCAATGGTTTGGTGATTTTGAGTTGGGAAAAACAGATGCGATCGCACTGGACGGCGCGACGACCTTTTCCCAAGGATCACAAAATCCAAACCGACAAGCGGGTGCGCGTTTCCTCCGGCGGCGCATGCCACGGGAGCGCGGGCTGCCAGCTTGGGAGCAGATCCGCGAGCGGCGCGATTTCTCCGATCAGGAGTTCTTTCGCAGGCGGTGCGGCCAGGTTTGGTAGGCCGCCAAATGCCGCCATTTCCGGAGAGTCCGATGCAGGATGGTCGCCGCAGACGCAGGGATCCGGCGTTGCGGGGTCGCTGCAACAGCAAGAATCCGCCGCCGCGCAAGAACCGGTGGAAAGCAGCCGCAGATCCGCAATTCCCAGCGTCAAAATAGCCAGGAAGCATGTTATAAATGTGAGGACCCTCTTCACAGTTCGGAAGAAATAAGTCATTCTGTGTAAAATGCAATCCCGGTTCCGGAGATTTCTGCCCGGCACTCCGGGTAGCATCTCCATCATGGCGGTGGTAGGTGGCTTCCTCCACATGAGAGCTCCCGCCGGCGGTTGGGTGGTAGTCTTGGAGGATCTCAAAAACGGATCATCGAAATGGCCGCGGAGTTTCGAGGCCTGCTCTAAAAAGGGGTTGATGCGGTGCCCATTCAGGCGGGTTGTGTTCAGGCCGGTTCGTGCTAAACTCTACCGCATGAAACGCCGCATCGCATGGATCCTCGCCATTCTCTCTGGGCTTTATCTGCTCATCGTCGGTCCGCTTCCCGATCCCATTCCGGTCATCGACGAGGCGACCGCCCTGCTGGTCTTCGTGAAATCGATGGCATACCTCGGCTACGACGTGCGTCGATGGTTGCCGTTTCTCGGCAAAGGAAAGCCCGTGAAACCGGCAAGCTCCCGGGGTGCCGCCAGCCAGACGGTCGATGTCTGAAACCTGGATTTCATTTGGAAGATCGCGGATTACACTGCCGTAATCCCACCAATCCATGGCTGAAATCGATCTTTCCACCACCCGCCGGCGCAAACCCTGGGCTCTCACATTCTTCGGACTCCTCGCGGCCGGAGGAGTGATCGCCATGCCGTTCCTCGCGGGACCTCCCAATGGCGAGGAATTGCCGGACATCGTGCGTTTCATCGGTCATTTTCACCCCGTCCTGCTTCATTTGCCCATCGGCGTGTTCATCCTCATCGTGCTTCAGGAAATCGGGGCGATTTTTGGCAGACGCCATCACGAGGAGGTCGCGAATACCTCGATGTTTCCGCTGTTTTTCGGTGCGGCAAGTGCGGTGCTCGCCGTCATTGCCGGATTTCTACTGTTCCAAGGCAGCAGTGATTATGCCGGAAACGCCCTTGCCGAGCGCCACCTGTGGGGCGGCCTGATTTTCTCGGTGCTGGCGATCATCACCTTCATCCTCAAGGCGTGGACGGTCGCTCTGTCGGGAAATCCGGCGTTTTACCGGCTGTTGTTGTTCGCCAGCGTGGGCATCATGGGATTCGCCAGTCACGATGGCGCTTCGATGACCCATGGGGAAAACTACCTCACCCAGTATGCTCCTGATCCAATCCGCACGCTTCTGGGGCTGGAGAAGAAAAAGCAGAAGGGAAATGATCCGGACGCCGCTCCCGCCAAGATCGCGGGCTCGCAACTCGTCTACGCCGACATCGTCGCCCCCATCCTCGAGCAACGCTGCGTCCAGTGTCACAAGGAGGGCAAGGCCAAGGGGAAATTCCGCATGGACACCTACGAACTGCTCGTCAAGGGCGGCAAGGAAGGTCCCGGAATCGAGCCCGGAAACGCCGCGGAAAGCAACATCATCGTCCGCATCGAACTCCGCCCGGAGGATGAGGACCACATGCCGCCGGAAGGCAAGCCCGACATCGAGGATCCCGAGGTGGCGATCGTCAAGTGGTGGATCGACAACGGCGCGGATCCAAAAAAATCGCTCACAGATTTCGAGGTGCCTGCAGCCATCAAGGAGGCCATCGCCAAGCTCGTGCCGGCCGCCCCCGCATCGGGACAAACCGAGGATAGCGCCGACCCGCATGCCGCTCCAAAAGGTCCGGATCAAGCGCTCGTCGCGGCGGTCGCAGGGTTCTCGAAGGAATTTCCCGGGGCCCTCAGCTTCGAGTCGCAACAGTCCGCTCTGGTGACCTTCACCGCGGTTTCGCTCCGCGGAAATCTGGATGACGCGGGGTTCAAGAAGCTCGCCTCGATCACGCCGCAACTTGTCACCGTGGATCTATCCGCCACGAAGATCACCGACCAGTCGGTCGCGCAGCTGGCCTCGGCCAAGGACCTCCGTCTCATCCGCTTGGCGGAAACGGGCATCACCGATGCCTCCATCGATACGCTGCTCAAGTTGCCGAACCTCCAGTCCATCAACCTCTACGGCACCAAGGTCACTGACGCGGGCGTGAGCAAACTTTCCTCGATGCCGAATCTCAAGCGCCTCTACCTCTGGCAGACCGCCGTGACGCCCGAGGCTGTCAAGGCACTCAAGGAAAAGCTGCCGTCCTGTGAGATCATCACCGGGATCGACTCGTAGCGGGTTTCCGGATGGCGCGGAGCCGTGGATTTTACACGAACTTAACAAACTTCCGCGGGTTCCACATACAGGGTTCACAAACGCCCGGTTTCATCGCCATCGTTCCTGACGATTGCGATGCCACCCACAGGTTCGGGCTCGCTGGCGTCGGGATGAAATCCCATCACCCGCCCATGAAATCGCTCCTCGTTTTTGTTTTCCTCACCGTCGCCGCCGTTCACGCGGATCCTCAGCTCACTTCCTGGTTCACCGAAGATTCCGGTCAATACGCCCGCCTCTATCAATCCACCGCAGCGGAAACCGCAGGAGTGGTGTCCAAGACGTGGAGCCGCGGCACGGGCGTGCAGAACTCTCCCACCTACGCCGGAGTCAGCCAGATTTCGTATTCCACGAACTGGGTCTATATCCGCAGCACCGGCCTCGCCGGGCACATCATGGGTCCGTGGTATCTGAATGCGGCGAAGACGGCGGATTTTCCGAACTTCCCCTCGAATACGGCGAAGACTTACCGCATCCCGCGGGTGCCGGTGATTCCTCCCAGCAAGACCCTCACCGGCCTTGGCGCGACCGGCTGCATGGTCAACGGCGTGTCGATGTTCGACATGCGCGACGCGTTTTCCTACGTCAGCTTGAGCGCCGCCGACGCCACACCGGTCAATGGCTTGACCGGCGACGGCGTCTGGAACCGGGATGGCTATCACAACGAAAGTGTCACTTTCGATCCCGCGCTCGCCCATCAGGCGGGAAATAACTATCACTATCACGCCCAGCCGGTCGGCCTGCGCTATCAGCTTGGCGATCATGTGGACTACAACGCTGTCACCAACCGCTACACGGAAAGCAGCGCGCCGGTGACCCGACATTCGCCGATCCTCGCATGGGCCGCCGACGGCCTGCCGGTTTACGGCCCCTACGGCTACTCAAGCCCGCTCGATCCGGAAAGCGGCCTGCGGCGGATGGTCTCCGGATTCGTGTTGCGGAATGGGAACTCCGGCACCACCCATCTCGCCGCGACCGGTCGGACCACTTTGCCGGCTTGGGCGCAGCGGATCCAGACGGTGGCTTTCAAAAACGGCCCGGCGGTGGGTGCGAACTATCTGTTGGGCCACTACATCGAGGATTTCGATTATCTCGGCGATCATGGTTTTGCCCATGAAGTGGATTTCGACTTGAACGAGCAAAACGTCCGCTGGTGCGTCACGCCGGAATATCCCGGTGGCACCTTCGCCTATTTCACCACCATCAACGCGGACGGCACGCCGGCCTATCCCTACACCACCGGCCGCCAGTATTTTGGCAGCCCGACCGGCGGTGCCTCCACCCTCAGTGAAACCGTGACCATCACCTTCAATGGTGGTCCTAACAAAATTGAAGTCGCAGATCCGGTCGCCGCCGACCCTGTCAGTGGCGACGTCACTCTCGTCTGGAGTGCCATCGAGGGCGGCACCTATCGGGTCGAGGCATCCGCCGATCTCACCGATTGGCCGGATCTCACTCCCGCCGTCATTGCCACCGATGATGTCGCCGCATTTGTGGAAACGGGTGCGAAAACGAGTCATCGTTCCCGCTTCTATCGGGTTTCCCGCACCGCGCTCGCAGCCTTCGACAGCAACGGCTTCGACTACACGGTCAGCGGCGGATCCAATGCGATCGCCCCCGGAGGAAACGCGCCGCAGGGCAGCACCGTGACAGTGACCATCAACCTGCCCGCCAACCCGCCGAATCCACCGGCGAACGTTGTTCCCGCCAGCATCACTCTCGGCGGAATCATTACCGGCACATCCATTTCGCGACCCGGTGCGACGACCGCCCAGGCAACCTTCACGATTCCCTCAAACGCCGCCACAGGATTGCAAAACATCGTTGTCGTTTTCAACCCTGGTCCGACCTACACCCTGACCGGTGGGTTTACGATCAACTGAATCAAGTCGATGAAGAGTTCCCTCATCGTCCTGCTCTTTCTGGCCTCGCCCATCCTGGCAGCAAACTTGGAACTGACCATCGAACCCGTATTCAACGGCGAGCCGCTGCGCCTCGATGCGTTGCGTTACGAAAATGCCGCAGGCGAGACGCTTTCGGTGACACGCCTCAGCTATCTGTTGGGCGGCTTCGCGGTCGAGCGCGCCGACGGGCAATGGATTGAACTGCCGGACAGCACCGCCTGGATGGACGCCGGATCGAGGCGAAACGTTCTTATGTTGGAAAACCTGCCGGAGGGAACCTACCGCGCGCTCCGTTTCCACGTCGGCCTGGATGCGGCGGCCAATGCGGCGGATGTTTCGAAAATCCCTGCAGGTCACGCGCTCAACCCGAACCTGAACGGCCTGCATTGGAGCTGGCAGGGCGGCTACATTTTCATGGCGGTCGAGGGACATTTCCGGAAGGGGAGTTCGGAAGTGATCGGTTACGCCCACCATCTCGCCCGTGATCCAAACCGCACCCGGATCCATCTGACGGCTCCGCTGGATCTGCGCCAAGACGCCGGGTTGCTCGTTCATCTCGATCTCGCCACGCTGTTCAACTCGCCGCGGCCGCTGTCATTCGAAAAAGACGGCACCGCCACCCACTCGCGCGAGGGCGATCCGGTTTCCAGCGCGCTGGTGGCGAATCTCCCGGGTGCGTTCCGCGTGAATCGGGTGGTTTCACATGCGGCGACTGCTCCTACGGGATCCGCCGTGAAGCCCATCGATCTGCCGGAAGAATTCACACCCTGGCGCTTCACGATGAACCGGACTTTTCCGATGCCGGAGCTGCCTCGTGACAATCCGCTCATCGAGGAGCGCGTCTTACTGGGTGAGAAGTTGTTTCATGAAAAATCCCTCTCGCGCGATGGTTCGATTTCCTGCGCCTCCTGCCACCATGCGGATGCCGCATTCACGGACCGCCTACCGGTTAGCATCGGTATCGATGGTCGGCGAGGCGACCGCAATGCGATGCCGCTTTTCAACCTGGCTTGGAAACGCGAGTTCTTCTGGGATGGCCGCGCCGGGTCGCTGCGCGAGCAGGTGCTCATGCCCGTCGCGGATCACCGTGAAATGGACGAGTCGCTGGATCGTGTCTGTGAGAAACTAGCAGAATTATCGGACTATCCGTCCATGTTCCGCGCCGGCTTCGCATCGCCGGGCATCACTCCGGAGAAAATCGCACTCGCCCTCGAACAGTATCTCCTAACGATCAGCGCCCGCGACTCCCGGTTCGACCGCGCGATGGGCGGCAAGGCCACGCTCAGCGATGAGGAGAAGCGCGGCTTCGAACTCTTCATGACCGAATTCGAGCCCCGCACCGGCCAGCGCGGCGCGGATTGTTTCCACTGCCATGGCGGCGCGCTTTTCAGCGATCACCAGTTCCATAACAACGGACTCGACGGCGATGCACCAGGGCGAGCCCAAGTCACGGGACTTCCCGGCGATCAACGGAAATTCGCCACGCCCAGCCTGCGCAACGTCGCGCTCACCGCGCCGTACATGCACGACGGGCGATTTGCCACGCTGGAGGAAGTCGTCGAGCATTACAGCACTGGAATCCACCGCAGCGACACGCTCGATCCGAACCTTGCCAAACATCCGCAAGCAGGACTCCACCTGGAAGCCGCCGACAAATCCGCGTTGGTCGCGTTTCTCAAAACCCTCACCGAGGAAAGGTCCGCCGCACCATGAAAGCCATCCTGCCCGCTCTTCTAACTGTCATCGTCACCGCCAGCGCGGGAAACAACGTGTTGCTGATCATCGCCGATGACTACGGCACCGACAGCAGTCCGCTCTACAATACAACCGCGGGGGCCACCGCGCCCACGCCACGAATCGCCGCATTGGCCGCGAGCGGCGTGCGCTTCAGCAACGCCTACGCTTGTCCTGTCTGTTCGCCCACGCGCGCCACGATGCTCACCGGGCGTCATGGTTTCCGGACCGGCGTCGGACAGGTGGTGAGCGTCACGGATGGGAATTCTCTAACTGCTTCCGAACTCACGCTGCCGGAAGTGATTTCACAAAACAACGCTCTCGGGATCCAGGCCGCCAGCTTTGGCAAGTGGCACCTCAGCGCGGGGATGCCCGCCGCCACCGCCGCCGCGCCTAACACGATTGGCGGCTGGCCGCATTACGCCGGATCCACCAGCGGCGTTCTAGCGGACTATTTCAATTGGAACAAATCCACCAACGGCATCCTCTCGAACGTGACCACCTACGCCACCACCGATCTCGTCAACGACGCGACCGCATGGATCAACGCGCGCACTGCCGCGAACCAGCAGTGGGTGGCGTGGGTCGCATTCAACGCGCCGCACACCCCGTTTCACAATCCACCGGCGGCGCTCCACAGTTACGGTGCGAATCCCGCTACCACTCTCTTGAAATACCGCGCCGCCGTCGAGGCGATGGATACTGAAATCGGCCGGCTGCTTCTCTCCGTCACCACCGCCACCACCGACATCATTTTCATCGGCGATAACGGATCACCCGGGCAAGTCATCCAACCGCCTTACGACAACGTCCACTCCAAGGGCACGCTCTACGAAGGCGGGACCCGCGTGCCCCTCGTCATCAGCGGACCCAGCGTGGTTTCCGGCGGGCGGACCAGTGGCGCGCTGGTCCATGCGGTGGATCTCTTCAGCACCGTGCTGGAACTCGCGGGCTTGCCCTTGCCCGCATCCGTCACGCTCGATTCGAAAAGTCTCCTGCCGGTTCTAGCAAATCAAAGCACGGGGGTCCGCACGCGGGTTTACAACGAGCAGTTCACGCAAAGCGACCCCGCCGCGGGCGGTCGGGCGATTCGCGACGACCGCTACAAACTCATCCGCCTGAATACCGGGATCGAGGAGTTTTACGACCTGCAGGCCAGTCCCGCGGAAACGGTCAACCTGCTAGCCGGCGGCCTGAATCCGGTCGATCAACCGTTTTACAACCGCCTCCGTTTCAATCTCGGTGGCTTTCTCGCCGGCTGCGACTCCACCGCCGCTGAACCATGCCGTCGGCTCTGCCGGGTTCTCCCTCACCGTGCCGGAGAATCCCGCGGCGACACAAACGATGTGGCAATGCACCGATCTCGACTTCTGGGAGCCTGTCAGTGGTGCCGTCCGCACAAGTGCCGGTGGAAATTCCACTTTCACCGCACCTCCGCCCCTGCCGGGAAAATGTTTCTACAGCATCCTCACGGAGACTCAGTGACCTTGGGACCTGCCGACCTCGATGCCTAGCAGGCAGACGTCATCGTCGAAGTGCTGGCCTTCGGAGAACGCGAGCACGCTGGAAAGGATACCGTCCAACAGGTTTTCCATCGGCTCGCCGGACTTGCGTTCGATGATCTCCATCAGCCGGTTCTCGAAAAACGGCTCGCCGCTCTGGTTTTCGGCTTCGAGCACGCCGTCGGTGAAGAGCACCATGCGGTCGATCTCCGCGAGGGCGATCTCGTTGGTCGGGTAGCACGCGCCGCGGATCAGGCCGAGGCCGGGACCTTTGTGGGCGCGCTCGCTGGCGATTTGGCGGACACCGTTTTTCCCGGAGACGATGGGCCCGGGATGGCCCGCGCAGGAATACTTGAAAATGCCGGCGGCCAGATCGACCACGCCGAAGAAGGCGGTGGCAAACATGGTGGTCTCCGCGCGTTCGAGGATGGCGACAAGGCCGTCGTTGAGGCCCTGCAGGAAAAGCCCCGGCTCGAGCGCCTGCGCCCGTTGCTTTTCCAACAGCCCGCGCAGCATGGCGACGATGAGCGCGGAGCGGACGCCGTGGCCCATCACATCGCAGATGAGCACGCCATAACAGTCGTCGGTCATCTTCATCACCTCGAAGAAATCCCCGGCCAGCCCGGAGATCGGAATGTAGCGCGCGCCGAAGGTGAGATGGCTGGCGTGGTTGTCCGAGGAGGCGGGGAATCCCTGGCCGGCGAGCGCCTGTTGGATTTCGCGGGCGAGCATGAGCTCCTCCTCGTAAGCCTGGTTTTTCTGCAGGAGCTGGTCCGCCAAGTCGGACGCTTGTTGCTGGGCGGTGACCAGCTTGGTGACATTGCTGGAAACGCCGAAGGTGCCCTTGATGTTGCCGTGGCGGTCGCGCCAGGGGAATTTCGAAGTGATCACCCAGGTCGCCGATCCCTCGCGCCACGTTTCCTGCTCCAGCTGGTCGATGACGGATTCGCCTGTTAGGATGATGCGCCGCTCGTCGTCTTCGGCGGGCTTCCAGTGGTCGTAATCGAAAAAATCCCGGTCGTGTCTGCCGATGAGTTCGCTGCTGGTAGAGAGGCCCATCCATTCCGCCATGCCCTGATTGACCGTGATGAACTTCGATTCCAGATCCTTGAAATAGATTTGTACCGGGACGTGGTCGATCAGCTGGCGAAGCTGGAAGCGTTCCTCCTCGACCTGCGCCTCGATGGCCTTGCGCGGGCTGATGTCGATCATCGAGCCGGCGATCCGTGACGTCCTGCCCTCGCGGTCGCGCACCGCGGTGCCGCGGATTTTCAGCCACCGCCAGTCGCCGCCGCCGGTCCGGACGCGGGCATCCACGGCGAGGGTTTCGGGGCCACCGTCCTGCAATGCTTGCGTCACACCGCGGATGAAAGCTTCCTTTTCCTCCGGATGAATCGTTTCAAATGGAGGCAGAAACAAGTTGGGCGCACGGTCCCGGCCGCATTCCAGGAACTCGAGAATCCGGCGCGAGTAATAGATTTTCGAATGATCCACCTGCCAGTCCCAGATCCCTTCGTTCGAGGCCCGGAGTGCGAGATCCAGCCGTTCGAGCTTCAGGCGGTTCCTGTCCCGCTCGGTTTTTGGGTCGTCACTCATCTTCCAATCAAATCAAGGGTTTGTCATTTGCCGTCCGCCCTGCTTACCTCGATGCCTAGCAGGCAGACGTCGTCGTCGAAGTGCTGGCCCTCGGAAAACGCGAGCACGCTGGAAAGGATGCCGTCCAACAGGTCTTCCATCGTGCCCGCCGATTTCAGGCCGATGATTTCCATCAGCCGGTTCTCGAAAAACGGCTCGCCGCTCTGGTTCTCGGCTTCGAGCACGCCGTCCGTGAAGAGCACCATCCGGTCGATTTCCGCGAGGGCGATCTCGTTGGTCGGGTAACACGCACCGCGGATCAGACCGAGGCCCGGGCCTTTGTGGGCGCGCTCGCGGGCGATCTGGCGGACGCCGTTTTTCCCCGAGACGATGGGACCGGGATGCCCGGCGCAGGAATACCGGAAGGTGCCGGCTGCCAGATCGACCACGCCGAAGAAGGCGGTGGCGAACATGGTGGTCTCCGCACGTTCGAGGATGGCGGCAAGGCCGTCGTTGAGGCCTTGGAGGAAAAGTCCGGGTTCCTGGGCTTGTGCCCGTTGTTTTTCGAGCAGCCCGCGGAGCATGGCGACGATGAGCGCGGAGCGGACGCCGTGGCCCATCACGTCACAGATGAGCACTCCATAACATTCCTCGCTCATCTTCATCACCTCGAAGAAATCGCCGGCGAGGCCGGAAATCGGAATGTAGCGGGCGCCGAAGTTCAGGTGACTGATGTCGTTGTCGGTGGCTGCCGGAAATCCCTGACCTGCCAGAGCCTGTTGGATTTCGCGGGCCAGCATGAGCTCTTCCTCGTAGGCCTGGTTTTTTTCGAGGAGTTGCCCTGCCAGATCGGACGCTTGCTGCTGGGCGGTGACCAGCTTGGTGACGTCGCTGGAAACGCCGAAGGTTCCCTTGATGTTGCCGTGACGGTCGCGCCAGGGGAATTTCGAGGTGATCACCCAGGTTTCCGGACCGTGATGCCAGGTTTCATGCTCTAGCAGGTCGATGATGGATTTGCCGGTCTGGATGATGCGCTTCTCGTCGTCGTCCGCGGGTTTCCAGTGGTCGTATTGGAAGAAGTCCCGGTCGTGTTTTCCGACGAGTTCTGCGACTTCCTTGCATCCCATCTGTTCGGCGGTGCCTTGGTTGGCCATGACGAAGCGGGATTCCAGGTCCTTGAAATAAATTTTCAGCGGGACGTGATCGATCAGCTGCCGGAGCAGGAACCGTTCTTCCTCGACCTGTGCTTCCGCGGCCTTGCGCTGGCTGATGTCGATCATCGAGCCGGCGATCCGCAGGGTCTTGCCCTTGCGGTCACGCACCACGGTGCCGCGGATTTTCAGCCATCGCCAGTCACCGCCACCCGCGCGGACGCGGGCATCCACGGCGAGGGTTTCGGGTCCTCCGTCCTGCAATGCCTGGGTAACGCCGCGGATGAAGGATTCCTTTTCCTCCGGATGGACCGTTTCATAGGGCGGAAGAAACAGGTTGGGCGCGCGATCTTTGCCGCATTCCAGAAACTCGAGAATCCGGCGGGAATAGTAGATTTTCGGGTTATCCACCAGCCAGTCCCAGATCCCTTCGTTCGAGGCCCGCAGGGCAAGCTCGAGACGCTCGAGCTTCACGTTGCTCCGGTCCCGGGGATTCATTGGATTTTCACTCATTCCCTAGACAGCGTGCGCGATTTTCCGGCAATCGCAATCGGATTTCACCGGGAATCGCGGAGTTTGGCTTGGCTACTTTTTGTCCTTCGCCCGCTGGAACCGGGCACTGCGCGCGGATTCCCCGGGCGGCGGGAGATCCGGCAGCTTCGTCTCGGGCTGCGCCAGCGGGACGGGTGGCGGAGCCTCGGACTTTTTGGGTTTCACGATCTTCACCCGCGGCGACTTGGGCACCCGGTTCGGCAGCGCGAGTTGCGGCATCTTCCAGCCGGTCCGCGTGAGCAGCGCTTCCGCTAGAACCAGCAGCACCAGGGCGATGCCGAGCGGCAGGCGCAGCGAGGTTTCCGCGATGAACGGCGGGCGCAGCCAGGCTTTGGAAATGTCGAGCAGCTCGCGACCGCTGGTCTGGTTGGAAACGGCGCGCAGTTCCGCCAGGCGCTCCGGCTCGAATGCCCATTCCACCGAGGAGCCCACGCTCAACGGGCCGAATGGCAGCGCGTTTTCGGCGACCTGCACCGCACCACGGACGACGCTGCCTTCGTCGAGATCCCGCGTCAGGGAGAAATGCCCGGGCGCGATCCGCCGCCACGGAAGGTCGAGCGTGGCTCCGGCGGTGTCATCCCGCAGGCGGACCTTGGGCGGTATCGCGGAGAGCTTCTGCGACCATAACGCGGGGTCGTATAACAGATCCAGCGTCAGCCGCGTGCCGTCCAGCCGGTGCCGCAGCGCGATGCCGGGTGGCGCGTCCTCTCCCATCAGGAAGCGGCCCATGGTTTGCAGGAAATCGCCGTAACCCGGCCAGTTCCGCGCGGTTTCCGAGAACTTGCCGCCCAGCGGAAACGACACCGCCGCGCTGCGGCCGAGGCCGCGGCGGGCATGCGCCACCAGCGGCGCGAGATACTCGTCGGTGGAGACTAACGAAACGGTCGCGTCCTCGCGGGCATAAGACAGATTGTAGCCATCCACCTGCTCGAACCAATCCAGCGGCTTCGGCGAGATCTCCGTCCAGCGGCCGGTGGGCTGCACTCCGACGGGCTCCTCGACAAACGCGGAGCGGGCGATCGTCACCGTTTCCTGGGCGAAAATCTTCGGAATGTCCATCGGCTGGTCCGAGAAGAACATCCGGCCGTTTCCAAGTTTCGCGACATCAACTAACAATGCGGCGTCCACATCCTTGTCCGTACCCAGCCCGATGACGGAAATCGTCGCGCCGTTGTCGGTCATTTCCTTGATGAGGTTCTTGTAGTCGCCGGGTTCCTCGGAATCGTTGGCATCGGAAAACAGAATGACGTGTCGCGTTCCGGCGGGGGATTTTTTGAGTTCATCCCACGCCGCCTTGAGCCCCTCGTAAACGTAGATGCCGCCGCCGGAAGAGCGGATTTTCATCACGCGGTTGGCGAGGTCCGCCTTCTTGTTCTCAATGCGGGTCAGCGGGATGGTCTTGGTCGCCTCGCTGTCCACGGCGAACACGGCGATCTGGTCCATCGGTCCTAGCAGCTCGATGGCATTGGCGGCTCCCGTGTTCGCGAGGTCGATCTTGGTTTTTCCGCCGCCGACACCGACGCTCATCGAGCCGGAGCGGTCGATCACGATGGCCAGTGCGACGGCGAGTTTCCGGTGCTCGGATTTCAGCTCCATCGAGACCGGCAGCAGCGGATCGATGGGGGACTGGAAAAATCCACCCGAGCCGAACGACTGCTGCCCTCCGGCCATGAGAAAACCGCCGCCCTGCTCGCGGACGAAGAAATCCAGCGATTTCATGAAGTCTGCGGGGATCTCGTGCGCCGGAACATTGTTGAAAATGACGGCCCGCGCGCCAGCGAGCAGACCGGGTTTGAGCTGGGTTGGATCGCTCACGGTTTCGACCGTGAAGTCGAGCGCGGTGAGCGCCTTGGCCACCGGATCGTCCTGATAGCGGGTGGCCAGCACGATGCGCGGGCCGCCGGTGATTTCGATCCAGCGGGTGACCCGGTTGTTGCCGGGATGCGCGTCGGCTTCCGGGCGGATCTCTGCCTGATACTCGAAGCCGCCCCCGCGGGTGATCCGGTCGGTGAACTCGACGGTGGCCTGGCCGTTCACGAGCGTCACCGACGACTCTGTGAGAATCCGGCCGTTGCGGCGCAAGACGAGCGGGAAAGTGGCGTCCGATCCACCCCGCACGGTGATGGAAATCAGAAACGGCTCGCCCACCTGGACCCGCTCGGGAAAGCCGATACGGGCGATGCGCGCATCGTTTTCCGTCTCCTCGCGGATCAACCGGTAGTCCAGCGGGATGCCGCGCGCCTGCATCTGCGCGGCGGCTTCCTGCAGTGGTTCGGTCGAGTAGCCGTCAGTGAATAACAGAACGCGCGACGGTCGTTTTTCATCCGTCTGTGCGGCGATGGATTGCAGGGCGAGCGCGGTTTTCGTCAGCTTGCGGGAGCCGGTGAACGAGGACCCGTCCGCGCCGAGCTCGGCGACTTCCGCGGCGAAATTGATGAAATGAAGCGTGTCGTGGCGGCTGGGTTTGTGTTTTTCCAACAGATCGCGCCATTCGGGCAGGCCCTTGTCGATGAGGTCCTCGGTGGAGTCGGAGCGGTCGAGAAGGACGTAGAGATCGAGCGAGTTCCGCTGGTGCTGGATGATCGGCTCGGCGAGCGCGACGATGGCGAGCAACAGCAGGATCGCCCGCAACGGCGAGTGCAGTTTCAGCCCACGCCAGAACCACCCGACCAGCGCGAGGGCGGGGATGAGCAGGAAGTATTCGGGGGAGGTGAAGGTCATGGGGACTGCTGCTTGGGAAAATAATTGAGTCGGTAGACCCGTCATCAAAAGTTGAATGACTTGAATCTCGGGTCATATGGCCGACTATTCCGGTCATGAAAATGACATTTCTGGCTGATCTGACAGGGAGTCGCGCGGCGGAAGCAGTGCTGCTTCACATTTATCACTACGGTGAATCCTATGGTCGGGCGATTTCTTCCGATTTGAAAGTCTCGTTGGATTCTGTCCAACGCCAGCTTGATAAACTCGAAGGTGCAGGCCTCTTGGTATGCAAGCGGCAGGGAAGAACACTCGTCTACACTTGGAACGCAAAAAAGCGGGCAGCAAGTCGATTGAAAGATCTGGTCGGGATTGCTGACGAAGGAATGTCCCTTGAGGAGCGGGAGGAACGGTTTTGGGTCCGCCGCAGTCCTCGCTCCAAGGACAAACCGATCATCTACAACAAACCTTGAGTTCTTCATGCAGCCACCTTTCTCGTGGTGAAGTTCCAGGAAACCAGCAGCGCGGCGATCAATAACAGAATCCAAACCCGCCACAGCGGATCCGGTTGGGTGTGTCGCTCGATGGTGGATTGATTGGCGATCGGAGTGGCGTCGGATTTTCCACAGGCGGAGAAATCCGCCTCGCGGGTGTCGGCGAAGTGGACGGCCGCTTCGAGCAAAGGGGCGTCGTTCTGCCGGATGGTTAGGAAGCACGGCGTCGTCGGGGCGCTGGTGGTGGAGACGGGTGAGGGGAGCGGTTTTCTAGAAAGATCGGTGGCGGAGATTTGCAGCGGGAGATCGGGGGCGGCGGTGATTTTGATCAGTTGGCCGGTTTCGAGATTGAGGGAGGTGGGCGCGACCTTGTTTTCGCGGATCAGCTCGGCGAAGCGGTGGAGCAGGACGATGAAGGCGGGCTGGTTCAAGGCGTTCGACAGGCGCAGGTCGAAGTTGAAACAGAGTTGCCGGCTGCCGGGTTTTTCCCGCAGGAAAATGAGCGGGCGTTTGTCCTGCCAAAGAAGGACGGTGTCGGTGGAAAGGCGGTCGAGCTCGATGGTCTCGCGGACTAACAAAGACTGCCAGTTCAGACCGTCCATCAGCGGGTGGGGTTCGGCCACGATGCCGCCCTTGAGGTAGGCTCCGGTGCGGGTGCTGTCCTCCACGAAGATGATGGAATTCCCCGGGGGAAGCACCGGATCGAGCGGGTCGTAGGAAATGATGGATAGATCCGCGCTGGCGGCGTCATTCGTCGGGATCGCGGCGTCGAGCGAGCGCAGGAGTTTCGCGGTGAGATCGGCGAAGGCGGGCGAGGTGGCGGTGAAGAGGGAGAGCGACTTCGGCTTTGGAGCGACTAACGGAAGCGTATCGTCGAGCGTGAACCGGTCGGGCGACAGGACAAGGCGGACGTTCTTCGCATCATTTGGGAAGGCGGATTGCAGGGTGATCAGGGCTCCTGCATCGAGGCGAATCGTCCGCGGTTCGGTGCCGCCGGTGTCGGTCTGGATGGACCAGGTGCGGTCGACAGCGGTCTTGCCGTAGTTTCTAACGAGAGCGCGCCAGACGAGCGCGCCTTCCTCGCTGGCGAACGAGACGCCGGTGAATCCGACATTTTCGAGCGTATCCCCGACAGAGATGAGTTTTGCGTCAAATGGCAGGGAATCCACCGGCGTGTCGGTCAGGTAAATGACCGTGCCCTCACGGGAAACCAGCGAGCGGGCGAGGCGGATGGCTTGGGTGGGATCGGTGAGACCGTCGAGTGGTTGCCATTTTTCGAGGACCGCCTTGAGTTCCTCGATGGATGATCCCGCATAAAGTCGCGGGCGGTTGGGAGAGGATTCGATGACGGTGAGCTCGATAGTCGATGCCGGGCCTTGGAATCCCGGAAGCTCGGCGACGAGGCGGGCGATGGCGGCGTCCTTGAAAACGCCCATCGACGCGGAGGAGTCCAGCACGACGGCGATGCGCTGGACGCTGCCGGACTTCTGGATGCGCGGCTCCGCGAGGAACCACGCCAGCAGGAGCACCGCGAGCAACTGCATCCACAACGGGATGGAAGGGATGATCCGCTCCAGCCGCCGGCCGCTGGCGGCGTCGCGGTGGGTGCGCTCTAGCAGGAAGAGCGTGGAGACGGGAAGTTCGACCGCTTTCCGCTGGAGGAAATGGATCGCCAGCACGGCGGGGATGCCGAGCAGGGCGAGAAGGCCGAGGGGATTTGCGAGAGTGAACAAAGGTGAAGAATTAGGACAGAATCATTTGAGGACAAAATCATTTTTGATGGTTCTGAGGTGGATTTCACTTTGGGTGAGGTTGATCCAATGAAGGCGTTTCAGACGAGTGTGGTTGAGTAGCCGAAGGACGTGTCTTTCGTGTGCGGCCCGGTTTGACTTGATTGCGGTGATATGCCAAGCCGTGTCAGAGATGAGCAGGTTCATTTTCTGGAACCCGATGATTCGGTCGCGGCTATAAATTGCGACTGGAAGCAAACCCGTTTCCGGGCCACTTGTATAATGAAGAAGGGCTTCTCGATAGGCATTCAGGTCCAAGCAGACACCCCAGTCTTCGACAATTTCGAGAAGACGATCTCGAAGATCATTCGATGCCTTGTCATCATTCTCCCAACCGGCAAGGTTCAGATGGAATTTCATCCGATCTTGTCTGGTCATTTTAGACGATACAAAACGGGACTGGACTGATAGCGAGCGCAGGTTCAAGAGTTTCCCGTGACAGGTATCGGTGAGTAGCAGATAATTAATCAATTGGTTTTCATGCGACGGTGCCAGCGTTTTAACGGCCTTTAATTCGTAAATGACCGATCGGTTGATCAGCAGGTCAGCGAAATAGGATTTTGAGAACGACCCGTGCGTCAGTCGGATCTCGACCTCAAGCAAGGACTCAAATCCGGAACCCTCGCACCGCACTGCAAGTTCATCCTGGTAAATCCGTTCATCGCAGAACCGTCCCATCGAATTGTGGATGTCGAAGGCATGGCGCATCACGGACTGGTCCAAGCGATGGAACTCATCCTGACTGACTGATTCAAACTCAATTTCACATTCAATCGGCATCTTCCAAATGATTCTGTCAAAAAATGATTCTGTCCAAAAACTCAAACAGCTTCCAACGCTCGCGCGGGCACCGCTTCGCGGAACAGGACGGTGGAGAGATCCTCTTCCGCCGGGATGCGGGCGAATGCGGCTTGATGGCGGCGGGCGTGTTGTTTCCAGAGGGCGAAGTGGTTCACATACGCTTCCTGATAGCGGCGCAGCGTGGCGGGTTCGATACGGTGCGGGTGGTGGGAGTTCCGCTCGGGGTCGATGAACTCGTAGTTTCCGGACCACTCCGGCCGCGCTTCGGATTCGAGGAACGGTGAGAAAATGACGACACTGCCGTGGCGCTGGCCGAGGTGGCGGACGATCGGCTCTGGATCGGCGGCGAACAACAGGTCGGATAGAAAGACGCGGATGGCATTCGCCCGGAGTGGCAGGCGGGTGAGGTCGGGCGGTTTCGCCGAGTCCGCGGCGGGTAGCTTGCGGGCGGTTTCCAGCCACTGGTGGCTGCGCAGCGTGGCGGGATCGAGCGGCAGGGTCGCGTCGCCGCGGACTGCGTGGAGCGCGAGCGAGGCACCGGCGGCCTGCGAGCCTTCCGCAATCAGATAGAAAAGCTCGGCGGTGCGGGTGGCTTTTTTTTCATCGAAGAACATCGACTCCGAGGCGTCGAGGATCAGATCCACCACCGGGCGGACTTCCTCGCGGAAGAGTTTCATCGTGTAGCTGCCGGTGCGGGCGTAGGCCTGCCAGTTGATGTGGCGCGGGTCATCACCCGGCGAGTAGGCGCGGTGGTCCTGGAAATCCATCGACGATCCGGTGCCGCCGCCGGTGAACTCGCCGGCCTGGCCCCGCCAGACGCGGGAGCGCAGCGGCAACCGCACCCGGCCCGCGGCGGCGAGGGCGTTCGAGTGGCAATGTTGGAGGGCTGCGAGGTTCATGATTCCGGGAGGGAGGGAAGGGGCGTCCGGTCGTCGGATAGTCCATCCTCCGCCTCGTCGAAGATTCCGCGGTATTTCCGATAGGCGATGCAGGCGGTGCCTAGCAGCAGGGTGAGGATGATGAAGTCCAGAATCATGACGGCATCGAGAAGCTGGCTTTTCACGAAGCCGCTCTCATCGACCATGGTGAGGAAAATCAGGGGATTCCATGCGAAGAGCCAAAGATACTTCTCGTGGCCGTTCATGTTGGCGAAGATTGCAGGGACGATGGTGAAGATGACCAGAACGAGCAGGAAAACGACGAAGTTGGTGAAGCGTTTGTTTTCCTGCTTGCTGAAATTCGCCGCCAGCAGTGCCGGGAGCAGGACGCCGCCGATGATGGCGAGGCAGATGATGATGATTTCGATATCAAAGCTCGAAGCGGTCCTAGGTCTCGCAGCGAGCAGGCATCCGGCAGATGCTGATCCCTAGCAAAAGCGTGGTGTAGAAGATGCCGGACGGCCAGCCGGGGAGCAGGAACAACGCCGCCAGCTTGCCTGGCAGGCCGCGTTTGAGGAACGGCTTGCAGACCGGCGGTAGTAGAATGTTAGGTTCGGTCAGGGCGGTGATGACGGCCGGAGCGAGAATGATGCCGAACACCACCGGCATGATCCGGTAGTCCACATCCGGATGCAGGCCGATGCCGGCGGCAACGCAGGTGAGCACCAGCGCGACCAGCCGCCGGGCGGTCGAGTGGTTTTCCGCAACGGGGGCGATGACGGAGGTGCCGAAGGACAGCGCGCACCAGCCGAAGTAGGCGATGAAGCAGAGATAGGCCAAAACGGCAAAGCGTGACTCCCAGGTGGAGAGCGTGCAGAAGTCCATGAAGTTGTTGAAGCCGCCACGGAAGAGGAAGATCGGGACGACTTGTAGCATGAAGATGAAGCCCGCGACCGGCAGCAGACGGAGGATCTTGGTCGAGTTGCCGGAGAGTCCGACCATGACCGCGGTGAGCGCCATGGAGGTGAGAAACATCAGGGTGAGGAAGACCATCTCACCCAACAGAATCATCCCGCCGAAGAAGTAACGGAGAATCAGATAGGGAATGATGGTGATGAGGATCAGCGCGGTCTGGCTGACGATGGCGATCCATTTTCCGAAGACGATGCGCCACGCGCTGAGGCGGGTGAGCGCCATCATTTCGATGGTGTTGCCGGTGATTTCCGAGGACAGCGCGTTCACTCCGCGCATCGGCTGGATGACGAGCGCGGCTCCGGCGAAGAGGGTGAAGATGACTCCCGAGGCAAAGGAACCGGCGTTGTCCGAGGTGGATGCGGTGCCGGCGGTTAGGAGAATGAACGCGAGCAGTCCCTGGAAGATCAGGAACAACATCGTGAAGCCGCGGGCGCGCATGCCTTGGCGCAGTTCCTTGACGAGCATCGGCGAGAGCCTGTCGGGGAAGTCGGTGAGGTGGGTGAGGGACATCTAGAGGAGTTTGAGATTTGATAGTTTCAGATTTGAGATTCCGTCGTGGAAGCGGCGGCGGGAGGGCGGATTTTCCGGAGTCGAGGCGGCCGATGATGTCGATGAAGGCGTCTTCGAGGTTGCGCTGCTCGCGGTGGAACTCGGTGATGCGCAGACCGTCCTTGACCATGCGGGCGAGCACGTCGGCGGCTTTGGTCGGGTCTTCGGTGTCGATGCGGATGCGGCCGCCTTGTTTGCGGGCTTCGAGGAATTCGACGTTCGGCTGGAGCACGCACCAGTCGGAAACGGCGTCCGGTTTGCCATCCACCTGCACGTCGTAGAGCACGCCGCCGAGCGTGTCGGAGCCGCGGCGGAGGGTTTCGGAATCACCGTGGTGGACGATGCGGCCGTTGTTGATGAAGAGCAGGGAATCGCACATCTCACCGAGTTCGGAAAGAATGTGGGACGAGATGAAGATGGTTTTTCCCTCCTTGGCTAACACCCGGATCAGGTGCTTCAACTCGACGCGGGCTTTCGGGTCGAGACCGGCGGCGGGCTCGTCCATGATCAGAACCTGCGGGTCGTGCAGCAGCGCGCGGCCGAGGCCGAGGCGCTGGGTCATGCCTTTGGAGAGCTTGTTGGAAAACCGCTCGGCGAGCGGGACGAGGTCGGTGAAATCCATCACCTCCTGGATGCGTTGGCGGCGCTCCTTGCCCTTGTATCCGAGCGCGCGGGCGTAGAAATCCAGATACTCCAGCACCGTCATGTGCTCGTAGTTGCCGAAATGGTCGGGCATCCAACCGATGAGTCGCCGCACCTCCGCAGGGTGGTGGACGACGTTGATGCCGCAGACTTCCGCCGAGCCGAGCGTCGGATAGTCGAGCGTGGCGAGGATGCGCATGGTGGTGGTTTTACCCGCGCCGTTCGCACCCACGAAGCCGCAGACCGAACCGTGGGGAATCTCGAAGGTGACGCCGTTGACCGCCTGGAGGTTTCCGAAGTAGCGGTAGAGGTTCTGGATTCGAAGAGCGGACATGGTAAAATTTGGATTTGAAATTTCAGGGAGTAACGACCGGGCCGGTGATGACGGTGCGGGTTTCCTTCCACTTGATGCCGGGATTGGTGTCGATGCCGGGTGCTTGGGTGGTGATGGCGACGAAGTGGCCGGGGCGCTGGATGGCGGTTTTCAGAAACTGCTGGTTGCGTGCGGCGAAGGCTTTCATCTCTCCGGTTAGGGCGGAGATGGCGGTCGTCAAATCCACCGGGGTGAGGGTAAATCGTTTGCCGGCGGTGATGTTGTCGCTACGATGCCACCTGCCCGCTTCGTCTTGATAGAGAAGCGTGTCGATGGGGAACTCGAAGGTGGAAAGGTAGGTGCCGGGCGTGTCGGTTTTCTCGATGCGGCCGCGGGTGGAGATGACGGCGGAGAGCACGTGGCCGTGCTCGGAGCGGCTTTGGAACCAATCGCCGGACGCGTTGAGTTTTCCATCAGCCGGCTGGAGGTTGAAGTTTCCCTTGGAGCCGCTGCCGCTGGTGAAGCGCGCCCAGCGGCTGGGTGCGATCTCCACCGGTTGGAGCAGGGCCGGCGTGTCGATGGTGAAGTCCGAACCGGTGAGCACGCCGGTGCGGCAGAATTGTTCCTGATGGAGATGCGCCGCGTTCACGCCGCCGTCCGGGCGGACTTCCATCAGAAGCCGGCGCATGCCGTTTCCACCGAAGCCGTCCTGGGTGATGATGAGGACGATGAGGATGAGGCTCGCTCCCAGCGAGATGATGGGAGTGGTGATGAAGAGTTTGTGGCGTTGGCCGGATTTCGCGAAGACGAACAGGTTCACCGGGCCGACGAGGATGGCGAAAATGATGAGCACGATGACAAACAAAGCGTATTGGAATTTCTGCTCGCCGAAGAGTTTTTGCAGCGGCCATGTGCCGGAGAAATCATTCTGGTTGGACATCTGGCGGGGCTTGGTGGGGTTGTCGGCGACAAGGTCCACGACCTTGGCGGCGTCGAGTTTCAGGTCCGATGCCACGTTCTGGATCTGAATGCTGCCGAAGCCGGCATCCGCAGGCAGGCCGAGGGCGGCGGCGGTGGTGGAACTGGTGGCATACATCGCGAGTTGGCCGCCGAGGCGGACCCATGATAGAATCGCGTTGCGAGCGCCCGGCGGGATGTTCGTCCAATCGCCGTCGGTCATGATGACACTGTCGTAGCCGGAAAAGGCGAGCCAGTCGTCGGGCAGTTGCTTGGGATCGAATTTCGCGGCGAACTCGTTGGAGCCGCCCCGCGAACTGGAGAATTTTCCTGATAACGCGCCGTCGAGCAGTGAGGCGTTCGGCGTGAACAAGGCTTCGCTTAGCAGCACAGCCGGTTGGTTCCGGCCGATCGACGAGCGGATCGTGTTCTCCGCGATGCCCATCGAACCGCTGAGTTTGGCGGTGAGGTTGGCACCCCCGTAGGAGTCGCCGGGCGGGGACAAGGGGATGCTGATGTCGCGGGTGGAGGTTTTTCCGCCCGGCGTGTCGAAGGTGAACGAGGAGCGGGCTCCGAGGCTGGTGCCATAGTCGGCCCGGCTCTCGAAATCCAACCGGATGCGGCTGTTGTTTTTCAGGTTGTTGGCGATTTTCACCCGCACCGGGAGGAAGCCGCCGGGCGAGGGTTTTGAAAAAAGCGCGAGCACCTCGACGTGGGTGTCGGTGACCGGATCGAACACTTCGCGGATCATCGTTTCCTGGGCGGAGACGTGCAGGGCGAGCGCGAGGAAGAGGAAAATTCGGAGCATGGAGAATCGTCGGTTAGGATTTCGCGCTGAGAACCTTCGGCGTCGCGCTCGCTTGGAACGGCACTTCTTCCAGCAGTGCGCGGACGATGTCATTGGTCGTGTGGCCTTCCACACGGGCGTTGTAGTCGAGCACGATCCGGTGGCGCAGGACGGCGGGGGCGATGGCTTTGACGTCCTCGAAACTTGCGTTCACCCGCTCCTGCATGAGCGCGCGGGCCTTGGCACCGGAGGCAAGCGCAAGCGCGGCGCGGGGGCTCGCCCCGTAGCGGATGCCGCGGGCGGCGGCGGATTGGCCGGGGTGACTGGCATCGACGAGCCTGGCGATGTAGTTCGCCACCACGTCCGGCAGATAGATCCGGCGCACCAGTTCCAACAGCTCGCCGAGAGTCTCCGCGCTCATCACTGGATCGACCTGCGGGTCGGTGCCAAGCTCGCGGTGGGAAACGATGCGCTGAAGCGTGGCCACGTCGTTGCGGGTAACTTCCAGTTTGAAGAGGAACCGGTCGAGTTGGGCTTCCGGCAGGGGATACGTGCCTTCCAGTTCGATCGGGTTTTGGGTCGCGAGCACGAAGAACGGCTTGGGCAGGTCATGGGTTTTTCCGAGCACGGTGACGCGGCGTTCCTGCATCGCTTCGAGCAGGGCGGACTGGGTTTTCGGCGAGGCGCGGTTGATTTCGTCGGCCAGCACGATGTTGGTGAAAAGCGGGCCGGGCTGGAAAACGAACTCGCGGCGACCGTCGACTTCCTGCAAGACCGGATTTCCCGTGATGTCGCCGGGGAGCAGGTCAGGCGTGAACTGGACGCGCTTGGTGCCGAGTTTCAGCAATTTGGAAAGCCCTTTGACGAGCTCGGTTTTTCCCAGTCCCGGCAGGCCTTCGAGCAAAATGTGGCCTCGCGCGAGGACTCCGGTGATCACCAGGTCGATGAGTTCCTCCTGGCCGAAGAGGACTTGGTTCAGCCCGCTGGACAGCGAGCGAAGGTGTTTGGCGGCATCGGCGACTTCCGTTTCGGTGGCGTTTTCCATGGATTTCTCCGTAAGGCTAACGATCCTTCGGAGTTTGGGAATGACGAAGGTGTGAAATTTGGATGAAGACCCAGCCTCAGTGTTCCCTGATCCGGATCTCGCAATATTTTGCGACCCGCAGGGTTACGAGGATGTCCTTGGGTTCCTCGATGATAAGTTCCGTCGGGTCGATCCAGCGGATGCCCACCGGAGGCACACCCTGGGCGATGAACGAGTTGCCGGGTTCGTTCGGTGGTTTTTCGGATTTTCCGAAAATCGAAACGTTGGTGGTGACGGAATCGGTGGCCGTGCAACTGCGGCGGAACACCACGGCCTTGAGCTTCCCATCGGGCGAGGGGATTTCGTTGAGGATCTCGTTCGTGCAGGACGGAAACGCCTGGTTAATACCCATCAGAGCCCCGCCGATCAACAGCACCACGCCGCAGCCGCTGAGGAAAATCGCTCCGGCACGGACGAGCTTGCCTGGTGGGTTGATCTGTTGCATTCGGGGGGAGGCATCCGGGAGGGACGTTAGAGCATGAAGCTGTCTTCGGCGGGAGTCGAGCCAATCGAGATCTGGACCTCGCCGTTGGCGGATAGATGGGTGAGGCAGTGATAGACGTCCTCGGGGTCGGCATCCGTTTCGGTGGCGATTTCCCCGGCGGTCTTGGCAGTGGCGGTGAGGTGGCCGCGGACCTTGTTGAGGGTTTCGAGGAAAGCACCGGCGGCTTTTTTTCCGGCTTCCACGCCCGGTTGGTGATAGGCGTTGATGTTGACGAGCGAGGCGTAGAACGAAACGGTGCGCTCGAAGAGGGCGATGAGCAGGCCGAGACTGAACGGCGTCACTTCCGGCAGCGAGATGGTGACCGACTTGCGGCCGGCGGCGTGCAGCGCCTTGCGGGTGCCGCGCAGAAAGCCTTGCAGGTAGTCGGCGGTGCTGGTGCCGGGATCCACTTCGATGCTGTGGCCGGTGCGGCCTTTGCGCACCTCGATGAAGGTGGCGAAGAAGTTGTTCACTCCGTCGCGGAGCTGTTGGACGTAGGCGTGCTGGTCGGTGGAGCCCTTGTTGCCGTAAACGGCGATGCCCTGGTTGACGACCTTGCCGTCGAGATCGTGCTCCTTGCCTAACGATTCCATCACAAGCTGTTGGAGGTATTTCGAAAACAGCACGAGCGAGTCCTTGTAGGGCAGGACGACCATGTCCTTTTCGCCCTTGCCGTTCGTCGCGTGGTGCCAGGCGAGGGCGAGCTGCATGGCGGCGTTTTTCGAAACGTCCTGCTGGCGGGTTTCCACGTCCATGGCGGCGGCTCCGGCGAGCAGCGCGTCGATGTCGAGCCCTTGCAGCGCGGCGGGAACGAGGCCGACGGTGGAAAGCACGGAGGTGCGGCCGCCGACCCAGTCTTCCATCGGGAAGATGGCGAGGAATCCGAGCTGCGTGGCGTATTGATAGAGCTTCGAGCCGGTGCCGGTGACGGCAGCGGCGTGGAGGCCGAAGTCGAGGCCGGCGGCTTCATAGGCGGCCTTGGCTTCGAGCATGCCATTCCGGGTCTCGGCGGTGCCGCCGGATTTGGAAATGACGAGCACGAGGGTTTTTGCGAGTCCGATTTCGGAAAGTTTCGCGATCACCGTGTCCATGCCGGCGGGGTCGGTGTTGTCGAAAAAATGGAGCGGCAGCTTCGCATTCTGGCCGATGGCCTCGGAGACAAGTTGCGGACCGAGCGCGGAGCCGCCGATGCCGATGAGCAGGACTTGCTGGAAGGTCCCGCCGGATGGAGTGGTGATGGCTCCGGTGTGGACTTTTTCCGCGAAATCCTTGAGTGCGGCGATGGGCTCGGTGATGGCTTTTTTCAGTTCCTCGGTGGGCGCGAGATCGGCGTTGCGCAGCCAATAGTGGCCGACCATGCGGCCTTCATCGGGGTTTGCGATGGCTCCGGACTCGACGGCGACCATGTCGGCGAAGGCTTTGGTGATTTTCGGCGCGAGCGTTTCAATGTAGCTCGGCTCGATGTCCATCAGGGAGAGATCGAGGGAGAAACCGTGTTGCGGATAGCGGAGAAGCGATTGGTTGTAGGATTGCCAGGACATGGGGGTAGATGCTGAAATTTTGAGAAGCTGAAAAGCTGAGATGAAGAAAGTGCGCCTTTGGCAGCCACGGGGGAGCCTTGCGTTTCGTGATTCGTGTGTCGATGCCTTTGGCGATGATTTCCAATCATCTTCGGCATTCAAATGCCTCAGCGGCTGACGGACAAACGGAGGAACTGGCTGCCCGGAGTGATCGGAATGCTGGCGGTGGTGGTGCCGTCCTGGGCGGGGATGCCTTGAGTGACGCCGACGCTGGTCCAAGTGCCGCCGATGAGCGCGGACGAGGTTTCCACAATGTAAGTGACATCATTCCGGACACGGCGGTAGGTGTAACTCAGCTCCGTGGATGTTTGGACTGAAGTCGGCGGAGTCCCGGTGTAAGCACCACCGTTCCCGTTGGGATTCAGGTCGAGGGCGTATTCCAGCAGGTTGTCGAGGCCGTCGTTGTCCGCGTCGTCGTTCGGGCCGCGGAGGTTGGCGGGGATGCCGGCGGTGGCGAGGAAATCGGCCAAGGGATCGGCGGCGATGACGGCGAACGAGCGGATGACCGGAGTGGCGGCGGCGGTGGTCGCGTTGCCCGCCTGGGTGGCGGTGATGGTCACGGTGCCGGGGGCACCGGTGAGGGTGACGGTGGATCCGGAGAGGGTGGCCGGGCCGCTGATGGCGTAAGCGACGGGCAGACCGGAATCGGAGGTGGCGGTGAGATTGAAGGGAGCGTCGAGGGTGTTTCGATCCGCGAGGGCGGGAAAGGTGATGATTTGCGGGGTCAGTGGGCCAGACTGGGACTCGAACTCGCCACCGTTGAGGATGGCGAGGCGGGAACGGGCAACGCCGGCGAAGGTCGAAAAGGCACCGCCGGCCCAGATGCGTCCGGCACCGTCCAAGGCGAGGGCGTTGATGTAGTTGTCTCCGCCGACGAAGCCGGGGTCGTCAAGGTCGGTGGCGGGGTTGGTGCGTTTCAGGACGCCGTAGGATCCGGAGAGGAGTTTGCCGTCGGACTGCTGGGCGACGGATGACACGGCGAGGAAATGGCCGGTGACGTAGTTTTTGAGAGCGGCTCCGCTGTCGCCGTTGACGATCGAGAAGTAGGGGTTGCCTCCGGCCACCGCGAGGCTGCCGTCGGAGCGATGCAGGAAGGCTTGGCCCGAAGTTGCGCCGCTGAAGGCAGTGTCGCGCGGGCCAGTGGACAAAAGCAGGGTGGTGCCGAAAGTGCCGCCGACGTAGAGTTTTCCGTCGGAGCGAAGGAGCAGGGCCTTGACCTCGTTGTTCACGGGATTGGTGGGTGCGGCAAAGCCGGTATCGAGCGCACCGGTCGCGGAGAGGCGGGCTACGCGGTTGACGGCGGTGGCACCGACCAGGTTGAAGCTGAAGGCCCCGCCGACATAGACGCCGCCGTCGCCGGTGGGGGCGAGCGCGTTGATCTGGTTGTTAGGGCCGGCGGTGGAGGTGTCAAAGTCGGTATCGAGAGCAAGCGAACTCGTTAGGCGGGCGACTCGGGTTCGGTTGGTGGTCGTGCTGCCAAATGTGACGCTGGTAAAGCCGCCTCCGACGAAGATTCGTCCGCTGGAGTCCTGAGCCAGGGCGCGGACGTCGCTGCTGAAGGAGGGCGTGAAATTCGGGTCGAGGGTGCCATCGGTGAGGAAGCGGGCGATGCGGCCCCGGGTGTTCGCCACGCCGTTGATGGTGATGGAGGTGAACTGGCCGCCCACGAGCATGGAGCCGTCGGCGAGGCGGAGGATGGCGAGCACCGCGTTGTTGGGAGAGGGCTGGGCGACACCGGCGGCGAGTCCGCCAGGGAGGCGCTCGACGGTGAGCACGGCTGGGGTGGAGAACGCTTGACCGAGTGTGTTGCTAACGCGCAGGCGGTAGGTGCCGGCCTGGTCGAAGGTGATACCACTGACGGTGAGCGACGGCGTGGTGGCACCGGTGATGGTTAGGCCACTGGTGGTGCCATCGGCGAGCGGGTCGCCATTGAGGAGCCATTGATAGTTCAATGTGCCGGCACCGCGGGCGTTGCCGCTAAACGTGGCCGAGCCGCCGAGCTCGCGGGTGAGGGCGGACGGACCGACGAGGATTTCGGGCGCGGCCAGCACAGCGAGTCGGGCGGTGGCGCTGGTGAGGCTGGCAAAGGTGGAGATGCCGGAGGGACTGGTAATCACCAGATGGTAGTCGGCGGCGTCGGTCGCGAGCAGGCCGGCAATGGTGAGCGTGGGGGTGGCGGTGCCGCTGATCCTGCCTCCGTCGGCGAGGAGGAGGCCGTTTCTGCGCCACTGATAGGTGAAGCCATTGTTGGCGGTGGCAGCGGCGGTGAAAGTGGCGGTGGCTCCGAGGTCGCGGATCTGGCCGGAGGGCTGGATGGTGAAATCGAGAATGGGGCCGGTGCCTTGAAGAACAAGAATGCGGGGTGCGTTGACGGCGTTGTAGGTGTTGAAAAGCCCGCCAACCCAGGTGCGGCCGAGAGTGTCTGAGGAGAAGGTGTTGACGCTGCTGGCGAGGCCGGTACCGACGTCGAAGGTGGTGTCTCGTGCGCCGCTGGCGTCGATCGCGAACAATCGGTTGGTCGGGGTGGTGAAACTACCGCCGACGAGGGTGCGACCGTCGGGGAAGGCAAGGAGGGAAGAGATTTGGCCGTTGAGGGACTCGCTGAAGGTAAAGGTGGGGTCGGACACGCCGGTAGGCAGGAGGCGGACCAGAGTGGGAACGGTGCGGGCGGCGATGATCCGGCCGGTGGAATCCAGGGCGAGGGCACTGATGGAGTTGCCTGCTGGAAAATCAGGGGTGAAACCGGTGTCAAGGTTGCCGTCCGCATCCAGGCGGTAGAGGCCGCGCGCAGTGAGGAAATCACCGGCCAGGCTCGAGAAACCGCCGCCGACGAGGACCTTGCCATCTTTTTGGCGGAGGAGGTCGTTCACGGTGCTGGTCGGGCGGCGGGTGAAGGTCGGATCGAGTGCGCCGTCCGCAGTGAGGCGGACAAGATTGCTCTGGCCGGTGACGCCGCCGTAGTTGGTGAAGCTGCCGCCGAGGAGGATGCGGCCGAAGGAGTCGGTGATGATTTTCTGGATGGCGGCGGTGGGGACTGGGGACGGGGCGAAGGTGGTGTCGAGCGTGAGGTCGGCATTGAGGCGGGCGAGGTAGCTGCGTCCGGCACCGGCGACGTTGGCAACCTGGGTGAAGGCACCGACGACGAGGATTTTTCCATCGGGCAGGCGTTCGAGACCGAGGACGTTGTTGTTGAAGGTGCCGGCGGGGGTGGCGGAAACGGTGCCGTCGGGCTGGATGAGGACAAGGTTGACCTGGGAACTGCTGGAGGCGTTGGTGCCGGTGACATTGCCAACCACGGCGACGAGGGTGCGGCCGTCGGGGAGGTGAAGGAATGCCCGGGCTACGTTGTTGCTGGAGGTGGTGGCGACGGCGATGTTGGTGGTGGGGCCGATGGCGCGCAGGTGAGCGACTTGGGCGACGGCGAGCGTGGCGGGAGCGGTGGCGGCGGTGTCGAGCGAGTTGGTGACGGTGAGGGTGTAGGCACCGTCGTCGGCGTTGGTGGCTCCGGTGATCACGAGGGTGGCCGTGGTGGCCCCGGAATAGCGGCCGCCGTCGATGATGGGCACGCCGTTGCGCGTCCAGATGTAGGTGGCAGGGGTGGCGGCGAGGACGTCGGCGGCGAGGGTGACGGTGGAGCCGAGAGCGGGGGTGAGAGAGGCTGGCGATGTTGCGACGAGCGGGGCCGCGAGAACGTTGAGCTTGGCGGAGTTGCTGGTGGCGGTGGTGGCGGGAGTGCCTCCGGTGACGGCCACGGTGTAGGTGTCGTCGTCGGTGGCGAGCAGACCGGTGATGGTCAGGATGGCGGTGGTGGCTCCGCTAATCCGTGTGTCGTCAGCGAGCGGGGTGCCGTTTTTAAACCACTGATAGGTGAGGCCGGTGCCGATGGCACCGACGGAAAGGCGGGCGGTGCCGCCGGTGTTGACGTCAGTGCGGACGGGTTGGTTGGCGATGGCGGGGGCGACGAGGTCGCCGTTGAGTTTGGCAATGCCACCGGTGGCGACGCTGTCCACGGTGGTGAACTGGCCGGCGATCCAGACGCCGCCGTCGGGGCCGATGGCGAGGGCGCGGGCCTCGGCGTTGGGGCCGGTGCCGAGATTGAAGGTGGCGTCGAAGTCGGACGAGCCGGGGCTGGGGAGCGGATTGCTGCCGAGCAGGCGGGCGACGTAGTTGGCGGAAGTGGCGCTGGTCTGGATGCGGAGGATTTTTCCGTTGGGTGCCTGGGCGAGGCGGTAAACCTGGTTGGAGCTGGCGATGTTGGAGCCAAAGGAGCCATCGGAGTTGACGAGGGCGAAGCTTGCGCTGTTAGCAAAGCCGGAGCCGGCGGCGAGGAGGCGGCCGTCGGAGAGCACGAGCAGATCGTTGTAGATGGCCCCGCCGCCGATGGCGCTGACGAAGGTGGTGTCGCGGGCGCCGTTGATTTCCAAACGCCCGAGGCGGGAGACGGAGGAGCCGGCGAGAGTGGTGATGGAGCCACCGACGACGAGTTTATCGTCCGCTTGCACGGTGATCGCGGTGACGGTGCCGCCGACCGCAGGGGTGTAGGTGGTGTCGAGCGCGCCGGCGGAGGAGAGGCGGGCGAGATAGCTGGCACCACCGACATAGATGCGCCCGGTGGAATCGAAGGCGAAGTCATTGAGCTGGGGGGCGGTGTTGAGCGAAGCACCGAGGGCGGTGGCGAAGTCGGTGTCCACGGTGCCGTCGGCATTGAGGCGGACGACTCGGTTGGCGAAGGGTCCTGCGAGGAGGATCTTGCCGTCGGGTTGGCGGGCGAGGGCGGTGACGGCCGCGCCGGGCGTGTAGGTGAAGGGGGTGTCGGTGGAGCCGTCGGGCTTGACGCGGAAGAAGTTGGCCTGGGGGACATTGTTGGGCAGGCTGGCGGAGAAGTTGCCGCCGACGTAAACGGAGCCGTCGTTGGCGACGACGAGGCCGACCGGGGCGGTGCCGAACACGGGGCGGCCGGTGGTGGCCTGGCCGACGGCGGGACGCCCTGGCTGTGGGCGGATGACAACCAGCGCGGGGGTGCCGGTGAAGGCTCCGGCGGCGTTGGTGGCGACGAGGGTGTATAGGCCGGCATCGGCGGCAGTAACGGGATTTTTCGCGTAGGAAGTGGTGGTGGCCCCGGGGATCGCAACGCCGTTGAGGAACCACTGATAGGTGGTGGGCGTGGGGCTCGTGGTGGTGGCGGTGAGGGATAGTGAGCCGCCGGCGATGAGGTTGGTGAGGGCGACGGGAGAGACGGTGTAGGTGACGGGGGTGTCGTTGTCTAGAATCGTGATGGTGGCGGAGGCGGCGGGGCTGAGCGGACCGGTGGCAGTTCCGAGCAAGACGCGGAAGGTTTTGGAAACCTCGATGTCGGCGTCATTGAGCATGGGGATGAGCACGGTCTTGTCGGCGGAGTCGCCGGGCCCCCAATTGACGGAGCCAGCGACGGCGGTGTAATCGGTGCCGGCGAGGGCTGTGCCGTCGGCGGTGGTGTAGGTGATGGAGGCGGCCTCGGTGGCTGAGCCATAGCGCCGGACGGTGAGCGCGAGATTGGCGGCGGCCTCAATGGTAGTGACGCGGGGAGGGGCGAAGCCGACGGCGCTGATCTGGGGATTGCCGACGAGGAGCGCGGCGCGGTTACGGGGGACACCTTTGAAGGAGGTGAAGGAGCCACCAATGAAAATATCGCCGGTGGTGGTGTGAAAGGCGGTGTTGATGGCGAAACCAAAATTGCCGCTGGCACCCGCGCCGATGGAGAAGGTGGTGTCCACCGAGCCGTCGAGATTAAGGCGGAGGAGATTTCCCAGGGGGAATCCGTTCACGGTGGTAAAGGCTCCCCAGACGAGCAGGCGACCGTCACGGTAGGCGACGCCGAAAGGATAGGAGCCGAGTACGCCGTTGCCGAATTGAAAGCTGGAGTCGGGCTTGCCGTCGGAGTTCAGGATCGCGAGGTAACGCTGGGCCGTGGTGAAAAGATCGACGTTGAAGCGGGCGGAGACGGCGATGCGGCCGTCGGGCAGCACATCGAGACCATTGATCCAGTTGCTGGTGCCGAAGTCGATATTGCCACCGGTACCGAAAGTGGAGTCGAGTGCGCCGGTGGAGGTGAGGCGGGACAGGCGGTAAGTGGAACCGAGGCGGTGGCTGACGAGGACTTTTCCATCCGCGAGTTCCTTGACCAGGATGACGTTGCCGCTGGTGCCGGCGGCGATGGTGTTCGCGGCGGGCGTCCAGGTCGGATCGGCGGCACCGGACGGGAGGAAGCGGAGGAGTCCGTTGCCGGAGGTGGAGGCACCAGAGACGCCGACGTAGAAAGTGCCGGAAGTTCCGGCTGCGAGGGCGGTGACGTTGTTGCTGAGGGCGACGGAGAAACCGGTGTCGACGGTGCCGGTGGCGTCGGCGTTGAGGCGCACGAGGCGCGAAATCGAGGTCGCGGTGGAACTCGGCTGGTGGGTCTGGCTGGTGAAACTGCCGCCGACGAGGATGCGGCCGTCGGCGAGGGGGAGGACGGAGGTGGCGGTGTTTGAGGCCACGCTCAGGCCGAAGGATGCGGTGGGATCGACCGTGCCGTCGGCGGCGAGGCGGCGCAGGCCGGTGCTGGTGAGGGAGAGGATGCGGCCGGAGGAGTCGGGGGTGGCGAGGTTGATGGTGCCGATGTCGACGGGGGCGAAAGATGCGACGACGGAGCCGGTAGGGACGGCGATGGCGACCTCGGCGGCGGCGCTGGTGACCGAGCCGTTGGGATTGGTGACGACGGCGCGGTAGGTGCCGCCGTGAGTGGTGGGGTCGGAGTTGCTGACGAAGTAAACGAGGCTTGTGGCACCGGGGACATTGGCGAAGGGGAGCGGCCCGCCGGGGCCGTCGGGGTCGCGTTGCCACTGGACGGTGGCTGGGAGGACGCTGTCGTAAAATACGACGAGGGAGAAATTGGCACCTTGGTCGAGAGTGACGGCGACGGGGTTGAGCACGATGACAGGCGGGGCGTCGTCGTCGCGGATGCCGACGAGGGTGGTGGAATTGGCAGGGGGCAGGGTAGCACCGCCGGTGGGGTTGGAGAGGGTGAGCTGGAAAGTTTTAAGCCCGTCTTGGGCGGTGTCCTGGAGAATGGGGACGGTAATGGACTGGATGCCGCCGACGCCGGTGGCCCAGGTGAGGGTGCCGGAGATGGGGGTGTAGTCGGTGCCGGGGATGGCGTTGAGCGGGGTGAGGGTGTAGTCGACCGACACTGCACCGATGAGCCCGCCGAAGCGGGATACTTGGAGCGCGACGGAGCCGGCGTTTTCGGTGGTGGTGGCGGTGGCGCTGACGGCACGTAGGGTCCCGGGACCGGTGGCGAATTCGTTGACGAAGCGGGTGAGGTTGTAAGTCTCGACCGCGGGATCGGAGACGCGGGGGAACCAGCCACCGGCGACGAGTTTGCCGTCGGGCTGGAAGGCGAAGCTGTAAAAGTGGGTGGTGTAGGAATTGTCGTTGATGTAGGGAGCGGGCGCGAAGGCGGTATCGAGGGTGCCGTCGGAAAGGAGGCGGGCGATGGAAGCGCGCGGTTGGCCGTTCCAGGACTTGAAGATGCCACCGACGAAAATGGTTCCGTCGGGTTGGAGGGCGATCTCGCCGCCGGCCCAGCCGTTGGGACCGGAGCCGACGTTGGTCATGAAGGAGGTGTCGAGCGAGCCGTCGGGAAGCAGGCAGGCGAAGTAATAGCTGGTGCCGGAGGGCTGGAACGAGAAGTCGCCGCCGATGAGCATGCGGCCGTCGGGCAGCACGAGGAGTTCGTCGATGTCGCCGAATTCGTTGTCGAAAGAAGGCGAAAGTGAGGGATCGAGTGAGCCGTCGGAATTGAGGCGCAAGAGCAAGGGAGTGCCGCCGCCGCCGGGACGGTTGCGGCCGCCGGCGACGAGGATTTGGCCGTTGGGGAGGACGGAGATATCACCGACGAAGGAGGAATCGCCGAGTGCGGCGTTGGGATTGAAGGAAGTGTCGAGTGATCCGTCGTCGTTGAAACGGGCGAGGTTGGGGCGGAAGGTGCCGTTGGCGCGGTTGAAGCCGCCGCCGACGAGGAGTTTGCCGTCGGGCTGCTCGGCGAGTGCGAGCACGTAGCGGATGCTGAAGGCGTTGGAGTTAGAGATACCTGCGGCATTGAAGCCGGTGTCCAGCGTGCCGTTGGCGTCGAGGCGGAGGACGCCGCCGCGTGCGACGCCGTCGTAGGAGGTGAAGACGCCGCCGACATAGAGCTTGTCACTGGCGACGGTTAGAATCTTGTTGACCTCGGTCTGGCCCTGCGAGTCGGCGAGGGTGGAGGCGATTGCGCCGAACGCGGTGTCGAGCGTGCCATCGGAGTTCAGTCGCTTGAGCGACGACTGAGGCGATCCGGCGGGCGGTGCCTGATAGCGGGAGATGTTTCCTCCGGCGATGATTTTGCCGTCGGACTGGAGGGCAACGGCGTTGACCGCGCCGGTGCCGGAGGACCAATTGGGGGCGGTAGGTGGCGGGACATAGCCATCGGGGGTGAGACCGGGGCTGATGGTGGTGACAAACGCTCCGTCCAAGGTGGAATCGGTGGCGTGCGCGGCCAGCGGAAGCGAAAAGATGGTGAGAGTGATTGCGGCAAGACGGGACGTCGGAATCATCTGGGGGGAGGGCTGTGGTTGGAGGGTAATGGGTTGGGACTACGGACTAAAACAGTATTTCAGGCAGCAATGTCAAGACTGCGACAGACTACGACTTTGCGTAGGGGGGGCGGGTTTCCCATCCGGAATTCGAGCAATTTTCGTGCCGTCAATAGGTAATGATCGAGTTCACCGTGTGGGGAACGAGCTTGCTGCGACCTTGCAGGAAGGCGAGCTCGATGAGCACGGAAATGCCGACGATGTTGGCACCAAGTTCATCCAACAATTTCACCGCGGCCGCGGCGGTGCCGCCGGTGGCTAGCAGGTCATCGACGAGCAGCACGGACTCGCCGGGCTTCACCGCGTCCTCATGGAGCTCGACGATGGCCTCGCCGTATTCGAGCGAATAGGCGGACTGGCGGGTTTTCCACGGGAGTTTGCCTTTTTTCCGGATGGGGACGAAGCCGGCACCCAGTCGGTCGGCGACGGCCGCGGCGAAAATGAAACCGCGGGCGTCGATGCCGACGACCTTGTCGATCTTCACGCCGCCGGTGGTTTCGCAGAGCAGGGAGATGGACTGGCGGAAGAGTTTTCCATCGGCGAGCACGGGGGTGATGTCCTTGAAGATGATTCCTTCTTTCGGGAAATCCACGACATCGCGGATGGCGGCACGAATGGCGGCGGTTTTCATGTGTGGCGGAGGCTATGCGACGGTTTCGCGGATGGGAAACGGAAAAGCGGTGATCCAGGCATTCCTGCCTGTTCTCCCGGACGTGATGGATGAAGAACAGGCAGGAATGCCTGTGTCACTGCGGGTCGATTTGCCGCCGCAGCGGATCCGGTTTCGAGAGCTCCTGCTCATAGACCGCGGCGAGGCGGGCGGTGAATTCCTGGGAGGTTTCACCGGGCCGGGGCCGTAGCGGTTCGCCGAGATCGAAGCGCATGTGGATCGGAAAAACCGGGCGTTTCCACAGCGGCCAGCCTTTTTGCACGAAGCGGGAGTCACTGCGGATAAATATCGGATAGACCGGAACTCCGGAGTGCATCGCGATGATCGCGCAGCCGCCCTTGACCGGATTGATCCAGCGGGTGTCGGGCCGGGTGCGGGTGCCTTCCGGAAACAGCAGCAGCTGCCCGCCGCCGGCCAGGGCCTTCGATGCGTTCCGGATCATGCGGGTGGTTCCGAAATTGTCGATGTAGCCCGCGAGGCGCGCGCCGCCGCCTAGCAGCGGGTTCGTGAGGATTTGTTTTTTCATGACGCAGACGGCGGAGGGAAGCCGGGCAATGATGAAAACCACGTCCCACAGCGAGGTGTGGTTGGGCGCGGCGATGAACGAGCCTTGGATGTCCTTCAACCGGTCGAGCGCGGTGAGATCCGCCCGGACGAGATCGGAGGCCCGCAGGTAAACGACGAAATTCCGGAACAACTGGTGCAGCAGAAACCGCCCGAGGCGCTCACCTCGGACTTTCGGCAGGATCAAGTGCAAAGGGCCGCCGATGAGGGTCAGCAAGCCGCCGAAGACGCCCCAGTAAAGCAGGCCTAGCGCCATCATCAGGTAGTCCCACGGCGCACGCAGCCACCAGCGAAGCGTCATGGCTTCCGGGCGGGGGAACGTGAGGGCCTGTGGGTCACCGGGCGGCACAGTGTGGGAGAATAATGAGGATTTTCCGGATGGTCGAATTGATTTTTTCCGGAACAGATCAGGCTTGCCAGCACGTCTGTGGCCGGTGTGATGTGGATTTGAAAATGACGCCTGATTTGCATGCCGCGCTGCGGTCACTTCCCCACGGAACTTCATTCCGTTTCGTGGATGAGCTGGTGTCTCTGGAGCCGGGGCGCGAGGCGTCGGGCATCTATCGGGTCCGGGGTGATGAGGCGTTTCTGACAGGACATTTTCCGGAAAATCCGATGATGCCCGGCGTGATTCTCATCGAGGCGATCGCCCAGCTTGGCGGCATCATGATCCAGACGGACCCGGAGCATCCGGCGATGTCGGATCTGCGTCTAACCGGAGTGCGGGCGGCGAAAATCCTCGGTGCCGCCGTGCCTGGCGACGTTCTGGAAATCCGGGTGAAGCTTGAAGGCCGTCTGGGAGGACTGGTCCAGGTGGAAGGATCTGTCAGCGGACCTCCGGGAATTCTAGCGACCGCGCGGATCACCCTCAGTGGCGATCCGTAAGGCAAATGGCCGGAAATTCTCAGGCGAAACCATGCCCGCGCTCACGGCTGCGGCAGTTCCGGAATTTCGGGAAACCCTAGTGGCGAAGCCTGTGGTCCTTCGGGATCGCCCTTGCGGCTGAAGATGGCGTCCATGCGGTTGAGGTATTTCGAGAGGTCGTCGGTGCGGCGGTGGGGATTGGATTTGAGCCGCTCCTTGAGGCGCATGTAGTCGTCGAACACGCCGCTGGTTTCGCGGGCGCGGGTGATTTCAAACCAGTCGAGGTAATCGCCGGCACGCTCGGCCTTGGCGGTCATGGTCGCGCGGCGCTCGGCCAGGGCGGAGAGCTGGGTGGCGACGTTCTCCGTCTTGTTCTTGGCGATGGAGTTTAGCACGATCTGATATTCCGCTAGAATCGGCCGGAAGGAGGGGAAACAACGGAAACTGAGCCGGACGAGGGCGTCTTCGGCGGGCTGCACCGCCTTGATGCGCTCGGGCTCGGGAAGCACGGCGATTTCCGGCCAGGCGGTGAGTTCCTTCTGTTGGATGATGCCTTCCGGCGTGCGGAAATTCAGCCGCAGCGCTTCGTTGAGTGTGGACTCGGTTTTGGAAATGGTGAGCACGTCGGTGGCGAGATTCTGGCCGCCGATCTGGGCGAGCTGGAGCGCCCACCATTTCGAAAGACTGGTCTCGGATAGATTGAGCTCGGGGAAATGTTTGCGCAGCAGCGAGGGCATTTCCCCTTCGTAAGACGCGACGTCGGTGAGGAAGGCGCGGAATCCCTCCTTGCCCTGCGGCTGTTGGAGCAGAGCCATGACAAGCGCACCGGAGGACACCCGGAAGGCGGCGCGCATCGCGGCATCCATGTCCTCGTAGCCGGGGGTGGTGACGGAAAAAACATCGTCAAGCTTGAACAGCCCGCCGGTTTTGAAGAGTGCTTCGTAGAGGCGGCGGTCGCTTTGGTTCAGCCGCCAGGCGGTCGCTTCGCGGAGGCCGTCGACCAGCCATGGCGGGACAAAGAACGGCGTCTCGGAATCCTGTGTCGGACGATCGCGGAGGGCGCGTTCGTAAATGAGCGCGGCGGTGGTGGCGGATTTGAACCGCTCGTGCTCGATGCCGCGGCTGAGATGGGTGTCCAGCTGGATCTCGTAGCCGACTTCATTCACGAGGATCTGCAGGGCGGAGGTGCGCAGCGGCATGGGATCGCCGGATTTCCCGTGGAGCACCACGTTGACCGGGACTTTCCACGCGTCGCGCTCCTCGGTGAGGCGCAGCAATTCGTCCTTCGTCTCCTCGGCGAGCTGCGCGATGGTCGCCCGGTCTTGTGGCGCGCCGCCGAAGATGCGGAATTGCTTGGTGCGGCTGGTGACGCGGTCCTGCCCTTCGAGCTGGAGCGGCGGCGGGGCCTCGGTGACTTGAATGGCGCGCGGAATTTCCTCCGCTGCGGTCAGCGCGGTGAGCAGGAATCCCAGCAACAACGGACGAGCGGTCATTTCAAATTAGAAGCTCTGCGGCATACCCTCCTGGCCGAGCGGTTCGCGCGGATCGAGCACGATGCGGCCTTTTTCCAGGTTGATGCGGGACATCTCGCGCAATCCAAGTTCGATTTCCTCGGGAAATTGCGCGGCGAGATTCTGGAAGGCGGGCAGCACGATGTGGAGAAATCCCTGCGGCACCACGAGTTTGCCGAAGCGCCCGCCCTTCGGAGGATGCGGGAAATCCGGGTGGTAAGGTCCGCCATGCGGGTGGATCTCGGTGAACATCCCTTGCGGACTCTCCAGCCGCTCGATCTGGAGATACATCGAGACGGTGAATGGCTTGCCGAGGAATTGCCGCTCCATGATCACCTCGGCGATGCCTTCCTCCAGCCTCACCCAGACGCGGTCGAAGGTGACTTTTCCTTCGAGCAGGCCGCCCTGTTTGGCCACCAAGGTGCGGCCGAGCCATTGGTTGATTTCCGTCTCCTGCAAGGTGACGGGAAATCCGCGGTCGATGGCGTTTTTCAAAACCACCTTCACATCCCGCTCGGGACCAGGGTTGGCGACCGGTGCCGGGTTCTTGAGATCGGATAAATCCTGGGGCTGGAGCGCGCTGTAAATCGCCATACCAAGCCCCCCGGCCGCCGCCAGCAGGATGAGTAAAAGCAGCTTGGAAAAACATCCGCCGCCGGATTTGGACTGAGTGGAGTCGGCCATGTTCCTACTTGCTTACCACGCCGGGAGCTGCTTGCAACGATTCAGTCCGCGGACTTGGGCGCGGGTGCGGGAGTCGCCGCCGGTGCGGCTGCCGGCGGAGCGCTCGCCGCGCCTTCCGCCTTGGCTCCGGCCTGATAGGACGAGGAACGGTAGTCGGTCTGGTAAAAGCCCGCGCCCTTGAAAATAATCCCGCCGCCGGTGCCCAGCAGGCGCTTGACCTGGCCGTCGCAGCCCGGCTCCGGGCAGTCCGTGAGTTTCGCATCATTCATGCTTTGAAAAACTTCGAAGCGTTTGGCGCATTTTTGACATTCGTAATCGTAGTTTGGCATGGTCCTTGGCGGGTCTTGTAGCACGTTCCCCCGGTCGTGCAACCCCGGCGTGGGATTTCGCGTGCCGTCTCCGGCGGGATCTGGTTGAGTCACCGCCATGCCACCACGCGTCAAAACCGTCGCCTCGATTTCCGTCGGAAAATTCTTCGAAGCCCACGCCGAAGCACTCGGGCTTTCCCTCCACGGCGAAGAAATCGGCTTCGAACGGCTGATCAGCGAGCCGGCGATGAACCGCCCGGGACTCGCGCTTGCCGGGTTCTTCTCCTACTTCGCCAAAAAGCGTGTCCAGGTGCTCGGGAACTCCGAGCTGTCGTATTTGAAAAAACTCCCGGACTCGATGCGCATCGACCGCTTCCGCCGGATGTGCGACCGCGAGATCCCGTGCATCGTCGTCGCCCGCGGCTCGGTGCTGGACCCCAGCCTCATGGAGGTGACCCGCAACCATGGCATCCCGGTCTTCGGCACCTCGCAGGTGACCATGAATTTCCTCAACGCCGCCACCATCCGGCTGGAGCATGAATTCGCTCCCAGCGTCACGCTTCACGGCTGCATGGTGGACATGCGCGGCGTCGGCGTACTCATCGTCGGCAAGAGCGGATCGGGGAAATCGGAAACCGCCATCGGTCTGCTGGAGCGTGGTGCCTCGCTCGTCGCCGACGACATGGTGCGCATCAAATACGTCGGTGGCGACCTCGTCGCCACCGCGCCGGACCTATCACGCGGCTACATGGAAATCCGCGGCATCGGCATCATCAACGTGGCCAACCTCTACGGTCTCGCCTCGATCCGCCCGGACAAGCGGCTCGACCTCGTCGTCACCCTCAAGCCGCAGGCGGACCTCAACGAGGTGGACCGCGTCGGGCTCCAACAGAAAACCTACGAGATTCTCGGCCAGCACGTCATCCACGTGGAGGTCCCGGTCGGCCCCGGGCGCGACACCGCGCGGATGGTCACCATCGCCGCGCTCGACCAACAGCTGCGGCGCCTCGGCTATAACATGGCGGACGAGTTCAACCAGAAGCTGCTCCACCACATGTCCGGCGGTCGCGGACTCTAACTTTCGGCCTCACCTCACCTCCCACCGCTCCACATGATCCTCCGCGGATTTCGGCTCGAGGTGGGAAATCACCCGCCCGTCCGGATGCAGGACTGCGGCGATGCTTGCTTCGATCTCCGTGGCCGCTTCATGCGCCTCGCCGACCGTGAGTGCGTCGTCGAACACCAGGTGAAACTCGACCCAGTGGTTTCTCCCGGAATGGCGGTGGCGGAAATTGTGATAGGACAGCCCGCGTTTCCCGACCTCCGCGTCGAGCAGGTCGCGGAGGCGTTTTTCCATCGCCGGATCGCTCTCATCGAGCAGCCCGCCGAGGCTCTCGCGGATCAGCTGATAGCCGACACGCAGGATGTTCATGGCTGCCAGAATCGCGGCGATGGGATCCCACCAGACCCAGCCGGTGGATTTGTAAAGCCCGAGAGCGACGAGCACGGCGACGCTCGACCAGACATCCGTCAGCACGTGCATGCCGTTGGCGCGGAGCAGGGGGGAGCCGCTGCGTTTTCCCATCCGGACGAGCGAGAGCCCGAGCACGAGATTGATGCCCGCCGCCCCGGCGGTGACCGCGATGCCGAAGCCGAGGTTCTCGATCCGCACGCCGAAGATCATCTGCCGGATGGCCTCGTAGAATATCAGCAGCGCCGCTGCGGAAATCATCGCACCCTCGAAGCCGGCGGATAGAAACGACACCTTGTCGTGGCCGAAGTGGTGTGTCTCGTCCGCGGGTTTGTGGGCGAGCCGCAGCGCCCACACGGCGAAACACACCGCGAGGAAGTGCACCACCGATTCCGCAGCATCCGAGTAGATCGCGGACGAGCCGGTCACCACGGCGGCGGTGACCTTCGCTCCCAGCAGCAGCACGGCCGCTGCGAGGGAAAAGTTCATCATGCGTTTCTGGTCTTCAAAGCCGGGCACACCACGAGTCTGCATGCGTGTCCGTCGATGGCAACCTCCGGGTTAGGATCCGCCTGGCAGCCTATTTCACCGCGTAACCGCTCAGATCGGGCGTGAAGAGGGAGTCGTCGAGCTTGACGTTGAACTTCGGCTTCTGGAAGACCGTGCGCAGCCGGGACTTGTCCTGAAGCTCGAATTCCAGCACCCGGAGCTCGTTTTTATCGGGATCGATGTCCAGGAAGATCCATGGAATCTGGCTGCGGGTCCGGCGGTCCCTGGCCTTCACCGTATATTGATGGAAACCGGAGATGGCGCGGGCCTCGACCACCTCGAATGCCTGATAGAACTCGGCGGGCGATTGGAACGCCTTGCCGGATAGAAGCGAGAAACGCACGGCCTGGGGAGAATCCACCGCGGTCCGGCGGGCGGTTTTCGAGGCTGCGTCGATCAGGGTGAGCGTGACTCCATCCGAGACGGCGAGAGTCTGGAAGGGATTGCCGAGCTGCCAGCGGACTTTGTGCGGCTTGGAAAATGACAGGCGGCCGGGCGTGGTGGTGGGATTCTTGAGCGCGGGCAGTTTGCGTTCCTGGATGAAGTCCACATCGAGGGTGTTGATGGACGGTTGGCGTTTGAGCCACGCGTCGAGCGGCGCGTTGTCCGCTAGAGCGGAGGCGGCGAGGGCGAGGAGTGGAAGAAGGAATCGCATGAGGTCAGTGGAGTCTCATGGCGAAATCGGAAGTATCAAGCGCTCGTCGGTCAGCCGGGGGAAAGGAAATCTATCGGAGGTATTTGATCCCGATAAATCCGCCGATCAGCAGCGCGGTTCCCAGGACGAAGCACCATTCGAGATGCTTTTCAATGAAGGGTTTCACGGTGGGGCCGAAAATACGGATGATGGCGGCCACGACGTAAAACCGAAACCCGCGCCCGAGCACCGAGGCGACAATGAGGAGCGGCAGGCTGTAGTGCATGACGCCGGAAAACACGGTGAAGACCTTGTAGGGAATCGGCGTGATGGCGGCGATGATGATGCCCCAGAATCCGTAGGCATCATACCACACCTGGATCTTTTCCTGGGTGTGTCCCGATGGGTCGAACAAACCGAGCAGCGGCATCGCCACGGTATCCCGGAGACCCCAGCCGATCCCCCATCCGAGGATGCCGCCGAGGACGGATCCGAGGGTGCAGATGAAGGCGTATTTCGCCCATTTCTCCCGGGCTCCGAAACACAGTGCGATCAACAGAATGTCGGGTGGAATCGGGAAAAACGAGGATTCGGCGAATGCGATCCAGAAGAGGGCGTGGGTGCCGCCCGGACGATCCGCCCATGAGACGGTCCAGTGATAGAGTCGGCGGATCGGATTTTCCTTTTTATGAGTGGCTGCTGTCATGGGACTATTCTTTTTCGGGTCGGGGGTCGCGGGTGAGTAGTTCCCGCATCGCCAGCGGGACGGATTTTCCTTCGTAAAGAATGCTGTAGACCCCGTCGATGATCGGGGTGCGGACGCCGACGCGGCGGGCGGCTTCGTGGATGGATAGGGTGTTGGGAACGCCCTCGGCCACCATCCCGAGCGCGGCGACGGCTTCCTCCAGGGTTTTTCCGCCGCCCAGCGCGAGGCCCACGCGGTGGTTCCGCGAGTGCTCGGAAAAGCAGGTGACGATGAGGTCGCCCACGCCGGAGAGTCCGGAAAATGTCTCCATCCGCCCGCCGAGCGCGATGCCGAGGCGGGTCATCTCCGCCAGGGCGCGGGTGACGAGCGCGGCCACGGCGTTGTCGCCGAGGCCGAGTCCGTGGGCCATGCCGGCGGCGATGGCATAGACGTTTTTCACCGCGCCGCCGAACTCGATGCCGGCGAGGTCGTCGCTGGTGTAGGAGCGGAAATGCGGGAAGTGTGAAAAGTTCCTGAAGGCGGACGGCGAGGTCGTGGTCTTCGGAGCCGATGACGGCGCAGGTGGCCATGTCGGCGGCGATTTCCTCGGCGTGGTTAGGTCCGGATAGCGACGGCGATCGGATTGTCCGGGAATACCTCGCGCAGAATCTGGCTCATCCGGTCGCCGGTGGATTTCTCGATGCCCTTGGCGCAGGAAAGCAGCGGGGTTTCGGCGGACAGACCGGCGGCGGCGAGCTTCCGGGCCATTTCCGCGGGTGGCGGAGGTGGGCACGGCGAAGATGATCAGCGGATGGCTGAGCGCGTCGGCGGAGTCGATGGAGGCGCGGACGTTTTCCGGCAGCTGGATCTCGCTGAGGTAGTGGGGATTCCGGTGCTCGCGGTTGATGGTGTCCGCGGTTTGCCGGATCGCGGCCGATGAGGACGATGGATTCGAGTTTGGGGGCGAGCAGCTTCGCCATCGCCGTGCCGAAGGAGCCGGAGCCGAGGATGGCGGCGGAGGTGAATTTGAAGTCAGACATCGGCGGATTTCGGCTTGCGGGTGAAGCGGTGTTCGGTGCCCTCGCGGCAGGCGCTGGATGTTGGTGCGGTGTTTCCAGATGGCGAGGATGGCGATGACGAGGCTGAAGACAAACAGCGGTTTGTTCCATGTGCCGTCCTGGATTCGTCCGTGGAACCATGAGCCCCAAAGGGTGAGGAGCGGCAGCGCGGCGGCAGCGACGATGCTGGCGAGCGAGACGTAGCGGGTGATGAGGAAAACGAGCAGCCAGACGACGACGAGCAGGACCACGATCGCGGCTGGCATCAACGCGAGCAGCACGCCGGCGGAGGTGGCGATGCCCTTGCCGCCCTTGAAGCCGACCCACGGCGAATAGTTGTGGCCGAGCACGGCGCGCAAGCGCGGTGAGGACTTGCACGAGTCTGGCCTTGCATCGCTTCTGCGACCGGAAGAATCAGCGCGCACGGCATCGAGAGCGCCGATGCGGCACTCGGATCGTTCGGCCCTCGATCTGGATCAGATTGATGGCGATGGACGACCGGGATGAAACCCTTGAGCGCATCCAGCATCAGACAGGTGATGCCGTATTTCTTGCCGACCACCCGCAGCACGTTGGTGGCGCCGATGTTGCCGGAGCCGTGTTCGCGGATGTTGATGCCCTTGGCCTTGGCGATGATCAGCCCGAAGGGGATCGACCCGAACAAAAAGGCGATGAGCGGGCAGAGCCAGAGTTGCATCACTCGGACGGTCGCGGATGGTTGATGGTCACGGGTTCCACCGGGCACATCGCCGCCGAGCGCGGGCGATCGCGCGCGGGTGGTGACGGCCTTGATCTTGTCCACCACGTCCATGCCTTCGACGACTTTGCCGAAGACCGCGTAGCCGCCGTTGCTCGGGTAGTTGAGCATGGCGTTGTCCACCACGTTGATGAAGAACTGGGCGGTGGCGCTGTTCGGGTCGCTGGTGCGGGCCATGGCGATGGTGCCGCGGTCGTTTTTCAGGCCGTTCTGGCCCTCGTTGACGATGCCCTTGCCGGTCGGTTTCTCGGTGAGGACCTGGCCTTCCTGGGTGAATCCGCCGCCTTGGATCATGAAGCCGTCGATCACGCGGTGGAACACCGTGCCGTCGTAGTGTTTCTTATTCACGTAGCCGAGGAAGTTTTCGACGGTGACCGGCGCCTTTTCGGCGTTCAGTTCGAGACGATGTCGCCCTTGGAGGTTTTCAGGCGGACCTTCGGAGCTTTGGCGGGCGGCGGTGCGGGTTTTGCGGCGGGTTTTTCAGCTTCCTTGGCGGGTTCGCAGGAGGCGAGGACCGGGAAAAGAACGAGGGAAATAAGGGCGAATCTGCGTTTCATCGGCGAAAGCCTTAAGTGAAGCCCGGGCGGAGTGCAAGCGCTGTTGAGGACCGGACTGTTCCAGCTCATGGCGAGCGGGAAACCGGAAACCCGTTCACGGGAGGGGCGGGCAGGGGAGATCGGGCAACCATTCTCCACTTGCGGAGGGCAGGGGACCCGGCGCATGCTCCGCGCCATGACTGAAGAAAACTCGTTGTGGAAAGGCTGCTCCTCGCAATGGCTCAATCTCGGTCCGTTCACCGCAGCGCTGATCGCCGCCGCTGGCATCGTGGTTGGCGGGGTGTTTTTTCAACCCGTTCTCATCGCTCTCGTTCTTCCGGTCGCCTACATGATCTGGAGATATCTTGTGGTCCGCACCCAAGTCTTCGAACTGACCAACGAGCGCCTCCGCGTCACCAGCGGGGTGATCAACCAGAAGATCGACGAAATCGAACTCTACCGGGTGAAGGACACTCAGATGATCCGGCCCTGGTGGATGCGCCTCACCGGCCTCGCCTCCATCGTGATGGAAACCTCGGACCGCACCATGCAGAACTTGGAAATCCCCGCCATCTCCGGCGGGGCCGAAGTCCGTGAAATCCTCCGCAAGCAGGTCGAACTCCAGCGCGACCGAAAGCGGGTGCGCGAGATGGACTTCGAAGACAACGACATGGAGCAAGCCTGAGTCGCCGCAGAACCGTGGAATCGGAAAAATCCAAGATGTTGGCCGGTGAGCTCTACCGGGCATCCGATGATGCTCTGGTATCAGAGCGCTTGGCTGCCAGAAGGCTTTGCCGGGAGTTCAACGCCCTGCCGGAAGAGCAGCTTGAAGAACGGCGGGCGGTTCTGATGAAGCTGTTGGGAAGAAGCCACCCGGATACGTTTATCGAGTCGAAGTTTTCCTGCGACTATGGACATAACATATATCTCGGCGCGAATTTCTATGCGAATTTCGATCTCATCATTCTCGATGTCTGTGCGGTGACCATCGGAAAAAACCGCATGGTCGGTCCGCGTGTTTCGATGTTCACGGCGGGTCATCCGCTGGATGCGGGGGAACGGGTTTCGGGACTGGATTTCGGCAGTCCGATCACCATCGGCGACAACGTCTGGATCGGTGGTAACGCGGTGATCAATCCCGGAGTCAAGATCGGCGATAACGTCGTCATCAGCTCAGGGGCTGTGGTGACCCGGGCTTTTCCCAACAATGTGTTGATCGCCGGAGTACCCGCGAAGGTGATCCGGAATTTATGACCTCCAATCGTGGAAAACGTAGGCATGTGTCGGCTCGCCGCCCAGAAAGACCCGCATTGGCACCGACTGCAGTTGCTCATGGTTGCCGGTCTGATACCTCGGCCTCGCGAGATTGCTAATCCACGCTGGGCGTTGCGGATAAAATTCTGACAACAATGACAATCGGGACTCGATGGACTTCCGATTGTTTCAGAAAAAACCGTGTATCTGGTCGCGTTGGCGAAGATTATGGCTGATACCTGGATGTCTCAAGCTCTTCAAGCGATACCCTTTCGCAAGTCCCTCAAGCTCCACAAAAAGCCATTCGCCACTGCGGCGTCACCCTTCAGCTTTCTCGCGCCGGACTTGCGTTTCATCCCGAAGCGGTCCCGGGATTTTGCAAATGCCTCGTCGACAAAACTGCGGCTGCCGATCACCGCGCCGGCCGTGAAATAACGAATCCGGCAACGCAGCATTTTTCCGAGGGGAATCGCCCCGTCCATGGCGAGCTCCTTGTTAGCCTGCTCATTTGAAATCCCTTTGCGCGACGTTTTCACCACCACTTTCCCATCCCGGCCGATGCTTTCCGTGCTCTTTCCCACCGCGCCCGCCATCAGAATCCTGCGGTATTCCCGCGAGACATCGTCCGCCCAGAAAGCCGCGTCCGCTGCCACTCCCTGGTGTGCCCGCAGCGCCCGAACCAGCCCTGCCCGCGCCGTTTTTCCATTCCCCCTCGCGCCGCCGCCGATCGCTTCGCCATAACTGCTCCACCGGTAGTCCGCCGGATCCTTCACCATCCCGGCCCGCACCGGATTCAGGTCGATGTAAGCCGCGATCGTCTTCGCCGCCACGCCATCCTCCACGATCACGCTCTTGAACCGGTCTTCCCACAGCCGCCCGGTGCGCGCGTGCGTCCGGTTGTGCCACTGAGTGTAGCGTTGCAGCACGCCTTTCATGAATTCTCCCAGATCGTGCATCCGGTAAGTGAAGCGCTCGTGAATCTGTCCCACGACCACCGATTCCTCGGACAAACCGTCGGCCACCTGCTGCCTTGCTTCCGCCAGTTCCCGCGCTACTTCCGCGACAAACGCCTCGCTGTAAATCGCCGCCAGTCGCTTCAGCAACTCCGCGTCCGTGAATCCGGCCGCCGGCCTCGGCGGCACCTCCAGCAGAAGATGGAAGTGGTTGTCCATCAGGCAGTAAGCCGTCACCCGGCAGCCCGAGAATTTCTCATAAATCCGCATCAAAGCGCGGAACTTCTCCTTCTCCTCCGCCCCCAGCACGAACCGCCGGTCCACGATCCGCGAGATGCAGTGATAGAAAACGGGCTTGTTCTCGGAATTTCTCCATCCAGCCAGCCATCTCGATCGATTCATGGGAGATCCCTACCAGGGCGACGGAAAATAGCAAGAAGTGATTCTGATGAAAGGCATGGCCTTTTGAAAGGAAGACTTTCATTGCAGCCATGACATTGCAGATATGGCATCGGCCAGATCGAGCCGGTCTTCGTCCAAAAGCTCGTCTGTCGCGGCAGCATCGAGTGTCGGATCCTGGCCCTCCAGAAACACAAGGCGGACCTCGTCGAAGCGCTTCTATCCGACGAGATCCGCAAGCGCCGCATCGACGCGGAAACCCTCTCGCACCTGCTTGCCCCGCTGGATTGACCGGGTGCCTCAGATGCCGAGGAAATTCCGGATCAGGCGCAGGCCGGCTTCCTGGCTTTTTTCCGGGTGGAACTGGCAGGCGAAGAGGTTGCCGCGCTCGACGGCTCCGGCGAATTTCTGGGTGCCGTGGGTGGTTTCCGCGACGATGTCGTTAGGGTCCAGCGGGGCGGGGAAATACGAGTGGATGTAGTAGAAATACGGATCCGCGCCAAGGTTCTGCCAGACGCGGGTGTCGCCGCGGGTGGCGGTGGCGGAGTTCCAGCCCATGTGCGGGATCTTGATGCCAGGCTCTTCCTGGAAGCGGCGCACGCTGCCGGGCAGGATGCCGAGACCGGGGGTTTCCGGGGATTCCTCGCTGGTGTTAAACAAGATCTGATAGCCCACGCAGATGCCGAAGTAGGGGCGGTCTTCCGCGATCCAGTTTTTGAGGAGCGCGGCGAGGCCGCGTTTTTCGAGGCGCTGCATGGTGTCGCCGAACTCGCCCTGGCCGGGCAGCAACAGGTGGGTGCTGTCGGCGATTTCTTCCGGGCTGGCGATGATGGCCGGATCCTGGCCGAGCGCGCGCAGGGCGTTGGCGACGCTGCGCAGATTGCCGCCGCCGTAGTCGATGATGCCGGTTCTCACAGCGCGTCCTTGGTGCTGGGGATGCCTTTGACACGGGGGTCGCGCTCGCAGGCGTCGCGGAGAGCGCGGGCGAGTCCCTTGAAAATCGCTTCGGCGATGTGGTGGCCGTCGCGGCCGTAGAGCAGCTCGATGTGAATGTTTGCCCGGAGATTGGAAGCGACAGCACGGCAGAACTCCTCGACGAGGGTGAATGGCATGTTAGGTGCCGATGGAGTTCCTGCGGGAGCGCGGAATTCCAGGTGCGGACGGTTGCTGAGGTCGACGACGACGCGGGCGAGCGTCTCGTCCATCGGCAGGTAACAGCAGCCGTAGCGGCGGATGCCTTCCTTGGTGCCAAGCGCCTCGCGCAGGCAGTCACCGATGACGATGCCGGTGTCCTCGATGGTGTGGTGGTAGTCCACCTGGATGTCGCCCACGGTTTTCACGGTGAGATCAAACAGCCCGTGTTTGGAAAACAGTGTGAGCATGTGATCGAAGAACGGGACGCCGGTGTCGATGGTGGAGACTCCCGAGCCGTCAATGTCGATCGACAGTTCGATGGAGGTCTCCGCGGTCTTGCGGCTGCGGTTGGCGGTGCGGGGTGTGGGCATGGAAATCATGGACTATTTGGAAGCGCCCTTCGCCCTCGCCTCAAGCGGCTCGAGGTACCGCGGAGGGACGCCTGCGGCTTTCGCGTTGGCGATGGCGGCGGTGACGGTGGCGGCGTTCGCGCCGCTTTGAATCGCGTTGTAGGCTTCGCGGTAGGCTTTTCCGCTGTCGAGCCCGAGGATGGTTTTCACCGCGCTGAGCCGGACGAGTTCGGCCTGGCCGAACTTCACGGTGTCCTCCAGTGAGGCCTTGTGGTAGGGGGTGGTGGTGGGCCAGTTTTGTTTGGCATCCTTTTCGGCCTTGTAGCGGGCTTCGATCTCGGCGGCCTCGCTCTTGATCGCTTCTTCGGTCTTTTTGCGATCCTCGAAGGCCATGCGTTGCAGTCCGACGGCGCGCTCCTTGTTACGGGCCTCAAGAGTTAGGAGGCTTTCCTTTGCCTGTTCAACCTGATGCTGGATCGCCTGCTTCATGAGGGTGATCAAGGAACCGTAGGCAAGGGTATTGCGGTAGTCGCGGTCGAAGTCGACGAACAACCGGACGGCGGGAAGCAATTGATTATCGTTCACCAGGTCGCGGATTTTGGATTCCTGGACGCGGGCATCAAGGTCGTAGGCATTGGCCTGATACTCGGCGGCGGAGACGATTTTGCCGTTGATCTTCATCCCGCCGCCGGCCACTTGGCTGGCCTCGGCCTTGAGCGTTTCGAGCATCTTTCTGGCGCTTTTCAGATTGCCGCTGGTCGGGTTGTCTTTAATGAATTTTTCGATGGCGGCGATGTTGACGGCGTATTCGTCCGCAGTGAGGAGGTCGGGGGCGGGGACCAGTTTGGAAATCGCTTGGAACGCCTTGGCGTCCGGTTCCTCACGGGTGATCTTCACGACGTCGGCCTTGGGGATTCTACGTTCGTCACGGATGGTTTTGGTGACTTGCACGTCGAGCACGTAGGTGTCGCCAGCTTCGCTGATGACGGTGCCTTCGACGGTGGTGCCGTCTTTGAGTGTAAACGTGTCGGCGCGGCCGGGCAGGGCGAGTCCGAGGAGGCAGAGGAGCGCGAAAGCGGGTTTTCTTTTCATGGAAATTCTTGGATGGGTGGAGGATACGGCGAAAGGGTTTACAAATTCCGGGGTGAGGGCAAGACCGCTTCTGCCAAGGCTTCGGGTGTGGAGACTATTTTAGGGTCGCCATTGGCGAACAGGATTTTGATGGATCCGGGTGTAACCCCGTCATCCGGCTTGGCGGTGCGGCGTTGGATCATCCGCATCGGCAGCCGCTCGGTGGCGAGTTTCAACTCGGGTGAAAGATCTCCGCCGGTGACGAGCACCACCTTGTTTTCACGGGCGAGAGTGGCTTGTAGCAAATCTGTGTGGAGGATGGGGCGCTTCACCGAGAAGGTCGGCAGCGGAGTGGCCAGGTCGCTGAAGGTGGGGACCAGCGGGCGCTCGGCGACGGAAAGCCGGCACTCGGCGAAGGAAATCAGGCCGGCGGTGGAGTCGTCGAAAAGCATGGAAAGATCGGTGATGGGCAAGTCGACGATTTTCGCGTCGTCCGGGCATTCCTTGAGAAACTCGTTGGAGGTGAAAAGTTCGGCGGCGGTGGTGGCGAGGTCTTCGGACCAGTCGAGCCATTTTTTATCCGAGGTGATGGCGGAGACGTCGAGCGCCGCCTGAAGCGCGAGTCCGTAGAGGAATGCCCGTCCCGCGCCGATGGAGGGCGGGGCTTCTTTTGAAAACAGGCGCAGCTTGGGGCCATCGGAGAAAATGTCGCGGGCTTTTTCCAAAAGGGTGGCGGCCTTTTCGAGGTATTTCACGTCGCCGGTGGCACCGAACGCGGCGGCGTAGGCGGAGACCATGCGGAAGGTGGCTCCGGCGTGGGAGTTCTCGTCGCGGAGAAGGGGACCGAGCCGGGTGTTGCGGACTTTGAGCAGGGTCTTGCGGACTCTCTCGAAGCGCGGAGCGAAGGTTTCGACGGGTTCCGCCCGCTCGGCGGCGATTTGTTCGACGGAATTCCCGATACCCAGGCTGTTGGAGCGGAAGAACTCGCGGCGTGGGTCGACTTCCGAAGGGAGATTGCCAAGTCCCTGCATGCCGGTGGCCTTGATCCACCAGGCGGCGTCTTCGGGGGAAAGTTCCTTTTCGATTTCCTCGACGCTCCAGAGCCACGCGGTGGGGGTGGTTTCCTCGGCCATGCCCGCGGAGAAGACGCCCTCGGAGGTGGCGTAGGATTTCTCAGCGAAGGAGATGAGTCCGAGCGCTTTTTCGAGGGCGCGTTTGTCGCCGGTGGCGCGGTAGGCGTTCAACAGGGCGACGGCGGCGCGGGATTGTGAAACACAGTCGCGGTGGAAGGCCGGCAGCGCCCAGGAATTCCCGCGGCGGGAGGAGAACAGTCCGCCATCAAGGGGATCAAACATCGCGCTGGGCAGCAGGTCCACGAGCAGTTCTCGGACGGTTTCCAGGCAGCGGGCCCGGGTCTCGGCGGGTAGGCCGGGATGGGTGGCGGCGGTGGCCAACAAGTCGATGGCTCCGGCGGGGAAGAGTCCACCGGCCTCGTCGAAGCTGCGGGTATACGCGTCGTAAAACGAGGTCAGCTGGCGGAGTCCGCGCAGGACGTCATCGGCGGGCTCCTTACTCATCACATTGGTGTTTTTGCGCACACCGATGCGATCGCGACGGCTGGCATTGTCCAGCGCACTGTTTTTCACGACGTATTGGAAATCATCCTGCCACATCCGGGAGACCATCTGGTGGGATTGGTTGAAAAGGTCGGCCACATTGGAGGTGCTGGAGGTGGAGACGGGGATCCAGGCAACCGGATTTCCCTCGGGAGTCATCCAGATGAACAGGGGGAGTTGCAGGCTGCGTTTGATTTCCGAGCATAAGTCGGCGGTCAAAATGCCGATTTCCCGTGCCGCGTCCCCGTCGATGAGGATCGGCACGTAGTTGTCGTTGATGATGGCGACCCGTTCAGGATCCTCGGCCAGGGCCGCCAGCACGCTTTGGAAGCCCGGCTGCTGGGGCATCGCAACGACGGTGAAGACAAGGCGGTTTGCCGTCCTGGCGCGCTCCATGGACTGCCGGGTCCACGGCTGCCAGTGGATTGGCGAGCTGGCTTGACTGCGATAAATCGCACCGGGCAGCGGGGCGAGTGCATTCGACTGGAGTTCGGCGGCGATCTCCACTTCCGGCGGGGCTTCGGTCCGGGTGACGCCCTGGCCCTTGCGGCAGGCGCTGGTTCCAAGAAGTAGACCGCACAAGACCATGCGGATCGCTGTGGGGCATGGAGGAAATCCGGATTTCATGGAAAAATGAGCGGGTGTGGAACAGGACCACATCGTCCCTCAACACCCGCATCCTGAAGAAAAGACTTCCGATGTGGCAAGCCGAAGCTACGCTGCCGCAACAATTCCCTAGTATCGTGTGATCAGTATCGCCGTTTCCAGCCAAAAAGGAGGAGTGGGTAAAACCACCGTCTCGATCAACCTCGCCCATTCCTTCGCACGAGCGGGGGTGAAAACCCTGCTTGTCGATGCGGATCCCCAAGGGTCCGTGGGACTTTCCCTGACCCGCCAGTCCCGATTACTCGCGGGATTTTACGATTACCTGGCGGACCCGGGAATCCCGCTGGAGCGGCTGATCGTACCGACGCGGCTGGAGACGTTCTCCCTCGTCGCCAGCGGTCAGGCCAGCGATTACGAAGCGGGCGGCGGCGGGATGGGTACGCACTTGGCGCGGGTGCGGGCGTTCCTGCGCAGCATCGCGGCGCGGGGATTCGACCTGTGCCTGATCGATACGGCGGCCGGTTTGTTCGGTGTGACGGGAGACGTCATCGCATCAAGCGACGCGATCATGATTCCCCAACAGGCGGAACCGCTGGGAATCCGCTCGGTGCCGAAACTGCTCGAAGGTCTTAACCGCCTGCGGGTGGTCAACCCCCGCCTGAACGTGCTCGGCGTCTGTCTCACGATGGTGCAGAACGACTTGGCGGAAAGCACGGAAGCCGCCGCTGCGCTGCGCCAGTTGCTGCCGCCGGAAATGGTTTTTCAAACGCAAATCCCACGCGACGGGCTCTTCATCCGGGCCAGCGCCCGCGGCCTGCCGATCGGCGTGCTGGAAGACGGCGCGGGAGCCCAGTTGGTGTTCGACTCCCTGCGGGCGGAAATCGAAGCGAAGTTCGAACCCTCTCACGGCCAGCAGGCCGCTTACGGCTGATGGACCCGATTTATCCATGGCTGGATCCCATCGAAGTCCGCCGCCTGGCCGACCGGCTGATGAGGCCGGGCCGCGAGCCAAGCGTGGCCGTGGCGGACGCGGGGTTTGACGAAGGTTTCGTCGGATTCGCCAGCACCCAGCCGCAGCGGGTGGAAACGCCGCCGCCGGCACCTCAAGTCGAGACGCCGATTCCACCGGTTGCGCCCCAGCCGGAGAATTCCTTCATCGCGCGGGGGCCGTTCCTGGACCGGATCAAGCGCTTCCGCGACTGGATGCATCACAATTTCGCGGCGACGGGCATCTTCATCCTCGATCGCGAGGGGGCGGTGATTTTCGACGAGAGCAACCACGGCCGCCTGCATTTCCTGGCCCGCAGCCTGGCGCTTGCCTCGCGGCGTCCCGGCGCTTCGGCGGGGAATGTCCACGTGAAAATCGGTGCCGGTGCCACACTCGAAGTCATCCCGGTGGAAACCGCGTATGGCTGCCTCGTTCTCGGGGCGGTGGTGCCGGATTCACTGGCACCGCCTGCGGTGGTCGCCGTAATGGAGGCGCTGTCGCTGGTCGCCGCGCCGCCGGTGGCGGAGGATTTGAAACCTCAAAGTTGAAACTTCCAATCGCTCAGTGCGTCTGCCGGTTTTGGCGGGATATGATGAGCGTGGAAATAATCCCGCAGGCGACGATGATCGCGGCGAGAAAGGCACCGCAGTATTTCTGGGTTTCGATCTCGTCGTCCGGCTGCACGTATTCCCGGACGGATTCCCCGGTGGCCGGCTTCATGAAGGGGATCGGTTTTTTCAACGCGTGGAAGACGATCCGGCGGGCTCTGTCGCGGTAGTCGTTGCGGAAAGTTTCCGCCTCGCGGACGAGCAGGTCGATGCGCTCGTTGACGAAGAACTCGGATGCCGGGCGCGCTTTCGGATCGTTTTCCGGCCAGACCTTCATCGTCTCCACCTCGACGCGGGTGCCCGAGGTGGCGATGCGGCGGATCCGGTCGACCTGGTTCTCCGCGTCGCTGCGCGAGACCGCTCCCGAGGCTAACAATCGGCGGAGGCCTTCTTTCAGCAGCTCGAAGCGCTCCAACTGCTCGGGACTCATCGGAGACGTATGGGAGCGCATGCGGTCGATCCGCCGCTGGAGGCGCATCCGTTCGACTTCGAAGGGATTGCGCGTAGCCTGGTCGGTGATCATCGCCTCATACGCGTAGCGCAGCGGCATGATCACCGCCGGCACCGGAATCCCGCCGCGGTCGCGGGCGTCCGCGGCATGGCTGAACAAGCCGTGGTTCATTTCCCGGTAAGGCACCAGGGCTCCGGCCAGCAGCATCTGCGGGACTAACAGTAACGGCACCGCGGTGAGCGCGGCGCGTTCGGTTTTCACGACCGAGGAAACCACCAGCGCCATCCCCGTGCCCGTCCATGCGGTGAGGGTCATCCACAGCCAGTGATAGGGGAGCATGCCGTCGATCTCCAAAAAGTAATTGCCCACTACCAGATAGACGAAACACTGCACTCCGGCGACCAGCCCGAGTGCGGAGAGCTTGGCCATGACGTAGGATCCCGCGCCGGGCTGGCAGTTCCGCTCGCGCCGCAGGATGGGGCGGTCGCGCAGGACTTCGGTGGCGCGAGTTGGTCAGGCCCAGGAACATCGCCACGGTGGCGCTGAGAAACAGATAGGCGGGGATGTGGAGCGCCGTGGAAAATTGATAGGATCCCTCCGGCGAGGACCGCAGGGTGATGGCGATCAGCGCGGCCAGCAGCGGCGCTTCGAGACAGGTGCTGTAAATCGTTCCGCGGTTTCTCAGCTTGGAGAGCAGGGAGCGCAGGAAATGCGTCGCGAAAACCGCGATCACGGCGTGGAGTCTGCGCGAGGGTTTCGGAGGCACCGGCAGCCGCTCGCCGTCCCGCGGCTCGCCCGGTTTCGAGATCGGGCCGCTGCCGAGTCTGCAGCGACTGCATCAGGTTCACGCTCTCGAACCGTTCCTGCCAGAACGAGGAGGGAAAGCGCCGGGCCGCACCTGTGTTCGAGCCGCCGCCGATGGAGCTGAGCGGTGTCTCCAGCACGTCGAAAACGAAGTCCGCCCCTAACGGTGATTTCGCGGTGACCGACGGATGGGAAATCGCCAGCTCCTCGCAGGCGTCGCGGAAGTAGCCGACCATTTCCGCCGGCGTGCCGAAGTAGGCGAGGCGGCCGCCGCTATCAAGTAACAGAACCTTGTCGAACAGCCGCAGCACCGGTGCTCCCGGCCGGTGCAGCGAAGCGATGACGATTTTCTCCCGGGCCAGCGAGCGCAGCGTTTCGGCGACATGCTCGGAGTCTTTGGAAGACAGCCCGGAGATCGGTTCGTCGAACAGGAACACCTCCGCCCGGCTGCCGAGGTCCACTCCGAGGTTCAAGCGGCTGCGCTCGCCGCCGGAAATCGTTTTGTCTCCCGGCGACCCGACCCTGCGCCGGGCGATCGATTGCAGGCCGAGCTCGGCGAGCATGCTGTCCACCCGCCGCTCATGCTCGGCGAGCGAAAGCGCCGGGCGGCGGATGGTCACCGCGTGGCGCAGGTGCTCGCGCACCGTGAGCTGCGGGTTGAGCGCCTCCTCCTGAGGCATGTGGGCGATGAACGGGACGAGGTGCTCGCGCCGTTCGTAGAGGTCGATGCCGTTCAGCTTGACCTTGCCGCGCGTCGGTTCGCGCTGGCCTGATAGAACGGCGAGCAGGGTGCTTTTTCCGCTGCCGCTCGGGCCGATGATGCAGAGCATTTCGCCGCGTTTCACCTCGAAATTGATGTGGTCGAGCGCCCGCGCGTCCGGCCCGAAGTCGTGGATCAGGTCCTCGACTTGAAGCGATTCGATGAGTGTCCGCTCCTCGTCGAGGAATCCCTCGCTGAAGCGGCAGCGCACCGCCTGGCTGCCGGATAGACGAATCAATGAACCGTCGCGCAAAGTCGCGGTCTGGCGCACCGGGACGCCATCGACGAGGATGGGCCCGTGGCTTTCCCGAATGATGAGTTCTCCCTCCGCCCGCTCGGCGTCGTAGCGGATGAAGAGCACCGCCTTGGGTGACAGTTTCGATCCTAGCAGCAGATCCCCGGGCGAAAGCGCCGCGGCGTCGTTGGAAACCAGGTATTCCTGCCGGTCGCCCGCAAGACGGAATCGCCGGCCTTTCTGGGTGGCCTTGCGGCGCAGCTCGTTGATCGACAGGCTGAAGCCCGAGGCATCGCCTAACCGCTCGTGATTCCGGCAAATGACGATATCTCCCTTTTTCAACGGGCCGCGACTTCCCGCATGCAGATCCGTGTCGCGCAGCGCCTCGACCTGGGCGTTCAGGCCGAAGCGCACCCGCAGCGCGCTCTGCCGGCCGCGCGTCCGCTCGGCGGTGAGTCCGGCGTCGCCGGGCTCCAGATAGATCGAGGGACTGTTGCCGGTGCGTTTCACATCCAGGAAAAACATCAGGTCTTCGTGACTCAGCGTCCAGCCCGGCACCACCAGCGGTTGGCGTTCGCGCATTCTGAGGAACGATCCGGTCTCCACCGAGCGCCCGCGGATCCACAGCGGCGAGATTCCCGTGTTTCTGACCAGAATCAGGTCGCCCGCGCGGTAAACCCGGAACTCGTGGTCGCTGGCCGCCGGGGGCAGCAGCACGTCCGCGCCGTCCCTGCCGAAAATCAGGCGCTCGAACGGCAGTTCGTCGTCCGCCGGACCGCCCGCGTCGCCGCGCATTTCGCGGAGGATCGCCGTGCCGTATTCCGGACGGCCAAGCCGGCGCATGAAGATTTCGAAGCTCGTCCGGTTCCGCTCCGAGCGCCCGGCGGCATCCACCAGCGTGTAGAGTTGCAGTCCGAGCGCCAGTTTTCCCGGGTCGTCGAAGCTGTCCTTGAGCTCGAGCGCGAGCGCCTGCAACGGCTGCGGTGTCCTGACCGCCCGTTGCAATCTCCGGCCCAGCCAGCCGTGGTCCACTTCCGGAAACGCACTGCGCAGCATGTCCAGGATCAAATCCGCCTCTAGCGTGCTCAGCTCGTCATCCAGAGTCGCGAAAGCGGCGAAGGCATCCACCAATACTCCGACATGTGCGTCCGTCCCTGGCCGCAGGGCTCGCAGCCGGCCGACGCCCGGAATCGCCTGCAACCACCGCAAGTGGCGCAGCAGCCGTGTCCTCCGTGGAGGCGTCCGTGGCGGGTCTTTTTGGGGTGCGGGTGATTCCACTCGGGCTTTCTTGGCAGACGCCACGCCCACCCGCAAGACCCGTCCAAAAAAGGGGTTTGCTTTTCGTCCCTTTAAGTTATCATGCCCTACGCCCGAACGGGATTCAGCCGCGCAGTCCACCTCGCGAGGACTGGTCTCATCCGCCGGGCTTTTCGTTTTTTCCCGCCCATCATGTCCGATTCACCGAACTCAACTCCGCCGTCCAATAACTCGAACCGCACTCCGGGGGATGCCAATGGCTTCAATTGGCGTCTGCTCGGCCTGTTGAGTGTGGCAACGGTCATTCTTGGTGCCGCCTTCTTCAATCCGATGACGAACAAGGTGGTCAAACCGATGACCTATTCGCAGTTCCGTCAAGCGTGGGACCAAGGTCGCATCGTGGTGGATAATCCGAAAGAGCCGCTCAAGGTGATTACCACGGACACCTCCTTCGATGCCACCATCACCGGCTGGGTCATGCCGGAAGCCGCCACTCCGAGTGCGGATGCGCCCAGGAAGGATTTCCAAATCCCGGTGAATCTCGCGATCCGGCGGGATGAAATCAACGAGCTGCTTGGCGACAACATCCGTTTCGAGCAAATCGCCTTGACCAGTGAGAAGCCCCTCGAAAGCGACAACGTGGACACTTTTTCCCTCGCCGAGCTCCGCAGGTTTCTCGCCCTCAAACAAATCGAGATCAGCGACCCCGGCAATCCCCTCCGCGTCCTCACCACCGCCGGCTCGGACGATGCGGTGATCGTTGGAACCCGCCGGGTGGTCACCGCGACTCCTCCGCCGGTTGATGCAGCTGGCAAGCCGCTTCAAGCCGTCCAGTTCAGTGTGCCGGTCTCGACCGCCATCCAAGGCGAGGACCTCAACAAGCTGGTCAAGGACAAGGCCATCTACGAGCGCAACAAGGACTACCTCAGCAGCGCGCTTTTCACCTTCCTGCCTTTCCTGCTGATCATCGGCATCCTCTTCTTCCTCTTCCGCCAGCAGATGAAATCCGCCGGCCGCGGCGCGATGTCCTTCGGCAAGAGCAAGGCCCGCCTGCTCACGATGGACCGCAACAAGGTGACCTTCAAGGACGTCGCCGGCATCCAGGAAGCCAAGGAAGAGTTGTTTGAAATCGTCGATTTCCTCCGAGATCCCCGCAAGTTCCAGAAACTCGGCGGCTCGATTCCGAAAGGCGTGTTGATGGTCGGATCTCCCGGCACCGGCAAGACCCTGCTCGCCCGCGCCATCGCCGGTGAGGCGGACGTGCCGTTCTTCTCGATCTCCGGTTCGGACTTCGTCGAAATGTTCGTCGGTGTGGGTGCTTCCCGCGTCCGCGACATGTTCGAGCAAGGCCGCAAACACGCGCCCTGCTTGATTTTCATCGATGAAATCGACGCCGTCGGACGCCATCGCGGCCACGGCATGGGAGGCGGTCACGACGAGCGCGAGCAAACGCTCAACCAGCTCCTTGTAGAGATGGACGGCTTCGACACCCAGGAAGGCGTCATCATCATCGCTGCGACCAACCGGCCCGACGTGCTTGACCCCGCGCTCCTTCGCCCCGGCCGTTTCGACCGCCAGGTCACCATCTCCCTTCCCGACGTGAACGGCCGCGAGGAAATCCTCCGAGTCCACGTCAAGAAGATCAAACTCGCCGCTGGCGTGGATCTCTCGAAGATCGCCAAGGGCACGCCTGGTTTCTCCGGTGCCGAACTCGCCAACCTCATCAATGAGTCCGCCCTGCTCGCCGCCCGTCGCGGACTCTCCGCCGTCACACTCGACGAAATGGAGGAGGCCCGCGACAAGGTCCGCTGGGGTCGTGAGCGCCGCAGCCTCGCCATGTCCGACAAGGAGAAAACCGGCACCGCTTGGCACGAAGCCGGCCACGCCTACCTCAACATGGTGCTGCCGGACACCAACCCGCTCCACAAGGTCACCATCATTCCCCGTGGCCCGTATCTCGGCGCGACGATGTATCTTCCGGAAGGCGACAAATACTCCACGCAGAAAAAGGAAGCGCTCGCCAACCTCATCGTCACCATGGGCGGCCGTATCGCGGAAGGTTTCCACAGCGACGACGTCTCCAACGGTGCCTCCGGCGACATCCGCCAAGCCACCTCGCTCGCCCGCCACATGGTTTGCGAATGGGGCATGAGCGACAAACTTGGCATGGTCGAATACGGCGAAGGTGACGGGCCGGTCTTCCTCGGCCGTGGCGACATGGGCGGCCGCCGCACCAACTACAGCGAGAGCACCGCGCAGATCATCGACGAGGAAATCAAGCGTTTCATCGACGAGGCCTACGACATCGCCACCCGCATCCTCAATGAAGGTCGCGACAAGGTGGAGTTGATCGCCAAGGCGCTGCTGGAGTTCGAGACTCTCGATGCGACACATCTCAAGGATATCATCGATCACGGCGAAATGCGTAATCCTCCTACGGCTCCCAAGCCGCCGCCGATTCCGGACGAGCTCAAGAAAAAGCCGGTCTCCAAGGCAACCGAAGAAGACCGTCCGGAAGGATCCGGTCCGATCCCTGGAGCCATCGGGGCTCCTGCCTGATCAGTTCGATCTATCGGAATTTTCAAAACGACCGGGGCCGGTGGCTCCGGTCGTTTTTGTTATTTCCCGGTCTCCACTTCCCACTCGTAAAGCCCGGCGGAGAAGCCGTCGGCCAGATCGAGTTCGATGCGCAGGGCCTGGGTGGTCACGGGTTGGATTTTCACCTTCACCGGATCGGTCTTGCGGATGGCATAGTCTGGATTTCCGCCAGCGGGTTTCCATTCGCCCGATGAATCCTGATAGTGGAGAGTCCACGATTTCGGCAATCGGCACTCGCCAGTGCCGGTGTCGTCGAACCATGAGACGGTGACGCCGGTCACCAGCAGGGGTTTTTCAAACTGATAGGAAATCCATTCCCTGCCGTCCTTGTGCGGCCAGAAGTCAAAGTTCGCGGCGAACCCGTCGGTGGCGTTGCGAGGCATCTGTTGGTCATTGATCCGTCCGGGATCCATTCCGCCACGGGCGAACGAGACGCTGACTTTGGCTCTTGATATGGCGTTGGGAGCAGCGACGGGGCGGACGTGTGCGGCATCGCGGCCGAGCCAGACGGCCATCGGCGAGAGCCCGCGGTTGTTCCAGACCGCGTAGGGAACCGCGGTGAGCCGGGCGGATTGTTCTTCGAGTTTGCCTTCCTTGCGCATGATACGGTTAGCGCCCGTGACCTCGATCGCGGTCACCCCGCCGAGCAGATCGGATTTGAATACGGGGACCGCTTGGGCGGAAATTGGCAGGGCCAGATCAAAGACGGAACCGCTGTTGTCGACGCCCTCGAAACAATAAACGACCGGTCCGCGTTCGAGCGCGACCTGGCCGCGGGTGGCGGCGATTTTCGGATTTCCGGCGACGCGGCGCACCGGCATTGGCAGTTCGAGTTCCACGGTGTCCCCGGCTTGCCATGTCCGGGGGATGCTGGCATAGCCGTCTGACAGCTCGATTTCCTGAAGCTTGCCATTCACCTTGAGTGTCCACGCCGCGGGGGCCGGATCATCATAGGTGTATAGGTCGCCCGGCAGCGGCGTGCCGCGGACCCAGCCGGGGATGCGCAGGCAGAGTGCGAAGAGTTCTTCTTTCTCCGGATGAACGGTGAACTTCACGGAACCATCCCAGGGGTAATTCGTTAGCTGGGAGATTCCAACCTGGGTTCCGCCGACTTCAACGCGCGCGTCGCCCTCGGCATAAAGGTTCACCAACAGATTCCGTTCGCGGACCGCGTAGGCGTAGCCGCCGAGCGACGCAAGGGTGCGCAGGACGTTAGGCGGGCAGCAGGCGCAACCGAACCACGGGGCGCGGCCGGCGTGGCCGTGGTTGTTGGCTTCCTTCCCGTCGTATTCCAGCGGGTTTGGATAGAAAAAACGGTCGCCGGACAGAGAGACTCCGCTCAGGAAGCCGTTGTAGAGCGTGCGCTCGAAGACATCCATGTATTTGCCATCGCCGGTCAGGAGGAACATGCGGTGGTTCCAGAAAAGGAAGGCGATCGCGGCGCAGGTTTCATTGTAACACCGGTTAGGAAGCTCGTAGTCGTTGCCATATGCCTCGCCGGACGCGCGTGCTCCGCAGCCGCCGGTGAGATGGAGTTTCTTGCCAACGACATTTTCCCAAATCGCGGTGATGGCTTCGAGGTAACGCTTGTCACCCTTGAGTGCTGCGACGTCCGCCATGCCGCTGTAGAGGTAGTTCGCCCGGACGGCGTGGCCGACGGCTGTCCGCTGGTCGATGACCGGGATGTGATTCTGGCTGTAATCGCTGCCACCGTGGCCGCGGGCGTCGAGGAAGAATCTGGCAAGATCAAGGAAGCGCCCGTCGCCGGTCTGCCGATAGAGTTTCGCCAGGCCCATTTCGATGACCTGGTGGCCCGGAGCGATCACCGGCTCGCCATCGCCGAAGTCCCGCTGCACGAGCTCCGCGCTTTTCAGGCAGATGTCCATGAGCGACTTGGATTTGGTGGCCTGTTTGTAGGCGACGCCGGCTTCGTAGAGGTGACCGATGTTGTAAAGCTCGTGGCTGAGAGCCGGATCCTTGAGCCAGCGCTGCGGGTCGATCCAGTCATGCGCGGGTGAGTCCGGATGCATCGTCCGCCAGGTGTAAAGGTAGCCGTCCGGCTCCTGCGCGGCGGCGATTCTGGCGATGAGTCCTTCCACGCGTTGTTGCAGAGCCGGGTCCGGGCGGACGCTCAGGCAGAACGCCGCACCTTCGAGGACTTTGTATACGTCCGAGTCATCGAACGGATAGACCGTCGGTGGTTTGTGTTGGAAACTCGTTTCACCGGCGGCTCGGCGTTTCATCGTATCGGCGGCCAGATCGAAGTTATCCATTCGCTTCGACGTTTCACACTGCTCCAAGGCGAAGGGCAAGGTCACCTTGTTGTTGGTTTCCTGGCGGTCATGCCAAAGCCCGCGGGTGAAGCTGACCTCCGTGAAGGGAACCGGCCGCACCGGGTAATCGGCGGCGGGGAGAAGGGTGGGGGATAGTGAAAGGACAAGCGCTGGAACGAACAACGCGCGTCGCCCAGGGCGGTGGTTTTTTTTCATTCGGGTGGATTTTGAATGGGAGCGGCATCTTCCCGAAACTCGATCATCTCGCCGAACTCCCGGCCTGCGGCGAGGATGGCGAAGTCGTCGTAAGTGACTTTTTCCGCGGGTGGCTGGAAGACCTTGGCGGCGATCTGGCCAGCGACCCAGTCGGCGCAGGCCTGCGCGGCATCGAGGTCGGCGGTTTCGAAATTCGTCCATTCGTGGATGCCCACCTCGGCCTCGGTGGACCGGAGCGTGAAATAACAGGGAGTCGGCAGCGGCTCGCCGCGTGCGACCAGCGCGGCGGAATAGAGTGGAAGCTGGAGGTTGTTCCAGAGGAAATCCGCGGATTTCCCCTTGTCTTCGCCCTGATAGACCGCCGGGCATTCCAGGTTGAGATGGGGTGGCAGCGTGCTCGACGGCGTGAGCCTTTTCCGGTGCGCCTTGTCCACGCCATCCACTTTTCCGGTCTTGTAATCGAGCACCCGCAGCCGGCCGGTTTCGCGGTGGCGGTCGATGCGGTCGATTTTCGCAACGATCATCGCCTCGCCGACCGGCAGCTCGACCTTGCGCTCCACGTCCACGACTTCCCAACCGTCGAGCCGGTTCGCCGCCTGGATCCGCGACAGCCATGACAGCCGCTGCCGCAGCGCCTCGGTCTGGATGCGCACGGCGAGTGGCACGCGCTTGCCGAACCATTCGGCGACCACCCGGTCGAGCTCGGCGGAAAGCCAATTGTGGATAGCTTCGGGCTTTGCGGACTCCCGCGCCTCGGTGTCGCGGCCCCAGCGCTCGAGCACCTCGTGCGCCGCGTTTCCGAAGTCGCGGGCATTCCACTCCGCACGGCCGGTTTCCGGGCTCTGCATTTTCAAAACATGTTTCAGATAGTAGCGGAACGGACATGCCAGATAGTCGCCGAGCGAGGTGACATTGAGGCGCAATGGCGGATCAACCGCCGGTGGCGACCACTTCCAGTCCGCATGCCAGCGCAGTCCGGCTTCCGGTGGCTCGACTTCCTTGAAAAGGGATTTCACCCGGCCCGGCAGGTCCTCGCGGCCGGCTGCTAGAAGAAGCCGCGAGGGCAGCAGCGACTCGCCGCCGGCCCCGGATTTTCCGCAGATCACGTCCACCCGTCCGTCATCGCGGCGGGCCTCCAGCATGGATTGATAGAGAAACGCATCGCGCGCCGCGCGGTCCGCGTCCTTGATGAGCCCGAGCCGCTCGCGGCTGGCCTCGCTGAGCCATGGCTCGCCACCGGTTCGGGCGGGGACTTTGCCCTCGTTCATCCCGCACAGCACCAGATGGCAGCCCGGTTCATGATAGAGCTCCAGCCAGCCCTGCACGTCGATCACCCGCCCGTCCGGCGGCAGCGGGGCGGGGGAAGGGAGCTCGGACAACATCAGCTCGATCCAGAATCCCGGCCCGCGCTTCACCCGCTCCATCAGCGGGGCGGCTGCGGCGAACCAATCGGCCATGGCGCTGGCGGCTTCTTCGGTGGTCGGTCCGGTGCGACCGAGGATGGCTAACAAGCGTGCCGTCGCTCCGCTGGAATTTTCCCCCTGGAAGCTTGCGCGCCAGCCTTCGAGCGACTCGGCGGCCTTGAGCAGCTCTTCGGCGGATTCCCGGTCCTGCTCGCGGCGGAATTCCCCGGTGGAAATCCGGCGTTGCAGATCCTCGGTCCGCGCGACCATCCAGCGGTCGCGCAGCTCCGCCAAAGTTCTGGCCTTCTGCGCGCGCCGGCCGCCGACGAGCACGCCGGTCTCCGGCAGTGCTAACAAATCCGCCATGGTGGCCAGCGTCGGGTCGGCCAGCCATTCGCACCAGGCGCTGAACCACAGAGCCAGCCCACCGGAAACGACCGTGGTGGCGGGGTGAAATGCCGGCCACCCTTCGCGGGTGAAGCTACGGGCCAGTTCGTCGCCCGTTTCGGGATCCGCCGATCCCAGCGCGACGGCATCGGACGGGGTTTTCATTTCCGCGATGACCCGCAGGGCTTCGACCGCCTGCTGGCGCGGGTCCGCGACGACCTGCACCGATCCACCCGGCCAAGCCAATGGCTGGTCCGCCCAATCGGCGGTGGGTCTGCCAATCGGGGAAAATTTCGCCGCCTCACTTTCCGGCGCGCCGATCAGTGCGGTGACTTGGCCGGGCCACGCGACCATGGCTCGCTCGACCAGCGGCGGCAGTTCCGCCACGCCTGCCAGGACGATCCGGGAAATTCCGGCCGGCATTTCCAGTCCCTCTGACAGAATCCTGCTGCGGCTTTTCAGTCCCAAGCCGCGCAGTTGACGCTCAACGAGATCTTCCAGCCGCCCCAGTGCCTCCCAACGCTCCGCTTCCACCGTCTCGCGGAGTTTCCTCGCGGCGGTGGAGAGGAGCAGTCCGTTTTCCTGCAGGGTGTGGCGCAGCCGGACCATTTCCCGGGCCAGTCCGCCCGCCCAGTTGGGGCCCTCGCCCGGCGGTTCGGGAAACAGCGCCACGTATTCCGTCCAGTCGGTGACGCCTTCCAAGACCTCAACCCACGCGAGGTGGTCCATCCAGTCCGCCGCCGCTTCGTCGTTGCGGGATTGGAGGAAGGATCCCGGCGTCACGATTTTCGGCGAGAGCACCGCACCCGCCACCTCGGCGAGGGCCTCCCGCAGGCGGCGTCCGCTTTGGGCGGTGGGCACGACCACCTGCATTCCCGGCAGTTCGTCGCGCCGCTCGAGCAGCCAGGCCACCGCCTTTGTTAAAAACGGCCGGTCCCATCCGAGAAATACACGCTCCACCATGGAAGGAGCATCGTCCGCAGCCTTTGCTGTGGGAATCAAAATTTATCAGAAGGCGGGTCCCTCGCGGGCACAAAAAAACGGATGCGATGTGGCATCCGTTTCTGACCCGGGCTGTGGAACCTGGAAAATTACTCGGCGGAATCGGTGGCGGCGACGGCCGGTGCGTTCGAGAAGCGCCAGCGGATTTTGTTGCGCTTGGAAGCGGAACGAAGTTTGCGCTGCTTGCGCTCGGTCGGGGTCTCAAACGCGCGGCGGCGGCGCATTTCTTCGAGGATACCCTCGGAATCCAGCTTGGTCTTGAGGCGCTTGAGAGCCCGGTCGACAGGCTCGCCTTTTTTCATGGTCACTCCACGCATGCGTTGAATATTGGTTGGTTTGTTGGTTCCACAGGTAATCCGGGGCGCGGTAAATGCGGGATCCACCTCGGTTTGTCAACACAGAACCCGGCGGATTCTTGAAAAAAGCGGGGTTGCTATCGGTCGGAAACTCGGGTATTGAGCGCCGTCCTGCGGCTATTGGCGCGCACTTGCGCTGACCGTCCGGTTAAACATCCGGCTGCCTCGGGGTTTCAAAACCATAAATCATGCATCGTATTCCCTTCGACCGGGTGAATTGGATCACCAGCTCATTCCTCATCGGCACCGCCCTCACCGCCCTCATCGGGGTTCCCATCTATCTGGTGAAAGTCGGCATCGACTGGTTCCAGTTCGCAATGATGTTCTTCTATCTGTCCGCCACCATGATGAGCATCACGGTCGGCTACCATCGCCTGTTCTCGCACCTTTCCTTCAAGGCGAAAACGCCGGTCAAGCTGTTCACCCTCGTTTTCGGCGCCTGCGCATTCGAAAATTCCTGTCTCAACTGGGCCTCCGACCACCGCCGCCACCATAAACACGTCGATCACGACGAGGATCCCTATGACATTTCCAAGGGCTTCTTCTGGGCCCACATCGGCTGGCTGCTCTTCAAGCTCAACCCCGAACCCCCCATGGACAACGTCGCCGATCTCCGGAAAGACAAGCTTGTCATGTGGCAGCATGAATACGTGCACTGGATCGGTTTCGTTGTTGGCCTGATCATCCCGTCCGCGCTCGGCTATGCTTGGAATTCCTACATGGGCATGAACCCGTGGACCGGTGCTCTGGGAGGTTTCCTCATCGCTGGCATCGCCCGCATTGTCATCGCCCAGCATTGCACCTTCTTCATCAACTCGCTCTGCCACATGGTCGGCCGCCAGCCTTATTCCACCAGCCACAGCGCCCGTGACAGTGCGATCATGGCCTTCTTCACCTTCGGCGAGGGTTATCACAACTATCATCACGAGTTCCAGCACGACTACCGCAACGGCGTGAAGCCATGGCAGTGGGATCCCAGCAAGTGGACGATCTGGACGCTTTCCAAGCTCGGTCTCGTCGAGGGACTCCGCCGCGTGCCGGACGGTCGCATCCTCCTTGCCGAAATGGGCGAGGCCCGCCGCAAGGCGCAGAAGGAACTCGCCGCCCTGCGCGAGCACGCCACCCACGGACCGGCCCAACGCGCTGCGGACGCCGTCCACGAAATGGTCGAAAAACTTTCCGCCAACTATCATGAACTCGAAAAAGCCATCGCCGACCGCGTCCAGCTTTCCCGCGACGCCATGAACGCCTGGCAGGATGAAACCCGCAGCCTGATGCGCGATCTCCGCCGCGCCACTGCCTCGGTCTAAGCCTGAACGGATCCATTCCCGAAAACGCCCCGCGACCGCAAGGTCACGGGGCGTTTTTTTAAAGGTAGTGAAAAAGGCATTCTTGCCTGTTCTTCCTCATCTCGTCCGCTCTTTCAACAACTCTACCAGTTCCACAAACGAAAACCCGGTGTCGTGCGATCGATCCAACGCGCCACCGGCCATCAGCAACTCCTCGGGGCCGCGCTTTACCGGATCCTTCAGCGCGATCACCACGTGGTTGTTCGTCTGCGGAGCCACTGCTTGATAGACAATCGGAAAGGCCTCGGCGATGCTCTCCAAATCCCGCTCCAACTCCGGGTGCGCGGCGATGTTGAATGCGACCAGGCCACCCGGGTTCAGCTGCCGGTGCAGTCCTTTCAAGAACTCCACGGTTTTAAGTTTCTTCGGAATTCCCCTAGCGTCTGTGTCCTCGCCCGGCTCCAAAAACGCATCCATATAAATCACATCATATTTCCCGTGGTCGCGTTGCAGATAGAGAATCGCGTCCTCCGTGAAAATCCGCGTATTGGGACCTGGCTTGGTTCCGAACAACTCAGCTGCCAGCTTGACCACCACCGGGTCGATTTCCACCGCATCCACCTCGGTCTCCGGGAAATGATGGTTCAGGAACCGCACCATCGCCCCTCCGCCAAGGCCGACCACCAGCACGCGCTTCTGTGGGTTTTTGAACAGGAACGAGCCGAAGATCACGTTCGAGTAACCCAGCATCAGCCGTCCCGGTTGCTTGGAGATCGATCGAACTCTGCCGCACTTCCCGTCCCGACGGCTCCACGAAGATCAGATTCCGAACCGAGCCGTTGTCCCGCACGCGGATCTGCGAGAACTCGGATTTCACGGCCCGAATCAACGTGCCGTTGGCATTCCGATTTCCCAACTCCGACTCATCCCGCCCGCAACCGCCGATCAACGGGACGAGGGCGAAGGCCAGCCATCGACAGCCGCAAAAATGGGAAAAAAAGCTCAAGGCGCACAACCTGCCACACCCGCCGGGCCAGGTCGATGAAGATTCGCCCGTTAGTAGGGCACGAAATGCCGCGGCAATTCCCGGTGGCTCTCGTGGTCGATATACAATTCCGCGAGCAGGTATCCCTTCAGCGCGCGGCGCACCCGCACTTCCATCAGTTCATTGTCCAGACCGTAGTCCATTTTCAGCGATGCCTGGGCTTCCGCGCCCAGTTCTGGATTAATTCTCAGCCGAACGGTTTCCCATGTCAGCCAATCGTCGTCCGGCGGCAAGGTCTCTTCCAATGGCTCCGGCCACTCCGCCTTGCTGATTCTGCCCAGCACGAAATCCCGCCACGCCCGATTGTTTTCGCACCACGCCCGCACATGCCAGCGCCTGCCATCCCAAGCCAGCGCCGCCGGTTTCAGATACCGCCAGTCCGCGGTGTTCGAATTCACGGAATGATAAAAAACCCGCAGTCGCTGCCCCGCCAGCAGCGCCACGAATACGCGTCTCACGATCGCAGGAGTCGCATTGCGTTTGGGCATGGCGAGAATAGCCACCTTTTCTAGCGCCCCATCCGACGCGAGCGCGGGGGCTTCCGGATGCACCTCACCCGCCAGCAACACCCTTACCGCCTCCTCCAGTGAGGGCTCATGCAGGCGGCAGATGAAATTTTCCGTCGCCTCATAGCGCTTGCGGCTGGTTTGGTAGGAAATCTCCTTTCCGTTCAATTCCAGATACTTCTGGAAATCACTGGATGCCTGCGCGGCGGAGATTCCGAACCGCTCCAGCAGGTCCGAGCGCCCGACCCAGCCCCGCCACCACAGCAGCATCTCCAGCACCCGCAATCGCTCGCGGGCCGCCCAGTTCACCTCGTTCGTCTTGTTTGCCATGGCTGGGTTGAGAGCGACGGCACTCGGGTCGTCTGTGACTTCTTAAACATCCCTTAATTAAAAATTTGACGCGTGTCACTTGTTTTTCGTGTAGTTCTAAAAAAACGATTGACTCGCCTAACTAAGATCGTGTTGGGTTTCCATTGTCAATGGCCCGTTCAGTAATGAGTGGATTGCACCGCCTCGTTTTACCCCCCTGCAACGGGTCATTGACACTCCCCCCATTCACAATTCCACGCATAAATCATCATGAAATCCGAACTCGCTTTCATCCTCGACCGCTCCAGCTCCATGGAGTCCATCCGCCATGCCGCCATCGGCGGTTACAACACCTTCCTCCGCGACCAACAGGCCGCCCCCGGGCACAACCGCATCAGCCTCGTCTTCTTTGATTCCGGCATCGAGACCCGCGTTGACTCCATTCCCGTCGCCGAGGCCATCCCGCTCGATCTCGACACCTACGTGCCTAACGGGTGCACAGCCTTGCTAGATGCCATCGGCGACACCATCGACCGCCTTGGCGCGCGCTTCGCCGCCCTCGCACCTGCAGACCGGCCCGACCACGTCACCGTCGCCATCCTCACCGATGGCGAGGAAAACTCCTCCACCCGCTACACCTGGCACGACGTCTCGAAACGCATCCAGCACCAGACCGAAATCTATGCTTGGGAGTTCCTCTTCCTCGGTGCCGGCCAGGACTCCATCGCCACCGCCGCGAAGATGCAGATTCACGCCGCCAACGCCTCCAGTTTCCAAGCCGACGACGCCGGCCAGCATGCAGCCATGGCCAGCTTCTCCCGCAAATCCCTTGGCACCCGCGCTAAAAAATCCGGCCACGCCACCCCCGAGCAGCTCGCCGACGCCGATGCGCCGCTCGAAAGCATCGTCCGCGAGGAAGACCAGAAACGCCGCTGAATCCTCATGAAGGTGGCTGAGACATCCTGTCCCAGACCGTGCCGGGAGCGTCCCGCCCCCGCCCCCCAAATCCCCACTCACTTTGCCCGTTGACACTCTCCATCCGAACACTCTGACTGATAGCGATTGAGTTGCCTTGCTTGAATCATGATTTCACCCACACCCATGCAACTCTCCGACTGCTGGGCCAAGACTGACCCAGTCACCGGGAAACCCGCGCTCACCGTGCGCGACCACTGTTTGATTGTGGGAGCGGTGGCCGAGGCTGTCCGACGACTTCTATCGCCCGCCTGCCGCCATCTGGCCCCGTCGGGTGCGGTGACTCTCACCGCCGCTCACGACATCGGGAAAATCACTCCTGGATTCCTCAGGAAATGTCCCTCGAGTGTGTTCTCTCAGCTTCCGGGGAGTCAGAACTGCGAGGGGAATCACGCCCTTGTCAGCCAGGCATTTCTCGCCTCGCTTCAGGAAATGCAGGATGAGCGCGGCCTGCCACTCGCTTGGGGACTCAGTGCGGGCGGACACCACGGCTCCTATCCGACTTCGAAGGTTTATAACAATCTGGGGAAACGCAGCGGCCCGGTGGAACTCGACCTTGCTTGGCCTGATCTCTTCCGCCGCGAACTTCTCAGCGAGTTGATTGGAAATTTCGGGTCGTTACCTACCGACCAGGCTGTCATCGGGTCTCGCGTCCACTGGTTGACCGGGTTTGTCACATTCTGCGATTGGATCGGGTCAAACACCGACTGGTTTCCGCTCCATGTCGAACAACCGCTCCGTAATCACTTCACCCCGGAATCCGCCCGTGCCGCCGCGGCGGTGGCGTTGGAACTCATCGGTTGGCACCGCCGCGCGGTTTACCAAAAACTCCCGTTCTCCCGCCTTTTCGCCGCTCTGGAAGCGCCGCTTTTCACTCCGCGCCCACTTCAGGAAACCCTCATCGCCCTCGCGGATCAGCCGGGACTCTACATTGTCGAGGCTCCGATGGGCATGGGGAAAACCGAGGCTGCGCTTGCCGCAGCCTACCGCCGTTGGAATGAGGGCGAGGAGCGGGGACTTTACTTCGCCTTGCCCACCCAGCTCACCAGCAATCGCATTCACAACCGCGTTTCCGAGTTTCTCGACAAGGTCATCGACGACCATTCCATCCAGACGCTCGCCCATGGAAACGCGTGGCTCAGCGAAGACCGCGTCCGCAGTTTCTCCCCGGCCCACACGTCTGCCGGAGAGACCGATGCCACGGAAGCCTGCCGATGGTTCACCTCCAGCCGGAAGCCATTGCTCGCACCCTTTGGCACCGGCACCATCGATCAGGCGCTCATGGCCTGCATCGGCGCAAAACATTCCGCGCTGCGCCTGTTCGCTCTATCCGGCAAGGTCGTCGTCATCGATGAAGTGCATTCCTACGATCCCTACACGTCCGCACTGGTCAATCAACTCATCCGCTGGCTCCTCGAAGTCGGCTGCACGGTCATCGTTCTATCCGCCACGCTCACCGCGAAACGCCGCCGCGAGATGATCGAAAAAGCCGGAGCCACTGAGCCGTTTCCTCCGCCGTCAGACTACCCGCTCATCACCAAAGTCGGCGGTAAAACCGCCACGCACCATCCCGTCACCGATCCTGAGATCCAGGAAATGGTCGTTCATCTCAAACACCTCGACGCCGTTAATCCCGATTTCATCGGAAAAATCGCCCGCGCCGCCGAGTCCGGTGCCTGCGTGCTCGTCATCCGCAACACCGTTGCAAGCGCCCAGCAAACCTTCCGCAGCATCAAGTCCGCGCTTCAGGACGACACCATCCCGGTCGGCCTGCTCCACAGCCGCTTCCCGCATTTCCAACGACAGCGGAATGAAAAAAACTGGATGGAAATGCTCGGGAAGAATTCCTCCAGCCGCCCTTCCGGCTGCGTGCTCGTCGCCACCCAGGTCGTCGAGCAATCGGTCGATATCGATGCCGACCTCCTCGTCACCGACCTCGCCCCCACCGATCTCCTGCTCCAGCGACTTGGTCGTCTTCATCGCCACGTCCGACCGCGTCCTGTTGGATTTGAATCCGCCACCTGTTGGATTCTCCAGCCCGCCGTCGATTGGAGCGCCGGGCCTGAGGCCATCCGCGAGGAAATCGGTGCCTCCGCCTATATCTATCCGCCCATTTCCCTCTACCTCGCGCAGGAAGTCTGGAGGAAACGCAAGTCCGTCACCCTGCCCACCGGGATCCGTGAGTTGTTGGAAAGCCCGTTTTCTCTGATGGACTCACTACCTGCTGGTGCCGCAAAACTCGCTGAGCAATTGGAAACCGAAACCGGCAACATGCTCAGCAGCGCCCTCCGCCAAGGTCCTTTCAAAGACCCCAATCTCCCCGACACCGAAGGCGCACAAACCCGCTGGCACATGCAGCCTTCCGCGCTGCTCGTCCTGCTTCGCGAGCCACCCCGCACCCAAGGCCACGAAACGCTTGTCACGCCGCTGGAAGGCCATCCACAAACCATCACTGCCGGGCGCTTCAACTATGATCTCGCCAAGCTCCTGCACGAAAACGCCGTCCGCATTCCTGCCTATCTCTTGCGCTCCGCTTTCTCCCAACAGCCCTCCTGGCTCACCACCCACATCAGCGATGCCGTGCTCGCCGTATGTTCTCCGAATTCCACCGCACTCGAAATCATCGGCGGCGAAAACCTCTCTTACCAACTCTCCCGGCACCCCGAACAAGGTGTCAGTTATGAAAAAATCACCGGGAGAACAACCCCGTTCGAGGATTCGGACGACCTCGATTCCTGGTTCTAGCAAATCATCACCTCATGAAATTCAATCTCACCACAGATCCCTGGATTCCCGTTCGTTGGCTCGACGGTCGCTCCACCTCCGTCAGTCTCAACGAGCTCTTTGCCGAGGCGTCGCAAATCGCCGACCTCGCCGTCCCGCCGCACGAACGGATTTCCATCCTGCGTCTTCTCGTCTGCATCACCCAAGCCGCCCACGGCGCTCCGGAAACCAGCGATGATTGGGACGGCTGGGACGCCGACCTCGAATCCTCCGTCGCCGGATACCTTGTGAAATGGAAAGTGCATTTCCATCTGATGGGCGATGGCACGCGTTTCCTCCAATCTCCGATCAAGGATGACAAGGACTATCCCATCGCCCAAATGGTATTTCATTTCGCCACGGGAAACACACCGACCTTGCTGGATCACTCGGGTGATGATGACCGGGAACTCCCGCCCGCCTTCATCGCCCGCGCCCTCTTGGTCTATCAAAACCACTTTGTTGGCGGAAGTCTTGCTTCCAAAGTGAAAGGGAACGGTCCTGCCCTGAAGGCCCTACACTCCATTCTAATCGGTGAAAATCTGCGCGAAACCATCATCCTTAACTGTATCGACGTTCAGACCATTCACCCCGGCATTCTCGGGAAGCCTGTTTGGGAAGGCGGAAAATCTGACTATCTTGCCCGCCTCGCACCCAGCCCGTGCAAGCTCTGGCTCGTCAAAGATGGCAAACGCATCTGCATCGACCAGGGGGCGGTTTACGATGAATACGAAACCGCCGCCATCCGCGAGACTTCCTCCACCATCATCATCGGGAAACGTGGCGGAGTTGAAACCAAGGTCCTGCTCCGCGCCTCACCCGGCAAAGGAATCTGGCGGGATCTGCACTGCATCACGGTCATCCAGAAAGGCGAACTCCATGCGCCGCTGACGTTCCGCAGTCACATCCAGGCACAGGACGACGGACTCGTCAGTTTCTGGTCCGGCGAACTCATCAAAGCCAAGGACGCCAAAATCCTCGATGCTGTCGAGTCGGCGTTCACCGTTCCCTTCCAACTTTTCACTCCATCCGGCCAAGCCCGCTATCAGGCTGGGGTGAAGTTCAGTGAGGAAATTTCCAATCGGATTTATGGCGCGGTGAAAACCTACTTCGCCACCCTCAAGCAGGAATCCGGCCCCACCGAAACCGCCAAGCGCCACTTCTGGAACACGCTCGACCAGCAATCTTCCATCCTCCTCTCGCTCCTCAAAAACCTCGGCACCGCCGATGATCCGATGGGATCCGCGAATTTCGGCGAAGCCCGCGATCCTTGGACCGTCGCCGTCCGTGCGGCAGCGGATGCCGCCTACGAGCACACCTGTCCGCGCGGAAATCCCCGCCAGTATGAAGCCTACGCCGCAGGCCTCCGCGTGCTGCGCCCGCTTCCCAAGAAAGCCAAAACCACCGACCGCAAGCCAACCCCAGCCACTTCCGACTCATGAGCACCACCGACTATCAAAAACAAAACGAAGACTTCGTCGCATCCCTCGCCAAGGTATGCGCCGACCGTAGCCACCGCGCGGCCCTGCGCCGTTGGTGGAGCGAAGGCACCCGCCACTATGCCTATCCGATTCTCGGAAAACTCTTCGCACTTGATGACGACCGGAAAACCCTGCTCGCCGCCCTTTACGCCGTCCATTCCAAGGATTCCGCGCCCGGCCATGTTTCCGGCGGAAATAGCGTGGGCAAGGCGGCACTAATGATTGCCGGCGGCAGCACGAGCGCGAACGGCTTCGATTCGATGGAGAAGCATTTTCGGCGATTACTCGCGGCCGACGATTTCGATGATCTCGGTCAGCAATTGTTTCGACTGGTGAAACGGATGGAGCGGGCGAGTCCCTATGTTTCACTGGACTACGCGTTGCTGCTGAAACAGCTCAATTTCTGGAGTTCGAAGAAGAATCCTAAACTTCGGGACCAAGTTAAAACTGATTGGGCCCTCGCCTTCTGGCAAGCCCCCGCCGAACAACCCACCCCCGCCGACGCATGAGCCTCCACCTCACCAAGATCGAGATCGACTACGAAACCGCACACAAAGCCGGCCTCCGCGATGCCTATGCCTGGCACCAGTGGGCGTGGCAGGCGTTTCCCGGTCGCCCGGAAGACGCCCGCGATTTCCTCACCCGCCTCGACGACACCGGCGACGGTTTCCGTTTCCTCATCCAGTCCACCACGGCACCACAGCGCCCCGGCAACTGTCCGTTAGACGCATGGCTGACACGGAACATCCCGGAAAATTTCTTCAGCCACCCGGCCTATCGGTTCTCCTTGCTTGCCAATCCCACCCGCAAGCTCGCCGCTCCGCGCGATGCCGAGGGCAAGCGCAGGAATGCCAAACGCGTCCCGGTTTCCACCCGCGAGGATCTTCTCGCATGGATCGAGCGCAAAGGCCTGCAACACGGCTTCAGTATCGATTCCGCCACCCTCCAGACCATCCCGCGTCCACGCCAGGTCTTCGTGAAAAAATCCACCGCCGACACCCAGCGCCACGCCGGACTCCACAGCGCCACCGAATTCGTCGGCATCCTGAAAATCACCGATCCCGCCCTCTTCATCCTAGCCACCCACATCGGCATTGGCTCCGCCAAGGCCTTCGGCTTCGGCATGCTCTGCCTCTCACCGCTTTGAAATCCAACCGCCATGTCAGCCATTTCCCTCTTTGAAGAAAAACAAGTCCGCCGTGCTTGGAATGCGGAGCACGAGAAATGGGTCTTCGCCATCGTCGATGTCATTGCGATATTGACTGATAGTGTTGACCCGGGTGCCTATTGGAGAAAGCTCAAGGAGCGCCTGAAAAAAGAAGGAATTGAACCCGTGACGATTTGTCACGGGTTGAAAATGACCGCCACGGACGGCAAGCAGCGCATGACGGACGTTGCTGACACTGAACAGCTCCTCCGACTCATCCAGTCCGTCCCGTCCCCCAAAGCCGAGCCCTTCAAACGCTGGCTTGCCAAGATAGGCTACGAGCGCCTGGAAGAAATCGAAAACCCGGAACTGGCTGCCAAACGGATGCGAGCGATCTATGAACAAAAGGGATATTCGGAAGAATGGATCGAGAAGCGCCTGCGCGGCATCGCCGTCCGCGATGAACTGACCGACGAGTGGACCAAGCGCGGGGTGAAGGAGGGCAAGGAATTCGCCATCCTCACGGCGGAAATCAGCAAGGCCACCTTTGGCATGACGCCTTCCCAATACAAGGAGTTCAAGGCGCTCTCCAAGCCCAAGGAAAACCTCCGCGACCACATGACCGACCTGGAGCTCATCTTCACCATGCTCGGCGAAGCCTCCACCACCGAGATCGCCAAAAAACGCGACGCCCAAGGTTTCCCGCAAAACCAACAAGCGGCAAACGCCGGCGGCACCATCGCCGGTGATGCGCGCAAAGCCCTCGAAGCCAAAAGCGGCAACAAAATCTCCACCCCCGAGAACTTCAAAGCCCTCGCCGAATCCAAGAAACGCATTCCCCGCAAAGAATCCTAATCATCTCCTATCCACTATCCACTATCTCCCATCCATCATCATGAAACTAATCGAACTCCACATCCTGCAATCCTTCCCCGTCACCTGCCTCAACCGCGACGACGTTGGCTCCCCGAAATCCGCCACTTTCGGCGGTAGCCAGCGCGCCCGCGTTTCCAGCCAGTCCTTGAAGCGCGCATCCCGCCTTCTGGCTCGTGACGAATCACCCGTCGGCTTCGAGGGCATCCGCAGTCGCTTCCTGTTGGAACCCTTCACCTCGGCATTGATCGCCGCCGGTCTCGACGAAGCTGAGTCCGCCAAAAAAGCCGCCGAGATCTGCGCGGTCTTCAGTAAGGTGGACGCCAAGAAGCCCGATCAAGTCACCACCGCCGTCTATCTGTCACCCGGAGAAATCCAGCAACTCGCCGCAGCCGTCGCGGCAGGGGAAACCCCGGAAAAAGCAGCGAAGAAAGTGGATCGCCTCGACGCCGCCGACATCGCCCTTTTCGGCCGCATGATCGCCAACGACGCCACTCTCAATGTCGAAGGCGCGGCGATGTTCTCCCACGCGCTTTCCACCCATACCACGGCGAACGAAATCGATTTCTTCTCAGCAGTCGATGATCGCAAGGGGGATTCCGAAGACGCCGGAGCTGGGATGATCGGCACGCTCGAATACAACTCGGCCACCTATTACCGCTACGTCGCCATCAATCTGGACCTCCTCTTCGATGCGAAGCACCTCGGCCCGATTGGCGAACAAGAGAAGCGCAAATCACTCCTCCGTGCCTTCATCACCTCCGTGCTCACCGCCGTTCCCGGTGCCCGGCAGAATTCCATGAACGGAGCCACCCTGCCCATCGAAGTCCTCGGCATCCGCAAGGACAAGGGCCAGCCGCTCCAGCTCATCAACGCCTTCGAGGCTCCCATCAAGGCGAACGGCAAGGGCTATGCCGCGAACTCCCGCACGGAAATGCTCAAGCACCACGCTGACCTGAAAAAACTCTGGGGCATCGAAACCTCGGTGGAATCCCTCATCACCGACGACGGCATCAACTCCTTCCTCGATCAACTCCTCGCCGCCGATGTCTGATTCCACCACCCGCGCCTTCGCCATCCTGCTGGATGGCCCGATGCAGTCCTGGGGCTCCTCCTCCCGCTTCACCCGGCGGGAAACCGAGGCGTTTCCGACCAAGAGCGCCCTCATCGGCCTGCTGGCCGCCGCCGCCGGGATCGATAAACACGCTTCGGACGAGGCGGAAAAACTCGCGCCGTTTTCCGCCCTCCGGCTCACCGTCTATCGGCTGCCACGCGCTGTCGGGCGGCTCGTCGGACGCCTCTCGGACTTCCACACCGTCGGCGGCGGCTACGATGGCCCTGCGGCCTTTGATAAAATGAGCCGCCCGCGCAAAGCCTCAGGCGGAGCCAGTGCCAACGCTGTCATCACCCATCGCACCTATCTGAACGAGGCCCGCTTCATCGCCGCCTTCGAGGGCGATGTGGACATCATCACCGCCGCTGTTCGCCATCTGGAGAACCCCGTCTGGGGCGTGTGGTTCGGCCGGAAAACCTGCCTGCCCGCCATGCCCCTCAGCCCGGTCGAAGATGCCGACCCTCAAGCCGCTGTCAGTGTCATCATCGCAAGAATCCGCGATTGGGAAAACGCCACCCGGCGCAGTTCATTCCCGCCGGAACTCGACCCCTCCCAGCTCGAACGCTGGGAGGAACCCGTCGGCGGCAAGTTGCAGCCAGGAGATTTCCATCTCCACGACCAGCCCATTGCCTTCGGCCAGCGTGATTTCCATTCGCGCCCCATCCGTCATCACCGTCCTGAAAAACTCCCCTAATCACCACACCCGTCTCACCCCGTAATCATCGAAAATCCTGTCCGACCCGATCACCGTGAAATCTCCACTCAATGCCTGCGCGATGATCATCCGGTCGAAGGGATCACGATGATGGAACGGAAGGTCCTGGATCATCCGGCAGTTTTGCGGATGCACGGGCAGGCGGGTGATTCCCTGCTCCTCCAGCTGTTCAGGCAATGATCGATCCCAGTCAGCCGGCAGTTTGAACCCATCGTAACCCTTGCCCGACATCTTGATCCCGATTTCCCACAGGCTAACGATGGAATAGGCCATGTCCAAGTCGGGATCGACCAGCTTTCCCTCCGCATTTTTACCCAGCAGATCAGGCCTCAATGCCATCCACAAAACCGCCATCGTATCCAAAAGATATCGGTCCATGGGAAATCACTCCGGTGAAGGTCCAGGCAGGTAAGGTTTATCCGACTCCACCGCATGGTAAAAGTCCTGCGCGATTTGTTCTTCAAGGTGCTTGTCAAAAAAGCCGTCGAAATTCGGAGGCTTCTGGCCGGGCTTCAACATGAATCCCAACCTCCGCTTCGGCTTCTCCTGCTTCTCCATCACCAACCTCACCACCGGCTTGTCGCGCCTTGCGATCACCACTTCCTCACCCCGCTCCACCGCCGCGATCAGTCGTGAAAGATGCGTTTTCGCCTCATGAATGGTCACCTGCATGGCCGCAACCTAGTCAACATGACTAAAACTGTCAATTCCTCCGCCCTCTGACTTCCAATCTCCAATCTCCAATCTCTTCTCTTGTTTCTTGTGTCCTCGAATCTTGAATCTCCATGCCCATCTTCGAACGCCCGCCCCTCGACACGCTCGCTCCCGCCAAGGACCGCTGGACTCCCATCTATCTGGAATATGGCCGTCTGGAGGTGGATGATTTCTCGGTGAAATGGATCGGCAGCGATGGTCTCGTCACCCGCATCCCCATCGCCACCGTGAGCGCGCTGATCCTCGGTCCCGGCTCGGTGGTTACGCACGCTGCGGTGAAGGCCGCGTCCCATTGCAACTGCCCGCTGTTCTGGCTGGGAGAGGACGGGCTGCGTTTCTACTCGTTCGGCATCACGCCGAACCATGACAACTCGATGGCCCGCATCCATGCCACCGCCTGGGCGAACAAGCGCTCGCAGAATGAAATCGCCCGCCGGATGTTTCTCCACCGTTTCCCGGAGGCCTCCGTGCACGGCGTGAATATCAAGCAGCTCCGCGGCATGGAGGGGAAGCGCGTGAAGCAGACCTACGCCGAGCTTGGTCTGAAATACGGCGTCACTTGGAAGGGGCGGGATTATAAAACCGAAAACTGGCAGCTCGCCGACGGCATCAACCGCGCGCTGTCCGCCTCGAACGCTTCCCTCTACTCGCTCACCGCCGCCGTCTGCTGCTCCATGGGCTTCATTCCGCAGCTCGGCTTTGTCCATGCCGCCGGCACGCTGCCGTTCATCTACGACGCCGCGGACCTCTACAAACATGAAACGTCCTGGCCGGCCGCCTTCGAGGCTCTATCCATCGATTCCCAGGACGATGGCACGCTCGTCCGCAAGCTGCTCAAGCAGAAGGTCGAGGAGACGCGGATGCTCCGCCGCATGCCAGAGGATCTGAAAAAACTCTTCGAAGGTCTCGGTGAGGATCCGGAAGACGCCCCGCCAGATCATCCGCTCCAGCCGCACTCGGAAGCATAGGGTGGAAGTAGGTTGAGAGTTGGGAGGAAGAAATGCCGGCCATCCCCGATCTCCAATCCAAAATTCAAAGTTCAAAATTCAAAATCATTATGACCGTCCTCGTCTGCAATGATGTGCCTCCCGCGATCCGTGGGGCCTTGAAGCGTTGGTTCATCGAGCCGCGGCCGAATGTTTTCGTCGGCACCTTGAACGTCCGCAACCACCGGAAGGTGATGGATTTCATCATGAGGAATGCTCCTGCGGACTTCGGCGTGTTGGTGATTTCCTCGGCGGTGAATTGCCAAGGTTATACCGTGGAGCGCATCGGACCCGAAGGGAAAACCGGGCGCAAGGATGTGGAGATTTCCGGCATTTCCCTGATCGCGGAAAGCTGGATCGATCCGGAGAATTGTCCGTTTTAAAATGGAACGCTGCTGAAAAAGTCCCGCTCGGTAGGACAACTTGTCACATCCCTCTAAATGCTTGATTTTATCAGGTCGGCCGCCGTAACTCCTTGGATATCCCAGTGATTTCCCCACCCGCGTGGGGATGGCCCGAAGAGAGCGGCTTGCTTGTGAGTCAGTAGCCAGATTTCCCCACCCGCGTGGGGATGGCCCGCGTCATACTGGATCGCGCCTTGGATCGGCACCGATTTCCCCACCCGCGTGGGGATGGCCCGTGTTTTCATAATTTCGGATTGTGGGGAATTGGGATTTCCCCACCCGCGTGGGGATGGCCCGCACGGGTCGAGCGAGTTTTAGGGCGTCAGGATTTCCCCACCCGCGTGGGGATGGCCCGCGTGGTAGATCCAATTCCCCACAATCCGAAGATTTCCCCACCCGCGTGGGGATGGCCCGGCTGAAATAGACGTTGCCACCGAATGAACGGGATTTCCCCACCCGCGTGGGGATGGCCCGGCATGCCACGCCGCCCAGATTTTGAACCAATCGATTTCCCCACCCGCGTGGGGATGGCCCGCCGGCATGCAGACCAATGACTTCGATTTCCCCACCCGCGTGGGGATGGCCCGTTCTAACGAATGCGCAGCTTGCCACGCTCGCCGATTTCCCCACCCGCGTGGGGATGGCCCGCGTCAATCGATGATCCAAGCGGACTGCCGACATGGATTTCCCCACCCGCGTGGGGATGGCCCGGGACTCGGGACGGGATCGCGCGGACGGCTCGGGATTTCCCCACCCGCGTGGGGATGGCCCGACCGGCATCACGGTCACGTCCGCTGTCGACCGAGATTTCCCCACCCGCGTGGGGATGGCCCGTCCTGGGCGGTGACGGCACCGCCGGCGACGTAGATTTCCCCACCCGCGTGGGGATGGCCCGCCCTGCTGGGTTGCGCGTTTCGAGCGAAGTGTTGATTTCCCCACCCGCGTGGGGATGGCCCGTGAGGGGATCAGCAACGTCTGGCTAGGGCCTCGATTTCCCCACCCGCGTGGGGATGGCCCGATATCGACTTCGCCACTAACCGCGCACTAGAGGATTTCCCCACCCGCGTGGGGATGGCCCGGTCACCGCTGCGACATGTGCAGATCGGCAGCCGGGATTTCCCCACCCGCGTGGGGATGGCCCGAATGCCAGGTTCATTGGCCGTCGCAGGATTGCGGATTTCCCCACCCGCGTGGGGATGGCCCGCGGATCGGGATGATGTCGCGTTCGTCGAAGTCGATTTCCCCACCCGCGTGGGGATGGCCCGGTCACTTCGGCTTGGCAGTCTCGGAGATCGCTTAGATTTCCCCACCCGCGTGGGGATGGCCCGTCGGTTCTTGTTTATCCATCAGTCTTCTTGTGGATTTCCCCACCCGCGTGGGGATGGCCCGCCACTGCGGAGATCCAGGACATCCTCGCCAACGATTTCCCCACCCGCGTGGGGATGGCCCGGCGGAGACTGCATGGGAACGTGCTCAGCCAGCGATTTCCCCACCCGCGTGGGGATGGCCCGGCGAAGGGCGGGACGTTCACGGCGACCGTGCTGATTTCCCCACCCGCGTGGGGATGGCCCGTAGTGGAAGTGCTTACCAACACGGCGAAAACAGATTTCCCCACCCGCGTGGGGATGGCCCGCAGCGAGAGCGGATCGAGGCTGAAATGCCAGAGGATTTCCCCACCCGCGTGGGGATGGCCCGGTTTTCATCACGTCCATACAGTGCGCCCAGCCGGATTTCCCCACCCGCGTGGGGATGGCCGGCATGGAAGCTCCAGCCGGCGGCGGTTCAACCGGATTTTCCCGCGGTCCCAGTCATCGGGAAATTCAACACGATGGCGAGGTCGCCGGTCTCTTCTTGAGCGGGTATCCCTCTCGCTTTGACCAAATGGGGTCGCTCGACGAAAGTGTCTCCACAGCGTGGGCCACGACTCTTCCTGCGGCGGGTGTTTCTAAATTTAACGCTTTAGAGAGGCCGTCTGACAAATGTCCTGACGGGGCTGCTTATCCTAGCCCGGCACAGCGTGCCGGGTTTGGAGATCATGGTATTCCGGCGGGTGTTCCTGGTCCCGGTGGGATGGCGGCTGTCAGCCGAGGATCTGGGCGAGCACGTAGGGCAGGATGCCGCCGGCGCGGTAGTAGTCTTTTTCCACCGGGGTATCGATGCGGACGACGACGGGGATGTCGAAGCTGTCGCCGTCGGCGGGGTGGACCTTGAGGGTGGCTTGCTGCATGGGCTTGAGGTCGTTGTCGATGCCGACGAGGTCGAAGGTGGCGTCGGCGAGGTCCTTGACCTTGTCGTAGTCGTCCTTGTTGACGAAGTTGCAGGGCAGCACGCCCATGCCGACGAGGTTGGAGCGGTGGATGCGCTCGAAGGACTTGGTGATGACGGCCTTGACGCCTAGCAGGTTGGTGCCCTTGGCGGCCCAGTCGCGGCTGGAGCCCATGCCGTAGTCCTCGCCGCCGATGATGATGGTGGGGACGTCCTTGATTCTGATAGACGGCGGCGGCGTCGTAGATGGCGAGGATGTCGGCGTCCGCCGTTGGCGTGGCCTGGGCCGGTGACGGTGCCGTTGGCGAGTTCGTGGGTTTCCTGCCATGAGGTGGTCGTTCTGCGGGGCCTCGGACCGGTGAAATAACGGGTGACGCCGCCTTCGATGCCGGGAACCATGAGGTTCTTGATGCGGACGTTGGCGAAGGTGCCGCGGGTCATGATGCGGTCGTTGCCGCGGCGCGAGCCGTAGGAGTTGAAGTCGGCGAAGTCGACGCCGTTTTCGACGAGGTAGCGGCCGGCGGGGCTGTCCTTCTTGATGGCGCCGGCGGGGGAGATGTGGTCGGTGGTGACGGAATCGCCGAAGATGCCGAGCGGGCGCGCGCCGTGGATTTCCACGATGTCGCGCGGGGTCGGGGGAGAAGCCGTCGAAGAACGGCGGCTCCTGGATGTAGGTGGATTCGCGGTCCCACTCGTAAACGTTGCCGGTGGAGGATTTGATTTCGTTCCACTTCGGGTTCTGGTCGGCGAAGCCGGTGTAGAGGCGTTGGAAGACGTCGGGCTTGAGCGAGGCGTTCATGGCGGCCTCGATTTCCGCGGAGGTGGGCCAGATGTCCTTGCAGATAGACCGGCTGGCCGTCGGTGCCGAAGCCGAGCGGCTCGTTTTCCATGTCGATATCCACGGTGCCGGCGATGGCGAAGGCGACGACGAGCGGCGGCGACATGAGGAAGTTCGCCTTGATGGACTGGTGGACGCGGGCCTCGAAGTTCCGGTTTCCTGATAGAACGGAGGCGGCGATGATGTCCTCGGATTTCACGACGTCCTCGATGCCGGGATCGAGCGGGCCGGAGTTGCCGATGCAGGTGGTGCAGCCGTAGCCGACGGTTTGGAAGCCGAGTTTGTCGAGTTCGGCCTGGAGGCCGGTCTTGTTGAGGTAATCGGTGACGACGCGCGAGCCGGGGCCGAGCGAGGTTTTGATGGAGGGCTTGATGGTGAGGCCCTTGGCGTTGGCTTTTTGCGCGAGCAGGCCGGCGGCGAGCATGACGCTCGGGTTGCTGGTATTGGTGCAACTCGTGATGGCGGCGATGAGCACGGAGCCGTGGGTGATGGTGTCCTTGATGCCGCCCTTGCTGTCGACGGTGACTTCCCAGAGCGGATAGGCGGGGTCGTCGTTCGGCTCGGTGACGACGCCGACTTCGGCGCCGAAGGCGCTGGCCGATGGCCGGTGGTGTCGTCCGGGATGCTATCGAGGGTGGGCGGAAGGTCGTCCGGGGCGCGGGTGTCGATCTCCGGCTGTTTGTTGTAGCCGTCCGGCGCGGGGCCGGTGAGCAGGGCGGCCCACTTGTGTCTTGAGGGATTCGATTTCGATGCGGTCCTGCGGGCGCTTGGGGCCGGCGACGCCGGGTTTGACGGTGGAGAGGTCGAGATCGACGACCTGTGAGAATTCGAGCGCGTCGCGATCGGTCGGGATGCCCCAGAGGCCCTGGGCCTTGTAGTAGTTCTCGACGGTCTTGCAGAGTTCCGGCGGGCGGCCGGTGCCTTCGAGGTAGCCGGTGGTGATTTCGTCGATGCCGAAGAAGCCCATGGTCGCGCCGTATTCGGGGGCCATGTTGGCGATGGTGGCGCGGTCGGGCAGCGAGAGCGCCTTGGCGCCGGGGCCGTAGAACTCGACGAACTTGCCGACGACCTTGGTTTTGCGCAGCACTTCGGTGACGAGCAGCACGAGGTCGGTGGCGGTGACGCCGGTGGCGAGCTCGCCGGTCAGATAGACGCCGACGACTTCGGGGACGAGGAAGGTGACCGGCTGGCCGAGCATGCCGGCTTCCGCCTCGATGCCGCCCACGCCCCAGCCGACGACGCCGAGGCCGTTGATCATGGTGGTGTGGGAGTCGGTGCCGACGAGGGTGTCCGGATAGAAGACGCCGTCTTTTTCGAGCACGCACTTGGCGAGGTATTCGAGGTTCACCTGGTGGACGATGCCGATGCCGGGAGGCACGACCTTGAAGGTGTCGAAGGCTTGCTCGCCCCATTTGAGGAACTCGTAGCGCTCGCGGTTGCGGTGGAATTCGAGGTCGAGGTTTTTGTCCAGCGAGTCGCCGGTGCCGGCGTAATCGACCTGCACCGAGTGGTCCACGACGAGATCCACGGGCACGAGCGGTTCGATCATTTTCGCGTCCTTGCCCATGCCGTGGACGGCGGAGCGCATGGCGGCGAGATCGACGAGCAGTGGCACGCCGGTGAAGTCCTGAAGCACGATGCGGGCGACGACGAAGGGGATTTCATAATCGCCGGGGGCCTTGGCGTTGTAGTTGGCGAGGTTGTGAGATGTCCTTGTCGGAGACCTTGAGGCCGTCGTTGTTGCGGAGCAGGGATTCGAGCACGATCCGGATGGAAACCGGCAGCTTGCGGAGATTCGGGAAACCTTGTTCGGCGAGGGCGGGGAGCGAGTGGAATTTGCCTTCGGCGCCGGAGCCGGTGGTGAAGGTGCGAAGCGTGTTCATGAGTGGATCGTTGGGAAAAGATGAGGGTAACAGTCGGCCGTCGCTTGGGGCGGGGCGGAGGTTAGTGGGGGCGGGGGATTTGTCAAAATCGATCACCTCCGCGGGTGAACTTGATTTCAGAGGTTGAGCGGCGAATCCGGGTGTGCGTAGGGTCCGAGCATGCGAAATGGATTTGCGATGGTGGCTTTGGCTGCGTTTTGGCTGACCTCTTGCGGGGGAATGGGGCCGCCGCCGGACATGGGCGACTTGGAAGCAGGCGGCGAGCCAGCGGAAGGAGGAATTGCGGAGGTGCCGAACCCGAGCGCGGCGATGGCGAAAAAGGCGGGGAAGTCGCTTGGCGAGATTCAACGCGGGCACGAAGTTTACATGCTGCACTGCGGCGAGTGTCACCGCTACAAGCTGCCGCAGGATCTGGACATCGACGAGTGGCAGACGGCGGTGCCGAAAATGATCGGTCACGCCGGCTTGGAGTCGGTGGATGAAAAGGCGGTGCTCGCGTATGTGGTGGCGGTGAAGACGGAGCGCGGCGAGGAATGAGCGGGGCGTGGGAGCTCCTCGCTTTCGCGGGTGTGATGGTGCTGGGGCAGTTCAGCCCGGGCCCGGACATGATTCTGCTGACGCGGACGGCACTGAAAGCGGGCGCGCGGACGGGGGTGGAAATGGCGATGGGAATCGCATGCGGCCTGGCGGTGCATGCGACGCTGGCCGTCGGCGGACTGGCGCTGGCATTCGAACGGCTGCCGATCCTGCAGGTGGGGCTGCGATGGGCGGCGGCGATCTATCTGATGTGGCTGGCTTGGCGGATGCTCGGCGAGTTTCGCACGGCCGGGGATTCGGGCGGGGCGCTGGAAGTGAAGGCTTCGTCATCGGCGCGCAATCCTTTCCTGCGGGGGCTTCTGTGCAATCTACTCAATCCGAAAGCGGCGCTTTTCATCGCTGCGGTGAGTGCTCCGTTTCTGAGCAGGCGCACACCCCGGTTGGTGGCCGATCGCGTTGTGGGGAATCGTGGTTGTGCAGGCGTGCGTCCTGTGGTCGCTTGTGGGCGTATCTGCTGCAATGGAGTCCACTGCGTTCGCGCTACGAAAAGTCTGCCGGATGGATCGACCTGGCGTTCGGAGCGACCTTGGCGGCGCTGGCAGTCCTGCTGCTCGTCGGATAGATGAAAAAGGCCTCGCGGGAAGCGAGGCCTTCTTGAAAAAACTGAGGGGCCGATCAATCGTATTTCGGCGTCTTGTGCTGGTTGAAATAGCCGTCGCCGATATACATCGTGCCCGGGTAATCCGGCAGCGGTCCGGAGTCGGGAGGCAGCGGGATATTTCCGTGGGTGGCGTCTTCCGGTTGCGAGTAGGCGATGCTCACGGGCGTGCCGACCTTGACGAGTCGGAAGAACTTCGGGGCGAGGTTCTCATGCATGCGGATGCAGCCGTGGGTGCAGGGATGGTGTTTCACCCAGCCGGTGTGGAAGCCGTAGTTCGGCTTGAACTCGCACCAGTAAGGCATCGGCGTGCCTTTGAACGACCAACCGGCGGGCCGGCTGGCTGAGCATCGTCTTGCTTGATCTTGTCGCCGCTGTAGGCGTAGCCGTGGGTGTTCGCGCGGTGTTTCTCCTCCTTGTTGAAGATGGTGAAGCTGCCGGTCGGGGTGGACGGTTCCGGGAGCACCGACGGAGACCGGCATGGCGAGCAGGACTTCCGAGCCTTCCATGACGTAAGTGCGCTGCTTGCTCAGCGATACCTTGACGCGGACGTTGGCGGGATTGCTCGGAAGCTTGGTGGGACGGTCATAGGCATGGTAGGCGGCGAGGCCGCGTCCACCGCCGGAGGGTGCGTTCGAACAGGACGAGAAAAAAGCGGCAGAGGATACCGCTGCGGCGATGGTGAGGAGTGATTTGAAGTTCATGATGAATTGGACTTGGACGGAGAATTGCGATCAGCGGAAAAATTGCAAGCCAAGGAGTGCGGGAATCAGTCAGCGGAGCCGCTCCCAGGAATCGACGCGCTGGTCGATGAACCAGACGGACGCGACGCGCTGAGGAACGTAGGTGATTTCCGGACCGAGGGCGAATCCCCCGCCGTGAAAATCCCTGCGACCGTATCTTCCGCAACCGTAGCCGAAGGCGCCGTAGCCGAAGGAAGGGGAGTAAACCGGCACGGCCGTCGCGTAGTCCCAGCGTTCCGTCATCTTCGAGTCCCTGGATCCTTCAAAGCGCCGGTCGGGAGCCCCCCACGCCAGCATGACGGCGTCCATCGACATCTGGCGGTCGATTTGTCCCTGTTGGACGAGGGTCTGTTCCCGCTTGTCGAGTGCGGCGAATTTTTCCGGGTATTTCTCGATGCGCGCCTGGGGTGTGGACGGAGCGCACGCGGAAAAAACGAGGCTCAGCAGGAGCGGGGTAATGCAGAGTTTTCATCGGGCAAGCGTAAGGCGATGGTCGTGGAAAATCAATGATGCGCGCCATGATTTTCAAGAAGCGCGGAAACGGGCTTGCCAACTGCGAAGCCGACGCCGCAATCTTTCGCCGAACGTTTTCCCCGATTACCTCATGTCCGAACTTCTTGAAGATGATGATCTCACCGCGCATTGAAAAAATGCCCCGAGTGGGACTATGAAAAAAAAGCGATCACCCGGACCATCGAGTTCGAGGAGTTCATGGATGCGATTGATTTCGTGAACGATCTCGCCGAGATCGCCGAAGAGGCGCAACACCATCCGGACATCACCATCAAGCCACACCGAAGGTGACGCTCGAAGCTGACGACCCACGACGCCGGCGGGGTGACCGAGCTCGACATCGAGCTGGCGCAGCGGGTGGACAATCTGGTAGATTGAGCCGCCGGCAGATTTTCATGGCAGAGCCGTCCCCGCGGATGGCTCTGCTTTTTTGCGTTCAACGGGGGAGCATCAGCTCCTCGTCCTTGAAGCCGGTGAGTTTTTCCGAGGCCCTTGAGCAGGCTGCGCAAGGTGAAGAAAAGGAACACCAGGATGGGCACGCCGATGACCGCGAATCCCCAACCGGTGACCCTGGCGATGATGGCGTTGTATTTTTCCAGGGCGTCGATGGCGGTGGCGTCGAAGCCGTGGAAGAACCATTGGGCGAGGCCGAGGTTCATCAGCGAGCTGAGGAAGAACGATGCGGCGAACAGCTTGGTGGCACCTAGCAGCAGCTTGTGCATAGTCGGCCTGCGCGGAAACCTCGGCGACGCGTTTTTCGATCTTCGGGATGTCGAAGATCGAGTCGTTGTAGAGGAAGACGCGGATCAGCGGGCGTGGGCGAGCGGTGGGAAGTTGAGAATCGCGACGCCGAGCGACCAGCGGGATGAGCGCCTCCTTGAGTCCGAAGAGGATGTCCGGCGTTCGGCTTCACGGTGCCGTCCTTGTTCCACAGATAGAGGGTGAGTCCGCCGGAGAGCAGCACGGAGATCAGGCCGAGCGCGGAGAAGAAATTGCCCTTGCGGGTCTTTACGAAGTGCCAGACGCCGTAGCCGAGCGGCAGGGCCAGCGCGACGATCATCGCCTTACAGCGGGCCGATGTGCCAGGGCTGGGCGACTTTGCCGAGCCGCTCCTGAAGATCCGGATCCTTGCTGAGGTAGCTCAGGATCAACACCGGGATGACCACGTTGATGAGGATGTTCGCGAGCGGGTGTTCCTTGGTGGGTTGTGTTGGGGCGGCCATTGGCGGCAGAAACCAATCAGGTCGCAAGGGACGGTGAAATCAAAAAAGCGAAGCCATTTCTGACTCCGCTTTGGATGATGGAAGTGGCCGACTGAGGTCGGCGGTCCGTAAGAATCAAACCGTGCCGAAGATGGTCTTGCCGGTGGACTTGAGGTCGTCGCAGGCCTCTTTCATGCGCTCGCAGAGGCTTTGTTCGCCCTTTTTGAGGTAGGAGCGCGGGTCGTAGTGCTTCTTGTCGCCGACTTCGCCGTCGATCTTGAGCACGCCTTCGATGTTCTGGCACATGTGGGTGACGATCGGGCGGGTGAAGGCGTATTGCGTGTCCGTGTCGATGTTCATTTTCACGACGCCGTAGTCGAGTGTCTCGCGGAGGTCGCTCTCGGAGGTGCCGGATCCGCCGTGGAAGACGAGGTCCATTTCCGCGGCGGCGCCGTGTTTGTCGGTGACGGCCTTCTGACCGTCGCGGAGGATGGAGGGCTTGAGTTTCACCGCACCGGGCTTGTAGGCACCGTGGACGTTGCCGAAGGTGGCGGCGAAGAGGAAGCGGCCGATCGGCTGGAGCGCTTCATACACTTCCACCATGTCTTCCGGGGTGGTGTAGAGTTTTTCGATCGGCAGGCCCGAGGTGTCGTGGCCGTCTTCCTCACCACCGACGCAGCCGGCTTCGACTTCGAGGATGATGCCGAGCTCGGCGCACTCCTTGAGGAGTGCTTTGGAAATTTCGAGGTTTTCCTTCAGGTCGACGACCGAGCCGTCGAACATGTGGGATTGGAAAAGCGGGCCCTTGCCCTCGGCGATGCGCTTGCGGGAGGCTTCGAGCAGCGGCTTGAGGAAGCCGTCGACCTTGGCCGGGATGGCAGTGGTCGGTGTGGAGGGCGATGAGCACGTCGTATTTCTCCGCGAGCAGATGGCAGGCTTCGGCGAGCACGATGGCCCCGAAGGCGGCGTCCTTCACCGCGGTGCCGGAGGCGAACTCGCCGCCGCCGGTGGAAACCTGGATGATTCCGTCGGATTTCGCTTCGGAAAAGGCCTTGAGCGCACCGTTGATGGTGGGCAGCGAGGTGACGTTGATGGCGGGGTAGGCGTAGCCACCCTTTTGGGCGGCATCCAGCATGGCGCGATATTGCGCGGGAGTAGCGATTGGCATAGCGGCAGTTTCCGTATGCAAGTGCCGGACCAAGGACAAGCCGGAATGCGGGGATTTCTGCACGATGATCCGGCTTGCCGCTTGCCAATTGATCGGCGGCGGGGTTGTTTTCAGCATCTCCCGATGACTTCCCCAGAATCAATTGTCTGTAAGCCAACGCCTTGGTTTCTCCTCCGAGCGCTCGTGATGCTGTTGATGTTCGGCGTTTTCGCGGTGCTTTTTTACATCGACGGTTCCACCGGCTACCGGAAAAAGAACGAGAGCTTCTACCTCCGACAAGGCCTTCCAGACGGCGAACGACGAGTTTTCGAAAATGAATTCCAGTGGCTCGCTCACTCCGGAGGCTTGGAAACGCCATGCGGAGACGCAAAACGTCGATTTGCCGGAAGATCACTCGATCCTGCCCGCCTCGCTGGAAGTGCCGATGCCGTGGCCGGCCATTCTCCATGATTTCGAGCGGATGAAGCCGCTGCAATGGAATATCCTGTGGCGTGAATACTCGAAAGGAGCGCGGGCTCAACGCCTCCGTGGAGGAGCCTTACGACGCCCAGAAAATCAGGAACAGTGGATCGTGTTTGCGATTTGCTCGGCCCTGGCTGCCGTTGCCGCGTTTTTCCTGCTGCGCACGGTCAACCGCTCGATTTCCGCCGATGACGAGGCCGTCACCGACCCAACAAGGCAAGCGGGTGCCCTTCACCGATTTCAAAACCCTCGACCTTCGCAAGTGGGACACCAAGGGGCTCGCCTTCATCGACTACGACGGAGCCTCCGGAAAGGGCCGGATCCGCATCGACGGACTGACGTACGGTGGTTTCAAAAAGGAAAACGACGAACCGGCCGAACGCCTGATGCAGCGGATCCGCTCGCGGTTTTCCGGCGAAATCATCGAATACGCCCCCGTCGCCGATCCGGATTCCGACAGAGCGACGAATCCAACCCGGCGTGATGGATTTTTCCCGGATGCCGTGCTTTTCCGCTTTTGATTCGTTTTCGAGGTTGCCAAGTCCGGCCAGCACGCGATAACCAACCCCAACGCCAACACTCAACAACAGCAACTCATGTCAGATAAAAGTATCGAAGCCCGTGTAAAGGACATCATCGTGGACCAACTTGGCGTCAACGCTGATCAAGTGACCACAGAAGCCAAATTCGTCGAAGACCTCGGCGCCGACTCGCTCGACACCGTCGAACTCGTCATGGCTTTCGAAGAGGAATTCGACATCGAAGTGCCGGACGAAGAAGCCGAAAAGCTTCAGGCGGTCGGTGACGTCGTCACCTACATCACCAGCCAGCAAGCCTGATTCCGGTAGGCGGACGCTTTATGGAAAGGGCGGACTCCTCAAGGATGTCCGCCCTTTTCTTTGCAATCTCCCGGATCCGGGTGAGACTCCACTGCCCATGCACTCGCAAGACGACATCCACTACGCGCTCGAAACCACCAAGGTTCTTCGCGAGCCGGACCGTCGGATCGACACTTTCGGCGAAACCCGCTTCGAGTTCCAGCTCATCAGCGAGCTGATGGACCGCAGTCGGTGAGGTTCGAATCCGCACCGGCGAGGTCGAGGCCATGCGCCCGCGCATCCTCCGTCCGGCCGCCTACAACGAGGTGCGAGCTCGAGGGATTCGATCCATCGCCAGAGCCCGTTTCGACAAGATGGTGGAAAAGCTCCAGCGCCGAGGGCAAGGACCTCGCGTTCCTGCAATACGGCTTCCAGTTCCGCCGCGGCCAGGTGCATGAGGAAATCATCCACGACACCATGGACGCCGTCCGCGAGCGGGTGCTGGAAGACATCCGCCGCACCGGCAATCCCGCCCGCGCCGTCATCGAGGGCGTGGACGACGCCTGGGAGATCTCCATCCTCAAGTTTTCCTTCGAAATGATCCTTCGCTCCCACGAGATCAACGCCTTCGATTTCAAGCGCCGCGGTCTCATCTGAGGATTTTCCGATTTCCGCCCATGAGTCTCTGGACGGTTTTCAAACTGCTCGCCGGCTTGTGTGTGCTGGTGGTCATGGCGTTCACCGGGATGCTGGCCTATCACGTCGTCGTCAGGCCGCTGGGCGGAGTGTTCGAGAAAGTCATCCCCAATCCCGCCGACGTCGTCGGCAGGCAGCCCGACGCGGATTTCGCGAAAATGCTCGATTCCGCCGAGCTGCCCGACATCGATCCCGGCGAAAAGGCGTTTCAGAAAGCCCACGAACTGCTCGCCCTCGGGCAACTCGCCGAAGCCCGCGAGAAACTCACCGCCATCGTCAACATCTTCCCCATCCTCGCCTCCGCGCCGGTCGCCCGCCGCATCGTCGGTGAGATGAACCTCGATGAAATCCTCTCCACCTCCCACATGGAGGGAAAACAAGTCCACGTCGTCAAACGCGGCGACTCCTTCCTCGGCATCGCCGCCAAATACAACACCACCCTCGATCTGCATCATGCACCTCAACTGCATGATGGAGCTCAAGAGCATCCAGCCCGGCGACGAACTCGTCGTCATGCCGCTGGAGTTCCGCCTGCTCATCGAGCCCGCAGCGCAAGGCGCTCTCCGTTGTGGGACGGCGGCCGTTTCATCCGCGAATATCCCGTCCTGCATTTGCAACGGCCCGGCCAGCTCACGCCCGGAGACACAGACCACAGATCAGCTCGAAATCCGCCGAGCTCGAACGGCAAGCGCGGTCGCGCCCCAGTCCAAAGACTACCGCGCCGCCGAAAAAGTCATCCAAATCGCCAAGCCCACCCTCCAGATCCGCGGCTGGGACGGCGTCCGGCGAGCGCCCGCCGGCGGCATCGTCCTGCTCGCCCCAAGACATGGAGGAAATCAGCCTGCTCACCCGCGTCGGCAACGAAGTCGAAATCCGCTGACCCGGCACCGGGATCTTCTCCATCTCCTGTCTTGCATCGCGCCTCCTGAATTCCGAAACTCCCGCCATGCAGCTCCTCGAATTCGAAAAACCCGCGGTCGAACTCGAACGCGAACTTGAGAAACTCCGGACCAAGTCGGCGTCCCAAAACATCGACATGTCCGACGGAAATCTCCACGATGGAGGCCAAACTCGCCGAAACCCGGGCGCGGATTTACAAAAACCTAACCCCATGGCAGCGCGTCCAGATCGCCCGTCACACGAACCGTCCGTTCATGCTCGATTACGTCTCACTCGCCTTCACCGATTTCTGCGAGCTGCACGGCGACCGCCACATCGGCGACGACGCCTCCATGCCCGGCGGTTTCGCCCGCATCGGCGGCCGCCGCGTCGTCGTCATCGGCCATCAGAAAGGCCGCGACACCAAGGAAAACCTCAAGCGCAACTTCGGCAGCGCCCATCCCGAAGGCTACCGCAAGGCGATGCGCCTGATGAAACTCGCGGAAAAATTCGGCCTGCCCGTCATCACCCTGATCGACACCCCCGGCGCCTTCCCCGGCATCGGCGCGGAAGAGCGCAACATCGCCGAAGCCATCGCCTTCAACCTCCGCGAAATGATGCTGCTCAAAGTGCCCGTCATCGCCGTCGTCCTCGGCGAGGGCGGCTCCGGCGGAGCGCTCGGCATCGGCGTCGCGGACCGCGTCATCATGATGGAAAACGCCTACTACTCGGTCATCAGCCCGGAAGGCTGCGCCGCCATCCTCTGGAAGCACCGCAAACACGCGCCCGAAGCCGCGGAGGCCATGAAACTCGTCGCCCCGGATCTCATGAAACTCGGCCTCATCGACGACGTCATCGCCGAGCCCACCGGCGGCGCCCACCACGACCACCAGGCCACCGCCGAAGCCTTCCGCGAGGTGATCCTCCGCCATCTCGACGAACTCTCCGCCCTCTCCACCGACGCAGCTTCTCGACGCACGCTACGCGAAATTCCGCAACTTCGGCGAGTGGCAGGGAAAAGATGACTGAGCTGAAAGCCCGATCACCGCACAATCTCATCCAACACCAAACCAAACCATCATGTCTAACAAACCACTCAACATCGGTCTCGTCGGAGGAGGCAAGGGAGCCTTCATCGTCCAACCCCATCAGAAAGCCATCCACATGGACGGCACCCGCCGCATCGTCGCCGGCGCGCTTTTCCCCGATCCCAAGATCGCGCTCGAGGAAGCCGCCAACTGGCCCTATCCGATCAAGGGTTACGCCTCCTACGACGAGATGATCGCCGCCAACGCGACCGCTGCCCGACGACGAGAAGCTCGACTACATCCTCATCGTCACGCCCAACTTCGTGCACTACGATCCCGCGATGAAGGCCATGAAGGCCGGCATCGCCGTGTTCTGCGAGAAACCGCTCTGCCTCAACCTCAAGGAGGCGGACGGATCTGGTGAAAACCTCGCGCAAGCTCGGCGTGCCCTTCGCGCTGGCCCACACCTACCTCGGCCACTGGACCACCCGCTTCAGCCGCTACATCGTCCAGAGCGGATTGTTAGGCGACGTCCGCTGGGTGGACAGTTACTACATCCAGGGCTGGCTCGCCTCCAAGCTCGAAGCCACCGGCCAGCAGCAGGCCGCCTGGCGGGTCGATCCCAAGCGCGCCGGCGGTTCCGGCTGCGGCGGCGACATCGGCACCCACGCCCTCATGCAGCTCCGCTACGTCACCGGCCTCGATGTCACCGACGCTCTCCGCACAGATGGAAACCTTCGTCGAAGGCCGCATGCTCGACGACCACTTCACCATCTACTGCAAGCTCAGCAACGGCGGCAAGGCCATGGTCCGCGCCTCGCAGATCTGCATCGGCCACAAGAACGACCTCGGCATCGACATCTCCGGCACCAAGGGCACCCTGCGCTGGCGCCAGGAAGATCCGGAAAGCCTCACCATCCATCTGCCCAACCAACCGGACCGCATCTACTGGCGCGGTGCGGTCACCCCGGGCGATGGCTTCCTGCCGAAAAACGTGCCCGCCGACCTCATGGCCGAGCCGACCATTCCCGCCGGCCATCCCGAAGCGTTCCACGACGCCTTCGCCCGCCTCCACCGCTGCTTCGAAGCCGACGTGCGCAAATGGAAAGCCGGCAAGAAATTCAACTGCGACGGCAGCAAATACGCCACCGTCGAAGACGGCTGGACCGGCCTCGCCTTCATCGAAACCTGCATCAAGAGCAGCGCGAAAAAGGGCGCATGGGTCGCCATGCCCAAGAAGATCTAACTCCGCTCAGCGCCACGCTATCCCGGAGCGCGGCTATCCAGCCCGCCCGGGAAGCGAATCGCAAACGAAACGCCAGGTAGTGCGCTCTCGTCGAGAGCGCATGCCAATGGGGTGCGAAAGAACCGTCCAAGCGAACGCCGCTTCGCGCTGCTTGGGCTCTTCTTTCGCCCCCGGAGCGCGGACCTTCAGTCCGCCCGCGCAGCGAGAAGTCCCAGAAAAGGCAAAGAACCCATCTTGCCCCGGACTTTCCGTCGACTGACCTCAATGATCGAAAGGAACGATGGGGAAATTTCCAGTGACTTGTGCTGCAAATTGATTCCGGCGGGAGGTATTGCCGCTACGCCTGCCGTTCGGATGGCGCGTCTGCGAACAATTCAATGCGACTGCAATTCTGACAAACCAAGGCGCATGCGGAACTATTCAACCAATCCAAATCCATGAAAGTCATGCCACTCGTGTTCATGAGCATCTCTCTTCGATCGAACTCGTCATGCCCGCAGACTGGGCAGATCAGGGAAATGTCTCCCACTCGATATCGAGTCGTGGGTGTCACGAGTGACTTGGCTGCGGCTTTGAGACCGGCTCCGATACTTCCAAATGTGTTTTTCATGGGTGTTTTTTCCTGCTGAACGTTAGATGTGCGCCCACCGGCGTGGTTGAATGGAGGAAGGAGTGAAACTGGAAAGCTTATCCCCGTCGATGTGCCGCGGCTTGTTCGGCTTCTCTGCTGTCGTTTTCATGAGCGGCGGCGAAGTAATAAGCCATAAAGCGGTGGCACGATACAGACAATGCCGACTATACCCAAACCGATTGCGAGGTAAGCTGAAAGCGATGCAGTCACGAAGGCGTCCTTGAAAACATCTGGTGTCACAGAAACCTTGGCGACCGGAGTGGTGGAAGCAAGATCGGATAAAGTCTGCGTAACTCGTAATGTCAGATGATAGGCATGGCCAGGAGTACAGGGGAACTTGCCGATGAAGCGTGAAATGTAATCCCGAGAATAGGCAGCACCGTGGTGGGTCGTAGAATCCCCGCTCGCGAGGGGAAGGCCGTTCTCCGTGACTGAATATGTGGCGGCAAGCTGCTTGGTAAGCAGTAAATCGAGCGTCTCAAACTCAAGTGTCTTGCTGCACTCGATCTCAACATAGTAATCGGCGGGGACGTCCACGGTAAAGGGCTGCTCCAATAGAAATCCGCTCTCGATGCGAATGGGCTTCTCAAGGACGGTCCAGCGATGCTCGCGTAACTTGTGCTGCCCGAAAAGCCACGCCGTAAGCGCGGCAGCGATAAGCACGCAGCCGAAAGACAGTAGAATCTTCTTTGAAGTCGCCATTTATTGGATCTCGCGATTCTTGCCGAACGTTTGATGTGCGCCCACCGGCGCGGTTGAAGGGATGTTGAAACGAAATTGAAAAGCTTATGGCCGGTTGGTGCGTCACGACTTGTTAGCGTCTTATGATTGCTTTGGCTTCGTCCGCTGCGATTGCCACGGTGGCCCCGGATTGGAAATGGAAAGCTCTAAGCCACTCGGTCTCGGGATCTGCCTCGCAAATCATCACTCCGTCGCACCAGTCCTCGTCTGTCCAATATCCCGCACTCGACAGGCAGTTGTCCTCGGTGAACGGCATCTCCGGATCTCGTGGCATGAAACGGAAACAGGAGACTCCATGAAACTCCAATTGCAGTTGCAATGGCTCGGTCGCAGGCACCCAATCCCCGCTGCTTCGGACCCAAGTCAAAGTCGCACGTCGCTCGGCAACCGAATACGCGATACCGGTGAAGTCGTAGTTGTTGTGCAGATCGAGAGTGTCCCCGCCGCTCACGAGGTAGATCGCATCCTTGATGGTGAAGTCTTCGATCATTCTTCGCTAACAGTCCTATTGGGCAGCGCGCTGTATTTGTCCTGCAAATGCAGTGCGCTGTATAATCAGGACAAATACGGCATGGATGACGACTGCTTTGGGAATGCTATTGATCACTGAATTTTTTTGGGACAGGTCGGGGGCTGATGAGGTGGGGCTGGGCGGCGGATCTCGCAGCTCCAGCTTGGCGAGCAGGCCGGGCTTTTGGCGGAGGGCGCCGCGGGCGGTAATTTTGAGCTCGTTCATGATGTTGGAAAGCCGAGGGGCTGCCAAGCTGGAAATGCGGAGTGGAGGGTGACAATCCGCAGGTGGAGTCTTATCAACCTGGTCGGTGGGCCTGAATGGGATGGTAGAACCGCGAATTCACGCGAATGGGTTCGGTGTTCGGATACAGAGTGTCGCGGCCAAACCACTGTTGGAGATCATCGGCTTTTCCCCAAACACGACTGCCGGCAGGACCATCCGGCGATGTGCGGATCATGGTGCCAGCCCTTTGACGATGGCCGCCACATTGTGGCGGACCATTGCCCCGTAGCCCAACCCGCCGGTGCCGTCCGCGATCAACGGATCGCCTAACCGGATGCCGGTGTCGTTGGTGAGGGTCTGGAGGATTTTCGGGTTCGATTCCTTTTCCGGGAAGATCGCGGCGACATCATTTTTTTTCAACTCCGCCACCAGCGCTGCGAGTTCTTTGGGATCCGGCATTTGTTCGCGGTTGATGCCCTGAACAGGATGCGCGGTGAAGCCGAACTCCTTACAGAAATAATTGAATGCCGCGTGCGCCGTGGCGAGGTGACGCCGGTCGCGGGGGATTTTGGAAATCTCTTTTTTCGCCCACCGTTCCAGGCCGTCGAGTTCCGTCCGATAGGCATCCGCGTTCTTCCGGAAGACATCGGCGTCTTGCGGGGATGCGGCGACGAGGGCGTCCGTCACGATCCCGGTCGCCCGCCGGAAGAGATCGATGGAATGCCACCAATGCGGATCGATCTCATGTTCGTGCGCGTGGTCATGGCCCTCGTGGTCGCACTTGCCTTCGATCGCCGGCAGCGTGGCACCGACTTCAATCAGGGTCGCCCGGTCGCCGATGATGGCCTTCAGCTTCGGCAGGTAACCTTCGAGACCCATGCCTGCGACCAGATAGAGTTTCGCTGCCTCGGCGCGTTTCAGGTCTTCGGGTGCCGGCTCGAAATGATGCGGGTCTCCGTTCGGGCCGATGAGATCGATGATTTCCACCCGGTCGCCGCCGATTTGTTGAGCGAGGTCGCCGAGCAGGGGATGCAGCACGGCGACCTTGAACTCTGCGGCAGAGAGGGGAAGCAACGCGAGAAGCGCGGTAGCAAGAAGTCGGCAAATCATGGCGGAAAGTCGTGCAGGCTCCTTCGTTTCGCAAGTCATTTGCGTTTGTCTGGAAAAATTCCTAGCCTCCGGGAAGTGGAGCTTACGGGCGGTTCTGGTTTTCCTCAGTGACGATGAGCGCGGGTTGGGTCGGGGAGCTGTTTCCCAGTCCCGGAATCACGCGGCGCACGAGTTTGACCAATCCCGAGTCTGCGGCATCGACTTCCTGCTCGCCCTGGCGGAGCGCCTGTTCCCACGCCGGAGCGAAGCCTGGCGCCTGTTCGCGCATCCGGCGGATGGCGATTTCCTGAACTTGCAAAAGCCGCTGCTCGGCGCGGCCGGGTTTCTGTTGGAGCGCGGCGCTGTTGACGCGCAGGGTTTCGTTCTGTTTGCGCAGGGTCTCCAGTTCGGCCTGAAGCGCATCGTTGCCGCTGGCGGTGATTTTAAGCTGGGTGTTGAGATGATTCTGAAGGTTTTTCAGTTCTCCCTCCACGCGTTTCAGTTCGCGGGCGACATTGCGGCGGGCGGTGAATCCGGCCTTCCAGATGAATCCGGCGACAAGCAACCCGAGCAGCAGGCCCCAAGTGAAATGGTTTTGGAGGATTTGAGTCAGGATTTCCATGATGATGGGAGGGTGGGGGGGGTCAAGGAGTGGATTTTCCCGGCTTCGCCGCGGGTGCGGCGGCGGGCGGGCTGATGGAAGTGGTCGGTTCGCTGTCCTTCAGCGCCGCCTGGACGTCCGCCGTGAGGTCGGGCGCGTTTTTGGTGAAGAGGACGAAGGGAACTCCGGTGTTCGTGTCGCCTGAGCTGTCGAAAACGGCGTCGAAGCCGCGTTCACCGGAGATCTTTTTGGAAACCGTTTCGATCCGGTCGAGCGAAGCCCGCATGCCGGCGACCATCTTGCGGTTGATGATCTTTTCCTGCTCGGCTTTGAAGTTTTCGAACTCCTGCTGGAGCGTCTGCGCCTCCTGACGCTTGATTTCGTAGGTCCGGGCGAGCTTGCGGCTGGTCGCCTCGTCGAGCGGGGTGGTTTTGTCGGAAAGCTGGGCCTGCAGGGACTGGAGTTCGCCGATGATTTTGCGGAGCTGCTCGGCCCGCTGGTCTTTCATGATCGCGGCTTGGTCGTTCTTGATCTGTTGCTGAATGGCTGCCGTCGATGGCAGCGCCGTGTAGATATCCTTGATGCGAACCACCGCAAACCGGGGCGCCGCGGAAGCCGACAAGGCGGTGACCAAGAGAGTGATCGTGATGGCTTTGAGGGAATTCATGCTCGGCGGGAACATGAAACGGCCCGCCGGGGATGTCCATACCGGATCCTCAGGGCTCGCCGATGTCTTCGTTCCAGAGTTCCGGCTTGTCGGCGATGAATCGGGTCATCAGTTCGACGCACTCGGGGCTCGTCGACCACCTCCAACTCGACCCCGCAGGATCGCAGGTGCTCTTCGTCGCCCATGAAGGTTTTGTTTTCACCGATGACCACCTTCGGGATGCCGTAGAGCAGGATGGCACCGCTGCACATGGGGCAGGGCGAGAGAGTGGTGTAAATGACGCACTCTTGGTAAATCTTCGCGCTTTGGCGACCGGCGTTCTCCAGCGCGTCCATCTCGCCGTGCAGCGTGGTGCTGCCCTTCTGCACCCGCCGGTTATGGCCGCGGCCGATGATTTTTCCGTTGTGAACCAGGACGCTGCCGATGGGGATGCCCCCCTCGGCGAGCCCTTGTTTCGCCTCCTCAACTGCCGCTTGCATGAATGGATCCATGCGGTTCATTATGCAGTTGGCAGGCCGCTCCGGAGATAAAAATTTGGAATCGGCATGAAAATTGCCTTACTTCTTCTCCACCCATCAAATTTATGCCCAAAGTCCGCCTTGCAGGAACCGTTCGCGGTGAAAAAGACCCCAACCGCGAAGTTCGCGCCCGCCTTCTCTACAGCCTCTTCAGCAAGGGCTGGGACATTTACAACTCCAACGGCGACCAGCGGATCTCGCTCTCGAACATCGAGCGGAAAATCATCGAGTCGGACGCGTTCGTATTCACTCCCGGGGCGACGCTCGAGGATCTGTTCAAGGCGGTTTCCGTTTTTGTCGGCTATCAGACGCTCGACGTGAATCTATCTGGAAAACCGACGGTTTTGCTCAATTCCGATGGTTCGTGGGACAATCTTTTCGCCTTGCTCAAGCACCTGAACGGGCTCGGCACCGTGAAGCAGAACCACGAGGACTACCTGCTGCTCGCCGAATTCGCCCGAGGAGGTGCTGCAGCTTCTGGAGATTTCCCGGCGCGACGGGATCCCGAGTGTCGGTCGAGAAAAAATCGGCACCAGCACGGTGGACTCATTCGAGACTCCGCTGCCAGAAGATCACGAGGGCAGCGTCTGTGTTTTTTGCTCGGCTTCGATCGAGGATCCCGCCTACCTGAGCGACGGTTACGAGTTCGGAAAACAACTCGCGGAGAACCGGCTCGGCTGCGTGTCGGGTGCTGGAAGCTCCGGAATCATGGGCGAGGTCGTCCGCGGTTCGGTCGATGCCGGCGGCTGGACCGGTGGCTCGAATGTTCCACACATCATCGAACTTGAAGGACTTCCCGTCGGACTATCCAGTTTCTGGCTCAAGCCGGACATCTACACCCGCATGGAAATCATGATCCAGCACTCCGACGCGTTCGTGATTTTCCCCGGCGGATCCGGGACCGTGCAGGAAATGCTCGCGCTGATGATTTTCAAACACCAGGGCCATCCATCGATGATCGGCAAACCGGTGATCATCTTCAACCGCAAGGACGCGAACGGTCGTTCGTTCTGGACCCCGCTCATCGAGATGCTCGGCAACTGGTGCTACGACGGCGAATTCTGCGTGGTCGACGAGTTGGATGAGTTGATCCCTACCGTCCAAAGACTCGTGGTCGCTCCCAAAGCCGCCGTCGCGTAAATCACCGCCGTCCCGTTTCTGTCGCTTGCCAGTCCCGGGAATGACGCGTTAGCTGTTACATCGTGAATGTCGGAATCCTCGTAAACCCTCACAAGACTGGCTCGCTTCCCACCCTTCACGCACTGCGGGCCGCCCTGAAATCCCGGGGCTGCTCCACCGTGCTCGATGAGGAAACCGCCGATCTCGCAGGAGAAACCGGTGGAATCGCACGCCACTGGGTTTTCCGAAGCCGTCGACATCGCCGCCGTCCTCGGCGGGGATGGCACCATGCTTCACGCGCTTTCCCGGCTCGGGAAATTCGAAAAACCCGTGGCCGGAATCAACATCGGCACGCTCGGATTCCTCACCAGCTGCAAGGACGACGAACTCGACGTCTTCGCCTCCGCCATCGCCGACGGGCAGGTATTCCACCAGCGTCCGAACCTTGCTGGAAGCCGTGCGTCCATCGCGAGGGCAAGCCCTCGGAATCCTTCATCGCCCTCAACGAAATCACCCTCGCCCGCGGCGACACCGGCCGCTTGGTTTCCCTGCGCGCGATGGTGAACGGCGAGCTCCTCAACGACTATCGGGCCGATGGACTCATCGTCGCCACCCCCACCGGTTCCACCGCCTACTCGCTGTCCGCCGGGGGCCCGCTTGATCGGACCGGACGCTGCGGTTTTCGTCATCACACCCATTTGTCCCCACAGTCTCAGCCAGCGCTCGCTCGTGCTTTCCAACGACTCGATCGTGGAGCTTTCGTCAAAAGATCATCGACAGCGGCCCGATGATCTTCACCGTCGATGGCCGCGACAGCATCCACATCGAGCCCGGCGACCGGATCGAGGTGAAAAAGGCGGCACGCTCGTTCCATCTTCTCCGGCTCGAGGGGCGCACGTTCTACGATGCGCTCCGCCAGAAGCTGCACTGGCAGGGAGTGTAGCGAAAATCATCGGTCGCCCGGATCCTCTCCAATTTTCCGCAGGCCCGTGATCAACCTCTCCCGCAGCGGCGCAGCCTTCTCCGCCAGCCGTCCGTTGCTCCGTTTCATAAATCCTCCGGCCCTCCGCCGTCTCGATGCGGACCGGCTCCCGCCCCCAGGCAGTTAGATCATAAGGACTCGCCCGCATGTCCAGATCCCGCAGCTCCAAGGCCAGCTCGAAGCAATCCAACAGCAGGTCCGAACCGATCCACGGCATCGACTTCGCCGCCCACTTGTAGAGATCCATGTTCGCATGCACGCAGCCCGGCTGCTCTAACGAAATTCGGCTCTCCAGCGTCGGCTGCACGCGGTTCATCGTCCGCGCCTCCGCCGCGAAAAACCGGAACGCGTCGTAATGCGAGCAACAGATCGCCCGTGACTCTACCAGCGCGTCGATTTCCGCCTGCGGCAGTCGCAACAGCGTTGTCTTCTCGTGCCGCACCTCCTCGCCCCGATAGACCATCGCCCACTCGTGCAGCCCGTGGCAGGCGAAATTCGGCGCCCGGCCCCGCGTCGATGTCAATAACCGCGAGATCCAATTCAGCCGGTCCCGTTCCTTCATCGACAGGCGGTCCGGATTCGCGAACAGGTATCCGTTTGCCACCGAGTAGTGGCGCTCCGCAAAAGGAGGCGTTCCCGGATCATTCCACTCCAGCGAGACACCGCATCCCGGCTGCCAGAACTCTAGCAGAGTGAATGGATACGGATAATACTGGAATAGAAAATCCTCCACCGGATGCGGCTCCCCATGATCCCGCCGCCGTCTTGCAGCCAACGTGTGCCGCTCCGCCCGGGACCGGTGCGTGGTCGCGAGTTTCTTCCACTCACAGTCGGGAAGCTGGGTCATCGGAGGGCTTGCAATCATCGCGCCGCAAAAAGATCACAAACTTCAAACAAAGGCAAAATTTCCCTTGCGAATCCGCTGCCCCGCCCCTAATGATTCCGCCCCGCGCCGAAAGGCGCATGGTTAAATCGCGGGATGGAGCAGCCAGGTAGCTCGTCAGGCTCATAACCTGAAGGTCAGAGGTTCAAATCCTCTTCCCGCAACCACCATAAAGCCCTGATTCTAAAAGGAATCGGGGCTTTTCCTTTGAGGGTTGAATTGACCGTAAGCATCTTTCGTAAGCATTTTCGAAACCTATCCTTCTCTAGAACCTTGGACAAAGCTTGAGATACAGAGGCTCTGATCAGTTGAAGGAATTTCTGCGTTTGATGGCACCGCGTATCGAAAGACTCGACGTTTGAAGCATGCGCATGGAAATGCGCCTTTACCCGCAAAAGCGGAGATGGTATTTCTCCTGAGTCGAAACAACTCCACGTCGGCCCTCACCGCTCGGAGACAAGGACTGGTGAGGGAACATGACGACTAGGGATATCGAAAATCTGATCGAGCAGTGGGGGAGTGATCCCTCGCCTCGAACACTTGCCGTCCCTTGGGTGCGACGAAGGAATTCATTCGAGCTGGAGGGGGCAACTATCGCAGCGCTAAATGATGCTCGGCTCTCGGCTGGGAGCTTGGGAAAATCGCCAAAATTTTGGTGACCAGGGCGAGGCACTTCACGGACCTCTGCCGGCTTGATGTGCCGAGGGCAATCGGTAAACGAGTCTGGGCTGCATTGATTAGGGCGATCTGCGCTCTAGCCGAATCAGGACCAGCCATTGCGGCTGCTTGGTCACCAACTTCCTTCCGGCGGGAAAAGCAACCCCTCTATGAACTCATCGACTCGCTCTCGCACCCAAAGTCTCCCTAACGAAACAACACTCCTCAACAAAAATAGGTATGTTCCCCCCGCGACTTCATTAACCCCGTGCAAAACCTTCCCGCCGATGATCCTCTTGGCATCGATGCCTGGTCGGCTTCATGCGGCTTTGCCCCACACATCGGCCTGGCGGTTATAACCTGCGTTTTGTCCGGTGTTGCCGGGCCTCTCCGGTCATTCCAGATTCAAACTCCCGGGGACGCCGGAATCGGCTGTAATTTCATCGCCAGAGAGGAGGACAGCCTGATTTCGATGGCTGTCTCGGAACTGATCCAGCGACTTTGTCACGTCCAAAAGTGTCTCGTCATGAAGGCCCGAGATTTCACCACCAAGGAACTGACCGATGCTCTCTATGAGCCGAACATGCGTCGGAGGCATTCCGACTGCCTGGCAAAGCTTCGGGATCCCGAGTGGGATGCTTCGGAAATCAGCGAGATGTCCGTCGAAGGCAAGCTCGCTCGCGACTCCGAAATGAGTAAACGCCAGATTTTATTCGACGGGCTCACGCGGCCTCTGGCCATTCGAACCGGCTCCCTGCGGGGGGGCGTTGCGAAAATGCTCGCTGGCTGCCATGGGGGCTTTGGTTTCTCTGCAGGTTGCGTGGAGGCGCTCCCGTCTCAAACGGGAGCCCGCAACTGCCGCGTCAATGAGATCATCGATGCCATGCGGGGAATTACCATGGAGCGGGCTTCGATGGGAGGTCATATCGTGAACGCCTTGGAAACGGTTAGGCTGAGCGGGCTTTTGCGTTTTCCAGAAGCCGATTTTGAGTGGATCATTGAAAATCGAAGGGATTTGCCGACCATGGCGCTTCCGATCTCGTCACTTGGGGATTCCGGAGCGGGAGAGGGGAGCCCAGTCGACGAGATGCGGGCGGCCAGGTTTCTCACCTTGTTTCAGCAGGTCGCCCACAACGCCTTCGCGTCCCGGCGGGCACACGCGTGGATGGATATGTATTTCGTCCAGGAGCAATCCGTGCACGAGTTCCTTCGGCTCCAGCGGGCGTTTACCCGCATCGTTCACCAGACGCCCGGCCCCACTTGTGTGCACGGCGCTGCAAGCTTGCCCGGTCAAATGGCATGGGCACTCTTGCTCCTCGCGGGACGCAATAATTTGGACGACTATATCGTGCGGACGGTTTTTGACTCCGCGAAGGCCCTGCATGCTGAAACTGTGCGTTTGTTTGCTTCACATGATCAGGCAATTCTTGCCCAGCGACGTCTCGTCGTCGCCCGCAAGCTCGTTGCCCGGGTTTCCCAGAAGGGTCCTTGCAAGCGTCGCTTTCTCGTCCGGGGACTCGACGAGCAATCCCTTCACCTTCACGAGCCGATCATCCGGGTGTTGATCGAGCACGGCATTTTCGTCGAGAGGCAGGACGGAGTTCTCGCCTTGGGCCAGGTGTCCCTGAAGACCCTTGCCCCCGCCAAACTCATCGCTTCCCCACCACCCTGATGAACTCCCTACCCGAACTCTCTCCGATGCTCCGGGGCTTGCTAATCTCGTGTGATGAGATCGCGTCAGTTCATGGCATTCCGTTGGAGGCGGTCGTGCTTCAAACGCTTGCTCACGCCTCGGCCTTGGCAGGCGATCTGGTCACTTCCAAACCTGACGGCAGGGCGCAACTTCCAGCAAAGTTCTCAGTAATTGTCCGCACGCCGGAATCGGATTGCCCGGGTTGGATCGGTGCAGAGATTGACCACCTCCTGAGCCGTCAGGAGCAGATGCTGCGGGCTGGCGACCAACTGGGTAGTGTCACCAAGCTCCGCCGCCAGAAACGAGCCATGCAAGCCATCGGGGCGGAGGAAGAGGACGCCGGAAACAGCGAAATTGATCAAAGAATCGCTTTGGCGAAACGCCGTCCGTCATTCCGTTTCATCCATCAAGTCAATCAGGGGAAATTGCACAGCGGATGGGAAGCTCCCCATCGGATCGCACTTGCAGCCACCGGGTTGCCTGCATTCCGCAAACTGCTCAGCCGCACCAAGGGGGATCCATACGCCAGCCTTCACGGTTTGGACATTGCTGCTCGTCCGAATGTTATCGGTTGGATATCGTCCCGCGATTGGGGGCGATTGACGAAAGAGGCGACTCCCAGCCAATTCACTTCGTTCGGCTGGGTTGTTGAATGCTGTGCTTCGAACTTTCGCCCGGCACTTGATGTTGAGCCCCGTTCAGTCGCGGCAAGGGTGCTGAAACAGCTGGAGATCGCTCACCTTGGCTCGGTCAAACTCAGTTTCCGGCCTGATGAAAGAGCCAAAGCACTGCTCGATCATCATTGCGACCGAGTGCGCATTATGTTAGCGGATGTTCCGTATTCCATCCGGGGGCAAGCGATGCCGGATACTTTCCTCGCTTGGCGCTTGGCCGCGCTGCTGGTTGCCTTGTGCGGGTATGGGACCCACGAAGAGGCTCGTTGCTCAGAGCTTCAGTGCACTCGGGTGGTGGCTTGCACGGTCCCGCCTGCCAGTTTCTGGCGCTCGACCGTCTGGACGATCCGACCGGAGGCGTCACGGACCACTTCCCGGCAGATCTGTGCGGTAAGCGTGCAGGCTAAGGAGAGCGAGAACAGGGCTGGGAGGAGAATCGCCTTCATGTGGGTAGAACGTAAGCCGGAGGTCATTCATTCGAGCAGAATGCCGAAATCATCCCGCTTTCCCCATTCAAAATCCCCCATCAAAAATACTTAAAATTTCTCTACCCACCCCCGCTATTTGTCCCACCCCGGGTGCTATGGTGGGTGCGTCATGGACCTGAATTCCTTACGCCGAAACTGGTTTTTCCCCATCGAAGAAGCCCCAGTCCTTGCCACGGTCACCCGCAATGGGGAGGCGCGGAATGTCACGGTGCCTCACAAGAAGGCGCTGGTCGCTGTGGACACGGGGCACATCGTGGGCATCGTCGGGGCCGGCTACAAGGTGTTCACCCATCAGCAGGCGGTGCCGCTGTGCCACAAGTGCTGCCTCGAAGCGTTCCCGGACACGACGCCGGCGGAGTGGACATTCGTGGAAGGCCATGAAGATGTCGGTCGAGGACGGGCACGCCTTCGGTAGGAGCTTGGAAAAAGTGCTGGCGCTGCCGATCCAACGGATTGTCCCCGGCCACGGCGAGGTTTTGGAAAAGGATGCGAAGGGAAGGGCGGGGAGGGTATTTGAGAAAGCGGGGGTGCTTCGTGGCAAACATCAGATTAATGAATGAATGAACGCCGGAGCCTTATTTCAGAAATGTTGATGTTCTGTCGTAGGGTTGGCACAGCCAGTGCTGATGTCGTAGGGTTGGCACAGCCAGTGCTGATCTTCCATCGTCGCAAGACGCAAGGCGGTCCGACTGAGATGCCCCCGGGTTAATGGGTTTTCCCTGGGGATGATCAGCCGGGCCGCTTTTTTTGTATTCTGGGCTGCTCTTAGGCTGGGTGCTGCTGTTCCCCACTGCGGGGAATGGGTGGGGAGGTGGAACCATGCCAGGGATAGCCTGCTCCACGTGGAGCAGGAAGCCGGCGACACGGTGGCCTGATGCGCTTGAAGCGTCAAAGATGTCGCCGGTAGGGCACCCGGAATCCAATTCGGCCTCTCCTTTTGGGGAACTGGGGCGGGGACATGGGACGCCGAAATGGTTCCGATCTGGGCAAAAAGAGAGGGGTCGGCACATGGCTGCCGCAACCCGGTAAACTGGGCTGCGGGTGGGGGAAAAATGCCGATTTTAGCCCATGACATCCTCGGCTCTAGCTGATTGACTGGCGGTAGATGAAATGCTGGCCACGAAGGTTTTCGGATTTGTCCGAATCGACCGGGGGCGGTAGCTTTCCAGGGTGGAAGCGGTGGATGCTCAGGGCAATTGCTGGTGCCAAACGCGCTGGTCAGGCTGTCTTGATTCACCCGGATTGATTCCACCACCGCGCATTCCTGAGGAGCCCGGTGCGGTAATTCCGCACGCCGGGATCTGCGAGGGGGGCGTCGGGAAACCGGCGTCCCTACCTTAATCGCAAAAGACATGCGCTTCTTTCCACACTTCTTGATGGTTGCTGGCATCCTTAGCGTCGTGGGAGCGCTAAGCTGTATCGGATCAGCGCAATCAGGCGTTACATTGATCCCCGGACTCATTATCGGGACTGCCCTCATCTCCCTGTCCATAGCGGTGTGGCAGAAACGGCAAGCATCTCTCCGGATCGGATATGCGGTGATCGCAATCGGACTCGTCTCCTTCATCGCGGGAGCATTCCAACATGGGAATTCTCTCCCACCGTGGGAGAGATATGCAGTCATCAGTGCTTCCATCATCGGCGGGTCCCTTGTTGGCATTTACTGGGCCGCAGTTTGGAGACGGCTTTGGACGAGGCTCACCGAATTGAATCCCGGAGAACACGTCGTGGGTGGCAACGGCGGATAAACTCCCTCGTTCGCTTCGCTCTGTGAGTCCTCCGCCGCCGTGCCACCACATTTAACGTCAGCCAGGAATATGGATTTCCCCGTCTTTCTAGCAAGTTTGACCGACGCTGAGCGGAACTTTATTGCTGGTCTCGACTACGAACACGAAACAGAAGCTCACCGGAAGGCGCTTGACCGAGTCATCGAACGGGGAGGCTTTGTGACTCTCGACGAGCAATGCTGGTATCCATACGAGCCTGTAAAGTTGGGCGTTTGGGTCTGGAAGCCCGGACATGAGAGGGAGTTCGTGGCATGCGTTGGCATCGTCCTCACGAATATGGTAAGCGGCGATGATGTGACGAACGAGTGGGATTACGACATGCGAGCGCTGCGAGAATCCTGGGACGGACTGGAGTCAAAACACCGTGCCATACTCGCGCCGTTGGTTGACTCCGCAAAGCGGCAGGCTAACCAGTCATGCGAGGCAACCGGCGGTAACGTCCCTATTTGAATCAGAGCTTGATCCGTCGGTGCCTCCACATCATCGTTCTGCCACAGAACAAAGACCTAGCATCGTGAGTCATTCCTCAAACAGGCACCGTAGAATGCGCCCGGCATGTGGAGTCCATGCTGGTGGACTGGATGATTATATGAATGGGGCTGCCAGTGATAGACTTCGCGCTGAAGAGATGAAGCTTGCTAGGCGCATCAACAGGATCTGCGCCCCCAAAGGTATGCGTGGCTACCTAGCCTTGGCAGTCAGGCGGCGGCGATTGATCCGTGCGCTCAGACTGCGATTCGAGGTGCCTTATGCGATATTTGCCGCCCAGATTAGCAAACACGAAAAGAAGCAATCATATGACCCCCTCAACGACTACGGGTTTGGTCGCGCAACTACGCCAACCAGCATTGGTGGTGGACTCGTGAAGAGCATCATCGGCACCCTCCGGCGATAACGAAGACATGCAGAACAAGCCGCGCAGTGAAAACCACTACCAGCCGTTCTGTTTCGATTTTTTACCTGACCACAACCCTCACCCCGTGATCGACGTGCGCCGCCGCTGAAAGGGGTGCGTGCGCTCATCGTTCGTTTGGAAACTTAAGATGAGCACGCCCAAGAAGATAGGAGGCCTCGCGGTATTGGCCATCTTGTGCATTCCATTCATTCGGTTTCAAAGTCGTATCGATGTCTATGTGAACTGGTCGATTCAAGAAGCAGCTCCGACAGATCATACGGTCACCATTCAGAATCTTTCTTTTACCGTTCCAGCCGGTCAGTCGGTCAAGCAAGCGCTTGAATTGAAGGGTGGCGGCACTGGCGCAGTTCTTTACGCATTTCGGGGATGGGGCTTTATCGGTCAGCAGCTGACAGTCGACGGGAGGGAGATACCACTTCATCGGATCCGAAGAACCAATAGTCGTGGAGAGCTAAGAATTCTCGGTATCGGAAGATCCGCAGCAATGGACGCGATGATTGTGCTGTGAGCGTCTAAATCGACCAGACCGCCCAATAAATGAAGAAAACGAACAAGGCCCGGCTGGACAACCGGCCATAAGCTTTTCAATCTCATGACTCAATCTCCTTTCCTTCGCTGGCCGGTGCCAGCGCTCAAACGATCGGCAAAATTAAAGCCATCCTCCTTCTCCACTTAATCCCTCTCGACTGAAAACTCCACCATCATGAGAGCAGGCATTGGGATCACGCTTTAGCCGAAGAACCCATGGACGAACGACTCGACAAATTCGGAAGTTTTGTGGTGCACACCCTGCGAGACCAGATGCTCTCCGACCTGGACATGTATCTCAATGGCAAGTGGAACGCACCAGAGTCCAAGGTCATCCAGGAGCGTCTAGCACGAGTATCACCGGAAGATCAGGCCACGATGAGAGATTTGGTTGATCGACTGGTCACAACCGGCATGAGCAGCCTCCTATTCGCGTTGCAAGAGGAGAGTGATGCGGACGGTTCTATTCGAGTGGTTGTGGACGGGCAGGATGTTGCGAAGCTTTCAGATGGATTGCACGGCGAGCTTTTCGGTGAGGATGGTTGGATGGTTCAGCACAGTCGATTTCCAGCCCCAGACCAGATCGAACTTTCTCGCTGGGCAGAGAAGGTGATCAATGACATGACAGGCAACGAAGAAAACAAAGCCGGCTAACAAGATGCTGCGTTGAAAGTGCAAGAGTAATTTAGCGGATTCTGTGGTTTGGCTTTGGGTTCTTGGTGGGAGAAGTTAGGACGCTGCGAAGCCTCGTTTTTCCGGGTTGTAAGGCTGGCCGGATTTGAGGATGCCGTAGATCTGATGGAGGAGTTTGCGCATGACGGCGAACTGATGTATCCGAGCGTCGATTATGGGAGTCTTTGCGTCGGGGCATCCTTCGAGATTCGGGAAGGGCAGCGCGTGGTTGGCGAAGGGGTTGTGACGGAGACTATTGAAGCACCGAGCCCCACCCAATAAACACAAGAAGCACAACAAGCCGTGCATGGCAACACCCACTAGCCCCTCTGTTTTCGATGCTCTCACCTGATTACAACCTCAACCCCGCGATCAACGTTGGCCCTCGCTAGTGGGTGCGCCATCACTTTGACGTTCGCCAAGAATATAATGCATCACCCGTCATGCCATCAGCCACGGTAACCGCCATCAAGCAGATCTCAGCAGCGGTTCATCGGCAGATTGCGCAGCAGGGCTGGCGACGGAAAGCTCCTCACATGATTCGCGAGCGGGGCAGCGTGATTCACGGCATCCACTTTCAGGCGAGTCAGTTCGGATCCGCAGAGCGAGGCACGTTCACGATCAATCTCGTTGTTACGGAGGCTCGTATTCATCAGGCCTGGGCACGACGCCCATTACCCGCCAATCCAGCGACTGCACTCTATCCAATTCAGCAGCGAATCGGACGCATGTTGCCGAATCCGCGAGATTACTGGTGGGAGATCACCGCCGACACGGATTTAGCGGGGATTGAGTCCGAGATTCTTGACATGCTCACAGTCGCCGAGGTTGATTTCTTCGTCCATTTCCAAAGTCTTGAGGACATGCTGGAGCGATTGAGATCACAAGGCACTCTACCGGGTTTGCACGGCCGTCAGGGAGGCGTGACTCACGGATTGATTGCAGCGATTTTAGGACACGCTGTCGAGGCTGAGAGCGTCTTGAGACAGGAGGTTTCAGCCTCGACGGTGCCGGGATTCACCTACAACGTCAGGGAGGCCGCCAAGCAAGTCGGAATCCACATCTAATCATCACAAGAGGCGAACAATTCGTGGATGACAACCCCTCATAAGCTCCCCCCGATGAATTCTACCAAGGACCATTCAGCCGACAACCAGCTCAAGATCGGAGTCACCACCGGGCTTGATCGACCTCCAGTTCGCGAAACGGAATGTTCGTGAAGAAAATCCGCGTAACGTTCTTCATCCCAACCTGGAGTATCCCTTGCCGGTTTTCTCGGCGATGAGCTTTACCATCTCACGCGCTGCCCGTGCTTCGTCGGCGAAAGTCTTCACCTGCACTTGGCCGGTGGTGCCGATGCGGCCGAAGCGGATGTGCAGCGAGGCACCGTCTTGGGAAACGGCCCAAAACTTGCGTGAGTTTCCGCCGGTGAACTCGAAACGGCGGGCAGCCGAAGCCTCCTGCACCGACTTGGGCGGAGACGTGACAACATCGGCAGGCTTCTCCACTTCATCTTCTGGCAGAATTTCCTCCTCCACCTCTGTCACCTCCCGGCGAAGCAGGCGCTCGATGCGCTCCAGCACCGCCTGCGGTTCGTGCCACCACTCCTTGGCCATGACCACGGTGACCTGCCAGCCAAACGCTCGCAAGATACCGGGCCGGGTGTGGAAGCGTTCCAGTACTCCCGATGTGCCGCCACCCTCGATTAGAACGGCGAGTTGATGGCGTTCCGCGCCGCGCTCGCGGACTGCGACATCGCAGCGGAAACGGCTTTGCCCGGTGTCGGTTTCGGCATGCCAGCCACGCTGTTCCAAAGCGGAAGCAAGCTGGCGGGCTAGCCCGTTGTCTGAGTTTTTGGAGACAAGTGACTTGCGCTTCAGTGGATTGAGTCCATCGAGTATCTGTCGGGCCATCGCCGGTTCGCCGCGAGAAAGGTTTTCGGCATATTGCAGGAAGTTTTTAAGCGCCCGCGCGCCGTCGTTGTAGTCGTTAGTGATTTGGTGATGGCGAATGCTGGTCACCAGCACCATGTGATGGCGGGCTCGGCTGAAGATCACATTGAGCCGTTTCTCGCCACCGCGTTGATTGATGGGACCGAAGTTCATCCGCATCTTGCCCGACGGGTCGGGACCGTAGCAAACGGACATGAGGATGATGTCGCGCTCGTCGCCTTGGATATTCTCCAAATTCTTCACGAACAGGCCGCAAAACTGATCGTCCTCTTCGCGGACATACTCGGCCTCCAGGCGTGCCTCGAAAGCAGCGTCTCCCGAGGCGAGCGCACCAAGGGCAGATTCGATCTCGCCCTGTTGCGCTTCGCTGAAAGCCGCTACACCGATACTGAGCTTGGTTTCCGAAACCAACAACCCGCGCACCAGACGGGCGATTACCGCCGCTTCTGTGGCATTGCGGCGATCTTCATACGGGGCATTTTCGCAACGGAGGTAGCTGACCGGCCGTGAAAGAATGGCCGGCACGAGTTGCCCGGCGTCATCAGGTTTGGCGACCAGAAGCTCGTCGCTGTCCGCAACTGCGAGCTGTCGGTCGGGGATCGTGTAAAGTTCCCCACCGTAGAAGGCCGCGTTGCTGAAGCTGATCAGCGACTCATAGCGGCTGCGGTAGTGCCAAGCCAACAGCGTACTCGGCAGGCTCCGAGCGCACTGAGTGAGGAAACTGTCCGCGTCCATCAGCACGTTGACTGATTCGCCGTCTTCTTCGATCGTGAGTTCATCGTCGTCGTCTCCGCCGCTGCTGAAGAAGCTGGTCGGAGGGAGCTGCATTTCATCACCCACGACGATGACCTGCTGTGCTCGGTAGGCCGCAGGAACGGCATCTTCAACCGGAATCTGGCTCGCCTCGTCGAAGATCACGACGTCGAACAGTCCGGTGTCGAGCGGTAGCGTATCGGACACCGAAAGCGGGCTCATCAGCCAGATTGGCTTCAGGTCGCGCACGACTTCGCCGCTGTCACCGGCGGCGAGATCGCGGATGGATTTGTAGCGCATTGTCTTGCCGAATTCGTGCTCCAGTTCGCGACGTCCGGCGGTATAGGTTTTCTTGAAAGCCTTCTGGTCCGAGGAGAGCACGGTCGCCGATTGATTGGCCATCTGGACATGTTCGAGGAAGCGCTTGCGCACGCCGGCCCGGATCCAACCTGCATTCTGCTCCAGCCACTGGCGGTGGGCATTGGCCAGCCGACCCAGCTTCTGTTGGAGCAGGTGGCAGTCGAAGCGCTGCAACATCCGATCCTCGCGATAGAGTTGCGAGAGGGTCTTCCGGGCGCAGGCGGCTTCAAGTTGTTCCGCGGTAAATGCAAACTCGCGCGTCGAGCGTCTCAGCGCTTCCGGAGTGGCGGCGAGATCGCGCAAGGCGGGTAGGAGCTCGGGCAGGGCATCGAGTTCCTCACGCACGTCGCGCACCGCGGCGGAAAGTTCGGCGAGACTGTGGCTATCCGCGCCGTGAATCAGCTGGCGCAGACGGACTTCCAGACGTTTGAAGCCGGGCTCCAAAGTCGCCAGGGTTTTCACCAACTCCGGCCCTTGGTTCGCGGCAAGGAGGCGAGTTCGCAATGCCGCTATCGCAGGCGACGCGGCCGGATCGCCCAATGCTTTCAGATCCGTGGCCAGGGCACCGGGTTCTTCGCTGGCGAAGTCCCGCAGGCACCGTGCTTGGACCTCAGCCAGCGCGGCCGCGGCAGCATGTTCGGCGGCAAGGTCCGCCAGCACCTTTTCCCAGGTGGGCGCGACCGCATGCTTCGAGAAGTCGTAACGCGCACGCAGCAACTTACGCAGCCGCCACCAAGCGGGATTGAGGAAACCGAGCAGCCCTTGGACTTTGGGCGCGAGTGCAAGCGCGGTGGCCGTGTCGTCGGGTTGCAACTTGTCGATCCAATGGGCTGTCTTCGTTTGCTTGGCAGCGAGGTCCTGTTGCTTTGATTCGTAATCCGTCCGCAATTTCGCGAAGTCGGCGAAGCGTTGCCCCGAGGCATCCAGCAAGTCCAGCAGACCTCTCACGGCGAGCGGCAGCAAGCGTTGGGAGAAATCGAGCAACTGACCGATTTCCGCCAGCGTGTCCCAGTGCTCCAGCGGCAGTCCGGTTTGCAGGAGCGCGTCGTGGAGGTCATCGAGTTCGCGCTCGCTGGTGTCGAGATCCGTTGCAAGGCCTTCCAGTGGCGAATCGCGGGTGATTACCGTTTCCTCCAGCCAACGTAGGGGATGAGTGGCGAACACAGGATCGGCTCCCAAGTCGCGCAACACTTCGCCAAGGCGGATGACCGCGTCGCCATGCTCCAGCCAAACCCCATAGTGGGGCAACCGTTCTTCCTCTTCGGCAGTGAGTTCCGGACACGCGGTGCCCTCGTAAGTGCCGCGCAGCTCGATCAGGCGTTGAAGCAGATGATTCACGGAGACACCCGCGTCTTGTGAGACGGCTTGAAGCTGACTGACGTATTTTTCCAAGGCCGCCAACTCGCTTTCCATCGCCCGCAAAGCCGCGTGGCGCTTCGAGGCGTCGTGCTCTCCGCCGTCCGCGAGCCATTGCTCATAGGTATGCTTGAGGTTGAGGATGAATTCCTTCTTGTCCGTCTGCGAATCGTGGATCAGGCAGCACAGTTCATCGAGTCCTTGCTGGCGCAGTCGGTGGAAGACGACATCAATCGCCGCGCGCTTTTCACAGACGAACAGCACTCGCTTTCCTCGGGCAGCATAATCCGCGATCAGGTTGGTGATCGTTTGCGATTTTCCGGTACCGGGCGGGCCTTGGATGATTAAGCTGTCACCGAGGCGGGCCTTGGCGATCGCGCCCACCTGCGTCGCGTCGGCGACAATGATGAGGTGTTGGTCGGACGGTGCCAGTTCTGGCGGTGGCCCTTCCTCGACGGCCTTTGGGGCAATCGAAAACACCCGGTCGAAGGCAAGACTCGGGGTGTCTTGCTCGATAAGGTTCGCGTAGTCGCGGACCAGCGTCATCTTGCGGTAGTTGAAATTCGCCAGGGTCTGCGCGCAAAGGTCGAATTCCCATGAATAGGGATTCCCCTCCGACTCTTCTACCAGTGTGAACATCTTCCGCTCCGTAACGGTTCCCGACATGAATGGCGTGCGCGGCCGCGGTGGCGCGCCAGCGAGTTCGCGCAAGGGCAGCGGCGAAGGCACCACCAGCTTTTGGAACATTTGTAATCCCAGCGGCCGGAAATCCGTGCGATCGTAGCTGTAATCGAGACTTCCTGCGCGCTTCACCCGCCTCGCCTGGCGAGCCATGCGACGCCGGTATTGATCGAGCCGTTGTTTCGCGCGTTCGTGAACGAGTTGAATCTTCGGCTTGTCCGAGAGTTCAAGCGTGACGCCCGGCTCCGTCGCATGGATCAAGCGACAAAGATTTTCGTGAAAAGCGGCGAGCGGCGTCTCGCGCAGGTCGATGGATTCCGGGAGATCGAGATCGTAGAGCTGCTTGAGGTGATGGCGCAGCGCAGGGTTCACCTCCGCCTCGCAGCCCTGCGGTTCGAGTGTGTAATGATCCTTGACGCCCTTCCGCTTCACCAATTCCACCGGCAGTAGTAGCAGTGGTGAGTGGATCCGCTCCTGCGGCGCTTCCTTGAGGTTGTTCCAACGCAGGAAGGCGATTACGAGCCGGAGCTGCGAAAAGCCATACTCCGCACGGCTGCGGCGCGCATCGCTGATCAGCTTGTCGAGCTGGCCGGGAAGGTAAGGGGCTTCTTCGTAGCGCAGCCATTTCTGCAATGGTAAGGCACGGCCTGATATGATTTCGGGGGCCAATCCTTCGTGCCAGTAGAAGAGCTGATCTGGCCGGATGTTCCGATAGTCGAGCACCAGCGGCACGCTCGCCGTCGTTAGGTTGAGAGTTGCCTGCGAATTCTGGAAATAAAGCAGCCGGTTGCGTCGAGAGACTTCGAACAGCCGGTCGCGCAGATGTGTCTGGATAATCCGTCGCCGCCCTACTTTCGTCGCCGAGGCCAGTCCCGGTAACGCCAGCACGTCGGTATCCACTGGTTGATCGCGGTAGTTCTCCAATCGCCGGATCAAAGAGGGCAAGTCCTGTGCCCGTTTGCCGCGATGAAGTTCGGTCATTTCCACGATCAAGCCCGCAATCACCGGATGCAGTCGCGGCGCGATGGAAAAGAGATTTTTCCGAGAGTTCGCGAAGCGCTCCAAGTCATCGCGATCCGTGAAATCCAGTCCGCAGGCGAGGCTGGCGAGCAGCATGCCCAGCGAATGGATGTCGGTGAGCGCGTCGTGATGGCCGATGGCGTGCTCCCAGTCCGCGTAGTTCGTTAGAAAAACCGGCTTTGTGATCTCGTCGTCCGTGGCCGCGACGTCGAGATTGGAGGTTTTGGTGTGGTAGTGGTCCTCATTTGACTCGCGGCGCATTTCACCGATCACTTCCACCCCGTGGCTGGCGGGAACCTGCAGCTCATAGACGCGGATCGCGTTAGAGGTAGGGGCGATGCCTTCCGTTGAATTCAGACCGAGGGCCCGGTCTTCGTGAACGATTAACGCCGAGACTCCGCGCAAGGGTGCGACCCGCCCGGCATCATGGATGGGGACGACCTCACGCATCAATGGTAGCACCGCGGCGAGCACGTCGTCGGTTTCGAAGCCGCCGCGTTCGTGCCCTTGTTCGAGGAAATGAAGAAAGGGGTTTTCGGTCATGACTGGGCGGCGGCGAGAAGTTCCGACGACTTTTCCTTAAGGCGCTTGAGATCTTTGGCTTTCAGCTTCAGTTCCTTGGCGGCGAGTTTTTCGAAGTGACTCAAGCACTCAAGAGAGCGCGCCCGTTCGATGGCCGCGGCCACCGGCAGCTCATCGAGGTCGGGATCCACCGCACAGAAGTCGAGCAACACTTGGCAGAGGAATTCCCTGCGTGGCTTTGAAAGCGCTTCAAGGTCGGCGGGCAACCCGTCATCCATCGAATCGCCAGGACTGAAGTCTGGAAAATAGAGCTTCGCGTGTGCCAATACCGCTTCGCTGCGGAACCACGCTGGCTTCAAGTGTTGTTTCAACAGGCGCTGCGTGAGCCCGGTGAGGCGCACCTGTTGGAGCAGGTCCATTTCTTCCAATCCTTCGTCTTCGACCAGCATCCGGGCAATGGCTTCGTCGAGACCCTCGCTTTCTTCCACCCACAACTGAAGTGCCCGCGCCCTCATGAAAGTTTCGGGGTGGGTGAGCTGCTCGGTTTTCGGCTTCGATTTTGAAAAAATCTCCTCGGCCTGCGCCAGATAGCTTTTCCCGCTCACTTGCGAGAGTCCCGTGCAGGTCTTTACCAGGCTCGCCACTGCTGTTTCCAGGCAACCGGTTGCGAGGTAGGCTCCGCGGTCTGCGAAAAGCTCGGTCGCCAAGCTCCAAAGTCGCGCGCTCTGCCCGTGGCTCGGCTCGGCGTGAGGATGTGCGGCGGACTGATGAAGAAGGCGGTCCGCCAAATAGAATGCCCCGTTCTCCATCTGCCACAGAACGTGATGAGCGAGTTCATGGCCGATCACCGCGCGCAGTTCAGCGGACGTCAATAACGTCAGGATCGGACCGGAGAAAATCAGGTGAGCTTCGTCAGGAAGATAGCAGATTGCCGCGTTCGGCGTGTTGTGTCCTTGGGACTGGTAGGCGTGCACTTGCAGATGGGCAATTCCGAGCGCTTCTTGCGCCGCCGTGATTTCCGCGAACAGGTCCGGATGGCCATCTGCATCCATTCGGTAGGTGTCGCGCAGCAGTGAAAGCCGGACCTCTTCGGCATCCTGAGTCAGCCGCTCGGCATTGGAATGCCATTTCCACACCACACTTTCGTGGTTTTTCAGCCAATCCACCAGTTTCACATGCTGTGGCAGAGCGGTAAGGTTGCGGTTCATCGTGCAACGGATTCAAACCAAGCCATCACCAGGGCACAATCTCCGAATGATCAGCCTAGGATTACACGGGAACGGCCAGCCCATGACCGCGGCAGGACATGGCGGGCCATGGAGGGACACGCCTGTGGAATCTGACAAGATGTCAATCGGCTGTGATGTCTCTTCCCGCCTTCGGTGGATTCTAAGCGTGCTTTAGCATGAAATCGATCTGGTCGAAAAAACACGCATCACCCGCGGATCCGGAATCCCTCAAGCGCGCTAGCGTCGCGCAGATGCTCTCACGAAGGTGCTCGGGAAGCTTCTCGTTGATCGAAACCTTCGCATGAATCCGCTTCCGTATGTATTGGCCGACATGTAACGGGACGTCACGTTCGAGGTAGGCCAAGCCGGCATCGAGGAATCTCCAGAAAGATTTGGATTCGAGCATCCTGAGAAAAACGAAAGAGCCGTTGACGGAAGACTCCTCAATGTCCGACTTCAATGCCATGAGTTGATCGATGTCCACGATTCGCGCGGCCGAGAAACAAACGATGCGTCGGGTTTCGCGGTTGGAACGGATTAGTTCACCCAGATCCAGCTCCAGGAGCCGATCCGGCGCGGCAACGGTCAGGGCACGCAGGCAGTCCACCCGGACGCGCTTTGACGGGTGGCGGCAACCTTCGACAAAAACATTGGCGTCCTCCGTCCGAGCATAGTCCGCCGTGAGGTAGAAGTCAGAGTTCGAGCAAGACCGGTAGATGGGATACACATCGGTCTCATGCAAACGCATTAGGTAGAACCGGGCGAACTGGCGGATGCCGCGGTTAGAATCAAACGCCAGCGACATCAGAAACTCGCGGGTCGGCTTTTCCCCGCGCTCAACCATCCACATGGCGAAACGCCGGCGCACATGGACGGAGCGGTCTTGTGCCAGAATTCCGACATCGCTGGGGGTGAGATCGTTGCCAGTTCGTGCTTCGAGAAGCAGCAAGCGGTTGAACGGTTCCTTGTCCAACAAAATCCAGTCACGCAGACATTGATCCCGCTGAAGCGAGAGCCGCAGGATGAACCTCCGGAACGGTGTGTCGAACTGATGAAAGGTGCCGCAGTCCATGCATCCCATCCTCAACAACAGATCGTCCTCGATCATTTTCATGTAGCCCAACGATTGGACTTTCTCCTTCCGGGACAAATACAGGATCAACCGTTGGTTGGTCTTGATCGATTCCAACGGGAGTTCGTGAAAATGTCTCGCCAGCCAGTCACAAGCGATGGCGCGGACAGGGCTCACCCAATCCACCAACCTCAGGAGAATCCGATTCTCGTCCCCGGCAACCATGTTCTCAATGAGATGCCTGAGGCACTTCTCCCGGATGTAACCGGAATGGTCGATCGAGCCCACCCAGTTCAGCAGCCTCTGGTCATCTCCGCCTACACGGTCCTTGAGGTAGGAGTAATCGTAGGTCCGCCGCTCGAAATCGTTCCAGAGCGACTCGATCGTTATGCCGGTTAATGGGTTCGATGCCGTGGATGCCGCCGACACCTGAATGGTCGGAGCTTCGCTTGATTTGAACAATGATTGGACGAGGCGGAACACGTTGTTTCGGAAATTCATTACAAGCTGCACGAGCCAGCCTCAAGACGGAAGCCGGGATAACAGACCGATTTCCTGCTGATAGCGAATAGAATTTGGATCACTAGGCCGACCACCTCGGGTGATCCTCATCATCATTAAATTGTATCAAGCGGCACGGCATCCTTGTGACATACGGGCGGGGCAGCCACGCCATGAACTTGTTTTTGAGTTGGCACCACGAGCACTGCATCCCGAGTTGCGGGTAGTAGAGGCGGCTCGCGATGCCTTCGAGGGAGGTTTCCAGCAGGGCTGTGACACGGCACATGCGATATGAGTGGGTCGGCCGGGAGGCGTTGGGCAAATTTCAGAAATTTTCCGGAGTGCTGACAAATTAGCGTTCTGGGCGCGTATGCTCCCTTGTCGCGACACGATAGGCGGTCCGACTGAGACGCTCCCGGGTTAATGGGTTTTTCCTCGGAGATGATCGGTCGGGCCGCTTCTTTTTTCGTTTTCCGGGCTTGGTTTGGCCCAGGATGAGGGCTCCTCCCCTTTGAGGGGAATGGTAGGGCAGGAGGCGGCTCAAGCCGGGGTGGCTTCTACGGCGGGGGCAGGAAATAGCGGGTGAGGGGCGTGTTGCGCCCAGAATCGTCAAAGATGTCGCTTTTGCTTTAGCCGGGATCGGTCTTGGCCTCCCCACTTGGAGAAGTAGTCGGCCCCGGCGACATCGAAATGGTTCCTTGGCTGGTTCAGAGCTTGCAGTTATGATGAGAAGGCATCGCGTGCAGCGGGGGCTGCCTGTATTTTGACTTTGTTTGGGATATGGTACCTCAGGATGTCGAAGATTGTGTCGTAAGGATCTTTCGTGGCGATGGAGCCCTTAACTATTCCTTCGTGTTTCATGGTAATGGCCGCGATGAATCCCTGCCCATGCGGCCACTGGAGAAATTCTGGGGAAATTGCGGCACGCCAGGGCCGCTGCACCTTCCGACAGATCGAAAACTACCGCCAGCGGATCTCGGGTCCGCTATTGGAACAAAGATTTGCGTTTTCATTGCGGATCAGGCATGGTCTCGCCCGTGAAGAAAAAAGCCGAACCAGCAGGAAAGCCACCGGCAGGGCCGTGGAAACGGTCCAAGAAGACAATTTTGGAAGAGTCGCATTTGTCTGTGAAACTGCCTCTCGAAAAGCCGCAGCGGCGTAAAGCGGTGTCGTATTTGCGGTTCTCTACTCCTGCTCAAGCTGAAGGTGATTCGGAGGGACGACAAAAGGACCTTGCCGCGCTTTATTGTGAGGCAAACGATCTTGACCTCATAAACGTGTATTTTGACCGTGGTAAATCGGCACATAAGGGAATGCATCGAAAGAAAGGGGAGTTTGGCGACTTCCTGCGTGAAGTGGACAACGGAGTGATTCCACCAAAAACGATCCTGCTGGTCGAAAGCTTTGACCGGCTTTCCCGTGAGCAGGTCATAACGGCGCTGACTCAATTTCTGGACTTGATCGAAAAGCACGAGATCGAAGTACACATTTTGCAAGCTGGCCGTACACCAGCCATTTACAAAAAGGATGCTGTCGATGATCGCACTTTGATGTTTGCCATCATCGAAATGGGGCGCGCCTACGGAGAGTCGGACAGGAAATCACAGCTGATCGGTTCCGCTTGGCAGGCGCAACGTAATCGTGGTGTGCCAATTGGTCTGAAGGGAGGTCGCCCGATGGGTCGCCATCCCAGTTGGTTAATCTGGAAGCAAGGAAAGTGGATTGTGATTCCGGAGCGGGTTGCGGTAATCCGGAAGGTTTTTGACATGTGCCTGAAACAGCGCCTTGGGCGCTACGAGATCGCCGTTCGTCTTTGTCGGGACAATGTTCATTACTGGAGCAACAAAGGTGATCATTGGACATCAAGCGGCGTAAAGCGTGTGCTCTCAAATCCGGCATTGACTGGCCGACTTGACCCGCAAAAGAGTAAACATCCGGAAGCGGAGGCAATCGAAGATTATTATCCGCGGATCATTTCGGATGAGAAATATTTAGAAGTGCAGAGGATCCTTTCGGCAAGGCAGTCCGGTGGTGGCCGACCTCGGAAGGTTCATCCAGAGTCACTGTTGACTGGCATGACCTACGCCAAAGGGGGACGCGTCCATCGTGGGTATGCCACTATGCGGAGTGGTAATCACCAGCTTACCTATACATACCTTTACAAGGAGCGGAACAGTTACTTGGCGATGGGAAAAGCACTCGACCACATCGTTCTGTCGGCCGTGGGTCAGATGGTGGATAGTGATCTGTGTGTTACCGATGCGGAGCTGAAGCGACGGAAGCTGTTTGCGGGCATTGCGGAAATGAGGAACTTACACCACGAGGCAGAGGCCAAGATCAATAGGCTTGTGGATGCTCTTGCCGGGGGCCCCGATGGCAAAGATATCAACATTCCCGAGCTCAGGGGTGCGCTCATGACTGCGAAAACGGACCGGGATAACTACATGAAAAAGATTATCGGAATTGAGGCGGAAATCGAGAGGTTGCCTTCCGACGGGGTGGATACCCACACGGAATTGATGGCCTTGGTTGAACGTGCGGAGCAGATGGATGCAGAAGCCAGGTCGGAGGTCCGCTCTTTGCTGTCCCGCCTGATCACGAGAATTGACGTCATACGGAACGACTGGCCGGAGTGGGCAGAAAGGGACGCCGGAGCGATTGACGGTTTGGCACCCGAGTGGGCGGTAAGGCTGTTGGACAAGAGCTACAAGATATTTTCGGTCGGCGGTGAGCTTGAGCCGTATATGCTGGCACTGGAATTGCGCAACGGTCGGAAGTTGGGTGTGATTGCCTCGAAACACACGGTCATGCTCCTTCGTCCCAAGGAGTAGAAAAGGATATTTAAATTATTCCCGCGATGCTTTGGGATGAAAAAATTGGGCCGGTCGGTATCGAACCTGCCGTTTTCCCATCAATCGTCAATGCGCCGCCCGGGAGGATGTCACCGAATTCATCACATAATTAACCCAATGCGGCAGTGGTCGAGGCCTGGCCGGCCTTTTAACGAGTCGCTCAAGGTAGCAGTTCGGACAATCGTAGCGGGCTCCACGGGGCATTGATGCATGGCCAGAAACAGCCCCCGCTTTCTGGAATGCCGGGGCGGACGACTTTTCGAATTACGAGGATACTACGCTGGCAGATATCGGATACTTGAGTCGATCAAGTTTGCTGCGGTAAAGTAGAGCGTAAATAGTGCCGCTTCCGGTACCAAGCGGACTCTCAAAGATGCTTGAGACCGCTATCACGACGATCTCGATAGCTGCCAATTGAGCAGGTATGCGTGCAATTACCGGTAATGGTCTTGCTTTTCGGCAGGTTTTCTGTCAAGAACTGTGAGGCGAAATCGGCGTGTAAAAGCGTTAGGGGACGAAGTCCGCACCTCCCGGTCACGTCATTCCTTCGCTTCGCTCTGAACGCCCCATCTCCGCCGTGCCACACTTTTTACGATCCAAACCTATGAACTTCTTCGCGACTATGAAGATCGTCTTGTTGATCGCTACCGGGAGTGTCGCACAGGCTGCCACCACCACGTTCATTGTGTCGGGTTTGATAGGAGATGTCCGCCTGTCCGAATATCCAGACGTTAGGATCGGTGATGAATTCTGGTTAACCGTCAGCTATTCTCCGGCTGCCATTGACGCCGATCCACGAGCGGAAGTTGGTGATTACAGCCCAAGTGACTTCAGGATCGTCCTCGTGGTTGCTGGCGCAGGGGTGATTTTCGACGAGCCTGGAACTGGGATTGGTGTTTTCACGGGAATGAGTAGTCCGACCTTTCAAATTCTCCCACAGATTTCTATCGGTACAGACCTGTCCAACGGTCCCGGCCTGACTCTGATGTTTTCTGACACGGATGGATCGAGAATTAAGGATAATTTATTACCGTTAGGTTTTAGTGAAGTTGATGGATTTGATTCGGTGAGTTTCTCGATCTATTCGTGGCCAATGTTTACACCAGGTGACACAAGTCCACTTATTGGTGGAAGGGCCACTGCGCTAGCCGTTCCTGAACCAAGTATTGGGATATTATTGGGATGTGGACTCGGCCTTCTTTTGGTTCGGAGGTCCCGCCCGTCGATTGGCAATCAACTCGAATTCGTGGCACATCAACCGGCATAAGCTTTTCAGTTTCCTTTTAACTTTCCCTTCAATAGCGCCGGTGAGCGTACATCAAACGTTATTCAAAATATTACAGGCCTTCGCAGTCGAGTTCTTGGTTTTCTTCCCCCTCCGTGAATTATGGCTCTTCAGCAAAATCTTTGGGTAAACTTTAGTTAGAGAAGATCTCCAAGGGTGTGATAGAGTGACGTTTGCAATAAATCGAAACTGCGGTAACCATAGGCTTTTCTTATACACAGATTGATCCGCAGGTTGAGGCCTTCGACAAAACCGCTATGGAACCCGCTTACGATTGTCTCGCAGACATCGTTCATGCGGTCGCATCCATACCTGATTCTTTATGCCAGTTGGTTCTACGGGGACAAGCGCCACGAGGCGGGCAAGGCGTTTGGGTGTTGACTTTGAAGTAGGCGATCTTTCCTCGTTCCATGCCGGAGCCGGTGAAGCGGAGATGCGTGCAACGAGTGGCGAATCATGCGAGTAGCCATGCATGTTGAGCGTTTCACAGGCCTGGGCCAATAGGGTTCGTAGCCGAGAAGCTGCATGAATTTAAAATTTTCCAAACGGGTAGGCACGACCAATGCCATTGGTTGGTGCGTGCGTTCATTTCCGTCGAACATTTATCTACTTCTTCCGTGACTTTGCGTTGGCCGCTTGAATTCGTCCCCTCAAACAAACTGACTGAGAACAATCATGATGAAGCAAGCGATTACGGGAAGAACTACCGGTATCCATGGACGAAACCCGGAGATCTTGATGCGTGCAATCCCACCCTCTACCGTCGGATATGCAGCCAAATCCTTGAGATTGACAGATGGATTCTCAGAAAGCCATTCACGGACTCTTGGCATCTTTAGAATACTTCGTCGCTGGAGCGCATACACCGGACCGAACGCAATCATGAATGGCCAGAGAAGAGGAATGATGCATCCAATTAGGGTGAAAATCACGATTTGCTCCAGGCTCTTCTTCAGGTTCCTAATTTTCTTCTCCGTTTTTGGGTCAAGTTCTAAGGTTGTAGTCGAAGGTATTTTCATCGTGGATCTCAATCGTTTTTTATGTTAGTTAAGTTTATTCATTTGAAAAGTTCCAATTCCTAAAAGTGACATTTCCAACTAGTAAATTCCCCATATGAATGCCCTTCGTCTAAGAGCTGAAGAGCGAGTGCGTGATCAGACTAAAGTGTTCCAGCTTCGTATGCACTCTTCACTTCTTGAATCACGCGGGGATCGGACAAGTCACGGTGCCACCAATGGCTGCATTTTTGATCTGTCTGGCACCGCCTCCTGTCTGCAATTTTAAACAAATATAGCAGAAGTAGTGCGGCATCTTGCCCATCGCGGGCCTTCAATGATTCCATCCTCCGATACGTCTCTGCCGACACGCCTTTGCTGAGTATTACGCACGCGCTACGCGTTGGCTTGAATGGGACCTGTCGAATTGCAGCTTCAGCATCTTTGTCCGATGCGGAGGCTTGTCTTGCAAGCTCCCCGGACCAGACCAACAGCGAATGCAAATCCTCTTGAGACTTCTCATCTACAAAATTCACAATGTCATGATCTCCCGTTACGCCTTGTGACCACCGGTTCACACGAATTAAGTCTTCGATCGAAAATGGTTTAATCATTTTGAAGGGCTGATTGTTATGTAAGGTCTGTTTAAATCCAAGGGGCCAGGCAAAAATTCCAGATTGTTAAAATCTTGACCTCTATTGTCTCTCGCTCCAGGAAGCGAATTTTTGATCTTATCCTTCTGCCTCTTGGTTATATTCTCGACTATGTAATCCCAATCTGACGTGGGATTGGTTTTTCCTGAGGCCCTGCTTCCAACTACATGGATATCTTCTCCTATTCGATTCGCAGCATTCTGAATTCTCTTAATTTCAGATGCAGTAAGCTGACTCATTGGAGCCGCCTCTACTTTCATCCGAACTTTGGGCTTCAATTTCGGGAATCCCTTGGTTCCCACTACCAAAAGCTCGAATTTGAGGATTCCCCCACCCGCATGGAGCAATTCATCTCCAATTCCGTCGAACTGCCGTTGGCCGACTCCGCCATCACCCGTGACGATGAACTCACCATCAATCCCCGGCGCAAGTTCGACGATGTTCAGCAACCCGCTCAGGTCGCCTGCAAACATGAGCAACCCGTTTGCCTTTGCAATGATTTCGCAACTTCCGCCTTGGGACATGGTCGCCTCTACCGCAGCGGCTTTTGCCCCCGCTTCGGAAGCTTCCTCGAAAGCAATCGTAAAGGCATCCTTTCCAAGCCAAGCGATCCTTTCCCATCCGCTGGGACCCTTGTAGGAAAAGGAATCCAGGCCTAGGAAGTCGATCCATTGTAGGCTGTTGTTTCCGACGAATCCAAACAGGTTCACGCCGCCGCTCTCCTCGATCGGATCCCGGCTGATCCACCGCCCGAACGATGGCGAATACCAACGATACCCGTAGTAGCACAGCCCTGTGACGAAGTCGGTGAACTTGGTCGAGAAGGTGAACGGGTTTTTCTTGGCGTAGTCGCCGTAGCAGACGGTCAGCTGTCCGAAGGCGTCATACTCGTAGCTTGCGCTGCGCTTGAGCGTAGTGGCGTCCATCAGGCCGCTGACGTTGCCGTTCTTTTCGTAGAGATGGACGTGGGTCTTGTTGGACGCGATGTCCACCAGCCAGAGCAGCGCTCCGACGTTGCCGGTGGCTGAATCCCCTATATCTCCTACGAGGTCCAGTCCCCACGTGTATTTGCGGACGGCCTGGTTGCCGGACAAGGCGTCGAGCTCCGCCACGCATTTCCAACCGTCGAAGACAAACAACGTGCGACTCGCCGGTGGGGTGGCGCCGCTGGTGGTGAAGATCGAGGTGCGTATCCGCCTGCCGATGAAATCATAGTCGTGTTCCTCACGCAGATAGGAAGCTCCGGCTGTGACGAGGGACGCGGTCCGCTCGCAGCGGATGAGGCGGTTTTCGGCGTCCCAAGTGTAATGCCAGAGTCCGTCGAATGTCAGGTTTCCATCGTCATCATAGACTGGTGTGGTCGAGGCGGCGGGAAGCGCAAGCGACCCGTCGGTAGATGTTGTGCCGTCGGTAACACTGGCGTCGATCCATTGCGGCACGGACGAATTGTCTTCGGTAAGCTCCTTGCGGAAATGCCCGCCCTGGCGGGTGACCGGCTGGCTGTTCACTGTGACGGTGGCGGCGGGCGCGGCGGAACCAGCGACATCAACGAAGTCCGGATGGGTCATCGCCGCATATTGATTCAGCGCGTCTGGCGTGTAGCCGAAGCTGCGGTCGGCTTGGCCGGAATCGCGGCTTTGTTCGACTTGAGTCCGGTTGCCGATGCCGTCGAAGTGATAGCGGTAGGCGCGGCCGTTCACCTCGGTGGTGCCACCGGGCAGCATCTTGGTCGCGCCGGTCACCTCACCGGTGGCGTTGTAGCCGTATTTCCAGAACGCACCGCTGATGTCGGTGTGCTGTTTGATTCGATCCAGATCATCGTAGGCATAAGCATGGTGATCGACCGGCTTTTGCACCCCGGCATCCACCACGTGCGCTGTGATGCGAGTCAGGCGGTTGGCCCCGTCGTGTTTGCGGACGCTCTGGAGCCATGGGGTGGTTTCGCCAGACTTGGTATAGGTCACGGTGTCCATGGTGCGTTTCTGCGGATGACGGAAATACCTGGCGGTGCCGCCGTTTCCGATCACGCTTTGGACAGCACCGGAGAAACCGTAGCCGTAGATGGTTTCGCCGAGTGGTTGGGAGCCGAATGAGGCAGTGTGGGAACGGGGCCTGAGCAGCGAATCGAAGTCCTGCTCCAGTTTCTGGCCGGCCAATATACCCCCGCTAATGGTCTCCTCCTCCACCGCACTGTGCCGGGTGTAGTTGAGACTCCGGGTTCCTGCCGCATCGTCAACGACAACCTTGGGTCTGCCGAGACGATCCCTAGTCGTGACCGAAAATGCTGGAGTCCCATCCGAATGGGTCACTTGATCAAGCGATGCGGCCGTACTGCCGCTCGCCGTGCCATAGGTGTAGGTGGTGATGAGCGGGTTGCCCGAAACCAATCTTGCTTGGGTGCGGGTCTTGGGCCGACCCGCGGCGGTGTAGGTGTAGGTCGGGCCCGTGCCGCTACCGGGAGTGGGGCTATTGTAACGTTTTCCCGTGAGGAAGCCCCGGTTGGAATCGGTACACCCAGCGGGTGACGGCGGTGACCGTGCCGTAAGTGGTAAGGGTTTCCACCCTCGAGGCATAGTCGTAGGTCTGGGTCGTCCGGTAATTGCCATCTCCGTTCTGCTCGCGCACGCTGCCGTCCGGGAAGTAGAAGGCTCCGGACACATTGGTGATGGTTGCCCCGCTTTCATCGAGGGTGTCCGGCAAGTTGGTGGTTTTCGCCCTTCCCCGATGGTCGTAGGTGAACAGGGTTTCGCGGGTCAGGTGGTCCACGGCGCGGTTCACGACATCGGTGGCATCGTTGACATAGTATTGGGTCGAGGTGCCGCTGCGGGTGTCCGCGATGGTGTGGGGCCGGTTCAGCGAATCGTATCCGGTGGTGATCTGGTAGAGCTGGGTGCTTTCAGAATCACGACTCGTGACCGTATCGACCAGTCCGCCGACGTAAGTGGTGGTTTGCGACGTGCCGTCCGGCAGAGTGGTGGTTTCGGTTCGACTTCCGCCCGCCGCAAGAATCGAGACGCTGGTGGATTCGTGGGTTTGCACGGTAGGATTCTGGATCGACCAACGCCTGAGTCCGTCGAGAGACACGTCGCTGTAGGCAACCGCGCTACCCGTAGCGGATCCGGGATCGAGCCAGGCTTTCTGCATGGTGCGCATGACCCACTCACCATCCCGGCGAGTAACGAGGTCAGTTTCCGATGAGGACACCTGGTCAACCGACAGGTCGATGGTCTGGTTTCCGTTCAGATCGTTGGCGATCAGGGTTTGTTCACCACGTAGATTGTAGCCGTAAAGCTGGGTCACACCATCGGGGTCGATGGACATTGCGAGCTGGCCTTTCGAATTGTAGGAGGAACTGGAGAAGTCGTTACCACCCATGCCATCGGAATCGTTGGCGTAGGTCATCCTCACTTGGCGTCCTGCCCAGTCCTTTTGGGAAAAAGTGGTTTCTTTTTCCGTAGCGCCGTCGAGATATGCGGACTCTGTAACGACTCCGGTGGCGTTGGCAGCGTAGCGGGTAATACGGCTGGGTCCGAGGTTCCCAGTGGTCGATGCCGGCTTTCCGTCCAGGTAATAATCGACGACCTGTTCGGGAATCACCGCGCCGTCGTCGGCAGTGGCCGGCGGATGGGTCACCACCCGCTTTCCGATGCCGCCACCGATATTGTAGAACGGAGTGCTTGTGGTTTCCACCATTGAGCCGTCTTGGGCGGAACGGTTCCAAGTGGCAACGGTGTCACCATTCACATCGGATACCGTCCGGCTGATTTCATTTGCCGGAGAGGCTAGTCCAAGCTGCGCAAGGTAGCCCCCGGTGGTCACCGATTGAGCATACCGGTGGGTGCTTGTCGTCAGCCCCTGACGCACCGTTTCAGTCGTGATTCCATTCCGGTTGGTCATGACCAGACGCTTCTGGGCGTCGTAGGCATAGTAGGTGTCCATCCCCGTTTCATCGCGCTCACGGGCAATGCCACAACACGCGTATTCCCGTTCCGTGACAAAAACGGGGGTGGTGCTGGCCTCCGAGAAATGCTCCCAGCGGGTCGTCCGATGTTGGGCATCGAAATGCGTGGCTAGTTTGCGGGAAATAAGAACCTGATCCCCATCCTTATAGCGGTAAGAGCTGTTTGCAATCTCTTCACCGTATTTGTCGGTGATCACCTCGTTCTTCGTGACCATCACCACCTGTGGAATGCCGTTCTCCGGATCGTCATGGACATATCCGGTCACATTCGTGGCTGTGATGTAGCCGGTTGCGGCATTGATCACCTTGGTCGAAATACTCGCGGTGCCGTCAGGATTGACCACGGTCGTGGATTCATCGACACCGCTTGATTCAAAGGTGTAGGTCGAGGTGAATTCAGTCGGGCTGCTGTAGGAACGCGCTTCCGTCACATAGCCGTTGAATCCGGCGGCAATCACATCCTCACGGGAGGATTCCACGAGGGAAATCACCACCGACCCAACCCGCTCGGTGATCCGGGTCACGATCACTTCACGCCCCGTTTCCGAAGAAAGGCCCGTGGCGGATTCCGTGGTGGTTACCTTGAGTTCCTGTGAACCGGCAAAGGCCCTCTTCACAACATGGGCCGTATCGAAAAGAGCGCCTTGCGCATAATCGAAATAGTAGTGTCGTTCAATCTCCCCGGTGGGATGCAGGATCTGTTTGATTCTCCCTACCCCGGCCGATGAATTGCTACCATCCGGGCTGGTATCCTCTCCCGTCTGATAAAACGACGTGCCCGTGGTGAGGGCCTGGCCGTCGGGATCGGTCACGGTCGAGGATTTCTGCCAGCCGGTTGGGCTTGGAACAAAAGTGGTGGCCTCGTCACTGACCACCGAGTAGGTGTCCGGAGCGGTGGAGATTCGCTCCGCCACGGTCTTTCTCACGACCCGTTCGGTGGGTGTCTCCGTGATGGAACGGGTTTCGCGCCGCGCCCCATTGGCGGTGTCCAAGATCCAGTCTCCCGTGGGACTCTCCCGGTATTCGGTGAGAGTGCTGGTTCCATTGGTTGAATCGTCAAACTCCAGATAGGGCACCGACGCCGCATCATTTTTGTTGGTGATCGTGACCGTCCTGAAAACCGTGGTGGTGGGATTCTGCCAGTCCGAGCTAACGGTGATCCTGAGGCTTATCGGTGTCGCTCCCCCTCCCAGTTGCTCAATGCGGGTGAAGGTGTCACCGATCCTGACGGTATCGAGGAATCCGTCCGGGCCATTGGTAGTGATGATCGACGGGTCGCCGCTTTCTGGCGAAACCAGACTGACGCTACCCTTCCCGATCAACGGGACCTGCTCCTGATAGAAATGAAGGCTGCACGGCCGTCCCTCGAAGCCAGTTCTGGGACTTGTAAGGCCAATTGGAATATCGTAGTCCACCGAACCGATGTCCGGTTTGATGTCACACGTCGCCGTCTGGCAGGACTCGCAGTCCGGCATCGTAACTCGAAATTTCCCTACGATTTGACCCGCCTGATCTAGCAGTTCATAAAAGACCTCCTTTTCAGTGATTGCATCCAAAGGAAGAACGCTCTTGAAAAAGTGTTCGACACTGCCGTCATGGGAACCGATGATAGGAATACCCTTGTTGATTACAGCGCTACCATCCTTATAAATCACACGAAAACCCCAGATGCCTCCCGGGATCCACCGTGGTCCGGAAAGATGGGTGACAAAGTTATAGGAATTGGCATTGTCGATACCGATCAAGACATACGAGCTTTCCTCCCGATCCTCTTCCTCGGATGGTAGACGCCATATATCCTTGCTGGTCAGCGCAACGGTTGAGTTTCCTGACCGAATATCGTATGTCGGCCCCGGCAGATAACCGTAGCCGTAGATATAATTGTTACATGCTTGCGTCCAAATGTCCCAGCCATAGTAAAGGTTTTTAGACGGAACCACCGGGCCTTTGCTGACTCCGACCCACTGGGCGTCGGCATTTGATAGGAAGGACGCGAAGATGACGCCCTGGGTGATTCTCGAAATTCTGGTTGGATTCATCATCTCAGCGGACAATTAGTTTAGACTTTTCCTCGTTGGAGAGCTGGTCCCAAGCGGCCACCCTGTCCAGCACGCTCTTGCGGCCTCTTCCTGAATTCTTCAGACGATCCGAAATCGCCGGCGCGAGGGATATGATCCCAGCCGATTTGACGGCTTCCTGTTCGGGATTCAATGCGGCCAATTCGGTGCTCGTCTTCTGAAGTTTTGAGCTGATCTGTGCGCATAGTCTCAGGCAGTCCCATAGATTTAAGGACCGGTAATTTGGCTGAGCCTGGCAGTGCCGCCACCATGCCAAAGCAAGTTGGCAGTCGCTCTGAGCAAGCTGATGGTCACGGCTCGCCCGGTGAAACGGATCTGTAGGAATGATCGTGTTTTCTGTGAGTGCCTTCCGTAACCCAAGAACCCTCCGGATGTCCGACATGGCTTTGACACTCATCGAGTAGGCTACCATGGCGGGCGTCACCTTGGAATCGTCGGCTGACTGCGGAATTGGTGCGGCAAGCTCTTTGGCGAGCGAGGCAACCCGGCTTTCGAGATCCGAAATGAGCTGTGAATCCGTCAATACAGGAGGGGACTCCGACGCTGGAGCAGCTTCCGCCAAAGGCATTGGAAAAATCAGAGCGATTGTGGCGAGCCACATCCTGCCAATCCAGTGAATACGAGTGATCATGATTTTAGATTTTCCTATGAGGGAACGGACTAGCTGTCAGGAGTGATGAGGAGTGGAGTGTGAACCTCGAGTTCACCGGTGGTGTCACGACTATCCAGGTAGGTTTGAAGATCCGCCGCAGAATTGGGAACTTCCGGATCGAGGCTATTGGCAATTTCCCATTGATCCGGAATACCGTCTCCGTCGGAGTCGATGATATGGGGATTCACGCCTGAACCGTCGTCCTCATCGGATGGATAGGTTGGGACAAATTCGTCGGCACCAATATCCACCGCATTTCCCTCGGGACGTTGCTGGCCTTGGATATCGAAGAGGACCTTTGTCGTTGCCATGGTTCCGCCGGTATCGAGGACTTTGGAGTAGGCATCCGCAAATCCGTCGGTCGCTAGCAAGGGATCCATTCGGATCCATCCGGAGATCGGTGCCAACGGGTAGTCCCCAACGAGACTTGGTGCCGATCCGGATGCCGACACGCTGCTGCCGGCACCGACTTCGATCTGGTTGATGGCGATACCGTAGGGAGCGTGGTTGCCGGCAATCACGGAGTTGAACATGTGCAGGGCTGCTCCATACAAACCAACTCCAGGAGCGGAAGTAACCGAGTAATTCCCAATCACCGTGCAATGGATCAGGGTGAGATCGCAATCGGTTGCGGAAATTCCAGCCGCAGTATCCGCACTATTGTCTCTGACGATGCAATTGATCAACCGGCGTTTGCGGTTGGACTCGGCAATAGTCGCCGAGGCTTCCACTCCGCGGCCGCTGACGCTGTCCCGGTGGGAAATCACGAACCCATCTACCACCGAAGGGGACTGCATGGTGACCGCCGCCCCCGTGGCGCCGGGAGAAATTCTGACCGGGCCATCGGGGCCAGCCAACTCGCCTAGCAACAGTATTGGAACACCCGAAAGGACCACATTTTCCTGATACTCCCCGCTACGGACCAGAATTATCGCATAGGGATCCGGTTGGCTGTCGGTGTCCTCATCGCGCAAGGCCACAGCGGCAAGGGCGGAAGTGATCGAAGGGAAGATGGCGTCGTCGGGATCACTGTCACCGGTTGCCAAATTGACCTCGAATGTTGGCAAAGGGTAATCGGAAACGTCGTTTGCCAGTGTCGCGTAGTGGTGTTCAAAGATGTTCGGAACGCGATCACCATCCGCATCCTCGAAACTGTCATCGACGAGCGGATCAAGGCCGTTGTCAAATTCGTAGCCGTCGTCCATTCCGTCCCCATCCGAATCGTCGGACAGCGGATTCGTTCCTTGAATCTCGTATTCCACCAGATTGCTCGTTCCATCGGTGTCGTCGTCACCCCCAGGCGAGGTGACGCCGAGGGCTTCGAGCCAGTTCGGTAAACCATCGTCGTCGCCGTCAATGAATTCATCCACACCGGCATCCGGATTCCCGGAGCGGGTCTCGCTGTGAATGTCCCGCTGGACGTGGCTTGGAATGCCGAAGTTGATCGCAGGGGATGTCCGTCGCAGCCAGCCAACCGGTGTGAGAAGCGGGTCAGAGGCATTTGCGCCCAATTCACCATTCCTGACAAACGAACCAGCGACCGAGAGGACGGCAGTGGGTGAAACAAAGATCTGCTGGCATGAGGGATCTGCATTGCCCCGGATGATGGAGTTTACGATATCCATTCTCGTTCCACTACCCAACGAGATCGCGTGACCTTGAACCTGTGCGGTGGTGTCGTAGATCGTGGTGTGGAGCAAATGCAAGCGGCCTGCTAGGAGAGAAACTCCGGAACCGCTGCCAGTTGAATGGCCGTTGATCAGCAGATTTGAAAGCGATGCCTGGGCCGCCACGGGCAAGGAAACTGTGATGCCTCTTGCATCGTTCAGCAAAATGCCGCCCGGTTGCTTCGAGCGGGTAACGCGGAAACCATCAACGAATGCCTCCCCATAAATTTGTAGTGTTGCTACCTCATCCAAGGGGCTGCGGATCTCTGTAATTGGGTATCCAGTTTCGCCGAGAAGGACGATCCTCTTGTTCGCTGGCAGAATGACGTTCTCCGTGAAGATCCCATGACGGACTTCGATGACCGAATAAAGGGCCGGATTGGCTCCGAGAACAGGAGCGTTGTTCACCGCCTGTTGAATGGTGGCAACGTGATTGCCGGTGCCGGCCGTCAGCGGGTCAACAATCCAGTCCGCCAGCGGACGTGAGGCGTTGTCGATCGGTGATGTGCCACGCTGATATTCCCAGAGGTTCGGGATGCGGTCACCATCTTGATCGGCAAGCGCATCGGAATCGTCGGTAGGGGATAATCCATATTGGTTTTCCCAGGCATCGGGCATGCCGTCGCTATCGGTGTCGGTCGGGGGGACGAATTCGTCCGCACCGATATCCGGCGTTCCTCCGGCGGTTCTGAGCTGCCCGTCGATATCGAAGATGACCTTTGAAGATGTTAAGACTCCCCCCGTATCCACGGCACCGGAAAATTGGTTTTCAATGTAGCCCGATGCCAATAAACCAGGGTTTGCAACGATCCATCCAGGTTGTGAACTTGTATTCGCATCACCGATGATGCTGGGAGCTGTTGGCAAAGTGGTGACACTGCTTCCAGAACCTATAGAGATCTGCTGGTTGCTCGACACGCTGTTGCCGTAGATCACGGAATTCAAAAGGTGCAGGTGTGAACTGATCAACCCCACTCCAGCGGGCGAGAACGAGGCCGTGTTCGCAAAAACCGTACAATGGATAAGATCCAGATCGCAACCACTTGCGGAGATGCCTCCGGAAGTGAAAGCATTGTTGTTCCGCACAATGCAGTTCACCATTCGCCGGCGTTTTTGAGCGTCCCAAGAATTCGCGCTCACCGAAACACCGCTGCCTGATTGGAACTGGTGACCAATAATGAACCCGTCAACGACTGACGCCGAGCTGATGGTTAGTGTGGCGTTGCTTTGATTCGAAAGAATCTTCACGGGGCCGGCGGCCCCTCCAAGCTCTCCAAGCAAAAGGATCGGAATATCGCTCAGTTCAACCTTTTCCGCATATAAGGCGCCACGGACGAGGATGATCGGAAAAGGATCAGGAGAATAATCGCCGTCCTCATCGCGTGCAGCCACAGCGGAAAGTGCGCTGTTGATTGTTGGATAGATATTGTCCTCCGAATCATTGTTGCCGGTCGTTGGATTGACTTCGAAAGTAATTTGCGGAACCTCGGCGAGGAGGTTCGCTGCCGTTCCGTGGTGGTATTCGAAAACGTTCGGAACTCTGTCACCATCCTGGTCAGCGAGGCTATCGTCTGCGCTCCAATCCAAGCCGTTGCGATATTCCCACGCGTCGGACATGCCGTCGCCATCATTGTCTTCGTCAATCAGGGGATTGAAGCCGTGGGTGACCTCATCGCCGTCACTCATTCCGTCACCGTCGGTGTCGGCAATCCGGGGCTCTGTCCCGTGGACTTCGTATTCCTCAAGGGGATTGAGCCCGTCGTTGTCGTCAGTTCCTTCAGCCCAGTCCGGTACACCATCGCCATCAGAAATCGAATTTGAATCCCGATATTCATCCGCGCCGATGTCGGGGCCGCTGTCTTGGTTTCGCTGCTCGCCGTGGATGTCTCGAAGAGAGCCAGTGCCGAGAACTCCACCACCGGCATTAATGGCAGGAGAGTCGGACTTCAGCCAACCCGAGGGTGTCAAACGCGGATCGAAATTGTCAATCCAACCAGGGATGGCAAGTGTGTTCTCGTCGCCGATGATGCTGGGAGCGGTTTGCGATATGTTCAGCGTTGCTCCGCCACCAGTCGATAGCTGGGTGGAACCCGGAAGTGGGACGCTCACAGAATTACCCCACACGATGGTGTTGAACAGACTCAAACTGCCGCCAACCTGCGTGATTCCCTGCCCTTGCTCGGACGAGCTGTTTCCGGTGATCGTGGAATGGACAACTGAGAGAAGTCCTCCCTCTGAATAAATTCCACCTGCCTCTACTCCCGTATTTCCTTTGACGAGGCAATTGACCAGACGGCGGCGCTTGAAAGTCTGTGGTTGTGGATCCCAAGGGTCGTCAAAGTAGACAGTTTCAATACCGCGGCCCTGAATTCCGGGTGGATGCGTCACTACCATGCCGTCCAGAACCGATGCTGATTCAATATGGACAGTGGCTCCTTCGTCCCTTCCGGAAATAACGACAGGACCAACTGTTGCCCCTGTTTCTCCCATGAGCAGGATGGGAATACTGGCGATATTCACATTCTCTCGATAGATTCCCGCCTTCACCTCAATAATCCGATATGGCCATGAGGTTCCGGGTTGATTCAGGACATCATCCCAAGGGGCATACATCGCTCTATCCAATGCTTCCTGAACCGATTTGAAAACATCGTCGTCGGGATCGAGAGGGCCTTCCGTTGCATCCACAATGAAATCCACCCTGGGAGTGCTCCCCGGATCTGAAGCGGAAGTTCCGTTTTTATATTCGAAGATGTTGGGGACCCTATCTCCGTCGGCATCTTCAAGGGAATCATCCAGGGTAGTCGAGAGCCCATGTGCCGTTTCGTAGGCATTTGGCATTCGATCCCCATCAGTGTCGACCAGCGTGGAGTTCGAAACTTTCGGGTCGGTTCTCAGAGCAAGTTCCTCAAAATTGTTGTAGTTGTCGCCATCGGAATTCTGAAAGCCATTCTTCGAAAGATTTCCAAAATGGTATTTCTCCCACCCGTCGGGCAGCCCGTCCAAGTCGGAGTCACCTCCTGCGCTGAACTTGTCCAGTGGGTTCGTTGTCAGGTTCTCGACCTCGTAGTAGTTCGGAATCCCGTCGTTGTCGAAGTCCGCTTGGCGAGCCTGCGACAAGCTGGTTACCGCCGGATCATCGACGTAGTGAAGGCGGACGAAAAGCTTCGGAGCATTCTCGGTTTCTATCCCGGCACTCTTCACCCCGGTTCCGAATTCCATGAGAGGCGCGTAGCTCCAGCCAGCGAGATCCTGGCTGCACTGGAAAAAGTAGGTTCTGCCATAAACACCGGACCAGTCCGCGTTCCAGGTTCCCGACGCTCCCTCTGTGAATGATATTTGTGGCTGTGGGGCTGGATCGCCAAAAAGAGGATTCGTTACCGAGATCAACACCGTAACAGATCCGACGATTAGTGACTTCATTGCTTGCCCCCCGCTTCAAGGTTTTTCAGGCCAGCGGGCGACGGCGCGTCCCGCTTCCAGAAACGAATGGTCACATCCTTGGGGACCGGTGGATTGGCCAGCAAGAATGCCTTGCGTTCCTCATAGGCCTTGATCCGCGCATGGTAGGCATCCTCCATTCGTTGGCCTTCTACGCGGTAGAGATTGTGCATGCCCTCGATCAGCTCCATCGCCTCGCGATCCGTGGTATCTCCCTCGGTCACCAGGAACGCAGGTCCTCCGTCCGCCAGATCCGGAAGTTTAGGAATCTCCGGGGTTTTGTATTCCCTATCGTGCTTGGCCAGCCATTCAGTCCTTTGTTGCGTATCCTCGTTGCCAAGTCCCATCATGAGCCCGTATTGACGGATGTCGCCATCCGCCCCCTTTACCTGATAGGTCGCGAAACCGCAGAAGTGGTTGAAATCCAGATTCGACCAGCCGCATATTTCCTTTCTGCCGCCGCCACCGCTGGGGTAGCAGCGAAGAAAAGTCCGGGAGTGGTTGTAAACGGTGGCTGACACGAAAACCAGTTCTGTCTCCCGGTATTTCCCGCGTAATTCGGCCAATCTTGCCAAAACGGCGGGATCGTCCGGCGGCAACGCAGGTAAAGGCGGGAGGGGATCGGTCAAACCGGGATCCTTGACCAGTTGAAAGGTTATGTTGATCGTCCCCTTTGGCGTTGGAAGACCAGGCATTTCAGGGGACTCCTCGACAAAAACCTGTCGAGTGACGGACTTTTCCACCGTGAACGGAATGGGCTCGCGGGGCGGCGGCGGCAATCCGGGCTTTCCTTCCGAGATGGAACCGGTGATTGCAGCTTCGGTGCCGTTGATTGATTCCCGATCTGCGGTTGGAACCGCATTGGCAGACTCCTGGGCGCGTGAACTGGTGAAAGCAATCAGTGCGGGGACTGCAATGAGCATTGCTTTGGGGAATCTGGTTTTCACAACTGCGTTGAGGTAAATTTGTTGAGCCGAGGGCCAAAGGTCAGGAAGTGACCGGAAACCTGACGGTGGTACAAACGAGCTTAAATGTCCGGGCATCCATTCGACTTGGTGGTCGCGATTCCCGCAATAAAAATGAGTTGGGAAAATTTGACAAACTGAAGGATGTTGGACTTGGCGCGGTGATTTCAGTTTTGTGACTCAGGCCTAAAGATCCTGCCCAGTTCCGATTTTGCGTAGGCGGATGGCGACAAGCCCACGAGCTTCCGGAATTCATGGCTGAAATCGGATTTGTGCCGGAAACCAAGCTTGTGAGACAAATGCTCGATTTTTTGGCCTTCCCGCAGCAGGTGGCAAGCTTTGACGATGCGAATCTGGCGGAGCCATGTTTTAACGGTGATTCCTATGCTCTCTTCGGTTATGCGTGCGAAGGTGCGCCGACCGATCCCGAGTGCTTGACAAAGACTAGCCACATTCCATTTGCATTCTGAGAACAGGGTATCCAACCGGATGGCGTGGTCCCTGATGGGGTCGTGATACCACCAGAAACCACTGTCAAAAGAGATTCTGCGTTCCACTTGACATGGCCGGAGTTTGGCCTGCCCACCAACGCCGGAAAGATTTCCGAAATCGAGTTGAGTTGCAGCCTTATCCGGTTCCATTCGGTGAAATCAACCTTGTCTTGAGGTGTTATCGTAGCCAGCCCTAAGCCCTGCCCAAAGCGGTTCGTTCCGATGTAAATCGTTCATTTTCAGTTTAGTGCGGTAATTCTTGGCGGGAGGAGAAAATCTCTCCTCAACGACGGTGTCTATCAATCCAATTGTGTTCTCGCAATCCAATTCAAGTGAAGTTTTCGTCAGGTAGTTCACCCGAGTGAGCTAGGTTTCATTTCCGAAGGGCCAATGAACCTGTTCCATGCGGAACGACCGCACTGAGGACATCATTGGTTCCCGCGTTTGCTCCCTTCGGTCTAAGCATGGCTGGACACAGGCGGATGTTTCCCGGAAGTGCCAGCTGAAGGGTTTTGACATCAGCAGGACGGGGATTTCCCAGATAGAAAGCTTCTTCCGCCGTGTTACCGATCATGAAATGGTGTTGATCGCGAGAGCGCTCCGTGTCCCCGTGGCCGATTTGATTCCCAAGCGTCTCCCTCCTTGGGAAGGCCGGGGTCGCGGCGAAAACCCCGAAAGTGGCGACATTCCCAAGTGAAAGGTGTTCGGGCCGTGGTGCGGTGTTCATGACATTGATGCCAGCATAACCGTGATGCCAGTGAGCAGGACGGCAAGTCCGTTCAGGACAAGGCCGGTCCATGCCTGCCCTTTTGGTCCTTTGTTGAGGATGGAAACAAAACCCGCCACACCGCCCGCCAGATGGATCAGGATGCCTACCATGCCGCCAAGGATGGGCAGAATCAGCGATCCGTTACCATTCTGGTATTGGAGGGACGCCATGAGCGACATGAAGGCAAATCCCGGAACCGTCAGCAGCGCAACACCCCCGAAAACGAGGGAGAGCGTAGCCGTGGTTTTGCTCCAGGAGGACTGACGGTTTGGAGCAATCGGGTGATCGGCGATGTTGTTTCCCCTCATGGAAAAGGGAATCGGCGGCGGTTCGTGATTCATGGCGGGTTGGTGATGGTTGGTTCCTCCGACGCCGCTGTCTGCAATGACTGGTCCCTCGGATGTTGTTGCCGAAAGGATGCGGGCCGGAGGAAATTCGGAAGCCGTGGCCGAGCAGGCTTATTGAAAATACGATTTCTGGTTTTCGCGGGCTTTGCCCTCGCGCTCGATGCGTTGGTTGCGCTGCATGTCTTCGAGCTTTTTGTTGGATTTCTGGAGTTCTTCGCGGATGGCTTTTAGTTCTGCGGAATCGTCTTTCTTGCAGGAAGGCATGAGCAGGAATCCGGAAAGCAGAACGGCGATGGCGGCGGGTGTTTTCATGGATGAGTAGGCGGGTTCTTCAGCGGGACTTGCGCGGCATGGCTTCGAGAAGTCGGTCGAAGTGCTCGGATTCCTCTTTTCGTCTTTGCTCGTCGCTGACGGCGATTTTCGGGTGTTTTTCCGCAGCCTTGAGGTAATCCGGGGTTCCCCGGACGAGGATGTCCGGTTTGCTGGAAGCAGTGCCTTCCGGGTTGATCTTCAGGGTTTCGGCGGTGGCCCAGCCCATTTTGTATTTCTCCATGTCATCGCCGCTCGTGTTGGGTTTTTCCCAGTTCCATTTGACCTTGTCCGGGTTTTTCCCGCGGTTCATCGGGCCGTAGCGAACCTGGCAGTCAAAATACTGGGTTTTTTTCGCGCCCTTCCTATCCAGAAGTTCGGTGACCATGTAAGCCGTGGTCTTTCCACCCTCATCAACAAGCTTGGGCACTGTGAAGGAGTATAGGTCGGTCTTTGCGGTCGCCTCATACACCGCGCGTACTTCAAACAGATCTTTGGAAACGCGCTTCACCGTGATTTGGGGTGGTGCCACGTCGAATGCTTCCGCCGGGTACTGTTGGGTTTTGCTGTAAACCCAGAGCTTCATCATTGAAGCGGAATCGGGGAGTTCCATCAGTTCGTCAAGGGCACCCGCTGACCGGCTTTCGGGTTTGCCGGAACTGGCGGAAGATTGGGAGGTTGCGGATTTGTCGCACGCCGCCAGCAGGAAGCCGAACGCGAAGATCAGAAGTAGGGTGGTTTTCATGTTTAGTGGGTAATTGGCAGTGTCAGGACGTTTTCCCAGTCCGGTTCATTGAGGGGGCGTCCAATGGCAGCAGGCGGGAAATCAATTCCGCCAACCTGTCCAGCAGGTGTTCGGGAATCAGTCTGCGGGGCCGATCCCCGAGCAGCCATTCGCACGCGATTTCCTCCGCGGAGGAGATCGGACCTGGAAGAACCGCAGGAGCGGGGTGGATCCGTCCAAGGCGTTCCGCCATGGTATGGACGGCGCGGATGGACCCATGTCTCAAATCCTCGTCACCGGGCAACCCGCCCTCCGTGGTTTCTTGTATTTCCTCCAGAATTTCCAGCACCAACGGCAGGCGTTTGAGGCTGCCATTGATGGTTCGGGCGACTTGTTCTCTTGGTGACATTGGTTGTCGGGGTTGATTTGGGGTGTTTGGTTTCATTGTGTCAATTGACAAATTCAAAATGAGCGTGATTTCCGATTTGGGTTACAATTAAGCTTCGCGAATGGCTTCCAAGGACGGTGACAGCGACGAAGTGGTGGCGGCGGTGCTGCTGATTCTGGCGGAGGCGCGCCGGGAAAGGGAAGTCACCCTGGAACGGTTGTCGGAATTGTCCGGAGTCGATCACGGGGTGATCAGCAGGGCCGAGCGGGGCTTGCGGATTCCCGGCATGGCGTCCATCCGGGACCTGGCCGTGGCGTTGGGTTTCGATTTCGCCGAACTCGTGACGACGGCGGAAGTCAAGGTTCGGAAGAAACGGAAACCAAAATCAGACTGATTCCGTCAACGCAGTCACATCATCAAAGCGATGCATCTGGCAAAGTCATGTTGATAGGGAGGTTCCATTCGGTCGAGGATTTCCTTCAGTTCCGAGGGCTGAGGTTTGATTTTCAACCCCGAGGCAAGCGCTCTGAAGACGTTGTTGAAAGTGCCCCTGTGAGCGAGAAGCCATTCCGCCGGGAACTGTGCGATGGAAGCGAGAATGTCCCGCTTCAAATCCTGTAATGGTTCGGTCGCCTCCCCAGTGAGGATCCTTCGGTGGTTTCTGGCCAGCAAGCGGGCTCGGAACATCGGTGGGAGTTGGCGGCGGCACGCGGGTGTGAGTGCGGTGACCGGTTCCTGGGTGGCTAGGCGCAGGAGTTCCCCGGCGGTCAGCTTTGCGGAAGCGTGGATCAATGCGTCGACAGCAAACTTTTCGAGATGCCTGGCTTCGCAGATAACGCGGTATCTGCTCCGTGGCGAAGCACACGGCTCCGCGTGGAGAATTCCGAATGCAGGTCTTCAATTGGTAGGGAGTGAGACGACCTTTCCACCTCGCCAATGCCCAGTATGGTGCAGCTTTCACACAGTGTCGGATGTCATCTTTGTCCGGTTCTTCGGACGTGAACTTGAAAAACAACTCAACATGATGAATCCGCCAGTGCGCCAGTTGGGCGCGGATGATCTCATGAAGCCATCGCGGTTGGATGGATGCGAAAAAGATCCTCAAGTCCGCGTCGTTCAGCGTTAGGCAACAGGTGCCGTTCGTCTGTCGGGAACAGAGTATCGTTTCGATTTCGTCACGGGACATCTCCCTTTGTTGGGAGTGAAGCGGAACAACCCCGAATTCCGGTCCGATCTCGTGGATGGTTCCTGCCATGTGCCCCAGATCAGGCCGCCACTCGACAACCTGGATCAGGCACAGGGGGCTTGTTTTGACGATTAGCGCGTGGCCGGTTCCATTTCCTGAACCGAAGACCCGGCCGTGATCAATGGCGATGCCGTGATGCTCCGAAATGTAGTATCGGTGGATTCTTGGAAGCATTTGCGGATCGGGGACCGGCCCCGACTCAAAGACGATCATTGCCGTGTCGGGGTCGGTTTTGATCATGCAGTAGTTTGGCAGGAAGCGTTGATTTGATGTGGGGTTGTGCATGGATCGAGTTCGGGGGGCATTCTTGACGCCTGGCCTAACGCTTTAATGCGATGGCGGCTGGGTTCTTCTCTGGGTGGGTTTCGTCCGGATGTCGGCGGGCTAATTGAAAACGAGTCGTTCGGCAGAACTACCAAACGGAATCCTCCTTCGACTTTTTTTTCCAAAGTGAATAAACTCCGGCGTGTTTGCGCAGGGCGATGAGTTGTGTCAGGTCCTTGAGGTCATGGGTGGTGACTCGAAGGGCGGGCTTTTCTCCCCTGACTGTCTCCGCAGTGATTGTGAGTGACAATACCCCTTTCGCCGCGAGTTCCGGCAAACGGCAGTCATAGCGGCCGAGGGTGCTTTGCAGCACGCGCTTCAAGCTTCGGGCACCGGTGCCCATTTTCGCGGCGCGGGCGATCAATTCGTCGAGGGCGCAATCCGTGATTTTCAATTCGATGCCATGCAGTTCGAAAAGCCGCTTCTTTGAGGCCAGAGGATTTCCCTCGGCGTCCGTCAGTATCCGCCGGAGCGTCATGGTGTCGGCGGGGACCAATTCGGTGATGGTGGCGAAACGGCCGATGAATTCCGGAATCAATCCATAGTCGATTAGATGCTGGGTGCTCAGCGGCTCCAGGTTTTCTCCCGGATCGGTAGGGACGGAAGTTGTGGTAAACCCGATTTGCGGTCCGGTGCCATGCCGTTTCCTGAGTTCTTCGAGCCCGACAAACGCGCCGCACGCCACGTTCAAAAAACGCGAGCTGTCGAGCTGACCCGACTTTCCGCAGCAGGTTCCATCCAAATATGTTAGAAGATCCTGCTGTACTCCCCGTGATGAGACCGGGTGATGATTGAGGTGGGGGTGTTCGCGGAGCTTGTCCACCTCATCCCATACCACGATCGCCGGCTGCGTCCGGTAGTCGTCCAGCAGCTCGTGCTCAAGGCGTTCGAGAATTTCGTTGACATTGATCCCCTTGTAGCCGTTTTGCGTAAGTCCGGTACATGTTAGGTAGATCATCGGGATTCCGAGGCATTCGCGCAAGGTTCTGAGCAAGTGGGATTTGCCACTGCCTGTAGGTCCGATCAACAACACCGAGGTGGGTTCGACCGGTGAGCCTGTCAGCTCCGCCAGTGAGCAGAAAAGGAAGTGATTGTAGGCGGCGACGGCGAGTGTTCGCTTCGCCTCGATCTGACCGATGACTTTCCTGTCCAGCATCGCGATCAGCTCATTGGGCGTTGGCAATAGCGGAGCGGCGGCGAACAGATCGCAGCTTGAGTTCGGGGTAGGAGGCACGCACGTCGGGGATGTGTTTTGAGTCTTTGTTTTCTGATCAGGTTCCATCGTTTTTTCGGGTGTTTGGATTGGTGTGTTTTCTTGTTTGTTAGGTGGGGTTTCCCCCTGACCGGAAGGCATCCGGAATCGCAGCGATCAAGGCGCGAGGGGGGCGCGGGGCGAAAGAACCGGGACCTACAGCCGCCATCCAGAATCAGGCTCATGGGGTTTCTCCCGGTCCCACCCTGTTGCCGCGCCCAAAAGGGCAATTGCCCCTAACGGATGAGGACAACGCTTTGAGGAGGGCATCCCCCCGACAGCCTCCCCAAGGCTCTCCAAATCAATTGTTTTGGAGGGACGCGGCGGGGGGCCGGGGGCGATGGGGACCCAACTCTTAAAGCGTTCCCGGAGTCAATTTTCACCGCCGCAGGGCCGGCGGATGCGGAGGCCGTGTAAACGGACGGAGTTTGGCCGGAGCGGGAGGGGAATCACCCGGGTTGGCAGGCGCGAGAGCGCCGAAACTTGGGGACACCCGCACCGGCGGGCGCAGCCCTTCCAGACCGGTTCGTTCTATGAAAACCGATTCACCAAAGCCCAGTGAAGTTGCAAACTTGATTGGGCTTTTGTGACTGGTATTGGAGGTGGCCGGGCGGTCCCTCGGCATAGCCGAGCGGTCCGGCAGGGTGGTTAGAAAGGGGTTCGGGCCCCCCCGGTAGAAGGTGGAGAGGCGCATTGAAAATAGCCTCGCGGAGGAAGGCTTTCCTCCGGCCAAATAAAAGACAATTCCAACCTCACAAGTCCGACAGTCCGAAACACCCCACCCGGCACCAAGCTTCTCTTCTTTGCGTTTCCAATCATGATTATGAAGTTAGAGCTGTGTTGCGACATAATTGTGGAAAGCCTTCCTGACTTCCGGATCGGCGTGATGATTCAAGTGTTTGAGGTCGTCCCAACCGGGTCGGATGGTAGCGAGGCTCTGAAGTTCGCGGCAAACCCGCACCAAGCTCCAGTCGTGGAGGGAAAGCCATACATCGGGGTGTTCCCGCAGTGATTGCAGTATCTCATTCTTGACTTGAGCTGGCGGCGGAGCCAGTGGGGCGGGCCATAGGAACTGATAGACAGTCGCGAGGACATGGGTTCGTAGTTCCGAAGTGAGACTTCCCCGTTTTTCATAGACGATATCCGGTTTGACTCCGGCACAGATTGCGAGGTCAGAACCAGAAAGCTTGTTGAACGAGTGGTGCAATGCGGCCGTGGCGTGGTCGCTCAAATACTCGTCACGCCGTTCCGGCGGGATATGATCGAAGGCGAAACGGACCGCTCCGGATGGAGATAATTCGGCGCAGCGGCGCAGTTGATCCGGTTCCATCAGGTGGCGCCATCGCGCCAACATGATGAATGGTTCCGCTTCGATGCACCGGTAAATGTCCCTGCTCTCCGGGAAGTTTGGCGCGATGCGGGCGTAGGATCCTGGTTCACGGGTTCGCCAGTGTTCTATTTGGGCTTTTGCGATTTTCTGGAACCAATCCGGTTGCGCACCCCGGAACACTTCCGTCAGGTCATGATCCGAAAGCACCAGCGATGCAGACTGGTGTTCTGGCCAGTCCCAAAGAATCTTGCGGATCTCGTCGTAACCCAGTTTTCGCCGGTCTTCGACAAGAGTGACTTCAAGGTCGCATCCGATTTGATAAAATCGCCACCTCACCCCCCTGCCGTGGTTGAGGCGTTCGGAGACGGAGATGAGGCTGTATGGCACCGCTTCTACGAGCATCGCGCACCTTTCGCCGATTCCGTGCGCGATCACTCGCCCTGGATCCATAGGCGCGTAATACGCCGGGGAACGATAAAATCGGTTGATAGCCGGAGGCTTTTTGGGATCCAGATCCGGTGATGACTCGATGACTATCACCGCGACACCGTCGTCGCGCCGGAGGATCATGTGGTTGAATTCAGTTTCAGGTCCGGCGGTTTGTTTTTTTGTTTCTGATAGCATTGACATTTTAGATAGAAGTCGATTCGGAGACCAGGAAGACCACCGTATAGGTTCGGTGTTTCTCGCTCATGATGCATAGTTCCTTGAGCGTCCCGTCGAGAAGCGTCACGGGATACAGCGAGAGGAGTTCGTCGCCGCTACGCATGGCGTTCTGATTGGCGGCGGCGTAGTCTTCGCAGACTTCTCCCCAGTCGCCGGACTGGTGGCGTCGGAGGTAGCGCACGTAGTCGGGGATCGAATCCACGACGTGTTCTGAAACCAGAAGTTTTCCCAAGGGAAAGAGCGGTTCCATTAAATGAAATCCCATGTGATTTGGTGTGATTGTTGATGGGGTTCAGATTCGTGACGAGATGAAATTGGCGACGCTCTGCCGAGAATCTAGATCCATCTGCTCCATCATTTGGATCAGTTCGGCGGGAGTGGGATGGAAGGGAATCCGATCCGAAATCAGCCGTAGCACGTCCACCAGGCCCCCCGGGTTAGAGATCGTCCATTCGACGCTAAATATAGTTAGAGAGTCGATGATATCCTGATGGAAGGCCGGGTCCCGCATCAGAACTCGGTTAGGCCATGCATGACGGAACGCACACGAAAGCAACAGGGCTCGCCGGCGGAAGTCCGGCACCTGCGAATAGCGGGCGAGTGCGGCGGTAGGGTTGACGAAAGCGCAGATGCGGAGCTGCGTGTCGTCGAGTTCCGGAAGATGGTGCTTTAGCAGATAAGACGCGTTCTGATAGTGGTTTAATGACTTCAGAGTGGACGGCAGCAAGCGGTTGAGGCTTCGGTTTTTATTAGGGACAAGGCGGCGGATGCAAAATCGGCGGAGGTCGCGGCCAAGATTCTGGGGGTGCTCCTCCAAAGCCTTTCGAGGGTTCATGATTGCCAAGCACCACAGCTTGCGTGTCAGCCAGCGCTCCGGCGCGATACGGGTAAACAAATCCGGTGCCTCCATGCGCCAAAGGCGGAGGGTTGCGTCAACGTGGTCCTGTAACCACTCCGGGTGTTTCGCCCGAAAGAATTCTCGGATGTCGTCCTCTCGAAAATGCAGGAATCGGTGGCCATCGTAATCAATCAGGGGGCCGGTCAAAATGGTTTGGTTTTGGAAGAATGGCGCAAGGTTATCCATGGGCACTGGCACGAGGGTTTCGCTGATTCGGAATCCCCGGTGAGGAGGTGTGATGCCGTTTTCGGAATGATGGGTGACCATCACCACGTCGCCGGCGCGGACGTGCGCTACAACTGCGGCGCCAGCGTTGTTCACTTCGGCGAGGAGAAGGCCCTCCAGACGGAAGGAATGGTATTCTTTTTCGTTTCGGATCCTCCAGACTTTCAAGGGTTTTCCCGGTGAGGGAGATGGAAGTTGGATGGCGATTCGGAATGTGTCCCGGCTAATGCGACGATAGGTGTGCTTGATTTGGTTTTGCATGTTTTGTTTGGTCTTCTTGGACCGTTACCCGGGCAGGGGGTGAGGGGATGTGGGTGCGAAAGCGCCCGCATCTCGAACTCCGCCATCACCAGTGATTCGATGGATTGAGGTGAATCTGGTTTTGGGAGCTAAGCCTATGATCCGTCTGACCGTGCTTCGGCCTTGACCCGGGGCGCCTGAGGTGGATCTCCTCTTCCAACATGCAAACCCTGCCGCTCGGCGAGATAATGCGTAAACTCCGCGAAGATCTTGGGATCTCGTTAAGGGAGTTTTCCAGGCGGGCAGAATTGTCCCCTTCCTTTGTGTCGGACGTCGAAAACGGGCGTCGGTATCCGAGCCTCATGAGGCTCAAACGGATCGCTAAAACACTGGACGTGCCAGTTTCCAGACTGGCGGATGTGGACCATCGGGTGACGCTGGCTTTGCTTCGGGGAATGCTGGAGGCTGACCCCGATTGGGGGCCGGTTTTTAGGCGGATCCACGCAGCCGCGGCTGATGGCTCCCTCGTTCCTGCGGCTCTCAAGAAGAAGCTCCCGCGGGGAAAGTGATTCCGTGGGAAAACCGCTGGCGAAAAAGTTTTTTGCTGGACGTTCGCAGATTATGCGGACAGAAGAACACACCGGTTTAGCCGGAAGCCAGTCAACTACCTAACAAGCCACTACACGATCATGAAACGCCGTTCTCACCCCAACCACTCCAGGAAATTTAGCCGTTCTCTCTCCACTGTGTACCGCTCCTATCCACGGATCATCTACGTCCTGGAACTCTCCCCAGATGCCGCCGCCGACCCCGCGTTTGCCATTGCGAACCCGCAATACGTTCCCGGCATGCCGTGCTGTTACGTGGGTTCTAGTAGTCAAAGCGCCTCGCAGCGCTTTCGCGATCACCTTGTGGGACACAATGCATCGCGCATCGCTCATCAATATGCCATCAAGTTGCGTTTTGACCTGATGCCGGACCAAAAACCCACCCCGAGGGATCGGGCACTGCGCGAGGAGAAGCGCCTGGCCCGCGCCCTTCGCCTGAAGGGGTTCGGGATTTGGCAACACTGAAGATGTGGATGCACGCCACCTCGGGCGTATTCGGAACCATGCCCCGGCAGGGGCATGGTTTTGTCACTCGGTGCTTTGCGTTAGGACCGCGAATATCTCCCACCCGCCGGATCGGATGTCTGAGTCGCCGCCACAAGGAACACTTCGATACTGCCGAAATCGTTTGCGGGTTCGGGCTTCATTACCTATTGGCAGACCATGTTTTCGCGGATTCTTCAGTTTCTGGGTTTTCAATCCGTTCCTCCATCGCAAACCCGGCGGGCCGCCACCGACGGATCGGTCGGCCGTGAAATCGTCACCGTGACCCACGAGCGGGTGCTTGGGACTTCACCGCCGCCGCAATCCCCGGAATCATCCCGGGCGGCTCAATTGTTCAAAGATGCGGTGCAGATGAAAAAGGAAAAGCGATTTGACGATGCCTGTGCAGCGTTGCGGGAGGCGCTCTCCATCGGGGGCGAATCTGTGACACTTGCGCACCGCTTGAGGTTACCTTCCTACCTGCTGCTGGCAGGTAGGAAGGACGAAGCCTGGCGGTGCCTGAATGAAATGAATATCGAGTTCACCACGCCGCAGGCGCAGGGGGCCATCGCGGCGAAGATGGCCGCCGTGCTGAAGAAGGAAGGCCGATTCAGAGACGCGCTCGTCCATGAGTGCTGGTCCTACGCCATGGATGTTTACATTCACCGCAGGTTCGTCGATAGGTGCATCGAGATCGCCGACCGGGAAGCAGCGTCGGCAAAACACGACGAATTTGCCTGGCTCGATGCCGGGCGGAAACCCCATGGGAAAACCCCGGCGGGAAATCCGATCCATGATTGTTCGTTTTCATCTTTCAACGCTGGCCTGAAAACGCGGTTGTCCAAAGACACGATTGCCGCTGCCGTAGGTCCTTTGATCCGCAAGTTTGCGGAAGAACGGTTGGTTGCGGGTTTTTCCCGGAAGTTCGCCGAACTTCTCAAAGCCGAGGGTCAGCCTGAGTTCTTCAAGGTCCGCGATCTCGTCGCATCCATTGGGGGAAATTGAATCGGGCGGCACCAAAGAAAAACCCGCGTTCCGTTGGGAAAGCGGGTATTGGTCTCTTGGCCCTATTGATTAGCCTTCGACCGGGGGGGCGGTGGATTGGAACGATTGTCGGTGACGCGGACTTTGATTTGTTTCCACGAACCGTCTTGCATCTTACGCCAGACACCATCGTCTCGCTGCTCTATTTCGAAAGTGTCGGCAGCCAACAACTCTTTATATTGTTGGACCAGCATGCGGATTTCTTCGGGATGGATTTGAAGTTTAGGACGTCCGTAGTTGACGGCAGTCAATGTCAAACAAAGTGTGCCGACCGAACACAGGATGCCCG
>CAWJDV010000010.1:0-375511 GCA_963841745.1 uncultured Verrucomicrobiae bacterium | reverse complement strand
CCTTTTTTCTCCAATTCTGGTTGAGCCCGGGCCATGAGCGGTTTTGCCGGATTGCGACGTATTCCTTATCCAAGGTGGAATTCGCGCCGATGTTCCAATCGTAGAACCATGACACGTTGATATCATTCCAGATTCCGCCGCAGATGCCTTTTTTCGTCACCCAGCGCCAAGGAAAAATACGAATGAAGCGGACGCCGTCCGCGAGGCCATCGGGCATGGATTCAATCACCAGGTCGTGATCCTGGGCGACGTAGTTCCGGCTTGATCCTGTCCCGTTGGCATTGCGGGCAAGCGTCGCCGTGTGGCCACGTCTCAAAATAAACGAGCCGGGCGGTTTCTTCAGTGCGGCGGATTTGGTGTCGTCATACGCTTCATAACAGACCAGCGGGGTGGACGCCCCGGCTGCGGACTTCCCTTCGAAAACCGTCATTGCGGCAAAGTCCGGCGCTTGGGGAATCACCACGGTGCCGCCCCCATACTGGACGACGCGGACATTCACATCCAACACGGCTTTGGCTCCATTCACCCACATGCGCTGGATGAATTCCGACGCCACCCTGGATGGCGCGATCTTTTCCAGGAAAAGCCATCCATCGGGAGCTTCGAACAAGAACGTGCTCCCCTTGATCGGATCGCCAGTGCCCGTGACATGCAGTTCGGCGCCAGCAGGGATTGAGACCACTTGGTTGGTCAATGTTTCGACCGGCTTGCTCTGATAGTTCGAGCGGTTGGTGATCGGCCTGGCGGGCTTGGCAAAAGCTGGCACCGGTTGGATTTCTCTTTCAAGCTGCTTCAAATAGAGTTGGTCGGGTTGAGCGAAGCTGGTGAGGGGAACTTCAAAGTTTTTCCCATTGGGTCCTTGGAGAACAACCGCGTCTTTACTCATCCCGATGAACTCGGCTTCGAGCGGCTGAGGGATTCCGGCGAAAGACCACGCCGTGCCTCCAGCGGAGTCGTGGCGCATAACAAGCACAAGAAAGTCGCCACGACGACCGGCGGTGGCATGCCACGAGCGCGACTCAGAATGAGACGTAGAGTATGGACCACGCGGTCAAATAAGCGGATTGGCTCATTGCAAGTCAATCTGCTGGTATTGGCAAAACGGAGCGCGATGCGGCAAGTCATCCCGGCGGGCGATGAGGTCTTTGCGGATGATTGGGTTTTGATTGGATTTTCCGGAATCATCAATCGTTCGTGTCAGATTTTTCGATTTCAAGGGAGAGGGCCGTCACTTCAGGTCGCACGAAGCGCCGATGTCCTGCGGGGTGCGATAGACGCCGTCCTCGACGCGGACTGGATGCACGAAGTGCTCGCGGAGGTGCGGGATGTGTTCGAGGAAAACGGCGGGCAGATCGAGGCCGATGTGGTTGAACAGCACGAGGTGCTGATGGAGCTGGCCCATGTCGCCGACGTGAGGGACGACGGGGACACCGAACTTTTTGCACATGATGCTGACTGCGAGAAACTCGCTAACACCGGCGACGCGGACGGCATCCACCTGGATGAAGCCGGCACATTCCACTTGCAGGTAGTTTTTGAAAATGACGCGGTTAGGAACGTGTTCGCCGAGCGCGAGTTTCACCGGGGCGATGGCCTCCGCCAGGGTTTTGTGGCCGATGATGTCGTCCGGGTGAGTGGGTTCCTCGATCCAGAAAGGATTGATCTCCTTGAGGCGCTCGCAGATGTCGAGTGCTTGGGGAGCGTCCATTGTTGGTTGACATCGACCATGATGCGCGCCTCCGGACCGGCGACTTCGCGGACGATGCGTGCGCGGCGGAGGTCGCGTTCCGGGTCCTGGAGCCGACCTTGAGTTTCATGGCGGTGAAGCCGGCGTCCATCGCACGCTTGCAGTTTTCGCGGACTTGTTCGTCGCTGTAGTTGAACCAGCCAACGGAGGTGTCGTAGCCGGGATAGCCGATTGTTAGGATGCCTTCGCGGGTGGCGCGGCTGGCGGTGGGATTGTCTAGCAACTCGACGGCCTGCTGCGTGGGTGAGCACGTCTTCGAGGTAGGAAAGATCAAGCGTGGCGGCGACTTGCGCGGGGGTGAGTTCCAGCAGGAGTTTCCACAACGGCAGACCGCGGGTCTTCGCCCAGAGGTCCCAGCAGGCGTTGGTCACGGAGGCGAGCGCGAGCTGGACGACGCCCTTGTGCGGGCCGAGCCAGCGGAATTGTTGTTCATCGGCCATTTCCTTTTGGAGCGCGCCGAAGTTGGCCATGATTTCCTCGATGCAACGGCCTTGCAGGCGGCTTGCATAAAACTCGGCGGCCTTGCAGACGAGGTCGTTGCCCTCGCCGAGCGTGAAGGCGAGACCGCTGCCGGTGCGGCCCTTGTCGTCGGTTAGGAGTGTGACGGCATAGGAGTAAATCGGGTCCTTGTGGATCGCATCGGAGCCATGGCCGGAGCCGATCGGATAGCGGGCGTCGCGAGTGGAGATGTGGGTGATCATTGAGGATTGTCTGGGAAGAGTTGGAATTCGGAGATGGCGGGACGACCGGGGCCTTGGACCGAGAGACGGAACTTGCGGGCGGTGCGTGGGGTGGGGAATTCGACCTTGAGAGATTTTCCGATGGCCTGGCCTTCAGCAGCTGTCCGCCAATGGCCGGCTTGCTCGTATTCGATCTTCCACGATGAAACGGCGCTGTAGTTGGTGGGAATCAGTCTTTCCATGAGGACCGCCCTTGAGACCTTGCTGGAATTTCCGAGGTCCACCTCGATCCAGCCGCCGTTCAGCCAGACCGAATGCGTGGGCCGCTTCTGGAGATGTTCGAATTTTTTCCCTGCGAAACCATTTGCCAGAGATTCGTTACGACCGGGCGACCACCAGGTGGAAGGATCGTCGTCCACGGCGGAGGCACCGCTGTGGATGAACAAAGGGGCGATGCTGCTGGAAACTTCAACCGGCTTGCGATAGGCGAGTGAGTCGGTCGAGGATGCCGGGGCGATCGCAGGGATGGAAAGTGGCGGCTGATCGACGGCGAGTTTGACGACGGTGATGGCGGCATTCTGTTTTCCCTGCGGGATGGAGAGTTGCAGGCTGCGAGGCGATTGTTCATACGGGACCGCAGTGCCATCGAGGAGGGTTGCGGACCGGACGATGCGCCGAAGCGGCGGCAGGGTCAGGGAACCATCCGTGAGCCGCAGCGCGTGAATGTAAATGGCCTCCGCCTTGCGGGTGCTGGCGTAGGTGGGCGAAGGATGATAGGGGCCGCCACGGGTGCCGTAGATGGACTCGCCGTTTTTCCCGAGCCAGTCACCCATTTCCTTCAGTCGGGCAGCCTGATCGGGTTCGATCGCACCATCGGCACGCGGGCCGACATTGAAGAGCAGGTTGCCATCGCCGCCGACGGTGGAAACGAGGGTGGTCAGGCATTCCTTGAGGGATTTGATTTTTTCGTCCGGTTTCCAGCTCCATTGTCGGCCGATGGTCATGCAGGTTTCCCACGGGACGGTGTCGCAGTATCCGCCGATGAATTGTTCGGGGGTGGCGTAGTCGCCCCATTTGCCGACGCGTCCGTGGGATTCGTCCGAGTGCAGCGCCTCCAGGCGGTTGGTGATGAGCACGCCTGGCTGCCGGTGCGGACGAGGGTGGCGGTTTGCTGCGGATCGGTTGGATTCGGGTAGCCGTCGAAGTCGAACCAGACGAGCGGGATGCGACCGTATTGGGTTAGAAGCTCGGTGGGGCTGTCTCATGCATCCGTTGGACAAAGCGGTCGTTGGTCAGAGGGTTGCGGCAGTCCGGGTCCTTCCAGTCACCCGGCGCAAAATAGACGCAGAACGGGATGCCCGCCTGTTCGCGGCGGTCGCGAGTTCCGCCACGACATCGCGCCCGAACGGGGTGTGCATGATGTTGTAGTCGATGGTCTTTGAGTTCCAGAGCAGGAAGCCGTCGCAGTGTTTGGCGGTCAGGACGATGTATTTCATGCCGGCGGCCTTCGCGATGCCGACCCATTCGTCCGCATTGAATTTCACCGGATTGAACTGCTTGTAAAGATTGTCATAAACCGCGACAGGCGTGGGGCCGTTGTTAGGCGAGTTCGGGTTCGACTTGGCGCGTGACCAGCTGATTTCCCGGCCGGTCAGCGAAACCGGGCCCCAGTGGATGAACATGCCGAAGCGGGCGTCCCTCCACCATTGGAAATCCGGCGGGGCGGCAGCCGTCGGCCGCGGAGTCGCCGCGGAGAGTAGCGGGCAGCAAAGGGACAGCGCCAGCATGAGGCGTGGGGGGAGATGCGGCTCATCATGGGGGACTGTCCTGGAAGAGCTGGAATTCCGAGATGGCGGAGCGGCCGCCGGCTTCGATGAGGAGACGGAACTTGCGGGCGGTGACCGTCTCGGGGAACGGCACATCCAGGCGCTTGCCGATCGTCGTGCCTTCGGCGGCTTTCCGCCACTGGCCGTCGACATCATATTCGATCTTCCATGACGAGACCGGCAGGTAGCCGCCGTGCTCGTGGATCCGTGCGTGGGTGACGCGGGAAGGCGATCCGACATCCACGGCGAGCCAGCCCTTGCGCATCCAGAGCGGATGGTTAGGGATCTTCCGGACATGCTCGAACTTTTCCCGAGGATTTCATTGGCGAGTGTTTCATCGCGGCCGGGCGACCAGAACGAGCTGGTATCATCATCGACGGCGGCCTGCGCCGTGTGCATGAAATCCGGGGCGATGCTGCTGGATGCGGTGGCGGGTTTGAAATAGGCGAGCGACCCGCTGCTAGAGGGTGGAGGAATCGCCGCGAGCGACATGGGGGCGGCATCGATCTTCAGCTTGATCACGGTGATGACAGGATCCTGTTTGTCTGCGGGAACGGTGAGTTTGAGTGAGTCGGCGCTCTGTTCGAAAGTCACGGGATTTTCGTCCAGAAGGGTTGCGGATCGCACTTTGGCCGGAAGCGGCGGAAGTGTCAGTGAGTTGTGATCCAGGCGGATGGCGCTGATATAGATGGCATCGTCCTTGCGGGTGGCGGCATAGTTTTTGGTTGGATGATAGGGGCCGCCACTCGTTCCATAAATTGCCTCACCGTGTTTCTCCAGCCAGGCCCCCATTTCCTTGAGGCGGGCGACCTGGGTGGGTTCGATTTCGCCGTCGGGTTTCGGGCCCACATTGAATAACAGATCTGCCATCGCCGCCGACGGTGGAAACGAGGGTGATCAGGCATTGCTGGAGGGACTTCAGCCGGTCGTTGGGTTTCCAATTCCACTGCTGGGCGATGGTCATGCAGGTTTCCCACGGGACGGTGCTGCAATACGAGCCGACCCGTTGTTCGGGAGTGGCATAGTCCCCCCACTTGCCGACTCGGCCGTGGGATTCGTCGGGGTGGAGTGCTTCCAGGCGGTTGGTGATGAGTGCGCCGGGTTGCAGCTTGCGGATCAGCGTCGCGGTTTCCTCGGGAGAGCTGGGGTTCGGGAAGCCATCGAAATCGATCCACACCAGCGGGATCCGGCCGTAGCGGGTGAGGAGTTCGGTGATTTGTGCGTGCATCTTTTCGACGAAGCGCGCGTTGGTTTGCGGATTCCGGCAGTCCGGATCCTTCCAGTCGCCGGGCGAGAAATAGACACAAAACTGGATGTCCGCCCGCTTGGATGCAGCGGCGAGCCCGGCGACTACGTCACGCCCGAACGGCGTGTTCATGATGTTGTAGGAGTCGGTTTGGGTTCGCAAAGCATGAAACCATCGTGGTGTTTGGCGGTTAGGACGATGTATTTCATGCCTGCCGCCTTCGCGACGCCGACCCAGGTGTCGGCATCGAATTTGACCGGATTGAATTCCTTGTAGAGTTGGTCGTATTTTTCCGGACCGGTAGCCGCGCGGGACCAGCTGATTTCCTTGCCGGAAAGCGCAGCCGGCCCCCAGTGGATGAACATGCCGAACCTGCCATCGCGCCACCAACCGAAATCCCGCGGAGCCACATCGGCGGTGGCGGATAGGGAAATTGCTAGAAAGAGGATCGCGCGGAGGATTCTGAAAAGGAGGCGGTTCATTCCGGTCGCTTATTTGGATCCAGTTAGGAGAAGGATTTCCGAGATTGTCGGACCTTCGGTGGCGTCGAGGATGTTGAGACGGATGGCGCTGGTGGTGACCGGGGCGAAGGTGGCCTTGAAATGGGCGCCGAGGCCCTTGCCGCTGTGGAAGGTGGTCCAGGTGTCCCCGTCATTTTTTCTGAAGTTCGAACTTCTTCACGCGGCTCGAGTGGCCGGCGAAGGCTTCCTCGATGTTGATGCCGCTGAAGGTGGTTTCCTTGGCGAAGTCGATCTGCAGCCAGGCTTGTTTGGTTCCCTCCGGAGTGGCCCAGCGGGACTTTCGACGTCGCCATCAAGAACCATGTCGGCGCTGTATTGCGGGTCGTTCTGATAGATCACGGAAGCGGTGGCCTTCGCGCCGGGGATGTTGGATTGGGTCGAGGGCTTGAGCGGGGCGATGGCCATGGCATCACCGTCGATGGTCAGTTCGATGATCGTGTCGATTGCATCCCATGAGTTGTCCGGGATTTCGAATGAGAGTGATCCATCGCTGGTGGAGGTCTTGATGGCCGGGCCGTTGAGCAGTTTCGCGGACTTGATGGCGACTGGCAGGGCGGGGACGGTGACGGGACCATCCGACTTTCCTGAGAAGATGGAGATAGATCTTGTCGCCCTTGCGGGTGCTGACCATGTGGGTGGAGGGTTTCCACGGGCCGCCGCGGGTGCCGTAGAGCGGCATCGCCGTTTTTCGCGAGCCATGCGCCCATTTCCTTGAGGCGTTCGACCTGGCGCGGCTTCGATCTCGCCGGTGGGCATGCGGGCCGACGTTGAAGAGCAGGTTGCCATCGCCGCCGTTGGTGCGGATCAGGGTCTGGAGGCATTGTTCGAGCGACTTCATCTTGTCGTCCGGTTTCCATGCCCACTGCTGGCAGATGGTCATGCAGGTTTCCCACGGGCGGTCGATCTGGAAGCCGCCGATCCGTTGTTCGGGCGTGTCGTAGTCGCCTTTGGCGCCGGTGCGGTTGTTGATGACGATGTCCGGTTGGATGGAGCGGGCCATGTTGATGACGCCGGCACCGCGGGTGGCGTCGAATTTCTGCGGCACGTCATACCAGAGGGTGAAGAGCGGGCCGTAGTTGGTGAGCAGTTCCTTGGTCTGTGCCTTGAGATACTCGGTGTAGCGGTCGAGGTCGGATTTTCGCGCTTCGTTCTTGCCGCCGGGGCTGGTGAGCGGGAAATCCGGGTGATGCCAATCGCAGGTGGAGTAATAGGTGCCGAAGGCGATGCCGCCTTTTTTGCAGGCTGCGGCGAGTTCCTTGACCACGTCCCGCTTGAAGGGCGTGTTCATGATGTTGTAGTCGGTCTGCTTGGTGTCCCAGAGGCAGAAACCGTCGTGGTGTTTGGTGGTGAGGACCATGTATTTCATCCCGGCGGCCTTGGCGACGGCGACCCATTCGTCGGCGTTGAACCTGGTGGGGTTGAATTGTTTGTAGAGATTGTCGTATTCCTCGATGGGGATCTGGGCGCCGCGCGACCAGCCGATTTCCGTGCCTTTCAGGCTGACCGGTCCCCAGTGGATGAACATGCCGAAGCGGGCGTCCTGCCAGTTCTTGAAGGCGGCGGGCGAGACCGGGGTGGCTTCCTGGGCAAACAGTGCTGCTTGCGGCGAGAATTGTGGTTAGAAACAGCGTGGTGGTTTTCATCGTGGTGGTCTGTGTTAGGAACTGCGGCGGTAGCCGATTTCGGCCCCGCCGGAGATATGCATGATGTGGCCGGTGATGAACCGGGCCTTGGCGGAGAGAAGAAAGACGCAGGCATCGGCGATGGCGTCGCCTTCCGGGCAATAGCCGAGCGGATGGATGTCATCGAGGTACTGGGAGATGCCCGCGGGGTCGGGTTGGTGCGAGGCCCACTCGCGGAGCATGGGGGTCCAGGTGCCTGCCGGGCAGACGGCGTTCACGCGGATGCCGTCCTTGGCGTAATCGAGCGCCATCGACTTGGTGAGCGTGTTCATGCCGCCCTTGGTGGCGGTGTAGGCGGCGTGGATTTCCTGGCCGATGACGCCGACGAGACTGGAGGTGTTGAGGATGCAGCCCTTGGTTTCGCCGCAGGGCCCCGATGCCGTGACGGGTGGTGTGGAGGACGCTCTTGAGGTTGATGTTGAAGAGCGAGTCCCATTCGTGATCGGTGGTTTCGTGGAGTGGCTTGCTGGGATTGGCGATGCCGGCGTTGTTATGGATGGCGTCGAGTTTTCCATAATGCCCGAGCACGCGCTCGATGGCGGCTTTCACATCGGAGTCGACCGAGACATCACAGGCGAAGCCGAGGTGCTCCGGCCCGAGTTCGGCGGCGGCTTGTGCGGCCAAGATCGCCGTTGCGGGCGACAAGCGCGACCTTGGCTCCCTCGGCGGCAGTAGGCCTTGGCGCAATCGAGGCCGATGCCGGTGGAACCGCCGGTGAGGAAGATGACTTGGTCCTTCAGGAGCATCGGGGAGTCTGGGATTTGTGATTTGAGACTTTGAAATCTGCCGATCAATCCAGGTGATAGACTTCCTTGGTGTCCGCCCAGATCTTGCCTGCCTTGAGGGCATCCGGGAGTGGCGACTGGCAGGGATCGGTTTCCTTCCACCAGCGCTGGGTTTCCGGATCGGCGGCCATTTTCGTCATGTCGGCGTCGAAGTCGCTGCCGGTGTATTCGAGGTAGGCGAACAGGTAGGTTTTTCCGGCGATTTCGCGTTCATAGATCGAAAAGTTCCGGATGTTGCACTCCTTGAGTTTGGCGTTGACGGATGGCCACGGGTTGGCATGGAGCTTGCGATAGTATTCCGCCTTTTCAGGTTTGAGTCCGGTCACCCAGGCGTGGCGTTGGACCTGTTTGGGTGCGCAGGAGATGGCGAGGACGGCGATGAGCAATGAGGCAATGCGGGTTTTCATGATCAAGCTGTTGGAGATTTCAGCGGAAGATGGTATACAGGGTTGTCATGGCCGCGATGACGATGAGAGCGAGGATCTTGTAGTTGAGGATGCCAGGCCAGCCCGGGGACTTCAGGGCGTCGAACGGATGCGGCCAATAGAGTTTCTGCAGGTCTTCTCCCGCAAGTTTCGGCATGCCGATGGTGAAGGAGATCTGAATGATGAAACAGACGACGCACATGTAGAACGCCATCATCATGAACGGCGTCTCATAGAGGAATGCGGGGGTCCAGGCAAAGGTGTCCGGTTTCCAGACGTGAAGGGTTTTGATGGTGAAAACCGCGGCTCCCATGATCGAGCCGAGCCACATCGTCCACTTGGCGCTGCGGGCGGATGCCGCGGGCCAGAACACGCCGAGCACGAAGACGCAGGTGATTGGCGGCGCCATGTGGGCGATGATGTCATTCACTCCGTTGAAGATGCTTTCATAACGATCCAGCAGCGGCACCAGCGCGATCCCGGAGCAGATCGCGGTGAGGGTGGCGATCCGGCCGATGAGGACGAGTTTCTTGTCCGATGTTTCCGGGTCGGAAGCGTTTGACGATGTCATAACTCACCATTGTTGCGATGGAGTTCGAGGCGCTCGACAAATTGCCCATCAGCGCAGCCATGAGTGCGGCTGCGAGCACACCGAGCACTCCCATGGGGAGGAGTTTCCGGATCATGACCCCATAGACCTCCTTTGAGTGGTAGGGTATCATGCCCTCCGGAACGAGGGGTTTCCCATCGGGTCCCTTCGTCACTGGGACTCCGGGTCCGAGGATCATGGAAGGTTCCTTGCCGGAAACCTTGATGGAAAGTTGCGAGAGGTTGATGGTTTCCCCGTCTTTGACGCGGATGGGATTGATGGTTTCGCCCCCGATGTCGCCGGTGATGGCGATGAGTTGTTCCTTTTCCGCCGTCCGCGCCTTCGACGGTTTGGATGCACGCGGACCTGGGCAAGCCCCTCGATGTTCCCCTGTTTGATCGCGGTGTAGAGCATCAGTCCGGGAACGATGAAGATGAAGACCGGAAGAATCTTGATGAGTCCGCAGAAGATGGAGCCAACACGGGCGTCGTTTTCGCTTTCCGCGCCGAGCACGCGCTGGACGATGGTTTGATCGGCGCACCAATACCAGATGCCGAGCACCGGGTAGCCGAGGAAGATCGCATACCATGGCATTCCGCTGTCATCGCCGTGGGGACGCAGCATGCTCATCAGCTTGCCGTCACTGAGGCCCTGGGCGGCGGCGTTGGTGGTGTCCAGGGTGGCCGTCATGCCCGACCAGCCGCCGGTCTTGTCCCAGGCGAACCAAGTGATCACGCAGGCGCCGATCAGCAGAATGACCGTCTGGATGGTCTCGGTGACGGCGACGGCGGCGAGTCCGCCGACGACGGTGTAGATGCCGGTGAGGGCACACATCAGGATGATGCATGTCCATTTTTCGATGCCGAATATGTCGTGCAAGCACCAGCCATCCGGTGGCGAGCGGGAAGGCGATGTGGAAGATGATGGCGGCAATGATGGAAACGAAGGCGAGCCAAGTCACGGCACTCGCGACAATAGCGTTTTTCGAGGAAATCCGGCAGGGTGGCGACCTTGGACTTCAGGTAGAACGGCGCGAAGAAGAAGCCGAGCAGGATCAGGGTGAAGGCAGCCATCCACTCGAAGTTGCCGTTGAGCAGGCCGGTGTCGTAGCCCGACTGGGCGAGACTGACGAGGTGGACACAGGAGATGTTGGTGGCGAAGAGCGCGAGTCCGATGACCGGCCACTTCAGGGTGTGCGCGGCCATGAAGTAATCGCCCGCGACGGACTCCCCCTGTTGTCGACCCTTTTTCTTGGCGTTGATCCCGGCCCAGCATCCGAGGCCGACGACTCCCACAAGGTAAACGACGATGATGGACCAATCGAGTGTGCTGATGTTCATGGGTGGTCTTGATCGATGGGTTTCTGGGACGAATTCCATGTGTACAATCGATCCGCCCCCCGGTCTTGCATGATCCTGCGGCGAAGGATATTGAACACCCCGTGAAAGCGTCGTTTCCATCTCCGATTTATCAAAGTGGCGCGGATCGCTTTGAAATCGACGATTGCGCGCCGCAATTGAAGGCGATGCGCGAGGGGAAAATCGAGCTGCACGCGCTGTCCAAAGGGGCACTACCCGGGAAAGCGAATGAATTCGAACATCCTTCCGGGGTTGACGAACATTGGATTCTGGAATTGCCGGGGCACTCAGGACTGGGGGTTGGATGCCCACCGCAACGAGGGGCTGGAAATCGTCTTTCTCGAAACCGGCGGCATGGGCTTCGAGGTGGACGGACGGTCCCACTCCTTGCAGGCCGGGAATCTGACGATCACCCGCCCGTGGCAGCTTGCACAAGCTAGGAGATCCCCACATCGGCCGGGGCAGGCTTGTCTGGTTGATTCTGGATGTCGGAGTGCAGGCGTCCGAACCAGGAATGGACGTGGCCGTCCTGGGTGGTGCTGGATCCCCGGGATCTGGCGGAACTGACACGGAAACTGCGGCATGGCGAGCAATCGGTGTGGATGGCGAATTCGCGGATGCGCGAGGTGTTCCGGGATCTGGCGGATTGCGTGCTGCGCTGGAACGAACCCCGCGTGAGCTCGAGGCTCGCGGTCGCGGTGAACCGCATGTTAGTGGAATTGCTCGACGTGCTCGCCGAGCAGCAGACTCGAAGAATCCCCGGCGCTGGTGACCCGCAGGCGGACGGTGGAGTTGTTTCTCAAGGACCTTGTCGAAAACCCCGTGAGCAGCGCGGAGCCGTGGACCCTGGAAGCGATGGCAGCGCAATGCGGCATGGGGATCACCGCGATGGCCAAGTATTGCCGGGAACTGGTGAACAACGGTCCGATGGCGTTATTTGAACCAGCTGCCGGCTGGATCATGCGGCGAGGGCACTGCTGGAGAAGCCGGGAATTTCAATCACCGAAATCGCCCTGTGTGTGGGATTCAATTCCAGCCAGTATTTTGCAACCTTGTTCCGAAAACGCCACAAGACGACTCCGATGCGCTATCGATCCCGGATTCAGGACGTCAATTCCGGGCGAGGGTGACAGCCATGAGCCCGATGATGATTTCATTTCCGTGAGTCCGGACGGTCAGGGATTTCAACGCCTTCGTCCTGTCCAGCGGGAGGTCGAGCACGGTGGCCGCACCACCGGCAATGAGTGCGCCGCGGGACGTGCACTCGGTGCTGTCCATGACGCGGAGTTTCGCCGTTTTCAGATCCAATCGCGGTGGGACGGGCTCGGGACGTGAAAACGCGAATTCGTCGATATGATAGTCCTGCTCGATCGGCCACCAGTTCACCGGCGAGTGGAGCGTGAGTGTCGTGGTGGATCCGTCCGTGTAAGTGGCGACCACCTCGCCGTTGTCGAAGCGGCATTGCATGGCGTTGGTGGAACCCGCCATGAGCAGGCAGGCGCGGGAACTGCGGCCGGTGAGGGGCAGGGTGACTTCGTCCGGGTAGTTGTCCCACTGCGAGGTGAATATGATGTTAGGTTCTTCTCCCGGTCCCGGAGTCTTGAACGGAATGCCGATTGGTGAAAGGAACACGCCGTGGTTTTTTCCAGCAGCTTCACGCAGGCCGGAGTCGTCGATGTCGCCCTGGGTGAAATAATAACACCATCCGCCGATGCCTTGTTTGGGGATGGCCAGCGAGGCGTAGGGCGAGCGGGGGGACCGGTATTCGTTGCTGAAAATGCGGGTGAGCTTGTCGTTGAAAAATGGTGATAGATCGACGGTTTCCCATTTCGGGTCGGATGATTTGGGATCGAGATTCCAATTCATGACGGTTCCTTCCATGGTGCGATCCTTGCCGAAATCCACGCGGACGGGATGCGATCCCGGCGGCAGGCCGGCGGCCGATACTGCGATTTGCTCGGACTCGGTGCCGGCAGGGAGTTTGATGGATTTGCGGATTTGCCGGCCGTCGATGCCGATGGTGGCATCTCCCGACCAGTCCTCGCGGGTGTTGTTGCGGAGAGTGAATCGAAGTTGGGTGTTGTTCTGGATTTTGGTGGGAATCAGCTCGGCGGGGGCACGCAGTTCGAATGCGACGGGTTGCCACCAGGTGAGATCGCCTTGGGACAGCTGGAGAAATGCGGTCCGGTGGCCAAGGGTTCCGGAGGCGATTGCTTTGAGTTGGTGATCGCTGCAGGTGGGATTCCTGAGGACGTTCTGGGGGTCCTTCACATCAAGGATTCTCGCCGATCCGGTGTTGATGGTTAGATCCGAGTTCAGCACATGAATGGTCGGACCGACGCTTGTTGGCTTTTGTCCCTTCCACTCGATGACGACCTCATGGCGGGGAGCGGGTGGCGCGGTGATTTCGATGCGGGGATTGCCAACGTGGTTTGTCAGGATCTGGAAGGTGGCGGGTTCTCCGTTCACGGAAATGGCGGCCACCCGGTCACGCAGCGCGGCGATTTCCAGCAGCAGTTTCATCGGCTTGGGCAGTTTCGATTCGATGGAATAGGATTCCCGCAAGCCATCCCGCTTGAAGGTGAAATCGAAATCCGCGTGGCGGATGCCGGCGTTTTTCCAATCCGCAGGAAAGCCGGGATGGATGCGGAGCACGCCGTCCCATTGATCCGGGTGGATCCCGAAAAGCCCCTCGACGAAGGTCCGCGAGGTGATGCCGACCGCATCCGCGAAGTCGCGGTATTGTTCGCCGGAGAAAATGTCCGAAGGCGCGGTCATGCCGACGTTGCCGGGGCAGGCTCCCATGAACATGGCGTCTAGCAGAGCTCCCTTGAAAAGTGGCATGGCGAGTTCCGGACGGCCTGCCTGCCAGCAGGCGAGTGAAGTGTGGGCGGACTCGGCGAGGGCGACGTTGTTGATCGACCAGCGGTAGGGCATCCAGTTGGTGGTGGGCAGGTTGAAATTTCCCTCCGGCACGCCGGGGCCGTGCATGGGGATTTTCGCAAGTTGGGTGTCGATGAAACGGGTCATTTGCCAAGCTTCCATCGGAGACGCGGCTTCGGAATCGAGTGTATGATAGAATGTCCACAGCGCGGGACTCGGGTGGATCGCCTGCTTGCCGAGGTAGTCTTTGAATTCCGCGAACCAGCCTTTTTCGGCAAGCCAGAGTTCGCGGCGCATGGCTTCGCGGATGAGGTCCGCCTCCTTTTCATAAGGTGCCGGATCCTTGCCGATCCGCTTGGCGATGCGGGCGGCCATCCGGTTGTGCCAGAAGTTGTAGGCGGTGGCGTGGGTGGCGCCGCCGCCGTGATAGATCAGCTCGTCACTGGCCCAGATGCAGGCGTAGGCTTCGTAAAGCGGCAATTTGTCCGGGCCGAACGGGCGGCGGAACAAGCGGCGCTCGCGGGCGAGGTGGCGTTCGATCACCGGCCACATTTCCGCGGCGAAGTCGAGGTCTCCCGTCCACATCAGATGCCGGAAGAACGTGTCCACGGCGACGAGGTTCATGTTGTAGTGGTCCGGCTTGCTGATGGAGAAATCGCCGTTGGAGTGGAGCGCCGATTCGTTGCGGGCGAAATTGAATTTCTCGTCGGCGGGCGGGATTCGATCGGGAATGGGAGAGGTGTTCTGGCGCCCGGCGAATCCGGTGAAGTGCCGGCGGGTGCGGTCATGCCAGCCAAGCGCGTCACCGGTATAGGCGGCGCGCCACCCTAGCAATCTAACCCGCCAGCTCACGGCGCCGTGCATGTAGGCTCCTTGTCTTTCATCCCACACGGCGTCTGCCGCCACTCCGACGGCGGCTGCGGCGGCGTTGATGAATGGGTCGGGCGTTTCGACGTGGAGGCGTTGGGCGAGGGAACTGCGGTGAATCTCGGCATCGGCAAAGGATTCCGCTAGATCTTCCGCACGCAGCAAAGGTGGTTGCTTCGGGCGGACGATTTCGATGGCGAGAAACGCGGGACTGGCGGCGGAGAGATTGCTCTCACCGAGAAGCAGCGGTGTTTCGGTTGGTTTTCCCGAGGATTCCAGCAAGCGGGCGGGGGATGCGAGGCTGGCGGCATCCGCGATCGTGAGGCGGGTGCCTGGAGGGGTGAGGCCCACGAGGGTGCCTGTTTTCTGCGGCAGGGTGAAACTGTCGTTGCCAATCTTGAAGGCGTTGCCGCGGCAGTGTTCCGGTCTCAGTTTGAAGAACTCGGCCAGCGGCATGCGTTCGCCGCCCATGTCGCCATTGCGGCGGCCGGGATCGCCATTTGCACCGCCGAAGGCCCAGAGCAGTTTCACGGGTGCTTTCGATTCCGCGCGCAGGATCAGACCTTCATTTCCTGCCAGCGGGATGGCGGTGAGAGTCAGTGGTTCGGTGCCTAGCAGCTCATCACGAACTTCATAAACCATCGAGCCGGGTCGATAGCGGGCGACCACGGATTCCGCCTCATGCAACCAGACGGATTGACCGTTAGCTGAAACGGCAAAACGCAGGTTGCCGCCGCGGCCGGGCAGGAAGAAAGCGAATTCCGGCCGGTCACCGGCGTCCACGCGGAATCCGGTGTTGCCGCCGTAGAGCGGGCGGTTGAAGAATTCATTGCCGTTGGTGGTGACGAAATCGGTGCCGTCCGGTTGGTATCGCAAGGGCCGGGGCGTGCCGGGTGGGATGCTTTCGCCAGCGAAGAGGCCGCTGGAAATCAAGCATGCGCCAGCGAGGGCACTGATGAAAAAGGATCGTGGATTCATGGATCATTTTCGAGGGCCGTCCAGCCATCCGTTGAAGCGCAGCCATTCCTCCAGGCGTTGCGGCCAGGCTGCGGTGGGACCGTATCGGGGATCGCGGCTGTTGCTGTGACTTCCTTGGGCATACACATGCATTTCGGACGGCACGCCCACCTTTACCAACTCCTGATAGAGGCTGAGGGAGTTCATCACGGGCACGGTGGTGTCCGCCATGGTGGCGACGATGAAAAACGGCGGGCTGTCCTTGCACACGTGTTTTTCCAATGAAAACGCCTCCGCAAGGCCGGGTGCCGGGGATTTGCCCAAGAGCGCTTCCCGCGAGCCGGGGTGGGCGAAGGACTCTGACAGCGTGACGACCGGATAGATGAGAATTGCAAAGTCGGGTCTTGCGCTCACCGCGTCCATGGCAGCACCGGTTTTCCCATCCGGGTGATCCCAGAGCGTGGCGGCGCAGCCTGATAGATGGCCGCCGGCGGAGGTGCCCATCACGCCGATACGATCGGTCGAAACCCCGAATTCCGCGGCGCGGGAACGCACGGTGCGGACGGCCCGCAGCACGTCCTGGAAGGGTGCCGGATGCCCGTAGTCCGACAGGCGGTATTTGAGGACGAATACGGTGATGCCAAGCTCGTTGAAGTTCCGGACCGTGGCGTCGCCATCCGGGTTGACGGCGATGCGCACATAGCCGCCGCCGGACGAGAGGATGATGGCGGTCCGGGTTGATTTCTCTCTAGCAGCAGGAAACACGAGCAGGCCGGGCTGGTGAATATTGATGATGCGCCCGTCCACGATTTTTTCGGCGGATGCATCCGGCTTGAGTCCGGGTACTCCCTCCGGCCAAAGTTCGATGGCGCTCGGTGGGCCAGCAAAGGCGAGCGAACTGGTGAGGGCGAGTCGAAGCAGGAGGCAGAGTGGATTCATGGCGGTCTGGTTTTTTTACATATCCGGCCACTGCTGGCAAATCAATCGGTCCCGGGGGGGCGGCGGGTGGTGGTTCGCAGCATCACGGGGCCTAATAGGCCTGAGCTTTGCAAGGGCTCGGTCTTTTTCCAAAGGGGGAAGGTGACGAAGCTTTTCCGGCCGGTCGGGCTTGTCTTTCCGTCGATGACCCACTGCGGCCACTTGATCAGGGTTCCTGCCTTGTCGCGTTCGCTGTCCTCGGGGAGCAATTGATCGCCGATGAGGCGATTGACCCACAGGTTCACCACGGAGATTTCGAGATGGTTGGTGCCCTTTACCGCGGCTTCGGAGATGTCCACCTGATAGGGGGGCTTCCACAGGATGCCGAGATCCTTGCCGTTGAGTTTCACCCGGGCCATGATTTCGACTTGGCCGAGATCGAGGAGGATGGGGGATTTGAGATCTGTGATTTCAAATTGATTGGTATAAACGGCGGTGCCGGAGAAGTGTCTGACATTTGGGTCCGGGTGGACGCTCCAGGAGACGAGTGGATCGAGTTGCAGGGAGTTAGGTGCGCCGCTGTCGGCCGGAAACTCGATTTTCCAAGGACCTTTCATTTCACGTGGTGCGGGCATGACAAGGAGGGCTGAGTCGTCCTTTTTGCTTTTGATCGATCCGGCCTGACGGGCAAGCGGTCGGAAAACGATGAATGCGGAGCCGTCGGGGCCGAGTGGCACTTCGGCCCGGGTCCTTCCGTCGCCGGATGGAATGGTGTGCAACGGGTGGGTGGTTCCTGTTTCCGGATCCCATCGCTCGGCGTGTTTTCCCGCAACGCGGAAAATGCAGGTGGAAACGGAGGCCTGGTCTGATGAAGTGGCGACGAAGTACAGGTCGGTGTCGCCGCTGCGGCGGTGAATCCAGGTGAGCCCGTCGGGACCTGTGAAGTCCGGCTTCACTTCGATGCGTTTCAAGGCTTCTTCGGCTGAAAGTCCGCGGAAGACCCGGCCTTTTCCAAACGCGCGGTCGGACTCGCCGGTGCTTCCCCAGAGTTCGTTTGTTAGGGAAATCAATTCCTCATCGGCCTGAGGGAGATCCGTGAGTCCGGGAGTAGCCAACGGCGGCTCACCTAACAAAAATGCGCCCGCAGTGACGAGGTCTCGCAGTTTTCTCAGGCGGTCGATGGTCATCGTGCCATGGTGATTTACGGTGATCAGTCGGTAGGGATGGCCATCGGGAAGGCGGGTGCCGCGCTCATCCGCGATGAGGCGGAGGAATGTGTCGGGACCGCAGGCGTCGTAGTCGTGGCCGGTGACCGGTTGGTGTTCGAAGCGATGGAGTGGTTCCTCGGGGGCGACTGCGAGCACGTCGGTGACGACGGGGCCGATGCGGAGCATGGTCTGGCAGCGGGCGAGGTAGTCGTGCCAGGGCTTGGACCATTCCCACCAGGTCTGGGTGCTGTCGTAGTGCTGGCCCCATTTTCCCATGGTCATGCCGGGCTTGAGCTGGGGGAAGCGCTGCATGGCGAAGCGGTGGAACTGGAAGCGGTTCGCGCCGAGGCAGAACGCCTGGTCGCCGAGTTCCTTCATGGTCGCCGGGTGAGAGAGCCAGCGTTCGGTATCGGAGGCGGTGAAGGCCTCGGCAGCGACGATGATTTTGCCGTTGATATTGGCGGCGGAGGCGGCGGACTTGATGGTGGTGCGGTAGTCGTTCGGTTGGAAGGGATGGCTCCAGAATTCGCCGACCGGCTCGTCGCTGAAATTGGCGGCATCCATGTCATGTCCGGTGGTGATGTAGGTCTGCGCCGCGACGCGCATCCCGTGGGCGTGGCAAAGGCGCTGCATCTCCGCCCAGAAGTTCTCGGTGACGAGTTCAGAGACGGTCTGGCGGAGATCGTAGAGAAAACGCTCGGTTGTTTGAAGGTCGCCAAGCACGCGGCCTGTTAGCACGGGGAGGTAGGGCGTGATTTCATAACCACGGCGGCGTTTGAATTCCTCCGGCATTTTCTCCGTCCAGTTCTGGCCGCCGGCTTCCCAGCTATCGACGAAGAACGTGTGGAACGTCTTGCCTGCTTCGGGGCCTGCGAGCTGGATCATGCGTTTCATGACATGCTCGAAGTGGGCGCGGATCCCGCGCTTGTCGAGTTTGTCGCATTCCGGGCCTTCACCTTCCGGAGTCGCGGGCAGGGTTTTCTGGCCGGTCCAGGTGTGGCCGATGCGCAGAAGTGTCCAGTCACCGGCGGGGGCGTCCCAGGTGATGGAACCGTCCGGTTTCATGAGAGAGGAAACATTCACGACGTTTTCCAACGGAATGCAGGCTTCCTCAGGGGCCTTGGTGTCCGGCGGAGCACTGCGCGAGCCTTTCCAGCGGATGTAGTTCAGCCAGACCAGACTCTTCATGTTGAAGTCGTCCGGACGGAAATCCGACTGGGCTTTCGTTTCCCGGATGGCAAACACCGCCACATCCCGATAGAATCCACCTTGGGTCGGTGGCTGCGGGAGATTGCCGGAAAACCGCTCGCCGCCAGGGATGCGGGTGGCGCTTTCCACGATCCTCTGCGAAGCAAATTCCGGGGTGATCCACGGGCCGCCATTGCCGCTGTAGCCCGGGCCGTTCTGGCTCATGACCTCCAGTCCGATGCGGTTGGCCTCGGAAATTTCCCATGCGAACAGCTCCTGCCAGCTCTTCCCCATGTAGGCATGCGGTCCGGCGGGGATGCCGGGTTGGGCGACGTCGAACATGGTGACTCCGCCGATGCCCACACGTTTCATGGCTTCCAACTCACGGGTGATGCACTCTTTGTCCACATTCCCATGCAGCCAGTGGCCCCAGACCCACGGGCGCGCGGAGTCGGGTGGATTGGCGAAATCGCGCTCCAGCCTAACTTCGGGAGGTTCGCTGAATGCGGTCGAGCTGACTGCGAGGTTGAGCGCGGCGGCGCAACCGAGTTTGGTGAACTGTGAGAACGTGTACGGCATCAGGGCGGATTTGCAGAGTTGGGTTTTTGATGGAAATCCGGTCACAAGAGAGCGCGGGCTGGATGCCCGCGCTCTCCGATTAGGAACGGACTGAAGTCCTGGACTACATTGGCAGGGGCTCAGGGTTGGGAGGCCTTGATGCGGGTGAAGAGCTTGGCGGCCGGACCACTGGTGATGGCGGTGGTGACGGTCACCACGCCGGCTGCCGGAGCGGATGGCGTGATGGTGGCGGTGGTGAGGCCGGAGTTGGTCTCGGTGGTCGCCTTCCATTCCACCAGGTCGGTGGACCACTCGTAGCTGTAGGTCACGTCACCCGCGATCACTCCGGAGAGCAAATGCTGATAGGTGGCGGACGAAGCGGTGGACGAGACGTTGGTGAGGCCCGCGCTGTAGGCATTCGGGTTGGTTCCCAGAATGTTCTCCAATCCGTTGGGGACGCCGTCGTTGTCGGAGTCCGTGTCGAATCCGGCGGCCGGCGGATTGGCGGTCAGCCATGCGGCGAAGGTGTTCCCACCGACGGTGAGGGTGAGCTTTCCATCGGATTCGGTGAAGGTGTAGAGATCCAGGCCCACGCCTTTTTTCCAGATGCCGGAAGCTGTTTCGGTGAAGCCGGAGACGGAGAAATTGGAGCCGTAGGTTTCATCCACGTTGTCCACGTCCACCAGCAGCCAGGAAGTGCCGTCCAGGGCGGAAGTGGCGTCCGTGAGGTCGATGTTCAGTGCGCCGTCCAAGGTAAGCACGCCGGTCGCGTTGCCGGTGATCATGTTGGAACTCACGGTGGAAGGAGCGGTGAATTTCGGATAGAATTTCTGGCTGCCGCCGTTGGCAAGCACGAGCTCACCGCCATTCACAGTGGTATTGCCCTTGTAGATGTTCGTGCCGGAAAGGGTCCATTTGCCGGCGGACTGTTTGATGACAGAAAGCACGCCCGTGGAGCTTTCGCTGATATTGCCGCTGGCGATGTTGTCGGCCGTGGACACCCCGCCGAAAGTGACGGGGCGGGTGGACGTGATCAGCGTGATGTTCCCGGAAATGGTCAGCTTTCCAGAAGTGCTGGAAATGTTGAGGGCCGGATTGCCGCTGTCGTAGTTGATTTGACCTTGGATGGTGTTGTCACCGCTCTCGTTATTGATGCCACCGGTGTCACCGGAATTCGTGGAAACGTTGAAGGTGATGTTGGAGGGCAGGGTGATGTTGTTGGTGAGATAGATCCTGCGGTCGATTCCCTGCATGGAAACGGTCTTGGGCCCGACGCCCAAGGCTCCGGAGTTTGCCAGGATGAGCCGGCCGGCACTGACCGTCACGTTTCCGGAAAAGGTGTTGTTGCCGGAGAGCGTCAGGAAACCAGTGCCAACCTTGTTCAGAGCTCCGTTGCTCAGGATGCCGCTGTATTCGGTCGTCACGTTTTTGGCTCCGATGCTCAGAATATGGCCGCCGGCGTTGATGTTGCGGGTTCCTGTCAGGCCGCCGAGGTTGTAGGTGTCGGTGCCGGGGATTACGAAGGAAACGGTGCCCGCGTCGGCGGCGTTCATGTCGAGCGTCGAGGTGGCAAGGGCGTTCACGTGTCCCAAGGCGAGGTTGCCTGCGGTGATGCGGGTGTCACCGGTGTGGGTGTTCGCGCCGGAGAGCACCAGGTTGCCGGTGCCTGCTTTGGTTAGCGGGAAAGCCCCGCTGATGTTGCCGCTTACGGTGAGGGTGTTGATGGACTCGTTCGTCCAGGTTTGTCCGGCACCCAGCACGATTTTGGGTCCGATGGTGCTGGCGGGGACGGCGGCGTTCATGGTGATGCCGCTGGCTGCCAGCGTGAGGGTGCTGCCGTCGGCACCGAGACCCAGTCCATTCACCGTATCGGCAATGGTCAGGCTCTTGATGCTCATGTCTGCTCCAAGAACGGTCCCGGTGGGTGGGTTGATCGGGGATGTCGCGGAGATGATCAGATTGGCGGCGGCTCCCGGCACCAGCGGTTGCGCAGGGCCTGCGGCGGTGGCGGTCCAGTTGCTGGTGGCCGTGGTGCCGTCGGAGGCCGCCCACTCGTTGTTGAAGCCGCCGGACCAATAAGCATCGGTGAGTGGGGGTGCGGCCGTGACGCCGACGGTGATCGAGGTCGCGGCTGCGGTCAGCGAACCCACCGTGAAGTTGGTGTTGTTATAGACCTTGCCGAGGGTGGGAGGCGTCGCAGGATTCAGGGAGCTGCCGCCGCCGCCGCTGATGAGGGTGTAGGTGTCGGTGACCGGGGTGACTGTTGGAATTCCGTGGATGTTCACGGTGTGTTCGCCGTCGCTGATGGTTGCCGCTTCCGTGACATTGATGCGGGCGCTGTTGGCCGACGCGCCGATCGAGCCGCCGAGGGTGGTGCCGGTGCCTGCCGTGACGGACAAGGTGCCGCCGATGTTGAGGGCCGCATTCCCCTTGGCCGCGTAGTTCAGAGCGGCTCCAGCTGCGACCGAAACGTCGGCTGTCGCGGTGGTACCCAGGCCGGACCCGCTGAAGACGGTCAGGTTGCCAGCGGTGACGGTGGTCGCGCCGGTGTAGGTGTTGGCTCCGGAGAAGATCCACTTGCCGGTGCCGGTTTTTTCCACCGTGGTCACGTTGGTTCCGCTGGGATTCGCAATCGTGCCGCCGAGGCGGTTTTCACTCGTGCTGGTTCCCGTGATGGTGAGTTTCCGGTTTCCACTGCCGCCGCCAAAGCTGCCGGCGATCACCAGCGAACCGCCATTGCTGCGGATGGTGTTGCTGGTCACGTTATTCATGAAAACACCTCCGCCGATGGTGTTGTCGCCAGCGGTGTTTAGAATGGTTCCTCCACCGGTTTGGAAACGGGTAACGAGAGCGATGTTTCCAGCGCTGCCGTCGAGTTCAAAGGTGCTGTTATTGACGAAGGTCTGACTGCTGGCCCCGATGCTGTTGATCGCGGAAGCCTTGGTGATCTTGAGGGTTCCTGCCGTGGAGGTGACCCAGCCGGTGATATTGTTGATTCCCGACAGGGTCAGCGTTCCTGCTCCGGCCTTGTTGAGGCCTGAGGCTGATGAGGTGGAGCCCAATCCGCCTGTGACATTCGCGGAGATTTCCGCATCGACCGAGGCGGCGGTGGTGATGGTGGCTCCTACCGTGGCGCTTGTCGGCACGATGAACATCGGGCCGCCGGCGATCTTGTATCCGGTCGTGTTGAAAGTGATGTCGTTGACGATGGCCGAAGGCGCTGAGGGGATGGCTGTCACGGTGCCGGCGGTGATGCCGCCGAAGACGGCGTCGTTATCGCCGGCGTTTACAGGCCAGATGGTGCCGTCGCCGGTCCAGTTGGCGGTGACGGTGTCCCAAGTCTCACTGACGCCGGCGGCACCGCCGGTGGCGAGGCCGTTCCAGTTATAAACGGCTGCCTCGGCGGAGGCGGCGGAGCCGATGACGATGAGGGAGGCAAAGAAGGGACGGAGGCGGTTTTTCATAATGGTGGATTTTGGGTTGGTTTTTGCGAGGCGTGGCTCGTGGAGACGATACAACGATCCCGAGGCTGGCGAGTGCTCCGGGGGGGCGCAAGGTTGCGACTCTCATCCTTTCGGCGGAGGTGGTTGCCGGTTTCAACGGGCCGACTCATCCGAAAGGATGAATCCACTGGTAATGACAACCCTTGCGCCCGCGGCGAGGCTGAACTGGCCCGCAGTGCCGAACATTCAATCCTACGAAATGACGATTTGGCTCCGAATCAAACTCCTGGCGGCGATGGCGCTGCTGCTCGGGGTCCATCTGCCACTGGCCGCCGGCGACTTCGACGTGAGAAATCACGGTGCGGTGGGCGACGGAAAGGCCTTGGATACCGCCGCGATCCAGAGCGCGATCGATGCCGCCGCGGTGGCCAAAGGGAGAGTGGTCTTCCCTCCCGGAATCTATCTGAGCGGCAGCATCCGGCTGAAGAGCCATGTCCAGCTTCATCTGCAAAAAGGCGCCACGCTTCTCGGCAGCACCGACCGCTCGCGCTATCAGCGGTTGAATTTCCTCGCGCTGGTGATGGCGGACAACCAGGAAAACATCGGCGTCAGCGGAGAGGGCGTCATCGACGGCCAGGGCAAGATCATCGCGGAGTCAGTCATCGGCCCGATCAAGCCGGGAAGTTTCCCCGATGCCGGCGAGGCCAAGCGGCCGGTGCTCATCAACTTCCGCAACTGCCGGGACGTCACCGTGCGCGATGTCACGCTGCGGGAAAGCGCCTGCTGGGTGCAGCTCTACCGCGACTGCGACCGCGTCCTGATAGAGAACGTCACCGTCCGCACCATGGCCGCCATCACCAATGACGGCCTCGACATCGACGGCTGCTCGAATGTCGTCGTGCGTGGCTGCGACATCGACTCGCAGGACGACGCGATCTGCCTCAAATCCAGCCGCAGGCTGTGCGAGAACGTGCTCATCGAAAACTGCCGGGCCCGCTCGACCTGCAACGCCCTGAAATTCGGCACCGCCTCCGTCAAGGGCTTTAAAAACATCACCGTCCGGAATCTGGAGATCTACGATACCTATTTCTCCGGCATCGCCCTGGAAATCGTGGATGGCGGCGTGATGGAAAACGTGAATATCTCCAACGTCCGGATGACCACCACGAACAATCCGATTTTCATCCGGTTAGGGCACCGCAATGAGAAGGGGCCGGTCGGCTCGATCAAGGGCGTGACCATCAGCGACGTGACCGCCGAGATTCCGGATCGGAAAAAAAGCGAGATGAACAAGTTTCCGAGTTACTGGCGGCATCTCTGCACCACGCTCATCACGGGCTCGATCACCGGACTGCCCGGCCACCCGGTGCGCGGCGTGACACTCCGGAACATCGACATCACCTACGGCGGCATCGGAGATACGCCGCAGCCGGACCACCTGCTGTTGGAGAATCTCGAAAAGGTGCCGGAATGCGCGCAGAACTATCCGGAGTCCAAGATGTTCGGCGTGCTGCCCGCGTGGGGGCTCTATTGCCGGCATGCCGAGGGGCTCACGTTTGAAAACGTCACGCTCAAGGTGACGGGCACCGATTATCGCGCGGCGGTGGTCTTCGACGACGTGCGCGACCTGAAGCTCGACCGCTTCCAAATTCTATCCGCCGGTCGGGAGATGCCGATGGTGTTCAACAACGTGCGGGGAGCGACGATCCTCGACAGCAAGGGCCCGCCCGGGATCGGGAAATGGATCGAAAAAAGGGGCGACACTCAGAATGTCACCGCCCGCTGAAAATCATTTCGGCAGCGGGAGCTCGGGCCAGGCTTGGATCTTTTTGATTTCGCCGCCCTTTTTCACGCCGTAGAGGTTCATTTCGTCAGGCTTTACCGGGAGTGGGGCGATGACCGGGGTCAGCTTGGCTCCTGCCGGATGGATGAGGACGCTTTCGCCTTTTTTCAAATCGACGCGCCATTCGTTAGGGGCGGTTTCGGTGGCGGTGTGCGGGCGGTTGCCGGTGACTTGCAGCGGGCCTTTCCAATCAGGCACGCGGATGACGCAGGGTTCGCCGGCCTCGCTGGTCAGGTGGATCCACTCGGTGCGGCCGTCCTTGCGGTTGGCGCTGACGAGGAAGCCGTCCATGGCGCGGAGTTGATGGAAGGCGGATGATTTCCAATCGCGCGGCACGGCGGGGAATACCCGGATTTTTCCGCCCCAGCTCTGGAGCAGCAGGTCCATCAGGGCGGAGGCTCCGCTGAGGGGAGTTTCGATGACCGGGTTGCGGCCGCCGCTTTCGACGTAATGGGTGTTAGGCAGCAGGTTGCTGATGCCGATGTTGCCGGTGAGGAAGCGGTGGAGCATGTCGCGCGCTTCGTCGCCCATGCCGAGCGAGGCGTAGAGCGAGGTGCCGCCGGTGTAGGAATAGCCGGCCAGCTCCTTGCCGCCGCCGATCTTGTGCCAGTGCAGCACGGATTTCACCACGAGCTCGCGGTCGGCGGCGGAGGTGGGATCGAGTTGATAGAGCGGGTAAAGCCCGAGCAGGTGCGAGAAGTGGCGGTGGGACATGTCGACCGCCTGGTTCGAGGCGATGCGCAGGCCGTTTTCATCGACCGGGTAGGGGATGAGCCTGGCGAGGATGCGTTTCCATTCCGCGGCGTCCGGGTCGGCGGGCTTGCCGGAGCGGGCGTCGGCTTCCAGCAGCGAGTTGAGCAGCCAGCGGAGGATGAAAAGGTTGTAGTTGGTATTCGGATAGGGCTTGAAGCCGTGGTATTCGGGTGAGCCCATTTCGCCGAGCTCGAGCTGGCCCGCGGCGTTTTCCTTGAGGCGGGGGAGGTATCCTGCGAGCACGGCCTTGGCCTTGGGGGTCCAGCGGGTGTGGACGCCGTTCCAATCCCCGGCGAAGCGGAGCTGCCACCAGTAGTTGTGCATCGCCCAGCCGAAATCACCGAGGGTGGTGGAGTTCTTGAATCCGGCTAACAATTGATCGAAATGGGCGTCCACCACATCCAGATAGTTGGCCCCGAGCGCGAGGCGGTTTCCGGCATAGACCGGCCAGTAGGTGAGCTGGATGTTGAGGTTCCACCAGATGCCGGGCCACTGGGAGGTGCGGAACCACGGGCCGAAGAGATCCACGGCCGGGCCGCCCTCGCGCGAGGCGGCGGCGAACTTGTAGATCTGGATCCAGTAGAACGCCTCCATCCGGGCGTCCGGCACGGTGAGGAAGGCATCCGGATAGAACGTGTGCCACCACTTGCGATGTTCTTCCAGCAGCGTGGCGAATGGCGCGCTTGCGGCGGCCTTGACGTCGCTGCTGGCGACGCCGGCGGATTTCCCGGCGGCGGGGACTTCGTTGGCGGTGGAGACGAAAAGGGTGGAACTGCGGGCACCGGCGATGGGTTTTTCATGCCATGCGGTGGCGTAGTCACCGCCGGCGGTGAGGGACTGGGTGCAGAGGGAAATTTCGTTCTGTGAGGAAATAACAGGATTCGGATTGGTGACGTAGCCGGACTTTTTCGCCTGGTCCGGGAAGACCACGGCGCGGGGTGAGATCGGGTTGCCGGGGAGGAATTCCCATTTCCACGCGGCCGGCGCGCCATCGGCGGATTTCTCGGTGGAGGTGATCTGGACGATCTGGACCATGCGGTCGCGCGAGGTGAGGGCGCGGAGTTTCAGCTCGCCGAGGTCGGTGGTGATCGTGCCGGTGATTTCCGCATTCCAGAGGTGCTGGCGGAGTGTGCCGTCCTTGATTTTTCCCGCCGGGCGGAGGGCCATGCGGCCGATGTCGAGGCGGGGGAAATCCCACATGACGGTGGCGTCCTTGACTCCCATCGAGGTTTTCCGGTCCGGGGCCTTGCGGTGGTCGGTGACGTCCTGGCGGCCGAGATGGAAGTCGATGCGGTTGTCCTTGAGCGTGGCGTAAACCATCATGCCGAGCTGGCCGTTTCCGACGAACGCACCTTCGTTCCACTGGCGCGGCAGTTGTTCCCAGACCAAATCGTGACGGCCGAGGAATGCGGGCCAATCGACGTCTAGCCGGGGTGATTGCGCGACGCAAAGCGACGCTGATAGGACGAGGAGAAGCGTGGTTGACAGGAATCGCACCATGGTGCGGAAGTGTGTGCGGAAACTCAGGGCGCTACAATCTTCAACCGCGCGAAGCGGCTGGTGACTCCTGCGGGGAGGATGGCTTTCATGGTTTGCACCGGACCATCGACGATGACGGAACCAGGACCGAAGTCGTTCCATGGCGGGGTGAGGGTGGCGGTGTGTTCGACGGTGAAAACGCAGCCGTCATCGAGGGCGGCGCGGTTGCGGGTGTAGGTGAATTCCAGGCCAGCGGCGGTTTTTTCGAGGGTGATGACCGCGCGGGTGGCGGCATTCGGGTCCTGGGCGGTGGCGAACTCGAGCAGGTTGGTCTCGCCGTCGTTGTCGGCGTCATAGGTATCGCCGGCGGTGCCGGTGTTGGCGGTGGTGCCGAAATGTTGTTGGCGCCAGATTTGCATTTCCGTGAGGGCGGTGCCGGTGGAGGTGACGGTCAAGGTCCGGCGGGTCTCGCCGTGGGTGTTAGAGGCGCTGAGGCCGAGGACGTAGGTGCCGGGACCGGTGAACATGACGGTGGTGGCGGGCAGTGAGGGATTTCCGAAAAATGCGATGCCGGGACCGCTGAGCAGGGTCCACTGCGAGCTGCCCGCTCCGGTGGTGCTGCCGTTGATGGCCGCGAACTGGCCGGTGGTGGCGGCAGGCGCGGTGCCCGGGGAGATCGTGGGGGCGGCGTTGTTGCTGTAATGAATCGTGAGCTGCGGCCGCCATTCCAGAGTGGGGTGGTCGTTGGAGGCGATGCGTCCGAACAAGGTGCCGCCGGTGTTGTCGTTAGAGACGCTGAGGAAAAGCCCGAGCGGTTCGGTGCCGCCGGCCGCGCTGGCGACGGCGGCGGTTAGTGTGGAGGAGGTGGTGAAGGTGAGCGGTGTGCCTTCCGGGGTGCTGGACGGGATGAAACCCGCGAAACTGCCGAGAACCGCCGGTGCGTAGTCGGTGCCGGATGCGCCGCCGGGTGTGGCCCATTGATCCGTGATGTCGCCGGTGCGGGTGCCCCAGTCCGCGCCGGTTCCGGTGCCGACGCTTCCGCTAGTGCTGCTGTCGCCGGTGCCTTCGAGGAAGGGCACGGTGAGCTTGCGGAGTTCGAGGGGATTGAGCGATGTCGTTCCGGAGCCGGTTTGCGCGACGTGGAGATCGATGTCCACGGAGTCGATGGTGGCACCTGTTGGGATTTCCGGGATGTCGAAGGATAACAGACCCCGGAACGGCGCGCTGGTACGACCGATAAGGATTTGATCGCGGGTGCCGGAGTTCCAGGTTCCGTTATCGCCGCGGATGAAGGTGGTTTGGTGGGAGTAGTCGTTCACGCCTTCGCGCAGGGAGATCGATGACGGGAGAGCGACGAACACCGTGAGGTCCCGGGTGGCGACGCCCACGGCATTGGTTGCGGTCAGGCGGAGCACGTAGGCGCCCTGATCGTGGAATGTCACCCAGGTATCGGCGATGGCGGGATTTTCAAAGGTTGCGGCAGATGGTCCGCTGACTTGCGACCAGGCGAGGATGGTGCCAGTGCTGCTAGAGACGGTGGCTAGCAGGCGCAGGCCGTGTTCGTTGTCCGGAATGGATACGGCGGGTCCGGATGGTGAGACGAGGGTGATGACCGGCTCATCGATCACGGGAAAACCGGGGATGGGCGTCCATGCGAGGTTCGCGCCGGTGGGGGTGTTTTGCACCGCGAAGCTCCCGTAAGTGACTGCCGGACGGCCGCCTGCATCGGCGGAGGTGGTGCCCATGGTGAAGGAGCCGGACATGGAAGGTCCGGTGATGACGGAGATGGTGCGCGAGGTGCGCCAGAAGCTGTGAAGGAAATTCGTGGTGCTGCCGGGCGTGTTGAGAATGACGTCGATCTTCGCGCCTGCGGTGACGGTGATGGCTCCGGCGTTCACTTTGTCGGCGGCGAGCAGGTTGTTGTTTCCGAGTTCCCACTGGAGTTTGGAGGCGGCCCCGAAGTTGACGGAAGAGGATGCGGTGAGCGTGCCGAACGGGGATCCGGGGGCGAGCGTGCCGGTGACGGTGATCGGCGAGGCGATGCTGCCGCTTCCGGCAAGTCGCCCGCTGGCGGCGATGGCGAGGGCTCCCGGGCTGGCGATGGAGCCGTTCACCACGAGTGTGCCGCCATTGATGGCGGTGGCACCGGTGTAGGTGTTAGGTCCTGCCCAGGTCCAGGTGCCGTTGCCTTGTTTGACGACGGTGAGCACGTTGCCTGCGTTTTCACCGATGGCACCGCTGACCGTGTTAGGTCCGGTGGAGGCTCCGCCCATGAAGAGGGTCCTGCCGGTGGTGGTGGAGGTGATGTTGCCGGCGATGTGGAGGGAGCCGGCGGAGCAGGAAACATTCAACGCCGGGTTGCCGGTGCTGATGTTGATGGGGCCTTCGATGCGGTTGTTGCCATCGACGCTGCTGATCCCGGCCCCGTCGCCGGAGTTGGTGGAGACGGTGAGGGTGAGGTTGGGACCGAGGGTGATGTTGTTGGAGAGTTGCAGCACGCGGTTGGTTCCCTGCATGAGGAAACTTTTATTTCCAGTGCCGAGGGCTTCGGATGAGGTGAGCTTGAGGATGCCGGCACTGACCGTGACATTTCCGGTGAACGAGTTGTTGGCTGAGAGCGTGGTGGTGCCGGTGCCGGAGTGGATGATGGAGCCGCTGCCGGAGATTTCGTTGGCGAGCGTCCACGCGTTGGTGCGGTTGAGGGTGAGAGGTCCGTTGAGGATGATGTTTCCCGGGCCGAAGCTGCCGGTGGTGCCTGCGTTTCCGATTTGCAGGCCGCCGGAGCTGATGGTGGTGGTGCCGGTGTAGGTGTTGTTGTTCGCGAGGACCAGGGTTCCGTAACTGCCGGTCCGGGCGAGTCCGCCGGTGCCGGAGAGGATGCCGTTGAAATTCACGCGGCCGGAATTCAGGCCGTTGAGGGTGGTGTCCGCCGCAAGCTCGATCGCGTTGGCGATGTGATAGGTGAAGCCGGAGGTGGGGCCTGATAGGGTGATGGTGGGAAGCACGGGTCCGTTGGCTGCGAGCTGGAGCGGATTTCCTGCGAGATTCACGGTGGCGGTGCCTGAAGCGAGTGATCCTCCGAGTGACAGTATGTTCGCCTGGGTGGTGCCGGTGAGGTTGTTGGTCGCGGTGATGGCCGCGCCGGATGCCAACGCTTGTCCGGTTAGGAATTTCAACTCCGCGCCGCGATAGCTGGTAGGGGTGAGGTTCGCCTGCCAGTTCGCCGGGGTGGACCAGTTCCCGCTGGTGAGGGCCGTCCACGTGTGGACCACGGGAGAGCCGCCCACTTCGACGGTGGCCACCCTGCTGGTCAGGCCGCCGCCGTCGGTGGCGGTGAAGGAGAAACCGGCGGTGCCGCTCGCGCCGGGAGTGGGTGTGAAACGCGCGGTGCGGTTGTCCGGCAGCAGGACGGCGGAGCCGCCTTGGATGTTGGACAGGGTGAAGGTGAGGGCGGTCGAAAGGGTGTTGTCGTCGGTGGCAAGCAGCGAGAGTTCGACGTCCACGGGTTGGTTGTTGACGCTGAATGCGGAGCTGTCCGTGACATCTGGCGGATAGTTTGCGGGATCGATCTGCCAATTGGCGAGCGGAGTGATCGTCGGCAGGGTGGTGGGAATGGCTTCGCCGGGGTCGAGCGGGACAAACCAGACGGCGAGGGTGGTGTTCGTGACGTTGGTGGGATTGATGGCGAGCTTTTTGAATCCGGAGTTGGTGGATTGGATTGAGGGGTTCGGCGAGGTGGGGAGGGGGCTCGCGTTCATGATTTGGAAGGTGCCGCCGCCGCTGACGATCTTGCACCAGAGACGTTCGTTGCCCTGGGTGAGAGTGACGGAAGTGGCATCCGGGCTGACGGTGGCGACGCTGGCGGGGTGCGCGTAGTGGGCGAACCACCAGACGTTCTTGCCGGTGGTGGCTTGGATTTCATCCTGGAGGAGGACTTCATCGCGCCCGCCGATCATGCGCATGCCGCGCCAGACGCGGGAGGTTCCCGAGTAGGCGCCGGTGAGGTTGTAAATGCTGAAGGAGCCTGCGCCGCTGGATTTTCCCTGGAACGCGACGAGCGGGCTGAACGATGGGTTGGTGATGCCCGGGCCGGTTCCGGGATCGATGACGAGGGTGTTGTGGCCCTCTGCCCGATAGCGATAGATGTCGGCACGTGGTGCGCTGGCTTCGATGGAGTAGAGTTCCTTGCCGAGGTCGTGGAACCAACGTTTTCCGAGAGCATCGAGGGTGAATGTGCCGACGTCGTAGTGGCCGTGTGAAGTGAAGATCTCACCGGCCTTGGCGGCGATGAAGGCGGAGCGCTGGTCGCTCCAGCGGCTGCGGAGGGCGGTGTATTCCTGGGATTTGAAGGCGGTGCCGGTTTCTCCCTTGAAGGCCATGTCCGGATGTGTCCCGGCGGCGGCAGGGGTGAGGCCGCCCTCGGCATACCAGAGCGCGTCTAACGATCCGCCGCTGGTGGAGGCGTTGTTCCAGGCGTTGTGGACGGGTTGGTTGAAGCGGCGGGCGGACCACGGCCAGAGGAAGCCGCGGCGCAGGGCGGCCTGGGCGTCGTCGCTGGCGCAGAATGATAGGCCCGACGGGCCACCGGTGAAGATCGGGGCGGAGGCGGTCTCGGAAAACGCCTGGGTGGCGCTGAGGCCGAAGTCGCTGCCGAGGGTCCACTCGAGCCCGGCGAGGCCGCGCACGGCGTATTGCTGGGCGTATTCGAGATAGGTGAAGCCTTCGTGGATGGCTCCTTGGTCGGTAGTGAAGCGTTTCAGATTCGAGCGGAGGGAATTCATCGCGCGGTTGAGGATGTCCTCGCAGAGGGTTTCGCTTTCCGTGCCGACGGCGAGGGCACCGGTGACGAGGCCGCTGTTACAAACGACCGACCAGTTAGCGGAACTGCAATTGGCGCGCAGTGCCCAGAAGTTCGCCTTGTAGCTGGACAGGCCGACGTTGAGGCCCTTGTTGATGATAGCGGTGCGGATGGTGTCGCGGCGGGCCTGGGTCCAATACTGATACATCCAGTCATAGGCGATCGCGAAGCCGTGGGTGGTTTCCGAAGTGACGAGGAAGGTGCGGTTATCCGGGAACCAGTCGGCAAAGGCACCGACGGCGGAAAGTTCCGTCCACGCTCGTTCGGGGTAGGTGGTGTTTCCGGTGAGCTGCCAGGCGAGGCCGAGTTTATACATGTTGTTCATGACCACGCGGGCGGTGTCCACGTTCAGCGGGTAGGCGACCGGGGCGGTGGGCAGGACGGCGTTTGCCTGGGAGATGACATTTTCCGCCCAGGTCTTGGCGGGGCTAACAGCGGGACTCTGCCAGCGGGCGCGGAGCCGGGCGAAGCTCTCGTCGGTGGCGTAGAGGCGCGGGTGGTCGCGGGCGACGGTGTCCAGGATGCCGGCTTGTGCGGGTTGCGCGCGGTCGATGCCGGCTTGCACGAGGGACTCGCCGGGGATCACGGAGAAGGTGGTTTCGCCGGGTTTTTTCCAAGCAACGCTCCAGTGGTCGGTGCCGGTGTTTTCCTTGTGGATGAGTTCGACGTAGTAACGCTGGCCCTGGACAAGCGGGATGGTGGCGGATTGCTGTGTGGCGGGATTCGCATCCCATTGGTGGAATGCGGTTGCGGTGGCCACGCTGGCGACGAGGGATTTGTTAGCGGTAGTGGAATCGGTGCTGAGGTAGAGGTTCACCACGTCGTCACCGCTCGTGGCAAATGTATAGTTTCCGGAAACCGGTGGCACGATGAAGCCGGTCACGCGCGTGCCGTAGCTGTCTGCCCAGTCTTGCGCGAGGCACTCGAAATTCGTGACGAACTCGCGGCCGCCGGGCTTGTCCGGGTAGTTCGCGTTCGAGGTCAGTGAGGAAATCAGGCCACCCGTGATGCCGCTCCAGTGTTCTTTCATCAGCGATCCGCCGGCCTTGCCAACGCGGGACGGATAGAGCCGGTTCGCGGGAACGACCTCGCGGACGCGCGACGGGCTGGCCCATTCCAATTTCATGAAGGCGCTGCTCGTCTGCTCGATGTATTCGATGCGGATGTTGACCTTTTTCCCCGCCTCCAGCCGGATCTGGCCGGTGATGGGCGTGCTGCTTTGCGGGAATGCCCGGTGGGCGACGACCTGGTCGTTCACCCACAGCGTCGCGCTGTCGTCGGCGGTGATGAGGAAGGTGTGGGTCTCGGAGAACTCAGGGTCGATTTGGCCGGTCCAGATGACGGAGAATGTGTCGGCATTGGTGAGCGCGGTGCCACTGGGGACCGCCGTGCCCCAGTAGAAATCCACCGTGGGGTCGGTGCGGGTGGTGAGCAGGGTGGTGAAGGCGTTGGTGTCGTAATATTGCCCGGTGAGGCCGGTACCGGTCTGGGCGTCGGCCGCTGGAATGAGAGGAATGGCAAGCAGCAGTGCAAGCCATGGCGGGATGGTTTTGCCCGGTATTCTCGATGGGTTTTGTGAAATCATGATCCCTTGGTTCTGTGCATTGCCGCGCAACGTGGGACGAGGAGGAATATTTCCCGTCCGTCTCCGCAGTGTTCCGTGGATTTTCCGTATTCTGCGGGTTTGTTCGAAATGCCTCTGAGAGCTTTGTTCAGAGTCGGCAAGCCGGCAAGGGACCGTCGATCATCCTTTCGACGGATGACGCGGGAAGCGTTCCCAGGGGGGGGCGCACCGTCGGGCTACAGCCGAAGGAAAGCGAAAGCCAAGCACCCCGGGTCCCTCTCGGCCGTCGGTAGCAAGCTGCGTTGAGGCTTCCTGATGCCACGCTGCGAGATTGTAAATTTTGAACCACGGATGTCACCGATGAGCACGGATAAGAGCTCTTCATCTGAAATCCTTCTATCTGTGGTTGAACCCTCTTTGCTTGGCAATCAGGAGCTGAAGGGCTTTGGCTTTTCTTGGGCGGTTCTTGGGCTTCTCGCTTCGCGGGCGGATTGAAATCCGCGCTCCGGAGGAGGTTCAGGGAGGTGGTGAGGTCCTGAGGCGGACGAAGCGCCTGCCAAGCGGACCGGCGGGAACATCGGCTTTTACGGTCTGGAGGTTGCCGTCGATGACGACCGCTCCGGCCCCGACGGACGTCCAGGGAGTGATCAGATTGTCGCTGTGCTGCACGTCGAAGAGGTAACCTTCGTCGAAGGCGTCGCGGTTGCGGGTGTAGGTGAATTCGAGGTTGGAGGCGGTTCTGGCTATCTCTATCAAGGCGAGGGTGGCGGCGTGCGGGTTCTGGCCGGTGGCGAACTCGAGGAGGTTGGTTTCGCCGTCGTTGTCGGCGTCGAAGGTGTCGGCGGCTTCACCGGTGTTTTCGGTGGTGCCGAAATGGAATTGGCGCCACGAGTCGCTGGCGGATGGCTGCTGGATCGTGAGGGTGATGTCGTTGCCGTTGCCGCCGTTGTAGGCGATCTGCCAGAGGTAGCCGCTGGCGGAGAAGACCGCGCCCTGGGGTTTTCCCGCGAAGGTTCCGGAGACGGCTCCGGCGCTGGTCTTGGTGAGGAGGGTGAAACTGGAGCCCGGAGTGAGGCCGGGCGGGGCGATGACGTCGAGATTTCCGGCGAGGGTGACGGTGGTGCCGATGGTAAGGATGTCGCCGGGGCGGACTTCGAGGCGGCCGTTAGGCTGGAGGTTGAGGCTTGAAGTGCTGACGGGCACGCCCTGCGGGGCGAGGGTGCCGGTGGAGACGGTGAGCGGGCCGGCGAGTGATCCTGATAGGACGAGACGGCCGGCGTTGACCGTGGTGGTGTTGGTATGGGAGCTGGGGCCGGAGAGTTTCCAGGTGCCGTTGCCGGACTTGCTGACGGAGAGTGCGGTGGTGATGGAGCCGCTGATTTCGCCGTCACCGTCGCCCTGGAGGTTGAGTGAGTTGTTGGTGTCGCCGATGCTGCCTTGGACGGTGAGTTTTCCGGCCGTGGAGATCAGCGTCAGCGCGCCGTTGCGGGTGAGGGTGCCGCTGAGGGTGTTTTCACCGCTGAGGTTTTCGACGGTCGCTCCGGTGGAGCCGGTGCCGAGGGTGAGGTTCTCGGCGATGGTGAGGGAGGTGCCCTGAAGCTGGAGTCTCGCACCCGTGTTCACGGTGGTGCCGGCGGCGGTGGTGCCGAGCGCGGTCGGGTGACGGACGACGAGCGTGCCAGCGCTGACGAGGGTGGTGCCGGTGTGGGTGTTAGGACCTGCGAGAGCCCAGGTGCCGGCGCTGTTTTTTTCGAGGGAAATGGTCTTGCCCGGGAGCTCGGAGATGGTGCCGGTGACCCGGTTGTCGCCGGTGGAGACGCCGCCGAGTTTCAGCGTGCGGCTGGCTTCGGGAGCGGTGATGGTTCCGGCGAGTTCGAGCGAGCCGGCGGTGCTGGTGATGACGGAGTTTCCCGCGCCGAGACTGAGGTTGACGGGGCCGGCGATGAGGTTGTCGCCGCTGAGGTTGTGGATGCGGCCGGGCGCGGGCTCGCCGCTGATGTTGTGGGTGACGGTGGCGGGGATGGAAATGGCTGCGCCGTTGAGCTGGAGGGTTCCGAAGCCGGTGGTGATGGCGATGGATTTGGTGCCGCTACCCAGTGCGGCGGCGTTGTCGATGTCGAGTACGCCGGATGTCAGGTTGATGTCGCCTGCGAAGGTGTTGGCGGCGCGGAGTTCGATGGTGCCGGCGGGCGAGTCGACGTGCAGGCCGCCGGTGCCGCTGATCTCGTTAGGCACGGTGAGGGTGCCGGTGCGGTCGAAGCGGAGCGTGCCGTTGTTGGTGATGTTAGCGGCGGCGAGGGTGCCGGTGGCACCGTCGTTGCCGATCTGCAAGATGCCGGCGTCGACGGTGGTGGTGCCGGTGTAGGTGGAGTCTCCGGCGAGGATGAGCCTGCCGGGTCCGGATTTCACGAAGTTGTAATTGTTGTCATTGGCGGTGCCGCCGCCGAGCGTGCCGGTGAAGAGGTGGGTGTCGGTGGCGTTCGCGATTTTTACGGTGAAGGTGGTGGTGAGCGCGTTGGTATTGATGACGCGGTTGGAGGTGCCGGTGCCGCTGGTGAGCAGGCCGCCGACCTGCTGGCTGCGCGAGTTCATCTGGAAGATGCCGCTGTTAGCACCATCGCCGAGGATGAGGCGGGTGGAGACGGGCAGGCGGTTGTTGCCGGCTCCGATCAGCAGGATTCCCTGCAGGACGCGGGTGTCTCCCTGATAGCGGTTGGCGGCGCGGAGTTGCAGGGTGGAGGGGCCGGTTTTCGTGAGGCCTGAGGCTCCGCCGACGATGGATTCGATGTTGCAGGAGCTGCCGCCGCTGATGGCGAAGGTGGGTGAATCTCCGTTCAGCACGATGGGGCCGCCGGAGAACACATAGCCCGGGGTGCTGACGGTGAGGTCGTTGGCGGCGACTCCCGCAGCGGCGACGGTGACGGTGCCTGCGGTGCCGGCAAAGACGGCGTTGTCATCGGTGCCGCCGGAGGTGGGCCAGACTTCGTTGGTCGTGCCGTTCCACCAGTTGGAGGTGGTGTTGGTGTTCCAGGTTCCGGCTCCGCCTTGTGCGCCGGCGGTGCCCACGCCGGCCCCGTCCCAGGTGAACGTGCGCGGGACGACGGGAGGTGGTGTGAGGCGGCGGGTGAGCTGGGCGTCGTAGAGGTTGGCGGGTGTGAGGTTGGCGGGAACAATCGCCTCGATCCATGGGAGCACGGGGTCCTTGGAGGTGGCGAGGGTGGTTTTGAAGCCGATGAAATTTGCCTGCGGCCATAGTCCGCGGGAGGGGGATGGGTTCGGCAGGGCGGTGACGGAATTGGTGGAGGAGACATTCCACAAGGTTTCGCGAGCGGCGGATTCCGGATTTCTGCTGCCGCTGCTGGCAAAGTGCCGGGTGCCGGTGCCGATGTTGATTTCCGTGAACAGGTTCTCGTGGGGCAGGTAGGTGTGGTGGTCGAAATTCAAGTCCACGCCCGAGCCTTTCATGTAAACACAGCCGGTGGTGTCCTCGACCGTGAGATCGTGATAGAATCGCGTGGGCACGCTGAAGTTAGAGACCATGCAGTCGTCACTGCGGCGGAGCTGGATGCCGTGGTGGCCGGTGTAGTAGGTGCCGCTCACGTTGCGGCGGTTCGCGACGTCGGCGGTGAGGGAAACATTGTCCACGGTGCTGAACAGCGAGCGCTCCAGCATGATGCCGCTCTCGCAATTGTGCACGGTGACATTGCGGATCCACGAGTGCGCGACGCCGTCCATCCAGATGCCGTTGAATCCGTCTTCCTGGAAATGCCCGCCATAGACCCGGGTGGGGAATTCCATTTCAAAGCCTTCCAGCCCGACTTCTTCGAGCTGGCCGGAGAACGAGCGGATCGCAGGCGACCACTGGGTTTTTACCTCGTGACGCAGCGGGCGCTCGAGGGTGATTTCATTGCCGGAAATGGCGGCGATTTTCGACGGGAAGCGGACCAACTGGCGGCCGACGAGCGTGGGATGGGCGTCCAACTGGTCGGCATGGATGTGCCGGCCGAGCGAACCGTCCGGGTCGGTCATCGCGAGGCGGATCGTCTGGCCGACCGAGAGGCCCGCGCTGGAGGAAACGGTGAGCACTTTCGATCCGCGGGCGGCATCTGCGGTGATGTCGGCGAGTTTGGTGGTGGTTTCCGCGCCTTCCACCCAGATGAGTCCGCCGCTCCAGGACCAGCTTTCGAGTCCGGCGGTGCCCGGCGGCGGGCCTATCAGCTCGGTGAGGTGCTTGGTGAACACCAGCGTGGTGAGGCCCTGGCCCGCGCCGCGGAGGACGAGGTTGCTTTTGCGGATGTAGAGCACCCGGGTGATCTTGTAGCGACCGGCGGGAATGAGGACGGCACCATTGTTTGCGGCGGCGATGGCATTTTCAAAAGCGGTGGTGTCATCCGCGATGCCGTCGCCCACGGCACCGAAGTTCATGACGTTGGCGACGACGGCGGGAGTCGGGATGGGGGCCTCGCCGGAGCGGTATCCGGCGAAGGAGAAATCCGGCAGGCGGCTGGCGGGATTCCAAAGTTCGCCCTGTGAGCCCCACAGTTCGCTCGTCTCGGCCCGCGTGTCCGGAAGCTCAAGAATGCAGAAGGCGAGCAGGGCCACGGGGGCGGTGGTGCGGAGTTTCGAAAGCATGGCGGCGGCGAGGCGCGGGTGGGTTTTTCAGCAGCGCCGGGTCCCGGCGCGACTGTTCAACCTAAAGTCCGGGAGATTTTCCGGCAATGCCCTCGGAATCATCCTTTCGGCGGAGCCGCGGGGGGGGCTCCAAGAGTTGGAAGCGAACCGCGAATGGACGCCAATGGACGCGAATTTTAAGATATAAGGGGTGGGGACGTCTCGTCCCCACGCATGGACGGGACGTCCATACCCCTTACGGCTGGGAGTCCGGGAAAACCAGCAGCAGACAATGGAATATCGACGCTCCTTGTGCAGACAGCCTCCAATCCATCAATCTTCATTCGCGTCGATTCGCGTTCATTTGCGGTAGAAAAATCTCCAGCCATCTCTATCAAAAAAACGCGGCAGAAGAAGCTCCTCACTTCTCCTGCCGCGTGGCGGGTGGTTCTATCATGGATTCTCAATCTCGATCGCGGGGGATCATGCGGCGCGCTGCACGAGCACGTCGCTCCAGTCCGAGAACGTGGTGGCTCCGCCGAAGTTGCGGCCCTGGTAGGCATACAACTGGCCGGGAACCAGATCCAGGATCCCGATGTTGCGCGAGCTGGTGCTGGCCACCACCGGCCGATAGGGCCCCGGGGTGCCGCTGGCATCCACCTCCGCCACGCGCACTTCCGAGCCGCGGGAGGCCTTGTCTGCGGTGAGGGTCACCAGCGCCTCGCCGGACATGCCCGTCACCACGCGCAGCACCGCCGGCTTGGCCAGCGGGACCCGCGCCCGGTTGGTGCTCACCGCCTCGAAGCCGGTGGACAGCAGCATGGCCAGGTTGTTGTCGCTCGTCACCTGCACGTAGAACGCCAGCTCCTTGAGCAGCTTGACCAGGTCCGCACGCTTGTTGTTCTTCTCCGCCGTCGCCGCCTTGCCGCCGCTCGACTGCGCCGCCTTGGCGGTGGAGAAGGCGTCGATGGCTGCTTCCAGCACGGCCGCCGTCACGGGGACGGTGGTGAACCCAGCAGCTCCGTACAGCAGCGTGTGCACGCTGCGGGAGAAGGTGATGAGTGTGTCGTCGGGCATGAGGTTTCCAAATGCCAGTGATACCCGGATGATGGGTGTTTTCATATGTGTGTTTGTTTTCTTTTTGTTTCTTTTTTTCAAGCTGGCCGATATCGTTCCTTCTGAGGGAGCGCGGCCGTGATTCATCATCTATCACAGAGCGATTAGACCGGCCTAGGAATTTTATTTCAGGGACTCCGGCAGTCCGGGCGGCGGTCTCCGATTTTTCTTGCTTCGGTTTGTATATCTATCACTCTCTCAGAAAGATAGGGTTATGATGGATCATGAAACGGATTTGGTCCCTGTTGGGAGGCTGTCAGAGCGCGTTTCCGGAATTATTTTCAGAAATCCGCGCCGCTTGTTACGCGATTGCGTGATCCCATGTGGCCGGTTTTGGGAGTTAGAAGCCGCGGGGCAGGAAGAATCAGGCACCACGAATCTTGCGAATCTTACGAATCCTGGATCTCATTCCGGTTCCTTGGCCGGTCTTTACGGCGATCAAGCCAAGGAGAAACCATGGGAATTCCATGTGGGTTAAAAATATTACCCGCTTGATCGCCCTGGGCTGTCTCACAGGTGTTTTGCTTGTAAGGGAAGAGCCTTCGTTGGTAATTGAAAAGCCTTCGTCGGTAAACGAAAAGCCTTCGAAGGTGAGGGAAGGGCCTGCATCGGTAAACGAAGAGCCTTCGAAGCTAAACGGAGAGCCTTCGAAGGTAAACGAAGAGCCGTCGAAGGTAAACGGAGAGCCGTCGAAGGTAAACGGAGAGCCTTCGAAGGTAAATGAAGAGCCTTCGAAGGTAAATGAAGAGCGTTCGTCGGTAAACGAAGAGCCTTCGAAGGTAAATGAAGAGCCTTCGGCGGTAAGGGAAGAGCCTTCGAAGGTAAATGAAGAGCCTTCGAAGGTAAGGGAAGAGCCTTCGAAGGTAAATGAAGGGCCTTCGAAGGTTAGTGAAGTGTCTTCGTCAGTAAGGGAAGAGCCTTCCCATGTAGCGTCGGTCTGCGACCGTCGCACTTTGCCATCCCCCGCCAGAGGCTGGCGGAGGACGGAGGGAGTGGAAATTTTGAATTTTGAATTTTGGATTTTGAATGAAAAGAGGGGAGGAGTGGAGATGCTGGATCTTACCGCAGAGGCGCAATGGAGAGGAACGACATGGACAGGAGCGAACGCGACGTGCCCCGAAGGGGGGCCGCCGGCGGGCGGAATCAAAGGTCGCAAAGGAACGCAGAGTGGGATTCTTAGAGGCCGTCTGAAAATTGGAGCGCAATTCAGTGTCTGCGCTAGCAGGCTCGGAATAAACTGGCGAAGCCCTTCCCGGCTGGCCGTAAAGGCAAATCATCAGTCCGCTCGTTAGGATTGGTAGATGCTGGGAATTAAGAAGATTTTGGCACCACGAATCAGACGAATCTTACGAATCTTTGATTTTCAAGACGGCCTCTTAGAAACATTTGTGTTCTTTGCGTCCCTTCGCGGCCTTGGCGTCTCTGCGGTTCACCCTTCCACAGTAGATTTACCGCGAATGGACGCGAATCCACGCGAATGGGGAGGGGATCCGGCCCGGGTTCCCCGATGCGTGGCGAAAAATCCGCCCGGTGGCGCGCTTTTGATCAAAGCGCACGCCAATGCGCAGCGAAAGAACCGCCCCAGCAAATGCCGTCCCGCAGATCCTGGGCACCGCTTTCACTTTCGATTGTCCCTCCGACCCCTGACCCCTGACCCCTGACCCCTGACTCCTGACTCCTGACCCCTGACTCCTGACTCCTGACTCCTGACCCCTGGCCCCCTGACCCCTCATCCGCTCTAGCCGTTTCTGCCGATTTTTCTCGCCCTCCCAGCTCCGGCAGTTAGCCTTCAGGTCGAAAAGCGGCGTCTTGTTCCCACCGGATCCGCCAACCGCCCACTCTTCTCTTCCCATTTCAGCTTTTCCGCTTTTCAGCATCTCAGCTTTTACCTCACCCATGCCCTCGTCCGAACCTCCGCCCTATACCATCACTCCCGCGATCCTCTCGCTGGTGGCGGAGATTGCCGGTGAGGTGGGACGCATCGGCGCGTTGTCGGGTGCGGGACAGGTTTCCAAGCTCCGCCGTGAGAACCGCATCCGCAGCGTCCATGCCTCGCTGGCCATTGAGAACAACACCCTCACCTTGGACCAGGTCACCGCCGTGCTTTCCGGCAAGCGGGTGCTCGGCCCCGCCCGGGAAATCCGGGAGGTGGAAAACGCCTTCGCCGCCTATGAGGCCATGTCTTCATGGAATCCTGCTTCTTCGAAAGACCTGCTGGCAGCCCACCGGCTCATGCTCGCCGGTCTCGTGCCGGATGCCGGAAGATTCCGCACCCGTTCCGTCGGCATCGCCCAGGGAAAGCAAATCGTCCACCTCGCGCCACCGGCCGACCGCGTGACCGGACTGATGAAGGATCTGCTCGGCTGGCTCAAGCGCACCGACGCCCATCCGCTCATCGCCGGATGTGTGTTCCACTACGAGCTGGAGTTCATCCACCCCTTCGCCGATGGAAATGGCCGGATGGGCCGTCTCTGGCAGACGCTGATCCTCAGCCAGTGGAATCCGCTCTTCGCTTTCCTGCCCGTGGAATCCGTCATCCGCGACCAGCAGGCGGAATACTACAAGGTTCTGGCAACCTGCGATAAGGCGGGGAACTCCACCGCCTTCATCGGGTTTCTGCTCAAGGCCTTGCGCACCGCCCTCGGGGAAGCCGCCGTTTTCGCGCCGGGATCGGGGAAAAGAGGCACCAAGTCGGCACTCAGTCAGCACCAAGTCGCCATTCTCCGCCAATGTCGGACCGAGACCGCGATTGGTGAACTCATGGTCATCGCCGGGCGCAGCGACCGCACCAAGTTCCGGAACCAGATTCTCAAGCCGCTGTTGGAAGGCGGTTGGGTGGAAATGACCCTCCCGGAAAAACCCAACAGCCGCTTGCAGAAATACCGGATCACCCCATCCGGCCAATCTGCTCTCTCTTTCCCTTCCTGAAAACCAAACACTAGCGCCCTCTTCACTCTTACACCTCCGCCAACCGCTCGTCGCCAACCGCCCACTCTCACCTGCCACCCCGCCTCTTCTCCTCTCATTTCAGTCTTTCCGCTTTTCAGCATCTCAGCTTCTACCCCTCCCATGCCCCCCTCCGACTCCCAGTCTTTCCTCCGCGAGCTCATTTTAAGGAGCGGCGACATTCCTGTCGCCGGGGGAAGGAATGTGGCGACAGGAATGTCGCCACTCCCCAACCTCGCGGGGCTCGCCCCGGCAAAGCCCTCGGGCGACGCCGGGCTCATCGACCTCATCGCCACCATCCCGTTCCAACACACAAACCGGAACTTGTCCCGGCATAGTGCAACGACGCCGGACGGCGGCACCATTGGCGACATCATGGTCTTCGGGCAGGACCAATGGGCGTGGAGCGCCCATTTGAGACGTGCGCCGCGCGCCCGCAGTGTGAGGCTGCGCCGGAACCAGCCGAATCAAAGCAATCCCACCACCTGGCGGTTGGCGGCGATGAACATGGCCATCCGCGGCATCGACTTCGACTTCGGCAAGGAACCGGCGGACACCTTCACCCGCGACCAGCACCCGGACCTCTGGGCCAACTTCGTGATGGCTAATCACAATCAATTTCTCCCATGAAAATCATCTCGGAAAATTTTTCGGTCGACAGCGCGCTATTAAAGGAACTCGGAGAACGCTTGGTGACAACACCGCATGTAGCTTTGGCTGAGTTGGTGAAAAATTCATATGACGCTGACGCAACCGAAGTCAGGGTAACCATCCGCGAAAATGAGAGGGGTGGACCTGAGATAGTCGTCGCTGACAATGGATGTGGGATGAATCTCCAGCAGATTAAGGATTACTGGATGCGAATTGGGAACACTCACAAGGGGAACGAACTGAAATCCAAAAGGTTTGGTCGCCCTCTGAGCGGAAATAAAGGAATAGGACGCTTCTGCGTCCGGCGATTGGGAACTCAAGTCCGCGTTGAATCCTCCGCTGAGATCGACAGGGGAATTCAACACAACATTCTAGAAATTGACTGGACTAAATTTACTCCAGGCACCGACGTCGGGGGAGTCGAAGTTCAGGGAACTACCAATCGCACTCCTAGCGGTGAGACTGGACTCAAATTGACCATGACCGGTCATAAAATCATTGAATGGCGGTATCTAGAAGACAAAAGAAGTTACAATTACTTGCTGCGACAACTCGCGATGTTGACAGCGAACGCCGGATCGCAGAGGGAAGGGTTCGAAAATGATCCTGGATTTCGTGTTATTTTAAATGCACCAAGTCTTCAATTTGGTCACGACGTTGCTGGAATGCTCGATGACGGGGAAGACACATTCGCAATAGATATGCGAGATAGTCTGATGAATGCGGGCTGGGCTCTGCTGACAGGTCATGTTGATGAAAAAGGCCATATTCATTGCGAAATCCAAGCTGGTTCGCCAGTTGGTAATCAAACGCATGAAAGCGGAATACGTCTTAATCACCTCAAGGGAGTGTCTATGGAAGTGGCGATATTTGTCGAGGAAACTGGATGGAATCGCAACGAAACGCTTGTACCTCTCGGAAAGCTAAATGAAATTCTTAATGAGTGGGGCGGAATTCAGGTGCGGCACAAGGGAATGAGAGTATTCCCCTATGGAGATCCGGGTGACGACTGGCTTGAAATAGACCGGGACAGGAGTCGTCGCTTTGGACGAGCCCCCGACGAGCTTCAAGATTTTGTAGAGACGCTACGAAGTCGGACACCCAGTCTCGATCCAGGCAGAGTCCTTTTGAATATTTTGTCCGCGAAGGCATACTTAGGAGGAGTTGAAATAGATGAGTCACAAGAAGGCCTTGAACAAAAAGCAGACAGACAAGGATTTGTCCAAAACGCTACCTTTAATGAACTCCAGCATTTTACCCGGTATTGCGTGAACTGGGCCATGATCTGGCGTGATTTTGCGATTAGGGAGCGCGAACGCGCAAAGGTTGAAAAATTCCGTAACGAATTGGAACGGCGCCAAGGAGGAAAAGAGATTCCTGCTACCGAACAGGGAGATTTCGCATTTCGGGTCATTCAGAATGGACTCAAGCAACTCCGCAAGGATCCGGCCGCGATTACCGATGATCAGGTAAAAGGGTTGATGAGCGCAGCCGGATTGCTTGAGGCCGAATTTAAGGCCAACCGTTCGGATCTCGTAAGATTCCAGCTTGTTGCATCCGCTGCTACGCTCAGCTTGCTGTATCATCATGAAGTTCAATTCCTTGCCAGCACATTGGATTCTCTTGCTGCGGAATTGAGGGAGGCCGTGACGACTCTTAAAGGTAATCTGAAGACCCGCTGTGAAGAAGTCTTGGAAGCGCTAACGGCCTCAAAGGAGAGTCTTGATGCGTTGGCCGATTTAACACAAGATATGGGTATACTAGATCGAAAGGCACAAGCATCAAGTTTAGACTTGGCAATGAACGTTGACCGGGCAATTTCCCGCTTCAAGAGGGTATGCGACACCTATCGAATTGAAATCATACCTCGCATTGAAGAAGGCCTGCTTGTAGGTCCAATGTTAAAGGGCGAGCTGGCGGCGGTTTTACTGAATGTGCTTTCCAACTCGATCAAGGCTGCAATCGCTGGAGGAAATAAGAAAGGGCTTATTGAGCTACATGGCTATCGTATTGGGAAAAAAATCTGTTTAGAAATTAAGGACAATGGAATTGGACTTAGTTCCGAGGAACGAGGTTCCGTTTTTATGCCTCTGGTATCTGATCCATCAGCACGCCTATACGACGCTTTAGAGGAACGCCTCGATCAATCAGAGCGGCAGCTGCTCGGGCAGGGGTCCGGTCTCGGTCTTTCGATTGTTCGTGGAATTCTTGAGAGGCATGACGGAATGGCAGAGTTTCGCGAGCCTGGATCCGGATGGGCCACGAATCTTCATCTGGAATTTAAAACACCTTAAAAATCATGATTTTATATTGGATCGACGATGTATACGACCCCTCATCGCGCCGTTTACCTAGCGGTGCCGGTAAAAGGGGGATTGAATCTGCTTTAGTTGCTGACCTCGAGGTTAAGCTATTTGAGAGCAGTTCTGATTACGGTGCTTTTGTGGCGAAAATGCCGATCGCTACGACTTATGGGGTATTGATGGATTATCAACTAACAAATGTTGGTGAGCAGAAAAAGGCCGAATATGGAACCACTTGGGCCGCTCAACTTCGAGCGCAAAAGCCTTCGATTCCGATTATAGGACTAAGCTCGGAAGATGAGAGAGTCATCCCTAAGTTCCGCATGGAGAACTTTTTGGCATTTTATAAGAGAAATGAATTGGTGGGGGCCAAGCCGCATATTGTTGGGGAGTTAAGTTCATTGTTCGGAGGCTACAGGACTCTTTGGGGGAAATGGAAAAGCAATAAGACCAGTTTCAATCTTGATCAATTAATGCGACAGCTTTGTGTTCCTCAGCCAGCTGCTGAGCTGTTACGTGTTGCAGTGCCGCACGAACTTCGGGGCCTTTGGGACGAAGAAACGCCACATGCTGCAAGTCGATGGATTTGGCATCAATTACTCGGAGTAGCAGGCTTCGTCTTTGATGATATGGAGGCGGCCACATACTTGGGTGTCACGAAGAGTTCATTTATAGAAATTCAAGAGAATGAATATTTCAAGAGAGCTCAATACCGAGGCGTCTTTGCTTGTGATGTTCGTCCTAGGTGGTGGATCTGTAATATGCGTTCCGCGGTCGAGAGTATTCTGGGACATGAAATATTTGGTCCGGTTTCCCAATCTAGGAATGAGCTACTTGAGGCATTAAAGATTCCGAAGAGATTACGACTTTCGAAGTTGGCAGAGGCTCATGGCCACAAGGGCCAAGGTATTCTGCCAGAGTGTGTGGCCTTTCCGGATCAAGACTCGAAAAATCAAGGGCTTTTGGAGAAGCGAGTTCCTGCCCTGCTTCGGGACACAATTGTTGATGAGTCGGACGCAAATCCACCCTTTGGATTCCAGTCCTTGCGTCACTTCAAACTTAACGCTGACCAATGAGTAAATCAAAACCCAAGGCTCCCCTGTTTGCAAATCAGCGAGACTACAGTTTTATTACTAAAATCGAACAAGAATTCTTTCTTTCTTTGGCAAGTAAAAAGGGACACTTTAAAGGTCGTGAGAGACCTGGAAATAGTTGCCTGACTGTTGAATCGGCGCTCGATTCAACAATACAATTTGTTCAGGCAAAGGATAGTAATCCACTAGATCTTATTGTTAGTTTTGATTTGTCAAACTGCAATCGCCGCGTTGATCTCGATAATATGTATCTTGGGACGCTATTGAGTCCCGACAAGGATATTAAAAAGCGGCAGGTCACACATTTTATAGCCCTTACAAAAGGGGACAATTGTCGCATCAAGCTTCATGTCGACTTAGACTTTGACGTGCATCCCAAAGAACCGAAGCCATCCCCTCATTTTCAGGTTGGGGGTCGATTTAAGATAAATAACAGGGAGTTCTCGATCGGTTGGGATGATGGTTTAGATAAACCTAGGCTGCCAAGTCTTCCATTTTGCACGCCTTTGCTTTGGCACTCCGCGTTTTTGGAGTTTCAGGAGTGCGAGAGTGTGCAGCTTTTTCTTTCGCAGCCTTGGTGGCAAAATCTTGTAAAAAAGGCAGAGTCTTCAATCTGGAGCAGTTTCACCTCCGATATGAGCGCGGGTTTAGGGAAGAATTGCATTATCGAAGCGCTTTATTATCCAACTAGCTAAGCGCCCCATTGCGGCGATCACGGACCTTTTTTAGAATACTTACTGCTTGCTCCCGCGGCAGAGCTTTAGACAAGTAATCCGAGTTTGAAAGAACGATACTGTCGATCTCGCCAACTACAGATTCCCATCCGCTTAGGCTCGCCCTTCGCGAGATGGTAGCCCACCGCTTTTCTAGCGAAGCTAAAATTTTTGCGCTTGCGGGAACGCGAATGCGCTTCGCTTCCGAAGGTTCGAGCTTTAAAACCCCGGACCCATACTGACGGCCTTCGAATTCGGCAGATAATTGGCTGTAAGTTGAATGAAGTGCTAAACAAATGGCCCTTTGTTTTGATTTTGAGGGATGATCTTTGAAAAATATACTATGGATGGTGTTTGTGCAATAACTTGATCCTCCATTAATTACCATTCTCGGGCCGACTTTTCCCATGTATTGCAAGAAGGCGTCGGGCACTTTTCCTAGCGTGGGGCGTTGCCAGTGCGTTCGCTTTTGCATGGTTCTATTTGCGCCAATAGCCTCTTCCGGATATTTAGAAAGGTGCGCTAATAGTGCCTTGTCGAAGCTCTTATGATTGGGACACAGAAGTAGTGATCTTATTTCGCTTGCGTCCTGAGATGATCCCTCAAGCTTGTCTTCAAACTCAAATCCTAATCCGAGATCAAAAAACTTACTCACTATCGGCTTGAAATGGTGAGGTCGCAATTTTGCCGCAATCCTTTGCTTTTCGCTTAACACGAAGAACTTGTTGTCACCTGTAACTACACCAATACGTATGTCTGCAATTTTTCCTAAAGGGACAAATTCAGAGCAAGCGTCGAGAGCTGATGATGCGTCTGCGGCTTCTGTTGAAACCAAATGCGGGACGGCGTGACCATTTAGTTGAGGTAAGTCAGAGTTATCGCCGATTCGAATATCCGACAATGCTGCAATGCAATCGGAGGCATTTGCGAACTCGATCAACTCGATTTCTCGTGCGGAGGGCTTTCCTGCATTTTCGAGCAGGAGAATTACAACTCGTTCTTTGGCCCCTTCACCAATAAAGCAACGTTCTCGGAGACTAATCGCTATGCAGCGTCCAAAATTTAGTGCCGCCCATCTAAGAATTTGTCCCCCATAATCAGAGTGGAGAATTGTCTCTGGAAGAATCCAAGCCATCCTGCCGCCCACCTTAAGGAATTTGAAGGCATGGATCGGAAAATAGGCCCATAAACTTGCTTTAGCATCAAGTTGGAGCCCCTCCGGTAGAGAGCGTCTCGCTGTCTCCCGTTCGTGAATCGCCATTGTATGGAGTCTCACGTAGGGTGGATTGGCAACCACGGCATCGAAATCGAGCCCTCCAAGATCATGGGGATTCAAGGCGAGAAAGTTGCCTAGCACCAATCGTGGGGAAAGGCCTTTCATAGCACGCGCGGTTTCCTCAAGCGAACGCGGATCAATGTCGCATGCCACGATTTGGTGATCGCACTGCTCGGAACCCAGTTCTCTTAGCCTTGAGGCGATACTCTGAACGATGACGCCTCCGCCGGAACTTGGTTCGAGTACCTGATCGTGTTTTGACCTTACTGCCCAGTCTGTAATCGCCTGAGCCAGAGGTCGTGGTGTGTCAAATCGGCCCAATAAACGGCGTTCAGATTGAGTCAGCGGGAGATTTACCATGTGTTTTACGTATGCGAGACCGGATTTCGCTCGGAGTTTGTCAGCCGATGTCCCTAAATGCAATCAGAGTTCGAGGGGGGGGGAAGAGGGCTGAAAGGCAAGGCGAAGATCGTGGCGATGAGCCGGGACATTTGACTCCGTCGCGGGAAATCAGCAAGTGTCACGGGATTGGTGGCGTTGGCGGCGGGCGGCGTTTGCCTGTGTGACCTCCGACGAAACGCTGATGGAGGCGGCGCGTGGCAACGCCCGGCAGGCGCAGCTCCGGCTGGAGGCGCTGGCTGACTTGCCGACTCTCCCGACAAGTCCGGCAGCAGCCAAATTAGCAATCCGTTTCATCGCCACCGGCTCCCTGCCACCCGCCGCCAAGGTGGATGCGGTGCATCTCGCCGTGGCCACTCTTGCCACGGCGGACTACCTGCTCACCTGGAACTGCCGCCATCTGGCGAATGCATAAATCCTCCGCCGCTTGGATCGCGAGGCAGCCCGGCAGGGATGGAGTCTGCCAAAAGTTTGCACACCCCTCGAATTAATGGGAGAATGGACCTATGAAAGCGAAGATGAATCCGATTCTTGAAGAGCTATGGCAGACCAAGGACGACTTGGCGCGTGTAGCCGGTGACGACGTGGCTCGCATCTGCGAGAACACCCGCCGCTGGGCAGTCGCCCATCCACATCCCGGCCCGGTCATCAAAGACGCGGCGGAACTCCGCGCATGGCTGGCCCGGCAGGAAGAATCCGAGTTGTCGGTCGTCCGGGAGGATACGCCGCCGTATGGGAATCGAAACCTGTGAACCGGGTTTTGGAAATCGGCAATCTCCGCCTCATCGATTGTTTTTTCGGCTCGATACTCCGGAATTGATGTTTGCCGTTCGGCGGGAATGCTGTTATTCCGCTCATGCGATGTTTTTCGAAAACAGCTACCGCGACAACCAACCGCTGACCCAGATTGGCAGACTGCCTGTCTATGGAACAACGATCGTTGTCGCAGCGCTTGCTGTTGGGTTGCTGGTATCGGCGCTTGCCGGGTATGGTGTCGCAGCGGCGGTTCTAGCTTTCGAACCGAGCAGTTTTTGGCGGCATGGCCAGGTTTGGCGCGCTCTGAGTTATCTCATGGTGGAGCAGATTGATTTTTTCACGATTTTCAACCTCCTGTTCATTTACGGATTTGGACGCAATTGTGAACAGGAAATGGGCCGCAGGCGCTATTTTGCTTTTCTTGGATTGCTTGTCGTCACCCCGTTGTTACTTGCCACATTGCTCTGGCTCGTCGGTTTCAATGGCGGAGTCATCGGCTCAACGCACCTTGCCATCGGTCTTGTGATCGCATTCGCCACGATTTACCCGGACGTCGAATGGTTGGCGTCGATTCCGATGAAGTTCGTGGCCATTGGATGCATGTTTCTGGCCGCGGTCGGGCACTTGAGCGTCGGGGACGAAATTGGGTTGGGATGCACACTCGCGACCTGCGCGGTTTCTTGGGCTTACATCCGGGCGATGCGGGCGGGGACTTTTGACGGGATTCCATGGCCCGGGTTTTCACTTCAAAGGTTCAAGGCTCGCCGGAGCGCGGCGCGCGAAGGCGATACACGCGAAGAAATGGATAGATTGCTGGACAAAATCTCGAAGAGTGGGCTGGCGAGCTTGACGTCAAAGGAGCGCTTCCGGCTTGAGGCCGCACGGGATGAGTTGATGAAAAGCGCCAAGTGAATAGTGACAGGTTAAACGGATTCACAAGCGTGTGCGCCGGGTTAGAGAGCCGGAGTGAATGGGGTCCTCGCGCATTCACAAGAGGTTCACATCCCAGCTGAAAGCTCTTGTGCAGGACTGAGGTCGCGAAAGCGAAGCCCCCGATTGAGGCTCCGACGCAATGAGCTATCGACCAAGAGTAGCCTTCGCATCAAGTTGCCGCTGGATTTCTTCCCGCTCTGCGGCCATTTCGGCTTCGGTGGTTGGAGCTGATGTCGGAGCGATCGGATCAAAGGAGGCTGGGTGCTCAGACGTGGGTGCTTGAGGGGCGATTGCTGCGACCCCAACCAGTGAGGAGAGGATCGGGCCGAAAATCAGCGTGAAGGGGGCTACAAACATGGAGAAGAGTAGCAGGCAGATTCCTCCTGCGGTTTTTCCCTTCGCTATGGAAACGATCGCGAGGACAAACCCGGTGACCACGAGGGGAGGAGCGATGAACCACATGAGCATCCCAATGAAGGGGATGAAAGCGAGCAAACAACCGCCACCCACGAGACACCATCCCCAAACCAAGCACTTCCGAGCGCTCTCAAGAGGCGACTCCGGATAAGCGAGGCCACTGGGAGCAGTGCGGTATGCGGGAAGGGATGGCGGAATGGCCATGGAAGTTGCTAAGAAATTCTTAAACAAATCGCAAGTTTTTCCGATAGGTGACCAAAATATTTGACGCAGTGGTGATTGAGATTGATTTGATACGGGGAAATCAAAGTCGGGTTGAATCGCCGCTCGGAGTAAATACCACCAGGGATGCCCCCAAATCCCGGAAGCGGTGATCCGCTGGCGCTTCCACGCGGGAATCTCCAATTTCCATGCGCTCTACAAACCGCTTGTCGATGACTGGAGACTTTACGATCATTCCGAGGAGAGACCGATTTTAATCAGCAGGAGTGAGGTGAGAGCAAGCAACTGGATAGACCAAGCCGACCAAGCGATGATCCGCGCCGCGGCCCGTGCCAGAGCCGTGGCAGCGAGTACCAACACGGCGATTCACATCATGAGGGATGGGAAAATCGTGGAGATCTTCCCGGCGAGAGAGTTGCGGTATTCGGCGTCTGGCGGGTTTCAGGAAGAACCGGAGTTGTCGGTCGTCCGGGAGGATACGGAGAAGAAAAGATCTTCAACCACGGATGGCACGGATGATCACGGATAAGATTCCAAGAGGCTGTCTTAAAAATCAAAGATTCGTAAGATTCGTAAGATTCGTCGGATTCGTGGTGCCTTGATTCATGAATCTGCGCGGAAAAGTCTCGGGCTAAACTGGCCGACTAAAGTCAGCGCTCCGTTTTTCAGACAGCCTCTAAGTTTTAATCACCCTCAAGCCATCACCGCGCATCCCAACCCCAAAACCATCAAAATCCTGCCATCCAAATCCTCTTCATCCGTGTCCATCCGTGAAATCCGTGGTCAAACGCTTCATGATTCTGGCCACTTCTCCCTAGTGTAGGGGAGTTGCTGCGGGACGCAGCAACCACGGCCTGCGGCGGGACGCCGAAGCCACGGTAAACCGGGCTGCGGAATTGTCCTTCCGCGAGTGTGGCGGGCATGCTAGTTTCCATCCGTGAATAAGACCGTGATCCAAGCAGAACTGCCGCCCGAGTTGACCGAGCGGGCGCAAACGTATGTGAAGGAAGGCTGGGCAGCTGACTTTAACGAACTCCTGGCGGACGCGCTGCGGCGTTTCCTGGAATCCCACTCCGCGCGGGTGACTGAGACCTTTATCATGGAAGACGTGAAATGGGGCCTGCATGGGAACGAGTGACCAGGGGCCACCGCTGGTGGTGTGCGATGCGGGACCGCTGATCCATCTCGATGAGCTGGGCGCGCTGGATTTACTGGCGGATTTCGCGGAAGTGCTGGTGCCGGACGCGGTGTGGCGGGAGGTGATGCAGCACCGGCCGGGCGCGCTGACTCATGCCGGCGTGACTCTGCGCCGGATCGTGCCGCAGATGGAGGTTTCGCCTGAATTGGAAGCATTGGCCCAGGTTTTCAGCCTGCATACGGGCGAGTGGGAGGCCTTGCGGGTGGCGATGGAGTATCGGCCGGGTCTGTTGCTGACCGATGATACGGCGGCACGCCTGGCAGCGGGGAATTTGAGGATCGGCTCCCACGGAACCATTGGCATCCTTGTGCGTGCCATCCGGCGGCGGCAGCGAACGAAGGAGGAAGTCCTTGAGATTTTGAGATCGATCCCCGACCGCTCCACCCTGCATTTGAAGCGCAGTCTGCTGGAGTCCGTGATTTCGGAGGTGGAAAGCAATGCCTGATTTTCCATGAGCAAGTGAGCGACGCCAAGAGTGATCTTCCACACGATGAGTTCATTCGGCTTTAGCTCTTTGTGGGAAGTGCGACTGGAAGTCACAGCCACTTGGAAGAGATTGACGAATGACGATTGATGATTTTTGATTTTTGATTGGAAGAGGAGATGGCGGAGGGCGGGACGCAGCAAACACGGTTGGAAGAACTCTCAACTCTGATCCCATGCCCCTGGCCCCTAGCCCCTAGCCCCTAGCCCCTCAACTCTTCCGCTGGGGGAGGATGGGAAGAGGGCAAAGTAGGTAGAACTGCGACTGGAAGTCACAGCCACGCTTGGAAGAACCGCCAACTCTTCCCCTCGCAGGCGCTGACTCATCCTTTCGGCGGATGTCTTCGGTCTTTGAATTTCCTAGGCTGATGCTATTCATTGGGGCATGAAGCCAAGCCACCTGCTGATTCCGGTATTCGCGATTTTTTCCGGCTGGGCCGCTGCGGCGGAGGCGATGAAGCTCCCGGAAATGCACTGGGCGGATGAATCGAGCGGGCGGCCGTTTTCGAAGGATCCCTCGGTGATCCGATTCGGCGGGGAGTATCTGATGTATTACTCGCTGCCGGGGCCATCCGGCGGCATGGGCGGCATGGGCGGCTGGAGCGTGGGGATCGCGAAGAGCAAGGATCTGGTGAAGTGGGAGAAGGCGGGCGTGGTGGGCCCGGCGCAGGAGTGCGACGCGAAGGGGCTGGCGGCGCCGGCGGCGTGGGTGCACGAGGGGAAGGTGCATTTGTTCTATCAGACGTATGGCAACGGTCCCAAGGATGCGATCTGCCACGCGTGGTCGGAGGATGGACTGAATTTCACCCGCAACCCGGAGAATCCGGTGTTCGCGCCGACGGGGGACTGGACGGTGGGACGGGCGATCGATGCGGAGGTGTTTCCGGTGGGCGACAAGCTGTTTCTCTACTACGCCACGCGCGATCCGGAGATGAAGATCCAGATGCAGGGAGTGGCCTCGGCTCCGCTGGGCTCGGACTATGGGCGGAAGCAGTGGACACAGCTCGGTGACGGCCCGATCCTGAAGCCCGAGCTGCCGTGGGAGACGAAATGCATCGAGGCCGCTTCCATCATGCAGCGGGACGGGAAGTTGTGGATGTTCTATGCGGGAGGATATAACAACGAGCCCCAACAGATCGGCGTGGCTTCTTCGGAGGATGGCATTTCCTGGACGCGTCTATCAGACAAGCCGCTGCTTCCGAACGGGCCTCCGGGATCCTGGAATTCCTCGGAGTCCGGACATCCCGGCGTTTTCAACGACGTGGATGGAAAGACCTGGCTGTTTTTCCAGGGGAACAACGACAAGGGAAAAACCTGGTATCTGTCCAAGGTGAAAATCGACTGGAAAGACGGCGTGCCGGTGGTGGCGGAGTGACTGCCGGCTAAGAGGCCGTCTGAAAAATCAAAGATTCGTAAGATTCGTCTGATTCGTGGTGCCTTGATTCATGAATCTGCGCAGAAAAGTCTCGGGCTAAACTGGCCGACTAAAGTCAGCGCTCCGTTTTTCAGACAGCCTCTAAGTCCGGAGCAGGCCGCGCTCCATCGCCAGGGTGACGGCGCGGGTGCGGTCCGGGGCTCCGAGCTTGTCGAGAATGTGGGCGACGTGGCTTTTCACCGTGGGCTCGCCGATCGCCAGCTCGGAGGCGATCTGTTTGTTCGCCATGCCCTGGGCCACGAGCCGCAGCACTTCCATTTCCCGGCTGCTGAGCAGCGGTTGGAGATTCCGCTCGGCCAGCTTGCGGGAGAGCTCGGGAGCCAAATAGCGTTCTCCCGCAGCGACGGTGCGGATGGCGCGGACGATGGCGTCTTTCTCACAGGATTTCGGAATGTATCCCCAGGCACCGGCCTGTAGCGCGCGGTGGATGTCTTCCGCGGTGTCATTGATGGAAACGAGGATGATGCGTGCTTCGGGAGATGATTCGAGAATCCTGCGGGTGATTTCGACACCATGGATGTCTGGCAGAATGCCGTCCATCAGAGTGACGTCCGGCATGAGTTCCGCAAACCGGGCGAGAGCTTCGGCACCGTTCGACGCCTCGCCGACGACGTCGATGTCGGACTCGGTCGAGATGGCTCCGATGAGTCCGAGGCGGACCATGAAGTGATCGTCGACGACCAGGATGCGGATGGGTTTTTGTTTCATCGGGATGTTTCGTTAGGAAGGCTGACCGTGACGACGCAGCCGTCACCGGGAGAGGATTCGAGGGTGAGGCTGGCTCCGATCTTGGCGGCGCGCTCGTGCATGCCAAGCAATCCGAAATGGGGACCGGGTGCGGGCTGGGAAGTGGCCGGATCGAAGCCGCGCCCATCGTCGGTGATGGTGAGGCGGGTGATCTCCGGCAGATATTCCAGCTTGATCCGGATGAGTGCCGCGGAGCCGTGTTTGATGGCGTTGGTGGTGGCCTCCTGGGCGATGCGGAGCAGGTGGAAGTCCACGCCGGCGGAGAGCGGGTGTTCCGCTCCGTGGACGATGACGTCGATGGTCGGTCCGGCGGGCCCGCTGGTCTCCGCGATGGCGCGCAGGGCGGCGGAGAGGCCGTCTTTTTCCAGGACTTTCGACCGCAGGTCCCAGACCGAGCGGCGGGCTTCGAGGCGGGTGTAGCGGAGCATGCGGCGGGCGAGGGACAAGGTGGTTGAGGCCGCAGCGGGGTTATGATTCACCGCGTGGTCGAGGCTGTCTAACTGGAGGGCGACGCCGGAGAGTTGTTGTTCGAGCGTGTCGTGAAGCTCGCGGGCCATGCGGTCGCGTTCCTCGCCGACGGCTTCGCTGCGCAGCTTGTCGCTGATGATGTGCATCTGGGATTTCACCTGTCGCCGCAGCAGCCAGGTGCCGAAAAACCCGAGGAAAGCGACTCCGCTCATGATGCCGAGCGCGACTAACAAGCGGCGGGTGTTCCACCACGGCGCGCGGCTGGTGATTTCGATGCCGCCATTTTGTGGCAGGTGGATCCGGAAGCCGTCGACCCATTCGATGCGCGGCAGGGCGTGGCTGGTGGTGAGTTCGCAAATGCCCGTCAGCCGCACCCGGTCGCCGCTGGTGAGCACGAGGTGGTGGTCGTGGCCTTTGTTCGGCAGCAGAGCCTCGAAGAACTGGCCGTCTTTGCCGAATTGCAGAATCCCATCGATCCGGCCTTCCCGGCGTCCGAGATAATCCGCCTCGAGGGTGACCCATTCCGCGTGGAGCACTGATAAATCATCGGTTTGGAAATTGAAGGGCACGGGGGTGATGGGGGACGGGCCGCCGGTTCTAACCACGCGGACGGAGCGCATGACCGGGCGGAACGGTGCGACCGCGCCGAACCCCTCCGCCTCCACGATCGTCCCTGGCGGGAAATCATCCGGGTTGGCGGCTTGGATGAGGGTGCTGCCGGTGGCGTCCCGCAGGTAGAACCCCCTGAGGTCCTGCTGGGTGACGGTGCCCTGCAGGCGGACAAGGGTCGTCGGTCCGAAGGATCCGGTGAGGAGTTGCGAGACAGTTAGTAGCGCGCGGCTCTCGCCATTTTCCACCGGAGCGCTGGGGGTGATGGCGTCGAAGGATGAAACGAAGAAGTGGCGGTCGGTCATCTGCCGCTGCCGGTTGAAAATGGTGCCCATGATGCCCCGCAGGCGGACTGGCTGCTGCAGCAAGGCGGCTGCCGACTGTTCACCCCTGGGCGACATGGGCAGTTCCGCCTTGAACGGCAGTCCGTGCACCTCGACGGCCAGCGTGATGCGGTCGTCGCCGATTTCATAACCGGTCACCACCGCCGGGACCTCCACCCATTGCGAGTCGAGCTGCGGGGAGAAAATTTCGCCCGCGCCGGGTTTGACCGGGGGAGGCAGCGGGCCCTTTCCGAGCACCTTCACCCGGCCGTCCTTGATGCTGGGATAGTAGCCGAGCGCGTCGGACACGCCGTCCACCCGCACGCGGTCGCCGGGGACAAGCGGAGTGGCAGGCCTTCCTTTCAGGATGGTTTTGACGAAGCATCCGTTCTTGCCGTCGTGCAGGAAGAAATGGAACGAGGCGCTGGGCTCGAGCCCGACGACGGTGCCCTCGACGCGCACCGGCACTCCGGCCGCCGCATCCTTCGGCGGGAGCCCCCGCAATTCGGTGAGGCTGGTGACCGTTTCCATGGCACCGGCAGCCATGATGGCGGCTAGGAAGAAGATGACGGGACCGCGAACCATGTGGGGCAAACTTTAGTTCAAGTCGGTGATGAGTCCAGCCCTGCGGACCGACTGGAAAGACTGAAAGCGGAGTCCGGAAAACCCAATAACCGGACTCCGCTTCGGGGTTCGCCTCGTCGACGAGGCGAAATTCGTGTGTGCTCAGCCACGGCGGCGGCGGAGCAGCCCTGCGGTGAGTAGCAGACCGGCGAGTGCGGTGGTCGGCTCGGGGACGGCGGTCCAGGTGAGAGAGGAGGAGGTGATCGAAAATGAACCGTGAGTGGCAAAGTTCTCAGGGCCGCCGATGACTTCAATGTTGCTGGTATGGAAGCCGCCCGTGAGACTCGAAAAGCCGCTGAAAATGTCGCTCCACGTGTGGGATGTATTGGGCGTGTCCCAGAATCCATCGACAACCTCTACCCCGGATCCAAGGACAATCCGGAAAATGGTCCCCGTATCTTCCGTGGCGTCAACGGCCAGGGTGCCGGTGCCGTCCACCGCATCGTAACCGCCCGCGACGCCCCGATCTCCGCTCGCGGTTGTGTTGCCATTGAGAGTCCATTCGAAAACAGAACCCGCGCCGTAGTTCAGGTTTCCGTCAACCGTCTGCTTGCCGACTCCGCCGTTGGCGGAGCTGTTTCCCGCCGCGTGGGTGGCGCCGTTCGCCATGGTGATCGTGTATTTGTTCACGCCGTCATTGGCGTCCACCGAGCCGATGCCGCTCAAGGTCTGGGTAGCACCCAGCGTGAACCCGCCGGTCTTGGCGGAGACATCCAATATCGCTCCACTGGAACCGGCGTCGCCGACGACGAGCTTGGTGCTGTTAGCGACCGTGCCGGAAGCGCCGAGTGCCAGCGTGCCGGCTTTGACGGTGGTGTCGCCGGTGTAGGTGTTGGTATTTGAAAGAGTCCACGTGCCAGTGCCGGATTTGATCAGCGAAACCTTATTGTCCCCCGTGGCGGAGCCATTTGAAATGGCACCGGAAATGGCGCTTCCCGTATGGGATCCGGTAAGCGTGAGAGTTTTATTGAAATTCACGCCACTGGAGACGGCGCCTGTGACCGAGATCGCGGCCGTATCGGAATTGAGGGTGGCGGTGCCGACCGATCCGCTGGCGAGGATGACACTGGCGATGCCCAAGGTGGCGGTGCCGCTGGTGACCCTCGCCCCTTGCGTGACATTCATGGTCGAGCCCGAGCCGAGGTAGGTGGTGCCTGTCGAATGGGTGATGCCCTCGCCGTCTGTGGCGCGGTTCACAACGATCGCACCGGTGTTGCCCGAGGTGATGTCCAGGAATTCGTTCGCGACGCTGGTGTCGGTGGCGAGTTCCAGTGTGGCACCGGTGTTGATGGTGGTGCGGGAATTGAAGGTGCCCGCGGTGCCAAGGGCGTTTGCGTGACCTACCACGAGTCTTCCCGCGCTGATGAGCGTCTGGTTGCTGTGGCTGTTACTGGCACCGAGAGTGAGGATCCCAACACCGTCCTTGGTGAGTTTCGCACCCCCGCTGGCGGAGCCGGACTGGGTGATGGAACTGGTAATGATGAGATTGGTGGACGCGCCTCCTGAGACTTTGAAAACGGCGGTGTTGTTATCAATGATTTGGAAGGCGCGGTTGGTGGTGGCATTCGCTACGTTATAATAGTCGAGAGTCGCGGTGCGAGTCTGGCCGGCCTCTCCGAACTGGATTCTACCGTTGGTTCCAAGTGAGCTTTTGAAAGCCCATGTGGGTGACGCATTGGTAATTGTGTTCACCATAAGCGTACCTCGGCGGATGGTAACTGAATTCCCGTCGGCATCGGTGCCATCGAAAGATCCAGAACCGCTGATTTTAAGAGTGCCATCATCATTGAGAAGAATGCTCATTTTCTTGGCATTGCTTCCCGAGTTGCCCGCGTTATCCAGGTTTCCACTGACTTCGATGGTTGCATTGATTCCGGGAGTGAAATTCAGACGAGCATTGGTAGTACCGGTTCCCGCATTTTGGGAAAAGATGGTTCCGAGCTTCAGTTGGCCGGATCCTTGATTGCTGAAGTTGACCGTGGAGTTTACCTCTGGCCTGATAAGCTGGATTCCGCTCAGACTCTGGTTGGTCGTCACGCCACTGTTAACCGTGACGCCACCGCCACTTGGCACTGACCATGTGGTGCTGGCGGCGCTGATCGTGTAAGCCGCGCTTCCAGCATTAAAAACATATGAACTGAGAGCTCCTGGAGCTGTGGTAATCGTGGTTTTGCCATTCCCCGTGCCATCGAAAATAGCGGTGTTGCCAGTGCCCGGGACAGGAGATGTGCTCCAGTTACCAGTGGTGGTCCACGACGAGTCCGCGCCGAGGCCAGTCCATGTGGCATCTGCCGCTTGCGCAGCTTGCGAAAGACCGATAACAACGAGTGTTCCGACAAACTGATTAAAACCGGGTTTCATGAATATGAGATATCTAAGGGTTTAGAGGAGGGGGAAACCGAAGGGGTCAGCTGCGGAGCATGTTTGGATTGCCGGGAACCAGCAAGGGTCCTGCTCTCATCCTTTCGACGGATGCGGGGGCTGGTCTTTGACAAGGCGGTGGCGGCGGGACTTGCTGTTCCGTTTTGTTAGTACGGGCCGGCAGCCCGATTGCGAGCGATCCAGACACCGCATTGATTGACGACTGATGAATGATGGTTTTTGATGTGACGGAGCGGCGGCGATTCCCTATCAATTGCCCGTTCAAAAATCAAAAATCGTCAATCGAAGCCCTCAGCACTTGCTGCAAGGTGGAGGATACTCGTGCTGCTCTTGTGAAGGCTGGACGTCTCACAGGTCCCTGAAGAACCATCCCCAGATATTCCCGGTGGGTGCCACGTTGCGCACGGAGGTGTCGCGGAAGAGGGCGTAGTAGGACTTGTCCTTGGGATACTTGGGCTTTGCGAAGCTGTAGTCGTTGAACATGAGGAGATTGTTATAGGCTTGGCGGCCGACGGTGGCGTAGGAGCTGCTGCGCATGATCGTCTTCTGCCGCTCGGTGCGTTCCTCCGCCGGGACGCTGGGATAGACCCACATGAATGAGCCCCAGAGGTTGCCGGTGCTGGCTTTGGACGGATCGTAATCCTTATCACTTGGGACGTTGTATTTCTGGGTGGCTGCGAAGAACGCCGACGGCTTCTGGAGGTAACCTTCCGAGGGGGTTTCCTTGTTGTAGAGCAGGATCGCCGGGTTGCCGGCGCAGATCTTGCGGTCGCCTGCACTGAGGGCGGGGGTGGCCTCGCTGCTGGAATCCCCGCTGCCGTCGCGGAAATACATCGGCTCGTTGTTGTTGTTCTCCGCCGCCCAGGTGGCCACCGCCACGCCGATCTCGCGCATCTGGGAGACGGTTCGGGACTTGTTAGCGGATGCCATGCCTTTCTGCGCAGCGACAAAAACGAGACTGGCAAGTACGACGATGATCGTAATGACAACCAGCAGTTCCACCAAGGTGAAACCGGAAGCGCGGGTTGGGTTGGGTTTGTTGGAACTCATGAGTTTTGGGAAAGTGGAGGCGTTTGTCTTGGGAAGATCGCACCGACGCCCTGACGCGGCAAGGAGGGGAACCTCATCCTTTCGGCTGAGGCTGGCGGAGGGAAGCGGGGAGGATGGGGATGACAGGGCCACCTCGTTTTGAAAGTCGTAGATGAGAATCGGCCCAAGGAGCGGCGATGCATGATCGCCGAAGCGAATGTCCGGTCCATGGAGGGATTGAAGTGCGCTTTCATGGGCTTTTCATTCTCGTCGGCGGACACGTTCCGCCGCTCCTTGTTCAGGAATGGCATGCTCATGCCGCATGGCGCGCCAAAATGAGGTTGCCCTGATAGAGATGACGCTTCGAGGCCCCGGTCACGGCACTTCCAGCGAGAGCGCGTCATACATTACGTGGAAGCTCGGGCTGTGGGTGCGGGTCTGCACGAGGGTGAGGATGTTTTGTCCCTTGCGGAGACTTCTGGCCGGCACGGCAATCTGATAGTAACTGTATTTCGCATGGATTCCTTCGCGGAGCAGGGCGTTTCCTCCCTGGATTCCGGGGTCAAGCGTGTGGAAAGGTTTTGCTCCGTCATTCATGAACAACTGGATGCGGGCGCGGTCGGCGGAGGCGAGGCCGATGGTGAGCGTGGCATCGACGGTCGGGGGTTGTTCGAGATCGAAATGAACGCGCCATTTCCAGGGTTCGACTTTGCCAGGGGCCGTCGGATAGGAAGAGTGGGCGTAGTTCCAGTCTTTGGCGGGAACGCTGCGGCCGATGTGGTAGTCGAGAGGATTGGAGAACTCCTTGCCGAAGTTTTTCCAGAGGTAGCCTTGGAAATAGTCGTCGCCATGGCGGAACTCGTCGGCGCGGCGGTTAGGAGTGCCGATTTCCCACACCAGCTTGCCGCGGTCGCGCGGGATGGTCCAGGTGAGTTCGGATAGATCGGTGGTGGCACCGGCCTTGATTTCGACGCCGGTTTTTTCGAACTCGCCGAATGCGCCGTCCGCGAAGGCGCTGAGCGTGTAGGTGCCGGGGCGGACATGGGCGATGGTGAAACTGCCATCGGCGGCGACGCGGGACCAGTATTGATAGTTCTTCGACTCGAACTGCCAGTTGCCGCCGGGAGGTGGCTGGGAGAGGCCGATCCAGGCGTTGTTGGATGTAAGAGCGGGTTTCGCGGAGTCGGTGATCTTAAATGTTCCCTTGGCGGTTCCGCGCGCGGTGGCAGGTGGGTAGTCGGCGGAGGGCGGCATCCAGGCGTAGGGCCAGGCGGCGGTTTCCTCGCGGGACTGGCGGTTGGCGTCCTGGACGTTTTCGGCGGGGCCGCCGGTGGTGTGGTTCAGATAGAGCAGGAACGGGCCGAAGGTCTTGCTCCATTCCTCACCGGCGGCGATGGCGGTGGGATCGCTGTGATAGTGATTCATGCCGAAGTGGACGTGGATGATGCGGTCGGCGGACGTGAGGTCCTGCTTGGTGGGGCCGTCGTTGAACCACTCGTGGGAGCCGAAGACCATCCATGCGCCGAGGCCGCTGCGGCTGTCGGCGTGGCCCCAGAACGGGGTGGCGTGGTAGTCGGCGTTGTAGTCGTATTTGCAGTCGAATTTCCCGGCCCAAGGGCCGGTGGTGAGTTGCACGATCTCGCCGATGTCGGTGCGTTTCGCTTGGGCAAAATCGGCGGCGGTGGGCATCTTGCGGAAGCGCAGGCGGTCGACGCAGATGGTGTCCAGAAGATCGTCCGGTAGTTTCCAGACCATTCGCCACTCGCCGAACTTGGTGGCCGGATAGCCGGCCGGGTGACGGACGACGGCGTAGGTGTGGAGACCACTAACACCGGTTTGGACGACGTAGTGGATTTCAATATCGACGGCCTGAACCTGGGATTTCCAGGACTGGGTCATTGCAATGTCGATGAGCTCGGGCGTGCGGTGATGGACGCGGAAGTTGCATCCGGCGGGGACGCGGAAATTCTTGCCGCCGTCCATGCTGAAGTAGGCTCCGCCGCGTTCCTGGCGGATGAACTCGGTGTCGCGGAACCGGAGTGAGTTGATCGAAGCGGAGTCCTTGTCGACGGTGGCGGTGATGATGCCGTTGGAGAGGATGGCGAGCTCGCCCTTTTCCTCCAAGGTCACAGGGGCGGCGTGCAGCGGTGTTAGAAGAAGGATGGTGAGCAGAAAATGGCGGAACATGATGGAAATGGAATGGCGTTCACTGGTTGACGACGATTCTCAGGAAGCGACTGCCACTGGCAGGTGGCGCGTCGGTGATGGTTATCTGGAAGCGGTTGGCGTCGACAGGGGTCTCCAGGCATTGCACGCCGGCGAGCAGCGGGGTGAATGCCGCCCCTGCGGTGGAGCGGGCGATGGGTGCCCACGCGCCGAGGGTGGACGTCGCTTCGACCGTGATGGTGAGGTCCGACCGCGCGGGCAGGCGGTCGAAGGTGAGGCTGAGAAGCTGGTTGGAAACTCCGGTGGTGATGGCGTTCTGTTGGATGGAGTCCGGCAAGGTGCCGATGGCGTATTCGACGAGGTTGGCGAGACCGTCGCCGTCGGGATCGGCGGTGGGGGATTTTTCCGCTTCGGTGAAACCGGGGGCGGTGTTGAGCCAGTTGGTGAAATCAGTAGGGACGACGAGGCTGCCGGTGCCGAGGAAGTTGGAGGCATGGGTGGTGGAGTTGTAGGTGCCGGGCGGCATGGGAACGCCGCCGAGGGTGAGGGTGGCGATGGTGTCGGTGCCGGTGAAGTTGAGATGGAGCTTCGCGCCGGTGGAGATGGAGATACCGGATGAGTCTGCTAGGTAGGATTGGTCGAGGCGGAGCGTGCCGCCAGTGACGGTGGTGTTTCCGGTGTAGGCTTGGGCGGCGGTGAAGATCTGGGTGGCGGTGCCGGATTTCACGAGGTGAATGGGCTGGCTGCCGTCCTGAATGGTGCCGATGAAGGTGCGGCTCACGGTGGGCGCGAGGGTGAGAACGGACGGGGTGGTGCCGGTGTTGGTGATGATGCCGGTGCCGATGGGAGATGATCCGCCGGTGCCGTTGGAAAGGCCGGCGACGGTTTGATTGAAGCCGTTGAGATCGAGGCGGCCGGAAACCGCGTTGCCGGCTAACAGGAGTGCGGAGGTGGCGGGCAGCACGTTGGACGCGCCGAGCTTGAGCGCTCCGCCGGTGGCACTGCCGGAGTAGGCGAGGGTGTCGCCAGTCCAAGTGGCGGGGGTGTTGAGAGTGATGTCGTCGCCGGGATTGAGGCCGGCGCGGAAAATGACGGCGGTGGCGGGAGCTGACTCGCCGATGGAGCCGATGAGGGTGAGGGATGCGCCGTCCTGCACGCCGATGCGGGTGTTGGTGGCGGCGACGGTTAGGTTTCCGTTCCAGGTGTTGCTGCCGGAGAGGCTTTGGAGTCGCGCCGCGTTGGACGGCGGGAGCGGGCGTGGTGGCGGTTTTCTGGCCGGTTCCGGAAATTGTCAGAGTCGGGGTTCCGATGTAAGTTAGATTTCCGGTGAGGGCGAGGGTGGCGTCGGCGGCGACGGATGCGCTGGTGCCGAGAGCGGCGGCGTTTTCCGCGATGAGAATGCCGGCGGTGACGGTGGTGGGGCCGGTGTAGGTGTTGGCGGCAGTGACGGTGAGGATGCCGTTGCCGGACTTGGTGAGGCCGCCGTTAGGGGAGGCGGGGTCGTTGCGGAGGAGTTGGGCGATGGTGATGTTGTGGCTGGAGGTGTCGAGGGTGACGCCGCCGGATTTGATGAAGGTGTTGGTGAGGTTTTCGAGGAAGTTGGTGGACGAGGCGGAGGCGCGGAGGGTGCCGCCGTTGAGATTGAGGGTGCCGGTGCCCGAACCGGTGCGGGCGATGCCGCTGGTGGTTAGTGTGGCGGCGTTCAGGTGGATGGTGCCGCTGCCGCCGGTGGCGAAACTGAAGTTGAGGGAGGTGATCGAGGCGGTGCCGGAGTTGAGATTGATGATGCCGGTGCCTTGGCCGTTGACGCCAAGCTGGAGCTCGGAGCTGGCGAATGATCCGCCGTCGAGGGTGAGCGAGGCGGTGTTGCCGCTGTTACCGATCACATCGGGTGCGGTGGCACCGACGGTGGAGAGTGATCCGCCGGTGATGGACATCGCGCCGCCACCGGCAGCGCCGCTGCCGATGACGAGGCCGCTGCCGATGACGAGGCCGCGGTCGGCGGGGCGGAGGACGGTGGTGCCGCGGGCGGCGTCGTAGATGAGCGGGTGGCTTGCGTTGTTATTGACGTTGAGCCGGGTGAAGAAGGTGCCGCCGGATGGGGCGGGGGTGGGCGTCCAGTTGGAGGCTACGGTGTAGTCGCTGCTGGTGGTGCCGGTCCATTGGGTGGTGGCTGCGGCGGGGTTGGTGTCGGCGTTGTATTCGGCGAGGTTGTTGACTCCGTCGCCGTCGGCATCGCCGGTGGCGGTCTGGGTGAGGTCGCCGAAATGGAAAATTTCCCAATCGTTAGGGAGGCCGTCGCCATCGGAGTCGGTGACGATACCCATGTCGCGGCGGAGGGCGGAAACCATTCTTATGTGGCGGACGCGGTTGGTGGTGCTGTCTTCGGAGTCGAAGTTCAGGCCGTAGGGCCAGAAATGCGCGGTGTCCGCATTGAGGGTGGCGGTGGCTCCGTCGAAGAGTTTCACGCGGTTGATGGCGAAGGTGCCGGTCCAGGTGTTTCCGGAGCGGTTGGTGTTCCACTGGCTGACGGTGCCGACGCCGAGGGTGTGGGAGATTTCGTGGAGGGCGACGCGGGTGCCGATCTGGCCGCCGAAGTTGATGGTGCCGTTGTAGCTGCCGTTGGCGGTGGGGACGGAGGGGTCGTAGTTGATCCAGAGGGATTTGGGGAAATAGCCGTTGGCGTTGTAGAGGGCGACGGCCTCGGTCATCGCGTTGACGATGGCGGTGCGCTTGTCGGCGGGCCAGGTGGTGTTGCTGCCGGCGAGCGACCAGGTGAGCTGGGCGCTGGTGGTTAGCGTTAGGGCAAGCAGCAGGAGGAGCGGGCGCACGGCGGTGAAGAGCGGACTGAAGTCCTGGACTACTTTTTTATTGGGCGGAGGCGCGGAGGAAGCCTTGGTTGGGGAGACCGTTGGCGGCGCTGAGGCGGAAGGTTCTGAAGGTGTAGCCGGATTTGGCGGAGCCGGTGCCGAGGTGGGGGATGACTTCGGTGACGGGGCTGGTGAAATCCGATAGGTCGGTGCTGCCTTCGATGCGGTAGGTGATGCCGTCGACGGGCGGGGAGACGAGGTCGGGGCCGTCTGCGGTGAAGGTGGTGCCGGCGCGGACTTCAAGGGTGAGGGTGAGGTCGGGGAGCGAGTCGTTGTTCGCATCGGTGGTGCGGAGTTGGCGCTGGCCGTTGTCGGTGGGTGAGGTGGGGTTTCCGGCAAAGGCGAATTCGGCGAGGTTGGAGTGGCCGTCGTAGTCGGGATCGGCGGTGGGGAGTTTTTGTTCGGTGGCGAGAGTGGGGAAGGTATCGATCCATGCGCCGAAAGCGGTGGGGCCGGAGGTGGTGACGATGAGGGAGCCGGTGCCGGAGAGGCGGCCGGAGCTGTTGGTGGAGTGATAGGTTCCGGCGGGCTGCCAGACGCCGTTGATGCGGAGGGCGGTGACGGTGTGGGCGGATGATAGACTGAGGACTCCGGCGTCGAGGTGGACGGAATTGGTGGTGGCGAGGGCGGTGGCGGCGGTGAGCGAGAGGGTGGCGGTGCCGGATTTGGCGAGGGTGAGGCTGCCGGTGAGTCTGCCGGAGTAGCTGGTGTTGGCAGCGGTGTTGATTGTTAGGATGGCGGGTGTGGCCGAGGTGACTTCGTTGTTGGTGAGGGTGCCCGTGGTTTGTGTGACGGTGAGGGCGGCGATTTCCTGGTTGAAACCGGCAAGGTCGAGTTTGCCGGAAACTCCGGACCCGCCGAGCTTGAGCGGGGTGGTGCCGGGGAGCGTGTTGGGCGCGCCGAGTTTGAGGACTCCGCCGATGACGGTGGTGTCGCCGGAGTAGTCGTTAGCCCCGGATAGAATGACGGTGGAGGTCATGTCATTGGGGCGGATGGTGATGCCGGTGGTGCTGGCGATGGGTCCGGAGACGATGAGGGTGGCATTGGCTTGTGCGCCGATGCGGGTGCCGCTGGCAGCGAGGGTGACGGGGCCGGTCCAGGTGCTGGTGCCGGATTTCGAGTTGAGGGCACCGTTGAAAAAGGAGGAGCCGCCGGTGCCGGAGAGGGTGAGTGGTTCGCCGGTGACGGTGATGTTTCCTTCGAGTTCGAGGCGGGCGTTGTTAGTGACGGTGGTGCCGCCGGTGGCGGAGCCGAGGGCGGTGGCGTGCTGGAGGGTGACGACGCCGGCGTCGATGGCGGTGGGGCCGGAGTAGGTGTTAGCGGTGGCGAGGGTGAGGGTGTTCGTGCCGGATTTCACGAGGCCGGTAGTGCCTGATAGCGAGCCGGTGCCGGAGAGGGTGAAGGCTTTGGTGGAGTTGGTGACGGCGAGGGAGCCGGGGGCGAGGGTGCCGACGAGGTTGATGGCGGGGGAGTTGGAGCCGCTGTCGCTGATGGTGAGGTGGCGCTTGTCGCGGAAGACGCGCGGGGTGGTGTTTTCGAGCCAGGTGGCGGTGGTGGCGAGGTCCCAGGGATTGGTGCCGCCGCCCTGCCAGACGAGGAGGATGAACGAGGTGTCGCTCTTGGGATCGGTGCCGGCTTCGAATTCCTCCTGGTTGGTCATGCCGTCGGTGTCGGGATCGGCGGCGGGCTGGCCGTCGGGATTTTCGAGGGTGGTGAAATGGACGAGCTGCCAGGCTTGATAGAGTGACTGGTCCTGGAGGACGACGGCGATTTCCCCCGGGGTGGCGATGTCGAGGGTGGCCTGATAGTCGATGGGGATGTTCTGAAGGGTCACGGTGCCGAGGCCGAGGGTGCCGGTGTAGGTGGCGAGCAGTTTGCGGCCGGGGGTGGTGGCAGCGGCCGGGAGATGGATGATTCCTGCCAGATTGAGGTTTCCGGTGACGGCGAGACGTTCGGTGTAGGATGTCAGGTCGAGGGTTCCGCTGAGATCGGTATCGCCGATGATGGAGAGGTGGCCGCCGAGCGGGGAGAGGGTGCCGGATGAAACGAGCGGGGCTTGCAGGGTGCCGTGGCCGCGGAGGGTGCCGGAGGTGAAGATTTCGCAGGTGGAGCCGATGATTTTCGCGCCGTTGTTGAGTTGCAGTGTGGCGGCGGGGTCGATGGAGATTTCGCTGGTGCCGGCGAGGGTGTCGGTGGAGGCGTCGCCGTAGGAGAGGATGCCGTTTTGGACGGTGATGCCCGCGCTGACATTACCGGTGCCGGTTAGAGTCCAGGTCCCGGTGCCGGTTTTTTCCAAGCCGATGGGGGCGTTTCCGTAGGGGGTGAAATTTCCGGCGAAGGTGGTGGAGGTGTTGAGTGAGCCGACGCTCCAGGTGACTGGGACGGATCCGGTTTCGGCACCGGCGATGAGAGTGGTGGAGTTGTCTGTGCCGGAGACGCTGCCGATGGGAATGACGACGCCCTCGGGTGGCGGGGTGGGGGTGTAGGTGAGGGTGACTTGATCGAGGTGGACGGCGGCGAGGGGGAGGCCCGGATCGTTGCCGAGTTGGAAGCGCGGGTCGCTCGCTCCGCTGGCGGGGCGGGTGACATTGAGGGTGCCGGAGAAGTCGGACCAGTCGCCGGTGATGGCGCTGTAGGCGTAGTTTACGACGAGGTTTAGCGTGCCTGAGCCGGTCAGGTTTCCGCGGAGTCCGGCGATGTCGTTGAGGTAGGTGCCGCGCATGACGGAGCGGAGCGTGGCGGTTTTCCCGGCGGGGACGATGAGGTCGTTAGGCAGGGCACCGGAAACGTGGAGTGTGCTGACGCTGTGGCCTAGCAGGGTGAGGGTGCCACCGTTGAGGGTGATGGGACCGGTGCCGAGGCCGAAGGGATTGGATGGCGGCGGGAAGGCGGAGCTGTAGTATTCCCAGGAATTGGAGGCGAGGGTGAGGGAGCCGTCGTTGAGAATGGTGCCGCCGCTGAAGGAGTTGCGGGTTTCAAAGATGATCCGGGCGGTGGCGCTGGTGGCGGTGGCGTTTTGTGAGAGGGTGAGAGTGGTGGCATTGACTACGGAAACGATGGTGGTGCCGGCGGGGATGGTGGCGGGGTTGTCTCGACTGATGACTGTCATGCCGGGAACCATCCCGGTGGTGCTGGAAACCGTGACGGTCGGGCTGCCGGTGGTGATGGAGCAGTCAAGGAGGTCGTAGCGCGGGAGATTCAGGGTGAGGGAGCCGGTGCCGGATTTCATCAAGGAGGTGGAGCCGGTGATGGGAGCGCCGGTGATGGTGTAGGGGCGGGCGGCGGTGTTAGTGACGGTAATGGATTGCGGGGCGACGGGCTGGGTGACGGTGACGGTACCGTTAGTGGCGGAGTCGGTGAACAAGACATGGTCGAAGTTATAGAACGTGGCGGGGGATGCGCCGGACCATGAAGCGGTGGTTTGCTGGTCCCAGAGTGCTCCGTTAGATCCGGTCCAGGTGAGGTTGCCTTGATCGCCGGTGACGACGAGGCGGACGTAGCCGGGGGCGGAGCCGGTGGGGCTGTGTTCGAGGGTGAGGGATTGGCGGGTGCCGGTGGGGAGGTTCGAGATGAGAGTGACGCCGGTGGCGGTGAGCGTGCCGGCGGTGGTGATGAGGTCGTAGGTGCCGGGGGCGAGATCGCCGTCGGTGAGGGTAAAGATGAAATTCTGGGGGCCGGAGAGGGTGACGGAGCCGGTGGTTAGGATCCGGTCGTTTCCTGAGGCGGGATTGTTGGAGAGATCGAAGCGCAGGGTGGGCGAGGTGAGCGAGAGCGAGGCGGCGGTGAGCGTGCCGGGGGCGGTGCCGTTGTCCGCTCCGGGGGAAAGGATGGCACCGGCGGCGGTGGTGAGGGAGCCACCCATGGTGCCGGTGCCGGTGAGTGTGGCGTTTGCGGCGACGGCGACGGGGGAGGTGCCGAAAGTTCCTAGCAGGGCGAGCGAACCGGCGTTGATGTTGGAGGCACCGCTGTGGCTTGAGTTTGCGGTGAGGGTGAGGGTGCCGGAGCCGGTCTTGGTGAGGGCGGCGTTGCCGGAGATGGCTCCCGCGTAGGTGGTGGAGTCATTGAGTCCGCCGATGGAGTAATTGCACATCCCAGCGGCACCGCCTTGCAGATGGCCCGCCCCGGTGAGGGAGCCGATGGCGAAGGTGTTGCCGGTGGAGTTGGTTTGGGGCTGGATCAGGCAGTTCGCGGCAAGGCTCACGGCGGCATTGGCGAATCCATTGAAGCCGTTGACGAAACTGGGGCGGATTCCTCCGCCGGCACCGGCGGTGCGGGTGAAGATCAGGTTGCCGGCAAACGCATTGGTCGAGGAGCTGATGTCCAGGCGGTTGACGGTGGTCTGGTTTTCGATAGTCAGATCGCCGGAACCGGTGAGGGCTCCAGTGAGGGTGATCCGGTTGCCGGAGCGGAGGGTGGCGGCTTGGCCACCGGGGATGTGGATGGGTGCGGAGACAGTGGGTTGGGATCCGCTGGCGTAGGTGTTCGCGAAGATTCCGTTGTTCTGGATCGTGAGTTGGCCGCTGCCGATGTTGCCGGTGCTGCCACCTGCGCCGATGACGATGGTGCCGGCATCCAGCAGGGTGCCGCCGCTGTGGGAGTTGTTCGATGTGAGGGTGAGCGTGCCGATGCCGCTTTTGGAAAGCGGGGCGGTGCCGCTGATGGTGCCGGGGCCGGCGAGGGTGAAGTTTTTCGACGGGTTGGAGATCGTCACCGAAGCAGGCAAAAGTGTGCCTTGGAGTTGGATGTTGGGAGTGTTCGAGCCGGTGTCGTTGATGGCGACGGCATCGTTGTTAGCAAAGGCGGTGGGGCCGAGGGTGGAGGTGAAATTGTTCGTCGAGGTGTCCCAGTTGTTGGAGAGACCATCGCCGATCCAGGTGACGGGGCGGGGTTGGGTTTTGGTGGAAACGAGCAGGCAGCATTGCTGGGTCCAGGTGTCGCCGGCGGAGTCGGTGACGGTGAAGAGGAAACCCGCGCGGCCGGAGGTCTCGAGCGGCGGAGTGAATCGGACGATGGCGTTGCCGGGGCCGGATTGGGTGATCGTGCCGCCGGTGATGTTGGAGACGGTGAATGCGGGAAGGGAGGTGAAGCCGGAGGTGAATTTTCGGAGGTCGATGTCGATGAAGCCGGGAGATGCGACCGTGTTTTTGGCGACGGTGGCGTGGGGGACGGCTTTGAAGTGGAGGTATTCTTCCAACCGGGTGTAGCCGGCGGGCGAGCCGGACGGGAAAAACGAGGCTGCGGTCTGTGGGGCGGTTAGGACCGTGTTGTTGTCGGCAACGGCTTTGTTGTAGCCGAGGGCATCCTCCCAATCATCGGGCATGCCGTCGAGGTCGGTATCGGTGGGTGCGGGGGTGGATTTCAGGTCGGCGAAGGCGGTGCCGGTGGAGAGGTTGAGTTCGAGCGGATCGGCGATGATGCCGCGCTGGAGATTGGCGGCACGGGTGACGCAGAGTTGGGTGATTTCGTCGCGCAGCGGGCGGCTGCCGATTTCCATGCGGACGGCACCGGTCTTCGATATGATTTTTTTGTAGCCGGTGAGGCGCGGGGTGACGGTGACGGGAACTCCGATGATGGGGTTGGCGGGATTCCCGAGAAGGGTCTGCGGCCAGGCGGTGGCGGTTTGGGAGTAGCCGGTGGAGCTGACTAGCTGATAGTTGGTGCGGGAAACGTCGAGGATGCCGTTGTTGTTGCCGTCGAGGGCGGAGTCCGCCATGTGGAGTTTGAATTTCGGAGAGCCGTCGTCGTTCAAGGCACCGCCGTAGATGGCGGAAGTGGTGGAGCCACCGTGGATGAAGGAGCTGTTGCGGATGTTCAGGCGGTGGTTGATGTCGACGCCGCCGGCGACATCCTCGGCCATGTTGAAGCCGAGATCCCAGCCGAAGGTGAGGTTGTTGACCCAGTCGAAGACTTCGCCGCCGATGAGCTTGGGGTTGCGGGTGTGGTTGTTCGCCCAGAGCGTGTGATGGACGGTGGCGTGTTTCACTTTCCAGAGTCCGCCGGCGGAGTGGCTTTGGAGGCCCCAGGCGTTGGTGGACCACTGGAAGGTCATGTGTTCGGGGGCGAGTCCGAAGGATGACATGTTTTCATCGGTGGAGAACATCACGTCGCAGTGGTCGAAGATGATGCGTTGGGAGGCACCGAGGTTGATGGCGTCGCCTCCGGCGGCTTGTTTGCCGTAGCGGAAGCGGATGTTGCGGATCACCAGATCGTTCCCGGTGAAGTTGATGGGCCTGTACCAAAAACAGATGCCATCACCCGGCGCGGTCTGGCCGGCGATGGTGATTTTATTCTTGGAGAGATTCAGGGTGGAAGACAGGCGGATGTGGCCGGAAACCTTGAAAAGAATGGTGCGTCCTGAGGCGGGTGCGGTGGTGATGCCTTCTGCGAAGGAACCTGTGCCGGAGGTGTTGAGGTTGGTGACGTAATAGACATCGCCGCCGCGGCCGCCCGCGGCGATGGAGCCGAAGCCTTCCGCGCCGGGAAATGCGGGGAGGGTCTGGGCGTCTGATGCGGTCAGCGCTAGCAGGATGACTGACAGGAAGGTGAGGGTTCGATTCATTGGGAAATCAAAGGGCCGCAGGATGGGGTCCACGAGGGATGTCCGACTCACGGTGAAATCAAATCCCGCGTGGGCAGGGCGAGGGTGATGGAAATGAAGGGTGAGGAAAAAATCGGGCAAGATCCGAGAATGATCGGATCTTGCCCGGGGATGTCTCAGCGGGGAGACGAAGGATGGGGTGGTGACGGGATCATGGCTTGATCACCTCGAGACGACCGAAGAGTTTGGTATTCGGGCTTTTCACCACGGAGACTTCAATCTTGTCGATGCCAGGGCTTGGGGTGTTAGGTGTGACCGTCACTCCGGAGCCTGCGGGGATCGCCACGTCAGTCCAGCTGCTTAGATTGGTTCCGTATTGGAAGATCTGCGTGGTATCCGCCGCGGAATCCGTGCGGCGGTAAAGCGTGAAGATGAAGTTCGCGCCGCTGGCATCGAGGGTGGGCAGGATGGAGGTGGAGGACTCGGCTGGCTGGCCGTTGAAGAGCACGTATTCCATCAGGTTGCTGATGCCGTCGTGGTCGGGATCGTCGGTAGGATCCTGATCGCCAGCGGGTAGGCCGAAGCCGGTGATCCAGCCTGCGTATCCAGCGGCGGCGGGGAGGATGAGCTTGATTTCCCCCTCCGTGGCGTAGTCGAGCGATGCGCCGGCGGGGAGTGCCGGGACCGGGGTGAAGGTGCCGGTGAGGGTGCCCGAGTAGGTGGCGATGGTATAGGTGCCGGCGACCGGGGTGACGGTGTTGAGCGCGAACTTGGCACCGCTGATATTGAGGCTGCCATTGACGAAGAGCGCGTCTGCGGCGTCGGCGACCACATCACAGGCGTAGGTGCCGGCGATGGTGGTTTCCGAAACATTGAGCGAGCCGGTGGTGCCGGTGGTGCCGGTGGTGCCGGGATTGACGGTGCCTTCCGCGCCGCCGCTTGCGGCGGAGACCAGCAGCGTGCCGTTGATCGTGCCGCCCGCGCCGGTGAGGGTGGGGGAGCCGGTGGCAGTGGCTCCGCCGATGGTGACGGTAGGGCTGTCGAGGGAGTTGTTGATCCCAAGGGTGCCGCCCCGGACGGTGGTCGGGCCGGTGTAGGTCTGGAAGCCGGTGAGCGTCTGGATGCCGCTGCCCACCTTGACGAGCGAGAGCTCGCCGTTGGTGTTGGCAATGGTGCCGGAGAAGCTGGCGGAGGCATCGCCGTCGCCGAGGGTGAGGGTGTTGGCGGTGCCGGTGGAGAGGTTGTCCACGGTGCCGGAGCCGCTGAGGCCGTTGATGGTCTCGCTGAAGCCGGCGAGGTCGAGCTTGCTGCCGGCCATGGCGACGTTGCCCTTGCCGACTCCGTTAGGAATCTGGTTGGCCGCGCCGAGGATCAGGGTGGTGTTGGCTCCGTTGACGGTGGTGTTTCCGGTGTAGCTGTTCGCGACGGCGGTCTGGTTTTTCAACGTCAGGGCGAGGGTGTTGACCCCGGCGGCGTTGACGGTGAGGCCGGCTGCGGGATTGCTGCCGGTGGAGATGGGGCCGGTGAGGGTCATCTCTCCATTTCCGGCGGAGCCGTTGGTGACGTTGTTGCGGAAGAAGGCGCTGGCCTCGTTGACGAGGATGGCTCCGCTGATGAGGTTGCCGCCGCTTTCCACGCGGAAGCCACCGGCGGTGTCGGTGCCGGCGGCGGTGTTGACGATGAGGTTGTTGGCGATGATGCGGCCGGCGGCATTGAAATAGACCTGCACCCTGTCAGTGGAGGTCTCGCCGATCCTGATAGGTCCGGTGCCGTAGGGGCCACTGGTCACCAAGCCGGTTTCCGAGTCCACCGTGGTGAAGGAGGAGTAGGGTATCAGACGTGTCCCGCTGGTGGCGGCATCCATTCCTCCGAGCAGTGTGAGGCCGCCGGAGTAGGTGTTGTCGAAATTGTTAGGAACGTTGCTGGCATTGGTGGCGCGGCATTTTACGGCGATTTTCCGGGTGTCGCCATCGGTGATGGCTCCGAGGAAGCTGGATCCACCGTTGAGCAGTGAGAGGGTGCTGGTGCCGGTGACTTCGGAACTGGCGGTGATGGTGTTGGAGAGCGCACCTGCGTTGATGGTGGTGAAAGCGGCATCCGAAGCCCCGAGATCGAACGAGGTGGCGGTGTCCAACACAAGGGGGCCGGTGCCGGTGAAGGCGGTGGAGCTTCCGGCCGCAAGCGTGCCGGAGGCCACAAGGGTGGATCCGGTGTGGGAGTTGATCCCGGAGAGTGTGAGGATGTTCGAGCCGACGTTGGCGACACCGATGGCTCCTGTGAGATTGGAGGCGTAGGTGCGGTCGCCGGCTTCCGTATCGAAGCCGAGGATGGCACCCGCACCGAAGTTGCCGGTGGTGGCGAGCATGGTGGCGACATTGGCATCCGAGATGGCATTCCGCACGGCGAGGGTGGCCCCGCTGGCGATGGGATAGCGGCTGTTGACATTCCAGCCCGGAAGCGAATCGGTGGTGGCGATGGAGAGGATGCCGGAAGTGATGTTGGTATTGCCGGTGTAGGTGTTGGTGTTGTTTAAAGTGACCCGGCCGTTTCCGGTCTTGCTGACGACGGCGGGACCGATGATTTTACCGGTGCCAGCGAGCAGGTAGTCGTTTCCAGAGGTGTTGGTGAAGTCGACGGCAGCGGGAGAGACATCGGCCGAGAGAGTGACGGTGCCGCCGCCTGAGACGGAGGGGAAGGTGACGGGGGCGGGGTCCGAGTAGGTGGCGAGGAAGTTGTTCCAGTTGGAGCTGGTGGTGTCCCAGTCGCCGGTGCCGGGAGTGTCGGAGTCCCCGGACCAGACGAAGCCGCCTTGGGTGACGTCGAGATAGATGAGGCCAGCGCCATCGTCCTCAAGAGTGGCGATCACACCGGCGGGTAGCGAGGCGGGATTGAGAGTGAGGGTGCCGGCACCGGCTTTCGAGCCGTATTTGATGAGCGGAACCTGCCCCACGACGAACTGAGAGCCGGAGACGTTGACGGTGATGGCGGAGTTGAGGGTGAGTGCGCCGGCGGTGTCGATGCAGGCCAGGTTAGAGGGATTGTAAATGCCGAGACTGAAGTTCATGACGTTCCCGCTGTGGGTGAACGAGGAGGGCTTCCATGAGGCAATGCCGGCCGGGATACTCAGGCCACCGGCATTCACGCTTGTGGCGCCCGTGGTGGTGGAAACCGCGCCGAGGGTGAGGAGTCCGGCACTGTTTTTGGTGATGCCGCCGCCGAGGGAGACGGGGTCGGTGAGGAGTGGCTCACCGACGGTGACATTGACGCCGTTAGTATCAATGACGGCACCGCCTGATTTCACCAAGGCGGTGAGGCCTCCGCCGTTCGGCAGGAAATTCGCGATGGCGGTCGGGCGTGCCCTGAGTGTTCCACCATCAAAATTGATGACGCTGGTCCACGAAAGGTAGTTCACCGAGTTGGCAGCAAGTATACCACCGCTGTTGAGATTCACCGTCGTGCTGTTGGTGTTCAATGCCAGCGTGGTGACGGTGGCGGATCCGTTCGTGATGCTGAGAGTTGCGGATGGAGCCGGGCTTGGCTGGGGTGCTACTCCTCCGAGGCCCATGTAGAGACCGGAGGCACCGCTGACGTAGTTGCCGCCGTTGATGTTGAGGACGGCTGCGGAGTTCAGGTTGCCTAGCACATCGGAGTAGGTGCTGCCGCTGACGAGCGTGTTTCCCTCGGTGGAGAAGGTGCCGCCGGTGATGTTCATCGTGCCATTGCTCGTACTGCCGATGACGAGACCGCGGATGGTGTTTCCACCAAAAATCGTGTTTCCTTGGGATAATGTATAGTCAAGGGCTTGGGCACCATTGACGCTAAGCCGGTCGTTGATGACAGTAGGAGCCTGGTTATACAGAGGAAAGCCGGTGGGGTAAGTGGTGAGGATGTTGGGATTCCAGTTATTGCCGTCCGTCCAGCTTCCGGTAGCGGCACCGCCGTCCCAAGTCCAGGTGGCAGCGCAAGCACTGCCTACCGTGAATGCGGTGAAGACGAGGGCGAGGGTGGACGTGTGGCGGAGGCCGGAGAAGCGGTTCGTGGATTTAGGTTTCATGGTTTTTTGGTTTTTTTGGATTGGAAAAAAGGTGCTCAAGACAGGGATATGAATGGCTCGGGCGGATAGGAAAACGGAGGGTGGATTGATCGGCGGCTGGAGTTCCGGATGATCCGGAGTTGGGTAAATGAACGGGGGGCGGAGTCCGGAAATTCCATTGACGGACTCCGCCCTTGGTTTGCCCCTCGCAGGAGGCAAGAGGATTCAAGGCTTGGTCACTCTGAGGCGGGCGAAGAGCTTGCCGCCGGGTTGATTGGCCGGGAGTTGGAAGCTGATCGTGTCAGCAGTGTCCGTGGCCGCAGCCGGGCTCCATGAACCTGCGTCGAGGGTGGTGGAGATTTCGATGGTGTAGGTCACATCACCTGCGGCTTTCGCTTCCGGGCCTTTGGTGAAGGTCAGGAGGTTTCCGACGAAGGTGCCGGCGGGCACGCTGCTGGCTTGCGGGTTGAGGCCGAGGGCGTATTCGACGAGGTTGATGAGGCCGTCGTTGTCGTCGTCGCCGTTTTCGCCGAGCAGCACGTTGTTGGTGGTGGCCCACTGGCTGTAGCCGGTGCCGACAATGACGAGTTCAACTTCCTTGTTGGTGTCGTCGTAGGTGACGCTGTATCCAGCGGGCAGGGTGCCACCGAGAGTCCCGGTGCGGGTGCCTGTGTAGGTGGCGATGACGTAACTGCCCGGAGTGGCGGGGCTGACCGGGTTGATGGCCAGCGTGCTGCTGGTTAGAGCTAGGTCGCCGGTGACGACGAGTCGGTCGGTGGTGGCGGCATTGACATCACAGGCAAAGGTGCCGGCGATGGCGGTATTGGCGGCGATGTCCAGAGTCTCAATCGTGCCGTCGGTGCCCGGTGCGATTTTCGCTCCGGAGGCGACGGTGACTGCGCCACCGATCGTTGCGGTGCCGCCGAGAGTGCCGCCGTTGACCTGGACTGCGCCTGTGGCACCGATTTGGTTGCCATTGATCAGCAGGGTGCCCGAGTTGACGGTGGTGGTGCCGCTATAGGTGTTATTACCGCCGAGGATGGTGGTGCCGTCACCGGAATTCACCACTGAGATCGATTCTGTGCCGTCGACGATGAGGCCGAAGAAGCCGGTGGTCGTGGCGACGAGAGGGCTGAGAGTCAGCACCGAGGGTGTGGCTCCTCCATTGGTGACGGTCGGGTTGAAATCGGTGATTCCACGCACCTGCTGGTTGTTTCCGTTCAAATCGAAAACCGTGGCGCTGCCGGTGAATTTGATGTTGGAGCTGGTTGGCAGTCTGTCGTTGCCGCCGAGTTTGATGGATCCCCCGGTGGAAAACATGATGGTATCGCCGGTCCAAGAGCAGACTCCGCTGAGCGTGATATTGTCGCCGGCATCTCCGGCGCGGAACGTCGGTGAGACACCTGCCGCGCTCTCGGTGATGGTGCCGCCGATGGTGAGCGAGGCTCCGTTCTGGACACCGATACGGGTGTTTCCGGTGGTGGTGAGGATGACGTTTCCGCTCCAGGTGTTTGCTCCGTTCTGCGCTTGGAGGGAACCGCGCTGGACGGCGGAACCGGTATAGAAGTAATCAGCCCCGATGGCCCCTGGTCCGGAGAGGGTGAGGGTCTGGCCGGCTCCAGTGGTGACGCCGCCGTCGAGGGCGAAGGTGGCGTTGTTAGCGACGGTGATGGCTCCGGTGGTGGCATCGGCGGCTTTTTTAATGATGGCCCCGGTGCTGATGGTGGTCGCGCCGCTATAACTGTGAGCGGCTCCATTCAAGGTGACTCTTCCGGCACCGGTTTTGTTAACTACGGTGGCTCCGGTGATTTTGCCCGTTCCATTGATCACGTAGTGGTTTCCGCTGCCATTGGTGAAGCCGATGCTAAGGGGGGAGTAGTCGCCCGTAATGGTCGCTGTGCCGCCCCCGGTGAGGTCAGGGAACTGGACGATCTGGGTGCCGGAGGTGGAAAATGCGTTGGTGAAGCTGTTCCAAGTCAGGCTGGTGGTGTCCCAGATCCCGATGCCCGGGGTGGAGGTGTCACCGGACCACACGTAGGTCGTGGGTGCTGCGGTGACGTTCAGATAAATCAGGCCGGCGTTATCGTCGATAAGGGTGGCCTCGACATTGGAGGGCAGGGTGGCGGGGTTGAGGGTGAACGAGCCACCTGTGAAGTCTTTGGAGCTATAAGCGATGAGCGGGATCTGGCCTACTTGGAAATTCGAGCCGGTGACGTTGACGGTGATGGCGGAGTCCACGGTGAGCGCTCCGGTCTCGATGACGACCGGGTTGAATTCTCCATAAACACCGAGGTCGAAGTTGAGGGCGTTTCCGGAGTGGGTGAAGGACGAAGGAGCCCAGGAAGTGGCTCCGCCTTTGACTCCGAGGCCGCCGGCATTGACATCGACAGCGCCGGTGAGGGTGTTAGGTGCGCCGAGGGTGAGCAGGCCGAGGCTGTTCTTGGTGAGGCCGCCGCCTGTGGAAGTGGCGTCTTCAAGCAGCGGCTCGGCGATGGTGATGTCGAAGCCGGCGGTGTCGATGATCGCGCCGCCAGCTTGGACCAGGGTCTCGACGTTGCCGCTCGAGGGGATGAAAGCGGGCGATGTCTGGGTGGCTCCGGCCTTGAGAGTGCCGCCGTTGAGGCGGATCTTGGAGGCAGCGCTTACCGAGGTATAGACCACCTGGTTGGCCTGCAGGGTTCCGCCATTGAGATAGATATTGGCGGTCTGGCAGTTGAAATCGAGTCTGGTGATGGTCGCCTTGCCGGTACCGCTGACGGTGAGTTCGGAGACACGTCCGGTCCCTCCACCGGCACCCAGCGCGAAACCGAAAGAGTTGCTGATGTATTCACCACCGGTGATCGTCAGGGTGCCGGTGAAACCGTTGCCGTTACCGACGAGGTCTGCCCCGACGGACCCGACAGTTGAAAGAGTGCCCGCCGAGATGATCATCGAGCCATTGGTCGTGCTGCCGATGACAATGCCACGCGAACCACTTGCCACATCCGAGGCGTAGATGGTGGTCACGCCGGGGAAATTATAGGTGGCCGGTTTGGTGAAATTGGTGCCGCCATTGTTGACGTTGAGACGGGTCGACGTGAAGGTGCCGTTGGTGGGCGCGATCCCATTGGTGTCCCAGTTGGAGGTGGTTGCCCAGTCGGTGTCGGTGGTGCCGACCCATTTATACTGGATTGCCGAGGCGCTGAAGGTGGCCAAGGCGGAGGTGATGGCAGCGAGGGCGAGGAATCGATTGGTTTTGAATTTCATGGCGTTTGGTGGAGGGACAGGGGATTTTGGATTTCTAATTTTGAATATTGGAAGGAGTGAAGAGGGAGGTGGGGGGCTTCTCGCTTCTCATCCCAAATCCAGCTTCAAGCATTCAACATCCCCTTCTCCGGCGGAGGAGGCCGGCTCCGATCAGGAGACCGACCAAGGCGCTGGTGGGCTCGGGGACGGCGGACCAGGTGAGGGTGGTGCCGCTTACGGAGAATGAACCTTCGGCAGTCGGGTTGGCGGTGGTGTAAGTATTGGTAGCGAAGTTGTAGGTGTTCACATCTACCGCGGTGCCGGCAGCCCATCCGGTATTCGAGCCGGTTACGGCGAAAATATCCGACCAGGTGCGAGTGTTATCCCAGAAGGCGGTGGTGAAGTCGAAAGCGGAGGATACGATCACCCGGAAGATTGCATCGGACGCGGGTGTGGGCGTTACGCCAGCAGTGAATGCACTGAGGTTTCCTCCGATGTCCACGGCATCGTAGTCGGTGCCCCGGGTGCCGGTAGCGGTATCCTTTTCACCACTGAGATCCCAAGCAAAGATCGATTGGGACGCCAGAGCGAGGTCGCTGCTGAAGGCTTGCTTTCCTACTGGCGCAGTTGATGTGGGCGAGTTGTCGCTGTGGGCTCCGGCATTCATGATGCCACCCGTTTGAATCGTGGTGGCTCCGCCGACAGTGCCGGTGCCCTTCAATGTCGCAGCGGAGGCGACGGTGACCGCGCCGTTAGCGGCGGATTGATCTCCGTTGATGGCGAGGATGCCAGCATCGATGTTGGTAATTCCGGTGTAGGTGTTAGCGCCGGAAAGCGTCCAAGTTCCCGACCCAGCCTTGGCCAACGAGGTGGCCAATTGTCCAGACGTTCCGGAGAGGCTGTCAGCGATGATGCCCTCGATTTCACCGGTGCCGTCCGTGGAACCTTGCAGGGTGAGCGTCTTGCGCACGTCTTTTGCGGCCACACCCGGAGCCGCCAGATTGCTGGTGAGCTTGAGCAGACCGGTGCCGGACTGGTCGAGAGTCGCACCGCCGGTTTCTCCGTTCAGGGAGAGAATGCGGTTGGTGGTCTCGCCAGTGCCGGTGTAAAGCAATCTGCCTGTCACCGCCGCTGAACCCATTCCGATGGTTCCACTGGCGTCGGTGATCGGTGCTCCCAGACTGCTGGAGGTGAGCAGTGCGGAGGAGTCCGCAACGACGCTATTCAGCGAGGAAACCGACAAGGTGCCGCCATTGATGCTTGTGCCGCCTGTGTAGGTATTCGCGCCGCTAAACGTGCGGGTGCCGGTGCCGGTACTGCTTCCCCAGACATTGGATGCTCCTGAGATGACGTTGCTGAACTCAATATCTCCATTTCCCTGAAGCACGAGAACATTCGTGGCGGTTGAGGAGAGTGCCACCGTCCCGGAGTATGTCAATTTGCCTGCATCCGAACCAATTCTGGCGAATGTCGCCGTATCGCCCACTGTCAACGCTCCTGTCCATGTGTTGTTGTCACTCAGGTTGTTCAGCGCTGGTGTGGTAACACCTGACGCGGCACCTGTGATCGACAAGGCCTCGCCCGTGACGGTAATGTTGTTGGCAAGACGCAGGGTCTGCCCGCTGGAAACAGTCGTCCCAACATCAGTTGTTCCCAATGCTCCATCGCTACGGACTTCCAATATGCCAATAAGCACATTCGTGGAACCTTGATAGGAGTTGTCGCCGGAGAGGACGGTAACGCCCGAACCGGTGTTGCGGACGTTCAACTGGGAACCTTCGGTGGTTTCACCGATGTTTCCGGAAATCTTGAGCGTGCCAGCTTGGGAGCCTATGCGCGTGCCGGTAGCAGCGTCGATGGTGACGCTGCCCTGCCACTCGCTAGTGCCCGTATTGGTGGTGGCCGTAGCCAGTGCACCGTAGAAGCCACCGATGCCCCCGCCTTTGATTTTGATGTCTTTGCCACTTCCGGCGGTAATGCCTCCGGTGAGAGTCATCGCGCTATTGCTAGAACCTCCAACGGTGATCTCCGTTGAGTCTCCTAGGGCCGCAGCGTTGGCAATTCGCAGCTCGCCTGCATTGATCGCCACGCTGCCGCTGAAGTCACTGGCGGTTCCGGAGAGGATGAGGACTCCGGCACCGTTCTTCGTCAGTCCTTTGGCTCCGGAGACGCCGTCCATGATGTTGCCGGAAAGAGTGAGTGAAGCCGCGGCGGTGGAGCCGCTGGCGTCAAGGATGAGGTTGTCATCCAATGTTATCTCTCCGGACAAAGTGGAGGTGAGGTCTGCCGAGGTTCCCAAGCCGATCGTCTTGGTCCCGGAGTTGCCGGAGCGGACATTGATGGCATTGGTGATGGAGAAGTTATTGACGAAACTCAGGGTGGAATTGCTCGTTCCTGCAGTGGTTGCCCCCAAGTTAAACTCGGACGCGGAATTCACCGCGAAACCTGCGCCAATTGCCATGCGTCCGCTGTTGACGCTGTAGTTTCCTGCAAATGCGGTGTTGCTGCCGGTGAGAAGCAGGGTGGAGGTCGCGCTATTCTCGATCACTTCCGTCACGTTCGTGCCGATTGAGCTGCTGATGGTGGTCGTGCCACTGCCGGCACCCGTATTGGTCACTTTCCCCACGTTGTTGATTGCGGCTGTGGCAAGGCTAACAGTGCCGGTGGTGGCGTTACTGATGATCGTCAGGTCGTTGCTGCCGGTCACGCCGCCACTGAAGGTGGTGGAAATCGCAGTGCCTGAATTGCCAAGCGCAAGGGTGCCGCTGGTTGCATTGGTGGCCAGGACAATGGGGTTGGCGTAATTCAGCCCGGTCGTTGAAACGAGCAGAGACGCAGTGCTCGTGCCGGTGGTGTCGCCGAGGGTGACTGCTCCGAGGCCATTGGCGACTCCGGCGCTAGAGCCACCGAGAGCCGTGTTGACCGTAGAGGCAACGATCGTGCCGTTTTTGATGGTGAGGCCCCCGGTGAAAGTGTTGGCTCCGGAGAGCGTGAGAGCTCCGGTGCCGATTTTTGTCAGAGCCACGGTGCCCGTGGTATTCTTGATTAAGCCGGAGAACACGCTTGTCTGGTCGTTGTCTCCCACGGTGAGCTCCGAGGTGGCGGCTCCGAGGTTTGCTACGTTATCGATGGTCCCCGCACCGGATAGTCCATTGACAGTCTCGCTATAGCCGTTGAGATCGAAAATGCTTCCGACGGCGAGGTTCCCCTTGCCGATTCCGTTGGGGATCTGGTCGTTGTTGCCGAGTCGCAGGGTCGCGCCCGTGCCTGTGACACTTGTGTTGCCGGTGTAGCTATTGGAAACCACGTTGGTATTGCTCAGCGTAACCGTCAGAGTTCTTCCGCTTAGGGTCGTATAGTTGGATTCCTGCACAGTCAGCCCCGTCGCACTTGCTCCTGATGAGATCGGACCGGTGACCGTCAGTGAGGCATTGCCGCCGGGGCCACCCGAAAACTGACCGTGGTGATAGAACGTGACCGATGCCAAATTCGCCTGGATTGCTCCGCTAATAGTATTATCCGCACTTTCCACACGGAAAGCACCGCCAACGTCCGTGCCCGCATTGGTGTTCACCACGATATTATTGGCGAGCGTGAGATTGGATGCATTGAAGTAGAACTGCACTTTGTCTGTTGCCGCTTGGCCCATGGTAATCGTTCCCGTGCCGTATGCCCCCTTGGTGACAACACCTCCCACGACCGTTGCTCCACTAATGGGTGTAAGTTTCAGCGTGGCAGCGCCTTCGGCGGATACCCCGAGCAGGTTTAGACCACCGGAGAAGGTATTGTTGAGGTTGCTTGGGGTAAAGCTGGCCCCCACCGACACGGCGGTCTTGCGGCTCGAGCCATCAGTGATGAGTCCGGTGAAGTTCGCTGTTGGCGTGATGAGTTTGAGTGTATTGGCATCTGTGCCAGTACCAGAATTCGTGATCGTGTTATTGACCGTTCCTCCATTCAAGCCTGTGAATGTGGCATTGTAGCCTCCAAGGTCGAAACTGCCCGTGCCGCTCATGCTCAAAGCACTGGTATTGCTGAAGGCGGTGGAACTACCGGCGGCCAGAGTTCCGGCGCTGATTGAAGTCGTTCCGGTATAGGCGTTGGTGCCGGAAAGAACCGATGTTCCCGAGCTCCCCTGGGTAAAGGTGATACCTGATCCGGTAATCGAACCACTAGTGGACTGGTTGAATAACCCCGTCCCGCTTGTCGATACGCTCGAGCCTGTCAGCGAACCCGTCAAATCCAAGGTCCCAGCGGTGACCGAGGTCGTTCCGGTATAGGTGTTCGCGCCGGCGAGCGTGACCGTGCCTCCGGCACCGGACATGGTGAATCCGGCTGCGCCATTGACCAGCAGGCTGGCGGAAATCACCGCGTTGCCCGAGGTGTTGCTCGCTGCGTAGGACGTGCCGGTTAGACTGCCGTTGAGAATGGTGTCACCGCTGGCGGCCGGAGCCGTGATGCTAACCGCACCTGCCGCTTGGCTGGTCGATCCCAAATCTAGTTGGCCGCCGCCGAGTGTGAGCGCCGAACCGGAGCCCAAGGTGCCACTGCCGCTTATCGTGAGGTTGCCTCCATTGATGGTTGTGGCTCCCGCATACGTGTTCGCCGTGCTAATCGTTAGCTTGCCGCTGCCATTCTTGGCGAGGACGCCGGCGGCGATTTTGGACCCGTCGCTGCTGGTGAGGGTGTAGTCGAGGCTCGAATTGTTGAATGTTGCACTGACCGGGCTAACATCCCCGCCCTGAATGGTCACGGTGGTCGTGGTCGGTGCGACTGGCGTTCCTCCGATGTTCACCGTGTCGTTGAACTCGGCAATATCACCTACCCAGAAATCGGTGGTCGTGTGGGCGTTCTTCAGTGCCCAGTTTGGAGTTCCACTGGTTGCGCTGTCGGTGGCAGATGTATTCCAGATGCCACCGTTGGCTCCTGACCATACCGGATTGTCACCGGCGATCACGAGTGTGATCGCCGTGGCGGTGTTACCTAGAGTGGCGCTCTGGCGGGTGGCTTTGCCAGTTACTGTTCCTAGGTCAAACTGTTCAATGCCTGCGCCCCCAACGGTGCCATCGTAACTGATCAAATCGTAGGTGCTGCCATTCGTCCAACTTGCAGCGTTGGCGTTGATGATGACGTTGCCCGCCGCGTTGGCGGCGAGAGTGGTGGTGACCAACGGGGCCGAGGTGTGGCTGCTCCAGAGATTCACCGTGGCTGCGCCGTTGAAGGTCAGCGCTCCGATGGTCAGTGCCGCGCCCGCCACGCCGTCGTTGTTGGAAATGATGCCCCCGGTGCCTGCACCGACATTGACCGTGTTCACCGTGCCGCTGCCGGTTAGAGTTCCCTTAGTGAGAGTGACCGTCTTGGTGACAGCCGCTGAGCCGCTGGCGTTGAGTTTTGCTCCGGTGGTACTGCTGTTGATGGAAATGCCGGTGGTGGAGTTGATGGCACCCGAACCCGTGAGCGCGAGCGTGCCCCCGGTGATGCTTGTTGCCCCGGTGTAGCTGGTAGCAGCGATGAGGGTGAGTTTGTCGCCTCCCACCTTAGTCAGCCCGCCATCGGTGCCGCTGATGTTGGCGTTGAAGATAGTGTCCACCGCCTTGCTGCCGACGGAAATCGTGTTTGCTCCAATGGTCAAGTCATCGGAGCCTTGGAGTGCGCCGATATTGTAGGTGGTACCCTGCAGCGGTGAAGGTCACTGAATTAGTCCCTGCGGAGACACCGGTGTCCAGCGTCGCACTCTTGAGCGCATTGAGATGGTTCAGCGCTAAGGTTCCAAGAGTGGTCGTTGCTGTGCCGGAAAATGAATTGTCCGCGCTCAATTTGACCACGCCGACTCCGGTCGTGGCTCCGTCCGTCGAGCTTCCCGCGAGAAGGATTCCACCGGAGCCGGACAGGGTGTTTCTCAGATCAATGCCAGCACTGCTGTCACCGGAGCTGAGTGTGAGTGTGTGGACGCCGGTGTTAACCGTGCCGGTGAGGTCGAGGGCATGATCGGCGGCGCTGCGCACGGAGATGGCGACATTGCCCGTAAGGCTGATGTTACCAGCGTAGGTGCTTTTCGCGGCAGCCAGGGTCTGCTGCCGTGATCCCGGCATTCCGAACCCGCAGCCAACTGTTGGCGGCTAGGGTCGTGTCCCAGGCATTGAAAGTCACGCCGGTGCTGGCAGCCGTAATGTCCAGCCAAAGTTGTGAATTGGCGGCCACACCGACCGTGGCACTATTGCTGCCGAGGGCGGCGGTGCTGGCAATGTTATCCGTTGGACGGTAGCGGTGCCTTCCCCGATGGTGGTGGACGTAACTCCGGAGTTATTCCCATAAATACCAACCCAGTTTGAAGTGCTTGAGGCGGTTGTAAAGCTGCCACCCAGATAAACTGTTCCAGCAAGTTGTCCGGAAATGAGCAGCTTCTGACTTCCAGATATGGCGGATGAGAAGGTGATGTTTGGCGAGCTTGTGTTGTTTAGCGTGAGAACCGCCCCACCGGAATTTGCCAAAGTCCAGTTGGTATTATTTATGCCGGCGAAAGTGAGGCGGTTCGCGCTGGTGTTCGTGTCCAAGGTGATGGTGCCGCCCGCGACACGGAAATCCGCCACGTCCAAGCCGCCCAACGCGTTCCACGTTTGATATTCTGTGCCGTTCCACCAACGGGCGTTAGTCAGATCCCAGGTGCCGGTGCCGCCCACAAGCGTCGTCGGAGGGTTGCCGGCGGCTCCTGCGCCATTGCCGTCCCAGTAGAGGGTGCCAGCGTTAGCGGCGGTGCCGAAGCAAAGCACGATGGAAGCAGCAAGGGCGGCGGAGCGGAGGAAGGGATTGGGGCGGGATTTCATGGTAACTGGGAGGGCGTGGGAGGTTTTTGGATCCGGCTTCGCGTGGCTACGCCGGGACAAGTTTTTGAATGCTGGATTTTGAGAGGGAGAAGAAGAGTGGGAGCGGGGAGGAAGAGATTGCCGATTGACGACTGTTGATTTTGGATTTTTGAACGGGAAGAGGGAGAGGGGTGGAGAATCGAGCCGGAGAGGAGGAGATTGCCGATTGACGATTGTTGATTTCGGATTTTTGGCCGGGAAGGGCGGTCAAAAGGGGTTTCTGCCGTCGCGTGGGTTACTGAGAATGCTGGGTTTACGTGAGAGCGATCACTACATGAGTTTGCGCATCATGTCTGTGATCTTGCGCAGAAGTGGGTTTGTTGGGCGGTTAGGCATCCCCTGATTGGGGGAGGGAGAGGTGGTCAGGGGGCGGAGGTCAGGGGTCAGGGGTCAGGGGTCAGGGGTCAGGGGTCGGAGGTCAGGGGGCAGATTTCAGATGTTGGTGGTCGGAGATTGATGAATGCTGATTTATGATTTCTGGAAAAAGTTGGGGCGGGATCCGAGAAACCCATTAAACGGATCCCGCCCCTTTTTTTGCCGCTAGCTTGGCAAAAGGGTTGTGTGGTGGCTGGCTCAGTTGGCCTGGACGCGGACGAAGAGTTTGGTGGCGGTCAGGGGCTTGGGAGAGGCGCTGAGGGTGACCACGACGTTTTGGTTGACTCCGGCGGTGGTGGGAGTTTGAAGGGCTCCGCTGTCCAGGGTCCAGGTGGCGAGGTCGGGGGAGGTCCAGATGGTGTAGGTGAGGCCGCTGGCGGTCAGGCGCTGATAGGTGAAGGTGCCGGCGGTCCTGTCGAGCTGGACGAGGATGGGATTGACCGAGGAGCCGTCGTTGGGGATGAGGCCGAAGGCGAATTCCTGCTGGTTGGTGAGACCGTCGTTGTCGAGATCGCCGCCCTCGCTGCCGGTGCCGAGGCCGTAGGGCGCGCCCCAGGTGTCGTAGGCGGATCCGACGACGATGAGTTCGACCTCCTTGTTGGCATCGTCGTAGTTGACGGTGTAGCCGGGAGGCAGGGAGCCGCCGAGCGAGCCGGTGCGGGTGCCGGTGTAGGTGGCGATGATGTAGGTGCCGGCAGTGCCGGGTGTGACCACGTTGAGGTCGAGCGTGCTGCCGGTGAGGGTGAGGTCGCCGGTGACCTGGAGTTGGTCGGTGTTTGCCGCGCTGATGTCGCAGGCGAAGGTGCCGGCGAGGATGGTGGTTCCGGTGCTGAGTGACTCGATGGTGCCGTCGGTGCCGGGGGCGATGGTGCCGCCGGAGGCGACGGTGACTGCGCCACCGGTGGTGCCGGTGCCGCCGAGGATGGCGGAGTTGACCTGGACCGCGCCGGCGGCTCCGCTTTGGTTGCCGTTGATGAGCAGGGTGCCGCCATTGACGGTGGTGGTGCCGGAGTAGGTGTTCAGGCCGGCGAGGGTCTGGGTGCCGGAGCCGGTTTTGACGAGGGCCAGGGTGCCGGTGGTGTTTTTGATGACGCCGGTGAAGCTGGTGCCGGTGGCATCGCCATCGCCGAGGGTGAGGGTGTTTGCGGTGCCGGTGGCGACGTTGTCCACGGTGCCGGCGCCGGAGAGGCCGTTGATGGTTTCGTCGAACCCGGCGAGGTCGAGGAAGCCGGAGGTGAGGACGACGTTGCCCTTGCCCGGGCCGTTAGGAATCTGGTTGGCGGCACCGAGGGCGAGGGTGGTCTTGGAGCTGTTGATGGTGGTGGGACCGGAATAGTCGTTGGGACTGAGGGTCGCGTTGTTGAGGGTGGTGGTCCAATTGAACGAGTTGGAGGATTGGAAGAAGCGGAAGCCGCTGTTGCCGGTGAGTTTGCCGCTCAGCAGGAGGGCGGTGCCGTCCTGGGTGGAGTCGCAGCCGAAATGGGCGTCGGCGAGATTGGCGTTGACGTTTCCGGAGAGGACGAGGCCGGTCAGGGCGTTCGAGTTGGTGCCGATGCGGAAGGTTCCGGCGCGGGATCCCATGCCGCCGTTGCCGTTGACGATGACGTCGTTGACGAGGATGCGGTTGGAGGCTGCGAACCAGATCTGTGCGCCCGCGTCGAAGGTGTTTCCGCCGTTGACGGTGATGGTGCCGCGGCCGAAGGGGCCGCTGGCGATCGCGCCGGGGGCACCGACGGTTCCGTTGAGGACCGAGATGCGGACCGTGCTGCCGATGCCCAGTCCTCCCGAGAATGTGTTAGCCACGTTGCTGAGCGGGTTGCCAGCACCGGAAAAGGAAAGTGCCAGCTGGCGGACGCCGTTGTCGGTGAACAGGGCGGGGGAGGTGGCTGTCAAAGCGGAGATGGTTAGGGTATCCACGCCAGAGCCTGCACCGGTGGTGGTGATGGTGTTGGCCGCGGTGGCGGTTAGGTTGGTGAATGCCCCGTTGAAGCCGCCGAGGTCGAGGGTGCTGCTGCCGCTCATGACGAGGGCGCTGGTGCCAGGGAAGGCGGCGGCGCTGCCGGCTTTGAGGGTGCCTTCCGCGACGCTGGTGGTGCCGGTGTAGGTGTTGGTGCCTGCGAGAACCACGGTGCCGAGACCCACCTTGGTGAGGGTGGAGGCGGAGGTGTTGTTGGCGATGGCGGAGTTGATGGTGAGCAGGTCGGTGACGGAATTGTTACGCAGCAGCAGGTCGCCGCCGGCGGTCGCGGCGGTGAGGGTGCCGTCGTTGGCGACGGTGCCGACGGTGAGGCCCTTGGCGGTGGTGCCGATCATGATGGCGGAGGTCGCGAGGGTGTTGGTGGCTTGCAGGTCGATGACCGCAGGCTGGCTTGAGTTGTTCTGAAGCAGCGAGTTGATGGTGGTGGTCGCGGATCCGAGGGTCATGCTGCCGCCGCCGCCGTTGCTGTTGATGCGGACGTTGGTGGTGGGTCCGTCGGCGATGACCGCGCTGTCGGATAGATCGGTGTAGGCGGAGAAGGCTGTGATGGATCCATCAAGGCCGTTGGTGGAATTCGCCGCCCAGTCGCTGCCGCCGACGGTGGCCCAGGTGCCGAGGATACCGCTTGTGGTGTTAGGTGTGTCGGTGGTGGCGATGCCGGAGGTGCTGAAATCGATGCTGGCTCCGGCGTTGCGGGTGATGGCGTTCATTTGCAGGACCGCGCCGCCGGACGGGCGGACGAGCTTGGAGAAGGTGCCGGCGGTCAGGGTGGTGGAGAGCACGGCCTCGGGGTGGGTGCCGCCGACGAGTTCGAGGGTGCCGCCGAGGGTGAGGGCGGCGGTGTCGGAGAGTTTGGTGGCGTCCGTGCCGCCGGCTCCGGTGTCGTAATTGAGCTTGAGGGTGCCGCCGTTGACGGAGGTGGTGCCGGTGTAGGTGTTGGTGCCGGAGAGTGTCCAGGTGCCGGTGCCAGCTTTGGCGAGCGAGGTTTTATTGGTGCCGGTGTTATCCGCGATCGCGCCTTCAATCACGCCGGTGCCTGCGGTGGATCCTTGAAGCGTGAGCGTCTTGCTTCCTGCGCCGGTGGCGGTGACGCCGCTGGTGAACTTGAGTTCGCCGGTGCCGGACTGGTCGATTCTGCCGCCCTGGGTGGTGCCGCCGAGGTTGATGATGCGGTCGGTGGTTTCACCGGCACCGGTGTAGCGGAGGCCGCTGCCTTCGGCGCCACCGAAGTTGATGGTGCCGGTGGTTGCGTTGGTGGGTGCGCCGAAATTGCTTGAAGCCGTGCCGCCGACCACGCTGTTGAGCGAGCTGGCGTTGACGAGTCCGCCGGTGAGAGTGGTGGCTCCAAGGTAGGTGTTAGCGCCGGAGACGATGACCGTCGCGGTGGTGTCCGCCGGGCGGAATGTCACGAGATGGGTGTTTGCTCCGCTGTCGATGATGCCGGACACTTCGATGCTGGCTCCGGCCTGTGCGCCGATGCGGGTGTCATTGGAGTTGATCGTGATGTTTCCGGTCCAGTTGTTGACGCCGGATTTCGCGTTCAGCGCACCGTTGAAAAAGTTGGCTCCACCCGCACCGGAAATGGTGAGTGCTTCACCGCTGACGGTGATGCCGCCGTCGAGTTCAAGGCGTCCGGTGCTCGAAACGACGGTCGCGCCGGTCGTGGTGCCGAGGGCACTTGCGTTCTGGAGAGTGATGACGCCATTGGTCAAAGTGGTGGGACCGCTGTAGCTGTTGGCCGCCGAGAGAGTCAGTGCGTTATTGCCGAGCTTGGTGAGGCCGAGCGCGCCCTGGGTTGTATTGTTGAGTGCGACGGAGTAGGCGCGGTTGGCGGTGGTGGTGTCGAAGCCGAGGGAGGCACCGGCGGCGAAATTGGTGGTGCCCAGCAGGGTGGCGATGTTAGCATCGGAGATGGCATTATAGAGGGCAAGAGTCGCGCCGTTTGCCACTGAGTAGCGGCCGTTGGTGTCCCAGCCTGGAAGGGCGGCGGTGGAGGTGATGGTAAGCACACCTTCGTTGATCAAGGTGGTGCCCGTGCAGGTATTGGTTCCTGCGAGCATGAGCGTGCCCGTCCCGATTTTGGTGAAGCCCAGACTGCCGCCACCGGTTCCATCCTGAAGTGCGCCGTAGAACGTGCTGTTGCTGGATACGCCGCCGATGTTGAGATTGACCCCCGATGCGTTGGCGTTCTCGATGATTTGGTTCGGTTGAACGATGGTTCCTGATCCGACGCTGTTGACGCCCGCGACGGACAGATTGGTATTGCCATTCAGGGTCAGTGTGCCGGCGCTTCCGTTGAAGTTGATGACGTTGGGCGCGGAGCTGTTGAGGGCACCGGCATTATTGACGAGCACTTTACCCGCGCCGATGTTCAGGCCGTTGGTAAAGGTATTGTCGCCGGAGAGTGTCAAGGTGCCGCCGCCGTGGTAACTGACGGCGGAGGGGGTGGCGCCATTGTTCTGGATCGCGCTGCTGATTTCGGTTTCTTGAGAATTCGCGAGGATGACGAGTTCGTTATTGGCGGCGATGGTGATGGGGGTCGTGCCGATGGTCCACTTGCCAGAGCCCGCATTCATCAATCCCCGGGCAGTGAATGATGTGGCTCCGGGAGCGAGTGTTCCGGCAGCGCCGGTGAAGCGGATGGTGTTGGCGGAAACCGTCGCCGGGGTGACGCCGCTGGCGTCCGCGAGGTCGTAGTTCACTGTTCCAGCAACGTCGGTTAGGCTTGTGGCGTCGGTTGCGGCGGTTCCGGCGGAGTAGGCACCCAGGATGTTGCTTGCCTTGGTCACATAGCGAAGCGATGTCCCGCTCCCTGTGGCTGCCCATGCGCCCACGAGACCGTTTGAAAGGGCATGAACCGTCGCAGTGAATGTGCCCGTTCCCGGCGACAGGACCAGCACCGAACCGTTACTGCGGGTGATGGTGTTGTAAATCGTAGCCGTGTTGCTGGAGTTGTTGATCCATGCTTGAGAGCCCCCCAGTGAAATATTGGTGCCTTGGGTGGCCGTGCCAACGGTGACCGCCCCTGCGCCGCTGTTGACCGTGATGCCGCCGGTGCCGAGCGGAAGCACGCGGGTGGTGGTGTTATCGCTCCTGAGGAGAGTGGTGCCCGTATTGTTGAAGGTCAGCGACAATGCGCTCTTGTTGCCAGCCAATGTGGCAATCGTAGCGGCATTGGCCGTAGTGATGTTGAAAATCACGTCATCGCTCGCGCCGGGTTCGGCCGTCGGGTCCGGGGTGGTCGCGCCGGAAGCGGTGGACCAGTTGGCGAGGGTTCCCCATGTGGCTGAGGCTGCTCCATCCCAGTAAATGGTCGCGGCATGAGCGGCCTGGCCGAGGGTGAGGGAGATGGAGGCGGCGAGGACGAAATTGCGAAGGAGTGGGTTGCGGAACGATGGTTTCATGGGAATGGATGGTGGATTTGGGGTTTTCAGGGCTTTTCGGGTCGGGATGCGGGAGTGGTTTTTGTGATCGGGCCGCCGGGCGGCTGGGAGATGCGATGGTCCGTGACGGGCCCGGGGGTTTTCAGGCGGGCGAAGGTGCCGGTGATTTTTGTTAGCTGACGAGGATGACGGGTTTTGATGAAATGGAGATTTCAACAGGCGAAGCTACGGAAGGAAGTATCGGCCGCGTGAAAGAGGTCCGTCCGGATATTTTTGCGCGTTCTGTCTGTGATTTTACGTTTGTTCCCTTTGAACAGGAGGTTTGGCATCCCCTGTTTGGGGGAGATGGCCCGGTGGTCGCGGCATGTGGGATTTACCAGTAGATCTGCAGACCACTGCCCAATTTGTAGCGGATCTTGCCCTTGGAGATGGGAATCCACTCCGCGTGGCCGTCCAGATAGATGACATTCATGCCGAGCGGTTTGCCATTCTCCATCAGCGCTGCCACCGGATCGCTACCGGGATACTCGCGGCAAACGCCGGACCAGAGCACCGGATACCAGGCGTCGTCGGTGAAGGTCCTCGGGAAGGCCTTGGTCGGATCTTCGATGATCGTTTCGTAGGGAGTCGCCCCGCGGTATTCGGCTTTGGTGGGCTTGACGAGGGTGCCGGATTTGAACCATGGATCCTTTCCAGGAGCGGCGTCATTGGCGAAGTAGTTGTAATGGGTGGGAGTTTGGGAATCCGCTCCAAACATCGTCCACCATTTGTAATCCGGGGCACCGCCGACCACGCCCTTGTTCGGGATGTAGCAAGCCTCCCTGGTGATCCCATAAGATTCCAAAGTGTTTCTTCCTACCAGATAGTAAGGGGCTGGGTTGGTGCTGGCTTTGCCGTCGGTGCCGGCGTGGATCGCGGGCAGTCTGCCGCCGTTGTCGCCACCGGCGGCCATCGCTGCGGCGGCGAGACTTCTGAGGTTGCTCATGTCGGTGACCTTGATTGCGGAGCGGCGGACATTCCGGGTCGTCGTGAAGGCGATACCCGCGAGCACGATGATGATGGTGACCACGACCAGCAGCTCGACCAGGGTGAAGCCCCGATGGTTCGCCCGGGTCGCTGCGGGGTGAGGATTCTGCCCGGCGGTCAGGCTGTAATTCGATGATTGGATTTTCATGGAGGTTTGGTGGTAATTGTCTTGGCGGCGGGTGATGACACGGGAAATGCAGTAAGTTTTCCCAGTGCATCGCTGAGTTCGCAACCGCCATCAGGTTAGACCCGGAGGCGCATCCGTGGGTGCCAGTATGCGCATGCTTTGTGGGAAATTGCGCATAAGCGGACCCGCAGCGTCGATTCTCCTCACTCATTCGGGGGAGGCGCGGCGCGGGCGTTCTTCGCTCAGGATTGCGTTAGAATCCGTCGCGGCCCTTATGAAAAAAGAACCCTCCGATGCCGGTGTGACCGGATCGAGAGGGTTCAGGAAATCCCGTGTTGATTTCTAGCAGTCTGAAAACGGGTGGTCCGCGGTCAGGAAAAGCAACGGACGGCAAAGAGCGCGGCGGGAACGTCGATCGAGGGTGTGAGGATCTGGATTTCCAACCGGTCGGTGGTGACCGGGGAATCGAAGGTGATCGTGCGGCGTGTCTGATGGTTTCCGGCGATTTCCGCGATGATGCGGGTGGCGGCGTGGGTGAGCGTGGCGGTGGCTGCCTGGCTGCTCCGGCCGGAATCGTCACTTTCCGGGGAAATGGCGATTTTGATGTCCTGGATGCAGAACGGCATGTCGCGCTCGGGGTGGCCCATGAGGACGGATTCCATCGGGTGGTCAAAGTCGGTGTCGAAGTCGATTTCGATGGTGGAGATCGTTTGCGGTTGATCCCACGTGAGGTGGATCACCGGTTGTTCCTGTGAGAAATCCGCGACCCAGGCGTTGCTGGCGCGGGTGGGGCGGCTGATGCCGTTGGTGAGGTTTTCCACGCCGAATGCGCGGAGCGGGGGGGCGAGGGTGAGGGCGAGGTTCTTGCCGGCGGGGCGGCGTTTCGGGGTCCAGAATTCGAAGGTGTCGATGCCGATGCCGGGAGGCGGCGACTGGGTGTTGGATTTGGCGACGGCCTTGTTGCCGGCCTGGCAGAGGGCGAGGACGCCGGTGAGGCGCTGGTCGCTGAGGTGGGCGGAGATGTTCTCGTCCTTGAGCAGGCAGACGAAGGCGTAGCGCGTGTCTTCGAGGGATGTCTGGAAATCGAGTTTGATGTCCTGCGCCTTGCCCGCAGTGAGCGGGATGTCGAGGGATTTGAGCACGACGTCCGGGGTGTGGTTGTCCGGATGGGCGCTGGTCCTGAGCTCGGCGCGCAGGGTGGTGGGAGCGGCGACATCGAGCGTGAATCCGACCATGGGCATCGGGCCGCTGGAAACGGGCAGCATCATGGCCCAGGACTCGGCGAGCGCGAGGGTCTCGCCGCTGGAGGGAAGAACCGATAGGGAAAGCTCGCTGGTGGCGGTGATGGCCGCGCTGCGGGCGAGGTCAGCGGGCTCTAGCAGGGAGACGCCGGGGATGAACTGGCCGCCGCGGAGGAGGGTGGTTTGGAGTTCTTGCATCAGCTCCGGCTGGAGGAGTCCTCGCGGGTCCACACCGTGTTTGAGGCAGAGCGCGGCGGCGACGCCGACCGCCTGGCCGCCGTGGGCGCAGGTGGCCATGACGCGGGTGCTGGCGAAGGCGACGTGGGACGCGCTGATGATGCGGCCGGCGAGCATCAGGTTCGGAATGTTCCGGCTGTACATGCTGCGCCACGGGATTTGATAGACACCCTTGGAGTGCCACTGGGTGCAGCCGGACAACGGGCTGAAGACGCCGTCCACCGGGTGCAGGTCGATGGCCCAGCCGCCGAAAGAGACGGCGTCGGGATGGACGCGTTGTTCGACGATGTCCTGTTGGATGATGATGCAATCGCCCTCGAAGCGGCGGCTTTCGCGCTTGCCGGGGACGGTGCCGACCCATTCGAGCGTGAGGGTCTCCGCCTCGGGGAACAGGCCGGAGTTTTTGATGTGGTTCCAGACTCCGTAGGAGACTTTCCAGAGTTCCATCTTGATCGTCTCGCTGTCGTGAATGGTGTCGAGCGCGCCGCCCCATTCGATCCACCAGAGGCGGCATCCGGATTCGCCGGCTTTGAAATCGCGCCAGCGGGGGATTTTCGTGATGTCGGAAAGGGCGAAGCTGGGCGCGGTGAATTTCACCGGCCGGCCGGTGTCCTTGGAGTGGAAATAAATCGTGTGGCCTAGCAGCTCCGAGGACGCCTTTTCGGGGGCGAACAACTCGCCGAACTCGCCGCGCCCCTCCGCGCCGATGCGGAAGGCGGCTCCTGCCAGGAATCCGACGATGCCGTCGCCGCTGGCATCGCAGAACAGCGGGGCGAGGATGGTATAACAGGTGGAGTTCTGCGAGCAAAACGCGGTGACCGAGCGGATGCTGTCGTTTTCCGATTTTTCGAGATCGTGGACAGCGGTGTTGAGGAGCAGGGTGATGTTGGGTTCCGCGAGCACCCATTCCAGCAGGATGGTGTCGAGGATGAGGGAATTCCCCTCGGGATTGCGGTGCATGTTTTCGACGAGGATTTCATCGATCACGCCGCCTTCGCGGGCCCAGCGGTTGTTGTTTCCCATATGGGAGGTGGCGCCGAGGATCCAGAGCCGGACCTCGCTGGAAGCGTTCCCTCCGAGCACCGGGCGGTCCTGGACCAGCACGACCTTGAGTCCGGCGCGGGCCGCGGTGATGGCGCAACAGGCACCTGACAGACCACCGCCGATGACGGCGAGGTCGCAGGACTGGCGGACGGCGCGGAGTTCTCTGTGAGCGGCAGGTGGTTCAATGATCATGGGCGTGAAGGAGAGGTTGTTGGGAGATGGATGCGTGAAAACCAAAGGAGGAGCCAGGCGGCGGGATGGAGGAAGGCCATGATGAGGAACCACTGGCCGTAGCCGTGTCCCTGGACCTGTTCGAGCAGCGGCCCGAAGACGGATTTGATGGCTTGGTCGAGGAAACCGGCGGGCTTGGTCGACGGGCCGCTGACCATGGTGGCGACGATCATGTTCATGACGATGCCGCCGATGGTGCTGCCGGTGGCGACGACACTGAAGACGGTGCCCAGCGAGTGCTTCGGCACCAGATCGACGACCAGCGAGCTGATGTTGATGAGCCAGGCCAGTGAGGCGACGACGGTGCAGGCGGCGATGGTCATGGCGAAGTTCAGCCCGGTGATCTGGGAGATGAACGGCGAGAGCGGCATCAGGCAGGCGCACCCGAACATCACCCACATGCGGCTGCGGGCGGGAGCCATGCCGCGGGCCACCAGACGGCCGGACAGCCAACCGCCTAACAAGCTACCGACTCCGGCGGCGGCGTAAACGACCCAGGTGATTTTCAGCTGTTCCTGGCTCAGGTGACGGTCGCTGGACAGATACTTGGCGAACCAGAATTGATAGAAATACCACACCGGATCGGTGATGAGGCGGCCGATCAGCAGATACCAGGTGCCGCGGAAGGTGAAGACCTGGCCCCAGGTCCACGGCTTGCCGGCATCCTTGGCGGCGTCGGCATCGGTGGTTTCTTCGATCAACGCGAGTTCGTCCGCGCCGAGGAAGCGGTTTTCGCGGGGCTGGCGATAGAGGAGCAGCCAGGGGATCAGCCACACCAGACCGGCGGCTCCGGTGACGACGAACGCCACCCGCCAGCCGGTGCCGTGGCTGAAGATGTTAGTGACGAACGGGAGTTTTTCCGCATACGGAAAGGTGGCTAGCGGGATGACGATGTAAGGTGCGAGGGTGGCGCCGATGGTGGCACCCATCGTGTAAAAACCGATGGCCAGCGCGCGTTGGCGGGCGGGAAACCATTCGGAAACCGCCTTCGAAGCGGCGGGCCAGACGCCGGCCTCGCCGAGACCGAGGGTGAAGCGGCAGATCGACATCGAGCGCATGCCCTGGGCACCGGCGGTGATCATGTTGGCGATCGACCACCAGGTGACGAAAAGCACCATGCCGGCGCGGGTGCCTAGCAGGTCGGTGATGCGGCCGGACACCAGATAGGCGATGGTGTAGGCGACGAGGAAAATGTTGACCACGTTCGCGTAGTCGCGGTCATCCATGTCGAGGTCCGCCTGAATGGTCGGCGCGAGAGCGGAGAGCGTCTGGCGGTCCACGTAGTTGAGCACTGCCGCGCCGAAGAGCAGGGCGATGATCCACCAGCGCAATCCGGGGATGATGAAACGCTTTTTCCCACCGGGCGCGGAGGGGTCGGTGGTTGTGGTTTCTGATGGAATGGAAGGCACTGGGTTGGTGGGAAATAGATGCTGCTAGCAGGTTACGGTTGGGGCCGTGATACCGTGACCTTGCGAAGCTAGACTGAATTTACCTTGCCGACCATGAGAGAGTGCGCATAATTTCTGTGATTTTGCGATCCCGTCCATTCCTCATGTCCGACCTTCAAACCACTGCGGATCCCGTCAAACGGGTGGCCATCCTTGTTGATACCTCAACGACTTGGGGGCGTGATGTGATTGCGGGGGTGCACCGCTACAGCCGGGAGAACGTGGGCTGGCAATTGTTCGTGGAACCGCGCGGTGTGGAGCAGCGGCGGTGGCTGCCGACGGCGTGGAAAGGCGACGGGGTGATCGCGCGGGTGGGATTCATCGATCTGGCGAAGAAGCTGAAGTCGCTGAAGCTGCCGGTGGTGAACGTATCGGGGATCACGCTGCCGAACGTGAATTTCCCGCGGGTCGTCTCGGACCAGGTGGCGGCGGCGAATCTGGCGGCGGAGCACCTGCTGGCGCGGGGCTTCCGGCATTTCGGTTATTTCAGTTTGTTAGGTCTGGAGTATGTGGCGGAGCACCAGCAGGCGTTTCTGGGCCGGTTGCGGATGGAGGGGCACCGCTGCGATGTTTTCTCGGTGAGTCCGCATCTGGGGGCCGAGCCGGATTGGAATCTCGACATGAAACGACTCGGCAAATGGCTGAAGGGACTCCCCAAGCCGCTCGCTGTTTTCACCTGGAACAGCAGCAGCGCGCGGGAGCTGATTTACGCCTGCATGCAGTCCGGTCTCTCGGTGCCCGAGGAGGTCGCCGTGCTCAGCGGCTCGGACGATGATTTGTTCTGCGAAGTCACCCCGGTGCCGATTTCCGCGGTACGACTCGGCTGCGAGCAGATCGGCTACCGGGCGGCGGCGGAACTGGATGCGATGTTGAAAAACCTCACGACGCCCCCCCCTTCCGAGGTGCTGATTCCACCGCAGGGCGTCATTGAAAGGCGCTCCACCGACACGCTCGCGGTGGACGATGCCGCGATGGTGAAGGCGCTGCGATTCATCCGGGAAAATCCGGCACGCCTGATGAATGTGAACGACGTGGCGAAGCAGGCGGGGCTTTGCAGGCGCGCGCTTGAGCTGCGCTTTCAGAGTCTGCTCGGTCGCTCACCGGCCTCCGAGATCCGGCGCGTCCGCATCGACCACGCGATCGACCTTCTCCAACGCACCAATCTATCCGTGGCGACGGTCGCCGAGCGATCCGGATTCAGCAGCCCCGAATACATGGCGTCGGTCTTCAGGAACCAGCTTGCGAGCACTCCATTGCACTACCGCAAGCAGGATGCGGGAGGATGAAATTTCAAAAACGATGTGTCAGACATTCCCCGTGCCGACAATGTTTCCAAAACCCCCATGGTCGATCCCGCACCAGACTCCGAAGATGAACGCAACTGGCTCCGAGAGGCCAGCGCGGGGGATTTGGCGGCGTTTTCCAAGCTGGTCGTGAAACACCAGTGGGCGGTGAGGGCATTCCTGCTCGCCCGCTTGAGCAGGAAACACGAGGCTGAGGACTTGGCGCAGGAAACTTTCCTCACCGCCTGGCGGGGGCTCAGGAACTTCGATTTGTCCCGCCCTTTCGCGCCATGGCTGCGCGGAATCGCCGAAAACCACCTCCGCAACCACCTGCGGAAATTCCGTGCCGAACCGATCGGCGGAAATGAGGCCCTTCAGCTGCTTCTCGACAGCCAGGCCGACTCCCGGTACCCCGGCGAGGACGACTCCGATCTGGCAGATGCCATGCGGGAGTGCGTCGCACGGGTCGATGGTGAGGCACGCAAGCTGTTGATGTTCCGTTACGCGGAGGGTCGCAGCATGGCGGAAATCTGCGCCAGCACCGGGAAAAAACATTCCGCCATCACCATGAAGCTCCACCGCCTGCGACTGGCGCTGGCGGAGTGCGTCGAAGGTAAACTCGCCCAGCCGAACTGATTTCCCCCCATGAAGATTCCTGACATCGATCTCCTGATCACGCGAGTCCTCGAACAGGATGCGACACCCGAAGAAGTGGCAACCCTGCTAGCGGCTTGCAGCGCGGATGTCGCCCTCGGCCGCCGCTTTGCGCGTGAAGTGGCGCTGCACCGGCTGACTGGCGCGGTGATCGCCGGGAACGATGGCGAATCCCGCTTCGCCGCAGAAGTCGTGGCGCGCATCCAATCCTCGCCCACCGAGGGCATCGAAACCGCCCCCACACCTATCCAACTGCAGGTCGAAAGACGCGTGCGCCGGACGATTCTCTTCTCCCGTGTCAACCGCTCGCTGGCCATTGCCGCGGTGCTCGCCCTCGCGGTCGGACTGACCCTTTTCATGAACTCGCGCGCGTCCGTCACCCTCACTCGCAGCGAGTCCGTCGTGTGGACCGGCGGCAAGGTCTCCGCCGAAGTCGGGGATCTTTTGAAAAACGGACAGGTGCTGGAAATTTCCTCCGGGCTGGCAGAACTGAAGTTTCCCGCAGGGGTTTCGGTGTTGCTGGAAGGACCGGCCCGCTTTGAAATCACCGGCTTGAAAAGCGCCAGGCTGGATCACGGGCGGCTTGTCGCACGGGTCACCGAGGTGAAGGGCAGGGGATTTGTGATCGATGGTCCGAGCGGACGGGTGGTTGATCTGGGCACCGAATTCGGAGTCAGCGTCGAGCGCTCGGGGGAAATGGAAGTTCACGTGCTCGAAGGCGCCGTCACGGCGGAATCGCATCAACAGCAGGAATCCGTGGTGACCCTGCATAAGAACGAAGCCATGCGCCTCGGTGCCGGGCCATCGCAGCGGATGCCTGCCGACGACGGCGTTTTCATCACGAATCTTCCGCCCGTGCCGGGCCGGGCTCCCGGCTTTATCCGCTGGAGTTTCGAGGAACCGGACGGCAAGGATCTGCGCAACAGCGGCTCGGGACTGGCCGAGCCGGAAGCCGGCGCACGGCTGATGTCCGCTCGGGAGGGCGGGGAATCCGCCAAGCGCGTGGCAGGCCGCTTTGGCAATGCGCTCGCGTTCGACGGGATTTCAAATTTCGCGGAAAGCGGCTTCGAGGGGATTTCCGGGCAAGCCCCGCGGACGGTTTCCCTGTGGGCGAGAATCCCGGCAGACCTCGCCATCACCGAGAGTTATGCCATGATCGGCTGGGGAAAAGTCGAGGGCCGGGGCAGTGCCTGGCAGATTTCAGCGAACCCGGTCGCTGACGAAGGCCCGCTCGGAGCCCTGCGCGTCGGCACCGGCAGGGGCGCGGTCGTCGGCACCACCGATCTGCGCGACGGCAGGTGGCATCATCTGACGGCGGTGATGTATGGCGGCTCGCCCACCACCGCCACCCACGTCCTGCTTTATGTGGACGGCGTGCTGGAATCCACCACCCGGAAATCCGTGCGCACGATCGACACCCAGCCCGCCACCGTTTCCCACGGGGTGTGGCTGGGCCGTAACCTCTCCATGTGGAATCCCGACCCACCCGGAGCCTCCTTCTTCCGCGGCGAGCTCGATGAGGTGCACATCTTCGCCGCCGCGCTCGACCAGCCGATGATCCATCAGACGATGGAAGGTGTGACGCCCGAGTCCTGAGTTTTTCCCAAGCTTCTTATGAAATTGTTAGCAACCCTGTTCCTGTCCGCCCTTCCGCTTGTCGCCGCAGAACCTCCATCGTGGAGTGGCATCTATCCGAGTCTCGCGTTTTTCAACGAAGAAGGGGAATGCGGCACCGGAGCCGTCGTCCCGTGGGCCGACCGCCTGTGGGTCATCACCTATGGCCCGCACCTGCCGCACGGCTCGACCGACAAGTTATATGAAATCACTCCGGATCTCAAGCAGATCGTCCGCCCCGAGAGTGTCGGCGGCACGCCTGCCAACCGCATGATCCACCGCGAGTCCGGCCAGCTGGTCATCGGCCCCTATCTGATCGACGGGAAGCGCAAGGTGCGGGTGATTCCGCCCAAGCTCATGCCCGGCCGCCACACCGGCAACGCCCGCCATCTCACGGATCCCGCCGGCAAGGTGTATTTCGCCACGATGGAGGAGGGCTTGTATGAAGTGGATGTGAAAACGCTGGAAGTCACCGGCCTCATCAAGGATGGCGGCGGCGACAAGCCCGGCTTCACCCAGCAGGAAAATCCGGCGTCCGTTAGTTCACGGCTGCCCGGCTACCACGGCAAGGGCCTCTACTCCGGCCAGGGCCGCGTGGTCTATGCGAACAACGGCGAGCGCAGTAAGGACGCGGAACGCGACCCGCGCACCGCGAGCGGCGCGCTCGGCGAATGGATGGGCGAGGGGGATTGGAAACTCGTGCGGCGCAACCAGTTCACCGAAGTCACCGGACCCGGCGGCATCTATGGCAGCGAGAAGCCGGAAACCGACCCGATCTGGAGTGTCGGCTGGGATTCCCGCTCGTTGATCCTGATGGTGCTCGACCAGGGGAAATGGCACAGCTACCGCCTGCCGAAAGCCAGTCATTGTTATGATGGCGCGCACGGTTGGAACACCGAGTGGCCGCGCATCCGCGACATCGGCGAGAAGGACCTGCTCATGACCATGCACGGCATGTTCTGGAAATTCCCCAAAACCTTCACCGCCAAGACCGCCGCCGGCATTCGTCCGCGCTCCACCTATCTCAAGGTCATCGGCGACTTCTGCAAATGGAACGACCGGCTCGTCTTCGGCTGCGACGACACCGCCAGGTCCGCCTTCCTCAATGAAAGAACCGGCGACGACTTCCTCGCCGGCCCCGGGCAGTCCCAGTCGAATCTCTGGTTCACCCCGCCCGCGACGCCGGATTTGCTAGGCCCGGCGCTCGGCCGCGGTGCGGTCTGGCTGCGCGAGGAGGTGAAGGCCGCCACCCCGTCCGACCCGTTCCTCTTCGCCGGCTATCAGCGGCGGATGCTCCACCTCGCCCACAAGTCCGGGCAGACCGTGGAATTCACGCTTCAGACCGACCTGCTAGGCGACGGCAACTGGCAAACACTGCGCAAGGTCAGCGTGCCCGCCGGTGGTTCCGAAATGGTGGATTTCTCCGAGTCTGACAGAGGCGAGTGGATCCGCATCGTTCCCGGCAGCGACTGCGTCGGCACCACCGCCGCATTCATCTACTCCAATCCCGATCTGCGGGAAACCAAGTCCGACCCGATGCTCGCAGGGATCGCGGAAGTCGGCTCGAAATCGGAAGTCTCCACCGGCTGGATGCGTGCCCGTGGCAAGGACCGCCGCACGCTGCTCGTTTCGCTGGCCGACCAGCCGGACCGGAAGCCGTCCGGTAAAGTCTGCTACGAACTCGACGGTGAAATGAAACTCCGCCCGCTCAAAGGAGCTCCGGATGCCGGTGAGTTGAAACTCGGCACCAGTTTGAAAAACGGCAACCTCAAGGTCGGGGATTCCTCCGTCGTCTTCACCGACAACACCGGCTCCAACTGGCTTCTGCCGCGTGGGTCCGCCGCGTTCGACAAACTCACCGCCAACGGCATCATCCGCCTCCAGCGCGAAATCAGCACCGAGCGCTATCTCTTCAACTGCCACGGAACCTTCTACGAGCTTCCCACCGAGAACGCCGGCGGAATTGCCAAGATCCGCCCGGTTTCCAGCCACAACCGCCTCATCGGAGACTTCGCCTCCTACCGCGGACTGCTCGTCATCACCGGCATCGAAAACGGCGCGAACACCCCGCACATCATCCGCTCCGACGACGCCAAGGCTGCGGTCTGGGCCGGCACCATCGACGATCTCTGGAAGCTCGGCAAACCCACCGGCACCGGTGGCCCGTGGCTCAAAAGCGCCGTCAAAGCCAACGTGCCCTCCGATCCCTACCTTTTTACCGGCTACGACAAAAAAGCCCTGTCGATCTCTAACGAAGGCAAGGACGATGTCTCCTTCAAGGTGGAACTGGATGTCACCGGCGAAGGCGACTGGATGAACTATCAGGGTTTCAAGGTGAAGGCCGGGGAAGTGCTGGCTCACGAATTCCCGGATTCCTGCCAGGCCTACTGGGTGAGGATCAGCTCCTCCGCCGACACCACCGCCAGCGCCCGTTTCGACTACCGGTAAGCTACAGCAGCCAAGGCGCGGTGTTCCGGTGCGGCAGATAGCCGCGGAAATAGCAGTCATGAGCGCCGGCGTTCTCGCCGGCCCCGGGGACGTCGGCGAAGGGTTAAGAGGTCGGAGCGCGGGCGGGTGCGACTGCCATCCTCGTAAATAAAGTTGACCCTATACGCATTTCAATCCGCGCCCCCCGTGTGGGGGGCGACATGCATGTCCATGTCGTTCCACTCCATTGCGGTTACTCTTCCTCCGCCTCCCATTCAAAATCCGAAATCCATCATTCAAAATTTCTCCACCCTTTCTCCTCGCCATCGCTCCTCTTCCCATTCAAAACTCAGGATCGGCGTTCGCGAAGACGGATCGGCGTTCGATATCTACTCCCAACCAGAGCTACCTCATTTTGGCACGCCATGCGGTAGGAGCATGCCATTCTTGATCAAGGAGCGGCGGAACGCGTTCGCCGACGAGAATGAAAAGCCCATGAAAGTGCATTTCAATCCTTCCATGGACCGGACATTCGCTTCGGCGATCATGCATCGCCGCTCCTTGGGCCGATTCTCGTCAACGACTCTCAAAACGAGCTGGCCCTGACTCCCAACGAAATCCTCTTGATGCCCTTCTCCGCCTTTGCTCCACTGGCGACGCGAAAAAGCCGCCGGTCCTTGCGGACCGACGACTCCATTTGCAACCGACCTGCAGCGTCGTTTGACTCGGCTTTCTCAGGGCCTCGAATCAAGCGACGTCTGCATCGGTCTCGGCCGGTGCGGTGACCGGCTTTTCCTCCTTCTTTTTGCGGACCGTGCCGGTCTTCCGCTCGCTTTTCGGGACGAATCCCAGCGAGCGGTAGAACTCACAGTCCTCCCCATACAGTTGGCTTCCCCGGATCGCATGGGCGATCAGGATGAACACTTGGGTCTGGGTGTCATCGGCCTTGTCGCGTTTCAGCTTCAAGCCTTTGAGTCTGGTTTTCAGATCCGCCATCTCCTTTCGGACATCGAGCGGTTTTTTGGACTCTTCCTCGAACTGGGCGAGGGTGAATCCGGCGAACGTCATCTCGGGCGCGAATTCCTGCCACGAGGACAGGAATTGAGCGCGCCGTTGTGACACGACTTTGTCTGTGTATTTGGCCATTGGCGTATTACGGTGGACGTGATCGAGGATCTTAAGCGGCAGGATTGCCGCGGGACAGTTCCTCAAACACGCCTTGGAGCATCCACTTTTTGCTAGGTCCCGACAAGAGGATTTTGCTCATCTGGTATCCACAAATTATTCACAATACAAGATGTGGTGTTTGCGGTGAAGGCTTTACCATGTAAATCATGAGCAGGCTCTAGGAGTTGTCAGCTATCAGTTCACCGGTTGTTCACATCCCTAGGGGTATGGAAATTTTTCTCTGCCTGCTAGAAACCGGCAATTGCCGCAAAATTTTAAAATGATGCTTCACTTTCCGTTACCAATCGTTCGTTTGAATTTGTCTTTTCGCTGAATTCCACTCACCTGCGCCGATGATGTTTTACCCTTCCGCGACAGGATGACGCGGCGAATATCCAAAACTAACTCCCCTAGAGCCGTGGGACATTCCACCGGTTTCTCCCAGAACCGAAGCGTGCGGCCGGCACCTGCAATCACCGCATTTGCGGCGGGATGAATCCCATTCCATCACTGCCGAAGAAGGGAAGGGGAACAGCATAAAATTTATTTGAAACGGCCATTTTTCCGCTGTTTTACCGGGAAAACCCGTTTTTACCGACTCCCTCTTGTCAGAGTTTCTCCCGGAATTCAAAAGTTGAAGCGGTTGTTTTAAATCGCGAACAGGGCTTCCGCAGCAGGTTTTCGAGGTATGCAAAGTCTTTGTACGGACCGCATAAGCTTTTCCCCACACCACCAAAGACTTTGGCGCGAAAGAAAAAGCCTTTGCACGTGCCGGGAAAGTCTTTGGCGATCCGCAATAAGTCTTTGGCTCGGCAGGGAAAGTCTTTTGCGATCGAAGCAAAGGCTTTGCACGCGGTGCAAAAGCTTTTGGCGGCCCGTGCAAAAGCTTTGGCAGTCGTGGCCAAGGACCGCGGCCTTCAGTCCGCCCGCGAAGCGAGCCGCCCATGAGAAGCCAAAGAAGCCCCGGAGCGTGGAACTTCATTCCGCCCGCGAAGCGAAAAGCCCAAGAAAAGCCAAAGAATCCCTCCGGAGCGCAATCCAGAGTCTGCGCTAGCAGGCATCCAGACGACGCGAAGCGCACCCCGGCTGGCCGCAAGGCAAAACTTCATTCCGCCCGCGAAGCGAGGTGCCCATGAAATGCCTAGGTAAAGCCAAAGAAGCCCACCGGAGCGCGGAACTTCATTCCGCCCGCGAAGCGAGAAGCCCAGGAAAAGCCCAGGAAAAGCCCAGAAAAGTCGATGGTTGAGAGTAGATGGTTGAGAGCCAAAATCCGTCTCCCCATTCAAAATTCAAAATCCACCATTCAAAATTTCTCCACCCTTTCTCCTCGCCATCTAGCAACCGCTCCGCTTTCCTAACTCCGGGCTCTTCCTCTCCCCATTCAAAATTAAACATTCAAAATCCAAAACTTCTCCTCTCGTGCTCTTGGAATCCGCCATCGAACGCCTCTACGACCTCCACGTCGGCACCACGCCGGTGGAGGAGGGGCGTCCGCACGAGAAGCCGCACAAGCCCTTGCTGCTGCTCGCCGCCTTCGATCTCATCGACGAGGGCCTGGCCACTCCCGAGCGGATTCCATGGTGCCAGGAACTCCGCGACCGCTTCACCGTCCGCTTCAATCTCGTCAAAAAACACAACGACCAGAACAACCCGGACCTGCCCTTCCGCTATCTGGCAAGTGACGGTTTCTGGCAGGTCTTCGAGGGCAATGGCTCCACGCCCATCAATCGCGAAATCCGAGTCGCCGACATCGGCCAGGTCTTCGCCCGCTTCACCGATGGCTTCCAATACCTCGTCGCCCTCCCCGCCAACCGCCAGCTCATGCGCGAGGCTCTCATCGCCCGCTATTTCCCGCAGCTTTCATTCTCTGAGCATTCAATATCCAACATTCAAAATTCAACATTGCGTGTCGCCGAAGACACGCCCGAATACGGCCGCTCTCCCGCCTTCCGCCGCAAGATCCTCGCCATCTACGACCACCAATGCGCCGCCTGCGGCCTCCGCATCAAGCTCCCGGCCGGCAACGACGTCTCCTTCATCGACGCCGCCCACCTCATCCCGTTTTCCGAAAGCCAGAACGATCACCCCACCAACGGCCTTGCGCTCTGCAAGAACCACCACTGGGCGATGGACCGGAATCTGATTGCACCGGCACCCGATCATCACTGGCACGTTTCCAAGGTTCTCGATCCTCGCCGCTCCAACGGGGAGAAGGAATTGATCGCGCTATCTGGACAGGTCCTGCTCCTTCCTCATGATGAAGCTTTCCACCCGGATGACAAGGGGTTGGGCTATCGACTGGAAAAATTAACCGCCTGAACTCAAACCTCTTCCGCTCCCACCCGAAAGTATTCACCCTCGCTTTGCCTGATGCCAATGTCGCAAGCCACTTCCTCAATCCCATCGTCACTCAAAGACAATCGCGCCAAACGCGGAACCGTCGGCCAATTCCTTGAAAGCAAAATTCTGCCAGAGAGCGTCCTGTCGTTTGTTTCCGCCTATTTCACGGTTCATGCCTACGAGGCGCTGGCGGAAAAACTCGAAAGTGCACAAAGCCTCCGCTTCTTGTTCGGCGAACCTTCGTTCATTGCCGGCATCAACAAAGGGGACGAAAAGAAGGCGAATTTCAAACTGACGGAAGCAGGGATCACGATCGCCAAAACCCTGACCCAAAGGCCGGCCGCAAAAGCCTGCGCTGAATGGATTGACCGCATGGTGGAAATACGGTCCATCCGCAATTCCAACTTCCTTCACGGTAAGGCCTATCATATCGAGCGGGGGGATCATTCCTCCGCGATCTTGGGGAGTTCCAATTTCACCGTTCCGGGACTCGGTCTTGGATCCAATAATAACATCGAATTAAATCTGGTAGTCGATTCCAGCCGTGACCGCGACGACCTCAAAGAGTGGTTCGATGAAGTGTGGAAGGATGAAACCCTTACCAAAGACGTTAAAGAAGAGGTTTTGACCTACCTCCGGCGCCTTGCCGCTCCTAACTCACCGGAGTTCATCTATTTCCTCACGCTGTTTCATCTCTTCCGTGATGAACTCGAAGGCAGCAAGGAAGTCGATGAGGCTCTCAAACGCACCACCTTGCTGGATTCCCAGATCTGGAAGATGCTCTACTCCTTCCAACGGGACGGCGCAAAAGGAGCCATCAACAAGCTTCTTGATTATAACGGCTGCATCCTGGCTGACAGCGTCGGCCTTGGGAAAACTTACGAAGCCCTGGCAGTCATCAAATACTTTGAGCTGCGCAATAAGGAGGTCCTCGTAATCTGTCCCAAAAAACTCCGCGAAAACTGGGTGGTTCATCGGTGGAACCACGGACTCACGCAATTTCCCGATGACAAGTTCAATTACACGGTGCTTTCCCACACGGATTTGTCCAGAGACAGCGGTGAGTCGGATGGAAAGAGCCTGAAGGATTTCAAATGGGGAGCCTATGACCTGGTGGTCATCGACGAATCACACAATTTCCGGAACAATTCGTTAGGAAAGCCGAAGGACGACGGATCTCCGCGACGGTCCCGTTACGAGCGTCTTCTTGAGGACATCATCCAGTCCGGCCAAAAGACCAAAGTTCTTCTGCTTTCAGCCACTCCCGTCAACAATCAGATCGCCGACTTGAGAAATCAGATCTCCTTCATTGCGGGTGGCGATGTGGCGCGTTCTGCAAACCCCGAGCACGACGGCGCGTTCAAAGACACCCTCGGCATCCCGAGCATCAAGGAAACAACCCGCAAGGCCCAGGCCAAGTTCACCAGTTGGACCAAGAAGCCAGCGGCAGAAAGAAATGCCCGTGATCTCATTCACGAACTCGGCAGTGATTTCTTCAAGCTACTTGACGGACTCTCCATCGCCAGGTCCCGCGCACAGATCAAGCGCTACTACTCCAAGGAAATGGAAAAGCTCGGTGGCTTTCCCAAGCGCAACAAGCCGGTCGCGGAGTATCCCCGCATCGATTTGCAGGGCGACTTCATTTCATTCGGTGAGCTGGATGACAAGATCGGCAAACTCGTCCTGAGCCTCTATCACCCAAGTTTGTTTCTTAAGAAAAACCTGCCGGATGCCGTCCGTGCCAGTTACGAGCTGAAGATCGGAAACTTTAACCAGGAAGGCCGCGAACGCATCCTCATCTGCATGATGAAGATCAACTTCCTCAAGCGTCTCGAAAGCTCCATCGACTCGTTTCGCCTGACCTTGGATCGCACGATCAAAAAAATTGATGCGTTGGAAGCCAAGATCAAAGCCTTCGAAGATTCCCGCGACTCGAATCCCACTTTCGACTTTGCCAATCTCTCCGAGAAGGACTTTGACGATCTCGATCTTGATCCCGAGGACTTGGAAATCGGTGGCAAGCACAAGATCAACCTCGGTCACCTCAATCTTCCCGATTGGCTGCTCGCCGTCCGGGAGGATCGCGCCAAGTTGCAGAATCTCTACGATCACTCAAAGCCTGTCGTTCCGGCACGGGATGCCAAGCTCGCCCGCCTCCGTGAAATCATCACCGACAAGGTCAACGACCCACCTGAGAACAAGGACGGCAAGCCGGTGCTCAAAGTCCTCGTCTTCACCGCTTTCGCCGACACCGCCCGTTACCTTTACGAAAATCTGGCACCCTACTGCCGTGAGTCACTTCGAGTTCACACCGCGCTGATTACAGGTGATGGGAATAACCGGACTTCCCTCGGCCAAACCGACTACGAGCACATCCTCACGAATTTCTCCCCGATTGCCAAAAACCGTGTGCGCCAACCTCAGCTCCCCCAGAACGAGGAAATCGACATCCTGATCGCCACCGACTGTATTTCCGAGGGGCAGAATCTTCAGGACGCGGACCTCCTCATCAACTACGACATCCACTGGAACCCCGTCCGCATCATCCAGCGTTTCGGCCGGATTGACCGGATCGGCTCGCGGAACAAGATCGTCTCACTCGTCAACTTCTGGCCCACGGAAGACCTGGATCTCTATCTGAACGTCAAGAACCGCGTCGAGGACCGGATGGCCTTGGTGGATCTCACCGCCTCCGGCGAGGACAACCTGCTGGCCTCGGATCAGATCGACGATCTCATCAAGACCGATCTCCTGTATCGCAACAAACAACTCCGCGATCTTCAAAAGGGGACCCTCGATCTGGATGAAATCGATGAATCCGGCATTTCCCTCGCGGACTTCTCCCTCGCGGACTTCCGAATGGACCTTCTCCGCTTCCTTGAGAACAACCGCGAGCTGCTGGAATCCGCAGAGCTTGGATTGTTCGCAGTGGTCCCGCCTGACCCGGAACTTCCGGCCGCGCAACCCGGCATTCTGTTTTGTCTCCGGCAGCGCGATGATAAGCGGCCTACCGAGGTAAACCCCTTGGCCCCATATTACCTCGTCTATGTGCTGGATGACGGAAACGTGCGCCTCACCTTTATGCAGCCCAAGCAGTGTCTGGAGCTTTTCCGCACGCTTGCCGCCGGCCAGGTTTCCGCTTTCACCAAGCTTTGCGACGCCTTTGATTCCCGGACTCAGAACGGTCAGGGCATGACCCATGAAACCAAGTTGCTGGACTCGGCGGTGGAATCCATCAAACGCACCTTCGCCCGGCGCGCCGCCGTATCGCTTTTCTCAGGGCGGGACGGCACCTTGCCGAATACCAGCGAAACCCCATCATCTTCCGCAGACCTCGAGCTCATCACCTGGCTCGTTGTCATGGATCCGAACCATCCGACATCTTGAAATTCATGGCTTCCCCAGACCTCCGCGATTCCCTTCAATCCGCCCTTGCAGCTTTCGCCAAGAAGCCGATCCGTGACGCCGCCACCGGCCTTCTCGGATCTCTCGGCTACTCCAGCGACAAAACCGTTGATCTCGGCAGTTCCGATCCGGCTACCTTCCTCAAGTTCATCCGTTCCCACTCGGCGGCGGGCGCGTTCGACGAGACCAAGTCACTCTTTGCGGAGTGGAAGTCCGCCGATCTGCTATTCCAGCTTACCGACGAGGAAATCTCAGGCGAGACGAGCTTGTTCCAGGATCACGAGGTCAAGCCATCGCTTTTCCGTTCCTATATCTTCTTCGCCATCGAACTCACGGGCGACAATTATGCTCGTGGCAAACTCACTGCCATTGCCCGCCAGATCAATCGTGTCTTCCCCATGCCTGTCATGGTGTTGATCAAGCATCTCGCCGATAAACAGCCAGTTCTCTCCATCGCCGTCATCAACCGCCGCAAAAACAAGCGCGAGGATCACAAGGACGTGCTCGAAAAAGCCACCATCATCCGCGACATCTCGCTTTCAACTCCCCACCGCGGCCACCTCGATATCCTCGCCTCCTTCGCGTTCGGTAACCTCGTTCACCCGAAAAAGCTTCCCATTGTCGACTTCGACACCCTCCACGCCGCCTGGGAGCAAATCTTCAACATCGAGCTCCTCAACGCCCGTTTCTATAAGGAACTCGCCAACTGGTATTTCTGGGCGCTCCCGCAGGTCGAGTTCCCCGCCGATCTTGAGGCTGACGGACGAGAAGCGTCGCGCGACCGGCCTCATCCGCCTGCTCACCCGCCTCATCTTCTGCTGGTTTCTCAAGGAAAAGGGCCTCATTCCCGAAAAGCTCTTTCACCCCACCGACCTCGCCAAAATGCTCAAGGGCTTCGATCCCGAGAGCGAGACCAGTTCCACCTACTATCAGGCCATCCTGCAAAACCTCTTCTTTGCCACGCTCAACCAGCGCATGGGCAAGGACGGCAACGGCAAACCCTACCGCGTCTTCGCCACCGACGAAGGTTTCCAGAAAAACCGAGCCACCTACGACGTCAACAACCTCTACCGCTACGAATCCCTTTTCCGCGACAAGCCCGACGCCGCTCTCGCCCACTTCGCTGACATTCCCTTTCTCAATGGCGGCCTTTTCGAGTGCCTCGACCGCACCGAGGATGGCACCGACAAAAAACGCTACCTCGACGGCTTCTCCCGGAATGCCAAGAAGCGCCCCCACGTCCCGGACCGCCTCTTCTTCGATAGCGGCGAAACCGCCGACCTGTCCGGAGGTCTATGGCGACAAAAAACGCAAGGCCGAGAAAGTCACCGGCCTCATTACCATCCTGAACCGCTACAAGTTCACCATTGTCGAAAACACCCCCATCGATCAGGAAATCGCCCTTGATCCCGAACTTCTCGGCAAGGTCTTTGAGAACCTTCTCGCGTCCTACAACGGGAAACCAAAACCACCGCCCGCAAGCAGACCGGCTCTTTCTACACCCCGCGCCCCATCGTGGATTACATGGTGGACGAGTCCCTCAAGGCCCACCTTACCCGCGCCCTGGTGGAGAAGGCCCGCATGAAGGAGCCCGACGCCCGCGCCGGCCTTGACCTGCTCTTCGCCTACACCGAGAAAGAGCACGCGTTCACCCCCGGCGAAGTCGCCACCCTGATCGCCGCCATCGACGACGTGAAAATCCTCGACCCCGCCTGCGGCTCCGGTGCCTTCCCCATGGGCGTCCTCCACAAGCTCGTCTATATCCTCGGCAAGCTCGACCCCGACAATGACCGATGGAAGCAGACCCAGCTCGCCAAGCTCGACTCCGCCCCCATGCGCGAGGAACTCGAACGCGCCTTCGCCGACAACAACGACGACTACGGCCGCAAGCTCTACCTCATCGAAAACTGCCTCTACGGCGTGGACATCCAGCCCATCGCCATCCAGATCACCAAGCTCCGCTTCTTCATCTCCCTCGTCTGCGACCAAAAGACCAACCGCAGCAAAAAGGACAACCACGGCATCCGCCCGCTGCCCAATCTGGAAACCAAGTTCGTCGCCGCGAACACGTTGATTGGGCTACCGATCTCGGACAAAGACCTATTCATCGAGTCCCTCGTCGCGCCCATCGAAAAGGAGATCGAAGACGCCTACCACAGCCACTTCACCATCCAGCGGCGTGACCAGAAACTTGCCTTGCAGAAGAAGATAAAAGGCCTGCGACAAAAGTTGGCCGATACGCTCGCGGGAAGCCTCGGAGCCATAAATTCTAAGAAGGCCAGGCACCTCGCCGAGTGGGATGCTTTCGACCCACAGTCAACCGCAGACTTTTTTGATCCGCACTGGATGTTTGGTCGCTCCCTGAAAGACGGTTTTGATATCGTTATCGGAAATCCGCCGTATTTCAACGTGGACACTTTGGGAGCCAACTCCCCGATGATGAAACTTCTCAAGGAAACCTATCCGATTATCTGGCAAGATAAAAGCGACATCCTTTTCTACTTTATATGTAAAGCGCTTACAATTTCAAAAGGAAATGTTTCCTTTATTGTTTCCAACGCTTTCCTGTTTTCGGATAAAGCAAAAAAGCTAAGAAATTACATATTGGAAGATGGCCGGTTGGCAAGAATTGTAAATTTTGAAAAATTAATGGTTTTCGAATCCGCGCTGATCACCACCTGCATATTGTTATTTTCAAAAGAACAGAAAGACAAAATCGGCGTTCAAGCGCTATCGTTAAAAAACAAAGATTACGATGCTGAAGAGTTTAGAAAATATATTACTAATTCTTCCAACTATGCCTCCGTTAAATTTCGTGAGAATTCCGTTTTTGCTTTGGTTAATAGCGAAATCGATGGGATAAATCAAATGATTGATGGCAACCATCCGAAACTTCAAGATTTGACGGCAATTGGACAAGGAATGCAGACCGGAGTGAACGATGTTTTTTCTTTTGAAGTAGCTCCAAAACAATTTCCAAGTAGTTGTGTTCGTCGTCGCATCGATGGTCGAAACATCAGCCGCTATTCCATTTCTGATGACATGAACTATCTTCTCTATGTAGAGGATTTCGAGGAATTTGAAGATTTGCCCAAGAGCGTTCAGAATCACCTGAATGAGCATTATTCAAAATTGGCCTCACGTGCGGACAAAAAGCGAAGGGCGACTGCCAAGTGGTGGAATTACACCTTTTCCCTTCACCGCGAAAAATACCACCTTGCAAAAATATGGTGTTCCTATCGCGGCAAGCAAAACGCATTTGCATTGGACGAAACAGGCGAATGCATCGGGTTGACAAACACCACTGTCATCTTTGATACTAACCGTAATTATTCTTTGAAATACTTGCTCGCACTGCTAAACTCCCGCATTCTCACCTTCCGCTATCAGTCAATTGGCAAGCAAACTGGCGGTGGCATTTTTGAGTTTTTTGCTAACGGTATTGGAAAGCTCCCCATTCCTTCTGCCTCCACGAAACAACAAGCCCCGATAATTGCTCTCGTTTCGTGTATCATGTCCGCAAATCGCATGGGCGAAGCGGCTATCGCAGACTTTGTAGACCACCTGATTGACGCCTGTGTGTATGAGTTGTATTTCCCAGAGCACATGTTGGAGCGCGACCTGCACTTCCACGACCTCGTGGCCCCGCACCTTGTCGCCTACGATCCCGCCGCCAGCGAGGCGCAGCAGCGCAGCTTCCTCACCCACCTGCACGCCAACCTTAATGCCCCCACCACCCCATCCGCAACCGGCTCCTCCGCCTCACCGCCAACAGTCCCGACCTCCTTGCCATCATCCAGGAAGTAAGAGTGTGACGGAGATGGCGATGCAAGACTTAACAGACACATGATCGCATCCCTGAAGCCCACCGAGCGCTTGCGCGTTTATGACCTGGTCCGCGAGGCGGGCCTGGATGTCACGGACTGGTCCAATTATAAACTCCCGGATTCGCCCGCGAAGAATCCCAAGTATTGCTACGAGTGGTCCTTCATCGGCCCGGACCGTGTCGTGGTCTGTTTGTGGCATGAGGAGTTGCGGGAAGATTCCGAGGGAATCCACCAGATTCTCAATTACCGGGAGAAACCGATTCAACACCCCGATCTAAACTCTGTGAACAAGGAGCGCTGTTGGAGAATGGATCGGGCGTTTCGCACAGCGTTTGGAAAGAAATTTCCGGTCCGGGTGATCATCGTGGATGGCCCGTCCGATGAGAACGGAGACCGTTCCGTCAAATGTCGCAATCTCGATTCCGAGCCATGGCACATCGCCACTTACGACGAGGAAAGCGGCTTGTGCCGCCTCCAGCGCGGGTCAAGTCCAGAGAGTTTTTTCGGCGATACCCACGGACCAACCGCGATCGATGACACCTTGGCTGACCTGGGCTTCGATCCCGACCTCATCGGCAGGGACGCCGCGGAAAGAATCCAGAAAACCACCTCCGGCGTGAAACGCGATCCGGCGGTGAGACGGGCCGTTCTCATGCGGAGCAGTTTCGCCTGTGAAAGACCCGGATGCGGTGAAAAGCGCGACTACCCCGGATTTCTGGACGTGCATCACATCCTCGGAGTGGAAGAAAGCGACCGGCCATGGACCTGCGTCGCCCTCTGCCCAAACTGCCACCGCGAAGCCCACGCAGCTCCGGATCGCGAGATACTGAACGATCAGTTACTTGGATATGCGCACAGGTTCTTTCCTTCCCCCAACTGTGAACCCATAATCCAAACCGAGTTCAAGCAAGAGTAAAACCAATCGATGAAGCTGGCAATCCACCACCTCGACCACGGTAGGTCCGGCTGCGGGCACGAGCAGAAAAAGAAAAGGCCACGGATATAGGAGCCCTAAAGCACTCACGGCACGAGGCCGATTTTCATCCGCAGCAGCGGAAAGCTATTCAACTTGCTCCTCCGGTCAAATCCAGAATTCACCAGTCTTTCAATCCAATCCACATGTGGGAAACAATCTGGAGCATGATCAAGGCTCTCATCATTACCCTGTCCGCCATGGCATTGGTCACAGGGCTCGTCCTGTGGACCATGCATCGGGTGAGGCTTCAATGGCGGCGGAACTTCAGGGAGCCGTTCTATCAAGGGATATTCCGCCCTCCCGGATGGGGATGTATTGAAAGGAAGAACGATGCGCTTTTCGACTTGGCTGCCGCTGCCACGACGCTGCCTCTTTTTTGGACATTCGTTGCCTATGTATTCTCGCGGGGAAACAGTTCGGATGCCTGGGCGTTTGTCATTGTCGGAGTTCCCACGAGCGTGGTGATGATCCGCGCGATTCAGGCTCGTTTAAAAACCATGCGAACCGCGCGACTCGGCTTTCTGGGGGAATGCGTCGTGGCTGAGAATCTAGCATCACTGACTTCAGACGGCTGGCGGGTTTTTCATGATGTGCCGATGACGGGAGAGAGTGGCGGTTCCTATAACATCGATCACGTCGCAGTGGGACCAGGTGGCGTGGTGGCGGTGGAAACCAAAACATTTTCAAAATCCCGGGAGAACATCGCGAGGGGAAACGAACTCCGAATCGAAGGAGAAAAGGTGGTGTTCCCAAGCGGGCGATGGGAAATTCCTCTCAAACAGGCAAAAGGCCAGGCGTTATCGCTTAGGAATCTCCTGCGTGCGGAGAATATTTCTATCGACTTCGTGCAGCCTGTGGTGGTGCTGCCGGGGTGGATCGTCAACTATCCCAGGGGTGCATCCGAGGAGATCCGGGATCCGCGAAATGTGGCAGCATGGATGAAAAGGCTGGAGCCTGTTCTGTCCCCGGACAAAGTCAGCGCTATTTCAGCAGTCCTGGAGAAGCACTGCCGGAACCTGTGTTTCGATGAGGCGGACCGCAATACTCGCTAGAAGGCTCGCTCAGCAGAGTTGGCAGCATTTGAAATGATTGCTGCCCATCAGGTGATTTTGAAGCGTTGCCGATGCGCCGCAAGGAACACAGCATCAGGCGAAATTCCGTCGCTGGGCAGATCGAGCGACTTTCCCTCAAATGTCTCAAAGCTGGATTTCACGGACTCATGGGCGAGACGCGACCTGAGGTGGGAGGAGAGCATGAGGCGGAGGTCGTCATCGAAGGCGATGAGCCCTTGGTCGAAGGCGGCATCGTGGAGCCGGTTGAGCGCGATGCCGTTGCGGACGTTGAGGCGTTCCGCTTCGTGACCGCTCCACGGGAGGATGTGGGAGGCGATGAGCAGCTCGCGAATGGGAAGGCCGGTGAGGGCGCAGCGGTTGCCGTAGTTGTTGAGGACGATCTCGCGGAAGTAGTCCTGCCCGCGGCGTTGTTTGGCAGGCTGGGTGACTTCGGTTTCGCCGGACGGCGGGCGTTTGACTCTGCGGATGCCGGTGCCGGGGATGACTTCGGTGGTCTCGCTTTCGGATTCGGTGAAGAGGGCGTCGAATCGCTCCTGGCTGAGCGGGACGAGTTCGGCGGGGTTCTGTTGGAATTCCTCCCAGACGTTGCGGTCGAGATTGCTGGCACCCTTGAGGCCTTCGATGCCGCGGAGTTGGAGCACGGGATCGAGCGAGGCGAGGTTGCTGAGTTTCATCGCCACGGCGCTGGGCGTGCGGCCGATGCGGTTGGCCAGATCGATGATGACCGGCTGCCGCTGATCGAACTGCCCGAAACGGAGCTTGTGATAGAGATTGAGGACGATGAGAAGCTGGTCTCTTGTCCAGCGGACTCTGTTGGGCGGCGGCATGCGTTGCAGGTTAGTTGCAAGGCGGTTGCGGGGTCAATGCGGAGTGGGAGAGGGGAGAGATTTTGAATTTTGAATTTTGGATGGAGAGACAAGAACCCAGAGCCAAGAGGAGGAGCCTCCGGCGGGAGAAGGGGAAGTGCGACGGGCATAGACGCGCCGCTACAGGGATTTCCAACTGCTCCGCCTGCACGTCCCGGAAGTGGAGTGGGAAGCGGTGGCGGGGAGGATTCTGAGTCTGAGTCTGAGGTGTAACCCCGCCTCTCAAAGATTGATTGATTTATTACCCGTAAAACGCTAATTTCCACTCGTCCGCAGGATACAGGCGGGTTCTCAAATTCGATCCACCATGCCCCAGCCCGAAGAGAAAAGCTTGTTGGAAGAGCGTGCTGATGAGAAACGAGCAGCGCGCAAAGAGGATCTTGCTCGTCTGGAAAGTGGAGTGAGTCCGGAATTGCTGCAGCGCGAGAATTCAATCTTCCCGAAGTCATTTTTTGCGAACGCCCGCATCTCCAATCTCAAGCAAGCGGTGGGCCGGTGATGACAGCGGCTACCCGGCCTGAAGATTACCTCGGGGTTCTTCAAAGTCTGACGGATGACGGGTGTTCCTATTTTCTCGAAGGTGGCCAGGCGGTCAATTTCTGGGCGGAATACTTCACGCTTCGCGAAGGAGGGGTGATCGAACTGGAGAAATTCATGTCGTCATGCGGACTTGAGAAGATCGAGCGTTTTGCCAAGTCCGTATGGCCAGGGTGTTAGGTTTCCGGTGACCTCGCAGCGAGACGCTGCGAACACGGCCTGCGGCGGGACGCCGAAGCCACTTGTGCCGGGCCTTTGGCTTGGCGTCACTTTCCCAGCAGCGCCGGGAGCCGCGCGACGAGCCAAGGGTGATCCGATTTTTTCTTCAGCGCGCATTCCCAGATGGTGACGACATGCCAGCCGAGGGCGCGGATGGCGTTTTCGTTGCGGAGGTCGCGGGCCTGGTTGCCTTCGATCTTTGCCTTCCAGAAGGCGCGGCGGGATTTCGGCAGGCGGAAGGCGGGGCAGTTCTCATGGCCGTGCCAGAAGCAGCCGTGGACGAAGATGACGGTGCGGTATTTCGGCAGGACGAGGTCGGGCCTGCCGGGGAGCGTCCGGTTGAGTGGCCCGTGGACCGTGAAGCGGTAGCCGAGGCGGTGGAGCATGGACCGCAGGGCGAGCTCCGGCTTGGTGTCCCGGCCCCGGATTCGGGACATGACTTCGGAGCGCTTTTCCGGAGTGAAGACGTCCATGAGGGAGTAGATGCTGAAAAGCTGAAACGCTGAAAGCTGAAATTCAAAACCGGTGCTTCGGTTGGGTCATGCCGACGTGGAGGGGTTTTAACAAGAGAGACTCAAGACTTGAAGACGCAAGATGCGAAAGGTGAAGTTTTGGTCAAGACCGAGAAGGCAATGGCATTTGCTGCGAAAGAGATAGATGGGATCCATCACTTTGATGTTGCCGTCGTCGATGACTCGTTCGAGCAGACGGGGATGATCCCGTAAAGGGATACCGTAAACCGTGGACATCAAATCAACGACGCGCAGTGGATCCTCGTTAAGAGGCCGTCTTAAAAATCAAAGATTCGTAAGATTCGTCTGATTCGTGGTGCCAAAATCTTTTTAAATTGCCAGCATCTACCAATCCTAACGAGCGGACTGAAGATCCGCGCTCCAATTTTCAGACGGCCTCTAAGAGTGAGAATACCCAGTTGGCCGTCGGAAGGAGATGTGCCTTTCCGGAGTCTTCCTCCCGGTGACTTTTTGAGGCGCTCCCATGTGGTATGATTGATCCATACATCACAATCCTTCGAAGTGAAAGGTCGCAGCGTTTCCAGTGGTCCCGCAGGATTCCCGGCATCAATGTATTCGGCCCAATAATTGACAGCCTGGCCGCCCTCAACGAAGTACGTCTCACCGGATTCGCGGAGAGAGTGGAGGAAATCCAGATAAGCTTCAATGCCAGCCTCCCGGCGATTCATTTGCCGATGACCGAAGCAAAATTGATCACCCGGTGCTTTTCGAAGTATCCTGGAGGAAAAATCGAATTTTCACGTTGGATGACTTCTGGGCTTTCGCCCTTCTCCAAGCGCAGACGATCCTCGCGGCGCGCGGCCATTTTTTCGACGGCCCGGCTTTTCAGGTTGATGCTCTTGGACGGTTTCATTTGAAAAATGATCTGATTCGTGGTGGTGACGACGCAGTGACCCTACCGGGAATGCGGTCCCTTGTCAATTTTCCGACCGTTCACGATTCCATGCCTCCCACTTTTCCTTCGACGGGCGGTAGCCGATGGTTTTCTCGCGCAGGCCGAGCTTGCCGTAGGGCAGCGCGTCGAGGGCCTGGCGGTGTTCGGTGGCGGTCTATCGGGCTGATTCCTTTCGGAAATCCTCGATTTCCCCTTTGGGACGGGCATCATGAGCGCGCCGCTCACCGCGATACGCCATGAATACCTTCAGCCTGCTACAACTCTCACTGGACCAGAAAATCGAGCGCCGCGCGTTTGAGGACGCGTCGATGGCGGTGACTTCGATCTCCCGCGCGGACTGCGCGATGCTTTATCGGGATCTTTACGGGATCGTCGTGTCGGACCTCTCCGAGGATGAGGCGCGGGCATTCCAAGCGGAGCTCGCGCAACGGGATTTTCCGACTGTCGTGGTCCCGGACAGCGAGGTGCCATTGCTGGACGAAAGCTTCCAGGTCCATGACATCGTGCTGCGGGAGGGGAATCTCGAGCTCACGGATTCGATGGGCCACCAGCGGATCCGGCCGGTGGCGGATCTGGAGTTCCTGGCGGCGGGGTTCGTGAGCCGGCTGCATTTCAAGAACGAGTGGCACCAGCACCTGGATTCCGGCATCGACAGCAACGGCGCGGCAAGGCTCGTCACCGAGCACGAACGTCACGAGGAATCCGAAATCGAATTCCGTCTGGATTTTTTCTTCCGCACGGCGCCGGAACGCCAGCACGCGGCGCTGGGCACGGATTCCATCATGAACTTCCAGGGGTTTCCGCTCCTGTCGCGGGACAAGTCCGCGTTGCTCGGAATGGCTTCCGCCATGGCGGCGCTGTTACCGCCCGAGCGGTTGAACACTTTCCTGCGAGAGCCTGACGACCACCCGCACTATCCGACCTTGCACGGCTACAAGGAGGAAATCCGGTGGTTCTTCCACGGGCTCCGGGCGACGGCTTGAGGCGGTGCGCCTTACCCTGAAAAGGAAGATGGTTAACCACGGAATACACTGAACACACGGAAAAAGAGGGAGGTGCGGAGCTTGGGCATCACGCCTTTCGAGTGAATGCATGCTCGCTCGTTACTCTCTTACTTTCCGTGTGTTCCGAGTGTTCCGTGGTTCTCATGTCTGAATTTAGGCTTACCCGACCAGGTGCGCGCCTTGGGAAGGGCGGGAGGCGAAGATCTGTGGCTTGATGCCGGTCGCCTTTTCATACTCCGGCGGCGAGCGTGGTGGCGATTTCCGAGGCCTTGCGGGATTCGCAAAGCGTCACGGTGGAGCCGCCGAAGCCGCCGCCGGTCATGCGGGCGCCGATGACGCCGCCGTTGCGGCCGATCTTGCGGGCGATGTCCACCATGATGTCGAGTTCCTTGCACGAGACCTCGAAGTCATCGCGCAGGGAATCGTGGCTGGCAGCCATCAGCGGGCCGAGTGTTTCGAAATCGTTTCTAGCAAGCGCGGCGGCGGCGGAAATGGTGCGGGAAATCTCGCCGACGACGTGGCGGGAGCGGCGGTTGATGGGATCGCCGAGTTTGTCCCAGTTCGCCTGCACGTCGGCGGCGGTGACGTCGCGCCAGGAGGACTTCCCGAGGATGGCGAGGCCGTCCTCGGTGTGCTTGCGGCGGATGGCGTAACCGCCATCGGATAGTTCGTGATGCACCATCGTGTTGGAAATGAGCACCGTGAGATCGGGATTTTCGAAGGGCACGAGTTCGGGTTCGCCGCTCTGGCAGTCGATGAGGACGAGGCGGTTCGGCTTGCCGAAGGCGGAGGCGAACTGGTCCATGATGCCGCAGGGGACGTGGGCGAAGTCGTGCTCGGCCTTCTGGCAGAGCAGGGCTTTTTCCTTGGTGTCGAGCACGGTGTCGAGCAGGCCCTCGAGAAAGGTGGCGGTGGCGCACTCGAGCGCGGCGGAGGAGGACAGTCCCGCGCCGCCGGGGACGGAGGAGAGGATGTAGGCGTCGAATCCCGGGATGTGGTGGCCGCGGTCCTGGAAGCCGCGGATCACGCCGCGCAGGTAGTTCGCCCACTTGGGTTCGGCGGGCTCCTGGATCTGGGAGAGGTCGAGAATGGCGATTTCCTCGCTGAGGGCGGAGGTGATGCGGGCCTGGCTGGTGCCGTTCGCGCAGCCGGAGATGACGATGTAGCGGTCGATGGCGAAGGGCATGACGAAGCCGTCGCAGTAGTCGATGTGCTCACCGATCAGGTTGACCCGGCCGGGCGCGGCGGCGGTGATGGTGGCTTCGGATGGCAAAGCGGTCTGCAAGTCCGGCGGCGGCGTCGGTGACGAGGTCGCTGAGGTCTGGATTGATCTGGAGCATGGGTGTGGTTGGGTTAACTGGGTTCGACGATAGTCGGACTGGTCAAGGCGGCGGCGATAACTTTCGACCGCCTGGGTCCAGACGTCGTGCATGCCTTCCGCCGGGCTCAACCAGACGGCGCGGTGCATCATGAGGATGGCCGGGGCAAGGTAAAGCAGTTCGGAAAGTTCGTTTTTGGAAAGCCCGGCGGGGCCCTCGCTCAGGCAGCGCTCGGCGAGTGATTCGTCGGCGGGGGTGATTTCCACCTGGTCGAGGAGCGAGACGTGGACGCCGTTGACATAGGGATCCACGACGGCGGCGACGATGCCGCGGCGGCCTTCCACGCTGGCGTCGAGCGCAGGATCCACGGCGGCGGTGGCGGTGTCGGCGAGGCGGATGACGGACGGCGGATTGAGCTCCTCCGGGGTGGCGAGGATTTTGCGCTTGAGCAGTGCACGGCCGTAGCGGGAGCGGCTGGTCCAGACGGAAACGGGAGCGGCTAACAACAAGCCCGAGCAGGATGGGCGTCATCCACGCGGCGAACGAGAAATTCATGGGAAGCCCCTTGAGATAGTGGGGGGCGTATCCGATCCACAGGGCGATGGCTGTCCACACGATGCCGAGGATGGTCTGGAAGGAATGGAAGCGGAAGGCGTCGCCCCATGAAGTGCCGTCGGTCTCGCGGTTCTGGTTTCCCCAACCGACCGCGCGGCCGAGGATGATGCTCAGCACCATCAGCGTGTGGGCGGCCATGATGCAGGGGGCCAGCAGCATGGAAACGACGGTTTCCAAAAACGAGCCGATGAGAATGCGGCATCGCACCGCCGAAGGATCGCCGGATGCTGGGGGTGAGGATGCCACCGGTGACGGCGAGGATCTTGGGCAGGAACAACAAGGCGAAAATGGCCCCTGTCAGGATGATGCTTTGCTGGACGCCGGTGATGTCGAACCAGCGGGCGGCGTAGTTTTCAAACGGCAGCTGGCTCAGGTCGCTGGCGGAGCGCTCGTAGGCGACCCAAGTGCCGAGGGCGAGGAACAGAAACCAGATCGGGCTGCCGAGATAGGCCATGATGCCCATGAACAAGTGCATCCGGACGGAGAAGGGGAGCTTGCGGGCGAAAATGAGCCACATGTGCTGGAGGTTTCCCTGGCACCAGCGGCGGTCGCGGATGAGGTGGTCCACCAGCGTCGGCGGGGCTTCCTCGTAGGTGCCCTCGATGTCCCACGCCAGCCAGACTTCCCAGCCCTGGGCGACCATCAGCGCGGCCTCGACGAAGTCGTGACTGAGAATCCGGCCGCCGAACGGCTCGCGGCCGGGCAGGGCGGGGAGCTCGCAGAATTCGGAGAACGGCTTCATGCGGATCAGCGCGTTGTGCCCCCAGTAACTGCCGCCGCTGAGCTGCCAGTAGTTGAGCCCGCGGATGAAGAGCGGGCCGTAGAGGCGCATCGCGAACTGTTGGAGGCGGGTGAAAACCGAATTTCCGCGAATCAGCTTGGGCGGCGGTCTGGAGAATCCCGAGGCGCGGATAGGCCTCCATGATCCGCGTCATTTTCACGATGTCCGCGCCGTCCATCAGGCTGTCCGCGTCGAGCACGAGCATCGCTTCATAGCCGCCGCCCCAGGTGCGGACGAAGTCGCCGATGTTGCCGGCCTTGCGGTTTTCGTTGGTCTTGCGGCGGCGGTAGTAGATGCGGCCGAAGCCGTCGAGCCGGCGGCAAAGGTTGGTCCACGAGGTTTCCTCCATGACCCAGAGGTCGAGGTCGCGGGTGTCGCTGAGGATGAAGAAATCGAAGGACTCGAGGTTGCCGGTCGCTTCGATGGACCGATAGATCGCCTCGATGCGGGCGCAGACCTTCACGCTGTCCTCGTTGTAAACCGGGATGACGACGGCGTGGCGTTTGGCCAGCGGGCCGGTTTTCCCATCGGCGAGCTTGCTGATCCGGACCGACCGCTTGCGGCCTAGCAGCATGTCGATGGCGCCGAAGATCGCATGGAACGAGCCGAGCGTGAGCAGGCCGTTGAGGATCACGAAGATGGCCAACATCGGATAGTGGGCCTTTTGAAAACCCATCCGCCAGAACAGGTCCGCCAGCCAGAGACTGGCCAGCGATGTTCACGACGAGCACGCAGCCGAAGAAAATCGTCCGTCTGAGGATGGTGCGGAAACGCCCGAAAAACGGCGGGGTCTCGTCGCGGGGTGGTGACTCGGAATTTTCCATTAGAACAAGAAGAACCAGACGAGAAGACCGATCAGTGCGATGAGAATCCCGATGAACATCAGCCGCACGATGGGCCGGCGGTCCATGGTTTCCCACCACTGGGCGGCTCCGCTGCCGATGGCGTTGAGCTCAAGCGGCTTGGGCACCATCGTCAGCTGCGCGAAGCGCGGACCGGCGGCGAGGTAGGATTTTTTCATGGCCTCGACGAATTCCGGCGGCCACGGGGCGGGAGTCAGGAAGACGCCCTGCCATTGGCCGGACATGCCGGCGAGCAGCAGCGCGAGGCGGCCGCGGGCGGCGAGGCGGCGGTTCTCCAACGGTACGTCGAGCACGTCCTGCGTCCACTCCGCGACTTCGGTGAGAGCTTCCTCCATGGCGAGGAAACGCGGGGGTTTTTCCGGTTCGTCGACGCGCCGGGCGGAGGCCCGCCAGAGGATGCCGCGGACGAGTTCGGCGACGAGCAGGCGGTTTCTCAGGCGCAAGGCTTGGAGATAGGCCTCGACGGCGGCATAGGCTTCCTCCCACTCGTTGAGTTCAGACTCGGTGAGGGGGCGCAGGGTATCTAAGGAGTGACGCGGTGGACCCATGTTTCGGTGAGGAAATTATCTCCGCGCTTGAGGCAACAACGAAGCTCGATGGGGCCCACATCCGCCAGCTTGCCACCTTCCGCGGCAGGGGCGATCTGGAAGGCGACGCGCCAGCGGGCGTCCGGAATCGGTTGCACGGTGACGCCTTGGATCTTGACCTTTTCCGCTCCCGGCCCGGCGACCTGGACCAGTGGCACCAGCGGAATTTCGTTGGGTTGGCTCAAGGACGGACCGGAGAACTCCACGATGACGGTGCGCTGCTCGGCCTGCCAGTCATGCACGCCGGTGCGGGTGGCGACCACGTGACCGTCGGCCATCGAAGGATCCTCCGCCATGGTCCAGTGTTGGCGGAACCGGAACTCGACGCGGTCGCCGGGTTGGGGCGTGCGCGCGGGCTCCCACATGGCCACGACGTTGTCGGTCAGTTCGTTGGTGGTCGGGATTTCCATCAGCATCACGCGGCCCGGGCCCCAGTCGTTGGTAGGCTCGATCCACAGCGAGGGACGCAGGTGATAGGACGCCTCGTTGTCCTCGTAGGCGCTGAACCGGCGGTCGCGCTGCAGGAGGCCGAAACCGTCGCATTTTTCCATGTCGAAGAAGCTGAATTCGAGTTTTCCCGAATCATTGGAAATCGGCCGCCACAGGCGTTCACCGGTGCCCATGCGGATTGCCAAGCCGTCCGAATCATGCACTTCCGGCCGGAAGTCATCGAAGCGGCGGCGCGAATTCTCGCCAAACCAGAACATGCTCGACATCGGGGCGATGCCGAGGCGCTGCACCGCCTTGCGGGCGAAGAGCACGGCATGCACATCCATCAGGGTGGTGTTGCCGGGACTGATTTTAAATTGATAGGCACCCGAGTAGGACGGCCCGTCGAGCAGGGCGTAGACGACCGCCTGGGTGTGATTGGCCTCCGGCTTGCGGAGCCAGAACTCGCGGAAGTTAGGGAACTCCTCCTGGACGCCTTCCGCTCCGGTGTCCACGGCGATGCCGCGGGAGGAAATCCCGTATTTCTGGCCCTTTCCAAGCGCACGCCAGTAGCTGGCACCCTGGAATGCCACCAGTTCGTCGAAAATGTCCGGGTTGTTCAACGGGGCGTGGAGGCGGAATCCTGCGAAACCACCGTCCGCCGGGAGGTCACCGTGTTTGTTGATCAGCGGACCGTAATTGAAAAACGCTTCGGCGAGGCGGATCTGCTGCTGGTGGGTGCCGGTGAACTCATTGAGCACCACCGGCTCCCGGAACAAGTAGCCGGGATGGAAAAACATCGCCCGGAACGGCAGCTTCTCGGCGGCCCACAAGGCCTGGTTCGGGTTGAAGCGGATGTCGCGGTATTGGTCGTAGGTGAGATTGTTCATCCACGCCGGCAGGCTGTCGCGGTTCGGCGGCACATACGGCTTGTTGGCGAGGTCCCGCGCCCGACTCTGGATGCTCTCGAATCCGACGTCCTCGCGTTCCCAGGTTTGGCAGATGGCGGAAGTCGTTAAAGTTCCCAGCGTTGCGAGCAATATGAAAGTGCGTGACACAGGCAGCGTCATACGGTGGTTGCTGGCAGTCCGTCAAGAATGGCGATTTGCATTTCTTTCATAAAATTTGACGGCCTACCTCATTCGGGTGGCGTGGTAGGTGAGAATCCCGTCGAAATCGATGCGATCCGGGTCCTCGACCACCCGCACCGGGTCGAAGTCCACAAAAAACCGGTCTATCCGGAACCCGCGGCGGCCCAGCATTTCAAGGATTTGCGCGTGTTCGATCCAGCGGACCGACTGCCGCGACTCGTGCGTCACCGGCGGATCGCCCGAGAGGGAATACCGGTGCTCGCGCTCGACGGTCTGCCGCACGTGATCGAGCCGGTGGCGGGTCTCCAGCAAGCCGCGCCTGCCGTCCGGCAGGGTGACCTGGTGGTCCTCATACCATTCGTTTTCCGGCAGGTCGCCGAGGAGTTCCGCGTAGGGCATGAAGATGGTCAGATAGAGGCCGCCGCCGTTTTCCAACAGGCCGTGCCAGTGGCGCAGGGTTTCCTCCGGGTCCTGCGCGAGTTGCAGGGTGAACGCCGGGGCCAGCAGGGCGGAGAATTTCCGTCCGTCGCTCCACGTCGACATGTCGCCGGCATGTACGACCGGCTGGATTCCTAACCGCCGCGCCCGGGCATTTCCCAACGCCAGCATGTCCTCGGAGAGCTCGAGGCCCTCCACGTCCAGGCCCAGTTGCACCAGCGGGAACATCAAGCGCCCCGAACCGGATCCGATTTCCAGCGCCGGTCCGGGGAATTTCTTCAGAAACGCCGCCATCAGCGCCACCTCCGAGCCGTCATCCTCCGCCTCCCAGAAGGCATCGTGCAGTTCGGCTTCGAGCGAGAGGTAAGGTTGCGACACGCCGGGAGCGGTAGGGGATGTCGTGGTGCAATGCCAGCCTGTTCGGAGGATTCGTTAGAACGGTCTTTTGAAAAGGAAGCCCCAAGTGGTGTCCTCCTTGCCGGATTTTTGAAATTTGGGAACCCAGCGCCAGGCATTGGATGTGACGGGACGTGCGGCGACCACTTTCGGGACGGTGTTCTTTTCCGCCTGCGCGGCCTTTTCCTTGGCGGCCGCGGAAGATGTGGAAGTGCTGACGAGGACTTTGGTCTTCCTGGGGGGCATGACGACGACGCGTGCCTTGGGCGGGGCAGAGGCGGCGGGTTTACCGGAAATCTTCGGGGATGCGCCATGGGCGACGGCGGGCAGGATCAGGATGGCGCAGCAGAGGATGGATTTCACAGGCTTGATCAAGTGGGTTTTTCTCAAGAAAGCCAAAAGATAACCCATTTCGACGGAATGTCCACCGGTGGATTGTATTTCTCTCTTGATTAAAGAGTTATCGAGAAATGGGCGGAAATCACACCCGGAGAGTCTGATCCTTCACGGACTGCGGATTTGAGTTCGCGCGGTCTTCCGGTGGCAGCGACGACGAAGAATCTTTCACCTCCGCTCAAGTCTGTTGAAATGGCACGGAAGTTACTTCCGAACATGAAACCCAAACGGCGCCTCCTTCTCCTAACTGTCGTCCTGCCGGTCATGCTCGCCGGGCTGACAGCCGCCCTTATCATGGCTCCGGGAAGCGTCGACGGGATTTACAATCCTTTTACCACAGCGGGTTGCACGGGAGATCAATTCATCGAGATGCGTGATGGCAAGGTCGTCCACTACGTGACGTGTTCCACGGAGGCTTATCTACAGTCGCACTACGAAAATGAGCCGTCAGGATCCGTCGCTTTCAAGTTTTCTTCCGAAATCAACGGAAAGCCGATGATGCGCGCGGAGCCACATCTGCTAGGCACCCGGTTCCACCATCTGGGTGAAGGGAAAAGCGAGTGGAAGTGGAAACGGTTTTACACCCGGAAGATGAAAGCACACGTCGCGGGCGCGGAGGTCCGCGATGTCGTTTTCGAAACCGACGGGACAAGGATCACCACTTACGATTCGAAGTTCAACGTGATCCATTCCGCATTCCGCCCGAAGAAAGGAGTGGGCCCGATCGCCGCGCCTGGTCCCTGATGAATCGTGGTTCCCCGCAAGGAGAACAGGCAGGAACCAGTCTCTAATGAACAGCGTGCGATCGAAGAACAGGCGGGAATGCCTGTGTCACAGGCTTGCCAGCACGGCGTCGCCCATGCCGGCGGTGCCGACTTTCGTCTCACCCGGCTGGCTGGTGGCGATGTCGCCGGTGCGGAATCCGTCGGCGATGGTCTTGGCGACGGCCGCTTCGATCGCGTCCGCGGCTTCGATTTCCCCGAGGGAAAAACGCAGCAGCATGGCGAGCGAGAGAATCTGCGCGATCGGGTTCGCGATGCCTTGGCCGGCGATGTCGGGAGCGGAGCCGCCGGACGGTTCGTAGAGGCCGAAGTAGAGGCCGTCCTCGCGCTGTTTGCCTAACGAAGCGGAGGGCAGCATGCCGAGCGAGCCGGAGATCATCGCCATTTCATCGGATAGAATGTCACCGAAGAGGTTCTCGGTGACGAGCACGTCGAAGGAGCCGGGCCGCTTGATCAGCTGCATGGCGGCGTTGTCCACATACATGTGGGAGAGCTGGACTTCGGGGAATTCCTTCGCGATTTCGACGACGGTCTCGCGCCACAGCACGGAGGAGGCGAGCACGTTCGCCTTGTCCACCGAGAGCAGTTGTTTTTTACGGCCCATGGCGGCGGTGAAGGCGACGCGGGCGATGCGCTGGATCTCGCTTTTTTGATAGACCATGGTGTCGAACGCGACGGGCTCGCCGTTGCGTTCCTCGCGGCCTTTCGGCGTGCCGAAATAGATGCCGCCGGTGAGTTCGCGGACGCAGAGCACGTCGAATCCGTCGGCGATGAGTTCCTGTTTGACCGGCGAGGCGTGGGTGAGCGCGGGCAGGCAGACGCCGGGGCGGAGGTTGGCGAATAGGCCGAAGTGCTTGCGCAGCGGAAGCAGCGCGCCGCGTTCGGGCTGGATGTCGGGCGGGAGGTTTTCCCACTTCGGTCCGCCGACGGAGCCGAAGAGAATCGCATCGGCCGCCTCGCTGGCAGCGACGGTTTCCGGCGGCAGCGGGTGGCCGGTCGCATCGATGGCCGCGCCGCCGACGAGGTGCGCGGAGCGGGAGACGGTGAAGCCGAATTTGGCTTCGACGGCGTCAAGGATGCGGAGCGACTCGGCCATGACTTCGGGGCCGATGCCGTCTCCGGCGAGGATCGTGATGCGGTGACTGCGTGACATGCGCGGGAAAATGGCGGGCGATTCGGAAACTGGCAAGATGAAGAAGCGCGGACTTTCCGGCGGAACCTTGGCTTGCGGAGTGCTCATCCCCGTATCATCTTCCGCCCACCATGCAGGCAGTGACAGATCGCTTGAAGAATTTCCTCCAATACGTGGCCGTCAATCTGATCGACGAGCCCTCCCAGGCGCAGCTCAAGGTGGCGGAACTGGCACCCAAGCGGCTGCGGTTCAAGCTGGTGCTCGCGAAGGCGGACGTCGCGATGCTCATCGGGCGCAACGGCTTCACCGCCTCGGCGATCCGCAGTCTGTTAAAGGCCGCCGCCGAGCGGGAAGGGGTGCAGGTTTCGCTGCAAGTCCACTCCCACGAGGAAGAGGCGGAGCTGCTCGAGCGCGAATCAGCGAAGTGATACAGGCATTCCTGCCTGTTCTTCCACCATCACCCCGGAGCAACAGGCAGGAATGCCTGTATCACGCACCCGCCAGACACCCCGGACAATTCTGGGCGAAATGGCCGGGCTGGATTTCGTCGAGCGTCGGCGGGGATTTCGTGAGGCAGAGCTCGGGCTTGCCGATCCGGTTGCGGGGATGAAACGAGCATCCGGCCGGCGGGTTTGATAGATCCGGCGGCAGGCCGGGGATGGTGTAGAGCGGCTCACCCTTGGGATGGGTGGCGGGAATCGATTTCAACAACGAGCGGGTGTAGGCGTGCAGCGGGTGGCGGAAGAGCTCGGATTTTTCCGCGCTCTCGATGATGCGCCCGGCATACATCACGTTGATCTTGTCACACATTTCCGAGACCACGGCGAGGTCGTGGGTGATGAAAATCACAGCAGTGCCGAGCTCTCGCTGGCGGCTGCGGATGAGGTCGAGCACTTGCTTTTGCACGGTCACGTCGAGCGCGGTGGTCGGCTCGTCGCAAATGAGGAGCTCGGGCCGGGTGATCAAGGCCATGGCAATCATCACGCGCTGGCGCATGCCGCCGGAAAACTCGTGTGGATAGGAATGGATGCGTTTTTCGGGCTCCGGGATGCCGACCTCGGCGAGGGCTTCGATCGCGCGGTGGAGCGCTTCCTTGCCATGGCAGTCCTCGTGCAGGGCGAGCGGCTCGGTGAGTTGCGCGCTCACCTTCATGAATGGATTGAGCGAGGTCATCGGATCCTGGAAAATCATCGAAATGCGTTTGCCGCGGATCTTGCGGAGCTGTTTTTCGGGCAGCGCTAGCAGGTCCATGCCGTCGAAGAACGCCCGCCCGTTGTGAATCCGGCCGGGAGGCTGGGGGATCAGCCCAAGCAGGGAATAACAGGTAACGGATTTCCCCGAGCCGGATTCGCCGACGATCCCAAGGGTTTCCCCCGGATCCACGGTGAAGGACACGTCTTCCACCGCATGCACAACGCCGTTGCGGGTGTGGAAGCGGGTGGTGAGGTTCCGGACGTCAAGCAGAGACATGATGGAGGGAAGTTGCCGGATGGCAGGAAAAGTGCAAGCGCTACGGGCGTGGAGAGTTGGCTGGAATCGCCGCCAGATTCACGGCGCACGGCGATGCCGGGATTCCACGATGGATGTTTTTTCTTTATCGAGTCGGAGGCTTGGCCTCATCCTGACGCCACCAACCACCAACCCACCGCCACCATGTCACGCCCCGTCACACTTTTCACCGGCCAATGGGCCGACCTGCCACTCGCCCAACTCGCCCCGCTGGCCTATGAAATGGGCTACGACGGCCTGGAACTCGCCTGCTGGGGCGACCATTTCGACGTGGACGCCGCCGCCACCAGCAAGTCCTACGTGAAGGAAAAATGGGAGTTGCTCGCCGACCACGGCCTGACTTGTTACGCGGTTTCCAACCACCTCGTCGGCCAGGCGGTGTGCGATCTCATCGACGAGCGCCACAAGGCGATCCTCGCACCCGACGTCTGGGGCGACGGCGATCCGGAAGGAGTGCGCAAGCGGGCTGCGAAAAAAATGATCACCACCGGCAAGGCGGCGCGCGCGTTCTTCAACGCCAAGCCCGGCCGCAACGGCAAGGACGATTTCCCGGCCGTCGTCAATGGCTTCACCGGCTCCTCGATCTGGCACTCGCTCTACGCCTTCCCGCCAACCTCGCAGGCGTATTATGAAAAAGGCTTCAAAGACTTCGCCAAGCGCTGGCTGCCCATCCTCGACGCCTACGAAAAGCTCGACGTGAACTTCGCGCTCGAAGTCCACCCGACGGAAATCGCCTTCGACATCGCCTCCGCCCAACGCGCCCTGGCAGCTGTTGGAAACCACAAGCGCTTCGGCTTCAACTACGATCCGTCGCACCTCGGCTATCAGGGAGTGGACTACGTGAAATTCATCCGCGACCTTGGCAGCCGGATCTATCACGTCCACATGAAGGACGCCTGGTGGAACCACGGCGACGGCTCGGTCGGAGTCTTCGGAGGTCACACGGATTTCGGCGACGCCCGGCGCTTCTGGGACTTCCGTTCGCTCGGCCACGGCGACATCGAGTTCGAGGACATCATCGTCGCGCTCAATGACGTCGGCTACAAAGGTCCGCTTTCGGTCGAGTGGGAGGACATCCGCATGGACCGCGTGCACGGCGGGGAAGAAGCGGCTGCGTTCGTGCGCAGCGTGGATTTCCCGACGAGCAAGATCGCCTTCGACGCGGCGTTCGACAAGTCGAACCAGTGAGATGAATCGACTTCGTTAGGCTGCCAACATAAGTTTACCCATGAGGCTGAAATATCTTGTGATCCCATGGGTAGGCTTCATGCGTTTGCTTTGCGCGGATGAGGTTTCACTGTTCGACATCGATTATAGCGGGCGGGTTGGGTCGATTGGCTCCGGAATTGAACTCGGCGAGGGTCCTTATCCGGGGCGCACCCATTTCACCCGGCTTAACTTCGGAGAAGCGAAGATCGGCAACGCGCCACCCGCGCTTTCCGACACGGCGGCCATCCTCAAAACGAATTGGAGCGGCACCGGCAGCTTCGCATACTCACAACCGGAACTGCAACTGATCGCAGGCGGAGTCTACGCGTTCCAGAAGCACCGGATCGATGTCCGGTTCCAATTCGCGTCGCCCGAAGCGATCGGGGTGGGTGACGGGTTTACGATTCTGACCGACGGCGGAGTCACTAGCAGACTCGACTTCCGTCATGACGGTGCGATCCATCTTTTGTCAAACGTCCCTGCCGGAGCCGCCGAAATGACCGTAGCGGGCAGTTTTGACATTGCCCAACCTGTCCACCTTGTGTGGGAGATCGATTCCATCGGACGCGCGACTTCGGTGACGGTCAACGGCGTGACTCACCATCGGTCGGGCCTCACCGTCCGGGCGATCGGTCTGAGAAACGGCCGCATTTACCCCGGTCCCGGGTGGATTCGGTTTTCTTTCAATGACACGCAAGCGGCCGGTCAGCTCGCACTTCGATCGGTGAAAGTGACCGGCAGTGAATGGGATGGGCCATTGCTCCAGCAAGATGGCGGATTGTGGGGAACGGAGAGGGATGTCGTCATCATGCCTCAGAGCCTTCCGGGGCCGGGAAACTGGCAGGCGGAGTTCTCTCGTGACGGCAACAAGTGGCTCCCGCTGGGTGAACCGATGAACCTGCAATACGGACTAACCGGATTCGCGTGCCCGAAGCCCTACTTTTCGACCTTCTTCGCAAGACTCCGGAAACTCCCCTGAGCAACAAAGTGAACCGGAATTAAGAATTCCAACCGCTAGTGCCAAAAGAGTCCGCAGGATGACCCATGTTATTTGCCAACAGGTGTGGAGGCGGCTTCGGGTTCGGCGCACTTCTTGGCGATGACGCGGACGGGATTGGGAATGATTTCCCCCTGGTGCCCGCGCCGCGGTCAGAACGTCAGCTCCGCGCCAAACATGAAGCCGAGTGATTCCCAAGTGGTGCCGTTGAAGCCGTTGGACTCCGCCCCTTCTGGCAGGTAGATGGTCTCGGAGCCGTCGTCGGTCCAGGAGTGATTGAAGACGGCCAGTCCGCTGAGGGCGAGGGAAGGGGTGATCTGGTAGCGGAGGCCGAGTCGGGCGGTGGCCGCATAGGCATCGGCGCTGTGGCGGAAGCTGGGGGTCTGCTCGAAGTCGTCTCGCAGGTTCCAGACGGCCTCGCCCCGGTAGGTGCCGATTCCGAAAGAGGCCCCTGCCAACAAGGTGAGCTTGTCCCTCAGCACGAAAGTGGAATCGAGGTCGAGGATCCCGGTGTGCCAGTCGGCCCGGTAGGAGCTGTCAAGGCCGGGGAATGGTCCCAAGTCCCCATAAAACAAGTCGATGGCCTGGTAGCCGTCGGAGTCCTCCATCTGCTGGCGGTCGAAGCGGTAGCCGAGCGACGGAGTGAGGGTGAGACGGTCACCCTGAAAAAGGAACTGATAGCCGACGAGCGCCGAGGCCGAGACCGTATAGCCGCCCACTTCGGCATAGCTGCGGCTGAATTCCCCTTGGCGGCCGCTGAAGAGGTAGTCGGAGTCCTGGTTGCGGCCGTCGAAGATCGAGCCGTAGGAGGCGGCCATGTGGATGTGCCATGAGGCCGGGCGGGCGATGTCGATTTCGAGCTGGTTGTTCCAGATTTCGAGGTCGTCCCAGGTCAGTTCCGAGAGAACATCGGGCGCCTGGTTCCCGTTAGGGATACTCCAGTCGAGCTTGGCTTGCTCGTATCCGCTGAGGACGCGCACGGTCGTCTGCCAGGATGTCGGTGGAGGTGATGCAGCCACGGGTGCGGTCACGGGACCCGCCCAAGCTGTGACAAGACAGAAGGGAAACGTTGCGAGAAGGTGGATGTCTGGCTTCACGGCGGGTGATCGTGGAATGATACCGAGTTGGGGCAAGTGCCGATCATCATTGCGTCCTTCTATTTCCCTACCGGGGTGGATGCCGCTTCGTGGAGTTCCTCGGCGGCTTCGAGTTCGGCGCGCTCCTTGGCGATGACGCGGACCAGCTTGAGGATGGTTTCCTCCCATTTTTCCAACAGGGCGGCGGCCTTGGCACTGCCGGTGTGCTGGTGGTGGAGCTCGATGAGCGCCTTGACCTCCGCGATGTCCTGGGCGCGCCGGATCGGCAGGGCCACGACCATTTCGGAATTCACGCGAGAGAAAAATTTCCCGTCCACGTCGTAAACATAGGCGGTGCCGCCGGACATGCCGGCGCCGAAGTTTTTGCCGGTCTTGCCGAGGATGACGACGCTGCCGTTGGTCATGTATTCGCAGCCGTGGTCGCCCACGCCTTCGACGACGGTGGTGGCTCCGGAGTTCCGCACGGCGAAGCGCTCGCCCGCGCGGCCGTTGGCGAAAAGCTTGCCGCCGGTGGCTCCGTAGAGGCAGGTGTTGCCGCAAATCGTGTTGGTGGCGGCTTCGAATTTCGCGGTGTCGGACACGCGGATGATGATTTCACCAGCGGCCATGCCTTTGCCGACGTAGTCATTCGCCTCGCCGATGAGTTCGAGTTTCACGCCACCGACGAGGAAGGTGCCGAACGACTGCCCGGCGGTGCCATGGCAGGTGATGTGAATCGAGTTCGCCGGGAGCCCGCGATCACCGTGGACTTCGGCGATGCGCCCGGAGAGCCGGGTGCCGATGTTGCGGTTGGTATTGATGACGTTGTAGGTCAGCGAGATCGGCGGGCGGTCGGGGAGGAGCTTGATGGCTTCGAGGACTTCCGGGGAAACGGAGTTTTCGCCGTATTCAGGGGATTCCGGGGCTGGGCGGTTGGAAACCGCCGCCACGAGGTCGTTGAGGATCTGTAGGTCGAGCTCGGGCTTGGTGAGGCCGTCGTTGCGGGTTTTCGCACAGATGCGGGAGACCGACTCGACGGGCGTTCCCAGGCTTTTCGCGAGGGTAGGGACCACGTCCTTGAGCAGGGCGCTGAGGTCGAGCGTGTTTGCCTTCGGGTGATCCGGGATGTGGCGCTGTTTGAGGAACTCCGGCCGACCGATGAGTTCGTCCAGCGTGCGGACGCCGATTCTCGCCATATACCGGCGGGCTTCCTCGGCGACGGCGGTGAAATAATTGATGACCATTTCCGGCGTGCCCTTGAACTTGGCGCGGAATTTCGGGTCGGTGGTAGCGATGCCGACCGGGCAGGTGTTCAGGTGGCACTTGCGGACGTAAACGCAGCCCATGGCGATCATCGCGGTGGTGCCGAAGTTGAACTGCTCGGCGCCGAGAATGGCAGCGATCACCACGTCGCGGCCATTGCGGATGCCGCCGTCGGTGCGGAGGATGACGCGGTCGCGCAAGTTGTTGATGAGCAGGGTCTGCTGGGCTTCGGCGAGACCGAGTTCCCAGGGTGAACCGGCGTGCTTGGTGGAGGAAAGGGGAGATGCGCCGGTGCCGCCGTCGTGACCGGAAATCAGGATGTTGTCGGCGGATGCCTTCGCACAACCTGCGGCGACCGGGCCGATGCCGGATTCCGCCACGAGTTTCACGGTGATCCTGGCCTGCGGGTTCACTTCCTTGAGGTCGTGAATGAGCTGGGCGAGATCCTCGATGGAATAAATGTCGTGGTGCGGAGGCGGAGAAATCAGCTGCACGCCGGGCTGGGTGTTTCGCAGGCGGGCGATCAGGGCGTTGACCTTGTGGCCGGGAAGTTGCCCGCCTTCGCCGGGTTTGGCTCCCTGGGCCATTTTGATTTCAAGCTCACCGGCATTCACCAGGTAGTAGGCGGAGACACCGAATCGACCGGAGGCGACCTGCTTGATGTAGGAACGGGCGAAATCACCGTTCGGGTAAGGCTTGTAACGGACCGGATCCTCGCCGCCCTCACCGGAGTCCGACTTGCCGCCGATGCGGTTCATCGCGATGGCCAAGGTCTCGTGAGCCTCGGGGGAAAGCGCCCCAAGCGACATCGCGGCAGTCGTGAAACGGCGTCGAATCGACTCCATGGGCTCGACTTCATCAAGGTCGATCGGGACCGCTGGCGGCGGGCACGAACTCGATCAAGTCTTTGATCGCTACGGGATTGGTTTCCAATGCTACACGCACATATTCCTCGTAATCCTCGGGCTTGCCCGATTTCACGTAAGTGTGGAAATTCTTGATCACTTCGGTGGTGTAAACGTGGCGCTCGCCGGTCTTGCGGTAGCGGTTGTAGCCGGGGTCGCCGAGGTTGAGCGTCTCACCGTTTGGAACGCTTGTTTCAAATGCAGCTTGGTGACGGATGAGCGACTCATCGGCGATTTCCGTCGAAGCCGACGCCGCCGATTTTGGAAGGGACACCGCTGAAGGAAAAATCGACGACTTCCTTGCCGACGCCAATGGCCTCGAAGGTTTGTGCGCCTTGGTAGGAATTGAGCACCGAGATGCCCATTTTGGACATGATTTTGAGAATCCCTTTCTCCAAGCGCCTTGCGGTAATTGGTCATCGCCTTTTTGGCGGTGATTTCTCCCAGCTTGTTCTTCCCGGCATCTGCCGCGACGAGTTGGCGGACGGTGGCGTAGCCGAGATAAGGGCAGATGGCGGTGGCACCGAATCCAAAACAACAGGCGATTTGATGCACGTCGCGGACCTCGCCGGATTCGACGACCAACGACGCCCGGAGGCGCGTGCGGATGCGGGTGAGATGATGGTGGACGGTGCCGATCGCGAGCAGAGTGGGGATCGGTATCCGCTCGGCGGAGGTGGCCCGGTCGGAGAGGATCAGGATGTTATGATTGTTTTGAACGGCTGTTTCAGCTTCGTGACAAAGTGTGTCGAGACGTTTCTTGAGCCCGGCAGCACCTTCCGAAGCCGTCCATGTCATATCGAGAACTATGGCTGGAAATCCTTGATCATCAAGATGTTTGATCTTCTCCAAGCTGGTGTTCGAACAGAATCGCGCTGTCGAGACTGACCGTTTTGCAATGCTCCGGCGTCTCCATGAGCAAGTTGTGCTCCGGGCCAAGTCCGGCCGCCAGCGACATCACCGCCCACTCGCGGATCGGGTCGATCGGCGGGTTGGTGACTTGGGCGAACAGTTGTTTGAAATAGGTGTATAGCAACCGTGGATGGGTCGAAAGGATGGCGAGCGGAATGTCGTCGCCCATCGAGAAGACGGCCTCCTGGGCACCCTTGATCATGGGCGGGAAGACCATGTCGAGTTCCTCCAAGCGAGATGCCGTGGGCGACTTGCTGGCGGGAAAGGTCGAGCGGCGAGTAATCGATTTCCGGGACGTGGGCGTCGGGCGAGACGAATTTCCGCAGGTCGAGGCGGTTCTCGTCGATCCAGCGGCGATACGGCTGCTGCTGGGCGAGCTCGTTTTTGATTTGAAGGTCGTATTTGAATTCCCCGGTGGCGGTATTGGCGGAGAGCATTTGCCCGGGTCCGAGGCGTCCTTTGCGGACGACGTTGGCATCGTCGAACACCACGGCACCGGCTTCCGAGCCGATGTAGAGTACGCCGTCCTCCGTGATTTTGTAGCGGGACGGGCGCAGGCCGTTGCGGTCGAGCGAGGCGCAGAGCTTGGTGCCGTCGGTGAAGACCAGGCCGGCGGGGCCGTCCCATGGCTCGGAAAACGAGCGGACGTATTGATAGAAGGCGCGGAGCTCGTCGGAAATGTCCTCGTCGTTCCGGTAAGCCGGCGGGACGAGCATGCACATGGCGTGCTCCGGCGAGCGACCGGAAAGAATGAGCAGCTCGAGCGCGTGGTCGAGCGAGGCGGAGTCGGATTCGCCGTGGCGGATGAGGTTTTTGACCAGCTCGATGTCGTCGCCCCAGACCGGCGAGGCGAAGAACTCCTCGCGGGAGGTCATCCAGTTGCGGTTGCCCTCGACGGTGTTGATTTCGCCGTTGTGGCACATCATCCGGAACGGCTGGCCGAGCGGCCAGGCGGGGAAGGTGTTGGTGGAAAACCGCTGGTGATAGAGCGCGATGGCGACCTGATAGTCGGGATCGGCGAAGTCGAGGTAGAACGCCCGCAGCGCGGCGGGCATGGCGAGCGCCTTGTAGGAAATGAGGCGGCTGGAAAACGACGGCATGTAGAAGCCCTGGATTTCCTGGGTGCGGTGCTCGATTTCCCGGCGGCAGAGGTAGAGCTGGCGCTCGAAGGTATCCGCATCCATGCCGGCGGGGCGGATCATGCAGCAGATGCTCGATCTGCGGGCGGGTGGCCAGGGCGCTTTTGCCGAGCGCGTCGGGATTCACCGGCACTTCGCGCCAGCCGATGCGGGCAATGCCGCGCTTGTCCGTGATTTCGGCGGCGAGTGCCTTGAGTGGTTTCCGTCTGGGTCGAATCTCCGGCGGGGAAAAAGAACACACCCACAGCGAGATCTGATTCGTTTTCGACGACTATGACCGAGTTTTTCCGCAGCTTTGACAAAAAGCGGGTAGGGGATCTGCGTGAGCACGCCCGAGCCGTCGCCGGACTTCATGTCGGCATCCACGGCTCCGCGGTGGGTCATGCAGCAGACGGAGGTGAGCGCGTGGTCGAGGATTTCGTAACTGCGTTTGCCGTGGAGATGGGCGATGGCACCCATGCCGCAGTTGTCGTGTTCCTGTGAAAGCCGGTGGAGGGATCCGGGGACGAGCGGGGTGCTTGGGTGGTAAAATGCGTTCATCGGAAATTCAAAGAGTCGTGGCTCGGCGACGCCGCCTGTGCCGCGTGGCGGAATGATCGTCGGGGCACGAAGCTGCCAAGCAGGAATTATGCCTGCCACCACAGTCCAGCCGACAAAGAAATCCGTTAGCGGGAGAGAGCCGCGCCGCTCAGAAGAAATCCGGATTTTCCGGTGGCGCGAGTTGCCCGTGATCCACCAGGAACTGGTCCGCCGCGCTGATCGTGCTCTCGAAGTTCTTGTGGCTCACGTTGAAATTGAAAAAGCTGTGGTCCGCCCGCTCGAAGTCGACGAGGTCGCAGGAATTTCCGCGCCAGCGCATGCGGCGGCGGAATTTCTCCACCTCTTCGAACGGGGTGATCCGGTCGGATTTCCCGTGGAAAAAAATCATCGGCGGCAGCTTCCGGCGGATCAGACTGTGACGGGCTGAGCCGCTTGGCGGTTTTCGCGTCGGGAAAACGATCCGCGGCCGGGCCCTTGGTGGCGGTATTGACCAAGGCAGCTGAAAAGAATGAGCGCCTGCGGGATAACAATCCAGCCCGTCGACCGGCGGCAGGTTCTTCGGCTTGGGCATGGTGGCCAGCAGCGCCAGATAGGCACCGCCGCCAGCACCGCCGATGGTGATCTTGTTGGGATCGAGATTGAAGGTGTCCGCATTGTGGCGCAGCCAGCGGATCAGGTCGCGCGCATCCTCGATCGCCTCGAACGGACCGGTGCCGTTCTTGGCGGAGGTCCGGGTTTCCGCCGCCACGGCCACCGCGCCGCGGCTGGCGAAGTGCAGGCAGTGGGGGACGAACTGGGTCGGAGTGGGCGCGTCCCAGAAGCCGCCGTGGAAAAAAACGATCGACCGGACGGGGCTTCGGATCGTCGTTATCCGGGAGAAATAAGTGTGCCAGCACGTCGCCCTGGGGCCGCTGGGTGTAAACGTAGGTGGCCGCGTCCTTGAGAATCTCGCGATCACGCGCCTCGCCAATCGGCGCCACTCTTTGCAAAATACTGCTCATCGTTGATCTACGCGGCGTCACAATCGAAGCGGCCTGCAATTTGTTTGTTGTGGGATGGGCCATCTTGTCCAATCGTTTCGCGCATGAATCGACTATTTTTTGCGTTTTCGCTGCTTCTGCACCGCTCTAGCAGTCGCGCAGGAGGATCTGCGGCCGACCTCTGGAAACCACCTACAATGCCTGGCGCGAAGCGATGATCCGGAAGGATGCGTCGGCCTGGCAGCGGGTGACCGCCGAGCACCGGCGGGTCGAAGTCCGCAACCGGATCGTCTCGGAAAAACGGCCGTTTCCCGCGGCGTGTCTTCGATCTGCCGGCACCGCCACCGTCGCTGCAAGGACTCAAATTTCTGGAAGCCAAACAAAAGGGAGCCACCGCCAAGGCGTCGTATTTCGGCAAAATCGACTTCGGCGTGGGCGGAGATCCGACCGACAACCTGCTCGTGCTTTCCTTCGTCAAAGGCGGCGGAGGCTGGCTCTATGACCGCGCGGATTTCGTGAACCTGGCGGCACTGCCGGCGGTGCGCAAAGAACTCGCGGCCGGGGACCTCAAATACCTGAAGGAGACGCCGGAGGCCCAACCGTCGGGAGAGGTTCCGCCGACGCCGATTGCCGCACAGCCCGCCAAATACGTGGCGAAAGTCTATGTGTTCTGCCCGGGCCGCGAGGTGAAGGTGCAGATCAACAAAATCAGCCGTCATCGGTTCGCCAATGCCAAGGAGGCTGAAATCGTCATCGGTGGAGCGGTGGACGGCTCCAATGAGGTCCAGTATTCGGTGAAAAAACTCGATGGCGGCACCGGCAAGGAAGTCGATGACGCTGCGGGTTTATTTGCTGTCCGAAGTGACGGGAACTCAAACCGATCAAGGCATTCGAATACCAGGTCGCTGCCGGTGAGCCCGTGAAACCGTTCGGCACCGGCACCTTCGTGGTCGATCCGCGCCATGGCGGCGAAGCTGAACGGGAAGTGAGGCTGGCCGGCGACTGTGGAGTCGCGACGGGAGAGTGGATCCAGCTGCGGACGAGTGTTTCCGAAGTGAGCTCAGCGGGATGCTGCAGTCTATTTGATTCCGCATTACATATATTGTAACAAGTAAAAATCCGGCCGATTCCAGCGTTTCAAGGCTGGATTCCTTGCCAGAAATGCCATTCTCATCGCTGCCGATGAACCGACTCCAGGAAGATGTCGCCGAATCTCATGGCGATGCCACCGGACGGATCGGAAAAACCCGCCGGCCGATCTTCCGGATTTATGAAATCCACGCGGCGATCCGCAGCGGTCGCTATCCGAATTGTTCGCAGCTCGCCAAGGAGCTCAGCGTCCAGCGCAAAACCATCCAGCGCGACATCACGTTCATGCGGGACGAACTCAAGCTCCCATCGTATGCGGACTCGCTGCACGGCTTCTTTACGATCCGACGTCTCCGATTTCCCGGTTTTCCAGACCACCGCGAAGAGCTCGCCGGACTGTTTCTCGCCGCACCGCCTCGAATCCGTCCGCGGAACGCCCTGGCCGAGGTCCTGCGAAGGCCTTCGCCAAGCTCACCCGCGGCATGATCGGCAAATTCAGTTCGCTTGGAGCGATCTGGACGAGCGTTCTCCCGCAAGGTCGTCGAGCAACGCCACGCGACGTGAAACGCTTCGGTGAGCTTGCTAAAGCCATTTTGATCAACTTGTTACAACCTTTTATTATCGAAAACTAGGAGCGGACTCCTCCGAACTCCGGCGAGTCCATCCGCTCCATCTTGGCGAGGTCGATGGCGGCTGGTATCTGATCGCCCAGGATCTGGAGCGCGATGCGTTGAGGACCTTCGCGCTGCCCCGGATGAGCCGCCTCAAGGTCAGCTGCAGCAAATTCGAACGACCTCCAAATTTCGATGGAAGCGAACATTTGAAACAATCGTTCGGCATCTGGAATGTGGCTGGCGACTACTCCCGGCAGCTGGTCCGGGTGGAGCTCAAGAACTTACGCCGCCCGACTGGCCCAGGAGCGTCGCTGGCATCCGACGCAGGAGATTTTCCCGCTGAATGCGAAGGGCACGCGGGTGGAAATCCGCTTTGAAATCGGCCGTCTGGAGGAGGTCCTGCGCTGGGTCCTGAGTTTCGGGAGCCAGGCCAAGGTGCTGGGGCCGCCGGAACTGGTCGCAATTGGTCCGCGCGGAAATCGAGGCGATGAAAGGCGCTGAATATCCGGATTTCGGCAAGGCGAAGCGGATGCCCGTGGCGATCGATTTGCGTTCCGCTGATCCGCGAACCATCGACAAACCCACATTCACTCCTACGATCCCGCCCATGCGACGCTTCATTTTACCCCTGTTCCTCGGTCTGCACCTGACTCGCCTCCGCCGCGCCGGAAGCCGAAAAGCCTGCGGAAGCTCCGCCAAAAGAACAGGACGCGGAGGCCCAGAAACCCGCTCGACGCCGGTCATCCACGAGTCTTCCGTGACCATCGATGGCAAAAAAATCCCCTACAAGGTCGACCACCGGGAAAATCCAGCTCAAGGACGACGAGGGAAAGCCACGGGCCTCGATTTTTTCCGTCAGCTACGAGCGGACCGACGTCAAGGACACCGCCAACCGGCCGGTGATGTTTGCCTTCAATGGCGGCCCGGGATCCTCCGCCGTCTGGCTGCACATCGGCGTGCTCGGGCCGAAAATCATCAAACTTCCCGGCGACGGCACCACAGCCCCACTGCCGCCGGTCCGAGTGGTGGACAATCCGCTGAGCATTCTGGATGTCTGCGATCTGGTCTTCGTGGACCCGGTTTCCACCGGCTACAGCCGTGCGGAAAAGGATGTGAAACCCGGCGATTTCCACGGGCTCGACGAGGACATCGAATCGGTCGGCGATTTCATCCGCCGCTGGATCAGCGAGCACGACCGCTGGGCATCGCCGAAATTCCTGCTCGGCGAGTCCTACGGCGGGATCCGCGCCGCCGGCCTGTCGCAGCACCTGCAATCCCGCTACGGCATGAGTCTCAATGGCGTGGTCCTGCTGTCGTCGCTGCTGGATTTCTCCACGCTTCAAGCCGGCTCAGGGCAACGATCTTGCGTATCAGGTTTTTCTGCCGGCGCTGACCGGAGTGGCTCATTTCCACGGGAAAATCCAAGGTGACCGCGACGCGCTGGTCAAGGAGTGCACCGAATTCGCCTTCGGTGAATACGCGGCGGCCCTGCTCAAGGGAAACAGCCTCGACCCGGAGCCCAAGGCGAAGCTGGCGGAGCGCCTTGGCGAAACTCACCGGCATCGACGCCGCGGTCTGGCTGGAGCGCGATCTCCGGCTCGATTCCACGTTTTTCCGCAGCGAACTGCTGCGGAAAGAAGGCAAAGTGCTCGGTCGGTTCGACGGGCGGGTCGCTTGGGATGCCACCGACAAATCGGCGCGATTCGCCTGGATACGACCCGTCCTACTCGCTGGCCTACGGCGCGTTTTCCACCGCCATGCTCGACTATCTCGGGCGCGAGTTGGGCTACAAGGAAGACCAGCCCTACGAAATCCTGACGTCGAAAGTCCAGCCATGGCGTTGGAATGCCAACAACGAAGTCGTCAATGTCACCGACCGCCTCGCCACCGCCATGCGGGACAATCCGCACCTGCGAGTGCTCGTCATGGGCGGCTACACCGACCTTGCCACGCCGCCGGAGGGCGTCGCCTACTCGGTCCGCCACATGCTCAACCTGCCGGAAAACGTCCGCAAAAATTTCACCACGACCTTCTACGACGGCGGCCACATGTTCTATCTCAATCCGCCCGATCTGGTGAAAACCCGCGCGGACATCGTGGATTTCATCAAGGCCGGGGCGCAGTAACTCCCACTTCGATAGCTTCTCGTCCCCTGCCCTGTCGTCGCACTGCTGATAGATTGGTTGCCATCGACGTTCTCCTGGTCCAAACTTCTGACCAAGCCGATGAAGAAGGACCCACACCGATATGCAATTCTCGCAGGTTGTCTCCTGAATCTAGAATCCGCGTCGTTCGCGCAAGTGAGGCCTGATGACCCCCCGCCGCCAGATTTTACTGCGATCAATGCGAACGCTGTCAGACCACCCGCTTTGCCTGCGCCTCCATGGATCCATGCAAACAAGCGGGCCGACGATCCCCGGGAGGAATCGCCGGATGCACCGTGGCCCGGCCCGGCCAAAGGCAACGGAAGTGAATTCACTGAAAGAGATGCGGCGCGCTTCGCCGCATTCGATTTCAATGCGTTGCCCCCTGACGAATACCCAATCTGGCGGGAGCGTTGGCGAGCAAAGTGCAAGGTCACCGACTTTAGGGAAGACAAGACGATGCTCGTGCGACTGAAGGACGAGGAGACCATCAATTGGCTGCTTTCTCAGCTTGAACAAGGACAAGCGAGGAGTACGGACGCTGCGGGCATTCTGGGAGATTCCGGTCAAGAGTGGCTCATCCCTCGGTTGGAGAAGACGCTGTTTCTCAAACCCGAAAACGAACCTGTGGATGAAAACTCCAGTGACGTGAGTTATCGGTCCGTCTCGGAAAACAGCTTGAATATCTTGCTCGAAATCGTGGCCAAATCACGCGTTTTCACTCCGAGATTGAAATCATGGTTCAAACTCATCTACGGAGGTTGGGGATCGTCAGGGACTTCGGTCGAGAATATGAAGTTACTGCGCAGTTGGTTTGACATGAATCGCGAGTCATTCACTGCGGGAGATTTCCGCAAACTTCGCGTCCCGCCCCTATGGCCGGGTGACCAGTCAAATACTGAGGATATGGATATTCCGTTTTCCCTATCAGACTTGATGTCTATCATTAATTTTACAAATGGCTCGATTCAACTCGAAGCAATGCGTGCAATTGGAGAATGGAAACTCACCAGCCGGCTCAATCAGCCCCAGGCGGAACAGATCGGCAACTATCTCAAATCCGAGGACAGTGATATTGCCAAAGAGGCCTACCGGCTGTTGGAATATTCTGGGGATCTGGGGACTCCGGTGTTTGCGAGAGTGTTCGCAAACGAACCTGAGAAAACTCCTCAAGGAAATGTTCAGAAAATACTGGATCGGCATCCATACGATGCATCGGAACGTGCCCGTTGCATCGCCGCTATCGCTGCGGATTCGGATCCCAATTACCTGTCGAATCACAAGAGCTTGAGACTGGAGACATTCCCTATCTACATGCAACGATTGAAAGATGCCACCCTGTCGGACACCGAACGAAGGTCTGCGGTCTATGATCTGGAACGCCTCTCAATCCCCAAAGACCTTGCGATTTTCGAAGAGATGCTCAAGCCGGAACAGCCGAATTTCATCCGTGTTTCCGCTGCCTCAACGATTTGCCGCCTCTGGCCTTCAGAGAAGATTCCGGCATCAGTGCGCGCACTCGCCGACGATCCTGCAATCGGCGATTCCATCAAACAGTTTCTCACAGATGCAGAAGCTGCGGTTGAGACCCGCCGCATGCGGAGAGAGGAGGAGGCTGAAATTCGATACGGGGACCAAGACCTGATCAGCAACTTCGCGAAACTGTTTGAGCATGGGCTTCATGTCAACTTTCGCGCATGGGCCGCAGAGGGGTTGGCGAGGAGCGGAGAACGAGGCATCACGCTGCTGAAGGTGGCACTCACCATGTCGGATCTCACCGCACGGGGGTGTGCGGCCAAAGCACTGTTGGAAACCGGATTGGGCGATCAGAAGGAGCAGGACGTCTTCCTGGCGGCACTCGTCATGGGTTTGGGAGCCGCTGATAGCCCGGTTTCAAACTACCTTCTCCTTGAAGAGGATCTGCACACAAAGGCGATTCCCCTTTTGAAGCAACGAGCGCTGGAAAAGGGACTTGGTGCCTACCACGACGACTTTGCTGCGATCCTTGCCGCAAACCTGGCGACTAGGGCCGACGTGCCATTTTTTCTTTCCCTGCTGAACCCCGAGTTTTCCCAAATCATCCGTTCCACGGCGATTCATGCCATTTATCGACTAATACCTGCCGCCGAAGTACCAAAAGCCGTCCACGCACTGATCAATGACAAGGAGTTGGATGAAATGATGAGAATTTACCACTATGGAGGGAGGACCCGGAAGTAGAATTGCCCCCACACCTTTTCCTTCCCTTGCATTTCCTGCCTGAGCGTTTCAGGTTCCCGCCCCGCCTTTCATGGATTATTCATCTCTCATCTCCAAACGCCGCGACCGATTTTCGGAGCTGGAGGAAGCCGTCGGCGATCCCGAACTTTTTGCCGATCCCAAGCGCGCCACGGAAATCCTCCGCGAGCACGGCAAGCTCAAGCAGACCCTCGCCCTGTGGGAAAAACTCGAAGCCGCCAAGCGCCATCTCGCTGACAACCAAGAACTCGCAAAATCCGACGAGCCCGAGTTCTCCGCCATGGCCGCCGAGGAAATCCCCGGCCTGGAGGCGGAAATCGCCACCCTTGGCACCGAGCTCCAATACGCCCTGCTCCCCGCCGATCCCAACGAGGACCGCGACGCGCTCATCGAAATCCGCGCGGGTGCCGGCGGTGACGAAGCCTCGCTCTTCGCCGCCGAGTTGATGCGCATGTATCAGCGCTACTCTGACCTCCGCGGGTGGAAATGTGAGCATCTGGAAAGCAGCCCGTCCGAAGTCGGCGGATTCAAGGAAGTGATCCTCAAAGTCACCGGCCAGGAAGTTTTCCGCTATTTGAAATACGAATCCGGCGTCCACCGAGTCCAGCGCGTGCCCGCCACCGAGACGCAAGGCCGCGTTCACACCTCTACTGTCACCGTTGCCGTTTTGCCCGAGGCTGAGGAAGTCGATGTCGAGCTCAAGCCCGAGGACCTCCGCATCGAAGTCTGCCGCGCGGGCGGTGCGGGTGGCCAGCACGTCAACCGCACCGAGTCCGCCGTCCAGATTTTCCACCTTCCCACCGGGCTCTACGTCCGTTGCGAAGACGGCCGCTCGCAAATCAAGAACAAGGAAATGGCGCTGCAAATCCTCCGTTCCAAGCTCTACGAGCAAAAACTCCGCGACCAGCAGGAAGCCTACTCCAGCCATCGCCGCTCGCTGATCGGCTCCGGTGACCGGTCGGAAAAAATCCGCACCTACAATTTCCCCCAAAGCCGCATCACCGACCACCGCATCGGCTTCACCACCCACAATCTCACCGGCGTGATCGCCGGCGATCTCACTGAGTTCACCAACGAACTCCAAAAAACCGAGATGGACGAGCGCCTCGCCGAGGCCGGGCTTTAGGAGGGATGAATCACCCTCATAGCCCGCGTGGGCCGGATTCCTGATCAGCGGGCTTCCTGAAATCCCCCGTGGCACAGGCGGTGCTCGGATGATGTTGGGAAATCCCGCACATCATGGTCGATTTGAACAACTCAGGCTTCAGCGAGGAACAAACCTCTTACCTCTCCGGATTCGTCTCCGGCATCCTGCAAGCGCGCGATCTCCCGTTCCTCGGACAGGATTCGCAAAACCGCTTCACCCACCTGCCCGCCGACGCCGTCGAGACGGTCCACGGCACGCCCGTCGACGAACTCTGCCGCGAGGAGCAGATCAAGCACGAGAGAAACGGTCTCGACTGCTACGACACCATCCTCACCAACGCGGAATCCAACAGCTTCCCAGTCGATGGCGATATCTTCCGCTACAAGTTCCACGGCCTCTTCTTCGTCACCCCGGCGCAGGAAAGCTTCATGCTCCGCTGCCGCATCGCGGGCGGCGCGCTCAGCAGCTATCAATTCCGCGGCTTGGCGGAAATCGCCGCCGACTGGGGTCCGGGTCACGCCGATCTAACGACCCGTGCGAACCTCCAGATCCGGGAAATCCTGCCAAAGCACTGCGCTGACATCCTGATGAAACTCGCCGACCTCGGTCTCACTTCCCAAGGCTCCGGCGCCGACAACGTCCGCAACATCACCGCCACTCCCACCAGCGGCTTCGATCCCGGCGAACTCATCGATGTGATGCCCTACGCCCGCGCCATCCACCACTACATCCTGAAAAACCGCGACCTCTACGGCCTGCCACGCAAGTTCAACATTTCCTACGACTCCGGCGGTGCCATCTCCACCTGCACCGACACCAACGACATCGGCTTCTACGCCGTGAAGGTCGGAACTAACACTCAAGGTATCGAGCCCGGCATCTATTTCCGCATGCAGCTCTGCGGCATCACCGGGCACAAGCAGTTCGCCAGCGACTGCGGAGTCCTGCTAACACCCGCCGAGACCATCCCCGTCGCCGCCGCCCTGATGCGTGTCTTCATTGAAAACGGCGACCGCACCAACCGCAAGAAAGCCCGGCTCAAATACCTCGTCGATGACTGGGGCATTCCGAAAATCCTCGAGGAAACCGGGAAGAAAATGACCTTCCCGCTCCGCCACTTCCCACTGGAAGCTTGCGAACCCTCCACCCCGAAGTCCAAACACGGTCACCTCGGCATCCACCCGCAGTCAGACGGCAAGCACTACATCGGCGTGCTCACACCGGTCGGCCGCATGTCCGTCGCGCAGATGCACGCGCTCGCCGACATCGCCGACGAGTTCGGCCGCGGGGAAATCCGGCTCACCGTCTGGCAGAACCTCATCATCCCCGGCATTCCCGAGGAAAAACTCCAGGCCGCGATCACCTCCATCCAGGCCACCGGCCTCGACCACCGGAACAACACCCTTACTGGCGGCATCATCGCGTGCACCGGCAGCCGCGGATGCAAGTTTGCCGCCGCCGACACCAAGGGCCAGGCGATCCTGCTAGGCGACCACCTTTCCTCCCGGATGATCCTCGACCAACCGGTCAACATCCATCTCACCGGCTGCCAGAACTCCTGCGCCCAACACTACATCGGCGACATCGGCATGATGGGTACCCGCGTGAAATCCGCGGACGGCGGCACCGTGGACGGCTACAACATCGTGCTCGGCGGTGGCGTGGACGACACCCAGGCGATCGCCCGGGAAATCTGGAAATCCGTCCGCGCCGACGAGATGCCCGCGCTCATCGAGCAGATCCTCGTCGTCTATCTCCGGGACCGCGTCGAGGACGAGAGCTTCGCTCACTTTGCCAACCGCCACACTCCCGAGCAGCTCGCGGAACTCTGCGATCCCGCCAAAACCGCCGCCGCCTAACTGTCACGCGCATGTCTCTTCACATTCCCAACACCGCGCCATTTTCAGGTCCCCAGAAAATGTGGCTCAAGGGTTATCTCGACGCCCTCAACGCCGCCCTGAGCCCGGCTTCCGGCGGAGCGAGCGCCCCTGTGGCGGCCGCCCCTGCTCCAGCGGGACTGCCAGTCACCATCCTCTGGGGATCCCAAACCGGGAACTCACAGGCGCTCGGTAAAAAACTCAGCAAGACCCTCGCCGCACGGGGCCATTCCCCTACCCTTCGCGACATGGCGGAAGTCTCAGCCTCCGACCTGCCAGATTTCGAGAACCTCGTCATCATCACCTCCACCTACGGCGACGGAGAACCACCCGACAACGCCGCCACCCTGCACACCGCGCTCCACGCGGCCGACGCGCCGACGCTCACCTCCGTCAACTTCGCGGTCCTCGCGCTCGGCGATTCCAACTACCCGGACTTCTGCAAGTGCGGAAATGATTTCGCCAAACGCCTCGCAAGCCTTGGAGCCAAGCAACTCATTCCCATCATCGAGGCCGATGTCGACTACGACGAGCCATTTGCTAGATTCATCGCCCAACTGGAATCCGCCCTCGCCGCCGCGTAGGGATTTCAAATCTCAAATCCACCCCAGTGCCCGCCACCCTCCAACGTCTCCCCGCTTTGAAGTCCGCTTCCAAGCCAGACATCGAGCAGGGAAATCTCATCGACCAACTGCTCGCCGAGCAGAAACAACTCCAAACCCCCGTCGCCCGCTTTTCCGAGGTCCAGCACCGGCGCAAGCCCGATCTGGCCGACCACTACCGCAGCCTCATCCCGCTCACCAAGCCCGGCGTCGGCGAGCAATATGCCTTCGAGGTTTCGCTCGACCGCTGCACCGGTTGCAAGGCCTGCGTTTCCGCCTGTCACTCGCTCAACGGCCTCGACGAACACGAAGCCTGGCGCGACACCGGCACCTTGCTAGGTGGTTCTGACACCCCCGGCTGGCAGCAAACCATCACCACCGCCTGCCACCATTGCGAGGATCCGGGTTGCATGAACGGTTGCCCGGTCGGTGCTTATGAAAAGGACCAGGACACCGGCATCGTCCGCCACCTCGACGACCAATGCATCGGCTGCTCCTACTGCATTCTCAAGTGCCCTTACGACGTTCCGAAATACTCGAAAAAGCGCGGCATCGTTAGGAAATGCGACATGTGCCACCAGCGCCTCGCCGAAGGGGAAGCCCCGGCCTGCGTGCAAGCCTGCCCCACCGAAGCCATCCGCATTGTCAAGGTTCCCGCCAGCCGCCCCCGCAACTCGTCGATGGAGTCCCAGCCCTCCTCCCTGCTCGGAGACTATTCCGTCACGCAGCCCACCACCCGCTACATCGGCCGCGAAGTGCCCGCATCCGCCGCGGCTGTGGATCAGACGGCACTCGTTCCCCAGCATGCGCATTGGCCGCTCGTTTTCATGCTCGTCCTCACCCAATCCGGCATCGGCCTGCTGACCCTAGGGGGCGGGGACGTCTCGTCGCTGCAAATCACCCTCACCGGCGCAGCCCTCTTCTTCACCGGCATGGCCGCCTCCGTCTTCCACCTCGGCCAGCCGCTCAAAGCGTGGCGCTTCTTCATCGGCCTGCGCACTTCCTGGCTTTCGCGGGAAATCCTCGCCTTCTCGCTCTTCGCGCCGATCCCGGTGGCTCTCGTCATCTTCGCCCTGCTGCCGCATTTTCCCGAGCGCCCGATCCCGTCCTTCGTCGCGAATCTACTCCCCATCTGCTCACGGATCACCGCCCACTCGACACTCATCCTGGGCGTCATCGCCGTCTTCACCAGCGTCATGATCTATCACGACACCCGTCGTCAGCTCTGGCGCTTCCCGCTCGGCGCCACGCGCTTCTTCGGCACCGTCGCCAGCTTCGCCGCGCTCGGAAACCTCATCCGTGACCCGGGCATGCCCGCCTGTTCTTTACTCGTCGCCGCCGTATTCCTCAAACTCGCCCCGGAAATCCGTTTCCTCCAACTCGGCGGGGACGAGGATACTCCGTGGTCTCCGGACGTCCACAGCGCCCGTCTTCAGCTCGGCCCGTTAGGCGTGATCCTCCGCTCCCGGATCACCTTGGCCATGTTGGCGGTTGCCGTAGCCTGCATCCAGCCCTGGGCAGCGTTACCGCTCCTGTTGCTCGCCGAGTTGCTCGAACGCCAATTGTTTTTCCAATCCGTGTATGCCCCGAAAATGCCCGGTAATTTCGGCCCGAAGTCGAGCGGACACCACTGAGCCGGAGTGCGGTCACTTTGTGGTTCATTCCGCTCCTTTCAGCACGAACATCAGCGCCCGCCTGCGTTCATCGGCAGTTCGCTTGATCCGGCATCCTGGGTATTTCACCAGCTTCCCGCTTTCGCCGGCGGACTAGGGGGTCGCGCTCGGTCATGTCATGGCAAATGCGGATTTACGCAGTTCCATGACGGTGAGTGGCGGGACGTTGAGCAGGCAGAGATCCCTCCGCGAGAGGTCGAAGAGTTCGTGTTCGGAAATCTGCAGGGAGAACTGATAGGTGATGAAGACGGTATCCGGACCCATCGCGATGGAAATGTTGGAGAGCAGTTTTTCGCGCAGGCTGCTTTCCATGATGGTGAAGGGAATGCCGGAGACGATGTAGTCGGGATTGGTGATCCCGAGTTCCTCGAGGGTGGCGGCGAGGTGCAAAGCGTCCGCGTTGACCACGGTCACCCGCCGGTCATGGGCGAACTGCTTTTCCAAGTGGGCGGCGAAGTGGGCGTCGAGCTCGATGAGGATCAATTTCGACTCCGTATTCATCCGGCGGACGATCTGGCGGGTGTGGCAGCCCTCACCGGGGCCGAGCTCGATGACCACGCGCGGTTTCGAGAAATCGATGCGCTTGGCGGTCTTTCGGGTCAGAAATCCCGAACTCGGGACGATGTAGCCGACGCGGATTGGGTTTGCGAGGACACGCTTGAAGAAAAGAAGGCTCATAGGAGGTTGCGACTCAAATAAACACGGAACAGGGCGGCAGGTCTAGCCCGGGATTCAGGATCAAGGCGCCTCTAGGGATTTGAGTTCGATTTTGCGGAACCAGACCGGCTGTCCTTCGGCCTGCAATGCGATGTGACCGTATGCGAGGAGACTGGGAGCGCCGGCATTGAGGAGGTCGGTCGTGGGGGCGTTGTCGCCTTTCGGATCCAGCTGCGGCCGTTGGTAGCGCAGGACTTCCACGTCGTTGATGCGGTGGATAACTTCCTGGCTGCCATGGACTTCCACCTCCATCCGCACCCACTCGTCGGCGGGAAAGGTCGGTGCGGAGGACGCCACGATGTGTCGGGTGACCAGTTTTCCATCCATTTCCAGGTGGGTGCCGGGGGTGCAGACGTTGCCGGTGGGGCGTTTCCCCTTCCCTTCATCCGCGAGGAACTGGACCTCGAGGCTCGCCGGGAAACTCTGTTTGAGCCCCATGCTCTGGGGCGTCTGCGAGTGGATCATCACGCCGCTGTTGAGGTTCACGTAGTGCGGTGCGTCCGGCATCATCTTTCCGGTGAAGCGGTATTCCATCCGGAGGATATAGCTGGAGTAGGAGATGTTGGAAAAAAGGTGGCCGTAGTGGGAATCGAACTTTTCATAGTCGTCGTATGAAACCTTGAGGATCCCGTCCTCGACCCGGAAGGTGTTCGCGAAGTTGACTCCCGGCGGATGACCGGAGATTTTCGGTGTCCAGCCGTCCAGGTTCTTGCCGTTGAAAAGCGGCACCCATGGAGTCTCCTCCGCAGCCACCGCGGATAGAGTTAGGATGATTGCTGACAGCCCCCGGGAAAGCGCGATTTGGATTTTCATGCGTGGCCGCTTGGATAACTTCGGGGCACCAGGTTGCCAAGGATGGTTTTGGAAGTTTGGGAAAGACGATTGCCCGGGGTGGCGGATTACGCAATGGTCGTGACATGCGGATTCTGGCCATCGCCGACCTTCATTACGCGTTGCGCCAGTTCGACTGGGTGGGAGAACATGTGGAAAACTTCGACCTGCTGGTGTTGGCCGGCGATTTGCTCGACCTCGGCTCCGCGGTGGATCTGGACGTGCAGGAAGTCGTGGTGGAAAAATACCTGCGCAAGTTCGCCAGGCAGCGCATGCTGTTGTCCTCCTCCGGGAATCACGACATCCAGGAACTCCTTGCCGACGGTGAACGCGCCGCCTTGTGGATGGAGTCGCTCAAGTCGCCGAAATTAAAACCCGACTACGAATCCTATCAAACCGGAGACATCCTCTTCACCGTTTGCCCGTGGTGGGACGGGCCGGACACCCGCGCGAGGACCGAGCAGTGCCTGATGGCGGACGCCGCCAAGCCGAAGAAGACCTGGATCTGGCTGCACCACAATCCCCCGCTCGGCACGCCCGTCGCCTGGACCGGCAAGGAGGATGGCGGCGATCCTGTGGCGCTGGAATGGATCCAGCTCTATCAACCCGATTTCGTCTTCAGCGGCCACATCCACAACGCGCCGTTCTACGCCGCGGGGTCATGGCACACCCGCATCGGCAAGAGCGTGGTCTTCAATGCCGGAAAACAACCCGGCGGCGAGCCCACCCGCATCATCCTCGATCTGGACACCCGCCGCGCGGTGTGGAACTCGTTGGAATCGGACGAAGTGTTGGAGGTGTGATCCCGGCCCCTGGCCTCAGCGTTTCCTTTTCGGAGTGCGGTGCGCCAGATTGAGCAACAGCTCGTCGACCATCCCCAGATGGTCCTTGCGGTCCTCGTACTGCGCTTTCAGGTCGCCGAGGTATCCGATCATCCCCCTGAGTCTCGCAGCTAACAATTCAGCGACGGCCAGGGCGATTTTCGGATGGTCCTCAAGGAAGGATTTCCCTGCCCGCGTTACGTAACAGACCGTGTCCTCGATCACCTCCACTGACGCCGAATGTGGTTGATCCAGCAAAATCGACACCTCACCGAGAACCGCGCCCGGTTCGCGGATGACTGTGATTGGAGTTTCTCCTTTGGTCACTTCCACGGCACCGGAGATGAGGAAATACAATTGGCCGGTTTTCCCGCCCTCGGGGAACATGACCTCACCGGCTGCGAACGACGCGGTTTCCATGCCCTTGCAGAGTTCCAGAATTCTCTCCATGGCGGGATGCTGTCACTTCGACTTTGCCGAATCAAGGCTGCTGGCGGGAAGAAAGAATTTTAGGCGCACTACGGATCGGACGAATCTCTGAGTATGGGAGGAATCGCCTCAATTTCGATTCCGTGCGTCCCTCCTGATGACTCGTTCGATTCGTGGGATTCGTAGCAGCTAACTCTTCGATCGCCTTTTCGCTGCCACACATGCGTCAGCGTGACTCGGTCAACCCGTCTCAAGTGCGACAATTTCTCCTGGTTTCAGTTTCTCCATGGCTGCCACTTCACCGATCTTTCCGACTGATTTTCAGTGACTTGTTTCTCCGTTTCAGTGCCTTGCACGATTCCTGCGAAGGGAGCCTCCGTAATCACCAAACCATCCATGAACTTCATCCAAAGATACCAACCCGCAGTCGCATGGGTCGACGAAATCAACCGGTTCATCGACCGGAACCTCGTTGATCCCAACATCACCGCTGGTCCACGCGAGGTTTTCCATGAATCCGACAACTCGTGGATTCTGCGCCTCGACCTGCCCGGCTTCAGCAAACCGGACGTTGCGTTGACCGTGACAGACCGCGTCTTGCAAGTGGTCGCGAAAACTCCAGCAGATCAACCGTTCGGCGGAAAATTCGAGCGCGAGTGGAGCCTCGGTGACGACGTCGATGCCACCGCCATCAGCGCACGCCTGGAAAACGGAGTGCTCGAGCTGACACTGCCCAAGCGCACGCCCGTTGTTCCTCAACCCACCACTATCGAAATCAAATAACTTACTAACATGAACACTTCCCATTGCCCCACCGAAGCCGCCCCCGACCGGGAGACCAACGAAATCATCCACCGCCCTCAATTCCGCATCACCGACAACGCAGACGGCACGACCGTCAGCATCGCGCTGCCCGGTGTGCGCAAAGAGGATCTGAAGCTCACGCTGCTGGAGACCAGCCTCCGGATCGAAGCCAGCCGCCACGACGTGGTTCCGGAAAACTGGAAGACTCTCCGTGATTCCGGCCCCGTCCGCCGCTACGGCCTCGACCTGCGGTTAGGCACACGGCTTGACGGCACCAAGACCACCGCATCGCTCGATGCTGGAGTGCTCAAGCTCCAGGTCCCCATCCGCGAGGAGGCCAAACCCCGCGAGATCCAGGTGAACTGAGGGTCCGCTCCTGGTTAGCGCATTTCCCGATCCAGAAAATCCACCGCCGCGTCCAGCGAGCCGGCAGGCAGCAGGAACGCGGCGATGTGGTCGCGCCCGTAGATCCAATATGCTTCGTGGCGCACCCGGTTCCGCTCCAACCCGGCGATCATCGCCAGCGGGTGCTCCGGCCGGACCAGTTCATCCTCCGTCCCATGATAGAGAAACACCGGCGGACTTTTCCGGGTCACATAATTCACCGGTGAAGCATCCCTGAAGCGCTCCGGGATTTGTTGCTGCGTTCCACCGAGAAATTGCGGCACGAGGTCGCCGCCGGGGTAAAACGTCAGGTCACTCGGCGCGCCACCCGCCACGATCGCCCGAATCCGCGAATCCTCCGGCCCCTCGATCAGCCCCGTCAAGGCCGCGAGATATCCGCCGGCGGAATAACCGAACACCGCGATCCGTTCCGGATCGATCCCCTTCTCCGCCGCATTCGCCCGCATCCATTTCACGGCTTCCTGCAAGTCCTCGACCGGCGCGGGGTAGGTCCAGCGAGGCGCGAGTCGATAGGTCACGTTGAGCACCACATAACCTCGTTTCACCAGTTTTTTAGCGATGCCATTCATCTGCCAGCGCCCGTCCTTCCCCGTCCAGCCACCGCCGTGGACAAGCAGGACTCCGGGAGCGGGCAAGGTCATTTTAGGCTGATAGAGATCGCCCATCACCGGTGCCGGCCACGAAACCGGGGTGTAAACCAAATTCCGATTTACCGTGTAGCTCTGTTTCACCGACCTGCCGGGCATGTTTGCGACGCCCCCCACCGGGTTGGCACACCCGCTGAGAAATCCCACCAAGGCGAGCATCGGGAACATCAAGGACAATCGGAACAAGTGCGGCATCGAGCGCACCGTAACGCAATCTTCGGAAATACAAACCCGCAGTCTTCATTCTCCCGATCTTCCACCCACGGCTCTCGGCAGAGAGACTTCTGACAGCGGTATGAAATCCGGGTGACGGAAAATCCGTCCGCGAAATTCTTCGCTTTCGTCGTGGCGATTATCGGCTATGGGTTCCGGCAGTGAAAGTAATTCTCGTTTTGCTGGTGACAGCCCTCGCCGCGCAAGCCGCTCCGGGCGATCCCGGCACGGTGGCCATTGATTTCCTTGAAAAAGTGCGCCTGAGAAAACTCAATCTCGAACCCGGCGGAGACACCGCGCTCTCGCCCCAAACGGCGGAGAGTAAAAAGCGCAAAATCGCGAAAAGCATCGAACGCATGGCCCGCGACCTCGGCACGGATCCGCTCGAAGTCGGTGCCGTGAAACTCGACGATGACTTCGCCGCCGTGCTGATCCGCAAGGTCGGCGGCTTCGATCCCAACCGGCTGCAGGTATTCCCCGTGGCGTTGGTCAGGCGGGGGGCCGAGTGGACCGCCGCTCCGGTTCCCGCATCGTTCGAAAACTCCGGTGCCGGATACGCCCTCGCCCTCCGCAAACGTCTCGAACTCCTCGAAAACTGGATGCTCCGCGAACAAGTCGTCGATCTGGAGCAACTCCGCAAAGAATCGGCGGGACGGATGCGCCAAAAAATCGAATCCACCCTCTTGGCAAAAGATGTCCGCAAAATGGATGCCCTCCAGTGTGCGCGGCGGTTTCTGGCAGCCTGCGAGCAGGGCGATCTGCCGTCGATGTTAGGCCTCCTCGGTGGACTCACCACGGACCTTCCCGAAGATTGGGCGATGCGACTGAAAGCCGCCGAGCGGGCGGTCGCCACCGGTGCGAACGCGCCACGACCGTGGCGGCTCCTAACATCGACGGATGTCGCAAGGGCCGTCGTGGGCAGGGAAATCGATGACACCAGCGCGTTTATCTCAGTCGGATGCCTGGATCCCGCAGGCCCGGGCGTCGCATCGACATCACCACGGATCGAGCTGATCCATTTCGAAGTGGCAAAATCCGACGATGGACTCTGGCAGGTCACTCTGCCGCCACCATTTCTCCAGACGTCCAAGGATGCGGATCATGAAGATGAGCCGGAAGGCGATTTCGACACGGAACTCCTCAACGCGTTTCCGGCGGAATGGATCAAGGCGCACCCGCTCAAGGCACAGCCGAGTGCCGAGCAAGCCCAGAAGATCTTCTCGGAGTCCTTGGGAAGCGGGCGGTTTCCGGCGCTTCTCTCGATTTCAAAAATCGACGGTGAGTCCGAGGAGGACGCCCGGCGGGCTTGCATCCGGGCGGCGGAAATCGGGTGGTTCGTCCAGAATCCGTCTGCCGTCCGCCATGCCATGCCGCTTGCCTTCAAGGCGGAGGCGACGGCGGCGGTCGGGATCTTCCAGTTTTTTTCCGCCCGCGATCCGGATCGTTTCGAGCCACGGGCGCTTTATTTTGAAAAATCAGAAAGCGGATGGTTATGGTCTCCCGAGCCTGCCCTCGAGACTGAGGAAACCTTCGAGGTCTGGGTGGCCTCCGAGACCCGCAAATGGCAGGATCAATGGCAGCAGCAATTGTTACAAGACTGCCCGCCGTTGAAAGAAATCGACATTCTGACCGCGCCCACCAGCCAGGATGCGCAACTCGTGGTCGAAAAATGGCTGGACGCCGCCCGCCGGGGAGACCTGAAAACCGCGCTCGGCCTGGTCACCCGGCTGGGCGATCCGAAAAGCGGCTCCACACTCCTCCAGAACTTGGGATACGAAATCACCGGTTCCAGAAAGGGCACGGCAAAACCGCTTGTCACGGGGATCTATCAGGGTGAAACCTGGGCCGCCGTGGGCATGAAGATCGATCTCGGCGGCAAAACGAGTTATCCACTTTATCCGGTGCTGCAAACCCCGCAAGGGCCTCGGATTCTTGCGGAGATCGACCTGTTCGCTTCCGGCAACCGCGGTCGGGAATTTCTCAACCGCACCGCCTTCGACCGCTTGCGGAAATTCACGCCCTCCGCCGCCGAGTTGCAAAAACTTTACGCAGAGCATCAGACGAATATTGAAAGCCTGGTCGCCGGCTCGATCCGCTGAGTGAATCCAAAGCGCTGACATTCAATACGGCGTGTCGCTTTTAATGAATTGCCCTCACCGGACTACGGCCGGAAATGGGACCTGTTTTTTTAAAATACAGTTGAATTACGCAATTATTACAGGCTTAATGATCTTCGTAGCAACCAGTCAGTATGCGTCTCTCGTTAATCAGGCAATCCGTGCCATTCTTCTCGGTTCGCTGCCCGGCCAGGCTGCGAACCGCCCGTGGCATGACCCTGCTTGAGGTGACGGTGGTGATTCTCGTATTGCTCTCGTTGATCACGATTCTGTTCGTTGGAGCCCGGGGATGGAAGCGGGGATCGGACCGTGCCCTGTGCATCGTGAACATCCAGAACATCCAGAAGGGAGTCCGCGGTTACTCGAACCTTTACGATATCGCGCCCGGCGCATCGGTGCCAGGGCTCAGGAGCAAAGTCATCGGCATGGGGCGATTCGTCGAGTCGGTCCCGACTTGCGCGGCCGGAGGAATTTACAGTTTCGGTCTGAACACGGGCGGAGAGGATACCGTTCCACAGATCGGCGAGCTCTACATGGAGTGCGACCGCAAAACTGCGGAGGAGCACTTGCCGACGGAGTATTCGAATTGGTGAGATCCGCGATCACGTAGGTTGTCAACGGCCGGTTTTGGTGCTTACCTACGTCCATCACTTTCTTAGCCCGCTTCCGAGTTTCTGAGACTCGGAATACACGGCCCCCCCAGCATAGTATGTGTGTAGCTGCCCCGGTGTCCCCCCAGGAACCGGGGCAGTGGAGAGGGTCTCAAGAAAACTAACGCTGCCAGATCCGAGCGATCGTCCCGTGATCGAGCTTTTCCCATTTTCCTGGAGGCAGCTTCACCGATTCGAGCTGACCGATGGCTACCCGCACCAGACGCAACGTCGGAAATCCCACCGCAGCGGTCATCCGGCGGACCTGGCGGTTTTTCCCTTCGATCAATTGCAACTCCAACCACGCCGTGGGGATCGACTGGCGAAACCTAACCGGAGGATTCCGCGGCGCGAGCTCCGGCTCGTTTTCTAGCAACCGAACCTTGCAGGGCAGGGTGCGGTGTCCCTGGATTTCAAGTCCACCCCGCGCAAGCTTGGCAATCGCTTCTTGAGTCGGGATGCCCTCCACCTGGGCGAGATACGTCCGTGGATGGGCTGTTTTCGGATCTAGCAGGCGATTGTTGAATCCCGCTTCCTCGCTAAGCAGCAGCAAGCCCTCGGAGTCCATGTCCAGCCGCCCGACCGGATAGACCCCCGGCGGAAATCCGAATTCCGCCAGCGTCCGCTGCCCGGGTTGATCGGGCGTGAACTGGCAGAGCACGCCGTAGGGTTTGTGAAACGCGATGACCATGCCGCCTATTTCCGGAAAGTTCTCGAGAGTGTGAGCAGGAGAATCGTTTTGAATGCACCCATGCGCCACAGCTAGCCCGTCTTCCCGCGCATCGCAAGCACCACGCTCAACGGTTCAGCCAGAAAAAACCGGCGTTGAGATAGGTGGCGTAACTCACCCACACCAGATAGGGAACCAGCAACCTGGCCGAGAGCGGGTCGGATTTCCGCGCCAGCAGGATCGTCACCCACACCCCGAGCCACATCGAAACGATTACGAAAAGCGCCGTTCCGATCCGGTGCGCCCCGAAAAACACCGGCGTCCACGCCAGATTCAGGATCATCTGAAATCCGAAGGTGCCGACCGCCGGCAAGGCCCGTTGATGGATCAAGCGGCCCAGCGCCGTGCCCATCATCAGATACAAAACCGACCAGACCGGCCCGAACACCCACGACGGAGGCGTGCCCGGCGGCTTGACGAGGTCCCGATACCAAGAGTCCAGACCGCCCACCGAGGAAAGTCCCGATGCCGTGCCCATTCCCAGGCAGACAAGTGCACCCGCCAATGGCCAGCCCCATCGCCCGGTTGATTTTCCCGACCCGTTCATGACTCCTCCAGGTTAAATGCTTTCCGCGCCCACTTGCAGCGGAAGACTGGTCCCGAATCGTTCGGCTTCCAACCGTTCGCGTTTCCAAAGTCGATCGCCGCTGTCACCATGTCGTAGCTCACGATTTTTGGCAGCTCCGCCGTCAGCACCTGCCCGTTCACCGGCGCGCTCGCCTCGATCACCAATTCGTTCACTCCCCGGCGGTTCTGCATGATCCAGCGGTATTGCACGTCGCGGTGGTTGATGACTTTATAGCCTTTTTGTGGAGGGGGCATGAGAGCGATGATGAAAGTGGAGGTCGGCGGAGCTGAAAACTGCACCAATCCTACCCCGATGAGAACGCTTAAGTTGAAATTTCACCATCCTTGCAACCCGGCCCGTCATCTGCTGATCTCGGAGCGATGGGAAAACTCACCACTCACGTCCTCGACACCGCTTCGGGAAATCCCGCCGTCCGCGTCCGCATCCGCCTGACCCACAACGGCGAGCTGCTGGTCGACACTCTCACCAACTCGGACGGCCGCTGCGATTCCCCCCTCCTCGCGGACGCCGCACCGGGCGACTACCAGCTCCTGTTCTCCATCGGAGATTACTTCCGCGCTCATGGCATCGCCTCCCCATTCCTCGACGAAATCCCCATTCACTTCACCATCGAGCCCGGCCGGGATTACCACGTCCCCCTCGCCTGCTCGCCCTACGCCTACTCCACCTACCGCGGCAGCTGAGATGCACTCCCCCTTGGAAACCGCCATCGCCCGCATCGACGAACTGGGTGCCATCTCCGACTCCCCGGACCACCTCGTCCGCACCTTCCTTTCCCCGGCTAACAATCACGCCGCCGCGAAAATCCTCGAATGGATGACCGCCCTCGGCATGGAAACCACCCAAGCCGCCGATGGCACCGTCCGGGGCATCCTTCGAGGTGCAAATCCCGAGGCCCTGCCACTCCTGCTAGGCTCCCATTACGACACGGTCATCGACGCCGGAAAATACGACGGAGCGCTCGGAATCATCGCCGCGCTCGCCGCGCTCGAAACCCTGCGGCAGGAAAAAACAACGCTGCCCTACCCCGTCCACCTGCTCGCATTTTCCGACGAGGAAGGCATCCGCTTCCAGACCACCTACCTCGGCAGCCGAAGCATCACCGCCCCACTCGACGTGGAAACCCTCGCAGCGAGAGACGCCTCAGGCGTCACCGTCCAGCAAGCCATCGCCAGCGAAAGTCCCGCGCCACACGCAGCCCCTATCCGCTACGCCCCGGGCGAATGCCGCGGCTACGTCGAGCTCCACATCGAGCAAGGTCGCGTGCTCGAAGAAGCAGGCGAACCCGCCTGCGTCGTCAGTTCCATCGCCGGCCAGTCCCGCCTAACCGTCACCCTCACCGGCCGCGCCGACCACGCGGGCACCACTCCCATGCCCTTCCGCCGCGACGCCCTCACCGGAGCCGCCGCCTGCATTCTCGCCGCCGAATCCCTCGCCCAATCCAGCCCGCCGCTCGTCATCACCGTCGGGAAAATCCAAGTCCACCCCGGGGCCTCCAATTCTATTCCGCAGAGCGCCACCTTCACCATCGACCTCCGCCACCCGGACGACGCCGCCCGTCGCGCTTCGCTGGAAACCCTGCGCGCCTCCTTCCGCCAAATCGCCGCCGACCGGCAGCTCCATCTCGATTGGCAACCCATCCAGGACAACAACGCCACCCCCTGCGATCCTTCACTCTCCGCCAGCCTGCTAGCCTCTCTAACATTCATCACCGGCTCCCATCTCACCGGCTCCCATCTCACCGGCTCCCATCTCACCGGCTCCCATCTCACCGTCCCCAGCGGAGCCGGCCACGACGGCGTTGCCATTTCGAAAATCTGCCCCATCGCCATGCTCTTCATCCGTTGCCGCGACGGACTCAGCCACCACCCGGACGAATTCGCCACCACCGAAGACATCGCCACCGGCATTCAAGTCCTCACCCATTTTCTCAAATCCCTACCCGCATGAGCGACCACGATCTCATCGTCCACGGAGCCAACGTTTCCCTCTCCATCACCGAGGGGATCATCACCTCCACCAGCCCGTCTGGCACCGCCCGCGATGAAATCAACTTCGGCGACGCCCTCATCCTTCCCGGCTGGATCGATGCCCACGTCCATTTCAACGAACCCGGCCGCGCCGATTGGGAAGGCTTCGCCACCGGCTCTCGCGCCCTCGCAGCCGGCGGCGGCACCACGTTTTTCGACATGCCGCTGAACTCCAGCCCGCCAGTCATCACCCGCGCCGCCTTCGAGGAAAAACGCCGCATCGGCGAAAATCTATCCTGCCTCGACTTCGCGCTCTGGGGCGGACTCACCCCGGATTCGCTCGACCACATGGAAGCCATGGCCGACGCCGGAGCCATCGGCTTCAAGGCCTTCATGTGCCCCTCCGGAATCGATGAATTTCAATCCGCCAATCCATCCACCCTCCGCCAAGGCATGGAAATCGCCGCCCGCCTCGGCCTCCCCGTCGCCGTTCACGCCGAGGACCCGGAAGTCATCCGCCTCCACCAGTTAGCCCATCCGGCCACCACCACCGACATGCGTGCCTGGCTCGATTCCCGCCCCATCGAGGCCGAACTCTCCGCCATCCGCATCGCCCTCGATCTTGCTGGCGAAACCGGCTGCCAGCTCCACATCGTCCACGTTACCTGCCCGGAAGGCATCGAACTCGTCACCGCCGCAAAACAACAAGGCGTCCGCGTCACCGTCGAAACCTGCCCGCACTATCTCCTGCTAGACGACACCGCCGCCATCGCCATCGGCCCCGCCGCCAAGTGCGCGCCACCCCTGCGCACCGCCGCCACCGTCGCCGCCCTCTGGCAGCAAATCCTCGAAGGAAACATCGACACCATCGGCTCCGACCATTCGCCCTCCCCGCCCGACCTAAAACAAGGCAACGACATCTTCGCCATGTGGGGCGGCATCGCCGGTATCCAGCACGCTCTTCCCCTGCTCCTCAGCCACACCATCGACATCCTCCCCCAACTCACCTCCAACATCGCCGCCACTTTCCGCCTCCCCGAAAAAGGCTCCCTCACCCCCGGCCACCACGCCGACTTCATCGTCCTCACGGAAAACCCCTCACCATCACCCGCGAGCACCTCCTCACCCGCCACGCCATTTCCCCCTACCTCGGCATGACCGCCACCCACACCATCGCCGCCACCTACCTCCGCGGCCAGAAAGTCACGTCCGAAACCAAGGGCAAGCTCCTCGCTCCTCAAAGAAGTTGAGACTCGATGGTTGATTGTTGATGGTAAGACCAAAAAATTCCATCTTCCTTTGCGCCCCCTTTGCGACCTCAGCGTCTCCGCGGTTAACTCTTCCCAAACACCACACACCCATGTCCCTCTTCGGTCAGACCCGCACCACCGTCGCCCACCGCCACGCCCTCATCGCCCCGGACGGTCACGTCCCCTCCACCTTCCCCGGTTGGAAAAACGCCACGGCCTTCGTCATCATCTCCCCCGCCATGGGCGCGGACCTATCACAGATCCGCGTCACCTTCGACGTCGCTGGCGGCAGCGCCATTTTCCCGGGTGACGACAACGAGCACGTCATCTACGTCGAAGCCGGCGAGTGCGAAATCGAACTCGCCGACAAATCCATCTCCCTTACCGAAACCGGCTACATCTTCATCCCCTCGGAAACCAACTTCAGCATCACCGGCAACGACGAAACCCGCCTGACCCTGTTCCGGAAAATTTTCGAATTCCAACCCGGCCTTGGCGCACCCCCACTCATCCACGGCCTCGCCTCGAATGTCCCGGGCGAACCCTTCCTCGGCAATCCCCGCGCCCTCCTCCAGACCCTGCTCCCCATCGATCCGCGCTACGACATGGCCGTGAACATCTTCACCTACCAACCCGGCGCCACCCTCCCGTTTGTCGAAACCCACATCATGGAACACGGCCTGCTCATGCTCTCCGGGGACGGCATCTATCGACTCGAAGAAACCTACTACCCCGTCACAGCCGGCGACGCCATCTGGATGGCCCCCTACTGTCCGCAATGGTTCGCCGCCATCGGCGACGCACCTGCCAGCTACCTCTACTACAAAGATGTCCACCGCCTGCCCTGAAATCATCGTCATCAACGGCACTCCCGTCGATGTCACCACGGTACCCATCCACACCAGCATCCTCGACTTCCTCCGCAGCACCGGTCGCACGGGATCGAAAATCGGCTGCAACGAAGGCGACTGCGGTGCCTGCACCCTCCTTCTGTTGGAAAACGACGGCAGTACCCGCGCCATCAACGGCTGCCTCGCCCTTGTCCCGTCGTTAGTCGGCCGCGAAATCATCACCGCCGAGGGCCTCGCCAAAGACGGAGTTCTCCACCCCGTGCAAAAAGCGATGGTCGAGTGCAACGGCTCCCAATGCGGCTACTGCACCCCCGGCTTCATCTGCTCCATGGCCGAGGTCCACCAACGCCAAATCACCGACCCCGCCGCCATCGCCGACCAACTCTGCGGCAACCTCTGCCGCTGCACCGGCTACCGCCCCATCCGCGATGCCGTAGCCGTGACACAGGCATTCCTGCCTGTCCTTCCTATACTTAGGCCCGTCCCAGCTCAAGTCCCCTCCTCCCCCAACTACCACCGCCCCACCACCGTCCAGGAAGCCCTCACTCTAAAATCCAAAAACCCGTCAGCCCCCTTCATCGCCGGAGCCACCGAACTCGCCGTCCTCATTCACAAACGCCACATCCGCTACCCGGCGCTCATCTCCCTCGACGGCATCCCATCGCTCCACGAAATCACTCCAACTAACACCCACTGGCACATCGGAGCCGCCGCCCCGCTCACCGATGTCGAACAAAAGCTCGCCGGCGAATACCCCATCATCGACGAAGTCCTCTGGCTCTTCGCCTCCCGTCAAATCCGCCACCGCGCCACTCTCGGCGGCAACCTCGTCACCGCCTCACCCATCGGCGACACCCCGCCCGTCCTGCTAGTCCTCGACGCATCCGTCGTTCTAACTTCGCTGACCGCGGAGCGCAGCGTCCCGCTCGCAGAATTCTTCACCGGCTACCGCCAAACCGTCATGCGCCCGGACGAGCTCATGACCGCCATCGTCATTCCACGCAATCTCCCCGGTCGCGCCCAATTCTACAAAGTCTCCAAACGCCGCGAGATGGACATCTCCACCGTCTCCGCCGCCTTCCGCATCGTCACCGACGCCGCCGGCCTCGTCACCGAAGCCCGTCTCGCCTACGGAGGAGTCGCTGCCACCCCCGCCCGCGCCCTCAAAACCGAGGCTGCTCTCATCGGCAAGCCCCTCGAAGCCACCGCCGAAATCCTCGACCTGCTAGACTCCGGGTTCACCCCCCTCACCGACCTCCGCGGCACCGCCGCCTACCGAAAATCCCTCATCCGCGATCTCTTCAAAAAATTCACCGCCCCACAACCCCGGTATTCCTCCGTGGCCCTCTCCCCGGCCCTCTCCGCGACCTCTGCGCCTCCGCGTTTCGATTCATCCCTCCCCCACGAATCCGCCACCGGTCACGTCACGGGCCAAGCCCTCTACGTCCACGACACCGCCCTCCGTCGCGGCACGCTCACCGTCTGGCCCGTCCGCTCCAAGCACGCCCACGCCACCCTCACCCGGCTCGACATTTCCAGAGCCGCCACCGCCAGCGGCGTCCACGCCATCCTCACTGCCAACGACATCCCCGGCCTCAACAACACCGGCCCTGCCCGTCACGACGAACCGCTTTTCGCCACCGACACCGTCCAGTTCCACGGCCAGCTCATCGCCGCCGTCATCGGCGATTCCCTCGAAGCCTGCCGCCTCGCCGCCTCGTTGGTAGAAATCGAATACGCCCAGCTCCCGCCCATCCTCGGCATCGAGCAAGCCATCGCCGCCGGATCCTATCACACCGATCCCCACTTCCTCGTCCGCGGCGAAATCGAAACGGGCCTTGCGGAAAGTCCGAACCTCCTCGAAGGCGAGCTCCACATCGGTGGCCAAGACCATTTCTATCTGGAAACCCAGGCCGCCTGGGCCGAGCCCGATGGCGAGGGCGGCGTCCACGTCTCCAGTTCCACCCAGCACCCGTCCGAGGTCCAGACCATCGTCGCCGAAATCCTCGGCCTGCCGAAAAACCGCGTCGTCGTCGAAGCCCCCCGCATGGGCGGCGGCTTCGGCGGCAAGGAAACCCAAGGAAACGCCTGGGCCGCCATTTGCGCGCTCGGCGCGCTCGTCACCGGGAAATCCGTGGGCCTCCAGCTCGACCGCGACCATGACATGGAGTCCACCGGCAAGCGTCATCCTTTCTACGCGAAATACCAGATCGGCTACCACCCGGACGGCCGACTCCACGCCGCCGACATCCAACTCGTCTCCGACGGTGGCTGGTCGCTCGATCTATCACTTCCCGTTACCGACCGCGCGCTCTTCCACCTCGACAACGCCTACCACATCCCGCACGTCCGCTTCCAAGGCCGCGTCGCGAAAACCCACGTCACCTCCCACACCGCCTTCCGCGGCTTCGGCGGGCCGCAGGGCATGTTGGTCATCGAGGAAATCCTTGGCCGCATCGCCGGCAAACTTTCCCTGCCGCCCGAACAAGTCCGCCAGCGGAATTTCTATCACGGCAGCGGCGAGACCAATACCACCCACTACGGCGAGGAAGTCGAGGACAACCGCATCGCCCGCATCTGGGAGGAACTTCTCTCAAGCTCCGATTTCACCACCCGCCGCGCCGCGATCAGTCAGTGGAATACCAATCGTCCTAACACCAAGCGCGGCCTCGCCATCACCCCGGTCAAGTTCGGCATCAGCTTCACTCTCAAACACTACAACCAGGCCGGGGCGCTCGTCCTCATCTACGCCGACGGCTCCGTCCAAGTGAACCACGGCGGCACCGAGATGGGCCAGGGCCTCCATACGAAAATCCTCGGCATCGCCATGCGCGAGTTAGGCCTGCCTGTCGGCAGCATCCGTCTGATGCACACCCGCACCGACAAAGTGCCGAACACCTCTGCCACCGCCGCCAGCTCCGGTTCCGACCTCAACGGCATGGCCGTCGCCGACGCCTGCCGCCAGCTCCGCGAACGGCTCATCCCGCTCGCCGCGGAAATCCTGCAATGCTCGGAGTCCGCCGTGCAGTTCGGCGGTGGCCAGGTCCACGGGTCCGCCGGCACGTCCATTCCCTTTGAAACTCTAACTTCCATCGCCTACACCCGCCGCATCCAGCTCTCCGCCGCCGGCTTTTACGCCACGCCGGATCTCGAATGGGACTGGGCCGTCGGCAAAGGCAAGCCGTTCCACTACTACGCGTTCGGAGCCGCCGTTAGTGAGGTGGAAATCGACGGCTACACCGGCATGCACCACGTCCGCCGCGTCGATATCCTTCACGACGTCGGCGACTCTCTCAACCCCGCCATCGACCGCGGCCAGATCGAAGGCGGTTTCATCCAGGGCATGGGTTGGCTCACTTCCGAGGAGTTGAAATGGGACGAAAACGGCAAGCTGCTCACCCACAGCGCCAGCACCTACGCCATCCCCGCCTTCAGCGACGCTCCCGCCGATTTCCGCGTCGCCCTGCTCACCGGGGCCACCCAGCCTAACACCATCCACGGCAGCAAGGCCGTCGGCGAGCCGCCGCTGATGTTAGCAATCTCCGTCCGCGAGGCCATCCGCGATGCGTTGGGTCATTTCAAACCCCAAACCGGTTTCATTCTTCCATCACCGTGCACCGGAGAAGCGGTGAAGATGCTGATCGCTGCCGTTTGAACGTTTGTGACACCTTCATCCATCGCAAAAGAACCCTTGGCAAAGTTGATTGTCTACCTAGGTTCGTGGCACGATGAACTCACCCTTCAGAAATAACAGCAGGCAGGCAGGACACGGGAAGCCATCCGTGTTGGCAACCCTTCGTGCGTTTGCATTCGTCGTCGCGTTGTTCGGAATCCCGGCGCCAAGCGCCCGCGCCCAGGACACGGCTCCGATCCAGGTCACCTCCGACGTGAGCTATCAGTTTCTAGCACGTTGGGACGTGGACCGGCTGGACGCGATCCTGAAGACCGACACTCCGAAATTCTCCGGCATCGAGGTGGCCTATACGCCGGCCACGAACGCCGTGAACCTCTACCGGGTGACCTACGGCTCCGTCATCCCGGAAAAGGGCAACAAGCCCACCGTCACCTCGGGCCTGCTCGCGATTCCCGACACCCAGGCGAAGCAATTTCCGATGGTCTCCTACCAACACGGCACGGTTTATGGCAAACAGGAAGTGCCGTCGTTCATGGAACAGTCCCCGGAGACGCAACTGATGATCGCCCAGTTCGCAGGCCAGGGCTATCTCGTGACCGGCGCGGATTATTTCGGGCTTGGCATCTCCACCGAGCCGGAAGGTTACATGGTCAAGGGCAGCCATCAGCAGGCCACCTACGACCTGTTGCTGGCCAATCGCGCCGTGCTGGAGCATTTGAAACTGACCAGCGACAAGCTCTTTCTATCAGGCTGGTCGCAGGGCGGCTTCGTCACCATGGCATTCCTTGAAAAGCTGGAAAGCGCCGGCTTGCCGGTGCAGGCGGCGGCCACCGCCAGCGCGCCGCTGGACGTTTTCGCCTTGATGGAGGGCTTTTTGAAGTTCCCCCGCAAGAACGACGCGGTCTGGCTGAACAGCATCATCATCCTGTCGTCCTTCGCCTATGAGAACTACTATGGCGTCCCGGGCCTGGCCCGTTCGCTGATCACCGAGGAATATTACGAGGTCGCGAAAAAGGCCTATGACCGCGAGCCCTTCAACGTCGCCGACATCACCAGCGACCTGCACAAGCTGGTCCGTCCCGAATACTTCGATTCGCAGTTTTTCGCCAGTTCCGCGTATGGCAGGTTGATCGCCCAGGCGCAGTCCTACCGCTGGGTGATCAAGTCACCGGTGCGCAACTATTACGGCGAGGCGGATGAGGCGATCACCGTCGGCGTCGGCCGCATGGCGGAAACCTACGCCAAGGCGATGGGCACCGGCAATTCATTGGTCGAAGCGGTATCAACCGGGCAGACCACCCATCGCGGCACTTTCGCCACGGCGGTGCCACAATGGAAAGTCTGGTTCGACAGCAAATGAGTCGAGGGCGCGCTGGCCTCACGGCCGCCTAACGGCGGGAAAGCGCCAAAACAATGGAATCGGTTAGGACCGGGTGGTGAAATTGCCAAGCCACCGTATGGAGACGTCACTTTCCGCCCTGGTGAAACGCGCGGTGCATTCAAGGATTTACCTTCTTCTTCTGAAACAGCGCGCCGATCCGCATCACGGTGATCACCAGCGCCGGAAGGAAAGTCAAGGTGATCAGCGCCGTGAAACCGAGCCCGAAAAGCACGATGGCCCCGACGCCGCGATAGAGCTCCGTCCCGGCCCCGGCGAGGAAGACCAGCGGCGCAAGTCCCATCACAGTGGTGGCGGTGGTCATCAGGATCGGGCGGAGACGCGAGGAAACGGCGTCTTTCACGGCGTCCTCAGGCGACATCTTCTCGACCCGCCGGTTGTGCATCGCGCGGTCCACGATGAGGATGGGATTGTTGACGGAGGTTCCTAACAATATCAGGAATCCCAGCATGGTGATCATGTCGAAAGGCTGGCGGATCTCCGGCAGGCCGATGGCAGGCAGCAGGCCGCCGACGAAGTTGAGCAGCCACAAGCCGGCGATGCCGCCGCTGATGCCCAGCGGAACGGTGGCGAGGATGAGGAACGGATCGCCCCAATGACGGTAGATGATCACGAGTTGCAGATAACAGAGCACGACGGCGACCCACAAGTTCGCACCGAGTGAGGTCCGCGTGGCTTCCAACTGATCGCTGGCACCGGTGAGATCGATGGAAATATCAGGTGCCAGGGTTCCGTTTTCCCGCAAGTGATCGACGACTTTCTCACGCACGGTCGCCACGGCGGTCTCCAACGGCACGGAACGCGGAGGGATGATGTAGAGCGTGACCGTGCGCCTGCCGTCCACCCGGCGGATGCGGGCGCTGTCCACGGTCTCGGAAATGTCGGCAAGCGTGCTCAGGGGAACCACCGCGCCTTGGGGGGAATGCAGGGTGAAATCCGTGACCCGCTCTAACTTCTGGCGGTTGATGGCCTTGTCGTAGAGAAAAATATCGACCTTGTCGTCGTTGAGAAAGAACTCGTCGACGAAGGCTCCATCCGTGAGAGCCGCCACGGCGAAGCCGAATTCCCGGGCACTGAAACCAAGTTCCGCAAGGCGCTCCCAGCGCGGGCGGATCTGCAACAGCGGCTGGCCGAGCACGAGCGACGACGGCTGCGAGTTGATCTGCGCGTCCGGCATGACCTCCTCCGCCCGCCGGAAGGTGGCAAGCGCCGCTTGATAGATCTGCGGCAGTTCCGCGCCGCTGATGTTGAGTGCGACCGCCCGGGTGCCGCCGTCGTTGCTGGAGATGATGGAGCCCCGCGCCGAAAACGCCCGCATCCCCGGATAGACGCGGAAACGGTCGTTGATGATTTCCATGAAGGCGTCGATTTGTTTCGGGTCCTTGGTCTCCGCGATGACGCGCAGGGACTCGGGCTGGACGTTCACGGAAAAACGGGTCAACGGCGGAATCGAAATTTCCCCGCGATCGAACGCCGCCGGATCGCCAGCGAGTGCAGGGAGCATCTCCTCCTGGATCTTTTGGGCGATCTTCTCCATTTCCGGCAGATTGTAGCCCGGCGGCGCGATCATGGTGGAGAAGGACTTGGCCTCTTCTCCCTCAGGCAGGTATTCGGCGGCCGGGGTGAGGAAATACAGGGCTCCGCCAGTGACGGCCAGCACGGCCAGCATCAGCACGATCCGCCGGACGTGCCCGCCAATCAGCCAGAAAATCGGAACCAACAAACGCTTGCGCGGTGCGGCGGTGAGGGCGGATTCGTCCTTGAGGCCGAGCTTCGGCAGGTTCGCGTAAGCAACCGGCACGAGCGTGACGGCCACTAACATGGAGACGAGGATGGAGGCGGAAATCGCGATGCCGATGTCCGAGAACAACTGGCCGGCCTCCTCTTTCACAAAGAGCAGCGGCAGGAAAACCAGCACGGTGGTCATCGTCCCGGAAAGCACTGCCGCGGCGACGTTGCGCGTGCCCTCGAGCGCGGCTTGGAACGGGGATTTCCCCTTGTGGCGTTCCTGCTGGATGCTTTCCAGCACCACGATGGTGTTGTCCACGGTCATGCCGATGGCGAAAGCGACGCCTGCCAGGGAAATCACGTTGATGGTCCTTCCCAGCAGAAGCAGTCCGATGAAACTGGCCACCGCGCAAACCGGCATGCCGCACATGCCGATGAAAGTGGCCGGGCCGGAACGCAGGAAGCCGTAAAGCACCGCCGCCGCGAGTGCCGCACCGATGAGGATGTTCGTCCAGACGTTTCTGACAGAATCCTCGACGTAGCGGACGTCTTCGTTGCTCAGGAGCATCCGCAAACCGGCGGGATTCAGGATGTCGCGGTTGATCTGTTCCACTACCGGCAGAACCTCGCGTTTGATGGCGATAACGTTGGAGCCGGTGTCGCGGATGAGGGAAAGCCGGATGTTAGACTCGCCGTTGGTGTAGGAACGGTTGCGGATTTCAAAATGGTCGAGATTGACCTCCGCCACGTCGCGCAGGCGGGTGATGGAATCGCCGCGGCGGACGACGATGAGATCGCGCAACTCGTCGAGTGATTGAAAACGGCCGAGTGTGCGGAGCAGGTAGCGGCGTTTTCCGCTGTCCACGTCGCCGGCGGATAGATCGACGTTGCGCTCGCGGATCGCGTCGCGCAGGTCGGTCAGGGTGATCTTGCGTTCGGCGAGTTTCGCCGGATCGACGAGGATCTGGATCTGCCGTTCGGCCCCGCCGCCGACTTCGACCTGGGAGATGCCGGGCACGCGTTCCAACGGGGCGCGAGCGTTGTCGTCGATGAAATCGAGCATCATGTCCATGTCGAGGCCCTTTGGATTTCCCTCGAGCGGGACGACGCGGAAACTCATGAACGCATTGTAGGAAAATGAATTGGTCCGCAGCACGGGCTCGTCGACATTTTCCGGATAGGACGGCACCTGGCTGAGTGCATTGTTCACTCGCAGCAGCGCCTCGTTCACGTCGGTGCCGAAAGGGAATTCCAGCTCGATTCTGGCAGATCCGGTGGATGCCTCCGAGGTCATGCGCTTCAGGTTCGGCAACCCCCGCAGGTATTCCTCCTGCTCGATGATGAGCTCTTTCTCAACATCCTGCGGAGTCGCGCCCGGCCATCTTGTGTCAATCGTGATGACCCGCGTGTCGAGATCCGGGATCATCTGCACCGGCACCCGTGTCGCCGCGATGACTCCTAACAGCAGGATCATCGCCGTGACCACGGTCACCAGGGTTCCCCGCCTCAGGATCCCCTCCATCATCGCGCTGCGGGGTTGGAATTCTGCGGTTCTGGCAAAACCTCGACGGCTTGGCCTTCGCGAAGGCTTTCGTTGCCCCTCACGACCACCCGTGCTCCCGCCTCGACGCCTTCGAGGATTTCGATCGAACCCGTCAATGCCTGCCCAAGCCGGACATCGCGTGAAGCCGCTAGACTTTTCCCATCCGCCTCCGTCACGATCCAGACCTTGGCGGTGCCATCGGGGAATCGAACGACCGCATCGCGGGGCACCTGCAGAACCTCGTCTTTTCCGCGGAATTCGAAAATCGCGCGACCGGACATGCCCGGCGCGGCGAGGCCGTCCGGATCGTCCATCTCAATCCGGGCGAGGAACGTGCGGGCCACCTCGTCCTGGACTGGAACGATCACGGCAAGCTTGCCGGCGAGGGTCCGGTCGGGAAATGCATCCAACTTGACGCTGAGCGAGGGATTCGCGGCGAGCTGGGCGTAGATTTCCTGAGGCGCTTGCACATCGAGACGCAGGCTTCCGGTTTCCACCAGTTGCACGACGGGCGTGCCGGTCTGGACCCACTCGCCTTCCTCGGCGAGCTTGCCGCTGATGACGCCGTCGAATGGAGCCGGCAGGCGGTGCCGCTCAATGATGGACTTCTGCTCGTTCTCCATCACCTCGGTCCTGCGCAGCGCAGTCATTCCGACTTTCAAGGCGGTTTCGCGGCTTTCCGCCTCGGAGCGGGCGAAGGCTCCGGTTTTCGCGAGGTTCTTGGCTTCGGTTTCAAGGCGACGGGCCTCGGTTAGTTCGTGCTCCGCTTGCTCGCGCTCCACGATCACGCGTTCGAGAGCGATTTTTGCGAGATCATCGTCCAGTTCCAGCAGGACGTCGCCGGCCTTCACCACATCTCCGGCATCCACATGCAGCTTGCGGATCAAACCACTGGCCCGGGCGGATAAACGGGCCTGGCGGCGGGCGGTCACCGATCCGGTGAGTTCCAGGCGGGTGACGATCGGGGCCTTTGCCGCCACTGCGACCACCACCGGTTTCGGTGGTCCATCCTGTGCCAGGATCGTCGTGGTGGCGGCGATCCATAGGGCCATCCAGCGGCGTGTAAAATTCATTGGGCGACTATCGGGGCATATTTCTCGAACTCAAGGGTTGAGATCAAACGGGGGCTGGAGGTCTGTTATTTCAGGATTCGTGCCAGTGGCGTGGGAGTTCCCAAGCCTGCAGCTTCGCGGCGGCGGCGGTTTTCAAGACGTCGAGGCTGGTGCCGGGCGCGAGGATGACGCTGGCGGAAATTTCCTCGAAGCGCTCGGGATCGTTGCTCGGGATGCCGTGGACGCTCGCCTTCCTTACCAGCCCGGTCGCCAGCAATGCTTCTTCGATCTTGCTCGGGCTGACTTTGCGTCCGGAGACGTTGATGGCATTTCCGAACGTGCCGATGAGATGAATTCTTCCCGCAGAATCGATGAATCCACGGTCGCGAGTTAGATAAACTCCATTTCCCAACAGATCATCCGCGCGCGGCGCATCGTAGCCGGTGGCGACGCTGGAGCTTTCCACCCGCAGCCTGCCATCCGGGCCGGCGCTGACATTCACGCCGGGAAGCGGCGTGCCAAGATCATCGGCGGAGCTCCGCGGCACATCCGTCAGATCGAGGGAAATCCCACCGCACTCGCTGGCACCGTAGAAGTTGTGAAGCTTCAATCCGGAGGCGGTGAAGATGTCGTTTTCCAACTCCAACGAAAGCGGCGCGCCGGCGGAAAGGGCGAGCGACACCGGAGCGCCCTTGAGAATTCCGGCGCGATGCCACGCCCGCCAGATGGAAGGCACGGCGGGGATCACCAAAGCGCTGTGATGAGCGAAAATCTGTTCAATGACCCTCGGAAACGGGACCGCCGCGAAATGAACCGGGACACCGTGCAGGACGAGCGGCAGCACGATGTTGGAAAATCCGTAGGAATGCGCCGGGGAAATCACGCATAAGTTCGGAATGTCCGGCGTGAGGCTCATCGCCGCGGCGAGGCGGTCGCCATCGGCAGCCACCTGGGCGGAGTTGAAAAAAATCCCGCGCGGGATGCCGGTCGCGCCCGGGGTGTATTTCACAAGGCAGGTGCCGGGAGGAGGTGGGGCGTGCAGGACCGGCTCCGGCGCGTCCTTTTCCACCGGGATCACCGGCTGTCCGTCGCGCCAGGCGCGAAGGATTCCCACGAGAAACCCGGTGCCACCGCTACGGGCGATGACCGGCCCCGTGGCCGGTGGAGCCGCGGAAACGGCAGCCGCCAGCTCCGCGAACGTCGTGCTCAGGTCCTCATCGAAGACCGCGACGCGGGCGGCGTGCCGGCGGGAGATTTCCAACCAGCGGTGATAGATAGGAGACGGAGTTGTCATGTGAGCTCAGTTGCTAACGGACACCACTTCGTAACTGTTATATTGGATGCAGAGCTCTTATCCGTGCCCATCCGTGAAATCTGTGGTTCAAAATCCTCCTTCTTCGATGCGAAGATATTCCGCCGCATGGTGTTCCAGGTCACCCCGTAGGAAAACCCAATCGCACCCGTGGCCGTGAAAAGCTGCTGCGGCACGAATAGCTCACGGGTCTTATCGTGGTAGCGCCGGATCCCTCGCCGCTGCTCAGCCTTCTCCCTCGAAACCAGACTCCATCCGATCTCCTGCGCATAGGCAAAAATCCGGGCCTGCACGGTCATCTGTTCGCTCCACTTGCTCATCGGAATCAGGAACTGTTCTCCACTGCGGAATTGAAGACCTGCGCCAGTGCTTCCAGTTCAGGCGAAACCGCCATCCGCGCCGTCAACTCGGGCGGCAGTTCTGTTTGGATGACGGTTTTTTTCATGAGTGGAGGCTAGCACGCGATTGACGCCGACGGAAGGGAGAATCCGGATGCCGGGGTTAGGAGGCGGTAGATCAGTTGGATAACGGAGAGAAAATTCTCCATCACCCCGAGACGGTGACCAAGCCAGAGCTGGGATTCGCAGGCAACGGGAAATTCCTTCCCGATTCCGCGAGCGGGCCTTACGCTCGGCACCATGCGATTCGTAATGAAGCAGGAGTTCTGGAGCTTGGGCGATGATTTCGTGATCCAGGACGGAAACGAAGCCGACTGTTATCGGGTGGATGGCCGGGCGTTCAGCTTTGGCGACAAACTAACCGTTCATGACATGGATGGCAACGAGCTTGCATTCATTTCGCAGCGACTTTTGTCATGGGGGCCGAGCTACGAGATCCATCGGCCGGGTCACCCCGTGACAACGGTGAACAAGGAGCTGTTCACGTTCTTCTACTGCAAGTTCGCGATCGATGGTCCCGGCGACGAGGACTATGAGGCAAGCGGCGATTTCCTCGACCATGAGTATGAGATCCATGGCGGCGGCGGGCTCGCCGCGGTGGTCTCCAAGCGGTGGTTCACCTGGTCGGATCGCTATGGCATTGAGATCGCCGATGAGGTGGATCCTGTTCTGTTACTGGCCACCGCGGTGGTGATCGATCTGGTTTGTCACGACGGCGAAAAGCACCACTGACCCCGGAAACGACGAAACCCGAAATTGAGGATTCAAATCCCTTGATCCGCCACTCCGGGATTTACGGCCCGCTGGCCACCTGACAATTTGCTGGCGGACCTCAATTTCCAGCCGATTCTCGCCCATGGCTTATTTCTCCGATTCACCCCCGCCCTCCCCGCCCCGCGCCGTGGTGATCACCGGCACGGGACTGATCTCGCCGATGGGCCGGGATCTCGCGGAAAACACGGCGGGATTCCGCGCGGGGCGCACGGCCTTCTCGCCAGTGACGATTTTCGATGTGTCCCGCCAGCGTGTGGGTACGGCGGGGGTGGCGGATTTGCCGGAAACAACGGCGGGCATTTCCCGCAAAGCCTGGGGAAGAATGGACCGCGGGACCCGGCTCGCGTGGTTCGCCGCGCGCGAGGCTTTGGCGGATGCCGGGCTGTCCGGCGGCCCCTTGCCGCTGATCGTCGGCACGTCCGCCGCGGCGATGCCGATCGGTGAGGAGTATTTCAAACAAGCGGTCGCTGGCACTGCCAAACGCAGCGAGCAACTCCGGCGGGTGGAACTCTATCAATCACAGCGCCAGATGACCGACATGGCGCGGGAGCTTGGCGTAAGCGGGTCACTGCGCATCGTTTCGAACGCCTGCGCCTCGGGAGCGAACGCGATCGGCCAGGCGTTCCATCTGGTCCGTTCGGGCCGCGCGGATTGTGTGCTGGCGGGTGGTTATGACGCGTTGTGCCAGCTGGTTTTCTGCGGGTTCGATGCGTTGCAGGCGCTCAGTCCGTCGGGTATCCCCCGCCCTTTCGACGCGGCGCGGGACGGGCTGGCACTTGGCGAGGGCGCGGGTTTCGTGGTTGTGGAATCAGCGGGCTCGGCGAAGGCCCGCGGCGCCCGGGTGATTGCGGAAATCCTTGGCTACGGCGCGGCCACCGACATCCACCACCTCACGCAGCCGAATCCGCAGGGCGACACGGCGCTGCTGACGATGCAGGCCGCCTGCGCGATGGCCGGGCTGGTTCCGGAGCAGATCGACTACTTGAATTCGCACGGCACCGGCACGCCGCTCAATGACATCGCGGAAGGCAACGCGATCCGCCGCTGGTCGGGCGAGGCGGTGGGAAAAATCCGGGTGAGTTCGACGAAATCCGCCATCGGTCACCTGCTAGGAGCGGCCGGGGCGGTGGAATCGATCATCAGCCTGATGGCGCTGGAAGGCCAGTGGCTGCCCGCCAGCCTGAACGTCCGGGAAGCGGATCCGGTGTGCGAGTTCGACCTGGTGAGGTCGCCACGGGAAGCGGTGGTTTCGCGGGTGCTGACGAACTCGTTTGGATTCGGCGGGGCGAACGCAACGCTCATTTTCGGCAAGGAGGGAATCGCATGAGCTCGGCCATTTCCATCACCGGATCCGGCGCGGTCTCACCGGCGGGCTGGGGCGTGGCGGCGATGATGAATGCACTGCGATCGGGTGAAAAAATCGAGCCATCGATGTTGGAGCGAACTTCGGGAGAAACCGTGATTCGCACGCCCGTTCTGCGGGTGCCCACGGAAGGCGCGACGACTCCGAAATTCGCCCGCCTGCGCAGGAGCAGCCCGATTTCCCGGTTCGCGGCGGCCGCCCTGGCAGAAGCGCTCGGCGAAGTCAGACTGACGGACATCGTGGCGGGAAACCGGCGGGTCGGGGTGATTTTCACAATGACTAACGGTTGTGTGAATTATTCCAACCGCTTCTTCACCGAAGCTCTGGCCGAGCCATCGCTGGCAAGCCCGATCCTGTTTCCGGAAACCGTCTTCAACGCCCCGTCCAGCCACCTCTCCGCACTGATCGGCAGCGTCGCGCCAAACGACACACTCATCGCGGATGGCACGGGATTTTTCAGCGGCATGGATCTGGCGGTGGAATGGATCGAGCGCGGCGACGTGGATGGCTGCGTGGTGGTGGCCGCCGAGGAGGTCGACTGGCTGAGCGCCGAAGGGCTGCGCCTGTATGCTCGTGACTACCTGCCGTCGGAAGGTGCTGCGGCGGTTTTCATCGAACGGGCGGAAGGCCCCGCGGAATTGTTGCGTCTGCCGGAACCGGTCTCGCTGGCAGCCCACCGCCGCGACCGTGCGGCGGAAATCATCCGCAGGCAACTTGCGGTAACCGATGACGGGCAGACGTTGTTAGTGGATGGCCGGACGGGTGTCGCGCGCTTTGATCGTCCGGAAACCCGCGTTTGGGCGGATTGGAGCGGCCCCCGCTGGTCGCCGCGCAAGATTCTTGGCGAAGGCATGGGAGTCTCCGCCGCGCTGCAAACGGTCGCCGCCGTAGCGTCGCTAACAAGCGGAGATTTCCAACAGACAGTCGTCACCGCCGTCGGCGGCAACCAGCAGGCGGCCGGAATGTTGCTAGGCAAGTTAGACGATTAACGCTGCACCACAACCGGCGTGCCCAGCTTGACCGCATCGTAAAACCGCTTGGCCTGGCGTTTCGGCAGGCGCACGCAGCCGCTCGAAGCCGGATAGCCCGGGATATTTCCCGCGTGCAGGCCGTAGGCACCGGTAAATCGCATGAAATACGGCATCGGCACGCCCTCGAATTTACTGCCCGCCGGTCGGCCGCCCTTCCGGATGTCGATGTTCTCCTTCACGATCTTTCCGTCTCGCACGTAGTTTCCGTAGAGCGTCGAGCGATGGTCCGCGTCCTTCTGGATCACGCTGAATTTGCCAACCGGCGTCGATTTCCCCTCGCGGCCGGAGGAAATCGGCGAGACCGCGACCAGCTTCCCGTGATGGTAAAGACTGGCCTGCTGCGATTTCAAACTCACCACGATCCGTCGCCCCCTGGAGTCGCCCTGATCCGCCAATGCGCCCAGCTCCGGAATCGTCGTGCAACTCGCCAGCGCCAGCGACGCCAGAACCAGCAGCACGCGCGGCATCGATGAAAAACGGAGAACTCGGCGGATGGTGGAACAATCGGGCATTGGGATCAATCAGTGGGATGTGGCCGTGAATGGAATCCCGATCCCCCGCTTGTCAAACCCGATGTCGTCACCCGCAGCTTGGGCAACGGGATTTTTTCCTGAGGAAGGCGTTTCCCGGGCCGGCTGGACCGCGCACCTTACTGCTAGAACGTCATGCCGATGGCGAAATGAAGCGTGCCGACCGGTTCCCCGGGGTCTCTCGTGAGGTTGTATCCGTATTCCAGACGGACGGGTCCGATGGGCAGATCCAGCCGCAGGCCGAGGCCGGCGGCGGCGTCGGTCTTGCTGGCGTCGAGTTCGTCGAAATTCCGCGAGAGGCTGCCGACATCGACGAAGCCCACGGCTTTCAAGCTGCCGGCGATTCCGCGGATCACCTCGGCGTTCGCGTGCCACTTGGCCTCGCCGCCGGTCGGGTAGTCATTGACCCGGGGGCCGAGCTCGCGCTCGGGAAAACTCCGGACACTGCGTGGACCGCCGTTGAACATGCGGAGATCGATGGGCAGATCCGTGCCGTCGCCCGAAGGCACGATGACGCCCCATGCGCCGCCGAGTGCGATCTGATAGTGCCTGCCAAGAGGCCGGAAAAAACCGCCGGAAACTTCCGCTAGAGCGTAGGAGCTCGATTCGTCGCCCAGGGCCGCACCGATCTCCAGAGGCATCGACACATGCCAGCCGTTCTTGGGCAGGATCGGGCTGTCCCGATAGTCAATCGTCTGGGTGAGCCGGAGACGCGGGTTTCTGTAGTTGGTTTCTCCCAGCTCCGACTTGGGCAGTCCGTCAGGGCTCAGATCCGTCAGTGAATATCCGGCTAGCAACTCGATGACATAATGATCGTTCACCGCCCACGTCACCGAGCCTTCCAGGCCGCTTTCCTGGGAGGTGTAACCGTCCGGCGAATAGGTGAGCGCGTAGACACGGGCCGTGGCGGATAGATCGGTGCCGAAGAGCCATGGATCGGTGATGCGGGTCTCACCAAGGAGTCCCCTGGAGCTTGCCTCGATGCCCGCGCTGAACCCCCGCAGCGCTCCCCAAAGATTCCTGTCGGTGTAGGTGGTCCGGAAAATGAATCCCAGATAGGAGTCACCACCCAGCGCGAAGCTGATTTCCTTGGCACGGGATTCCTGCAGGTGAAGCGTGGCGTCGATGGTGTCGTCCGCGACATCTTCCGTGGTTAGACGGGCGGAGGAAAACGCCCCGGTGGCGAGCAGGCTGCGGATCCCCCGGTTCATCGCGGCTTCGTCATACCAGTCCCCCTCCAAGCGCTTCATGCGCATCTGGACACGCTGCGGATTGGTGCGCTCGAGTCCCTCGATGCGGATCTGGTTGAGATGGACACGCCTGCCAAGATCGACCGAGAACACGGGGACAAAGCGTTGGGAACCCTCAAGATTCCGGCCCATGGTGATCCTCGCATTCGGATAGCCACTGCTGCGGAACACCTGCTCCACGGCCATGCGCATGCCGTTCACGTTTCCGGTGGTGGCGCGCCGATTCACGTAAGGCCGGACCGCGGCGCGAGTCTCGGCCACACCGCGTCCATCGGCACTAACGATCTGAGGTTCCGCGATCCGGAACAGGGGACCGGGCTTGACGTCGATGACCATGGCGGTCGCGCCGTTGGCAGGATCCGTGGTGCGGGAGGCTACGGTGGCTTCCGCGCTCCAGTAGCCCTCGGCATTGAGGTCTTGGCGGATGAACGAGAGACCGGTTTCCACGTCCTCCTCGCGGAATGGCGGCGTGCCTCCGATCAGCGGCCTGTCATTGTCCGCGGGACGGGCGTAGAGTCTGGCGAGTCGCCTCGCATCCGCCGCCGGCATTCCGCGGACGGTCACCGTGCCGAGCGACATGCGTGGTCCCTCATTGACGGTTAGAATAATATCGTTAGATCCGGCCACCCGCCAGTCCACCCTGACATCCGCGTAACCATCCCGCCGCAGCGCCTGGAGGACAAGGAAGGCGGCGTCGTCAGCGCGTGACGGCGAAGCAGGCTTGGAGATTACATGAGCGAGCCTTCCTCTGACGAGTTCCAAAACATTCGCTTCGCTTTCATTGACCAGACCTGCGATGCGCACACGCGTCTCCGACATGGCGTGCGTCGCCGTCAGCAGGAAGGCCAGAAGGGTGAGCGGGCGATGCATCATCGGAAGGAAAGCCGCCAGATTACGAGTGCCCGGGTGTCCCCGGTGGATCCCACCCCGGCAGATAACAGCCAGCGGTCGGTGAGCGAGACCGTGGCGGTCGAGTAGGAATTGGTGGAATAGGGATCGGCCTCGTCGAGATTGAAATCGACATTGTCGAGCAGTGCTAACAACGGCCGGAGCTGCCTGCCGAAGCGGAACCTGCCGCGGCGAATTTCCTCGGCGAGGAGCTGAAGTGCGCGCGACGACGCGGCCTGGGGATTGACGAGTCCCTGGGTGGTGGTGCCGGTGGCGAGCAGGGTCATGATTTCATTTTCCGGCAGCGGCGGCGTGGAGGTGAGGATGAGCTGGGGATCGGATGCCCGGCCGTAGGCATAGATGGTCACCCGGTAGGGCCGCGGCTCGGCGGTGCCGCGCAACTCGAGGAGGGGATCGAAGCCGGTCGCCGGAGTGAACGTCGCCGTGCCATGGGGAACCGAAAGCGTGCTGAATGGCAGCGCCGCGCGGAAGTCCCGGATTCGCACTGTCCCGTTAGGGCTGGGAGTGCCCAAGGTCCCGCCGATGGCGATACTGCCAGTGATTTCTCCGGTGGCGAAGTTCCCGCGGATGAGCACGGGGTCCTGGCTGCGGACCTGCACGTTGAGTCCCCAGCGTTTGAACGGCTCGGGCACCGCAGCTGTCGGAGCGCGGACCACGTCGATTTTGGGCACGCGCGCCGCCGCCGGGGTGGTGAACGGCGAGCCGATGGGAAGCAGCTCGATGTCCCGATAGAAAATGCTGTCCACCGCGCCAACGTTACCGCTGAGCGTGGCGTTTTCCCAGGTGCCTAGCAGTCGGAGATCCGCATTGGCGCGCAGGATGATCAGATCGTTGCGCAGCACCAGGAGGTGGTCCCCCCGCACGCGCATGTCGAGATTCCCGGGTTTTCCACCGGCGATGGCCACGGATCCCTCCGCTTGGAAACTCCCGCCCGCGCTGGTGCCGCGCAGGTTTCTGAGGACCACGCGGTCGAGCGCGAAATCCACCTTGGCGGTCACGCCTTCGATGCCGGGGAAGCGGTTGCTTTTGAATCTCAGGCCGGCGTTTGCCAGATCGAGCGTGCCCTGCATGACCGGCTTCCCGAGCAGCCCGGTGACCGCGACATTGCCCGTTACGATGCCGGTGACCTGCTCGGCGGCGGGCACCAGCGAGCTGAAACGTGATAGATCGAGCCGCGGCAGGTCGATGCGGGCGTCGAGCGCCTCGTCCTTGATGCTGCCGGGTGCGGCAGCCCAATCCGCGGGGCGGAATGGCATGCTCGCCCGGATGAGCGCCGGGGCGAAATCGGGCGCGGTCGCGCTGCCATCCAGCACGAGGCGTCCGTCGCGGCCGGCGAGCGTGATTCTCAAATCGGCGGGCGGCAGTTTCGGCTGGGCGGGCGAACGCAGGTCCCGGGCCTCGAATTTCGCATCCACGACGGGGTCGGCGAAGGTGCCGGAAATGGCGATGTCCAGCAGGCCGGTCGAGCGCGGATCCAGTTTTTCCAGCGCCGGAACCCACGGCTTGAGCAGCGCCAGCGAAAGGACCCGCGAGTTGATGGACACGGACAACGGGCGGGCGTCGTTGGCGAGTGTGTCGCGCCATTTCGAAAAATCCGCCGGCACCGGCAGGCTGGCGGTGCCGGTGGCGAGTTCTGTCTTGCCGTCGCTCCAGAGGAAATCGCGAAGCTCTAGCAGCCCGCCCGCCAGGGCGGCGTCGAGCGCCACGGTCTGCTCGTTCATCTGGACCCGCAGGCCCTGGGTTTCGAAGCCGGCGGGCCAGTCGTATTTCACCCCGCCGATGGCGGTGACAGGTGGAGCTGCCTCCCGGGTCCAGCTCGCCTGGGTGAGTGCCAGATCACCGCGGTGCTTGCCGGTTTTCAACTCGCCGCCGCCGCTCCATTTGCCGCTGACACTGGCGATGCCGCCGGGTTCCACTTTCAAGATGGAAAGCCAGCGGTCGATGCGCGCGTTGGTGAATTCATCCATCACCACGGTTCCCTGATAGGACGCAGTCCCGACTTGATAGGTCGCGGCGGCGGTCAGGCCGTCAAGCGTGAGATCGGCGGCGACGGGCTGGTCGGGAGCCCAACGGACCTTAAGGGCGACGGGCGATGCGAGTTGCTCGTCCCTGGGCTTCAGGACGAGGTCGGCGACGGCGGCCTGCGGCTTGTTGCCGGCAAGGGTGAGATTGAAATTGCCATCCATGGAGGACTGCGGGACCGGAGCCTCGGGATCGATCGCGGGGAAGCGGGCGGCCAGTTCGCGCAGAGCGCCCGGCACGTCGGCGATGTTGAATTTTCCGATAGCGTCGCCGAGGGCGAACGAGTTCCCGTCACGGGTGACCGGGGCTGCGGCATCGAGGTAAAACTCCGTGCCGAGCATCCTGCCGCGGGCGGCGACGGTGGACTGATCTGCTGTTAGCGTGACGTCCAGTCCCAGCTCCGGCGCGTTCCAATCCTTCCAGCCGAGGTCTTCCAGCAGCAACCGGACGGTGCCGTTTGCGGACTTGGGATCGGGGAGAATCTGTTCCAGCTCGACGGCCAGCGAGGTGAGCGTGGCGGTGGCGGGGATATCGAGGCCGAAGCGTTTCGCCGACTCGCTGATCTGCAAGCTGCCTTCCCGCAAATCCACCTTGGCGGAGGCGAATCCCGGTGCGCTGCTCAACACAAACACCGCCTCATCCAAGTGCAACTCCGCCTCCACCGACGGCTCGCCACCGGCAGGCATCGGCACCACCAACTCGCGGATACTCACTCCCGGATAGGGATCGATGCGCGCAATCGAGAGTTTTTCCGTGCTCCAGACGATGGTGGAATCCTGCTTCGGCCACTCGCGCCCGCTGACGTCGGTGAAGGCACCGAGCTCCAACAGGAACTCATCGCTGCCCGTCGGATGGGCTAACCGGCTGGGAGCGACTGCGAGAAACGGTTTCCCCTCACGGGTGGCGGAGAGGCTGATGTTCCTGATGTCCAGTTCCAGTGGCATCACCCGCCCGCGCGCCGTGCGCAGGGTTTCTGCGAGTTTTTTCAAATCGAGCGGAGGTTTTTCCCGGGCGTCCGTTTTCAGTCCGAGCCGCAGATCCGCGTGGACCCCATCGACGGTTAGGCCTTCGAGCCGGCCCTTGATCAGTCCGCGCCATTGGTAGTGCGGTGTGACCTTGTCGATGGTCAGGCTGGCGATCTCCCTGTCGCCCTCGATCTTCAGGTCGGAAATGGAAAGTCCGCCAAAGAAGTTTCCCTGGACGGTGAAGTTTCCGCGCAGGCCGGCTTTTCCCAGGAACCGGGCCGCGACATTTGGAGCGAGCCAGCGCAGCCCCGGGCCGTTCAACCAAACGATGGCGAGCACCAAAAACACGAACACCATCACCAGCCAGCGACGCCATTTCCTGCCTCGTCGGGGACGCGGTTCGGGTGGGTCGATTGGTGGTTCGCTTTCTGTCAAAGTGGAGAAAGATTCACCCGGACTCGCGGTCGGGTCAATCGCTCGATGCAGTCATCGTCATTTGCATGGTCCGCGCCCGAAATCCGGTCAGACTGCACGCTTGGCAAAAGTCTCCCACCGCCTTATTTCCCTCGCCCATGGAGCCAATCACATTCAGCCCCCTCTACATGGAACGCGTCTGGGGCGGTCGCGAACTCGAGCACGTCTACGGCCGCCACCTCCCGGATCCGGACCAGCCTTTCGGCGAATCCTGGGAAATCGTGGACCGTGAGAAGGAGCAGTCGGTGGTGGATGAAGGACCTTTTTCCGGCACCACGCTGCACGATCTTTGGAAGCACCACCGCGAGGAGATTTTCGGCGCCGGCTTCCTCGACCACCCTCGGTTCCCCATCCTCATCAAGGTGCTCGACGCCCGCGACGACCTGTCCATCCAGGTCCACCCGCCGGTCGACCTCGCCGCCGGACTCGGTGGCGAGCCGAAGACCGAAATGTGGGTCATCGCGGATTGTGATCCGGGTGCGAAACTCTACGTCGGCTTGAAACACGGCGTCACTCGCGCGGATTTTGAAAAATCCATCGCGGACGGCACGGTGGCGGATTGCGTGCATGCGATCACGCCGAAGCCCGGCGACTCGATCTTCATCGCCTCCGGCCGCCTGCACGCGATCGGCGCGGGTTTCCTGATTCATGAAATCCAACAGAACTCGGACACCACTTACCGCGTGTTCGACTGGAACCGCGTCGGACTGGATGGCAAGCCGCGCGAGCTGCACGTGGCCGAGTCACTCGCCAGCATCGATTTCGACGACTTCGAGCCGGCCATGGACACCCCCGGCGGCGACACGCTCGCGGCCTGCGGGTATTTTAAAACGGATCGAAAGTCACTCACCACCGGCGAGTCCGTGGGCAACCCGGACAACGGGCGATTCTCCATTCTCTCGGTGGTGGCCGGCCAGTTGGAAAGCCCCGGCGGGCGTCGTTTCCGGAAGGGCGGCTTCATCCTGCTCCCGCGGCAGAGTTCCCCGCTGACAGCTCTGGAAGATACCACCGTGCTTCAGATCACCTTGCCGGAATGACGGATCCGCCAGGGAATTCAGTTGATGGGTGAGACGGGACGCTGATGCTCCGGAAGGTAGGGTTACACCCCATGGTCCCGCCGACATTGCGGCGGCACCTTGCCGGACATGAGTTACCAAACCATCAATCCCTACAACGGCGATCTTGTAAAAAGCTTTGACGAACACACCGATGAGCAGCTTGAAACTGCCATCGACGTCGCGACGAAATGTTATGACGCGTGGCGGGAACTGACTTTCGCCGAGCGGGCGGTGATTGTTGCCAGGGCCGCTGCCATCATGCGCGAGCGGGCAGACGGGTTCGCCCGTCCGGTGACGCTGGAGATGGGTAAACTCTTCGCCGAGTCGCTCGGCGAGGTGGAACTCAGCGCGGACATTCTCGACTACTATGCGACCAATGCCGAGCGCTTCCTCGCGCCGGAGACCTTGAAGCCGGATTCAGGCGAAGCGGTCGTCGAAAGCAGTCCGCTAGGCGTGTTGTTCGGGGTGCAGCCGTGGAACTTCCCCTACTATCAACTCGCCCGTTTCGCCGGCCCGAACCTGATGGCGGGCAACGTCGTGATGGTGAAACACTCGGGAACCGTTCCTCAGTGTGCCATCGCTTTCGAGCAACTCTGGCAGGAAGCTGGAGCACCGGTGGGTGCCTACACCAACTTGCTCATTTCCCATGACCAGGTGCTAGCGGTAATCGATGACCCGCGCATCCGCGGCGTGGCGCTCACCGGTGGCGTGGCTGCGGCGAAAGGCGTGGCTGAGAGAGCCGGCAGAAACGTCAAAAAATCCACCATGGAACTCGGTGGCAGTGACGCTTTCATCGTGCTGGATGACGCCGATCTGGACAAAACCCTCACCTGGGCGGTCTGGGCCAAAATGAACAACATGGGCCAGTGCTGCATCGCCGCGAAGCGCTTCATCATCGTCGAAAAACTTGCGGATCAATTTCTATCGAAATTCAAAGCCGCCATGGAGGCGCTCATCCCGGGCGACCCGATGGATGAAAGCACCACACTCGGGCCACTCTCCACCGAGGGCGCATTGGTCCAACTGGTGAAACAAGTCGATGAGGCCGTCGCCCATGGTGCCACACTCGTGCTCGGCGGGAAGCGGATGGACCGCCCCGGCGCTTTCATGCAGCCGACCATACTCACCGACATCGATCCGGACAATCCCGCCTACCGTGAGGAGTTCTTCGGCCCCGTGGCCCTGTTTTTCCGGGTCAAGGATGAGGATGCCGCCATCGCACTCGCCAACGACTCGGATTATGGCCTGGGCGGCTCTGTTTTCACCCAGGACATCGAGCGCGGCAAACGCGTCGCAAGCCGCATCGAGACCGGCATGGTCTTTGTCAATCATCCCACCTGGACCTCCTCGGACCTGCCGTTCGGCGGCATCAAAAACTCCGGCTACGGGCGGGAACTATCCAGCCACGGGATCCAGGAGTTCGTGAACAAAAAACTTGTCCGTGTCGCCCCGATTGATGCGCCGGCCTGATCGAAACCAATCCAGTCATCATGAAAAGCAACTCCTACGCCGCTAGTTCGGCCACTACCCCGCTCGCCCCTTTCAGCCTCGAACGCCGGGTGCCCGGTGAACACGACGTCCAAATCGAAATCCTCTTCTGCGGTGTCTGCCACTCGGACGTGCACACCGTGCGCGATGAATGGCAGGGAACGACCTACCCCTGCGTCCCGGGACATGAAATCGTCGGCCGCGTGATCCAGGTCGGTGCGAAAGTCCGGAAGTTCAAACCGGGCGACATCGCCGGCGTCGGCTGCCTGGTAGACTCCTGCCGCACCTGCGGAAGCTGTGAGGACCACCTCGAACAATTCTGCGAGAACGGGGCGGTTTTCACCTATAACTCACCCGACAAACACAGCGGCGGTGTGACCTACGGCGGCTACTCCGAGAGCATCGTGGTGGATGAAGCCTTCGTGCTGCGCATCCCCGGAAATCTCGATCTCGCAGGCACCGCCCCACTTCTCTGCGCCGGCATCACGACTTATTCGCCCCTGCGCCATCACGGCGTTTCCCAAGGCCAAAAAGTAGGCATCGTGGGACTCGGCGGGCTCGGCCACATGGGCGTGAAACTGGCGAAGGCGATGGGCGCGCACGTCGTGGTCTTCACCACCTCCCTGAACAAAGTGGAAGACGCACTGAGACTCGGTGCGGACGAGGTGGTGCAATCCAAAGACGAGTCGGCGATGAAAAAGCACCTGAACAGCTTTCACTTCATCCTCGATACCGTGGGCGCCAAACATGATATCAACGCCTATCTCGTCCTACTCAGACGCGATGGCAATCTCACCCAGGTCGGCGTGGCTTCCGAGCCCCTCGAAGTGGATGTCAGCAACCTCATTTTCGGACGTCGCAACTTCAGTGGATCCCTCATCGGCGGGCTCAAGGAAACCCAGGAAATGCTTGATTTCTGCGGCCTGAATCACATCACCTCCGACATCGAACTCATCCCGATCCAGCAGGTCAACGAAGCCTATGACCGGCTGGTGAAGGGCGATGTGAAATATCGCTTCGTCATCGACATGGCCTCACTTAAATCAACCCCGTAACCTGACACGATCATGTCGAACATCACCACCCGCGAGATCCGTCTTGCTTCGCGCCCCACCGGCGTTCCCACCACCAGCAACTTCACTCTGGCAGAAACCACGCTGCAACCGCTTCAAGACGGGCAGGTGCTTGTTCGCAACCGGTTCATGTCGGTCGACCCCTACATGCGCGGCCGCATGAACGACAGCAAGTCGTATGTGCCACCGTTTGAGATTGGAAAAGTCCTCGACGGTGGTGCCGTGGGCGAAGTGATCGAGTCGCGGTCGAGCGAATTCAAAGCCGGAGATATCGTCACCTCCCAATACGGCTGGAGGGAAGCGTTCATCGCCACACCTGCCGAGCTTCATGGTGTCGATAAATCCGTGGAGCCGCTCTCCGTTTACCTTGGCATCCTCGGCATGACCGGGATGACCGCGTGGGCGGGATTGACGATGGTCGATGTGAAGGCTGGAGATGTGATCTATATTTCCGGTGCCGCAGGTGCCGTGGGCAACGTGGCCGGACAATTGGCGAAGCTCCGTGGCTGCCGGGTGATCGGCTCCGCGGGTTCGGAAGAGAAGGTGAAGCACCTGTTGGAGGAATGCGGATTCGACGCAGCCTTCAACTACAAGACCGGTCCCGTGCATGAACAACTGAATGAAGCGGCCCCAGATGGCATTGATGTTTATTTCGACAACGTCGGTGGTGAGTCCCTCGAAGCCGCGCTGGCAGATCTGAGAGTCAACGGTCGCATTATCGCGTGTGGAGGCATCTCGGGTTATAACGAGGAAACGCCCAAACCCGGCCCCTCCAACCTGTTCAACATGACCACGAAGCGACTCACGATGAAAGGAATGATCGTCAGCGATTGGCTGCACCGTCAAAGCGAATTTGAAAAGGAAGTAGGCGCCCATTACCAAGCCGGCAAGCTGAAGAGCCTCGAAACCGTAGTCGTCGGTCTTGATCAGGCAGCTCAAGCCTTCATCGGTCTGTTCGAAGGCAAAAATGTCGGCAAGATGGTGGTTAGCCTGTCGGCGTAGGGTTGCAAGCCCGCCTTCCACTAGAGTCCGGTGACAGACCCGCCCTCGGCCGCGACCACCCCGAGCATCTGTTGCGCCAGCACGACGAACTCCAGCAGCATGGGCGAGCCCGCCTTTTTCGGCCAGACCAAGGCGAAGTCGGTCCACAATTTCGGCCGGGCGAGCGGTCGCCAGACAATTCCGCGGATGCCTTCGGTCCGCTCGAAATGGGGCAGCACGCTCAACCCCACGCCCAGCCCGACCAGCGCCAGCATGGTCGTCGGGTAACCTCCAACTTCCCGCACCACCTGCGGGCGAAAACCGGCATTGGCACAACGGCGGAAAAACTCATCGTAAAACTCCGGCCGTGACTCCCGGCTGCAGAATACAAAATCCTCACCTGCCAGATCCTTGAATTCCAGGGATTTCCTGCGGGCTAACCGGTGGTTTTCAGGCATCACGACCGCGAACGGAATCCGCCAGACGACACAGTGCTCCATCCCGGTGAGCGGGCCGGGCAGATTCACGAAGGCGACATCAAGCGACCCGTCACGGAGGCCTTTCAGCTGCGCCGCGGGCAAGCCGTGAGTAAAATCGAACTCAGCCCGCGGATGGATTTCGCGAAACGCGCGGATCACCGGCGAGAGGTGATCCAGGTGCAGCCCTGTTGGGAATCCCAGCGCCAGACGCCCGGAAATCGCCCCGCCGGCGATCCGTGCGGCGTCCGCGGCCCGTGTGGCATCCGCGAGAACCGACTTGGCCCGCCGGTGGAACTCGCGTCCGGCGGCGGTCATGTTCACCCCGTGGCGGCCGCGATCCAGAAGTTTCACGCCCACCTCGTTTTCCAAATCGGATAGTTGCCGGCTGAGTGCCGGTTGGGCCACTCGCAGACGCACCGCGGCGCGGGTGATGTTGCGTTCTTCGGCGACCGCTACGAAATATCTCAGATGTCGGAGTTCCATGCGCTCAAGATACCTTTCAGGCATGGAAGATCCAGCCAAAGAAGTATGAGCGGTCCACCCGGAAAATGGTTGGATGTGGCATGACACGCTCTGCCTTTCCGGTCCGGATGAAAATGCTCGCCCGTTGGACTGTCGGATTGCTGATAGTCGCCGGTCTGGCCGTTGCGGGCATTCGTCACTGGCAGGAGAGCCGGCTCTGGGTGGAAACGGACAATGCCTATCTCGACGGCCCGGTCCATCCCATCGCAGCGCGCCTGATCGGCACTGTGGAGGAAGTGTTCGTCGAGGAAAACAGCCGGGTCACCCAAGGGCAGATCCTCATCCGCCTCGATCCCCGCGACGTCCGCACCCGCCGCGAACAAAGTGAAGCGAAACTCTCGGAAGCACGCGCCTCACTCGCCGCCGCGGAGACCGCCGTCATGCTCGCGCAGGCGAGGTCCCGGCTCGATGAAATTTCCCTGGAAAAAGCCAGACTGGACCTCGACCGGATGCAGGGCCTAACCAACGGTGCCCGCGCGGCGGTGGCACGGCAGGAACTTGATCACGCGCAGGCCGCCTTCGATACCGCAAACGCATCGCTCACGGCCTCGCGCAGTTCCATCGATGTCGCCAAGGCGGAAATCGTCGTTTCGCGTGCCAAGGAATTGTCCGCCGCCGCCGTGCTGAGAGAAGCCGCCCTGCAGTGCGAATACACCACCATCACCTCGCCGGTGGACGGCAGGGTGGGCCGCCGCAGTGTGGAATCAGGACAACCGGTGATCCCCGCGCAACCGTTGATCGCGCTGGTCGGCGACGATCTGTGGCTGACGGCGAATTTCAAGGAAACCCAGATCGGCGCGATCCGGCCCGGGCAATCCGCGATGATTGAATTCGACGCATTTCCCGACCGCGAGTGGCCGGGCACCGTGGAGAGCCTCTCGCCCGCCAGCGGGGCCCGCTTCGCGCTGCTGCCGCCGGACAATGCGACCGGGAACTTCACCCGTGTCGTCCAGCGCCTGCCCGTCCGCATCCGCCTGGATGACTCCGCGATGCGGGAGCTTGGTTCCCGCCTTGCGCCCGGTCTATCCGCCAAGGTCAGGGTGCGGCTCGGATCCGGATTGCCAACCACCGTCCTGCCGCCGGCCAACCTGACGAAACGATGAATCCCGCTCCCGACACCCCCGTGCCGCTGAGGCACTGGGTCGCCGTGCTCGGCTCCATGCTGGGCGCGTTCATGGCGGTGCTCGACATTCAAATCACCAACGCCTCGCTCAAGGACATTCTCGGAACCCTCGGAGCGACCATGGAGGAAGGATCCTGGGTTACCACCAGTTATCTCGTCGCCGAAATTGTCGTCATTCCACTCACAGGCTGGCTGGCCGCCGTTTTTTCGCCCCGCCGCTATCTGCTCGGAACGACCTTCGCCTTTCTAGCCGCCTCCGTCGCCTGCGCGTGGGCATGGGATCTGAACAGCCTGATCGCCTTCCGGGTGGTCCAGGGATTCACCGGCGGAGCGATGATCCCGATGGCGCTCACGCTGGTGCTGCGGCTGCTTCCCGAGCGCCACCATGCCGCGGGCTTCGCCGTCTTCGGGATGACCGCCACCTTCGCCCCGGCGATCGGTCCGTCGATCGGCGGCTGGCTGACGGAAAGTTACGGCTGGCCGTGGATTTTCTACATGAACCTGGTGCCGGGTGCCCTCATGCTCGCCGCACTGGCCTGGGGCATGGACCGGGAAAAAGCCGATCTATCCAAACTCCGCCACGGTGACTGGGCCGGCATCTTCACGGTAGCCACCGGTCTGGCCTGCCTGATCACCCTGCTGGAAGAGGGAAACCGCAACGACTGGTTCAACTCTCCCGCCATGACCGGACTGGCGGTGGTAGCCGTGGTCATGCTTGCCGCCGGGGTCATCATCGAGTTGCGCAGCCGCGATCCTTTCATCGACTTGAGGCTGCTAGGGCGGCGCGGGTTTGGCATATCGTGTCTGGTCGGCACCGTGTTCGGACTCGGCATGTATGGAGTCATGTATGTGCTGCCGGTCTATCTGGCACAAATCCAGGGATACAATGCCGGCCAGATCGGCCATACCATCATGTGGAGCGGCGTCCCCCAGTTGTTGATGATGCCGGTGGCCGCGCTCATGGCAAAACGCTGGGACGCCCGGCTGCTGATCTCGGTGGGCCTCGCACTGTTCGCCACCAGCTGCCTGATGAACGGCCACATGACCCACTGGACAGCGCACGACCAACTGCGCGGCACCCAGCTCATCCGCGCGCTCGGCATGCCGCTGGTGATCGTGCCACTAACGACCCTCGCCACCCGCGGGCTGCCCGCCGACCGCGCGGGCTCGGCTTCCGCGCTCTTCAACATGCTGCGCAACCTCGGCGGCAGTGTCGGCATCGCCCTGTTAGCCACCCGCATCGATGTCCGGGAAAAACTCCACTCCGTCCGCCTCGGCGAGTCGGTCAGCTTGTTCGACTTGGAAACCATCGAGCGGATCCGGGCAGCCACCGCTTACTTTGTCTCGCGGGGCGCGGACCCCGCCACAGCCGGCAACCGCGCGCTCGAAGTGCTGGATCACACGCTGCGCCGCGAAGCCTTTGTCCTATCGTTCGGGGATGCGTTCACCTTGCTCGGAGTGATTCTCTTGTTGGCCATCCCGTTGGTCTGGTTTGTCACCCCCGCCAAGCGGCCCGCACCATGATGTTTGAAGCCCGAACTGACCGGATGGATTTCCCATGACTTTTGGCGCTTTGTCGGTTGCACAGATCCGATAGCGTGACAAACTCAGCGCAGAAATCGATGACAACGGAAACCTTGCAAGAGCGGATCGCGGAGACGAGTGGCTGGATTCAGGCAGTGAAGGATGAAATGGCGCAGGTGCTCGTCGGCCAGGAACGGCTGGTGGACCGGTTGCTGATCGGGCTGTTGTGCAACGGCCACATCCTGCTCGAAGGCGTGCCCGGACTGGCGAAAACCCTCGCGGTCAAGGCGCTTTCCGGTTCGTTGCATGCCACCTTCGCGCGATTCCAGTTCACCCCGGACCTGCTGCCGGCCGACTTGGTGGGCACGATGGTTTATCACCCGCAGGAAACGAAATTCGAGCCGAAGCTGGGCCCGATTTTCAACAACCTGATCCTCGCCGACGAAATCAACCGCGCGCCGGCCAAGGTGCAGTCCGCACTGCTCGAAGCGATGCAGGAGCGGCAAGTCACACTCGGTGACCGCTCGTATCCGTTGCCCAAGCCGTTCCTGGTGCTGGCCACGCAGAACCCGATCGACCAGGAAGGCACCTATCAACTCCCCGAAGCCCAGCTCGACCGGTTCCTGCTCAAGGTGACCGTCGGCTACCCGAGCAAGGACGAGGAGCTGGAAATTCTCGACAAAATGGCGACCTCCACCCCGCCCTACCAGACGAAGACCGTCGCCACGCCCGAGCAGGTCGCGGCCTCGCGGGACTTGGTGAATGAGATTTACATCGATCCGGCGATCCGGAAATACATCGTCCAGATCATCCACACCACGCGTTTCCCGGCGCTGGTGGATGCGCCGTTGAAGAACCTCGTCCGCTCCGGAGCCTCGCCGCGGGGCACCATCAATCTCGCACTCACCGCCCGCGCGCGGGCCTTCATGCAGGGCCGCGCTTTCGTGACGCCGCAGGACGTGAAGGACATGGCGCTCGACGTGCTCGCGCCACCGGATTCTGCTGACTTACGAAGCGGAGGCCGAGGAAATGACCACCGACTCGGTGATCGAGCGGATCATGAACAAGGTGGCGGTGCCGTGAGGATTTGAGATTTCAAATTTCAGATTTCAAATTTGAAGAATGCTGACGGACGAACAGATCGAGGAAATGATGGCGCGCGTGCGCAAGCTGGAGCTCAAGGCCCGGCGCTTGGTGCGCGAGTCGTTTTCCGGCGAGTATTTGTCGTCGTTCCGCGGGCAGGGATTGGATTTCGACGACTTCCGCGAATACCAGCACGGCGACGAGGTGCGGTTCATCGACTGGAACGTGACGGCGCGGATGAACATGCCGTACGTCCGGAAATTCCGCGAGGAACGCGAGCTTTCGGTGGTCATCGCCGTGGATGTCTCCGGTTCGGCGGACTACGGCAGCGTCTCCCTCAGCAAACGCGAGATCGCCGCGGAAACGGCGGCGGTGCTCGGATTCAGCGCGCTGCACAACGGCGACAAGGTCGGCCTGCTCGTCTTCGCCCACGAGCCGATCCTCTTCATCCCGGCGGAAAAAGGCAGCCGCCACCTGCTGCGGATGATCCGGGAAATCCTGGTCGCCAAGCCCGAAAAACCCGGCACCTCGGTCGCCGAAGCCTGTGATTTCCTGGTGCGCACGCTGCGGCGGAAATCGGTGGTTTTCATGATCTCGGACTTTTTCTCCGACCCTCTGGACAAGCCACTCGGCAAGCTGGCGAAGAAGCATGAGACCATCGCCCTGCGCGTCATGGACCCGCTCGAAGCCAAGCTGCCGAAGGGCGGGAAAGTCGTGATGGTCGACCCGGAAACCGGATTCGAAACACTGGTCAACACGTCCAATCCGAATCTACGCATGGGCTACGCCAAACTAATGGCCAGACAACAGGAAGGCGTGGCGGCGATTTTCAAGAAACACGGCATCGACGCCGCGGATTTATACACCGACGGCGACACGCTGGCAGCCCTCCACCGGCTCCTGAAAAAACGCAGCCGCAGGCGCTCCGGATAAGAAACAATGAACGAAAAATCCGGAATCTTCGAACTCATGGAGCCGCCCTCACCCGAGGCGTTGGTCCCCGATTCACCGGTGGAGCCGTGGATGATCTTTGTCGCTATCGCACTAGCCGTGTGTGTCATGGCGATTTTTTTACTTAAAAAGAAGAAGCGCACACAAATCGATCCGCTGGCGGCACGCAAGGCCGCGTATGAGGAAGCCACCGCCGCGCTCGGGAAAATCGGCTACGTGACTGGCCGCGACGCCGCGATCCAATCGTCGTTGATTGTGCGCCGATATCTTTCCACTGCGGCGGGCGATCCTGCCTTGTTTGAGACGCAGGAAGAAACCATTTCCCGGCACGAGGCGCTGAAGGAATTTTCCGAAGAAGCCCGCGAGGCCGCAGGTCGTGGATTCGCCCGGCTGGCCTCACTGAAATACGCAGCGGTGCCACCCGACGTGGAGGCGATCAACGTGACCGCCGAATCCCGCGATTTGCTGGAAACCCTTCACCACGGATTCCGGGCGTGAGCGATTTCCTCGAACATTTTCGTTTCTCCCAACCGGGCTGGCTGTTCCTGCTGCATCCCCGCCTTCCTGCTGCTCGCCTTGCGGCGGGGCAAAGGCTCGGACGCCGCCGTCGTTTTCCCGAATCTCTCGGTGCTCGTCAGTCTGGGAAAACGCGTCCGCCGCGTCGCTTGGAATCTGGGCTTCCGCTGGCGTTCCTCGCCCTGTTCTGCGCCATCCTCGCGATGGCCCGGCCGGTCTGGCGGAACGAATACCAGAGCCGCTCGGCCAGCGGCATCGACATCATGATCGCCTTCGACGTCTCGCTTTCGATGGACATCGATGATTTCGTCGACCAAGGCGTGCGGGCGCGCCGCATCGACGTCGCGAAAAAAGTGGTCGACGACTTCATCAGCCGCCGCCCGGAAGACCGGATGGGCCTCGTCGCCTTCGCCGGCCGCCCGCGGGACGCCAGCCCGATCACGCTCGACCACCAGTGGCTGCGAAAATCCCTCAACGAGCTCCGCCTGAACGACCGCAACGACATGGGCACCATCAAGGAGCAAGGCACGGCAATCGGCTCCGCGCTCGCCGCCGCAGCAGTCCGGCTCGAGGCGCGAGATGCCAAGAGCAAGATCATCGTGCTCATCACCGACGGCGCGAGTAACTCGGGAAAAATCTCGCCGATCGAAGCCGCCGAGCACGCCAAGACGTTGGGCATCAAGATTTACACGGTGGCGATCGGCACCACCGAGGGCCGAGTGGACCCGTCCATCATGCGTTTTCCCTACCAGGAGTTTGATTTGCCGACGCTCCAGAAAATTGCCACTCTCACCGGAGCCGAGCACTACTGGGCTCAGGACCTTGCCGCGCTCAAGAGGACTTTCACCACCATCGACAACCTCGAAAAAACGGATGCGAAAAGCCTCACCGTGATCGATGATACCGAGCTTTTCCCTTGGTTCGTAGGAACCGCCCTGCTCCTCGCGCTCGGCTCGACCTTCTACCTCGCCTTCAATCCACCCCCGTCCGCCTGACCCGATGAACTTCGACCAACCCGGCTGGCTCGCCTTGCTGCTCCTGCTTCCCATCCTGGGAGTGGCGGCCGTGCTGACCTCGCGGCTCAGAGCCAAGCAGTGGGCCGCCTTCGTCGCTCCGCGGCTGCGTGACGGCCTGCTCAAACGGAGCAGTTCCCTGCCCCGCTGGCTGGCGCTTTTTTTCGGGATCGCCGCCTGCGCCGCGATGATCGTCGCGCTGGCCCGGCCGCAGGGCGACGCCGGGGTCAAAACCGAGAAAATGCTCGGCCGGAACGTCATGATCGCCCTCGACATCTCGAAAAGCATGCGTGTGGGCGACGTGAAGCCGGACCGGCTGACGCAGGCGAAAATCGTCATTTACGAACTGCTCGAAGCCCTGCCGAACGAGCGCATCGGCTTCATCGGCTTCGCCGGCACACCGTATGTTTACGCCCCGCTCACCATCGACCACAGCGCCGTGCGTGAGATCGTCGATCAAATTGACGAAAAATGGGCACCGCTCGGCGGCTCGGACCTCGCCGCCGCCGTCCGACTCGCCACGGAAACATTGAAAAAAACCGGGCAGAAAAACAACGCGCTCGTGATCATCAGCGACGGCGAGAAACACGAGGGCGATCTCGACGCCGTCATCGCCGAGGCCGAGCAGGCCGGCATTTTCATCGTCGCCATCGGAGTCGGCACCGAGGACGGCGGCTTCGTCCCGAACCCGGATTTCGCGAACCCGCAGATGCTTGATTCGTCGGGCCGTGTGGTCATCAGCCGCCTGCAAACCAGCGTCATGCGCAAGCTCGCGGAGGAAACGAAAGGACGGTTCGCCATCGCTGGTTCAGGGCAGGACATTCCTTCGTTGGTGAAATCGGTCGTGGCCGGGCTGGATGCGTTCCAAATGGAAGGGCGTGAGCGGCGGATTTCGATCGAGTTCTATCAGTGGTTGGTGCTGCCCGCGATTTTGTTTTTCATGGCGTCGATCATCGCCGGCACCCGCTGGAAAGGTATCCACGCGGCGGCGCTGATCGTCATCGGAGCGTTTTTCACGCTCGACCAGGCCGACGCCAGCGACGCGTCCAAGGCGAAGGAAGCGCTCACCGGCAAGAACTACGAGCAGGCCCGCGACGCCTACCACCAGCTCGCCGATGAAACGAAATCCCGCGAGACCCGCGCCCGTTACCGCCTCGGCGAAGCGACCGCCGCCTACCGGGCGGAGGATTTCCGGGCCGCCCGCACGGCTTACAGCGAGTCGCTGCTTTCCACCGATTCCCAGGTTCAGGCAAGCGGCCACCTCGGCGTCGGCAACTCGCTTTTCCAACTCGGCTGGAAAGCCCTTTCCGGCGAATCCTACCCGACCGATCCCGCTTCGGTTCCGGACCTCGATCGTTTCGACACCATCGTCAAGGAGGCGCTTGCCAAGCTCCGCGAATCCGAGTCACCGGAGGAAGGTGAAACCGACGGCTTTGCCAAAGTTGAATCTCTCGTCACCAACTGGGCGGACGCCGTCCGGCATTACGACTCCGCGCTTACCCGCTCTCCATCCGACAAGGTCGGTCGCGACAAACCGCGAGATGACGGTCACCTACCTCAAGCGCTTGCAGGAATTGTTAAAGGAGGAAAAAGAGGAAACCGAGCAATCGATGCCTCAGCCACAACCCGGAGAAGGCCAGCCGCAGGAAGGCGAAGGCGATGGAGAAGGTGAGCCGCAAGAAGGCGAAGGCGACCAAAAGGGCGACAAAAAACCTGGCGACAAGGGCGATGGCGACAGAAGACCCCAAAGACGGATCCGGCGGTGAGGGTGACAAGGAAAAGGACGGCAAAAAGGGCAAAGACAAGAAAGACAAAGACGGGGACCAGGAAGGTGAGAACCCCAACGAATCCCCGCAGGAACGCGCCACCGGATTCTCAAGGAAAACGCCGATCTCGAAAAAGGCCCGCTCACACCCGGACGCCGCGAATTCCGCGATGCCGAAAAAGACTGGTAAGCTCATGAATACTTGGAACCACTTCATCCGACTCCTCGCCGCCACCGCCCTCCTGGCCGGGCTCGGCACCTCCGCCAGCGGCCAGGCCAGCAGCCGGCTGTCGTCCATTTTCCTCGCCCGCGGCGAGCAGGCCCTGTTGGAGATCACTGTCGTCGCGCCACTGGCCGGCGGGCTGCCGGAAATCCCGCTGCCCAAAATCCGAAACGTGGCGATCCAGCAATCCGGCCGCTCACCTCAGGGAAACCGTCTCTCCGGCACGACATTGGAATACAGCTTCGCCTACATCATCTCCAGCTACGAAGTCGGTAAATACGTGATTCCACCGATCTCGGTAAAGGTGGGCGGTATCGAAAATCTGACCGAACCCTTGATTTCGAGGTCTTCAATCCGGACGACCTGCAATGGTCGGAAGTCAGAGGCCGGTGGACGGACGATCCGCTACGCCAGCTCCTTCAGGGTGCTCAATCACAAGGCCGTTTGAAAACGAAACCACTCCCCACCGAGATCAAGATCTTCGTCCCCGAGGATCTCCTCGTCGAGGACTGGGGCATCCCCGACTTCCAGCGCGACGGCGTGGCGGCATGGCGCTTCCAGCCCTCGCACGATGCGCAGCCGCATCAATCTGCTGGGTACGCGCTACGTCTCCGTCGCCTACCCGAGCACCATCACCCCGACCCGCATCGGAAGAGTCGGTATCGGCCCCGCGAAAATCCGCCTCACCACCCAAGAGCGCATCCATGGATCCCTTCCCGCGCGCCGTGATCGCGGAGATCTATCTGCAAGTCCCCAAGCTCGAAATCGAGGCCTTGCCGCTGCCTCGAAGGTGCGCCCGAGGGATTTGAAAACGCCGTCGGAAATTTCCGCCTCAGCGCCAGCACCGCGATCACCGAGGTGCAGGAAGGCGACCCGATCACCGTCGATCTCATCGTCAGCGGCAGCGGCAATCTCGACACCATGCGTCCGCCCGCCTTGGAAAACGCCGACCGGTTGGAAAGTCTACGGCACCACCACCGAGCAGCGCGGTGACGAGCGCCGCCAGACTCTCCGGCAGCGTCGTCTTCCATCAGTCGATCCGCCCGTTGGAAATGAAGTCGGAAATCCCGCCCTTCCGCCTGGTTTACTTCGACCCCAAGGAAGACGCCTACAAGACCCTCACCACCGAGCCCATCGCCCTGCAAATGAGCCCCAACACCTCCGCCGAGCGCAGCCGCACAAGCCGCCATCCAGACGCTTCGCCGTCCCTTTCGAGCGCATGACCGACATCCTCGCCATGCTCCGTCCGGCGCAACTCACCGTGCCTGCCATTTCCCAACTCCCCTCATGGCTCGGCCACGCCGTCGGCGGACTGCTCGCACTCGTCCTCATCGCCAAAGCCGCCTGGATGCGCCTCGCCCCGCACCTCCGCAAAAATCCCCGCCGGGACGCGCAGGTCGCGCGAGCTTCGCGACATCGAAAAATCCAAATCCGCCGATGAAACGGAGTTCCTCATGGCCACCGGCAGCTTCATCGAGCGATGGCTTGGTGCCAATCCCACGCCGGAAATCCAAGCCGTGCTCGCCGAGCGCGACGCCGTTTGTTTCCGTGCCGAGAAACCCAAAGCACCGTGCTCGACCGAAAACGCCGCGATGAAATCCTCCGCCTCCTCCGCAACGCGCGTCATGGCCTGTTTCCTCATCGCCACCCTCGGCCTAGGCGCTCCTGCCCGCGCCGCCGACATCGCGACACAGGCCCAGGAAGCCTACGACGCCGCGAAATACGACGAGGCCCTGAAACTCTGGTTCAGCGCCGGAAACTACGACAACTCTCCGCCGACACGCTCTACAACATCGGCAATGCCTGCTACCGCTCCGGCTCACCCGGCCAGGCCGCGCTCTACTACCGCCGTGCGCTCGCCCGCGATTCCGGCCATCAGGAAGCCCGCCAGAACCTCCGCTTCATCGAGCGGAAATACGGAGCCATCGTCGTCCAGCGACCGGAATACCAATACGCGCTCGCCAAATTGCCACTCTCCGCCTGGCTGGCCGTCCTCTGGACCGGTGTCTGGCTCTGCGCGCTCGCCCTGCTCGTTTTCCCCGCCACCCGTCCCGGTGCCCGCATCCGCGTCGCCGCCGTCGCGGCACTGGTGCTAGGCCCCATCCTCATTTCCGTCGGAGTCCTCGGCTGGCGCTATTTCCCCAACGACGCCGAGTTCGCCCCCCTCGCCCGACAAGCCGTCATCATCTCGGAAAACACCGCGCTCCACACCGATGCCGCCCGCACCGCGCCCGAAGTCATCGACGCGCCACCCGGCTCGCTGTGCGAAATCATCACCGAGTCCGGTCGCTGGGCCTACGTCGCCTTCGCCACCAAGACCCGCGGCTGGGTGCCCATCGAATCCATCGAAAAAGTCATCCCCGACAAGGCCCCCGAGCCGCCGAAATTCCGCAAGCCCAAGGCCGACGGGAAAACCGCCTGAGGGTAGCTCTCCCCGAATGGTGGGCAGCCTCTGGAATTCCCCATAAAGCCCGCCCGCAACTATCTGCCAGATCCACAAGCACTTGCAGCAAGCGGCTTGATTGGATCTGGCGGAATTTTTTTCAGGGGATCAGGGTCCACCACGGCTTGGGAATGACTGTTCCCGGCACGTCGACTATCCGCATTTCATGGACTGATGTGATGAGACGTTTTTGTCCGGATTAAAACCTTGCCATCACCCGCCTCCAGCCGATTGAGTAACAGAAGCAAGGCGAAGCTCCCTAAGCCGTTGCCTGCCTCCCCCCCCGCCGCCACGTAAAAGTGGCACTTCCTTGTCTTGCAATCCTATCCCCTACATGAAATTCCCATCGTTCCCCCCCATCGTAGCTTGGCCACGGCTTGGCCTCGTCCTCTTACTCGGCACCGCGTCACTTTCCGCCACCGGCTTCTCCGGAAGCGGCTCGTCCGGAGGTTTCGGTCAATCAGGTTCGTTCGGTAAACCGTCATCCGGATGGCCCGGCTCATCCAACTATGGATGGTCCGGAAATCCCTCTCATGGAGGACCCGGCAAACCGGATTTCGGCTGGCCCGGCAAACCGGACTTCGATGACGATTGCAAGCCGGACCACGGTTGGCCTGGCAAACCGGATCACGATGGACCCGGCAAGCCCGACCATGGCAAACCCGGCGGATGGTGGAACTGTTGGAAAGATCACGAAGGAGGCCCGAGGCCCGGTTGTTCGAAAAAGTGCACTCCCGTCCACTATGATTGCGACGATCATGGAAACGGCAACGGTCATGGAAACGGTCATGGAAACGGTCATGGCAACGGTCATGGAAACGGTCATGGCAACGGAAACGGAAACGGAAACGGTAACGGAAACGGTAACGGTAACGGTCATGGCAACGGTAACGGTAACGGTAACGGTAACGGTAACGGTAACGGTAATGGTCACACTAACAGCAACGGCCATGACAACGACCACGGAGGCAAGGACCGTGACGACAAGGGCAAACACGATAGGGACGAAAAAGCCCGTTGCGAACTCGACCGAATCGAATCCGAGTCACGCGACAAGAAGTACAACGATCAGAAAACCTCGCAGCAGGATTCCCGCGGCAAGGACAAGGCGGATGACCGATACGATAAGGAAAAAAACCAAGCTGTCGCTGAGCACTCCGATAAGTCGTCGTCAGACAAAAAGGGAGATGCGGACTCTAAAAAATCATCCGAAACCATTACCGTCGTTTCGAGAAGAGTCAGGTAACCGCCCTAACCGCAGAAACCTCACGCCCCCTTTCCCTGTCCTTCGGTTTGCGACTGGCAGCTAGCGAACGACCCGGTTGCAAGGCGTGCCTGATCCGTCCCCCCGTGGAACGGTTGGCATCCGGGCTTCCGTTATGCCGCGCGGAACCCAAGCCCACCTGTCATCCAATCCCATGGCGAAACGACTAACACTTTCCGCGCGCGCGGCGTTTTTTCCACGTCGGGCCGGCAAGAGCCTGGCCACGCTCGGTGTCCTTGCTTTCGGGCTGCTCTTTCCGGCATTGGTCGCGTTCGGCGGTTCTCACCATCTGCTCAACTGGGGCCCCGGCCTGCTCCTTGCCGGACTCTGCTGCCTGTTACTGCTCGGCAAGGATCGTCACGCCCTGGCGGGTGGTGATCCCTACTCCGCCTGTTTCCTGTTATTCCTCGGGTTCGTGGTGATCCGTGCGGGGCATTCGCCGGACCAGTCGGCCGCGGCTAACAACATCGCCCTCGCCGCCCTGGCAGCTACCGGATTTCTCATCGGAAAACTGGCAGGCACGGCCAAATCCCAAGCGCTGTTCACCGGCCTCTCGCTGGTCTCCATCGTGAATCTCGGCTGCACCGTGATGCAGATGGCCACTCCGGAATGGAATCTCATCTATCCACACCGCTCCGGGACCTTCCCGTCCGGACTTTTCGCCCACTACAACTATTCCTCGGCGTTCTGCCTGGCGGCAGCGGGACTGCTCTTTTCCCGCGGATTCAAGGAATCCACCTGGCTGAAACCCCTTTTCCTAACCGGGGCCGTGTGCGCCCTCGCCGCCATCCCCATCAGTCTCTCGCGGGGCGGAAACCTGGCGCTCGCCTTCCTGGTGGCCACGGCCAGCGCACTCCTGCTGGCCAGGGCGTTCTCATCCTCCAAATCCGTATTGAGCACCTGGCTGCCGGTCGTCGTGTTGCCGGCCCTCGTCCTGATTTTCGGAAGCTCCATCGTCCCGTTGATCGCCCGCAACACCGGGCTCGACGGATTTTACGCCGACTCCATCAGGTTCAGCTTCTGGCAGGCCGCCACCCGCATCGCGGCGGAGCACCCGTGGCTGGGCGGTGGTGCGGGAAGTTTCTCCTGGCAGGTCTATCATGTCATGGATGGCCTCCAGATCGAGCCCGGCAAGACCCACAACGAAGCCCTGCAAGTTGCGGTGGATTACGGCTATCCCGCCATGGTCGCACTCGCCATCCTCATCGCCGTCCCCGTCATCCTTTGTTTGTGGCGCTTCGTGAACAAAACGGGTGCCGCGAACACCCCGTGGGCGGCGGTCGGGCTGGTGGCGATGTTGCTGCAATCCAATTTCGAAAACATCTTCCACACCGCTCCCGCGGCTTTCGCCACCGCTCTCATCCTCGGCCAGATCAGCCGCGAACTGTGGAGCGCGAAGACCCAAGGCGCACGGAAATCCGGTAGCCCGGGCAACGACCGGGTCCGGCCGGACCGGCGTTTCCTGCTCGACGTCGGGTCACGCGTCGGCGACTACCTCGCCGGCCGACCGGAGGCCGTTCCGAGCCTGATCGCACTGCTCTCGCAATCAAAGGACGAGCAATGGAAACGGAGCGCGCTCCGCATTACCTACTGGTCAAAAATCCGGAACGACGACGGCCTTCGCACCGCGGTCAACAACCTCGGCACAAAAGCCTCGGAAGAACTCGCCCGTCTTGCCGGAGAGGCTCCAGCCCCCACCGGATCAACGGCACCCCCACCCGCGGCTGGCTCGTCGCCCGGTCTCTCACGCTCGCAGGATGCGCCATCCCGGTCCTGATCGCAGGCACGGAAATCTCGCGGGTGCTCGTCCAAGCCTGGGTCCCCCTCTATCATCCGGAGCGGTTGACGACATTCAAGCGGTTCACCGGACTCCTCACGGTCGCCGAGCGTTACCCGGGTCTGGGCATCGACCGCGAAGTGCTCACCGCCGGCCTGGACACGCTCTATCAGTATGAGAGCCAGGAGGCCCGGGAGTATCTGGCGACTGCCTATCGGTCACGGATCCTGCGCGCCGCCCCCAGCTGGAAAACCGACCCCGGCGCGGCCCTCCAACTGGCCGACATCACCGGCTGGGCGGGCGACTCGGAGTCGGCTTTGAATTACTACAACCACGCCATCGCCGCGCAGGGCACCAATGAATCGCTCTTCATGGCCCGCTCGTTCAAGGGGCAGTACTTGTATGAACTCTGCGTCTCAGCCGCTGCCGAGGAGCAAATCGACCAGCTCCGGTTTTACGCCCGGGAGGCGGTCACAAGCCTCCAACAGGCTGATGCGGCAATGGCCGAAAATCGCGGGACGCTCTCCCCGTTTTTTGCGAAACTGCTCCAGGAGTGCCAGAAGTTCCGGAACCAGGATGCGTTCAGCCAAAGTGGCCGGACCGGACACTTTTAAAGTCCAGTTGGTTGTGGGCCGATCACCCCGCAAAAACAGCCAGCCGTTGAAGCGGCTGGCTGCTGGGAGAACAGGCAGGAATGCCTGTATCACGGGGATCAATAACGGTATTGCTCGCCCTTGAACGGACCTTCGACCGGGACGTTGATGTAGTCCGCCTGCTCCTGCGTCAGGGTCGTGAGCTTGGCTCCGACTTTGGCGAGGTGGAGACGGGCGACTTCCTCGTCGAGGTGCTTTGGAAGCACGGTGACTTGGCCGGGCTTGTTGGTTTCACGGTTCTTCCAGAGGTCGATTTGCGCGAGCGTCTGGTTGGTGAAGCTGTTGGACATCACGAAGCTCGGGTGGCCGGTGGCGCAACCGAGGTTCACCAAGCGGCCTTCGGCGAGCATGTAAATGCTGTTGCCGGTGGGGAAGGTATACTTATCGACTTGTGGCTTGATGTTGGTGCGCTTGACGCCGGGAGCTTCGTTGAGCTTGTCGATCTGGATCTCGTTGTCGAAGTGGCCGATGTTACAAACGATGGCCTGGTCCTTCATCTTCTCCATGTGCTCGAGGCGGATGATGTCGAAGTTACCGGTGGTGGTGACGTAGATGTCGCCCCAGCCGAGGGTGTCTTCGAGTGTTAGGACGCGGAAGCCTTCCATGGCGGCTTGCAGCGCACAGATCGGGTCGACCTCGGTGACGACAACTTGGGCACCTTGGCCGCGGAGGGCTTGGGCGCAGCCCTTGCCGACATCGCCGTAACCGCAGACCACGCCGACCTTGCCGGAAATCATCACGTCGGTGGCGCGCTTGATGCCGTCCACAAGCGACTCGCGGCAGCCGTAGAGGTTGTCGAACTTCGACTTGGTGACCGAGTCGTTGACGTTGATGGCGGGCACCAACAAGGTGCCGGCCTTGGCCATTTGATAGAGTCGATGAACGCCGGTGGTGGTTTCCTCGGAAACGCCCTTCCAGTCCTTCACGATCTTCGCGAAGATACCGGGTTGTTTGGCGTGCACGTCCTTGAGAAGGTCCTTGATGACTTGCTCCTCGTGGTTGCCGGACGGGGTGTTGACCCAGTCGGAACCGTTTTCGAGTTCATAACCTTTGTGGATGAGGAGGGTCGCGTCGCCACCGTCATCGACGATGAGCTCCGGTCCGAGGCCTGCCGGATTGACCAGCGCCTGCCAGGTGCACCACCAATATTCTTCCAGCGTTTCACCCTTCCAGGCGAAGACCGGGATTCCCTTGGCGGCAATCGCAGCAGCGGCATGGTCCTGGGTGGAGAAGATGTTGCAGGAAACCCAGCGAACCTCAGCACCGAGGTCGGCGAGGGTTTCGATGAGAACCGCGGTCTGGATCGTCATGTGCAGAGAGCCCATGATGCGGACGCCTTGCAGCGGCTTTTCCTTGCCGTATTTCTCGCGGGTCGCCATGAGGCCCGGCATTTCGTGCTCGGCGATTTCAATTTCCTTGCGGCCGAAGTCGGCGAGGCCGATGTCTTTTACTTTGTAGTCTGTGAAGCTCATATAGTTAGTTGATAGATGATGAAATTAGCCAACCGCCTTCTTGAGGGCGGCGGCTTTAGCGGTGGATTCCCAGGTGAGGTCCTTGTCGTCCTTGCCGAAGTGCCCGTAGTTGGTCGACTTCGAGTAGATCGGGCGAAGCAGGTTGAGTTGCTTGACGATGTCGGCGGGCTTGAAGGAGAAGGTCTTGAGGATGCCGGCGAGGATCTTCTCATCGCTCGCAGTGCCTGTGCCGAAAGTATCGACGTGCACGCTCACAGGAAGCGGGTGGCCGATGGCGTAGGCGAACTGGACCTCGCACTTGGTGGCGAGTCCGGCGGCGACGACGTTTTTGGCAACCCAGCGGCCCATGTAGGCGGCGGAGCGATCGACCTTGGACGGATCTTTTCCGGAGAAAGCACCACCACCGTGACGACCGGTGCCGCCGTAGGTGTCGACGATGATCTTGCGACCGGTCAGGCCCGAGTCTCCCTGAGGACCGCCGACGACAAATTTGCCGGTCGGATTGATGAGGTATTCGGTGTCCTTGGTGAGCATTTCCTTCGGCAGGACCTTTTTGATCACTTGCTCGATGCAGAATTTTTCGATCACGGCGTGTTCCACGTCGGCGGCGTGCTGGGTTGAGATGACGACGTTGACGATGCGGGTCGGCTTGCCATCGACGTATTCGACGGAGACCTGCGATTTCGCATCCGGGCGTAGCCACTTGGCGAGCTTGCCGGCTTTGCGGATTTTCGTGAGTTCCCGGCCGAGGCGGTGGGCGAACATGATCGGCGCAGGCATGAGTTCTGGCGTCTCGTTGCAGGCGTAACCGAACATGATGCCTTGGTCACCAGCGCCTTGTTCGGCGTGTTTTTTACCTTCCGCCTTTTTCGCGTCCACGCCTTGGGCGATGTCCGGGGACTGGGTGGTGAGGTAGTTGTTGATGAAAAGCGAGTCGGCGTGGAAGACGTCGTCGTTGTTGGTGTAGCCGATACCACGAACAGCGTCGCGGATGACTTTCTCGATGTTGATCACGGATCCGATCGGCTTGTTGCCGATTTTCGGGATGGTGATTTCGCCACCGACGACGACCACGTTGCTTTTCACGAACGTTTCGCAAGCCACGCGGCTTTTCGGGTCGATGGTGAGACAGGCGTCGAGGATGGCGTCCGAGATGGTGTCGGCGACTTTGTCCGGATGGCCTTCGCCGACGGATTCTGAGGAAAAAATGTAGGTGCTCATGTGCTTTTTAATTTTCGTATCGTCAAATCGTGATGCGTTGATGTATGAACACCCGCATGGCGTCAATGCTGAAATCACTCAAGCTTCTTTCCGACCCCACCCGCCTGCGGATTCTCATGTTGGTGGAGGATGAAGCGCTCTCGGTCGCCGAGTTGCAGGAGGTGCTGGGAATGGGCCAAAGCCGGATTTCCACCCAGCTCTCGCAGTTGAAAATGGAGGGATTGGTGAGCGACGAGCGCAGTGGGAAAAACAACATTTACACCTGCACTGCCGATCCGGATCTGATGGAAGTTGCGAAATTGGCGGCAGCTGAAGTGCCTGAAGTCGGGAGTGACGAGGCCGCGCTCCGGCATTTGCTGCGCAAGCGCAAGGACACGTCCCGCGCTTATTTCGATGAGCTGGCGGGACGGTTTGGAAAAGACTACGTTCCGGGGCGGTCCTGGAAGGCGCTCGCAGAGGCGCTCATCAAGGTGCTCAATTACCAAATCGTCGCCGATCTCGGAGCTGGTGAAGGCACGCTCGCCCAGTTGCTCGCCCAGCGAGCCGAGAAGGTCATCGCGGTGGATCTCTCGCCGAAAATGGTCGAATTCGGGCAAAACCTCGCCACTCAAAACGGCCTGACCAATTTGGAATACCGTATCGGCGACATCGAAGAGCCGCCGATCGAAGATACCACGCTCGATCTGGCGATTTTGAGCCAGGCGCTGCACCATGCCGAACATCCACAGCGGGCGCTCGACTCGGCTTTCCGGATTTTGAAACCCGGCGGCCGGCTGATCGTGCTCGATCTTTTGCAGCATCATTTCGAAGAAGCCCGGGAACTTTATGCCGACCGCTGGCTGGGGTTTTCCGAGAGCGATTTATCGGCGATGCTGGAGAAATCCGGATTTACCGGGATCGAGGTCATTGTGGCCGACCGCGAGTCCGTGGAACCGAAATTCCAGACCTTGCTCGGGATCGGCATCCGTCCACAGCCTTGCTAAAATGCCCGCTCAATGCCAGCCCAACCCATGCGATTGTTGTTTCCGGCGCTTTTCGCCTTTGCCCTTGCGAGTTGTGTTCCAGCACGTCCCGCACCCCCGGTGGCTTCGACCGCACCACTTGCGACCGTTGTCCCGGATCCATCCCCTGCCCCAACTCCGTCGCAACCGGCGACTCCCGCAAACGTGGCGGTCCGGACCATTTCCGGGGTAACCGTCGAGGGAATTGCTTTCGACTCACGGGACTTCCGGCTCATGGTTGCAGATCAGCCGAACGGTCCGGGCTCGATTTACGCCGATGCCGCGGCGGCAGCCCGGGCTCGCGGCGGAGTGGCTGCCATCAACGCGGGTTTTTTCACCCCGGAAGGCGCGCCACTGGGATTGGTAGTTGCAGCAGGGAAAACTTCCGGATCGTGGAATTCCGCGTCCTCACTCGGAAGTGGCATCTGGCATCGGAGCGCATCCGGCAGCGACCAGATTTCCAGGCGGGAAGATCTCGGGCCAAACGGAGCCGCGAACATGCGGGAGGTGATCCAAGCGGGTCCGATGCTGGTCGAAAACGGCCGATCCGTCGGTGGACTCGAGGCCACCAAGTCCAGCGCCCGCTCCGTGATTCTATGGGATGGAGGGACGCGTTGGTGGATCGGTGTCAGCAGCCCTTGCACCCTCGCCACACTCGGACAGGCACTCTCCAACGGCCAGCCTGCAGGATGGCCCGTTCGCCAGGCACTGAACCTCGATGGCGGCAGATCCACCGATCTCTGGATTTCCGACGCAATCCCCGGCGGTCCGGTGACCCGTCGCCCACCATGGAACCGCCCGGTGCGGAACTTCCTCGTGCTTGTCGCAAAATGATCGACTTGTGACATTTCCGCCCGAAAACGAACGTTGGACAGTTGGAATCATCGTGATAATTTCCTTGCTCCCACCTGTATGAAATTCACGTTCCGGGCAATTTTCATTCCCGCACTCGCCGTCGCATTCGGGCTTGTCTCATGCACCGCGGTCAGCAAGGTGAGCAAAAATTCTCTGGCGTTTGTGAAGAAGACCACCACGGCCACCACCACCAAAGTCGCCCAACTTTCCACCATGGCGGTCGACAAGATCAGCCCGCCAAGCGTCAAGGTCGTCGAGGTCCGGGAAAAGGACTTGAAGAAGCTCCCGACCGGCCAGGAACGGGCACTTGCATACCAAAACACCCGCAAGCGCAGCTTCTGGTTCTTCGGCGGTCCGGTCGATTTCAAGGAACCCAGCCTGCCGGAAGCCGGCGGCGAAATGGACGGCAGCCTGCTTCCACCGAAATCTCCGTAAAGTTGATATTCCGCCAAGCTCCTCATTCCCGGCTTGATTGCGCGGGTTCATGAGTCGATCATCCCCCGCATGTCACGGACGTATTGTGTTCACCTCCTCGCCCTCGCGTTCACGGGCGCGTTGATCACCTCCTGCGGAGGAAATCCGCCCCCCCGGGCCCCATTGGCTGCAAAACCCGTCGCAGGCTCCCAGCCGGTCCGGGTCGCCGCCATTCCTCCGACCGCCCCGCCTCCGGTGGCGGCGGAAAGCGCCATCGTCGTCGACGTGGTCAGCGGACGGGTGCTCTATGCGAAAAACGCCGACGCCCCACGCGCGGTCGCCAGCACCCAGAAAATCGTCACCGCACTTTGCGTGCTGGACGCCGGAAACATCGACAAACCGGTCACCATCGAGCCATCCGACGGAGCCTGCGAACCTACCAATCTCTACCTCAAGGCCGGTGAAGTCTATCCGCGGCGCGAGCTGACCAAGGTGCTCATGGTGAAAAGCGCCAACGACGTCGCCCGTGCCCTCGCCCGCGATGTCGGTGGGAGTCAGGAAGGATTCTCCAATCTGATGAACCAAAAAGCCGCCTCGCTCGGCATGCGGAACTCGAATTTCATCAACCCGAACGGCCTGCCCCAGGCCGGCCAATACTCGACCGCCCGCGACATGGCCATCGCCGCCCGAGCCGCTTATCGCAGTCCGCTGATCCGCTCGTTCACTGCCACCAAAGGGTTTACCTTCCGTTTCAACGACGGCCGCACCCGTTTCATCGAAAACACGAACAAGTTGCTGAAAACCCTGCCCTATTGCGACGGGTTGAAAACCGGCACCACCAATGCCGCCGGCCGCTGCCTCGTCAGCAGCGGTTCACTCAATGGCCGGTCCGTCATCGTGGTCGTGTTGAAATCCAACACGCCGAACGTCTGGAAGGACTCCAGCAAGTTGATGGCCTGGGCACTCGAACGCCCGGTTTCGGGATCCTGAATGGCCAGCCCCGCCGAGTCTCTCCAACAGCTCGCCGCCGGGGGACTGCTGCGCAGCCTGCGTCCGCTTGATTCGCCGACCGGAACCCAAGTCATCCGCGACGGCAAGAAACTCTGGAATTTCGCCTCAAACGACTACCTGAGCCTCGCCCGGCATCCAGAAATCGAGGCCGCGATGATCGAAGGTGTCCAGCGCTTCGGTGCCGGATCCGCCGCCTCCCGGCTGGTCTGTGGAACGCTTCCGCCGCACAAACTTTTGGAAATCGCCTTGGCCGAGGCGAAGCAGACCGAAGCAGCGCTCACCTTTTCCTCCGGCTTCGCCACCGCGCTCGGTGTGATTCCCGCCATCGTGGGCCCCGCGGATTTTGTGATTCTCGACAAGCTATCGCACGCGTGTCTGGTCGATGCCGCGCGACTCTCCGGCGCGACCCTCCGCGTGTTTCCCCACAACGATCTCGGAAAATTGGAGCGTCTGCTGGTTTCCACCCGTGAAAAAAACTCCGCCGCCCGCATCCTTGTCGCCACCGAATCCGTCTTCAGCATGGACGGCGATCTCTGCCCGCTGCGCGAAATCGTCGACCTAACCGAAACGCACAATGCCCTGCTGCTGCTCGATGAAGCCCACGGCTTCGGCATCCTTGGCAAGCATGGCATGGGCCTCGCCGAACAGGAAAATCTCCAACAGCGCGTCACCTTCCAGATGGGCACGCTCAGCAAAGCCGCCGGCCTGTCCGGCGGCTACCTCGCCGCTTCGCGCGACTGGATCGACCTCCTGACGAACCGCGCGCGGTCATTCATTTACTCCACCGCCCCACCGCCGGCGCTGGCGCACGCGGCCATCGCCTCGCTCGCCCTGATCCGCTCCGCCGAGGGCGATTCACTGCGCGCGAAGCTTCAGGAAAACATCGCCCGCCTATCCTCGCAATCCACGCCCATCATCCCCAAATTACTCGGCTCCAACGAAGCCGCGCTTGCTGCGGCTTCGGCTTTGGAGAATGCCGGACTCCTTGTCCCCGCCATTCGTTATCCCACCGTCCCGCGAGGCACCGCGCGCCTGCGGATCAGTTTATCCGCTGCCCATCCACCGGAAGCGATCACGGCGCTTGCGGCCTGTCTCGGGTGCTCCTAGCAGCCTGTCTGGAGAATCGTTTTCTCTGCGGGATTTTTGTTGGCCCCGGGAGCGCCACCTCCTCGTTGGCCCAGGGAACACTGGCGTCCCCACCGGCGAGCGAATGAGGTGCCAATGAAATGTCGTTCACGGTTTTTACATGGCCGCCTTCTCATTCGCCATGCCGACGAGGACGTCGGCGCTCCTGAGGCGCAGGTTGGCGCGCATCTTCTCCGGAAGTGGTCAGGAACAACAGAAACGCCGCCCGCGCCGAGAGGATGTTACTCCTAGCAGTCGGAAGAAACCAGCGGACAGGGAATCGCGATCACCTGCATGCCCGCCCGTTGCGCGGCGAGAATTCCAGCGGGCGCGTCTTCGAGCGCGAGGCATTTCGACGGACTCACCCCCAACAGTTTGGCGGCCTTGAGGAAAATATCAGGTGCCGGTTTGCCGTCGACCACATCATCTGCGGTCACCACTTCGTCGAACCAATCCGACACGCCGACGATCTTGAGGGTTTTTTCAATCACCATTCGGGAGCCGCCGGTAGCAATCGCCATCGGCACCTTGCCGCGGAGACCTTCCGCGAAGGCGGCGACTTCCTCGATGAGAGTCACCGTGTGCAGGCGTTTCAGGAAGGCCTCCCGTTTCGCCATCGCGACTTTGACAGGATCCAGCTTCAAATTGTACTCGTCATTGAGCTCCACCACGATGTCCATCGTCGGCCGACCGCCCATGGCGAAGAAGACATCCTCCTTGAAAATGCCACCGGCTCCGTAGATCGCCAGCGCCTCGCACCAAGCGTCAAAATGCGCGGGCATCGAGTCAACGAGCGTGCCGTCACAGTCGAAAATCACCCCTTCAAAGCCACTGCTGGGGAATAAAAACGGACCGATAGTTGCCATGTCGCCGCACGGCTTAGGGACAGGAACAGGCCTTGGCAAGAGCAGTCGTTGAGAAAATTCCGGCTCTTTTCCGGGAATGCCGAAATGGTCACAGGAATTACAATCCGACCGTCAGGTTTTCGTAGAGTCCCGGGCTCACCGTCTTGATTTCGGTGCTGGGATTTTCGAAAGAAACCTTGCCGCGCACGATCACGCCGGGGGCGAACTTCATGGGTCCATTCACCGTCAACGAATCACAATCGACCAGGCCCGGCACGCCCAGCCCTTCGATTTGATCCACCAGCTTGTATTCGTCGGAAAGCGAGATCACCGGCGGCACCCCATTGCGCGAGGCGGCGAGGCGAACCTGGCCGTTTTCCAACACCTCGTAGGCGTCGGACCGGAGGGCAAGCAAATCCCCGGTGGTCTTCACCGGAGCGAACCGGCTGCGCGGCACGTCAATGGCGGTCGAGCCTTCGAAACACTCGATGGCCGCGCCCATGGCGATTTCCAGCTGCACGACCGCGGTGGATTTCTTGTCGCGTGGATCGACGGTCTTGTTGTTACGGATCATCGGCAGTGGCAGCACGCCGGAATCCGCTGCGAGCTGTTCCTTGAGCAGGTCGAGACGCAGCCACAAGCTGTTGGTATTGAAATACTGGTGGCAGTCGATATCCTGGAACGCTTCGACGTCTTCATCCGGCGTTTGCGCGACTTCGCGGAGCAGCAGACGCCCGTCCGATTTCCGCACGGCGAGGTGTCCGCCCTTGCGATCCGCGGCGGTCCGCCGGGTGACTTCCATGAGAAAGGGGGCTCCGGATTTTGCGAAATACGCCAGAATCGCGGGATCGAGAATGGCTCCCAGGTTGTCGGAATTGGAAACAAACGCGTATTTCACACCTTCCGCCAGCAAGCGGTCGAGCCAGCCACTGCCGACGAGCGCCGGATAAAGGTCGCCGTGTCCGGGCGGGCACCATTCCAAGTCCGGATCGGCGGGCCATGACACTGGCTCGAACGTCGCCGCGTCGATTTTCGGGATCTGGTTCTGCATCAACTCCACCTCGGAGGCGTCCGCGAGTCCGTCCGCGCGGTATTTTTCCAAATGCCCCAGCGTGTCCTCGCTGGTGCTGAAACTGTTCATCAGAAGCAGGCGGACGTTCGCGCCACTGGTTTTCCGCAGGTCGAGGATTTGCCGCACCATGAGGTCGAGGAAATTCACCCCGTCGCGCACGGCGAGCAGACTCTTCGGTCCTTGCAAGCCCATGCTGGTGCCCAATCCGCCGTTCAATTTGATCACCACGGCCTGCGAAAGCAGGTGCGCATCCGCCGCTTCCGCCGTGGCGATGGAATCAAACGAGGGCAGTCCCACCGCCGGTGAAATCGACTGTTCCGGGATCATCCCCGTTTCATTGCGCAGCAGCGCTTCGTAATTCCGGCGGAAGGCGCGGATGGCAGCGTCTCCCATCCCGGCAGCGGTCATTTTGGTCTCGAAAGCAGTAAAATTTCCCATGTGTTTGTGGCGGTTCATCGCGAAATTGAACGGACAACCGCCCGTGGTCACGCGGAAAATTCCCTTTCGCGAGGTCCACATGAAGATCTCTGGAAGGTGGCATGGACGATTTGTAAAGAATCTTGCACCTCCACCGATCAAACGTAGATTCCGCGAGGTCCAACCCATTTCCGGATTTCTTACCTTTGTGAAATTTCCTTCCCCAACCATCGTTGTCGCATGGATCATCTGGGCGGGAGTCACTCCGACATGGGCCGATTGGCGGGATGAGATCGGACTCACGCGCTTGCAGCTTCTCGCCGGCCCCGAACTGCCGACCGCGCCCAGTCAGGGACTTACCCAAGTGGAGGCGAGCGAATCCGTTGGGAACTTCGGACCGGACACCACAAATCCCGTTTTCGTTGGAAAGACGTTCACCTCCAAGTCCGGAGCGTCCGGTGTCAGCGGCCACGCCACTGCGGTCGCCAATTTTTTCTACGGCTCCTCAAGCCAGATTCCAGGTGCCTGTGACGTGGATCTTTACGAGGCGAACAACTGGCTGAATTCCGGATTCCTTCGAAAGGGCACTTCCAATGCGCCCTTGGCCGAGATCCAAGCCATCCAGAACCACAGCTGGATCGGCGAGCTCAGCGCATCCTTCACGCAAACCCAGGCGACGGATATTTGCCGGCGCTTGGATTTCGCCATCCAACGCGACGGCTTTGTCAGCGTGGTGGGTGTGAACAACGGCGGCAGCACCACACTGCCGGCGATTCTTTGCCACAGCTACAACACGATTTCCGTCGGCCGCGCCGACGGGGCCCACAGCGCCGGACTCACCACGTTCGATGGTCCGAACCGGATGAAACCGGACCTCGTGGCCCCGGAGTCCGCCACGAGCTGGACCACCCCGATCGTCGCCGGCACCGCCGCGATGCTTCATGCGAAGCTCTTTAGCAGCTACTCCATCACCGGGGCCAACCTGCCGCGGGTCATCAAGGCGCTGCTGCTCGCCACCGCGACCAAGGACACCGTGCCGGATTGGAACAACACCTCGACCTCCCCACTCGATTCCATCTACGGCGCGGGGGAACTCAACGTCTGCCTCGCCTACACCACTCTCCGGACGGGCAAAGCCACCGCATCGACCTCCATTCTTCACCCACTCCGCGGTTGGGCTGCCGATGCGGTGACTTCGACCAGCGCGAAGACCTACTATTTCAACATTCCATCCGGCGCACCTTCCACCCCGTTCAGCGCGGCCCTCACCTGGCACCGGATTGTCACCGATAATCTCGCCGGCAGTTCCTGGGGAAATCTGGCATCGTCCCTCCCGGACCTCAGTCTCCGCTTATATCAAGCCAGCGGTTTCACGACCGGCAGCCAGATCGCCGCCAGCACCAGCGCGATGGACAATGTGGAGCTCATTTACCGATCCGCCCTGCCGCCGGGAAACTACGCCCTGCGGGTGGAAAGCGCCTCCTCCACTTCCACCGAATATGCGCTCGCCTGGCACAGTCTGCCCGCCGTCACCGTTGCAGCCACGGTTTCCACCGCCAAGGAAATCAATGATCAGACCGGGCTCGTCACCTTCACCCGCACCGGCGACACCACGCTGCCCCTGCTGGTGCCGCTCGCCGTCACTGGCAGCGCCGTTTCCGGCACTCATTTCCTGCCACTTCCCGCCAGTGTCACCTTCCCCGTGGGCCAGCCCACGACCACGCTGCAGGTGATCCCGGTCGCCGATTCGATCGCCCAGGGAAGTCGCACCGTCATCGTGGCCGCCGCCGCCGATTTCACCTCGGTCCGGGATCCCGCGCAGTCGGCCGTGGTGACCATCGAGGACAAACCCGCCGATGCCTGGCGCTTCGCCAACTTCACGCCCTCCGAATTGTCGAATCCAACCATCAGCGGCGACAATGCGGATCCGGATGGGGACAATCTCGACAATCTCATCGAATACGCCCTCAACCTCGCTCCCAAATCCCCGAGCACTTCGCCCGTATCCATGATCGATGCGGGCGGCTACCTGGCCATTTCCGTCGCCAAGAATCCCGCCGCCCCCGACATCACTTGGGGAGCCCAGGTCACCGATGATTTAACCACCTGGCCATCCGCCGTCATTCTCACCAACACGGCGAATACCTTCAGCGCCCGCGACGACGTTCCGAAAAGTGCCGCTAACCGGCGGTCTATCCGTTTGAAAATCACCCGCCCGTGACTGCTCTCAAACAAGGGCGTGGCTTCCGGCCAGCCCGGGAGTTTCAGTTAGCAGGCGGATGCTGTCAGGTCAGGGCTCCTCGACACCTTCCTCGATCACCTCGTCCTCACCGACCGGGATCGCACGGATCGCGCGACGCGGCTCGGCGGGAGTTTCCTCGGTTTGCTCGTCCATCACTTCGATGTCTTCGGCATCCTGGCTGCCGGTTTCCAGGGGAGTGACCGGCAGCGCCCTCAATGGTCCTTCGCCCGGTTTACCGATCGGCGGCAACTCGCTGTCCGGATCATTCGGCAGGGCATCCGGTACGCCTTCTTCCGGAGTGGTCGTCTCATCCACCACGATCAGCGCCTTCTTCGGCGGGGCGATGGTGTCCTTGATGTCGTCCTTGATGCCCTCGAAAAACTTTTTCACCATCGGAGCGGCCATGCGTCCGCCGGAGACGGTTTCGCCGGGGCGGCCTTCGTAAAGCACGGCGAAGGCATAGCGCGGATTGTCGCGGGGAAGAAATCCGGCGAACCAGGCGAGGCGTTGGTTTTTCGACTGGCGGTCCCCACTGGGCGGTGCCGGTCTTGCCGCAGAGAGTGGTGTAGCTGAGCCGCGCGCTCTGGCCGGTGCCGCCGCCGCCGTTGACCACGTCGCGCATGCCGTCCTGGACGATTTCCACCGCCTTTTGATCCACGCCGAGCCAGTTTTTCCGCTCGGGAATCGCCGCCTGCACCACGCGGCCGCGGGTGTCCTGGACCTGGCGGATGAGCTGCAGCTTGGGCAGCGCGCCGCCGTTGGCGATGCCGGCCATCGCCTGCGCGACTTGCAGCGGCGAGGCCAGCAGACTGCCCTGGCCGATGGAGAGGTTCGCGGTGTCGCCGTCGAGAATCCGGCGTTTTTCGTTTTTCAGCATCCACTCGTCGCTGGGCACCAGGCCCGGACTCTCGCCGATCAGCGGCAGCCCGGTGCGCTCGCCGAAACCGAGCCGGCGGGAGAGGCTGAGGAACGCGGACGGGCCGACATCGATGCCGACCTGATAGAACCAGGTGTTGCACGAGCGGGCGAGGGCGCGTTTCACGTTGATCGAGCCCTCGGGCGTCTTGCTCCAGTTGTTGAAAACCGTGCGGCCGATGGTGATGGCGGCCGGGCAGTAAATCTCGGAGGTGGCGGTGACCGTGCCGTTGTTGAGCGCGGCGAGCGCGACGATCGGCTTGTAGGAGGACGCCGGCGGATAGGCCGACTGGAAGGCGCGGCCGAACAGCGGCTGTGGACGGATCCTCTTCGAGCGCCTTGAAATCCGTCTCGCTGATGCCGGGGATGAAGTTGTTCAGATCGAACGACGGCCGCGAAGCCATCACCAGCACCTCGCCGGTGACCACATCGATGACCACGAAGGCCCCGCGGCGGCAGCCCTTGCGCAGGGTTTTCTCGGCGAGTTTCTGCCAGTCGAGATCGAGCGTGGTGACCAGCGTGCCGCCCGGGCGCGGGCGTTTCACCTGTTCTTCCAGCAGCTTGTTGCCGGTCTCGTCGAACAGCAGCCGCTTCATGCCCGGTTCGCCGGTGAGCTGGGTGTTGAAGAGTTTTTCCAATCCGGCGCGGCCTTCGGATTCCTCCCACAGCGGTTCGTTGAAATTGATCGGACCGGTCGGCAGCTTGCCGACGCTGCCGGAGTAGCCGATGATGTGCGCGGCCAGCTCGCCCTCCGGATAGAACCGGCGGTAAATCGGACTGCAGGACCAGTCCGGACGTGAGCTTGGACTCGATGTCGCGGGCTTCCTTCTCGCCGATCTGGCCGGTCACCAGCAGGGGCAGCCAGCGGCGGTGGCGGTAGTGGTCGTAGAGTTCGTCGTCGGTCTTCGGCACGGCGTTTTTCACCAGCGCCTGGAGCGAATCGAGCCGGGTGCGCGCCCAGTTGATGACGAAGTCGCGGTCCGCGTTTTCAAACTGCCGGAACTGGAGCGCCACCTGATAGGCCACCCGGTTCTGGGCGAGCGGCTCGCCGTCCCGGTCCACGATCTGGCCGCGGGGCGCGGGGATTTTCAGAGTGATCGTGCGGGCGTCCTTGCGGGTGAAAATCGCCCCGTCCGAGGCGTTCCGCGCAGCGGGCGCTTCGGGTGCCGGGGTATTGGAAACGATGACCGGTGCGGGCAGAACCTGAGCGCAGACCGGCAGCGTCGCGAGACAGGATACCAGCGAAATTCGGCGGAAGGACGAAGGTGCTTCACCATGTGGGTTCGGCGAAAGCATAGCTCGAAATCCGCTCAAGGCAACGCTCAATCCCAGCCCGGCTCATCCCAATCCGCAGGCGATTTTCCGATGCTGCCGATGATCTCGGTGGGCAGGAAAATGAACTCGTCCTGGCGCTTTTCCGGAGGGATCCATCCGGAACCGGACGATCTTCCGCTCGCCGCTGCCCGGCCGCCACCACGGTGAGGTCCACGGAGACTTCCAGATCCCCGTCCTCGCGGGGTTTCACCTCCAGCCGGCCCGGGAATCGGATACACCGCGCGGGTGGCCGCGGCTGCCGTCTTTCGGGCGATTGAAATCCGCTCTTTTCCCGAGAATGACCGGCGGGATACCACTCGTCGCGCTTGGTTTTCCCGGTGCGGGTGCGGATCCGGTGGACCACCAGGTATTCGTGCTTGCCGATTTTCCCGGTCGCCTCGATCCGCCAGCGGAACGGCCCGTCGAGCGTGGCCACCGCAGCGGAAACCACCATCGCGCTGAGCGCGTAGCTGCCGCCGTCGCGTGCCCTCCGGTTTCACCTGCATGCGGATCGTCCGCGCCATTCACGCCGGACCGCGGGCGACGAAGCGGCGGCATCGTAGGTGTTTTTCCTGGCGATGAGGCTCATGCAGCCGCTCGGGAACAGGACGCAGACAGCAAGCAGCGCCGCTCTTGCCGGGAGCCGGGAGCCGTGCATGATTGCCGCAATGAGCGATTGGAACTTCATGTCGGTGATCATCCTGGTGGGCGTTTTCGCGCTTTGGAAGCTGGAATTCGCCGCCACACTGCTGAACATCAAGGCCTTCCCCGAGCACGGTCCCGACGAACCGCTGGAAGGACTGATGGACGCGGAGAAACTCGAACAAGCCCGCAGCTATCTCAGCGTGAACGCCCGCTTCGGCATCGTGCAATCCACCGTCTCGCTGGTGGTGTTGCTCATGTTCTGGACCCTCGGCGGCTTCGGCTGGCTGGACGGACTTGCCCGCTCGCTCACGAGTTCGCCGGTGGCTGGCGGGATTGATTTTCCTGTCGCTGCTGTTCCTCGGCCAGAGCGTGATTTCCCTGCCGTTTTCGATCTATGACACCTTCGTGATCGAGCAGAAATTCGGCTTCAACCGCTCGACGCCCGCCACCTTCGTCATGGACCGGCTCAAGGGCCTGCTGCTCGCCGCACTCATCGGCCTGCCGCTCGCCGCCGCGGTGCTGTGGATTTTCGGCAACGTCGCCCACGCCTGGCTGTGGGCCTGGGCGGTGGTCACCGCGTTCCAACTGCATCCTCACCTACCTCGCCCCCTCGCTGATCATGCCGCTGTTCAACAAGTTCACGCCGATGCCGGACGGCGAGCTGAAACAGGACATCGAAGCGCTCGGCGAGCAATGCGGCTTCCCGCTCACCGGCGTCTTCGTGATGGACGGCTCGAAGCGCTCGACCAAGGCGAACGCCTTCTTCACCGGCCTCGGCAAGCGCAAGAAAATCGCCCTCTTCGACACGCTGGTGGACAAAAGCAGCAAGCCGGAACTGCTCGGCGTGCTCGCCCACGAAATCGGCCATTTCCGCTGCGGCCACATCAAACAGCGCCTCGCCGTCGGCATCCTGCAAACCGCGGTGATCTTTTTCCTGCTAGGACTGGCGACCGATCCTGACGGGAAATTCGCCCGCCTGCTGTTCGATGCCTTCGGCGTGAAACAAATCTCGCCGCACGTCGGGCTGGTGCTTTTCAGCATCCTGCTGGAGCCGGTCGGCAAAGCTGCTCGGCGTGCTCGCGAACGCCTGGTCGCGCCGCCACGAATTCGAGGCGGACGCCTACGCCGCCAAGGTCACCGGCGACGGCGCGGCCGCTCGGCGAGGCCTTGAAAAAAATGACCGCCGACCACCTATCGCACCCCTCCCCCGCCCCGCTGCGCGTCTGGCTGGACTACTCCCACCCGCCGCTGATCCAGCGCCTGGAGGCCCTCGAAGCGAATCCGTGACACAGACATTGCTGTCTGTGATTTCAGAGGCAGCTCAGTCCCGCACTTCTACCTTGTAGTCTCCCAGCGCCCACTGGATGCCTGCCAGATAGTGGCGGACGACCTTGGGATGCCAATACATCTCGTGGTTATGGCCGAGCGAGCAGTAGAAGACGCGGCCTTTTTCCCAAGGTCTGGCCCACGCGATGCCGAAGTCATTGTCGGTGCGCTTGATGCCCTTGAGGGTCATGTCGGTCTTCTCGGTGTCGAGGCGCAGCAGCATGTGGACGGACTTGGAATCATAGGGATCCCTGAGTTGATAGATCTCCTCCTTGAACTCGACGTTTTTCCCCTCGAACATGGCCACCAGCGGATGCTTTTCCTCACCGGGCTCGACCTTCACGCTGACCATTGTGCCGGCTCCCCACGGATGACCGTCGAAATAACCGTTGATCATCTTCCCGAAATCCGGCCATTCCTGGCAGCAGTCGGTGGCGGAATGGATCCCGACGAAGCCGCGGCCGGATTTGATGAATTTCATCAGATTGTCCTTCAGCCGGGCCTCGCGCTCGGCGGCGGCCTTTTTCTCGTCGTCGGTCAGGGTTTTCATCTGCTCCTTGTTCGGCGCGAACACGTTGCCGGTGGTGTTGAGGAAACACACGGCATCGTATTTCTTGAGGTTGTCGATTTCGAACTCGTCGATCTCCTCGGTGAAAACCGGCTCGAAGGCGCCGGTCTTGCGGCCCATCTCGGTTAGCGCGAGCTTGCCGGTGGGGATGGATGCGTGGCGGAAGCCGTTGGTCTTGGACAAGACCAGCAACTTGCGGGGCTTTTCCGGCTTGGCGAAGGGCTTGTCAGGCAGCGCCTCGATGATCTTCCCGGCGGCACCGGCTGGAATCTTTTCTTCCGCAAAACCCCGGGGCGTCGCGAGCAGCACGGCGCAGGTCAAAACAGTTGGGATGAGTATTTTCATGGCTTAAAACGGGCTTGATTCACCGACCGAGCATTTCCTCGATCATGCTGTTCACCGGAATGCCGGCGATGCGATATCCGGGGTCCTCGGTGAGCAGGTCAAAACTGCGGGACACGCCCCGCAGCGGCTCGATGCGGGTGACGATTTGCGATCCGCAATATTCGCCGACATCCAGTTCGGCTGCCGGCACGCCGTCGATGCGGTGGCGCGGCGAGGCGCTGACGACGGAGCCATTGGCGAAATGAACCGTCAGATAGCGGCTGGTCGCCGGGTCTTCCTGATACTGGTGGATCTGGGTGACGCGGACCGGATTGCCGCGGAAGCCGGTGATGACGTCGCCGGATTTGAGATCTTCGATTTTCACCGGACCGGCGGCGGTGTCGATCCGGGATCCCTGGGGAAGACAGCCGAACTGGAGTTTCGCCAGCCCGAGTCCGAGCGCGGTGCCGATCAGGTTGCAGGATGGCAGCAGCAACGCGCAAACCGCGAACGGAAGTGCCAGAAACATGAAATAACGGTGACAGGCGCTGGAGCGCTTCCGGTGAAAAAGGGTTCTGACCGCGAGGTTCATGAAAAATCGAGAGTTGCTGAAAGCGCTGACAGCCGCCCGCACCGACGGCGGTATTTCTGAATGAACGCCGCAGCCACTGGGTTTGGCTGGCGTAGAGTGTCGGTTTTTCCGGAAGCGTCAAGGTTGGGCTCTGCCGAAATCGCGGCACGGTTCCAGACTTGAAACCCTTGCTTGCCGCTCATTCGTGCTTGGCAGCCTGTGGATCAATCGAAACGATGGACTTCATGGCAGGCGCGTTGCGAGAATTCGAAGGTTTACGGGTCAAGGTGGATGACGTCATCTACATGCCCAGCCTCGACGCGCCGCAGGAAAAGCCACATCCGTTTGTCTACTTCATCTCGATCCACAACGACTCGCCGGTGCCGGTGACCATCCGCGGGCGCAAATGGGTGGTGCACGAGGATGAGGGGGAAATCTCGGTGGTCGAGGGCGACGGAGTAGTCGGCCAGACGCCGGTCATCGAGCCGGGCGGGCATTTTTCCTATAACAGCTACCACGTCGTGGCCCGCGGCGCGAAAGTCTCCGGAGCGTTTTTCGGCGAGACCGCGACGGGCGACTGGGTATTTTCACGGATCCCGGAGTTCCGGCTGGAAGTGCCGAATTGGGCATGAAAACCCTGGAACATCGAGGACTGTCTCATTTCCGATCCAGAATATCGTAGCCCAGGCCGCCACCGGAATCCGGCGACCCGCTCGAGCGGCCGAGTTCCGTAGCGGTGGGAAGCGTCTTGCGGTATTCATCCGTGCGCAGGCCGATGCGCTCGACCGGAATCGTCTCGAAGCCCGGCAGGTCCTTGAGCAGCTTCACATCCGGAGCCAGACGGAAATCCAGCGCGGCTACATCCTTGAAACCGGGCTGTTCCTGATAGGCGATGTTCTTCCCCGTGGAGAAATCCTGGGTGGGAATCATCTTCCCGTTCTTGATTTCGCTCCACTTGAACGGCGTCTGGCAATCCACGGCCACGTTGTTTTCGATCCTCCCCTGGTGCGGCAGCAGGCTGACAAACTCATCGCCGAATTTGCAATCCACCGCGATGTTCCCAACACAGTCGAAGGCCTGCGCCTTGCCGTCCTTGGGCATGTCGCCCTGCTTGAAAAGATAGCCTGTGCCACGGGTGCCCGTGCTGCCGAGCGCGCCGACGTGGGGCGTGTCGTCGATCACGTTGTTGGCCACGTACATCCCGACCGCCGGATGGTGCCCGCCGCCCCCCGCCGCCGGTGAAGCCGCAGTTGATGCCCGCGACATAGACCGGCTCGATCTGGCCGAAGTGGTGGATGTGGTGGATGTGGTTGTTGACCGCCTGGTGCCCGGCCGGAATGCGTGGGCGGGCGGCTTCGTCGCCACCACCAAGCCAGATGCCGCCGGCACCGAGGTGATGCAGGTCGTTGCTTTGCGCGGTGTGGTTTCTCCCGCCGTCGAGGACGGACTGAAAGTCGGCGGCGGCGAGTCGCTTGCCGCCGATCAGGCGAGGTGCCGCACCGTCCATCGCCCGATAGACGATGGGATGCTCAGCCGTGCCGGAGTCCTCCTTGCCAAGTTCGAAGGGTTTTTCGAAATGACAGTCACCGCCGGCGAGCCAGAGGGTCACTGGCTTCTCCTTCGCGGTGCAGGCGGCGGCATTGGAAAATTTAGCGAGAGTTCCGTGCGACATGGCAGGGGCGATTTTACGGCGATCAAGGGTTGTTTTGCAGCGCCCGGAGCCTCAAGGGCGCACAAATCGGACACGCAGGAAGCGCCTGCCGCCGGCACCTGCGGACAGGGTGGAACGAACGCTTTCCGCGGTGTCCGAGAGTGACACCGGCAGATCCGTGATGACATCCGCGTCCGACCAGTCGCCGGCAAGGGTGTCCGACCACACGACCTGATAGCAGCCTTCGCCGGGAGCGATCTTGCGGCGCGTGTAGGTGGTCTCAAGAGCTCCGGCGCTGAGGCTGAAGGTGGGAGTGAAAATTTCCGGCACTTTCGGGTCGAGGAGCAGGGCCCATTCAAGCGAGTTTTTCCTGCCGTCCCCGTCTGGATCCGCATCGGGGCCGATGACCGCGGGATCGCTGGTGCCGGGCCAGACGAGGGCCTGCCAATCGCTGAAAACGGCGGGATCCAGCGTCGGCGTGGGGTCGGATAGAATCGTGCCGTTGTTGACGAGCCCGTTTGGCAGGCTGCCGGACCAGCCGCGGATGTCGAGCACGCCGTTGTTAGTAAAGGTGCCGCCTACCGCGAGCAGGGCAGCGCCGGTGATGAGCTGGGTGCCGTCGCTGGTGATGTTTCCGCTGGCGGTGAGGGAGCCGAGATTTTCAAACGTCGCGCCGGTTCCGATGATGAGGGCGCTGGTATTGCCGAGACTGCCGGTGAGGGTCAGCACGCCGCCGGTGACGCTGGTGGGTCCGGAGTAGGAACTCGCACCGGATAGGATCTGCGTGGTAGCTCCGGTTTTGGTGAGGCCGGTTTTCAAATTCGCATTGGCGGTGGGCGTATCGGAGATGGTGATCCGCAGCACCGGAACCTTTGCCCCATCCGTGGTGCCGCAGACGATGCGGAAATCCGAGCCATTCAGGCTTTTGTTGAAGCGCACATCCGACAGCTCGAAGAAGCCGTCGAAAAAACGTCCGGAATTCACCCGCGTGGTCCGGGTGGTGAGCGTCGAGGTCTTGGAGTTGCTGGTTTGAGCATCGAACTGCAGGTCGACAGTGCCCCCGGCGTCATCGAAACAGGTGACGCGCACATAGAGCGTCTGACCCAGGGTGAAGGCGAAGGAATTCGGCCGTCGGCCATAAAGGTATCGGGAGTTGCCCGTATTCTGCCACGCCGTCTGCCCTCCTACGGTTGCTTGGGAATAGGCACCATCCGCCGTGGGGATCGGAGTGATGTCCACCTCGGCTCACAAGGCGGAGCCGAGGATGCATGAAGCGGCGACGCAACCCGCGGAGCAGCGCCAGAGCACTCCGCGTTCGGGAGATTTCCGGGAAACAAACTCAGCAATCGACAAATTCATGGGTTCTGGGGCGTTCAAGGGACTATTCACCGGAATTCACATCATCGATAGTCCTCAAAGTGATGAGACGGACGGTTATCCTTGGCAATGCGCCACGAGAAACCTTTGACTCGATTTTTGATGCAACCTACCCGCTGATCCACACCTACCCCATGACCTCATCGAAAGAAAACCCTAGCCCGAATTCGCGCTCCTACCTATTCCCCTCAGGCGCGCCAATCCACCACCGCTCCGCTGCGTCCCCCTGCCGGGCTGCCGCATGGGCCTGCTCGCTTCTGGTTGCCTCCGCAGCCGCTCTGCATGCTGTCACCCCGGTGCCCGCGGAGGTGCTGCCCGAGAAGATCCCCGGCGCGAAGCCTCGCAACGTGGTCTTCATCCTCTCGGATGACCATCGCTACGACGCGATGAGTTTCCTGAAGCATCAATTCGCCAAGACCCCGGTCATGGACTCGCTGGCGGCGAATGGCGCCCACCTCAAAAACGGGCTGGTAACCACCGCGTTGTGCTCGCCCAGCCGCGCGTCGATCCTAACCGGTCTCTACACGTTCCGCCACCGGGTGATCGATAACAACCGGGCGATTCCCAAGGGCACTGTCTATTTTCCCCAGTATTTGCAAAAGGCCGGCTACTCCACCGGCTTCATCGGAAAATGGCACATGGGTGGTGAGAGCGACGAGCCGCAGCCGGGCTGGGATCACTGGGTGAGCTTCCGCGGGCAGGGTGAGTATCTTCCACCCACTCCGGACTACACACTCAATGTGGACGGCCAGCGGGTGAAACAAAAAGGCTATATCACCACTGAACTTACTGATTATGCCATCGACTGGCTCAAGCGGCAAAAGCCCGCGGAAAAACCGTTCTGCCTGTATCTATCACACAAAGCGGTACATGCCAACTTCACGCCCGAGCCGAAGTATGAGGACAGCCTCAAGGACCTGCCCTTCACCCGTCCCGCGACCGAGGCCAGCACGCCGGGCAACCTGCTGAGACCCCGCTGGCTGCGCGACCAGCGCAACTCGTGGCACGGCGTGGATTTCCCCTATCACAGCGAGCTCGACATCGAGGGCTACTACAAACGCTACTGCGAAGCGCTGCGCTCGGTGGACGACAGCATCGGTCGCGTGCTGCAGCAGTTGAAGGACATGGGCATTTACGAGGACACCCTGGTGATCTATATGGGCGACAACGGCTTCATGTTCGGAGAGCACGGCCTGATCGACAAACGCGCCGCTTACGAAACGTCCATGCGCGTGCCAATGCTGGTGCAGTGCCCGGCGCTCATCAAGGGCGGCACGGTGGTGGACGAGATGATTGCCAACATCGACGTCGCGCCCACCATCATGGAAGCGATGGGACTGAAAAAGCCCGCCCACATGGACGGCGAAAGTTTCCTCCCGCTGGCGGAGGCCAGGAGCATCCCGTGGCGCAAGGATTTCCTTTATGTCTATTACTGGGAGAAGGATTTCCCGCAAACCCCGACGACCTTTGCAATCCGCGGCGACCGCTACAAATACATCACCTACTACGGCCTGTGGGATGCCGATGAGTTTTTTGACCTCCAGAGCGATCCGGATGAAAGCCGGAACCTGCTCCATGACCCGGCCCACAAGAAGCAGGCCAAGGAAATGGAGAACAATCTCTACCGGATGATGGGCGAATTCGACGGTATGGAAATCCCCCTGAACCAGCCGTCCGGCTCATCCAACAGAATCCGCCTGCGCAGCCGCGGCGGCGAAAGGGCCTCAGACTTCCCCCCGCCGATGGTGGTGGACGAACCGGTCAACACCAATGCCAACTGAGCGACGGTTCCTCGACTTGGAAACCTCTGGGTTGGCGATCTTCCCGGCAATCCCCCAACTCTGCTCCGCCGCGCCTGCGACAAGCGGTTGCGTCGGTCTCAACTCCGGCATCCACGATCCCACGGAGAAATGCAATTTCAGCAACTTCAACGCCACCCCCACGCTCCAAGACGGACGCGCCTACCACACCGCTCGCGTCGGCGGTGATCTCTCCACCTCCGCCATCGCCACTGGTCGGGTTAACATCGGCTCGGGAAATACGCCGCTTTTTTCTGCCTCGACGCCCTCACCGGCAAACCGCTCTGGATCCACCTCCTCGGCCAGCGCGTCGAAGAAGCGACACTCTGCATCTATCGGGACAAAGTCATCATCCTCGCCGGTGATGGCTACCTTCATGTGCTGGAATGAAACTGCCATTTCCGATCAGTACCCAAAACCCCATGACCCACTAACATGAGAAATCCACTCCACTTCAGAAACCTTATGAACGCTCTCAACGCACTGGCATCCTCCGCCGCGAGATGCATCGGTCTGCCGCTCCTCATCTGCGGACTTTCCCTGTCCGGCACCCTCGTCTGCCGCGGCCAGACCAGCGCCGACGTCATCGTCTATGGTTCCACGCCCGGCGGCTACTGCGCCGCGATCGGCGCTGCGCGCGAGGGCGCCTCGGTCATCCTGCTAGACCCCACCACCCACGTCGGCGGGATGAACACCGGCGGCCTCTGCTTCAGCGATTCGGACCAGATGTATCGCGAACAGCTCATGGGACTGTTTCACGAATGGCACCTGCGCATCCAGAAGGACTACGAGAGCCGGGGAAACACCCTGCCCTACGTTGTGAACGTGAAGAACCAGGCCACCTGGTCCTACGAGGCTCTTGTCGCGCAGCGTGTGACCGATGCCATGCTCGCCGAGGCAGGAGTAAAGGTCCTCAAGGAACGCTATCTGCAATCGGTCACCAAGAGCGGCACGCGTATCACCGGCATCGTCACCAGCAACGGTACTTTCACCGGTCGGGTCTTCATCGACGGCAGCTACGAGGGCGACCTGATGGCCGCCGCAGGCGTGAACTGGCGCATCGACCGCGAAAGCCGCGCCGAACACGGGGAATCACACGCCGGGCGCCAGTATCCGAAGAGCCTGATGGACATCAACGGATTTAATGACGAGGGCAAGCCCTTGCCTCTCATCACTGCGGTCGGGAAAGGACCCAACGAAATCGGCGATGACGAGCTGATGGTTTACAGTTTCCGAATTCCCATGACCAAGAATGCGGCCAACAAGGTCGCCATGCCGGCGCCAAAGAATTATGTCCCGGCCCGTTTCGAGTTGGTCCGCCGCTTCGTAAAGCGCCACGGCGAGGGGAAGGTGAACTTCAGCACCCTGCCGGTTCCCAACAACAAGATCGACGCCAACAACGCGATCGGCTCGCAGTTTTCCATCGGACTGATCGGCGGCGCGAAGGAGTGGGCCAAGGCCGACCAGGCCGGCCGCGCGGCGATCCTTGAGGCGCACAAGCAATACACCCTCGAGTTCATCCACTTCATGAAAACGGACCCGGTTTTCAGTCAGAAAAGACGCGACGACATCGCCGGCTGGGGACTGTGTGCCGATGAGTTCACCGCCTACGGCCACTTCCCGCCCCAGCTGTACGTGCGCGCCAGTCGCCGCATGAAGGGCATGCATGTAATGACCCAGGCCGACCTGCTGGAAAACATCGTGAAACCGGATCCGATCATGGTCGCTTCGTTCCCGATCGACTCGCACGACTGCCGCCGGGTAGCGATCAAGGGCGGCGGTGTGATCAACGAGGGTACCATTTTTCCCGTGCGCCAAATGCCCGCGCGGATCGGCTACCCCCATCATGTGCCGTATCGTGCGATCCTCCCGCAGGCCATCGAATGCGACAATCTGCTAGTGCCGGTGGCGCTGTCCAGCACCCACGTGGCGATGTCCTCGCTGCGCATCGAGGCGACCTGGATGCTCATCGGCCAGAGCGCGGGAATCGCGGCGGCCTTGGCGGCCGACAAAGACGTGGCGGTGCAGGACCTGCCGTATGCCACCCTCAAACCCCGCCTTGAAGCGCAGGGGCAGGTGCTGACCCTGCCCAAGGGGTTTCAGCCTGCGGAATAACCCATTTCGGGCGAGATGAGCTAGTCGCTCGACGGCGTCTGGCGTTTCACCACAGATGCCGCGAATCCTCCGGCGGCTTGGGTCGATATGAACGTCCCGGGCAACTGGGACTCCACGCCTAAGTTTTCCACCTACGACGGTGTGGCTGTCCGGCCGGGTGTGCAGGAGGGTGCCGGTTTCAATGGTCAAGGTGGTGCTGGTGTTGATGGAGGCCTGGTCCCGCGGGAACGTGAAGAGGAGTTTCTCGCCGGAAATCGAGGTGGACGGGAGCTTCGACAAATCGTCGGTTAGATAGGTACCGCCGGGCACGAATTCCACGGCGTTGCCGACACCGTCGCCATCCGCGTCCTGGCCAGGGGTGGAGTCGGGTGCGTTGGCGTTGTAGACATTCAGGTAATAATAGCTCCAGCGGCCGGAGCGACCGGCTGCCCTTTTGAGGGTGCCATTCAAAGCCAGGGCTACAGCAGTCGGTCGAAAATCGGTTTCAATCAAGCAATGAAGCCAAGCACAAGATCCTGGCGCGGAATAGTCCTCAAAGTGCTGACACAGGCGTTTATTCTTCAAAAACCAGTGTGGAGAACTGTTTGATTGCAAGCTGACGCGCTTGCCCGGCGTATCTGCAAAATTGGCAATAAACCGCCTCAAAGCCCCGACCTCGTTCCTAATCCGCGCCAACCGCTACAAATCCATCACCTACGACGGACTCCTGCATGCCTCCGAGTTCACGTCGCCGATGGACGTAAAACCAATAACAACCGAACCGCACCATGATCAATTGGACCGCCGTCACGCTCGCTGCCTGTAGCGTCGCAATCACCACATTCGCCCAACAAGCCCGAGCCGCGGATCGTCCCAACGTGTTGGTCATCCTAACCGACGACCAGGGATGGGCGGACATCGGATACAACAATCCCGGAAAAGTCCATACTCCCAACCTCGACCGGCTCGCGGCGGAAGGGGCGAAATTCAACAACCACTACGTCATGCCGCAGTGCACGCCCACCCGCGTGGCGCTGTTCACCGGTCGCTACCCCGGCCGCTTTGGCCGCGCGCCACTCCAGGCGACCAACGAACAATGCTTCCCACCCGGCACACCGACGCTTGCCACGATGATGAAATCCGCCGGCTACGAAACCTCGCTCAGCGGCAAGTGGCACATGGGAGAAGCCGCCGCGGATGGACCTAACCATCATGGATTCGACCACAGTTATGGCTCGATCGCCGGTGCCGTCGGCATGTATGAGCACACCTACCGGAAGGGCAAGGGAAGCGAAACCTGGCACCGGGACCAGACCATCATCCCCGGCTACGAAAACGGCCGTCACGCCACCGACCTCGTTGCCGAGGACGCCATCCGGGTGATCCGCCAGAAACGTGAGAAACCTTTCTTCATCTATCTCGCCTTCCACGCCCCGCACACCCCGCTCGATGAGCGCGGACGCTTCACCGACCGCCCCACGCAACTCGACCCGAAGAATCCGAAACGCTGGCTCAACGAGGATGAGATCGAGTGGTTCAATGACCCGCAAGGCATCATCCAGAAAGAACCCGATCCCGAAAAACGACTCCTGCTGGCGACCGTCAACCATCTCGACCACGCCATCGGCGAAGTCATCAAGGTCCTCGATGAAACCCAACAGCGCGGGAACACGCTGATTCTCTTTTCCTCCGACAACGGCCCGCAGGGCAGCTGGTCCGGCAAGGCCTATCCGGACGATCTCAAGCTTACCGATTTCAACCAGCCGCTGACCATGCGCGGGATGAAGTGCGACGTGTGGGAAGGTGGCATCCGCGTACCCGGGTTCGCCAACTGGCCCGGACGCATCCAACCGAAAACCATCACCGAGCCCGTCCACATCGTCGATTGGCTGCCGACACTCGCCGCAGTCACCGGATCGACCGGGGGTGAAGCCTCGCAACGCGACGGGATTGATCTATCAACTGCTCTTTTCGGTGACGAAAAACCGCCACTGCGCGAACTCTACTGGATTTGGAATCCAAAAACCAACCGTTGGGCCCTGCGCTACGGGGATTGGAAAATCGTGCGCTACAGCACTGAAGAGCCGAAACAAGCCAACGACTGGCAGTTATACAACCTGAAGGATGATCCCAAGGAAATGAACAACGTCGCCACCGCACATCCCGAAGTCCTCGGCCAGCTTCACGAACTGTTCCTCAAACAGCGCGCGATGGACCTGAAATAGAACCATTTCATTCCGACGCATCAAGCACGACGAAGCCATTGCCAGCCTCCTCAAAGGTGAAGCGAAAACTCGTGGACCGCTCGGTCGGGTTGACTTCCATCGTGGCCATCCTCGTATCAAGGCGGACACTGTAATAGCCCGGTCGCGCAATCTCGGTCTTGTGGCGGAATTCGGAAGCACTGTCGTCTCCGGTCAACGCGGGTTTTCCGAAAACCGGCATCAGCGGGAAATTCGCATAGTCGCCGATCCACGGGCTCGGTTGATGCGTCTGGCGGATGCCAAGGAATTTGTTCTGCCGGTATTGATAGAAAAACGGATTCTTCGCCGGCTGGGTGTAAGGTGCCCATTTGTTCATCGGAAACGGCAGGGCGATCGCCGGATAGGTGTTGCCATGCGAGGACGTGCGCACGGAGTCCGTGCCCTGCAGCCGGTTTGCAAGCTGGATCAGGGCGACGGGTTCGGCGGTGGCGGCTGCCATCGCGTTCAGAAAAAAATAGTGGCGCTGGCTAGAGTGAAATTCATGGAGTTTGTCTTTCAGGTAGCAATTTCCCGATTTCGGCAGCCACCTGCACGGCGATCTCTTCATAGCCTGCGACCGTGTAATGCACATCGCCTGGTTTGACGGAGAATTTTCCGGCAAAGCCCTTGGTCAGTGCATGCAAATCGTCCGTTGGAATGCCGTGCTTCGCCATCACTCGCGCGGCGATTGCGTTATATTTTTCATCATCGCCGACAAATCTCCCGGTCTCGCCTTCCGGAACGACAGTGGTATTTGCCCAGATGAGTCTTGCGCCGGTCGCTTTCAATCGTGTGACGAGTTGTTCCAGATTTTTTTCATAATCTTCCGGAGTGACCGAAATTTTTCCGCCGATCTTGTCACGGTTGCCCTGCTTTCCAACGTTCGGATCGCGGTAACAAAGATCCCAGAGCCCCCAGTTGAAATGAATGACATCCCACTTCTGCTTTCCAAGCCAGCCGTCGATCTTCTCCAAGCCGATGACAGTGTCGCCGCAGTTGTCCGGTCCCTTGCCGCGCATCGGTCGCCAGACGTTCGCCTTTCCGGCCAACGTAGCACGCACTGCCCGCGTGTAGCCGATGGAAATGGAATCACCGATGATCAGAACATTGGGCAGCTTCGGATCGGCAGTGAAGGTCCAATTGCCATTCAAGTCCGCCGCCGGGGTGAATGGAGCGAGCTGACTCGGAACCTTTACGTCACCTTTTTCCAAAGAAGTCACCGGTGTGTTGATTTCGGGCATCGCTAGTGTCGGTGCTCCAGTTAGCCAGCCGAGCGAGATGAGAAATTTGTCGGCTTCAATCAGCGTGGCGGTCTTGTAGGGGTCCTTGTTGAAGAAGCCGTGAGGCTGTCCCGCGTAAACGCGGGTGTCGCAGCGCACGCCGGCCTGGGTCATCCCGGCTTTGAAGCGTTCCAACACCGCCACGCCGATGAGATCGTCCTTGCCGCCGAGGAAGATCGTCGTGGGTGGCGTGGCGGACGTGATGTGATGCGCAGGGGAGAATTCCTTGTAGCGATTCCCGATGCGTTCTTTGCCCCAGCCGCCGTCCGGGCCGTTGTCGAAGACCGGGTTGAACAACACGAGCGCGTTGGCTTTGGGAGAGATTTTCAAATCATCCGCCGGGTCGTCCACGCCGGCCACCATGCTGGTAAACGCCGCGAGGTGACCGCCGGCCGATCCCCCGGCGGCGGCGATGCGTTGCGGATCAATGCCGAGCTCCGGCGCGTGGGCGCGCACCCAACGCATCGCGGACTTGGCATCGTGACAACAAACGACCGGCGGGCCGTTGTCGCCCTTGGGAATAACCCGGTAATCCACGCGGATCCCGACCATTCCGCGTGTGGCGAGATACTCGCTCTGGTTCTGGAATTGTGTCGCCTTACCGCCCACCCAGCCGCCGCCAAAGAAGAAGACGATGGCCGGGCGCTGATCATTGGGCGTCCATGCCGCGGGTTTCTCGATGGATAGATGCAATTCGCGATCGCCCACCTTTTTGTAAACCCGAGTCTCGCTGGTGAACCCGGCGGCGGTAAGTGTTGGTGCCCATATTGCCAATAGCAGGAAGGTGATGAGGTGTTTCATGTTTTCTGAGTCCTAACGGTCATGCCCGGATGCCTTGATGCGCTCCATTTCAGCCTCCAGCCGGGTGACCATCTCAGGATACTCGATGAAAAGATCTTTTGTTTCAGCCCCGTCGTCACGGAGCTTGTAAAGCTGGCCTTTGGGGCCGCCGGGTTCCGGCTGGATCTTCGCGGGTTTGGAGAATCCACCGGAGCCGAGTCGATCGATGAACTTCCAGTCACCCGAGCGGATCATCATCGTCGAGGCGCTAGGCGGGATGTCAGTGGAAGCACGCAGCCCGAAGAAACGGTTAAATCCGCAATCGACCGGGCCACCCGGCAGCGTTTGGTCGTCACCGTTCCCGCGGAAACCGAGATGCCACTTGCCGACCATCGCGGTGTGATAGCCCTCGTCTCGCAACAGCGACGCGATGGTCACCAGCCCCTTTTCGATGAGCGGCTGCGTCGGCCACAGACTCACATCCGTGCGAAACGGATCCCTGCCGGTCATCAGTCCGTCGCGCGAGGGATGGCAGAGCGGTCCCGGCGCATGGGCGTCGGTGAAGCGCATGCCTTCGCGCGACAACCGGTCGATGTTCGGCGTGGAGATCTTCGATTCCGGGTTGTAACAGCCGGCAACGCCGTAGCCTATGTCATCGACGAGGACGATCAGGATGTTGGGAGGTCCGTCGCCCGCGCGGTCGCACAGAACGTACTCAAAAAGAAGACGGAAATCAGGAGTTTCATTTGGGCTCTGTTGAGAACAAACAAAATATGCCTTGGCGCGCATAGTCCACAAAACGATGACAAGAAAGTCAGGTTGACCCGAGAATCCCCCGTAGATACCGGGCTGAGTGGTGATGCGCACTCAACGGGTCCGCTGAAGCGTTGTCTCCGCCTTGATGTTAGCTCCACGCCGGGAGAATCCGGCAGTCGCTTGCGCCACAGGGCGAGTCAGCCATCACCACCATTACAAACCATGAAATCCGCTGAAGAAACCCACCACACGCAGTCGGTGATGCGGCGCACCTTTGTCAAGACCACCCTCACTGCCGGAACTGCGGCCATTATCGCACCGCGGCTGGCTTTCGGAGCCGAAACATCCACCACGAAGAAGGCCAATCTCGCCTGCTGCGGCATTGGCAATCGCGCGGCGGAGATCATCAGGGAATTCAAAAAAAACGGAGCCGCCAACATGGTCGCGCTGTGTGACACGGACATGGGCGCGCCGCAGACCCAGGAGTGGGAGCAGTTCTTCAAACTTTGATCCACCCACACAGCCCGGCCATCTTCATGGCCGGGCTGCAGGTTGCCAGAAAACGAACCGCATCTTCTTTTTCGCCCTCGTTTCGTCACTCGCCGGATTTCTGTTCGGCTTCGATACCGTCGTCATTTCCGGAGCCGAGCAGACCATCCAGGAACTCTGGAGCCTGAGTCCCGGACTGCATGGCATTGCGATGGCCGCCGCGCTTTATGGCACGGTGATCGGATCGCTGCTAGGCGGCTGGCCCACCGACCGCTTCGGCCGCAAGCCGACCTTGTTGTGGATCGGCATTCTCTATCTGGTCTCGGCGGTGTGGTCAGGTCTGGCGACCGATGTTTACTCCTTCATCATCGCCCGTTTCATCGGTGGCCTCGGCGTGGGAATCTCGACGGTGGCGGCACCACTCTTCATCGCGGAAATCTCGCCGCCGGGCCACCGCGGTCGTCTGGCCGGGATGTTTCAATTCAACATTGTTTTCGGAATCCTGGTGGCGTTTCTATCCAATGCGATCCTCGCCCGGGTTTGGGGCGAAAACGCCTGGCGCTGGATGCTCGGCGCGGAGGCGTTCCCTGCGCTGCTTTACACCCTGCTGTGCGTTAGGCTGCCGGAAAGCCCGCGCTGGCTCATCAGCCGGGCCGGGAATCGGTTGAAGGGCGTCGAGGTCCTCCGCATCGTCCGCCCGGGGGGCACCGAAGCGGAAATCCTCGCGGAAGCGGACAGCATCATCTCGGAAATCTTCCCTACCCGCCAGCGGGCCGAAGGGCAGGCGTCCGGCAGCTTCACCCATTGGATCTTCGCCGCGCTGCTGACGAAGTTTTTTCCGAAGATGGTCACCGCCTTCCCCCCCGGTCAGGTGTTCTGGTTCTTCTGCGGAATGATGGCGCTCCAACTCATCTGGATCAAAATCATGGTGCCCGAGACCAAGGGTGGTCCGCTGGAGGAAATGCAGAAGAAACTCGGAATCGGCTGCAGCACGCATCGGGGAAGATCAGGATTTCCGATGCCGTATGATTTGGGAGTTCCCCTTATGGCTTGCTGGACGACACCTCCTCGTGGACGACCTTCCCATTCACATCGTGATGGCGGAAAGTGATGCGCGGTTGGTTTTCGGAGCGATCGACATCGACTGATAGGAATCCTCCATTGATGCGCAGGAAGCGGTGCTCGGCGGCGCGTTGGTTCATGGAGAATCCCCCGGCGTGCGCATTCGATCCGGGTCCGCAGGAAAACTCATACAGCCCGCTGGTTTCATCGCGCGAGACGTATTGCCAGTGGCGGTCGCCGCAGATGACAAAAGTTCCCGGCTGAGTGGCGAGAAACGAGCGGACTTCGTCGCCCTCGTGGGTGAAACCCTGGTTGGCGAGGTTGTCGTTTTTGCCAGCGCGATCCGGACCAAAGATGGGCGTGGGGCTGATCAAGACGCGGAAGGCGGCATCGGAGGCGCGCATCGTTTGGAAAAGCCATTTCTTTTGCTCCGCTCCAAGCATGGTCTTATCGGGGCCGTCGGGCATGGTGTTAGGACTGCGGAAGTCCCTACCTTCGAGCATCCAGATCTGAAGATCCTTGCCCCAACGGACGGTGCGATATGTCTTATCTCCCATCGGCACCTGTTCACGAAAAATGGCGAGCCCTTGTTCCCACGTGAGATCGCCGTATTTCTGCCCGGGCCAGCAATCGTCCTTCAGCGTGTCGTGATCGTCCTTCATGAAATAGGACGCGAAGTTGCGATGAAAGCCGCGCTGGTTTTCGAGTGAGTAAAGCCGGTTCCATTTGAAGCGCGCGAGCTCGGCGGACTCCGCCCACGGGGCTGGTTTGTCATAGTATTCGATATCCCCGGTGTGAACGAAAAACCACGGATGGAGGCGCCGCATCACCGGATAGATGAGATGGCCGCGCTCGCCGTCGTCACGGCGGGGAAAATCGTGGCAGGTGACAACTACGAAGCGGACGGGTGTGGTATCGACAGGCAGTGGAGCGGTGGTAAAAGCACCCTCGCAAGTCACGGAAGCGGCATCTTCCCCCGGTGCCCGGCCCTCCACGATGATGTTGTAGACCGCCGCCGGTTTCAAATCGACCATGGGGATCTGGGCCGTGAAATCACGCTGTGGATCGACTGCAAGCCATGGCGTGGACTTCACTTCCCCATCCTGTGATTTGTAGCGCAGTCGCACGCTTCCCGCCGTGCCCATGAGGCTGTCTTTCATGTCGGCAAGACGCAGTCCGGTTGGAACTCTGGTGTCGGCACCCTTGAAGGGGGTTCCATCCATGCGGCGCTCCGGGGCGGCGGTGAGACGTAGCCAAACGATGGCCGAAGAGGCATCGACCTCGCCGATCTTGATTCCGTTGCCAAAGTAGACTGCGGCCCATGCGGATGTGGAGAGGGCCAGGAGCAATACAATCAGGACTCGCATGTATTTGATCCTGCACGCTCCATTTCCCCGTCGCAACAGCTAACAATTGACCGTTGGCAATAAGGAGACAATACCGAAATATGGTGTGCTCCCGACGCTCCAGTCTTTGAAGCTTTGGCAATGCGATTCAACGTTCGAGGCGCTGGCCATCTTCGAGCAGTCGTTTGCGAAGATTGCCGTAGGGCACATCCTGAACGGAGGTATTTCTATCAATCGTGATGCCCGCCGCGGTGGCGGCGCTTTGCGAGAGAACCATGAAAACCGGTTCCATCCGGATGGAGCCGAAGGCTATGTGGCTGGCGGATAAGCTCCATGGTACGAGGAGGTTTTCGCATTCGCCTTTTTTCGGGACGATGGCGCGGCAGGAAACCGGATAGGGATCTGGAATCCCAATTTGGACGTCGCCCTCGTTCTTGACCATGCCGTTATTCACGTATCGCTGCACGGCGTGCGAATCCATGGTGTAGGCGGCGAGGCCGATGGATTCCGGCACGGACTGCTTGCGCGTGCAGTGGTGCTCGTTCATAACGAAATCAGAAACCATGCGGCGGGCTTCGCGGACATAAAGCTGGTGCTGCCAGTGGCCATTGTCGGTGAACTCGTCCTTGGGCAGTCCCCACTTCGAGTCTTCCTTGCGGATTTTTTCCGGGACGCGCGGGTGATTCTGAAGTGTCCACAACAGGCCGCGCTGCCAGTGTTCGTGTTTTTTGGCGAGGGCGAGACGCTCGTCGTGGTTAAGGGTGGTCCAGTTCCAGTCCTTGCCGTGGTTGGCTCCGATGGAATTGTTGGAATTGTTGGAATTGTTGGAATTGTTGGAATTGTTGGAATTGTTGGACGCCGCCGTCATTGTTAGGCTCGGCTTTTTCGGTTAGGCATCAGGGTGAATTTGGTGAACCTGTTCTTCTGCCCCGCCTCGATGGCGCGGAACAGAATTTCGCAAGTGACCTCGTCGTAGCCCTCGGGCGTTTGGTTTTTCACGCACCGCTTGGCCTGGATGCCGCTGATGGTTTCGTTATAGGTGGCATTCGATTCGCGGCCGACGGTGAAGCTGACACCCGCACCAGGGAGCAGGTCGCCTTCGCAGGTGGCGTCGATAAACATTTTTCCGGCAAATCCGCGGCCATCCTCGGTGCGGATTTACCGAAAGCGCTTGCCGTCCATGACCAAGCCGTTTTTCAAGTCGAGCCCGGCGGTGACGACAGTGACACCGGGTTCCATGAGCAGGTCATTGAAGATGGCGGTGGTGACTGAAGGTCCGAAGACGGAGGCGAGCTGGGATTTCGGGTTCAGCGCTGGTGCGCCTTGTCCCTGTTTGCCAAACTTCGCGCGTTCTTCCCATTTCCATGCCTCGGGTTTCTGGTAGTGATGATAGACGCGGGTGTGGAAATCGCGCCTGGGTCCGCCGAGGATGGCATCGCCGCCGAGGTCGGTCCAGCTGAAGCCGCTGGTGGTGAGACCTCCGAGGTATGGCGTCGGTGAAACCAGTATGACGGAGCGCTCGGATCTAGTGGCCTGAATGGCGGCAATGATACCGCCGGAGGTGCCGCCGTAGACGACGATGTCGTGTTGGTTTACGGCGGCTTGAAGGGCGTGGGGCATGACCACTAGGACGAGAAGAGAGTTGAAAATGGCACGCATCATGAAGATCTACCTCGTTGATGGGAATCCTTGCTTGAGAAGTTCCGTCAGTTCTGCGGAGGTCTCGCCATACTCCGGGCTTGCGCCGAGGCTACTGTGATCCATAGAAAATTGTTCATCGGGTGGCCGGTCAGTCTGACGCGGGCTCATCCGGCGTCACTTTCCGCCAAGGTGTGGCTCCTCCGGTCCGGATGTGCGTGCGAAGCCGGTTCGCAAGCTCGGCCACCTTCGCCGGCTCCGACTTTGCTAGATTCCGTTTCTCCATCGGATCACGGTTGAGATCATATAGCTCCAGAGGGCTGTAGGGATCGTTCTGCATCAATTTCCATCCTTCCCTAATGACCGCTTCGTAGCTTTTCCCGCCGTAACGGGCACCCCCTTCGCGGCGCACGAAGTAGAGATCCCTCGGCTTGTCGATCGTCGCGCCGTCAAGAACGGGCAGCAGGCTGACCGCATCCAGTCCGGGGGACGGATCCGCACCCGCTATCTCGAGGAAGCTGGGAAAGATATCAAAAATCAGCCCTTGATAGTCGCTGCGGGTACCCGGCTTGATCCGCCCGGGCCAGCGGACCATGAAGGGCACGCGCAAGCCGCCGTCGTAGTGATCCTGTTTGCTGCCGCGCCAAGGATCATTGTTTTGCGCATAATTCAGCGCACCGCCATTGTCAGAGGTGAAAACAATGACGGTGTTCTTTTCCAATCCGGCATCCTTGACCGTCATCATCACCTTCCCGATGCGATCGTCGAGATGTTCGACAAACGCGACGTTCATCGCACGCTTCTCGTCGAGACCGGGGAGCCGTTTTCTCACCTTTTCAAGCGAACCGGCCGGGGGCTCGATCGGGAAATGCGGGGCGTTGTAGGCGAGATAGAGGAAGAAGGGTTTTGCCGCAGCGCTTCGTTCGCGAAGGTAAGCGCACGCCCAGTCGGTGAAAACGTCGGTGGCATGACCTTGCGGTTCGATGATTTCCGAATTCAACCGCATGTAGTTGTTCCCATCGCGAAGGTGGGTGGTGTAACTATCCATCATGTCGCCAAGGAACCCATGGAAGTGGTCGAATCCGCGCTCGTTAGGGAGATTGGGCGATTCGAGACCGAGATGCCATTTCCCGATCAGGGCCGTCTGATAGCCTGCTTTTCGAAGCTCGTCGGCGAGTGTCGGGACATCAGGATCGAAGTAGCCCCATGAATCTTCCGGCCGGGTCCGGATGACACCTGGGACTCCCACACGGTCCGCGTATCGCCCGGTCAGCAAAGCGGCCCGCGATGGCGAGCAAACCGTGCAGTTCGCGCGCATCGAGGTGAAGAGCATGCCTTCCGCCGCGAGACGGTCGATGTTCGGAGTGCTGACGTCGGACGCATGATAGGTGGATACGTCGCCATATCCCAAATCATCGGCGTAGATGATGACAAGGTTCGGTTTGGGCGATCCCACCAAGGAAGCTTGAAGGAAAAGCCAGAGTAAAGCAGAGGTATTGAGCGGGTTCATGGCAGGATTTTCAATTCAACGAAGCGGAGTCGAGCGTCAGGCTGGATGGAGGCGGATTGGTGGTTCCGAGTTTGCGGTTCGGAGAATTGCCCATCTCCACTTCGAGGTGTCCGCCGCTGGTGAGATCGGCGTGGTGAGATCGGCGTGGTGGAATTGGTGAACTGGGCCCGGAATTCAAATCTCGGGCGCGAGATTTGCTTGGTGACCTCCGGCTTGTCGTATTGGCCGTCTTCGGTGATGTTCACCATGCGTTCGTAAGATCGATAGAGAGGTATGGAAAACGCGCTTCTGGGCGTCGATGAACGCTGTGGCTGCGGAAGCGAGGGTTTGCATCGATGCTAGGGCCGGGGATTGATTTACCTAGGCCCAAGTTTTCGCAAGGCAAAGGCATAGGCTCCGAGGGCCACGGCCTCGCTCGTGCCGAGACGGGACATGCCGACCCCAACGCGCTGCAGTGGATCATAAGCGAGGCTGCGATCGCTGCCGGGGACTTTGATGGTGCGGGTCCCGCCTTTGAGGAAAACATCGAGTTGGGCGGGATCCTCCAGATTGAATGCGACGGAGGAGAGGCGGCGGAATTTATTGCCATCGGGACCTGTGTAAGTTCCGTTAAGTTCCGTCACGAGGGCAGGCAGGAAGAGCGGCCAAGCGCCGGAAACGCCACCACCGATAACCGCGAGGCCGTCGATGAGGGTGAGTGCGCTGCCAAGGGCGTCACCCGCGGACTCACCGAGGCGGCGAAAGGCTTCCAGTGCTGCGGCTTGATTTCCTGCCAGCTTGCCGTTGGCGATTTCGAAGAGATCCTTCGGCTCCGGGACTTCGTTAAAAGGAATGCGGGTGAGTTCTGAATAGACGCGGCGCACGGCGCGGATGCAGGCACCTTCCTCGGCATTCATTTCCGGATGGAACTTGTTACGCAGGAGCCAGACCTCGCCGGCCATCGAATTGTCGCCGATGAAGAGTTCTCCATTGCGCACGATGCCACCGCCGAATCCGGTGCCAAGGGTGATACCGGCGAGATTCTGATAGCGTTTCGGGCTGCCGGTCTTTTCCAGCAGGCCGTTCACATGCGGCAGAAGTCCGCCGATGGCCTCGCCATAGACAAAGAGGTCGCCATCGTTGTTGATGAAAACGGGGATATCGAATTTCCCCTCAAGCATCGGGCCGAGTGCCACACCGCCGCGGAAACCAGGGAGGTTGCCGAGATCGCCGATGATGCCATTCGGATAGTCCGCCGGGCCGGGAAATGCGAAGCTGATGGCGGATGGCGGCTCGGGGCAAAGTGCTTTCACCCGGGTGAAGCCTTCCACGATGTTGGCGAGGCATTGGTTCAGATCATGACCATTGGATGGCAACGAGACGGTTTCAGTGACCGGTTTGCCACCGCGCATGGCGGCGAAACGGAGGTTGGTGCCGCCCGCATCGAGCGTCATGACGATTCTGGATTCGGAGTCGAGATTCATGGGGTGTGGTATGTTAGTTCGCGCTTTTTTTCGCACTTTTGAGAGATAGCAGCAGGAGATAAGCGAAGCATGCGGCTGGCACGATGAAGGAAAAGGTCGTCATGCCTCCATCGCGGAGTCTGCCCATCAGCAGGGGAACGATGGCTCCCCCGGAGATGGCCATGCACATCAGGCCGCTGAGCTCGCTGGCGGCTTCGGGTTTTTCCTCCACGGTGATGGAGAAAAGCATGGGCCAGATGTTGGCAAAGCCGAACGCACCGAGCACCACGCCAACAAGCGCGAACATTTGGTTTCCAGACATCACGAAACCCACGCCGATGAGTCCGAGAAGGGCGGAAATGCGGAAAAACACGTGGGGATTCACCTTGACGACCCCGGCGATGAGGCGACCGATCGTAATGCAGCCAAAGAACAACGAAGGACCTAGCAGTGCGGATTTCTCAGCAGATAGACCGAGCCCGGCGAGGGTGGGCTTGAGGAAGGTGCCCATGCAGACCTCCGCGCCGACATAGACAAAGATGCCGATCACGGCGAGGGCGAAGGTGGGGTTTTTCAGCAAGGCTAGCGAACTGCCGATGCTGGGCGGGACATCGGCGCGGGTCTCATCCACTTTCATCAACAGGACGAGGACGAAGGCGATGGCCATGAGTGCGAGAAAAATGGGGAACGCACCGCGCCAGCCCATGGCGGCGAGGAATCCGACCAGGCCGACGACGGATGGGAGAAACGCCGAGCCCGCGCTGCCGATGCCCTTGAATCCCTGGGCGAGTGCGAGGTTCCGGCTGTAATCCCCCTCCGCGCTGACGTCGCGCATGATCGGGTTTCCGGCGACTTGAAGAAAGGTCGTGCCAATCCCCAGAACGAAGATGCAAGCGAGCAGCAGCGGATAAGTCGGATTCATCAAAACGGGCACGCCCACGGCGAGCGTAGTGAGTCCGAGGCCCAGCAAAAGCACTTTTTTCTTGCCGATACGGGCGGCTAACACCCCGCCGGGCACGCTGAAAATCGCGAACGCGATGAATACGAAGAACGGCATCAGTGTGGCCATGAAGGATGACAACTGGAACTTGGTTTTCACGGCGTCAGACAAAGGCCCCATGGCGTCGGCGACCCCCATGAGGAGGAATGCCATGAAGATTGGAAGGGTTTTGAATTTCATGAGATCGGCTACTTGATGGCTAGTTATTAGATGTGGGTAAGGTATTCAATGACGGTGGATTCCGCTTGGTCCGCAGGGTGATATCCGGAACGGGATCAGTAGGGCTTCTCGTGCCGGAGATCCAGACCTAGAGTTCAAGGGCTCAGATTCCTCATTGCTGATCCATAACGATGCCGGCTTCCCAGCCGCCCGGAGCGTAGTCTTGATGAGGGCTTTACCGCTATTTGACAAAGCTAACAGCCGGGAAGAAGCGGAAGAAACGGCAACGATCCACCCCACGAGGATCATCAAAATCATCCGCAATGGCCTGTTTCAGTCAGTATCATTTGATTTTTCAGGGGCGGAGTGCATTTGTCAATCCACCTTCGTCGACTTGCAATAGACCGCATAGTCCCCAAGGCGATGACAAGCGAAGTCAATCGCCTGACTGGAAGAAGTCAACGCAGACATTCGCGGAACATTCAATCTCCGGCCTGATCTCTCACATTGCCACGCCCATCCCCGAGATTGCGCCACCTCACACCACGGAGTTCTGAGCTTGTCAGACAAGTGGCAAGGCCGAACGACGCGCACACCTCGATCGGTCCCTCACGCAGCGAAAGCTTTTACTCCCCGACAGGTGCCTCCACAATCTGCCGGTCATCGATTGACGCCTGCAAATGCCCCACGCCCACCACAGCCCGGATTCGATACCACCGGCGCGGATTCGGCGATCGAAGGAGCATGATCCGCAGGCTCCTCCTTCTTTCCACAGCTTCCAGCGCGCGTCCTCCCGCTCACTGCCACACCCGCACAACCCTTGTGTCACGTTGTCCTTGCGCTTTTGAGCGCCTTTGGCGTTCTGCCGCAGGCGCTGCAGTTGCTGTGATAAGGTTCTCTTCATGGTGCATGCTTCTTGCTGACCCGGATCCTGTATTCGCGAACTCCGGTCCGGGCCACGAACATGCCAGTCCCAAAAAACTGACAGCCCGCCCGCTCACAGGCAAGCGTCGGGAGACCAGGGTTTCCGGGGAAACTTTCATCACCTGAAATTGCATTTGTCCAAGCGCCGGAATCCGGCTGATCGGAGCTTCCGGGAAGGCAGGGTTCATGGATATCTGGGGATCCGGAAATCCCTTTCGAGATTCAGCTTGGTGTGTTGGCTGGAATGAATGAGGTCGGGAAAATCGCGTTGTCATTTTATCTGCCGTCGCTAGCCTCCCGCCCCATGACCCAAGAAACCCGCGAAGTCCTCATCGAACTGCTTTTCCTCTCACTCTATCTGGATGATCAGCTTTCACTGGCCGAGGATGAACTGCTGACTACCGCGCTTGATTCGCTCGGCTGGGACTCTCCGACTTCACGGGAAAAGTTCATTTTCGCCGCATTCTCCAAGGCCCGCGAAGCCGCGGCGTGTCCGATCAAGACCGAGGCGTTCCTTGTCGGGCGCACGTGCCAGATCAAGCTGGACGGTGAGGAAGCCAGCGCCTTGACGTGGCTTTACCGGGTCCTTGGTGCCGATGGAATCAGTCCGTCCGAGCAGCGTTTCCTCAGCCAGCTCGAAGCCAGGTTGTTTCCATAGGCTGGAATCCAAGGAAGCTGCATGGTTTGGAATGCGGAATCATCCGGTTATATTGTTAGTCAAATGATCGCTTGCAATCGGGTCGAAGAGAGGAGTATATAAAGATTTAATTATCCTTACTGTCCTCAATGATTCGCCTTTTACATCCACGCAGAAAAATATACATTGCCGGTTTTCTTTCATTGCTCACCTCGGTAGGAAATGTTCCCGCCGCCGTCGTCACCAGTCCCTCGCAAACCGCGGTCAATGCGGCCATCGCGACCGCCATGATCAAGTACGCCAAGTCCTTTTCCGGTGGAGCCTATACCAACGGTGCCTATTTTGGCGGGGCCTCCGTGGTACTTGCCGTGGCAAGTTTCGCCGGGAATACCAGCGCCGACGCCCGTCTCCTCGCCCAGATCCGCACCTCCATCACTGGTGGCAACGAACCCTGCGCGAACGGCGGCTATCCTGCCCAGCACGAGCGTCACGTCACCGGAATGTTCGCCATCGCCAAGCAAACGCCGCGCATCTGGAACCAGCTCACCGCTGCGGAAAAGACCAAGATCGACCTCGTGATGAAAGCTGCGTTTGTCGCAAGCGCTTTCACCACGGCCGACAATAATCCCTACATCCTCGCCGGTTCCCAGCAATACACTCTCGACGCCGATCCGAACCTCGACCGCAACTGGAACCCGAATTACCGCGAGGGCATGCTCGGCGGAGTGCTCGTCGGCATGGTCTATTTCGGCGGCCCTACCGAAGCAAACGCGGTCCTCAACAATTATAACCATGCCACTTTCCTCACCGAGTTGAATGCCAACGGGTTGAGTAACGCCTACATGACCTTCAACTGGAGAGCCGCGAATCCCTCATCGAGTGCGCCTACCGGGACGATGATCCAGAACGGAATCAAAAACTACAAAAGCCACGGTTCCACCCTGTCCAATTACATGACGATCTACAACGATCTGGTGCGCGACACCTATGGCAAAAACGTCCATGCCGGGATCAACAACGGAGCCGGGATCAATGGGGCCGGCAAGATTGTCTCCGGCGCGGCGACCTTGCCGAATCCCGGAGCCATGGGCATGCTTCAGGAGTTCGACTCCGGTGATTCCGGAGGCGTGCGCAGTTCGTTGATCTATGCCTACGACGGATTCCGCCCCCACCAGACCAACCTGCTGGTCCTCATCATCGGCGGCTACTGGCAAAAAGGCAGCACCGACTCCAACGCAGCATTCGCCCGGCTGAATATCGGGAACACCGATCTTTGGTACAAGTTGGAGAAAGGCTACATCAGCTATGCCAAGGGCGCTTCCCAAGGCACCCAGAACATGACCTTCGCCGGTGAAAGAGGTTTCACCTATCTCCGCTCGCTGTGGGAGGACGTGCTAAATCCCTATTTTCAATCTGCCGCCACGGTCGTCCCACCAACCGCCCCTATCGGCTTGCGAGTGGTGCCCTGATGCCCTGATGCCCCAACCGAGCGCTGGTTTCAACCGGCCCGAAGAATCCGCATTGCTTAAAACCGCCGACTGAAGGCCAACGCCTTTACGGCTTCGATTGTGGGAAACTCGATTCCGGACCCTCCGGCAGGGATTCGCCTTTCTTCCTTCGCATCCCTCCCTTCGCGATCTCTGCAACTTTGCGATTCAGTCTTATCTTCCGTGTTTTTCAAATACTTCGTGATCAACTCCGGACCGCCTGGCGGGAAGGCGGGGTTTCCAGCATGCTCGGTGGTGTCGGGAAAAAACGTTCAGGAGTTCAAACTTCCGATTTCCAAGCGCTTTCAGGTGCTGACGGCTGCGCAAAATTGGGGGTGGGACGGGCGATCCACTCGGACCATCCGCACCACCCCCGGTTTCCCTCTCCTATCTGGAGAATTGTTAACTACGCGTCCAGCCTGAGGGCGGCCTTTTGCGCGGCGCTTTTCGCTTCGATCTTGTTGCCTTTGCCGTCGTCCGCGGTGAGGCGCATGCCGACGGGTTTGGAGACGCCGAACTCTTCCATCGTCACCCCATACATCACATCGGCGCGGGCCATCGTGCGCTTCGAGTGGGTGACGATGATGAACTGGCTGTGGTCGATGAAACGGTCGAGCACCTTGACGAAGCGGTTGATGTTCGATTCGTCGAGCGGCGCGTCGAGCTCGTCGAGCACGCAGAACGGGCTCGGCTTGATCATGTAGATCGAGAACAACAGCGCGACGGCGGTCATCGAGCGCTCGCCACCGGAGAGCAGCGTGATCGATTGCAGCTTCTTGCCCGGTGGCTTGGCGATGACTTCGATGCCGGATTCGAGCGGATCGCTTTCGTCGAGCAGCGTCAGGTCGGCCTCGCCCTTTTCGCCGAAGAGTTCCTTGAACATCTCGCGGAAGTTGATTTTGACCTGGGCGAAGGTTTCGGAGAACAGGCGCTGGGTTTCCGTATTGATGCGGTCGATGACTTCGAGCAGCTCGGTCTTGGAATTGACGAGGTCGTCGTGCTGGCCCTTGAGGAAATTGTAGCGTTCCTCGAGTTCGTCGAATTCCTCGATGGCGTCGAGGTTGACCGGGCCCATCGCATCCAGGCGGCGCTTGATGTCGGCGACGATGGATTCGACGAATTCCCAGTCGGGCTCGCCGGTCATTTCACCGGGGATTTCGACATCGTCGTTCGTGCCGTCGATCACCACCGTCGGCATGTCGTCCTCGTTTTCATCGGACTCGTCGCTGCTGACGACGGATTGGCGGCCGCCGCGGCCTTGCAGGGCTTTTTGCGAAGCGATGCTTGTCAGGAGAGCGTGGGCGTCCGGCTCGAAAGTGGTGAGATCGATCTGGTGGCGCTCCTGGATGGTGGTCTGGAGGCTCTCGATGCGGAGGTCGAGTTTGGTGCAGGCGACTTCCTCGCGGCCTTTTTGCTCGTTCACCTTCGAGTGGTCGCGGCGGATGGCGGCGAGCGCGGTCTCGGCGGTTTCAATGGCTTCGAGCAATTCCGTGCGGCCTGCTGAGCGGGTGTTGATTTCCACCTGCAGGTCTTCCACTTCGGCGCGGTGCGATTCGCATTCTTCCGACAAGCGGGCGTTCTCGCCTTGCGCGGCTTCGATCCGTTGGTCGAATGATTCAATCTCCGTTTCGCGGCGGATCGCCACGTCGCGGAGTTCGGATAGACGCGCCTCCATCGGCTTCTGCTGCTCCTCGGCGGACTGCTTCGCACGGCGCTCGACGGCGAGTTCGGTTCGAAGCTCGTTGAGGGCTTCCACGATGTCCTGCTCGCGGCGGACGATGGATTCCGACTCGGATTGCAGGCGGCGGGCTTCGTTTTCGAGCGCTTCCAGGCGATCGCGGGCGGAGGCGAGTTCGGCTTCGAGGTGCTCGCGGCCTTCGGCGGCTGCGCGCTCACGGTTTTCGAGTTCGCCGCGCTCCCATTTGACGTTTTCGAGCTTGGTCTCGAAATTCTCGACTTCGCGGGTGGCGAGGCTGAGCTGGCCCTGGAGGGTGGATAGATCGACTTTCTGGCGTTGGAGACGCTCGCGCGAAACCTCGACTTCCTCACGGAGTTGTTCGAGGCGGGCTTCCAGATCAGTCACGCGGGTGCGGGCCGCTTCGTCGGCTGCCGTCAGTTCCGCGACTTCGGCGGCGAGCGAGCGGACTTCGTTTTGAAGTTCGAGCACGGACGTGCTGCCTTCCGCGCCGGTGCCGCCGCGGAGCATGCCTTCACCGGATAGAATCACTCCTGCCAGAGTGACGAAGGTGACGCCCGGGTGAGCGGCGCGCAGGCGCAGGGCGGTAGCGAGATTTGGGACGATAAGGACCTTTTCCAACAGCTTTTCGATGACGGTGGAAATCCGGCTGTCGGACTTCACCCGGTCGAGCGCCCAGGCGGTCGCACCTTCCGGCAGCGACTCCATCTGGGTGCCTGCGGAGTGGCCGACGAAGGTTTCCGGCAGCACGGCGGCGACGCCCAACTGCTTTTCGGTGAGGCGGGTGATGACCGCTTCCGCCATCGCCTGGTCTTGGACGAGCACGGCTTGGAGATGATTTCCAAGCGCGGCCTCGATGGCGCGGGCACAGGTGTTGTCGGCTTCGATGAACGATGCGAGCACGCCGTGAATGCCGGGTTTGAACTGGTCCGGATTGCCGAGGCCCTTGAGCACGTTCTGGGTGCCTTTTTCAAAGCCTTCGCCGCTTTCGACGAGCTGGCGGACGGCGTCGAAACGCGCGGAACGCTGGGCGAGCACCTTGTTGGATTCGATCGAAGCCACGCGCGCGGCATCGAGGTCACCGCGGGTGTGTTGATAGGTGCGCTCGGCGACCTGGAAGGCTTCGGTGAGTTCGCCAAGCATCGAGCCGGTGGCTTCGACTTCGCCGGCGATGCGGGCTTGCTCGGCACGGAACTCTTCCAGTTCCAGCGTGAGACGTTGTTCCTCATCGCCAAGCTGGCGCGAGCGTTCGCGGTTGCCTTCGAGCTGGGCGAGGGCGCTTTCGATTTTTGCCTGCATTGAGGCGATGATCGTTTGCGTGCGGTTCGCCTCGCCACGGGTTTCGCGGAGGGCGGTCTCGATGGTTTCACGCTCCTCGCGGGTGCCTTTGGTGCGGCTTTCCTGCTCGGCGAGTTGGATTTCCTTCTCGGCGATGATGCGGCTGAGTTGGTCGAGCGATTCGTTCGCGGCGATGAATTCGAACTCCTGCTTGGCGAGTTTGTCGCGAGTTTCGGCGATGTCCTCGTGGTTCTGGCGGATGCGGGATTCCAGCTCGGCCTTGCGCTCGTCGTTGAAGGAAATCCGGCCGGCGGCGGAGTTGAGCGCGTTGCGATGCTCGTTGAGGCGTTGGCGGAGTTCGGCGAGTTCGCCTTCGAAAATCCGCGCGGCGGTGCGCGCTTCGGTGACGGCTTCTTCCTTCGCGGGAAGCTGCATTTCCAACTCGGTATCACGGACTTCAAGGCCGCGGATGGAAACGACCAATTCATCGCGCTCGGCGGTGAGCTCGACGAATTTCTTGTGTCCCAGATGGCTGTCGAGTACGCGCGTGTCGGCGGCGAGCGCCTGATAGCGGCGGGCTTTCGCAACCTGGCGGCGGAGGGAATTCATCCGGCGCTCCTGTTCGGCTAACACGTCGGAAACGCGCAGCAAGTTCGCTTCGGTGAATTCCAGTTTCCGCAGCGCTTCCTTTTTCTCGCGCTTGAATTTCGTGATCCCGGCGGCTTCCTCAAACACCGCGCGGCGTTCTTCCGGCTTGGAGGAGAGGATCTGGTCGATCTGGCCCTGCGCCATGATCGAGTAGGCGGTGCGGCCGATGCCGGTGTCCATCAGCATGTCGTGAATGTCCTTCAAGCGGCAGAGCGTGCCATTGATCCGGTATTCCGACCGCCCGTCGCGGAAGACCCGGCGGGTGAGGGAAACCTCGTTGTAATCGACTTTCAGCGCTTCTTCGCAATCGCCCATGGTCAGCGTGACTTCGGCCATACCGAGCGGTTTGCGCTTTTCGGTGCCGTTGAAGATGACGTCCGCCATTTCGCCGCCGCGGAGGGCTTTGGCGGAGGTTTCGCCGAGCACCCAGCGGATCGCATCGACCACGTTGGACTTGCCGCAGCCATTAGGGCCGACGATGCCGGTCACGCCTTTGGCGAACTCGAACACGGTTTTATCCGCGAACGACTTGAAGCCGTGGATTTCAAGAGTCTTGAGGTACATTCAGATAGGAGTGTGGTTAAGGGTGAAGCCCGAGAGGGAATTGGGCTGCACGGACACTACCCTGATCTCGGGGAGCTGCAATCCGGGAAGTGCGAATTACACAAGATATGGTGTCAAAATGGGCAGAAGGATACCGCATGGGGTATTTCCGGGTATTTAGGACGTCCAAACTAAATTGCACACCCGTGCCACCCGGCGGGTCAGGCACGCGTTCTGCGGCGGCTTGTCATCGAAGCTCCCATCGCTTCGGAAACGCGCTTTTCAGCTTTGTTTCCAATCACCACGCACGGGATGGCTGATGCGTTCGTTGAGCGGTTCCGGGGCGACGATGCGGTATGCCTTCGGATCCCAGACGACCTCAGCGCCGGACTGGATGGCCAGCACGGACAGGTGGCTCAGCGCGTCCGAGCGCACGGCGTCGCCGATCGGGCCGATGGTCGGCGTGTGGTCGCGGACGGCGTCGACGAAGGCTTTATAGTAGTTTTTCTGATAGGGAACCCGCTTGGCGTCCGGCCCTTGTTTTTCGCGGAACCATTCCGGGTTGCTGGCGGCGTAGCCCCCGCGGCTGAGGCTGATCCAGCCCTTGGGGCCGAAGAAGGTGGTGCCGTCGCCGGTCCAGTTTTTCCGGTAGGCGTCGACGATGGGTTTGGCGATGTCGGAACTCATGAAATGCGTCTTGATACCACCGGAAAACTCCATGTGGACGTCCCATGAGCTGATCGCGTTGAAAAGCGCGTCGGGCGTGGCGACGGTGCCGGTGCCGCGGATTTTGAAAGAATCCTGCTGGTCGTAGTCGAGGCCCCAGATGGAAATATCCAGCGGGTGCGCGCCCCAACCGGCGATGAAGCCGAGCGCGTAGTCCGCGCAATGCCAGGATGCCGGACTGGTGATGCGGTCCTTGGTGCAAGGCGTCATGGGCGCGGGGCCGATGTATAGGTCGTAGTCCAAGCCGTCCGGCACGGGGATTTCTTCGAGCGATCCACCACCGCTTCCTTTCGGTGCCCAGATGTCGATGCGTTCGATCTCGCCGATGGTGCCGTTGAGCACCAGCTCGACGCCGCGGCGGAGGATTTCCTGGCTGCGTTGCTGGGTGCCGTATTGGAAAACGCGGTCGTGTTTCACGCAGGCGTCGAGCATCGCCTTGTTCTGGGCGAGCGTGTGGCCGAGCGGCTTCTCGAGATAGACATCCTTGCCGGCGCGCACGGCGGCGAGGCCGATGGGCACGTGCCAGTGGTCCGGCGTGGCGATGACGACGGCGTCGATGTCAGGATCGGCGAGCAGCTCGCGGAAGTCGTTGTAGAGCTTCGGATCGTGGCCCTGGATTTCCTTCACCTTCTGGCCGGCGGCTTCGCGCCGGTGGCGGAAGGGATCGGCGATGGCGACGGACGTGGCTCCGGGCACGGAGAGGAAATTCTGCAACAAGCTGGAACCCTGGCCGCCCACGCCGATGTGGCCGAGACGGATGGTGCGCCCCGGAGCATCCGCCGCAGAAGCGCGGCGGGAGGTGAGGATGAATGGCGCTGCAAATGCGGCGGTGGATGTGGTGAGGAATCGGCGGCGTGTGGTCATGGGATTTTTGAATTCAAGATCAGTCGGATTGGGCGGATTGGCGGATCTGTTTTTCAGCACGCCCATTGGCGGAGGCGGTCGGCGGAAACTTTTACGGCGTCCTCTCCGGCGATTTCCAGCGTGGTGGGGCCGTCGAAGCCGGTGGCGAGCAGTTCTTTGACGATGGCCTCGATGCCGACGATGCCATCGCCTAACGAGATCAGACCCATGCCGCAGCCGAACCGGGTGCCGCGCTTCGGCAGCATTTCCGCCGGCATGTCCTTCCAGTGCACATGTTTGATGCGCGGGCCGAAGGTTTTCACGAATTCCAGCGGGTCGCCGCCGCCGAGCCAGGAGTTGCCGGTGTCGAGGTTGATACCGACGGTGTCCTCGTGGCCGAGCGCGTCGAGGATGCGGCTCATGCCATCCACCGTGTCGGTTAGGATGCCGTGGGGCTCTAGCAGGAGCTCGATGCCGAACGTCTTCGCCCAGCGGACCGGCTCGTGGAGTTTCTCGCGGATGCTGAAGAGACGTTGGTCGTCGGTGAGGTGGTGACCGAATTCCGTCTTGGGATCGCCCTCGGTGGTAATGACTTGTTTCACGCCGAGAAAGTGGGCGAGCTTGATCGCCTTGATGATTTCCGCGGTGCCGTAGCGGTCGGGCGAAGTGGGGTCGAGCAGGTTGGCGTGGGCGCAAACGCTGGTGAGCGTGAGGTCGAACTCGTTGACCATGTCGAGGATGGTCGCCGGATGGGAATCCAGGCTGAACGAGGCGGAAAACCCGTATTCCGTGCCGAGCGTGGCGCCGTCGTGGTTGTCGGTTAGATCCGCGTAGTCGAAGCCGAGTTCGCGGATGAGTTCGAATTGCCGCCGCATGGGCGAGAACGGTTGGATGAGGGCGAAGCAGCCGATTTTCATGGGAGGTGGATTTGATGTTGGGTTAGCGGGTCATGCGTTCGGCCTCCTCCTTGGTGGACGGCCAGTCCTTGGCGGGCGGGAGCAGGGTCTTTGCCTGGCGGACGCGCAGTGGGTTCATGGACATGGATTCTACAGTGCGGGAAAAGCGGATGCTTGCAAAGTCCACCAGTGGTAAATATTACACATGGCGACGCCCATGGAAAAACGCCGCACCTTCCGCACCGAGCGGGAATTGTTTCACGCCGACACCTGCGAGCCGCTCAAGCGGGCCGCGGCCGGTGGCGGCTTGCGCCTTGAAGCGATCAGCCGGGGCGGCTACCCGGGCACGCGCCTGCCGGGAAGCGAGCTGAAGGAGCTTTGCATGGCGGGGTTTTGGGACGCGCCGGGCCAACAGGATTGGGGCCTCGGCTGGCATTGCAACGAGGGCATCGAAATCGGCTACGTGTCCGCCGGGCGGCTGCCCTTTGGGATCGGCCGAAAATCCCTCACGGTGGGGCCGGGCGAGCTGACCATCACCCGGCCGTGGCAACGGCACCGGGTGGGCGACCCGAACGTGCCGGCCTGTCATTATTCGTGGATCATTCTCGACGTGGGGATGCGCCGTCCCAACCAGCCGTGGCAATGGCCGAAGTGGCTGCTTTTCCCGAAATCCGGACTCGCGACGCTCACCGAGACGCTGCGCCAAAACGAGGATCCCGTCTGGCACGGCGACCGCAGGATCGGCGATTGTTTTTCACGGCTCGACGAGATCGTGGCGCGCGGGGTGGGCGAAACGAATCTGGCGCGGCTCAAGATCGTCATCAACGAATTGGTCGTCCTGCTGGCGGAGTTGTTGGAATCCCGCAATCCGCATCTTGACGCGTCGCTCTCCGGCAGCGAGCGGACGGTGCGACTGTTTCTGGAAAATCTCAGCCACCGGCTGGACGAGCCGTGGACGCTGGATTCCATGGCGGACGCCTGCGGACTGGGGCGCACGCATTTTTCCTCCTACTGCCGGAAGTTGTTCAACGTCGCGCCGGTCGAATTTCTAACGCGAGCGCGGATCGAGGCCGCCAGTCGCCTGCTGATGGAGCACCCGCCGGTCAGCGTGACGGAAGCCGCCTTCCGCTGTGGATTCCAGTCGAGCCAGTATTTCGCCAAGGTCTTCCGCGACCGGCAGGGGTGCGCGCCGAGCGAGTTCCGCCGGCAGACGGTGGCGGGTTGACATTTGCGCGTGGCGGACCTTGTTTGGTGCCGGTGATCGATGACTTGGGAAAACAGGTGCTCAAGGGCGTTTCGCGCTCGTTCTATCTGACCTTGCGGTTGCTTCCCGGGCCGATGCGCGGCGCGGCGAGCCTTGGCTACCTGTTAGCACGGACCAGCGACACGCTGGCAGACAGCGCGGCTTTGCCGGTCGGGGAGCGGCAGCGGTGTTTGGAACAATTCCGGCGCTGCGTTTCCGGAGAAGCGGATTTCGAACCGTGGCCGGCTGCGGTTCTGACTGCGGTTCCGGATGCGAGGGAGCGCCATTTGCTGGAAAGTTCGGAGGCGATTTTGAATTGGCTGCGGATTCTTCCCAAGAGCGAGGCGGTGCTGGTGCGGGAGGTTCTGGAAATCATCATCGGCGGGCAGGAACTCGATTTGCAGCGCTTCGCCAATGCCACCCGGAAGAATCCCGTGGCGCTCAGAGATGATGCCGAGTTGGAGGATTATGCGTGGCGTGTCGCCGGTTGTGTTGGCGCTTTCTGGACCAAGCTCGGGTTTCTCACGTTGGGCGGGAGGTTTTCGAAATCATCGGAAGCGGAGCTGCTGGCGCGTGGAATCGCCTACGGGAAAGCCCTCCAGCTCGTGAACATCCTGCGGGACGTGGCGGCGGACCTATCAGTCGGGCGCTGTTATCTGCCAGTCGTGGATCCGCATCCTTCTCCCGAACTTCTGGAGTGTCACGCCCGGTGGCTGGTCCGGGCCGGGGAATGGCTGGGTGAGGGCGAAAAATACGCGGCCTCGCTGCGGTTGCGGCGCCTCCGCGCGGCGTCCCTTCTGCCTGTATTGTTGGCGCGGAAGACTTTGGAACCGCTTCGTGGGGCGACCTGGGCGGATCTTCAGCGCCGCAACAAAGTCCCGCGAAGCGCGGTCTATCGCTCTTTGGTCGAGGCATTGCTTAGATAGCCGGGGAACCACCCCTTTGAGGCTCTGTTTGATCCGATTGAGGTAGGCAACCGATAGACCGAGCGGAGGAAAAAAGGAAAGACCGGGCATGGTGGCACGCTCGACAGCGGCAGGTATCCTGTCCATCGATCACCATGAGATTTCCGGATCGGTTTTCCACTCCGCATTTCGGGCGAGTTCCAAATCGACACGCGATTTACCCACAGCCCTAAGCAGCATGATCCTGATCTCAGTAGGGGAATCCTCCAAAAACCACGGCTTTCCCGGTGTCAGCGGATTCGACAATCCCCCGGATCACCTGGATGTCCCGGCTGCCCATTTCTCCTGGCACGAGGCTCGGAGTGCCGGCGAAAATGGCGGCGACTTGCCCGTCGATTTGCAACGCCTGCTGGTTCACCTGCGGGAAATCCATCTGGCCGGCCGGAGTGGTCCCCTTGAGACCGCCGTAGCTGTAGCCGGGAACAATCTCGATGAGTCCCTTTTCCACCTCCGCCCGGACATGGCTTCCGCGCCGGCCGTAGCTCGACATGCCCTCAGCCTTGCGCCCACCAGGGAATTCGAGGGTCCACTCGTAAGTCTCCGGCACTTCCTTGAAAATGTCTGGACGGTCGGTGGACTTCTTCGCCGTCACGCTCACCGGATTCATCCCCGCCGTGTAAATCGCGGCCTGCACGCAGTAGACGCCGAGGTCATAAAGTGCTCCGGCGATGCCGAGGTCCTTGCCGATGCGCCAGGCGTTCAAGCCGGTGAAGCTTTTCATCATGCCGGCATTATGCGTTGAGATCGATTTCCAGTCGCCAAACTCCTTTTTCGACATCGCGTCCATCAGCCGCAGGTGATAGGGATCCCAGTGCAGCCGATAGCCGATCTGGAGCGTTTTCCCCGCCTTCTTCGAGGCCTCGATCATCCGCTCACAATCGGCCACGGTGGGTGCCATCGGCTTCTCACAGATCACGTGTTTTCCCGCCTTCGCCGCGCGGATCGCGAACTCGGGGTGAAGCCCGGTCGGGGTGACCACGTAGACGATGTCGATGTCCTTGTTGTCGGCGATGGAATCAAAATTCTGATAGTTGTAAACATTCCCGTCGGCGATGCCATATTCCTGCTGCCATTTGGGAATCTTGTCCGGCGAGCCGGTGACGATGCCGACCAGGCGGGCGTTTTTCGTCAGCTTGAGGGCGGGGCCGAGCTGTTTCGTGGAGTAATCGCCAAGTCCTAGCAGCGCGATGCCCAACTGCTTTTCCCCGGCTCCTTGGGCGAAAGCGCTGAAAAACGGGGCGGCTGCGGCGGCGGCACCGAGGCGGAGGACATGACGGCGGCTGAAGGAATTCATAACATGACAACCAAGGCCTGATCGCCGGTCATTGCAATCGAAAATCCGCATTCAGCCGTCGCTTGACCGGAAATGCGGAAATACCTGATAAACCCGGCAGGTAAATCCCGGTAAAACGTCCGCACCATGAAACCCTTCTTCCCACCTGTATTCTGTCTGGCCGTCTGGTCCGTCCTCGGCTGCGGCCACCTGTCTGCAGCCGACGAGGTGAAGCGCTACGACCTGACCGCCCGCGCCAGCGAGATCGACCGCAAGACCAGGGAGCATCCGGAGATCGGTTTTGTTTTCGAAAAAGACGGCAAACCGCAGGATGTCCAGCACGCCGCCGTGGACACCCGCGTGCCGTCCCAGGGAAAGCTCGTGATTTGGCTGATGGGGCACAACAAGGAGCTCTTCAACCGGCTTTCCGGCTATGGCTTCCATTCGATCCAGGTCCACTACGCCAACGGCTGGTTCGGCAAGCTGTATTCCGGTCCGCCGCCGGAGGATGATCTTTTCCTGTCGAAAATCCGACTCGAAGCCGCCACCGGTGAGGATGTGAGCAAGGCGGTGGCAATCCCCAAGCCGGACACCATCATCGAGCGGTCCTATCAGTTTGTGAGATGGCTCGATAAAGAGAATCCCGACGGCCGGTGGAAACAGTTCCTCACCCGCGACGGCAAGGGCCTGCAATGGGACAAGGTCGTCCTCGCTGGCATTTCCCACGGCTCCACCACCGCCGCCCGCATGGCCAAGCAGGTGAAGGTGGACCGCGTGGTCTTGTTCTCCGGTCCTCGCGACAATTACGAGGTCTGGCAGAAACTCCCCTCCGCCACGCCCGGCAACCGCATTTTCGCCTTCAGCCACGTGCTCGACGACGGCTGGATCGCCGACCACTACCGCCGCTCGTGGCAGCTGATGGACCTCCAGAAATACGGCCCCATCGTGAACGTGGACCAAGCCAGCCCGCCCTACGGCGACACCCGCCGCCTGATCACCGATGGCGACGTGAAGGGCGACCATGGCCGCGCCCACAACTGCGTCATCCCCGGCGGGGCAGCCGTGAAAAATGCGGCCGGAAAGCCCGCCCACGAGGACGTCTGGCGCTACCTGTTTCTCCATCCGGTCGATCAGGTCGGCAAGCCCGTCCCGGCGGACAGCGATGTCTGGATCGACCAGCGTAAACCACGAAAATGAGCCAACCCGTTTTCCAGCCAAGATCGGACACCGCGGCCCGCCTGCTAGGCCTTGGCTTCTTCTCCGCCGGCGCGTCGATGATCTACTGGCAGGGAGTGCTGCCGCTGCTCGGAGCGATCCAGGAAAAGCCTCGGGTCGAGTATTCGATCAAACTGATCATCCTCGGAGAGTTTTTCGTGGCAGCCGGACTCTACTGGATGATTCGCGGGCTGGCCGGATACGAAACGGTCAGGTCGATCAAGGACAACCCGGCGGCGAAGAAGAAGCTCATCATCGCGAGCCTCGTCGCCACCCTGCTGAGCTGGTGGCTGCTGGACCAGGTTTTCCAATCCTACGGCTATTTCAGCCCTAGCAGAGCGAACTCCTTGTGATGCACGCTGAGCTGCTGGAGACGGATGGTTTTGAATCCCATCTCTCTCAGCGCGGCGAACCACGACGGCTTTTCAGCCACCTGCAGCAGGTCGGTTAGCTTGAGCGTGATCAGCGCGCCGTGGATCGAGGGGGCCATCTGGCAGAAGCGGGCGCATTCCTTGAGCACGACTTCCGGCGACTGGTTCATGTCGGACATGAACCACGTCACGCCTTGCCCGAGGTCGCGCTTGCTGGTGAGCGCGGCGGGTTTTCGGCTGTGGAAAAACCAAGGCCGGTCGGTCGGAGCGGCGTTTCGCTCGGTGATCGCCGAGGCCATCACGACGTCCGCCATTTTCGCGGGGTCCACGCCGATAACGGAGACGCCGCGGTTTAAAAGTGCTAGAACCACGCCGCCGGGAGCGCAGCCGAGCTCGACGACGATGTCGCGGGGAGTGAAATTCAAGTCGAAGAAGCGGGTGGCTTCTTCTAACTTGAGCCAGGCCCGCGAGGGGGAATCGGCCGGCATTTCGATGCCGGCCTCGCCCGCCGGATGCGGGCTGAGAAACGGCGCGTGCCGGTGGATGCCGGTCCAGAATTCCTTCGGCGCAAGTTCCACCACGGTGCCGACGAGTTGGCCGAGTTCCGGCAGGTCCCCTTCCCCACCCTGCATTTTCCGGTCCGCGAAACGGGCGTGATGGACGATTTCCGCCTCTCCCGCGCGGTTCACGGCTTCTTCCCGGGTGGCGGATTTTCCGAGGGAAAGGCAAAGACGCCGGGCGCAGGCGGGATGGGCTTCCAAGTCTGGCAAGGAAAACGAGCGATCGGATTTGAAGGTCACGAAACCCCGTCGCTGATAGCTGAGCCGCCAGTCGAGTCCCGATGTTTCCACTTCGAGCTTGAGGGCTTTTTCCGATCCCGGATTGGTCAGGGCGAAAAGGTATTCGGAATCGATTGGATTCATGAGAAGATCACAAGGAGTGCAAGGCCGCCAGCGTCTGGAGAGACTAGAACCCAGAGGACTGCCGACAAGTGGGAATCGAGGGCCCGAAGATTTCAACTCTAAATTGAAACCGAATTACAACAGACCATCCGCCCTTCATGATTTCGCTCGATTTTCAAAAATATAAAGTTGGCCAGTTTTAGATCGGCGGATTTAATCTCCAAGACAATTTTGCAGTCTTCAAGCCACCCGACCCATGAAAGATCCACGTCGCCTTACGGTTGCATTCCTACTCGCTCTGGTAACAGGTCATCTGATGGCAAGCCCTACCACTGTTCCGTGGTTCTCGCTGGATGGACTGCCGATGCCGGCGGGAAATCCTATGGAAGCCAACGGACTCATTCGCAAGTTCAACGCGCCGGTCCTGCGTGTGACGCGATCCTCAACAAATAAGCCACAGGGAACGATCCTGCTGCTGCCCGGCGGTGGATATCAAGTGCTTGATACGGTCAACGAAGGTTCGCTCACGGCCGAGAATTTGAACCGTTCTGGCTACGATGTCGTTACGTTGGAGTATCACATCGATTCCGGGGAGAAGACTCGCGAGCTCGCGCTTCAAGATGCTTTGCTGGCTTGGCGACTCATCAAAACACGACCCGCCGCGCTTGGCGTCCGCAGCGGCCGCTTTGGCATGATGGGGTATTCGGCGGGCGCTCATCTCGCGGCGCGCGCGGTGCAAACACTTGCAACGAACTCTCCGGATCAGCAACCGGATGATCTCATCCTGATTTATCCAGCATATCTCGACGAGTCTGCGCCGGGGTCCTCTGAACCGCAGACCCGTCCGCCAGAACATCCGGTGCCACGGCTCATTGTGATGATCGCGGAGGATGACAAGCCGGCTTGGGTGAACAGCAGTGTGCAATACGTTGACACGTGGCGAAAGTCCGGTGGTCAGGTCAGTTATCATCCGTTCAAAACGGGCGGCCACGGTTTCGGCATGAAGCCCGGTCTGACAGGTGATCTCGAACGGTGGCCTGAAATCCTTGAATACTTGCTGGAAAATGGATCAAAACCCGGTGTGGGTCCTTTCAACGGCCAATGGTCCGGCTTCGCGGTACACCGCGCCGACCGGATAGCGCATTTCCAGAAGCATCAAGCGGATGAGCGGGGCGCCATTGTTTTCCTCGGTGATTCCATTACCGAGCATTGGAATCTGCCCGCTTCTTTTCCGGGCATAAAGGTGGCCAACCGCGGCATCGCTGGCGATACGACCCGCGGGATGTTAGGCCGCCTTCAAGAGAATGTCTTGGACCTTCAGCCGAAGGCCATCGTCTTTCTGGGTGGCATCAACGATCTGTTTCATCCCCCGCAAGGGACGCCGGATGCCATTGCCGTGAACGTGCGATCCATGCTGGAACAGATCCACGCAGCCAGCCCCAGCACCCCGGTGTGGGTCGGCGAAATTCTTCCCTCCAAGCTCATCAAGGATGGATCTGTCCGTGCCGCCAATGTCGCCGTGGACAAGGTCGTGGCAGATTTCAAGAACGTCCACCGGGTTAAAACACACGATGCCTTTCTGGATTCCGAAGGGATGCAAATTACTTCACTATTTACGGACGAAACGCACCTCACCCCAGCCGGTTACGATTTGTTGGAAAAGATGATGAATGTAGAACTCTCACGTCACACGGGCTTAACTCTGGAGTCGAAGTGATTTCGCTGCAACCTAAGGGCGCGGAATCATGGCCGCAGCCCCGGCGCTCACTTCCCCATCACTGCCGAAGAGGGCGGTCGCACCGTTGTTCCAAACTGATAGCCCTGGAACGACAATCGCCTCGGGATACCAATAGACGACACCCAAGCCGTGCGGGCCAGCGCTCTGGCGCACGGTGGTGGCGAGTTCCCGGAGAAAGGCGGCTTGTCCCGCTTCGGAGATTGGCCAGGCCATGTTTGGCTGACTTTGCCAATAGTCCGCGTGCTTCTGCGGATAGGCGGTCTCCACCATGAGCATCGGCTTGCCGAAGCGCCGTGATGCATTCTGGAAATTCGTCGCCACGTCAGCCATGGTTCCGTGCCACCAAGGATAGTAGCTGAGTCCAATGACATCATAATCCACGCCATGGATTTCCATATGGTGATAGAACCACTCCGTAGCGCCCCAGTCTGCGCCTCGGTCGATGTGAATCATCACCTTCATGGGATGGCCGGGGGGATTTGCCGCTCTTGCTCCGTGGATGCCGGCCTTCAAAAGATCCGTGAATTGCCGCCACTGCACGGCGCGGTCTCCTACATATAGCTTGCCCGTATCCCACAGCATTCCGGCGGTCACTTCGTTGCCGATCTGCACCATGTCCGGCGGCGTGCCCTGGGCCGCCAATGCCGCGATGACGGATGCGGTGTAATCTTCCACCCGGCCTCTCAATGCCTCGAAGTCCAGACCACTCCAGGCGGCGGGTTTCGTCTGATGGCCCGGGTCTGCCCAGGTGTCGGAATAGTGGAAATCGAGCAGCAGTTCCGCACGTGCGGCCTTGATTCTGGCCGCCAGCGCGAGAGTGTAAGCAAGGTCGTTCACCACCACATCACTTCCGTCTGGTGCCAGAAACAGGCGGAGCCGGAAAAGGTTCACCCCCTCGTCCCTCAGAATCTTGATGGCGTCGCCAGCCACTCCTTTCTTTTTGAAAACTCCGCCTTGAGACTCGATTTTCGCGAGTGCGGAAATGTCCGCACCCGCTAGAAAATGCCCGCTCATTTCTGGTTCGGGGCGAGAGGGAGGCGAAACGCTGTCTCTCAGATTCCCGACGTCTCCGAACAGGGCTCTCCAGTTGCCACCAGGAAGCAACATGAACACCCCCCCGGCGCAACCCAGGACGGCAAGGCCGCAGATCACGGAAGTCCGGATTCGACGCATGAGTGGGCGGCAATCAGTTTTCTATCACTTCCAGCCGGACGAAGACTTTCGGGGCGGTGGGTAGGGTGAATTTCACGAAGTTCGGATCGGAAATGATATCCGCGCTCCCGGTGACATCCAGCCATGAGTCGGCGGCGAGGGTTTCGGAGGACCAGACCTTGAACGACACGCCGGTGGCATCCACATCGCGCGGCCAGGAAACCAGTAGGCTGGCATTGGGGACTGGATTGGAAGTGAAGGTGGAGCCGGCTTCACCGAAGAAATATTCGAGGCCGTTCTTCACGCCGTCGCCATCGAAGTCCGCATCGAAGGCTCCTCCGCCGGCATTGGCATTGGACCAGGTGGCGAAACCTGACAACGGCGCCATATTGCTGAAATAGACGGTAGGCAGGATCTGTGTGATGCCGGCGGCGCCGAGTAGAAGCGTGCGGTCGCTGGTTTCATATCCGAAGTTGGGAGCACCAAACTCAGGGTTGAAGAACTTGTAGCCGAAACCTTCGAGATTGAAACCGGCGAACCCGGGAACATCGGTGACGGTCACTTCATAGATATTGTTACTCAACAAGCTCATCTCCTCATTGTAGTTGTCGAGCGGTCCGCCAAAGATCAACAACCTCGGCATGGAATTCTCCGGATTATAGAATCCCCCTGCGATCTGGACGCTCATGTCCACCCGGAAGGTGACGTCGCGGACTGGGGCCAGCGGATAGGAGTCTGCGGCGTCGAGGATGCCATCGCCATCGGTGTCATTGTTGAGCGGATCGGTATTCGCGGTGAACTCATCTTGATTCAGCACGTCATCTTCGTCTGCATCGCCGCTTGGATCCGCTGATAGGCCGTAGGCGGCGAGGAAGGCGTTTTCATCGTCAAAGGTGCGTCGGGCGAAGGTCCGCGTGAGACTGGCTTGATTGAAGGAAAAGCGGTAAACGCCGGAAGGGCCGACGAAGCCCGGGATATCGCCACCCGCATTGGTGAGGACCGAGTTTCCGCCGCCGCTGCCCCAGTCGGTGCCGGTCGGCTGGTAAGCACCGGAAGTGAACTTGTAGGCGATCGTCGTGGCAGGTGTCGTGAAACGGAAATCCAGATTCCAGAGGTATTGGTCGGTGAGATTGTCCGTGCCGACTTGAGTCATTTGATTGGAACCGTTAGGTGCGGCCGTGAAGCCATTGAAATCACCCGCCACCGTGATTTGGGTGAAATTGGGAATGTAGGGATTGGACACATATCCGAGGGCGGATGTGCCATCCGTTTCAGCGCCGTTGAGGTAGCCGTCCCCATCCTCGTCGCCACCGGGAGCCAGCGCGCTTCCGGGGAAGGCAAGCGGTGCGGTGGTGGTGAAGGAATCGTTCCAATCGTTGATACTGGCGCTAGCTACCGAGAGCGCATCCACGGCGCCGCCACTGCCGGAGGAGTAGACGTCGAAGGTGATGGTCTGGCCAGGACCGGGGGTGTAACCGAGCAGGGCAACCGGCACGGTGACCGAGTAGCTGGACGTCGTGATGACCGGTAGGGCCAGAGGATCGACCGCGTCATAGGAGCCCCTGATCACGTTCCAGCTTGCATCTTGGTATTGATACAAAGCCACGCCACTGCCGAAATCCGCCCAGCCGCCGATCCAGTGGGTCATGCCAGAGGCGAAGTTGATGGGGCGGACCCAACCATTGCCGGTTGCGGTGCCACCCGCGCCGCTGCGAATGCCGATCATGTATTTCCCCCAATTGGTCGCGATGGGATCCCCATCCAAATTGAGGGTGAACGTGAGGTTGGTTCCACCGGCGTCCAAGGTCACATCCACACTCGAAATATCGAGGTGGGGATTGAAGCCGATATTGGTGCCGAGATCACCCGTGGCATCGGGAAAGTTCACGGTGGTTTGTGCGTTGGAAATACTGGCGAGGCAGATGGCCAAGAGCGTGAGTGTTTTGAGTTTCATGGATTTTTGGTTTTAGGTTGTCCCTTTCACTGGACCCTCAAGAAAGGATGGCGGGCGCGCGGCGGCTGACTAGCCACACAAATGTATGGTTTTGTGCCTGCTTCAAGAACCGCCCGTTGCCGTGCGGAACTTCAGTGCGGCTTCGGTGCGTGAGCGGACGTGGAGCTTTTCATAGACGTGCCGCAAATGCCAGCGGACGGTGTTATCGGTCAGGCCGAGGCGGCTGGCGATTTCCTTGTTGGGGAAACCCGAGGCGAGCAGTTCGAGGATCTCGCGCTCACGGGGCGAGAGATCCTCCACCTGCGCGGTGGTGGTGACCGGCTCCTGAAATGAAGTGATCACTTTGCGGGCGATCTCCCGGGACATCGGCGCACCGCCCTGGCGCACTTCGCGGATGGCGGCGAGCAAGTCCTCGGGGGAGCAGCGCTTGAGCAGATAACCGCAAGCTCCGGCCCGCAGGGCTTTGAAGATGCGCTCCGTGTCTTCATAGACCGTGACCATGATGATGTGGAGTTCCGGCAACAGGAGTTTGAGCTGGGCGGTGCATTCGATGCCGGACAAATTGGGCAGTTGAATGTCCATCAGCACGATCTCCGGCCGATGCTTGGGTATCACTTTCAACGCTTCCTCGGCCGTGGCGCAGGCGCAGACGCACAGGCATTCCGGATCCGCCTGCACGAATTCCATCAGGCTTTCGCGGATGATTCGGTTGTCTTCGACGATGGCGATCTTGGTCATAGGGTTTCACGAATCGGGATGCTGACGCTAATCGTGGTGCCCTGGCCGGGTTCACCGTGAATTTCAAAACGCCCGCCCAGTTTTCCACAGCGTGCCCGCAGATTCGCGACACCGTCCATTCCATCAGCCGGCGGGGTCGTGGGCAAGCCGCGGCCGTTGTCTTTTACGGTCAAGCGCAAGACGCCCGCTTCCGAGCTGATGCGGAACCGGACTTCCGTCGCTTGCGCGTGGCGCACCACGTTGGTGAGCATTTCCTTGAAGGCGATGAAAAGCTGGTGACGCCGCCGGGAGTCCAACGTGTGGTCGGGTGATTCGCCCACTTCCTCGAGACGCCAAACAATGCCGGCAAGCCCGAGGAACCGATCCGCGTGGAGGCAGAAATAGCTCGTCAGTGAGCCCAGCGAATCATGGGTCGGGTTCATGGCCCAGACGATTTCATCGAGGGAAGTCACGATTTGCCGGGCCTTGGTGCGGGTCTGTTCCAGGTAGTCTGCGCGGCGTTCGGTAGTCGTGGCGGTGGATTGTGCGCGTGCCAGCAACATGCCGATCTCCGTGAGATCGGCACCCAGTTCGTCGTGCAAATCCTGTGCGACACGAGCGCGTTCCTGTTCGATGATACGTTGCTGTTCGACCTGTTCGCGGGTATGGATTTCTTTCTCCAAGGCCGCCCCACGCTGTTCGACCTTCCGGCGCAACTGTGTGATCCAAAGGGCGGTGAATACCAGCACGGCGGCTAGGATGCCGAGGCCGAGAAACAGTCGCTGCGGCGTCCAAAATGGCGGGCGCGCGAGGACTCGGATCTCGTCGGGCCTGTTGAGGAGCAATTCAAAGTTACCGGCCTTTTCACCCGCGCCGTGATTGCTTCCCAGCACCGCGTAGACGCCGGTGAGTTCCAGCCGACTGCCGAGTTCTGCCTGCGGTGGCGCAATGTCCTTCCGCGACCAACGCGCGGCAAATGTCCGCATGCCGCTTTGGAGTTCCAGCACCCAGCCTGATTCGGTTTTGCGTCGGTCCACGAGCAAACCCTCGACTTGCACGCGGGTGGCATCATGCCGCGGATTGCTGAAATCCGCAGGAGTCAGGACGGTGGGTGCAGGCAACGGCGCATTTCCCGTCACACGCACGATGGCTTCCCGCAACACGGGTGCAGCCGCGCCGGACAATTCGGGAAAACCGACCACTTCAATCAGATCGCCAGCCGCGACAAGGGACGCCCCGTCTTTCATCAAGCAGCGCACGCCCGTTCCGCGGTCAGCCACGAACAGCTCGCTCTCACTCACATGCAGCACCTGGCCAGCCACGTTCACGCGTTGCAACAAACCGGCCTGCGGATCAAACAGCCGCAACTCCGCAGCCGTCTTGGCCGGTGTGGAAAACAAATCCTCAGGGGCGGTTTTATCCACCAGAATGTCTGCCGCGTAAATCCGTGCAGCGCCCGCCCGCACCTGATGCGTCTGGAAGTCCCACAATGCTAACAGGCAACCACGCACCCGGATCATGTCGCCCTCGTAGCGTTTGAAATCATCCTTGGTGAGATCGTTTCCACGCAGTTCGATTTCCATGACTCCGTTTCTGGTGAGCAGGGAAATCGAGTCTTCCTGGACGGCGGTGACGATACCGGGCACTTCGACGAATTGCGCATCGAGGCTGCCGGTCATCAGTTGATCCCATGAAGGTTGGACCGGAACCGGCAACTGACCTGCGCCAATTTGAGTCAAGCGTTTGGCATTCACAATCGGAGCGAAGAGACCCGGATCGGTGAAGCCCTCCACTTCCAAATCATCGCCGATTTGCGGCTGGGCGGCACCGCTGGAGGACTCGTCCACCACGTAGATGCCACGAGTCGAATCCTGTAGGATCACTGCCTGCCGTTCCGGCAAGACGCAGGTCACGGTTCCGCGCAGCAACACGGGATAACCGCGTTGTGCCTCTTCACGTTTCAAGCGATGCACTTGCTCGGCGGTGCGCAAAACGGGCAGAGCGGCTGGATTCGCCGGTACGTCGACCGCCGCTTCCCCTTCGGATTCCACCACTTGGATTTGCTGGCTTCCAGGAGTGAGTAACACGCCTGGGACCCGCTTTCCCTCGGGTGTCACTGAGCTCTGGAAAAATCCGGTGGCGCGCACTTCCCGCCGCAATAGCGCGTCGGGAGAAATGCCATCCGCATTCGCCACTTCCACGCGCAGTCTGCCGGAGCTGGTGGTCAATTCCAAGCGCAGGCCCCTTCCCGAAGCCGCCGCAAGCGTGACCGTTCCTTCCAAGATCGCCCAAGCATCATCCTCGTCTTCGTGAAGCATTTGGCCGATGACCAGCGGCGTGGGCTCGGGCAGTTGGGCTTCGCCAAGGACCGTCAGTTGCAGGGTGGGCCGTCCCACGAAGAGCCTGCTGCCATCGTCGGATTTCAGATGAAACGTATAAACTCCCGCACGCGGCACATCGAGGTATCCGCGGAACTGAACCCCGACGTGTTCGGCTTTTTCCGCAACTCTGAAATCGAAATTCGCGCAAGTTCCCGACTTGAGCACCGGCAGTTGAGTGAAATCCGGCAACGTCTCGCCGGTCACCGAAAATGTCTGGAAATCCAGTCCGTTCACCCAGCGGCGGGTGCCGGTGGCGTCGGTGGTTTCCCGCCACAACGCGGTGGCAGGTATCTGACGGAGCGAGAACTCCGGCCCGGAGTATTGCACTTCCAGGTCGGCGTTGTCCGTCGCGTTGAACCACTCGACCCGGATCGGTTGTCGTCCTTCAGGAAGATCAATCGCACCGCTTTTTTCGATCGTGCGATGCACACCGTCGTTGTTCACCGTCGGCCCGCGTGCGCCGATTCGAATCGTGTTTCCTCGTGGGACTACGAGGCCCGTGCCGGTGATGCGCACGCGTTGCCCCGCGCTCACCGGGGTATCTCCCCAGTCCAGTTCCAATTCCTGAGCCGCGCTTTGATCCTGCAAAACCAAGCGACCCGCCGCCGTGTCCGCCCAGAGCACGGTTCCTTCCAGGCTGACGGTGTGAGCGGGCGCGTCGCTGACTCGGTGCAATTCCGCAAGCTCGGTGACGGTGGATTCCGCGTGGAGCGCGAAGGTGGTGATGAGCATCGCCAGTCCCCAGCGCCAACCTGGTGTGTGATTTCCGTTCAGCCGCATGGGAGCACATTGACTATCCCTGCGTCGCCAAAGCGGCAATCCATAAGTGCGCACCGGAGTTTTCACTCCGCATCCACCACGATCTCACCATTCAGCATGTCTGCCGTCGCTTTGAGTTGAATGGCGCCGCCTTTCACTCCGGTCTTCAATAGCACCGTCGCGATGCCTGCTTCGGCGGCGATGGGATTCTCACCGATGGTCGAAGCATCGCCTTCCACGGTGAATTTCACCGAATGAGTCGCGTCGGGGACCAGAGTGCCGTTTTCATCAAGGATGCGGGCGCGCAGGAAAACCAGATCGCCTCCTGCCGCGAGCGGCTTGCCTGATAGATCGATGTTGAGCTTGAGCGTATGGGCGGCACCCGGTGTTTTCACCCGATGCTCGGCCACCACGTTTCCGCCGAGATAGGCGAGTGCTTTCAGCTCGCCGGCTTGAAATACAGGAATCTTGAACGTGAATGGCGCGTGGCGCAGGTTGCTGGAAATCTCGTTCTGATCCGGCTTCTGGCGTCCGAGGCTTTTGTTATTCAGATAGAGTTCCACCTCGTCGCCATTGCTGAACACGCGGATGTCGAGCGGGGATTTTTCATTCCAGTAGCTCGCGATGAATGCCATCGCACCTGCCCGTTCGGAGGCATCGCGTTGGGATTGATAGAAATAGCAGCTGAACTTTGGCAGTCGGAAAATATCCGCCACGCCGGACGCTTCGAGGTCTTCCGCGTAGCCGCGGTTGTAGTCAAACATCACCCACAGGCCGTCGCCAGCGGCCTGAGTGCCGAGGTTTTCGTTGTGGGATTCTTGAAAATTCGTCGCTTGTTGGAGCAGGCGGACCTCGCCATTCCCTCGTTGCTGGCGGGAGTTGCGTTCTTCTTTTCTAAGATCCGTCCAAGTGTCCTGATTCAATCCGGCGTTGCCCGCATAGTATTCCCAGTCGCCGTATTCGGTGATGATCGCGGGGAAACGGACGTCTTTAAATTCCTCGGTGCTGCCATGTTGCCGCGCCGTGCCTTTGACATCGAATCCCTTCACCCAGCCGGCGGTCAGCATTTGGTCGCCGGGATATTCCTCGCGGGCGGCGGCGATGAGGCGTTTGATGAAATCCGGGGTCATTTCGGTTTCATTGAGCGAGACCTCCCACATCACCGCGCTCGGGTGATTCCGGTCGCGACGGATCAGCTCGCGGGTGGCTTTGACGCGGTTCTTGTAAAATGGCTCGGTCGCGGGATTAAACTGCCAACCCATGATCGCCGTCATCGTGACGAGTCCAAGCTCGTCGCAGGCGTCCATGAACGCCGGGCTCTGCGGATAGTGGGAGAGCCGCACGTAGTCGAAGCCCGCCTGCTTGATGAGGTAGGCGTCGCGATACTGCGCATTGGCAGGCACCGCATTGCCGACGAAGGGATGCTCTTGGTGGCGATTGACGCCGCGAAGGAACAATTTTTCGCCATTGATCAGCAGGCCACCGGGGGTGAAGCCGATGCGCCGGATGCCGATGCGCTCACGCTTGCTGTCCACGGTTTTACCACCGGAGACGATGGCCGTTTCGAGGTGATACAAATTCGGCGAGCGCGGGCTCCAGAGTTTGGGAGAGAGAACTTCGAAAGTGGTCTGAATCGCCATCTCCTGTCCGGCGGCGAGCGATTTGGCAGGCGTTTCCTTTTTCACGATTTCCTCGCCCGCAAGATCGGTTAGGCGGGTGACGACGGAAAATGAAGCGGTGCTTGAGTCGCGATTCCGCACATGAACCTGGGCATTCACCGTCGCCGATGAGGTGGAGACCTGCGGGTAAGTGACAAACACGCCACCCGACGCGGGTTGGTTTTCCAAAATCTCATCGGTGATGTGCAGGGGCGGTCGGACAATGAGCGATGCCGTGCGATAGATGCCGTGATAGAGATGAAAATCCAGCGTTACCAACGGCTTCGGGCCGGTTTCCTGACTGCTCGCATTGTCGAGCCGGACGGCGAGCGTGATCGCCCCGGGTGATTTTGCTAGAGACGTCAGATCGCCCACGAGGGGCAGGTAACCGTCGGTGTTTTCGGCAATCTTCTCACCGTTCGCAAAGAGCGTCGCGCGGTTCATCGCCCCCTCGAAGCGCACCCAAACGCTTTGGCCGGCGGCGGATTCGGGGAGGGTGAACGTCTTGCGATACCAGCAGATGCCTTCCCATTGCTGCTTTTCCTTATGGTTCGTCACGAGCGCCTCGATCCGCGCGGTGTGGGGCAGGGCGGCGCTTTCCCAGCCCGTGCCAGGGAAAGATTTTGCTTCCGCACCGGGGAGGTCGCCGAGGTGGAAATACCAGCCCTCATTGAAATCGGAAGCCACCGCCCTGCCGCCAACAAGGGGAAATGCCAGTGACACAAAACAGGAGACGAGAAAGCGCAGCGACATCATGGGTTAGAGTGGGTTTTCATGACTGCGATGTGTTTTTCCGTGAGTGTGAGTTCAGGCTCGATGCGCTTACTTGGCGTCGCCTTTCCAAAAGATGTTTTTTGACCCGCCTTTCTTATCGATCATCCTGAGATCCGCCATCGAAACCTCGCCGATGTGACCGTCATAGTAGCCGACGAGAGCCTTGCCCTTGTGGCGGTAAGCGATCTTCTGATTCCCCGTTCTGCCTTCGACCGCTGCCGCACCCTTCCAAAGGAATCGGGAGTCGTAATCGACGTTCCAGTCGGTGCAGGTCATGAAAGCCGCGGAGCGTGCCGGTGAAGTCAATTGGCTGATTCGGAATGAGCCTTGGGAATTGGGAACTGCCCAACCCCTATTTGGCACCTCATTCGTCAAGTAGCCGAAACTGGCTGACAAATCGTCATATTGCTCTTTTTTCGCCCTCACAACGACCGGATCCATCATGCTGAGAGGCAGCGTTTTGTTTACCTCCCCGTTTGGCAAATAAACCGAGTCATCACCCTTGATGTAACTTAGGAAATGCGTGCTTTCGTACCAGGCAACAAAGGAGCTTCCTTTGTCGTCAAAAACCTCGCTAGGCATGTAAACTCCGTTGTGGTCCGTCGCGTAGCCCGCGTTGGCGAGTTGGATCTGGGTCAGACTGCGGACCGCTCCGATGCGGTCACCGGCAGCCCGCATGTGGCCCATCCCGAGGAACGACATGGCAGCAAGAACGATGATGATGACGAGGGTCACAAGCAGTTCGGTTAGCGTGAAAGCAGACTTGGACCACGCGATCGGGTTGGGTTGTGAATGGGTTTTCATGGGTTTCTTGATTTGAAAACGGCGGACTCTCGGCCTCCTGAAAATCTACTTCTTGCGAGCGCTGGGCTGGAGAACCTTCACCACGCTGCCCCGGCCTGGGTCGGACCGGAGGGCTGGGAAAAATGGGAAGTCACCTGCGGCATCCGTGTGGGTGAAAGGCAGGAGTTTCCACGAGATTACAGCGGCAATGAACTCGTGCGGTTCCGGGTTGGCATTCATCTTTCCAGGATGACTCGATCCACAGCAGACGACCAGCCACACAAATGTATGGTTTTCTTGCCTTTCACAGAGCTTGGTGCGATTAGAGGGCCGGATCCGCTTAAAGCTTCTTGGCGAAGGGCGAGTCGGCCTTAAACAAACATTCATCATGAGCCACACCACCCTGACCCCGGAAAACCTCGCGCCCGTCGTGGCGACCCTCGCTGCGGAGAACCGCGCGTTCATGGCCACCTATCCGGGAGAATCGGACCGGCGTCAGGCGGTGCACACGGTTTACGGCGGAGCCCATCTTTTCAAAGCGGACTCGACCGGAAAACTCGGCGAGGTGGCGCTGCGCTCGCTGCGAGAATACGCGCCGGATGCGGCGGTACTCACGAGGGTTCTGGGAGAGAACTGGCAGCCCGCCTTCGCCGAAAAACTCTACGCCCGGATCGTGGAAAAGCTGCAACGCGAGCCGGTGGAGGATTTCCGCCTGGACTATGAGGATGGTTATGGAAATCGCGTGGACAGCGAGGAAGACGGGCATGCCGAGCAAGGTGCAAGGCAGGTCGCGGCGGGAATGGCGGCGGGAACCTTGCCGCCATTCATTGGGATCCGGATCAAGCCGTTCAACGAAGACCTGCGAGACCGTGCGATCCGCACGCTGGACATTTTCATCACCACGCTGGTCAAGGAAACCGGCGGCAAGCTGCCGGAAAATTTCGTGGTCACCCTGCCCAAGGTCCAACTCGCCGCACAGGTGACGGCGGCGGCGGCCTTGTTGACGATGCTGGAGAAAAAACTCGGTTTGCCGCACGGCTGCATTCCCATCGAGCCGATGATCGAGACGCCGCAGTCGATCATCGACCGGCACGGGGAGTGTCCGTTGTTAGCATTCGTCCAGGCGGCGGAAGGCCGTTGCCGGAGCGTGCATTTCGGGGTTTACGATTATACGGCGTCGAGCGGGATCACCGCGGCCTATCAGGCGATGGGCCATCCGACCTGCGACTTCGCCCGGGCGCACATGATCGTCTCGCTGGCGGGAACCGGAGTCCACATTTCCGACGGCGCGACGAACATCCTGCCGGTCGCGCCGAATCGGGGCGAGGGGCTGACGGAAGAGCAAATCGCCCGGAATTTCGCCGCGGTGCATGGCGCATGGAAGCTCGGCTACGACGACAACCTGCACTCGCTGCTGAATGGAATCTATCAAGGATGGGATCTCCACCCGGCGCAGTTCGTGGCGCGGTATGCGGCGGTTTACAGCTTTTTCCTGCAAGGGCTGGAAGCGGCTTCGGGGCGGTTGAAGGCGTTCGTGGAGAAGGCCGCGCTGGCCTCGCTCTTCGGCGACGTGTTCGACGACGCGGCGACCGGCCAGGGATTGCTGAACTTTTTCCTGCGCGGCATCGCCTGCGGAGCGATCACGGAGGCGGAGGCGCTGGAGACCGGATTGACGCTGGAGGAAATCCGTTCGCGCTCGTTTTACAAGATCCTCACCGGGCGGCGGGCGTCTTAATCCTTGAGTCGGCGGCGATTTCAGCATTCGTTGCCGCCGTGCCGACTGTCCAACTCAAGTATCAAAGTTTCCACCCCTCGATCTGGCCGAAAATGATCGGCGAGGTTTCCCGCGACGCGTCGCCGGGTTCGTTCGTGCTGGTGCTGGGCAAAGAAGGCACGCCGTTCGGCTGGGGCCTGTGGAACCCGAAATCGCGCATGCCGCTGCGAGTGGTGAGCCACTCGCTGGAGGAACTGGAGGACGAATCGTTTTTTGAAAACGCCATCCGCCGCGCGGCAAACTTGCGGCGCGAGGTGCTCAAGCTGGACTCGGAAACCGACAGTTACCGCGCGATCCACGGCGACGCGGATTTTATGCCGGGCATCGTTGCGGACAAGTTCGCGGACGTGCTCTCCGTGGAAATCACCAATCTAGCAGCCTGGCAACGCCTGCCGAAATGGCTGCCGCTGCTGCACGAATGTTTCGACACGAAGCGCGTGGTGGTAGGCGTGGATCAGGATCTCGCGCGCATCGAAGGCATCCCGCATCGCGGCGGCGTGGAGTCGGACAACGTGCGGTCGGTGAAAATCCGCGAGCACGGCGTGCGCTATGAAGTGGATTTCTCCGACGGCCACAAAACCGGATTTTTCTGCGACCAGCGCGACAGCCGGAAGAAATTCGGCGCGCTGGCGAAGGGGCGGACGGTGCTGGATCTCTGCTGTTATACCGGTGGTTTCGGAATCTCCGCCGCGCTTGGCGGGGCCGAGGACGTGACCGCCGTGGACCTCGACGAAACCGCCGTCGCGATGGCCAAGCGCAATGCCAACCTGAACAACGTGCGGGTGAAATTCACCCACGCCGATGCCTTCACCTGGGCGCGGACGATGATCGAAAACGGCCGCACCTGGGACCTCGTCATCGCCGATCCACCGAAATTCATCCACGGACGCGAGGACGAAACCGGCATCGCGAAATACGCGGATTTGAACAAACTCGCTCTGCAACTCGTCGCGCAGGAAGGACTCTACGTGACCTGCTCGTGCTCTGGCCAGCTCGGCGCCGGCGAGTTCGAGCAGATCGTGATCACCTCCGCCCACCGCCGGAACAAGCGGCTGCAAACTTTCGACCGCACGGGAGCCGGACCTGACCACCCGACGCTTTCAAACTACCCGGAGTCCCGCTACCTCAAGGTGCTCTGGTCGCGGGTGATTTGATTTGCAACTTCATCGCAAGAAATTGCCCGACTGCCAGTCCCGCAATGTCCGCCAGCCAGTCAAAAACATCCAGATGCCGGTGCGGGATGAATCCTTGAGAGAGTTCCTCCAACGATAACAGGAAAAACAAGACCCACGTGGTGCGAGTGATGAAACGCGGCCGGTTGGCTATCCGCCGGGCGAATGCGAGGTTGCACAAGAATGACAAACCGCCGACCAGTCCCAGGTGACCCAGCTTGTCGCCAAAGGGAATCTGATGGATGAACGACCACCAAGGCACACCATCCGCCTGGTCCGCGATGACGACGATCCAGATGAAAAAGCCGATGAATCCGCAGGCCGCGGCCATCGCCAAAAGACGGACCCAAGCCCGGTCCATCAATCTTCGATCTTGATCGACTTCGGATCCCAACTGATCGCCGGAAACTCCATGTTCAACTTTTTCAAGGTATCCAGCATGATCCGGGCGACGCAGAGATTGCGATACCATTTTCGATCCGCCGGCACCACATACCATGGCGCGAATTCGGTGGAGGTCTTGGACATCACGTCTTCATAGGCGGTCATGAATTCCCCCCAGTGTGCGCGGTCCACCAGGTCATCCGGATTGACCTTCCAATGCTTCTCCGGATCGACCAGACGCGCCTCGAGGCGGCGTTTCTGCTCGGCTTTGGTGATGTGCAGGAAGATTTTCACGATCGTGGTCCCCTCCTCCGCCAGCATGCGCTCGAACTCGACGATGTGCCGCTGCCGGCGCTTCCAGACCTCCTCGGGGAAAATTTTCTTCACCCGCACGGCGATGATGTCCTCGTAGTGACTGCGGTTGAAAATGACCAGTTGGCCCTTGTGCGGCACCTTGGAATGCACCCGCCAGAGGAAGTCGTAGGACATTTCCTCCTCGCTCGGTTTCTTGAACGACCGCACGTGGATCCCCTGCGGATCGATGCGTGAGAAAACGTGCTTGATGCAGCCGTCCTTGCCGCCGGTGTCCATCGCCTGCATCACCACCAGGATCCGGTGCTTGTTCTGCGCGTAGAGCTTTTTCTGCAACTCCTGGAGTTCGTCCTGAAGCTCATCGAATTGCGGAGCGAAGTCCAATTTGTCCTTTCCCTTGAACAGGATCTTCTCATTGCCGTCGATTTTCGACAGGTCCACTTTGGTCCCGGGTTTCACCCAATATCGTTCCAACGCTCCAGTGACTGGCATGGTGGCGTTATCGCGAGGCTCCGCCATGCTGACAAGCCCCGACTGCCACAAGATGCCCCTTGTCACACATTGGAGATTGAACCAGCGGCCATTGCGCGTTGTCTTTGTGCGATGCCGAACGTCCGCAAGCCCGCAAAAAAGGCCCTCGCCGCTGAGAATCTCTTCACCGCCCTGCACATCGGCGCGAGTTCGGTTTCCCTGATGGTCGCGGAGCGGGCTCCGGATGGCGCGCTCACCCCCGTCGATTTCCTCGAACAACCGGCACCTGTCGCCCGCGATATTTTCCGAAATGGCGAGGTCAGCGCCTCCACCACCGAGCGCGTGGTCTCGATCATCAAGGGCTACCAGAAATCCCTCGCGGAACTCGGCCTCGACCCGCATGGCGTCACCCGCGCCGTCGCCACCAACATCCTCAGCGAGGCCAGCAACCACGAGACCGTCATGAATCGCATCCGCATCGCCTGCGGATTGCGGATCAGCACCATCGACGACGGGGAAATGACCCGCCTCATCTACCTGAAGACCCGCCGCCGCTTGCAGAGCCTGCCCGCCATGCGCAAGGACACCACCCTGGTGCTCCACGTCGGACCGGGAAACACGCGGGCGTTGTTGTTCCAGAATGGTCTGATTTCCCGTTACACCAGCTATCGGATGGGCACCCACCGGACCCGCGAGGCGGTCGAGGGTTCCCATGCGGAGGGTCCTGCGCTGCTCCGGGTCATCCGCGAGCATGCTTACGGAAATCTCGCCCAGATCCGTTTCGATTTCTCCGATGTCACGGTCGACGGGCTCGTGCTGATCGGCTACGAACTCCAATCCGTGGCTCCCGCCCTCACCGTTGGATCCCAGGTCTGTTCGCTCAAGACGCTGCGTCATTTCACCGCCGAGGCAGCGAACATGAGCGACGTCGAGCTCGTGAAGCGCTTCCAGCTGGACTATCAGACTGCCGAAGCGCTGCTGCCCGCTCTCGAAATCAACCTCGCCATCGCGGAGACTCTCAAACTTCAGGACGTCCACATCCCCACCAGCGAATACGAACAAGGCCTGCTCCACGACCTGCTCGTCTCGCAGGAACTCACCGGCACCTTCGCCGAGGAGGTGCTGCGCTCCGCCCGGATTCTCGCGGAACGCTATCAGTCGGACCCCAGCCACGGCGAACACGTCGGGAATCTCTGCAAACGGTTTTTCGAATCGCTGAACGATCTCCATCAGCTCGGGCCGCACGATGCCTTGCTGCTCCAGGTCGCCGCGATTCTCCACGAGGTCGGCACCTACGTCAGCCCCCGCGCCCACCACAAACACTCGGAATACCTCATCCTCAATTCCGAGGTCTTCGGACTCAACCGTCTGGACGTCACCATCGTCGCGCTCGTCGCCCGCTACCACCGCCACTCCGGCCCGCGGCTGGACCACCCGAGCTACGCCGCCCTCAGCACCGACGACCGCATCCGCGTTTGCAAGCTCGCAGCCCTGCTGCGCGTGGCTGACGCCCTGGAACGCACCCACGTCCAGCGCGTGGCCAACCTCGAAATCCGGCGCGAGTCCGGCAAGCTCCGCATCCGCCTGCCCGGCCTCGCGGATGCCGCCGTCGAGCGACTCGCTATGACCTCCAAGGCGGACCTCTTCGAGCAAGTCTTCGGCCTCGCCGTCATCATCGATGAAGACAACTGAGGGTAAATGCTGAAAAACTAAAAAACTGAAACGCTGAAATTTACTCATGTCCACCCCCTACCTCAACCGCGAGCTCTCCTGGATCGAGTTCAACCAGCGTGTCCTCAACGAAGCTTTACGGGAGGATCTGCCGCTGTTGGAGCGGGTGAAATTCCTCGCCATCACCGCCTCCAACCTCGACGAATTCTTCCAAGTCCGCATCGGCGGGCTCATGTTGATGCGGCGCAGTGGGCGCAAGACCCCGGACTCTTCCGGACTCACTCCGGCGCGCAACCTGACCGCCCTGCGCCAGCGGATCCTCAAAATGACGGCGGACCAATACAGTCTGCTCACCGTTTCCATCGTCCCCGCCTTGGAAAAGGCCCGCATCTATCCGCTCCAGCCGCGGGATCTCACGGTCGTGCAATCCGCGCAGGTCGCAGCCACCTTCGAAGATGCGATTTTCCCGCTGCTCACGCCTCTCGCCGTGGATCCCGATGGCCCGCCACCGGCCGTCCCGGCGCTCCAGATCACCGTCGCCTGCCGCCTGCTTGATCCCGAGACCCTGGCCATTCGCCACGCCCTCATCCCGATGCCGGAAATTCTCGGCCGCCGCGTGAATGTCTCCATCGAGGGGGAAGGGCACGGGTTCGTGCTCATCGAGGACCTCGTCGCCACCCACGCCGGCCAGTTGTTTCCGGGCGAAACCGTCACCGCCACCACCGCCTTCCGGGTCACCCGCAATGGCGACATCGTCATCCAGGACGAGGACGCCGCCGACCTCGCCGGGGAAATGGAGGACGTTCTCTCCGCCCGCCGCGTCGCCGATACCGTGCGCCTCGAACTGCGCTCGGACGCGCCACGCGACCTGGTCCGCATGATCCAGAGCGTCACCGCCGTCACGCCGCAGGAGGTCTATCGGGTCGATGGCCCGCCGGGGCTTGCCTCGTTCATGGAGCTCGCGTTTCTATCCGGTTTCGACCACCTGCGCGATGTCGACTGGCCCGCGCAGAACTCGCCGTCCATCGCACCCGGCGCCTCGATGTTCGAAACCATCGCCTCGAACGACGTGCTGCTCTTCCACCCTTACGAGTCCTTCGAGCCGGTGGTCCGGCTGATCGAGGAAGCCGCCGAGGACCCGGATGTCATCGCCATCAAACAAGTGCTCTACCGCACCGCGCGCAAGTCCCGCATCGTCGACGCGCTGATCAAAGCCGCGGAAAACGGCAAACACGTCACCGCGCTCGTCGAGCTCAAGGCCCGCTTCGACGAGGCCCGCAATCTCGACCGTGCCGACGAGCTCCAGCGCGCCGGCGCGCAAATCGTTTACGGCGTGAAAAACCTCAAGACCCACGCGAAAATCTGCCTGATCGTTCGACGCGAGTCCGGCCACCTGCGCCGCTACGTCCACCTCGGCACCGGCAACTACAACGAGACCACCGCCCGGCTCTACACCGACCTCTCCTACCTCACCTGCAAGCCGGAGTATGGAAACGACGCGTCGTTGTTCTTCAATGCCGTGACCGGCCGCTCCAAGCTGCTGCGTTTCCAACGCCTCGTGCCCGCCCCCACCGCCATGAAGCCCACGCTGTTGGACCTCATCGCCGGCGAGGCGGAGCGCGCCAAACAAGGACTCCCCGCCCGCATCGTCGGCAAGGTGAACTCATTGCAAGACCCGGACATCATCAACGCGCTTTACAAAGCCTCACAGGCCGGCGTCGAGATCCGCCTCAACATCCGCGGCATCTGCTGCCTCAAGCCCGGCGACCCGAAATACTCGAAAAACATCGAGGTCATCTCCGTCATCGACCGCTTTCTCGAACACGCCCGCCTCTTCCACTTCCACCACGGCGGCAATTCCGAGGTCTACATCGCCTCGGCGGACTGGATGACACGCAACCTCGAAAAACGGGTCGAGCTCATGATCCCCATCGAAGAGCCGGCCCTCAAGCGCCGGCTCATCCGCATCCTGGAAGCCTACTTCCAGGACAACACCCAGGCCTCCCGCCTGCTCCCGGACGGCACCTCGCAGCGCCTCGTCCGCCAGAAAGGCCAGAAAGCCTTCCGCGTGCAGGACCAGTTCTACCAGCAAGCGCGCAAAGCCGCCAAAGCCCGCGAGCACGAGCGCTCGATGACCTTCGAGCCCCACGTCCCGGCCGAGTAGGTGGGTGAAGTCGAGAACAAGATTCCGCTCTCACAAAACCGCGGGTTTCAACCCGGCTTTCATTCATCCTCTTCAAGGACCGCGGGATTCATCCCGGCTTTCATTCATTCATTTTCTCCACGATCCCGCCCATGCACCTCCTCTTCGACCTCGACGGCACGCTCACCGATTCACAAAGCGGCATCATCCGCTCCCTCCATCACGCGCTTGTCGAAAACGGTCTCGCCTCCCCCGCCGCCGACAAACTCCGATGGGTCATCGGCCCGCCGATCCTCAAGTCCATTGCAACGCTGGTGGGGGCGGATTCCGCGCATTTGTTCGATTCCGTCGTCGCCAGCTACCGCGAGCGCTACGGCCGCATCGGGCTGTTTGAAAACAAGGTCTATCCGGAAATTGAGACCACTCTGGCAGAACTCAGCGGAGAGGGTCATGTCCTGCATGTCGCCACTTCCAAAGCGACGATCTACGCCGCGCGCATCATCGAACATTTCCAGCTATCAGACTATTTCCACACGGTCGATGGCAGCGAGCTCGACGGCACCCGCGCCGACAAGACCAGCCTGATCGCCCACATCCTGGAGCGCGAGGGAATCGCTGCGGCAGACACCATCATGATCGGCGACCGCGAACACGACATGGTCGGCACCACCGCCAACGGAGTCCCCGGCATCGGCGTGCTCTGGGGCTACGGATCCGAGGAGGAACTCACGTCCGCGGGTGCCTTCGCCTGCATCCACTCCCCTCGTGATCTGGCGGAGACGATCCGGCTTCACCGCGAAGCAACCGGGACCGCGAGTCCCTGAAGTCGCTGGCGGAAGAATAGCCAGGGAGAAGCGGCCCAGCCACCCGCATTCGGCCTCCTTTCTCAGGCGAGTCTGGAAACACGCACTTCAGCCAGATCCGAAGTGTAACAGTCTCCGCCTCTTACCCTTCCGCGGACGGGCGCGAAATCCCGCCGTCCTGTCCGGGCGGCCGACAGCCGATTAGAAGCAGTAGTTTGGTGACAAGTCGGCACCGAAGTTGCTAAGACCCGCCACAGCCCTTATGTCGATCCACGTCGCACTCCATCACCGCACGAGTTACCAATACGAACGCCCCGTCGAGCACGGCGCCCACGTGGTCCGCCTCCGCCCCGCCCCGCACTGCCGCTCGAACATCCTCGCCTACAGCCTGAAAGTCGGGCCGATGGAGCATTTCATCAACTGGCAGCAGGATCCGCAGGCGAATTATCTGGCGCGGTTGATGTTCCCGGAGCCGATGGCGCGGCTGGACATCGAGGTGGACCTGATCGTCGAAATGTCGGTGCAGAACCCGTTCGATTTCTTCCTGGAGCCGGACGCGGAGCAATTTCCCTTCGCTTATGAGCCGGATCTCGCCCGCGAGCTCGCGCCGTTTCTCGCGGTGGAAAAACCCGGAGCCGCTGCTCGAGGAGCTGATCAACCGCTTCAAGGACAAGACCGGCCGGACCATCGACGTGCTGGTGGAAATGAACTCCCACCTGCAGCACGCCATCGAATACAAGATCCGGATGGAGCCGGGCGTGCAGACGCCGGAAGAAACGCTGGAACTGGCCTCGGGCTCGTGCCGCGACTCGGCCTGGTTGCTGGTGAATCTGCTGCGCCACCTCGGACTGGCGAGCCGCTTTGTTTCGGGCTATTTGATCCAGCTCAAGCCGGACGTGAAATCGCTGGACGGCCCGGTCGGCTCGGAAGTCGATTTCACCGACCTGCACGCGTGGACCGAAGTTTACCTCCCCGGCGCGGGCTGGATCGGCTTCGACCCGACCTCCGGACTGCTCGCCGGCGAAGGCCACATTCCCCTCGCCTGCTCGCCGGAACCATCCAGCGCGGCCGCCGGTCACCGGCGGCGTGGAGCCGTGCAAATCCGAGATGGAGCACGTGATGACTGTGACGCGGGTTTACGAATCCCCGCGCACCACCCTGCCCTACCCGAGGAACAGTGGCAGGAAATCCTCAAAACCGGCCACAAGATCGACGACGATCTGGACGCGATGGACGTGCGCCTGACGATGGGTGGCGAGCCGACGTTCATTTCGATGGACGACTTCGACGGCGACGAGTGGAACACCGCCGCCGTCGGGCCGACGAAGCGGCAAGCTCTCCGGTCAACTGATCAAGCGCCTGCGGGCGAAATTCGCTCCCGGCGGGCTGTTGTTCTACGGCCAGGGAAAATGGTATCCCGGCGAAATGCTGCCGCGCTGGTCGCTGGCCTGCTATTGGCGCAAGGACGGCCTGCCGATCTGGGAGGACGATTCGCTGATCGCCGATGAATCCCACGACTACAAACACGACGCCACCCACGCGAAGCGCTTCGGCATCGCCCTGGCCGGTGCACTCGGAGCGGATCCGAAGTGGTTGATGCCGGCCTACGAGGACGCGTTCTACTACATGTGGCGGGAACGCCGCCTGCCGACCAACGTCGATCCGCTCAAGTCCAACCTGAAGGACAAGATCGAGCGCGACCGCTTCACCCGACTCTTCAACCAAGGCATCGACGAAGTCGTCGGCTACGCGATTCCGCTGGAGCGCCGGATGACGACGCAAGGCCTGCGCTGGACCAGCGGACCTTGGTTCCTGCGCGATGAAACGCTTTTCCTGCTGCCTGGCGACTCGCCGATGGGCTACCGCCTGCCGCTCGACTCACTGCCATGGGTCAAGGAATCCGAATACCCGTGGCACATCCCGCAGGATCCCGACCCGCGCGCTTCCGGAGTTCCCGAAAGTCACCGGCAAGACGATCGCGCTGCAACGCCGCGAGCTCGACAAGGTCGACCGCCCAGCTCGACCGCGAGGGCGAAAAATCCGAGGAGCGACAAGCCATGGGAGACGCAAGCCCGCCGAGCAGGAATCCGCCTCATGGATCACCCGCAGCGCGCTGTGCATCGAGCCGCGCGACGGCCGCCTGCACATTTTCCTGCCGCCCGTGAACGAAACCGAGGATTTTCTCGACCTCGTCGCGACCATCGAGCGCACCGCGGAAGCGCTCGGCATGCCGGTGATTCTCGAAGGCACGCCGCCCGAGCTTCGATTCGCGGCTCAGCGTGGTGAAAGTCACGCCGGACCCCGGCGTCATCGAGGTGAACCTCCAGCCCGCCGCATCGTGGGACGATCTCGTTAGCAACACTTCCATGCTCTATCACGAGGCGCACCTCTGCCGCCTCGCGACCGAGAAATTCATGATCGACGGCCGCCACTGCGGCACCGGCGGCGGCAACCACATCATCATCGGCGGCGAGACTCCGTCGGACAGCCCGCTGCTGCGGCGGCCGGATCTGCTGCGCAGCATGATCACCTTCTGGAACCACCATCCGTCTCTCAGCTATCTGTTTTCCGGACTGTTCGTCGGCCCCACCTCGCAGGCCCCACGCGTCGATGAGGCGCGGAACGACTCGATCCACGAGCTGGAAGTCGCATTCAGAACGCTCGAAGGCGATAACCCACCGCTGCCGTGGCAGGTGGACCGCGCGTTCCGGAACCTGCTCATCGACCCGACCGGAAACACCCACCGCGCCGAGTTCTGCATCGACAAGCTTTACAGCCCGGACAGCTCCACCGGCCGCCTCGGTCTGTTGGAAATGCGGAATTTCGAAATGCCGCCGCACTATCAGATGAGCCTCGCGCAGCATCTCGTGCTGCGGGCGCTGGTGGCACGGTTCTGGCGCGAACCCTACACCAAGCCGCTCGTCCGCTGGGACAGCGAGATCCACGACCGGTGGATGCTGCCGCATTTCATCTGGCAGGATTTCTGCGACGTGCTCGGCGACCTGCGCGAGCAGGGCTACTGGGTCGAGGAGGACTGGTTCGCGCCGCACCTTGAATTCCGTTTCCCGCGCATCGGGGAATTCACGAAAAAGGGCGTCGAGGTCGAAATGCGCCACGCCATCGAACCCTGGCACGTGCTCGGCGAGGAAGGCGGCGCGGGCGCGGCGGTCCGCTACGTCGACAGTTCGGTGGAACGCATGCAGGTGCTCGTCCGCGGCATGACCGGCGAGCGGCACGTGGTCACTTGCAACGGCGTGAAAATCCCGCTGCACCCGACCGGCACGCACGGCGAATTCGTCGCCGGCGTCCGCTACCGCGCGTGGCAGCCGCCGAACTGCCTGCATCCGACCATCCCGGTGCACACGCCGCTGGTCTATGATTTGCTCGACACCTGGAACGACCGCTCGATGGGCGGCTGCACCTACTATTCCGCCCACCCCGGCGGTCTGAGCCACGAAAGTTTCCCGGTGAATTCCTACGAAGCCGAGTCCCGGCGTCTCGCCCGCTTCTTCCAGCACGGCCACACCGGCTCCCGGATGCAGGCGCACGAGGCACCAATTAACTCGGATTTCCCCTTCACGCTGGACTTGCGAATGATCCCATAGAGCCTGTATCAATCGTCCGCAGGACGAACCTCTGATTCATGGCTGAAAGTTTTCGCTCCCAATTCCAAGCATCGTCCCCACCCACCGCGGTCGGCGATTCCGCGTCTGTATGGCACGAAATGAACGACGCGCGAGGCCAGGTGCGGCCGCATTGGCAGAGTCTGGGGGTGAAAATCCAGCGCTGGAGTTCCGAAGAACGGGCGTCCATTTCCAGTGCCGCCGCCCGCATGATCGCGGATCTGGGCACCACCTTCAACGTCTACAGCGACGTCGGCGGGGCCGGGTCAACCCTACGAACTGGACCCCATTCCACTGCTGATTCCACCGGCGGACTGGACTCACGTCTCGGCCGGACTGGCGCAGCGGATGCGCCTGATCGACACGGTGCTCGCCGACCTTTACGGCCCGCAGCAACTGCTCAAGGAAGGCCTGATCCCGCCGGATCTGGTGCACGCCAGTCCGGCATTTCTCCAATACGCCCGCGGCGTGCAGCCGGTCGGCGGGCGCTTCGTCGTCACCACCGGCTGCGACCTCGTGCGCTCGGCCAACGGTGGCTGGACGGTCCTCCGCGACCACACCAGCGCCCCGGGCGGACTCGGCCAGGTGCTGGAAAACAGCAATGTCACGTCGAGCCTGCTTTCCGACCAGTTTGAAGCACTGCGGGTCGCCCGGCTCGGCGCGTTTTTCGATCTCGAACGCAGCACGCTGCAATCGCTCCTCCCTCGGCGCGGCGAAATGCCGAATGTGGTTTTCCTCACCCCGGGATTCCGGCATCCGTCGTATTTCGAACACGCCTACAAAGCGCGCCTGCTCGGATTTCCCGCTCGTCGAAGCGGCGGACCTCACCGTCCGCGAGCGCCGTTTGTTTTTGAAGACGCTGGCCGGCCTTCGGCGCATCGACGGCGTCGCCAGCCGCATCGAAGACGATGGCCTCGACCCGCTGGAACACTGGGTCCGCGGCGGCGGCGGGGTTCCGGGAATCGTCGAGGCCTGGCGCACGGGAAATGTCGCGCTGGCCAACGCGCCGGGTGCGGGATTTGCCAAAACTCCCGCGCTGATGCCGTTTCTACCGGGCATTTGCCGCAAATGGTTTGGCGAGGAAATCAAACTTCCCTTTGTGGAAACCTGGTGGCTCAGCCAGGCCGACATCCGCCGGCGGGTGTTGGGCGAGCTTCACCGCTACGTCCTGCTTTCCGCCTTCGGCCGGGACGGGCTTCTGCCGATCCGCTGCTCCAGCCTCTCGCCCGCCGCCCGCAAGCAGTGGATCGCGACCATCGAGGAGCGCCCGTATGATTTCGTCGCCCAGCTGGACATCACGCCCAGCGAGGCACCCGCACTCGAGGCCCGCGGCATCCGCCAGCGCCCGGTGATCTGGCGGGCCTTCGCGGTCAATGCGCGCGGACGGCCCGATGGTCCTGCCCGGCGGACTCGCCCGGGTCGGAAAAACCGGCCAGGCCCCGCAATTGTGGCCCGGCCACGCCGGTTTCACCAAGGACGTCTGGATCTCCGACAACGCAGCGGATTTCATGACCCGGAAGGACGTGAAAAGCCCGCGCCCGGCGAAGGACCGGCACCCGTCGGCACTGGAGGTCCCGAGCCGGATCGCCGAACAGTTGTTCTGGGTCGGCCGCTACGCCGAGCGGATCGAACTCGCCACCCGCCTGCTGCGCGTCACCCTGCGCAACCTCAGCGGAGAAACCGGACGCCTGCAACAAGAGCAACTCGCCGCCTGTCTCACCCTGCTCCGCGGCACCCGCCTCGTCCCCAAGGACGTGATCATCCTGCCAGCCCAGACCCTGCGGACACTCTCCAACCTGATCCACGACCAAGCCGCCCGCGGCGGCATCCCCAGCCTCACCCGCTCGCTGCTGCTCAACGCCGCCGCCGCCCGCGACCGGCTTTCCGACGACACCTGGCGCTTTTTCAACCGCCTCGAAGGGATCGTCCACTCGCCGCCCGGCGTGCCCAGCGCCTCCGATCTGCTGCGCACGCTCGACACGCTGGTGCTCCATCTTTCCGCCTTCGCCGGCATGCAGGCGGAAAACATGACCCGCGGCCAAGGCTGGCGCTTCCTCGAAGTGGGCCGCCGCATCGAGCGCGCCCTCGGCGCGCTCAAGCTGCTGAAAACCGCCGCCGGCAGCGGTGAGGGCGAGTCCCTGCTGCTCGATCCCCTGTTGGAAACCTGCGACAGCGTGATGACCTACCGCCGCCGCCACTTCTCCCGCCCCCAGCTCGACGCAGTGATCGACCTGATTTTCTTCGACCCGATCAACCCGCGCTCCGTCGCCTATCAGTTCGGTGTGCTCGACCGGGAAATCACCCGTTTCTCCGGCGACCCGGACTTCGGCCTGCTGCCGAAAATCCGCGAGCACCTGCATGAGCTCGAACAACGTTTCACCGACCACCAGGCTCCCGACGGGCCCGAGTTCGACCGGATTTTCACCTCGCTGGAAGTCTTCGCCGACATGATCACCCAGCACTACTTCAGCCACTCCGTGCGGCGCGTTTACTGACATGAAATACCGCCTCATCCATCGCACGAGATACAGCTACGCCGGGGCCGTCACCGTCTCGCACCACCTGGCGCAGGCTCGCCCCGCGCACGTTGCCGGGCCAGCGCTGCCCGTGGCACGAATTGGAGATCCACCCGGTGCCCGTCGGTCGCGGCGTGCATGTCGATTCGTTCGGTAACATCACTTCCTATTTCGAAATCGAAGGCAAACACGAAGCCCTCGAGGTGATCGCCCGCAGCCTGGTGGAGGTCTTCGCCACCTGCCACCCGGAACCCGCCACCACCCCGCCGTGGGAACAAATCCGCGACGCCTGCCAGGTGGAAAAACTCGAACCCGGCTCGGAAGCCGGAGCCTTCCGCTTCGCCTCGCCGATGGTCCCGCTGGGCAAGGAATTCGCCGATTTCGCCAGCGTGGAGTTCACCCCCGGCCGACCGATTCTCGAAGCCGTGCTCGGGCTCACCGGGCGGATTTTCCGGGAGTTCAAATTCGATCCCCGCGCCACCGACGTGAGCACCCCGGTCACCGAAGTGCTGAAAAAACGCGCTGGCGTCTGCCAGGACTTCGCCCACCTGATGCTCGCCTGCATCCGTTCGCTCGGCCTGCCCGGTCGCTACGTCAGCGGCTACCTCGAAACCGCGCCGCCGCCCGGCATGCGCCGCCTCACCGGGGCCGACGCCTCCCACGCCTGGGTCTCCGTCTTCTGCGGCGAGGATGCCGGCTGGATCGACACCGATCCCACGAACAACCTGTTACCCGGCGAACGCCACATCACCGTCGCCTGGGGCCGCGACTTCTCCGACGTCAGCCCGCTGCGCGGCGTCACCCTCGGAGCCGGCGGCCAGCGCCTCTCGGTGGCCGTGGATGTGATTCCGGAGAACGAAGGCTGACATCCGTCATTCCGCACCCTCGATTCGGGAACCGATTCAAAACATCTTGTGGGGAAGCACATACTCACCCGGAAGGTGACGGGCATCCGTTCTATCAAAAATTTATGCGATTTCTCTCGACGCGCCTCCATCTAATCCGTCATCTAATCGGTTGTATCGAATAGCGCGCCACTCCGGCGGCGGCTTGCCCAACCTGTCCGGCTGGCAGTGGTTGATGGCCAAGGTTTTTCATGTCATGAGTCCGCTTGGCGATTTCGCCGGACACGTGAAACAGATCACCGGCACCCACATCTCCAACAGCGCCTTGAGCCAGCGCGGCACCTCCATCGGCTGGGAGCTGGTGGCCGAGGTCCTGCCCCGCGCCCTGTCTCCGCTCGCCGAGCCGCAGGCCCAGCCCGACGCGTTCCATCAAGGCCTGCGCCTCGCCGCCGTCGACGGCACCAGCCACAACCTGCGCAACACCCCCGCAATGAAGGCGCGGGCGGTCAAAAGCCGCTGCCGGGGCACCAGCGGCGAGCCCGCGTTCGCCCGCCTCGGCAGCGTGGTCCTCGTCGAACTCGGCACCCACCAGCCCCTCGCCGCCGCCTTCGGATGGGAAAACCAGGGAGAACTCACGCTGGCCCGCCAGGTCTGCGCGCAGGGAGCCATTCCGCCCCGGACGCTCTTGCTAGGCGACCGGCTCTATGGCGTCCCGTCGCTGATCCATGAAATCCTCCCCGGCCTGGAACGCGACGGCGGTGCGCTGCTTTTCCGGACCAAGGAAAACATGACCTCGCGGCTCGTGGAGATCCTTCCCGACGGTTCCAAGCTGATCGACGTGGACGTCCGTCACCCGCAGACCCGCAAGCTGCTCGGCACGCTGCGGCTGCGCGACATCGAAGCGGAAGTGAGCTTCGAAGGCCGGGAAAAGCCCGTGAAACTCCGCCTCTGGACCAGCCTGCTTGATCACGAAACCCACCCTGCGCTGGTTCTCGTCGAACTTTATGCCACCCGCTGGGAGCACGAACTTTTTTACCGCGAACTCAAGAGCCACGTCCACGGCCGCGCCAACCTGCTCGACGCGCAGACCCCCGAAACGGCCGCCCAGGAAGCGCTCGCGCTGCTGCTGGCGGCGGCCGTCATCGCCCGCCAGCGAGCGGCGGTGGCGAGCGCGGTCGGCGTGGCGATGAGGAAAATCAGCTTCGCCAAAGTCCTCGACGCCACCGTGGCACTGTGCCGGGTGATGGAGCTGGGCTGCGACCTCATCGACGCCGCCGCGCGCGGCGAGTGGACGCGGCGGGTGCTCGCGGAACTCGCCATCACCGCGCTGATCCCCGACCGGAAACCGCGCAGTTGCGACCGCGGCCTGCGCCAGCCGGCGAAGAACTGGAAAAAGATCCGCAAGCCGACCTCGATCCCGTTGGTGAAGAAAATCGCCCTCATCCTAACGAGTCCTTAAAGGCATCGGGATGAATCCGGCGCTCAGGGGCTTCTTTGGCTTTTCATGGGCTCTTCCTTGGCTTCTCGCTTCGCGGGCGGACTGAAGGCCGCGGTCCATGATCGCCCATGCGATCCGGGGAAGCCAACTGTATGGGGAGGACTGTGAGTTCTATCGCTCGCTGGGATTCGTCCCGAAAAGCGAGTGGAAGACCGGCACGGTCCGCAAAAAGAAAGCGGAAAAGGCGGCCACCGCCCCCGCCGAGCCGGATGCAGACGTCGCTTGATTCGAGGCCCTTGTAAAGCCGAGTCAAATGACGCCGCAGGTCGGTTGCTAATGGAGCCGTCGGTCCGGAAGGACCGGCGGCTTTTTCGCGTCGCCCGTGGAGCAAACGAGGAGATGGGCATCAAGAGGATTTCATCCGCGTGAGCTAAGATGAACTGCGGAGACGTCCGGCGTTGTTGGACTCCCCTCGTCGCTGCAGGCTTTCCGGCGATGACTGCGGGTTGCTCCGGGCGCTCCAGGATTCGTGCCGCACAGCGAGGTGCGCAGCGGCCGGCCGCGGAAGAGGAGGAATGATGAATGATTCGTGCTTATCCGGTCGCACCACCAAAAAACAATGAGGAAGGCAGGAAAGCAGGAAGGTGGCGTTTGCAGGCCTCTTTCCCGGCCTTCCTGCCTTCCTTATTGGAAATCGTCATCCGTTTCTCAGGCGACCGGATAAGCATGGAATGATTATTTTTGATTGGAAAGGAATGGGCCCACCATCCCAAAGATGACACGACCATTTTTTAAAGTCTCCTCATTTTCCGTGTATTCCGTGCATTCCGTGGTTCACCATCTTCCTTTCAAGCTGGCCGGGCGGCTCTTGGGCTTTTCGCTTCGCGGGCGGGATGAAGTTCCGCGGTCCGGAGCCCCTCACGAAGGCAGGAACCACGTTGTGGTTCGATTCCGAGAATTCAGTTCCCCGGGGTAGGCGTTCGTTCCTCACGCCAACCCTGGGCTGGAGGGCGGAACACCGTTGGTGTTGATAAAACCACAGGCGAATCCTTGAAGCCATTGGACCTGAAGGCCGCGGTCCGCTCCTACCTTCTCGGCGCGGGCACGCTTTCGACGATGGCGCGCAGCACGTCGTCCACGTCCTGGCCGCTGATGGCGATTTCCGGGGTGAGCTGGACGCGGTGGCGCAGCACGGGAAGCGCGGCGCGCTTGATGTCGTCCGGGGTGACGAAGTCCCGCCCGTCGAGCGCGGCGAAGGCCTTGCCGATGCGCACCAGGCTGATGGCGCCGCGGGTGCCGGCACCGAGCGAAATGGCGCGCGACTCGCGCGTCGCCGCGGCGAGTGCGACCGCGTAGCCGACGACTTCCGGCACGACCTGTACGGCGGCGGTCGCCTGCTGGGCGGCGACGATTTCCCGCGGACCGCAGATCACGGAAACCGAGGTGGCGGATTCACCTGGGATTTCCGCGGCGGCGCGGTTGACGATCTCGCACTCGGCGTCGCGGACCGGATAGTCGATGAGCACCTTCATGATGAAGCGGTCGAGCTGGGCTTCCGGCAGCGGATAGGTGCCCTCGTGTTCGACCGGGTTCTGGGTGGCGAGTGTCATGAACGGCGGCGTTAGTTTCATCGTCTCGCCGTCGATGGTGACCTGGCGTTCCTGCATGACTTCCAACAGGGCTGACTGGGTCTTGGCGGGGGCGCGGTTGATTTCGTCTGCCAGTAACAGATTGGTGAAGACCGGGCCCTGGCGAAGCTGGAAGGTCTGGGATTTCATGTCGAACAGGCGGAAGCCGGTCACGTCGGACGGCATCAGGTCCGGCGTGAACTGGATCCGCGCGGAGACTCCGCCGAAGGTCTTGGCGAGGGTGGTGACGAGGTGGGTTTTGCCGAGTCCGGGCTTGCCCTCCAACAGCACGTGACCGCCTGCCAGAAGCGCGGCGATGACCTGCTCGATGACGGTTTCCTGCCCAAGGATCACGCGGCTGATCTGCTCGCGCATGCTGAGGATCAACTCCGCCAGACTGCCGGCGGGTGGGGCTTGTGGAACGATCGGGGCGTAGGGGTCTGGATTCATGAATGGAGCGGGTCAGTGGAGGACTTGGAGCAATTTCTGAAGATCGGCGGCGGTGCGGGTGAGGGTGGCGGAGTCGGCGGGTGCGGTCTCGGCGAGCGCCCGGAAAACCCGCTCGCGCGGAATTTCGGCACGGTCGGCCAGGAATTGGAAGAAATCGTCGTCACGGCGGCCGGCCCGCACGCTGATGCGCTGCCCGCGCTCGACGATCTGCGCGCGCAGCGGCGCCAGCAAGGCGACGGCCCGGTCGAGCCGCCATTGGAAATCGCCGAGCGCCTCCAGGTGATGCTCGTAGCCGCGCAAGGTTGAAACTCCGTCGGCTGCTTCGATACGGCCGAAGCGGCTGAGACTTTTCCAAAGCCAGAAAAAACCCAGCAGCCCGAGACCGGCTAGCACCGGCCACAGGTGTTTGCCTAACAATCCCCACAGCGAGAGCCCGGATCCGCGCAGGAAGCCGACGGACCCTTCATAATCCGAGGACTCGATCAGCGCCGCTAACAACGCGGCGTGTTCATGGTCGCCGATCCAGCGGTTGCGGAACATCCGGGCGTCCGTGATCACGGTCAGCCGGCCCTGGCCCCGCCGGGCGGATGCGAAAACTCCCGGCTTCCCGTCACCCGCCGCCACGCGGCTGGTGGAGCGCGCGTCCACCCGATAGGACTTTCCGCGGAACTCGATTTCCGTCGCCTTCACCTCGTTTTTTGAGAAATCACCCGCATCCAGCTCGATTCCCACCCGTTGCAACATCCGGACGAGCACGGGTTCAAGCGTCGGATCGCTGGCACTTCCCGACCAGTCATTCGTCTCGGAATCCGCGTTCTCGACGAGGATGACCAGATGCCCGCCATCCTCCACCCACTCCTCGACGTTCCGGATGTAACTTTGGTTGTTCAACACGGATGCCGGGACGAACCACGCGATGTCGGCCCCGTCCGGCGCGACCCATGAAGCCAGCGAGCGCACCTCGCGGTCATGTCGCGCGGTGAACCGCTCGGCGGCGAGCCACGGGTTGATCCGGGCCTTGCCCTTGTAGCCGATTTCCCGTTTCACCTCGGTGTAATCGCACGCGGTGAGGCAAAGCGCCGCGAACAACATCCAGAAAATTCTCATGCCCCCCTCCTCTCTCCGAACGGCCACTGCCCGCACAACGCCTGCACCTCGACGTCCGGTGGGCTGATGCCGGCATAGGCCAGCCGGACCCAGACCCGCGTGATGCCGCGGAAATAGTCGGGATGCACCGCGGCACCCGCCTGAGTCACCCGCCGGAGACAATCTCCCTCGGTGTCTGATTCCTGGATTTCCACGCGTCCGATTTCCATCACCCGGGAAATCGACCCCCGATAGAGCAGCCCCAGCGCTTCCTGATGGCGGCCCGCCTGCCACAGCGCCCAGGCGGTTCCCGGGACATCGGGCGGCAGCGTGTCGGGCGAGATCTCCATGCCCATCACCACCCGCGCGGTGCGGGCCGGGCTGTCTGCTGGAGCGCCCGATCCTTGGAGGCGGAAAACGTGCCGGTTCCGCCAAATCACCCAGGCGATGAAGCCCACCGCCAGCACGCCTACGCAGACGGCGAACACCTGCGACAGGATCACTAACAAATCGACGGGAATCTTTGCAGTCGGCGGCGGCGTCTTCTTCGATTTCGGAATCCGGTCCGTCACCGTGTGGACCTTGAATGCCTCGTCCGCTTTCACCTCCTGGATCAGCTTCGCGGGATCCGGTGCGTCCTGGCCGCGCGCGCTCGGGCTGATCAGAAAAAACGCCAGCAGGACCACAACCACTTTTCCCAAACGCAGGGCGAGACGCTTGAACGCGAGCTCGACATCCCAGCCTTCGATCCACGTCCGGTTGTTGATATACACCCCGAATCCGGCACCGATCACGAACACATCCGTCAGGGAAATCCCCAACATCACGCAGGCCACCACCGTGCGGGTGATCAACAGCGGGATTTCCATCGGGAAGTCCGGGTCCCAGGATTCGATCGCCTGCTGCCACGCCGCGTCCTGGCCGTCCGGGATGAACATCATGACCAGCGCGAGGATCCCCAGCCCGATCCACGCCGCCGCCGTGTCCGAGATGAAATAGAGCCACATCACCACCCCTTCTCCACGCCGGACGACTTGGCCGCAGCGCTGGCGGTAAGGTTTTCCGCGCAGGCCTTCCAGGTCCTCCACGGCGAGCGTCACCGGCATCCACGGAGAAAATCTCGCCCATAGGAACCGGTAGAAAAACCGCCGTGTCCAGGCCCTCGGGACTTCCCGCCAGATCGCCCGCCACGAAGGTTCCTCGCCGAACAGGTGGCGGCTCAGGCCAAACAAAACCATCCGCGAGCCCGCCGGTTTCAGCCACCAGAACAGGATCAGCAACAACAGCGGATGATCCCATAACAGGATCCCGGCGATGACCGTGGGAATCCCCAGCGCCAGCCACCACACCGTGATGCTGCGCCAGAAATCCCGCCGCACCATCGCGAACCCGAGATCCACCGCCTCCCAGTCCGTCCGCGGCCGGATCTCCGCGGTCACCGTATCAAGCCGCATGGCCGGACCTCCTTCCCGCGAGGGTGAAATAGGCGATGTGCAGAATCCAGCCGATGATGCCCACCGTGTATTTCCACTCTGAAGGCACCGCCTGCGCCGACCAGAACCCCTCCACCACCGCCGCCAGCGTGGTCAGCAAGGCCGCGCCGTAGATCAGCGGCAGCGCCTCTTTCGACGCCTCCACCAGCGCCCGCACTCTGGGCAGCCGGCCGGGACGCAGCAGCGCCAGCCCGAGCCGCATGCCCGCCATCCCGGAAAGGATCATGCCTAGCAGCTCGAACGACGAGTGCCCGGCCACAAACGACCAGAACGACTCCGGATTGCACGCGTGATTCACATACCCCGCCGAGGCGCCGAGCTGCAGCCCGTTGAACACCAGAAAAAACAAAGTCCCCAGCCCGCCCAGGATCCCGCCGGCAAAGGTCCGGAAGTCGATCGCCACGTTGTTGTAGATGTAAAAGCAGAACATCATGAAATTCGAGCCATACTCGGCCCGCAGATGGCTGAGCTGTTCCTCGCGGCCGCCGTACATCTGCTCGATCGACGCCATGCCATCCGCACCGAGCGCCGCCTGGATCCAGCGGATGTCGTGGTGTGCCGAAAGCATCATCGCCAAAAACGGCAGCCAGAACACCGCGCTGCACAACCAGAACAAGCGCCACTCGCGCCGGACCGCCTGCGGAAACCTGGTCGTCACGAACACCACCACGTTTTCCCAACTCCCCCGCCGCGTCCGGTAAATCAACTCGTAGCCGCGGATCACCAGTTCGTTCAGCCGCTCGGTGATGCGCGCGCCATACATCCGGGACTCCGCCAGCGACAAGTCCAGGCTCAGCTCGCGGAACAGGCGCGGCAGCCGCTCCGCCTCGCGCCCGGCCTTGCCCTTTTCCATCAGGGAGACCAGCGACTCATACTCCGCCCAGCGCGCCGCGTTTTTGTGCTCGAAGTCGCCCGCCGTCATCGCTCCCCCCTTTTCTCCTGCACCCAGTGCGCCATCGCCATCAGCCGGTTCACGCCCGCTGTCCCCGACGCGCCGCTCAGCACGGACGCCTGGTCGGCGATTTCCGCCCGCCGCCCGTCCGACCACAATCCGGCCCGCTCGCGGAACAAGGCGAGCGCCCGCATCTCATTGACCGTCAGCCCGACGGGCAGCGGCACCGCGACCATCGGCGGTGGTGAGGCGATCACCGGCATCGGCGGGATCCGGTCGTAAACCACCACCGTGCCCGCCGCCAGATCGCCGAGACGCTGGAAGCGTTTCGTCGCCAAACAACTCGTCAGCCCGAAACAATACGTGAACGCCGGCATGCCATCGATGAAGCGCAGGAAATTCCGCACGATCGCCTGCCCGAAAGTGATCGGCGAGCCGGTCGTCTGCACCACCCGCAGGCCCATGATTCGTTTCCCCGGCGTGGCACCGCGCTTGCCCGCCTCGAAGACCACCGGGTAAAGCCAGTCCATCAGAAACCATGCCAGCAACATCACCCCGGCCACGACTTTCCCACCGATCGCGATGCCCGCGAGGCTGGCGCCGATCCCGGCGATCACCAATACGGCGGTGCGAATCAACAGGTCGATCCCGTAGGCACCGATGCGCAGGACGGGGCCGGCCATCCGCAACCGGATTTCAATGCCCTCGGCAAGCTCCACCGCTTGCAAGGTATCCAGTTTGTCGGGTTCCGCCATGTTCCAGTGCTGCCGCTGAAACTAACGCCCATTCTCCGCAGGTAAAGCCCGCTCGCCACCTAAATCCCACTTTCCCTTCCTCCTCAATCCGTGCGGATCTCCAGAAAAAGAAAAACCCTCCGATCCGGGGGCTCGGAGGGCCATATCACCGCTAAAAGTGAGGCTGATTCCAGACGCGTGGCAACACGTCGGAGTCGGAATCGTCCTTCGATGCCCAACAACTCTGCATGGAGTGCTGCTCGATGAAATTCATCCATTCCTCGTCATAGTCGGAGACCCACGGCATGCAGCTGGAGAACGAGTCTTCAAGCGCGGTCGCGGAGGGTTTTGAACCGGATTTGGCACCGGTGGCCGCTGGCGTCGGGTCGCTCAGCATGATCGCATAGGGATTCGCATTCATAATATAGGGAGACCGACCGTTTTAAAATCGATCAATAGAGCTACTACGATAATAGTATGGGCGCTTCAAGAGGTTTCGGTGATGAATTTGTAACGACAATGTCACTGATTCGGTTGCATGAAGTATTACCTGCCTTCAACTGGAGAATTCCGATGAATCGAGTGACAACGGCATTTTTTGAGAGGGATCCGGTGGACTGCGCCCGGGAGCTCATCGGCGCTCATTTCCGGTGGAAGGGCAGCATCGGACGGATCGTGGAAACCGAGGCCTATCACTCGGCGGGCGATCCGGCATGCCACACTTGGAACCGCCCGAGCGCGCGGGCCTTCGTCGCCAGCCACCGGGCCGGAGACGCCTACGTTTACCTGAATTACGGCGTGCACTGGATGTTCAACGTGCTGGTGAAGAGCGAGGCGGGTTCGGGGTTCGTGCTTTTCCGGGCTCTTGAGCCGCTGGCAGGCATCGGGGAAATGCGTGGCCGGCGGGCCGGGGTGAATGACCACCAACTCTCCGCCGGCCCCGGAAAATTGACCCGCGCCTTCGGCATCGACGGCACCGCGCACGGTGCCCGGTTTCTAGAACAGGAAGACTGCGGGATCATCCAGGTCGGTGCGACCACGGACGTCTGCGCGGGCGGCAGAATCGGCATTTCAAAAGCGACCGAACTACCTTGGAGGTTCGGCGATCCGGCGTCGGGCTCGCTGAGCCGGAAGTTCACCTAGCGGCGATCACCGGTTGCCACGAATTCCGGTTCCGCAATCCTAACAGCAAAGAATCCGACTGTCCCGGTCGGATTCTCTGTCTCCGTTCCCGGCGGAGACCGTCGGGACACCTTGTCAGATGCGCCCCTTCGCGGTCTCCGGCGTCCACGACATCGCCCCGTGTTTCAGTCTTTCTCCTGGCTGGCAGGTCCTTGCCACCGCCGGGTTTGCGTTTCGCGTGTTCAGCATTATTCTCCGCCATGATTCCTTTCTCCGTGCTGGACCTCGTGCCGATCATCGCGGGCGGAAATGCCAGCCTGGCGTTCCGAAACTCACTGGATCTGGCACGGCATGCGGAGGCCTGGGGGTACCGCCGGTTCTGGCTGGCGGAGCACCACAACATGCCCGGCATCGCCAGCGCCGCGACCTCGGTGGCCATCGGCCACGTCGCGGCCGGCACCTCGACGATCCGGGTGGGCTCCGGCGGAATCATGCTTCCCAACCACGCGCCGCTGGCGATCGCCGAGCAGTTCGGCACCTTGGAAGCACTATTCCCGGGGCGGATCGATCTTGGCTTGGGGCGCGCTCCGGGTGGGGATCAAGTCACCGCCCGCGCGCTGCGGCGGGGGCTCGGTGCCAGTGGCGATACCTTCCCGCGGGATGTGATCGAACTGCAGTCGTATTTCCGCCCGGCGGAGAAAGGACAGGAACTGCGGGCGGTTCCCGGGGCAGGACTGGAGGTGCCGATCTATCTGCTGGGATCGAGCGATTTCAGCGCCAGGCTGGCGGCGACCTTGGGGTTGCCGTTCGCGTTCGCCTCGCACTTCGCGCCGGACTATCTGAAAACCGCGCTGGCTCTCTATCGGCGGGATTTCCAACCGCATGGGGAAGACCGCAAGCCGCACGCGATCGTGGCGGTGAATGTCTTCGCCGCGGAGACGGATGAGGAAGCGCGGTTGTTGTTCACCTCGATGCAGCAGCAGTTCCTCAACCTGATCCGCGGGAACCCGGGTGAACTCCAGCCGCCGGTCACCGACATGGCGCGCCGTTGGTCGCCTGCGGAGGAGCTGCACGTCATGCGCATGACCCGCTATTCCCTGGTGGGATCACCCGGGACGATCCGGCGTGAGGCGGAAAAACTGCTCGCGGAAACCGCCGCGGATGAACTCCTCGCAGCAGGCCAGATTTACGATCACGCGGCGCGGCTGCGGTCGTTCCAGATCTTCGCCGCGGTGATGGAATCACTCGGCTAGATTTGGAACCCGCCGCCTGACTCTCCACGCAGGGCAGCGAGTCTGCTAGTAACATGAAATGGGGTGAACCCGGGCAAAATCGCTATCGAGTTCCGGGATATCAGCGTTTGGATGCATGGGCGTCCGTTTCCCCACTCTCCTTGTCGCTCGGACGGGCGGTCGGCGATTCGCATTGAGTTCGGCCCTGGTTCTGCTTCACTCCGGCCGCTCCCCCGCCGATGACCACGCCTGCGTTTTTTCTCAAATTCCTTTTCGCCCTGTTCATACCGGGGGCGGTTTTCGCGATCCCCGTAGGCATCAATCCGGGATTTGAGAGCGGTCTGAACGGCTGGACCCACGCGAATGTCGCGGTGGAAACCGCATTTGCCTTCGAAGGGGCTAATCGGCTCGATCTGCAGAATGGAATCATCGAGCAGACGTTCACCGGATTGGTCCCCGGGCAGACCCACCGCGTGCGGTTCGCCTACATGGCGCAGCCCGGCACCGGGACGCTCGCCGACGCACGGATCAAAATCGACGGCGCGACCATCGGCGAGATTCACAACGGGCAGACCAACGAATACCTGAGTGCTAACGGATTCGAGTTCGTTCCTAACGCCACGTCCGCCGCGCTCAGAATCGAGTCTCTGGAGACCGGCAGCGCGGGACTGCTGGTCGATCTGGCGAGAATCGAGCTGGGAGGGATGCCCGCCGCGCCGGAACAAGCGTGGCAGAACCTCACGCAAGTCGCGGACGCCCGCGGCGGCCGGGCGCTGGTCAACGGCGGCTTCGAGAGCCCGCTCGGAAACCCCGCCACGGATCCTGACAACAGCGGCCCGGTCGGTAACGAACATCTGTCCGGGTTCTCACTGCCCGGCTGGCGGGTCACCCGGGAAAATGTCGATGTCATCCGGTTCGGCAACGCGAACCCGCCGCAGGGTGCGAACGTTCTCGACGCCGGCGGCCACGGACCCGGCGGAATCGCCCAGACCATCACGGGACTCAATCCGGGCGGCGGTTACACAATTTCGTTTCTCCACGCCCGCCACATCTCATGGGGCACCGCGAACATGACCGGGGAAATCCGGATCAACAGCCAGCCCGCCTACCAGGTCGTTAGGACCAGCGCCCAGACATGGGCCAGCGGCTACAGCCTCGTCGAGGTGCCAGCCATCGCGGGACCGGATGGAAAACTCACGCTCGAGGTGTGCTCGACCACCCTCGACCAGGGCGGAAACATCGTTTACGACGACTTCCGAATCTCCGCGGCGGCCGCTCCGCCGCCACCCACCGGCCCAATCCGGGTGCTGGTCATCGAAGGTGCCAGCAATCACGACTGGCAGCGCCGGGTGGACATTTTTCGTAACATCCTCGGCCGCGACGGCTCGTTTCAAGTGGACGTTTCAATCGTGCCTCAGGACATGGGCAGCGCGGAATGGGCGGCCTGGAATCCGGTGTTTTCCGACTACGACGTCGTTCTATCCGGCTATCGGAGTGCGCCCGGAAACGCAACGTGGCCGGTCTCCGTACAAACCGCCTTCGCCGCTTACGTCCAGAACGGCGGCGGGTTTTATGCCTTCCATGAAGCGAATCAAGCATTCACCGATTGGCAGGAATATCAGGAAATCGTCGGCCTCACCTGGCACGACGCCGCCACCGGCACGGCGTTCACGGTCAATCCCAACGGCTCGCTGCTTGTCCATCCACCCGGCTCCGGGCTGGCTACCGGCCATGGCAACCGCGCCGACTCGCTGGTCACCCGCCGGACCAGCCATCCGATCCACACCGGCCTGCCCAACTCGTGGTTTGCCGCCGACCTCGAAGTCGTGCGATTCCCCCGCGGGATCGATCCGGCGGTGGCGACGAATGTGACGATCCTCTCCCACGCCATCGATCCGGACCCGCCCGCCGGGCAGCCCGCGCTGAACCATCCGGTCGAGTGGACGGTCACTTACGGCAGCGGTCGCGTCTACGCCTCGACCTACGGCCACATCTGGAGCGACCAGCAGGAACCGCCCGGCATGCGGTGCGCGGCATTTCATGAAACCTTCGTCCGCGCGCTGAAGTGGTGCGCAGGAAAAAATCCGGGCTCGGTGGTGCCATCGGATTTCCCCACCACCGCCGTCTCGCTGCGTGCTTATTCGGAAGGCATCGCCGGGTTCGGCGGAGCCAAGGCGGTTGCTCCGTTCTCGAATGGGGCGCTGCCCACGCTGTCCATCGTGCCGACGCAGGTGGATACGTTGGAGGCATTCCCGAATCTCGCCTGGGAGTCGCCGATCGTCGCCCTGCCATGGCCCGGCGGGGCGAGCGAGTTGTTCGTTGCTGAAATGGATGGCCGGATTTTCCGCCTGCCGGACCAGGACACCGCCACGCCCGCGCAGGTCGCCACCGTGCTCGATCTGCGCAGCCGCGTCTGGTACATGAATTGGGACATCGGCGTGCCCACCCACAAACACGGCGGCATCCTCGGCTGCGCGTTCCACCCGAAATTCGGCCAGGCGCAGGGCAAGGATTTCCTCTACGTCTACTACCTCCACCACCCGACCGACAACCCGGACGCCACCGTCGACGCCTTCAACCCTTACTATTCCCGGCTCTCCCGCTTCACCTGGAATCCCGCGAACTCGACGTTCGATCCCGCCAGCGAGCTGATCATGATCCAACAGTTCGACACCGCCCGCGGCCACGATGGCGGGGGCCTGACCTTCGGCGGCGACGGGTTTCTCTACCTCAGCCTCGGCGACGAAGGCACGGAAAGCGGCGACTCCACACCCCACACCCAGAAGCTCAATGACCGCGTGCGCTCCGGCGTCTGGCGCATGGATGTGGACCAGCGCGGCGCGCCATTCAGCAAACCCATCGTCAACCAACCCGCCGAACCGCCGCTGCAACCGGGCGAAACCAACGTCAACACCATCAACCACACCTACACCCAGGGCTACCACATCCCTAACGATAATCCATGGGTCGGCGTCCCCGGTGCGCTGGAAGAATTTTACGCCATCGGCCTGCGGGAACCGCACCGGATGACCTACGACGCCGTGGCCAACCGTTTCTGGATCGGCGATGTCGGCGCGGGGGCCTGGGAGGAAGTCAACGTGATGGACGCGCCGGGACTCAATTTCCAGTGGAACTACAAGGAAGGAAACGATCCGGGTTTCCAACCGACTCCGAACCCGCTGATCGGCACCGAACGCGCCCCCGTTCACGCCTACGACCACACCGGCGGCAACTGCGTGATCGGCGGTTATGTTTACCGCGGCACCGCGATTCCCGAGCTCACCGGAAAGTATATCTTCGGGGATAACAGCACGCAGCTTTACTACTCGCTGGAATACGACGGGCAGACACAAACCGCCGGAGCCATCCAACAGATCGGCCAGGGCCGCGCGGGCACGATCTGGAACGGCATCAGCTCCTTCGGCGTCGATTCCAGCAACGAGCTGCTGCTCCTGCAAATGGGGGCCGGCACCCCGGGCGGCGGACAGATTTCCCGCATCAAGCGGGCGGGCACCATCACTGGCGAAACCTGGGAATACCCGCCCCTGCTCTCCCAGACCCAGCTCTTCACCGATCTCGGCACACTCACGCCTGCCCCCGGACTGGTTCCCTACGAGGTGAACATGCCGCTGTGGTCGTCCGGTCTATCCAAAAAGCGCTGGGTGATGATTCCCAACGACGGCGTGCCGAATTCCCCTGCGGAGCAAATCAGCTACAGCGAGAACCACGCGTGGCAGTTCCCGGTCGGGACCGTCTTCGTCAAGCACTTCGCCCGCCCGGACAACAACGCCCCGCTGGAAACCCGGCTATTCGTCCACGGCAAGGACGGCTGGGGCGGCGTCACCTACAAATGGCGTCCCGGCGAAAACGAGGCGGACCTCGCCGAGGACGGATCTCGTCGAAAACCTCACGCTCGACGGCCAGACCTTCGAGTATCTCTATCCGTCCCGCAACCAGTGCTGGCAGTGCCACCAGGCCGGCACCGGACCGGTGCTCGGCTTCCGCACCCGGCAGCTGAACCGCGACACCACCTATCCGAACGGCACCACTGCCAACCAGATCGAGTCCTTCAGCGCCGCCGGATTCATCCCGCGCAATCTCCGGAAGGCGGACCTCGTGAATGTGATCACTTCCGCCGACATCGACGACCCCAATCTATCCGACGAGCGCTTCGTCCGCTCCTATCTGGACAGCAACTGCTCGCACTGCCACCAGCCGGACGGCAGCTCGCGCGCGTTTTTCGACGCCCGCCTGATCACGCCGCTCACCAACCAGTCGCTCGTCTGCGGCCCGCTCATCGACGGACTGGACCTCCCCTCGCCCGCCGTCCTCAAGCCCGGCAGCTTGGAAAATTCGGTGCTCTTCCACCGCGTCACCTCGACCACTCCGTCCGTCGCCATGCCACCCATCGCCCGCGGCCCGGTGGATTTCAACGCGGTCTCGCGCATCGCCAACTGGCTGCTCTCGATGAACGCCGACTCGTGTACCAAGTCCCAGAGCTTCTTCGGCGGCGGCGAGCTCGGCATCACCGCCACACCGGTCCTCCCCGGCGGCAGCGACCCGTGGCGGGCGAACATGGTCATCCAGGAAAACGCCACCTTCACCAATACCTACGACAGCCCGGTAACCCTGCGGTTGGACCGGTTCTCCTATCATGCGAAATCCACCGGCGACCCGCTCACGCCCTTCCTCGTGAAAGTGAATGCTCCGGGAAATTTCACCGTGATCGCCATCGGCACCACGCGCACGAGCCATTCCCCGGGAATCAACAACGCGCCCTTCGCCGACTCTCCGCTCACCATCACCCTGCTGCCGGGAGAATCCATCGCCCCCGGATTTCTAGCAACCGGCCCCGAATCCATCACCTGGACCGCCGGCGGCAACGCCGTCTGGCACGGCGGCGGCCCGCTGGAGTCCCAGACTGGATTACTCAATCCTGGCAGCGCACCCTTGCCCGGAGCGAACCTGATCCCCAACCAAAGCCGCACCTATCACTTCTCGGTCAGTCATATCATCTCCTCGCTCAAGCTGGGCAACCGCGTCGAACAACCGGGATACCGCCTCGTCGATGGCGCGAGCTCGAATTTTGTCATCAATTACACCGAGTCGTTCACCAACACCACCAACGAAACCCTGACCATCAGCGTGGATCGTTTCCGCTTCGAAGCCGAGCGCGTCACCGATCCCGTCACACCCTTCATCGTCCGGCTCAGTGGCTCCGACAGCCTTGATGACTTCACTTTGTTAGCCATCGGTGATCCACAGACGAATTACACCGCCGGCATCAACGACCACCCCTTCTCCGGCGGCCCCGCGGTCATCGCCGTGGCACCTGGCGAGACCATCGCTCCGGGATTTGTGGACGGGCTGCCCGACGGCACACCCGGCACCGGAAACGGCGCGGTCAGCTTCATTTACTCGGAGGAGGTCCCCGACGGCGGCGACCTGATTTTCTATCGATATGACGACGAGCACCGGGGTGCCACCCTGGAGCTCGGCCAGTCACCGGTGGTTCCGTTCCGCTATCCGGAAGGAGGCGAGTTCCGCCGGGAATACCTGTTCTCCATCACTCTCGGCTTCGGCGGGAAATCCGATGAAGACGGCGACGGCCTGCGTGACGCGTGGGAGCTAGCATACGCGCCGAATCTCTCCCAGCTCAGCGCCGGACTTGACAGCGACGGCGACGGCATGAGCGACCTCGCCGAATTTCAAGCCGGGACCGATCCCACCGACCGGACCAGCCTCATGCGAACCCTCGTGGTAGCTCCCGATCCCGCCGGAGCCGCGGCGACCATCCGGACGGTGCCGGGCCGCAGCTATCAGGTCCGCGTTTCCAGCGATCTATCGGTCTGGACGGACGCGGGCGTTTTCAAAGCCGCCGATTGGCCGGCGGGCGAGACTCCCATCATCATTCCCACCGTGAGTCTGCCGCCGGATTCCCAACGGAAACTCTTCATCCAGGTCGGCCCGTCGCCGTGAGTCGTGCCCGGGCAGGGGGCGAGCCGCCGAGGAGCGGAAAGAGGAAAATGCATTTGGACTGAATCCCGCGGTCTGTGGGGCGTGACGAATTCCCGAGGACATCTAATGGATTTCGATTTCCACCGCCTTGCTGGTCGGCGTGCCGCTGCCTTCCGCCTGGCTGCCGACGGGGACGAGCACGTTGGCTTCCGGAAAATAGGCGGCGGCGCTGCCGCGGGGCATTTCGTAAGGAATGGCGGTGAAGGATTTGGCGGTGCGCCGCTCGTCGCCCCAGAAGCTGGTGATGTCCACCTGGGCACAGGGCGCGATGCCGCGATCCTTGAGATCCTCGGGGTTCACGAGGATGATGCGGCGGGCGTTTGAAATGCCCCGATAGCGATCATCCATGCCGTAAATGGTGGTGTTGAACTGGTCGTGGCTGCGGAGGGTTTGCAGAACAAGCCGGCCGGGCGCGGCCTCGAAGACATCCATGGGCGCGAGGCTGAAACCCGCCTTGCCGGTGGGCGTGTCCCAGACGCGTTGCTTGGCGGAGTTAGGCAGATAGAATCCGCCCGGCTAGATTCGCGCGGTCGTTGTAGTTTTCAAATCCGGGGATCACCCGCTCGATGAGGCTGCGGATGCGGCTGTAGTCCTCCGCGAGCCAAAGCCACGGCACCGGGTCATGGCTCGATCCATCCACCGCGGCGGCGAGACCGGCGATGATCTCCACCTCGCTGCGCAAATCCGCCGAGGCGGGGGCGAGCACGCCGCGCGACATTTGCACGACGCCCATGGAATTCTCACAGGTGACGAATTTCCCCTCTCCGTCGCGCTCGCTGCGGCCGAGGCAGGGCAGGATCATGGCGGTGCGGCCGGTGACGAGGTGGCTGCGGTTGAGCTTGGTGGAGATGTGGACGGTGAGCTCGCAGTTGCGCAGGGCGGCGGCGGTGAAGTCGGTGTCGGGCGAGGCTTGGAGGAAATTTCCGCCGAGGGCGAGGAAGACCTTGGCATCGCCGCGATGCATGGCGTGGATGGCGGCGACCGTGTCGTAGCCGTGCTCGCGCGGCGCGGAAATCCCGCACTCGCGATCGAGCGCGGCGAGGAAGGATTCCGGCATTTTCTCGAAGATGCCCATGGTGCGGTCGCCCTGGACATTGCTGTGGCCGCGCACCGGACAGAGCCCGGCACCCGGGCGGCCGACCGCGCCTAGCAGGAGATGGACATTGACTACCTCGCGGATGGTGGCGACAGCGTTGCGGTGCTGGGTGAGGCCCATGGCCCAACAGGTGACGAGCTTGCGTTCACCCGCGAGCACGGTAGCGGCGAGGGCGCGGATTTCCTCCTCCCCCACCCCGCTCATGCGGATGATCTCCGACCACGAGGTTTCTCCAACAAGTGCCCGATAGGCTTCGAAATCTCCGGTATGGTTGCGGATGAACGAGGAGTCGATGATGGTGCCGGGTTCCACGGCTTCCTTTTCGAACAGCACCTTGGCGAGCCCGCGGAAGAGCGCGAAGTCACCGTTGATGCGGACGCGGACAAAGCGCGAGGCGAGCGCCGACGCCCGGCCGAGGATGGTGGCGACCGGATGCTGCGGGTGGATGAAACCGACCAGCCCGGCCTCCTTGAGCGGATTGATGGAAACAATCTTCGCGCCTTTTTCCACCGCCGCTTCCAGCGTGCTGAGCATGCGCGGGTGGTTGGTGCCGGGATTCTGGCCGACGCAGAGAATGGTATCCGCGTCTACCAGATCTTCCAGCGTGACGGTGCCCTTGCCGATGCCGATGGCGTCCTTCATGGCGAGTCCGCTCGACTCGTGGCACATGTTCGAGCAGTCCGGCAGGTTGTTGGTGCCGTAGCTGCGGGCGAATAGCTGATAGAGAAAGGCCGCCTCGTTGCTGGCACGGCCGGAGGTGTAGAAGACGGCCCCGTCGGGAGATGGCAGGGACTTGAGATGACTGGCGATGATGCCGAACGCGTCCTCCCATGAGACTGGCTGATAGTGAGTGCTGCCCTGGCGCAAAATCACCGGCATCGCGATGCGGCCCTGGCGGTCGTGCCAGAGATCGGACTGTGCGGTGAGTTCCTCCACGGAATGGGCGGCGAAAAACGCGGCATCGGCGAGCTTGCGGGTGGCCTCCGAGGCGAGCGCCTTGGCTCCATTTTCACAAAACTCGGCGAACGACCGGTCTCCGTCCGGGTCAGGCCAGGCGCAGCTCGGGCAGTCGAAGCCGCCGGCCTGGTTCATTTCGAGCAATCCCTTCGTCCCCCGGAACGGTCCCGCCTCGCGCAGGATGTGATCCAGCGACGAGACGACCGCAGGGATGCCGGCCGCCCACAACTTGGGATCGGATAGAGTCATTTTTCCGTCTTCTCGCATGGTAGCCCCACCCAAGCCGAGCTGCGGAGAATGTTCAAGGTGTAAACCGCTCGAACTTGGCAAAGATCCTCACTCCTTACTTGCTTACACTCACCCGCCCGAATCTCGCAGCAGGTGCGGGCGATGGCGCGGGGTCGTCGACCCGGCATCGCTCCCACTCCGAGTTGCTCCAGATGATTTGCACCGCGCTGGCACCGGAGACCCAGGATCCCGGATTCAGATTGCTGGAGAACAGCGGCGTGTAGATGAGCCCGCTTCCGATCCGGCGGAGATACTCCATGCGCAGGCGCTGGTGACCTTGGTTATCCGTGAACGAATTCATTCGCGGCATGCCGGAGGTCGATCCCAACGGACCGAGCACACGTCCGGCATCAGAGGCCTGCGGGTTGAGATTGAAGGCATACTCGAGCAGCGTGGAAACTCCGTCCTGATCGGCATCCGCCGTGGCGAAGTCGTTGAAGACCGCGTCACTGGTGAACAGCAGATCCTCTTCCGTTTCCTCGTCCATGCCATCTCCGTCGGTATCTTCCGCCCGGTCGTCGATGAGTGGGATGATGAAGATCTGGTCATGGAAATTCTGGGCGGCGTCCGTCGATCTGACTTGGATGACCAGACTCGCGGAGTTCGTCTCATGATCGAAGGAAGTGCCCGGAGCGGTCACCAACTGGCTTCCGGAGATTGCCAGGCTCCCCGCCGGTGCGCCGGAGAGCACGACCACGGAGTAGGTGTGGGTATCGCCCGGATCCGGATCCAGTGTGCTCAGATTTCCGACGATGGTTCCTGGAGGGCTGTTCTCCATCAGCGTCGCAGGCCCGCCGGACGGCGCGGCGGAAACGAGTCCGATCGAGGTCGGTGCCAGCCCGGTCGACGGGACGGGTGGAACAAACTGGAGTTGCAAGCGTGCGAATCTGGCTTTCGGGCTGGGAGTGAATTGGAGGTCCTCGATCAGGCAGCGTTCCCAGACGCCACTGGTCCAAGTGATTTGCACCGCCTGCGCGGGCTGGGTCCAAGTTTTCAGGTCGCTGGAAAACTGCGGAACGTAGGTGAGCCCGCTGCCAGTCCGCCGCAGGTATTCCAGACGCAGGCGTCGCTGGCCCTGCGCATCGACGAAAGTCTGGATGGCCGGAAGACCGGACGCCGAGCCAATCGCTCCGAGGTATCGCCCTCCATCCGCGACCTGCGGATTGAGGTTGAAGGCATATTCGGTGAGGGCGGGAATGCCATCGCCATCCTTGTCCAAAGTGATGTAATCGTCCTTCACCTTGTCACTGGAGAAAAACGCGTCATCCTCCATCGCCTCGGTCACACCGTCGCCATCCGCGTCTTCCGTGCGGTCATCGCTCAACTGGATCGAGAAATCCTCGAAATAGTAATTTCCTCCGAGGTCCGTCACCCCGATTCTGACAGTGAGTAGTCCCGCCTTCCCGTTTTCGAAATCAAGCCCGCTGCTGTTAGCCACGATCAACTGGCCGCCTGTCACGGTCAGACAAGAGGGGAAGTCGGAGCCGCTCGTGACCTGGACGTCGAAGGTGGGGATGTCGTCGGCATCAATGTCCGTCACCGCGATGGTGCCGAGGATCGTTCCGACCGGAGTATTCTCGACCACGGTCGCCGACTGTCCGGTGAGGCTGATGTCCGTGGGCGGACTTCCGTCGGCGGTGTTGATCCACACCACCTGGCTCACCCGTCCCTTGTTGGTGTCCGCCATGAGCCGCACGGACCGGCGTTCTCCGGCACCGGTGACCAGTCCGCTGATCACTCCGGTCTGCGGCTGGATCGACAGGCCGGCCGGCAGTCCCATGGCGCTGTAGGATGTAACGGCCGCGCCGGCGAATGACACCTGATAGTTCATCATCTGTCCTGGCCACCCGGGAACGGTCGCCCGCGCGGCGAAAGCTGGAAAACCCGCTGTCTGTCGGATGGCCACATTGTGATTCGCTCCGGTGCCGAGAAATCTGAGTTTCTGCGCATCCACAGGCGCGGTGGATTGCCCGAAGACATTGTCTCCCCAAGCCAGCGTGTTTCCCGAACTCTTCAATACCATGCTATGATAGACCCCCGTCCCCAACTCCGCGACCGGAGCCACGGTGGCGGGCACATACAACTGGTCCTCGTCATTCCTGCCCCATGGAATAATCGTGCCGTCGCGCTTCAAGGCGATGCTGTGAATCCCGCCAGCGGAAATCGCGACGATCTGCACGGCGGTGTCCGGGACGTTGGTGGCCCCGCTCCACCCCCATGCAGTCACCGTGCCGTCGCCTTTCAGCGCGAGGCCGTGAAACCCTCCTGCCGAAATTGCCACCACATCGGTGAGTTCCGGCGGCAGCGCGGTTTCACCGTTTTCGTTGTCCCCCCAGGCCACCACCGTGCCGTTGCTTTTCAACGCGAGATTGAAATAACCACCCGCGGCGATGGCCACCACCCCGCTCAAACCGCCCGGCACGCTCGACTGGTTTTTTGAGTTGTCGCCCCACGCGACCACCGTGCCGTCGCTTCTCAGCGCCAGGCTGTGTTCGTAGCCTGCGTCGATCGCGACCACGCCGGTGAGTCCCGTCGGAACCGTGGATTGCCCCTTGGCATTCCACCCCCATGCGGCGACCGCCCCGTCCGCCTTGAGCGCCAGACTGTGTGCCCAGCCGCCCGCCACCTGGCTGATTTCTCCCAAGCCCGCAGGCACCGTGAGCTGCCCGCGGTCGTTGTTTCCCCACGCGACCAGCATTTGCCCGGTGGGGAAATTCGAAGCCACCAGAGGCAGGTTTCCCTGGCGCACCTCCAACCCGTCGCCAAACCCGTCGTTGTCGCTGTCGTAGTCCCCATCACTCGTGCCAGCCAGGATCTCAAGCGCCTCGATCAGCCCATCCCGGTCGGTATCCTCCTGAAGGTCGTCTCCGAACTGCAATGGAATCACCGCCTCATACAAATTCAGCGAACCGTCCATCGCCCGCACCCGGATGCTGAACGGGCTGGAATCCAGCTCGAAATCCCGGTCGATCCGCTCGTTGACGAGCAACTGGTTTCCCGCGATGACAAAACGCCTGTTATCCTGCGATCCAGGACCATCGACCAGTTGAAAAGTATGGCTGTCACCGGCATCCTCGTCCGTCGCGCTCAGGCTTCCCACCACCACGTCCTTCGCACTGTTTTCCATGACCAGCGCGGGACTCAGGTTCACGGCGGTCGGTGGCGCGCCGTCGACGACCCGAACCCACAAATCCTGGGTCAGCCTTCCCTGATTGGTATCCGCTAGAATCCGCACGGACTGCCTGGCGGCACCATTGACCGTGCCGCTGATGACTCCGGTGAGCGGGTCGATGGTCAGCCCGTCTGGCAGACCGATGGCCGTAAAGTGCGTCGCCACGGCGTTTTCGATGATCACCGGATGATTCAGTTCCCCCGCCGAGTTGATAACAATTCCCGGACTGCTGGTGATCCGGGGGTAGCCCGCTGAATTCAGGATGGCGTGACTGTGCCGGAATCCCGCTGAAATCGCCACCACCTGGCCGCCCGCGGTGAACGGCACGCTCGACTGCCCCTTGTCATTCGCACCCCAGGCGACCACCGATCCGTCCCCCTTCAGCGCGAGGCTGTGAAACGCCCCGGCTTTGACGGAAACCACGCCTGTCAGTCCCGGAGGCACCACCGTCTGGTTGAATTCATTGTTTCCCCACGACAGCACCATCCCGTCAGCCCGCAGTGCCAGAGCATGGAAGCGCCCTGCGGAAATCGCCACCACATCCCGCAGGCCTGCCGGCGCGTTCATCGGATACCACTCGTCCCCGTTGAAGCTGCTGCCCCACGCCACCACCGTGCCATCGCTTTTCAGCGCCAGACTGTAGAATCCACCGGCATCGACCGCCACCACCCCTTGGAGATTCTCCGGCACGTCGGTCTGGCCGAAGTCATTGTTCCCCCAGACCACGACGGTGCCATTGTTCTTGAGCGCCAGATTGTGGCTCCGGCCGGCGGCAATCTCCACCACATCGACGAGCCCGACCGGAATCGTGTGGTATTCGTTTTCATTGAATCCCCAGCCCACCAGCGTGCCGTCGATTTTCAGGGCCAGACTGTGAGATGATTGATCCAGCCAAAAATCCTCACCTGCCGCGACTCCCACCACCTGGTTCAATCCGGGTGGCACCGTGGTTTGTCCATACCAATTCAATCCGGCCCATGCCGCGACCGTCCCGTCGAAATTCAACCCCAAGCTGTGATTCTGTCCGGTCGCGAGCCGCGAGAAACTCGCGACCGGTGGCACCAACATTTCTTTCGCCCCGTTATCCCCCCACGAGAGAAGCGGGTAATCCGGCCTGCTCTGTGGATCATTCGGCAGCGTCCCTTTCTGAATCTCAAGCGGATCGCTATATCCGTCCCCGTCGCTATCCGCCTTCAGATCGCTGGTGCCCTGCACGTTTTCCTGCGCTTCATCGTAGCCGTCTTTATCAGAATCCTCGGTCTCGTCGTCGATCATCGTGACCACGAACACCTTGTCAAAACTTTGACCCGTCTTGTCCCGGACTCTCACCCGGACGGAAAAAACCGCACCTTCTTCCTCAAAGTCGATGAACTCACCCACCGGCCCCACCCATTTCCGGTCGATGTTCAACTCATCATCGAAAATAACGAAGGCCCAGTTGTTGTCCGAACCCTCCCCGCCGACCAATTCATAAGTGAACGAATCACCCGCATCCGCATCCACCGCCTTCAAGGTCCCGATGAAATTGTTACCCGGATCGTTTTCATAGAACACCGGATTGGTGATCTCCACCTGGGTCTCGGGATGGATGAGCCGGATGTCCGTCGGCGAGGCAGCATCCACCGCTAACGTCAGCAACGCCGAAACGCCGCAAACGCCCGCGAGGGCGCGCATGACCGGGGATCGAACATTATTGCTAGATGAAAGCATCCGGGGGGGGATGAAAATGTTGGGGGGAAGTGCCACTTCAAAACCACCGAAAGGAAAAAAAGTTGCAGCAAATTTTGGACCAGAGGTGGAAAATGTTAAAAACTCCGAGTCGATTTCAATGACTGCAAGAATTCAGAATCATTCAATATATGGTAAAGGTTGATAAGTGAGTGACTCGGACTTCTAATGAAAAAAGTGACAAGCGATTCAGCCGGAACGCATAAGAGGCTTGATGATATCATCCTCTCCGTCAAGCTGGTATTTACAATCGAATCTTTCGGATCATCAAACCATTAGACAAAGTAAGTATCTTCGTGAGAGTAAGGTGGAGAACAGCAGCAAAGAAACCGCAGCGGCGCGACCGCACGGAGCCGGTGCCATGCCCCCGCCGGAATCAGGATGGCGTCACCGATTGAAATTTCGCGCTCCTCTCCGTCCACTTCCATCACGCCGCGGCCGTCGGTCACATAGTAGAACTCCTCGCTGAGGCGGTGGTAGTGCCGCTCGATTTCCGTTCCCGCCGGCAAGCTCGCTTCGGCGAGACTCTGGTTGCGCACCGGGGCGTTCGATAGATCCAATAGACTGCGGATGGTCGAACCGTCCTTGGTGGTGAACGGTGCCTGCTGCTCGCGGTTGCGGATTTCCATGCCGCGAGCCAATCACCCCGGCCACCGGAGATCAACCGGCAAGACTTCGTGGTTGTGGGAAAACTCCCGGCCTTTAGCCTGCTGACGAATGCAACAACGCACGGTCATCCCGGAACTGCTGGACCACCTCCCCGCCGACGATCCGCACGCCCTGCGCAGCCGCCGGGACCTGCGCCGCATCAATTTTCTGATGGGTAACGAACGCTGGGTCCGCCGCACTCTGGAACGATTCCCGGAAGCGGCCCGACAAGGCATCATTGAGATCGGCGCCGGCGACGGACAACTCTGCGACCAACTGGCCCGACGGTTTCCCCAGGCACCGGTCACTGCCTACGATCTGGCTCCCGCTCCTGCGGATCTGGCACCGCGGGTGAAATGGCTCCGCGGAGATCTCTTCACCCAACCGCCGCCACCTCCCGGCGGCGTGAGAATCGCCAATTTATTCCTCCACCACTTCGAGGAGGAACCCCTGGCTTCGCTCGGTGGATGGCTGGACAACGCCCACCTGCTCGTTTTCAACGAACCCGACCGCGCCTCCCTGCCGCATGGGCTCGGCCGGTTGATGCATCCGTGGATCAACCACGTGACCCGCCATGACATGCACGTCAGCATCACCGCCGGATTCGGCGCTGGGGAAATCCAGCGATATCTTGGACTTGATCCGGGCTGCTGGAAGATCGAAGAATCCTCCACATGGCGAGGGTCCCGGCGGTTGATCTGTTGGAAACCACCTTGCCGCGCCGGACATTCTGACCCTCTCACTTGAAGTCGTCATCATGAAACACACCCGGTTCATCACCTTCGTCTCAGCGGCTGCCTTCGCCGTCAGCATGATGATCTTCAATTGGAACGCGGGGAATCCCGGCGATCCGCTGGGATCCAAAAAACCGCCGCTGGCGAAAGCCGTCCCAGCAGCCCGGCTTTCCAAGGATGTGAGTTCGCGCGCCTTCGACGCATTCCGTGCAGGAACCCCGGCAGAAGCTTGCCGCCAGTCCTTGCTGGAACTGCGGCAATCACTCGTGGACATGCCCACCGGGCAGGCGATCGCCGTCATCCGCGGGTTTCTCGCCAGCGGCCGGGATTTCCAGACCGGACTTCCGTTTGACCTGGCAGCGGATGGCTCGCTGACCACTTCGCCAACCTTCCGCTGCTTTCTGCTCGATCTCCTGCCGGCCATCGATGCATCCGCAGCGGCTGACATCGGGCGGGAAATCCTGGATCAATCCACCACGGCCGACGAGTGGGCCCTGGCATTGCGCAATGTCGCGCGGGGAGAGCCGCTCGATCGGAATGCCGGGTTCCTCCAGCGCAAAACGGAGGAACTCATCGCCAACCCGGGTTGGCAGGCGAAGCCGTCGATCGGCTATCTGAACGCGTTTGACGTGCTGGTCTACAGCGAGGCGGTCGGGAGTGCGCCATTGTTGTCGGATTTGGTCCGGCGCAAGGATCGCAAGGACCTGGTCCACGCGGGATTCCTCACTCTCGACCGCCTCGTGCTCCGGCGGCCCGTCGAGTTGCTCACCTATCTTGCGGATGACCGGGCTCTGCGGGAAAGCCGGCCGGAAGCAGTTGCGCAGCAGTTCGCCCGCGCCGATGTCCGCGAACCGGCGCAACGCGACATTCTCAAGGTGTGGCTTCTCGACCCTGCCCGGACACCTGACGAACTCAGCGCATTCGCGGGCATCTATCCAAACAGCAACCGCTTCGTCTCAAACAACCTGCTCACCGCGGAGTCTCCGCCAACCGGCGCGGATCTTGCCAGACACGACGCGGCGGCGCTGCAAGTTCTCTCTGCCTGGGCAGCTGATGCCGAGTTCAAACCGGTCCGGGACAGTCTTGAGATCACGCTTTCCCGCCTTGAAGGCTTCGTCAAAGGTCGGAACAACCAGCCGGCTCCAGGCAAATGATACCGAATCGCGGAAACGGAGAGCCGTTTTGATTGGAGCGCGGAATTGATTCCGCGCGAAATCTCCACATCGGTTCGGCCGGAAGAAATTCAGCGCTCCAGTCCCTGGTTCCATGAATTTCACCCTACCGTTGATCAATGGTATCGAATCGTTCATCGCAATTCATTTTGCCACACATAACTCCGGGTTCTATTTGGAGTCCAGAGCGATCTGGCCCAGCCAATCTGCGGATGGACCACCCGCCTGTTTGGTTTGTTGGATGGCATCGATCATCAAGCGCGACGCCGGATCATCCGGCAGCTTGTCGTGAAGCTTCGTGCATTCTGAAAGGATTCCCACGGCCGCTTCCAAAACACCGGTTTCGAATGCTTCGAGTGCTTTTTGATAGAGCTCGAGATAGGCGGAACTCCGCTTGCGGATCGCCGCGGCGGGATCGGTGCTGTAGCCGAGGATTTCATAGACCGTGATCGCGTTCTTCCGTCCCTTGACCACATACTTTCCCATCCGCCGCTTGAGGAAGCGAGCCGGGTTCTCACATTTTTCAATCACCGACTCCGCGACCAGAATGGAGGTTCCCAACATTTTATTCAGTCCCTCAAGCCGCGCCGCCGTGTTCACGGTGTCGCCGATGACGGTGTAGTCGAACCTGCGGCTGCTGCCCAGGTTACCGGCAAGCACCAGTCCGGTATTGATGCCGATGCGCGTTTCCAGCACCTGCTCGATGACGCCATCGGCGGTTTCCAGCGAAATAGGTTGGGAGCCCGCCACCTGCATCTGGATGGCGGCATCGATGGCGTGCTCCGCCTCGCGGTCCCCTTTGATCGGTGCGCCCCACGTGGCGATGACCGCATCGCCCACGTATTTGATGATCGTTCCTTCATTGTCGAGGATGCCGTTGGTGGCCGTCTCGAAATAACTGATCAGTGCCTTCGATACCGCCTGGGGCGGAAGCCCTTCCGACATCGAGGTGAATCCTGCCAGATCGCTGAAAAGCACCGTGGCCTCGACTTCTCTACCACCGAGTTCAAGGCTCACGTCCCCCTCGTCGATCTGCCGTGCCTGTTCGGCGGACATATAGGATTTGAAGGCGTTGCGCAGTTTCCAGCGGGCGGAATACTCGATGAAATAGTGGGCGAGAAGTGACAGGCCCACGATCATCGGCATCTGTCCGAACGCCGGCAGCGTCCAAAGGAAATGATAACCGGCGGTGAGCTGTAACAGAATCCCGCCCGTGGCGACACCGAGGGCCAGCAGCACGGCAAGTGAAACGCCGCGGAGAGGCGAGAGCAGGCAGGTGACACCCGCAAACAGAATCGCTGCCGCTAGCAGGATATAAAGCTCGTGTTTTCCCTGCATCTGCCGGATGCGCCTGCCATCGATCAGGTTTCCCATCGATGTCGCCTGGATCTCCATCCCGGAGGTGAGCTGCCGGGACTTCATGCCCCGGCCATCCACCACCAGAACCGGAGTGTAAGGTGTGGCAAACATGTCCTTGCCTGCGTGAGCGGTGCCGGCCTGCTGTTTCGCCCCGATGACGACGATCTTGTCCTTGAACGCACCCGCCGGCAGCCCTCGTCCGGCGAGGACTCCGGCATACGAATAACTGGTGAAGGTGCCGGCCTTGCCATAATAGTTGATCAATCCTGAGGCTTTGTCGGACTGCATGCTGTCACCCTTGCGCGTCATTCTAACCACCTCTGCCAGGCTCGGCTTGTCGCCAAACGGCGTGGCGATGACGGCCTGCATGCGCCGGGCGACACCGTCCGAATCCAGCGGCAGGTAAGTCAGCCCCCAGCCCGCGGCGGCACGGCGGAGGGTGGGATTCGGCAACAGCAAACTGTCGATATCCGCACCTTCCGTTTGATTGCGGATCATTTCGGCGGCGAGGACCACCTTGCCGTGATCGCGCATCGCGGCGGCGAAATCTTCATCCTGTTTCGGATTCTCGTCGTGAAACAGGATGTCGAAAACAATCATGGCCGCGCCTTCCTCCGCCAGTTTCGCCACCAGCCGCGCGTGCAGGCTGCGGTCCCACGCCTGGGCCAGCGGTTGTTCGAGTTCTTTATGGGACGCCTCGTCAATGTGGACTAACACGATGTCCTGCGGCGGCATGTGGCTGCCCATGAGAAACGGGATATCATAAGCCGCCACCCTCAGGCTGCGGCCAAGATTCAACTGCCAAAGCAACAATCCCCAGACCAGACCGGCGGCACCGACCAGCAATGCGGCGACAAGGCGCTTGCGGAAGCGGGTGTTGGGAATCCGCATGCCAGCAATCATGGAAGCTCGATTTCGACCCAAGCAAACCGGGTCTGACTGGCCGAACGGAGTTGGGTGTCGGTGACTTTTCGATAGGTGGAGGATCCATCCACACTGGTGAAAGTCGCCAGAGTGACCGCATTGTTGCGATCAAGCGAGTCGGATGCCTTTACCTGATAGTTGATGCCGGCAGCCGCGGAGCTCACATACACGTCAAACTCGGCATAGAGGCTCTGCGACGGATTATCGCCGAGAAGGATCGCGGAGCGGTAGTCCGGTTGACCGGGATCGCGGTCGAGCGCGTATTCCAGCAGCGCGCTCATGCCGTCCTTGTCATCGTCAGAAGCCATGTCGCTGATGGAATACAACGCCACCCAGGTCTCAAGCGGCGTGGGCGGCGGCGGTGGCGGGGGGATCGGGACGTAGGTGACGGCCCGGATGTTCGCGGCACCCCGGGTCACGCTGGCGTTCGCCGCATAAAACGCTGCCGGCGTGTAGTAGCCTGAAATGGCGGAAAAGACGATGGTGTAGCCGGACCATTTGGTATTGAAGGCTACACTCTGGCTGATCGGCATGTTCGTGACGGCGGCGGCGTTTGCCGGGTAGATGCTCCAACGGGCGCTGCCGGCAAGCCAGTCTGGAGCCACCTGCACGCCGATGGTGGTGAGACTGCCGAGACCATTGAAGACAACCAGCGAGGAATCGTTGTTGAGCACATCGTCATTGCCAGTGGCGGCATCCTCGCCGTCCTTGATCATGCGGGTGATGCCCTCGTCGATGACCCGGTAAACCGCGCGGCCCTGGCCGGCGAGCAGGATGGCGGCTGGATAGAAGTTCGTGCCACCCGCAGGCTGCACGAACAACGCGCTGCCGCTGGCACCGCCATCGCCGAAGACTTCCGTGGTTTCATAGAGTCCGGTGCCGAGCGACTGGAGCGGGGTGGCGAACTGCTTCTGGAAAATTTTGCCGCGGTTCTCATACTCCTGGCTCCGTTGCGGGTAGGCGACGGCGTGTTTGTTCTCAGCCCCGGTCAGCCAGTTCTTGGCCGGCGTGCTTTGCAGGAAATTGGCGGAACCCAGGTCCCAGGTGGCTTGATCCGCGAAGAACAATACCGCGAAGTCCACCTCTTGCGGATCCTCGGGCAGGTCCGTGACGGTCCCCTCGACCGAATCCGGTGCGACCAGCTTGGCATAGCTCGTCTGATAGAGCACCCCGCGCGGGGCGACGGGCGGAGCCTGCCGGGTTCCCTGTTGCTGGCGTGAGTGCCACTGCGTGTCCGCCCATTGCAGGCCGTTGGAATCGAAGAACAAGTGGGCGGCGGTGAGCACCGTGCGCTCCGCCACCACGGTGCCGGTCCCCCGCCCCAGCGCGGAGCGGATCATGCCGACGTATTGGTAGGGTGAGGCGGACAAGTCGGGTGCTGCAGCCAGCTCGAAGGTTTTCGCCGGATTGAAACTGCTGATGCGCAGATAATCGGCCCAGTCGAGGCCGGTGAGCGTGTTCTCCCCCACGACGACCAGGCGGTTTTGTGGTGTGGTGAATCCCGCCACGGGCTTGAACTCCAGCCGCTGGGCACCGATGGGTACGAGGAACTCGACGCTCTCGATGAGTTCGTCATTGTCATCGGTGACATTTCGCCACGCGGATTCGCCGACCAAGCGCCACGAGAATCCCTGGCTGGTTTCCGGGAAACTGATGCTTCCGGTGGTCGCAGGCTGGGTTGGAAGCTCCAATTCCAAATCGACCGTCATGGCCGGGCCGTCGATGGTGATGAAGGTGCTGATGACCTCGGTGGAACCGGGGTAGGGGAGGATTTCGACCTGATAGGTCGCTCCCACTTCCACTCCGTTCGTGGATTCGTTGTCGCCGTGCCAGAGGAACTCGGAGGACAGGCGCCACTTTGCCAGCGGAGAAGGAAGACCCACGGTGAGGGTGTTTCCTGAAACAACCGGAAGTGCTGCGGGTGCGGTTTGTGATAGAAAAACGGTGATGGTCACCGTGTCGGAGTTCACGATGCCGTTTTCGTCGGCGACAGTTAGCGTGACAGCCGTTGTGCCGACGGGGAATCTCGCGCTAGGCGAAACACCAGTGGCGCTGCCGCCGGTCCAGGTCCACAGATACGAGACGATGGCGTTTTCCTGATCGGTCGAGGCGGAAGCGTCGAGTGTCACCAACTCGGAGCCGAGTGGCTCGGTGATCAGATAGTCCGGCGCGGGACCCCGGACGAGGGTGTCAATGACGTTGATGTCCGCGCCGGCATTGGCGAGTGGTTCAAAGTTTCCTCCTGGAGCGAGCGCGGCGTAGTCCCGGAAGATATAGGCCTTTCCGCCGTTCAGGCCTGCGGCCGTGTTGGCACCCGGTGCGCCCACGATGAGGTCCTTGCCGTCGTGGCTGAGCGAGTTGCCAAAGCCGCTGTTGAAGAAATTGATCTGCGGATCGTCCTGGGTGGTGATGAAGATGTCATCGACAAACGTCCAGTTGCCGGCGGTGAACTTGAGCACATGAACCCGGCCCGTCCGGGAAACGGGACTGAACCCGTAGTCGCCCGGCGCGCCGACGAGAAGTATGTCATTCCTCAAAAACAGGGATGCTCCGAATGATTGAAGGGCGGTGGGGGTGAAGACGGTGGGCAACAACTTGCCATTTCGCGTCCATGTGCCCGCGGTTTTCGTGTAGCGATAGACCACGCCCTGCCCGTTGGGGTCCACTTGATTGGCTTCCCGGGAAGCACCGATCAGGATTTCCGTATCATTCATCGCCACGGATCCTCCGAAGAAGGTCAGGTTGTCGGGCACGTCGCTTTCCGCCCTGATGGCGAACTGCCACTGGGTCGCGCCTCGTGTGAAGATGTGTGCGACGCCTTTGTCGTAGCCGCCCTGATAAAGTTCACTGGTGATGACGAGCGAATCCCCGCTGATCGCGATGGCTTTGCCGAAACCGCTGAAATTTTCAGCATCGGGCGAAGTGAGTTTCTGGCGGAAAATCCAGGTGTCGCTGACATTTTCGAAAAGGAACACAGCGCCATCGCGCACGTTGGGTGGATTGTTCAACCCCGGCATGCTGACCAGCAGCCAGTTTCCGCTTTTCGCGATGGATGAACCAAAGAGCGCGTTGGAAAACTCATTGAAGGTAATGGGTCCCGGAGGAGTGATCAGGCCGCTTTGAGTCCAGATGCCGGATTCCCGCTTGTAGATGAAGACACCGCCGACTTCCTGGATGCCTCCGACTTCGAGACTCGTGGCTCCGACGAACGCGGTATCCCCGTCGACCAGCACGCTGGAGCCTTGCGGGGTCTCGGGAGACAGGGCGATCTGCTGCCAGTCTCCGTTGATGTTTTCCGATAGATAAGCGGCGTTCCGACCGGGAGCGGTGATCAGCGCGATGTCCTCATCAATCGACACTCTCGTGCCAAAGCGATCCTGCGTCGCGCCGTCCACCGCCTGGAGGATGGACGCTTGGGGGTTCTGACTGGAAATCCGGAAAACAAACTCGTCTTCGGCGGCCAGGCCCTTGGAATCGACCACTTGCAACACCACCGACTTCCCGTTGGCTAACGGTCCGAGGGTGATGGTCCCCGATTGACCGCTGAGCGTGTCACCCGGCCAGCGCCAGCTCCAGGAGATGATCGGGTTGCTGCTGGAGACCAAAGTGCCGTGCACGTTCAGCCGCACGTTGCCATCGCCATCCACATCCACTACCGTGACATCCGGGCCGGCGTTGATGACTGGCGGACGATCGATGTCGATGTTCACCGTATCCCGGGAAATTGCTCCCTGATTGTCGGTGATTCTGAGCTCGATGGAAGTAACAGAAGTTGGAATGTTGGCGAAGACTTGAAGTCCTGTCGTGCTGCCACCGGCCCATGACCAGACCGCGCTCATCGTGGAGTTGTAGTTCAGATCCCTGGAAGCGCCGCCGTTGAGGAACACCCGCACGGGATTGCCGTCGAAGCTGGTGGTGGTGATGTCCGATCCGGCGTTCGCGACAGGCTCGACGTTGATCGGATCGATGCGTGTGTTGGTGTCGATGATGCGTGCAAAGCCGAGGATCTGATTCGAGATGGCGACCAGGCCATTGGAAAACGCCGTGACACGGGTATCCTGGGTCGCTGGCAGATCCCGGGTAAGGAGTCTGCTGGTGATGACGGTAGAGCCCGCCCAAGTGGGGGATTCGGTGCCTTTCTTGAAAAGATGAAAGCTGCCATTGTTGTCACCTACGGCGAAAGCCAGGCCGTCGTGGTTCATCGCGTAAGTCAGTGAAATCGGAAAACCGAAAGGGTTCCCGTTGATCGGAGTCTGCACCCAGGAGGGGCCGGTTTTTTCCAGCACCACCATTTGGAAGGAAGGATTGTAGCGCGCCATCAGGATCGATCCGTTTCCGATGCTGATGTTATAGGCGATGAAGTAGCCGCCGCTTCCGGTGAGTGTTTCCTCAAAGACCCAGTTTCCCGCGATCTTCCGATAGACGTGGAGTTCGTCACCGAATGTGGAGACCAGCTTGCTTGCCACGACGAGCAGATCTCCTTGAACGGCGATTTTGAACCCAAACTGATCCCCCGCGGTCAGGCCTCCGGGAAGTGTGAGTTCGGCGGAGAAATTGAGATTGTCTCCCACCCAGTCATAGACAAACACTCGCCCGGTCTGTGAGCCGTTGGTGCCATTGTTAGGATCCGCCACGACCACAGTTTGTGGATCCGCCGCGAAGTTGTAGGGAAAGAAAAACTCGTTCTGCGGCATCAGCGGCGCGGACAGGGTGAGTGGGGATTGCACCCACTCGCTGCCATTGTAGCGGAGGACGCCCAGATTGGTCCCGCCGTAGAAATTTCCTCCGAAAATCGTATTCGCATCCACGGCGAAGTGGTTGAAGTCGATACCGGTGGCGGGTGTTTGGCTCCACACTCCGCCACTTCTGCGGAAGACGCCTTGCAGGCGGTTGGCGGCACCCAGCACCACGGTCTCCCCGGCGATGGTGGCGTCGGTATAACTGAAGGGCACCCTGTCGCCCAAGTCCTTGAAAAGCGCGACATCCGGTTGGTAAGCCGTGACGACGAGCGTGTCCGTGGAAACGTTTGCCTGCGCATCCGTGACGGTGAGTGTCACGGTGACGGGTGCGTTCGTGGCGGGGAAAACCCCTTCGGCAAGCAGTCCGCTCGCACTGCCACCCGGCCATGACCAGGCGTAGGAAACGATGTCGTTGTCGGGATCTGTCGATCCGCTGGCGTTGAGCCGCAAGGTGACGGAATTGTTGCCATCGTAGTCCGCGACCGTGTGGTCCGGCCCGGCGTGGGCAACCGGACTTGCGGCTTGCACATGGGAGATGAGGAATGCGGCAATCGCCGCCGCGAACCAGGCCCGGATCGGATGTTTGATGGATTTCATGTTTCAACGGTGAGTTTGTGAATCTCTCCAGAAGCTGACGAGCAGCTTTGGGAAACTTGCGTGACAATTTCGCCACATTTACAAATCCATCCTCAATTCGATGAAACCCATGCGCTCGCGGGGGGCGAGTGGGAGGGAAATGAGAGGATTCTGGCTGTAATCTTCGTCGGTTAGGTTGAGAATGCCGATTTCGATGGCACCGCGATTGTCCCAGAAGCGCTTGCCGACCGAAACGTCGAGCTGGGTCCACGAGTCGTCCGGTCGGGTGGCCCCGTAGCCGGCATTGTCCTGCGAGAAGAAGCGGGCGGTCAGGCGGCTGAACCATCCTTCCGAGTGGTTCCAGATCAGGTAGGCTTCCGCCTGGTGGAGGTCCGACTGTTCCGAGGTGGCGAGGTCCACGATCTCGGCCTCGGCCAGTGCGGGGAACGAGCGGTCGAGTTCCGCGTCGATGAAGGTGTAGCGGGCTCCCACGGCCCATTCGTCGGATAGAAGCTGGTTGATGTAAACCGAGCCGCCCCATTCCTCGTAATCGACGGTTTCATCCAACAGAAATGCATCACCTGAGAGGAGGGTGAAAGGATCCACCGGAATCACCCCCACGCCGCGCTCGCTTTCCGCCGTCCGGACGAACGCCTCCGCTCCGACATAGGTGCGGGTCGGAAATTTATAGAGCACGCTGGCCCCGCCGGTTTCGAACAGCGGCGACGGCAAACCACCGACCTCGGATCCATCAACCAAGGTGCGGAACGACTGGGTGAAACCAGCGACCTGAGTGGGCTCCAGACGGACGCTTTCATCAAAGGTCGCGCCACCGACGGATCGCGCATAGCCAAGCCGGAAGGTGAAATTCGTGTTGGGTGTCCACACCAAGCCGGCCTTCGGAAGAAGTTCCGACGAGTCCTCCAAATCCTCCGTGGCGGGAGGAATGCTGCTGTTGCGCGGGTATTCCTGCCAGTCATAGGTGAGACCCGCGGTAGCCCAGAGGCCGTTGAGGATTTCCCGGGTGTAGTAGGCATAGGCCACCCAGCGCTCGTAGCTGGGGTCCGCATTCAGGACGAACGGATCCTCGGGCAGGATGCCGGCGATGGATTGGTTGCCGAAAGTGTTAGTGGTGGGAAAACTGCCGGAGTCATAGCGCGTCCCCACGATGAAGGTCTGTTTCTCGTCGCTCCAGATCTGTTGGATCTCGCCGAAGTAAACCTCCGTCTCCCGCAGCTGGGAGACGTCCGCTCCCAAGGTGAGTGGCTCGGAAAGCATCGGGTCGGCGGGATCCACGAGCATGACGAGGGTCTGTCCTTCCGGGTTTTCGCTCTCGATGCGGTCGGTGAGGGCGCCGCCGAGCAGGAGCGTCCGACTCCCGGGCGACCATTCGTGCTGATAGCCTAGGATCGTGACCGGTGCCTGCTGCTGGTCCACGCGGAGATCCGGATCGAGCGTGGAGGGATCGTAAAGCGTGCGGGAGTCGCCGCGCTCGGTTTTTTCGAATTTCAGGTTCAGGTAAACGCTGTCGCGAGGCGTGAGGGCGTGTTTGAGCTGGAGATAGCCGGTGTAGCGCTCGAGGTCTTCGTTGGGAAACTGCCCGTCGGTTGAGAAGATATCATAATCCAGCGCCACACTGGTTTTTCCCGAGCGTCCCTGGAACGAGCCGGTCGCGAGGATTTCTCCATCGGTGCGGGCCAGCGTGCGGGACGAAAAACCGAGGCGGTTGGTGGGAAACAAACTGGTGTATTCCTGTTGCGAAACATTCAGCGGCAGCAGATCGGTGCCGGCGGGCGAAAGCAGGTTGGCGATGAGCAACTCGTTGAACCACGGAGTCTCATATCGCAACTGCACCCGGCGAGTGTCCCGCAAGGCATTGATGCTGTCGGAGAGGAACAAGTGGGCGGATGGATTCAGGTAGTCGCTGACGACTGCCCGCCGCGCTTCCTCAAGACTGACCTCGGTCATGCCGACGTTCTTGTAGAGCGCCGCGAGGTTCGCCTGCCGGACGGAGCGGTCCTTATCCAACAGAAATCCGGATCGGAAAATGGCGCGGTTGTCATTGAGGCGGATGGATTCCTCCAGATTCCCGATGCCGCGGTTATATTCATACTGGCGCTGGTCCAGCAGCGCCTGATAGAACGGCGGTGTGGGATCGCCGGGATCGAGCCGGCGGGCGATGTTGAGCTCGTTGGTGGCTTTTTCATCCTTCTTGTTCTCCGCAAGCGCCTTGCCGAGATAGCTACGGAGAAACGAGCGGTTCGGCTCCACGGCAGCGGCGATGGTGACCGCGCGCAGGCCTTCCTCGCGGTTGCGGGACTGGAAAAACGCCAGCCCGCGGCCGAGCCAGGCATTGCCGAGCGCGGGGTCGATGGCGATGGCTTGGGAGAAATACTCCTGCGCCCCGCCGATCCGGTTTCCCGACAATTCCAGATAGCCCCTGAGCGAAATCGCCTGGGCGTTCCGCGGTGAGAGTTGCAATGACTTGTCCACCGCCACGATGGCCGCCTCGGTGCGGCCGAAGCCGAATTCCAGTTCCGCCACCCGCGCCCAGGCCATGCCGAAGTTGGGAGATTTTTCCACCGCCCGCTTTGCAGCAGCGAGCGCGCCCTCGAGATCACCGCCGGATTGCAGCGCGTAGGAAAGGGCGATTTGCCCCGCGGAATCCGGCGGGGCCTTGATTTCACCCATCTCGGCGTATGGCTTCCTGACGACATTGATCAATAGGCGAAGCGAGTCCACCAGCGGATGAGCCCCCGCCCTGCGGAGGTCCGCATCGACCTGCTCCACCCGGCCGCTGGCAAGTTTCACGGCGGCGGAAAACAAGAATTCCTCCGCCGTTTTGGCCGCTGGCAAGAGTTCGAGTGCTTGCAGCAGATCGCCTTGCGAATAGGCGGCCAGCGATTTCCCGAAGCGCCCTGATTTCAAATTCGGAAACAACGCGGGATCGACGATGCCCGGGTAATAGAGAAACCACTGGATCCGCTCCGAGGCATCGAGCACGGCAGTCTTGCGCGGAGCTTTGCCGCGCTCGGCGATCCCTTGCTCGCCGTCCGCCAGGTCGATGGCTCCGAATTCATTTTTCATGCCCACCGCTCCGTCCACCATGGTGACGGTGGTTTTTCCATTCTCGCCCACTTCGATCACGAACTCCGTGCCGCGGATGTTGAGGCTGGCCGCCGGGGTCTCGATGTCCGCTTCCGCTTCGGTCCGGCTGAGGAAATAGGCCACGCCCTTGCCAAAATCGATCTTGCTGCGCCCCTGCGCCTGCCCCGTGGGCGGCGGTTGGAGACGCAGGCTGGTAAATTCGCTAATCCGCAGCACGCCCCCGGTGCTCAATTCAATGGCCGCGCGGCTGAGTTCTCCGGTGCGGACTTGCTCCTGCCATTTCACCCGGTCGCCCGCCGTGGCGCGGGTCCAGGCGGTCTGCGCGGGAGAACGATCCACTTCGTTTTCCACGGACACAATCTGGCCGCCATCTGAAGCAGGAGCCTCAGCCCGTGCCGCAGTGTGAAGCAGGACCAGCGAAGCCAAGCCCGTGAGGAGATTTTTGATGTTTTTGAGAATCATCACTTGGGGGGCTTGTGAGGCGAGATGAAGGCCGTGCAAAACTGCCCTACACAGGCAACTTTTCCAGAATTGAGCCCGGAAGCTGTTCGGATTTTGCCTGGGCGTAAAGCACACGGCATGCCACGGAAACAGGCCTTCTTTGCTAGAAAACAGGCTGTGGCCCCTGACTTTCCGGCCCTGATGACGATCAACGCGCCCACCTCTTGCCGACGGGAGCGAACTTCGACGTGGCGCGGGTCCAAGCGCGTGATAGACTCACGCATTTGACGCGGGAAATCACCATTGCAGGCGGAGGGTTGGCTGGCTTGGCGCTGGCCTCGGCGCTGCGCGGTCGCGACGTGGCGGTGACAGTTCTCGAAGCCGGAAATTATCCGCGCCACCGGGTTTGCGGGGAATTCATCTCCGGCGTGAGTGCGGAAACCTTGGAAACTCTGGGGATCACCCGCTGCTTCGAGGATGCGCGGCGTCACCGGTCACTCGCCTGGCACGATGCCGGACGCCTCATCCACCGCGACCATTTTGAAGAACCCGCGCTCGGCATCTCCCGATTCCTGCTCGACGAGCGGCTGCGCGATCACGTTGTCAACTCAGGCGGCACGATCCGGACCGGTGAGAGAGCCCGGCCGATTCCGCAGGACGGCCTCGTCTGGGCGGCGGGGCGGCGGCCGCGCAACGGTCCGTGGATCGGGCTCAAAGCCCACGTCAGGAACTTGCAAAAATCCGCGGATCTGGAAATGCACGCCGGGACGAACGGTTATGCCGGTCTCGCCGAGGTCGAGGATGGCTGGATCAATGTCTGCGGCTTGTTCCGCCTGGATCGGGCCATCGCTGCGAGCGGCGCGGATTTACTTCCCGCCTATCTGGAAAGCGGCGGAAATCGTGATCTCGCCGCCGCCTTGCGGGCTACCGAGTGGCGTGAGGGATCGTTTTCCGCCGTGGCGGGATTCGAGCTTGGCCGCCAGACTCCCCTGCCCGGCCTGCTGACGTTAGGCGATGCGGAAAGCATGATTCCGCCGTTCACCGGCAACGGCATGTCGATGGCATTCCAGTCGGCGGAATGCGCCGTCGGGCCACTCGTCGCCTGGGCGCGCGGCGGGCAATCCTGGCAGGAAGCGGCCAACACCGTGCGCTCCGCCGTGACGCGGCGCTTCCGCCGCAGGCTCGCGGTGGCGGGGGCGCTGCATCCTGTATTGTTAGCCGCGGGCGGCAGAAGCCTGTTGCAAAGCATGGCATCCGCGCGTCTCCTGCCGTTCCAACCGATGCTGGCGCTGGTTCGCTAGATTTTCTCCATGTATCTCCGTTCCCTCGCCACCGCCGTTCCGCCCCGTTCGTTCACCCAGTCGTCCTGTTGGGAGGCCATGCTCGGGAGTGATTTCCTGGCAGCACTCAAGCCGCGGTCCGCCTCGCTGATGGAGAAAATCCTGTGCAACGGCTCATCCGGCATCGAGCGGCGCAACCTCGCCCTGGACTCGATCGGCGAAACCTTCAACCGCAGTGCGGAGGAACTGAACCGCGGATTCGAGCAGGAGGCGCCCCCGCTGGCCAGCGCCGCACTGCGCGACGCGTTGGAAAAATCCGGCCACGTCCCGGCGGAGGTGGACGCGCTCTTCATCTGCACCTGCACCGGCTACCTCTGCCCCGGCGTGAGCAGCCACGTGGCCGAGCAGGCCGGCCTGCGGCACGACGTCTATCTGGCGGATCTCGTCGGCCTCGGCTGCGGCGCGGCCATCCCGATGCTGCGCGCCGCCCAAGGCTATCTGGCAGCCAATCCCGGCGCGGTCGTCGCCACGGTGGCGGTGGAAATCTGCTCAGCCGCCTTTTTCGCGGATGACGATCCGGGCGTGCTCATCAGCCTCTGTCTCTTCGGCGACGGCGCGGCGGCGGCCATCTGGACCCGCGACGGATTGCCCGGCGACTGGCAGGCGGGACATTTCACCACCACCCACCGGCCGGCGGAACGGGAGAAGATCCGCTTCGTGAACTCGGCCGGAAAACTCAAAAACCAACTTCACCGCGCGGTGCCCGGACTGGCGGGTGAAGCGGTGGCAGCCTTGTTCGCCCTGCGCACCGCGGATCCGGACCAAGTGCTCGCCCACTCCGGTGGCCGGGATGTGGTGGAGGTGCTGGAAAGCGCGCTCAACTTCAAACTAACCGAGACCCGCGAGGTGCTGCGGGATCACGGCAACATGAGCAGTCCCTCGGTGTTGTTCGCCCTGGAAAAACGGCTGGCAGGAAGTCACCCGGCAGACCAACGGCTGTGGCTCACCGCGTTCGGCGCCGGCTTCGCGGCGCACGCCTGCGAGCTCTGGCGGTGAATCACTTCTTGGCCCGGATGTGCCAGATTTCCACGAGCTGGTTGCGCTCGGGAATACGGCTGCTGAATCGGTTGGTCTGGCCGAGATAGACCGCTTGGGTGAATTGCTCAGGGCGCTTGACCTCGGTGATCGCCTGCGCCGCTGCAGTCGCGCGGTCGGAGGAGAGAGTCTGGTTGCTGTTCACGTTGCCGGTGGTGGAGGCGTAGCCGATGGCGAGAAGCAGGTCACCGTCCGGAATCGCCGCGACAAAATCCCGGACTTTTTGATCATCGAGCGGAGGCAGCTCGCTGGAGCCGGTCGCAAAATTCAAGGTGTGGAGGACGTTGGCACCAAGTTTCACTCCGAGGCTGCTGTAGGCGGTGGAAATTTCCGAGTCCGTTTTGCCCTCAAGCTGGCGCAGGCTGCGGAACAATTCCACAGCGGCGGGGAGCAGCTCGTCTTCCGATCTGGCGAACAATTTCGCCTGTTTCAAATCCCCTTCCAGATCCCTGACGCGGGCTTCGAAAAATTCCTTGGCGCGCAGCGTCTCTTCGAAGCGGCGTTTCAGATCGGCATAGTCATCGGCCGAAACCCCGGCGCTCATGGTGCGCATTTTCTCGCGGACTTCCTTGAGCTCGGCGGAAAGCGCGTCCCGCTGGGCCTTCACGTCCATCAGGTCGCGGCGCAGGATCTCGATGTCGGACGCGCCGACCAAGGCGCGCTGGAGATCCCCCTGCATCCGGGTGTTTTCCGCCGTGAGCGCGGCGCGCAGCTTCTCGGAACGCAGGATCTCGGCATTCCGCGCGGTCAGCTCGTTGTCCTTCTCGGCGAGCATCTTCTGATAGCTGCCTGCCAGAGCGACCAGTGAGTCGGCGTCCTTTTTCATGCGGCCGGCGATTTCCTCGATGGGCTCGGCGTTGCTTTCGATCGGGCGCAGTCCCATGGCGATGCGCTGGTTGTTCGTCTCGGCGCGGATCGCGTTGGCTTCCGCCTGGAGCACCGCGAGATCGGCGGTGGAAGTGGATTTGAGGAAGGAACTGTTCTTGAGCACCATCACGATGAGCACGCCGAGCAGGGCGATGATCACGAACGCCAGCGCGACGGCCGGTGGCAGGTTGTTTTTGGATGGGGTGCCGACCACGACGGCATCATTCGTTTCGGCCTCGGCCGATTCTCCATTTTCTCTGGGCGCTTTCTCATCCGACATGGGCGGAGGTTGCCCAGCTCCCGGCAGCGCTGTCAATCCGCCGATTTCACCCCGGTGGGTTCAACAGGATCAGGAAATCCGACGGGCGGTCGAACAGATAGGTCGGCTTGGCGGCGGCGAGGGATTGGCGGGAATTGAATCCCCACGAGACGGCGGCCACCGGGACGTCGGCTTTTTGGGACGCCTTCACGTCGCGCAGCTCGTCGCCGATGTAGAGCAGCTCGTCGTTTTTCAGCGAAAACGTCTTGCGGATGGCCCGCAGGTGCTTGGCCTTGCCGGTGAGTTTCGAGGTCGAGGAAATGAAATCGAACTGCTCGCGGAGCCCGTGGGTGCGGAGGAACAAATCGACGTTTGCGGTGGAGTTGGAAGTGAGGATCCCGAAGCTCTGCACGTGGCGGCGCAGCTCGACGAGCACTTCCGGCATGCCGGCGATGAGCTGGAGCTGGTCGATGTTTCCACGCATCATCGAGGTTCCGCGGGAAATGAGCGCGGGGACGCGACGCTTCGGAATCTTGAGGTGAACCAGTAAATCCTTGAGTGAAAGGTGGCGGAGGTGCTCGAGCTCGTGCTCGTCGACCTGGCGGATGCCGTAGTCCGGGGCGATCCGGTTGAAAATCAGACGGGTCTCGCCAAGGGTGTCGGCGATGGTGCCGTCGAAGTCAAAAACCAGGGATTTGTAAAGCATCGGTGGGGCTGCATTCAACCCCCGGGTCAGGCGTTAGACCAGCGGCAAATTCGGGTGGATGTCTCCGTCCAGGGCCGAGCTTTCGCCTGCGAGGTGGCGCAGCAGGGCGGCGAATGCGATCATCGCCGCATTGTCCGTGCAGAAGACCGGCGGGGCCACGCAGATTTCCAGCCCATGCTCGACGCCGGCCTGCTGGAACGCACCGCGCAACGCTTGATTGAGGCTGACTCCGCCGGAGAGAGCGATGCGCTTGCGACCGGTTTCCCGGACCGCGCGCAGAGTTTTGCGGACGAGGATGTCAATGACCGCCTGCTGGAAGGAGGCGGCGAGATCGGCCACCGGCAACTCGCCTTTTTCCTTCTGAAGCGTGTAAAGCACGGCGGTTTTCAGCCCGGAAAACGAGAAATCCAGGTGCGGATCGTGCAGCATCGAGCGGGGGAAATCGTAGGCTTTTGGATTCCCGGTGCGGGCGGCTTTTTCGATTTCCGGGCCACCGGGATAGGCCAGCCCGAGCATTTTCCCCACCTTGTCGTAGGCCTCGCCAGCGGCGTCGTCGCGGGTGCCGCCGAGCTTCCGATAGCGCCCGGCACCCTCCACATCGAGCAACAGGGTGTGCCCGCCGGAGACGATCAGCGCGACGTGCGGCGGCACCGAGGTCTGGTCGAGAAACGGCGAGAGCAAGTGACCTTCGAGATGGTTGATGCCGAGAAACGGCCGGTTCAGCGCACAGGCCATGCCCTTGGCCGCGGTACTGCCGATCAACAACGAGGACGCCAGCCCCGGCCCGGTGGTCGCGGCGAAGGCGTCGATCTCCGTCATGGCGACAGCCGCGTCCGCCAGTGCTTTTTCCACCAGCCCGCGCAGGTGCAGCGAGTGGTTGCGGGAGGCGAGCTCGGGCACCACGCCGCCGTGCTCGCGGTGAAGCGCGATCTGTGAGGAAATCTCAGAGGCAAGCACCGCCGTCGGCTGGCCGGTGGAGCCACGCACGATGGCCACCGCGGTTTCATCGCAGGAAGATTCGATTGCCAGGAGCAGTGCCACGCGCAGGTTCTTAATCGGTCCCGCTGCGAACACCCGAGAAAAAAGCATCCGCGGCGAATGTTTTCGCGATTGCAGGATGAAACCGGGACTTCATGGTGTGCGCCGTTTGAAGGAGACGCATGGAGATACTTAGGGAATTCCGTTGGAAGCTGGAGATCGGTGATCCCACCTTCCTGGGCTGGTTGACGTGCGCCGCATACGCCGTGGCCGCCCTGCTGGCCGTGCGGGCGTGGTCCCGGCAGCGGGACGTGTTGTGGATTTTCGTCGCGCTCGGGATGGCGGCGCTCGGCGTGAACAAGCAGCTCGATCTGCAATCGCTCTTCACCGACATCGGCCGGGTGGCGTCCCATCACCTCGGCTGGTATGACCAGCGCCGGAGCGTGCAGAAATGGTTCGTGATCGGAGTGGTCGGCGCTGCCGGGAGTTTTGGTGTCTGGTTCGTCTGGCAGCGGCATGCGTTCTGGATGCGCCACAGGCTGTTCTCGTCGGGCCTGGTTCTTATCACGGTTTTCGTCCTGCTGCGGATGATGAGCGCCTATCACCTCGACGTGTTCCGCAGGAACTATCTGTTTGAGTGGGCCTTCAACCAGGTCCTCGAACTCAGCGGGATTTTCCTGATCGCCCTGGCCGCACTGCGGGAGCCGGCGAAATCCCGCTAGAACGGCTCACCCGTCCTCCATCATGTCGCCCACGACTTCCTCGGGGTCGATATCGGCACGTTCGTAGGAGGAAACGGCGGCGCGCACCATGGCCACCGCGCTTTCGCGCTCGTCGTGGATGACCTGCACGCCGAGCTCCCGCAGCCGGGTGACCTCGCCCGGGTATTTCGCCCGGCCGAAGATGAAAATCCCGGCGTTTCTCTCCCGCACGAGCGGCACCGAGATGCACGTCGAGTTCACCGCGGGAAAGGTGAACGCCACCAACCTCGCGCGGCCGATTCCCGCCAGGTCGAGTGCCTCGGCGTGGGTCGCATCCGCGAAAAGCACCGGTTGACCTTCCTGCTTCAGCTTGAGGACCGTGTCGGAGTTCAGCTCCATCACCAGCGTGTCCACGCCGCAGCGTTTCAAGGCTTCGTTGAGTGATTTGCCGACCGGGCCGTAGCCGCAGATCACGGCATGGTCGGAGATTTCCTTGATCGCTTTGATCGGAGTCATCTCTTCCGGCAGAATCTTGCGGGTGCTGATGTATCCCTTGCGCTCCATCCATTTCCCGAGCGGCATCGCCCCGCGCATCAGCGACGGCACCACCGCCATCGTGACGGCGGTGCAGACGAGCAGCATCTGCTCCACGCTTGGGTCGAACGGCCGGTAGCCGCCGGCCTTGCCGATGAGCACCAGCGAAAACTCCCCCGTGCTCGCCAGACTGGCCGTCGCCAGCAACGCCGGCCGCCCCGGCAGGTGAATCCACTTGAGCACCGTGAAGATGATCCCGCTCTTCAAGACCAGAATCACCAGACTGCCCAGCAACACCCGGTGCCAGTCCGCGGCGATCACCGTGAGGTCGATCAGCAGACCCATCGAGATGAAGAAAATCGCGAGAAACAGGTCCTTGAACGGCAGGATGTCCGATAGAATCCGATGGCTGTAAATCGACTCACTCACCACCAGTCCGGCGGCGAACGCCCCGAGCGCGAGCGACAGGTTCAACGCCCCGCCCGCGAACGCCACTCCGGCGCACAAGCCGATCACCGTGAGCGTGAACAACTCCCGACTGCGCGTCCGCGCCACCGCGTGCAGCAGCGGCGTGAGCCCGTAGCGCCCGAGCAACCACGCGCCCACGAGGAAGAGCCCGCCCTTGAGCAACGCGATGCCGATCTGTCCGGCCGCCGAGCCATCGCCCTGACCGTAAAGCGCCGGCATCACCAGGAAAAACACGATTACGAAAATGTCCTGAAACAGAGCGATCCCCAGACTCGCCCGCGCTCCCGGATTGTTCTGCTGGCCGAGTCCCTCGAACGACATCATCGACACCGCCGTCGAGCTCAACGCCACCGCCGCCCCCAGCACGATGCTGTCCGCGAGGGGAAATCCGAACGCCGTGGCTAACAACCCGACAATCGTCGCCGTGATCCCCACCTGCAAGCCGCCGCCGATCAACGCCGTGCGCCAGAGGTGCTTGAACTCCGTCAGCGAGAACTCGATCCCGATGGTGAACATCAGCAACACCACGCCGATTTCCGCCAGATTCAGGATCACCGGGCTGCCTTTGTCCACGCCGGTCACCCACAGCAGGCCGAAATTTCCGATCAGCACGCCACTGAGCAGATAGCCCACCAGCAGGCTTTGTTTGAACTTCACCAGCACCAGCGAGATCAACACCGCCAGGACCAGCACCAAGGTCAGCAGCGCGAACAACGGCGAGATATTCGCCACCCCGCTTGCTAGAAATCGCCCTGAACAAAACATCCACGCCAGCGTCCCGGTTTATCGACGGATCGCAAAGGAGAAAACGAAGGAAGTCAGCTCTCTGACCATGAAAAAAGGCGACCATCCCGTCGGATGGCTACCTAGTAAGAACACTTTTTGACGCTGTGTCGGCATTGATAGAAGAGCATGCCTCACTTGGAGCGCCGCACCGGGCAACCGCTTAAGGATTGACCTTCAGCCCCGCGTGCCGGGCCAATTCCTTCTGTCGCTCGTCAAAGGTCCAGAAGGTCGTCGCACCAATGTCAATCGCGTTTGCCACATGGAGGATGTCCAAGCTCCGGCAACCGATGACCCGCGAGTGACCGCGACTCAGTCCCTGCGCCCTCTGGAAAGTCCTGATCAAGTCCGTTTCGATGCTGATCCATGATCCATTACCAAGCAGTTCCTTGAAGCGAGTCCGCGCCCGGACCACGGTTGCGGATTGTGCCGGCTGCCTGAATTCGGCGAGTTCCAACGCGTTGAGGATTTCCAGATTCCCCAATTCAGTAAGGGCTAATGGGTTCTTTGCAGAACCCAGCAATTTCATTCCCCGCTCGGTATTCGCATCCTTGATGAGACTGCCTACCAACACGCTGGGGTCCACATAGATCGCAGGCATGCTTCAGCGCTCGTAGCTTTCGCGCTCGGCGAGCACGGGGTTGTAATCCAAAACAGGCCCGCTATCCAGCCACTCCTGTTGCTCTTTCGCCCATGCCGCCCAATTGACTTTGCGCTCAAGTAGCTCCTCCGGCTTGTCCATGGGAACGAGTTTACCCACTTGCTTGCCACGCCGGGTCAAAATAAATTCATGGCCCTTTTCCACCTCATCCAGCAACCTGGAAAGATGGTGCTGCGCCTCGCGAACCGTCGCCGTTTTCATTGTTAACACAGTTGACGCACAAACCATTCCACGTCAATCCGCAATTCTGCGACTACCTTCGCGATCCCCCCGGTTTGATTCCCCCCGGTTTTCGAATCATGCCAAACCCGCCGCCAAGCTTGCACGATCCGCACGCGCAGCCAAGATCCTCACACACCCATGCCACTCGTCCGCCACTGTCGTTTCACCGCCGTCGATTTCGAATCGGCGGGGGCTTCGCGTGGAAGAACCGACAGCCCGGTGCAGGTCGGCCTCGCCTCATGGTCGACCGAATCCGGTCACGACGACGCATTTGTCTCCTACCTTTTCACCGACCAACCGATCCAGTGGGCTGCGAGAAAAGTCCATGGCATCGGTCCCGAGCAACTCGCAGAAGCCCCTTCCCTGCTGATGCTGTGGCCGGAGTTCAAGCGCCGCCTCGCCGGGGCGGTCGTCGTCGCCCATGGAAAAGGCACGGAAAAACGCTTTCTCCGCGCGTTTCCCGGCCACGGCTTCGGCCCGTGGATCGACACGCTGCTGCTCGCCCGCGCCGCCTGGCCGGAGCTGCCGGAACACTCGCTCGGCGCGCTTTGCGAAAATCACGCCCTCACCCCGAAGATCCAGGAACTCGTGCCTTCGAAATCCTGGCATGACGCGCTTTTCGACTCCGTCGCCTCGCTCGTCCTGCTCTCCCACCTCATCGACACCCACTCCCTCGAGGGAATGCCGGTCGAGGCGCTGCTCCAGCCCGACACCACCGCCTGGCACCAATCCCGGCGACCGTAAAGCCCATGAAATATCCACGCATCCTTTTGATCCTTCTCGGCCTCGGCCTGCTGGCATGGGTCCTCAGCCGGCCACCCCGCCGCCCCGTGACGCGGATGTCGGAGAAATTCCGGGAAGACGCCGAAAACTTCGAACGCGACGCATCCCGTCAGGCCGCCATGCATGGCGATCCGGATGCCGCGCTCGTCCGCTCGCTGCTCGGCGAGAATCTATCCAACCGCACGTTCTCCTTCGCCACCGTCGCCGAAGCCTGTTCCGGAAAACACGTGCTGCCCCTCACCGACCATCCCGCCCACCTGCGCGTCACCGCCGCCATTACCGCCGCGCTCAAGTCCACCCTCGCCGAGCTCAACCAACCGGACTCCCCGGTCCGTGAACTCCGCCGCATCAACGAGGCGTCGAAATTCTTCGAAGACGGGATTCAAAAACACCTGAACGCGACCCCCGGCTTCAAATGCGAAGTCCCGCCGAACCGCGCGGGCGAGCATCAACGGTCGGGCTACCCGGACCTGCGGATCGTCGATCTGGAATCCGGCCTCGTCTTCTATCTGGACCCCAAGCTCGTCGAACACGGCTCTGCCGAAAGCACCTTCCGCACGTTTTATTTCGAACCGAAAAACGAAACCCTCAAGATCACCGACGACGCCGTGCACCTGCTGGTCGGCATCGAGCACGACGGCAAGGACCAGCTGTGGACCTTCACCGGCTGGCGGCTGGTGGACCTTTCCACGCTGCGCGTCCGGCTCAAGGCCGAGTTCCAGGCGTCCAACGCCGAGCTTTACAAGGACACCGAACTTTCCCCGCCGCAGCCAGCTCGTTAGAAATCGATTCCCATTCCGCCGAAAGAAATCTCCGCCAGGCGGAGTTGAAAGAAACGCCGGTTGCGATGATTTCCCGTTCAGGCACAATCCGTTCCGCCCCCCCGCGCAAAACCAAGTTCCCAACATGAACCTCATCAAAACATTCCTACTAGCCAGCTGCCTGCTTTCCACAGGGATTCCGGCCCACGCCCAATCGAAACTCGCGGCCACGCAGGTCGGCTCGCGGATCGATGTCACCATCGACGGCAAATTTTTCACCAGTTACCGGTTTGCCGCCGATGAGAAATATCCGTTCTTTTTCCCGGTGAACGGTCCGTCGGGAGCCTCGGTGACCTCGATGCGCAACGGCGAGTATCCGCATCACAGCTCGCTGTTTTTCGGCTGCGACAAGGTGAACGGCGGCAACTACTGGCAGGAAGGCCTGGAGCGCGGGCGGATCGCATCGAAGGGGCCGGTGCTTGAATCCGCAGCCGGCAAGGAAATCATCATTCGCGACAGTTGCGATTGGACCCGCCCGGATGCGCCGCAACCGCTGCGCGACACCCGCCGCATCGTGATCAGCGCGCCCTCGCCGCAGCTGCGGCAGATCGATTTCACCATCACGCTGGAGGCGATGGAAGACGTGGTGATCAGCAAGACCAACCACTCGTTGTTCAGCGCCCGGATGGATCCGGACCTCACGCCGGCGTTCGGCGGCACGATGCTCAATGCGGATGGCGCCAAGGGAGAAAAGGAAACTTTCGGCAAGCCCTCGTCCTGGCTCGCCTGCTTCGGAGCCCGCGACTCCAAAACGACGGAAGGCCTGGCCATTCTGCAACACCCGCAAAACCCCGGATTTCCCTCGCCGTGGTTCACGCGCGATTATGGATTTCTCTCACCCACGCCGATGTTCTGGCCCGCCGACGGCAAGGAAACCCGCCTCGGCAAGGGTGAAAAACTCCAACTTGGCTACCGGGTGCTGGTTTTCTCCGGCACTGCGGAAACCGCCGGCGTCAGCGGGATTTTCAAGGATTTCTCAGTCTCGCCGTTGAAGGACCGCCCCTAGTTCGACTTCGCTTCCGTGATCCTGATGTTGCGGAAGTGGATTTCCGCGCCTTCGGATTGCAGACCGATCGGGCCGGGAAGGATATCGAGTCCGGTGGCTTGATTGACGAGCTCACCGTTCACCTTGAGTTCCAGGGTGCCGCCGGAAACCTTGATTTCATAGTGATTCCACTCACCGGGTGGCTTTTCCGCGGCTTTGATTTTTTTAACGCCTTTGAAATCGCCGAGAGCCTTGTGATCCTTGACCTCTTGGATCCGCTCTGCGGGACCGCCGATGCTGGCCCCGAAGAAGCCCCAGACGTCGCCGGCGTTTTCGTGTTTGAGCTGCGCTTCCACGCACTTCGGCATGAACGTCGCGGGTTTGCCGGCGATGCGGAGCAGCACGCCGCTGTTGCCCGGCTCGCCTCCGGGTGCCCAGCGCCACTCGAAGTTGAGCGTGAAATCCTGATAGGACTTGTCCGTGAACAAATACCCGAGCGGGGTGCCTTTGCAGACCAGCGTGCCGTCCTTCACGCTCCAGACATCCTCTTTTTTCACGCCCTCGCCCACCAGCACGTGCGACCAACCGTCGAGATTCTCTCCATGGAGAAGTTCGACCGACTTGGCAGGTTCCTCTGCGGCGGCGACCGGTGACGTGGAGGAGGAGGCCACAAAAATCGCGGCAACGGCGGTGATTGAAAGAGTGAGGATTTTCATCATTCAGGTGGGATGTTGAGGTGGACCCTTGCAGATGGCTCTCCGCAGCAAAAGAATTAAAGAGTGCCTCCGTCTTCACCCAACCGGAGGGGGAATCCGGCAAACTTTATCAAAAAACCGAGCTTTCCCTACCCGATTCTGTTGGTCAGGGTCTCGATCTCATGACGCTACCTCCCCGGCGCACCAGCGGATCCACCGCCATGGACGACTACCTCGAGCAGATCCTGCATCTGATCGAGGCGAAGGGCTACGCCCGTGCCGTGGATATCTCGAAAAACCTCGGCATTTCCCAAGCCAGCGTGACCAACATGCTCCAGCGCCTCGATGCGGAGGGACTCGTGAAACACGAGAAATACCGCGGCACCACGCTCACCGAGGATGGCCACCGCATCGCCCTGGCCATCATCGAGCGGCATAAAACGCTTACCCGTTTCCTCCGCCTCTTCGGCATCGACGAGGAGACGATCTACAAGGACGTCGAGGGCATGGAGCACCACGTTTCCCGGCCGACGCTGGGAGTCATCCGTGCCGTGGCCGACGCGCTGGAAGCGGATCCGGAGCTGTTGGAGCGCATCCGGGAAAAGAGCCGCTGAATCCGGCCTGATTCAACGCCGGAACTCCGAAGGCCGCCAGCCGATCCATTTGAGAAACGTGTTCGAAAAGGTGAACGCGCTTTCAAAACCGACTGCACGCGCGATGACCTCCACCTTGTCATCCGTGATCGATAACAGATGCCGCGCGCGCTGCAGCCGGAGATGGGTCAACTGCTGCATCGGGCTGCGTCCGAGTTCCTTTCGGCACAGGCGTCGCAGATGCTCGCCGCTGATGCAGGCGATGGCCGCGAGTTCATCCAAGGTCCAGGCGCGGGCGAGATCGATTTCCACCCGCTGCCAGACCCGCCACAGCCGGTCGTCTGAGGTGTGGGGTTGGGCAAACCGCAGGACATAATGATGCACCAACTCGCTCCAGTGATGCAGCGCCGAGGCCCCGTTTTCAGAAAGACATTCCGCATGAAGCCCCTCGATCGCGGCCTTGAGCGGTGCCGTGTCGAAAGATCCGGTCACCGGTGAAATCGATGACAAGATCGGCCGCGTCTCCCGCTCTTCCCGATAACGGACCCAGGCGAAATCCCACGATTTTCCGGGCAGACTTCTCAGCGCGTTCATGACGAAGGGCGGCAGCAGGCATGCCTGGCCGGCCCGGATCCGCTTCCACTGGCCGTCCGCCAGGATCACCCCTTCCCCTTCCAGACAGGCCAGCATGAAGGTCCCGCTCTGGTTGGTCCGGACGATTTCGAATGGAGCCACCGCCTTCATGATGCCGCAGTGGGAAATGTGGTGTTGGGCGAGCAGCGGGCAGACCTGACCTTGCTGCATCCAGCCGCGCACATCGGAGAGATCAGCCCTCACCACCTGATAGCGGGTGGAATTCCCCAGGATCTCGGTATCCCTCATCGGCTCTGCGGGTTGCTTCATCGTGTCGGTGGTGCCGCGAACGTGGCGCGGGATGTGGAAACGGGATAGCTGAAAGTGGACCCGCCACGCGCTTTCCCGCTGGACGCATTTCCCATCCACGCCGAAACCAAGCCATGCCAAATCCATGGACCGGAACAGGAAATCCCTACACCCGCAACGAAGTCATCGAGCGCTTCAATGACACGCTCTCAAAAGGCCAGGCCATCATCGCTGCCGGTGCCGGCTCGGGCATCAGCGCGAAGTTCATCGAGAAGGGCGGCGCGGATCTCATCATCATTTATAACTCCGGCCGCTTCCGCATGATGGGCCACGGCTCGACCGCCGGCCTGATGGCCTACGGCGACGCCAATGCGATCGCCATGGAAATCGGCGAATACGAAGTGCTCCCGATCGTCGAGGAAATCCCGGTCATCTGCGGCGTGCACGCCACCGACCCGCGCCGCCGGATGTGGCATTGGCTCGGCCAGGTGAAGGACATGGGCTTCTCCGGCGTGAACAATTTCCCCACCCACACCATCGTGGACGGCCACTTCCGCGGCGTGCTGGAGGAGACCGGCATGAGCGTGAAGAAGGAGTTCGAAATGATCGGACTCGCCCGCAAGATGGACCTATTTTCCATCGTCTATGTCGGCACCCCGGAAGAAGCCGTGGAAATGGCGAAATCCGGTGCGGACGCCATCATCGCCCACGTCGGCACCACCGTCGGCGGCTCGATCGGCGTGACCAACGCCGTCGTCAGCTGGGAGGAAACCATCCAGCGCACCCAGTCCATCATCGACGCCGCCAAGACCGTCCGCGACGACATTTTCTACCTCTGCCACGGCGGCCCGATCAACACCCCGGAAGACGCGGACCGCGTGATCCAGGCCACCGATTGCGTCGGCTTCGTCGGTGCGTCCAGCCTCGAACGCATGGGCGTGGAGGAGTCGCTCACCAACATCACCCGCCAGTTCAAATCCATTTCCGTCAAACGGAAGAACTAACGCCATGGCCACCATCGCGGTTCTCGGAACACTCGATTCAAAGGGCGACGAACACGCTTTCGTCGCCGCCTTGATCCGTGCCCGCGGCCATCAGGTGCTGCTCATCGACGTCGGCACCGGCGGCCCGCCGACGGTGGTTCCTGACTTCACCCGCGAGCAGGTCGCGGATTCGGCAGGCATCGATTTCGCGGAAATCCTAACTCGCAGGGACCGCGGTGAGTGCGTCGTGGCAATGAGCCGAGCCGCTCCGGTTTTCCTCGCAAAAATCGCGGCCGCACACGCCATCGACGGTATCATTTCCCTCGGCGGCGGCGGCGGCACCGCCATCGCCACGGCGGCGATGCGCGCGCTTCCGCTCGGCTTCCCGAAACTGATGGTCTCCACGCTGGCCGCCGGAAACACCGCGCCGTATCTCGGCACCAAGGACATCGTCATGATGCCAAGCATCGCCGACATCGCCGGACTGAACCGCCTTTCCCGCATCATCTTCTCCCGCGCCGCCGGGGCAATCTGTGGGATGGTGGAAGCATCCGTTGAAATCGGCGACGCACGGCCGTTAGTCGTCGCGAGCATGTTCGGCAACACCACCGCCTGCGTCACCGAGGCGAAGCGCATCATCGAGCAGGCGGGCTACGAAGTCCTCGTCTTCGCCGCCACCGGAGCTGGCGGCAAATCCATGGAAGCACTCATCGAAAGCGGTCTCGCCGCAGGAGTCCTCGACCTAACCACTACCGAACTGGCGGACGAACTCGTCGGCGGAGTGCTCACCGCCGGACCGGAGCGGATGGACGCCGCCTGCAAGGCCGGGATCCCCGCGGTCATCGCCCCGGGTTGCCTCGACATGGTGAACTTCGGCGAGCGCGACTCGGTCCCCGCAACATTCGCAGGCCGGAATTTCTACATCCACAATCCGCAGGTCACGCTGATGCGGACCACCCGGACAGAATGTGCCGAACTCGGCCGCATCCTCGCGGACAAGGTCAATTGTTATCCCGCGCCCGCCGCGATCATGATCCCGAAAAGAGCGATCAGCGCGATCAGCGCCGCCGGTCTACCGTTCCACGACGCCGCCGCGGATGAGGCGCTTTTCCAGGCGATCCACACCCATGCGAAGGTTCCCGTCGAAGAGTTCGACGAGGAAATCAACAGCCCCGTCTTCGCCAAAGCCTGCGCCGAGAAACTGCTCTTCCTCATGAATGCCGCGCGCGCCTGAAATCCAACCACCTTGACCACCTCATGATATTCCGAATTCTATCAATCGTCATCCTCGGCATCGCGGCAGCGTCTTCCGCAGCTCCGGAACCCCGCCGCCTTGAGGTGTTGTTTCTCGGCGACGACGGCCACCATGATCCGCTCGAACGCTACCGCGTGCTCAAGCAAGCCCTGGGCCCGCAAGGTTTCAACCTCACCTTCGTCGAGAATCTCGATCAAATCACCCGCACGAATCTCGATTTGTATGACGCCCTGATCGTCTATGCGAACCATGAAAAAGCCGCAGTCCCGGCAACGATCCTGCCATGGGTGAAAGACGGCGGCGCACTCGTCGCCCTGCACAGCGCTTGCGGGAACTTCCACCCGTCCAAGGAATGGTTCGACCTCGTCGGCGGCCGCTTCAAAAGCCACGAAGGCCGCGAGTTCAGCCCGAAGACCGTCGATCCCGACCATCCGATCACCCGTGACCTGCCGGTTCTCACCTGTTGGGATGAAACCTATCAGCACAAGGACCTCACCCCTGACCGCCACCTCCTGCAAGTCCGCGAGCCGTCCAACAAAGACGAGACCGAACCCGAGCCGTGGACGTGGACCCGCAACGAGGGCAAGGGCCGCGTCTTCTACACCGCCAGCGGCCATGACCTCCGCTGCTGGAACGAGCCTGCCTATCAAATCCTCGTGAAGCGCGCCATCCTCTGGGCCATCGGCGATGCGAAAGCCGCGAATTTCGCCGCATTCAAGCTCCCGCTCCTTGAAACCGGGATCCCCGATGTGGCGGACCGGACGCATCCGGACATCCCGATGATGGAACTGCAGAAGCCCCTGTCACCGGCGGACAGCGCCGCGCATACCCAGGTCCCGGTCGGCACCCGGCTGGAGCTTTTTGCCAGCGAACCGATGGTCGTCAACCCGATCGCCATCGACTGGGACGCCAAGGGCCGGGCGTGGGTGGTCGAGAGTTTCGGCTATCCTAACAACGTCCCCGACGAGCCCGGCAGCGGGCAGGACAAGATCAAGATCCTCGAAGACACCGACGGTGACGGCCGCGCGGACAAGATGACGGTTTTCGCCGAAGGGCTGCGTCATTGCACCACCAGTGTGTTTATCAAAGATGGCGTGGTCGTCACCGACGGCAGGGACATCGTCTATCTGGGTGATGGGAACGGCGACGGGAAATCCGACACCCGCAAGGTGCTGGCAACCGGACTCAATATCCACGACACCCACGCCGCGACCTCACAGTTTCTCTACGGCTTGGACAACTGGATCTACGCCACCGTCGGCTACAGCGGCGTGGATATCGATCTGGCCGGCAAGAAGCACAAATTCGGCCAAGCCGTTTTCCGCTTCCGCCCGGACTTGTCGGAGTTGGAACTGCTGCAGAACACCACCAACAACACCTGGGGCCTCGGCTTCTCCGAACAGGGCGACGTCACCGGCTCGACGGCTAACAACAACCCGTCATGGATTCTATCCATACCCGCGGCGGCATACGCCGGCAGCGGCATCCCGCAGCCGAAAACCCCGCGCCTGGACTCTTCGGTCAAAGTGGACCGCAAGGCGAAGAATCCGCAGGACTTGAAGTTCACCAAGATGTTCACCAACACGGCGGATGTCACCCAGGTGGACCAAATCGGCGGTTATACCGCAGCCGCCGGTCATCAGTTTCACACGGATGATGTTCTGGCCGGGACGTTTTCCGCCAACAACGCCTTCATTTGTGAGCCCACGGGCCACATCGTCGCCACCGGCGAGGTCTCTGAAAACGGATCGCTGAAGCAAACCTTGCTGCGCGGCAACAACGCCTTCGCCAGCGCGGACGCGTGGGCCGCGCCAGTCGCCGCACGAGTCGGCCCGGACGGCGCGCTCTGGATCGCGGATTGGTATAACCCGATCATCCAGCACAACGTGGTCTTCCGTTACTACAATCCGGCGCGCAACTACGACCAGCCGCACAGCCCCTATCAGCAGGGCGGCAAAAAAGGTCCCGGCAAGGGCAATGCTTACGAAACCCCGCTCCGCGACGTCACCCACGGCCGGATCTGGCGGATCGTCCCGGCCAATTCTCCCGTCCGCAAGGATTCCGGCATCGATCCCGCGAAACCCGCCACACTTGTCGCCGGGCTTTCCTCCCCCTCCCAGCTGATCCGTCTTCACTCGCAGCGCCTGCTCGTCGAGCAGGGCGGGAACGAGGCTGTCCCGGCGTTAGAGAAACTGGTCGCCGGCAATGACCCCATCGCCGCCATCCATGCGATCTGGACACTGGAAGGTCTCGATGCCGCCCGCGGCACCCTATCAGCCGCGCTGCAGTCGCCGCTACCGCTCGTCCGCCGTCATGCCATGATCGCGCTCGGCGGGGAGGACCCGTCCGTGGTCGCCGCCTTGCCGGGGCTACTTGAAAAATCCGATAGTCCGCGCGAGCTGCTTTACGTGCTCACCACTGCCGCGCTCGCGCCGCAGGACGCGGCCATTTCCTCCGCTTTGTGGAAGCTTGTTTCCGGCGAATTGCCGATGGACGGAACCTTGCAGGAAGCGTGCAGGCTCGCCATGCGCCGCCAGGGACTAACACTATTAGGAGTTGATCTCGCCCTTTTCGGCGAAGCCCCGCCGGAGAAATGGCAGGACAAGGAGATTCTCGCCGTAATCTCCCGCATCGCCGCCAGTGCGGACCGCGAGGCGTTGGTGAAATTCGCGGCCACCGCGCCAACCGGATTGCGCAGCCACATCGAGCGGATCCTCGCCGCGCCGCCGGAAATCGACCGGACACCGGTGGACGTGCCTAACCGCTACATCACCGGCCGCGATTTCTACATGAAAGCCTGCATCGAGTGCCACCAGGCGGATGGCCGCGGCGTGCCCCAGACGTTCCCGCCGCTGACAGGCTCGGAGTGGGTCAAGGGAGACCGCGATTCCCTGCTCCGCATCCTCCTCGGCGGACTGTCCGGTCCCATCGAAGTCGGCGGCCAGAAGTTCAACGGTGTCATGCCCGGGCACGCCCACGTCGCCGACGCGGAAATCGCGGAAATCGCCGGCTTCGTGAGATTCGCCTTTGGCGGGCTTACGGAAAAGCCTGTCACGCCCGCCGACGTCAAGTCGCTCCGCCCCGAGGTGGAAAAACGCAAGTTCGTCCCGTGGACGGTGCCCGAACTTCGCGCTGCCGGGAAATAACAGATCCACCGCCATGAAAACACTGCCTCATATCCTCGCCATCGCGTTCACCCCGATCCTCTGCCTGGCAGACCCGAGCGACCCCAAAACCACCGACGCCACTGGCCAGGTGTTCGCGGAGCGCACTCCGGCGAAGCTGCTGCGGGTCTTGTTAGCCGGTTCCGGCACGTCCCATGATTTCCCCCGATTTTTCCTCGGCACGGACGCGGTCACCCTTAAGGCAACCGGCAGCATCGACGTCGCCGCGACGCCCAATCTCACCGAAACCCTCACCCTGCTCCCACTGGCCGACGTCCTCGTTTTTAGCGGCAACCACAATCAGTATGGTAAGCCCGAGTTCCAGAAAGCCCTTCACGCATTCGCTGATGCGGGCAAAGGCATCGTCCTGCTTCACGCCGCCACCTGGTCCCATCCGTGGGAAGGTTACAACGAACGCTTCGTCGCCGGCCGCACGCCCAACCATGGCAAGGGCGAGTTCGAGGTGACGATCACCGACTCGGATCACGCGGTCACCGCGGAAGTTCCCCCGTCGTTCAAGATCACGGACGAAAACTATCGGGTCAAAATCCCGGATCGATCAAAGGTCCATGTTTGTGCGGAGAATGCGCCGGATGGCCATCCGGAACCCAACCCGAGCGTCTGGGAGGTTAAGGACCCGAAGACCCGCATCGTCTGCATCACCCTCGGTCACGCCGCGGACGCCCACGACCATCCGGCGTTCAAAACCCTGCTCATCAACGCCGTCAACTGGGTTGGCAAACGCCAGACCTTGCGTCAGGTCGATAAACCGTAAACGTTGGCGGGCGTCACCCATCGATTCATGGCCCACCTTAGCATTTCCGACATCAAGATTTTCCCGCTGTTGAGCGGCCTGGCAGCGCTTCAGGCTTCAGGGCAGTCCCCCGAGCTTCTCCCGCCCATCACGGTGCTCGCGGAACGCCAGCTCGGCGAGAATCCCACCGCTCCCCTCGCCGAATGGTCGCGCGAGGACATCCGCCAGGCGGCGCCGCGGACGATCGATGAAATGCTGGCCAAGGAGCCGTCGTTCTCGCTCTATCGGCGGCAATCGTCAATTTCCTCGAACCCGACATCCGCCGGCGTGAGCCTCCGCAACACCGGCGCGACTGCGGCCTCACGGACGCTGGTGCTGCTGGATGGCATTCCGCAGAATGATCCCTTCGGCGGCTGGGTTTACTGGGCCCGCTACGATGCGGCGACCCTGGATTCCATCCGCATCGACTCCGCAGCGAGGGCCGCGGTGTGGGGAAATCAAAGCCCGGCGGGAGTCATCCAGATGAACGGTTATCCGGCGTTTGAAAACCTGCACGTCCTGAAAGCCGGCGGTGGCAGCCAGGGCACCATCAGCGGTTCCACGGTCCACCAAATGACCAATGAGGAAAAAACGCTGGCCGTCCTCTTCTCCGCTTTCGGCCTGCATACCGACGGGTTTTTCGCGGTCGATTCCTCGCAACGCGGTTCAGTCGACCGCAAGCTGGAAACCGATCTCTATGGCGCGAACCTGAAGTTTTCCTGGCTGGCAGCCCCGGGCCTCACGGTCGAACCGGCGGTGTCCTGGTACAGCGAGGAGCGCGGGAATGGCACCGTTCTCTCCAAAAACTCGACCGACGCGGTGGACCTCTCGCTGCGTGTCAGTTCGTCCGACGGCGATTTTTCGTGGCAAGCGATAGCCTGGCATCAACAGCGCGAGTTCGATTCGGTCTTCAGCTCGGTGAATGCGGACCGCTCGGCGGAAACGCTCGCCCTCAACCAGTTCGACGTGCCGGCCGATGCCACCGGAGCCTCGTTCACCACGCTGTGGGACGACCTCGGAAAATGGACCGTCAGCTCGGGTGCGGACGCGAGGACGGCATCCGGAGAGACGAACGAAGACGTCGGCACGTTCCGCAGGCGGGAGGCCGGCGGCGATCAGGCGGTGGTGGGCGTTTTCACCGCGGCGTCCTATCAGGCGGACGAGGACGAACCGGATCGACGCGAGTGTCCGGCTCGACTGGTGGGAACTGTCCGACGGACGCCGGAACGAAACCTCGCTCTCGACCGGTGCGCCGCTGCGGGCGGACGTGCAGGATGACCGCGATGGCATCGAACCGTCCGCCTCGATCGAATCGAGCCACCAACTCAACGACGATCTGCTAGCCCGGATTTCCGCAGGCACCGCCTTCCGGTTGCCGACCTTGAACGAACTGCACCGCCCGTTCCGCGTCCGTAACGACATCGTCGAGGCGAATCCGGGCTTGGATCCGGAGCGCTTCTTCAGCATTTCCGGCGGCCTCGATTGGGAACCGGTCGATACCGTCACCGTAAACGCCACGGTCTTCCAGCACTGGATCAAGGATGCCATCGCCAACGTGCCGGTCACCGATCCCACCCAGATCAAGGACATTTTCGGCACCATCCCGGCGGGTGGCACCGGCTCGCAACGGCAGAATGTCGATCAGGCGCAGGTCACCGGGATCGAAGGAAAAATCGAGTGGCTGCCGGCGGATTCCGTGACTCTGGGTTTCACTGGCTTGTGGTCGCGCACGGATTTCACCAAATCTCCGGACCAGCCGCTGTTGGATGGAAACCCGTTTCCTCAGGCCCCGGACCTCCGCCTGATTGCCAGCGTCGATTGGCGGGCGACCGAGCGCTGGTCGCTTTTCGCAGGTGCGGAATACGGCGCATCCCAATACGACGACGCCCTGGCCAGCCGCAAGATCCCGGATTTCACCAGCGTGCGGATCGGCGCGTCCTGCCAGATCGGGCGCGGAACCTATCAAATCCGGATCGAGAATCTTTTCGACGAGGACATCCAGACCGGCCTGAGCAGCGACGGGATCCGGACCTATGCCGGCCCGCGCTCGCTGTGGGTCGGCGCGGAGTGGGATTTTTAAACTTCCCGGAGAGATCGCACTCTCCTGTTGCGTTTCATGCGGAATGCGTAAATCTCCAGCCATGCGTTTTTTCCTACCCGTCCTCCTCTCGCTCGGCGGCCTCGCCTCCGCCCAGAAAGTCAAAGTGGAGGGCCTCTACGGCCAGTATTGCTCGGGTTGCCACGGGGCCAAGTTCGAGGGCGGCAACGGCGGCTCACTCGTCGACGGCGAGTGGAAACACGGCAGCTCCGATGCGGAGATCTTCAACTCCATCGCCAAGGGAAACCCCCAGCTGGGCATGACTCCGTGGGAGGGAATCCTCACCGACGATCAAATCCGCGGGCTCGTCATTTTCCTCCGCGAGAACGAAAAAAAGACGCTCGCCAAGGGCATGGACTTCCCCACCCCGTCGCCTGACAAGGTCACCAAGACCGAGCTGGAAAGCTACCGCATCGAGACCGTCGTGGAAAAAGGGCTGAAAAATCCCTGGGCCATCGCCTTCCTCCCAGACGGTCGCAAGCTGGTCACCGAAAAGTCCGGCCAGCTCCGCTTCATCACTGCGGACGGGCAACTCGATCCTGCGAAAATCGAGGGGACCCCGGAAGTCATCGAACACGGCCAGGGCGGCCTGATGGAAGTCGCGCTGCACCCGGACTATGCCAAAAACGGCTGGGTCTATCTCGGATTTTCGGATGGCACCCGCGAGAAGCGTGAGAACGGCAAGGACAACGTCCGCTGCATCACCGCCATCGTCCGCGGCAAGATCAAGGATCACCAGTGGACCGATCAGGAATGGATCTATCGCCCCGATCCCAAGTTCCGCTCGGGCGCGGGCGTCCACTTCGGCACCCGCTTTGTTTTCGACAAGGGCTACATCTATTTCGTCATCGGCGAGCGCGGTGGCATGATGGAAGTCCAGGACCTCACCCGGCCTAACGGTAAGATCCACCGGCTGCACGACGACGGCCGCGTGCCCGAGGACAATCCGTTTGTGAAAACCAAGGACGCGATTCCCGGCATCTGGTCCTACGGTCACCGGAACCCGCAAGGCCTCGCCATGGATCCCCGCGACGGCTCGCTCTTCAGCACCGAGCACGGCCCCCGCGGCGGCGACGAGTTGAACCTGATCAAGCGCGCCGCCAACTACGGCTGGCCCGTCATCACCTACGGCATGAATTACGACGGCACGCCGATGGTCTCCATCACCGAGAAAGAAGGCATGGAACAGCCGGTCACCTACTGGGTTCCTTCCATCGCCGTCTGCGGGCTCGATTTCTACACCGGCGACAAGTTTCCCAAATGGAAAAACGACCTGCTCGTCGGAGCACTCGCCCAACAGGAAATCCGCCGTCTCAGGATCGTTGACCAAAAGGTGGTCTCCCAGGAAATCATCTTCAAGAACATCGGGCGCGTGCGCGATGTCGCCACCGGACCGGACGGCCTGATTTATGTGATCCTCAACGGCCCGGACCGCCTCGTCAGGCTGGTGCCCGCCCGCTAGACAGTCAGGGCGGGAAGCATGAACGGGAGCGTGTCGGAAAAATCACTTCACGACGTTAGACATCTCCCGGAGTTTGTGTATGACTCCTGTTTTCACATGACCATGCCTTCCCGTTTCGCACTCACTCTGATTCTCTCCACCGCCACGACGCTCCCTCTTTTCGCCGCGCCGCGTCCGTGGAAAAGCGCCGATGGAGTTCGCTCCGTGCAGGGAGAATTCGTCAAACGCGATGCCTCCTCCGTGACCATCCGCACCGAAGCCGGGAAGGAAGTCGCGATCGAGCTCACCAAGCTCCACCCGGACGACACCAAATGGTTGGACATCAACCACTCGCTTACCCCGGCAACGCCCATTGCTCCGCCGCACGATCCGTCGGCGTTTTTCGACAACCTCACCTTCCGCGACACCCGGGAATCCACCCTCGCCAAGCTCAAGGTGAGCAAGGTCGTCCAGATGACGACTGACGAGACTTTCATCGGGCGCTCCGGGCTCAACGGAGTTTTTAAAACCCGCCGGAAAATCGGCGTCTTGGATGGGTTTCTTTACTTCGACTGGACGGAAGCCGGCAAACTCAAGGAACTCACGCTGCAAACCGAAACCCGCCCGGACTCCGCCTACAAGACCGAGCTGGAACCCGGTTGGAAGGAATTGATCGACCTCCTCAGCTCGCTCTACGGCAAGCCCGTGCAAAAAGGCCCGATCCCGCCGGTGAACACACTGGCCGACGGATCCTTCGCCCCCTCCCACCTCTGGCTGCTCGAAGGCGGCGGCTCCGCCCTGCTTGGCACCGCCCGCGAAGGCGGCAAATACCAACTCGTTGTCCGCTTCACCCAGAAAAAGGTCGGCGTGGTGGAAATCCCGTAGCGCGTTGCTTCTTGAAAACCCACGGTGAAACCCGAGACTCCGCCCATGGCCGAGCCCGACCTTTTTTCCCTGAACACCTCCCCCGCCCCGCAGGACCGGATGCGCGAACTTCAGACCTCACTGGAGCGTCACGACCAACTTTACAATCAGGGAAATCCCGAAATCTCCGACGCTGAGTTCGACCGCCTCTACCGCGAACTCGAAGACCTCGAAGCGAAACACCCCGAGCTCCGCGACCCCAATTCCATCACCCAGCGCGTCGGCGGCGCGCCCATCGACGGCTTCCAACAGATCCAACATGCCGTCCCCATGCTCAGCATCGACGACGTGTTCGAGCTGGGGACCGAGGCCATGGAAAAAGCCGGAGCCGCCCGCCCCGAGCAGGAACTCGTCGAGTTCTATCAGCGCCTTCAGAAAAACCTCAAACGCGACGATGTCCCGGTCACCATCGAGCCCAAAATCGACGGTGTCGCCGTTTCCCTGCTCTACCGCGAAGGCAAACTCGCCTACGCCGCCACCCGGGGCGACGGCCAGACCGGCGACGACGTGACCCACAACGTGCGGACGATCCGCAGCATCCCGCTGGAATTGGGATCTTCATCCAACATTCAAAATCCAACATTCGAAATTCCAGCAACGCTCGAAGTCCGTGGCGAGATCTTCATGCCGAACCAAGCATTCGCCGCGCTCAACGCCGAGCGCGACGATGCCGGGCTGCCCACCTTCGCCAACCCCCGCAACGCCGCCGCCGGCACGCTCAAGCAGCTAGACCCGAAAATCGTCGCCAAGCGCCCGCTCGCCTTCCTCGCCCACGGCCTCGGCGCTTACGACGGCCCGCCGCTGGAAACCGAACACGAGTTCCACGATTTGTTAGCACGACTCGGCATCCCGCAGAACCAGCCGATCCTCAATGCCAACAACCTCGACGAAGTGCTCGCAGCAGTCGCCCGCATCAACCACGAGCGCCACTCCCTCGACTACGGCACCGACGGAGCGGTCATCAAGGTCCTCGACCGCGCCGAGCGCGAGCAACTCGGCTTCACCTCCCGCGCCCCGCGCTGGGCGGCGGCCTATAAATTTCTACCAGAGCAGAAGGAAACCACGCTCAACCAAATCCTCATCCAGGTCGGCCGCACCGGAGTCCTGACACCGGTGGCGGAACTCACACCAGTGCTCATTTCCGGCTCCACCGTCTCCCGCGCCACGTTGCACAACCAGGATGAGATCGACCGCAAGGACATCCGGATCGGCGACACCGTACTGATTGAAAAAGCCGGAGAAATCATCCCCGCCATCGTCAAGGTCATCCGCCATGCCGAAGGCGCGGTTCCCTATTCGCTCTACGACAGCGTCGGCGGCAAGTGCCCGTCCTGCGGCGGCTCTATCAGTCAGGAAGAAGGATTCGTCGCCTGGCGCTGCACCAACTTCGAGTGCCCGGCGCAAGCCGTCACCAGCATCAAACATTTCGCCTCCCGCAAGGCGCTCGATCTCGACGGTCTCGGAGAAATCGTCGCCGAGGCGCTCGTTCGCCACGGCCACTGCACCACGCCGCTCGATCTGTTCCGCCTGGATTCAGACACTCTCGCCAATCTCAATCTCGGCACCGAAGAGTCCCCCCGCCGCTTCGGCGAGAAAAACGCCGCCAAAGTCATCGCGGCGCTTGAAGCCGCGAAATCCAAACCGCTCCACCGCTGGCTCTACGCGATGGGCATCCGCCAGTTAGGCGAATCCGCCGCCAAGGAGCTCTCACGCCTGCACCGGACCATCGCCGAAATTCCCGAATCGCCCATTCTCGCCGAACTTCTCCGCGACACCCGCGCCACGGCGAAAAAACAGAACGAATTTCTCGCGAAATACTCGATCACCGGCGACGTCGGTCCCGCCGTCGCGGAAACCATCATCACGTTCTTCAAATCCGAGGCCGGCCAGCACGTCATCGCCCGTTTCGCCGAGCTCGGCATCGATCCGGTTTCCGACAACTACCTGCCCATCGCCGCCGAGGCGGATCTATCCGCCCTGCCGCTTGCCGGAAAAACCTTCGTCATCACCGGCACGCTCAGCATGGACCGGGATGCGATGAAGGAGCTCATCGAAAGCAAAGGCGGCAAAGTCAGCGGCTCCGTCTCCGCGAAAACCCACTACGTGCTCGCCGGCGAAGGCGGCGGCTCGAAACGCGACAAGGCGGAGAAACTCGGCGTCCCCATCCTCGACGAGGCGGCGATTCTCACGCTGATGGGAATCGGATGACCTATCCGACCTTCAAAGCCGCGTCTTGCCGGAAAACTCCGACGGAATTCTCATTCCGGCAGGACCATCTTGGGATCAATGAAAACCGCTGCGTCACACCTTGAACAATCCACCGCGTTTTCCGCCGAGCACGGCGGCTCCCATGATGGCGACGGATAGGAAAACCATCGCCCACACGCCGAGCGCGGCGGCGAGTTCGGTGCCGTTGCCGAGCGTGCTGAGCAGCGTGTAGATCGCCTTGGTGATCGGATAGTGCTGCGCCTGCTGGGCGAGGATCAGGCTGTCGCTCACTTCCAGCATGGCGAAGGCGAAGGCGAGGATCGATCCGGCGGCGAGGTTGGCGCCGATGAGCGGGATGGCGACGCGGCGCATCGTGCGCAGCGGGGTGGCACCGAGCGATTTCGCGGCTTCCTCCAGCATCGGGATTGCTTTGCTGCGAGACCCGCGACGGCCGATCGAACGACATAGGGCAGCCGCCGGATGGCGTAGGCGATCACGAGCAGCATGAACGGACTGCCGCCCGCCCCGACGAGGAAATGGAACGGTTTTCCCTCCTGCGAAAGCGCGAGATAGCCGAAGGCCATCACCAGCCCCGGCACCGCGAGCGGCAGCATCACCACCGCGTCGAGCACGTCGCGGAATTTCAAATCCGAACGCACGACCACCCACGCGACGGCTCAGACCGATGACCAGCGCGAGCAAGCGTGGCGCATCCGGCATACATCAGGCTGTTCTGGATGGACGGCACGACCAGTCCGTTGCCGAGCGCCTCGATGTAGTGGCGCATCGTGAACTCATCCGGAATCACCGTGCCATACCAGCGGCCGGCCAGCGAAAGCAGCAGCACGCCGAGGTGCGGAATGGAGGCGAGCGTGAAACACCGCCGAGAAACAACAACGCGCAGGCGGCGGATTTCCAGCCGCTGCAGTCGCAGCGACGACGCGCGCCCCTTCGGCCGCGGCGCGGTGCCCAGCGGCGAGCGGCCCATCACGAACTTCGACAAGCGCGAACACGCCGGCGGCGACGATCAGCAGGATGGCGGTCAGCGCGTAGGGAATCGGGTTTTTATCGAGTCCCTTGAGCCCGTCGAAAATCTGCACCGGAGCGACGCGCGCGAAGTCGAACACCAGCGGCACGCCGAGCTCGGTGAAGGCCCAGATGAAAACGATCGACGCACCCGCGAACACGCCGGGCATGGCAAGCGGCAGGGTGATCCGGAAGAACCGCTTCCACGGCGGGCAGCCGAGGTTTTCCGCCGCCTGCTCCATCGCCGGATCGAGGTTCGAGAGCGCGGCGGCGATGTTCATGTAGAGGATCGGATAGAGATTCAGCGCGATCATCAGCACGATGCCCGCGAAGCGTCCGTTCGCCAGCCAGTCGAAGGGCAGCGCGGCGTCCATCAGGCCCAGGTCGATGAGCAGCGCGTTGAACGCGCCGTTCACGCCGAGCATCTGTTTCACACCCACCGCGCCGACGAAGGGCGGCAGGATCATCGGAGCGAGCACCAGCACGCCGAGCGCCGGTTTGCCGAAGAAGTCATAACGATGACCGACGAGCGCCAGCGGAAAGGCGATCGCCAGGGTGACCAGCGTGCTGGCGATTCCCGAGCGCGAAGGAGTTCCACAGACCTTCCCGATAGATCGGATTCTGGAACACCGCGGCGAAGAAATCCAGCGTGAAGTAGTGCGAGCCGTCCGGCGTGTTCCCTCGAAGGCCTGCTTCACCACCATCCCTGCCGGATAGATGAAGAACACCGCGAACAGCGACGCAGACGATGATCGTGATGAAGATGGCGGGGCCGCGTTTCATCGGGTGGTGGCGGTGGAGGATTTGGCGCGGGCCATCGCTTCGGCCTTGCGGTAGTTGGCGCGGAACCACTCGCCGATGCGGCGGCGTGGTCGGCGGTTTTGAGGGCGTCGCTGCCGTCGAGGACGCGGATCGCCCTTGCCGGCCTATGGCGTAGGGCATGATCGAGACATCGGAGAAACACGGCGAGCGCGTCCGCAGGCATGCCGGCCTCGCGTGAGGGCGAGCCAGGCGGATTTCATTTCCTCGTGGGAGTCGATGCACATGACCTTCACGAGTTGGCGCAGCGTGTTGAACGAGGCGCCGGTGAGCTCGCGCTGATAGGTGAAGTTTCCCGGGATCCTCGTAGGGATCGGCGTCGGGCATCGTCGAGTTCGCGAGGTTTTCCGGCGTGTAAATATCGCGGCGGATCGGCGTGCGGTGCAGCGCGCGCTCCTCGGCCCGCCGAGGCGTGCCGGGTTTCCCGAACCACAGCATCTGCGCCTCGCGGGCTGAGGCAGAATTCGACGAAGGCCTGCGCGACTTCCGGATGTTCGGCGCGCCTTTGAGCACGGCGATGGGATCCGCGCTCAAGGTGGTGCCGCCGACCGGCGCGATCCAGACGACGCGCGGGTCGCCGCTGGCTCGTGTGAGTTCCTCGGCGATAGGAGCGGCCGTAGAAATCGATGCACATGCCGGCGGCCGCATTGCCCTGGCCCACGTCGTGCGGGATCTTCGAAGCGCTGTCGGTGAAATAGCGGGAGTTGGCGGCCATCCGCTGGATCAGTTGCAGGCCCGCGGTCCAACCGGCGTCGAGCGCTTCCTCGCGGTCCGCCCGGGTTTTCCGTCAGCGCGCGCTGGATTTCGCCTTGGACTAACAACTCGAAGGCGCGGGCGACCGAACCGCTCTTGGTCGGATCCGCCAGAGCGAGGGTGCCGGCGTATCCCGGATCGCCGAGATCGCTCCAGGCGGTCGGGTGCGGGAATGCCGAGGCGCTTGAGCACGTCCGGATTATAACAGATGCCGAACTGCGACATGCAGGTGCCCACCCAGACATGATCCGGCGGATAGTAGCGCTCGCCGGTGAAGGTTTCCGGGAATCGGGCCGTCCTTCGGCGAACAACTCCGGATGGGTCTCGAACACCCGCAGCGGAACGAGCCGGCCTTTTTTCGCCTGGCTGGTGAAATCCGGTTCGCCGCCGCCGAAAAACATGTCCACGCCGATGCCGTCGCGGCCGGTTTCCTCCGCCGCCTTGAATCCGGCATCGAGCACCATGCGGATCTCCGAGGTGCCGCCCGGCGTGCGCCAGTCGACGTAGATCGAGCGCCCGGTCGTTTCCTTCCAATGCGCCGCGAAGGCCTCGCCGAATTCCTGGCGGATCGATTCGTTGTGGGGCGTTAGAATCACCAGAGTGATCGTCCGCCTTGCGCGAACCCGTGGTCGCGGTCTGCCGCCGCATGACCAGCGGCAGCGCCACGATCAGCGCCAGCAGTCCGAAGATGATCCATGCCCGGGTTTTCATGCGGTTTCAGGGCTTGGAGAACCACCACATCGTCATGGCGGGCGTGGAGGATGATCTGTGCATCGCCCGGTTCGTGAATGACGTGCGGATTCATTTCCACCACCTGCTGGCGGCCGGCGGCGGTTTCGATCCAATACTGGATGCGCTGGCCGAGATAAGCTGCGCTCGACGATGTTTCCCGTGAGCGGATTGTCGCCGTCCGTCCTTGTGGAGTCGCCATGCTTCCGGGCGGATGGACAGTCGCACCGCCTCGCCCGCGCGCCGGCGTCCAGTCCGGATCGGTGATGCGTCCGACGATCGGCCCGGCGGCGGTGTTCGACCAGCGCGAATCCGTCGCGCGTCTCGATCACGTCGCCGTCGATGAGGTTGGTTTCGCCGATGAAATTCGCGACGTAGGCGCTGCGCGGGTGCGCGGTAAATTTCCTCCGGCGTGCCGATCTGGCCGATCTTTCCGCGGGTGAGCACCGCCATCCGGTCGGCCATGGCGAGCGCCTCCTCCTGATCGTGGGTCACGTAGATGCCGGTGAGTCCGTTTTCCTTCACGATGCGGCGGATTTCGCGGCGCATTTCCACGCGGAGCTGGGCGTCGAGATTGGAAAGCGGTTCGTCGAGCAGCAGGCACTTCGGTTTCACCACCAGCGCGCGTGCCAGCGACACCCGCTGCTGCTGGCCGCCGGACATCTGGTCGATCGAGCGGTCGCCGTATCCCGGGAGCTGGACCATTTCGAGCGCCTCCTCGACGCGGCGTTTGATTTCCGGCTTCGGCACCTTCCGCTCCTCCAGGCCGAAGGCGATGTTCTGGCCGACCGTGAGGTGCGGCCACAGCGCGTAGCTTTGGAAAACCATCGCCGCCTCGCGCTTGTGCGGCGGCATGTTCGTCACATCCCGGTCGCCGAAGTGAATCGCGCCGCTGGTCGGAGTCTCCAGCCCGGCGATGCAGCGCAGCAGGGTGGTCTTCCCGCAGCCCGAGGCACCGAGCAGGAAAAACAACTCGCCCGGCTCGATCAGCAGGTCTGATGCCATCCAGTGCACGGATGTTTCCGAAGGTTTTGACGACTGATTCGGCGCGGATGGATTCCATGAGGTAATTGGCGCCCCATGCTTTCCGCTTGAGAGACCGGAAGCAAGCCAGAAGCAGATTCCAGTGCGTGACGAAAATTTTCCAAAGATTCTCTTGCCAAGCCCGGGTCGGGATCGTAACAAAGCCGCCCACCCAACCGGATGCTCGGATGGCGGAATTGGTAGACGCGCTAGACTAAGGATCTAGTAGGGAAACCTGTGGAGGTTCGAGTCCTCTTTCGAGCACTTTCCGTTGGTGGTGAGCAATTTAGGAAGCCGCAAGGCTTCCTTTTTTGCGTCAGGGGGGGTCTGTTTGTGCCCGCTGTGTGCCCGGATACCTCGCCCGGGCCTGCGGATATCGCCGCCCGCTGCCACCACCGGAGGCCAGTCGCAGAACTCCCCCAGGCATCATCAGGGCATTCAATACCACGCGCGCGGTGAATCACACCAATTCAGTAATCATCGAACAATGGCTTTACCAGAAAGCCTGTTGATAAGGGATTTTCATCCACCAGCATTGCACGGGCCTTCGTGGCGGTGAACCGAGGTGCTTCTTCACCCATTGCCCCTCAAGACAGGTGTATCCGCCCTCCTTAAGGGACCAATCTCACTCGATAGAACCGCTTGGGATCGCCTGCGCCGCCGGTGGCGGTGAAGACGGTGGACGGGCCGGTGGCGGTGACTGTGGTGCCGATGTTGCTCCAGGAGGCCGAGGACAAGCTGGTGCTGGTTTCCAACTGGTATTTTTTTCCTGAAACCGTCGAGACAGTGAGATTCACGTCATTTCCCGAGACTGCGGCAGCGGTGGCTTTGAGAACGGAGGCGGAGGATCGTGGGTCAGTGCCGGCACCTTGCTCTGAATCGTTAGACTGTCCATCGCCATCCGTGTCGGCGGCGGGGTCGAGCGTTTGCACGGAAGCGGAGGCACTGCTGTAGGGCCCGGCAATCCCGGCGCTGTTGATCTGTTGGACCCGGGCGTGGAGCGTCGTGCCATACGGGACGGTATTGGTTTGGCTGGTGGCGCTGACCTGGGAATCGAAGATATCAGATCCCCCCACCGTGGTGCCGATTTGCAGATGGAATCCGGAAACTCCGCCTTCGGGATCGCTGGCGACAGTCCAACTGAAAGTGACCTGGTTGCCAATGACGGCACCGAAGAACGCGAGATCAGGAACCGGAGCGACAGGAGCGGACGGCGGCGTGACGTCATGGAGTTTCAGATACTGCGCCTCGTAAGGCGCGGTGGCCCAAGCTCCATCCGTTAGCGGAACCCGGTTCATGCTGACGTAAAGCCCCTGGGAAAGGAGGTCGCCACCTGAAATGCCGCCGGGAATGAGGAACGTGTAGCGACGGTCCGGATCAGTTCCGAGGTATGCGGCGATGTTCCTGACATTGTATTGGCGGCCGGCCTTGATGCCGAAGTCGTTCACGCCGTTCGTATCGGCGTCGATGTTCACGTTGAACTTGTTGGTGCCGATGGTGGCGGGCGTCGCGTTGCGGTCGAGGTTCACGAACGCCAACACCACATCGGATGCGTTCGGCGCGGCGTTGCGGGCTTCGAACTTGGCGACCGAGAAGATCTGGCCGTGTGGCGTGCCGTCGTTGAGATTGAGGAAATAGCGGTTCGAGCTGCGCAGCGCCGGGGAGAATTTTCGCGCTTGCCCGATCCCTTCATAGACTTTGGCGAGCTGGGAGACACCGTAGTTGTAGTTCCCGTTACCCGGAGTCGTTTGAAGCCAGAGCGGCATCAGTGAGTTGTATTTTTTGAAATGCGGGATCGGCTTGCTGGAATTGATCTCATAACGGTCATAGCCGAACGGAGTGAGTCCGAGGTTGGTGTCATTGGGCGGGATGACGGTTCCGCTGAGTCCCAGTTCCTGCCCGGGGAAAACCAGCGGCACGCCATCGATACTGCTGTTCGCTGCATAACGGACCAGCGCCTGCCACGGATCCTGATAGTGATCCTCGTCGTGCGAACTCGTGTTCAGCAGGACCAGGGCCTGGCCGTAGGCATCGCGCCGATCTTCATAAATCGTGCGGAAGTCCGCCGTGGTCTGCGCCGCGTGCAGCGGGAAGACAATGTTCTCGTTGAGGATGTCGAAGTGGCGTCCGCTGCGCTTGGTGACCGCGCCGCCGTCGAGCGACTCCGCCATGAAAACAAAGTTCCATTTCCGGGTACGGGTTTTGTTGATGATGTATTCCCAACATTGCGGCGGCAGGCCTTGGCCGAAGTCCGCCCGCAGCGAATCGACGCCGACATTCGAATCCAGCGACGCGCCCGCCACGTTCTCAGGGTAGCCGGTTAGAGTGAGCCAGTGCAACGTGTATTCCGAGAAGTAGCGCCAGACTTTATGGGTGATGGAGTCGAAATGTCCGTCGCCAGAGGTGTTCTCGTCGCCGATGCTGTAGTCGAACCAATCCGCCTCACTGAGGTGACCGGCGGTGGAGCTGGAGGTGAGCGCGGCGTATCGGCCGAAGAAAACCTCGTAGGTGTCCGCGAAGGCGAACTCGGCGATGCGGTCCGGAGCGATGGCGATGTTCCCAGCCCCCGAAGCCCGCAGATCGTAGGCACCGGAGCGGGCGAAAAAACGTGCTTCGGTATTGCGGATTTCCTGAGTCGGGCTGCCACCGCCGAAGAGAGTGAGGCCGAGAGCTGCGAGTTCCACATCGTAGCTGGTGTGGTTGAAGGGAGCATCCAACATCACGCCCACACCTTCCGCATCCGCCGCGGCGGTGAAGGATTGGAACTCGGCCAGCGCCTGTACCCTGCCAGCCGGGGTATCGTTAGATCCGGGTGTGCCGCCCGGAGTGAAAGACTTGGCCATGAGCGGCATGACTTCGAAAAAGTTCTTCACTGCATACGGGCTTCCGACTTCGAACGGCTGACCGGTCCCGGGATCGATCTGCCGGCCGTCGATGCCATTCGGATGGATCGGCTGGAACCAAAGCGTGTTGCAGCCGAGGCTTTTCACGTATTGCAGGCTGAATCTTGGGCCGCCGGCCACCCCTCCCGCGAGGTCGGCGAAGGTTCCTCGTTGGGACGGCAGCGTGCCGGTGGAAATGACCGTGAGCGGGTTCACTTCGTAAAGCTGGATGTCCCGGGCTTCCTTGGGTGAGACGACCAGGGCATGGGCGCGGAAACACAAGTCGCCGAACGGTTCGAGGTAATAGCGCCAGGTGCCGGGCGCGTCGCCGGTCAAGCGCCAGCGCGCCGTGAGCCGATAGGCACCGGTCCGGGTGGCAGGCAGTGTGAGCTGATAGCCACCGCTGACCAGCGACATCGGGTGGGCTTTGAAATAGTGGTTGTCGTTTCCGGCGGTGATGAGATTGCCGTCCACCGGCTTGATGCCGTCTTCGATGCCGTCGCCGTTCGCATCAAGTTGTGCGCGCTCGCGGCGGTTGAGATTGGTGAAGATCTCACAGGTTTCCACGCCGGGCATCTGGGGATCGAAAAAGATCGTGACGGGGATGGACTCACCCGCGACTTCGTTCAGATAGAGATGGGTCGTCGAATAATTCCCATCCACCTCGGAGGCGACCAGCCGGGTGGCGGAATTCGGGCTGATCTTCAGAATTGCAGCGTCGAGGATTCCCGGAAACGCGAACAGCAAGACGGAGAGCACAGAACGGAATACGTTCTTTGAGTGAAGGGGATTCATAGGGATTCTGAGCTTCAGGGCGATGGCCGGACGGTGATCCGATAGAACCGCTTGGGCAGCATTTCAGCATCGTGGCGGATGAGAGTGGAGCCGGTGGCCGCGCCGGCCGTGCTGACGGCCGCACCGAGGTTCTGCCAGCCGCCGGGGGCCAGGGTCTGCGATCCCTGCCATTGATAGATCCGGTTCGGAATGGCGGGGAAGTTCATCGTCCAGGCATTGGCGATCGAGACATGAGGAGCGAGACCCACCCGCGGCATGTCATTCTGATCTTCCTGCGACGGGATCATGCCGAACAAATATTCGTCCATGTTGGTGACGCCGTCGAAATCAAAGTCGCCGAGTGCGCCGTGACGGCCCGCCGGATTGTTGGCCTGCAGGCCGTAGAGGAGCTCCCACCAGTTAGGCAGCCCGTCCTTGTCGGCGTCCACGTCGTCATCCACGCGCATTTTCACCAGTTCGCTGTCGCCGTGGAACAAGGAGCCGCGGCGGTGTTCGGCCCGGACGGTGTGGAGGAAATTCGGGTTGCCGTTGTAGAGATTGGGGAAGGTGAATTCCACGGAATGCTCGGTGGCATTCACGTCGCGCACCAAGGTATATCCGGAACGTGGCTGGAACACCGGATTGTCCGGCTGGCCACTCACCGTGCTGCTGATGAAGATGGAGAACTCATCGAGGAACTCGAGGTCCGTCATGCCGCCTGGAACCAGTTCCTTCTTGAAGTAGACCTTCATGACATAGGTTTTGTCCACCGTCTCCCCGGTGACCGAAGGGTAGCCGATGTTGAAGTTGATCGAGCTGCCGGTGCTGACGTGACGGGTCAGTGTGGTGTAATGGCCGGCCGCATCACTGAGACCCATGTCGGTGGAGGAAGAGGGCTCCTTCAGGCGGATCACGATGTTAGCGAGTCCGCTGGCGGGGATGTTCTGGTAGGTGAAGCGCCACTCCTTGGTGTAACCCGTGTTTCCAAGATTGGTGGGAACCGCGACGGCGGACGCTTGTTTCCAGTTGCCGATGCCATTGCCGGCGACAAGGCTGTCATTTCCGGGATCCAGATCGTCGATGTAGAACCAGACCTCGTTCACCGACGCATCGCTGAGAACCACGGCCCCATAGCTGGAACCACCGAGCTGGTCGTTTTCATTGGGAAATGCCACCAGGCCGCCCGGGGCCTGCGTGTCGTAGTAGAAGACCTGGGTGTTGGTGCGGTAGATCGACGAACCATCGTTGCGGCCGACAAATGCCCGGCTGCGCAGGACGTGGAATCCTTCCTTCAGGCCGGTGGCTGTTTCCGCATAGTCGTTATGGACCCGATAGGAAGCGGTGGTCGCGTTGAAACCGTCGATTTCAAACAACGTCTCCATGCGCTCGGCGAGCTTGATGTCACCGGAGTTGAAGGGAAACACCGGTGACGCGGCATTCCCACGCCGCACGCCGATTTTGTAGCGGAGCACCGTGCCGTTCGGCATGGCTGGCAGGGTGGCCTTCCACCAGTCAGGGACGGCGGTGCCGTCGTTGGTGCCATTGAAGGAATAATTCGCTTCGACCACCTGCGTGGTCCCCTTCCCCACCCCGTGGCTGCCTTCGGGATAACTGGTTCCGTCGGTGGTGTAATAGATCCAAGCCTTCTCCGGCTGGAACTGATAGCCGATTTCCACCCACAGATCGACCGGCTGCGCGGCGGCGGCCTCGGGTGCCGGATTCATTTGGGAAACCGGCGTGGTCGGGTTCGTGTTGGTGGCGGCGGGATCGTGCTCGACCCAGCTCACCACGCTGGATCCCGAGTTGTTGATATCGTCGCTTTCATTCACCGACACTCCGGCGGTTCCGATCACCGCCTGATAGGTCTCGGCACCGGGCGAGCCGATGATGTTGCGGGTCTTGGTCATCGCGGCGAATTTTTCCGCGGTACGGCGGACGAACTGCATTTGTTCGTAGCCTAGATAGGTGTCGGTGGATGCCTGGCGCACTTGGTCGGCGGGATTGGCGGCGTCCACCTGGTCCGAGTCGAGGCCGGGCGGAAAGTCCCGGAGGTCGCCGGTTTGCGGGCCGAGACCCAGGTTTGAATTGAGGTCCACGCCACCGTTGAGTTTGAGACGGATGTTGTCGGCGGAGCCATCGGCGCGGGCGGCGAAGCGAAGGTTGGCCCCGTCGGTGACGCGCGGGATTTTCACCTTGTAGGCACGGGTGGCGGTGGCGCCGACGGGGACGCTATAGGGATTGAACGCGGTGTCTCCGTCCACTCCATCGACGCGCCAGTGATCCATCGTGCCAGCGGGGGCACCACTTTGATAGATCCGGATCGGTGCGATTTCCTCCTGGTGTTGCGGGGCCTGCCAGAGGAGCGGCATGATCGGATTGTGCCAGGTGAAGGCGAACCAGCCGTTGGGAGGAACGAGCGGGGCGTTTCCGCCTCCATCCACGACCTGGCCGGAACCATTGACAAAAACCGGGAATCTGCCGCCGAACGGCGACTGGTTCACCAGGGTGGCGCCAACTGGAAATCCGGTCTGGAACAGGCGGCCCTGACCGCTCGTCTGATAGTTCCGGGCCATCATGTAGAGCATGGTCGTGCCGTTCCACAGACCGCCGTCCTTGTTTTCGCGATCATCCACACGTTCGTAGGCCGCGAAATTCTGGTCGCTCCAGCGTGGCACCTGATAGCCCCGGGCGAAGTCGCGGTGCACGGCCACGGCGGAGACGACGCTGGTGTCGCCGAACTGGCCGAGGAACGGCACGCCGGAAACTTTTGGAAAATCGACGGCCTGGTTGTAGCCGTCGGTATAGATGATAGGCAGTCCCTCGCGAGTCAGGATGAAGGCGTGTGCCAGCGGCCGGTCGCCACCGAAGAGGTAGTTGTTATCGTGACTCATCACATAGGCGACGTTCTGCGAGGTGTTGCCAAAGCCGCCGTAGTTAGACTGGTCATAGCCGGCGAGGCTGGAGCCGATGCCGCCTTTTACGGCATTGAGGATGTTGTCGTTGGCGATGCGCATGCCGGCATCGAGATAACCGCCCTCCGCAGGGGGGAAACCGAGATGCTCGCCGAAGAGCATCGCGTCGTTGCGGGATTGATACTCGGAGTTGAAAAGCGTGTCGCGGTGGGTGTTCCAGTCGGTGAAGCCCCGGGTGATGTTGAACTGCTCCTGGATCTGGCCGTTGTAGCCCCAGTTGACGGAGTCCTTGTCCGCACCGGACTGCTTGCCGAAGAAATAGGACGGCACGTGTTTCACGGCGTCGAGGCGGAAGCCGTCAGGTTTGGTTTCCTGGATGAACCAGCGCACAGCCCGGAAGAGCATCTGGTTCACGTCCTCGGCGATTGGATTGCCCATATTATACTTCCCGTCGCCGTAACCCCAGGCAGCGGTCTGGCGGCCAGGCACGGTGGGATCCACGCCGGTGTCGGTGAATGATTCGGAATTCTCGCCGACGTCGTGCTGTCCGTTCGCGTTGGTGTCCTTGAAATCGAATTTTCCATTTCCCGCGCCGACGGTTACGGCTGCGTCGAGGTAGCCGGTGTCCTGGAACGGCTCCTTGTTGGCGAACGGATGCAGCGCCTCGCCTGCGGCGTTGGTGCCGATGGTCAAGTCGGTGTCCAGATACCACTCGCTGCGACCGGGATGGCGGAGACCGGTCCATTTGGGGAATGTTTGGGCTTCCGCCGTGCCCGTCGGATTGAAACTCACGTTGTTCGGGACTTCCTGTGCGATGTCCCAGGCGAACGGATTGCGGTTGAGGACCTCCCACTCGTTGGTGTAGTCCGGATAATCCGCCGGTTTCCGCCAAGTCGTGCCGTCGCGGACCAGGTGAAAATCCTCCGGCACGAACCCGGGGACACCGGGGAACAACTGCCCCGGCTGCGTCGCGGAGTCCAGCGGGCCGGCGTTGTGTGCCATCACATTGTCGAAATACACGCGGATCCCGAAACGATGGGCCATGCGCATCAGGCTGACGAGATCCGCCTTGGTGCCGTATTTCGTGCGGACGGTGCCGCTTTGATCGCGGTCGCCGAGGTCGAAGCGGTCGAGCGTGTCAAAACCGACTGAAAACGTCCCTCCGCCCGCTTTGAACGGCGGCGGCAGCCACAGCGAGTCGTAGCCGCTTTCCGCGAGTTCCGGGATCCGGCGCTCGATCTCGCTCCAAGTAGTGCCGAAATACTGCAGGATCACCTCTGCTTTCGCCGCCTGGACGAGAAGCGTGAGCGCGACGAGGAAACGGGTGAAAATGGGTTTCATGATTCTCGGAAAATTGCCGCGGGCGATCGTGGGGTCGCACCAGCGAATGGGTTGCACCCTTAGATGTCGGTGTGAAATGCCCGGTTTACAACTATTTCCCCCGGGATAAATGAGTTGGTCACGCCGGATTTCGAGACTATATCCCCCGCAGATGAGCGAAGTTGCCAGTAAAGCGAAGAAGCCCCGGGTGAACGTGCGCCGCCCGGATGTCATGGAACGCGTCGCCGCCGAGGTGGCCGTGCATTTCCACTCGACCGTGGTGGAGAAGCTCCGAGACCGCGGCGGAAAAATCACTGTCGGGAACACCACCGTGCTGCTCGCCGAGCAATTCGGCTTCTGCTACGGCGTCGAGCGCGCAATCGATCTGGCCTACGCCTCGCGCAAAGTTTTCCCGGAAAACCGCATTTTCCTCATCGGCGAAATCATCCACAACCCGGACGTGAACCGCCATCTGCGCGAGATGGGCATCGTCTCGCTGCCATGGCAGGAAATGGACTCGACCTACGACGACCTGACCGAGGACGACGTGGTCATCGTCCCGGCCTTCGGCGCACCCACCGATTTCATGCACAAGGTGGAGGCGCTCGGTTGCTATGTGGTGGACACCACCTGCGGCGATGTGATGAAAGTCTGGCGGCGGGTGCGCGGCTACGCCAAGGACGGCATCACTTCCATCATCCACGGCAAGTCGAACCACGAGGAAACCCGCGCCACCGCCTCGCGCGCTCTCGGCGAAATGAACGAGGGGAACTATCTGGTAGTGCTGACGCTCGCCGACGTCGACTACATCTGCGACTACCTCCGGCACGGCGGCGACAAGGCCGCGTTCATGGAGCGCTTCAAAGGCGAGTTTTCCACGGGGTTCGATCCGGACCTTCACCTCCACAAGATCGGCGTCGCCAATCAGACGACGATGCTGAAAAGCGAGACCGAGGAGATTCAAAAACGCCTGCGCAAGGCGATCATTGAACGCGACGGCGACGCGAATGCGTTCCAGATGTTCGACACGATCTGCGGTGCGACCCAGGAACGGCAGGACGCGCTGTTTGAAATGCTGCGCAAGCCGATGGACCTGTTACTGGTCGTCGGCGGCTACAACAGCTCTAACACCGCCCACCTCGTGGAAATCGCGGAGCCGGAGCTGCCGACCTTCTTCATCCGCGGGGCTTCCTGCATCAAGTCGCTGGAGGAAATCGTCCACTACGACCTGCACCACCGCGAGGAGAAGACTTCGGACTACTCGCGGTTGTTCTCCGACGACCGCCCGGTGACCGTGGGAATCACAGCCGGCGCGTCATGCCCTAACAATCTGATCGAGGAGACGCTGGTGAAGGTTTTCGCGCTGCGGGGGATCAGCCGGGAAATGCTGGCGGAGGCGTAAGGGAATTAGGCAGATTTCCTCTCAGGATCATCATTCGAGGATAGGGCAAATCCGCCCGGATGGAGGCGTGCCGAAGCAGGCGCTTCAGACGCCGGCATTCCCCGCAAAGTCCAAGACGAAGACCGCTCCATGATTCGCTTCTCAAAGGTCCACCTTGACGCCAGCCTCTGCCAACCGCCCACTCTTCATCAGCAATCGATTTTTAAAATGATCCGAATTCTCACCGCCACTGGATTCCTGTTCGCCCTGATGTCTTCTTCCCTGCCTGCCGTGGATGTCCGGGCGGAAATGAAACGCGCGGACGGGCTTGGGAAAAACGCACCTTCGCTCGTCACCCGGAACGACCTGCGCGCCTTCTGGTCGGCGGATGACTCGGTGCTCATCTATCGGGTGAACACCGGTCGCGATGAGCACCGGTTTATCAAGGTCGATCCCACCTCTGGAGAGAAGGCTCCGGCATTCGATCACGAACTTCTGGCCAAGACTCTCGCCGAGGCCACAAAGCAAAACCCGAACAAGGACCAGCTCCCCTTGGAACAAATCGAACCAGCGGCGGACGCGCAGTCGATCACCTTCCGCGCGTTCGGAAAATCCTGGCGCTACTCGCTCGCGGAAAACCGGATCTCCCCCTCCGATGTGCCGCCTCGGGGAGCCGACTTGCTCCCGCCCGAGGAAGCCATGCGCGGCACCCGCAGCAACGGCGACGCCACCCCGCTCATCATCGAAAACGCCACGCCCGGTGAAATCGAAATTTTCTGGGTCGACGGGGCCGGTCAACGCAAATCCTACGGCAAGCTCCCCGCCGGCCAGAGCACCACCCAGCAGACCTACGCCGGCCACGTCTGGCTGATGACCGATGCGAGCGGCACAGCCCTCGCCGGCGTGGAGACCCCGCCTACCCCCTCACTCGCCCGCATCACGGAACGGGTGAAACCTGCCCCCCGTCCTGCGGAAAACCTCTCTCCCGACGGCAAATGGCGCGCCCTCATCCTCAATCACAATCTGGTAGTCGAGCCGGTCGCCAGCGGCGCATCCATCACGCTCTCGACCAGCGGATCCGCCAGCGACAGCTTCACCCGACCGCTTCATTGGTCACCGGATTCCAAAAAAATCGTCGCTTTCCGCGTCAAAAAAGTCACCCCGCGCAAAATCAACATCGTCGAGTCGTCACCGTCCGACCAAATCCAGCCGAAGCTGAAAACCATCGACTATGCCAAGCCAGGCGACCCGATCTCACAGCCCATGCCGCATTTGTTCGATCTGGAAAACCGCCGCGAAATCCCCGTCGACCGTCGCCTGTTTGAAAACCCATGGGACATCTCCGAGTTCGCCTGGGCGGCGGATTCATCGGAGTTTTCCTTCGTTTACAACCAGCGCGGCCATCAGGTGATGCGCATCGTCGGCATCCGCGGGGATTCAGGATCGACACGCACGATTTTCGAAGACACGAGCAAGACTTTCATCGACTACTCGCAGAAATTCTTCATCCAGCGGCTGCCCGCCACGCGTGAGATCCTGTGGGCTTCCGAGCGCTCCGGATACAATCATCTCTATCTGATCGACTCGGTTTCAGGGGAGATCAAAAAGCCCGTGACTCACGGCATGTGGAACGTCCGTGAAGTCGTCGAGGTGGACGAAGGGAAACGCGATGTCCTGCTCAGGGTCGTCGGCGTGACCGGACAGGATCCCTATCACTCCCATTTCGTCAGAGTGAACTTCGACGGCACCGGATTCACCCGGCTCACCACCAGTGACGGCAACCACAAAATCACCTTCTCGCCAGACCACAGGTTCATTCTCGATACCTGGTCGCGCGTCGATCACCCGCCGGTAGTCGAGCTGCGCCGGACGGAAGACGGCAAACTGGTCACCGAACTGGAACGAACGGATGACGCAGCACTCGTCAAGACCGGCTGGAGCCATCCGGAGCGCTTCACCGCGAAAGGCCGCGATGGCAAGACCGACATCTACGGCATCATCATCCGCCCGACGAACTTCGATCCCGCAAAAAAATATCCCGTGGTCGAGGACATCTATGCCGGTCCACACGACCATTTCGTGCCGAAATCCTATTCCCCGTGGTCGGGCAAGAACGCGATGGCGGAACTTGGATTCATCGTCGTCGCCATCGACGGCATGGGCACGAACTGGCGCAGCAGGATGTTCCACGATGTCTGCTGGAAAAATCTAGCAGACGGAGGATTTCCCGACCGCATCGCCTGGATCAAGGCAGCCGCCGCGTCCCGGCCATGGATGGATCTCACCCGCGTCGGCATCTACGGCGGCAGCGCCGGTGGCCAGAACGCGCTCGCCGGTCTTCTTCATCACGGGGACTTCTACAAGGTCGGCATCGCGGATTGCGGCTGTCACGACAACCGGATGGATAAGATCTGGTGGAATGAGGCGTGGATGGGATGGCCGGTCGACGAGAGCTACGAGCGGAATTCCAACGTCACCCACGCGGCGAAACTCACCGGAAAACTGATGCTTATCGTCGGGGAAATGGATACCAACGTCGATCCCGCCTCGACCGCCCAAGTCGTCGGTGCCCTGCAAAAGGCCGACAAGGATTTCGAGTTTCTCCCCATGATAAACTCCGGACACGGGGCCGCGGAAACACCCTACGGGAAAAGACGGCGCGCGGAGTTTCTGGTCAGGAATCTGATCGAGGATTGACCTGCGCCGCGACTATTTTGATCCGCCTCATCGCTCACGGCGTATTCCTCCCCAGGACTTGGGACGCCGCCAATCCTGCGGTGCCGAAGACAACGATCCGTGTTTGGGGGAACTCATTTGGTCGTGCGAAGGCCTGACCACACTGCAAAAAGACGCTCTGCTTGCGCCTACCGCGGATGCCAACAATCACCAGCCTGCCAATCCGCACGGCAATGGCTCAGCCGCGTCTGGATCGAATCGTGAGCCCCCCCCAGAAAAAAAATGAAAAATCCGTGTGAGAAACCCGCAGTCGCGGCGAATCCATGGATGGAGCCCTAATTTTCCGGCCAAAACCTGTTTCTGCCCGGAATCCATCCCCAAATCCGTGAAACCCGATTTAACCGCATTTCCGATCTTCACCCTCACCAGCCAGACCACGCGGACGGGTGACAAAGTGTAAGAGTTCGCCCAAATTGTGTAAGCTGGAAGAGCTGACAGCCGGTGATTCACTCGTATTTTTCACGCATCCAAGTCCAGCCCCCGGCTCTTCAACAAAACCCCAAACCCTCTCAATTCCTGCGTGAGCCATCACCATTTCCTACCAAATCCTGAAAAAACCCGTCTTCACGAAATCGTCAAAACACGCCTGACCTTCCACTTCATCTCCATCATCCAACCATCTCTATGAAAACGAAAAAAAACCGATTCCTCCCCTTCACCGCAGCAGCCTTGCTTGCCGTCGTTCTCGCTTCTTCGCCAGCGCTCCACGCCGCCACTTTCACGTGGACTGGCGCTGTCAGTGACAGCTGGGTGCCAAACACCGGAAACTGGGATCCCAACCCCGCCGTGTTCGGCAACACCGCCGACCTCGTATTCAACACCATTCCCAACCCGAACATGTTTCTTGGATTTGGACGCACGGTGCGATCGATCAGCTTCGGTCCAGACATTGACACCAATGTGAGCGTTAGCTTTCAAACAACCGCTGGCGGCGCAACTGGAGCAAACCTCACCTTCGATACCGATGTCGTGGCAGGCGATGCTACTGTTACCGTGGCCAGTGGCTCTACTGGCAATATCACTCTCGGTAACGGGCTCGGAGGCACCAATTTAAATCCGATTCTTGCCGATAACCTGGTCGTGGATCACAACGGGACAGGCCTGTTGCTCTTCAACCGCCCCTTCCAGGCTGCCACCTTCGGTATCACCAAGACCGGCACCGGCACGATGCAGACAAACAACAACAACCTGCTCACGGGACCACTAAACATCAACCAGGGAAGGTTCATTGCCAATACATTCGGTGATGGCCTGGACATGCGTAATTTCTCCTCCGTAAATCTCAATGGCGGCACTCTTCAAGTGAACCACAACTCCGATACAGGCAGTACCAAGTCCTACACCAATCCTTTCAATGTCACCGCAGCCAGCACAATCGCGTTTTTCAACAGCACGAGTGCAACCGAATCGTTGATTCTTGGTGGAGTCAACGCCCTGGATCTTGGGGCCGATCTCACCATGCAGAATATCTCCACCGACACGACACTAGCAAACTTGATTAACCTCAGCCGCACCATAACGGGTGCGGGCGATTTGATCGTTGACGGCTACAATACCATCACCAGCGGCACCACCAGCTTTGGGCTGGGACGCGTCGCGCTTGGGGGCAACAATAGCGGATGGTCGGGCGACCTGATCGTCCTCGAGGGCGCGGCCGAAGTTTATGGAGATACCGCCGTAGGGGCGTTCAATGCGGGCACGGGCGACATCATTCTAGGTGAAACCAGCAATACCGCCGGAGCCGCGCTGATTCTCAGCGCATCGACTCCGACGTCAGGAGGCAAGACGCTCGGCAACGACATCGACGTTCGTGCCGGTGGCTTCCGCACCCTCAGGGGAAACAGTGATCACACCTACAACATCAATGGAAATATCACCCTGAACGGTGATCTGAACATTCACAACGGTCTGTTCTTCAACGATAAAAACATGGTCCTCAATGGAGACATCTCGGGCGCTGGCGATTTGATCGCAACAAAAAACACAGGCTCAGGATTCACCCGCCTGACAGGCAACAACTCACTCTGGAGTGGCGATCTGATGATCTCCCAAGGAACGGTCAACTTGTTTGGAACCGCGAACACTTCCGGAACGGGTGATATCGTCATCGGCGCGACCGGCGATGCAACCGCAGCCGGCTTGAGTTTCTCCCATGCGACGAGCATCACTTACGCGAATGACATCATCGTCAACACCGGCGGAACCCGGACGATATTCGGAAATAGCAGCCTCGGCATCAACGTCACGTTCAGTGGCGCGGTCGCCCTGAATGGCGATCTGACCTTGGACCACAGTTGGTCGACGGCCGACCGCAGGACCAACCTCAATGGCAATATCTCCGGTGACGGAGGCTTAACAATCACTCGGAATGCCGGAAACACGGGCACCACGGCGCGTCTGGCAGGGACAAACACCTACACAGGCGCAACTCTGGTAGCCCCTACCGCATCATTGGCACTCGCCAGCACTTGTTCGCTCACCTCGAACATCACCGTCCAAAATGGAGCGCGCATTGGCGGCCCTGGATCGACCACTGGAACCTTGAATTTGGAATCCGGAGCCAACTTCTTTTTCTTCTACAGTCTTTCCTACACTCCCATGAGCGTGGTTGGCGCAGTGACCTTGGATAACAGCTTCGGCGTCGCCAGCCTTGTCGGCGGCAGCCAGGGCGAAGTAGTCCCTTGGGCAACCATACCTGCTGGCACCTACACGTTGATCGGCACGACCGCCAGCACCTTTGGCAACATCCAGAACTTCGGTATCGTCAACGCCCTCGGCGTTGACGGCGGAAAGACCGCTTACTTCCAGAACGGCGGCGGCACCGGTGGCGGCGGTCTCCAACTCGTGGTCACGGCAGCTTCCGATCCCTACGCCATCTGGTCCGGCGGAGCAGCCTTTAATGACGACACCAACAACGACGGTGTGGCCAACGGACTCGCCTTCCTGCTCGGAGCGCAGGACGTGAACGTCAATGCCAATGGCCTGCTGCCTGCGCCCACCCAAAGCGGCGGAGCCCTGACGCTGACCTTCAGCATGCGCAATGCCGCAGCCCGCGGCACGGCGTCGCTACAAGTGCAGCATAGCAGCGACCTCGGCATCACAGATGCCTGGTCCACGCTGGTGACAGTCCCCGATGCGGACGAAACCGATCCCAGCGGGATCATCTTTGACATCACTGCCGGAACTCCGCTCAACGGAGTGATCGCCACCATCCCCGCCTCTGGCAATGCGGCAAGTGGCAAGCTCTTTGGCCGCGTGAAGAGCAATCCATAACTCCCTCGTCATCGTTCATACCACGGCGGCCTTCCACCCGGGAGGTCGCCGTTTGGTTTATATAGGCATTTACACATTAATTTCCGAAATTAGCCGTTGCACCCCGGCCCGACAGGACAAGATCCGAAAACTCGAAGCCTGGGTTGAAGCGGTCGCGAAATCCAGGAAACGGACGGATCGCGAAGACTCAAACATGTGAAATTCTAACGGGGATAGACGTCCTCTGTGAGATGGATCAGCAAGATCGTCACAAAGGGGGTTTGCTCGTAGTTCACCTGATCGATGGTGATCGTGTTGTCATCGTTCTTCTTCCACGGCAGTTCTTTCCCGGAATAGAGGTTCGTGACCCTGCTGACGCTCTTTGCCCCGATGGACTGCGTCGTGAATGTTCCGGTGGCTTTGTTTCGGTAGTTCGTGTAGATGTGACAGTAGATGTTTTCGCCCGCGTAGGTGAAACCATACTCGCCATGAAGCGGCTGCCAAGGACCTCCGCGCGTGTTGTGAATTGCGGGGCCGACTTTTTTGAGCCATTGGCCGGTTTGGAGCAGAACCTCCTGCTGGTTTTGCGGAATGACACCATGTCGGTCCGGCGCGACGTTCAGCAACAGATTGATATTTCTCACCACGCAGTCGGAGAGAAAAACCGCCACTTGTTCGAAGGAAAAGACAGGCGCATTTGGCACATGGCCCCATCCGCCTTTTTGCAGTGAAACGCATTTCTCCATGTGGCGTTCCGAGCGGATGTTACCGGTTGTGGCTGCCGAGCCCTCCTCTCCATGCACATCGCCAATCCAACCAAAGCGCTCGTTGACGATCATCTGAGGCTGATGTTTGCGGACCATGCCCATGACACCAAGTGGCTTGCCGGAGGATTCCTCTTTTTCCCGATAGGCATCACCCACTTGCCAGTCGCCGCTCGGATCCTGGTATTGTCCGGTGTCCCAGAAACGATCCTCCAGTGGCCGATCCACACTCTGCCCCAGATACCCACCATCCCAAAACATGTATTTGATCGGGCCGTAGTTCGCGAGCAGCCCACTCAATTGTTCGTAAACCTCCTCCTTCATGACCCGGGCATTTTCCTTGTGCCATGCCTCGGCGGTGTATCCCCAGACATTGGGCTTACAGCTTGTTCCGGTCACGTTGTAGTAACCGGGGTATCGCCAACTCATGGGCGAATAATAGAGACCGACATGCAGTCCTGACTTCCTTACTGCGTCGGTATATTCCTTGATCAAGTCCCGACCAAGTTGTTTCACGCTCGTCCAACTGTTGGGATGCTTGCTGTCAAACAGGGCATACCCGTCATGGTGCCTTGCGGTCAGAACCGTGTATTTCATACCCGCGCTCTTGGCCAACTCCGCCCAATCCGAGGGGTTGAACCTGGATGCGGTGAATCCTTTTTCCGGGTCTTCAGCGCGAGCTCGATAGACCTCGGGAGTGTAGGCTTTCGTGTGCATCACCCACTCGGCACCCTTGTCGATTGCGGAATAGACTCCCCAGTGGATAAACATCCCGAATTTGGCATCGAGATACCATTCCATGTCATTTTCGGGAAGGTTCGTCACCCCGCCCTCGGATTGCTGGGCGGGCACGACGAGATCCACAAATTCCTGCACTTTCGGTTCCGGAGCTTCGCCAAGATACTCCAGTTCCAGCGAATCGACGTAGCCTTTCCCGGGGCCGGCGGGATGCTTGAGAGTAATCAGCAGGGTCTCACAGGCATGTGCAGAGGTGAATTCGACGGTGATTTTCGTCCAGTCCGGTAGCGCGCTCGCAGCCGATACGGGTGGTCCACCGAAGTCTTGGGCAATGAGTTCGACTTGCTCGGCACCCGACTCGGTTTTGACCCATGCCGACAAGCGATAGCGGCTGTTGGGAAGGATTTTCACTTCCTGGTAGCATCTCGCGCTCTCCGGCCCCAAGGCAATGGCATGTTTGCCTGCATGGGCATTGCCGGAAATTTCGGCCCGCCTGATTCTCCAGTCTTTCCAACCCTTCACGGTTCCCGTTTCAAAGTCCGCGTTGATAATCGCGGCGACGTGAGGTGCCGCGGCGTCTTTTTGGGCGATGACACGCGTGGGTGCCATCAATGCCATTGAAATGAGCAGAATGCGAAGCGTGTGGGGCAGGTTTGGCGGGGTCATGATTCGGGATGATCAGGGTTTCGAAAAAACGGAGAGGTCCCACTGGTCGCGCCAGTGGATGACGGGTTGGTCAGCTTTGAATTCGATGGGAAGCCAGATGTAGCCGGCATTGATTGGATCTTCCGGCTTGTTGATGTCGAACATCGCAATCCATGCATCCTTCCGACCCGCGACGGAATAAACATAAGTGCTTTGGCCGCCGAAGGTCTTATCCGGCCCGAAATTGTTGATTGGATTCACACCTTGGCATGGGTTGGGTAGTTCCTTGTAAGGGCCGGCGATCTGATCCGCCACAAACATACGGGCAGGGTTGGGCTTCCAACCTGAAGTTCCGGAACCGAGTAGATAGATCTTATCACCTCTGCGGAAAAAAGCGGGAGCTTCCGTATGCGGCGTAACGCCCTCCAGGACCTTGTATTCACCTTCGGGCTTCAATCCATCTTTGGACATGCGGCCGCAGACCAGTGCTTTATCCGGCTTGCGGACGGCGATGTGATAGATCGCACTGTCGTTATCGGTGAAAATGGCAAAATCCCCAGTGCCAAACTCACTGTGGTTTCCAAGAAAGTATCCCTTGTATTCAAAAGGGCCGGTGGGCTGGGCGGAGGTGGCGACGCCGACCCTTGCGTAATCTTTGCCGCTCCTCCCGCCCTTCGACTTGGGTGGATAGAGTTTGAAATAGAGGATGAATGTCTTGGAGTCTTCTTTGTAAATCACCTTGGGGCGGTCTAGGATGAATGCCTCCGCCAGCTCTGGATGGGCGCCAGGCGCGAAGACCGAGAGCACGAGCCCTTGATCCTGCCAGGTGATCAGGTCGTCACTCACGTAGCAGCGGACACCGGCTTCGTTTTTTTCGTCCTCGGTTTTACCCTCAATCTTGTGCGCTCCATACCAGTAGTGGCGGCCACCGAAATCCAAGACGCAAAACCCGTGAGCGTTGATGTGGACGCCGTTCGTATCAAGCCAAGGTTGTCCAGGGCGAATGACGGTTTGCGCTGGAGTAACAACTTTAGTTTGTTTCGCGCAGGTCGGCAGGATCGATGCGATTAACGCCGTGAAAACAGGAAGAATCTGTGGGCAGATCAGCGGCCAGGAAACGAGTTTCATGGAAAGTTTTGGTTAGGTGAGATTCCAGAGCTCCTTAAGGGGCTTCGTTGTCGTGTTAGCGCCTCAATTCAGATCCTTCATTCCCTCGTCGCGCCCGGATTTATCGGACTTTTCGGTTGTATCGGACTTTTTCTTCGCGGAAACCAAGGGCCGCTTGAGCGATGCGGCACACATGGCTGCCTCTTCTTCGCGATACTTCGGATGCTGATAAACGCGGATGTAGTCGCAGAGTACGACGTTTGGCAGCTTGGACTCGTCCACCCAGCGATCACCCTTCAAGGTGCTCGCGATGACGCTGAACCAGACACTCATGTCATCGTGAGAGAATCCGGCCGAACTAAGCTCTTTGGTCAGCCTTCCGTCGAAATAGAACCGGGTGGTTTCAGGTGTGAACTCGCAGGACCACACATGAAACTCCGCCGAGGTGTCCGGCGCATCTTCGAGGACCCAGCGCCCGCCATTCCATGATTGCCGCTTCTTCGCGTCGGGGCGCTGGTTGATGATTCCAAAACTGAAGAAGTTGGGATCTCCACCGTCTTGTTCGCAATAGTCCAGTTCGAGCAAGGCCTGCCGCTTCGACTGGCCTGGAAAGGAATGTTTCATCGACCAGAATGCGGTGTGCCAGCCCTCGACAGGCGGCGTTTTGAAGCGGGCCTCGTAGTAGCCGTAAACGAAGTCTGCTCGCTGATGACACCGCCGGCGGTGTAGTTCTTTTTCCGCACGTAATCCTTACGCAGGGCGATTTCAAGATTCCCGCCCTTCACCGAGACGTTTTGCGGTTGCTGCGTGCTGAGCATTTTGTTGTCGAGTCGGACCCCCACTTTTGCGTGTCCAACTGATCGCCGTTGAAATTGTCCTCGAAAACCAGTTGATAGTCCGCTGGTGGAAGTGATGTCGCCTCGGTGGCAGGCGGACCGGAAATACCATTTTTGCCGCCAATTTCGGCCGCTTGCCCTGACGGTCGGGCGATTGGGAAGTGGATTGGGCCGTGGCAAATCCACTGCCTAGTAGGTAAAGTCCCGACGCGACTCCGCAGGAAAGGGTGGGATGTGTCTTCATGCGAAGTAACGATCAAGCGCTTTCCCGAGACCTGCCGGGAATTTCACTTTCCGAAAACCTAATCCTGAACACGGCCGCGGGTATCCGCCGTGGGTGGCAAGTATCCTTAAGGTGAGACGGCTGGTTAGAAACGGGCCATCTGCGCACCATTCGTGGATCGCGCCATGGTGGTCGCGGATCGAATGGAACACCTTGCCCGCATCATCCAACAAATCAAAATCCTTCACCATGAACGGCACCACTTCTTCCGGATGGGTCATCAGCACGGATTCCATCGGATGATCCCAGTCAGGATCGAACTCGATTTTTACGCGGCCGAGGTTCACTGGAGATTCCCAGTCGAGGTGCAGCTCGGGTTGCGCATCGGCGGGATCGGCGACCCAGGCGTTGGGCGCATCCACCGGCCGGGACGGGGCCGCCGATGACATTGGCCGGGCCGAAGTGGTCGAGAGGCGGATCAAAGGTCATCGCGAGATCGAGTCCGTCCGGACGGCGCTTGGGAGCAGCCAGAATTCGAAGCGGTCGATCCCGATGTTAGCCGGTGGTTCCTGCACGCTGGATTTGGCGACCGCCTTGTTGAACGCGGTCGTCACCGCCAACACGCCGGTGAGACGGGTGTCGCCGCAGGCGGACCCGCACCGAAGGGTCTTCGCAGAATTTGATGAAATGATAGCCATCCTTGGCGACCCGTGATGCAAACCGGGCGGTGAAGCGTCGATTGACCTTCGCTGAACGGAATGTTGATTGCTTCAACCAGTTCTTCCGGCGTGAAATTTCCCGACTTCTCCGAACACCGCAGTTCCACCCGCAAAGCACCTGCTTGCTCAGCGGAAACTTCGAGCGAAATGACCGGCCGCGCTCCCCTACTGGACAGCGGAACCAGCATCGCCCAATTGGTTTCGAGGCGGACCCATGCGTTGTTAGGTCTTAATTCGGAGAGGATCAACCGCGAACTCGCGCTCGCAGTCGCGCGTGAGGCGAGGTCCGCGGGATCGGCTATGGCTTTTCCTGGCAGAAACTGGCCGTCACGCTGGAGCCGGATTTGCAGTTCGCGCAGCCGCTCACCTGATGATAGATCCACCGGCAGGCAACCCAGCTCTCAGACACAGCGCCGCGGCCGTTCCAACGGCTTGCCCGCCCGCCGCACAGGTGGCCATGACGCGGGTGGATCCGAAGGCGACGTGGGTCGCGCTGATGATGCGCCCGGCGAGAAGCAGGTTCTTGATGTTCCGGCTGTAGTAGCAACGCCAGGGGATGCACTTTGGACTCCACTGGGTGCAGCCGTTTTTTTCCGAATAGATGCCATCGGCCGGATGCAGGTCCACCGCCCAGCCGCCGTGGGTCACCACATCGTCGAAGATCGTTTGTTCCACGACGTCTTGCTGGCGGATGATGTAGTCGCCCTCGAAGCGGCGTTCGCGCTTGCCGGGGACGTGCCCCACCCACTCGAGCGTCATGGTTTCCGCCTCGGGGAAATTCCCGGAGTTCTTGATGTAGTCCCACACGCCGTAGACCACCTTCCACAGCTCCCACTTGATTTCCTCCGTCTGATGGATGGTGTCGAGACGGCCGCCGTATTCGATCCACCAGAAATTGCAGCCCTGGATGTTGGTGTTGAACTGCCGATAGCGCGGGAATCTTGGCGATGTCCTTGAGCGCCCCAGCTCGGCGCGGTGAACTTCACCGGCACGCCGACGTCCTTGGTCGAGAAATACATTGAGTGCCCAGCAGAGCTGCCCGTATTCGGCATCCGGCGCGAAGCCTTCGCCGAACTCCTCGCAGATTCTCGCGCCCATCCGGAAGGCCGCGCCGGACATGAATCCGACCAGTCCGTCGCCTGAAGCATCACAAAACAGCGGCGCGCGCAACAGATAGCGTGTGGAGTTCTGCGGGCAGAAGGCATGCACCGCGGACAGCGTGTCGGGATCGCTTTTTTCAACGTCGAAAAGACAGCGGTGTTGAGGAGCAGCGTGAGGTTCTTTTCCTCGCGGCATTTCTCCAACAGAATCGTATCGAAGATCAGCGCGTTGCCCTGCCGGTTTCGATAGAGATTCTCCTTGAGGATTTCGTTGAGGATCCCGCCCTCGCGCGACCAGCGGTTGTTGTTGCCCATGTGCGAGGTCGGCACCCAGCACCCCACAGCCGCACTTCGCTGGAAGCATTGCCGCCGAGGACCGGCCGATCCTGGACTAGCACGGTTCTCAACCCGTGGCGGGCGGCGGCAATGGCGGCGCAGACTCCGGATAGACCACCGCCGATGACGATGAGGCCGGCGTCGATCTCGACGAGATTCAGGGAGCGTTTGTTGGCGGGGTTTTCAATCAACATAAGACAATCAGGGTGAGTGTGGAATCAGGGTGCAAATTTCCAGCGCGGTGGTCAAATTCGAAATAGGGCGAGACTGAGGCACCACGCGGCACCATAGTTCACCCAGCCTTCAGCATGGCGATAGCCACCTTCTGGATTAAATGGAAACATCTCGCTGCCCGGGGCGGAGGAAATCGAGCCCGGCAGAGTTCCAGCCGGGCGCAGACGTTTTCTTTGTAAGACACCGGCCATCCGCGCTCGATCCCGGGGAAACCCATCTGAGGCTTGTTAGGTGCGGCGGCGAGCCGCGGGTTGCGGCCGAAGACGGCATCCGCATGAGAGACGGCGATTTCCCGCATCCGGGATTTCAAGGTCGGCTCCTCAATCACCCATGAGGCTGCAATGGCGATGCCCGGGGTGGCCAGCCAGTTGCCCACGTCGTTGATTTTTGGAATAGCCCAGTGCTCGCCGTCATCGAAGCGGCGGATATCCCAAAGGTTCGCGGAGCGTTTCGCGGCGACCTCGGCCCAAGCCGTGATCTTTTCCTTCAATCCGGCCGGCGCTTGATCGGGATAATTCTGGACAACCAGACCAGGCTCGGAATCGTGCGGTGCTCGCTCATCCGGTGGCCCTTGTGGTGCGGGGATCGTTCCAATCGGGTCTTTCACGATCCAATCCGCCTGTTTCACCGCGGCAGTGAGATAGCGGCCGGGATCAGTTAGTCCGTCCCGTTTGGCGATCTCATGCATGAGCAGGTTTGGCACAATCGAATGTCCTGGTAGCGTGGCGGCCTTTGTAAGGATGGAGCAGGCCGCCCATCGGGTTGTGGCCCGAGACCTGATCGACAGTTAGATAAGTGGATGGCTCCGACCATTTCCCGACTTCAAGGGAAGGTGCCCAGTTTTGTTCGCAGAAGGCGCGGCATTTTTCGTAAAACGATTGAGGCAGCCATTGCTTCAATGCCGGCCATGCCCAAACGACATAGGCGACCTGCTCGACGGTTTGC
>CAWJDV010000009.1:0-383158 GCA_963841745.1 uncultured Verrucomicrobiae bacterium | reverse complement strand
ATGGTCCGGGCTGGTTCCGGCTGCTGTGGCGGCATTTATCAGGGAGATAGGCGGTGTAGAGCGTCTGATTTCCGTGTCCAAGAGCGACCGCGATTGAAACTCTTATTCAAATTCGGCTTACCGTCGGACCCGGACAGATAAACGAAGCAAGGAATCGGTCCATCGGCATTTATGCTTGCCTTTTGACGGCTTCTTCACCAAATCTAATGTGACCAGCCTCACGGCCGCTACAGCAAAACAGTGAACAGCCCCTTTTCTTGATCTTGCTGCTCTGCTTCTCGTTCCTTACATCCTCTGGGTAAGCTTTGCTGCTTTCCTCAATTACACCCTCTGGAGGCTTAATTTGTGAAATAACTGCCATTCTCAACTGCCTTGATCCGACCGATTCAAATATAAACACAGCATTCGATATTAGAACGGTGCCTACAACAAAATGCAAGATAGAATGGTTCTATTGCTATTCATCATAATTTCACTAGCAGCGACTGCTGTCGCCGCCGCAGCTTCTCAGAGCCTTGTTTCTGAAGATTTTATTAAAGGCAATTCATCTTACAATAATTCATCTATCTCTTTCTTAGGCGAGAACAAAATAACCAGTGCTCCCGTGGACCTGACGCCGGGAAGCGGTTACTATTCATCTCATCCTATTGCCATTGGCGGCGGAATTGGCAGCAGAACCGATCTTTCTAATGCCGATTCAGCTACTTCCATGAGTCACGAGGTTGGCTTTGCCCAGGATCTCTCAGGCAAGAGGAATATACGGCCACATCTCGCAGCATGCAGAGTGGATACGAAAACATAAACTATGCCACAACTCAGATGCAGATCGATGAAACCGTTACGAGCGGCAAGGTGCAAATTGGCGTGCTTTCCGGAAGCGATGGCCATGCCTGGAAGAATCCGGCTATAGAGATCGAAGAGGAATACATTGGCACATATCATATAACCAAAAATTTTGCCATTAACAACAGCTACTCTGAAAAGAGAGCCTTTGATGGCTGGCGCAATTGTTGTGGGGGAAGCTATGATATCAATCTCCCCAATCCGGTGCTCCTTCGCGCTGATGATGTCTTTAATTGCAGAAGATGCAATCAGAGACCTCCTGGAATCGGGGTGCAATAAATGCTATTGGAAAGGATTGTCTCTGCAGGCCTTGTCATTACTCATCTGATCGGTGACAAGAATCTGGCCCTGGTAATTGATCCCAGAAGGGATGTTGACGAGTACATAAAAATGGCCTCTGGGGCGGGAATGAGGATTGCCTCCGTCCTGGAGACGCACAGGAATGAGGACTATTTTGTAGGGTCGATGGAGCTGGCTGCCCGGACGGAAGCGGAGGTCTGGCATGCCGATGGTCAATGGGACTACCAGTATGGCAGTGGCGTCACCGCCGGCCAGAGATGGAGGGTGGGCCGCTTGGAGATCGAGGCCCTTGCCACGCCCGGCCACACCCCGGGAAGCATGAGCTATCTGCTGCGTGATCCGGCCGGCATTCCCTGGACCGAGCATCCCCGCGCGCGCGTCTTGATGCTCAGCTCGTCGGATGCTGAGGAGGACATCGTCCACTCGTTTCACGCCGGTGCCTCGGGTTACATCTCCAAGACCGCACGCCCTGCGGAATTGTTCGCCGCGATCCTGGCGTGTCACGCCGGCCAGCGGGTGATGAGCCCCACCATTGAACGCCGGCTCGCCGAGCAATCCGCCGGCCAGCCGCTCACCGTGCGTGAAACGGAGGTGCTCGGGCTGCTGCGCAAGGGGTTGACCAATCCCGACATCGCAGAGTTGCTAGGCATCGCGCGGCGGACCGCCAAGGCGCATGTGGCCGCCATCTTGGTGAAACTCGAAGCCGCCGACCGGACGGAGGCGGTGTCGCGTGGCTTTGAGCGCGGCTTGTTGAAACCTTGAGCCCTTGATGGACATTGGCCACGTGGCCAATAGACGGGGATGGGCTTCAGCTATAGCATCGCTGATAGATGAATTGTCCATTGTCAGTTCTCACAGCGCCGGTTGTGGCATTGCAGTCCCCGCATCATGCCGCATTCGCCTTTTGAAAAGACTCTTCTTCCAAATCCCAAACACCACAAATCCCGGACTAACAAACATGAAGCCCATAAAAAACCGCCTCTTCCGCACGATTGATTTCCGCAACCACCCGTGCCTACGCGTCGCGGTTACCTGCCTCGCCGTTTCCGCCATTGAACTTTCATCCTCGGCCTTCGCCGCCGACGGTGACTGGACCGGAGGACCCGGCGCCACTTGGGACACCACGGACACCAACTGGTCCGGAGTTCCCGCCGGCACCCCGTGGGACATCACCAACGGCCCCACCAACCGCGCGGTCTTCTCCACCGCCGGAGCCACTCCGGTCATCAGCGACTCCGTTTACACCAATGGAATGAGCATCACGGACACGGTCACCCTCTCGGGCGGCACAAGCCTCAACCTCGTGGGCACCACTCCGGTCATCGACGCCTCGGCCGACGCCACGATTTCTTCCGTCATCGCCGGGACCTCGGTGGTCACCAAAGCCGGTATCGGCACGCTCACACTCTCCGGGGTGAACACCTACACGGGAGTCACCACGATCAACGCGGGCAACGTGACGGTTGAAAACGATCAAAGCAGCGCCAACGGCGGTTGGACCATCGGCCCGGCCAGTTCGGCCGCCACCGCGGTGAATTTCAATTCCGGCTCCACCATCGCCGCCACCAGCGGAAAGAAAATCCAGATCGGCAATACGGCGGCGGGAGCAACAGGTCTCGCTTCTGCGCTTGTTGTCGCCGGCACCGTGACCAACAGCGGCACCCTGCTCGTCGGGCGGAATGCGGCACTCACCCTCAACAGCGGAGCAACCTGGAGCCAAACCAGCGACATGTCTCTCACGACCTTCGGTGGCACTCCCGCGACGCTTACCGTCAATACGGGGGCGGCCATGACCTATGCCGGAGCCAATACGGTCAAAATCAACTTGAACAATGCTTCAAGCAGCAATGCCATCCTCACCATCAACGGCACCGGGCTTTTTACCACCGGTGTCGGTTTTGAAAATGCCCTGAACAGCAACGCGACCGGCAACAGCCGGGTCACCTTGGCTGGCGGCGGCACCGTCAGGCTTTCCGCAAACGTCACCAACCTCACCACCCAGACGCAGCTCACTCTCGGCTCCGGCGGTGGCGTCGTTGATAACGATTCGTTCAACACCACCCTCTCGGGAATCGTTACGACCGGGTATGGCACCCTCGCTCCCGGCGTATCCGGCACCGGCGGCCTCACATCAAGGGGCAGCGGCACGCTCACCCTTTCCGGCGCAAACACCTACACGGGAATCACGACGGTCACGTCGGGCACGGTCACGGTTGAAAACGACCAAAGCGCTGCCAACGGCGGTTGGAGTGTCGTGTCGTCGCTAACCACCGGCGGGCTCACCGCCACGGCGAATTTCAACTCCGGCTCCACGATTGCCGCCGCCAGCGGGAAAAACATCCAGGTCGGCCCATCGGCGAACTCTGGCAGCTATCCGAACTCGACGCTCACTGTAGCTGGCACCGTTAGCAACGCCGGCACCCTGAACGTCCAACGGGCGGGCACTCTCAACCTCAACAGCGGCGCAAGCTGGACCCAGGACGGCGACCTGGTTGTCAGTGGCCGGGGCGGTGCATCTGCCGCTCTGAACGTCAATTCGGGAGCGGCCATGGCCTATTCCGGGACCAATAGCTTCAAGATCAACGCCGCAGCGGGCAGTTCGGGTAAAGCCACCCTCACCATTGACGGAACCGGCCTTTTCACGACCGCTGCCGGATTTGAAAATCAAACTTCCACCACAACCTCGGGTTACGGTCGGGTCGCGCTGACCAACGGTGGCACCCTCAAACTTTCAGCGGCCATGGCCGACCTGACCACCGAGACCCAGTTCACTCTCGGCACCGGCGGTGGCGTCATTGATAACAACGGATTCAGCACCAACCTGTCGGGAACCGTCACGACCGGGTTTGGCCCGCTCACCACCGGCATCACCGGCACCGGCAGCCTGACTTCCACGGGCGGCGGCACGCTCACCCTCACCGGCCTGAACACCTACTCCGGCAACACCACCGTCTCAAGCGGCACCCTCACGCTCGGTCAGATCAACGGCTCTAACGAAGCATCCACCGTCTCGATCGCCTCCGGCGCCGTGCTCAACCTCACCTTCGCCGGCACCGACACCGTGGACAAGCTGTTCCTCAACGGCGTCCAGCAACCGGCCGGCGTCTATGGCAGCGGCAACAGCGGCGGCCGGATCACCGGCACCGGCACCCTCACCGTTTCCTCCAATCCCGCCAGCGGCTTCACCTCGTGGATCGCAGGCTTCGGTCTCGCCCTCGCCGATCAGGATCCCACCGATGATCCGGACAACGATGGCATGAACAACCTGCGTCGAGTTCGTCCTCAACGGAAATCCGAGCCATTTCGGACAACTCCATCCTGCCGAAACTCGTCGTCACCGCCACCGACTTCGAGTTCACCTATCAGCGCCGCGATGATTCGGTCAGCCCGGAAACCACCCAGACCTTCCAGTGGGGCACCACCCTCGCCACCTGGCCGGGCAGCGCCGTCATCCCCGCCACCAGCGGCACGGTCGGCGCGGCCACCATCACCGTGAGCCCCGGCGTGCCGAACGACGCTGTCACAGACACCGTGAAAATCAGCATTCCGAAAACCGAGGCCGGTGCCTCCGGCAAACTCTTCGGCCGCCAGCAAGTCGTGAAACCCTGATCTTGCCAACACTTTGCCTCTGGAGGGGGGCAATCCAAGGGGCGGGGCTCGTTAATGGGTTTTCGAGTCCCGCCCGTTTCCCCTCCCTCTCTTTCCTCAAACCCAGCCTCCTCCGCCTCCCACCTGATCCCAATTTTTCCTAACATGAAATCAAAAATCCTGCCCGTTCTTCACCTGCTCACTTTTGTTCCCAGCCTTCGCCGCCCGCACTTGGACGGCGAGCCAACGCACATGGGACTGCTGACATGCGACCGGGTTTCTGACAGCGCGGGAAAGCACCAATGGACCGCAAGCAATCTGCTCCCCGCCGGCTCCACGCCTGCAAGCGATAGCTGGGTTTCCCCGGATTGAGCATCACGAACACCGCGACCATTCGGGCGGGTTCGCACCAGCGAACAGCAGCCATCGACAATTGGCTGATGCCACGATTTCCTCGATCATTTCAGGGACCCCGCTGCTCACCAAAATCGGCACTGCCACGCTCACGCTCTCCGGCATAAACACCTACACCGGCGGTACGACGGTGACTGCGGGCACCGTGACGGTGCAGAACGACCAGAGCAGTGCCAACGGCGGTTGGAGCGTCGGGCCGAGCAAACGGCCACGACCGGTGATTTCAATTCCGGATCTACTGTCGCCGTCGCCAGCGGGAAACAAATTCGTATCGGCAATACATCGTCGAATGGAAGTTCGTCCTCGACCCTCACGGTTGCCGGCACGGTTACCAACAGCGGCACGTTGCTAATGGGTCGCAATGCCGCTCTCACCCTCAACAGCGGCGCGAGCTGGGCCCAGAGCGGCGACATTTCTCTCACCAGCTTGGGTGGCACAAGTGCGGCGCTGACCATTAATTCGGGCGCGAACATGACTTATTCCGGAGCCAATACCGTTAAGCTCAACTTGAACAATGGCTCTAGCCAAGGTGCCACTCTCACCATTAGCGGCACGGGCCTTTTCACGACCGGCGCAGGATTTGAGAATGCCGCGACCGGCAGCGCGTCCGGTGACAGCCGGGTCAGATTGACCAGCGGCGGCACCCTCAGGCTCTCCGCGGACGTGACCGCGCTCACCACCCAGTCGCAGTTCGATCTGAGCACCGGCGGCGGCGTCATCGATACCAACGGGTTCAACACCACCCTGTCGGGAGTCGTCACGGGGACGTCCGGCGTCAACGCCACCGGCATCACCGGCACCGGTGGCCTGACCAAGACAGGCAACGGCACACTCACCCTCACCGGTGTGAACACCTACACCGGCGGCACGACGGTGAATGCGGGCACCGTGACGGTTCAAAACGATCAGACTCTGGCCAACGGCGGTTGGAACATCCAAACTCCGAACGACGGAAGCGCGCCGGTGGCGACGGTTAACTTCAGCACTGGATCCACGATCGTTGTCGCCAGTGCCAATAGAATCCAAATCGGAGCAGCGGCGAATTCCGGCTCACATCCTGCCTCGACGCTGAACGTTGCGGGCACGGTAACCAACAGCGGCGCGCTGCAACTGGAAAGGGCGGGCATCCTAAACCTCAATAGCGGCGCGGTCTGGACTCAGGGCGGAAATCTAACGGTCACGGCTCGTGGCGGAGGTTCCGCTACGCTCACCGTCAATGCCGGATCGGAGGTGACCTATTCCGGCTCCAACACGGTCAAGCTTACCACTGGCACCTCGGGTAGCGGGCTTCTCAATATCAACGGCACGGGCAGCTTCACGACCGGTGCTGGGTTTGAAAATACAACTGTCGCGGCGACTGGTTCCGGCGTGAGCCGGATCACCTTGAACAATGGCGGCACTCTTAGGCTCTCCGCAAACGTGGCCAATCTCACCAACCAGACGCAGTTTGCCTTGGCCGGCACCGGCGGCGTCATTGATAACGCCGGGTTTAACGCCACCTTGTCGGGATCCAACACGGCCGGCTCGTCCAACCTCGCCACCGGCATCACCGGCACCGGCGGCCTCACTTCAAAAGGCAGCGGCACCCTCACCCTATCCGGCACCAACACCTACTCCGGTGACACCACCGTCTCCGCCGGCACGTTGAAAGTGACCGGTTCCATCGCCGATTCCTCCGTCACCTGAACAACACCGGAACTGTCCTCGCCAGCGGTGCCACCGGCACTATCGGCAAAGGTGTCAATGTTACCAGTGGTGCGATCCTTGCCCCCGGTGGACTGGGATCCGTTGGCGTCGCAACGGTGGGTGCCACAGGGTTGAATCTTGGAACCGGATCCGTCTTTGACTGGGACATCACCTCCAGTTTGACCGGCTCGGGATTCGACACCATGTCCGTGGCCGGCAACATTGATGTCAGCCCGACCGACACAATCTTCCGGGTGGTTCTCGGTGGCAGCGCGCTCACCGATATTCAGAACTCTGGAAACACCTTCTGGAACACGCCCAACAGCACAAAGACCTGGAGCATGAGCGCGATCTTCGGTAACGCCTTGAGCAGCGGGGCGTTCGCCAATGTCCAGACCAACACGGATGTGTCGGATTTTGGCACCTTCACCATCAATAGCTCTGCCCTCACCTGGACCGCCGTCCCCGAACCTTCGGGTGCGCTCGTGGGACTTCTGTTTGGTGCCGGGCTTCTGCGCCGCCGCAGGAACTGAGCACCACATCCGTTTCCGGACTTCCACCTCGGCACCATCGGCTGGCTGCCCGCGGTTCCCGTCATTTTCAAGACTCTTTCTCTCAGTCCATTCCCATGAAGACGCTGCTCGTTTCAATCCATACCGCCATCCTGGCGTCGATTGGTCTTGCCCAGACGCTCACACTCGCACCAAGCAATGCCAATGGGATCTATCCATTGGGAACTCCCGTGACTTGGAATGTCAGTTTCACGGATGGCACCTTCACCTCCGGAACCTACACCGTCAAAAAATTCGGCGGCACCCAGATCGCATCCGGAACCATCGATCTCACCCAGCCCAATCCTCAAATCACCGCGCCCGCCCTTGCCGAACCCGGCACCTTGCTCGCGGAATTGAAGGCGACTCCCTCAGGCGGCAGCCAGCTCAGCGCCCTTGGCGGAGCGATTGCCGAGCGCGACAAGATCCGGCCATCACTGGCACGACCGGCGGATTTCGACACGTTCTGGGCATCGAAACTCGCCGCCCTCGCCGCGGTTCCGATGAATCCGGTCATCACCCAGGCGGACAGCGGCAATGCCAACGTGCTCTACTATCAACTCGAGTTCGACAACTACAACGGCCAAAAAATCTACGCCCAGATGGCCCGGCCCGTGAACGGCACGGGTTTTCCCGCGATGATTTCCATGCAGTACGCCGGTGTCTATGCCCTGCCGAAAACGAATGTCACCAACAGTGCGGCACAAGGCTGGCTTGCCATCAATGTGATGGCACATCCCTATCCTTACGATCAACCCGCAGAATACTATAACTCCCTCGGCGGCGAAGGTGGCGCGCTCGAAGACTATACGAAAATCGGCAACACCAGCCGCGATACCAGTTATTTCCTCGGCATGTTCCTCGGCTGTGTCCGCTCCGCCGACTATCTATGCAGCCGCTCCGACTGGAATGGCACCACGCTGATTGCGACCGGAGACAGCCAGGGCGGATTCCAAGCCATCGCCCTCGCCGCTCTCGATCCGCGCGTCACCGCAGTCATCACCCGGATCCCCGCAGGTGCGGAAAGCGCGGGCATCTTCGCCGGGCGCGGTCATGGCTGGCCCTATTGGACCTCCACCACCGCTCCCAACGCGGCGCTGATCAAGGAGACCAGCCGCTATTATGACATCACCAACTTCGCGCCCCGAGTCAATGTGCCCACGCTCGTCGGCATGGGCTTGATCGATACCACCTGCCCGCCCTCCGGTGTCCACGGCATGATCAACGAACTGCAAGGCCCCAAGGAAGTCGTCTTCTCCCCGCTCGAAGGCCATAGCGGCGGAACCTATGCGGCCTACAAACTCCGCCGGACGGCTTGGCTCGACGCGCTGCGTGTCGGCAATCCCGCACCGGTCGCCAATCTGTTAGCTGCGCCGAGCATCCAGGCGAATCCTCTCAGCGACAGCAGCATCCTCCTCCAGTGGACCCACAACGATGCGGGAGCCAGCGCTTATGTCATCGAATCCAGCAGCACCCAGGGCAGTGGTTGGCAAACGCTCGCCGAGCCCGCCGCCGGCACGACTTCCTATACCCATACCGGCCTCGCCCCTGGCACCCCGTATTATTACCGCATCCGCGCGGTCGCTCCGGCCACCGAGGTTCCTCCGCTGGCGACCACGATGAGTCCGGCGTCCAACAACACAACGGTGAGCACCAGCACCCAGACTTCCGAGCCTGCGGTTCCCGAGCCACACATGTTCTTCCGCCTGCGCATCGAACAAACCAATTGATAGACAGAAAAATCACCACGATGAAAAAATCCATCAAAAGAAACGGGTTCACCCTCACCGAACTGCTTGTGGTCATCACCATCATACTCGCTCTCGCCAGCGTCGTGTTTACCGTGACGCGCAACCTGAAGGATCGGGCAGGAGCCGCCAAGCGTCTTTCCGAAGTCCGGCAAGCAGGCTCCATTCTCCTGACCAAGGCCAATGAGACCAACGGCCGCTGCCAGCTCTTCTCTGGCGGCAGCGGCAGTTTCGATTTCCGACCCTACTATATCATCAAAACCGAGCTGGGTATGGAGATCTACGGCAACCATGAAGCGGACATCATGTTTTGGGACAGCAAGAAACTCCCGCCCAAACTTGCCGCTTGGAACTGCCGGGCCGTCAATTTCAAGAACGTCCCGGACTTAAATGCCTTCTGGACAACATCGCCAGCCACGGACGCCCAGGGACGCAGCGCCAACGTAGCGTCTTTGACCATCGGGGCTGTCACCAGACCGGGGGCGTATCCGCTGATGATCGATTCATCCAACTCCTCCGGCGAGGAAACATTCCGGATCAATGAGGGTATTGGAGACTGCGTGGGACTGCGCGAAGCCGGGAAAAAGGCGAACGCCTTCATTCTCGACGGTTCCGTGCGCAGCATGGGGCTCTCCGAACTCAAGGCTGCCGGCTTCACCAAGGCCTACGACAACTCAAGCGTCCCACCGAAGCCGATCAGTCTTTGAGTTCATCTCATTCATCACCTCCGCCGCGCATCTGAGGCATCAACGACTTGGCAATCAGATACCGCCAAATCAAATGGCTCGCTCCATCATTTTTAGAAAAACCCATCACTCCATGAGAACCCACTTCATTCAAGTCACCTCGACCATCGGGAAGACCCTCCGCTTGCATCGCCCAGGCCGGCTTGCTGGCGGTCTGCGGGTGCGGTGCGCTCCACGCGCAACAGGACCTCGAAGGCAGCGTCCCTGCCAATTGGACTGCCAGCGCAGGCACGCTGTCGATCTCCCCATTTCACTACAAACTGGGCACGGAGTCCCTGCGCTGGGATTGGAACGGTGGCAGTGCCATCACCGTCACGAATCCTAACATCCCGGCTGCGGATGTCACCAACTTCGCCAAAAACACCTGCGATTTCTGGGTTTGGAACGGCAACGCAGTGCCTGGCGGTCAATTGAAAATCGAGTTCATGAACGGAACCACCGCGCAGTATTGGTTCGAGTTCAATCTCGACTACACCGGTTGGCGTCGCGCGGTGCGGAGCTACCGGCACGACATGTCGAAAAAGTCGAATCCATCGTCCACTTTCACCTCGGTGCGCATCACCGCACCCGCTGCCGGCACGGGAAGCTTGTTTCTCGATGCGGTCACTTGGGTTGGAAATCGTTTCGAGCGCATCCGCGACGCTCAGAATCCAGGCATCGCAGGAGATTTCTCGAACACACTCTACTCCGATTCCTACGCCCAGCTCCCGACGGTTCCTGATGACGAGCCCACAGCTGCCGAGCTTGCGGATCTGGCGATTCTTCGCAGTCGCTGGTTGGCAGTCGGCCAAAGGCAGCTCCGCCCCGAGCAGCTACATCGGTGACATCAGCGGGGACTTCGTTCGATGCGATGAACATCGTGGAAGATGCCAACGGCATTCGGGGCGCGGTCGTACGGTCAGAATACCGATGACCTGGAAAGCTGGCCTCGAACACTCGCCCGCGACTATGTCTGGGACTCAGGCACGGCCATTGATAGCCGCGACAAGATGCTGAAACTCGCCCGCCACCTCATGGACCAGGGGCATGGCGCGAACAGCAACGAACTCCCAACGGCCCCCGCTGGAATCAACTACAACTACCGGAGCCTGCCGACCGCCCTCATCCTGATGGCCCCCGCCTATGACGCAGCCATGAAGCAAAAAACCTGGGAATGGCTGCACTGGGCCTATCGCAATGGCGACTTTTGGAGCACCTCCTGGGAGCGAAATGTCGACGACATCCACCTCCACTGCAGTCCAACAGCTCGGAGCGATCCTCTTTCTCACCTCAGACAAGGAGGCGGTGCGCCAACTCAAAGGCAACAAGCTCTATCTCGACCGCTTCTGGCAATTCTCCGAGGGCAGCGAGGGCGGCGTGAAGGTGGATGGCACCGGGTTCCATCACCGATCGCATTATAACAATTACATGTATGCCTACAGCACGATGGCGGCAGCGGTCCACCAGTTGCGCGGCACCGGATTTCAAATCAACCAAACCGCATACGAGAATCTGCGACTCGCCTTCATGACCTACATGCGCATGTCCGCCGATAGCACTGGCAACACCTATGGCTACTTCGGAAATTCGCTTTGCGGGCGAAAACCCTTCGAAACCAGCACCAGCTTCTCGCAGGCGGCCATGCAGCAGTTGGGCGAGTTGGGCGGGCAGTTCTCCACACCGGTATCCACGGCCGATCCGATCGTGGCCAAAGCCTACAATCGCCGCTTCGGGGCAAACCATTTTTCACTGTTCAGCACCTACGGAGTCGAGCCTTCGCCCGATGGTTTTTACCAATTCAACTACAGCCCGCTCGGCATCTATCGCCGCGCCAACTGGGTCGCCTCGATCCGCGCCCCGCAGCGTTACTTCTGGTCGGCGGAAATCTGGACGAACAGCAATGTGTATGGCCGCTACCAAGGATACGGTGCACTCGAGATGCTATACAATGGGATGGTCAGCTCGCGCACACCCAAGGATGTGAACGGCAATAATGTGCTGATCCCGGATCCGAACAATGCGAACAACACCATCCCCAAGGTGGTGACCGTCAGGAGCGGGCAGAGTGAAGACGGCTGGGATTGGAGCCAACCCCCGGGCACCACCACCATCGCGCTGCCGCATGATAAACTGGGGATGAAGGAACGGGAAGATGTGCGTTCGCAACTCAACTTCTCCGGCGCGCTCGCCTTCCGAGGCGATGGAAGTGGCGCTCAAAGTCAGAGCGGTCTCTACGCCGCCAACTTCCAGGAATCGAAGCCGGGCAGTATGCCGGACTCAACCACAACCTCAGCTTCGTCTGGCGCAAGTCATGGTTTTGCTTCGATTCGCAGATCGTCTGCCTCGGCTCGGACATCACCAACCAGAATGCGACCCACCCCACCGTCACCACACTCTTTCAAGGAGTGCTGCCCACACGGTCCACAGCCACCACCTGAACGGCACTTTGATCACCGCTTTTCCTCACAGCGAAACGGTGAGCGGTGAGGGAGCGCCCTGGCTGCTTGGACTCCTATGACACCGGCTTCCTTTTGCAGTCGAACGGCAACCTGAAAATCAGCCGCACCAACCAGAACTCCGCCCACCATACCGGCAACGGTGCTACCACCACCGACGACTTCTCAAAGGCCTGGATCGACCACGGAATCAATCCGAGACGAAGAGGGCTACGAATACTCGGTTTTCCCCGAACACCACATCCTCCGCCATGACAACCGCCGCGACAGCCCATGCCAGTGCGGCGACCAAGCCTTACCGCGTCTATCAGCGCGACAGCGAAGCCCACGTCGTGAAATGGAAGGCAAGCGGCCAGATCGGCTATGCCATTTTCACCAGCGAAGAACTTCCCGCGGAAACCCAGAACGCCGGCTTGCTGATGTCCGTGGAGCGCCCCTGCCTCGTCATGACCCAGCTCGGCACCAGTGGCGACGCATGGGTTTCCGTGGTCGATCCCGATCTGAACTTCACCCATCCGCAGGCCGAATACAACTTGCCCGACGCCAGCGTGGCCCGCACCCTTGATTTCACCGTGCATGGCGTGTGGACCGTGGACGACCCCGCTGCCGGCACCAGCATCGTCGCCTCTGGTGTCGCGAACACGACGACGATCCGCGTGACCACCCAGCATGGTTCTGCCGCGCATGTGCGCTTGATGCCCCCGTCGGTGCCCGCAGCCATATCCTGGGTCAATCTCGGCACGGACTGGACCGATCCCGCGAACTGGGGGGGCAACTGGGGCGGCTCGCCTCCTGCGGATGATCCGGACACCGACATCGCCACGCTTGGAGCCGTCACCGTGCAACCGGTGCTCGACGGCCCCTACGCGGTCAAAGGACTCACCCTGGACGGCGGCACCACTCTATCAGGAAACGGAAACCTCACCCTCGGCAGTGGCGGCGTCATCGCCACCGGCACCAACAACGCGTTCGCCCTTTCCAACATCACCCTGCACGCCGGCCAGACCTGGGACATCGGCCTCGGGAACCTGAGTGTTTCCTCCGTCATCGCCGGTCCCGCCGGAGCCGTCCTCACCAAGGCCGGCAGCGGCACGCTCACTCTCTCCGGGGTGAACACCTACTCGGGAATCACGACAGTCACGTCGGGCACGGTCACGGTTCAGAACGACCAAAGCACTGCCAACGGCGGTTGGAGTGTCGCGTCGTCGCTAACCACCGGCGGGCTCACCGCCACGGCGAATTTCAACTCCGGCTCCACGGTTGCCGCCGCCAGCGGGAAAAACATCCAGGTCGGCCGATCGGCGAACTCGGGCAGCTACCCGAACTCGACGCTCAACTGTCGCCGGCACCGTCAGCAACGCCGGCACCCTGAACGTCCAGCGGGCAGGCACCCTCAACCTCAACAGCGGCGCAAGCTGGACCCAGGACGGCGACATGGTTGTCAGTGGCCGGGGTGGGGCATCCGCAGCTCTGAACATCAATTCGGGAGCGGCCATGTCCTATTCCGGGACCAATACCATCAAGATCAACGCGGCAGCGGTCAGTTCGGGGAAAGCCACCCTCACCATCGACGGAACCGGCCTTTTCACGACCGCTGCCGGATTTGAGAATCTAACTTCCAACACGACCTCGGGTTACGGACGAGTCGCGCTGACCAATGGCGGCACTCTCAAACTTTCAGCGGCCATGGCCGACCTGACCACCGAGACCCAGTTCACACTCGGCACCGGCGGTGGCGTCATTGATAACAACGGATTCAGCACCAACCTGTCGGGAATCGTCACGACCGGGTTTGGCCCGCTCACCACCGGCATCACCGGCACCGGCAGCCTGACTTCCACGGGCAGTGGCACGCTCACCCTCACCGGCGTGAACACTTACTCCGGCGACACCACCGTCTCCAGCGGCACCCTCACGCTCGGCCAGATCAACGGCTCTAACGAAGCATCCACCGTCTCGATCGCCTCAGGTGCCGTGCTCAACCTCGCCTTCGCCGGCACCGACACCGTAGCCCGGCTGTTCATCAACGGCGTCCAACAAGCTGCGGGTGACTACACGAGCGCCCATCCGTCAGGAACCATCTCCGGCGTTGGCACGCTGCGTGTTGCCACCGGCAACATCGTCCAGCCGCCGGGTTATGCCGATTGGGCCGATGTCAACGCGCCGGAGCAGAATGCCGACATGGATTACGACAACGACGGCGTTTCCAACGGTGTGGAATATTTCATGGGCGAGGCCGGCTCCACCTTCACCGCCAATCCGTGCGTGATCGCGGGCAAGGTCACCTGGCCGAAGAATCCCGCTTTCAGCGGCACCTTCAAGGTCCAGGTCTCCGACACGCTCGCCGCCGGCAGTTGGACCGATATCGTCCCGCCGGATGCCAGCATCGATGAAACCAACCCGAACGAGGTGGTTTACACCCTGCCCGCCGGCACGCCGAAGAAGTTCGTCCGCCTCAACGTGACGGTCACTCCCTGACGCTCGAATTCCCAGCCCCGCCGCGCGACCCGTGCGGCGGGGTCTTTTTGTGAAACGGGGCTTTGAATCCCAATTCCAATGAAAATCATCCCCACGGGTGATTGCGGGAGGCCGCAAGCTGCGGCTATTTTACCCCGCTGGATGGCTCGTCGCCGGAAGGCTTAAACCCATCGCCGACATGCGGAAAACCCATCTCATCGCTCTTTGCCTTGCTGTACCTGTGATTCTGGCCGTGGCGTTTTTCGTGTCGATGAGTCGTGCGCCTGCCCCGCAGCCTGTTGCGATCACGGAGAAAATCCCATTGCCCGCCGAACCCGCCGAACCCGCGGCCTCGGCGACATCACCACCCGCCCCGGTCGCTCCGGTCCCGCAATCCATCCGCACCCAGCTGCGCCTCGCTGCGGATCCCGGAGCCGTCATCGATAAGATCCGCCAGACGCCGGGGGTGGAAACGGCGGAGTTCGATGCGAAATCCTCGAATCTTGTCATCACCCATCCGCCGGGCGGACCGTCGGCCAAAGCGCTCGCGGCGGCGGCCGAACAAGCCGGCGTCGTCGTCCGGGGAGAGGTGATGGACCTGCCGCTGGCCATGGAAAATCCCCACCTCGAAACCTGTGGTTCGTGCGGCCTGGTGATTTACGAGCAGCTCCAGAAAATGCCCGGTGTCCATGCCGTGGAGGTTTTCGTCCCGGTCAAAAACCAACTCCGCCTGCTGGTTGTACCCGAGAGCAACACCGCTTCCGACATCGCTGATTTCCTCACCCGGTCGCGCCACCCCGCCACTTCAAATCCATAAATCCAATTTTCCTTTGATGAAATTCCTCCTCACGCGTTTCTCGCTGCTTGGCCTGTTTCTCATGGCATCCTTCGCGGTCCATGCTGCGAACTTCAGTGATTCCAGTCGCTGGACCAGCACGGCCACCAACGGCACCTTGCCCGGCATCGGGTCTGCCATGACGCTGACTTGGAGCATCGTGCCGGACGGCTTGGCACTCGGCACGGTTTACACCGATCCGGCGACCAATCCCACGCCCGTCAGCCGCCTCATCGCCCGCTTCGATGAGCTTTACAACGTGCCGCTCATCGACCGCGTGGCGGATCTAACCGCACGTCCGTGGTTTGCGGAGATGCAGACGGTTTTCAACATCTACGGCAGCAAGACCGGCATCACCTATGTCTATGTGAGCGACGACGGCGCGCCGAACGGCAGCGCGGGAGTTCTGGGCGCGAGAGGCGACGTGCGCATCGGCGGGACCGATCTGGCAGGACCGTTCGCCTACAACGGCTTCCCGCCGTCGGGAGACATGGTGATCAACACGACAAAAACCGAATTTGCCAACCCCTCCACCTTGCGGCTGATTTTCGGCCACGAGCACGCCCACGGCCTCGGGTTGGGCCACGTCGTCGTGGATGGCAGCAACAGCCTTTCGGTGGTCGCCGGTGCCGGTGGAAACTCGAACGGCGCCCAGCTCGACGATCTCAGCGTGATCCTGCGTGCCTATGGCGATGTGCGGGAAAAAAGCCCTGGCGACGCCACTCGCGCAAATTCCCGCCCGCTTGGCGTGCTCCCGGCCAGCACCTTGCTCACCGTGGGAACCTTGGCGACCAACCTGCCCGTGCTGGCCGCCGAAACCGATTTCCCTTTCAGCAGCCACTCGACGGATGTGGATTTCTTCAAATTCTCCGTGACCAGCGCCCAGCGCGTCATCGTCAAGCTGACTCCCCAGGGCCCCACCTACAGCTATCTGCCGGAAGGCGGCTCGACCGCGACCATCAATCTGTCCAAACAGGCCGACCTCAGCCTCCAGCTCCAGAACTCCGCCGGATCCGTGCTGGCTTCCGCGGATCTCGCCGGCACTCCTCCCGTCGAGGGCATCCTTTTCGATCTGCCGGCTGCTGGAGACTATCACGTGCGGGTGGGGAACAATTCCTCCAAAGGACAGTTTTACCGTCTCGACATCGGCACCGTCGCCGCCTTCGAGCCGGCTGCCGGAAATTACTATCAGGCGGAGTTCAGCGCCGACGGGGATGTCGAGGGCTGGATCCCTTCGGCCCAACTTCCCGACTTCGCCGCCACCGGCGGATCGCTGGTCGGAACTTCTAACGGTGGCGATCCCTACATGAACGTTTACGGTTTGTCCTTCCTCGGCGGGGCGACGGGACAGGCCGGTGCCAGCCAGGTGGTCATCCGCATGCGCTCCACGGGCGGCTCGGTCGGCCAGCTGTGGTGGACCACCAACAATGCTTCGAGCCAACTCGCCGAGCGCCGCGTCAATTTCAACTACACCGGCGACTCCACCTGGCAGACCATCGTCATCGACCTCTCGACCCACCCGCTGTGGGTCGGCCAGCTCATCACCGGCATGCGCATCGATACCTCCACCGTCAGCGGCGTCACCTTCGACATCGACGCCATTTTTGTGAGTGACGGGGATTTCGACGGCGACGGCCTTGCCGACATCGACGAAGGCTGGGGCGATGTCGATGGCGACGGCCTCGCCAACTATGCCGACTCCGATGCCGACGGCGACGGCACTCCGGACGGAGTTGAAATCACCCGTGGCAGCGATCCGCGGTCTCCGGCACTCGCCTTCGAGTTCAACACATCCGGCAACTTCGAAGGTTGGGACGGCGGCTACAGCCTGTTCACGCCCGGTGGTGTTTCCAATGGCGTCATGAGCGGCACCACCGCAGGCGGGGATCCCTATCAAACCCGGAATAACCTGCATTTCCCGGCAGCTGCCGCACCACATCTCATCATCCGTGTTAGGAGTTCGGGCGGTTCCACCCTGCAGGTCTTCTGGGCGACCAAGTTGGTGGGCATTGCCGCCGCGCGTTCGGTCACCCTCCCTTACACCGGAAACGGGCAATATAAAATTCTAGCAGTCGATTTGAGCGCCGATCCGGACTGGGCCGGAACGATCACGAAACTCCGTTTCGACTGGCCGCAAACTTCAGGTCTCACCTGTGATCTGGATTATTTCCGCAGCTCGGACGGGGATTTCGACGACGACGGGATTCCTGACGCGACGGATGGTTTCATCGACACCGACGGCGACGGCCTGGCCAACTACGAAGACACGGATGCCGATGGCGATGGCATTCCCGACGCTTATGAATCCACCAATGGCCTGAATTTCCTGAGTGCCGCGGATGCCACGCTCGACAAGGATCAGGATGGATTTTCCAATCGCGACGAATACACCGCCGGCACCGGCGCGAGTGATCCGGCCAGCCGTTTCAGCGTGATTTCCCACCAGTTCGCCGCGCCGGGTTCCTATCAGCTCAGCGTCGCCGGAGTGGCGGGCCGGAAATACAAACTTCTGCGCAGCACCACGCTCACCGGTGCGTGGCAGATGATCGCGGAGAGTCCGACGCTTGGCACTGCGCAAGTGGTGACTCTCAGCGATCCGGCGGCACCGGCGATGCAGGCGTTTTACCGGATGGAGGTCTCGCTTCCTTGATGCATCAGCCATGGAAGGCACCCGGAGAAAAGCGAGGTTTTCTGTTTGCTCCGGGATTGGCAAACTTGCGATGATGCGCGTGATGACTAGCCGCGCTGCCAAATTCCGAAGCGCAGGGGCCGCGTATGTGGTGCTGGCGTTCCTCATGCTCGTCGCCTGCGGGTCCATGGGGACCGCGGCGGAAACCGCGGGGAAGACTCCGCGATTCATGGTGGATATCTGGACCGCCGATGACGGACTGCCGAGCAGCGCGGTGACGGGACTGGCGCAGACTGCGGACGGCTATCTTTGGATCGGCACCCACAAGGGCGGGCTTGTCCGCTTCGATGGCGTGGAGTTCAAGCGACCGACGCACAGCGCCCAGCCTCCCATGCCCGCCCGTGAGGTGACGGTGATGGGGCTGGACTCAAGCGGCACGATGTGGGTGGAACAAGAGGGGCCTTACCGGTTGATTTCCTATCGGAATGGAGTGTTTGCGGATTTCAACCTGCCCCAGCAGACTCCACCGGCCCACTTGGCCGTTTTTCTATCAAGCAATGAGGAAGGCCTTCTTGCAGCCACGACTGACGGCCGGTTGGTCAGCATCAGGAGGGGTCCAGGCAAGAGCGTGCTCGAACAAGTGAAAGTTCCGTTTCCGTTGGCCAGACGATCCGGTTCTATCGATCTTGATGGTCAAATCTGGGTGCGCTCGGAAGCCGGTGGATTCGGTTGTTTGGAAAACGGAAATTACGTCTCCGCGCCCTCTGGCGAGGCCGGGCCGGGAGCTCCGGTCCAGGTTATGGTCCGCGGGCCGGACGGGCGCATGTGGGTGGGCACGGATGATGGGCTGGCGGTTTGGGAGGGCGGCAAATTCCGGCGGGTAGTGCCGGAGGGAATGGCGGTGGTGCCGGCCGTTTTCCAGATCGCCTTCTCCGGTGACGGCGGGATGTGGGTGCAGACGGCGACCCGCATCCTGAAGGAACTCAATGGCCGATGGGTGGTGGATGTGGAACCCTGGGGAGGGCAGGCCGGTCCCCTTCATGCGAATTTCCCCCTGTATGGCGATGCGGATGGCGGGGCCTGGCTGCCCGAGGCGGGACGCGGGCTCTGGCATGTCGATGCGACCGGCGGCTTGGTTTCGATCGGCTCGGATCAAGGGCTGCCGGGCACGCTGGTCACGGCCTGGCTGCAGGACCGCGAGGGTGGAATCTGGGTGGGCACACCGGGTGGGCTTGCCCGGTTGCGGCCACAGTTGTTCGAGGTGGTGGGACCGGCTCAGGGGCTGCGGCAGCCGGTCGTGCGATCCATCGCCGAGGATGCGGCAGGCAGGATCTGGCTGAGTTCGGCGGACGGACTGACATTGTGGGAAAACGGGCAGTGCAAGGAAGTGCGCCTGCCAACCGCCGCGACCGGCCCGCCACTGACGGACGTGCTGGCCGTCAGGGCCCGCGAGGGAGCGGGGAATCCGCTGTGGATCGGCACCGTGGGTGGCGGGGCGTTCCTGTGGGACGGGGGGAAGGTTTCAAATCCATTCCCGCCCCGCGGTGTGGGCCAGGCCGTGCGGGTGATTCTACCTGATACTAACGGCCGGACATGGTTCGGCGGCGAGTTCGGATTGTTTGGCTGGGACGGGGACAAGTTGCGCCGTTTCGGACCGGCGGATGGCTTGAATCCCGGGCACATTTTCGACATCCGGGAGGGAAGTCACGGTGATGTCTGGCTCGGCAACGCCGGAGCCCACCTGACCCGCTATCGCAACGGGCGTTTTGAAAACTGGCAGGACGGCGAGCTCCTGGATCTGTTGATTTACACGGTGCTGCCGGATGGCGACGACGCGGTGTGGCTCGGCAGCGGGGGAGGGGGCCTGCTGCGCTGGCGGGACGGGAAGTTTTTCCGCTACTCCATCGAGCACGGGTTGCCATCGGATTCTGTCAGTCAGCTGTTGGATGACGGCCTGGGATTTCTGTGGGGTGGCACGCGGCAGGGGATATTCCGGGTGAACAAGCAGGCCCTGCACGAAGTGGCCGCCGGGTTGGCGAAGGGTGCCGCATTCAATCTCTACACCCGGGATGACGGCCTGCCCTCCAATGAATGTTCGGCGGGCCTGCAGCCGGCCGCACTGCAGGCGAGCGACGGGCGGTTGTGGTTCTCCACCATCCGCGGTGCCGTGGCGGTGAATCCTGCGGCGGCGAAATCCAGCGGATTGCCCCTGCGGGTGCGGATCGAGGAGGTCCGGCTGGACGGGGTGCCGTTAGCCAATGGCGCCAAACTGTCTGATAGTCCCGTCACCCTGCCGCCCGGACCTCATGCCTTGGAGTTCCGCTTTTCCGCGCTGACCCTCGCGGCACCGGAAAAAGCGCGTTTCCGGTGGCGCATGACGGGTGTGGATCCGGGGTGGATCGAGGGGGGATTCCAGAAAACCGTGAGTTATGGCGGGATGCTTCCCGGCGACTATCTGTTCGAGGTCCGTGCCTGCAACGAGGACGGGGTTTGGAGCCGTGAGGCGACGCCGTTCCGGTTCACCATCGAGTCCCGGCTCTGGGAACGGGATTCCTTTCAAGGCGGGGCGGTCGTCTTCCTGATCATCGCCGCCGCCGGAATCGCCGCCATGGTCCAGCGCCGGAAATACCGTCGCCGCGTCGCTCTCCTGGAGGCACGCCGGGTCTTGGAAGTGGAGCGCACCCGCATCGCCCGCGATCTCCACGACGACCTGGGCGCCGGGCTTGCGCAGATCAATATTTCCAGCGGCCTGTTAGCGACCGACGGCATTGATCCGGCTTTCGTCGCACCGCTGCTGCAAGGCATCGGCAGCCGCTCGCGGGAGCTCGTCACCGCGCTGGATGAAATCGTGTGGGCCATCAATCCGAAGAACGACACGCTGGACTCCATGGCCACCTACTTCTGCCAGTATGCCAAGAATTTCCTCGATCCCGCGCAGATCGCCTGCCGCTTGGAAGTCGCCCCCGGACTGCCTGATCTGCCGCTCGATGCCGAGCGGCGCCACGGCTTGTTCCTGGCGTTTGCCGAGGCCTTGCACAATACGGTGAGTCATTCCGGAGCCAGCGAGGTGCGCGTCGCCATCGGGTTTGAAAAAGGCAGCATCCACCTATCAGTCAGTGACAATGGCCGCGGCCTGCCTGCGGGCGAGTTGGCCCCCGGTGCCGATGGTCTGGCCAACATGCGCGAGCGCCTCACCCAGCTCGGCGGGAGTTGCCGGATCACCAATCTGCCGCACGGCGGAACGGAAGTGGCTTTCATTTTGCCGATCCCGTCCTCTTCGCCGAAAAGGCGTTGAAAAACTTCGTGCTCCACGGATGATACTCGGGTTACCTTTCCACTCCATGCCTTCAACCACCTCACCGCCCGCTCTTGCCCGTCCGATCCGTGTCGTCACGGTCGAGGACGACGCACGCCTGCGCCAGAGTTTGGAATTCCTGCTTGCCAGCTCGCCACTCTGCGAATGCGTGGGTGCCTGTGGCAGCGCGGAAGAGGCCATCAAGGCCATCCCCGGATGGAAGCCGGACGTCGTGCTCATGGACATTCATTTGCCGGATCGCTCCGGCATCGAGTGCACGGTCGCCTTGAAGGCACTGCTGCCCGGGTTGCAGGTCATCGTCCTAACTGCCTACGAGGACACGGAGAACCTTTTCAAGGCGCTGCGTGCCGGAGCCTGCGGGTATCTGCTGAAACGCGCGCAACCCGCCGAAATTCTAGCAGCCATCCAGGAAGTGCAGGGCGGCGGCGCGCCGATGAGCAGTGAAATCGCCCGCAAGGTCCTCGGGGCTTTCCACGATTCCCCGCCACCGGCCGCGGCGGAGCAGGATCTTTCCCGCCGCGAGCGCGAGATCCTCGAGCTCCTGCTGCGCGGACTTTCCAACAAGGAGATCTCCGCCGAGCTCTCGATCAGCGTGCCCACCGTCAAGGTCCACATCCGCCATATTTACGAAAAACTCCACGTCCGCTGCCGGGTGGATCTTTTCGTGAAATTCGGTGAGGCCAATCGACCAGCGTCGCCCCTCGGTGCGCCGAATCCGGGGGCGTGATCCTCGGATGCTTGAAAGACGGCACCCAGGTCAGGTGCTTCGCCCGGGGCCGTGCGTGAAATATCATCCTCGGGGATGATTGAGCCGTCGGTAATACCCATGTACATTGTAAACACTTGCGTCGGATGAATCCAACTTGCTGCCCGCTGGACCCGCGGGCGTAGGCGGATTTTGAACAACGGCTCAATTTCCCAAAAATCCACTGACTCGTCCCGCTTTTGCAAACGGGAAAAAACAACCCACTTCCGATGAACCCACTGAATTCAGAATCCAACCACCCGAATCCGCCCCGTCGCGGCCTCGCGCGCCGGGCATTCACCCTCGTGGAAATGCTCGTTGTCATCGCGATCATGTCCATTCTCATGACCGCGGGTGGCCCGGTCCTGGACAAGCTCACCTCGTCCTACAGCCCGGCGGCTGTCGCCACTGCCATCACCGGGCAGTTGGAGCGCGCCAGAAGCCACGCCATCGCCAAGAATACCTACGTCTGGGTCCGTCTCGGGGCGGTCAAAGAGGAGCCCAACGATTTTTACATCGGCGTGTATGAGTCGCTGGACGGAACAAACAAGGCCTCCGTGGCCAAGGGGGTGTGGAACGCACCCCGGTTTGTGGACTTCAAGCTCAGCAGCAGCCTCGACACTCAGTTTTCCCGCCCTCCCGTGCCGACGGCGAACCGACCCGACATTGCCGCGTGGATCCGTTTCACTCCGACCGGCGAGGCCTGGGTCAGCTCCGGGACCGCCGCTGAAAGCCGCATCAAAATGGTGCCTCCTGCCACTGCCGAAGCCGGAACGCTCTCACGCTGGACCGAGATCGGACTCCAGCCAACCCGCCGCGGCAAGGTCGCCGACTCCGCGAAAACGGACGTCGCCGCCGTCCAGATTTCCGGTCTGACCGGACAAGCCGTCCAATTCAGCCGATAATCCGAATCTCCCAATACGATGAGACCATCCACCACTTCCATCCGGTTGCACGCGCCCGGATTCACCTTGACCGAAGTCGTCGTCGCGCTGGGCCTGTTCGTGTTTGCGATCACCGCCTTGATGGGGGTGATCCCGGCCGGAATGGATCAAGTACAGACAGCGTCTAACGAGAGTCGGGCCATGGCTGAAATGGAAAGCATCCGGGATGATGTCGGTCTCGCCATCGCCTCCAAAATGGCGAGCAGCCTGCGCTATGGCCTCAAGCCACCCGCCGCCGGTGCGACAACTGCCGTGGATTTTAAAATCTCGGATGACGGTGAAGCGGTCACCGGCAATGGCACGGCTCTCTATCGCATCATCGGGACCGTCCGCGGTCCCGCGGCCAGTTCGGTAGATCCGGTTTACCTTCACCTCCGCGCTACTTGGCCTGCCAAGGCACCTGCCGGGAAGGAATCAGGTGCCGTCGAACTCATCTCCGCTTTCAAATCATGAAATCCTCCCGGAATCACATTCGGCCCTCGGGATTCACCCTCATGGAGCTGATGGTGACCATGGCCATCCTGACCATCATTCTCGGAATGGCGCTGCAAGTGACGGAATCCGCCAGAGTCTCCATCCGCGTGTCGGAGGCCAAATCGATCAACGACGGCATCGCCCGCAAAGCCTTCGACCAGATCTCGCGCGATATTTCCCAAATGGTGGTCCGCGAGGATGCAAGGATCCAGTTCAAGTCCGAACCGGGAAATGACAAACTGGCATTTCTCACCAGCGCCCGCGGCCTCACCGCCGGCACCGAAGTCGGCGAGCGCCTCGTCTCGCTGGTCACCTATGAACTCGCCGATGACACCGCCGTCGGCAAAAAGCTCGTGAGAGGCTCCCGCGGCCATCAGTTCGATGACACCCCGGGCGATGCCCTGAACCTGGATCCCTCGAAAGTCTTCCCCGCCATCACCCCGGACAATCTCCAGGCGATCTCCAACAACATCATCCGGTTGGAAGCCGAGTATCTCGTCAAAGGTGCCAGCACCGTCACCCGCGAGATCATCGCTCCGCTCACCAGCGAAAACCTGAAGGGAGTCATCATCACCCTGGTCACCCTCGACGATCGCGGACGCCGTGCCGTCCGCCCGGACCGCGTGCAGACCCTGGCTGCGGGATTCACCGATGCGACTGCCGCTAACAACACCCTCGATACCTGGAGCCGGATCCGTGACGACCTGGCAAAAGACGGACAATCGGGCTATCCCAAGGATGCCCTTCAATCCATCCGTTGCTATCAGCGGACCTTCCTCATTCCCTGAAAAATCCATTCATGCATTCTTTTCCTCAGACTCGCAACAAGCACCACCAGCCAGGCATCGCCATCGTGGTGGTGGTCTCCCTGATGGCCTTGCTCGCGCTCATGGTCATCGCTTTCCTGTTACTCAGCTCGACCAACCGCAATAATGCCAGTCTGGACGTTTCGATCCGCCAGGCGGACAGCATCGCCGAGCAGGCCAAGGAAACGTTCATCGCCGATCTCATCGGCGAAATGAAAGCAGGAGCCGCCGCAGTCACGGACACCCCGGACGGCAAGCAGTCCTTCAGCGTCGACAAACCGAAATCCATGGTTCCCGAGCGCTCCGTCAAGGCGGACGTCAAGTCGGACACACGCCTCAAACAGATCGTCAAACAAAGCGCCGGAGGGACGAAATTCCACGAAATATCGAGTGCCAACTTCACCGGCAAGACCCGCGCCTCCTCCATTTCAACCGCCACCGCCGGCGCAGACGGGCGCAAGATCGCGGAAATCCGGTGGAGCGCTCCGAAACTGTTCGATCCCGCGGTCACATTCACCAACACCCAGGTGCCCGACTGGATTTATACCGCGCGGAACGGCACCAATCCCACCACGCTGGTCCCTGCTAACAGCAAGTCCACCGGCACCGGCGGCGCGCCCAATCCCGAATTCATCGTCGGCCGCTATGCCTACCAGGTTTACGATGTTTCCGGTCTGCTCGACGCCAACGTCGCCGGAAATCTATCCGTCGCGCCGCCCGCGGGTGCCATGTCCCGCAAGGGGTCGCTCGTCTGGGCGGACCTTTCCACGCTGCCCGGAGCCAGTGGCGGCCTTTCACTGCTCGCCGATTGGCGCCGCTCCAGCACCAAGGCCATGCCGCCCTATGATTTCATCAAGGAATGGGGCGGGCTCAAAGGCTGGATGCGCACCCCGGTCGCGGGCGGACAGTCGGACAATGTGTTTCTCAGCCGCAGGGAGCTGCTTGTCTATCAGAAGGAAAACGCAACGGATTTTCCGGCCGCTTTGTTACCTTTTTTCACGACCCTTTCACGCGAGTTGAACCAGCCTTCGTGGGCGCCCACATTCGATGCGGGCGCGGGCTTCGACTACAAGAAAACCATGGACGAGCCCACGGCGATCAACCGCCGTTTCGCCGGCGTCCGGGTGAAGGCTGCCTTCACCCGCAGGGATGGAAAAGGGGCGAAAGTGGGCGAACCGCTGATGACGAACCGCTTTCCACTCTCGAAAATCCAGGCGTTCGCAGATAACAATTCGGGTGATGTCCAGAAATACTTCGGCCTGGTTCCCGCCCAGAGCGCGGGGGCGAAGGTGATCTCATGGACCCATGCGAATTCCGCCGGTGGCCTGATCAAACGGCTCGACCAGGTCGCTGCGGAAAACCGCGAGCCGGATTTCTTCGAAACCTTGAAGGCCGGGATGCTGGCCGGATCGGTCGGGAATGACATGGTCGAAAACAGCCTTTTCATGGACCGTGGGCGTGATGCGAATACTGACTATCAGATCCTGCGTGTCGGAGCTTCCATCATCGACCAGTGGGATGTGGATGACGATCCCACCATCATCCAATACGGCCTGACCAATCCAATACCGGAGTCCGTTCGGACGATGTGGCCGGTGTGGAGAACCTTCCCTACTTCCATTTCCTGGGAGAATCCCGGTTCCGCCGCCGCGACCTTGGCAGCCCTCCCAACGACCCGATTGCAACGACCTTCATTACCTTCCAACTTTGGAATCCGCACAAAAATGCCGTCGACGGGAAAATTGCGGCAGGCACCTACCGCCTCGCCTTCGCTGGGGAAAGCTACATGCGATGGCATACGTGGCGAGCGGCTTCGGCCAACCCCCCCACTCCCAAATCTCCCGAATACATACGGGAATCATCGCCAAGGAATGCAAAATTCGCGACCGACTACCTCCAGTTTACCGTCAGCAATTCCTCCACTTTCTCCCAACCCATTTATCTCAAGCCGGGCAGGGCCGAAGTGTCCTCGTCAAAGCCGATCGATACTATCCCGACTGGCGGAGCACCCGTCATCGGCTACAATGTCGGCCAAGTGTCCGCCCCCCATTCCATCGTGGGAGATCATAATTCTCATGGACTTTTCTCACGCTACAATGTCCCGATGTCGTTCGCATTGCAGAAAAACATCGCGGGAACCTGGGTTAATTATCAGATCATTCCGGACTGGGGCCTGACTCACGGATTTACAGTGGGTTCGTTAGTGGCGAATACCAACGATCTTTACTCCAAGGGGGGCGACTATGTGAACCTCCATGGCATGTTGACTGATCCTCGCACGACGCGTTATGGAATAGCCACTACTACCGGAGGGGTGAACGCGGTCAATAAAACCCACTTCGAAAAATTATTCTATGATAACAAGTTTTTTCCCCAGGATCGTGGACTTCTCCCAACAACCCGACCAATAACCTTGAATCCCGCAAGCCCGAGCAGTATTCCTCCAACGCCACCGGGGGAAACACCGTGGTGGTAAGCCGGGATGGAAAGCGCCGTCCTGCGGATGATGGGTCGGCGTTCACCACCACCGAGCAACGCCCGGAGATTCTCAACCGCCCGTTTCAAAGCGTGGCTGACATGGGCTATGCCTTTCGCGACGATCCGTGGACTTCGCTTAATTTCTTCGGAGACTTGCAGGATGCCACCAATCCTGGCGATGGCGCCCTGTTGGACCTTTTCAGCCTGACAGAGACTCCGACCCGCGCGGGAGTGGTGAATCCGAACACGGCTCCTCTTCCAGTCCTGAAGGCCCTGCTGACCCAGACAGCCATCCGCGAAGGGACGTCGCTCACCACCACTCAGGCCGACACGTATGCGGCGGCCATCCGAACCATGCTGGATGACAAACCGTTGCTCAACCCCGCTGAAATCGCCCTCGTAGCGGCCAAAGTCGCCACGAAAGGCTCCATTCCTGGGTTCCGCAACAACATGGACATGCACGTCATCGCCCGCGCCCTGGCGGATACCGCGAACCTGAGAACCTGGTCATTTCTGGTAGACGTCATCGCGCAAAGCGGCAAACTCACCCCCGGCGCGAACAACCTCAACCGGTTCGTCAGCCAGGCGGAACGCCGATACTGGTATCATGTCGCGATCGATCGCTTCACCGGTGAGGTCATCAGTGTCCAAAAGGAGAACGCTGCCGAATGATCTGCCGAACTCAAAACCTAATCATTTTCATGAAATCGCTCCCGCTCTATCTTCTCATTGGCCTGTTCAACCTTGCCGCCGCTCCATCGGGGAACGCCCAGGCTCCCACGGGGCCGAAAATCCTGCTGGCTCCACCTGCCGACCAGGCCGTCTGGACCATTCGTTATACCTATCAAAAAGCGGTGACGGAAATCGTCTCGGAAAAAAAAGAGGATCTCGCCTCGAAGAGCCTTGAACTCTCCGATCTGACTCGCCCGGAAAAAGTCCGTTATACCATCATGAATCCCGTGTCCTCACGCATCGTTGACATCGAGGGCGGAGCCAAAGAGGAAGCTTATTACCTGGGAAATTTCGAGTTCAGGATTTCTCCACGCGAGAAGCAGGTGTTGACCACGAATCTTGCCAGCTATCCAAGTGCTGATCAGCTCTTCCGGAAACGTTTTCCCGGTGTTGATTGGGTTCAGCCCAAGCTCTTCGTCAAGGTGGAAGATGCTCATGGCGAACCCTGTGCTTATTTCCTCGACGGCAATCCGGCAAAGCATGATCCAAGCTCTGACGTGATTGATGAGATCACCGACAGCTCGAAATATGAGATCCGTGAAGCGTGGTTCAGTGTCAAAACCGGACTGCCCGTAGCATTCAAGGTCGGCGGGAATTTAGGGCGATATACTTTCGAACCCCCGCAAAACGCCCAGGTTCAGATTCCAGCACCGATCCGGGCGAAAATGCACGAGCATGCCGCCTACGAGGAATATCAGAAAAGGCGCGCCGCTTTGGGAACGGCCTCCCAAGCCCGATAAGCGGGTGGTCGCCGCACATTCCCCCTCACCATCCAGTCGCCATGTCCCGTTATTTATTATCACTCTTCTTCATCGGCACCGTGGGTCCAGCCTTGGCAGTTCCGGTGGATGGAGACGTCTATGCCGATACCTGGGTCGCCACCGATGCCCTCGGCAGGACTCTTCCTGATTTCAACGAGGTCGGGCCGCCGCGTGCCGACCGTCATGTGGGTCTTTTCTATTTCCTGTGGGTGAACAATGGTGTCAGCAACAAGGGCAACATCCCTGTTTACGACAATACCAAGATCCTCGCCGAGAATCCGACCGACCCCAAGTGGGGGCCAGGACATTCGTTTCATTTCTGGGGCGAGCCGGAACTCGGTTATTACACGATCGACGACCCGTTTGTTCTAACCCGCCACAGGTCCATGCTCACCGCCGCGGGGATCGACACCCTGCTGTTCGATCAGACCAACGCGCTGGTCTATCCGGACGAGATGCTGGCGGTCTGCGAGAACCTGGAACAAGGCCGCCTGCAGGGTCTGCCGGTACCCAAGGTGGCGGGCATGCATAACAGCCGACCGGAGAGTTCGGTTCCGAAGCTGCATGCCGCGCTCTACGCACCGCAGAAGTATCCGGAACTCTGGTTCCGCTGGCTTGGCAAGCCGCTGCTCTTGTCCAATCCGGAAAAACTCTCGCAGGAGATGAAGGACTTTTTCACCATCCGGCACACGTGGGCGTGGACCAGCGCCCCATGGTTTGGCGATGGCCGGGACAAGTGGACCTGGGTGGACTGGTCGCCGCAAAAACCCGGCTGGCACGAGTCACCCGACAAGCCCGAGCAGGTTTCCGTGTGCATCGCGCCCCATCCGCTCGATGGCAAGGGCCGCAGCGCGACCGGCGACAAAAACGCCACCGCTCCCACACCCGACCAGCTGCGCCCCGAGCAAGGGATCTACGCGGCCATGCAATGGAAACACGCTCTGGAAATTGATCCACCCTTCATCCTGGTCACCGGTTGGAACGAATGGATCGCCCAGCGCCAGACTTGGGGAAAGCCCCACAAGCCGAAGCAAATGGCCTTCACCAAACTGGGCGAGGGATCCAGCTATTTCGTGGACCAGTTGAACCACGAATTCAGCCGTGACTCGGAACCGATGAAAGGCGGGCATACCGACAACTATTACTATCAGCTCGTCGCCAACGTGCGCCGTTACAAGGGCGTCCGCCCGCCGGTCGTGCCGGTGGCCAAGCCCATCGTGATCGACGGCGAGTTCGGCGATTGGACCGGAGTCCAGCCGGAATACCGCGATTTCCAAGGAGACACGCTGCACCGCGATCACATCGGCTGGAACAAATCCATCCGCTACACCAACACCACCGGGCGCAATGACATCATCCGCAGCCACGTTTCGCCGATGCAGGACACGGTCGCGTTCCATGTTTCCTGCGCCGCGGATATCAGTCCGGGCACGGATCCGAATTGGATGCGCCTCTTCATCGACGTGGATCAGAATCCGAAGACCGGTTGGAATGGTTACGACCTGCTAGTCAATCGCACCGCTCCAACCGCAGACGGGCTTTCCGTGCACCGGATCGGAGGCGGCAAGACGACGGAGTTGGCACGCGTGCCCTATTCGATCAAGGGCAAGGACCTTGAACTCGCCCTGCCGCGTTCCCTGTTCGGCACGGCTCCCATTCTGCGCTTCGATTTCAAATGGGGTGACAACCAGCAGAAAGACGGTGACATGCTCGAGTTCGCTTTGAATGGAGACAGCGCGCCTGACCGCCGCTTCAATTACCGTTACGACCAGACCGTGACGGAGGCCAAAATCCAAGCCAGGCTGCAAACGGCACGGTGAGAAATTCCGGACTGCGCAATGCCATGACATTCCGTCTCTCGCAGATCGATGTCCGGTGCCGTGATCCACGCGCCGGGATCCGGTGGATCATGTGTTTTTCCGCTTCCTGCGAAGCAGCAAGGGCAGGCCGGCGCAGACGAGGAAAAAGGCCCCTGGCTCGGGGATTGCCGAGATATTGAACTGGAATTCGTAACCCGATGTCGGTCCGGTTTCATTCACCCAGAAGGCATAGCTTCCGGGGCCAAGCGTGGCGGCATAATCATAAGGTGGGCCGGCGGTCATGATCCTGAGCACATTGCGTCCTTCCGCCCATGCGCCGAATCCGACGTAGCCGACGGGCTCCGCGAAGTCGCTGCTCGGCGGCGCGCTCAGCGTCGCGCGGGGCTGGGACATCAGATAGCTGAGATTTTCCGGATTCTCGGAGTCGGTGGTATAGCTGAGAAGTTGGATCGAGTCGATCCGCAAGCCTGCGGCGACCACCAGCGTGAATAAATCGGGCGCGCCGCTGATCACGGTTCCTTTCAGAACCGAAGAACCGGCACCGGGAGTGAATACCGTGGGCAGCAGGTAGTTGTCGCTCAGATCGCCCGCGACCGATTCGTCATGATGGAAAACTGCGGCCCGTCCGTCGAGGGCGGAGGCGAATGCAACCAGCAAGGCGAACAGGTTTGCTCTCATGCGAACAGCCCCAGGGGCGGAGTGGGGGATGTCACATCATGAAAGTTGCCGATGTTAGGAAGGATGAGAGGCAGTTCGTTTTTCGCAACACCGAGCCAGAGCAACAAATCCGCGTAATAGGGATCAACTCCGGTAGTGGGCAGGAGCCGGCCGTTGGTTCCGGTATCGAGTCCGTCGCCGAGTTTCAGGATGTCCGGATAGTTTCCGAGGATCTTGCTGCCGGTGTGCGTGCCGCCGCCGTTGAGCGCTCCGCCAACGACGAAGGCATTTCCTCCCCAGGCGTGGTCGGTGCCGCTGCCATTGCTGCGGAGTGTGCGCGCGAAGTCGGAGCCGGTGAAAACGGTGACTTTGTCCTGCAGTCCTTGTGCTGTCATTTCCGTCCAGAACTCCTTGATGGCTAGATTCACCTCAGCGAGCAGGGCGGCTTGGTTGGCGACCAGGTTGGAATGTCCGTCCCAGTTTCCGAAGCCGACGAAGAAGGTCTGGCGTTTCACTCCAAAGGTCTGCCGCATCGAGATGGTGCGGGCGATGGCCTTGAAACTGGCGGACAGACCGCCGCTGAAGGCAGTGGTGGTGGTCGTGGTCTGGAATGAATTTTGGAAGATGTTCGCAAGATCCGAATACTCGTCGAGCTTCTCACGGTGGACCCGCTGGATAATGTTCTGATAGATCCGGTTCTGCTGCGCCTCGAACTTGGACTTCATCCACTTGTCCTTGAAGTTGACGTCGTTCAACAGGTCGATTCCGGAGCTGCCGATCGCCAGTCCGCTGTTGTTGACGCCTTGATTGATACCCTTGGTGTTACTCAGGGCAAAACTCATGGGAAGGGTGGAAGCCGGGTTTTCCCGCTGGTTGAGGATGTCCGCCGTGCGTCCGAACCAGCCGGTGTTGCTGCTGACGTTTTGCGGCAGACCTGTCTGCCAGGATGTCTGTTGGGTGTTGTGCGCGCCGATGGAGACGGGGATCCGATAAGTGCCGCTTTCGAAAGCGGTGACGCTCGGGATCGGCTCGACAAGGGTCCCGATATTGGCGACAAAGCTGGCTTTGCCCTGATTGAAAAGACCGGCAATGTCGGGCATGGCGGAGTGGAGTCCGAAGGTCCGGCCGGGAGTGTTGGTGGCATTCAGCGCGTGGAGCGACGCCTGGCTTTGCGAGACATTCGAGCGGGTCAGCTCATACCAGCCGTATTCCTCCGCAGTGGTTGGAATGAGCATGTTATAGGAGTCGTTTCCACCGTTCAAAAAGAGGCAGATGAGAGCCTTGTAGTCATCACCACCTTGCTGGCCGCTTTGAGCACGGGCAATGTTTCCCGCCAGAGTCAAGTTCAGGATGGTATTGATGGCGGGGAGGGACGTCATCATCCCGCAGGTGCCATTTCTCAAAAAGGAGCGTCGGTTCATGGGCTTGGATTTGCTGGAAAGTCAGTTCGGTTCGATCAAATCGGGTGGAGAAAATTCATTTTTGGACGGCACAGGCGGAATCGGCGAAGAGTTTGAGCACGGCGTATTTGATGCGGTTGTCCGAGGTCTCACCGGCCCAGTTCGCCGCGTAAGTTCCCGTGGCGAAGATCGGCTCCTTGTAGTCCGCACGCGCGGCACCATCAGCCAGGCCGCCGGTCATGAGCAGGCTGAGGCGGTCCACCAGGGCATCCCTGCTGGTGGGGTCTTCAAGCATTTCGATTTCCTTGAGCATGCGGAAACGCACCGCTGGTTCCGAGGGGATGGCGGTCGTGGGATTGGTGACGAACCGGGGTGTGTGGAGATAACTGGTGAACTTGTTCCTGACCTGTTCGATGAACGAGGTGTTGGTGGTGGCGTCCAACAGTTGGAACTCGGGCGAGCGTAGGCCGGCAGTCTGGATTTCCCCGGGCTCCTGATAGGTTGACTCGAAGAAATTGAAAACGGAGGGGGATTCGAAGAAAGCCTGGTTGCTGAATGAGCGGCCGTTCCAGAACTGGAAGTTGTCGTTCGAATAGGGCAGGGGATCCACTTCGGTGCCGACTTCGAAGGCCCGGACTAGACTGGCAAAACGCATCATCGGTTCGCGAAGTTTCCCGTGCAGCGGGTCTGTCAGGAAGCGGGGGCCGCGGGCTTCGGGATCGAGCAGAATGGCCTTGATGACTTGGCCGAGATGGCCGTCCGAGGCGGTGAAAACCTGCGAGACCCGGCCGACGTAGGCGGGTGTCGGGTTGGAGGTCACGAGGTTCTGGATCAGCCGGGTGGCGACATAGGGCGCGCAGTTCGGGTGTTTGACGAGTTTTTCACAAACCAGGCGGATCTCGGCTTTCACGTTCATGTTCGCAGGAATCTGCAAATAGCCTTTGAGCAGGGATTTCGCGGTTTTGTCATGGTCGGATTCCTGCGCGAACATCTCCCGCGAGGTGAAATTCCAATTCACCGTGTCCGAGCCAGAAGCACCGTTGTTGGTTCCCTTGAGCCCGGTGAAGGTTTTGGCGAGTTCCGCGACGTCGGTGAATCCATAGGTCGGGACCAGTGCTCCCTGGGAGTCGGTCTGATAGGTTCCGTCCGGGTTCATTTGATAGAGGCCGATGGTGAACAGCTGCATGATTTCACGGGCGTAGTTTTCGTCCGGCTGGGTTTGCAGCGCCGGGTTGGCCTTCTTGTTGTTGATGAAGCTCAGCCAGTCACCCATGTGGCCGTTGACTGAGACGTGATAGAGCAAGTCCTCATACCGACCGAAGCAGCGCTGATGGAAGATATCCACAAATACCGAGCACGGCGCGCCATAGCGCGGGGTGTAACCGGCACCCGAGGCGACGATGATCTGGAGCAGCGCCCATACGGATTTCTGGCGCAGGATATCGTCTCCATGGACGACGCCGCGCATGAATGAGGTGCTCAAATTGCTCTGGGGAAATCCGGGGTTTTGAGTTTCGTAGGGGACATCTTTGAAATCAGGATCACCATTGGGGGCAGCTGCTCGGAGTATGGCCCACTGGTTTTGGATGCCATTCAGGTAAGTCGCGTAGGAAGAATAGACGGGCATGGCCAACTGGGCGTCGATCCAGCCACCATAGCCAAGATCCTGGACTGCGGCGATGTCGGAGTCACGAGGGCCGATGCCGGCTTGGAACAGGAACCGGGCGGCATTCTCTGGAGATATACTAGCAGCGTATGAGGTGTCGGTGAGCGACTCGCTCAGGTTGATACCCCGGAGCAATTCCTGGAGGTGCTTGGCGTCCCCGCCATTGCCCGCCGAGCGCATGGAGTTCGGCGTGGTGGAGTCGAACATCAGGGTGAAGGATTCGGCCGCACTGGTCAGCCCGTCGCCGTCGGTATCGATCCCGTTGTCGGCGAATTCCGAGATGGCGGAGCCGAGGACTTTCATGCGGAAGAAAAGTTTCGATGGGTCGTTCACTCCCAGGTTGGCGAAGGATTTGGTGACGGTCATGTCGGCATCCGCGCCGGTCACGGAATCCTCGAAGGTCACCCAGCCGAGCATGTCCGGTGTCCACTGAAGCTGATAGCGGACTCCGCCTTTGCCGAAAAAGCCGAGTGTTACATCGGTCCCCGTCACCTGACGCACATCGCAGGCGATGAAGCTCGTGCGGTCGGTGGGATCGGTGCGGGCGATGAATTCGTTGACATCCGTTTGTCCGTCGTTGTCGGAATCGAGATCAGGATTCTGGAGGCTGACGAAATCGACGCCCGGATTGCTGATTTCCACGAAATCATGGAAGCCGTTCATGTTAGTGTCCGGGAATGCTTCCGCCACTGACTGCGAAAGCACGTGGATTGTGCCGGTGGTGAGGATGAAGACCTCCTGTGCGGCGGTGAGGCTGCCATTCCCCACGCGGTATCGTCCAGGTTGCAGGATGACATCCGCAATCACGAGGGAGCGGACGGAAATGTCGTGGTCGCCGATGTTATCGTAGCGGGCGTTGTTGAGCAGCTTGAGCGAGAAGCGCGCTGTGGGGATTGCTTGCGTCAGTTCGAGGATCGCCTTGTCGATCGCGGTGAGCGTCCCGGAAAACGCGGTGAAATCCGCGTTGGTGATTCGGAAGGTTTGCAAGGTGCCTTCCACCGTGGAAGTGCTGTCACTCGCCGTGGGGTGCGAGAACACCAATTCACCGCTGCCTTTCCAGGTTCCCCCGTCGAACCAAAGATCGCGATTGGTCCCATTGGTGGAATTCACCCTCCCCCCGGCGGACGTGACGGTGACCCGGCTCGTGCCGAAACTGAAGATGCTGGGATTGTTCCGTCCGTAAGTGATCGTTCCACCATCAAAGGTGAAATTCTGAAAAACCGGATCGTCGCCGGGATCCGTCACCCCGACCGCTCCAGACTGCAAAGTAGTTCCCGTTCCAAGAACAAAAATGTTGCCATAAAAAGTGGCGGCATCGTAGGTGAGGGCTTGGCCGTTGGAATGCCAGGTGTCGGAATTTCCCGCCAAGGCCGGTGCCGCCGGATTATCGCCCCAGGTGGCTGGCGTATGGATGTCTCCGGCCGTGGAGGCGTTGATGATGGCCGCGTGACACGGCGGCGTGAAGCCGGCGGCGGTTAGGCAGGCGAGAGTGATGTGGATGGATTTCACAACGGGAGCTCAGGGAGGGGTTGGGTTGAACGAGGACCGACGATGACGACCCAGTCGAATGGTCGACTCGGAATTCGAATCAGAGCAGAATCGGAATGAAGCCGACACTCATGACTTTTCCAGTTTAATTGAGCTTTGGGAATCACCCGAAGGGATGATTTCCCCCGCACCGGGACTGTCAGCCGCCGAAGGGTCATCCCTGTGGGTGATTGTAAGAAGCCCGTTTTGAAATATTCTTCCCATCCACGTACAATTTGTCGATTTTTCACGTAGGCAAAGACTTGCCGCCGTCTTCGAATTAAAACCCACATGAAACCCACCCTGATTCTGTCATTACTGGCCGCTCTTGCCGGCCCGCTTTTCTCCGCTGAAGCCAAGCTGCTGAACATCGTCGTCCTCTACGCCGATGACTGGCGTCACGACACTCTCGGTTGCGCTGGAAATCCCGTCCTCAAAACCCCGAACCTGGACCGCCTTGCCAGTGAGGGACTGCGCTTCACCCACGCCTGCGTCACCACCGCGATCTGCGGAGTGAGCCGCGCCTCGCTCTTCACCGGTCAGTGGATGTCCCGCCACGGCAACAAGGGGTTCACGATGTTCAAAACCCCTTGGAAACAAACCTATCCGGGCATCCTTCGCGCCAATGGCTACCACCTCGGGCACATTGGCAAGTGGCACAACGGCAAGTTTCCCGAAGAACAGTTCGATTTCGGCCGGGCCTACAGCGGCACCCACTGGGTCAGTGAACCGGATGGAACCAAAATCCACGTCACTCAAAAGAATGAAAACGACGCGCTTGAGTTCCTTAAAACCCGCCCCGCCGACAAGCCGTTCTGCCTCACCCTCGCCTTCTTCGCGACCCATGCCGAGGATCAGAATCCCCTCCAGTTTCTACCTCAACCGGAAAGCATGAAACTCTATAAGGACGACAAGATCCCGGTTCCGGTCAACGCCACTGATGAGTCTTTCCGCCGCCTGCCCCCGTTCATCGCTAACGAAAAGAACGAAGGTCGCAATCGCTGGACATGGCGCTTCGACACGCCGGAAAAATACCAGACGATGATGAAGAATTACTACCGCCTCGCCACCGAAGTCGACACCACCTGCGGTCGCGTCCTGGCAGAACTCAAGAAACAGGGACTCCTGGAAAACACCCTCGTCATCTTCACCGGCGACAACGGTTACTATCACGGCGAGCACGGTCTTGCTGACAAATGGTATCCGCATGAGGAGAGCATCCGCGTCCCACTCATCGTGTGGGACCCGCGCATGGAAAAAACGAAGAAGGGCAGTACCGACGATGCCTATGCCCTCAACGTCGACCTCGCCCCCACCATCCTCGCCGCGGCAGGCATGAAAATACCACCACGGATGCAAGGCAAAGACATCGCGCCGCTTTACCTGGCCGCCAAGCGCCCCGAGTGGCGCACCGAGTTCTTCTACGAGCACGCCATCATCAAGAATAAAAACTTCATCCCCGCCTCCGAGGCGCTGGTCCGCAAGGATTGGAAATACTTCTTCTGGCCGGATTTCGAAACAGAGCAGCTCTTCAATCTGACCACGGATCCTATCGAGGAAAACGACCTGATCGCCGATCCGTCGCAGAAGGACCGCCTGGCGGAAATGCGCGGCCGATTCGCCGATTTGAAGGCGAAGGCGCAATGAAGCCGGCCCTGTCAATGTCGTTGGTTACCGAGTAGAGCTCTAACTCTCCTGATCGATGGACTGTCACCTGCTTCCCGCGCGCTGCGCAGCCATTTTATCCTCCACTTGTGCCGTTTCCACAGCACTGGAGATTTCGACCCTACTCGCGGCGGTAGCATCCGGTCCTGAGAAATTCGCGGCGGAGGAAATCCAACGCGAAGCTGCGGGGCGGGGAATCGGTGGTGGAACATCCGGCGACGGCAGTCCGGCGGACGCCGTGTCCATCTCTCTGGAGACCGCCGCAGCCATCGGGAACATCACGGAAGCAGGTAAAGCGCTCACTGAGCTGCCCGAGGCCTCCGACGTGAAAGCCGCGACCGGACGTGCCGCGTTCATATTGTTCCCCGGTAGCTATCAGTTCTTCGCGAAATAACAATTCCACCTGGAACGTCCAATGAAACCAATCTCATCAATCATCACTGCGGTCCTTTTTCTGCCGGCTTCATCGCTTTGCGCCGCTACCGAAAAGATCAAAGTCCTCATCATTGATGGCCAGAACAACCACCAGTAAGCCACGACCACGCCGCTGCTGACAACGCTTTTGCCAACTGGGCGGATTACAATGAAATGATCGGACTCGGCGGCTGGGGCGGACGCAATGCGAAATCCGGTCCCTACCTCCGCCTCCGCGGCGGTGAGTGGAAAAAGACCGAAGCTCCTGGCCCCTGCGGCGGCCACGGCGCCCGCGAGGAATTCCTGGTGGAAACCTTCGCTCCGGAGCACCCGATCATGAAGGGCCTACCCGAAATGTGGATGCACACCCAGGACGAGCTCTATCACAGCCTACGCGGCCCGGCCAAGGAACTCTTCGTGCTCGGCTCCGGTCTATCCGACAGAACCAACGGGCAGGAACCGCTGCTCATGGCCATCAAGTTCGGCGAAGGTCGCGTTTTCCACACCACCCTCGGGCACCACGTCGAGGCGTTGAACGGACTCGGCTTCCAAGTTACTTTTTCCCGCGGCACCGAGTGGGCAGCTACCGGCAAGGTGACGATCCCGGCTCCGAAACCCGGTGAACTCACGGAAGGGCCAAAAGCCGCGGTCCGCGAGATCAAGTCCGCCACCTCGCGGTGATTCAGAGATCCTGGGAAATCACTCAACCAGAAACCCATCCAAAGAGGTGCCACTTGTGGAATTGGATCCGCCTGCCGAGCCGGGGTGCTTCGCAAGCAACGGAGGATCCAGCGCCATTTTGATTTTGGAATCCCAGTTGAGTCGAGAATTCGCCATGGGGCGTCAGATGTCCTGTTGGTTTTTGGCGTTCACTCGCAGAAGATGGTTTTCCACGTCAAATCATCCTTCGGGGTGATTTCCCGGTATCCCGCAAACTCGGGGTGGTTTTCTGTGTATTTACTTCACCCGGAAAATAAGCTCATCGACGAGGTTCATGCCGATCCTCCGTTCACCCGGGCCTTTGATTCAACCCACCTGGTAGCGCCAAGCGCTCAAACACCTCATTTCCACGCCACACGCCATGAAAACTCCATGTTTTTCAACCCTCCGCACGGCACTCGCCGCCATCGCGCTGCTAGCACCCGCCACCGCCGATCCGCTCGAGTCCGGCTTCGCCAACCCGCCCGCTCAAGCCGCGCCTTGGTGCTATTATTACTGGATCAGCGATAATATTTCCAAAGATGGCATCACCAAGGATCTTGAAGCCATGAAGCGCATCGGCATCGGCGAGGCGCTCATCGGGAATATTTTCCTCGATAACCAACCGGCGGGAAAAATCAAAGTGCTCAGCGAGGAATGGTGGCAGCTCGTCGAGCATGCGATCCGCGAGGGTGGCCGCCTCGGCGTGAACATCGGCATGTTCAACTGCCCCGGCTGGAGTCAGTCGGGCGGGCCTTGGGTCAGCGCCGAGCAAACGATGCGCTATGTGATTTCCTCGGACACCCGTGTCACCGGTCCCGCGAAGTTCTCGCAAAAGCTCCCAACGCCCATCGAGCAGTTTCAGGACATCGCCGTGCTCGCGTTCCCTGCTCCGGAAAACGACGCGCAGTCCCTGGCTGCCCTCAAGCCGCGCATCACCTTCATCCCTGCCGTCGAAAACGCGGAAAAAATCGCGGATGGCGATCTCGGCACCTACGTCCGGTTTCCCGTGAAACCCGGCCCCGCGAAAAATCCCGCGGTCACCATGGACATTCTGTTGGATGCCCCGCTAACCGCCCGCAGCCTGAGGATCCATCCCACTGGCGACTCCTTCAGTGCGGATGCCGAGCTCCAGGTCGCCGACTCCGCAGGGAAATTCACCACGGTCCGCAGCTTCAGATGCGACCGCTCGAACCCCGCTATCGGCACAGGGTTCATGCCTCACGGACCAGTCACCGTCTCTTTCCCTGCCACCACCGGCAGCCATTTCCGAATCATTTTTTCCAATCCGGCAAGCCGCACCGCGAACCCCGGCATCGCTGAAATCGATCTATCCGGAGCGGCGCGCCTCGAATCCTACATCGAGAAGCAACTCGCCAAAATGCATCCCACCCCGCTCCCGCTTGCCAGCACCTATCAGTGGCCGACCCAGCCCGAGCCGGACTCGCCCAAGCTCACCGTCCCCACCAGCGGAATTCAAAACCTAAGCACCAAACTCGCCAAAGACGGCACCCTCACCTGGGACGTGCCCGCCGGCGAGTGGATCATCCAGCGAATCGGCAAAACCCCCACCGGCATGACCAACTCGCCCGCCTCTCCGGAGGGCAAGGGCTTCGAGGTGGACAAGATGAACCGGAAGTTCACCCAACAGCACTTCGACGCGTTCATCGGCCAACTCCTCAAGCGAATGCCCGCCACCGACCGCAAGGCGCTCACCCGCGTCGTCGCCGACAGCTACGAGATGGGTTCGCAAAACTGGAGCGACGATCTGGCGGATAGTTTCCACAAACAATTCGGCTACGACGCCATCCCTTGGCTGCCCGTGCTCAGCGGTCGCATCATTGGTAGCGCCGCGCAAAGCGAGCGATTCCTCTGGGACCTGCGCCGCATCGTCGCCGACCGTGTTGCCTCCGAATACGTCGGCGGTATGAACGAGTCGTCCAGGAAAAACGGCCTCGGTCTCTGGTTGGAAAACTACGGACACTGGGGTTTCCCCGGCGAATTTCTGAAGTACGGAGCCAACTCCGACCGCATCGGCGGAGAATTCTGGGTCACCGGCGACCTCGGTTCCATCGAGTGTCGCGCCGCGTCATCGTGTGCTAACATCTATGGCAAGCCATTCGTTTCCGCCGAGTCCTTCACCGGTGGGCCGCCCTTTCAGAATTCCCCGAAAGATCTCAAGGCTCGCGGCGACTGGTCGTTCACCGAGGGCGTCAACCACGTGGTTCTCCACGTTTACATCCAACAGCCGAGCGACGGGAAAATCCCCGGTATCAACGCTCCATGGGGCAGCGAGTTCAACCGCCACAACACCTGGTTTGAAAAAGGCAGCAGCTGGGTGGACTACGAACGCCGCTCCTGCTGGATGCTCCAACAAGGCTGGCGCGTCGCGGATGTCGCCTATTTCATCGGCGAGGACGCGCCGAAAATGACCGGTGCCCGCGAGCCCGCGCTTCCGGCCGGCCGCGACTTCGACTACATCAACGCGGATGTCATCATCGACAGCCTAACCGTGAAAGACGGCCGACTCGTCCTTCCTCATGGCGTCAGCTACAAGGTGCTCGTCCTTCCGAAACAGGACACGATGCGCCCCGCTGTCCTGCGCAAAATCCGCGATCTCATTCATGCCGGTGCCACCGTCCTTGGACCGCCGCCCGTCAAATCGCCGAGCCTCCAGAACCAACCGCAAGCCGACGATGAAGTCCGCGCCCTCGCAGTCGAAATCTGGGGCGATGGCGAGTTCAACCAACCCGGCGAGCGTCGCTTCGGCAATGGCCGCATCATTTGGGAGAAAGAGTTGGCAGAAATTTTCGTGTCCACCCAGACCCCGCCCGCCATCGAGTTCCGCGGCGCGGCTGCCGATGCGAATCTCCTGTTCACCCACCGCAGTTCGAAGGATGCCGAAATCTATTTCATCTCCAATCAAAAGGATCGCTCGGAAACCATTAACTGCGCCTTCCGTGTCACGGGTAGCCAACCGGAACTTTGGAATGCCGTCACCGGCGAGCGCCGCCTTCTCACCGAATGGAGCGAGCAATCCGGCCAAACGATCGTCCCTCTCGTATTCGCTCCCACTCAGTCATGGTTCGTCGTCTTCCGCGAACCGGGAAAACCTACCACCGCCGGGAAAAATTTCCAGCAAGCCACACCCGTCATGACCCTGAACAATCCATGGTCGGTCACTTTCGACCCCAAGTGGGGCGGACCGGCCAAAATCGAATTCGCCACCCTTGGCGACTGGACGCAGCACGCCGACGAGGGCATCAAACACTACTCCGGCACCGCAACCTATCAGACCAACTTCGACCTGGCCTCAGCCGGTGACGGCCTGATCCTCGATCTCGGGAAAGTCTGCGACCTCGCCACCGTGAAACTCAACGGCAAGGACCTCGGCACCGTCTGGACCGCCCCATGGCAGGTGGACCTCGGCAGCGCCGCGAAGACCGGCTCCAACCACTTGGAAATCACCATCACCAATCCCTGGAACAACCGCCTCGTCGGCGACCTCAAGTTGCCGCCCGCCCAACGCCGCACCTCGCTGTCACTCGCCACCGTGAAGCCGAAAGCGCCGCTGCAAGCCGCCGGTCTGTTGGGTCCCGTCACGATTCAAAAACTCCCGATCACCCGATGAAATCCATATCGCTGTTGTTTGTCCTCGCGCTGTTAGCCCGCTCCGGCGCCGCTACCGCCGCACCGGACCGGAGCAAGCCGAACGTCGTCTTCATCCTCGCCGACGATCTTGGCTTGAACGACCTGTCCCTCTACGGCAGCAAATTCTACGAAACCCCTAACATCGACGCCCTCGCCAGGCGTGGCATGAAGTTCAACCGCGCCTATTCCGCCAGCCCTTTGTGTTCGCCCACCCGCTCCAGTATCCTGACCGGGCTGAACCCGGCACGCATCGGCATCACCGCGCCGACCTGCCATCTACCTGAAGCTGTTCTTGAGAAGGGGGCGGTCAAAAATGCGCCTCCCAACGTTAAAGCGCTGACCGCGACGAGTGTCACCCGCTTGAAAACCGACTACTACACCCTCGGCGAGGCATTTAAGGAGAACGGCTACGTAACCGCCCACTTCGGGAAATGGCATCTCGGCCCGGAACCCTATAGCCCGCTTCAGCACGGATTCGACACCGACATCCCCCACACGCCCGCACCGAGCCCGTTAGGAAATGGGTTTTTCCATCCGTTTCCGGTTTGGAAGAATCACGGCAAGCCCGGTGACAACCTCGAAGACCTGGTGGCGGATGAAGCTGTCAAATTCATCGCGCAGCACAAGGATCAGCCGTTTTTCCTCAATTATTGGTCTTTTCAAGCCCACTCGCCATGGCAGGCGAAAGACAAGCAGATCGATAAATACCGCGCCAAGGCCGACCCCTCGTCACTTCAGCGGAATCCTGTCTACGCCGGCATGGTCGAGACACTCGACGAGGTCGTCGGTCGCCTCGTCGCCGCCCTCGACCAGGCGGGAGTGCTTGAAAATACCATCATCGTCTTCACCTCGGATAACGGACCCTATTTCATTTCGAACAAAGAGCACATGCCAGCCGAATTCCACAAGGTTCCCGTGACAAGCGCGTATCCACTGCGAGCCGGCAAAGGAACCATCTACGAAGCGGGAACCCGCGTGCCGCTGGTCATCGTCTGGCCGGGCCAGATCAAGCCCGGCTCCGAATCCAATGCCTTGATGCAAAGCACCGATTTCTTTCCAACCATGGCCGACATATTTGAGTGGAAAGTCCCATCTGCGCTGAAATTCGACGGTATTAGCCAGCGCCCGGTTCTTGAGAAAAACGCCAGCGTCCGCACCGAGCTTTTCTGTCATTTCCCTCATTCACAAGCCCGCGGCGATTATGAGAAAATGCCGGCACCGACCCCCAATTCCCCGGCAAGTTATGTCCGATCCGGCGATTGGAAATTGATTCGTTTCTACTGCGACAATGCGGATCAATCCGACCGCCACGAACTTTACAACCTCGCGTCGGATCCCGGCGAACGGATCGACCTCGCTGCTTCCGAACCTGCCCGGATGAAGGAACTCGCCGCCCGTCTCGACATCTATCTCAAGGACACTGCCGCGGTCACTCCCACGGCCAATCCCACCTACGATCCGGATGCCACCCCAGCATCAGGCAAAAAAACAAAACGTCCGAATCCGCCCAAGGCGAAACCCTGATGCAAAGCCACCTGAAGAGAATTGCCCTACTGCTGGCCGGTATCGCATCGCTGCACGCCGAGCCAGCGTCCAGCGACTCCGCATGGACATCGCTGCTAGACCAACAATTAAGCCAGTGGGAAGTCTATCTCGGAGTTCCCGATCCTTCCGTCAGCGTCCCGGGTTACACTCACGCCGCCGACCCGAAACAGGGCAAGCCTCTCGGAGTGAACAACGACCCCCTCAAGGTTTTCACGGTAAAAACCATCGACGGCGATCCAGTTCTTCACGTGACGGGACAAGTCTTCGGAGTGCTCAACACACTCAAAACCTACGGAGATTTTCACCTGCGCACCCGGTTCCGCTGGGGTGCTGTCAAGCACGCCCCGCGCACGGACAAGCCCCGCGATACCGGCATTCTCTATCATTGTTTCGCGGATCACGGTCACGTCGGAGGATTCTGGAAACAAAGTCTCGAATGCCAGGTGCAGGAAAACGATATCGGTGATTTCTACTCGCTCGGTGCAACGGCAAATGTCAGCACCATCGAAAAAGGGGTCACTGATAAACCCAACCTGAGGTGGCGCTATGGTTCCGAGGGTGTTCTCCGCCGTTTCAAAGGCCGCTGCTCACGTGGCAACGACTACCACGAACTTCCGAATGGCGAGTGGAACACCATCGAAATCATGGCCGTCGGCGACCGCTCGCTTCACATTCTCAACGGCAAGGTCGTCAATGTCCTTCAGGATGCCCGGGTCTTGGATGATCCGAAGACGCCCCTCGTCTCGGGCCAACTCCAGTTTCAGTCCGAAGGAGCCGAGTGCGACTATCGGCGCATCGAAATCCGCCCGCTCAACGCGTTTCCGCAGGAATATCTAGCACTTTTCAGCACGGCACCACCCAATTGAATCCCATGAAAATCAAGACCCTCGCCCTTTCGCTGCTGCTTGGCCTCCAGGTAATCGCCGCGCCTGCCAAGCCCAACATTGTCTTCATCTTCATCGATGACATGGGCTACGCCGATATCGGCCCGTTCGGAAACACTAAACTGCGCACGCCGCATTTGGATACACTGGCCAAGCAAGGCCGCAAGTTCACCAGCTACTATGCCGCTCCGGTGTGCTCCATGTCGCGTGCCAGCCTCATGACCGGCTGTTATAACTCGCGCCTCTCTCTGCCCGGAGTCCTCCAACCTTGGACCAAGATCGGCCTCAATCCCGCCGAAGACACCATCGCGGACGTTCTCAAAAAACAAGGCTACGCCACCGCCTGCTTCGGCAAGTGGCACCTCGGCCACCATCCGGAATTCATGCCACTGCGGCAGGGATTCGACGAATACTTCGGAATCCCCTACAGCAACAACATGCTCAAAGGGTACGGTCCGAAAAAAGACACCCCGCCACTGCCTCTCTACCAGGGCGAGAAGGTCATCGAAACCGAACCCGACCAAACCCAGTTCACCCGCCGCTTCACCGAGGAGGTGATCAGGTTCATCCGGGCGAAAAAAGACCAGCCGTTCTTCGTTTATCTGCCACACCCGATGATCCACGTCCCGCTCTTCGCCTCCGCCGGCTTCAAAGATAAAAGCGCGGATGGATTGATTGGCGACACCATCGAGGAAATCGATTGGTCGGTCGGTCAAATCACCGCCGTCCTCAAGGAGCTCAAGCTTGAGGAAAACACGCTCGTCGTTTTCACCTCGGACAATGGTCCGGACCGCCGCAGCGCCCCGCCGTTCCGCGGCAACAAGGGCAGCACCCACGAGGGCGGCGTGCGCGAACCGTGCATCATGCGCTGGCCGGGAAAAATCCCGCCAGCCACGACTTGTGACGAGATCCTTGGCAACATCGATATGCTCCCCACTTTCGCCAAACTCGCCGGAGCCACGTTAAACGCTAACAAAACGATCGACGGCATGGATGTCAGCACCTTGCTGTTCGACGCCGCACCGAAGAGTGTCCGCGACACGCATTTGTATTATGATTCCGGGATCGGCGAGCTCACGGCGATCCGCCAGGCCGACTGGAAACTCTTTATCAAGTCACCCGTCGAAAAGGGCGGAAAGGGTAAAGGCAAAAAAGCGATCGAGGATTCCAGCCCTGCTCTCTATAACCTCAAGACCGACGTCGCCGAAAGCACCGACGTCGCCTCTCAGAACCCGGAAATTGTCGCACGTCTTGCTGCTGAAGCGAAAAAACGCAACGCTGAGATCATGACCAATCAACGCCCCGCGGGAACCCTCGACTAATCCGATGAATATCAAACGTCCGCCTCTGAGTTTTGTTGGCATTATTACTTTGATCGCAGTGACCTCCGCTGCGGGATCGGTATCGGCCTGGACGCCGGTTCCAGACAAAATGATGACGACCTGGGGCAGCGAGGTCACCCCGGAAAATACATGGCGCGAATATCCGCGACCACAGTTCGAGAGGTCGGGCTGGAAGAATCTCAACGGTCTGTGGGACTACGCGATCACCGCCAAAAACGCATCCAGGCCCGTGGAGTGGCAGGGAAAAATCCTCGTGCCCTTCGCCGTCGAGTCCACTCTATCCGGGGTCGGCAGGTTGCTTGCTCCGGACCAGGCGTTGTGGTATCGCCAGACAATTTCGCTCTCCCCGAAACCCGGCCATCGGACATTGCTCAATTTCGAAGCCGTGGACTACCAATCCACCGTCTGGATCAACGGCCGGGAGGTCGGAAAGCATACCGGCGGCAACACGCCGTTTTCGTTCGACATCACGGATGCGCTCCAATCCGACTCGAACGAGATCATCGTCCGCGTCGAGGACGCTACCGGCGGATTCCAGTTGCGCGGCAAACAAACGCTCAATCCCAAGGGTATTTTTTACACCCGGGTTTCCGGCATCTGGCAGACGGTCTGGTTGGAAGAAGTTCCCGCCCGCCACATCGTGGAGATCAAGCTTCGCACCACCATCAAGCCAGCCACCATCACCATCACGCCGCAACTGGCAGGTGGCGCGGGCGGAAAGGTCCGGGTAACCGCCTCCTTCGGCGGCAAAGTGGTGGCATCCAGCCAAGGCACCGGTGATCTTGTGATTGATCTGTCGGATCCCAGGTTGTGGTCACCTGCATTTCCGAACCTCTATGATCTCGCACTGGAACTGATCGATGACGCCGGAAATGTGGTGGACTCGGTGAGGTCCTACGCGGGTGTTAGGGAGGTCGGGCGGAAACGCGACGCATTGGGGAATTTGAAATTCACGCTCAATGGCGAGGAAATCTTCCACTGGGGGCCGCTCGACCAGGGTTGGTGGCCTGACGGACTGCTCACACCTCCCTCAGATGCCGCCATGCGTTTCGACGTGGATTTCCTCAAACAGGCCGGTTTCAACATGATTCGCAAGCACATCAAGGTGGAGCCGCGGCGCTTCTATCATTATTGTGATCGCGTCGGCATCATGCTCTGGCAGGATCAAGTCAGCGGCGGCCCCAGCCCGAAGTGGACCCGCATGGAACCCGAACCCGCCGAAGCCACCTGGCCGGACGCCGACCACCAACAGTGGCTGGCCGAACTCAAGGCCACGATGGACACGTTGCACAACTCGCCCAGCATCGTCGTCTGGGTGCCGTTCAACGAAGCCTGGGGCCAGCATCGCTCGATGGAGGTTGGCAAGTGGACGATGGCCTACGATCCCAGCCGATTGGTCAACATCGCCAGCGGAGGGAACTTCTGGCCTATCGGGCACATCGCCGACCATCACAACTATCCAAACCCGGATTTCCCATTGAAGGACAAGCGTTTCGACGATTTCATCAAAGTCGTCGGCGAATTCGGCGGCCACGGACTGCCGGTTGAAGGCCATCTATGGAATCCCGGCAAGCACAACTGGGGCTACGGTGGCCTGCCCAAGGACAAGGACGAGTATACCGCCCGCTACGTAAAGTCCCTCGACCTGCTGAACGACTTGAAAGCCCAAGGCATCGCCGCCGGTATTTACACGCAAACCACCGATGTCGAGGGTGAGATCAACGGCCTGATGACCTATGACCGCAAGGTTGCCAAAACCCCGGCCCTCCGCCTCGCGGAACTCCACCAGCGCTTGGGACCCGAAACCAGACGCTGAAATTCTCCTTCCAGAAACCCGCTTTGTCATGATTCGCCACCTAATCGCCTTCAGCTTCCTCGTGACGCTGAAAATCGCGGCCGCCGACAAGCCGCCGAACATCCTTTTTTTCTTTGTCGATGACTGGGGACGATATGCCGGCATCTATTCGGATCCCAAACTGCCATCGCCCAATGACATCATCAAGACACCTAACATCGACCGGATCGGGCGCGAAGGTGTTGTGTTCAACCACGCCTTCGTCCCCGTTTCCTCATGTGGTCCCTGCCGCGCCTCACTGGCCACCGGGCGCTACTTCTGGAACTGCGGTAGTGGTGCGTTTCTGAACGGCAAGGCGAGCGATTGGAAGGGACAGGTCGATCCATTCCCACAGATGGTCAAGTTTCCCGATTTGTTGCGTGATAACGGATATCTGGCGTTCAAATCAGTGAAAACCATGGATTTCACCGAATCGAAAGTTCCCCGAACGGAACCGGGGTCACCGAAAGTGAAATACCAGCGCTACGGCCTCTACGTGAGTGCGGCGAAAGACGATAAAGAGCGCCCGAGACGTATCCGCGAGACCCTCGATCACCCGAGCTTCGAAATGCGGCGGGTGTTGAAATCCGCGCAAGCTACCACCCAACCGTTTTTCTTTATCTACGGCACCATCAACGTGCATCGCCCGTGGAAGGCGGACTCCGGACGTAACCTCTGGGGCATCGACCCGGACTCGCTGAAGGGCCGCATCCCGAAATTCCTGCCAGACGTCGCCGACGTGCGGCGCGATTTCGCCGACTATCTCGGCGAGGTGCAGGCCGCCGACGCCATGCTCGGCGTCATGCTCGCTGAACTCGAAGCTGCCGGTGAACTCGACAACACACTCGTCATCCTCAGCGGCGACAACGGCATCCCCGGTATCCCGCGCGGCAAGACAAACTGTTACGACCTTTCGGCCAGCGCGCCCATGCTCGTCCGTTGGCCGAAAGGAATTCCAGCAGGGCGCCGCGTGGATGATTTCGTGAGTGTCATGGACATTGGTCCCACCCTGCTGGAGGTTGCTGGAGTCAACGTTCCCGAAGAGATGGATGGCCGCAGTTTTTTCCCCCAACTCACCAGCAAGAAAAACGGTTGGGTCGATCCACAACGCGACTCGGTCGTGCTCGGTCGCGAATTGCACTTTCCACAGTGCCCGCGACGGCAACCTGCCTTACCCCATACGGGCGATCCGCACCCGGGACTACCTTTACATCCGCAACTTCAAGCCCGACCGATGGCCAAATGGTGCGCCCTACAATCTCAAAGACTCGGCCGCCGCCCGCGAATACGAGCGGCTCGAGGATGGTCCCTACCGCGATCTTGACGCCGGTCTCACCAAAGGTTGGCTGATGGAAAATCGCTCCGAACCATCTGCCGCTGCAACCATCGATCTCACGCTCGGCAAGCGGCCGGATGAGGAACTTTACGCCATCCACGCAGATCCTCACAGCCTACACAATCTGGCGGGAGATCCCGCTTTGAGTTCAATTAAAGCCGGATTCTCGAAGAAACTCAGTGCCATTCAGGAAAAGACAAATGACCCACGGCTAACCGACGCTTTCGACCTGCCGCCCTACGTCATCCCGCCTGACGAGTTGAAAGTCAAAACGCAGAAACCCTCAAAGAAGACTAATCCATGAAAGCGATCGCCCCAGTCCTGTTCGCGCTCATCGTCAGTCAGTTTTCCGTCGTGGCCACTCAGGAACGGCCTAACATTCTGTGGATCACCTCCGAGGATAATTCATCCAGCTGGCTCGCTTGTTATGGCAACCCTCAGGCAGTCACTCCAAATCTGGACTCCCTTGCCAGCCATGGCATCCGTTTCACCCGCGCCTATTCCAACGGACCGGTTTGCGCGGTTGCCCGCTCCACCATTCTGAACGGTGCCCATGCGGTCACCCAAGGCACCCACGGGATGCGCAGCCGTCACCCGATTCCTGCAAATCTATCAGCCTCACGCCAGCTACTTCCGCAACTCGGATACTTCTGCACGAACAATAGCAAGACCGACTACAATTTTCTCGGAGACGACAAGGCCATCTGGGACGAGTGCTCTGGTAAGGCGCACTATAAAAACCGGGCGACCGACCAACCGTTCTTCGCGATTTTCAACTTCACCACCACTCACGAAAGCCAGCTTTTTCCCGCCAACGTGGCGGCGAACCGCAAAGCGGGGAATCATCCCGCAGACTCCGCGCATCGATCCCGCCAAGGTGATCCTCCCTCCTTATCTGCCAGATCTGCCTGAAATCCGCACCGACATCGCGATCTATCATGAAAACATCACCGCCCTCGACGCCCAGGTCGGCAAGGCGCTCAACGAGCTCAAGGCTGCCGGCCTCGCCGACGATACGATCGTCATCTACTGCAGCGACCACGGTGGAGCCATCCCGCGGGGCAAGCGCTATCTTGAGGACAGCGGCGTCCGCGTTCCACTGCTCGTCTATGTGCCGGAAAAATGGCGTGCTTTAGCGCCCTTTAAAGCAGGACAAACCGTTGACGAAATCGTCGCCTTCGTCGATCTGGCACCGACGCTGCTCTCGCTCATCGGTTTGGATAAACCCGCTCAAATGCAGGGCCGTGCCTTCCTGGGAGCAAAACGCGTGGCGCCTCCCGAGAATCCAGTCGCCTTCCTGTATGCCGACCGTTTCGATGAAACTTACGGCATGCGCCGCGCGATTACCGATGGTCGATGGAAATACATCCGCACCTTCAGCCCGCACCTTCCTGCCGCTCCCTATTCGCGCTATCAGTTGGATCAGCCTGGCTGGGCCGCCTGGCAAAAGGCGTGGAAAGACGGTAAGCTTCAGAAACCCTTCGATGACATCTGGCAAGCGCCTCAACCGGTAGAGCGATTGTTCGATTTATCCGCCGATCCTTCGGAAATGGATAATCTGGCTGACAAACCCGCCCACGCGGCACGTCTCGCCGGTTTGCGGGAGCGACTCCGCTCCGAGATGATCGCCGCCGCCGATCTCGGCATCATCCCCGAGTCGATGTTCTTGGACCTCGCGCCAGGCAAACCGATCTCTAGCTACCTCGCCACCCGCAAGGAGGAAATCCCAGCACTCGTCTCGCTCGCATTCACCGCCTCCTCGGCCACGGCGGACGATCTGCCGCGACTCATCACCCATCTCACATCGCCGGATCCGGTGACGCGTTATTGGGGTGCGCAAGGTTGCTTGATTCTTGGCAAAGCCGCGGAACCGGCCGCCGAAGCGCTCGTGAAACTGCTAGGCGACCGGTCTTCCGCCGTCCGCGTTGCTGCCGGCCAGGCGTTGTTCATTCTTGGCCGCACCGAGCAGGGTAAAGCCGCTCTGGTGTCCGAACTTGAGCGCGCCACCGGGGAGTATGCGAAGATCAATGTCATCTGCGCCCTCAACGGGATCGGAGCCCTCGACAGCATCACCGACGAATGGCTGGCACGCACCCTACGTGACAAGGATGCCGGAGACCTCAAACGACCTGCCAACCGAATTCTAGAAGAACGTCGCCTCGCGAAGTGATCGCCAACCATTCAACCTCTCACCTTTCGATTTTCATGGTTTCATTACGCCTCGCATGGATGTTTCTCGCCTCCATCGGTTTCGTCCACGCCGCAAAGCCGAACATCATCGTCATCCTCGCCGACGACATGGGTTGGGCCGACCTCGGGGTCCAACAGGTAGAGGACGATCTCAAGACCCCGCATCTTGACGCACTGTCCGCCTCGGGAGTGCGCTTGACTTCCGGCTACATCACCTCCCCGCAGTGTTCGCCGTCGCGGGCCGGGCTGATTACGGGTTGTCATCAACAACGCTACGGTATTGATACGATTCCCGACGTCCCGCTGCCCACCGAAGCCGTCACCCTTGCAGAGCGCCTCCGTCCTGCCGGTTATCGCAATGGGTTCGTCGGGAAATGGCACCTCGAGCCCAACGTCACTTGGTACCGATTGGTTCGCCAAAGAACTTCCGGAGTTCGCCAAATTACCTCCGAACAAACGGCGCGTTCCATTGCCACAGATTCTCCGTTACGGCCCTGCCGCCCAAGGCTTCGACGAATTCTTCTGGGGCGAGCTGAAACAATACCGAGCGAATTTCGCACTGGATGGCCGCGACCTGAAGCCCGCCGGCGAGGCGGTTCCCATGCCGGATGATTTCCGCATCGACGTCCAGACGCGTGCCGCCGTCACCTTCATCGAGCGCAACCACGCGAAGCCGTTCTATCTACACATCGGCTATTATGGCCCGCACACGCCGCTGGAAGCCACCCGCAAATACCTCGACCGCTTCCCCGGCAAGATGCCCGAGCGTCGTCGCTACGCGCTCGCCATGCTCGCCGCCATCGATGATGGCGTCGGTGAGATCATGCTAAAACTCCGCGAACACGGAATCGACAAAAACACCCTCGTCATTTTCACCAGTGACAACGGCGCGCCCCTCAAGATCACGAAAACCGACAGCCCGGTAGACTCGGATCCCGGCGGCTGGGACGGCTCGCTCAATACCCCCTGGGTCGGTGAAAAAGGCATGCTCAGCGAGGGCGGCATCCGTGTTCCGATGATATTCTCCTGGCCAGGCACCCTTCCAGCCGGGAAGGCCTATCAGCATCCGGTCAGCTCGCTCGATTTCGCCGCCACTGCCAACGCCATCGCCGGACTGCCCACGGGTGCGGAGCTTGACGGAGTGAACCTGATGCCGTTTCTGGCGGGTGAAAACACCGCAGCGCCCCACGCGCGGCTCTACTGGCGGTTCTGGAACCAGGCCGCCATCCGCGAGGGCCGGTGGAAATATCTCAGCGCCGGCGGCACCGGATTCCTCTTCGACTTGGAAAGTGATGCCCACGAAAGCCGGAACCTCATCACCGAGCACCCGGAACGCGCCGCCGAGCTGCGTGTCAGACTCTCGGTGTGGACCGCTCAATTCAAGCCATCCGGCATTCCTAACAAGGTTCGCAACGATCAGGAATCAAAATGGTATCAACACTATTTTGGCACACCGAAGCCCTGAGCCTCTTCCGAACAGACCACCACCGCATGAAACTTTCGGTTCAATTTTCCCGACTGGCACTGCTCTTCGCCATGGTAGTCCCGGCATGGGCTGCGGAACCCGCCGCCCGGCCGAACATCGTCTTCATCATTTCCGACGACCAGGCATGGAGCGACTACGGCTTCATGGGGCATCCGCAGATTTGCGCGCCACGTTTCGACAATCCTGCCGCCAAGTCGCTCACCTTCCACCTCGGCAACACGCCGGTGCCCGTCTGCCGCCCTTCGCCTGCCACCATGACCACCGGTTCCAAGCTCAGCGCCTACGAGGGCGGCGTCCGCACGCCGATCATGACTACAAGGTCGGGCAAGATCGAACCCCGCATGGAGAAGATCCATCTCGCGAGCTCCATCATTTTCTGGCCGACCTTGGCGGCCTTGCTTGCAACCCGCACCCCGGGGAGGGATTACGAAAACCATTAGATCCATGATAATACGTTTCCATCACTTGGGAAAACTCACGGTGGCCGGTTTGCTGCTCGGGAGTTCCGCACACGGACAAACACCCGCTGCGGCCATCAATCCCGGCACTCCGTGGCCCGCCACGGATGCCCTTGGGCGGTCACTGCCTATCGCTCAAGCGCCGGCTGCAATTCGCCCGGAACGCTGCGTGGGCATCTTCTACTTCCTATGGCATGACCAGCCGTGGAATTCCCAGCAAGTCGTCCATCCGCCGAACGACCTGGCGAAGATCCTCCCGCAGGATCCCGACATCCTCAACAAGCCGGACTCACCGTTGTGGGGTGTGCCAGGAGACCCCTACTACTGGGGGGAACCGCTTTACGGCTATTATAACATTTCTGATCCCTGGGTTCTGCGCCGCCATGCCAACCTCCTCGCGGACGCCGGGATCGATACTGTCATTTTCGACACGACCAACCGCGCCACCTACCGGGCGGAGTATATGAAACTCTGCGAAGTCTGGACGCAGGTCCGCAAGGAAGGCGGTCGCACTCCGAGGATTTGTTTCATGGTGAACACCCAGGCGGGTGATACCGCGAAGGAGATTTACAACGATCTCTACCAGTCCGGTCTTTTCAAAGATCTCTGGTTTACCTGGCAGGACAAGCCGCTCATGATCTGCGATCCGGCGGAAGCCGCTCCCGAGCTGAAGGAGTTTTTCACCCTTCGCAAGGCCCATTGGCCTTTCGAATTGGTAAACACCAAAAATGCCTGGCATTGGGAAGCCACCTACCCGCAGGTTTTCAGCTATGATCAGGATCCCGCACGTCCGGAGCAGGTGAACGTGGCGGTCGCCCAGAATCTGCGCATCAGCGACGGCAAGGTGACCAACATGAGCGAGGGCGACGCCCGCGGCAGAAGTTTTCACAATGGGAAACGCGATACCTCGCCCGGCGCGGTGAACCAAGGCCATAACTTCGAGGAGCAGTGGCAGCGCGCCCATGAATTGAACCCGCCATTCGTCATGGTCACCGGCTGGAACGAATGGATCGCCGGGAAATTCAGCCGTCCGGGCCGCCCGGTGGTTTTTGTCGATCAATACGATCAGGAGCACAGTCGGGACATCGAGCCGGTCACCGGCCTGCACAATGATAACTATTATTATCAGTTGGTAGCGAATGTCCGCCGCTACAAAGGCCACCCGCAGTTGCCTGCCGCCACTCCGGAGAAGTCCATCGATCTCGCGACTGGATTCGCCCAGTGGAAGGAGGTGGGTCCGGAGTTCACGGATCATGCATTCGACAACGGACCACGCGACTTCGGCCACGGTGCGCGCAAGTATCAGAACAAGAGCGGTCGCAATGACATTGTTGCGGCCAAGGTGGCGCGCGATTCCAGCAACTTCTATTTTCAGACGCGCACCCGGGACCCGCTCACGCCCATGAGCGATCCCAACTGGATGTGGCTGCTCATCGACGCCGATCAGGACCCGAAAACCGGTTGGGAGGGATATGACTTCATCGCCAATCGCACGATCGAAGGTGGAGAAAGTTGGTTGGAGGAAAACACAGGCGGTTGGAATTGGAAGAAGACGGGCAAAGTCCGGATCCAAATCACGGGCAAAGATCTGATGCTCATCGATTCCCAGGAATTCCCTCGGGCTGACTTCGTCGGCAAACCTGAATTTCAAATGGTGGGACAACCCGCAGAAACCTGGCGATATCATGGACATCTACCTCAGTGGGGACGCTGCTCCGGATGGCAGGTTCAGCTACCTTTACATCGGAGAAGCACCTGCCACCACCTCACAAAACAAATGATCCCGAACCTCATGAAATCTACAAAAACAACCTTGCGGATCGGCCTTCTGCTGCTCGGCCTGATCTCGGGATTTACCGCAATGGCCGCGACCACAGCTAATAAAAATCCTAACATTCTATTCATCCTCACCGAGGACCAGGGAGCGCAGGCGGGATTTCTCGGCACGCCCGGCTTGCAGACCCCTGCCATGGATTCCCTCGCCCGCGCCGGGGTTCGATTCAGCAATGCCTTCGTGGCTTACCCGGTTTGTTCGGCCTCCAAGGCATCCATTTACACGGGCCTCCACAATCACACAAACGGCATTCTGAACAATACGGAAAATTTCCACAAACCCGCACCGGAGCTGACACCGGCGGAGCGTAAAAAGCCGATCTATGCCAACAACCGGATCCACGGCCATCTGCCGACGCTCGTCGAGCGCCTTCGCGAGGCGGGCTACTATCAGGGTGTCACTCACAAACTGCACGTCTCGCCAAATGAGAAATTTCCCTACGACGAGTTCATCAAGGCCACCAACGGCCCCACGGTCACGGCGTTCATCGAGCGTGCGAAAAAAGCGGGTAAACCATGGCACTTGTTCTACAATATCTCCAACTCACACCGTCCCTATCCAAACAGTGACAAGGTGAAAATCCGTGTCGACCCGGCCGGGGTGAAGCTTCCGGCGTATCTGCCGGACACGCCCGTCGTGCGCCAGGACTGGGCGGAATACCTGGCGGGCATCGAAGAGGCGGATAGATTGATCGGCGAGGCCTTGAAGGCGCTCAGTGCTTCCGGCGAAGCGGACAACACCATCGTGATTTTCCTTGGCGACCACGGCCCCACCTTCCAGCACGGTAAAATGACCCTATACGACCTGGGACTGCGCACGCCGCTGGTGATCCGCGTTCCCGGGCTCAAGACGGGCATCCGCACCGATGCGCTTGCCAGTGAGTTGGATCTCACGCCAACTTTGTTGGATTTGCTGGGACTCGCACCTTTGCCCAAGACACACGGCATTTCCCTCAAGCCGCTGCTGGCTGGCACGGCGGGTGCGAAAGGACATGAATTCATTTTCGCGGAGATTGCGAATCGGGGCTCGCTGACGCAGGGAATGCAGGAACGCAGCGTTTTCGATGGCCGGTGGAAATTGATCTATCGAGAGAACCTGCATCCCGCATGGCGACAAGTGAACGCTGACAGCAAACAGTTCAAGGTTTGGGGAAACCGCACCTACGACGAGACCGTTGAATTCAAAGACAAGTTCCCGGAGCAATATCGGATCCTTACCGAAATGGATCCGCAGAGCCTCGACGGCAAGGTTCCCGCCATCGAGTTCTACGATCTGAAGTCCGATCCCGATGAAATGCGAAATCTGGCTGGTGACCCCAGAAGCCGCGCCGAGCTCAAGCGCCTCTATGCGGCCCTCCGCCAGTGGGTCGATGAAACTTCCGATTCCGGTGTGAAGCCCCCTGCGAACCTGCCGAATTAGACCATTTGAAATCATGAGACGAACCATCCCACTCCTGCTAGCCTTCTGCGGCACTCTATTTGCCGAACCACCGGGGAAGACCGCTGTCAGCATCGTCGGCACCGACTTCCTCATCAACGGCAAGCCAACTTACGAGGGGCGGACCTGGAAGGGCCACCGCGTCGAGGGCTTGTTGCTCAACACGCGCCTTGTCCAATCCATTTATGACGACCTCAACCCGGAAACCGCAACCCGCTGGGCCTATCAGGACACCTCGAAATGGGACGTGGAACGCAACGTCAGCGAGTTCATCGCCGCCATCCCTGAATGGAAAAGGCACGGGTTGCTCGCCATCGCCACCAATCTCCAAGGCGGGTCCCCGGAAGGATATTCGAAATCCCAATCTTGGGAAACCGGCGCTTTCACTCGCCGACGGCGGACTTGCGGCCGGATTTCATGAACCGCATGAAGCGGGTGCTCGATGCGGCGGATGAAAACGGCATGGTCGTCATCCTCGGGTACTTCTACTTCGGCCAATCCCCGCGATTCACTGGGGACGAGGCGGTTATCCGGGCCACCGACAATGCCACCAAATGGCTGCTCGATGGCGGTTGGAAAAACGTGATTGTCGAACTCAATAACGAGACTAACAAATTACAAGCCCGCCATCCTGAAGCCCGAACGCATCCCCGAGCTCATCGTGCGGGTCCGTCAAACGAAGGGTCGGGACGGACGCTCCTTGCTCGCTGGCACTTCTTTCGGCGGCTGCGTCGTTCCTACCGACGAAGTCGTGAAGGTTTCCGATTTCCTACTCATCCACGGCAACGGTGCCCACCAGCCGGAAAAACTCCGCAATGTGATCCTGAAAACCCGCGCCCTGCCATCCTACCGGCCGATGCCGGTCGTCAACAACGAGGACGATCACGAGGATTTTGACAAAGCCGAAAACAACTTCACCGTCTCCATCGCCGAGCACGTTTCCTGGGGATGGTTCGACTACCGCCGCAAGGGCGAGGGGCCCGACGAGGGCTATCAGTCACCTCCGGTGATCTGGGGCATCAGCTCTCGACCGCAAACGCGGCTTCTTCAATCTCTGCAAGGAAATCTCCGGAATCGATACCCCATAATCCATGAAATTCACCAACCTCATCATTACCCTGTTAGTCGGCTCAGCTCTTTTCGCCGCGGCGGAAAATCCCTTCGGTCTTTTCGATTTCAACCTGCGCGGCAAGGATCCCGCCGAGCAGATCAAGAGCCTCGACGGCATTGGCTACGACGGCATCACCGTGCCGCTCAAGACTCCGAAGGATCTCGCCAAACTCGAAGCCTATCAGAAAGTGAGGCCGGACCTCAAGCTCTTCGCCGCCCTTTGCCACTTCGACTACTCGAAACCCGAGGACTTCGACCGCGAGCATTTCCGCAAGGTGGTGAAAAAGCTCGCCGCCATGGACGCCAAGGTCTGGCTCATCATCGGCGGCCCCAAGGGAGCTGATGATGAAATCGTCCGTTTCGTCCGCGAGGTGGCTGATCTGGCGGCCGCCGAAAAAGTCGGTGTCTCGCTCTATCCACATGACAACACCGCCCTGGAAACCGCCGAGGAAACCCTTGTGATTTTGAAAAAGGCGGATCGACCCAATCTCACTATCAGCGTCCACCAATGCCACGAAATGCGCGCGGGCAACACCGACCGGATCGATGCGGTCATGACTGCCGTCGGTCCGTACATGGACATCGTCACCATCTGCGGCTCCGACAAAAAGGTGAACGACAACAGCAAGGACTGGAGCGACGCCATCAAGCCGCTGGGCGAGGGCGACTACGACCCGAAGGAGTTCCTGCGTGCGCTCAAGCGACACAAATTCCAAGGCCCGATCATCCTCCACACCTTCGGGCTGATGAAAAAGCCGGCCAGTCACTACCAGACTTCTTACGAGCTCTATCAAAAAATGCGTGCCGAAGTGGACGCTGAATAACCAATAAACCAACTAACCATCATCATGAACATCCAACTCCTCTCCATCATGTCCCTTCTCACTCTTGCTCCGCTCTTTGGGAAAGAAGCCGCCGCCAACCATCAGATGGAGGTCGTCAAGAAGCCACTCCGTGTTGAAACGTCTGCCGAGCTGCCGTTTCCCGCCGAGAAGGTCTGGAAGCTCATCGCGGGCTTTGACACCCTGCCCGACTACCATGCGTCCATTACCACCAGCGAACTGCTCGAAGGTGGAGTGGTCCGCAAGATCGGCCTGACCGAGCCTGCCGGCGGCGGCCATGTGGTCGAGCGTCTTGTCTATTTCAACGACGACACCCGCGAGTTCAGCTACAAGATCACCGACCTCATCGAGTGCCGGTTCCCGCTGCGGAACTATCAGGCGTTCGTCCGGCTTGAGGCCATTGACGAAAAGTCCTGCCGCCTTCATTGGGGTAGCGTCTTCACCGTCGAGGGAGCCACCGAGAAAGAAGGCGACGATCTCGCCAGGATCATCTATCAAGGTTGCTACGACGGCATCCGCCGGGTGCTGGCGAAGTGACGGTTTTGGGGAAGGTGCCGGCCACTTGATCATCCCGATTTTCTGAGAATACGCGATTGCGTAATATCATGCGGGCGGTTTTGTGGCAGGATTCTCGATCGTCAAGGCGACCTACCCCGGGTCGCTGACGCTCCCCCAAACCACCCCCCATGAAATTAAATTCATCTGGCGCCCCGAGCGCTTCAGTCAACGGCCGATGCCATCCGTCTCGCAGATTTCGTCATGTTCACGCAGCGCGGCTGCATTCTGAACCTTTCGAGCGAGTTGAACCGCGGTAATCTATCATACTCCCAGTTTTTCCTGCTGACCTATCTGTCCAGCGAGGAATATCTGACGATGACGGACATCGCGAAAAAGATGGCGCATTCCACCGCGGCGGCAACCGGTTTGGTTGATCGGATGGCGAAGTTCGGTTACGTGGAACGCGTCCACGCCGTCGAAGACCGGCGGAAGATCATGGTGCGCATCACCGCGAAAGGCGTGGAAATTGTTGCTCACATGCGCAAAGTCATCGCAACCGATCTGGCAGGCATTCTTTCCTCGATGGACGAGGAGGTGGCAGACACCGTGGAACGCGCGAAACGGGCGACGGATCTCCGCATGATCGCGTGATTTGGCGAGTCGTGCAACATTTTCATGGGTCATCCGTTTTCAGGCCCGTTTTCTGGTTTCTTACTGAACTGCTGCGTTTCCTGCCGCCTCTTGGGGCGGCAGTAGATGGTTTGCCAAGCAACGGGTGCGCAGGCATGATTTTTCGGAATTTTGTCTCTGTTCAGTGTTGGTGCGGGCGATATAGTGGGCCGCAGACTTTCTCAAAGTCCCACTCTATTTCGTATGTATCTGAGATTTATTTTTTATAGCCTTTGCCTGGGGCTTTTCATTTTTGTCGCTTCCCTGCATGCGCAGCAAAACGTCACGGTCACAGCCGTGGATCCGGCTGACCGCCTTGCAGGAAGCAGAGTGCTTGGCGAATGGGCGGCGGACGAAAATCTCGACGGCTGGAGCGGAGCGGACGTCACCGGACTTACGGCGGCGGGCGGTTTCCTCACGGGCACCGACGCCTCGGCCACGCTGAATGCGTCCGTCAGCCTCGGCGAGATCGCCAGCGGACCGGACCTCGACTTCGGCTTCAATGACTACCTGCAACTCCGCTTGAAGTTGCCGGCATCCTATACAGGCGATGTTAGGATCGAATACGGCACCTCGGTCAATCCTGGTTTCGCTCCGACCCGACAATTCCTGCTGCCAGCCGCCAGCATCGTGAAGGACGGCGCGTTTCACACTTATCGCCTGGACCTCGGATTAGAAGTCTTCTGGCGCGACGCGCTGCGGGATCTGCGGATCACCCCGCTGCTGGCCGCCACCGGCGAGTTTCAAATCGACTACGTGGAAGTCGGCGACGTGGCGGGCACCGCGCCAACGCTGAATTTGGCCACCAATTTCAAAGCGGGCCTCACTGCGACTAACACCAGCCGCCTTGAGAGCAAACACATCTGCGTGTGGTGGGATCCGGCGGACGCGACGTTCACCGCCATCCATGCCCGCCGCGTGTTGCGGATGTGCGAGGAAAGCTATCAAATTTTCTGTCGCAAACTTGGCTACAACGAGCCGTTCCGCACCTTTGACTCCACCACCAGCCCGCGCTACAAACTGAATTTCCTCACCTGGTATGACGGCTACTGGGCGGGCGGATTCAATAACCGGGCGCACATGAATGTGGGCACCAGCGGGCTGGCCGACGAAGGGCCGGGCAATCCGGTGCCACATGAATTCGCCCACTGTATCCAGATGGCGCAATCCGGACGGCTCGTCGGCGGGCATTGGGAAAGCCATGCGAACTACCTTCGCGCGCAGCGGAATCTGCATTTCTTCGCCACCATCACCAATGCGGTGCCGGCCCTCGACAACCTCACGGGAAACTCCAACTACCGCCCGGACCACAATCGGCATATCTATGCCGACCAGCGCTACTATCTGGCACTTGACGACTACGGCACCCAGTTCGGCCTGCCTGTCAACTACGCCGCGACGATGTGGCGCGATGGAGCGCGGGACCAGACGATGATCCAAAAACTCGCCGCCACCCTGCCTGCGGGCACCTCGGTGAAGGACGTGGCCTGTGAGTCGTGCAAGCGCTGGCCGATGCTTGATTTTGTCGAAAAAACCCGCATCCGCGCCGAACACTGGGGCACCACGGCGAACCGGGCGATCCATTTCTGGAAACAAGGTGCGCAGCTAATTCCGCTTCAGGACAAGCCCGGTTGGTGGCGGGTGCCGCTGGAGCGTGCGCCGGATCGCTGGGCCTATCAAATGCACGATCTCACCGCCAGCGCCGGAGCTACCGTCACCGCGGAAGTCAGCGGCCTTGACCTGCCGGGCGCGGGCGAGGATTGGCGCTGGTGCTTCGCCGCCATCTCCGCGGGCGATGTGGTACGCTACTCGCCGGTCTATCCGCCGGGCAGCCAGAATTTCACGCTCACGGCCGGCGAGAGCCAGGTATTCCTCATCGTCACCGCCACTCCTGATAGCACCAGCCTGGATCTGGACAGTTTTCACAACACCAAGCCGGTGGATAAAGACGTGGACCGCCTGCGTTATGTCTACGAAGTGCGCCTGGTGAACGCCGCGCCCGCCGCCCACCGCTATGTCGTGGCGAATCCTTCCGGTTTCCGCACCCACGGCAACGGCGGCGGCGTGCTCGGTCCATCCGCCACGGTAGCTGCGACGGCCTACGTCGGATCGAATGCCAAGGTGCTGGGCAGCGCCAAAGTGCTGGCTACCGCCCGTGTCGAGGACTACGCCGTGGTGCAGGGCAGCGCGACGGTGCAAGGCAGCGCGGTGGTAGGCGGATCGGCGCTGATCGAGGGCAACTCGCTGGTCGAGGGCGAAGCGCGCGTGCGCGACCGGGCGCATCTCACCAACGGAGCCGCCGTCCGCGGGCGGGCCTGGGTCGGTGGTTACACGAAAATTGAAAACACCACGATCACCGATGACGCGATCGTCCGTGGCTGTGCGAATCCCTTCGGCGGCATCGTCAGCGGCACTGCGATTTTGGATCACGACTATTCGATGGGCTTGACGGTGAGCAGCGGCGTGCATTTCAGCCATGTGCCATGGGATAATTACTGGAATGACTACTACGGCCAGACGCTCCGCAAACCACGCGGCCTTGTCGCCAGTTATCGGACCGAAGAGACCGATGGCGCGGAGTGGTGGGATGAATTCGGCGCGCTCCACGCGATTCTGCGCGGTGCTCCGGCGAGAGTGTTGGATGCGAGCATGGTTTCACCCGTCATGACCTTTGATGGCATCGACGACTATGCCTTGTTAGTCCGTAGCCTCGCCGACACCTCGCGGTTTTCCTTTTCCGCATGGGTCAAGCCAGCCAATGCCGTCGGCACGGCAGAACCCCTGTTGTTTATCGGCAGCAGTGCGACGCGCGCCTTGAAACTGGTGCGAAACCCCATGGGCCAGGTGGTTTTCACCCTCAGCGACGGCACCACCACCCGCACGCTAACAAGCTCCAGCCTGCTACCACAGAACGATTGGCGGCATGTGGCGGTGACGCTTGATGGCAGCAGCGGCATGCTCTTCATCAACGGAATTTCCCAGGCCACCGCCGCCATCACGCTGACTCCTCTCAGCGTGTTAGCTGCTAACAACGGCACCGCCATGCAGGGCAATTTCCTTGGTCGCGATTGGGCGGGAGCTTTGTTCAAGGGCAGCTTCGAAGACGTGCGTTTCTACAACGTCGCTGTGACCGCCGCCGAGGTCACGGCAGAATCCGCGCGGCGCGGGAGCATCATGGGGCAGTTTTCGCCCACCGTCGCCACCGACTTCAATGGCTCCTCCGCCACCCACGAGAGCGGGGTGAGAAACGGCCGCGTCCGCACGCTCAGCGCCTGGGTGAAACCCCGCACTTCCGATAATGTTAGCAATTACGAGGCGATCTTCGACAGCGATGACGAGCGCTCCAGCAGAACCGGCAGCGGCCTGGGACTCGACGATGGTAAATGGGTCGCACGACTGGAGAATCTCGGCAACTGGGCCACCAATGTCCCGTCCGTGTTAGGGAAGTGGCAGCACGTCGTGCTCTCCTTCGACGGCAGCACCGCCACCCTCTTCATCAACGGCGTGCAAGCCGCCACCCGCAGCTACACCGGGCCGGCGCTGGACTCGGCTGCCGCGGGCAAATGTTTCCGCATCGGGTTTTCCCAAACGGCGGCTGAGGTTACGACCCGCCAGTTTTTCGATGGCCTCATCCTCAACGCCCGCATCCATGACCGGGCACTCAGCGCCGGACAAATCGTTCTCGATAGTGATGGCGACGGAGTGAATGACAACGTGGAAGTCGATTTCGCCACCAACCCGCTCGACCCGCTCAGCGTGCCCCCTCGGAAGACGATTTCCGGCAAAGTCACCACCTCCACCGGCGGCGCGCTTGCTGGAGCGACGGTGTATTTCTCGGACAGCCCCAACGCATCCACCACCGGCGCGATCACCGCCAGCACCGATGGAGCGGGCAACTACACTCAACTGCTAACCGCCGGCACCTGGTATGTGGTCGCCGCCGGAACCGGCTACAATGCGGGAACAGAGCGCAACATTTTCGTGGCGTCGGCGGATATTTCTAACATCGACTTCACGCTTGTCACCTACGCCGGAGTCAGCGGTCGCGTTACCCAGCGTGCCAGCGGCACCGGCATCTCCGGTGCGTCGGTCTATTTCTCCCGCTCCGCCCTTGCGGCCAGTGCGCCGGTGTTCACGGCCATCACCAATGCGAATGGCGACTATTCCCAAGCTTTGCCTAACGGTGTCTGGTACATCGCCGCGGGAAATCCAGCTTCCTACGTCTCCAGCGACAAGACCGTCACGCTGAATGGCAGCAACGTCGCAAACATCCATTTTTCCCTCATCGCCCGCAACGTCCCACGCAGCACGGACCTGTTGTATTCCGCTCAAACAGAGAGCCTCCCCGCCGCAGGTGCCACCGGCAACTGGCCGACCTATCTGCCCGCCGGCCAGAACCTGACGTCCATGGGCTCGCCAACCGTCGAGGCGCTCAACGGCGCGAAATGGGTCCGCCACACTTTCGCGGATGGCGATGGATTCCGCCTAGGCACCTATTCCAGCCCGATCGCAGTCAACGGCGCGACCGTGGTCGTCGCCGTCAAACCCCAGCGCAACAACAACGGCGATCCGTGGACTTCGCTGGTGGATATTTTTTACAACCGCCTCGTGCTCGGCATCCGGAACAGCACGGGTGCGATTGTCGTCTTTCGAAATGGCACCCAATATGCGGGCCCGGTCATTCCGGAGGGCCAAGCCACCGTGCTCAGCCTGGTCGTGCAGGCCACCGGCACCTTCAAGGTCTTCGCAAACGGAGTGGAAGTTATGAACAACACTTCCACCAGCGCGCTCACCTCGCTCGTGCCGAACGTGCCGGGCACTTACGCCAACGCCATCAACATCGGCCGCAACAATCCGGATGGCTGGACCACTTTCAACGGCCTGATCGGCGATGTGTTCGTCTATAAAATCGCACTAACCGTCGCGGAGCGCCAGCAGATCGAGGCGGATCTGCTCCCGCGTTTTGTCAGCACGGATCCCGTCATCTCCGCCAGCGCCGGTGCCGGTGGAACGATCAATCCAACCGGCAGTGTCCCCGTCGCCGCGGGTGGTAGCCAGATTTTCACCCTGACGCCCCAGCCGGATTACACCGTCAGTGGAATTCTGGTAGATGCCGTCGCCCAGCCTGTTTCCCAGACCTATCAATTCACCAACGTCACCGGCAACCGAACCATCACCGCGAGTTTCAGCCTTTCACCGCAGGGCTTGTGGAAACAATCCAGCTTCGGTGCGAACGCGGGAAATCCGCTCATCGCCGGAGACATGGCGGATCCCGATGGCGACGGCATCGTCAACCTTCTCGAATACGCCGCAGGCACCTCGCCGATCGTCGCCACCACGATTTCCTGCGAGGTCCGTCTGAATGGAGCCACATTCGAATTCACCTATCCGGTCGGCCCCACCGCCACCGATGTTTTCCGCTCGGTCGAGTGGAGCGACACGCTGAGGGCGGAGCTCTGGAGCACAGCAGGCGTCAGTGCGCCCGTTCCCGTCGCCGGCACCGACCGTCACAAGGTGGAAATTCCAGCGGGCGATGGCGCGAGCCGGTTTGCAAGACTCAAGGTGAGCGTGCCTTGATAGAAGCTCCGCTGGATAGAACCCGTCATCCGCGCGGCCGATGGCCATGTGGATGCATGCTCCCGTTTTGACGCGAGCCACTGTCGCCGATGGCGGGAATCACTGACAGAATTTCTCCTGCCGCCGCCTGCCGACGAGCGAGCAATCGTGACAAATTCTCCGCGAAAATCGTCCAGACGAGCGCAACTATCCCGGGTGATAAGAGTTTCTAAGGCTGCGCGTATCTTGCTATTGTGAATCGCGCGTGGAGCGGTCCTGCTTATGCAACGAGTCGTCAAGTGTTTGAAAACGAGTGGGTTCCTGATGGGGCTCCTCGGAATGGTGGCAGCGGCGGAACCTTTGGTAAAACCCTACGAAGCTGCGGATTTCTCGGTGGGTGAGGGGAAGATCGACCGCCTCGTTTTCGGGGCCCTGCATCAGGCAGGACTGGAGCCGGCGCGGCCATGTTCGGATGAGGTCTTCCTGCGGAGGGTGTTTCTGGACGTGATCGGAGTTCTTCCGGAGTCCGTCGAAGTGCGCTCCTTCCTGCAGGACCGCAAACCCGACAAGCGGGCACGGTTGATAGACGTCCCTGCTCGCCCGCGATGAATACGTCGATTACTGGTCGATGAAATGGTGCGACCTGCTGCGGGTGAAGTCGGAGTATCCCATCAATCTCTGGCCGAACGCGGTGCAGGCTTACCAACGCTGGATCCGCGAGGCGCTGCGGAACAACCTGCCGTATGACCGGATGGCGCGGGAGCTTCTCACTTCGAGCGGTAGCAACTTCCGCGTCCCGGCGGTGAATTTTTACCGGGCGATCCAGGGTCAAGGACCGCAACAGACGGCCGGGGCGGTGGCACTAACGTTTATGGGCAGCCGCATCGAGCACTGGCCTGCGGACCGGCGGGCGGGGTTGGAGAGCGTTTTTTCCAGGCTCGCTTTCAAGCCGACGGCCGAGTGGAAGGAGGAGATTGTTTGTCTCGATCCCGCACCGGCCGGACCGTTGGATATCCTCCTGCCAGACGGCGGCAAGGTGCGCGTCGCTCCGGGAGCCGACCCGCGAGTGGTGTTCGCGGACTGGTTGTTAGTTCGCGAAAACCGCTGGTTCGCGCGGGCGGCGGTGAACCGGACGTGGGCATGGATCTTCGGTCGCGGCATCGTGCACGAACCGGACGACCTGCGCGCGGACAATCCGCCGGCCGTGGCGGGTCTGTTGGAATTGCTCGGCCAGGAATTTACGGCGGGTGGCTACGATTCCAAAAAACTGCTCCGCTTGATCCTCAACTCGCGGACCTATCAACTATCATCGTTGCCGCGCGCTGAGGGGGCGCAGGCCGTCGCGATGTTCGCCTCCTATCCGGTCCGGCGGCTGGAGGCGGAGGTTCTGTTGGATGCCGTTTGTCGGCTCACCGGCACCGGGGAAAGTTACATCAGCCCGATCCCGGAGCCCTTCACCTACATTCCGGAAAACGCGCGCTCGGTCGATCTGGCAGACGGTTCCATCACCAGTCCGTTTTTGGAAATGTTCGGTCGGTCGAGTCGCGACACGGGCATGGTGATGGAGCGGAACAACCAGATTTCCGACTCCCAGCGCCTGTATTTGCTCAACTCGTCGCAGATCCAGACCAAGATCGAAAAAGGTTGGCGCTTGCGGCAGGTGACGAAAGGCCAGCGCAAGGACCCGGCCGCGGTGGTGCGGGCGGTTTGGATGGCGGTGTTGTCGAGGCCGCCGACGCCCGAGGAGGAGTCCGCCGTGTTGTCTGCCGGCAGTGAGAGCAAACAAGCGACCGACGATCTGGTCTGGGCCCTGATCAACACCAAGGAATTTCTCTACCGCCACTGACCCTGACATCCACCCGCAACCCCAACCACCGCCATGCACACTTCAGTTAGTGAACCCGGTCTATCAAGGCGGGAAATGTTGAAACTCGGCATCTGCAGCGCGGCGGGCCTGGCAACGGCCGGAGCGGGATGGTCGGCCCCCGCGTCCGCCGCGAAGCCGGCTGCCAAGGCCGTGATCCAGATCTGGATGTGGGGTGGATCAGCCCATCTGGACACCTTCGACCCGAAGCCCGCCGCCGGTCGCGACTACTGCGGGCCGTTTGACAAACCGATCTACCACCAACGCCGACGGGATTCAGATCTGTGAGATGCTGCCGTTGTTGGCAAAACAAGCCGACAAGTATTCGATCATCCGCGGCATGACGCATGGCAATAACAGTCATGAAACGGCCGCCTACATCGTGCAGACCGGCCGCCAGCCCGACCGCCTGTTATGGCCCTCGCTCGGATCAATCGTCTCGTTGTTCAAGGGATACGAGCACGGCTATCAGGGCTTGATCCCGCCGTATGTGGTGCTGACCACTCCGCAGGGCCGGTTTTCCGAGTGCGGTTTCCTGGGCCCGCGGCACAAGCCGTTTGCCACCGGCGGCGATCCGGCGCAAGCCCGCTTCACCGTGGACGGCGTGATTGCTCCGGGGATCACCGACGAGCGGCAGGCGGAGCGGCGCGAGTTGATGCACCGGTTGGATACCCTGGGCAGGGCGATGCCCGGCGAGCAGGCATTCATTCAAGCGGACCGCTGCGAGCGGAAAGCCTATGAGTTGATTCTGGGAGACTCGCGGAAGCTGTTTGACCTGTCGTTGGAAAAGGACGAGCTCCGCGACCGCTACGGGCGCAACACGTTCGGCCAATCGTGTTTGATGGCCCGGCGCCTGGTCGAGGCGGGCGTGCCGTATGTCACGATCAACTACAAGGGCTGGGACACCCACAAGCAGCACTTCGAAATCATGCGGCGGAAGCTCCCTGAAATGGATGCCGGCTTCGCGACGCTGCTGCAAGACTTGTCCGATCACGGACTGTTGGACAGCACGGTGGTGTGGTGCGGTGGCGAGTTCAGCCGCACGCCGAAGATCCAGTGGGAAGCTCCATGGAACGGTGGCCGCAGTCATTTCGGTAACTGTTTCTCCAGCGTGCTCGCGGGCGGCGGCTTCCAGGGCGGTCATGTCGTGGGCTCCTCCGATTCCACCGGCTCGAACGTGACCGACCGGCCGGTGCTGGCGCACGAGTTGCTAGGAAGCATCTGCGAGCGGATGGGCATCGATCCGGAAGGCCCGCTGTCGAATCCACTGGGCCAGGAGCTTAAAGTGATGCCCGCCAAAATGCCCGGAACCGCCGACGGCCTTGGCCGGTTGGTGGAGATCATGTGACGGACTACGATCATGAAAATCAAACGATGGATCCTGATGCTCGCCGGGTTGGCGGGCAGTGCGACCGCTTTTGGCCAAGTGGGGAAAAGCGATCCACGGATCGGCTATCTTCACCCGGCCGGGGCCTGCGTGGCGACCACCACGGAAATCATCGCCGGCGGACGGAACCTACGCGGCATGAAAGAAGTGCACGTCTCGGGAACCGGTGTCGAAGCCCGCATCATCAAGACTTATCGACCGATGAAAAACCTCGATCCGGCCGAGCGCGAACTTCTTAAATGGCACATCGCCTGCCGCCGTGCGGAGTTGGACGGCAAGCCTCGTCCTCCGGAGCCACCGAAACCGCAGCCCGGACCCGACGGCAAACCGGCGCCTGCGGTGGAACTACCGGAGAATCTGCTGGTAGATCTGCTGGGAACCTTGGATGTGGTTAGGCTCGAACACTGGGTCACGGTCTCCCAGCGTGTCGGCAAGAACTCACAGAATTCCCAACCCGGCGAACTGGTCCGCCTCGAAATCAAGGTGGCTGCGAATGCGGAGCCCGGCATCCGCGAGTTGCGTTTCGGCGGCCCGCTTGGCCTGAGCAATCCGCTCCGCTTCGAAGTCGGGAACCTGCCGGAAATTTTTGAAAACGAACCGAACGAACCGGGCGTGACTCCCAACGGATCGGTGGCCGCACTGCCCTGCACCTTCAACGGCCAGATCCTGGCGGGCGATGTGGATGTCTTTCGCTTTCATGCACGGGGAGGTCAGAATCTCGTCGTGCGGGGCGAGGCACGGAGCCTGATTCCCTATCTGGCGGACGCGGTGCCCGGATGGTTTCAAATGGTGGTGGCGCTGCGCGATTCAAAAGGCAGGGAGATCGCCTACGCGGATGATTTTCGGTTCGATCCGGATCCGGTCCTGAACTTCAAGGTTCCGGCGGATGGTGACTATCAGCTTGAGGTGCGTGACTCGATCTTCCGTGGCCGCGAGGATTTCGTCTATCGAGTCAGCGTCGGCGAGTTGCCGTTCATCACTTCTGTCTTTCCGTTAGGGGGGCGGGAGGGTGTCCCGCTGGTGACTGCGGTGCGCGGTTGGAATCTGCCGGGCGACAAGCTGGGCCTCGACACGACCGCCGGTGGACCGGCGTTGCGGGCGACCCGCATGAGTGCCGGAATTTCCCCGTCCAACGAGGTTTCCTATGTCGTCGATTCCCTGCCGGAAACGCAAGAAATCGAACCTAACGACGATTCCGACCACGCCACCGCGGTTTCATTTCCCTGCGTGATCAACGGCCGGATCGGCAAGCCGGGGGATGCCGACGTGTTCCGGGTCGAGGGAGTGAAAGGACGGGAATTGATGGTCGAGGTGCTGGCCCGCCGCCTGAAATCACCACTGGATTCGGTGGTTCACGTGGCGGACGAGCGCGGCAAGATCCTCGGCTGGAATGACGATTCGATGGAAAAGGACGGGCATTTGCAACTCGGCGACGGCCTGCTCACCCATCATGCCGACTCGCGGGTGCGGGTGAAACTAGCCGCCGATGGTCCGGTGTTCGTGCGAATCGCCGATACCCAGTTGCACGGCGGTCCCGACCATGCCTACCGCCTGCGTCTGTGCGAAGCGCGCCCGGATTTTGAACTGCGGGTCACTCCATCCGTCTTGAATGTGCCGCCCGGCGGTCATGTGCCGCTGCAAGTTCACGTCATGCGCAACGAGGGTTTCGATGGGGAAATCCAGTTGGGTTTGAAAGACGCGCCGCCGGGATTTCATCTGTCTGGAGCGTCGGTTCCCGCCGGTGCCACGCAGGTGCGGTTGACTCTAACGACCCCAGCCCAGGGCAAGGACGGCGTTTATACTCCGCAGCTCATCGGCACGGCGGGCGAGGGTGAAAAGGCCGTCACCGTCACGGCGCTGGCGGCGGACGACATGATGCAGGCGTTTCTCTGGCGGCATCTGGTTCCCGCGAGCGAGTGGTTGGTATCAGTCAACTCAGCGCGTGGTCGAAGTTCATCGGTTGAACTCGACAGTCCGCTGCCGCTGCGGATCCCGGTGGGTGGCCTGGCCGAGGTGAAGGTCAAGATGCCGAAGTGGATTGTGGATCGGAGCGTCCAACTGGAACTGAGCGACGCGCCGCAAGGAATCCGTCTTTCAGCCGTCCGCAAGACTCCGAGTGGCTTGGCATTCGATGTTCTAGCGGATTCGGGCGCCGCCTCCGGATTGGAGACGAATCTCATCATCCAGGCGTTTGCCGATGCCCCCGCGAAAAAACAGGCGGCGAAGAATTCACAACGTGCGCAGGTCGCCACGCTGCCCGCGATCCCGATTTCATTGATTCACCCCACCGCACCATGAGCACCTCTATCAACCGCCCCTTCACCGACCGCCACACCCCGACGATGCCGCCCTGTGAGGCGACGGTCGAATGGCTGACCATCGACTGCGGCGGACTGCCAGCATCCGCCGAGGTGGCGCGCTTCCGCACGGCGGGCGGCGTGATGGAGTGCCATGTGACCGTGCGGCTGGACGGAGAAGGCGGAACGGCGGAACAAGCGGCCTGTCTGCTCGACGCCTATCAGCTCGCGCTCGACGCGGTGGGCATTGATGCCTCGTCAGCAATCTTCCGGCGGGTGTTTTGCAGCGATGTGGTGAATCAATCGGCGATGTTTGAGAATTTCGGCGGTGCCACATCGTGGGTCTGCCAGGCACCGCTGCCCGCCTCGAAATTCTCACTGTGGGCCTATCATCTTTGCAACTCGGAGGGCGCGGTGGATGTCACGAAGGAGGGCGCGACGGTGAGCTATCGTTGCGGCGGATTGACGCATCATTGGACCACTGGAATGATTGAAGCGAAAGTAAATGGCTCTTTCGAGCAAACCCGGCGGGTGTTGGAAAACTACGGTGCGTGGCTGCGGTCCCGGCACATGAACCTGGCGGATCACGTGGTGCGCACCTGGTGGTTCGTGCAGAACATTGATGCGGATTATCTAGGCCTGGTAGATGCGAGACGGGATTTTTTTGAAAGCCACGGACTCAGGGCAGACACCCACTACATCGCCAGCACCGGCATTGCGGGTGCGCACCCGGAGGTGGCAGCCAAGGTTTCACTGGATTCCTATGCCATCGGCGGCCTGCATCCGGATCAATTGGAGTTTTTGGGCGCGCCCGATCACCTGTGTCCCACAAATCACTACGGAGTCACCTTCGAGCGAGCGACCGCGGTGAGCTACGCCGACCGTCGTCACGTGTTCATTTCCGGCACCGCAAGCATCGATGCCGGGGGACGCATTCTCCATCCGGGCGACGTGCTCGGCCAGCTTGACCGGACCTTGGAGAACATCGAAGCTCTGCTGGAAAAGGCTGGTGCCAACCTCGGCGATCTCGCGGCCATCCTCGTCTATCTGCGCGACCCGGCGGACGGGGCCGTGATCGAAGCCGCGCTGCTAGAGAAGCTGGGTGCGGTTCCCTTCATCCTGGTGAACGCTCCTGTGTGCCGCCCCGGTTGGCTGATCGAAATCGAAGGCGTCGCCGTGATCCCTGCCCATCTTCCAGGATTGCCGGATTATTGACCGCGGAGCTCATGCGTGGAATTTGCCATGGGAAAGCCGGGGAATCCGCTTAATGTCGTGCCGTGCACGTCATCGTTACAGGAGCCAACGGCTACATCGGCCTGCGGTTGATTCAGGCGCTGTTGGAAGCGGGCCATGAAATCACCGCCGTCGTCCGCGACCGGCGGCGGTTTCCCGTGGCCAACTTCGGCGAAAATGAAGCCCGCCTGCACGTGGTCGAGGCGGATTTCCTGGATGCGGCGACGCTGCGCGGCCTTTCCCGTGAAATCGATGCCGCCTATTACCTGATCCACTCGATGGGCTCCGGTGGTGATTTCGCGCGCAAGGAAGAGCTGTGCGCCACGAATTTCTCCGATGCGGCGAAGACACTCGGATGGAAACGCATCATCTATCTGGGAGGCCTTGCCGCTGATGATGGCCCGCTCTCCGAACATCTTTCATCGCGCCGCAAGGTGGAAGAAATCTTGCTGGCGTCCGGCGTGCCGCTCACGGCGCTGCGGGCTTCCATCATCGTCGGCTCGGGCTCGGCGTCGTTTGAAATCATCCGCGACCTTGCGGAGAAGCTGCCGGTGCTCATCACGCCGCGCTGGGTGCACACGCACTGTCAGCCGATCGCCATCCGCAACGTGCTGGATTATCTCACCGGCATTTTGAGGCATCCTGAGACTGCGGATGGTTCTTATGACATCGGTGGGCCGGAGGTGATGAGTTATCTCGATCTGATCAAGGGCTATTGCGAGGTCCGCGGGCTGAAGCGCGTTTTTCTGCCGACCCGGCTGCTCAGTCCGCGGCTGTCCTCCGCGTGGTTGTGTTTGCTCACATCCACCTCTTTTCCCTTGGCGCGCAGCTTGGTGGACTCGCTGACCCATGAAACCGTCTGTCGCGATTTGAAGATCCGGAAAATCATTCCGTTGGATCTACTGACCTACCGCGAGGCGGTTGAACGGGCTTTGGCTCGCATCGCGCAGAATTACGTGCCCTCGAGTTGGATCAACTCGCTGGCGGCGGGCACGCTTTCGCCGCGGTTGTTTGATGCGATCAAAGTGCCGGAACACGGAATTTTGAGGGATTCCCGGGTGGTTTCGCTTACAGCACCGCGCGAGGAAGTCATCGCCCGCGTCTGGTCGATCGGTGGGGCAGGGGGCTGGCCCTCGATGAACTGGGCGTGGCGGCTGCGTGGAATTCTGGACAAATTCGTGGGTGGCATCGGCATCCGCCGCGGCCGCCGGCACCCGGCGGACTTGCATGCGGGCGATTCGCTGGATTTCTGGCGGGTGCTGCTGGCGGACCGCACGAAAGGTCGGCTCATGCTTTACGCGGAAATGAAGCTGCCGGGCGAGGCGTGGCTGGAGTTCGCCATCGAGGATCTGCCGGAGGGTGGTGAAGCGCTGCGGCAAACCGCGACCTTCCGGCCGCAGGGATTGTTAGGCAGACTTTACTGGCTGGCGGTGTTGCCGTTTCATTGGCTGTTGTTCCCGCGAATGGCCCGCAATCTTGCCGCCGGGAGGCGGATGGCGCGTACGTGACAGTCGCCGACCCAAAGCGGACCGACAATGAGAGGATGATGCTTTTTACCCAAGCCTCACCCGTAGGTCCCGAGCACTCCACAGCACCCCGGCCGCCGCTTTTCCGCTCCCCTTCATCCGCCGCGCTCCGTCTTTACGGCGCTCCGTAAACCTTTCCCGCGCTGCCGCGAATGCCTCATTCACGAACGCCTTGCTCCCGATCACCGCGCCGTCCGTGAAATACCTCACCCGGCAGCGCAACATCGCCGCCAGCTTCAAGTCCGCCAAAACCGTCCCGGCATCCTCCGCCTCTAACGCCTCTAACGCCTCCGACGCATTCATCTGCGGGCGAACCACGCCTTTCTCCACCACCGCCCTGCCGCTCTTTCTCTCCAGCGCCAGCCCCATCATCCGCCGGTACAACCGCGAAACCTCGCCCCACCGCTCCGATTCAAACCCCACGCCCTGATCGCAAAAATACGCTCTCACCAAGCCCTCACGCGCTTTCTTCCCATTCCCTTTTGCCCCGCCGCCCACGGCCTCCCCGTAGCTGCTCCACCGGTATTCCGCCGGATCTGATACCATTCCGGCCCGCACCGGATTCAGATCGATGTAAGCCGCGATCGTCCGCGCTGCGGTGCCGCTTTCCACGAGCACGCTCTTGAACCGATCCTCCCACAGCGTGCCGGAACGCGAATGCGCGCGATTGAACCACTTGGTAAAACGTTCCAGCAGCGATTTCATGAACTCGCTCAAATCATGCATCCGCCGGGTGTGACGACCGCGGATCTCATCCACCCTGCGCACCGCCTCCAGCTTCGCCATCGCCAGTTCCTGCGCGGGATCCAGCGGAATCCCCGTTTCATCGACGGGTTGCAGTTCAAACTCACCACGCTCCCGGACTGCTGCCGCCTCTTCCAATTCCTTGGCGACCTCAGCCACCTGTGCCTCGCTGTAGAAAACGCGCAGCCGTTGGAGCAATTCCTGATCCGGGATGCCACCCTCCGGAACTGGCGGTACTTCCAGGAGAAGATGGAAGTGATTCGACATCAGACAATAAGACAACACCCGGCAGCCCGTGAATTTCTCGCACATGCGCATCAGCATCCGGAAATGCTCCCGTTCATCCACCTCCAGCACGAATTGCCGCCCCACGACCCGACTCACGCAGTGGTAAATCACCGGTTTTTGCCGCGAATCCTTCCAAGGCGCCGTCCAACGCTTGCGGTTGTTCATGACGGGTAGGCTAGAGCGAAAAAAAGGACTTGCAATACAAAACTTGCATAAAGCATGGCTTCTTGAATTAACGCTTGCGGTTGTTCATGATGGGTAGGCTAGAGCGAGGAAAAGGGCTAGCAAGACAAAACTTGCATAAAGCGTGGCTTCTTGAATTACCGGTTTTTGCCGCGAATCCTTCCAAGGCGCCGTCCAACGCTTGCGGTTGTTCATGATGGGTAGGCTAGAGCGAGGAAAAGGGCTAGCAAGACAAAACTTGCATAAAGCGTGGCTTCTTGAATTCGCTTCTTGAATTCCCGTTCATCCACCTCCAGCACGAACTGCCGCCCCACGACCCGACTTACGCAGTGGTAAATCACCGGTTTTTGCCGCGAATCCTTCCAAGGCGCCGTCCAACGCTTGCGGTTGTTCATGACGGGTAGGCTAGAGCGAGGAAAAGGGCTAGCAAGACAAAACTTGCATAAAGCGTGGCTTTTTGAATTGAAGGCCGCGGTCCGTGGGGAGAAGTGCTTTGGCTTTTCTTGGACTTTTCGCTTCGCGGGCGGATTGAAATCCGCGGTCCGTGGGGAGGGGCACTGCTTCCCATTCACTCTGGCCAACTGTTTACCTAGGCATCGGTTTTTCCGTCCGGGTTTTTGGTGCGCGGGTTTTTGGTTTTGGCTGCTTTCTTGGCCGGCGCTTTTTTTGCCGCCACCTTCTTGGCGGGAATTTTTTTCGCAGGGGCCTTTTTGGGTTTTGGCACTTTGATCACCGACTCGGGCTCGGGAGTGGGCTCGGGAGTGGGTTCGGGATGGGTTATCGGTGAAGACTCGATTTCCAGAGCTGGAAGCACCGGCACTACGGGAGTGGGATCAGGAAGGGATGCGGTCCGGGGGAGGGGATCGACGGCAGGAATGAGGACAGGAGCTGAAATTTTCGCATGGATCAACCAGGCTACGGCCGCGGCTGTGAGAATGGCGGCCAAAGCGGGCAAGCCGGGCAACCAGGTTGTGGCGATGCCAAACGCGACCCACTGCGCCGCGAAGAAGATCGATGCTAATACCGCAGTGCCGAGATATCGCACGAAGCGGGAGGCCCCGGCCAGCACGGTCATTGTCAGAACAATGACTGATAGAATCAGGATTTCCCATCCTTCTGATAGTCTTGAGAACTCGGCGGCGTCCGTGAGTCCTCCGCTCGACGCGATGAGTGCGATGGCACCGGAGAGGCTGCGGGAGAATGCCTGGGTGGCGGGTTCGGCAGCGGATTGATCGTCGCGCAGGATCACCGGGTCCGGCGCTTGTTTTGGAAACAGGTCGTCGCCGCCGTCGATCAGGGCCTCGGCGGAAATTTCGGCGTAGCCGGAAATTGATTTGAACGGCATCGCCAACCGCCCGGATTCATCGATGGGCACGATGGGGCCGGATGGGCCGAGTTTGAGGAATTCGCCCAAACGCACTTCCACGCCATCGAGGGGAAGATCGAGTCGTTGGAGAATGGTGAGCAGCGGGAAGGAAAACACCACGCGATCTTCCCACCGCGCCATCAGCGGGAGTCGGCGGGAGGGAGGTTCCGATTCGAGCACGGAGAACCCGGCGATGGTCGTTTCTCCGCCGAGAATGATGCCGGGGATCGGGAGGCGGTTCACCACGGGCAGGAGCGAGGCGTCGCCCTGGATTTTTTCCGTGGGGATCGATGCGCGCCGCAGGGTGGGGGGCATCTGCGCGGCCACCACTCCCCGCGACAGCGGTACGGCCATGACCAGCGAATCGAAACCCGCCAGCGATTTCTCGAAGGCGGCCAGCCCGATGGGGTCCGGCTTTTCCCAGGCGAAGACTGCAGCAGTGGCGGCTTTTTTGGCTCCGAGCCGCTGGAAATTCGTGAGAATCACCGCCAGGTCGATCGGCGCGGGCGGGCTGGTTTGGAAGAAACCCTGGAGGTCGTCGCCGAGTGAAACGATGATCGGCGCCTGGCGGCGGTCGGTTTTGGTGTCGGAGGAAAATGTCTGGAGTTTCAGCGGATCGGCATGGGTTCCGGTGCCTGAGATGAAGAGCGGGCCGTTGGCGGACCCTCGGGCGACGGTGGTGAAAGCCGCGCGGTCGAGGCGGGTTCCCGGGATCCATTTCCACGCGACGAGTGCCACCACCGCGGAAACAAGCAGCACCCACAGCCGGACTTGATACTTGGCGCTCACGCTTTGGATTTTCGAATCGCCGCCAGGACCGTGGCGAGAGGTGCTTCCAGGGAAGTCCCGGCGGTCACCTCGCCGAGCAGGCGGCCTGCCGTCGCGATGTGCGGCCGGTACCATTCGTCGCCACGGTTTTTGACGATGTTTCCGAAGGCCCCGAGCGCCTGCATCAGGCGTTGCGCGGCGCACTCGTGGAAGAGGGTTTGTAGCGGACGCTCGTCGGCGATTTCCTCCCACAGCGTGAGAAGTTGCTCGCGTTCGTCGGCGGAGTGGTCGAGGTAGGGATCGAAAATGAGCGATGCGAGGTCGTATTCCTGGCGGCCGCGGCGGAGGCCTTGGAAGTCGATGAGCCAGACCTTGTCGTCCTTGATCATCAGGTTCTGCGACTGGAAATCCCGGTGTACGAGGTGCCGCGCGACGGTGCCGAGGCGTTGTGAGAGTTCGATGAACGCTTCATTTTTTCGCAGCGCGGCAGCTTCCCCGTAGAGATCCAGGAAATCCTCGACCATGTATTCGAAGAAATATTCCTGCTCCCAGCGGTAGAGCGCCGCGTCGAAGGGCGGCATCAGGTGGAATTCTTTGGCCGGCTTCGCGTAGAACAACTTGTCCACCTGCTCGAATGCAGAGCGGTAAAGCGGCAGGCGCTCGGCAAACGGCCGGTCCTTGAGCGATAGCAAATCGACGTCGCCCAGATCCTCGACCAGCGCGACGCGATACCGGGCGCGGTCGTGGATAATTTCCGGCACGCGCAGTTTCGCCTGTTTCAGGAACTGTGCGACCGGGATGAACTGGGAGTTATCCTCCCGCTCCTCCGTCCAATGCACGCCGATGAACGGCTCGTGGCCCGGCGTTTTCACCCGGACAATCGTGCGCCCTGAGGCACCGCGTTTGATCGGTTCGAGGGTGATGCGCACGGTCGGGTCCACTCCGAGGAATTGGCGGACGGTGGAAAGGATCGCTTCAGTTGGCATGGGCGGGGGAAACTAGCGGGAAAAACCGCCCCTCTGCCAAGGGAAATCCGGTGCCATCTCACTCGTGGTGGTAAAACCCAAGCGTCACCAGCAATCCCACCCCGATCCCCCACAGCAGCCAGGCGTTGCTGAAAAAGTAGGGGTAAATCATCAGCCCGAGACCGATGGATTTCGGCTGCCACAGGTCCAGCCGCCGTCCGTAAGTGAAGGCCCCCCAGCCGATCGTTCCGAAGACGAAACCCGCGAGAATGTTGTAGGGATCGAGGCTGAAGTTCATCTATTTCGGGTATCTTAAGTGATTCCGCTGAAATACCCAGTGTTACTTTTTGCGGGCGGAAATGGATTCCGGTTCGAGGTTGTCGGCGTCCGTGAAATTCGTTTGCCTCGCACCATGTCAAAAAAACCGCGCCACCTGATTTTGTTTGCCGCCATGTTGGGAAGTCTCCACGCCGCGCCGCCTGCCATCGACTCGATCGACGAGCGGATGCAGGCATTCGTTGATTCCAAGGAAATCTCAGGAGCCGTGACCTTGGTCGCTGATGCAGAGAAGATTCTCCACCTCTCCGCCGTCGGACTTTCGGATATCGAAGACAAAACCCCGATGGCGACGGACTCGATTTTCTGGATCGCCTCGATGACCAAGCCGGTCACCGCCACTGCGGTGATGATGATGCAGGACGAGGGAAAACTCTCCGTCGATGACCCGGTTTCCAAATATCTGCCCGAGTTCACGGGCGACAAGGCGGCGATCACCATCAAGCAATGCCTGAACCACACCAGCGGCTTGAGCGAGGCCTCGGGCGAGGAGACCGAGCAGATCACGACGCTCCAGGACCTGGTGCCGGTATTCACCGCGAAGCCATTGGTATTTCCGCCGGGCAGCAAGTGGCAGTATTCCCAGACGGGGATCAATACGGCGGCGCGCGTGGTGGAGGTGGTTTCAGGCAAGGCGTTTCCCGAGTTTCTCGAAGAGCGGTTGTTCGGGCCGCTCGGGATGAAGGACACCAGTTTCTATCCAAGCGAAGCGCAGATCGCCCGCATCGCCAACGCCTACAAGCGGACCGATGACGGGAAACTGGAAAAATCCGAAATCACCTTCCTCGGCGGCAAGTCCATCGCCGACAAGGAGCGCTATCCGCGGGCGAACGGCGGCTTGTTTTCCACGGCCGGCGACTACGTGAAGTTCTCGCAGATGGTCCTCAACGGCGGCGAGTCCGGCGGGAAGCGCTTTTTGAAACCGGAATCCGTCCAGCAGATGACCCGCGTCCAGACCGGTGATCTCGCCAGTGGATTTGTTCCCGGCAGTGCCTGGGGGCTTGGCTGGAGCATCGTCCGCGAACCACAGGGAGTGACGGCCGCGCTGTCGCCCGGATCCTTCGGCCACGGTGGGCTTTTCGGCACGCAGGCGTGGATCGATCCAGCGAAAAAGCGGATCTATCTGCTGCTCGTCCAGCGCGCGAATTTTACCAACCAAGGCGGTGCCGACGGATCGGACTTGCGCCGCGAATTCCAGAATGCCGCCGCGAAATAAGCATCAAGGAGCGCTGGCATCCTTCACTCATTCATGAAACTCCTCCTCATCGGCCACGGCTACCTCGGCCAGGCCATCACCCGCGAATTCCGTGAAAACGGCTGGGAAATCACCGCCACCTCGCTCTCCGGGGACAACGACACGGTCCCCTGCGATGTGGGAAACCCCGACGACGTCGCGCGGCTGCCGGAGCCGGATTTCATCGTCCACTGCGCCGCCTCCGGCCGCGGCGGGGCGGAGGCCTATCAGCGCGTCTATGTCGATGGCTGCCGGAACCTGGTAGAAAAATTTGCGGGTGTGCCGCTGCTTTTCACCTCCAGCACTTCGGTTTACGCGCAGACGGATGGCTCGGTCGTCACCGAGGAAAGCCCCGCCGTTCCGGACCGCGAGACAGGCAGTCTGCTGCTGGAAGCCGAGCGGACCACCCTCGCGGCAGGCGGCACCGTCGCGCGCTTGGCTGGGATCTACGGCCCGGGTCGCAGCGTGATTCTGAAAAAATTCCTCAGTGGAGAAGCCGTCATCGAGGAAGACGGCCGCCGCTTCCTGAACCAGATCCATCGCGACGACGCGGCGCGCGCCATCTATCATCTGGCCACCACCACAGCCAGCGGAGTCTTCAACGTCAGCGACTCCACACCGCTCAGCCAGATCGACTGTTATGAAAAGCTCTGCGTAATTTTCTCCCGCCCGCTGCCCCCGTCCGGCCCGCGCGACCTCAACCGCAAACGCGGCTGGACGCACAAACAGGTCTCCAACGAAAAACTCCGCGCCACCGGCTGGCAGCCGCATTTCCCGTCGTTCATCGACGCTGCGGAATCCATCGCGGCGTCGCTCGCCAACCCGACTCAGAACTCGTAAGCGAGGCCGACGCCGAAGTGGAAAAAATCTCTTAGGAGCTCGTCTCCGGAAAATCGCGCCGCGTCGCGGTCAACCGCGAGGTTATAGCTCAGATGGGCCGTCAGCGTGATCTCATCCGTTAGTGAATACCCCCCGCCGAGCCTGAGTTCGAAATGATTCGCACCATCGTGGCCGTCGGCGACGTAACCTTGGTTCATCCCGAAGACGACGGCCGGAGTGAGCTGAAACCGGTCGTTCAGCGCGAATTCCCGACTCAGCGACGACACGATGAACGTGCCATCGGCGTCGAAGGAGTAATAAGCGTCCAGTTCCAGCGCAACCTCGCCTGGAAGTCCGGACCAGGAGACTCCGGTGCCGATTTCATGGTCGTGCCCCCCGTCCTGCGGAAAACGGAGATGCGTGTAGGCCACATATCCTTCCAGATCCTTCCAGTCCCAACTCATGGCGCCGGAAAGTTGGAGCTCGTCATACGATTGATTGGGGCTTTTGGCATACCAGACCCCTGCGGACAAAGCGTTCCATCCCGCTTCGAAAGTCCCGGAAACCAGACTGTCACCATCCAGCGCATCCCGGCCCTCGGAGGAGTAACGACTTTCGTAATCGACGTGCTCATGGAAGTTCCAGCCGTCCTCAGTGTTGAAAAAACGGTCAAAGATCAGTTCGCTGTCGTCCTCGTGGGCCAGGACGATCGAGGAAGAGGCAATGAGTGGAAGCAAAATTCGCATGCCGCCTGAACTCGTCTCCGGTTGACGCCCTGTAAAGCGAATTCGCGGATCACTTGGGCACTTTTTGCATGAAATTGCAGTCCGGCGAGAGAGGGGGCTGGAGCGGTTCCGCATCTCAGTGCGCGGCCCGGATGCGGACAAAGCGTTTTGCCGCGGTGGCGGGATTCGGATCACGGGCTTCCAGCAGGAACGGCGTGTTGGAGAGCAGCGTGCCGGGCACCCAGTTCATGAGATCCGAGCTGTATTCGATGACCGGGGTGGAGTCGGCGGGCGAAGGCGCGCGCGGGACTCGGAGGGTCAGATAATTGACTCCACCGATGGCTTTGAAAAACGGAGTTCTCGCAGCGGCAGAGGTTGGGAAATCCGGCGAAAGCCCGAGCGCGTATTCGATCACATCCGGAATTTGATCGCCATCGCGGTCGAGGGCCGCGGCGTTAGTTCCGACGTTGTCGCTGACGCTCGGGCCGACGTTCACACTGACGATGGCCGGTGCCCATGCGTCGATATAACTGCCAGTGTCACTCGCGGTGAAGAGGAACGAGTCCGGTCCGGTGAAACCTGTTTCCGGGAAGTAAGTCGCGACCTTGCCGACGAGCGCGACGGAGCCGTGAGCGGGTTGACGGAGAATTTTAAATACCGGACTCGTCCCGGTGGCAGTGAGACTGATGCTGGCACTGCCACCGGCAGGGACTTGCAGGCTCGCTCCGGAAACGACCGGCGCGGTGCGGGAAGTCGCATCGCTTTTGTTGATGCCGTCATGGCAGTCATAACAACTCACCTCGTGACCGGCGGTGAAGGTGCGTGTGCCGAATTTCGTGCTGATCGAGTGATCGACAAAAACGCGCGAGAGCGGCGTGCCCCGGTCGTTCGCCCCATGGCACGCGCGGCAACTCGCGACGCCGCCGTTTTCGACCACGTCGGCGTGATCCTTCGCCCAGTTGGAATCGATGGAATGCATCCCGTGCGGACCGCCGTTGGTCGTCTGCGGCATGGTGTTGTGGCAGGCGGTGCAACTTGCCAGAACTCCGGCGTGCCCTTGAAGTTTTTCGTTTTGCAGGTTGTCGTTGCGGTGCAGCGCGGGGAACTCGGCGTGGGTGGATCCGTGGCAGGCGCTGCATTGCAAGCCGCCGTGGCCTTTTGAAAACCGATAGAGCGAAATGCCCGCCGCCGGGGTGTCGGGGTTGCTGGCGAAAACGGGATTCACCGGAGTCCGGACTGCTCCGGTGGTGTCGTAAACACTGTCATAGCGGAGTAGCCCTCGATTCTGAGTGGCGGTGCCGGTGTGGCAGGAGCCGCATTGGGGTTCTTCCAGCCAGCCCTTGCGACCCTGCGCTCCGACCTGGCTCATGGATCCGTGGCAGCTCTGGCACTGCATCGCCGCGGTGCCATCCGGTTTGACGGCGGCTCCCATCGCGCCTCGCAGGCACTTGGTTTCCGATCCGGGGTGGCACTGGTAACAGGAACTCCGGTTCGCGGAATGGTTGAGCGGTAGCCCGGTGTCCGGGGCGGTGACCGGGCCATGAAGCGAATGGATGGCGCGGGTGAGGGGCGAGACGTCGGGAAATCCGCCGGTGCCGAGCGCCTCCGAGTCGTGACACGCGGCGCAAAGCACGGGTTTTTGATGATCGATGACGCTCGAATACAGCCCGTCCGACGTGTAGCCCTTCGCGGCAAGAGACGCAGTGTAAAGCGTGCTGCCGAGGTGCTTTTCATCGTGCAGCCGGAGGATGTTCAGTCGGTAATCGCGCGATTGCTGCGGGTCGTGCACCCAACCGGCAGCGGGTTGCGCGGCGGGTCCGGAGCCCGAGGAATGGCAGGCGCGGCAATTCATTTCGCCGGACACGGGGAGCACGACATCGGTGGTTGCCAGCACGGTGCCCGCGGTGTTTTTCGCGGTGAGCCGGACCAGTGGATAGGGATTGGTGCGACCGGCATCGTCGATGGGCGTGATCGGGATTCCCAAGCCCTCGAACCAGTTCATCACCCCGCTGAAGTCGAGAAACTGCGGCTGATTCGCCGGCCCTGGCATTTTCTTGCCTGTCAGGCCGGTATCCGCAGGCAGGGTGGCTCCGAAGAGTGCTTGGGAATGGTCCCAAAAAGTGGATTTCCCCACGCTGGTCGAGTTGATCGAGCCATCCGGATCAGCGACGGCTTCGTAGGTGACCGTGTAACCGGTGGTGTTTTTCACGAGTTTCCCCGAGGCATCGATGAGCTGGGCGTCGACCGTATTGAAGGGCGGCAGGATCGAGAAAACCGAATAATCGTCGTCCATGCAGTGCATCCCGAGATTGTTCCAGCCCACAAGCTTTTGGGCGGATGCCGTGGCGATCAGGGAGAGCAAGACAGCAAGGGTTTTCATGGCGGTGAAGGAGACGGGCGGCTTTTTCACCCATTCCGCATATACTCTGATCCGCGGCGGCCTCCATGGCGAATCATCGCCCGTAACGAAATGGTCAGGATTTCGCCATTCTCCCCGAAACCGACCTCACCGCAGCTTGGCTTTGACCGATGCCGGGTTTGTGTCTATTCCCGACGCCTTTCCCATGAAGGAGCAAATCGAAGCCATCCAAACTGAAGCGCTTGCGCAAATCACCGCCGCCGCGGATGAACGCGCGCTCGACGACGCCCGCGTCGCCGTGCTCGGCAAAAAAGGCAGCCTCACCCTCGTCGCCGCCGGCATCAAGGACGTGCCAAAAGAGGACAAAGCCGCCGTCGGCCAACTCCTCAACGCCGCCCGCACCGTCATCACCGCCGCGCTGGAGGAAAAACAACTCTCCCTCCGGGAAATCGCCGACCGCGCCGCTCTCGCCGGGATCGACGTCACTTTGCCCGCCCGCCAAGTCCACGTCGGCTCGTTGCATCCGCTTACGTTGATCCGCGACCAAGCCATCGGCATCCTCCGCCGCATGGGTTTCGCCCTCGCCGACGGACCGGAAATCGAGGACGAGTTCCATTGCTTCGACGCCCTCAACACCCCCGCCGACCATCCGGCGCGCAACGAAAAAGACACCTTCTATTTTGACTCCGGAAAACTCCTCCGCACCCATACATCCAGCGTGCAAATTCGCACCATGGAAACGCAAACTCCGCCGATCCGCATCATCGCTCCTGGCTCCGCTTACCGCCGCGACGAAATCGACGCCACCCACCTCTCCGTCTTCAACCAGCTCGAAGGCCTCTACGTCGGCACCGATGTTTCGCTCCCCGACCTTAAAGGGACGCTCGAATATTTCCTCCACGAACTCTTCGGCGCGAAAACCGAAGTCCGTTTCCGCCCGCACTTCTTCCCATTCACCGAGCCGAGTTTCGAAATCGACGTGAAGCTAACCGTCAAGGGGCAGCCCCCCCGTTGGATCGAAGTCGCCGGCTGCGGCATGGTCGATCCCGCCGTCTTCGAATCCATCAACCAGTCCCGCAAGGACAACGCCTTCGACCCTGAAAAAGTCACCGGCTTCGCCTTCGGCATGGGTCTCGACCGCCTCGCCATGATCCGCTGGGGCATCAAGGACATCCGCCTCCTCATCGAAAACGACGCCCGCTTCCTCAAACAATTCGCCTGATCCGAAATTCAAAAGGCACCACGAATCTTACGAATCCAGATTCATATTCGTAAGATTCGTTGGATTCGTGGTTCCTGCCCCTCTTTATCCCCTCTCCCATCTGCGTTTATCTGCGGTTAAAAAATCTTCCTCTTCTCATGAACGTCTCTCTCAACTGGCTCGCCACCCATCTCGACCTATCCGGCAAATCCATCAAGGAAATCGACGACCTCTTCACCTTCGCCGGCGTCGAGGTCGAAGGCATCGTTTCCAAAGGCATCGCCTCGGAAAAAATCGTCGTCGCCCAGATCATGGAAGCCGTCCAGCACCCGAACGCGGACAAGCTCAAGGTCACGCAGGTCGATGCCGGCGAGGGCACGCTCCGCCAGATCGTCTGCGGCGCGCAAAACTACAAGGTCGGCGACAAGGTCCCCTGCTGCCTTCCCGGCGCGGAACTCCCCGGCGGCTTCACCATCGGCGAGACCAAAATGCGTGGCGTGGAATCCAAGGGCATGCTCGCCGCTGCCGGAGAAATCGGTCTGCCAGAAGGAGAAAACGGCCTGCTCATCCTTCCGCCGGAATCAGAAATCGGCAAACCCGTCAAACAACTCTTCGACTCCGACACGCTGCTAGAGCTGGAAGTCACCCCGAACCGCCCCGACCTCCTCAGCCACCGCGGCATGGCCCGCGAGCTCGCGACGTTGCTCAAGACTCCGCTGCTGCCTCTGGAAATTCCTATCCGGGAATCGGAGATCGCCCGCGATTTCACGATCCGCATCGAAGCCCCCGAAGCCTGCCCGCTCTACACCGCGGTTAGAATCACCGGCGTCGCCGTCAAGGAATCTCCCGCCTGGCTCAAACAACGCCTCGAATCCATCGGTCTGCGCCCGATCAACAACATCGTCGATGTCACCAACTACGTCCTCCACGAACTCGGCCAACCGCTTCACGCCTTCGACGCCGCGAAACTCACTGGCGGACATCGTCGTCCGCACCGCCCTCGACGGCGAAACCTTCCTCGCCCTCGATGAATCCACCCACGTCCTAACCACCGACGACCTCGCTCATCTCCGACTCCTCCGGCCACGCCCTCGCCTTGGCGGGAGTCATGGGCGGAGCCGAAAGCGGCGTGACCGAAACCACCACCGACATTCTGTTGGAGTCCGCCTATTTCACCCCGCAAGGCATCCGCCGCACCTCGCGCCGCACCGCGCTTTCCTCGGATTCCTCCTACCGCTTCGAGCGCGGAGTCGATCCGGCCGGAGTCATTAGCGCCTCGTCGTTCGCCGTGAAACTCATCCTCGAAATCGCAGGCGGCACTGCGGAAGCTACGACCCAACTCGCCGGTGAAGCTCCCGTTCTCGTGCGCTCAGTCACGCTCGACGCGCAAAAACTCGACCAACTCATGGGCGGCTCCATTCCCCTGGCAGACGCCGAGGAAATCCTCACCCGCCTCGGCCTCACCAAGCTCGCCGACGGCACCTGGGACGTTCCTTCCTTCCGCGCCGATCTCCAGCGGCACATCGACCTCGTCGAGGAAATCGCCCGCGTCCACGGCCTCGCCAATGTCCCGTCGCGTTTCCAAGGCACCTTCGTTCCCGCCAGCCCGGTCGATGCCGCCTACGATGCCGACATGGTCCTCCGCCGCCGTCTCGCTGCGCTCGGTCTGCACGAGTGCCAGACGATCAAGCTCATCTCGGACGCCCAGGTTTCCGACGTCCTTCCGCTGCGCCCGTTGCAGGATGGCGACGTCATCCGCGTGAAACTCCCGCTCAGCGAGGACCACGCCGTCATGCGCCCGAGCATCGTCCCCGGCCTGATCGCCTCCGCTGCCAGAAATGTCCGCCAACAGGCGAAATCGCTGCGTTTCTTCGAAATGGGCCGCGTCTTCCGCAACGCCGGCGGCGGCAAAGCCAAGGACCAGGAAAGCGAAACCCTCGCCCTGCTCCTCTCCGGCTCCGCCCAACCCACCGGCTGGTCCCAAGCCGACCGCCCCGCCGATCTCTACGACCTCAAGGGCATCCTCTCCGCCCTGCTAGGCGATCGGAAAATCACCTTCACCCCGAAGGACCGCCCCGGCTTCGTGCTCGCCAGCGACATCAAGGTCGATGACCAGAACATCGGCGTCTTCGCCCGACTGACTCCGGCCCGCGAGCGCGAACTCGATTTCACCACGCCCGTCTTCGTCGCCGAACTCGACCTCGGAAAACTCCGCAAGCTCCTCAACGGCATCAGCCACGTCGAAGACCTCCCGCAGTTCCCCGGCTCCTCCCGCGACGCCGCGATGGAACTCCCGCTCACCACGCCGAACGCGCAGATCGAAGCCATCATCGCCAAACTCGCCGAGCCTTTGTTAGTCTCGTCCGAGTGCTTCGACGTCTTCACCGACCCCACCGGCCAGAAGATCGCCGCCGACAGCAAGTCCGTCGCCTACCGCTTCCAATACCGCGAGCCCACCCGCACGCTGAAAACCGAGGAGATCGACACCGCCCATCAGAAAGTCCTCGAAGCGCTGACGAAGGGGCTGGGGGTGAAGTTCCGGTGAAATTTGCGCGAAACAGGGATTTTTAGATTTTCGCCTACGCCGCAGCAGCTAAATTGGCGGATCATGAAACCCGCCGGAAGTAGTATCAGGTGGTGGCGGATTACGATCTGGCTGATCGCGTTCCTCGCGATCGGAGGGTTGCTCTGGGCAACCAAAACAAAAACCGCCTACGGTGCTACTTGCTCACGTTGCCTCCAGCGTATGCACGGGGTTGAAGTGAAGCGAGCCGGCATTTTGATTTCCAACGAGCAAAAGCTGGAAAAATTCCACCCGAGCCCTGACGGAGGAGGCGGTTTTACTCTCGGAAGCATGCCTCCAGTGAACCCGAAGGACTACGAGGATATTACCGGCCACCCATGCGCCCACAGTTTCAAGCGAACCGGATACTGCCGTTATACGGGTCGTGGAGTTGGATGCGGCCAGTTCAGCGAGGGCATGGCGTTCCGTCCTCGGCTGGAACCTCTGGAGACGATCTCTCGCGCGTTCGAAAGGATTCCCGACCGTGGCCTGGGGAAAGGCTCACTTGCTGTTCTCGACCGGATTTTTCCTCCGGATGCCACGGTTCAGGAAGCTCACAAACTGTCTTATGACTTCGAAACGACAGCCAAGAAACTCGAAACCATGACGCTCCTGCTTAGCATCGTTGAAACTGCGGATGAATGGCGCAAGGCGCTCGATCACTTCGAAGGTGGATTCCAAGGCGAGCCGCCTCTGATCTCCGACGGAGCGTTCATTGAGGCGCGGTCACACTCGATCAATCCCTTGGTTCGGCGCGGTTGCGCCGCAGTCGCTGCGACGAAACAAACCTCTCCCTCGCCCGAGCATCTCGCAACCATGCTCACCGACGCGGACGACGTGCTGTCAAGGTCTGTGGGAGACAAAGTGTTCGAGAACCACCAGTTCGCGCTGTATGGCAAATTGTTCCGAAGACGGCCGCCGGATTCCGATCGCATCGAAGAGATATCAAAATTCAGCGATGCCGATTTTTTGAAATTGTTCGAACAAGATGATCCGGTGGTGGACGATGTTTGCTTCCTAGCGATCACACAGGGTCAGCGATTCACGCTCTTGGATCAAGTGGTGGAACGACTGAATCATCGCGACTCGAACGCAGGAAGGACAGCGGTGGCCCGATTGATCAAAGGACCGGCGCTTGGATTTTATGACAATGCCCTTCGAGACCCATGGGAATCGTTCCACGCGTATGATGGACCTCTCGAAAAAGCCATGGAAAGGGTAAGACAAGGCTACTCCCCCTCGTCCGATCTTGAGTCGCTGATCGACAGCATGAAGGCGCTTGCCGCCACCCATCAGCCAGCCCATTGGCCCCTTGTGAGGCGCGCTTACGAACAGTCCGCAGATGACGGCGTTGACGGATTTTACATGGCGATCATGACCAAGGCCATGATGGAACTCGATTCGACCCGGACCGAAAATTATTTGATCGATGAACTTGGGAAAAACGGACAACGCCGTTCCCTGGCGGCTCTTGCAGGAATGGGCTACCTCGCATCGCCAAAGTTTAAGGATGCGATGACCGGATTCATCGCCAGGGAGCTGGAAGTTTCCACCGGCATTTCCGGCTCAACCCGTGACAACTTTCCTGATGGAAAACCGAAGAGAACCAAGGAATACGCACTCCACCGCTGCCAGGGCATTCAGAACTGGCAGCTTCTTCGCGATGCATACGGGACGTATTATATCAAAAGAATGTGATGGTCGTAGATGTCATCTCACAATCGCCAGCGCGTCCCGGATCGCCTTCGGATGCAGCCTCGCCACCGCCAGTAACGTCTTCGCCGCGCCGCTGGGTTCGCCGGTGCCGCGTTCCCACTTGCGGATGGTGGCGAGGGATTCCACCTCACGGCCTCCAAGGCATCGTTTTCAGCCAGAGCCATGACTTGTCGATCCAGGTCGGCTTTTTCAGTTTCTCAAACTCGATCGTCATGGCGACGGGATCGACCTTCACCCTGCGCTCGGAACCTAACGCGAGGTAGCGCCCCACGACTTCGCGAGGGCTGGCACGGGTGAGAACCATCGGGAAACCCGAGGCCGGACTGTGGGCGTGGTTCCCGGTCACGTCTTTGAGCTGGGTGGTTGCGGCGATGAAGTTCTGCATTTCAAAGGGGCTGCGGAGAGTCAGCCCGGGCGATTGGACATCAAACAAATTGGCGGGACTTAGATTCGATGCCGGCGCGCCGGGCATCGATTTCATCCGCATGAGGAGGCGTGTCAGATGTGGGCGATAGCGGACCCGCAGCGAGGCGGCATCGGCGAGTGGTTGCTCAAAACGGGAAACGGGGATGTCTTTCATGAACCGTCCTTGGGTTTTGATTTCAACGCCTGCGGCATCCAGTGCTTCCACGGAGATGGCCTTGATCATGACCGCCGGGGTGATTTGATAGAGTACGGAGAAGGATTTGCTTTCCGATGCGACCAACCCTTCGTAATTCAGCCGCATCGTGTGACCGGATTTTTCGCGCTCCCAGCCGCCTTGATGGATGTTGCCTTTGACGACTTCGATCACTTCGAGTTGGAAATCCGGATGCGTGACGATCGCACCCTTCACAGGCGGGCAGGAAAGATCCACGGTCGGACCATGGGCAAAATCGATCACCACCAGCAGCGGCGCATCGTGCAAGGCGGACAGTGAGGTGCTAAGTCGAAATCCGGTTGACCCGGGAGATTGGGAGCCATGCAGGATGGAGACCCGGGTGGCCGCATCGAAGACACCCTGCAATTCCCACTGGGTGTTCTGATAGCCACTCACCGTGAGCAGGCCTTCCAGACTGGTTTTTCCCTCATACTGGCCGCCCCACGACGTGCGGTCGTCCGGGGTGATTCCCATGGCGGTCGCTTCGTCCCTTGTCATCGGTCGGCCGTCCGGGTGGAACATGTCGAGGGTGCCGAAATACTCGCGCTCAACGTCGGGAGGAGAGTGGAAGGGTTTCGCTGCGAACCATTCGATTTTTCCACTGTCCTCGCCCCGGGTGAATCCTTCCGCCGCGTCGAATTCGATAATCTCGAGTTTCGGGACAAACTCGGTCGTTGCGGGATCGAGTTGGAATTTGAGGCCGAAGTTCGTCGGGCGGTCGGCTCCAAACACCGGGACGGTGCAGCGTGCAGTGTATTGCGGATCTGTCGGTTTTCCGGACGATGGCACCGGCTTCGTGAGCTTGAGGAAATGCTCCTCGGCCCAAGGCCGGACAAGGGTGGGGGAGCTTTCAAGCCGCGTCGTTTGCGGCAGGAAAAACGAGGCCAGCCCGAGACAGATGGCGGTGATGCCGAGCGTGGAAATCAATTTCCAATGGGACGGGCGGGAGGGTGGAGGTTCCATTTGAAGCTATCTTGATCGTTTCCGGAATCCGCGCCCCGGCGAGTTTAAAAGTGGGGGATCTCGGACTGTGGGGACAGGTCCCCGCTTTCTCACTGGCCGACATGTCGGAGCAGTCCATGGGGAAACCCCGGTGTTTCCCAGTACTGGACAAACCCTGCCACCTCTGGCATCCATCCGCCCCCATGTTGTCCGAGTTAGCGAAAGCCTATGAACCCCAAGCCGTCGAAGCCAAATGGTATGCGGCTTGGATCGCCGGAAAATGCTTCGAAGCCGATCCTTCCTCCGAGAAGGACGGGTATTCGATCGTCATTCCGCCGCCGAATGTCACCGGTATTCTGCATCTCGGCCACGTCCTGAACAACGCGTTGCAGGACATCCTCGCCCGCCGCGCGCGGCAGAAGGGGAAGGAAGTGCTGTGGCTGCCCGGCACCGACCACGCCGGCATCGCGACTCAGGCGAAGGTGGAGCGCGAACTGCGTGAGAAGGAAGGCGTCAGCCGCCGCGATCTCGGGCGCGAGGAGTTCCTCAAGCGCGTGTGGGATTATAAAAACACCCACGCGGACATCATCATCAACCAGCTCAAGCGCCTCGGCTGTTCGTGCGATTGGAGCCGCGAGCGGTTCACGATGGACGCGCCCTACACCGAGTGGGTCAGCCATGTGTTCGTGGAGCTTTTCAAAAAAGGCCTGATCTATCGGGGCAAGCGGATGGTGAACTGGTGCCCGGTTTCGCTCACCGCTCTATCCGACGAAGAGGTGATCTCGACGCCGCAGCGGTCGAAGCTGTATTTCATGAAATACGAGCTCGTCGATGCTCCCGGCGAGTTCCTGGAAATTTCCACCACCCGCCCGGAAACCTTGATGGGCGACGTGGCGGTGGCGGTGAATCCGAAGGATCCGCGGTTTACGAAATACATCGGGCGCAAGGTGTTCCGGCCGTTTCCGCATGCGGAGATCCCGATCATCGCGGACGACCACGTGGACATCGAGTTCGGCACCGGTGCGTTGAAAATCACTCCGGCGCACGACAAGGCGGACTTTGAAATCGGCATGCGTCACGGGTTGGAAATCATCGATGTTCTAACTCCGGACGCCCATATCAACTGCCCCGAGCTGCCGGATTTCCACGGGCTTGACCGCATTTGTTGCCAGAAGGAAAGCGGCGGCGAAGTTGGAAGAGATGGGCCTGCTCATCCGGATCGAGGAATACGAGAACAACGTCGGTTATTCCGAGCGCGGTGGCGTGCCGATCGAGCCGCGCATTTCGATGCAGTGGTTCCTCAAGTATCCGAAAATCCAGGAAGCCGCCGACGCGGTGGCGAATGGCGACATCAAGTTCCGCCCCGAGCGCTGGGCAAAGACTTACGCGCACTGGATGGAGAATCTGCAGGACTGGTGCATCAGCCGCCAGTTGTGGTGGGGGCATCAGATCCCGGTGTGGTATCGCAAGGACAAGCTGGAGGATCTGAAAAATGCCGAGTCGTTAGGGATGACGGATTTCTCCGCCGGCGACCTTCATGTTGGAGTGGAACCACCCGCCGATGCGGAGAACTGGACGCGCGACGAGGACGTGATGGACACCTGGTTTTCCTCGTGGCTGTGGCCGTTCGCGACGATGGCGAATGTCGGTGAGAAGACCGACACGCTGAAGAAATTCTATCCGACCGACGATCTCGTCACCGGTCCCGACATCATCTTCTTCTGGGTCGCCCGGATGATCATGGCGGGCTACGAGTTCACCGGCGAGCTGCCGTTCAAGAACGTGTATTTCACCTCCATCATCCGCGACCTCAAGGGGCGGAAGATGTCCAAGTCGTTAGGCAACTCGCCGGACCCGGTCGAGCTGATGGAGAAATACGGCGCGGATGGATTGCGCTTCGGACTGATGCGGATCGCGCCGACGGGAAGCGACCTGCGTTTCGACGAGGTTTCGATCGAGGAAGGCCGGAATTTCGCGAACAAACTCTACAACGCCTGCCGCCTCCGGCAGATGGGCGGGGAGCCGTTCCAGCCGCTGGAAACGCTCGATTCCGCGCGTCCCTATCACCTCAACGCGATGGCCAAGCTCGACGAACTCGCCGTCGATCTGGAGCGCCTCTACGGCGAATACCGCTTCGGTGAAATCGGCCACCGCTTGTATGAATTCCTGTGGAACGACTTCTGCGACAAGTTCCTCGAAGCTGTGAAACTCGACCTCCGCGACACCGCGGAGCCGTGGGCGAAGGCGCTCTCGCTCGGCGTGTTCGACGCGATCATGGGCCGCTATCTGCAATTGCTCAGTCCTTACATGCCGCATGTGACGGAAGAGCTGTCCGAGCGGATGGGCTATGTCGTGCCCGGAGAATTTCTCATGCAGAAGCTGCTGCCATCCGAGCCGCTGCTTGCCGGGCTGTCGGCTGAGGAAATCGCCTCGGCGCAATCCATCGCTGGCGAAGTCTACGAATCCGCCGGCCGCATGCGGAACCTCAAGGCGGAATACAAGATGGGTTCGCGCAAGGACATCAAGTTCGTGATCAAGGCCGCGCCCGAGTGGCTGGCAGGTGAGGTGAAGGTGCTCGCGCTGCTGGTCGGCGCGGAGGAAATCACCCTCGATTCCGCTTACGAGGCGCCGAAAGGCACACCGGCGGCCGTCACCGGCGTGGGCGAGGTTTATATGCCGTTGGAAGGACTGATCGACATCGAGGCGGAGCGCGCCCGCCTGTCGAAGGAGATTTCCAGCACCGAACTGGAGATCAAGAAGTGCGAGGGCAAGCTCGGCAACGCCAGTTTTGTCGACCGCGCGCCGCCGGAAGTCGTCGAGCAGGAAAAAGCCCGATTGAACGAATGGAAGGCGAAACTGATCCAACTTGGCGAAATGCTCGGCGCGCTTGCGTGACTTAAGGGGAAGGGACGTCTCGTCCCTTTGCATGGACAGGGCACCCGTGCCCCTACCGCAAGACCGCTTGCCAATGGAGTTTCTTTCCTTAAGGTGACCCCGCATTGAAAAATCCCATGACCGATCTCAGAAGCATTCCCGGTATCGGCAAGTCCGCCTTCGAACTCCTCGAAGCTGCCGGATTCTCGGATGCCGAGTCGCTGGCGAAGGCGGGTGTGGATGAGCTCGTCAACGAACTGGAGCGGGCGAACCGGATCCTGCAAATCGCGAAGCGGCCGCCAGTGCGGGACAATCTCGAAAAGTGGATCGCCTCCGCCCAGGATCTCACCGGGGTTTCGAACGACGTCTCGCGCGATGCTGAGATGCCGGTCAACTATGAAACGACGCCGAAAGTGGCCTCGATGCTCGCCACCGCGCCATTTGCGATTCCGCTGCCGGCGAAGATCCTGATCGAGCAGCGCCTGGCGGTGGGCGACATCCCGCCGGCGATCCTGCTCAACCGCTATTCCGGAGACTTGGAGGTGAGGGTGGAGGACCGGGTGCCAGGGCAGAAATACGGGCGGGCGGCGTCTTCGTCGACCAACGTGCGCCTGGGCGACGTCAGCGGGCCGCGCCGTGAAATCGATGTTTCCCGAATCAAGTCCACCGATGTGCTCGCCGGGGCTGTTGTGAAGCCGGTGACCGCAAAAATCCACACGGACAACGACCGGGTGGCCTTGATCCGGGGTCCCCGGGTGGAGACCAACCAAGGTCGCGACCCGCAGTCCCGGTTTTTCATTCGCGGGGTGATGCACAGTCATCCGGTTTCGATGGCGGTGGGGGCCGTGGCCACCTTGTTGCTGGCCGTGATGCTGCCCGTGGGGATCCTTTCCTCGCTGCTGTTGCTGCTTTCACGAGAGTTGCCGCAGACCTTCGGCTGGGTGCCGGAGTGGTTGCTGGTGCTGCCGCTCAGCTTGCCGGTATTGGGCGTCCTTTATCTGGTCTGGGGACTTCAGGGAAGTTGTCGGATCTGCGGTCAAAAGCTGTTTGTTCCGCGGATGTGTCTGAAAAACTCCAAGGCGCATCGTTTTCCCGGACTGGGTCACATTATCCCGGTATGCTTCCACATGCTGGTTTTCAAATGGTTCCGTTGCACATATTGTGGAACGCCGGTAAGGTTGAAAAAATAGTCCGAATTTTTGTCGATGATGCGTTTTCTTCCGTGCTCCTTGATGTTGGCTGTGGCGCTGAGTTCCTGCGCCAAGCTCGGTCTGGGAGGCAAGCCGGAGGTGAAACCGGAGGATCAACCGTTCGGGCCGACCGGGATTCCGCCGCAGTTGCGGGCAAGAAACTCGGATTCCGGGACGCCGGTGATTGCCGGGGGGAACATGCCCGATAAATCCGCACCATCCGTTTTCACCCCTGAGGAGGACATCGTCTACACCGATCCCGACAACCCGGACGCCGGAGTGCCCGAGCTCGCCACCTTGCTGTCCAATGTGAAGCGCGGACCGTGGGAGGAAAGCGAAACGATCGCCAAACAACGGTCCGTGCGGGAGGGCAAGCCGCTGCTGATCTGGTTCACCGATTCCGCCAGCAGCCCGATGTGCAAGGCGGTAAGCCAGGAGCTGTTTTCCACGTATGAATTTGGAAATTGGGCGACCGAAAAACTGGTCCGCCTGAGGGTGGACGCGCAGATCAAGATCACCGATCCCGATCTGGATCTCGGTTCCTCCGAGGATCGTCGGGTGGCTTTGAAGAATTACAACGCGGCGCTGAAGAAGCGCTACAAAATCATGGGCTATCCGTCGCTGATCATGCTCAGCCCGAGTGGTGAAGTGCTCGGCCGCTACCGTGGTTACAAGCGCGGCGAGGCGGACTTCCTCTGGGGCCAACTGAAACACGCCGAGGCGGTTTCGGCGGAATCCTACAAGGGTTGGAAGGCCGGACTGGAGAAAAAAGGCTACCGCGAGTGGCATGACCGCAAGGGGCGGAAAATCTTCGCCAAGCTGACGTCCTATTCCAAGGGCACGCTCAATTTCATCGAACCGGACGGCACCCGCTCCCGCACCCAGGAGGACAGTCTCTCGGACGCCGACCGCGGCTGGATCGCGGAGCAGAAGAAAATCCGGAACATCCAGTGACACGAAAACGCCCGGCAGGCAGCGAGCCAACCGGGCGTTCGAGAAAATCCAGGACCCGCTTATTTCCGCCGACGGAGAAGGAGCAATGAGCCGATCAATCCGAGGGCCACGCTGGTGGGCTCGGGAATCGTGGTGTAGGTGCGTGCGCCAGTGAATGTCACCTCGGTTGCCCCGGGATTCCCGGTCGGGAGCCCATCACCAATCCCCTCATCCGAGCGGAAGGCTCCGCTCGAATTCAAGTAGGTGCCGACGAACTCGAAAGAATCGCCGGGATTCAGCCCAAGGTTGGCGAGGCTTACCGTCATCGAGTAGCTGGCTTGGGTCGTACCGCCGGGCGAGCCATTCGCGGTGGTCACGAAGTTGTGCGAGCCATTGTCCACGGTGGTCCAGAGCCCGGCGAAACCCTGATCAAGGGCAATCGCACGGTCCACTCCGAAGCCGGCGGTCAGGTTGACGGTCGACCGGTTGGTGCCGTCAAAGCCGGAAATCGCCTGGCGCAGTGGATCGGCACTATCCGTGAACTGACTGGTGTTGTTCTGGCCTCCCGCCACGCTGTCGATGTAAATGACGAATGAGTTGTTGAGTCCTCCAGCGCCCCGGTTGAGGACGAATGTTATGTCAGTGCCGTTGTCGGTGATATCGAGCGAGCTGATGACTCCGCCGAAGCCGGTGTTGCCATTGCCGAGGTAATTGGCTGCGGATCCAATGGTGATCGAGACAAGTGAGGTCGCAGCAAGAAGGATTTTCAGTTTCATGGGGTTCGAATGGGATTTTAAATCGGAAATTCATTCCGACATATCCCGAATGTGGAGGTGCCCGCAGCGGTTTAGCAAAATCCCGGAATTTTTTCACCCATCGGCTTCCTCTTCCTGCATCGGCAGGTCATCAAGGCTGGCACGGTAGGATTTTTCGTCGAAGCCCCGGTGTTTTCTCAGCACCTGGTCCATTTCCTCGCCGAGACACAGTGCGATCTGGGACTTGGCTTCCGCTTCATCCATGCCGAGTTTCACCAGCCGGGCGAGGGTCTTCGCCACGTAAGGCGTTTGTGGCGCGACGAGCTGCTGCTCGACGGCGGCGATCAGGTCGGGAAGTAGGTCGTCGTTCATGGATTTCCTCGACAGTGGAAGGAGTCGGAATCAGGCGCAATGCCGGATTCAACCGCGGAAGTCCGGTTGAGCGAAGAAGTCCTCGATTTCACCAAAGCCCGGGCGGTCCCTCACGACTTCCGCCACGCAACTCTTCTGCAATTTCCACAAATCCGCTACGCTCTCCGCCTCGCTCTCCGTGAAGTCCCCGCGGGTCAGAAGTTCTTCCAGCAGGCAGCCGAACGCCCGCACCTCGATGCGCTCCATACCAGCGTCTCCGGGATAAAACGAAGCCGCGCCGAAGTCGCCTAGCAGACTGTGGCCATCAACATCCCGCAGAATGTTGTGTGCGTAAAAATCCCCGTGGACGATACCCTGCTCATGCAGGTGCCGGACGGCTGAGGAGAGTGTCGCCATCATGTTCAAGATTTCGGATAGGCTGAACCGGCGGTCCTCCGGATAAACATCCCGCGTGCACGTTTCGAAATCCGGCGGTCCGGCCAGATTGATGAAACCCGGATCGACCAAAGGCATGACCAGGCCGATTCCGTCGTCCGGGTGACCGGCGATTTTTCCTAAAGCCCCGATCAGCCCCGGATGCGCTCCCGCAGCCAGGCAGACCGCCATTTCCTCCGCGGGCAGACCGTCGCTGGTCATTCCGCCTTTGAAAACCTTCACCGCCACCGCTTGGTTTTCTGTCCGCCAGTGCGCGCGGTGGATCACGCCGGACGCACCTTCGCCGAGTGGTGCTTCGAGAATGAGTTCATCCCAGGCGATTTCCCGCATCCCGGCTCCCGCAGGCGTTTCCGGGCAGGGATTTCCTCCCAGTCCCACCCACGACAAGCGCGGGAGTTCGAACAACCACGCGGGAAAGTCGTGAAAACGGTTCGCGGACAGCCGGATCAATTCCAGGTTCACGCAAGCTGCCATCGCATCCGGTAGATGTTCCAGCCGGTTTCCTGCGAGCATCAGTTTCCGCAGGCGGATGCAGCGGCCGATCGAGTCCGGCAGCCGGCCTAACCGGTTGTCGGTGAGGATCAACCACCGCAGTGCGGGAGGAAACGCGGCCGCGTCGATGGTCTCGATCCGGTTCGCCTTGAAGCCGACCATTTCCAGCGCGGGGCAGGCTCCCAGCACGGCGGGCAGATGCGTGAAATCATTCTCCGAGGCAAACAGGATTTTCAGCTGGTGGAGTCGGGAGAAATCCTCCGGCAGACCGGACAGCCGGTTGCCGGATAGATCGAGGATTTCCAGCGAGTCTGCCAGATCGAGGATTTCGGGCGGGAACTCGGTGAGTCCGCAGCGCAGGTCCAGCCGGGTGGCTCCTGCCAGTTTTCCCGCGCGTAGTTTTGATAGGGTGTCCATGCCTTGGCGGGAGGATTGCACGTCGCTAGACGGGGGCCGTCGATGAAATAACGGAGCGCTGGCTTTAGCCGGCGAGCCTTCCATCGCTGGCTTCGACGGGCCGGCTGAAGCCAGCGCTCCTTCACATTCCCTCCGTCATGCTGGTCCAATGCCGGAACTCCGGCGGGATCGGCGCTTCGAATTGCAGCCGCTTGCCGGTCACCGGGTGGTCCAGCGTGAGCCGCCAGGCGTGGAGCATCAGGCGGCCGGTTTGGGCCGAGGGCTTGCCGTAAATCGGGTCGCCGACGAGTGGGGCTCCCTTGTGGTGGAGGTGCACGCGGATCTGGTGGGTGCGGCCGGTGTGAAGGTGGCAGAGGACCAGCGCGGTGAGGCTGGAGGCGTCGGTGGCGAGGATCTCGTAGTCGGTGATCGCGGTTTTTCCGCCGGGCGGATTGACCACGGCCATCTTCTGGCGGTTCACCGGGTGGCGGCCGATGTGGGTGAAAATCGTGTCTTTGGCGGGCTTCGGGATGCCTTGGGTCACGGCGAGGTAGAGCTTTTCCATCGTCCGCCCGGAGAACTGGTTGACCAGCGACTGGTGGGCGACGTCGGATTTCGCGACGACGATGCAGCCCGAGGTGTCCTTGTCCAAACGGTGGACAATGCCGGGGCGCTCGACGCCGCCGATGCCGGAGAGTTTTCCCTTACAATGATGAAGCAGCGCGTTGACCAGCGTGCCATCCGGATTTCCCGGTGCGGGATGGACGACCATGCCGGAGCCCTTGTTGAGCACCACCATGTCGTCGTCCTCGAACAGGATTTCCAGTGCGAGATCCTGCGCTTCGTTGTGAAGCGGGACTGCCTCGGGCAGGACAATGGTGATGCGGTCGCCGAGTTTTACCGCATCCCGCGGTTTGGCCGGGTGGCCGTTGACGAGGATGTATTGCTCGCGGATGAGCGTCTGGATGCGCGAGCGGGAAAGATCCGCGAGGCGGGCGGCGAGAAAGGCGTCGATGCGCTCGCCTGGGTTGTCTTCGACTAGGATTTCCACGTCGCGAGTCTCTCCGGGGGCGGAATTGCGGCAAGTTTGTTCGCAAGGGAATCAGGGGCGACTTGGGCTGATCCTGCTTTGGGTGATGGCATTCCATCAATGACAGCGATGGAGCTCTCCAGTAGCGGGACGAACGCCCGGATTCATGACCATGAGTAGATCCCTTGTCCGTGATCATCTGGGCTACGTTCCAGGACTGTCGACCGTTGTTTCTTCCGCTTCTTGATGTTGGAAAGTCGGCAAAACATCTTTACGTCAGCGCCGTGATCCAACAGTTTCAATCCGCCATTAGAAAATCCGCTCCCAGCCGAAAATTCATGAACTCCATCTTGCGAATCCCTCTTCTCGTTCTCGCCTGCGCCTCACTTTACAGTTGTGCGTCTCCGTCGGACACCGCCGCCATGGTGCCGGACAGCCTCTCGTCTGGTAGGAAACACAATAAGTCCGTCGCCGTCGTGGTGACCGGTGGACAGAAGACGAATCCGCTGTGGACTTCCCAAGTGTCGAACGAGGACTTTGCTTCAGCGCTCCAGCAGACCATCGAGAAGAACGGTCCCTTCTCAAAAGTCATCCGCTCCGGCAGTGGTGAGCAGTATCAGCTCGATGTCCGCTTGATTCAGCTCCGCCAGCCCATGATCGGTATCAACATGACGGTGCAGGCGGATATCGAGTGGCGGCTGAAGCAGGCTTCTTCCGGCAAGGTGGTATGGGAACGCAGGACCAACAAATCCTACACTGCGACCATGGGTGATTCGGTCGTTGGCGTTACCCGGCTCAGGATGGCAAATGAGGGAGCGATCCGCGAAAGCATCAAGGATGGTTTGGGACAGATCGCGGGACTTTCCCTCTAACCCGCATTGGGACCGATGACTTTTTGCTCCGCCCTCTTACCTGCCATGGCTGGCGGTGTCCTGCTTCTTTCCAACTGTGCCTCCATCATCCACGGAAGCAAACAGACGGTTGGAATCACAAGTCGTCCGCCCGGAGCTGCTGTTCGCATCGACGGGGCTGAATCAGGAATCACACCGATGACTGCGGAGCTATCCCGCAAAAGCAGCCACCGTGTGGAACTTTCCCTGAAAGGTCACAAGCCCTTCGAGGTAGTGCTGGAGCCCGAGTTCAACGGTACGGTGATGGGAAACGTTCTTGCCGGCGGCTTGATCGGAATGGCGGTCGATGGTTCGACCGGTGCCGGCAACACCCTAAAGCCCGAAGAGGTGGATGCGGAGCTGCGAAAGCGCTGAGGTGCCGCAGTCGGTAGGGTGGAATCACTGCGAGGGGCGGTTGCGCCAGGATTGAATGCCTGTTTTCTTTTTAGTGCTTCGTCTTATGCGGGTGGGAGGGGGCTGATGCAAGCGCGTGAGAAAATGTGCGGCAAGTTTCAAGTTTGCACCCGGAAGGCACGTAGGTAGCCTACACCCATGCCGCAGCCTACGGAAACCATCGCCTATTGCCACGCCTGTGGAAGCCCGATGAACGTTGCTGCGGTGGCCCCGTTTTCGAATGTCGAGTGTCCGACTTGCGGCAAGCACACCCGGGTGAAGCGCGAATTCGGCCCCTACACGCTCGTCAGGCGACACGCGGTTGGCGGGATGAGCATGGTGTTCGTGGCGCAGGACAACACGCTGGACCGAGAGGTGGCATTGAAAATCCTCAGTGAGGAGTTTTCCGCGGACGAGCGCCGGATCGCGGCGTTCGAGGAGGAGGCGCGGATCACCGCGTCGTTCAGCCATCCGCACGTGGTGCGGGTGCTGACGACGGGCAGGTCGTTCGACCGGTTTTACATCGCCATGGAGTTGGTGCCGGGTGGGCATTTCGAGCATCAGATCCGTGAGCGCGGGAAAATCCCGGAGCTGGAAATGCTGCCGCTCGCGATCGAGGTGGCGCAAGGGCTCAAAGCGGCGCACTCCGCCGGGCTGATCCACCGGGACGTGAAACCGGGCAACATCCTGCTCGATGCGGAGGGCCACGCGAAGCTGGTCGATTTCGGGCTGGCGCTGGTGACTCAGGGCGGAAAAGCCCAGGCCGCGGAAATCTGGGCCACGCCTTATTACGTGCCGCCGGAGACGATCGAAGGGTATCCGGAGGATTTTCGCTCCGACATTTATGCCTTCGGCGCGACGCTCTATCATGCGCTGGCGGGCAAGCCGTCCTGCGGCGAGGAGACGATGGCCACCGAAGCGCTGCGCGAGGCGAAGAAAAAGGTGCTGCCGCTCGGCGTGGCGGATCCTTCGCTTTCCGTCGAAGTCTGCCGCATCGTGGACAAGGCGATGGCTTACGATCCTGCGCGAACGGTTCTCATCCTATGACGAACTGATTTCAAAGCTGGAGGGTCGCCTTGAAAAGGCTCGCATCCGGGGTTGCGGGAGAGGTGGAAACGAGCGCGAGCGCGGCGCGGCGCCGGGCGAAGAAGAAACAAGGCGAACTCGTCGTCCTATCCGTCGCCGGGCTGGCGCTTGTCGGCGCGGTGGCAGCCGGCATCTGGTGGATCACCCGCGAAGCGCCGGCACCGGTGGCGAAACATCCGGTAGTGCCGGGAGTCGCGCCGATCATTCCCGAATCGACATCCGCCGCCGCCACCGACATCGCGAAAATCTATCGGGAAGCGCGTGCGGCGGTGGAGGCGCGGGAATTCGATCTGGCCGCCGCGGCATTTGTGAAACTGCGTGAGGATCCCACCGTGCAGGAACCTACCCGCACCTGGGCCGGCGTCGAGGCAGTGGTGGCCCGGTATCTCGCGGGAAATTCCTCGGAAGCGAGGAAAGAAGCGAAGGATACCGCCGCCCATGCCTCGACGGTGGAGGAAGGCTCTCCCCGGATCGGTGAAATCCTGAGCGGGATGTTGGGAAAACTGGCCCAACTCCCGGCGATTCCGGCCAAGGAGCTCAAGACTTCGGAGAGCGACGCGTCGCATGTGGTCGCGTGGATGCTCGCCGGACTGAAGAACTGGGAGCAGGGGATGCTTGACGAGGCCGCCGGTTATTTTTCCGCCGTCGCCGCGGTGAAGATTTCCACCGACGAGCCGTGGCTCGCGATCTATCAAAATTTTGCCAGGGACTATCTGGCGGATCATGAATCGCTGTCCGCCGGGGTCTTCGGCCAGTTGCCGGAGGATGTCGCCGGTTGCGAGGCGGCGGTCGCGGAACTCGACGCGCTGCTTGGAAAACTCAAGACCCGCGGCCGGGCGAAGTATAACGTGAGAGCCTGGCAGCTCGACCTTGCGAGACAAGCGAAACTGCTGGCCGCCGCCAAGCCCGTGGAGCCCGCACCGGTTGTTCCCGTGGTCACCGAATGGGATCCGGTCGCCGCGATGGCGAAGGTGGACGGGCTCTCGAAGGATTGCCGGTTCGCCGAGGCAGCCGAGTATCTCAAGTCGTTTTCCGACGCTCCGCCGGATGCGACGCGTGACTCGTTGTTGACCCTGACCGAGGCTGCCGCTGTCTTTCTAGCGGACCTGAAGGAGGACCTCGTGAAGCAGCAGATGACCGGCGGGTTCGCGCTGAGATCCGGTGAGATCGTGCGCATGATCGCCGTGGATGCCGCGGGGAATCTCGTCGTCACTGACAGTGCGATGCAGCGGCGACCGGCCCAGTGGTGCGGAGTTTTCCGCGGACGCGCTCATCGAGCTGCACCGGACTTTCGTGAAGAATCCGAAAAGCGAACTGGAGCGCCTGCGCCGCCACGAATGCGCGATTTCCTACGACTGGCTGGCCGGTGACCGCTCGCACGCGCTTGCTGCCGCCGCCGCTTTGGCGCAGGGCAGTCCGGCGTTCAGGCAACGCTGGGACAGCATCGCAAGTGGTCTGCCGAAGTGATTCAGAGGGACTTCAGATAGGCCACCAGTTGTCCGACCTGCTCGTCGGATAGATGGGCGTAAGGTGGCATCGACGGAGGCGAATCCCTTGACGATCCGTTGCTGTGGCTGCCTGATGGATTCCCGCAGATAGGCCTCGTCCGCGATGACTTTCGTATCGTCCACCAGGAGTTGCGTGGAGTTGAAAATACCCTGAAGGTTCGGCCCGAGCTGGGAGGCGCCGGCTTGATGGCAGGCCGCGCAGCCTTGGCTGACAAAGAGCTTGGAGCCTTCCGTCACACCCGGGGCGGCGGCAGATTGTCGGTTCAGGCGTCGCCGCGATCAAGAGGCCGATCAGCACGCAGGCGAGAATGAAGGTCGCGAAGATCGACAGCAACCATTGCCGGAACCAGTAACGGGAGTTCATCAGCCATTTCACCGTCATCAGTGCGACGATGATCACGCCGAGGATGGGCACGTCCGCTCCGGTGCTGGTGAGCTGCGGGAAATGCGCGCTGAGCATCAGGAACAGCACCGGGAAGGTCATGTAGTGGTTGTGCAATGATCGCAGTTTCGCCTGCTTGCCGTATTTCAGGTCGTGCGGAAGTCCGGCTGAGCAAGGACTTCATGAACTTCTTCTGATTCTGAATGATGTGGAAAAAAACGTTCGCTGACATCGCCGAGCCCGTCATCGCGCCGATCTGGAGGAAGACGGCGCGGCCGTTGAAGAACTGGTTGAAGTAGGCCGCGGTGGCGAGGATCAGCGCGAGGGTCAGCGGCACCGCGATCATCGGATGCTCCTTGAGTTTCGACCGCCAGATCGTGTCGTAAACCAGCCACCAGCCGAGAATGCCGCCCGCGCTCAGGCCGATCGCTTTCCAGCCTTGCAGGTCCATACTTGTCGGATTCAGCAGCGACGATCCGCCGTGCAGATAGAAAACCGAGATCAACAACAACACGCCGCTGATCCAGGTGGTGTAGGATTGCCACATGAACCAATGCAGCGGCACCGGGATGGCGGACGGCTTGATCACGCGTTTTTCCAGGTGAAACACGCCGCCGCCGTGGAGCATGTCGAGGTGGCCGAGCAGTCTTGTCGGGGTTCTTTTCCTCCGGTTTCGGTGCGATCAGGTTCAACTCCATCCAGGTGAACAGGATCGAGTTACCGATCCACATGATCGCCGCGAGAACGTGCACGAAGCGAAACACCACACTCAACCAGCCCGCGATTTCAGATTCCACGAGTGCAATCAAGCAGGCGACATACCGAGATCCAAGCAATAAGGGATGCCCCTAAGATTTGAAAAAACCGACTTCCGCCGTAGTCAGACGCCGGAATGCTCCCGGCGGCAGACCCTCGAGGACCAGCGGGCCGATGCTTTCGCGGTGCAAGCTCAGCACCTGGTTTCCCACCGCGTGGAACATGCGCTTCACCTGATGATAGCGCCCCTCGTGGATCGAGAGCAGCGCCTCGCGATCACGCCAGAATCTCCAGCACCGCCGGGCGCGTCGTCAGGTCCTCGTAAGCGAAATAGATCCCCGCCGCGAAGATGGCTGCCGTCTCCGGTGAAATCCCATCGCGCGTGGTCACCTGGTAAACTTTTGAAATTTCCTCCACCGGTTCAGTCACCCGCTTTGACCAGCGGCCGTCGTTGGTCAGCAGCAGCAATCCGGTGCTCGCCCGGTCCAGTCGTCCGGCCAAGTGCAGTTCGTCTCGCAGCGGGTGGTCGATGAGATCAATCACCGTCGGGTGTTGCGGATCTTTCGTGGCGCTGAGCCAGCCGGCGGGCTTGTTGAGCATCAGATAGACCGCCTCGTGTGCCTGGAGGATTTCTCCGTTCAGTTCCACTTGGCTGAAGCGGTCGATTTTCCGCAGGCCGGTGGATTCGGTGATTCCATCCACCATTACCTTGCCATCTGCTAACAAACGAGCCACCTCCTTGCCGGAATGCAGGCCCCGGCGGGTGAGGAATCGGTCGAGGCGCATGCGCCGAAGGTAAGCAGCAAGGTGCTTCCGTCAATCCATCCGGTGGGTCGTCACCGTGCGGACGGCCCGCAGCGAGTGGCCAGCGGCGAGAGTCTCCTCGATGAAAGATAGAAATCCACCGTCGTGACCGGGACGATGTCGAATCGGGGTTGGGAGGTGACGATGGCCATTTCGTCGCCCGGTTGCGCGATCAGGCCTTCGAGCGTGTTGAGGCCGGGGACGAGGAGGTTCTGGAGGTGGAGGCGCTCCAGATATTCCAACGGCGAGGCCTCCCACAGGTGGAAGCGGCGGGCGTCTTGGGAGGAAGAGACGAGGGCGAGTTCGATGCCCGGGCTCAGGCCGAAGACGCCGTTGCGGGTGACTTTGAAATATCTGTCACTGGGCTCGTCGTGAAACAAATCGTGCTCTTGGCCACCCTTGATGACCTTGGGAGGAAGATCCAAAGATTCAGCAGCAGACCCAGATCGTCTGCCCATTGACAGAGGTCTTATTTCTGCCGGGCGAGAGTGGGCGCCCGACGTGTTCCGCCATCTGCCGATAGGCTTCCTCGGAGGAAATCGAGCGCCGCGAGGATAAGATCCGGGCCATCTGTTCCGCGCTGACCAGCGGGCGGACGGGGGTTTGAGGATTCTGGCTCGGATTCATGATGCATGATCTTATCCCGACGGGTGATTGGGGACAAGTGGAGTTTTCCGGGCATGAGAAACAGGCTGGAATGCCTGTTTCACCTCACTCTTCCTTGCCGCAGCACTGCTTGAACTTCTTGCCGGAGCCGCAGGGGCAGAGGGCGTTGCGGCCGGTGGTTTCGATGGAGAAACTGGGCTTCCGTTTCGGCAGGTTCAGCTTGAGCGTGGTGCCTTCCGGGGAGGGCATGGACGACGCGTCGAGATTGCCGGAACTGCCGGATGTGGCGACGTTGTCCTGGGTGAGGGCGGCTTCGCCACCATGGAGTTGTTGCGGCGCGCTGTGCAGTTGGCGGAGGAAGGCTTCGAGATTCGCAGCGGAGCGGAAAAGGTTCTGGAGGGCTTCCTGTTTGATGGAATCCATCAAGGTGACGAAGAGGTTGTAAGCTTCGTTTTTATACTCAATGAGCGGATCCTTCTGGCCTTGGGCACGCAGGCCGACGCCTTCGCGGAGGGCGTCCATGTTATAAAGATGCGCCTGCCATTGCTTGTCGATGGCGACGAGCACCATCCGGCGCTCCTCCTGGTCGAGCACTTCCATCGGCAGATCGCCGACGCGGGCTTCGTAGACCTCCTTGACCTTGTCGACGAGCATCGCGGAAATCGCTTCCTCGTTCTGGGCGTTGAGGAAATCGTCGGCAGTGACGCTGACGGGCAGGGTGGCGTTCACCCAGTGCAGCAGCTCGTTGTAGTCGGGTTGTTTCTCGTCGCGGTCGACCATGTATTCGTGGACCTTGGCGGGAACCGTTTCCTCGATGATCTCATTGACGAGGTCGCGCGGGACTTCGGTGGTTAGAACCTCGTTGCGGTAGCCGTAAACGACCTCGCGCTGCATGTTCATGACGTCGTCGAAATCGAGCACGCGCTTGCGGCCGGTGTAGTCGCGTTGTTCCACGCGCTTCTGGGCGGTTTCCACCGAGCGGTTGAGCCACGAGTGTTCGAGGGCTTCACCTTCCTTCATGCCGAAACGCTCCATCATCTGGGTCATGCGGTCGGCGGCGGCGAAGTTCCGCATGAGGTCGTCTTCGAAGGAAATGAAGAACTGCGAGCGGCCGGGGTCGCCCTGGCGCGAGCAACGGCCGCGGAGCTGGCGGTCGATGCGGCGCGACTGGTGGCGCTCGGTGCCGATGACGAACAAGCCGCCGGCTTCGGGGACGCCGGGCGCGAGTTTGATGTCGGTACCGCGGCCGGCCATGTTGGTGGAAACGGTGACGGCTCCGAGATGACCGGCGCGGGAGATGATTTCGGCTTCCTGTTGGTGAAACTTCGCATTGAGCACCGAGTGCGGGATCTTCGCGCGCTTGAGCATGCGGGCGAGCGTTTCCGAGGCTTCGACGGACGCGGTGCCGCAGAGGACCGGTTGGCCTTTCGCATGGGCCTCCTCGATTTTTGCGATGACGGCGTTGAACTTCTCGCGGCGGGTCTTGAAGACCTGGTCGTTCTCGTCGATGCGGATGTTCGCCGTGTTGGTCGGGATCGGCAGCACGTCGAGCCGATAGATGTCGTGGAATTCGGCGGCTTCCGTTTCGGCGGTGCCGGTCATGCCCGCCAGCTTCTGGTAGAGGCGGAAATAGTTCTGGATGGTGATGGTGGCGAAGGTCTGGGTTTCCTTCTCGATGGAGACGTCTTCCTTGGCTTCGACCGCCTGATGGAGTCCGTCGGACCAGCGGCGGCCGGGCATCTCGCGGCCGGTGTTTTCATCGACGATGATGACCTTGTCGTCCTTGACCACATACTGGACGTCCTTTTCAAAAACACAGTAGGCCTTGAGGAGCTGGGAGATGTTATGGATCTTTTCGGCCTGCTGGTCCATGCGGACCTGGAGCTCGTCCTTGGCGGCGATTTTTTGTTCTTCGGTGAGCGAGCGATCGGTGTCGATGTCGGCGTAGAGGGTGCCGAGGTCGGGCAGGGTGAAGGATTCCGGATCGCCGGGTGAGAGGAATTCGCGGCCCATCTCCATCAGGTCGGAGTCGTGGCCTTTTTCATCGATGACGAAATAGAGTTCCTCCTTGAGGGCGAAGAGCTCCTTTTTCTGTGCGTCCTGGTGGAAGGAAAGTTCGGCTTTTTCCAACAGTTTGCGCATTTCCGGCTCTTCCATGAAGCGCATGAGCTGGCGGTTGCGCGGTTGGCCGAGCTTGAGTTTGAAGAGATTGCGGCCGGCGGAGATGGAGTCGCCGGCGTCGAGAAGTTGCTTCGCTTCTGAGGCGAGGTTGTTGCAGAGCTCGGTCTGTTTTTTGACGAGCTGCTCGACGAGCGGTTTGTATTTGTCGAACTGATGGGACGACTGGGTGGACGGGCCTGAAATGATGAGCGGCGTGCGCGCTTCGTCGATGAGGATGGAGTCGACTTCGTCGATGATGGCGAGGTAATGGCCGCGCTGGACCTGCTCGTCCTTGGTGGAGGCCATGCCGTTGTCGCGCAGGTAGTCGAAGCCGAACTCGGCGTTAGTGCCGTAGGTGATGTCGCACGCATACTCGGCGCGGCGCTCCCAGGGCGGCATCTGGTTTTGAATGGTGCCTACCGTCAGGCCGAGGAAGCGGAAGAGCGAGCCCATCCACTCCGAGTCGCGTTTGGCGAGGTAGTCGTTGACGGTGACGACGTGCACGCCGAGGCCGGTGAGGGCGTTCAGATAGACGGGCAGGGTGGCGACGAGAGTTTTTCCTTCACCGGTCTGCATTTCCGCGATCATGCCGCGGTGGAGGGCGACGCCGCCGATGAGCTGGACATCGAAATGGACCATTTCCCAGGCGAGCGGGCGTTCATTGACGGTGATTTCCGTGCCGCAGAGCCGGCGGGCACCGTTTTTGACGACGGCGTAGGCCTCGGGGAGGATTTTCTCCAGATACTTCGCGCGGGATTTCGGGAACTCCGGTTCGATTTCGTGGAAGGCGGCCTTCGCGGCTTCGATGGTTTTCGAGGTGGCGAGAATGGTGGCGGGGAGTGAGGGGAATTCCTCGCGGAGCGGGGCGAGGCGGGCTTCGAGGGCCTCAGCAGTGGCGCGGAGTTCCGCATCGTCCATGCGCTCGATGATCGGTTTGGCGGGGACTTCCAAAGAGTGGTAGCGGGCGAGGTGGGATTGCCATTTCCGGGTGAATTCGAGGAGTTTTTCGACCGGCTCGCGCTGGAGCGCCTCCTCGATTTCATTGATACGGGCCACCGTCGGGCGGATGCGGCGCACTTCGCGCTGGTTCTTGCTGCCGACGATTTTTTGGAGGATCCACTTGATCATAAGAGATGGGGTAGGGACGGTTTTACGCGTCCAGAGCCGAGGCGATACACCAGCATTCGGACGGGTGCAAGCGCTACGAAGGGTCGGGAAATGGATGCCCGGGACTGCTCACGGGCATCCTGTGAATGGCTGAGTCAGGCTTTGGCGAGCTTGCTGACGTCCCAGGTGGGAAGGCCGAGTTCGACGTTGATCTCATTGAACTCGCCGATTTCCGCTTCGGTGAAAAGCAGGCCGCCGGCGGCGTCGGATTGTTTGCGGGCGGCGGCTTCGAGCTGGCCGGGAAGCATGGCGGCTTCGTTGCCGTGGCCGAGGATGTCGTCGATGACGGCCTTGAGGTTTTCGCATCTGGCTGCGGCCTTGGGCGAAGTTTCCGCCGGAGATGGCGTCCGGGTGGATGACCTGGAAGTAGAAGACCGGGGTGTTTTTCTCGCCTTCGGCGGTCAGCTTGCGACCGCGGATGGTGGGGAGCGAACCGCCGATGAGGCCGCCGAATATTTCGTTGAGCAGGGACATGCCGTAGCCTTTGTGGCCGCCGAAAGGGAGCAGTGCGGCGACTTCGTTCGGGTCGTTGGTCGGTTGGCCGTTCGCATCGACAGCGGCACCGGGAGGGAGCATTTTGCCCTCGCGTTTCAAAGTTTGCACGCGGCCCATGGCGACGGTGGAGGTGGCCCAGTCCATGACGATCGGGAAGCCGTTCGCCTCGGTGCTCGGGATGCCCCATGAGTGTGGGTTGGTGCCGAGGGTGGGGAATTTCCCGCCGAACGGGACGACTTCGGCGAGGGCCGAGGTGCAGTTGGTGTAGGCGTAATAACCGCGCTCGGCGGCTTCCATGACGTAGCCGCCGCCCCAGAGGTAGTGGAACGCGTTGTCCACGGCGATCTGGGCGATGCCGTATTGGTCAGCGAGCTCGATGGCGCGGTCGATGGCGCGGTAAGCGACGGATTGGCCGAGTTTTTTATTGGCGTTCCACCGCTCGGAGGCGGGGAAGCGGGATGGCAGGACTTCGATTTCCGCGCCGGGGACGCAACCGCCGACGCCGGAGCCGAAGAGGTGGTCGAGGTGCAGGGCCTTGAGCGCGTGGTGGGTGCGGATGCCGTGGCGGGCGGCTTCGGCGCAGAGCTTGGCACCTTCGGCGGCTTCCTCGGCGGTGTAGCCGTGGGATTGATAGGCTTTGGAAACGAGGGAGTCGTGGTCTTGGCGTGGGATGACGAGGAAGTCGGACATGTGGAGGATTTGTGTTGAAAGGCCACAAGCGTGGCGGAATCACGCCGCATGTCTAGTCAGATGAGGTTGGAAATCCTGCGGAGACGGGTCGGAAAAAATGAGCCGGCCGGGTGATCCGGAGGGTGCCTGGGGCACATCCTCCGAATCACACCGACCGACCGTTTGCCGGGGGGAATGGTGAAATTATTTTCCGCTGTCCTCGGAGAAGTTGACCTGCATGGCGTTGACCATGATGGAGCGCTTGACGGAGAACGTGACGGTTTCGCAGAGGAGGCGGGTGTCGAAAATGGTCTCGCTCATGAGGGCGATGGTGTAGGTCCCGTCCTTGGTAATGAGGGTATTGAGCTCGTCGGAGGTGGTGAGGAGGGAGTTCGGGACGTCGGAATCCCATGGCAGGGCCTTGACGAGGGTGCCTTTTCCACCGCTGCTGCCGGTGCCTTCATAGAGCATCAGGTAGGTGTCGCTGCGCGGATAGAGGTCCTTGAGGTCGAGTTGCACGGTGGGGATGACGTTGCGGTATTCCCCGCCTTGGGTGATCCCGGTGATGCTGCCGGTGGCGATCGGCCAGACCTGCACGCTGGCGGAGGCGATCTGGCTTTGGGTGATGGTGCCGTCGGCGAGGGCGTGGACGACGAAATGTTCCTCGCCGCTGGCTTTGAGCGGATTCGTGGCAGTGAGCGAGGAGGTGGTGAACCTGAGTGTGGTTTTTCCGTTTTGCGTGATGAATGCCGAGGAAAGCGGGGTGCCGGCGGTGACCACGGTCGGGTCGAGGGAGCTTTGTCCTGCGGCGTAAGACCGGGCGTGTTGTTCCAGAAGAACCTTGGAAGCGGCGGTCGGGATGCCGGTGCCGGAGAGCAGGTCGGAAACCTCGATTTCCACGGTGAAGGGCTGGTCGATCCGGGTGCGCGGGCGGGGTGCGTAGAGGTCGAGGGTGGTGATTTTCACGTCGGCCTTGGGCAGGTAGGCACCCACGAGTTTCTGATCGAGCAGATGGTCTTGTCCCGTGGTCTGGTTGATGGTCCAGAGCTGGAACAGCGAGCCGCCGGATTCCAGTAACAGCACGGACGGGGCGGTGCCGGTGGCGGCCACGTTCTGCATGTCCCAGACCACGCCGGATCCTTGCTGCGTCTGACGGACGAAATTCTTGTAATTGCTGCTCTGGGCGAATCCTTGGATCGACGAAAGCGCGAGGAAAAGGCAGAGGAGTTTCATCGTTGGGTGAGGCTGGGGGGTTCGGGGGCGATGCGGACGGAAATCGGGCCGGACTGATGGACTGCGACGACGAGTTTGTCCTGCTTGGCCCAGAAGGCGGCGCGCTCGGCGGGCATCGGCTCATTGCCGGCCGCTTGATCGAATGAAATGTCGGTGGTGGTGATCCAGGCGCGGTTTTTGAGGAGGAAATCGGCCCATGAGAGGAGGGTCCCGACCGGTTTGACGTCCACGCGGGCTTTCAGCGCGGAGGGAGTGAAGATGACGGCACCGCGGGGGACGAGTGTCCAGTTCGTGCCGTCGTGAAGGATCGAGGACTGTTTGATGATGGACTGCTCGCCGGGGCGGGTGACGGGTGCTTCATCCTTGGCGGGCTGTTGCAGACTCGTCATCGGCGAGGTTTTCCGGAGCTTGGCGAGGGCTTCCGGAGTGATTTGCACCAGGACAGGAGATCCGGCGAAGGCGGCTGACATCAGCGCGCAAAGGATGAGGGCGGTTTTCATGGGGAAGGGAGTTGGAGGTTAGGCTTTTTCAAAGGAGACGAGCACGACGAGGTCCTGCATGTCGAAGAAGGTGGTGCCGGGAGCGGCGGTGGAGCCTTCCCAGAGGATGATGAGGTCTTGCTCGCCGATCTTGATCCTGCCGGATGAGTTGAGATAGGGGGACAGGAAGCTCTTGATGTTCCCCTGGTTGTAGGCTGGCGCGTAGGTGGGTGGCTTGTCGCCGTTTTTCAGGACGACGGCGTACGGGTCGTTGTTGTTCGTCTGGTGATAGGCATACCACGAGGTGCCGTTGGCGTTCGCACCGCCGCGAGCGCGGAAGCTGATGGTGTCGTTGGCTTCCACGGTCTTGTCGACGAGGACCCTGGTGGGGACCACGGAATTGGCGTTGCCGTTGAAGAAGACGCTCCAGGAGCTTTTGCTGGTTTTCCAGCCGCCTTCAAACGGAAGCAGGGTGTTGCCGGATTGAAAGGCGACGCCGAGCGTGCGGACGCGCATTTTCACTTTGGTGGTTGGGATGAGGTCCACGCCGACGGGTGGAGTGTTAGGATAGTTGATCTGCCAGTCGAGCTGGGAGCGGGTGCCGACACGCACCAAGGTACGGTCGACGTTGAGTGTTCCGGTGGGAACGGCATCTGCGGCGAAGGCGGAGCCAAGAGTGCACAGACCTGCAAGCAGGCCGGTCATCAAGCGTCCACCACGGGGGGAGTGGTAGTGATTCATGGGGGGGGTGTGGGGGGCGTCTGCTCTTGCGAACTGACGACGTCATTGAAAGCCCGTTCTCGCCGAAAATCAAGTTGTCCGGCGTATTTTACGCGATTGCGTGGGTAGTTAGATGGCCTTTGCGGTTTGCTATCAGAATCTGTAACTTGCTGAAATCAAATTACTAATAGGCTAAAATAAAAATCCCCGCCGCGCCATGTTAGGGCGTGACGGGGATGGGCGGATACTTAGGTTTGCTTAATTAACCTGATTTTCCGGATCGAAATCAGCGGTCCAGAATCGAGTTCCAATGCTCCACATTGTCTTTTTGGGACTCGAACAGGTGGGTGGTGTCGTCGAGGATGTCGATGGAAGTGATTTTGTCGCCCTTGGCGATTTTGTTGACCACGTCCTGGCCGGTGATGACCTCGCCGAAGACGGCGTGTTTGCCATCGAGGTGCGGGGTCGGCAGGTGGGTGATGAAGAACTGGCTGCCGTTGGTGTTAGGTCCGGCGTTGGCCATGGAGAAGATGCCTGCCTTGTCGTGTTTGAGCGAGCGGTCGATCTCGTCGGCGAACTTGTAGCCCGGGCCGCCGGAGCCGGTGCCGGTCGGGTCGCCGCCTTGGATCATGAAATTGGCGATCACGCGGTGGAAGGCGACGCCGTCGTAGTAGCCGCGCTTGGCGAGGTTGAGGAAATTGGCGCAGGTGACCGGGACTTGGGAGGCGAAGAGCCTCGCGTTGATGTCGCCGACGCTGGTGTGGATGATGATTTTGATGTCAGACATGGCTGGAAGGAAACACCGGTTTTTCCGGTCTGGCAACTCATGCGTTTCCAAGCACCCAGGCGTATTCTCCGGCGATTTGCTCCTCCACCGGGCGCTGCAAGCCTTGCGGCAGGACGCCCCAGGTGTAGGTTTCGATCTCGTAGTGCGGGCAGGCGGTTGGATGGTCGCGACGCCACGCAAGCACTTCGAGCACGTCCCGGCGGGTCGAGCGCAGGGGAAGCGCCGGTTCCGAATCCAAGGGAATGTGAAAATGGACCCGCGCCTCGACCGCGCCGGGAATCTCTCCCGCCTGGAGGAAATCCGGCAGATCGATGAAGCGGGTGATTTCCGCCTCGCCGCTGAGGACGAGGACTTGATGAAAATAAGTGGGCTCGTCGAAGGCTCGGATGGCAGCGACGGCTGCCGGTTCACGCGGATCGAAGGCGAGCGCGCTGGAGAGGTGGATTTTTGAAATCCGGATGCCGTCATTTTCCAAAACCACGAGGGAAGACCTCACATGGTCGTATTCAAGGGCGAAGTGACAGGTGTCGAAATTCACGCCAATGCGTCGGCGGAGCACGCCGGGATCGGTGGCATCGGCACGAAGGCGCTTGAAAAATTCCAGAGTTTCCGTCGTGTTCTCGAAATGCCCGAGCGGCTCCGGTTCCAGCCCGAGGTGGAAATCGTGACCGGTTTCCAATGCCAGCTTCTCAAGCCATTCCGCCAGTTCGATGAGATTCCTCCGGATGAGACTTTCGTCTGCCTGAAACGACTTGTGGGACCCCGGCAGCGTTGAAACCGATGCTCCCGTTCCAGGGCGTGCGATGACAGCGAGGATGCGGAAAAGGTCCTTCGTGTAATCGACCCGCGCCTGCTCCGTCCAATCGGGCTTGAAAACCTGCTCCTTCACCCGCGTGCCGTGGAAACTGCCGTAAGGGAAGCCGTTGATGGTGAAAACGTAGGTGTTCGTTTCATCCAGCCAGGTCTTGAACCCGGCGAGGTTGTCTTCCGCCAGCAGTTCGCTCGCGGCCACCGCTGAAAGTCGCAATCCGATGGCGAATGGCTCGTTGGCATCGAGTGCTCCTGTCGCCCGCAGCCGGTCACGCACCGCCAGGACATGCGTCCGAAGCACGGTGAAAGTATCCGCCCACGTTTCCGCCGGGTGGATGTTCGTGCAGTAGGAGAGGTGGGCTTGGTGGAATTTCATGTGGTGAATCGCGGCGACTGGCTGAGGAAGCGGCGGGGATTCTGATACACGATCTTCTCGATCTGCTCCGCCGTGTGCTGGCGGCGCTTCATTTCCAGCGCGCACTTGGGCACGGCGAGCGGATCCGAGTGGCCCCAGTCGCAGGCGGAATTCATCCAGAGGCGCTCGCTGCCGTAAATCTCCAGCATGTCGATGGCTCGGTTAGGGCTGCACTTGCTTTCCGGATAGAGCGTCATGCCGGCCCAGTAGCCGGCGTCGAGCACGTGGGAAATCGTGTGCTCCTCGACGTGGTCGATGATGACCTTGCCGCGGTCTAACTTCGAAAACGAGGCGAGCGAGTCGAGGATCAGCCGGGTGCCCTTGAGCTTGTCCTCGAGGTGCGGCGTGTGGATGAGAATCGGTAAATCCCGGTCGAGCGCGAGCTGGACGTGGGCCTCGAAGATCTCCAGCTCGTTGCGGGTGTTCTTGTTCAGCCCGATCTCGCCGATCCCTAATACGGTCGGGCAATCGAGAAACCTCGGGATCAAATCCATCACCTCGCGGGCGAATCCCGGATCGTCGGCTTCCTTCGGATTGATGCACAGCCAGCAGTAATGCTTGATGCCGTATTTCGCGGCGCGCTTTGGCTCATACTCGGTGAGCTGGCGGAAGTAATCGTAAAAGCCATCCGCCGACGAGCGGTCGAAGCCGGCCCAGAACGCCGGTTCGCAAATCGCCTCGCAGCCGGAGAGCGCGAGTTTTTCGTAATCGTCGGTCGTCCGGCTGACCATGTGGCCGTGGGGCTCGATGTATTTCATGGGTCGGAAGGGGGAAGTGCCGCGCCGAAGGCACCTTGGAACGGCGCGCTTTCGGAAACCTCGGTGGTGTGATCGGAAAAAGCTTCCAAGACCGCCCGGGCGCGGTCCGGGCGGTCGGCGAGGAGGATGGGCAGCGCGGTTTTCATCGCGGTGTAGCGGTAGTCGTCAGTACCCTCGTGGCGGTCGATGCGGTCGAGGAAAGCGGCGAGGTCGATGAGCTTGTGACGCGCGTCGATGAATTGGAGGTCAAGGAGTTCCTTCTTGCTCGGCATGGGGAAAGGTTGGCACTCCCGGCGCTCCGGTCAATGGGGAAGAGGATCATCCCCGCTTGCGTGCTGCCGGGGGATGGTGTGAGCTTCGCCCGTGTTTGCGACTTATGTGCATGATTTGAATCCTATCGCGCTGCCGATCTCGGGCAGCCTGGCGTTGAGGTGGTACGGGCTGGCCTATTTGGCGGGATTTGTGGCGGGTTTCCTGTTGCTGCGGAATCTGGCGCGGCGGGGGCTGTGGGTGATGCCGCCCGAAAAAGTCGGGGATTTCATCGCGGGGTGCGCCTTGTTCGGCGTCTTTCTCGGCGGGCGGTTGGGATACATCTTTTTCTACCACTTGCCGAAGGTCGGGTGGGGGAACTCGCCAAGGATCCGCTGCTGGTGCTGCGCGTCTGGGAGGGTGGCATGGCCAGTCACGGCGGCATCCTCGGGCTGGCGATCTTCACCTGGGTTTACGCGAAGCGGCAAAACGTCTCGTGGGCGAAGCTGGCCGACGGGCTGAGCGTGGTCGGTCCGCTGGGGTTGTTTTTCGGAAGGGCCGCGAATTTCATCAATGGCGAGCTTTACGGCCGGATCACGACCGGAGTGCCGTGGGCGGTGAAATTTCCTCTTTCTCTCGCGCAGGAATCCGAGGAAACGCAGGCGATGGCCTGGCAGGCGTGCATGCGGGTGGACCCCTCGCTGGCGGATGCGACATCGCTCGACACGCTGATCGCCGCCGCCCGGAACAATCCGGAGCTGTCAAAAACGCTCGGGGAATTTCTGCCGGCCCGTCACCCGTCGCAGATTTACGAAGGCCTGCTGGAAGGGCTGTTGTTATTCGTGATCCTGTGGGTGGTTAGGGTCCGTTTTCCCAAGGCTCCGGCCGGCCTGATCACCGGCTTGTTCTTCGCGCTCTACGCGGTTTTCCGGATTTTCGGCGAGCATTTCCGCGAACCGGATTCGGCGATGGTGGGCTTCCTCACCAAGGGGCAGTTCTTCTCGTTCTTCATGTTCCTCTTTGCCGCGGCGTTTTTCGCCCATGCATGGAAGAGGTGGAAGAGTGAGAGTTGAGAATCCAGAAGGAGAGCTTGGATCGAGACTCTCCACTTCTTGCTTCTGGCGTCTCAATCCCTACTGGAACAGCTCGTGCGCGGTGTAGGCCATGCCGATGGCGGCCGCCGCGTCGCCACCGATCGCCCATTCGAACTGGGTCGTCACCTTGTCCTTGTCCAGCGGGCTGAACCGATAGGCCGGCCACGCGCGGTCGGCGAAGCCTTCCTGGATCCACTCCATGTATTGGTCGCGGAACGTGGTTTCCGCCAGGCCGCCGCCGATGACGACGAGGCCGGGATCGAGCGTGCGGACCATGTCGGCGATGGCATAGCCGAGGATGAACCCTTGTTGTTTAAAAATCTGCACGGCGAGCGCGTCACCCGCTTCCGCGAAATTGCGGAGCTTGAAGGCCTTTTCCTCGATGGGGGCGTCGCCCTCGTTGAGCGGGTGGCCGGCCCATTCCGGCTTGGCGAGTTCCAGGCGCAGGCGGCGGCGCAGGGCCATCAATGAGACCCACGCTTCGGCGCAACCGGTGAGGCCGCAGGAGCAGGCGGGCAGGGTGCCGTCGTCCTCGCGGAAGGGCACGCTGATGTGGCCGGTTTCCAGGGCGAGCCCATTGGCACCCTCGTAGCTGCGGCCGCCGGGCAGGACCAGGCCCGCGCCGAGGCCGGTGCCGGGCGCGACCAACATGAGGCTGCCGACGCGTTTGTGGCGGAGCGCGTACTCGCCGAGGGCGGCTGCGTTTCCGTCATTGGTCATGAATACCGGGACGCCGGTGCGGGCGGCGAGCTTGCCGCGGATGTCGGTGCCCACCCAGTCGTCGCCGAGATTCGCCTTGCCCCAGATCACGCCGTCGCTGCTCGGGGCGGGCACGTCCAGGCCGATGCCGACGATGGCGCTTTTCTCAATTCCGGCACCGCTGGCGAGCTGGTCGAGCGCGAGATCGAGCTGGGCGAACGTCGCTTCATACCCGTCCTTCACATGGCTCCTGACTTCCGTGAGTGGTCCGACTTGCTCGGCGAGGTGATTGACGAGCACGGCTTTCACCGTGGTGCCGCCGATGTCGAGTCCGGCGTAGTAGGAGGATTCATTGACCATGCCGGCGAGAGTGTTTTCCCGGTGCGCGGGTGTCAAGGAATTGGCTGGTGCGCCCATGGGATGAGCTTATTTCGTGAAAATCAGCTTCACCCCGGCGATGAGCAGCACCACCGCCAGCAATCGCTTGATCACCGTGTGGTCGAAACGCCGGCTGCCGAAATACGAGCCTGCCGTCCCGCCAGCGATGGCCGCCACCGCCAGTGGGATGGCGAATGCCGGGAAATGCCGCGTGCTGCTCACATTTCCCAACAGCCCGGAAGCCGAGTTCACCAGGATGAACAGCGCGGACACCGCCGCCGCGTTTTTGGTCTTCGCCCAGCGCATGAAGAGCAGCAACGGAGTGAGGAAAATCCCGCCGCCCGTGCCTGTTAGTCCGGACAGCAGCCCCAGGCCCGCGCCGATGGAAATCGCCGCCGGCCGCGATGGTTCCCGCGCCACCGGGTCATCGGCAGGACTCCAGAAAAACCGCAGCGCCGAAAATAACAGCACCACGCCGATCAGGATTTTAAACACCTGCGTCGGCAGATTCAGATAACCGCCCACGAACGCCATCGGCACGGCTAACAACGCGAACGGCCAGAACAGCGACCAGGAAAAATACCCCACCCGCCAGAACTGCCACGTGCCGATGCTCGCGACCAGGATGTTCAGCACCAGCGCCGTCGGTTTGATTTCCGCGGGAGCCAGGTGGAAAAGCGTCATCACTGCGATGTAGCCGGAGGCTCCCGCGTGGCCCACACTGGAATAGAGAAACGCCACCACGAGGATGGCGAGGGTGAGGAAGGGGAGTTGCTCGGGTGACATCCAGTCTTGGTCACGACTCGTCAGCGTCGCGCGCGGAGTTCGGTTTGCAGGCGCTCCACCTGGTCGAGCAGTTCGAGGATGAGCTTGAGCCCGGAAATGTTAGCCTCACAGGTGCTGCGCAGGTAGTCGATGCGGCGGAGGGTGTGCACGGTTTCGTCGTCGAATCCGGCGGACTGGATGAGGCCGTGTTCCTGATAGTGCAGGATGGTCTGCGAGGAGACGCCGGTGATTTCGGCGACCATTTCGAGGGTGTAGGTCGCCTGGTCGTCGGGGTCGTAGAGCGGTAGGTCGTTCTCGGGCTTCATGCGCTTGGATGGGTCCGAGGGTTGAATTTCGAAACATCGCGGAGTTTCTCCCAGAGGGCGGTTTCCTCCGGGGTGTGCCTGGTGGGGAGGTGGATGGTGATCGTGGCGTGGAAGTCGCCTCGCTCGCCGGTTTTTCCCTTGGGCAGGCCGCGGCCGCGGACGCGGAGTTGCTGGCCGTTCTCGCTGCCGGCCGGGATGCGGAGTTTGATGTTGCCGTCGAGCGTGGGCACGGTGAGTTCGGTGCCGAGCACGGCTTCCCAGGGTGCTAGATCGAGGTCGTAGTAAAGGTCGGAGCCCTCGGTGTGGAAATCCGGGTGGGCGGCGTGGCGGACCCGCAGGTAGAGGTCACCGGCAGGAGCGCCGCCGCTGCCGGGCTCGCCCTGGCCGGGAACGCGGATGCGTTTTCCGGAGATGACACCGGCGGGGATGCGGACTTGGAAGGTGTGCGTGTCGACCTTGCCGGTGCGCGGGTTGGTCATCTGCAGCGAGATCGGGCGGACGTCGCCGTTCATGACTTCCTCGAGGGTGACGAGGATGTCGCCCTCCACGTCGTTGCCCTTGCGCTCGCGGGCGGCGGCGGGGCCTTGGCCGCTTTCCGGAAATCCGTAGCGGCTGCCACTGCTGAAGAATTGCTCGAAAAAGTCGCTGAATCCCGTGCCGCCGAAGTTGAACTCGCGGCCACCGGCGGAGGGCTCGCCGCGGCGTGGGCCGTAGCCGGCGTTCGGGTTGTCCCAGTTCGCTCCGAGCTGGTCATATTTTTTCCGCTTCTCGGGGTCGCTGAGCACCTCGTTGGCCTCGTTGATTTCCTTGAACTTCTCCTCGGCGGCTTTTTTGTCCTTGGCCACGTCCGGGTGGTGCTTGCGGGCCAGTTTCCGGAACGCCTTCTTGATGTCGGCGGAGCTGGCGTCGCGGGCGACTCCAAGGGTTTCGTAATAGTCTTTGAATGCGGCGGACATGGGGATGTGCGTGGCATTTAAGCAGGAACGGAGCGGGTGTCTAGCCGGTGGGGGATTTCGGGCGGAATAATTTCCGGGCGGCGAAAATGGCGATCACGGCCGTGAGGATGCAGGTGGTGAATACGGCCCAGCGCGGCAGCGGAATCGGCGCGGTGAAACGGGTGGTGACCGGGCCTTGGATGGCTTGGGCGAGGGGGAAATCCCAGACGAGCGTGCGGCCGGAGTTCTCGGTGCGGGTGGCATTGGACGAGGTGGCGGCTTGCGGCAGGTGGAAAATGTAAGTGAGCTGCCGGTCCTTGAACTGTGAGACGGGGATGAATCCGACTCCCGGCAGGGCATCCCCAGCCGTGATGGTGCGGGCGAAATCGATGGAAAGCCCTTTCACCGCCACCTGGAAATCTCCTGTGAGCCCGGTCGCGGAAGAGGGGAGCTTGCCCATGGCGTCTCCCGTGGAGATTTCCTTGAGTTCGAGAGCGGAGTCGAAGGTGGTGCGGACCCGGATTTTCAAGCGGTCGCCTTCGGTGGTGACCTCGCAGGATGAGGTGGAAATCCCCGGCGCATCTTGTAGAAAGCCCTCGATCATCCGGCGCACCCCGGCTTCGCCACCCTGAAATCTAGCTGCGGCGGCCGGCAGCGAATAGGATACTTCCGCGCGGCCGCTGCCGTCCGCGTTCACCCAGACTTCCTCGCGGCCGTCGATGCAGGACGCTAACAAGGCTGCTGCGGCGCAGGCAAGGATGCGGACGATGGCGCGGCGGAAATCCATGTCACATCTGTTGCTCGGCGCTGCGCATCAGGATGTCGCCGACTTCGACATGGGCGGGCGCCTCAAGGATGGTTAGAATGGCCCAGGCGACGTCGCGAGCATCGAGCATTTTCATCGCGGCGCGGGTCTGGACGAGGGATTGCTCTCGGCCGCGGAAATAGGAATCGAGCAGCGGGGTATCGACGAATCCGGGGGAAACACAGGCGACCTGGATCGGCGAGCGCACGGATTTCAACTCGGCCCGCAGCGCATCGGTGATGGCTCTAACCGCAAACTTGGTGGGCGCGTAAAACCCGCCGGACGGTGGTACCCGGTGACCGCTCATGGAGGAGACGTTGACGATGCGGCCGCCGGTGTTAGGGAAGTGTTTGAGCGAGAGCTGGCAGCAGAGGGTGAGCGCCATCACGTTGACGCGCCACATTTCCTCCCAGTCGGCGGGGTTGCCGTCGATGATGCGTGAGAGGTAGGCGACGCCGGCGCAGTTCACGAGGCCGTCGATTTTTCCGAGGCCCTGGAAGATCGAGGAAATCTGTTCGCGCTGCGTGAGATCCGCGGCGATGGGCGAGATGTAGTCCGGCAGCTCGGTGGGCCGGCGGGTGACGCCGAGGATGTTGGCACCGCGTTCGAAGAGGAGTTCACACAGCGCCTGGCCGATGCCGCTGGAGGCTCCGGTGACGAGCAGCGTTTTGCCTTGCAGCGAGGTCATGCCGATACCGTGTCAGGTCCGGCGGGCAAGGGCAATGCTTGGAAAAGCCCGGGCAAATCCGGCAGATCGGAGGCGGAGTGGGCGGGCTGCGAGGAAATGATTTTTCCGTCGCGGAAAAGAAAGGCTCCCGGCATCTGCAAGCCGTCGCCGGCGAGGTGGCCGAGGCCGCAGCCTTTAAAGATCGAGACCGCGCCGCGCCACCAGACGTGCGGGCCGAACAGTTCGAGAAACCCGCCCTTGCCAAGGCCGAAGGCGCGGTAGAGCTCGCAGCGCGGATCGGCGATGCGGGTGACGCCGCTGCGCTCGCCGAGATACTCCATTTCCTTGCCGCCTTGCAACATGTGGACGAGCACCAGCTCCGCGCCGTGGGCGTGGGCTTCCTTTTGAATCCCCTCCAATCCGCGCAGGATCTGGCGGGTGAAGGTGCAGCCGAAGTGGCGCAGGAAAACCAGGACGAGCAGCCCGGACTTGGAGGCCTCCGCGAGCGTCATGCCGTTGGAAAGTGAGTAAACATCCGCCGCTTCCGCGATGCTGAGCGGCTCGGAGCGCGTCGGCGGCACCCCGGCGTGGGCGCGCAGGCTGGCCCACAGAATCACCGCGAACGGGGCGATCCACACGGCATCGTCGACCAGCAGGATCCACAGGCTGGCTGGCGGCAGGTTCCCGTTGAAAACCGCGGACGCGAGGATCAACAGGGTGACGATGGATTTCATGAAACCGATGAGCACGATGGACCAATGCCGGATGGGATCGCGCGAAGCGATCAGGTAGAAAACCCCCAGCACCCCGGCGACCACGCCCACGCCCTGCCACAGCAACGGGTGGTTCGGCCGCTCGATGCCGATCCGGTCGAAGATGAAAAACGGCCAGAAGTTCGCCACCACGGCGAACAGGATTTGGTAAATTCCGGCGGCGAAGAGCACGCGGCCCATCCAGCAAATGGATTTTTGGCAGCGGCCGTCCTGGCAATCAAAGGGCATCGCCGATCCTAGACCGACTTTCCGCCGCCGCAAGGGGCGCTTTCCGGGTGACAGGATTGCCCGGGAAACCGCGAATGGACGGGCATGCACACGAATGAAGCCAAATTTACCCGTCCGAATCGTCTCTTCGGAGACGGTGTGATCGGAAATTTCTGAAAATTCCCGTCCATTCGCAGTTGGTATTCTCAAAATCAGATCGCCCTGATCCGGGATCCTGCGGACTTGCAGAAACCGATGGCCGCGCTTAGTTTGCCAGTTGCGGTTCATCACCCCGCCCATGATGAAAAGTGATCTGTTGATTGCCTATTTTTCGATGGAAATCGCCCTGGAACCCGGCATGCCGACCTACTGTGGCGGACTTGGGTTTCTGGCAGGCGACTTGTTGCGTTCGGCCGCGGACCAGGGGCTTGCGATCGGTGGCGTGTCCTTGATTCACCGCAAGGGGTATTTCCGCCAGCGTCTGGATGAGCTGGGTTCCCAGACGGAAGAGCCGTGCGAGTGGTCGGTGGAGGGTTTCGTGAAGGAAATGGAACCCCGTATTGCCGTCTCCATCGACGGGCGCAAGGTCTGGGTCCGCGCTTGGCAATATGACGTGAAAGGAGGCCGGGGCGCCACGGTGCCGGTCTATCTGCTCGATACGGACCTGCCGGAAAACTCCGAATGGGACCGCCACATCACGGATCATCTCTACGGCGGGGATCCGTGGTATCGACTCTGCCAGGAAATCGTGCTGGGCATCGGCGGGGTGAGATTCCTGCGGGCGGCCGGGCACCATTCGATCAAGCGTTTTCACATGAACGAGGGCCACGCCAGCCTGCTTGCCATGGAGCTGCTGGACGAACAGGCGGCCGCCGCAGGCAGGGAAAAATTCAATCATGACGATGTGGAGGCGGTGCGTCGGAAATGTGTCTTCACCACCCACACGCCGGTGCCTGCCGGGCACGACAAGTTCCCGGTTGAAATGGTCACTGCCGCGCTGGGTCGCGGCGAGGTCGGCGAGATGCGGGAAGTGTTCTGCTGCGGCGGCGAGCTGAACATGACCTATCTCGCACTGAACCTCAGCCACTACATCAACGGCGTCGCCAAGAAACACACGGAAATCTCCCAGCGCATGTTCGCTGGCTACAAGATCGAGGACATCACCAACGGCGTGCACGTCCCCACCTGGGCGTCGCCACCGTTCCAGAAGTTATACGACCGGCACATCCCCGGCTGGCGGGACGACAACTTCAGCCTGCGCTCCGCTCTCAACCTGCCAGCGGAAGAAGTGTGGGATGCCCACGCGCTGGCCAAGGTCGCGCTGCTCGACCGGGTGAATCACGAATCAGGTGTCGGAATGGAGGCCAACGTGCTCACCTTGGGGTTTGCCCGGCGCATCGCCGACTACAAACGCGCAAACCTGTTGTTTCACGACCTGGAACGACTCAAGACGCTGGCCCGGATCGACGGCGGGATCCAGGTGGTCATCGCAGGCAAGGCACATCCCGGCGACGTGGTCGGTGTGGAAACGATCCGGTCGATTTTCCGATCGATCAAGACTTTGAAAGGGCAGGTCCGCATCGCCTATCTAACCAACTATGACTGGGAACTCGGCCGGCTGATGACGGCGGGCGTGGACGTGTGGCTGAACACGCCGCTGCCGCCGAAGGAGGCGTCCGGCACGAGCGGCATGAAGGCGGCGATGAACGGAGTTCCCAGTCTCAGCATCCTCGACGGCTGGTGGATCGAGGGTTGCATCGAGGGCGTGACCGGCTGGGCGATCGGCGGAGGCCCGCGGCTTCAGGAATCCGCGCGGACCACGGCGCTCGACGCGGCTTCGCTTTATGACAAAATGGAGGAGATCGTGATTCCGCTCTACTATCACGAACATGACCGGTTTCTGGAAATCATGCGCCACTCCATCGCCCTGAACGGAGCGTTCTTCAACAGCCAGCGGATGTTGTTGCAGTATGTGCTGGGGGCGTATTTCTAACGATGATCCGGGTCGGCGTAGTGGCGGAGCCATTCCGCGCTCATTTGCGACATGATGTCCAGTTTGCCCGGCTCGCCGAAGAGGTGGGAAGCACCGGGAATCACCTGCAACTCTTTCCTGCCGCCGAGCCGCTCGAGTCCCTCGCGGTTCAGTTCGACACCCACCATGTCGTCTTCGCCGACGATCAGCAGGGTCGGACAGAGCACGTGGGGGAGGGCTTTTTTCGCAAGATCCGCACGACAGCTGCGGGTCACCACGGCGGCCACTTTCTTGCGCATCTTCGCTGCGGCGATCAATGCGGCGGCACCACCGGCGGAGGCTCCGAAATACGCGAGGCGCAGACTCCGGGTGTCGGGATTGGAGATTACCCACTTGGTGACCTCGATCAACCGCCGGGAGAGAAAATCCGCGTCGTGACGGTATTTTTCGGTCACTTCGTCTTCGGCTTCCTCGTCTTCCGTCAGCAGGTCGCACAACAGGGTGCCGAGCCCGTGATCACGCATGACCCGGGCGATGTGGCGGGGCCGGGGATGGTTCGCGCAGCGGCCATAGTCGAAGGCGAAAATCACCAGCGAGGTCGCCATTTCAGGCACTTGCAAATCGCCCGGCAAAAACACATCGCCCGCAGGAACACGGACGCACTTGCTGATTTCCTGCTCGGGTGGTGTGTAGCTCGTTTTCATGGGAGGAAGTTTTCACTTGGTTAGACAAAATATGCGGAGTGATCGTTCAATCTGAAGATACGTCAAATTCGCGCGAAATCCATTTCCGGAGTTCTTCCAGAGTGGTCATGCCTAGCGCGAACGGCAGGATGAAAATCCACACGGACAGCGGCAGCGGAGCGGTGCCGAAAAGCGTGTTTCCCCACGGCGTGTAGGTGATCAGCAGAATGAGAAGGATTTCCGTGGCGACGCCGGCGAGGATCAGTTTGTTACTGAACAGGCCCCGGAAAAACAGTGGCCGGCGCTCGCTGCGGCAGAGGAATACATTGGCGATCTGCATGACCACGATGGCGCTCAGGCAGGCGGTGGTGGACTTGAGGTAGAGCGGGTCGTTTGCCGCCAGTGATTGACCGGAATGCCATCCGCCGGTGTGCAGGACGAAGTAAAAGGCGGCCATCGCGGCGGTGGCCTGCATCAGTCCGAGGAAAAGGTAGGCGCGGGCGAGCAGAGCTCCGCCCAACAAGCGCTGGTCGCGGCGGCGGGGAGGAGTGTTCATGACGTCGGGGCCGGGTTTTTCCGCGCCCAGTCCCAGCGCGGGCAGCATGTCGGTGCCGAGATCCACGGCGAGGATCTGGATGATGGTGAGCGGCAGCGGGATACGGAAAATCACGAAGGCCAGGTAGGGAATGATTTCCGGCACGTTGGAGGTGAGGATGTAGGTTAGAAAATTGCGGATGTTCGCGAACACCGCACGGCCTTCCTCGATGGCGGCGACGATGCTCGCGAAGTTGTCGTCCAGCAGCACCATGTCGGCGGACTCGCGGGCGACGTCGGTGCCGGTGAGTCCCATGGCGATGCCGACGTGGGCCTTGCGCAGCGCCGGAGCGTCGTTCACGCCGTCGCCGGTGACCGCGACGATCTCGTTCTTTTTCTTGAGCGCGGCGACGATGCGCATCTTCTGTTCCGCCTGGACGCGGGCGAAGAGGATTTCCGGCGCGTCGAGGGCGAGTTGAAGCTGGATTTCGGATAGATGGCCGAGGCGGGTGCCGGTGATCACGACCGGATGCTCCGAGCTAACCAACCCGATTTCGCGGGCGATGGCCTCGGCGGTCTGCGGGTGGTCGCCGGTGACCATGATCACCTTGATGCCGGCGCTGCGGCATTTTTGCAGGGCGCTCGCGACTTCCACGCGCGGCGGATCTTCCAGGCCGACGAGTCCGGCCAGGACCATTTCCGTGTCGGCGTTTTCCAGTTCGAAATTTGCGGGGAGGAGTCTCCAGGCGAGGGCGAGGACGCGCAGGCCGTCCTTGCCCATCCGCTCGGCGGCGGTCTTGAAGGATGCCACCCGTTCGTCTGTTAGCTCGGCAGTCCCTTCCGCGGTCGAAGCTCGTTCGCAGCGGGCGAGCACGACTTCCGGAGCGCCCTTGCAGTAGAGGATGGCACCATCCGCAGCGGCATGAAGGGTGGAGAGTCGCCGTTTTTCGGAATCGAAGGGAATCTCGTTGATCCTCGGCGGGGCGGGGATCGAGCTCATTGCAGGTTCCGCGAGCTGGACGAGGGCGATTTCCATCGGATCCCCGAGCCAGAAGCCGTCCGACTTTTTCAAGTCATGACAATAGGCTGCCACTTCGAAAAACCGGTGATGAGCGGGGACCAGCGTGGCGATTTGTTCCCGCTCTATCAACTCGCCGCCGATGAAGAGTCGCTTCGCCGACATGCGGTTCTGGGTGAGGGTGCCGGTCTTGTCGGTGCAGATCACCGTGGTGCAGCCGAGCGCCTCGACGGCAGGCAGGTGGCGGACGAGCGCGTTGCGCCGGGCCATCCGTTGGGAGGCCATCGCGAGGGACAACGTCACGGTCGGCAGCAGCCCTTCCGGCACGTTCGCCACGATGATGCCGATGGCGAAAATGAAGTTCTCCCAGAACGACAATCCGATCATCCGGCCGATGAAAAAGAAGATCACACCCAGCGTGACGGCCAGTCCGGCGACGATGCGGCTGACACGGAGAATTTCAGTCTGGAGCGGGGAAACCGTGTCGGCGGTGGTCTGGGTGAGACGGGCGATCTGGCCGAATGCGGAGTGGACTCCGGTCGCGAAGACCAACGCCTTGGCCTCGCCCGAAACCAAAGACGTTCCGGCTAACAGGATATTGGGGCTGCCGAGCATTTCGACTTCCCCGCAAGGCTCCGCATCGCGCGAGGTCGGGAGCGATTCTCCGGTGATGGTGGCGTTGTTCACCCGCACGCCGAAGGCTTCCACCAGCCGGCAGTCGGCGGGCACGATGTCGCCGGACTCCAGCAGAATCAGATCGCCCGGCGCCAGCTCCGCAGAAACCGTCTGCCGGACGGATCCGGAGCGCAGCACCTTGGTGGAGCGGGGTAACAGTTTTTTGAGAACCGCCAGCGCGCGCTCCGCCTGATAGGCCTGCCAGAACGAGAACGTGCCGTTGATCACGATCACGCCGATGATTGCAAACCCAAGGGTCGCCATGCCTTCCCCGGGCTGTTTCCACTCGGCGAAAAACGCGAGCGCCGCGGCGATCCACAGGATGATCGCGAAAAAATGGACGAACTCGCGGGCGAATGTGAGAATCAGCGGTTCGCCGGCGATTTCCTCCACCTGGTTCGGCCCGAACTCGGCGAGCCGCCGTCGGGCTTCGCTTTCATCCAATCCCGCCAGGCCGCTGTTCAAGCTGGTGAGGGCGTCAGCAACGGTAAGATGGTGGATTTTCATGGCGGAACGGATTGTTAGTCCGGAGCGGCGTGATCACCGCGGTGGCCGCCGTAGCGAAGCCATTTTTCAAGCTCCACCACGGCACCGGCCAGTACCGCCACCCCGGCGATGCGCAGCCAGGAACCGGCGCTGATCGGCGCCGTGTGGAACAGCGTGTTCATCACCGGCGCATAGGTGAAGAGAAGCTGCGCGCACAGCATCGCCAGCGTGCCGGCCACCGCCCAGCGGTTGGTAAACCAACCGATCGTGAACATCGAATGATGGAGTGAGCGGCAACTGAAAAGATAGGCGGTTTCGACAGCCACGATGACATTGATGACGGCTGTGCGAGCCGCCGCCTCGGTCTGGCCCTCGGAGTTGAGCTCCCAGAAAAACATCAGGAATCCGCCGACCAGCATGATGAGCGAGATCAGGCCGGTGCGGACGAGCAGGAAACCCGTTAGCAGCGGACGCTTCGGGTCGCGCGGCGGGCGCTCCATCAGATCGGCCTCCTTCGGCTCGAACACCAGCATCAGGCCTAGCAGAATCGCGGTCGTCATGTTGACCCACAGCAGCTGCACCGGCAGTGCAGGCATCACGGTGCCGAGCAGAATCGCCGCCAGCAGGATCATCGCCTCGCCCGACGTTGGTGGGCAGCGTCCAGACGATGAACTTCGTCAGGTTGTCAAACACGCCCCTGCCTTCCTCCACGGCCGCCTCGATGGAGGCGAAATTGTCATCCATGAGAATCATCGCGGCGGCGGACTTCGCCACGTCGGTGCCGGTGATGCCCATCGCCACGCCGATGTCCGCCTGCTTGAGGGCCGGGGCGTCGTTCACTCCGTCGCCGGTCATCGCGACGACGTGTCCGCGGGCTTGCAGGGCTTTTACCAGGCGGAGCTTCTGCTCGGGAGCCACCCGTGCGAAGACAGCGGTGCGCTCGGCGACTTCCGGGAGGTCCTCGTCGGAAATTTTTTCCAGATCACGTCCTGACAGGGCGTCAAGCGTCCCGTTTTCCCCGCATCCCTTCAGGCCGATCTGCAAGGCCACGGCACGGGCGGTGACGAGGTGGTCGCCGGTGATCATCTTCACCGCGATGCCGGCCTGCTGGCACTTGCGCACCGAGTCGATCGCCTCGGGCCGCGGCGGGTCCATCATGCCTTGCAGGCCGAGAAACGTCAGTCCTTCCGCGACGTGCTCGTGCTCAAGCCTGTCATGGTCCGCGGCCATCCGGCGGCGGGCGAAGGCGATCACCCGCAGTCCTCGCGCTGCCATCGCCTCGGCGGCGCGATGCACGGCCTCCTTGTCGAGAATGGCGGGCGAGCCGTCATCGGCAAGCACCTCGGTGCATCTGTCCAGCAGACGCTCAAGCGCGCCGACCTTGTAAATCACGCGGCCCGGACGGGTGTCGTGCAGCGTGGCGCGGAACATGTGCTCCGACTCGAAAGGGATGGTGTCCAGCAACGGTGAATCCTGCTTGGCATGGGCGTGGAGCATTCCGCCCTTTTCCGCAGCCACGAGCAGCGCGGCCTCGGTGGGGTCGCCCTGCAGCGTGCTGCGGTCTGTCCTCGCGGACGAGCGACGAGTCATTGCAGAGCATCCCGGCCAGCAGGCACTCGGCCAGCGCCGGATGCTCCGGCACGTTCACCACCTCGCCGTCGAAGCGAAGCTCACCGGCGGGATCGTAGCCGGCGCCGGTGACCTCATAGGCTTTCCCGCCGGCGAGGATTTCCCGCACGGTCATCTGGTTTTCCGTGAGCGTGCCGGTTTTGTCCGAACAGATCACGGTGGTGCTGCCGAGCGTCTCCACGGCGGGCAGCTTGCGGATGATGGCGCGGCGCTTCGCCATCCGGGAAACTCCGATGGCCAGGACGATGGTGACGGCCGCGGGCAACCCCTCGGGAATCGCGCCGACGGCGAGTGCCACCGCCGCCATGAACATGTCCTCGGGCTTTTCCCCGCGCGAGATGCCGAGGGCGAAGGTGCCCGCCGCCAGGGCGAGGATGACCCGCAGCAGCAGGCTGCTGAAGCGCGCGATCTTGCGGGTGAGCGGCGTGGACAACTCGACCGCGTTGGAAATGAGATGGGCGATGCGTCCGGTCTCGGTCTGGTCGCCGATGCCCCAGACGAGACTCTCCGCCTGACCGCTGGTGACGAGCGTGCCGGCGTAGGCGAGATTTTTCCGATCTGCCAGAATGGTGTCCCGCGCGAGGGGATCGGGATGTTTGGCGACGGGAAGCGATTCACCGGTTAGGGCGGATTCATCCACGTGCAGGTTCCGCACATGAAAGAGCCGCAGATCCGCGGGCACGCGGTCGCCGGACTGGAGCAGCACGACATCGCCCGGGACCAGATCCTCGGAGGGAATGCGCTGTTTGCGACCGTCCCGGCGCACCGTGGCCTCGGTGGTGACCATCCGGCTGAGTGCATCGATGGATTTCTCCGCCTTGGATTCCTGGAGAAATCCGACGATGGCATTGATCAGCACGACGCCGAAAATGACCCCGGAATCCACCCACTCGCCGAGCAGCGCGGTCACCGCGACGGCGAGCAGCAGGATGTAAACCAGCGGCTGGTTGAACTGTTGGATGAAATTTCACCCATGCCGGCGTGCCACGGCGCGCGGTGACCCGGTTAGGGCCGAATTCCTGCTGTCGGCGGCGGACCTCCGCCGCCGACAGTCCGCAGGTCGGATTCACGTTCAGGAAGCCCAACACCTCTTCGACCGGCATCTGGTGCCACGCGTGGTCCGCGGACTTTTTCATGAGCCGGTTTTCTCCGTGAGGTTCTTAAATCAGGTGTCGGGTGCGTGCCGGACGAGCAGCAGAGGCCGTGTGTTGTGCGTCAGGACCTTCTGCGCGACCGAGCCCATCAGCGCCTTCGACAGGCCTGACAGGCCGTGGGTGCTCAGGCAGACCGCATCTGCGGCGAAACGCTCGGCAGCCTGGCAGATGCCCGTCGCGGGGTTCTCGTGCTCGGCCACCTCGATCTCGGTGGAAATGCCCATGGCGGCCGCCTCGGACGGGATCAGTGCGCGCAGTTTGTTAGCGCAGGCCTGGACGTGTTTGGCGTGCAGGGTTTTGAAATTCGAGTTGGCGGGTCCTTTCAGAAACTCGCCTCCAGGCATTTCATACGGGTGCGTCACGTGGACGAGATGCAGCGTGCCACCGCCGCGCAGCAGCGAGTAGGCGTGGGGGATCGCGTGGTTGGCGAGAGCCGAGAAATCCGTGCTGACCATCACCTTCCGCAGCGGCGGGGCGATGCCGGGGGCTTTTGGCTCCTGGGAGGCCATGGGAACCACCGTCACGCTCATGGCGGCACCGCGGAGCACCCCGCTAGAGACGGATAGATTCCAGAACCGCTCGAAACCCTGGTATTGATGGGAGCCGACGACGATGAGGTCCGCTCCCTGCTGCCTGGCCATGGCGGCGAGCGGCACGTCGGGACGCCCCCAGTTCGCATCCACGCACGTGCGGAAATCCGTGGATTCCAGCAGTTCGGCGGCCCGGGTCTGGAGATCGCGCTCGAGGACCGTCTGCACTTCAGGTAGATTTCCGACCAGCGGGACGGGGCCCGTGCCGCCGAGGCGCGCCCTTTGTTCCAGCGGGAAATCCACGTAGCCGACCACCACGTCGCACGGGCCCATGGCGAGCAGCGTCTTCACCCAGCGCAGCGCGGTTTCCGCCGTGGGAGTGAAGTTGAACGCGACAAAGATCTTCAACGGGCGTTCGCCGCGCGCCCACGCGAGGAAGGGTTCGGCATCCCGCACCACGAGGGTGGGCGCGGCCGCCCGCTCCGCCGTGCGCTCCGCGACGCTGCCGATCAGCCAGCGGTTGAGCGCCCGTCTGCCAATGGAGGAAACGACTAACAATCGACAGGATTTCGGTTTCGCCCGCTCGACGAGCACTTCGTCCGGATTTCCCTCCAGCATCGATGCATGAACTGTGGCACCTTCTCCGCGAAGGCGCGTCGCTTCGGCCGCGAGTTTTTTCTCCAGTAGCGAATGGGTGGGAATGATGCTGACGTGGACGAGGTCGAGCGGCATCTGCCCAAGTCTCGCCAGCGCGCACGCGACGTCCGCAGCCTGCGCCGAGTTCTCTGAGAAATCGGTGCCACAGAGCACCGCCGGCGGGTTTGTTTTCGGGGTTTTGGTTTTCATGGTTTTTCGGGGTTAGGTGATGGATCGGAAGAGGTGTTCCCGCGGCGGTAGATGGTGTGATAGACCAGTCCGACCATGCCCGCGCCGCCGGCGAGGTTGCCGAGGGTGACGGGAACAAGATTGTGGATCATGCCGGTGATGGTGATGCCGCCATCGAGGAAATGTCCCAGCGGGAGGAAATACATGTTTGCCACGCTGTGCTCGAATCCGGCGGCGACGAACGCGGCAATGGGAAAGATGATTGCAAGGATCTTGTCGGTCACCGTGCGCCCGGCCATCGCGAGCCAGACGGCGAGACAAACGAGCACGTTGCACAACACACCGCGGAAAAACGCTTCGGCAAACGGCAGCGCGACCTTCGCCGCAGCGATCGCCACCGCCGTGCGGCCGACCGCGCCATTTCCCAACCCATCGTGGCCGGACAGGGCGACGACGCCTGCCAGTCCGGCCGCGCCGATGAAGTTCGCGACATACACGATGGCGAAATTGGCCAGCAACCTGCGCAGGCTGATCCGGCCCGCGACGTAGGTCATGACTAGCAGATTGTTTCCTGTGAACAACTCGGCTCCGGCAATGACGACGAGAATGAGTCCGAGGGAAAACACCAATCCTGCCAGCACCCGGGAGACCGCGAAGTGGAGGCCGGAGTCGCACAGCACCAGCGTGGCGAACATCGCGCCCAGTCCGATGAAGCCGCCCCCGAGCACGCCGAGCGCGACCATGGAGGTGAACGGCAGGTTCGCCTTGGTCACGCCGACCGTCTCCACCCGCGCGGCGATTTCGCGCGGGGAATAACAGTCGAAGCCGAAGAGCTCAGCCATCGGCCGGACCCTCCTTCCAGCTTGTCGACGCGCACGGCGACGACCTTGTATTCCGGCGTCATCGCCTGGAGGTCGCGACCTTGTCCGGTGAGGTGGTTCACGCCGTTGCCGCTGGTGTGGAAGGTGGCGAAAAGCTCGCCGTTCTTGATGCGGGCGTCGATGTGCAGCGGCAGCTCCGCCACGCCATGGCGGCTGGTGGCGCGGATGATTTCCCCGTCGGTGATTCCGAGGCGCGCGGCGTCGGCGGGAGAAATGTCGAGCGTGTCGGTGGCGCGGAGTTCGCGGTTCGGCGTGCGCATCGTCATGGTGCCGGCATTGAATTGATAGAGCGAGCGACCGGTCGTGAGCAGGAACGGATAGTCCGGCGTCGGCGCTTCGGAGGACTCGCGGAAATCGATGCATTGCAGCGGCGCGGTCTTGGAGCCGGCGAAGGAATCCACATGCAGGATCGCTGTGCCGGGATGCGACTTCGTCCGGACACGGCCACTGCAATCCGCCGTGTGCGAGACGGGCATAAGTGATGCCCGCGCCGGCCTTCCACACGCTGCGGATTTCATTCCAGATTTCCTCGGCGGAGTGGAAGGAAAACGCCCTTCCGTGGCCCATCGCACGGGCCACGCCGCAGACGATTTCCCAGTCCGCGCAGTGCATGGCCGGGTGCCGGAACCGCCCGGCGGACACGCTGCACGCGGCGCTCGGAATTCATGAAGGTGCCGTCCTTCTCAAACGGTGACGCGGCGGGCAGGAAAACATGGGCGAACTCGCGCGCGAGGTCGTTGAAAAACAAATCCTGCACGATCACGAGATCGATGGTCGCCGAGCGCGGCCTGCGTCCGGATCGTGTCGGGATTGGTGAATGAGACGTCGTAGCCGATCGCCCACAGCGCCTTGAGTTCGTCGCGGCCGGCGGCGTCGATCATTTCCATCAGATTCAGCCCGGGGGCGGCGGGCAGTGGCGTGTTCCAAGCGGCGGTGAACGCATCTCGGCCTTGCTCGAGCGGGACGAAACCGGTGAGGTGGCCGGGCTCGCAGCCCATGTGCGCGGAGCCTTGCACGTTGTTCTGGCCGCGCAGGGGATTCACGCCGGAGCCGGGTTTGCCGAAGTTTCCGGTGAGTAGTGCCAGATTCACGAGCGCCATCACGCCCTCGGTGCCTTGCACGTGCTCGGTCATGCCGAGGCCGTGAAATGCCATCGCCGGAGTGCTTGTCGCATAGATCCGCGCGGCGGAGCGGATGTCCTCCGCCTTCACGCCGCAGATCGCGGCGGCACGTTCCGGCGTCCAGGCGCGGATGAATTTCTCGAACTCGCCGAAGCCGCTGATCCGTTCGCGCAACGCGGTTTGATCTGCCAGTGATTCATCGAGGATGACATGGGCGAGCGCGTTGAGCAGCGGGACATTCGTGCCGGGGCGCAGGGCGAGATGCACATCGGCGTAACGCGTCAATTCGGTGGTGCGCGGGATCGATGACCACCAGTTTCGTGCCGCCTAACACCGCCTGCTTGATTCGCGCGCCGACGACCGGATGTGCTTCCGTCGGATTGCAGCCGCAGATGAGGAAGGCGGCGGCGTGCTCGATGTCGTCGAAGGAATTCGTCGCCGCGCCGGTGCCGAGCATCCGCTTCATGGCCACGGCGGTGGGCGCGTGGCAGACGCGGGCGCAGCAGTCGATGTTGTTGGTGCCGAGTGCGACGCGGGCGAATTTCTGGGCGACGTAGTTCTCCTCGTTGGTGCCGCGGGCGGAGCCGAGCATGCCGACGCTTTGCGGACCGTGCGTGTCGATGATGGCGCGCAGGCGCTCGGCAACGGAATTCGTTGGCATGCTGCCAGGTGACCGTGCGCCATTCCGGATCCCTCGCGGATCATCGGCTCGCGCACGCGGTCCGGCGACTGGTTGAAGCCGAAGGCATAGCGGCCTTTCGAACAGAGATGGCCTTTGTTCACCGGGGCGTCGATCGACCGGTTTCACCTCCACGATGCGGTCGCCGCGCGTGCCGACGAGCATCTCGCAGCCGGTGCCGCAATACGGACAGGTCGTGCGTGTCCATTTTTCCAACATGCCATGGTCGGGGACGGGTCGGTCCTCGATGGCTCCGGTCGGGCAGGTGTCGGCACACGCGCCGCAGCTCACGCAGTCGCTTTCCAACAGGCTGCCGCCACCATTCGGGAGGATGCGCGTGGCGTCGCCGCGGTTCCACGCCCGCCAGACGAACTGGCCCTGCACTTCATCACAAATCCTAACACACCGGAAGCAGGTGATGCAGCGTTCCATGTCCACGCGCAGATAGGGATGCGTGGTGTCGGTGAAATGGAGACGGGCTCCATTTCCTGTCGCCGCGATGCCGTAGTGACGCAGCCAGTGGTGGAATGGCTTGTCGGGTGCCGATCGCGGCGTCGCCGGATAGTCGGCGGCGAGCAGGCGCAACAAGGTGCGGCGCGTGTCCTCGACGGCGGGCGAGTGCGTTTCGATTTCCATGCCGTCTAGCAGCGGGGTGTTGCAGGCGGAAGCGAAGCGGTCCCAGCCTTTTACGGCGACGACGCAGAGCCGGCACGCGCCGGTCGGATGCAGCCGGTCGTCGTGACACAATGTGGGCACCTCGATGCCTTGCGCGCGCAGCGCTTGGAGAATCGTGAATCCTTCGGGCGCTTCGCACGGCTGGTCGTTGATCGTTACGTGAAGCACGACGCCACCTCCTCTCCGTAGTAGCGCAGCACGGATTCCGCGAACGCGGCGAGCCCGGTGCCGTGGCCGCAAAGGCTGGTTGTCTTCAGGGCGTCCACGATTTCCCGCCACTCGGTGGCATCGGATTGGGTGCGGGCCAGGTTGGAGAAAATCTCCTCGATGCGGCGGGTGCCGAGCCGGCAGGGTGTGCATTTCCCGCAGGACTCGTCGGCTCCGAATGAGAACACGTGCCGCACGAGGGCGGAAATGGAAGTATAATTGTCGAAGGCGATCACTCCGCCGTGTCCGACGCTGGCACCGATGGCGGCGAGTTCCTCGAAGCCGAACCGCGTGTCCAGCAGCCCCGGTGGAATGATGCCGGCGAGCGGTCCGCCGATGATCACGCCCTTGAGCGGACCATTGCGGAGGCCGCCGCCGATTTCCTCGACGAGGTGCCGGACCGTGATTCCGAACCCGATCTCATACAAGCCGGGGCGGTTGAAGAGCGAGTTGAGCGAAATCAGTTTCGTCCCGCGGCTTTTGGAGAAGCCCATCACCTGATAGGCCTCGCTGCCATTGCGGATGATCCATGGCACGGTGGCGAGGGTTTCGACGTTGTTAGTGACCGTCGGCTGTCCGAAAAGGCCGTGTTCCGTCGGATAGGGCGGGCGGGGCATCACTTCGGGGCGGCGGCCCTCGATGGACATCAGCAGCGCGCTTTCCTCGCCGCAGATGTAGCTGCCATGGCCGATGAAGAGCTCGATGTCGAAATCCCGCTCACCGCCGAGGATGCCGAAGTCGCGTGCTTCCGCCAGCGCGTGCTCGAGCGTGGCGCGGGCGGCGGGATATTCGTGCCGCAGATAGATCCAGCCCCGCGTGGCTCCGGTGGCGTAGGCGGCGATCGCCATGCCTTCGATGAGCGCGTGTGGATCCTCCTCCATCAGAATGCGGTCGCTGAAGGCTCCGGCGTCACCTTCATCGGCATTGGCGACGATGAATTTCGGCATCGCCGCTTGCTCGGCGGCGGCGCGCCACTTGCGGCCGGTGGGGAATCCCGCACCACCGCGCCCGCGCAGGCCGGAGTCCTCGAGGGCGGCGAGCACCGCCTCGCGTGGCTCGGTGAGCGAGCGGTCGAGTGCCTCGTAGCCGCCGGTGCGGCAGTAGGCGTCGAGTGACGGCCCGCTGCCCGCCAGGATGCGGGCGAGCAGGACCGGCTCGGACGAGTGGACTTCGATCCGGGGGCGTTTTTGCGGGAGGCCGACGGCGGGAGCCTCATAGCAGCGGCCAAGGCAGAAAACGCGGGGGCCGGCATCCGGTGGCAGCTCGCCGAGCGATTTGCGGGCGACGAAGCAGGCCGTGCCGGTGCAGGCGCACCGGGTGAGATCGGATCCATTCAGATGATAGAAGGATGTGATCCCGGGCGTGGGTTCGAAGCTGCGGCGGGTTGGTGAAAGCGTTTTCACGGGGTTGCCAGTTGCCTGGATGGTTTGTTAGGCGTCGCCAGCGCGCGTTCCTTGTCGATGATGGTCAGGGTCGTTTGCAACACGGTGTCCGGGTTGAGGGAAATGCTGTTGATGCCCTGCTCGACGAGGAATTCCGCGAATTCCGGATAATCGCTCGGGGCCTGGCCGCAGATGCCGATCTTGCGGTTCTTTCTCGCGGCAGACGGCGATGACCTGGGCGATCATGGTTTTCACGGCGAGGTTCTGTTCGTCGAAGAGCGGCGCGACGATCTCGCTGTCGCGGTCCACGCCGAGGATGAGCTGGGTGAGGTCGTTCGAGCCGATGCTGAAGCCGTCGAAGATGTCGCAGAACTCGGTGGCGAGGATGACGTTGCTGGGGATCTCGCACATGACGTAGATTTCGAGGTCGTTGTCGCCGCGCCTGAGGCCGTGTTTGTTCATTTCCTTGTGGACCTTGATGCCTTCCTCGACGGTGCGGCAGAAGGGGATCATGAGCTTCAGGTTGGTGAGGCCCATCTCGTCGCGGACCTTTTTCGCGGCGCGGCATTCGAGGGCGAACCCTGCCTGATAGCGCGGATGATAGTAGCGGCTGGCCCCGCGGAAGCCGAGCATCGGGTTTTCCTCGATCGGTTCGTAGGCCGCGCCGCCGATGAGGTTGGCGTATTCGTTGGTCTTGAAATCGCTGAGGCGGAGGATGACGTCCTTCGGATAGAAAGCGGCGGCAAGCGTGGCGACGCCCTGGGCGAGCCGGTCCACGAAGATAGGCGGGCTTGTCGTCGTAGCCGTGGGTCAGCCGGGCGATCTCCGCCTTGGCCTCCGGTCGGCGAGCGTGTCGAAATTCACCAGTGCCAGCGGATGGATCTTGATGTGGTTGCTGACGATGAACTCCATGCGCGCGAGGCCGACGCCGTCGTTGGGCAGAAAGCTCAGTGAAAACGCCTCGTCCGGGATTGGCGAGATTGAGCATCACCTTGGTAGTGGGGCGGGAGAGGTCCTTGAGGTTCGTCTGCTTGACCTCGAACGGCAGCGCGCCTTCATAGACGAAGCCGGTTTCGCCCTCGGCGCAGCTCACGGTGACCATCTGCCCGTCCATGAGCGCGTCCGCGTCCTGTTCGACGCCGACGATGGCGGGCACGCCGAGTTCGCGGCTGACGATGGCGGCGTGGCAGGTCCGGCCGCCGCGGCGGGTGACGATGGCGGCCGCCTTGTTCATGATCGGCTGCCAGTCGGGATCGGTCTTGTCGGTGACGAGGATTTCGCCCGCCTCGAAGCGGTCGATCATGCTCGGGGCTTTGAATCACCCGGACTCGGCCGGTGGCGATCTCTGCTGCCGACGCTTTGTCCGGTGGCGAGCACCTTGCCGCGCTGGTCGAGGTGATAGGTTTCGAAAACGTCGAGATCCTTGCGGGATTGCACGGTTTCCGGACGTGCCTGGACGATGAAGAGCTCGCCGGTGATGCCGTCCTTGGCCCATTCCAGATCCATGGGCACGGGCTGGCCGCGTTTGGCGGAGTAGTGGTCCTCGATGACGCAGGCCCAGCGGGCGAGTTGCAGCACCTCGTCGTCGGTGATGGCGAACTTCGCGCTCTCCTCGGGCGGGACCGGAACGTTTCCGACCGTCCTCGCGCCACCTTCCTGATAGATCATGCGGACCTCCTTGCTGCCGAGGGATTTCCGCAGGATGGGGCGGAAGCCGGTCTTGAGGGTGGGTTTGAAAACGCAGTATTCGTCCGGTGTCACGAATCCCTGGACGACGTTCTCCCCGAGTCCGTAGGCGGCGCTGACAAGCACCGCGTCGCGGAAGCCGGATTCCGTGTCGATGGTGAACATCACGCCGGAGCTGGCGAGATCCGAGCGGACCATGTGCTGGACGCCGACGCTCAGGGCGACGGTGAAGTGATCGAAGCCCTTGTCCACGCGGTAGCTGATCGCGCGGTCGGTGAAGAGCGACGCGAAGCAGGATTTGCAGGCGTCCAGCAGGGCGTCGATGCCGGTGATGTTGAGGAAGGTTTCCTGTTGCCCTGCGAAACTCGCGTCGGGCAGGTCCTCGGCGGTGGCGGAGGAGCGCACGGCCACGGTCGGCGGCTGCTCACTGCCGGCCCGCAATTTCTGATAGGCGGCGGCGATCTGCTGCCGCAGGTCTAGCGGGCAGCGAGGCGTGGCAGATGGCCCGGCGCACGGTGCCGGCGCGTTCGGCGAGGAGGGCCACGTCGTGGGTGTCGAGAGCCGGACAGGGCGGCGCGGATGACGGGATCGAGTTCCGCCTCGGTGATGAAATGGCGGTAGCCCTCGGCGGTGATGGAGAATCCATCCGGGATTCTGCACGCCCTTGCCGCCGAGTTCGCGGATCATTTCACCGAGCGAGGCGTTCTTGCCACCGACGAGCGGGATGTCTTCGATGCGCGTGTCCGCGAACCATTTGATGAAGGGCCGGGCGTTCATGGTTTTGCCGGGGTGGAGGTTATTCGGGGGGCGCGGGCACGATGAGCGTGGGCACGGTGGCCTTGCGGACCATGCCTTCCGCCACGCTGCCTAGCAGCAGCGAGCTGAGCACGCCGTGACCGTGCGAGCCGATGACGACGAAGTCCGCTGCGCTTTTTTTCACCTGTTTGAGCAGCTCCAGCAGCGGGCTGCCCTCGGGCATGTGGGAGACGGTGCCGGGGACGTCCTTGCGGGCCTGGGTGAGGAGTTCCTCCATTCTGGTTTCCGCCCGGCGGATGGTTTCGTCCCTGAGGGATGCCATCGCCGGATACTCGGCGACTGAGAAGCCGTAGGTGACGAAGGTGGGTTCCGGCTCGATGACGTGGAGCAACTGCAACTCCGCGTTGAAGGATTTCGCCAGGCTGATGGCGTTTTCCATCACGGCGGGGGTGGCGTTGGAGAAATCAACGGCGGCGACGATGTTTTTCATGGGGATAGGTGGTTGGGGTTCATAGTCCGACGGGGTAGGTCTCCGGCATTTCTCCGGCGGCCCATTCCGCATTGCGCTCCAGCGGTTCGACCGCACGGGTGAGATCGAAGTGGATGACGGCGTCGAATTGGTCGGAAAGGCTGGCCTCGAAATAATGGCTGCGGCGCTCAGTGTCCGGGCGATAGACGACGCCGATCGCCCGTTCGAGGCGGGGTTCCTTGAGCGCTTCCACGGCGGGATTGTCCCGGGTGAGGTCGAGCCAGAAGTCGGGGGTGCCGACCTGATGAAAGAGTTGTTCGTAGCTGCCATCCATTCCCGGGCGGACCGTTTTCCGTTCGGCTGGGAGGTGCCAGCCGGAGGCGGCGGTGACGGTGCCGGCGAAGGTGGTGAAACCGACGAGCCGCGACTGATAGGGAAAGGCCTGGCGGACCAGCTGGCCGATGTTGAGCTCGCCGCGGCGGCCCATGGCGGTGGCGCGGGCGTCGCCGAGGTGGGAGTTGTGCGCCCACACGACGACTTTTGCGGAGCCGTGGTGGGACTGGAGGTGGGCGATGAGTTCCACCAGGGTCTCCATCATGTGCTCGTCACGGTGGTTCCAGGAAGAGACGTCGGAGCGGAACATTTTCTGATAGTATTGCTCGGCGTTTTTCACGAGGCGGGCGTTCTGCTCGACGAAGAAGAACTCGTCCGCCGCGGCCTGGCCGTTGCGGGCGAGATAATCGGCTTCCTTGGCGCGGAGATCTGATAGCTGTTGGATCACCTCGGTGCGGCAGCTGTCGGCCATGCCGAGTCCCACCATCATGCCGTAGTTCTGTGGATCCTCGCCGTAGCGGTCCATGCAGCCGTAGAGGACCTTGGCCTTGGCGGCTTCCGCGGGGTCCCTGCGTTCCAGATAGGCGATGACCTCGTTGATGGACTTGTGGAGGCTGTAGAGATCCAATCCGTAGAATCCGACCTGATGGTCGAGTGAATAGACGTTCTCGTTGTGATCGCGCAGCCAGCCGATGAAATCGAGGACGTCGGCATTGCGCCACATCCACGAGGGAAAGCGCTCGAAGCCGGCGAGGGCGTCCACGCTCTCGGTGTCGCCGGGTTCGCCGCGGACAAAGCGGTTCACGCGGTAGGCGTCCGGCCAGTCGGCCTCGACGGCCACTGCGGTGAATCCCTTTTCGAGAATGAGTCGTTTGGTGATTTCCGCGCGCTCTCGATAGAACTCGTGGGTGCCGTGCGAGGCCTCACCGAGGAGGACGACGCTGGTGTTGCCGATCATTTGCAGCAACTCGTCGTAGTCCTCGGCAGCGCCGGTGAGGGGCTTGGCGTGATCCCGGAGATAATGGAGCACGGATTTGGTGGCGGGATGCTCGGGTTTTTTTTTGTCCTTTGCTGCCGGGACCGGTGAAATCGCGGTGAGCAGGCTGTGGACCTCCTCGTCACTGGTCTGTGAGAAGTCGTCATACCACTGGCTGACGGAGTTGAAGGGGTGGGGTTCCATCAGAACGATCACGTCGTCCGCCTCGTCGCGCAGGCGGTCGACGGTGTCGCTCGGGGCGATGGGGACGGCGACGACGATGCGCTTGGCCCGCTGATGGCGGAGAAGGGCGACGGCGGCGGAAATGGTGGATCCGGTGGCAATGCCGTCGTCCACGACGATGACCGTGCGTCCGGTGACGACCGGCAGGGGGCGTCCGTTGCAGTAGAGCTGCTCCCTGCGGGCGATTTCCCCGGTTTCCCGCTGGATGGCCGTGTTCACCTGCCGCTGGCTGAGTCCGAGCGTGCGGATGAGATCATGGCTGAGGACGCGGATCCCGCCGCTGGCAAGGGCACCCATCGCGACCTCCTCGTGCCCCGGGACGCCGAGTTTTCTAACGATAAGGAGGTCGAAGGGCTTGTCGAGGGCGGTGGCGATCTCTGCGGCGACGGGGACTCCGCCTCGGGGAAGGGCGAGGATGACGAGATCGGCGACGTCCTTGAAATCTGTCAGGGCGGCGGCCAGCTTGCGGCCGGCGTCCCTGCGGTTGGCGAAGGGGCGGTGGATGGACGGGGCGTGCATGGCATTCCATTCCTTTCTATCAGTGGTTGGTCAGGTAGTGCTTGAACCAAGCTGCGGCGGTGGTGGCGACCTCTTCCAAGGCTCCCGGTTCCTCGAAGATGTGGGAGGCGTTCGGGATATGGGCGAGGTGTTTGATGCCGGGCAGGCGGTGGAGCGTTTCCTCATTCCACTTTATGACCGGCCGGTCGTTTTCGCCGACGATGAGCAGGGTGGGGGCGAGCACGTGGTGCGCCTTGTTTCCGCTGAGGTCGGTGCGGCCGCCGCGCGAGACCACGGCCTGGATTTCCGGGATGCGGGCGGCGGCGCAGAGGGCCGCGGCGGCTCCGGTGCTGGCACCGAAGAGTCCGATGCCGAAGTGTTTGAGGTTCTTGTCCTTTTGCGCCCAATGAATGGCGGCGACGAGACGGTCTGTGAGAAACGGGATATTGAACCGCAGCTCTCCAGTGTGTTGTTCGTCGACGGCTTCCGCCGCAGTCAGGAGGTCGAACAACAAGGTGGCGAGACCCTGGTGGTTCATCTGAGTGGCGACCATCCGGTTCCGCGGACTGAGGCGGCTGCTGCCGCTGCCGTGGGCGAAGATGACAAGGCCGGTGGCGCCAGCCGGGATCGCGACATCGCCGTGGAGTTCGACTCCGGTGCACGGGATGCGGACTTCGTATTCCCTCAAAGTGGAGAGTTCTGAGTTCATGGCATTGGGAGAAGTTGAGTGTATGGGAGGGGCTGAGGCACCGGGAGAAAGGTCATCAGGGTCCGGCGGGGGGGGGGCACCGGCGACCGTTAGGGGGGCGGCCGCCGGTGGAAGCGGTGTGTTTTTTCAGTGGATTTTCACTTCGATGGCTTTCGGACTGGCCTCTTTGGTTTTGGGGACGGAAAGCGTGAGCATCCCGTCCTTGTATTCAGCCGTCATGGCTTCGGGCTTGGAATTTTCCGGCAGGGTGAAGCTTCTTTCGAACGAGCCGTAGGCGCGCTCGATGCGATGATACTTCTTGCCTTTTTCCTCCTTCTCCATCCGGCGTTCCCCGCTGATCTGCAGGATGCCGTTTTCAATGAGGACCTTGACGTCTTCTTTCTTCACGTCTGGCAGTTCCGCCCTGATGACGAATTCCGTTTCGTTCTCGGAGACGTCGACCAGCGGAGCCCAGTCGGCGAAGCCAATTCCGCCGTCGCCGATGTTGCGCAGCGTCGAGCGTCCGAACAGGGATGACAGTCTGTTTTGAACTTCGCTCAGTTCGCTGAGCGGATTCCATTTTGCGAGTGTGTTCATGTTGGTTTGTTTGATCCGGCGGGTTGATTTTCCGCTGGGAGTCTCCGCCGGATTGACGGCTCCCTGGCGGGGTGTTCCCGGTGGTCGCGTCGAGTGACGCCCCTGCCGTTCTTCACTGGATACAATCACCTGTTCCACTCCGGATTGCTTCCCGGTTTTTGTCAAAAACCACACATTTTTTTACATTTCTATCCAACGGAGGACGCCTGTCCCGATGCTGGTAGAGCGGGGTGTGGATCCGGATTCAGCACGGCGTCGGGAAGTTCGTGGCGGTAGCTCGTGGGTGAACGACCCGTGACTTCCTTGAAGGCGCGGTTGAAGTGGGTGAGTGACTGGAATCCGACTTCGAAGGCCACCTCCGACACTCGGACATGCGGATTCGCCAGCAGCGTCTTGGCCGCTTCCACGCGGGTCCGCGTGACATACGAGGTGAATGTCAGGCCGGTGGATTCCTTGAACTTTCTGCTGAAATAACAGCTGCTCAAGTTGGCGCTGTCAGCGACTTGTCTCAGTTCGAGCGGCTCGGTGAGGTGCTGGCGGATGAACTCCCGGGCGCGGTGGATGTCCGGGGACTCGGAGTTGTCGTCGCGGATGACCAGTTGATTGGCGACCAGTCCCAGGTGGTCGGCGAAGACTTGAAGCAGTCCGATGATCGAGGCGTAGTGCCTGTGGGACATGATCCGGGTGGAGAAGTAGGCGCGGCGGAGTTGCGGTTGTTCGAAGGTAATCCCTGATTCTTCGAGCAGCCGGGTAATCGCGGCAAACTTCGCCTGCGTCGACCGGGCGGTGGTGATCTCACCGGTGAGCAGGTAGCCGATGGTTCCACCTCCGGTGCGGATCGGCACGCAGCTTTCGCACAGTCCGGCGAAACAGGTGGAGGTGTGGGGTTCCAGTTGGCCGAACAGGGTGAGGTTCCGCCACGCGCGCACGCAGGCCTGACAGCTCTTGTGTTGTTCGCCTAGCAATCCGCAGAACGGATTCGCATGGTGGTTCGAGTCGGAGACCACTTGTCCGTCGGCCGATGCGAGTCTCAGCGAAAGACCGGTCGCCTCGGCAAACGCCCGGCTATAGTTCTGGTAGATCGTGGATTGATGGATCTGTTCGATGATCCGATTTTCCGAGCGTTCTTCCACGGGTGGCAGCAATGACTCCAGATTTTTCATAATCCGTTCGGGAGGATTACGATGCCCCTTGAAGAAACTTCAGGTCAACTCAAAACCGGGTGCCACCGGTTGTTTCGGGGAGAAATTCCGCCAAGTATCCGCACGCTTCCAACAGAATGCTAGATGGAGTTGGGTCGCTCCAGTTTCCCAAGGGTTTCGACACCCGCCGGACGGTATGTGTTCAATCTGCGGACGGCGGTTTACGCATCGATTTTTTCCGGGAGAGGTTGCGCTTGTCGGCGACGGAGCGTTTTTTCGAATTGCGGGACCGCGGGCGGTTGGTGCGGCGCATTTTCTCGATCGCCTGGGTTTTCGCCACGGCCGTGCCTTCCCGGATGGCGTCCAACTGGTCGCACAACTCGCGGCGGGCGAGGAAGCGGTTCATTTCCCGCGAGCGGTCCATCTGGCACTTGATGCAGACGCCGGTCGGCAGGTGTTTGAGAAAAACGCAGTTCGAGGTCTTGTTGATTTTCTGCCCGCCGGCACCGGAACCGCGGACGAATTTCTCGAGCAAGTCCGCTTCCGTGATCCCAAGTGCGATCATCCGCTGCTCCAGCGCGGCGAGCTTGTCGGATGTGATCGGACTTTGCATGCATGAGATAATTGATGGATACCCGGAAACACAAGTTCGCAGTGATGCGGCAGCGGCCGACGGCGTGGGCGAACAGGGCTCCGGACCGCATGAGGAGGATCCCGGTGGAGGCGGAGAAATCCGCAGGTGTTTTGAGACCAGTGGGAATTTCGGGTTGACTCGACCCGGTCGGCTGGGTTCATTCCTCCCGAAGCTAATGCGATTCATTCGCAATAAAATTATGAAACAGAGAAAAACACGTCGCCCTCAGGTAACCGTCATGATCGCCGCAAGCTTGGGAGCGAGCGGGCTCGGCATCGCTCAAGACGCGATGACGTCGCTCGACCCGATGACGGTCTTGGGAACGAGGGAAGGAACATTCAACCAAACGGGATCCTCCGCGTTTGTCCCGGCGGAGGCGATCCGCGCGGCAAACAGCACGAACGTGAACATCGTGTTGGCGAAAGTGCCTGGGGTCTATGTTCGCGAGGAGGATGGATTCGGAAATTTTCCGAACATTTCCCTGCGTGGCGCGGATGGCACCCGCACCGAGAAGGTCACGGTGATGGAGGATGGGATCCTCACCGCGCCGGCACCTTATGCCGGTCCGGCGGCCTACTACACGCCGAGGATCGCGCGGATGGCGGGGGTGGAGATTTTGAAGGGTTCGTCGCAGGTCCGCTACGGTCCGCAGACGACGGGCGGGGTGATCAATTACCTTTCGACGGAGATTCCGGAGGAGCAGACGTTTTACGCGAAGGGCACTTACGGCAGTTTCGACACGGGATTCGGCCACGTTTACTTCGGCGACACCGTGGAAACCGAAGCCGGGAAATTCGGATACCTGATTGAACTTTACGGGACCCGCAGCGATGGATTCCGCGAGATTGACGGCACCTCGGACACGACGGGATTCTCCGTGTTCGAGCCGATGCTCAAGCTGTCCTTCGAGCCGGACACCGCGCTCAAGCAGCGGATCGAGTTCAAGGCCGGATATACTTCGTTCGACGCGGATGAAACCTACACCGGTCTAACCGAGGCTGACCTGGACAATGATCCGGACCGCCGTTACGCCGCCACCCGGTTCGACAACATCGATACCGAGCAATACCGGACCTATTTGAAATGGGTGGGCGAACCGTCGGACAAGCTGCGGCTCGAGAGTGCCGCTTACTATGGCTACTTCGCGCGGAACTGGTATAAACTCGACAAAGTGGCAGGCACGGGATCCAAGAAAAACATTCATGAAATCCTGGTGCCGGCGAACGGCTTCACCAACGAGCTTGGCGTGCTCAAGGGTACCGCCGCCGGCAAGACCGAAGTGAAGGCGAACAACCGCAGCTATTCGTCGTATGGTTGGCAGAACCAGGCGAATTTCCGTTTTGAGACCGGCTCGCTATCCCACGATCTCGCCGCCGGTCTGCGGTTCCACTACGACTATCAGGACCGGGACCACTGGCTGGACACCTACAACGCCGACGGCGCTGGCAACTATACTTTTGGCAGCCGCACCCGCGTGGGGCAGGACAACCGGCTAGAGGAGATTTTCGCGACCTCAATCTATCTCGAGGACGAGATCAAGACCGGCTCTCTCACCCTGCGTCCCGGCATCCGTTACGAATGGCTGGAACTGGACGACCGCAAGACCACCAACGCCACCCCCACCAAGCCTGCCAGCACCGTCAAGCAAAGCGGTGATGAAAACCTGTGGATGGGCGGGATGAGCGCGAATTATGAAATCAACGAGGAAAACTCGCTCTTCGGCGGCATCTATCGCGGTGTCAGCTCCCCCGGTGCCGGCGACTATCTGGCCGGCGTGGAGGAAGAGGAGGCGATCGGCTATGAACTGGGCGTCCGTCACCGCCGCGATGCGCTCAATGTCGAGCTCGCGGGATTTTTCACCGACTTCGAAAACCTGATTTCCACCGACACCGGTCTCGCCGGGGATCCGACCTTCAACGCCGGTGCTGCGGACGTCTTCGGCCTGGAATCGATCATCCAATACGATGCGGGAAGCGCTGCCGGACTTGCGGCCGGGATTCCGCTCTACATGTCCGCCACATGGACCAACGCCGAGTTCAAGGGCACGACCCCGGGACTCGCCGGCGGCGGCGACGGCATCTACGCCGGCGGCCGTGACGGAAACGAGATCCCATACGTGCCCGAGTGGAAGCTCGCCGCCGGCATCGGCTATGTGGCCGAAAAGTGGGGGGCGAACCTGGACGCCATCTACACCGGCACCACCTGGGGGACCGGCTACAACGACGACGTCCGCACTGGCAGACAAACCAGCCGCGACGGGAAAATCGACGCCCTGCTGGTCTTCAACCTGTCCGCCTACTATCAGCTGAACAAGCACATCAAGCTGCTGGCTGGTGTTCAGAATCTCTTCGACGAGCGCGCGCTCGTCAGCCGCATCCCCGAAGGACCCCGGGCCAACGCGCCGCGGATGATTTATGCGGGTTTTGAAACCCGGTTCTAACGCTTCACGTTCCGGAATCTTCAGGAGAATGAGAGGTCGGGACCGCGAGGTTCCGACCTTTGACGCCTCCCGCAAGGGGATTGTTTTCCTGCCAAATCCGCTCTAGCTTCCACCTCTTTCCATGACTGCCATCCTCCACGCTCTGAATATCGGCACGCTCGCCTGCTGGCTGAGCGTGGTCGGGTTTGGTGCCGTGGCGTTCGTCGTTCCTGGCGCTCGGGGAGTCGTGGTGCCGACATCCAGGGAAAAGGAGCCGCCACCGTTTCCCGAAGATTTCACGTTGGGAGAGGTAGAAGACGCCGCGGCGGAATCTACCGAAGAAGCTTCAAGCGCCGCACCTGCGGAGACCCTGCCTGCGCCGCCCGAGCTGCCGGAAATCGCCGGATTCACGCCCTTGCCCGAGATTCCCGAAATCGCGGCACCGCCGGCCAAGCCCGCACCGGCAATGGCCGCGGCAGTGGCGCCGCCAAGTGCCAAACCGTCGGCGACCCAGACTCGAAGAACCGCTTCCAGCACGGCCGCCACTGGCAAGCCCGGAGGCGGTGGCTCCGGTGCCTCGAGTTCCAGCACTTCCAGCAGCGCAAGCGGCTCCGGAATGTCCGATACCTCCCGCCTCGCCAAAGGCCGCATGCCGAAGCCGAGCTACCCTGCGCAAGCCAAGCGTAGCGGCCAGACGGGCACCGTGGTCGTCGAGTTCACCGTGGATGCTAACGGCCGGGTCATTTCCGCATTTGCGAAATCCTCCTCGGGCTGGCCGTTGCTCGACTCCGAGGCGGTCCGCACCGTCCGCCGCTGGACATTTCCCGCCGGGGGAGTCATGAAGCTCCAACGACCCATCGTTTTCCAACTCCGCTAGAACCACCGTGCTCGCCAATATCGTCATCGAAAAATTCATTGAAGGCGGCTGGGTCATGTGGCCCATCCTCGCCACTTTCCTGCTCTCGCTCTCCGTCATTCTCGACCGCGCCGTCTGGTGGTCCGCCCTCCAGTCGAAGATCCGCTCCGGCCTTCAGGAAAAGGCCCGCGAAGCCCTCGGCACCGGCGATTTCACGACCGCCTGGAAAATCGGCGAAAACACTCCGGAACCCTACCTCGCCAACCTCCGCGAGGGAATGAGCCACGCGAACACCTCCATGCTGGCCGCCATGCAGCTGCACGCCACCCAGCTCATCGAGAAATCCGAGGCCCGCATGTGGGTGCTCAGCACCATGATCACCCTGGCTCCTTTGTTAGGTCTTTTCGGCACCGTCGCCGGACTGATGGGATCCTTCGCCGCGATCGGCACCGACCAGCTCGCCGTCACCAAGGTCACCGGCGGCATCGGCGAGGCGCTCATCGCCACCGCCTGCGGCATCGCCATCGCCGTGATCTGCCTGTTACCTTATAACTTTTTCCGCAAACGCGTCTCGCTGCTCCGCTCGTCGTTGGAGCGCTGGATCAACCACAGCGAGCTGCTCGTCAAATCCGCCAAGGAACACGGCCACGATCTCGAAGAATTCGCTTCGAAGACGCAAGACCGCTTCGCTTCAAGACCGAAGACACAAGACTAAGATCCCCTCTCTTCGCTTGTCTCTGGATTCTGGTCTCTTAATTCTTCCTGATTCCCACCATGCCCGTCCAACTCAACAGCGGCTCGTCCGATGACGACCACGGCGATGAAGCGCGGATCGAAATCATCCCGCTCATCGACATCATGTTTTTCCTGCTCGCCAGCTTCATGATGGTCAGCCTGAGCATGACCCAGCTCAACCGCGTGCCGGTCAATCTGCCGGAAGCCTCCACCGGCATCCCCGATGCCAAGGCCCCGCCGTTCCAGATCGCCGTCGATTCTAACGGTGTGATCACCTGGGACGCCAAGCTTGTCACCCTCTCTGAAATCACCGCCCGCCTGCAACAGGAAGCCGCTCCGGCGGAAGCCCGCGTGCTCATCTCCGCCGACGCCGATTCACGCCACAAAAACGTGCTCGACGTGCTCAACGCCGTGCGCGCCGCCGGCATCGACAAGGTCAGCTTCGAGTCGAAAACCCCCACTCCCTGAAGCGTGAAATCCCGTGTTCTTCCCATCATCAACGCCATCGGCTGCCTGGTTCTAACCGGACTTGTCGTCGGGCAGTGGAAAAAGGAGCACGCGCTCGGCCGACAGGCGGTCGAACTGGAGATGCAACTCGGTGCCGCCTGGGAGCAAGCCGCCGACGAAGCGAAGCGGTCAGCAGCCCTTGAGCGGGACATCCTCGTGCTCAAGGAATCGATCGAGGCCGTGCAAAAGTCCGCCGAGCAGTCCGCCGGAGATCTGGCGGAAAAGGAAACCGAGGCTAGCGGCCTTCAATCGCAAATCACCGCCGCCCGCGAGCAGTTGAAAGTGTGGGAAGACGCCGTCGCCACGCGCGACGCCAAGCTGCGCGAACTCAACGATGAACTCGTCGCCACCCGCGAGCGCCTCAACGAAGCCATCGGCAAGCTCAAGCAAGCCGGAGCCCGTTAGGTTGGCGGCCTGGAGCGCGGACTTGATGTCGCCAGAACTTCCTTGGTCGAAATGCAAAAAATATGCAGCTACGGCTAAAATAGAATTGCAAACGATATGCGTTAATTGAAATTGCGCGGGTGCCAGCCGTGCTCACACCATTTTCCGTATGCCTCAATGACGCCGCCCGTGGTCTCGCCCAGCAGATGGTCTTCTGGGGTCACGACGTCCGCCATCCTGCAGGGAACGCGCTGGTCCGCTTCGGTCTGAGTCGAAATCCCTCACCCGGTCTTGCCGGAACCAGCTGCTACCGGATGGAATGGGAAGAAGGCCTGATCGAACTACACGGGGCGATCGCATCCTGGACGCCACCTGCCGGAGGCACCGGCAGCGTGTTCTGTCGTGACCGCGGCCGCATCGAGGTCTGGCGGGGCGCGTCTCCTCCGGTCCCGGGCAGGGAGCACGGGGAATCCGGATCCGCAGCCGAACGCTGGCAGGCATTCCAGCCCTTCCTGCGCTGGCTCGTGGCCTATGAAAATCAGGCGGCCGACTCTCTCGGGGCCGAGTGGCGGCCTGGATGCTGGCGTGCGATCAAACGTCTGCCAAAAGGCAAACCCTGGCTGCCACCCGCGCTCGCACTGAAGTGGTGGGAACTCGCGGCTTCTGGAGTTCCACCCCGCCCAAAACAACTCCTCCAATCATGACCACCAAACTCCCCGTCACTGTCCTCACCGGCTTCCTCGGCTCCGGTAAAACCACCCTCCTCAACCGCATCCTCACCGAGAACCACGGCCTCCGCATCGCCGTGATCGAAAACGAATTCGGCGAGGTCGGCATCGATCACGAACTCGTCATCAACGCCGATGAGGAAATCTTTGAAATGAACAACGGCTGCATCTGCTGCACCGTGCGCGGTGATCTCATCCGCATCATCGGCAGCCTGATGAAGCGCCGCAACCAGTTCGACCATATCCTGATCGAAACCACCGGCCTCGCCGATCCCGGACCCGTCATCCAGACCTTCTTCGTCGATGACGAAATGAAGGACAAACTCACTCTCAATGCCATCGTCGCCCTCGTCGATGCCCGCCACATCCCGCTCCATCTCGATTCCAGCGAGGAGGCGATCAAACAGATCGCCTTCGCGGATTCCATCCTGCTCAACAAAACCGATCTCGTCACTTCCGGAGAACTCGACGCCCTCGAAGCCCGCATCAAGGCCATCAACGGCGTCGCCAAGCTCCAGCGCTGCCAAAACGCCGAGATCCCCATCGCCAGCGTGCTCGACATCGGCGGCTTCAATCTCGACCGCGCCATCGGCATCGACCCGCGTTTCCTCGATCCCGAATACCCCTTCGAATGGGGCGGCATTCTGGAAGTCCCCGCCGGCACCCTCACCTTGGAGTCCTCGGAAAACCCGGACCCGTCCATGACGGCGGTCATCATCCCGGTAAGCGGAACCGATGACGAAGCGCTCGCCACCGCCCGTGAAATCGCCGTTCGCGCGTTTTCCCACGACTCCATGGAAGCGCCGAGCGGCAGCGTTCTAACTTCGAATGGAATCCCTCACGATCTCATCCTCACCGCAGGTCCCATGCAATGGACCTGCAAGATCGATGCACCCGGCCCGCTCGCCATCTTCACCCAGCACTATCCCGAAGAACTCGGTATGCGTTTCCTATCACAAAACGGCGAGCTCCAGCCCGCCATCGCCGCCTCCTACAAGCCGGACCACACCCATGATGAAGCCGTTAGTTCCGTGGGCATCGAGGCTGCTGGCGAGTGCGACCACAAGAAACTCGACGCCTGGCTTTCGAAAATCCTCCGCGAGCGTGGCACCGACATCTATCGAATGAAAGGCGTCTTCGCCATCAAGGGAAACCCGAACCGCTTCATCTTCCAAGGCGTCCACATGCTGCTCGACCCCGCCGACGGCGGCCCGTGGGGCGACAAACTGCGGCGCAACAGCCTCGTCTTCATCGGCCGCGATCTCGACCGCGAGGAACTCAACCAATCGTTTCAAAAATGTCTCTCCTGACCGCACCGGACTCACCGGAAGATGACGAAATCGAAATCCGCTCCGCCGCCGACCTGCTACCACTCGCCTGGACTTCCGATCTATCAGACTTCGCCCTCGATCTCCGCTGGTCGCCCGATGGCAAACACCTTGCCGCGTTGCCAAGCACTGGCGCACCGCAGCTTTTCGATCTATCAGTAAAAAAGGTCGTCGACGTCCCATCCCACCGCGGCGGCAACGGCAGCCTCGCCTGGCACCCACAAGGCCAAGCTGTCGCCACTTTCGGCCAAGACGGAATCCTCCGCATCCACCACATCGAATCGAATTCATCACGCGAACTCCAGCTCCCGCGAGGCTGGACCGAGCGCTGTGCCTGGAATACCGACGGCTCGCTCATCGCCGTCGGAGTCGGCAAGGCCATCCACGTCATCGATCCCAACACGCTCGAAACCCGCCATCTCATCGACGATCACCGCTCCACCGTCACCGACCTCGTCTGGCATCCGGTTTTGCTAGATCAACTCGCCACTGCCAGCGATGGCGGCGCACGCATGTGGCGGCTCGGCGAAACCAAACCCTTCGCCCGCATCGACGATGGCGTCGCCGCCGTGCTCACCACTTGGAGTCCCGATGGACGCTGGGTCGTTACCAGCGACCAGACATCTTCCGTCCATCTCTACGACACGAAAAAACGGGCCCCGCTTTTCATTCAAGGCTTCGAGACAAAAATCAAAGCCTTCGCCTGGCAAACCGGCGGCACCGAGGACCTTCCATGGCTCGCACTCGGCGGCAGCCCGGTCATCACCGTATGGCCCTGCTTCGGCAAAAACGGACCCCGCGGCGCAAAACCCATCCAACTCTACGGCCACCTCAAGGAAGTCACCGCCCTCGATTTCCCCAAAGACAGCCCCTACCTCGCCTCCGGCGCACGCGACGGCTTCGTCTTCCTCTGGCTCCCGCACCACTCGGACGGCCCCGCCCTCATCGCCCGCGAAGAGAGCGAGATCACCGTCGTCCGCTGGTCGCCCGATGGCCTCCAGCTTGCCTACGGCACCGCCTCCGGCCGAGTGGCCGTCCATGTGCTGGTTTCTAGCTAAATTATGGTTGGGACCTCCAGTCCCAACCCGTCCCAACAAACATCACATGCTAGTTCCAACATGAAGTTTCTCCAGATCCTACCCGTCCTCGCCCTGCTCTCCGCCTGCAAGCCCGCAGCCGATTCGGAAACCACCGCCCCATCCGGAAAACTCCGCATCCTCGCCACCTTCCTCCCCGTCCACGCCCACGCCGCCGCCATTGCTGGTGACCGCGCGATCGTGGAGTCCCTCATCGCGGGCGATGTCGGCGCGCATGACTTCTCGCCCCGCCCCGCCGACATGCAGCGAATCGCCCAGGCCGATGTCCTCGTCTTCAACGGCGCGGGCATGGAGCCATGGCTCGATGATCTCGTCCAACAAGCCGCGAAGAAAACCCTCAAGAAAGTCGATCTATCTGCCGGCATTGAACTTCTCAAAAGCACGAACGCGTTGGACGGCCATGCCCATCATCACGACGATGACCACCACGACCATGGCGAGCACAACCCCCATATTTGGCTGGACCCCGTTCTTGCTATCCAACAAGTGGAAACCCTTCGCGAAGCCCTCATCGCCGCCGATCCCGAAGGCTCCGGAGTCTATCAGGATAACGCCGACGACTACATCGCCAAGCTCCGCGCGCTCGATGCCGATTTTCAGAACATCCTCGGCCCGCTGCCGTCTAAAAAACTCGTCACTTTCCACGACGCCTTTCCCTATCTAGCAAAACGCTACGGACTCGAAACCATCGGCTATCTCTCCCGCTTCCCCGAGCGCGATCCCGCCCCGGCGGAACTCGCCGCGCTCATCGATGGCATCCGCGAGCGTCAAGTAGCAGTTCTTTTCGCAGAAGCCGGCTATGAGCCCGCTTTGCTCCAGCGCGTCGCCAAGGACACCGGAGCGAAAGTTTCCACCCTCGACACCCTCGAAGTCGGCGAACTCGGACCCGATGCCTACCTCAACGGCATGAGAAAAAACCTCGAAGCCCTGCGCGCCGCCTTCACCAAATGATTACCGATCTTCCGTTCCTCGAAATCCGCTCGCTGACATTGCGCTATGGCTCCCGTGAGGTGCTCGGCGATTTCTCCTGCGCCATCCACCAGGGAGAGCTGTTGGGAATCAGCGGCCCGAACGGTTGCGGGAAAACCACGCTGCTCAAATCGCTCGTCGGCATCCACCGCCCCGTGTCCGGCAGCATCCGCCGCCACCGCCTCGCGAAAAATCCCGGCTACGTCCCACAGAACGCACCGATTGATAGAAACTTCCCGCTCACCGCTTCCGAGTTCCTCGCCATCAACTGCCACAGCCGCATCCCGTGGATCGGCGGCATCCCGCGCAAGCTCCGTCACGGCATCTGTGGAAAACTCGACTGCCTCGGCATTTCCCACCTCGCAAAGCGCCCGCTCGGCACCCTCTCCGGCGGCGAACTCCAGCGGGTCCGGATCGCCGCCGCGCTGCTTGATGATCCCGCGCTGCTTTTGCTGGACGAACCTTCCAGTCATCTCGATCCTGCCGCCGCTGCCAGCCTCAAGCAACTCCTGCTTCATCTCCACCAGGAGCATTCGCTCACCCTCATCGTCGTCTCCCACGACGAATCCTTCCTGGATGGCCTGGCCACCCGCCGCATCCCGCTTGCTGCCTCGTTGCTTGCCGCAGCCTGAATCCCACCATGCAGCTCATCGAACTCTTCCGCTACGAATTCATGCGCCACGCGCTGATTTCCGGACTGCTCCTGGGTCCTACCTGTTCCATGTTAGGAATCTTCGTGAACCTGCGAGGCATGGCCTTCTTCAGCGATGCGCTCGCCCACTCCGCCATCACCGGCGTGGCCCTCGGTTTCATGATCGATGCCGCGACCGGCTGGAAACTCGATCCCACGATTTATGTCCTCATCTTCTCCTGTCTTCTTGCGCTCGGCATGGGCTGGCTGTCGCAGCGCACGCCGCTCTCGCGCGACACCATCACCGCCTTCACCTTCACCGGCAGCGTGGCGCTCGGCGTGATCCTCATTTCCCTGCTAGGCAAGAGCCGCATGCTCGAAGGTCTGCTCTTCGGCAGCATCTATTCCAACGGTCCCGCCGACATCGCTCGGCAGGTCGTGCTCTCCGCCATCGTCCTCTTCTTTTTCCTCACCCAGCTCCGCCAGTTGACCCTCGCCACCCTCGATCCCGACCTAGCCCGCGCCCGTGGCTTCCGCCCGGCTCTACTTCACTACGGATTCTCGCTGCTGGTCGCCGCCACCGTCGCGGTCGGCTTGAAAATGCTCGGCGCGCTCCTGCTCAGCGCACTCATCGTCATGCCCGCCGCCGCCGCCCGCATTGCTTCGAACAGTTTCCGCTCGCTCATCCTTGGAGCACTTCTGTTGGGAATCATCGCCCCACCCATCGGCATCGCCGCATCCGCCATGCTCAATCTGCCCACCGGGCCCTGCATCGTCCTCGTCCACGTCGCCGCCCTGGCCATCTGCCAGATGTTCCACTTCATCCGCCCACTCAGAATCACCGCATGACCCCAGAACGCATCCCTATCCTCATCGTCGCCGGATTCCTCGGAGCCGGGAAAACCAGCTTCATCCGCGAATTGCTTCCACGCCTCGCGAACGGCCCGCGCCCGCCTTACGTGATTCTCAATGATTTCCTGAATGCTGCCATCGACGCGTTCACCCTCAAGGGACTGGGCGCGGAAATCCAAGGGCTCGTGGCGGGCTGCGTCTGTTGTGACGACACCGGCAGCCTCATCAATGCCATCCTCCGCGTGCCCGTCTCCATCCGCCCGATCATCATCATCGAGGCCAACGGCACCACCGATCCCTACCGGCTCATCGAGACTCTAACGATCACTGCCTCCCTGCACGATGTCGTGGGTCCCATCCTGCAAGTCACCGTCATCAACGAATCCCGCTGGGCCAAACGCTGGCTGCCCGGAGACAAACACACCGAGCGCGCCCAAGTCCGCACCGCCAGCGCCATCCTCACCAACCGCGGCGACTCTGCGACGGACAAACAAAAACGACGGCTGCGCGATGATCTGTTGGAACTCAATCCCCGCGCCCCGCGACTCGACGCGGAGACGTTCGTGGAGCTTCTTCTGCGTGAAACCGCCGCCGACACCCTGCCCGCACCGGACTCCTCCGATCCCATGCCACACGCGCACCACCACGTGGCAGTCCATCTCGTGCCGCCCGTGATGACCGAAGAATCGCTGCGCCAATGGCTCCTGGCACTGCCGCGTGACATCCTCCGGGTCAAGGGCCTCGCCCGGATTTCGGAGCAGGAAATGTGTTACTTCAACCGCACTGACGACCCTTTCGAAGCGCCCCGCATCATCCGGGTCCGTGCCCAGGAAGGCATGGAACCTGCGGCGGTCTTCATCGGCCCCGGTCTCCGCGAGGAGTCCCTCCGCGGCAGTTTCCAGCGAGAGAAAGAAGCCCCGGCTTTCCGTCTGTTCTGAATCATCTCTCAACTTCTCGCTCCACAAATAGACTTCCTTATCCCGGTAAGTCCAAAGTGATCTCGGAATGCCTTGAGGCTGTTATTCCGGGCATTCCGTATTGTGTCGATCTGATCGGTGGCCCAAGAATGGAAACTCACGAGAGCGAAATGAAAGTCTTTCGCCCGAAAGCAGGAACCGACACCAACGCCTGAACCTCCGCACTTCCCTCTCCGGATCTCGCTTGATCAAAAAACGTCTCCGGAAGCGTTTGATTCGAGAGTCGAAAAATTCCAAGTTATCCAGATCGAACCATGAAAAAGAATCAACTAATGTTATCCGTCGTCTTCATTGCCTCTTTGGCCATGAGTAACCTTCAAGCAGCAGATCAAATCAAAGTCCTGATTGTTGATGGTCCTCAAAAGTATCATGAGCATGAAAAGACGACTCCCGTGCTGAAGGCGATCCTCGAGAAGCTACCCCGGTTCGAAGTCGGTCTGTCACGTTCGACCCCGGAGTCCTGCAAGGATGGAAGCTACCAGCCGGATTTCAGCAAGTATGATGTGGTGGTGATCAATGAAGGATTTGGTGCGAACGAATGGCCGGAATCCACCCAAAAGGCATTCGAGAAATACATGGCAGAGGGAGGCGGGATGGTTAGTTTCCATGCGGCCAACAACGCCTGGCCGAAATGGATGGAATATAACAAAATGACGGCTCTTGGTGGATGGGATGGCCGCAATGAAAAGAGCGGCCCCTATCTTTACATCAACGACGCAGGGGAAGTGGTCCGCGATGTTTCCCCGGGGACGGGAGGATCACATGGCCCCCAGCATGAGTATGAGATCAAGGTGCGTGAGCCGGAGCACCCGATCACGAAAGGACTGCCACCCGTCTTCAAACACGGCCCCGACGAGCTCTATGACAGGCTCCGCGGCCCTGCTGAAAATGTGACCATCCTGGCATCCGCCTATTCAGCAAAAGAGCAAAAAGGCACTGGTCGTCACGAACCTGTCTTGATGGTCATCGACTACGGCAAAGGCAGAGTCTTTCATACCGTCCTTGGTCATGCCGTGCAGCATTTGAAGGAAGGAAGCTTCGAGACGACTTTCCAGCGGGGAACCGAGTGGGCTGCCACAGGTAAAGTCACCATTCCTGTGCCGGAGAATTTTCCCGATCAGGAAAAGTAATAGCTGCTTCTCTTCCGCCCATCTGCGGCGAGGGCGCCAAAGACAACACGCGAGGTGCGTGTTGTCCCCACGGGTGCTTCGCCGTATTCCCACCTGTCACTTTGAATTTTACGAGACACTTAAACCCGTGCCGCGCTTAGGGAGCATTTCCGTGACTCCGACTCCGACTCCACTATGGCCCGGTCTTCCCCCGCACCTTCCATGTCGGCGCGAAGTTTGGGTTCTAATGGATTCGGTGAAATTTCCATCCAGTAAGAAGCGAAAAGCATTGCTAATGCAAACGAATTGCGTTTGAAAACTGCGGGCCACCCACCGAATCCCGATCATGACCACCCGCACACTTCCCGTCACCATTCTATCCGGCTTCCTTGGAGCCGGAAAAACCACCCTGCTCAACCACATCCTCAAAAACCGCGAGGGTCTCAAGGTCGCCGTCATCATCAACGACATGAGCGAAGTCAACGTCGATGCGGAAACCCTCCGCCGCGGTGATGCCGCGCTTTCCCACACTGAGGAGAAGATGGTGGAAATGTCCAACGGCTGCATCTGCTGCACGTTGCGGGAAGATCTCATGATCGAGGTTGCCCGCCTCGCGAAGGAAGGTCGTTTCGACGCGCTTTTGATCGAATCCACCGGGGTTTCCGAACCCATGCCCGTGGCGGAGACCTTCACCTTCGAGGACGAGCACGGCTTCTCGCTGTCCCGCCTGGCGCGGATCGACTGCATGGTCACCGTCGTCGATGCTCCGAATTTCCTTCGCGACTATTGCAGCACGGAGCGGCTCAAGGACCGTGACCAGCAGATCGGCGAGGGTGATGAACGCAGCATCGTAGATCTTCTATCCGACCAGATCGAGTTCGCGAATGTCGTCATCGTCAACAAGTCCGACTGCGTGAGCGGCGAGGATCTCGCCACCGTCACCGGCATGGTCCGCTCCCTCAACCCGAAGGCCCGGGTCATCGAAACCACCAACGCGGAGGTCCATCCCGGTCTCATCCTCAACACCGGTCTCTACTCGCTCGCGGAGGCGGAAAAATCTTCAGGCTGGCTCGATTCGCTCGTCCACCACACACCGGAAACCGAGGAGTATGGAATCTCGAATTTTATCTATCAGCGGCGACGTCCGTTCCATCCCGCTCGTTTTCATGAACTCCTTTTCTACGAATGGCCGGGGGTGATCCGTTCGAAAGGCTTGTTCTGGCTCGCGTCCCGCCCGGACTTTGCAGGCTTCTGGTCGCAGGCGGGATCCGTCGCGCGGAATTCGTGCGCCGGACACTTCTGGGCCGCCATCCCGGAAGACCACAGGCCTGCTGACGAGGGCTCGCTCAAGGCGCTGGAAAAATCATGGGAGGAGCCATGGGGCGACCGCCGACAGGAAATCGTCCTCATCGGCCAGGGGTTGGACCGGGAGAATCTTGAAAAACTGTTGGATGACGCGCTTCTCACCGACGAGGAGTTCCGTCGCGGGCCATCAAGCTGGGCATCAATGCCAGATCCGTTTGGCAAGTGGTCATGAATCCGATGGACGATTTCATTTCCAACATCCCATCGCTTCCGAAGCGGCGGCTACTCGTTTCCGAACCGGGGACGAGTAGCCTGCCGGTTTTGACAGGTGGCGTTTCTCCGGTGCCTGAGTTGCAGCCGTCGAAGCCGCCGCAGGAGATCGAGGACCGCAAGGAGGAGGCCCGGCGCATCGTCAAACGCCTGCTCACCATCATCGAGGAGCATCGGGTTTCCGCCCTGAGAATGGGCTTCACGCTGGACGCGACCGCGCTCGACAGCGTGACCTGCGCGCTGGAAGCCGAGACCCGGAATGAGGACCCCGCCGCCATTCTGACGGATGGGGATGAGATCCGCAGCTACATCCTCACGGCGCTTTATGAGGAGCTGCTCGCCGAGCCCAGCAACATCCTTTTCACCACCCACATCGCCAAGGACGTGGTCCGCTACGAAGCCATGGAGGCCGCCTTCTGGATCGAATGCGTGGCTGCGCTCAGGCATCAACTCGGGATCTAACGATCAACATGCGCATCACCCTCATCACCGGATTCCTCGGCGCGGGGAAAACCACCTTATTGCGGCGCTTCATTTCCGAACAGTCCGGAGCTTCCCGCACCGGTGTCATCATCAACGACCTCAGCCACCTCGAAGTGGATGGAGAATTGGTCCGCATGGGTGACCTCGTGTCGGAGAAGGACGGCACGCTCATCAGCATCCACACCGGCTCCATCTCCGGCACGCGGCGGGATGATTTTGTGAAGGCGCTCGGATCCATGGCTGAGTCCGGCATGGAGCATCTCATCATCGAGACATCCGGCAGCACCGAGCCGGGAGTGGTGATCGGGGAAATTCTCGCCAGCGGAATCGGCACGCTGCATGCCGTGGTCACTTTGGTCGATGCGAGGATGCTCCTGCACGACTACGACGGCGGAGAAAAATTGTTAGAGATTCCCACCCATGACTCGGGCAGGCTAACCGCGGAGGGCCTGCTCATCGGCCAGCTCCGGGCTGCCAGCGTGATTGTTCTCACCAAGCTCGACATCGTCTCCGAGGATCAGCTGATGCCCATGTTGCGGGTCATCCAAGCGATCAATCCCGATGCGACGCTCGTGTGTTGCGCCCATGGCAACATCGAACCCTCCGTCATTCTGCAAGCTCCGCCAAACACGCCCCGCGATTCGGACGGAGTCGCCGCATCACCGACCCGTGAGAGCCTCATTGAAAGCATCGTCATCCGCGATCCGCGACCGTTGCATCCACAGCGTTTTTTCGATCTCTATCGGGAGCGGCTGGGCGTCGGCCTCTTCCGCAGCAAGGGCTTCATCTGGTTCGCCAGCCGGCCCGGGCATGTGCTGCTCTGGAACCAGGCCGGCGGGGCGATGGGTCTGGAATTCCTAGCCACGTGGCGCGCCCATGTCCTTGAAAACGACACGCGCTTGTTAGCCGAGGAAAAGGACCATCTCCGTCAGCAACTCGAAGCCTTGCATCCGCTCTTCGGCGACCGTTCCTGCGAACTCACCCTCATCGGTCATGACCGTGATCTCGACATTTTTGGAAACGGACTGATGGACTGCTTCTGCACTGATGGGGAAATCGACCATTGGCGCGATGGCGGCACATTTCCCGATCCATGGCCTGCGAATCTCAAGGTCATGCGCTGAACCCCAATGCCTCTTGATCTGGAATACCGCGAAGAGGCGGGGGCCAATTCCGAATCAACCCCCGCCCGTGAAATCAGCGCCGGCGCCGCAGCAGGGCGAGTGCGCCCAAGGCACCGAGCATCGCAGTGCTGGGTTCGGGAACGACCTGGAATGAATAGAGGGCGGACGCGCTTTGGAGTCCGTCGGCGACATGGTTTCCGGAGATTTCGAATTCGAGCCCGTAGGTGCCTGTTTCCGTGAAGCCCCAGTTGAAGTGGGTGTGACTTCCGGCGGTGAGCGTCATGGTGTCGCCCGCTCCGTCGAAGAACACGTTCGCTCCACCGAGCCCGCCATCCTGCCAGAGGAGGAAGTCTCCGGGGCCCGTGATGCTTAGCAGTTTCAAGCTCACGGTGCTGCCCACCCAGTCACTGGCGGTGAGTTCCTCGAGGCCGATGCCGAGGAACGGCGCGCCATTGTCCGCCGCGGCCTGCTCGGTCTCCGGCAGCCAGAAGTAGCTCGTCGAGTTCACAGTGGTGACTGAAAGTTCGGGAACCACGACGATGAGATCGCCCGGCTCGAATTCCGACTCATCCACCTGGACCACACCGTCCACCACCGCGCCGTCCGCGCCGCCTTCGTTGTGGAAATGGGGCTCGAAGCCTTGGGTGAGTAAAGGGTCCAGCGCGAAATCGGCGTTGGAAACATAGCCGAACGCGGGGCCGTCAATGTGGCCGCCGGTCAGCAGTGAAGCGGCCTGAGCGGTGAATGGAATAGCGATTCCGAAGGTAAGTAGAGATTTTAGTTTCATATTGATGTGGCGAAGTGCGGCGCAATCGCAAGACAAACACAAAACAATTGCAATAAGAAAAATATTTGAATTGCAAAAAGCTTGCAGAAGAAGATTTTGCGCGTGTGCTTGCTCTGACTGCCCCATTTCCAGCCCTCCCGAATCCGACATCGTGCGAAGCGGTGCGCCCGGACAAGGAGCGGAGGGCGGCGAGGGGATTCACGTTAGTGGAGCTGCTCGTGGTCATCGCGATCATCGGGACGCTCGGTACCCTGGTCGCGCTCGGCGCACGCACCGCGCTTTCTTCCTCCCGGCAGTCGGTCTGTGCGGGCAATCTGAGGAACATCGGCATCGCCCTGCACCTCTATGCGGAGGATCACGGCGGGAAATTTCCCGAGACGACGCACTCCGGGAGTCTCGACGCTGCATGGGTCTATCAGCTGGAGACCTATCTGGGAGATTTCGACAACATCCGCGTTTGTCCCGAGGACCCGAAGAGGAACGAGCGGATCAAGGCGAGAGGCACCAGCTACATCCTGAACAGCTTCATTTTCGTGCCGGAGGTTGATCCTTTCGGCGAGCCCGTCGGTTCCGCCCTGAACCGTCTGTCCGCGATTCCCGATCCGTCGCGCACGATGATCGCCTTCACCTGTTCGGACCGCACCGGCACGGGGCCCGGAAATGACCACACGCACTCGAACCAGTGGTCGTCATGGTCTGCCGTGGTCCGCGATATTTCTCCCGGCCGGTTCGGTGGCTCCACCGCAGACGCGGCCAAAGGGCGCTCGAACTATCTCTACGTCGATGGACGCGTGGAATCGATCCGCGCCGCCGAGGTGAAACGCAAGATCAACTCCGGAACCAATATCGCCTATCCACCAGGATTGAAATAGCATTCATGAAAACCATACTATCAGCAATCATCGTTTTCGCCGGGCCGCTTCAAGCCGGGCTCGCCTCGCTGGGGGAACACGTGGACATCCGCTGGAGATGGGATGCCCTCGGCGGCTGGACCTGCCAGGCGGTCACTGATAGCAATGGCGAGGTTGCACGGGAAACTTCCGCAATGTTTCTACCACTTTCCGACAAGCCCAACGTGAGTGGAAATCCAGCGGTCTCCGGAGCTCGCTTCACCCAGCCCGCGTCGGCTGCGTTTGCCTTCACCGGTGTGCCGGCGGGCCAGCCGCTTTGGGTCGCGGTGCAGGGCACCCCGGGAATCGGCGAGGCGTGGCCCGGGCTGGAGAACAACCAGGAGGCCGGCACCTTCGGCAGCTATATCCCCAACGATCCCCGGGTTTCCCAAACCAACGCCCGGCCGTGGATCCGGATCTCACTGGATGGCTACACGCCACCTCCGGGAGCAACTTCCTATTTCTCGCTGTGGACCACTTCCTCCGGTTCTCCGCCCACGGTCTGGATGTCCACTTCCGACGGTGCCAAGGTGAATGACTATTACTACGCCGAGGGATCCCATACCCATATGAGTTGGGGCTTCAGCACGCCGGGCATCCACCGCGTGCGTCTCAAGGCGTCGGCCTTCGCGGGTCCGGGGGCGACGAACCCGACAGGATTCAGCGCGGTGCACACCCTGACATTCGCCATCGGTCCCTTCGCCCAATGGCAGGCCACTCACTTCACGAACACCGAGTTGGATGACCCGACAGTCTGTGGCCCGGATGCGGATCCGGATCATGACGGAATGAAGAACCTGGTGGAATTCGGCTTTGGATTCGACCCCCGATCCGGCGTGGGCACCCCGGTTTCCGAAGGACTCGGATTACCGGAAATGTCGCTCACCGAAGAAGCCGGCATTTTCTATCAAGTTTTGGAATATCCGGCACGCCGCGCCGGATCCCAGGTCTCGCCCCTGTCATACATTCCACAGTTTTCCCATGAGATGACTTGGCAATCCGATGATATTACCACGACGACAGGTGATTTCCCTCCGGAGTTGGACACGCTCAACGCCGTGTGGGAAAAAGTCACCTCGCGCCGCCCAATCAACCCGGGCACCCCGGCCCGTGGATTTGGACGTGTCGGGGTGGTTTCTGGAGGTTGATCAAGGAGCGGCGGAACGCGTCCGCCAATGCCGGTGGGGAGAGCGAAGTGCCTGCCGTCGTCCAGTCATCGGCAGCGGCGATGAATCAAGTCCCGCAGAATGTCTGATAGGGCTGGCTGCCAGGAGGGGCGGGGGAGGTGAATTCGGGTGGCGGATCGGCTGCGTAGGGATTCGTCAGAGCTGTCATCAAACGTTCCATCACTTTTAAATCCCCATGTTCCGATGCGGCTGCGAGCGCTTCCTCGACCTTGTGATTGCGGGGAATGACGGCTGGATTGTGCGAGCGCATGAGCCCCGCGACATCGGCGGGGGATTGCGGCTGACGGCCAAGCCGCGCGGTCCAGCGTTCGTGCCATTGAAGGAATCCGGCGTCGGGAAACGCGGGACCGGATAGATCGCCAAGGGTTTGGAAAGTGTTGGTGAAATCCATCCGGTGTTTCTCCATCCAATCGAGCAGGCTTTGCACCAGCGGGGCGTCCTCCGTCTCCGCAGTGAAGATTCCGAGCTTGGCGCGCATGCCTGCCAGCCAATAACCTCGGAATCGATCCTCGAAAGCTCCCAGGGCTTCGTTCGCCAAATCGACGGCGGTGTTTCGATCCTCGTGCAGCAACGGCAGCAGCGTCTCGGCGAGGCGGGCGAGATTCCACCTGGCGATTTCCGGTTGTTTGCCGTAGGCATAGCGGCCCTGGCGGTCGATGGAGCTGAATACGGTGTTAGGGTCGTAGTGGTCCATGAAGGCGCATGGGCCGTAATCGATGGTTTCGCCGGATAGAGCCATGTTGTCGGTGTTCATGACGCCGTGGATGAAGCCGACGTGCAGCCATTTCGCGATAAGCGAGGCCTGGCGGTCCATCACGGCTTGATAGAAATCAAGGTAACCTGTTTCCCGAGGCTCCATTTCCGGGAAATGCCGTTGGAAGGTATGGTCCGCCAGCGCCCGCAGCGCTGCCAGATCCTCGTGGGCGGCGGCATACTGGAAGGTTCCCACCCGGATGTGACTGGCCGCGACCCGCGTGAGAACCGCGCCGGGCAGGACTTCCGTGCGGAAAACCTCCTCGCCCGTCGCCGCCACCGCGAGACTGCGGGTGGTGGGGATGCCGAGTGCGTGCATGGCCTCGCTGATGATGTATTCGCGCAGCATCGGGCCCAGCGCAGCGCGACCGTCGCCGCCACGGGAGAATGGTGTCCGCCCGGAGCCTTTGAGTTGGATGTCGAAACGTTTTCCTTCCGGCGTGAGGTGCTCGCCTAGCAGAATAGCCCGTCCGTCTCCCAGATTCGTGAAGTGCCCGAACTGGTGCCCGGCGTAGGCTTGTGCGATGGGATCCGCCCCGGCGGGAATTGCGTTTCCCGCGAAGATGACGGGATCTTCGAGGAGATCCGGATCCAATCCCAAGGCTGTGGCTAACGGACGGTTCAGGACGGCCAGATGCGGCTCGCGCACCGGGACCGGACGGGTCTTGATGAAAAACAGCTCGGGAAGTTTCGAGTAGGAATGATCCCAGCGCCAACCGGGGTTTGAATCGGACATAGCGCAAGCTAATCGCAAGTCCGCACGATTCAAGTCGCTAAGGAGCGTCGGGGCTCCGGCGGATGCAGGTGCACATCCTCCACGCCGATGGCGGGCTCGCCGGCAAGTCGAGAAACCGGATTTTGCCAGGTCGGGCGACGTTCATTGCCAGGCAATCCTGTGACGAAATCGCGTTCCGGATAGCATTCCATGACATCCGCGGAATTTTAAGTGACGATCCGGGAAACCGCTTGACCCGACATGGCTCAAACTATAACTCAACCCCGATGTCGAAGTGGGCGTTGCGCGCTAGCCAGTATCTTCTTATCGGGGCTTTGTTAGTCTCGATGGGCGGGCATTTGGCGCTGCTTCAGACAATCGCGTGGGGAAACATGCTGGTGGATTATTCCAGCAAGGTTTCCTTTTCGGAAGCGGTGGACAAGACTTTCGACGGTGAACATCCATGTCATTTGTGCAAGGTGGTTAAGAAGTCGAAGAGTGAGGAGGAAAAGAAGCCTCTGCTCAAATCCGAGATGAAGTGGGAGGTCGCCATGCCCGCTCCGGTCAAGGTGCCGTTTCCGCGAAGCAGCGAGCTTGGTTTCCGAGTGACGGAGTATTCCGGGACCTATGGGGAGGTTCATCTCGCCGTGCTGATGCAGCCGCCGCGAGCGGTTTGACGCGCGTCCGGCAGACTATGGAATTTCGATACCCGTGAGGTTTCACGGCGTCGTCCAGCCTGATTTTTGAAGGCTTGGGTCTGCGGATTCCGCTGTGTTTGCAGCATAACAAGGAACCATGACGCTTTTGTCGTGGGCCGATGGCGTGAGAAAGAGATGTGCCTTGGGCGCTCTACCTCCGCCGCTCATCGGGAGGCGGACAGGAGTGTCCACCCTCCTTGTGGAAAATCGTATTCGCCCTGCTGCGGATGCGTCGTCGTACTGTCGATTTTTGAGACACCCTTTTGTCATTTTGAAAAAACATCATTTGCCTAACAACGGCTTCACCCTGGTCGAGCTTCTCGTCGTCATCGGCATCATTGCAGTGCTGGCGGCGGTCGTCGCGCCGCTTGGCAAAGGGCTGGTTACCCGTAGCCGGACGATCCATTGCAACCAGAACCTCCGCCAGATCGGGATGGCGGCGATGTTGTATGCCGGCGACCATCAAATGACTTTGCCCCAGTCGACGCACCAGAAGGTCTCCAACTCATGGCGCGTGACTCTCCAGCCTTATGCTTCGGGAACGATCACTTTCAAGTGCAAGGAGGATCCCGACAAGACGCGCGGCAACACCTATGTGCTCAATGACTATCTCACCAAATCCCCGGCGGGCGCACCGCCGGATCTCAACTATTCCATTCTCGCAAAAATCGAACGCCCTGAGGCGACCTTGATGTTCGCCGAGGCATCGACGTCCTATCTGGGCGCCGACCACTTCCACTTCGCGCAGTATTACGGGCAGAAGGTGTCGCCGGCAGTGTTCGAGGGTCAGGTAGGTGTCCGGTTCCATGCCGACAAGGCAAACTACCTCTTTGCTGATGGTCACGCCGAAACCCTCTCCTGGGCCGAGGTGAAAGTCCTGCTACGCACCGCCGGCACCCGTTTCCTGAATCCAGCCGGACTCTGACATTCCATTTCTAACCATCCATCCCATGAACCATCGAAATCATACTCCTGCCCTGTCCTCGCCGCACTTCTTGCCGCTCCCTTGTCCGCCCATCAGCACCGCGCCGTGGGGGTGACGGGCACAGGGCCCGGCGGGATCGCAGCGGGCGGTGAGGCGCTCCGGATCATCGGTCCGGACGGCACGGGCATGATCCACTATCTCCGGCCCCGCGGACTGGGTCCGGATTCGAGGCCGGAAGGATACCATCCGGAACTGCGCGGCGGCGGTTATTACTACCTGGACGAGCGTCCGCGCAGGATTTACGACGCGCAGGGGAATCCGGCGGTCGACAATCAGGGAGAACCGGTCATTGCCGACGAGGGGTTCTCACTCATCGCGCTTTCCTCGGATCCTGATTTTCCGGAAGCCGGTCACGCCCACCCGGGGACATCGGTTTCCTGTGAGATTGTGAGTGTCACTGGCCCTCCGGGCGCGAGCTTCGGATTCTGGGACGCCGGTGTTTCGTACTATTCGGACACTCCGACCTTCGTGATGCCGACGAATCAGTCCACGGGAAATCCGCGCTTCGTCATCAGCGAGGGCGGTGACTACCCGGATGCGGATCCTTATGGCCACATCCATGACAGGGCGTGGACAGCAGACATGCCCGGCGACTACCAGCTGACCATCCGGTTCGTGGATGTCAGCACGAATCGCGAGGGTGGCGGTCCGTGGCATCTGCCGAGCCAGAACTATATCTATCATTTCAAGGCTGGCCCTGAGTTCAAGCCGACCGGGCAACGCGTGGCGGGTGCTGGATTTGTCCTGAGCTGGCCCAGCCTGATGGGAATCTCGGAGACCGCCTATCCGCCGGAATCCGGCATCGTTTTCAAGATTCTGCGCAGCACCTCGCTTTCTCCCGGCGACTGGACGCCCATTGGCGAGGTGACCGGGACCACCGCCGCCGCCATGACTTTCACCGACCCCTCTCCCCCTGCCGCCAAGGCTTTTTACAAGCTGGCATACGACTGGTCCACGCCATGACGCGGACCTTCTCCACATGAAAAACAAAAACAACACCATGAAAACAAACAATACGATCGCGGCCTTTGCGGCCTCTCTCACCATCCTCGCCATCGGACAAGCCCACGCCCACATCGGCTACGGCGGACGTGACTTCGGCACTTATACCGGTGGCGAGAACTATCAGACCAAGCCTTCCGTCACGATTTCCAACATCTCCAGCGATTTCGGCTGGGCGGCGGCCACGGATGGGAACTTCGGTGACAGCCACCGGACGCGCGCGTTCCGCTTCAACCTTGCCAGTCCCGGGACGGTCATCCTGACCATTCAGGGTGGTGCCGGATTCCTTCCGGGAGTTTCGATCTATGGCGGTCTGGGGCACCTTGCTCCCGAACAGGGATCGCATGATTCCGCCGTGCTGTCCCAATCGTATCTTGCAGGTCTACCGGGTCCTACCAAGTTGGGTTCAATGAACGCGTTGGACGATTGGGCGATTGGGAACGATCCAACCTACAATACTCCGCTCGATCCGCTGAGCGGAGTTCTCTATGCGGCATCCCTGAAGTATTTCGACTACTTCGGAAACGTCGCGGACGGCACCAGCGCCAACTTCGGTTCCGCTGCGGGCATCAACGGCGACGGGGTGGCTGACGGTTATGTGACGGGCTCGTTCGATCTGCCCGCAGGCGACTATTCGTTCTTCGTGGGCGGGGCCAATCTCGCTTCGGAATCGCCAGGGCCGACGTGGTCAAACTATGGGGCGACGGTGTCCGTGACCGTCATCCCCGAGCCTTCCGGTATGTTGCTGCTAGGGATTTCCGCTCTTGGCCTCGTGATTCGCCGCCGGCGTTGAGTACGAGCGCGGGATTCCTTCACAAGCGGAACGAATCCCGCGACTGAATTACTTCTCAGCCGTCTCCGAGAGCTTCGCGATGATGCGGTCGCGCACCGGTTGCTCGATGATTTTCGCATCTGCCAGATCGCGGGCGAGCTGCTTGGCGGCGGCGATTTCGATGTCGGTCGGCGCCCGGGGTTCTGTTTGAGGAGGACGGATTTCAAGATTGGCGATGACTTTGTCGATGCCGGGTGAGATCGAGGGGTCGATGAGCGTGGCGATCACCGGTTTCTTGCCTGCCAGCGAGCCTTCCGTTAGGATGGGAAGCCTGCCCTCACGCATCGCCTCCAAGGTGTGGAAATCCGGCTGGTAGCCAAGTTTGAGGAAATTCTCGTAGTTGCTCCCCAGGCTGCCACGGATGATGGTTTCCCGCGCTGTGGGTTCGTAGGGATTCGTGTCGGTGCTGAAGAACACCTCCTCGATGCCGAGTCCGCGGTCGATGGCTTTTTCCGGAGCGATGCCGAGTTGCTTGGCTTCCGCGATCAGGGCGACGGCGCGGATCAGCGACTTCTGCGCGTCTTCCGGATTGAATTGTTTGAAAAACGAGCTGTCGCTGGAGATGGATTTGAGTTCGGCGATGATGGCGGACTGGCGCTGCTTTTTCTTGATGAAACTGATGCCGTAGAGCACGGCGAACAGCGCCGCAATGAGGAAAACGGCACGGGTGAGGATGTAGCGCGGATTGAATTCCATGATGTGTTAGGTCCAGATCGATTTCTGTTTGACGGGCTTCTGCGGGGCTTCGAAAATCTGACGCTCGCGACTGTTGAAGACCGCCTCCTCGCGGGTGATGAGTTTCGCTTCGAACAACGCGTTGATGCTCTGGTCGATGGTGCGGTTGCCTTCCTTAAAACCGATTTCCATCAGGCCGACGATCTGTTCGAGCTTGTGCTCGCGGATGCAGTTGCGGATGGCGTGGCTGGGGCGGAGCACTTCGGAGGCGAGCACACGGCCCTGGCCGTCGGCGCGGGGGATGAGACGCTGGCAGACGATGCCTTCCAGGGCGCTGGAAAGCTGGGTGATGATCTGCGGCTGCTGGTCGGCGGGGAAAACGTCCACGATGCGGTCGATGGTCTGCGGCGCGTCCGGGGTGTGGAGGGTGGCGAGCACGAGGTGGCCGGTCTCGGCGGCCGTTAGGGCGATGCGGATGGTGTCGAGGTCGCGGAGTTCTGAAACGACGATGACGTCGGGATCCTGGCGAAGGGCCTGGCGCAGGGCACGGGGAAAACTGCGGGTGTCGGTGCCGATTTCGCGTTGCTTGATCAGGCAGGAGCGGTGTTCGTGCACGTATTCGATGGGATCTTCGAGTGTGATGATCACGCCATTTCGGGTTTCTGCGATGCGGCGGACCATCGAGGCGAGCGTGGTGGATTTCCCGGATCCGGTGATGCCGGTGACGAGGATGAGGCCGGCGCGCAGATTGCAGAATTCGTGGATGACCGAGTGGTGGCCGAGGTTTTCGAGCGCGGGGATTTCCTGTGTGATGAAGCGGAATGACGCCTCAGCATGGCCTCTCGCCATGTGGACGTTTCCGCGGAAGCGGCCGACGCCTTCCACCTGGAGCGCGTAGTCGAGCTCGAGTTCTTCTTCGAGCGTGGCGCGCTGGGATTCGGTGAGCGTGTCGAGGATGAGATCCCGCACGGTTGCGGGATCGAGCAGTTGCTGGTCGAAGGGGACGATGGAACCGTTCACCCGGGCGCAGGCTGGTGCCCAGGCGCTGAGATGCAGGTCCGAGCCGCCGAGGGCGATGGTGTGTCGAAGGTATTCGGTGATGTCACTGGCCATGGCGTGGTGCGTTTATCCGGAGATTCCACGCATCGCGCGATCAAAATCCTGCGGCCGGGCACAAGCGCCGCGGGCGACGTCCGGATCGAGGTATCCCTGCTGCACGGAGGCGACGAGGTATTCCAGCAGCGAGCAGTTGCTGGATTCGGTGGATTTGAGGAGGTGGTCCTGTAGGTCGGTGAGGCGGTTTTCGAGAATCCAGCGGCGGGTGACGGCCTCGTTCTGCATGTATTCGAGCGCCGGGAAAAGTCCGCCGCCTTTGCGCGGAAGGAGCTGCTGGGAGAGGATACCGACGAGCTGAGAGGCGAGCAGGCTGAGCGCGCCGGCACTCTCGGTGCCGAGCAGGTGGGTGAAGCGGTCGAGTGTTTCCACCACGCTGTTGCTGTGGAGCGTGGAAATCACAAGATGGCCGGTTTCCGCGGCGTGCAGCGCGGTGATGGCGGTTTCCGGATCGCGGATTTCCCCGAGGAAAAGGATGTCCGGACTCTGGCGCAGCGCCGAGCGCAGGCCTGCGGAAAAACTGGTGGAATCCTGGCGGATCTCGCGCTGGGAGAACAATGATTTTTCGTTGGTGAATAGGAACTCGATGGGGTCTTCGAGCGTCACGATGTGGCGGGACTGGTTCCGGTTGATCCAGTCCAAGCAGGACGCGACGGTGGTGGATTTTCCGGATCCGGTGGGCCCGGTGATGAGGATGAGGCCGAACCGACGCTGCATCCAGGACTCCAACAGGGGCCCGGGCAGCCCGAGTTCCGCCAAGGGTGGGATGTCGCTGCGGATCGGTCGCAGCACCGCCGCGAGGCGGCCCAGCGTGTGATAGAGATTCACCCGCAGGCGGCCGCCGCCGGGGACGCGCCACGAGATATCGGCTTCCAGGGTGGCTGTGGGATCGACCCCGCAGGATTTCCAGAACTCCTCCATCGCCACCCGGGGGATGGGGCCGGGATGCAGCGTCACTACCTCGCCCTCATGGCGGATGCGTGGCGGCTCGTCCTCGATCAGAAATACATCGTTCGCGGAATCGGCGAAGGCGTCGCGGATGAGTTGGTTGAGTGCGGAGTGCATGGGTTTCGAATCCGGTTGGAACCTTCAGAATTCCTAAGAGATCCGGCCCAAGGGTAGAAGCGAAAACGTCGGGACCTGGAGTATTAAGGGGGCGGAAGCCTTCAGCCGGTTTCCTGCTGGATTTTCCGAGCGACGCAACCGCATGGCGGATCGTCGGTGGGGCCTGGGAGATTTCAATTCCGGATCGACTCGAACGAGATCCGGTTGTTGACCGCGTCGATCCAGACAGAGTCAAAACGGCTCAGCAGCGCGGTGCCGAGGAGTCCGTCCTCTCCTGCGAACAATGGCCGCCGATAGAGGTCGGTGGGCACGTCCGACATGACGAGGGTGCCGAAGTTCACGTCGATTTTCAAAGGTTTGCCGGTGCGGGATCCGCGGAGGGTGGAGCTGGCGGGAGGCGACCAGCAGAGCGACCGGTTGCATCCGGTATCCAGCCTGACGCGGGGCAGGGTGGAGTCGCCGGCGGATAGCCCGACGAACAGGCCGTCGCGGCTCTGTGAAAGGGAAAGCCAGGTTGCGGCGGGGCCTGGTTTTCCAACAGGCGAGAGGTGGAGGCGGGACCGCTTGAAGTCGATCTTGATGGACCGGCCCGCGAAAAAGTCGGCACCGATCAGGCCGTCGATGGCGGTTCCCAAAATTCTCGACTCGCTGGTGAGGTCGATGACGAGGGGGGCCGCGGAGAAGCGGAGGCCGCCGGAGGTTGCACCCAGATTGAAATGGACGGTTTCGGCGCGGTGCGCGTTTTTCGTTCCTTCCACGGTCTTTACCCGTTCGCCCTTGGTGAGGGTGAGTCCGAGCTCTTTGGCGGTGCCCTTGGAGAGCACGGAGGCCCCGGCACCTGAATCAAGGATGAAATTCATCGGTCGCTCCGATCCATGGATGGTCGGAGAAATGAGAATCATGCCGCAGGAGATGCGGAATGGCATGTCTACGGGGAAAGCCGTAGCAAGCCCGGTGAGGAGGATGAGGAAAAATAAGGGGCCGCGCACAAAGGGTTAAAAGCAACACCCGTGCCGTACGGCCCCTATGGAATTAATCAAGCTTCAATCAGCGATTCGAGGTGTTTGGAACCACGATATATCCCGAACGGCCGGCTGTTTGCAGGCGGCTCGGGCCTTGGAGGGGTTTCTCCATGGCCAGGGCGACGGTGGTCGTGTGGCCGCTTTTCGCGCTGGATTGCTGTTCCATGACGGGTGGTGCGACGGCATATCCCGCACGTCCCTGGACGATCATACGGGTGGGGGCTGCTTGAGCCGCAGCGGTGGCGAAGGCGGCCGCCAGCGAAGCGACCGCCAATGTGCGAATGGAATTTTTCATGGTCTTGGTTGGTTTTGGTTCAAGCCGGTTCGGCATTTTCATGCCATTCCCAGCACCCGGTAAAATGATTCCTCCCGCGCGTGATTTCAAGAACTTTTCGCTCACCTGAACGTCATCTTTTCCTTCCGGAGATATCATCGGCGGATCCGGTCGACGTGTTCGATGCGACAGGGCGCAGGCGGTTTTCAATAACGAGCTATTTCAAAACCTGCCGGAACTCGTCTTTCTCGGAGAGTGCCAGCACGAAGTCGGTTAGAAGGTCGATGGTGTGCTGGATGTCGTCGAGATGGGCGGTCTCCACGACCGAGTGCATGCAGCGCAGCGGCAGCGAGACGAGGGCGCTGGGGATGCCTTCGCGGCTGTGGAAGATCTTGTCGGTGTCGGTGCCGGTGAAGCGGCTGCTGGCTTCGTGCTGGAGCGGCAGCTTGGACTTGGCGGCGACGTCGATGAGGCGCTGGACGACGTGCGGATGATTCGCGGTGCCGTGGGAAACGGTCGGGCCGCCGCCGAGCTTGACGCTGCCGTGTTTGTTAGGGTCGATGCCGGGGGTGTCGGTGGCGTGGGTGACGTCGAGGCAGACGCAGAGGTCCGGCTTGAGCCGGTAGGTGGCCATCATCGCGCCGTTGCCGCCGATTTCCTCCTGGACGGCGTTGAGGCAGACGAGGGTGAAGGCGGGTTTCTTCTTGCCGGCGGCGATGCGTTTCATCACCTGGGCGATGATGTAGCTGCCGATGCGGTTGTCGAGGGCGCGGCCGATGAGTCGCTTGTGGGCGAGCTCCAGCGGTCCGTCCTGATAGACGGCCGGATGGCCGACGCGGAGTCCGAGTGTGGCGACTTCCGCGGCGCTGGACGCGCCGACGTCGACCCACAGGTCGTGCACGGCGGGCGCTTTTTCATGGCCGGCCTCGTCGCGGCGGAGGTGGATGGCGGTGTTGCCGATGATGCCGGAGACCGGGCCCTTGTCGCCGAGGATGGTGAGCCGGCGGCCGCGGGCGGTGGCGGCGTCAGAGCCGCCGACGCGGTCGATGCGGAGAAAGCCGCTGTCGTCGATGTGTTTGATCATGTAGCCGATCTCGTCGGCGTGGGCCTCCAGCATGACGACGCGCTTGGATTTCCCGGGCAGGGTGGCCCAGGTGGAGCCGTAGGAATCGCAGGTGACCTCGGGCGCGTGGGATTTGATCCAGTCCGCCCAGACCTGCTGGCCGCGCATTTCGAAGCCGGTGGGGCTGGGGGTTTCTAGCAGGTGGAAGAGGAACTCGCGGTCTTCTTTTTTCATCACGGGGATTGAAACATCCCGGCGGTGTGTGGCAAGGGCGGACGTGTGCCCATTTCCAGATCAAGGCTTCCCTGCGACCGCGGGGGTCATGTATTCATCGACGGCGCGGAACGTGGTGCGACCTTCGGCGTTTGTGAAAAAGAACAGGTAACTGCGGAGGTTCTCATCGATGGGCCAGCGGGTGGAGCTGATGACTTTATCCCCTGCTTCGTCGCGGGTGGCAAAGGCGATGTCGTAGTAGGTATTGTCCACCGCGCCACTCGGGCGGTGTTTCGCACTCTCGCCGGGTTTGAGGGCGATCGGGGTGGTTCCAAGTTTTCCGAGGATGGTTTTTTCCGAGCGGTTGATGAAAAAAACGTCACCCGCCTTGAAGTTGGGGTCATCGGTGCGCACCACGATCGGTTTGAATCCAGCAGGTTTTGCGACGACCAGGATGACGGCGAAGGCGCTGCCGTTTTCGGGCAGAGTGATCGGGCAGAGAGGGACCTCCTTGATCAGGGTTTTGAGCACCAACGCGCGGCCCGACACGTTGACGGGAGGCGATAGTTGGTTGGTGGGAAGTGTGATGCCCTCCGATTTTTCCTTCCCGGAAAACACGGCGACCTGTCCGAGCTGCTCAGGCGCTTCTTCTGCGAGAAACCTCACTTGGACACCGCCCTCGGATTTTTTGACAGGCTTTTCATCCTGAGCGGCGAGTGGTGGGAGAAGAGCGAGAAACAGGAAGAAAATGCGCGAATTCATGAGTAACAAGTCGAGGGTGTCGATGAAGGTGCGGGTCACACTTCCGTCGAATTCAACCAGCGGAATGAAACGATGTCAAAGCGGCGTCCGAAAGTTTTGTTGAGTGTATTGATGGCGGAGTAGAGCTTGTCGGGTACATCGGTGGTCGGGTCGACGAATTCCGGCGAACGTTGGACGACGGCTTCACACCAGGCGCGGGCGACGACCTTTCCAGCGGCATCGGTTTTTTCGCCGTAGCCACGGATGAGGAATGAATCGGAGCGGGCGGATAGAACGGGCGCGATGGGGGTGAGGATGTCCGCTTGCTTGACGATGCCGGGACTACCGAACGCCAGCGGCCCTTGTTCGGCTTCTTTAAATGCGAAACGTCCGCTGGTGGCGCTGGGAACGGATCTCGATCCGGACATGTAGGCATCGTTGATTTTTGCGTTTGCTCCGTCGAAGGAACCAGCATTCGAACCGGCATCGAGAGCGCTTTGGATGGCACCGGCACGAGCAAGTTCCGGATCACTACCGACGCGACGGTTGATGAAATCCGCCAGGCTCAGGAACGGGCCGCGTTTGCGGACCTCCTTGACGATCCCACGGGCCAGGGCGTCGATCTCGGTTTCAGTGAGGGCGCGGCGCCCGGTCCACTGGGCCAAAGCCTGCGAATCGACGGTGCCGGTGCCTTTGGCAATGAGATCTTCGGGAGCAAGCAGGCCTGCGACTGGAGTGTCGATTCCGTCGGTCACGATCGATTCCTTGCCGGTGGCATCGCGCACGATGACCGGGCGTTCCTTACGACCACCCAGCAGACTTTTCCATGCTTCAACCGAGGTGGAATTGACATTAAACATGCCGTCCACCCGGATGAGGCTGGCGATGTAGTTGGTGGCGGCCGGGCTGGGCGAGGTGCCGGAGAAGTAGGTGCTGAGGATCTTGGCCGGATCGTTTCCGCGTAAATCCCGAATGAATGCGACCACGGGCAGCTTGCCTTTGTCATTGAGGAAATCCGACGCGACGTCCTTCTGGGTTCGCGACTTGCTGAAGGTGGATTGGTTCTGAGGAGCGATGCCGGAGAGGAACCAGTCGTCCCACAAGGCTTGGTTGGCGAGATAGGAGTGGTCGGCCATTGGCCGGCCAGAGGTGCCGCCGGGAAGGGTGCCTTCGACCTTGTCGCTCGCCAAGACGGAACAAGCCATCGAGTTGCCGATCGCATGGGAAATCTGTGGCAACATCGGTTCGCGTGCATTCAGGGTGCCGTAGCCATACTTGGGTTTTTGAATGTCGAATCCATTGGCGAACGAATGCTGGAACGCGGCGAGCGAGACGATGGGTTCGCGTGGCACCGAGTGGGTGGCGACGAAGCTGCTACCGTCGTTTTGGTTCGTTCCACCGCCGAAGAAGGCGTTTCCGGCAGGAGTGACGTCGAGCTTGTCGTTCTTGCTGGAGAGCATGGGTTCCACGCTGTATTCGTAGGCGAGCATGTCGCGCTCTTTTTCGGACATGTCGAAAAAGTCCACGTGCAAGGCCTTGGGGTTGAATCGGGACAGGGCGCGTGTCTTGAGAGTCGAACTTTTCTCGGTCTTGGCAACGAAGGAAAAAAGCATGAACGCCTGTTTGGAAGTCAGGCTGCTCACAGGCAGGTCTCGGGTATTCGTCCCGTCGATGGTTTTGAAAATATTCGGAAACATCGTCGCATTCAGGCGTCCGCTTTTTTTGGTTCCGGTAATGCCGGTGCCTGGATTTCCCCGGTCCTCGCTGAATTTCAAGCGCCTGTCCCCGAAGTCGTAGTCGATGAACATACCGCCGATTCCCAGGCTGGCACTGCTGTCACCGCGATCGTCGCCGACGTAGTATTCATGGTGGGTTACCGAAAAGTGGCGTGAGTGGTTCGCGCCCCCGATGATCGATTTGCCGGTTGTGGCCGTCGCGCCGGAGGTCAGATCGTTCGGGATGGCCTTGTAGCGGATGGTGTCGTTGGCCGCGAGAGTGACGACCTTGCTGGATTGATCCCGGACGGGAACTGAGAATCCCGAACCAAAGTTGAACCCTACCTTGCCGCCCAGCTTGTGAATGTCCGGGACCGAGGATTTGGCCAGGGTGCTGCCGGACTGCGAGAGCATGATGACTTCGCCGGGCTTGAAGACCAACTGCTGTTGACCGGGGTCAGAGGAACCGAACTTGAGACTGACAAAGTTGCCGTCGCCGTTACCGGTCAGGGTGGCACCGGAGAGGCAGGCGGCGAGGGGGAATTTCAAATACGAGCCACCGTTTTTGGAAATCATCAGGTCGTAGGGGACCTGCCAGTATTTCACGCTGAAGCCGCGCTCGAGGGTGATCACGACGGGAATATCCAGCGGGTTCCACATGGTGATGATCGGGTCGGCGACCAGGTTGAGTTGGTTCGCGATGTTTTTGAACGAAAGCACAAGCTGATAGCTGGTAACCACCGGTTGCTTCATGAAAAACTCGTCGTCAGCTTGGCACGTAGTAGGATTGGAATTGATCTGAAGGAAAGGTGTTCCGGTGGCAAGATTCCCTCCGGTGGTGAACTTCGCGCTGGGGCTACGTTTGATCTCTTTGTAGAGATTGTAGTAGACCCAGAGTTCCTGCAGGTTGATTCCGGATTCTCCACCCACCTTGTAGAGCGCGGTATTGGCGTTTGTTTGTGACGGTTGGCCCGACGCCGGGCGCTCCAGTTCCATCGAGAGGTCCTTGCGGAAGCCGCCGGTGCGGACGTTGGTGAGCAGGCCACGGCTCTGGGGCGTGAGATCGTGGAACAGGCCGCGGATGTTTTTCGGGTCGTCTGCGAGCAGTGCCGAAGTTTGCCAAGTGGCGACTTTCGGGAGTTGCGGGTCGGCGGCGGCGAGTGACGCGAAGGGTTTGATGGTCCCGACGGAGGCGGATTTCAGGTTGGAGGCAGGGGCGACCTGTTGGTCGGCACGGACTTCCGCGAGGGCGGATGGAATCTCCTTGGCCGGGGCGATCAGGGCCTTGGTGCCGAGATCGCTGACCCACCATGCGAGGTTGTTTTTCATGTTGCCGGAGATCGTCTGGCTGATCAGCGGCACCCGGACCGGATCACCGGTGGTGCCCACCGTATTGGTGGTGACAATCTCCACGCTGGTCTTGGGATCGTCGGGAAGCGCCGTGCCAGCAAAGGTCTTGGTGGTGATATTGCTGGGATTTCCGGAAACGAACCATTGGAGGAATTCGGGTTCCGGGCGTGCGGCGGATGGAAGGCCGGCGGGCCAGGCCTTGTAGGCACCGGCCCATTGACGCTGGGGCTGGGGCGTGGTGGAAACCGCGGGATCGGTGGTGGCGGCGAGCTGGTCGGCGGTCGCGGAAATGCGCGTGTCCGGGCCGAGTTGTTTTTGCAGGTCGCCGATGGCGAGCATGAGGGCGAGCCGGGCGTTGGCGCGGGCCGCTTGCATCGCGTCGCCCTGCGCGGAGGTCCGCAGGCTGATGCTGGAAAGCGAGAGCAGGCCGACGGCGATCACCGTGAGCAGGATCATCAACGAGAGGGTGACAATCAGCGCGAATCCGCGGGGGTGGCGATGGAGTTTTGGCAGGTGCCTGGAGAGGCGGGCAGTGGGTTTCATGGTCGTGGGTTGGGTTTGAAATACAGGCAAGGTCGGTTCGGGTTGAAACCGGAAGTGGGCGGAGCTTGTAAATACATGATAGTTTTTAAATGATGAAGATCAATCCATTTTCGTGCGGATAATGTAAATACGTCACGATGTCTTAAATTCGAGTTTCATCTGTGGGTTTGAGGCAGTCGGAGTGTCGTGGATTTTTTCAAACAGCCGCCTCGGGCGAACTATGAAATAATCATGAGGTTTTTGGCTATAACCCAAACGGGTGGGTAGCGGGCATTGAAATCCAGGGACTGGCAACAGGGATCATGGTGGTTTTGACTGCGGCTGACTATCCCGAGAATGAGGGATGCGGATGGCCGATTGATTCGTCAGGTGGAGAGCTGGATTTAACGGTCGAGGTGGATCATCCGCCGATGGCGAGCTCCAGGAACTCATCCACGGCGCGGTAGGTGGGGCGGTCGTTTTTGCCGTTGTGGAAGATGATGTAGGAGCGGTTGTTCCGCAGGACGGGCCAGCGGGTTTCGGCGACCGGGAGGAGCTTGGATTGCTCGAGCCGGGCGAATTTCACTTCGAAGAATCCACCGGACTCGGCTCCGGTGAGGCGGACGATCTCGCGGCCGCTGGATTTCAGGTCGAGCTTGGTGCTGCCGAGGTTGCCGAGAATGTCGTGGGTGGAGAGGTTGATGAAAAACACGTCTCCGCTGGTGAATTTCGGGTCATCGCCGCGGACGACGACGGATTGGTAGGTGTCGTCCGGTGCCGGGACCAGGATGACGCGGAAATCCGATCCTTGCTCGGGTAGCTGGATTTTTGCGAGAGGCCGTGCCGCTGCGTCCGGGGTGGCGGCAGCGGAGACGAGGAGGAAATTCCGTGCGGAGACGGACTGGGACGGGGAGAGATTGCGGGTCGGAATTTCAAAAGTCTCACCGCGCGTCTCGCCAATCAAGACGGTGACCGGTCCTTGATCTTTGGCCAAAGCCACGGCGAAAAGGCGGAAGGAGACGCCTTTGCCGGTCGTTTGGCCGGTCACGGAGACCGTGCACGCCAGCAGGCTGAGAAGGAGGACGGTGAGCGAACGGATCATGGCGGGTGGCAGGGGTGGAAAATTTTGGAATCAAGCCTCGGCGGGATTGAGCCAGCGGAAGGAAACCATCTCGAAACGGCGGCCGAAGGTTTTGTTGACCCCGGTCAGCTGGGCAGGGAGCTTAATGGCCTCATCCGCGGGATTGACGAAGTTGGGGCTGCGCTGGACCACCGCCTCGCACCAGGCGCGGGCGACGATGCGGCCCGCGGGATCGATTTTTTCACCGTAGCCGCGGATGGTGAAGGTGTCGGAGCGGGCGGAGAGCAGGGGCGCGATGGGGGTGAGGATGTCGGCTTGTTTGACATAGCCGGGAATGCCGTAGGCGGCGGCTCCACGCTCGGCTTCCGGAAATGCGAGACCGGTCTCGGAGCCGGTCGAGGCGCGGTCGCCTTGGCGGAATGGCTCGTTGATGGGGACGGTGTCGGAGTCCAGCGCGCTCTGGATCGCGCCGCTGAGGGCAAGCGACTTGTCGGTACCCAGGCGGCGATTGACGAAATCGGCCAGGCTGAGGAACGGGCCGCGCTTGCGGACCTCGCTGACGACGGCCTTGGCGAGCGCTTCGATTTCCACATCCGTGAGCACGCGGACGCCCGACCACTGGGCGGCATCGGTGCGGTCGGCGAGGGACGATTGTTCCGCTTTGAGCTCTCTGGGGTTCTGCAGGGATGACACCGGAGTGGTGGAGGCGTTGGCGATGGTGGCATTCGCGCCGGTGGCGGTCTGGCCGAGGATGTCGCGATTGCGGAGGGCGCTGAGCAGGGCTTTCCACGCCTCGACGGAGGTCGAATTCACGTTGAACATGCCTTCGACCGAGATGTTCGCGGCAGTGAGTGTGTCCGCGGCGGCGTTGAGGGTGGTGCCGTTGAACCACTTGGCGACGATGGTGTCCGCCTTGTTTCCGAGCAGGTTCGGTTTGTAAAATTTCACCGGCAGCGGCTTGGTGCTGTTCAGGAAATCCTGGGCCACGATTTTGTGGGGGCGCGTGTTGGCGAAATGCGGCCGAGGTCTGCGGGGAAATGCCGGAGAGGAACCAATCGTCCCACAACGCCTGATTGGCGAGGTAGGAATGGTCGGCGAGCGGGCGCGGGCCGCCGATCGATCCGGTGGTGGCGTCCGGCGCGATGACCGAGGTGGCGAGCGAATTGCCGATGGCATGGCTGACCTGCGGCAGCAGGATGCGGCGGGTGTCGAGGCGGCCGTTGGAAGCGGGCATGAAGCCGTTGGCCATAGAGTGCTGGAAGGCGGCGAGCGAGACGGGTGGCTGGCGCGGGACCGAGTGGGTGATGACGGTGCGGGCAGCCGTCCTCGATGGTCCAGCCGCCGCCGAAATAGCCTTGGCTGTTGCCGAGCAGCGGATCCGCCCTGCCGGACGGACTCTGGATCTGGATTTCAAACGGCAGCATCCGCAGCTCTTCCTGAGAGAGATCGTAGAAATCCATGACAGTGGCTCGCGGATTGTAGCGGGCGAGGTAACGGCCGGGATTATCCGAGCCGCCCTCGGTTTTCACCGAGAAGGAGAACACCATGAACGGCATCTTGTTGCCGGTGGTGGTGTTGATTTCATCCAGGCGGATCACCGCGTCGTTCGAGATGCGATCGAAGAAGGCCTTGTGTTGGGGATCACTCGCGAGGATGCGCTTGCTCGCCGGTTTTTGCGGGCCGGTGTCGTTGGGTTGGCCGTTGAGGGAATCGATGCTGTAGGCACCGGTGTTGATCGATTCATCCGAGCTCTGCGGGGAATTGTCCGGCTTGGGGCGGTGTCCGCCGTGCGCGCGGTCTTCCTTGTAATAAATGCCGTGGGTGTTGAGCGCCCACTGGTTGCTGCTGGAGCTGCGCGGTCCGGTTGTTGGGCTCGACGCGGAAGGTGAAAGTCGTGTCCTTGGACCGGTGACCAGTGGGCACGGGAGTTGCGATTTCGTTGTTCTTGAACTCGTAATACATCCCGCCGCCGAAGTTCCAGCCGGGTTTGCCGTTGATGAACTGGAGATTGCCGGAGCTGTAAGTCGTGGGTGTGTTCGACCCTTGGGAAAACACCATGACTTCGCCCGGCTTGAGAGTCAGCGTATCGGTGCCCGTGCGCATCGTCAGATTTTGCGGCACCCCGCTGGTGCCGACGATGAAGCGGTAGGGCACGCGGTATTCCACGCCTTTGACGACGACGATGATGTCGTAGGGCAGGGGCCAGTATTTCACGCTGTTCCAGGAACCTGCCAGCGAGAGTGGCACGTCGAGCGGATTCCAAAGGGTCACGATGGGATCCACCACCAGGCCGAGTCGGTAAGTGGTGACGCCGGTGCTGGAGTTCAGCACGGGGGTGGAGGCGAAGGAAACCACGGACTGGAAGCGGATGAAGGCGGGTTGTTTTTGGAAATAGAACTTGTCGGCACCGAACGCGCTCTGGGTGGTGGCCGGCTGCAGGTAGCTGGCGGTGGGCGGCACGGCGTCGCCGCTCGTGTAGGAGCCGCCGAGGCCGGTCTTGAGCTGGCCCCACAAATTGTGGTAGGCCCAGAGTTCCGCGAAATTGATCCCGTCGCGGCCGCCGGTGGTGTAGAGCACGTCCTTGGGGATGGAGGTGTCCGGGGCCTGGAGTTTCATCGAGAGGTCCCTGCGGAAGCCACCGGCGCGGACGTTGGTGAGGAGGCCGCGGTTCTGGGTGGTGATGTCGTGGAACAAGGGTTGAATGGCTTTCGGCGCGGATGCGGCGAATCCCGCCTGCTGCCAGGTGATGAGCTTGCGGTTGGTGGTCGCCTCGTGATCAATGCCGGAAAACGGGGTGTTGGCGCCGGATTTCATGACCTCGAGGCCGAAATGGGGTGCGGCCTGCAGGGCGAGGCGCTGGTCCGAGGTGCCGTTCGCCACCGGCGAAGGATCGGTGGGGACGTAGGCTTTCACCCCGTCGTCACTGGCCCACCAGGCGAAGCTGTTCTTCGCGCCATTGGAGGTCGTTTGGGAAATCAGGGGCACGCGGACCGGATCGCCGGTCGCACCCACCGCATTGGCGGAGACGATTTCGACGTTGGTCTTGGGATCCGGAGCCAAGGCGGCAGCGGCAAAGGCCTTGGTGGTGATTTTCGCGGGATCGCCTGAGACGAACCACTGAAGGAACTCCGCTGCGGGGCGGGGATCGGTGGGAGCGGCGGCAGGCCACGCCCGATAAGCACCCGCCCAATGTCGCTGGGCCTGCGGTGTGGTCGAAACCGCCGGGTCGGCTGGCGTGGCGATCTGGTCCGCGACGGCGGAAATGCGGGTGTCCGGACCGAGTTGCTTTTGGAGATCGCCGATGGCGAGCATGAGTGACAAACGGGCATTCGCCCGGGCGGCAGCCATCGCCTCACCTTGGGAAGCGGAGCGCAGGCTGATGCTGGAAAGCGACAGCAGGCCGACGGCGATCACCGTGAGCAGAATCATCAGGGAAAGGGTAACAATCAGCGCAAATCCACGCGGCTGGGAACGGGATTTGGAGAAATGCCCCGGCGGGAAATTCATGGATGTCATGGGTTGGGGAAACTCGCGTGAGAGAACGTCAGAAGGTGAGGCTATAATCTTTCTGATCGCCAGAAAGTCGGATGAAGAGTGGACACCATGGAGCTTGATTCCGTGGTGCCTGCCGTTACGGACTTGCGATGGGAATATTGCTTGGTGTACTCGATGAGATGACAACGTAGTCTTTTCAGAACGGGCCAAGGGATCACCTGATCGCTTCAGTATTGGCTAAGTTCAGCGGTGTGCTTGGGTTTTCAAGTGAGTTGGCGGGACGGAGTATTGCGGATTCTGGACGCACACCGACCCGGGATAAGCTCACCGGAATTCCTACGTTCGTCTATTGGCTGATCGGCCATCGTCCTTGCAAAACGGTCGCCAGCGATTTTCTGCAAACCCCGAGAGGGGACGCTCAGAAAGCACCGTTCAATTTGCGGCCGATCCAGAAGACTCCCAGAAGCACCACGAGGGCGGCGACGGTGGCCCAGTGCGACCACAGCGGAATCCGGTTCTGGAGCGGCCGCGGCGCAGGCAGGGCGTTGATTTCCTGAATCAACTCGGCGAGTTGGGCGGGCTGGATGACGCGGCCGCGCGAGACCTTGGCCATTTCCTCCAGCACGTCCGGGCGGGCGGGTTGGCCGATTTTTTCGATTTCGATGCCTTGGGCGATGATGGTGGTTTCGAGCGGTTTGTCCTCGGCCCCGGTGGCGGTGGCGCGGAGTTTCCAGGCCCCTGGCAGATCGACCTTGAAGCGGCCGCTGAAGGCACCCCACGCGGTCTCGTTTTTCTGAAGCTCGATGCGCTGGGTGCGGCCGTCCGGCGCGGTGAGATCGACGGAGACGGTGCCCTCCTTGAGCGGCGCGCCGTTCGGGTCGAAGGCGTTGGCGTTGAGAGTGACGGTGGAGCCGGGCTCCGGGCGCTCCGGGTTGAAAAACAGGCGGACGCGCTGGCCGGCGGCCATGTTCCGCTGATAGGACATCCAGCGCGCGACCTGGCCCCAGAACCGGTAGTGATAGAGGTCCTCGACACCGCGCCGCCAGCGCCAGGCGGAGTCGATGCCCATGAAGAGCACCTTGCCGCTGCCGGCGGGCTTGGTGACTAACAAAGGAACGGGCCCGAACTTCCCGCGGCGGTTGCCATGGACGGCGAGCACCTCGGTGCCGCCCTTGGCCTTGACGACCGGGGCGTGCCAGTAGAAGCCGGGAAGTCGCCGCCAGATTTCCGGGTTTTCCTCCTCGTTGTTGCCAAGCATGGTGAGCAGCGACGCACGACCCTCGGTGGTCAGGGTGAGCGGGGAAGCGATGGATTCGGAGACGCCGCGCTTGTTTTCGAAGTCGAGCATCACGGGCATCAGGTCGGCGAGCTCCGTGTCTAGCAGGGAAAACTGGTTGCCTTGGGAGCCGGGCATGAAGATGAGTCCGGAAGCTTGGTTTTCTACCAGGCCACGGATGAGGGCGCATTGTTCCTTGGTCAGCTGGTCGCTGGCGACACCGACGTCGCCGAGGAAAATAACGTCGTATTTCGCGAGTTCCTCCAGTTTCGAGGGGAACTCCTTGATGTAGTCCAGCCCCTCGCCGGGGCCGAGCGCGGGGTGGAACAACAGGCAGGAAAGCTCGACGCCGGGGTCGCGGGAAAGGGCGTTTCGCAGGAAACGGTATTCCCAGCGCGGCAGGGATTCGATGACGAGCACGCGGACTTTTTCCGGCCGGCCGGCGATGGTGAATTTGCGCGCGTTGTTGCTGGCGACGAGCTCGCCGTCGGCCACCGGGATGGAAAGCTCGAGGGTGGATGAGCCTTCCTTTTCCAAACGCCAGAGGATGGAGTCGTAAGTCTCGGCGTTCGGCGGGATGACGATGTCCTTGGTGCGCTCCTTGCCGGTCTCGTCGCGCAGCCGGACGATGGTGCGGACCTGGCGGTCGAGCGATGAGCGGATGGTGAAGGGGATTTGCACGTATTCCCCGACGATGCCGTAAGTCGGTGCGGTGACGGATAGAAGATCGAGATCCGGCAGGCGCACCTTGCTGCCGACCGGGATGGGGAAAAGCGGGATGCCGCGGAGGCGGAATTTCTGCGCGGCGGCGACGGGTGGCTGGCCGAGGTTGTAGTCGCCGTCGCTGAGCAGCACCACGGCGCGCAGGTTTGTCTTCTGGGTGAGCAGCTCGGTGAGCGGAGTCTCCAGGTCGGTGCCGGCGGTGGCTCCGTTTTCAGCGGGTGGGGTGGCAAAAGGCTGGGAGGTGATGTCGTTGGCACCGTTCGCTTCAAGAGGTTTCCACAAGTCGGAAGCGAGGGTTTTCCTCACCCACTCGGCACGGGAGACGACGCCGGCTTTTTCAGACGGACCGGGAGTCGCTGTGGTGTCGATGGTGGACATCGATTTGGAATCGTCCCACAGCACGGCGATCTGCGGCTTGGTATCCGGGTGGATGGTGGTCAGCCACTCCGGCTGCCAGAGCAGCAGCACGACGACGAGCGCGGATAGAAACCGCAGGCCCTCGAGCGCGGCGGTGCGCTTCGGGTGTGGGCTGCGTTTCCATGAAACCACGGATAACACGCCGACGAGGATCAAGGCGATGATGCCGATCCAGAGGGTCAGGGGAGTTGGGGAGAAGTGGAGCAAGAGGAATGATAGGTCTTATAGGTCCTATACGACCTATATCTGTGGATCAAGCAGTGGCCTTTTTTGGTAAAACCTGTGGATGAGTTTTTTTCGGCAAACAAAGCAAGGCTTCCGAGATGAGGAAAAACAGCACCGCGATGAAAAACGCCCGCCAGACGTCGCGGGAGAGCGACGGGTCGGACGCTTGGCCGGCTTGGTCGAGCAGGGTGAACCTGGTGTCTTCGAGCGCCTGGTCCAACTGCTCGCGGGTGAGGATTTCCGGATTGTCTTCCTGTGCAGGGCGGTTGACGGCCAGAAGCCGCTCGCCGAGGCGGAAAATGCCGGCTTCGTAAGCGGAGTTGGCGGGATCGGGCGTGCCGTAGTCATCGATGCGGGTGCGCGTCTCGCCCGGCAGCGGCTGGGCGGTCTCGGTGCCCACGGTGGTGAGATAGGAGGCGTCGAAGCGGTCTGCCCCTGCCGATACAATTCGCTGGACGGTGGGCAGCAGGACGTCCGCGTCGCCGAGATTCGACCAGGTGTAATCCGGCAGCGAGCCGACAAACCACGCAGTGCCGTGATCCACGATGCGGCGGGTGATGAACGGCTCGCCATCCTCCCAGCGGGCCAACGGAGTGGCGTCACCCTGCGGAATTTGGCGGCGGATGGCTCGGAGCCGCTCGGCGGGGATTTGAGTGCCGTCGATGCCGTCACGGAGCGGTCCGTCGCTGTGGTTCCAGTCCTTGAGAATGAAAAATTTCCCGGCGGGTGCCTCCGTGACATTCGACCATTTCAAATCCAGGAAGGAGGCGTCTGATGAAAGATCAGGAGGGAAGAAAATCACCTGCCCGCCGGAGGTCAGGAAGCGGTTGACCAGTTCGTAAACTGGCCCGGACGGCAGCGGCGCGGCCCAAAGGATGGCGGCGAGGTCACCGGTGGTGAGGGAAGCGGCGTTCGCCGGATCGATGCGCTCCACCGTTTGATTTCCAAATCCGGGAGGGGCGGCGGCGAGGGCAAGGTAGTCGCCGGCCTCGCCTGCGGGAGCTACGACGACGGATTTGATAGGCCGGGCGGGTCCGTAGGCGAAGAAAGTCGAGTTGTCGCGGGAATTTCCGTCCGCCGGGATCGAGAGCCAGCCGGAGCCGGTGGCGCTGCCGGTGGGGAGGGAGATGCGTTTTTGAAAGCGGAAGGACTGCCCCGGGATCGTCAGGTTTTCGGTGGTGCGGGTGCCGTTGAGATTGGTCGTCAGTGGAACGGTGGCGGTGCCGCGGGCGTCGGCGGCGCGGAGGATTTCGATGTCCAGCAGCATTTCGTCTCCAGAGCGGCGCGAGCCAAGCAGGCGGATGGCGGTGTTAGCTGCGGTCGGGCCGGTGAGGGAGAGCACGCGGATGGCGGGTTTTTGCGACAGCGAGGCCAGGCTGGCGCGGGCGGCGGCCCAGCGTTCGTCCTCGGGATGCCAGTTGGACGTTTGCAGGTCGGAGGCGAGCCAGATTTCGGATCGGCCGCTGGTGTCTGCCAGAAATTCCGCGGCGCGGGAAAGCAGGGTGGGGAAGTCCGCCGCGGTGTCGGTGGCGGCGGTGGAGGAGAGGTCGACGAGTGTGTCGGGAGATGGGATTTCCTGGGGATTTCCGCTCGCGCTGTCGATGAGCACGAGGCGGGAAGCTCCGATGTTGGCCATGGCGTCGCGGACTTTTTCAAGGACGATCTGCCGGCGCGGATTCAGGCCGTCGCCGGGCTTGGACTCCATCGAGGCGGAGCGGTCTAACAGCAGCACGACCGTGTCGATGGATCCGCCGCCCCAGCCGATGAGGCCGGAAACAATCGGTCTGGCCGCGGCGAAGGCGAGCGCGGCGATAGCCAGCGCGCGGCACGTTAGAATGAGGATGTGGCGGAGTTTTTTCTTGCCCCGCGACTCGCGGGTCGCCTTGAGCAGGAACTGCATCGCCGCCCACTGGATGGTCTTGTGGCGCCGCTTGTTGATCAAGTGGATCACGATGGGAACCGCCGCCGCAAGCAGGCCCCAGAGAAGTAGTGGATTGAGGAACAGCATGCTTCGGTTAGTGCTTGGACTTCGGCAGGCGGGCGGTGAGGAACTCGCGTAACAGCGGCTCGAGTGGTGTGTCGGTCGTTACCAACTGATAGTCCGCGGCGGCGTCGTGGCATTTGGCGCGGACGGCGGTGAGGAAATCGCGCAGCGCGGCCTTGTATTCGTCGGCGATGAGATTCGGTTCGGCGACGATGGAGGTGCCGTCTTCCAAGTCGACGAAACGGTGCGGGCGGTCAAACTCGAAGCCGAGTTCGAGCGGATCCATCAGATGGAAAACGGAAATGTCGTGTTTGCGGTAGCGCAGGTGCTGGAGTGCGTCGCCAAGAGCGGCGGGGTCGGTGAAGAGATCGGATAGAATGACGACGAACGCGCGCTGGCCGATTTTTTCCGCGATGGTGTGAAGGGCGCTGATGAGACCGGTCTCGCCGGACGGCTGGACTTTTCCGAGCGTGGAGAAAAAGCGTTCCAAGTGCGCGGCGCGGCGGCTGGGCGGGACTTCGAGGTGGAGCTTGTCGGTGCAGATCGAGAGCCCGGCGGCGTCGCCCTGGTTGACCAGCAGATAGGCGAGCGATGCGGCGATGCGGCGGGCGACTTGGATTTTCGACTCGCCAGCGCCGGTGAAGTTCATGGAGCCGGACGCATCGACGACGAAATAGGCGCGGAGGTTGGTGTCGGCTTCGAATTCCTTGATGTAAAACCGGTCCGAGCGGGCGAAGGCCTTCCAATCGAGCCGGCGGGTATCATCGCCGGGCACATATTTCCGGTATTCCGCGAATTCGACCGATGAACCGCGGTGGGGTGAGCGATGTTTGCCCGCGACGTTTCCTAACATCGGCGCACGCGACTCGATGGGCAGCGAGCCGAGGCGGGAAAGCAGGGTATTGTCGATGAAGGAATGCATCACTCGTCCCGCATCTCTTTAATCAATCGCTCGACGATCTTCTTGGAAGTCATCCCCTGTGACTCCGCCGAGAAATTCGTGATCACGCGGTGGGTGAGAACGGCTGGAGCGATCGCTTCCAGGTCTTCCAGAGACGCCATGTAAGACCCGCGCAGGGCAGCACGGGATTTGGCACCGAGGATCAAATACTGCACGGCGCGCGGACCGGCACCCCAGCCGACGGTGTCCTTGATCCATTGTGGCGACTCGGGTTCGCCGGGGCGGGTCTTGCGGACGATTTTTACCGCGTAGTCATATATGTGCTCGGGGACGGGGACCCGGCGGACGAGTTGTTGGAAGGCGATGACTTTTTCTCCGTCCAGCAGGTGGTTGAGCACTTGTCGGGCGGTGCCGGTGGTGGCGCGGGCGATTTCCTTTTCCTCGGCCGAAGACGGGTAACCGACCTCGATGAGGAACATGAAGCGGTCGAGCTGCGCTTCCGGCAGCGGGTAAGTGCCTTCCTGCTCGATCGGATTCTGCGTCGCCAGCACGAAAAACGGCGGCTGCAGCGTGTAGGTCGTGCCGAGCACGGTCACTTTGTTTTCCTGCATCGCCTCCAGCATGGCGGACTGAGTTTTCGCTGGCGCGCGGTTGATTTCGTCGGCGAGCACGATGTTCGCGAAGACCGGGCCCTTGATAAATTCAAACTCGCGTTTTCCTCCGACGCCGGATTCCTGGATGATATCGGTTCCGGTGATGTCGGCGGGCATCAGGTCGGGTGTGAACTGGATGCGGTTGAACGACAGGTCGAACGTCTGGGCCACCGAGGAAACCAGCAGGGTTTTCGCCAATCCCGGCACTCCCATCAGCAGCGCGTGACCACGGGCGAAGAGACAGATCGCGAGTTGTTCGATGACCAGCTCCTGGCCGACGATGGCTTTTCCGAGTTCGGCGCGGAATGCTTGGTAGGTTTTTCCGAGTTCATCGATGGCGGCGACATCGTCGGGAGGAAGTTGATGGCTCAAGTCGTTTGGAAATTCCATGGGTGCAATGTAAGTGCGTAAAAACTAGGAGCCGCCTTGGCTTTGTCCAGAAGGGAAGTCGGCCAATCCGCTCGCATTCAAACGATGCGGCGCGATTTGAGATTTCAAGGTCCCGCGTGGCGGCAAATCTTCGCAGGACGCGAGAAAATTTCCATTTCCCGCTTGCCAGCCCCCGGCGGTCTGCTAAATCACCCGCCCCGCGGAGCCGCCAGAGCAGTCTGGATCATCTCCCGTGGTCACGCGAAATCACGCACATCATGGCACGTATCCTAGGCATTGAAATTCCCAATGAGAAGCGCATCGAAGCTTCTCTGCCCTACATGTTTGGCATCGGCCGCCCCACGGCGGCGAAGATCCTCGAGCACGCAGGAGTCGACCCGAACATCCGCACCGGACAACTCAGCGAGGAACAACTCGTCCGCATTGCCCAAGTGATCCAAGCGGAGTCCATCATGGTGGAAGGCGACCTTCGTCGTGAGCGCCAGTCGCAGCTCAAGCGTCTGACCTCCATCAACTGCTACCGCGGCATCCGCCACAAGCGTGGTTTGCCCGTCCGTGGCCAGCGCACCCGCACCAATGCCCGCACCCGCAAGGGCAAGAAGAAGACGGTCGGCGTGAAGAAGTAATTTTTTGTAATCATGTCTGAAGAAACCAACCAAAATTCCGCCGAAATTCCGGCGGTTGAGCCCGTAGCAGCTCCAGCACCCGCCACCACTCCTGCTCCTGAAGCGGCCGCCACTCCTCCTGTTGGAGAAGCGCCGAAAAAGGACGTCAAGCGCGACATCTTCGCCGAAATCGGCGGAGGCGAGGAAGAGATCAAGATTCACAAGGCCAAGGGTTCCAAGAATATCACCCGTGGCATCGTCCATGTGACCGCGACTTTCAACAACACCCTCGTCAGCGTGACGGATCCAAGTGGCAACGCCATCGGTTGGTCCAGCGCCGGCAAGATGGGGTTCAAGGGTTCACGGAAAAGTACTGCCTACGCCGCCCAGGTGGTTTCGCAAGACGCCTGCCGCCAAGCCATGGGACACGGTCTCAAGGAAGTCGATGTCCGCGTGAAAGGTCCTGGCTCCGGCCGTGAGTCCGCCGTGCGTGCCGTGCAAGGTCTTGGGTTGGAAATCCTTTCCATCCGCGACGTGACCCCGATTCCTCACAACGGTTGCCGCCCGAAGAAGGCCCGCCGCGTCTAGTCCTAACCTTTTAGAAATTCTTATATGGCACGTTATACAGGTCCACGCGCAAAGATCAGCCGCCGCTTCGGTGTCTCCCTCTTTGGCCCATCCAAGGCATTTGAACGCCGCAACTTCCCACCCGGCCAGCACGGCGTCCGTGCCGGTCGTAAAAAGAAGAGTGAATACTCCGTCGCCCTCGGCGAAAAGCAGAAGCTTCGTTTCCAATACGGGGTGCTCGAAAAGCAATTCCGCGGTTACTATGAAGAGGCTTCCCGCCGCCGTGGCATCACCGGTGTGATCCTTCTCCAACTCCTTGAGTGCCGTCTCGACAACGTGGTTTACCGCGCTGGCTTCGGCAACAGCCGTCAGGCCGCCCGTCAATCCGTCAACCACGGCCACATCCTCGTGAATGGCCGCACCGTTGACATCGCCAGTTTCCAAGTGAAGCCCGGCGACGTGATCAAGGTCGGAGCCAAGCCATCCTCGCAGCAGTTGGTGAACCGCATGACCGACCTCACTCAGGCCATGCCGATCAAGGACTGGCTCACGGTGGACAAGGACAAGCTCGAAGCCACAGTGACCCGCATCCCGGATCGCGCCGACATCGACCCGCTCGTCAACGAGCAGCTCATCGTCGAACTTTACTCCCGCTGATTCCGGCAGCCGCCGAAATTCAGTTTTCATCAAACGCCTGGACGCAAGTCCGGGCGTTTTTTGTTTTGGGGCGAAACGTTGCGGATGATTCTTCCCGAATCAGCGGAACGTATTCCGGCTGTCTCCGCCGGGAGCGGAGCCTCAGTCCCGAAGTAGCCCGCACACCTTGGAAAAACCTCGTGAAACTCGCTGGCAGATTGGGGAAATCCTGATTAGTCTCCTTGCAATCAATGGCATCAGACGAAATTCACAAACGCTTCAAGGTCGAACCCCTGCTAGGCTGGTTGGCGTTGTTGCTGCTTCTGGTCGGCTGTTTTTCGGTGCTCCGGCCGTTCATCACCGCGTTGTCGTGGGCGATGATCCTGGCTTACGCCCTGAATCCGCTACAGCGGATTTTTACCCGCTGGTTCCGTGGATCGCGGACATTGGCGGCTTGTTTCGTCACGCTGACGATCACGGTGGTGCTTGCCGGGCCGATTGTTTTAATCGGTTTCAGCCTCGCCCAGGACGGCAAGGATCTGGCGCATGCGACCCGCAACTGGGTGAACTCCGCACCGGACCAGGCTCCGGCGTGGGTCGAGAAGGTGCCGTTGGTGGGGAATGACGTTGCAGGCTACTGGGCGAAATTCGCCGAGGACCGGAAGCCGATGTTGGAACAGCTCGACAAGGAGGTGAAAACCCTGCCGCTGCGCCCGAAGATCGTCATCGAGAATGAGAATGGTTCGGTGGTGAAGGACGCGCCGCCCGCTTCGAAGGACAAGTTGGATGAAAAGGCCGAGGACGGCTGCCAACCGGCCGAGCTTCATTGCCTTGTTGGGGAAGTTTCTCACCTGGGCTTGGAGCGGTCTGCTCTCGGTGACCTTGGCGGTGGGGCAGGGGGTGACCCAACTGGTGTTGAGCGGGTTCCTCGCGTTTTTCCTGCTGAAGGACGCGGAGATGCTTGCGAGCCGCCTGTCCATCGCGGCTGACCGGTTGGCCGGGAGTCGGGGCAAACATTTGCTGAAAGTCGCGGGCGATACGGTGCGCGGGGTGATTTACGGGATCCTCGGCACGGCCATCGCCCAGGCGCTGGTCGCGGGACTCGGATTCTGGATCGCCGGGGTGCCGGGAGCGGTGTTGCTGTCGGTGCTGACGTTCTTTTTCGCGGTGATTCCCTTCGGCCCGCCGATGATCTGGATTCCGGCGGCATTGTGGTTGTTCGCCCAGGACAAGCCGGGCTTCGCGATTTTCCTCACCTTGTGGGGACTGCTAGGCATCAGCAGTGTGGATAATTTCCTGCGGCCGTATCTGATCAGCCAAGGGAGCAAAATGCCGTTCATCCTGATTTTCTGCGGAGTCATCGGCGGCGCGCTGGCCTTCGGGCTGGTCGGGGTTTTTCTCGGGCCCACGCTTGCTGGCGGTGGCGTTCCGGCTGATCGAGGAATGGTCGTCGCAGCCGGCCGAGCTGGAGCCGGGGCTGATTGTGGAAAACAGTTCGGGATTGCACGGGGAACCGGGATCAGACACACAGCTGCATGGCGGTGAGTCCCTCGGTGTTAGGTAAGGTCCTCGAAGTTTTCGAGCGGAATTTCCGTGACCGGGGAGAACTGGGCGCATCCATCAGCGTCTGGTGGGACGGCACCGAGCTGATTTCCGAAGGCCATGGCTGGTGTGAACGGGAGAAGACCCGGGAATGGACGGTCGATACCTTGATTCCCGTGTATTCGGCCACGAAAGTCCCGGCGGCGGCCACGGTGCTCATGGCGCTGGAAAGCCGCGGGTTATCCGTGGAAACACCGGTCAATGAGGTATGGCCGCGATTTCCGGTGGCGGGCGCGAGGTTTTCCCACCTGCTTTCCCACCAATGCGGACTGTCCGCGCTGGACCGGAAGGTGAGCATCTTCGAACACGCCGAAGTGGTGGAGGCCATCGAGGCGCAGACTCCGGCGTGGACGTTGGGAGAAAGCCAGGGCTACCACCCGCGGACGTTCAGCGCGCTCACCGACGAGCCGGTGCGACGGCTCACGGGGAAATCGCTCGGTGTTTACTGGCGGGAAATTCTCGCCGATCCGCTCGGGCTGGACTTCTGGATCGGTCTGCCGGAATCCGAGTGGCCGCGCGTCGCCCGGCTCTATCCGGGGAAGGCGGGCAACGACAATCTGGCGGACGCGTTTTACAAACAACTCACCACCTCCGGCACCTTCACCCGGCGGGCGTTCTCCTCCCCGCGCGGACTGCATGCCATCCACGAAATGAACGACCCGCGCGCATGGGCCGCAGGCTTGCCCGCGCTCGGCGGGGTGGGCACCGCCTCGGCGCTGGCGAAATTTTATCAAGCGGTGATCGGGTCGATCGAGAGCCCGCTCTCCCCGGCGGCGAAGCACGCACTGGCCACACCGCAGCGGTCCGGCGACGATCTGGTCTTGCTTCGGCCCACGACCTTTACGTGCGGCGGCCAGCAGGATCCGCTCGATGCGGCGGGACGGAAGATTCGGCGGATTTACGGCCCCTCACTTTCCGCATTCGGCCATCCCGGGGCCGGCGGCAGTCATGGCACTGGCGGACCCGTCGACCGGGATTTCCTTCGCCTACGTCATGAACCAGATGGATCTCAATGTGATGCCCGGCTTGAAATGCATGGAAATGGTAGACGCGCTTTTCTCCGAGCAGTGAAGCACGCCTTCCCCGCTTGACCGATTCCCCGCCCGGAATCCACACTCCGCCGCATGCGCATCCTCACCGGTCTCCAGCCCAGCGGAAAACTCCACGTCGGAAATTATTTCGGTGCGATGGAGCCTGCCGTCCGTCTTCAGGACGAGGGCGAGGCGTTCTATTTCATCGCCGACTATCATGCGATGACCTCCTCCCAGGATCCCGCCGCGCTGCGCGAAAACGTGCGAGAGTTGGCGGTCGACTTCCTCGCCTGCGGCCTCGATCCCGCGCGCGCCGTCTTTTTCCGCCAGAGCGCGGTGCCCGAGGTGAACGAACTCGCGTGGATCCTCTCCACCGTCTGCCCGATGGGCCTGCTCTCGAAATGCCACTCCTACAAGGACAAGGTGGCTAACGGAATTTCCCCGAACCACGCGCTCTTCGCCTATCCGGTCCTGATGGCCGCGGACATTCTGTTATACGACTCCAACAAGGTCCCGGTCGGAAAGGACCAGAAGCAGCACCTGGAAGTCACCCGCGACCTCGCCGTGAAGTTGAATGAAACCTATGGCGATGGCACCGCCGTCCTGCCGGATCCCATCATCCGCGAGGACACCGCGGTGATCATCGGTCTGGACGGCCGCAAGATGAGCAAAAGCTACGGCAACACGCTGCCGATTTTCGGCGAGGAAAAGCCGTTGAAAAAACTCATCATGAAAATCCCCACCGACTCGACGCCGGTGGAGGACCCGAAACCGACCGAAGGCTCGACGATCCTCGCGCTCTACAAGCTCTTCGCCAGCCCGGACGACTACGCCGTGATGGTCGCCGATCACGAGCGCGGCGGCACCGGCTACGGGGATTTCAAAAAGCGTCTGGCGGAAGCCTACTGGGACTATTTCGCTCCGATGCGCGCCCGCCGCGCGGAAATTCTAGCGGACCCCGGGTTTGTCGATCAAGTGCTCGCCGCCGGAGCGCTGCGGGCCCGCGAGGAAGCGGGAAAAGTGCTCGACCGCGTGCGCTGCGCCGTCGGTCTGGTCTGACGCGCCTGACCGCGTGTGTCTGAACCCGCAAGCGAAAGCGCTGCCAAGGAACCGCGGCCTGCGCCTCATCTCCGTTGCACATCCTTTCTCAAGGGCACCCGCAGCCCCCGTCCCCTCCGCAATGAGCGCTTGCCATCCCGTCATGGCTCGGGGATGGTCCGCGCGTCGTGCCTCCCGAGCAGCGTAAGCCAATCTGGCTCTATCCCAACTTGTTGAGCCTGGATGCTCCGCTGGTCGCCGTGGCTTGGCTCTACATTTTCGCGAAGACCTGGCGGGTGGTCTATCTGCCGACGACCACCTACATCTCGCTCGGTCTCGTCGTGTGGGTCATCTACGTCACCGACAGGTTGTTGGACGCGTCCATGAACGGAGGCACCTCAGACCGGTTGGAAGCACGCCATGATTTCCATCGCAAGCACCAGAAAGTGTTCCGGACGCTCGCCATGGTGGCGGGACTCATCGCGCTGATCATGGTCGTCACCGGACTAGCCACGAAAATCTACGGTTACGCCATGTTCGGTGGCCTGATGGTGGCGGGATTTTTCACGCTATCGGTATTTTCCTCTCACGGACCGAATGAAATCCCCTACACCAAGAATGTTCTTGCCGGCTTTTCATTCGCCTATGGCACTGCGATGCTCGCCTACGCCTACACCGGCTTCGAAAGCCGGGAACTGCTCAAGTCGCCGGAGCTGATTTGTTTCGCGGTGCTGTGCATTCTCAATATTTCCGCGATCGATCTGTGGGAACATGCGAACCGCACCTCCGACCTTGAAATCAAGGCGACCGACGAGCTCGCCCTCTCGCTGCCATTGACCCTGCTTGGCGCGGCGGCCCTCATATTCGCCCTCAAGGACCCCGACCTCACGACCCGTCCGTTTTTCTATGCGGTTCTAACCGGAGCTGCCCTGCTCCAGATGCTCAACCGCAGCCGCGCGAAGTTCTCGATGGATTCCCTGCGGGTGCTGGCGGATGCGGCGCTGCTGGCGCCTTTCCTGGTGTTCCTCGCCGCCTCCAAGTGATGATTGATGCTTGCCGTTTGAGTCCGCCGGCCTAGCCTTTCCCTCCCAATGTCAGAGCCCGCGAAAAAACCTAAAAAACCCGCCTTCATCATTCTCGGCGCACCCGGATCGGGAAAAGGGACGCAGGGTCAAATCCTCGGCAAAGTCCCCAGGTTCGTCCACTGCGCGTGCGGTGACGTCTTCCGTTCGCTGGATACCCGGACGGCGCTCGGCCAGCAGTTCGTGGCGTTTTCCAGCAGGGGGGAACTGGTACCTGACGAGCTCACCATCGAGCTCTGGAAAGCACAGATCGACAATCTCAGCGACACGCATTTCTACAAGCCGGACATCGATTTCCTCATCCTCGACGGCATCCCCCGCAACGTCCGCCAGGCGGAAATCCTCAGCCGTTACATCGACGTCCATCAGGTCTTTCATCTCTCCTGCCCGAACCGCAACGAGCTCGCCCGCCGCATGCGCAAGCGGGCGCTCAAGGAAAACCGGATGGACGATGCCAGCGACAAGGTGATCGACCAGCGCATCGCCACCTACGAAGCCGAGACCAAGCCGATCCTCGAGTTTTATTCTCCCGACATCGTGACGGTCATCGATGCCACCCAGCCGCCGGTGAAGGTCCTGGCGGAAATGATCCAGTGCATCACCAGCCTGCCGGTGTATGAGGAGATGGCGCGGCACAATGCCTGATAGATATCATGATGCGTCTTGTCTACATCGCGACAGGTGACATCGCCCTTCCGGCGTTCCGGCATCTTGTTGAGCACGGTCCGCGTCCGCTCGCATTGGTCACCCAGCCGGACAAGCCGACCGGGCGTCATCAGGTCCTCACTCCGCCGCAGATCAAGGTGGAAGCGCTTGCTGCTGGAATCCCGGTCTTCCAGCCGGAAAAAATCGGTGACATCGCTCCCGATCTCGCCGCCATGCAGCCGGACATCCTCGTGGTCATGGCCTATGGCCAAATCCTGAGAGATGACATCCTCACTCTCCCGGAAAAGGCGATCATCAATCTCCACGCCTCATTGCTTCCCAAGTATCGCGGCGCCGCCTGCATCCAGGCCGCGATCGATGCCGGTGATATGGAAACCGGAATCACCGTGATGCACGTGGTCCGCAAGCTGGATGCCGGCGACATGATTCTCACCAAGGCGATTCCGATCGCCCCCGACGAGACCGGCGGCAGCCTTCACGACCGTCTGGCGGAGCTGGCACCCGTCGCCTTGGCGGAGGCACTGGCGAATCTGGCGGATGGCACGGCGGCCCGCGTGCCACAGGATGATGCGGCTTCGAGTTATATTTCGAAACTCGAACGCGACGACGGCCGGCTCGACTGGACGCAGGACGCCACCGCCCTGGAGCGCCGCATCCGCGCCTATGATCCGTGGCCGGGCACCTTCACCATTTCCACCGAGGATGGCCGCCCCCAGCGATTGAAGATTTTTCCGCCGGTGCGCGTCGTCGATAGGGATTTATCACCCGGAGAAATCTCCACCGCCGACGGCCAGTTCATCATCGGTTGCGGCACAGGAGCGCTCCGCCTGGAAACCGTCCAGCCCGAGGGCCGCCGCCGCATGTCCGCCGCGGACTATCTGCGAGGACGGCTGCCGGTGACGTTCGGGCTCTAACTTACTCGGCCTGGCGTCGAAGCGCCTTGTGGAGCGGTCTGACGCGTTCCGGCTTGCTGGGTGCCGGCACCACCTCTTCGAGGAGGGTTTCAAAACGGTCGCTGCTGACGGCCTTGCCGATTTCGGCACTGCCCAATGTGCTGGTCACCTGCCACTCCTCCAGCGTTTCCTCGAACTTGTGTTTCCGCCATTCGACCTCGCTCAGCTGGATTTTTCCGAGGTGGAGGATGAGGCGTTCGCCGGGTTTCATCGCGGGAACTTTGATCCGGTCCAAGGGTTCCTTGACGATCTCTTCCTGTTCGTTAGTGATCCGCTTGACGAGCACGTCGCCGGAAAGTGCCGACTCACCGACCGGGGCCTGGCTTGTGTTTGTGACTTCGACGCGAAGGGCGATGGTTTTGCGGTTGGTGTCGCCGCGTCTGCCGCGCAGGTCGTGGTCGGAGTCGAGGGTTTGCCGCTTGACGGTGAGGGTGACCAGCGGCTTCTGAGGCTCAGCGGCCCCGGCGGGAACTAGCAGAAGCACGGCGGCGGCCAGGGTCGTGAGGAACGGTTTCATCTGCGGGAGAAACTCCGCTCCTGAAGAGAAGTTGCGCTGCCGGTGAAACGCGAAATCAAAGCGCGGCCGCGATTTTGTCCAGGCCTTCGAGCATCCGCGCTCTCGGGCAGCCGAAGTTGAAGCGGATCCAGCCGGGCCAGCCGAAGTAGGCACCGTCGGATAGAAACAGGCCGGCCTTCTTCTCGAAGTGCTGCGCTGGATTCTCCGCGCCCATGCCGCGGGCGTCGATCCAGGCGAGGTAGGTCGCCTCGCCGGGACTGACGGATAGACCGGGGCAGCGGGTGGTGATGAACTCGACAAGCGTGTCGCGGTTGATTTTCAGATAGTCCATCAACTCTCCGCGCCACGGCTCGCCGTCCCGGTAGGCGGACTCGGCGGCGTAGTAGGACAGCGCGTTGATCTCGCTGAGCGTATGGCCGCGGGCGGCGGCGAATTTGCGCCGGATGCTGTCGTCCGGAATGACGGCAAAGGCGTAACCGAGACCGGCGATGTTCCACGTCTTGCTGGGAGAGAGCAGGGTGATGGTGCGTTGCGCGAGGCTTTCCGGCAGGTTCAGCGCGGAGAAATGCGGCGTCGCGGACTCGTCGAAGATCAGGTCGCAGTGGATTTCGTCCGAAACGAGCACGAGGTCGTGCGTCTCGCAGAATTTGGCGAGTTTCACGAGTTCATCCGCGGAGAACACCCGGCCTAGCGGATTCTGCGGGTTGCAGAGCAGGAAGATTTTTGTTTCCGGGGTGACTGCCTTTTCCATGGCATTCCAATCGAATTCCCAACGGCCGTCGACCATCGCGTGGTCCACGGTGATCAGGGAGACATGCGCGTCGTGATGGACGCCGATGAATGGCGGATAGACCGGCGTGCAGGTCATCACCGAGTCGCCCGCCTTGCAAAAAGCCCGTGCGGCGAGTGAAAGCGCCGGCACCAGCCCGCCGAGGTGGATGATCTGCTCCAGCGGGACCACGGCCCCGCGGCGCTCGCGCAGGTAGTTGATGACCGCCTCATTCAGCCCGATGTGCGGCTGGGCGTAGCCGAAAATCCCATGATCCACCCGTTGGTGCAAAGCCGCGAGGATGGTCGGGGCTGAGGCGAAGTCCATGTCCGCGACCCAGAACGGATCGAGCTCGGGCCGGCGGTCATACTTGATGCAGCCGGTGCCACGGCGGGAGATCAGGGTGTCGAAATCGAAAATCATGCGCGGCACTTGTGGTCGGACGGCAGGCAGGTTTCAAGCAGCATGTGGCTCACAGCTTCGTCAGCTTGGTGACGCGTCCGGAGACGTTCCAATCCTGCACGTAGAGATTTCCCGCCTTGTCGAAGCTCAATCCGTGCGGGGCGGTGAAAATTCCAAGCTTCTGCTCCTGCGGCGGCACTTTGAAATTCGCCCATTGCGCTTTGTTCGGATTGTCACCGAGAAAGGCGACCGGCGTGCCGGTCTTGTCGAGGATCGTGACGCGCGCCTTGAGCTCGGCCACCGCCACGTCGTCGCCCAAAATGCTGACTGCGCACGGCAGGCGGAGATTGCTGGCATGCACGCCGATCCAGTTCCCTTCCAGGTCGAAGTGCACCAGCCGGTTCTTCGCCCGGTCCGCGACCAGGAGCCGCGGCGCGCCAAAACGGGTGTCGATCGCCAGCCCATGCGGGGTGTCGAACTGTTGCTCTTCCTTGCCCTTGCTGCCGAATGACTTGAGCAGTTGCCCGGTGGCGTCGAACTTGTGCACGATGTGCGCGCCGTAGCCGGTGGCGGCGAAAATGCTGCCGTCGGGAGCGACCGTGACTGCGGTGAGACCCTTCCACGTTCCGGGGATCTCGCCGGTGGTGGCATTCGGGATTTCGAGCAGGATTTTCCCCTCGGTATCGATCTTGCAAACCCGCTGCGGCGGCTTGTTGCCGTTGAGCTGGGCTCCGTAAATCACGGTTTTCCCGTCCTCCTTGCGGATCGCCATGGCATGGAATCCACGGCACTCCGGAGCGATCGTGCGCACCAATTTCCCGTCCGGCTGATACACCAGCACCGACATCGCGGAATCCGTGGATACATAAATCAGCCCGCTTTCGTCATCCACCACCACGCCACCGTGGGTCGGGCCGATGATTTTGCCGTCGGGGAGCTCGCCCCAGTGCGGCACCGCTTCGAACGTCCACGATCCGTTGCCGGTGCGCACCGCCGAATGGGGGGCATTTCCAGGCTGGGTGCCGGGCTCGGGATGAGCGAAAACGAGCGGTGAGATCAGGAAGGGAATAATATAACGCATTGGAATCGCAAGGTTTCGGATTTGCCCTGAAAGATCAAGAATCAAGATCGGCCACCCTGAAATCGGCGCGAATCCGGATTTTTTGTTGCCCGCTGGAAATTCGTGAGCGAAGGAGCAATCAGAAATTCATTATGTCCGAACCAGAAAGCAAGCCGTCGCGGGCATTTTTGCCATACCCCGTCTCCACTCTCAGCCCGCCGATCATCCCGAACGACCTCACCTCGTTCAAATCCCGGGGGATTTCCCAGGTCGAGCGCGATCTCCAACAGAAGCTCAAGGAAATCCGCGAGACCTATCTGGCGACCATCGACCATTTCAACTGGAACAAGCTGGTTTACGAGGCGGACATCCAGTTCGAGCCCATCATCGGCGGCACCTATCACCTCTACGAGATGCGCGGCCGCAAGGTGCTCTCGATGATTTCCCCGGAACAGTGGTCCCAGAAACACCTCGCCACCGTGCGGCTCAATATGGACCGCCAGTGGAAAATCGTCGAAACCGGGGCCGGCGTGGATTCCCGCGAGCTCTTCGGCACCGTGGAAATGTGAGATTTCCGCCTCCCCGCAACTTGGCGCTTGGCAGGCGGGGCGAGTGGCTTAAACCAAGCGCATGGTGCTCGGCGTTCTTGGTTCTGGATCCGGTTCAAACATGCAGGCGATCCTTGATGCGGTCGATGCCGGGACGCTCGACGCCCGGATCGCGCTGGTGCTCTCGGACAATCCGGACGCCTTCATCCTCGAACGCGCCCGCAAGCGCGGCATCGAAACCGGCGTCATCGACTGCCGCGGATTCAAAACGAAATTCCCGGAAGAAGCGCAGCAGGAAACCGCCGCGCGTCTGAAAGCCGCCGGTGTGGAAACCGTTTGTCTCGCCGGATTCCTGCGCCTCGTGAAGCGCCCGCTGCTGGATGTTTTTCCTAACCGCATCCTCAACATCCACCCGTCGCTGCTGCCGGCCTTCCCCGGGCTGGAGTCCTGGAAACAAGCGCTCGATGCCGGAGCGGCCGAAGCCGGTTGCACCGTGCATATCGTGGACGAGGGCATGGACACCGGCCCGATCATCCTGCAGGAAGCCGTGCCAATTCTAGCAGGAGATACCGCGGAATCCCTGCACGCCCGCATCCAGGTTGTGGAGCATCGCCTCTACCCGGAGGCGATCCGCGAATTGGAGCGCGGAATTTATTCCGCCTGAATCCCGTTGGATCAGGTTCCGCCTGTTGCTTATCGCTGGTTCAGCGACACGATGATGAAAATCACGATCAGCACCGCGAGGACTGCCAGCGTGATTTTCACCCAGCTCAGCGGATGCTCGCCGGCCATTTTTCCGGTGTATCCGTTCACCACCACTTGGAACGACTTCGCGCCATAGGTATAAGTCGCGAGCCAGACGGGCACGAGGATGTGCTTGAACGTGCGGCCCTGATAGTTGGATTCCACCAACAGGTTCCGCTGCGTGTCGCCCGGTACGTCCCGCGAGCAAAGTTCGCGGATGGTCGCGTCCATTTGTTGTTTGCTGATCTGTGAGGCCTGGCGTAGATCCACCTGATAGCGTTCCACCGTCCAGCCTCGGACGTAGGCGGGTTCGTAAGGTTTGAGATCCTTGATCGTGGGAAACGGCTCCACTTTCCGCAGCAATGCGGTGTGCACGCCGACAGTGCCTGGCACCGCGTCGTCATCGAAAAAATGGGATAAACTGCCCGCGCTGTTTTCCCAACGCGTCCGCTGCACCTGCCGCGTCGCGGTCTTTCCGTTGGCGTCGCGATAGGTCTCGGTGACGTAATAATGATAGCCGGACTCCGCGGTCCAGTCCGCGTCGACGTGCGCGTCGAAGGTCCAGTAGGGAAGATAGATGCCGTGCAGTGTGTCGGTGAGCGCGGCGCGTTTCAGCTTGCTCGGTGCCCACCAGCGGCTGCCATACCAGGCGCGGAGCTGGTCGCGCACCTGGGTGGCGGGAATCACGGATGGCAAAAGACTCTCCGGCGTCACCGCGTCCTTCAGGTCGTCCACCGCGACAATGGAGGGCGAGCCGCAGAAATCACAGCGCTGGGCGGCGCGGTCGGAATCGAAAATGCTGATCGCCTGGCAGCTCTCGCATTTCACGGATTTTTTCTCAGCTCTGAGTCCGCGGTGATCGGGGGTGATCGAGGACAGCGCCTTTTCCAGATCGTGCTCGACAATCGCCGCGCCTAACGGGTTTTCAAGCCGTTGTTCCACGGCAGGATGGTGCCGCAATACGGGCAGGCGAGGGCTTTTTTGGCCGGATTCCACTCCGCATCCCCGCCGCATTCCGGGCAGGGATGTTTTCGTAATGCGCTGACTTCGGCCATGGTGGCTTCGGTTACTCGGCGAGGAAGGCGTCGAGCGCGGCGCGGGAAATTCGATAGGCCGCGCCGATTTTCTTGCCTTTCAAATCCCCGGCGTCGATCGAGGCGATCACGTCCGCCTCGGTCACGCCGAGGATTTGCGCGGCCTCCGCCGGGCTCATGAGTTCGGGGATGCCGCTAGACGCGGCGGCGCCGGGAAGGGGTGGCGGAGTCTGCATGTTCTTCATCATTTCCTGAGCCATGCCGAAGCCCATCGCCATCTGCCCGGCGGCCGCGGCGGGGGATCCGCCGCCGTCGGCACCGCCCTTGGTCATGGACTCGGCCATTTGGAACTTCACGTAGTCGTTGAGATTGCCGATGGCGCCCATGCTGGAGCGCTTGTCGATGGCGGCCTCCACTTCCGGTGGCACGGAGACGTTTTCAACGATGAAGCTGGTGATCTCGATGCCATATTTCGCGGTCACCTGCGGGTTGATGAGCGGCAGCAGCGCCTCGCCGAGTTCCGAATAGCGCGAAGCCACGTCGAGCGCGGGCACGCCGCAGGAGGCGAGCGCCTCGCTGAAGACGCTGACGATGCGGGAGCGCATGGTGTCGGCGAATTCATCCAGCCGGAAATGATGGTCGGTGCCGGCGACTTCCTTGAGGAAAACCGGCGCGTCCACGATCTTGAAATCAAAGATGCCGAACGCCCGCAGCCGGACGACGCCGAAGTCCGCGTCACGCATCATCACCGGATTCGCGGTGCCCCACTTGTTGCCGGTGAAGAGGCGAGTGGTGACGTAGTAAACGTCCGCTTTGAAGGGCGATTGAAAACCGAATTTCCAGCCCTTCAGCCGGGTGAGCACCGGGATGTTGTCGGTCACCAGCGAGTGTTTGCCGGGGCCGAAACAATCGCCGAACTGCCCCAAATAGACGAACTGCGCGAGCTGGCTTTCCCGGACGATGAGTTGTGCGCCGTTTTTGATCGCCTTGTCCTCGTCGGGAAACCGCCATGACAGCGTGTCGCGCGAGTCGTCGTTGAATTCGATGATTTCCAGCAGTTCGCCTTTGATGAATCCGAGAATGTCCATGGTGCTGATCTGTTACCGGGAATTTGCCGCAGGGGGAAGAAGAAATCTTCGGGCTTATTCCAGCCCGCGTTCCGCGACTTCCTCCTCGTCCCAGCCGAGGTAGTGGCCGAGCTCGTGGAGGAAGGTGGTGCCGACCTCGTCGCGGTAGTCGTGCTCCTCCTCGCCGACCCATTCCCAGAGATTGACGAGAAAAAGCCGGATGCGCGGCAGGTCCTCGGGGCCCGCTTCATCCATCGCGGACGGGCCTTCGAAGAGCCCGAGCTCGTCGCCCTCCAGCTCCTCGTCGTAAGCTCCGTGGCCGGGCTTTTCCTCGAAGGAAATCGCCACCGCCGCCGCTGATTTCTGGATGTCCTGCGGCAAGACCTTGATCAACGCCTTCAATTCCTCATCCGCCCACGAGCTCAGTGTTTCAAAATCCATGGCGCTTGAATTATCGGATCCGTCCGCCCGGCACAAGAAACTTGCGATTTTCCACACCTTCCGCAAACACCTGACCTGAAAAGCAAGCTGTTCCCCAACGCGGCAGGCATGAATTTTTTTGGGGCATCGGCAAAATTCTCTTTCCATGCCGGAGGGTGTCTGCTTGAAATTCAGGTGTTGTTTTAGCGAATCCTGAATTTCTAACCACACTTTCCATGGGCATCATTTCCTGGATCTTTCTCGGCCTCATCGCCGGGGCGCTTGCCAAGTTCATCATGCCTGGCAAGGACCCGGGCGGGTTCCTCGTCACCATTCTCATCGGAATCGTCGGTGGAATCGTGGGCGGATTTCTCGGCACCTTCATCGGTCTCGGGAAAATCGAATCTTTCGATCTCGGTGGCATCATCATCGCCACCGCCGGAGCCGTGATTCTGCTCATCATCTATCGTATCGTTAGAAAAAACCGCGGCTGACTCACTTCGTGGTTCGTGTCGCACAATTCCAGGGCGATCTGGAAATTCGGATTGCACTGAATCTCCTCGCCGGAATATCACTAGGGCACGATTCGAACCGACGATGGCCTGAAACAAGCGTCGATCACCTCTCCCAACCTGCTAACCGCCTCAATTTCATGAAGATCAAGCCCATTGCAACCCTAATACTCGCGGCGTTCTGCCCGGGATCACTGATCGCCGCCGAGCAAAGCGCCAACGCGGACCAGTTGCTCCGCCAGATGTCGTCCAAACTCGCCGCCGCCAGGACCTTCAGTTTCAAGGCGGTCCGTGAGATCGACGCGGGCCTGCTCGAAGGCAGGGACAAAGCGGAAAAAGCGAAAATCTCCGTCGTCGTGCAACGCCCGAACAAACTTGCCGCCGTTTCCAAGAGCAACCATGGCGTGCGCCACGCCGTCGCGGATGGCAACCAGCTCTGGCTGCTTGATGAAAGCACCAATCACTATTCGGTCATCCCGATGCGCACGAGTATCGACGGTCTGGTCGAGCGGCTGGACAAACATTACGGCTTCACTCCACCACTGGCGGAATTCGCTCTGAGCGATCCCTACAAGGATTTGAAGCGGCAGGCGAAGACCATCACCTATCTCGGACGCGGAAAAACCACGGCGGGATTCCTCGGAATGTTCGGAGTGGACTGCCACCGGATCGCGCTGAATGGCAAGGAGGCGTCCGCCGAGCTGTGGATCGGCGTGGCCGACCAGCTTCCCCGCAAACTGACGGCGACCTTCCACCGCGAGGGGAATCCGCAGGTTCGCATCACCTTTTCGGAGTGGAATCTCGCCGCGCCGGTTTCCGCCACCGAGTTCACCTTCACTCCGCCCAAGGGTTCGCAGAAAATCGAAATGTGGACCACCACCCAGATGCAATCCGCCGGCAAGCGGTAAATCCCAACTCCTCTTTACCCAGATGAAAAACCTGCTCATTCCATCACGCGCGCTACTGGCCTGCGCGGCCTTGTTCCTCACCGTCTCGTACGCGGATGCGCGTGCCTACGGAGTCAGTGCCTCCCGCGCCGGTCGCGGGACCGTCTATCACGGCTCGGGCGGCGGCTCCGCTTACGTCGGGCCGCGCGGTGCGGTGGCCCAGGGGCCGAATGGCAATGTCGCCGCCGCCAACCGCTACGGCGGTGCCGTTGCCGCCGGTCCGAATGGTGCCGTGGCAAGGACCGGCTACCGCGGAGCGGCCGTGGTCGCGCCGCTTCCCGCCGGTTATATCCGCACCGTTCCCTACGGCTACAGCACCGTTTACTACGGCGGGTATAACTGCATGTATGTCGGTGGCATCTACTATCGTCCGGTGATGTACCAGGGAACCACGGTTTACGTCGTGGTCAGGTAGGTATCACGAATCTGTCACTCAAGCCGATGGCGGGGTGGGCATGGTTTGATCTAACCGGGGGCTGGGGCCGCCGTCACAGTGCTTGCCATCCCGGAGGGGCTGCGTAGAGTCCACGTTTGAGGACGCAGCCCCGATGAATCCCAGGATCAAGATCACCAAAATCACCCGACGGATCGGCGTCTGGCGCTTCTCCGCGGTGGAACTGCTCTGCTCGTTGATCCTGTTCATCGTCATGACTCCGTTTGTGGAGGAATCCGAGGACGCGGCCTTTCTAGAGCCCTTGTTGCTGACTCTGGTGCTCGTCGCCGGGCTGCTGGCCGTGGGCGGACGGCGGCACGTCCTGCGCGTCGGACTCGCCCTCATGTTGCCATCGATCATCTTCCGCTGGATCCATCATGTGGATCCGGGCTTGGTGTCGCCGGTGGTTTTCCTCGGATTCGGCATGGTGTTCGTCTGTTATGTGGCGGCGAATATCCTCCACTTCATCCTGCGGGCTCCGCGGGTGGATACCGAGGTGATCTGTGCGGGAGTCTCGGTCTATCTTCTGATCGGGTTGATCTGGTCGCTGGCATACAAAATGTTGGGGATGGTCACCCCGGATGCGTTTGTTTTCACCAACGTGCCCGACGGCGAGAAGACCATGAACAGCTTCAACGCCTTTTATTTCAGCTTCTCCACCCTGAGCTCCGTCGGCTACGGCGACATCACTCCGGCATCCAAAGTCGCGCGCATGCTCGCCGTCATGGAGGCTGTCACCGGCATCCTCTACGTGGCCGTGTTGATTTCGCGGCTGGTCTCCCTCTATTCGCCGTTAGTGTCAGATCCTGACAAAGACACATGAAAATCCTTCTCACACTACTCGCCGCACTGGCGCTGCCCGGCTGCACGCAATTCGCCACGGTCAAGGAAATCAAAGTCAGCCACCCGGGCTTCGACTCGAAGGCGACCGATCCCGCGGCCGCACTGGGCCGCGACATTGGTGCGGCGGAAGCCGCCTGGCGGAAACTGGATGCCGATCCGTCGAACGCCCAGGCGCTGGGCGACTACAACTTCGCGGTGTCGCGAATCATGGAAACGCTGCGCAGCTCTGGCCTCAAGCCGTGGGCCACCCCCGTCAAAGTCGGATCGCGCACGCTCGTCTGGAAGCGTGATCCGCGCCCGGAATGGAATCCCGTCAGGTTTGAGTTCATCCCCACCGACCAACTCGCCATTTCCGGGAAATACATGAATGAGCGGGAGCTCAAGGCTGGCCTTGGCGCGCCGATGGTCGCGAGACGCGTGGCCGACCAGGTGCATGAATTCGCGGCCACTCCTCATTTCTATTACACTGCTACGGCTGTTGTGAGATTCGACGGTCCGCGCTGCGTGATCTCGATCGAGCAACCGCTGCAACATGAAACGGTTCGGGTCGGAAATCATACCTATCCGCTAGCGGCGGATTTCACCGCGCCGCTGGCAATGATGCTCGTCGAGATGAAGCCCAAGGACCTCGGCCTGCCGCGCCTGCTGCGCCCCGCGGAATTCGCCGACACCACCCGCATCGCGCGGCTGGATCCGTATGATCCGGACAAGACCGTGGTGCTTCTGGTGCATGGATTGAATTCCTCGCCCGCCACCTGGTTCCCGATGATCAATCACCTGCGCAAGGACAAGGCGGTGCGGGAGAACTATCAGTTTTGGCTTTTCAGTTATCCCAGTGGTTTTCCCTATCCGTATTCCGCATCCATCCTCCGGAGAGAGCTGGATCAGGCGGAGAAACAGTATCCGTTGCGCCACAAGATGGTCGTCATCGGCCACAGCATGGGTGGCTGCATCAGCCACCTGCTCATCACCGACAGCAAGCGGCGGATCTGGGACCAGATGTTCGATGTGCCCCCTGAGAAGATGGATGTGTCCGCCGATCACAAGCATATCCTCACCGAGTCGTCGATTTTCGAGAGTCGCCCCGAGATCGGACGGGTCGTTTTCATTTCGACGCCCCATCGAGGCAGCAAGCTTGCGGACGATTGGGTAGGCCGCTTCGCCACACGGTTGGTGAAACTTCCCGCCACCCTCGTGAGCCTGGGCGTCGAAGACGCGCGCTACCGGATCACCGCGCCCGGCATCAAACATCTCGACCGTTTTCCCGATAGTGTCGACACACTCGCCCCCGACAACGACTTCGTCAAAGCGCTGAACACCGTTCCGATGATTCCCGGCATTCCCTATCACACCATCGCCGGTGACCGCGGCCGCGGGGATTCTCCGGATTCCAGCGACGGCGTGGTGCCTTACTGGAGCAGCCATCAGGACCGGGCAAAGTCGGAGCTGATCGTCCCCTCCCATCACAACGCCCAGCAGACGCAGGAGGCGGTCATCGAAGTGGAGCGCATCCTCAAGGAACACCAGGCGGGATTGAAAAAATGAGTGCTAACAATCCACACGATCCCACAGGAGCGCCAGGGACCAGGAGCCCGTGGCATGCCGACACTCGGCTTCCGGTGACCTGTCTGGTCCCATTCACTCCCTGAATCATTTCCATTTTCATCCATGAAATACTTCCGTTGGTTCTGTTTGATCTTGTTGGGTCTGCCGGTTCTCGCCTGGGCGTTCGGCGCCCTCTATTTCGACGGTGCGTCGAGGATCCTTGCATGGGCGTTTGCCGCGGCCAATCTGGCGGTCGTGATTTTCGTGCGCCCGTGGCTGCGGAAGACCGGCGTCCTGGCAGTCGGGTTCGCCGTTGTCCTGACGTGGTGGCTGACACTCCAGCCGAGCGGCGAGGGCGACTGGCAGGCCGACGTGGCGCGGAAACCGTGGGCGGAGATCAATGGCGACGAGGTGACGATTCACAATGTCCGGAACTTCATCTATCGGACGGATGCCGACTTCACGCCGGTTTGGGAAACCCGCAAGGTGCGGTTGTCGGAGCTCACCCACATCGATTTGTTCATCAACTACTGGGGATCTCCTTGGATCGCGCATCCCATCGTCAGCTTCCAGTTCGCAGACGCCCCGCCGCTCAGTTTCTCCATCGAAACCCGCAAAAAATCCGGGCAAAGCTACTCCGCGATCGGCGGACTCTATCGACAGTATGAACTGATCTTCATCGCCGCCGACGAGCGGGACGTGGTCCGCGTCCGCACGAACTATCGGAAGGGCGAGGATGCCTATCTCTACCGGACCGCCGCCGGTGTCGGGCACACGCGCGAGCGCTTTCTCGAATACATCCGCTCGATCAACGAACTCAACGGGAAGCCCCGCTGGTATAACGCCATCACCACCAACTGCACCACCGGGATCCGCAGTCAGCGGCATGCATCCGGGCGCATGCCCTGGGACTGGCGGCTGCTCGTCAATGGCAAGGGCGACGAGTTGATGTATGAACGCAAGGCGATCCTGACCGACGGACTGCCCTTCGACGAACTCAGGAAGCGGGCTCTCATCAACACCGCCGCGAGGGCTGCGAACGATTCACCGGATTTTTCCGAGCTGATCCGCACGGACCGCCCGGGATTCGGGCCGGTGAAATAGCTTGCGGTGGGAAAGGCTTCGGCAGATGAATTCCGCCATGTCAATCCTGCGTCTCGCTGCCACCCTGTGCCTATTGGGTCTCACCGGATGCACCGTCGGGAAAATCGCCACGCCGGCACCGGCCAGTCCCTTCCTCGCCGCCACGGGCGCGGACACTTCCGGGCGGCTTGCGCGGCTTCCGTTCGATCATTCGTGGAGATCGCCCAAGGTTGAGCCGACCATTTACAAATACATCGTCGTCCGTCCGGTTTCCGTCAAATGGCTGCGGAAGGAACAGTGGGGCGAGAGTGTCAGCCCTTATGTGGCGGACCGCAGAAGTTACTTGAAACAATGCGGATTGTTGGCCGGCTACTGGAGCAAGTCGCTGCGCAAGGCGTTTTCATCCCCCGTTTGCAGTTATTACATCACCGACAACACTTCCCAGCCAGGGACTCTCATTCTGGAGACCGCGCTCACCGAGGTGACCTATGGCAGTCCGCCGACGGGACTTGGCAGCATGGCGTTCGAGGCCCGGGTGAAGGACGCCGCGACCGGCAAATACATGGCGACCACCGCGGATCGCCGCGCGACGGTTTCAAAGGTCGCCGAGTTCGATCAAAAGACGCTTACCAAGGCGAACGAACAGATTCTCGACGAATGGTCGCAGCAGTTGATGGAGTCATCTAACAAAGAGCTTTTCCCCAAGGTGACGAGTTCGGTGTTCACGCCGTTTTAGTCGGATTTGCGGACCATCCGCGAGCAATTGGGGTGTTCCGCCTCGGTTCCGGCTTTAGGATTCCACCGCTGCCGGGAATCCACCGAACACGCATTTTCCAATCATGAGTCCGATGCCCATCACCCCTGAAGACCTGCAAATCACGAGCCTCGGCCCCCGCGAAATTCCCTCGCCCGGCTGGAAACGCGACTTCGCTGCGGAAGGAACCGGCTGGCATTCCGACGGAGACCGTATCCTGCTCAACGACCACATCAGTGCCGTCAGCGCTTCGATTCGCGATGGGATGGAGCCTCCCACGCTCGAACTCGCCGGACCCCGTCACGAAATCTTTTTCGACCCGGCGCAAACCTGCTGCGCCATCGTCACCTGCGGCGGCCTTTGCCCCGGCATCAACGACGTCATCCGCGCCATCGTCATGCAGGCTTACTATGTCTATGGCGTCCGCCGGATACTCGGAATCCAGTATGGTTACGAGGGGCTGGATCCCGCCTATGGCCACAAGCCGCTCGAACTGACTCCCGACGATGTTAGGAATATCCCCTACTTCGGCGGTTCGTTCCTCGGATCCTCCCGCGGGAGGCAGGATACCAAGGTGATGGTCAACCGGTTGGAGTCGCTGGGAGTGGGGATTCTGTTCGTCATCGGTGGCGATGGATCGCAACGGGGAGCCCACGACATCTTCGAGGAGGTCCGGCATCGCGGCGGGCGGATGTCCATCGTCGGCGTGCCCAAGACCATCGACAACGACCTGATGTTCATGGACCGGAGCTTCGGCTATCAGACCGCGTTTGCGGCAGCCTTCCACGCGGTCACCGCGGCGCACACTGAGGCCCGTGGCGCGCGCAACGGAGTGGGCCTGGTTAAGCTGATGGGCCGTGACTCCGGATTCATCGCCTGCTCCGCCGCGCTCGCCACCGGGGAGGCGAACGCCGTGCTCATCCCCGAGGTACCCTTCGCGCTCGAAGGTTCTAACGGCCTGTTGGAGATTATCGAGCACCGCCTGGCCAACCGCGGCCACGCCGTCGTGATCGTGGCGGAAGGCGCGGGCCAGGACCACATTCCGGTCACCGAGGCGACGATGGATGCGTCGGGAAACAAGCTTCACGCGGACATCGGCGTGTTTCTCAAGGGTCGGATCTGCCGGCATTTCCACGAGAAAAAGGTCGAGCTGAACCTCAAATACATCGATCCGAGCTACCTCATCCGCAGTGTGCCCGCGGCGCCGGAAGACCGGATTTTCTGCCTAAATCTCGGCCGCCACGCGGTCCATGCCGCGATGGCGGGGAAGACGGGCATGGTCGTCGCCCGCTGGCACCAACGTTATGTCCATTTACCGATGAATCTCGTTACCCGCGGCCGCCGCAAGGTGGACCCGAACGGCGATTTGTGGCGTTCCGTGGTCGAGGCCACCGGCCAGCCTGCCCGACTGGGACGGTGAAACGAGCCCCGCAGAATGCTGTCAAGTAGGTGTACACCCCATGGCGGTTGCTCGGGAGGACCGGCACCATATCCGGGGCCGATCCTTGATTCTGTGTAAAATGCATGACTCCAGAGGATGTTCCGGCTGGTAACGCGGATTCACTTTTTGCATGCTGCAGGGTGCTTGGTCCGGTATTCATCATGCAAAATTCTTCATTACCCCGCGAAGCCTGGATGGACACGCACGGACGGTTCTCCTCCAAGCCCGGAGATTTCCCGCTGCGGGCCGAGCTGTTCGGCGTCGACCAGTTGGCCCGCCACGCCAAGGGCCTGGCGGCCACCCATCAGATCACCTCCCGGTTCACCGCGAACGTCCTGCTGAACCGCTTGGGATCGAACGAGGAAAACCTGCGGGCTTTCCATCGCAACGCCATCAAGGTGGGTCCCGACCAGCGCATCACCCCGGCCGGGGAATGGGTGCTCGATAATTTCTATCTGATTGAAGAGCAGATCCAGATGGCAAGACGCCATCTTCCCCGCGGATACAGCCGCGAGCTGCCGCGGTTGGTGAATGGCGAGTCGGCCGGCCTGCCGCGGGTGTATGACATCGTGCTGGAGCTGATTTCCCACGTGGACGCGCAGATCGACGCCGATTCGCTCACGGCGTTTGTGGCGGCCTATCAGTCGATCAAGTTCTTGAAACTCGGCGAACTGTGGGCCGTCCCCATCATGCTGCGGCTCGGCCTGATCGAAAACCTCCAGCGCGTCACCACCCGCCTGACGGCGGCGCACATGGACCGGGATCTCGCTTCCTTATGGGTCGGCCGCCTTCACAAAATGGTCGAAAAGTCCCCGTCGGACCTGGTGGTGGTGGTGGCGGAAATGGCGACATCGGAAATCCCTCTTTCCAGTGCGTTTGTTGCCGAATTCTGCCAACTGTTATCCCGGCACGGAACGGAGCTTCACTTCGCCCGCAGCTGGCTGGAACAGCGCCTTGGCGAGCAGGGACTGTCCATCGAACTGCTGGTCCACCAGGAGGGACAGAACCAGGCGGCGGACCAGGTTTCCGTGAGTCACAGCATCGCAAGTCTCCGGCTGATCGGCGGCTTGGACTGGAAGGACTTCGTCGAGAGCCTGAGCCGGGTCGAGGAGATCCTGCGCACCGATCCCGAGGGAGTTTACAGCACCATGGATTTTGCGACTCGGGACAGCTACCGCCACGCGGTGGAGATGATTTCCCGGCACAGTGACCAGTCGGAGGAGGAAGTCGCACGCCTGGCGGTGTGGCTGGCGGGGGACCGTCCGTCGGGGCCGGATGACGCGGTCCGCGAGCGGCATGTGGGATACTATCTGGTAGGCAGGGGTATGCCCGGACTGGCGCGCGAAGCCGGGATGCACTGGCCGTGGCGGTTGTCATTTGAAAGGCTCATCCGTGGCGGCCCCTTGTTGTTCTATGCGGGTGGCATCACCGCGTTGACCTTGTTGGCGGGCTTCGGACTGTATTCCCAGGCGGGCCCGCTCGGACTCGCTGGATGGAAGCTTGGGGTTCTCATCGCAGTCTTCCTCGTGGCGGTGAGCCAGCTGGCGGTGGCGCTGATGAACTGGTTCTGCACCTTTTTGATCCATCCCTGCCGGCTTCCCCGGTTGGACTTCTCCGCCGGGATTCCCGACAGCTGCCGGACGATGGTCGTGGTGCCCACCATGCTGACGAGCCCCGACGGAGTGGCTAGGTTGATAGAAATTCTTGAAGTTCACTATCTGGCAAACCGCGATCCGAAACTCCACTTCGCACTGCTGACAGACTTTCGCGACGCGGAGAGCGAGATCCTGCCGGACGACGAGGCTCTGCTGGAGTGTGCGCGGGCCGGGGTGCGAATGCTGAATGAAAGGTATTCGCCTGAGGATGGAAACCTGTTTTTCCTGTTCCACCGCCCGCGCCGGTGGAACGAAGGGGAAGGTGTCTGGATGGGCTACGAGCGCAAACGCGGAAAACTCCACGATTTCAACTCCTTCCTCCGTTCCGGGTCCCGCGGGTGCTTTTCGGAAGTGGTTGGCGAAACCTCTACTCTGTCAGAGGTGAGGTATGTCATCACGCTCGATACGGACACCCAGCTCCCTCGGGACGCCGCATGGCGGCTCGTCGGCACCATGGCGCATCCGCTGAACCGTCCGGTGTTCGACGAATCCCGCAATGTGGTGGTCGAAGGCTATAGCATCCTGCAACCCCGGGTCGGGGTGAGCCTGCCGAGCGCACGGCGGTCGTGGTTCGTCCGCCTGTTCGCGGGAGATCCGGGGATCGATCCCTACACCCGCGAGGTGTCGGATGTCTATCAGGATGTCTTCGGGGAAGGCACTTTCATCGGCAAGGGCATCTATGACGTCGATGCCTTCCAGCTCGCCGTGGACGGGCGTTTTCCCGAGAACAGGATTCTCAGTCACGACTTGTTGGAAGCATGCCACGCGCGGTCCGCCTTGGTTAGCGACGTCGAGTTCTATGAGGATTATCCATCCAGTTATCACGTCGACATGGCCCGCAGGCACCGTTGGATCCGCGGGGACTGGCAGATCACCCAGTGGCTGCTGCCCCGCGTGCCCGGGCCGGATGCCCATCCGTTCGCCAATCCCCTATCCGCCCTGTCGCACTGGAAGATCTTCGACAACCTGAGGCGCAGCCTGGTTCCGGTCGCGTTGTTGCTGCTGATGCTGGGCACTTGGCTGCTGGTTCCCGATTGCGCCGGGCTCGGCCCCTTGCTGGTAATTCTGATCGTTGTGTCGCCGGCGGTATCCGGGGCGTTTGTGCATGTTTTCAGCAAACCGGAGGACCTGCCCTGGAGGATCCACTTGCGGGGAGAAATCGATGCCTACGGGCGGCGTCTCGGCCAGGTCTTCGTGGCCCTCGCCTTTCTTCCTTATGACGCGTTCATCAGCCTGGACGCGATCGGCAGGTCGCTCGTAAGATTGCTGGTCACCCACCGGCAACTGCTGCAATGGCAGCCATCGGGCGACGTCGAACGCGGCGCGCGGGTGACTCTTGCGGGTTACTTCGGAATGATGTGGATCGCCCCGGCGGTGGCAGTCACGGCCGGGATCTATCTGATGATTTTCCACCCGCACCAGCTTCCCTCCGCGCTGCCGTTTCTCGTCATGTGGATTTTCGCGCCGGCCATCGCCTGGTGGATCAGCCAACCGATCGAATCCCCGCCGCCGGATCTCACTTCGGATCAATTGACGTTTCTCAGGCGCACGGCGCGCAAGACCTGGTATTATTTCGAAACCTTCGTCACGGCGGAAGACCACTGGCTGCCGCCGGACAATTTCCAGGAAGTGCCGGTACCAACACTCGCATCCAGAACCTCGCCCACCAACCTCGGTTTGGCGCTGCTGGCAAATCTGGCAGCGAAGGATCTCGGCTATCTGTCAACGGGTGGCCTTGTCCGGCGCACCCGCGACGCGCTCGCCTCCATGCGGGAACTGGAGCGCTACCGCGGTCATTTCTATAACTGGTATGACACCCGGACCCGCAAGCCGCTGCTCCCGCTCTACATCTCCAGCGTGGACAGCGGTAACCTCGCCGGGCACTTGCTGACACTTGGTTCCGGTCTCCGCGAGCAGGCGGATACCGGATGCGTATCAACCCAGGTGGTCCTCGGATTGCGCGATACGGTGCGGATTCTCCGGGAGATGGTTCGTGACAACATCCCGCTGGCCCGGCTTGAGGAAGAGCTTGAAAGAACGCCTGTCGGACTGCGCGCCACGGTGGCATTGCTTGAAAGAGCGATGGCCAAGGCGACGGAGGCTGCGGCATCGATGGAGAAGGAGAATCAGACCGTTAGGACATGGGCGGCGACCCTGGTGCGGAACTGTGAGGATCATTTGCAGGACGCGCATTTCCTCGCTCCCTGGCTGGGACTGCCCGAGTCGGGTCTTCCAGTGGAAATCGGCCTGGCAGCCTCTCTCGACAGGATTTCGACCTTGCGGGAGCTCTCTGAACTTCACTATTCAATGACTCCGGATGAGTCCGAATCACCCGTGGATCCGGGCGAATTGTCGCGGTGCCTCCGCGAGGCCAGCGCGCGCGCCGGCGAGCGCCTGGCGGAACTGGAGTCGCTTGCGGCGCAGAGCGACCAGCTGGCGGCGATGGATTTCACCTTCCTGTTCGACACGGAGAGGGATTTGTTCTCGATCGGCTTTAGTATTCACGAAGGTCGCTGCGACAGAAGTTATTATGACCTGCTGGCATCCGAGGCCCGCCTTTGCAGTTATGTCGCCATCTCCTTGGGACAGGTTCCGCAAGACCACTGGTTCTCGATGGGGCGCCTGCTGGTGGCCTCACAGCACGAAGCGCTGCTCGTCTCATGGAGTGGCTCGATGTTCGAGTATCTCATGCCGCAGCTCGTCATGCCGACGTATGAAAACACGCTGCTCGACCACACCTGCCGGATGGCGGTGCAACAACAGATCGCCTATGGAAAACGGCGTGGCGTCCCGTGGGGGATCTCCGAATCCGGCTACCACCGGACCGACGTGCAGCTGAACTATCAGTACCGCGCCTTCGGAGTGCCCGGGCTCGGACTGAAGCGCGGTTTGTCGGAGGATCTGGTAATCGCGCCCTATGCATCCGCGATGGCTCTGGTAGTCGCGCCGCGGCAGGCGTGCGAAAACCTGCAGCGGCTCGCGGCGGAAGGCCGCGAGGGCAACTTCGGGTTCTACGAGGCGGTCGACTACACGCCGTCGCGCATGCCGCTCGAGCGCTCAAGCGTCACGATCCGCTCCTTCATGGTGCACCACCAGGGCATGAGCCTTCTGGCACTCGACAATATTCTGCGGGGGTTCCCCATGCAGCGTCGTTTCCTCGCCTGCCCGATGCTCCGCGCCGCCGATCTGCTGCTGCAAGAGCGGGTGCCCAAGACCGTGGCGAGCGTTTACATCGAAAACACCCTGCCCGAGATCCAGCGGGGCCAGGCCGGCGATGAGGACAGCGTGATGCGCGTCTATCGAAATCCGTCGGCACCTTCACCGGACGCCCACCTGCTTTCCAACGGCCGTTATCATGTGCTCGTCACCAGCGCGGGCGGAGGTTACAGCCGCTGGGGTGATCTGGCTGTCACCCGTTGGCGGGAGGATGCGACCCGTGACTGCTGGGGCGCGTTTATCTATCTGCGGGATCCGGCCACCGATGAGTTCTGGTCCACCGCCTATCAACCAACGCTCCGCGAAACAGAGGGCTACGAAGCGATTTTCACCCAGTCGCGGGCGGAGTTCCGGCAGCGACATTCGTCGTTGGAAATCCACACCCAGATCAGCGTGTCGCCCGAGGACGATGTCGAGTTGCGGCGCGTCACGCTGACGAACCGGTCGGAAGTGGAGCGCGTGATCGAAATGACGAGTTATGCGGAAGTGGTGCTTGCGCACCCGGCGTCGGACGCGGCCCATCCGGCCTTCAGCAATCTCTTCGTGCAAACGGAGTTCGAACCGGATTCCTCTGCGATTCTCTGCACCCGCCGCGCCCGCTCGGAGGACGAGAAACCGCCATGGTTGATCCACCTGATGGTCAGCCGGGATGGCGGCGGCGGTGAAATTTCCTGCGAGACGGATCACTCCAAGTTCATCGGTCGCGGGGGCTCGCTGGCCAATCCGGCCGCGATGCGCACCGTGGGGCCCTTGTCCAACACGGTCGGGCCGGTCCTTGATCCCGTGATTTCTCTCAGGAGATCGGTCACGCTGCCGCCATTGGGGACCGTCATTGTCGACCTGGTGATCGGCGTGACCCAGACCCGGGATGCGTCGATGGCGCTGGTGGAGAAATACCAAAGTTCCCACATGGTGGACCGTGCTTTCGATCTGGCGTGGACCCACAACCAGGTGTCGCTCCATCAGCTCGATGTCACCGAGGCGGAAGCCCAGCTATTCGGCCGCCTGATAGGTCCGCTTGTCTATGCGGCCGCCGCCCGCCGGGCGAATGCGAGCGTGCTGCTAGGCAACCGCCGCGGCCAGAACGGGCTGTGGAGTTACGGTATTTCGGGCGACGTGCCGATCCTTCTGCTCTACGCCAGCGACTCGGAGAAAATCGGAGTCGTCCGGCAGTTGGTCAGGGCGCACACTTACTGGCGCATGAAGGGGCTAACGGTGGATCTGGTGATCCTGCACGAGGATGTTTCCGGCTACCGGCAGTCGCTGCAGGACCATATCATCGGCCTGATTTCCTCCGGAAACGAAGCCCAGATGCTGGACAAACCAGGCGGAATCTTTGTCCGGAGTCTTGACCAGATTTCCAGCGAGGACCGCATGCTGCTGCAGTCTTTCGCCCGGGTGGTGCTGGACGACAGGGTCGGAACACTCTCGGAACAAATTTCACACCTGGCTGTTTTTCCTCCGGCGGTTGCAGATCTAATCGCCACGCAGTCTGTTTTCGCCGATCCACAGGTGCCGCTCCCACCGCGTGAATTGGCATTTGCCAATGGCTACGGCGGGTTTACCCGTGATGGTCACGAATACATCATCACGCTCGATCGCGACCAGATGACACCGGCACCGTGGGTGAACGTCATTGCCAATCCCAATTTCGGCACGGTCGTCTCCGAGAGTGGTTCGGCCTATACCTGGGTGGAGAATTCCCATGAATTCCGCATTACGCCCTGGAACAACGATCCTGTCCAGGATCCTACCGGCGAGGCACTCTACATTCGCGACGAGCAGACGGGGCGCTTCTGGTCGCCCACGCCGCTGCCCGCGCGCGGCGAGACGCCTTATGTCATCCGTCATGGATTCGGCTACACCGTCTTCGAGCACACGGAAAACGGGATTGCCTCGGAGCTTTGGGTTTACGTGGCGATGGACGCGTCGGTGAAATTCACCGTCTTGAAACTGCGCAATGTTTCCGGCCGTGCCCGCCGCCTTTCGGTCACGGGTTACTGGGAGTGGGTGCTGGGGGAAATCAGGCAGAAAAACCTGATGCACGTCCAGACGGAGTTGGACCTCAAGACGGGCGCGCTGCTCGTTCGCAACCACAGCAACACCGAGTTTCCCAACCGGATCGTGTTTCTCGATGTCAACGACGCTACTCGAACCGTCACCGGCGACCGCAGGGAGTTCATCGGCAGGAACGGCAGCCTCGCGAAACCGGCGGCCATGAAGAAAGCCCGGCTTTCCGGTCGTGTCGGCGCTGGCCTGGATCCCTGCGGCGCGATGCAGGTCGGCTTCGATCTCGCGGACGGCCAGGAGCGGGAAATCAGCTTCCGCCTCGGAGTGGGCATGAACGTGCGGGAGGTCCAGGACCTCATCTATCGGTTCCGCCGGGCGGATTCACGCCGGGTGGCGTTGGAAGGCGTCTGGGAATACTGGAACCGCACGCTTGGCGCGGTGAACCTGGACACGCCGGATCCTTCGGTGAACATGATGGCCAACGGATGGCTGCTCTATCAAACGTTGAGCTGCCGCGTCTGGGGACGGACCGGATTCTATCAATCCGGAGGTGCCTATGGTTTCCGCGACCAGCTTCAGGATGTGATGGCGCTGGTTCACGCCGAGCCGGTGCTCACCCGCAGGCATTTGCTGCTCGCCGCGAGCCGTCAGTTCAAGCAGGGCGACGTCCAGCATTGGTGGCATCCGCCGGTCGGCCGCGGAGTCCGCACTCATTTCACGGACGACTTCCTGTGGCTGCCGTACGTCACTTGTCGATATGTCACCAGTCTTGGCGATTCCGGAGTGCTGGATGAGGTCGTGCATTTTCTCGATGCGAGGCCGGTGCGGGCGGACGAGGAGGCCTATTATGACTTGCCGAACCGCTCGGAGGAATCTGCCACGCTCTATCAGCATTGCGTCCGTGCGATTGAAAACGGTCTCAGTTTCGGAGCTCACGGCCTGCCGCTGATGGGCTGCGGGGATTGGAACGACGGCATGAACCGCGTGGGAATGGAAGGAAAGGGCGAGAGTGTGTGGCTGGCATTCTTTCTCTACGAAGTGCTCACCCGCTTTTCCGGAGTGGCACGCGAGCGGGAGGACTTCGTGTTTGCCGACCGCTGCATGGCCGAGGCCCGCCAACTCCAACAGAACATCGAAAAACACGCATGGGACGGCAAATGGTATCGCCGTGCCTATTTCGACGACGGCGAACCGCTTGGCTCACGACTCAATGAGGAATGTCAGATCGATTCGCTTCCGCAAAGCTGGTCGGTGATCAGTGGTGCCGGTGAGCCGTCCCGGTCGCGGGAAGCGATGGAGTCCGTGAACCGGCGTCTTGTGCGCCGCGAGGAAGGGCTCATCCAATTGTTTGATCCGCCGTTCGACAAATCGGCGCTTAATCCCGGCTATATCAAAGGCTACATTCCCGGCGTCCGCGAAAACGGCGGCCAGTACACCCACGGGGCGATCTGGACGGCGATGGCGTACGCGATGATGGGGGAAGGCACCCGCGCATGGGAACTCTTCGGGATGCTCAATCCGATCCACCACGGAGGCACTCCGGAGCAGATCGCCACCTACAAGGTGGAACCCTACGTCGTCGCGGCGGATGTCTATGCCGTCGCCCCGCACACCGGTCGGGGTGGTTGGACCTGGTATACCGGATCCGCCGGATGGATGTACCGGTTGCTCGTCGAGACGCTGCTAGGAGTGAATTTGGAGGGCGATCACCTGCGCCTCGCTCCCGTCATGCCCGAAAGCTGGCCGTCGTACAAGATCCACTATCGCTATCGCCAGACGGTCTATCACATCACCATCAGCCGGCTTCCGGTGGATGCCCCGGGGGTAAGCCGTCTCGTGGTCGATGGTCAGGAACTGGCGGGAACGAGCATTCCCCTGGTCGATGACCAGCACGAGCATTTCGCGGAATTGAAAATCGGAAATCATGTCTAACTTTCCCAGCAACCATTCGTTTGATTACGATGTCGCCGTCCTGCCCCACCATCATCCCACGCTGGCGGAAATCTGGACCTATCCGGCAGAGGAACTGGCGGAGCGGATCACTCCGCGGGAGTAGGGTTACACCCCATGGGAGGACGCCGGGGATCGGTTAAGTTGTCCTACCATGAAAACTTTGTTCACATCGGAAGTCATCTCCAAGGGCGCGCGCTCCGGCACCCTCCATTCTCCAGACGGATTGCTGGATGTCACCCTGGGGAATCCCCTTGAGGAAGGCATCGAGACGCGCGGGCCCAATCCCGAAACCTTGTTCGCCGGAGCCTACTCCGCCTGCTATCACGGAGCCGTGGTCAACGCGGCGGAAAGGCTTTTGATCCCTATCACCGACTCCACGGTGCGCGCCGTGGTCAGCCTGATCGAGGAGGATAACGGCGGCTACCGGCTTGAGGTGGAGCTGCACGCGCTGCTTCCGGGTGTCGATGCGGAAGATGCCATGAAGATCATGGAGGAAGCCCACGTGACTTGTCCTTACTCCAAGGCCCTCCGCGGCGATAACGCGGTTACCCTGGTCGTCGATTGAATTTTCCATCCTAACGAACTGATGAAACAGGAACCTATCGAACCTGAAAAGCAGCCCAGCAAGGATTTGAAGACCTTTGCAAAGCTGCCGGAGAAAACCAAGGAACTGCATTTCCTCGCGGATCAGGCGGAAAAGGAGACTGGCACGAACCGGGCGGCTCTGGATCGGTTGATTCAGACGAAATCCAAAAGGAAGTAGCGTGGCGGATTTCACCAGGCTTTCCCGCACCATATGCTCCGCCAACTCCGGGCTCCCCAGGCGCCTGCGGGCTAATGCCACGAAGGTCCGCCGGTTTTCGGGTAGTGATTCCCCGCCACGCTTCATGGCCCTGAGGCGATGCGCGGCCGGAGGCGGCGTAAAGTCGCGACAAACGCGCGGATTGAAAATACACTGTCTTGAGTCCGGCGCGGCTGCGTTTGCCCGGACGCCTGAAGACATTGATCCATCAACCGGGCTCTCCGGAGCCGACGAAAGCCAATACCATGACCCAGGATCCCATTTGTGGAATGACGGTGGACGAGACCACCGCCATCAGCGCGACCCGCGACGGCGAGACCGCTTATTTTTGTAGCGAGCACTGCCGGGAGAAATTCCTTTCACAGGCCGCGCCATCGCCACCGGCGGCTAGCTGTTGCGGCGGCAAGCCAAAGGCTCCGGCGCCACCGTCCTGTTGTGGCGGAAAGTCCCACGACCACGCCGCGGTGACTCCTGCTGCGACCGCCAAATACTTCTGCCCGATGTGTGCGGGCGTGGAGTCGGACAAGCCCGGCGATTGTTCCAAGTGCGGCATGGCGCTTGAGCGGAACCCCGCCTGGAAATCCACCGCCAAAACGGTTTACACCTGCCCCATGCATCCCGAGGTGCGGCAGGATCATCCCGGCGACTGCCCGAAGTGCGGCATGGCGCTGGAACCGGAAGCCGCCGCTGCCGATGATGAGGAAAACGGCGAGCTGGTAGATATGACGCGGCGCTTGTGGATCTCCGCTGCGCTCACCTTGCCCGTGTTTCTGCTGGCGATGGCTCATTTCATCCCGGGGCTCGGCGCGCAGTCGTGGGTGATGGGGGATGCCTCGCGCTGGATCCAGTTCGCTCTAACCACGCCGGTGGTGCTGTGGGCCGGCTGGCCGTTTTTCCGCCGGGGCTGGCGCTCGCTGCTGAGCGGTCACTTGAATATGTTCACGCTCATCGCCATCGGCGTCGGCGCGGCCTATCTGTTCAGCGTCGTGGCCATGCTCGCGCCCGGGTTGTTTCCCCACACCATGCGACACGGCGGCCATGTCGCCATCTACTTCGAGGCCGCCGCGGTGATCATCGTGCTGGTGATCCTCGGGCAGGTTCTCGAGCTGCGCGCCCGCAGCCGCACCGGCAGCGCCATCAAGGCGCTGCTCAATCTGGCACCACCCACCGCCCGCGTGATCGCTCCGGGCGGCGACAATGTCGTTCCGCTGGATCAGGTGAAAGTCGGTGACCTGCTGCGGGTGGTTCCCGGCGACAAGGTGCCGGTCGATGGCGTGTTAGTGGAAGGCCACTCCAGCGTGGAGGAATCCATGATCACCGGCGAGCCGCTGCCAGTGGAGAAATCCACGGGCGATTCCGTCACCGCCGGCACCGTCAACGGCTCCGGCAGCTTCGTTATGCGCGCCGAGCGGGTGGGAGACGACACCCTGCTAGGTCAAATCGTGAACATGGTCGCGGAAGCCCAGCGCAGCCGTGCGCCCATCCAGGGACTGGCCGACCGTGTTGCCGGTATCTTCGTGCCCGCCGTGTTAGTCGTTTCCGTGCTCACTTTCATCCTCTGGATGTGGCTCGGGCCGGAGCCGAAACTCGCCTACGCCATCGTCAACGCGGTCGCCGTGCTGATCATCGCCTGCCCGTGTGCCCTCGGTCTCGCGACCCCCATGTCCATCATGGTGGGCATCGGCCGCGGCGCGCAGGAAGGCGTTTTGGTGAAAAACGCCGAAGCGCTCGAACGGTTGGAAAAAATCACCACCCTCGTCGTCGATAAAACCGGCACCCTCACCGAGGGCAAGCCCAAGCTCATCGATGTCCTGCCAGCCGATGGCCTTGACTCTAACGATTTCCTGCGCCTCGCAGCCTCGCTCGAGCAAAACAGCGAGCACCCGCTCGCCGCCGCCATCGTGCAGGGCGCGAAGGAGCGGGAAATCCCGCTCGAAGCTGTCACCGGATTCCGCTCGGTCACCGGCGGCGGGGTGGTTGGCACCGTCGCCGGGCGCGCCGTGATGATCGGCAAGCCGGACTTCCTCAAAAACGAATCCATCACTGGCACGGAGTCGCTGGAAGCCGCCGCCGTGAAGCTTCAGGAGGACGGGAAAACCGCCATGTTTGTCGCCATCGACGGAAAACCTGCGGGCATCCTCGCCGTCGCGGACCCCATCAAAGCCACCACCGCCCGGGCGATCGAGGAACTCCATGCCCTCGGCATCCAACTCGTCATGCTCACCGGCGACAACCGCCGCACCGCCGCCGCCGTGGCCAGACAACTCGGCACTCGACGACGTGCAGGCGGAAATCGAGCCCGCCGGGAAAGTCACCCATATCAAAAAACTCCGGGCGGAAGGAAAACACGTCGCCATGGCGGGCGACGGCATCAACGACGCCCCCGCCCTCAGTGAGGCGGAAGTGGGTATCGCGATGGGCACCGGCACGGACGTGGCCATGGAGAGCGCCGGCATCACTCTGGTTAGAGGCGATCTGCGCGGCATCGCCCAGGCCATCCGCCTCAGTCGCGCGACCATGCGGAATATCCGGCAGAACTTGTTTTTCGCGTTCCTCTACAACGCCCTCGGCATCCCGGTGGCGGCGGGTCTGCTCTATCCGTTTTTCGGCCTGTTGCTCAGTCCCATCCTCGCCGGTGCCGCCATGAGTCTCAGTTCCGTTTCCGTCATCAGCAACGCCCTGCGCCTCAGGAAGGTGAAAATCTGAGGATTCACTCGCCGCCCGTGTGCGTCTGCCAACGAATTTTCATGCCCGGAGGCGCTTTGTCGGAATCAGGACCCATCACAAAAAGCGCAGTCGCCCAGGACGACGCGCTGGCACAGTCTCCGGCGATGACGGTGACGGATGACAGCGGGCGGATGACGGGCACACCGGTCTGCGGGTCGATGATATGGCTTTGGATGCCCTCCGCCGTCTGATGGAACTGGCGGTAGTTGCCGCTGGTGGCGATGGCTTGATTCCTGAGCGTGACGGTGTCCGCCATGACCCTGCCTGCGGGATCCGGGCGTTCGATGGCGATCTCCCAATCGCCATCGCCCGCGAGCGCCTCACCGGCGAGGTTGAAGGTGAAATCACGCACTCCCAGTGCCCGCAGCCGTTCGCCCACGCGGTCCACCGCGAAGCCCTTGCCGATGGATGATAGATCGACGCCCGTTCCCGCCGGACCGAAGCCGGCGGCGTGGACTTTCTCCAAGAGATGGTGGTCGAATGCGCCACCGCTCGCCTTTTTGATTTCATCGGCGAGTGTGAGGACCCGCGTGAGATCCGGAGTGGGTGCTTCGCCGCGATTGAAGCGGGAGAGGTCCGAGTTTCCCCGCCATTGGCTGAGCACCTGCTCCCAGTGTTCGAGGGTGTTGGAAACCTCTTGCTTAAGAAGCCCGCTTGTCGCCGCATCGCCGCGCCAGGCGAGCGTCCAGGTGCAACCCATCGCGCTGCCATGCAGCTCGCGCGGGGCGGGCGGAGGCCGGGATTTCCGAATCAGAACCACCAGCAGGCAGGCGGACCCGAGGACGATCAGCACTCGTTTCATCGGAACATGACGAAGCCTCCTGCCAGAGTCACGAGCACCAGGGCGACGGTGTCCTTGGTCGTCCAGCGGCCGGGCGATTGAGTTAGGAATTTCAGCATGGCACCCGTCGGGCAGCCGTAGTGGCAGTATCCCTGCGGCAGGAAGACGGCGGCCAGCAGTCCGATCGAGAAGATGGACGCCGGAAGAATGGCTTGAAATCCGCTGCTCCAGCTCTCGAATGGCTCGGCGTGTGAGAGCGGGAAACCGGTGGATGAAAACGCGAGCACCCAGATGACCAGCAGGGTGAGCCAAGGTACGCGCCGCATCAGGTGATGAAGTTTTGGAGGAAGGGCGGAGCGCCGTTTCACCAACTGTCCGAGCAAGGTCTGCGCCGCTCCGTGCGGGCAAATCCGGCTGCAATAGACGTTTTTGCCGGTATAGGCCGGGATGACCAGCGCCGCGGCGGTTAGGGCGAGCAGCGGCAGCATCGTTCGGACGTTCATTCCGTTCCGGGACCAGCCGATCAGCTGGTCCTGGCTGACCATCCAGCCGAGCGTGACCCCGGCGGCCACGGATAGAACTGCGAATGAGAGGCGCACCCGCGGGCGGTTCCCCCATTTTGCCAGACCGACCACCACGCCCAGCGCGATCCATGACAGCGCGATGGCATGGCTCCACGGGAACCCGCGCGTCGCTTCGGTCGTTTGATGCCGGCGCAGCATTTCATCCACACTGGCGACGACGGCGCCAGCGGTCACGCTCGCCCCGCTGACGACCAGCTGCGGTTCGGAATCTGATCGTCCTGCGGTGCTTGTTCCGGCGAAACCGTCGGCGTATTTGAGCTCGTCCGCCACGTCGCCGGCGTAGGGCTCGTTGTCGCGGCTGGCTAACAATCCGACACCGAGGATGGTTCCGCCGGTGGAATCGAGACAAACGATTACATCCGAAGTTCCATTGAAACCACGGGCTGAAACTCCCATACGGCTGCTCCGGAGCACCGTTCCGAGTTTCCGGTCGTTGTTCCAGACTTGATAGGTTCCTGTTTCCCTGAGTGGTTCGATGCGCGTCGCGTCCGGAAACCAGCGTGCCAGTTGTGAGGTGGAAAGCTCGCCGGGAAACCACTGTTCCATGCCTTCCGCGCCGAAACGGGCGGCGATGCCGCGGTTCATGGCTTCGCTCGTCAGGCTGGCACCGGTGACGATCCTGGTGGCGGGAGCCGCACCGAGGGTGGCCTCGGGACTGTCATTCCATTGTTCCCAGAAAGCCGGATCGTCCTGGATTTTCGCGACGTGACCGGCGGTGTCCGCGCTCTCCAGCAAGCTAACGGACTTCACCCTGCGCTGGGAATCAAAGACCACCAGAAGCTCCGTGGGACCCGCGTAGCCGAGGATTTTTTCAGCCTGCGGAAAGGTGGTCGTGGCCCAGCCGACGGTCCCGCCCGCGGCATCCAGCAATGGGAACATGCCATCGCTGGTGTCGCCGAGACTGACGGCGGCTGGCATCACCTTGCGCGACTCCGCCAGCAATCTGCTGGAGTCCGGGGTGCGGGTCTTTTCCGGCAGGAAGCGCAGGCAGGCGAATGCTGCGAACAGGATGGCGAGGCGGCAGGTGCCCACCGCGATCCGCAGCCAGCGGCGCTTGCGATCAGGGGGCTGCCGACTGGTTTTTGGAGGGACTTGCGCAACTCATCGGCGTTTTCAAAGCGACTCTTGCCGGGCATCTTCCAAAGCTGCTTCGCCGCGTCGAGATGTTTGGTGTAAACTTCCTGTGGAATCGCGTCCTGCGCGACGCAGAGTGCGGCGGCGCGGCCGACCGTCACGCCCATCATGCCGATGGTTTTCATGACGCGGATGGTACCGAGCGCTTTGCGTTCGACGCTGATGTTGCGGCCGGCCATGAAGAGGTTCGGCACGTTGCGCGAATAGAAACAGCGATATGGAATCGGATAGCCGACCGCACGATCGACACCCTTTCCGTGAACCGCGCGGGCGATGAACGGGTGCTCGGGCAGCGCGTCGATGTATTCCTCCTGTGGATAGTGGAGGTCGATGCTCCAGGTGGTGCGCACCGCGGCGTCGGGAAATTCCTTTTTCGAAATGATGTCGTCGCCGGTGAGGATCACATCGCCTAGCAGTTGTTGGGTCTCGCGGGTGCCGCCGACGTAGGCAAGCCAGGAAAGCGCGGCTTTGGCATGGCCATCCGGATCGCGCTCGGCGAAAGCCCCGCGGTTTTTGATCGCGTTCCAAGCGCTGAAAGAGGCCACCAGATTCCAATCCCGGGTGGTTTCGAGATCCTTGATCGGGTGCGCGTCGAAGCCACTCTCCCAGAACCACTCGGCATGGTTGCGGCGTGGATAGGGGAAATCCTTGTCATCGAATTCCAACATCCACGGTTGCGGGGGGAAGCTCACCGCCTCGTCGCGGTTTTCCCACATCCACATGTTGCTCATGCCCATGCGGCCCTTGTCGGTCATGGCGAGATCCGCGCCGGCCCATTGGCCGATGAAGCCGTGTCCGGTGCAATCCGCGAAGAAGCGGCCGTTGAAGCGTTTGATCCTGCCGGTGGTGGCTTCGAGGGCCTTGGCGGTGGCGATCGAGCCGTCTTTCATTTCCAAGCCATAGACATGGTGGCCGAGGAACAGGCTGATGTTTTTCTCCGCCCGGACGACTTTTTCCTTTTTGTCATCCACGAATTGCTCCGCGGCTGCCGGCGAGCTCTTCGCCTGGTCCTCGATTTCCCGGATGATTTCATCGAACGGATATTCATTCGGCGGGTATTCGCCCTTCGCCCAGACCCGGATCTCTGAAGAACCATTGCCGCCGAGCACCTCGCGGTTTTGGATCAGCGCCACCTTGATGCCCATCCGCGCTGCTGAAATGGCGGCTCCGAGGCCGCCGTAACCGCCGCCGATGACGACCAGATCGAAATCACCGGCCTGCTCGACCTGGTTCGGCGCACCCGGGATTTTCCAAGCGGTTCGCTCCTCAAGGGTGCTGACGACCGGCGGCGTGAACGAGGCGTCACTGCTGAAAAGCACCGCGTCGACACGGCCGTCAAAGCCAGTCAGGTCATGCAGGGCGAGCGTCGCCTTGCCAGCCTTGAGTTCGGCCTGACCGGCGGGTTGCCAGGTCCATGCCTTGTCGTCCCTGCCTAGCTCTGTGCCGGTGTTCCGGCCGTTCACGGAAATGGTGAAGAGCCCCGCGCTGTCCGGGCGGCCGAGGCGCTTCGTCCAATCCACGGTGCGGGCCCAGATCCGGTAGGTGCCGTCCACAGGCACGGAAATTTCGGTTTTCGCGTCGGCGACGGGTGATCCGAGGCCGTGGGCGATCAGGTAGGGCGAGCCCATGGACTCGATGAACTGCGTGTCCACGCCCCAGCCGCCCTTGTCGGAAAACTGCTCGGCTTCCACGAGAAAACTCGCGGCTTGGATCGGAAGCGTGGCGGCCAGTAGCAATGGAAGCAGGTTTTTCATGACGGAAAGAGTAGGGCGAATACTTCATGGCACGCCGGGACCTTTCAATCTGTGAGGCGGTGGCCAGCGGGCTCCTCCGCCGGGAATGCTGGTCGGACGCCGGTTCTCCCGCTCGTCGAGAATTCCCCCGAGACACTCCTACTCGTGTGACTGGGCAAGGATTTCCTATGATTCAGGGCCGCCTTTGAGGATGAAATCGCGGCCCTCCGCCGCACACCAGAGGCGGTAGATGTTGAGAACATTCGGGCGGATGCCGGTGACGGGTATTTTGAGGAAACCTTGCCGCCGGGCCGCCTCGAACAACTGCCTTTCCTTCTGCGTGAGGCGGTGTCCGATCCTGCGGTTGCCAATCTTCGCGCGGGTCGGCTGGCCACGACTGAGCCGCTCCACATCGTCCTTGTCCGGTCTTGGCATGATCCGATTCATCCGGGTCTCACGCCGCGCGGTCGGCGTAGCGATCAAAGCGGTTCGAAAGGATGAGGAAGGTGGGTGCCCAGAGCCCGACAAAGATTCCGAAACGTTCCGCGTGGGCGATTGAATCGGGTGTGGTCCCTCCGGTAAGAAACCAAATCGCGATCGACCCGGCAATCGACGCGAAGCCGAGGAAGAAACAAAGATTGCTGAGCTGTTTGAGTTGTTTGGTCTTCATCCGGCAGACCTCGCCCCGCTCGCTTCCGGCGCAAGGTGTAAAAAAGTGGATGCATGATCGACTCGAGCTGGGTCATGGCGGCGGCCAATCTGTTGGAGATCCATGCTTGTCACCCGCCAGGCCTGTCCCGCTTGAGTTGGTGCTGGATTCCAGGCAGACGGCCGCAGAAGCGGGTGAGCCGCCCTCAAGATCCGACTTTGACCAGCTGCGGCTCTTCGGAGGTGAAACCCTCCAGCAAGGTGGCGATGTCGCGGGTGTGTCCGGGAAGGACGAGGTCGGGCCGGATTGCGGCTAACGGCTGCAGGACGAAACGCCGTTCCCCGATGCGCGGATGGGGGAGGACCAGGTTTTCGGTGTCGATGATGCGGTCGCCGAAATAGAGCAGGTCCACGTCGATGACACGCGGGGCGTTGCGTTCCGGATTGCCGGTGCGGCCGAGTCTCCGCTCGATGGCCTGGGTGAGTTCCAGCAACTCGAAGGGCTCGCCATCGAAGGCGATTTCCACGACGGAGTTGTAGAACATCGGCGAGCCCGGCGGGCACAGCAGCGGTTCGGTCTGATAGGTCGGGGCCTCCAGGAGCGGCTCGCCCGGCGTGGCGATTTCCCGCAGGGCTTCGCACGCGGCGTGGAGGTGGGCGAGCCGGTCGCCGAGATTCGAACCGAGGGCGATGCCGACGCGGGGCATGGCTCAGTCTTCGAGGTTTTCGAGGTTGTCGATGCCGTTCGCCTGCATGCGTTTGTTCGCCTCGCCGACCATCGCGGCGGGGATGACGATGGGCCGGGGCGCGCCGAAAAGTTCGATGACGAAATACTCGGGGGCTTCCTTCGGATAGAGCAGCTCGTGGGCGTGGTTGAGATCGCGGACTTCCACGCCGTTGATCTTGTCCAGGGCAAAGCCGGTGAAGTCGCCGAGCTGGCTGGTGACCGGATCGCTTTCCACGCGGGTGAGCACGACGATGTCCTTATGTTTTTCAAACAATCCCTTGGGCACGTAGTCGGTGTAGAGGCGGCGGAGGGTGACGTTTTCGAACTTGGAGGTGGCGAAGAGATTGGTGTCGAGCGGCTGGAAGACGAGCCCGGCAAAGACGAGGTAGCGGGGCTTTTTCTCATACTCCACGGCATACATCCGGGACCAGTGGAGCGGCTTGAGGATGATGTCCACGTCATTGATCGCGCCCTCGCGGATGAAGCGCACGGCCACCTTGTCGCCGGCGAATTTGCGTTCGACGATCTCGTTGAGGTTCACGTTTTCGCCATCGATGTTGATCATGCCGGCGCTGTCCACGGGCTTGCCGTCGAGTGAGATGAGAACGTCGCCGGGCTTGAGGAAGCCATCGCTGGAGCTGGTGGGGATGACGTTGTTGATGAGCACGCCCTTGCCGTCGTTCGGCAGGCCGAGCGCCTGGCGCATGGCGGGGTTGTGCAGGGGAAACTCGCTGACGCCGAGGTCCGCGTAGAGATCGTATTTTCCATCCTCGATGTCCTTGAGGAAACGGCGGACGACAGGAGTGGGGATGATGTAGCCGGTATTGTCCGCCTGGCGGAGGCCTTGGAAGGCGACGCCGACAACCTTGCCGTCCTGCACCACCGGGCCGCCGGAGTTGCCGGGATTGATGGCAGCGTCGATCTGCACGACGAGGTGCGAGTCCGCGCGCGAGTGGGAGTAGGGTTGGAAATCGATGCGGGAAACGACGCCGCGGGTCACCGAGAGGCGTTCGCCGCCGACCGGGTAGCCGATCACACGGACTTGGGATTCGAGACTCGGGACATCACCGAATTCGAAGACCGGGAAGGATTCGAAGTCGCTGAAATCCTCGACCGAGAGCAGGGCGAGATCGCAGTCATGGGCGATGAACTCCACCTTGGCGGGGTATTTTTTCGGGCTGCCGTAAACGGTGACGAGCAAGCGGCGGCCGTTCGAAACGACGTGGGCGTTGGTGAGAATCTTGTTTTTTCCGATGAGGAACCCGGTGCCGATGCCGCCGCTGAAGCGGCCGGAGTTCCACGGCGTCTGATAGTCCGGGACCTGCGTGGCGACCTCGATGCGCACCACGGATTTGTAAACATCCGATGGCAGGGACGGAGTTTGCGCGACGAGCACAGGGGCCAGGAGCAGGAGAAAAATGGAGGAAATGAAGCGGATCATGGACTTGCGGTGGATCTTACGGGTGGCTGCGTGGGCCGCAAATGAAATCTGGCGTGCCGGTCGAGGAATGCGCGGGCGGGGAAATCGAGGCTGTTTCCTGCCAGCAAGCCGAGCCGGAACCACTCCCGGAATTTCTAACTCGGATTCTCTTGCCATGCCGACAGGTGAAATCCCATTGTCCCAACCGTGAAGGAACTCTGGGTGCAGTCGATCCTGCCTTGTAACCTGCCGATCACCATCCTGCTTGGGTTGGTGGTCGTGTTCTGGATTTTCCAGCTTGTGGGTGGTCCCGGCCTGGACTCTGCCGATGGGGATGCTGGCGTGGGCGATTCTTCGGCGGACATCGGAGGGTCGTCCTCCTCGATCATGCGGGTCATCAATGCAGGTGCCGTCCCGCTGACCATCGTGCTGAGCGTGCTGGTCCTCGCGTTGTGGATCGCCTCGGTTCTCCTGAATTTCTATTTCAACCCCGAACAAAGCCGCCTGCGAAGTGTGGCTTTTTTCTTTGCCGCATTCGGGCTTGCCGTGGTTGCCACCAAGATCATCACGCTGCCGCTGGTTCCCCTGATGCGCCGCCTCAAGGCATCGGAAGACACCCCGCCGGTCCTCGGGGAGACCGGAATCGTCCGCTCCATCGAGCTCGACTCGCGCTACGGACAAGTCGAGGTGCAGCGCGCGGATGGTGCGCCGGCGATCTTGAATTCGCGACTCGCTCCCGATGCCGCGCCCGTCCCGCGCGGGACTCCCGTCGTCGTGGTCTCGATGGACGAGACCTCGGGCGTCTATCTCGTCCGCGCATTGACTCCTTTACCGTCTGTTGATTGAAACCAGTAACCGAAACAAGCCATGATTCCGAACCTGTTCGCCTCCATCCCGCCCCTCCCGGGGAATGACCTGCCGCTCGCCCAGATTCTAACCGGAATCGGCGTCGTCGGTGCCGCCGTCCTCGGTCTCATCGGCCTGGGGTTCGTCTATCTGCTGCTGACCTGCTATAAAAAGGTCGAGAAGGGCCGCGCGCTCGTGCGGACCGGCGGCAGCCGTGCGAAGGTCATTCTCAACGGCGGCTTCGTGGTGCCGATCATCCACCGCGTCGATCACATCGACATTTCGGTGAAACGCATCGAAATCGACCGCACCGGCAAGAACGGCCTGATCTGTCAGGACAACATGCGCGCCGACATCAAGGTGGTGTTTTTCGTCCGCATCAACAACGTCGAGGCGGACATCCTCAAGGTCGCCGACTCGATCGGCTGTGTGCGCGCGTCCAGCGAGCCGGAAATCCGCAATCTGTTCGATGCGAAATTCTCCGAAGCGCTCAAAACCGTCGGCAAGCGGTTCATGTTCACCCAGCTCTATGAGGAGCGCGACAAATTCCGCGAGGCGATTCTCAAAGTCATCGGCACCGACCTCAACGGCTACGTGCTGGAAGATGCCGCCATCGACTACCTCGAGCAAACGCCGATCGAAATGCTCGATCCCGACAACATCCTCGACGCCGAGGGCATCAAGAAAATCACCCAGCTCACCGCAGAGCAGGCCAAGCTCTCCAACAAGATCCAGCGCGACAAGGAGAAGATCATCAAGCAGCAGGACGTCGAGGCCCGCGAGGCGATTCTCGAACTCGAGCGCCAGCTCAAGGAAACCGAGGCCCGCCAGCAGCGCGAGGTCGAGACGGTTCGCTCCCGCGAGGAAGCGGAGACCGCCAAGGTGGGTGAAGAGGAACGCCGTAAATCGGAGATCGCCCGCATCGCCGCGGACGAGGAAATCGCCATTGCCGATGAGAACAAACAGCGCCAGGTGCTCGTCGCCCTGCGCAACAAGGAGCGCACCGACGGCGTGGAACTGGAGCGCGTCGAGCGCGAGCGGATGATCGAGCAGATCGAGCGCGAACGCGTCACCCAGCTCAAACAGATCGAGGCGGAAAAAGCCATCGAAGTGCAGCGCAAGGAAATCCAGGAAGTCATCCGCGAGCGGGTGATGGTCGAGAACCTCGTGGTTGAAGAGCAACAACGGATGAAGGACACCGAGGCGTTTGCCACCGCCGAGCGGGAGAAAAAAGTCACCGTCACCCAGGCCGAGGCGGCGGCCCAGGAGAACCTGATCCAACAGATCAAAGAGGCCGAGGCGCACAAGCAGGCAGCGCAGTTCAAGGCGGACGAGGAGGCCTACGCCGTCACCACCCATGCGGAGGCGTCACGTCAGGCGGCCAAGCTCGGTGCCGAGGAAAAGCTCATCACCGCAGAGGCCTATCAGGCAGCGTCCGAGAAGGAAGCCGCCGGCAAGAAGCTGCTTGCGGAAGCGATTACCAAGGACTCCGCCGCCATCGGCATGGGCGAGGCCGAAGTCATCCGCGCCAAGGGATCCGCCGATGCCGAAGCCATCCGCGAGAAGGCGGATGCGATGAAACTCTTCGAAGAGGCCGGTCAGGACCACGAGGAGTTCAAACTCGAACTTGAAAAGGACAAGACCATCGAGCTCGCCCAAATCGACGTCCAACGCCAGATCGCCGAGCAGCAGGCCATCGTCATCGGCGAGGCGCTCAAGCACTCGAAGATCGACATCGTCGGCGGCGAGACCGAGTTCTTCGACCGCATCACCCGCGCCATCACCACCGGCAAGGTGGTGGACCGCACCATCGGCAACAGCCAGGTGCTCGGCGACGTCAAGGATACCTTCTTCAACGGCGATCCGGAGTATTTCAAGGCGCAGGTCGGCACCTGGATCGAGGACTTCGGTGTCGCCACCGAGGATCTCAAGAACCTGAGTGTCTCGGCGCTGCTAGGAAAGCTCGTCGGTTCGGCGGACGGCGAAAAGCGCCAGCGCCTCATCGGCATGCTGGGAGCGGCGGAAAGGTTCGGGATGGCGGACGTGAAGGCGGCTTCACTCCTTAAATAAGAGGATGAACCACGGAATACACGGAACACACGGAAAGGAAGAAAGATGGCACTCATTTTTGAAGCGGAGACACACGAGATTCTAGGCGCCTGTTTTGAAGTCTATCGTGAGAAGGGATGTGGCTTTTTGGAGGATGTATATCAGGAGTGTCTGGAGATCGAGTTTGAGATCCGAGCGATGCCCTTCATCGTCAAACCGCCTCTGGAATTGGAATACAAAGGTCGAAAACTTAGAAAGCGATATGAGCCGGACTTTTTCTGCTATGGCCAGGTCATCCTTGAAATCAAAGCCGCCAAGACCATAGAGGACAGCCACCGCGCCCAGCTCATGAACTATCTCCGGGCGACCGGAACACGGGTCGGACTTCTCGTCAATTTCGGTCACTATCCCAAAGCCCAACACGAACGATTCATCCTATAATCCCGTCTCTTCGTCTTCCTTCCGTGTGTTCCGAGTATTCCGTGGTTCCCATCTTCATTTTTAATCCGTCCGCATGAGCGACACTCCCCAACAACTCGAAGGTGGCGCCTACGAGGTCATCCGTGCTCGGCTCGACCAGCACGCCGCCTTGCTTCGCGAGCGGATCGAGGCGCTCAACGCGGCCCGACACGACGTTTTCGGCGCGATTTCCACCGAACTGTTGTCCACCGGTCACGTGGCCACCGCGCACAACTGCGTCCCTCGGGATCTCGTGGGCCTCGGCGGCGGGCTCTATCTGCTCGGCTATAACATCCAGTTCGGGCTCAAACAGACGACCGAACTCGCCGACGTGTTCGCGGTCTGCCGCCTGGACGAACAGCGTGTTTTCCATCAGGTTCCGCTGGAAGAGGTTCTGGGAGATCCCGCGTTCAACGAGGATTTCCTGACGCTTTTCCGCTACTACCGGGACACGGTTTTCGTCAAATTCATGGTGCTGGGTCCGCACGTCCACATGAAGATGCGGATCGGGAAATCGGAAGACGATTTCAAGACGCTCAAATGGCGGATGGTGGGCGACGGTACGCTCGAATATCTTGGCAACCGCTCCGACCACGAGTGCCGCTATCCGGAGTTGGTCGAGTTCCAATGGAAGCGCGCCCACCGCGACATGCATCGGGCGGGAGACCACCCGCACATTTCCATCGAGGACCGCGTGTTCGTGGAGACCGTCGGCGGCGACCTCACCATCAAGGTGGAGGACAACACCGCAAGCGGGCAGGGGATCTTCTCGGAAGCCGTTGACGACGCGGACCAGACGCTCGACGACGCCGAGATCCTCTACGCCATTCTCGGGCCGCTGATCGTCCTGCGGATTCTACCTTACCGCGAGAGCCTGCACCGGCATCTGGTTTATAACGAAAAGACACGCGAGGTGCACCGGTTGGACGGCATCGGCCAGTCCTGCGTGCTGTTGCCCGAGGACCAGGGGATTCTTTTCGCCAATGGCTACCTGCTGGCCACGGGCGAGGTGAAAACCTACGAAACCGGCCGCACGGGCCTGCGCTTCGAGCGGCGGATCATGGCCGGAAACGGCGAGGACACCCTGTTCGTTTTCTATCAAAGGTCATCCGGCCACTATGTTCTTTTTTCCTACAACGTCATCGCGCAGACGGTGGACACACCGGTGGTTTGCAATGGTTTCGCGCTGGATGCCGATGGCCGCATGGTATTGTTCCAGGCTCCCGAGCAACCGCAGAAACACCATGCGCTGCAAGTCTGGCGCACGCCCTACGTCACGGACAGCGCGACGTCCGTGCCGGTGGAGAAACGCGATTCACTGCTGTTTAAAATCGGCAATTCCACTCTGGTCCGCGGCATGGCCGAGGCTCGTGAAATCCTGATCCTGCTAGGAAAGGGCGACACCTATGCTGACGTCTATCTGGAACTTGTGCGCCGCAGCCGCGAGGTGCTCGACGGGTATTTCTGGCTCAAGGAAAAGGAAGCGCAGCAGCTGGCCGAGCCGCTGGAAGCCATCCATGCAGCGGCGAATGCGGCCATCGACGAGTTTGACAAGGTCGTCCGTCTCCGCCAGGCCACCGCCGCGCGGAGCGACGAGGTGCGTGCGGCGACCGAGAGTCTTCTGACGGCGATCCGTGGCAAGCCGCCGGAGGATATCCGGGGCTTCGTCCACCATCTTGCCGAGCTGCGCCTGCGGCGCGGCGAGATCATCGGCCTGCGGGAGCTGCGGTATGCGGACAACGCGCTCATCGATGATCTCGACAAGCGCGCCGCCGAAGCCGCCGACGGGGTTTCCACCCGCACCGTGGATTTCCTGCTGCGTGAAGAGGCACTCGAACCCTATCGCGCAGCCATCGAGACGCAGCGCGCGACACTTCCTAACATTCTCAAGGCCGCCGATGCGGATGTGACGGCGAAGGGGCTCGACGAGGCGGGTGGCGAGCTCGAGCTGCTCATCGACATCGTTGGAAACCTGCGCATCGATGACGCCACGCGGACCACCGCGATCATCGAAAACATCTCCGCGATTTACGCCACGCTCAACGGCATCCGCGCGGAGTTGAAATCCAAGCGCCGGGAGCTCGCCCGTGTCGAGGGAGTGGCTCAGTTCGGTGCGCAGATGAAATTGCTGGGCCAGTCGGTCGTCAATTTCCTCGATCTCTGCGACAGCTCGGAAAAATGCGCCGAATACCTCACCAAGGTGATGGTGCAGGTCGAGGAACTTGAAGGCCGCTTCGCCGAGTTCGACGAATACATCGAGGAACTCGCCAGGAAGCGCGAGGAAATCTACGAAGCCTTCGAGGGCCGCAAGCAGGCGCTTGTCGAGCAGCGCAACCGCCGCGCCGGGAATCTTCTCAAGTCCGCCGAGCGAATCCTAACTGGCCTGAAAAACCGTGCGGCCTCGCTTGAAGATATCAATGCGATCAACGGTTATTTTGCCGGAGACCTGATGGTTTCCAAGCTCCGCGATATCGTCGCGGAGCTGCGCGACATCGGCGACAGCGTCAAGGCGGACGACTTGCAGACCCGGCTTCGATCCCTGCAGGACGACGCCGCCCGCCAGCTGAAGGATCGCAAGGAACTGTTTTCCGACGGGGGGAACGCGCTCAAGTTCGGGCGCCACCGTTTCTCGGTCAATACGCAGGAGCTGGAGCTCTCGATCGTCGGCCATGAGGGGACGATGTGCTTTCATCTATCAGGCACGGCGTTTTTCGAGCCGATCGAGGACGAGGAATTCCTTGCCACTCGCGCCGTTTGGGAGCAGGAGGCGATCAGTGAAAACACCCGGGTCTATCGGGCGGAGTGGCTTGCCTGGAAGATGCTGGAGCAAGGCGTGGAAGGGGAGCCGACCTTGGAGACGGTGCATGCGTTCATGGCCCCGCGTTATGCGGAAGGCTACACCAAGGGTGTGCACGACGAGGACGCGCTGCGGATTCTAACGACGATCCTGCCGGTTCACCGCGCGCTCGGTCCGCTGCGCCACGGGCCGCGGGTGCGTGCGCTTGCCATTTTGTTCTGGGAGATCCACCGGCTTTCCGATGTGGGAAAACAACTGGAGCCGCTCATCGCCGCCCATGGTGCGATGCGCCGGGCGTTCGGAGCGCCCGACACTGCGGCGCACCCGCTGCGCTCGTCGCTGGAGCAGGCCTTGCTGGAGTTCATTCATCGTTCTCAGGCAGCCGGTTTGCTGGTTTCCATCGGTGATTCGAATTCTAATATGATGGCCGCGGAGGCAGCTGCCTATCTGTTCGAGCAGCTCGTCTCCGGTTCACCCGTCCCCGCCTCCGCCGAGGCAGCGGCGGGCACTGCGGAATTCAAGCTGGCGCTCGGTTCCGGCAGTATTGGCTCCGAGTTCAGCCGGTCCATCGATCCTCTGGCCGATGATCCCGAGCGGCGCTTCCTCGCCCTGATGGACTGGATGAACGGGCATCACCGCTCCGCCGTTTCCGCGGTGGAGCCTGCCGGCCGGACTCCGGCAATCGCCTGGGTGGCCGAGTCCGCCGCCCATGCGCTGCGTGGCGGCATTGAACAGCGTGGCGTGATAGAAACTCCGTCCACCATCCGCGCCGAGGGGTTGCGTGGCCATCATCCGGTCGTGGCGGACGGCGGGATTTATGAAACCGACTATCATGCATTCCGCGAGCGGCTTTCGCGCTTCGGTGACCGCGAGGTGCCGGCATTCGAAGCCTGCGCCCGGCTCAAGCAGCGCCTGGTCGAAGTCCGCCGCGAGCAGATCCGCCTGGATGAGTTCAAGCCGAAGGTGATGAGCTCTTTCGTCCGCAACCGCCTGATCAACGACGTCTATCTGCCGATCATCGGTGAAAATCTCGCGAAGCAGATCGGTACGGCGGGGGCCGACACGCGCACCGACCGCTCCGGGCTGCTGCTGCTGGTTTCGCCACCCGGTTATGGAAAAACCACGATCATGGAATACGTGGCGAACCGCCTGGGGCTGACTTTCATGAAGATCAACGGCCCCGCGCTCGGCCATGCCGTGGTCTCGCTCGATCCGTCCGAAGCTCCCAATCTATCCGCCCGTGAGGAGGTGGACAAACTCAACCTCGCGCTGGAAATGGGCGACAACGTGATGATCTACGTCGACGACATCCAGCACACGAATCCGGAGTTCCTCCAGCGCTTTATCAGTCTCTGCGACGCCCAGCGGAAGATGGAAGGCATCTGGCGCGGCAAGGCGCGGACCTATGATTTGCGCGGGAAAAAAGTCGCCGTCGTGATGGCTGGAAACCCCTACACCGAGGGCGGGACGAAGTTCAAGATTCCGGACATGTTAGCCAACCGCGCCGATACCTACAACCTCGGCGACATCCTCGGCGGACACATCGACGCGTTCAAGGCGAGCTACATCGAGAACTGCCTGACCGCAAATCCGATCCTCGCACGGCTCGCAAGCCGCCACCAGGAAGACGTGTATGCCGTGATGCGGGTGGCGGAAACCGGCAGTCACGAAGGCGTCGATTTCAAGGGCAACCACTCGCCCGCGGAGATCGAGGAAATGGTTGCTGTCACGCGGCATTTGTTCGAGGTGCGCGACACCATCCTGCGGGTGAACCAGGAATACATCCGCAGCGCCGCGCAGGAAGACGCCTATCGCACCGAGCCCGCGTTCCGGCTTCAGGGTTCCTACCGCAACATGGCGCGCATCGCCGCCAAGGTGCTGCCGCTGATGACGAAGGAGGAAGTCCGGGCGTTGATTCTGGATCACTATCAGAACGAGTCGCAGACGCTGACGCAAGGGACCGAGGCGAATTTGCTCAAATTCAAGGAATTCGAAGGCATCGCCAGCGAGAAGGAAAAAGGCCGCTGGGCGGACATCAAAAAGGAGTTCATGAAACGGCGTCTGCTAGGCGGAGCCGGCGAGGAGGATCCGGTCGGCCGGGTGGTCGCTCAGCTATCAGGATTCCAGGACGGGCTGGACGCCATCAAGGCGATCATCGCGGAAACCGGCCGGGAGCATGCCAAACCGCAGACTCTATCTGAAACGACGGTGGCTCATCTCCGCGAGATCATCCAAGGCCTGCGGGCGGTGCCGGTGGAGGTGGACATCAAGGTCGTGCCGATACAGGAATCCGGAGGACCGATCAAGCGGCTCCAGCATCTTAACCGCAGCGAGGATCCGCCGCTCGAGTTCAAGCCCGAGGTGCGACAGGGAGATCCCGGCACCGGAGCTCCGTGATGAATGACAGGATGCTCCCTTTCCCCGATCGCGGGCTTCGTGGATGGCCGGGTCAAACAAATGGATTGAGTCAGAATCATGAACGGCAGAATCATTGGATTCAGAGGAAGAAAAAGCCAGTGCAGCAGAGGTGGAAGCTGCTTTCCCGGGAAAATGCTCCATCGGCTATTGGCACAATCATTCTTCAAAAATAATTCTGCTGTCCATGATTCTGCCATCACTCTTCCTTCAAGTCGTTGTTAGTTCCTGCTCTCCTTCCGCCTTCGGACACTAGGTGAATGATGAAGATATCCTCCCCAGTTTGTTGAAATGCGTTACCTGACCCTATTGAGTCTAGCGATTGTCCGGCAGAATTCTTAACGAGCGGATGATCCGGCTAACGGCGTCGGCAGCGCGGCTGGTCGGATAGTCGGCGGCGAGCGGCAGATGGATGAATCCGGCGCTGCAGGGGAGTGAATGGCGTTCGAGGTATTCGAGGGCGACGTAGAGCACCTGGTTGCAGAGGTAGCGGCCGGGGTTGTTGGAGAGGATGATTTGGTGGTCGTTCGCGCTGAGGAGCTTGTTGATTTGTTGGAGCGGCAGGGTCGAGCGGCGGATGGGGGGCGCGTCGCGGCGGATCGGGCGGGTCGTCGGCTGGCGGCCGGAAATGTCGGGGATGCGGAAATCCAGCTCGTTGAAGGCGGTGGTTTCGAGGCGGATGGTTTTGCTGCCCGCCGCCTCGCCGAGCAGAATGAGAATTTCCGGCCGGATGAGGCGCAGCGCTTGGCGGAGGCGGGCCGGGGCGATCACGCAATCCACCGGCAGGATGCGACTGCGGATTTCGGGCAGTTTTGTTTTCAACTCGCTCAGCACGAGTGAGGAAGCGTTCTCGGAGCGACCGTCGAATGGGCCGAAAGCGGTGACGAGGATGCTCATGGCGAAAGATTGGCGCGGGGTTTGCTCAGGGAGAAGTTGAATGTATCATTGCCGGGATTTCCCCCTGCTTCTAAAAAATGTCCAGTGCCACTTCAGAAACCGTCTGTCCGTTTTGCGGAAATCCGAATCGCTGCGGAGTCGCTGCGATGGAGGGCTGTTGGTGCGGCAAAATGGAAATTCCGATGGAGTTGATCGAGATGCTCCCCGAACCGAGAACCACCTGTATCTGCGTCGAGTGCGTCTATTCCTTCCAACGGAATCCCCAGGAGTTCATCCGCGTCAATCGAACAGGCCGCTTCTGAGCAGCGGGCGGTTGTTTTCCGGGTCCCAGTAGCCGAATCCTGCTTTCCATTCCCACCAAGTCCACGGAATTCCGCGAGCTTCGGCGAGGGATCTGACGTCTTTGGCGTAGCGTGTCCTGCTCGGCAGGTCGCCGATGTCGTGGCTGCCGAATTCTCCAAGATGCACCGGCCTGCCGAAATGGGCGGACCAGTCGCGGGCGAGGTCAAGGAGTTCCCGGATGGTCTTGGGCGAGCAGGGATTCCATTCCGTGGGAAGTGTGTTATAGCCTTCGACGAAGCTGCGGAGTCCGGAATTTTCCTTGAGGGAGTCCGGAACGACGAATGGGACCTGCGGAGGCCCCGGATAGACCAGCCCCCGGAGTGGCTTGAGTTGGACCCAACCGGCGGCCTGATGAGTGAAATAAAAGGGCTCGTAACAATGGACGGTGACGATGATCCGGTCGTCTCCATCAGGCAGACGGAGCTTTTCGAGTTCGCGGATATCGCCCCAACTGCCCGGGCTCACGAGGATGATGCGCTGTGGGTCGATCTTGCGGATGGCAGTGATGGTGTCCGCGTGGATCGGGTTGGCGACCTCGGTGGTGAGGGCGTCGCGCGGTTCGTTGAGCAGTTCGAGAAACAACCCGGGCGGCCAGGATTTGAAATGGCGGGCGATGACTTCCCACGAGGCGACGAAGCGTTTTTTGCTAGCTTCGGGATTGTCAGTCAGGTCGTGGAAATGATGCCAGTCGAGCAGGACGTGCATCTTCTTGTCGAGCGCTCGCCGGAGCACGGGTTCGAGGTCGGCGAGCAGTGCGGGATCGATTTCGAGGCCGTTGGCGCCTTGTTTCAGGTGGAAGTGCCAGGCGACGGGCACGCGGATGTGGTCGAAGCCTTCCGCGGCGATGCGGTCGATGTCCTCGGGGTGGTAGCGGATGCCCCACGAGTATGGCGGGGGAGCTTCCCAACAGTTTCCGAGGTTCACGCCGCGCTTGATTTTCGATAGGGCGCGGTGGGCGGGCGTATCCTGGGGGAGGCGCTTCGGCGGCGTGAAACCGGGAAGCGTGGCGGCCTTGGCGTGGAGCTTGAGGGTGACCTTCCTCCCGGCGGTGAGTTGCAGTGTCTGTGCGAGCGGGCGGTTCTGGCAGGACGCTGCGAGATATTTCCCGTGAAGAGCCTCTGCACCGGCGAGTGGCCATGAGGTGACGGTCAGCGGGGTGCCGTAAACGGTTTTCCATGCATCCGGCTGGCCGTCGGACTGGGACTCGAAGCCGCCGTTTTCGAGCTGGGTTCCCTCGGCGGTGATTTCGTCCCACAGCACTTCCATGCGGAAGGTGGTGCCGGGTTTGTCTTCCTGCCAGGGGCCGGTTAGTGATAGAACCACGATGCCATCGGCGGGCGGAGTGAAACTGAGGGTGAACGAGCTCCAGTCCCACCAGCGGACGGGGAAAATGACATCGATGTGGCGCTCGCGGACGGCGGGATCCTTTTCCCACTGGGCCGGTGTGGCGGAGCCGGAGGAAACCTGGATGTCCTCCAAGGGCGGCTGGCCGGCGGGGACTTGCAGCCACAGCCTGGCTTGAGTCGTCTGGCGGGCGGTCTCCTCGCCGCACAGGGTGCCGCCGAGGACTGACAGGAGGAAAAGCGTGCGGATCATGAGGTGGTTTTCCGCCGGATATGGGCTTGCGGCGGTGACCGGCGGGCTTTATGTGACTACGGCATGGAGCATCATGTTTATTTCTGGCTGAAGGAAGAATATCGAAACGAGGTGGACCGCGCGATCTTCGAGCAGGGCTTGGCCGCGTTGTTCGAGATCAAGCTGGTGGCCGGTGGCCGCTGGGCGCTGCCTGCGAAGGTGATGATCCGCCCGGTGATCGACCAGTCATGGGATTACGCGCTGACGATGCAGTTCAAGAACATCGAGGATCACGACGCCTATCAGGTGGATCCCGACCACAATGTCTTCATCGACACCTTCAAGGGTTGGTGGGAAAAGGTTCAGGTAAGAGATCTGGCGTGAGAGTCACCAGGGAGAATTCCCTGAGCGTGGATTTCAGCTCCTCGGGCCAGTCAAGTGCTTCGAGGGTCTCCGGTTCTTCCCAAGCGGGATCGATGGCGAGGAGCTCATCGAAATACGCGGACGACTCATCGATGGCACCTGCCTGGGAGGCGGCGATGCAGAGCAGGGCGGTGGCGTTTTCGAGTTTTTCGGAAGGGAATCCGATGCGTTTGCCGGCGAGCAGGAACTTGTAGGCGCGCTCGGAGTTTCCGGTGAGCAGCGCGACCCAGCCGGCGCGGAGCGCGAAGTTCGCATCTTCCGGGAAGCGGCGGAGTCCGGTGGTGAGAATTTCGACGGCCTGTTGGGGATCGGCGTTTTCAAACGAAGTGTAAGCGGCTTCGGCGTAGTCACCGGGCAAATGCATTTCCACCGGATGCTCGGTGATGAGCTCGACCCAGAGCGTGCGGGCGTTTTGAAAATCACCGAGCGCGGTGAAGGCGAGGGCCTCCGCTCGCAGGCAGGGGACCGCCGGGGCGCCGAGATTGCGGGCGACACTGGCGAGTTTGGAGGTGGTTTCCAGTTCCTCCTTGTTGGCGGAAAAGGCGATGGCGGCGTCCATGCAGGCGAGGGCATATCGAGGCTTGCCGACGGCGGAGACGGTTGCCGGGTCGGAGAGTCGGTCCGCGACGGCTTTGCGCTGCTCGGGCGTGGAGTCCGTGGGAATGCGGATCGCCGCCAGTTCCTCGCTGACGCAATGGCTGAGGTTGTCGAGGGCTGGCGAGAAATCCGCCTGCTCCCAGCCGTCCCAATCCTCGCGGAGGTGGATTTCCCACAGATCGGGGAAAACCTCGGGCCACGGCGAAAGCGCGTCCGCCTTCCGTCCTTGCAGCCAGGCGATGCGGGAGCGCGAAATCTGGCGGAGAAGCGGTGGCAGATCGACGGCTTGGGAAAGGCACGTGTCGATCCATTCGGGATGATCGGATTTCAAGGCGAGCGCGAGGGCGGTGGCCATCGCGGGGCCTTTTCCTCCCGCGGCTTGGATGGCAGCGGTGACTGCGGCGGAATCGCCGGACTGGAAAGCATTCTTCACTTCGGCCAGCCCGGGGGCGGATTTATCGGCTGGAGCGGCGTTCGCCAGTCGCTGGGTGAGCGGCAGGAGTCCTTCCGGCGAGATTTCGCGATTCGGAGTGATTTGGAAATTCCGAATCACGCCGGAGAAATCCAAATGCGGGAAAATCGCCAGAATCGTGTCGAAATCGCAGTCCTTGAACGCGTTCATGCGCTCCTCGGCAGCGACTACCGGGAAATCCCGCTCCGTCTCGTCGTAACGGCGGCCCGACAAGGCAGTGGCCAGGTCTTCCAATGCCTGCAATGAAACTTGGTTGAGTGGCTGCGATTCGCGTGCGGTGGGGGATTCCTCCGGCAGCGGCAGCATCCGATGCGCCGTCACCACGCCGTTTTCCTCGCCGATGAACACCCGGTCTTTGTCAAAAGCCAGCGTCGTCACTGGGGAGGTCGTCTGCATCGGGGCGTGGGGGTTGGTGAGGATTTTCAGCGAATTTCCCTCGATTTCGAAGGGGAGTTGCTTGGGATCCTTCATCAGTCCGGTCCACATGTTCGGATGGCGGCTCCACGGAAAACGCAACGCCAGCGCGTCCGTCTCCAGCGACTGGTCCTCGTCCTCGCCGTAGGAAATGATCGATTGGTCCGGCGATTGGTGCGGCCCCAGATCCTGAAGCGTGAGGATCGAGTTGCCGTTGGCGGCGAACTGGGCCTGCAACAATTTCACGGGTTCTTCCATCGGAGTCACGCTGACCGGCTCGACCGGCGAAACCGGGATTTCCAACAAACTTCCATCCGCCGTCAGCACGCTCAGCTGCTTGCGATCCACAAACGCCGCCAGCGGTGTCGGCGAAGTCGGGGTGGTTGGCTCGGTGGTGCGGATGATTTCGCCCGTCGAGCTATCCCGGATGTGCCAGACCAGCGAGTGGTCCTTTTCGGAAACGTAGGCCGGATGGGCCATCAGCAGGCCGTCTGCGGAAAAAACGATCACCGCCGAGGGCGTGAGTTCTTGCGGCAGCAGTCCCAAATCGCGGATGGGTTTCAGCGTCTGCGCGTCGCAGAGGAGGGTGACGCCCTTGCGCTCGACGACGACCGACCGGTGGGCGGAGTCGAACACCAGACTGCGTGTCGCCCCGCCGTTGGTGGGGAAAAGGACGCTCTCGATCTTCAGGCTGTCCAAATTCCAGCGCACGGTGGTGTTGTTTTTCCCGCCGAGGCTCACCCATAGCCCTGAGGGACCGGCGGAGGTGAGTTGATCGACGGGCATCGAATGCCGGAGGGTGAGTTCCGGGAAGCTCCAGGTCGTTTCGCTCAGGATGACGTCCGCCAGAGCGTGGGCTTCACTGGATGCGGGATTTCCCTTCAGTGCGGAAACCAGCAGGGCGAGCGCCTCATCCGGGCGGTTTTGCTCGAGTTTGACCTTGGCCGTGTCGATCCGGGCATCCGCCAACTGCGTGATGAAGGCGGTTTCAATCGGCGGCATGGATGGCTCCGGATCCACCGTCGCGACTGCGGGTGGCCTGAATTCCTGGACAAGCGCCCCCACCACCAACACTCCGGCGACGACGAACAAGACGATGCGACTCCGCCCCTTGAAACTCTGAACTGACCTACGCGGCATCTTCCATGCATTCAACGCCGCTGGCAGAGTCTCAAGTCTGTAACGGAGATGATTCATTTCTAATTTGCCCCTTAGAGGCCGCTTTTCTGGATCAGATCGCGGAGCTGGATCTGGAATTCCTTGATGTCCTCGGGTGTCGGGCGGTAGCCCTCGGTGTCCGGATCGAGGCCGGGGCGACCGGTCTGATCGAGCATCCAGACGCCGGTTTCCCCGTCGCTGAAGGTGACTTTTCCGCTGACCAGCGCGCCGGGCAGGGTAAGGCTGTCCATCGTCACGGCGACAAATCCGGTGGGCACCGGGGCCGGTTTTTCCTCCTCCTTTTTCACGATTTTCGGTTCCTCGATCAGCTCGATGCCGAGGTCGAGGATCAGGAAACGGGTGTCCATGTAGGTGAGGGTGTGGCCGAAATCCTCCTTCAGGCGGCGTTGGAGGTCGGACATGGTGGCTCCCTCGGCGGCCCATTGCTTGAGGGCGTCTTTTTGTTCCGGGGTGAGTTTGCTGGCGCTGAACATGGCGGATTTTTGTCCGGAGCCGCCCGATTGCCAAGCTTCAAGATCATTCCACGATCCGGACTTTAAAGAATGCCGAGGTGCCGTGTTCTGCCGGAATGATGGTGAAACTGCTGGTGGTGCCGGGACCGGCGATGACGGTCTCCACGGGCTCCCACTGGCCGGTGAGGTTGGTGTTTTTAAGGATTTCGTATGACTTTCCGGGGACACTCGGCCAGCTGAGAGCAAAGTCCGTTCCTGTCGTGGAGGTGAGGGTAGCGGCGAAGGTGGATGCGCCGTTGAGAGGATCGGTGCCGGCGGCGGCTTCGATCGCGTTGCTTTGGCCGTCGCCATCCGGATCCTCGCCGGCTTGGGCGAGCGGATTGTCCGCGCTGCCGAAATACAGGATCTGCCACTGCTCGAAGGCGCTGAGGGTGGAGAGGATGATGGCTCTGACCTGGCCGGGTGAGTTGAAATCAAGCTGGCAGCTGAAGTCGCCCGGTGCGGTGACCAGTTCGATGCTGCCGAAGGTCGGGCTGCCGGTGTAGGTGATGAGTGGATAGACGCCGGAGGCGATGCCGGGCGAAGCGGAGATTTCGATCCGGCCCGCCAGAGTTAGATTTCCGGTGACGTCGATGCGGTCCGGACTCGAACCCAGTTGGAAATCCAGCGTGGAGTCGGGCGTGGTGGTGAGTCCGTTGCCAAGAGTGAGCGTGCCGGTGGGCGAGAGCGTGCCGTGACTGGTCACGCTGCCGGAGATGATGCCGTTTCCACTCAGGCGTCCGTTGGCCTCGATGGTGGTGGGCGTGGCGGCGAGCGAGCCGGTGACATCAAGCGTGCCGGACTGGACGAGGGTGTCGCCGGTGTGGTTGTTAGTTCCGGATAGTGTCAGGGTCCCGGTGCCGGTTTTGGTGATGTGGGTGAGGCCGGTACCGTTGTTGATGGCGCCGGCGAAGGTGGAGTTCGCTCCGTTTCCACCGATCGTGTAGGTCATTGCGGAAGTGTAGCCGCTCGCGCCGCTGAGGGAGGATCCCGGGGAGCCTGCGAGCGAGCCCAGTGAGTAGGCCGAACCACTGCGGCTGTTCAGGAAACGGGTCCCGAGATCAAAGGCCGCGGCCGAGCCGTTGGATGCGCCGAAGAGCCGGAAGGACCCCGTGCCGTTGAAGAGGAGGGTTCCTGTGAAACCGGCCAGGCTGCCTTCCAGATCGAAGACGTTGGTGGCGGTGAGCGTCAGGACATGGCTTCCGCTAACCGCCTTGATGCCGTGGAGGCCGCCACTGCTGCCGCCGGTGATGGTGGAATCCGCGGCGACGATGATGGGATTGTTCGGGGTGAGCGCGCCCGTCGCCCAGGTGCCGCCGACGAGGGTGACGGTGCCGGTGCCCAGAGCGGAGGCGTTTCCGATGGCGAGGGTGCCGCCTGAAAGCAGTGTGCCGCCGGTGTAGGAATTCGCGCCGGCGAGGGTTAGATTTCCCGAATTGGATTTCTGAAGGGTGGCGGCACCGCCGATGGTGCCGGGACCGTTGAAGGTGTAGTGGGTCGACGAGTCGACGCTGATGCTCTCGGGGAGGACGTTGCCTTCGATGGTGACCAGTGGAGCGGCGGATCCTGCGAGACCGAATGCGACACGATCCGTCTCGGCGAAGACATCCGGCTGGCCGTTCACCAGCCAGTTTTCACTGATGCTGTCCCAGACCGAGCCGGTGCCACGCCAGGCGAGAACGTCGGCGAGCGGGGGCGGCAGGACGATGAGGTTGATGACTCCGGTGCCGATGGCGAGCTGGGTTTGGAGCGTGGTGAACGACGGGTCGTATTGAAGGTTCGCCAGGCCACCGGTGGCGGTTCCGGTGAAGGTGATGATCGGGTAGGTGCCCGGGGTTGGATTCCCGGAAGCGACGCGGAAGACGAGCGGGTTGATGCCGGACAGAGTGAGACCGCCGGTGATTTGGATGGCGTCGTGGAGCTGGGTTCCGTTGGCTGGCAGGTCGAATTCCAGGGAGGTTCCGGATAGATTGGCGGCTCCGGTGACCGCTAGGTTGGCGATGTTTCCCGGGACGGTGCCGGGAGACACCGAGGCGCGTTTCGCCGTGGTGAGGCCGGCGATGCTGCCGGATCCGCTGAGGCGGCCGAGGCCCTGGACGGTGACGGTGCTGGAGGTTAGATTCCCGGCGAGGCGGAGTTCTCCCTGGTTCACGGTGGTTTTTCCGGTGAAGGAATGCACGCCGAGTGTCAGGCGGCCGGGGCCGGATTTCGTCAGATTCGTGGCTCCGGAGATCTGGCCGCTGCCGCCGAAGGTGTAGTCGTGGCCGGCGGGATTGTGGACGACGACATCGGCGGGAGTGAGCGTGCCCTGGAGCTCGATGGTCGACGCGGCGGGGCCTGATAGGTCGAACAGCACGCTGTTGCCGTTCGAGTAAGCGACCGTGTCGGTGGCGGTCGGGGAGGTTTTGAACCGGTTGGCACCCGCGCTCCAGATTTGCGGGAAGGTTCCGCCTTTCCAGACGAGGTTGCCTTTCCAGATGGGAGCGCGTGGCGGCACGGGCATGTCGCCGCCGAGGAAGAATCCGGGATGTGGCGGCTGGTTGTAGGCGACGTTCTGCCAGGCGACGGCCATCCGATAGGTGGGATCGTGCATCAACGTGTGAAGCCGGCCGCTGGCGGAGACGGTGGTGGTGAAAAGCAGGAGCGCGGTGCTGTCGGTGTTTTTCCAGATCACTTCCTCGCGCCAGTCGCCGAGGATGTCGCCGGACAAGGCTGGAGTGGCCTTGGTGCCGTTGCTTTGGGACGCGCCCTGCTGCCAGGCGGTTAGTATGTTCTGGCGGCCGCCGCCGGTGGCATAGTTCCAACGGGCGATGGTGGTGTTGTCCAGCAGCTGACGGTGCGTGCCGCCTTCCCACCAGACGCCGAAATTGAGAAAGGCATTGCCGCGCGGACCGACTACGGAGCCATCGGCGGCGTAAATGTTGTCGCTGTTGGAGGCCCATCCTTCGGCGCCCGGGATCGTGGGATCGAGATCCATCATCGCGCCGCGGCCGACGTCTCCGGTGGCGGGGGTGGACCAGATGACCTGGCCGGTGGCGGCATCGCGGAAGGATGCTCCGACACCTCCGTTAGAGCTGGGCGATTCGTGAGGGCCGAAGACTTCGAGCCCGGGGCGGTCGGGATCGAAATCGCTGACGTGAAGCGCGTCGCCGTGGCCGAGGCCGGTGGTGTAGAGGCCGGTGCCGTTGTCATTGAGAGTCATGGCACCAAAGACGATTTCGTCGCGGCCGTCGGCATCGACATCGGCGATGGCGAGCTGGTGGTTGCCCTGGCCGCGGTAGCTATTGAGCGCGGAGTTGTTATAGGTGTCGAAAAGCCAGCGCAGGGTGAGCTGGCCGTTGCGCCAGTCCCAGGCGGCGACGGCGGTGCGGGTGTAGTAGCCGCGGGACATGATCAGGCTCGGGCGCTGGCCGTCGAGGTAGGCGACGCCGGCCAGGAAACGGTCCACGCGGTTTCCGTAGCTGTCGCCCCAGACGGTGTTGAGCTGGGTGCCGGTGGGGTTTTCCGTCGTGGGATGGCGCGGCACGTTGTAAGGGACGGTGGCCATCGCCGCGCCGGTGGTGCCGTTGAAAACGGTGAGGTATTCCGGGCCGGAGAGGATGTAGCCGGAGCTGTTGCGGTAGTCCGCGTTCACGTTGTGGCCAGCGAGCAGGACGGGATTTCCGAGTCCGTCGATGGTGCCGGGCGCGGTCTTGCAGGAAATTTCCGCGATGCCGTCGCCATCGAGATCGTAAACGATGAACTGGGTGTAATGAGCTCCCGCGCGGATGTTGCGGCCGAGATCGATGCGCCAGAGGCGGGTGCCGGCGAGGGTATAGGCGTCGAGATAGACATTTCCGGTATAGCCGCCCTGGGAGTTGTCCTTCGCATTGGAGGGGTCCCATTTGACGATGAATTCGTAATCGCCGTCACCATTGAGATCACCGACGGAAATATCGTTGATGAGGTAGGAATAAGCCTCGGCGGCGGGCGTCACTCCGTCCGCCGGCTTGTCCATCGGGATGGGGATGAACTGCCGGGTCGGCGCGTCACCGGGCAAAGTGAATGAAGTGGACGGCGCTCCTTCAATGCCGCCGGTGACGGTGCGGACATGGTAGGAAACGGACTGCGGAAATCCGGCGGAAGAGTCGCGGTAGTCGGTCGTGAGGACCAGGGGCGAGGCGTTGAGTTTCACCGGAGCAGCACCGTCGCGGCTGCGGTAGAGATTGAATCCGGTGTCCGCCGGCTCATGCCCAAGCAGGCGCCAACTGACGTAGGCGGTATTCGTCGCGGTGCGTGAGACGACGACTCCGCGGCCGAGATTTTCCATCTGGCGCTGGGCTTGGAGCGGGGCGGCGGCGAGCAGGCAACAAGCGAACGCAAGCAGGATTCCGAGCCAGCGACGATGGCTGGAGGCCGGGGCTGCGCGGTCGTTTGGTTTCTGGGTGAGGCGGGTGGATCCCACGAGATGATGGGTTTGGGGGTTACCGGTGTCCCGGAGGCTTTTCTAAAAATGACATGTCGGTGCCATTTATCCAAACGACATTGATTACTCCATTTGTGTGATGGATAACGCCGCTACAGTCCGGGTAAGGTGCGCAACTTGCCCGCAGGCGCACTCAACTTCGTGTGATTTGCAGGCCGGTTTGAGAAATGGAGAAGTCCACGAAGCGGGCGCGCGGATTCGGAGGGCACGCGATGAGTTTTTGGCGGATCCGGTTACCGGCGTCCTCGTCTTTCGCGAGCATCAGCATGTATCCGCCGCCGCCGGCTCCGAGCAGTTTGACGCCGGCGGTCCAGTCGCGCACCGAGTCGATGATGGCGGCGACTTCCGGCGGGTTCGTTCCGGCGTCGAGCGCCTGGTTCAGCTCCCAGCTGCGTTTGACGACGCCGCAAAGCGATGGCCAGGATTCGCGCTGGATGGACTGATAGGCGCTGGCCGCATGGTCGCGGATGGCGAACAGTTTTTCCGTGTGCGAATGGCTGTTGAGCAACATGCCGCGCACGATTTCCTGGAGGATGGTTTTCGCGACGCGGGTGATGCCCGTGTAGTAAAGCAGGGCCATCCGGTTCGCGGTTTGTGGACCTAGCAGCTTTTCCGGCAGCCAGCGGACGACGGGTTTCTGCCCAAGCCCGGGAGAGGTTTCGATGAGTTTGATGCCGTGGTAAATCCCACCGGCCTGATCCTGCCAACCGCCGCCGGAGGTGAGCATTTGTTCCAATGCAAGCGTCCGGCTGCAAAGGTCCTCGTGGTCCCACGCCAGACCACTGGTCGCTCCGAGGGCTGCTAGAAGTGTGGCGGCGAGCACGCTGCTGGTGCCGAGGCCGGAGCCTTTCGGTGTCGCGGCTAACAGCGAGACCTCGATGCCGCCGCCGAATTGTTCGAGCATCGCGGCGAGGGATTTGGCGGGGTTTTTCTGAAACCGGGGGTGGAATCCCGCGATGCAGAAAGCCGCTTTTGCGAGGGAAAACTCTTCGTGGATGTTGAAGTAGCTTTCCAAATCCTCAAACGACCGGATCACGGTCTGGGCACCGAGATCGATGGAACGGATGACGATGTGGCGCGTGCGGCAGCTGCGGACGAAGACCTGGACGGGTGCCTGGCCGTTGAGGTCGACGCCGAGATTGACGACCGCTCCGCCATGCTTGAGGCAGAACGGGGGAGTGTCGCTCCAGCCGCCGGCTAGATCCAGCCGAACGGGGGACCTGGCCCACAGGATCTGGTCTTCGATGAGGGAATTGCGCGGGTCGACTTTTTCGCAGCGATCGACGATCCGCTCTGCGAGGATGGAAAACGCCATTTTCTCCGCAGCGGCACCATCTTTCCCGCGCGCACGCATGACGGCGGCGGTGAAGGCGTGTTCGTGCATGGCCTGGATCGCATCGATCGTCGCGGGATCGGGCTTGGGGTCCGGGTGGGGACCGGCGGCGTAGAGAGTGGCGGCATTTTCCAGGTCGGTGCGGAAAAACGGGTTGCCGGCGCGGTGTTCCCAGAAACTGCGCGTGGCGAGTGAGGAAAGTTCCGCCCGCTGCTGGAACAGGCGGCCAAGGTCGATTTGCTCGGCGAGTTCCCGTGCGCTGAATCGCGGTGCCGCCAGCCATTTTTCGCGGTAATCCGCCGCGCCGGAGCCGTCGAGCAGCCAGGAAATCCATGCCGAATCCAGATCGCTCACAGTTGCGAAAAGCGCCGCTTCCTGGATGTCCGTGCCCGCATCCAGCCCGGCGTCTTCGAGTGAGATTCCACGTTGCGCGAACCAGTCCATCGCTGGCACCCCCATCCACATTGCTTTGCCGAGCGGGCCGGAAAATGAATCGTCGAACCCGTAATTCCGGATCACGAAATTACTCCCGCCGACAGGCACGCAATCCACGCACTCGCCGGGAGCGAGACTGAATCTCCAATCGCCGGGCGGCAATCCGGTGACCGCATTTTCGTGGGTAAGGGCGAAATCCTTCGGCAGGGCGCTGTTTTCGATCCAGATCATCCGGTTTTCCGTGGAGCGCCGGGCGAACGCAAAATCGGAATTCAGTACATACATATCCGGATGCGGCTTCCGCCAGAGGTCGTTTTGATCCGTCTTCCCGGGAGTGCGGTTTTGCAGCGCTGAGAGCGACTCGATCATCTGGCGGGTCGTGCCGAAGTGGTAAAACTCGGCCCCCGGCAGAGAAACCACCGCCGTCCGCAGCCCGCTGATTTCCGAATCCGGAACCTTCGGATGGGTGCCAAGTGAAGGGCCGAGGCCGGAGTAGAGTTCGTAAGCGGTGGCCCCGTCGCCTTGGAATGCCTCGCCGGTCCAGCCGCTGCGCGCCATCAGCACGCCGATCGCCCGCCGGCTCAGCAGCCACAGCCCGGTGTCCACCACATAGGTGTGGCTGGCCGCCAGTTCGCGGATTTCTGCGGGCGTCGGTTTCTGGAGGAAAAAGGCAACTTCCCCGGGCGTGTCGCGGTGGGAGAAAAACACGCCGAAGTGAGAGGCGGTTTCCGGGCTCACCGTCATGCCGAAGCCTACGATGTCCGCCTCGGGAATCGCGGGGATAGAGTCCGGGAATTTCAGGAAAACGTCGCCGCTTGCGACCAGCACCCGCGATTCATTCGGCGCGGCTTGCAGGATTCGCGAGTAGTCGTCGGCCTGCAGGTCCAGCAGGGTCTGGTCCAGCCGTTGGCCGTGCGACCAGCGCATCAGTGGCACCGGCATGAGGACTTTTCCTGATGCGGCGTAGGCCGGAAGCCTCCGACTCTGACCGCCGGCGAGGATCACCAAGCGCTTCGCACCGTCGAGCCACGTCTCAAAATCCCCGGGCTCGTCGCCCTTGGCATCGACCAGCAGCTGTGACACGCCGCCGCCGGAACCCAGTTTCCGGCCTGCCGGGTCGGATGAAGCAAACCATGCGGACGAAGAGTCGGTAAAGATCGAGTTAAACTCCCGGGCCATGGCTGGCGGAAGCGAAATCAGGTGTTGGACGGGTGCGGACACGCGGCAGGTGTTATCGTTTCAAATTGAAATGTCAGCACTGTAGTTCTCGCGGTCGGCGCTTCCCGCTTGCCTCCATCTCATGGAAACGGAGACTCCGCCCGTGCTTGCCACTCTCCGCGCCCACTTCGGCCACGACGCCTTTCGCGAGGGCCAGGAACCCGTCGTCCGCGCCCTGCTGGAAGGCCGCTCCGCGCTCGCGGTTTTTCCCACCGGTGGCGGGAAATCGTTGTGCTACCAGCTTCCCGCGCTGCTGCTCGACGGGCTGACGCTCGTCATTTCCCCGCTCATCGCCCTGATGCGCGACCAAGTGGACGCGCTCACCGCCAAGGGGATTTCCGCCGCGCGGCTCGACTCCACGCTCGATGCCGGGCAGCTCGCCGACGTTTACCAACGCCTCGATGCCGGCACGCTCAAGCTGCTTTACGTCGCTCCGGAGCGCTTCGCGAACGAAGTCTTCCGCCAACGGCTTAAACGCCTGCCCATCCAACTCGCCGCCATTGATGAGGCGCACTGCATCTCCGAGTGGGGCCACAATTTCCGCCCGGACTACCTGAAGCTCGCGAAAATCTGCCGCCGCCTGAAAATCCCGCGCGTCCTCTGCCTCACCGCCACCGCCACCCCCAAGGTCGCCCGCGACATCCGCAAGGCGTTCCGCATCGCCACTGCGGACCACGTGCAGCTCAGTTTCCATCGCGCGAACCTCGACCTCCGCGTCACGCCGTGCGCCGCCGCTGAGAGGAAATCACTGCTGTTGGAAAAACTCACCGCCGTCGATGGCCCCGCCGTCGTTTACGTCACCCGCCAGGAAACCGCCGAGGAGGTCGCCACCTTTCTTGCGAAAAGCGGCCTCTCCGTCCGCGCCTACCATGCCGGCCTGCCCGCCGAGTTCCGCGCCGATGCGCAGAACTCGTTCATGGCCGGCGACACCCGCGTCATCGTCGCCACCATCGCCTTCGGCATGGGTATCGACAAATCCAACATCCGCGCCGTCTATCACTACAATCTGCCGAAAAGCCTCGAAAACCACACCCAGGAAATCGGTCGCGCCGGGCGCGACGGACTGCCGGCGATCTGTGAGGTGTTAGCCTGTGGTGACGACCTCACCGTGCTGGAGAATTTCATCTACTCCGATGCTCCGTCGCCCCGCGCGTTGGGAAATCTCATCGACCGCGTGCTCCGCCTCGGGCCCGTGTTCGACGTCTCGCCTTACGAACTCTCCACCATCTGCGACATCCGCCCCGGCGTGGTCGCGACCGTGATGACCTATCTGGAAATCGACGGCATCATCGAAGCCACCGGCACTTTTTACGCCACCTACCGCGCGAAGTTGCTGAACAAGGAGGAGAAGATTCTAGTGGGTCGAGCCCCCGCCGAGCGGAAATTCATCCAGCGGATCCTCGCGGCCGGTGAGATGAAACGCTGGTGGCTCTATTTCTATCCGACTTTGCTGGCGGAACAATTCGCTTGCCCGCGAGACAAGATCGTCAGCGCCCTCAACGGCCTGCAATCCGCCGGCGACATCATGCTCAGCGTCTGGGGCGTCCGCCACGGATACAAACTTAAAAAAGACCCCGGCGACCTCAAACAACTCACCGCGGCCCTCGTCGAAAAATTCCAATCCCGCGAACAAGCCGACCTCGCCCGCCTCCGCCAGGTCCTCGGTCTATCCGCCTACCGCGGCTGCCTCACCGGTTATCTGACCAAACACTTCGGCGAGACGTTGAAAGAGCCCTGCGGCCATTGTGACCGCTGCCGGGGAGTTCCCGCGAAGACGATCAAGCGCCCGAAGTTTCGCCGCGTCACCGACGATGAAATCGTCGCGGTCAGAAAACTCGTCGATGAAAAACACGCCGCGCTCAACACGCCACGGCAGCTTGCTCGATTTCTCTGCGGCATGGCCAGTCCGGCGGCGACGCGGGCCAGGCTCACGCGGAACAACGCCTTTGCGATGTTGGCGGACCTACCGTTCGCGGAGGTGCTCATCATCGCGGAAGCGGCATAAGGGGCATGGACGTCTCGTCCATGCGAAGGGACGAGACGTCCCTTCCCCTTATCGAAGAAGCCACTCGCGGAAGATCGCCTTGTCGGCGGGGAGCAAGGTGGCGACTTTTTCCCGCTCGGCGAGGATCGCGAGACGCTCGGGGATTTCCACGCAGTTCGCGCCGAGTTCGGCTTCCATCACGTCGAGGAATTTCGCGGGATGTGCGGTTTCGAGGGTGACGGTGGCGCTGTTAGGATGGACGGTGCGCCATTTCTGGGCCGCCAGCCAGCCGACCGCGCCGTGCGGGTCGATCTCGTAATCGTAGAGCGCCTTGACGGTGCGGATGGCGGCGCGCGTCTGGTCGTCGGTGAAGGCCATGCCGGAGACGCGGGTTTTCATGGCGTCCCACGAGCCGCCGAAGAGCGCCTGCATGCGGACGAAGTTGGATGGCGCTCCCACGTCCATGGCGTTGGAAATGGTGGTCACGCTGGGGCGCGGCGAGTATTGGCCGGAGCGGAGGAATTCCGGGACCACGTCGTTGAGGTTGGTGGCGGCGACGAAGTGATCGACGGGCAGCCCGAGCTGCATCGCGAGCAGGCCGGCGGTGAGGTTGCCGAAATTTCCCGACGGGATGACGAAGGTGGGCAGGACCCCTTCCGGCAGCTGGCGGGCGGCGTGGATGTAGTAGAAACTCTGCGGCACGAGACGCGCGAGGTTGATGGAGTTGGCGGACGTTAGGTTGAGCCGTTCCGAAAGCTCGCGGTCGAGGAAGGCGGATTTGACGAGTGCCTGGCAGTCGTCGAACGAGCCTTGGATCTCCAGCGCCGTGATGTTTCCACCGAGGGCGGTGAGTTGCTTTTCCTGAAGCCCGGAAACCTTGCCCTGTGGATAGAGAATGATCACGCGGGTGCCGGGCACGTTGTGGAAGGCGGAGGCGACCGCGCCGCCGGTGTCGCCGGAAGTGGCGACGAGCACGGTGAGCTCGCGGTCTTCGCCACGGGTGAGCCAGGCCATCAGGCGGGCCATGAAGCGCGCACCGAAGTCCTTGAAAGCGAGCGTGGGGCCGTGGAAAAGTTCGAGAATGTGATCGCCCGGGCCGAGCATGACGAGCGGCGCATCGAAAGTGACGGTGCCCTCGACGATATCGACGAGCGCCTGCGGCGGCACATCCTCGCCGAAAAACGCGTCCGCCACGGCGATGCCGATTTCCGGGAAGGTGAGTTCACGCCAGATTTCCCAGAACGCCTGGTCGAGCACGGGCAGGTTGTCCGGCATGTAGAGGCCGTTGTCCGGCGGCAGCGAGCGCAGGATGGCTTCCTTGAGATCGACGCGGTGGGAGGGGGTGGTGGTTGAGTGGTAGAGCACGGCGGGGGTTGGTGATAACTTAAAAGGTTCTCCTCTAAAATGAGCCTGTGGCTACCTGCTTGCAGTTTGCGACGCCCTGGCGTCCCTCCCATTCTGACACCATGCTGGATGAAAAAACTAGACTGGGAGCTGGAATCAGCATTGAAACAGGCGTTACCAGCGGAACTGAACTGCCCAAGTATTTATTTTCTGGAGATTGCCTTATGAAGTAGAGACGATTCGCTGATACGGAAAGATTCATAGGATCGCCGCCAGCCGAAATATTGTAATTTGCTGGTGACAAGGTTGTAACTAAGAAAGTTCCTGAGCCAGTGATTCCGATACTTCTTTGATCGATCACGACATGTTTGGCCTCGTGGCGCAATGCAGCCGAAGGACGATAGACATATAGCAGCGCTTTGCCATTTGGAGGTTGAAAACTAATCGCCAATTGTTTTTCTGCTTCTGACGGTGCCTTAGTATTCGCGCATGAGCAAAATAGAACAGCGGTGAGGCTGATAGTGGCAGTTAGTAAAACCTTAGGTTTAGAGAGCTTTAAAATGTTTTTTGGTTGCCATCGATTGCGAGCTGTCAGCTTAAACATACCAGATCAAAACCTGACATCAACCTGCTGAACACCCACGAACTCAGGAGGTGTGAATTCTCGTCATCTTCAAGGCATAGTGAAATCGCTTCCTTGATCCGCGAATTCAGCTCGTCGAATGAACGTGCCTGCGTGTGGCAACCGTGAAGCGAAGGCACGCTTGCAACGAGCCAGCCTTCGGAATCCCGCTCGATGACCACGTTGAATTTCTGCTGCATGGTGGAGGTTAACTCGATTTGGAGTTTTTGGAACTGTTTAGTCGATCACATGCACCCCGGTCGGATTGATCCGCGAGACATAGGCCTGGTTCTCGATCGGGATGGCGGAGAAAACCTTGCTGATGGCATCCGCCACCTTGCGGGCGGTTTCCTCGCCTTCGCAAAGCGCGAAGACGGACGGGCCGGCACCGGAGATGGAGAATCCGAGCGCTCCGGCGGCGAGGGCGGCGCGTTTCGCCTTGTAGAAATCCGGGATGAGTTTCTGGCGGCGCGGCTCGGCGATGACGTCGTGGATGGAGCGGGAAATCAGGCCGTAGTCTTCCTGGATGAGGCCGCAGAGCAGGCCGCCGAGGTTGCCGATCTGTTGGGTGGCGTTTTCCAGCGGGATTTCCTTGGGCAGGATTTCGCGGGCGACTTTCGTGAGGATTTCGATGTCCGGGTGGACGACGGCGGCCCACAGGTTTTTCGGCGCGGGGATCTGGGCGAAGTCGAGTTCGTCGTTGGAGCGGATGAAAACGATGCCGCCGAACAGGCAGGGGGCGACGTTGTCGGCGTGCCAGGCACCGTCGGCCGAGGCCTCGCCGGCCATGGCGAAGGGGAGCAGTTGTTTTTTGCAGAGCGGGTCGCCGATGAGTTTGTTCACCGCGAAGGCACCGGCGACGGACGAGGCGGACGAAGAGCCGAGGCCGGAGCCGAAGGGCATTTTCTTGTGGATCTCCATCTCGATGCCGCGGTCGGTCATGCCGAGGTGCTTGAGCAGGTCGAGCGCGGCGACGCCGGCGCAGTTTTGCGCGGGGTTTTTCGGGAGCTTGCCGTTGTCTCCGGTGATCTTGGTGATGTGCAGGCCGGGCTTGTCGCTGAAACGGACGACGATTTCATCGCCGGGTGAATCGATGGCGAAACCGAGGACGTCATAACCGCAGGCGACGTTGGCCACCGTGGCGGGGGCGAAGACGCGAATTTCAGGAGAATTGGACATAAGGAAAGCGCTCGCGGGGAGCGGGCGGAGTCTGCGTGGGGATGTCCGGGTTGTTCAAGCGCGGAAACCTCTGAACGCGTGATGGCACTCCTAGAAGAACCAGCCGCGCTTCTTGCGCTTGTAGGAGCCGTCGCCGACGGAAATCACTTCGACGCGGGTGGTGGTGAGGCCCTTGTCGTAGAAGCCGAGTTTCTTGGCGGCGCGGGGCGTGACGTCGAGGATGCGGCCCGGGATGAAGGGGCCGCGGTCGTTGATGCGGACTTTGACGGATTTGCCGTTTTCCACGTTGGTGACCTTGACGAGGCAGGGCAGGGGAAGCGTCTTGTGGGCTCCGGTGAGGTGCCAGGGCATGACCTTTTCGCCGAGCGAGGTGGTGCCGCGGATGAGGCCGAAGAAGGCGGATTCGTTATACCACGAGCAGGTGCCGGTGTCCTTGTAATCGAGCGCGGTATCCACGCTCATCGGCTGATAGTGCTGGCCGCGCACCGTGTAGGAGCGGGTCATGTAGCCGTTGTGGCCGCCGGGGCGGGAGAAGCAGGAGGTGAAAACAAAAACCGCCACGCTGCAAAGTGCGGCGAGGCGGAGGGATGGGTTTTTCAGGCAATCGGGAGATCACGACTTGCGCTCGCGGATGACTTGCAGGGTGGTGGCGACTTTTTCCTTCATCTCCTTGCCGGGCTTGAATTTCACGGCAGCGCGGGCCGGGATCGGCACGTCCTTGGCGGGATCTTTCGGGTTGCGGCCGATCTTCGCTTTCATTTCACGCACTTGGAAGGCACCGAAATTCCGCATGACCACGGTGTCGCCGTGGGCGAGTGAATCGGTGATTTCATCGATGAGGGTCTGAACGACTTCGAGCACGTCCTGTTGGGTGATTTCGAGTCCCTTGGCACCGAGTTGATCGGTGATTTTGATGACGAGTTCGCGTTTGGTGATGGTGGCCATGAGAATAGGGAGGGATTGAGAATTAGAGGGCTGCGGAGATTGAATAGCACGATGACGATGGCTTTGTCCCGCCAAAAATCTCTCAAATGGATGCGATTTTCGTGCCAGTGGCCGAAGAAACGTCAGAATGGCGGGATTTTCCGGAAGAGATTCGCCCTGAATGGCTAATCGCCGTCGCCTGATGGAGATGTCCCGAGCACGGCGTGGGTGGTTTTGAAATGGAGTTTGGCGACTTTTCCAAGGGCGTCGGGACCCATTTTCGCGACCAGTTCGCGCGCGGCCTGGATCACGGCGTCCGAGGCACCGAGCGGGAGTTTGATGCCGCAGCCGGCGGAGGTTTTGTCCATCCAGTCGATGAACCGCTCGCGGGCGAGGATGGAGGCGGCGGCGACGGCGGTGTCGGACTCGCCCTTGGTGCGTTGTTCGAGCTGGAGGGTGAGGCCTTTTTCCTTGAGGGCGCGCTGGAGGATTTCCGGGCGGGCGAACTGGTCGCTCAGCGTGCGCGGGCAATCGGGTCGGGCGGCGGCGAGCGTCTCGATGGCGCGGGCGTGGCCCCAGGCGAGCAGCCGGTTGAGGTTCTTGAACGAGGCGAACATCGAGTTGTAGCGCTCCGGACCGATCGCGATGACGGCGGTGGTGCAGCCGGGTGTGGCGCGGATGATGGCTGCGAACTGGCGGATGCGGGCCGGGCTGGTGACGCGCTTGGAGTCCATGATCCCGGCGTCGATCAGGCTGCGGGCGATGGTGGCGTCCGTGTAGGCTCCGGCGATGACCAGCGGGCCGAAGTAGTCGCCCTTGCCGCTTTCATCGATGCCGAAGTGCGGTTCGAATTTATCGGGCTCGAGAATTTCCTCGTAGCCGAGTTTCGCCACGCCGGTCACTTCCGGTTCGAGGGTGAAGCGGATGAAATCCTCGGTGTCCTTGCCTTGGATGAGGACCTTGGGACCCTTTTCGTAGACCGTGACGTTGAGCTTGCCCTTGCGAGCGGAGAAGAGGGCGTAGGGTTTGGTTTCGAAATCGAATCCCTGCCGCTCCAGCGCCTTGCGGAGGATTTCCGCTTGAGCCGGAGTGAGAGGGGCGGTGTGGGTGGTCACTGGATTTCGGATTCGCGCGGAATCAAGACGATCACTCGGCACGACGAACATGCTCCGAACCGATTGCTGGAAACCGGCTTGTCCGGGTTCACCGACATTTGCGAAATATCGCCATCGAGGAAAAGCGCGTTCTTGCAGCCGAGCTTGAGAAACAGACCGGCGAAGTCCCAGAAATTCACCATTTCGCCTTTGTCGGTGATGGCGAAAATCAATCGGCCCTTGTCATCGACGCCCACGCCGTTGCGGAGCAGTTTGCTTTGTGAATTCTCGGTGAAAGCCGGATGGCGTTGGCCGTCGATCAAAAGCAGCGGACCGGATTGGATGCCCCAGGTTTCCTTGCCGTTCGCGAGCTTCTGCCATGCCGGGCTGGTTCCGATGAAGAGGGTTTCGCCATGGATGAAGGCACAGACGCCGTTGGGCTTGAGAAAGAAGTTGCCGGGCGCGTCCGCTAGATTGAGCGGGCGGAGTGTTCTGCCCTCTTCGACGTGCAGGCCGCTGGGAATGCCGCCGGGTTCGTAAGATGCCGGCGTTCGTGATGAACTTCACGGTTTTTCCCTGTTTCGCGAATGCCGCCTGCACGCGGTCGAAAGTTCGATAGGGTTGTCCGGTTTCATCGTTCCATACCAGTTGGACTTGTTCAGGAGTCAAGCGGACCACGCGGAATTTGACTCCGGAGTATTCGATGGGTTCCTTCGACGACCTCGGCACGCAGGCTGGTTAGCGAGCAGATGATTAGAAGAAGAATGGACTTCATGTGAATTCAAAGGACACCGGAGCGCTGACTTTAGTCGGCGAGTTTCACATTTCGCTGCGGATGGGAGGGCTTTTGGATCACTTGCCGGCTAAAGCCAGCGCTCCGTTGGAACTATCGCGGGATCGAGTCGTAAACCTGCGCCAGCGAGAGCACGGTGTAGGCGGTGACGAGCACCGGATTCGATTCCATCCAGCGGCCGTTGTCGTTCACCCACGAGCCGTCCTCGCGCTGGGTGGCGAGGAGCTTCTCGCCGAGGTCCTTGCGCCAGTCGGCTTCGGTGCCGTCTTCGAGTTTGAGCAGGTTGATGTTGGCCGCGGAGAGCGCCTTGGACATGGTCTGATAGTAATAATAGAGACCTTGCGCACCCATGCCCGGGTTTTCGTGGAGCGTGTAGTTTTTGCCGAGCCATTCCTTCACTGCGACGACGCGCGGATCGTCGGCGCTGACCTTGGCGTAGATGAACGAAAGCAGTCCGGCGTAGGAAATGGAGCCGTAGGAGCGGAGCGCGGTGCGGCCGTCGGGGAGCTTGTCCTCGCCGGCCTTGGACTCGCCCGGGGCGTAGATGAATCCGCCCTTGTTCTTGGGATCGTCGGACGCCCATTCCTGGTCGTTGGTTTGCTCGAGGTTCTGGCAGCGCGAGAGGAAGGTGACGGCGGCGTCCCAGTCGAGGTCCGGTTGGTCGCCGTGTTTGCCGTCCTCGATGACCTTCTTCGAAAGCGCGAGCGCCTCGATGGCGAGATAGGTGTTGGACATGTCGGTGTGGTCGTTTTTCGAGCCGTAGCCGATGCCGCCGTCGTTGAGGTTGTCGGTTTCCTTCTTCTGGCCGATGTCCCACTGGTTGTCGATGAGGTGCTTGCGGGCCTTGACGATGGCGGGTTCGTATTTCTCCTGCTGGGTCGCGACCATCGGCGGTCACGGAGGTGGCGGTGTTATAAACGGAGAGGCCGCGGTTGTAGATGCCGCCGTCTTCCTTCTGCTGGGCGAGCAGCCAGGTGAATCCCTTCTCGATGTGCTCGGGAAACGGGGCCTTGCGATCCAGGCTTGGATCGCGGGTGGCGGCAGTGAGGGCGAGCGCGGTGAAGGCGGGCAGTGCCGTCATCATCCCAGTGGCCGTCGGGCTTCTGCTGGGATTTCAGCCAGGCGTTGCCACGGGCGATCGACTGGCGGATTTCCTGCTTGAGGGACTCGTAGCGCATGGGGTTGTTCTCGGCGGCGCTGCCGATGGCGGTGCCGAGGATGATCAGTGAGGACAGGAGTTTCATGGTTTCGGGAGTGGTTTGTGCGGTTTGAGTAGGGAGCGATGATGACGGTGACGTTTGTTCCTTCGAGGTGGAACGCGTTTGGGAAACGGCGACCCAGACGGTCGTCGTTGCGTGTTGTCGTCGCCAGGATAGTTGATGAGTGCGGCCATCGACAGGAAAATGGCGGCGATGTCGCCACGTGGTTTCCGCGACGAATTTTCCTTCGTGGAAATCCGATCCGCCATAGACCCACGGCCCGGCGGGCATCGCGGTGGCTTTCACCGCGTGCTGGATCCACTCGTTCACCGGGACGCGGCGGACTTTTCCGTCGTCAGTCCATTCCACGTCGATGGTCACCCGGGCGGCGGCCTTCACGTCGGCGGGGACTTCGGGAAACTTGTCGGAAACGCCGCCGGTTTCGTTGGGCAGCGGATAGAGTTCCTTCGATGCGGGGTAGCGGAGCAGGGTGAACGCGAGATTCAGGTGGGTGGGCGAGACTTCGGTAGAGAGCAGCGACTCGTGGACCTTGCCGTTCTGATGGACGATGAGGTATTCCAGCAGTCCCTCGGTCATGTTGACCTTCGTCGGGAAAGCGGATTTCGCGGGTCTTTTGATCGAACATCACCTCGCCGATCTGATAGCGCGTGGCATCGAGTTTTATCACCGACGGCTTCACCGGTTCCACCGCCTGGTCCGGCGCTGGCAAGGACTTGGGCTCCACGGGCGACTGATCCTGTGCAAGAAGCAAGGTCGCGAAGGCGGGGAGCGAGGATGAGGAAACGGAGCTGCATTTTTCCTGGGGTGAAACGTTCGGGGACTGGGGAATCTTAGGGCGGATTACGGCTTTGGCGGAATTTTCTGCGGCTGGTTCATGGCAGCGGCGAATTCGCTCCAGCAAAGGCGCGTGACGCGGGAGTTCAGCGCGATCAACGGATCCTCCGCTTCAGTCAATGCCGTCGGCGGCGTGTAGGCGGTGGCACGGCCCAAGTGGCTCTGGATCAGGAGAAACACGGTTTTCAGCACCTCATGGCGAAGCTGTCCGGGGAATCGACCGTGAATGAGACCACCTCCGTGGAACTTGCCTTCTTGTCGGGACCGGCGAGCCACAGCGCGACGGGCGCGGGGCTTTTTCCCGAGCTGTTGGTTTTGCCCACGGTGACCGATGGCTTCACCTTGATGATGCCGGACGAGGCTTTTTCCAAATCCCGGGCGACGGCTTCCAGCACGGGTGTCAGTGTTTTTGCGAGTTTTTTCCCGGTGCTGGCGTGCAGCGTGATCGCGATGGCGGTTTCGGGCTTCAGGTTCCAGTCGGGCAAGGTCGGGCGGAGTCGCTTGATCGAGGAAACTGGCGGTGGCGGCCTGGGCTTCATCCGGCTTGGTGAGATCCATCACCCGTTCCCACGCGAGCAGGGCCCGCCGGGGTTCGCTGGCTTCTTCCAGCGCGACCGCCAGTTCGATCAGCTGGGCGGCGCCTTGTGGCGAGCGGTCGCCGTAGTCTTGTAAGGTCAGTGGAGCGCTGAGATCGCCCAAATCGATCGCCGGTTTGGGTTCTTCCGGCGGCGGTGGCGGCGGCTCCGGCTCCTTGACGATGACCGGCACCGAGATCGCGTCATCCACCTGGTCCGCCCGGGGCAGCGAGGACTCCACCTTGATCCGGATTTCCTCCAGTTTCGCCTGTGACGGCGGCGTCAGGAAGTCCATGTGCCGGGTGTTCGTCCACCACACGCCCCCGACGACCGTCAGGACGAGCAGGATGACCACTGGAATCGGAACACGCACGTCCGCAACGTGGCGCGGTCTCCCGCACCGGGAAAGCGGAAATCACCGCCTCGTCGGAAAAACAAAACACCCCGCTCGGCGAACCGGGCGGGGCGTCTTGAGGAAATGATCTCCAAGGATCAGTTGTTGCCGGCGCTCTTCACGAGCAGGGCGCGCTTGCCGACGCGTTCGCGGAGATAATGAAGCTTGGCACGACGGACCTTGCCGCGGTTGGTGACTTCGATTTTCGCGATCCGCGGAGTGTGCAGCGGGAAAACGCGCTCCACGCCCTCGCCGTAGGAAATCTTGCGGACGGTGAACGCGGCGTTCACGCCGGAACCGCCACGAGCGAGCACGATGCCGGCGAAAATCTGGATCCGCTCCTTGTTGCCTTCTTGCACGCGGCAATGGACCTTCACGGTGTCACCGACGTTGAACTCGGCGACGTCTTGCTTCAATTGCTCTGACTCGATCTTCTTAATGATGTGCATGGGGTCCTCCTTCGCGGAAAATGAATGTGCTGCCTGCGTTGTCTTAGCCGTGTGCCCTGACGCGCGGGGCGGGAGAGCTAGAGGATCGATTTGGCAATTGCAACCGCGAAATTGATCGAAATTCAGTGTTTTCCATAAACTGCCGCCGGATCGAAGGATTTTTCGCCGCCGGTCGATCTCCAGTTTCGTCGTTCCGGCCACCACTTTCCGGTAAAAACACGAGTTCCGGCCGGTGTGGCAGGCCCCCGCGCCGATTTGCTCGACCATCAGCACCAGCGCGTCCTGATCGCAATCCGTGCGGATTTCCACGATTTTCTGGATGTGCCCGGAAGTCGCCCCCTTGTGCCAGAATTCCTTGCGCGAGCGCGACCAGTAAACCGCCTCGCCGATCTCCAGCGTCCGCCGCAGCGACTCCTCGTTCATGTAGGCGAGCATCAGCGGCTCCCGGGTCGTCGCGTCCATCGCCATCGCCGGGATCAGCCCGTCCGCGTCGAATTTCGGGGAAAAATCCGCGCCTTCCTCGACTTCCGCCTTCCCGCCCCGCGGGGCAAACACGTGTTGCGTATCCATGGCGGGACCGTGAAACGGGGTCTGGACGGTGTCCAGCTTGCAGTGATGCAGGATCTTGAAACCCTTCACATCACGGCTCAACGTCGCTTGCTCTTCCGAAGGTCCGATCTTGATTCTCCTCGCCAAATCCGGCGGAGAATGACCATTTTTCCCATAAGACGATTGATTATCATCGGTAAGAAAATGAAAACTCTAGCACTTCCGGCAGCACTCTTACTCTTCGCCCAAGTCGCGTTTGGATTTGATCCCGCAGGTCCTCCACCTACCAAGACCATCCAGTGGACTATTGCCTATATGACATCGATGATTGTTCCTCGTGTCGATTTTGATGCGACTGTCCCGCTCGCTGAGGGCTTGGATTTTCTGCAGTTTCGGAACGTCATGCCCGCTGCTTATGGAATCGAGATTGATGGAAGCGCTCTTGGCGAACCACGGCTGAAATTGCCCATCCAGTTCAAGGCTTACGATCTGAAGCTGATTGATATTCTTGCCTCACTTGCCGACTCTCTCGACGCAAATCTGATCATCGAAAGAGGCAAAGTCCGTTTCGTGCCAAAAAAGTAAGAAAACATAGGCCTACTCGGACGGAGAGGATTTTGAGACGGATCCGGCATCAAGTTGATCGAGCACCGCGAGGCCTTGCTGGGCGGAACCCCGCGCGGCGATGGCACGGAAGCGGGTTTCGGCATCGAATTCCACGATGCTGATGGTGGCGAGTTCTTCCATCAGCTTGTTCACGCTGATGTCACGGTGCTTGGCCAATTGGCGGAGGCGGGCGTGTTTGTCGTCGGGCAGGCGGATGGTGAGTGTGCTCATGGCAGTGTGGATAGAAATTGTAAGGGATTTTGGATTTTAAGACCGGGGAAGCGCAGTTCCCCGTGTAAAAGATCTTTGAGATTGTTGGTGACAATCGTTTCCGCAGAACCGGCGAGGGCGAGCTCGATCAAATGGTTGTCAGCTTCATCGGGGAGATTGGGACGCCAGAGGAAATAGACTTTGATCCAATCCGTGACGGAAAGGAATGAATCGAAAAGTATTTGCCGCTCGTTTTTCGTGACAGGACTTTTTGCCATCAACTCGGAGCGGCAGAGCAAATCCTCATATTCATGAAACAATGCGGCTCCCATGATTGGACGGGCCTTCCCAAGCAAGCAAGCCCTGAGAACTGCCCGGTTTTCTCCCGCCGGGCTCAGGATCGCTGCGATGAAAACGTTCGTATCCACTACGATTCGGGGTGGCATGGCTTTTGATAGCGCATGTGCTGGCATTTTGCAAACCTCGAAGTTGAGAATGCCCGCCTGACCGTGTCGAGAACCAACCCCTCAAAGAATCTCCGCGATGAAGTTTTCCTTCTCGAAAATGGAAAACGCCTCGGGCTCTTCTCCGGTGCCGAGAAAGCGCGGCGGGATGCCGAGCTGGTCGTGGATGGTCACGGCGATGCCGCCTTTTCCCGAGCCGTCGAGCTTGGTGACGATGAGGCCGTCGAGTGGGCTGGCCTTGTGGAATTCCTTGGCCTGGTTCATCGCGTTCGAGCCGGTGGTCGCGTCCACGACCAGCAGCGTAAGGTGCGGCGCGGTCTCGTCCTGCTTGGCGAGCGTGCGGCGGATTTTTCCGAGCTCCTCCATCAGATTGTGGCGGGTGTGGATGCGGCCGGCGGTGTCGCAGATGAGGAACTGGGTCTTGTCGGCGATGGCTTTCTGATGGGCGTGAAAACAGACGGATGATGGATCGGCATTTGGGTTTCCGGTGATCACCGGGATATTCAGCCGCTCGCCCCAGCGCTTGAGTTGCTCGACGGCGGCGGCGCGGAAGGTATCGGCGGCGGCGAGGATGACGGTGCGTTTGCGCTTGGTGAGCCACAGCCCGAGCTTGGCGGACGAGGTGGTCTTGCCGGTGCCGTTCACGCCGACGACGAGGATCACGAACGGTTTGCCATCGGCCCGGGGCGTGGGTGGCAGAAAATTGTCAGGTAGCCGTCTCGCCAGCTGGCGGCGGGTGACTTCCAACACATCCTCGCCGGAAACCTCGCGGCCGAGATCGCGGAGTTCATCGATGATCGATGTGGTGAGGTCGACGCCGAGATCGGAGCTGATCAGGTCGGCCTCAAGGTCGTCCCATTCGATTTCCGCGCGGTTGGTGATCTTGTTGAGTAGGGATTTGAAAAAGCCGGCCATGGGTGCGGCGGGAGACTAGCCGTCGGGGCTGGCGGGTCAAGGACGGGAGATGCGCAGGCGGAGGAACCGCTGGGCTGGATTTCCGGTGTCGAGCGGATCTCGTGCCCGCAGGGTTTCGACGGCACCGGGAGTCATCAGTTCCAGCAGAACCGGGCGCCACTCGCGGAGGTCTTCGGAGGATTCCACCTCGTAGCTGATTCCGGGAAGGTTGGCGGGACGGTTGAAGATGAATGAGAGTCCGTCCTGATCGCGCATGGGGACGGGCTGCGGCGTGAAGCGCCGGGGATCCGTGCCGAGGGCAAATTCGGTGAGATTCGGTTGATTGTCGGCATCCGGGTCGGCGAGATCATCGGCGATGCCGTCGGTTTGCTCGGTTTCGTCGAAATGGATGTTTTTCCAGGAGGTGAAGTCGTTGCCGGGAACGATGACCAGCGTGTCGCTCGCGCTGCCCTGACGGTTGATGTCGTTCACGACTGCCGTGACGATGTAGGTGCCCGCAGCGATTGGCGGCGTCGGAATTCCATCGTAGCTGATGGTAACGGGGAGGTTTTCCGGAGTCGTCGTGGCGGTGACGGGTTTCGGCGTGCCATCATAGGTAAGGGCAAGGCTGATGAATGTGATGCTGGTGGTGGCTTTTTCGATGCCGAGTGGCTGGGTGGTGGTGCCCTGGTGATTTGCATCGTCCACTGTGGCGACCACGGTGTAGGTTCCGGCATCCGTCGGTGGGGTGGAGGCTCCGTTGTAAGTTAGGGAAACGGCGAGGTTGTCCGGAGTCGTCGTGGCGGTCACCGGTTTCGGCGTGCCATCGTAGGTTTGGGCGAGGCCGGCGAGTTCGATGTTGGCGGTGGATTTTCCGATGACGAGCGACTGGGTGGTGGTGCCCAGGTGGTTTGCATCGTCCACGGTGGCGACGACGGTGTAGGTTCCGGCATCCGTCGGTGGCGTGGAGACTCCGTTGTAAGTTAGGGAAACGGCGAGGTTGTCCGGAGTCGTCGTGGCGGTGACGGGCTTCGGCGTGCCATCGTAGGTTTGGGCGAGGCCGGCGAGTTCGATGTTGGCGGTGGATTTTTCGATGACGAGCGACTGGGTGGTGGTGCCCAGGTGGTTTGCATCGTCCACGGTGGCGACGATGGTGTAGGTTCCGGCATCCGTCGGTGGCGTGGAGACTCCGTTGTAAGTTAGGGAAACGGCGAGGTTGTCCGGAGTCGTCGTGGCGGTGACGGGCTTCGGCGTGCCATCGTAGGTTTGGGCGAGGCCAGCGAGTTCGATGTTGGCGGTGGATTTTCCGATGACGAGCGACTGGGTGGTGGTGCCCAGGTGGTTTGCATCGTCCACGGTGGCGACGACGGTGTAGGTTCCGGCATCCGTCGGTGGCGTGGAGACTCCGTTGTAAGTTAGGGAAACGGCGAGGTTGTCCGGAGTCGTCGTGGCGGTGACGGGCTTCGGCGTGCCATCGTAGGTTTGGGCGAGGCCAGCGAGTTCGATGTTGGCGGTGGATTTTTCGATGACGAGGGTGTCGGACGCGGAACCCTGATAGTTGGGGTCGGTGATGGTGGCTTCCACCGAATAACTGTTTGCGTTGGTGGGGATCACGGATTCGTTGTCATAGGTGATCGCGACGCCCAGTCCCGGTGGATTCGTGGTGGCGGTCACGAGTTTCGGTGTTCCGTCGAATGTTTGAATCAAATTTCCAAGAATGATGGACGCCGCTCCGGGAATGACCGCCACGCCGGCGGTGTTGGAAATCCCTCCGTCGCGTGCGGTGACAAGATGGGTGTCACCGGCGGCAAGGGCGGTGAAGAGTCCTTCCGTGCTGATGGTGCCTCCGCCGCTGGTTTCCCAGGTGAAGGAGGCGGGCTGGCTGGCCATGGCAAGACCGAACTGGTCTAGCAGGATGGCTGCGAACTGCCGGGTCGAGCCGAGGGGCAGGGTGGCCGTCGCCGGGCTCACGACGAGGCCGGTGGCTGTTTGAAGCACGCGCAGTCCCACGGTGCTGACAGCGGTGAGGTCCTGTGGATCGCGGGCAGTGACCGCAATCTGATAGTCACCCGGTCCGTCGAAGGTCGCGGTGGTGGATTTTGCGGCGTTGCTGGCATTGGTGGAGAAAAACACCGGGTGCGGCGGCACGCCGACAACGGTCCAGGTGTAGGTGAGGGCGGACTCGCCGCCATCGTCGGAGGCGGCTACGGCCAGGCTGGACGAGGTAGCCCGGATGATTTGATAGATGTTCCCCTGGTCGGTGATGGATTCGACCGAGGTCGAGGTGGCGGCGGAGGTAATGGCGGGCGGTTGGTTAGGCACCACGGTGTTGCCCAGCAAGGTGACGCTGTTGAGATACCACCCGGGGCTGGAGGTGCTGCCATTGGTGGCGATGCGCCAGCGAACCCGCAGGTTTTTTCCGGCGTATTTGGCGGTGTCGGTGAGGTTGACGACGGTTTCGACGGGACCGTTGCTGTTGCCCGACCACGCCCGCTGGCCGGCGAATTCGTTGCGGGTGGAGTAGCTGCCGAAGGTGCTGATGGTGGAGTCGTATCCGTTGGCGGCGAAGGAAGCACCGGAGCCGGAGGACTCGATGTCGAACCAGGTGGACCCGTTGTTGGTGGAGAGTTCGAATTTTCCGGCGTCTCGGTCGGTTTGCAGATTGTAGCTGTGCCAGATCCTGAACTGGAGTTTGCTGCCGGATGCCGGAACCGCGATGGTCGGGGAGGTGAGTTTGGTGGTGGATTTGCTGAAGGGACCCGGGGCGAAATAGGATTTGGCGGGGAACTGGCCGGGAGTCGTGACCAGCGACCAGTTGTTGGAGCCGGTGGTGGCCTGCGAGGTCCAGCCGCTGACTGGTCCATCGAAATCCTCGTTCCAAAGCGTGCTGACCACGACGAACCCGGCGGAAAGCGTGAAGGTTTCCGAATCCGGATTCGCGACGACCACGTCCCAGGCACCTTCGGCCACGCCGGTGAGGTCCACCTGGCAGCGGAGCTTCTCCCCGATCATCTGGACTCCGGAGGCGAAAATATCGCTCTGGCCATAGCGGGCGAGTTTCACGGCGGTGTCGGCCCGCAGTCCGGTGCCGGTCAGGTCGACGGTGACGTTGGTGGACAGGGCGCTGTCCGGGGTCACCGAGGAGACGACAAGCGGTGGCGGCGTGGCGGAGGCTCCGGTGAGAAGCAGCGAGTAGTTCTGGCTGTTGTTTGTCAGCGGACCGGAGAACGAGACGGTCGCCTGATAGACCCCGGCAACCGGCGGGGCGGCGATGCGGACCTGCTCGACGTTATCGGTATTGTTGATGCCGGTGGTGGCGGGCGAGTCCATGGAGGCCTGGGTCCATGTGCCGACGAAGGGCATCACGAAGGGAAGGACGCCAGATCCGTTGGGCGCGGTGATTTTCAGGTTCAGGTTGTTGACCAGCCGGGCGCTGCGGGAGTCGGACGTGGGCATCGAGGCACCGGCGGGATCCGTCCATGAAAGGGTCGCGGAGATGGGAGAAACTCCGTCCCAGACGAAGGAATGGGTCCGGGTGGTGATGGTGGAGGTGAGTTCGCCTTCGGTGATGCGTTGCTTGGTCGGGAATTCGTGGTGATCCCGGATAAGGTCGGCGGCGGACTGCACGTTGACGAGACCCCAGCCGAATTTGTAGTCCGGCCCGGTGTTTCCCAAATCGTCGGCGCTGTGGATCAGCAGGCCTTTAAGTGTGCTGGAGCGCATGGCTTGGCCGGGAAACAGGGTGCCGAACTGTTGGACGAGCAGCGCCGCCGAGCCCGCGGCGTTCGGGGTGGCCATGCTGGTCCCGTTATAGATGCCGTAACTCGTATCGCTGCCATTGAGCGAAGAATAAACGGTATCTCCGTTGGCGACGATGTCGGGCTTGATCCGGCCGTCGTCGGTAGGGCCCCATGAGGAGAAGTTGTTGACGAGCGCCACCGACGGATCGCGCAGCCCGCCAGTCACGGCGTCGGTGGCGGAGCCGATGGTGATGACATTTTTGGCGACGGCGGTGTAACCGATGGTTTCGAATCCGCCGCGGTAGTTTCCGTCGCCGGCGGGATGCATCGAGTAACTGTAGGCGACGGCCGCGCCGCCGGGTGACAATGACACGTTCTGGCCCGGCGCGGGGTTGTCGATCCGCTCGTTCCCGGCGCTTCGAAAGATCAGATAGTAGGGAGCGTCGAAAGCCAGTGAGTCGCTGTCCCGGGCGAAGTCGTTGTAACGTCCGAAATCGTCCTCGATGGCAGCGCTGCTGGTGCCGGCGCCGTACCATTCCCAGGTCCGGGTGGCGTTGCCGACGTAGTTCCATCCACTGACGTAGCCGTAGCTGTGGTTGGAAAGATAGATCTTGTCAGGCTCGCCTGCATAGGTCGCTCCCGCGGCGGTCATTTCCGTAGTGTCGAGGGTCCAGTCGTAGGATTTGATCGAGGCGGACGATGCCATGCCGCGGGCGACGGGATCAGCTCCGGAGGCGATGAGGGTGCCGGCGACGTGGGTGGCGTGGTCGATGGACGATGATTCGTCCATCACGGTGATTCGCCCGCCGAATTCCTGATGGGTGGTGCGGCCGGAACCACCGTCCCAGAGACCGATGGTGACGCCCGCTCCAGTGAGTGAGTGAGGCGAGGTCGAGAGCAGATTCGCGCCGGTGGAAATGGCGGCGTTCACGTTCTGGGTGGTCAGATAGACCGGGCTGTCGCCGTCGAAATCCGCGATTTCCTGAATCCGCCCGTTAGGAGAAACGGTGCGCAGTGGAAGTCCACGGAGGGTGGCCCGGGCGCGGGCGTTTTGCCGGCGCTTGGTCTCGGCTTCCTGCAGGCGCGCAACGACCCGGGCCCGATCGACGGGTCTGGAAAGTCGGACGGCGGGATCCGAGAGCAGTTCGGCTAGCCTTTCCTGAGCGATCAGGGGGCACACCAGAACCATGCTCGCGAGGACCGCAAACAGGGGGGCGCGGGGACGCATTTCGTCAGGCAAACTAATTTCATCACCTTGGAAAGCAAGAACTTAAAGGCATCCGACGTCATCGCGTAGTCATGACGATTGCGGAATCCGGGGAAATGAATAATTTCACCGGGCCGATGCCCAAAATCCGAGTGCTCCCCGACATTCTCGCCAGCCAGGTGGCGGCGGGCGAGGTGGTCGAGCGCCCGGCCTCGGTGGTTAAGGAGCTGGTGGAAAACAGCATCGACGCGGGAGCCCGGGAAATTCGCGTGGACATCGACCGCGGCGGCTCGGCGTTGATCCGGGTGAGTGACGACGGCTGCGGAATGTCGCGCGAGGATGCGCTGCTTTCGCTGGAGCGCCATGCGACGAGCAAATTGCGGACGGCGGGCGATCTGGCGGCGATTATGACGCTGGGATTCCGTGGGGAGGCCGTGCCGAGCATCGCCAGCGTGTCGCGGTTCCGGCTGGTGACGCGGGAGACGGATTCGGTCTCGGGCACGGAAATCCTGGTGGACGGGGGAAAAGTCCGCGACGTGCGCGATGCCGGGTGTGCGCCGGGCACGGTGATCGAGGCGAAGGCGCTTTTTTACAACATGCCGGCGCGGCGGAAATTCCTGCGGGCTGAGACGACGGAGTCGGCACACGTTGAGCATCAACTTCGGCTGCATGCGCTGGCCGCGCCGAATGTGCGGTTCCGGCTGCGGCGGGATGACCGGGAGGTGTTTGATCTGCCGCCGGCGGCGAAGGCGGTGGACCGGGTGCGACAGCTGCTTGGGCCGGAAGCGTCCCGCGAGCTGATCGCGCTGCCGCAGACGCGTGGCAATGGAATTTCCGTGGAAGGATTCGTGCTGCCGGCCAGCCACGCCCGGAAGGGCAGGCGACACCAATTTGTGTTCCTGAACGGCAGACCGGTGGAGGACGCGGTGATTTCCCGGGCGCTGGCGGAAGGATTTCGCGGCGCGGTCACCGACGGGCTGCACCCGGCGGCTTGGTTGTGGATCGATCTGGAGCCGACGCTGGTGGACGTGAACGTGCATCCGGCGAAACGCGAAGTGCGGTTCCACCGACCGGTGGACGTGCGGGACGCGATTCTTGAGGCGGTGGCCGTCGGCTTGCGGCCGGCTCCGCCGGTGATGCCGGCGAGGTCCGGGCGGGTGGATTTTCCCGAGGTGACCCGGATGGCCGAGAAAATCGAGCCGGTTGCCACCGTGTTTCAAGCACCCCAGCCGGTTCTGGCCGGTTGGGAGGAAATGCCGCTGCACCCGCAGATTACCGGACCCGATGTCGCTCCGGCAGAGGTGGCTGGAAAAACCCCGGAGTTTCGGCAGATCGGCATGCTGCACCAGCGGTTCGTCCTGTTGGAAAGTGACGATGGACTGGTCATGTTCGACCCGAAGGCGGCTTGGGAGAGGATTTTTTACGAAAAACTGCTCAACCACGGTGACGGCGTCCTGGAAACCCAGGGGCTGCTGGTGCCGGTGCTGCTGGAGCTGGATCCGCGGGATCTGGACCTGGTGCTGCGCGAGCGCATGGCCTTGCAGGAAGCGGGGATCGAGGTCGAGGCCTTCGGCGGCAACACGTTACACGTCAGGAGTTTACCCGCCTTTTTGTCAGTCGATGACCCGCGGCCGTTTCTCGGTGGGCTGATGGATGAGCTGCTGCACGATTCCGCCCCCGGGACAAGGTTCGCCATCGAGCGGCTCGCCCGGGTGCTGTCGAAACGGGCCTCCGCATTGGTGGTCCCAAGGCTGGCGGAAACCCGGCCGCTGCTGGAAAAACTGTTCTTGTGCGAGCTGCCCTACTGTGCGGCTGACGGTCGTCCCACTCTTACTGAATTCAGCATGAAAGAGTTGGAGCGCCGGTTCGGGAACGGCAGGGCTTAGCGGCGGTCTGAAAATTGGCAGGGACGCGTTTCCGACGCGTCCGGCGAATGGGGTGAGAATGAAAAAAGCCGGAACGTCTCCGCATTCTCCACGCATTCTCCGGACCTTTTGGGAAAAGGTCCCTGCCATGGCAATTTGCAGACAGCCTCTCAGCGGCGGCGGCGATGGAACGAGAAGCTCAATGCCGAAGCAATGACTGCGAGTAGCGACGCAGATAATTCGGGGACGGCCGCCAGTTGTCCGGAAGCACTGAGAGTCGGCGAGAACCCGCCGAGATTCGTCCAAGTCTGGCTCAGATCGACCTTGGCTGCCTTGCTGTTGTCAATGCCACCGAGGTCTTGATTGAGGCTGTTGCTTTGGGTGGATGTGCCAAGCACGTAGCGGAGCGGCGTGTTTTCGGTCAAGGGATTGGTCGCGTTGAACACCGCTGGCAGCTGCGCGGTGAGGAATGCGGCGACGTCGGCGAAGGATACGATGCAACTCACGTAGTAGTCCGTGTCCGTCCCTCCGGGGGTGAGATCGTTGAGCGTGCCTCCGTCGGACAGGTAGTTGACCGCCCGGTAGTCGTAATTCGCGGCATTGGCCGTGTAGGTGTAGGTCGGTGTGAGGGTTGCGATCGTCGTGGTATTCGGAGAGGTGTTGGTTCCGGTTCCGGAGTCATAGATGCCCAAGGTGACGCTCTGGGAGGGGGTGGCGACGCCGATGAATGCGTCCACGGAGCCGTTCAGGTCCGCATCGATGCCGATCCAGAGGTTACGGTCGAACTTGATGTCATTGTTGTTGCCTCCGTGGTCATCGAGGCGCACGCGGAACGCCAGGGATCCGTCGGTGAGCGAGGGGGTGCCGGCATTGTCGAAGGCGGTGAAAAATCCGGGACTGGCAGCGGTCCCGACGATGTCACTTGCGGGATCGCCCGTCTGCTGGTCATCAAGGAAATCGTAGTTCGCCCCCAGCATGATCCATCCCGCCCCGACGCTTGGACCGCTGAGGGAAATCGCCGCATGTGCGGCGGAGATGCTGAAAAGCAGGGCGATCGGCGAGTAGGGGAGCTTCATGAAGGTTCTGGGCGGTAAAAAGGGTGACGCGGAGAACGCATAGCGGCAAAATTGGTCTGATAAAGTAAATTATCAGGCAATTTAAATAATTCATAATTACTGATAATTAAAAATGTGTCGCGCCTGATTTCAAATTGAAATTCAAGGGAAAATTTTCCCACGAATATCTAATTATCAGCAAGTTGAATCATTGAAAATACGGAAAACCAGGTGGTTCAAAACGTGCAGGAGCATCCGATTGGGGAGTGTTTTTTGAAAATTTTGATCAAGAATGTCTGGAAATTTTGAAATTCAGTAAAATCAGGTTGTCATGCTTTGGTTTGATTGATAGTGAGGACCTTGTAATGAATGCCGCTTGCCATTGCCATCGTTCCAGTTTTCGAGGTTTCAGAGGAAAGGAGTTTCAGGCTCGCCCGCTCCGGCTGGGATGGGCGTTGGTCCTGCTCTCGATCAGCTTGATGAGTGTCGCCCGGGCCGAAGTTTTCGGCGATTTCACCTACGAAGTAAACCCAGCCACGAATCCGGTTTCCGTGACGATCACGGATTATCCCATCGAGGCGACCGGTCCAGTGGAAATCCCCGCGGAAATCGCTGGCATGCCCGTGACTGCCATCGGTCCGCAGGCGTTTGCTTTGTGTGCTGGGATCAGCAGCGTGACGATCCCATCAAGCGTGACGAGCATCGGATCGCAGGCGTTTTTCAACGGTACCTCGCTCGCCTCTGTGGACATTCCATCGAACGTCACCAGCATCGGAAGCAGTGCCTTTTTCTCATGCATTGCGCTGACGTCCGTGACAGTTCCAACTGGCGTGACGGTTCTCAACGACAGTGTTTTCAACTCCTGCCGTGGTCTGACGACGGTGACGATTCTTGGAGATGTCACCAGCATCGGAAACAGTGCGTTTGAGAGTTGTAGCGCGCTGACAAGTCTGGTGATTCCCGCCACGGTCACGAGCATCGGGACCTCCGCCTTCAGCTTTTGCGCGGGGCTGACGGGCATGGAGATTCCCGGCGGGGTGACCAATCTCCAGTTCGGTCTCTTTTTGGGATGCACGAGTCTCTCAAGCATCACACTGCCGGCGAATCTGGCCACCATCGGCGGGAGTGTTTTTGCGAAGTGTTCCAGTCTGACAAGCATCGCCACTCCAGGTGCGGCGACTAATCCTCCAAGCATCGTTATTCCATCGGCGGTGACGAGCCTTGGGACCTTCGTGTTCTCTGAATGCAGTGCGGTAACATCCGTCGTGATTCCGCTTGGAGTGCCGAGTATCGGGGCCAGTGCCTTCGAGCTGTGCACCTCGATGACGGCGATCACGATTCCATCTTCCGTGACGGCGTTCGGGAGCAATGCGTTCAGGTCGTGCAGCTCACTTCTCAGTCTGGAAATTGCCGCGAGCGCGGCAACCACGATTGGGACGAATGTTTTCGAAGGCTGTAATGCCATGACATCAATCACGGTGAATTCGGACAATCCCAGCTACAGCAGTGAGGGCGGGGTCCTTTTCGGCGATGATGGCAAAACCGTTCCATCATTTGTGTTCAATAAAGCGGAAAAACTGCTGGTTTATCCAAAGGGGAGAATCGGGGGCTATTCAATTCCTGTTGGCGTCATTTCCATTGGAGCTGAATCGTTCCGTTTTGCACTTGGTTTAACAAGCGTCGAGATTCCAAATTCAGTTACTGAATACTTCACGGAGGCATTCGCAGGTTGCAGTGCGCTTACATCGTTTACGGTGGCTCCGGGGGGCGTCGCCGGATTTAAGAGTGGAACTGGCCCATTATACTCATTTTCCGGGCTTAGTCTTGTGGCCTATCCGGGTGGATTGAGTGGCCCCTTCACGATTCCTTCCACAGTTTCCACCATTTCAGCTTCCGCATTCAGGTATTGCGCGGGGCTGACCAGCGTGACCTTTCCAAGTAGCATTATCACCGTCAGGGACACCGCTTTTGCAAACTGCGGGCAGCTGACTTCCGCCACCTTTGAAGGCAATGCGCCGCCAACGTTTGGAACCAACGTCTTTCAATCCGCCGCCACCGGCTTCTCGGTGTATTTCAACTCGCCCGCCACCGGCTTTACCGTGCCGACTTGGAAGGGGTATCCCGCCAGCGCCATTGGTTCCAACGCCGCTCTGACCAACTGGCTGCTGGGCTACAACCTGCCCGCCAATTCCGATCTCAAGTCAGACGCGAATGGCGACGGCGTCAGTCTGCTGATGGCCTATGCGCTCAATCTCAATCCCAGCCAGAACCTCAGCGGCAGCCTGCCTCAGCCGGTGTTTGCGGCGGATCAACTGAGCATGAGTTTTTACGCCGGTGCCGGTGGAGTGACGTATGTTGTCGAAGTGAGCCCGGATCTGGTGACTTGGGATACGGAAGGGGTTTCCTACTCCGACCTCAATCAAGTCCGGACAGCTACGGCCAGTCGCACGCCAGGGAGCCGCTTCATGCGCTTGTCGGCGAGTTATTGATTCCTGGCGGTCTTACGCGATCACGTTTTGAATTGTTCTTTAGGTTTTGCTGAATATTTGAAAAAAGTCTTTCTGATCGGAGGTCATCCGCAGTGGGAATCCGACGAATCGAAGATGATTTTTAGGAGGAAACTCCCGAAAATGACAGCAATCACCAAGAGTGGGAGCCCGGGCTAGGATCTTGGGATCCTTTTAAAATAAAGGTTTTTCCGCCGGACATAAAAAAGCGAAATTTGTTCAAAATCTTCATGAGATTTTTCTTGTTAAGATTTATTAAAATTCTAAGATGTCGCCATGGTTAAGGCGTCCTGAGCTTTAACTTTTTGCTCAGATCTCATGAATTTCGTGCCAGTCATCGCCGGATTTGCCAGTGTCGCCCTCTGCGGGGCGGTGACAGCGGCCCGTTTGGAGGATCGGCTTTCGCAAGTGCATGAGGGTTTTCTGGAAGACCGTCGTGCGGCTCTCCCCTCGCTGAGCGATCCGTTCGGAGTGCCAGAGGCGGCGAGAGTCGTGATCGAGGCTCCGCGGGACCGCTTCAGGTCGGCTTTCGCCTGGAAACGCAACGTGGTCGCGACGGTTTTCTGGGTGGGAGAGCTTCCGACGCAGAACAATCCGACGCCGAACACCAAGAGCGCCTGGGATCAGAACTGGCAGGCCAATTTCGGAGGTTATGATGAGCCGGATCGCCGCGAGGGCTACCTTCCGGCCGGGTTCACGCCTTCCTTGAACCCGTTTTACATCGCGCTTCCCTACAACGACGTCGCCAAGGGCGGCGTGCATCGCCCCGAGGCGTCTGAAGTGATTCCATGGTTCTGGGAGAGCTACCGTGGCGACGGGATCTCCGTCTGCAAAGGCCGCTGGGTGGCCGTGCATCACGAAGGAACGGTTTGTTACGCCCAGTGGGAGGACGTCGGCCCGTTCGAGGTGGATCACTGGCAATACGTTTTCGGAAAAGAATCCCCGCGGGCCAACCGCAACCAGGCGGCAGGTATCGATCTGAGCCCCGCCGTCAGGGATTTTCTCAAACTGCGCAGCGGAGCCGTCGTCGAATGGCGCTTCGCCAACGAGCAGGAAATCCCGCGCGGTCCTTGGAAGAACTGGTCCCGCGAGCCCGCCTTGCCCCGATATTGAAAATTCACCCCGCCAGACAACTGCTGTTCAACCCCTAACCCGATCCAAACGACCCCACCCGTCACTTGAATCAAATCACCATCCTTTCTGAGGTGCTGTCCGTCCCGGCAGTCCCTCAGGCGGCCCGGATCGGGGTTCTGTCCCGAATCGGCAGGGTTCATTGAGAGTCTCTCTCTGCGGCCCCTGCCCATTGCCCGAACCGGGCCGCCCATCTCTCGGAAGTCGTCCCGCTTCCGAGGTCCCAGATGGAAGGTGCCGCTCGAAATCCCACCCTTACAACCAGCCATGAAAACCAAACATTGGGTTGCCGTCCCGGCAATCGTCGCCGCCATGTGCACCATGGCCTCCCTTCCCTGCGCCGCTCAAGGCAACAGTGGAAACAACCAGACCGTGTTTCCTGCGATGCCGTCCGGATGGCTGACCGCCTTCCCGACCATTGTCCAGACCGGAACCCACCCCACTCTTACCTGGGGTATCAACTACCCTTCGATCGTCGAGGATTACATCACCATCACTCCGCCGTCCACGATCACGGCGGACGAGGAGGTGGACTGCGAGATCCGGGTTCTGGGTGCCGGCGTGACAGTGACCACGAACAACAACGGCGGCTTCAACTTCGTGCCGACCCAGGCGCAGGTCAGTTATGATGGCGGCACCTACACCCAGATCTTCTACGGGACCAACCTACAGGTAAATCCGAACACCATCGTCTACACCAAGACCATCCCGAAAAACAAGAAGCTGCGGTTCGGCGGGCGCTACAAATATAACAACAACTGGGGGCCCTATTTCAATTCGTCGAGTGGAACCCAGAACGTGCGGACCTTGGTGAATGGAGCCACTCCTCCTTCGAATGTCCCGGACTACGGCGCTCCATCGCTGGAAGACTTCATCAAGCCCTACCTGACACCGGACAACAAAGTGAAGATCGGTCCGATGGATGCGATCGTCTTCATGGAGCTCACCCACACCGACTCCCAAACATCGGACCCCGGTTACGACCTGCAGGACATGGTACTTCTCGTCACCTTCAAGTCCAAGGCGAAGACCAACAACGGTCACGGCAACAACATCGACGGCATCGACTCCAGCAACCCGGGGAACGCACCGTTTATCAATCTCGATACGGATCCGCAGATCGACGACGAGGGCAGTGGCGGCGGCGCAGCCCCTAGCGATCCGTAAGCTGTCACGGACATCAACCTCCAACCCATTTTCAAAATGAACCACCGTTTTGTATCCTGCATCCTGCTCCTGCCGCTGACTGCCGCAGCTGAAGTAAAGCCTCAGGAGAAACCCCACTTCACCGACGCGCCCTCCAGCGAGGAAATCAATCTGGCCTATCGCAAGGCCAGCCTGAGGGATCCCATGAAAACCCTGGAAAAAATCCCGGGCGAGGATCCCACCAAGGTGAACCAGCCGGTCAATCTGTTGGAGCAGTCCGACATCATCTGCTTCGGCGGTGTGGCGACACTGGTCCCCAAGCGGGCGATCCTCACCATCCCGGCGAAATACAAGGAATGCCTGAAGCTGAAACCCGGATCCAGGATCGTGGGCTGGGCGGATTTCTACGCCGTGAACCGCGGATGGATCACCACCGTCGAGGTCTCCCGCGTCCAGGCCGAGGGGAACAAGGCGCTCGCCAAGGAAATCTCCGAGCGCATTACCAAAAGCTCGAACCTGGTCGTCGCCACCTTCATGGGCGGCCCGATCTCCGTCCTTCCGCTCAAACAACCTGAGCCTAACACCGAAACCGCCAAAGCGACGCCATGAAAACCAGACTCTTCACTTTTCTCTCGCTGATGGCCGGCACGGTCGTCACCGCCCACGGTCAGGCCGGTGCGGTCTACACCAACTTCGTCCGGCAGGTGCAGATGCCGTCCAGCGTGATCTGGGATTCCACGGTGATACCCGAAGGACAACAGCTGTCCGCCCTTGCCATCAATCCCGGTGGCGCGCGGTTCGAACTCTGGACCGTCAAGGCGGATCCCCTGACTGTCTATCTGCTCGACACCCGCTATGTGGGAACCTACGTGCCCCAGGCGGACATCGTCATCATGACCGGTGACCCCACGATCTACAACGGCGTTCCCCGGACCCGGGCGGACAAGGGATTCATCGTGGACATCACCACCGCCGGCTTGCGCACCGAGCCTGAAGCGCCCGTGGCCTCCAAGAGCGTCAAGCTCCTGCGCCACGTCCAGTCTTACGGCGCGACCGGAGATGGAGTGGTTCTTGACCGCACCCAGGCGACGCTGACCAGCCAGGTTTCACTCGTCAACAACGCCATCCACCGGCTCAACTACGCGACGAACCTGATTCCAGGTGCCGACCGCTCGAAGATCCGGGGTGAGGAGCGCTTCTCGGTGTATTCGCTGGAGGACTATCAGTCACCTTCCGCCCAGATCGCAGCGCGTTTTGTCCAGATCTGGCCGGTTTCAGACGGCACCATTTCGGGGCTGGTGGCCAACCAGGTGATCCGATTTTCCGCTCCCACGGTGACATTCGCTTACCGGGATCTCTATCCGGACTCCCGGACCTACGCCCAGGTTTACAAAGGTGAGGCACGCGCCGGGGTCGAGGGTGCGGTCGTTCCCGGATCCTGGCAGCCGGTTTTCCAAGGCACTCCCTATCCTCCGATCACCCTCACCTCGCAAAACTACGACAGTCTGCTGAACTCGGACGGACGCTGGACCATGGAGCTTGTCACCGAGACCCCGTTCGGAATCGAGCGCATGCGGACGCCTTCCGGACAGATTGCCGCCGTGACTTTCCTGGTGGACCGCACGATCGAAGTCAACAGCACCGTCACCACGGTAGAATGATCTACGGTCCTTTCAGTTCCTTGAGCAGTTCAGCCCTGAAGTTCTCATTCCGATAAACCAACGAAAATCTAGCAACCTTGGATTTCCTTAACAAATCCTCCACCTCGGTGAAAGCCAGCAGGAGGAACAAGCCCTTAACCGGCTCCCGATGAAACGATTGTGTCCGAGTCACGAACTGGTCCTCCACCGCCCGCTGCTGTTGGTTGGTCAGGAGCGCGCCGTGTTCGAGTGCGACTTGCTTGCGCAGAGCCTCGAACCGGTTCTGCATGAGGTCGGCGGAGGCCTCCGGATCGAAATAATGGATCGCCAGTTCATGCAGCTTGCCGCCGAGGAACCGCCCCTCCACCGCGCCGGCCTGGGTCTCCGGCAGGAAGCCTTTTTTCGGCTGGATTCTTACCACCCTCATGGCGGGTTGGTCCCCGGGGAGGGAAATTGTCACATCAAGAGAATGTCGGGATGCCCAAGTAATCAATTTTTCCGGAGAATCTCCCCAGCGCAGGCCGAACGGCGGCTCGATGATGCCTTGGGCGAATGCCTGTCCGGTCGCCAGGAGGAAGGTCCCGGTGAGGAATGCGAGTCGGAGAATGCCTGCGCCCATGCGGGGAGTTTCGGGCGTGCGCGTCCGGTTCGCAAGACGCGATCACGGGGCCGCGGCTTTGTTTTGATGGAGGCGATGATGGCGCTTTCCCTGCTGACCGTCCTCGGACTGGTCTTGTTGAAACTCTCCTTGAACATCCTCGGTCCACGCCAGTGGATTCTCCAGCAAGTCGTGACGGACGCCTACATGTCCTACGAGCGGGCCTATGCCGAGCGGATCCCTTTCGACAACCTGCTGGCCACCAATTCTCCATGGCCCGCCTCCACGGCGACCACCATCAACAAAGCGACGACCGTGGTCGAAGTGGGCCGTCTGCCGGCAGTGCTTCCGGATTTTCCGGAGGGAGTTCCCATCACCGGCATCGTGACAAGAACCCGCTTCCCCGATCCTGGAAACTATCCGATCGATGGCGGCTCCGGAACGGTGACCACCAACCCGGCCGCCATGAAGGTGTGGAAGGTGCAAAGCGTGCTCACCTACAAGGTGGGCCGCCGCACCTACGCGAAATCCCGAACCGTCCTGCGCTCCCAATGAAATCCACCTCTCAGCGAGTCCGCCGGGGGTTCACTCTCATTGAACTCTCGATCGCCATGATGATGGGCATCGCCACCGGAGCCATGGTGCTCGCCTTGTGCAACCAGCAGATCGCATTCCTCAGGATGTACAAGACCCAGAACTTCCTGACGGAAGAGGCGCCTGTCATCAGCATGTATGTCAGCCGCCTGATCGGTAAGGCGGACCGATTCCGCCTTCATGATTCGGTGGGCGAGGCGCTCTCGGGCACCGAGTCCCGACTGACGAACTCCCCCGTGGTGCTGCTGAGTTTCCGTCAACCGGACGGGACGACGCGATCCGCCATCCTGTCATTCGAAAACCGCGGGACCGGGCCGGCGCTTTATTATTACGTCGTGCCTGTCAGTGGCCTGTTGGGGGATCCCCAGTGGGCGGTCACCAAGGTGCCCTCCAACGTCGTCTTCTCAATGAACGAGGGAGTGCTCCAAATGACTCTCACCGGCCCGAGAAAAGAGCGAATCACTTACTCCGGAACCATGCAGCAATGAAAACTTCTCCGATTAGACGCTGGAAGGCCGGCTATGTCTCCACATTGCTTGTGTTGGCAACAGGGTCCGTTCTGACGCTCCTGACGGTGCATGCCTATCGCCGGGCCACCGATACGATGCAGACCCAGGGCAAGGTTCAGCTGCGGGTGGATTACAGCGAGAAGGAAGAGGCGATCCTGCGGTCCATCGTCGCCATCACGCCCAACCGCGCCATGCGCGCGATGTTCGCCGACTCGAACTCCAATTCCGGAGTCAGGGAACCGCTGCGCTGGCAGAATATTTTCACCGAGTCCCTGGTCCTTGCCAATGCGCGGACGTCGATCTCCCCGGAACTGGTGTCATCCCTCAACGTCTCCGGGCTCAGGACCGGAAACGCCGGGGATTCCGCGTTGGCCGATTCTAGCAGGATCTTTGCCGCAATCGCTCCGGAAACCGGATACGTGTCACGGGGCATCAACCGCAGTCTGGGAGCGGGTTTCCCGCCGGCACTCACCTCGGGTGATACGACAACAACCGATCGCGACGCGCTCTATCCGATCATCTCCGACAAGAAGTATGACACGCTCGCACCGAGCGGACTCGGTCCCCAGTTCGAGAACCGGTCGAAGTTCAACATCCTGAAATATCCCCATATCAATTTCGGTTATGCCAAGCCGGGCGAGAACTTCGTGGCGAAGAGGAACTGGTGGGCATTCTCCGTGGATGTGGCGGACCACGATGACGATTTGACATACCTCGCCCGCCAGAAACGTAACTTCGTGCTGTCGATCTATGAAATCCCCTCGCAGCTGGCGATTTCCGCATCTTCTTTCATGTCTCTCGGGCAGTTCGGATCCGGCAGCGCCTGGCAGAATGATAAAGTGTCCATCCAGGGTGGAATCTTCGCAGGGCGGGCCGTCGTGGAAGGCGAGACGCCACTGGCGGCGGTGGCCAGTCGCCGGGGGATGACCCTGTCGGATGATGCGGTCATCGGCAACTCCGGCCAGCTTCTCACCAATACGAGCGATCCGTTCAAGGCCGGAGCCCGCGAAGCACACATGGTCGACAATCAGCTGATTTCCGGAGGAGCGTTTTTTCCGGTGTCTCAGGCGTCCGAAAGCGGTCGGGTCGCCTTTGTCCCGATCAACCGGGGCGAGGCGTTTTTCGACCGGTTCCTCCATGCCTCGGAGTCCAGCGTGTTGTCCACCACCAGCTGGAACAATTATTCGGTGGGTGCCTTGCAATGCGCGATGCAGCTGGATGTCACCAGCGTGCAAAGCTCCACGAACAACACGCCGACAAGGCTACGTTTTTCTTACCTCTTGAGCTCGGGTGGCCGCAAGACCGAAACCATGATCCTGGACTCGTCATTCCAATCGACGCTGCCCGATGGCTACGTGAGTGTTTGCAACGAAAACCAAAGTTATACATTTTCAACGACGGTACCGGTGGACGTCGCTTACGGCAAGCCGGGTGGATTCGCTTTCAGACGAGGAGTCACCGGGACGATCTCGTTCAACAATTCGACCTTTGGTGACCCCTTGGTGGGCACCCCGAAGCTCGGCTACTGGCGACTGAGCGCACCATTCGAAATCAAGTCCCTGGGCAGCGGGCAGAAGTGCGTCGCCGTCTATCCGGAACGGATTCCCGCGTTCCTTACGACGATCGGAGCGGCCAATCCGACGTTGAACAACTCCCTCGTCATCAATGTGGACTATTCGACCACCGGGTTGAACGACACAACCAGGTATAAGCCTAACATTCCCTGCACGACCAATGACTACGGCGTGATCCTCAAGGAATGCGCCAGTTTCACCGCCTATCCCAAGGGTTTTTCCCTAGTCACCAATCTGAGGCTCTATATCGGTGATGACTTTAACATCGTCCCGGGCACGCCGCCCGGCGGTTATACCCCGACCGGGACTTACTACCCGCCGTGCTCGCTGTTCGCTCCTGAGAAGCGGTATGGTGTCGACGTGGATCCATTCTCTGTCATCTTGGGCGGGCAGGTCGGTTCGCTCGCCAAGTCGGACAAGGTAAACGCCTCCGACGACGATCCCACGGTGATCCGGCCTCTCGACTCGAAAAACATGAGCGGCACCGCCATGGAAGCCAGCAACATCACTGTCAACCTGCGCCCCATCACCCACCCGGCCGAGCTTCCACCCGTCACGATGATGAACTGGCTGGTGGTCCTTGAAGAGCGGAGAAAGGATCTGGACTAGCAGAGTTCAGTCTTCAGCGTAGAGGATGCGCCCGCAATCCTCGCACTGGGCGATTTCGCGGCCGGACTGCACTTTCATCACCGTGGAGGCGATGAGTTTCATGTGGCAGCCCTCGCATTTTCCGTCGCGCATCGGGGCAACCGCGAGGCCGTCCTTGGTTTTCATCAGCCGGTTGTAAAGCGGGATGACACTTTCCGGCACGTTGGCCAGAAGCTTCGCCCGCTCGACGGTGACTTCCGCCTGCTCCGCCTGCATCCGTTCGTGGCGCTGGGCGACCGTGGCGAGATCCTCCTCCACCAGCTTGCGGGTCACCGCGCGTGCGGCTTCGGCGGCTTTGTGGGCCTTGCGGAATGCATCGACCTCTTCCATCGCTTCCAGTTCCTTGGTCTCGAAATCATCCAGATCTTTTTCGTAACGGACGATTTCATGGCCCAGAGCCACGAACTCCTCGTTCTTGCGGGTCTCGAACTGCTGCAACTTCAGGCGCTTGATCGTGGTGCGACGGGTCTCCGCGTCCAATTCGATCTTTTTCACCCGCAGCTCGCAGTCGAGCAGGGTTTGGTGGGCTTTCGTCACGGCTGCCTCGTCGCCGGCGAGCTTCGCCTTCGCCCGGGCTTCGTCCTGAGGCAGTTTGGCGAGGTCCCTTGCCAGCGCCAAAAGACGGCGGTCACGGTCCTGGAGGATCAAAAGCGAGCGAACTTCATCTTGCATGGGTGTTGGGTAAACGCCCCGGCGGGTGTCGGCAAGGATTGCTTGCGGTGAAGCCCGGATCAATTTCCGCGGCTCTTTCTATCGGTGAATCCTGCGTCCACCGCATAGATCGCCACCGCCACCCAGATCAGCCCGAATGAGAGCAGCCGCGCGCCGGTCATCGGTTCGCCGTAGAGCCGCCAGCCGATGAAAAACTGGATCGTCGGGCCCAGGAATTGCAGGATGCCCAGCGTGGTAAGCCGGAGAGTCCGTGCGGCGTGGCCGAAGAACAACAATGGCAGCGCCGTCGCCAAGCCTGTCCCGATGACCAACCCCGCATGCGCCCAGCTTCCGCCGAAAGCCGCCGCCGGGCTGGTGCTGCTCACAATCAGCCACACCAGCGCGATGGGTGCCAGCAGGCTGGTTTCCGCGGCCAGTCCCACCAGCGAGCCGAGCGGTGCTTGTTTCCGGACCACCGCGTAGAGTGAAAACGTGACCGCCAGCGTGAGTGCCACCCACGGGAAATGCCCCACGGCCGGGACCTGCAGCGCCACTCCGCCGAGCGCCAGCGCGATGGCGGCCAGCTGCCAGCGGCTGTTCTTGTCGCCGAAACAAAGCGCGCCGAACAGCATGTTGAAAAACGGATTCAGATAATACCCGAGCGCCGCCTCGATGATCCGGTCGTTGAGCGTCGCCCAGACGTAGAGCAGCCAGTTGGACGCGAGCAGGCAGCCGGAAAGCAGGTGCCAGCCAAGCGCCCGGCCCGATCTCAGCCCGGCGAGCAGTTCCTTTCCCTCACCCCGCCACCACAGGATTCCCAGCACCAGCAGCAGCGACCACACCGTCCGCTGTGCCACGATCGACGGTGCCGGCAGGAAATCCAGCAGCTTCCAGAACACCGGCAGAATCCCCCACAGGAAAAACGCAGCCAATGCTGCCAGCACGCCAGAACGGGTTCGGTCCACGCGCGGAAACTGGCCTGTGGACCCCGCCCCGCGAAGCGAAAAGTGACACAGGCATTCCTGCCTGTTCTTCCGCCCCGCCCAAAGATGCGGGTTGAAAACCCACGCCCCTCAAATCATCCTCCGCCCATGCCAGCCAGCCGACTCTCCATTCCCCAATACGCCATGGCCCTCGCCCACGTCGCCAGCCTGCGCTCGGAGGATCCCTATCGAAAAGTCGGCGCCGCCGCACTCGACTTCGACAACCGCGTGATCGGCACCGCCTACAACGGCCTCGCCCCCGGCTACAACCCGCCGCCCGGCTTCTGGGATGACCGCGAAGCCCGCCAGAAATTCATGCTCCATGCCGAGGTGAACCTGTGCAGCCTTTTCCGAAGAGGAGAGGCGAAGATCGTCGCCACCACCACCATGCCCTGCACCGCCTGCATGCAGACGCTGTGCGCCTATGGCATCAAGGAAATCTACTACCGCGAGATCTACCAGGTTTCCGACGCGCCGGAGATCGCCGCGCTCTACAACGTGAAGCTGGAGCAGGTGAAGGAATTCCCGCTCGCAGGTTAGGAAACGTAGTCCACGACTTACGTTAAAGCCGGATCTTCACCCCACCCGCCGCCGCGCTTTGATAGATCGCCTCGATCAACGCCACGGCCTTCCTCGCCTCGTGGGCCGATGTGTCCGGCTCGCGCCCTTCGCGGATCGCATTCACGACCTCCTCGAAATTCCGTTGGTGCTGGTGGAACTGGATCGCCTTCGGATCGTTCGCCCCCATGGCTGGCTGGTTGCCGCGCATCAGGGTTTCCCGGATGCCGGTGTCCTCCGGCCGCTCGTCTTTGAAATCCCAGACCTCGAAGGTCTCGTCTGCCAGGAATACCGAGCCTTCCGTGCCGCAGATCTGCACGCGTCCCGGATGGCCGTTCTTCGACCAACAGCACGTCGAGCCCTCGATCACGCCGCGCGCTCCGTTTTCGAACTCCACGATCGCCACCGCCATGTCCTCCACTTCGATTCCCTCGTGTCCGAGGCACGCCGTGTCCGCCTGCACCGACACCACCGGGCCTGCCAGATAGAGCAGCGCGTCGATGTTGTGGATCGCCTGGTTCATCAGTGCGCCGCCGCCATCCAGCGCCAGCGTTCCGCGCCACGGGGCGGAGTCATAGTAGGCCTGGTCGCGGAACCATTTCACATAACAGGAGGCGGAAACCATCCTGCCAAAGCGCCCGCCGTCCGCCGCCACCTTGAAGGCGGCCATCGCCGGATTGAACCGCCGGTTCAGGATCGCGGCAAGCGTTCTGCCGCTTACGAAAGCGGCGGTGATCATCCGGTCGATGCGCTCCGTGGTGATTTCCAGCGGCTTCTCACAGATCACGTGTTTGCCCGCCATCAGCGCGGCGATGGCGGGATCGAAATGCGCTCCGGACGGCGTGGCGATGGTGACGATTTCCAGTTCGGGATCCGCTAGGAATCCGGCGAGGTCCGTGTGGCACGGCACCCCGAAATCCGCCGCGGGATTCCGGTTGTAAACCGAATGAAGCGTCCCGCCGTCCATGGCGCGGATGGCCTCCGCGTGGAAGCGGCCGATGGTGCCTGTGCCGATGATGCCGAATTTCATGGGTTCTGAGGAAGTAGGTTTTCCGCGGTGGCCCGCGAACGAAGGCAGACCTGGCGGGCCCACAGGTTGCCTTCCTTCCCGCCTTGATCAAGTTCCATCGCCAGTCCCCCGGCGATCCGTTTCATTTGATGCGGGATTAGCAAAAAATGCGTAGTGATTCCGTGGTTTTGGGTGCATGGTTTCGGTGTTGGCATTCTACCCCCCTCCCGCCATGAAACTGTTTTTTGCTGAATCCGGCCGTGCCTGTCTGCGCGGGACCTTGCGGGCCGCCCCCTCGCTGTGGGTTGCATCGTTGCTGCTGCTGCTGGGTATTCCGGGTCAGGCGCAGGTGGCTGCGGATTGGCAAGAGGGACCGGGCGGTGTGGCGGTGGCCGGGGATGGGCGGGGAAACGTCTATACCGTTCGCTACGACTACAATCCGGCAGGGGATATCCTGCTCGTCAAACACAACAGCAGCGGTGTGGAGCAATGGCAGGCCAGCTACAATCAAACGGATTCGACCAAATGGGAACAGGCCGTGTGGCTCAGTTGCGATCCCGAGGGCAACGCCATCGTGTGTGGCACGCTCAAGTCCGGCTATTCGAACCCGGTGAACGCAGCCAGCATCCTGATGAAATTCTCTCCCGCCGGCAGCCTGCTGTGGCGGGTGGTGTATGACGGCCCCTTCGACGGATCCAGCACGCGGCGCTGCCTGGTCGACGGGCAGGGAATCATCTATGTGCTCGGTCTGGGGATAGCACCTAACGGTCTGGTCTCGCGGGTGAAGGCTTTCAATCCGGATGGCAGCGTGCGCTGGAACTGGTTCGACAGCCAGGGCATCGGTGCCGCCCAACATTTCAAGTTTTCGCCGGACCGGGGCATCCTGATCTACTGCCGGAGCATCACCGGAAGTATCAACGGATACGCAAAGCTCGATCTCGCCGGCAATACCATCTGGAGCCTGCCCGGCATCGCCAGCCTGACAGCCGGCGACCTGGCCGGCGACAGCCAGGGGAATACCTACATCCTACACGGCGAATATGTATCTAACGGTGGCACCGTGCTCCGCAAGCTGGATCCGGCCGGAGCCACCTTGTGGTCGGTGACCCATCCCTTCGGCGGATTCCGCGTGGAAGTGGGCGGCGACGACCTGCCGGTATCGTGCGGCTACAATCCTCCCACCTCGGGAGGTGCCGCTTTTGTGAAATTCAACAGCAGTGGCGGCGTCGTCTGGCAGAATTTGAACGCCGACGGCAACCAGAACCTCCTGCTCCATTCCCAGTTGCTGTTGGATAACCGGAACAACGCCTACCTGGCCGCCGGCACCTTGTTCCAGATGGCGGTCTGCAAGGTGAACTCCGACGGCACCGACGGATGGCTCTATCTGGGCAGTGGCAACTCCGCCAGCGCGATCGCACAGGGACCGGCCGGGCGGATATACGCGACCGGTCTCAATACAGTCCAACTCAGCCAGCCCCATGAGGTCTTACCCGCCAGGCTTGGGCTGGGAAAAGCGGGTGGACATCACACCATTTTCATCGTCGGTGAGATCGGGCGGACCTATCGCGTGGAAGTGTCGGATGATTTCCTCGTCTGGAAGCCGCTTGCCACCCTGACGCTGACGACTGGCAGGCAGGATTACGTGGACGCGGCGGCCGCCGGCGAAACCCGTCGGTTCTATCGTGTGGCGCCCGTGGATTGATCTTCCGCCGCCGGCCTCTTGTCGATGCCGCTTGCCTCCGGCATCGCCGACTGTATTTGTTGCGCCGGAATCCGAAACGAAGTGATGGGCGAAATTGAACTCAACGACCTTAGAAACCAACCTGGAATCGCACCCTGGAGGGTGAAAGTCGCCCGTTGGGTGGATTCAAAGACCGTCCAGACATGGATCGTCGCGGTCATTCTCCTCAATGCGGCGATTCTCGGACTCGAGACCTCGCCGACGGCAATGGCGCGCTATGGGGGACTTCTCATCACGCTCGATCGACTTTGCCTCGGTGTTTTCCTGGTCGAGCTCGTGCTCAAGCTCATGGCTTACCGCGGCCGGTTCTGGCGGAGCGGTTGGAACGTGTTTGATTTCCTGGTGGTGGCGGTGGCCATCGTGCCGGGTGCGGGGCCGTGGGCGGTGTTGCGCTCGCTGCGGGTCCTGCGGGTGCTGCGTCTGCTCACCGTGATCCCGTCACTGCGAAAAGTGGTCGCGGCTTTCCTCCACTCGATCCCCGGACTGGCCGGAGTGGTGGCGGTGATGGCGATATTTTTCTACACCATGGGAGTCCTGGCGACGCGGTTGTTTGGCGCGCAATACCCGGATTGGTTCGGCTCCTTGCCCGCAAGTCTTTATACGCTTTTCCAAGTCATGACGCTGGAAAGCTGGTCCATGGGCATCGTCCGGCCGGTGATGGAAACCCATCCGTGGGCGTGGGCGTTTTTCGTGCCATTTATCATCATCGCTACCTTCACCATCCTCAATCTCTTCATCGGCATCATCGTCTCGACCATGCAGGAACTCTCGGTGCTGCCGGACTCGAACGCGGTCCAGACCGAGGCGACTCACCTGCTCGAGCGACTCGAAGCCGACATCAAGACCCTGCGCGGCATCGTCGAGAAACAGCAGTCGCTGATGGATCGCCCGGGCGGCCCGCCGAAACCCTGAAAACCCAGCTGTCGACAATTTCCACAGTGGCCCTGCCGTTTTTGCATAATCTCCAATCGATCACCACGCGGATCGGGCAGCCTGAGGCACGCAGCAGTTGTTCCATGTCCGATCGATTGAGGACCACTCCGCATGGATAAGACCGCCATCCACTCCGTGTCTAACCGGGCTCTCGCGGGGAAGGTGATCTCCCGCCTGCGCCCCTACCGCAGGCGGCTGGTTGCTTCACTCGGGCTCCTCGTCTTTGCGGTGCCTTTCATGAATTTCCATCCCCTCGTCTGGGGATATGTCGCTGACAGGCTTGTCGGGAAAACCCTCACCCCGGCTATCCTCGGGATGTGGCTCGCGATCATGTTCGGCACCTACCTCATCGGCACTGCGGCGAATGCGGTGCATTCCTACCTCATGGAAAAGACGGGGCAGGCGGTCGTGCGTGACTTGCGGTGTGAGCTTTTCGCGAAATTCGAAGCCCAGTCGCTCGCCTATCACCGCGACACCAGCACCGGCGAACTCGTCACCCGGATCACCAGCGATGTCGATGCGATGGAGCAGTCCGTGCTCCAGGGACTCACCGGTCTGCTAGAGGAAATCGTCACCTTCATCGTCGTGGCCGGGATGGTCCTGTGGATCAGTCCGGTCGTCGGTGCCGCCTCGATCCTGCCGCTGGCCTTCGCCTACATTTTCATCCGCAAGTATAACCTTCGCGTGAAAAGCATTTACGAGGGCGTCCGGCAGAAACTCGGCCACATCGGGTCCTTCGTGCAGGACCGGCTCGCGGGCGTACAAGTGACGCAGTCCTTCGCCCGCGAGGCTGCCGAGAAGGAGACTTTCGACGAGCGTGCCGCGCTTTTCTACGAAGCCAGCGTGGGAGCAAGCCGGCTGCGGAACACCTACTTTCCCATCATTTCCATCTTCGGTTTCATCAACAATCTCATCATGCTCGGCCTCGGGGCGTGGCTCATCATGCGGGGCAGCGAACTCTTCACCCTCGGCGCGCTGCTCGCTTACCGGGGCTTCTGGTGGCGACTGCAAAGTCCCATCCGCACGATCGCCCAAACCAGCGACATCCTGCAGCGGGCGAGGGCGGCGGCGCAGCGCGTCATCGAGCTCATCGACACGCCGGTTGCAGTAACAGAAAATCCGGGAGCCCTGCCGTGGCACCAGCCCGCGGGCCGCATCGAGTTCCATGAGGTGAAGTTCCACTACGTGCCGGCCAAGCCCATCCTGCGTGGCGTCAGTTTCACGATCGGCGCGGGCGAGTTTGTCGCAATCGCCGGCAGCAGCGGATCGGGAAAAAGCACGCTGCTTAACCTCGTGCCGCGCTTTTACGACGTCGTCGATGGCAGCATCACCGTCGACGGCCTGGATGTGCGCGAACTGCGCTTTGCTGACCTGCGGGGTTCTATCGGTTATGTCGGCCAGGAAAACTACCTCTTCGACGGCATCGTGCGGGACAACCTGCGCTATGGGAAACCCGCCGCCACGACGGGGGAAATCGAAGCCGCCGCCCGCTCCGCCAATGCTCACGATTTCATCCTCGACCTGCCACAGGGCTACGATACCCGGGTCGGGCAAAACGGTGTCAAACTCTCCGGCGGCCAGCGTCAACGGCTCAGTCTGGCCCGCGCTTTCCTAACCGAACCGAAGATCCTCCTCCTCGACGAGCCTACCGCCAGCGTCGAACCCGAGAGCGAATCACTCATTCACGATTCCATTCTCAAACGAACGCGTGAAGGCGCGGGAACCACGGTGCTCGTGACCCACCGCATCGACCTGCTGCGCCAGGCCCCGCGGATCCTGTTTCTCGAAGATGGAGAACTAACCGGCGACGGTACCCATGATGAACTCGTCGCCCGCTGCCCCGGGTATGCGGACGCCTATCACCGCTGGGAGGCGGAGGAGGAAAGCGGGCTGGTTTGAGAATGGAACGACATTGAAAAAAGCATCACTCCAAATCGCCCGTCGCGCCACGTTGCGGAAGAGTCCTCCGCGCATGTCTGCCATAGACCCGCTCGAATACCGGACTGGCCATCAGCGTGGTGACGATGGCCATGATGACGAGAATGGCGAAAAGCTTCGGCCCGATCACGCCCTTCTGCAGGCCGATGTTGATGATGATCAGCTCCATCAGCCCGCGGGCGTTCATCAGCGCGCCGATGGCCAGCGACGTGCGGTTGTCCTCTCCATTCAGCCGTGCTGCGGCCCAGCAGGCGACGCCCTTGCCGAACGTGGAAGCTAACAATACGACCACCGCCACCAGCAGGATCGACGGCTCCAGCATCACCGCGAGGCGGGTGTTCAGCCCGGAAAACGTGAAGAACATCGGCAGCAGGAAAATGACGGTAAACGGTTCCAGTTTCTTCGGGTGACCTCCTCCGTGATCACCCCGCGCGGCATGGCGATGCCGAGGACGAATCCGCCGAACACCGCGTGGATGCCGATGGCGTCGGTGAACCACGCGCTCAAGCAGAACAGGATCAGCACGATCGCTAACAACGTCGAACTCACTCCGCCCTCGCGCTCGGCAAGGGTGCCCAGTTTTGCCAGCAGCCGCCGCCCGCCGGTGAGCATGAAAGCCGCGTAAGCCGTCCCGCCCGCGATGGCGAGCACCGCCGGGTTCACCTGCATGCCCAGAAATGCGCTGTCACCACCGCCGAAGCTCGCCAGCACGATCGCCAGCACGCACCAGGCGGCCGCATCATCGATCGCGCCGGCGGCCAGTGCCAGCGTGCCGAGCGAAGTCCCCGAGAGTCCACGCTCGTAAATGATCCGCGCCAGCATCGGGAAGGCAGTGATCGCGATGGCGGCGCCGAGAAACAACCCGGCTTGATAGACCTGCGTCTTTTCCGAAAACAACCCGGGAACCGTCATCAGCCAGGGAGCCAGCAACCCACCAAGCACGAACGGAACCACCATCCCCGCGATCGAGACGCTCGCCGCGCTTCGTGCCTTGCTGCGGAACAGCTCGGTCTTGAACTCCATGCCTACGAGAAACATGTAAAGCCCCACTCCGAGCTGAGCGCCCACGTAGAGCATGCCGCGGGTTTCCTGGGAAAAAAGCTTCGCGCTCGCCTCGGGAAAAAGCAGCCCTAGCAGCGATGGGCCAAGCAGCACTCCGGCGATCATTTCCCCGACGACTTGCGGTTGGCCGACTTTTCTCCCCAGCCAACCGACAATGCGGCAAGCAACAAGGATCACGGCCATTTGCAGGAAAAATGATGCGGCGAGGGTGTGCACGCCGCAGTTCTAAAGTAGTCCGGGACTTCGGTCCGATCTTTTTCTTCACACAGACCGGACTGAAGTCCTCGACTCCTTTCGCCCAGCCGTCCATCCTCGCCCCCGATGCGCCGCACGGGAATTTTCCACACTGGTTTTCAATCGCTGGAGGTCTGGAAATCCGACCTGGCGACCGAGTTCCGCGTGGAGGGCGCGCTGCACGCCTGGTTTCACCAGAAGCGCTTCCTCACCGGCCTCGCCTGGGACCTCATCGCGGCAGCGGCGCTGCTTCGCAAGGACGGCCCGCCGCGCTCGGTTCTCATGCTCGGGCTGGCCGGCGGCACCGCTTTCCGCATCCTGCGCCACCTGCTGCCGGAGTGTGAACTCACCGCCATCGACATCGACCCGGAAATCGTCGACCTCGCCCGCGAGCACATGGATCTCGGCTCGCTCGGCATCGAGATCCACACCACCGACGCCTATCCGTGGCTGGCGGAAAACCGGCGGACGTTCGACGTGGTCTTCGACGACATCTATCTGGCCGGCAAGACCGACGTCTTCCGCCCGCAGGCGTGGAATCCGGATCTGCTAGGCAATCTCCGCCGCGCGGTCGCCCCCGGCGGAGTGCTCGCGGTGAACCTCGTCACCGGGCCGGGGCACCGGAACATGCAGTCGCTCACACGGAAGATCCTTTGCGATTCGTTTCCGCAAGTGCGCAGCCTGCGCACGCCGGAGGGCATGAACGAGGTCCTCGTCGCCGGAGAAAGTGTGGCCACCCGCCGGCGGCTCGATCCTTACAACGACTCCTTTCATGACTGGCGTGACCGGATGTATTGGGACCGCATCACGGTAGATCGAATCCGCTGAAACCATGCCCGACGCGATTCATGAACTCTATCAGGATCTGGTCTATCCGCCGATGAGCCATCCCTTGTCGGATCCGGCGGTCTCAGCCGTCGCCGCGAAAATGGGCGGGCTGGAGGTGGCGCATCCACGCCGGGCGCGGATTCTCGAAATCGGCTGCAGCTCCGGACACAATCTGATTCCTTTGGCCCGGCGTTGGCCGGAAAGCCGCTTCACCGGCATCGATCTGGCGCAGCAGGCGATTGCGGATGCCCGCGAGCGCGCTTCTGCGTCGGGCACGGGGAACGTGGAGTTTCACTGCATCGATCTGCGCGATTTCGAGCCTGTCTGGCGGCCCGTTCGACTTCATCATCGCTCACGGTTTTTTCTCCTGGGTGTCGGACGAGGCGAAGGTCGCGCTGCTGCTTTTCTGCCGCAGGCATCTCGTCCCTAACGGCATCGCGACGATCAGCTTCAATCTCGAATGCGGCTGGAAGCCACGGCTGCCGGTGATCGCGAAGGCCCGGGCGATCCAGCAAGCCGGGGGAGGGGATGTAGTTTCGTCGCTGGAAATCCTGAAGTCGATTCTGGATCCGGGTGATGCCGAAATGGACATCGTCGATGACATGCTGGCCAAGGGACCGGCGGTCCTCGCATGCGATGACTTCGCACCCGTCAACGACCCGTGGCCTCTCGACCGCTTCGTGCAAGCAGCGTCTAACGCCGGACTGCGTTGGCTGGGCGAGTCCGATCCGGGTGAAAACCTGCCGTCGGTACTCAGCGAGGATTTTCTCGTGGAGTTGCGGAACCAGGTGCGCGATCCGCTGGCCTATCAAATGGCCGTGGACGAGGCGCTGGAGCGGAAGTTCCGATCCGGCATCCTGTGTCGCGACGATGCGGAAGTCAGCGGGCGCGTGTCCTTGGAATTGCTGATGGATTTTTTCTATCGTGCGACTGCGGGTGAGGATGAGATCGCCGGCGTGGTCCGATCCTTCGAGCCAGCCTGCGTGGCGTGGAGCGAGCTGGTGGCAGGGCTTCCCGGGCTGGACGCGAAATTGGTCGCGCGGCGAGTCTATGATGGGATCACGCGCGGCTTGGCTCCTGCCGCGGATCGAGCCGGTGGACTTCGTTTCCGAGCCACCGGAGTTCCCGCGGCTCGATGCCTTCCGGTTGCTTTGCGCGCGGGAATCCTTGCCGCTCGTCGATGTCTGGCACCGGCCTTGCGCGTTTCCCACAGCGCACTATCAGGTGCTGGCGGCGATGGATGGCAGCTTGAGCCAACGCGAATTGGCGTCGGTCGCGCAAGCCCGTTGCCCGGAACTGGACTTCGATCCGTGGCTCAAGCACCTCGCCGGCAGGGGATTTTTCAGCTGATGCTGGAAGTTACTGCTTCGCCGGATCTTCAATCGGCGTGACCGGGTCGATGAACAGCCAGCACAGTCCGCCGAGCGCGTAGATGATCGAGGAAATCAGGAACGTCAAATGCCAGTCGCGGTCCGAGAATTGCAGGACCAGTCCGACCACCAGCGGGCCTGCCATGCCACCGAAGTTGCCCATCATGTTCATGCTGCCGGAGACGGTGCCGGCGAATTTTCCGCCGACATCCATGCAGGTCGTCCAGCTGCCGGGGATGGTCAGGTCGTTGCAAAAACTCGCCATGCCCATCGACAGCATCGCGAGCAGGGGGTCCTTGATGTAGAACGAAATCATCAGCAGTGTCGCCGCACCGGTGAAGCCGACGATGCCGAGGACGCGGCGCACCTTCGTCACCGTGACGCCGCCCGCTATCAGCCGGCTGCTGATCGCCCCGGCGATGAGGCAGCCGAAGCCGCCGAAGAGCAGGGGAATACCCGCCAGCGCGGCGGATAGAAGTTTCATCGTCAGCTCCGGTGAGACCGAGGTTTCCAGCACGTCCGCCAGAGCCTTCATGACGACGTTCGACTTGATGTCCATGCCGCGCTCGGATTTCAGATAGTCCGGCAGCCAGGTGACATAGAAATACCAGCCGTAGCTCAGGCAGAAATACTGCATGCACAGCAGCCACATCGTGGGCCGCGTGACCAGTGCGCGCCATGGCACGGCACCGTGGCTCACGCTGTTTTCCGCGTTGTCCTTGAGCAGTTCCAGCTCGGCGGCGTTCACGCCCTTGTGGTCTCGCGGGTGGTCGCGGAACCACCGATAGAAAACAGCCGCCCACACCACGCCCAGCATGGCGAAGATCATGAAGGCGGTGCGCCAGTTCACGAATGCGATCACCACCACCACCAACAGCGGAGTGAAAGCCCCGCCCCAGCGCGCGCCCATCCACATCAGCGACTGCGCGCGGGTCCGCTCGTGAAGCGGTAGCCAGGCGCTCATCGCCTTGGTTAGATTCGGAAAGCAGCCCGCCTCGCCCGCGCCGAACAGGAACCGCATGACGACCATCGACGCATGATTCCACGCCCAGCCGGTGGCGGCGGTGAAAAACGACCACCACAGCACCACGCGGATGAGCACCTTGCGTGCGCCGATTTTGTCGCCCAGCCAGCCGGTGGGGATTTCAAAAAGCGCGTAGGCCAGCGCGAAGGCCGAGAAGACCGCGCCCTTCTGCGCGTCGGTGAATCCCATTTCCTTCGCGATGTCCGGCATCGCCTGCGAGATGGCGACGCGGTCCACATACTGGATGACCGCGAGGACGATCGCAAACACGACGACCCAGTAACGGGCGCGGGTGGCCCGGCTGGACGGAGGCGTTGGAATCGGCATTCACCAACGGGGTGACGGAATGATCACTTGGTGCCGCTGACTTTCGGCCCGCAACAGCAGCTGCCGTCCGGGCGGAAATTCTCGGGCAGGCACTTGCAGGATTGTTTCATCGTCATCGGGTCCAGCGGGGTCACGGTGCGGCAGGAGCTGGCGAAAAACGCAAGGCCAAGGATCGGGATCAGCAGTAGGGATTTCATGGGATCAATCGGGTGTTGCCGACATTTAGCAAAACCGAATTGAAAACTCCAGCATTCTCTTCATCCCGGAAAATGTGAGAGAGCATTGAAGAACTGGAAATCATGAATGACTTTTGGGAGTGCGCCCGGAATCAGTGGTGCCGCCTTCATTCACACGCGTGTCGCCAGAAGCCAACTCAGCCCGCCCGCCGAGGCCATGGGGTATTTCCCACCCTCCGCGATCATGGATACGTGATCACGGACTATCGTTGTGGCCGGAAATGGGATATCTCTCATGGGTCGCCGCGAGCAACCTCTCCCCCCAAGGAAGCAGACATCGACAAACCACTCCCCCGCGAGTCAGAACATCCCCCCGGTTCAGAAAATTCCGGCGAAAATCGAGTTTCCCCCCACTCTGGTTTTCGCCGGATTTTTTGTGCCTGGACGTGATACAGGCATTCCTGCCTGTTCTTCCGGCTCCTTCGAAAGTAGATCAGGCAGGAATGCCTGAGTCACTTCGTATCGCCGGGCGCTCGGGCTCGGGGATGGTTTTTGAAAACTGATGGATATGCTCTCCGTCGATAGACCAGGATTGATAGAGATCGGGCAAGGGGCTTGTGAGCGAGAGTTTGCCATCCCGCTCCAAGCGCCGAAGCACGACTCGGAGGATGGCGAAGGCCATGCTGCCGAGCTCGTCGTCGTCGCGGTTGCGGTGGATGCGTTTGACGAGGTCGGTCTGGGCGATGCGGTGGATTTTCCCGTCACGCGCAAGGTCGATGAGGTGGGCGATTTCCACGCCGTAGCCGACCGGGAAGGGGAGGGATTCGAGGGTGCTGCGCCGTGCGGCGTATTCGCCGGCGAGCGGCTGGAGGATGCCGCCGAGCTCCGGATAGAACAGCGAGATGAGCGGGCGGACGAGGATTTCGGAAACGCGGCCGCCGCCGGTCGAGTGGGACTCGTCACCGTAAGCGAGCGGGCGCTCGTAGAAGGCCTTGACGTAGTCGATTGCCGGATCGGTCAGCAGCGGGCCGATGAGTCCGGTGATGAATCCGGAGTGGAAGCTGGAGATGTCGCCGTCGATATAACAGATGATGTCTCCGCTGGCGACGTGAAGGGCTTTCCAGAGGTTCTCACCCTTTCCCTGAAAGGAGGATTGGTCGGAAAGGATTTCCGATGACTGATAGGCGGTGGCACCCGCCGCCTCGGCGATTTCCCGGGTGGCATCGGTGGAGTCGGAGTCGATGACGAGGATCTCATCGACGAGCCCGTTGCTCACGAGTGAATCACGGATCACGGAAACAATCGGGCCGATGGTGTCCGCTTCGTTGAGCGTGGGGATGCAGACGGAGATGCGCTGGGAGTTTTTCAGGGCGACCAACGCGCCCACATCGGCGAACTGCCTGTGGTGAAATCGCTGCATCGGATCAAACGATCATGTCCCGGGTGACGTGATACTTGGCGGCGCAGCGGGGGCACTGGATGCTGATGAAATCGGAGTCGCCGAACAGCTCGTCGAGCCGCTCGCGCCAGCCGCCGAGGATGGGCAGGATCTTGTCGAGCGTGCAGCCGCAGAAGAAGCGGAACTTGCGGGATTCGAGCAGGGTGGTTTCCTCGGTTTCGGTGATTTTTTCGACGGCGGCGACATCGAGTGAGGCGAGCCATTCGAGGTCACAATCCGGTTGGGCGGCGATGATGGCGAAATTCTCGTCCTCCAACCGGAACGCGCGGGCGGGGCGTTGCTCGGACTGGTCGTAATACTGGGAAACCCAGACGATCGGGTCCTTGCCCTCGATTTCCAAGGTCGTGGTGCTGGGTTTGCTGTCCCTCGGCGGTGGTGGTCTGGGAGTAGAAGAAATTCCGGTCAGGCTCGCGCACGTCTTCGGTGAAGATCCGGCCGGTGACCGCTTCTTCGAACGAACTGCCGGTGACAAACAGATTGATGCGCGGTGCCCGGAGATTCGCCGTCCACGCGATGGTTTCCGCCCACGGTCGGGCGACGAGATGAAGCGTGAGCATCGCCAGCGTGTCCTTGAGCATCTGGTCGAGCTCGGCGGGCGGACGGATGCCGTGCTGCATCAGGTGCAGATAGTAGTCCGTGTAAATCGGCGTGAACTGACCGCGCAACAGAAGTGCGTTGCGATGCCGGACGAAGATCGACTCGATTTTCGTGAACTCTTCGGGGACTTCCATGGTGAATAGGTGATGGAGCGCTGGCCTTAGCCGGCATGAACCAGTCGAATTGAGCGAGACACCGGGCCGGCTAAAGCCAGCGCTCCTTCCTTACGCCCCCGGCAGTTCGATGAAGCCTTCGAGTTTGCGGATCCGCGTCGGGTGACGCATTTTCCGCAGGGCCTTGGCTTCGATCTGGCGGATCCGCTCGCGGGTGACCTGGAATTGGCGGCCGACTTCCTCAAGTGTGCGGCTGTAGCCGTCCTTGAGACCGAAGCGTTGTTCGAGAACCTCGCGCTCGCGCTCGGTCAGGGTGTCGAGCACGTCCTTGATCTTGTCCTTGAGCATCGAGAATCCGGCCTCCTCCATCGGGTTGTCGGCGGCCTTGTCTTCGATGAAGTCACCGAAGGAGGTGTCGTCCGAATCTCCAACAGGTGCTTGCAGCGAAATCGGCTGCTGCGGCCATTTTCAACACGGCGCGCACCCGCTCGACGGGCAAGTGGATTTCCTCGGCGATTTCTTCCGGCGACGGCTCGCGGCCGTATTCCTGGACGAGCTGCTTTTGCACGCGCATCAGCTTGTTGATCGTCTCGATCATGTGCACCGGGATCCGGATGGTCCGGGCCTGGTCGGCGATCGAGCGGGTGATCGCCTGGCGGATCCACCAGGTGGCATACGTGGAGAATTTATAACCGCGGCGGTATTCGAATTTCTCGACCGCCTTCATCAGGCCCATGTTGCCTTCCTGGATCAGGTCGAGGAACGAGAGGCCGCGGTTGGTGTATTTTTTGGCGATGGAAATGACGAGCCGCAGGTTGGCTTCGACCATCTCGGTCTTCGCCTTGAGCGCTTCCTTGAGCCAGTGGCGGAGATTTTTGTTGGCATCCTCGAACGACTCCTGGGTGTGCCAGGTGCGCTGTTGGATTTCGCGGAGTTTGGTGAGGAACTCCTTGTCTTCCGGATCGGTCTGCAACTTGCGGCCGTAGCGCCAGAATTTCTGCATGTATTCGTCCACCTGCTCGCAGAAGTCCTCGACGACTTTCTGTTTGTAATAGAAGCGGGTGAAAACGCGGTTGAGCGTCTGGATGTTCTTTTGGAACTCCTCTTCGAGCTTCTTCTTGCTGCGCGGATTCTTGGCGGAAAGCTGGCGGAACAGGTCGTCGTTCTCGTGATGCAGCTGCTTGAGCTGGTCGCAGAGTTTCGGCAGGCCTTTCATGTAGCGCTCGCGGGACTCGATCTTCTTGTCGAGAATCACCCGATCGAAGCGCTCCTTGCCCTTGTTGAGCTTGTCGGCGAGTTCCAGATAGGAATCAGTGACGAAGCCGAAAAGGTGGAGATGGCGCGCCACCTCGATTTCCGCGTCTTCGATGCGTTTGGAAATTTCCACTTCCTGCTCGCGGGTGAGCAGCGGGACCTGGCCCATCTGCTTGAGATACATCCGGACCGGGTCGTCGAGGATGTCGAGTTTCTGGTCGGCCTTGACGTCTTCCTCGTCGCCATCGCCTTCGTCGCGCTTCTTGTCCTTGTAGCGGTCCACCTCGGAGGCGTCGATGATGTCGAACTCCATGTTGCGGAGACGCTCCATGATGGCCTCGACGTCATCGGGATCGACCAGGTCGTTGGGCAGGATTTCGTTGATATCGTCGTAGGTCAGGTAGTCCTGTTCCTTGGCGAGCTTGATGAGTTCGCGGATTTTCTCCTGAATTTCAGGAGTGTCGATGCGGCGCTTGTTGGATTCTGCGGCCTTGGTCGTCGCCTTGGTTTCGCCGGAGACGGTTTTGACGTCCTTCTCTTTTTCCTTCTTGGTCTTGGCAGGCTCTGCGGCGGCGGCCTTCGCGACTTCCTTGGGTTTTGCCTCCGCTGCGGGTTTGGCAGCGGTTTTGGGAGTGGCTTTAGCTTCGGGTTTCGCCGGGGGCTTCACGACTGGCTTTGGAGCAGCCTTCGGGGCTGGAACGACGACGGCGGGTTTTGTCGCCTTCTTGCCGGTTGCCGGAACCTCATCCTTGGAGGGCTGCTTGATCTTGGACGCCGCTGCCGGAACCTTGACCTGGGGTTTCTCGGCGGGCTTCTTGGACGAAGGTTTGGATGAAGACATGGAATAAATGCGCTAGAGTCAAAAATCTGGAGACACCCCACCTATTCTAGGGGCGATGCGAAAAAATCGCATGCGGGGCGGAATGAAGAGGCGAAGCGAAAGCAGGTCAAGACCTTTCTGCCGATTTGAAATTCCGGAAAATTGCATGCGCCATGAGGCATCCCGCAGGACTGAAAAACGACGATCCCGGCTTCGATGGATTTCCAGTTTCAAATCCGCCCGAAAGCATTTAGCTTCCCTCAAGCCACATGATCGTCATCACTCCCAAAGCCATCGAAGAACTCGGCAAGCTGCTCGCCAGCCGGGCAAAATCCCCGCAATCCGGCCTCCGCCTCGCGGTTCGCCGCGGCGGCTGCGCGGGCTGGCAATACGAAATGAAAGTCGAGGATCCTGAGCCCGGCGACGAAGTCATCCAGTCCGGACCCGCCCGCGTGATCGTGGCGGCCGACAGCTTCGACCGCTTGCGCGGCTGTGAAATCGACTATTCCGACGACCTGACCGACGCCGGTTTCAAAATCCATAACCCCCAGGCCGCGCGATCGTGCGGGTGCGGGACTTCATTCGAACCCGTCGGCGAACCCGCCACCGAAGTGGTCGCCGATGGTGAAGCCTGCGGATCCCACTGAACACCGCCTGACTCGTGCCCCGCGTCGTCGAAGAGCCACCACCCCGCCGCCCGGCTTATTTCTGGTGGCTGCTGGCGAATGCCCTGGCACTCTGCTTCGCTGTGATCAGCTGGGCCGTCTGTCTGCATGTTTTTGGAAATCCGGAAATACCCCGGAACTACGAAATCCTCCGTAACCTCGGCCGCCTGCCCGTCCTCAAACGCTACACCGTGCTCGACGTGCCGAACGGCAACGCCCTCGGCCCCAAGGAACTCTACAAGCGCTATTTCGGCTATACCGAGGAACAGCGCATCCGCGCGAACACGCTGCTGATGCGCAATTACCTCACCAACTTCGACCGTCCGCTGCTGCTGACCTACATCGAGGGTGACTATCAGGTGGAAAAGATCCGCAAGCTCGGTCCCGATGATTTTCTGGATCCCGGCATCGTGATCCGTGCCCAGGCCCTGGTGAAACCCGATGATTTCACCAAGCCGATGCCCTATCCGGTTTTCATCGAGTATTTGTTTCCGACTGTGGAATCGGATGCTGCCGAAATGTTCAAGGTGGGCGATATCCTCGGCGTGAAAAAAAGCCCCAACTGCGCGGCCGTCGTCCACGTTTCCCGGATTATCAACGAGGACGAGCCGGCACTGTTGCTCACCGTGATTCCCATCGCCTATGGACCTTATCTGCTCGGCGACATCGGCTCGTTCCAAATCGAGCCGCCCGCCAAACTCCGGCCCGACAAGGGGTTCCCGGTTTTCGAAAACTAAGGTCTCTCGAAGATCATGAAATGCTGCCACGGCAGATGGCGGCGGTTCGACACCAGCCGGAATCCCGCCGACTCCAATTCCAGCCTCGCCTGCGCCTCGGTCATCTTGTGCAGCTCCTTGATCGGCACCCGCGGGTCCTCCGCCCGGAACTCCAGCAGGAAAACCCGCCCACCCGGTTTCAGCGAGCGGAACAACGACGCCAGCATCTCCGCCGGATGGGAAAACTCGTGATAGGCATCGACTAACAATGCCGCGTCCAGCGACGCCGGTGGCAGTGCGAGATCCTCCACCTTGCCCAAATGCGGAACCACGTTGGTGATGCCCAGCTCGGCGGACCGCCGCTTCAGGAAATCCAGCATCTCCGGCTGGATGTCCACCGCCATCACCTTGCCCAGCGGGACTTTCGGCGAGATCCGGAATGAATAATATCCGGAACCCGCGCCGATGTCCGCGATCACCGCGGAAGGGGGCAGCTCCAGCGCGTCGATCGCCCGGCTCGGCGCTTCCTCGCGCTCCCGCTCGTCGCGCTCCAGCCAGCCGATCGCCGGATGTCCCATCACCTTGGCGATTTCCCGACCATGGAAAAACTTCCCGATTCCGTCCGGTGATGCCTCGCCGACGCGATATTTCTCGGCCTTTTGAACGGCGACGGCTGGTGCCGGAGCTTCCTTCTCCCGCAGCATCACCCAGCCAACTGCGAGGCTCAAACTAAGCCCTGCCAGGGCCACCGGGAAAAATTTCATCGGTGCGGAAGCTAGAACCTCAGCGTGGCGGGTTTCTCGGCGTCGCGGTTCAGCTTGTCGCAGACCAGCGCGCAGAGCTCGAAAACCATCGGCTCCGCGATGCCGTAGAGCACCTGCGTCGCCTGCTTGCGGCGGGTGACCAATCCGGCGTCGTAGAGCAGCTTGAGCTGCTTGGAAACGTTCGCCTGACTGGTTGTCAGTTGATCGACGATTTCCGAGACGCTCAATTCTCCGGATTTCAGTTCCTGGATGATCGCCAGCCGGGTCGGTTCCGCGAAGGCGCGGAAGAGGTTGGCGACTCGTTCAAGTTGGGCGGGATTCAGTTTCACTGGCGAAATGAATATCACGGAAAATTTTGTTTGCAAACATAACCATGTGGTTATTTAGTGATTGAACAAGTTATGAAAATTCAAGCCTCCCAACTCAACACCGACCTCCAATCCGGCAAACGCGTCGCTCTCATCGACGTCCGCACCCCCGCCGAGCATGGCGAGATTCACATCCCGGATTCCCACCTCATGCCGCTCGACCGGCTCGATCCCGCCGCGGTGAAAGCCGCCGCCGGGCAGGCCGAGCAATGCGTGCTCGTCTGCCGCAGCGGCAAACGCGCCGAGCAGGCCTTCCAAAAACTCCAAGCCGCCGGCTGCGGAAATCTCGCAATCCTCGAAGGCGGCGTCACCGCTTGGGAAAGCGCCGGCCTGCCCGTGAACCGCGGTGAAAAAGCCATTTCACTCGAACGCCAGGTGCGCATCGCCGCCGGCTTGCTGGTGCTCACCGGCGTGATCCTCGGCACCTGGGTGCATCCCGGATTCTACGGGCTCAGCGCCTTCGTCGGTGCCGGACTGACCTTCGCGGGCATCACCGACTGGTGCGGCATGGCCATGCTCCTGGCAAAAATGCCGTGGAACCAACGGTCCGGCATCAAGTGTGCCGGTAACTCGTGTTCGGTCTAACCTCCAACTCTCATTCCCATGTTCCTCCGCCAGATCACCGATCCATCGCTCGCCCAGAACGCCTATCTCATCGGCTGCCAGCGCACCGGCGAGGCCATCGTCATCGACCCCGAGCGCGATCTCGACCGCTATCTCCAGGTCGCGGCGGAAAACGACCTGCGCCTCACCGCCGTCGCGGACACCCACATCCATGCCGACTACCTGAGCGGCGCCCGCGAACTGATGGAGCGCCACGGCGCGACCGGATGGTCTCTCCGCCGAGGGCGGGCCGGACTGGCAGTTCGAGTGGGCGAAAAATCATCCTAACGCCCGGTTTATCAAACACGGCGACGTCATCAAAGTCGGCAACATCGACATCCAGGCACTCCTGACCCCCGGGCACACGCCGGAGCACATGAGCTTCCTCGTCACCGACAAGGGCGGCGGGGCGGACGAGCCCATCGCGCTGCTCACCGGCGATTTCATCTTCGTCGGCGATGTCGGCCGGCCGGACCTGTTGGAAAGCGCCGCCGGGCAGGCGGGGGTGATGGAACCCAGCGCCCGGACGCTCTACGCCAGCCTGCGTGCCACGTCGGATCTGCCGGAGCATTTGCAAATCCTGCCCGCCCACGGTGCCGGCAGCGCCTGCGGCAAGGCGCTCGGCTCGATTGCTAACAGCGTGCTCGGCTACGAACGGAAATTCAACCCCGCCTTCCGCGAAGCACTGACGGCGGGTGAGGACCAGTTCGTGAAAAACATCCTTCACGGCCAGCCCGAGCCACCGCGCTATTTCGCCCGGATGAAGCGCGACAACCGCCTCGGACCACCGCTTCTGCCGGATGGAAAACTTCCGGTGCCATCCCGCATCACCGCCGCCGGACTCGCTTCGTGGATCGGTGAAAAGGACACCGCCATCCTCGACCTCCGTGCGGACCGCGCGGCCTTTGCGGACAAGCATTTGCGAGGCTCGCTCTTCGCCCCGATGGGCGGTGGCAAACTCACCGTCGCCGCCGGATCTTACGTCGATGAAAACGCCCGCATCCTGCTCGTCGTCGAAAATGAGGAGCAACTCGACGACGCCGTGCGGCAATTGATCCGCATCGGGCTGGACCACGTGGAAGCCTGGATCCCCGCCACCGAAGCTCTGGCAGAAACAGCTGTTACTACCAGCTATCCGCGCATTTCCACCGCGGATCTCCCGGCGGATGCCACCGTCCTCGACGTGCGCGGTGCCGATGAATTCGCCGCCAGCCACGTCACCGGAGCCACGAATATCGCCTACACCCGTCTCGCTGCTAGAATCGGCGAGGTCCCGTCCGCCAAGCCGCTCTACGTCCACTGCGGCAGCGGACTGCGGGCCGCGATCGCCTGCCCGTATCTTGCCAGGCAAGGCCACGAGGTCGTCCATGTCGACGGCCCCTTCGCCGAAATTCCAACCAGGCTGCGATCATGAAATGGCTCGCTGCTGGAATGGCATTCGCGCTTGCCGCTTGTGAATCAAAGGAACCCGTCACCCGCGAGCAAGCGCAGACGATTGCCCGCGAGGCCGCGCATGAGGCGTTTCAACAACTCTCGGCGGAACTTGCAAAAGCCATCGAAAGCGGTGGACCCGTCGCTGCGATTCCTGTGTGCTCCACGAAGGCGCAATCCCTCGTCTCCGAAGTTTCCGCCCGCCGCAATGTCGCGATGATCCGCCTCAGTGACCGCCCGCGGAACCCGCGGCAGGCGGCGGAAGGCGCGGATCTCGCTGCAATCACCTCATTCCGTGATGCCATCAAGCGCGGCGAAGCGGCGACCCCGCTGGTGGAGAATTCCACGTCGGGGGCGACCGTGGTGCGGCTGCCCATCATCGCCAGCCAGCCGCTCTGCCTGAAGTGCCATGGTTCCGCGGAAGACATCGCTCCGGAAACCCGTGCTGCGATCCTCGCGATCTATCCGGATGACAAGGCCGCCGGCTATCAACTCAACGACCTGCGCGGCATCTGGCGGATCACCGTTTCCCCGGAGTCGTCCCCATGAACATCCTCGCCCTGCTAGGTGCGGTGGCCATCGGCCTGTCGCTCGGTCTGACCGGCGCGGGTGGCAGCATCCTGACGCTGCCGGTGCTCGTCTATCTGGCAGACGTGCCGCCGCGGCAGGCGGTCGGGTTGAGCCTGCTCATCGTCGGGCACGGCCGCGCTCGCCGGGGCATGGCAGCGCGCGAGGGCGGGGGACCTGCATTTCAAGGCGGCGGGGACGTTTGTGATTTCCGGCATGCTTGGGGCTTTCGGCGGATCTCGACTGACGCACCTGGTCACGCCCTCCGCGCTGATGACGATTTTCGCGATCCTGATGGCGGTCATCGGCGCAAGCATGTTGATCCCGCGGAAAAACGTGCTGCAGCCGGCTCCGGAATGCCATCCGCTGCGGTGTTTGTTAGCCGGCGGGGCGGTGGGCGTGATTACCGGGTTCATCGGCGTCGGCGGGGGATTCCTGCTGGTGCCAGCGCTGGTGAAATTCGCGCGCCTGTCCTTGCGCACCGCGACGGGCACCTCGCTGGCCATCATCGCCTGCAACTCGGCAGCGGGATTTCTCAGCCACCTGGGCGAGGCTCCGGTCCCGTGGCTGCTGGCCGCCGTTTTCGCCACCATCGCCGCCGGCGGCGTGCTGGTCGGGGGAAAAGTCGTTTCCCGGCTCCCCGAAGCCGCTCTCCGGCGGGCTTTCGCGCTGCTCGTGCTCGCCACGGCGACCTTCGTCCTGTGGCGGCGTTGAGCGGGGATCGTTTCACTAAACCTCTTGCGGTGATCCGACATTTGCGAATGCTGGAAACGCATGAGTGAAGAGCCAAAAGAGACCCCGGGAGAGGAGGCGTTTGTCACGGAACTGACAAACCACCAGACCTCCATGCTCGCATACATCCGTTCGCTGGCACCCGGCGGCTCCGGAGCCCGCGACCTGTTGCAGGAGGTGAACATCACGCTGTGGAAAAAGCGCGAGTCGTTTGAAATCGGCACGAACTTCAAGGCTTGGGCGTTCCAGACGATCCGCTACCACCTGCTCAACCACCGGCGGCGGCTCGTTTCGCACGGCTGGCTGGTGTTTGACGACGATCTGATCGAGCGGATGTCCCCTGAATTCGAGGTGGAGCCCGAGGATTTGGAAGAACGCCATCTCGCGCTGCGATGCTGTCTGCAGAAGTTGCGGCCCCAGGACCGGGACCTGCTTCACCACCGCTACGCCACCGCCTCGTCACTTCAGGAATACGCCGAGGCCACTCACCGCAGTTCCGGCACGCTCAAGGCGATTCTCTTCAACCTGCGGGCGGCGCTCAAGCGCTGCATCGAACGTCAACTTCAAGCCGCACTGCGCAATCCGGGATGAAAAAATCCGACCACCACCTGATCCAGCAAGTGCTGGACGGATCCGTTTCCCAACAGGTTTTCGACCGCTTCCAACAGCGCATGCGCACCGAGCCGGAGCTGGTCAAACAGTATGGCGACTACGCGCTGCTGCACCACTCGCTCTGTGAGGAATACGAAGGCCTGCCGACGGCAGGAAACGTCGTGCCGATCACCGGTCGCACGTTTTCCGCCAAGTTCGCACCCGTCGCCGCCGCCGCGGCAGTGGTGCTTCTAGCTGGCGTTTTCTATCTGAAATCCACTTCCGCGCCGAAGTCCGTCCCGATCGTAGCGGGGGTGAGTTTCTCCCCTGACGCCGTCTGGCAGATCGACGGAACTCCCCGGAACGGCGGGGAATCCGCGGATCTCGCGCTCGGGGAAACATTGCAACTGGTGGCCGGCCAGGCGCGGATTTCACCCGGCCCCTCGTTGTCCGCGCTCATCGACGGGCCCTCCACTCTCACTTTTGTCTCCGGCGAGTCACTGCATCTCGCGGAAGGGCGCGGCCGCTTTCATCGGGAAAAATCCGGAAGTCACTTCGAAGTCACCACCCCGTCGATGTCCGCGGTGGATCTGGGAACCGAGTTCGGCATCGTGACCCGCATGGACGGTCCGGACGAACTTCACGTGCTCGATGGCAAGGTAAGCATGCGTCTCAATGGCAGGAGCGAGGGCGAGATCCTGTCCGCCGGCGAGGCCGGGCGCGTCGCCGACAAGGATGGCATCCTGCGCTTTCCTGCCGATGAAAGTCGTTTTTCCAAAGGCTTGGCCACGTTTGACACCATTTGCGCCGCGCCATTCATGAAGGCGGATTGGCGGGTGGACTACGGAAGCCCTTCGATCACCGGGGACCGCATCGACGGAGTGAACTATTCGATTTTCCGGCGACTTCCGCAGCCGGAGCCGGCTGCGAGCAAGTCGGTGATGCTCGCCACGCTGGAAACGAAATCTCCGGCTAACGGAACATTCCATACCGATGGCTGGGCTGGCATGAGTCTGTTCAGCAAGGGCGTCGAGCTGCTGTTTTTCGGCGACGCCTTCGGCCCGGAGCGCACCTGGTCGCTGGATGTGAAACAGCGTGTGCCCATCATCCTGCCAGGCAACCGGGTCGTCGGACCCAGAATGGTGACTCTCCGCTACGACTGCAAGACGGGTGGAGTGAGCCTGCATGAAGGAGGGCTCCCGCTAGGCCCCGCGTTCTGCACGGGGAAACTCCCGCCAGGGACGACGTTTGACGAGATCCGCATCGGCGCGTCATCCAGCGCGGCCCTCGCGGTGAAATCGCTGACGCTGCGGACCGGCGGAGAAACGTTAGAACGCGAACCAGTCGCTCGGCTCGTGCTGACAGGCACAATGCAAGCCCACATGGCCGTGCCCGAGTTCCGATAGGCATGAGCGCAGCTTGGCGAGGATGATCTCCGGCGTGTTGCAGTCCGAGCTCAAGTGGCCCAGCACGACCCGGCCGAGCGCGGGGTGCGCGATGTCGCGGATCAGCTCGGTGACTTGGGCGTTTGACAAATGCCCGTGCCGCGAACTGATGCGCTGCTTGATCGACCACGGGCGTTTGGTATCTGCTTCTAGCAGGGCTTCATCGTAATTCGCCTCGACGAAAATCCCGTTCAGCCCTCGCAGCCGCTCGGTCATGCTGCGGGTGACGAAGCCTGCGTCGGATAGAAATCCGATCCGCCGCGTGTCGTGCCCCACCACGAAGCCCACCGGGTCCACCGCGTCGTGCTGGATCGCGAAGGTCTCCACCGCGATGCCGCCGATGGCGAACGCCTGGCCGGCTTCGAAGAGTTTCCAAGTCCCGCCTTCGATCCCGACTTCCCGCACCACCCGCGCCGTGGCGGCGGTGGTGAAGACCGTCACCGGATGCTGCTTGAGGAAAATTTTCAGTCCGCGGACGTGGTCGCCGTGTTCGTGAGTGAGCAGGATTCCGTCGAGTGATGCGGGGTCGATCCCGACTTGGCGGAGTCGTAAAGTCAGTTGCTTGGCGCTCAGTCCGGCATCGATCATCAACCGCAGTCCGCCGACCTCGACGACCGCCGCATTTCCACCGCTTCCACTGCCGAGTACCGCAAATCGCATCACGCGCGGGACCATGATCGGCCCGCCGGATTCACGCAAGGATTACGCAACGCCAAGCCCGTCGGGGCTGGAAAAAATTAAGACCACTGTGCCGTCCTTGGCGCTGTGAGCCACGTTCCGTAAACTCAATAAGTGGGGTCGCCCGGCGCTTTTCCGTCTTCCTATAAAGGCATGACATATTACGTCGGGTGAATGACCCCGATTAATCACATCGGTCCGGGCCAGCTACCAAAATAGTCGAACACAGCAGTCATCGGCAGAATACTGCGGAGCCGTTCTGCCGCAACCCAAAACATAAAAAAGAATGTGCTTCACAAATGGAATCACGTCCTTTTTTGCGGCCCCGAATCACCGCGTTTGCCGGACTGGCTTTTTGGCATCGGGTCGCGGGGATCGTTATTTTTTACTACCGTCCGGTCCCGTGGATGTTACGCATTCACGCATGAGATTCGTCTGTTTGTTCCTCGGGTTGGGTTTGTTGGCATCCGCCGCGCCGTCGGATCCGGATGAGGCGGCGTATCCGGCGATCGAGCGTTTCGTGGAAGTCTTGGAAGCGGTTCGCAAGCGTCACCCGGATGTGGACAAAGTGGCCTATGACCGCCTCGTCAATCATGCGCTCGAAGGCATGCTCGCCAGCCTTGATCCGCATTCGTCGTTCATCCACCCGGAAATGGCGCGCCAGATGGAGGAGCACAAGGATCTCAATCCGGAATTGCCGTCGCTGGGCATCACGCTCGGTCTGCGCGACGACGGTCCGTACATCGCCGCCGTTTCTCCGCTCGGGCCGGCGGCAGTGGCGGGCGTGCTGCCGGGATCCGCGATGTTGGAAATCGACGGGCGGAAAACCGAGAATACGGAGTTCTCCGAATTGATCGAGCCCCTGCGGCGTCCGGCAGGTGAAACCACGCGGCTGCTGCTCAAATCACCGGCGGCACCTCGTCCGATCGAAGTGGCTTTGATCCATCGGGTCGTGGCCCGGCGCTCGGTTGCGGAATCCAAATTCTGGAACAAGGAGCTCGGAACCGGTTACCTGCGTCTTGCCGAATTCGGAAACGGCTGCGCCCGTGAAATGGAAGTGGCGCTCGATGAACTCGAAGACGCCGGCATGAAATCCCTCGTCCTCGATCTCCGCCAGAATGGCGGCGGGGATTTGGGCGAGACCGTGAAAATCCTCGGCCTCTTCCTGCCGCCCGGCACCGCCGTGGTCACCACACGAGGCAGGGAAGGGGAATCCGCCGAGCCGATGAAGACGCCGGACCGCCAGCGCCGAAAGCGTGACTATCCGCTAGTTGTCCTGCTCGACCGCATGTCCGCCTCCGCTTCGGAACTTACTGCCGGCGCGCTCCAGGATTTGAAACGAGCCACAGTCATCGGCGAGGTGAGTTATGGAAAAGGCTCGGTGCAGAACATCATCCCCATGGGCGGCGGCACCGCGCTGCGGCTGACCATCGCCACCTATCACACGCCGTCGGGAAACACGCCGCACCGCAAGGGGATCACGCCGGACGTGCCGGTGGTCATCGACGATACGGGCCGCGCGAATTTCATCAAACGCTGCCAGATCGACGCGCTCGGGCCGGAGGATCGGAAAGTCATCGAAGCGTGGGAGGATCCGGTAATGGTCGCGGCGCTCAAGGCGATCGTGAAATAACAGTTGATAAATTGAAATGAAGAATCCCTCATGATTTCCGGGCTTGCGGGATGGCCCGGAATGCGGTGGAACTTTACAGGCTCGAAATTCATCTCCAGTTCGTTTGCATCATGAAAGCATTACTCGGTTGTTTGACCGCCGGTTTCCTTGCGGCGGGTGGTTTGTTCGCGACGCCCGACCACGCGGTGGACGCGAAGGAACAGTTTTTCGGATCGAACGAGACGGACTACGCGGTACTCCGGACGGAAGACGACAACCAGGCGAGTTACTATCACAGCCGGGTGACTACCTGGCTGGACGAATATTCCAAAGAGGACGCTCTGCGGGAAAAGAGGAAAAGCACGCTGCTGTTGGATGTGAGCTATCATCGGAATCCGGATGAAAAACCCGATTCGCCTGCCACCCAGGTGGTCCACAGTCAGGATGCGACGCTGCCATTGGCGCTGTTGCTGGCCCGCTATCCGCAGCATAGCGCGGTGCCGTGGACGGAGGAGAACCGCGCAAAGCTGAATGTGGATCCGGTACGTGGGATAGACTTTGGAAATGTGTTCATGTTCGACGGCGGAGTGATCTCCCGGGAGATTTTCGGCGGGAGGCACACGGGGGAAACGTGGACGTTGGACCAGGTGAGCGGGGATGCGAACGCGATCTATCTCCTGCTCTCATGCGGACAGGACGAAGGCCGCGAGAAGCGCCTGCTGTGCCTTCCTCCCGGCCGCTCCAAACAGGTGAATGACCAGTTGGCGATGCAGCCGATCTATCTGGTAGCGGGCACCTTCGACACTGAGGAGGCCGCTGTGGCAAGCGCCCGGGAACTTGTGAAGAAGGCCGTGGAAATCAAGAACTACGACATCCATCCGGAAGTCTGGTCCGCCCGGCCGCCGACTGACAAGGTGGTGTGGCATGTGGTGGAGGGGTTCTCAACGGAAATGATCGGGAAAAATGCCGTGGCGCGGACCGAAGCGGCGTTGGAAGTCCGCCTGGTGCCGATGACCAGCAGGGGGTTCATCGAACGGACGGTGATTGATCGTTGAGGGAAAGCCTGCGTTTATGAAATAAGGAGTGGCGACATTCCTGTCGCCACCGGACCCGGCCTTTGTTGTAGCGACAGGAATGTCGCTACTCCTTATTTTGCCACCTATGGACGTGATCATACTGAATCACGTGCATCTGCGATTCACGCCGCTTTCTCCGATGGAAAAGCTGATTCAAGTCTGGAAAGGGGTGAGGGCCTGGCAGATCGGGCTGGACGGAACTGGCAGAAAAACTACCGGGCCCGAGGGCGCTGGCGGTGAAGTAAGGAGTCGCGACATTCCTGTCGCGACAGAATCCCAGGACGTTTTGTAGCGACAGGAATGTCGCTACTCCTTATGGGGTTAGAAACGCGCCGATCAGTTCGTCGATCACCTGCCCGTCCATCGGGCGCACCTCGCCGATCGAGCGGCTGAGGATCACGGCCTCGGCGGTGGATTCGAGGACTTCGAGCCGGTCGAAGGCGTCGAGAATGGTCTTTCCTAACACGAGAGCGCAATCGTTCTCAATGAGGGCGATGGGAAACTCCGGGGTCATCGCGTCCGCGATTTTTTCAGGCGCGTCGTAAACCCATGAGAACGGCAGCACCGCCACGTCGCGGAGGAAAATGTAACTTTCCGGAATCGTCCGCGTGTCGAGCCGCGCGGCGGAGGCGGAGAAGGCGGTGGCGTTGACCGGCGTGGCGTTGACGATGGCGCGGATCTCCGGATGCTTTTGATAGATCAAACGGTGGAGGTGGCAGGCGGCGCTGGGATTGCTCCCGCGCTCGCGGCGGCCCTGATGGATCAAGGCGAGTTGGTCGGGCGAAATGGTCGCGCGGTCCACCAGTCCGGTGCTGATGAGGAAGGAATCGTCATCCAGGCGGACGGAGAAACTACCGGCGTTGCTGGTGAGCAGCCGCTGGTGGTAGCCGCGGCGGATGAAGTCGCACAACTCGCGGCGCAGCGCGCGCTCGGCGCTGGTGGCGGGACCGGGATCGAACTCCTCAATCTCGCGCGCGGGTTTTCCGCCGACGGCCAGCTGCTCCGCTGTCAGATAGTTCACCGGCCCGAGGGCGCGCGCCTTGATAACGGTTTTGGCGAGGAATTCGAAGGTTTCGAAGCGGCGGAAAGCGTCGGAGAAATCCTTGCCGCCGACTACCACGCCGTGGTTTTCCAACATCACGCATTCATGCCCGGCGGCGAAAACGGTGGCGATCCGCTCGCCTAGCAGCTCACTGCCCGGCAGGGCGTAGGGTGCGAATCCCGGCTCGCCGCAGACGCTGTGTGCCTTGGTGAAGAGCCGCGTATCGGGTGCCTGGCCGCAGATGCTGAAGGCGACGAGCGCCACGGGGTGCGCGTGGACGATCGCGCCGAGGTCCGGGCGGGCGTCGTAGATCTGTTTGTGAAAGGGGAATTCCGACGAGGGCCTGTGCCGCCCTTCGGTGGTGCCGTCCGGCAGGACGCGGACGATGTCCTCGACCCGCAGCGAGCCCTTGTCGACCCGCGCCGGAGTGATCCAGATGGAGCCGTCCGCATCCCGGATGGAGAGGTTTCCACCAGAGGTGGTGGTCATCCGGTATTGATAGATACGCGCCATCGCCTGGACGAGGCGCTCGGCGGGGTGGGTGATGTCTCGCATGGATCAATCCAACGGAAACTCACCGTCGCTGTCGACACCTAACCAACCGAGGCGGCCGAACGCGCGGTAGAGCGACGGAATCGGCTCGCCCTCTTCCTCGCCCTCGCCATGTTCGATGGTGGCGGTGCTGCTGAGTCCGTGGTTGCACTCGATGCTGATGACGGTGGTGTAAGTGGACAGATAGATCCAGTCGCCCCAGGCCTTGGCCTCGTGACGGGGCTCGAAGTGCTCCTTGCGCAGCGAGGCGAGGATTTCGGAGATGGTGCTCGGTGCGGCGTTGTCGGGAAGTTTGAGGAGTGTTTCCATGAAGAAGGGGATGGCAGGGGTGTTGCTCAAAGAGTGTGGATGCGTTTCACCACCGGGTCGAGGATCGTTTGCGGACTTCATGAAATTCCGCATCTGATCCGGGGAGCGTGAGGAACGGTTCACGGCTTCCTGGATTAACGAGCATGCTACTGCCGGAAGACATTGGCCTCGAAGACTGTTGTGATCCGCGGTGGAATCCCATCCGTCTTCGAGGCTTTCCGTTTCGCGCGGTCGAACCGGGATCGATGAGATCCTCCTGATCACTGGCGCGAGCATCAGCTTGAAATGACAATCCGCAGACTCTGCGGTCTTGATGTCAGGTGGCTACGGGTTCGTTTCCGCCATTTTTACGCAGAGACAGGTGGCGGCGAGCGGCGTATCGGCGTGTTGCCAGGCTTTTTTAAACCGCGCTTCGACCTGATCCGCTTCGGGTGATTTCCGCGCCTTGAGACATTCGGTCAATCCGTAGAGCGACCAGCCGTTTTCCGGCCAGCGTGCGAGGTCGGCGCGATAGACCGCTTCCGCCTCCGGCAGTCGATCCGCCGACAGGAGGATGGCACCGAGGGAATGGCGGGCGGGCTGGAGCCAGTCGGGAGGCTCAATGTAGCGCAGGCGGTCTTCCTTTTCCACCGCTTCACGCAGGGCCGCGACCGCTTGGTCCAGGTCTCCGCGGCGGAAGGCGATTTCGCCTTCGAGGATGCGGTCGGCGACGGCAAGTCCGTCGGTGGCCTTGTTTTGTTGGAGCATGGTTCCCTCGGGCAAGGTGGCGACGGCTTTGCGGAACTTCGCCTGCTCGGCGACGGCTTCTTCCACGCGGTCGAGCGCGGCCAAGGCGCTGCCACGGCCGAAGTGCCACATCGCGGTGGTCACCGGCAGATGAGTGGCCGGGCGCGGCAGGGCGAGGAGTTCTTCCCAACGGCCGAAGCGCATCAGCACGGAAATCTCGATGGAAGCCAGCGGATCGACAAATGGAGCGGCGGCCTCGCTGAACTCGGCGGGGATTTTCCGGATCATGTCGTGGGCGGCGGACAGGGCTTCCTTGTGGCGGCCGAGCATCATGCTGGTCCAGGCGAGGAAGTGATCGTCGTGGGCCATGTAGATGTGATAGATGCCGTGGTCGGGTGAGATTTTCCGGTAGGCGGCGTCGATCTTGGAGGCCTGGCGGTTTTGCTCCGCCGCTTGCGCCCAGCGGCCGACGCGGACATCAATGTGGGAAGGCATGTGAACCAGGTGGCCTGAGGCGGGAACCAGGGTCCGCAGGACATCGGCGGCGGCATCCGCCTGCCCGGGGTTGGCGGATGCCTCGATGGCGTGGATGTAGAGGTGGTTGGCACCGGGGTGTTCCGGGGCTAACTGAAGAGCGTGTTCGATCAGTTTGACGATTTTTCCAGTCCACGGATGAGGTGCGTTGGATTGAATGTCATAGAGATCCCATGGATGCAGATCCATGAGGGATTCGGCGTAAAGACTGGTGATGTCGGCGTCGTCGGGAAAGGCGCTGTGCACCTTTTCCATCGCTTGTGCGAATGCTTCATCGAAGGGTTTGCGCTCGTCGGCGGTGAAGGGGAGCTTGCCGGCTGCCGGATCGGCGTAGCGGGCGGCGAGCGCCTCGATCAGCGCGCGTTCGGCCGGGGTGCATTTCCCGGCCAAGCCCCGTGCTTTTTGCAGGGCGGACCATGCGGCGATGGACCCGGCTTCATCCATCACCGGGTTGTTGATATGCGGGCCGTGGCAGAAGGCTTTTCCCCACCAGGCCATGGCACAATCGGGATCGAGCTTCGCCGCCTGCTCAAAGGAGCGGATCGCCTCGTCGTGATTGAAGGCATAGGTCCAGTTGAGTGCTTGATCGAAGTATCGCTGCGCTTCTGCGGACGCGGTTGTGATTTTCCGCTGGTGCGGACCCATCCCTTCGAAGAGTGGCACTTTTTTCTCTGTCGCTTGAGGCGCGATGTTTGATTCCGCCGCAGGAGCCTCTTTGCAGAGGCCGGTGCCCGGGATGGAAAGCAGGGCGGCGGAGGAGATCGCGAGTAGGATTCTGGAGAAACGGAGATCGGTTGTGTGATACGTTTTCATTTCCGATTGGGGTTGTTGTTTCACCGGGAAGCTAGCCAATGGGTCGAGCAAAGTCCTTTTCACGTCCTGATCAAAAGCTTATCTTTCTCCCCCGCTGCGGTGGAAGGCTGCTGATGATCCATCATTTTCCAACCTTCGAGATCGATGAAGCGCAACGCGAGTTGCGGGCGGGCGGGCGCGTGTTGTGCTTGCAGCCACGCATTTTCGATCTGCTGGTTTACTTGGTGCGAAACTGCGACCGGGTGGTGCCGAAGGATGAACTTTTGGACTCGGTATGGCCCGACGTGATCGTGACCGACAGTTCTCTCCAGCGGGCGATCAGCTTGGCACGCGGCGCACTCGCCGCCGCGGGTGCGCCGGATGTGATCCGCACGTTCGCCCGCCACGGCTATCGTTTTTGCGCACCGTCCGGCGCTGGCGACGAGGATGGATGTCCGGAACTGGACGGGGACGCTCTTCACCGCCGGGTGTATGAAATGCACTTTGCGGGTGAATCTCAAGAGGCGCTGGACGAGCTGGAAAGGGTGGTCGCCCGACAACGGGCCAAGGGCGATCGACGGTCGGCTGGCTGGGCGTGCATTCTCATCGGCCAACTGAGGTTGGAACGGCGGGAATTGGCGCTGGCCCGCGGGTGGCACCTCCACGCGACCCGACTGCTGGAATCAATCGATGCAGCGCGCGAACAGGGTTATGCGGATCTGCTGGAATTCCGACTCGCGTTTTTTGAAAACGAAATGACCCGCGCGCTCGAAGCGGCCGAGCGCGCGCGGGCGGCGGGTGCGGCCTGTGGTGACGCAAGCCTGGAGGGGTTGGGCCTGATCGGAGTGGGGGAAGCGAATCTGATGCTTGGCCGCACGCGCCAGGGGCTCGATGCGCTCGACGAAGCGGGCGCGGCGGTCGTGGCCGGTGGAATGAGCACCTGGGCGAGCGGGTTGGTTTACTGCGGCGTCATTTATTGCTGCATGAACCGCTCCGACTGGAACCGTGCCAGCCAGTGGACCGATCAATTCGACCGCTGGGGCCGGGACAAGGGCGCTGCGGGTTACCCCGGACTTTGTCGGCTGCATCGGGCGCAAGTGCTCACCATTCGGGGCGAACTCGGGCAGGCCACGGAGGAAATCAACGCGGTGCGCGAGGCCCTGCTCCGCAGCTCGCCCTGGATGGAGGGGGAGGTCTGGCGGGTGGCCGGAGATATCCATACCGCCAGTGGCGATTTCGAGAAGGCGCGGAATTGTTACGAACAGGCCACGGCTTGCGGTTTTGAATCGGGATTTGAAATCGCCTTGTTAGTTTTGCTCGATGGCGATGCGGCCCACGCCGCCGCTGAATTGCGGCGCTTGATCGACGCGGAGCTGTGGTCGTGCCAAACCAAAAGGGGGCAGGTATGGGCGCAGTATGCGATCGCCTCCGCGCAAGCGGGTGACGTGGATTCCGCCCGTTTTGCGATGGAAAAGATGGAGACTGAGCCTGAGCTCGTCTCCACGCCGGCTTTGCGGTTTCTCGTCATCACGGCCCGCGCCGAGCTCGAACTGGCGGTAGGCCGGCCGGCAAGCGCGGTTTCCCTGTTTCGCTCCGCGCTGGCGGCCGGCATGGAGTTGGATGCTCCACTCGCCGCGGCACAAATCCGCTGCCGCCTGGCACGGGTTTTGATGGGTATGAACGAAGACGTCCTTGCAAAGTCGGAATTCAACGCCGCGAAGGACAGCTTCCGCAAGGCAAGCGCTCCCCTTGCTTCGAAACGCTGCGAGAGGTTGTTCCGTGAGGCCAAGCAAGCCCGGGATGCTGGCCGCCGGGGACATTGATGCGTGGCAGAATTTTGCGGAGTTCAGGCACCGGATCGCGGATCATTTGCGAAAGTCACTTCGCAAAGTTTCGCGTAGGACCCGCCGAGGGCGATGAGTTCCTGGTGGGTGCCTTGCTCGATGAGTTTTCCGTGATGAAGGACGCAGATGCGGTCGGCCTTCTGGACCGTGGAAAGGCGGTGCGCGATGACAAAACACGTGCGGTCGGAACGAAGGTTTTCAAGTGCCTCCTGAACGAGTCGCTCGGTGTGGTTGTCGAGTGCGGAGGTGGCTTCGTCGAGCAGCAGCAGCGGCGGATTTTTGAGAAGGGCGCGGGCGATGGAGAGCCGTTGTTTCTCACCGCCGGAGAAGCGGCTGCCGCGTTCGCCGGCGATGGTGTCGAGGCCGTCCGGACTGGCGCGGATGAAGGAGGCGGCGTTGGCGGCTTCGAGCGCGGCCCAGATTTCCTCCTCTGTGGCGTCGTGCTTGGCGAGTTGGAGGTTCTCACGGAGGCTCGTGTTGAAGAGGAAACTTTCCTGGGTGACGTAGCCGAGCTGGTCGCGCAGCCACTCCTTGGAGACGCCGTCGAGCGGGATGCCATCGATGAGGATGCGGCCGCCGGTCGGTTCGTAGAAGCGGGTGAGGAGATTGAGGATGGTGGACTTGCCGGCACCGGTGGCTCCGACGAGGGCGATGGTCTGGCCGGGCAGTGCTTCGAGCGTGAGGCCGTCGATGGTTGGGGCTTCGTCGGAGTAGGAAAACGAGACGTTTTCGAACCGGACGTGACCGGTCATTTTTTCGGGGCGTGCTCCTTCGGTTAGGTTGGTCTCGTCGGGAGTGTCGATGATTTTGAAAACACGCTCCGCCGAGACGATGCCGCGGGTGAAGGTCTGGGCGAGAGTGTTGATGCGGGAGATGGGATCGAACAGAAATCCCCAGGCCACGAGGAAGGAGACCACCACGCCGGGCTGGATCTCTCCCTGCAAGGCGAGCCACGCGCCGCACGCGACCATCAGGATGATCCCGGACTCGGCGATGAAGGAAACGCCGGGCCAGACGAGCGCCTGGCCGCGCATGACGGTCATGGTTTTTTCCCCGACTTTTCGCGAGGCCTTGTCGAAAGATTCCAGAGCCTGCGGCTCCACGGTGTAGGCCTTGATCTGGCGGATGCCGGAGAGGTTGTCGTGGAGGATCGCATTGAGCGCGGAGGTGGCTTCCGAAGATTCGCGCCACATGGGCTCGGAGCGGCGGCTCCACCAGGTGGTTAGGACGGCGATGAAGGGCAGCGGGATCAGGGTGACCAGCGTGAGTTGCCACGAGTGCCAGAACATATAGCCGAGCACGATGATAAACTGGAGCACTGCGGCGATGGCCTGGTCCACACCCTCGATAATGACTCGGTTGGTGGTGGGCACGTCGTTGGCGACGCGGGACATGATTTCCCCGGAAGAGTTCGAGTCGAACCATTTGACCGGCAGCCGCTGGAGCTTGTCGTAGAGCTCGACGCGAATCAGGTGGGTGAGTTTGAGTTCGAGCGAGTTGTTATAATAGGTGCGCAGCGTGAAGATCGCCTGCCGCAGGAGGATCGCGCCGATGCCGATGACGGCGGTTGGGAGGATGAGATCCGGGCGGTTTTTGGCGATGATCACGTCGATGAACTGCATGGTGATGCCCGGCAGGACGAGCACGAGCACGGTGCAGGCGACGGCCATCAACAGGGAAAGGGCGCTTTGCAGCGGGAAGCGGAACGTGTGGCGGAGAATCCGCATGAGAATGGCCATGCGGACAAAGGGGCAGCGGAACCGTAGTCGTGGCAAGCGGGAATTGGGGTTTTCATGGCGGGATGCAGCGAAGCAGGTGTTTTGAAAATGGGGGGAGACTTCAGGGGGCGGCGCTAGGGTGATGAGATGCAGAGGCCACTTGGAGCAATGGGGGACGCGCTGCACTGGGTTCGCTGGAATCAGGCGCTCGCAGGATGACAGCGGGACAGGTCTTCGACCATGATGTGTCTCCGCGAGTCCACGATTTGATATCTGTCTTCGAGGACTTCACTAACACTGGGATTCGGATGCGGATCACGCACAGGGGACAGTTCCATTCACCGATGCCAAAAGTAAAAATCAAATCCCGACCCGCAGATCCCGCAAGCTCCACAGCACTCCCTTCGCGCCGCTGCCATTGCCTTTCATCACCCGGGCTCCGTCCTTCCGTTTGGGGCCGAATCGCTCCCGCGCACTCGCAAACGCTGCGTTTACAAACTCCTTGCTGCCGATTACCGCGCCATCCGTGAAATAGCGCACCCGACAATACAGCATTTTCGCCAGTCCTAGATCCTTCAAAACGGTTTCGTTGTCGCCGCTCGCCAGCATTTCCGCCGTATTCCTCGTGCTCTGGCCAAGCCCTTTTACCGATGGTGACACCTCCGCGCGTCCCGACTTTTTGGCGAGGGCCAGTCCCATCAGCCGCCGGTATAATCGCGACACCTCCGGCCATTTCTCCACTTCGAATCCCACGCCCTGATCGCAAAAATACGCTCTCACCAAGCCTTCGCGGGCTTTTTTCCCATTGCCCTTCGTCCCGCCGCCCACCGCTTCGCCATAACTGCTCCAGCGATAATCCGCCGGATCCTTCACCATTCCGGCCCGCACCGGATTGAGATCGATGTAAGCTGCGATCGTCCGTGCCGCCACGCCGCTTTCCACGATCACGCTCTTGAAACGTTCCTCCCAAAGCGTTCCCGTGCGGGTGTGGGTCCGGTTGAACCAGCGCGTGAAGCGGATCAGCAGGCCCTTCATAAACTCGCTCAAATCATGCATCCGGTAGGTGAAACGGGCGTGAATTTCCGCAGCTCCGCCTTCGGCCCCGGATTTCCGTGCTTCCACCAACTCCGCCGCGACCCCTGCCACGAACGCATCCGAGTAGAGTGCGGAAAGACGTCGCAGCAGCACCTCGTCGGAAAGCCCGCCCCCTGCCATCGGTGGCACTTCCAACAGCAGGTGGAAGTGGTTGGACATGATGCAGTAAGACAAAACCCGGCAGCCCGAGAAATTCTCATACATCCGCAGGAACATCCGGAACACCTCGCATTCCCGCTCCGCAAACACGAACCGCCGGTCCACGACCCGCGAGACGCAGTGATAGATCACCGGTTTCGAAGCCGAATCCCGCCACCCAGCTAACAAGCGTGATTTCCGCATGCGCCTACCCTGCCGCCGATAGCCTGCGCGCTGCAAGTAAATTCTGTTTATTTTTCTGATATTTAATAAGATTATATAACGACATTAGATTTTGACATGGTCATTTCGTGGACTTGAGCGGATCGGAGTCCGCTCCTTCCTGGTTTTTAAAGAATTTGCAGCCTGAATGGCGTGCTAGGAGGGCTCGATGCACCTCGGGCATCCGTGACTTCAGTGACCTTCTCCCGGCGGCGAAATTTCACCTGGGTGATCGCTGCGAATCGATGACAGGCGGCTAGGCGAGAGCGGCGAGGAGTTTCTCATGAATGCCGCCGAAGCCGCCGTTGCTCAGCACGGCGATGATGTCGCCGGGCTCGGCGGTTTCCTTGACCTTGGCGACGATGGAGTCGAGGTCGGGCAGATAGAAACCGCGGCCACCGAGGCGGGCGATGTCGGCGGAGAGTTGATCCGGGTTAAGGCGATCATTTTCCGGAATCTTGTGGAGATCCGGGATGGCGGCGACGATGGCGAAATCCGCGGCGGCGAGGGCCTCGGCGAGTTCGGTTTGGAAGACGGCACGGCGGGTGGTGTTGGAACGTGGTTCGAACAGAATCCACAGCCGGGAATCCGGATGGCGCTGGCGCAGGCTCTGCACCGCGAGGCGAATGGCGGTGGGGTGATGGGCGAAGTCGTCGATGACCTTGATCCCGTTGACCTCGCCGCGGAGTTCCTGGCGGCGGGCGACGCCGTCGAAGGACTCGAGCCCGGCGCGGATCTCATCGGCGGTGAGGCCGGCGAAGGTGGCGGCGGCGGCGGCCATGGCGGCGTTGCGGACGTTGAACTCGCCAGTCATGCGCAGGGAGTAGGGGACTCCGCCGAGGGTGAAGGAACTGCGGTCGGGCTGATAGCTGAGGTTTTCGATGCGCAGGGTGCAGTTTTCGCCGAAGCCGACGGTGGTGACTGGGCAGGGCGCGCCTTGTGCGACGTCGAGGCAGTTTTGCTCGTCGCCATTGATGATAGGCCACGCCGCCGCGGGGGACGATGTTAAGAAGGCGGCGGAAGGTGAGTTTGATTTCGTCGAGGTTGTTATAAATGTCGGCGTGGTCGAACTCGACGTTGTTCACGACGACGCATTCCGGCAGGTAGTGGAGAAATTTCGAGCGCTTATCGAAGAAGGCGGTGTCGTATTCGTCGCCCTCGAGCACGTTGAATTCCGAGTCGGTGAAATGGGCACCGTGGCCGAGGTTTTTCGGCAGCCCGCCGATCATGTAGCCGGGGTCGCGACCGGCGCTGACGAAGATCCATGCGAGCATCGACGAGGTCGTGGTCTTGCCGTGGGTGCCGGAGACGACGAAGTTGCGTTTGCCGCGGAGGAAGAATTCCTTCATCACCTCGGGCAGGGAATGATAGAGCAGCTTGCGGTCGAGCGCGGCCTCGGCTTCCGGATTGCCGCGGGAAATGGCGTTGCCGATGATGACGACGTCCGTGTCGGCGGGAATGTTTTCCTCGGCGTAGCCTTCCGTGAGCGTGATGCCCTGGCCGCGGAGGAAATCCGACATCGGCGGGTAAACGTTGGCGTCGGAGCCGGTGACGGTGAAACCGCGTTGTTTCATGGCGGCGGCGACGGCACCCATGGCCGTGCCACAGATCCCGGTGAAGTGAAAATGGTTCTTGTCTGACATCGAAGGGCGCGAGGCTAGGTGCCGGAATCAGGGCTGCCAATCAGGAATATCGAGAGAGCGAATTCGGCGGCGGCTGACCGCGTGCATGGAAGGGAGAGGCGGGAGGAATGGCCACTTCGAGCGGCGGCCGGAGTTTCAAAGTTTCCGGCCAGCCGTGATTGAATCCGCCCTGTGAAATGATGCTGTTTCGGGCCGGGTATCCATCTGCGATGAACCGCAGACACTTCCTTGGCACTGCCGCTTTTGGTGCCGCGCCTTTCATGCTGACGCGGCGATCCGCCTTTGCGACGGAGGTGGCGGATCTCGGACGAAAGCGGGTGGGGCTGATCGGTGCCGGGTGGTATGGGAAATGCGATTTGCTCCGCTTGCTTCAGGTCGCGCCGGTGGAGGTGGTATCGCTTTGCGATGTGGATCAGTTGATGCTGAAGAGCGCCGGGGAGTTGGTGGCCAGCCGTCAGACGTCGAGCAAGGTGCCGCGGCTTTACGGCGACTACCGGCAAATGCTCGCGGAGAAGGATCTGGATGTGGTGCTCATCGCCACGCCGGATCATTGGCATGCCTTGCCGATGATCGAGGCGGTGAAATCCGGGGCGGATGTTTACGTCCAGAAGCCCACCGGAGTGGATGTCATCGAAAGCGCCGCGATGCTGGCGGCGGCGCGGAAATACGGGCGCGTCGTCCAGGTCGGCATGCAGCGGCGGAGCACGCCGCATTTGATCGAGGCGGTGAATGACATCATCAAACCGGGAAAACTCGGCAGGGTTTCGCATGTCGAAATGGGGTGTTACTACCACATGCGCCGCAAGGGGAACCCGCCGGACATCCCGCTGCCGGCGACTCTCGATTACGAAATGTGGACCGGCCCCGCGCCGCTGCTGCCTTACAACGAAATCGTCCATCCGCGCGGCTGGCGGGCGTTCATGGAGTATGGGAACGGGATCGTCGGCGACATGTGCGTCCACATGCTCGACATGGTGCGCTGGATGCTCGATCTCGGCTGGCCCCAACAGATTTCCAGCAGCGGCGGCATTTTCGTGGATAAGCAGAGCCGCGCCAACATCACCGACACCCAGACCGCCACCTTTACCTATCCGGATCTCACCGTCGTCTGGAACCACCGCAGCTGGGGTGATCCGCCTGATCCGGAGTATCCGTGGGCGGCGATCATTTACGGCGAGAACGGCACGCTCAAGGCCAGCGTCAACCGCTACGAATTCATCCCCCGCGGCGGCGGGAAACCGATCCGGCGGGACGTCGTCATGGAGCTTGAAAAATACCCGGAGGACCAGACGGAGAAGGATCTCGAAAGACACGTCGCCCCGGCGATTCGCGGGCACATGATCGATTTGCTGAAGAACATCAGCACGCGCGGCAAACCGGTGGCCGACATAGAGCAAGGTCATATTTCCAGCGCTTCCTGTATCCTAGCCAATCTCGCCCAGCAGACGGGCCTGACCTTGCACTGGGACGCGGCGAAAGGCGAGGTGGCCGGCGATCCGGGGACAAACCGCTTGTTACGGCGGAATTACCGCGCACCGTGGGAACATCCGGAGCCGGATCGTGTCTGATGGAAATGTCCGGAATGGCTCATGTTATCCGGCCGGCATCCATCCTGACCAAAGGGGGCGGACCGCGCTGCAAATCAAAACGTAGGTGCTGCCACCGTCGCATTTTCCCGCTCCTCGCTCCGTCGGCGAAGAATCCGGTCGGCGGTCTCGGTGACCATTTCCTGAAGCAGCAACCAGAGGTGCGAGCCTTGGCGGTAGTCGGCGGGGGCGATGTGTTTGACGCGGCCGGCGTGGGTGGAGAGTTGGAAGCATTTCCGGAAGGATTTGCCGCTGGGGTCTTCCGGATTGTAGACGGCGATGCCTTGGCCGCCATTTCTCGCCATGACAGTGAAGCAGGGGACGTCGGTCGGGCCGTCGCCGACGTAGACCATGTTTTCAAAGGGAATCGGTCGCTGGTCTGGCGGCATGTGGTCGTTCACGTCCTGGTCGTAGCCGAGCATGCCCTTGTTGATGCGGAAGAGGAACTGCGTCTTGGTAGTGTGCGAGATGGCGCGCTTCGGGAAACTGATGCGGCCTTCGGCATCCTCGCCGAATTCGCAGCCGAACATGGCTTTGACGTAGGGCTGCAATCGCGAGCCATCCAGCAGTGCCTTGAGGCCGGAGGAAATGATGTAGTGTTCCACCTTGATTCCGGCGGCTTCGTGAACGGGACTCAGCGCAGCTTTGGGCAGGGCTTCGAAAAGCTCGGGCAGGCCGGGGAAAAAGCGCAGGCCGGCACCGAGTTCGGTGAGGCGGGCGTTGGTCACGTTGTCCATGCCGAGGTAGTCGAGCAGGCACTTCATGTAGGCGAGCTCACCGTCCCATTTCTGGTCGTGGACGAGTGTGTTGCACTTGGCCCAGAACTGGGCGGGGTCGATTCCGAACTCGGGGAACACCACGTCGTCCTGCATGTAGCGAGGGCTGAGCGTCTGATCATAATCGTAAACCAGCGCGATGGTGTTTTGGGTGGCGGCCATGGGTGGGCAAGCAAGCAATCGCCGGACCATGCGACAAGGCGGAAATCAAAGTTTCCTCCTGCATTCCGCGGGGAGGCATTTCCTGGTCCAAAAGAAAACGGCCATCCGGAGTTGGAAACTCCGGATGGCCGATGAGCGGAAATAGCCGGGAGAGTCGTTTATGGGGTGACGTTGACGTTGCTGAATTGCACGGTCATGTTCGCGCCATTTCCGCCGCTGGCAACGGCGAGGCCGATGTAGCAATCGCGGTTCAAGGCGACCCGGTTGGTTCCCACGTAGGTCCAGTTGATGCCGTTGGAGCTCCGGTAGGAATAAATCAAGGCACCGCGGCGAATCAGGCGCACCCAGGTGTCTGATCCCGAGGATGTCGCGCTGTTTTTCGTGGTGGTGGGGCCTCCGCCTCTGACCCGGCTGAGCAAGCGGTAGGATGTCGAATTGGTCAGTCCCATGAACACGTGGCGGGAGTTTTGGGCGAGTGAGTCCCGGATCATCACACCGGCGCGGACCCATGAGCCGCTCGCCTGCAGGGAACTGACCTTTGCGGTGATTTCCCCGTCGCTGCTGAGCATTTGATAGCTGAATCGGAAATTGTCCCTTCTCCCGCCAAGCACACCTGAACCGGTCTGGGTGAAGGTTCCCACATTGTAAGTGACGGAGCCCGGAAGCTGTCCGATCCCGACATTGGCGCTTTGCCATGGGACGGGGAGCCAGCCCACGTAGATGCGGAGTTCGACGTCGGCAGTGAGTGACGCACTGTCCGCCGCCCGCACGCCGAAGACATTGAGTCCGGTGCTGCCGAGCGGTGGCGTGCCCGAAAGCGCACCATCGGTTGCGATGTTCAACCATGCCGGGCCTGAAATTTTCCAATAGGTGATCGCGCCGGTATCGGTCGCTTTCCCGGCAAGAGTCTGGCCGCTGTAGGCCACGCCTTCACTGGCATCCGCGGCGTAGAGTGGGCTGCTCACGAATACCGGAGGAACATTCTGAGGGGCCACTGGCGTGGTAGGCGTCGTGGGAGTGGTCGGCGTCGTGGGCGTCGTGGGCGTCGTAGGTGTGGTGGGCGTCGTAGGGACGGTGGCGGTTTGTGCCACGGTGAGAGAGATCGTCGCCACCGCGGAATTCAGGGCACCGTCATTGACCCGGAACGTGAATTGATCGGTCCCCACGTAATTGTTGTTCGGCGTGTAGGTGAGGTTTGGGGCGGTTCCGGTGAGCCTGCCATTGGTCGGATTGGTGACAACGGCATAGGTTAGGGTGAACGAATCCTTGTCGCTGCCAGCCAAAACGACGGACACCGCGGTGTTTCTGTTGGTCGTTACCGATCTTGAGGTCGCGACAGGCGCATCGTTCACCGCAGTGATGTTGATCGAGACAGTGGTCGCTGCGGAATACAAGCTGCCGTCGTAGGCGCGGAAGGTGAAGCTGTCGGCTCCGGTGGCGTCTGCCGTCGGCGTGTATCGTAGATTCGGCGCGGTACCACTGAGAGATCCTTTGGTGGGCGCGTTCAACACCGAGTAAGTCAGTGGATTGTTGTCCGCGTCAGTACCGGTCAGGACCACGTTGAGTTGGGTGTCTTCGGGAACGGTCAGGGAATTGGCCAGCGCGACCGGAGCGCGGTTGGAGGGGGGGACGACGGGAACGAAGTAGGATACCACGGCGGAGGAAGGGCTCTGCAGCCCGGCGCTGTTGATGGCGGCGACCACGAAATAGTAAGTCGTGCCTTCGTTCAGTCCGGAAACTGTCGCGGAGGGAGTGGTTCCGACGCTGACCGAACTGGGGTAGTTGCCAAGCGTGGTGCCGTAGCTCACTCGGTATCCTGAGATGTTGGTCTCTGGATTCGAGTTCCATGCCAAGCCCACGGAGGCTGCCGTGGCCACCGAACCGGCGGAGAGAATGCACAGGAGGCCGAGCATGCTGGATGTTGAATTTTTAGGAATGATCCGGAATACAGCGGCCGGAAAGCCGGATTCGCCGCGAAGTGCGGTGCGTTTCCGGGAGGGGAGCGTGGATCGCTTACGGAAAGGAAGTATTGCTGCTAGGATGTCGGGGGCGCGCATGGAGACGGATGCAAAGATCTTGTATTCAGAGTTCCGAATCTCTGAAGCGCCGCAGTGTGCTTTTAGAAAATTCATGAATAGCCGTGTGCTTTATTATAGTAATGTTGGCAATCTCATTTTCGCTAACATGATGAATTAATTCAAATCTTAAAAAGATTAACTGATTTTTTAAAAAGTCCGCAAACGATTGATATATCAAGCCTCGCGGCGGATTCGGTCATGGGGCAGGATTTTGAAATTGACCCGGAACTATCGGGTCCGGGATGCCAAAGACGCTGGAAATAAGGGATTAAGGCGAGGCTTGTGATCCGCGGCAGTTGAAAGATTCAATTTCCCGGGGATCTGGCCTCAAAGCGAATTTTCAAGTACGGCGGAAGGCGTACAAAATCATGGAACTGCTTCTGCTAGTCGGAACTTTCCGTGGTGATCTGTCAGGCCGGAGTCACGGCTCCCGGTAGCAGAAACGAAGTATGGCATAACTCCGCGTATTTGCCGCCCTGTGCGAGAAGATCGCCGTGGGTGCCTTGTTCGATGATCCTGCCTTTTTCCAACACGTAAATGCGGTCGGCGTTCTGGATCGTGGACAGCCGGTGCGCGATGACAAACGCGGTGCGGTTCTCCATCAACCGGTCAAGCGCGTCCTGGATCAGGCGCTCGGTTTCGGAATCCACCGATGCGGTGGCCTCGTCGAGCAGGAGGATGGGCGCGTTCTTGAGGAGGGCGCGGGCGATGGAGATCCGTTGCTTCTCGCCGCCGGAGAGTTTGACGCCGCGCTCGCCGACGTTGGTGTCCAGTTGCTCTGGAAGCTCCCGCACGAAGCGGTCCGCGTGGGCGGCTTCGAGGGCCTTCCAGAGGTCCGTGTCTGAGGCATTGCGTTTCGCGAGCAGCAGGTTTTCGCGGACGGTGCCATTGAAGAGAAATGGTTCCTGAGTGACGTAGGCAAGGTGATCCCGTAAGGAGGATTTGGCGAGCGAGTCAGTGGGGATCCCGTCGATGCTGATGGTTCCAGAGGTCGTTTCATAGAACCGGGCGAGCAGGGAAAGCACGGTGGTCTTGCCGGCTCCCGTCGAGCCGACCAGCGCGATGGTCTGGCCTGCGAGCGCGTCCAGCGTGACTCCATGCAGGGTCGGTTGGTCCTGGTAGGAGAAGGAAACGTTGTCGAAACGCACGTGGCCCGCGATTTTGCCAGGCAACGGGGTCCCTTGGGTGGAATTGAGTTCCTCCTCCGAATCCAGGATTTCAAACACCCGGTCGGCGGCCGCGCGGCCTGACAGGACCATTTGGTTCAGGGAGTTCAGCCGGTCGATGGGCTCGTAGAACAGTGACAGGAAGAGCAGGAATTTCGTAAAGTCTCCCATGGTGAGTTCGCCCTTCATCACGGCGGAACCGCCGAAGGCGAGGACCAGCACATAGCCGGTCATGCGGATGAACGACATGCCCGGCGAGTAGATGGCCCACCACTTCATCATCCGCAGCGAGGCGAGGCGCAGGGAATTCGAAAACTGGTTGAAGCGCTTGTGCTCGGCTGGCTCAGCGGCATAGGCCTTGATTTGGCGTACACCCGAGATGTTGTCGTGCAGGAGTGCGTTCAAATCGGATGCCGCGTCCCGCTGGTTCCGGTAGCGGTCACGGCCCCGGGTGGAGTAAAACCACGCGCCGATCATCAGAAACGGCACCGGCAGCGTCGCCCACGCCGCCACCGTCGGATTCAGGAAAAACAGGAAAACGCCGATTCCGAGAACTTGCAGTGCCGCGATCAGCCCTTGTTCGATCCCGTCAATCAGCACCCGCTCCATGTTGGTCACATCCTCGACCACACGGGTCATGATGTCGCCGGTCCGCCGCGTGTCGAACCACTGGAGCGGCAATCGCTGGATTTTCTCGTAAAGATCCGAGCGGATATCGAAGATGACCTTCTGCTCGAAGATGTTGTTGATGAAGATTCGTACCGCGTTCAGCCCGTCTTTTGCCAGGAATCCGCCCAAAGCGGCGAGGATCCAAAAAGAAAATTCCGAGTGCCGCGCCGGATTCGGGATGATTTTATCGATCACGTAGCCCGTCGCATTCGGGAAGACGAAGACCGCCATCGTCATCCCCACCGCGCAGAAAAGCTGAGCCGCCGCTAGGCCGGGATAGTGACGCAGGTAAGAAAAAACGCGGAAAATCGACTTCATCGTTGGCCCAGACGGATGCCCCCGCGTGACTGCTTTGTAAAGCCAAGGTGGAACGAAGTTTGAAAGTCTGTGAAATTTGGGGTTGCGGAGGCCAAAGCGGACTTCCTAGTCTGTCCGCACGCAAGGAATTCAAAGCACACACACAAACCCATGGCCAATCTCTTCGGAATCCTCACCGCAATCGTTCTCGCAATTTCCGCACTCGTCGCTTTCAAAAACAAGGAAGCCTATGAGACGAACGTCATCGAAACAGAAAAACAAGAGGGGCTGCTCGCCACCAGCAAGAAACGGCTTGAGGCCGCCACGGAGGTCCTCGACGCGCTGCCGATCGAGATCAAGGGCGTGGATGACGAAGTCGCTACCTTGACCGCCGCTGAGGCCGCCCAGACCAAGGCGAACGCGGAGATCAAAGCCGATGTCGATGCCACCAGCACCAAGGTCGCCGCCAACAAGGAAAAGCTCGACGGCATCCGCGAAAAGACTTCCAAGATCGGCGACCTCAAGGAGCTCTCCTCCAAGATGCGCGCCACCAATGGTGAACTTGAAGAGCTGACCCAGTCGATCGCCGCCGCCGAGGCCAAGCTTGCCAACCTCACCTCACAGAATTCCGCCGCGGAAACCCAGATCAACGAGGGCAAGCGCAAGATCGAAGATTTCAGCACCGGCCGGTCATTCCCGACCTTGAAGACCCGCATCCGTTCGATCTACCCGAATTGGGGCTTTGTGACCTTGGCCTCCGGAAACAACGCCGGCGTGGTAACCAACTCCACCCTCGACGTGGTCCGCGGTGGCGAAACCATCGCCAAGCTGCTGGTCACCGCCGTCGAGAGCACCACCGCCTCCGCAAGCATCGTACCGGACTCACTCAAGTCGGACGTGACTCTCATGGTGGGCGACAGGTGGTCCCCGGTCAAAAAGCGACCACCACCACCACTCCCGCCGCCGCCAACTGATCTTCGGAACCTTTTAAACCCACTCTCAGGAATTTCCATGAAAGCCATTCTCTACATCGTCGCCATTGTCGCCATCTGCGGTGCCGCGTTCCTCTCCTTCAACCACTCGAACAAGTTCAAAGCCCTTGAGGCGAAACGAGCTGAAGTCCGCGAGTCCATCAAGTCCACGACTGCTGACGCCGATGGCAAAGACGCCGAGATCAAAAAGGAAAAGGCCCGTCTGGCCGCTTCAAATGAAAAAAAGGAACTGCTTGAACAGAGTGTATCTTCCCTCAAGTCCGCCGGCAGCGCCCTGACCAGCGACGTGGCCAAGCTGAAGAGCGATCTAAAGGTTCAGGACGAGGAGTTTGCGGAACTCAATAAAGCGCTTGTAGAAGTCAACGAAATCCTCTCCGGCCTCGGCGGCGGTGTGACTCTCGAAACGCTGCCGGAGAAGATCCAACAGATCGAAGACGACAAGAAAGCCAAGCAAACCAAGATCGAGGAATTGGAAGTCCTCATCGCCGGCTCGGAAAAGGGTCTTGTCGCCGCCCGTGCGGAAATGGACCGCCTCACCAAGCGCATGGTCGAGCGTAGCTCACGCATCAGCCGCAATGCGATGGAAGCCGTGGTCACCGCAGTGAACCAGGATTGGGGTTTCCTGGTGATCGGTGCCGGCTCCAACTCCGGTTTCACGCCGCAGACCACCTTGCTGGTCGAGCGCGACGGCCGGATGATCGGTCAGGTCAAGCCTTCCTCCATCGAGCCGACCCAGACCATCGCCGAGATCGATTTGGATAGCCTCGCTTCCGGCGTGCGTCTCCAGCCAGGTGACCGGGTGATCCTCGCCAAGCCTGCCTCGAACTGACCGCAGTTTTGTTTTTCAAAGAAGCTCCGCAGGCTTGCATGCCGCGGAGCTTCTTTTATGTTCGGCCATGATCCGCAAACTATCCGTCGTGTTCCTCGCTCTCATCTCTGGTGCCGCATTCACTTCCTGTGCCAACGACACCGAGACCAAACCGGTGGGACCGGTTTCCGAGACCAGCAAGATTCCATGGAACGCTCCCATCGCGGGGCAGGGACAAGGACAGCTCGGCATGATGCCGCAGAACCAATACCGCCGCTGAGCCAGTGGCTCAGTCGCGGTGATAGGGCGAGCCGCTTTTCAGGGTGGTCACCCGGTAGAGCTGCTCCAGCAGGACTAGCAGTGCGAGTTCGTGTTGCAGGGTGAACGGAGAAAGGGTCAGGACGAGATCGCATTTTCCACGCAGTTCCGGATTGTGGCCGTCCGCCGCGCCGATCAGGAAAGCGACGGTTTTCACATCACCGCGCATCTCCAGGCCTTCGAGTTTTTCCGCGAGTTTCCGGGTGGTCAGGCATTCTCCACGCTCGTCCAGAGCGACGCGGTAGCAGCCTTGCGAACGTTCCAGCAGTCGCGCGGAAACCTCGTCACGGGTTCCCGCCTTGATCACGATCAACTCATGTCCGCCGACGCGGGACAGACGTTTCAAGTATTCGTCCACCCCGGCCTTGGCATAGGCGAGGGCGGGCTTGCCGGCGACGATGAGACGGATTTGCATGCAGCGCATGAAAGCTTGCCCGGATCCATCTGCTACGCCAACTTCAAACCAACATGAAATTGCTGATAGTTCCCTGTCTGGTCGCCCTTGCATCGTGCTCCAGTGGTCCAGGTCCCGTCGTTCCCGAAAATAAAACCGAGCGGCAGATGCTTGGTTTGCTGGAGAAATTCGACCGTTGGGATTACGACGGAAGCGGCGAGTTGACCGCGAAAGAGGTGGATCAAGGACTCAAACGACTCAAGGACACGCCGATGAAAGTCAGTTATACCGGGAAGCAAGTCGTTGATTTTTACGACACCGACCGTAATGGCGGGATCTCTTTGAGAGAGGCGCAAGCCGGTTATCGTCGCTCCGACGAAGTCGGCAAAAAGCTGCAGTGAGATCCTCCTTTCCAAACGGACATTACCCATGAGCGACATTTACGAATCCGAGAAACTCCTCGCCGAATACCTGCTATTTCACTTTGCGGCGCAGGAGGAAATCCTCCCTCCCACGCGCACCTGGCCCGCCGGGATGGTGGATGCCTTGGACTTCCCCTGCCGCACGGTGGCGCACTTCCGGTCTGAAACCGTAGCTCGTGGCCTGGATCTCGGATGTGCGGTAGGCCGCTCGACCTTTGAAATGGCGCGGACCTGCCGGAGTGTCCTGGGCATTGATTTTTCCCATGCTTTCATCCATGCGGCGCAAACGCTCGCACAAGGCGGATCGATCTCCTATCAGCGCCGCGAGGAGGCGGCCATCGGCACGACTCTCGAGGCGCGCGCACCCGCCGGAATCGATCCGAAGGAACTCCGGTTCCAACAAGGTGACGCCATGCACCTGCCGGCGGATCTCGGCTCCTTCGACCGGGTGCACGCGGCGAACCTGCTCTGTCGCCTGCCGGAGCCCGCACGTTTGTTAGCCCGGCTGCCCGACCTTGTGAACCCAGGCGGCGAGCTGGTTCTTGCCACGCCATGCACCTGGCTGGAAGAGTTCACACCACCCTCTAACTGGCCGGCCGGCGGGACTTTGGAATGGCTGGAATCGACACTCTCGCCGTCGTTTTCACTCTTGCGGCAGGCGGACGAGCCGTTTTTGATTCGGGAGACGGCGCGCAAGTTCCAGTGGACCACCTCGCTGGTCACCGTCTGGCGGAGAAAGTAGTCCAGGACTTCATTCCCCTCTGGGAAATGGCGACGAGGACTGAAGTCCACGACTACCTTCCCGCTTGGCCGGTGTGATGTGGGGCGGCTTCAGATAGATCGGCTGGGGCGGCTTTGACATCCAGCGCTCGCGCGTTTCTGTTGGAGTTGCCAGCCATGCCAGCCACAGCCGTTCCGCGCTGGGGAACTCAAGACGCACCTTTGCTTTCAGTTCGTCGGGGAGGGGGAAGCGATCCGGATTCTCGAAGGAAATCACCGGAATTCCTTCAGCCATCGCCTCCCGCACGCTGGTCACGAGCCCGTCCGCATCGGTGAGCATGGGTTCTTCCGGGGTGCCCGATCCTTTCACACTTGCCGTCCAGAAGCTGCCGCGCCTCGCATCGCCGATTGCCAGGCACGCCGCTCCGTTTGCCGCCGACGGCACCGCGAGGATCGACGGCACTGCCACCGCCGGACATCCGCAGGCGATGGCCACGCCCTGCGCCGCGGCGATTCCCACCCGCGTCCCGCTGTAGCTCCCCGGTCCGCTGCCGACGAGAACGAGCCCGATCGCGCCGGATTCGCGAGCGTCCAACAGTTCCTTGAGCGGGGAAAACAGCACCGCATTGTGGCTCCGGTCGCTGGTAAATTCCCGCTCTTCTGTTCGCCCGCTTGGCTCGACAGTCGCCAGCGAGGCCTGCGGTGTGGAGGTTTCGAGAATCAAGGTGAAGCAGTCACTCATCCGGGACGACGCTAGGGGACTCCGGCAGGTCCTGCCGGTATGACTTCAGGCGGACACGGCTGACGATTTCCTCCATCTTGTCCATGTTCTCCTCAAGGGCGGAGACGAAGGCGAACTGGTTCCGGCAGCGGTCGAGGTTGTGGCCGGGGCGGTTGGTCTTGAAATAAGTGTCGCCGTTCAGGTAATCGGTTAAGAACCGGATGCCGAGTTCCAGGGTGATCAGTTTTCCTGAAAACGCGAGGTGGGCGAGTTCGGTCCCGTTGAGAAACGTTGCGGCTGATAGGTAGCCTTTCACCAGTGCTTCGAACCGATCGAGGCGGACGCCGATCAGTGACAAATCCGCCTCATCCTCGCGGGTCGTCGGCGCGGCGGTGCGGACCATGTCGCCGAAGTCGTAGAGCGCGGAGCCAGGCATCGTGGTGTCGAGGTCGATCACGCAGATGCCCTCTGCGGTGGTTTCGTCGAGCAGCACGTTGTTGAGCTTGGTGTCGTTGTGGGTGACGCGTTCGGGGATTTTTCCAGAAGCGATCAGGTCGGTGATGCGCGCGCAATCCGCAGCGCGGGCGCGGACGAAGGCGATTTCCGCCTCGACGGTGGTGACGCGGCCGGCGAGGTCGGTGGCGATGGCCGCTTCGAGTGCTTCGAGCCGTTTCGGCGTGTGGTGAAAGTCGGGGATCGTCTCGTGCAACCGCCCGCCGGACAAGTCGGCAGTGAGCTTTTGAAACGCGCCGAAAGCCCTCGCTGCCTGATAGGCCTGCTCGTCGCACTCGATCTCGTCATAGCCGCGGGCGCGCTCGATGAACGGATAGGTGCGCCAGAGATTTCCCTCCGCATCGAAGGCGTAGAGTTGTCCGTCCAGTGCGGGAATGCAGGTGAGCGTGCGGCGGTGGGCTTCCGGATGGCCTTCCGCGAGTAGCCTCGCCAGCGCGTGAGTGGTCACGCGGGCGACGTTTTCCATCACCTGGACCGGATTCTTGAAGACGTGGTGGTTGATCCGCTGGTGGATGTAGCGGATGCGGACGCCGGCCTGGTCATACCAGGCGCAATACGTGTCATTGATGTGTCCGGAGCCGAACGAATGTGCCTCGATAAAGTCGGCGCGCATCTGGAACAGCGCGGAGATCGCGCGGAGGTCATGCATGGGCCGCTCCCTGGGAAAGATCCGCCGGATACTCGCCGGTTTCGATCAGTTTCCGGATGGAGGCGACGACGTGTTTTTTGTCCTCCGGATAGGTCACGCCGAACCAGTGGCTGGTGGTGTCGAGCACCGCGCAATCCGCCTTGCCTAAGCGGATCAGCGCATCGACGACGGTGGGGATGTAGTTTTCGGATTTCTCGACGTGGCCGAAATTTTTAAGGAACCCGGTGAACTCGGTTTCGAGGTGGTTGATGAAACAATGGGTGAAGGCCCAGAAATTCATGGAGACCGGAGATTTCTCACAAACCTCCCGGCGGGTGCCGTCGAGCGCGTTGCCGCGGACCACGCCGTCTGCGTCGCGCTCGATTTTCACATACTCCTCCACGCCGGTGAGCAGGTCCTGGTCGTCGCGGGTGCAGATGCCGCGGTTCACGTCGCCGTGGTCCGAGAGCGTGTTGATGAGCGGATAGCCGATCATCGCGTAGTGGGCTTTCGACGTTTCTTCGTGCGGCGTGGCGAGGAATTCCGCGGCGCGGACGTAGGCGTCGCTTCCGTAGAAATCATCCGCGTTGATCACGGCGAAGGATCCTTTGACGAGGTGGCGGGCGGCGCGGATGGCGTGGGCGGTGCCCCACGGTTTCACGCGACCTTCGGGAACCGTGAATCCTTCCGGCAGGTCGTCGAGCTTCTGGAATGCGTAATCCACCTCGATGACATCGGCGAAGCGGGAGCCGACGCCTTGCCGGAACGCCTCGGCGAAATCCTCGCGGATGATGAAAACCACCCGTCCGAAGCCGGCGCGGATCGCGTCGTAGACCGAGTAGTCGAGCACGGTTTCCCCGTTCGGGCCCATCGGGTCCATTTGCTTGAGGCCGCCGTATCGGCTGCCCATTCCGGCTGCGAGAACAAGGAGTGTCGGTTTCATGGATTTCTAAGTTGGGCTGCGGATTCAAATTGTGCGCCGCGCGGCTTTGAAATGCCAATTGAGCAGCGTGCTTGCAATCCCGGATATTTGGGAAGAGCAAGTTGGGAGTTGAAAACCGGGGGCCGAAGGGAGGAGCTTGGAAACCGTGAAAGCGCAATCCGCATCCTCGGCCCGTCAACTGGAAGAGTTCCCGAATATCGGGAAATCCATCGCCCGTGATCTCCGTATGCTGGGAATCGGGACACCCGCTGAACTGGCGTTGCGCACTCCGCTGGAGGTTTTTGACGAACTCGCTGGCGTGATGGGGAAACGTCACGATCCCTGTGTCCTGCACACCCTGCTGGCGGTGGAGCATTTCATGAAAACCTCGGAATCCCTCCCGTGGTGGCGGTTCACCAGTGAGGGAAAGCGCCTGCTCGGGGAAAATTTCTGAAAGCCGGCAATGGTCGGGGCGGCGGGATTCGAACCCACGACCTCCTCGTCCCGAACGAGGCGCGCTACCAGGCTGCGCCACGCCCCGACATTGCTGCCACGGCCCTCAGGCGAAAGGGCCGGGCGCGAAAATCCGGAATTTTGATCCGGTCTTCAAGTGGATTTTTGATGGGGATGGAAAAGTAAGAAACAACCCGCGGCCTACGGTGAACGAGTGCCGCCAAATTCATCTCCCCACAGCTCAATCCTTGGGCTCAACCTTCAGGCGGACGAAGAAGTTGCCGGTTCCGGGGAGGCGGGGGATCGTGGCGGTGACGAGGTCGGTGAAGTTGCCGATGTCGTCGATGCGGATGTGTTCGACGGCGACCGGGGTCCAATCGCTGGCGGCGAACGTCGAGCTGGTCTCGATGAGAGTGGATAGATCCTGTGCGGCGGTCCGGGATTGCTGATAGTTGAAGACAAAGGCGGTGTCGGTGAGGACGCCGTCTGGTAGAATAGAGGTATCGGATGAGTTGGGGCCTGTGGGAATGCCCTTGAGGAGGAACTCTAGCAGGTTGGGTATTCCATCGCGGTCGGGATCCCCGTCTGCGGCGGCGTTCAGGTTGCCGGTGGTGCCGAAGTGGGTGGTCTGCCAGGTTTCGAACGGTGTGGATTCGCGGGTGACGTTGACCGTGTAGGTTTTGGCGGTAGTCCCGTCCTGGGCGGTGACGACGGTGGTGATGGTCGTGATTCCGGAGTCCAGCGGGATGGCACCGCAGGGGGAACCGGAGGCGACGGCGATTCCGTTCACCTTGACCGTTGCGTCGCCCTGTGCACGGGTCGGGGTGAGCGTGATGAACGAGGTTTCACTGGAAACGCTCGCGGTGTAGTTCGTGGTGGCGGGTGCAAACGACGGGTTGAGCGTGCTTGTGCTCAGGGTGAGGTTGGCAAGGTTCGCGTTGTTTGATGGGATGATCTGATTGATTCCGTAAGTGGTTCCCGCGCTGTTCTGCGCCACGCTCCGGAAGTGGTAGCCACCCGGCGCGAAGCCGGAGAGCGCGGCGGTCACGTTCACGCTGGCGGTGCCGCTGCCGATTGGCTGGAGCGTGGTGGTGCTTCCGTAGGCCGGGGTCGGTCCGTATTCGAACCATGCGTTCGTCGCCAGGCCGTTAGGCAGGACGCGGCCGTTGAGGGTTGCGTTGTTAGCCAGGACGCCGGTTGGGCCGTCGGTGAACGCTTCCGGCAGGGAGAGGTTGTTGATGGTGACGGTGTGGGTGCTGGTGCCGAGGTTTCCGCCGGTGGCGTTGTAGAGTTGGAGCACGATGGTTTCCGCCGGTTCCGGGAAGATGTCCTGATGGATGGTGACGAGAATGTTCTGGCTGGTGGTGCCGGGCGGGAAGGTGAGCAGGCCGTGAGGCAGGGTGAAATCGAAACCGCTGCCGGTCGCCGTGCCGCTGCTGACGCGGTAATTCACGGTCACGGTGCCGGCGGGTGATCCGGCGATGTTTACGGTGACATTGTGGGTCCCTGCGTTTTCGGCCACGCTGCTGGTAGCAGCGGCGAATCCGGCGCTGCCACTCGGGTAGGTGTCGTTGTCGCCGAGCAACATCGTGGCGGAGGGCGTGCGGAGGCCGTAGGTGCCGGGAGCCGGGGTGAGGTTCATGACGATGCTTTCCACTCCCTCGGGAATGGTGTCGTTCACCGGCGTGAGGGTGACATAAACGCTCTTCGCGTCCGCGGGAATCGTGGCGCTTCCGGTGGTGCCGGTGTAGTCGGTGATTTCAGTGGCGGTGCCAGTCATCGCATAGTTCACGACGAGAGGGCTGGAAGTGGCGGTCCTGCGCGAGATGATGAAACGCAGGCTTGCGGTGGTTTCCGTTCCCTGGGTGGAAAGCGTGCTGGCTGAGTCCGCGACCGAGGCGTCGACCATCGGTTGGTCGGCATCGAGAATGTATCCCGTGGCGCTCGGATTCTGGCTGGCCATCAGTGTGTAGCCGGTACCGGGAAGCAGGGTGAGCGTGACGGATTCCGCATTCTCGAAGTCGGCGTCGGGGAGCGCCGTGACATTGATCGTCTTGCTGGAGTCTCCGGAGGCGAACGCGATGGTCCCCGGCAGGGCCGTGAAATCCACCCCGCTGGTCGCGGAGCCGCTGATGGAATAGTTCACGGTGATCGCGGAGCCGCTCGCCGGGCGGATGATTTGGAAGGCGACGGCCGTGACGGTGCCGCTGGTAGGCTCGACCACGCCGCTGGTGGTGAGCTTGACGTAAACTTGCGGGTTGTCGTTGTCGGTGATGGTCACCGTGGCGATTCCCGTGCCACCGATGGCATAGGTGGTGGTGCTGCGGAGTTGGAGAATGACGTCCTGCGTTCCTTCGTCCACAGAGTCGTCAAAGGGTTGGATTTCCACGGTTGTGGACGAGGCTCCGGCAGGAATGGTCGCGCGCCCGTCGAGGCGGCGGTAGTCGGATCCGTGAATGGCGCGTCCGGCGAGAGCGTAGTCAATCGTGAGTGGCAGGCTGGGGTTTCCGTCGGTCCGGATGATGGTGAACATTCCGGAATTTCCGGCAGTCTCGGTGGCCGTCGCGTCGGTGGTGGTTAGGGTGACGGTCGGAAGATCGTTGTCGTGGAGGGTGACCGTCTGGGCGTTGGAAGTGGAGTCGCGGGCGTAGGCGGCGTTGGTCGTGATGGTGGCGATGACGGTTTCCGTTTCTTCCTGCGCCGCATCATCGACAGGTGTTAGCGTGAAAGTGGTGCTCGCACTGCCCGCCGGGAGGATCACGGACGTGGGCATCGCGTAGTCAGTCAGGTGGGTCGCGGTGCCGGTCAGGGTGAGGTTGACCGTGAGGCTGCTGGTGGTGGGTCCGTTGCGTTCAAGCTTGAGGATGGCGGTGTCCGGGCCGTTTTCCGATGCCACGTTGTCGATGTGGGTGAGTTTGACGACTGGCAGGTTCGGGCTTTCGTCATCGGTGATTTCCACCAGGCCGACTGCGGGTCCTGCGAGAACGTAGCCGCCGCTGGTGTTGGCGAAATTGAGTGCGGCATACTCGGTGCCTTCCTTGGTGCTGTCGTTTACGGGTGTGACGGCGATGTCGAGGAAAGCGGCTCCCGCCGGGATGGTGTATTGGGAGGTGCCGCTGCCGCCGTCGTTGGTGGCGGCCGTGGGGGTCGGGGTGAGGGTGTAGTCAGAAGTGCGCGTGGCGGTGCCGGTATTGGCGTTGAAAATCTGCACGATAAGCGCGCTCGCCGTGCTGCCGGTGCGTTCGAGGCGGATGGTGCCGGTGCCTGGGGACGAGCCCTCATTGGCGATGGGATCGGTGACGTTGACCGTGACCGTGGGCAGGAGCGAACAGATGAAGTTTTTCCCGGTCGTGCTGGGTCCTACGGTCACGGGATTGGTGAAGCCGGACGGGGTGAAGGAATTCGGATAGAGCGTGGGCGTGATCGTATAACTTCCGGCGGTGAGTCCGGTGAGCGTGTAGTTGCCGTCGCTGTCGGTCCAGGTGCTCCGGAAGGTGGAACTGTTGGAGTGTGAGGTGTTGTTGGACGGCGCGTAGTTCGCGACATAGACGCCTTCGAGCGGCAGGGAGTCCGGGCCGGTGATGTTACCTCTCACCGTGAACGTGGACGGGCTTCCGACGGTGATGAGGATCGAGCGGGTGGTGCGTTTTCCCTTCATGTCGCTCGCCGTGCAGAGCACCTGATAGTGACCGGCGCTGGACCAGGATTTCGTCTGGACGGGGCTGTTGTTCGTCGAGTAGGTGCCGTCGTTGAAGACCCAGGCGTAGGCGAGCGGATCGCCGTTAGGGTCGGATGCGGTCGCGGTGAGAGTGATCGTGCCGCCCGTGCCGGCAGTCGTGTTGCTGGCACTGATCGAGAGTTCCGGGGCGAGGTTGCCCGGAACCGCGCCGAGGGAGACGTAGACGTCCATCGAGGGTGGCGTGGTGGCCGAATTTTTCGCGAAGGGCGTGACGTGGATGTTCGCGTCCGGGTCGCTGTAAGTGCGGCCGAGCCAGAGCGCGGAGTCGTTGCGGGTGTCGGTGATGCCATTGCCGAAGGAGCCCGGCGTCATGTCGAGGAGTTGTGCGCCCTTGTTGCTGCCGTTGAAGGGACTGCCGCCGCTGCCGCCGATGTTTCCCTGTCCCCAGCCGTCCCAGGTCATCATCAGGCCGTTCATGAAGCCGGTGTTCGAGGTGTGGCGCTGGCGGAACTCGGCCCAGTATTCCCGCTCGGCGTCTTTCCTGATGCGCAGCGCGTAGCGGAGCGATGGATCGGCGATGGCGGAGTCGAACTGATGGAGCCGATAAGTGCCCGGGCTGTTCACGGTCCAGTAGGTTTCGTTAGGCAGCCAGTTGAGGATGTTTTTGAAATGCGCGGTGAACTGTCCCATGCTGCCACTGCTGCCCATCAGGTCGAAGAGGTTGCCATACTCGACGTTGTTACCCGGGCCGATGAAGCTTGGCGGCGTGGTGCGCCAGAAATTGGCGTGCCAGACGCCCAGATTGTGACCGAGCTCGTGGCAGAATGTTCCCACCGAGCTGGTTTTCAGCCGCATCCCGCGCGCGCCGACCGAGGCGGATCCGCCGTAACTGCCCACGCTGCCGGCCCAGCGTACCGCGTCGAGGTCGTATGCCAGGTGGTCGTAGCCCATCGCCTTGGCGATGGTGCGGGCCTGGTTCTGGATGAGGGTGTCGGCACCGGAACCGTCTGCCTGATACTGGAGATACCAGCTTTCCGGATAGGGAAGCACCACCAGCGGAGCGACCGCATAGGTGAAATAACAGCGGCCGTAGCTGGTCTGGGTGATGAAATCCGCCATCTGCCGGAGTGAGTCGTGGCACTCCGCCTCGGATTGCGGATCGACGCGGTGGTCCGGAAAGGTCGCGCGGATGTAGAGGAATTTGCGTTGGCCTGTGGTCCAGTTGCCGGGGATCGTGCCGACGGGACTCGTGCCCGCTCCTGAGCCCGCGCCTGAATTCAGATAGACGCCGAGTGACTCCCAATGTTCCCGTTCTTCCTCCGCCGAGAGTTTTTCGACGACTTGGGAGATGTGGCCTCCCGAGCAGACATAGACGATGCGCTCCCCGGTTTCGAATGCCGGAGTCTCCTCGGTGATGGGCGGCAGTTCCCCGGCGGCGGTTCTCTCGACAACGGTCTCTTCTTCCGACACCGGACAAATCTCCACCACCTCGCGTCCCGCCGCATCCGGGCGCTCGCCGGCTTCGAGCTGGCGAACGGGCGAATCCGCCACCGCCATGTCGGTGCCGACGGAAATTCCGTTGATCGACGCGGCCGAGAGCGTGCGTTGGGCGGCGCGTTTTCCATAGACATACGCGTTCCAGTAGCCGCCGTCCCCGGTCGTCACCGAGCGGGTGTAGGGTTCGAAATCCGGCGACGCTTCGGCGTCGGGTAGCGGCACGTTTCCGTAAACATTGAGCGCCGCCTTCATGCGGACCCGGTTTTCCAACAGTCTAACGATGGAAGACGGCAAATCCTGGCGCACGACCATCGGCACGGCATTCGCGATCGCTTGCTGCGGATCCCGGCGGATCATTCCGGCGATCGCCCGGGTGTGCGCGGAGGCGAGTTCCGCGCCTTCCGCCAGCATGGCCGCGCGTTGGTCCGGCGGTGCGGTGAAGTAGTCCTTTGCCCAGTCGCGGAAACTCGCGGCTTCCGCCAAAGCGGGGCGGGATGGGGCGGCTGGCGCGTGAGTGGTTTTTTCCGACGGGACGGATCTCGTAGCGGGTGTCGATGCCTGTCCTTGGTTTGAATGGCGGCGGACGGTCTGATCGGAGTGCTGCCAAGTCCAAATAACCGCACCTAGAGCGAGCACGACGGCCAATGGTAGCAGCTTCCTTGTCATTCAATGGGTTCCAAGCTGACGATTGGTTCGACGGGTTTCCGGGTTCGCGACGAACGGGTTGCATCGTGGGAAAACGGATGTAACGGGGACGAGTCTGATTCAGAATCCCGGAGATTCAAGATTAAGAATCGATCTTACGTGATCGCGTGGGATCGAAAGGCTTTCCGGTCAAGCCACGGAAAGCGGGATGCGGCGAGAGAACTACTCACCGTCGGGCATGTAGGCGGATTCGCGGTCAACTTGGAAGGACCAGCGGAGTGGAGTTTCGACGGCTTTCCCGGTGGTGTCCTTCCAAGTGATGGCGACCTGGCAGCTGGACTGCCGGAGGCGGCGGTTGACCTGCCAGGAGAATTTCTTGGTCTCGGCGGTGAATGTTGCGGGGACTTCACCGAAGCCTGAGATTTTCATGGAAAGCGTGGCGGGATCGAGGTTTTCGACGGTTGACAGGTCTGCGGAAACTTCCGGCAGGCGGGAGTTGACGAGGGCTCCGGCTTCCGGTTTGACCGGATAGGGCGTGGTCTGCACGACGAGGCCGGGAAGCACTCCAACTCCTGCGGTCCCGGCTGCGGCTTCGCGGAAGGTGGTGGCGATTTCGAAAATCTTATCGTAGTTCCCGAGCACGATGTAGCGGGGCAGACGGTCGTCGGGCAGCGAGCGTTTGATCTTGCCGGGCAGGACGGTGAACATGAAATCGTAGCCGAACTCCTTGCAGAGCGGGGGCATTTCCTCGGTGAAAAAGCCGCCGGGATAGGCATAGGTGGTGATTTTCACCGGGAACTTGGATTCCAGGAAACGCTTGGACTCGCCGATCTCCTTGCGGAGATAGGCATCGTAAGCATCGGTGCCTTTTTTGCGGAAGCTTTTGACGGTGAGCGGATAGGGGTGGCTGACCGAGTGGCTGCCGATGGTCGCGCCATTTTTCGTCATTTCGTGGATCATCGGCAGGGTGAGGGCCTTGCCGCCGCCGTCGACGTAGTTTTTGTAGAGAAAGATGGTGAAGGGGAATCCGAAGTCTTTGAGGATGGGGTAGGCGTCGGTGTAGACGGATTTCCAACCATCGTCGAAGGTGATGAGAATGGAATTTTCCGGAATTTTGGCGTCACCCTTTTTCCATGCGGTGAACTCATCGAGAGTGAGGACCTTCACTCCGGACTGGCGGATGGCCTCCATTTGCTTGCGGAACTTCGAGGTGTGGATGCGCATCGCCGTCTCCGGCAGGTTTTCGGCGAGATCGTGGTATCCGAGCACCGAAACGCGGATTCCGTCGTCCGGGATGGCCGGGTCTTCCGCCGGCAGCGCGACAGGTGGGGCGACGGTTTCCGGAGCGACGGCATCCTGCGCCGATGCGGGAAAACAGGCGAGCAGGGGAAGCAACAGGAGGAATCTCTTCATGGGGAGACCGCGAAACTAGGCGTAAAACGGGCGAAATGGAAGCGCCAAGACGGGCGGAATCCGGCGTTTCCCCGCGGGCTTGCTGCCAGTATCAAGACTGAGACGAATGAAAGCCGGGGTGAGCGGTGCGTCGTTTTCGATGTCTGCGATCGCAGACTGGGGATTCGCGGTCCGGCTATTTCAGGTCGCTGACGTAGGTGAGCAGCTGCTTTTGCAACTCCGGGGTGGCGAGATTCCCGATGTGGCCGCCGGAGGGGAAGACCTTGACGTGGGAGGGACCGAAAGTGGATTTCAGCCAGGAGACGTCGCTCGAGCTGAGGAGGAAATCGTTGCTGTTGACGATGACTCGGGTGTTTTTGTGGGCGCGAAGGGCTTTGGTGTAGGTTCTGAGATTGTTCTCGCGGGTGAAGTCCGCGGTGCCGATGCCACGTTGTTTGTAATAGGGAAGGGCGAATTCCAAGAAGTAGTCCCGGTAGGAGAAATTGTAGATTTCCCGATAGAGCTCGTCCCGGCGCCACTGGGAAGTGGGCTTGGAGAGCACGCCCATGTCATTGCGCGACTGGCTGCAGAAAATCGTATCCCGAAGGGTGAGGCGGAAGGAGGTGCCGACGAGGAACTTCGATTCGGTGGCGTCGAACGGCGGGTTCGCCAGCATTTCCGGCGGAGCACCGATCAGTTTGGTGGCCTTGTGGACGGCGTTGTTAGCGCGAGCCTGGCGGGTGTCGGCGGGCCAGGCGTCGGCTGCGTTGCAGAAGTCGTCGATGACCTTGTCGCCGTAGTGGAGGTCCACGGGATTATCGATGGAGACGTAGCGGTCGAAGCGCATCAGGCTTGGGTCCGCCGATTTTTCGTTCGCGGCGATATGGAGGGCCTGGAACCCGCCCATCGAGAATCCGACGAGCGCCTTTTTGCCGATCCTGCCAGGAAACTTTTTCTCCAAGGAGCGGTCGATCTCGGTCATGAGAACCAGAAGGTCGCGGCAGTCGTTAGGCGGATAGGCCGGGAGCGCGCTGGTGGAGGCGTTTTCCATGAACTCCGGGTGGAAAATCCCGGCGATGGTGGCGACGGTGAAGCCGTCGTTATAAAGAGCCTCGGCAAGAGACAGGGTGGCGTTGGAAACCCGGTGGGATCCAAGTCCCGGTGAGACGATCGCAAGCGGAGCGTGGTCGCGCTGGAGCCACAGATGGTATTTCATTTTCCGCCCGGTGGAAGGGAGTCTGACGGACAATTCCCGTCCCCTTTCGATGAAACGGCGGTCCTTGGTTTGAATCATGGCCACACCGAGGGTCTGCAGGGTGGAGGGATCTTTAGGGCCGGTGGTCTCCCAATCGGGTGATTCGTCCTTAGAGGCATAGGTCCAGAGATATTTGGCTCCGACGTAGGAATCCGACTCCGCCTTGATGAACTGGGCGGTGGGTTCCGTGCGGTCGCTGAGGGTGTTGTAAGTGGTGGTAATCGATACCGCCGAGAACATGGGATCGAGGTAAGACCATGCCGACGTGGTCCGGTCGGCGATGGAGCCCACCGCGTTCTGGTCGTCGCTGGGTCCGAGGAATGGCAGCATGACGAAGCCGTTAGGTTTCCAGCCCCAGGTGAAGAAGGTCTGGCTGAAGTCGGCATCGGATTTCGGGATGTCCCACTTGCTGGCGACATCGAAAAATCCGCCGACGCCGACGGTGGTGTTGGTCAGGAAACGGACCGACTCATCGCCGGCACCCTGCCAGCGGCCTTGAAGGACGTTGTTGATGAAGCGCCCGGGGTAGGTGATATTGCGGCTGAAATGGTTGATCGATTTCCGCGCTTCGGTCGGGACCACGGTACGGTAAACCCGGCTGGTCGGCTGCATCACGCCTTTGAGGATTCCGCGGTTTACCACCCAGATTCCGCGGTTCATGGGCTCGAGCGGATCGGCGATGGTGTCGGGGAAAACGACGGGCTTGCGGAGGGAACCGACCGCTTGAGGAAGCGTTTGACGGGTGGGTGGGACGGGAGAACAAGCGGCAAGAAGGCAACTCGCAAGGGTCAACGGGGTGAACCAGGTCCGGTTCGGGCTGCGGGTGGGGAGGTGGGACCGGCGACCGGCGGAGCGAAAAATCATGGCGGACTATCTGTCGGGCTCGGGTGGTGTGCAATCCGGGAGTCGAAAATCATCGATGGTGACCGGGAATCCTCGGTTCTGGCGGCGGCAAATCCGGGTTTGATGGAGTCGAAGATGATTTTAAGGCGCTTTTCAAACGGGGCGAAGGCGCTCTTGATCGCGTTGAGCGAGAGTTTTTCGAGTTCGGCGAGATTGAAGTCGAAGAGTTCGGTGGCAAGGGTGGTCTCCAGGGTCATCGAGGTGTCGCTCATCAAGCGGTCGTCGGTATTCAGGCAGACACGGAAGCCCTTGCGGAAAAAGGTGGCGAACGGATGGTCCTCCAGAGTGGTGCATGCTCCGGTGTGAAGATTGCTCAACAGACACATTTCCAATGGGATCCGCCGATCGAGGATGTATTGGGCGAGGCTGCCGAGCTTGAGGGATCCGTCGCCGAGGATGGTGATGTCGTCACGCAGGCGGGTGGCGTGGCCGAGCCGGTGGGCACCACAATACTGAAGTGCCTGCCAGATCGATTCCGGCCCGTAGGCTTCACCGGCATGGATGGTGATGTAGAAATTCGCCCGCTCGATGGCTTGAAACGCGGCGACATGCTTTTTCGGCGGAAATCCATCCTCACCGCCGGCGAGGTCGAAGCCGACCACGCCGATCGCGCGGTTGCGGATCGCGAGCTCGGCGGCTTCCAGCGAGTTCTGCATGTGGCGCATGGCGCAGATGATCAGTCCCCACTCGACGCCATAGGTGCTCTCCCCGCGGGCCAACCCGGCAACTACTGACGCGATCACCTCGTCCTGGGTGAGGCCGTATTGGGTGTGATAAACCGGGGCGAACCGGACTTCCGCATAGACCACGCCGTCGTGATACATGTCTTCGATGAATTCAAAGGCGATGCGTTCCAGCGCCTCCGGCGTTTGCATCACCGAGGTGGTGTGGAGGAACCCTTCCAGATATTCCGGGAGGTTTCCTCGCTGGGCACCCCGGTGGAACCAGGTGGCGAGGTCAGCCGGATCAGTGGTGGGAAGGCCTGAGTAGCCCAGTTCCGCCGCCAATTCGATGACCGTGGACGGCCTGAGTCCGCCGTCGAGGTGCTCGTGGAGCAGCACTTTCGGCAACTTGCGGATGTCCACGGCGGCGGTGAGCGCTTTACCCGAGAGAGGTTTCGGAGGGGATAAAATGCTCATGGTGAGTGGATACTAGCATTTGCCGCGCCCACTTGGGGAGGATGAAATCTTGCCTCTTGATTTATTAAGATCTCCGAAATAACCTCGTCCACCTTTCGCATGGTCAAGAAGTCCCCCAGTAAGTCGTCCGCCAGTCGGCCCCTGAAAAACCAGCGGCGAGAGAAGATTTCCTTCGCGCAGGTGCTCAGTTCGGCGAACCGGCGGGCCCACGAACAGGCAAACCACCGCGGCGGAAAACGCGCCGAGAAGTTCGTGTGGGCGGCGGTCGCGGCGTCTGAGATGGATGGCGGAGCGGAGTCCGCGGAGTGGGGCAAGCGGGTGATGCGATGGAGTCTGGCTTCGTTGCTTCTGCCGGTGTGTTGGGTGACGATGTGGACGTTTTTATCGCGGTTTTCCGAGGCCACCGCTGACCCGGCGTCCTGGAGGACTCCGGAGTTCTGGTATTTCGCGACCGGAGCACTGGTGATGATCGGCTGGTTCTGGTCCGGCTTGTTCCAGTCGTTTTTCCTCTATCTCTACGTGCTCGGTCATGAGCTGACGCATGCGATTTTCGTGCTGCTTTACCGGGGAAAAGTCACGGAGTTCCATGTCAGTGCGAATGGTGGCTACATCACGACCAACAAGACCAATCTCGTCATCGCCCTGTCGCCCTATTTCGTGCCGTTCTGGGCGATCGTCGCGGCGGCATTTTATGGCTCGCTGCGGCATTTCGCCGGGCTTTCCGCGGAGTGGGATCGCGCGTTGTATGCCTTGCTGGGTCTCACCTGGACGTTCCACATGGTGTGGACCTTGTGGATGATCCCGCGCGACCAGCCGGATCTGAAGGAAAACGGGACCTACCTTTCGCTGGTGGTGATCTACCTGGCGAATCTCCTGGTGCTGGCCGGATTGCTTTGCGTGGCGCGGGGGTCGCCGCTGGAAAACTCGTGGGGATTCGCCACGGACTGGATCCGTAATGCCGCGACCGCCGGCGACATGATCCTGCGCTGGGGTCATGGTCTGGTGGTCGATTTCCGTGCTGCGGCAAAACTCTGAGCGAGCGAGGTTTTCCGGGTTGATCTCGGGTGCGGCGGCAAGGATGTTTGGGCATGATTTATCTGGATGCCAACGCGACGACACCGCTTCCGCCGGAGGTTTTGGAGGCGATGTTACCATGGCTGCGGGATGGATTTGCAAATCCCTCGGGAAGTCACGCAGCGGCGAAATCGGCGCGCAGGGCGATCGATGTGGCTCGGGAACAAGTCGCGGATCTGATTGGCGCGCAGCCGGGCGAAATCGTTTTCACCGGCGGAGGCACCGAGAGTGTGAATACCGCGCTGTTTTCGCTGGACCGACTGGCCGGCCAGGGAGCTGCGGTGGTTTCCGCCATCGAGCACAGTGCGGTGCTTCGCTGGGTGGAGGACCAGACGCGGGAGGTGGTGCGGGTTCCCGTCAATCAGGGGGGGCGACTGGAGGTGGATCGATTCCAGCAATCGCTGGATGGCGCGGCTTACGTTTCCGTAATGGCGGCGAACAATGAAACCGGCATCATCCAGCCGCTGCGGGAGACCGTGGAATTGGCCCGCGAAAGGGGGCTGCCGGTGCATTCCGACGCGATCCAGGCTGCGGGGAAAATGCTTTTGAATGTCAGGGAGTTGGGTGTGGATTTACTGTCGATTTCGGCACATAAATTCCACGGGCCCAAGGGCGTTGGGGCGCTTTACGTGCGTGAGGGTTTGCGATTCAAGCCCTTGTTTCAGGGGGGCGGGCAGGAGCAGGGGAGGCGCAGTGGTACTGAGAACACGGCTGGAATCGTAGGCATGGGAGCAGCGGCGGCGTGGGTTCAGCGGGGTTCGACTGCGGGACTTGGGGCGATGCGGGATGCTTTTGAAACGACGGTTTTGCGGGAAATTCCGGGAGTTCGGTTGAATGGTGACATCGCCCACCGTTTGCCGAATACCAGTCATCTTTCATTCGATCAATGTGACGCCGCGGGTCTGCTGATTCTGCTCGATGAGGCTGGAGTCGCGTGTTCGGCCGGATCCGCCTGCATGACCGGCAAGCAAAAGCCTTCTCATGTGCAACTCGCGATGGGCATCCCGGAGGCCCGGGCGAAGAGCAGCCTGAGGATCAGCTTTTCCCGGCTCAACACCCCGGACGAAGCAATGACTGCCGCCGGGATTTTGAAAAAGGCCGTGGAAAAACTCCGCCGGGTGCAAGGGACCGGAGTGGGGCCGGTGGTGGTTTATTCGCCCTGAACGGCGGTCGGCACATCAACCACCTGCCGCGGTTTTGAGGCGCTGGAGGGATTCGCGGATTTTGCTGTCGGTGATGCTTTTGAGCGCCCCGTTGATCTGCTTGGCGAAGTCGCCGCGGCGGGAGGATTTACGGATGATTTCCGTGAGGCATTCCTCGGCCGCCAGACGGAGTTCCGCATTCGGGTGGCCTTGGACGACTGAGAAAAACGGGTCGAACTGATTGTCGTCCACGGCCGTGCGCACGGCCCGCAGGGCGGCGATGGCGGAACCGATGTCCCTGGTGCTTCGTGAGAAATCGACCAAAGCCGGCACCATTGTCGGATTCATGCGTTTTTCGAGGACCTCGTGAATCATCGCAGCCCGCACTTCCGGTAACAACTGGGTGCTGGTGGTGGTGAATTGACTGATTGTTCCATCGAAATCGGCCCCATCGGTGGGTTTGGCAAGGGCAAGCAATTGAAATACCTGTTTTTGCTTCTCCTCGGTGTCCGCATTGGCTGCGACGTCGAGGAAATGTTCGAGTTCCGGCCCTGTCATGGGAATCTCGGTGGTCCCTGCCTCGCCGGCAGTGACGAGCATGGTACTGAAGCGCTGGCTGGCCTTGCTTGCCTTGATCCGGGTGGAGAGAAGAAATCCGAGGATGGCGAAAACGACGACTGAGACGGCGATGATCGCCATTTTACGGCCCTTTTTGGGACCTGTTCCTGGAGGAGCGGTGTAGTGTCTGGCCGGAACAAGAATGGTGCCGCCAACGGTCGGTGTTGGCGGAAGATTGTCGGGAATCTCGATCGGTGCGGTGTAAATGCTGGGTTTTGAGCCTTCCGGTGGCAGCAACGGCTGCGGGGCGGTGATCGCTTGGGGGGGGGGCTCGGGGGGGAGGGGCTCGACGGGCGGGGGCTCGACGACCGGTGGAACGTATCCAAGGGGAGCCATTCTCGGATCGGTGATGATCCTTTTGGTGGGAGTGGCGCGTTGGGTAGAAGCTCCGCCGGGGATGGCCAGGCGGGCGCGCGGGCCGGCCGGGATGACGGGCGCGGCTTTTCCCAAGCTCATGGTGGGCTTGGGATTTTTGTCATTCTGGAAAAATACCTGAAGCGCCTCACGTGCCGATTCGGGGCGATCCGCCGGCATCCGGTTGAGCATCCACATGATCCAGTCGCATGCCCACAGCGGAATGTCCGCGCGGACTTCCTGGATGGGAATTACCCTGTGGTGAAGGTGGGAGACCATCACTTCATGGCCGGTTTCCCCGTTGAACGGATAGGTGCCGGTCAGCGCTTGGTAATAGACGCAGCCCATGGCGTAGATGTCCGTGCGGGCATCGATGGGGACCCGTTCGAACTGCTCGGGTGCCATGAAGAAGATGGAGCCGAAGACGGCCTCGATTTCCTGCAATTCCTCAAGCGATTGGGACTGGGTCAGAGTGGCCAAGCCGAAATCCACGATCTTCATCTGGAATTTCCCCGACGGCAGCCATGTGAGCATTAGGTTTGAGGGCTTGATGTCGCTGTGAATCAACCCGAGTTCCTGGGCGGCGATGAGCGCTTCCTGGGTCTGAATGGCGAGCTCCCGGAAATCCGGCCAGGTGAGGGGAGCCCGTTCGATGAGCTCATCCAGCGTTTTTCCGCTGATGAGTTCCATCACCACGTAGGGCCCGTCCTCGTCGGAACCGACGTCGTAGACCGTGACGATGTGCGGGTGCTGGAGCGAGGCGAGTGCGCCGGCTTCCTTGATGAGCTGGCGGGTGGACTCCTCCTGGAGCGCAGGGTCATCGTTGGTCACCGAGATCCGCTTGATCGCGACTTCCCGATTCATCCGCGTGTCATAGCCCCGGTAAACCGCACCGAGGCCTCCTTGACCGATTTTTCCGCGGATTTCGTAACGTTCTTCCATGATTTCGACGTGCCTCAGGGTGTGAAAAATTGCCATGAGCGGCAATCACGAAAACGCTTCATCATGAAGCGGCGCGTTCCAGGCGCTCCCGGCGATACAGGGTGGGGGAGGAACCGACGATGCGGGAAAAGCTCCGATTGAATTGTGAAAGCGACTGATAACCAACGAGGAAGGCGATTTCCGAGATGCGTGCCTCGGGCTTCAGCAATTCGCGCTTCGCCCAGTCGATCCGGCAGCGGTTGACGTAATCAGTGAGTGTCAGGCCGGCGGAATCCTTGAAAAGCCGGCAGAAATGGGATTCGCTGAGGCCTGCCTGGCGGGCGACTTGGCCGAGTGGTAAAGGTTGGTCCAGATGTTCGTGAATGTATTTGCGGGCCTTCGCGATCGCGGCGGGTTCGCTTCCCTCTTCGATGATGGCGAGGGATTCGGCGTGCTCGTTGAGTTGCTCAGCGAAACTTTCCAGCAGCGTGACCATGCTCTGGTAGCGCAGCGGCTCGACAAAGCGGGTTTGGAGGTAGGCGGCTTTGAGATCCGCACGGGCGTTTTTGTCGAGAGTTTTCCGGCCGATCGCTCCGAGGATGCTGTCGAACTGTTCCTCGGTGGGAGTCCTGCTGAAGACTTGTCCGGTTTTCAGAAAGCCGATCACGGAGGCTCCCATTTTGATCGGCACGGCGGTGGCGCAGAGTCCGGCGAAACAATGGCAAGTGGTCGGCCCGTGGACTTCCGCCTCTTTCATCAGCAGGCGATTGGTGTCCAGACAGGCACCGCAGGCGGATTTGCAAAGATTGAGAGCCTCGCAGAACGGGCTCCGGTTGATCTTCTGGTCATCGAGGCACCAGTTCTCAGGATCCGCCGAGACAATTCTCAGCGGGAGGCCGGTGGCCGTGCGGAAGGCGTCCTGATAGACCTTGAACCGCTCCGAGCTTGCTAGGCGGCCGAGAAGAGTCGTTTCGAATTCCTGGTGAGCTTGTTGGGTCGCGGACATGTCGTCAAATGGGGAGAACACGCCCAGTCTAGGGAGGATAAAGGGAGAGATCAACCTTTGTTCACCGGGTTGGTGCGAGAAAGCGACGCGACGATCACAATCGAGACGATCGAGCTCAGCGGCATCAGCACGGCGGCGAGCAGGGGACTCATTTTTCCGGCAGCGGAAAAGGCGACGGTGGTGAGGTTGTAAATCAGGGCGAATCCGAACGCCGCCCGCACCGCGTTTTCCCGGGCGGCGGCTGTGACGAGCAGGCTGGAGAGGAATTCAAGTCCGGAGCCCAGCGTGTAAAAGTCGGCTTTGGATTCCAACAGACTGCGGTCGACCACCGGTGTGCCGGTGACGAATGCCGCGTCGAATGCCAGCGAGTCGTTGGCCCCGTCTCCCAGATAGAGCGTGTCCTGGCGGTCCATTTTCACCACGGCATGCGCCTTTTCCTCCGGAGAAAGTCCTCCGTGCGCCTGGTTTTCCGGCAGGCCGAGCGCGAGAGCCATGTTCCTCACTTTCTGCGGGTGATCGCCGGACAACAGATGCACCGAGAATCCGCGCCGCTCCAATTGGCGGAGGGTCGCGATCGCGCCGGGTCGCAGGGATTCGCTGAAATGGAACGCCGCCACCTGCTCTCCGTTTTTCCGCAATTCGCTTCCCGCCGCCGCGGCCGCGCTGAAAATGGGGCCGTCCCCCGCCCAACCGGCTTTCCCCAGCGACCAGCGGCCGTCAGCGGATGTCAGCGACATGCCGAGCCCCGGGAACTCGCGGGTCTCCACCAGCTCGTTTTCAGCCAGCAGTTTCTGCCCGCGCGTGCCCAGCGCCTCCAACAGGGAACGTGCGATGGGATGCAGCGACCCGTGAGTCATCCGCGCCAGGGCCAACGCCGCCTCATTGTCCAGATCCGACACGGTTTCGGGATTTTCCAAGATCGGCCGCTCCAGGGTCAGCGTGCCCGTTTTATCGAATATCACCCTCCGCACCCGCCGCAGCCGCGACCATAGCGTCGCCGTCCGGGTGAAAACGCCGAGCCGCTCCATCGCCGCCGCCGCCAGGTCGTCCGCCAGCGGGATGGCCACCCCCAGCGCGCAAGGACATGAGACGACGAAGATCGAAATCATCGCCTGCGCTCCCGTCAGCCATTCGCCGCGAATTCCCCAGACGATCAGCGCCGCGACACCTACCAGCAGAACGATGCTTAGATAAATCCTCAGCAACCGGTCCAATCCCGGCGTCCCCCGTTCGTTTCCTGAAGGAGCGGTTAGTTTTGCAATCAGCGAGTCCTCCCACCGTTCACTCGCCTCCACCGCCGCGGGCTTCCTGCTCAGTAAAATCGCCCCCGCCGGTAATCTCGCCCCCGCGGAATACCTCACCGGATCGGCCTCGCCGTGAATCCACTCCAGCGAAAAATCCGCCTCGCCCGCCGCCAACACGCCGCTCACCGGCAGCGCCTGGCCCGGTGCTAACAAAAATTTCAGCCCCGGCAGAATCTCCGCCCGCCCGACGGGTGCGCCCTCGCCATCCGCCCGCGGCACCGCTTCAGGCACCGGTTGTTGGCGCACCAGCCGCCGCCGGTTCCGCTCCACCGCCGAGGTCTGCAAATACCGTCCGCCCAACATCAGGAACACGAAGATCGACACGAAATCGAAATACATCAGCCGCTCGCTTCCCAGCGCCCAGCCCACGATCGACCCAATGTAAGCCGAAACCAGCCCCAGCGCGATCGGCAGGTCGATATGCAGCGAGCCCGCCCGCAGCGCCCGCCACGCCCGATCCATGAAATACCCGCCACCGACTAACATCGACAGGGTTGCCGATAGAAATGCAATCAGCTTGAACAGCGCCGCGAACTCGAAATCCGCCGGCATTCCCAGATAGACCGGAAGCGAGAAGCCCATCGTGTTCAGTGCGAACGCCCCGCACAGGCCCAGCCTCGCCGCCAACCGCCGCCGTTCGTGATCGCCGGTTACCGAACCCGCCGGAGCCGCCACGTAACCGAACTGACAAAGCTCGCGCAAAAACGGCTCCAGCTCGCACTGCCCCGGCATCCATTCCAAGTGCAGCCGCCCGCTCGATGGATTCGCCGCCGCCCGCACGCTGCCCGGATGCCGCGAGAAAAGTTTCTCCACCAGCCACACGCAGCCGACGCAGGAAATCCCCTCCAGTGCCAAGTCCAGCCGCGCCCCGTCACCCGCCGCCGTGGCCTTTTCCTCCGCCTCCGCCACCTTTGCTGGGAGCCAGGAAAAATCGTGCTCCTCGAACGGCCGGCTCCGCACCGGGGCCACCGCCAGCCCTTGTTTCAAATCATAAAACTGCTCGAAGCCGTTCTCGGAAATCAGATCCGCCACGAACTCGCAGCCCTTGCAACAAAAGCGCTCCGCCCCGGATCTTGGCGAGAATTCCGTCCCGCAGTGTTCACAACTTGCCATCTGCCCGCAGCTTCGCGTCGCCCGCCGCCCGCTGCCAAGCCTCACCTCTCACAATCTGCGCGGTTTCTCTTTCTACGGGAGAGAAAGCGAAACGCGGAGTTCGCTGAGACCGCGGAGAGGAACGCGGAGGCGATTTGTCTGAAATCATCCCTACCATTTCCCCCCTCAGCGTCTTCCTCCCCGTCCTCTGCGAACTCCGCGTTTCGCTTCACCCAAAAATCCACGAGCACCAACTTCCTTCGCCTCCCTCCGGTGACCTTCGTGCCTTTGCAGTAAACTCTTCAGCATTTCAGCTTTTACCTTCCCGCCCCTTCATGCTTGCCTCCCGCCCTCATGAAAATCGTCGTCGCCTACTCCGGAGGTCTTGATACCTCGGTCCTCCTCCTCTGGCTCAAAGCCAAATACAATGCCGAAATCATCGCCTATTGCGCGGACGTCGGCCAGGGCGACGAACTCGACGGCCTCGAAGCCAAGCGCTCTCAGCACCGGAGCCTCCAAGTGCTTCATCGGCGACCTCAAGGAAGACTTCGCCGCCAATTACATTTTCCCGATGATCCAGGCCGGCGCGATTTATGAAGGTCGCTACCTGCTCGGCACCTCCATCGCCCGCCCCTGCATCACCAAGGCCATGATGGACGTCGCCCTCGCCGAGGGTGCCGACGCCATCGCCCACGGAGCCACCGGAAAGGGCAACGACCAGGTCCGCTTCGAGCTCTCCGCCGCCGCCCTCGCGCCCAACGTCAAGTGCATCGCTCCGTGGCGCGACGCCGAGTTCCGCAAGGAATTCCCCGGTCGTGCCGAAATGATCGCCTACGCCGATGCCAACAACATCCCGATCAAGGCCTCCATGAAGAAGCCCTACTCGATGGACCGGAACCTCCTCCACATCTCCTTCGAAGCCGGAGCCATGGAGGACCCGTGGTATGACGCCACCACCCCGGCTGATACCGACATGTATGTGCTCTCCGTTTCCCCGGAAGACGCGCCCGACCAAGCCGAATACATCGAGATCCTGTTTCGAAAAAGGCAACGCCATCGGCCTCAAACACACCGACCTCTGCGCCCTCCTCGGCGAGCTCGGCGACGTGAAATCCACCGGCCAGCAGGACGGCTATTCGCTCTTCACTCCCTACGGCATCATGCGCGTCCTCAACCTGCTAGGCGGCCGCAACGGCATCGGCCGCGTCGACATCGTGGAAAACCGCTTCGTCGGCATGAAATCCCGCGGCATCTACGAAACCCCCGGCGGCACCATCCTGCTAGCCGCCCATCGCGACTTGGAAACCCTCGTCGTCGACCGTGAGTCCATGCACATCCGCGACAGCCTCATCCCGAAATATGCGCAGTTGGTTTATAACGGATTTTGGTTTGCCCCCGAGCGCCTCGCCATCCAAGCCCTCGTCACCGAGACGCAAAAAACGGTGACCGGCGAAGTCCGCATGAAGCTTTACAAAGGCAACGTCATGCAAGCGGGTCGCCGCAGCCCCTTCAGCATGTATTCCGAAGCCGTCGCCACCATGGAAGGCGGCCAGGAAGAAGCCTACAACCAGGACGACGCCACCGGCTTCATCGCCCTCAACGCGCTGCGCCTCAAGGCGACTGCCCGTCAGGGCCAGTAAGGCATGATACAGGCATTCCTGCCTGTTCCTCCTCTCCCTCAAGAAGCCGCGCTCGGTCCATCCGGGCGCGGCTATTTTCTGATTTCTTGCCGTTCTAGCCATTTCCCGCTATCCAGAAGCTGCCGACCCGGTCGTTCCCATGAAAGTCCTCCTCATATTGTTGTCCCATGTCGCCCTTGGCATCGCAGGGTGGGGGATCGCAAGGGAGTTTCGATCTATCTCCATTCCGGTGCGGGCGGAAAACTCCCGGACCCGTAGCAGTCACCCGCGTCCCACGAGCATTCCGGGATCTAACCTTGTCCGCTCCATCGAATCCCGTCTGGAAAAAGCCAAGGTTGCCGACGCCCAACGCGCGGCAGCACCCACTGCTCGCGAAAAAATCCTCGCCGCTCTCACCGGGCTCACTCTTCCCTCCGACCCCGGCGCTTCGATCCTCGCGCTCCTAACCGCCGATGGAAAATCCGCTTCAACCCAAGCCGCCGCGCTCTTTGTCCTCTGGGCGAAATCCGATCCCGCCGCTGCACTCGAGTTCGCTTCCAATCGCGACGAGTTCAGGAAGATGTCATGTGACTACGAGGCTCTCGAACTGGTTGGCGAATCCATCGATCTCAACCTGGCGCTGTCGATGAAGAGCGGCCAGAAGCGCGATCCCGTCTTTGACGGGTTGGCCCGTCAGTTGATAGCCACCCACTCCGTCGAGGAGTTGGTAGCGCTAATGGCAGGCATGGAGACTGAGGTGAAAAGCAGCCTTATTAACCGCATCGGCAATCAATGGCCGGCGGGACGGCTCGATGATTTCGGCCGCCTCGCCACAGCGATGAAGGATCCGGAGATGCTTGATCGCGTCAGCGACAAGTTGCCGCCAGAGGAAATGGCGAGGTGGATGATGCGCTTCGTGGATGAAAATCCGGATCCTGAGTTCGCCCGCTCTGTCCAAAAGGCGGATCTCCTCTACTTTCTGTTACATTCCCAGCCCGCCTTGCCGCTGGAAGATCGGTTGGACGGAGTGGTGAAGGGGCCAGCTTACAGCGGAGATGCGCCGGAAATCGCCCGGGAGAACGCCATGGAATTTCTCGCCGAGATCGACGTAGGCGGCTTCTTCCATGGCGACGGTCCGGACCTTCGCTACGAGTTCCATCATGGAAAAATCGAAGCTCCGGAAATTCTTGCGAAGCTAGCCACCCGCTTTCCCGAATACTCGGCCGCCGGTCTGCTCCCCGCGCTGCTCCATCAACAACTGACATCGGAAGATCCGGATCGTGCGGCATCCCTGATCGCAGATCTTCCCGCTGCGGAACGTGCGCGGGTGATCGTCGAAAGCGCCTGGTCCATTTCCTCCTTGGATACCTTGAGTCGTGTCCTGTCTCATTTTCCGGTTTCGGATGATGAAGCGGTCCTGGCCGCCCGGCAGGAATTGTGGAGCAAAGTCACCGATAACGGCCTCGGCCGTTATGGAAAGGACTATCTCCGTTGGATTTCCAGCCTGCCAAATCCGCTGGACCGCAAGCTGGCGCTCGGAGCCATCGCCGAACGAATCGAGGATTCCACGGAGTGGGAAGTCGATGAGATTCGCAACATCGTTGGCGACATATCGCTCCACGACACTCCCTGACGCCCTATGAACTACGGCGCGCGCAAAATCCTTTGGAGCACCCACTTTGCCGTCCTCGGGCTCGGTGTGGTGTTAGGGCTGCGCGGATCTCTTGATTCGAAGCTCCCGGGTTCCTACCCGTCTGGCGTGGTCGCAATCTCCCCATCCTCGCCGTTTTCAACGCCCGTGTCGGAGTTAGGCGATGGTGTAGATCCCAATGCGACCGTCCCAATCTCGACCTCAGAATACGCCGCCGCTTGGGATTCACTCAAAGGCAGGTTCCTGCCGAGGCAGGAACGCTTGCTCATTGAGAAAACCCTGCTGGAGGAGTGGTCAGTCATTGATCTGGCAGCGGCCGTTCGCGCTGTCTTTGGCGAATCCACCGGTCAAGGCCCGAATGGTTTTGGCAAATTCGACATTTTCACCCTGCTCGAATGTTGCGCTCCCGGCATCCGAGCCGATCCGCTCAAGGCCTGGGAGCTGGTCCGCTCAAACACCTTTGGCTTGGAAACCGGGCGCTTCCGCAAGGCGTGGCTCGACTGCATGACCGAGGCAAACCCCGTCCTGGTCTTTTCCATCCTTGGGGAGCTCCCCAAGCACGAACGCCTCTCCAGTCTGAGTGTTCTCGCGGAGTCCTCTTGTTCCTCCTATGAACCCGCGACGCGTGCGGCCATTTGGGCTAAGCTTTCCGCGATGCCGGACACCCCGGCTGAGCAGGAATCCCTGACCCGTGTCGGCGAGGCCATGTGCCGCTCAATTTCGCCTGCGGAGCTGGCGGAACGGCTTCTGGGAGAACCCACTCCCGCGGCACGGAGAATCTGCATTTCCGCCCTGGCTCTCTCACTTTTCGAAGTGATGGAAAAAGAAGATTTCCCAAAACCGCTCCTCGATCTGCCTGTCGCGATGCGCGGAGAAGTCGCCGCCGCCAGTCTCAAATACGGTGCACGCCACGGCAATCGCGCCCTTGTCCTCGCCAATATCGCGCTCGACTCCGGCAATCTCGATGCCCTGCAAGCCGCCGCTGCCGACCTCGCCTACCTCCGTTTCGCTAAAGGTATGGATCAGGAACTTGCCCTTGCCGAGTGGGCGTTGCGTCTGCCAGAAGACCCCCGGACCTTGGAAATCTACCGCCAATCCATCGAAGGTGCCGCTTATGGCGCTTTGGGCACGGTCCGGGAAAAACTTCAGTCCTTGCCCTCCGGTTGGCAGCGGGACGAAGGATTGGCAGTCATCGCCAAGGTCGAGGAACAGCGTCGTGCCGAAGATGAATGACAGTTAGGCCCCGAGCACTTCGCCCTCAACGCGTTGCGCCTCAAAGCGTCGGCCCTCCAAGGCAGGCAAAACGTGATACAGGCATTCCTGCCTGTTCTTCTTCTTCATCCAAAAAGCCGCACCCGGTCCATCCGGGCGCGGCTTTTTGCCGCTCCGGATTCAATCCGAATCACGTGTTAGATGCGTGTCTCGGGCGAACAAAAAGCAGTCAATGAATCCCGCAGAAAAAGTCTTCAGGACCCGGCTAGTGAAACGTTCGGACAGGTGAAGAGGACTCAAAGCAATCAAGCATCCGGAGAAAATCGCTTTTGCAGCAGCGGATGAATGAAATTCGCGAGAACGATTGCAAACGAACCCAGATAGAAGGCGGGCTTGAGGTTGCTGTTTTCTCCAAAGATCAGCGCTGCCGCGATGATGCCGTAAACCGGTTCGAAATTGGCGGCGAGATTGAAATCGTAGGCGGTGATGGAACGCAGCAAGCGGTTGGTCAGCGCTTGCGCGAAGACCGTGCAAACCCAGGCGAGGAGGAGGATCCAGAGCCAGTCCCAAGCCGAACTAACTGCCAATGAGGAGAGACCGGCGGGATCGAAAACCGGGATTGCTAGAAAGCAGACGACGGTGGACGCGACCATTTCCCAGCCGACCATCACCATCGGATCTCCGCCATCGACGACGATGGTGCGGTTGAGAACCATGAAGACGGCGGCCAGCAATGCGCTGAGAAGGGCGAGACCGAGGCCTTTGAGATGTGCCGTTTCAACACCCGCGATCAGGCAGATTCCGGCGACGACGAGAAGCCCCAGTCCCACCTCGAACGGGCGGATCCTGCGGTGGGTGAGAAGAGGCTCGGTGAATGCGGTGAACAGCGAAAGCGTCGCCAGGCCGGCGAGCGCGATGGAGACATTGGCCAGTTTGACCGCCCCGAAAAGGCAGAGCCAGTGCAGACCGATCACCGCGCCGACACCGAGCAATTTCGCGACTGCTTTGGGACCCAGCCAGATTTTGCGATCGCGCTTGAGAGCGACCCATAAAAACGCTCCGGCGACAGCGAGCAAACAACGCCACGTGATGAGCACCGGCGCGCTGACAGAAGTCAGGCGTCCGAGAATGGTGGTCGCCGCGAAGATGACGACTAGCAGGTGGAGCTGGAAGAATGGAGTGATGGGGGAGATTGGTTTTCGGATTGGGGACTTGGAAGTCCTTTTTCAATGCCCGGCCTAGGCCTTAGGGTTGGGGAGGAAGGGGAAATCGGACGCCGGAGTGAAGTGAATGTGCGGAAAGTCGGGTAGAGATTCCTTGCCGTCGGATTCGGCTGGGAGTAGTTTCAGCGCCTAAAGCCCCAAGCCCCGTTGCAGATCCCGGAACCATTCCAGCACACCTGATCCTCATGAATCCACTGAACCGCCCAGCGATCATTGCCGTCCTTGTCACCACTCTTGCGGGCACCTTGGCGCTCGCAGATTTCGACAAGGGGATTGCCGCCTATGAAGCGAACAACCTGCCACAGGCCTACAAGGAATTTCTTGAGGCGGCGGATAAAGGCCATGCCGATTCGCAATTCAACGTGGCCTTGATGTATGAGAAAGGAATCGGGGTCGCGAAGGACGAGAAGCAAGCGGTGCTCTGGTATGGAAAATCCGCGGCGCAGGAGAACAGTGCCGCCCAGTTCAACCTGGGGGTGATGTATGAGAATGGTCACGGCACGGCAGTGGATTTCGCCAAAGCCCACGAGTGGTATCGCAAGGCATCGGTGCAGGGCGATCCCTTGGCGATCGGTAATCTGGGCATGCTGTATCTGCGTGGCCAGGGAGTAAAAGAGAACAAGACGGCAGGCATGGCGTTGCTTCTGGTCTCAGTCACGAAAGATCCGTCTCCGGAAAACCACGCCAAACGGAACATCACCGCCACCCGCGGTCTAACGCCTGAAATGATCGCGGCGGCCCAGGCACTCTCGGCGGAGATGGGCAGCGCGAAAAACCTGCTGGAGCCGCTGGATGCCTATTTGAAAAAGTGACGGGCTAGCGCGGCGCACGCGGGTTGGAGTAACGTTGGGCTTGCATCTTAATTGCCGTCTGCGGAATTCTGAAATGGGCGGCGATGGCTTGCACTCGCTGACGTAGAGAGCCGTGGGAATATGAAGATGGGTTCGGTTCTGTCAGGGCCCAGCCGAGGAAGGATTCCACGCGGTAACCAGCCGCCATCGCATAGCGCGTACCGGCGAGATCGGCCTTCAGTTCTTTTGCCGGGGTGGTCTGGGACGCGTGCCCCAGGTCTTCAGTTAGGTGGGCGAATTCGTGGCCGAAAAGAAACGCCCAGGTATTCGGCGGCACCTTGCGGGCGGCGATCGGATGGATGGAGATGGTGCAATTGTCCAAGTCGCCACCGATACGGACCAATGGGCCGGGATTGTCTCCGAAGACGAGGCGCCAGTGGATCTTGCGGCCGGTGGACTTCGCCACCTCGCCGGCGACCGCCTGAAGTTCTGAGAAGTTCAGCGGCTGCCGGTAGCGCGGATCCGGCCGGTCACCCGGAAACCGGGGAGAGTGGGACCGGGTGGCACTCCGGGCTGGAGAGGCGTGGGGCTTGTTAGCACCCGGCATGGGCTGGCCGGCGCAGGATGTGCAAACCACGAGTGTGATGATGGCGAACCATGACAACTTGGGCGGCAGGGAATGAAGTAATGGGCGCATGGTCATCGTAAGGCGAAAGAGGTACGCCGAATCGATTCATGAGCAAGGGAACTTTGCATTCCTCCTGTCCACACGACCAATTCCGGGGAGGCGACGCTCAGCGCGCCCTGCAGTCAACTTCATTCACCGCTCGCCAGAAGCCGGCGGAAAACCAAGGCGGATCAGGATCGGATTGTGATTGGATCCCCGGTGCGGCAACACGCGCCTGTCAATCGTGTGGATGGCCGGGCTATGGAGACAATGATCGATCGGAACCCGTAGCAAACTGTTGAAGGGACTTCCGGGATAGGACGGCCACGTGCTCTGGATTCCAAAGCCCGCCTGGGAATTGTGCAATCCTGTCTGTTGTTGAAGATTCCGAAAGACGTGACTCCATGGTGTCGCGTTGAAGTCGCCGACGATGATCGCCAAGCCATTCTGGTTTTCCAGGAATGTAGCGATCGCTGCAAGCGACTGATCGCGGGTGTTAGTGGTTTCGGTATTTCTGGGAGCGGCAGGATGCACTGCTAGCAGATTGACGATGATACCATCGACCGAAAGGGAAACAGGGATCCCCGCAAGATTGACGCCAGCCGGGACTGTGATCGGTTTCGGTCTCAGTCCGGCCTGCCGCCGAACCAGAAGGACGTCTCCTTCCCGCCGGAACATGTGGTATGCGGCATCAAACTCCCCGAAGCGCGAACGAAACGATGGATGCGTCTCGGTGAAATAAGCGACATCCGGATCGTGTTCCTGAATCGCGGTCAAAACTGATGTCCAGTCCGCGTTTCGCAGCCATGTGTTGGACGAAAGAATCGATATCTCACGTAAGGATTCCGGCGCAGCAGGTTGCGGAAGGAAAAGGGGAACCACGAAAACCGCGTTGACGAGAGCGAGGGTGGCGTAGGTCAGGGCCAGTGGTTTGGACCGCAAACGCCATGCGACAATGATGCCCAAGATGCTGGCTGCGAGATACTGAACGCGAAAGTGATTCAACAGGTCGAAGAACCAGAACGCGCCTGCGGCGAAGCCCAGTAAGGAGGCGAGTAGCAGCAGGACGCTCCCGCCCGCCGCCGCGATGAATAGGAATCGACGCATGGCGGTTGATCCCATCCCTAGGAATTTTTTGCTGTGGCACGCGTAGGTTCATCCAATTGCCGGGAGATCTCATCCAGCCATCCGTCATCCGGCATGGCATACGGCCGGAAGGTTTCGAGCGTGCCGTAGTGCTCGTTATGGAAAAGCGCCCGGTGCAGGCCGAGCGATGTCGCCGCCGGCGAGTCGATGAGGTTCGAGGAATCGTTCGCGCTCATCTGGAACAACACCCGCATTTCGAACTCGGCCATCAGCTTGCGGGGAATCCAGCGACTGACGTTGTTCCAGGTGTCGGTGGCGGCGAGCACATGCATGCCGACCGGGCCGCCTTCGCCTAGCAGACTGGCAAAAGCCTGTGAAGGCGTGGCTCCGGCGGAAGCGTCGTCATCCATCGAGAAGCGGAATTCGTCGTCCGGGCGCAGGGACTTGAAACGCTGGAGATCGTGCACGATCAGGAAAACCTCGGCTGCGTCTCGGCCGGACGACGGGCCGCGCGCTTCGAGCTCTGTGGATAGATCCGCCATCAACGCGGGAACCTCCGCCGGGCCGCCGATGCGGATGCGGTGCGGCAGGATGGCGGCGAGTCGTTGGAAGAATCCGTTCTCACCGTGGTCGTAGGCGTGGGGATCGAGAATCACGAACTCCACCTGTTCCGGCGGGTATTGGGCGGCGAGCGAGACGATGCTGATTGCCAGCAACGACAACGCCCGCTCGGCGGACTGGCCGACGACTAACAAATGACTGCCGCTCTGGCGCTGGAACTGCGCTTCGGTCGGACCCTTGATGGAATTTGGTGCGCCGAGCCACGCCCGCGCGGCGACCGGGCGGACGGATGGCTGCGAGCGCAGGAGTTTTTTCAACTCGGCGTTGTCCCGGATGTCGGCGGGGGCGTTCCCTTCAAAAACAATCGGTGTTTGCGGTTGTTCGCCGTTTTTGTTAGCCAGCGCGTTGACTTGGTCGAGCACGGCGTCCCGCTCCTCTTCCGGCAGCCAGACGATTTGAAACGGGCTGTTTGCGGCGAGCGCGCCGGCCTGGTCGTTGTAAATCCCTTCGCCCGGCCGGGTGAGCAGGCGCGGGGCCGGATTGTCGTCGTCCATGATCAGATGCGCGTCCGTCTCGTTGCACTGGAGCGCGATGCGGATGACCATTTGTCCCAGCGTGGCGCGGGCCAGCGTGTAGGCGCCGCCGAGGGTTTGCGAACCGAGAATCACGTGGATGCCGAACGCGCGGCCTTGTCTAACGATCCGGTCCAACAGCAGCGACGCCTCCTGCGCCACGGCGTCGTCCTCGGTGAAGAATTCCTGGAACTCGTCGATGAGCAGCAGGCTGCGCGGCAGAGGTTCGTGGTCCGGCGTGCGTTTGTAGCCGGCGAGATCCTGCGAGCCCGCACGGCGGAAAAGTTCACCACGCCGCTTCAACTCCGCGTCGATTCGCTGGAGCACGCTGAGCGCGAATTCCCGGTCGCTCTCGATGGCGATCACCCGTGCGTGCGGCAGTCGTTTCGCGGCGTAACACTTGAATTCCACACCCTTCTTGAAATCCACCAGATAGAACTCCACCTGCTCGGGGCTGCACCACAGCGCGAGGTTGGTGATGATCACGTGAAACAACGTGGATTTTCCGGAGCCCGTTTTTCCCGCGATCAGCGCATGTTGGCGGGTGCCTTTGCCGATCGCCAGCATCTGGAGTTTCTTCGCCCCGGTGCGGCCGATCGGCACGCGCAGCTCGTCGGTGGTTTCAGATTTCCAAACTTCGTCCGGCGGCGGCGTGATTTGTGAAAACGGCACCTGCACCCGGTTGGAATCAATGCTCGCCTTGCCGATGCGATGCACCAGCGTGATGGAATCCTCATGCGACGGCGGCGGATCAAATACGACAAGCTCTGCGCCGGGAAGCGCGTCTGCGAGTTGGAAAACGCCGTCGCCAAAGGTCACCCGCAAGCAGGTGCGGCGGAGTTCGTCTTCCAGCGTGGCATCCGGAATTGGCTGGCGCAGATCGCGCTGGATGAGCAAATGCACGCCACAACGCGCGCCGCTGGAGGCGATGGAGAGAAGCCGCTTGCACGAGGTGTCGCTGAAGGCGTTAGGGAAGCCGGCGATGACGAGAAACCGGTATTTTTCCGCGACGGTGCCGGCCTGTTCGTTGTATTCCGTGATGTTCGCGAACTCGTTGCGCAGATACATCTGGATGACTTTTTCGATGTGTTCGTTGAGTTCCGCGAGGCGCTCCTCGATCTGTGTGCTCTGCGTCCAGATGCGGTGGTTGATGAGCGTTTCCTCGTAATCGGCGAGATGCATCAGGCCTGCGAAATCCTTGCCAAGCCCCACCGGATCGATGAATACAAATGAAGACCTCCCCGGCGGATGTGAGGCTAGCAGACGCAGGGCGATGGCATTGAGCGCGACGGTCGCCGCGCTGCCGCCGTCACTCTCGATCATGATGGAACCCTGGTCGGGAAACGCCAATGACAGCGGCACATCCAACCTGCCACCGTCTGGCAGGGAGAGCCGGCTGTCATGGGGAAGGCCGCCGGTCAGCTTGGCGGGTTCCACCTGGACTCTGCCAATGCGGATGGCTAACGGTGCCTCGGCGGGTGGAGTCCACTCGGCGCAGACTTCGGTCGTCCACGCGGGAAAACGTGAGAGTGAGCGGGTTTCCAGTGAGGTCAGAATTTCGTAAGATGGCAGGATATCGGACTTCCAAGGTGTGGTCAGCCCGTCGATCCGGGATTCGACATCGGCATCGATCTCCGAGCTGACTTGGGCGCGGGAATTTTCGGTGAGACGTGAGCGTTCATCCGCTTCGGCCTGGGCAGCTCGCAGGGATTGTTCGTGCGCTGCGTCGATTTTAACAAGTTTCCGCCGGTGGAGTTTTTCCAACTGGACAGGGAGGCGGGCGAGTTGGATTTCGAGTTTTTTCTGCCCCTCGCCCATGCGGGCCTTCCACTCGCTGTCGGATTCCCGGAATGTCTCGCCCAGGCTCTGGCCCTCGGCGGCTTGTTCGCTCTTGACCTCCGCATCCATCGCGGCGAGGCGGTTGGCGGATTCCTGTTCCGCGGAAGCTTCCAAGATCCGGGCCGCGGCGAGCGATTCCGACGCGCGGCGGATGGTTCCCGATGATAAAATGAATCCTAACACCCAAACGGCGAGCAACACGACTTCTGAAATGACAAGCGAGGGAAGAACCGCCTCGATGCCGCCGCCGCCCGGGCGGAAGGCCAGCCAAAGGTGGGCACCCGCGATGATGACGGCTAGCAGCCAGAGCGGAACAAACCGGAAAAACCTCGCCAGCGGCAGCTTGTTAGCAGCCTCCGTGGCGTCGCGGGCGTCCTCGAGTTTTGCGAGCAGGGATTCCCGCAGTTTTTCGGGAGTTCCGGAGCGGTCCACGTCCGCGCTCGATTTGCGTTTTCCATTGAAGCGGTCCGCCAGCAACGGTTGATAGGTGCGGAACGCCGCGAGCACGGATTTCCGCAGTTCCCGCCGCACTCCGCGGTCGCCGGCGATGAGGGACTGGAACATCTGATGTTCCTGTTTGGCGTGGTCGAGCTCCTGTTGGCGCGCCTGCCGGTTTCGCATGATAGAACCCTGCACCTGTCCGATCTTGTGGTCCTTGACGGTTTGGACACGCCGGGCGAGTGCCGCGCGGCTGTTGTGATAGGCCTGCTGGATCCGCGCACCGCGGGCTTCGGTGGCGGCTTGTGCCGCGTCGATTTCCTGCTGGCGGACGGCGGCGAGCTCGTGAATCCGGCGGGTGAGTTTTTCCGCGTCAGCCTCCTCGCGCTGGGTTGTCTCCCGGCGGACGACCTGCAGCCGCTCGGCCCGGTTCTTGATGAGCGCCTTCTCGCTGGCGACGATGGTGGAGACACCTTCCCGCAGGTGTTCGAGGTGTCCCTGCACGGAGCGCAGGTCGATGGGTTTAGTCGCAGTCTGCATGGACTTTTTCTAGCAATTGGTCGAGTTCATCGATGACCCGGAGGGCTGAGTTCACGCTATTCATAAGCTCGGATAGATACAAGTCATCAAACTCCTGCGCCTTGCGGTCCCGCCATGAAAACCGGGTCTCGCCCCATCGCGCCTCGAGCTGGCGGGTGGCGAGGGTGAGCAGTCCCTTGCTACCGGACATGCTCATGGCTCACCTCCTGTCGCGATGGGCGGTGTCGCCTGCTTCGGTGTATTTTTCTCCGCGTAGTCCTGAAGCGCCTTGATGGATTCGCCGAGGGAATAGACGCCCTGAGGAAGAACCTGGCCGACGAGGTGGAACATCGGGTCGAGCTGCCGCAAGAGTGGCGTGGAGCGGTTTTCGAAGGTCTGCCGCCATTTTTTGAGAACCAGCATTTTTGCCTCGGCTTCCTCCAGTTTCCGCCGGGCTTTGAGCACGTTCATTTTTTGAAACGCATTGCTGGCTTGCGGATTGGTGAGGTTGGCGCTGTAGAGTTCCTGTTCTGCCTGATGGAGTTTTTTCGTCCACTGTTTGATCTGTCCGCCCCAGTGCTGGACGCGGTCTGTGTCGAGCCAGGTCTGGGTGCGCCGGACGTCGCCCTCCATGTCTTCCAGCGCGACGCGGGCTTTTGCGATGTATTGGATCAAATCGGCGCGGAACGCTTCGAGCGCGTCGATCGAGGAGATTTTGACTTGGTCGGACATCGCGGTGTTAGCGCTGGTCGAGGTATTGCTGGATCCGCTCGGCCTTGCGTAGCAGGTAAGGCGTGTGGCGGTCGGACAATTCAAGGAACGACTTGAGCGTCTTCATCAGCTGCGTGAACTCGGCGGCGAATTTTTCCTGTTCCTGATCCTGCCAGGTATCGCCGAGCGCCGTGAACCGCGCCATCAGCGAGCCGGTTCGTTCGCGCAGGTCGCCGTTGAAACGCTTCAGTTCCGCGGCAAAACGGCGGACCTCCTCGGGATCGATGATGGCTTGTGACATGGCGTTTTCAGGAAAACCTGTTGGCAGCTTCCTTGTCCGAGATGAAACGCCGTTTTCCTTGCGATTCCAAATGCATTCTCCGGGTCCGGGAATGATTTTTCGACCCGTGGGTTTTCGCGTCAAACAGGCCGTCTCATCGCCCGTGCGGTGAATTTCGCGACTTGAGGAGAGAGAGCGGAACGGGAGGGATTCGAACCCTCGGTACGGTTACCCGTACGTTCCCTTAGCAAGGGAGTGCTTTCGACCACTCAGCCACCGTTCCATGATGCGGGTCGGGAGGTTTGAACCATAGCCACAAGGGAACGTCAACCCTTGGAATTTGGAAACCTCGATGAATTTGAAAATCTTTGGAATCAGTCCGCGAACGGGTGGATTTCCTCGTGTTCTTTTTCGGGCTCTGGAGCTTCCGCAGCTGGGGAAGCTGTTGGAGGAACCTCGGCGGGTGGGGATTCTTCGATGGGAGTCGATTCGACTTCTGGAGCATCCGGGGCAGGGGATTCCGGAATCTCCACCAGAGTTTCCTCGATGGCGGCTGCCTCGACCACGGGAACTGCTGGAGTTGCGGATTCCGGCGTTTCAGCGGTGACTTCAGATTCAGGTTCGGTGGGAGTTTCACCGGTGAATTCATCGGGCGAATCCGATGCGGAGATTTCCCCGACAGGTGCCTCACCTTCCTTGGCTTCGGCGACGACCTTCGGTTTCTTGGACTTCTTTTTCTTCTTCTTTTTCGGCTCGCCGCTGGGTTCGGCGGTGTTGGCCTCGCGGGCTTCCTGCACGACGAGCGTGTCGTCGGTGTAGAGCAGGATATGTCCTTGATGGAGCAACCAGAAGAGATCCGCCGCGAATTCGGCGGGCGGGGCGGTGCTGCCTTCGGGCAGGACGGATTTCCAGAGCCCTTCGAGTTTGGCCGGGCTGTTCTCGCGGATCCAGGCGACCATTACGGCGGGGCGCTCGGCGAGGACGGCGTTGAGCGGAAGCGGATGCGGCCGGGCGGGGCCGGTGTGGAGTTTTCCCTGACGCTTGAAGACCGGCAGATGCTCGGCCTCGACGGCGCGGCACACGGCGGGAATCAGGATGGCGGGATGGTTGCGGGCGTGGGTGCCGGACAACTTCAGCGAGACCAGCAGCGACGGTGATAGATTTTTCGCCGGAATGGCTCCGGAAACATCGGCCAGGCGGGTTTCTTCGAAAGCCTTGTCGAAACAACGTGTGCCGAACACGCGCTCGGCCTCGGCGCGGTCGTCGATCCATGCCTCGTCTTCGTCGCCTTTGATCCGCCAGCGGGTCTTGGTTTTCATCGTCTCCAACCACGCATTCACGGCTTCCTCGCCGCGCTCGGTGCGGACTTTGGAGGAATACAGCTCGAACGGCATGCGGGCGAATCGCTCGCGGTGCAGGCGGCGGAGATTGGTCTGATAGGAGTGGAAATTGACGGGGCCGAGCCACTCGCCGGAAATGCCGCAGCGGGCGATCGCCTGGAAATTTCCGGTCGGCGGATCGACCTCGATGGTTTCCTCTTCGATGAGATCGTTCCGCAGCTCGGAATTCCAGAGATGGCGGACGGCCTCCTCGCGGGTGACAAAAACGGACTCCTCCAGCTTGCCGCGGATCAGCGGGGCGTGGGGTTCGGGTGCTTCGAAAATGGCACGGCAGCGGGATTTCTCCGCGAGCAGGATCTTGGCGACGTCGAAAAGCGGATAGACCCGGGCGACCTGATGGACTTCCTTGCCGATGAGATGCACGGCGTGTGCGTCCGGCGCGATGGTGACCCGCACGCCTACTTCCGGGCCGACCTCGACCTGCCGGGGAGGAGCGTCGCGGCGGTCTTCAAACTTCCCGCCACGGCCTTGGAACGGGCGGCGCTCGCCCCCGTCACGCGATCCGCCGGCTCTCGGTCCGCGATCGCGGTCATCGCGCCGCGGCGGGCGCTCGTCGCCGCCGGAAAAGGTCTTGGGTTTGCGCTCCGGCTTGTCGCCGGCGTCGCGCGCCCAAGCAGGTCCGAGGGCGAAGCTGGACAAGAGGCTGCTCAATGGGTCGTTTTCAGAATCACTCACGGCGCGCAGTCTAAATAGCGATTTTGGAAATGACAAACTCCGCTTGCAGCAAAATATCGGGCGTTTTCAAGCCGTCAGAAGTTCCAAAATCCGTCGGGTCGCGCCATCGTGAGTGGCGAGCACGGCGGATGCCTTGCGGGTCATTGCGTCGGCTTTTTCCGGATCAAGGGAAGTAACAATCGCCTGCGAGAGTTCCGCCGCATCCTTTGCAGAAACGCAGCCGCCGCTTGCGATCAGGCGGCTGGCGAGTGGTTGGAAGTTCTCCATGTGCGGGCCGAAGACGACCGGCTTGCCTGCCAGGATGGCCTCGCAGGGATTCTGGCCGCCGGTTGATAGGAAGCTTTTTCCAATGACGACCACGTCGGCGTGTGCGGTCCAGTCGCGGAGCTCACCGGTGGAGTCGATGACGAAAACGTAGCGGCGATCACCGGTTGCCGCGGGTTGCGACGATCTGAGTTTCACCAGAAATCCGGCTTTCTCCAGATCGGCCATGACTTCCGCCCTCCGCTCGGCATGGCGTGGGACGATGACCGCCAGCGCCTCGGGATTCGCCTCGCGGACCGCCGCCGCGATGAATGCGTCCTCGCCGGCGTGCGTGCTGGCGGCGAGAATCACAGGCCGTTTTTTCCCGAACGCATCGAGCATGTCTTGGAACTCCGGCCTGCACGCGGGTCTAGCTCCGCTGCCGGGATCGAATTTCAAACTGCCGGTGTGATGGATCTTCATCCGGTCGATCCCGAGCGTCTCCCAGATCTCCGCGTCTTCGGTTTCCTGGATCGCCACGGCGTCGAGCAGGCGGTAAACCGGCTGCAGCCAGACGGCAAAGTGCTTGAAACGTCTGGCAGACCTCGGCGACATGCGGGCATTGACGAGGCGCACCGGGATGGAGCGCCTGCGGCACGCTAACAAAAGATGCGGCCACACCTCGCCTTCGATCAGGACGACCTGCGAGGGTTCGAAGCGGTTGAGATAGCGCCGCACCATCGAGGGGAAATCCAGCGGGGAGTAGGTGACGCGCAGCCCGGGAATCTCCGCGGCAGTGGCCACCGCGTGGCCGGTGGCGGTTCCGGTTGCGAGCACGAAACGCCGCTCCGGCTCTCTAACGAGCCACTCGCGGATCAGCTTCAGGGCGAGCATTGCCTCGCCGACGCTCACCGCATGCACGTGCACCGCGCCGCAGGGTTCGTATTCGATCGGTGTGGTGTAAATCGCCGCACGCTCGCCGAGATGCGTGCCGAAGCCGCCGCGGCGGAGCATTTTCACGATCCAACCGGGGAACGCCGCGATGAAGAGCAGCGGCAGGACGAGCCGGTAGAAGGTGAGGGCTGATGAGAAACGCATCCGGGCGACAATAATGAGCGGGCGCAAAGTAGTCGAGGACTTCAGTCCGGTCTTTGATCGTGAGGCGTGAAGAGGAACAACGGACTGAAGTCCTTGACTACTTTGTTGTAGAAACCACGCCCCAGCAATGGCTTTCACGCCTTACAATCCGGACGAAACGGTGCGGCGGCACCGATTGAGCCTGCCGCATTGGCGGCAATGGGATAGGACTTATTTCATCACCACCCGTCTCGCGGATTCCATACCCGCCGATGTCCGGGATGAGTGGCTGCAACAGCGCAACTCATGGTTGGCCCAGCGGGGTATCGCTCCGGGCGAGGACCTCGCAGGTGTTTCCGAAGACGTCCGCAGGGAATTCCATCAGAAATTCACGGCGAGATTCCATGAGTTGTTGGACGGAGGGCACGGGGAGTGTTTATTGGCGAGAGCGGATCTGGCGGAAGTGCTTTCGGAGATCATGATCTCGTCTCACGGAGGATCCTGCCATCTGGACGTTTGGGTCATCATGCCCAATCATGTACATGCGTTGGTCGAACCGATGGAAGGCGTGACGCTCGGTTCGATTCTAAAAAGCTGGAAGGGCGCAAGTGCGCGGACGATCAACGGGATGCTCGGGAGGTCGGGGCGTTTTTGGCAGCCGGAAACCTACGATCACATTGTGAGGAGCGAGGCTCAGCTGGAGCAATTCCGGCGATATATTGTTGGGAATCCCGTCAAGGCGGGGTTGAAGGATGGGTTTGTTTTGGGGGTGGGTGAGAGAATTGGGAATTCGCTGGGGGAGGATGCTGGTTGGGAGGGATGAAGAGGAAGAACGGACTGAAGTCCTCGGCTACTTTTTGGAGTAGAGCAGAATCGTGCTGCTGCCGTATTCGCGGCGGTCGATGAGCGAGAATTCCTCGCACTCGGGCGATTTCTGATGGGATGAAATTTCCGCGATGAACCAGCCGCCGGGTGCCAGGCGGGGCGGAATGAGGCCGCTTTTCAGGAGATCCGTGACGTGGTCCTTGTCGCCGTAGAATTTCCAGTACGGTGGATCGGCAAAGATGAGGTCGTAAGTGGCGGCGTCGCGCTTGAGGAAGGTGGCGACCTCGGATTTCACGGCGTGACCGCCGTCGAGCCGGGCTTTTGCTAGATTCTCCTGGATGACGCTAACTGCTTGGCGGTGTTCATCGACGAAGGTGCAGGATTTCGCGCCGCGGCTGAGCGCTTCGAGGCCGAGCGCGCCGGAGCCGGCGAACAGATCCAGCACGCGGGCGCTTTCCACCTTTTCCCCGAGGATGGAGAAGACCGCCTGCCGGACGAAGTCGGTGGTGGGGCGGGCGACGGCGGACGGGACCTTGATGGCGATGCGTCCGGCTTTTCCGGCGATGATTCTCATGGAGTTGATTTACGGATTCAGGTTTATCACCGGGCCGTCTTTGCCGAGGCGGAGGAAAATCTGGCTGATTGTTCCGAACGCCTCCACATCAAAAGCCGAGCGCTGCGGAGTGGATAGGGGGGTGAGTGAGGGCGCGCCTTGGAGGATCGGGAAGGTCCGGTTGGCGATGGCGGTGGCTGATTCCGGAGATGCGACGATGCGGGCGGCTCCAGCGAGGCGGCCATCGGCGAGCAGGGTGGCATTTCCTAACAAGGATAGTTCATCGCCGATCATCCGGGCGTCGACACAGGAGAGGATGCCGCCGCGCAGGACGGCGACGGTGCTGGCTTTGTCGAATTTCGCGTCGTGTCCGCCGATGCGCAGGGTGGGGGAGACCGCCTCGGTGAGCAGGTCGCCCTGCCAGCTTGCGGGAGCTAACAACAAGCCGCGGAAGCGGGCGTTTGCGGCGATGGACCCGGCGGCGGCATTTCCGCTGAACGGGAGGGCAAACGAGGCGAGTGGCTGGCGCGGCAGCTGGGCTTCGATCTGCAATGGGAGGCCGCTGAACCTGGCGATCTTGGCGGCGAACACAAGCTTGTAACCGCCGAGGACCAGGTCGAGCGGCTTGAGGGAAAGTAACGGGGTGCTCCAAGCCAGATTCGCGGACAAGTCCGTGACGACCGGTTTTCCGAAGGCGACGATGCCGCCTGCTTTCACTGTGGATTCCGCGGGATTTCCGGAAATCGGGATGGAGCCGTGAATGTCTGAAAATTCCAACAGCGTGCGGCGGGAGCCCGCATGGACAATCGAAAAGGACGCGTTTTTCAATCGCAGCCAACCGGTCGGTTGAGGCGGCGGTGCTTGGGGCGCAGCGGCCACGGCTGCGGGTGGCGAAGCCGGCGGCGGTGCCGGTGCTGGCGGAACCGGCGGGGTGGCGGGAGGTGGCGGGGTGATGGTCGCAACGGGCGGGGCGGGGGCAGCGGCCGCTGGAAGTGGTGGGCCGGCGAGGGACGAGATGATTTCCAATGGCAGCAGGATTTTCGGCGAATCGAGTTCGATGTTCCGGACCTCGGGCCGACCGCGCAACCAGGCCCGCCAGACGGGAGTGACCCGCACCGAAGCGCATTTGAGGAGTGGGTCTTTCACGACCGGGCGCAGTGCGACGGGTTGCAAAAATTCAAGTCCGTTGAGGGCCGCGCCGTTCCACGGGGACCATGAGGCCCCGGCGACCCGGGTCTCCAGGCCGGTGCGACCTTGGATTTTTCCGGCGATCCAGCGGCAGCCCCAGGGGCTTGCGAGCAGCAGGTTGCCGAGCAGAAGTGCGATGGCGGGAAGCGCCAGCAGGACCAGGACGACCCGGCGCCAGCGGCGGGAGCCCCGGCGGATCTCGCCAATCGGGGCTTCGGAATCCATGTTTTACTTTTTCGGAGTCGTTTTGGTCGGGGCCTTGGCTGCCGGCTTCGTCGCGGGCTTGGCTGCCGGTTCCGGAGGCTTGGCGGGGGCCGTCTTGCCGAGTGGGAATCGGATGATCAGGCTCTTGTCAAGCAGGGGCGTCCCTTCGGAGGAAACCTCTTGGGCGCGATAGACGATGATGCCGTATTTGTCGCCCGCCAGGCGGCCGAGCGCGAGATTTTCCTTGGTCTTGCCGAGGCCGGTCTCTTCCTCGAATTTCCACTCCATGCCAGTCCACTCACCGAGCACGCTGCCAGGCTCCGCGGTGATGTCGGCGATGCGTTTCATTTCACCGTTCGGCGAGCGGAAGGAGTCGGATTTCGCGTCGTAGCGCAGCGTGGAAAGGGTGCTGGCCGCTCCGGTGGAGGTGATGGACCAGGTGTCACCGGAACTCTGGCGGAGAAGCAGCATGACCTCTTCCACGGGCTTGAAATCGCGCTTTTCCCAGAGAGCGAGGTATTCCTCATACTCGGCTTTGGTCAGTCCGAGGCGTTCGTCGTAGGGGAGTGGCGCGCCGGATTTCGCCTGGCCGGAAAACTCGCGGAACCACTTGGGATCCGCCCTTGCCGCCGTTTGGACTTTCGCGACGTATTTGTCGATTTCCGGGGGCGGCATGACCATGCCGATCGCGCCCTTTTTCGGAATGTCCTGCTCGAAAAGGCCGCCGAAGATCTTGGGCACCTCTGCTGAGGACAGGCTGGCAACCAGGGACAAAGCGACGAATGATGCGTGGAATTTCATAGAAGCGGCGAAAAGCTGTCCGCCAGCCCGCGAAAACTCAAGCGGCAATCCGTTCGGGTTTTGGAGACGGATCTCATTCTTAAAAATTTCCAGGAGCGACTCCCGCCCCACCAAGGTTTTAAAAACTCATCTTGCAAACATATTTGACATTTGAAATATGTAATCCATGCCGCTTGCGAAATTGGATGCGTTTGAAAAGGAGGCTGTCGATTTGGCGGCGTTTGCGAAGGCCTTGGCCCATCCGGCGCGGATTCGGATTTTGCAGTATCTCGCCGGGCGTGGGGAAGTCCCGTGCATGGACATCGTGGCGGCGGTGCCGTTGTCCCAGCCGGCCTGTTCGCGTCATATCAATGATTTGCGCAAAGCGGGGCTGCTGAAATCGCGGACGCAAGGGAGTCATGTTTTTTTCCGCATCGACGAATCGGCTCTGAAGCAGTTTTGCCGAAACATGAACCAAGCACTTCACCCGAATTCCAAATCCGATGCGTGACCGAAATCCCGGAGGACACGCACGTCCCGCAATTGGAGCGCGGAATTTATTCCGCGCGAAATGGCGGTTCCGCCCGGGAAAAATCGATGTCCCAAACGTGTCCACCATACCCGCATAGCTCCGCACCCGCTAGATTTAGAATTCCGATTTTCACAATCACGCATCCATCAACCTCATGAAAGCCAGTCCTGAAACGCTATTGATCATCGGCGGAGTCGCCGGTGGTGCCTCCGCCGCCGCCCGTGCCCGCCGCCATTCGGAAACCACGCACATCATCATGCTGGAGCGCGGGCCGGACGTTTCCTTCGCCAACTGCGGGCTGCCCTATCACATCGGCGGGGAAATCCCGGACCGTGCGGATCTGGCGATCCAGACGCCGGCGAGCCTGCGCTCGATGCTCAATCTGGAGGTCCGCACGCTCACCGAAGCGCTCGGCATCGACCGCGAGAAGCGCGAGGTGCTCGTGCGAAATCTAGCCGACGGCTCCGAGTTCCTGATCGCCTACGACAAGCTGGTGCTCGCGCCGGGTGCCAGCCCGCTGCGCCCACCGTTGCCGGGTATGGACAGCCCGCTGATCCACACGTTGCGGAATTTACAGGACATGGATCGTATCAAGGAGGCTGCTGCGGCGGTGGAGCATGTCGCGATCATCGGTGCCGGCTTCATCGGCTTGGAAATGGCCGAGCAACTCCATGCGATCGGGAAAAAAGTCAGCGTCATCGAACTCCAATCGCACGTGCTGCCGCAGCTCGACGCGGAAATGGTCAGGCCGTTAGAGGACACGCTGCGCGAAAAAGGCATCGAGCTGATCCTCGGCGACGGCATCGACGGCTTCGAAACCGCAGGCAGCGGGATCATTGCGAAATTGAAATCCGGCAGAAACCTCAGCACCGGGCTGGTCATCCTATCCATTGGCGTGCGCCCGGAAAGCGGCCTTGCCAAAGACGCCGGCCTCGAACTCGGCCCGCGCGGCCACATCAAGGTGGACGGCTGGCAGGTGACGTCCGACCCCGACATCTACGCCGTCGGCGACGTCTGCGAGACCGAGGAGCCTATCCTCGGAAAACGCATCGCCATCCCGCTCGGCGGACCCGCGAACCGCCAGGGTCGCACAGCTGCCGACCACATTTTCATGGGAGAAAAAGCCCTGCGCTACCCCGGCAGCATCGGCACCGCCATCGTCCGCGTGTTCGATCATGCGGCGGGCATTGCCGGTTATTCGGAGGCCCGGCTCAAGGCGGAAGGTGTTTTCTATCAGACCGTCACCGTCAACGGAGCTTCCCACGCCAGCTATTTTCCCGGAGCGGAAACGATCACGCTCAAGCTCCTCTGGTCGCCCGATGACGGTCGCATCCTCGGAGCGCAAGCCAGCGGCAAGGACGGAGTGGACAAGCGGCTCGACGTGATCGCCACTGCCCTGCGCGGGCGCCTGACCATCGACGATCTCGCGCACCTCGAGCTTTCCTACGCGCCGCCGTTCGGAAATGCCAAGGACGTCATCAACGTCGCCGGATTCGCCGCCGGAAACATCCGCGACGGCCTGCTTGTCCCGGTGCCGGATCTCAAGAGCGCCGGCGCGCAAATCGTGGACGTCCGCCCCGCCGCGACCGCCCGCAAGCAGCCGGTCCCTGGCGCGGTGAACATCCCGCTCGGCGAGCTGCGCAACCGGCTCGACGAACTTGATCGCAGCAAGCCGGTTTTCACGATCTGCCAGATGGGGAAAACCAGCTATTTCGCCGCGCGGATCCTGGCGAACCACGGCTTCGACGCCCGCAGTATTCTCGGCGGCGCACACCATCAATTGTAGGGGGCTCTGCGCGGAAATTGCTATTTCCAGCCCCGCGCTTTGCACTGGGTGGACCTGCGTGATTTCTTGGTGTTCATGGGGGATGTGAATAAACCCCACCTCTCTTCCATGGGCACGCTGGACGCGAATGAAGCCGTCGCTTCCGTCGCCTACCGGCTGAACGAATTTTTCGCCATCTATCCGATCACGCCCTCGTCGCCGATGGCCGAGTTCGCGGATGAATGGTCGGCCGGCGGAAAGAACAAACCTGTGGGGAGCCGTCCCCAGCGTGGTGGAAATGCAGTCGGAAGGCGGCGCTGCCGGAGCCTTGCACGGTGCGCTGCAAGCCGGTTCGCTCAGCGCGTCGTTCACCGCTCGCAGGGCCTGCTGCTGATGATCCCCAACATGTATAAAATCGCGGGCGAGCTGATTCCCTTCTGCCTCCACGTCACCGCCCGCGCGCTGGCAACCCACGCGCTGAGCATCTTCGGCGACCACTCGGACGTGATGGCCTGCCGCCAAACCGGCTTCGCCATGCTCTGCGGCGGATCGGTGCAGGAGGCGCAGGACACGGCGGTGATCTCGCAAATGGTGACCCTCCGTTCGCGCGTGCCCGTTCCTCCATTTCTTCGACGGTTTCCGCACCTCCCACGAGGTTTCGAAAATCTCCCTGCTCAGCGACGAAGATCTCCGCGCCCTCATCGACGAGGACAGCATCCAGGCCAACCGCGACCGCGCCCTCACGCCGGACCACCCGATCATCCGCGGCACCGCGCAGAATCCCGACGCCTTCTTCCAAGCCCGCGAGGCGGGAAATCCCTATTACATCGAACTCCCGCGCCTCGTGAAGGAAGCGATGGCCGCCTTCGGCGAGCAGACCGGCCGCGTCTATCAACCCTTCGACTACGAAGGCGCATCCGGAAGCCGAGCGCGTCATCGTCATCATGGGATCCGGCGCCGAGGCCGTCGGCGGAAACCGTCGGCTGGCTCAATGAAAACGGCGAAAAAACCGGTGTCATCAAAGTCCGCCTCTATCGTCCGTTCTCCGTGGAGGATTTCGCCGCCGTCCTGCCGAAGACCGTGAAATCCATCGCCGTGCTCGACCGCACCAAGGAACCCGGCGCGCTCGGCGAACCGCTCTATCTCGACGTCATCGGCCGCCCTCCGCCAGGCGGACACCGCGGGCTGGCTCAAGGACACCCACACCATCCGCGTCATCGGCGGCCGCTACGGACTCGGCTCCAAGGAATTCACCCCCGCGATGATCAAGGCGGTGTTCGACGAACTTTCGAAACCCTCGCCCAAGCCGGTGTTCACCGTCGGCATCAACGACGACGTCACCGGGCTCTCGCTCGACTACGATCCGGACTTCGAAGTCGTGCCACGCCGGCATGAAACAAGCCGTGTTCTTCGGCCTCGGCTCGGACGGCACCGTCGGCGCTAACAAAAACAGCATCAAGATCATCGGCGAGGGCACCGACAACTACGCGCAGGGCTACTTCGTCTATGACTCGAAGAAAGCCGGCGCGATGACCGTCTCGCACCTGCGCTTCGGCCCCGCGCCGATCCGCTCGACCTATCTGATCCGCCAGGCCGAGTTCGTCGCCTGCCACCGCTTCGACCTGCTCCATCAGATCAACGTGCTCGACTACGCCAAACCCGGCGGAATCTTCCTGCTCAACTCGCCCGGCGATCCGAACGAGGCGTGGAGCCGCCTGCCGCGCGAGATCCAGGAGCAGATCATCCTCAAAAACCTCTCCTTCTACGCCATCGACGCGAGCACCGTCGCCCGCAACTGTCGGCATGGCCGGGCGCATCAACACGATCATGCAGACGTGTTACTTCGCCATCTCCGGCGTGCTGCCGAAGGACGAGGCCATCGCCGCCATCAAATACGCGATCAAGAAAACCTACGGCAAACGCGGCGACGCCGTCGTCCAGCGGAACTACGACGCCGTGGACGGCACGCTCGAAAACCTCATCAAGATCGACTACCCGGACGCGCCGACCTCGACCCACCGCCTCAACCCGATCGTCCCGGAAAACGCGCCGGATTTCGTCCAGCGCGTCACCGCCCTGATGCTCGGCGGCAAGGGCGACCTGCTACCCGTTAGCGCGTTCCCGGTCGACGGCGTCTGGCCCACCGGCACCACCCAGTGGGAAAAACGCAACATCGCCGAGGAAATCCCCGTCTGGGAAACCGACCTCTGCATCCAGTGCAACAAGTGCGCCATCGTCTGCCCGCACGCCGCCATCCGGCCGAAGGTTTATCACGCCCGATCATCTCGCCGGCGCGCCCGCCACCTTCAAATCCACCGAGTTCAAGGTCCGCGAATATCCCGGCATGCAATACGCGCTGCAAGTCGCGCCGGAGGACTGCACCGGCTGCCAACTCTGCGTGCAGGTCTGCCCGGCCAAGGACAAGAGCAACCCGAGCCGCAAGGCCATCAACATGGTCGCCGCAACTCCCGCTGCGCGAAACCGAGCGCGAAAACTTCGCCTTCTTCCTCAATCTGCCCGATCCCGACCGCGCGATGCTGCGTGACGACGTGAAGACCTCGCAGTTCATGAAGCCGCTGTTCGAGTTCTCCGGTGCCTGCGCCGGCTGCGGCGAAACGCCCTATCTGAAACTGCTCACCCAGCTCTTCGGCGACCGCCTGATGATCGCCAACGCCACCGGCTGCTCGTCGATCTACGGCGGCAACCTGCCGACCACGCCCTACACCACCAACGACTGCGGCCGCGGTCCGGCCTGGGCGAACTCGCTCTTCGAAGACAACGCGGAATTCGGCCTCGGCATGCGCGCCAGCCTCGACCAATCCCGCGTCTTCGCCGAAGTCCTGCTGCACGGCCAGGCCGGTCTGTTAGGTGATGACCTCGTCACCGCCATCATCACCGCCGACCAGACGACCGAAGCCGGCATCGACGCCCAGCGCGAGCGCGTCATCGCCCTGCGCAAGACACTAGCCGGCCAGACCTCCCGCGAGGCCCGCACGCTCGACCAGATCGCCGACTACCTCGTCGACAAGAGCGTCTGGATCGTCGGCGGCGACGGCTGGGCCTACGACATCGGCTTCGGCGGACTCGACCACGTCATCGCCTCCGGCCGCAACGTCAACATCCTCGTGCTCGACACCGAAGTTTACTCGAACACCGGCGGCCAGCAGTCGAAGTCCACGCCGCTCGGCGCGGTCGCCAAGTTCAGCATGGCCGGCAAGGCGCTGCCGAAGAAGGACCTCGGCCTCATCGCCACCACCTACGGCTCGGTTTACGTCGCCCGCGTCGCGCTCGGTGCGAAGGACGGGCACACCGTCACCGTCTTCCGCGAGGCGGAGAGTTATCCCGGCCCGTCGCTCATCATCGCCTACAGCCACTGCGTCGCCCACGGCTACAGCATGTCGCAGGGCCTCGAACAACAGAAACGCGCCGTCGCCTGCGGTTACTGGCCGCTGTTCCGCTTCGATCCGCGCCGCGCCGAGAAGGGAGAGAACCCGATGAAACTCGACTCCGCCGCGCCCAAGGGCTCGCTCGCGCGACTTCACCAGCAACGAAACCCGCTTCCAGATGCTCGAACGCATCAACCCGGAACGCTCCGCCATGCTCCAGGAAATGGCCGCGGACTCCGTCAAGGAACGCTTCGCCCACTATCAGCAAATGGCCGCCGCCAAGGAATCCGCGCACCACCCGAAACCACCACTCCTAACGACTGATCGCCATGAACCTCGCCACCACCTACCTCGGCCTGCCTCTCAAAAACCCGGTCATGCCCGGCGCATCGCCGCTGGTTGACCAGCTCGACAACGTCCGCCGTCTCGAAGACGCCGGCGCCGCCGCCATCGTCATGCACTCGCTCTTCGAAGAGCAGATCACCAACGACCAGATCGCCGAGTTCGCCCACACCGAGAACCCCGCCGAGTCGTTTTCCGAAGCCACTTCCTATTTCCCGCGCATGGAGGACTACGCGCTCGGACCGGACCGCTACCTCGAGCAGATCTCCAGCATCAAGGCATCGGTGGACATCCCGGTGATCGGCTCGCTCAACGGCGTCAGCCTCGGCGGCTGGACCGACCACGCCCGCCTGATCGAACAGGCCGGTGCGGACGCCCTGGAACTCAATGTCTATTACATCGCCACCGATCCGGACGAACCCGGCACCGCCGTGGAAAAGCGCACGCTCGACATCCTGCAGGCCGTCAAGGAAGCCGTCAGCCATCCCGGTCGCGGTGAAGCTCTCGCCGTTCTTCTCCTCGCCCGGTCATTTCGCCAAACAGCTCGACGCGTTGGGTGCCGCCGGCGTCATCCTGTTCAACCGCTTCTATCAGCCGGACATCGACATCGAGGAACTCGAAGCCACCCACCGCCTCGATCTCTCCAACTCCACCGAGCTCCGCCTGCGCCTGCGCTGGGCCGCCATCCTCCACGGCCACCTCAAGGCGGACATCGCCGTCAGCGGCGGCGTCCACACCGTCGAGGACATCATCAAGGCCATCATGTGCGGAGCCAGCGTCGTGCAGGTCGTTTCCTGCCTGCTCAAATACGGCCCGTCCCACATCGGCAGCCTGATCAGCGGCCTCGGCCACTGGCTGGAAGACCACGAATACGAATCCGTCGATCAAATGCGCGGCAGCATGAGCCTGCGCCACTGCCCGGATCCCTCCGTCTTCGAGCGCGCCAACTACCTGCGCGTCCTGCAACTCTGGAAAGTCTGAGCCTTGGCAGGTGCTGGGAACGAACCCAAGTCTGCTAGGTGCGGAGCCGCGTAAAGGGATTGAGACGCTGATGCTCCGGGAAGTAAGGGCGTGGTGTCTGGAAAAACAGGAGATTCCGGCTGGCTCCGGCAGCCCGGAGTTTTTCCCCACGGATCAACCTGCCGACTAATCCCGCGTGACTTCCCAAGCCTCTGCCAGACACCGCCGCCGGAGCCCGGACCTTCAGTCCGCCCGCGAAGCGAACAGCCCGGGAACCGCCCAAGAAAAGCCAAAGCCTCTCCCACCGACCGCGGGATCCAGAGCCTGCGTTAGCAGGTAAACTCAATTCTGGCGAAGCCCATCCTGGCTGGCTCTT
>CAWJDV010000008.1:0-417424 GCA_963841745.1 uncultured Verrucomicrobiae bacterium | reverse complement strand
CGCGAATTATCAGGAAACGTGAATCCCTTGGCCAAGCCAACCGAACCATTCACAACCGTCACTCCGCCAAAAGCTTGCGGAAGTAGCTGATCGTCGGCTCGAGACCTTGTTCCAGGGAGATCGTCGGCTCCCAGCCAAGCTCTTTGCGTGCCAAGGTGATGTCGGGCTTCCGCTGCTTCGGGTCGTCTCCCGGGAGCGGCAGGTAAGTGATCTTGGACGGCCCTCCGACTTTCTTGAGAACAAGTTCCGCCAGTTGGAGCATGGTGAATTCACCAGGATTTCCGATGTTCACCGGGCCGGTAAGCGTCGGGTGGTTCATCAGGCGGATGAATCCCTCGATCAGATCGTCCACGTAGCAAAACGACCGCGTCTGACTGCCGTCGCCGTAAATCGTAAGATCCTCTCCTTGAATCGCCTGCACGATGAAGTTCGAAACCACGCGGCCGTCGTTTGGCAGCATTCGCGGGCCATAGGTGTTGAAAATGCGGACCACCCGGATGTCCACCTGGTTCTGGCGGTGGTAGTCGAAAAACAAGGTTTCCGCGCAGCGTTTTCCCTCGTCATAACACGCCCGGATGCCGATTGGATTCACATTACCATGGTAGGATTCCGGTTGCGGATGGACGTCGGGGTCGCCGTAAACTTCGGACGTGGACGCTTGAAAAACCCGGGCTCCGGTGCGCTTGGCCAGCCCCAGGCAGTGGATCGCGCCCATCACCGAGGTCTTGGTGGTCTTGATCGGGTTGTGCTGGTAGTGCGGCGGCGAGGCCGGGCAGGCCAGGTTATAGATTTGGTCCACCTCGTACTTGAACGGCTCGGTCACATCGTGACGGACGAGCTCGAAATACGGATTATCCATCAGGTGGGCGATGTTCCGCTTCCTTCCGGTGAAAAAGTTGTCCAGGCAGATGATTTCGTTGCCCTCGCCAAGAAGGCGTTCACACAAATGGGAACCCAAAAAGCCCGCTCCGCCGGTGATCAGTATGCGCATGCGGCGAAGAACAATCAGGAATCCCCCGCCGGATCAAGGATGGATCGGAAAGCGGGCGGGATTTACGAATGTTCAATTTAGATTGAACAAAGCTGGATCGCTTCTTACAATCCGGCGCATGGAAGATCTGCTGAGCAGCGATCAATACGAACTGGACCCCTTGGAACGCCAAGTCGTGGACATGTTCGTCGATGGCGTGCGCGTCCTTGGCCTGCCTCGCTCGATCGGTGAAATCTACGGCCTGCTGTTCATTTCGCCGAACGGATTGTCCCTGGACGACTTCGTGGAGCGCCTCCACATCAGCAAGGGCTCGGCCAGCCAGGGATTGAGGATGCTCAAAAATCTGGGGGCCGTCCGCGAGACGGATGGCGGTGCCGACCGGCGCACCTATTACGAACCGGCCATCGAACTCAAGCGCCTGGCAGGTGGATTCATCCGCGAGCAGGTCCGCCCGCATCTGGAGAGTGGCAAAACCAAAATCGGCCGTCTGGCGGAAAAAGCCCGGGACATCGATGATCCGGAGCGCAGGAAATTTCTCAGCGAGCGCGTCGAGCGGCTCGACACCTGGATGCGCAGCGGCGGCAGGGTGCTGCCAGTCCTCCAAAAACTTCTCGGTCAATGACATCCACTTCCATCAAGCTTCCGGAATGGTTCTGCGTTCGTTGCCAAACGAAGCGCGAACACATCGCTGCCGGCCACCTCCGCGAACTCGAAGGAATCGAGGTCTTCTGCCCTCGTCTGCGCTACCGCAAAGCCACCCGCCGCGGGAAAATCTGGTGGGTCGAGCCGATGTTCCCGGGCTACGTGCTCGCGAAGTTCAGCATCACCGAGATGGAGCGCGCGGTCACCTTTTGCCAAGGCGTCCGCGGGCTCGTCCGCTTCGGCGCCGAAATCCCGCCGGTCCCCGAGTCGTTCGTGGAGGCGATGAAGCGGGAAATCCGCAACCGCAAGGGAGCCGAGGCGGAAGAACTCGTCACCCTCACCCCGATCATCGAAATCGGCGACGAAGTGGAAGTCGCCCACGGGCCGTTCCAAGGCATGCAAGGCACGGTCATCGCCATTCCCAGCGCCTCGGAGCGGGTGAAAATCCTGATCGAATTCCTCGGAAACCCCCAGGCGGTCGATATGGACCTCTTCTCCATCCTCCTGCCACGGCGGCCCATTCCTTGAAAACCGGCGATTTCCCACGTGATTGCGTTACTCCAATTGTTGGCTATCTGATAAATACTCGCCGTGGCTCCCAGCGCGGTCCCGACGCCCGCCCGATGACCCTGTCCTCCTTGAATCCCCCACCCGTGGTTTCCCTCCGTTTCGGAGCGATCGACCAAAGGCGGCAGCGTGACGGCACCACCGTTAGAACTACTGGTTTTTAACAGCGACCACTCAACTGACTTCCCAATCATCGGCCGCCTCGCCACCTACCGCTACTACAACATGGACCAAGTCACCGCCATGGCGCTGACCGAGGCCGACAAACTCATTTCCCGATACGGATCCAAATCATGAAGAAACTCTACATCGCCGGTCACCGCGGCATGGTCGGCAGCGCCTTGGTGCGCGAAGCAAAAAAACTCGGCGGCTATCAGATCATCACCACCACCCGGGACCAGCTCGACCTGCTCGACCAGAGCGCCGTCTTCGATTTCCTCGCCGAGGAAAAACCCGACATCGTCATCATCGCAGCCGCCAAGGTCGGCGGCATCCATGCGAACTCGACCTACCCGGCGGATTTCCTCTACGAGAACCTGATGATCGCCGCGAATCTCGTGGAAGGCAGCCGCCGCGCCGACGTGCCACGCGTGCTATTCCTCGGATCCTCCTGCATCTATCCGAAAATGGCGCCGCAGCCGATGACCGAGGACTGCCTGCTCACCTCTCCCTTGGAACACTCCAACGAAGCGTATGCAGTCGCCAAGATCGCCGGCCTGAAACTTTGCCAGCACTACCGCGCCCAGCACGGACTGATGTATCACAGCGCGATGCCCACCAACCTTTATGGCCCGGGCGACAACTATCACCCGGAGAACTCCCACGTCATCCCCGCCCTCATCCGCCGCTTCCACGAGGCGAAAGAACGTGGCGACTCTTCCGTCACCATCTGGGGCACCGGCACGCCGCGCCGCGAGTTTCTCCACGTCCACGACCTGGCCACCGCCTGCTTCCACCTGCTCTCGCTGGATTCCCCGCCCGACTGGGTGAATGTCGGCGTCGGTGACGACGTGACGATTCTCGAACTCGCCTCGCTCGTCGCCAAGACCGTCGGCTTCACCGGTGAAACTCTGACCGATCCCACCAAGCCGGACGGCACCCCGCGCAAGCTGATGGACATCTCGCGCATCAAAGCCACCGGCTGGTCGCCCGAAATGCCTTTTGAAACCGGCCTCGCCTCCGCCTACCAGGATTTCCTCTCGACGCTTGCAACGGGTGCCGCCCGCTTGTAAACCTCCAATTTTACCACACATGAAACGCGCCCTCATCACCGGCATCACCGGACAAGACGGATCCTACCTCGCCGAGTTCCTGCTCGAAAAAGGCTACGAAGTTCACGGCATCAAACGCCGCGCCTCACTCTTCAACACCCAGCGGGTCGATCACATTTACGAGGATCCGCACGTCGAGAACTCACGCTTCCGCCTGCACTACGGCGATCTCACGGACTCCTCCAACCTCACCCGCATCCTCAGCGAGGTGAAACCGGACGAAGTCTATAACCTGGGTGCGCAGTCCCACGTCGCCGTTTCCTTCGAGGCGCCCGAATACACGGCGGATGTCGACGCCATCGGCACGCTGCGTTTGTTGGAAGCCATCCGCTTCCTCGGCATGGAGAAAACCTGCCGTTTCTATCAAGCCTCCACTTCCGAACTTTACGGCCTGGTCCAGGAGATCCCGCAGAAGGAAACCACCCCGTTCCACCCGCGTTCGCCGTATGCCGTCGCGAAGATGTATGCCTACTGGATCACGGTAAACTACCGCGAAGCCTACGGCATGTATGCGTGCAACGGCATCCTCTTCAACCACGAGTCCCCGCGCCGCGGCGAGACCTTCGTCACCCGCAAGATCACCCGCGCCATCGCGAACATCGCCCAGGGCCTCGAATCCTGCCTGTTCCTCGGTAACATGGATTCCCTCCGCGACTGGGGCCACGCCAAGGACTACGTCCGCATGCAGTGGATGATGCTCCAACAGGAATCCGCCGAGGACTTCGTCATCGCCACCGGCAAACAGATTTCCGTGCGCGAGTTCGTCAAGCTCTCCGCGCTGGAAGCCGGCATTGAGCTGGCCTTCTCCGGCGAAGGTGAAAAGGAAATCGCCACCGTCACCAAGGTCTCCGATTCCACCAAGGCTCCTGCCGTTTCCGTGGGCGACGTGATCGTGAAGGTCGATCCGCGCTATTTCCGCCCTGCGGAAGTGGAAACCCTTCTCGGCGATCCGACCAAGGCGAAGGAAAAACTCGGTTGGGTCCCGGAGATCACCGTCGAGGAAATGTGCGCCGAGATGGTCGCGCACGATCTCGACGTCGCCCGTCGCCATTCGTTGCTCAAGTCCCACGGCCACCACGTGTCGGTCTCCAAGGAATAGTTTGAAAACCGTCCCCATCATCGGCCTGCCCGTCGCGGCGACCACCTACGCCGGGGCGGTGCATTGGATCCTGACGAGTGCCTTGCAAGCCGACCGGGCCTACGCGGTGGAAGCGGCGAACACCCACGTCGCCGCGCTTGCCCGGACCGACCGGGACTTCGGCGGGGCGATGCGCCGCTTCGACCTGATCTGCCCCGACGGCATGCCACTCGTCTGGGCGCTCAACTCGAAACTCCCGGCGGGCGAAAAGCTGACTGACAGAGTCTACGGACCGACCTTGATGTTGGAAACGCTCAAGGCCACCGAAGGCAGGCAGGCGGATTTCAAACACTTCCTGCTCGGCGGCAAACAAAGCACGCTGGACAAACTCACCGGAAACTTCGCGGAACGGTTTCCCGGCGTCGCCATCGCCGGCACCCATTCGCCGCCGTTCGGCGAATGGCCGGAGAGTGAATTCGGACTCATCGCGGAGAAAATCCGCGCCTCGGGGGCCAACCTCATCTGGGTCGGTCTGGGTTGCCCGAAGCAGGAATTCTGGATCGCCCGCAACAAGGACCGTCTGCCACTGGGCGTCTATTTCGGCATCGGAGCTGCTTTCGCCTTTCACGCCGGAGAAGTCCGCCAGGCCCCGCCGCTGGTCCAGAAATTCGGCCTGGAATGGGCGTATCGCGTCGCCATGGAACCACGCCGGCTTTTCAAACGCTACTTCACCTACAACTCGCTTTTCCTCTATCACCTCCTCCGGGACTAACCATTCTCATCCAACACCCCACCCCCAACACCCGCTAGATATTATGCCAATCAAATCCATCTGCTGCCTCGGCGCCGGCTATGTCGGCGGACCCACCATGGCCATGATCGCCGCCAAGTGCCCTGACATCCAGGTCACTGTCGCGGACATGAACGAAGCCCGCATCGCCGCCTGGAACTCGGATACCCTTCCGGTTTACGAGCCCGGCCTCAGCGAGGTCGTCGCCTCCGCCATCGGCCGGAACCTGCACTTCACCACCGACATCCGCTCCGCCATCGCCGGCGCGGATCTGATCTTCGTCTCCGTCGGCACACCCACGAAATCCTACGGCATCGGAGCCGGCCGCGCGGCGGATCTGCGCTACATTGAATCCGCCGCCCGCTTGATCGCCGAGGTGTCGGAAGGTCATAAAATCATCGTCGAAAAAAGCACCATCCCGGTGAAAACCGCCACCGCGATCAAGTCGATCCTCGCGGCGAACTCGCCGCATGGCGCGACGTTCCAGGTTCTATCCAATCCGGAGTTCCTCGCGGAAGGCACCGCCGTCGCGGACCTCGAGTGCCCGGACCGCATCCTCATCGGCGGCGAGACCACGCCCGAGGGAAACGCCGCGGTCGAGGCGCTCGCCTCGGTCTACGCCAAGTGGATCCCCCGCGAGCGGATCCTCACCACCAACCTCTGGTCGTCCGAGCTTTCCAAGCTCGTCGCCAACGCCTTCCTCGCCCAGCGGATCTCCTCGATCAACTCGATTTCCGCCCTCTGCGAAGCGACCGGGGCCGACGTCGATGAAGTCGGCCGCGCCATCGGCATGGACTCGCGGATCGGCCCGAAGTTCCTCAAGGCCTCCGTCGGCTTCGGCGGTTCATGTTTCCAGAAAGACATCCTCAACCTCGTCTACCTCTGTGAGTCCTTCAATCTGCCCCACGTCGCGGAGTATTGGCGCCAGGTGGTGCACCTCAACGACTGGCAGAAAAGCCGTTTCGTCGAGAAAATCGTCCGCACGCTTTACAACACCGTCAATGGCAAGCGCATCGGCATCCTCGGCTTCGCGTTTAAAAAGGACACCAATGACACCCGCGAATCCGCCGCCATCCAGGTCTGCCGCGACCTGCTTCACGAGCGCGCCCATCTCGCGATTTACGATCCTCAAGTCGGTGAGAAATCAATCCACCAGGATCTCATCGATGCCGGCGTGTCGCCTGAACTCATTACGACGAATGTGGAGATCTGCGCCGATCCCTACGCCGCCGTGACCGGAGCCCACGCCTTCGCCACGCTCACCGAGTGGGAGGAATTCCGCACCCTCGACCTGCCGCGGATCTACGACCTGATGCTCAAGCCCGCCTTCGTCTTCGACGGCCGCGCCATCCTGCCGGCCGACAAACTCATCGCCCACGGGTTCGATTCGTTCGTCATCGGAAAAGGGCTTTGAGGTAAAAGCTGAAAAACTGAGATGCTGAAAAGCTGAAATTCTTCCGGCTTTTTCCTTTCACCGCGCCGATCTTTACCCGACGCTCTCTTCTTTCAGCATTTCAGTTTTCAGCATTTCAGCATCTACCCCATGAACATCCATCCCGAGTTTCACCGCTTCCTTCATCGCCAGGATAAAGAAAACCTCCTCGGCCAGCGGGGCATGGTCATCTGGCTCTGCGGCTTGTCGGGTTCCGGGAAATCCACCATTGCCAATGCGGCCGAGCGAGTCCTGCACCAGCAGGGCCGCTTCACCACGATTCTCGATGGCGACAATCTCCGCACCGGCCTGAATTCAAATCTCGGATTCACCGATCAGGACCGCCTCGAAAACATCCGCCGCATCTCGGAAGTCGCCAAGGTCTTCGTTTCCCAAGGCATCATCACCTTTGTCTCCGCCATCACCCCGCGCGGCGAACTCCGGGATCTCGCCCGCGGGCTGCTTGGCAAGGATCTTTTCGAAGTCTATGTGAAAGCGAGTTACGAAGAATGCGAAAAACGCGACGTCAAGGGTCTCTACGCCAAAGCCGCCCGCGGTGAAATCGAGCATTTCACCGGCAAGGACGGCTCATTCGAGCCACCGCAAAACCCGGACCTCGTCCTTGATACGGAGACGACCACCATCGAGGACGCCGCCTTCGAACTCCTTGAAGCCATCCGCGAGAGAATCACCACGAATCGACCGCTGTAGCCGGCGGTGGGTTGCCACGTCTTTGAAAACAAGCTGAAGTCCATGGACTTCAGCTTGTTTTGTTTTCCGCTAAATCCTCCGGAACCCACTGAAAATCAAAACTCCGCTAAAAACATTACCATTCCACTCAAGATGATAATTAATTCTTGACCCAAGTGGCTTCCAGACCTATCCCCTCCCCGCCTTTCAATATTTCAGTTTTCAGATTTTAAGCATTTTCTTCACCCATGCCCAGCTACCAACTCAGCCAGCTCGACCAACTCGAAGCCGAAGCCATCTTCATCCTTCGGGAAACCGCCGCGCAGTTCGAAAATCCCGCCCTGCTTTTCTCCGGCGGCAAGGATTCGATCGTCATGGCCTGGCTCGCCCGCAAGGCGTTCTGGCCGGCACGCATGCCGTTCCCGCTCGTCCACATCGACACCGGACACAATTTCGAGGAAACCATGACCTACCGCGACGAATTCGTGGAACTCATCCGCGCCGTCACTCGTCGTCGGTTCCGTGCAGGAATCCATCGATACCGGCCGGGTCGTCGAGGAAAAGGGCCCGAACGCTTCCCGCAACAAACTCCAGACCGTCACCCTGCTCGACACCATCGAGAAAAACCAATACGACGCCTGCCTCGGTGGCGGCCGTCGCGATGAGGAAAAAGCCCGCGCCAAGGAACGCTTCTTCTCCCACCGCGACGACTTCGGCCAATGGGATCCGAAAAACCAGCGCCCCGAACTCTGGAACCTCTTCAACGGCCGCAAAAATCCCGGCGAACACTTCCGCGTCTTCCCGCTCTCCAACTTCACCGAGATGGACATCTGGATGTACATCAAGCGCGAGAAAATCCCACTGCCATCGATCTACTTCTCCCACGAGCGCGACGTCTTCGAACGCAACGGCTCGCTGCTCGCCGTCACCGAGTTCCTCAAGCCGCAGGACCACGAACCGGTCGACCGCAAGATCGTCCGCTTCCGCACCATCGGCGACGCCACCTGCACCGGCGCCGTCGAATCCACCGCCTCCAACCTCGACGAGGTCATCGCCGAAGTCGCCGCCGCCCGCCAGACCGAACGCGGCACCCGCTCCGACGACAAACGCTCGGAAACCGCCATGGAAGACCGGAAGAAGGAAGGATACTTCTAAATAAAAGCTGAAAACTGAAATGCTGAAACGCTAAGGTTTCATCCAGCTCTTCGCCTCTTGTTTCAGCATCTCAGCTTTTCAGTATTTCAGCATTTACCACCATGTCCCTTCCCGATCCCAAACAAACCGCCATCTGGAAAGCGATGACCGGATCGGAGAAATACAATCTCCTCGCCGCCACCGTCCGCCAGGCCCGTGAACTCAAGCGCATGGGAATCCGCCTCCGCCGCCCGCAAGCATCACCCGAGGAAGTCGAAAAAGAACTCGCCCGCATCTGGCTCCATGCAAGACCCTGACTTCATTTCCTTGTTTGTCGCGCCCCTTGAAGCTGCCGGGATTCAGCTACATGATCACCGGTTCGGTCGCGAGTTCGATCTACGGTGAACCTCGCAACACTCTCGACATTGATCTGGTTGTATTGATCCAGCCCGATCAGATCCCGCTCCTGCCCCAACTTTTTCCCGAAGACGACTTCTACCTTCCGCCTTCCGATGTTGTCTGCCATCGAATCCCGCCGCGAAGCACACGGTCACTTCAACATCATCCATCACCACACCGGACTCAAAGCGGACATCTATCTGTCACGCAATCATCCAACTCTTCCTTGGGCGCTTGCTCATACTCGCCGCGTCCAAACGAGCGCCTGTGAAATCACCGTCGCTCCTCCCGAATACGTGATTCTCCACAAACTCGATTTCTACCGGGAGTCCCGGCACCAACGCCACCTCCGCGACATCGCAGGCATGATCGAACAACAGGATCTCGACCACGAATTTCTCGATTCTTCAATTCAAAACCTTCATCTCGAAACCGAATGGCAGGCCGCCCTGGCCCTAACCACTCCCTGATCTCCCGTTTCAGTTTTCAGCTTTTCAGCATCTCAGCTTTTACCCACATGGACCTACTCCGCTTCACCACCGCCGGCTCCGTCGATGACGGCAAATCCACCCTCATCGGCCGCCTTCTTTATGATTCCAAATCCATCTTCGAAGACCAGCTCGAAGCCATGGAGGAATCCTCCCGCCGCCGCGGCGATGAAAACGTCAACCTCGCCCTTCTAACCGACGGACTCAAGGCCGAGCGCGAACAGGGCATCACCATCGACGTCGCCTACCGCTACTTCGCCACGCCCAAGCGCAAGTTCATCATCGCCGACACGCCCGGCCACACCCAGTACACCCGCAACATGGTGACCGGTGCCTCCACCGCGAACCTCGCCATCATCCTCATCGACGCCCGCAAGGGCGTCATCGAGCAAACCAAGCGCCACAGCTTCATCGCCAACCTGCTGCGCATCCAGCACCTCGTCATCGCCGTCAACAAGATGGACCTCGTCGATTACTCCGAGGAGATCTATAACAAGATCATCCAGGACTTCCGCGATTTCGCCTCGCGCCTCGACAACATCGTCGAGATCACCGACATCCCGATCTCCGCGCTCAACGGCGACAACGTCGTGGACAAGTCCGAAAACATGCCTTGGTATCAAGGCCCCACCTTTCTCTATCACCTCGAACACGTCTACGTCGGCGGCGAGGAAAACCACGTGGACGCGCGTTTCCCGGTGCAATGGGTGATCCGCCCGATGAGCGACGAATGGCACGACTTCCGCGGCTACGCCGGCCGCGTCGCCGGCGGCGTTTTCAAGCCCGGCGACGAAGTCACCGTGCTGCCGTCCGGTTTCAAGACCCGCGTCAAGGCGATCCACAGCCCCGACGGCGAGTTGGAAGAAGCGTTCGCGCCGCAGTCCGTCTGCATCACGCTCACCGAGGAAATCGACATCTCCCGCGGCGACACGTTGGTCAAAGTCCAACAACCCGCCTCGAGGTCTCCCAGGACATCGAGGCGATGATCTGCTGGTTCTCCAACAAGCCGATGCCACCGAAGGCCAAGCTCGTCATCCGCCACACCACCCAGGAAACCAAGGCGATCATCCAGGACGTGAAATACCACGTGGACATCAACACCCTCCACAAGATCGAGGGTGTTACCGGTTTCTCCATGAACGACATCGGCCGCATCACCCTGCGCACCGCGGTTCCGCTCATCCACGATTCCTACCGCCGCAACCGCATCACCGGTTCCTTCATCCTCATCGATCCCGGCACCAACGAAACCGTCGCCGCAGGCATGATCGTTTAGGAATAAAATCTGAGATCCCGAAATCCAAGCTTTTGCGGCGCTCGATTTCAGCTTTTCAGTTCCCGGTTTTTCAGCGTTTATTTCGTGTATGGAGGTTCGCAGCGTAGAAGCTATCGCCCGTGCACTGAACGAAGCGCAGATTCAGTACATTGTCGTCGGTGGATTGGCGGTGAATGCGCATGGTTACGAGCGCTTTACCCATGATGTCGATCTCGTGATTGGACTGGAGACGGAAAACATCACTCGAGCTCTCAAGACCCTTATCGCCGTGGGATATACACCTGCTATTCCGATCAGCCCGGAAGAATTTGCCAATGTCGAAAACAGGGAGATGTGGAGGATTGAAAAATCCATGTTGGTCTTAAAGCTTTGGAGTGACGAACACCGGCGGACACCACTTGATGTCTTCATCTACGAGCCGTTCGACTTCGCGGCGGAATGGGCTAGAACCGTCCGTGTTTCGCTTTGCGAAACGGTTGAAATCCCGGTCCTGTGTTATGAATCATTGATCAAAATGAAAATCGAAGCAGGCAGGGAAAAAGATCTGTTGGATGTGAGTGCCTTGCGAAAAATCGAACCATTCCGACCATGATGCAACCCTCGCTCCACGATCACCCGGGATGGCAATGGTGCACGGCGGAGGGAGCCGAATTGCACACGCTGCTGTTGGGGCTACATTCGACATTTCGCGAAAAAGTCGAGTGGCTGGAAGAAGCCGAAAATCTCACCCTCGCATTCCAAGCCGGCCGCGAGAAACGTCAGGCGGAGCAGGCCGAAGGCAAGCCTTCGGCAACGTGAAACAGGCATTCCTGCCTGTTCTTCGAGCGGACTGAGGCTTGTGAAAGAACAGGCAGGAATGCCAGTGTCACTTCCCAATCACCCCTCGAGTTCTTCGACAAGCACCCGCTTTTTCTTCTTCGCCAGCCAGCCACGGATCAACTGGGTGAAGACCACTCCAAGCGCGATGATGGAAATCCCCCAGATCGCCCACTTCAAATTGCCATCCCCCACTCCCACGCCGCTGAGAATGATTCCAGTGCCGATGATCCCGTTGCAGAGAATGGAGAGGGGCAGATAGAGCATGAAAGGTGCCCGCAGGAATCCCAGCAGGTAGTTCTGGAAGAAAAACGGAATCCCCGGAGTCAGTTTCAGCACCAGGATCAGTCTGAAATGATCCCCGCGCGGCAGATCGGGGATATTGATCGATGAGGAGGCCAGCAACTTCTCGACCACCCGTCGCGCAGGCCCGGCCGCCACCCAATACGTCCAAGTCAGGTTGATGGCGATCGCCAGCATCGACAATGAAACCGCCATGAGCGGTTCATGCCGCCAGACCACTCCGGCGGTGAAGAGCAGCGCACTCATGGGAACCGGCAGCCCCGGCAGAACCACCAGTGCGATGAACAGCGCCGCGGGATTCCTCACCAGATAATCGTTCAACTGCGTCCAAGCCTCCTTCAGGCTCGCAAGATCCACGCCCCATTTCCAGGCCAGCAAGCCACAGACCGCTGCCGCCACCAGCAGAAGCACCAACCCGATCCGCACATTCCGGTGCGCCAATGTCTTGCGTAGCATTTGCATTCGGGCAGAAGATCGCCTTTTTCGCCCGCTTTGGCAAGGCCGCTCACCCCCTCCGCGACTTACGCGATCACGCGGGACGCAAGCCGCCGAATCGCCACTCTATCTTTGTTCATTTTTTCTTGAACAATAGGTAGCCTGAACCAAACTTCATCCAAGGGAATCGTATCGCTCCCGGCTTGAAATTTATTCAATTGCGGCATGGTCAGCGTCTCCCCAGACCTACGACCAAGGGCGGCAGCGTCCCGCCAAGCCACGGACCGCGGAATTCATTCCGCAAGCCAATGAGCAGAGAAAGAGCCGTCCAAGCAAAAGCCATTCCGCCCCTCTTGGACTCTCCTTTCACCCGGCATTGTCTCTTCCACGGAGCGCGGAATTCATTCCGCAAGCCAATGAGCAGAGAAAGAGCCGTCCAAGCAAAAGCCGTTCCGCCCCTCTTGGACTCTCCTTTCACCCGGCATTGTCTCTTCCACGGAGCGCGGAATTCATTCCGCCCGCCAATGAGCTGAGAAAGAGCCGTCCAAGCAAAAGCCGTTCCGCCCCTCTTGGACTCTCCTTTCACCCGGCATTGTCTCTTCCACGGAGCGCGGAATTCATTCCGCCCGCCAATGAGCTGAGAAAGAGCCGTCCAAGCAAAAGCCGTTCCGCTACCCTTGGACTCCCCTTTCACCCGGCATGGTCTCTTCCACGGAGCGCGAAAATTCATTCCGCCAGCCAATGTGCCGGGAAAGAGATGCCTCATCCCAAGGAGCGGCGGAACAGCTTGCCCGGCGTAGCCTTGGCGAAGACGGGCGTCCGCCGATGCCAATGTGCAGCCGATGAAACGCGCGAAGCATCCAAAAGTGGCTGTGGCTTCCAGCCGCAGAGCCAATGAAGTGCGAAAGCGAAGCTCCTCCCCATCGGCACCTCATTGACAAGGCGATCATGCATCGCCTCTCCTTGAGCCCCTTGGTCTCCCCTTTCGCCTCACATTGGCTGCTGCCCCGGCGGGCAGCGCTACCCCCGGACCGCCAACCGACCCACCGCCCACTCCATGAAACGCGCCATCATTTCCGGCATCACCGGCCAGGACGGATCCTATCTCGCGGAATTCCTGTTGGACAAGGGATACGCCGTCCACGGACTCGTCCGCCGCTCCAGCCAGTTCAACCGCACCCGCATCGAACACCTGCGGCGCGAGGGCAAACCCCTGGAGCTCCACTACGCCGACCTCGGCGACCAAACCACCCTCCGCCGCATCATCTCCAAGATCCGGCCGCACGAGTTTTATCACCTCGCCGGCCAGTCGCACGTCGGCCTGAGCTTCGAGATCCCCGAGTCCACGGTTTCCGAAACCGCCGTCGCCACGCTTTCCCTGCTGGAAATCTGTCGGGACCTGGAATCACCGCCGCGCTTTTTCCACGCCGCCTCGTCGGAACTCTTCGGCGTCCCGGATCACTTTCCGCAGACCGAGGAAACCCCGTTCCGCCCCGTCAATCCCTACGGCTGCGCCAAGGCATTCGCCACGAACCTCTGCAGCGTCTACCGCGCGGCCCACGACATGTTCGTGGTCAACGGCATCCTCTACAATCACGAGTCGCCCCGCCGCGGCGAAAGCTTCGTCACCCGTAAAATCGCCTCCACCGTCGCCCGCATCCATGCAGGCTCGAACGAAATCCTGGAGCTCGGCAACCTCGATTCCGAGCGCGACTGGGGATACGCCCCCGAGTATGTCGAAGCCATGTGGCTCACCCTCCAGCATTCCGTGGCGGACGACTTCGTATTCGCCACCGGCACCTCCACCACCGTCCGCGACTTCGCCGCCGCCGCCTTCCTCGAAGCCGGAATCACCCTGAATTTCCACGGCGAGGGCGAAGACGAAACCGCCTCCAACCAGGCGACCGGAAAAACCGTGATGCGCGTGAACCCGAAATTTTTCCGCCGCGTCGACAGCCACCGCCTCGTCGGCGATCCCGCCAAGGCCCATCACGTACTCGGCTGGAAACCCGTCACCACCGGAGCCCTCGTCGCCCAGCTGCTCACCCGCGCGGAGATGGGGAAAGTTGAGAGTTCTCCACGGACCGCGGACCTTTAGTCCGCCCGCCAATGGCCGAGAAAGCCCCGCCCAATCAAAAGCCGTTCCGCCCCTCTTGGACTTAACTTTCTCCCCCCATTGTCTGTTCCCCACGGACCGCGGCCTTCAGTCCGCCCGCCAATGAGCCGAGAAAGAACCGCCCAATCAAAAGCCGTTCCGCGCCCCTTGGACTCCCTTTCTCCCACCTTGTCTGTTCCCCACGGACCGCGACTTCAGTCCGCCCGCCAATGAGCCACGAAAGAACCGCCCAATCAAAAGCCGTTCCGCTCCCCTTGGACTCCCCTTTCTCCCCCCATTGTCTGTTCCCCACGGACCGCGGCCTTCAGTCCGCCCGCCAATGAGCCGCGAAAGAACCGCCCAATCAAAAGCCGTTCCACGCCTCTTGGCCTCCCCTTTCACCCCCCATTGTCTGTTCCCCACGGACCGCGGCCTTCAGTCCGCCCGCCAATGAGCCGCGAAAGAACCGCCCAATCAAAAGCCGTTCCGCTCCCCTTGCCCCCCCTTTCTCCCCGCATTGACTGCTGCCCCGGCGGTGCAGCGCTACCTTTTCGGACACCCCTTTCACGCCCCATTGACTCGACGCTCACCGAGCGACGCTACAGTGGCTCTCCCTACTGCTAGGAAAAGCACGCAGACCAGGACTTCGCTGACTCGCGTATGCCATGATCCTGCTTCCTGGCTTGCAAATCCGGAGCCTGGCACCATGTTCCCACGCGAAATGGACGAAGCTGATATTTCACCGGAATGGCTGGATTGGTACTCCATGACTCCCGAGCAACGCTGGCAGGAATCCGGCCGCCTTTGGTCCACATTCCTTTTACTTGGAGGCTCCCTTGAACCAGAACCCGACACAGACAGTCCTTTTTTCGATGCAGCGTCATGGTGTCCGCTGCCTGCTGATGGGCGGCCAGGCTTGCGTATTTTACGGAGCTGCGGAATTTAGCCGTGACGTTGACTTGGCCATTCTGGCCGAACCGGAAAATCTGCTCCGCCTGCAGGCCGCTCTCGACGAACTCAATGCCACGCTGATTGCGGTTCCCTCATTCGAGGCCCGCCACCTGCATCAAGGACTCGCCGTTCATTTCCGCTGCCAGGCTCCCGGAGTGGAAGGCATGCGCATCGACGTCATGACCGTGATGCGCGGCGTCGATCCTTTTCCCCTCCTCTGGGAAAGACGCACGGTGATCGCCATCGAAGGAGGGGAAGTCAACTTGCTCTCCCTTCCGGATCTCGTCCGGGCGAAAAAGACCCAGCGCGCCAAGGACTGGCCGATGGTCCAACGCCTGATCGAGGCCCATTGGTTTGAAAATCTCTCCAGACCCACCCCCGAACGGATCCGTTTCTGGCTGGGCGAGTGCCGCACCCCGGAAATCCTCCTGACCATGGCGACCCGTTTCCCGCGGGAAGCGAGCGAACTGACACCCGTGCGCCCCCTCCTTGCCGCCGCCCACCGCCAGGATCTTGAAGCCGTCCAACTTCTCCTCGAACAGGAGCGCCAACTCGAGATCGCCGCAGACAAAGCCTATTGGGCTCCCCTCCGCCAGGAACTCGAACGCCTCCGCCATTCCGAAAATGGCTAGTCTCACTTCGTTCCGCTCCTCTCGGACTCCCCTTTCACCCCGCATTGGCTGCTTCCCACGGACCGCGGAATTTATTCCGCCCGCCAATGAGGTGAGAAAAAACCGCCCGATCAAAAGCCGTTCCGCTCCCCTTGGACTTCCCTTTCACCCCGCATTGGCTGCTGCCCCGGCGGTGCAGCGCCACCTTCTCGAACTCCCCTTTCTCTCCCCATTGACCCGACGCTCACAGAGCGACGCTACAAAATATTCCATTTCAACGACTTGTCCCAGCATAGCAGACAGGCGCCGACGGATCGATGTCCATTTTCTCTCTCCACGGTCGCGTTCCACCCACCCTTTTTCCAAGAGGGAAACCCATTTCACTCTTAGTGAAATCCATTCTTCCAATGGTGAAACGCAATCTTCCAACGGTGAAATCGATTTTACTCTTAGTGAAATCCATTCTTCCATTGGTGAAATGCAATCTTCCAACGGTGAAATCTATTTCACCGTTGGTGAATTCCGTTCCACCCGCCACAACACAGCCTCATTTCCAGGCCCCCACGGACCGCGGCCTTCAGTCCGCATGCCTTTAGGATTCGAAACTCAAGGAGGGGCGAAACGTGTTCGCCCATGTCCATGAAAAGCCAATGCGAAGTGGCAAGCCGCGATTCATTGTCGTCTCATGGACCACTGCGGACACGTTCCGCCGCTCCTTGTCGGAAATCGCGTCACGCCCGTCCGGGAAATGGCCTGAACGGACGAATTGTATCCTTACAGGCATTGTTCGATGTTCACTACCCTTCCTCCTACGCAATAGCGTAGGTCCTAAAAATTCAATGGATGTTAAGATTCCAAAATCAACACCCGTATCCCATGGAAATGGTTCTCCAGATACTCCATCAAACCCCTGATTGCCCTTTCCCGTCCACCCATCGACGTTTTGCAGCTCACTCTCTCCCTGAAGTAGGCACGGAGTTCGGACATGTCTGAGTGCCACATCCGGGGCCTGGGAGCCTGCATGATCGGAGGATATCCGCACCGCCCCGAGGATTCCTTCCTGCATCTGGCAATGGAGCAATTGCGGAATGAATCCAAAAAGACGATTGATTCCTCCTCATACACCCTGGACGGCTTTCCCATCACCCGTGTCCCAAAGCATCTGGCTTCCCGCTGCATTTCAGCGAATCCAAACATCGTGGTGATCCAGTTCGCGACGAGCGACCTGATTGTTCCCCTCAGAAGAAAACGCAACCGCCAGTCTGGCGGCATCTCCGCGGCGCAAAGATCCGTCTCGAACACATCGCCAAATCTGATCCATCGTTTGAACTGGCAGTTTCAAGGATTGATTGGCGACGTCCTGCATCTGACTCCGGTCACACCTCCGGAACTTTACCTCGAAACCATGCAGGGGATCGCCCGGACGCTCATCGAGCACCGCATTCTTCCCGTCGTCATGTCGCCTTTTGTTTTCGGTGGCAGACGCTCCGATCGTTTCGCCCGCGAATGCAGCGGACATTTGGAACGGGCACTGGCCAGAATACCTCAAGCTTCTTTCGTGGATGCCTATTCCAGCCTCGCCCGGCATCCACGACACCGCATGCTACTGTCCGACGGTACCCACCTTTCCCTCGCAGGCCACAAGGTTGTCGCAGACGTTCTGTTTCACCACTTGCAATCCATTTTGGACATGCTTCCCGTAAGCGCCGCATCCTGACGGGTAGCGCACTTTTGATAGAAGCGCCCGCCAATGAGGTGATAGAGTAGCGCCCAATCGAATGCCGTTCCGCTACCCATGGACCGCAATCCAGTGCCTGCGGTAGCAGGTCGGAAAATCCCGGCGCAGCCCACCCCGGCCGGCCCTCAGGCAAAACTTCATTCCGCACGCCAATGAGGTGCAAAGCCCAGTCCGACCGAATGCCGTTCCGCCCCTCTCGGATAAACCTTTTCTCCTCCCATTGGCTGTCCTCCACGGAGCGCGGACTTCAGTCCGCCCGCCAATGAGCAGAGAAAGAAGCGCCCTATCGAATTCCGTTCCGCCCCTCTTGGAATCCCCTTTCTCCCTGCATTGTCTTCGACGCTCACAGAGCGACGCTACAAAGTCTTACCTTCGATGTTCGATGTTGAGCGTTCGATGTTCGATGTTCGATGTTCAACGCTCTCCCCGCTTCCCGCCTCCATGCACACACCCTCCGCCCCCAAGATCATGCTGGTCGGCGTCGTGCCACCTCCCGTGCATGGGCAATCCATGGCCACCAAGGCGCTCTTTGATGCGGATCTTAGCCCTCTTGAGAAAATCATCGTAGAGATCCGCTCCAGCAAAACTCTATCCAGCGTCGGCAGATTCTCGCTTTCCAAGGCGCTCGGACTGTTCCCTCTCGTCGGCCAAGCCTGGCTCGGCTGGCTGCAGCACCGGCCCCGGGTTCTCTATTACACAGCCGGCAGCGGGGCTTGGGTCCCCTTTTTCCGCGACTTCATCTTCCTGGCTCTCTGCCGTCCACTCTTCTCTAAGGTCCTGATCCACTACCACGCCGGTAACCTCGTCGAGTTTCTGAGTGGATCCCGCCTGCTGTCAGGACCTTGGGCGCTTCACTTACGGCCGTGGGGCTTGGACCATCCGGCTCGGCAAATATTGCCCTGCTCCGTCTTACCCCGGCAATGAGGTTTTCGACGTGCCCAATGGCATTGATGCTCCGGCGGATCTTCCCAAGCGCCAACCCTCGGACTCATTCCGTATCCTTTTCCTTGGCAATCTCTTCGAAGACAAGGGAGTCATCGATCTCATCGACGCAGTGCACGCCCTTGCGCTGAAATCCGCCACCCCCATCTCCCTCTCACTCGTCGGTGGCTGGCCCGACGATGCCACCCGCGGCAAGATCGAGCAACGGATCGCCTCGCTTCCCACCCATGTCACGTGCCCCGCTCCAGCCCCCGCATTCGGTGGGGAAAAATGGAAAGCCCTCGCCAGCCACGATGTGTTTGCGTTTCCCAGCTACTACCGCTCCGAGAACCTGCCGCTGGTCATCATCGAAGCCATGGCCGCCGGATTACCTGTCATCGCCAGCGACTGGCGTGGCATCCGCTCGCTGGTCGAGGACCGTGTCACCGGCCTGCTGGTACCCCCGCATGACATTCCCAAACTGACGACTGCTTTGGAATCACTCGCCGCCGACCCACAACTCCGCGCCTCGATTGAAAAAAGCGCCCGGCACTATTACGAACAGCACCTCACCGCCCGCCACAACGTCGACTCCCTGCGCCACCTCATGCTCAGCGCAGCCAGATAGCGCGCTTTTGATAAAAACGCACGCCAATGAAGTGAGAAAGAACGGCCCAAGCGAATGCCGTTCCGCTCCCCTTGGGCTCCCTTTTCTCCTCCCATTGACTGCTGCCTCATCAAGGCGCCGCAACATTTGCCCCCCGCCGCTCCATCTATTCACGCCCCTTGGAATCAACCCACTAAAAAAATCATGAATTACGGAAAATCGGATCATTATGAAGGCGAGCAAGGAGCCAAATACTTTGCCTACCAAAAGAATTGGGCGAGCCTTGGAAACAAGATCGATTCAATCAAATTCTCTCCGTATCTTAGCCAAAATGACAAGGTCCTCGACTTTGGTTGTGGCGGTGGCTGGTTGCTCTCCCATTTAAAGTGCTCCAAAAAAGTGGGAATCGAGTTGAATGAAGCGGCACACGAATCATGTCGCTCCAATGGTGTCGAAGTCTATAAATCAATCAATGAGGTTCCGTATAAAGATTTTGATACCATCATCTCTCATCACTGTCTTGAGCATGTACCCTACCCGATTGAGGCTTTGTCATCTCTGCGAAATTTACTGAAACCAGGTGGAAAGCTGATATTGATTGTTCCGATCGATGATTGGAGACGCCAACATGACTTTACGGGTGAGGATCTTGACCACCACCTCCATACATGGACACCTCGCCTGTTGGCAAACACCTTGTCCGAAGCCGGATATCAAATTCAATCCGTCAAGGTTCTGACACATGCTTGGTTCAGATATTGGGACAAATTTTATGGGAAAATTCCGGATGGATTGTTTCACCTTCTTTGTCGTTTTTGGGGAGCCTTCCGCAAGTTTCGCCAAATTGTGGCTGTTGCGACCAACAGCTGATTTCTTTTTGCGACCGCACCGGTCTCCAAGACCACGTTGCATCAATTGATTGCAAAGCTTATTGAGTGACCAGTTCCCCGGCATCGGCCGGCGCAGTTGTCATTCCTTCCCAAGTTTCTTGTCCAAGGGTTTCTTCCAGAGACAGGAGTTTTCGGCGAATGACTGGTTCCGCCGCGCTCCTGGCCACCGCTCGACTCCTGTGGGACACCCGCCTTCATCCTGCCATGATTACTGAATCTTCAAATCGAGAGTGGAGCTACGAGCGCCACACCCGCCATGAACAACAAATCGCCGACGCCGCGATGCTGCCGAGCTGCTATGTCTCTCCGGATACCGTGGACAACTGGCGCCATTTGAGGCTCCGTGAGGGACTCCTTCCCATTCTCGCACACGGACCGGGATCCAGCTGGCTCACTATTGGAGATGGGAACTATGGCAGCGACGCCTACTTTCTGAATCAACACGGTGCCAATGCCGTCGCCACAAGCCTGACAGACACAACATTGGTCGTCGCGGCCGAGAAAGGCTTCATCAGCGAATACCGGGCAGAAAACGCCGAATGCCTCAGCGCGGCAGACCAATCCGTCGATTACACGCTTTGCAAGGAGGCCTACCATCATTTTCCACGACCCGCGGTAGCATTTTATGAGATGATGAGGGTCTCCAGGAAAGCGGCCATCTTCATCGAGCCGGCCGAAGGACACGGTCGGATCCTCAACCGGTTCAAGCGTTGGATGAAAAGACAGCTCCGTGGTGACAAGGAGTTCGAATTCGAAGTTTCTGGAAACTATATCTTCCGCCTTTCCGTGCGCGAGATGGAGAAAATGATGATCGCCATGAATGGCAAGACCATCGCCTACAAGTACATCAACGACTATTATCATCAATCCTACGGTGGTGACACGGTATTTCCTGAATCGAAAGGACTCCGCCTGACCAAATTGGGGATCCTCGTGCAGGATCTGCTTTGCAAGCTCCACCTCATGGACTGGGGACTCGTCACCTTCATCGCGTTCACCGGGCCGCTGTCGGATTCACTCCGTCAGGAACTGAGTGCCAAGGGCTTTCAGATCAAGAACCTCCCTCTCAATCCTTACTTGTAAAATCCAAGCCGCCCCGAGGATGTCGCTGATCAAAAACTCCGCGTTGAAGCGCTAAAGTATCGAGGGTAGCGCGCTTTTGATAAAAGCGCAGGCCAATGAGGTGGAAAAGAACGGCAAAAGCGAATGTCGTTCCGCTCTTCCTGGGCTCAATTTTCTCCCCCCATTGACTGCTGCCTTATCAAGGCAGCGCCACCCTTCGGCTCTCCACACACCCTCGCCTTCACCCACCTCTTCATCATCAATCCCGTCTCCATGGAAGCCGACTCCTCTACACCCACTCCGCTGTGTCCGATTTGCACGTGTCCGGGCAAAGCAATCCGTTCCGACACCGGTCGCCACATCCGTGATGAACTCAAGATACACTTCGCCACAAACACCGGGGTGGATGACTTTGAGATCCCGGATTACCAGCTCCTCCGCTGCCCGGAATGCAGCCTTGAATATGCCTGGCCGATGGTCGCGGGAAACGCCGGCTTCTACGAGTGGGTGTGCCGGCAACCGGGTTACTACCCGCCAAACCGTTGGGAGTGGCTGGAGTTCGAGTCCTACATCGCCGCCATCATCGCTTCCGGCCGCAAGGCGAGGATCCTGGACGTCGGATGTGGTTCCGGCCGCTTTTTGCTCCATTACAAGGCGAAGTTCGGTGACGGCGTCGAATGCGTGGGCATCGACATCACTCCGGCGGCGCTGTCCCAGGCGGAAAAAAAGGACCTGCGTTTCATTCTGGGCGACCATCGGCAAATCGCCCCCCAATCCCTGGGTGCCTTCGACCTCGTCACTTCGTTCCATTGCCTGGAGCATGTGGAGGAACCCCTCCAGTTCGTCGAAGCCATGACCCGTTTCGCGGGGGAAAATGGCCGGGTCGCGGTGAGTACTCCGCTCTCGCCCATGTCGTTCGAATTCGAATGGCCGGCGATCATGAACCGGCCGCCCCATCACATGACGCGATGGAACGAAAACGCCTACCACGCCTTGGCCACCCGACTGGGCCGAGTCGCGGAATGTTTTTCCGAACCCGCCGTATCCGTCTGGGGGCGCACCAGCAATTCCACCAACCGCGCCCTCGGGAAATCGCCCGATTCGTCATCCAAGCTTGGCCGCTATGCCAACCTCTTGCTCCATCCGGTGACCACCCTGCGCCATTTCCGCTATCAGTCCGCTCGTCCGCCACTCGGCGGGCGCGCCCGCGGCGAGGATATCTTGGTGATTCTCAAAGCCCGCCGCTGAAAACCGACACGTCGGACCCATGTCTGTTCTCCGCAATACTCTGGCTTGGATGGACGGCAATCCGGGGAAATCCGGGGCCTTGGCCGGCTGGGCCCAGCAAGGGGTTACCGCGCTGGTCGCCTTGATTTTGATTCCCGTGCTGGTGCGCCATCTTCCGCCCGAGCAATGCGGGCTTTGGTTTTCATTCCAAGGTGCCATCGCCGTGGCAACGTTGGCAAACTTTGGCATTGGCACCGTCATCGCCCGCCAAACCGCACATTGTGTCGGTGCTCACCGGAATATTGAGGCCAAGGACGACTTTATCGACTTTGGCCACGGTGAGTCGGGAGTTGCCTGCCTCAATCTCCATGCAAAGCGCATTTATGTTTGGATCGTCGCCCTTTGCCTCACTGTCGGAACACTGACATTCGAACTGGTGATTCCCCACACCCGGATGATTTCGGGAGACTCTTCCGAATTTCGCCTGGCTTGGTATCTGATGCTCTTCAACGGAGTCGTGCTGATCCTTTCCGGGCGATTCACCGCCTCTCTGATCGGCACCAACCAGACCCATGTCTTCAAGATACTTGCTGCGGCCTTTTCAACGCTCCAGGGCATCTCGGTCGTAACTGCCGCAGTCACGACCCAGTCCATTACGATCATGGCCCTGGCCTCGCTTGGAGCTTCTCTGGCCTACCTAGCAATTCTTGCTTTCGTAGTTCGACAACGCATCCCGGCATTTCGTCTGCGACAGTCTGCCTCGATTGATCGCGGTCTATTGAGGCGGATGCTCAAAGTATCTTATCCGCTCGGGATCGTTGATATTGGCGCCTATCTCGTCACCACCATCCAGGTTCCCCTGCTCGGAGCCTTGCTCGGCCCTGCGGCAGTGACTCCATTCTATCTTGCTCAAAAAATCTCCCAGTTCCTCACCCTCGGCTGCCAGCAAAGCGTCCAACCACAAATACCGAAATTCACTCAGAGTTACGCAAGCGGAGACTCAAGAACATGTATCTTCTTCTTGAACCGGACTTTGAAAATCCTTTTCGTCCTTTCTGTAGGAGCAGGGGTTTTCTTCTGCTTTGCTAGTCCACTTATTGCGCACTACCTTGCACATCTCGATAACTTCCTGAGCCTTTCCACACTTGCGCTGATAAGTCTGGATTTGGTAACTCTAAGCATCATGTCGGGAGTCTCCCAGTTCATCCTCGCTTCTGGGCGCAACCCATTCATGACACCCAGCCTGATCGCTGGAGTTATCAATGTCCTACTCTTGATGATACTGGTCCCACGGATAGGCGTAATCGGAATCCCCACTGCAAGCCTAGCCTCTGGTTTCTTAACGACCTACTGGGTTGCCATCAAACACGGTCTCCGTCTGAAGCGACAGTTGGTCAATAATTCACCCGACGGTCTATCCAGCTCTTCGATTTCATCCAACGTTGCCAACAACCTGTCAAAACTGTGACCTCTAGACATTCTCTCCTAGCCCGGGCGATCAATCGCCTTGGACGCCTTTTCGAGCCCAACCTAGACGCTTTCCTCAAGCATTCACGCGGTGTCATTCATATTGGCGCGAATCAAGGCCAAGAGCGCGATTTATATGACACATCGAAAGCTCGGATTCTTTGGATAGAACCGATTCCAGAAGTTTTTGAAAAGCTGAAAGAAAACATCCGGCCATTTCCGCGACAACGAGCAATTCAAGCGCTAATAGCGGCCTCGGACGATGAAACGGTAGTCTTCAACATCGCAAACAATGATGGAGCATCGTCATCGATGTTGGAAATGGCAGACCATGATAAAATTTGGCCCGAAGTTCACTTTTGCAAACAAATCACGCTTCGAACCATCACCCTTCCTTCCCTGTTGAAACGGGAAAATATCAGCATGACTGAATACGACGCCTTGGTCATGGATACTCAGGGCGCTGAAATGATGGTTCTCAAAGGAGCCAAATCTATCTTGAATAATTTCTCATACATTAAGTTGGAAGCCCCTGACTTTGAAGCCTATCGCGACTGCTGTAAGATTCCTGAGCTCACGGCTTTCCTCACCGCGAACGGGTTTAGTGAACAATCACGAAAACGCATGGCTGGAAAAAGCGATTGCGGTAACTACTACGACCTTTTGTTCGTCCGCTGTAAGTAAAGAGGGGCCAGATAATTTCACGGATCATCACTCAATATCATGAAATCGGGCACCGATCAAAACTACTATCTCAAGCAGTCCAATTGCCGCGGAATCAGTAATCAAGAGGACGTGCGCCGGCTCTTCCATCAGGAATCCCAGGCATACGACCTGTTGATTCAACCCAGCCTGGGAGCGGATCGCTCACGTCCGATATACGAAGCGGCGACAGGGCCCGGCATCCTACAGCTCTGGCTCAAGGAGCGCGGCTACCACAACGTGGAAGGAAGCGATTTCTCCGAGTTTGAGGCGTCGCTCGCCACTGAGATCAATCCGCGGATCATCCGGGACAATTCCCTGCTGCATCTCGGCCGTTTTCCCGACAACAGCTTCGGCGTCATCATCGCTCTGGATTTCCTCGAGCACCTCACCCGCCCGGACTTCCGCAGCTTTCTGGATCTGGCCCACGCCAAGCTATCGCCGGGTGGAATCCTGATCCTGCGCGGACCAAACGGTGACAGCCCGTTCGGCGGATTGAACTACCACAACGATCCGACCCACGAATGGTGCTACACAAGCACCAGCCTCCGGGTGCTCCATGAACTTGCCGGATTCGAATCCATCCGCTTCGCCGACGACTCCTTCTCCCGTCTCGGCTCCTGGGCCGTGGTAAAGCGCCCGCTCCGGCAGTTGGCAGCTGCCATCACGCGAAGTTGGATCCGCCTGGCCTCCGGTGTCAGGCTCGGCTGTCTCGGCTCGTCGATCTATTCGTATGCCCGGAAGGCCGGTCAATCGCCCGAGGGAAAACAATCCGACTCTAAGGATGCATAAGGGCTCCGCTGGAAACGTCGCCTTCTGGACGGAAGCGCCACCCCTTCCTTCCGAAGCGGCGGGCATTCACGGCGTGGCCAGGCATTTCTGCGAGGTCCTTGGCCCCCATTGGAACTGTGTCGTCACCCACCGCTTCCAACGCGGCATCCAGCCGGCAACGGTCACAGCAGCGGCCAACAGCCTGCCGGTCTTGTTCTACCCGGACTGCAGTCGGTGGGGGCTGCGACGTCTCTCGCCTACGCTTGGATGGGGCGTGGACCTGGCGCTTTTCACCCTTTACCTGCCATTCCTTTTAAGAAAGCTGCGGCACAGAAAAGTGCAGCGGGTGTTTGTTCTAGCGGGAGCAGACGCCTGGTTTCTCATCCAAGTGCGCATCTTCCAGCGCTTTTCCTCGCTTCCCGTCGATCTCTATCTGGTGGATGAGATCGAACACTGGGTGAAACGCCAGGACCGCCATCCGCTCAAACCGGTGGTGCGCCATCTCCTGGAGACCACCCTGCAAGCCAGCGACCGCTTGTTTGCCATCAGCCAGGGATTCGCAGAATATCTTCACGAGCAATATGGACTGCCCGCGGCTTGGCTCCCGCTCCCATCCGCCAGGCCGCCGGCGCCGTATGTCCCGCTGCCAGACGATCCTCAGGACGCGCGCTATCTGACCTTTCTCGGCGGCTTCAATTTCCTCTATCGCAGCGCGCTCCAGCGGATTTACGAGACCATCTCCACGCTGAACCAATCCCTGGAGGAGGGAGAGAAGCCGTGGAAACTCCAGGTTCTCACCTTCTCGGACGGCGGCGGGTTCCGCCAGAGTCTGACGGATCCACGCTGGCTGGAAGTCCGCCAGGGGCTCTCCGACGACGCCTGCGAGGAAACGCTCCGCCACAGCACAGCCTGCCTGCTCCCCTACAGTTTCGAGCCGACCGAGCAGACGATGGTGCGCACCTCGTTCTCGTGCAAGATTCTCGAGTATTTGAAGAGTGGACGCCCCATTCTCGCCTTCGGCCCGGCCGGAGCCTCGCTCCCCCGCTTCTTCAAGGACCACGGATGGCCGCTTAGCGCCACCACGGAATCCGAACTCGTCGAGGTATTGAAGTCTCTCCCGCAGCATGACGCGGAGTCGACCATCGAGCTTTATCGCCAGACATGGGAAGAGCGGCACTCGGCGGAAGCCATCAAGAAAATCCTAGCCTATTGAAATGAACGAAGGAACCCGTCATCCGGGAAGAATCGCCCATCTGATTCTCCAACCCCGGCTCTCCGGTGCGGAGACCCTCGTGCGCGAACTTGCCTCCAGACAAGCCGAGCAATGGGATAAAATCGGGGTCATCGCACTCTTGCCCACTGAAGAGGAATTCATCCCGGCACTGGATTTTCTGAAATCAAAGGGGGTGGAGATTCTGGTGCCGCAGCGCCACCTCACCCGGCTCGAATCCATGTTTTTCTACCGCCGGGCGGTCAAGGAATTCAGGCCCGACTGTGTCTTCGCCCATTCGGTGCTGCCGGGATTCTATTCACGCGGCTCGTTTCTCTTGCAACCGTGTCCAACGGTCACGGTGCTGCATGATGGAGCATGCAACGATTATTTCGCAGCCCACCTCGCCATTACGGAGAAATTGCTGACAAAGCGGCTCGCCGGCCTGATCGCTGTGAACCCGGACGCTCTGGATTCCTATCGTTCGAAGATCCGGGACGCTTCCAGCATCTCCCATGTGATCCCCAACGGAATTTCGTTGGACCGTTTCCTCCCGGTTTCCAACAGGAGAACGGAGGCCCGGAGGGCCTTGGGACTGACTCCGTCCCACAAGGTGGTTCTTCAGGTAGGACGCATCAACCGGGTGAAATGCCAGCATCTGACCATCCAGGCAGTTAGATCCATCCAGGAACAGGATTGGAACATCAAGGTGTTCTTTGCCGGAATCATCGAGGAAAACGACTATTATGAAGAGTGCCGTGCAATGACATCCGGCATGGACGTGAGCTTTTTAGGAGCAAGGTCGGACATTCCGGATCTGATGGATGCGGCGGATCTCCTTGTGATGCCCTCGTCCCAGGAGGCACATAGCGTCGCGTTTCTCGAGGCACTAGCCAGTTCCAAGCCGGTTATCGGAAGCAGGATCTCCTCGTTTCTTCCCTATGAGGCAATGGAGGGGGTCATCTTGGTATCCCCTCAGGATCCGACATATGCCGGCGCGATTCGCAAAACGCTTGAGGGCTCCTACCAATACCACCAACGCGATTTGTCCGACTTCACCATCGAACAAACCTGTGAGAAATATAGCGCCGTGGCCCTCGACGCTATTTCTTCATTCGGAACGCGCTGACCCTGCGCACCGCCGTCCGTATCATGAGAAAAGAATGCTGCTTGTTTGACATCGATCTCAACGGGCATCGCCACGGCTATTTTGAGTATCTCGCGACTGAACTGCCGGACAGCTCACCCCGCAGGGTCATCGGTAAAGACATTAAAAACTGGCTGACTCTTGTAAAAACGCCGGACGTTATTCTGGTCGGGGCGGACTACTACGTGATATTTGCGGGAACGGTAGGATTCGTGAGGAGGCTATTGGGGAAAAGAACGAACGCAATCTACATCGCCCCCCACAATCTGGACCGAAGACGAGGGATTGTTTCCGCGATCAAAGGAGCCATCCTCCAGTTCGCAAAAAAATCCCGCTTCCTCGATGGCTATTCGATCACGCCATTTGATCTCGAACCGCAGTTGGAAAGCCTTTGTAAGGGATGGATCTATGATATCCAGTTCTGCGCGACGAATACGATTGTTTGCGAAGGTTTTTCGGAAACGGAAAGCGATCTGCGAACCTGGTTTGATCTCCAGGCAGGGAATTCTCGCCGGGTGATCTTGCAGCTCGGTTTTCTCCGGAGCTCCCGTGGAGCGGACCACCTTTTGAACTTGGCCGGATGTCTTTCTCCCAGTTCCTCATGGGTGATACTCATGTGTGGCAAGATGGACGCGGAAATCAAGGCCGCCGCGAGTTTGATTCGAAGCGACGCGGTCAAGATCCACGACGCTTTCCTTTCCGAGAAGATGTTCGAGGAGTGTTTGAACCGCAGCGATTTGGTCTGGTGCTACTTCCCTCCTAACTACAACCAAAGCTCAGGAATCTTCTGCAATGCGTTCATCGCGAATAAACCGGTTGTGGTCAGGCTGGGAGGATTCCTCGATCTGTTCGGCAGAAATCACCTCGCCATGACTGAAGTCCCGCCCGATTCAACTCTCTCGCTTCCGCCGGATGCGGTGATCCTGAAGGGAGTCGACACCTCCGTGTCACTCGGAAGAATCCGGGAATTGAACCATCGCACTCTACAGAAAGCTTTGCGATAGCGCCCTCACGCCAAGATGGCTGCCAATGAGGTGAGAAAGAAGGGTAGCGCCCTCTTGATAAGAGGGCAGCCAATGGGGTGAGAAAGAGTTGACCTGGGGAATGCCGTTCCGCTCTTCTTGGGCTTCTCTTTCGCTGCACATTGGCTGCGCCCCCGGCGGTGGCGCGCTACCTTTTGGCTTTTCTTTCGGCCCACACAGGCTGCTGCCTTATCAAGGCAGCGCTACCTTCCCGATTTCGTGCTTGAGGCCTCGCCGCTTCCCGGCTACCCGAATGCAGGGCAAGGATCCATCCGCATTTTTTAACGACCTTTTCTGAGTTCTCCCATGCAACAGAACGCGATCATCCGAATTTTCATCCTGGTTTTCCCTCACTCTTTTTGCGGTGATCACCGCTTTGAAGATGTTCACCATGGAAGGAAACGTGCTCGGGAACGCGTTCCGCTTTCTGACCCCGATGGCGATCATCATCGGCTTGGGCACGCCGCGATTTGCCTTCTACCTGCTGCTTGCCGCGGGTGCCTACCTGGATCTGATCAAGCGCTTCATGATCTTGGACAGCCGGTTCACCGACGTGGATCTGGCGTTCCTTCTTGGATTTGCTCCTGCGCTGGTGACGGGACTGGTCCTGAAGTTCCTTTTCGCCGCAATTACGAAGTCGCACGACGTGACAGCCCGGGAAGTCAAACTGTTTGCCATCATCACCTTTCTCTGTTGCGTGCTTGGAGGTATCCAGATGATCATGGCGGGCAGTCTGCGAAGCGCTGGCGGCGCGGTCAACATGGTGGCCTATCTTTACATGCCACTGCTCGTTCCGCGGGTTTTCAAGAGCATCCCGGATGTGAAACGGTTGATGGTCGCCACCGCGGCGATCTATCTTCCTGCGGCGCTGTGGGCGATCCACCAGGCTGTTTACGGCCTCGAGGCCTTCGAGATGCAATACATGCTCTCGGGAATGACCACCGAAATCCGGCAACTCGATGAAAAGGTTTTCCGCAACATGGGGACCATGGTCAGCGCCCACGCCTTGTCGATGGTGGCGTCCATTCTGGCCATGGCCCTGATCATTCCGATTTACTGGAAGAACGGGAAGATCAGTCTGAAAACTTGGCTGAATCCAATCCGCCTGGTCTTCATCTGGCTCTTTGTCACCGGTGCCTATTTTACCTTCAGCCGCACCGGCTGGGTCTGCGCGATCATCGCCATGCTCGCCTTCGTGATTCTCCAGAGCCGCTTCCTCACCTTCACGGCCTTTTTCGCCACAATCGCCGGAATCGCCGCACTCTATGCCTCGGCGGACTACCTGCTCAATAACCGGGTCATGCACGAAGCGCAGGCCGTGCTGTTCGAAAAGTTTGGCACGACGGAGGAAGCCCGGCAAACTCTGGTGCTTGGCACCTTGGACGCACGCTTGGAAAGCATGGCCAGCTTCGCGACAGATCCCGAGATTTGGACGCCCTTCGGACTTAAAATCGCCAAGAAGGAAGTCAATCTGAACTGGGTTCACGACATCTTGACAGAAAACCTCCTTCGGCTCGGCTATATCCCTCTGGGCATCCTGATAGTCGGCTTTATCGGCGGTATCTTCCTGAGTTTTCGTGCCTTGTTCCGGATGCCGCGCGGCCCCCACCAGACGATGGTGACGTATTTCGCAGCACTGGCGATCGGGATGATGTCAGGCGGCTTCAGCCAGGGGGCCATGATCCTATTCTTCCCAATCAACTTATTCTGGTGCATGTTTCTGGGGATCAGCTACTCGCTCTATCTAACGCAGAAACAAGAATCCGTAGTGCCTGCGAGCGACGCAGTGACGACCATGCCGGCGCCTCCAGCTCCAACAGGTCCCGCGAACGGACGCCCTCTGAGAGGCCGGCGGGCGGTCGCCTAGGCCCCAGAGTGGCGATATTGAAGGGAAAGAAGGTAGCGCTGCCTTGATAAGGCAGCAGCCAATGTGCAGGGAAAGAGAAGCCCAAGAAAAGCGGAACGGAATTCGCTTGGGCACCTCTTTCTCCTCGCATTGCCTGCCCTCTCAGCGAGAGGGCGCTACCTGAATCCTTTCTCACCTCATTGGCTGCGCTTTCATCAAAAGCGCGCAACCCGCGTTTCTTTCTCACCTCATTGGCTGCCCTCTCGGCGAGGGCGCTTGCTTTGAGAGCGGCCACATTCCACCATGAAGCGTCAGCGTACACTCGTCATCGTTTCAAAGGGTCTCGCGCCTTACCGGATCAGTTTCTACAACGAAGTCGCCCTGTCGTTAGCTCCCCATGGCTGGCGCGTCATCCTCTTGGTTGCCAAGTCCGGCGCAGAAGACCACCCGTGGGCAGACGCCAGTGGTCGCCATGAAGCCCTTGAAATCATCGAGGCGGCCCCGTCATTCCCATCATCAAAATCACTACGACTCGTTTCCAAACTTCTTGGAGCAAGCGCTCTGCCGAATTCCAACCTCGTCCGCTGTCTGGAAGCCGAACGCCCGGAGGTGGTTTGGACTCACGAATACTCCCCATTTTGCCTCACGGCTGCTTTATGGGCATCCCTGAGGGACAAGGTTTCCATCCTGTCGAGCGATCTAGGCGATGATCCTCCAGCTTACGCCGTCAGTCGACCGCAACTCCGCCTTCAGCGGCTGCTCTCATTTCTCTATCAGGCAGTGATCGCTCAAACGATGGAGGCGAGTCGGCGCCAGCATCCCGAAGGCGCTCCGCAGTGCTTCGCACCGCACTCGATCAACACCGGCGAATATCTGCCTGCGCAAACTCCGCCCGAAGGCCCTTTTCGATTTCTTTTCACCGGCGCACTCAGCAATCGGAAGGGATTGGATTCCCTGGTCGAAGCGGCACGAATTCTTTCCCGGAGCGGAGCCATCTTCGAGCTTCGTGTGGTGGGAACAGGTCCCCTCGCCCAATGGCTGGGCGAACAAACGGATCCATGGCTTTCCATTGCGGGATTCCGCGAGGGCGCGGACCTAATCCAGGAATATCAATCCGCCCACGCCTACGTGCTTCCGACCCGGGGTGACACCTACGCGGTCACCGTGCACGAAGCGGCGGCAAGCGGGCTGCCCCTCATCATCGGACGCGAGGCGGGTGCCGCCGAGACCTTAGTCGAGGAAGGTGCCAGCGGCTATGCCATCGACCCGGAGGACGTCAGTGCCTTGGCCGCACGGATGAAGGTTCTGTTGGAGAACCCTCAACGGGCAAGAACCATGGGACTGCATGCCCGCGAACTTGCCGAAGGCCTGGACGTCAAACTGCTGGGCAGGCGAACCGCGGATTTCATTCGAGGATTCTCCGGTGATACGGGTGAAATCCGCCGAGGGGCAGTGCCGGCAAATCCTGAGACACCGGATTCCCTCCGCCCGCTGAAGGCCCCGGCCATCGCGGCAATCTTCGCGACCATGAACCGCGCCAAGGTGGCGGTGGAATGTCTGCGTTTGCTATCGATCCAAAGCCAGCGCCCGGGCAAGCTGTTCGTCACCGACAATGCATCCTCCGATGACACCGCCGAGTTGCTCGAATCGGCGTCCCGCGAACACGGAATGGTTCTCTGCCTGATCCGCTCCGCCGAAAATCTCGGAAATGCGGGTGGTATCAAGCTCGCGATGGAGAAGGCGTTTGAAGAGGGATTCGATGCGGTCTGGATTCTCGACGACGATTCCTGGCCGGAAGAGCGGACGTTGCAAGAACTGCTTGAAAGCGGCGCACCGGAGGATGGGATCCGGACGTCGATCGTGCTGGCCCCGGATTCCAACGAGGTGAGCTGGCCGTGCGAAGTGATTGGCGGGCGTTCGCATTGGGAAACGCTCGGAGAAGCCAGCCGGGTATCCGCTGAAAGGCTCGTGCAGGTCCGGAGGTCGTGGTTGGGAGCGTTGATTCCCCGCAGCGCCTACGAAAATGTGGGGCCGCTGAACGGGGATCTTTTTCTCCGGGGAGAGGATGAGGACTATCCGCGGCGACTGGAAAAGGCGGGATATCGGTTCTGGATGGCACCTGCCTCCATTCTCCGGCATCCGGTAGCGGGGCCGGTCGTGTCCGTCACGCTGGGGGATTACAAGCTCTGGCTGGAACACAATCTTCAGGGCGACAAACTCTATTACCGGATCCGGAACATGCTTTGGATCAAGCGGGACGAGTCCGGTCCACTGTGGTCGATGTTATTGGCCGCTGGATATCTGTTCCTGCTGCTCCGCAGCTTCCGGCCATTGCGTCCCGCACTTCAGGTGTTCAGAGAAGCGGTGCTGGATGCGTTCGCGGGGAGACTTGGAAAACGCAGGTAGCGCCCTCTCGACGAGAGGGCAGCCAATGAGGTGGGAAAGAGGTGTCCAAGGGAATGCCGTTCCGCGTTTCTTGGGCTGAGCTTTCACCTCGCATTGGCTGCTGCCCCGGCGGTGCAGCGCTACCTTTTTGGATTCTCTTTCGCCGCACATTGGCTGCGCCCCCGGCGGTGGCGCGCTACCTTTTGGCTTTTCTTTCTCCTCGGGCGATGCCCCGGAGGGCTCGCAATCAACGCCTAACGCCCACTGTCTTTGATTGCGTAGCACGGAGTTTCACCCATTCTCGGCGCAGCCCGCACGTATTCGTTTCTCCCACCCATGGCCATCAGCCGCAAAGATTCCTTCACCCTCCAGGTGCTCCAGTTGACGGATGCGCTGCTGGTTTGGTTCGCATTCTGGTTCGGCGGCGTGGTGCGCGTGTGGCTGGGGATCGGGACCGCGGACGAGGAGCTGTGGGCGAGCATGAACTGGGTGCTCTACATCGCGGTGCCGTTCACGCCGCTGATCCTCGAGCGGTTCGGATTTTACGACCACCTGCGGCACAAGACGACCAGCTCGGCGATCTGGCAGATCCTGCGCTCGCTGGTGGTGGTGGTGCTCATTCTCGGGATCTTCGCCGTTTTCGCGAAACAGGTGGACGCGCGGCGGCTGGTGCTCGGTCTCGGGCTGATTTTCATTTTCACGGTGCTGATCCTGCGCGACCGGATCACCCATCTCTGGTTGAAACGGCGGACGGAGAGCGACGCCACGCGGGAACGCATCGTGATCGCCGGCTCGGGCGAGGAAATGCAGGAATTGCTGGATGAACTCGACCCTGAGATCACCTCGACTTGGAAGGTGGTCGATCGGTTCGACCTGAGCACCCGCGAAGTCAACGATCTGTTCGCGCTGTTGAAGGAGCAGTCGGTGAGCCGGGTGGTGTTCGCGGCGAGAAACACCGAGTTCGAAAAAGTCGCCCGCGCGGTGGAGGCCTGCGAGTTGCAAGGGGTGGAGGCATGGATCGCCGCGTCATTCATCCGTTCGCAGATCGCGCGGCCGGTGTTCGATGTGATCGGCAACAAGCCGATGCTGGTGCTGCGATCGACTCCGGAGCTATCCTGGGAACTGCTGGCCAAGGAGTTTTTCGACCGGATCTCGGCGGTGATCATCATTCTCGTCACCTTGCCGTTTTGGATCATCGCGTCCGTCGGGATCATGATCAAGAGCCCGGGTGCGCCGGTCCTTTTCTCGCAGATGCGGGCCGGCCGCTATGGCCAGCCGTTCCGGATGCTGAAGTTCCGGACGATGGTGGCCGACGCGGAGCACATGCTGGATCAGATCAAGGAGGATCATGGCAACCAAATGGAAGGGCCGGTCTTCAAGCTGCACAACGACCCGCGGATCTTCCCGTTCGGAGCGTGGTTGCGCCGGTTCAGCATCGACGAGCTACCGCAACTGCTCAATGTCGTCACGGGTGAAATGAGCCTGGTGGGTCCGCGCCCGCTGCCGATTTACGAGGTCGAGGCGTTCTGTGAGATTTCCCATCGCCGCCGGCTGAGCGTCAAGCCCGGCATCACCTGCGAATGGCAGGCTGGCGGACGCAATACCATCAGCAGCTTCGAGGAGTGGGTGGCAATGGATTTGAAATACATTGATAACTGGTCGCTGTGGCTCGACATCAAGATCCTGCTACGGACCATCCCGGCGGTGTTGTTCGGCAAGGGAGCGACGTGACTGGGTAAAAGCTGAAATGCTGAAAACTGAAACGCTGAAATGGAGAAAAAGGTGCCGCGTTTTTGATAAAAGCGCATGCCAATGAGTGGAGAAGGATGGGTAGCGCCCTCTTGATAAGAGGGCAGCCAATGAGATGGGAAAGAGGTGACCCAGGGAATGCCGTTCCGCGGTTCTTGGGCTCGCCTTTCACCGCACATTGGCTGCGCCCCCGGCGGTGGCGCGCTACCTTTTCGGCGGCTCTTTCTCCACGCAGTGGCTGCTGCCTTATCAAGGCAGCGCTACCTTGCTGACCTCTGACCTCTGACCTCTAACTTCTGGTTTCTTGTCTTTGGCTTCTTGATTCTCATCCCCCACCCATGCCCGTCCTCTCCAGCATCTTCCTCGTCATTTCGCTCACCCTGGCGGTGCTCATCGGCTCTCAATTGCGGGATTGGACCTGGGGGCCCGCGCTGTTGGCGCTGGGCGTGGCGGTGCTCGCCGCCATTCCGGCACTCTGGAAGTCCAAGGGATCGCCCGTGAATCTCGGACTTTTAACGCTGGGAATCATCACGGCGGGATGGTTCGCGGTGCGGGCATGGATTTCGCCCGTGGTGGAACTGAATCACGCGGACCTGCTCTTGCTGGCATCCGCGGTGGGGGCGTTCCTCTGCGTGCGGGCCATCGAAGCGAGTCCGGCGGCGGCGCGTGTCCTGATCTGGGGAATCGCGCTGCTGCTGCTCGCCAGCCTGTGGGTGGCGGGCGTGCAATTGTTCCATCCGGATTTCTCGCCAGTTTTCCCTTCACGCCTCGTCCCGTATCCCACGGGTTTCTACGCCCATTACAACGAGGGGGCGAACTTCGTGATTGCCGCGTCGATGCTGGTGGCGGGGGCGGCGATGTTCGGTAGGCACTCGCTGGCGACCCGGATTTTCTTCGGACTGCTGGTGATTGCCGGGATGGCGGAGGTGTATTTCTCGCGCTCGCGGGGGGGGATTTTCGGGGCTGCCGTGGGAGGTGCGGTTTTCGCGGGGATGGCACTGGTCATCGCGCACCGCCGGAATTCCCGCTGGTTCGCTCCGGCATTGATCGCGCTGCCCTTGATGGGACTGGCGGTGGCGGCGCTGCTTTACATGGGCTGGCAGGGAGCGATGGAGACGCGGGAAGGGACCGATCAGGTCGATCAAGATGCTTGGACAATGAACCTCCGGCTTCTATCTCGCAGGAATCGCAGTTTCATCCATCGGCCTGCATCCGTGGGTCGGCGGAGGCAGCCGGAGTTATAGCTGGGAATGTTATCGAATTCTGGGACTGGAAATCCCAAGGCCACGGGCGGCACGCGCCCGGATCTAGTCCACAACGAACTGCTGCAGGCCGCCACCGACTATGGAATCATCGGCGCGGGAGCACTGATCGTCCTGCTCGGTTTCATCACGATCGGCGCCATCCTGGACCGCGGGCACTTCAAAACCGGCGGAGGACAGCCACGCGAGCGCCTGGTGCATCGGGGGGCTCGCCGGATTCGCTGGGCATGTTCGTGCAATCCAACTTCAGCTTCGTGTTCCATCTCGTTCCGCAGACGATTCTGTTGGGCATCTGCCTGGGATGCGCGGCGCACTCCGCGAACCAAGAACCGGCGAAACGGGCTTGCAGGGTGGTTTCCAAGGCCTTGCTGACGGTCACCGCACTGCTGTGCGTCGCAGCGTTTTTCCCGTTCGGCATCAAGGGAACGAAGGTGACGCTAGCTCTGTGGCCGACGATGTTCAGCAAACAACCCCTCACCTCTCCGGATGCACGAATCAACGCACTGACGACGGCCATCGAGATCTGGCCGCAGTCCGGGTTCCACCGGGACCGGGCGATGGTCTATCAGGAGCTGACGAAAGAGTCGGGTGACAAGTGGATCGACAGTCCGGCGATCGAAAAGTCGCTCGCAGACTATCAGGCTGCCCGCGGGCTGCATCCCTACGATCCCGATCCTCGCGATCAATCATGCGAATCTGCTGAGCGCGATGGGTCGCGACTCCGCGGCGGAAGAGGTTTACCCGATCGCCGTCCAGCTTCAGGGGGGCATGGAAAACGGATTTTTCGGCAATTTTCATTTTGCGAACCATCTGCACCGCAAGGGGCTGCGGCAGTATCTCGCCGGTCAAATCCGCCGAGGCGCTCGAAACCCTCGAATCCGCCGCAGCGCAGATCGAACAATCCGACGAACTGCGTGCCAACGCAGGGTGTATGAACTGCGGGTTGCGGTGCATGAAAGTCTCGGCACGGCGCGGGAACAAGCCAAGGACTACCCGGGAGCGCTGGAGATTTATGATAAAACCTGCACGATGGTCTTCGGCGATACCGCCCACTACCGTGCCGGGGTGTTGCTCGGCAGGATGGCGGTGGAAGCCTGGGCGGACCGAAAATCTTCCGACGCCCTGGCGTTGTTTCTGGAAGCTAAAAAACGTGCGACGACCTCGAACAACATTCCAAAGGACGTCACCCCCGAGCAACGCGCGGAGTATCTGGCCTATCTGGACCGGACGATCAAATTCCTGGAAGGCGCGAAGGTCGTGCCGTCGGCGGATCCGTTTCGATGAGTCGAAAGAGAAGTGCCTATTTCGTGGGTAGCGCTGCCTTGATAAGGCAGCAGCCAATTTGCGGAGAAAGAGAAGCCCAATTACCGCGGAACGGCATTCGCTTGGTCACCTCTTTCTCATCTCATTGGCGGCCCTCTTATCAAGAGGGCGCTACCCCTCTTTCGCTGTTCATTGGCTTGCGGACTGAAGGTCCGCGCTCCAATTGCATCACGGCAAAATCTGGTCCCACTTGACCTGCTTCTCCGCGAAGCCAGCGACGAACTCCCGCAATTTCCGATCCGCCTCCTCTTCGGTCACCTCCGTCTGGATCGATGGAACCTTGCCATACCACATCGAGAAGGAGGCGTAGGCCCAGCGCTGGTCCATGCCGCGGATCAAACGGTCTTTCATGTCGATGAAAGTCCGCTTCAAATGGTCGTTGGTCACTTGGTCATGGCCGACGAAAAAATAGTAGGTAATGCAATTGAGCTCCATGACATCGGTCGGCTCGCTGCCGGTGGGGATGCGCTGCGACAGAGACCAGGCGCTTGGCTTCGAACTGCCGCTTGTTCGAGAGATCCATCAAGACATCCTTCGAAGAAATGATGTGGTGGCCCTGGGTGGGCATGCATCGCTCCGGCCGGTGAATCGAGTTGTTCAAGTCATAACCGGACAGGACGATGGACAACTGGACCTGGTCCGGAATCGAGTATCCCTCGGCATCCGTTTCTCCCGGTCGGGCGCTCAGGCAAATCGCCTTGGAAAACTGGGTGTCCGCGCTGAGCGCCTGGAGTTCCGCCGGGCTCGGTGGATACTGCCTGAAGATCCAGGGGCCGTAAGAATTTGGCAGTTCCATTTTCACCGCCGAATCCGCCACCGCACCGACCTGCGGCAGGAAATAGATCGAACTCATCGTCCCGCCAAGCAGGACCGGCAGCAGCCACCAGCGCAGTGTCATGATTGTTTGATTTCCTTGGGTTGAGTGACCGTGATGCGGCTGACCGTCCGGCGGTTGCGTTGTTTCCAGGGGATTCCACCTTCCAGCAGGGAATGGATCACCAGCAACAGGAGCAGCGAGAACGGATAGAACAAGAGCAGTCCGGACCAGTCGTGCCACGTCGTCCGCGCCCAGTGCGCATCGCCGTATTCCGCGATCACGAAAATCGAAATGACCCGCAGCGAGTTCCCGAGAATCGCCAGCGGAAAGGCGGACAAGAACAGCAGCACCTTTTTCCACATCGCGATCTTCGCCACATAGGCCCACGCGGCGGAAATCATCAACAGCGCCATCAGCGAGCGGATCCCGCTGCAGCCCGCCGCGATTTCGAGGGGCTTCCAGTCGCCATGGACCGGAGAGATCATGTTCCCCTGCACCGTGGTTTCGACTCCGCACAGCGCAGCGCCGTGATGCGCCATCAAGGTGGCCACCAACTGGAGATGGGTGGTCGCTTGTTGGAAACTCGGCAGAGGAACCGCCAGCCAGAAGAAGAACAGCGGAAACATGCACGATTTTCGCGACCTGCCAGCCCCACAGGAAATAGGCGGATCCCCAGAGAATAAACGGCAGGGCCCCCATCGCAATCCGCGGCTGGAGTGTCCGGTAGGCGGCCGCATAGAGGATCACGCCGATGAAAATGGACACCAGCCCCCAGTTGCTTCCCTGTCCCGCGGCCGCCTTCAGTTCCTTGTGACGATAGAGGATCAATCCCACGATCAGCGGCGCGAACAACAGCCCGTGCTCATAGTCCGTTTCCGGATTCCACGCCCCCACGATCCATTGGAAGGCGCTCTGCCCGCGGCCCGCGCCGTATCTCGCCTCGAACTGGTAGAACCAGATCACCACCCCCACCGAGAACAGCACCGCTACCCATTTGAGAAAGGCCGGACCACCGGAAATGGAGCGTCGCCGGTTGTTGCCGGCAGGCTCGGGTGGGGTTGATGGCATCGGTGAAGGGACTGAGTTGGACGAATTACGAGCAAAGTATTGCCGACCGTCCATCCGCTGTCAACAATCCGCCGCGTCCCCCGATTCATCACCCATTTTGACCATGAAAATCATCAGTGGAACCGCCCACCGCGCCCTTGCCGAACGCATCGCAGAAAACCTCGGCCAACCGCTTGCCGACGTCCATGTCTCCGCCTTTCCCGACGGGGAAACCGAGGTGAAAATCAACGAAAACGTCCGCGGCGAGGATGTCTTCATCGTCCAGCCCAGCTGCCCGCCGACCAACCACAACCTGATGGAACTGCTGATCATGGTGGACGCCGCCCGCCGCGCCAGCGCGGAGCGGATCACCGCCGTGATGCCGTTTTTCGGCTACGCCCGGCAGGACCGGAAAGACCAGCCGCGCGTGCCGATCACCGCGAAACTCGTCGCCAACCTGCTCACCTCCGCCGGCGTCAACCGGGTGCTCACCATGGATCTGCACGCCCCGCAGATCCAAGGATTCTTCGACATCCCGGTCGATCACCTCTACGCGAAATCCGTGCTCATCGGCTACCTCCGCCAGCGCCACCCGGACACTTCCAACCTCACCGTGGTCTCGCCCGACGTCGGCGGCGTGAAAATGGCCCGCGCCTATGCCGACGCGCTCGGCGCCGAGCTCGCCATCGTCGCCAAACACCGCGTCAGCGCCACCCGCGTCGAGGCGATGAACGTCATCGGCGAGGTCGAGGGCCGCGACGTGCTGCTCGTCGACGACATGACCGAAACCGCCGGAACGCTCACCGCCGCGGCGGAAATCCTGCATAAAAACGGAGCCAAGCGCGTTTACGCCGGCGTTTCCCACGCCATCCTCGGCGATCTCGCCCACCAGCGGATCCGCGATTCCATGATCGAGGAAGTCATCACCACCGATTCCGTGCCCCAAGCCGCCGGGCCGAAAGTGCAGGTCGTCGGCAGTCGCGCCGCTGCTTGCCGAGGCGATCCGCCGCATCCACGGCGGCGAGTCGATCACGTCGCTGTTCTCCGTCTGAGAACCGCCCGATCGCCGATTCTCGAACAAATTTTTGACAAGCGCCGGATCGACCGCTAAACACGCCGCCCCGTACTGGGTGCAGTAATCCCCGGCGGCAATTCATACAAACGACCTCACGTCATGGCCAAGAAGACATCACTCAAAGCAGCTCCACGCGCACCGCACCGGCTCCGGCCGTCTCAACCAAATGCGCCGCGAAGGCTGGGTTCCCTCCGTGATCTACGGAAAAGGCACCGAAAACATCAACCTCAAGGTCGATGCCAAGACCTTCGCCGACCTGCTCGCCCACAGCAGCTCGGAAAACATCCTCGTCAACCTCGACATCGAAGGCCACGGCACCCGCCTCGCCTTCCTCCAGTCGATCCAGCACGACCCGCTCTCCGGCAAGATCGCTGCACGCCGACTTCCGTTCCATCGACGAAAAGACCGCCATCACCGCCCACATCCCGACCCACCTCAACGGTGAATCCGCCGGTGTCAAGGCCGGCGGCCTGATCGAGCAATACGTGCACGCCATCGAAATCACCTGCCTTCCCAACGATCTTCCCGAGTCCATCGAGGTTGACATCAGCGGGCTGCAAATCGGCGACTCGCTCCACATCGGTGAGATCACCTACCCGGAAGGCGTCAAACGCCACCCACGCGGCGGATGTCGTCGTCGCCCACGTGAGCAAGGCTGCCGCCGCCGTTTCCGAAGACGCGACCGCAGCACCTGCCAAGTAAGCGGAATCCGTTTTTCACCAAAACGCCCGGTCCGCGCAAGTGGTCCGGGCGTTTTATTGACCAGAGATTGTGAGATCACAGATCAAAGATAGGAGATATTCCGGCTGCGATCTCCATCATTTTCCACATCCGACTCTCCCATCCACGTTCCTCTTCTCATGTCCTTCTCCCTCATCGTCGGCCTCGGCAATCCCGGACGACAGTATGAAGAAACCCGCCACAATGTGGGATTCATGGTGCTGGACCAGCCTCGCCGCCGCATCAGGTGCGGCTTTCCAATCCTCACCCAAGTGGCAGAGCCACCTCGCCAAGCTGCCGGAATCCGGCACGCTTCTGCTCAAGCCACAGACGTTCATGAACCTGAGCGGCCGGGCGATCCAGCAGATCCTTTCGTTTCACAAATGGACGCCGGAGCAAATGCTGGTCGATCTACGACGACGTCGCCCTGCCGCTCGGCACCCTGCGTTTCCGCGAAAAAGGCTCCGCCGGCGGTCACAACGGCATCAAGTCCATCATCCAGCATCTCGGGACCGACGTCTTCCCCCGTCTCAAGCTCGGCATCGGCGGCAGTCAGCCCGGCGAAATGGTCGGCCACGTGCTCGGGAAGTTTTCACCCGACGAGCGCCCGCTTCTCGAAAACATGCTTGCCACCGCTGTGGATGCCGTGCAGCTTTCGCGCTCCCAAGGCATCGCCGCTGCGGCGCATCGCTTTCACACACGTAACAATCCACTCCCAGCAAAAGATGAGTCGCAAATACCAAGGCCTGATAATCCTTAACACCAAGTCCCTTGATGGCACCGTCGACGAACTCGTCGCATCCGTTTCCAAGGAAATCGAAGCCGAAGGTGCCAAGCTCGACAAGGTCGCCCAACTCGGCCGCCGCCAGTTCGCCTACGAGTCGCGCCACCTCGAGTCCGGCCACTACGTCAACTACACCTTCCAAGGCGAGCCTGACGTGATCACCAAGATCCAGAACCGCCTGCGTTTGAACGGCCACGTCCACCTCCAGCACTTCGTCCGGGTCGCCTGACGTGACACGGGCATCCCTGCCTGTACTTCCCCACCGATCTTCACCTCCCCATTTCCATGGCCAATCTCAACAAAGTCATGCTCATCGGCAATCTCACTCGGGATCCCGAGCTGCGGCACACCCCGAAAGGCACTGCGGTTTCGGAAATTTGCCTGGCGATCAACCGCAACTGGACCAACGACCAGGGCCAGAAGCAGGAAGAAACAACCTTTGTGGAAGTCACCCTCTGGGGACGCCAGGCGGAAGTGGTGCAACAATACGTGACCAAAGGCAGCCCGATCTACATCGAGGGCCGCCTGCAACTGGACTCGTGGGATGACAAGGAAACCGGCAAGAAGCGCAGCAAGCTGAGAGTGATCGGCGAAAACTTCCAATTCCTCTCCGGCAAGCCCGGATCCGGTGGTGGTGTGGTGGTGGCGGCTACTTCGGAACGTTCCCAATCATCGTCGGCCGCGGCTGCACCGCAACAACGCTCCGGCCCGCCGCAGGGTGCCAGCGCTGCTCCAGCAGACGATTTCCAGGAAGACGACGACATCCCGTTCTAATTCTCCGCAACCGTGACACAGGCATCGATCCCGGCATAGCCACGAGCAACGCCGCATTCCCACCTGTTTTGCCACAAGCGAGGCCGCACAAGCGACCTCGCTTTTTTCATGCCGTGATGCGGGCATTCCTGCCTGCTCTTCCACCAGCCTCAGCACCTCAAAAAACAGACCGGAATGCCGGAGTTGCTGATTTTCCCGAATATTTCGCTTGATCCCCTGCCCTGCTTGTCGTTTGTTCTAAGGAACACTGTTCATAAAACGATGCAACCCGAACTTACCGACCGTCAACAGGAGATTCTCAACTACCTGCGGAATTCTCAACGCACCACCGGGCTCATGCCCTCGACCCGGGAAATCCAGCACTACTTTGGCTTCGCCAGCCAGACTGCGGCCATGAGCCACCTGCGAGCGCTTGAGCGCAAGCGCGTCATCCTCCGGCTGCCAGGAAAAGCCCGCGCCGTCATTTTCCCGGACGAGCTGGACCGGGGTGAAATCGTGGATGTCCCCGTTTATGGAAGCATCGCCGCCGGTATGGCCCAGGACGTGGAGCAGGAACGGCAAGGCTGCATTTCCGTGGATGTAACGGCCTTGGGGATTCCCCGCAATGCCCGCACCTTCGCCCTGAAAGTCCGTGGCGACTCGATGATCGACGCCCACATCTGCAGCGGAGACACCGTGATTCTCGAATTCAAGGAACCCCGCAAGGGCGACATCGTGGCCGCGCTGATCGATGGGGAGACCACCTTGAAGCGCTACGTGGTCGAGAAGGGAAAACCGTTCCTGCGTGCGGAAAACCCCGATTTCCCGGATTTAATCCCAGCCCGGGAACTCGTCATCCAAGGAGTGCTCGTCGCCTTGATGCGACATGCCGCTTGAAGGAGGGCACCACCGAATCGAGCCAGACTCACAATGCCGGGCGATGCCTGATTGCCCTGAGACACCAATGCGATGGAGTGACTGGGATCCCTGTCTCTCCACGGGAGGCGGACAAGGCCCTCAATTCTTTCAAGTGTTCCGGGCGTCTGGTCCCTGAGGATTGAGCCCCGGCAGAGAACCCTCCACAGGATTTAGTTAACTTTTCTGAAGGATTGACGGATCGTCGGGTATTTCGTAGCTTCAGCCATTGATCCAAATGGCTACTGACTCCATCACCTTTCTGTGTCCCGCGTGTGGCGTCACGCTCACCGTCCCGGGTAGTCTAGCAGGCATCACCGGCCCTTGTCCGACCTGTCGCACGCTGATTCAGGCCCCCTATCCAGCTCCAGCTCCAGCTCCAGCTCCAGCTCCAGCTCCAGCTCCAGCTCCAGCTCCAGCTCCAGCTCCAGCTCCAGCTCCAGCTCCAGCTCCAGCTCCAGCTCCAGCTCCAGCTCCAGCTCCAGCTCCAGCTCCAGCTCCAGCTCAACCGATCCAGCAATTACAAGGACCAGCGGCAAACCTTCCGGCTAACTACCAACCGATTCCAGTTGCTGCGACTCCAGCTTATCTTTCGCCGCCTCCCATGCAGGGAAGTGGCCCGGCGGTTGAGCCACTTCCCTCTCAAGCCACCACGCCCGCAATACTCCGGCCCGAGCCGCGGCAATTGCCGAATCGCAGTAACCACAGTGAGCCCGTCGCCAAGCAAATGCCGGAACCTAGCCGGAGCTTCGACTCATCCCGCGGGCCGCTTCCTCTCGGCAGACATCCCCGGGCAAAAAGCCGTTTCATCCGCGTGCTGGTGCCACTGCTTTTCTTGATCGCATCGGGCGCTTTGGTTTTCGGAGTTCTCAAGTTTTTCAAAAACTCATCAGGCATCGCTTCGCCCGGGATTCCGGAAAAACCCACTCCGGTGAGAACCATCGCGCCGATCGACCCGACGCCATCGAAAAAACCCGCCGAGCCAGCCCCCATCCCCACCCTCCCGGTGCCAGCTCCGGATCAACCCCAAATCACGGAACCGCCTCCAGCCCTTCCCGACGGAATCGAGCCCACCACTCCGGGCATGGCGGCGATGGAGGTGCTGGAGAAATTCCTTGCCGCGAAAACTTTGGCCGAACGGTTGCCCTGGATTGAATCCCTCACCCCGGAGGCCGAACTCGCCAACTCCTGCCTGAACGGTCCCCTGCCGACGACGAGCAAGATCGAGATCGACGCACAGGAAACCAATTCCGTGGAACAAGTGGTCGACTTCTATCACAACGTGGATTTCGTCGTGGACGGAAAGCCGGTCAATCCCCAGACGCTCCTCGTCCGCATCCGTGGGTCCGCCCCGCCGAAGGTGGTGGTGGATCCGTTTCTCGATACTTTCGGCGGGCGCCTCGCCGCTTACGCCAAGGCTCCGACTGACAAGGCCGGGATTTTTCAGGTCACCGTTTCCGCCGTGGCCTCGTGCAACGACGAGAACGTGCCGAATCGTGAAAAGAAGCTGACGCTCAAGCTGCTCTCCCGCGACAACACCAAGGAAATCGCCCGGGCTTATTTCGGACGTCAGTCGAAAATCAGCGAAATGCTCGAGGACGGCACCTTCAGCTTGAGCTACGGCAAGGCCAAGGCCTGCACCGTGATGCTGCGCTGGAATGCCGAGGACAATCCCGCGATGCCCTATCTGGAGGCGCTGACCATCAAAACGCTGGATTGGAATCCTTGATTTTCCCCGCCTCGTTCAAGGCCCGCCAGCCGCCATGGAGCACCGAAACCTCCGCCCCCAGCTGCAAGGCCCGGATGCGCTCCGCGACCTGTCGGCTGAGCCCGCAATTTTCGTCGCCACAGTAAACGATGACACGCGGAGTCTCCATGATCCGCATCGCGGTTTCCGACTCGAACACTTGCATGTCCTCGGCGGGATCGAGATTCCAGAGGACCGACCCGGGAAGTCCGGATTTTTCCCAGTCCTTCCTTGAACGGGCGTCGACCCACAGGATTTTCGCGTCGGAAGAAATCTGTTCGAGGCAGACCTCGTCAGGTTTCAAGGTGGCGGGATCGCACAGAAAGCTGCGTTGCGGAGGTCCTTTGAGGAAGAAAGTTCCTCCCGCCGCGGCGAGTGAGATGCAGCCGATCGCCAACAGTTGGCCGAGTGCGTTCATGGCTTCACTGCCTGCTGAGACTTCGACACGACGGCGAAGGCCTGCTGGGTCCGGTGTTTGGAAACCGCGCAATCGGTTTCGATGCGGATGACGCCCAAACCAGGGCTTTTCGTGGCATTGGGAGTCACGATCAGGTCATATTTTTTTCCTTCCTCAAGAGCCTTGATCTCGGTGGAAAACAACTCCGACGAGGACTTCACGCCGGTGACATGGATCGTCTGACCTTCTGCCATCCTGATCTGAATGGTCTGCGGCAGGGCCTGACCGCCGACCTCCCATTTCACGGTCTTCGGCTCGATGGCGACGAGCACTGGAATGTGAACCCTGACCGTCACGGACCGTGAAGGTTTGTCCGGAGGATCACCGTCGAGCCAGATGGCCACCATCTTGTCGACGATGCCGGAAAAATTCCCCATTTCGAAGGTCACCCGCACAACGCCGGATTCGCCAGGCGCGTATTTGAGTTTACCACCGGAAATCTCCACCTTCAGGCACGAGCAGGTCGGGTCCGCCTTGGCGATGGAGACCGGCTTATCGCCATGGTTTTTGAATTCGAAACTCTCGGTCACCGTGGCGACATCCGCGGGTGCGTGGACGTCTTTGATCGGTTGGGAAAACTCAAGGCCCGCCGCGGCGGCGCAAACCAGGAGTGCGAGCCAGATGCCAAGTGCGAATTTCATGGGCTTATTATGAGCCCGGATTTTTCGGCGGCGCAAGAGCAACTCCGATGATCAGACGCCCGCCGCGCCATTCCGGGCCGAGCATGTACAAGGGGCGATCACCTTGCAGGCGAACGTCCATTTTCAGAACTTTTTTCCGACTGAGCCAGAGTTCAAGATCAAGTGCCGTGGATTCCTCAGTCGGCCGGCTGCGCGCTTCGAATCTGACGAGCACTTCGTCGGACGGCTTCAACGGTTGCGCCCAGCTCTCGTAACTCCTCAAAAGCGGCTGTACATCCTGACCGAGCAGACGGTAGTTTTTGAAACGAAGCCGTTCATCACTGCGCAGCCGCTTGTCGGTCGCCGGACTCACTTTCACCGTTTTCTTACCCGCGACCTCAGGGTCCCCGTTGGTGGCGTAGTAGACGGTGACGCTTACCCGACCGATCGGCGTTCTTCCGGGATCGTCTTGGGAATTCGCGGAACCGCAGACCGCGACCATGGCGGCTGCCGTCAGCAGTCGGAGCCATTTCATCGGCCGACCTCCCACGTGTGATCCACCTCGATGTCTGCCGTGGAGTCCATATCACGGTCCATCGGCACATAGACGGTTTCGGAGAAATCGGTCGCATCCGGGATCGCGGTCACCCCGTTAAGGACGATGACGGTGGCGGAAGCCTCCTTGCTGGCGAACAGCTCGGCATTCACACCGGTCTCCGGCGTGTAAAGCACAGGCTCTACGGGAATGGCCCTCGGAGCGCCCGCCACGTCGTATTCGGGGGTGGAGTTCGATTGGGTCCCCACCCAGAATGTCAGCGCCATGCCGGCACAGGCCGCCATTGGCATCAGCCAGGATTTCCAGAAAAACGGCTTCTTTTCAGAAACCACGGGCTGCGGTGCCTGCTCGCGGATTGCCTGAAGCACCTTGCTGTTGAAAAAGTCCGGATACGGCGGCTCCTCGATCGCCGGGATGGCGGCGGAGATCGTCGCACGCCAGCGCCGGATTTCCTCGCGGGCGGCGATTTGATCCGGGTGCTCCATGGCCCACGCCTCGACCGCAGCCTGCTCGGCCCCGCTCAATTCGTCGTCCAGCCACAGGGCCAACGTTGCTTCATCGGGATTCGTATTCATCTTTTAGCAAGGTTTGGAGTTTCTGACGCGCGTAAAAAAGCCGACTCATCACGGTGCCAAGGGTGCTCGACATGGCTTCGGCGATTTCCTTATACGAAAGCCCCTGCACGTCTTTCAACACCACGACTTCGCGGTGTTCCGGTGACAGCTTGCCAAGGGCGATTTCAATTTTCACCCGCAGCTCGCCGTGTGCCATGGTCGTGTCCGGAGATTCGCCACCGGATGGCGTGGTGAATGAGGCGGAGTCGATGCGCTCTCTTTCGAAAATCTCGTCGTTGAGCTCCCCAGCGCTGTCGATTTTCCGTTTCCGGACCCAGTCGTAAACCGTGTTGTGGGCAATCCGGTAGAGCCACGTCGAGAACCGCGCCTTGGCCTCAAAGCGGGGCAGCGCATTCCACGCCTTGATGAAGACCTCTTGGGAGAGGTCCCACGCGTCGGCTTCCTGATGGATCATGTTACGGATCATGGCGAAAATTCGTCCTCGGTGCCGGGTGACCAGCGCATCGTAGGCACGCATGTCCCCCTTTTGCGCGAGTGCAACCAGTCGGAAATCCTCGTCAGGATCGCTCAGAGTGGCGTCCGGATCGACGGAACCGACAGGCTCCTGCACGATCTTCGACGGTTCACCACTGGAGTTATTCATGTTTCTGGGAAAAATTTTCGATCCACAAGCCTCGCCATGGTCGCCGGAACACTGTCCGCCCTAGGGCACTCGCGCAATCCGGAATCTTGAAAATCAAATCACCGCCAAGACCTCACCAAACACCGTGAGCGTGTCATCCAGATCCGCCTCCGTGTGGGCGAGTGAAATGAAGCCGGTTTCATAGGGCGACGGTGCCAGATAGATCCCCTTGTCGAGGCAGCCCCAGAAGAATTTCCGGAAGAAGTCCAAATCCTGCTTCATCACATCGTCCACATTGATGATTTCCCGCTCGGTAAAGAACAGGCAGAACATCGAACCCACGCGGTTGAAGCGATGGGGCACTCCTTTTTCAGCAAGAAGCTGTCGCAGGCCGGTTTCGAAATGCGCTCCCAGTTGCTCGAGCCGGCCGAAGCCGGAGCGGTCGTTGAGTTCCCGCAGCTGCGCCAGCCCGGCCGCCATCGCCAGCGGGTTGCCGCTGAGCGTGCCCGCCTGATAGACCGGACCCAGTGGCGCGAGCAGATCCATCACCTCAGCCCGCCCGCCGAAGGCACCGACGGGCAATCCGCCGCCGATGACCTTGCCGAAGCAACTGAGATCCGGCGTCAGGTTTTCCAGCCCCTGCACCCCCGCTTTTCCCAGCCGGAAGCCGGTCATCACCTCGTCGAAAATCAACAGCGCACCGTGCTTTTTGGTAATTGAGGAAAGCAGTTCGAGGTAACCAGGCCGCGGAAAAACCAAACCCGCATTTGCCGGATAGGATTCCACGATGATCGCCGCGATTTCCTCACCACGGGCCGCGAAAAGCGCCTCAAGTGCTTCCGGATCATTGTAAGAAAGCACGATGGTCTTCTCCGCAAACGCCTTCGGCACCCCGGCGGAATCCGGTTCGCCGTGCGTCAGCGCTCCGGAACCGGCGGCGACGAGCAGCGAATCGCTGTGCCCGTGATAACAGCCGTCGAACTTCACGATGTAGTCCCGCTTGGTAAATCCACGGGCCAGACGGATCGCGGACATCGTCGCTTCCGTGCCCGAGGAAGTCATGCGCACCTTCTGGACCGACGGCACCCAGTCACAGATCGTGCGGGCCATTTCCACCTCGAACATGTTGGGAATGCCAAAGGAAATCCCGCTCTTGGCGACCTCGTGGATCGTGTTGGTGATGACGACCGGCGCGTGCCCGAGGATGTTCGGTCCCCACGACCCGATGTAGTCGATGTAGTGTTTTCCGTCGATGTCCTCGATGCGGCTGCCCTTCGCCCGGCGCACGAAAAACGGCTCGCCGCCGACATTGCGAAACGCACGGACGGGCGAGTTCACCCCGCCGGGAATGACTTCCTGAGCGACTGCGAACATCTTGCGGGAAAGCGGGCCTTGCAAATTCATGGCCGGAGCATGAATCAGGTTTCCCAAACGTCCAACCGCGAAGCGTCGCTGACCGGGGAATTATCCACAGCCATTTCCCGCCGGGCCAAGTCGAAATCTTGATTCCGTTTTCGAAAAATTCCGTTACGTTTCGACCATGAAGCTGGAAACCATCGCCATCGCCTTCGCCTGCCTCGTGTCACCGCTGGCAGCCCAGATCCAGCGCCAGGAGCGGAGATCGCTGCTCGATTCGGATCCCAACGTGGTCTATCTCGACCGCACGATCACCAAGCCGATCGAGCTCAAGGTCATCAAGGAGGCCCCGGTTTTCTCGGACCGGGAAGGCCGCAACCGCCTCGGCACGCTTCGGGCGGATCAAACGGTGCGCCTCGAGGCCATCACGGATAAAATCTACCGCGTCCGCGGCCAGGGCCTCCGTCACGGGATCTCCGGCTGGGTCGCGCCATGGGCGTTTTCCTCCACCGACCCGGATTTCGTGGCCAACCTGAAATTACTCTACGAACGCCAGATCCAGGTCCAAAGCCTCATCGCCGCGAACCAGGTCGCCGTCGGCATGACGCTCGACGAAGTCTCGCTGTCGAGAGGCAGACCGACCAAAACGTCCCTCCGGAAAACCGCCACCGGGCAGTCGGGAACTTGGGAGTTCATCGATTTCGAGGACGTCAAAAACTACACCACGGTGATCGACAGCCGTGGCAACGCCTTCCGTCAACTCGCCAGCATCACGCGCGTCGAGCGGGGAAAGACCGTCATCGAGTTTGAGAACGACATCGTCAGTGCCGTCGTGGAAAGCGAGGACCGCGGGGGTGGGAACGTGAAGATCATCGTGCCGCCGTTGATTTTCCGCTGGTAGGAAATCGGCGGGATTCAATTTTCAAGTGTCCCGAGATGCAGGTGCAGGATTCGCTTCATTTCCCGGATCGATTGCGGATAATCATAACAACTGTGCGGCCCGGGGGCGACGACCTCGGACTTCGCATAATCGAGGTGGGAGCTCCAGTATGGCACCACGCCGTCGGAGCTCTGCGCAAGCGGTCCGGGCAGGCCACGATTGCCAACAATCGAGTGGCACGGCGGGACCACGCGTGTGGTCGCCATGGTGATGAGCGTGGGATTGTCCGGCGCGAACCCGGAGACGCTCGTAGGCAGCAGGTGCTTGTTGCCCGTCCCGAGCAGGTCGGAATTGCCCAGCGCGAGTTTCAATTGGGCCACGGTGGATTGCGGCAGGCGGATCAGCCTCTCGGCAAGCTCGCCCAAAGCACTCTCCGCCATCTCGGAGCCACGGTGCGGAGTGGCGATGAACACCACCCGCTTGGCCCGGGGATTCGCCTTGAAAACCAGCGCCCGCTCCACCTCGCCACCGGGTGTCTGGCGGGCGAAGAATTCGTCCGCCTTCGCCCCTTCGACCCGCCGCCAATCCTCGCGGGTGAGATTGCTCGTCTGCATCTGGGAGATCAGGCCGCCCTCGCTGTGGGCGACTAGCAGAAATCCGTTTGGCATCGCATGGCTCTTTTCGAACTCCGCCAGCTGCTCGCGGAACTGCAGCGCCGTGTAAGCAAGCGGATAGCCCGAGGGATAGGCGAACACCAGCGGCTGATAGCGCTTCCGCAGCACGGGATCGCGGTTGATCTCGTTGATCGGGTCCACCCAGATGTATGGCGTGGAAATAAGACCGTGCACGAAGATCACCGGAATGCGCTGCGGATCATACGGGCCTAGCAGGTAGATGCCCGTGTCGTCGGCAAATCGACCGGGTCGGAGCGCCTCCACTATCCCCAGCAATCTCGTGTCCTTGTGTTTGAAAGCGGCGATCGGTGCCGAGAAATCCGCCGCCAGCGGACGCTCCCTGCCACCGGCGCGGGTGGTTGATTTCCGGGTAGGGTCGTTCAGGGAGAGTGTCGCGTCGTGACCGCGGAAATCCAGGGTGGCGGTGACGGCGGCTTTCATTCCGTTTTTCGGCATGAATTTCTCCAACGGGTCGGTTTGCCTCACACCCACAAGCACACCGCCGACTCCCTGCCGCCTGTCGGGGGATTTCACCTTGGTCTCCTTCACGTCGCTTGCAAGATTGAACGCGGTGAACTCGTCCGGCGACCACACGCCCTGTCGATCTCCGGGTTGGAGATCCAGTCGATAGCGGATGCCGTCGGTGGTGATGCCGAGCGGGCGGTTCCACAGCAGCCCGCCATCTTCGGACCGGAGCAGGACGACCAGTTCCGCCGTTGCCTCGTTATAAATCCTGAGCGCCGCCGTCGGCTGGCTGGCATCGCCTAGCAGCGGCGCGGTGAGCTCAGCGGCCCGCAGGTAGGCCACAGCGCGTTGTTCCGCCGGACGCAATGGGAAACGAGCCTCCCGCAGACAACGCTCTGCCGCAGCTTCCGGCCTCTGATCCGGTGAGGTCGGCTGCAAGGCGCAGCCCACGAATAACAGGCAGAACGCCGGCATGATGATCCGGTGGAGGACAGTGGGACGATTCATCGATTGCTTTTGTTTGATGTGCATGGCCTCTGGCCTGAGTTCAAAGACCGAGGATGTTTCCACTCACGATGCCACTCGACTGAAGGAACTCCACCACCCCGTGAAAGACCAGGCCCATCCCCATCGCGGAAACGAAAAATCCGACGATGTGCGTGGCGGCGTCGATCCCATTGGGTCCGAACTTCTTCTTGAGGAACAGGGGTGAAACTCCCCAAACAAAAAACGCCGCCCGGTACAAGTCCGGACGGCGTGTTGATGGTTTGGTTCCGAGGATCAGGCGGCTTTCGAAGCGTGTTTCGCTTCGAGGGCTTTCTTGGCCTGGGCAACGATGGCGGAGAACGCTGCGGCATCGGTGATCGCGAGATCCGAGAGGATCTTGCGGTCAGCTTCGATACCGGCGGCTTTCAAGCCCTCGATGAAGCGCGAGTAGGTCATGTCCTCGTTGCGGACGGCAGCGTTGATACGCTGGGTCCACAGACGGCGGAACTGACCTTTGCGCCGCTTCCGGTCGCGATATTCATACGTCATCGCCTTACGGACAGCGTCCTTGGCGTAACGGAAGAGTTTCGAGCGGAAACCGCGGAAACCCTTGGCACGGAGCAGAGTCCGCTTGCGGCGGGCCCGGCTGGCCGGTGAGTTGGTGGCACGTGGCATTTCTTGTTATTTCAGTTTGAACAGACCGTTATTTTCATTTCCTTCCACAGTCTCGACTGTTCGTGTCTCCCTCGCGGGATCAGGCTGTGTAAAGGCCGTCCGATAAGCGGACGGGACTATTATTCGTTGCTGCGATTTCCAGGTTACCGGGAAAAAGGAAGATTCTCTCTGACGTTTCTAAGGTCAGCATCGGAGACGAGAGCAGCTTGCCCAAGACGACGCTTGCGTTTGCTGTTCTTGCCTTGCAACAAGTGGCGAGCCCCTTGTTTGCGACGCAGAATTTTCCCTGTCCCAGTGACTTTGAAACGCTTGGCAACGGCTTTCCGTGTTTTTGCTTTTCCTCCGACTCTTGGCATGGGACGGGCAAACTAAGGATCAGCGCCTTCTTGGCAAGGGGAAAATGGCATTTTTTAGCCCGCCGCCAATTAACCCGATTTGCGGAATTCCAGCAACTGCGCGGCGATGCTGATGGCGATCTCGGCGGGATCATTTCCGCCGATCGGCAAGCCGACCGGGCAGTGGATTTTCTCCAGCAAGACGCGTTCCAGACCGTCCTCCTGCAGCTCGCGCAGCAAAACCGCCCGTTTTGAGGCGCTGCCGATGACGCCGAGGAAAACCGGCTGCGGGAATCGCCGCAGCACCTCGCGCAGGACCGGACGATCACTGGAATGCCCCTGAGTGATCGACAGCACGAACGAAGTCGCGCTCAAGTCCCCCACCCCGTCCTCGAAGGAATCCACCCGGTGCAGCACCACATTCGACCTCGGCGACAGCTTTGCCAGCCAGTCGGAACGCGTATCAAAAACGTCGATCCGGCACGCCAAGGTCGCGAGCACCGGCACAAGCGCCTGGGAAACATGGCCTGCGCCGAAAATCGCGATGTGCCAGGGAGCCGTCGCCTCGACTTTTTCGAAAAGGAACGCCATTTCGCCGCCGCAGGTCATGCCCACGTCGCGCTGGAGATTCCAAGTCACGGCGGTGCAGGTTTCATGGCCATCCAACATCGCCGCCGCGAGTCCGAGCGCCTTCGCTTCCACTTTTCCGCCGCCGAGATTTCCGGAAATCAAGCCGCCGGAGGTGACGACGGCTTTCGCCCCCGCCTGCCCCGGCACGCTTCCCCGCACCGCCGTGATCGTAACCACCACGGCATCCACCCCTTCGCGGCGCAGCGCGGCGATTTGTTCCCAAGTGTCCATAGGTCTCCTTGAATTCCGCCGCAGCCGCTGGCTTACTCCGGCGAAATGATTTCACTGTGCCAGCTGAATGCCGCTTCCGACGGGGATTTCGTAACCACCCTCGGCGGGATTTACGAGCATTCTGATTGGGTTCCGCAGCGAATGGCGGCGCAACGGCCGTTCCAAGACTCCGAGTCCCTCCGGATTGCCATGCGCCAGACGGTGGAAAACGCGACCGAATCGGAAAAGCTCGTGTTGATCCGCGCCCACCCGGATCTGGCGGGCAAACTTGCCAGAGCCGGCAAGCTCACCGGCGAATCGACCCGCGAGCAGGCGGGCCTCGGACTCGACCGCCTTGACGACGAGGAATACGCACAGTTTCAAAACAGGAACGAATGCTACCGGACGAAATTCGGATTCCCCTTCATCATTTGCGCCAGACTTACCACCAAACAGGGAGTGCTGGAGGCGTTTGAAAAGCGGCTGGAACATTCCCGGGAAATGGAAATCGACGAGGCCTTGAAGCAGATCCACGAAATCGCCCGGCTGAGGCTAGAGGATCTATTGGGTTAGAGCCGGCACTCAGGCGTGGCGCGTGGTGAAGAAAATCTCCATCCGGTGGTGGAGGTCGTCGTAGAAGCGCTTCTTGATCGCTTCGAGGGCGGCGCGCTTGTCGCTCTCCGCGACGCCGATCGATTTGCTTCCTCGATCTTCATTTTCTCGGCGAAGGATTTTTCCATCTCGATGAGTGAATCGAGAAACTCGCGGGCGGCGCGGGTGTGCTCGACGCCATCGACGAGCGCGTGTTCGAGCCGCTGGTTGCGGGTGACGGCGATCAGGTTGCCGCTGGCAAGTTGGTCCATGTAGCGGCGCGCGGCTCTGGCGGAACGCGCGGTGCTCGCTGTCGAAGGTGATCTCGTCGCGATCCACCAGCGTGTCGTAGGGACCGGGCTTGGTGAAAAATTTCACGATCAGCGGGATGGTGTCCACCAGCATGAAGAGCAGCGTCAGGACGATATAGGTGTAGAACGCGAACTGCCCGCCCTGGCTGCCGGCCTTGAACAAGCGCGTGCAGGGCGAGCGTCTGGGTGAGGATGTCGCGGCGGGGCTCGGCGCGGATGGCGGAGAGGCGGTTCGGCTTCCTCGGTGGCCACGGCGGCGAGTTCGTCCTGCACCCGGTTGAGCTCGGCGAGGCGGGTGTCGATCTGTTGTTTGATCGTGTCGCGCAGCGCGTTCTGCTGGGTGACGAACTGCTCCGGCCTGGTCGTCCTCGACCTTCTGTTTGAGTCCGGCGACGCGCTCGGCCTCGGCCTTGTTGGTCGCGGCGATTTCGGCGAGTTTCGTTTCGAAGAGCGCGATGGCGGCAGCTTCGGCCTCGCGGGACTGGGTTTGCAGGGTGGCTTTCTCCGCGGTGAGATGTTCCAGCAATCCGCCGAGGCGCTTGGATTCCTCGCGGCGCGGTTCGAGCTGGTCGGAGCGGATCGAGCGGGCGCGCGGACCCTCGCCCTTGAGGCCGGAGCGCTGGCCGTTGAGCTCGCGCTCGAACTCGGCCTGCCAGAATCCCAGCTCGGTCTGGAGCTTGGCGTATTGCGGCGTGAGTTCGGCGGACTGTGCTTCGATCACCGCGAGGCGCTCGCGGAACGGCGCGGTGGCCTTCGTCGATGGCGGCCTTGAGCTCGGTCTGCTGCTCGGCGGTGAGGCCGGGGATGGCGGACGTGGCGTCCTCGTTTTCCTGAAGGATGAATTTGGCCTGAAACGACTCGTTCCACTTCTGCGCGTTGCTCGGCGATGGCCGTTTCGAGCGCGGTCGACCTGGCCGCGGATCTTTTCCTTCTCCGCCTCGAATCCCGTGCGGACGACTTCGATTTCCGCCGCGCGGTCCTTTTCGATCACCGAGGAAACCGTGTCGCGGAACAACAGCAGGACCAGCGGGTGGGCGATGGTGATGCCCATCAGGATGGCGACCACGAGGCGCAGGGAAAACTGGGAGAGTTTCCGGAAAATCGACATGTACGGCCGGTAGCCGGCGAGCAGAGCGCGGTCGATGGTGAGGATGATGAAGGCCCACACCGCGGCGACCGGGTAAATCACCCGGGCGTTGTCGGTGAGGGTCGAGAGCGCGTAGGCGCAGGCGATGAAGGCGAACGCGCAGGGCACCAGCACGGTGGCTCCGAAGGCGACGTATTTCCGCTGCTCCCAGTCGGGGCATTGTTCGAGAGTCTCGGTGCCGGCTCCGGAGAGCCAGAAGAACGCGCGTTTGATGGAGTGCATGGGAAATTGGAACTAGCCGGACGCTACTTACGTGGATGGCAGGATATTTCAATCCCGTCATGATGCGAAGGCTCGAAGGTTGGGATTGCCGGATGCGCCGAAGGCCATCTAGTCTCCGGCAAATGTTGAACCGCTTTTACGGGGCTTTTGACACGGAGCGGCGCTCGGGTGCCTGCGACGGGGGGGATTATCGCACGCCATTCCAGATCGACCGCGACCGGGTTCTGCACACGCCGACGTTCCGGCGTCTGCAGAACAAGACGCAGGTTTTCTGGAGCGGCGAGTATGATTTCTACCGGACGCGGCTGACGCATTCGCTCGAAGTGGCGCAGATCGGCAAGTCGATTTCCTACTGGCTCAAGAGCCGGCCGGACGGTCCGCTGGGCGAGGATTTTTTCATCGATCCGGATCTCGTCGAGGCGGTCTGCCTTTCGCACGATCTCGGGCACCCGCCCTTCGGCCATGCAGGCGAGCGAACGCTGAACCACCTGATGCGCGACCACGGCGGCTTCGAGGGCAACGCCCAGACGCTGCGCCTGCTCACCGAGCGGATATTTTCCGCGAAGCGCACCGGCATGGATCCCGACCCGAGCGTTTCTCGACGGCGTGCTGAAATACAAGTCGCTGTGGACCGAACTCGGAAACCAGCCGGAACACCACTTCATCTACGACAACCAGCACGCCCATCTCGACTGGGCGATGGGCGGCAACGACTTCCCGCTCGAACTCACGCCCGGCAAGACGCGCGACAAGTTCAAGTCCATCGAGTGCCAGCTCATGGATTGGGCGGACGACACCGCCTACTCGCTCAACGATCTATCCGACAGCGTGCGCGCCGGATTCCTCAACATCGAAAAAATCGAAGCCTGGGCGGAAAAACACGACGAACCCACCGGCGACGCCACGCCGCTCGGTGACCTGATGCGTTCGATCCGGCGCAAGCGGGTGGATCCCTTCGTCGGCAAGCGCATCGGGAAATACATCCAGTCCACGAGGCTGGAAACCGACGTGAATTTCCTCAGCGCCGCCACCAACCGCTACCACTACCGGCTCGCCATCGACCCGGAGGTGAAGGCGGAGTCCGGCCTTTTCAAGCGCCTCGCCTTCGAGGTGGTGTTCCTGTCGCCGCAGCTCAAGCAGCTGGAGCACAAAGGCAGCCGCATGCTGCGGCAACTCTGGGAAGTTCTCGGCGAACGCTACATTTCCCAACAGAAAATCGACGGCCAGGACTTCCAACTCCTGCCCGCCGACACGGCGGCGGAAATCGCAGCCGCGCCGGATGAGGCCACCCGCGCCCGGCTGGTCTGCGATTTTCTATCAGGCATGACCGACGGCTACGCGGCACGGACTTACAAGCGGCTGTTTTCCCCGGACTTCGGATCGATCGGGGATTTGATCGGTTGACGTCTGACTGCCTTCTTGTGGAGCCACGTGGATCTGCGGTTCATTCCAGGATTTCCAACTTCAAGTCCTCAGAGTTCCCCCTCAATTCCGGCGCATACATTGCTTCCGCCGTAGCGGGCAGTGCCTTGTAAATCCCAGGAGCCTCGGCGCGGAGTTGATAGCGCAGCGTATTCGTCCCTCGTGGCAGGGCGCGGATGAAGAAGTCCACTGTCTGGTCGCGCGGCTCCATGTAGGCGCTCAATCCACCGCCGCCGACGTAGCCGCTTAGGGCGTCGAGCGCTTCGAGGCCCGCCGCCTTGGCATCCGAGAAAATCAGGTATTCGTAGTCGTTCTTGCTTTCGAGAATCAGCTCCACCTCCACGCGGTCGCCGGATGTCAACTTCGCCCCGTCCACCAGCGGCTCGCGGCGGAACCGCTCGACCTGCTGTTTGGCGACCAGGCCGCTCGAGTCCGGCACTTCGGCTTCTTTTTCCAATGCGATGAGCTTGGAAATGCGGCGCTGCACCTTCACTTCCAGTCCGGCTGCGCGGAGCTTGTCTTCCAGCGTGAAGACTTCCAGATAGGCATTCGCATAAAGCGTGCCCTTGCCGGTCTTCCGCAGTTCGATGTCGTGCTTGCCGGTGGTCACGGCATCGCCCGTGAGTGTGACAGTGCCGTCGAAGGTGAACAGATTTTCACGAGTGATCGAAACCTTGCGCAGTGATTTTCCGTCGAGCAGAACCTCGACTTCCATCTCCGGCGCTTCCTCGCCGCTGGCCTTGAAATAATTGGCGATCGCCTCAATCGCGAAAGCCGTGTCGCGGGTGGACTCCCAATAACTCGCATGTTTGCGATTGTTCACCAGGTATTTCACCAAGCCGCGGGTGTCCGCATCCAGCGGTTTCACGGCGGCGAGCAGTTTGAGATACCAGGCGTTCGCCTCCACCTCGCTGCCATACCAGTTCCACCAGAAATTCGTGTTCTGGAGATCGAGATAGGCTGTCTGATTCTCCGCATCCCGCTTGAGGAACTGGGAAATCATCTTCATCACCTCATCGCGCCGCGCCTCATCGCCGGTGCGGTGTTGTTCCAGACCTAGCAGACACTTGGCGTAAACCGGCAGCTCGACGCGGTCCCGATAGAGAAACGCGAGCATCGGCTCCGAATCGCGTTTCGCCTCGCCAACCACCACCCGGACGAAGGCGTCCAACGCATCGCATTTTGATTTTTCATACCGGTTGTCGTCCTTGATCTTCTTTCCCTCCTTGCGCAACGCCTCGCGCTCGACGTGAAGCTGCAGCGCGGCGACCTGCTTGCGCTCATACGCCATCAACCAGCCGACGCCGGAGCTCAGCATTCGCTCGGGGATCTGCGCGCCGTTCTCCTTCGCGACTAACAACCCATGAACCACCACCGCCGTGGTATGCGGCCAGGAAGATTCACCGTAGCCGGAAAACCAGCCCCAGCCGCCGTCGGCATTCTGCATGGACATGAGGCGTTCAATCCCCTTCTCGACCATCTTCTTCATCTCCACTTCGTCGAACACGGGATTCGTCTGCCACTGTCTCCACTGCGCCGCGCGGTCAGCGGCGTTGCCGAGTTCCTGCGGGTTGAGGTTGGTCCGCTTCGCCTTCACTTCGGCGAGGTTGATCTTGAGATCGCGCAGCATCTGTTGGGCGATCACGGCGGGCACGAAGCGGTTCAATGTCTGTTCGGTGCAACCGTGCGGATAACTCACCAGATAGGGAATCGAGTCGACCACCGCTCCAGCGATGGTGGGCGAGAACCGGACGGTTAGCTTGGATTGATCCGGTCGCCGTTGCTCCGGCACGTCGATCTGGATCTTCGCGGAATCCGCGCCCGGCTCGACCACGCGGCTCCATGCATCCTGGCGCAGCATGCCATGGACGAGCACCGGCAGCTTGCGCTCGACGGCATCGCCATCGTCACCGGAATCCGCGCGCATCCGGAACGTCGCCTCGCCTTCGCGCAGCGCCTTCACCCGCCAATCGACGCGGGCTTCCGATTTCGCGGCGATTTCCACCGTCTGTGGCGCGCCGTCGATGGCTTCGAGATGGTTGCCGTCCAGTTCGAGTGAAACCTTCACCGTCTTCGGCAAATCATGGTCATTCTGCACCACCGCGCTGAAGACCGATTCGTCGCGCTCTACCAGGAAACGCGGCGCTTGAAGCCGGACGAGCAGTTCCTTGGACGTGATGATTTCCGCACTGCCTTCACCAACTTTGGTGCCCTTGCCCAGCACCCAGACGCGAGCTTTCCAGGTAGTTAGATTGTCCGGAAACTCCAGCGGGATTTCCGCACTGCCATCAGCGTTGGTCTGAATCGCGCCGGACCATTTCAAGAGATCGGCGAAGTCCTTGCGGACGAGGAAGGCATTCGCGGCAGGACTCGACGGAGCACCTCCGAGAGAAGAGCCGTCACCGCTGTCCGCCTCCACAGAAGATGCAAAGGCCCGGGATTCGCCGGCAAAAGCATCACTGCTTTTCAACATCGCTTTGCCTCCCATGCCACGACCGAATCCCCCACCCAACTGATCATCGCCGAAAAATCCCAGCCTTTCCATACCAACAACTTTCGGCCGGAGTAGATTCCCTGTTGGATTCGGAAGGGAATCCTCACGATTGCCCGGATAGAAATGGTTTTTCCACGACCAGAAATTCTCCAGGATCGGACCGACGTTGGATCCGCCGGTGATTGTTTCGAGTGATTTGTCATAAATGGATAGAACGGCGATGCCGGTCACTGGCTTTCCTTCGGCATCCCGCAAGGTCACTTTCAGCGAGGACTTCTCGCGCGGTTTCACCCGGTCCTTCGCCGGTTCCAGCATCACTTCGATCAGCTTGCTCACCGGTGGCAGCAGGATCTGCCGGACGGCCGAATGCACCTCCGCATTGAAGACGGTGATGCCGACAATAAACATGTTCGGCATGTCCCGCAGGTCGAGCGGGACGTCGACTTCCAGGCTCTTGCCATCGAGTTGAATGCGCCGCGCCTCGCGACCCGCAGTGCCAGCGATGTGGAGGAACAGCCAGACATTGGCGTCCGCCTTGTCGCTATTCACGCGCAGTTTCACCGTTTCGCCGGCGGAGTAAGTCGCCTTGTCGGCCACCAATTCCAGCGGGCCGAAATTCCAATCCGCCGGATCCGCGCGACCGGGTGCCTGGACATTGAGAATCGTCGCACCTTCCGCCGGCTCGCCGTCTTTGAATGCCAAACTCGCCGCCAGTCGATATTGCCCGGTCACCGGGGCGGCGAAGCGTTGTTCGATCTCACCTTGTGCATCGGTTTCCACCGGGAACGATTGAATATCCTTCTCTTCGATGCGGCCATCTGCGCCACTGGTTAGTTTGAAGAGGGTTAGTTTTCCTTTCGCCCCGACCACCGGCTTTCCGGCCAGCGTCGCGGCGGAAATCGTCGCCTCCACCTGCTCTCCGGCGCGGGCAAATCCCCGGTCCGTCCACACCACGACTTCGAACGGCTTGCGCGCGGCGATCACCGATCCGGTGCCCCGCTCCTCGCGGCGCGAGGCATCCACCACGCGGGCCTCGATGGTATATCTCGCATCCATGTCGCCCTGCACCAGCTTGGCGGGCGCGGTGTCGATTTCGATCTTCGCCCTACCGTCGGGACCGATGGGCAGATTGCGCTTCATCACGAGTTCATCCGGCGTCCAACGGTCCCCCTGCCACCACGGCGGGTGCGGCGGGAGGCAGCCCCAGTTTTTCCAAGTCGGATGCCAGGTCGCCTCGCTGCCGCTCCACCACGCGCCGGGGCCATAAAGCCAATCCCAACGCCAAGCCGGGAACCAGCGCTCACTGATCGAACTTCGTTTCACGATGATTTCGACATTGGCATTTCTCACCGGCGAGCCGTGGAAATAGTTCGCCTTCACAGTCGCCGTGAACTTGTCACCCAGCTCTACCGGTTCGTCCGGAGCCTCGACCTTCACTTCGTATTCCGGCTTGCGGTATTCCTCGACGCGCAGGCTCACCGACGCGGAAATCCGGTCATCGATCCGTAAATTCGCGGTCCACTTCCCGAGCACCGCATCCTTGGGAATGATCACTTCGGCCTCCACAGCTCCTAACGAATCGGTCTTGAGGTTTTCGATTTCCATCACTTCCTCGTCCCTACCATTGAACAGGATAAGCCTGCCGGATTTGTCAGCCCACCTCGATTCATCCGGTTCGAAGTAGCTGACATTGCGGAAATAGAACTTAAGGTGGGCGGTGTCGCCCGGTTTGTACAGCGGACGGTCCGAGATGCCGTAGCTGAGATCGCGGTCGCCACTTTCCAGCTGGGGAACTTCGATGTGATAGTTTTCAAATCCATAAAACGCGGCGGTGCGGCCCTCCTTGCGGGCGATGGCGAGCCATCGGAACTCGCTGTCATAGTCACCCGGCTTGAGCAGGGTTTTCCCATCGTCATCCGTCGTGCGATTGAACGCCGTGGTACGGACTTCCATCCGCCGTCCGAGGGGATTCTTCCGTTCGAGAGAAATGGTCCGGTAACCGAAGAACTCGATGTCCGCGCCCACCACCGGCGCACCGTTGGCAGCGTCGGCCAGCCACCACTGTTTGTTGCCGCCCACATCATTCTGAACGAGCACGGAGTCGACGATCCAGACGAGTGTGTAAAACGAGTTTCCGCCCTCCATCTGACCGCTGATCCACCAAGCCCCGGCCTTGTCCAACGGCACCTCGATGTCGGCACGGGCTTCACGATGTTTGTCGTGGGGCGTGAGCTTGGTCTCCCACGAGCTGGTGCCCTTGCCGATGTACTTCGACGGGTTGGATTTGATTAGGCGGCTGGCGATCGATGAGGGATCCTCGCGCCCGTCGAGCTGGCCGGGATTGCTCTTGAGAAAGTCGATCGAGTCCTTCAACACCGCCTCCATGTCCACGGGAGCGGCGGAGAGTTTGATGTTAGTAGCGTTGCGGAAAACGAGCGGCAGCTTGGGCTTCACGCCGGCGGGCACGGTCGCGGCGGGCTCGAAGCGCCCCCAGTTGCCCGTGATTTGTTTGAGGAGCTTCTCCCGCGAGCCATTCCGGGTCGGTCCGAATTTGGCTAGGACCTGCTCCAACACCTCACGTGCCTTGTCGTATTGGCGGCGGTTGAGGAACACTTGGACGAGCGCGTCTCCAGCGTGCTCGTTTTGATCCATGATCGAGCGATAGAGCGCGATGAAATGCTGTTCCGCAGGCAGCTTGAACCGGCGGACTCCGTCGGAGGTGTTCGCAAGGCACTCGTCCTCGGCGAGCGTGTCCATTTCGAGAATCCCCTTCGCTCCGTCGGCACCCCGCAGGTCCCACCAGCCGGAGGACCAGAGCGTTTCCGTGCCAAACTGGGAGCTGGAGAATTCCGCGAGTCTCTGGGTGGATAGAAATGCCTGTGACGGCTTCAGCCGGGCTTTCTCCGCCAGCGCGAAACGCCAGCGCTCGCCGTCGTTTTTCGCCACCTCCCACGAGGCGGGGATGTCGTAAAGCACCGGTCCGTCGTTTGCCCACGGCGCACCTTCCGTGCCGCCCTCGGGCCCCGGCTCGCCCCACTCGGGCAGCGTGTCGAGGGGAGTCAGCGTTTGGAGTTTCCACGCCTCTTGGATTGGAAAATTCGAGGCGAAGGTGTCCCAAATCTCATATTTTTCCTGATCATCTTTGGCACTGCCAAGCGCCTGGCGGAGAAGCTGCCATGCCCGGACGTGATCGCGGTAACGAGTGTCCACCCATGATCCGGCAGCCGCTGCGGGGTCGTCATCGGGTCCGTTTGACCTGCCACCGAACTGGCGTTGCCCGTCACGCTGGAATTCACCGGCCACGAGGCGCCCACCGTGGCGTGCGGCATGATAGACCAGCGCCGCAGTCCGTAGCAGCCCCGCATTCTCCGGATGGGCGGAAACCGCACGCTCCACCAGCCCGTCGAATTCCTTCCAGGCATTCAGCCGGCCCAATGCCTCTGTCGTTCGCGCGAGATCCGCTCCGGATCCGGCATCCGACACCGGCAGCAGCTTTTCCACGTAGAAATTCACCGCATCCCGCCACATTCCGCGCTGGGCGAGCTTGTCGCGTTCCTTGCGGAGGGCGTCCGGGTCTTGAGCCATGGTTTGGAAGAGTGACGAGAAGGCGACGAGGCAGATCAAGGCCAGGGTTTTCATAACAAAGACCATGACACGCGAAACGACGGTTTCTTAGAAGAAATATTTCGAACTCTTGACCGGAAAGGATCGCGCCCCACTTTCGCCCATGCCCAAGACCATATTGTTAATCGGAGGAAATTCGGGGATCGGCCTGGCGACGGCGCGACTGTTGCAGGACCAGGGAAACCTGCTCGTCGCGGCAGCCCGCAGCCCCGGACCGCTGGCGACACTCGGCATCCCGGTGCAACCCTTCGATGCTCTCGATCCCGGCCCGCTTGAGCTGCCGCCGGTCCTGGATGGGTTCGTCTATTTCCCGGGGAGCATCTCATTGAAGCCATTTCACCGGCTCACTCCGGATGATTTCCTCAACGATTTCCGAATCAACTGCCTGGGAGCCGTCGCGGCGCTGCAAGCCGCGCTACCCGCATTGAAAGCCGCCGATTCGGCATCCGTCGTGATGTTTTCCACGATCGCCGTGGCGCAAGGGCTTTCGTTCCATGCCTCCATTGCCGCCGCCAAGGGCGCGGTGGAAGGGCTTACGCTGTCACTCGCCGCCGAGCTTGCCCCGAAGATCCGAGTCAATGCGATCGCGCCGTCACTCACCGACACGCCACTCGCCGGAAACCTGTTGAACTCGGATGTAAAAAAGGAAGCCGCTTCGAAACGCCACCCGCTCCAACAGGTCGGCGATCCCGATGACGTTGCGCAGCTCGTCGCATTCCTCCTCTCCGACGCCTCCCGGTTCTTCACCGGCCAGATCCTCCGTCCCGATGGCGGGCTCTCCTCCGTCCGCACTTTTTGAAATGCAAACCTTCACCGCCGCCGACATCGCGGGCATGGAGCTGCTTTCCCGTGTCCAGTTCGCCACCTCCCTGCCCGGAGCCAAACCCATCAGCCTGATCGGCACCATCGACCACTCAGGCCTAACCAACCTCGCCCCGTTTTCCAGCATCCTCCACCTCGGCTCGTCACCCTGCTTGTTAGGAATGGTGAGCCGTCCGGATCTGGTGGACCGCCACACGCTCGCCAATTTGTCGGAAACCCGCGCCTGGACGATCAACCACCTCCATCCGGAAATCGTGGATGCCGCGCACCAATGCTCCGCCCGCTATCCGAAGGAACTCTCGGAATTCAACGCCACCGGTCTCACCGCCCACTACGAAGCCGGGTTCATGGCTCCCTTCGTCTCTGAATCCAGATTCCGGATCGGTCTGGAGTTGGAGGACGTCATCCACATTCCCGCGAACGACACCAAGCTGATCGTCGGCCGTGTCGTGTTGGTGCAAGTCGCGGATGACGGACTCACCGACCACGGCGGCATCGATCTCGTCGGATTGGAGTGCCTCGCATCCACCGCGCTCGACACCTATTTCAACCTCCAGCCACTCGCCCGCCTGGCCCATGCCAAGCCGGGAATCCCTCCTCACAGAATCTAGCAATGGCTGAAACGACGCTCATCTACCCGCACCAGCTTTTCGCCAACCACCCGGCGGTCCGGAAGGGCCGTGAAATCCGTCTCATCGAAGACCCCTTGTTCTTCGGCAACGACCCGCACTGGCCGGCGGCGATGCACCGGCAGAAACTGATGCTGCACCGCGCCTCGATGAAGGCCTACGCCGCCGAACTCAAAGCCGCCGGGCATGTCGTTCACTACATCGAAGTCCCCGGCGGCTCCGCCACTGACAGCGCGGAGCTGCTGGAGAAATCGCTTCCTAACGCCATCACAGTAATCCACCTCGCAGATCCCGCCGATGAGATTCTCATGAAGCGGGTGAACCGTTTCGCCACGAACCGCGGGATCAAAGTCAGCCTCCACGACTCACCCAATTTCATCAGCCCGCCGGAGTTTATCGCAACGCACATCGCTTCGAAGAAAAAGCCGTTCATGGCGAAATTCTACGAAGTCCAGCGCAAACGGATGACCCTGCTGCTAGAATCGGACGGCACGCCTGTCGGCGGCAAATGGTCGTTCGACACCGAGAACCGGGCGAAGTTGCCGAAGAACCACGTCCCACCTCGCGAACCTCTCGCAAAAACCAACGATTTCGCCCGCGAGGCCGCTGCTTACGTCACCCGCAAATTCCCCGAAAACCCCGGATCATTGAAACACTTCCGCTGGCCCGTCACCCGCACCCACGCGGAAACCTGGCTGGACCAGTTCATCGACGAGCGCCTTGAAAACTTCGGCCTCTACGAAGACGCGATTTCCACCCGGCACGCCACCATCTATCACTCCGCCATCACCCCGGCGCTCAACATCGGCCTGCTCGATCCGCAAGACGTCATCGACCGTGTCATGGCGCGATCCGGACACATCCCGATGAACTCGCTGGAAGGCTTCATCCGCCAGGTCATCGGCTGGCGCGAGTTCATGCACGGCATTTATCACCACCGCGGCACGGAAATCCGCAACGGCAACTTCTGGAACTTCGACCGTCCCCTGCCCCGCTCGTTCTACGACGGCACCACCGGCATCCCGCCCGTCGACCGCGTCATCCGCCAGGTGTTGGACGACGGCTACTGCCACCACATCGAGCGGCTGATGGTCCTGGGGAATTTCATGCTGCTCTGCCGCATCCGCCCGGACGACGTCTATCGCTGGTTCATGGAGATGTTCGTGGATTCCTACGACTGGGTGATGGTGCCTAACGTCTACGGCATGTCGCAATTCGCCGATGGCGGCACCTTCACCACCAAACCCTACATTTCCGGCTCCAACTATCTCCTGAAAATGTCCGACGAGCCGAAAGGCCCTTGGTGCCAGATCTGGGATGGCCTCTTCTGGACCTTCATCGGCGACTACACGCCGTTTTTCCTCAGGAATCCGCGGCTGTCGATGATGGCAAGGAGCTGGGAGAAAATGACTCCGGAAAAACAAGCAGCACACCGGAAGGCAGCGGATGGGTTTCTAGCCGGGCTGGGATGAGAATCAGCCCGAAACCGCCTTCTTCCCCAGCCCCCGATAGAAAATCGCGAAGATCACCAGACACACCGCGATCATCCCCGCGAGGATGGCCCAGAATTCCATCCATCCCTGACCGTCGGCGGTGACGTAGTGGCTTTTCAACCACCCGCAGACCAAGGCCCCGGCCAGCGGGCCGATGCCGCTCGTCACCAGCGCTAACAATCCTTGTGCCTGCCCTCTCAGCCCGGGATCCACCCGGCGGTCGAGGAACACCTGCGCCGTGATGAAGTAGAAAGTATAACAAACCCCGTGCAGCGCGATGCCGGCGATGTGCCAGTGGATCAAACCGGTCTCACCCGCATAGGCGCTCATGCCGAAGCGCACGACCGAGAATCCCAGCGCCCACATCAGCAACACCTTCACCCGGAAGCGCACCATCACCGCGCCCACCATCAACATCGCGATGATTTCCGAGACCTGCGCGATCGCCATCGTCGCCGTGGAGCGTTGGTCTCCGAGCTGTTTCAACAATTCCGGCGCATACATGTAAAACGCCGTCAGCGGGATCGAAAACAAAGCCGTCACCACGAAGAACACACAATGATCCCGATGTTTCATCAGCGTGAACGCATCGAACCCGAAGCGGCTCTTCCATGAAGTGGCCCGACCCAGCGGCGGCGTGTGGGGCAGCATGAACGCCCCAAAACCCGCCAAAACCCGTACCGCTGCCGAGGCGTACCCGGCGACCGGGCTGGTATCCGCGCGGAGCACATAACTGGTCAGGACTCCTGCCAGCATCCACCCCAGCGTCGCGCCCACCCGGAACAAGGGAAATTGTCGTTCGCCGTGAGGCAGGCAAGTCAGCGCGATGGTTGTCAGCAATCCCCACGAAGGCCCGGAAAAAATCGCATAGGTCCCGAGAAGACCGACAAACCACCAAGGGCTCCAACCGGCATCCAGCGAGGCGAAAGCAGCAAGCAACGCCCCTGCCGCGAGAAACGACGACCAAGCAAGCAGCCGGTCGGCCGCGATCCGCTGGTCCGCGAGCGCTCCACCGATCAACGGGGAAATCAACGCGCACAACGGCTGCACCACGAAAACCAGCGCCACCCAACCGCCAAGCCCCTTGGCCTCCAGAATGTTCGTCAGCGCCGGAAGCCAGAACCCCGGCGTCATCCCTTGCAGGAAAAACACCAGCCACAGCCAGCCGAGCGACCTCGTCGGTCGGGTCTGGGCGTCAGGCAAGGCGTTCACGCGGAGTCTCTAAACACCTGGCACCCGAATAGCCAGCGACATATCGAACCGTATCCTCGACGCCTCGTGGCGGAGGTGGCTGGCTCCGGGGGGGGAGGTCCCGGAGCCCACCAACTTGATTTTGCTGTCATTTGTCGTAGCAGCGAAATAGTCATAACCCACCCGCGCCCCGGTCACCATTACGTGATCGCGGGGCATCGCTTCTACTCTCCATGTCCGCCAAAAATTTCCACGTCCGCCAAGCCGCCGTCTCCGCCCTCCGCGCCTGGGCCAAGGGCCACGACTATGCCGAGACCCTGATCGAACGCCACGCCCAGCGCCGCAAACTGTCTTCCTCTGACCGCGGGCTGTTGCAGGCGATCCTCTTCGGCGTGCTGCGCCACCGGCGGCTGCTAGACCACTGGATCGGCAAACTTCGCGAAGGAAAACTCGATGCGGAAACCCGCGACATCCTGCGCGTCGGCCTCTGCCAGCTGCTCATCCTCAATCTCCCCGACCACGCCGCGGTGAACGAAACGGTGGAAGCTGGAAAAGCCAGCGTCCGCAGCTTGATCAACGCAGTCCTCCGCCGCGCCACGGTTTCCCGCAAGCGCCTGTTGGATGAAATCTCCGATCTCCCGCAACCGGTCGCCCACTCGCATCCGGACTGGTTGTACAACCGCTGGCGCGCCGCGTTCGGCACCCGCAACGCGATTTCCCTGATGGAGTGGGACAATCTCCCGGCGGTGAATTTCTATCGGGTGAATCCGCTGGCCCCCTCTCCGGAATCCCTGCCGGGCACACCGGTCGAAGGTGCTCCGGGATTTTATAAAATCGACGGCTCGCTGCCCTCCGCCCTGCTCGCTTCCGGATCCGTTTACATCCAGGACCCCGCCACCCGCCACTCGGTCGAGCTGCTGGATCCGCAACCCGGCGAGCGCATCCTCGACGCCTGCGCCGCTCCGGGCGGAAAAGCGTTTCTCATCGCCGCCGCGCTCGGTTCCGCCGAGGGACTGCTTTGCACCGATTCGAATGAAAAACGCCTCCCACGGCTCGAGGAAAACCTCGAACGCCTGCACGCCGGCAAAGCCGCCATCGCCGTGCACGACTGGACCAAACCCGCACCCGCCGAATGGCAAGACGCCTTCGACGGCATCCTGCTCGACGTCCCCTGCTCGAACACCGGTGTGATTCGGCGGCGTGTCGACGTGCGCTGGCGGTTGCAAGCGCCCGACATCGAAAAAATCGCCGTCACCCAGCGCAAGATCCTCGAAAACGCGCTCGCCTGCCTCAAGCCCGGCGGCCGCATCGTCTACTCCACCTGTTCGATCGAGCGCGACGAGAACCTCGGCCTGGTCGAAGCCTTCCTCGGCGACCACCCGGAACTCACGCTTCACTCGACCCGCGACGCCCTGCCCTTCCGCGACCAGACGGACGGTGCCTTCGCCGCGCGCATCGAGCGGAAATCCGCACTGGCTAGCGCCGGTCAACCGCACTAAACAACCGCCATGAAATCGTGCCTCGGCATCCTCATCGTTTTCTTTACCTTCGTCGCGGTGCTCGGCGGCGGGGCGTTTCTCTGGTATATCAGCAGCACGTCGGAGTTTTCGCGCACCGGTGCCGACGGAAAAACTCCACCCAAAGCCATCGTCGTGCCCCCCAAGGCGGTTCCGGTCCGCTAGACCAGCCTCGCGTAACAACTGCGGAGACCCGCACGCCATTTTTCAAGGAAAGCCAGGTTTCTAGCGGCTTTTGATAGGGCTTCAATGTCGGGCGATTCGGAATTCTCCCATTCCTGAAACGACCCGCACTCGCGGTCAATCAGTCCTTCCACCTTGGAAACCGCCGTTTCCACCGCTTCCCGGCAGACCTGCGTTTCCCCTTCCAGCATCGCACGCACCAGCACGGACTTCGCCTCATCCCGCTTGCGGATGCACGCCTCGGCCTGCTGGGTCACCGCGCCGACTTCGGAAAAAACCTCCATCAGCGAGCCTTCGATGCTCCCGCGGACGTCGCCCGGCGTGCCACGCAATTCCAACCAATGACGCAGCCGCCGCGACGGACTCGAAACGATGGCGAACGCCTCGCGCAACGCCGCGAACTCCCCTTCCCCGCCACCGGCGTCCGGGTGAGTCTGCTTGCCCGCCTCGCGGAACAGGTCTCGCAAGGTCTCGTCGGATAGAACCAGCCGCGGCTCGGTTCCCAGGATTTGAAAGGCATTCGTCACTCGGCGGAAAACTGGCCACGTTTCCCTCACACGTAAAGCTTGGCGACGCTTGAATCGCCCCCTTTTCCCTCCTAGTCTCCGCCCGCCATGCCCGCGCCGAGAAAAATCGCCCTGTTCGGCGGCACCTTCGATCCCGTCCACCTCGGGCACATCCATCTCGCCACGCTGGCGAGGGAGGCGCTGGACCTTGACGAAGTCCGTTTCCTCGCGTGCCGGATTTCCCCGCACAAAGCGGGCAGCCAACCGGCGAGCGGCGAGGATCGCGGCGAAATGCTCCGCCTCGCAACCGAAGGCCTGCCATGGGCCGTGGTCGATGATTTCGAGCTCCACCAACCCGGCCCGAGCTACTCCTATCAAACCGCCGAGGCCATGAAGGAACGATTTCCCGACGCCCGGCTCTTCTGGATCATGGGCGGCGACCAGTGGGAATCCCTGCCCCGTTGGAAAAATCCCGAACGCCTGGCGGAACTCGCCGAGTTCATCGTGCTCGCACGGGGAGAACCGATTGAACCCCGCGAAGGTTACCGGCTCCACCTCGTTCCAGACACCGGCCATCCGGCATCCGCCACGGCCATCCGCGAGGCCGTTTCCAACGGCGAATCCAGTCATCCGTGGCTTGATCCGAAGGTCGCGCAATGGATCCGGGACAAGAGGATCTATCACCCGTGACACAGGCATTCCTGCCTGTTCTTTCACAAGCCCCCGCACCTCCAAGAACAGGCAGGAAAGCCTATGCCACCGGCGCGGAAAGCCCAAACCTCCGCAGCCATCACCACGCCGCGCTGAAATCGGGAACGTCATCAAAGCCGGCTTGCAAGGGGAGCAGGAAGGTTCATGCTTGGGACCAACGTAAAAAACCATGAAATGTATCCCCGCTTTCGAGGCAATCCTTGGGATGGCCAAGTTCACCTGTTGCCTGATGGGGGCCGCGGCCGGGATACTGCGTGCGGAGAGCGAGTCGCTTCCCTACCACTTGATTCGCTTTGAGGAAAACGAGGGCTATCAGGCAGGGGCTTTCAAGGGTGCTGGAGGTGGATTGCAGCTGCTCCAGGGGGATGCCCGGATCGTGCGTGAGGATGGGGATGAGGCCGGTCAGTGTTTGGAAACGGTGGCCGGGATTCCGTATGCGTCGATTCACTTTCACGGCGAGCGGGTTTCCCGGAACCGCAAGACGTATTACGAAGTCTGGGTGAGGCCTTCCGCCAGTCCGCTGGCGAAGAGCGAGGAGTTCATGGATCTGGATGGAGCGGTTCTGGGTCTTTTTGCCGACGGTCCGGACAGTCCCGCGACCTTCCACGCCTATCACGCGTTGCCGGAGGAGGCAGGATATTGGGTTTCCACCGGAGTGTCTGCGGCGGTCGGGCCTTCCGGGATGACGCAGGAGTGGATCCGGATCGGGATTTGTCAGAATCTGGCGACTGGAACCTGGGATCTTGAAATCGGCGGCGAGAGGGTCATGACGGAAATCCGCAATACCGAAACTCCGCGGGAGGACGGGATCCAGCTCTGGCTGCTCGGCCATGAGACGGGTGCGAACCGCTTTGACGATCTGTTGGTTTCTCCGGTGGAGCCGGATTCCTTGCGTCTGGGCGAACCAAAACATCTACCGCAAGTCCGGCCCGCCAGGAACGTTCGCGACGGGAATCTCGACCGGACCGGGGAGCGGAAGGTCGGCCGCAAACAGAGCGACGACGACCGCAGGAGACATGATGCCGGGATTCCCGCCGGACTGGCGAAAGCCGCACCCAAGAGTCTCGAATTTGAGATGGACATCATCGGAGGAGGCACCCAGCACGGCAAGTTCGATAACAAGGGTGCCGACCCGAACCCGCAGAGTTTCCTGCTCTACTCGCCTCAATACGACGACGCCGGCAAACCGCTGCCGCTGAAGGTTAGAATCCAGTGTGACACGGAACTCGCCGAGGGGGTGGATCTATCCAAAATCGTCTGGGTGGTCACTGAACTGGCCAGGAAGGAAGACAAGGGGCCACAGAAGGTCATCGTCCATGGAACCTTCACGACCGGATTCACCCAGATCGCCGAGATCCCCTCGGAATGGGCGAACAAGGGAACCCAAATCCGCGTAGGGACGGATCTCGTGGTTAGGAAGTCTCCGTAGGATTTCGAAACATGAAAAGTCCGGCGTTTTAATCCGTGAGCCGGAAATTCCCCTCGGGCTTTACTGGTGAACGGCGCAGAGCGGGCCGCTTCTCCTCTCGTTGTTCAGGTGCTTTCGCTGCAAGTTTTAGGGCAATCGAATCCGTGCGAGAAAAACCGCGAATGAACGGGCAGGAATGCCTATTTCACTGGCTCGGAAAGCCCGAAGCGCCACAGCCACACGAAGGCTAACAAAATCGCCGCGAGGCCGACGTGCAGCACCTTCACCCACGAACAGATGTGGATCTGCGCCATCACCACGCCGAGCACCATCTGCGAGATCACAATGCCCACCGCGACCTTCTCAAGCCGACCTAATCGTTCAGAAGCTTCCTCAAGGCATTGTGCGCAGCGGGTTCATTGGGCTCAACCGGCAATTTCTGAACAATTTCGGCGACGATTCGCCCACCCTTTCCATCATAGTTTTTCAGGAACAGCGCAAAATCCTCAGATGCCGCTTCATCAGCGCGGTCGCTCACAATCCGTAGAATCAGCAACTTCAAGTTCCTGCCCGCGATTCCTCCGAGGATGGTCAATCAAAGCGACTTCGGACAAAAGGCGAGCGATTGTGTGCCGAGTCCTTTCTGCAATTTCCTGCTGTGGTGGGATCAGGAAAAAATGCTGGAGATTCCCAAGCGCGGGGATTTCGAAAAGAAGGCGGAATGGGTTCACACCAAACTCGCCCGGTACTGCGGCACGCGAAACACGGCGGGAACCTCGGTGGTGGAAGCCAAATTCGGCTTAATGGAGTATTTCCGCGATGAACTGGGTGACTTGGCCACGCTCCGGTGCCACACGGACTTCGATCTGAGGCCTGAAAATCTAGCCAGATACACCGTGGGTGCGAACGCGACCATGTTGGAAATGACAACGATCCGTGCGAATGGATCGGAGAGCGGGGAGCGGAGAGCGGACACTGGGTGGCGTTGTTGTCCGTGGATCCCGACGGACGGATTGTGTTTCAAACGTGGGGAGCGAGATTCGAAGGGATTCTCAAGATTCTGGAACCAAGCAGCGAAACTGTCGTGCGATACGGGCAGGTGGTATCCGCCACTACCTACGGAATCGTAATGAGCAATCGCGACACACTTCCCAACTGGATCAACGACAAGGAAATCCGGCTGATTCTGAATCCCCGGAACTGGGATTCGATCACCACCGTGCGTCCCTATCTGTTTGCAGAAAAACAAACGCAAGGTCCGCCTCCACGAGACGAGTTGTTCGATGGGAAGTCGCAAGCCGCCTCAAGATAGGATAGATGTAGAGGACGGCTTTGCGATGCAATGCGGATCTCGGTCAGTCTGTGGGGTCATACGGAGGTTTTTGAGCCTTCTGAGGCCCGGTGGATTCGGCAAATTGGGCTTTTTGTGGGCTCTTCCTGGGCTTTTCGCTTCGCGGGCGGACTGAAGATGCGCGCTCCGAAGAACTCCGCGCCACGACCGGCAGAGTCGGTGCCTCCAGGCGCGAGCACACTCCGGGGCGCGGCTCACTCTGCTGCCGAAAGGTGCTGGATACGCGGCGTGAAACCCTTTTCCCAAAAAAAGGAAGGCTCTGTCCCAAGAAAGGAATTTACTGGAAAAACCAAATACGACTGCCAACCGTGACTACGTCACCCTCTAAGAAATGCCCGCCACCGCCAACCGTCTCGCCGCCTTCACCGAATCCGTGATCCGGGGCACCACGCGTCTCGCCAATCAGCACGGCGCGATCAATCTTTCCCAGGGATTTCCCGACTTCGACCCACCCGAGGAAATTCTGGCAGCGCTGGAACGGGCGACCCGCTCGACACTGCCACCAATACGCGGTCACCTGGGGCGCGCCCCGCTTCCGCAACGCGCTCGCCGCCAAGATCCGTCACTTCAGCGGCCTGCCCATCGATCCCGAGCAACACCTCGTCGTCACCTGCGGCAGCACGGAGGCGATGATGGTCGCCATGATGACCGCCTGCAATCCGGGCGACAAGGTCATCGTCTTCTCGCCGTTCTACGAAAACTACGCCGCGGACGCGATTCTATCAGGTGCCGAGCCGATCTACGTGCCGCTGCATCCGCCAAGTTTCGGCTTCGATCCCGCCGACCTCGAAAAAGCCTTCGAGCAAAAGCCCAAGGCCATCGTCGTCTGCAATCCCTCCAATCCCACCGGCAAGGTATTCACCCGCGACGAGCTGATGGAAATCCTCCGGCTGGCGGAGAAACACGACGCCTTCGTCATCACCGACGAGCCTTACGAGCACATCGTCTACGCTCCCCACGAGCACGTGCATTTCGCCGCCCTGCCCGGTGCGTTCGAGCGGACCATCACCTGCAACTCCCTTTCCAAAACCTACTCCATCACCGGCTGGCGGCTCGGCTACGTGCAGGCCGCGCCAGAAGTGATCGCCCAGGCGAGAAAGGTCCACGACTTCCTAACCGTCGGTGCCGCCGCCCCGTTGCAGGAAGCCGCCGTGGCCGGATTGGAACTGCCGGACAGCTACTACACCGGCCTGCGCGACCTCTACACCGCCAAGCGCGATGTGTTTCTGGAAATCCTGCGCAAGACCGGCCTGCCCTTTACCGAACCGCAGGGAGCCTACTATGTGATGGTGGACATTTCCTCGTTAGGTTTCGCCAACGACACGGCCGCATCCGAGTGGTTCATCCGCGAGATCGGCGTGGCCGGAGTCGCCGGTTCCAGCTTCTTCCGGGAACCCGTGAACCATCTGATCCGCTTCCACTTCGCGAAAAGCGAGGAAACCCTCCGCGCCGCCGGCGAGCGGCTGATGCGGGTGCGGAAGAAATGTTAGCTCGGGATTGAAAAGTCTTTTCTGGCATCGCCGAAATGGATGATTAGCCTCGAATTGAATCCGCCAAACCCAGCCCCGCATGCCGACCCAATCGTTCATCAATTTCTTCAAAGACCCGACCGAGTGGAAAGTCTTCGCATCCGGCCAGGCCGAAGGAATCCTCACGGCCATCGAAGGTCCGGACGGCAAGCCGGCGCTGCGGCTGGATTACGATTTCCAAGGTGGCGGAGGATTTGTGGTGGCCCGGAAGGAAGGCCGGTTCGAACTTCCAACGACGTTCGATCTCCGGTTTTTGCTCCGTGGTGAGGGGCTGCAGAACAATTTCGAATTCAAAATCGCGGATCCGGGCGGGTCGAACGCCTGGCGGTTTCTCCAGGAGGAGGCCTTGCTGCCGGCGGACTGGACGGAAGTCCGGATCCGCGAACGTGACCTGCCGTTCGCCTGGGGCCCGGCGGGCGGTGGCGCACCCAAATCCGTCGGCGCGGTGGAGCTGGTGATCGCGGCCGGCCCGGGCGGGAAAGGCAGTGTCTGTTTTTCGGACCTGATGCTGGATGATCAGACGCTTTACTCGCCGCAAGCGGTCACCGCATTGAGCCATCGCCCGAACAATCCACCGGAGTCGGTTTTCGAGGCGGACTCGCCAAGTGGCTGGCGGGCGGACGAGACCGATGCGGCACCTTGGTGGTCGGTGGATTTCGGACGGCTCGTGCGCTTCGGCGGGCTGGTGATCCAGTGGCCGTCGCCGATGCCGCCGCGTGCTTACGACATCGAGGTGTCGACGGATGGTGAGGCATGGACGCGGATCCATCAGGGCACGCGCACGCTGGGTGCGACGAGTCACATTTCCGCCCACGAGGCGGAAGCGCGATTCCTGCGGCTGAATTTCGCCAATGCGGAATCGGCGGCGCTGCACTCGCTTCACCTGCGGCCGGACGCGTTCTCCCACACGCCTAACGAGTTCATCCACGCGGTGGCGGCGGATTACCCGCGCGGCTGGTTTCCCCGCTACTGGTGTCGCGAGCAATCCTACTGGACGCCGATCGGCAGTCCGGAAGGCCGCCGCCGGGGGTTGGTCAACGAAGAAGGCATGGTGGAAGTGGACGAGGCGGGATTCTCGCTGGAGCCGTTTTTAATCATCGGCGACAAGCTGGTCACCTGGGCGGATGTGGAAATCGGGCTCTCGCTGGAGGCCGATGGCGCACCGTTCCCGGTGGTGACCTGGCAGACGGGCGAGGTGCGGTTGACGATCTTGCCATGGGTCGATGGCACCGGCGACGCCCTCACCCTGCGTGCGACCTATCAGGTGGAGAACCGGTCGAACCACGAGGTGCGGCTGGCAGTCACGGTGCGTCCGTTCCAAGTGAATCCCCCCTGGCAGGCATTCCGCAATCTGGGAGGGCGCAGCCCGATCCAACAGATTCATTGCGACGGTGCGGGAATGACCGTGGACGGTCGCCGGGTGGATGCCAACAAGCTTCCGGTGACGAACGGGGCGGTGACTTTCGAAGAAGGCGGCGTGGTGGATTTCCTCGCAAGGGGCGAGTTTCCGGAGGCCAGCGTGGTGAACGACGGCTCCGGCCTTGCCTCGGCAGCGATGGTTTGGAATCTACCAACCGATAGAGAAATGTTCGCTGTCACGGTTTCGGTGCCGTTTTTCGACGAAATCATCGCTCCGGCTGATGACAGCAGGGACAAGGCGCTCGCCCGCTGGGAGGAAATCCTCGCGCCGGTGGAGTGGCGCGTCCCGTCAGTCGCGGGCGACGCGGTCAGCTGTTTCCGCACGGCGGCCAGCCACATTCTCATCAACCGTGACGGACCGGCGATCCAGCCTGGACCACGACGCTACACCCGCTCGTGGGTGCGCGACTGCGTGATCATGGGCGCAGCGATGGCCAAGGTGGAACGCCCACACGTGCTGCGGGACTTTTTGATCTGGTATGTGCAGTTCCAACATGAGGATGGCTACGTGCCCTGCGTGGTGGATCGCGACGGAGTGGACGATCTGGTAGAGCACGACAGTCACGGCCAGTTGATCTGGGGGATCTGCGAGGCTTTCCGCAACGAGGGAAACATGGATTTCCTGAAATCCATGTGGCAGCCGGTCCATCTGGCAGCGGAGTATTTGCGCCGGTTGCGCTCACAACGGATGACGCGCGAATTCAGCGAACCCGAGCACTCGGATTGCTACGGCTTGCTGCCGGAATCCGCCAGCCACGAGGGCTATCTGGCGCATCCGGTGCATTCCTACTGGGATGATTTCTGGGGCATCCGCGGGCTGGAAGCCGCTGCGGAGGTGGCCGACACCCTGGGCCATCACGAGGAAGCCACCCGCTGGCGGGATGAGGCGCAGGCGTTTCTAGCCGATGTCGTGGCATCGATGGAGCGGGTGATCGGAAAACACCAACTCGCCTACATCCCAGGCTCGGTCGAATGGGCGGACTTTGATCCCACGGCGACCTCGAATGCGATCGCCCAACTCGATTTCGCCGACGATCTACCCGCCGGACCACTGCGCCAGATGTTGGAAACCTATCTCGAAGGATTCCGCCGGAAGCACCGCGGGGAAATCCCCTGGCTGAACTACACGGCTTATGAGATCCGCATCATCGGGGCGTTTGTCCGCCTCGGGAAGCGCGAGGAAGCCCACGAGTTGCTGGATATTTTTCTGGCAGACCGGCGGCCGCGGGAGTGGAACCAATGGCCGGAAATCACCTGGCGCGACCCGCGCTCGCCGGGACATCTGGGAGACGTCCCGCACACCTGGATCGCGGCGGAGTATATGTTGGCGCTGATCGCGATGGTCGCGAGCGAACGCGAGGCATCGGAGAAACTCGTGCTCGCCTCCGGCCTGCCGTGGTCGTGGATTTCCCAAGAGCAGGGATTCTCCGTGCGCGGACTGATGACCCGCTTCGGCAGGCTGGATTTCCGGATCTGCGTGATGGAAACCCAGTGCATCGAGTTCACCATCGGCGGAACCCTTTCCATGCCGCCGGGCGGGCTCCACGTGTCACCGCCGTTTCCTCCCGGTCTGAAAATCCGCCACGCGCTCTGCTCCGAGGGACATCCGCTGGTGATTGAAGAGCATGCAACTTCGGTGGTTGTCAAAAACCTGCCAGTCACCGCCACCGTGTTTCTCGGGGAATCCGATACTCCGGTTCCCGCCTGACCCGCCCTAGCAGCTGAGATCCTGGAGCTCCGGCTTGCTCTCGGCGGGGAGCTCGCGCCGCACCTCCCACGCTCCCTCTCCTTTGAATTCCAGCACCGCGTCGTAACGCAGGCGCGCCTCGCCGTTTTTCGATAGGATCACCACGCCGATCCCCTGCTCGGACAGCATGTCGAGAATGCTGGAAATCTGATTTTTCGGAAGCGAACTGCCCGGACGGTCGAGGAACACAAACGCGGGCTTGGCCAGAAAGATCCGAGCCACCGATAGCAGATGCTGCTCGCCGATCGAGAGCAGATCATCCCAGTCCTGATCCGTATCCAGGCCGTTCGCGTGGCTCACCACGTCATCAAGCCCGAGCTTGCCGATCACTTCCATGATCTCGGCATCCGGCGTCACCAGTTCCATTCCAGTACGCAACAGGGCCTCGCGCAAGGTGCCGGGTGGCAGATAGGGACGCTCTGGCAGAAACAGGATCTCATCCAGATTGGGGCGGATGATGCGGCCCGCCCCGCAGCCCCAGATCCCCGCCGTCGCGCGGAACAACGCCACCTTCGGAGCGTCGTCCTTGCCGATCACCAGCCAGCGCGAGCCCCGCCGGATTTCGAGATTCAAATCCGAGACTAACAAGCGCGACCAATCGGCCGAGTGGATCGTCACGTTTTCATACACCACCCGGTCCGGTGCCTCTTCCGTCTCGATCATGCAGATCGACGTGCGCTGGGCTTTTTCAATCGCATCGCTCAGCGAATGCAGCCGCGCCACCACCGCGGTGAACGCGGAAATCGACTGGAACTGCGTGACGATCAGCGAAAACGCCCCCACCAGCGTCGCGAAGGCCATGGTCGACTGCGTGATCACCCCGAATTCCTTGGTGCCGACGATGAACATCGGCGCGATGATCAGCGCCGGGATGATCTGGATGAAATAGTTATAACCGTTCGTGAAGAACCCGAGGTTGCGGTTGATGCGGATCAAGCGCCGGAAATTCGCGGTCAGCGCGTCAAGCCGCCGGTTCAGTTTCGCCCGGAACCGCCCCTCGCGATGCGCCATCGCGATCGACTCGGAATTCTCCCGCACGTGGATCAGGTCCGAGCGGAAATTCGCCTCCATGTCGAGCTGGTTGTAGTTCAGCCGGATCAACGGCTTGCCCAGATAGATCGTCAGCACCGATCCTACCGCCGCGTATGCGACTGCCACCCCGAACAACAGCGGGCTGATTGTCCACAGGACCCCGGAAAACGAAATCGCCGTCATCGACCCGTTCACGATCAACAGCACGAACGAAAGCGTGGTGGTCGTGAATGCCCGCACATCGTCGGAAATGCGCTGGTCCGGATTCGCCACCCCCGTGGCGGAATCCAGCCGGTAATACGTGCGATCCTTCAAGTAGGCCTCGGTCAGGCGCCGCGTCAGTTGTTCACGCCACAGGATTCCCAGCCGTTCCTCGGTGAAGCGATAGAACACCAGCACGATCGAAGAGGCTACAAACACCAGAATGTAATACAACGTCTGCCGCTGGAAAACCGCCACGTCCCGGTTCTCGATCGCCGACATGAAATACCGGCCCACGAAGCTGTTCACCACGTTCAGGCCGTTGATGCCGACCATCAGAATCACCAGCGTCACGGCGAACATCACCGCCTTCGGCCCTTGCTCCGAGTGCACCAACATCCGCAAAGCACCAAGCAGGCGCTTCCACGTGAGACGGATGATCTTGAGTTTTTCGCCAGGCATTTTCCAATGGGCCGAAGTCTCTTAGGCGTTCCGACAATACGGAGATCTTAATGACTTTGTAACGGCGGCATGACAAAATTTCCCACGATTGGCAAAGCTAAACACCGGAATCCGGGAAAAAGCTGCCTTGGTTCAGCCTGTTCAGGGCGCATCCACCGCCATTTCATGCGTTAAAAACACCCCGTGTGCCAAAAAAGTCACCTGCCCCGGGTTGCCTGAAAATGGCCGATAATTCAGAGTGCTTAAGTAGTTCGACCCATTGCCATTGCTCCGCTTATGACGACGGGACCGGACCTCGAAACAATAACAGATACCCCTGCGGAACCTTGCAACCACAAGCCGGAACGGCCCTCGGACAAGGTGCTGGCACGGGGGCTGCTACCTTGGAAACCGCCACCCATACACATAAAATGAACATCAAAGAATACCACGCGCCATACCCCGACTTGTCTAGCGTGCCGTCCGAGCTGTCCTTCGAGGATGCTTGGGACGGCGAGGCGGTGTCGGATCTGATTCGCTCCAAGTGCGATCACGGAGAAACTCCCGCCTTCCTGTTTTTGGGAAGAAAGGAAGCTCTCCTTCTGAAGGAACACCTCGCGGAATCGTGGGGTGAGGAATCGGTCGTGACCCTTCACGGCACCTACTACATGGGCCTCGAAGTCGTTTCCATCGACTGCGAGACCTTTCTCACGACGGGTGGCCGCAAGGCGATCCGGACGTTACAGGACCCGATGTCGCGCCGTCCCGCATGGCGTGACCGCGAGGTCGAAGCACTCTGGCAGTTCCGAATCTGAAACGGCATCTTGTGACACCCGCTCTTCCTCAGGCAGGAGGAGCGGGCGTCCCAAGACCTTCAGACGGACCCGCCACCAGCGCTCGTCTCCAGCTAAAAGGCTCCTTCTCGCGAGGGAGCCTTTTTTGCGTCCAGACTTCTTCAAAGTCTTTATTGCACTTTCCCTGACCATTCGCAAACCTCCGCCATGGAGCTCGACCTTCTCGATATTCAATTCGACCTTCGACACATCAAACCCCGCGAGCTTGAAGAAGCGTTCGAGGATCCGTTCTCCGTGCGTTTCCTTCCCGACAACGAACGCGCCGACGGAGCCTCCCGCTACTACGCTCTCGGCCGCACCGTGGCGGACCGCTACTTGTTCCTGTCCTTCCGCACCGACGGCAAGGCGACCCGCGTCGTCGCCGCCCGCGAAATGTCCGACACCGAGCAGAAATTCTACGATCGCAAATACGCGGAATACCGCTGAGATCCCCTCCCCTTTTCCCTATCATGAACGTCATCAACCGCTGGAGCGAAATCCCCGACTTTGCCGATGAGGCTGCCGAAGCCCGCTTCTGGGAGACCCACGAACTCGACGGCCGACTGATGGCCAGCTCCGTGCACACCGCCGATTCCCGCGAATCCACCACCATCACGCTGCGCTTCGACCCGCGCATGCTTTCCCGCATCAAGCGCATCGCCCGCGGCCGCTTCCTCAACTACCAGTCGATGATGAAGCAGTGGCTCGCCGAGCGCCTGGAAGAGGAAATGCGCAAACTCTGAGGATGCCGCGGCTCCCCCGCCATCCGAATTTCTGGCTCGCTGGCTTCCTGCTCTGGTTCGGCGTGTTGTGGGGACTTTCCTCCTTCACGATCCCTGGCGAGGGTGTCCCGCTCATCCCCCATTTGGACAAAATCGTCCATTTCGGCTACTTCTTCGGTGGCAGCGGCCTGATCAGCGCCTGGCTCTACCGCCGGAATCCGGAAAATCCGGACTGGCGGAAAATCATCGGCACCGCCATCGTCATCATCGCCCTGATCGGCGCTCTCGACGAATTCCACCAAAGCTTCACCCCAGGCCGCAGCGGAAATGATCCCGCAGACTGGGCCGCCGATCTGCTGGGAGCCATTGCAGGGGCATTTACCTTCAAGCGGATTCATTGCTTGTTGAAATAGGATTCATTCCGGAGCCCGCACCCACGGCCTTTTCGCCTTTCCAAGCGGAAGCAGGACGACTACGTCACTTTCCACATGAGCATGAATCAACTCGACCAACTGAAGCAGTTTACGACCGTCGTCGCCGATACCGGTGATTTCGAATCGATGAAAACCTACCAGCCGCAGGACGCGACCACCAACCCGTCGCTCATCCTCCAGGCCGCCGCCAAGCCGGAATACAAGCACCTCGTCGAGCAGGCCGTCAGTGAAGTCAAAGCCACCGGCGTCACCGGCCCGGCCCTCACCGAGGCGATCCTCGACCGCATCCTGATCCTCTTCGGTCTGGAAATCCTCAAGATCGTCCCCGGCCGCGTTTCCACCGAGGTGGACGCCCGCCTCTCGTTCGACACCGCGGCCACGGTCGCCAAGGCCCGCCAACTCATCGCCGCCTACGAAAAGGAAGGCCACTCGCGCGAGCGCATCCTCATCAAGATCGCCTCCACCTGGGAAGGCATCAAGGCCGCCGAGGAACTCGCCAAGGAAGGCATCCACTGCAATCTCACCCTGCTCTTCTCCTTCGCCCAGGCCGTGGCTTGCGCCGAAGCCGGCGTGCGCCTCATCTCGCCCTTCGTCGGCCGCATCCTCGATTGGTATAAAAAGGAAACCGGCAAGGACTATCAGGGCGACGAGGATCCCGGTGTCATCTCCGTCCGCTCCATTTACAACTACTACAAGAAATTCGGCTACAAGACCCAGGTCATGGGCGCATCGTTCCGCAACAAGGGCGAGATCCTCGCGCTTGCCGGCTGCGACCTGCTCACCATCAGCCCCGGCCTGCTCGCCGAGTTGCAAGCCTCCGACGAGCCGGTCACCGCGGTCCTCACCGCCGAGGAAGCCGCCGCCAGCCCGCACGAGAAAATCTCACTCAACGAGAGCGATTTCCGCTTCATGCTCAACGAAGACCCGATGGCCACCGAGAAGACCGCCCACGGCATCCGCGCCTTCTCCGCGGACATCGTGAAGCTGGAAAAACTCATCGAAGGCATGATCTAACCGTGGCGGCGGTTTCCTACCGCCAAGCCCGCATCCCATCCAAAGACCACGGACGCCAGCCGCCCGTGGTCTTTTTCGTGCCACGGCCCCCCGAATCATTTTGCATCCGTCGCCGGTTTCCGCTAGGAAGCCCGGGTGAATCTCCTCGCGCTCTCGGTCACCCTCTTCCTCGTGCTCGACCCGTTCGGCAACGCGGCGGTCTTTCACAGCGTCCTGTCGAAAGTTCCGGAAGAGCGGCGGCGAAGGGTGCTGGTGCGCGAGCTACTCATCGCGCTTGGCCTCCTGCTCGGCTTCCTGTTTCTCGGCAAACACCTGCTCGGCTTCCTGGGCCTGCGCCCAGCGACGCTGAGCATTTCCGGCGGAATCCTGCTGTTTCTGATCGCGCTCGGCATGGTTTTCCCCTCCCACTCGATGCTGGGGGAAACGGTCGATGAGGAACCATTCATCGTCCCGCTCGCCGTCCCGCTGATGGCAGGGCCGTCGACGCTTGCGTTGATTCTGCTGACCTCGTCGAAATACCCGGACGCCACCGCATCAATCGCACTCGCGGTCGGCGCGGCCTGGCTGGTGTCGTCCATCATCCTTCTGCTGGCACCCGCCCTGTTGAAGCTTCTCGGCAGCAAAGGCACCCGGGCGCTGGAAAGACTCATGGGCCTGTTATTGATCCTCGTCGCAGTCCAAATGTTCCTCGACGGGGTGACCACCTACACTGCCACCCCTAACTTGTGAGCGAATGGAATTTCCCAGCTACTGTGGGAAGAGCGCACCATGACGCGCTATGCCAGAATGCCTTTCACAATTTTGCTTCCCGGCTTGGTGATGTTGGTGAGTCGCTGCGGCACGCCTTGGGCCGGGTAGGTCAGCTTTTCGTGATCGAATCCCATCAGATGAAGCATGGTCGCGTGGAGGTCGTGGACGGAAACCTTGTCGGTCATGGCTTCGTAACCGATGGGATCGGTCTCGCCGTAGGAAATACCGGGTTTCACACCGCCGCCGGCCATCCAGAGGGTGAAGGCTCCGGGGTTGTGATCGCGGCCGACGAACTTGTTGTCCGTGCCGCCGCGGTTTTCCTGCATCGGCGTGCGACCGAATTCGCCGCCCCAGACGACGAGCGTGTCTTCGAGCAGCCCGCGTTGTTTGAGGTCTTTCAAAAGCGCGGTCATCGGTTGGTCCACTTCCTTGCAGCGATCGGCGAAGCCGCTGTTGAGCGCCTCGGTCGCGCTCGCACCGTGCGAGTCCCAGCCCCAGTGGAAAAGCTGGATGTAGCGCACACCACGCTCGGCGAGGCGGCGTGCTAACAGGCAATTGTTGGCGAAGGATTCCTTGCCGGGTTCGGTGCCGTAGAGTTGGTGGGTGGCTTCGTTTTCCTGCTTCAGGTCGAAGGCGTCGGTGGCGTGCATCTGCATGCGGTAGGCCATCTCGTACTGGGCGATGCGGGTGACGGTCTCCGGATCGCCGACGTCCTCGGCGATTTTCCGGTTCAAGCGGTCGAGCGTGTCGAGCGAGCGGCGGCGGAGGCCGCGCGAAATGCCGGCGGGATCGTCCAGATAGAGAACCGGCTCGCCCTGCGATCGGCATTGCACGCCCTGATAGACGGACGGCAGGTAACCCGCGCCCCAGACGGATTTGCCGGCGTCGGGATTTTTTCCGCCGGAGGTGAGGACGATGAATCCTGGGAGATTCTGGTTTTCCGAGCCGAGTCCGTAAGTCGCCCACGAGCCGATGGACGGCGCTCCGAGATTCTGGGTGCCGGTATGCACGAGCAGTTGCGCGGGGCCGTGGTTGAACTGGTCGGTGTGCATCGACTTGATGAAGCACACGTCATCGACCACGGAGGAAAAGTGCGGCAGCCGGTCGGAAACCCATGCGCCGGACTGGCCGTATTGTTTGAAATCATACTGCGGGCCGAGCATTTTCGGCACGCCTTGGATAAAGGCGAACTGCTTGCCTTCGAGGAATTCCTTCGGGCATTCCTTGCCGTTGAGTTTGAGAAGCTCCGGCTTGTAATCGAAGAGCTCGTGCTGCGAGGGCGCACCGGCCATGTGCAGATAGATCACGCGCTTCGCCTTGGTCGCGAACTGCGGCATCGCGGGCGCGAGCGGATTCGCCGGGTCTTTTGTCAGCACGCCGGACGCTCCCCACGCGCGGCCGGCCGAGCTGGCAAGCCACATCGCGCCGAGGCCGGTGCTGCACTTCGCGAGGAAATGGCGGCGGGTCAGATGTTCCAGTTGCGAGTGCTGGAGCCGGGCGAAGTGTTCGGGTTTCATCGGGTGAGGGCGGAGTCCAGGTTGAGGATGGTGTTGGCCACGAGCACCAGCGCGGCGGCGGCCGGAGTATCCGCGAGCTTCGCGGACTCGGCCGGATTTTCCTGATAGTCGGAAACACAGTCGGCGTGGAGGGCGGCGAGTTCATCGAGCATCGCGGGTGTGGCGGCCTGCTGGGTGGCGAGCAGGATGCCGAACGCGAGCTGGTTTGATAGATCCGTGGAGTGCAGCGGTCATGCGCTTGGCGAATCCCTGCGCGGCCTCGATGTGGGCGGGGTCGTTGAGGGTGACGAGCGCCTGCAACGGCGTGTTGCTCACCAGCCGGCGGGCGCTGCAAAGATCGCGGCTCGGCGCGTCGAAGGTGAGAAATCCCGGAAAGCCGCTGGTCCGTTTGGAATAGGTGTAGAGGCCCCGGCGGTAGCGGTCCTCGCCGATTGATTCCTTCCACTTCGCGCCACTGTAAACCGAGCTCCAAACTCCGTCGGGCTGCGGCGGATAGACCGGCGGGCCGTGCATTTTCGGCGAGAGCAAACCGGCGACGGCGAGCGCCTGATCGCGCACCATCTCGGCGGAAAGCCGGTTGCGCGGGCCACGGGCGAGCAGCCGGTTGGACGGATCCTTTTCGACAAGTTCCTTCGACGCGCGGTGAGTCTGACGATAGGTCGAGGAAAGCACGATCTCCCGGAGCATGGCCTTGATCGACCAGTGGTGCTCGTTCACGAACCGCAGCGCGAGGTGGTCCAACAGTTCCGGATGACTGGGCGGCGTGCCGGAAGTGCCGAAGTCCTCCGCCGTCTCGACGAGGCCGAGGCCGAAGAGCTCGCCCCACAAGCGGTTCACCATCACCCGTGCGGTGAGCGGGTTCTCCGCACTGGCGATCCATCGCGCCATATCGAGACGCGTCATCCCACTTTCCGGCGCATTTCCAGCAAGCAACGCCGGCACGCCCGGCGAGACTGAATGTTCCTTGGAAAGCCGGTTGCCCCGGGCGAAAACGCGAGTGTCACGCGCCGGGCGCTCGACCATCACCGGCACCAGCGTGCCTTCGATCGCCTTGTATTGCGCCGCTATTTCATCGCGAGATTTCCAGGTGGCCAGGCGCTGCGGATCATTGACGAGCGTGGTCCAGTCCGGATGATTCGAGAGCTGGAGCGTGAAGTTCCTAACGGGTGTGGCCTGACTTCCCCCGGTTTGCGCCTTCTGCTCCAGAGTGACTTCCAGGCGCGCGCCGGGCACGGCATCGACAGGCGTTTGCGGAACAAAAACCGCCCAGCGCGGTCCTTCCAGTTTGGGAAATCCACCGACGTTTCCGAACGGCGTAGGCTGGCCCGGTTCGCTGAATCGATCGACGAACACCTCTTTCATCACGACCGGAGTCGCAGTCCCTGCGGCATCGAGGAGATGGACCTTGAAGCCGGTGGCGTAGGAGCCGCGCTCGGGCCATTGTTTCGGGTCGGAGTGATCTGGCAGAATGTTGAGCCGGATGGCGGTGAAGCCCTGCGCCGGGGCGGAGACCTTGTGGACGTTTCCAACAGGCAACGTACCCTCACTGCGGATCGTCCCGTCGGCGGCGAGAGTGAGTTTTCCATGGCTTGGCGCGAAGGTGTCCGGCGTGAGGACGTTCCAGTTTGCGGAGGTTTCCGCTAGAACCCGGCCGGCTTCGTTGAGTTGTTCTCGCAGGATGCGAAGTTGGATCTCCAGCGTGGAGGCTTCCTGGGTTTTCGCCGGGTCGGCGGCGACTTTCATCCGTGGGAAATCGTCTTTCTGATCGTGGTCCGCGGAGTTGTTGAAAAAGGCGATGAACTTGTAGAACTCGTCATGTTCGATCGGGTCATAGGGATGGGCATGGCACTGCACGCAGCCGAAGGTGGTCGCCTGCCAGGCAGTCCAAGTAGTGCTCGCACGGTCGATCACCGCGGCGACGCGGAACTCTTCGTCGTCCGTGCCGTCCTCATTGTTCGTCTGGGTGTTGCGGTGGAATGCGGTGGCGAGGCGCTGGTCGGCGGTGGCATTGGGAAGCAGGTCGCCGGCGAGTTGCTCGATGGTGAACCGGTCGTACGGCATGTCCGAATTGAAGGCGCGGATCACCCAGTCGCGGAACGGCCAGATGTCGCGGTGCGGGTCTTTTTCAAATCCATAGGTGTCCGAGTAACGGGCGAGGTCGAGCCACATCACCGCCCAGCGCTCGCCGGATTGCGGGGAGGCTAACAACCGATCCACTGCCTCGGCGCGGGCGGCCGGATTTTTCTGAAACGCCGCGAGATCGTCCGGCGAGGGCGGCAGGCCGGTGAGATCGAAGGAAACGCGCCGCAACCACTCAGCGGGCGGGGCTTCCGGAGCGGGCTTGAGGTTTTCCTGGTCGAGACGCTGCAAAACAAAGCGGTCCAGCGGCGCGGAGGGCCATTTTTCATCGGAAATGTTCGCGACCGCCGTCTCCTTGGGCGGGACAAACGCCCAGTGATCCTGCCACTCGGCGCCTTGGCTGATCCACCGCTCGATCAGGGCGATTTCCTCCGGCGGCAGCGGCGGCCCGTGTTTCGGCTTGGGCATGACCTCGTCCGGATCCGTGCTGCGCAGGCGGCGCAGCATGTCGGACTCGGCTGGCTTGCCGGGGACGATGGGAAATTCCCCGGATTCACCCTTCCCCAGCGCCTTTTCCCGGTAAATGAACGACACCCCACCGGCCTCCTTCACCCCGCCATGGCAGGCGGTGCAGTGTTTGGTCAAAATGGGCCGGATGTCGCGGTTGAACTCCACCCGTTCCGCGGCCCGGACGGACAGGGTGCAGAAAACGGCGGTGAGCAGGCAAAGGCGGGTCATCTTGTGGGGCTCCACCCTACGACAACTTCGGAATCCCGCTATCACCCAAACGACGTATGCCGCAGTGTCACGGGAGCCGGAAATCCCGCACTACCGCCATGTGCTGCATCATCGGCAGGTCGCTGTCGGTCTTCTGAACCGGCGCGACTTCTTCAATCGGCTCGAACACCCGGCTGTCGAAAACCAAACCGTGGGAAAATTCCTTCCCGCCAAGTTTCACCGGGATGGCGGATTTTTCCAACAACGGGTCCGCCAGCACCCAATCGTAAGGCCGGTTGCGCGGCCGGTTGGTGGTGATGTCACCGTTTTGATCGGCAGGCGGCTTTTCCGGGATGACCACCACCTCGGCGAGATCCTTGAAACAGGATTCGTCGGTCGTCCGGGTGTTCAAATCCCCGCCGACAAGCAGCAGCGCGTCTTTCGGCACGTTTTTCTTGATGAACTTCGCCAACGCCGCCGCCTGGGTCGCCCGGGACGATTCCCCTTTCGAATGCAAATGCACGCTGACCACCCAGAGGTCGCGTTTTTCCGGCAATCTCAGATGAGCCCAGGCAAATTCCCGGTTGTTGAGCACCGGATCATCCCACGATCCCGACTCGATGATCGGAAACCGGCTGATGATGCCGTTGGGGATTTGCATGCCTTTTTCCTGCGTGAAAACGAACTCCTCGCCGAAGGTCTGGTTGATCCACTGACGCACCGGCACGGTGGTGGTGAACTCCTGGATCATCACGATGTCCGGCTTGAGCGCCTTGAGAATCCGGGCTCCGGCGCCTTCCGGATTGCTGTGGTTGCCGTTGTCCGGCGAGTAGGTCTGCTTGTTGTCCGACGTCAGGTTCGCCGCGACGGCCCGGAACGTCAGCGGCGCGGCATGAGCGGTCGTGAGCAGCAGAAATCCAAGCAAAAGTCGGCGCATCATGGCACCAGCATGCAGTTTCAGCACCGGAGTTCCATCGAATTTCCCAAACCCGGAAAATCTTCCGCAATCGGCGGTTGGCGAACCGGGGCGCTCGCACTAGATTTTCGCCGTGGCCGACGATCCGTTCCATTCCGACCTCCCGATCCAGCTCCAAGGGCAGTTGCTTCTGGCGGATCCTTCGTTGCGGGACGGGATTTTCAACCGTTCGGTCATCCTGCTCGCCGAACATACCGCGGACATCGGCGCATTCGGCCTGATCCTCAACCATCCGACCGGAAAAACCGTCGGCGATTTCCTCACCGGTGAGGAATTTTCCCCGCTGCACCAGCTTCCCGTCCATCATGGCGGCCCGGTCGCCTCCGACCAACTCACGTTTTCGTCCTTCTGGTGGAGCAAAAAACAAGGCCTGCGCTGGGCCATCCGCCTCTCCGCAAAAGCCGCCGCCACCCACGCCCATCGCCCGGGCCGGATCGTCCGCGCCTTCATCGGCTACTCCGGATGGACCGCCGGCCAGTTGGAAAACGAACTGCGCCGGAACTCGTGGATCACCGTCCGTCCGCAACCCGGTTTGCTCGGCCAGGTCCATGACCCGCAACTTTGGTCAGACCTCCTGCGCGGCATTTCACCGCTGCACCGCATCCTCGCCGAAGCTCCCGACGATCCGTCGCTCAACTGAGCCCGCCCGTCCCCCCAAATTTTCCCACTCCACCATGTCAGACCCGTCCCTTCATTTCAGCCCCATCCCGGAAATCATCGAGGAAATCGCCGCCGGCCGCCTCGTCATCGTGGCGGATGATCCGTCCCGTGAAAACGAAGCCGACCTCGTCGGCGCCGCCTCGCTCTGCACCCCGGACATGGTCAACTTCATGGCCACCCACGCCCGCGGCATGATCTGCACGCCCATCACCGCCGAGCGCGCCGAGGAACTCGACCTGCCGCAAATGACCCGCCGCAACCGCGAGGGCCACAAAACCGCATTCACCGTCACCGTCGATGCCGCCGAGGGCATCACCACCGGAATCTCCGCCGCCGACCGCGCGCTGACCATCCGGCTGCTCGCCGATGCCGCCGCCGGACCGGATGCCTTCGTGAGACCCGGCCACGTCTTCCCGCTGCAAGGCGTCCCTGAAGGCGTGCTCCGCCGCACCGGCCACACCGAGGCCGCGCTCGATCTGGCGGGATTCGCCGGCCTGCCGAAAGCCGCGGTGATCTGCGAGATCATGAACGACGACGGCACCATGGCCCGTGTCGGCCAGCTCGGGCCCTATCAGCAGCGCCACGGCCTCAAGGCCTGCACCATCGCCCAGCTCATCGAATACCGCCGCCGCTCGGAAAAACTCGTGCTCCGCGAGGAAACCATCCTGCTTCCCACCGACTTCGGCCAGTTCAACTGCCATCTCTATCGGATCAGTACCGACGCCAGCCACCACCTCGCCCTCACCAAGGGCATCATCGATCCGGAAAAGCCGACGCTCGTCCGCGTCCACTCGGAGTGCCTCACCGGTGACGTCTTCCAATCCCGCCGCTGCGATTGCGGCGGCCAGCTCGCCGCCGCGCTCGAGCGCATCTCCATCGAAGGCGGCGTCCTCCTCTATCTGCGCCAGGAAGGCCGCGGCATCGGCCTGCCCGCCAAGATCCACGCCTACAAGCTCCAGGAAGAAGGCTACGACACCATCGAGGCCAACGAAAAACTCGGCTTCGGCTCCGACCTCCGCGACTACGGCATGGGCGCGCAAATCCTCTACGACCTCGGAGTTCGGAAAATCAAACTGCTCACGAACAACCCGAAAAAAGTCATCGGCCTGGAAGGCTACGGCCTGGAAATCGTCGAGCAGTTGCCGATTTCCCTGCCCTCGAATCCGGACAACGAGAAATACCTCGAAACCAAGCGGACCCGCATGGGTCATACCCTCTGACAGCCCGCGCGTGATGTAGGCATTCCTGCCTGCCTCTTCGGGGCTGCGCAGGGTGAGGAAAAACAGGCAGGAATGCCTGTATCACGGGCAGGCGTGGAAACCGAGCATTGCCGCCCGGGGAATGCCCTTGGTCCAATCCTTGGGATAAAATCTTTCGGGTGGCTGTGACTTCCAGTCGCAGTTCTTCCTACCTTTCCCCCTGCCGATCCTCCCCAGCGGAAGAGTCGAGGGGCTAGGGGCTAGGGGCTAGGGGCTAGGGGCTAGGGGCTAGGGGCCAGAGGTCAGCATCTTGAATCTTGAATCTTGAATCTTGAATCTTGATTCTTGATTCTTGTCTTTTCATTAAACATCCAACATCCAACATCCAACATCCAACATCCAACATCCAACATCTCCCCTCTCCCCTCTCCCCTCTCCCCTCCGCGACCCTTGCGCCCCAGCTGTTCAATCTTCTTCCCTCACTCCCAGCTCTTCATCAGTCCAGAGCTGCGGCGATGATCCTTCGTTCCAGTTCGCTTGCGAAATCCATCGCCTCATCTTCTTCGATCAAGCTCACGGCACCCGACGCGTGAAGCAGGTCCTTCGCATCGTCGTAAGCCTTCCTCTGCTCTCCGCTTGGTGCCGCTAGCAGCAAATGGATATTCGGCTTCTCGGGTGACTGGGCGAGCCAGCGAGTCAGACTCTCCCAGTGGAATGCCTTGCTCCGGATATTCTCCGACCGCTTGAGGTCGAACGACAGCGGCTGATAGACATTCCACACGCCGTTCTTCCAAGCGTGGGAAAACACATGGGAAGCATGGGGCGCCTTCACTTCATGTTCCTGGACGTAGGGCTTCACGGCCGGCGCTTCGAAGGCACGGCTGTAGAATTCCCGGTAAATCGTCGCGTCATCGCGGCGGGCTTCGTCCACGGAATCATAGTGCCGGGCCACGGCTTCTTGAAACAGCGCGTCCAGCTCCATCGACGGGGAATCCGTCACACCACCGGCGGATAGACTCCACTGCAGCGCTGCATCGTCATGGGGAATGACTTGCAGGGCGAGGTCCCGGGCACTTTTCGGAGTTTCCTTGAACGGCAGCACTTCCTGGGGATCGGCCAGCCTGACGGCCAGTTTCTCAAACTGCGTTTCGATCCGTGCGATCAGATTCCGGTAATCCTGCTGCTGGAAGCCGTGGAAAAAGTGGCTGAGCCGGCGGAATTTTTGTGACGCTTTGAATCCCAGAAACCGACTCCCCGGTGCCCACAGCAGCACGCCCACGTTCGCGAACTCGCCGGATAGCGGTTCGTGCACGTAGCGCAGGAAGCAGAAACTGTAAGGTTCGAGACTCATGATCGGCTGGCATCGGTCAGATACCGGAAGAAATCCTCAGGATCGTTTGAAAGTTTCGTAACGTAGTCCTCAATCCGCTTCAAGTCCAGATTGGGATCCGGGAATCCTTCCCCAATGGCGGTCGAAAGCCCGGCGGCAGGCTTCCCGAGACACCACGTTTCGAAGGCATCCCATAGGGAAACTCCGAGGATTTCACCCTCCTTCCACTCCGGCAGATGGGCATGCAGGCAATGCCGTTCCAGATTCAGGCGCAGAAGAGCGCCCCGCCATGGCCGGCTTTCACTCTCGCCCATGCGCAGAAAAGAGAACGCCTTGTCGAAGTCCAGAACCGCCAATTCGTCACCGCGCCAAAGTAGGTTTGGATTATCCACCTCACGGTCCGGGTTTTCCACCATCGCGTCGAAGGCATAGGCGGTCTCCAGCGTTTCCGCCGGGATGGAACGCGGCGCAATTCCCTTGTTCCACGGCTTCCACGCATCGCCCAGATGCACTGTGCCCACATTCCAGCCGATGCTTTGGCGGATCAATTCCGCGTGTTCCGGGAAGTCAGCAGCCGCCCAATCGAGTCCTGTGGGAATCTCCACCATCACCGGCTCCGGCGCGTTCAAGCCCAGTTCGCGGGCGAGCAAAAGGGCGAACAGCTCCTTCTACATCGCTTCCGGGCGGTCGCCATATCCCGCCCGCGACTTTACCACCAACGGGCAACGCTCGCCGCCGTCCTGCGCCGCTCCCATCACCAGAAACGGGCGGTTCAAACCACGCTCCATCTTGCGGCGGAACTGGACGGCAGTGAATCGGCGGAGCTTCATGGTGCCATGTTCGGGCTTTTCTTGTCCCAGTTCGAAAACCGCTCCTTCAGCTCCTCCACTGTGAATCGCCATGCCTCAGCGTGGGGTCTACTGACAGAATTCGTGTTCGCGAAGAAACCCACCTCCAAGATCGCCTGCGCCGCGGGAACGGTGTCCAGCCACTCGACTCTCACGAAACCTGAAGCCTGGGCCACGATCTCACGCGGCGTCTTGTCCCGCTTCAGCTCGATCAGCACCAGCGAGCCGTCCGGCGCGATCGCCAACAAGTCGATGATCCCGCCGAAGCTCGTCCTCACCTGCCGGCCAATCAGCATCCAGCCCGAGGAAATCATCTCCGGCCGCGCCGTGATCATGTCCTCAAGGTCTTTCTCGGTCGCGAGTTTTGAAACGGTCAGCGCTTCGGGCGTGGCTCCGACTTTCCAGATGGCGTGTTGGATGGGCATGACGAAAAGCGAATCAACAGAAGATCAACAATTAATCCATTGACACTTTAGGCAGGCATTGCCGCCTGGAGTTTTTCGAGAATAGCTTCGGCTAGAGCACGGAAATCTCTTTCACAATCCTTGACGCTCGCATTGTGTGCGCCGATCGCTCCGTCTGCCGCCTTTAGGTGAAAAATTGGCTTTCTCGCTTCCATCGCCATCGGCATCAAACTTCGATAATGCTTCAAAAGACCCAGACAATGGCCGTCGAGATCATAATCAATCTGCAACTGATTGGTTCCACCTATCACTGAGGTGTTGAATGTTTCGGGAATTCGCTGCGACCACTTGTCATATGCTTTAACCGGACGGCTGTCCCTGATTCCGAACTGAAGCACAACGTAACCCAATGGAGTCATGTTCCCCACCGGAAGGTCGAGAGACGGCTCTGGATTCTTCAGTCTTCGCTCGCTCCATTCCTCCCGCCAACGTCGCAATGTCGGACCAAGGTTCCGGAGCCCTTGAATGGAAAAGAGATCCGGTGCCAGTGGCACTACCACCGCATCTGCGGAAATAAGTGCCGACCGGTTGATTGCGCCGAAGTTCGGACCGACATCAATTAGAATGATATCCGCATTGAAATCCTTGGCGGCCGTTCGCGTGAGGCGGTGAAACGCACTCGTGACGCGGAATGCCGCTTCATCCCGGTCAAGGCACTTGATCCATGACTCCGAGAGCTTGGATTCGAAGCTGGAGAGATTGAGATCGCCCGGAATCAGCCGCAACTTGCTGGTGATCGAATGAACCGGCGCTGGTCCGATATCGCCCAAGCCACGGATCAGCGGACTAATGGGTGCCATGATGCTCTGCTTGCTGTCGACGTCAGGATCCCAGAGTTTCTCCAACTCGGATTCCGGGAGAAACATCGACGTCACATTCGCTTGCGGATCCAGATCGGCCACCAACACCCTTTTACCCATGTCAGCAAACATCCACGCGAGGTGATAGATCAGCGTGGTCTTTCCGACACCGCCCTTGTTGTTGAAGAATGCGAGCGTTTTCATCTTTGCGGGTGCTTGGGGATGATCGAAAGGAAATGGTGCGCTTCAAACTGAAATGTTGGCTCCGAGCTCCCATTCTCCTCCAACGCGCGTCTGGCACGGGCAACTCCCCGTCCGAAGCGGTTGACATAACCGAGCACGTGCATTGCTTCGGCGATGATTGGGTTTCGGTAAGTATTTACCTTGGGGAAATTCTGCGGAGACGCATCGCCATAGAGTCCACCGGGATTCTGGATCTCAATCCGGTCGCTGAACTGGTAGAAACGCACCGGGCTCGTCGATTGATAGTCACGATGCAGAATGGCATTCATGAGAAGCTCGCGGATGGCTTCAGGCGGGAAGTCAAAGACCGCCTGCTCGCGCAAGGCCGAGACCACCACCGGCTTCTGCGTGAAACGCCCTTTGAGGAAGCTGTCCATTTCCGACAGCACTGTGATCAGGCTTCCCGTGAACGTTTTTTCCGCAAGGACTTCATCCGCCAGCTCCGGACCATCGTATTGCACGAACTGCACCTTAGCGCCGGGAAACAGGTCCAGCGGGTCGAAGGCGAACACCAACATCCCCGCATTGGTCGGGCAGTCGCGTTTGAGACTGTAAAACCGCAGGGCAGCCAGTTGTTCCTTGGTGTCCCGATGGTTTGCCGCGATCACTTCTTCCGCGATCGCCTGCGGACGGTAAGTCTGACGGAAGGTTTCCAGATCCAGCCGCTTCAAGTCGCCTTCCGGACACGGCGTGGCATCGAAGGTGGGAAAATTCGCCGCCCGCCGTTCCATGAGCACCCGTTCTTCCGTCTCGCTGGCAGTGTCCTTCCGGGGACCCACTCGGATGTGGACACGTCCCTTGTATCGAACCGGCGGCATGTCGTGCGGACGCACCTCCACCACGAGCACATTGCCTCCACCGTCCGGGTGAGGAACTTTCGAGACGTTCAGCACCGGTAACGGGAGAATCTGACCGTCCGAGCGATAGGCTGCAAACTTCTGAAGAAGCTCATCGGTGATCGGAAGCCGGAATGCGGCATCCCTCTCATCAACACCGATGAGCAGGTAACCCGGCTCTCCTTTACCCGCCATGTCATTGGAAAATGAGCAGATCGCTTCCCTGAACTTGTCCACGTCAGTCGTGGAACGGGTCATTTCGACGCGGTCAATTTCGCCGGAAGCGATCAGGGATTGGAGGAATTCGGAATTCATGGAGCGGGCGGACTATTTCACGGTTGGGGGCCTAAGGGAAGTTTTCCGAACTCTTTCCGTCTCACGCGGCGTCTTGTCCCGCTTCAGCTCGATCAGCACCAGCGAGCCGTCCGGCGCGATCGCCAACAAGTCAATGATCCCGCCGAAGCTCGTCCTCACCTGCCGGCCAATCAGCATCCAGCCCGAGGAAATCATCTCCGGCCGCGCCGTGATCATGTCCTCAAGGTCTTTCTCGGTCGCGAGTTTTGAAACGGTCAGCGCTTCGGGCGTGGCTCCGACTTTCCAGATGGCGTGTTGGATGGGCATGGGGAAAACTTTGAATATGAGATTTGAACCGACGCAAAACTACAGTCGACCTTTCGGGATGGGTAAGGTGTTCGCATCAAAGCAGGAGGCATCTGCCTTGAACGCATTGATAAACTCACGCCTGACTTCCGGACGATCTTTGAAAACCTCCATCCAAATACTGAAACGCCCCATTTTTGCGGCTTTTCTCGAAATGAACTCAGCCCGACTTGCACGAGGATTCTCCAAATAATCATCCAACTCCAGTTGGGCAATATCCCACATTTCCGATCGAACGCTGACCCCGTCGTAAGCCACTCCCAAATCCTGATATCTTGCAGCTCTCGCAGGACTCAAAAGTAGCCCAACCATCCGTCGCGTTGCGCTCGAAGCTCTTTGTAAAGACACACTCAGGTCAGTCCGTACCTCTACCCGACCGTCAGAGCGATACTCATACGCTCGAAAAGTGTTTTCTAAATGAGGCCAAACATAATCACGTTCAAGATTGCTCTGGCGCACGCTCCCTTGATGAATATTTTTATAGGAATTGCATGTAGTGCACGAAAGCAGGAAATTGTTCCATTGTAATTCGAGTTCAGGATGCGGGTCCTTCGGGTAAATATGCTCCACATGTAGGCTCTGCGGAATGAGTGCCACTTCGCAATATGAACAAAAACCTCCGATGCGGGCAATTAAATCAGGTTTTGCATCGCCGTATTCCTGAAATAGCGAAGGGGTACCGCCCTTTTCTACGGGTTTCATTGGTTGTTACCTCCTTCAAGTTTCGCTTCCGTTCTAAGTTCCAAAAAAGCCTGATACGCAGGATTCCAAGCATATTTTCGGGCCAAACGGTTCATCTGGAGTTTAAGTCGCGCCACCTGCTCACTTCTCCGCTCATCAAATCGAGATTCGCTCACATTGTTTTCGATTTTATCGAGCTCGGAAAAATATGCCTTCGCAGAATCGAGCATTTCTAGATAGCGCTTACTCACTTCAGGATCCTCCACATCCATTACTTTAACCGCAATTTCTTCGATTCCACGATTTGAGAATCCACCCAATAACTCGTGGTCTAAATGCTGCACATTCTCCTCTCGGACAGCTTGCACTACGAAAGGAGAATGCGTTGTTGCGATAAATTGGCAAGCGGGAAACAAATCCTCTAGAGCAGGAACGATTAAGCGTTGCCACTTCGGGTGAAGATGAACGTCGATCTCATCGATCAAAATTAGCGCTGTCCTTCGATCTAATGAAAGATCACTCGGTTGAAGTGAAAGCTGCCGTGCGATATCCACAAAAATCGAAAAAAGTCTCTGCTCGCCATCAGACAGCTGCTTCAGAAGAAAACTATCCCCGTTGCTTTTCAAGACTCGGATTCTTGGAGATAACCTGACATTTACAACAATCTCTTCTATACGTGATAAAAACTTTCTCGATAGGCGAAGCCTTTTGAATATTTCTCCAAGTGGAGGGATGATTGCTCCCTCTTTTTCAAATCCTATTACCTGCCCTTTTGAATTCAGTTCGACAGAGGGCCTGTCAATCCACTCGAAAGGGTTTCCCAGCTCTTGAAAATGTCGCATTATTGCATTTTCAATTGCTTCATGTGCCCCAAAGTCCGCGTCCAACCCTTCTGGGGCGTCTTTCGGGAATAGCACAGAGCATGCATAAGGCACAAAGACCCAATCAAACCCTCGGAACGACTCCGAAAATCCAGCAAGAACTTTACCTATAAACTTCTGAATATCTTCGCTCTTCCCAAAATGAGACGACGCGTCTCGCCTCTCAAAAACTTGGCCTATGCTCCTATAAATCCACACTTCCTGGTCTGCTAAACCATCTAAACCATCTACTTGATGCCCATCGTATTTCTTAAGCCGCCGCCCTACAAAATGCCTGCATAACGCCTCGTTTGATCCATACCAGAAAACAGGAAAAGAATCGTAATTACCCCTTCGTCGGGCTCTTGAACCTAAAACTCGCTGATATGTTGGAGACGCGACCAGCTGTCCGTCTGTCGTAGATATTTCGGATGATATGTTCAGCATCGAAGAATGAAGCTTTATGTCTTCCACTTCAAGTGTCGCACGGCGGCTGGATTGCCTGGATTTCGCAAATACAACTGCCAACGATTGAATCAACGTGCTTTTGCCCGCTCCGTTTTCTCCAACGAGAAGATTGAATCCTGGGTTGAACGAAAAGGTCCTTTTTTCAAACTGACGGACATTTGTCAGCGTAATTTTTCTCACATACAGAGTCATGTGATCTTAGTTATTGAGTGTTTTTGATCTTATCACTAGCCACTAATGACTTCGACCCTCGTCGCATTAGCAACCTCCGCGACCAAGGCTTCGAGGAGATTCTTGGCGGTGGCGCGGGAGGCTGCAATTTGAGTTTCCAATTGATCCACCAAGGCCATCAGTTGATCCACTTTGGCCACGATCCGGCGTTGTTCGGCGAGAGGTGGGAGTGGAATCGCCACGCTCGCAACCTGTGGTTGGTTAATGGACGCCTGTCCAATTGCCTGTTTCGAACTGTTTTGAAATATGTCTCGGACGCGGTCGGTGCGGAGAACTAGATTCACGTAGCTGGGTAAGTTATTTCTCTCCACTAATCGAATACGGATGTTCATGGCCTCGTAAACAAGAGGCTCATCATTAGCTTCGACTATGCCACACTTCCCAACAAGTTCTCGACTGTTGACACGGTTCACAAGTAAATCGCCAACTTCCAATCGATATTGATCGACCTCATTTTGAGCAAGATCCAGACGCTTCAATTTTGCCAGATCGAGCTTCCCGTCTTGGAATGTTGTACATTCGAACGCATGCTGTTCCCGCTTCGTTGTAGAACTTCGCGGGCTTGTAAATTCCGTTCGACATGGATTCAACTAAATCGCCCAATCTAACCCAATGCCAATTGTCAGGGACTTCAAATGGCTTTTCTGCCAAATTGATGCCGTTGACAGGTCTTTTTTGGGTAATTCGAGTTAGCAAGACCGACGCTGATTCGTCCTTGGAATCCTGCGGCAAGAGTCTTTCCGCTGAACCGCCAAAGTGAGAATGGCCTTCCGCAGATCAGCGGGCGAGATGCTGTAGGATTTGTGGAAGAGGAGATTGAGGTTGGCCGGGGTGGGCGCTTCGGCAAAGCGGGCCAGCGAGGCGCGGGCGAGCGCGCTGGCCTGCTCGTCGCGTTCCTGCTGCTGCGCCTCCAGCCGATCACACAAGGCCATCAACTCATCCACCTTGGCGACGATGCGTTTTTGCTCGGCGAGGGGTGGCAGGGGAATTGGCAAAGCGATCAATCTTGACCTTTCCCATATTCGGTTGTGCCTATCCTTCGCCCGACTGGCGGTAACTGCATCAACGTGCATCGAGGCTGTCGAAATATGTAGCCGAACTGCATCGCGGCATGAAGTCGCCTCGAATGGCGATGCATCCGCAAACGCCTGACTGTAACTGCGGGCATCGGCAACGATGGCGACTTTCCCGATCGGTTGCGCCACACGATTCGCCGATCAGAATGTCGCCCGGTATGTTGAGAAATATCCGGTCTCAATGCCTTCTCAGTGATTTGCCTCGGATCCGTAGTCTTGGTTGTCGCAGTTGCCGGACTTCTGTCCGAAGCGATTCCGCCATCGTGATCGGAACTTGGTCGCGACGCTGTTGAACCGGATATTCCATTGCAGCGCATCTTCACCTAGACGAGTCCATACCCAGGATTGACGGAATAGAAAAGGCGCTTCGTTCGCATCCAATCGAGGCGGGATCTTGGCTCGGCGAATGTTCGGTCAGCATCAACGCTCTTTTGACTGCCCTATCTTGCAGTAAATGCATCGCTTGATCTCGTCCTTCGGATTTCGGTTGACAAGCTTTCCTTGCACCGCGAGTTCCAAGCACCAACTCCCGCATCTTCGCCACCGCATCGGGCGCGTCGGCGAACTGGTCGAACTTTTTGAAGAACGTATCGAGCGTCATGCGTTGTGCCGCCCTTTCAGGGCTTGGGAAATGTGGGGGACGGGTGACCCAGGGCGATGCCCTAGGCTATCGTGGGTTGCACCGTTGGTGCTGAAGATGGGACGCCCCTTCAGGGCTTGGAAAATGTGGGGATGGCCTGGCCTAGGGCGTTGCCCTAGGCTGTCGTGGGACGCGCCCTTGGCGCTGGAGATGCCGTGCTCTAACGCCCCAAAGGGGCACTCTACGATAGCCCGGGGCAACGCCCCGGGATTGGGTTGGGTAAAGATACCGGAGCCCTGAAGGGGCGATCCAAATCGTGGATCAATCCCAGACGTATCGTTCGTCGAACGCAACGTTGTGCCGTTTGAGAAATGCCCGGTATTCATCCTGAAAGGTCTTCTTGCGATGATGTTCGCGTTGATTGGCGATGTATTCCCGCACGGCTTCGACGTTGGATTCGGAAACGGCGAAGACGCCGTATCCCGATTGCCAGGCGAAAGTTCGAAATTCCGGTGCCTGTTCCTTGATCCATTTGGACGAGGATTTTTTGACGTCCTCCACCGCCTGGCTAGACGGACACGGTGCGGGCGAGCTCGAATAGAAGATGGATGTGGTCTTCGACGGAATTGATGAGGACGGGATGACAATTGAGGTTTTGGAGGACGGTGGCCATGTAGGCGTGCAACGAACCGCGGACGGAATCGGTGATGATGGGTTCGCGGTTTTTCGTGCTGAAAACCAGATGCACGTGGAGGCGGGCGAGGGATTGCGGCATGGTTTGGGTCGCCCCTTCAGGGTTCGGGTTGGTTTGTTACATTTTGACCCAGGGCGTTGCCCTGGGCTGTCGTAGAATGCCCCGTTGGGGCTGGAGATAGGTCTCCTCGTTGGAGCTATGAACTTCGAATCTCTCATGCCTTACGTTCTGCGGCTTTTTTCGCTTTCGGATCATAGCTGGTCCAGCGGACTTTTTTACCCACAGGGGCAAAGGTCTGGTGCAGATCCGCGCCGACGGCACGACCGGCACGAACGAGGGTGTCGATCGTCAAGTTACTGTCACCGCTGAGCATTTTCGTGACGCGGGACGGTGGCACTCCCATCCGATCGGCGAGTTCACTGCGATTGATGCCCTCGCGTTTCATGAACTGGAGGAGTTCCTCCACGACGATCAACTTGCGAAATTCGACTTCCTCTTCCAGCGAGAAGGGTTCAGCGAACGCTTCGGCGAGAGGGTTGGATTGCTTCCTAGTGATGACTTTCATGGTTGAGAGCTCTCGTGGATCAAAGTGAGAGTGACTCCAATAGATCTTTTCACTTTAATGTGAAATTCAAAATTTAGCCAATTTGCAAGTGGATAGGTTCTCGAAATAACCGATTCCTCCTGTTTCATCGGGTGAGTGCCTGATGGAGTTCCTTTTTCAGGGCGGCGCGTGTGTCGGCGATCTCGGCGAGGAGCTTTTCGTAGGCGGGCAGGAGGTGATCGACGTCGCCGGGGCCGGTGTCGGCGTTGTGCGGGTTCTTGAGGTCGAGGTTGTAGTTGCCGGCCTTGATTTCATCGATGGAGACGCGCCAGGCCTGCTCGTTTTCCACGCGGTTTTCCCACCACTCGCGCTCGGGGCCGAATTCCTCGAAGGTCATCGGCTTGGTCTTGTTATAACTTTTCACCCCGGGCGGATAGGGATGCTCGTAATACCAGATTTCCTTTGTCGGCTCGCCCTTGGTGAAGAAGAGCAGGTTGGTCTTGATGCCGGTGTAGGGGGCGAAGACGCCATTCGGCAGGCGGACGATGGTGTGGAGATTGCACTCGGTGAGCAGGGCTTCCTTGAGCCGGGTTTTCACGCCCTCGCCGAAGAGGGTGCCGTCCGGCAGGACGATGGCGCAGCGGCCGCCGGGCTTGAGCAGGCGGAGGATGAGGGCGAGGAAGAGATCGGCGGTTTCGCGGGTCTGATAGGCTTTGGGGAAATTGCTTTCGATGCCGTCGGTTTCCTTGCCGCCGAAGGGCGGGTTGGTGAGCACGATGTCGACGCGCTCGTCCTTGGTCCAACTGGTGTAGGGCCGGGCCAGCGTGTTGTCATGGCGGACGAAGCCGGGGTCCTCGATGTCGTGGAGCAGGAGATTGGTCATGCACAGGAGGTGCGGCATGTGCTTTTTCTCGACGCCGCGCAGGCTGGACTGGAGCAGGCGTTCCTGTTTCACGCCCTTCACATGGTGCTTGCGCATGTGGTTGATGGCGCAGGTGAGGAAGCCGCCGGTGCCGCAGGCGGGGTCGATGAGGATTTCGCCGGGTTTCGGATCGATGCGGTCCGCCATGAACTGGGTGACGGCGCGTGGCGTGTAGAATTCCCCGGAGTTTCCGGCGGACTGGAGGTCGCTGAGGATTTTCTCGTAGATATCGCCGAAATGCTGGCGCTCCTTGAGGCTGTTGAAGTCGATGTCCTCGAGCTTGTTGATGATCTTGCGGAGCTGCTGGCCGCTGCGCATGTAGTTGTAACCGCCATCGAAGACCTCGCGGACGATGCGGGCGCGGCCGTCGTTTTTCCCGAGCGTGAGGTTCTGGAGTCCGGGGAAGAGCTGGTTGTTGACGAAGTCGAGCAGCCATTCGCCAGTCATGCCCTCGGGATCGGCGGCCCAGTTCCGCCACTTGAGTTTCTTCGGGATGGGAGACTTGTAAGTGGGATCGGTGAATTCCCACTCGGCTTCCTTGGCATCGTAGATTTTCAGGAAGAGCATCCACGCGAGCTGCTCGATGCGCTGGTCGTCGCCGCCGACGCCCTCGTCTTTGCGCATTTCATTCTGGATGGACTTGATGGTGGCGGTGAGTGACATGGGAGATGCGGAGTGTCGGGGAAAATCTGGATTGACGGAAGCGCAAGCTGGATGGATGTTGATCGCAAGTTGGACTGGAAATTTCCGGTCGGCGCTGGGCTTCTGGGATTTCCCGGAGGCCCTTCGCATTTCTAGGGGAGTCGTTTGATCCCCCAGCCTTCGGTTTGTCCGGAAGGTCCACGGCGGAGCTTGGTGTGAATGATTTCGAAAGCCCGGTTCGGCTGCTCCGGGCGCAGGTGGTGGAGAGCCACCGGCCGCGCCATCAGGTCGGTGAGCTGAAGGCCCGCGGAGTTTGAGGATTTTGGAATCATCACCAGCTGGAATGGAAACGCTTTGTGGAGAACATTGGCCCCGTCACAGACGCGTCGGAAGGCCAATTCAAGTTCAGCATCCTCCCGTTTGCCCCGCTTCTCAACGATGATGGAAGTGGTGGTTATCGCCTGCCCCATACCTTCCAAGTGACGGAACACACGCTCAAGCCCTGTTTCCAGCGCATAGTCGTAGGGGTTGACCGGCTGGTGATAGCGCGCCGCGTAGCCGGGTTTGTCGATGACCACCGCAACCACCGTGGCGGGCAATGCCCCCATTTGAGCGGTGAGTCCTTTGAGAAAGCGCTCGCGCACCGGTTTTCTCACTAGAAACAGGAAATCGCCAAAAGGCTTCCGGATCTCGTGCTCGTGCAACACCACCTCGTCGTGCCCCCAGAATTCAAACTTGAAGCGCTGGAGGTCCGGGCACACTCGGTTCACGTAATCGTCCTTGCGGATGATGGCGAAAAGCAGAACGAAAACCGGAAACTGAGGATCGATATTGACCAGATTGTGATCGCCGCTCTCATCGACGAAAACAAGGAAGTCACTGAACGCAACAGAATCAGGCATGGATCAGGCGGCGGAGTAAAGGGAGGCTTCGAGTTCGCGGATGGCTTTTTTGTAGCCCTCGGGACCGCCGAACAAACGGGCGATTTCGAGGGGCTTGCCGATTTCGTTGAAAGGTTTCTGATGGAGGACGGCGGGGTCTTCAATGTCGAACTGGCCGGCATCGGCATATCGGTCGAGCAAGGCTTGGAGCACGGCGCGGGCTTCCCCGCCGTGTTTGCTGAAAAAGCCGTTCTTCAGGACCTTCGCGGCGCGCTGCTTGCGGGTGAGCGGCGGCTGGCCGTAGGCGACGTGGCAGATGAGATCGAAGGCATCGAACTCCGGGTTCACCTCCTGGCCGAGGATGTCGAAGGCGAGGCCTTGGGATTCCATTTCGTCGAGGATGGCGCGCTTCCGGTCGGCGGCGTTCCAAGAACGGAGGAATTCATCGAGCGAGGCGTATTCCTTGAGGATGGTCTTGCGGGAGTAGTCGCGCAGGGACTCGGTGACGAGCTTGCCGTGCTCATCCATGTATTCCACGCGTTCCAGAAGGATAGTGACCGCCACGCCATCGATGCGGATCTTCCGGCGCTGCTCGGGACCGGTAGGCCCCTCCCCCGGCGGGCCGGGTGGCTCGACCAGGATTTCCTCGGTTTCCCCTTCCTGATCGGATGAGTCCCCATCCGGGTCGGGCGGATCTTCGCCGACCATTCCTTCATCGGGATCTGGCGGAGCGATGGGGCTGTCTCCCTCCGGTTCGTAGATCTGGACCGGGTCGCCGTCGAAGTCGGGATCGGCAAAATGATTGGTGGCCTGCCGGAAGTCGATCAGGGTGAAGTAGAATTTCTCCGTATCCTTGTGGATGCGGGTGCCGCGGCCGATGATCTGCTTGAACTCGGTCATGGAACCGACCTCGCGGTCGATGACGATGAGGCGGCAGGTCTGGGCATCGACGCCGGTGGAGAGCAGGCGGGAGGTGGTGACGATGACCGGATAGGTGCTCTCGGGATCGATGAAGTTGTCGAGCTGATCGACGCCAGCCTTGTCGTTGCCGGTGATGCGCATGATGTAGCGCGAATCCTTTTGGACGAGCGCCTGGTTCTCATTAATCAGCGCCTGCCGCATCCGGAGGGCGTGCTCGGTGTCCACGCAGAAGACCATGGTTTTCTGGTAGGGATCGCCGGTTTCCCGCAGGTAGCGGGTGATGGTCTTGGCGACGAGCTTGGTGCGCTCGTCGATGATGATGTTCCGGTCGAAGTCCTTTTGGTTGTAAATACGGTCCTCGACTTCGTCGCCATCGACGTCGGTTTTCCCCGGCTCGGGGCGGTAGCCTTCCACGTCCTTGTCGATGTGGACCTTCACCACTTTGTAGGGGGCGAGGAACCCGTCGGAGATGCCCTGCTTCAGAGAGTAGGTGTAGAGCGGCTTGCCGAAGTATTCGATATTGGAAACGTATTCGGTCTCCTTAGGCGTGGCGGTGAGGCCGATCTGGGTGGCGGACGAGAAATGTTCGAGGATTTCCCGCCAGGCGGAATCCTCCGCCGCGCTGCCTCGGTGGCACTCGTCGATGATGATGAGATCGAAAAAGTCCTTGGAGAGCTCCTTGTAGATCTTCTGCTTTTCCTCGGGGCCGGTGATGGCTTGGTAGAGGCCAAGGTAGATTTCGTAAGCCGTCTCAATCCGGCGGGACTTGCCCTTGATGGCGGTGGCGATCCTGGACTCGGTGCCATCATCGCGCTGGATAGTCTTGGCTTTTGCGCTGAGCTTGGCCATCGCCGAGCCGAAAGGCCGGAAGTCATTCACCATCGTCTGGTCGATCAGGACATTCCGGTCGGCGAGAAAGAGGATGCGCTTTTTGGTCCCGGATTTCCACAAGCGCCAGATGATCTGGAACGCGGTGTAGGTTTTCCCCGTGCCGGTGGCCATTACCAACAGGATCCGGTCCTGACCACGGGCGATCGCCTCGATGGTGCGGTTGATGGCGATGCGCTGGTAGTAACGTGGCTCCTTGCCGGAGCCATCGTCGTGATAGGGAGTGTCGATGATGGCTTCCTGCGCCGGGGTGAGGCCTTTCCACTTGTCGTATTTTGCCTGAAGCAGATCGGGCGAGGGAAATTGATCCATCGACAGCTCGGACTCGGTCTTGGGAAAGGTGCCGGTGCGGTCATGGAAGGCAAAAGCGTCGCCGTTTGAGGAAAAGACGAACGGGATATCGAGCGCCTCGGCATAACCGAGCGCCTGCTGCATCCCGCCTGCGACTTCGTGTTTATTGTCCTTCGCCTCGACGACGGCGATGGGGGTTTTGCCGCTGGCATAGAGCAGATAGTCAACCTTCTTCCCCTTCCCTCGCGCGACCAGCTTCCCCCGGACAATGATGCGACCAGCCGTGAAATAATATTCCTCCCGCATCTGGGTCACCTTGTCCCATCCCGCCGCTTCGATCGCGGGGGTGATGAACTTGGTGCGGATATCCGCTTCGGTGAGGTTCTTTTTATTCATGCATCGCGGCAGGCAAGCGTGTTAACCCCACCATGGAAGATACGGGTCCTGGAAAGGAAGGCGTGACATCCCGGCCGCCGTCACTCCACCACCGGCGACAGGAATGTCGCCGCTCCATAGGAAGAGTTTGCGGCGGAAGGCCTGGGAGTCGGAGGGGGGCATGGGAGGGGTGGAAGCTGAGATGCTGAAAAGCGGAAAAGCTGAAATGGGAAGAGCATAGTGGGCGGTTGGCGGTAGAAGAAATTCGGGAGCTCATCCTGCGTTGCCTCGGGCCTATTCCGTCATAACGGAAGCTAACTGCCGGAGACGGGAGGGCGAGGAAAATCGGCAGTGCAGGGTTGGAGGTTGGCGGTTAGCAGTCGGCAGTGGGCGGTGGGAGGATTTTGAATGGGAGGCGTGTTCTGGCTCTGAACCATCGACTCTCAACTTCCTTCGGAGCTTCTTGGGCTTTTCTTTGGCTTCTCGCTTCGCAGGCGGGATGAATCCCGCGCTCCATGGGATTTACTTTGGCATTTCCTGGGCGTTTCGCTTCGCGGGCGGACTGGAAGGCCGCGGTCCCGGGGAGCGCCAAAGATCTTTTCCGTTTGAGGAAAGACTTTATCCGTACGGAAAAAGACTTAATCCGGTTGGGGAAAGACTTTGTCCGGTTGGGGAAAGACTTTGTCCGGTCGGGAAAAGACTTTATCCTTACGGGAAAGGACTTAATCCGGTTGGGAAAAGTCTTTATCCGTACGGATAAAGACTTTGATTGATTCGAAGAACTCCCTTCGACAGGTCATTCACCGCTCCTGAAACGCTTGTTTACGCATGGGCCGGACCGGGAGGAAATGAGGGCTGGACGGGGCGATTTCCGGGACTTTTCGGCGAAAACCGGCCGAAAAATGGCTGTTTCAAATAAATTTTACACCCTGATCCGCTGGATGCCAGCGGTGACGAAGACGACTCCGTCACGGCTGAAATCCACGCTGGAAAGGTGGCGCTCCGGCGATCCGGGGAGCGTGAAAGTTTCCCTGCGAGCCCCGCCGCCCTAGGGAAGTTAGTTTTGGAGATTCTCCGCGACACCCTGTCGCAGGGGTATAAAAATTGCCCCTGGTCCGGCAGGCAGAATCGAGGAATCCCAAGGTTTGAAACAACCGATTGTTTAGCAAAAACTAAGGGAATTTTCAAATTTCTCCACTCCGAGCCCATTTCTAGCAGGCGGTGAAAAATTTCCATACCCCTAGAGAGGCGGGCAACCTGTGAACTGTTTGTTCATAACTCCCAGAGCTTTCTCATGTTTTACATCGTAGCTACACGCCTAAAAACACCACATCTTGTATTGTGAATAATTTGTGGATACCAGATGAGCAAAATCGTCTTGTCGCGGCCTAGCAAGTGACGGATACTGCACGGCGTGTTTGAGGAACTGTCCCACGGCATCCTGCCGTTCCAGATACTCAGGCACACCACACATACCAAATACTATGTCAAACTACATAGACCCAGTTGTGTCACGCCGTCGCGCTCAATTCCTGTCCTCGTGGCAGGAATTCGCGCCCACTGTGACGTTCGCCGGATTCACCCTCGCCCAGTTCGAGGAGGAGTCCACACCGCCAATCGATATTCGGAAGGAGATGGCGGATTTGAAAACCAAACTCAAAGGCTTGAAGCTGAAACGCGACAAGGCCGATGAAGCCCTGACGAAGATCCTGGTCCTGATCGCCCACGCGATCCGGGGCAATGAAGCGTATGGGGAGGACTGTGAGCTGTACCGCTCGCTGGGATTCGTCCCGAAAAGCGAGCGGAATACTGGCAGGAAAAAGGGCCAAAAAGCGGTGAAAATGCCGGTGCCCGCCGGCCCGGATGCAGACGTCGCTTGATTCGAGGCCCTGAGAAAGCCGAGTCAAACGACGCTGCAGGTCGGTTGCAAATCGAGCCGTCGGTCCGCAAGGGCCGGCGGCTTTTTTCGCATCGGCAGTGGAGCAAAGGCAGGACCGCGAATCAAGGCGATTCAGCCGGGAGGACGTGGTTGGCGGTGGGAGGATTTTGAATTTTGGATGGGGAGAGAGGATTCGCGGCACGGCGGCGCTTTGGCATCTTGCGTAATCCGCCCTCCGCCTCTCCAAGCCCGCGCCTTCTCAGTTGAAAGAGTGAACCGCAAAGACGCCAAGGCCGCGAAGGGCCGCGAAGGGCCGCGAAGGGCCGCGAAGAACAAGAATGTTTCAAAGAATCCCGCTCTGCGTTCCTTTGTGACCTTTGATTCCGCCCGCCGGCGGCCCCCCTTCGGGGCACGTCGCGTTCGCTCCTGTCCATGTCGCTCCTCTCCATTGCGCCTTTGCCGTAAAATCCAACATCTCCACTCCACTCCTCCCCTCTTCGCATTTAAAATTCAAAATTCAAAATTCAACATCTCCACTTCCCTCCACCCCGCTCCCCCCCAACTACTGCGCCTTCCACTGCAAGGTCGTCCCGGCAGGCATCAGGCGCACGGCGCGGGCGATGTCCCAGTTGGTGAGGCGCAGGCCGCCGATGCCTTCGAGTTTCATCCGCGCGGGGATGCTGGTGCCGTGCAATCCGTAAGGCAGCGGATCCGGACTGCCGGATTTGGCGAGGTTGATCCAGAGAATCCCCAACGGATTGTTAGGCCCGGGTGCCAGATACTGCTCCTTCTCCAGCGGCGGCTCGATGGCTGGCGGCGGAGTCACATCCACGGCCGCCGCGGGCTGGGGTTTCGGCGCTTCACGCGGTTCGCGCTTGGTTGCCAGTCGGGGTTGCGGAATCGCATCGAGGACGGTCCATTTGTCGCGACCGCGCAGCCCCGGGCGCGCCGTGGTCAACGGCATGACGGCGATGATTTTGCCCTCACGCGAGATTTCCAGGCGGGACAAAAGCACCACTGCGGCAGTCACGGGCTTCTGCGGGTCGGCGGCGGGCTGCAGCGGTGCCTCGAGCGCGGTTTCGATTTCAAACGGGAAAACGTTGGGGACCTGGAACTCGGTTCCCACAGCAGGCACTGCCTTGAGTTGCGGGTTGATGTCGCGGAGAAACGCTTCGTCGCAATGAAACCGCTCCGCGACGAACTCCCACGCGCTCGTGTAACCAAGGAAATCCACGGCGACCAAATCATCGATCGTGGTCGCCTTCGGAGCGGGGATCTCAATCTTGGCGTTCTTTTTCCCGGTCGCCGACGATTTGCCGCTGCGGTGCGTGACCGGCTCGACCTTGGGAGTCTTGATGAATTTGAAATCGTCCGCGCGCAGGATGTATTTGGTGTAGGGATCCTTCACCACGGCCTCGGCTTTTGCTTTCAGCATGGCGGGATCCGCGGCGTCCGCGTGGGTTCGCTGATAGATCTCGCAGATTTTCAGGAACATCGGACCGGCCTTGCCGTCGATCATGCCCGGAGAAAACATTTCGCGGTCGAGGAATACCTGCAGCCGCACGTTTTCGAGTTCCTGCTGCAACTCGCCGCCAGGATCGATCCATGGGTCGGGCTCCGGCACTTCCACCGGTTTGGCCTTTTTCGCCTTTCCTGCCACTTCCTTCTTCGGCTCCGGCGGTGGCGGCGGAGGCGGGGGAATCAGCGTGAGCAACTCTCCCGGCGTGGGAATCCGCAGCACCTGCCCGATTTGAATCCGGTCGTCCTTCAGCTCGTTGAATTGCTTCAACTGCCACGCCGCCATGTCGAACTTCCTCGCAATCTTGATGATGGCATCGCCCTTTTTCACCTCATAGGTCGCCGGTCGGTCCACCGCGGGCGCGGCCGGGCCGGAACCCGGATCGCCAGGCGTTTTCGGCCGCAACTCTTCCGGCAGCGGCATCCCCCAATCGCCCGTTGCCGCCGGCGCGACCCACCATTTCCAGTCCACTGCGAACTCGAGGCCCGGCTCGGTTTTGGCACGGCCAGCCGCCGGTTTGACGACGGTCTGGGAAAATAGACCGCCACACGCGAACCCGAAGACCGCGATCAACCGAAAAGGACGCATCCATGAAAAACGCACAGCTCCAGAAGATAGCGCATTCGGCAGCCCGGGAAAGCACAAAGGCAGGTTCACAGCGACAACATTGCCTTACCTTTGTCTGGTTTCATTCTTGTCGGCCCGGGCGATGAACCCAGTCTTCCCTGCGCTCACCTTACTCCCATGGAACTCCTCCTCAACGAAGCCATCTACCGGAAAATCATCGTCGAACTGCTGCCGATGACGAAGAAATTCCTGTGGATCGTCACGGCGGACATCAAAGACCTGCACGTTCCCAAGGGCCGCCGCTTTGTACCCTTGTTGGAAATTCTCTCCGACCTTGTCGATGAGGGCGTCAGCGTGCGCCTGATGCATGCCAAGGAACCGGGTCCGCGGTTCCGCGAGGACTTCGACAAGTATCCGAATCTCGTCACCAGCGATCTGTTCGAGCGGATTCTCTGCCCCCGCATCCACACCAAGGCGGTCATCATGGATGGCAAACAGGCCTTCATCGGATCCGCCAACCTGACCGGCGCAGGGCTTGGGGCGAAAGGGGCTCACAAGCGGAATTTCGAGGCCGGATTCCTCACTTCGGACGCCGGCCACCTGCGGGAAATCATGGATTGGATCGACCAACTGTACCTCGGCGAGTTCTGCCTCAAGTGCCAGCGCCGCTCGGTGTGCCCGGACCCGATCGCTTGATGCGCAGCCACAAATCGTTCCCCGCCTTGCATTCCCGGCATCCCTTGCCAACTTCGCCGCATGTCCATCGCGGCCAAGCCACACAGCGCCCTTCTCATCGTCGGTCACGGATCCACCGAGAATCCGGATTCCTCCACGCCCTATTTCGAACACGCCGATGAAATCCGCAGCCGCGGGCTGTTTGCGGAAGTCCATTGTTGTTTCTGGAAGGAGGAGCCGTCGATGCGCGAGGCGTTTTACCTGATCGATTCCGATGAAATCTACGTGGTGCCGGATTTCATCAGCGAAGGGTATTTCACCCAGGACGTCATCCCCCGCGAGCTGCAACTCACCGGTCCGACGACCACCGTCCGCGGCAAGACCTTCCATTATTGCCTGCCCGTCGGCGTGCATCGCTCGATGACCGACCTCATCCTGAAGCGCGCCAAGGAAGTCGCTCCGGGCATCGATCCCGCCGAGACCACGCTGATCATCACCGGCCACGGCACCGGTCTGAACCAGAACTCCACCAAGGCCATCCGCGACCAGGCCGATCTGATCGCCGCCTCCGGTGCGGGCTACGCCGCCGTGCTCGACGCCTACATGGAGGAACAACCCTTCATCGCCGAGTGGGACAAAATGTCGCAAACTCCGAACGTCGTCGTCGTGCCGTTTTTCATCTCGGACGGACTGCATTCGTTCCAGGACATTCCGGTGCTTCTCGGCATCGAAAGCGAAGTCGGACCCGCTGCCAGCCAGCGGGATGTCTTCCGTCACAACCCCCATTCGCTCCGCGGCAAACAATTGTTTTACAGTTCGGCCATTGGAACCGAACGACTGTTGGCCGATGTGATTCTGGACCAGATTTCGGACTTTGATCAGCTTCACAAAAAACTGTGATCCAATAAGTCACATCCATTAAAACCAATTTTCAATTTACAGCATGGCCACCTCTCTCAAACTCAAACAACTGCTCGAATCCGGCATCCACCGGATTGGCGAACTGGAGATCCAAACAGACGTTTACAACCATCCATTTATCCTTTGCCACCAAGCGGATCTCGGGCTTGCGGAATCGGCGGGATTCGGTGGATTGCGAGTCCACAACGGCCCGGCTGACGCTCGGGACCTCTCGACCTACGCCGAGGACGGGACCTACCGGTTCACCAAGGGACAGGTCAATCTGAAGCGTGGCTGGGTGATGACCCTGGAAAACGACAACGATCTGCGGCTCGCCCTGGACCAATTTTACCCAGCCTGCGTCGGCCTCTTTTTGGCTTACCGGGACGGCACGCTCGAAATCGAAACCCTCCGCGACAAGCTCAACCGGCAGACCGGGATGTATCGTTTCGCCCGCTCGATCAGCGACGCTGGCGCACAGAAGCTCGTCCAGGAAGTCTGTGGCCCCGCCCACCAGTGCGCGAAGAAGATTCTCTGGCAGCTCGACCCGCAAACCCCGCTCGACGAGAGCGAGGCGAGCCGTTTCAACGGCATCCCCGGCGAACTGCCCGAATCCGAGGCCATTCCCCTGCTCTGCCGCGAGGCGTGCAACCACTTCGTCGCGGAATGCCGGAAAGCGGCGAAAGCCGAGTTCGAGGCGAAATCCGCCGAGGCGTGATCAAGCCCTGTTCTTGAGCAGATCGCGGATCTCGGTAAGCAGCTTTTCCTCGGCAGTCGGCTCGGCGGGAGCGGCAGCTGCGGCGGCCTCCTCCTTGATCGCGATTTTCTTGGCCTTGTTGATCGCCTTGACCACCAAGAACATCACGAATGCCACGATGACGAAGTTGATGGCGATGGTGATGAAGCTCCCGTAGGCGATCACGGCTCCTTGCGGTTTTCGCCTCCACCAGATCCGTCGCGACCACTTTATCCGAAAGCGCGATGAACTTGTTGGAGTAGTCCATCCCACCGGAAATCCTGACCGATCACCGGCATGATCAGATCCTCGATGAAAGCCGTGGACAGCTTGGTGAACGCAGCTCCCATGACGAAGGCCACGGCCATGTCGATGAGGTTGCCCTTGAGTGCAAATTCTTTGAATTCTTTAAACATGGTGGTGGGAGGTTGAAATAACGCCGCCCACTCAATCACTCCCGGGACGTTCGCCAAGCACAATCTCACCCGCCGACTCGCAGAACTCCATCAGACAGAATCCGCGCGCGGAGGCCGCCGCGGTGGTCCGCCTTGAGGAACTCCTCCGCGCCGGGTCCGACGGCGGCGTCCATCCAGTAACAGGGCTTGCACTCCTCGCTGCCCTCGAACTCGACGCCCTGGAAACGGAAACGCCTGCCCACCCATTCTCCCAGATCGATGCCCCGGACAATCAGGTTTCGGCGGAAAACCGATCCGGATAGATCCGGTTTTGCAAACCGCTCGCGCACGGCTTGCACGAGTCCTGCATCGAGAAACGTCACCTGGCCCTTGAAGTCCGGCTTGTAGCCGAAATAACGGTCGCCGCGCAGACCCATGCCCGCAACGCACTCGACTTCCGGCAGACATTGGATGCCGTGTTCCAAACGTTCCTGTCCGTGCCGGCCGCGGAAGTCGTTGCCGGCGGAAATCCAGATTTCCAACAGTTCCGCCTGCCACTCGGGAACTTCGTCGCCCGTCCTGCCGGTCTCGGCGGATTTGTTATCCGGACCGACCCACTCGGTGCGACCGTCGGCGTAGGTTTCCTTTTTCCAAACCGGCAGCTCGTATTTCAGCCGCTCCATGATCGCACGGGCCCCGTCGAAGGCGGCAGCGCGGTGGGCGGAAGCCACGCCGACCCACACGGCGGCCTCCCCGATGGCGAGCGGGCCCGGTACGATGCGCGGCCTGGACGGCTAACAGGCCGTGACGGGCGGCTTCTTCTTCGAGGATGCGCTGACCGGAGGAAATCGCCAGTGCCGGATAGGCCTGGTATTCCAGATGGCTGACAGCTTGCCCGGCGTTGTGGTTTCTCACGCGCCCGTCGAAAGTGACGACGGCCCCGGCGGCCGGATTGTCGAGTGCAGCCGCCAGCGACGGAATGTCGATGGGCTGGCTGGTGAGTGAGAAGCTGACTGAAGCCATGGGAGGGGGTGAAGTTTTAAAAGTAAGCGTAAATTGAACGAGACGCTCGGGAATCGATGGATTGTAACTCCCAAAGGGGAGCACACGCGCCTCGCGTGTTGTCTTTGGCGCCCTCGCCAAAGACATGCGTCGCACGAAAATCGACCTTGTTTTCGGCGAGGGCGCCAAAAACCACCTGCGGGGGCGCAGGTGCTCCCCGAAGAATTTGTATCCGATCTTCCTTGTTCAAATCTGTCATCCGCCAGACATCGGTGGAAGGAACGCCACGGAATCATTTTCCCGCAACGGATGGTCCCAGGGAACAAACTCGTCATTCACGGCGACGCGGAAATCGGTCATCGCAAGTCCCGAGCGAGTGTTCACGATCCAACTCAGCATAGAGCTGTGCGGGCGTTTCCGCCGGGCTGTTGACTCGCTCTTCCGCCAGGCCGCGGCGCTCGGCGAGCAGGCCGTAATAACAGACGGTGAGCGTCATGGCGTGGTGGCGGTTTCCCAATCCTCGGGAGTGTTGGCGTTGTCGAGCGCGCGGCGGCGTCACCGGGTCCAACAGGCGGCAGTCGTTGCGAATCAGGATTTTTCTCGGGCAGCGGAAATCGTCGGCCACGGCCTGCTCGAGTATGGGCAACGCATCCGGCGGCGTAGAGCGCGCAAAGTGGCTCGGGCAGTCCGTCGGACTCGCTGCGGTAGGCGAGCAATGATGTCCTCGGCGTGTTTGGAGGAAATGAGGTGTGTCGAGCGTCTGGAGATCAAGCCGCGGAAGATCGCAGGCGAGCACGAGCCAGTCGGCATCCGGGATGCAGCCGCATGCCGGACGACGATGCCGACCATCGGTCCGTGGCTGGCACCGGCGGGATCGCGCACGATTTCCAGTTCATCGAGTCCGGCGGGGATTTCCTGATCGTGGCGGAGTGATAGGACGACGGACTCGCAGCCCGCCTCGCGCAGCAGATCGCAACAACGCCGGGCGAGCGGGCGGCCGTCCGGATGGACGAGTGTCGCCTTGTCGCGGCCCATGCGCGAGCTGCGACCACCGGCGAGAACGAGGCCGTGGAGTGGTGCGGTTGGTTTTCATGCGTGATAGTCGCCGGACTTGCCGCCGGTCTTGGAAATGAGCCGGAGATCGACGATGCGGATGGCCTTGTTCATCGCCTTGCACATGTCGTAAACGGTGAGGGCGGCGACGCTGGCTCCGGTCATGGCCTCCATCTCGACGCCGGTTTTCCCGGTGGTGGAAACCTCGCAGCGGATGGCGACGCCGGTGTCGTTAGGGGTGATTTGAAATTCGCAGTTCTCGACCGGCAGCGGATGGCAGAACGGGATGAGTTCGCTGGTTTTTTTCACCGCCATGGTGCCGGCGATGATCGCCGTCTGGAAGACCGGGCCTTTCGGACCGTGCAGGTCGTTGTTCTGGAATTTCCCGATGATTTCCGCGCCGAGTTCCATCCGTGCCTCGGCGACGGCGGTGCGGCGGTTAGGGGATTTTCCCGTGATGTCCACCATGGTCGGCTGGCCACTGCGGACGTGGGTGAAATCGGGGTTGCTCATAGCCAGGGGGTGTAGGGAAACGCGGCGGCGGATGATTCGCGAGGCGGCAGGGTGACGAATCCATCGCTCTTGAGCAAGCCGATGAAGTCGCCGCTGTTGCCGATGACGGCGGGCTCGGCACGGCCGTCGGCACGGAGCGTGACCGGGAAGGTGGCGGGTGAATCCGGCAAGCTGCATGGTGCGTGCATCCATCACCACCCGGCGGAGACGGGGCGGCTTCAGCCCGGAGGCGACGGCGAGCGCCGGGACAACAAAGTGTGCAGCCCGGTCAGCGCGGAGACGGGATTTCCCGGCAGCGCGAGGATCACCTGCCCGCCCGGCCCGACCCAGCAGCCGGCGGGTTTTCCCGGGCGATTGTGCCACGCCGTGGAAAATTTCCCGACAGCCGAGCTCATTCAGCAACGAGGGGACGAAATCGTGCATGCCTTTGGAAACCGCGCCGGTGAGGACCAGCCAATCGTGCGAAGCGAGCAGCGTTTCAACGGCGGGGCGGGCGGCGGAAACGTCGTCGCTCAACACACCGACGTGCCGCGGCGGATAGCCCGCGATTTGCAGCGCGGCGGCGAGTGAGTGGGCATTCGACTGGCGGATCTGATGGGGTTCCGGGGTTTCATCCACCGCGACGAGTTCGTCTCCGGTGGCGATCACGGCGATTTCCGGCAGCTTCGACACCCGGAGCCGCGCCGCGCCACAGGATGCCGCCACGCCGATTTCCCGCGAACCTAGCAGGCAGCCGGATTGCAGTAAAATCTCCCCTGCCCCGGCATCGCTTCCGGCGTGGTGAATGAATCGCCCCGCGACCGGAGCGGCGGATATCGGAAAATTTCACCGCCCCCGCCCCGCCTTCGGTCACGTCCTCCACCGGGATGATGCAGTCGGCCCCGAGCGGGCACGGCGCACCGGTCATGACTTCAATACAGGTGCCGCTTTCGCCGGAAAGCGCGGTCACGGACTTCCCCGCCGGGGCGGAGCCGGTGACCCGGAACGACCGCTGCCCCGCCTGCCAATCGGAAAATCTCAGCGCGTAGCCGTCCATCATCACCCGGTCGAAGGCGGGAAACGCCCGGTCGGCAAGCACGTTTTCCCGCAGCACCCGGCCGACGGCATCCTGCAAACGGCAGCTTTCCACCGCCAGCAGCGGCGAGTTTTTCAAAAGAAGCTCGAGCGCCTCGTGGAAGGAAACCATGCGTGGATCTTCGTGCGGCGGGCCTTTTCGCCAAGTGAAATTCTCAGCGCCGGTGAATCTCATAGCCTGTCGGTTGACTTTTCGTTCTTCGCCCGCCATACCCCGCTCATGTCGTCAGCTTTGCCGCCCAAACCCCGGATCATCGGACCGAAAGTCCGGATCTGCATCGTCGCCTCGAAGTACAACGAGCAGTTCACCGACGCCTTGGTGGAAAACACGATCGAGGAGTTGGGCGAGTTGGTGCCGCAGGGACGCGTGGACCTGATCCGGGTGCCCGGCGCGTTTGAAATCCCGGTAATGATCGCCTCCATCCTCGATCGCGACCCGCCAGCCTGCGTAATCGCACTCGGCGTGATCATCCGCGGCTCCACCGAACATGCTGACATGGTGGCCAGCTCGGTGACCTACACGCTGCAGCAACTCGCCATCCAATCGCTGCGTCCGGTGATTCATGAAGTTTTGCTGGTCGCCGACGAAAAGCAGGCCTACGCACGCTGCATCGGAGCCCAGCTCAACCGCGGCCGCGAAGCCGCGCGAGCCGCCGCCTCGATGATTGATATTTTCCAGGAACTCGACCGATCCATGCCCCGTAACGCCTCCCATAAAAAGCACCGCAATGCCTAGCCGCCGCCACATCCGCGAGGCGGTCGTCCAATTTCTTTACTGCGCCGATCTCGAAGGTGGCGCGGATCCGGCGGCCTTGCGCGGTCCGTTCTGGGATTTTGTCACGGAATCCGACCGCCGCAGCCTGCAACTGGCGACGTTCCGCACCGTCCACCACTTGGCCCACGGCCGGGAAGGAAGGTTGAGCGAATTTGTCGAGCGCCAAGCCATGGCGATGACGCTGCTGTCGGCCTGGCCGCAGGCGGAGAGTTTGAAAATCGACCTCAAGCGCGTGGCCGAACTGGAATCCGGCTGGAGCACCTCGTTCGCCAAGCTGGAACGTCTGCCAAAGGACGACGACGATGCTTCCGTGGCGGAAAGCTTCGGCGACGCCTTGGAAATCCTTTTCAAAGTGGACCGCGACCTCGCAGCGGCCCGCCGCCGGTTCATCGAGGGCTTGGAGGATTTTCCCGTCCTGCGTGGGCAAATGGAAGCCGTGGCGGCGACCATCCGCCGGCTCCAACGGATTTCCGATCGCCTCCGAATGGTCGAGGAGCCCGAAAAATTCCCCGAACAGGCCGACCTCGCCCGACTGCGCGATTCCAAGCTGGAAATCACCCAGCTCCGCGAACTGGCAGACGAACTGGTCGACAAGATTCTCGCGAAAAAGGAACCGATCGACGAGATGCTCGCCACCGTGGTCGAGAACTTCTCGCCCGAGCGGATCGATCCGGTCGACCGTGCGATTCTCCGGCTTGGCACCTACGAACTGCTTCATGCCGCGACTCCGCCGAAGGTGGCGATGAATGAAGCGATCGAGCTGGCCAAGCGCTTCGGCACCACCGACTCGCGGCGATTTGTGAACGGCGTGTTGGATAAAGTCGCCAGGCTGGCCGCGGAACCGTCCGAAAAGCAGGACGTTTTGTAATTGGTAAGTCGCGGCGCAGCCTCCATAGAAGTGCGCGAGAATCTCACCATGACGCGCTACCCGACCCTTTTTCAGCAGAAAACCCTCTGGAACGCCGCCACCGGAATTTCCATCCTGGTCATCGGAGCACTGCTCGTCGGTCTGATCTGGCTGATGGGGGCGGTCTTCGGATTTCTCCAACCGGTGCTCATCCCCCTGATCGTTGCCGGCATCATCGCCTACGTGCTGGATCCAGTCGTTAGATTCCTGGAAACCCGTGGGATGAGCCGGCTGTGGGCGGTCATCACCCTCTTCCTGTCGATCCTGCTGGCGGTCACCCTGCTGGTCGCCGCCGTCCTGCCCGGGATCCAGCGCGGGCGCATGGCGCGCTGCGGGACTTTCTTTCCAAGACTCCCGCCGCCAGCGAATCCGCGCTTTCGGGCGGCAGCGACTCCGGACGACGGCACGGAACACCTTGCCCCCACGCTTGCCCGCTCGCTTCACGATCTGCGCGTCCGCCACCGCAACGGGCCTGTTGGCTGGCTGCTGACCGAAATGGATGACCAGGGAAATCCGCTGCCCCCGGAGCAGCAGTCCGCCGACCTGGAATCGCTCGATCCCTTCGCCCGCACCCGCGGCGGACGCATGCTTGTCGAGAACCTGGACGTGATCTTCAAAACCGGCCGCAGCTGGCTGACGGCGGGATCCACCAAGGTGCTCGGCATTCCTCGGGCTGCTTCCTCGGCATGATCATGGTGCCGATCTATCTGTTTTTCTTCCTCAAGGACTCCGCCTCCATCCGCACCCACTGGCACGACTACGTGCCGCTCAAGGCGTCGCGTTTCAAGACCTCGCTGGTGGACACGCTTCAGGAAATCAACGGCTATCTGATATCCTTCTTCCGCGGCCAGGTGCTTGTCGCCGCGATCGACGGCATTCTGGTAGGCATCGCGCTGACCATCTTCGGCCTGCCCTACGGACTTCTGATAGGAGTCTTCATGGCCATCCTGGGAGTCATCCCCTACATCGGCAACATTCTCTGCCTGATTCCCGCATGCATCATCGCCTATCTTCACGCGCAGGGCACCGCGCCTTTCGGAATGAGCCCGTGGGCCTACGTCGGCTGCGTGGTCGGGATCTTCGTGGTGGTCCAGCAGATCAACTCGCTGGTCACCGCGCCCAAGATCGTCGGCGACTCGGTGGGACTGCACCCGCTGACGGTTATTTTCTCGATGCTCTTCTGGTCGCTGGTGCTCGGCGGCTTCGTCGGCGCGCTGCTGGCAGTCCCGCTAACCGCGGCGGTGAAGGTGCTGTTCCGCCGCTTCATCTGGGAACGCCAGTTGCGGGAGTCAGCGGAATTCGAGGCGGTTTAGTGTTTTTCGAGGCGGTCATGAAACATCGGGAGGGCCGCCTAGGATAAGACACTGTGCCCCCCGCCTCGCGCGGCTGGAATTCTCCCCCCGGATTATCCCAGCTTGGCGCGAAACGAGAGGCGCACAGAGGCTTGTGGAAACTGCTTCTGACGGCAAGGCGATTTGCTCGCCGGCCGTAAGAAGTTTTCCAATTGGCGGGTCTATCGCGCCAATCGGGTGCGGATGGATTTCTGCGCCTGGTCGAGAAGCACCCTCAGCTCGGAGTCCGCATCCGGGGACTTCCGCCGCCAGAATCGGCAGACTGTCAGTTCCTCCCACCCGGCCGAGAAGTCGCACGGCCGAGTGACGGATGGTTCCCTTGGTCTCCGGCATCCGCCGGATCACGGCACTCTCGATCGACTGGCCCAGATCGCCGTAAAGTGACTCCCACGCCATCGGATTCTTAAACCAAAGTTCATCAAGGATGGGAATCACTGCGGGATTCTTTTCCTTCACGATCAGGGTGACGATTTCCGGTTGCACCGGTTTGCCCTCGGCGACCAGCTTGTTCACCACATTCAGGCCGCCTCGCTGGCAGGGCCCGGCGTTCTCCGACCAGACCGCCAGAGCGCCTTGCAGATGGTGCCTTTGAAATCCACCTCATCTTCGCCCAGCATCGAGATGAGCTTGCGGCTGATGTCGGTGCGATAGATTTTCGGCTCGGCTTCCGCGAGACGTTGGACGGCACGTTTGACCCGCTCCAGATCAATGCTTTCGAGCTCTCGCTTGTTCAGATCATAGAACGCCGGATCGTCTTTTTTGGAAAGCTTTTCAATGGACCCCTCGACGAAAATCTCGTTGCCCACCCGGACCTCGATGATCGAAATCTCCGGATAGATCGTTCTCCACCTGGCCCAAGGGAGCCGTGAGTCATCCACGAGTTCCTGCAGCGAGTTGTTGATCCCGGATAGAACCAGCAGATAGTCCCCACCGCTCCGCGGATAGTAATGGGAGGACACATCCGCGCCGGTGACCCGGAGCAGGTAGTCCCGCACCAGAAACCGGTGGCTGTCGCTCAAGCCCCTGAGCCAGATTCCCACCGCCTGCTTCATGCTGCCCTCCTTGGCGAGCTTGGAGATTTCCGCCTCCAACGGTCCGGTTCCGATCCGGGTCCGCAGGGCGGCGACGGAGTCATCCCCGTCCTTGACCTCCGCGCCACCGGCATTATCCACCGGGGCCATGATGTCCCGTGGCGTGATCACAGCCTGGGTCGGAAGCGCCTCCGAGCCCTGCCGGAAAAAATAGGGCACCGCCAGAAGGCCGCACGCTCAACAGAAGCGCCACGCCTAACGCCTTCATGCGGGCTCTCGGGTTCGCATAAACCAGCATTGCCGTCCCCAAAAGGCAGACAAACCCAGCCATCAGAAAGCGATTCTCCAACGGCATGCCGTCCAAAGCCCCACCACGGTTGGTTCCAAACATCAGGAACAAGCGCCATCAGCACCATTCCCACCACCCCACCCCCCCGCAATCACCCGCTGGGGAGAGGCCGGCTCGAGAACCGCTGGATCCGGCATGTTACCGTAGCGGATCGGCTTGCACCCCCATCATGGATTCACCTCCCGGCAGTGGAATCCGGTGGAAGCGATTCAGCGCTGGCTTTTTCCCCTCACTTGGATAAAATTTCCGCCCGCGCACGATCACTTCGTCATTGATCCGGAACCGATGCTCACAACCACCGCACTCGACGGTGCGCTCGCGCAAATCATCCCCGACCTTGAACCGCTGGCCGCAGGAGGGGCAGCGAATTAGCAACAGTGAATCTTCAGGTAAGCTGGATGACATGTCTTGGTCGACGAAGTCTTGATGCAAAGCACCGCGATTGCAACCCCAAGCATCACCGCAGCCTGACGCTGGGTAAAGAACTGACGCATCAGTCATTTGTGAATTTACTTCAGAAACATTAAAGATTGACCTTTCCCGATCTTCCCGATATCAGATCAATCAATCACCCCTTGCCGAAGATGAAATCACTCAGACTCAGCCTGCTCCCGTCCGTCAGGACCCACGAAGAATCCGGTTCACTCCAGATGGAACGGGAAGGCTTCGTCGATGAAGCCGCCGTGCTCGCCCTGCTGAGCGGCCCTACCCACCTGCGGAGCGCCTCCTATCCGGAAGACCTCGCCCTGGCCGCCGACGATCTTGATTTCGCAGGTTGGCAGGTGCCCACCGCGCCAGTGGCTCGGCCTGCGGAATTTCCGCCACAAGTGATCGATGCCATCGTCCGCCGCGCCTCTCCACCCTCTCTCAACGAACCGGGAATCGGCTCGCCCCACCTCGGATCCCACCGCTGGTGGCTCGCCGGGTTGGCAGGTGCTTTGTCCGCCCTCTTGTTTTCCGTGTTGCTGGTCACGCTCTCATCCCGGCCCGGGCTGAATCCCGAGCCCACGTCGGCTGCCGGCATCGCCAGTCACCCGCGTCCGGCAACTCTGCATGAAGCCGCCCCGGTGCCCAAAGTCTCACCCGAGTTAACGGACGTTTCCTCTCGCCGCCCTTGATCCGCGGCCCGCAGACGATTGACGGCGCGAGCGCGGTCGTTCAGCGTCGCCCTCCCATGTCCCGCCCCGGCTTAATCCTCAAACTCAGCTGCCCCGACCAACCCGGCATCGTCGCCAAGGTCGCCAACTACGTCGCCGGCCACCGCGGCAACCTCGTCGAGTTCGCCCAGTTCTCCGACAAGCTCGGTGGCAAATTCTTCGCCCGCCTGGAAATCGAGACCCGGGACCTCGATGTCGACGTGCAGGACTTCATGGATGGATTTGGCACCCTCGGACGCTCCCTTCAGGCGGACTGGCATTTCCGGCGCCTTCCCTACCGCATGAAAACCGCCGTGCTCGTCACCAAAACCGACCACTGCCTCAACGAAATCCTCTGGCGGGCGGAACTCGACGAGCTCCCCATCGAAATCACCTCCATCATCGGCAACCGCGACAACTGCCGCGGCATCGCCGAACGGACGGACATCCCGTTTCATGAAATCCAGATGGACGGAGACCTCCGGGCGGCTGGCTTCGCGCGGATCCAGCAACTGCTGATCGAGCAGGACGTGGAATTGATTGTTCTCGCCCGCTTCATGCAGATCATTCCAGACGATTTCTGCCGGGCCTATGCCGGACGGATCATCAACATCCACCACAGCTTCCTGCCCGCCTTCATCGGTGCGAATCCCTACAAACAAGCCTACGAACGCGGCGTGAAACTGATCGGTGCCACCTGTCACTACGTCACGCCAGACCTCGATGCCGGACCGATCATCGAGCAGGAAGTCGATCGCGTGCAGCACTTCCACACTCCGAACGACCTCGTCCGCCTCGGCCGCCAGTGCGAGCGGATCGCCCTGGCCAAGGGTATCCGCTTTCACGTCCACGACCGCACCATCATCGACGGCCACCGGGCGATTGTTTTCCCGGATTAAGTGAAATTGGGTGCTTTACAAACCCAGGTCCACCCACCATTTTTCCGCCCCGCTCACGGAGAGGTGGTCGAGTGGTCTATGGCACCTGATTCGAAATCAGACGTAGTGTAACAGCTACCGTGGGTTCAAATCCCACCCTCTCCGCCATCGTCTGCATTTTGGGCCGCATGTGCGGCAATCGTTGATTTCATGGGCATTTCTACGGTTTGTTGTTTTGTCTTGATTGCGGGATTTCGACCCGCGACACCCCCGATTGTCAGAGATCCATCAGAAACCCGATCTGCTTTCTGTCGCGGATTTTGCCGGGTTTGAACACTGGCTTTCCCGGTCTGGAAAGACTGCGTAGTGGAACTGACGGGTTGGCTGACTTTCGGCGGCATTCGTCCAGAATCTGGCTGGAAGGTGCCTGATTTCAAGATCTGATTACTCCCCGCATCGTCGCATAAATCCGTGAAGGCTTGATGGTTGGCGAAGTCCTTGGCAAGGATAGCTCATGAAGTTCCACCTAGCCGAAGCATTACAGCGCAATTGGGTGAAACTCCCTCCCACCGGCTGGACTGCAAAACGGGAAGTGGCTTTGTTGGACCGTGCCGAGGCCCGCATCCTCGGCTATCAGCCGAAGGTGGACCTGATGCTGCAGCACCAAGAGTCCTCCCGCCGAGTCTGGATCGAACTGGAAGTCAGCCGTGCGGATCCGGTGGCCAACCCGGTCAAGTTCGGCTCCGCTCATTTGATCAAGCCATTGCCTGCGACAGATGCCTTTGTTTCACTGGTTTCGCGGGACATCGCCGTCGGCCGGGCTAATCTCACAGCTCGCCTCGGCGGCTCCGGAGGCGGCGGCGAGTAGTACGGGACATGATGCTGCGGGACGGGCTTCTCCTCCTTAACTTTCGATGGCCTCTCAAAAGGACAGACCACCTTGCAGTCTTCGAGGTGCCAGGGCCGGTCACGTTTGGTGATTTTGATCGAAAGGCTGCGTTTCGGACCCAATCCAAGATCTCTCAATAAGAAACTGTCATACTGCCGGATGATTGACTGCATCTTGGGCGTTCTGACGATTTCCTTGAGCCTCTCACGCTGGGCTTCATCGCCGCGCTCGTAAATTACCCAGAACAGCCGTGCCAGGGCTTGCGGTTCGTGAACTTTGGAGAACGAACGCCGCAGACTGCGGATGTCGTAATCCTCCTTGGTGACGAGGAAAGGCAGGCCCAAGTGGGCGAAGTATTCGCAGGCCTTCAACTGAATCGCCTGTCGGCGCTTTTGTTCCCACTCGTTGCACCAGCCGTCGAGATGCTTCAAAATCGAAGTTGTAAATTCAGCGGCTTTCTCAGGATGCGCCAGTAGGGTTTCCTCTGGATTTTTTCTCCAGTGCCAGATTTCCGCCAGGCGTTCAGGACTCAACCACCCAGCGTTTTGCAGGAACCTCAGCCAGATTTCGTCGGTTAGTTCGATCTTGAGTGCCTTTAGCATGTCCCTCGTTTTGTCGTCGAGTCGCACGCTGTCCAAAACGGAACTCAAATATGGATCATCGTCATCCGTGTCGTAGGGGTCTTGGGGGAACTCTACCAATGGATCCACTCCCGCCCAAGTCAGTAGGGCCGCGGCCCGGATCTTTCCCTCTTCCACCGCTTCTTTGAGCGCTAGGAGCCCTTCCTTCTCTAAGTCCGGATAATCGGCCCGCAGTTCCCGGAAGAGACGGAGCAGATGCTTTGAGTGTCCGGTTGCGGAAAGGGCATCGGCAAATCCATCAGGACCTCTTACGCTGAGGCCGAGTTTCAGGGCTGAATAGATCAACTCATCGTCATGTGTTTTGAAGACGCTGTACGCGGAGGTACGTCCAAGCGGTAAACCTTGAGTCAGAAAATACTTCGCAATTTCATAGGCTGCCGCATTGCCGTCCCACAGAGCAGTTGAAACCAATGAATCGACCTCCCACTGACGCTGCCAACATTTCTCCCACAAGAACCGGGCCATGCTGTGATTGCCACATTTGATGGCCTCGCGAATCGGGGAGTCTGTGTTTCTGTGGCGTTCGGATTCTGGGATCAGGGTCGGCAGGCCTGAGGCCACCCAATCCATCAGTTCAAAGAGGCGACCGAGACGGACGTGCCGCAAGATTTCGGCGTGTTGCTCGGCGCTGCATGAAGGAGTTTCCGGCGAGGCGATCATGGATTAATTACGAATCTTCCTCCCGTTGAAACAAGGGCAAACGTTGCCCCACATTCGACCGCCCTCGTCATACAGCGGTGGGAAGTGAACTTGCACGCTTCCCACTTTTTCGGAGTCTCCCGCGCCTCAGATCAGCGGTACAGATTTCCGCTGTCCGCAAGCAAACGGCAGTCAAGCGGCATTGGATTACCTGTCAGATGCCCCCGTGCGGACCAGTCGCCGGATCTCCGTTATGTGGGAAACGCAAAAGTAAAATTGCACGGGAAATGGACGAGGGTCGGAACATCCCAGCCATGGAGCGGGGTGTTAAGAGATTCCTTTCGGCAAGTAGCGGCAATGATGTCAAAACAGCTTCAGAGCACCATTAACTAACGGATCATCACATTCCTGAAGTGGGGCCTGCCGTTTCATCACGAAGGTGGGTTGGGACGTTTGGGACGCCTTTTCCTCACTCCTAAGCGTATGTGTTTCCTCCCTGTGAGTGCGTTTTTCGTTTTCACTCACACATACATTCTCACGCATAGCGTAAGGGTTTTGAAAACCCGTCCCAAGCGTCCCAGATTCTCCCAGATCAACCACGGTATCCGCAAACTTCGGCAATTTTGCGGGGGCAGGCCGTCGAACCCGGATAAAGCATCCCCACCGCTGACGTGATTTCAAGTCACCCGCCAGAGCAACAATCCGCTTCCGATGGCCATGCCCCACCACACCGGGACAGGTCACACAGCCGAACGCCCCATTCGGGTAGATGATGAGATGGTCGCCTTTTTCATCGTGCTTCTGCTCGGCGCAGGCCGGGCAGCGGGCAATGATCTTGTCGCCCTTTTCGCACACGTTCTCCAGACGTGATAAGTCAAGGCTCACAGCAATCCTCCCGGGTTGATGAAGGCTACGCCACGAAAACCACGAGCAGCTTTACCCTCACGCTGACAACTGTTGGATCCCACAGTCTTGAACATTTCCAGCATGAGCGAGGAAAGCTGGCGGCCGATCTGAGTGTCGGACATAGGGTCCCAGCCGCGTTCAGGACAGTAGTGGGCGTAAGCCTGAACAATCTCGGCCACCGTCAGGTCCGAACCTGACTGGCAGCACACGTTGTCGCGAAGGAAGAACCGCAGGCTATCACTCTCGGCCAGAAGTGAATCGACCACGCCCTGTTGGCGCGGAGTCAGCCGGATGTCACCGGTTTCCTCAATGTCCTTGAGCAGCAGGCCCAACCCGTGCCGCGCCCAGTTGAGAATTCCGGAACCTTCCTCGCGGATCAGCAGCATGCCGAAATCAGGGATCTTTTTCTTCGGTGGTGGGGATTCGTAGCGCACAATCAGCATGCGCCGTCGCCACGCTCCGACATCGCTCTGCAACTTTACCTTGAGGCGGCAGTTCGAAGTCATGAGGATGTTGAATTTCCCCTGGATCTGGAATGAGCCGGTTCCTCCCTTCTGCTCCGCATCGAAGAAATCACCGCCGACAAGCCCCTTGATGACGGGAGCGCCCTTTGATGAAAGGAAGTTGGCGTCCACGTCCACGCCGACAAGCAGCGTTCGGCGCAGGAAACGGAACAGCTCGAAGCGTTCTCCCAGATGATCGGTGCGAAGCTGAGTCACGTTCTCCATGCCGACGAGCCGCTGAACGACGTTGGCATATTGGGATTTCCCGCGCCCTGCCTCGCCATCGAGGATGACGAATCGCTGAATGAGGTTTTCTCCTAACAAGGATTGGCCGGCCATCTTTTGAAGCAAAACCACGTCTTCCGGGTGAACGGCGGGAAACACCAGTTCGTTGAGGAAGCGCGGACATTGAGCATCCGGGTCGTATGGGATCGGTGAACGGTTGCGGCTACGGAATTCCGGGGAGAACGCCTTGCAGATGCAGTCCCGCCCTTCCAAGCGCAGCATGCAGTCGGCTAGATGAACGGCGCGGGGACGGTCGGTGAATGCGTTGCGGTGCTCCGCTATTCCACGAAGGTGGGCGACCACCGCGCTGAGTCTGGCGTCGGTGCGCAGGCTTTCGAGTGGTGATAGGAAATCGCTCTGTCTGGACATCCCTAACATGCGAGACGAAATGACCTGCTTGGTCGTATCGGCCGACGACACCGAATACAGTCCGGTTCCCGCGTCATACAAAAAGAACTCGCGCTCGTTCGGCTCGAAAAGGACGACATTTTCAGCATCATACAGTCCCGCCCAATACGCCTGGTTGATGTCCTTGACGTAAATCTCGCCTGACTTCTTCTGGCCCAAGACGACCGGTTTTCCGTATAGCTCGACAATCGGGTCGTCCGACTCATCGCCCGTCGGTGGAAGTTCCTCGGCAGCTGCCAGCCACGGCAGTTTGAGGTTGTCGGGCCATTGGATGTCAGCAAAGGCCATGGTGACGGGGGCTACCTCGGGTGACCGTTCATAGTTCATGCCCTCGGGATGAACCCCGTGAATCATCGTGCAGACACCCGTGGAGTGCCACTCGCCCCACGCACGCCCGTCAGCCTTCTTGATGTCTGCGGGTGGAGGAAACGCCCCGGCGACTCGCACCCAAAAATTGCAACCGCGACTGCCCCGACTGCGGAGAGACGCTGCCAGTTTTGGATTGAGAGCGAGGAACGGCTCCACACTATCATCGTCGTCGATGTCGATTGAGCACAGGCCGCCAGAGGGAGCGCCGGTCAGGACTGCCACATTGCAGCCGCTATCGATCTTCTTCAAATAAGCCGGTTTCCGCATCATCTCAATGCCTGTGTGCTGCCACCCGCGCCAGCGCGGCCCCTTTTGACCTTTGTTAGCCCACACCAGCACGACGTCGCCGCCGAGCAGGGAGATCAGAAGTTTCGAACTAGATTCCGACGAATCGTTGACGGCATGCGTATTCATGAACGAACTCCTTTCAACTGGGTGAAAGTGTTCGTCTTCGATTGGTCATCGCTGGCGGCGGGGGGATTGCGGTCCTCTCGCCGCTTTTGCTGGAGCATATCATGGAACTGCTCACGTTGCTCCCATCGCTCCAGTCGCCGCACATGCCGCTTGGATGGCCGCATCTTGAACTGCCGTGAGAGGATCGCCAGCCGCCTGCTGATGGCGGCAGCCGAACATTCGGCACGGCGGGCGCAGGCGCGGATCGCGTCCCACTCGTCGCCAAGCAGGATGCGCCACGCGACGAGCGTGATTTTAGGGTCGCCTGGGAAGAACGTCCGGGCAACCGCCTCAACGACGAGGATTAGCGAAGGCGTGTCGCGCTCAGTTGCCGCGTCATCCGGCTCCAACAGGTCAACCGGGTGGGTTGTGTCCACCGCAGTCGGCCTTCCGTCTTGATCGAACCAAGTCATGATCGGGATCGGGTCAGGTGTTGATTACGGTTGAATCACAGCCGGTCGGGCTGGATGGGATTGATCGTCATCCGGTCGATGGCGGCATCGAGGTCGGTGACCCGGAACCGGATGGCACGACCGATGCGGATGAACGGAACGAGTCCGAGCATGCGCCAGTTGAAGAGCTGGCGGGGACGGACGCGGAGGTATTCGCAGGCTTCCGTTTCGGTGAGCAGGCGATTGTCAATGGTGTTGGCTTGCGTTTGCATGTCGCCAACTCTCGCGGTGTCAAGTGAACGTCGGTTTTTGTAGAAGATGGGCTAACATTCGAATCCTTGGAATGTCTTTACGTAACGACATTTGGCACCAACGGCGGCGCGATATTCTCCTGACGACAGGAGGAGTTTCATTGCGCCACTGGATTTGCCGGAAAGGAGTTTGTCTGTCCGGACAGACGTTTGCCGCAACACGCGACGATGGTATGGCACTGGACAGGAGCGGATTGTTTGACTGGCTAGAAATTTTGTTAGACGATGACTTTCGTTTTGAGACGAAAATTCTCTCGGCGATAGAGTCATGGCGTAATGCGTGGAAATCGTTCTGTCAGAAGAACAATTGCCGGATAGCCCCAAGTGGGATTGTCGCTCGACAATCGGAGTTCAATGGCGAGCGTCTAGTGCCTCGTGCTGCCATTTTTCCTGCCGGCAGGAAATTTGCTGTGGTTCCTGTTGGCTTGAAATCCGTCTTCCGACCTTCCGGAAATGTGCTGAAAAATCGAAAAATGGACGAAGTTCGTCTTTTTCTGCATACGACAGCACATCGAGCTTCACAGCAGACGGCTGGTGACAACCTCTGCCCGGACAGCGATTTTCCTGTCGTCAGGAAAACCTCCGACAGGCAATTAAGACCCCCTAGGCCGGTAGTGTGCTCCGCGGCCCTTGCCATGAAGCTCTGCCAGTCCCTGCCCGACCAGTTCGGCAAACTTGTCTTTGATCGTATTTCGATTGGCATCCGTGGCTGCCGCAGCCTCCGCGACGGTGAGCGTGCCTCGTTCGACGAGCACTTTGATGAGTCGCTCCGCGAGCGGAGACAAATGCCGATGTTCTGTTTTCGTCTCGGAAGCCTCCAGATTTTCCCGCAGGCGGGCGATTTGCGATTGCATGGAACGGAGAAAATACAGGATCCATGGCTCCCATTCCGCGGACTCCGTTTTGAGAGTTGTCTGAGTGCGCCGCAAGGCGAGGTAGTAGGCTTCCTTGGTGTGCTCGATGACGCTTTCCAGCGAGCTATAGGAGGCGAAGGAATACCCGCTCCGCAGCAACAGCAGGTTGTTCAAAATTCTGGAAAGCCGGCCGTTGCCGTCCTGAAACGGATGGATTGCTAGAGAAACCACCACGAAGACGGCGATGCGCAACAGCGGGTGCAGAACCGGATCGCGCTCCTCTTTCGCCAGCCAAGCGAACAGGTCTTCCATCAGCCTGGGCGTGTCGAAAGGGGAAGCAGTTTCAAAGACGATTCCGATCTGCCTGCCATTTGGCCCGACTGCCACCACATGGTTGGGCAGGCCTTTCCATTGGCCCCGGTACCGTTCGTCCTTCGTGCTGTAACGCAGCAGGTCGCGGTGGAGCTGCAAGACGATGCCCTCGGTCACCGGCATTTCCTGCCACGAGGCGTGGATGGTCTCCATGACGTAGGCGTATCCTGCCACCTCCTGTTCGTCGCGGGAACGGAATGACTCGGTTTGGAGTCCACGCAGGAGGGTTTCCACTTCCCGGTCACTGAGTTTGGCTCCCTCGATCCGTGTCGATGATCCGATGCTTTCGATGGTGGCCACTCGCCGTAAAGACTGGAGCCGTTCCGGCTTGATGCTCTCTACTGCCCGCCATTCGCCCTTGAACTCATCGATAGATGCGATCAAGCGGAGGATTTCGTTCGAAGGTTGGATGTTTGGTGGCAGCATGGCACCGACAAGAATACCTCCACTCTCATCCATTTCCATCCATTTCTTCCCCAATTTCACCCGATTTGGGAGCGCTCTGCTCCGTGGCTTCAGAATCCGGGACCGCTCAACCGGGGGGCAGCCTGGATTTAATTGCGCGGGCGGACGTCGAGCTTTTCCTTACGTAAGGAAATTGTCACGGCGACATGACAAGTGGGTGTTGTGCAAAACCAGCGGTTCTTTTTGCGCAAAGAAAATCACAATGAGGCGGCCGGAATGCTGGAGGGTTCTCGGGTAGCCAGTGAGCTTTCGGAGCAAGCATCAAATTCGGCACCGGAAAGTTCAAAATCGATTCCAGAACGTCCGGTGCCGACTCCTCCGGCCGCAGGTGTTAGTCGCGGATCTTCGGTTCCACTTGGTAGAGCTTCTTCAGCGCTGCCAGCACTGCGTCGAACTCAAAGAGGTAGAACCGCGAGGTGATCTTGATGTAGGGGATCACCCGCTTGGCCACCCACCCGTCCACGGTCCGTAGGCTGACCGACAGGCGTTTGGCGAGTTCCTTCTTTTTGATGAGGACGGGCTGGATGGGACCTGCTTCTAGGATCTGGTCACAAGTGTTCATCGTCTGGACGGGGTTTGTTGCGATTGTGGCTTTCATGGTTACGCAATTTTGGTGATGTCAACGATACGTTGGTTTTCGAGCTGCATGCAGAGCCTCCGGAGCCGCTCTCGGATCGACCAAGGGAGTTCTTTGGGCAGCCATCCGTCAGGTGGTGTGATGGCGAACCATGCTTTGGCATCTTCCTCCGTCACGACTTCGCGATAGTGTCGGAAGATCATCTTCGGTGAGTTGCCAGCCTCCAAAGCCGTTCGGGCGACGTCACCTGTCAGCGCCACGCGATAGCTGATGAACGAGTGTCTGAGGGCATTCTGACGCCATCCGCCGGGAATTCTGGCTTTCACGGCCAAGTCGCTCATCGCTCCGGCCACTGCTGTTAGCGTCACGATCTTTCCGGTTGATTCCCGCCAGGGGGCGAGCCATGCCTTGAGATTCTCCGGCAGCGGGACAAGCCGTCTGGCAGCCGTCTTGGCTTTGCGGCCTGCGATTTCGATGTGGCCGCGATCCCATTTGATGTCCTCCCAGTCGAGCCGCATGATCTCCGCACTCCGGATACCGGCGAATGCCCCAATGGCGATCACCGGCAGGATTCGTGCGTGGGAATTCAGCAGAAGGCTTGTGATTTCATCGGGCGTGAAAATCGCAATTTCCGTCTCCGGCTCCTTGAATGTCTCGGTCTGCTCGGCGGCGGTTTTCCGATCCGGGTGGAGGTAGCCCTGTTTCTTGGCGAAGTTGAACATGGTCACAATGTTTCTTCGATGTCCGTTCCGACTGACCGGCCCGAGTCCCTTGAGATCGGCCAGATATTTGTTGATGTCCGCAGTCGTTACTTCACCTATATTGCCGGGAAGTTTGTCGGTGAATCGCTTGAGGCCCACCCGGCACCCGCTGACGTAGGCAGCGCTCTCCCCGGTTCTGGCACGGGATTTCACAAACTCAGCAGTCACCTGAGCCGTGGTTTTCACCGTGAGCAGGTCGGTCCGGTTTGCCTGATAGAAACGGACTGCATCGGAGAGCGTGATTCCCTTCACCGCATTGCGGGCACTGATCCATTCGTCGGTGGCGGCAGCGAGTGTCACACCGAACTTCGAGGTCTGCTGCTCATAATACCGGAGCAGTTCGAGATCGCGCTTGGTCACCTCGCCTCCGACTTCCCAACCATTGGCAAGACGGACAGTGATTTGCTGGGCGATCATGCGAGCCACCTCCAGATCGGACAGGCTGCGAACTCGCCGCCTGCCTCCCTCTTTCCAAACCAGGGTGAACTCGGAATATCCATCCTTACGGTTCATGGTGTAGATGCGAACTTTCGTGGGACCGTTGCCGAATTCCACGACACTGCTGCGGCGTTTACGCTTCTGGGTCATAGGCCCAGGACGCCGTGTCAATTGATCCGAAGCCTTGTCCGAACACTTCCTACGGTTTTTCGTGTTTTCGACACAAGTTACTGATGGTGTGTTTGATGGGTTAATGACCTCACCAGCTCCGCCATATTCTATAAGGGTTCCAGCGTTTTTTAGTTAGCAAAAAACCCTAGCAGAAAAAATCACTGATTGCCGAATACTTGCCGAATAACACGCAAGTGTCTTGCACTAGCATCTTCTTTTTTCACTCCCCTAGCGCACGCGGGCGAATTGTCACTCCTCCCCGATTTGCGGTCGAGGTTCCGCACCTGCCCACGCGCACGCGTGCGAGCTGACGCCTTGCACCGGATCGCTCCCAATCAACTCGATCAATCCGGAACTCGCAGCCTCCCCAAGAAAAGCCGCCGCGCCATGCTTTACGCCACCCACCTTGATTCTGTGCTCTCCCTAGCTTGACCGCCATGGCTCAATCCCCCTCACTTCAACGTTGAATCTTACGGGTCTGGCATCTATCAAGGAGTCCTAAATAAAACATCGGTATGGCTACACAGAAAAAACAAATTCTCCAACCGGATCCGGCCAAGCGCAAAAAGATGTCGGGTAAATTCGACATAGACTATTTCGAACCGATGATCTGGAGCACACTCGCCCTAAATCCGCAGTTCGCCAAGGTGGATGAGAATTTCTTGAGAGAGCATGAATGCACCCCCGGTGAATATGACAAAAACTGGTTTGAGGTGCTCACCTGAAAAAAACGTATTGTTAGGACCCCAAGTAATGACGATGCTCCTCCTTTATCCGAGCAAGCCAGAGTGGAAAGCGTCGTGAGGCTTAGTTACCGTCTGCCAATAACGTTTGCGGCAATAATTTGACCAAACCCTAGAATTGCCGGCAGCCTCTCAACGTGAGTGAAAGCAAATCCTCCGGAATTCCAAGCCGTGGCCCCAACTTCCAAAAAAACCAGCGTCCGGCTTCAAGCAAACGGGTGACCTTCGCGCTCGGAGCGGAGGGCCAAGAGCAAGCTGACCGATTGGCGAGGATTCTATCAGTAGGCCGCAAAAGTGGTGTCTCGCAATCTGCCGTCGTCCGGGGCCTCCTCCAAATTGCCGAAGCCACCGCGCTCGAATCCGGCGACCCGGTGGCCCAGGCGGTCCTCAATTCTGCAGGAGCCGGTCCAGTTCGCAAAACAGGCAAAGCCAACCCCGATTCTATGAAAATCTGGAACGCGATCCGCTCCACGATTCTCGAAGGCTAAGGAGTTCCCCCGTTTAGAAACGCTCCACCCCGCCCCTGATCTTCCGCGCGATACCGCGTGACTCAAAGCCGCGCCCATGCCCCGGCGCGCACCTCCGGACGCAGAATAGTGGCAGCACCCTCGTGCCCGCATCCTGCGCCCTCAACCCATCTTTCGCCCTTGCCGGCGACTACACCCCATCCTTTCTCTTCAAACTCAAGCTCACCGCCAACGTCAAAAAGGCCATCGCCTCGGTCCCATGGGACGATTGGCAGGGCAAATCCAACGAAGGACTCGTGCAGTTGGTCGAACTCAAACTCCACGGCTGGAGCCGCGAGCGCCGGGTGATCGTCGAGCGCACACTCAAGCCGCTCAACCCAAGCCCGCAAGGCAGCTTCTGGAAACAGTGCGAAGAAGACTTCAGGGCCTACGCCACCGATCTAACAGCCAAAGGGGCCGATGCCTTCCAAGTCGTCCAACTCTACCGCCAGCGTGCGGATGCGGAGAACGTCTTTGACGAACTCAATCACCAATGGGGCTTCGCCGGGTTCTGTTCGCAAAAGGCGGCGGTGAGCCAGAGTTCGGCGCGCATGTTGTTGCTGGTTTACAATCTGTGGAGTCTCTTCGTGCGGGTGCTCAAAAACCAAGGAGGCCACACCGAGGCGACCAAGTGCCGCTACGAACTGTTGCTCATCCCGGCCAAGCTGGTGCTGAGCGGGCGGCGGAAAACCATCAAACTGGCGGTTGGCGGGAAGTTCGCCAACTTTCTCAAACAAGCCTACCAAAGGCTTGAGCAATGGTTGGGCCGAACTGCGCCGCAGTTGAGCTTGAACATGGGGAAATCCCCTCCATGGCTGCTCTTCGACCCCACTCAAAACGACCCGTTACCCGCCACCTGACCCGCTTGCGCCTCCCATCCTCATTGCAACTGCGGATTCTAGGATGATGAGAAACGCCTGGGTGAAACGAAAGATCGAAACGCCCGCCTCAAACATTTGATTAATGACTTCCACGATCCCCGGCTCGACCTCCGGCCCTCGCGCATCGGCAATCTCGACGTCATTGGAAACTGCTACGAATACCTCATCGCGCGCTTCGCCTCCGAGGGCGGCAAGAAGGGCGGCGAGTTCTTCACACCTCCCGAGGTCTCCACACTGATGGCGAAACTCGTGAATCCGCAGCCTGGCCGCCGGATCTGCGATCCTACCTGCGGCTCCGGTTCGCTGCTCGTCAAGGTGGCCCGCGAGATCCGCGAGTCGATGGGCAAGGTTTCCCAGGATTTCTCCATCTTCGGCCAGGAAACCAACAGCGGCACCTACGCGCTTTGCCGGATGAACATGTTCCTCCACGGCATCGACAGCGCACGCATCGTCTGGGGCGATACCCTGAACAACCCCAAGCTGCTGGAAAACGACACCCTCAGCCAGTTCGACATCGTCGTCGCCAATCCCCCCTTCTCCCTCGACAAGTGGGGCGCGGACAAGGCCGCCAACGACCGCTTCGGCCACTTCAAGCGCGGCATCCCGCCGAAGTCGAAAGCCGATTTCGCCTTCATCCTCCACATGATCGAGACCGCCAAGCCCGGCTCCGGCCGCGTGGCGGTGGTCATCCCGCACGGGTCCTGTTCCGCGGAGCCGCCGAGGGAGCTATCCGTCGCCAGCTCATCGAGGAAAACCTGCTCGATTGTGTCATCGGCCTGCCCGCCAACCTGTTTTTCGGCACCGGCATCCCCGCCGCCATCCTGCTTTTCGATAAAGGGAAAAAACACAAGGACACCCTGTTCATTGACGCCAACGAGCATTTAGCCCAAGGCACCAACCAGAACAAACTCCGCCCCGAGGACATCGACCTCATCGTTGCCACCCATCGCGCCTACAAGACTGTCGAGAAATTCGCCTACCGTGCCACCCAGGAGGAAATCCGGGAAAACGACTACAACCTGAACATCCCCCGCTACGTCGATACCTTCGAGGAAGCCGCCGTGATCGACCTCCCGGCCGTCCAGCAAGAAATCGACGACCTCGAATCACAACTCGCCGCCGTCCGGACGGAAATGCGCGGTCACCTGAAAAAGCTCGGCCTCGCTCCGAAATAGTGTCTAAACATCCGAAATGAGTATAATAACGATCTTTCTGACTCAATTACCGGATTTTCCTGAAAACCAACCACAATTAAAATACTGTTGAAACATCCACACCGGACGTGTAAACACTCTTTCAGATGAACGAAGTATCTCTCATCTCCGCCTTTGAGCTCCTCGACGATTTCCTCACCGAAGGAAAAGCAGCTCCCGTGTGGCTGGTCGTCGGGGGCGGTAGTGCCCTGCTGGTCCAACGGCTGAGTTCACGTCAAACCAAGGATGTGGCGTGATGGCGCTGCGGGAATGGGAGGGCAACGTCGCGAGCGCCTACCCGTTGCCAGACGCGGTCAAACACGCCGCCGCCAAGGTGGCCGAGGAACTCCGGCTCGATCCGGATTGGCTGAACGGAGCCCCCTTCCTCCATGGCTTCGATCTCTCCACGCTTCCCTCCTGGTTCTGGCAGGAACTCGACACCCGCGAATACGGCCGGAATCTCAAAATCAGCTTCATCGGCCGCAAGGGTCTGATCCTGCTCAAACTCAGCGCTGCTCTGGATCGCGATCAGCGTCGCGACATCGAGGACCTCGCCTGCCTAAGGCCCTCCCGCGCCGAAGTGGAGGAACTCCTCCGCTGGGTGCTCCGCAACATCCACGAAACCTCCACCCATCCCAAGCTTCCCAGCCTGCTCCAAGAACTCGGACATGCCGACCTTATTCCAGGATTCTCTTAGCCGCCTCACCACGAGGATGGTCGATCTGCTCTGGCACCAATGGTCCTCCATCGGTGTCGCGGGCTATCCGCGCCCCGGCGACGATTGGATCATCGACCCCGAGGCCCTCTTGCTCGCCACCACCCGTTTCGGTCGCCACGATTCCAGGCTGATGGACGAATCCATCGACTGGCTCTCCCAATTCGGCCGCCGCATCAGCCTTCAGCGCCTCCAAGGACTAAACCGGAGTTGGCCAGGCGTGGCGGACTCGCGCGTTCTCGCCGCCATCGCCGAAGTGCTCGGCCAGCAGGTCGCCCACCGCAAATGGCGCGTCATCGCCGATCCTGCGCCCGAGGCTTCCGCACCGGAACCGCTCTTTCTCCGCAGCGACGGCACACCCGCCGCCCATTTCGGCGATGCGGAGCCCGTCTTCACGAAACACGGCCTGTTACGGGGAAAACTTGAACTCCGCTGCATGAGCCAAGCGCCTCCCCCTCGTGCGAGGGAAAACCTGATCTTCATCCTGCGCGCTCTGCTCGGCGTGAACGCCCGCGCGGAAATCCTGGCCTGGCTGCTCACCCACGACTCCGGCCACCCCGCCGCCATCGCCCGCTCCACCGGCTACTTCTCCAAATCCATCCAGCAGATCCTTAACGAAATGGAGGAATCCGGCCAAGTCATCTCCGTCCGCCACGGCCGCGAGAAACACTTCCGTGTCCGCGCGGCGGACTGGCAGTTCCTACTTCCTCGGCCGACGGACGGTCAAAGCGCGTTTCCCCGCTGGGTCGATTGGATGCCGCTCTTCGCCGCCATCACCCGCTTCGCAGAAACCCTGGCATTGCCCGGCATCGACGACAAATCCGAGCACTTCCAATCCATCAAACTCCGCGAAGCGCTCGATGAAGCCATGCCCGCCCTCGTCCGCGCCGGCGTCTCCCACGAACTCCGCAGCTCACGCGATCAACGCGGTGCCGACCTCATCCAATCCCTGCTCGCCGACCTCGATTCCCTCCTCAGCTAACCAACCACCATGCCCAAGCTATCTTCAATCATCCTCTCGCACCCCGTTGGGGCGCATATTCGTGATGGTGCCGTTCATCCCAGGGCATCAGTCGCTCTAGCACTCTCAGCCCTGGGCTCAGTTCCCATGGCCTTTCAGGCCAATATTTCGGCCCAACGGTCGCCTCATTCTCGGCCCAACGGGCCGAAAGAACCCAGATTCCCAACCCAGTCACATTTTGCGCCCTGAAGGGGCGCTAGAAAACGCATGTTGACCCGCCATGCCCAAACTCTCCCTCAACGCCTCGAAGAAAACCAAACACACCCCCGCCGGGGAGATCCCGGTGGATTGGGGGGCTGGGAACCCGCGAAGCACTTGGTTCAATCTCTCCAATCGGGAACCAGTTTGTCAGGAGAAGATCGCGAGCCAGAGCGCGACGAAATTGCTCTTTTGAAGGTTAGTGCGGTTACCTCTGGACAATTCCTTCCAACGCAAGCGAAAGCGGTTTCGCAAGATCAATCTTCAATGCTCCGACTTCCAGTTAGGAAAGATCAAATTCCGGACAATCAAGCAAACGGCTCTGCTAGACCTGTCGGAACCGCAGTGTATGTGGACCAGGATTATCCAAACACATACCTCCCAGACAAGCTCTGGAGTGTAACGCACAATTCTTCCACCGCAGCCGACAAGTTCCTCGCTTTCGTCCTGAGTTGGGAAGATTTCCTCAAGCAGGTGCATGACCGAAGTTCTGGAGGGACAGGAATGCGCAATATCAGTTCCAAGGCATATTTGCAGATTCCAGTTCCCCTCCCCCCGCTTCCCGAGCAACGCCGGATCCGCGGACATCCTCTTCACCTGGGACCGGGCCATCGAGACACTGGAATCCCTCATCGCCGCCAAGGAACGCCGCAAACAAGCGATTATGGAGCAACTTCTCTCGGGCAGTAAACGTCTGCCGGGTTTCACGGGCAAGTGGCACAACACACAGCTTGGCAAACTCGCGGAAAACGTCAGTGTCCGAAACAATGGCAAACCCGGTTGGGATAGCCTATACGCGGTCACGATTGGCACCGAATTGAAAATCATTCCGATCGCCTCAGGCATTAGGAAGCTCGACGACGACAAGATCCATTCCCTGCCCAGCCTATCGAATGGTGGTCCGGTCCCAAGCGTCGGGATAGAGATTCTGGAAAATGACCTGACCTTGCTATTCGCCGACAACAGTCTGCCCTCATGGGCGAGGTCAAGCCAAGGACCGGTTCATGCAATTATTACAAACACGGCGCAGCATTTGCAACGGTTCGCGGGGGTCCCGGATAAGCGGGCCCGCTATGTCCAGCCGGTAGCCCACACTCTGTCGCTTCTTACACGATGAATTCCGAGAAGCTCCCTTGAGAGGATGCAGTCCGACCAGTTGGATCACACCAACCTCACACCAACCTCACACCAACCTCACACCAACCTCACACCAACCTCACACCAACCTCACACCAACCTCACACCAACCTCACACTCACACAGCACCAAGCAACCGAACCTCAGAGCTCAGCCAAAATCCCGGCCGCCAAACCGGCAGGGAAGACACCGGGTATCTATCGTAAAAATCAAAATTGAGGTGGCAATTGAGGCGCTAAGGGGAAATATCACCCGGCGCGAGCTGAGCAAAAGGTTCGGCGTTCCTCAGGCATTAATCATTACCTGGAAAGACTTGGCACTCCAAAGCATCCGCGAGTGTTTTGAAAAAGAGACCCGTCGGGGCCCCTGCCCCGCCGCCGACGAACTCAATCGTCTGCTGTCGCGGGCCGATTTGAAAACCCTCAAAGAATTGACCGGGCCAATCCGGGAAACAGCGGATCTAATGGAACGCCTTCACATGACGATGTCGGAGACTACCGACACCTCCCTCGGGTCCTGAATTGGTTAATCGACCGCCCGCAACGCCACCATGATCCGAAATGAGTGCAGCCACCGAGCCAACCGTCATGATCCGGCAGGTGACCTGCAGCAGCGAACGGATCTCCGAGATCACTCAAGGCAACTCGCGGATGCGCAGATGCCTGAACTGGATCGGCGAGCCTTCGCTTTCGAGGCAGATATAACCGTCGGCGGGGGTGCAGTTCGTTCCGCCGGAGACTTCCTCGCCATTCACCCACAGGCGGATTTCGCCATTGATGGCGCGGAGGTAGTAGTGGTTCCACTCGCCGTGGCCCTTGGAAAGGAGTTTGCGCGGAAAGCTGCGTTCGCCGTTAGGTGATGTGGGTGCAAACGGAGTCATTTTCACCCGCACCGGAAACACATCGCCGTGAGTGCCGAACCAGTCGGTGGGTTTTCCGGCGGCTTTCATTCGCTCGGTAAACGCATGGTCGAGAATCTGGATTTCAATGCCGTCCGGCAGTCCCGGCTGGCCGGAAACGGCGAGTTTCCCGATGGATTCCGGAGTCGCCCAGATGAAGACGCCGGAGTTGCCGGCGGGTTTCTGGTGGCACCACTCGACGACCATTTCGAAATTCCGATAGATTTTCCGGGTCCGCAGCACACTGGTCGGATTGCCCGTGCAGATCAGCAGGTCGCCATTCCAAACCCAGGTGTCATCGGCACTGTTGACCTTGGTGAAATCCTCTTGCGTGAGCGCGCGCCAACCGGGCTGTGTGTCGTCGATGGACGGTTGGATGGGCTCTTTGGCATGCAACAGGGTGTTGAGTGCCGCCGCGTAGAGGAACGAATGGATGATTTTCATCGGAGTGGACATGCTTATCCATTGAGCGTCCAGCCGTCACGATATTTGTGCCACTACGGGGCGAGGGTCCGCGGAATGTTTGTGACGCACACGCGGCCTGAGAGAACGCTTCCATGGTTTTGGCACGATGCTTTCTCGTCTCATTGGCCCGCGACAGGAATGTCGCGGCTCCTTATTGATCCGCCTTTTCCGCGCTGAGTTTCGGGTCCTTGTAGGTGGACTGGACGTAAACCTCGCGCAGCAGCTTGTGCTCGATCTGGCAGGGGCTATGGGCCATGAGGTCGGCACCCTTGTTGTTCTTCGGGAATGCGATGACCTCGCGGATGCTGTCCTCACCGGCGACTAACATCGCGATGCGGTCGAGGCCGAGGGCGAGTCCGCCATGTGGCGGCGCACCGAAACGGAAAGCGTCCAGCAAGTGGCCGAACTTGATCTGCTGTTCTTCAGCACCCACGCCTAACACGCTGAACATCTGCGCCTGGAGCTCTTTTTCGTGGATCCGGATCGAGCCGCCGCCGAGTTCGTAGCCGTTGAGCACGACGTCGTAGGCGACGGCACGGACGTTGGCGTAGTCGCCGGCTTCCAGCTTGGCGATGTCCTCGGGATGCGGGCGGGTGAACGGGTGGTGGACGGCGGCCCAGTGGCCGGTCTCCTCGTCATGGGCGAGCAGCGGGAAATCGACGATCCAGAGGAAGTTGAATTTCGTGGAGTCCTTGTTGAGCTCCATCATCACGGCGCATTCCGAACGGACGCGGCCGAGGATGGTGCTGACGCTTTCGCGCGAACCTGCGGCGAAGAAGACGATGTCGCCTTCCGCGAGATCGAGCTTGGAGACGACGTTGGCTTTTTCCGAGTCGGTGAAGATCTTCCAGAGCGGGCTCTTGTATTCGCCGTTTTCGAGCTTGATGAAAGCGAGGTTTTTCACCGGGAGTCCGGCTTGCACCGCGATCTCGTTGAGGCGGTTCATCTGGCCGGTCGTGATGGTGGCGAAGCCCTTGGCATTGATGGCCCTAACCACGCCGCCGCCGTCGAGGATGCTGCGGAAGATCTTGAACTCGGTGGTCGCAAAGACGTCGCCGAGGTCGGTGATTTTCATCTCGAAGCGGGTGTCCGGTTTGTCGGAGCCGTAGATGTCCATCGCATCGGCGTAGGTCATGCGCGGGAAACTCGCAGGCACTTCGATGCCGAGGCCGGCCTTGAACATCGAGCCTAGCAGGCCCTCGACCAGCCCGATGATGTCATCCTGGTTGACGAAGCTGGCCTCGATGTCGATCTGGGTGAATTCCGGCTGACGGTCGGCGCGCAGGTCTTCATCGCGGAAACAGCGGGCGATCTGGAAATACTTCTCCATGCCGGCGACCATCAGCAGTTGTTTGTATTGCTGTGGGGCTTGTGGGAGGGCGTAGAAACGGCCGGGGTTGAGGCGCGAAGGCACTAGGAAGTCACGGGCGCCTTCCGGTGTCGGATTGGAAAGAATCGGCGTTTCGATTTCATAGAAACCGGAATCGTCCAGATAGCGGCGGGCGGCGGAGGTGATCACGCTGCGCTGGCGAATGTTCTTGTTCATGCGCGGGCGGCGCAGATCGAGGTAGCGGTATTTCATCCGCAGATCTTCGTTGGAGAGCTCCTTGTCGAGTTGGAACGGCAGCACGTCCGCCTTGTTGACGATGGTGAGTCCGGTGGCGACGATCTCGATCGCACCGGTGCCGATCTTGGCATTTTCCGAACCTTCAAGGCGCTTGGAAACGCGGCCTGTTACCTGAACAACGTCTTCCTCGCGCAGGGTATGTGATAGAGCGGAAACTTCGGGATTTTCCTCGGGATGGAAGACGCACTGGGTCAGGCCCTCGCGGTCGCGCAGGTCGATGAAAATGACGCCGCCGTGGTCGCGGGCGGAGTTTACCCAGCCGATGAGCGTGACGGTTTGATCGGTGTGGGATTCGCGGAGTTCGTTGCAATGATGAGTGCGCATGGGAGATGGAAAGATGGAGAGGCAAGACACAAGACTTCAAGACACAAGAGGAAGAAGTCGCTGTCTCATTGGCTGTCGGGATGTTTGGAAAGTGAGTGAATTGAGACAGATGTATCAGCTTCGTGCTTTTCTTGTGTCTTGGGTCTTGAAGTCTTGTGTCTTCAGGCGAGCAGCGGCCCGTCCGGTTGGAGGAGACGATCCGTGAGCCAGTCGATGGCGGTTTCGGCGTGGCCGGATTCTTCGATGCGGCTGGCGAGGATCTTGAGTTTGAGCTGGGGATACTCCTCACCGACGATGAGGGCGAAGCGGGCACCGCATTTTTCGGCGCTTTGGAACTGCTTGCCGACTTTGGCACTGCCCATCGCCAAATCGACGGAAATTCCCGCACGCCGGAGGCTGGTGACGAGTTGCAGTGATTCCGCGCGCTTCGTTTCATCCGCGACGACGACATAGATGTCACATGCGGCAGCGTTGCGCTGGAGCCAGACTTCCATCTGCATGGCGGTGTGGGTTGTTTCCTCGATGAGGTTGCGGATGACGTAGTCGCCCATCGCGAAGCCGGTGGCGGGCATGTCCACGGCTCCGTCGGAAATCGTGGAAATCAACGTGTCGTAGCGACCACCGCCAGCGACGGCGCGCATGGATTTTTTCGCGTCGAAGACTTCGAAAACAACTCCGGTGTAATAGGCGAGTCCGCGGACGATGGAGAGATCCAGTTCGACGAAATTCGCGAAGCCGCGGGCGGAAAGGTCCTCGCGGATCGCGAGATAGGCAGCGGAGGCGTTCGCGGGATCGGCAATGAAGGCGCGGACGCCTTCCGGGGTGAGCGAATACGCGGCGAGTTTTTGCACGAGCACTTCCGGTTTTTCGCGCTCGATCTTGTCGATGATGCCGAGGAAATCCGGGATGCTTTCTTCAGGAATGCCGTTGGCTTCGGCGAAATCTATCCACGCCTTGCGATCCGACACGCGGACGACAAAATCCCCTTCGACGAACCCGAAGGCCAGCATCGTCTCGATCGCCAGCGCGATCAGCTCCGCATCGGCGGCCGGTCCGGCCTCGCCGAGGATGTCCACGTTGAACTGGTGGAACTCGCGTCCCCTGCCCTTCTGCGGTTTTTCGTAGCGGAAACACTGGCCGATCTCGAACCACTTGAGCGGTTTCGGGAAATCCCGCTGGTGCTGGGCGACGATCCGCGCCAACGAGGCCGTCACCTCCGGGCGGAGCGTGACATCGCGGCCGCCCTGGTCCTCGAAGCGGAAAAGCTGGGTCGAAATCTCGCCACCGGCTTTTTTCAAATAGAGTCCGGTGTCCTCGACGATGGGCGTCTCGTATTCGACGTAGCCGCAGCGACGGGCCACGCCGCGCCAGGTCTCGAACAAATAATTGCGAACCGCGCATTCACGGGGAGTGAAGTCGCGGAATCCTGGAAGTGCTTGGAAAGTAGGTCCTGCCATGGGCGGGCGGCGAGGATGCACGCCGTTTCCGGCAATTCAAGACGGGATTGCGGCAGTATTCGGGGGCAGCTCAGTGGTATTTGATTTCGAGCATATCGAAAAAAATTAATCCTCCCCGCCTCGTTGAGCACGAGCGGCTGAAATCCAAGCTCGCCAAACGGCAGCTCTCCGCTACTTTTCCAGACATGACCACGGTCCTTGAAATTGAAAAAGCCATCGAGCAGCTTTCCGAGATCGAGCAGCGGAAACTGGCAGGCTGGTTCGAGGAGCACCGGTTGATCGTCGAATCCTCAGCCATACTTGGGTCCATTTATGACGATGAGGACGGTGGGGAGAGCCAGCTTTGCGAAGTATGAACCGCGGCGAGATTTGGTTGGCGGATCTCGGCTATGTCGGAAAGATTCGGCCTGTTCTCATCTTAAGTATCGCTCCCGGTCCCGATGACCGTGCGCTTGTCAGCTACATCATTCGCACCACCAGCTTGCGCGGAACTGATTACGAAATCATCCATTCGGCAAGAGGCATGAAACCCGGCGCATTTGACTGCCAAGGAATCGGCACCACTGACAAAAGCCACTTCATGCACAAGCTCGGACGTGTCGAGGACGCCATCCTTTCAGAAGTCGAAATCCGTCTCGGCAAGTGGCTTGGATTTAAAATCGGCTGATTCAACTGGATCCTGCTCACAGTCATCACGATGACAACTCCAGCTTACACAGCAGTGGAAATGGAGCGGAGATAGCAAACAACCGCCGACACCGTTTCGGAAACGGACTGGGCAGTGAAGGCTTCCGAAGAAGATGCCATATCGCTGTGCTCGACCCAGAAAGGACAGTTGTAAGTGGGAGATTCAAGCTGGATGTCCCGACTCACGTTGGAGAGGCGAAACCACCACAAGCCATCGTCATCAGCGGGGCGCGTCTTGGGCATTTGAACGACCTCGACTATGGGAAACTCAGCACGGACGCCGCTGATGACATTTTCAATGTCGTGTTGCTTATTCATCGCAGATTGCGCGGAAAACATCTCCGACTTGCTAGACAGGGACAAGACGTCCCTGCCCTCAGTCGGTCACAAATACTTGTCCGTCACCGCGCCTTCGCTGGCGGTGGAGACGAGCTTGGCGTATTTCGCAAGCACGCCGCGGGTGTAGCGTGGGGCGGGTTGGGTCCAGGCGGCTTTGCGCCTGGCGATTTCCTCGTCGGAGAGCTTCACATCAATGCGGTTGTTCACGGCGTCGATGGTGATTTCATCGCCATCCTGGAGGATGCCGATGGTGCCGCCCATGAAGGCTTCCGGGGTGATGTGGCCGACGACGAATCCGTGACTGCCGCCGGAAAAGCGGCCGTCGGTGATAAGCGCGACATCCTTGCCGAGGCCCATGCCCATGACGGCGCTGGTAGGCCCTAACATTTCGCGCATGCCGGGACCGCCTTTCGGGCCTTCCATGCGGATGACGATGACGTCGCCCTTGTTAATTTGTTTGGCCGAGAATCGCTTTCATGCCGTCGCCTTCGGATTCGAAAACGCGGGCCTTGCCGGTGAAGAGTTCGCCTTCCTTGCCGGAGATTTTCGCGACCGAACCGCCTTCCGCGAGATTTCCGTAGAGCACGCGGAGGTGGCTGTCCTTTTTGATAGGATTTGATAGCGGGCGGATGATCTGCTGGCCTTCCGGATAGGGAGTGGTGAATTTCTCGATGTTTTCGCGCATCGTGCGGCCGGTGACCGTCATGCAATCGCCGTGGAGCAGCCCGCCATCGAGCAGGATTTTCATCAGCGGCATGGTGCCGCCGATCGCGACGAGGTCGGACATGGCGAATTTTCCGGACGGCTTGAGGTCGGCGAGCACGGGGACGTTTTTCCCGATGCGCTCGAAGTCGTCGATGGTGATCTCGACGCCGGCCGAGTGGGCGATGGCCGGGATGTGGAGTGCTGCATTGGTGGAGCCACCGAGCGCGATGAGCACGGTGATGGCGTTTTCAAAAGCCTCTTTCGTGAGGATGTCGCGGGGCCGGATACCGAGGTTGATCAGGTTGACGACGGCGGCTCCGGAGTCGAAGCAGTCGCGCATCTTGTCGTCGGAAATCGCGTTCTGGGCAGAGCCGTTTGGCAGCGACATGCCGAGCGCTTCGATGGCGCTGGCCATGGTGTTCGCGGTATACATGCCGCCGCAGGATCCGGCTCCGGGGATGGCATTGGCCTCGACGGTTTCGAGTTCTTCGTCGGAAAATTCACCATTCGCGTGTTTGCCGACGGCCTCGAACACGGACACGATGTCGAGGTCCTTTTTCTCACCTTTCACGATGGCGCAGCCGGGAAGAATCGTGCCGCCATAGACGAAAACCGCCGGGCGGTTCATGCGGGCCATCGCCATGAGGCAGCCCGGCATGTTTTTGTCACAGCCGCCGATCGCGACAAAACCGTCCATGCCTTCGCAGCCGACCACTGTTTCGATGGAATCTGCGATCACCTCGCGGGAAACGAGCGAGTATTTCATCCCCTCGGTGCCCATCGAGATCCCGTCGGAAATGGTGATGGTGTTGAAAATGATGCCTTTTCCGCCGGCGGCGTCGGCACCTTTCGAGGACTCGATGGCGAGCTTGTCGATGTGGACGTTACAAGGTGTGACCTGGCTCCAGGTGGAGGCGATGCCGATCTGGGGCTTGGCAAAATCGTCTTTTTTGAATCCGACGGCATAGAGCATCGCGCGGCTAGGCGCGCGGTCGGGGCCATCAAGCATCGGGCTGGAGAATGGGCGGGTGGTATCGTTCATCGCGGGCGGAGCATCTTGCCGGCGAGGGGGCGGCGTCAAGACAGCGTTGAAATTCCCGACTTCACGCCTTCCGCAGCGTGAGATGGATGATTTCCGCCGGCGCGTTGATGCGGACGGGAAACCAATTTCCCGTGCCATTGCCGACGACCAGCGCCCGCCCGGCATTTTCATAGAGGCCGGACCAATATCGATACATCGAGGGCCCCGCGCCCATGTTTCGGTTGATCATCATTTGGCCGCCGTGCGTGTGGCCGGCGAGTGTGAGTGGAATTCCCAGCTCCGCCGCCCGCTCGAAGGCGTGCGGATGGTGCGCCAGCAGGATCGGAAACGCCGCCGCATTCCGCAGTGCTGCCACGGTGTCGACGTCCGCCGCCATTTCCTTCTCGCCGTGGTTCCACACGATGCCGAGCAATTGCACCGCCTCGCCGCGCACCTGCACAGTGGCCGCCTCGTTGCGCAGCATGGAAATCCCGCCCTCCCGCACCGCCCGCTCGAATCCGGCGGGGTCGTCGAACAGATCGTGGTTTCCTTCGATGAGAAATACGCCGGATTTCCCGCGCAGGCGTTGCATCATTTCCACCGCCACCGGCAGGTCGCGGATGGTGTTGTCGATGAGGTCCCCGGTGAAGAGCACCAGATCCGCGTCGAGCGCGTTGGTGGCGGCGACGATTTCATCGAGCACGCCGCCGCGGGTGAATTTCCCCACGTGCGTGTCCGTGACGTGGGCGATCCGCATGCCGTCCAGCGCTTCCGGCAGATCGGCCAGCGAAACCGTCATTTCGCGCACCCGGAACCGCGTCAGCCGGGGCATGCTGGCGGCCGCCACGCCATAAGTCGCCAGCACAGGAAACATCGTGGCCACCGTTGTCAGCCAGCGCCGCCGCGACCAGTTGCCCTGCTCCATCGGGTCTTGGGAAACATTTCTGTTCCGGAAAACCCGGCGAAAAATCGTCCATAGCGACCAGCCGAACATCGACGGCACAGCAAGCAGCGGCAGGAAAATCAAACCCCACAACAGGACCAGCGCATACCAACCCGCCGGGATCGGCGTCGTGACCACATCCCGCCGGGCCAGGATCACCCAGATGAAGCCCGCCAGCATCGCCAGCACCGGCAAGGCAAGTGCCAGCCTCACTCCCCACCCCGCACCGCGCAGCCGACGGTCCGCCCACCACCACCACAGCAGCGACAACGCGGGAATTCCGAAAATGATCAATAAGACAGGGTGCATGCGGTTGAGCTCCAATATCCACGCGCCGGGATAGGTGCAAAGGGCGATTTCGAATTGTTTGTGCAAGTGAACCCGCAGGCTCCAGATGCGGCGGAAATATCCACGCGTCCCGGACGGTTCCCGCCAACCGACAGCACATCGGCGAGCACCACGATTTCCGGTGAGTGTGAAATTCGCGTTTCCGATCCGGGATTTTCCAGCATCATCGGGCCGTGGATTGGATCACGCAAGCAGCGCTGGGCGCATTGATCGGAGAGCTGATGATGGGGAAGCGCCTGGGCAAACGGGCGCTGGGCTGGGGTGCGCTGTTCGGGATTCTGCCAAGCTTGGAGGTGCTGCTTTTCCCATTGCTCGACACCGCCCGCGAGCTGGCGTGGCAACGGGGACCAGCTCACTCGTTGATCGTGATGGCGCTGGGCTCGTGGGGCATCGCGCGCGCCCTGGAGAAGCTGTGGAAGCGGGAGAAAATCAGCCAACTGGATGCTGGCATCTTTGTGGCGGCGGCGTGGGGCGCGCATTTGCTGGTGGATTGTCTCACGGTGGAGGGCGCGGCGCTGTTGTGGCCGGTTTCGAGCCAGCGGGTGAGTTTCAATCTCCTGCATCCCGGCGATTTCCTCATCGCTATTCCGCTGGTCGCGGCGGTGGTCGCGTTGGCAATCCTACCGGAACCCGAGCTGAAAAAAACGCGCGGTAAAAAAGCCCCACCGCCCTCGAAACGCGGGAAGGTCTGCCGCTGGGGACTCGGGCTCGGTGCGGGATACGTGTTACTGGCCGTGGGTTTTAAACTCGTGGCGTCCGCCGGATTCGACGCGGATCTGGCGCGGCGCGGGGCAAAATTCGTGCGCCGGGTGGAGTCCCCTTTCCCCTGCAATCTCCTGCTTTGGCGATCGGTCGTGGACCGTGGCACCGACTTCTGGGTCGGCTACCGCAGCATTTTCGAACTCCACTCCACGCCGGTCCGCTGGACGGTCTATCCGCAGGGAGCCGAAGCGCTTGCCGGCGTCGCGGAAATGCGGGAAACCAAGACGCTCGTGCGATTCACCGACGGCTGGTGGCTCGCAAGACCGCATGCCAAAGGTGCCTGGCTCGGCGATTTGCGGATGCCGGAAGTGCGCACCTGGGGCAGCAAAAAAGGCATGGTGGACAGCCGGCTGATGGCTTCCTGGGTCATCAATGCAACCGCCACGGACGACGCGCTCATGGGGATTTTGCCGGACCGCGAGGGCGACGCCGACCGCTTGGGCCGGATCGCCCGCAGGACCTTCGGCGACCGGGAAATCTGGGAGGCGAATCCGCGGCTGGCGGGTGTGCGGGGGAGCTTGCCTGAGTTTCTGCCGGTGGAGGAGTGACCGCCGGGCTTGCCGCGCCCCGGACCACTTCCGCTGGTTCCAGTGAGTTGCGGGCAGCGGAGCAAATCCACGCCGACTAACAGACAACCGTTCCCGATCCCTGCTGAGATGAAATCCAGCTAGGAAACGTCTTTCATCATCGCACGACGCGTCTTCCAATGCACGGCGTGGAGTCTCCTTACTCCGAAGCCCTAACCGCCCATCTCAGTTTGGCGGAGGAGCTGCGCGGGTTCATTCGGCGTTCCTCGGGACTGGCAGTTACAGGGCCATCGCAGGTTTCGGAGTAAATGCCGTCGCGCACGCCGAATTTCATCGCTTGTTTCACCCGCCGGTCCTCTCCCGAGTGGAAGGTCAGAATGGCGACGCGGGCTCCGGGTTTGAGGCACTTGGGCAGGACGCGGAGAAACGCGTCCAGCGCGGTGAACTCCTCGTTCACGGCGATGCGGATCGCCTGGAAAACGCGGCGCACCGTGAGTTCGCGCTCGTCCTCGTCGTTGATGCGGACGGATTCGCGGATCGCCGCGGCGAGGGCGGTGGTGTTGGCGAACCAGGTTCCGGAAAGCGCCTTTGCGATGGACTCGGCGCGGGGCTCGTCCGCATTCTCGTGGAGGGCGGTTTCGAGTTTTTCCGCGCTGACTTTCGCCAGCCAATCCGCGGCGGACAGGCCGCGGCTCGGATTCATTCGCATGTCGAGCGGGCCGGCGGATTTGAAACTGAAACCGCGCGACGGGTCGTCGAACTGCATCGAGGAGCAACCGAGATCCGCGAAGATGAAATCGACCCGTTCGAGCCCGCGTTCTGCCAGAACCTTGGCGATACCGGCGTAGTTCGAGCGCACGGCTTCGAAGCGGTCCTCGCCGAATCCGAGAGTCCGCAGGCGGGCTTCGGTTTTGGGTAGTTCCAAGGGATCCATATCCAAGCCGATGAGCTTTCCATTCGGCGCGGTTTTTTCGAGAATTCTGGCGGCGTGGCCGCCGTAGCCGAGAGTGGCATCCACGCCGGTCATGCCGGGCTGCAGATTCAGGGACTCCAGGGATTCATCGACGAGAATCGGGATGTGGGAGCCCGCCGGGGTTTTTCCGGAGGCGATCACCTTTGCCACCGTCTCGCCGTAGCGGGCGGGATCGTGCTCCTTGTATTTGTCCTCGAAACGGCGGGGATTTTTTCCGCTGTAACGTTTCCGCCGGGGAGGACGCGGTGCTTCGTCACTCACAGTTCGGAGTATTTCAGGTTGTTGCCACGGGATTTCTCCACCGGATAGCGCACGTCGTTGCGGGCGATTTTCGCCTGCATGACTTCGCCGAGGTTCATGCCGAGATTGTCGGCGAACTCGAAGAGCAGGATCGCGACATCGGCGATCTCGGAGGCGATTTCCTCGCGGTTTTTCTCCAACCGTCTTTCGATCTGGTCGTCCTGCTGCCAGACAAAATGCTGCATCAGCTCGCCGGCCTCGGCGGCGATGGCGACGGCAAGGTCCTTGGCGTTGTGGAATTTCCGCCAGTCGCGGGCGTCCACGAAGGTCTGGATTTGGGTGGTTAGCTCGGAGATGGAATCGCTCATGCGCGGGTTCTAGGCGGGAAGTGCGGGACCGGCGAGAAATTATCAGTCGGATCCGCTTGATGGAGGCACAAAAAAGCCGCCTGCGCGTGAGCACAGGCGGCTTTGAGTTTTGGGTTTGGAGAAAAATTACTCTCCAGCCACTTCGACGACTGCTTCCGAAGCCTTCTTCTTGGCGACCTTCTTCTTCGGCGCGGGAGCTTCCTCCTTGGCGGCGACTTCTTCAACCGGTGCTTCATCCGCGACGACGACGCGGTCGACCCACTCGATGATGGCCATCGGTGCGGAGTCGCTCATGCGGGCGCCGAGCTTGGTGATTCGGCAGTATCCGCCTTGGCGATCCTTAGATGCAGGAGCGATTTCGGAGAAAAGCTTCTGCACGGTATCCTTCTGGTGAAGGAAGGCGATGGCCAGACGGCGGGAGTGCAGGTCGTCGCGCTTGGCGAGGGTGACCAGCTTTTCCGCGACCGGACGAAGCGCTTTGGCTTTGCCGAAGGTGGTTTTGATGCGTCCGTGCTCGATCAGGCTGATGGCGAGGTTGGAGAGCAGCGCCCGGCGGTGCGAGGCGTTGCGTTTGAGTTTAACTGTTTTGCTGCGATGTCTCATCGGTTGCTTCCGTTTCTATTTAAATGATTAGTCGTCGAGGTTTTGAGCGATCAGATCGGCAAGGCCGACCGGTGCTTCGTCTTCCGCACCGAGGCGTGGGCCACGGGAGGCTGCGGCGGGTCCGGAGAGCAGCGAGGATTCGAAGGACATGCCGAGGCCGAGGCCGAGTTCGACGAGTTTGTCCTTGATTTCGTTGAGGGACTTTTTGCCGAAGTTGCGATACTTGAGCATCTCCGCTTCGGACTTCATCGCGAGTTGTCCCACCGAGGTGATGTTCGCGTTGTTGAGGCAGTTGGCCGCACGCACCGAGAGTTCGATTTCGTTGACCGACATGTTGAGAAGTTTCTTGAGGGTGGCGTTCTCCTCGCTGGATTCGGCCGGTGCTTCTTCGAAGTCCACGGCGTTTTCGTCGTAGTTGACGAAGACGTCGAGGTGGTGGCGGAGAATCGCGGATGCCTGGAGCAGCGCGTCCTGCGGGGTGATGCGGCCGTCGGTCCAGATATCAAGAATCAGTTTGTCGAACTCGGTCATCTGACCGACGCGGGTGGATTCCACCGAGTATTTCACGCGGGTGACCGGCGAGAAGATCGAGTCGATGGCGATGACGCCGATCGGCTGGTCCTTGCGCTTGTTTTCGTCACCGGTGGAGAAACCACGTCCGACGCGGACTTCGAACTCGCAGTCGAATTTCACCTTCTTGTCGAGGGTGCAGATGACCTGGTCCTTGTTGACGATGTCGTAGATGTGGTCCGGCATGATGTCACCGGCGGTGACGACGCCTTCCTTCTCCACCTTGATGGTGAGGATGCGCGGATCCTTTTCATTGTGAGAGAATTTCACCTTCTTCAGGTTGAGCACGATGTCGGTGACATCTTCCACCACGCCGGGAAGGCTGGAAAATTCGTGCTGCACGCCGGCGATGCGGACAGAAGTGATGGACGCGCCTTCCAAAGAGGAAAGGAGCACGCGGCGGAGGGAGTTGCCGATGGTGTGGCCGTATCCACGCTCGAAGGGCTCGGCGATGAATTGGGCGTAGGTATCGGTGGCGGTATCCTCGTTGCGAACGAGGCGGTTCGGGAGCTCGAAACGAGCAAGTTTGACTGCTGACATGTTGTATTCTGGTTGCCGGGTTACCCTCTTGCGGGCGGGAAGCGTCGAGAAAACGCGACCCAGAGGACCTACGGCGTGGAGCGATTGCCCGCGGGGGCGTGACTAAATGTCGGGTCAACGGGCTTGCAAAGCATTTTTTTCCGCCGATTTGGGAAAAAAGTTACCATTTCGGCACTAATTCCGAAAATTTAGCTAGATTTTCTAGCAGTCCCATGCATCTTGACGCGGCAATCCACCATTAAAATATGAAATCCAAACGTAACTTGACTCGATTCACGTATGAAAGCGCAGCCTTCGAAGGATGGCGTCTCTGCATCAGCAGGGCCGGCACGACCTTCACCAAATACTTCCCTGACAAGAAGTTCGGTGGCGGGAAAAAGTCCCTGGCTGCAGCTGAAAAGACGTTGACCGAGCTGAAAGCGCTGATCGAAGGAGCCAAGCGGGTCGACGGCAAGTTGACTCCGGCCACCATCAAGAAGGGTGAGAAGATCCTCCTTGAGGCATTCTGAGTTGTGAATTCCGGAATCATGGAGCTTTCGGGAGTTGCGCGGATGTTTCCGCACGACACTTTGGGCCATGCCTGACGAGAAAGCCTCCGTGATTCATTGGTTTCGCCGCGATCTGCGAATTGCGGATAACACGGCCCTGTGCCGCGCGGCGAAACCCGGAATCCCCATTGTCCCTCTCTATATCCTCAGCGACTGGCGCGGCACCCACTCTTGGACAGGCCCGAATCGCCAGCACTATTTATGCGGCTCGCTGGAATCCCTGGCGAAAAACCTCGAGGCTCTCGGCGGCCGATTGATCGTCCGCCAAGGCAAGGCCGTCGAAGAACTGCGGAAAATCATCCGGGAAAGCCACGCGGTGGCACTGCATTTCAATGCGGATCCGGATCCATTTGGAAAATCGGTCGAGAAAGCCGTCCGCGCCATGTGCGCCGAGCTCGGGATCGAATGCCACGCTCACGCGGATGCTGCCTTGCACGGACCGGACGAGGTGCTGACTCAAAGCGAGCTGCCCTACCGCGTTTACACTCCATACAGCCGGAATTGGCTCGGCCTTCCCAAACCCTCTCCGCTCGCGAAACCCAAATTGCTCCAAACCCCGGCGCATTTGAAATCGCTCCCTCTGCCCACGGTCAAGCTCTGGGGCTGGGACGTTCCCACCACCCAAATGCCCGCCCCCGGTGAGCGGGCGGCACGCGAACGCTTGAAATCAGCGATCGCCGGAAAAATCCAAGCCTACGCCGCAAAACGCGATTTCCCAGCCCAAGACGGCACGTCGCGGATTTCCCAGGACCTGCGCTACGGACTCATCTCCATCCGCACCGTCTTCGCCGAGGTGCTGAAAGCCCGCGACGCCGCAACGCTCGCGGAAAAGGCCGGAATCGACGTCTTCATCAAGGAACTGGCGTGGCGCGAATTCTATTTCGCCATCCTCCACCATTTCCCGAACGTTCTCGACGAGGAATTCAACGCCGACTGGCGCGGGCTGCCGTGGGACGAACCCGGCGCGCTTTTCGAGGCTTGGAAAGACGGCCGAACCGGCTTCCCCATCGTCGATGCCGGCATGCGCGAGCTCAAAGCCACCGGATTCATGCACAACCGGGTCCGCATGATCACCGCGATGTTCCTCACCAAGGACCTGCACATCGACTGGAAACTCGGCGAATCCTGGTTCATGCAAAACCTCCTGGACGGGGAAATCGCCTCGAACAACGGCGGCTGGCAATGGTCCGCCGGCACCGGAGCGGATGCGGCACCCTACTTCCGAATCCAGAACCCGTGGTCGCAGACTGTAAAATTCGACGCGGATGGCACCTACATCAAGCGCTGGATCCCCGAACTCGCCAAAATCCACCCGTCCCGCTTTCTCGAAGCACCGAAAGACGGACGCCCGCTCGCCGCGGACTATCCCCTGCCCTGCGTCGATCACAAAACCGAACGCGAGCGCACGCTGGCGATTTTCAAAAACCATCGCGCGGGAACCCGCTGATCAATCCCCCGCCTGCTTCATCAGCCGCGCGGCGATTTCCTTCACCTCCTCCACAGGGATCGCAAAACTCTCCGCACGGTTCGCACGGGCGATGTTCATCCCGAGACATTTCCCGTCGAGATCCAACAGAGGCCCGCCCTGCACCAACCGGCTGCCGAGGATGTCGTGCTGCATCACCCGCGGAAATCCGCTGCGCCGCGGGGAATAATCGCCGCTCATCTGGTCGTTGCGGTTCATCTGTTCGGTGAAAAGCTCTCCGCGGGCCGCCAGCCGGACGTCCACGGTGATTTCCTTGCCGTCGCGGCGGAAGGTCATTTTCACGCTGGTCCCCGCCTTCCGGTCTTTGAGGATCTCGCCGATTTCCTCCACCTTCTTCACTTTCTTCCCCTCGATCGTCAGAATCACATCGCCCTTTTGCAAACCAGCGTCTTTCGCCCCGCTTTTTTCGTTCACTTCCTCGACTACGAGGGCTTTCGCCTTGGCGTTCAGCACCACCCCGAGGGCGGCGCCGCCGGATGCGGGGATTTCACGGATTTTCGCACTCACAATGCCAGCCAGCAGTCGTCGCGAGGTCCGGGTCGATGCCCCGTTGGCCACCACCCAAGTGCCCTGCGGCACCGCGCTCGTCGGAGCCCAAACCACCGGCACCAATCCGCTCGCTTCGACCTTCAAAAGCGCCACGTCCCACTGCGGATCCACCAGCAGCACCTTGACTTCCTTGTAATTCGTCTCATCCACGGTCACCGACAAGCCCGCCACCGGGGTCACCTCGCTCGCCTTCGTGAGAATGTGTCCCTCCGGGGAAATCACGATGCCGTAGCCGATTTCCTTGCGTCCGTCCAACATCACCGCGCTGGAGGTTTGCAGCACCTTGCGCTGCGGCTCGAACGCCGCCACCACCGCGGTGCCCGTGGTCCGATAGGCGGATTCCAGACTCTGCTGGCCCACCGCCGGAAGCATCAGTCCGGCGCCAACGATTGATAGAATCCAGTTAGCGCTCACCGAGTTCGAGAGTGTGGGTTTTCGATTTTCCGTCGCGTTCCGTTTCCAGAGTCAGTTCGTCGCCGGCGGACATTTCCTTGAGCAAATCCTGCATCTGCTCGCGGTTTTCCAGAGCCACGCCGTTGAGCTTGAGCAGTAAATCGCCCTCTTTGATCCCCGCCTCTTCAGCCGGGCTCTTGCTGCCAACCTTGGTCACCCGCAGCCCACCGCCGGGCTTGGCCTCGGTAGCGAGACCGAGGAATCCATTCCCCTTTTCCGGTTTCTCGGCATACGGCCCCTCGCCGATGAATTCGCCTTTTGACAGGCCCTCCCAGCTCGCGATGAACTCGGACATCGGCACGTGCATGTTCACCTGCAACTGCTGGCCGACCCGCGAGTGGATCCCGATCAGTTTTCCGGATAGATCGAACAACGGCCCGCCCGAATCCCCGCCGATGAGCATGCAGTCCGACTGAAACGTCGAGTTTGCGATCCGCACCAAGCGACCGAGCCTCACCACCGAACCGCGATCCTTATCAAATCCACCCGAGTGCCCCAGCGAGAACACCCAGTCACCCAGCCGCGTCGTGTCCGCCCGGTCCATCTCCACAAACGGATAGGTCCCCTTGTCCAGGATCCGGATCATCGCCGCGTCCTTGTCCGCCAGCAGTCCCAGCGTTTCCGCCTTTAACCGCGTGCCGTCTTCGAGGATGACGGTGACTTTTTTCTTCACCCCGGTCGCCACGTGCGCGGCCGTCAGCACCAAGCCATCCTCGGACACGATCACGCCCGTCCCGGATCCGTCCTTGATCTCGATGCACACCGTCGCCGCCCGCGCCTTGGGCAGCGCGTTTTCAACCGCCTTTTGAATCGTCTCCAGATCCTTCCGGCTCTCCGGGGCCTTCAGGTCATTCACATATTCGCGGCCGTGCAGAGGCGATAAACCCAAAGCCAGTAGCGGTAAAATCCAGAGAAACTTCATTGTGTTGATTAGCGTCACGCTACCGGCATCCCGTCTCGGGCGCAACTCATGCCTTCGTCACCCGGCGAAATAGTCCGATCCATTCCCGCCCCTCGCGTCCCGGAAACGCCGCCTGCGGGACCCAGCCGTCCAGCCGCTCGAACCACGGCGCGAACCACGCGTCCAACTCCTCCACCGTCGCAGCGAACGGCGGCCCGACTGCCTCCTCATGCGGGTCGAACGGCGTCAGGAAAAACACCCCAGCCAGCAAGCCCACCGTCCGCCAGACAACCCGCCGCAGCCTCCGCATACCGCTTGCGGTCCGCCGGTTGAATCGCACAAAAGCACGTGTGCTCCCAGATCGCCGAAAATTCCCGCCCGACCCGCCACTCAGGATCCAGGAAATCTCCCAGCTCGTAGGTTTCCATCCCGGTTCCGGGAAATTCCCGTGCCCGCTCCACCGCCGTCGGTGCAAGGTCCACCCCCACCACCGGAATCCCCAACCTCCCGAGCGCCCGCGCATCATGACCGAACCCGCAGCCAGGAACCAGAACCGGCCCCTTTCCCCAGTCCACCGGCCTCTCCAGCAACTCCAACAACGGCGGCGACGCCTGGCCTTTTTCCCACGGCATGTCACCCACTTGATAACGGCTTTCCCAATCGGTCATGGCGGAACTTCTCTCAGCCGAATCCCTCGTGCAAGCCCCGTGAAACATGAGTGCCGCCCAATTCGCCCGCCCGTGACACAGGCATTCCTGCCTGTTCTTCCGCTCCCGGCATCACTCTCCCCCCACCCCGCAAAATCCGAACACCCGCTTCTCCACCCACGGCAGAAACGGATTCCACCGCTGCCGCAGCATGTCCGCGGCGGAGATGCGGATGGCACCTTTTTCACCGCGCAGGGCGATGTTTCCGAGGGTCGCTTTTTGCTCCGCCCCACCGTTGCCGTAGAACGGATCGGAGCCGGAAAACGGCAGCGCGATGTGAGCCAGCGAGTAGGTTTCCGGTGGCCAGCTGAGTCCGGTATCCACCGGTTCCAGGTTCTTACCGTTTTCACGGCGGCGGATGACGACCCGCGAGGGATCGCTGCCGGGCGTCGTGTCGTTGGTGACGATGCTGAGGGTGAAGGGGTGCTTCGGGTTCGCCAGCAGGCGGGCCAAATCGTGGCCGGGGTCGCGGGTGAGCAGATGTTCCACCTGCGCCAGGCGGTTGATGTCGAAGACGACCAGTTCGTGGCCGTTAGGCGGCAGCCGGTCGAACAGCCGGGACACCAGGTCCGGCGCGGAAACCGTCGCGTCCACCGCGGATTGAAAAGCGATCACCGGCGGGAAATCCCCCAGTTTTCCGGCGGCCGAAAGTTCCCCTAACCGCTTATCGATGGTGGTGGTGATGCGGTGCGCGAGGTCGCCCGCGTTCACGGCGAAAGATCCGTATTTATAGGGATCATACTCCAGGGAGACGGACGTCCACGCCAGTTGTTCCACGCCCAGCCAATGGCCGATGCGGCCCTGCCACACGGCGACCGCAGCCGCCGGGGAAACGCCGATTTCGGGAGAAAACAACACCAAGCCCTTCGCCTTCGGCAGCGCGGGATCCTCCAGGCATTCCAGCGCGTAGTTCACCGCCAGCGCTCCGCCGTTCGAGTACCCCACAATGAACACCGGCTTGTCGCCCACCAACGAACGGACGTGTGGCATCGCCAGACGCACCGCTGCCGCCATGTCCTGCCACTTCACCTCTACCAGACCGGAGGGAGCCGTCCCGTGGCCCGGAATGCGCAGGCCCACCACCGTGGCTCCCGCGGCATGCAAGCTCTCGCCGAGGTGCCGCAAACTGTAGGGGGAATCCGACAGCCCGTGCAGCAGCAGGATTCCCACCTGCGGATTCTCTTGGATTCGCTGGAAACTGCGGTTCCAGTCCGGCGTCATCGCCGTGGGATCCATCATGCTGCCGTGCTGATAGCGGTTGATCGAGCGGGCGTCCGCCAGCCCGGTCTTCTGGTAGACCTCTTTCTCAAGTTGCTCGAACAGGCGGTCCTCCAGCTTCAAATAACCCGCGAAATCCGTGACCGTCGAATTCTCGGTGAACTCCTCGTCAAGATCCGCCGTATGCCAGACTTCCAGCGCCGGACGGTGCTTCAAGCTGTAAGCCGCAACTCCGATCAGCGTTACGATCACGCCGAATAGTCCATAACCGACAGCCCGCCGGCCCATGGTGAACGAGTGATGGGCGATTTTCCGCATGCGAAATCAACGCCAGTCGTCCGCCGCCGGTCAAGTCTGCCCCGGCGAAAAATCCACGGAGACTGCCAACCGCGATTCTCCGGGCCTCAAGTGCTCAGTCCTGCGCCGCCGAGGCGACCGAGGTTTGCCTCCGGATGGTGTCACTTCCGGAATATGAGACGTCCTTTTCGACAGTGGTGGAGGTGGTCGCATTGCCCGTGTTCACGGAGGCAGGAGTCTGGTGGTTGGTGCAACTGGAAAACCCTCCGGCAAGAAGAATTCCACTGAGGGCAAGAAGGGGGGTGGCGGGGATTTTCATGGTAATGGGTAGTTGGATGATCGGGAGCATGATTGATACATCGCCCGCTCCAGTTGGATCGCAGATGACGTACCCAATCCAACATCACCTCATCGATCCATTCACAATCAACGAGTTCTTAAGTATTTACCGATAACCTCTGCTTGGATGTCTCGGGCAAATACCTGCGTGAATCCGCGGCCTCCATGCAAAATGCGAAGCGAGACATCCGCATTTCCAAGGGACACACGGCACGGATCCTTCAACGCTTCGCGCCCAGAATGAACTCGATCAACCCTTGCACCGTGCAATGCGACTCCACCGGATGGCGCAGTGGCAGTTCACCGTGGATGCGGTAAACATTCCGCCGGCCGATTCGCTCGCGTTCGAGAACACCACCCGCTTCGAGTTCCGAAATGATCTTCTGCACCGCCCGTTCGGTAATCCCGACCGCGGCCACCACATCACGCAGCCGCATTTCCGGATCCTCGGCAAGGCACAAAAGGACGTGGGCATGGTTGGTGAAAAACGACCAACCGGAGGATTCCGAGCGGGTGGGATTATTCTTTTTCATTTCGGGGTTGACCAGGTTAAGCTGTAATGGAATACACGAATCGCAGTTCACGTATTTGATTTCAGGAGATTTAACACTGGAAACATTGGACGTGCAAGCAGCACCACACACCCCTTCACCGCACCACTTCACTCATGGACATCCTGCAATCCTTATCCTCCAGTCTCCTTTCGCCCATGGTCCTCGCCTTCGTCCTGGGATTGTTCGCGACCTTGGTGAAGAGCGACCTTAAATTTCCCGATGAACTTTACACCGCGCTAACCATCTACCTGCTGTTCGCGATCGGCCTGAAGGGCGGAATGAAACTCGATGGCATGAGCCTGGGCGTGGTCGGCGGCCCACTGCTCGCCGCGATCTCACTGAGTGCGGTGATTCCGATCTGGTGCTTTTTCCTGCTCAAAAAAATAGTGCGGCTCGATGCGACGAACGCCGGTGCCATCGCCGCGCATTATGGCTCTGTTTCCGCAGTGACCTTCAGTGCGGTGCTGGCGTTTCTCGAGATCGAAAAAGTCCCGGTCGAGGGTTACGTGCCGGCGCTGCTGGCGGTGATGGAGGCTCCAGCGATCATCGTCGCGGTCTTCCTGGCCATGCGCAGCACCAAAAACCCGAACGCCCAACCCGGCGACGTGCGGAAACTGCTGCATGACCTGCTCACCGGCAAAGGTATCCTCCTGCTGCTAGGCGGGCTGGCGATCGGCCTGCTGTGCGGAAAAAAAGGCTTCGAGCAGGTCGCGCCGCTGTTTGACGCGCCCTTCAAAGGCGTGCTCACCCTCTTCCTGCTGGAAGTCGGATTGGTCACGGGCCGCAGGTTGAAAGACCTGAAATCGGCGGGTTTGCGGCTCGTCGCCTTCGCGCTGATCATGCCGGTGCTCCACGGGCTGCTCGGTGCGGTGGTCGGCAAATGGTGCGGACTGGGTGTGGGAGGAGCCACGGTGCTGGCCACCCTGGCGGCCAGCGCCTCCTACATCGCCGCTCCCGCCGCGGTGCGGATTGCCTTGCCGCAGGCGAGCCCCGCCCTCTATCTTACCTCTTCGCTGGCCATCACCTTCCCCTTCAACATCGTGCTGGGAATCCCACTCTATCACGCATTCTCCAAATTCCTCTTCGCTCCCTGATTCATGAAAACCACCAACTTGATCCTGCTGACCATCATCGCCGAAGACGAACTGGAATCACGTCTCATCGCGGATCTGAAAAAACTCGGCGTCCGCGGCTACACGATTTGCTCCGTGCGGGGCGAGGGCATCCACGGTCTGCGGGCCAGCCAATGGGAGGGCGAAAACATCAAAATCGAAGTCATCGTGGACAACGTTCTGGCAGATGCGATCAGCGAACACGTCGCAAACGCCTATTTCCCCAACTTCGCCACCATTCTCTATCTGCTCCCGGTGCAGGTGCTGCGTGAGGAGAAATTCACGAATCCCGAAAACCGATAGCCTGGCTTTCTACGCCCGGCGCAGGTAGTCCGGCACCTGGTCGCGCTGCGAGGCGGGCGGCACCGCGGCGCTGGCGAAGGAAATCACCGCCCCCACCCCGGCGGCGTGCGCTCCGCCCATCCGCGGCTCGACATTGAACTCGGGAAACCGGTAGCGCGCACGGAGCCTCAGCCAGTGCATGAATCCGAAGGCTGTGAGAAACACCCCTAACACCACCGCCGCGGGGACGGTTGCCCGGCGGATGAAATCCTCCACCCAGAGAAATCTCCCGGTTTTCACGCCCACCCGGTTGTTTGAGGCGGCGACAGGTCCGGCGAGCGGCAGGGTATCGCCTGCGACCGATTCTCCAGACAGCATGCGCTCCATCCAGTAGATGCGGATGGACATCTGGACGAGGAACTTTTCGATCTGTTCGGACGGTTCGATTTTCTGAAACGCCTGCATCACCGAGCTTTCCAGCGCCCGCCGTTGCTCGGCGGCGGAGACGGAGTCGGTGATCGACGGACTCAGATAGACGATGGAACGCTGGGGCGCTCCCAGATAGTAATAGACCACGACGGCCGGGCGACCCTCGGAGAAAAAGCGTTCGATCAACTCCTCCTCGCGGACCTCACTCGGGATGTTCTGATCGCCGCCCATCACGTAGACGAACAGATCGATGGACGAGTCGCTGGCGTGATAGTTGAGGAAGCCCAGGCGGTCCCGGTAATCGGACGGACTGAGCAGGCCTTGGGGATCGATGAGGAAACTCTTCGGCCGCTCGGCGAAATAGGCGGGGAGGAATTTCTCGGCGATGTCCGGAGAGGGTTTGAGGTCCTCGGCGATTTCTTCGGGCTTGGGCGGCTCAACTTCAAGCGGAACAGAGGCTGGTTCTTCCGGCTCGTCCGGAATTGGATCATCGGTGAGCAGGATGGCACCCGGAATCCAACCGGCGGCTTCCAGTTCGGCCCGCTCCTTGTCGATCCATGTCGGCAGCATCGGCTCCCGGAATGCCGACGCGGGAAGCACTAAAATCCCCATGGCGATGCCTGCTAAAAACCTCACGGCAGAACCTCCAGCGTTTCTTCTTCCGGGATGCCGGGACGGTGACCGGCACGGATGCGACGGACCAGGTCCCCCAGTTGCGCGGGCAGCGCCACCTTGCGCTCGAAATACTCCGGATCCCGCCGGGCCTGGCGACTGCGCTTGCGCAGGATGCCGTCGAGGTGCGCGAGGGCCCGCACGATGCCGTCGGCGTAGCGGCCTTCCAGCCAGTAGGCGTGCGCCCGGGAAAGACATTCAAACGTATCGGACTCTTCCAGAAACGGATCCAACAGATAACCGAAAACCATCCCGGCCGCCTTCGACTCGGGATCAATGGTGATCAGAATTCCCGCCTCGTTCGGCTTTTCCACCGGCACGTCTTCAAAGGCGGAGCGGTTCAACAACCAGAATCCGAACTGCCGGATATTCGCGACCTCCCCCAGCGACCCGGTGTAAATGGCCACGAAAACCTGCGGAAATCGCCGGTTGATCTGCTCCATCGCCGCCTCGACCCGCTGGCGGTCACCCCGGCGGAGGATGCCCGCGCTGTCGGTCAGCGCGCGAAGATGGACATCCTCTGTGCCGAACCGCTCATCCGCGTCCGCAAGTGTGAATCCACAGTGCGGGCATGACGCCGCGGCTCGGTGGATTCGCTGGACACATCGCGGGCACTTCATGGTTACGGGGGACGGATTCTTCTACGGAGATCATCGTAATTCGTCAAAGCCAATCATCAGGAAATGTGGAATAAATCGTCGTGGGCCGTGAATGATTCGCACGGCTTCGCGCACGGCCCGCGCCACGCGAATCGAGCCCTTGTCCGACCACTTACAATCTTCACGTGATTTTCAAGGTTCCAATGCACCGATGCATCCCTACTTTGCGGCTTCCGCCAGCTCTCGATCCCGCGAAACACCACTCCACATGAAACAACCACCGCCCGTCGTCTCCTTTCCGTTTCCCCGGCCGAAGTTCAAAATCTCCCCCAAATGGCTGCTACTCGTCCCCCTTGGCATCCTCCTTCTGGTAGGACTTTTCACCTCCTACTACACCGTCAGTCCCGAGTCCGAAGCCGTGGTCCAGCGCTTCGGAAAATTCCGGGAAATCGCCAAACCCGGACTCCATTTCAAGCTGCCATACGGGATCGACGCCGCGACGATTGTCCCGGTCCGCCGCCAGCTGAAATTGGAATTCGGCTTCAACACACCCGGCATTTCTAACGCAGACCAATACAGCGCCGCTCCAGCCCTGGAGCGCGACATGGTCACCGGCGACCTCAACGCCGCGCAAGTCGAGTGGATCCTGCAATACAGCATTTCCTCCCCGCAGGACTACCTTTTCCAAGTGCGCAACCCCGGCTCCACCCTGCGCGATCTCACGGAAGCCGTGATGTGCGAGGTCATCGGCGACCGCACCGTGGACGAGGTTCTTACCATCGGCCGCACCGAGATCGAAACCGAGTCGCTGCTGCGCTTGAGGGCGGTGCTGGAAAAACTCCGCATGGGCGTCGCCGCCGAGCAGATCCAGCTCAAGAACGTCCACCCGCCGGCACCCGTGCAGCGCTCCTTCGATGACGTGAACAGCGCCCAGCAAGTCCGCGAGCAACTCATCAACGAAGCGAACGGCCAATACAACCAGGTCATCCCGAAAGCCAAGGGCCTCGCCGACCAGCGCATCTCCGGTGCCGAGGGCTTCGCCGTCCAGCGCATCAACGAGGCGGAAGGCGACGTCGCCCGCTTCAAGGAGCTCCTCGTTCAATACGACAAGGCCCCGGCCATCACCAAGCAGCGGCTCTATCTGGAAACCATGAACGACGTGCTGCCCCAACTCGGATCGAAAATCATCATCGACGAGGACGCCAAGCAGTTCCTCCCGCTCCTCAACCTCAAGTGACACAAGCACTCCTGCCTGTTCTTCCCCGCCACCTGACATTTTCCATCACATGAAATTCATCTCCTTTCTCATCATCTCCGCAGTCTCCTTCGCCGGCATCATCCTCATCGCCAGCAGCGCCTACACCGTGGATCAGACCGAGCAGGTCTTCATCACCGAGTTCGGCAAACCCGTCGGCTCACCGATCAACGCGGACCCCGCGAAAAACGAAGCCGGACTGCATTGGAAAAAACCGTTCATCCAGCAGGTCAACCGCATCGAAAAGCGCATGCTCGAGTGGGACGGCCCCTCCACCGAGATGCCCACCCGGGACAAGCTCTACATCGCCGTGGACAACTTCGCCCGCTGGCGCATTTCCGACCCGCGGACGTATTTCGAAAAACTCCGCGACGAGCGCAGCGCCCTTTCCCGCCTCGACGACATCATCGGCAGCGAGACCCGCAACGTCATCGCCTCGCACGATCTCATCGAGGTCATCCGCAGCGACAAGAACCGCAAGCCCGTCCGCGACGACGCGCTCACCACCGGCAACTCCAACCTCGGCCTGCTCCCGCCCATCCAGTTCGGCCGGAACGCGCTCGAACTGCAAATCCTCAAAGCCGCCCAACCCAAGGTAGCCGCCTGGGGCATCGAACTCATCGACGTCCGCTTCAAGCGCATCAACTACAAGCCCGGCGTCATCGAGAAAATCTACGCCCGCATGGCCTCCGAGCGCCAGCAGATCGCCGACCGCTTCCGCTCGGAAGGTGCCGGCGAGGCCGCGAAAATCCTCGGCCGCAAGGAGCGCGACCTCCTCCAGATCGAGTCGGAAGCCTACCGCAAGGAGCAGGAAATCAAAGGCAAGGCCGACGCCCAGGCCACCGGCATCTACGCCACCGCCTACAATTCCAGCCCCTCCGCCGCCGACTTCTACCAGTTCGTCAAAACCCTGGAAACCTACAAGAAAACCCTCGGCAAGGACACCACCACCATCTTCACCTCCAACAGCGACCTGTTCCGCCTCTTCAAACACATCGACGCACCGGTGAAACCTTGAATTCGCGCCTGGAATTCATTCCGGTCGAGACATTTGGGAATATCCCGACCGGAACCTGCTCACTGACAAAAATCTCACCCAAGCTTCATGTTGGCTCGCCCCTGTGCATGATTCCTGCTCACATCCCGGCAGATGAATCGGGAAAAAGAGCGACTCGCCGAGGAAAAGGCGGGAAACAAGGCATGGCGGCGGTGGGGGCCCTTCCTCAGTGAGCGCCAGTGGGGGACGGTTCGGGAGGATGATTCGGATCACGGAAACAGTTGGGCGGCATTTCCCCACGACCACTCCCGCCGCCGCGCCTACCGCTGGGGCGAGGACGGATTGCAGGGCTGGAGTGACCGCCAGTGCCGGATGTGTTTCGCCCCCGCCCTCTGGAATGGCCACGACACGATCCTCAAGGAGCGCCTCTTCGGCCTCGGCGGGAACGAGGGAAACCACGGCGAGGACGTGAAGGAATGTTACTACTACCTCGATTCCACGCCCACCCATTCCTACACCAAGGCGCTCTACAAATACCCGCACGCCATGTATCCTTACACGGCCATCCGCGAGAAAAACCAGGAACTCGGCCGCCACGGCCCCGAGCTGGAACTCGCCGACATGGGCCTGTTCGAAGACGGGGCCTACTTCGACGTCGTCCAGGAAGTCGCCAAGCGCACCCCGGAAGACATCTTCTGGCGGATCACCGTCACCAACCGCGGGAAAAAAGCCGCCACCCTCCACGTGCTGCCCACCCTTTGGTACCGCAATATCTGGAGTTGGAAAAACAACCGCGAGGCCCCCCTCAAAAAGCCCTCCATCACCGGCGATGGGAAATCCGTCACCGCCGTGCACGAGTCGCTCGGAGAATTCCGCATGATCGTCGATTCCCCGGATTTCCCCAAGTCCGTGCCCTGGCTCTTCACCGAAAACGAAACCAATTTCCAAACCGTTTACGGCACCAAGAACCCGACGCCCTACGTCAAGGACGCCTTCCACAGCTACTTGATCCACAACGAGAAAAACGCCGTCTCCCCCACCCCGTCCGGCACCAAGGCCGCCGCCCATCTCAAGTTCAAGATCCCCGCCGGGAAAACCATCACCGTCCGCTGCCGCCTCCACTCGCTCAAAGAATCCAACGGCTTCGAAGGCTTGCAGGGATTCGACGAAATCTTCCAACAGCGCATCGCCGAAAGTGACGAGTTCTATCAGGAAGTCATCCCGGACAGCATTTCCCACGACGAGCGGCTCATCTGCCGCCAAGGCTACGCCGGACTGCTCTGGACCAAGCAGTTCTTCTACTACGTCGTCGAAGACTGGCTCAAGGGCGAACAGGACTCGCCCTCCCCCGCCCGCCTCCACGGCCGCAATGCGGACTGGCAGCATTTCTTCGCCCGCGACATCCTCTCGATGCCGGACAAGTGGGAATACCCGTGGTTCGCCGCCTGGGACACCGCCTTCCACATGATCCCCTTCTCCGCCGTGGATCCGGAGTTCTCGAAACACCAGCTGTTACTTCTGCTCCGCGAGTGGTACATGCATCCTAACGGCCAGCTCCCCGCCTACGAGTGGAACTTCTCCGACGTCAATCCGCCGGTCCACGCCTGGGCCGTCTGGCGGGTCTATAAGATCGCCGATGAAAAGGGCAACCGTGATCTGTTATTCCTCGAACGCGCTTTCCAGAAACTCCTGCTCAACTTCACCTGGTGGGTCAACCGCAAGGACGTCGCCGGCCGCCACGTCTTCGGCGGCGGCTTCCTCGGCCTCGACAACATCGGAGTCTTCGACCGCTCCCACGCCCTGCCCGGTGGCGGCCACCTCAACCAGGCCGACGGCACCGCCTGGATGGCCTCGTTCTGCCTGACCATGCTCTCCATGTCGCTGGAGCTGGCGCTGGAAAAGCCCGCCTACGAGGACATCGCTTCGAAATTCTTCGAGCACTTCGTGAACATCTGCGACGCCATCAACTCGCTCGGCGGCACCGGCCTCTGGGACAACGCCGACGGCTTCTACTACGACCAGCTCATCATCAACCACCAAGAGCCCATCCCGCTGCGCATCCGTTCGCTCGTCGGCCTGCTGCCGATGTGCGCCGTCACCGTGCTCAAACAGAAAACCATCGACGCCCTGCCAAGTTTCAAAAAGCGCATGGACTGGTTTCTCATCAACCGCCCGGACATCCTGAAATACATCACCGTCCGCCGGGTGAAGGGTGACAAAAACCCCGGCCGCTGCCTGTTAGCCATTCCCTCGGAAGCGCGCCTCCGCCAGAGCCTCGCCTACATGCTCGATCCCAAGGAATTCCTATCCACCTTCGGCATCCGCTCGCTCAGCAAGGCCCACGCGGAAAAACCCTTCGTCTTCGAGCACGCCGGCCAGCGTCACGAAGTCCCCTACACCCCCGGCGAGGCCACCACCGACATGTTCGGCGGCAACTCCAACTGGCGCGGCCCGATCTGGTTCCCCGTCAATTTCCTCATCATCGAAGCGCTCGAACGCTACGACTACTTCTACGGCGACACCTTCAAGATCGAGTATCCCACCGGCTCCGGCAAGCTCTTCACCCTGCGGGAAATCGCCATTGACCTCTGCGACCGCCTCATCGCTCTGTTTCTACCAGACAAGGACGGCTACCGCCCCTGCTTCGGCGATGCGAAACGCTACACCGACGTCCCCCACTGGCAGGACCTTCTGTTATTCCACGAATACTTCCACGCGGAAACCGGCGAGGGCCTCGGCGCGTCGCACCAGACCGGCTGGACCTCCCTCGTCGTCCGCCTCGTCCGCGAGCGCCGCGAAAAACTCACCCACGCCCTCTGTAACATCCCCAATCCAAAGGCCAAGCCCGAGGTCACCGCGCCCGCTATCTGAAGTGCGCCCGGACCATCCCCATCGACCAAAGTAGTCCAGCGCTTCAGCTGAAACCATGGAGCACTTTGAATCGATTTCCCCCGTCATGCCCTCTTCAGCACCCTCGCCACCTGTCTCGGCAGGAAACTGCCGGTCAGCGCGAGGATCACGATTCCCATCGTCGCCAGCAGCGCCTCGATGCCGCCGAAGTGGAGGGCGACGGCTCCGAGGATGGCGACGGTGGCGGATTCGACGAGCTGGATCCTAACGAGTTTCCCGACCTGGCCGGTGCCGATCATCATCGCGTGGTTCAGGTGCCGCCAGACGTGGGCGATGAAATAGAGGCCATAACAGGCGAGAAGAACGCGGCTGATGCTGGAAAACTCCTTGCCCAGCCAGACCGGCAGCACCCAGGGCCCGACCAGGGTCAGCCCGAGCGCGGAGCACACTGCGAAGCCCGCGCCGTAGAGATAGAGTCGTTTCGCCGCCCGCCGGGCCCACGGGTGGTCGTCCCGGGCGAGGGCTTCCGCGACGGCGGGCCAGGTGGGCGTGCTGAGCATCACGACGAAGCCGAGTTGCATGATGGTGAGCGTGATGAAAACCCCGTAGAGCGCCACCGCGTCCGGTCCGCCGGAACGCCCGACCAGCCAGCCGCAGAAGTTGAACTCGATGATGCCGGTGACCAGGCAGCAGGTGGAAAAGGCGATGCCGTCGGTGAACAAATGCCGGGCCGTCGCGGGACGGGCGAATTTCAGGGAAGGAACCATCAGCGGATGTTTTTTCCACAACGCGGCGGTATTGCAGAATTTCGATAGAACCATCGATCCGTGGACGGCGATCACGAGGAACCAGACTTCCGGGATGAACCAAACTCCGGCAGCCACGCAGGTGGCAGCCATGACGTTTCCCGCAGCGCCCCAGAGATTGTTGGAGGCGACTTCGAGGTGTCCCTCGCGGATCCGTTCGGTGAGATTGAGCACAAAAAGCAGGAGAAACAGCCCGAGCCCCACCCACAATGCGGGACGCAGGACGGATTCCTTGCCGGCGAACGAACTGCCGAAAAGCTGCTGCAACGGCACCACTAACAACACCGCGGCAACCGCCAGTCCGGCGAGCAGCGCGATCCCGGTCATCAGGAAAAACGCGGTGGATCCGAGTTCGCGTTGTTTGATCTCATCCCCGGCGGCGCGGGCGCGGGTGAGACCGTGGGTCAGCGCGGGACCGACTCCCACTTCGAGCAGCGCGATGGTGGTGAGCGCGAGGTTGACCGTGGTGTAGAGCCCGAACTCCGCGCGCCCTAACACCCGGATGGCGATCGGGATCGAAAGCAACTGGAGCAGGATGGTCCCGAACTTGGAAACGAACGAGGTGACCACCGCGAGGCGGATGGAGCGGTCGCGATGACGGGTCGTTTCTGCGGTGGGAGTTGCTGGCATGCCTTCGGATGAAGACACGCTTAACATGCGCCGCCGCGTTTGTAGAGGGTCATGAACATGATCTGGAGATCGAGGGCGAAGTTCCAGTTTTCAATGTAGTCGAGGTCGAATTTCACGCGCTCACGCAGGCAGGTGTCTCCACGCAGGCCGTTGACCTGGGCCCAGCCGGTGACGCCGGGCTTGATGTTGTGGCGGACATTGTAGTGGGGGATTTCCTCCTTGAATCCTTCGATGAGCTCGGGCCGCTCGGGGCGCGGGCCGACGAGGCTCATTTCACCGCGCAGGACGTTCCAGAACTGGGGGAGTTCGTCGATGTTCCAGGCACGCATCAGTTCGCCGATTTTCAGGCGTCGCGGGTCGTCCTTGACCGTCCAGCCGGGGGTGCCGGCGACTTCCGCGTCGAGCTTCATGCTGCGGATCTTGTAGATGTGGAACGGGCGGCCGTTCAGGCCGATGCGGCGCTGGCGATAGATGACGCGGCCGGGGGACTCCAGATAGACGAGACCGGCGAAGATGGCCATGATCGGGGCGAAGACGACAATTCCGAGGAAAGCGCCGACGATATCGAGGGTGCGTTTCGCCGCGTTGTTGAATGCGTGGTGCAGCGGCATTTTCCCGATGCCGAGCACGGGCAGGCCGTGGATGCTTTCGAGTTGGAGGCCGGAAACCAGGATCTGGAAGCAGCTCGGGACGATTTTGAAATCGAGGAACTCACGGCCGCAGGTTTCGGCGAGTTCGAGCATCTGGTGGCGGTCGAGCATGCCATCCACCACCATGACCACATCCGCGCCGGATGAGCGGAGGATCTGACGGAGCCCCTCATACGAGCCGAGCACCGGCACTTCATCCGGCGGCAGGACTTCAAAAGCAAACCGTGGAGGAGCGATGGCACCGAGGATGGTGATCTGGTTGGCGCGGCCATTTCCGAAGCGCTTCACCGCACGATCGCACTCGCCGTTCCAGCCGATGAACACGGCCTTCTGGCGGAGGGTGGAGGCGATGGATTCGCGGCGAAGGATGCAGTAAAAAACCCAGCGCCAGGTCAGAAGTCCGGCCATGGAAGTCACGCAGCCGATCGCGCAATACATGCGGCTGATGGTGGGCTCGATTTTCAGAACCAAGGCCAAGGCGAGGAATCCCACACCCCAGATCACGCAGGATTTCGCGATGATCGCGAAGGTCCGCCGCACGGCGAGGAAGTTGCGCGGATCGTGGAGCCGGAAATTCGTGAGAAGGAACATCAGGACCGCGCCGCCGAGCAGGACGTGGCCGCAATAACCGGAGACGCTGATGGCGGAGTCCTCCACGCCGACCGAACGCAGGCTGGTCTCGAACCGGATGACGTAGGCCAGCATCAAAGTGACCATGACTACTGCCAGATCGCCGAAAAAGCTGATAGCCACCAGTTTCTGGTGAGCCACCCACGGGCGGTGGCGGTGTCTGAGGTTGAAGGAATCAGGAGAATATGCAGGGGCGGTGCCGGGACGAGAGGGGGAAGGCTCGCCCGCAGCAGTGCGGGATGTCGGATTCATTTTCGTGGGGAGTGGGGGAGCTCCATCGGGGGGATGGGGGGATGTTTCGAGGAGAGTTGAACGGCGCCGGACGCTAGTGGGGATTCGGGGAATTGCTATGCAAATCTCGGGACGATTTCGCAAGCTTGAGGAGGCTGAGCAGACGATGCGCCAACCGGATTGCCGCTAGAAATACCAGGGCGATTGACTGGAACTCCGGGGCTGGGAGAGGCGGGAGTCACGCCGGTTGCCGGAGATTCGTTCCAAATGAAGCCCACCAGGGTGCCGCCCGCCGAGCGGATCGATTCGGCCGCCCGCTTGAGGTCGCGGCGGTCACTGCCACCGTCGCGCACGACCAGGCAGGTTCGGTCCGCATACCGGGCGATCGCGAGCAGATCGCTCACCGCAAGGACCGGCGAGGAGTCGATCACGACGCGGTCGAACCAGCGGTAAGCGTCTTCCAAAAGCGCGGGGAAACGGGTTCCGGCGAGCAGTTCCGCCGCATCGGTGCGCACCGGACCGGAGGAAAGCATGTAGAGATTGGGAAGCGTGGTGCTGAAACAGGCGGCGGCGGGATCGATTTTTCCGGCCAGATAGCCGCCGAGGCCGGAGTCTGCTTCCGCTCCGGCAAGGTGCTGGCTGCTGAGTCCGGGGCGACGGAGATCGGCGTCTAGCAGCAGCGTGCGATGACCCTGCATGGCGAGCGAGGTGGCGTAGTTCAGCGCGCAGAAGGATTTCCCCTCCCCCGCCTTGGCACTTGCAAAAAGCACGGTGCGCGCGGTGCTGCTGCCCGGCGGCGGCGCGAGAACCGCACGCAAGCGGCGAAACGCCTCGGCACCGGCGGATGCGGGATCCGCCGTCAGCAACATGCCATCGCCGGAATGCGCGATGGCAGGCAAGGTCGCCAGCAGCGGCGCGGAAGTGGCACGCGCGGCGGCGGCCGGACCGCGCACCTTGCTGTCGCCGAGTTCGAGGCCGACTAAAAGCACCAGACCAGCCATGAATCCCAAAAACGCTCCCACGGCGGCAAACACGATTTTCCGCGGGCTGGACGGCCTCTCGGGCTGCAACGGGGAATCCTCCCAGCGCAATACCGAAGCCGGAACCGACGCCGCAAGCGTGGTCTCGCGAAGGCGAAGGGCAACTGAATCGTGGAGCGTGCGTTCCGCCTCGGCCTCGCGGCTGATTTTACGGAACTCCTGGCGGATGCCTTCGACGTCCACCGCATTTCCCCGGGCCTGCTCGACCTCGTCGGAAAGTTTGAGCTCGTTTTCCTTGGCGACCCGATAGCGCTGTTCCAGAGCTTGACCGGCGGCGCGCACGGTCTCGGCGAGGTTGGCCTTCATCAGGGTGATCTCGTTGTCGATTTCCTTGTAAACCGGATGTTTGAACATGTAGCGCTCTTTCACCCGGGCGAAATCCGCTTCTTTCTGTTGGATCGCCTTCACCTGGGCGAGCACCTCGGTGCCACGCTCGGAGCTGGCAAGTCCGGCGAGTGCCTCTGGTTTCGCGGGATCGAATTTCGCATAAGCCTCGAACTCCGATTCAAGGCGCAGCCGGGCTGCCGTGGCCTCGGTGAGTTGCGAGCTCAGCGTGCCGAGCGCATCGCGGACCGGACTGCCGCTTTCCGATCCTTCCAAGCCGGGCACCGGGTGGGTTTCACGGAATTCCTGAAGTTTGCGGGCCGAAGCATCCATCCGCGCCCGCAGCCGCTCCTCTTCGCGGGCAAGTCCTTCGCTCGCCTGCAGGGTGACCGCTGTTTGGCGCTCGCTCGTCCACTTTTCGTATTCGGTGACCAGCGACTCGACCAACTGCCGGGCTCTGGCCGGATCGGTGTCTTCGACCTGAAGGTCGATGATCCGCGTGCCCCGGCGCAGCTCGATGTTCACCCGGCGGGCGAGGGTTTCCAACAGAACCTGCGGGCTGGCACCCTGAGGCGCGAACGCAGGATCCTCGGCCAGCCGGTTCACTTCGATGACGCGCATCAACAAGGTCGAAGCACCCATCCCCTGCTCCACCGAGCGCATCTGCTCAAGGTCGCGGGTTTCCTCGGGTGCCACAGCGCGGATATCAAGTACCAGGGGTGCCTGGCTGCTCACATAGACCGAGCCGGTTGCCCGATAGATCTCAGGCAGACGGGTGGCGAAGGCATACAGCGCGGCCGCTCCCATGACCGCCAGAAGGAGGACGATCCAGCCGCGGCGGAGCACGATGCCGAACAAGCGGCCCGGCTCGACCTTGGGCAGGAAATGGGTGGGATCCGCCCCTGCAGGAGCTGGCAGCTGCGAGGCACCCGGCGTAACCGAGTATTCTTTGGAATTTGAAAGTGACATGTGGCGGGGGGACTACAGGTGCGTTAGAACAGGCTTTCCGGGATGGTGATGACGTCGCCATCGCGCAACGGAATATCCGCGCCCTTGCCCTTGGTGATGTCGGATAGATTGACAATTTCGACACTACCGCCGGCGAGGCGCTTGAGGGTGATTTTCTTTGCATTGGCGATGCGGGTGACTCCGCCGGCCATGCCGATCGCCTCGACGAGCGTCAGTTGCCGGTGGGCGGGTAGTTCGAAAACGCCGGGCCGCTGCGCCTGGCCAAGAATCGTGACGGTCTTCCGGATCCGGGCCTCGATGGAGACACTGACCTCGGGCTTCACCAGATATCCGTCCGCCAGCCTGCGGGTGATCGCCGCGGCGGCCTGGTCGGTGGTGAGACCCTCGATGCGCACCGAGCCGATGAGCGGCATGGAAATCGTGCCATCGCCCGAGAGCTGGCCACGCGTGGTCAGCTCGTCCTCGCGGAACACGCGGATTTCCACGTGATCCATCCGGCCGATCACGCCGGACGAGCGCTCGCCTTGCGCACCTTGGGCGGATGCGTCCAGCGGCAGCAGCGCCGCGGAGAGGGCGATCAGGAGAATTGTCAGTCTGAGGATCATGGTCTGCTAGTTATTTAGAATTTATAGTTGAGCTCAACTCCGGTCACCGCCGCGTCGTAGCCGAAATTTGAATCGGTCGAATCATCCTCGGACGCCTCGTAGAAGACCGACGCGTCAAGCCGGCCGGAGAACTGATAGTTGATAGCCGGGCGCACGAACCAGATCTTGTCTTCTCTTGATATAGCGCCGGTGCCTGAGTCGGGAATGTAGGACGCCACCTCGTAGCCGGCATCAAGGCTGGCCGCCCAATTTCCGCCGAGCCGCTGTGAAATACCGGCGGTCACTCCCTTGACCTCGTAAATCTGGCCCTCGTTCAAGGCGGAGACATCCTGCCGCTGGTAGGCCGTCACGAACAAGTTGGTGCCTTCCCGCGGTGTCCAGTCGACCCGGGCGTTCAGCAAGGGGTTCGTGGTGGATGTGCCGCCGGACTCGCGAAGCTCCGCGCCGGCATCGATCTTGATCCTGATTTTTTCGCGCGGCTGCCAGTCGAGCGAACCGGCGACCTGCTGGATGTTCTGCGAGTCCGCGCCTTCGATTTTCAACCGTCCAGCTTGATAGAACACACCCACCTCGGTCTTCGACGAATAAGCGTAACGCACTGCCACCTCGCCATAATACCGACCGGAATCCACCAGCGCCGGATTGTTGTACTTCGTCTGCCAGCCTCCGGCGGCAACTTCCAGCGAGACCTTCTCGCGGACCAGCCAAGCGGCACGGACCTCGTTTTCAAGTTCCGTGCGTTCCGTCTGGGTGCCGGTATCCGCCGTCGCGTCGCCGAGATTTCGGGCAGCGCCCTTGTAGGTCAGTTTCGAAATCTTGCCTTTCCAGCCTGCTTCGAGCCCGGCGGATTGATCGATGCGGTTGTTCGACTGCTGATCGGCATACATCACACCGGTCGGCTGATAGGCGACACGGATGTAGCCACCCTCACCTTCCTTGGAGTCACCCTGCGTGTAAGCGATCAGCGGCCCGACCCGATAGATCATGTCCGAGGTGGCATCGGTGCTGCTCAAATAAATGTTCGAGTTGTAAGCGGCGGCCACCACCACTCCGAGTTCCAGTCCACCGCGGCGTTCCTCGTCACGAGGGACGACGGCCTCCAGGGCCGGTCCCGCCTCCACTCGTCCGTCCACGACTGAAATGACTTCCTGTCCATGGGCCATGGCCATGACGCCGACCCAAGCTGGGGTCGAGGTCAGGGCAAACATCCACAGGGGACATGACAGTTTTAATTTCATCGCGGGGGGAGCAAGGCCCTTTTCATCGCTTCCCGGCATCCCGATGACAAGAAATTTCACAATTCCAAGCTATACGTGATCGCGTAATTCAAAGCAAAGCGATTCGTGATAGAAATCGGACTGTAAGTTCATTTCCCGACCGCATTTTGATTAATATTTCTTTAGTAAATCCCCCAGCGCCGCCCCCCTCCCCCATGCAACATTCGTTAATCTCCGCAACCATTTGCCCGTCCGTCACACCCGACCGATGGACCGACAAATTCGAGCGACAAGCTGAGCTCAACCCCACCCAGACCGCTGTCATCAGTGGAGCAAAATCCCTGTCTTATGGGGAACTGAGCGCACGCTCGAACCAGATTGCAAACCTGCTCCGCTCACACGGCATCGGCCGCGGGCACTTCGTCGGGCTGGGACTGCACCGTTGCCTCGACCTGCCCGCCGCGCTGCTCGGCATCATGAAATCCGGTGCCGCTTATGTGCCGCTCGATCCCGGATACCCAGCCGCCCGGATCGAGCAAATGATCGCTTCCGCAGGGCTGGAATATGTGGTGACCAACAAGGAGCTGGCAGGAGACTTTTCCAACGTCCACACCATCTGCGTGGACGATCAGGCAGTCTTGGAAGCTGCCACCGACGAGGTCAGCCAATGCCCGGAAAACGACAACCTGATCTACGCCATCTTCACCTCGGGCTCCACCGGCCAGCCGAAGGCCGCGTCCGTCTATCACCGCGGATTCGAGAACCTGCTCCACTGGTATTCCATCGAACTGAAACTCGGCCCCGCCGACCGCACGCTGGTCATCAGCTCGCCAAGTTTCGACCTGACCCAGAAAAACTTCTTCGCCCCGCTCATCACCGGTGGGACCTTGATTCTCGACGACTGCCAGACCTACGACATTTCCCGCATCACCGCGCTGATCCGTCATCACGGCATCACGTTGATCAATTGCACGCCGAGCGCCTTCTATCCACTTGTGGACGCCGCTGCCGGAGATGACTACACCGCGATTTCCTCACTGCGCTTCGCCGTTCTCGGCGGCGAGCCGATTTCCGTCAGCCGGCTCCGCGCCTGGCTGGAACATCCCAACTGCCGCGCGGAGGTGGTCAATTCCTACGGACCTACCGAGTGCACCGACATCTGCACCTTTCACCGCTTGCACCGGGGAAATCTGGATGACCATTCTTTCGTCCCACTCGGCCGCGAAATTCCGAATGTGGAAGTCTCCATTTTGGATGAGAATCAAGGGCTGCTGAACGACGGCGAAATCGGCGAACTCTACATTTCCGGAGCCGGTCTCGGTGCCGGCTACCTGAATGATACGGCAAAAACCGCCGATGTATTTACGACTTCCACCTACCGCACCGGCGATCTCGCCAAGCGGCATCCGTCCGGCATCCTCGAATTCCGCGGCCGCGCCGACCATCAGGTGAAGGTCAATGGATTCCGCATCGAGCTCGGGGAAATCGAGATTGCTCTGAAAGAACATGAAGCTGTGCGCGAAGCCATCGTGATCGCAGCCGACAACCGCCTGATCGCCCATGTCCAGGGTGAGGTGGAAATCACGGTGCTGCGCGAACACCTGGCGAGCCGCCTGCCCGCCTACATGATTCCCGGCGAATTCCAATTCGTGGAAAATTTCGCACTCACTCCGAATGGGAAAGTCGATCGGCTAGCCCTCGCCAATGAGGCTTCCGCACCTCCTTTGGAGATGGGATCGGGAACATCCATGGAATCGAAAATCCTCGCCCTCTGGAGCGAGGTGCTTGATCGCCCGGTCGGCGACGGCACCGCGAATTTCTTCGATCTCGGCGGCAATTCGATTCACGTCGCCATCGTCCACGTCCGGCTCATGGAAATGGTCGGGCGCAGATTTCCGATCACCGAGCTTTTCGCGCTTCCCAGCGCCCGTGCCATCGCGGATTTTCTCTCTCCTAATGTCCCGGCCGCTGCTAAGACTGGCGCACAAGACCGCGCCCGCCTCGCCCACGCCGGCTTTTCCCGATTCCGCCATCCCATTTCCAAATGAACGAAGATTCCCAAGCCCCTGAAGCGATCGCCATCATCGGCATGGCGGGGCGATTCCCAGGAGCAGCCAATCCCGATGAATTCTGGCAAAATCTAATTGCAGGAAAGGACGGGATCACCCGCTTTCCGGCCCGCACCGAAGCGGATGGCCGCAAATACGTGGGTGCCCGCAGCGTCCTCGAGAACCCGGATCTATTCGATGCATCATTCTTCGGGATCTACCCGAAAGAGGCCGAGCTGATGGACCCTCAGCACCGGGTTTTTCTGGAATGCTCATGGGAGGCGCTGGAAGACGCCGGCTACGATCCCGCGGCCTATCCCGGGATGATCGGGGTTTACGCCGGTCTCAGCCTGAATACCTATCTGCTCCACAATCTCGGCATGGGCCGGCAGCTGGCAAAAAACTATCAGGTCGCGGAATACCAGACCATGCTCGGCAACGACAAGGACTTCCTGCCCGTCCGCGTTTCCTACAAGCTGAACCTGCGCGGTCCGAGCATGACCATCCAGTCGGCCTGCTCCACCTCGCTCGTCGCGATCTGCCAGGCAGCCACCGCGCTGCTCACCTATCAGTGCGACATGGCCCTCACCGGCGGCGTCTCCATCAGCTTTCCCCAGCAACGCGACTATCTGTTTCAAGAAGAGGGAATGGTCTCGCCCGACGGCACCTGCCGCGCCTTCGACGCGGATGCCGCCGGCACCGTCTTCGGGCATGGTTGCGGCGTCGTCCTGCTCAAGCGCCTCAGCGAAGCCATCGCCGACCGCGATCCGATCCTCGCCGTGATCAAAGGCTGGGCCGTCAACAACGACGGCTCCGATAAAATCGGCTTCGCCGCTCCCGGCCTCAACGCACAGGCGGATGTCATCGCCCTGGCCCAGGCCTCCGCCGGTGTGAGTCCTGCGGAAATCTCCTATATCGAAGCACACGGCACGGGAACTCCGTTAGGCGACCCCATCGAAATCGCCGCGCTCACCAAAGCCTTCCGCGAGGGCGGAGCTGAGGGAAATTCCTTCTGCGCCATCGGCACGGGAAAGACCCACATCGGCCACCTCGACTGCGCCGCCGGAGTCACCGGCGTGATCAAGACCATCCAGCAATTCCGCCACGGGAAGATTCCCGCCCTGCTCCATTTCAAGTCGCCGAACCCACGGATCGATTTCGCGAACAGCCCGTTTTCTCCTGTTGCCGAGGACAGGGATTGGCAGCGCGGCGAAACCCCACGCCTGGCAGGCGTCAGCGCCTTCGGAGTCGGTGGCACGAACGCCCACGTCGTGATGGAAGAAGCACCACTGCCCCTTCCCACCACTCCCGGTCGCAAGCAACATCTCTTCACGCTCTCCGCGAAATCAGCCACCGCGCTCGATGCCATGGCGCTTCGGCTGGCAGATCATCTTGAGACGGATTCGCCCGACCTGGCAGACGTTTCCTACACGCTTGCCACCGGCCGACGGGCATTCCCAGTCCGCCGCACGGTCGTCGCTTCGAATCATGCGGAAGCCATCGCAAAACTCCGTGAATCCGGCAAATCCGCCACTGCTCCCGCGACTCCGCCACGGGTCGCCTTCCTCTTTCCTGGCCAGGGCTCGCAATACAGCCAAATGGGCCGCGAGATCTACGACTCCGAGCCCGCCTTCCGCGCCGCCGTCGATGAATGCGCCACCCTGTTGGTGCCGCTGCTCCGCCACGACGTCCGGTCCACACTCTATCCGTCCGAGCACGAGCGGGAAACCGCCGACCAGGACATCCACCGCACCGCCCTCACCCAGCCTTGCATTTTCGTGATCGAATACGCGCTGGCGAAACTTTGGATGTCGTGGGGCATCCAGCCATCGCTGCTCATCGGCCACAGCATCGGTGAATACGTCGCCGCGGTGTTAGCCGGGACTTTCAAGCTGGAAAACGCACTGCAACTCCTCGCCACCCGCGCCCGCCTGATGCAGGAACTTCCCGCCGGCGGCATGCTCGCCGTCCGCGCCGGAGCGGAGCAACTCACGTTGCCCGCCGGCATCGATCTCGCCGCAATCAACAGCCCGCAGCTTTGCACGGTTTCCGGCTCCCATGAAGCCATCGCCGCCTACCAGAAGGAACTTGAGGGCAAGGAAATCAGCTGCCGGTTGCTGAAGACCTCGCATGCCTTCCACTCCGCCATGATGGAACCCATCGTCGCGGCCTTCACCGATGACGCCTCCATGATTCCCGCCAACGCGCCGGGCATCCCATGGATCTCCACTTGCACCGGCCAAGCCATCGACGTCGCAACTCTCGCCGATCCCGGGTATTGGGCGCGCCAGCTTCGGCAAACCGTCCGTTTCACCGATGCGCTGACCACCGCGTTCGAGGAGAAAGACCTTGTCATTCTCGAGGTCGGCCCCGGGCAAGCGCTCGCCCCCTTCGCCCGCCAACACCCCGACCGCGGAAACACTCCTGTCATTTCCACCCTTCCATCCTCTGCCACTGACCTATCAGACATGATCGCCGCAGCAGGCGAACTTTGGAAATGCGGAGTCACGCTGGATGGAGCGGGCTTTTTCAAAGACCAGGACCGCGCCCGGCTTCATCTTCCGACCTATCCGTTCGAACGGCAGAGCTACTGGATCGACAATTCCGGCGAGTCCCCCGCTGCGGTGGATTTGCGTCCCGCCCTGCCTTTCGTGCCGGTGCCAGCATCACCAACAGCCAACGGCACCGTTGCAAACCTCCGCGCACTTGTCCTCGATCTCTCGGGCATCGTGGTCGATGACGACCACGCCAGCTTCACCGAACTGGGCTTCGACTCGCTATTCCTAACACAGGCGAGCCAGGCGATCCAATCCCGCTTCGGCGTCAAGATCACCTTCCGCCAGATGCTCGGTGATCTATCTTCCGTCGCCGCTCTGGCAAGCCACCTCGATGCGCAAATGCCAGCCAGAGCCGCAGCGCCGGCTCCCGCTGCCGAAACACCGCTGGAGCAGCTGGTGGCCAGCAATCTGCAACTCATGCAGACCATGCTCGCCGGCCAACCGCCAGCAGGCGGACTGAGTGCGGTCAAGTGGCCGGAAAACCATCCCCGCAACGCGAACACCAACACCCGCTTCGGCCCCTACAAACCCATCGACAAGGGCGAAAAAGGCGGCCTGACCGTTCTCCAACAGAAGTCGCTCGACCAACTCATCGCCCGCTACGTCGCAAAGACCCCTTCCTCCAAAGCCTACACCGCCGAGCACCGGCCGCACTACGCCGATCCACGCGCGGTTTCCGGATTCAAGTCGCTATGGAAGGAAATGGTCTATCCGATCGTTTCCGCCCGCAGCAAGGATGCGAAGATCTGGGATCTCGACGGCAACGAATACGTCGACATCACGATGGGTTTCGGCACCTACTTCTTCGGCCACTCACCGGACTGGCTGGTCGACGCCTTGGAAAAACAACTCCGAACCGGCATGGAAATCGGGCCGCAGTCGCCCATCGCCGGGAAACTCGCGAAAGCGATTTGTGAACTAACCGGCATGGAACGCGCGACGTTCTGCAACACCGGTTCCGAAGCCGTCATGGCCGCGATGCGCCTCGCCCGCACCATCACCGGACGCCACCGCATCGCGTATTTCACCGGCGACTATCACGGCATGTTCGAGGAAGTCCTCGTCCGCGGCGCCTGGGTGGATGGAGTTTACAAAGCCCAACCGATCGCGCCCGGCATCCCGCAGTCGTTGGTCGAAAACATGCTGGTCCTCGACTATGCCGACCCCGCGTCGTTGGAAATCCTGAAAGCCCACGCGCACGAACTCGCCGCCGTGATGGTCGAGCCGGTGCAAAGCCGGGCTCCCGGCATCCAGCCCCGCGAATTCATGCGGGAAGTCCGCGCGATCACTGAGAAATCAGGCACCGCGTTGATTTTCGACGAGGTTGTCACCGGCTTCCGCTGCGCTCCAGGCGGCGCGCAAGCCTACTTCGGCGTCGAGGCCGACATGGCCACTTACGGCAAAGTCATCGGCGGCGGCATGCCGATCGGCGTGCTGGCCGGCAAGAAGGAATACATGGACGCGCTCGACGGCGGTGCATGGAATTATGGCGATGACAGCTTCCCGGAAGTGGGAGTCACCTTCTTCGCCGGCACCTTCGTTAGACACCCGCTGGCACTGGCCGCGGCGTGGAGCGTGGTCGAGCATCTGATGGGTGAAGGGCCGCGCCTGCAGATCGAGATGGAAGAGCGAGTCGGCCGGTTCTGCCGCACGCTCAACGAGTATTTCGAGAAAATCGAAGTGCCGGTCCGCCTGCCGCATTTCAGCGCTTACGCGGTCATCGAACACGCGGCGGATCTCAAATACGCGAGTCTCCTTTGGTATTTCCTCCGGGAAAAAGGCGTGCATGTCTGGGAAGGGCGTCCGCTTTATTTCACGACCGCCCACACCGATGAGGATCTCGACAAGGTCATCAAGGCGTTCACTGATTCTGTCACTGAAATGCAGAGTGCCGGGTTGCTTCCCGCATCTTCCAACAGCTCGATCGAAGCGCCAGTGGCGTTCCCGCGCTTCGACAGCGCGCCGACCACCGAGGCCCAGCGCGAGATTTTCCATGCCGTGCAGATGGGCGCCGAAGCGAATTGTGCGTTCAATGAATCCAACATCATCCATCTCCAAGGTGCACTAGACACACCGGCGCTGCGAACGGCGCTGAATGATCTGATCGTCCGCCACCCGGCGCTCCGCAGCACCTTTTCTGAGGATGGACTCACGCAGCTTTTCCATCCTTCGGGACGGACGGTCGAAATCATGGAGCACGACTTTTCCAGCGTCGCGCTCAACTCTCCGTCCGCCCTGCTGCCGCTGGCTCTGATCAAGCGTGCGGAAAGCTCGATTCCGTTCGACCTAACGAACGGGCCTTTGTTCCGCCTCCATTTGGTCAAGATCTCGGCCGAACGGCATGAACTGTTATTCACCGCCCATCACCTCGTGTGCGACGGCTGGTCCTTCGGCATGATTCTCGCCGAGCTCGCGACCGCCTACAACGCCCGCAAGGCTGGCCGCCTGCCGAAGCTCCCGCCCGCCATGTCGTTCGCGGATTACTCCCGGTTAGACAACTCCCGGAACTCCACTGCGGAGGTGTTCTGGGTGGAGAAATTTTCCAAAGGCGCACCCGTCCTCGAACTTCCGACCGACCGCCCCCGCCCACAGGTGAAGACCTACGCCGGCGCCATGGAAGCGATCACCATTGATCCCGAGCGATATGCCCGATTGAAAAAGGTATCGCCGAAACTCGGCGGCACGCTCTTCGCCACGCTGCTTTCGGCATTCGCCACGCTCCTTCACCGCATCACGGCTCAGGACGATCTGGTCATCGGTGTCCCCGCCGCCGGGCAGACGCGGGTGGGTCGTGACGAACTTGTCGGCCATTGCCTCAATTTCCTTCCGCTGCGACTCCATCCTGATGGAAACCGCCCGTTCCGCGAATTTGCTGCGGATGTGAAGGAACAGGTTCTCGAAGCCTACGACCACCAGGACTACACCTTTGGCTCTCTGCTGCAAGAACTCACCTTGCCACGCGACACCAGCCGCCTGCCGCTGGTGTCAGTGATGTTCAACATCGACAAGTCCGGCATCGACCAGATCCAGATGGACGGAATGAAGATGGGCGCCGAGACCAATCCGAAACAGTTCGTCAATTTCGAACTCTTTTTCAATCTGGTGCAAACCGACGAGCGCCTCGTGGTCGAATGCGAATACAACACCGACCTCCACAACCCTTCCACCATACGGCGTTGGCTCCAGGCTTTCGAACAGTTGATAGAAAGCGCCATCATCAGCGGCGAGACCACGCTCGCCGCCCTGCCGATGCTCGGCGCGGATGAAAAAGTGCTCACCCTCGAAAAGTGGAACGCCACGCAGCGGGACTATCCGCGGGAGGCCACGCTTCACAGCCTGGTTTCGGCCACGGCCGCGCTCTCGCCTTCACGCATTGCCGTTCGCTGCGGCGGGGAATCGCTGACTTACGCGGAATTGGAAACCCGTTCAAGCACCCTCGCCACCCGGCTTCAAGCAGCCGGCGTGAAACGCGGTGACCTGGTCGGCGTCCATCTGGAGCGCTCGTGCGACATCGTTCCCAGCCTGCTCGCCACCCTGAAATGCGGCGCGGCGTATGTGCCGATGGATCCCGCATTCCCGGCCGAGCGCCTCGGCTTCATGGTGGAGGACGCCCACATGCCGGTGATCCTCTCGCAGAACTCAATTCACTTGGAGCTGCCGCCATCCAGCGCCCACGTCCTGTTGGTGGACGAGCCCTGCAACCTGCTTCGCACGTTCACACCGGTGGAAACCAGCCCCGAAGACACCGCCTATGTCATCTTCACTTCCGGCTCCACCGGCCGGCCGAAAGGTGTGCGCATCTGCCATCGCGCGGTGGTGAATTTCCTCGCCTCCATGCGCCGCGAGCCCGGACTAACGGCAAACGACGTCCTACTATCAGTCACCACGCTATCATTCGATATTTCCGGACTGGAAATCTTCCTGCCGCTCACCACCGGTGCGGAAGTGGTGATCGCCACCCGCGAAATCACGCAGGATGGACAGCTCCTCGCCGACGCCATCGCCTGCCACAAAATCACCGTGCTGCAAGCGACGCCTGCCACCTGGCGGCTTCTGTTGGAAGCGGAATGGAAGGGAAATCCCGATCTGAAAATCCTCATCGGCGGTGAAGCGGTGCCCCGCGATCTGGTGAACCGCCTCGCCCCGCTTTGTGGCCAGATCTGGAATGTTTACGGCCCCACGGAAACCACCATCTGGTCTACTGTCGCCCGCCTTGAGGCTGGCGACGGCCCGGTCCTCATCGGCCGCCCGATCGACAACACGCAGGTTTACGTCGTTAATTCCTCGATGCAGCCGCAGCCGGTTGGAGTCGCCGGGGAACTGCTCATCGGTGGTGATGGACTCGCCAAGGGTTACCATGAACTTCCAGAACTAACCGCAGACCGCTTCATCGACTCGCCGTTCCTCAATGGAGCGAAACTCTACCGCACCGGCGACCTCGCCCGCTGGACGGCGGATGGATCCCTTGAATGCCTCGGCCGCATGGACCATCAGGTGAAAGTCCGTGGCTTCCGCATCGAGCTGGGGGAGATCGAGACTTTGCTGGAGCAGCATCCAGCCGTCAAACAAGCGGTGGTCGGCATCCACGACGGACGACTCGTCGCTTATCTGCGCGATGCCAAAGACTCGCCCGCCGACGGCACCGGCATCTGGCAGGACCAATGGGACCTCCTCTATCAGTCTGCCATCGACCAGACCGGCGGGGATCAACTCGATCGACTGGACTCCGTCATCGCCGGATGGGCGGGCGCGGAAAACATCGACGAACAGGTGACTGAATGGATCGACACCACCATCGACCGCATCAAGGGATATGACGCCCGGCGGGTTTTCGAAATCGGTTGCGGCACCGGTCAGGTCCTGACGCGACTGGCTGCCGGCTCCGATTGTTATTGGGCGGCGGACCTCTCCAAGGTCGCCATCGAAGCGCTGGAAAAAAGCCATCCCCTTCCGCAGGTGAAGCTATTCCACCGCCCCGCCGACGACTTCAGCGGGATTCCGGACGCCCACTTCGACACGGTCATCATCAACTCCGTCGCCCAGTATTTTCCGGATGCCGCTTATCTCTCCCGTGTGCTTGAAGGAGCGGCCCGAGTGTTAAAACCGGGTGGGCGCGTTTTCCTCGGCGATCTGCAAGGCAAGGCCCTGCTTGCGGCCCATCACGCCGAAGCGCTCCACGAACGCGCTCCTAGCGGCACCACCGCCGCCCAGCTCCGCGAGAGTGTCGCACGTCGGGTGGCGCATGAAACGGAGCTCTCGCTTGATCCCGCATGGTTCGGTTTTGTCGAGGGATTCGGCCACATCGAAACGCTCTTGCGCCGTGGAAAAATCGCCAACGAGACCACCCGTTTCCACTACGACGTGATTCTCCACAAGGACCCGGCACCCGCCAACTTCGTCGTTCCTGAGCCACTGGAATGGAAGAACCTCAACCTCGAACAACTTGAGGCGATCCTCGAAGGTTCGAAATCCGCTGTTTACCTAACCGGCATTCCGGATGCGCGGCTTGTGCCCGCGCTCGCCTTCCAGCGGGCGCTCGAAGACGCGCCGGAAGACGCGCCCTTGCCTGGTTTGGCAAGCACTCCTTCCAACGCAGTCACTGCGGAGGAGTTATACGCCGCCGCCGATCAGGCTGGCTTCAAGGCGCACGTCCGCTGGCATGGCGACGGCACGGACGGGCTGCTGGATGTCGTGTTTTCCATGCAGAAGGCATTGCCGGTCTGGAAGGATGCGGCCCCTTCAAAACCTGCCGGAATGTATATCAACACGCCGCATGCCGCTGGCGCAACCGCCAACGACCTGGCTCCGATCCTCCGCCGCCATCTCGCGGCGCGTTTGCCTGAATACATGATTCCCTCGGCATTCGTCGCACTTGAGAGCTTTCCCCTGACGCCGAATGGCAAGGTGGACCGCAAGGCGTTGCCGGCTCCTTCCGAGGTGACGATGCCTGCGATGACACGCCGTTTGCTAGAACCTCGAAATGAAACCGAAACCAAGCTGTTGGAAATCTGGAAGCAGGTTCTCGGCAAGGATGACATCGGTGTCGAAGACGACATTTTCGAACTGGGCGGCGATTCGATCCTGATCTTCCAGATCACCACCCGCGCCACCCGTGCCGGACTGGCGGTGACACCCGCGCAGGTTTTCCGCCTGCGTAACGTCGCCGCGATTGTCGCCGGAGCCGCCGCCGAACCCGGGAAGCCGGCGGCATCCGCAATCCAACCTGTCAACCGCGATGCTTATCGACGCAATCTCTGAACCCATGAGCGAAAAGCCTGCCCAGCCCGACTTGGCTGCTGACGATGGAGGAAGCTTCGCTTTTCCGGCATCGCCCGCACAGGAGGCGTTTTACTATCTGGAAAAACTTTTCCCCAGCCATCCGGCATTCAATGTGCCGGTGCGCTTCGAGCTCACCGGTGCCCTGGATTTGGGATTGCTGAAATCCGCATTTGATTCGCTGGCCGCCCGCCACGAGGGGTTGCGTACTCGCTTCGTCGAGGAGGATGGCAAGCTGCTGCAAGTCATCGCACCAGAGACCACCTTCCCCGTGCCCCTGACGGATGTCTCCCATCTCACCGGTGACCGGCTTGCCGCCGAGCTCGACCGGCTCGGCAGCATCGAGTCGCGCACCCACTTCGATCTATCAAAAGACCCGCTTTTCCGCGCCAGCCTGATTCTGGCCGCTCCGGACCGGCACATCCTTCAAATCACCATCCACCATTCCGTGGCGGACGGCTGGTCGATCGGAATCATGACCGACGAACTGGCGGAGTTCTACAACGCCGCGCTTGAGAGCCGCGCCAACAAACTCGAACCGCTGGCTGTGCAATACGCGGACTTCACCCTCTGGCAGCGCGAATTTCTAGCAAGCGACGAACTCACGCCCCACCGGGACTTCTGGATGAAGAAACTCGAGGGATACACCGAATTGGAGCTGCCCAGCGATCGTCCAAGGCCGGCTGTGAAATCGTGGGATGGCGACATCGTTTCCCTGATTCTCCGTCCTTCTATCAGCGAAAAGGTCGCCCGCGTCTCCAAGGAAAAGGGCGCGACCATGTTCCACGTCTTCCTGGCTGCGTTCAAGGCGGTTGCCAGCCGTTATACCGGACTCGAAGACATCGCCGTCGGTTCACCGGTGGCGGGAAGAACGCGGGCTGAGTTGGAGCCGATCATCGGCACTTTCATCAACAGCGTGATCCTGCGCACCGATCTATCCGGCGACCCTTCCTTCGGCGAGTTGGTGGAACGGGTGCGCGACAACGTCACCGAAGCCATCGCCCACCAGGATCTGCCGTTCGAACAGCTCGTCAAAGCCCTCCAGCCGAAACGCGACGCCGGCCGCAATCCGCTTTTCCAGATCAACTTCACCCATCAGCGGGATTTCGTGAGGCCGGTGTCATTCGGTGGCGCGAAACTCACCGCGATTCCCTCGCGCTCGCCGGGCGCGATCTTCGACCTGCACTTTTTCATGGTCGAGCGCGCGGACGGTTGGCGCGCTTCGTGCGATTTCGCCACCGATCTGTTCGACCGGGAGACCGCCGAGCGGCTGTTGCATCATTTTGAAGTCTTCATCGACGCCGCGGCGGGTTCTCCCCGCGTGCCGATTTCGCGTTTGCCCATGCTCACCAGTCAGGAAAAGACCTCGCTCGCGCAGTGGTCCGGCACGGCGATTCCCTATCCGTCAGATCGGTCGCTCGGCGAGTTGTTCCTCGACCAAGCCACCCGCCAACCGGAGCGGACCGCGCTGACTCACGACAAACGCGCGATTTCCTATCAACTTCTCGCGGCTTCCGCGCTCGAACTTCGCGGCCGCTTGATCGATGCCGGTGTGAAGCCCGGTGACCGTGTGGCGCTCTGCGCACCGTCGGTGCCGGAGATGATCGCCGCGCAAATCGCCATTCTCCTGACGGGCGCCGCCTGCGTGCCGCTCGATCCCGACTATCCCGTGGCGCGGCTGGATTTCATGCTCGATGACTCCGCCGCGGGCGTGCTCGTCACCACGCGTTCGCTGGAGGCGCGGCTACCGAAAGGCCTGCCGACAATTCTTCTCACTTGCCTGCCGGAATCGCTTGCCACTCCCCTTTTGCCCACCGGCAACGTTCCGGCGGACGCGGCGTCCCATCTTTTCTACACCAGCGGATCCACCGGCACGCCGAAGGGAGTCATCGTCCGGCATCGCGGAATTTCCCGCCTCGCCCTCGGCGGCGGATTCATGGAGTTTGGTCCGGACGATTCGTTTCTCCAGTCCGCGCCCATCTCGTTCGATGCCGCCACGCTGGAAATCTGGATGCCGCTCCTCAACGGTGGCCGCATCGTCCTAACCGGTGAAAACGGTCCATCCCTACCCGCGATCGCCAGCGCGATCCGCGATCAGGGGGTGACGTGTTTGTGGCTCACCGCCGGACTTTTTCAAACGATGGTGGACGAGCACTTGGGCGATCTCAAGGGGCTGCGCTATCTGCTGGCTGGCGGCGACGTGTTGTCCCCCGTACACGTCCGCCGGGCCTTCGATGCGTTGCCCGGCACCACGTTGGTCAATGGTTACGGGCCTACGGAGAACACGACCTTCACCTGCTGCCACACGATCACCCAATCCGATCTCGCACGGACTTCCATCCCCATCGGCCGACCTGTTGGAAATACGACGGTCCATCTTCTGGACCGACTGATGCACCCCGTGCCGGTCGGAGTTCCCGGAGAGTTGTTCACCGGTGGTGACGGGCTCGCGCTTGGCTATCAGAAACAGGACGACCTGACGGCGGATCGATTTCCCAATCACCCCGATTACGGACCGCTCTATCGTAGCGGCGACCTGTGTCGCTGGCTGCCTGACGGCACGATTGAATTTATCGGCAGAAGCGATTCGCAGGTGAAAATCCGCGGGTTCCGCATCGAGCTGGGAGAGATCGAAACCCTGCTCACAAGCCATCCCGACGTCCGGCAGGCCAAGGTCACCGTCCGGGGCGACTCGGCGGAAGCCAAGCACATTGTCGCGTGGGTCGTGCCAGCCGAGGGCGGAGATCCTGATCCCGCCGCGCTCCATGCACTCCTAACCGATCATCTGCCCGCCTACATGCGCCCCGAGGGGATCGCGGTGATCGAGGCTTTGCCACTTTCCGCAAACGGGAAAATCGACGTGTCGGGATTGCCTGATCCATCACGCGCCACCCTTTCCGCTCCGGCGACTAACCGCGTGGTCCCCGCAGGAAAGACCGAGCAACGACTCGCCGCGATTTGGAGTGATTTGCTGGGGATTCCTGAAATCGGTCGGGACGATGACTTTTTCGCCCTCGGCGGGCATTCCCTGCTGGCGCTGCGACTGTTCTCGCGGATGAATCGCGAGTTTGACTGTTCGCTGCCGCTCGCCGCCCTGATCAATCATCCCACTCTTCGCGGACTCGCCTCACTGGTAGGTCCCGAACCGGAACCTGTGCCGGAGATCCCGGCGAAAGGCCACTTCGTCACGCTCCGCGAGGAAGGCGATCAGCCGCCACTCTTCTGCATTCACGGCGGCGACGGGGGCGTCATTTTCTATCGGGGGCTGGCCAACTGTCTACCGGCGGGAATCCCGTTGCACGCCATCGAATCGCTCGAACTCTGCCGCAGCCGTGCGGTTGAGGTCGCCAGCGTGGAGGAAACCGCCGCAGCCTATGTCCGGAATCTTCTCGCGTTCCAGCAGCACGGACCATTCCGCCTGGCGGGATATTCGTTCGGCGGCGTGGTGGCGCATGCGATGGCCTGTCAGTTGGTGGAAATGGGGCACGAGGTGGATTTTCTGGGACTTTTCGACACTTCCAATCCGACCGCCCCGCGCAAAGTATACACCATCGCGGGGCGGATGGCCGCATTTTGGAAACAACAAGCAGGTGTGCCGTTGTTCACGAAGCTTGCCCTCTTCCGGCAAAGGATTCGCGAGGGAATCGCCACGCACCGACGCGTCCGCGAGGAAATCCTGCTAGCAAGCACGGCGGGACCGGCGGAGCCCTACAGCGATCTGCGCCGCATCCAGGTGCGGGAGGAAAACTGGCGGGCCATGCAGATCTATCAACCCGCCCGCTTTCCCGGTCGCATCACGTTGTTCAAAGCGAGATCGGCCAGTGATAAGGTCGAACTGCCCGGGGACTATGGCTGGTCCAAGGTCGCCGGAAAGGGACTCGAAACCATCTCGGTCCCCGGCAGCCACTTGGTTTTGTTCGAGCCTGGGAACATCGAATCACTCGCCATTTCACTTCATCTGGCGCTTTCCCGTGCGGGTCAGCCAACTGATCGCTTTCAATGAAGGCGGGATTGGTCACGGTCCATACGATCTTGCCGGCGCATCTTCCGACGGGCGACGCCGTAGCTTGCATCACGCAGCGGGAACAATTGAGGGCAGGACGTTTTCGATTCCCGGGAGACGCGCTCCATTGGACCGCCTGCCGGGCCAACCTGCGGATGATTCTCGGCAAGCTGATTCAGCTGCCACCGAAGGAAGTCCCACTCGTGCTCTCAAAGCATGGGAAACCGGTCCTCGCGCCACCCTTTGATGCGATTCACTTCAATCTTTCCCACTGTTCCGACCTCGCGCTCGTCGCCGTCGGATCCGATGGCCCGATCGGCATCGACCTCGAGAAAGTCGAGCGGGCGATGGATTTGCTCGAATGCGAATCCACATTCTGCCATCCCCTGGAAATCCAACAGCTGCCCGATGTAACCAGCCTGAGGGCGAGACAATTGCTTCGAATCTGGACCGCGAAGGAGGCCGTCCTCAAAGCCTTGGGCACCGGCATGTCGCATCCTCCGGAAGTCGTGCGAATCGTGTTCCAGCACCCATTCAGCCACGCCATTTCCGATCAACAGGTCGCCGGGATCGAAAGCCAACGGCTCCATGAGCTCGTTCTTCCCGGATTCACGGGCTATCAGGTTTTTGTTTCGGCTCCGGATTCAGTCGATTCGATAAAAATTTCGAGTGCGGTTTGAACTTCCGGATCCCATCCGGGTCAGATGATGTCAGGAGATTTCACCTCAATTTCGGAGAACTCGACCTTGTGAAATTGCTTTTTTACGATGAATCATGGTCCAAAGCTAATTTAGCCTTATGATTCAATCGATCGGTTTAATCTTTGGATGGAAAAATCGCCCGTTGACCTCAACCATGAATTTTTAAAAAAGCCATTTCACAACTTGCTGATTATTTTAAAGAATTGACAATCTTGGATGTTTGAAGTTCCATCTTTCTTGTCCCCAGTCCCCAACCAGCCAACCGTGAAACGCCGCGACGTAGAGATCATACAAAGAGACGGAAGATTCCTCGTGCTCCTGGCACGCGAGCCCTTGCCACTTTCGCTCAGCCAGATTGCCCGTGAGGGAGAGTATCGAATGGCGAGCCTGTGTGACCGGATTGGAGTTTCCGAGCGGCATCTACGGAGAGTTTTTGAGGACGGGATCGGCATCGCGCCGAAGGATTGGCTTCGTCAGGAGCGCATGGTAGCCGCCCGGTCGCTGCTTCGCGAAGGATCGCCGATCAAGGAAGTGGCGATCGACTTGGGCTTCACCACTTCGAAAATGTTCTCCCGTGATTTCCAGTTGTTCCATGGCGTGAAGCCGACGGATTTCCAGCGCAAGGAGTTCAATCACATCCTCAACGCCGCGATCTGAGACCGCCGCTGGACGAACTTCAGTTTTTCTGAAAGACCCGGAGAAATCTCTGTTGAAAGGGTGCGATCAGCGAAGGAGTCCAACAGGACATCGCCCAAAGAAACCGGGCGGAGAACGGAAAGACGATGGTATCCTTGCCGGCAATCACCCCTTTGAGGAATCCCATGGCGGCCACTTCCGGCGTCATCATCTTGACCGGCAAGTCGCGGATCATCGCATCACAGTCCGCTCCCACAACGCGTTCCTGCGTAAAAATCCCGCTACTCACGTATCCGGGGCACGCCGCGGAAACCTTGACCCCGTAGCCCCTCGCTTCGGCTCTCAAGGATCGGGTGAACTCCAGGACCGCCGACTTCGAAGCCGTATAAGCCGCCGCGGTGGCGTAACCGGTCGCTCCGGCGACGGATGCGGTATTGATGATGTGCCCTCCTCCTTGGCTGATCATGATCGGATAGACCAGCTGGGTGCCGTTGACGACCCCCATGAGATTGATATCCAAAACCCATTTCCAGCGATCGAAAGGAATGTTCTGCGCTTCACCCAGCTGGGTGACGCCCGCGTTGTTGAAGAGGAAATCGATGGATCCGGATAATTTCAGGACGTTGTCGATCACCCGGGAATAGACCTCACGATCCAGAACATCGAGCCGCACCACATGGATGACTCCCGGGCCTGGATTCTCATCGAACAACGACGACAGCCCCGCTTCGTTGAAATCAAGCGCATGCACCGTCGCACCGGATGCCGCTAGAAGACGGCACAGTGACCGCCCGATCCCGGAGGCGGCGCCCGTCACGATCGCCGTACGTTTTCCAAATGTGCGGATCATCGCCGGGGGTGCTTTCATGAGTTTTGGCGGAAGCTTTTGATGATTTTGGAGTGGATCATCCCGACGATGGACGGCGAGCGGGGGGCGATCCATTTCAACACCGCCGCGTAGGCGGGAAACGCGAAATCCTTTTTGCCTCGCCGGACCGAGCGAAGGATCCGCGCCGCCGAGTCGTCCGCAGAGATGACGCCGAAGCCTAGACTTTCAATCTGGCGCATCGTCCTGTCGAACGACGTCTTCCTGAAGGTGGCGGAACGATAGATGCCGGTATCGACATAGCCCGGCGACGCCAGGTGGAAGGAAACACCGTGCGACTGTCCCTCATACCAGAGACTCCGGAAGAGACCTAGCAGCCCGGCCTTCATCGTGGCGTAAACAGTCGCGGTGGGATAACCCGAATAGGCCGCGATTGAGGAAACGATCACGATCGTGCCCGCCTTCGCATCGACCATTCCGGCATACAAGTGGCGGATCCACTGGACCGGACTCAGAAGATTGGTCCGATAGATCTTGTCCCAGTCCTCGGGCAGGGTGTCGCGCACTTCACCGAAGAGCGTGACCGCGGCAACGAGATAGACAGCATCCACGCGTTTGTTTGGTGGGAAATTCCCGACGAGGAACCGCGCCGCTTCATCGAGATCCGACAGATCCAGTTGGACGATGCGGGGCATCGCGCCTTTCGAGCGGGTGAGTTCCGCGACTTGTTCCAATCGCTCGCGGTTCCTGCCCACCAGCCAGAGTTCACAACCCGGCGCGGCCAGTTGAATGGCAAGCTCACGCCCGATTCCCGAACTTGCGCCGGTCACCAGAATCGTTTGCGTCGCGACTTCCGGCATCAGAATTTTTGAACCCAGGAAAAGAACAACGCGTTGTGGCGGGCCTCGTATTTGCCGTTCGCCAGCGGATCAATCGCGCCATCGACCGTGCGGTTCGAGTAACCGAACTGATAGCCGAGCATCCACGAGCACACTTCGTATTTGCGCCCGAATCCGATATTGAACCAGTGGCGGTCCGCATCGGAAACACCGGGAGTGAAATTCGCGTCGGGCTGGGAGTTCATGTTGAGATCATAACCCGCCGAAAAAATGTATCCTCCGGATGTGGTGTAGGTCGCGCCAATTTCATAAATGAAGGACGACTTCCAATTGAACGGGATGGGGATCGAGCCGCCGACGGAGTTGGATTCCAAAGTCAGGGTGTTGAGCGAGTCCCAATCGAGCCACTCCACGTTCGCCTCGATGTTCCAACCGGGAACGGGACGATACGAATAGCCACCGGCAAGCCGTGCGGGAGCCATGAAATCCATGTCCGCGGAGGTGTCGGTGGGGAGGAAACTTGAAGTCGTCTTGCCGCTCAGGTCGAATGAGGATTTCGTCGAGTAAATCAACCCGAACGCGTGCTGCTCATGCGGCTGCCAGCGGGCGGCGAACGCGCCCGAGACCCCGACATCGTCGCCGCTGTAACGCAGATAACTGCCAGGAATGCTCCCGCCGGTGGCCGGGTTTCTCAGTCCTTGTTCCAGCGTGAGATCCGCGTAATTGAGGGAAAACGAAGCTCCCAGGGAAAACTGGTCGGTCACCTTGTAGGCCACCGCCGAGGTTCCGCTGAGATACATCAAGCGGGCTTCGGTGACCACCGGGCTGAAGTTGTTGTCCCTGCCCCAGTCCGTTCCAAGGCCGAAGGGACTGTTGAGTCCGAATCCGAAACTCAGTTTGTCGCTGTAGGGCTGCGCGTAATAGATATGCGGTGCCGCCTGCAGTTCGGTTTCCGCGTCAGTGGTCTGACCACCGACTTTGGCGGAGTTTCCCAGAACGATCGAATAAACCCCGGCCTGCGCCTCGCGGGTTGTTAGCTGGGTGAGTCCGGCCGGGTTGTAGTGGACCGCCGCCGCGCTGTCCGCGGTCGCGACAAACGCGTTTCCACGAGCGGTGGCAAATGCGTCCTGGTTGGGAAGATAGTATCCCGCTGCGGATGCCGCGTTTGGAACGAGCCCAAGCAGGGCACCGGTGAGAATTCGGTTTTTCATGGTGAGCGATGAGTTTGAACCCAAATGTCGAGAACCCCAATCATCAGCCGGGATGACCATTCCGCATGCTCTCAGGACACTTCAAGGTGCCTGCTGAATAATTAAATTTTAACAAATGGTCAATAAATATTAACAAACTCCCCGTCCCGGTCACTCGCGCGCTACTTCACGGGTGAGTAGTCAGTCGCAACAAGCAGCTCCGACTTGACGCCGTTAGGAATCGTGAGCGAGCCACCGCCGGCCGCCTCGGAATCCGCCTTCACCTTGAGCCAACCGGGGTCGGCGCGAAATGCGGAAAATGACGCCGCTTGGGCTTCCGGCGAGGCGTGGACCAGGAAATACACCAGCGTATCGTCCGCCCCGGGTTGTCCGGCTGGAGGCGTGAAATAGCCGAAATGGTGCATTCCGTGTTTCGAAAAAAGCGCCACGGTTTGATTCCTGAAACGGTCCAACAGTCGAGGGAGATTTCCCGGAGTGGCGGTGTAGGTGCGGATTTCAAACGTGTGCGGATCACCGTCTGCATTCACTTTCATTTCCGGGGAAAAACCGGTGGGCGTGAGGAAGCGACTTTCGATTCTTTCCACCAGCTTGCCCGCCACCTCGGAAGCCGTCTTCGCAGCAAGCCAATCCGGATCCGCTCCGAACGCCTTCCACGATGCTTCACGGGCGGCTGGATCCGGATAAGAAAGCAGATAGACCAGCTTCCGCTGCGGATTGTCCGACGGCATCCAGTAACCGACATTCGTCATGCCATGACGGGCGAAGAGCCCGGTCGTGTGATCCCGGAAACGCGCGTTGAGCGCATCCAGTTTCCCCTCCGCCGCATGGTAAGTCCGCAGTTCGAAATATCGCGCCGCCTTATCCGCAGCGGAGGCCAAGGGTGACAGGCCGGCGAGCAGCATCAGGCAGAGGAAGTGGATGCGTTTCATAAAATCATTCCTGATCGCTGAGGTAGCGCTCGGCCTCCAGAGCCGCCGCGCAGCCCTGGCCCGCCGCGGTGATCGCCTGACGGTAGTAGTGGTCCGCGACATCTCCGGCGGCGAAAAGCCCGGGAGTTTTCGTCGCAGTTCTTCCGGGATTCTGGAGGATGTAGCCGTTTTCGTCCTTGTCCACGAGCTCGCCAAGGAAAGCGCTGTTCGGGACGTGGCCGATCGCCACGAACACACAGGCGACTTCGAGCTCCTTTTCCTCGCCGTTGACGAGATTTTTGAGCATGACGGCACGCATTTCGCCTTTTTCATCGGTGAGATACTTGCTGACGGTCGAATTCCAGATCGGCTCGATTTTAGGATTCGCCAACGCCCGGTCAGCCATGATCTTCGAAGCCCGCAGTTCGTCGCGGCGATGGATGAGATAGACCTTGCTGGCGAAACGGGTCAAGAAACCGGCCTCCTCGGCGGCACTGTCGCCACCACCAATCACGCAGACCGGGACATCACGGTAGAATGCCCCGTCGCAAGTCGCGCAGGAGGTCAGGCCGTGGCCGATCAACTTCTGTTCACCCTCGATTCCAAGGTGGCGGGGAGCCGCGCCGGTGGCGATGATCACGGTTTTCGCTTCGAATTTCTCCGATCCGGCGTTCAGAAGGAAGGTCCCGTCTTCACGCTTTTCGACCGACTCGACACTGGCCCAGGCGATGCGCGCCCCGAATTTTTCCGCCTGCGCCTGCATTTTCATCATCAGGTCCGGCCCCATGATCCCGTCCGGGTGACCGGGGAAATTCTCAACTTCGGTCGTGGTCGTCAGTTGCCCACCCGGCTGGGTGCCGGACAGCAGAAGTGGCGTGAGATTCGCGCGAGCGGTGTAAATGGCGGCAGTGTATCCGGCGCAGCCGGTACCAATGATGATGACGTTTTCCATGATTCTGTGAGCGTTGGGAGGTGGGAGTATTCCGATTGATGCCGGATCGAGTCAACACCCGCCACGGCAAATTCAGCGAATGACGACAAACGCGTTGCACGCCGCCGGGATCGGAAGAGACTCCCGCTGTCCATGAATCCTGATTTCATCCGCGAAGCACTCCGCCAAGTCCGTTACCCCGGTTTTTCCCGGGACATCATTTCCTTCGGCCTCGTCAAAGACGTCAAATGCGAACCCGGCCTCGTCACCGTCCAGATCGAAGTCGCCACCCGCGACGCGAAAATCCCCGAACAGATCTTCCGGGATTGCCACGCGATTCTCGATTCCCTGCCCGACATCGGGTCGGTGAAAATTGAAATCGACGTCAAAGACGCACCCGCCGCGGCCGGTGGGGTTGGAAGCACCGTCGGAAAATCGTCGATTCCCGGAGTGAAGCGCATCATCGCCATCGCCTCGGGAAAAGGCGGGGTCGGAAAATCCACCGTCGCCGCGAATCTCGCCGTCGCCCTCGCCGCCACCGGCGCGAAAGTCGGCCTCTGCGACTGCGATCTCTACGGCCCGTCCGTCGCCCAGATGTTCGGCGTCAACGAGCGCCCGATGGCGAACGAACACGACGAAATCATCCCGCTGGAAGCCCACGGGCTCAAACTCATGTCCATGGGATTCCTGCTCGAAGACCGCTCGCCCGTCATCGTCCGCGGACCGATGGCCACGCGCTACACCCAGCAGTTTCTCCGCCAGGTCGCATGGGTGGATCTCGACTACCTTGTGCTCGACCTTCCGCCCGGCACTGGCGACATCCAGCTCACCATCGTGCAAACCGTTAGTGTCGATGGGTCGATCATCGTGACCACACCGCAGGAGGTCGCGCTCATCGACGCCCGCAAGGCCGTCGCCATGTTCGCCAAGGTGAATGTCCCGATCCTCGGACTCATCGAAAACATGGCGTGGTTCGAGTGCGACGCCGGGAAAAAGTATTTCATCTTCGGCAAGGAAGGTGGCGTCCGCGAGGCGGCGGACATGAACGTCCCGCTGCTAGGACAAATCCCCATCGACATCGAGACCCGCGAGCGCGGTGACAGCGGGGCTCCGGTCGCCTTGGTGGATCCTTCGAAAAACAAGGTATCCGCCGCGTTCCACGCACTGGCCGCGAACATCCGCAACAAGATTCCGGTTTCCTAACCGGCGGCAGGCAGCCGGAATTCAAATTCAATCCAACCCGGCTCGGATGGGTTCAGACAAAGCTCGCCGCCGTGCGCTCTGAGAAGTTCGCGGGCGATGTTCAACCCCAGACCGTGCCCGCGGACGCCGCCCCCGACCGCCGCCCCCCGGCGGAAGCGCTCGAAGATCAATTCACGATCCTCCGCGGAGATTCCAGCGCCCGTGTTTGCTATTCTAACGATCTGCCAGCCGGCCTCACCGCTGGCCGTGATTCGAATCGATCCGCCGTCCGCAGTGTATTTGGCCGCGTTTTCCACGAGGTTCTGCAAGACCATCCCCACCAGGCGGCGATCCGCCATGACAGGCAGCGGAGTTGGCAGGCTCTTCCTCTAACTTGATTTCCCTTCCATCCACCAGCACCTCGAGATCGTCGATTGCCGCCTGGATCAGCGACCTCAGGTCCAGCAACTCGCGCTCCAGAAACACCCGGCCGGCATCCGCTTGGGCAAGCAACAGCAGATCTTCGATCAGCGAGGTCAGCCGTCTCGTTTGCTGCCTCAACAGCGAAACTTCTTTCGACTGCGAGTCGCTCAGGTCCGTCGCCCGGGAAAGATGGTCCAGTCCCGCACGCAGGATCGTCACGGGAGTTTTCAGTTGATGCGAAGCGTCCGCCGAGAACCGGCTGGCCACTTCATAGGAGGACTGAAGCCGGTCGAAACTCCGGTTCAAAACTTCGGTAAGTTTGGCGATCTCATCATTGGCTGCCGGCTGCGGCAAACGCTCCCGCGGATTGCTCGCACTGATCCGCTCCGCGGCCGAGCTCAACTCCGCGACCGGAGCCACCGCCCGCCGCCCGAGCCACAATCCGCCGAAAAAAACCACCAACCCGACTGCGGGTAGCCCCGTCACGAATCCCACTCCGAGATCTTTTTGGAAACGCTCGATCACATTCAGCCGGGCAGCCACCCTGACCCGGTAAGGATCCACCTCCCACGACCCGACCCGCACCGCATGGCCTAACACCCTCGTCGTCCGCGTTTTACCGACTTCGCCGCCGAGACTTTCCCCCTTGAGGTTCGCCGACCGGTAGAGCACCTGCCCTTCCGGTCCTTCGATGATCAGATAGTAATCCCGCATGTCCAACGGGATGAACTTGTCACTCAGAAGCGCTCGCGGATCCTTCGGCGCGTCTCGGAAGTTCTTGATGTCCCATACCAGCTCCTCGGCATCCCCTTTCAGATCCTCGTCCAAATCGGCGATTTGATAGAAATACAACGTCACCATCATGACCACCACGCCCACGAACAACGCCGTCATCGTCAGCAGCGCCGCGTAGAGCCCCACTTTCACCTTGAGAGACAGGCGTCTCATGGCGGCGGGTTCATCACGTATCCCACACTGCGGATGGTGCGGATCACCGATTCCTCGTTAGATCGATCGAGCTTCTTGCGCAGCCGCATGATGAAAATCTCCACCGTCCGGGTGTCATACTCATGCTCGCGTTCCCAGATCCGCTCACAGATCTCATCCCTTGAAAACGTCCGGCCCGGTTCCCGCATGAACACGTGCAGCACCTCGAACTCGCGAGGCGAAAGATCGATTTTCACCCCTCCCCGGCTCACCTTGCGGTTGCCCATGTCCATGCAAAGGTCGCCGACCCGGAAAACGATGTCGGATTCGGGGGCGAGGTTCCGCCGGCCAAGAACCTCCACGCGGGCCAGCAGCTCCTCCATCGCGAACGGCTTCGTCAAATAATCGTCCGCCCCGGCTTTCAGCCCAGCCACCCGGTCCATCACCTCCGAGCGTGCCGTCAGCATCAACACCCGCACCGGGAGCCTCGCCGCACGGATCTTCGCCAGCAATTCAAGTCCGTCAAATCCCGGTAAATTCACATCCAACACCACGAGATCACATCGCGAACCGGCTACCGCCTTGAGCCCGGACGGCCCGTCGATCGCCGTCTGGACGGCATGTCCTGCCTGCGACAAGGCTCGACAGACCTGCTCGGCCAGCGACGGTTCATCTTCCACTACCAAAACGTCCATCCTGCCGAAGACAACCACAAATCGTTGGAGGCGCAAGGTATTAAAAACGTGAAGATCATAAGAAATTCCTAATGTGCCGGGATGGAACTTTCTAATGCGGGAATGTCAGGTTTCTCTCGTCATGAAACACCAGATCCGCATCGCCTTCATCACCATGTCCACCGTTGCCGCGCTTGCTTCCGCTGCTTCCGGAACCACCCTGGAAAACCTGAACACCGCCTATCAGGAAGAGTCCAACGCCGCGAACCGCTATCAGGAATACGCCGGAAAAGCCGAAACCGAGAATCTCAAACAAGCCGCGAAACTCTTCCGGGCAACCTCCGCATCCGAGGAGATCCACCGCAAGACCATCGAACGCGCCATTCTGAAAATGGGCGGGCGAGTCGCCACGTTCAAGCTCGACGAAGTCTCCCAGGCTTCCACCGCCGACAATCTCCGCAGCGCCATCAAGGGAGAGACCGCGGAAAGCTCCACGATATATCCGGAGTTCCTGGCAACCGCCCGGGCCGACAATGAAAAGTCCGCCATCCGCGCTTTCAATTACACCCTGGAAGCCGAAAGAAAGCATGCGGAGCATTTCCAACAGGCACTCGACCGCATCGGTGGCGGAACTCCCCATCACCTGCTACCTTTGCAAGGATTGCGGACTCCTTCTCACCAAACTGCCAGCGAAGAAATGCCCGGTCTGCCGCGAGGGGCTCAAGGAGTTCCAAATCATCAACTGAACCACACACATGAAACACATCCTTGTCTGGGACCTGCCTATCAGGTTATTCCACTGGACCTTCGCCGGATCTCTCGCCTCCGCGCTTGCCATCGGCTTTCTGGTGGACGACGACAGTCCGTTTTTCCAACTCCACATGCTCTTCGGACTGGTTGCCGCGTTCGCGTTGGTCCTGCGACTCATTCTCGGTATCGCAGGTTCTTGCTACAATCGTTTCACCGCCATGCCACTGCGCCCCGTGGAAGTCATCAGCTACCTGTTCGGCACGTTCACCGGCAATGCCCGCCGCTACATCGGCCACAATCCGGGATGCGCCAGCGCCGCCATTCTAATGTTCGCGCTGGTTCCATTGTTAGTTGCATCCGGCGCGGGCTGGCTCGGAGAAACCGGCGCGGAGTTGCACGAAAGCCTGGCAATCGCCCTGGGTGTCACGATCGGCGCCCACATTCTGGGAATCATCTGGCACACCATCCGCCACAAGGAAGCGATTGCCTTGTCCATGGTCACGGGCCGCAAGGAAGGACCGCAGGAAGACGGGCTTCCGACGTCCCATCCGGGTTGGGCGATCGCGATCTTCGCCGGCGGCGCGGCGTGGATCGGCGCGCTATTCGCCAATCACGATCCCCGGGCGGAAACCGTCCGCCTGCCGGTGCTCGGCGCTGTAATCCAGCTCGGAGAATACGAAGGTCCGGAAAACCGCGGTGAGCACGAAGATGATGCTGAAAGACTTCCCGCCCGCCTGCTCTCCTGATAACTATCCGCCATGAGGATCCTCGTTGCCGAAGACGACGCCAAGTTGCGCTCCCATTTGGTCAGCGCCTTGCAATCCGCAGGACACACCAGTGACCAGACGGGCGATGGCGAGGAGGCTCTCTGGCTGCTCGGCGAGCACGACTACGACGCCGCCGTGCTCGACATCATGATGCCCGGAAAAGACGGAGTCAGCGTGACCCGCGCTGCCAGGTTGCGCGGCTTGCGCACCATCATCCTGCTCGCCACCGCCCGCGGCGAACTGCGCGATAAAATCAGCGGCCTCGACGCCGGTGCCGACGACTATCTGGTGAAACCTTTTTCCACCGAGGAAATGCTCGCCCGCCTCCGCGCCTGCGAGCGCCGTCGCCGTCCTGAGCTGGGAAACACCCTGCGCGTCGCAGATCTCGAGCTCGACCTCAAGGCCCGCACCGCCAACCGCGGCGGATCGGAGATCACCCTGACCAACCGCGAGTTCGCCTTGTTGGAAACTCTCGCCGAAGCCTCGCCGCGGCCCGTTTCCAAAACCACCCTCATCGAGCGCGTCTGGGACCAATACTTCGATTCCGGCACCAATGTCGTAAACGTTTACGTCAACTACCTGCGGAAGAAGATCGATACGGAAGGACTCAAACCGCTCATCCACACGGTGCGCGGGGTGGGCTTCGTGCTGAGAGAGGACACGCCGTGAACTACCGTTATAAAATCGCCGCTTGGTTCGGCATCTCGCTAACAGCACTCATCGGCCTGATGATCGTCACCGCGCACTGGCACCTCGACGAGGAACTGCGCAAGGACCGCTGGGACCGCTCCCACCCGAAGTATCCCGACTGGATCATCCACGGCAGCTACAGCAACGAGGAGGTGCACGACATCCTCGGCGAACTCATGAAAATCTGGCTGTGGGTCGGCGTGCCCGCCGTCGCCACCTCGCTGGGCGTCGGCCTGTTATTGGCCCGCCGGTCGGTGCGGCCCGTCCGGCTCATCAACGACCAGCTCAAGTCACTCACCCCCGCCACCCTGCGCGGCGGCATCACTTCCCCGGAAAATGATCCCGTGCTCGCGGACCTGGTAGATCATATCAATTCATCGCTCGTCCGGGCAGGCAGCGCCTACGAGGAAATGGCTGGATTCTCCTCCCGGGTGGCACACGAACTCCGCACCCCGCTGACTCTCCTGCGCATGAAAATCGAGCAATCCACCGGGGAAATGCCCGCCGAGATGCAGGAGGAATTCCAGGACGAACTCGCACGGCTTTCCCGTTTCGTCGAGCGCTCGCTGCTGGCCGCCAAGGCCGAAAGCGGTTCCTTGATCCCAAGCGGAAGCCGGGTGGATGTCTCCAAACTGCTGGATGACATCGGCGATGGCTACACCCTGCTGGCCGCGGAGAAAAACCTGGAAATCATCTGGCAGACCAAAGAGGGCCTCACTGCTTTCACCGACGCCGACCTCCTCCGGCAGGTCATGCACAATTTGCTCGGCAACGCGTTGCGTTACGCCCGTTCCAAAGTCGAAGTCCACGCCTGGCTGGATGACAAGGTTCCCGTCCTCAGGATTTCCAATGACTGCGATCCCGGGACGATGAACACCGCCGGCCTCGGCCTCGGTCTGCGCCTTGTGCGGGGAATCTGTAGCAGCACCGGAATGTCATTACTAACCGATTCCTCTTCCGGCGGATTTTGCGTTACCTTTCGAATCGCGAACCTGCCCGTATCATGAAGTCCAAAACTCCCGATCCTCACCTCATCGAGGAAGCCGACCACGAACTCGCCACCCACAGCGGGGTCATCCGGGTCTCCACCGATCCGGCTCATGCCGTGGTCGACGTGGAATTCAATCCCGCCGTGCTGAGCGACAGCGATGTGCGCTCGTTACTTAAAGAACATATTTCCCACGTCGAGTCGTCCATCCGCAAGCACACGTTCCGGCTGGAGGGAAACGCCTGCGAGGCCTGCGCCCAGAAGTTGGAGAAAAAGGTCGGAAAAATCCCCGGAGTCAGACGCGCAACCGCCACCTATCTCGGACGGGTGCTCTCGGTCACTTTCGACTCCGAAATCGAACCGGAAGGCAACGTCGCCGAAGACGTGAAAAAAACCGGAGCCGAAATCAAACCGCTCGCTCCACGCGGCATCGACAGCCGCACGCTCTGGCAGAAAATCCGCGCCGGCGAGCTCAACGAGGAAATCTCCTGCGGGCTAGGCCTCATTTTCCTCATCGTCGCCCTGATCGTCGAGAAAACGGCCGGACTCAGCATGACCACCCACATTCTCTATCTGGGAGCCTACATCTTCACCGGCCAGCAGGGAGTGCGCTCCGCCATTGCCTCGCTGCGGGAAGGTGTGCTGGATGTGGACGTGCTCATGGTGCTCGCCGCCCTCGGAGCCGCGCTCATCGGCGCTCCGTTCGAAGGCGCGCTGCTGCTGTTTCTCTTCAGTTTTTCCAACGTGCTCCAGCGCCACGCCATGGAGCGCACCCAGCGGGCCATCGAATCCCTGCTTACCTTGCGCCCGGCCGAAGCCCTCGTGAAGCGCAATGGCACCACGCTCAAGGTCGCCGTCGAGGATTTGGAAATCGGCGAGATCGTCGTCGTCCGCCCCGGCGAGCAGATCCCCGTGGATGGCGTCATTTCCGAAGGCAGCACCAACGTCGATGAATCCTCCCTAACCGGCGAGTCGATGCCCGTGTCCAAAGCCCTCGGCAGCCCGCTCTTCGCCGGCACTCTCAACCAAAGCGGCGGTATCGAACTCACCGTCACCAAGCGCTCGGAAGACTCCGCCCTCTCGCGCATGGTCAAGCTGGTCGCGGAAGCCCAGGCGGAAAAATCCGGCACCCAGCGCTTCCTCGAAAAGGCCGAGCAATACTACGCCATGGGAGTCATCCTATTCACCATCGGCGTGTTTCTCGTTCCCTTCTTTTTCCAAGCGGAGCCCTTCGGCAAGGCCTTCTATCGGGCCATGACCATCATGGTCGTCGCCTCGCCCTGCGCCCTCATCATCAGCACGCCGGCCACCGTTCTATCCGCCATCGGCGGAGCCGCCCGCCGCGGCATTCTCATCAAGGGCGGCTCGCATTTGGAAACCGCCTCCAAGATCGACATCGTCGCCATCGACAAGACCGGCACTCTCACCGTCGGCAAGCCCTCGCTCACGGAAATCGTCACCTCCGACGGGATTCATGATATCGCGACTCCCCTTCCCGTCCCTGTCATGGCACTACTTCGCTCCGCCGCCGCGCTTGAAGCAAAGTCGGAGCATCCCCTGGCCCACGCCATCGTCAAAAGCGCCGCGACGCTTGGAATCACGCTCCCCGAAGCCACCGATTTCCAATCGACCGCCGGCAAGGGCGCGGAAGCCACCATCGAGGCCACCCGCTATCTCGTCGGCAGCGAGCGCCTTTTCCGTGAACTCAACGCCAGCGGTGCCGCTTCACTCGTCGCCATTTCCCAGCCTCTTCAGGCCAAAGGAAAAACCTGCGTCTGGCTCGGCACCCGCGTCGGCGACCTCGTCACCGCCGAAGCCCTGCTCGTCATGGCCGACACCATCCGCCCCGCCGCAAAACAGTTAGCGGACGAACTCCACCGCCTCGGCGTGAAAAAAGTCGTCATGCTCACTGGCGACCAACGCCTCGTCGCCGAGGCCATCGCCCTGGAAGCGAAGGTCGATGAAGTCCACGCCGAACTTCTACCAGAAGACAAACTCAACGTCATCCGCGAACTCAAGCTGGAAGGCACCGTCATGATGATCGGCGATGGTGTGAACGACGCCCCAGCCCTCGCCATTTCCGACATCGGCGTGGCCATGGGCGCTGCCGGCACCGACGTGGCGATGGAAACGGCTGACATCGTCCTGATGGGCGACCGCTTGGAAAACATCGCCATCCTCCTCGCCCACGCCCGGCGGGCCAAGCGGGTGCTTACTCAGAATCTCGTCTTTGCGAGCGCCGTCATCGTGGTTCTCATCATCTCCGCGCTCGGCTTTTCGCTGGCGTTGCCGTTAGGCGTCATCGGTCACGAAGGGAGCACGGTGCTGGTTTGTCTGAACGGCCTGCGTTTGCTGATCGTGCATCAATCAGGGAAGTGACATTTGACCTGATGAACTTCAATCAGGTCATCTTTGTCCACTGTCATCGTGTCCATTTCCCGGCACCGCGGCCCTTGTTCTTCTTCACCAAGGATTTCTTTTTCGCGATGACGTCAGCAGGTGGCTTCACAACAGTTTTCACCGCTTTCTTCGCGACCGGAGTCACCGTCTTCTTCGACTTGCCCACCAACAGGCTCTTGCCGGTCATCTGCTTGGGCTTGGGCACGCCGAGCATTTCCAACAGGGTCGGCGCAACGTCAGCGAGTATGCCGTCCCTAACGGTGTATTCGTCCGCATCCGCGGCAACGTAGAAGATGTGCACCAGATTGGTGGTATGCGCGGTGTTCGGCGAGCCGTCGGGATTGCGCATGTATTCGCAGTTGCCGTGGTCGGCGGTGATGAGCAGCTTGCCGCCAAGGCGCAGGGTTTCCTGGACGATGGCTTTTACGTCGGCATCGATGACCTCGCAGGCTTTCACCGCGGCTTCGACGACGCCGGTGTGGCCGACCATGTCGGGGTTGGCGAAATTCAGGATGACCATGTCGTAGTCCTTGAGCTTGGCGAGGACGGTGTCGGTCACCTGCCCGGCACTCATTTCCGGCTTGAAATCATAGGTCGGCACATCCTTAGGTGACGGAATGATGAAGCGGTCTTCTCCCTGATAGGCGACTTCCTCACCGCCGTTGAAGAAGTAGGTGACGTGCGGGTATTTTTCGGTTTCCGCGATGCGCATCTGGGTCTTGCCAGCGTCGGAGACCGTCTGACCGAGCACCATGTCGAGCGTCTGAGCGGAGAAAATCGCCGGGCAATCGTATTTCTCGTCGTACTGGGTGAGCGTGACGAAATGGATCTTCGGGGTGACCTCGCGGTCGAATCCGTCGAAGTCGGCGTGGAGGAATGCTTCTGATAGTTCGCGTGCGCGGTCGGAGCGGAAGTTGAAGAACAGGACCACGTCGCCATCACGGACGCGCTGGGTGTCCGGCTCGTTGAAAATCAGCGGCGGCATGAACTCGTCGGTCTTGTCGAGGCGGTAGTAGTCGGCGACGGCCTCGCTCGCTAGCACATCGCGCTTCTCGCCTTTTCCTAACACGATGGCGTCCCAAGCGAGCTTCACCCGGTCCCAGCGCTTGTCGCGGTCCATGGCGAAGTAGCGGCCGATCACGGTGGCGACGTGCGCACCGCACTTGGCTGCCTCGTCCTCGACCTTGGCGATGTAGGCCTGGCCACCGGTCGGCGAGGTGTCACGGCCATCGGTGATGGCGTGGATGAAAATGTCGTTCACTCCGGCTTTTTTCGCCAGTTTCACCATGGCGATGAGCTGTTCCTGGTGACTGTGCACGCCGCCGTCGGAAACGAGGCCGATAAAGTGAAGACGACCGGATTTGGCCTTTTCAAGGGATTCAGCGAACACCGAATTTTTCGCGAGCGAGCCTTCTTCGATGGCTTTGTTGATGCGGGTCAGGTCTTGGTAAACGATGCGTCCGGCACCGAGATTGAGGTGGCCGACCTCGGAGTTGCCCATCTGTCCCGGAGGCAGTCCGACGTCAAGACCCGAGGCGCTGAGGAAGCCTTTCGGGTACTTCGCGAACATCACTTCGTGAAACGGCGTCTTCGCGAGCAAGGTCGCGTTTCCATCCTTGATTGCGGTTTCCTTACCCCCGGGATTCACACCCCAGCCGTCGCGAATGATCAGCACTACCGGTTTCTTTTTCATGGCGACGCCGTTTACCCTGTGGTGAAAGACCCGGCAAGCCTCGAAAGGCTTTAACTTGGTAGTCGAATTCGAAATATTCAAAAAATCGCTTGTAATGGTGAATATTTTGATGCACATTCTGATGCATGAGAACTACTGTAACAATTGATGACGATTTGATCGCAGCAGCCGCGGAGTTCAGCGGAATTGACGAAAAGTCCAAGTTGTTGAACTTCGTCTTGGACGCCTATGTGAAAAGGATGGTAGCCCGCAGGCTCGCGGCCTTGGGCGGCACGATGCCGGACTTCGAGATCGCGCCGAGAGAATCCCGCGTGAGCTACTACTCGGATGCCACTTTCCCCACCTCCAAAGTCGTGGAAGAAGCCCCATGAAGCCGATCCTCGTCGATACCTGTGTCTGGATCGATCATTTCCGCCAGAGGAATCCCTTACTCGCGGCCATGTTGGAGGACGGCGAAGTGTGGTGTCATCCGATCATCGTGGGCGAGCTTTCCATGGGAAGTTTGAAAAACCGGCAACAGACATTGATCGATCTTGCTAAACTGAATCGCCCGCCGATCGCCAGTTTTTCCGAGACCCAACAAATGGTGGAAGCCCGCCGCCTTTGGGGCCGCGGAATCCAATGGAACGACGCGAACATTCTCGCCTCGTCAGTGCTTGGCGGAGTGCCGCTTTGGACCCTCGACCTGCGTCTCAAGACGATTTCCGAGGAAATGGGCGTCAGCTTCACGGGAGCCTGAATCGCGGATTCCACCATTCACCGTGCATTCGTTGCGGCGGGCCGTGAAACGGTTTGCTCCCCCACCCCGGCGTGCTTAGAAAGAGCCGCACGCCATGTCAGACAAACCATTTTTCTACCAAGACGCCTTCCCGCTCGGTCCCGACACCACGGAATACGAACTCTTGAGCTCGGAGCACGTCTCCGTTTCCGAGTTCGAGGGCAAGCCGGTGCTCAAAATCGCCCCGGAGGCACTCACCTTGCTGGCGGCGGAAGCGATCAAGGGCATCAATTTCACCCTCCGTGCCTCCCATCTCGCGCAAGTCGCCGCGATTCTCGACGACCCGGAAGCCTCGGAAAACGACCGGATGGTCGCCCTCATGCTGCTGAAAAACGCAGAAATCGCCTCGCACGGCATTCTCCCGTTCTGCCAGGACACCGGCACCGCCACCATCATGGGGAAAAAAGGCCAACAAATCTGGACCGGCTGCGACGACGCGGAATTCCTCTCGAAAGGCATCTACCAGACCTACACAAAGGAAAACCTCCGCTACTCGCAGACCGCGCCGCTCACGATGTTCGACGAGGTCAACACCAAGACCAACCTTCCCGCACAGATCGACCTCTACGCCACCGAGGGCGACTCCTACAAATTCCTCTTCGTCAGCAAAGGCGGCGGCTCGGCGAACAAAACCTTCCTCTACCAGGAAACCAAAGCCCTGCTCAACCCCAAGCGCCTTAAGGAGTTCTGCCGCGAGAAAATGGCGTCGCTCGGCACCGCCGCCTGCCCGCCGTATCACCTCGCCTTCGTCATCGGCGGAACCTCGGCGGAGACCTGCCTCAAGACGGTGAAGATGGCGTCCACCCGCTATTACGACAGCCTCCCCACCTCCGGAAACGAGCACGGCCAGGCATTCCGCGACATCGAACTGGAAAAAGAGCTGCTCGAAATTTCCCGCGAAATCGGGATCGGCGCGCAGTTCGGCGGAAAATATTTCGCGCTCGATGTGCGCGTCATCCGTTTGCCGCGTCACGGTGCATCGTGCCCGGTCGGCATCGGCGTCTCCTGCTCGGCGGACCGCCAGGCCAAGGCGAAGATCACCAAGGACGGAATCTTCCTGGAAAAACTGGAAAAAAATCCCGGCCGTTTCATCCCGGAAAAATTCCGTGACTGGAAATTCAAGGGAGTACCGATCGACCTCGACCTAGGCATGGAGGAAACCCTGAAAACCCTCTCGAAATACCCCGTCACCACCGCGCTCGCATTGAGCGGCACCATCATCGTCGCCCGCGACATCGCCCACGCGAAACTCAAGGAGATCCTCGACGACACCGGAGAACTCCCGGAATACTTCAGGAAATACCCGGTTTACTACGCCGGGCCGGCCAAGACACCCGCAGGCATGCCATCCGGTTCCTTCGGCCCGACCACCGCCGGGCGGATGGATGGCTACGTCGATCTTTTCCAAGCCAACGGCGGCTCGATGGTCATGCTCGCCAAGGGCAACCGCTCGAAACAAGTCACCGACGCCTGCCAGAAACACGGCGGCTTCTACCTCGGTTCGGCCGGTGGCCCCGCCGCCCTGCTCGCGCAGGAACACATCCGCTCGCAGGAAGTCGTCGCGTTTCCGGAACTCGGCATGGAGGCGGTCTGGAAAATCACCGTCGAAAACTTCCCCGCCTTCATCCTGGTGGACAACAAGGGCAACGATTTCTTCACCTCGCTCAATTCCTGCCCGGTCTGCCATTGAATCCGGCCGGAAAGAATCTTCCGCCGATACAAGTAATACCCTTTGCAACCGCCTCGAAGGGACCTTAGCGTTCCTGCAACAACACCACTACCACCATGGGACCTATTGGAATGCCTGAAATGATCATGATTTTCGTCGTGATCCTGCTGCTCTTCGGAGCCAAGAAATTACCTGAACTCGCCCGCGGAATCGGCAAGAGCATGGGTGAATTCAAAAAAGCGCGCGATGATTTCGAGCACGAGATCACTCGTTCCGAAACCGAGACCCGCGTGAAGGAAGTCGCGAATAAAGAACCCCGCGACTCCTGATTTCCATGCGACTTCGCAGTTTGACCGCTCCGGTCAGAAATCATGCCCCAAGGATCCTTGGGGCATTTTTCTGTGCCTTTATCGTTCTCGCCGGATCCGCCTGTGACCGTCAAGGAGGCACACCGGACTGGGACACTCCCGGGATTAAATCCCCGACGACCGTTGAGGTTCCGGCATCCGTCGCGCTGCCGGCTCCCGTCGTCCTGGTCGCCGCGAAGACACCGCTTGCGGCCGATCTGCCGAAAGCTTCCGAACCCGTCGCCCCCTCCGCCGAAAGCCCTTCAACCGAAGGCCTCCGTTTCATCGCCTACAACGTCGAGAACTGGCTGACCATGGACCGCTACGTGGACCGGAAGAACCTCAAAGGAGCTCCCAAGCCGGAATCCGAAAAGGAAGCCGTCGTCCAACTCCTCGTCCGCCACTCACCCGACGTCATCGGTCTTTGCGAAATCGGTGAGGCCACGGACCTCGCGGAAATCCAGGAAGACCTCAAGGCCGCCGGACTCGATCTCCCGCACTCCCATTACACCGGAGGCTCCGATCCCACCCGCCACCTCGGATTGTTGTCCCGTTTCCCCATCACCTCCACCGCCAAGCCCGCCGAATCCGAGTATCAACTCGCCGGCCAGACCTTCGCCATCAACCGCGGAATTCTCGATGCCACCGTCGAAGCACGCGGAAAACCCTACCGCTTCCTCGGCGTGCATTTGAAGTCCAAGCGCGACAGCGAACAAGGCGACCAGGAAGCCATCCGTCTCCAGGAAGCCCGCCTGCTTCGCCGCCATGTGGACTCCATCCTGGCGACCAACGCCGATGCCCGACTCGTCGTCTACGGCGATTTCAACGACACCCGCGCCACTCCCGCGATCAAGGCGATCACTGGAAACTACAACAACCCTACCTACCTCACCGCCATCCCGGCCAAGGATTCGCGGGACGAGGCGTGGACCCATCATTGGGCACTGCATGACATCTACTCCCGCATCGACTTCATCATGGTCAGCCGCGGTCTCCGTGGAGATGTGGATTTCCAGGCCGCGAAAATCATCGATGACAACGGGTGGGACAAAGCATCCGACCACCGAGCGATTTTGGCCATCTTCAAGTGACGCCAAGGTGTCCGGCAAAGCCCATCCGATTTTTGAAATCGCCAACGCCAGGGTATGGCGCGGCGATAACCTCGCCTTGCAGGAATTCTCCCTCAGCCTGGTCCATGGCGAAAGCGTGGCGATCCTCGGGCCTAACGGAGCAGGCAAAAGCTCGTTTCTCAAACTGCTCACCGGTGAAGTCAGACCGGAAGCGGATCCCGCAACATGCTGCCGCCTTTTTGGAGAGGAATTCTGGTCTCTGGAGGAACTCCGCCATCAAATCGGCGTGGTGATGCCGGAGGAAGTCGGGCGATTCGATCCCGGCGAACTCACCCGCGACGCCGTGCTATCGTCCCTGCGCGGCGCATACGGCCGGACGAGGGACATGCGGTTTTCCCTTGCCGACAAGGAGCATGCGAACCAGACGATGAAACTACTAGATGTGATGCATCTCGCAGACCGGGAATTCGGCACCCTCTCTTCCGGCGAACGGCGGCGCATTCTCATCGCCCGCGCACTGGTTCATGATCCCGAGGTGCTCGTGCTCGATGAGCCCTCCACCGCCCTCGATTTTGCGGCAGCCCTTCAACTCACCACCACGCTCCGTTCCCTGCTCGGGCTTGAACGGGACCTCGTGCTCGTCACCCATCATCCCGGAGAAATCCCCCCGGAAATCCAGCGCATCATCCTCCTGCAAAACGGCCGGATCTTTGCCGATGGAAACAAAAAGGACATCCTCACCTCCGCCCGCCTCAGCGAGCTCTATCACGTGAATCTCCGGGTCTCCTGGAACAAGGGCTGGTGCGACGTGCGGCCTGCTTAGCCTGCCGAAGCTCTCCAAAGCCCAATGAACTGCAGGTTGGGTCTGTGGTTCTCAACACGAACGGTGTTTCGCTCTTCAGCCCAGTGCCCGTGAGGATTGGTTTGTGGTTCCTAAACACCAATGGTGTTTTGCCCTCCAGCCCGCGGTTGGAGTGAGGAACGAGCGCCTACCCTCGGGGGGATGGATTCAAGGACTCGAACCACAACGTGGTTCCGGCCTTCGAGAGTGGGGCAACGTCCGGAAAATCCCTCCGCGCCGGAACTCCCTTGGAGTTCGGAAGACTTGGAACCCGGTCCCCAAGGTAGCCGTCATCGGCAACCTTGGGCTGGAGGGCGGAACACCGATGGTGTAACAGACGTGAAAAAACCTTCCACTTGTTGTTGGCACCCGCCTAACAAACAGTTAGCCCGGAATCAGGCTCTTCACCGCGTCGCGCTCCTCCTTGAGTTCGGCGATGCTGAGATCGATTTTCTCGCGGCTGAAGGCGTCGATGGGGACGCCTTGCACGACTTCCCATTTTCCGTTCTCGATGGTGCGGATGGGCATCGAGGCGATCAGGCCTTTTTCGATGCCATAGGAACCATCCGAGCAAACGGCAACGGAATGCCAGTCGCCGGCCGGAGTCGGAGTGATCAGGCTGATGACGGTATCGATCGCAGCATTCGCAGCGGAAGCGGCGGAGGATGCGCCGCGGGCTTTGATGATGGCGGCTCCGCGCTGTTGCACGGTGCTGATGAAGTCGCCCTTGAGCCAGGCGATATGGGAAATCACGTCGGTGACCGGGCGGCCGTGGATCTTGGCATTCGTGAAATCCGGATACTGGGTGGCCGAGTGGTTGCCCCAGATGCAGAGGTTGGTGACTTTGGACTGATGGACGCTGGCCTTCTTGGCGAGCTGGCTTTTCGCGCGGTTTTCGTCGAGCCGGGTCATCGCGAAGAAACGATCCTTGGGAATTCCCTCGGCATTGCTCATGGCGATGAGAGCGTTCGTGTTGCATGGATTTCCGACGACTAACACGCGGACGTCCCGCGCGGCATTGCGGGCGATGGCCTTGCCTTGGCCGGTGAAGATCTTGCCGTTGATGCCGAGCAGGTCATTGCGTTCCATCCCGGCCTTGCGTGGCACCGAGCCGACGAGCAGCGCCCAGTTGGTGCCCTTGAATCCCTCGTTCAGATCCGAGGTGCCGATGACATCGTTGAGCAACGGGAACGCGCAGTCGTCGAGCTCCATGATCACCCCTTGGAGCGCGGCCATGCCGGGCTCGATTTCGATCAGGCGGAGGTTGACCGGTTGGTCCGGGCCGAAGACGAAGCCGGATGCGATGCGGAACAACAAGGCGTAGCCGATCTGGCCTGCCGCGCCGGTGATGGAGACGGTGATTGGTGTTTTCATGGAGGAAATGGGGGATCTATTGGATTACTTGACCGCTGCCAGGATCTGCTCGGTGAGCATTTGCACGAGTTTCTCGGCTTCTGGATCCAGTTTGGCACTCGAAGTTGGAGAGGCCTTGTCCGGAATCTGGCAGACGGTGCCGGGGCTGAATTCCGCGTTGTCGCAGAGCTGGCATTCCTGTCCAGTCGGCACGCTTGTCTTCCATGCCGAGCACCTTGCGCAGCGCGATGAGTTCCTTGGCCTGGCCACCGGTGATGGTGAGGAGTTTGCCGCCATTGAGCTGCGAGGCGACCCAGATGGTTTTGCAATAGGACTCGACGTTTTCCATCTTCCAGTAGGAATCCTCGATGTCCTTGCCCCAGGTGATGACGCCGTGGTTGACCATCAGCACGGCCATGTGATCGACGGCGGCATCGCCCACAGCCACGGCATTCGCGGGAGTGCCGGGAGTTTCATATTTGGATAGACCGATCTGGCCGAGGAAGACTTCCGCCTCGGGAATCATGCAGGTCGGCGGCTGCACACCGGCGACGGCGAAGGCGGTGCCGTGCGGCGGGTGAGCGTGGCAGCAGGCCTTGGCCTTGGGCTGGCGCTTCATGATCGCAAGGTGGGTCATGCACTCGGAGGTGCGCTTGTATTTCCCGGCGAGTTGCACGCCTTCCATGTCCACGAGGCACATTTGCTCGAGCGTCATGAATCCTTTGGAAACAAGAGTCGGGGTGCAGAGCACGAGATTGTCGCCGACGCGGATCGTTAGATTGCCGCCGTTGCCGTCGGTGTATTCACGGGCCCACATGCGCTTGCCGATGTCGACCATCCGTTGCTTGAGCTCGACGATGGCGGGAGAATGGAAGAATGCCTGGATCTCCGCAGGGGTCTTCGGGTCGTTGCCGGGAGTCCACTTGAACTCGTAGTCGGGAAGGATGGGTTCCGAATAGGCTGCGGGCGCGGCGAAACCCGATCCGCCGCCGGCACGCACCGGACCGATGCCATCGCGGAGGACGTCCTTGGCCGAGGGAGTGAGAACAGCACCTTTCGGAAGATCAGCGGCGGTTTTTCCCGATTTCAAGTGGGCTTCGATATCAGCGGCGGTGAAGACTTTGTTGCTCATGTGGTTCGGCGGTTAGGAATCGGAAAGAGGTGGTTCGTAAGAGAGTGAATCGAAAATCGCGACGGTGATGGCGTCGATGGGAATGGGGAAATCAAATGGAGCTGTCGCTTCGGCACCTTCGACGATGCCGACGATGTCCCCGTCACCGGCGCCCATGTTGTCGTAAACGACCAAAGAGGACTGGGCGGACAGCGCGGGAGCCTTGCGACAGGCATCGTTGAACTGCCCGGCATCCAGCGGATTGACCATGAGCCAGCGGCCACCTTTGAAGGAAGGATCCTGGATACTCAGGGTCACTCGACCGATGACTTGGGCTACGCGCATTAGTGGATAGATGCTGAAATGCTGAAACGCTGAAATGCTGAAATGTGGTGAATTTGTAAAAGCGATGTCATGTGTTGTTTTCTCAGTTTCTCAGTTTTCTCAGTTTCTCAGTTTCTCAGTTTTTCAGCTTTTCAGTTTTTCAGCTTTTACTCAATCAACGATGCCCTGGATGAAATTGCGGATCGGGGACTTTTCGTCGTGGACGATGTGGCGGGCACCGAGGCCGTCGGTGGAAACGAAGACCTTCGAGTGAAGGCCGGCTCCGAAGAGATCGATGGCGACCATCGGCGCCCCGGTGAGGCCGTGCTCGGGGTCGAGAGCCTGGCACAGCAGCAACTTGTAACCCTTCATCGAAGGGTGGGAAAAACTGCTGACCGCATGGCCGACGACTTGAGCGAGAAACATGAAGTTAGATGATGCGGAGGTTTTCGACGAGCACGCAGCGGCGGATGCGGGTGAAAGTCTTGGGAGTGGTGATCCCCTCGCCCGTCGTGGTGGCGATGGAGTAGGAAAGGTATCCTTCACCACCGAGGCCGAGGCCGGCGACGGACGCGCCGTTTTTCACGAAGATGGTGGTGTCCATTTCCTTGGCCATGTAGGTCATGTGATCGACGTCCTTGGTGTGGATGATGGCGGAGTGGCGGTAGTTGTGCTCGGCGCGTTTCGCTTCGCGGACGCCGGTTTCGAAATCGGGAACCGAAACGATCGGCATCATCGGCATCATCTGTTCTTCCTGAACGAACGCGTGGTCAGCATCCGTCTCGGCGAAGAGAAGCTGGGTGCCGGACGGGATGGTGGCACCGGCGTGTTTCGCTAGAACGGCTGGGTCGGCACCCACGAGCGCACGGTTGACGGAAGCGTGCGAACATCCGCCGCCCTCGCCGGGCTTGAAGGTGAATGCGGCCGCGGTGAGACGCTCAAGCTCCTGGGCGTTGAGGCGGGCGGCACCGGCCTTGGTGAGTTCCTCACAGAAGCGGTTGAAGACGGAAGCCACGACGAAAACGACCTTTTCACCGATGCAGAGCAGATTGTTATCGAAAGCACCTCCCTCGATGACGCTGCGGGCGGCGCGGGCGAGATCGGCGGTTTCATCGACGACGACGACGGGATTTCCCGGGCCGGCGCAGATCGCGCGCTTGCCGGATTTCATCGCTGCATTAACGACCGCCGGGCCGCCGGTAATGGCAAGCAGGGCGATGTTAGGATTTTTGCAAAGCAGGTCGAAGGACTCAAGGCTCGGCGACTCGATCGTCGTAATGATGTTTTCGATACCGATTTCCCGCTTGATTGCTTCGTTGTAAGCTCGCACGGCCATGGCGGCGCTGCGGGCACCACCGGGATGCGGATTGAAAACAACCGAGTTGCCGGCGGCCACCATGTTGATGACATTGCCGGTGAGAGTTGGAACGGAGTGGGTGACCGGAAGGATCGCACCGACAACTCCGAAGGGCGCATACTCTTCCAGCGTGATGCCACCGTCGCCGCTCATCGCGTAGGGCTGGAGCCACTCGGTGCCCGGAACATTCTTGGTGATGAGCAGCTTGCCGATCTTATGATCGAGGCGGCCGATCTTGGTCTCTTCCATCTCGAACTTGCCCCATGGCTCGGCATTCGCGACGGCGAGTCCTTTGACGATTTCGATCACCTTGGCGCGGCCGGCGACTCCGAGTTTTTTCAATTGGAGATGCGCGTCTTGCGCGGCTTGGGAAGCCTTGTCGACACAGGTAAAAACCCCGTGTCTGCCAGCATCGCCGGGGCATCCACAGCCACAGGATGACTTGACAGGCGCGGCGGCTGCGGCCGGCGCGGGTGCCGACTGGCCCTGCGTCGCGGCAAGGCGGGCGACGACGGATTCAACGACGGAGCGGAGTGTTTCGGGATCGAGAGTTTTCATTCAGAAAATTGGGAAATGGAATCAGGCGGAAAATTCTATCCGCCTTTGTAGAGCGTCTTGCCGTGGACTTCCACGCGGTCGATGATCGCCACGATGGCGGCATCGACGGGAATCAACTTGAGCCCCTGCGCGGCGCGGGCCGAGCTGCCCTGGCAGAAAAGCACCAGCTCCCCTTCCCCGGCACCGACCGTATCGATGGCGACGATGGTGTTCTGGCCATCCTTGAACTTGGATGGATCCTTGTCGTCGATGAGCTTGGGGCGGAGCAGGAGCAATTTCCTGCCGACCATCAACTCGTCTTTTTTCGTGGAGACGACTTGTCCTATGACTTCTGCGAGGAACATGGGATTAGGTTGGTTGATGAATCGCGAGTCATGAGCCATGAGCGCCCGGGATGGTGCGACCCATGACCCGTCAACTCATGACCCGTGACCTTGACTCTTACTTGCGCGGAGCGCGGGCTGCGGCGGCACCGGCATCCTTGGGAAGAACACCGTCGATGGCGTCGTCCGGACGGGCGATGACGTGGGCACTGATGACCTCACCGGATTCCGATGCGGCGGCGGCTCCGGCATCGAGCGCTGCTTTCACAGCGGCGACATCGCCAGTGACGACGGCGTTGCACATTGCGTTTCCGATTTGTTTCATCGGTCCGACGAGTTCAACGTTTGCGGATTTGAGCATCGCGTCAACGCCGACGACGAGACAGGCGAGGCCACGGGTTTCGAGGAGTCCAACTGCTTGTTTGGCCATGGTAGTATTTGTTTGGTGTGATTGGTGAGAGATGAGAATGACAGACGGTTAGGAAAGCTTGCGATAAACCTCGCGGGCGAGAACGAGCTCCTCGTTCGCCGGGATGACGATGATTTTCACGGGTGATTCATCAGTGCTGATGACGGCCTCGGTGGCATGACAGGCCTCGTTTTTTTCGGGATCGAGATGAATGCCGAACACCTCAAGGTCCTTGCAGACCGAGGCACGCACAGCGGCTCCGTTTTCGCCGATACCCGCCGTGAAGACGAGAGCATCAAGGCCACCGAGATCAAAGTGAAATGCACCGGTCCAGTGGCGGATGGAGTGGACAAGCGCGTCGATGGCAAGCTGCGCGTCAGGGTTGCCCTCGATTGCAGCGGCATTGACATCGCGGACGTCATTGGAGACGCCGGAAATGCCCAGCAGGCCGGATTCCTTGGTGAGCTGGCGCTCAGCTTCGTCGAGTGAGATTCCCAGCGTTCGCATGGCATAAGGAATGGCACCGGAGTCGAGATCGCCCACGCGGTTGTTTTGCGGAAGCCCGCTTTGCGGCGAGAAGCCCATGCTGGAGCCGATGGCGACACCGTTGCGGATGCCGGTCACGGAACTCGACCCACCGAGGTGGCAGGAAACGACGCGGAGCGGTTTCCCTTCGATTGGTTGCGGACCATCCAGGTAAAGGCGGCGGGCGATTTTCGCCACATCTTCACGGCCACAGAGTTCTGCGGAACGCTCGGCGATGAACTTGTGACTCGCGCCGTGGAAACCATAACGGCGGATGCCGATGTCACGCCACGCACGCGGAATGGCGTAGGAATAGGATGCCGGACTCGTCCACTGATAGAACGCTGTTTCAAAAAGCGCGACGAGGCGGGCGTTAGGCAGTGATTTCTCGAACTGTGCGATGCCCGCCGCATACGGCGGATTGTGCGCCGGTGCGACCGCAGTGAATCCTTCGAGCGCGGCGATGACCTGCTGGTCGGCCATCACGCAGCCGCTGAGATCTTTGCCTAACACCGTCTTGAATCCCACCGCTTCGATTTCGTCCGGGCTGGCAATGACGCCGTCCCGCTGGAGAGCGGCGAGCGCGTCATCAATCACCGCGGCGTAATCAGTCACCCGTTCGTAACCGCCCTTGGCAATGACCTCGCCGCCGTTCCCATCCATGCGGAAGAGACGGTATTTGAAAGAGGTGGAACCCAGGTTGGCGACGAGGACGAGCATCGTGATAGAAGCTGAAATGCTGAGAATCTGAAACGCTGAAAAAGATCAGCCGATCCAACCGCCAAGCTTCGACAGGTCGTCGTGCGGGCGAGGGATGACTTGCACGGAGCTGACGGTGCCGAGCTTGGATGCCGCGGCGGCGGCGGCGTCGAGGCCGGCTTTCACCGCGGCGACGTCGCCGGTGAAGAAACCGGTGACGAGACCGGAACCGATTTTTTCCCAGCCGGTCATTTTGATGTCAGCGGACTTGAGAGCCGCGTCGGAGGCTTCTACCAGGGAGATGAATCCCTTGGTTTCGATAATGCCGATTGCTTGTTTGGCCATGGTAGTGGTTCGTTAGTTGATTGGATTGGAAAAATCAGGCGATGCCGAACTGGGCGAGAAGCTCAGGATGCGGACGGGCGATGACGTGGGCGGCAACGAGCTCGCCGACACGGCCGGCAGCTTCGGCTCCGGCATCCACAGCGGCTTTCACGCTGCCGACGTCACCTTTGACGAGAACGGTGAGGAAGGCCCCGCCGATTTGGATTTGACTGATAATTTGGACGTTGGCGGCTTTGGCCATTGCGTCAGTGGCTTCGACGCTGCCGACGTAGCCTTTGGTTTCGATCATGCCGAGTGCGGTGCTCATGGTATTGGTTGGTGATGTGGGATTGGTTTGAGATTATTTGATCAGTTCGCAGAAAGTGTCCGGCTTGAGGCCGCAGGCGTTGCCTTCGTCGGTGTCGATGTGGACCTCGAGTTTGAACGAAGGATCCACGCGGACCACCAGATTGTCGAAGGTCATGCCAAGCGGGCCGTGGACTTTCAGCTTCATGGTATCGAGATGCTTCACTCCATAATAGGCGGCGTCATCCGGGTGCATGTGGGCATGCGGCTGGGCGCGGATGACTCCGTCGGGCAGCTCGAAATAGCCGTTCGGGCCCATCAGCATACAGCCGGGCGTGCCCTTGATGTCACCGGACATGCGGACTGGAATGTCGAATCCAAGGGCGATCGCGTCGGTGTAAGCGAGCTCGACCTGATTGAGAGTCCGGCAAGGTCCGAGGATGCGGAGGTTGGAAATCACCCGGCTCCGTGGTCCGATTAAAGTAATGGACTCTTTCGCCGCATACTGGCCGTGTTGGTAAAGCCCCTTCATCGGCGTGAGCTGGTGACTAGGGCCGAAAAGCGCCTCGACAGCTTCCTGCGTAAGATGGCAATGCCGTGCTGAAATATTGACCAACAACGCGTTGGGAGCCTTCGAGGCAGCGGGCAGGGATAAACCGAGACTGGCGTAAACCTGTTCGCGAACCAGGTGTTCAACGACTGCGCGGGGTGTGGATTGAGAAATCGGAGCGGCCATCTGTGCGGGTCTTTTCGGCGGATTAGATTGACAAGTCAACCAAAAAACCAAAAATAACCAAAGAAACAAAGAAAAACACAAGTTATGCTCGCTATCGACCGCCAACGCCGAATCCTGGCACTCCTCCACGCCGCCGGATCCCTGCGAACCACGGAAACCGCCGTCGAACTGGGGGTCACGGACGAGACCGTCCGCAAGGACTTCGAGATGCTTGAAAAGCGCGGCGAGTTGATCCGCACCCACGGCGGTGCAAGCCGACCGGAGAGAATTCGCGAGGATCTTCCCTTCACCGAACGCCAGGCGATCCGCCGCGAAGAAAAGCAAGCCATCGCCCGCCTCGCCGCCAGCCGGATCCAGCCGAACGAGACGATTTTCCTCGATGCGAGCTCCACCGTCCTCACCCTGACTGAATTTCTACCCGACCTGCCGCTGACCATTCTGACCAACGCGCTCAACGTCTTCACCGCGCTCTCCGACCGGCCGAATCTCGACCTCATCTGCACCGGCGGGCTCTATGATCCCAAGTCCCGCTCGTTCATCGGACTCACTGCGGAAAAATCGCTCCAGCGCTATAACATCCACCGTATGTTCTTCTCGGGAAACGGTCTGCACCTCGAGCGTGGTGCCAGCGAGAGCAACGCCCGCCAAGCGGCTTTCAAGGAACGCGTCGTCGCCAACGCGGAGGACGTGGTCTTCCTGGCGGACCACTCGAAGCTGGGTCAAAAGGCCGCGTTCTTCTTCGCGGAAGTCTCGAATCTAACCTGCCTGATCACGGACAAGGCGGCGGATCCGGATTTCATCGGACAACTCCAAGGACGAGGCGTGGAAGTCCTGCATGGAGAATAGCCCGCCTCACCCATGGTGTGCATGGAATTTCCGTTGCGCGGTCCGAGTTTGTGGGATTACTGTTTGGGCGCTATGAAAAAGCTTCAAATCATCTTCATGTTGTCCGCTGCCGCTGGGATTTTCTTCTCCACATCGTGTTCCACCACCAAAGGCTTTGGTCAGGATCTCCAAAAGGTCGGAAACCGCCTTGAGAACCGTGCAGAGGCGACTGGCGGAACCCAATAAACTCGGGGAGATTCACATCTTCAAAAAATTCTCAAGCAGCCTCTTCCCATCCTGCGTGAGAATCGACTCCGGGTGGAACTGGACGCCGTGCACCGGATACTCCTTGTGCTGAAGTCCCATGATCTCGCCTTCCTCCGTCCATGCGGTGATTTCCAGGCAATCGGGTAGAGTCTCGCGCTTCACGATGAGCGAGTGATAGCGGGTGGCTTCGAACGGGCTTGGCATTCCCGTGAAGACACTTTTGCTGGAATGATGGATCGGCGATGTCTTGCCGTGCATCAAGCGGTCGGCGCGGACGACGTCGCCACCATAGACTTGGCCAATGGATTGATGGCCCAGACACACGCCGAGGATCGGCGTGGTCGCGCCCATCTCTTTGATGAGTTCGCAGGAAATCCCCGCTTCGGTCGGCGTGCATGGACCCGGTGAAATGCAGATGCGCTCTGGCTTGAGCGCCTTCACGTCGTTCACCGTGAGCACGTCGTTGCGGAAGATCTTCATCTCCGCACCGAGCTCGCCGAAGTATTGCACGAGGTTGTAGGTGAAGGAGTCGTAGTTGTCTAAAATGAGGAGCATGGAACTGAGTTGGTAGATGTCAGTGTTCAGTTTTCAGGACCAAGAGTTCTGGCCAGGGCAATGGCGCTGAGCAAGGCTTTCGACTTGTTGACGGTTTCCACATACTCATACGTGGGATCGGAATCCGCAACCACTCCGGCACCGGCCTGGACGTAGGCCTTGCCTCCTTTCAGCAAGCAGGTGCGCAGGGTGATGCAGGAATCGTGCGAGCCGTCGAAGCCGAAATAACCGACCGCACCGGCGTAGGCGCAGCGTTTGTTTTTCTCCAGCGAGTTGATGATCTGCATCGCCCGGATCTTCGGCGCGCCGCTGACGGTTCCCGCGGGAAAGGTCGCCCGCAGCACGTCGTAGGCGCTGTGCGAGGGATCGAGTTCGCCGGAAACGTTAGAGACGATGTGCATCACGTGGCTGTAGCGCTCGACGATCATGAAATCGTCCACCTTCACCTTGCCGTGTTTGGCGATACGCCCCACGTCGTTGCGGGCAAGATCCACTAACATGAGATGCTCGGCGCACTCCTTCGGGTCTTTCATCAGGTCCTCCGCGAGCGCGTCGTCCTCTTCCGGCGTCTTGCCGCGCGGGCGGGTTCCGGCGATGGGACGGATGTCGATGCGGCCGTTGATCGAGCGCACATGTACTTCCGGCGAACTGCCGACCAGCGCGAAATCCCCCAGTTCCAGAATGAACATGTAGGGCGACGGATTCACGAACCGCAGCGCCCGATAAAGATCCACCGGCGGCTGGTCGAAATCCGCTTCGAAACGCTGGCTTGGAACGAACTGGAAAATATCGCCCGCCTTGATGAACTCCTTGCCTGCCAGAACGATCGCTTCGTATTCAGCCTGGGTCGTATTGCTGCGGGCCTCGGCGGGCTGCACTTTGGCAAGGCCGTTGAGGGCCGGCACGTGGAACGGACGATTGAGGATTTCCACCATCGCGGCGATACGGCCGCGGGCGGCGTCGTAGGCTTCTTGCGGCGTGGAAAACTCGTCGAGGAAGGCATTTGCGATGACTTGAAGGCGGCGCAACCGGTGGTCGAAAACCAGCAGCGTATCCGCCAGCAGGAACATCGCATCCGGAATCCCCAGCACGTCCGGCGGCGGAGCTCCCAGCGTGGGCTCGAACTGCCGGACGGCGTCGTAGGAGAGATAACCGACCATCCCGCCGGAGAACTGCGGCAGTGCGCCGTGCGTGACCGGCTTGTAGGGTGCCATTTCCCGCTCTAATGCCGCCAGCACATCATCCTCGGCAGTGTAAGTGCGGACCTTCGATCCTTCGCGGATGGTGATTTCCTTTTCCCGAGCTTCGAAAACGAGCCGCGGACCGCTGCCGACGATCGACCAGCGACCGCCTTTTTCCGTGCTCTCCGCGCTTTCCAACAGGAAGGAATGGCGATTATCCCGCAATTTCAGATATGCGGACAACGGGGTCTCAAAGTCCGCGGCGAGCTGGGTGTAAACGGGCACGACATTGCCCCGCTTCGCCAGCTCGGCGAAGGCTTCCAACGATGGTTCGACCGGAATGGAACTCACAAGGCGGCGAAGCATGGCGGGGAAATCCGACAGGGCAAGCCCGGATGACCACCCTATTTCAGGAACACTTCACGCGCCTTCGCGCCTTCGCCGGGACCGACGATTCCGCGCTGTTCGAGGATGTCCACCATCCGCGCGGCGCGGGTGTAACCGAGGCGCAGGCGGCGCTGCAGCAGCGAGGTGCTGGCCTTCTGCTCCTGGCGCACGACTTCGATGCATTTCATGATGAGTTCCTCGTCGGCTTGGGAAACGTCGTCGTCCTCGTCGTCGCCGCCTTCGCCATTGATGGTGGCTTGGATTTCCTTTTCAAACTGCGGCTTTGCCTGGGCGGCGCAGTGGTCGATGAGGCGCTCGATCTCGGCATCGGTGACGAAGGCACCTTGGGCGCGCTCGAGTTTGGCGGAGCCGGGTGGCAGATAGAGCATGTCGCCCTTGCCGACGAGTTTGTCCGCGCCCTTGGTGTCGAGGATGACGCGGGAATCGAGGGCGGAGGAAACCTGGAAGGCGATGCGGGACGGGATGTTCGCCTTGATGATGCCGGTGACCACGTCCGCCCGCGGCGTCTGGGTGGCGATGATGAGGTGGATGCCGGCGGCACGGGCCTTCTGCGCGATCCGGGCGATGCACATTTCCACATCGGCCGGAGCGGTCTGCATGAGGTCGGCAAGCTCGTCGATGAGGACGACGATGTAGGGAAATTTCCTCGGGATCTGCTCTTCGTAAACTTCCTCGTCCTCGTCATCCGCCTCGGGGCCGAGATCGCCATCGCTGAGAGCCGAGGCCAGCGAGTCCATTTCCTCGTCCGGCTCGTCCTCCATCATCGTCCACGGCGGGGCCTGGTGGCTGCTAGGAACTGCGGGATCGAGCAATTCACTCGGATCGAACGGAGCCTCCGGCTCCGGGCCATCATCCAACAGCTCTTCGTCAACCGCTTCCGGCTCCGGCTCGGGGGCGGGCTTTTCCTTCTCCGGGATGGGACGGGCGTTGAAGCTGTCGAAATTCCGCACGCCGACTTTGGCGAAGATTTTGTAACGTTTTTCCATCTCGTTGACCACCCACTTGAGGGCGGCCACGGTTTTCTTCGGATCGGTGACGACCGGCACCACGAGGTGCGGCAGTCTGTTATACATCTGCATTTCCACCACCTTGGGGTCCACCATGATGAAGCGCAGCTCGTCCGGGCTGAACTTGAAGAGCATGGACGCGATGATCGAGTTGATGCAGACGGATTTCCCCGAACCGGTCGCTCCGGCGACCAGGCAGTGCGGCATGGCGGCGAGGTCGGCGATAACGGTGTTTCCATAGACGTCCTTGCCGAGGGCGAGCGGGATTTTCTTCTTCGAGGAGTTGAATTCCGTGGAATACAGCAGCTCGTGGAGTGGCACGGCGACTTTCTTGCTGTTCGCGATCTCGATGCCGACGGTGTCCTTGCCGGGGATGGGGGCGAGGATATTGATCCGCTCGGCACAAGTGGCGCGGGCGATGTCCGCCTCTAGCTGCGAGATACGCGAAACGCGCAGGCCGGTGGACGGATAGATCTCGTAACGGGTGATCGTCGGACCGCGGGTGATGGGACCGGCCGTCACGTCGATGCCGAAGGCTTTGAGCGTATCGATGATGATCTGGCGGGTCTCCTCCTTGTGGTCATCATCCGAATCCGAGTCCTCGACCTCGGGCAGCGGGTCGAGCAGGTCGAACTGCGGGATCACGTAGTTGGGAAACCGCCCTTCCTGGAGCCCCTGGTGCTCCGGCGAAGGCTTGCGGCTGAAGGGGTTTTTCCCGATGAGTTCGGGGTCGATGGCACGGCGTTGGGAAGCATCGATGATCTCGGGAGTGGGAATATCGCGGAGCGGCAGCATCGCCTGCGGGTCTTCGGCAGCCGCTTTGGCGGAGCTCGCGGATTTCGTCGCTTCACGGTCCTTGCGCCGCTGCTCGCGCTGGCGGTCGCGCTCGGCGAGGATTTCCGCCTCGCGGGCTGCGATCTTTCCGGCATCGCTGCGGTTTTCCCGCCAGTCGTGGAACTTCGATCCGGCCCAGGCGGTAACACAACTTTGGCGAAACGCACCGGATGCTGCCCGGTGAGCAGGATCAGCGCGACCAGATAGATCCCGCTGGTGAGAATGAGCGTGCCGGCCCGGCCGATGACATTGGTGAGGACGAATCCGCCGATGCCGTTGCCGACGATGCCGCCGGGGCCGTTCGGGCTGCAACGGCGCGGCCCATTCCGCGAAAAAGATCCTCGCCGCATCCAGCCAGACGGCGCCCGGCAAGCAGCAGGATGCAGAATCCCATCACCGCCCGCGGCCAGATCCGCGCGTCGAAGGCCAGTTTGACGATGCCGAACCAGATGAAGCCGACAGGCACCAGATAACTCGCCGCACCGAACAACAAGATTTGCAGAAACCCGAGAATCCCGCCCACCGGACCGATGAGATTTTCCCCGGGAGCCCCCGATTTATCCGCGATGGGCTCCAGAAAACCGCCGAGGATCGGCAATTTCGCCAGCCCCTGCAGGTCCGCCGGACTGTATTTCACCAGCGAGAGCAGCAACACCAACCCTGCCAGAATCCAAATGATCCCGATGATCTCGTTGGACCATCGTCGCCGGCTCGGGGAGTTCGCCCCGCTTTTTGTTGTCCTTGGCTGCCATGAATCTCGGTGCGGAAAGCATCCCCCGACTCGCGCCCGGGAGCAAGATTGTTTTCATAGCCGGAAAATAAGGTTTCCCGAAGTAATCCGAGCTTGGCCCGCCCTCCCCGCGCGGCGATTCTCTCCCGGTGCGATTGCTCAGCTTGAAAATTCTGGAACCCCTCCCCGGCCTTGTCCTGCCGGAAATGGCGATCGAGCACGGTCCGGACGAAGCCGCCCGCCGCTATCGGGCCATCGCCGTGACCACGCTCCGCCAACTCCGCGGGCTCGCCGATGCGCGGCTTGCGGTTGGTCGTCACCCCCGAGGACGCGCATGAGGCGATCCGCTTCTGGCTGCTGCCCCGCCTTGCGGAACGCTGGAGCGCGGATGACGGGATCTTTCGCGCCGATGGCTGGGAAATCGACTTCGGCGGGAGCGACGATGAGTTCCCGGTCCGGGCAATCGGGGAAATTTTATGCCCGTTTCTCGGTGCCCGCTGGGTCCATGCCGGACTTCTCGGGCTGGGTCACACCGTGCCGCATGTCGTCGGGCCAGGCACGGATGGAGGTGAGTATTTCCGGGCCCATGCCATGCACGCATCCGGCGAATTTCCGCCAAGAATTCTGCCGGAACTCCCCATCATCCAGACCAGCGACCACTGGACTCAAGCACTCGACAGTGCCCTGGGCCCCGCCTTGAAACGCGCTTGGGAGGAAGAGTCAGACTGAAACCACCGTCCTGAAACCCGGATAAGGTGAGGGCGAGCCCCCATCATGGAACGATGGAAATTACTCTCGCGACCGGAAGATCCGGCCCATCCATCACGCCGCCGAGTGGATGGCCCCATCCTTGATCACCAGTGTCCGGTCGCCGATTTTCGCAAGATTCTGATCGTGCGTGACCACCACGAGGGTGACCCCGTGCTCGGCTACCAGATCAAAAAGGATTCGCATGATTTCCCCGCTGTTTCGGGAGTCGAGATTGCCCGTCGGCTCGTCGGCGAAGAGGACTTTCGGCTCGTTCACGATCGCGCGGGCGATGGCGACGCGCTGTTGCTCGCCGCCGGAAAGCTCGGCGGGAAGATGCTCCGCCCGGTCGCCGAGGCCGACGCGTTCCAGCGCCTTCAGGGCGAGCGCCGTGGTGTCGATCCCGGAAATGGCTCCCGGCACGGCGACATTTTCCAGCGCGGTGAGCTCGGGGAGAAGGTGATAGTTCTGAAAAACGTAGCCGATCCGTTGGTTGCGAAACCGCGCCTGCTCGCGACGGCCGAGGGCGTAAAGATCAGTGCCGTCGATGCGGACGCTGCCTTTTTCCGGGTGCTCAAGCCCGGCGAGCGTGTAGAGCAGCGTCGTCTTCCCCGCCCCGCTCGGGCCACAGAGGAAGACTTTTTCGCCGCGCTGGATGCTCAAGTCGATGCCATGCAGCACCTCGATGGACTTGCGCCCGATCCGGTAGCTGCGGTGCAGGTCGATGGTTTCGATAATCACGTCGCTCATGCCGGGGAACGTGTGGGATGCGCCAGCGCCGCGCAAGCCCGGGAGTCGTGGTAAGTCTTGCAGCAACCCGCGCCGGCGGAATAATTCCCACCATGCACATCGCCGAATCCGGACGCGCCCTGAGGGAAATCCTGAAAAACTCCCCCCGCCCGGTCGTGCTGGTCCCGACGATGGGAGCCTTCCACCCCGGCCACCTTTCGCTGATGCATCAAGCCCGGGAAATCGCCGGAAAGGGCGGTACCGTGGTGGTTTCGATTTTCGTCAATCCCATCCAGTTCGACCGCCCCGGCGACCTCGCCGCCTATCCGCGGCCGATCGCGAGCGACCTCGCCGCCTGCGCGAAGGCCGGGGTGGACGTGGCGTTCACCCCGGCGGCGGATGCGATGTATTTCCCGGACCGCTCGGTGACCGTGAGCGAGAACCTGCTCTCGCGCGGTCTCTGCGGAGCGACCCGGCCCGGACACTTCGACGGCGTGTGCACGGTGGTGTTGAAATTGTTCCTGCTAACCGGCTGCGACGCGGCCGTCTTCGGCGAGAAGGATTTCCAACAGCTCGCCGTGATCCGCCGGATGGTGCGCGATCTGGACGTGCCGGCGGAAATCGTCTCCGGCCCCACCGTCCGCGAGGCCGACGGACTGGCGATGTCGTCCCGCAACACCCGCCTCACCGCGGAGCAGCGGGCCGACGCCCCGCGCATTCGCAAGGCACTGCTAGAAGCTGCCAGATTGACCGACCCGGCGGAAATCCTCGCCTCGGCCCGTGCCGAGATCGAGGCGTCGCCGCTTGCCCGCATTGATTATCTTTCGCTCGTGGATACGGAGACACTGCAACCGGTGACCGGCCTCGACCGCCCGGCCGTGCTCGCCACCGCCGTGTTTTACGGCGAGGTGCGGTTGATCGATCACACCGCCGTGCCGGCCACGAGAGATCTTGCCAATTGAAACCAAATGTCGACACTCGACGCGCCATGCCAAATCACTATTCGCAACATCCGGTTCTCATCCCGGCCGGCTCCAAACCCTCGGTCCACGCCTTCAGCGAGGAAGTCGAATTCTTACTAACCGGCGAGCAGACCGGCGGAAAGCTTTGCCAATGGATTGAAACGACTCCGCCGGGGATCGGCCCGCCGCCGCATTGGCATGAGAATGAGGACGAGTGGTTCCACGTGCTCGAGGGGAGAGTCAGCTTCCTTTCGGACGGTGCTTGGACCGAAGTCGGTCCGGGAGCCACCGCATATATGCCGAAAGGCGCGGTGCATGCGTTCAAAAACGTCGGCGAAACTCCGCTGCGCATGTTGATCAGCACCTCGCCCGCCGGGTTTGAGACGTTTTTCACCCGCTGCGCCGCCGAGTATGCGAAGCCGGGTGGACCGGACATGCAGCGCGTCACCGAGATCGCCGGAGAACACGGCATCCACTTCGCGGTTTGATCCTAACTCACCCCAGCAACTCACTCCGCCGCTGGCGTTTTTCAAACAGCACGGTCTCCCGATAGCCCGCAGCCTTGGCCAGCGCGATGGCCTGGGGAAAATCCCGCGCGACCTCGCCCGGCGCGTGCGAGTCCGACGAAATCACCAGCCCGACGCCCGCGGAGCACGCGAGTTCGAGAAATCTCGGTGCCGGATAGGCCTCCGCACACGGCTTGTGCCAGCCTGCGGTGTTCAACTCGATGACGCTGCCAGCTGCGGCGATCACGTCGATGACCGGCTCGTAAAAACGGTCCAGATCGCCGCTCGGGAAATGGGAGAATTTTTTCACCAGATCCGGATGGCCGAGAACGTCGAAGAGCCCGCTGTCCGCCATCTTCGCATAGGTCTCCCAGTAGTGCGTCCAGACGGCGTCCACGTCGCTTTCCGCCCAGCGGCCGAGCCATTTCGGGTTGTCGAAATCCCAGTCGCCGAGGTAGTGGACGGAGCCGATCAGATAGTCCCACTCGTAGCGGGACGCGAGATCGGCGATCCAGCTCGCGCAGCCTGCCAGCCAGTCGCATTCGAGCCCGGCGCGCACCGGGATCCGGCCGGCGGCGTGGGTCCGTGCCCGCTCGATCCATTGGAAATAGTCCGGCAGCTCCGCGACGCTCCATCCGCCAGTCGTCGAATGGCTCGGGCAGCTGCGGCGCGTGGTCGGAAATCCCGTATTCCGTGAGCCCGGCAGCCAGCGCGGCGTCGATGTAGGCTTCCGGCTCCCCCTCGGCATGGCGGCAAAGCGGCGTATGGGTATGATAATCAGCAGGCACTTGCGTATTTCAGGATGAATCGGATTGAACCGATGGAATAAGCCACACTAGACTCCCCACACGCTGCAAGCACCAGACTTTCCTCCATGTCCGATTTCCCATCAGAGCCCGCACCCGGCAATTCCGTCACCCGCCACCTTGTCGAGCAACTCCGCCGCCATCCGAAACGGGTCGTTTTCACCGAGGGTGAAGACATCCGCGTCATCCGGGCCGCCGCCCGACTGGTCGCCGAAGAGGTGGTCGCTCCGATTCTCCTCGGAAACCGCCAACGCATCCGCGATCTCGCCGCAGCAGGCGACGTTTCGCTGAAGTTCGTGCACATCATCGATCCGCCGCTGGCGTCGGACTTCGGGCTATTTTGTCAGCGTGTGGAAAACATGGCTCGCTACCGCACGATGAAGATCGGCGATCCTGCGGAAATCGTCGCCCGCCCGCATTATTTTGGCGCGCTGATGGTCCAGTACGGCCAAGCGGACGCCATCGTCGGCGGTAATCAGGCGATGCCCGCGGCGTACTTCCGCGCGCTGCTCCACACGATCAAGCCGCTGCCGGATGTGCCGAAGATTTTCGGTGTCTCCATCCTGACCGGCTCGCATCTCCAGCACATGGGCGGCAGTGAAATCCTGTTCCTCGCCGACTGCGGATTGATCCCGAACCCGGACGTCTCGGAACTAGCGGCGATCGCCTTGGAGACCGGCAAGCTCGCCCGCCATTTCCTCGGACGCAAGGTCTTCGTGGCCATGCTCAGCCACTCGACCAAGGGCTCCGCCGGCACGCCGGACGCCCGCCGCATGGCCGCCGCCGCCTCGCTCGCGCAGGCCGAGGTGCTCAAGCATTTCCTGGAAATCAGCATCGAAGGCGAAATCCAGGCGGACGTCGCGCTCGATCCCGCCGCCGCCGAAATCAAACTGCCCTCGGCCGAAGCACGCCCATCCGCAGACGTCTTGGTTTTTCCGAATCTGGATGCCGCCCACATCTCGCTCAAGCTGCTCCAACATGTCGCCGGAGCGCAGAACTACGGCCAGCTCATCCTCGGGCTCTCCCGCCCGGCGGCGCAAGTGCCGCGCACGGCCACGGTGGAAACGATCTTCGGCACCGCCGCCGCCATCGCCGTGGAGGCTATCAAGTTCCACCAGCTCTATCCGGACGGAGAGGTCTGAAGCCGGAAACCAGGATCGCGTTCAGCGGATTCTGGCCGGATGGTCCGTAGATTAAATCTTGGGGAGCACACGCGCCCTCGCGTGTCGTTTTCGACGCCCTCGTCGAAAACAGCGTCGATTCAAGTGCGACGCAAGTCTTCGGCGAGGGCGCCAAAGACAACACGCGAGGCGCGTGTGCTCCCCTCGGATGCTTCGTCGTCTCCCCATCCGTCTCTTTGAATTTTACCGACCACTAAGCGTTCTTCGCGGCGTCCCCCCGCTTTTTCCAAGCGGGCTGCTTTTCCTTGAAGGTGGAGGCCGGAAGCTCGTCGTCGAATTCCGAACGCTGGCCGATCCCGCGCAGCAGGCTGCTGATTTCCTTGGCCTCGTGCAGCAGTTCGATCATCCGCTCCGAGGTGAGTCCCGCTTGTTTCAGCTCGGCCTTCACCGCGGCGTCGCGGCGCTGCAGGACAGTGCCGGATAGAAGGGCGAGCGCCTGTTCAGCCGCCTGCATGCCGTCCAGCGAGACTCCATCGAGGCTCGATGTCTCGTGAGCCAGCGCCAGCCGGTCGGATTCGGATAGACCCGCCATGAAGGTGTTCACCGCCGCATTCGACGCAGGGTCCGGCGCGGCTCCGAGGATCGTTTCCAACAACGGAATTCCCTCCAGCCAGCGGTTCGCCTCGTGCAGGGTCTCGAACTGCTCTCCCAGAAACCGCTGCGCCGGCCCGGACGTTAGAGCGAGGTGACAGAGAAACGCGACGATCCGGTGCAGCCGTGTCGGCACTGCGGGCGGCGCGTTTTCCCCATCGCCGGTCGATTTTTCGGCATACACCCGCTTCGGCTGCGCCTTGGCCTTGGCGATGGCGGCGCGCAGGGATTGCGTCGATGTCTGAAGATGCACGGCCACGATGTTGAGCTGGTTGTCCTGCACCGCGAAGTCGGTGATCAGCGATAACAGCTCGGCGCATTCGTTCAGCGCGGCGGCACGCTCGGTGGGCGAGTCGAACAGGCCGGTGGCTTTGGCGCGCTCGAGTTTGAAATGGAAGAACTCCTTGGCGTTGGAGAGCAGTTGCCGGAACGCCTCCTCGCCATGCGTCTTCAGATAGGAATCCGGATCATCCCCCGCCGGCATCTCCACCACGCGCACTCCGAGGCCTTCGGGTGCCAGTTGCCGATAGGCCTTTTCCACCGCCGCCATGCCGGCGTTGTCCGCATCGAAACAAATCAGCACGTTGCCGGTGTAGCGCTTGATGATCCTCGCGTGTTCGCTGGTGCAAGCCGTGCCGGAGGTGGCGATGGCGTGGGTGAATCCGTGTTCGTGGCAGCAAATGGCGTCGAGTTGCCCCTCGCAAAGCAGCGCCGCCTTCTCGGCGAGGATGGATTTTTTCGCCCGGTCCAAGGCGAAGAACACCTTGGATTTTTTGTAAATCGCGGTCTCCGGCGAGTTGATGTATTTCCCGCTGTTCTTGTTCTCGCGGAGCTGCCGCGCGGTGAACGCGATCACGTCGCCGATCTCGTTGCGGATCGGAAACATCAGGCGGTCCTGAAACCTAACGTAAAGCCCGGACCGCGGATTGTTGTCCTCCTTCAGCTTGACGATGCCGGAATCCACCAGCTCGCGGCCGGTGAATTTCCGCGACTTCGCCCAATCGAGAAACACCTTCGGATTGTCCGGCATCCAGCCGACCGACCAGTTCGCCGCCATGGCGCTGCCGAAGCCGCGCGATTTCATGTAGTCCCGGGCATGCGCCGCCGCCGGATCCTTCATCAGCAGCTCGTGGAAAAACGCCGTCGCCTCGCGATGGATGTCCAACAGTCGCCCGCGCGACCGGCGGGATTCATCGGCCTTGGGATCGAAGGCCTCCTCGATGAGCGGCATCCCCGCCCGCTGGGCCAGCTTGCGCACGGCATCTGTAAACGGCAGGTTTTCGTAGTCCCGCACGAAGGAAATCGCATCGCCGCCTTTCCCGCAACCGAAGCAATGGAAGCGCTGGCTGTGCGGAGTGATGTAGAATGAAGGCGTTTTTTCGTTGTGAAACGGGCAGTTCGCACGGAACTGCGAACCCGCCTTTTTCACCTGGATGTAGGAACCGATCAAATCGACGATGTCCGTCGCTTCGAGCACTTTCTCTACACTGTCTTTGGGAATCTGGGCCACGGGGTCTTGCTTCGCGGCAGACTAGTGCCCACCCGGCCGCGACAAAGTTTAAAATCCACCCGACGCACTGAAATGCTTGCCAAGTCCGCCCGCGCTCCCCCATTCTGCCGCCCCGGTCGCACTTCGCGGCCATCGGCTCGGAAAGCATGCTTAGCTCAGTGGTAGAGCACATCCTTCACACGGATGGGGTCGCAGGTTCGAACCCTGCAGCGTGCACCAGCTAAAAAACAGCGGGTTACGTGACAAACTCCGGTAACATTCGCAAAAAGTGCGGGTCCCGAAACTCCGCCAGTTAGACAAGTTCTCTCCTTCCGCGCACACGGGCGATTTGCCACGACACGAAAAAGCCGCGTCCAGCCGAAACCAGACAGGGCCGATGGGTTCAATCCACAATGACGGTCCGAACCGCGGGGAAAATCACCCAACTGGCAAGGCGTGTTGTCTGAGCATCATAAAAGCGCCGTTGCCTGATCCATCACTCAGCGACCCGCGGAATGGTTCCGTCGTCCAGATCGGGATCGAGCTGGCGGACGGGGGCCGGCTCAACGGCATCGCCGTCAGATTCCCAGAGAGCATCGGCTTGTTGAGGGGTGAGGGTTGAAACCGAAGGCGAGGGCTCCCCCGCAGCGTAGGCCAGCAACGATTCCCGAAGTTGTTGCGTGACCGGGTCGTTTTTATGGAGTGGGATAGCCGAGACCAGCAACCGTCCTTTGCCGACACGGCACTCGAAAATCACGCCGAGACGCCAGTTCCGGTTCCAGTCGTCGATGGCCGAAACAATTGGCTGCAGGTCGGGCGGCGCGGACGTTAGATTGACGGAGGGCACGTTATGGATGATCGAGGTCCACTGCCAGTCACAGAATTTATCGGTGGGAAATGTTTTGAGCGCGGCATGATCGGGCTGGCAAAGAAGTCCTAACATCGCATCGAAACGCGGGCTGGGATTCTTCGGCGGGCGCACGGTCATCTGGATGTTCCAGAACACTGGCACCTTCCTCATCGGCGGTGACTGGGCAGGATCGAGATCCTTCGGTCCCGGAGTGAACAAAACCGTGCCCCCCTCCCCCAACCGACCGGTCGCAGCCTTCCAGTCACCGGTGACTAACACTCCCTCCGGCGCGGGAGATGCCGGTCGGTCGGGATAGAGCCAGAAATTCCAGTCGTTTTCGATCCCGGTTCCGTCGAGACCAACGACGAGTTTGTAAGCCGCAGGAGCGGGCAGTTCGCGCAGAGCGGCGCTGACGTCGCCCAGAGGGATGTTTTTGCCGATCGAGATGTCGCGTGCCTCCCAGCGACCGCTTTGCACGACGGTGTTGTCGGCAGCAGTGATTTTCCAACAGGGCTTCGCGCCTTCCATCCCCTTCGCACCGAAGTGATAGATCTCCACGTCCGCATCCAGTGTTTCAGCTACGGTGAAAATCCGCTTTTTCAGCCGGGCTAGCGGCACCGTGTGATCGTGAAAACGCCGGAACTCCTTGCCTGTGACGTAGCTCTTCGGGTCCCAGAACGCGTCCAACACACCGATCAACGCAGTCCCTTGACCGAGATAATCTCGAATGTCCAACATCTGATGACCAGCCAGGCCCGGGGTGCGGAGATTCGCCTCCAGCTCTTCCTTGTAACATGCGAGTTGGAATTTCCCGGATGCCCGGGAAAGCTGGTCGTTGATTTTCGCGACACCGTTGCGTTCGGCGATGTGGCGGAAGATCCGGTAGTTGGAAGGTCGCAGGTAACCGGCGAATTTTTCGATCACCTTGAAATCCGGATACGCACACCACTGGCCGTTTTCGTGGGCGAACACGGGGATCTCCACCCCTTCCAACGCGGTGCGGTAGTCGTTGCCGAACCATCCGGTGACATTGCGGAGCTCTCCCCGGCCGAAGCGGACCAGACTGGCGAACTGAGCGCCCCCGGTCACTTGCTCCGGCCGGTTCCAGCCCGTCCCGGCGGAGAAGAGTCGGCGGGGATCGCGCTGATACCACCGTGCGGCCCACGCCGGCGTGACTTCGGTGAAACGCCCTCCGGGTTCGTTAGACGGGGAAAACAGAATGAACGATGGATGGTTGCCATAGGATTTGAGCAATAACGGCGTTTCCTCCTCCAGATACCGGGTGAAGACTCCGTCTTTCGAAAAAGGCGCCCAAAGCCCACATTCCGCCTGGAGATAGAAACCCAGTTCATCGGCGGCGGTGAAGGCGGCGGTTGGTGGACAGCACGAGTGAAAGCGGATTCCATTGAGCCCGAATTCCTGACAGCGCCGGATGATTCTTTTCCATGACTCCACGTCGGTCGCCGGATAGCCGGTGAGCGGGAAATCCAGCCCAAAATGGGTGCTGCGGATATTCACGACGCGTCCGTTGATGAGGAGATCTTTGCCACGCCAGGTGACTTCCCGCAGACCGAAGGTGACTTTGCGCGATTGCACGCCGGCAACGGATTCGAGGGTCACGTCAAGGTGGTGCAAATACGGATCGAACTCATCCCAGAGCCGGGCATTTGCCCCCAATGGAACGACCAGCTCCGCCTCGCCGCCGTCACTGCTCCATGTCACTTCCGTTTCCTGTGCGCCGACCTTGAGCTTCCCGCGTCCCGCATTGCCGCTCGCATTGCCGAACTTCACTTTGAAGCGCACCGATCGATCCGCCACGCTGGGGAACGCTTGCACGTCATCAAGCCAGACCTTCGGCGTCAAGCGGATCTCAATTTTTCCCGCGATGCCGTTCCAGGTCGATCCGAGCGCGTCGGAGACCGCGTGGGCGTCGGGCATGTGACCGTCGTTTCCGCTGGGGTCGCTGACGATCATCCGGTTGTCGAGGCGCACCGTGAGCCGATGCGTTCCGGGTGTTAGCAGGCCCAGGTCGAACTGATGGGGAGCGACCAGACTGCGCGCCGAGCCGATTTCCCGGTCATCGATCCACACGGTGGACTCCCACCGCGGACGTTCGAGAAAAAGCTCCGCGCGGAGATCCTTCGCTTCCTCCGGGATGACGACGTCGCGCTGATACCAAGCCGCTCCCAAATAGTGGCGCGGCGGCTGTGATAAAAACGGCACTTCGACCTTACCCGGTTGTGAAAAAACGTCCGTCACCTCTTTCGGCTGGAGCTTCCACCACTCGCCGCCGAGCCCCACGACCCATGGAGTATCGACCGAGATCTCATCGCCGTATCCCTGCGATTGAAGCACCCCCGGCAGCACGATGCTGCCCGCGAGTTTGCGGTTGAACCAACGTTCTTTCTTGCCCTCATCGAGCCGGTCCATTTCGAAATTCCAATCCCCCGCGAGTTCAAGCGGCGGACCCGCGAGGACCAGGCTGCTGACCAGGAGGCAGGCGATGAGGCGACGGAAACAGGTGGCAAATGGGTTTTTCATGATTGGCGGCAGGTCGGAGGTATCACAACTTTACTTGATAGATCGGGACAATGTTCACGGCAACGAGCGAAAGAATCGGTTCACTTCCGGCCGTGGGACGGTTCGGAAGACCGACGGGAGCATCGGAGCGGAACGGAAGAATTTCCAGTGTGAGTCCACCCGCACTTTTGATTTCTTCGTCGTATCGCTTGAGTCCGATTCCCAGAGGGAGAGATGTATTGCGCTCCGTCACCGGCGCGATTTCGCCGAAGGGCATCGGCGAGCCCAGATCCGGCCAACCGGTGCGGCGGGTTGGCTCACGGTAATCGAAAGCGGTTCTGCCAAGAGCGGGCCGCCGATCAGGTACAACGGGATGAGTGATAGATGGAATTTCAGTATCATTTCCAGTCCTCCTCAATTTGTTCGAGGCTCTTGCCCTTGGTCTCCGGCAGTTTGATCCAGATGAAAACCGCGCCTGCCGCACAAATGCCCGCATAGACCCAGAAAGTTCCGGATGCACCGAGCATTCTGTTGAGGATCGGGAACGTGTAAGTCAGGATGAAACAGGCAGCCCACAGTGCCATGATCGCCACCGACATCGCCTTGCCGCGGACCCGATTGGGGAAAATTTCCGAAATGACCACCCAGGTCACCGGTGCGAGCGACATGGCATAACAGGCAATCGCCGCCAGCACGAGCAGCAGCACGGGAAGTCCCGTGACGTGGGTGAAATAACACCAGCCCAGCGCCGAATAGACCAGTGCCAATCCGAACGATCCGCCGATCATCAGCGGTCGGCGGCCCATGCGGTCCACGGTTCCCAGTGCGGCGAAGGTGAAAACCAGATTCACCGAGCCCGTCCACGCGATGTTCTGAATCACGTTGGATAGACTATAACCGGCGGAGCGGAAAATCTCCTCGGCGTAGTTGAAAATCACGTTGATTCCGCACCATTGCTGGAACACGGCGAGCACGATGCCAAGCATCAGGACCGGCCGCAGGGAAGGAGCGAGCAACTCGCGCATCGAGATATTTTCCTGATCCTTTCCGGCATGCACGGATTTGAGAATATCGGTCATCGCCTCATCCGCATAGGCTTCGCCACCGATCTTTGCGAGCACCTTGCGGGCTTCCCCGTTTCTCCCCTTCCCCGCCAACCAGCGCGGGCTTTCGGGCACCAACAGGGTCGCCAGCAGGAACAAGGCCGATGGCACGGCGGTGATCCCGAACATCCAACGCCACGCGACTTGACCATACCAGCTTTGACGGATCATCTCCACGGTGGAGCCCTCCGGCAGATCCCTCACCACCAGCCAATTGATCAACTGCGCCAGCAAAACCCCAACCACAATCGTCAGTTGGTTCACCGAAACCAAGCGGCCCCGCATCGATGCCGGCGCGATCTCCGCGATATACATGGGTGATAGATTCGATGCGAGTCCGATCGCCACACCGCCGATCATCCGCCAGAAGATGAAGAGCGTGAGATTGTCAGCCAGCGCATTGCCCACCGACGTGACGATGAAGATCAGAGCGGAAATCATCAGCAGGTATTTCCGGCCCACCCGTCCGCCGAGGGTTCCCGTCAGCATCGCTCCGAAAAAGCAACCGATCAGCGCACAACTGTTCGCCCACCCCGAGACTGCCGGATCGGTGACCCGAAAGTGCGGCTCGAAAAACGGTTTCGCACCACCGATCACGACCCAGTCGTAGCCGAAGAGCAGACCGCCCATCGCGGCGCAGATCGAGATGAGCCAGATGTAGCCGGAATTGAACTTGATATGGGACGACGAGGATGAGTCGTGGGAAACGGAGGTGATCATGGGTTTTCTTGGATGGATTGAATCAAATCGGCGGCAAGGGCGTGGTTCGGATTCTCCGCGAGGACATCTTTCAATATGGTGATTGCCTTCTTGTGCTGGCCGAGGCCCGCCCGGGCTTGTGCTTCAAGGAAGCGTGCGGAGTGTCGCTGGTTCTTTTGCAAATCGTCGTCGAAGAGCAGCATGGTGGGCAGCGACGTGGCGAAGTAATCGATCTTCGCCTCCGTTTTGGCGAGCTGTCCGGCATAGGCGAGCAGATCGGCTAACAGCGAATTGGCCGCCGCCTTTTTCCCCAGGCGCGCGAGGGCCGTGGCGGAGTAGAAGGTCATTTCCGAAAAGGCGCGGACGCTCATGTTCTGGAAGTCGCCCCTGGCATTTGCGGCGAGCGCCCAATGCTTGCGGGCTTCGGCGCGCTGGCGGTTCGCCTCGAGCGCGTCGCCTAACAAAAGATGGATGTCGCTTTGGTTTGCCAGCAGGTGCTTGGCTTCTCCCAGATTGTTCGGAGCAGAGAGAGCCGCTTGGAAATGCGCCACCGCCTCATCCCCTTCCGTGGCACGGCCGAGTATGAGACGGGCGCGGACATACTGGCCGAGCGGCCCGCCTTCACCACCTTCCCACGGCTGGAAATTCCGGGAAGTCAGGATCGCCAGCGCTTTCGCAGGTTGCCCGGTCTGATTGTAGAGCGTGCAGAGTTCGAGCGCGAGATCATCGCGTGTTTCCAACAGCAGCCCGGATTTCAGAAGGACTTTCAAGCGCTTCTCCGGTGAATCGCCGAGACGCTTCGCCAACTGGTCGCTCTCAAAAACCAGACGCCCGTCACCCGGCGCGGCGGCAAGCGCCTTCTGATAAGCCGCGCGGGCTTTCGCCGGTTTTTTCAGGATATTGAAATACGCAATGCCGAGACAACGCCAGACGATTGCATCCTTCGGGTTCCCCTTCACCGCCGCTTCCCAATGCGCGATGGCTTCACCATGCCGGCACCTGTCATACAACCAGTGACCGAGCGCCGCATGGGCATTGGCATCCTGCGGATTGGCCTTGATCGCAGCTAGCAGGATCGATTGCTCAATCAAGCGGGCCGGGAAACAATAGTCCGCGTTCGCCTTCGCACCGGCGGTGAATTCCTTCGCACCCGATTTCCCGGAGAGTTCCAAGATCCAGCCACGATAATAGTGGATCAGCGGAGGCGTGCCACTGAGCGGTTCGGCCGTCGCGCCTGCTAGCACTTCCAGCGCTTCGTTGAAAAATCCCGCCTGGGTGAGATCCAGAGCCACATCCAACCGCGCCTGGCTGTCTCCTGGAAATTCATCTTTCGCCAGCCAGCGCGCCCACAGGTCCAGCGGGTCCAGCGCCAAGGTGACGGCCAGGTCGCCGCCGACATCATGGCCCAACTTCGTCTTTGCCATGGCTAACAAGTCACGCGCCTTGAGATTGTCCGCGCCAAGCTTCAGAGACCGGACCAGATGATCGCACGCTACAGCGAAATCCCCGCGGTGGCAGTCGACTTCCGCAAGGCGGTGATAGGCAGCGCCCGACCATGCCTGATTCCAAGTGGATTTGTAGAACGCGTCGTAAGCCTCGATGTCGCGATTCAGGAAGCGCAGGCAGCGTCCGAGTTGATAGAGAGCCTCGCCGTCGTATGGATTCGGATTCCGGAGGGTCAGCTGCTGGATGGATTTCCGCAGATGGCTTTCCGCTGTTTCAAATTCACCACGACGAAGATACCAACGCCCCATGGCGAGGAGACAGCGGGAATCGCCGGGATCGCGACGCAACGCTTCCAGCCAGTAGAGCGTGGGGCAGCGCGTCGCGTGGCGATACTGCTCCAGATGGAGTCCGGTGATGTAGAGTTCGTCGTTGCCCGGGATTTCTCCCGGCAACGGCGGCTCGGTCGCGGCGAGTCCGGAGATCTCATCTTCTGATAGTGACGCGGGCTTCACCGAGGAATACCGCAGCAGCTCGGCACCGTTTGAATCCTCCACGACGACCCGGAGTTCCGAGCCACCCCCTTTCAACCGTTTCACCAGGGATTTGGATGGAGAAAGATCCGCACGGAAGGAGTGTGGCGCTTTGCTGCCATTGAAAATCTTAACGACCGCACCATTCATTTCCCGCGTTGCGTGGAGACCGATGGTGTTCCCGCCCTCGATCGAAAGCGCGAGATCCTCATTCGCCGCACAGGCCGGGCCGATGTTGCGGATGGGATACCAGAACTGACTCCAGCTCTTGGTTTCACCCGGCTGCAGATAGGAAAAGTCCGGCTGGTTGTCGGTGTAAACTCCGGCCATCAGTTCGATGTAGGGGCGGAATTCGCCATTCTCATCCGCATCGGTCAGGTTGCGGTCCCATGCATATCCAAATTCATGGTTGCCCCAGGTCCACTGCTTTTTGCCGGGGGAAATGTGGTGGTTCGCGACATGGACGATCCCCGCCTTTTCACGGAAGTCATAGCCGCCGAAGAAATTCTCCTTGCTGCCCATGCACATGTAGGATGTCGGCACGGGAATGTTGGCATACCAGGAAAGGTCATTTGCCGGATAGGTGCCGGGTGGCTGATAGTTGGAAGGAGTCTCGGAATCCGCCACGCCCCGTTTAGCGCGGGAGGCGTAATCGACCCCGTAATATTGATCCGCGCAAAGCGGAAACATGCTCATTGCCCGCTTCGCATGATCCGCCACGCAGCTCGCATCCTGCGGGAAAAACGATTGGTATTGTTCATGCACCTCAGTCGCGACATTCGCCCACCAGAGGAAAGTCTGCACGTCATCGGTGCGGTTGTAGGCGCGGGCTTTCAGTTCCAGAACGGACCGTCCTGGATGCAGGCAAACCCCGTGCATCCCTTTCATGCGGGTCATCGGGTCATGTTCCCCCAGCCACACGGTGCCCGATCCGTCAGCGTGATGCTCGATGGAAACCTCCGTAGGCATGAAGGTGGACGGGCGGTGATGCTGCGGCCAGTTGAATTCGATTCCCCCGCTGATCCACGGGCCAGCCAGCGCGACGAGTGCCGGCTTGATGACCGGCTGATAGTAAATCACGTCATAGCCGTTCGTCTTGTCGATCATCCGGTGGATGCGTCCGCCGAGCGCGGGCAGGATCATCACTTCCAAATATTCATTCTCGATGACCACAGCCTCCCAATCCTGCGCCACCGACTCCTCCGCGATCCGGTCGTAGTAGGGCAGCGGATAGACCTTGCCGGACGATCCCTGATATACCCGCTTCTCCAGGAACATCGGATTTTTGTCCGGTGCGGCGGGCAGATAGGTGGGAAACGAAACGGTTTTTCTGAGAACTGAAACGGATGACATGACGGGTTTGGGAAATCCAAGCTACACGGCTTGTGGCAACAACCGAGTATTTCTCAATGGACGAAACCGCAATAAAGCTGGACGATCTTCCAGCCATGACCAGCCACCACCGCCGTGAAGGTTTTCCCGGACAGCATCATGTGGTGTTGCCCCCGCCGATCACAGCGGCGGCTTCCGAACACCCGTTGCTGGCCGGACTCTTCGTCACGGATGCGGGCCTATATCCCACCGCGCACGGGCATCGCGTCATCAGGACCACCGGTTCCGGCGGGGCAGTCCTGATCGTTTGCACCGCAGGCCGGGGATGGGTGCGATCGCAGGGGATGCGCCAGAAAGTTGCGACGGGCGATGTCATTTTCATCAGCCCGACCGAACCCCATTCCTACGGTGCGGATGACGATGATCCATGGACGATCGAATGGGTGCATTTTTCTGGAAGTGAAACCCCCTCCTGGCGGGAAGCCATCGTGGGAAAAGACTTGTTGCTTCACCTTCATCCGGCCGCTCCGGCCAGCATTCGCTTGGCCAGAGTCCACGAGCATCTCGAGGCGGGATACGACGAAACCCAACTCCTGCTCGCCGCCGCGGCGATTCGGAGAAGTCTGACTGAACTCATCAAGCTCCGACGTGTTCCGGGGCACACGCCGACAGCCGTGGAAGCGGTGGAAGCCACGGCCGACTGGATGCGGACCCATCTTTCATCGGAGTCAACCCTCGCCAATCTGGCGAAGATGGCGGGAATGTCCCCCTCCCGCTACTCCGACATCTTCCGCCAGCGCTTCGGGTTTTCTCCGATCGATTGGTTCACGCGGCAGCGTGTGCAACAGGCATGTCTGTTGCTGGATATGGCGCAGGAAAAGATCGAAGTCGTCGGACTGGAGGTGGGTTTCAAGGATCCCTATTACTTTTCCAGATGTTTCCGGAAGGTGATGGGATGCAGCCCGCGGGCCTATCGGGCGATTCAGAAAGGTTGATTTCAGTTCCTCCCACGGAGGGAACCGGAAAAGCGGATAGTCCGCCACGGCCGGGCCACCGATACGTCCTGGCCTCCGAACTTGTCTTCACCAACGCCAAGCCCCCCCCCCCGGAAGCGGGACAGGGTGGGTTGTAGTCGTTTTTCTCGCCCTCGTCTGTTTCACGCGGTGCTGCCGTATTCGAACCGGGAGCTGGCGGTTAGGGCGCGGTTCGATGAAGCGCGGTTTCAACGGGGAGTCGCGTTCAGCGAAGCCAGTTGCCGGGATCGAGGGAGTTGCGGTATTTCATCGCGGCTTCGGTGCGCGAACGGACGTGGAGTTTCTCGAAGATGTTCTTGAGGTGGACGCGGACGGTTTCGAAGGAAATGCCGAGCCGGCCGGCGATTTCCTTGTTCGCTAGCCCTTCGCAGAGTGTTTCGAGGATTTCGATCTCACGCGGAGAAAGCTCGGACTCGCCCCCGCTGCCTTCGCCGGGCGATTGGTGGAACGCATCGACGATGCGGCGGGCGATCTCGGGACTCATCGGCGCACCGCCCGTTAGAACCCCGGTGATGGCGTCGCGCACGTCGGCGGTGGTGGACCGCTTGAGAAGATAAACGGCGGCACCGGCTTTGAGCGCCGCGAAGTTCTTGTTATGGTCCCGATAGACGGTGACCATGATGATTTGGATTTCCGGCAGGTGTTGCTTCACGCGGGCGGTGACTTCGATGCCCGAGATGCCAGGCAGGTTGATATCCATGAGGATGACCTGCGGCCTGAACGCTTCGATTTTCTTCAGCGCCTCTTCGCCGCTGGTCCAGAGTCCGACAAGCTCCATGTTGTCGGAGGTTTCGACGATTTTCCGCAGGCTGGCACCGAGGGCGGAGTTGTCCTCGACGATGGCGACGGTGATTTTTCGGGTCGGGCTCATGGTGGGTTTAGGAAGGCAGCGGCAGCGGCAGGGTAAGCGCAATGGTGGTTCCCTGGCCGCGCACGCTTTCAATCCTACAGCTGCCGCCACAATCGATCATGCGGTTTCTCATGTTCGCGAGACCGTTGCCGGAGGTGGCGTAATCGACGTCGAAGCCCTGCCCATCGTCCTGGATTTCGACGACCAGTTGGCCGTTCTCGAGGGCGATCCGGAGGAGAATCGACTGCGGCTGGGCATACTTGACGGCGTTGTTGACCGCCTCGCGGGTGGCGGGCAGGACGTTGTGCCGGCGGCGCGGGCCGATGGCGAGTTCGGGGATTTGGCGCTCGATCTTGGTGCGCAACGGGATCCGCACGACTTCGAGAAACTCGCGTGTCAACGCGGGGAGATATTCAATAAGTGAACGGAGGCTGTCTTCGGTCGGGATGGTGGCCCACACGATTTCATCCAGCGTTCCAACGACCCGCCTTGCTTTGATGGACAAGTGATTTGGCGATGGGCGGAGACTGCCCTCGTCGGGGTCGTCCGCGGCGATTTCCGAAAGGATCGACAGTTCCGTTAGGCTCGCGCCCAGATCGTCGTGCAGGTCGCTTGAGATGCGCGAGCGCTCCGCGTCCAGCATGCCGCTAAGCCGCCGATCCTGGATTTTCCGCCTCATCCGGCGTCTTGCGATGAGCCATCCGATGGAAAGCGCGAGCAGCAGCCCGGCGATGACGACGAGCGACTTGAACCAACCGGTCTCCCAGATGTGGGGGCGGGTCTCGACCGAAACGACCGCGGGACGCGGCGGACTGACCCCGTCGCCGTTCATTGCGGTGACTTCGAAGGTGTATCTACCCGGCGGAACCGCCTGATAGTCGGCTTCGCGCCGGCTGCCGATGAGGCGCGGGCGTTCCTCGAGGCCTACCAATTGCACGCGATAGGTCACTTTCTCCGGCGCGCTGAGGCTCACCCCGTTGAAGTGAAAGGTGATGCCGACCCTGCCAGGGCCGGCGAGATCCGGTCATTGGAGACTTTCCGCAAGAGCTCGGCCCTTGAAACACGGAGAATCCCGCCGAGCGATCCCATCCAGAACGAGTCGTCCGCCACCAAGGCCAGACCGGTTAGCCGCTCGTCGGGAATTCCGGCCTCGCTGCCGAATCGGTGCCAGTGATCATCCTTCCGCAGGAAAAGTCCCGCCCCGATCGTTGACACCCAGATCTCCCCGTCTTCCAGAGGCAGGATCGTGGAAATCCGGCGGCCTAGCAGGTCCGCAGGATTCCCCACCATCCGGAAGCTTTCGCCATTGAAGTGGAACATCCGTCCCTCGATGGTCCCGAGGAAGAGGTGACCGGCAAGATCGAAGGAAAGCGCGGAAAACGCCGCACCGGCCAGAACAGGCTCGTTGGTGAAATCCTCGAGAACGGATCCGTCCCAACGCCAGAGTGCCCGATGACCACCGAACCACATACGGCCTTTGCCATCCTCCGCGATGACATTGATTTTCGAAAGCACCGGGGTTTCGGTGAAATGCCCGCAAAAAATTCTCACCGTTCCATCCAAAAACGGATGCATCCCGTCCGGCGAACCAGAGCCTTCCGGACTTGCCTTCGAAGATGCAGGAAGCCGTCCGCCGGAGTGAAAATCCGGAAGAACCCGGGCATGGGTCCGTGGTCATCCGCACTGGGGGTGACAAGCTCGAAATCGCGGCCATCAAACCGCGCGAGACCTTCAGCCGTGGCGCCCCAAAGGAGACCGTCGGACGTCTGACCCAGCGAGCGCACGACATTTCCCGGCAACCCTTCCTCCGTTTGCCAGACGCGCACCAGGAAATCGGAACCCGCCACGTCAGCCGCCGCCGAGGATGGTGCCTACGACGCACGGATCAACGGGCGGCAGATTCTCACCCCGCCCGCACCTGCCGAGCCTCGCATCACCGGAGCTTCGATCTTCGGCATGCGCCCGGGCAAGCCCATCCGGTTCCGGGTCTCCGCCACCGGGCAAAAGCCCATCACATTTGCCGCCGCGGGCTTGCCGAAGGGGGGCCATTGATCCTCTGTAAGGTTGGATCTCCGGCCGCGCCCCCCAACAGGCTGGCGATGTACTCGTCACCCTTGGCGTCCGGAATGCAGGGGGAACTTCAAACATTGAGGGTGGGCGATACCATCTGCCTGACGCCGCCGATGGGCTGGAACAGTTGGTATGTGCAGTCGGAAGGCGTCAGCGACCAAGCCATCCGCGAGACAGCCATCGCCATGGAGGAAAAGGGTCTGGCCGCCCACGGTTGGACCTATCTGAACATCGACGATTGCTGGATGGGCCTGAAGGATCCGCAATCCAAGGCGATCCAGCCCGATTCCAAGTTTCCGAACATGAAGTCGCTCGTCGATTATTCGGAGTTTTTCCTGCCAGAGGGCCAACGCAAGAATCCCCATCAGATCTTCGGCCGCTATCCCGAGGACATCCGCAAGGGACTCGCGACAATCGGGCCGGTCTGGCTGGTGGACCGCGACGCCCGGCAGTTCGCCGAATGGGGCATCGACTACGTGAAATACGACTGGAAGGAATGGACGCTGGAGCAGGGTGCCAATGGCTACGAGGCCTCCAGCGCCTGGGCAAGACGGAGCGGAAAAGTGGTGATAGACGTCGTCGTCCCGACCAACACCACCGCGACCATCGAGTTTCCCGGCAATCGCAAGCAGGTCTTTGACACGAGCGGCGCGGTAATCACCGGAGCGACTGGGGTTTGCGGCCGCTTTACCGCAACCGGCTCCACCCTTTTGCCTTTAGACTTTCATCAACTTCAGCAGCAGTTATTGCATACCGATCTCGTTCAACCACTGCGCGGCATTCTGCGGCCAAACACTCGCTTCCCGGGTGCAGTGCAGGCCGTAACCGTGGCCTCCTGTGGGGAAGAGCAGGAACTTGTGGGGTAACTTCGACTCCGTGAGCGCGGCGGCATATTGCTTGCTGCCGGCGATGAACTTCTGGTCGTCCTCACTGTGGACGATCAGCGTGGGCGGAATAGCAGCCTTCAGATTCAGATCCGGAGAAATGCCGCCATTGCGGTCGTCAAGGTAGGCCGGATAGACGAGCACCGCGAAGTCAGGGCGGCAGCTTTGCGCGTCCACTCCGTCGATGGCTGGATAAGAGCGCCCGTCAAAGCGGTTGCTCGCGCGGGCCGCCAGATGGCCGCCGGCGGAGAAACCGATCACACCGAGGCGTTTGGAATCGATGTTCCATTCCGCCGCGCGAGAACGGGCGAGGCTCAGCGCGCGCTGAATGTCCTGAAACGCTCCGCCGCGGTTGTTAGGAACCCGGTATTTCAGCACCAGCGCGCCGATGCCGTTGGAGTTCAACCACGCGGCGATTTGCGAGCCTTCCTTGTCCGTGACGCAATAGCTGTAACCACCGCCCGGACAGACAATCATCGCGGGGGAATCCTTCCGGAGCGCGGGAAACACCGTGAGCGTCGGACGGCTGACGTTGGTGATCCGGGTGGCGTCGCTGCGTTCCGGAGAATGCTTCGCCTCCGCCTCGCGGGCTCCCTTGCCCGGCATTTTTCCATCCGGCCAGACGTCCACGGTGGTGGTGGGCTGCTGGCCGTGTGACAGGGCGCCGCAAAGGATCGTTAGAATGGTGGTGAGGATGTGGGCAGTCTTCATGAGTGTCACTGCTTCTTGTTCACCTTGTCTGGTTCGTCAATGAAGATGCCGATGCGGATGTTTTTCTCAACGACGTTTCCCGCGTTGTCGAAGCGGCAGTCATGGATCCATACATTCCGGATGTCGCCTGAAAGCCCGCTGCCGATGGCGACGGACTGGATGGGTTCATGCCGGAACCGTTCATTCCGATAGGCGGGTTTCAGGCGGACCGTCGTAGGAGGGACGGAGGCCGCCGAGGTCGATGACGATCTTGTCCACCACGACGCCCGCATCCACGGCGACGAGGTGCAGCGTGTGCCAACCGGCTTTCAGCGGCTCGGGAAAACGGATGTTTGCTCCCGTGGCGTTGGTGAGGACGCGCTCGTTCCACTCGTCGGACTTGGGTTCGAAGCCGGAGGTGACGGCGGCGGGCAGCGAGGGGCCATCATCCAGAGCGAGGGCGAAGCGCAGGCCCTTGCCCTCGATGATCGGAAAGGTCGGCAGCAGACTCACGAGGGCGCTTGCCTTGCCGCCGGTGGCGACATGGAAGCGGTATGAAAGGCGCGGCGCACTGGCGGGGTCGATGACCGCGGTGGAGGGCAGCACGGTGACGGCTGAGCCGCTGCGGCCGAGTCCCGGGATCGAACGCCAGCCCGCACCGGATGGCAGATCGGATTTCGCGCCGGAATTTCCGGCGTGGATGGAAACGACGCCGTTGTGCTCTACGAAATCGCCGGGGCGTGCATCGGCGGGAGTGACAAGCGCGGAGGCTGCGGGTTCTGGATCGGCTAGGCGCTTGCGCTCCTGCCCGGCAACAGCCACCAGCGCATCGGGCGATTCCAACGGAGCGACCGTCGGAAGCTGGAAGCTGCCCCATTGGCGCGGGGAAAGCCCGTTGCCCGTGACGATGCCGCGCCATTTGCCGCCGGCGATGTCATTGTTGTACCGGTCCGTTAGCCCGGCGACCCGTTGCCCGGCGGCCATGGCCTCGGCGAAGGCGGCTTGGGCGGCCGGCTTGTCGCCGCGCACGCGCAGGCGGCGGGCGCGCTCGGATAGAAAGTAGCGATGGTTCGCGGCGGCGGCGGAAGTCACCGGATAGGCGACGAGTTGATAGAACGCGTCGCCGGCCCCGGCCGGGAGTCGGGCGGCAACGGCATCGGTGTCACGGACGAGTTCGGCGTAGGCGGTGAGGCGGTCGGTGATCTCGCGATCGGTGAGCTCGGTGGGTTGGTAAGCTTGCTTGGGCAGGTGCCAGCCGAGGTGCTCGGGCTTGCGGGCGAATGCCAGATGTTGGTGGCGGTTCCAGATTCCGGCGATGGTCTCCGCGTGTTTTGCGCCGAAGTCGCGGGCGGCGGTTTCCCGCAGGAAGCGGGCGGGAGCGTCGGTGCCGGTGCGGTCGGCATGCCAGGCGAGGTTGAGGAAGAATTCGGTGGAGAGTTCGGTGTTTTTGAGATCGCCGACGTTGGCGATCCAAACGGTGCGGGCTCCCTGTCCGTAGGCGCGGGTCATCTCGGACCAAGTCAGCGCGGGTGGCAGCGAGTCGAGCCAAAGCCAGGGAAGCGGGTGGCCAAGATAGGAAAGATGATAGTAAATCCCTAGGCCTCCGGAACGCTCCCGCTCCGCCACGGTGGCGAAGCGGCGGATGTAGCCGAAGTTGTCGTCCGGCCAGACGAGAGTGACATCGTCGGGCACCTTGAGGCCCGCGTTGTAGTCGGAGAGCACCTCTTTGTAGGGGCAGAAGATCTGGGCGATGCGGGTGGCATCTCCGCCGAGATGGCGGGCGAGCTGGCCGCGTTGTTCGGCGATGATGTTTTCAAGCGCCGGGATGCGCTCGTGCTGGTGCCTGAAGCCGACCATGGCGCTGTCGTGGATGCCGCGCATGCCAAGGGTGAAAAGGCTTTCGCCGGAAGTCCGCTGTTTCACGCGTTCCTCCCAGTAGGCGAGCACGCCGTCACGGTTGGTGGCGTAGTTGTAGAGGTTCTTGTCCTGCGTCCATTCGCCGACGTTGTTGCGCAACATCGGCTCGGCGTGCGAGGAACCGAGAACGATGGCGTAGTCGTCCGCGGCTTTTGCATTGCCGGGCATCTGGTGGAACGGCGTGGTGCCGGGATGCATGGCGGGCCAGATCGTGTTGGCGCGCAGGCGCAGCATCAGTTCGAAGATACGCGAATAGGTCTTGGGACCGAGGTTACCGGCCTCGGGTTCGAACGTTTTGGCGGCCCATGGCACGAGGCCCCAACCTTCGTCGTTGAGGAAAATGCCACGGTATTTGACAGCGGGCGCTTCAAGCGGACAGGTGCCGGTGGATAGATGAATCCCGCTCCGCTTCGTCACCGGCACATCCGCCCACCAATGCCAGGGAGAAACTCCGATCCGGCGCGAAAGATCATAGATGCCAAAGGCAAGACCGCGTTTGTCGGAACCCTGAATGGTGAGGGTGTCGGCAGTGGCGGAAAGGCGGAAGGTTTCCCAATGGTCGACGGCATGCAGGCTGAGCGACACCCGGATGCTCGGGCCACGCTCGGGAAGAGTTTCCCGGATCTCCGGACGCAGGCCGGTGATCCGCTCGACATCCGCCGCAAGGTCGCGAGCCGCGATGCGGACGACTTCGGCCGCCTGTGTCGGAATGCAAATCGGGGCGGCCCGGCCATCCGCGACCATGGGGAAGGCGGCGTCCCCGGCAGACGGATCCATCAGATCGACCGCCGCATCGGCGACCGACGGAAACAGCAGCAGGACGGCGGCGAGATTGCGGAATTTCATCAGTAGATATGGAGAAGGACTGTTCCTGTAGAGTGCGAGATTTTGCCCCCGTCGCCGTCCGCCAACCCGCCACCGTTGGCATCGATCAACTTGAACGTCGCCAACACCACAATCGACTTGCCGGTCGTGCCTGGAACTCCGTTTCTCAAGGAGCGGACATCGGTTTGGCCCGGGGTGAGGAAGGCGACGTGCTTGGCCACGGTCGGGGTGGTGCGAGAAAGAAGCGCGAGGCTGATCGCGAGGTTATGATCTGGATTATCACAGTTGGGGGAATCTGAGGCTGATCCCACGCATCAGCCAATACCTCTTTCGGGTAGGTGCGGCCATCCTTGGACGACATGCGGTCCCCGCGGAACTCCTCGAATGAGGTATTGGCGGCACGCTGGAATTTTCATTCCCTCTACCTCCGGGACTTCTCGAAGCCTGAGCCACCCTGAACCCATTGCCCCTTTGATTTTCCAACCATGATGCTCCGAACTGTCGCCTCAATGCTCGCTCTCCTCGGAGTCGCGGCCACCCTTCATGCCCAGCAAGCAAGCTCTTCGCGGGAAAAGTTCATTTTCAACAGCGACTGGCTGGTGAAAGTCGCCGATGAGCGCGGGGCGGAGGCGATGACGTTTGCAGACACGGGCTGGAAAAAAGTCACCCTTCCCCACGCGTGGAATGAAGACAGCGCTTTTAAAGTGGGCATCGACGATCTCCCAACGGGAGTGGCGTGGTATCGCAAGCATTTCAAGATGCCGCCGGAGTCGGAGGGAAAGAAGGTGTTCCTGGAATTCGAGGGAATCCGCCACGGTGGCGAGTTCTATCTGAACGGCGAATGGATCGGGCGGAGCGAGAACGGCATCATGGGCTTCGGCTTCGATGTCACGGACAAGCTCAAACCCGCGCCGCAGGAAAACGTGCTTGCCGCGCGGATTGACAGTTCGTGGAAGTATCGCGAAAAGGAAACGAATTCGACCTATCAGTGGAACGATAAGAATTTCTACGCCAACTACGGCGGGATCCATAAGAACGTCGTTCTTCACGTGATGGACAAGCTTCATCAGACGCTGCCACTCTATTCCAATCTCGGAACGACGGGTGTCTATGTGTATGCGCAGGAGTTCGACATCAAAGGCAAGTCGGCGAAGGTGACGGCCGAATCGCAGGTGAAGAACGAACACACCGGGGCACAGACATTCAGCTATGAAATCAGCATCGCGGAACTCGACGGCAAGCCGGTGCGGACGATCCAAGGCGGCGGGCAAACCATCGCTCCGGGCGAGACAAAAACCATCAGCGCTGGCGCACAGGTCTCGAATTTGAACTTCTGGAGCTGGGGCTACGGGTATCTCTACGACGTGACCACAACACTCATGGTCGGCGGGAAAGCCGTCGATTCCGTGGTGACGCGCACTGGCTTCCGCAAACTGGAGTTTGGCAAGGGTGTCGTGATACTGAATGACCGCACCATCCAGCTCAAGGGCTATGCGCAACGCTCGACCAACGAGTGGCCCGCCGTCGGCTCGGCGGTACCGCCATGGATGAGCGATTTCAGCAACGGGCTGATGGTCGCAAGCAACGCGAACCTGGTGCGCTGGATGCATGTCACTCCGTCGAAACAAGATGTGGAATCTTGTGATCGGGTCGGCTTGATGCAGGCCCTGCCCGCTGGCGATTCCGAGAAGGATGTGACAGGCCGCCGCTGGGAACACCGGGTCGAGGTCATGCGCGACGCGACGATTTATAACCGCAACAACCCAAGCGTCGTCATGTATGAGGGCGGCAATGCCGAAATCAGCGAAGAGCACATGGCCGGGTTGAAAGCCGTGCGCGACCAATACGACCCACACGGCGGGCGCGCCGCAGGCAGCCGCGAGATGCTCGACAGCAAGGTGGCCGAGTGGGGCGGCGAGATGCTCTACATTAACAAAAGCGCGCGCATCCCCTTCTGGGCCACCGAGTATTCCCGCGATGAAGGGCTGCGCAAATACTGGGACGACTGGTCCCCACCGTTTCACAAGGATGGGAACGGCCCACCGCACAAGAACGAGCCCGCGCCTACCTACAATCGCAACCAGGATTCACACGCGGTCGAGAATGTGGTCCGCTGGTATGACTTCTGGCGCGAACGGCCCGGCACCGGCGAACGCGTGAGCGCGGGCGGCGTGAACATCGTCTTCTCGGATTCTAACACACACCACCGCGGAGCGGAAAACTATCGGCGCAGCGGCGAGGTGGACGCCATGCGGATCCCGAAAGACGGTTTTTTCGCCCATCAGGTGATGTGGGATGGATGGGTGGATACCGAGCGGCCGCGCATTCACCTCATCGGACATTGGAACTACGCGGACGACGTGAAGAAGCCCGTCCAGGTGATTTCTTCCGCCGAGAAGGTTGAGCTGTTTATCAACAAGCAATCCAAAGGCTTCGGCGAACAGAGTTCACGATTTCTTTATACCTGGCAGGAGTTGCCGTTTCAGGCCGGCGAGATCAAAGCGGTCGGATACGATGCCAGCGGAAAGGCGCTGTGCGAAGTCGTGAAGAAGACTGCGGGCAGCCCGGTGGCAATCAAGCTTTCTCCACGCACCGGACCTAACGGTCTTAACGCGGACGGAGCCGATATGGCCCTGGTCGACGTGGAGGTGGTCGACTCGGAAGGCAATCGCTGCCCCACCGCTATGAATTTGGTGACGTTTGATTTGGAAGGTCCCGCCGAATGGCGCGGCGGCATTGCCCAGGGACCGGACAACCACATCCTTTCCCAGGAACTACCGGTGGAATGCGGCATCAACCGGGTGATTCTGCGATCCCGGCCACAGGCAGGAAAAATTGTTCTCAATGCAAGCGCCGCCGGTCTGAAATCCGCGCGCATCGAGTTCGTTTCCATTCCTGCTCGCACGAGCGACGGTCTATCGAAATCCTTCCCGGCCACCGGACTTGCCGCCCGTCTGGATCGCGGACCGACGCCTGCCGGCGAATCGGTGATTCCAACCCGCAAACCGATTCGTATTGTCAGCGCCACCGCCGGCACGAGTGCCGCAGAGGCAGGCCTGGCGTTCGATGACAATGAAGAGACGAAGTGGCAGAACGACGGCAAGAGCGCGACGGGATGGATCCAGTTCGAACTTGAACGCGAGGCATCCGTCAACGAAGTCGTCCTTAAATTGGGCGGATGGCGCAATAAATCCTATCCGGTCCGCATAACCGTCGATGGCAAGGAAGCCTATTCTGGCAGAACACCCAAGAGCCTCGGCTATGTCACGCTTCAACTCGAGCCGACCCAAGGCAAATCCGTCCGGATCACTCTTGCTGGCGCGATTGAGGACAAGGACGGATTCGGAATCGTCGAAATCACCGGCAAAAAACTCCCGGACTCAACCGAGCAAAGCGCGAAGGGAGCCTTGGAAGTGATCGAGGCGGAAATTTATGAACCACTGTCCATCTCCGCGAAATAAGCGTCCCCCGCCCACACAAACCTGCCCATGACATCCCAATTCTTCACCACCCCGAAACCGCACGCTTTTTTGCTCCTTTGTGCTCTGCACCTCTCGGGCCAAGCCACCGTGAATGCTGCGGAGTTCAAGTTTTTTTTCGGCTCCACCAAGCACCACCGACACCACCAGACACCACCAAGACACCACCAAGACACCACCAGGATACCAGCATGTAGCGCCGAACGTGATTTATGATGCCAATCGCGGTTACGGATTCCTTGACGGCACCGCTCCAACGGCAGAAACGCCTCGCGTGTTTGCGGTGGACGTCGAGGAAGGCAACTACGACGTGACGATGCGCTTCGGGGATCCGACCCGTGCGACTTCCTCGACCGTCAAAGCAGAGTCACGGCGGTTGATGATCGAGAAGGTGGAGACCGCGCCGGGCAAATATGAGACCCGGACCTTCACCGTGAACGTGCGGAAACCGGCGATCAGCACCGGCGGCACCACCTCCCTGAACAGTCGTGAAACCGGCCCGCCGCCGGTGCCTAACTGGGATGATCGCCTGACGATCGAATTCAACGGCAAACAGCCCGGAATCACCGCGTTGGAAATCCAACCGGCGAGTGACGCGCTCACCGTGTTCGTCGCGGGTGATTCCACCGTCACCGATCAATCGAACGAGCCGTGGGCGGGCTGGGGACAAATGCTGCCGCGGTTTTTCCAACAGGGTGTGGCGATTTCGAACCACTCCGAATCCGGTTTGGCGCTCTACTCCTTCGAACGCCAGAAGCGGCTTGAGAAAATCCTCAGCATGATGAAAAAGGGCGACTACCTTTTCATCCAGTTCGGCCACAACGATCAGAAGGACAAGACCGCTGGCGCCGGACCGTTCACCTCTTACAAGGCGAACCTGGTAAAGTTCATTGAAGCCGCACGGAGCAAGGGTGGCATCCCAGTCCTGGTCACACCGATGGAGCGACGCCGGTGGAACGGCAACGATCCTGAAGCGACGCTAACGGACTATGCCGAAGCCGTCCGGCAGGCTGGAACGGAGAACAAGGTGCCGGTGATCGACCTCAACGCGATGAGCCTGAAGTTCTACGCGGCGCTCGGACCGGAGAAGTCCGAGAGGGCATTCGTTTTCTACCCTGCCAACACCTTCCCGGACCAAGCCAAGGCGCTGAAAGACAATACCCATCACAACACCTACGGTGGATACGGACTGGCACGTTGCATGATCGAAGGCATCAGGTCTAACGTGCCTGAGTTGGCGAAGCACCTGGCCAAGGACGCTGGCACTTTTGATCCCTCGAATCCCGACTTACCCGAAAAATTCGACCTCCCTCCCAGCCCGATGAAAGACGCGATCGAAACTCCTGCGGGAAATTGAAACGCCGCTGCTGGAAACCCAATCCGTGAATCTGAATTCCATCGCTACCTTCGCATGGATGCGAGCTGATGCCCCTATCACCGCGGTGATGCTGGCATGCACGGGATTGGCGATTGCCCATCAACCCTACGAAAGCAGCGCGGTCGCCCGATTCGATGCTGAGGCACTGGAACTGGTCGTGACCACTTCCTTTGAAATCGCGGGCCATCTTGTCGGGCACGCTATCAGGCAACGCAGCCCCCGCCTCGGTCACGATCGATGCCACTCAGAATTACAGTTTCTCCGGTGCCGGGGCGAAGACAGGTGCCACCTCGCTCACCAAATCCGAGATTCAGCTACGGGAGGAGGTAGGAGGAGGACGCTAAACCAAACGCCTGTTTGATTCCGTGAATTCCGGAACACCCCGCTTCGTCCCCACCTCCGCCGCAAACGCGCACAGCATTGAAAACCTCCGCACCGCCCTCGCACACCCGCGATCCTGCGCGGAGGGAGCGTCAACCCCGCTGAGGTATTCCAGAGAGAGAGACCGGAAAGAAGCTCCTCGGAAAAAAATCCGAAAAAAGTGTTCAGTCTTGGTGTTCAGCCAGGATGATTTCGACCCTGATTTACAGTCGTAACTGACTGATTCCAAATGGCTCCGGCGCGTGGGATCGAACCACGGACCTAGTGATTAACAGTCACCCGCTCTGCCGCTGAGCTACGCCGGACTTTCGCTCCTTTCGGACGCGGGCGGACGATGGGATTCCCGGGCGACTTGTGGCAAGGGAAAAATACTCAGGATCGCCGAAATGTCGAAACTGGCGGGTTCTGCGACGCGGGATTGCTTGGCTTGAAGGGATTTGGCAGGTTCGCCCCGACCCGCATGCCAATCACCCTGAAACACCGATGGAGCATCGCGAACAATTATTTGGCCGGAATCACCACCGGCGACTGGTTCCGGTTGCTCCGGGAAAATCGCTTCGCGGTCGATCCTGCGTATTGGCACCGCGCGGCGTTCATCACGGCGGCCAGCGCCATGAACTCCCACTTCCGCCGGCAGGAGGAGCGGTTGTTCGGCGAGCGGATTGCGAAGACTGAGATCCAGCCACCACTTTTCATTCTCGGCCACTGGCGCTCGGGCACCACCCATCTGCACAACCTGCTCGCGCGGGACAACCGGCAGTTCGCATTCGCCAACACCTACCAAGTGGTCAATCCGCACACCTTTCTCCGCACCGAAGAGACCAACACCCGGCGCTTCGCCTGGATGGTTCCGAAAACGCGGCCGATGGACTCGATGGAGCTCAATTTCCAAGTGCCTCAGGAGGACGAGTTTGCACCCTGCCTGATGAGTCTGCGCTCGCTTTATCTCGGCATCAGCTTCCCCCGTCGGGAGGATGAGTATGCGCGTTATCTCGATTTCCAGGGCGTGCCGCAGCATGAAATCGACAAGTGGAAATCCGCGTTCAGCGGGTTCCTGAAAAAACTGACTTTCAAATACAACCGGCCGCTCGTTCTCAAGTCCCCTCCCCACACCGCGCGCATCCGGCTTCTGTTGGAAATGTTTCCCGACGCCCGGTTCGTGCACATCCACCGACATCCCTATCAGGTATTCAGATCGTGCCGGCACTACTACGATACCGCCACTTGGTACAGCTACCTGCAGAAACCGGATCCAGACCTGATCGATGACCGCATCATCCGCCGCTATACCCGGCTGCACGACGCGTTGTTCGCCGAACGCGACCTGATTCCGGAGGGACGGTTCCACGAAATCCGCTTCGATGATCTCGAACGCTCGCCGATGGAAACCATGCGGACGCTCTATCACAAACTGGATTTGTCCGGCTTCGACACCTTCGAGCCCGAACTCCGGAAATACGTCGATTCCCTCGCGGACTACCGCAAGAACCGGTTCGATGAACTGGAACCGGCGATGCGGGAGAGAATCGCGGACGAGTGGAGACGCAGCTTCGAAACCTGGAACTATCCGATCTGAAATGAACACTCCGCCAAAGCGCATCGCCCCCGGGCCACCCGGACATTTCCTGTTTGGCAACCTCCGCGAGTTCCGCCGCGACGTGCTCGGGCTGGTCATCGAATCGGCCGCCACTTACGGCGACGTCGTCCGCTGCCGGTTAGGCCCGCAGATCGTGCATTTGCTCAGCCATCCGGACCACGTCGAGCAGGTGCTCCAGAAACGCGCTGTCAACTACGACAAGCACACCCGCAGCTCGGCCGCCATCCGGGCGGTGACGGGGGAAAGCCTGCTCACCTGCAATGGTGAGGCTTGGAAACGCCAGCGTCGCATGGACCAACCCGCCTTCCACCACCGGCAGATCATCAGCTTCGCGGAAAAAATGATGACAGCCACCGAAGTCATGCTCCGGTCGTGGCAGGGCCGCCCGGAGCTGGACCTTTCATCAGAGATGGCGCGCCTGACGTATTCCATCGTCGGTCAGACGCTCTTCAGCTTCAACACCGGCGAAGATGCCAAGACGGTGGAAAAAGCGATGCGTGTGATCCTGCCGCACGTGTTCGGGCGTTTGGGAAATCCAATCAACTGGCCGGGCTGGCTTCCCACCGCGGCGAACCGCCGCTTCCGCCGGTCGCTCGCCGAAGTGGATGAGGTCGTCTACCGGATCATCGCACAACACCGCCGGGCGCAGGCGGAAGGGAATCCCGACGCCGACCTGTTATCCATGCTGATGAGCGTCCGCGACAGCGCGACCGGCACCGGACCGGACGACTCCCAACTGCGCAACGAAACCATCACCTTCCTTCTGGCAGGCCATGAAACCACGGCCAACGCGCTGACGTGGACGTTCTATCTGATTTCCCGGCATCCGGAAGTCGAGCGACGGCTTCTCGCGGAACTCACCGATGTCCTCGGTGGAAGAACTCCGACACTCGAGGACGTTTCAAAACTCACCTACACCAAGTTAGTCATCCAGGAATCCATGCGCCTCTATCCGCCGATCTGGATCATCGAGCGGCGGGTGATCCAAGAGGATGTCATCGGCGGCTACACGCTGCCCGCCGGCTCGGCGGTGGTCATTTCGCCCTACGCCCTGCATCGCCACCCGGCGTTCTGGGACCGGCCCGAGGAATTCGACCCGAGCCGCTTCGAATCCCCCGCCCCGGCGGCTTACATTCCGTTCGGAGCAGGGCCTCGGTCCTGCATCGGCAGTGAGTTCGCGATGTTGGAGGCGCAGTTGATCACAGCCATGGTGATGCAGTCGTTCCACTTCGATCTCGTTCCCGGTCACCCGGTGGAGCCGCTGCCGGACATCACCCTCCGCGCGAAGCACGGCATGAGGATGACGCTGCATCCACGAGTCGCCCAAGTTCGGGATTGAACAAAAATCCGATTATCCCAATCTCCCAACATGAGAATTTTCGCGACGCTCCTGATGGCGGTTCTGGCACTGGGAACCACCAGTGCAGCGGAGGACCCGGCCCATGAGGAGCTGCGGACATTGAGGCTTTCCATCATCGAGGCCATCAATCAAGGCGACATCGACGGTGTCATCAGGCACGTGCACCCCGACGCTGTCATCACCTGGCAGAATTCGGAGGTCTGCCGCGGGCAGAAAGGCCTAATAGAATTCTTCGAGCGCATGGGCAAGGATTCCTTCAAGGGCTACAAGGTGCCGCCGACTCCCGACGAACTGACGATTTTCCATGGCGGCGACACCGGCATCTCCTTCGGCGAGACCGTGGCGGAATACAAGTTGCTAGGGAAAGACTACGAGCTGAAAAGCCGCTGGACCGCCACCCTGGTCAAGGTGGACGGCAAGTGGCTGCTCGCGGGTTATCACATTTCCATGAACGTGCTCGACAACGCGATCCTCTCCGCCGCGAAAAGCGGGCTCTATCTGGCAGCCGGAGTCGCGCTTGTCATCGGTATCCTGATCGGCAGGATCCTGTGGAAACGGCGGGCAGCCTAACCCCCGGCTGCCAGCGCTACGATCTCGACGCGGGAGCCGTCCGCGACGACTGCTTTGGCGAAATCCCGGGGAAAAAGCGCCTGCTCGTCGAGTTCCACGACCACCGGCTTGTCGCCGAAGCCGATGCTGTCCAACAACGCGCTCACCGTCAGCGGCGCTTCGATTTCATGCGGGTTTCCGTTCAGTTGGATTTTCATCAGCGCCATTGAGCGAGTTGTTCGGGGAAAGGGCAGTTCTGGCAGTCGGTGAAATCCTCCAGGCAGAAATCCTGATAGACCTGGAGCAGCGCCTGGTGGTGGCACACCCGCCGCATCCACGGCTGGGCCGCCTTGGTGGAGCCGAACAGGCGGAGCCCGCAGCGTTTCACCTTGTCGTTGGCGGCCGAGTTCCGCAGCTTGTGATAGGCGGCGAAGGTCATGCCCTCCTCATGCATGGCGAGCGGAGCGAGGTGGTTCGCGACCAGTTCCAGCGCCTGCGACTTGCCGAACAACGCCACCCGCCGGGGCGACGCCGCCGAGGTGAGCGTGTGGCGGTGGGACCAGAATTCATGGTCGAGCGTTTGCAGGAAATCGATCAGCGGCTTGGGCGAGAACGGCCGGGCAAGCGCGAGCCGCCGGTATTGCGGCCAGACCGCCACCAGGGCGGACAGCGCTCCCACCCGCCGGTGGGGATGGTTTGCCGGCCGCTGCCCGTGGGTCTTCCAGGGGATCGCCCGCTCACCGGTCGATTCATAACAGGCGCGGTTTTTCCACCAGGTGTCCCACAGTCCGCGAAGGTAGTCGCGGGTGTCGGGCGGTGCCAGCTCGTGAAGATCCGACGAGAGAAACCCCGCGGTGCCGAACAATACCGCCTCGGCGGCGTCCCCTTCCGCCTTGAGCAGCGAAAGCGGCGCACGCTGCGAGAGCAGCCGCATCGCCAGCGCGTTCCCCCGATAGCCCAGCGTCTCGGCGGTCGATTGAAACAAGGCGGCGTCACTTCCGTGGGCATCGGCGGTACGCAACCAGCGGGACGCCTTGATGGATGCCCGATAGACCGCGGCCTCGTCCAGCAGCCGCCCGATCGAACCGGCTGGCAATCCTTTCAGCGGAGCGACGCAACGCCCCGGATGGGCGATCGCCACCTCGCGTTGCGGGCGGTTCAGCGCGTCTGATAGCTGGGTCGCTGAAATGACCACCTGGGGCACCTCTCCGTGCTCGCAGGTGCGGGTGAAAATCCGCCGGGCGTCCGTCTGGAAAACCACGTGCAGGACCACATCGCGAAACGCGGGATTCACCCCGTGCCCATGCGCCTCCCAGTCCCCTGCCAGCGGATCGAGTTCAAGCGGACCCGTCTTCAATGCGCCGTCGATTTCCACAGCCGTCCCGATGAAATCCGGTCCCGCCCCGCGGTTCCATTCTCCGAACTGCACGATCCTGACCGTGCTGCCCGTCGTCGTGCGGAAGTCCCGTCCGAAAGCGCCGGAAAACCAAAGGGCCTGGAGCTCCAACTCCGGCGGTAATCCGTTCAAGGAAGATTCCTCAAACATGAGCGGCGGATGCCAGATCGATTCCAACAGAAAACCGTAAGTCATTTCAGAGTGGCTGTCGCTTCAAGGTTTTTTCACATCCGGCGCTTTCGTCGGATCGGCGGGTGGCGGCGGCGGCGGATCGAGGATATCCAGCCAACCCTTGAGCGCCTCGGCTTCAGGGATCGGGCCATAGCGCGTCTGCGCTTCCCGCAGTTCGCGGACCGCCTCGTCCTTGCGGTTCGCCGCACGGTCGATGGAGATCTGATGGAAATCCTGGCGCAGCTTGTCTTCCGCTGCCACGTAATTCTCCTTGGCGGTGCGGAACCAGCGCGAGGCGCCGTTAGGATCCTTGAGCAGAAGCAACTCAAGTCCCAGCGCTTCCGCCAGGACCCCGCTGCTCATCCGCTCCGAGGCTTTTTCCAACTGCTTCTGCCGCTCCAGCGGATTGTTTTTCCATTCGAGCACCGCCGCCCGCAAGGCGCGGTAGGGAATGTCCCCCTCCTGTTTCACTCCCCCGCCGGCGAGATGAAGGTACGGCCGATAGAGCGGATCGCCGAGCACCACGCCCTGCCAGGATGTCACCGGCATCGCCATCCAGCAGGCCTCGCCCCAGCTGAAACCCTCCAACAGCCGCTGCTGGAGGATGGCGTAATCGTGGGTGAGGTGGAGATAAGGCTCGTAAACGTTTCCAACAGTCACCGCCGCGCCCTTTTCCAACAGACCGCCGCACCAGTTCTTCAGCGGGTCGGACAATTGCTCGGCGCTGAACGAATGCAGATGCATCGCGACCGCGCCCTTGCGGAACTGGAAGCGGCTGTTCAGGAACGGCCCGCTCAGACTCCAGTCATACCAGCCGAAATAACTGGCGGCCTCCGTCATCGGATAGTTTTTCGGCAGCGTGTCGTTGAAGCGGTCCACCACCGTCGGAATGCCGGCTTCGGCATTGGCGACGACGATCGCCTCCAGCCATTGGTCGCCCTGGGGGAATTTGTTAGCGATGTCCACATACGAGCGTCCCCACAATCCGGTTTTCTCCACCTCCACCGCATCGCGGATCATCCGCTCGCAGGTCGCGTAAGTCGGCGCGTCGATCCGGGCGGTGAGCACCAGAAACGGCAGGTTCATCTCGCCGATCGGCTTGGTGCTTTTGTAAAACTTGTTTTGCAGAATCCCGTCGGTCGGCAGCCCTTCCACCCCGAACATCGCCAACTCGGAATCCACCGACGCCTCGTCGTGCCCGGCCACCGGATTCTGCGGATCAGGCGGTGGATCACCCGGCTTCGGCGCGGGTTTCGGAATCGCCTGGATCCGCAGCGGCACCCCGCGCATCACGACCATCGCGCGAATCCGGTTCACGACTGGCAGTTTCACGCCGCCCGCATCCATTTGGCGTTTCCACCAACTGCGGTTCTCGAATTCCGCACGCAGCGGTTTCAAAATCGATTTCTCAAAGCTCTCCCGCGCGATGTCCGCCGCGACCGGCATGTCCAGAGCGATCAGGTTCTCCTGCGGGATCCCGCGCGTGTCGCGATAGAGCTCAGCGAGTTTCCGGGATTCCGGCACCGAGGAATTGTAAAGCACCGCCACCGATTCCTTGGAAATCGCCGCATGCGAGACCGCGGACACCGCCGCCAGCAGAAAAACGATCCGGACCAGAAATCTCATCGCGGGCGAGCATGCCTTGCTGCCCGGATCATGCAAGACCCGGCGCATGGTTGAGTGAAATCCGCAGCCCGTCCCACGCCATCCGCACGCCCGGCGGCAGCGTTTTGGAAATTTCGTCCACGTGATACTCGTGGCTCAAGTGCGTCAGCCACGTCTCCTTGGCTCGGACCTCCGCCGCCGTGGACAGCGCTTCCGCCAGTGAGAAATGCGTGGGGTGCTCCCACGTCCGCAACGCGTCCACCACCAGCACGTCCACATCCATCAGCAGGTGCAGGGTGTCGGTCGGGATCCGCTTCACGTCCGGCAGATAGGCCACGCTCTGCGCTCCCGGCACTTCAAACAAATACCCGATCGTCTCCACCCCGCCATGCACCACCGGCAGCGGAGTCACCCGCAGCTCACCATAAAAAAACGGCCCGTCGATGATCCGCGGATCCGGTTTCACGTAGCCGATCGTATCCACCACGTCGGCAAACGCCCAGCCGAACATCGTCTTCAGGATGTTCATGCAGCTTTCCGTCGCATGCATCGGCAGCCTGCCGGTTTTCCGCCAGCAAAACGCCCTCAACTCGTCGAATCCCGCCACGTGATCCAAGTGGGCGTGAGTGTAAATGATCGCGTCGATTTCCCGAAGCCCCTCCCGCAACGCCTGGATCCGCAGGTCCGGCCCGGAATCCACCAGCAGGGTTTGATCCCCCGCCCGCACCAGCACGGAGGATCTCGTCCGGTTGTTCCTGGGGTCCGTCGACGCGCAGATTTCGCAATCGCAGCCAATCACCGGCACCCCCACCGAGGTCCCCGTGCCTAGAAATGTTAAGGAAAAGTCCGTCACGCGCGGGACCATAAGCAGCTCCGAGCATCCGGCGCAACCCGCACGCGGCATTTCCATCAACGCTGCCGGAACCACCCGGTGATGCTCATCCGCGTTTTTTTGGCCGGCAGCACCTCGTGCCAGAAATCTCCGGCCAGGAAACAGACCAACGTTCCCATCCGCGGCTCGATCAGCACGAACGCTCCGGATTTTTCGCCTTCAGTCGTCCACAGTTTCAGCTCCCCGCCATCACCGGGTTGCCAGTCCGGATTCAGATAGAGAATCGCCGTCACCACCCGGTCGCTCGTCCCCGCGTGGCGGTCGAGGTGGGGTTTGTAAAACGCGCCTTCCGGGTAAATCGCGAAGTGCCCCTCGAACTCGAACAGCCCGAGAAAAAACCGTTGGTTCAGCGCGAGCCGCAGCGTTTCCAGCCACGCGAGGTAAATTTCCTGCTCCACCGAAAACTCGCCCGGTTGCAGCCACATCACCTGATCCCGCCGGATGTCCTCGCGGATTTCCAGAGTTCCGCCGCGTCCCACCCCTGCCCGCCGGAAATCGCCGTTTTCACACGCCGCCTCACATTCCTTGCGCAATCGAAGCGAATCCACCTCACCCAGACAGCCCGGCATCGCCGCCCACCCCTGACTATCCATCCCGTTCATGATTTCCTCCACGGTCCTGAAGAGCACCACCCGATGGCGGCACGCGAGACAAATCACTTGGGAGTTCTCCGGGATTGACCGCGGCGCGGCGGGCATTGTTCATTCGCGCACACGATGTCCCCTGCCCGCTCCGATTCCAAACCGCTCGTCATGACGCCCCACGAGGCGCTCAAGCGGTATTTCGGATTCAACGGGTTTCTCGACGGCCAGGAGGAAGTCATCACGGAAATCACCTCCGGCCGCGACGGCCTCGTGGTGATGCCCACCGGCGGCGGGAAATCGCTGTGTTTCCAAATTCCCGCGCTCTGCTTCGGCGGCGTGACGCTGGTGATTTCGCCGCTCATCGCGCTGATGAAGGACCAGGTGGACGCGCTCGTCGCCCGCGGAATCGCCGCGACGGTGATCAACTCCACGCTCTCCTGGCCAGAGCAAAAAGAACGCCTCGACGGCATGCGCGCCGGAAAATGGAAGCTCGTTTACGTCGCCCCCGAACGCTTCCGCGCCGAGAGTTTCCTCAACGCCCTGAGCGGCATCGAAATCTCGCTCTTCGCCGTGGACGAGGCGCACTGCCTCAGCCAGTGGGGCCACGATTTCCGCCCCGACTACCTGCGGCTCGGCAAGTCGCTGGAGAAAATCGGCCGCCCGCAATGCGTCGCCCTAACCGCCACCGCCACGCCCATCGTCCGCGACGACATCTCCAAGGTGCTCGCCCTGCGCTCGCCCTTCGAGCGCGTCAGCGGATTTTCCCGGCCGAATCTATCACTCAACATCACCGCCACCGACAAGGCGGCGCAGAAGGACGAGCGGATGCGGGCCGTCATCGCCGCGCACAAGACCGGCATCATCTACTGCGCCACCCGCAAGAAGGTGGAGTCGGTTTCCGAAACGCTCGCCAGCTGGGGCGTGAAATGCGTGGCCTATCACGGCGGCATGGGCGACCAGGAACGCGAACGCGCGCAGGAAATCTTCATCCACCGCAAGGCGGACGTCGCCGTGGCCACCAACGCGTTCGGCATGGGCATCGACCGCTCGGACGTGCGCTTCGTGGTCCATTACGAAATCCCCGGCAGCGTGGAGGCCTACTATCAGGAAGCCGGCCGCGCCGGCCGCGACGGGGAGAACGCGTTCTGCGAGATGCTCTTCAACTACGCGGACACCCGCACCCAGGAGTTTTTCATCGACGGCGCGAACCCCACCGCCGCCATCGTCCGCTCGATCTATCAATACCTGCTCAACGAGGCCGACAAGGATTTCGAGGTCCACCGCACGCTCGACGAGATCGCCGAGAACGCGGATGTGAAAAACTCGATGTCCGTCGGCAGCGCCATGTCCATCCTCGCCCGCGGCGGCTACGTCGAGCGCTTCGACATTCCGAAAAAGCGCATGAAAGGCACCCGCCTGCTCAAGCCGGACGTGCTCGCCCGCGGCCTCCAGCTCGACGAGGTGGCCATCGAGGAAAAAGACCGCCGCGACCGCGAAAAACTCAAGGCGATGGTGGAAATGTGTTATTCCCGCAGCTGCCGCCAGCAGTGGATTCTCAGCTACTTCGGCGAGGAGGAAGCCGGCGTCTGCGGCACCTGCGACGTCTGCCGCGACGAAGGCTCCGGCGAGAACCGCCCGCCCACCGCCGAGGAAATCACCATCGTCCGCAAGGCGCTCAGCGGCGTCGCCCGCATGTCCCGCCGCACCGCGAACGGCTGGGAGCCGAAATTCGGCCGCGGCCGCATCGTCCAGATGTTAGCAGGCAGCAAGTCGCAGGAAATCATCAGCGCCCGCCTCGACCAGCTCACCACCTACGGCATCCTCCGGGAAAAGGGCGCGGGCTATCTGAACAGCCTGATGCGCTCGCTGGCAGACGCCGGCCTGGTCGTCACCGTCACCGGCGAGTTTCCGCTCCTAACGCTAACTCCTCTCGGCGACAAGGTCATGCGCGGCGAGGCGAAGTTCCAGCTCGTCTGGCCGGATCCCGAGGCCGGGCGCAAGGAAATCGCCCTCAAGGACCACGGCTTCGACGGCCAGCTCTACTCGATGCTGCGCGACATCCGCGAAAAAATCGCCAAACGCGAGGACGTGCCTTCCTACGTCGTTTTCGGCAACAAAACGCTCGAAGCGCTCGCCCGCTATCAGCCGGTCAACGCCGAGGAGGCGCTCCACGTCCCCGGCATCGGCGCGGCCAAGGTCCAGCGCTACGCCAAGCCGTTTCTCGACGCCATCGTGGTCTGGAAAAAAAGCCGCCGCGCCTGACTGGAGCGCTGGATTCATCCGGCCACAGGAACAGGAAGCCCATGGGCAGGGCCTGCTGCTCTCCCCCTCGCGTGAAACCACATCCCCGGACGACCTAACGAGCCGGCGGATTCAGATCCTTCATCGTCCTGAAGTCCCCTGCTTCACACGAGCGGACGAATGCCTCCGCGTAGCTCTTGAGCTTGTCCCAGCATTGTCGGATCGCCACCGCTTCCTCCTTATTGACCGACTGGTCGTCCGCAGCGGACGAGATTTCGTTCAGCAAATCCGAAAACTGGCCGATGATTTCCTGAGTGGCGGACAACACGTGGGTGACCTGGTGTCCGCTGACGTCCGGGTCTTTCACGAAGTGCCCGTTCTGCTGGCGGCACAGCCACTCGACGATCCCGGTGTCGCCGCTGAGGTCGATGATCTGGAGCAGCCGGTCGAGTGGATTGAAACTGCCGGACCCGGTCTCACTGGGTTTTTCCGCCCATTTGTAAACGAGGGACAACGACACTCCCAACTCGGCAGCGACCGCCTTGGGCGTGGTTTTCCGCAGCGCCCGCTTCAATACTTCATGACTCTCCATGGCGGGAAGCTGATCGAATCGCAGACGTTTGAAAAGCCCGCATATCCCTTTCGGCACGGGTGGAGTGCCAATTTCAACCGGTGCCAGAATCGATGTGTCAGTTCGCGGCTGAAAAAACAATCCCCTGGCAGGACCCACTGGCCCGGACGCCCGATGCGCATAAGCAAAGTATTTATGCGCAAATTGGGCTAGTTGGGAGAGTCAGCCACGCACATTGTAATCACATCGAAAACCCGTGAGGCATGGCCCGCCCTGCCACCCGGTCACCTCCAACTTCTTCCCTGATCACTTCCGATGAAACTCCAAAACTCGAAACCTTCTGAGAAATCACCCCTCGGATTCAAGGCGAAAGGCTTTGCGCTGATCGTGACCTTGTCCCTGATGATTTTGCTAACGGTCATCGCGGTCGGACTGCTTTCCCTCAGCGCGATTACCCTGCGCTCATCGAGCAGTTCGAACGCCCAGATGATCGCACGAGCCAACGCGAAAATGGCGATGATGCTTGCCATCGGTGAGCTCCAGAAACAAACCGGCTCCGACCAACGCGTCACTTTCACCTCCGAAATGCCCTTCGGAAACTCCACCACCACCCCGGCCAACCCTGGCTGGACCGGCGCGGTGAATGTCAGGAATCTGGACCCCGCCTCCAAGTCGAAAGACGCCACCGTCAACTGGCTCGTCAGCGGACTGAATCCGGATCCCGCCAAGTCCCTGACCAAATCGATGGAGTGGAACAAGGGGGATGCCTTGTTGCTCGGCTCCTACTTCAAGCCCGACACCACCACGAAAGTGGAACTGCTCGCCCCGGTCGTCAATCTGACTCAGGGAAACACCAAGGGGCGCTTCGCCTGGTGGATCAGCGACGAGGGAACCAAGGCCCGCGTGGATCTCTCCGTGCCAACGACCGCCCCGACGAATGACCGGGAAAAACTCACCCGGGCCCAAGCCCCGCTGGAACCCGGCCTGACCAGTCTGGGCGACACCTGGAAAAACCTCGGACCGGGCAGCGCGATCGACAAGCAGTCATTGATCTCCATGGAAACCGCCGCACTCGCCACGACGAATACCGATGTCCCCACCGAGTATCTCAACGATCTCACGACCGGCGGATTCGGCGTGCCCGCCGACGTCGTCGATGGAGGCATGAAAGTGGACCTGTCGCTGATTTTCGACAAATCCCAGCAGTCCAAGAAATACGCGCTCAACTACTTCGGCGCGGATACCCCGGTGCTGGACACTTACAAAGGCGCGAGATTCGCCAAGTTCACCCACGACCAGAACGTGAAGCCCGCCAAGGACGCCAAAAAATTCTTCCTCAGCGACACACTCAGCAAGGATGGCACCGTGCAGGTCGGACCTAACTGGGGGACCCTCTGGAACTATGCCACCCTCTGGCAGAACGTCGCCAGCCAGCAGATCCCGATCGTCGGTCTCTACCCGACACCCTGGTCCGATCTCCGGCTTCGCAACTGGCTGCCCTATACTAACAACTATGGGGGTCAATACCAGAGCGATCTCCAACACACCAACACCTCGGTGGCACCCGTGATCTCGACCCTGCAGATGGGATTCCGGCTGAAATCCGCGAAGGTCAAGGACGGCCCGCCCGCGCTCTACAAGGCGCAAGTGGAGATCAAGCCACTCATTGGTATTTGGAATCCTTACAACGTCACCATCCGCGCACAAAGTTACAAGTTCGACTGGGCGCTCTATCCGTTCTTCCGGCTCAATTACTCCAAACCCGGCGGATCCGATGCGCGCCTCACCCGCTTGTGGCTGCGGCGGGAATGGGGTGCCGGCACGGGTGACATGCCGTCCGACACCAACCAGGTCGGCGGCCGCTATTTCTCGATGGAGACCGAACCCGTCGACCTCCAGCCCGGTGAAACCCGTCTGTTCTCAGTGACCGAGCAGATCGAACTGAAGGCACCCGGGACCAAGAAATTGAAATCCGCCTGGAGTGAGAAAGGTGCCTTCGTGGTGGACCTCACCTACAAGACCAAAAATGACAAAGGCGAGGAAATCTATGCGGTCCGGGAGATCCCGGAAGGACACAACGCCTGGTTTGGCGGCGTCGTCCTTCAGGACACTTTTGCAAAATCCGGCGATCCCGAAGATGATTTCACGATTCAATTTCCCGGCTTCGACGCGGCGAAATATGCGTCCACCTGGTTCACCTTCAAAACCTCCGACGACAACGTCCTCTTCCGCACCACCGACCTTTGGAACAGCGCCCAGGATGCCGAAATCACGGTTCCCGAGCCAGTCGTCTCCGGCTGGAAGGGCGGTGCCACGGACAACACCTCAAAGGAAAAATTCCCCATCGCAGATATCGCGGGCGACAAATACGTCCCCCATATCGCCACCTGGTCGTTCTTCACCCGCACCACCACCCAGCTCCAGCAGGGAGCTTCCAACCAACGTGTCCGCGGCTGGGCGGATACGAATCCCCGCACCACCGTGGCCATGCCGACATGGGATGGCTCCCGGGTGGTCAGCAAGAAACGTGAAGGCTGGAATTTCAACTCCAACCTCATCGGCGGCTGGCACGACAAGGCGGCAGCCGGTGTGGTCGGCGACGGCAAGAACGATTTCCCCAACCGCGGTCTCATCGGCGAGGGCGGCAAGGCCGAGCCCGAACCCCAGATCAGTGATGTGAACCGATACAGCGGCTACAGCGGTGCCTCCAACACCCCGACCGGCCAGGCCAACTCGATTGTTTACGACGTCCCGCGCGGCCCGCTCGTCTCGGTCGGCCAGTTCCAGCACGCCCAGCTTTCCCGCTACAACTTCGAGCCGGGCTTCGTCGCCGGAAACTCCTACGCCAATCCGCGGATTCCTCTCAATTCCACCTTCGCTAACAACTTCGGCGGCACCACCGGCCTGACCATCGCGGACATCTCCTACGAGGTGAACAAGAAGCTGTGGGACAAATTCTTCTTCTCAAGCCTCGGCATCGACTACAAGGCCACCTCGGGCACGAAATTCGACACGGTGTTCAACTACAAGGACCTCGTCTCCGGCAAGGCCACGCTCCCCAATCCCCGCATGATGTTCTCCCCGCTTGCGGGTGATACCTCCATCGACAAGATCATCACGGATGCCCCCACCCGCGCCCCCGAGGCCATCGCCGCCCGCATCCTTGTCAAAGGAGCCTTCAACGTGAACTCGACCTCCAAGACCGCCTGGAAAGCCGTTCTTTCCTCGCTGACCGCATCCCAGCTTCCCACGGTCAGCCCCGCAGGCACCAGCTGGAGCAAACTTTCCTGGGAGAATCCCACGGGAGTGCGTTTCAACCGCTTCGGTCACGTCCTCTCGATGGCTCCTTACGAACGAGGCGCCTCAGGTGCCGAACCGGAATTCTGGCGCGGATGGCGCACTCTCACCGCTGGCAGTTCTGGCAGCGAACTCGACCTGCTCGCCGAAGCGATCGTCGAGGAGGTCAAGACCCGCGGCCCGTTCCGGTCCATGGCGGAATTCGTCAACCGCAACCCCAACGGCAACGCCAGCCAACAGCGCAAAGGAGCACTCCAGGCCGCCCTCGATCTCACCGTCAACAACACCAAGTCCGGATCCATCGGCGGCAAAACCATTTCCGTCAGCCTGCCCTCCACCGTCGGCGGCACTGCCGGAACACTCACCGGCAGCCAGTTCTCGGCGGCCGCGGCCGAGGAAAGCGAGGCGGTGGGCAGCGCGTCCTACCTGATGCAAGGTGACTTGCTCCAGTCGCTCGCTCCCGTGCTGCAAGTGCGGTCGGACTACTTCCGCATCCGCACCTGTGGCGAATCCCTCGATCCCAGCGGCAAGGTCGTGGCGCGCGCGTATTGCGAGGCTTTCGTCCAACGCTCCAGCGACTATGTCGATCCCAAGGACGCCAGTTACCTCAAAGCTTCCGAACTGACTTCGGAATCCAACAAAACCTTCGGCCGGACCTATCGCATCGTTTCATTCCGCTGGTTGAACAACGCCGAACTGTAAGATACCTCATCCCCATGATCCATCGCATCGCCCTGTTGTTCGGACTGCTGACGGTTTCCTCACTCGCGCAGGAGCCGCCCCCTATCCAAACCGAGATCCTCACCATCGCCCTGGATGAAGCCGTGGACGGACTCTTCTTCTACGATGGCAAGGCCGCCATCCCCTTCCACGCGAACATCACGGGTCTCAGCCAACCCGTGACCTACATCGGCCCCCGTCGTTTCATCCTGCGGACCTCGGCGGCCGAGTTCGTCGCGAAACCTCCCCTGCCACCGCCCGCCGCATTTGTGGACCTTCCGAGCAACGCCAACCGGGTGCTGCTGTGCTGCCTGAAATCCGAGAACACCGCGCTCAAGATCGTGGCATACGACATCTCCAGCACTGGCAGCCGCGCCGGCGACTATCGGTTTTTCAATTTCTCCAAACAGGCGCTGTCTGTCAATCTGGGTGGCAAGTCCTTCGCCATCGATTCCAAACTCGACAAGAATGTCTCGGATCAATCCTGGCAGAATGATGTCCTCGACCTGCCGATGCAGGTGGCCACCGTGGTGGACCGCAAGGCCCAGCTGGTCTATTCAAGCGTCTGGGGCCATCGCCCGGGACGGCGGAATTTCGTATTCATGTTCGACGGCAGCCACCCCTCGAAGCCGATCAGCATCTGCCGCTTCTTCGACATTCCTTCCACCGTGAAGCCGCCGGCATCCTAGCCACTCCGTCCTGGACGCTATCAGCACCGCCTGTTCGCCCCCGCAATGTTCGGGAGAACGTTCATCACCATGGCGGGCCCGATACCGGTGTCACATCGCCGGTTTACAGAGGTCACCTTGCGGATCTGGATAGGCTTCCATCCTTCGCGCGACGCCCTTGAACTCGAATGAAGTCTGCCCGGCAGGCAGCTCGATAGTGCCGAGCGGGACTGGCTTGTAGTTTTTATCATCGCCGGTGGCAGCCACGGCAACCTTGCTTTCCTGCTTGCCGGATTTGACCAGCAATTCAACGGCGGCCGGAGCGATGACTTCGGCTTCAATCTCCCATTTGCCCGCGGCCGGCGGACTGACGACATATTCGACCCGCCAGTTCGCGTCGAGCCAGTGTGTTAGGTGCGCGTCGGCTCCCGTCCCCTCGACCCGGATCGTGCCGGTGTAGCCGCCATGAAGATCGGCGGAATGCGCATCGAGTAGAATGGTTCCATCAGCTCCAGGAGTGACGAATGGCTGCTGCGTGATGGTCAGCGGCCGGTCGAATTCCAAAACCACCACGGAGATCACCGGGTCAGTGGCCTTGCCCGGAAGATCCACCACCAAGCCATCCTCGGAGGCACTTGCCTTGACCTCCCGCCCGCCGGCGAGAAGACGACCGGAAACCGGCGTTTCCTTGAGCGTGGGCAGCAACAGTTTCCCATCCTGCGGCCAATCCCACACATGCAGATAGAGTGTGGATTTCTCCCCCGCCACCTTGCGGGTAATCCGTCCCCAAGGCAGACGCCGTGGGAAAGGACTGGCCTCGGTGGCGTAAATCGCCTCGCCATTCACCTTCATCCACTGCCCCACGGATTTCAGCCGCTCGACACTTTCCGGCGGGATCACCCCGTCGGCGGTGGGGCCTACATTGAGCAGGAAATTTCCACCCTTGCTGGAGATGTCGGACAGATTGTGAAGGATCTGGGTGGTGCTTTTCCAGTTGTGGTCATTCTTCTTGAAACCCCAGGTATCATTCATCGTCATGCACACCTCGAACATCTGCCCGGGATAACCGCGCGGCGGGATGTGTTGCTCGGGAGTCTTGGTGTCGCCCTTGTAGCCGCCTCCCAGACGGTCGTTGCTGATGATGCCGGGAGTTTGCGCTAACAAATCAGCGAGTGGCTTGGCCAGCTCCGGGCGTCATGTTGACCGGCGTATCCCACCAGACGATGTCGGGCTTGTAGCGGGCAAGGATTTCCCGGGTCTGCGGCACGGCGATTTTCTGGATGTAAGCGGCGAAATCCCCTGTTTGCGCGGGATCCCAGCCGGGTTGGTTGGTCTTGGTTCCCATGATCGCCCCGCCCGGGTGGATCCAGTCCTGGGCCTGCGAGTAGTAGAGGCCGAATTTCAGGTCGTTGCCTCGGACCGCCTTCGCGAGAGGTTCCAGCAAATCACGTTTGGCAGCGGATGCGTTCACGGCGTCCCACTCACTGGCCGCCGAGTCATAGAGGGCGAATCCATCGTGATGTTTGGACGTGATCACCACATACTTCATGCCGGCTTCTTTGGCGAGATCCGCCCAAGCCTGCGGATCATAGTTCGCCGCGGTGAAATCGTTGGCGAAATTTCGATAGTCCGCGACGGGGATTTTGCCGTTTTTCAAAATCCACTCGCCGATTCCGGGGATCTCCTTGTCCTGCCAGACTCCTGCTGGAACGGCATATACCCCCCAGTGAATGAACATGCCGAAGCGCGCCTCCTTGAACCACTTCAAGCGCGCCTCACTTTGTTCGGGTGTTTCCGCAGTTGGCGCGGCCGGTGAGGAAATGGTGGCAGCTAACAAGGAACTTGCTGCCAACATCACAATAGCGGATGTCTTTGATTCCATCATTATACTACAAAAATCAAACAGGCAAACTTTCAAAAAATCCGTGTTCGTTTCAACCTGTCTGCATGTCGTCATCACTTCTGATGGTGACACCCATTTAAAACGCAAAAACCTAGGAAAAATGCGCAAAGCCTGCTGGTTCATGGCGATGAGCCCGGATTAGATTCCATGCTGAGTGCCGAATCCCTTGTCATCCACCGTGCCAGACTCCTCAACTGCGAATGATTTTCCAAAGGCTCGCTCGAACCGGCGCGCGTTCCACCTTTGCGTGGCCATCTGCGCGTCGATCGCGGGCCCTTTTTCCCACGCCGCGCCTCCTTCGGGTGCCGGCTGGCATCTGGCGTGGAACGACGAGTTCAACGGCACCACCATGGACACCGCGAAATGGCGCCACTGGCTGCTCGGTGCCCGCCGCGATGCGGTCAACTCACCCAGCGCGGTCGCCGTAGCCGGTGGAGCCCTCACCATTTCCACCTACACCAGCGGCGGCATCCACTACACCGGGATGATTTCCACCCAGAACACCTATCAATACACCTACGGTTATATCGAGGCCCGTATCAACTATGACAGCGCACCGGGCATGTGGTCCGCCTTCTGGATGCAGTCGGACACCATGGGAAATCCGATCGGATCGCCTAACACCGCAGGCACCGAGATCGACATCTGCGAACACCGCTCGATCGACAGCGCGGGAAACAATATCAACAGCCGCGTCGTCGGGAACATCCACTGGGACGGCTATGGCACCGCCAAACGCAGCACCGGCTACACCTCCCCCGACCTCGGACTCGGCGACGGTTTCCATATCTACGGCATGGAGTGGACCCCCACCCAGCAGAAATTCTACATCAACGGCATCCTGCGCTGGACGATCAACAACGGCGAGAACTCACCGGTTTCCCAGCGCAGTGAATTCATCATCCTCAGCAGCGAAGTCTCTAATGGAAGTTGGGCGGGCGCCATCCCCGCCGGCGGCTACGGGTCGCCCGCCGCCGCCGCCACCAGGATGGTGGTTGATTATGTCCGCGTCTATCAGCGTGCCGAAACCGTGGTCAACGGTGACTTCGAGGGAAAAATCAGCCCCTTCGGCCGCGCCAACCAGGTAACCTGGTCCGCCACCGGGGGGCGCAGCGATTCCGCCTCCGCAAAACTCGCGCCCACCACCTCCGCCGGAGCCACCGTCTCCCAAACCGTGCGCGGCCTGCTGCCGGACACCGGCTATACGGTCAGCGCCTGGGGCAACGCCGGCACCACCTCGCCGTCGCTCTTCGTCGGGGCGAAAGACTATGGAGCCGCCGAGACCGGACAAACCCTCACGAGTGCCACCTACGCCCAAGCCAGCGCCGCATTCACCACCGGCGGCAGCCACCGCAGCGCCAGCGTCCTGGCCCGATCCAACACAAGCGGATCCACCGCATCCGTCGATGACTTCCTCCTCCGCCGCCACACCGCCATCAACAACGGCCAGCTTGAAAGTGGCGACGCCCTCGCCTGGTCCGGCATCTACGGCGGAACCCTGCTTTCTTCGGACGGCACCAACTATGGCGGCGAATACGCCTGGAAAATCCCCGCCAGCACCTCCAGCGCGGGGGCCGAACAGAATATTGTCGGCCTCTCGCCGAACACGACCTACCGCCTCACCGGTTGGACAGTCAACGGCAACACCAACCTCTCGTTCGGCGTGAAAAACCATGGCGGCAGCCAGGTTCTCAGCAATGTTTCTGCTAGCTCATGGACCAAGGGCAGCGTGAATTTCACCACCGGATCCTCCAGCTCGAGTGCCACGATTTTCGCATTTCGCGCCAGCAGCACTCAGACCGCCTATGCCGATTCCTTCTTTCTCTCCCAGCCACTCGCCGCACCGTGGATCAGCCAGGACGTGACCGATATTCCCCTCGATGGCACCGCCGGCCGGCTCGGCGACAAGTTCGTCATCCAAACCAGCGGCGCGGGCATCGGCGGCACCTCGGACCGCATGCATTTCATCTCCCAGCCCGTCACCGGAGATGCCACCATCACCGCGCGCATCCTCGGCGTCGATCACAGCAGCCTCACCGCCAGCACCGGCGTGATGATCCGCGAGACTAGCAGCAGCTTCTCCCGCAGCGCGTCCCTGACGTGGTCACCCGGGCAGACGCTCGATTTCACCCACCGCACCACGGGCAATGCTTCCAGCTCGACCGTATCTCTGTCAGAAATCGCCACGCCGCCGTGGGTCCGCCTTACCCGCCGTGACAATGTCTTCACCGCCTATGGGTCACCGGATGGCAGCGCGTGGTCACGGATTGGCACGCCGCAGACCATTGCCATGTCTTCCTCCGCGCTCATCGGAATCCCGGCTTCGTCAGGAGCGGCCGGCATCCTAACCGAGTCATCCCTCGACAACGTGACCGTCAGCACCGCATTGCCCGACGTGCAAATCACTGCGCCTGCCGAGGGCACCACCGTTTCCGGCAATGCTCAAAGCCTGCGCCTCACCGCCACCATTTCCGACTCCGGCACACCCGCCATCGCCTGGTCCAAAGTCAGCGGTCCTGGCACGGTGACCTTCGCGAATGGCTCACTTGCCGACACTTCAGCCACCTTTTCCGCTCCCGGCACCTATGTGCTTCGTTGTTCCGCCACCACTGCCGCCGGCACCGGCAGCGATGAACACACCCTCAAGGTCGCACCGGTTGCAGCAGCCGATCCCACCATGGTTCTCCGCTTGAAACTCGACGAATCCACCGGCACCACCGCCATCGACAGCTCCGGCGGCAACAATCACGGCACAACAAATGGCGGCCTCGCCTGGCAGTCGTCAGGAGGTCAACTGGCCGGTGCCGCCGCCTTTAACGGAACGGATTCCTACATCGCCGTTCCCGACAGCAACTCGCTGGACAACACTGCCGCCTTCACGCTTTCCTGGTGGTTCAAGGCCAACACGTTCAACAGCGCCGGACTCGTCGCCAAACGCATCAACTTCGACAACAACAATTCCTACGGCAGCTTCCTAACCATCGATGGCAAGCTCAATGTGGACATCAACTCCAACAACAACCGCTTCACCAGCACCACCACTTTCAACACCGGCGCCTGGTATCACGTGGCCATCGTGTTTCGACGGTAGTCTGGCTTCCACCGAGCGGGCGAAGCTCTATGTAAACGGCAGCCTCGACAAGACTTCCACGGAAACCAGCACCTCGATTCCGAACCATACCTCCGCTCTTCACATCGGCACCCTGCTGCCAGGCAGTCCGGTCTTCGATGGACTCATCGACGAAGTCCGTTTTCACCGCCGTGCCTTGAGCTCCTCGGAAATCACCGCGATTCGAAACGAGACCGGCACGTATGCGCCGACTGTTTCAGTCGGACCCGCGCCTGCCAGCATCGTCAACATCCCATCCTCTCTATCAGGAAGCGTCACGGTGGATTCCGGCCCGGCAGCGACGGCGGCGTGGAGCAAGCTGAGCGGTCCCGGAAATGTTGTTTTCTCCAATCTGGCTTCACCCGCCACCAGCGTCACCTTTGACCAACCCGGTAACTACGTCCTGCGCCTCACGGCCACCAATTCCAGCGGCCAGACATTCGCCGATCTCAGCGACACCATTTTCGCAGCCACATTGCCGCCTCCTATCGTCACCGTTAGTAGTCCTTCCAGCCCGGTATTCCTGGCGGACGCGGCACATGCACTCCGCCTCACCGCCAGCGTGGATACCGGCGGCGTGCCCGGCACCCCCTCCTTCGTCTGGAGCCAACTCAGCGGCCCCGGCACTGTTAGCTTCGGCGATCCCTCCGCGGCAGACACCTCCGCCACATTTTCCGCAGCCGGTATGTATCTGCTCCGCTGCACCGCCACCAATGCCGGCGGCACCGCGACCGCCGATGTCACCGTTGCCGTCGCCACACCCGCATCCGCCACCTTCCGCCAAGGCGAAAACAGCTACAACCACACCGCCACCTTCCTTCGCAGTGATACCACCGCTTGGAACTCCGGCGCGCGCGACCAGGTGCTCGTGGGGAGAAATGACACTGCCGCCAAATTGTTCCGCAGCGTGTTTTCCTTTCCGCTCACCGGCGTTCCGTCCAGCGCGACACTGACCGACATCACACTCGATCTTTGGACCCACCCGACCGATGCCGGCACGGGCAGCGTTTCGACGATCGAACTCCGTGGACTCAGCGCCACACCCGTCGAGGGCATCGGCACCGGCAGCCTTGCCACCGATGGAGCCGGCACCGGAGCCACCTGGATCAACCGCACGCAGACCACCGCCTGGTCCACCCCCGGCGGTGATTTCAACGTCACGGTCCTGTCCTCCGTGCCCGGCTTCAACACGACCTCCTTGGGAGTTCAAAAAACCTTCCCTTCCTCCGCCGCTTTCCTCGCTGCCGCGCAAACTGCCGTCGCCAGCGGATCGCCGCTCGATCTGATGCTGCTCGCACCCGCCAGCGAGAGTGGCACCACCGCCAACTTCACGCGCTTCGTGTCCGACGATCACGCCACCGCCACCCAGCGCCCGCGCCTCACCCTGACTTGGAACTACGAACCGGCAGCCGTCATCGATCCCGGCCCCGCGCCCGCCGCCATCACCGGCGAACCCGCCACGCTCACAGCCACCGTGTCCGGCGCGACATCCACCACCTGGTCGCTCGTTTCCGGCCCCGGCAGCGCCGTTTTCGAAAACCCCGCGCAATCCGCCACCACTGTCACCTTCAACCAACCCGGCGCTTATCTCCTGAAACTCGCGGCAACTAACAACGCCGCGGAAGTTTCACGGATTCTCCAGATCCATGTCGCCGCCAATCCGGCCTATTTCGCCGACTGGCAGACGATCACCTGGCCCGGTGCCACCGACTCCGAAATCATCGGAATGGATCAGGACCCTGATCAGGACGGGAATTCCAACCTGCTGGAATGGGCACTGAATCTCGACGCGAAGGTGGCCGACCACTTCAATCCCATCTTCGTAATCGACGGAGCGAACCTCCAATACACCTACACCCGCCGCAAGACCGCCGCGGGCGAAGCCGAGTTCCAAGTGCTCTGGTCGGACACGCTCGAAGACGACTGGAGCAGCGAGAACGTGAGTGCCGAGACCCCGGTTTCTGAAACAGACACCACCCGCACCGTCATGGTTTCCGTGCCCGTGACGAGCGAGAAGCGTTTTCTCCGCGTGAGGGTGTCGAAACCGTGAGGCAAGCCCCGGATGCACCATCTCCTATCAGCATTCGCCCTGCTCGTTCTTGCCCTGTCAACGGCGGGTCTGAAAGCCCAGGTATTGGTGAACCAGAGCGGCTATAACACGGCGGACAGCAAGCGCTTTACCGCGCCACTCGCCGCCAATAACGCGGAGTTTTCGATCATCACCGAGCCCGGAGGCATCGCGGTCTTCTCCGGCGTGGTGAATTCCGGGGTCGGCGACTTCAGTGATTTCAAACCGGCAGAAACTGCGAATTTCCGCGTCAAACTTGGCGGTGAGACATCCCATGCGTTCGGCATCGGGCCGTTCTGGATCGAGCGCGTGAGCTATCCGCGGATGGTCCAGTTCTTCATCGACAGCCGCGCGGGCTATGGCGACGCCACCACTTGGAACGTGGCAGGCGGGAAGTTCAGCTCCGGCATCGCCTGGCGGGATTCCCATCAGTTTTCCTTCGAGCTGCGCACACTCATCCAGTGGTATGCCGCGAATCCGGACGCCTTCGGAACCGACCGCATGCCGGTCGAGGGAACCTACCAGGGACTCCGCGACACCCTGCCAGCCGACGCGCCGGAGATCGTGCGACTGATCCACTGGGGCGTGGACATCTATCTGCGCGGAAACCTGAACCATACCCTGATCAAGGAGGAGCTCGCCTACTTCGTTTACTACTATCCGCTGATGCGGCAGTGGATTCCGCTGTCGCTCTATCAAGAGGCGCGTGATTTCCTGTTTGTCAACTGGTCGAACACCTCGCGCGACCGATGGAACTGGTATGACATCACCCACACCGGCGATCTTTTCCAAACCTACACCGTCATGGGCGGCACCAAGGGCTCGTTCCCACCCGGACACTCGATTGTCCCGAACCTGCTCATGCACGCCGTCGCGCTGCGCGAGGGACAGGCGAATGCAGCCGCCTATCTGACCGCCGCCCGCAACCAGGTCCAGTGGATCGTCAACAACAAGCTTCCCACCGATCCGCTGATGACCAAAGGGCAGCGCATGTCGGAACACATCCTCGTTCCCGCACTGGCCGAGTTTATGATGCGCGATCCGCAGACCACGGTGACCGGGGTGGACGCCTGGCTAACAGGCTGGACGGACACCGTCATCTCACGCTCCGGCAACTACTGGGACTTCCGCAAATACACCGATACCCTCTGGACGCCGGAAAACGTCCCCGGTGGTCACCCGTGGTGGAACGAGCCGGGAAACATCGCTGGATTTCCCGCGTCCGCCCTCGCCGCGGCCACCCGCATGACGGACCCGGCCAAGGTCGCCCGGCTCCGCCAGATCTCGGTCTCCCAGCTCGACCAGGTCTTCGGGCGCAATCCCCACAACCGCCACTTCAGTTTCCGCGGCGCGCAGGCCAACTATGGCTTCGAGGGCGTGGAAACCGGCTGGTTTTCCCAACACATCGGCGGCCTCGGCGATCTGGGAAATGTCCGCGGCGTGCTCGACGCCTCCGCCAAGCATCTTTCCTTCCCCTACAATCCGACCGTGGCACCCGGCTATGTCGAAGGTTGGGTGGCATTCAACTCGGCGTGGAACATCTCGATGGCATGGGCCGCGCGCGACCGCAGCTCGATCTCCTTCGTCGGACCGGACGCCCAAGGCGTGATCGGTGCGACCGGCAGCGTTGAGATTGAACTCAAGGCGCCACTCAATTTCAACCGCACTCTCGCGGAGAGCGCCCGGGTGCGGATCACCAGCAATTTAGGAGATGTGGAAACTGTGGTTCTCTCGGAGACCGGGCCCGACACCGCCGTTTTCCGGGGATCGGTCTATATGGAAAACGCCACCGTGCCGGGCATCGGAAACGGCTCGCTGGAAGCACTGACCGGCGATTCAATTTCCGCCAGTTATGCTCATGACATCTTCGCACGGACCGCCACGGCCACCGCCGCGAGCACGGCCGGCGCTCCGCTCATCATCACCACCCAGTCACTGCCGCCAGCCCGGGTGGGGACCGTCTATCTTCCGTTCACGCTCTACAGCGCGCACGCCGACGGTGCTTCGACATGGGAGCTGATTGCCGGCAGTCTGCCCGCCGGCATGGAGCTGCTGGCTGACGGAACCCTCCGGGGCACGTCCACCGCCAGCGGGTTTTTCACCCCCACCTTCCGCGTCACCGCAGCCGGAGAAACCGCGGAAAAAAGCCTGACGCTGGCGTGCTCCGACATCCGGATTTCCACCGCATCCCTCGGTGGCGCGTCGATGGGCAATCCCTATCAGCAGACCCTGCTGACCAGCGGCGCGCTCGGCGAGGTCACCTGGTCGTCCGCGCCCGGCTCCACGCTGCCCGCAGGGCTGTCACTCGATCCCACAGGCTTCATTTCCGGGACGACCTTCACCGCCGGCACCTACCCTGTCAGTCTCACCGCCACCGATGTATCCGGGCTTTCAGCAACTTCATCCTATCAACTTCTCGTCATTGGCACTCCAGCCGGAGTCATCCTGAACGATGTTTTCGATTCCGGAACCGGATCCTGGTTCAAAGCGGCACCCGTGACCGGAGACTCGCTTTCCGTCGTCGGCGGCCAACTCGAATGGATGGAAAACGGTTCGTTGATGCAGGAAGTCATTGGCCGCCCGATTCCGCAAACCTCCCTCACCGTGGGGCAGAGCCTCCGTATGTCCTTCGACTACCGCCAGAACGGCGTCCCCAACACCAGCCACATCATCCGCGCCGGATTCTATCACTTCGCCACTCCCGTCGCCGCCCACAACTGGGCAGGCAGCAATGCGGTGGGCGCGTGGCGGGGCTACGGCACCTTCGTCCGCGACGCCAGCACCAGCACCGCCACCAACCTCGCCCGCAGCGAATCCGGCACCACGACATCCACCACGGCGGGACCGAACAACGGCACCTCGGGCACCTACACCGACATCGGCAGCAAGATCACCCAGTTCAATCTCAACGACGACGGCACCACCACCTATCAATTCGTCTTCGAAGTGAGCTTCGTCTCGCCCACAAGGATGGACACCCTGCTCACCGTCAGCAGCACCCTCAACGGAATCACCACCACCCATTTCTCCATCCCCGGCTCGCAAACCAGCGGCACGATTCAGAGCACCTTCAACACCGTCGTCCTCAAACAATCCGGCGGCACGGCGATGCCCGCCTACTACGACAATCTGAAGCTGGAACTGACAGGCGGAACCACCCCCGCCGTTTTCGCCGACTGGCAGAGCCTCAGCTGGCCCGGTCAAAGCGACCCCGCCACCATCGGCCCGAACGCGGACCCCGATGGAGACGGCCTCGACAATCTGTTGGAATGGGCGCTCCACCTCGATGGCACCCGGCCGGATGGTTTCACCCCCGCCCTCACGCGCGACGGCGAGTTCCTGCTCTACACCTACACCCGGCGCAAGACCGCCCCGGGCGCGGCCACGTTCCAGGTCGAATGGTCGGACACGCTCGGCCATGACTGGTCCGCCGCCGGAGTCACCGTCTATCAGCCGGTCTCCACCGGTGTCGCCAGCGAGTCAGTTGTAGTCGCCGTGCCCGCCGGAACCGACGAAAAACGCTTTATCCGCCTCAGATTGTCAACGCCATGAGATTGGCGGCAATCCATGGATTCGTTCCCAAAACGCACCGAATCAGCCGCAGCGAGAAATTCGAGGTGTCGAAAAACAAACCCGGAAACAACTCTGATCAGGCGGCAGCGGGATGATTGCCGCATTCCTCGAACCCTGTGATTGATTTTGAAAACCCTGTTCCATTTCCTCGGGCTGCTTGCATCCTTCACTTCCGCATCGGGTGCCCAACTGGTTCTCAATTCGGGATTTGAAACCCCGCCTTTCCCCACCTCCTGGACCAACAACGGCGCGATCAGCATCACGGGCCTCAACGGCACCGCCACGGCCGCGCGGCTTGCTTACAATTCCACTTCGTCACTCAGCCAGACACTGGCTGCCAGCGCCACGGATTTCACAGTGGATCTCTCATTTCTAATCCCTGGCAACAATGAAGCGCAGGCCTTCCGGATGCTGCTCGATGCGGGTTCAGGCACGGCCATCGACATCCGCACCACCACAGGAGGCATCCTGCAAATCAAGGACAACAGCGCCTGGAAACCGCTCTATAAAATCTCGGACAGCGTCCCATTCGGTGTATCTATCAACCAAACCTTCAGGCTCCGTGTCATCGGCCGCAACTTCGGCACACCTTCCGCCAGCTACGATCTCGCCTGGTCCGATGGGGGCGGCACCACCTTCAGCCATGCCGCCACCGGACTCATCGGCTTCGCCTCGAACGCCGCCACCACCGCTCCTCTCGGCGTCATTCGCTTCAGTCACGACATCCTCGCGGGCAACTCGTTCACGGTCGATGACGTGACCATCCTCGACAATGCCGCCACCGCACCCGCAGCCAATCACACGCTCACGCCACCGCCACCACGGGTGGAAAAAGTGGTGAGGATTTCCGGCATCTATCCGCATCTCGTCATGACCAACACCCACGACGAATGCGGCGTCGGCGCGGTCGTCCCATGGGCGGGGAAACTCTGGGCCATGACCTACGGCCCGCACCTGCCTAACGGCAGCACGGACAAGTTGTACGAAATCGCCCCCAACCTCTCCCGCGTCATCCGCCCGGAGTCCGTCGGCGGCACTCCGGCGAACCGCTTCATCCACACCGCCTCCAACCAGCTCAACATCGGCCCGTATTTCATCGACGCCGCGGGCAGCGTCCGCGTCATCCCGCCATCGCTCGCGCCGGGCCGCCACACCGCTACCGCCGCCCATCTCACGGATCCCAACCGACTCTATCTGTTCACCATGGAGGACGGTGTCTATGATATCAACGCCACCGACCTGACCTTCATCACCCGCTACCCTGACGTGCAGGGCAAGGGCGACCGTTTCCTCTTCGGCTACCATGGAAAAGGTGCCTACACCGGCCAGGGCCGCCTGGTCGTTGCCAACAACGGCCGACCGAACAGCCAGGAAACACCGATCGGTCCTGCCGGCGTGCTCGCCACCTGGAACGGCACCACCGTCTCACAGAATGGCGGCACCTACCTCGCCACCAACGATCCGAACAACACCGCCGAGGAAAACACCGTCACCCCCGTGGCCGCCCAGCCCAACCACATCGCCGGCTGGAATCAGATTTCAAAAACCCAGACCTGCGAAGTCACCGGCCCCGGCGGCATTTACGGAAATCCCAACCCCGCCACCGATCCTGTCTGGGCGACCGGCTTTGACGCGAAATCCGTGCTGGTCCACGTGATGGAAAACCAGCAGTGGCAGCTCTGGCGCCTGCCGAAAGGATCCTACTCGCACGATGGCTCCCACGGCTGGCACACCGAGTGGCCGCGCATCCGCCAGCTCGACCCCGCCGATCCCGGCAGCATCTATCTGATGCACATGCACGGACTTTTCTATCACTTCCCCAGAACCTTCTCCGCCGCCAACTTCGCCGGACTCACGCCCATTTCCTCTTATTACAAGATGCCCACCGACTACGCGATGTTCAACGGGCAGATCGTGATGGGAAAAAACGACGCCTCCAAGTTTGCCAACACCCTCGCCCAGAAAGACCAGTCCAACCTCTGGTTCGGCACCATGGCCGACATCGAAAACTGGGGCTCCCCCACCGGCCACGGCAGCGTCTGGATGAACGAAGCCGTCACCGCCGGACAAAACTCCGATCCCTTCCTCATCTCCGGCTTCACCCGCCGCACGCTCCACCTCCGCAACCTCGGCACATCCGCCGTGAGCGTGGAAATCCAAACCAGCCCCGGCACCACCACCTGGACCTTAAACCGCAGCGTCAGCGTTCCCGCCGGCAGCTACGTGCATGAAATCCTCAACGACCTAACCGCCCCGTGGGTCCGCCTCAGGACCGCCGCCGCTTCCGGCAATCTCACCGCCTTTTTCCACCTTCACTCACCGTATCCGCACACCACGCCCGCATCCGCCGTGTCGCTCGAATTCGCCGCGCTCGCCGACATCCGCGACACCCGCTCGATGTCGGACGGCATCATCCGGGTGAGAAACAATGCCGATCTATCACTCGAATTCGCCTCTTCCCGCACCTCATCCACCGGCAGCACCTCCGCCCACCGCTACCACCTCATCGGCGGCGATATCGATCTGAAAGACGTCGCCGACGCCCCCGCAGAGACCACCATGCGGACCGCCGCCGCCACCACCCGGCAGTTCGGCTCCGACCCAGCCTCCGCCTGGGTCGACAGCGGTGGCACCCGCTTCCGCCTGCCGAAGCTCGATCCGCTCTATGATTCCCCTTTCGCCGCCGGTTGGGCGCGCGGCGTACGCGAAGCCGTCACCGAGCGCGAGCTGCTCAACTGCCACGGCACTTTTTACGAGGTCCCCCGCAGCAACTCCGGCGGCTATCGGAAAATGCGCGCCCTCGCCACCCACGGCAAGCGCATCACCGACTTCGCCTCCTGGCGCGGCCTCTTCGTCCTCACCGGCGTGCTCGACGACGCCCCCGCCTCCGACAAGCTCGTTAGAAACCCGGATGGCACCGCCGCGCTTTGGCTCGGAGAAATCGACGACCTCTGGCGCATGGGCGAACCCCGCGGCACCGGCGGCCCGTGGAAAGACACCGCCGTCACCGCCAACACCGCCTCGGATCCCTATCTGATGTATGGCTACGACCACAAGGAACTCACGCTAACCACCGAAGCCGCCGCCACCATCACCGTCGAGCTCGACTTCCTCGCCGACAACACCTGGTCCACCTACCAGACCTTCAGCCTCAGCGCCGGCCAAACACTCACCCATGTTCTTCCCGGCTGGTTTCCACGCCCACTGGATGCGCGTGAAATCGAGCACTGCCACCACCGCCACCGCACAGCTTGCCTACGGTCCCGACGACGCTCGCGACGGTCTGCTCGACTGGGCGCGCACCAACAACCTGCCGACCGGCAGTGGCCGCGCCGCACTGGTCGGCGGTGACGCCGACCAGGACGAAATTCCCGACATCATCGAATTCCTGGTCCATGGAAACCCAAACCAACCGAATCCAAACCCAGTCGTCTCCAGCGCCGATTTCGCGGAATTCATCCTCAACAACCAAGCCGCCGCCGAATCGATTTCATTCGATGTGGAGTTCTCCACCGACCTGAAAACATGGGCGGTTCATTCCGAGTTGGTCACACCATCGCCCGACCAGACGAACGTCCCTGCCGGATTCACCCGCATGCGCATCACCCACCAGGCCGGCGAGCCGAAGTATTTCTATCGTCTCCGCGCCAGGTGATGGATGCGCGGCATCCAACCGCATGAAGCCTCGCCCCTCCCCTGATTGAGGGAGACAAATCCCCCCCATCTCCGATGTCGCATGGCGGGGAAAAGCGTGTTTTAGTCCAAAGAATCGTAGTTTCGACCCGACGACGGTCTGGCGCGATTCGATTTTTGCAAACCCACTTGTCACCCCCCGGCCCAAGAACCGGACCAGGTCAGCCTCGCCATTTCACCATGATTTCCTCCATCCGCCTCGTCGCCATTTGCCTGATGCTGATCCTGGTCACCGCTTTCCAGTCGACCTGGGGCCAATCCTACACCTGGCGCACCGCCGAGATCGGCGGCGGAGGATTCGTCACCGGCACCGTGTTTCACCCGACCGAACCCGGCCTCGTTTACGCCCGCACCGACGTCGGCGGCGCTTACCGGCTCGACACCGCGACGAACCGCTGGCTCGCCCTCAACGACGATGTCGGCGGCACCAACAACGAGTTCCAGCACCTCGGGGTGCAGACCATCGGCCTCGATCCCAACGACGCCAACCGCGTTTACATCGCCACCGGCCAATACGCCGGCACGGAAAGCTGGAAACTGAATTCCCGCATCTACCGCTCCACCAACCGCGGCGCGACGTGGACCTATGTGACACCCGGTTTCAAAATGGGCGGCAACGGCGAGGGCCGCGGCACCGGCGAGCGCATGGCCGTCGATCCCGTCAACGGAGCGAACATCCTGGTCGGCTCCAACAACCTCGGCATCTGGCGCAGCACCGACTCCGGCGCAAGTTGGGCGCGTTTGCAGAATTTCCCCAGCACCCTGACCAACCTGAATTTCCTGCTCTACGCACCTCCCAACCACGCCAACCCAGGGCCTAACCGCCGCGTCTATGCCGCGGCCAACACTTTAACCGGCCAAAGTTTCTGGTATCTCCGACAACAACGGTGACACGTGGTCGGAAATCCCGAACCACCCCGGCAAAACCTCCGGCGCGGAAATGATGCCGCTGCAAGGATCCTTCGACGCCGCCGGGGTGTTCTACTCCACCTGGGGCAACGCCACCGGCCCGGGCAATTACGCCTCCAACTACGGCGTCTGGAAACTCTCCGCCGACGGAAATACCTGGACTTCCATCCTGCCGCCGACCGGCCAGGGATTTTTCGCCGGCATCAGCGCGGATCCACGGGTCGCCGGTCATGTCGTCGTTTCCACCCTGCTGCGCTGGTGGCCGGGAGACGAAGTCTATCGCTCGACCGACGGCGGCAGCACCTGGACCGCCGCGCTCCGCACCGGCACCAAGTCGCTGGGAAATTCGCCGTGGGCCACCCCCACGCCACACTGGATGACCGACATCGACATCGATCCCCACAACTCCAGCCGCGCCATTTTCAACACCGGCTTCGGCCTCTTTCAAACCACCAATCTCGCCGACAGCGGCACCACCCGCACCTGGAAGTTTTTCAACGACGGCCTGGAGGAAACCGTGCCGCTCGGCCTGCTCAGCCCCACCGCCGGGCCACCACTCGTCAGCGTGATCGGCGACTACACCGGCTTCCGCCATGACGACCTCGGCCGCTCGCCCCTCCGCGGCGCGCTCAGCCCCGGCAGCGGTTCCACCAGCGTCATCAGCGGTGCCGATCTCGCTCCGGCGAAAATGATCCGCCAGAACAGCGGCACCACCCTGTATTCTCAGACTGCCGCCGCCTCCTGGGCCGCATTTCCAGCCACGCCCGCCCCGATCATCAACGGCCACAACCGCGTCATCCTCTCCACCGACGGCCAGCGACTGCTCTGGTGCCCGCCGAATTCGCCCGCCTATGTTTCCACTAACAACGGCGCGAGCTGGACGGTTTCCACCGGTTCCCAGTCGCTCATCGTCACGGGCGGCACCCCCACCTTCGGCGTTCTGGCCGGTTCGGCAGGCGTGCCCGGCACCACCAATGCCACCGGCGGCGACGCCCGTTTCAACTCGCCCTCCGCCATCGCGCTCGATTCCGCCGGAGTCCGCTACATCGCGGACACCGCGAACCACACCATCCGCCGCATCGTGGCCAACGGTGGCGTCAACACCATGGCCGGCGGCGCGGGCGTTTCCGGCTCTACCGATGCCACCGGCACCGCCGCCCGTTTCAATTCTCCCGCCGGAATCGCCGTGGACGCCGCGAAGAACGTTTACGTGTCCGACACCGGCAACCACACGATCCGGAAAATCACCAGCGCGGGCGTGGTCACCACCCTCGCCGGCAGCCCCGGCCTCACCGGCTCCACCGATGCCAGCGGAGTGAACGCCCGTTTCAACTTCCCCGCAGGACTCGCCGTGGATGCCTCCGGAAACGTGTTCGTCTGCGACTCGGGAAATCACACCCTCCGGAAAATCACCTCCGCCGGTGTCGTCACCACCGTCGCCGGCCTGGCAGGAACTTCCGGCACCACCAATGCCAACGGCACCGCCGCCCGCTTCAATTCGCCCACCGGCATCACCCTCGACAGCTCCGGTAACCTCTACGTCGCCGACAGCGGCAACCACGCCATCCGGAAAATCACCACCGCCGGTGAAGTCACCACCTTCGCCGGCCTGGCAGGCACCAGCGGCAGCACCGATGCCTCCACCACCAGCGCGCGGTTCAACACCCCCAAGGCCATCACCATCGACGCCACCGGCACCTTCCACGTCGCGGACAGCGGGAACCAAACCATCCGTAAAATCACCTCCGCCGGAGTCGTCACCACCGCCGCCGGCCTGGCAGGCACCGCGGGCAGCACCACCGGCAATGGCGGCACCGCCCGTTTCTCCAATCCCACCGGCATCGCCTCCACACCGGATGGCTACAACCTCTACGTCGCGGACACCGCCAACCACAACATCCGCCGCGGCTACCATGGCAACACCCTCACCCCGCTCGCCGACCGCGTGGACCCACTGCGTTTCTACCTCTGGGACGGCACCGCCAAACGCATGCTCACCTCCACCGATGGCGGCGTGGGTTTCACCGTCGTCGCCACCGGCGTGAATTCCGCGTTCTCCGGATTCCGCACCGTTCCAAGCTTTAACGGCCACATCTGGGCCCGCGCTGAAGACAGCGGCCTGTATCGCAGCACCAACTTCGGAGCCACCTTCACCAAGCTCACCGCCGTCGCCTCCGCCTATCGCATCGACTTCGGCAAGGCCAAACCCGGCTCCTCCCATCCCGCCGCTTTCATTTGGGGAAAAATCGGCACCACCGTCGGCTTCTTCCGCAGCGATGACACCGGCGCCACCTGGACCCGCATCAACGACAACCTTCACAACTTCGGCTATCAGAACGACCTCGCCGGTGACCCGCGTGTTTACGGCCGCGTCTATCTGGCCACCAGCGGCCGCGGCGTGGTCGTCGGGGAAATCGCCAACCCCACCACGCCCGCCTCACAGCCCTCGCAAATGATCTATGCCGACACCCTCTCCAGCGGCTGGACCAACGTGAGTCCCACCGGGACCTCGCTCACCAGCACCAACCCGGTGCGCCGCGGGACGAATGCCATTTCGATCACCTCCGGCACCGGCAAGGGCCTCTCGCTCACCTGCACCGCCCGCTCACTCGAAGGCTTCGCCGCCCTCGCATTCTGGGTGAACGCCGGCAGCTCCGCGCCACCGCCCCTGCAACTCGGAGCCTCACGCGGCGGCATCCCCCTCGAAGCCGCACCCATCAGCGTGCCCGCCACCATCGGTTGGCAGCGCGTCGTCGTGCCATTCGCCAGTTTCGGCATTTCAAACATCACCGACCTCACCGGCCTGCGCATCGAAAGCCGCACCGTCAATGGCGTCACGCCCGGCGCGTTCTCACTCGACGATGTGGAGCTTGTAGGAAACGACGAATACAACGGAGTCTCCACCGCCACCATCACGCTCGCCAACCTTTCCCAAACCTACAACGGCAGCCCGCGACCGGTCACCGCCACCACCATCCCCGCCGGCCTGCCGGTCCTGCTCACCTATAACGGCTCCAGCACGGCACCCACCGCCGCCGGGACCTACGCGGTTTCCGCCGTGATTGATGACCCTGCCATCATCGGCTCCGCCAGCGGCTCCCTGGTCGTTTCCAAGGCCAACGCCTCCATCCTGCTAGGAAACCTGAGCCCCGCCGCCGACGGCACGCCCAAGACTCCCACCGTCACGACCACACCCGCGGGCCTCGCCGTTTCCCTCACCTACAACGGCTCCGCCACCGCGCCGACCTATGCCGGAAGTTATGCCGTCGTCGCCGCCATCAACGACGCCAACTATCAGGGCAGCGCCAGCAGCACCCTGCTCATCCGCCAGCTCGCCCTACCCGCCACCGGCATCACCAACTGGGATTCCAACATCGCAGGCAAGGTGACCGGACAAACCTCGTCCAGCCCGCTGCTCAATCCCAACGACACCACGGATGCGTTCAGCACCAACACCCTGCAGGCGAATTTCAACCCCATCACCCTCGCCAACACCGGCGACAAGATCACCCTAACCGGCAACCTGCAGATGACCGCCGCAGCCGTTGCCAGCCAAGGGAATTGGTTCCGCTTCGGCCTCTACGACAACCGTGGCCAAGCACCCGCCGAAGTCACCGGCTGGCTCGGCCTCACCGGCATGGGGAATTCGCTCTACGAACGGACCGCCACCGGCCTCTTCAGCACCGGCACCGGTGCCACCCAGCGCGTGCCGGATGCCTCGCCAGTACCCGTTAGCTCCACGTCCCCGGCCGGCAACCCGCCCTTGGCCTTCGAGGTCACCGCCACGCGAAACGCCACGGGCATCGTCGTCACCCACCTCGTCAAATACAGCGACAACAGCGCGGTATTGATGAACTACACCTACACCGACACCACGCCTAACAACAATGGCCTGCTTGGCAGCGCCCAAGGCACCGCCACCGGCTACACCCCCACCTTCAACACCGCCGGCTTCGCCTTCGCCCGCAGCTACGTCGGCACCACCGGCGCGCAGGCGCAGTTCTCCAACATCCAGGTCTCCTTCGTTCCTGGCGTCACCGCGGAGCCGCAAGCCATCACCTTCGCCCCCATCGGCGACCGGCCGGTCACCAACCCCGCATTCGCTCTCACGGCCACCGCCAGCTCCGGGCTGCCGGTTTCCTACCAGATCATCAGCGGTCCCGCCACGCTCTCCGGCAGCACCCTGACCGTCACCGGCGTTGGCACCGTCACCGTCCGCGCCTCGCAGGCCGGCAACCTGGGTTTCCTGCCGGCTCCGGATGTCGAACAAAGTTTCAACGTCACCAAAGCTCCCGCCACCGTCACGCTGGGTGCGCTCAATCCGACCTACTCCGGCTCGCAGAAATCCGTCACCGTCACCACCAACCCGACTCCGCTGCCCGTCACCGTCACCTACGACAGCAGCCCCACCGCGCCCACCAACGTCGGCAGCTACGCCGTCGTCGCCACCATCAACGACGCCACCTATCAGGGCAGCGCCACCGACACCCTGGTCATCACCAAGGCACCGCAGGCGATCACCTTCAACACGCTTCCTAACCGCACTTTCGGCGACGCGCCGTTCGCCCTATCCGCCACCGCGGACTCCGCGCTGCCCGTCACCTTCAGCGTGCTCAGCGGACCGGCGACGCTCTCTGGAAACACGCTGACCCTCAACGGCGCGGGCACTGTCGTCGTCAGCGCCTCCCAGCCCGGCGATACCAACCACCTCGCCGCCACCCAGGTGGACCGGAGTTTCACGGTCGCCAAGGCCACCGCGGGCATCACGCTCGACGGGCTGGACGTCCCTTACGACGGCTTGCCCAAGGCCGTGCTCGTCACCACGCAGCCGTCCGGCCTGCTGGTGAACGTGACCTACAACGGCTCCTCTGTGGTCCCCTTCGCCCCCGGCAGTCATGCGGTCTCCGCCGTGGTGGAGGATCCCGACTACACCGGCACCGCCAGCGCCACGCTGGTCATCGGCAACCGCGGCTACACCACCGACCTCACCGGCTGGTTCGCCACCACCTCCACCCTCACCGGCGCGGACACCTCCAGCCCGCTGTGGAACCCTGGTAACGCCGCCTCCGGCCTTAGCGGTTCCGCCCACGCATTTTTCCCCGCCGTCCAGCTCACCGGCGTGGGAGACGCCCTGAAACTCACCGGCACCGTCGCCGTCGTAGTGAACCCCAGTTCCAGGCCGGTCCAGAACATCGGCCTGTGGTTCCGTTTCGGCCTCTTTAAAAACCAGACGCAGCTTGCGCCACCCGCCGCTCCCGTCACCACCGACTGGCTCGGCTACTCCGGCATGGTGAGTTCCTCAGCCGCCCTCTACGAGCGCACCGGCACCGGTGCTTACGCCTCATCCATCACCGGAGCCACCGGCCGCACACCGCAAACGAGCCTGGCGGGAGCGAACTCCACCCAGAACAGCATCACGCTCCGTCTCACCGAGACCATCACCCGCACCGCCACCGGCGTCGATGTCTCCTTCGAGGCCGTCAACACCGCCACCTCCGCCAAGGTGATGTCCTTCACCTACTCGGACACGACTCCCAACAACAACGGCGTGCTCACCGGCTCCCAGACCACTCCCACAGCTCCAGTTCACAGCCCGACCTTCTCCGCCGCCGGTTTCGGCTTCAGCGGCGAGTACATCGGCACCTCCAACGCCGCCGCCCAGTTCACCAACGTCCAGGTCAGCTACAGCTCGCCTTCCCCGGGCACCGCCCAGACGATCACCTTCAGTCCGATCGCCGACCAGGTGTATGGTGGCCCCGCCATCCTGCTTGCCGCCACCGCCAGCTCCGGACTGCCGGTCACCTACACGGTCCTCAGCGGCCCGGCCACCCTCAGCGGCAACACCCTGACCGTCACCGGTGTGGGCGACATCACCGTCCGCGCCTCGCAGGGCGGAAACATCGACTTCCTACCCGCCACCCCGATCGAGCAATCCTTCACCGTGAGCAAGGCTCAGGCCACCGTCACTCTCGCCAATCTCAGCCACACCTACGACGACTCCGCCAAATCCGCCACCGCCACCACCGCACCCGCCAACCTGACCGTGGACATCCGTTACGACGGCGAACAGACCGCTCCCTATCAGCCTGGCAGTTACGAGGTCACCGCCGTCGTCAGCGACGACGACTACGAAGGCGCGGCCTCCGGCACGCTGGTGATTCTCGACGCCCGCACCGTCCTCGAAAACTGGCGTTTCGGCCAATTCGGCACCTATGAGAACACCGGAGACGCCGCCAATTCCGCGGACCCGGATCATGACGGCATCCAGAACCTGATGGAGTTCGCCCTGGGACTGGATCCGGGCCTTCCTTCCACCCTGCCAGCCACACTGGTGATCAACGGAAACCAGATGGAATACACCTACACCCGCAGCGTTTCGGCGCTTCCCCACGTGAGCTTCATCGTGGAGCGGACCGATTCCCTGTCATCTGGAAGTTGGACCTCCCAGGATGTTGGCGAGCTTGCGCCTCCCCTCGCGGACGACGGGGTTTTCCAAACGGTGAAAGTCGTCCTGCCCATGGGGGGCGACCGCCGTTTCGTCAGGCTGAGGGTGATGGAGCAGCCATGAAGCGAGTCGCTGAAATTTCCCATCCTCCCACTCAAGGCCGCTCTCAGTTCGCCATCGCCAAATCTTGTCCGCCGATCCAGAATCGGCCGATGAGATTCTGGAATTCCGTCACGAAACCCTTTTCCGCAGGGATGACCGGAATTGCCCTGGTGGCCCTGGTTTTCTCTCATCACGCCAGCGCCGCCGAGCTGAATCCCAGCCCACCGGAGGGCACGCCGCTCACCTCGATCCAGCAGATCCGCAACCTCTCGCCCGAGCAGGCACGGGCCGGACTGCCTGTGAAAATCCGGGCCGTGGCGACCTTCTCAAGACCCGCCTACGCCACCCTTTTCATCCACGACGGCACCGGCGGCATCTTCGTCGAACAAAGCCCCAAAACCGACGACGGCAAGTATGCGAAAACCGGCGATCAACTGGAAGTCACCGGCATTACCGGCGAGGGAATGTTCGCGCCGGTCATCACCGGCGTGGCGGGGCAGGATGCGGTGGTAACCGTCATCGGCCCCGGAACCCTGCCGGAACCGCGCCCCATCGACGGCGCGGAAATGTCCCAACCCGGCTTGGATTCAGACTGGGTATCGATCGAAACCTGGGTCAGCGAGGTATTGATCGAGGGCCGCGATGTGATCCTGCTCTGTCATTCGGACCACTGTGAATTCCACATTCTGTTGGATAATCCTCAGCCGACAGAATCCGTCCCGTGGGATCTCGCGGAATCCAGGGTCCGGGCGCGTGGCGTGGTGGCCACCACCTTCAACCGGGGCCGCCAGATGACCGCCCGGTTTCTGAGAGTCGCCGCCATTTCTGACATCGAGCCACTCAGTCCCAAGCGCGCCAAGACCAGCGAACCGCAGTTGTTCCGCCCGGACGAGCTCATGCAGGCCAGAGGCCCCGGCCCGGCGGACCTGGTGCGGGTCCGAGGCGTCGCGACCCTCGCACTTCCCGGCCGTGGGCTGTTTCTCCAAGTGGACAGCGGCGGCCTGTGGGTGCAGACCGCCCAGCCCATCGCGGCCACCCCCGGCACCGTCATCGAAGTGATCGGCTGGCCCCGCCCGGGTGAGTTGAAACCGTTCATCCGCGCCCACCGGGCATCCATCATGGGGACCACCACGCCGCCCTTGGCCACGCCTCTCAAGGCGAGCGAGGCGCTGAATGCCGACCACGATGCCGAGTGGATCAGCGTGGAGGCGGAACTTTTGAATTCATCCCACGGCCCCGATGGCACCACGCTGGAACTCCGGGACGCCGACGTCGTCTTCCGGGGCATCGTGCCGGATGTGCCTCACGTGATGTCGCCATTGAAACCCGGTTCGCGCATCCGCATTTCCGGCATTTCCCGCGTCACTTCCGTCGGCAGCATGATCCTGCGGGTGGAGGATAAACTCCGGATCCTCGCCCGCGGCCCGGCCGATGTGGAACTGCTGGCACCGCCGCCCTTCTGGACTGCTAGAAATGTAACGATCCTCGCCACCGTCATCATTGCCGGGTTATTTGGCATTTACGGTCTTGCCCGCGCCCGCCGCCGCAGGGAGAAAAAAATCCAGCGCCATGCATTCGAGGCCGTGCTCGCCGAGCGCGGCCGCTTCGCCCGCGAAATTCACGACTCGCTCGCCCAGGGACTCACCTCGATTTCCTTCCAACTCGAGTGCGTGCGCGACCAACTCAGCGATGACCCGGTGAGTGCCTCCAACCATGTGGAAAACGCCCGCAGCCTTGTCCGCGACAGCTTGAAGGAAGCCCGCCGCACGGTCTGGAACCTGCGACCGTTAGCTCTGGGCGAGACCGACCTGGTGACCGCGCTGAGACGCTTCGCCAACAACCTAGCGAGCGCTGGCAGAATCACCTTCACCCAGCAAATCGAAGGCACTCCACGACCCTTGCCCCCTGCCCATGAGGACGCCTTGTTGCGCATCGGGCAGGAAGCCATGACCAATGCCGCCCGCCACGCCAACGCCACCGAAATCCGCCAGACGCTGCGCTTCGGCCAGGGCTGGGTGACCTTCATCGTCAAGGACAACGGCCAGGGGTTCGATGTCGTCACCCGGGTCGGAAAAGGTTTCGGTCTCACCGGCATGAATGAACGGGTCTCCGCACTCGGCGGGAGTTTGTCCATCGACAGCCAGCCCGGCCACGGCACCGAAGTTTCCGCCACCCTACCCACCTGATTTCCCCATGAGCACTCCCATCCGCATCCTCCTCGCCGATGACCATCCGTCCCTGCGCGACGGCCTCGCCAGCATCCTCGAATCCCAACCCGACCTATCAGTCGTCGCCCAGGCAGGCACAGGCCGGGAAGCGGTTGAAAAATTCAAGATCACCACCCCGGACGTGCTGATCGTGGATATCCGCATGCCGGATGGCGACGGGATCCAGACGATCAAAGAGCTGGTCGCCTTCGACCCGGCGGTGAAGGCCCTGGTTCTAACGACCTACGACAACGAAGAGGACATCTTCAGCGCCTTGGAGGCAGGAGCCCGCGGCTACATTCTCAAGGACACCACCCGCGAGGAAATCATCGAGGCCGTGCGCCAGATCCACGCCGGAAACCGGTTCCTTCCCTCGGCCATCGCCGCCCGCCTCGCGGACCGGATGATCCGCCCGTCGCTGACTCCACGCGAACTCGACGTGCTGCGCCTCGTTTCCCGCGGCCGGACTAACAAGGAGATCGCGGTGGCGATGTTTGTCTCTGAAGAGACCATCAAGTCCCACATGAAGGGGCTTTTCCAAAAGCTCGGCGTGCATGACCGGGCGGAGGCGGTCGGCATCGCGCTCCAGCGCGGCTTGTTAAGGTTAGAGTGAAATGGATACGAAAAACCCCCGCCCTGCGACAGGACGGGGGTTTCCGCTGAAACGGTTCGCTCAGAGCTTGGTCACCCGGAGGCGGGCGAAGAGCTTGCCGCCGGGCTGGTTCGGCGGAAGCGAGAAGCTGATAGCGTCCGTGGTGTCCGTGGCGGCGGCCGGGGTCCACGATCCCGTGTCGAGGGAGGTGGAGGTCTCGATGATATAGGTGACATCGCCGGCGGCCTTGGCTTCCAGTCCCTTGTTGAAGGTCAGCAGGTTGCCGACGAAGCTGCCGGCGGGCACGCTGCTGACTTGAGGATCAAGACCGAGGGCGTATTCGACGAGGTTGATGACGCCGTCGTTGTCGTCATCGCCATTTTCGCCTTCGGTGACGTTGTTGGCGTCCGCCCAGGCGGCGTAGCCCGCAGGTCCGACGGTGAGCTTGCCGGTGGTTTCGCTGAAGGTCCACAGGTTCGCGCCCGCCGTCTGGGTCCAAGTGACTCCGTCGGGTTTGGCCGTGAAGCCGACCACGCTGAAGGTGGAACCATAGGACTCGGTGAGGGTTGGGTTCACCAGCAGCCATTCATTGCCCGGAGTGACGTCGGGAAATCCCGAGACCAGATCGATCGCGAAATCCCCGTCGAAGGTGGCGGTGCCCGCGCCGCTGACACTGTTAGCAGTGGATGTGTCACTGATAGCGAAGTTCAACCTCGCGTTGTCAGCCAGCACCAGCGTGCCCGCATCCACCGAGACCTCGCCGACCAGCGTGTTCACCCCGGCGAGGGTGACGGTGCCGGCGGTGGACTTGGTGAGGGTGCCGGATCCAGCGAGAGGCGCTTCGATTCTGCCGCTCCGCACGTCGTAGAACGCACCATTGAGGGCACCCGGGCCGCGGATGGTGCCATTGGCCAGCGTGACATCGCCGACGGTGTCGGCACCGCCGAGTTCGTAGGTGGCGCCGTTTTCGATGGTGACCGTCGAGAAGTCATCAAGACTGCCGGACCGGGAAACCGTGAGGGTGCCGCCGGAAACCGTAGTTCCACCCGAGTAGCTGTTCGCACCGGCGAGGATGACCTGGCCGGCGGTCGTTTTCGTCAATGCGCCGGATCCTCCCAAGCGGCCGGTGACCATGCCGTTCTCGACCTCGTAGGAAGCCCCCTGATGGATGCCGATGCCACCGATCACGCCGTTTTTCAGCGTCACGGTGCCGACGGTATCAGTGGTGGAGTTGGTGGAGTAAGTGCCGCCGTTGACGGTGACAGTCACGCTGTCCTCGAGACTGCCGGTGGTGGCGACAGTGAGAGTGCCCGCCACGACGGTGGTCGCCCCGGTGTAGGTGTTAGCCGCCGATAGGGTCAGCGAGCCGGCACCGGTCTTGGTGAGGGAGCTGGCACCGTTGGCGAGGATGGGAATGCTGATCGTGAGTCCGTCGCCGGAAGCCTGGGAGCGGACGACCATTTCGGATCCGGAGGATGCCTGGATCGCGGCGGTCCCCGTGCCGGAAATCGTCCCGGCGTTGCCACCGCTCTTCAAGATGCCATCCACGGTTAGGATCTCGTCCGCCGCCATCGTGACGCCCAACGCGCCGGCGATCTTGAAGGTGGTGAAGGAGGCCGTGGTCTGGGCGCTGATCGAGCCGCTGATGTTCTGATGGGTGGCGCTGGCCAGCGATGTGGCGGCCGCGCTGGTGACGAAGCCGGCGTCCGTGCCGTAAACCGGTGCGCGCAGGAATCCTGCGGCGTCGTTATAGGCATAGTTGAAATCGCCGAAGAACAGGCCCTTGTCGACGAAGCCTGTCGCGAGCCCGGTGACGGTGATCTTGTTGTCAGTGCCGTTAGTGCCGCCGGTGACCGTGAAATTGCCGGTCGCGCCAGCGGAGCGGGCGGCCAGCGAAGAGAAGGTCAGGAACGTGTTGCCGGCCGCGCCTTTGGTCGAAGTGACGTTGCTGTGGCCTGTCGGAAACGTCAGGGCTCCGAGCGAGTCGCTGGAACCCGCGGGGGCTCCGGTGTAAGCGAGCGTGCCGCCGGCCCCGGCGAAGGTGATGGCGTTGCCGTTCAGGTTGCCGGTGCCGCCGGTGAATCCGAGCGAGGCGGTTTGTCCGGTTCCGGTGTTGTTGGAGGCGATGGTGACGCCGCCATTGAAATCGTTGGCTGAGTTGCTGAGGATGACGCTGCCGGAGATCACCACGCTGGTGGATCCGGTGAGCTGGCTGGAGACGGTGAGCGTGCCACCACCGCCACCGAGGCGGTAGATGCCACCTGCGGGAGTCAAGGTTCCACTGTAGGTGAAGCTGTTGATGGCACCGAGGCGAAGGTTCGGGGCAGAGGTGAAATCGAGGTCGTTGCTGTTGTTGTTGAGTCCAAGGCAGACCGCACCGCCGGTGGTGGCAAGGTTTTCGATGCGGTCCAGGAAAGCTTGATTGAGTCCACCTGCGATGCTGGATGAGAGTGCTCCGAGGTTGTTCAACGTGACCTGTCCGACCGGTGATGCGCCGAGGGCATCGGTGTTGCCGATATTCAGGATGCCGTTGTTGATGACGACCTTTCCGCTGAAGGCGGGAAATTCTTCGAACGCAGAGGCGGCCTGCGCCAGATAAAGAGGTCCGGTCGCGCTGCCGTATGGGGCGCCCACCGTCAGGGTGCCGGTGCCGGAAAGACCGACCTGGGTGGCCATTCCCCGGCCAACATTGCCGGTGGAACCTTCCCGTTTGACCGCGACGGTGGAATCGGTGGCGACCACGATCCTGCGCACGGTGTTATTTCCAAAGCCGACGCCAAACGAGTCGAGTGCGGCAAATCCGCCGTTGTTTGCGACGTAGCCGGTTCCATTGCCATTGAGAATGATGTTCTGCGGCTGCGTCCACGCATTGTTAGACGCGCCGAGGGCCATGGCAGCTCCGCTGGAAACCGTCACGCGCTGCGTGGTTGCGACGTTGGACCCGAGTGAATTGGAAGCCCCGGGGGTCTGGATGACGCCTTCCTTGATTTCCACGTTTCCCGTGTAGGCGGAAAATGCGGTGCCGCCCCAAGTCACGGTGGCGGGTGAAGACACGCTCGGAAACAAATAGCCTCCGCCGGTTTTGATCAGTTTGCCGGTTCCCACGATGCCGCGGGTGGTGGTGACGCCGCGCGCTTCACTCGCGACTTCCGGCACCATCCTCACAGTGGAGTCGGCGGCGAGGGCCAGGCCGCCGATGGAGCCGTTTCCGAAATTGATGCGGGTGACATTGATGGCGGCACCTGCGGTGGCGGCATTTCCATCACCGCTAACGACAAAGTTCTGAGGGTGGCCATAGGCGGCATTGCCATAGGCGAGACTGACGCCGGAACCGCTGGCGACCGTCACGGACTGGGTGGTGGCCGTGTTCGGGCCGAGGATGTTAGTATTCTTGTTGAGTTGGAGCACGGAGGAAGCGCCGCTCAGCGCCATGTCACCCGTAAAAGTGCCGACTGCGGTGAGCGACAGCGGGCGGTTGCTGAGGCCGCCGGTAAAGGTCAATTTTCCCGCTCCGGCCAATGTGACGGCACCGCCAATGTTGATGAAGGCACCGCCGTTGCTGAAATTGATGGCGGTGTCCGCGCTGAAATCGAGATTGCTGTTCAGGTTGACGGTGTAGCCGACCGTGCCGTAGCCGGCGGTGACGTTGAGAGCCGGACTGGTGCCTGCGAACTGGATTGCGCCGCCGGAAATCGTGAGGCTGGGAGCCGTTCCACTGCCTGGACCGGTGCCATTGACGGTGAGGGAATTGAGGATCATCGGCGTGGCGATGTCCTGGTTGGCAACAATCGCGCTGGCCGCCGGAATGACGGTGCCGGGCGTGGCGAAAAACTGGACGGCGGTGGTCGAACCACTGACGGGAGCGATGGGGTCCGTGTCCCAGTTGGCACCGGAGCTCCAGTTGCTGGTGCCGGTGCTGGTGTTGGTCCATGTCTGGGCATGGCTGACTCCGACGGAGCCGAGCAGCGAGACGGTAATGATGCCGAGATGTGACCCGAGGAAGGCGAGAAGCGTGCGATTTGGTTTCATGATTGCGGTTTATATGGGTTGAGGATTCGGAAACAGAGTCACCTCGGTTTGAGATTTACTTGCCGTCGCCTTTTAAAATTGAGTTTCGGAAGACAGCGGGAGCCGCCTTTGCGGGCGTCTTCCAATTCTCGGGATCATACGGATCAAAGCTGAGCCGAATGAGGAGTTAAACCTAATCCTCCTCTCTCCATCGGGTCGAGGTCGCGGAAGGGGGCATTTCAAATCCCCCAAATGGGGGAGGCGGACAGAACATCCCGCTCCCCCTTTCGAGGGACGCGCGCCTCCCCCATAAGAGACATGGACACTCTGGATTTGAGGAAGATAAATTTTCGCTTTGTGGGCCATCGAGACCGGAGATCCGCCACCCGCCCAGCGACAAAGCCGCCTATCTCCGAAATCCACCTTCGTTCATCATCCTTTCTCCACCATGTCACTCATCGATTTCCCATGGCTCAAAAACGCCGCGCTCCAAGCGGGCATTCTGTTACTTCCCGCCGCAGCCAGCGCGGCTTCGCCCTCATGGCTGACCGCACACGACGCCGAGATTCAGCAACTCGTCGGAAAAATGACCCTCGCGGAAAAGGCCGGCCAGATGACCCAACCCGACCTCGGATCCATCAAGGACTTCGACGACGTGAAAACACTTTTCCTCGGCTCAGTCCTCAGCGGCGGCGGCTCGGACCCGAAAAACGGCAACACGCTGGCAGACTGGTCCGCGACCTATCAGGAATCCCAGACGCGTGCGCTGCAAACCCGTCTGGCCATTCCCCTGCTCTACGGCATCGACGCCGTTCACGGGCATAGCAACGTTTTGGGAGCCGTGATCTTCCCTCACAACATCGGGCTCGGCTGTTCGAGAAATCCGGATCTCGTCGAGGAGATCGCCCGCATCACCTCGCGCGAAATCCGCGCCACCGGCATCCAATGGTCCTTCGCCCCATGCGTGACGGTCCCTCAGGACATCCGCTGGGGTCGCACTTACGAAGGATTCTCGGAAGACCCGGCCGTGGTCGCCACCCTCGGCACAGCCGCTGTCCGCGGCTTGCAAGGCGCCGACCTATCGGACAGGACCGCGGTGGTCGGCTGCGCCAAGCATTTCATCGGTGACGGCGGCACCACCTACGGCACCGCAAGCCAGGACGGGTGGCTGGACCAAGGCGACACCCGCATCGACGAGGCCACCCTGCGCGCGGTCCACATGGCCGGATACCCGGCCGCCATCGACGCCGGCGTGGCAACCATCATGCCGTCGTACAGCAGCTGGAACGGAGTGAAATGCTCGGGCAGCAAATACCTGCTAACCGACGTCCTGAAAAAAGAACTCGGCTTCGAAGGATTCGTCATCTCCGACTACAATGCCATCGATCAAATCGTAGGACCCGCCAAAGATACCGCAGCGGTGGCCAGCAACAACGCCGCCGGACAGATCACCACGGCGGATTACAAAAAGTGCATCGAGATTTCCATCAACGCGGGCATGGACATGGTCATGGTCACGGATCGCTATAAGGAATTCATCTCCTCGCTCCAGGACCTGGTGAATGAAGGTAAAATTCCGATGTCGCGCATCGACGACGCGGTCACCCGCATCCTGCGCGTGAAATTCGCCTGCGGCATGTTCAATGGAAAAGCCAACCTAACACCCGACTTGGAACTTCAGAAACAATTCGGCTCCGCGGAACACCGCGCCGTCGCCCGCAAAGCCGTTTCAGAGACTCTGGTGCTTTTGAAAAACAACGCCCAACTGCTCCCGCTTTCCACTTCCACGGGACGCATCCACGTCGCTGGCCATGCGGCCGATGACCTGGGCATCCAGTGCGGTGGCTGGACCATCGACTGGCAGGGAAAAGCCGGCCAGGTCACCCCCGGCGGCACCACCATTCTCGCCGGCATCAGGAAATCCGTCAGCCCCAACACCGAGGTCACCTTCTCCAAGGACGGATCCGGAGCGAAAGGCGCGGACGTTGGAATCGTGGTGGTTTCCGAACCCCCGTATGCGGAAATGAAAGGCGACCGCGAGGACCTGTCACTTTCAAAGGAAGACGCCGCTTCCGTGAGTGCGCTCAAATCGGCCGGCCTGCGGGTGGTGGTCGTCGTCCTGTCGGGCCGGCCCATGATTCTCGGGGAAGTTGCCGGACAGGCGGACGCCATCGTCGCAGCCTGGCTCCCCGGCACCGAGGGCGAAGGTGTCACGGATGTGTTGTTCGGCAGTGCGCCGTTTAAGGGCAAACTGTCATTCACATGGCCACGCACCATGGATCAGATCCCGCTTTCGAAAATCAAAAACGAGGACCCGCTCTTTCCTCTCGGCTTCGGACTGCATCGTTGATCCAACCACGCGCTCAGCCTGCCTCTGCGCGCAATTTCGCAGAAACCATACGCGATTTAAACAATAAGAATTCCACGGGCTCCGTATGGTTGGGTGTGAACGAGGGAGGAAATTTCCTCCCTCCACCGACGACATTTCTCCACGCTTCGTCCGTTGGGAAGTAACGCCAAGCAACCTTAAAACCAGCCCCAACCCATCCATGTTTCAAAAACTATCCGCGATCCTCCTGCTTCTGGCATGCCCGCTTCACTCGGATTCGCCAACAAAACCATTGCCTCCAGTTAGCCGCAGCGCCCATCTCGTCGCGCTGAACCAGATCGGCTACGCCACTCCTCGATCAAAGCGTTTCACCGCCCCGCTCTCCCCGACGGCACGCCCTTCATTGTTCGCCGCGCCGACAATTCCAAAATCCTCCATCGCGGCGAAATCCAGGGAAACATCGGCGACTTCAGCACCTTCCAACCTCCCGTTTCGACCGACCGCTACGTCATCGAAATCCGCGGCGGCGAACTCACCCCCGGCACCAGCGATCCCTTCCTCATCCGCCCCGACATCTGGCGCGAACAATACTGGCAGCCTGCCGTGGATTTCCTCATCGACAGCCGCAGCGTCATCGGAACCCACCCCAGCGCCTTCGGCGGCTGCCCTTGGCGCGATGGAAACTACTACGACGCGATCATCCCCTCGCTGGTCATGTTATATCTAGCAGATCCCGCCCGTATCGCCGCCATGCCCCGGCAGATCGACTGGGAAGCGGACAAAAAACGCATCATGGATCCGGACTTCAAATACGATGCCAAGAACGCGGAAAGCGGCGGTGTGATGGAGGCCGCGCGAAAATACTACACCGAACACGAAGCCCCGGCAGCAGACGCTCCGGACGTCGTGAAACTCATTCACTGGGGCGCCGGTTACTATCTGATGAAGCCCGTCACCAAGGACGCCATGGGTGATCCCGAACGCCCGCAGATCCACTCCCAGACGGTCGAACAAATCGCCTATGTGGTCTGGGCTTGGCCCGCGCTCAAGCAGTGGCTTCCGCAATCGTTTTACGATCGTTGTCGGGACTTTTGCTTCGCCAACTGGCAGAAATCGCTGACCGTTGACAAGTGGTGGGACCCCGCCGGCTACGACGCCCCGCCGACAGGCCAGAACCCGATGTCAGGCCGCCTCCATCCCTACAAAGGCCGCCACGCACCCGGCCACTCGATCGTCCCTAACCTGCTCATGCACGAAATCGCCAAACGGGAGAATCGCGATGACGCCGCCATCTATCTAACCGCGGCGGTCGCGCAGGCGGAGTTCATCGTCAAGAATCTGGATTGGAATGATCCGCGCAGCACCAAGGGCCACCGCATGAGCGAGCACCGGACCATCCCGAATCTCGTCTGGCTGCTCCAGAAATACCCCGAACACGCTCCCGCCGGGCTCAAGGAGAAGATCCGGGAATGGGCGGAAGTCGCGGTGAAACGCTCTGCTAACATGTGGGATTTCCGCCGCTACGATGATTCCGAACACTGGACCATTCCGAAGCTCAACGATGTGGGAAACTGGGTCTCATTCCCCGCCATCGCCACTGCCGCGTCCTGGGTGATCGCGGACCCCGCGCTGAAGGCCCGCTTGCAGGAACTCGCCATCTCACACGCGGACTTCGCCTTCGGACGCAATCCCCGTCTCGCCGCTTCCGTCCACAAGCCGGAGATGGGCTTTCCCGAAATCGACCGCGGCTGGCCCATCGGCCACAAGCTCAACGTCTGCGCCCGTCTGGAAACCTGCCGTGGCTCGATCTCCTCCGGTCCCGGCACCGAGATGTTTCCCTTCAATCCGGAAGGCGCATTCCGTCACGCGGAAGGTTGGGTCAATTATGGTGCGAGCTGGGCCATCAGCCTCTCCTATCTGCAAATGGATGCCACAGGCACCACACCCTCGTTCTGAGTCTAGCCACCCGCATCTCGACACATGGAATCCATCCGCTATCTCATCACCGCTTTCGCAGCCATCTCGGTTTCACTCCCCTCTCAAGCGGAGCAATCGATGGACACCATGTGGGGCGACCGCAGCACCAGGGATGGCGTCGAAGCCAGCAGGCGCACCGAACTTTTCCACGATGGCAACTACGGCATGTTCATCCACTGGGGTCTTTACTCCCACCTCGGCGGACAGTGGAAGGACGAGACATTCTACGGCATCGGCGAGTGGATCAAAAACCAGATGAAAATTCCCAACCAGGAATACATGGCCATCGCCAACGAATTCAACCCGTCCGAATTCAACGCCGCCGAAATCGTCCGTGTCGCCAAGGAAGCGGGCATGAAGTGGATCATCATCACTTCGAAGCATCATGAAGGCTTCGCGATGTTCAAATCCAAGCACCCCTTCAACATCGTCGATGCCAGCCCGTTCCAGCGCGATCCCATGAAGGAACTCGCCGACGCCTGCCGCGCCGCGGGCCTGGGCTTCGGATTCTACTACTCGCATTTTCAAGACTGGACCGCACCCGGCGGCTCAGGCGGCCCGAAGACCAATCCCGACGGCTCGCCCGCTTCCTTCGACTCCTACTTCAAGGAGAAATGCTTCCCGCAAGTCGATGAAATCTGCTCGAACTACGGGGAACTCGCCTTCGTCTGGTTCGACACCCCGGGCAGCATGCCGGTCGAGCACGTCAAGGCACTCGCTGATATTGTTAGAACAAAACAACCCAACGCCATGCTCTGCTCCCGCATCGGCCACGGCATGGGTGACTATGTCAGCCTCGGCGACATGGAAGTGCCCGTCCGCAGCCATGAAGGGCTGTGGGAAACCTGCGACACCACCAATGATTCCTGGTCCTACGCCTGGTATGACCAGAACTGGAAGGAGCCGAAGGAAATTCTCCACCGCCTCGTAGCCACCGTCGGGCGCGGCGGCACCTATCTGCTCAACGTCGGCCCGGACGGCAAAGGCCGCATCCCCGACCAAGCCGCGAAATACCTGATAGAAGCAGGCAGATGGGTGAAACAAAACCCCACCGTCGTCCATGGCGCGAGCCCGTCCCCCTGGGACCATGCCCAGCCATGGGGCGATGTCACCCGCACCGGCAACACGCTCAATCTCGTCGTCTTTGACTGGCCTGCAAACCGCAAGATCTGCCTCCCCGGCATCGATGGCGACATCGCCTCGGCCACCCTTCGGCTCAACGACGGTTCGACCCGGGCGCTGCCCGTGTCCAAGTCCGGCACCTGGACCATTGTGGACGCAGCCACGGCGGACGCAGCCACGGTTGCCAGCTTGGCCGGCCTGATCGAACTCAGGTTCAACGCATCGCCCAAGATCGACCAAACCCTCGGCATTCACCCCAACATCACCAGCAAGCTATCCTGCGAGTTCGCCACCGCCACCCATGCAAAGCGCGGCCGCATCAACTGGATGGAGAAATTCGGGGAGTGGAAATTCTCGCTGCAAGTCGGCAACTGGCAGCCCGGCGGCGTCGCCGAGTGGGACGTCGATGTCGCCGAGGCCGGCGACTATCATGTGGCTCTAACTTACAAAGGCGAAGGCCGCCCGGTATGGTCCGTCAGCACCTCGGAAGGCGTGAAAATCCAGAACCAGCAGGCCGCCAGCCACGTTTATAAGGCTTATCGCACCGGCGTCATCCGATTCTCAAAACCCGGAAAACACAAAGTCAGCGTCTCCCTCGTCGAGGGCGATTCCACCAAGTCCAGCCTCGAAGCCATCAGCTTCACCCCGGTCCGCTGACATGACATCCTGTCGCACGCCGCTCCACATTCCGCGGATCTGCTGTGCCTTCCCGCTGACATCTCCTTGCACCTTCATCCCCCCACAAAGCGGCCACCGTTGACCTCGAAACTCGAGAAAAATGGCGGTCATCCCACAATACCCGATATTCCCATGCAATCATCCGCACCCTTTCATATTTCCCGACGTTCATTCATCCGCCGTGCCTCCGCGACCGCCGCAGCCACCGGACTGCCGCTCTGGTTTGTTGAACGAGAGTTGGCCCATGCCGACGAAGCCAACCGCCACCTCACCCGTGAAATGCGCAAGCCCTACGACTCCAACTTCTTTGCATGAATCATCATCGAAACCCGGTTTCGTTTGGTAAGTCGGGCACCTGCCCCACCGACCCAATACTCAATTCCATTCAGTCCAAGCCGACCGACCGAAGGCGCATCGAAACACGCGTTTTCACAGGAAGGATGCGCGTTTTCCGGAGGTAATTCTCCTGCAGCGGGATAAAGTTCCGTTCATCACTTTCAATCCATGAAATCCATTGCCACCACCAGCCTGCTTCTCGCTCTTGCCGCTTCCGCCGCGCCGGATCCCCATCCGCTCAAGCCCAAATCGGCCGCTGCAAGTTCCAGTCTGCCCAAGTATCCCGCCGCCAATGCCATCGATGGCAAGATCACCGACGACTCGCGCTGGGTCAGCGACAAGTCCGCGGAACCGTCATGGATCGCTCTCGATCTGGGAGAGAAACGCAAACTCGCCGGCATCCACCTCTTCACCGGATTCGGCGCGAAGGACGTGATCGAGGCCTTCAAGGTCCAGTTCTGGAGCGGCGGCAAATGGGTGGATATTCCATCGGCGGAAATTTCAGGTAACAAGGCGAATGCCCTCGCCATCGCCTTCGATCAGACCGTCACCGTAGAAACTGACAAACTCCGCGTCTGGATCACCGCCACTCATCAGGACGCCGCGCGCATCAAGGAAATCGTTGTCTGGCCTTCCGGGGTTGGCGATCTCCCGCCGCTCCCGAAGGCCGCCGGACCCGCTGCCATGGAGGGTGCCACGCCTCAGGATCAAATCGTCGAGCTCTATCTGAACCAGAGTGGCTTCAATCTCGGCAAACCGAAACGTTTCACCGCTCCCACGCTCGCCGATGGCACCCCCTTCATCGTGCGCCCCGCGAAAGGCGGATCCGGGTTCGCCAAGGGAACGATCCAAAATCACATCGGCGATTTCTCGTCGTTCAATCCCGAGGGCGAGTCCGAATACGTCGTCGAAGCCGGCGGCATCACCTCCGTGCCCTTCCGCATCGGCCCGTTCTGGCTGGAGCGCATTTCCTATCAGGATGCCATCGATTTCATGATCGACAGCCGCCACTACGTCGGCAACGACCGCAACGTCTGCCGCGGATCCTTCGGCTGGCGCGACGACCACCATTTCGGTTGGGAACTCCACTCGCTGGTCCCGCAGCTTCTATCAAACCCATCCGCCTACGAGCGCATGCCGCGGCAGGTCAAATACGAAAAACCCGAGGATATAAAACTCTGGGGAGCTCTCGAACCCTATCCGGACGACGCCCCGGACATCGTGAAACTCATCCACTGGGGAGCCGATGTCATCGTCACCCAGGAACTCGGCCACGAACACCTCAAAGCCCAGCTCGCCTACTTCCTCTATGCATGGCCCGCTCTGAAGGCATATCTTCCGGAACAGAACTATCAGGCTGTCCGCGAATACGCCTTCAAGACCTGGGCGGATCCCAAGTCCGATCATCAATACCCTTACGACGAAAGCCCGGAACACAACCTGCTCGCCCTCAAAACCAAAATCGGCTCCACCAAGGGATCGCTGCCACCCGGTTTCTCCGTCGAGCCGAATCTCCTGATGCATGAGGTCGCCAAGCGCGAAAACCGCCCCGACGCCCAACTCTATTTCGACGCCGCCTACAAGCAAGCCGAGTGGATGGTCAAGGAGCTCGATTGGAACGACCCGCTCGCCACCAAGGGCCAGCGCATGAGCGAGTTCCTCACCGTCACCGGCCTGGCCCATTTCCTCCGCGAGTATCCCGACCGCGCCCCCAAGGGACTGAGAGACAAAATCAACGAATGGGCGAAAGTCCTCGTCCGCCGCTCCGACAACCTCTGGGACTTCCGCAAGCTCGGCGACGAGCCGGACAACTGGACCCCCATGGGAGACTCCCCGCAGAAATGGAACGAACCCGGCAACGTCATCGGACTCCCCGCGCCGATTCTAGCAGCCCGCGAGTTCATCACCGATCCGAAAGTCCAACAACGGCTCGACGAGCTCATCTGGTCGCACCTCGACGGCATGTACGGCCGCAATCCCGTGGGCCGTCATTTCTCCTACGACGCCCCGCGCGAGGTCGAGGGTGTCGAGCACGGCTGGTTCAAGTTCCACCACGGCGGGATCGGCCGTCTGGCAGACGCACGTTTCGTCATCGACGGCTCACCGAAGAACGCCCACTATCCTTATCGCCCAGAGGCCGGCGACATCGGTTGGACCGAGGGCTGGATCCAATTCAACGTCTGTTATAACATCACCCTCTCCTACCTCGCGTGGGCGGAATCGAAAATCGAACTCGTCCGTCAGGGCGACGACCTCGTCATCCGCCTCACCGCCCCGCTGAACTTCGATTACAAGAAGGTCGAAAACGGCACCGTCACCGTGGTCAGCGGCCTCGGCGATGAGGAGCGCGTCGCCGTCACCGAGGACTCCGCCAGCTCGCCGACTCTCACGGGTCGGATCAAACTCCAACCTGCGAAAAAAGCCATCCAAGGGGACAAAATCCTACAATTCCAACCGGATACCACAATCAAGGTCTCTCATGGTTTCGGCTGGCTTGGCCGCCACGCAACATTGAAACCCTGATCCAGCTTCATGATCCATCGATCCATTCTAACGCTCGTCCTGACATCCCTCATCCTCACCGCCAAGCCCGACGGCGGCGGGGCGCTTTGGTATGACAAACCCGCCGCCAGTTGGAATGAAGCCCTGCCCGTCGGCAACGGCCGCCTCGGCGGCATGATTTTCGGCGGCACCCACAAGGAACGCATCCAGTTCAACGAGCAAACCCTCTGGACCGGAGACGAAATCAAAATGGGAAGCTACCAACCCTTCGGCGACCTGTTTCTCGACTTCGCGGAAATGGAGCCCACCGCATATCGGCGGGAACTCGACATCACCGAAGCCGTTCACCGCACCACCTACACCGCCAATGGCGTCAAATTCCTCCGCGAGGTTTTCTCCAGCCACCCGGACCAGGTCATCGTCGTCCGACTCACCGCCGACAAGCCCGGATCCATCGGCGGGACGATCCGGCTGACGGATGCCCACGGCGCGAAGATCACCGCATCCACCAACACGATCACCTCCTCCGGCAAGCTGGACAACAACCTCGCCTACGAAGCCCGCGTCACCGTTCTGACGGACAATGGATCGTTGAAAGCCAAAGGCCAGAACCTATCCATCGAGCGGTGCGACAACGCGACGATCCTGCTGGCCGCCGCCACGTCTTTCGCCAACAGCCCCGACAAAAGCTGGCGCGGAGACCCGCCGGCCGGCAAGCTCGACCGGATTCTATCAGCCGCAGCGAATAAACCCTACGACCGGCTCAAGGCGGAGCACATCGCCGATCACCAGGCGCTTTTCTCTCGCGTGAAAATGGACCTCGGCCCCTCCCGCGACGAGCTGCCGACCGACCAGCGTCTCATTGCCTATCAGAAATCCGTGGATCCCGGCCTCGACGCCCTGTTCTTCCAGTTCGGCCGCTATCTCATGATCGCCAGCTCCCGCCCCGGCGGTCTGCCAGCCAATCTCCAGGGCATCTGGAACCAGGACATGAAACCCGCGTGGTATTCCGGCTACACCACCAACATCAACGTGGAGATGAACTACTGGCTCGCCGAGCCGGCCAATCTATCCGAATGCCACCAGCCGCTCTTCGACTGGCTTCGCAACCTAGCTACAGTCCGCAAAAAGAACGCCCAGCCCGCCATCGCCGCCGAAAAAGGCTGGATCGCCTACAGCACGAACAACCCGATGGGCGGCAACTCGACCTGGGGCATCCACCGGCCCGGCAGCGCCTGGATGACGCAGCACCTTTGGACGCATTACGAATTCACCGGCGACAAGGATTTCCTCAAATCCCGCGCCTATCCCGCCCTCAGGGAACTCGTCGAATACTGGGAGGACTATCTGATACCCGGACCTGATGGAAAACTGATCAGCCCCACCGGCTGGTCCCCCGAACATGGCCCGGTGAAAAAGGGCGACAAGATCGTGCTCCAGGAAGGCGACCGCACCCCGCAGCCCGGCGCGTCCTATGACCAGCAGATTGTCTGGGACCTTTTCACCAACTACATCGACGCCTCCACCGCGCTCGGCATCGATGCCGACTACCGCGCCAAAGTCATCACCCTGCGCGAAAACCTGCGCGGCCCGCAGATCGGCAAGTGGGGACAACTCCAGGAATGGATGGACGACGTCGATGACCCTAAATCCAAACACCGCCATGTCTCCCACCTCTTCGCCCTGCACCCCGGCCGCCAGATCAATCCCGTGAGCACCCCGGAACTCGCCGCCGCCGCGAAGGTCTCCCTCAACGCCCGCGGCGACGCCGGCACCGGCTGGAGCAAGGCTTGGAAAATCAACTTCTGGGCCCGCCTCGCCGATGGCAACCACGCCCACAAGATTCTCAAAGGCTTGCTCGCCCCCGTCGGCAAGGGCGGCAGCACCTATAACAACCTGTTCAACGCCCACCCGCCCTTCCAGATCGACGGCAACTTCGGGGCCACCGCCGGCATCACCGAGATGATCCTGCAAAGCCACGTCAGCAAGGACGGCATCTATCTGATCGATATCCTCCCCGCCCTGCCGGACGTGTGGAAGGAAGGCTCAGTCACCGGGCTCCGTGCCCGCGGCGGCTTCCAAGTCGATCTCGCCTGGCGCGGTGGAAAACTCGCCAAGGCCGTCATTTCCTCGACTCAAGGCGGCAAGACGCACATCCGCGCCAACGGAAAAATTCAATCGTTCACCATCCCCGCCAACGGCAAACACGAAATCACCCCATGAGGCTTCTGCTCACCTTCATTCTAGCCATCGCCTCGCTCCACGCCCAGGACCTCGATCTCGGCATCCGCGTGCGGCCGCTGCCCGCCGCAAACCGCTTTGCCGTCCCCGGTTACTTCGTCTGGTGCGGCGCGCCCGTGAAAGGACCGGACGGAAAATACCACCTCTTCTACTCGCGCTGGCCCGTCAACGTCGGCTTCGCCCCCGGCTGGGCGCATCCATTCCGAAATCGCCTACGCCGTTTCCGACAGACCCGCCGGTCCCTATCAACACGTGAATGTCGCGCTGCCGCCTCGCGAAATCAATCCGGCCACCGGGAAAAAATTCTGGGATGGAGACGTCACCCACAACGCCAACGCCTTTTTCCACAACGGCAAATACTACCTCTACTACATGGGCAACCACGGCGACGGCAAAAACTATCCGATGCACCGGAACCACCAGCGCATCGGTGTAGCCATCGCCACCAACCCCGCCGGCCCGTGGACGCGCATGGACAAGCCCATCGTCGACATCACCGATGACAACAAATCCTTCGACTCCCTCTGCGTCACCAACCCCGCCGCCTGCATGCGCCCGGATGGCGGTGTCGTCCTCGTCTACAAGGCCGTGCAATACATCGAAGGCAAGGAAATGGGCGGCAACGTCCGCTACGGAGCCGCCATGGCGGACCGGCCCGAAGGTCCCTATATCAAAACACCCGGAAAAATCTTCGAAGCCGAAAAACCCGGCAAGCACTGGATGGTCGCCGAAGACCCGTTCATCTGGTTCAGCAAAAAATATGGCAACCGCTACTACGCCGTCACCCGCGACGTGGTCGGCACTTTCACCGGATCCTCCGGCGGCATCTGCATGTTCCAGTCCGAGGACGGCTTGAATTGGAAAGCCTCGCCCAAGCCCAAGATTCTCGAAAGCCGCTTCACCCTCGAAGATGGCGGAAAAAGCAACTCCAACATCGAGCGCCCCGCCCTGCTCATTGAAGACGACGAACCTACCTACCTCTTCGGTGCTACTGACGGCTACAAAAAGAACGGCAAGATCAGCAGCAACGTGCAAATTCCACTGATTCCATAGGTCCTATACGACCTATTAGTCCTATCTCCATGAAACTCGTCCTGGCACTACTGCTCACCTTCTCCTCCCTCTCCTCCGCCGACCAAGCCGCCGACGCCCAGGCCGCCACCCTCGGCCAGTCGTCGCAAAAACCCGCTAGCTCGAACAAACACCCCGAGGCGCAGTGGTTTCCCGATGCCGGACTCGGACTCTTCATCCACTGGGGCCTCGCTTCCGTCGGTGCCACCGGCGACCTCTCTTGGGGCATGCTCGCCAACAAGCCGTGGAAGGACCAAACCGTCACCCCTAACACCTACTACGGCTGGGCGAAACAATGGAAACCCGACAAGGTGGACTACGACGTCCAGCTCACCCAAGCCAAGGCTGCCGGATTCACCTATGCCGTCATGGTCACAAAGCACCACGACGGATTCACGCTCTGGCCCTCCAAGTCATGGCGACCTTGGCACCAAACAATTTCTCGGCGGCCGCGATTTCGTCAAGGAATTCACCGCCGCCTGCCGCAAGCACGGACTCAAAGTGGGGCTCTATTATTCCCCGCCCGACTGGTGGTTCGACCGCGAATACAAAAGTTTCGCCTACCGGGGCCCGGCACTCGATATGGATCACAAGCCGGTCACGCTGCCGAAAAAGCCCACCGACCATGACGCGAAACGCAAAGCCCTCGTCACCGGGCAGGTCACAGAACTGCTCTCTAACTACGGCAAGATCGACCTTATCTGGTTCGACGGCGGCCATGGGGAAATTTCTAACACCGAAGTCCGCCGCCTCCAGCCCGGCATCGTCATCAACCGCCGCAACGGCGGTGGCGGAGACTATGGCGACAGCGAGGGCAAGCTCCCTGACAAGCGGTTTAATGGCTGGTTCGAGACTTGTGAAACCAACTGGCCCGCGGGCAAATGGTCATACACCGAAGAATACGGATGGGACACCGCGCCCGAAGTCGTCGAAAAACTCGTCCGCCTCCGCGCATGGGGCGGAAACCTGCTGGCAAATGTCGGACCCAAGGGCGATGGCAACATTCCCGAGCCAGCCCTAACCGCCTGGAAGGAAATGGAAGACTGGATGAAGCACAGCCGCGAGTCCGTCATCGGCGCCGGTCCCGGCCCGTTTCCGGAATCCGCCAATGTCCCGGTCACCACCGGCAAGGGAATCGCCTACCTTCACTTTCTCCCTTCATTCAAAGCGGAAGCAGTCTGGAAAAACGCTCCGAAATTCACCAAAGCGACCCTGCTGCGCACCGGCCAGCCAATTCCAATGATTCATCAGGGCGGTGAACTACGTATCTCAATCCCGGAAGCGCTGCGCACCGCCAGCGTGGATGTTTTAAAACTCGAATGAAAACCTGTTACTCCACTCGATGACCCAGAAGTCCAGCCATCGGAAGATCCGGCAGACGTTCCACCTATCGTGGAACGCTTTTTTGTTAGTCGTGATCTGCCACATCCCGGCACGGGCGGCGGACAATCCGGAATACAACAAGCACATTCGCCCGATTCTTTCCGACAAGTGCTTCCAGTGCCATGGCCCGGATTCCGCCAAACGCGAGGGCGACCTGCGCCTCGACGTCCGCGAAGACGCGGTGAAGGCCAAGGCCATCGTCCCCGGTGATCCCAAAGCCAGCGAATTGATCGCACGCATCCACGAGAAGGATCCCGACGAAACGATGCCACCACCGGAATCACCCCGCCAACTCACGCAGTCTGATCGCGAAGTCCTCGCCCGCTGGATCGAGCAGGGCGCGGAATACGAGCCTCATTGGGCGTTTTCCCCACTACCCGCCTCGGTGCCAGTGCCCGGGAAATCCGGTGAGAACGAGATCGACAGCTTCGTCCACGCCCGCCTCACCAATGAGCAACTTGCCCCCGCACCACCCGCCTCGCCCGAGCGCTGGCTGCGGCGCGCCGCCTTCGATCTCACCGGCCTCCCGCCACCCCGCGCGGAGCTCGACGCATTCCTAGCAGACAAGTCGCCGGACGCCCGCGCCCATGCCGTGGACCGCCTGCTTGCCTCGCCGCGCTACGGTGAGAAAATGGCCATCGGCTGGCTCGATGCGGCCCGTTACGCGGACTCGTTCGGCTATCAGTCCGACATCGACACCCACGCCTGGCCCTACCGTGACTGGGTCGTGGGCGCGTTGAACAAAAACCTGCCGTGGGACGAGTTCATCACCTGGCAGATCGCCGGCGACCTGTTGGAAAACCCGACCCGTGAGCAAATCACCGCCACCGCATTCAACCGCCTGCACCGCAAAACCCAGGAGGGCGGCAGCGTGGAGGCGGAGTTCAGGCAGGAGGGCATTTCCGACCGCGTCCACACATTCGGCACCGCCTTCCTCGCCCTAACATTCGAATGCACCCGCTGTCACGATCACAAATACGATCCCCTAACCATGAAGGACTATTACTCCATGGGCGCGTTCTTCAACTCCATCGACGAGTGGGGACTGCTCCACGGCGTCGGCTCCATCCAGCCAAACCCCTCCCAGCTCCTCACCACGCCCGAGCAGGATCAGACCATCGCCCGCCAAACCGCCGCCATCGCAGAATTGGAAAACTCCCTAACCGCGAAAACCCAGGAGCGCGAACCCGCTTTCCAACCTGGCTTGCCAAGCCCACCGCCGCCTTCGCCGACCTCAGCGGCTCCTACGATCTCGACGCCTCCGAAAAAGACGGCTTCACCAACACCGTCGATGCCAAACGCCCGGCGAAATCCGATTCCAAAAACACCCTCGTCCCCGGCTCGCGCGGCCAAGCGCTTTCCTTCACCGGCGACGACCCGCTGGACCTCGGAAAACACGGCATCGACAACCAGGAAGACCCCATGTCCATGGCCTTCTGGCTCAAGCCCGGCGACCCTGCGCCCCGGCAACTCATCTTCCATAACAGCGCCGGCTACGATCCCGGATACAACGGTTTCGAACTCCTCATCGAGGACGGCCGCCTCCGCTGGATGATCGCCCGCGAGTGGCCGGGCAACTGCATCGCCATCAGTGGCAAGGATGTCGTCCCCGCCCGCTCATGGACTCACGTCGTCGTGACCTACGACGGCTCGTCCCGGGCTAACGGACTGAAAATTTTCCTCAACGGCAGCGAGGCACCCGCCGAAATCGTGCGCGACCAGCTCACCAAGAACTCCGGCAGCGGCAAGGGCTTCAGCTTCGGCGAGCGAGTCCGCGACTCCGGCCTGCGCGGCGGCGCGGTCGATGACATCCGCCTCTTCACCCGCGCGGTGAGCGGGCTGGAGGTAACGGCACTGCATGAAAACAAAACACCGCAAGAACTGCTAGCCGCCACTCCGCAAGACCCCGCCGGCCTTAACAAGCTGAGAGACTATTATTTCTCCGCCGTCGATCCCGAGCTCCGCAAGCATTCAGCCGATCTCCGCAAACTCCGCGCGGACCTGCGCAAGACCATGGACGGCGTGCGCGAACTTCCAGTAATGGAAGAGATGGCCGAGCCCCGCCCCGCGCGGATTCTCGCCCGTGGAGAATACAGCCACCCGGAGGGCGAACCGCTGCCACGCGTCACCCCCGCCGCGCTCCCGCCGCTCCCCGCCGGCCAACCCCGAAACCGCCTAGGCCTCGCCCGCTGGCTTACAACCCCGGATCACCCACTCACCGCGCGGGTTCAAGTGAACCGGATGTGGCTGCACTTCTTCGGCCGCGGGCTGGTGGCCACTGCGGACAACTTCGGCTCCCAGGGCTCCCTTCCATCCCACCCGGAGCTGCTAGACTGGCTCGCCCGGAACTTCGTGGACCACGGCTGGGACATGAAACGCCTCTGCCGCCAGATCGTGCTCAGCGCCACCTACAGCCAGGACTCGAAAATGTCCGCCGCCCTCCGTGAGAGGGATCCGGAAAACATCCTGCTCGCCCGCGGCCCCGCCAAGCGGCTGTCCGGCGAGGAACTCCGCGACAACGCGCTCGCCCTCTCCGGCCTGCTCCACCCGGGAATCGGCGGCCCACCCGCCAAGCCCTATCTGCCAGACTCCGCCGCGTGGAAGGTCCTCAACAGCTTCCTCCCCGACTACAAACGTGACAACGCGCCCGGCATCTATCGCCGCAGTCTCTACACCTTCTGGCGGCGCACCGCCCCACCACCGGGCATGCTCGCCTTCGATGTCCCCGGCCGCGACGTCTGCTCGGTCGGCCGCCAGCGCACGAACACCCCGCTGCAACCGCTCGTCATGCTCAACGACCCGCAGTTCGTCGAAGCCTCGCGCGGTCTCGCCATCCGCATGATGCGCCAGGGTGGCTCAAATCTACCAGATCAAACCCGCTGGCTGTTCCGCGAAACCCTCGCCCGCGATCCCTCCCAACAGGAAATCCGCCTGCTCGCCGAACTCCACGCCGAACAATCCGCCATTTTCCAACAAGCCCCCGAAAAGTCAGCATCGTTCCTCAAAGTCGGCGACCTCGCAGCTCCCGCCGACCTCCCGCCTGTCGAACTCGCCGCCGCCACCGTGCTCGCCAATGCCGTGCTGAATCTCGATGAAGCCATCACCCTCCGCTAAGCCCATGTCATCGGAACTCGACCCACTCTTCGTCACCCGCCGCCACTTTTTCTCCAAGATGGCCGGCGGTCTCGGCGGCCTCGCGCTCGGCTCGCTGTTGTCGAACAAAGCTTCCGCCGCCGGCATTCCCACCTTCGCGCCCAAGGCGAAGCGCGTCATCTATCTGTTCATGAGCGGCGGCCCCGCCCAGCACGACTTGTTCGACGACAAGCCGCTGCTCCGCGAGCGCAATGGCGAGCCACTGCCCGATTCCGTCCGCGCAGGCCAGCGCCTCACCGGCATGAGCGGAAACCAGTCCATCCTACCGCTCGCCGGATCCCATTTCAAATTCTCCCCCTACGGCAAAAACAGCACCCAGCTCAGCGAACTCCTCCCCCACACCGGCGGCGTCATCGACGATCTCTGCCTGATCCGCTCGATGTTCACCGAGGCGATCAACCACGATCCGGCAATGACGTTTTTCCAGACCGGCTCACAGATTGCCGGCCGCCCGAGCATCGGCTCATGGATTCACTACGGCCTTGGCAGTACGAATGAAAACCTGCCGGCCTTCGTCGTCCTGGTCACCAAAAAGCCGACCGACCAACCGCTCTACGCCCGCCTCTGGGGCAGCGGTTTCCTGGATTCGCGCTATCAGGGAGTGCGTTTTTCCTCCGGGAAGGAGGCGGTTTTCTACCTGACCAACCCCGACGGCATCTGCGGCACCGGCCGCCGCGCGCTTCTCGACAAACTCGCCGGACTCAACCGCCTGTCCTTCGAAAACGAACTCGACCCGGAAATCGAATCGCGCATCGCCCAGTATGAAATGGCCTATCGGATGCAGACCAGCGTCCCGGAAGCCACCGCCATCGACGGCGAGCCGAAATCCGTCACCGACCTCTACGGTCCGGACGTCAACCAGCCCGGCACCTTCGCCGCCAACTGTCTGCAAGCCCGCCGCATGGCCGAGCGCGGCGTGCGCTTCATCCAGCTCTATCACCCCGGCTGGGACAGCCATGCCAAGCTCCCGCAAGGCCTGCCCAAGCTCGCCAGGGAAGTGGACCAGCCCTGCGCCGGCCTGATCACCGATCTCAAACAACGCGGCATGCTCGAAGACACGCTCGTCATCTGCGGCGGCGAGTTCGGCCGCACCGCCTATTCGCAGGGAGTTCTAACCAAGGACACCTACGGCCGCGACCACCACCCGCGCTGTTTCTCCATGTGGATGGCCGGCGGCGGCGTGAAGCCCGGTATCGTCCACGGCGCGACCGACGACTTCGGCTACAACATCATCGAGAACCCCGTGCACGTCCACGATCTCCACGCCACCATCCTCCATCTGATGGGCATCGACCACACCAAGCTGACCCATTTCCACCAGGGCCGCCATTTCCGCCTCACCGACGTGGCGGGCAAGGTGGTCAAAGGAATCCTCGCCTAACCGGCCACATGAAACCAGACAACCATTCCAACGAGCGGATCACGCTAGAAGCCAATCCCATCGCATGATTGCCCGGATCGACAGGATGATTCACTGCACCCGCCTCCTGACCATCCTTCTGGCCGGCGCCACCGCGCTGCTTGCTGATGCGCAGCCGGGCCCGACATCTGCGGGCAGCAGCGTTCTGCCGGCGTCTTCATCCGCATCGCAACGCTGCCGCTCCTACCTCACGTTTGCCGGCCGCGACACCACCGCAAGCCACCTCGGCAAGATCAACAACAAAGCCGCGCTCCGTCTGCCCGGATTGCTCGCTTCCATCGTCGATGTGAAAGACACCGCCGACCCTCGCCTCGCCCGATTCATGGATGAGACCACCCGCATTCTCAAAGGGCTTCGCGACGGAAACAACCGCCTCGGCCCATTCGAAATCTACTTTCCCATCGCCAACCACGTCTCCGCCAAACGCATTCTCGGCGATATCCTGACCAATCACCCGGCATACCTAACCTATAAAAACGCGGTATTCGAGCACCAGTGCCGCTGGGCGGACTACCGGTCCAATGGTTCCGACCCGCCAAGGAGCCCGATCCGTGACGCGAAGACCGTCACCGACGTCCCAGCCGGCATCGACAACGGCAATTTCCGCTTGCTCGTCACCGCCGCCGGTTATCTATCCGCCCAAGAGTTCCCGGAGTTCAGGACAGTCTCCAAGGATCCCAAATCCGGAACCGAGCGCGTCTTCACGCGAGACGAAATTCTCCGCGAGATGGATCTCTACATCCGCCGCACCTATCACTCCATCCTCACCCGCAACACCGACGAATACGGCGCGCAAACCTATCTCGCCCTCGACTTCTCCCCGGTCCGCCTGATGGCGGAATGCGCGGACGATCCGGAAATCAAACGCACCGCCGCCCGAACACTTGACTGGCTGCACACCAGTCTGGCCGCCTGTTGGAACCAGGGGCACTACATCAACTCCGCCGCGCGCTCCAAGGGCGAGTTCCTCGGCACCGGCAGCGCCATCGGCTTCATTGGCTGGCTCGCCTTCGACACCGGAAAATCCGCCCAAGGCACCACCATTCCTTTCACCGTCTATTACGCGCTGCCCGGTGCCTATCAGCTTCCACCGGCCATCCGCCCCCATGCGATTTTCCCCTTCGTGAAACGCGAGCGAATCGGCCAGGGCGACAACCTCTCCACCGTCTATACCTATCAAAGCAAATCCTTCGGCATGACCAGCTCGATCGAAAGCCGCTCCGCCTCCCAGCGCGCCGACCCGAAGTGGGACCGCGACGGATTCTTCAAAGAAGCCGGCCGCCACAAGCTCAACTGGCTCGGTGACAAAAGCGGTGGTTTCAGTCCGCAGTGGGAGAACTCCGCGCAGCCCTACGCCGACCGCCGCAATCAACCTAACGCCCGCTACTACGGCACCAATCCGTGGTCCTACGTGCTCCAGCACCGCGGCACCCAGATCGGCCTGGCCGATGTCCGTGAGGGCTATCCGTTTCGCAAGCTCTACGTTTCCTACCCGCAGGACGGCTCCATCTGCGAGCGAATCATCAAATCCGATTCCGGTTGGACGCTCTGCCACACCGGTCGGGTGATTTTCGCCTTCCGCTCGCTCAAGCCCGCCACACTGGCAAACGATCCCAAACCCGCCGAATCCATCACCGATTCTTACGACTACAAGAAGACCGCCTGGATTCTGGAAGTCGTCGAAGCACCGGACACAGGAAAAACCAAATCCCCGGCGGAGATCACCGCGGAGTTGGAAAAACTCCATCTCACCCTGCTATCCGCGAAAACCGAATCCACCCACCTCAACGACGCCGATAAGGAATCCCCCACCCTCACCTATACATCACCCGTCTCTGAGAAAACCCTCAAACTCGACGCCGCTGTGTATCCGATCCCCGCCGATGGCGAGGGCGTTCCCATCTCACAATACCCGCTGCTGGCCACTTACCCCGACGACAAATCCGCGCCGCGCATCGTCCAGGAAAATGACACGCTTCTCTGGCTCGACGGCTCCGGAAAGCCGGAGCTCTCCTATCATATCAAACCTCTTTCAAAATGACGGTTGTCCGCTCAGCAATAGCGCTCTTCACCGGACTCACGCTGGCGAGTGGACAACTTCCGGCGGCACCGCCCAGCACCGTCGTGTTCGATGCGTCGCGTGTCCGCCTGCTGGACGGGCCGTTCAAGCAGCGGCAGGAACTGCATCGCACCGGACGACTCGGCGCATTGGAGGTAGACCGCTTGTTGTATCCCTACCGCGCAGCAGCCGGATTGCCGCAAGCGCCCGCGGTGAAAGGCGGCTATGGCGGATGGGACGACGGCTTCATCCGCGGCCACTTGGCCGGACACTACCTATCAGCAGCTTCCCGCATGTTCGCCGCCACCGGTGACGCTTCATTCCGTGACAAGGCGAACGCCCTGGTGGACGGCCTGGAAGCCTGCCAAAACCAATTCGGCACCGGCCACCTCGCGGCGTTTCCCGAAGAGGTCATCGCCAGTTTCGAGGGCAAGAGCGGTAAAAAACATGGAATTCTGGTCCCCTATTACACCATTCACAAGGTGATGGCCGGCCTGCTGGATGCCCACCATTACCTCGGCAACACCCAGGCGCTGGGAATGGCCGAAAAAATGGCGGATTGTTATGCAAAACGAATGGCCTCCCTGACGCCGGACCAAACCGAAAGCCTCCTGCGCACCGACCACGAACGCAATCCGCTCACCGAATTCGGCGGCATGGCCGACGCCCTCACCGACCTCGCACGGGCAACTAGCCACGACCACCATCTAAAGCTCGCCCGCGATTTCATCCGCGATTGGTTCACTCAACCCCTCGCCGCCGGAGAAGACCGCTTGGCCAATCTGCATGCAAACACCCATGTCGCCCAAGCCGTGGGAATTGCGAACTACGCCAACCTAGCCGGTGATTCGCGCGCCGCCGTCGCTTCGGAAAATTTCTGGAAGCTCGTCACCACCACCCGCACTTTCGCGATCGGCGGGAACTCCTTCAAGGAGTGGTTCGACAAGGCGCACGTCGAGGCCGGCCCGTGCATCGATGAAGGCAGGATCCTGCCCTACAACACCGCGGAGACCTGCAACACCCACAACATGCTGAAGCTCACCCGCCGCCTCATCGAACGCGAGCATCAGCCGGAAAAACGCGCCGCCTACGTTGATTATTTCGAGCGTGCCCTCTACAACCACATTCTTTCATCCGTGGATCCCGCGTCCGGGCGCGTGACCTATTTCCATCCGCTCCACGGCGATTTCAAAACCTATCTGAGAGGCAGCGAATGTTGTGACGGAAGCGGCATCGAGAACACGGCCGCTACGGCGAGGGCATCTATTTCCGCGATGAGTCGTCACTCTCCGTCAACCTCTACATTCCGTCGATCGTCGATTGGAAGGAAAAGGGTCTCGTGATCCAACAGCTGGGAAACATCCCCTGGCAGGACACCGTCACCTTCACCATCGTGCGGGCGGAAAAACCCGTGACCGCCACCCTACATCTACGCCTGCCTGACTGGCTTGCGGGCAAAGCGGTCTTCACCATCGCTGGCGAGTCACGCGAAATAGAACTCCAGCCCGTCTTCTCCACCACGCGGACCTGGAAAGCCGGCGATCAATTCACGATCAAGCTCCCCGCCGCACTGCGCATGCACCGGACGCAGGATGTGCCTGACATGGTTCACCTAACGTATGGCCCGCTGGTTCTAGCCGCCCGGCTTGGCAAGACCGGCATGCCGGACGACATCAACGACAAGGATGTCGCCCGGTCCATCCCCCGCCCCGCCGTGCCGGCCATCGTCGGCACCGCCGAGGATCCGTCACAGTGGCTGCATCTCACGGACGCCGAAACCCTCACTTTCGAAGCCCGCGACTGCGGCCCGGCCAGCGGTTTGAAATTCCAACCCGTGCATGAAATCCATCACGAACGCTTCGCCGTCTACTCGCCAGTGGCTAGTCCCGAAACACCTGTGAACAATCGCTGAATTCCGTCCCCACCACCCATCCAGATGAACTCCAAATCCACATCCCTCGTTCGGAACACACTCCTTTCGTTAGTCTGGCTCATGAGCATGCCATCCGTGTTCTCAACAGAAACAGCACCGGACGCCCGATTCCAATGGTTCCATCAGGCGAAGGTCGGGATGTTCATCCACTGGGGCCCCTACTCCATCGCTGCCGGCGAGTGGCAGGGCAAACGCGGCAGCCGCGACGCTCACCTGATGAATGAATTCCGCATCCCGCTCGCCGAATACAAAAAACTGGCAGGCACCTTCAACCCTGGAAAATTCAACGCGGACGCATGGGTGAAACTCGCCAAGGACTCCGGCCTGCAATACATCGTTTACGTTTCAAAACACCACGACGGCTTCGCCATGTTCGACTCGCCATCCAGTCCATACGACATGGTGGATGCCACTCCGTTCAAACGCGACCCGCTTCAGGAAATCGCCGCCGCCTGCCAAAAACACCAGTTGAAACTCTGCGTCTATTATTCGCTCGGCCGCGACTGGAGCGTCCCCGGAGTCCCGCGCGGCGGCAAGCGCTGCAATGACTGGGATTTCCCGAATCCACCCGCCACCGCCCAGGAGGACTACATCGAGGGCAAGGTGAAACCGCAATTGCGCGAGCTACTCACTCAATACGGTCCGCTCGGCGCTGTGTGGTTCGACACGCCGGACCAGATCACCGCCGCCCACAGCGCGGACCTCCGGAAGTTCATCCTCGCGCTCCACCCCGACTGCCTGATCAACGCGCGCATCGGCAACAATCAGGGAGACTATGACATCCACGAGCAGAAAATCCCCGAAGCCGCCATCCGCCGGCCGTGGGAAGCCTGCCTCACCATCAATCGGCGCTGGGGCTACGATAAAAACGACGGTCAATGGAAGTCTCCGGAGATGATCGTTAGATGCATGGTGGACGTGGCCAGCAAGGGCGGAAATTTCCTCATCAACATCGGCCCCACCGGCGAGGGCGAGGTTCCCGCCCCATCGATCGAGCGCCTGCAATCACTCGGCGGGTGGCTCGCGGTGAATGGTGAATCCATCCGCGGCACCACCGCCTCACGGATCGCCAGCGGCGAAAACCAATCCATCGTTTTCCAGGAGATCAACCCGGACGGCAGTGAGAAGAGCCTCGATGCCAAAGGCGCACCCAAATCGCATGACGCGTCATTGCCGCGAGGCTGGCGCTCCACCAGCAAGCCTGGCTGCTTGTATATTCATCTCTTCGACCGCCCCGAAGGTGGGAAAATCCGCCTTACCGGCATCCCGGAAAAAGTAAAACAAGTCACGATGCTCGCCGATCCGCAGCACCGCCCGCTTGACTTCCAACAATCTGATGAAGTTGTGACCGCCACGCTGCCGGAAGGAATCTGGGACGACCGCGCCACCGTCCTGAAACTGGAAATCCCCTGATACTTCGATCATGAAGCTCACCACCGTCACCCTGCTGTTTTCCCTCGCCTGCTCGCACGCAGCCGAACCCTGGTCGCTCGACCATCCACCCGCCGTGCCGCCACCGGCCGCGCCGGAGAGCAAGCAACCGGCCGATCCCAAGGACTTCGAGGAAGTGAAAATGGATTTCCCGATCACTCCCGGTCCGTTCGAGCCGACTTGGGATTCCATCAGGAAGAACCATCCCGGCGCCCCCACATGGTTCCGCGACGCGAAGTTCGGCGTCTTCGTCCATTGGGGGCCTCAGGCCTCTGGCAAAAGCGGCGACTGGTATGCGCGCAATCTCTATCGGGAAGGCCACCCGGCATATAACAACCACATCAAAAACTTCGGCCATCCATCCGAGTTCGGTTACAAGGACGTTCTCAACGCATGGAAGGCTCCCAAGTGGGACGCCGCCGCGCTGACCCGGAGTTTTCACGACGCAGGGATGAAGTTCATGATGGTCGTCGGCGTCCATCATGACAATTTCGATCTTTGGGATTCGAAATACAACCCGTGGAACTCCGTCAACGTCGGCCCGAAGAAAGACATGATCGGAGCGTGGGCTCAGGAAGCCCGCAAAAACGACATGAAGTTCTGCATCACCTTCCACCACGAATACAGCTGGTGGTGGTGGGCGGATGCCTACAGGGCGGACACCAAGGGGCCGAAGGCGGGCGTGCCATACGACGCCAATCTAACTCTCGCCGACGGCAAGGGCAAATGGTGGGAGGGGCTCGATCCCAGACTGCTCTATAACATCAATCTCGTCGAATACACCGATGGCGCCGGCAAGTCGGTCACCGAGATCGCCTTCGGGAAAAAAGGCATTTTCCAGGACCATCAGGACTACGCCAAGTGGTATGCCGAGCGCTGGGCCCGCCGCATCCAGGACGCCGTCGAGAAGTATGACCCTGACATGTTCTATACGGACGGAAACGCGCCGGAACCTTTCAGCGGAGTGAAGAGCGGCTCCGGATTCAAGTCCGACGCCGGCCGCCGCGTGGTGGCGGATTTCTACAACCGTTCGCTGAAAAAACACGGCAAGGTGGACACGCTCGCACTCATCAAGTTCCAGGCCGGGAATCCAGCAGTCGGCATGACCTATGAAAACAACGTGCCCGGCCAGATCAACAGAAGCCAGCCATGGATCGGCGAGAACCCGATCGGCGACTGGTATTACGGGCCTAATTATCATTACGCCGCCGTCAACCTCGTCCGCAGCCTGCTGGAGTATGCCTCGCGCGATGGCAACTACGCCTGCGCCGTCCCCGTCGATCCCGAGGGCGCGCTGGAGCCCGCCTGCGTCGCCATGCTCAAGGAAATGGGCGCGTGGATGAAGATCAACGGCGAGGGCATCTATGGCAGCAAAGCCTGGACAAAGTGGGGCGAAAGCGCCTCGGAGAAACCACTCATCCATCAGGGAAAGCTGGACAAGCGCACCGCCGAACTCCCGTTCAAGTCCACTGACATCCGCTTTACCGTAGGCAAGGACGGCAGCCTCTACGTCTGGTGCATGGCCGTGCCCGCTCCCGGTGAAACCCTCAAAATCAAATCCCTCGGAACCGGAGCCAAGCTGTTGGACAAACAGATCAAGTCCATCCAACTGCTCGGCGGCCCCAAGGTCAATCACCAGCAGGAAGCCGACGAGCTCTCCATCACCTGCCCGGAAAAAATGCCGTTCCAACACGCCGTCGGCTTTAAGATCACGTTCTAGCAAGCTTTATGAATTATCGAAACCACCTCCCTGCCGCACTGATGGCGTTGTGCGCCAGCATCGCCTCACATGCCGCGGAATCCCCGCTTGAAAGCGACTTTAAGAATCCCCCGGTCAAGACCCGCCCCTATGTCTGGTGGCACTGGATGGGATCCAATTTTTCCAAGGAAGGCATCACCAAAGATCTCGAGGCCATGAAAGCCTCCGGGATCGGCGGCGCGACGATTTTCAACATCGCCTCCGCCGTCCAGGAATCCCACAAGCCCACGCTCAACAATCCCTGGCCGGACCAGACCTACCGCAGCCCGAAGTATTGGGAAGCCATGCGCCACGCCGCCGCCGAAGCCCAGCGCCTCGGCCTGGAAATCGGCCTCCATAACACCGTCGGCTACTCCACCACCGGCGGCCCCTGGATCGACGAGGAGAAAAACATGCAGAACCTCGTCTCCAAGACCATCACCGTCGAGGGCGGCAAACGGGTTTCTATCGAAATCCCGCGGCCCGATCCCACGAGCTACCGCAGTTGGGGCAACACCGGGCGCAGCTTCACCTTTTTCAAGGACATCGCCATCCTCGCGGTGCCCGCTTCCGGCGACATCGACCCGTCGAAGGCCATCGACCTAACCCAAAGCTTCAAGGACGGCCGCCTCGACTGGGACGCGCCCGCAGGCAGTTGGCAGGTTTTCCGCCTCGCCCACGCGCCGACCGGGGCGAACCCGCACCCGCTGCCGGACGAGCTGATAGGCAAGACGCTCGAAGTCGACAAACTCAGCCGCGACCTGAACGTCTTCCATTGGGACCAGGTCATCGAGCCCATGAAGAAACATCTCGGCCCCTATCTGGGAAAGAGTTTCAAACATTTCCTCATCGACAGCTACGAAGCCGGCACCCAGAGCTGGACCCCAGCCTTCCGCGAAGAGTTCAAGCAGCGCAAGGGCTACGATCCGCTCCCCTGGCTGCTCGCGCTTCAGAACCGGACCGTCGGCGACAAGGATCTATCCGCCCGCTTCAAGTGGGACCACGACGATTTCATCCGCACTCTGTACTACGAAAACGGCTGGCGGACGGGACACGAGAAGATCAAGGCCGTCGGCATGGACCTCCAGTTCGAGCCTTACGGCGGCCAGTTCGACACCGTCGCAGGCACGGCTCTGGCAGACATCCCGATGGGCGAGTTCTGGACAGGCAAGGCCGGCGGCATCAGCGAGACCATCGTCGCCGCCGCCAGAGCCGCTGGCCGCACGGTCGTCGGTGCGGAGGCGTTCACCGGCCCGCCAACCCTCAGCAAATGGTCGGAAACCCCATCATTTCTCAAGCGCTCGGCAGACGGCACCTTCGCCAGCGGCGCTAACCGTTTGATCCTCCACCACTGGGTTCACCAGCCCTTCGACGACCGCTACAAGCCCGGCATGGGCATGGGCTGGTGGGGCACCCATTTCAACCGCCACCAGACCTGGGCCAAGGATGGCACCGCGTTTTTCCAATACCTCGGCCGCACCCAGGCGCTGCTCCAGTCCGGCGAGACTCCCTCCGATTTCGTGAGCGTCGGCAAGTCGCAGGGCTCGGACATCATTTCCTGGCGCGAGTTCCGCGAGGGCTTGAAAGTGCGCGACGGGCGCATCGTGCTCAGTTCCGGCCGCAGCTATCCGTTTCTCGGCATCCCGCATGACGGCCGCCTGCTTCCGGCAGACGTCTCCAGAATTGATAGCCTGCTCAAGGAAGGCGCGGTCATCGTCTGCGCGAAACCATCCGGCTCGCCCGGACTCAGCGGCTATCCGCAGAGCGATGCGGAGGTGAAATCCTCCACCCTCTGGAACGACGAACCGGTCCGCTCTGTTGGAAAAGGAAAACTCTACACCAAGGGCGACACCGCACCCGCCAGCCGCGAGTTCAAGATCACCCCGCTGATTCAGTTTCACGGCGCAACCGGCATCTCGGGCACTGCCCGCCAGACCAAGGATGAAACCTTGTTCTTCGTCGCGAACACTACCGACAAACCTAACACCTTCACAGCTTCCTTCCGCATCACCGGCAAGCGCCCGGAACTCTGGGACGCGGAAAACGGTTCTATCCGCCTTGCTCCCGTGTGGCGGCAGAAAGACGGCCGCACGGAAGTGGATCTCATGCTCGGCACCTACCGCTCGATCTTCGTGGTGTTCCGGAATTCGGAGCTGCCCGCCGATCACGTCGTCTCGGTGATTTCCCAACGAGCCGAAGAGGCCGCCTTGGAGATCGTAAAAGCCCGCTTCGGAGCCTCGTCCCCCGACCGCTGGATGGATGTCACCGAGAAACTCAAGTCCCTTTCCAGTTCCGGCACCCTCACTCTGCCCGCCGTGCATCCCGGCGTCTTCGGCCGCGATCCCGTGCCTAACGTCGTCAAACAACTCGAAGTGGAATACCTGCTCGGCGGGAAGCCGCTCCGCATCACCGTCGGAGAAGGAGAGCCCCTCAAGCTCGGCACGCCCGCCACCCCATCCGCGCTTGTGCTCACGGCCCAGCCTGATGGATCGGTCGCCGCGTCCTCACCGGCCGCCACCCGTGCCGAGCTGGTTTTTGCCTCCGGTAAACGCGAACCGGTGAACCTCGCAGCACCCGCCGCGCCCACCTCGTTGGACGGACCCTGGCAGGTTTCGCTGAATTCGCCGGTCGATTCGAAGCGCTCCATCAGCCTGCCGTCACTCGTCGATCTCGCCCGGCACGCCGACTCCGAAGTGAAGTATTTCTCCGGCACCGCCACCTATTCGAAGAAATTTGAAATCTCAGATTTGAAATCTCAAATGACCCTCGACCTCGGAAAAGTCCACGACCTCGCCCGCGTCACCCTCAACGGCAAGAACCTCGGCGTGCTCTGGCTGGCCCCCTTCACGCTCGACATCTCCTCCGCCCTCAAGCCCGGTGAGAACCTGTTGGAAATCGCCGTCACCAACACCTGGCACAACCGCCTCGTCGGCGACGAGCAGTTCCCCGCGGACTTCGAGTGGGGCGAGGACCGCGCCGACAAGGGCCATGCCATGAAGGCCTATCCGGAGTGGTTCGTCAAAAACCAACCTCGCCCGGAACAGAACCGGAAATGCTTCGTCATCTGGTACTATCATCGCAAGGACACCGCCCTGCTCCCGGCCGGATTGCTCGGCCCTGTCACGCTCGTCCCACAATCTTCATTCTGACACTACAACATCTCATGAAACGCACACTCCTTCCCACCATCGGCCTGCTCCTAACCGGTCAACTGGCTTTCTCGGAAATCACCCCGAACTCCACTCCGCCTCAGGCCAAGTGGATGCTTTGGTACGAGCAGCCCGCGAAAAACTGGAACGAAGCCCTGCCACTCGGAAACGGCCACCTCGGCGCGATGGTCTTCGGCACCATCCCTAACGAGCGGATCCAGTTCAACGAATACACCGTCTGGACCGGCCATCCCCGTTCCTACGCCCACCCCGGAGCCGTGGAACACCTGCCGGAGATCCGCAGGCTCCTGTTCGATGGAAAACAAAAACAGGCGGAGGATCTCGCCGAAAAGGAATTCATGAGCATCCCGCTGGGCCAGATGGCCTATCAGCCGTGCGGCGACCTTTGGATCGACTTCCAGGGCCTCGACCCCGTTTCCAACTACCGGCGCTGGCTCGATCTCGACACCGCCACCCAGACCACGGAGTACGAAGCCGGCGGCGTGAAGTTCCGCCGCGAGGTCGTCATCTCCCATCCGGACCGCGCGCTTTTCCTCCGCATCAGCGCCGACAAGCCGGGAAAAATCAACGGCCGCGTCCGCCTCACCAGTCCGCACAAGAACTCAACCACCACCGCCACTGGAAACGACCGCCTCGTCCTCCGCGGCCAGGTGCAGGCTGATGGCATCCGCTTCGAAAGCATCGCCAAGGTCGAGGCCGCCGGCGGATCGGTCAGCACGACTGGCGACCAGTTGGAAGTCACCAACGCCGACCAGGTCCTCATCCGCCTCGTCGCCGCCACGAATTTCACCAACTTCCGCGACATCACCGGCGACCCCGCCGCGCGCTCCGCCAAGCTGTTGGAAAACGCCTCGGCCAAACCCTGGGACAAGGTCCTCGCCGGCCATCTGGCAGACCACCAGTCGCTCTTCCGCCGGATGGACATCGACCTTGGCAGCACCGCCGGAGTCGCTCCGCCCCACCAACGAGCGCATCATCGACTATCTGCAAGGAAACGACCCCCAGCTCGCCGCGCTGCACCTTCCAATACGGCCGCTATCTGCTCATCGGCTCCAGCCGCGCCGGCGGCCAGCCCGCCAACCTGCAGGGCATCTGGAACGACTCGCTGCAAGCCCGCCGTGGGACAGCAAATACACCTGCAACATCAACACGCAGATGAACTACTGGCCCGCCGAACTCGCCAATCTGGCCGAGTGCCACGAGCCGCTGTTCGACGCGCTCGGCGAGCTGATGCGTCTCCGGCCGCGAGACGGCGCAAGGAACACTACGGCGCGCGCGGCTGGGTGCTCCACCACAACTTCGACCTCTGGCGCGGCACCGCCCCGATCAACGCCTCCAACCACGGCATCTGGCCGACCGGCGGCGCGTGGCTCTGCCACCACCTCTGGGAGCACTATCTCTTCACCGGCGACCAGGAATTCCTGAGGGAAAAAGCCTATCCGATCATGAAGGAAGCCGCCGAGTTCTTCGCCGACTATCTGATCGAGGATCCCGTCACCAAGACCCTCATCAGCGGCCCGTCGAACTCGCCCGAACAGGGCGGACTCGTCATGGGCCCGACCATGGACCACCAGATCATCCGCTCGCTTGTTCGAAATCACCGTCGAGGCCGCACAGCATCCTCGAGACCGACGAGGACTTCGCCGCCAAACTCGCCGGGATGACGTCCGCGCATCGCGCCCAACCGGATCGGCCAACACGGCCAGCTCCAGGAATGGCTGGAGGACAAGGACGACCCGAAGAACAAGCACCGCCACGTCTCCCACCTCTGGGGCGTCTATCCCGGCGCCGACATCACCTGGCGCGACACCGACTTCTTCAAGGCCGCCCGCCAGTCGCTCGTCTATCGCGGCGACGCCGCCACCGGCTGGAGCATGGGTTGGAAGATCAACCTCTGGGCCCGCTTCCTCGACGGCGACCACGCCTATCTGATCCTCCGCAACCTGCTCCAGCCCGTCGGCCGGCAAGGGCCACAGGGCGGCATGTATCCGAACCTGTTCGACGCCCATCCGCCGTTCCAGATCGACGGCAACTTCGGTGCCGCCGCCGGCATCGCCGAGATGCTCGTGCAGTCCCACTTGCAGGACGAGAACGGGAATTTCATCATCCACATCCTCCCCGCCCTGCCCTCCAACTGGCCCGATGGCAGCGTCAAGGGGCTGCGCGCCCGCGGTGGATTCGAACTCGATCTCACTTGGAAATCCAGCAAGCCGACATCCCTCACCGTCCGCAATACCAAGGGCGGCACCGCCGTGGTTCAGCATGGCGACAAGACAAATGAAATCAAACTCGCCCCCGGCGAATCCAAGACCATCGCCGATTGGTAACCATGAAAATCATACTCCATGCGGGGGCGGCATTCCTAACACAGATTGTCACGCTCCACGCACAGTCCCCCACTCCGTCGATCCGCTATGACTGGTCAAACGTTGCCATGGGCGGTGCCGGCTTCGTTTCCGGCGTCTTCGCCCATCCTGCGAAAAAGGGCCTTTTCTACGCCCGCACCGACGTCGGTGGAATCTATCGGCTCAATCCCGCCAACGACTCGTGGGTTCCACTGCTCGACTGGCTGCCGCCCACGCACGGGTCCCACATGGGTATCGAGGCGCTCGCGCTCGATTCCCGCAATCCCGCAACCATCCATCTGCTTGCCGGCACACCCTACTGGCGCGGCGGCACCGGCATTCTCAGCTCGGCGGATTTCGGAAACACCTGGAGAACCACCGATGTCAGCCAGCACATCCGCGCCCACGGCAACAAATGGGGCCGCCACACCGGCGAGCGGCTCGCCGTCGATCCGAACTCCCCGAACCTCCTCTTCAGCGGATCCCGCGAGAACGGGCTTTGGAAAAGCACCGATGCCGGACTCAATTGGACCGCGATCAGCACCTTCGCACCCGGCGAACCGATTCCACCGAAAGATCCGAAACAGAAACCGTCCCACCCGGCATCCACGGCGAATGGCAACGGCATTTGCTTCGTCATCGTCGATCCCAAATCCGCTTCGCCAGGCCAAGCAAGCAGGGTTCTTTACCTCGGCCTCTCGCGTCCCCGCATCGAGTCGCGCAACGACGCCCAAGTCAAAACACCGGACGGAAACATCTATCAAAGCATCGACGGCGGTGACACATGGCGGGCACTGCCCGCACTTCCTGACGTGGGAGTTCCCGGCTCGATGGCCAATGATTCGTGGCATCCCAATCGCGCCGTCCTCTCCGAACGCCGCCTGATCGTCACCTATCAGGCGGAAGTCAAGGCCGGGGGCGGGGTGTTCCGCTATGATCCCAAGGCGAATCATTGGACCGACATCACGCCGGGAGCCATCAGCAACAAAGGGGAAACCAAGGGTCAGTTCATCCGGACCTACAACCCCTACAGCGGCATCGATCTGGTGGAAACCGAACCGCGCCGCCTGATGATCAGCACCATGGGCACCTACTGGCCGCAGAAAAACCTCGAAGGCAAAACCTTGTGGGGCGAACGCATTTACTACAGCCCGCAAGGCGGCGATGAGGAAGGCAAGACGTGGATCGACATCTTCGGACAGGACAAGGGCCGCGTGCATTCCGACATCCCCTTCGGCCGCGGTCAGAACATCCACTGGGGAGCCGCCGTCGCGCTCGATCCGTTTGATCCGCAGCGCGCGTTCATCACCTCCGGGAACGGCCTCTGGTGCGTCCGAGATCTCCAGAAAGTCCTCTCGCCCGACAAGGAAATCCGCTCCACTTGGCAGTTCCACGTCGCCGGCATCGAGGAATCCGTGCCCATGGACATCGCCAGCATCCCCGGCGGCCCGCTCCTTTCCGTCATCTGGGACTATGCCGGATTCATCAACTCCGATCCTGCGAGATATTCCGAGTTCGGTCAGTTCCGCGTGGCCGCCGGGCTCAACGTGCGCCTCGCCTCCGCCGGAAGCGGAGACACCGCGCGCGTCGTCCGGCTGAATTCCTCCGGCGAGATGGCCACATCCGCCGACTCCGGAAAAACCTGGGAGAAAACCGAACCTAACGGACTCCCCAAGGCTGGCACCGACGCCCGGCTCGCCCTCTCCCAGGACGGGCGCGTCATCCTCTACACCCCGGGCGACCGGAAGGTCTATCGGAACGAGGACCCCGCCCACCGCTGGCCGGCGGCGAACTGGACCGAGGTGACGGATCTGGCCGAGGCGAACCGCCCCGTCGCCGATCCCGTCCACCCGCAGGTTTTCCACGCCTATCGGAACTCCACCGGCGAGCTGCTCCGCAGCGAGGACGCGGGAAAAACCTTCAAGCCGGTCCTCAAGCCGGGAGTCCGCTCCACCGTCGTCCTCGCAGCCCCGGGCCGCGCTTCGGATCTCTGGATCCCCGCCGGCGGTGGCGGTGCCGTGCGCGTCGTGAATGGCGTGGTCGAGAAGCTCCCGCTCTTCCAGTGCTTCACCCTCGGCTTCGGCCGGGGCAGGGCGGACGGCGACTATCCTACCGTCTTCATCTGGGGCAAGCCGCTCAAGGACGACCCGGAAGGCATCTATCGGTCCACCGACGCGGGAAAAACCTGGGCCCGCGTCAACGACGACGCCCATCAATACGGCGGCCTCGGCAATGGCGGCTTTGTCAAAGGCGACATGAATGTCTTCGGCCGCGTTTACATGAGCACGCCGGGCCGCGGCATTCCCTACGGCACGCCATCCAAGTAATTTCAGATCTCAAATTTCAAATCCCAAATCCAGAAAAGCCATGCGCTCCATCCTCATCACCTCGCTCCTACTCACCCATCTCCACGCCGCGCCGCTGGAGATCCGCTTCGACAGCCCGCCGCAATCCCGCACCGACCAGACCGGATTCCCCGCCTCCAACTGGGAGAGCCAGGCACAACCGGTCGGAAACGGAAGGATCGGCGCGATGGTCTACGGAAACCCGCTCAAGGAGCACATCCAGTTCAACGACATCAGCCTGTGGACCGGCGGAGACAATCCATCCGGTGACTACAAGGTGGAGGAATTCGGATCCTATCAGAATTTCGGCAGCCTCTATCTGGAAATGAAGCCGGACGGGAAAACCACGGATTTTTCGCGCAGCCTCGACCTCGCCACCGGAATCCACACCACCACTTGGAAACAGGACGGCACCACCTTTACCCGCGAGGTCTTCGCCAGCAAGCCGGACGAAGCGATAGTCATCCACATCCAGGCGGACCAGCCCGCAAAAGTATCCGGTGTTGTGCAGCTCGCCGATGCCCATCAGGAAACGACCACCGCCGCAGACGGCCAGCTTGCCTTTTCCGGAACCCTCGCCAACGGCCTGCGCAAGGCGGCCCAGCTCAAGCTCCTCGCGGACAAGGTGGAGACCACCGGAGACAAGCTCACCTTCCAGGGAGACTCCGCCACTTTCATCCTCACCGCTGCCACCGACTACGCGCTCGATCCCGCGAAGAACTTCCGCAGCGGCGTGGATCCCATGCAAACAGTGAGCAAGCAAACCGCCGCCGCCTCCGCGAAAAACCACGACGAGCTCCGCCAGCGGCATCTCGCCGATTTCCAGAAACTGATGGGCCGCGTCGATCTCGACATCGGCCCGCCTCCAGCCGACCCGTCCATCGGCAAGCGCCTGGAAGCCTATAAAAACGGTGCCGAGGACCCGCACCTCGAGGCGCTGATGTTCCAATACGGCCGCTACCTGCTCATTTCCAGCTCACGCGACCTGCTCCCTGCCAACCTCCAGGGACTCTGGAACAACCAGAACAAACCGGCGTGGTATGCGGACTATCACACGAACATCAACATCCAGATGAACTACTGGCTCGCCGAGCCGGCCAATCTATCCGAGTGCGCGCTGCCGCTCTTCAAATGGACCACCGCCATGATTCCCGGCAGCCGCGCGGCGACCTTGAAAGCCTTCGGTGAAAAAACTCCCGGCTGGACGATGCGCACCTCCGTGAACATCTACGGTGGCAACGGCTGGCAGTGGAATCTACCCTCCTCCGCCTGGCTCGCCCAGCATTTCTGGGAACACTATGCCTTCACCGGAGACAGGAAGTTTCTGTCAGAAACCGCCTGGCCGGTCTTCAACGATGTCTGCGCCTACTGGCTCGACCACCTGGTCGAGAAGGACGGCAAGCTCGTCGTCCCCAAGGGCTGGTCGCCCGAGCACGGACCGCGCGAGGATGGAGTCGCCCATGACCAGCAGATCGTCTGGGATCTCTTCACCAATACGATCGAAGCCGCCAAGGTCCTCGGCAAGTCCGTCCCGCTGGTTGAAAAAATCACTGCCGCCCGCGAAAAGCTACTAGGGCCGCAGATCGGTTCGTGGGGCCAGATCATGGAGTGGACGTCCGAACGTCCGGAACTTGAAAAATCCGGACACCGCCACACCTCCCATTTGTTCGCCCTCCACCCCGGCCGCCAGTTCACCCTGCATGGCACGCCGGAGCTCGCCAAGGCGGCCGCCCTTTCCCTTGAATCGCGCGGCACCTCCGGCGACTCCCGCCGCTCGTGGACGTGGGCCTGGCGCACCGCGATGTGGGCCAGACTCGCCCGACCGGAAAAATCCGCCGAGATGATCCGCGGCCTGCTCACCCACAACACGCTCGCCAACCTCTTCACCAATCACCCGCCGTTCCAGATCGACGGGAACTTCGGCATCACCGCCGGCATCTGTGAGATGCTGGTGCAGTCCCACGCCGGGGAAATCGCGATCCTGCCCGCCGTCTCTCCCAAGTGGAAAAACGGCAGCGTCCGCGGTCTCAAGGCACGCGGAGGATTCGAAGTCAGCGCGGCTTGGAAAGACGGGAAACTCGTTTCCGCCGACGTGGTTTCACAACTCGGCAATCCCGCCGTGCTCCGCCTCCAGGGCGATCCCAAGGAAATCACCCTCAAGGAAAAGGGCGCCCGCACCGCCAAGATCAGCGCGGACAAGGAGGGCCTCTTCCGCTTCCCCACCCAGGCCGGCACTACCTATCAGATCCAGCCCTGACGGTTTCATGCGCTGCCTTTCCACCCTCATCGCCGCCTGCCTCGCCGTCCACGCGCAGGCAGACACCGTGCGCCTCGACGGGAAGACCCCGGAGGAACGCGGGGCGGCGATGGTCCGCTACGTGGCAGGCGTGAAGCCGGACCCGAAAAGCGAAACCTATCCGAAGGCCGCCGCCCCCTGTTATGCCGCCCGCCTCGTCCTCAACGTGGACACCGCCTACGCCCTCACCAAGCTCGACGCGGCGGCGGCCTATCAGCTTGCCAGGGGCCGCGATCTCCTCGCCCAACAATCCGTCTACGAGGCGGCCAAGGACAAGTCCACCCTCAAGCGCCCCGGACCCGCGCTCGACCCTTTCGACAAGGCGGCGCTGGTGAATACCTACTTTCTCGGCAAGGACAAGATCCCGCAAACCACCGCCCACAAGATCCGCGACTACGTGGCGCTTTATAACGACCACAAGGCGCTCACCGGCTACGCCCGCGGCGCGTGGAACTACAAGCTCATGATGGACGCCTCCGGATTTCTCGCCGCCGAGGAATGGCCGGAACTGGTGGACCGGGCCGGGCAGAATGCCGAGCAAATCAAGACCGCCACCAAGACCCGGCTCTTTTCCGGCTTCGATGAAATCACGAAAGAAAACTTCAGCGAATACGGAGCGACGATCTATCTGGGAGTGAATCTATCCGCCGTCAGAATGTTGGCGGAATTCGCGCGGGATGCTGAAATGCGCCAACGTGCGACGATCACCCTCGATGCCATGATGCTCGACATCGCCTGCACCTGGAACCAGGGCTACAACGTCGGCTCCGCCTCGCGGGCAAAGTATTGGGGCTCCACCGACACCGGGCTGGAAGCCATGGCATCCACCGCCGCGGCGGCGTGGGTCTCGTTCGGCGCTCCCCGCTCGATTTCCGCGGACGGCATCGGCTACATCCACTCGTTCTGGATGGCCACGCCCGGTGTTTACAAGGTTCCCGAACTGATCGTCAAGGTGGCCACCGACCGCTCGCAGCCATTTCTCCACCGCTCCTACGTCGCGGGCATGGGCAAGGCGAACGTTCACCGCATGACCTGGCACAGCTCTAACTACAGTCTCTGCAGCCAGTGGGACCAGCCTGGCGAGCCCACGTCCGGACTCTACAAGGAATCGCGCCGCCACATGCTCAAGTGGGTTTCCGGCAAGCCGTCCTCCACCTTCGCCGTGTGCATGGAGAATCCCTATCGACCCTACGCCTTGCAGGAGAAACGCGCCAACACGCTCGGCTACGGCGAAAACGGATTCAGCCAATACATGCAGCATGAGGGAACCTTGTTAGGATTGTATGCCGTTCCGGAGAAGGTGAAGGTCCGGAACCGCGAGTTCGAGTATCCCTATTACAAACTCTACGCTCCGTTTCCCGCCACGGGGAGCATCCTCAAGCGCATCGAAAAGGACGGCTGGATTTTCTGTCACAACGGCTCGATGCTGATGGGCTTCTTCAGCATCAAACCCTGCAAGTGGGGCGAAAAATGGGGCAACAACGACATGCTCTGGTGCGACGCCCGCCAGAACGGCTGGATCCTTGAAACCTCGGAACTCAAACCCTTCGCCGGCGGCGGCATGGACGCGGAGCTAAATCGGTTCGCGGAAGCGGTCAAAACGCGCACCCAACTCGATGCCTCATCCATCGACGCTCCGGTGCCATCCATGAAATACCGCACTCTATCCGGCAGGACCTTGGAGTTCACCTGGCAGCCCCACAAAGACCCTTACAAGGACCAGCTCAAGGTCGACGGAGCGCCCCTCGTCTTCTCCCAGGAAATCCTGCACAAAAACCCGATGGTCTATCAAAGAACCGGCGGACCGCTGATGATCCAGCATGACGGACGCAGACTGACCTACGATTTCGAGAAGTGGGAAAAGTCGGAGAGCCCGCGATAGATCTTTGGCCAAACGTATTCGCCGAAGCCCATGAGCTGCCGCTGAGAAGAGGAAAGCCACTCTTCATCGGCTTTCCATGGGCACGGCGATTCGGAGATCGCCGCTCCTTATTCTCACAAAGGGGCGGAATATTCAGACAAACAGCTCCTTCACGACCTTGGCGGGATCGACTCCGGTGAGCCGCTGGTCGAGACCCTGGAATTTGAAGCTGAGGCGTTCGTGCTCGAGACCGAGGGCGTGCAGCATCGTTGCGTGAAGGTCGCGGATATGGACGGGATCCTTGACGATGTTGTAGGACATCTCGTCGGTCTCGCCGTAGACCTGGCCGCCCTTGATGCCGCCGCCGGCCATCCAGATGGTGAAGCAGCGCGGGTGATGGTCGCGGCCGTAGTCGGTCTCGGTGAGTTTCCCCTGCGAATAAATCGTACGGCCGAATTCACCACCCCAGACGACGAGCGTGTCTTCGAGCATGCCGCGTTGTTTCAGATCCTGGATCAGGCCGTAACAACCCTGGTCCACATCCTTGCACTGCGAGGCGAGGTCGCGCGGGAGGTCGCCGTGCTGGTCCCAGCCGCGGTGGAAAATCTGGACGAAGCGCACGCCGCGCTCGGCCAAACGCCGGGCCATGACCGCGGAGTTCGCGAAAGTGCCGCGCTTCTTGCTGTCCTCGCCGTAGAGCTGATAGGTAGCCTCGGTTTCGCCGGATAGATCGGTGAGTTCGGGCACGGACGCCTGCATCCGGAAGGCCATTTCATACTGCTGGATGCGGTTTTCGATTTCCGGATCGCGAATCGCGGCGAACGAACGGCGGTTGAGCTCGTTCAGTCCGTCGAGCATGGTCCGGCGGGTTTCGCGCGAGATTCCGGCGGAGTCTTTGAGGAAAAGCACGGGATCGCCGAGCGAGCGGAGCGCGACGCCGGAGTGCTTGCCTGCCAGATAGCCGGAACCCCACAGCCGCGAGGAGATCGCCTGCACGTTCGCAAACGGCGAGGTGTGGGTGGCGTGCAGCACGACAAAGGACGGCAGCTCCTCGTTCATCGATCCAAGGCCGTAGGACAGCCACGATCCGAGCGAGGCTTTCCCCGCCTGCATCGAGCCGGTGCAGATCAACTGGTTCGCGGGCTCGTGGTTGATCGCGTCGGTGTGCATCGACTTGATGATGCACAGGTCGTCCACCATCTTCGCGGTCCATGGCAGCAGTTCGCTGACCCACGCGCCGGACTGGCCGTGCTGTTGGAAATTGAAAATCGACGGAGCTAACGGAAAGCTTGCCTGGCCGGAGGTCATCCCGGTGAGTCGCTGGCCCTGTTCCTTGAGCCAGCCGTTGAGGTCCTCCTTGAAGCGCTTTTTCAATTCCGGCTTGTAATCAAACAGGTCCAGCTGGGACGGCGCGCCGATCAGCGAGATATAGATCACGCGCTTCGCCTTAGGAGCGATTTGCGGCAGCATGCCGTTGATTCCGGCGAGGCTCTCCGCGGCGGAGATTCCGCGCTGGCCTAGCAGACTTGCGAGCGCGGCCATGCCCAGCCCGGTGCCGGATTTGCGGAAAAACTGGCGGCGGCTGTAAGCGGCGTTGTGGGATTCCAAGGGTGTCATCGCGGTTCAGCGGGTGATGGTTTCGTCGAGATTGAGAATCTGGCTGGCGAGCAGCGTCCAAGCGGCGAGTTCCGGGACATCCGCGTCCTTGCGGGGCGGCGTTTCTCCGGTGGTGATGAGTTTCATGGCATCATCCGGTTGCTTGCGGAAGGTTGCCAGCGCGGAATCGAGGGATTTCCGGGCGATCTTGCGCTCGTCCGCATCGAACGTCCGACCACCAAGCCGCAGGGTGATAAAATCGAGTCGGGCGTCGAAATCCTTTCCGTCCTTGAGCGCGTTGGAAGCCATTTCGCGGGATGCTTCGACGAACTGCGGGTCATTGAGCAGGGCGAGTGCCTGGAGCGGCGTGTTCGTCAGATCGCGTCGGACACAGAAGGTCTCGCGGGTCGGCGCGTTGAAGATTTCCATCGTCGGCGGCGCGGCGGTGCGTTTCCACATCGTGTAGAGCGAGCGGCGGTAGAGCCCCTCGCCTTTGTCCTGGCGGTAGGTCCGGGTGTTCGACTGCGGCATCGCGACGGCCTCCCAGATTCCTTCCGGCTGATACGGTTTCACCGACGGGCCACCCACCTTCGGCGACAACAGATCGGCGGCGATCAGCGCAAGGTCGCGGATTTGTTCGGCATCGAGCCGGTGGCGCGGGCCACGCGACAGAAGGCGGTTAGACGGGTCCTTTTCCAGCATCTCGGGTGTGACCACTCCGGACTGGCGATAGGTGGCCGAGGTGACGATCAGCTTGACCATGTGGCGGTAGTTCCACTTCGAATCCACGAACTCCGCGGCGAGCCAGTCGAGCAGTTTCGGGTGGGTCGGGCGGGCACCCATGATGCCGAAATCGGAGTTGCTATCGACGATGCCGGCCCCGAAGAGATAGGACCAGGTGCGGTTCATCGTCACCCGGGCGGGAAGCGGATTGGCGGGATCGTTGAGCCAGCGGGCGAGACCGAGGCGGTTCTTCGGCGCGTCAGCAGCCATCGGCGGCAGCACTGCAGGCGTGGTGGGAAACACCTTCTCGCCCTTGTCGGAATAGACGCCGCGCGTCAGGACGTGGGCGTAGGGCTCCTCTTTTTTCTCGGCCATCACCAGCGTGACCGAGCCGCGTGCACGGAGGAAACCTTGTTCCGCCTTTTTACCATCCAGCACCGTGATCAAATCACGGGACGGCGCGTCGACATTGGTGAGGTAGTATTCCTGGACCGATGCGATCTGTTCCTTGGTCCGCTTTTCCGGAGGCAGGGAAACGATGTGCTGGAGCTCGCTGTTTTTTGCCAGTGTTCCGATTTCGGACTCGGAAAGCATCCGTCGATAGAAACGGAAATCCTGGAGGGCCACCTTGCCGTTGAGTTTCGACTGTCCCCCATGACGTGACCCGAGGCGCAGAGGCACCGCGGTCTCGATGTTTCCACCCACGGTGTTCGGATAGGTTTTGGAAGCTGCTTTCTTTCCGTCAATGAAGATGGTGCTGGCCTGGTGGCCGGAGATCGAGCCGTCGAAGGTGACCATGACGTGCTGCCACTTGCCGGACTCGAGCGTCGCACTTGCGACGACTTTGTTAGCCGCCTTGTCCCAGGAATCAATGACATGATAGGCGGGCCTGCCGGCTTCCAGATAGAGATCCCAGCCGCGGAGCGATTCGGCGGGATTCATGCGGGCGATGATGGCACCCGTGGGCTTGCCCTCGACGCGGATGAAGCCGCCGAAGGTCACGCGGTCGCCGCGCGAGAAGCTACCGATGTCACCGAGCTCGACCGGCTCGCCGCTGATGACCGGAGCCTTGCCGAGCGGCGCGTCGATCCGCTCGGGCGCGGCGGGCCATTCGCGCGGTTTGCCATCGACAAGGCCGCGCAATGGGCCATCCGCCTCGGTGAGCGGAAGATGAATGGCGAGCGTGGAATCGATCTCGCGGGATGGCCCGATGGTGGCGGTGGCCAGCCAGGCTTCAAACTCCGGACGCGCCACGACGGCGCGCTCTGCAAGTTGCTTTTCAACTCCAGAAATTTCCCCGGCCAATGTCTGCCAACGCTCGCGATCTTCCAACAGAGGCACAAAAACGTTAGGTGGATGATCCTCCTTGTTGCCGTCCAACGCAGTCATCGGCGTGTTCCGGAAAAAGGCGGCCAGGGAATAAAACTCCTTGGTCGAAACCGGATCGAACTTGTGGTCGTGGCAGGCCGCGCAGCCTGTGGTCAGGCCCAGCCAGATGGCGGACACCGTTTCCACGCGGTCCTTGGCGTAGATCGAATCGTATTCCTCGGCGATGGCCCCGCCCTCTCCGGTGGTGGCGACGCAGCGGGAGAAGCCAGTGGCGACGAGCTGGTCGAGCGTGCGATCCGGCAGCATGTCGCCGGCGATTTGTTCGGTGGTGAACTGGTCCCACGGCATGTTCGCCTGGAACGCCCGGATGACCCAGTCGCGGTAGGGCCAGATGGCGCGGTAGTTGTCGATGTGGATACCGTGGGTGTCGCCATAGCGCGCCGCATCGAGCCAATGCCGGGCGAAATGCTCCGCACTGGCGGTGGTCGCGAGCAACTGGTCAGCGGCGGTATCGACGGCTTCCTGTGGATTCGCGGCGAAGGATTTCCTGAAAATTTCGATTGCCTCGGGAGTCGGTGGCAGCCCGGTGACGTCGAGGTGCAAGCGGCGATAAAAACGCGCGGCGTCTTCCGGCGGATTGGGCTTCAGGCCGGCGTCGTCGAGTTTTTCCGCGATGAAGCGGTCGATGGGATTGACCGCCCAGTTCGCTCCGGACTCGGGAAGCGCGGGTTTTTTCACCGCAGCGAACGCCCAGTGCGGCTCGTATTCCGCGCCTTGTTCGATCCAGCGCTCGAGCAAGGCAATCTCCTCCGGCTTCATCGTCTTGTGACTCTTCGGCGGTGGCATGATCGAGTCCGGATCCTTTTCATGAAGCCTTTTGATGAGCAGCGAGTCCGCCGGATTTCCTTTGAGAATCACCGGGTGACCATCGTCGCGCAGTGCGAACGCGTCCTCCACCCGGTCCAGTCGCAGTGGCGCGTCTTTCGGCTCGCGTGTCCCCGAATCCGGCCCGTGGCAGTGATAACAATATTCAGAGAGGATCGGCTGGACGTGCTCGTTGAATGAAATTTCCTCCGGCAGGGAAGATTTCACCACTCCGGCGGCCTCCTCCACTGAGGAAGCGGCGGTGCTCGACACTTCGGGAGACGATGGCTTGCAACCGACTATCAGCCCGGTCGAGAGTAGAATCAGCGTAGCGGCAAATCGAAAAATCATGGTCTTTTAAACATATTTCCAGAGAAACGCCATCTGCACCAGTTGTCTTTCAAAATGAAGTCTCCGTATCACCCATTGACGACGGTCTGCTGACGGTGGCTTTATAACGACTACCGCCTGGACGCATCATCCGCAAGAAAGCAAGCGGTAATCCCGTAAACACGTTAAGTAGTGCCCATGAATCCACAAAACCACCCCAACCGTCGTAACGTCCTGAAACTCCTTGCCGCTTCCACGGTGGCTCCGCTCATCCTCCCCAGCCGCCTCTTCGGAGCCGAGGCTCCCTCCAACAAAGTCACCCTCGGCTGCATCGGCGTCGGTTGGCAGGGCGGAGGAAACCTCGACAACTTCCTCGCCCAGGCGGATTGCCAGGTCGTCGCGATCTGCGATGTGGACGAGAAGCACCTCCAGGAGGCCATCGACAAGGTCAACGCCCGCTACGGCAACAAGGATTGCAAAGGCTACAAGGATTTCCGCGAATTGCTCGCACGCAAGGACATCGATGCCGTCGCCATTTCCACGCCGGACCACTGGCATGCGATCCAAGCCATTTCCGCGGCAAACGCGGGCAAGGACATCTTCTGCGAAAAGCCACTTTCGCACAAACTCGGCGAAGGCATCGCGATGGTGAACGCCGTGCAGAAAAACAACCGCATCTGGCAGACCGGCTCATGGCAACGCAGCGTCGCCTCGTTCCGCTGGGCGGCGGAACTCGTGCAAAACGGCTACATCGGAAAAGTCACCCGCGTCGAAGTCGGCCTGCCATCCGGCCACGCGGATTTCGCAAAAACCGGCGACAAGTCTCCGGATAGTCCCGTGCCTGCCGGCGTGGATTTCGAAATGTGGACCGGCCCGGCAAAGTTGAAGCCATTCAACCCCAGCCGCTTTCACAAAAACTGGCGCTGGGACTACAACACCGGCGGCGGCCAGCTCATGGACTGGATCGGCCACCACTGCGACATCGCCCACTGGGGCCTCGCCAATCCCAAGTTCGGCTGCGGTCCCGATGATGCCATCGGCCCGCTCGAACTATCCGCCACCGCCGAGTTTCCACCCAAGGACGCGATCTGGAACACCGCCACCAAGTTTCGCATCGACTGCAAGTATCCCAACGACATCGACATGGTCATCGCCGGCGGCCACCCGGAAATCGATGGCGGAGCCAAATGGATCGGCCCGGACGGCTGGGTCAGCGTCACCCGCGGCAAGTTCAACGCATCCAACGTCCAGTGGATCCGCGACATCCAGGCGCTCGATAAAAAAGGCGAACTTGAAATCGCCCTCTATCGCAGTCCCGGCCATTTCCGCGAGTTCATCGATTCCATCAAATCCCGCAAGCGCACGACCACTCCCGTCGAGATCGCCCATCGCTCGCAGACTCCCGGCCACCTTGGCTACATCGCGTCCGTCACCGGCCGCAAGATCAAGTGGGACGCGGTGAAACAGGAAATCATCGGCGACGAGGAAGCCACCAAAATGATGGCACCGAACTCCCGGGACGGCTGGCACATCTGACCGCGCCATCATCCCCGTAGCTGGGCCTTGCAGGGCGGGGAGGAATCAGGCAAGGCTGCGGCATGACACGTGAGGATCTGCCGCTGGACCGGCAATTGCGCCAGGAAATCCTGTTTGCCCGGGAGCGGGTTTACCGCTTCGGGCAGGCAACGCCGCTGGAGCGCCTGAACCTGCCGGGACCGGGTCCGGAAATCTGGGTAAAGCGCGAGGATTTGTCCGCGGTGAAGTCCTACAAATGGCGCGGCGCCTGCAACCGGATGGCGGTGCTAACACCCGCCGAAGCGGCGCGCGGCGTGGTCACGGCTTCCGCCGGAAATCATGCTCAAGGGAGTCGCTCTCGCGGCCCGTGCGCTCGGCATCCGGGCGCGGATCTACATGCCGCGCTCGACGCCGAAGGTGAAACAAGCCGCCGTGCGTCACCACGGTGGTGAGTGGGTGGAAATCCATCTGAGCGGCGACAGCTACGACGAGGCGGTCTCCGCCGCGCGGGCGGACGAGGCGGAGAGCGGTGCGGTTTACGTGCATGCCTACGACGACCTCAAGGTGATGGCCGGGCAAGGCACGCTGGCGGACGAGGTGGTGTTGTCCGGACAAGGCCCGTTCGACGCGGCCTATCTGCAAATCGGCGGCGGTGGTCTCGCGGCGGGCGTTTCCACCTGGTTGAAGACCTACTGGCCGGGCATCGAGATCGTCGGCGTGGAAGGCGTGGGCCAGGCGTCGATGAAGGCGGCGCTGGCGGACGGAAAACCGGTGGCGCTCGAAAGCGTGGATCTCTTCTGCGACGGCACCGCGGTTAGGAAAGCGGGCGAGCTGCCGTTTCAAATCTGCCAGGGCACGCTCGACCGGGTGGAAACCGTGACGAACGCCGAGGTCAGCCACGCGATCCGCACACTGTGGGAAGGACTGCGCTGCATCTCGGAACCCTCAGGCGCGATGGGTCTGGCAGCGGTTCTGAAAAACCGCGAGGCGCTAACAGGCAAGCGCATCCTCGTAGTGCTTTGCGGCGCGAACATCGATTTCCTCCAACTTGGGCTCATCGCGCAATCGGTGGGATCCGGCAGCAAGACCAGCCGCACCCTGCGCGTCCGCATCCCGGAACGGGCGGGCACCATGCTGGAGCTGTTGGATTCCTGTTTCGAGGGGCTCGACATCGCGGATTTCCAGTATGGCAAGACCGACGATGAAGAGGCATGGCCGGCATTCACGATCCACGCGGACGATCCGGCGGTGCTGGACGCGCTGCCGGAGAAACTCGACGCCCACGGCTTCGCCTGGGAGGACCTCACCGGAGCCGTGGACATCGCGTTCCGGGCGATCCCGCTGCGCGGCGATCTGTTGCAAAACCCGGCGTTCCTGCGGCTGGATTTCTACGAGCGGCCCGGAGCGCTGCACGATTTCCTCGGCCAGCGGATCCGGGGAAACGCGAGTCTCTGTTATTTCAACTACCGCCAGTCCGGCGAGCGCATCGGGCGCGCGTTGATCGGCCTGGACTTCCCCTCCCCGTACGAACGCGACGCGCTGCTGATGACCATCCCCACCCACGGCGAAGGCTACCGCCTGTGCGAGCCCGTGGACGAGGCCACGACGAAGCGGCTAGTCGGAAGTTAGCGAAATCTTCCCAAGGAGCGGCGGAACGTGTCCGCCGAGGACCATGGGGGGCAATGAGATGTGCTTTGGGCTCTTTGCATTGGCTTTCCATGGGCTCCGGCGATCATGCATCGCCGCTCCTTGGGGCGTGCGAATTCTTCGCAAGGAGCGGCGGAACGCGTCCGCCGAGGACCATGAGGTGACAATGAGATGCGCTTTGGGCTCTTTTCATTGGCTTTCCATGGGCTTCGGCGATCATGCATCGCCGCTCCTTGGGGCGTGCGGACTCTTCGCAAGGAGCGGCGGAACGTGTCCGCCGTGGACCATGGGGGGCAATGAGATGTGCCTTGGGCTCTTTTCATTGGCTTTCCATGGGCTTCGGCGATCATGCATCGCCGCTCCTTGGGGAGTCAGAGGCCTAACTCCTGCTCCATCACGCGGATGAAATCGGCTTCTCCCGAAGGAAGGCCGTGAAGGATGCGCTTGTCGCGGATCAGGAGCTTGGGGAGATGCTTGGTTTTGCCGGAGAGGGAAACCCAGTCGGCGACGTTTGCCTGGATGAGTTCATCGATCCACGGGTCGTCCATCGCGGCGTCCAGCCGGGCCCGAGGGACCTGTTTGCGGGCGAGGGACAGGGCGTCGGGAAGCTTGAGCGGCGGGTCGGATAGAAAGGCCCGGTGAAGTGCCGGATAGGCGTCCGGATTCTCCCGCCAGACGGCGAGGGCGATGCGGGTGAGCTCGCAACTGTCCGGATGCCCGACGTCGCCGGGGACAAAAGCTTCGTTACAAACCGGGTCCAACGGGACGGGCATCAGCAACACACAGACTTCCGCAGGATGCTTTTCGACCAGGGCGGATAGATAACCGCTCATGATGCGGCAGGAAGGGCATTGGAAATCGAAATACTCGACCAGCACGTGCTTCGCGTCCGGCGAGCCAAGGCGCGGGAGTGACGCCACATCGAAGGATTTCCGGACTTCACCAAAGCCAACGGTCCGGCCGCTTCCGCCCGCTTGCTTCGGTGGCATCCCGGCAGCCGCAGGCAGCTCGTCGATGCGATGACTGTCCGGAACCGGACCATATAACTGTGCCAGACCGATTGCGAGAAACGCGGCGTAGCTCCACCCCACGAGTCCTCCCTGCAAGCGGATTGCCCCGAGGCAAACCACGGCGAGTCCCACACCATGTGCGGCGAGGCACCATGGGCAGAATTTCCCGATCAGAACGGCCTGGGCAAAAACGAACCAGCCCACCGAGCCTAGGACCGCGCCTAGCAGCGGCGTGGCGAGGCGGCCGCCCCGGCGGGTGAGCGAGACCAACAATCCGAGATAGACCAGCGCCCCGATCAAAGTGACCGGCACGCCGAAAATCACGGACCAGCGAGATGCAAGCACCTCCCCGCAGGGCCCGCCGCCACAGCCGGCGATCCCGGCACCCGACAAGCGCAGGAAAAGCAGATAGAGATTGAGCGAGAATCCCGCGAGGACGAGAATCATAAAGAGCGGCTGCAGCCTCCGGCTACCGGAATAAGGCCGCGATCTGCCAGTGGAGTGGATCATGGCGCGGCGGGTTCCGCTTTGATCCGCATGAAGCGCCGGGGATGGACGGGATCGATAGGAACGAGGTCGCGCACGATCATGGCGGCCACTTCATCATCCACGAGCTGCGTGGCGGCCGGGCCGGACTGCCAGTCGGATAGATTTCCGGAGACTTCCACGGTGAGTCGCGCCGGACGGTCCGGGCGGCGCGGGATGGTGATCTGTGCATGGCCCGCCACAAGCGCCACGGGAGTGACGGTGGCCGGGCCCGCGGATTTCGGCGGAGTGCCGAAGACGAATTCCAACAGGTTTGAGGATCCGTCGCCGTCGGGATCATCGCCAGGGCCGTCGAGTGGCTCACCGGTGAGCTGCTCGACCTGCCACTGGGTGAATGTTTGACTGCGGGCGGACTTCATCAGGAACGGAGACCCGCTAGACACTAACATTTCCTAACACCACGGTTGGCGGTGCCAACATTCCATTCCGTCGCGATGAGGATTCATCGGATCGGGGGCGGGCCAAGTCCAGGTGGTGTGGCGAAGAAGAATCCTGTCGGTGCCGGTCGGCGTGGTCCGGTGGCCGAAGATCCACGCAGTCGCACCGACCAGAAACGGGCGATGTTGTTCGTCACGATCCACTGATCGGTGAACCGGTGCGTCGTCGCATTGTAGGTCGTGGAATCCGCGACCACCCAGTGTGACGACCATTGACTCGACGTTCAGAGTTGTCGGCACAAAGCCTGCCGGAAAAAACGCCGAGTTCAAATTGAAATCCCGCATCCATCGGCGCACCCGCCGCCGTCCAGATTGGTCTGATCGGCATCGCTGAACCACGAGATGACTCTCCGCGTGAAGCCGGATGCCTGAGAAACATACCGCAAGGCAAAGAATCCGGCAGATCCAGCAGCTTCATGGAGGTCACGGAGTCGGAACGACGGCGGCGAAGCACCAAAAATCCCCCGGCGACGGCGGCGAGCAGCGGCGGACGAAGGCTCGGGAACGAAGGTGAAGGTCTGAAGCCCGGTGGTGCCCGTGGTGGTGAACTCCCCGGAGCCGGTCACATCATTTTGTCTGCCCCACAGCGGGACATTTCGCGGGATCAAGATCGCTGACAGCCCACTCGATGACGTCGGTATTGCAGCAATCACCGCCGACCAAGGGAACTTCCAGTTGTCCGCGCGGGTGAGCAGCCACTCGGTGCCCTCGACCGGATCGTCGTCATTGCGGATCCAGATGTAGGCGTCCAGTCCGGCGAAACTCAGGGTGCTCGCCAGTTGGATTGCTGCTGGTGACATCATTGTCCACATAGACCGTGGACGTGAAATAGCCGAATGTCCTTGTTATAGGACGCTTGGTCGAAGACCTGCCAGTTCGAAACCCATAGATCGAGATTGGACTCAGTCGGAACGAAGCCGCTGACGAAGGACTCCGAGTTCGAAGACGAAGGTGTTGTCGAGGGTATCTCCCTTGCTGTCGGTCAAACCGCCAAACACCTCGTTTCCCCAGTTCAAGGTCTGGGCGTGAACGCGGCGAGACAGCCACCATGCAAAACGCTGCGGCGAGAAGCGCGGGAGTGAGGTTCATAAGTCGGTGGAAGAAGCGGTTCTCAACCGTCTCGGGAGATCTTTTAAGAACAAATCGCATAAAATGGAAGGATTTTTTGATAATCAGGAAAAGTTTATTAAATTTTGATTCACGGAGTCCACGGGCTCGGGACGGAATGCCGGGAGCACCGTCGGCGGTGCGCGTGAAGACGCTGCGATTGCCTAGCAGCAGAATCTCCGCATCGCGGGCACAGGATCGAAGCGTCGCCGACCTTGATCCAGCGGGTGAGCGCGGGCTGCGACGTTCACTCCGCCTAGCAGGAAGTAAGTATCGTAGCCGGGTGCGCCGATGGTGGTGTCCGCCTTCCAGACGAAGATCGAATCCGCGGTCTTGAAATCGCGTGCTGCCGAAGAATCCGGTGGCGAGGCTCATGCGCGCGGCCACCCGGGCCGTTGGCGGACTGGTCGATCGGATAACCGCCGCCAACGAGGTTGTTTCCGGGAGCATGGGGTCGGATGAAGTCGTTCGTCCGGATTTCACCATAGGCCAGAATGGAGGTGACGGTGGTGCGATTGTTGAAAAACACACCTTGTCCGGGAGGAATCGACGGTGGCACCCATGTCGGCCATGCCGGCGTCCGCCGCGTCCACCCAGCGGGAGGTCAGGGGATCGGCGTCGTTCTCGTCGTAGAGCCAGTAGATCGTCCACGCGCCGCCGGCGAAGATCTGGACCTGATCCGCAGCGGACTGGCTGCCGGTGGCTCCGAAGTCCTCCGGGCGGGAAAATTTCATCGAGCGTCCAATGGCGGTGGATGGCGATGCGGTCACCCGCCAGATCTCGCGGGGGGCGGACCTGTCAGGGTGTTGAAGGGAGCGCACCGCGGCGTGCAGGTCACCGTCATTGGCGAGCGTGACGGTGTTTCCGCTGGTAGAGACGATGTCGAAACGATGGCCTTCGTTGTCGCCGGAAGTGACTTCGAGGTAGAAGGAGCCGCCGGATGAGAGCAGGATGATCGAGATTGTCGCTGGCGGCGAAGGTGAGGTCCTGGCCGCTGACGCCGTCACCGTGCCGGTGAACGCGGTCTCACGCTGATAGGGATTGTTATAAGTGCGGCAGCAGATTTCCAGACCGGTCACGGTCCAGCCTTCCGTCTCGGTGTGACTGGTGTGGTCGATGTCGCCATCCCCTCCCCCGCTGTCGTCAAGATCCGCCTGAATGCGGACGACTCCCTTTGCCTCCGGTGAGTCCGGTGAGGGTCTCCAAATCGTGAATGGTGACGGTCTCGGTGCAGTCGCCATTGTCCACGGTGGTGATCATCAAGGGCGTGATGACGATGGACTGCCAGACAGTCGGATCACCTGGAGTCGCAGCGTATTGCAGCGTGTAAGTCACATTGGCAGATGCGCCTTTCGGCCGGACGAACACTCCTTCGATCAAGCCCGGTGCCAGCGTGGAAGACTGGATGATCCAAGCGGTGCTGCCGAGCCATGGGCTGCCGGTGCCGGCGTCGTAAGGCATGGCGAAGGCAAACTCGGCGAAGTTGTCATAGCCGTCCAAGTCCGGATTCCGCCGCGGCCGTCTCGCCGGGATGTTGGAACTTCCACTCGTCCCAATTGTCCGGGCAGGTGTCGAGGGTTTCGACGAAATTGTTGTTCTGGCTGTGTTGGCCGGGTACGATCGTGATCGGCGTGACATCGCCAATGATGTCGATGTCCCCGCCGTCGATGTCGCCAAAGCTGTTGTAACCGTAGGGCTGCATCTGCGCGACCTGATAGACACCCGGAGCAATGCCGGTGAACTGATAGCGCCCCAACGAATCGGTCACGGCTTCAATCGGCTGGATGCCCGGCGCGTTTGGATCGCCATCAACCGGAATTCCAAATTCGTCGAGCAGAGTGAGCGTGACGTTCGCAAGCGGATCCTGACCGACATAGACATGACCGCTGATGGCTCCGAGTTCGATTTCCACGAAATTGTTGCCGCCGTTGTTCTGGCCGCCGGTGACCACGATGGGATCCACGTTGCCGATGACGTTGTCGTTCGGCCCGTCGGTATCGCTGACGCTGTTGTGGTTCCCAGGCTGGACTTCGACGACTTGATAGTTGCCAGGCAGAAGGTTTCCGAAACTGTAGGTGCCGTTCGCCGCGGTGCTCGTGGTGACCGGCGCACCGAGACCGTCGAGCACGGGATTTCCCGAGCCATGGAGCAGCTGGACGACTACACCTGCCAGAGGGATATCCCCGTCACCGTCTTCATCGGCATCCGCGGAGACGGACCCGGAAATGGAACCGGGGGGGATCGGGATGGTCGGTTCTTCGGCGGTGTTGTTGTCGGGGGCGGGATCCGGTTGGTCACCGCCGATGACGGCGACGTTCAGATAGTTGCCGGAGGCGAGCACCTTTGCGGTGATTTCCAAGGTAACCGTAGCTCCGTTGGCAAGACTCCCGATGCTCCATGCGCCGGTGGCGGGATTGTGGTCCGGAGCGGGATTGGCGCTAACGAATTCGTAGCCGGTCGGCAGCGGATCACTTACGCCGACACCGCTGGCGGCGAACAGGCCATGGTTGGTGGCGACGAGGGTGAATACGACGTTGGAGCCAACGTTGGGTGTCGGGTTATTGACGGATTTCACGATGCCGAGATCGGCCAACGGTGCGTATCCATCGATTCCGGCATCGACATCCGATCCTGCAACCGCAGTCACGACGCTTGGGTCAAGGCCTTCGGTCAGAGTGTAACTGGCCGGGTATTCGGGATCGCTTTCATCCACCTTGGCAGAAGTGTTTCCAGGAGGAACGGTCGCAGTCCAATCCCCGTCCGAATTGGTGGAAACCGTCTGAGTGAAACCATTGACATCAGTGACCACGATATTGACGTCAGCCAGGTCTGGCTCGCCCGGATCCTGATCCCCGTCACCGTTGGTGTCGATGTGGAGATGACCGAAAACGGTGCCCGGCTGATAGTATCCGGCATCCAGGGTGAGGTTGCTTTGCCCGCTCACGAGAGTGACATTTCCGGTCCGCCCTGTGACCGGATCGGCATCACTGTCGCTGCTGTCCCCTCCCTGATCGACAATCGTTCGAGAGTAACCCGCGATAGTGCCGAATTCCACAAAGTATGAGCCGGGCAACAGATTGCCAAACGCATAGTTCCCTCCACCTGCGGTCACGGTAGATCCAACGATGGTGCTTGTCGTGGCTTTATAAAGCGTCACTGGCACGTCATCGAGGCCGGGTTCTCCGACGTCCTGCACGCCATTGGCATTGAGATCATTCCAGACCCGATCCCCAACGGCGACCGGTTGCGTATAACCGAAATCCAGATCCGTCCGCGCTTGAGACGGGCTGAGCATGAAGGTGGCAGCGCCATCGAGACCGCCGGCAAGATCATAGGTGATGATCATTCCGGCAGGAAGGGTGCTGCCGTCCACGCGAGCGGTGTAAGTTCCGGCAACCAGACCGGAGATGATGTAAGCTCCGCCGCTGGCAGTCATGGCGGAAGGTTCGGTGGCGCTGTCAAAAGCTCCGTTGCCGTTCATGTCGAGATAGACACGCACGCCGTTGATTCCTGTTTCTCCGACTTCCTGAATCCCGTCCGCATCCGAGTCGAGCCAGACGAAATCCGCCACACTCGCGGTGCTGCGATATCCGAAATCCACGTCACTCGCGTCCTGGCTGAGAGCCACCGTGCGGGTGGCATCATGTGAGGTCCCCACCCCGTCGAAATCGTAGGTCTGGGTGGAGCCACGAGGCAGCGTGCTGATTTCGATGCGAACGGTATAAGTGCCTGCCACCAGATTGGTGAATCGATAGATGCCGTTCGTATCGGTGACGGCGAACCGTTCATCTCCCTGGTTGAAAAGATTGTCGCCATTCGAGTCGATGTATACGAGAACTCCTTCGATACCCGGCTCGCCCGGGTCTTGAGCCCCATCGTTGTCCATGTCGTTCCAAACCCGGTCACCGATGCTTGCGTCGTCCCGGTAGCCGAAATCGACATCCGCGCGACTGACCCCGGAAAGGGTCACCGTGGCTTTGTTGTCCGTGACAGGACTGGTCAGATCATAGGTCTGCGCCATGCTGTTCGGCAATGTGCCCGGATCAACCCGGACCAGATAGGTGCCGTTGGGAAGATTCGTGATTGAATATGCCCCTGAACTGTTAGTGATGGCGAAGGCCTCGGTGCTGTCCCAAACACCGTTGTCGTTGCCGTCGATGAAAACACGGACATTGCCGATACCCGCTTCGGACCCGACCGCTCCGGTCGCGTCGTCGGCGTTCGACACACTCGCGCTGTTGTTCACGTCGAGACCGCCACCGATGACCGCAATCCCTTGAAATGTCCCGACATCCTCGGCAGTGAACGAACCATCACCGTTGAGATCGACATAGCCATTGATGATCTGGATCGAACCGATAGTCCCGTCGTCGTTGTTGTCCGAAGCACCGCTCGCGTTGATGTCGATGCGGCCATTGTAAACATTGTAAAGGACGCGCCCGCCATTGGCATCCATGTCATTCCAGACCAGGTCACCGATGCTGAGGGTTCCGCGGTAGCCGAAGTCCAGTTCGGGACGATGTTGGGCCCCCAAAAGCGTGACACTCACCTTGTTCAAAGTGGCCACTCCATCAAAATCAAAGGTCTGGTTCGCCCCCACCGGCAGGGTGCTTGTGTCGATACAGACCGAATAGGTTCCGGCGTTGAGGTTTCCAATGAAATAACTGCCGTCACCGAAGGTAATCGCGTTGGGCTCGCCGGTATTGTAGGCACCGTTTCCATTGGAATCGATAAACACGCGCACGCCGTTGATGCCGGGTTCGCCGGACTCCTGCACGCCGTCGCCATCACGATCCATCCAGACCCGGTCACCCACACTGGCGCCGACGCGGAAGCCGAAATCCACGTCCTTTCTGGCCTGCGCCGAGGCGAGTGTCACGGCGGCGACATAGGAAGTCGTGATCCCATCGAAATCATAGGTCGGGCCATATCCCGGATTCAGCGCGGCGACCGAGGCCGAATCCACGCGGACGATGTAGTTGCCGGGCAACAAACCCGCCAACAGATAAGTTCCATCACCCGAAGTGACGGAAAAAGGTTCACCGACATCGCGCAGTCCGTTGTTGTTGCCATCGGCATAGAGGGTCACCCCGTTGAGCCCGGTTTCCCCGCTGTCTTGCACGCTATTACCGTTAGTATCCACCCACACACGATCGCCGATGCTGCCATAAAGCAGGTCCGACCATTCGAGTTCCACGGTGATTCCATAGGGAGTGACGACCACGCTTCCGGTGTTGGTGATCCGGGTGACACCTGGTGTCAGGTCGGCGAAATTTTTGATCGTGGCGTTGAAAACCGATTGGATCTGCTGGCCGACCCCCAGCAACCCCGGCACACTGAAGCCAGGACCATCGAGTGGAAAGACCGTGCCGGAACCGTCGTCGGGCACCGCCACCCAAGCTTGCCAGGCACCATTCACGCTGTAGCGGTATTTCGTGGAACCGGGAACATAGGAGAGATCGACAGGGAGATTATCCCTGATGGTAAAAGGGCCGTTGATGCTGGTCCGGGCGGTGTTGATGGTGCGGATGTCGTATTCAAGAGTGTCGCCGGGACTGCGGAATCCGTCGCCGTCGGCATCCACCGCCACGGAAGAGCCCTTCGAGGCGTCGCCTTCACGCAACGGCGGGATCAAGGTGGACACATCGAGTCCCGGTTGGCCCGCAGTCGCCGCTGACGGGTCCTGAGACCACGCGGCGGCGATCTTCACGTTGACGTTGAGCACATAGACCAGCATGCCGCTTTGGTCGCCGTCCGGATCGATGAGTTTCTGCTGTTGAAGCTCTCGCAGACTGTAGGCAACGTCGTATTTGTTGCCGTTCGGATCAGTTAGTGACCCGGCGTTGTCACCATTGTAGTCCACATAGACGGTTTCAGGCGTATGCCCGTTGCCGGCCGTGGTGATCCACACCGGATTACCGTTCTCCGCGGGATTGATGGTGGAATAGGGATCCCGGCCGATCCCCAGGCTAACAAGAACCTGGGTGGTTAGCGATGGCTGGCCCACCAGGGTGAAACCACCGTCGTAAGCCTGGTTCTGATTGCTGGTGGAGTTGGCAGCGTCCACCGCACACATCGCGTAGAAAACCGGTGGCAGTGTCCCGGTGGTGTAGAACTTATAAGCTCCGAAGTTGCTCGTTCCGTCGCTTGGTGCCAAAGTCACCCTGGCATTCCCCCCGGCAGGCACACTCACGCTGGCGGTGACGTAAGCGGACGCGCTGCTGCGGTAATCATAATTCACCGTGATCGCAGTGGCACCCGGATTGTAGAGAAACACCACTGTCCCATAGGTGGAAACAGTCGATACCGGAGCATAATAGCTGGAGCTCCAACGATAGGTCGGCAGCAAGGAAGTGTCCCGACTCTGATAGTTGGAACCCGGACGCCCGGTGAACAGCACGACTTGCACCGGCTTGTCCGAAACCACCCGTCCCCCGACACTAACCCCGGTCACGTAACTCGTCCCACCTTCGGCGAGCGTCACCGTCTGCTCAAAGGCACCATTATTATCGGCGTCGATTTGGACAACCGCCCCGCCGGCCCCGGCCATGATCGAGAGAGCCGAGTAAGAGAAAATATCCGCATCCCAGGTCCGCGTGGCGGTCGCGGTGGTCGTCGGCATGTCCGCTCCCACCGGCACCCGGTATTCGGTCCCCCAGATTCCTTTTTCAAAAACTTCCAGGCATCCCGCCAGCAGCGAATTCGTCGAAGCGGGAAAGCTGGTTTTGGTGACCGAAATCGGCTTGAACGAGCAGATCTTGTCGCGCGCGTCGTAATCCAACACCGCTTGGAGAGTCGTCGAAGTGACGTAATTCCGCAGACTGAAAACCGTGCCGGCCGAAATCAGGTCACCTGCATTCCCCGGCGGGTAGCCATCGGACGGATCACCATTTCCGAAAACCAAGGTGGTGGACTGCTTCGGAATGGTGATGTCACTTTCGTAGCCGTCCTCCCAATGGTCGTAGTAAATGACTGTATTGTCGGCCGAAGCTGAGAAATTCACGATAACCGCAAGGGGATCCGTTGCTTGGTCCGAACTACTGCCCGTGGTGACTCCCACGTATCCCGCCAACTGGTCGTTCTCCGGAAACGGCACATAAAAAATCTGGGTCGGCGGTGGATTTCCGGCGATAGCCGGGGTCAACAGGACAAGGCAGGCAAAGCCAGCCGAGAACCAACGGGACATTGGAACGTTCATGTAAATTGGGACCGGGGATGGACTACAGAGTGACTGAACCACGCAATTTTTGCGGGTTCGGTGACAATCACGGTCGGCTTATATTTTAGAATCCTTAATGAATTCAAGGATTTTTTGAAAAATTTGCAGGATTTTGAAAAAATATCAGGATCGCTGAGACCCGGTCTTGGAAAACGCCCCTTCCCGAGAAATCCGACCTCAGCGCACCGGATTGCGGCTTGTGAAACTTTTCACAAAGCACGCTTGCCGGGTCCGGGTCCGGTGGACATATTCCCGCGCGAGCAACCGCCGGACCATCCTGGTACAAGCGTCCGGCGCTCTTTTGAAGCCATGAGCGACACACCTTCGGCGACCGCGGAACTGAAACTGCCCAAAGACCAAGCCGCGGAAAATGGCATGGTCAACGTCCAGATTGATGGCGTTTGGCACCAATTTCCCAAAGGGCACACGGATGATCGAAGCGTGTCGCCAAGCGAGAATCATCGTCCCCCATTATTGTTACCACCCGAAGCTCAGCTCGCCGGGAAACTGCCGGATGTGCCTCGTGCAAATGGGCATGCCACCCCGCCCCGCTCCCGGCCAGGAGCCGCAGCGAGACGAAAACGGCTACGAAATCATCGGCTGGATGCCGCGCCCGGTCATCGCCTGTGCCAATACGGTCGGCGAAAACATGGGCATCCGCACCACCGGCGAGCTTGTGGAAAAGTGCCGCGAGGGCGTGATGGAGTTCCTCCTCATCAATCACCCGCTCGACTGCCCGATCTGCGATCAGGCCGGCGAATGCCGCCTGCAGGAGCAATCCGTGCAACACGGCCGCGGCGTCTCGCGCTTCGTGGACATGAAGGTGAAAAAGCCGAAAAACGTCGATATCGGCCCGCGCATCCGTCTCGACGACGAGCGCTGCATCATGTGCAGCCGCTGCATCCGCTTCATGGACGAAGTCGCTTCGGGATCCGGTGCTCGGCTTCACCCAGCGCGGCACCCACACCACACTCACCGTCCACCCCGGCCGCCTGCTCGATTCCAACTACTCGCTCAACACCGCCGACATCTGCCCGGTCGGCGCGCTGACATCCAACGACTTCCGCTTCCAGATGCGCGTCTGGTTCCTCAAGGAAACCCCGACCATCGACGTGAATTGTGGCACCGGCACCAACATCATCGTCTGGACCCGCGGAAACAAAATCCACCGCATCACCCCGCGCCTGAACGACGAGGTGAACTCCGCCTGGATGCCTGACTCCCACCGACTGAATTTCCACTACATCGACAGCGAATCCCGCCTCACCGAGCCGCTCGTCAAAAACGCGGCATCCCACTCCGCCTCCAGCTGGTCGACTGCGCTTTTGGAAGCCGCCAGCCGGATCAAGTCCACTCCCGCAGGCCAGGTCGCGATCATCGCCTCCGGTCGCATGACCAACGAGGAACTCTTCCTCACCCGTGCGCTTGCCGCGGAAATCGGCACCAGCCTGCTCTCACTCGTCCCCCGCTTCGCCGAGGCCGATGCCTTACTCGTCGCTGCCGACCGGAACCCGAACACCACCGGTGCGAAACTGATCCTCGGCACCGAAGATCCCTACGCCGGTCTCGCCTTCATCCGCGACGGCGTCCGCAGCGGCTCGATCAAATCGCTGATCGTGCTCGGCGAGGATCTCCTTACCGATGCTGGTTTCACCACCGAAGACTTGGGAAAACTCGATTTCCTCCTGCAAACCAGCATTCTCGCCAATCCAACCGCCGAGCAAGCCCACATCGTGCTTCCCTCCGCCGCCTTCGCCGAAAAGCGCGGCTCCATGGTCAACCTCTCCGGCCGACTCCAGCGCCTCAACCGCGCCGTCGAACCGCAAGGCCAGGCGCACGACGACTGGGAAATCCTCCGCGACCTGCTGCTCGCCATTTCCGGCGACACCAACCAGGTCCATCAGATCGAAGACGTCTTCAAGGTGCTCGCCGAAAACGTCTCATCCTTCAACGGACTCACTCTTTCGAAAATCGGCCATCAAGGCACGCAAATCGCTGACACAGGCTATCAGATCCCCCTTCTCGCCAACGAGACGAGCCCGCAAGGCCGCGGGTCTGATCAATGGGTAATTCAACCAATAACTTTTAACCAGCATCCCATGCCGGACCTCATTTTTCAAATCGCCATCATCATCACCAAGATCGTCATCCTGACGTTCATCGTGGTGCTCCCGCTGGTTCCCCTATCGGTTTACTTCGAGCGGCGCTTCTCCGCCGTCATTCAGGACCGGGTGGGACCTAACCGCGTCGGAATTCCGCTCACCCTGCTGGGTTTCAAGAAGGACTTCCACTTCTTCGGACTCATCCAACCCATCGCCGACGGTCTGAAACTTTTCCTCAAGGAGGACTTCACCCCCGATCACGTCCGCAAGGCTTTCTACTGGATGGCCCCCGCCCTTACCGTGGTTCCTGCGCTCATCACCGTTTGCGTCGTCCCTTTCGGCTCGCCCATCAGCATCTTCGGCCACACCGAAAAACTCGTCATCGCGGACCTCGACATCGGCCCCCTGTTCATTTTCGCCGTCGCCTCTCTATCTGTTTACGGCATCACCCTCGCCGGCTGGTCCTCAAACTCGAAGTTCCCCTTCATCGGCGGCGTGCGCTCCACGGCACAGATGATTTCCTACGAGATCGCGCTCGGTCTCTCGATCGTCCCGGTGCTGATGTACTTCGGCGATCTCAACCTGAGCAACATCGTCCAACAACAAGCCGACCACGGCTGGCTGCTGCTCCCGCTCTGGGGCCACGACGCGGACCACCCGCTTGCCAACAAGCTTCTCTTCTGGATCCCCGCCTTCATCGCCTTCCTCATCTTCACCATCTCCATCTTCGCGGAAACCAACCGCATGCCCTTCGACCTTCCCGAGTGCGAAACCGAACTCGTCGGCGGCTATCACACGGAATATTCCTCGATGAAATTCGCCATGTTCTTCATGGGTGAATACGCCGCCATGGTCATCGGCTCCGCGCTCATCATCACCCTCTTCCTCGGTGGCTGGTCCATCGGCTTCGGCCTCGACGCCATGGTCGCCAAGCTTCACATCGGCGACTTCTACTTCGGCGGACTCATCCACATGGGATGTTTCCTCACCAAGCTCATCGCCTTCATTCTCTTCTTCATCCTCGTCCGCTGGACCGTGCCGCGGTTCCGTTATGACCAGCTCATGAAACTCGGCTGGGTCGTGTTTTTCGAAGCCGCGCTCATCAACGTCTTCCTCGCCGCCCTCATCATCGCCGCGCCCGAACTCACCGGAGCCATCATCGGCATCGGAGCCGTCCTGCTCATCGTCGTCACGGCAGCCGTGATCTGGGTCGCCAAGGTCTCCGAAGAAAGTCCGAAAGTTCTCCGTGCCTGATCCGCAACACCGCACACCTTCTTCTCATGGCCGTCATCAAACTCCAGCGCCCGAAACTCAATTTCGGCGAGAAAATCTACTTCGGAGCCCTCATCAAAGGGTTCTTCCTCACCATGACCCACGCGCTGAAAACGCTGCGTGGAAAATCCGTCGGAGCCGATGAACTCGCCTCCTCCGGTCTCGGCGTGACCATGCAGTTCCCCGAGCAACGCTGGGACGAGCACCTGCCCGAATACTACCGCGGTGCCCCCACCCTCGTCACCGACGAGCAAGGCCGCGAACGCTGCGTTTCCTGCCAGCTCTGCGAATTCATCTGCCCGCCCAAGGCGATCAAAATCAAGCCTAGCGAAATCCCGTCCGACGATCCGTGGGCCAAGGTCGAGAAGCGCCCGCTCGAATTCGACATCGACATGATCCGCTGCATCTACTGCGGCATGTGCGAGGAAGTCTGCCCCGAGCAGGCCATCTATCTGCGCAAGGACTACCTCATCACCGGTCTCAAGCGCGCCGACATGGTTCACGACAAAAAGAAGCTCTACGAAATCGGCGGCACCCGCGTGGGTCTCGTCAACAAGTGGAATGAGCTGAAATAACGTTTTCTCCAATCTCCAATGCCATCTTATCTTTTCTGGCTCTTCTCCACCGTCATGCTCATCGGCGGTGTTTCCGTCATTGCCTTTCGCAATCCGGTCTCCAGCGCGCTTTCCGTGGTCACCTGTTTCGTCGGTCTCGCCGGTCTGTTCATCGGCCTCAGCGCCTTCTTCGTCGGCGTCATCCAGATCCTCGTCTATACCGGCGCGGTGATGGTGTTGTTCCTCTTCATCATCATGCTGCTCGACCTCAAGGATGAGGAAAAAGCTGCAAAGCCGTTGCTGCCCATCGCGGCTGGCATCGGTCTGGTCGCGGCTTTCACCGTGCAGCTCATCGGAGTTCTGTCCCGCTCGCCCAACAAGATCGCCCCGAACCTCGACAAGGAAACCCTCGCTGTCGCAGCCAAGAGCCTTGTTGAAGACCAGACCATCACAGCGAACAGCAAAATCGCGCCGACCCTTACCCAAGGCAGACTCCCGGACGTCCACCTCATCGGCCACACGCTTTTCACCGACTACAACCTCCCGCTCCAGATCCTCGGCGTGCTGCTCCTCGTCGCCACCGTCGGCGTCGTCGTTCTTTCCAAACGCCAGGCTGACTAACCGACCATTTCCCCATGGCCACTCTCAACGACTACCTCCTCGTCTCCGGACTGCTTTTCGCCATCGGCCTCGCCGGCGTGGTGATGCGGCGGAACATCATCATCGTCTTCATGTGCCTGGAGCTGATGCTCAGCGCGGCGAACCTCACGCTGGTCGCGTTTTCCCGCTTCAACCCGACTCCCAACGGCCTGCCTGACTACAACGGCCAGATGCTCGTCTTCTTCGTCATCACCGTCGCCGCCGCGGAAGTCGCCGTCGGTCTCGCGATCATCGTCGCCCTCTACCGCGCCCGGCAAACCATCCACACCGACGAGCTGACCTCGCTCAAAGGCTGATGCCCGGACCATTTCAAATCTGAAATCCCACATTTTAAATTTCATGCCTTGGATCCTCCTTTTCCTCCCGCTCATCGTCGCGGCGGTGAACCAACTCGTCCTGAAAAAGACCGGGCTGGTCCCGATCGTTTCGACCGCCTCCGCGGTCGCCACCTTCGTGATCGCGCTGCTGTTGCTAGGCAAGACGACGGGCGCTGACTGTCGTTTCCATGGGCGACCATCGGTGACTTCTCCATCGACATCGGCATCAAGCTCGACCAGCTTTCGACCGGCATGATGATCGTCGTCACCGGCATCGGCCTGCTCGTCCACGTCTTCTCGCTCGCCTACATGAAGGACGACGAAGCGAAGGCCCGCTACTTCACCGGCCTTTCGCTTTTCATGTTCTCGATGACCGGCATCGTGCTGGCGAACAACTTCATCATGACCTTCATCTTCTGGGAGCTGGTCGGACTCAGTTCCTATCTGCTCATCGGTCACTGGTATCAGAAAGACTCCGCCGCAGATGCTGCGAAGAAGGCGTTTCTCTGCCAACCGCGTCGGTGACTTCGGCTTCATGGTCGGCATCCTCATGCTGTGGGGCATCACCGGCGCGCTTTCGCTTCGACGGCATGACCGAGGGCGTGAAAGCCTTCCAATCCGCAAACGCCGCCATCTTCACCACCACGCTCTCCACCGCCCTGCTCTGCATCTTCTGCGGAGCGGTCGGAAAATCCGCGCAGCTTCCGCTGCACGTCTGGCTGCCAGACGCCATGGAAGGTCCGACTCCGGTTTCCGCGCTGATCCACGCCGCGACGATGGTCGCCGCCGGCGTTTACATGCTCTTCCGCGTGCAGCTTTCCCTCGGCCTCCGCCGAAGTCTTCGACGGCCTTTTCGCCAGCACCGTCATCGCCTGGGTCGGCGGCATTACCTCGCTCGCCGCCGCGCTGATGGCCACCCAGCAGGACGACATCAAGAAGATCCTCGCCTACTCCACCCTCTCTCAGCTCGGCTACATGGTCATGGCCGTGGGCCTCGTCGCTGGTGAAGCCGGCATGTTCCACCTTTTCACCCACGCCTGGTTCAAGGCTCTGCTCTTCCTCGGTTCCGGCGCGGTCATCTACGCCTGCCACCACGAACAGGACATCTGGAAAATGGGCGGCCTGCTCAAGAAGATGCCGATCACCGGACTGACCTTCGCCATCGGCACCGCCGCCCTCATCGCCGTTCCCTATGTCACCTCCGGCTTCTGGTCGAAGGAGGAAATCCTCGCCGCCGCCTATCGGTGGAAACAAGGCGCTCTTCGGCATCGCCATCTTCGTCGCATTTCTAACGACGTTCTACATGACCCGCCTGTTCGTCGTCGCCTTCCTCGGCAAACCCCGCGACCACGGCGCCGACCACGCCCACGAAGTCGGCCCGCTCATGTTGCTGCCGCTCGCGCTGCTCGCGGTAATGGCCGTCGTTTCCGGATTCGCCTTCATCAGCAGCCCGCTCAACGCCTACCGTCCGGTCCACCACGGCCATGTCGATGGACACGCCATCATTCTCGGAGCCTCCATCGCCTCGCTCGTTCTCGGACTCATCGCCGGATTCATGCTCTACAAGGGCAAGGAAAAAGACCCGGTTTCCATCCCGCTCTTCCGCAACCGCTTCTACATCGACGGCCTCTACGACAACTTCGTCATCCGTTATTTCCAAGACGCCTTCTCCGCCATCATCGGCTTCTTCGACGAATTCCTCATCAACGGCCTCATCGTCGGTGGTCTCAGCCGCGCCGCCGAGTCCTTGGGCAACCTTTTCCGCAAAGTCCAGTCCGGCAGCCTCCAGGGCTACGCCTTCGTCTTCGGCCTCGGAGTCATCCTCGTCGTTTATTTCACCGCTTTCTAATTGGAGCGCGGAATTCATTCCGCGCGAAACCTAGCAAACTCACCTAATGCTCCTCCTCCTCGTCTTCCTACCGATCCTCGCGTTCATCGCGATCCTCTTCGGCGCGCCCGCGCGGCTCACCGCCATCGCCGCATCCGCGATCAATCTGGCGCTTGGCCTCGCTGCGGTTTTCTCCTGGAAATCATCGTTCTGGTCCTTCTCCGCACCGGTTCTTGAAAAGCCCGCGCTCAACCTGTCGTTCGGTTTCATCGATGGCATGAGCGTCATCATGGTGCTGCTTTCCGTGATCGTCACGCTTGCCGCAGTGCTCTCCGGCAAGTCCCCCGAGGGCCGCGAGAAACTCTACTTCGGCTCCTCCCTCCTCATCTCCGGCGGCGCGCTCGGAGCCTTCGCCGCGACCGACCTGTTTTTCTTCTTCGCCTTCCACGAACTCGCGCTCATCCCGACCTTCCTCATGATTGGCATCCTCGGCCGTGGAGACCGCCGCGAGGCAGCGTGGAAGATCACCATCTATCTGGGCCTTGGTTCCATCGTTTTGCTGGCAGGACTTGTCTGGCTCGCCAACGCCACCGGCACCTATGACATGGTGAAAATGGTCGCCGCCGCTGGCAGCATTGATCCCGCCGCCCAGAAGAGCATCGCCGCCCTGCTTATCGTTGGCTTCGGCACGTTGGTCTCGCTCTTCCCCTTCCACTCTTGGGCGGCTCCGGCGTATGCAAGCGCACCCGCTCCGGTGGCCATGCTGCATGCTGGCGTTCTGAAAAAATTCGGACTCTACGGCCTGCTCCGCCTCGCGATTCCTCTCGTGCCGGAAGGCCTGCAATTCTGGCTCACTCCCCTGCTCGTCCTGCTGCTTGGCAACATCCTGTGGGTCGGCTGGGTTACCATCTCCCAGAAGCGCCTCGATCTCATGTTAGGGAATTCCTCCGTCATGCACATGGGCTACATCTTCCTCGCCATCGCGGCGTTGATCGCCTTTCCGGAAAACCCACTTGCTCGCTCGGCAGCGATTGTCCTGATGTTCGCCCACGGTGTATCCATCGCCCTGCTCTTCGGCCTCGCCGACCGCATCGAGCGCAATACCGGCACGCTCGACCTCCAGGATCTCGGCGGCCTCGCCAAATCCGCCCCCGGTCTTGCCTTCCTCTTCGGCATCGCCGCCATGGCGTCCATCGGACTTCCCGGACTCGCCAATTTCTCCGGTGAAATCCTCGTTTTCCTCTCCGCCTTCGCCGGCTACGACGGCACCAAGGGCCTCGGTCCCGTGCAGATCGCTTGCATCCTTTCGATCTGGGGCGTGGTCATCTCCGCGGTTTACATGCTCCGCGCCTACCGCAGCATCTTCCAAGGCCCCGCAGTGAAATCCACTGAAGCAGCCGCCGACCTCACCTTCGCGGATCGAATCCCGGCGACGCTGCTGGTGCTCTCGCTGTTCGCCGTGGGACTCTATCCGAACCTTTTGCTCAATCTTCTGAAATAGGTCTTATAGGACCTATAAGACTTATTCTTTTTCCGCCATGCCCGCCTATTACCTAGAAGCCCTAACCGTCACCCTCGGCATCATCCTGCTCATGGCCGAGTCCTTTTGCTCGTGCAAAAGCAAAGCCTGGGTCGGCATCTCCGCGGCCGTCGGGCTCTCGGTCATCCTGCTGCTCACCTTCATCGCCGTCGGGCCGGACGCAAAACCCGACGCCGCCTGGGCCAAGTGGCCGCTGTGGGACTTCTATAACTACGACGGCCTCGCGAAGTTCTATAAAATCTTCGCCCTCGTCACCACCATCTTCGTCCTGCTGCTCGCCGTCGATTATCGGAAGATCCTCTCCCGCTATACCGAAGGCCCCGAGTCGGAAAACGGCACCGGCGAATTCTACTGCCTCCCTATTTTCGCCTGCGCCGGCATGATGTGGCTCGCTTCAGCCAAGGATCTTGCCGGAGCCTTCGTCGCGCTCGAACTCGTCACCGTGACCTTTTACATCCTCGTCGCCTACATGCGCCGCAACGTCGGTTCGCTCGAAGCCGGCGTGAAATACCTCATCCTCGGTGCGCTCAGCACCGGGTTCCTCGTCTACGGCATCGCCTGGGTTTACGGCACCACCGGCACCATGAGCCTCGCGGAAGTCCCTGAGCGACTGACCCACATCACCAATACCACCCCGCTGCTCTTCGGTGTCGCCCTCGTCATGGTGGGCCTTGGTTTCAAAATGGGAGCCGTGCCCATGCAGGTCTGGATCCCGGACGTCTATCAAGGGGCGCCCACTCCAACCACCGCGTTTCTATCCGTCGGATCGAAAGCCGCCGGATTCATTCTCACCATCCGTTTCCTCGATCCCTTCCTCACCAGCGAACTCACCCGCGGTCCGGTGATTACGCTGCTTCTCGTCATCGCCTGCGCCACGCTCCTTTTCGGAAACCTCGCCGCCATCCCGCAGACGAATTTCAAGCGCCTGCTCGCCTACTCCTCCATCGCCCACGCCGGTTTCCTCATCCTCGCGCTCGCCGCTTGGAAAACCGAAACCGCCAGTTCACTCGGTTCCGCGCACGTTGTTTCATTTTACCTCGCCACCTATCTGCTGATGACGCTCGGCGTCTTCTTCATCCTTGCCCAAGTCCGCATCCAGCGCGACGGCGAGATGATCAAGGACTTCAACGGTCTCGGAAAAACCAATCCGCAGCTCGCGCTCGCGCTCACCGTGCTGCTCGCCGCGCTCGCCGGGGTGCCACTCACCGCCGGGTTCATCGGCAAGTTCCTCGTCTTCTCACTCGCCGTCGAAGCCAAGCTCTGGTGGGGCGTCGGCATCGCATTCGTCGCCGCGGCCGCCGGATTCTATTATTATTTCAATGTCGTCCGCGCCATGTGGTGGAGTGCACCAGCCGATGACAAAGCGATCGTTCTGCCACCGATCAGCAAGGTTTGTGTCGCTGTATTAACCATCGCCGTGCTCGTTCTCGGCTTCTGGCCGCAGCCGATCTGGGCGTTGTTGAAGTAGTCGGATCAGGCGGAGAGTCTCTGCGGCTTGCCGATTTGGCTTTCAACCGCGTTCAGCAAGGAAGCCTTGTCGAACGGCTTGGCGAGTGTCTGGCTGGCTCCGAGCGTGGCCGCGAGACGCAGGTAACTTTGCGATCCGCCGTTCCACCCGCCGGACATCGCGATGACAGGCGTATCCGGATGGGTCACACGCAAGGCGAGAATCATCTCGATTCCGTCCATGCGGGGCATGATCAGGTCCGTCATGATCAGGTCGAACGCCTGGGTCGAAGCAATCTCGATCGCGGCCTTGCCGTTGGTGGCCGTGCTTACTTCATATCCCTCCGCTCTCAGGAGGTGCTGGATGACAAAGAGCATGGGGGCTTCGTCATCAACAATCAGGATCTTTGTTTTAGTGTTCATTTGTTTTGGGGTTGGGGCTCTCCGGGGGAGAAGATACAGCCGAAACACGAACGACTTAGAAATGCGGCAATCCGGTGCCGGAATCAACCTCTCAATCTCACGCCATCGCGTAGGGTGGTAACCGGCGACCGCTCAAGGCTCATCCACCAGCACCGAACGGATCACCGCTAACAACTGTTCGGCCGTGTAGGGCTTGCGCAGGAAGCGGGTGAATCCGGTGTTTTCCGCCTTGGAGTCCCTGCCATTGGGACCGATGCCGCTGACGCCGATGATTTTCACCGAAGGGTTGAGACGCCGCAACACCTGGAGCGTGGCCTGGCCGTCCATCACCGGCATCATCATGTCGGTGATGACCAGGGAGATCTCGTCCTGATGGGCCACATACGCGGCGATCGCCTCGGAACCATCGGCGGCGAGAATGACCTTGTAGCCGAATGCCTCCAACGTCTGCCGGGTGATCTGCCTGATGGAATTCTCGTCGTCCACCACCAGCAGGGTCTCGCCGTGGCCAAGGGGAAGGATTTCCTCCATGAGGTGATCTGAGGCCACGCAGACCTCCACATCGGCGGGCAGCACCAACTGGAAGCGGGCTCCAGCTCCCGGCTCACTGGTGACCCGGATGAAGCCGCCGTGGCTTTTGACAATCGCCTGCGAGGTCGAGAGGCCCAGACCGGTGCCTTTGCCCGCTTCCTTGGTGGTGAAAAACGGGTCGAACAACTGGTCGATGATTTCCTTGGGAATGCCGTGACCAGAGTCCTCCACTTCGATCATCACGTGAGGCCCAAGCCGGGCGTCGATGTTCATCGCCGCGTAGTGCCCGTCGATCATGAAGTTACCCAACGTCAGGCGGATCAGCCCGCCATCCGGCATGGCGTCGCGGGAGTTCACACACAGGTTGAGAAGCACTTGGTGGAGCTGCGTCGGATCACCCTTGATGGTCCATAGATCCGGATGGATCGTCGTTTCGACGCGGATGTTTTTCGGAAACGTGTCCTCGATGATCCTCACCAACTCACCCACGACTTGGGAGACGTCCACCACGACGGACCGCCCTTCCACCCCCCGGGCGAATGCCAGCACCTGGCCGACCATTTCCGCTCCGCGGCGCGCGCTTGCTCCCACCAGATTGAGAACCTCCTCGCCGCTGGGATTGTTGATGTAGGTGCGGAGCAGATCGATCGACATCATGATCGGAGCCAGCACGTTGTTGAGATCATGGGCGATGCCACCGGCGAGGGTGCCGATGCTTTCCATGCGCTGGGCCCGCAGGAACTGCCGCTCCAGCAGCTTACGGCCGGTGATGTCGGTATTGATGGCGAGGATGGACTTGGGGTTTCCCTGCGAGTCATGCACAAGACTCCAGCGCCCCTCGACCACCTTCGACTGGCGGTCCTTGGTCAGCTGCTCGATCTCGCCGACCCACTCGCCGGAGTCCAACGTGGCTCGCGTGGCGGCCAGAAACGCATCCGGCGAGGCGTAGAGCATTTCCTTGATATTGCGACCAACCGCCTCGGAGGCGGACCAGCCGTACAAGCGCTCCGCACTCCGGTTCCAGTAGAGGATCCGGTGGTCCAGCCCGCGCACGATGATGGCGTCCTGCGCCCTGTCCAGCAAGGATGCCTGCTCGAGGATCCGCGCGTCGGACTCCAACCGCTCGAGCTCGGCGGCGGCCCGCGTGGCGAAGATCCGCAAGGTCGATGACACGAAATCGACGTCTTTCAGCGGGTTCTTGAAAAACACGGCGATGAAGCCCACCACCTGGCCGGTGGAGTTGGTCAGCCGGTGCCCCACCAAGGCCTGCACGCTCATTCCGCTGAACTCCGGAACGTTCGGAAAAACCTCCGGCATCCCGCATGGCACAACGCACAAATCCCCGGGACCTAACAATCCACCGCAAGGATGACCGTCCAACAGATATTCGAAATTCTCCACCGCCTTGCCACCGGCCACCGCGGCGATCGTCCGTGCCGCCAGAGGCGGTCCCGGCAGGAAGCGGGCGATGAAGCCCGCCTCCGCTCCCAACGCCTCGGCCATGTTCAGGCACAGCTGCATGAAAAACCGCTCGTCCGCGCTGGCGGAAACACTGGCCGCGACCTTGAGCATGGCCGACTCCATCCGGCGGCGGTCGATTTGCGAGCGAATGTTGACGATTCCAAACGCCAGATCATCCGCCAGATCCTGGAGCAGTTTGATTTCGTCCGCACCCGCGTCACTGACCTCGCCGGAATGCAAACTGAGCAGTCCGAAGGTGTGATCATCATCCCGCAGCGGCAGGCAGATGACACTGCGGCAGCCGTGTTCCAGCGCTTGCTTGCGCCAGTGGAAATACTCGGATTCCTCCTTGATATCCCTGCAAACCACGACTTTTCCCTCCTTGATGGTCCGCCCCCCCGGACCTTTGCTGATCGGATCGTCATCCGCCCAGGTGAGTTTGATTTCGCTGAAATATCCATTCTCACTGCCGGCGTGGGCCATCGGGAAAATGGAGCGACCCGCATCGTCCGCCGCGTATCCGACCCACGCCACCTGATAGCCGCCGATCTCCACGGCGAGGCGGCAGACGTCCTGGATCAGTTCCCCCTCGTCGGTAATGCGGGTGAGCGCCTCGCAACACTCGCTGAGCATCCGCAAGGCCCGGTTGGAGCGGGCCAGCTCCATGGCGGCGAGTTTGCTCTCCGTGACGTCCACCGCGGTGCCGGCAAGCCGATAGACCTTTCCTTCATCATTGAAAATCGGAAACGCCCGGTCATGAACCCAGCGGATCGTGCCGTCCGGGCGAAGAATCCGATAGATCTCGTCATATTCCCCCCGCGTCTGCCGGGTCATCACCGAGTGGGTTACCTGCTCCCGGTCATCCGAATGAACCGCCTCCAGCCACCTGCCCGGGAAATCATACAGCTCGCGACACGAACTTCCCCAGATTTTTTCATAGGCGGGGCTGACGTAAAGGATCTCGTTTTTTGCAGGATCCGTCAGCCAGAAGACCTCGTTCACACTCTCCGCCAACTGCCGGAAACGCTGTTCGCTCTCGCGCACGAAACTTTCCATCTTCTTTCGCTCCGTGATGTCGATGGACAGGATGAAAATCCCCTCGGGAATGGGATGACATCTCACGTCAAACCATCCCGAAGAGCCGTCAGGGAAGACGAAATCCGTTTCATGATGATCCGCGACGCGCAGCTCCATGCTCCGCCGGAGCGGGCCGAAGGCGACGCTCTCCCCGATGCCAGGCCACGCGTCTGACATGCGCTTTCCCAGTAAATCCGCGTTAGGCCTGCGGTTGTGGATGGCCGCAGCCTCGTTCAGATAGAGATAGCGCCAGTCGAAGCCCACAATCTGGCAGCCCTCCATCATGCTGTCGAGAGTGGTCCGGTAGCGTTCCTCACTGGCCCGCAGCGCATTCTCGACTTTCCGGTGCTCATCCGCCCGGGTGCAGTTGTCCATCGCGAAGGAAATATCGAGTGCCGCTTCTTCCAGCAAGGCCACCTCCTTGTCCTGGAAAAAACCCGCAACATCCGCGTAGACCGTCAAAACGCCGCAGACCACGCCATTCATGCGGATGGGAAACGCCGCTGAAGCCCGATAGCCGCGCCGCTCGAATTCCTGCCGCCATGGCAGGAGCGTCTCGGTTTCCAGCATGTCGTTGCAGATCTGATAGTGATCCTCGCGGAAGGCGGTTCCTGTGGGACCACGGGCTTCAGGACGATCATCGGTGTAGACTTTGATACAATCCAAGTATCCGGTTTCATCCCCCGAGACCGCCACGGGCAGCAATTCCCTGTTTTCCGCAGAGTGCCAACCGATCCAAGCCATGCGGAACTCACCGAACTCAACAAGAACCCGGCACACTTTGACCAACAACTCATCACGGTCAGGAGTCCAGACGATCGCCTGGTTCACCTGGCTGAGCGCGGCATACATGCGGCTGATTCTCAGAATTTCGATCTCATGCGCCTGACGCTCCAGCTCCTTCGCTTTGAGCGATGCGTAGCCAGCCTCGATCGTCCCGAAGGTCCGCCTCATCATCAACAGCAGCAGCAATGAAGTCACCGCGACGAATGCGAGGCCTTTGACGATGCTCCACCTCACTGGCAGCTCCGGATTCGCCAGCAGGTCGTTCAAGGCATGGTCGGAAAAACAGATCCACAGCGTGGCGAAAACCATGTATGCAAAAGCGACTTTCCCCGCACGCTTGGAGACAAGCCTGGATCGCTGGTTATCATCGTTGGCGGGATGCTCACTCATGGGATTCGGGCGGGTGACTCTCCTCGCTGAGGACGATTTTGAGCGCGTTCAGCAGGGCTTCCGCGTTGAAGGGCTTGGACAGGAAATGCCTGACTCCGCTGGTGCCGGAGCCGACGATGCGCTTGTTGGAGTCCAGACCGCTCACGGCGATGATGCGGACTTGCGGATTGAGGTTGAGCAGCACCCTGATGGCGGCGGGGCCGTCCATCAGCGGCATCATCATGTCCGTCAAGACGACCGCGATCCGGTTTTTCTCCCGGGCGTAAATGGCGACGGCTTCGACTCCGTCCTCCGCCACCATCACTTGATAGCCGAAGGATTCCAAAGTCTGGCGGGTGATCTCGCGCACCGGGGCCTCGTCATCCACGATCAGGATCAGTTCGCCGTTGCCATGCGGCATGACCGGCGGCATCAGGATTTCTTCTTCCGGAGCCGCGGCCGGCAAGGCGGGTAGATAGACTTGGAATTTCGTGCCTTGGCCCGGCTTGCTGTAGACCCGGACGAAGCCGCCGTGGCTCTTGACGATGGCCAGCGAGGTGGAAAGTCCCAGCCCTGTTCCCTTGCCCGGTTCCTTGGTCGTGAAAAACGGCTCGAAGATCCGGTCGATGACCTGCGGTGCCATGCCATCGCCATTGTCTTCCACCTGGATGACCACATGTGGTCCCAGCTTGGCTTCGACATCCATGCCCGCGTATTGTTCGTCGAGGACCAGGTTTCTGGCGGAAAGCGTCAGCGTGCCGCCATCGGGCATCGCATCGCGGGCATTCACACAAAGATTCAGGAGCACCTGATGGAGCTGGGTGACATCCCCCTGCACCGTCCACAGGCCGTCGGGAATCAAGCCGTTCACCTGGATGTTTTTGAGGAATGTCTCGTTGGCGATTTTTTCAATCTCCTTGAGCAGCGCGGGGACCCGCACCTCGAGTTGCAAGCCCTCCATCCCGCGGGCGAAGGTGAGCACCTGGCGGACCATTTCCGCGCCGCGTTTCGCGCTGCTTTCGATGGTGGAGAGAATGCTCAGCCGCATCGGGTCATTTTCCCGCATTTTCAGGAGGTCGATGGACATCATGATGGGCGCGAGCACGTTGTTGAGGTCATGCGCGATGCCGCCGGCGAGCGTGCCGATGCTTTCCATGCGCTGAGCGCGGAGGAACTGCCGTTCGAGATTCCTGCGCTCCGTGATGTCGGTATTGATGGAGAGAATGGACTTGGGCTGGAGCCGATCATCACAGACGAGCGTCCAGCGGGCCGCGATGGCCAGTTGCTTGCCCTCCTTGTCGACCTTGTACCACTCTCCGGAAAACTCGCCGGTGGTCAGCAGGCTTTTCGAGGCTTGCATGTAGGCTTCGGCATCTTCCTCGCGGTGCAGCAGCAGAAAAACGGATTGGCCGAGCACCTCTTCCGCCGTCCAGCCATAGAGCCGCTCGGCGCTCTTGTTCCAGTAGGTGATCCGGTTGTCCAGGTCCCGCACGAAGATCGCGTCAGTCGCCTTGTCCAGAAGCGATGCCTGTTCCAGGATGCGCGCGGCGTCCTTGCGGGTCTCCGACATGTCACGCGCCACACAGTACGTGGTGCGCTCCACATCCGACCACCGGGCGGACCACTGGACGTGCGTCACCCGGCCATCCTTCCTGACAATCCGGTTTTCGAAACTCCGGGTCACCCGACCCGCCATCACGGCGGCGGCTTCCTGGTGGGTCCTGGCCACATCCTCCGCCAACACCTTTTCGATATAACAGGTCCCCAACAGTTCCTCCGGAGTATATCCGAACAGCGCCTCGCAAGGGGCATTCACCTGTAGAAACCGACCTGCCGCGTCGAACGAGCAAATCACGTCCAGCGAGGAATCCAGGATGTTCTTGAGATGCAGCGACGCCGAGCGGAAACGCTCCTCGCTGGCGCGGGCGGATTCTTGCGCGCGCTTGTAGTCGGAGATGTCCCGGGAAATGCCGATGATGCCGACGATTTCCCCGGCTCCGTCGCGATAGGGGGCCTTCATGGCGAGAAATGTCCGCCTCACTCCGGCCGAGGTGATGACATCCTCGGATGTCACCGGTTCCCCGGATTCAATCACCTCTCGCATTCTCTTCTGAAGCAGCTCCGTGTCCTGGCGGGAGAAAATCGCTGAATCCATCTTGCCGATGACTTCGTCCACCGACCGGCCGACAAAGCGCGCCGCCGCCTTGTTGAAGAGCTGATAGCGGCCATCCAGGTCTTTCACGAAAACGGCGTCTGGCGTGCCTTCCGTCACCGCCCGCAGAAGCTCGGAGGTCCGGCGGATCTCAAGCTCGGCCCGCTTCTTTTCATGGATGTCCTGAATCTGCGCGATGAGGTGAAGCGGAGCCCCCCCATCATCCCTTACCAGCGAGACGCTCATGGACGCCCACACTTCACCGCCTTCGCGGTGCAGACAGCGTTTTTCCATCTGATAGGAATTCTCCTCACCGTCCAACAACTCCAGCAATTCCGCCACGCCGGTTTGCCGGTCGTCCGGGTGGATCATGTCCTGGAAACCCGTGCCAAGAAGATCGGTGGCGGCATGACCCACCATGTTGCAAAGCGACCGGTTCACCCGGATGAAATCCCCGGCTGGTGAGACCAGCGCGATGCCGATCGGGGCCCGCTCGAAGGCATTCGCGAACAATTGCTCGCTTGCCCGCAATGCCTGTTCCGCCATCAGGCGCTGCCCGTCGAGATGGGCCGACTCCAGCGCGAAAGAAATACCCTCGGCCACGGATTTCAAGAGGTCGATCTCGTCAGCCTGGAAATAGCCTTCCTCCTCCACCGCGATGACCAGGGCGCTGATGACATTGCCACCGACTTTGATCGGAAACGAGGCATTTGCCCGAAATTCATGCTGCTTCGCCAACAACCGCCACGGGATCATCCGCGGATCGCTTTCAATATTGTTGCAGTAGTCATGCACCCCCGTGCGCAACGACGTTCCTAACGGACCTTTACTGAATGGTCCGTCATCGAAGTTGATCTGCAATTCCCGCAACATCGCATGGCCCGCGCCACTGGACGCGACCGCATGGACATTGTCACCTGCCGCATTCAATTCGGCGATCCACGCGTGGAGCACCTGGCCGTTTTTCACCATGATCCGGCAGACGGCATCGTATAACTCCTGCCGGTCACGGATCAGGACGATGACATCACTCGTTTTGCTCAGTACCGAGTGCAGCCGGTTCAGCCTTTGAAGACGGATCTCCATGAGTTTGCCCACGGTGATGTTCGAGTGCATGATCACCGCCCCGGTTAGAGCGGATTCGCTGAGCGGCGTGACGTTCAGACGGAACCACTGCGGTCCATCCGGCGAGTGGCAGGGATAATCGAGAGTAAATGTTCCAAGCTCCCCGTCCAGAACCTGGCGGATCCCCGTAGCGGCGGCGGTTGCCCCTTCGGAATCCGTGCCTGTCGCCCGCTCACAGGCCTCCAGATAGTTCATCCCGATGGCGAACTCGGGGCCCTGGTAGTCGTTGGCCACCGCGAACTGCCGCCATGCGTGGTTCACTGCCAGGATCAGGCCCGCCCCGTTCACCAGCGCGACCTGTGCGGGAAGCGCGTCGAGGATGCACGCCTGCATTTCCACCGCCTGCTGTTGCGCCCTCTGGAACAACAGCGCGGATCCCGCGGATCCGCGCGCATTCACCGAAAACCTTGCCAGATACGCCTTCAACGCGGCTTCCGATTCCTCGAATCGAATCATCAACGCGGTGAGCTCTCCGTCATCGGGAGCTGAGATGGATGAATTGGAATTCATTGATTCTTCAAATATGCCTGCACCTCATGCCTTACATCACCGGAAACGTGATTGCCTGGACCCTCGACCATGGGATTTCCACCACCCGCTTTCCAGTTCAACCCTTTCCCTTACCCAGAGCAGAAGACTCGCCTAAATCATCGGGTGATCACAAGCATATTCTCAGTGCGCCTTGTCAAACCAACGCCTTACCGATTTTCCGACCACTTCGCGTTCCCACCCGGTCCGACATCGTGACCATGCCAATCCACCCTCGGATCCTGCCGGCTTGGAAAACTCCAACTTTCCCGGCGCGGTCTGCCGGTAGATTCTCCCGATTGGGATTGACCGGGATTTCTTCAATCGGAAATCTTGGTCTCCATGAAACGATTGTCCCTTCCGTTACTTGCCATCGCATTCTCGATGCCCGCGTCCCTGGTATCCGCCGGTATCACCATCGGCCCGGTCCGCGGGCAGCCCGGCGAGAGCATCCGCCTCGTCACCTTTTCCGAGACCAAGGGCGGCACCATCCAGCGCAACTACCTCGGCGAGTCCAGCACCGGTAAAATCGAAATCACCCGCGAGCGCGACTTGGTCTGGACCTTCCGCGCTCCCGCCGCCGACGGCACCCGCCGCGGCATGGTCCGCGTCCCCAAAATCACCACCACCACCCGGACGGTGATCAACGGCAAGGAGGATAGAATCACCGACCAGAGCCCCCTCGTCGGAAAAATGTTCGCAATGTCGAAGTCCCCGACCGGCGATTGGCATTTCGAACTCGACGGCTCGCTCCCCCTCACCCGGATCCAATCCGAAATCGACGAGCTCAAGGTCTATCTGAGACGCGACTGGTATCCGGCGCGCGAGATCAACGTCGGCGATTCATGGGAATTCGACCCGGCCTGGATCCGGATGACCATCGAAAAGGACGTCTCCAAGGCCCAGACCATCGGCACCATGAAGCTCCGCCAGGTCCGCAACAGCGCCACCCGCCGGCTCGCCGTCATCGACGTGTCGATCCGCAGCACCGGCTCGGACTTCCGCCCGGACGGCGTCGAGGCGGATGCTTCCGTCGATCTCAAGGGCGAGGTCATCGTCAACCTGGACACCATGCTCGACGAAGTCCTCGAACTCAACGGCACCATCGCCACCACCACCATCAAGGGCGCGGAAACCACCAAGGTGAACATGCCCATCCGCCTGACCGCCACCAAGTCGTTCGTCAGGGATGGCCCGGCGCGTTGACCTAACCAACTCTATCATGAAGGTCACTGTTTTCAGCACCAAGCCCTACGACGAGCAGTTTCTCACCGAGCACAACGCGCCGTTCGGTCACGGGTTGGAGTTCATCGAAAACCGGCTCAAACCGGAAACCGCCCACCTCGCGCTGGGCGCGCCCGCCGTTTGCGCCTTCGTGAACGACGTACTCGACGCCACCACGCTGGAGCGGCTCCACCAAGGCGGCACCCGCCTCATCGCCTTGCGCTGCGCCGGCTTCAACAACGTGGATCTGGCAGCTGCGAAATCACTCGGACTCCAGATCGCCCGTGTGCCCGCCTACTCGCCCTACGCCGTCGCGGAGCATGCGGTGACACTTCTGTTATGCCTCAACCGCCATGTCCACAAGGCCTACAACCGGGTGCGCGAGGGAAATTTCTCCATCGACGGACTCATGGGTCACGACGTGAACGGCAAAACCGTGGGCGTGATCGGCACCGGCATCATCGGCAGCATCTTCGCCCGCATCATGACCGGCTTCGGTTGCGAGGTGCTCGCCTACGATGTCGCCCCCCATCCGGATTGTGTGAAGGCCGGCGTCAGTTATGTGAGTCTCGACGAGCTCTTCGCCCGCTCCCACGCCATCAGTCTGCACTGCCCGCTGATGCCGCAGACCCACCACATCATCCAGGAAAGCACCTTGGCGAAAATGCGCGACGGCGTCTTCATCGTGAACACCAGCCGCGGCGCGTTGATCGATACGGAGGCCGCCATCACCGCCATCAAGAGCGGCCGCATCGGCGGACTGGCGCTCGATGTCTATGAGGAGGAATCCGAGCTGTTTTTCGAAGACCTCTCGTTCCAAATCATCCAGGACGACGTCTTCATGCGTCTCACCACTTTCCCGAACGTGCTCGTCACCGGCCACCAGGCGTTCTTCACGGTAGAGGCCATGACCAACATTGCGAAGACCACTCTGGCAAACCTGGCCGACTTCGAAGCCGGCCGCGAGTGCGCGAATCTGGTGAAGCTGAAATAGCACGCAGCGACCCGTGAAATAACCGTCACGCAATTGGCCTTCCCCATGCTTTGAGGGAGTTGAATTCTAAGAATCCAACCCAGAAACATCCCTTGAATACCCTTCTCCGCACCCTCCTCATCGCCGTTTCCTTCGCGACCGCCCACGCGGCCACTCCGCTCAAAGTCGTCACCTGGAACCTCGAATGGTTCCCCGGCAAGCGCCCGACCGCTTCTGCGAGAGATGCCGACGCTCACATGAAGGACGCCCGCGCCGCGCTTCAGAAAATCAATCCCGACGTGTTCATCGGCGTCGAGATCCGCGACTGGGCGGCGTTTGACGAGCTCGTTTCCGCCGTTCCGGGACTCAAGACCCACGTGGTCAGCAGTTTTGTCGATCCCGGGACCGGGGAAATCCGCCCCCAGCAGGTCGGCATCGCCTCCAAGCTCGCCTGCCGCGCCGCCACCTGGGAAGCGTGGAAGGCCAACGTTCCCAACATTTCCCGCGGCTTCTCCTATGCCGCGCTCGAACAGAAAAACGGCGACCTGCTGATGGTTTACGGCGTCCATTTGAAGAGCAACGGAGGCGAGCCCGCCGATGTCGCCGCCATGCGCCTCGACCAGACCAAGCAGCTCATTGCCCAGCGCGAAGTGGTGGAAAAAGCCTTCCTGGGCAGGAAAATCGCCGGTTGGATCGCCACCGGGGATTTCAACACCAACCACGACGGCCAGTTCCCGCTCTGCAAGGTCGTGGAGGAAATGACCGCCGCCGGCTTCCGCAACACCTGGGCGGACACTCCCAAGAAGGAACGCCTCACCTGGATCAGCCGGCCGGACAGCAAGTTCGAGCCCACCACCTTCGACTACTTCTTCACCCTCGGCCTCGGCGACCTCAAAGCCACGCTGCTCAAAACCCCCGAAGACATCAGCGACCACCGCGCCATCCAGATCATCGTGCCGTAGGGACAAATCAGGCAACTTGCCTCGCCGGACCGAAACCCTACACTCACGGCCATGTTCACCAAGCGCCACGGCCCGCCGGGATCGCCACCTGCCACGCTGCTTCCCCATCTGGTCGATGGAAAAAACCGCAAACCCGGCATCCAGATCGTCGAGTATGACAAGGACTCGCTGGAAGAACGCGACATCACTGATCTGTCGGAACTCGCGGAACACCTTGAAAGCCGCAAGGTCACTTGGATCAACATCGACGGCCTCGGCGACGTCGAGGCGCTGACTTTCCTCGGCGAGCGTTTCAACCTCCACCCGCTCGCCCTGGAGGACGTGCTCAACACCGGCCAGCGTCCGAAGGTCGAGCACACCGCGGACTACATCTTCATCGTCGCGCAGATGGTCTATCAAAATGCGGAAAAGACCATCTGCGGCGAGCAGGTGAGCCTGTTTTTCGGGAAGAATTTCCTCATCACCGTGCAGGAGGAGGGCACTTATGACGTGTTCGATCCGGTCCGCGAGCGCATCCGCGGCGGGCGGGGTTCGATCCGGAAATTCAAGGCGGACTATCTTGCCTATGCGCTGATGGATTCGATCATCGACCACTACTACCCGGTGCTCGAGGATCTCGGATCGGACATCGAGGAGCTGGAGGACGACCTGTTGGAAAGGCCCTCCCGCGAGATGGTCATGACGCTGCACGAATACAAACGCAGCCTCACGCAGATGCGGCGTTTCGTCTGGCCGCTGCGCGACGTGGTGAACGGCCTGCTGCACGACCCGTCCGGCTTCATCACCTCTTCCACCAAGGTCTATCTGCGCGATTGCTACGACCACACCGTCCAGCTGATGGATCTGGTGGAAAGCTACAAGGAACTCACCTCCGGACTGATGGAACTCTATCACTCCAGCGTCGGACTCCGCACCAACGAGGTCATGCGGGTGCTGACCGTGATCACCTCCATTTTCATTCCACTGACGTTCCTTGTCGGCGTTTACGGCATGAACTTCGCCCCGGAGACACCTGATGGAAAGAGCCTGCCGCTCAACATGCCGGAGCTCTATCAGCCTCACGGCTACATCTGGTTGATGGTCCTCATGGGCCTCATCGCCGTGGGCCAGCTGATCCTTTTCAAGAAAATGAAATGGCTGTGACCCCCGGGTGAAAATGGCAAAAAAATTACTTCCAATATCCTGATTTTCAGGCAGCGTGGCGTGGTTCTGAGGAAAGTGAACTTCTCTTGGAACTCCAGGCTAAACTAGCCCGGCAAGCGTTTCGAGTTGAATTCCGGGGGGAAATTAATCGGACACGCCCCGAGCGACTGGATGCGAAGAAAGCGCGCGTTGTGAGATCCGGGGGGATATCCAACGCGCGCTTTTGCGTTCCGTCCTGGCGGCCGCGCCCTGTCGCATTAGCCGGGCTCATCCAAGACATGAGCACTCGCCGCCGTCCGACTGAAATACACCGGAGTCCGCGCATGCCGCATGCTAGGTTTCTCTGGCGAACCGACCGTTTCTCATGCTCAGCCGCTTCCTCAAACAACACACCGGTCCCCTCACCCGGGAACTGGTGCAGGAGCCAGGGAATTTCGGCTTGGGAAAAATTCCCTCGCGCCTGAAGCCCAACTCCACCGTGACTTCGATCTGCGGTTATTGCGCGACCGGCTGCCAGTTGAAGATCCACCTCGATGAAAACGGCGAGGCCATCAATCTCAGTCCGCAGGCGGGCTACCCGGTGAACCTTGGCATGGCCTGCCCGAAAGGCTGGCAGGCATTGGATCCGCTGGATTCCGCGGACCGCGCCACCGTGCCATTGCTACGTGACGGATCGGGAAAATTGCTAGAAACCGATTGGTCCACAGCACTCGACGTGTTCACCAGGCGGCTGAAAACGATCCGCGCCGAGCACGGACGGGAGTCGGTGGCATTTCTATCCACCGGCCAGATCCCGTTCGAGGAAATGGCGTTTCTCGGCTGCCTGTTCAAGTTCGGCATGGGCTTCCTGCATGCCGACGCGAACACCCGCCAGTGCATGGCCACGGCTGCCACCGCCTACAAACAATCCTTCGGCTTCGACGCGCCACCGGCGACCTACGCGGATTTCGAGGAGTCCGACGTGATCGTCCTGATCGGCGCGAACCTCTGCATCGCCCATCCCATCCTCTGGCAGCGCGTCATGCGGAACCCGCGCCGCCCGGAAATCATCGTCATCGATCCGCGCGCGACGGAAACCGCGCAGGCCGCCAGCCAGCACGTGGCGCTGAAGCCCAAGGGTGACCTCGCGCTGTTATACGCACTGGCCCACTGCATCCTGCGGGACGGCCGGGTGGATGCGGATTCGCTGGCCCGCACGGAAGGCATCGGGAAGTTTACCGAGTTCATCCAGGACTACCCGCCCGCCGCCGTCGCGGACAGAACCGGGCAGTCGATAGAGGCTATCGAAAAACTGGCCCGCACCGTGTCGGAGCCCGGCAAGCGGGTTTCCTGGTGGTGGACGATGGGCGTGAACCAGTCCCACGAAGGTGTGCGCACCGCGCAGGCGATCATCAATCTCTGCCTCATCACCGGCAACATCGGCAAGCCCGGCACCGGCCCCAACTCCATCACCGGCCAGTGCAACGCGATGGGCTCACGGCTTTTTTCCAACACCACCTCGCTCGTCGGCGGGCACGATTTCTCGGACCCGGCGCATCGGGAAAAAGTCGCCGCCGGACTCGGGATCCCGCTGGAGAACATCCCGTCGGATTACTCGCTCGCCTACGATGAGATTCTCGAAGCGGCGGAATCCGGGAAAATCAAGGCGCTGTGGATCGTGGCGACCAATCCGTTCCACTCGTGGATCGACTCCGGCCGCCTCGCCGCGCTGCGGGAGAAACTGGAATTCCTGGTGGTGCAGGACATGTATCATACCACCGAGACCGCCCAGGTGGCCGATCTGGTGCTGCCCGCCGCCGGCTGGGGCGAGAAAGACGGATGCTTCATCAACTCGGAGCGCCGCATCGGCACACTCAAGGCGGTGCGCCAGGCACCGGGCCAGGCGCTATCGGATTTCCGGATCTTCCGGCTCATCGCCCAAGCCTGGGGTTGCGGCGATCTGTTCGGGAAATGGACGACGCCCGAGGCCGCCTTCAAGCTTCTGCGGGATCTCACCAAGGACCGCCCGTGCGACATCACGGGCATCGACGGCTACGAAATGATCGACCAACACGGCGGCATCCAGTGGCCATGGCCTGCGACAATTTCAGATTTCAAATCTCAAATCTCAAGTCCAACTGAACGCCGTCTGTTCGAGGACGGCATCTATTGCACGCCTAACGGCAAAGCCAGACTCCTGTTCTCCCCGCCGGCGGAAATGCCCGAGCCGCCGGATTTCCACTTCCCAATCCTCATGCTCACCGGCCGCGGCACCAGCAGCCAGTGGCACACGCAGACGCGCACCGGCAAGTCCGACATCCTGAGAAAACTCTATCCGCAGGACGTCTATCTGGAGATCCACCCGGCCGACGCCCGCATGCTCGGCCTCAAGGAGGGCGACCCGGTGACCGTCCGCTCGCGGCGGGGGGAAATGACGGCGGCCGCCTATCTGGCACCGACCGTCCAGCGCGGACAGATCTTCGTGCCGATGCATTACAAGGAGGTGAACCGGCTCACCCACTCCGCCTTCGACCCGCATTCCCGCCAGCCGAACTACAAGGCCTGCGCAGTGGCGCTGGTGCGGAGTTCTTCTCGGAGCGCTGGCTTCAGCCGGCCAGCATCAACCGCGTCAGTCAGACCCGCCGACTAAAGTCAGCGCTCCGTGACCGGCTATCATTCCGCCCCTAACCGCTTCCGCCACTGCGCTTCGTGGAGGTTTACCGGCTGGATGGCGTCGGGAGAAATCGCCTCGAACCAGATCCCCTCCGATTCGGTGACGGATGGATCCTTGGTCACTAACGCCACCAGATTCATCGAAGGCGGGCCGAAATTTTTGGGATATCCCTGCGGTTTCTTCGCCCGGATGTTCCAGAACGTGCCACGGGCTCCGCAATGACGGCCGAGATCGGCACCACCACCGCATTTCCACATGCGGCTGCCGAGGCCGAGGTCGATGTCAGTGAAAACGTTTTCGTAAGGAGCGCGCTTGTGATGGTCGAAACTCAAATCCGTACCCCGCCCGGAGGACGCCACGTTGCCAGCACCGCCTTCCACCGTGATGTCGTGGATGAACCGCTGCCGGATGTCGAAACGCGTCAGCAGGTTGTCGTGGCCGTTGAGCCCGACACCGTGATGTCCGAAAACGCCCCCGGCTTCCACCACGTCCCGCATCTCACAGCGCAGTCCGTCGATGGTGCAGAAGCGCCCGCCGGCATAGATTCCACTGTCCGAATTGATGACTAGCAGATTACGTGCCCAGCAGTGCGCAACTCCGCTGAAGGCGACCGCGTTGAATCCAAGCTCGCTGAAATGCCCGCCATATTCGCGCGCTGGAAACTCGAAGGCGAGATCCTCGATGCCGCACTCGGTCACGGTGGGAGCATAGACCCGGACCTGCGGTTTCCACTCCGGACGCAAGTCGATGCGCAACGGACGCTCCAGGGTCAAGCGGTCTCCATCGGTGCTCCGGAGCCGGGTGACAAAGGTGGTTGCGTGTTTGCCCGCCGGGATTTTTGATAGATTCCCGGGATCTCCGGAATACAGATGATCGAGCAACGACCGGTCCGCACCGTCTTTCACTGAAATCTGAATCCACGTGCCGGGCCGCAGCGCCTTGGTGTCGCCCGCGACCCGCAGCTCGTGGTCCCCGCGCTTCGCCGCGGTGGTGACCGTGCCGATGGATTTGCCGCCGTCACGGCCCTTGAACCAGACGATGCCGCCGGCCCACGAGTAGTTAGAGGTGCGCTTGCCGCTGGTGGTGGCACCCCAGTCCGGTTTGATGTCATTGAGCGGCACCGGGCAGAAAAGCACCGACTTGTCAGTCCCCGCCCCGCGCAGGACGATGCCGGGCTTGGTGATTTCCAGAATTTTGGTGATCCGGTAGCGTCCGGCCGGCACCAGGATCGCCCCTTTTTCAGTCTTCGCGATCGCCGCGAGAAACGCGTCTGAATCGTCGGTCGAGCCATCCCCCTTGGCGCCGAAATCCCGCACATTGCAGACGCCGGCGACTTTCGGCAGCGACCGCTCGCCACAGGCGTAGCCCGCGAAGGAGACATCCGGCAAGCGCCCGGCGGGATCCCATGCCGCGCCATCCAGTCCCCATAGGGCCGAGGTTTCTTGAGCTGCGCACACCAACGATGCCACCGCTCCGATTCCCGCCATCGCCACCCGCCGCAGTTTCTTCATCCTACCGTTAATGGGATTTCCCGGGGATCCTGTCAAAAAGATGCCCGGCGACCAAACGGAAGAGCCGGTCTGACATAAATGACAGACCGGCTCGGAATCAATCCATCGACTCAATACTGGGTCGTGGTGGTCTTCCGCTGGACCGTGGAGCTACCGGCGTAGGGATCCTGGCTGGTAGTCGTGGTGGTGGTCGCGCTGCCGGTGGTGGTGCTGGCGGCCGGCGTCGTGACATTGGTGGTGCAGCTGGAGAAGGCTCCGGCGACAAACATTGCGGCGAGGGCGAACAGGACTTTCGATGAGGTTTTCATGAGGTGTTGAGGTTGGATCTGCCGGAGATCATTCGAATCCACCCGGCGCATTCCCACTTGCAGATCGGATACCTGAATCCGGAATTCTGCGGACGCGCTTGTCATAAGCGGGTTACGGCAAGCGAGACCCACTCGCGGCAGCGAAGTATCGGGCAATAGATCGCTGTTTCACCGATCCACCGTGCAAAAAGCGTGGAAGTCCACTCCACCGCCGCAGCCGGCAACAATGCCCGGATGTCAGCCGACCATGGCAAAGGCGGATGGAAATCCGCATTCCAGCAAGGAAATCATTCCACGCCGTGCCGGCCTAGCAGGTTGTAAACCGAGCGCTCGGAGATGCCGAGTTCGCGGGCGGTTTTCGCCTTGTTCTTGCCGGTGCGCAGGTAGGTGCGGGTGAAGGCGTCGCGCTCGACTTCCTGGAGAGTCCGGCCAGGTTCAGAGAGCGGATTCGCCTCCGGCGTGGCACCCAGGCGGCCTTCCAACAGCGGCGTGAAATCCGCAGCTTGCAGAAGTGCTGCCTCGGAGAATGCGGTGGCACGCTCCAGCACGTTGGTGAGTTGCCGGACATTTCCCGGCCAATCGAATGTCCGCAGCGCCTCCACGGCATCCGCAGTCAGCTCCCAGCCGGCACAAGCCCTGCGGCCGGCGATCTGTTCGAGAATCATTCCGGTGAGGCCGGCAATGTCTTCCCGCCGCTCCCTCAGCGACGGGACGCGGAGCTCGATGATATTGAGCCGATAATACAAGTCCTCGCGGAACTTGCCCTGCTCGACGCGGCTGCGAAGATCGACATTCGTCGCGGCGATGACGCGGGCGTTGGTTTGTAACATCTTGCTGCCACCGACGCGGAAGAACTCGCGGTCCTGCAGCACGTTGAGCAGCTTGGGCTGGAGTTCAGGCGGGAGATCGCCGATTTCGTCGAGGAACAGAGTGCCCTTGGACGCTTGTTCGAAACGCCCGGCCCGGGAGGCGGTGGCACCGGTGAAGGCACCACGCTCATGGCCGAAGAGCTCGGATTCCAACAGTTCACGGGGCAGGGCCGGGCAGCTGACGGTGATGAATTCCTCGGTCGAGCGAGGGCTGAGACGGTGGATTTCCCGGGCGAAAAACGATTTCCCGGTGCCGCTCTCACCGGTCAGCAGGATGTTGCTGTCAAGGCGGGCGGCTTTGGCGAGATGATCGAGCAACAGGCGCAACTGCGGGTTCTTGCTGGTCAACCCCGATTTCGCCCTCGACTTGATAGAAACGGAGGCGGTTACCGGAGCTTCCTTGCGGTTGAGCTTGGCGTTCCTCAGAATTCCAAACAGCCGCTTCAACTCGAACGGCTTGGTCACGTAGTCGTCCGCGCCGGCGCGCAGGGCCAGGACGGCGGTCTCGGCACGGTCGAGCCCGGTCAGCATGACGACCGGAAGCGAGGCCGAATACTCGCGGATGTGCCGCAGTGTCTGGATGCCGTCCATCCCGGGAAGTCCGTGGTCCAACAGGACGGCCTCGATGCCCGGGTTGAGCATGTCCAACGCCTGCTGCCCGGATCCCGCCACGACCGGTCGCCAACCCAGATCCTGCGCGGCGATGAACAGAAGGCGCTGGATGGTTTCGTCGTCATCGACGATTAGCAGGTTCGGGGTGCATGAGGGTTCAAGAGACATCAATTCGGCATCTTTCTACGTTTCTAGGGTCGGCGGTGATTACTGTCATGGCAAATCAAAAAGGTTTTATCTCACTTCGGATAGCGCCAGCTCCACGCATTTCAGCAGTGCTTCGGCGGTGTAGGGCTTGGGCAGGATGTGGCGGATGCCCATTTCTGCCAGATGGGCGATTTCCCGGCCGGCGGCCACGCCGCTGGACGCGATGATCCGGACGCCGGGATTGATCTCCCTGAGATGGCGGATGGTGGCGGTCCCATCCATGACGGGCATCATCATGTCCGTGAGGACGACGCCGATGCCGGCCCCATGTTCCCTGTAAACGGAAACCGCCTCGCCACCATCGACGGCGAGGAGCGTCCGGTAACCGTGGGCCTCCAAGGTCAAGCGCGCGATCCGGCGGATGGATTCCTCGTCATCCACGATCAACACGGTGCCCGCCTCGCCTTCCGACGGGAGGACGGTTTCCCGGGGGGAGACGGGTCCGGCGCGTTCCAGGCTGGCTGGCAGATAGACCGAGAAACAGCTGCCTTTCCCGATCTGGCTGGAAACGCGGATGAAGCCGCCGTGCCCTCGGACGATCGCCAGAGAGGTGGACAAACCGAGCCCAGTCCCCTTTCCGACCGACTTGGTGGTGAAAAACGGATCGAAGATCTTCTCGATGATTTCCGGATGGATCCCCCCGCCTGCATCCTCTACCCGGATGAGGACGTGCGGCCCGGCCTTGGCTTCCAGGTTCATCGCTGCGAAAAACGGATCGATCTCGACGTTCTCCGCGATGATGCGGATTTTACCACCACCCGGCATGGCGTCGCGGGCGTTGATGCAGAGATTGAGGATGACCTGATGGAGTTGATTGGAGTCTCCATGGATCATCCGGAGATAGCGGTCGGCGCGGATGTCCAGCCCGACGTTCCGGGGAATCGCGTCGCGCAGGATGGTTTCGATTTCCGTGAACAGCAGTTGGAGATCGATTTCTAACCGCCTCCCCTCCGCGCCGCGGGCGAAGGAGAGCACCTGGCCGACCATGTTCGCACCGCGGCGGGCGCTGGTGGCGACGGTGTCCAGCAGCTCGGTGGAGCGATCGTCGGTGACGCGCATTTTCAGCAGCTCCACGGCCATGGAAATGGGCGTGAGGATGTTGTTCAGATCGTGGGCGATGCCGCCGGCGAGGGTGCCGATGCTTTCCATCCGCTGGGCGCGGAGGAATTGCTGCTCCAGCTTGCGATGCTCGGAGATGTCGGTGTCGATGACGAAGACGCTCTGCGGTTCGTCATTCTCGTCGCGGACCAGTGTCCACCGCGCCTCGATGACCACCTCGCGGCCGGCCTTGTTGGTTTTGTGCATTTCGCCGAACCATTCGCCATGCAGCAAGGTCTCCGCGTGGGCCTTCGAATAGGCATTGGCGTCCACTTGGAACAACTCCTGCACCGTGTGGCCGATGGCCTCCGCCGCGGTCCAGCCGTAGAGGCGTTCCGCGCTTTTATTCCAGTATTTCACCCGGTGATCGAGATCGCGGACGAGAATGGCGTCGCGCGACTTGTCGAGCAGCGAGGCCTGCTCGCGGATCAGGAAGTCCGCCTGCTGGCGGTCCAACTCGACGGCGGCGCGCGCGGCGAAGATCCTGAGCGTGGAACCGACCAGCGCGCTGTCCTTCATGGCACTTGAGAAAAACACCACCATGATGCCTGCGACACCGCCGTCCTGACGCAGCAGCGGGATGCCCGCGTACGACTGCACGCCCAGATCCGTCAGGATGGAATCGTCGGGAAACATCTTCTGAATGTCGCGCTCGAACAGACAGACTTCGCCCTTAGCCACATTTTCACAAGGTGTTCCCGCCAGGCTGTAGGTTCGGGAGTCCATCAGTTTTCCGTCCACGACGAGCGAGAGAGTCTCGATGGAATTCCCCTCGGGCAGATGGCATCCAACGAACCCGCCAAGAGCGCCCAAGGCCTCCACCATGTTCAACGTGAGAAGATCGAAGAACTCCAAACCGACACCGGTGGAGACAGCTTGCGCCACTTTCACGACGACATCCTGGGTCCGCTCGCGCGCTTCGATGCTGCGGATTCCGCCGATGCCGACGGCCAGGTCGTTGGCCAGTTGCTGAAGCATCTCCAGCTCCGCGGCGGGCGGTGCGTGGCGCTCGGTGCCGTAGAGGCAAAGCACGCCGAATGTCCGCACCGGATCGCGCAAGGGGATGCAAATGACACTGCGGAAACCCCGCTTCCCGGCCGCCGCCCGCCAGTCCGCGAACGCGGGGTTCTCCATCAGATCCTCGCACACCACGATTTCCCCGTTGCGCACCGCATTGCCTGCCGGCCCGCGGCCGGACGAATGATCCTCGGCCCAGGAAATCTCGATTTCTGCCAGATAGCCATCATCGACTCCCGAGTGTGCCATCGGCACGATGCGCCGCGCATCGTCCTGCATGGCATAGCCCACCCATGCCATGCGGTAGCCGCCGATTTCCACCGCGATGCGGCACACTTCCGCGAGGAAGCCCTTTTCGTCGGAAACGTGGAGTAACATCTCGTTGCACATTCCGAGCATCTGCAGTGCGCGGTGGGAGCTGAGAAGCGCCTCTTCGGCGACCTTGCTGGCGGTGAGATCCATCATTCCGCCGACCATGCGGATGCCTTTTCCTACCGCATCGCGGATCACCTGGCCGCGATCCAGCACGTGGGCGATCGAGCCATTGTCGCTGACGAAGCGGTATTCGTCCGCCCAGTCAGTCCCGCCGTCACGGATGACCGAGTAGATTCCATCGACCACGCGGCTGCGGTCCTGCGGGTGGATCTGGCGGATCCAGGTGTGGATGGTGGTTTCGACTTCCAAGGAGGCCCAGCCGAACAGGTTGGCGAATCCGTCATTCCACCAGAAGGCATCGGTTTCCAGATTCCAGTCCCAGATGGTGTCATTGGTCGCGGCGGCGACGGATTGGAACAGCTGGTGGTTGCGAGTCGCCTGCTGCTGGGCACTCGCCCGTTCCTTTCCTTCCAGTGCGAGAGATACCAGACTGGCGACGGCCACGGCAAAGGTTTTTTCGTCATCCATCCACTCTCGGACAGGACCGATGTGCTCGCAGCAGAGCAGATGACTGATGGATTTCCCGTAGCGGACCGGAGCATCCATCATGGAGGTGATGCCCAGCGGAATCAGATAGCCCGCAGAAAACTCACGGGTGCAGGGATCGTTCCGGGCATCATCCGCGGCGATCAGGTCCTGCTCGCCGAGGCACTCGAAATAGACCGGATAGTCGGCAGCAGCGAGAGTCACGCCGGCCGAGTGGCTGCCGGTTTCCAGCTCGAAGAGATCCACGCATTCGAGCGCCTGGGCGTCCGGCATGTATTTCCAGACACTCACCCGGGCGGCGTCCAGCGTCCTCGCCGTGGTCGCGGTGATGCGGCGGAACACTTCATCGACCTCGGATCCATCCGACTGGGTGTCCTGATGGAGGGTGATCAGCGCGTTCCTGAGTTTCAAGTGGCGGAGTTCGTTCGCGCGGATGGCATCCTGGGCCTGCCGACTCTCTGTCACATCGTAAAAGTACACCGCCAGGCCTTCGACCGAAGGGAAGGCACGCACCTGGAACCAGCGGCCTAACGGATGATAGAACGCCTCGAACTCGGTCGAGCGGTTTTCATCCATCGCCCGCCGGTATTCATGCCCGAACTGGCTGTGCCAGGCCTCGTCGAACTCATCCCAGATTTTCCTGCCCAACAAATCACCGCGGTCGCGTGCGAGCAACAGTCCGGCCCGCGGATTGAGGTAAGTGAAGCGCCAGTCACGGTCCAGGGTGAAGAACGCATCCGTGATGCTTTCCAGCGTGGTGGTCAGCCGCTCCGCCATGCGCCGCGCCTCGGCTTCCGCCTGTTTTTTCGAGCTGATGTCCTGGAATGCGCCCTGGATCCGGGTGATGCGCCCGTTGCCATCGGGGATGCCCTCACCGATCGTGCGCACCCACACCCGCCGCCCCAGTGCGGTGACGATTTGCATTTCCTCATCGAACGACGAGCCGTCGAGAACGCAGCTTTCGAATATCTCGGAGATCCGGTCCCGCCACTCCGGCGCGATGAACCGCAGCGCGTCGTCAAATGTCGGACTGCTTCCCGCGGGCATTTCATGAATCGCGCAAACCTCGTCGGACCAGATGACGCGGACACTGGCAAAGTCGACGATCCAACCGCCGATGTGTGCCGTCTCGCTGGCGATGCGCAGCAGGGTCTCGCTCTCGCGCAACTTCTCCGTGGTCCTCGCCCGCCCGATGACCAGACTGGCGAATTTCGAGGCAGATTCCGTCCACCGGATCTCGTCAGGCGTCGGCGTGTGGCTGCCACGATGATAGATTCCCATCACGCCCAGCACTTTCTGATCCGCGGAGAAGACCGGCACCGACCAGCACGCACCTAACCGGTATTCCGCCGTCAGTGGCCGGAAAGCGCTCCAGTCCGGATGTGTGGCCAGATCCTCGACGACGACCATGCACCCGAGGGCCGCCGCCGATCCGCAGGAGCCGATGCCCGGCTGGATGGGAATCGGACCAAGCGCCTCGAAAAAGGCGGCGGGCAGGCCGGGCGCCGCCGCGAGCTCCAAGTGGGTGCCTTCCGCATTGGCCAGCATGATCGAGCACAAGACCTCGCCGGTGGATAGATTTTCCACCAGCCGGGTGATGTGCTCGAGGATGCGCAGCAGCGGCACGCCGTTGAGGATCATTTCAAGGACCTCCGTCTGACTCCGGGAAAACTCCTCGGCAGTGCTTTTCTGCCGCCGGATCGCGGACTCGCGGACCTCCCGCTCCACCGCCGCACCGAGGCGGACGAGATTGTCCTTGAGCAGGTAGTCAACCGCGCCATGCCTCATCGCGTCGACTGCCACGACTTCCCCGACCATGCCTGAAATCACGATCAAAGGGATGTCCCGCCCGCATTCCCTGAGGATTTCCAGCGCGTCGAGCGCATCGAAACCGAGCATCACGTAGTCGCAGAGAATGAGATCGAAATTCCCGGACTCCACCGCGGACCGGAATTCATCCGCCGTCATCACCCTGGTGGATTCGATCTGGAAACCGTCGCGCTCCAGGGCATTGAGCACCAGGAAGGCGTCATCGTCGGAGTCTTCTGCCAGAAGCAATCGCAAGGGGTTGTTTTTCATGTCTCCAACGGATGGGGCATGGCGTCCAGGGTGAACTCGAACGTTGCGCCGTGATTGATCTCACCTCTCGCAGTCACCTCGCCGCCATGGCGGTGGATGATGCGTTGGACCGTCACCAGCCCGATGCCGGTGCCGGGAAACTCCGCCGGGGAATGCAGCCGCTGGAAGGCGCCGAACAATTTCCCCGCATAACGGCTGTCGAAGCCGACCCCATTGTCCCGGACAAAGCAGCGGACCCGCCCGTCCGGAGCCTCCGCCGCTCCGACCTCGATGACGGCGGCGGCGGTCTTCGAGCTGTATTTCCACGCGTTGGCGATGAGATTGTCCAACAGGACCCGCAGCAGCGCCCTGTCACCTACCACCTGGATGCCGGGCTCGATCACCACCTCCACCACCCGCTCCGGTTCGGCCTGCCGGTATCCCGCCACCAGGCTGGAAGCGAGTGCGCTGAGGTCCACTGGATTCACCGCCATTTCCGCCCGGGTCGTGCGCGAGAGTTCCAACAGGTCGTCAATGAGCTTGCCCATGCGCCCGGCGGCGGCGCGCACGCGTTTCAAATAACCAAGCCCGGTGGAATCCAGCGAGCCACCCGCATGTTGCTCAAGCGCCCGGGTGAAACCACAGATGCCGCGCAAAGGTGCCCGCAAGTCGTGGGAAACCGAATCCGCGAACAATTCCAGTTCCTGGTTGAACCATTCGAGCCGGTCCTTTTGCAGGCGCAGCTCGGAGTTGAGCTGGAGGATTTCCGCTTCGTGGCAGCGACGCACCACGTCCATGCGATGGAGTGACGAGGCGCTCTCCAGCAGAAAAATCCCGTAGATGCCGAAACTCACCACCGTGCAGATCGCCACCGCTGGGCCGGTTTCATCCAGCCCCAGAGCCTCGCCGATCCGCAGCAGCCCGCCGACCACGAAGAACACCACCACTATCGCAAACGACATCCGCAGCACCAGCCATCCTCCGGGACCGTCCCCGTTCGCCATCGCCATCAAACCACAGCGGGGCCTGGCGAACACCACTCCCAGGGCGAGAATCAACAAAACCGCCGCGGTGTTCAGCGCCATCGGGATGATTTTCGCGCCGTCGCCGGGACGATGGATCTGATAGACATAGGTCGCCAAGGTCAGCATCGCGACAAAAGCGACCGTCATGGAGAGGATTTCCGCAGGACGGATTCCCGACTTCGTGGTCCGGTCGAAAAACAGCAGCGATGCCCCGAGGAACACCAGACACAGCGCGGTGTGGGTCGCGATCTCGCCAACCACTCCCGGTTCACTGCGGCTCAGCGGGTCGATTGCAAAATTCCACCCCGTGCCATAACAGGCGAGCTTGGCCAACCCGATGCCGAGCACCAGGAACGCCAGTGCCCGCGCCGGCCACTTCACCGCCGGGCGGTTGTTTTCGCGAATTTGCAAGGCGAGCGACACCGCCGCGACGACCAGACACACCGCTGTCAGCGGGTTCATCGCCACCATCCCCGGCAGCACCCGCATCAACATGCTGTTCTCCAACCACCATCCACCCAGCACCAGCGCGCCGATGAGCATGCCGACCACCGCGGACGCCATCGCAAGAACAGAAAGCACGAACCCGCGTCGCTTCGCATTTGCTGAGACTGTCATGAGGAAATTTGGGCTTCAGCCATTTGAGACACTATCGGAATTTCATGCGGAAGTCCTGTTTGTTTCGAATCGTGCAATTTGCGGCATCTGCGGGCAGGCCAAAGGCCGGCTTGACTGAATGGTCTTCCCTAAAAAGGTCATTCTGACAAACCGGCTCAATGGTGGGACCGAAGTCCCCTGTTATCTCCCCCCGGAGAACATCTTCTTTCTTGCATGGCGTGTGCCAAGGATGATCAACTATCTATAATCCACTATTTATCAAACGATTATATAATTTAAGTAAACTTAATCTTCTTGAATTATTCACAAGATCAATGAAATTGATGCGAGAATGGCCAGTCGTCCTGCAAAGATTGCAGGGTCACAAGGACGATGCCCCCCGCGGTTATTCAGCGGCGTTCCATCCACTTGGGATTCGCATACCTCGCCGCAATCCGGTCGGCGAGATCGTCCGCCGCAGGCAGGAATGAAAATGCCTGCCAAGACGCGGAAATCCGGTCGGCAAACGCCGTCGCCCGCCGAATTGAGACGCTCCCGTCAGTGCAACCCGCCGCAACCGATCCCTGATGCAACAAGCCCAGCCTCGATCGGCGTTGGCCAGCGCCGGCAAGTTTCCGCCCCTCCGCATCGAGCAGGTCGTGAGGCACCGGGTTTTCAAAACAAAGCGCGGCACCGGTTTCCAGGTCGCCGCCACTGATCCTGGCCTCGATGCCGCCAACCCGGAGCGCTTCCGCCAATGCGGTATGAATCCGCAGGTAACTTTCCGCCCCGCGCCAGCCCGCGAGGGGTTCGCCGTGAGGGGCGACAATCGTGTAAGTCCAGTCCGTGCGATGGTCGACCATCCCGCCACCGGTCCAGCGCCGGACGAGATCCACTCCGGGAAACGCCGCCCGCGCTCCGGCGATTTCCCCGAAGTAGCCGATGCTCGCCCAGTCGCCCTGCCAGGCGTAAACGCGGAGCACCGGCAAGTTCACCGTTTCCAACAGCCACTCGTCCACCGCCATCGCCTCGGGCCCCGGGCGTCTCACCGGATCCATCCATAGCAGCAATTTCTCAAAAACCACCCGCACGGAATATCCTGCAACCCGGAAATTCGCAATCGCTTCTTCATTCAGGTTGCCAAACGACTGGCATGCGCTTTGCTAATTTCACTTACCATGATGCATCGACTCGCCTCGGCACGGATGGGAATCACGCAAGCGGACTTCGCTTTCATCGAATCACTATCAGGCACCGGCGGTGGGACCGCCGCGATGGCGAGGCTACTGGACGACCCGGAGGCGGTCACCGCGATCCTGGACCTGAAGGAGATCCACCGTGCGCTCTTGGAGAGCCCGGTGGCACTGCCAGTGTCGCCGTCGCTGTATTTCTACGTGCTCGTCCGGCATGCCTTCCTGGACGGAGGAATCGACCCGCCGGAACTCGCCGATTATGTCGCCGGAGTGCTGGTGGAAAAACTCGCCGGCCGGCCGGATCCGCGCTCCGGCGCGATGCCGGCCTGGGTGACCCATGCGGTTGATTTTCTATCGGTCATCCAGTCGGCCCACGGCATCCTCCGCTACCACCTGGAGGTCGCGGCGGGCGACCAGTTCCTGATTCTCACCGGACTCTATCCGGAATTCATCGACCGCCGGGCGGAACGCCGGGGCGCTCCCGGCATCGGCTTCTACGAGGGCTTCGCCAGCAGGGCCTATCACAATGCCGCGGGTCGGCCGGGGATTCCGGCCGGGTCGCGGGAGCTGTTCGGTTTGCTGTCGGAGGCCCTGCCGCTCGCCAGACTGTCGCTGAACCGGATGAGCGACCGGTGTTTTTTCTGACAAAAACGGACCTCAGCGGCCATCGGTGGGCAACCACCAGTTACCCGAGACCACCAGCAGCACCTGGAGGCGGATCGCGTCGCCATAGTAACTCGTCCGGGCGGGGAAGTCTCCGCCGGTGATCGAAGTCCAGAGTCGGTCGAGCCAGACCTGGTTGCTGCCCAACATTGCATTGACGGCAAACGGCGCGGTGAATGGCAGGTCCGAGTAGTCGGCAAAGGCAGTGCCGTTGGTTCCGTTTTTCACGAAATATCCCGCCTTGATGGCGGCGGGCTGGGCGCGGGTCTTGGCGGCGATCCATTCCGCCGTTTTCACTTGGGATTCACGGATTTCCGATTTTCCAGCAAGGATGTAAGCCATGCCAAGCCTCCACGGGGTGCGGCAGGCATTATAAAAGAAATCGCCGTCATGAGAACTTTCCAGGAATTTGCCGCCAACCGGGACGAAACCGGTGCCAGACTTGACATAGAAATCCGCCATGAGTCCGGTCCCGGCGCTGCCGCGGCTGAACTGATCGTTCACCGTCGCGGTGACGCGGTCATAGACGCGCTGCCATTTCGCCGATCGCTCGGTGTCGAATGCCGCGAAGGCCAACAAATGATCGACCATGAAATCGGAGGACCGGGAATGGGTGGGATCGGTCCCGCCGGTCCAGTCACCGAGAAGCAGATTTCCATCCGACGGATTGACGCAGTGGGTCATGAGATCGGCAAGAATCAAGCGCGCCTGCGCCTGATAGTTGATCGGACCGGCCGAACCCCATTGCCGGTCGGCAAGCAGCAGGGCGAACGCGGTGTCCATATCCCCGTCGGTGGCGGAGTCGGCACCACTCACGTCCCGCATTTCGCCGTTTTTCAGCGTCTGCTTCCAAGCCAGAAGGTTTTTCCCGATGCCGCTCGGATGCGCCTTGATGAAATGATACATGGCGTCGAAATCGGGCTGATCCCCCATGTAGGCGGCCAGCACCATGCCGTAGCCCATGGCCTCGGAGACGGTGGAATCGGTGTTGTCGTATTTGATCCATTTCTGGAGCGGAATGGAGCCCGCGAGGGATTTCACATAGTTGGATTTCCATGCGGCGTAATGAGTGACGACGGCAGCGTCCATCTCCGCCTGGGTGACATGAGAAGGTTTCAATACCCCGGAAGTGTAAGTGACGTGCTGGGGAAACGGCCGCTTGGCAGCGGCAAGTCCAATCGCCGCGGTGGCCCACAGCAGGCACGCAATCACCAGCATACGGGCTCCGATCCCACTGGGGACATCCGGCTGAAAACTGGGATGTTTTCTCATCGGCGGTGAGACTGACCCATCATCACGCCGAAGTCGATTCATGTCTTTCTGTCCGGGATTCGCGCCGGTGTGAGCGCTGTTCACGTCAGGTGTATTTCATGAAGGCGGTGTAGACCTCGGAAGGAATGTCGAGCAGGGCGTAGTCCTTGGAAGCGACGAAAAGCAGGCTTTGCTTGCCCTTGCCTAGCAGCTCATTGTCGGAGCCGAAAATCTGGTGCTCGAGGGTGCAGAACTTGCGGTTGAAGTCGGCGACCTTGATTTTCACAGTGATGGTGTCGAACTCGCGTGCCTCGCGCACGAACTTGTGCTCGAACGAGCGGGTGAGGATGTAGAACTTGGTGGTCTTCAGGTCGAAGTCCGGCATCGCGGTGTTGAAGAAAAGCTCGCGGGTTTTTCCGACATACATGCCATACATGCCGAAGTAGACGTTGCCGACGGAGTTGGTGTCGGCGTAGGTCGCGATCATGGAGTAGACGAACCACTTGCCCTCGAAATGACCGCCGAGCGCGTGGTGGTCTTCGGGGGCGACGATTTCGGAACTGGTGACCACGGCGGCCGTTTTGGTGATCGCCTTGAAGGCGGGAATCTCCGAGGCGGCCTCGATGACTTCACCGGCTTTCTCGGTGACGACGCGCAACAGGTCGGCGTTGAAGACGAGCCAGCTGACGTAGATGAGCGGCAGGATGGCTCCCAGAATCATCAGCGGCGACTGGCTGCTCATGTAACCGAAGGCGAAGATCACCAGCGAGACGCTGGACATCATGAACATCCGGATCTGCGGCAGTGGCTGTTGGGAATTCGGCACATAACAGCGGGCGATGGCGAGCGCCGCGTAGCCGACGAAAAACGAGGCGTAGAATACCATGAAGTATTCGAGCTGGAGCTTCGCGAGGATTCCGATGAGGGTGACGACGCCGATGACGAAGAAAGTCGGAACGGGCGAGCCGAGGATTTGCTTGGGGATCAGCGAAATGAGCATGTTTTCGCTTTTCTCGACGTTTTTCTCGAGGAACCACTTCAACGCGATGTAGCCACTGTCCAGAGTGGTGAGTGCACAGATCCCGAGGAAGCCGAAATAGGCCATGCGCATGATTCCCTCAGCGCCGGGGTTGCGCTGGAAATACTGGGTGATCAGGTGGTGGGCGTAGGTGAAGCCCTCCAGACCATCCATGCCTTTCGGACCGATGACTTTCAACATCTCAGCCAGGTGCGGACCGTCCACCCGCATCACCCACATGGCCAGGCAGCCGTGGAACAGCAGCATCAGGAAAAAGATCGATCCGCCGAAGAAGTAGCTGAGTCGGATCGAGGTCTTTTCCCGGTGGATCTGGATCGCGCGCTGCCAGTGCTGGAGATCCAGCCATGGGCCTACCAGCAAGCCGATCACCAGCGGAATGGCGTAGCCGAAGAATCTCGCGCCCCGCCACTCGTCCTCAAACGGTGATTTCCACTGGAACGGCTGGGGCGAAAACGGATGCAGGTTGAACAGGATGGTGCCCACGCAGAGGACCAGCAGCCCGCCCAGCATGGCGTGGCTGACCTTGATTTTCGCGATGCCGAACTCCTCGCCGAACAGGCAGCCCGCCGCGAGGATGACGAAGACGATCAGGCACAGGTAAATCGCCAGCAGCGGCCCGGTCGCCAGCCCCAGCGGCACAAACAGGTATTTCACCAGGGCGAACACCGTCAGCGACAGCGCCACGATCTGGTAAAGGTAGAGGATCAGGCGGAAGGGCTTGGAAAACTTGTCGAAAAAGATCGCCAGCGACTCCTGCCCGCCGTTGTGACTCTTGGCGACGTTGTGGGTCAGCAGCCCGAAGAGCATCAGCCCGAGCGCGTTGGGAATCGCGAACATCAGCAGCCCCTGCAGGCCGAACATGAAGGTCATCTGGACGCTGAAAAACAATCCCAGCCCCCACATCCACGACAAAGCCACCGAATTCCCCCATAGGATTGCGTTCAACCAGCGAAAGTTCATAAAGTCCGCCAAGGAACCGCGATTTCCACCGATGGGCAAGCTGGATTGTTTCCGACTTCCCCACCCGCCCGCGGCAGCCATTTGAAATCCGCCGAAAATTCGCCTTGAGACGCCGGACTTGATGGAGAGACTCCGCACTCCGGTCGCGAATTACCATTGATGCCACCCGGTTCACCGTTTTAACTCACCGCTCTTCCCGCAACGGCAGCCCTATCCTTTCATGATTGAAAACCTCCGCAAATACACCGGCCTGATCATCGTGATCTTCGTGGTCCTCTTCATCAGCTTCTTCTTCATGGATACCAGCTCGGTCCGGAACCTGAACAGCGGCCAGGCAATGCTGAAAATCGCCGGACGCACCTACAGCGACAAGGAATTCAACACCCTGGGGACCAGTTCGCACGAGCTCGCCTACGGTCTCGCCGGAAGCGGGGACTTCGACCTCGTTCAGTTCGCCGCGGAGGTGGCCGGCGGCCAGCAGGGCAAGGATGCCGCAGAAAAGTTTTTCATTGGCCGAATGATTCTGCGCCAGGCGAAGGCGGAGTTCGGCATCTACCCGGGCGAAGAGGAAATTTCCGAATACCTGCGGAGCTTGCGGGTCTTCGCGGGTCCCGACCAGAAATTCAAACCGGAAAACTACCGGAATTTCGTCGATAAAGGCATCGGCCGCCTCGGCATGACCGAAAAGGACCTGCGCGAACTGGCGTCGGATGTGCTCACTTGGAAGAAAATCAAGGCCGTCGTCGGCTCCGGACTCGGCGTTGACCGGTTCGCGACCAAGCAGATCCTCGCCCTCGACAACCAACAGATCACCGGCAGCGTCGCAAAATTGATGCTCGCCCCTTTCGAAGAGAAAATCGAACCCACCGAGGAAGAGATCAAAAAATACTGGGAAGGCATTTCGGACTCATTCACCACCGAGCCTCGCCGGAAGTTCACCTACATCATCGCCAGTTCCGCCCTTCCAGAAGCCAAACCGGAGGAAGAACCCGCGGAATCCCTCGCGGACGCCGCCGCCAGCGAGGAAGTGAAAAAGGCCGCCGCCAAGAAAAAAGAGGAGGAAAAAGCCAAACGCGCCACCGAACTCGCCGAGGAACGCCGCAAAAAGGAACTCGAGCTCAACAGCCTGGTGGACGATTTCGTCTTCAATCTCGGCGAACAAAAAGGTGCCGGATTCGAGGAGCTCGCCAAGGCCAACGGCTGGGAAGTGAAGACCACCGAACTTTTCGCCCGCAGTGCCGCGCCAAAAGATCTCGATGTGAAAATGCGCGCGTCCAGCCGCGGTGGAAACGCCATCGATCAACTTTTCCTCATCAAGCTGACGGCGGATCCCCTGTCGAAAATTTCGGAAGCCATCGCCGTGGGCGAAAACGAATGGATCGTCGCACGCCTCGACGAGGAAGAGAAATCCCGCCCCAAAACCTTCGAGGAAGCCCGTGCCGAAGCCCGCGCCCAATTCATTTCCGAAAAGGCCGTGGAGGCGCTGAAGACTGCCGCCAATGAAGCCGTCACCAAAATCAAGACGCTGCTCGCCGCCGGCAAGTCCTTCCCCGAAGCCGCCAAGGAAGCCGGCGTCCCGGACGTCAAGGAGTTCACGGCCATCACCAGCACCTATCGCCCCGAAGGTGCCTCCGAGCCAACGAACTTGTTCGAGGCCTCCCGCAACGTCGATCCCGGCTCCATCGCCGAGGTCATCATCGAGTCCGACCGCGCCTTCATTCTCCACGTCGCCAAGCGCGAGGTCGTGAAATCCACCGACGCGGAAACCCGGGTCGACACCGAGATCAAATCCCGCACCACCGAGAACGAAACCTACGCGTTCTCCGCCTGGATCGCCGACCGCATCGAGAGAGCCAAGGTCGAGCAACTCTACAAACGCTGACCGTGGCGACGGTTTCCAACCGCCAGCCCGTCAATTCACATGTCTCCGTCCGAAGACCTCCAAAACCTCTTCGATGACGCCAACGGCCACCTCGCCGTCGGTGAATTCGACGAGGCCGTCGCCCTCTACCGCCGCTGCGTCGCGCTCGACCCCGGTTTCTTCGACGGCTGGCACGCCCTCGGCATGGCCCTCCTGAAAACCGGCCACGTCAAGGAAGCCATCGGCTGCGGCCTCCAATCCGTGAGCCTCCAACCGAATGACCTGCTTGCCTGGACCAGCCTCTCGCAAATGTATGTCCGCGACGGCAACATCCCCGAAGCCGAATCTGCCAAAGGCAACGCCCGCATCCTCTCCCTCGGCGGGAAAGTCGTGAGGTAACGGAGCGCGAAATTCATTTCGCCCACTGGAGCGCGGAATTTATTCCGCCCGAATTCCCCCACCACTCCCAGTTCTTGCAAGAACGCCCCGATCCATGTTTTCCTGTTCTCCCATCACCATGTTCTACCTCACCACCGCGATCGACTACACCAACGGCTCACCCCACATCGGCCACGCCTATGAAAAGGTGCTTGCCGACGTGATCGCCCGTTACCGCCGGCTCCGTGGCGATGAGGTTTATTTCCTCACCGGCGTGGACCAGCACGGCCAGAAAGTTCAGCAGACTGCCGAAAAGGAAGGCATCTCGCCCGAGGAATTCGTCGAGCGCACCACCAAGAAGTTCTCCGGACTCTGGGAGAAACTCGGTGTGAAATACGATGGCTGGGCGGAAACCACCGACCCGCGCCACAAGTCCTGCGTCGGCGCGATCCTCACCGAACTCCAGGCAAAGGGCCAGCTCTACAAAAAATCCCACGCCGGCCACTACTCCGTCCGGCAGGAGCAATTCCTCCAGGAGCGCGACCGCGACGAAGCAGGGAACTTCGGGTCCGAATGGGGCGAAGTCGTCGAAATCGCAGAAGAAAACTGGTATTTCAAACTCAGCGACCACACCGACTGGCTCAAGAATTTCCTCGAAGGCCACTCCGACATCATCATCCCCGCCTTCCGCAAATCCGAGCTGCTCAACGCGCTGGAGAAGAACTCCGGCATCGACCTGTGCATCTCCCGTCCCAAGGAGCGCCTGCAATGGGGCATCGAGTTCCCGTTCGATGAGAACTACGTCACCTATGTCTGGTTCGACGCGCTCATCAACTACATCTCCTTCGCTGGCTACAAGGCGGCACCCGACTCCGGTCTGCCGGATTTTGCGAAACTCTGGGCCGCCGACAGCCGCCCGGTACACATCATTGGCAAGGACATCCTCATCCCCGCCCACGGGATTTACTGGCTCTGCATGCTCCACGCCATGGGCTTCCCCGACGCGCACATCCCCAAGCTGCTTGTCCACGGATTCTGGAACGGCCTCGGCGGCGACAAGATGTCCAAATCCACCGGCAACATCGTCGATCCGGACGAACTCGCCGCCAAGTTCGGGGTCGAAGCAGTGCGTTACTACCTCGTCCGCGACATCGTCACCGGCAAGGATTCCAACTTCGATCTCGACCGGCTCATCATGCTCTTCAACACCGAGCTCGCCAACGAACTCGGCAACCTCTGCAACCGCGCGCTCAACATGAGCCAGCGCTTCACCGGCGGCGTGCTCCAGCTCGGCGGTCCGCTCACCGAGGACGACACCGCGCTGCAGGCGTCTCTGGCGGAATCCATCAGCCACTATCAATCGGCGATGGACGACTTCGACATTTCAAAAGGCCTCGAAGCGCTCAGCCGCCACGTCGTCCACTGCAACCAGTACGCCGAGCGTATGAAACCCTGGGAGCTCAACAAGAACCCGGAAAACAAGGAGCGCCTCGCCACCGTGCTCTATCACCTCGCGGAAAGTGTCGCGCACGCCTCCGTCCTGCTCTCCCCCATCCTGCCGGACGCCGCCGCGAAACTCGCCGCGCAGATCAACCTGCCAGTCCTCACTTCCCTCAAGCTCGCCGACCTCCACTGGGGCCTGCTGCCGGACGGCCACGTCATCGAGAAACCGCAGCCGGTCTTTCCTCGCATCGTCGCCGAACCCGCGCCGTGACACAGGCATTCCTGTCTGTTCTTCCCATCACTCGGCCGTCACCACCACCTCCGCGGATTCCATTCCCTCGCCGCTAACACGCAGCGTGATCGGCCCGCTGGCGCCGGGCTTGGTCCGAACGATCGCAAGTGCCAGCCCGTTGAACGCACGGCGGTCCGGCGACTGGAATGAGGTGTGATCGGTGGGATCGCCATTGTCGGTGGAAACGATTTCGCCGGGTCCGCTGATCTCGAATTTCAGCATCGGCTTCGAACGCGGCACCAGCAGCCCGTCCTTGTCCGCTACGGTGGCAGTGACAAACGCGAGATCGCGCCCGTCGCCGGTGATCGTCGAGCGATCCGCCTTAAGCAGAAGCTTTGCCGCGTCACCGGTGGTTTTCACCGCCGTCGTCGCCCACTCCTTGCCTGCCTTGTAGGCGACCACCTTGAGTTCACCGGGAGCGTATTTCACGTCGTCCCAGCGAAGGCGGTATTCGAATTCCCCCTTCTTCTTGCGACCCAGCGACGTGCCGTTGAGAAACAACTCCGCCTCATCCCCGGAGGTGTAAACGTGCACCGGAGTCACTTCACCGGGCCGGTCCTGCCAGTTCCAATGCGGCAGGATGTGCGCCATCGGCAGCTCGGGACGCCAGCGAGACTGATAGAGATAGAAACGGTCCTTCTTGAAACCGGCCAGATCGATGATGCCGAAGTAGGAGCTGCGCGAGGGCACCTTGATTTTCCCCAGCGCCTTGAGTTCCTCCTCCGCCTTCGCCCGCGCTTCCTCGGTGTGGAAATTCGTCAGCACGGTGACGTCGTTGTTGAACGGCGTGGGCTCGCCGAGATAGTCGAATCCGGTCCAGACGAATTCTCCGGCGACCGAGGGATTCTCGTCCTGCCCCTTGAACTCGGTGTCCGGCGTGCCAGCCCACGCCGGGGCGTAGAGGTCGTAGGAACTCATCTGAAAGCCGATTTTCCCGTCCGCCTTGTTCTCGCTAACGGGAAACGCATACTCGCCGCGCGAGCTGATGGTGGACGCCGTTTCACTGCCGTAGAGCGGTTGTTGCGGATTCGCCTCGCGGAATTTCCGGTATTCGTGCGGCTTGTAGTTGAAGCCGAAGACGTCCATGGTTTTTTGAAATCCGTTATGCCCTGCGTCCGGTTTGTCGCAGCCGACGGTGCTGCCCCGGGTGGGATCTTCCTCGCGGGCAATCGCGGTCAGCCTGCTGGAAACGACGTGACGTTTCGCGTCCCGCTGTTCGCCGACTTCGTTGCCAGTGCTCCAGAGAATGATGGACGGATGGTTGCGGTCGCGGCGGAGGATCGAACGCCAATCGGCCTCCGACCAGTCCTTGAAAAGCTTCGCGTAACCGTTCGGCTTCTTCGGATAGGTCCAGGTGTCGGTGAACTCGTTGATCACGAGAAGCCCCATCCGGTCGCAAAGCTCCAGAAACTCCGGGGCCGGCGGGTTGTGGGTGATGCGGATGGCGTTGCAGCCCATTTCCTTCATCAATTCCAACTGCCGCTCGGCAGCGCGGGTGTTGAAAGCGGCTCCTAACGATCCCAGGTCGTGATGCAGGCAAACGCCCTGCAGCGGAACGCGCCTGCCATTGAGATGGAACCCGTCATCCGCCGTGAACTTGATGGTGCGGATGCCGAACGGTGACTCGTAACGATCCACGATTTTTCCATTCTGTTGGACCAACGTGACGGCTACATAGCGCTCCGGTCCGGTCACGTCCCACAGTTTCGGCTTGCCGAGTTTGAGGGTGCTACCGCTGGCGACCGTCTGCCCGGCGGGCACGGCCAGCGCGACGGGACTCGAACCGGCGACGGCTTCACCTTCCGGTTTGCCGTCGGCGGAAAGTTTGAAAATCCGGGTCGCCACGCGGAGGTCGGCGGGAGCTGTCGAGTGGTTGCTGATTTTCGTCTTGATATCAATGGTCGCCGAGGCGGTGGTGACTTCCGGGGTGGTGACGAAGGTGTCCAGCGGCTCGACGTGCACCGGGGAAGTTTTCTCCAGCCAGACATTGCGATAGATTCCGCCGCCGGGATACCAGCGGGAGGAATTTTCCGGATTGTCGAGGCGGATGGCGATCACGTTGTCGCCGGATTTTAAAAATGGCGTTAGGTCGAGCCGCCACGAGGCATAGCCGCTCGGCCAACCGCCGGCAAATTTCCCGTTGCACCAGACCGCCGCGTAGGACATCGCACCGTCCAGCTGGAGATAGTTGCGCCGCACGAGATCGGCCGCATCCACCGTGAAATGCTTGCGATACCAGCCGACGCCGAACCACGGCAATTTCGCGGTTTCACCCGGCAGGCTCTGGTCGAATGGGCCTTCGATGCCCCAGTCGTGCGGCAGGGCGAGCTTCCGCCACGACGAGTCGTCTAAGGATGGCTGCGCGAAATCGAGGGCCTCCCCCGGTGCCGGCGCCTGGTGGAAGGACTGCGGGCGGCGTGGTGACGAATGCATTCGCGGTGGGAAGCAGCCAGGGCCTGAGTTTTTCGTAGGAAAGAGTGTCGCCCGTGCTTTCGGAATCGCCCTTCCGAAATGTCCAGTTGTCGTTGAAAAGAAGGCGCTCCCGCGGCGAAACATCCGCCGCCAAAGTCGGGATCACGCCCGACATGCCAAGGATCAGGATCAACACTCGCGACAGCAAGCAGGGAAATTTGAGGTTTTTCATGATGAGGCGTGCGGTAGCGGGATTCTTTTACGCGATCAATCCGCGCAAGCAAACGTCACCCGTTCGGGTATCCTGCCGAGGCGTCCTCCCGCAACCGGGCAAGCCCTTGCTGGAGACGGGCGAGCAGTTCCCGCGTCTCCGGACCGACCCGGTCGAGCCAGAGGTGGACTTCCGGCTCATCGGCCATCGTGGGCACGGTGGCTTTCGTGACCCGGTGCGTGTCGAGAAAGCGCCTCGCCTCGGCGGCAGTGGCGAGTTGGAAGATGCCGGAATAGAACCAAGGCTTGGGATCATCGTCGTGCTGACGATATCCGCACATGGCGCGGGCGATCCCGCAGGATTTCGACAGGCGGCCGTCGTCGAGACCGCCGAGATAATCGAGCCACGCTTCGGTGTGATCATTGAGATTGCTGCGCACCAGCCACGAGCGGTTGACCCGCCGGGCCCAGTCGACGGGCGACCTGATCTCGCGGTGTCTCATGGCGGTTATTCCATTTTCAACCAGTCGCCGTCGGAAATACGCTGGTATTTCTCGACCATCCCGAGCCACTCCCACACCCAAGCGGTGAGGATCTGACTGTCTTGTTTCACCACGGTGGTCTGGACGCGGCGGTATTCACTGCCTTCGACTTCACCGGCCGACACACCTTCGAACACATCGAGCGCGGAGAGTTGCTCGGGACCGACTGAGTAAACCTCGCCTCGAATTTCATCGCCCGCGGGATCGAGCACGATGCCCGGATACCAGTCGATGCGATACATGCGCCCGGTGATGCTGCCGTCTGCGACGAACTCTGCGCCCGCCATCCGGAAATGATTGGAACCTCCTCGCCGGAGGGTTCCGTAAACAAACACCAGTTGCGGGGATGAATCCATCGGTGAGTGGCTATTTGTCGGTGCGGTGGCCGACTTCATTGTCGAGCACCTGCCGGAGATCGTCCAGACCGAGGCCGGTATCGGCAGAAATCGGGATGATATCGACCTTTGGGAACCGGCTGCGGAAAATTTCCAGGTTCTCGGCAGCACCTTCGAGGTCCATTTTATTGGCGATGATCTTCCACGGGAAACGGGCGAGCTCGTCGTCGTATTCCTTGATCTCGCGGCGGAGGATTTCCAGGTCGCTGATCGGATCGCGGCCTTCGCTGCCGGCCATATCGATGACGAAAAGCAGCACCCGGCAGCGCGTGATGTGGCGGAGAAATTCGTGCCCGAGCCCGCGGTTCTCGTGGGCTCCCTCGATCAAACCGGGGATGTCCGCGATGGTGCAGCGGCGGTAGCTGGGAAACTCGACCACGCCGACGACCGGCTGGAGCGTGGTGAACGGATAGGAAGCGACTTTCGGCTTCGCGTGGGAAAGCGCGCCAAGCAGCGTGGATTTCCCGGCATTCGGGAAGCCAACCAGCCCGGCATCCGCGATGCGGCGGAGTTCGAGGTAGAAAACCGACTGCTCACCAGGCGTGCCAAGCGTGTGCTCGACCGGCGTGCGGTTGGTGGCGGTTTTGAAATTCCAGTTGCCCTTGCCAGGATCGCCGCCTTTGCAAAGCACGAATTCCTGCCCGACCTCGGTCAAGTCGGCAATGGGTTCCAGGTCGATGCCCTCGTCGCTGCGCTCGAATTCCACGGCCTCCTGCACGGTGACCGCATTACTGCGGTAGACAACGGTGCCCGGTGGCACTTTGCCGATCACGCGCTTGCCGCTTTTCCCGGTTTTCCGGCCGCCAGCGCCGTTTTTGCCGTCCTCGGCGATGAGTTTGGGATCGTAGTGGTAGGCGCGCAGATTGTCGGTGGAGGGATCCACCACGAGCACGATGTCCCCCCCCGCACCGCCGTCGCCACCGTCGGGACCGCCGCGGGGGACGAATTTTTCACGCTTCCAGGAGACAACGCCATTTCCGCCGTCGCCAGCCTTTCCGATAATCCGGATGTGATCGATAAACATGGGCGAGACTCGCCCGACCCGCCCGCGGGGTCAACGGCAATGGTGCAGGTGGGGGAAAGTAGCGGTTTACCCGCTCCCCACGCGGCAGGACCGAATTTTCCCCACCGGAAACTCGGTCCGCCACTCTCAGCCCCGGATTCTGGTCGCCGGAAACCCGAGACCGCCTGATGCGGATCGAATTAAATCGGCGGAAAATTCGCACCGCATCCATCCGGACCGGATTTTCATCAACGGTAATCCAAGCCCGCACCTCCGGGCACGAATATCCGCAAGCGCGCATGCTTGATCGAGCGCCGGAAATTCCATCCGCGTAGCCCGGGATTCAATTTCCCGGATGGCAGCACCCCGTCATCTCGTTCACAATTCGATCCGCCTGCCGCCGTCCCGGGTTTTTCCGTTTCGGAGATTGCGCCGCAGCCGCGGGGCAAGGCATCATGTCCCGTAGCGGAAGCGTTCTACTGCACCCTCCTCGTATGAAAAAACTACGCAACAGCCACATCCTCGCGAGAGCAAGCGCCTTCCTGCGCACTTGGCACCTTCTCGCCCCCGGGACTGGCTTTTACGGCATGACCCCGGAGCAACTCCAAGCTGAAATCAGCCAAGCCGAGCAGATCCGTGAGGAAATCAGGACGGCCGAGACCCGCCTCTCCGGCCTCCGCCTCAAGCGCGACCAGACCGAGCGGGCACTCGCCGACCGATTGATCGGTCTTGCAGCCGGCGTACGCGCCGATCCCGACTTCGGCAGCGACAGCCCGTTCTACTGCGCCCTCGGTTTCGTCCCGGACAGCGAGAACCGCAGCGGCCGCCCCCGCAAACCCAAGTCATGACCCCAAGCCGATTCAATCCGTCTCCCATTCATCCACGGACCGTGGAATTGATTCCGGCATTCATCCCTCCAACGGACCGCGGAATTTATTCCGGCTTTCATTCATTCATTCATTCATCATAGAAAGGAAAATTTAACCGCAGATGAACGCAGATGAAGAGTTGTAATGATAGGATGAGCCACCCGCATGGTTAGATAACAAATTCATACCTGCCTCTTCGCATCAATGTTCATCTGCGATTCATTTTCCTCTTCAGGTTCATTCCATGCTTATCCGGCTTCCTGACGATACGTGAATGAGGAAGGCAGGAAAGCAGGAAGGATGAATCTTCCTGTCTCTTCTCCTACCTTCCTGAATTCCTCATTGAATCTATTCGGACGTTTTTCAGGCAATCGGATAAGCGAGGTTCATTCATCCACGGACCGTAATCCAGAGCCTGCGCTAGCAGGCATCGAAACGACGCGAAGCGCCCCCCGGCTGGCCGCAAGGCAAAATTGATTCCGGTTTTTATTCATCCTCCCCACGGACCGCAATCCAGAGCCTGCGATAGCAGGCACCAAAACGACGCGAAACGCACCCCGGCTGGCCGCAAGGCAAATTTCAGTCCGCCCGCGAAGCGAAAAGCCCAAGAAACGCCAAGTAGCGCCCTCTCGACGAAACGATGAACCACAATGGAGTGGAACGACATGGACAGGAGCGGACGCGACGTGCCCCACAAGGGGGACCGCCGGCAGGCGGGATCAAAGAACACAAAGAATCCAAAGCCCGGTCGCCCGACTTTCTTCATCTTCCAATCAAAAATCCAAAATCCAAAATCCAAAATCAACAATCAACAATCAACAATCAACAATCATCAATCGTCAATCCACCTCTTCCTCCCACCCAAGGCAACTCCATTTCAGAATCGAACCACAGATAAACTGGATGAACACAGATGAAAGAGGGGATCATGGGCGGATCATCCTTCATCCTCCTCTGCGTCCCTCCGCGACCTTTGCGGCTTCGCGGTAAATCCAAATGCTTGGCCATTGCGCCTCACCCCACTAACTCATCCAGCGGACTCTCCACCTCCAGGCTACTCACCCACAAACTCCACCTCACAAACTTTTCTCTTGATGTGTTCGCCTGAACGTTCTATAGGAAATCCATGCCTCCTCCGTCAGAACCCCCTTCATCCGACCCAGCCTTGTCCCCCGCCCGCCGGAAATTCCTCCAGCGCATCTCCGCCCTTCCCATCAAGCCTGCCGCCCGCGATTACTACGTCCGCTGGGCGAAATCCTGGACCAAGGCCCTCGGCCACCAATCCGCTGAACGCACTCAGGCGTATTTCGATGCCCTTGGCCGTTCGGCCTCTATTGCCGATTGGCAATTCCGGCAAGCCGTCGATGCCGCCCGGATTTTGGCCTGCGATGTCCTCGCTGTCCCATGGGCATCCGCCTTCGACTGGCGGGGACTCTCCGAGCAGGCCCGAGCCTTGGAATCTGACCACCGCACCCTCGCCCGTGAAGCCATCCCCGTCCGCGCTGTCATTCCAGCGCCTAAAAACTCAGGACCTTTGCCTGCGACCGCTGACGAAATCGTCCGCATCACAGACGCCCTGCGCCGCGCCATCCGACTCGTCAGACACGCCTACGCTACCGAGGAAACCTACGTCCACTGGGCCACCCGTTTCACCCGCTTTTGTCTCATCAAGCTCAAACAAACTCCCAAACAAGCCGTTCCCGGCGGCATCACCGCCTACCTCGACTATCTTGCCCTCGAGCGCAACGTGGCTCCCGCAACCCAGAGTCAGGCACTCAACGCCCTCTCATTCCTCACGAAGAACGTACTCGGACTCCGGGAATTCACCCTCGATCATTACACTCCTGGCCGTGGCCAGCGCCGTCCACCCGTCGTCATGACCCGAACCGAAGTCCGTTCCCTCATCGCCCGTCTGGAAGATCCTTGGAAACTCGCGGCCCAACTGATGTACGGCTCCGGTCTGCGGGTCATGGAAACCCTCCGCCTCCGCGTCAAAGACTTCGATTTCGGCCAAGGCACCATCACGATTCATGACGGAAAAGGCGGCAGACATCGAATCGTCCCCCTGCCCAAAAGCCTTGAGCAAAAGATCAACGCCCACCTCGCCACCGCCCACGAAAAACACTTGCAGGACCTCCCCGTCGGCGCGGGCGAAGTCCACATGCCGGAAGCCCTGCTGCGCAAATGGCCCAACGCAACCCGCGAGTGGTGCTGGCAATACATCTTCGCCTCTGCCACCCTTTGCCCGCATCCCCGTACCGGAAGGATGGCTCGTCACCACCTCCACGAAACCTCCATGCAGCGGCAATTCAAGGACGCTGTCCGCAAGGCCGCCATCCCCAAACGCGCCACCTGCCACACGATGAGGCATTCTTTTGCGACGCACTTACTCGAGTCTGGCACCGACATCCGCACCGTCCAATCCCTTCTGGGACACGCGAGCGTTGAAACCACAATGATTTACCTCCACGTCATGAAACGTCCCGGAGCAGGCGCACCCAGTCCCCTCGATCTCGACTGAACTCCCATCCGCCGCCCAACCCCGAATTTTCAAACATCCGACTTTTCCAGCCAGATTTAGCTTGCGAGTCCTCCTTGGGATGATAGAAATCGTCCCGATGAACGGAAATCCCAGAGTCACGCCCTTCCGCGCTGTATATGCAGGTATTATACAGCGTGCTGTATAAGCAGGACAAATACGGCGTGCTGTTCAATAAAACTGTTCGGCAATAATTTTCTCAGACATACACAAATACGATAATGGTTACTACATTCAACATAGCAGGTTTAGGTCACGGGCAGATTCAACCGCCCGCAACCCGAGAAGATGGTTTCAGATTCCAGCAGGGTGACCTGATCCGGTTGAATGAACCGGACGGCAACAAGCGGATGCTTCGAGTTTCCTCAGTTGTGATCGACATACACGACCGGAACGAACAGTGGACGCAAGAGGTCTCACTAAGCATCGAATGAGGAAGAACCTAATCGGGTGTTTCCTCATGACATCTTCGTTGATCTCGGTCCAATCTTCGGGGGACGCTACGAAGCGGTCGCCATCCATGCCGCCGTGGCTAGTCAGGAGCAAGCCTCGCAAGTCTATCCGGTGAGAGACGAAGAAAGCCGAACAAGCTGCGTCACCCAACGGGCGATCAGCTTGTTCTTCGGGATTGGAGTTCTGCGCGCCCGTGGGTGCGCTCTGACGTTCGGCAGAAAATGAAACCAAGAATTGCAGCTAACATCGGTATTCACCTGATAGCTGGCTTGTGCTGCTTTTTCCCGTTCTGGCTCATCTGGTATGGAGTTTCCGATCAGAATTGGCAGGGAGGTTATGAGGTTGGCGTTTGGACGCCGCTGGTGAAAGTAGGTTTCGGATGTGCGATTGCTGCCTTCGCGATCTCCTTTATAGGAAGCAGATATATTTGTCCCCGATGTACTAAGTGGATCCCAGCAGTCGCATTCTCACTTGGGTTCTTACTTAGCACTTTGGCTTCGTTGGCCAGTTGGGGTAACGAAGACGGGCAATGGAAGATGTCAGTAGTTGGCGTGCCGATCACTTTGGCCATTTTCGCTTTATCGTTTTGGGGAAGCTCGGTCGGTTCCCGCGTCGACGCACACCCAATCCAATGAATTCAAGAAGCCGAACAAGACGTGCATGGCAACACCCACTAGCCCCTCTGTTTTCGATGTTCTCACCTAATTTCAACCTTAACCCCGCGATCAACGTTGGCTCCCGCTAGTGGGTGTGCCATCACTTTGACGTTCGCCTAGAAACAAGACACTACGCCAAACCCAAGAACAAACACATCCATTATGAATCCCAACTTTACCTTTAGCTCTCCCGAATTTCCAACCATAGGTGCTGGCAGCTTAGGTTTATTTGCAATCGCATATGGCATTATAGTAGTCTTAGTGCATATAATCATGGCGCTTGCCGTGAATGGAGATGCCAAGCGGCTCGTCTCTGATCGAGGCGGGCTTTTTCTGTTTGGCCCATTTCTCTGGGGATGGATCGTCTTGATTTTCGGTATCGCGGGATTTGCCTTGTATTGGGCGATCCATCATTCTTCATTGCGGGCAAATGTTCCTCCTAATGCCAGATAATAAGAAAGGCGAACAAGACGGGTCAGTGGCAACGGCGGGTAACGTCTCTCTTTCGCTTCGCTCTGTGAGTCCTCTTTCCGCCGTGCCACACCTTTGACGTTGGGCAAAAAATACGAAACCTTCCGAATTTAGCACCATCATTGTCCGATTCCTTTCGATAGGCCTATTGATCTACGGAACCATTTTGTTGGTTGGCGGATTCATAAGCCAACTTGCGATTTCGAAACAGATTGCAGCGCTTGAAGCATCGGTTGGTGGTATGGGTGACGGAACTTCGGTCGGGACGCTCAATAACTCTGTGTGGACGATGCTCACCTCGGTGTATGGCACCGGAGGCGTTGCCGTCATCATCGCTGGACTCCTTCTTTTTTCGAGCCGACGAATTGGGCTTCTAGTCGCTCGGGGGCTTTAGTCGACAGCCTCCCCAAGAGAACAAAACTGGCCCAACAAGTCGTGACGCACCAACCGGCCATAAGCTTTTCAAATTCAATTCATTTTCCTTTCAATCGCGCCGGTGGGCGCACATCAAACGTTCGCCAAAAGTCGATGATGTCCTTTACGAATCCATCCGCATAATCAAGCTGCCGTGCCTGCCCACTTCCTCAATGCTGACCTCGACATCTTCAGCGATCAGGATCTGCAATTGCTGATCGATGAGATCGGTGATCGGGCATTCCTTCTCCACGGCGGCCCCTTCAGTGACGATCTGCCATTTGTGGCTCGCTACGAGGTCGACCACGATCCCGACACCAGACTCCAGAGTCTTTGATTCTCGCGTTTTGCGAGCTTGTCGAAGGACTTTCGCCAGCCAGTCGTGCGCTATGGAATTCGGCTCGTGAGCGCGTGATTGATCTTGGTTACGAGGTTTGGATGTCTCGGGACCGCACAGCGGACCGTGTTTCGTCATGCGTGCTGAGCCGAACGGCAGCATTGAGCATCGATTTGGCTTGGACATTCTATCCTGCTGACGAGGAGGGACTGGTCCGAGAATCCATGATTAGACCCCACCGAACAACAAGGCGAACAACAAGGCGAACAAGTCATGCGAGGCAACCGGCGATAACGTCTCTAGTCGAATCGGAGCTTGATCCGCCGGTGCCTCCACATCTAACGTTCGCCTGAAGTAAATTCCCATTCCACGACACATGAGTAGTGACACAGACAACCTTGACCTACCTCCGTTTCCTCGGATGACCTGGGACGACTGTGATTGGCGGGATGGCACGATTGATCTTTCGTTTGGACACGAGGCGACGCTTTCAGTGACGCCCTACGATCCCTCGGTTTCACGAACTCCAGCCGATTATCAGCGTGAGGCGATGACGTTTCATCTGACACACGGTGAGAGGGTCTTTTCGGCAGTATTGACAGCATTGCACCCCTACTACGCTGAGATGCGCCCTCGGTATCGCACCTTTATGGGTGATGAGTTTGAGACGTTGATGCCCGCCGTCGCCACCAAGGAAGATTTAGCGCCGTTGATCGATTTACGCCACGTCCACATTCACCCGTGGAGCAAGGACGGCGTCGGCTATGTGGGTCTTCAGTTTGGATGCACTTGGGATCAGGAGCACGGCTTGGGGCTGATGATGCACCTTGATCGTGTTGTAGAGATTGGAGGTGCAGACGTTTCATTTTAGTCGGTCACCAGCCGAAGCCGACACTCCAGCATGACCGCCGAGACTAACAGACCAAGGCGAACAAGTCGTGCATGGCAACACCCACTAGCCCCTCTGTTTTCGATGTTTCCATCTGATTTCAACCCTAACCCCGCGATCAACGTTGGCTCCCGCTAGTGGGTGTGCCATCACTTTGACGTTGTGCAGAAAGCAAGCAATTGAAAACATGATCAAAGAATTAATTCACGTCGCCCCCATGACTTCAAAACTAGCAATAATGGCAATACTCATGGCCTATCAGGCAAACGGGGCTGTTACGTCGACTGGGACCAAATCATACACATTCCACTTTAGCACGATGGGCTTTGTTGGAATATCGTCGGCTCAACAGCAAAGCGGATTCAGTCTCCTGCTGAACGGATCAGATCCGACATGGAGCGGTGGAGCGTCTTGGCGTATTGATCTATATGACCCATTCATTTCTGATATTGTTCCTTTCTATAGCGGGCCAGGAGTCGGAGCAGCAATAGTTTCTCCAGATGCTTGGGAGAATCTACAAGGCAGTGGCACGATTACAATGCTAAGTGGTGAACTTACCTTGGACTCTATTGCTGTAAGGAGAATCAATAGTGATGGTTCTCGATACGGTGCAACCGTCGCTATCGTCCCAGAGCCATCGACAAGCATTATCGGTTTGATGGCCATTTGTGGTCTTGCGTTCAGAAGAAATCGTTCGCTTTCATCCAATAACACCAATTAATATGACACCTGAAGAACAAGCCCATCAACGGATAATCGATTCGATCCAAAGCGAGTGGAATGAAGATTACGCCACCCGATACAAGATCTACAAATCGAATCAAGTGATGGATATTGCCAACAATATTTCAAGAGAAGAGTCTCCAGTTGCACACAGAATATCAAAAATGGATTCGGTCGCTCAAGATCATGGATTTTCGGGAATCAAGGATGTCCTTACCTTCCGTAAGCAACACGAAGATCTTCTCCAATGTTCTTGAGGAGGGCCATATCCTTACCTTCGGAATTTTCCCAGAGCATGTTCCATATATCCATGTCTTCATCGCAGGCGTAGAGCTGATACCCATCGGGAATCTTAAAATCAGAAGCCTAACAAGACGAGACACAGCAACCCCTATCAGCCGCCCTGTTTTCATGCTCTCCCGTAGTTTCAACCTCAACCCCGTGATCGACGCTCGCCCCCGCTGATAGGGGTGCGTGCTCTTTGACGTTGAATAAAATGGAGACGCAAATACGAAGCAACCATCGAGATGTGCGCGAACCACATGTTCGCCACTGAACTTGCGAAGTGCCGTACCGCGCTCGAGACGTTGGTCTGGCAGCCGATGCGGAGGGGAGTCGGAATAGGATTGCCCTTTATCCCACCACGCTTTCACCCGCGAGATGGCAATTCCATTCTGGTGGAAGTTGCTCCGAGTCTGCCGCTCACCTCATTGGGATGGACACCTGCGCTACCATCTTTACCACTGCGAGCCCGGTGTCTAAGACCCGGAACTCGCTACGAGCATCTGAGACGTCGATCTTGGGCGCAAGCTGTAACGACTTCGACGACCTGATGGGATACTGGTCGATTTCCCACGTCAAGCTCAATGAATCCAGCTCGTGGGATTGCGATCACAGGATCATTACCGTTTACCCGGCGGAGCGTGGGATGATGCCGAGAGATTCATGCCCAACGTCGTCGAACTGCCCAGTGGTGATCCCGGCCTTTGCACCATACCCTGCTCCGGCCTTGGGCAGATCTGCGATGATCAGGCCTAGAGGCATCACTTCCAGCAGAATCCTTGAAGAGAGCATAACAAGTCGTGCGAGGCAACGCGGGTAACGTCCCTCATTGAATCGGAGCTTCCATGCGCCGCGTGCCTCCACATCATCGTTCGGCAGAAATCAAAGATGATCACAATCGACGGAATCGGGACCTTTATCCTAGGCGACTACGGACTAACCGAGGGGCAGGACTACATCAATGTTCCAGCTCTAGGCGTCGAGTGTCGCTTCATGATCGAGGGCTACGAGGGCGATGCGAAGCCTTCGGATTTCCGCGATGCTATGATTCAATTTATCTCGTTGGATCCCCAAGTTTTGACCGATGCCAGCAAACACGTCTTCGCCTACTACACGGACATCAGGAATTCCGGGTGGGGCAGCCCTCCAGAGATCCCAGACCCTGAACGGGTTTGGGACTTTGTCGATTTTGGCACCGACGCAATCGTTTCGCGTCGCGGTGTAAACGAGCATACGAGAACCGACACTTCCCTTGAGTGCGGATAACGCCACGGGGAAGGTGGAAGACGCATTGCAAATCGTGTTCCGTGATGGGAACTTTATCAGCAAGGTTGGGCAGTTTGACGGACATGTGAGCAACGCTGACGCCTTCGCCGACCCATCAATGGAGGACACAGTGTATGCCGCCTAGAAATAACAAGAAGCCGAACAAGACGGAAGAGCGGCAACGGCGGGCAACGTCCCTCTTTCGCTTCGCTCTGGCCGTCCAACCTCCGCCGTGCCACACCTTTGACGTTCGCCAAGAAATTCCACGATGAAAAGCAAGTTCTTCCTAATGTGTCTTGCAGTAGCTGTCATGACTAGCGGATGCGCGACTTTGTTCGTGCGATCAGAGTCAACCGTCGATTCCAAGCATGTCTATCCCGCCACCGTTTTTGACGCTCAATGCTTCTGGGAGTGCGGCATCAAGGCGGAGCCGCCGCTCGCCTTGGCTGACCCGGCCATCAGAAGCAAGCCATTTACCAGAGTCGCGTTTGGCGTCGGTTCAGTTGTCGATTTACCATTCTCGATTGTATCAGATACGGTAATGCTCCCCATCGATCTTTCCCGTCTGGAAAGACAATCCGAGACGCCTGATACCAACGGCGAACAAATCATGAATGTCAACCGCCCATAATCACCTCAATTTTCTTCTCATTCTCACCGCAATGGCGCGGTGACATCACATCAAACGTTAGGTCCAAGAATTAAATGCGCTATAAGATCACAGACTCCAATGTCCGAGTCGAGCATGCTGAGGAGGAAACCGAGGCTATTGTCGCGGCGTCCTTTAGAGTGCTTGTGCCGCGTATAACTCCCACTCTCTACTTCCTAGAACGCGAAGGTGCAGATCACCCGTTGCTGAGATCGCTAGAGGAGGCCAACCCGACCCTCCGCATCGTTCGCAGGAATCAGGATGACCGGACTTATCTAAAGCACTTTCGAATCGTTGAAAGCGATGAAGCTCTCTACGTTGCGCCCAACAAGTCGGAGAGGCTCGACCGATCCCTTTGGCGAGCTCTCTGCGAGGAGATCAGCGAGCAAACCCTCAAAGAATGGACGACCTAACAAGATTAGATGCAGAAGGCAGGGCGCGGGCGCTTGAGCGCCGTGGAGCATCCTACCCTGCCATGAAATCGAACATCCCACTCACCACCATCGGTCTCGACCTCGGCGACAAGAAGCACGCCATTTGCGTGCTGGACCAGGAACCGGCGAGATCATCGACCGAGCGCACGATCACCAACCATCGCGAGAGCCTGCGCGGCTCCCAAAAGCATCCCTGGCCACGCATCGCCTTGGAGGTCGGGTCGCAGAGCCCGTGGATCAAGCCGTTTCCTCGCGGGAGTGGGGGTCACGAGGTGTCTCGTCGCCAATCCACGCACAGCCTGCGCGCGCATCTACACCAACGACCGCAAGAGCGATCAAGACCGACGCGCGCAGCTTGACCATGATCGCCCGCATGGATCCCGCACTGCTCCACCCGATCCAGCACGGGGCTCGGAGCAAGCCCAGCGGCGATCTGCTCCAGATCAAGCCGCGCGACAACCTGGTGCGCCAGCGCGTCGACATCATCTCGAGGTGCGGTTCACCCTCAAGAGCATGGGCGTGACGCTGCCATCGCCCAGCACCGAGTGTTTCTGCCAAGCGCTGCCGCACCGGCTCGAGGAGCGGGCAACCGACGTTGTGCGGTGGACATGATCGAGCCATCGCTGCAAGTCATCGATCATGATGACCCGCAGCATCCGCGAGCTGGACCGCGCCGATGGAGCGGCTCTGCGCGCAAAAAGTATCCCGTCACCACCGCCTGCGCCAATATCGCGGGGTGGGGCCGGTCACGCGCTAGTTTCGCGCTCACCATCGAGCACCGGAACCGGTTCGAAAACGCCGCGCGATGTGGCCGCCGATCCGGTCTTGGTTCCGAGACGGGACCAATCGGGCGACCTCGACAAGCAACTCCGCATCTCGAAGGCCGGGAGCGCCCACCGCGGGTGTGCTGGTCGGTAGCCGCCCAATACATCCTCGGGCCGTTCGTCCGGACACCGACCTGCAAGCGTCACGGGCTCGAAGCTCGCCGAGCGCGGCGGCGGCCGGAGCCAGGAGGAAAGCCGTGGTGGCCATGGCGAGGAAGCTCGCCGTGCTGAAGGCCACGCTCTGGAAACACGGGCGCGACTACGAACCCGCGCGACGGAGCGGAGCCGCCCAAGCCGCATGACAGGAGCCTAACACAACGATTTCCCACCAGACCTGAAACAACTTCGAAGATTCGGGAGGACTGCGATGGAGCGTCAGCACGGCGACTTTGGGATGACTGCGCGTCTCCGCCAGCCGCTCCCTTTTGGGCGATCGAACCAATGCCAGCATCAGCTCCGAGCAAACCAGTGCGAGAACAAGATAGCAGCATCCCAACCCTTTCCCCGCCACACGGAAACTTGAATCGAATCATGCACCCGGAACCCGACAACACCCCGTCCCGAACAGGTGCGAATGGAAGCCCGATTCCCTGTTTCGAACTGTCTCTGCCTGGGGGCTCGCCGCCCCACACCCCGCGAGCGGACGCCCGCTCGACCGCGATGGGTTCGCCCCCAATCCCCCGTCCGGGGGATCCTCCCCTCCCGTCCCCCAGGGGAGCGGGGGGAGTTCCGCCGCAAGCTAACAATCATCACCCAGCAACTCACCCCCCCCCCCGATGAAATCGTCTTGAAGTAAACTTCAATTTCAAATTGACTGCCTTCTCATGGAAGACGCTCCATCCAACGGCGGGTAACGCTCCTGTTTGAATTCGGGCTTCCCTCCCCGCCGTGGATGAGCTAGACGTTCGGCAAAAGAAAGCAGAGACAATTCACCGTTCAGGCGGAACTATCCAGATGCGGACGCCTACGCAACCGCCACACAATACAACACAATACCAAACACAATGAAATCAGCAATCAGCACACTACTCGCTACCATCTTCATTTCACTTTCGGCCTCGGCAGCTCCGATGCTACTTATCGAAACCTCCATTGCCGAGCCGAACGCCAAGGGTGAAAAAGATATTCTCAGCAAGCCATGCATTCTCGTTGAGAGCGGCAAGCAAGCCACCATCAATTCCGGCAAGCTCGAATACTCCCTGACTCCCACGCTGCGCGACAATGGCACGGTGGACATTGAGACCGTCATCACCGAACGGAATGGAAAAGAGACAACTACACATGCGAAACCACGAATGATCGTCGAGCTAGGCAAATCAGCTGTAGTAACGCACGGGCAACTTTTGTTTACAGTTAAGCCGTCGATTAGGAAATAACAGCATCGCCGAACAAGATTAGATGAGAAGGCAGGACGGCGGCGCTTGAGCGCCGTGATACACTACCGCTGCCATGAAATCGAAAATCCCACTCATCACCATCGGACTCGATCTCGGCGACAAGAAGCATGCGATCTGCGTGCTGAACCAGGCCGGCGAGATCGTCGACGAGCGCACGATCACCAACCATCGCGAGAGCCTCCGCCGCCTCTCCCAGAAGTATCCCGGCGCACGCATCGCCATGGAGGTCGGCACGCACAGCCCGTGGATCAACCGTATGCTCGCGAAGTCGACGACCAAGTGCTGGTCGCTAACCCTCGCAAGCTCCGCGCCATCTACACCAGCGACCGCAAGAGCGACAAGAACGACGCCCGCATGCTCGCAAGATTGCCCGCATGGATCCGCAATTGCTCTATCCGATCGAGCATGGCTCGGAGGAATCCCAACGCGATTTGCTCCAGGTCAAACTGCGCGACAACCTCGTGCGCCAGCGCGTCGACATCATCTCGAGCGTGCGCTTCACCCTGAAGAGCCTGGGCGTGCGCTGCCTCGCCCAACAGCGCCTGTTTCGCCAAGCGCTGCCGCACTCTGCTCGCCGAGCCGGACAGACGCTGCTGGAGATGATCGAGCCGTCGCTGCAAGTCATCGACATCATGACCCTGAAGATCCGCGAGCTGGACCGCGCGATTGAGGAGCTCTGCGAAACGAAGTATCCCGCACCGACGCCTGCGCCAGATCACGGGCATCGGTGCCATCACCGCTCTGACCTATGTTCTAACCATCGAAGATCCCGACCGCTTCGACTCCCCGCGCGATGTGGCCGCCTATCTGGGCTGGTGCCCAAGCGCGACCAATCGGGAAAGCTCGACAAGCAGCTGCGCATCTCCAAGGCGGGCGACGCCTATCTGCGCCGCTTGCTGGTGGGCTCCGCCCAATACATCCTCGGCCCGTTCGGTCCGGACTGCGACCTGAGGCGCCACGGCGAGGCTCGCCGCGCGCGGTGGCGGCCGGACAAGAAGAAAGCCGTGGTGGCCATCGCCCGCAAACTCTCCGTGCTGCTGCTCACGCTGTGGAAGGGCGCGACTACGAACCGCTGCGCACCGGTGCACCCAGCCGCCTGAACCAACACATTCCCCAAGATGAAACAATTTCGAAGATCTGGGATGACCGCGATGGAGCGTCAGCACGGCCACTTTGGATGACTGCGGTGAGCCGCCATCAAGACGCCGACAAGTGCGCGAACAAGATAGCGGCGTTCCACCCCTCTCCCCCACAGGAAACATGGATCAAATCATGCACCCGGTCAAACCGACAACACCACGTCCCGAACAAGTGCGTATGGAAGCACGACTCCCTGTTTCAATCCGTCCTGACCCGTGGGGCTGCCGCCCCACACCCCGCCGAGCGGACGCCCGCTCGACCGCGTTTGTTCGCCCCCAAACCCCCTCCGGGGGCTTCTCCCCTCCCGTCCCCCAGGGGAGCGGGGGGAGATCCTCTTGACCAATCGAAATCTTCAATCCCATGCAACCCAACCCCCCGAAAAAAATCTGTTGAAGTAAACTTCAATTTCTAATTGACTGCCTTCTCATGGGAGACGGCTCATCCAACGGCGGGGTAACGCTACTGTTTGAATCGGGCTTCCATTCCCGCCGTGGATGGCCTAGACGTTCTGCCAAGAAATCCAACCGATGACACCAGACCACACAGCAGCGAACATCGAATCATGGGCGGACATCGGCGAGTTCATCGAAGGCTTCTCTGATTCATCGTGGCTGGAGTGGAAGTGTTTGGCGCGGCGATTTGTTCAGGGTGGTCTCGATCGGAACTTCAATCGGCATTTTCGAGCCGGGCAGAGTATGTCGACCTTGGGGTTTTCCACACTTGATCGTCATGGACTTCAAGACGAGGCACGAGTTGCCGTCACGTTGCGACCACCGGATGAATTGAAGCTGATCTATTGGCCAGCCACTCCAGCGATCAAGGGCGACCAACGATTCGAGTATGAGCTGCATTTTGATGAGGCGATGCCAACGTTTCAGAGATTCCTTAATCACTTGTGGGAGACGACTATGAGTGACCCATTACCTTCGGACATGCGATCACCCCAACACCCATTCAACGCTCCGGTGCTTTCCGCAACCTAAACAGAGGCAGAACAAGTCGTGGCGCACCAACCGGCATAAGCTCCTCAATTTCATTTCAACATCACTTCAACCGCGCCGGTGGGCGCACATCAAACGTTGAGAAATGAACCCTATCGAGCCCGCAATCCTAGAAGCAGCGATTGAGATCATCGGCGAAGAGGGTGTTTCGGACGAGCAGATCGAAGAGCGAGTTCTTGCCCTTGCGAAGGATGCGATGCTTGCCAGAAGGCTGATCGATTGGCTGCCGAACAACCTTGGTGCCGTTGCCGTAGGGCACATGGGCAAGGTCAACTTTGTGGACACGTTTTCCGCTAAGACCAAGCAAGGGAAGTGGAAGACCATCCCGATGAAGGCTGAGCCAATATTCGTAGAGGGCATCAAGCTCGCCCAAGATGCGTGGCACCGCGATTCGACCGGAGTTTATGAGCGAGTAGCATTTCGCAGCGCGATTATGAGATCTGCCGGACAAGTTATCGACTCTGGACAGTCGCTCGACGGGGTGACTACTGAGGGCCGAGCGTCGATGCAATTCCTGCTGAGATATATCGATCAGAGGTGTCTTTTCTTCAGCGCTTATTTTGGTAACGATGCACCACGGCGAAAGAAGAGAGAGAACAAGATTAGATGAGAAGGCAGTGACGGGTCTGCGCTTGATCGCCATGATAACCTACCTCTGCCATGAAATCGAAAATCCCACTCATCACCATCGGTCTTGATCTCGGCGACAAGAAGCATGCCATTTGCGTGCTCAACCAGGACGGCGAGATCATCGACGAGCGCACGATTACCAACCATCGCGATAGAGAAGCCTGCGGCGCCTTTCCCAAAAGCATCCCGGCGCACGCATCGCCTTCGAGGTCGGGTCGCACAGCCCGTGGATCAAGCGTTTCCTCGCGGAGGGTCACGAGGTGTTCGTCGCCAATCCTCGCAAGCTGCGCGCCATCTACACCAGCGACCGCAAGAGCGACAAGAACGACGCGCGCATGCTTGCCAAGATCGCCCGCATGGATCCGCAACTGCTCTACCC
>CAWJDV010000007.1:0-30727 GCA_963841745.1 uncultured Verrucomicrobiae bacterium | reverse complement strand
TTTCTCCCATGCGACGAGCATCACTTACGCGAATGACATCATCGTCAACACCGGCGGAACCCGGACGATATTCGGAAATAGCAGCCTCGGCATCAACGTCACGTTCAGTGGCGCGGTCGCCCTGAATGGCGATCTGACCTTGGACCACAGTTGGTCGACGGCCGACCGCAGGACCAACCTCAATGGCAATATCTCCGGTGACGGAGGCTTAACAATCACTCGGAATGCCGGAAACACGGGCACCACGGCGCGTCTGGCAGGGACAAACACCTACACAGGCGCAACTCTGGTAGCCCCTACCGCATCATTGGCACTCGCCAGCACTTGTTCGCTCACCTCGAACATCACCGTCCAAAATGGAGCGCGCATTGGCGGCCCTGGATCGACCACTGGAACCTTGAATTTGGAATCCGGAGCCAACTTCTTTTTCTTCTACAGTCTTTCCTACACTCCCATGAGCGTGGTTGGCGCAGTGACCTTGGATAACAGCTTCGGCGTCGCCAGCCTTGTCGGCGGCAGCCAGGGCGAAGTAGTCCCTTGGGCAACCATACCTGCTGGCACCTACACGTTGATCGGCACGACCGCCAGCACCTTTGGCAACATCCAGAACTTCGGTATCGTCAACGCCCTCGGCGTTGACGGCGGAAAGACCGCTTACTTCCAGAACGGCGGCGGCACCGGTGGCGGCGGTCTCCAACTCGTGGTCACGGCAGCTTCCGATCCCTACGCCATCTGGTCCGGCGGAGCAGCCTTTAATGACGACACCAACAACGACGGTGTGGCCAACGGACTCGCCTTCCTGCTCGGAGCGCAGGACGTGAACGTCAATGCCAATGGCCTGCTGCCTGCGCCCACCCAAAGCGGCGGAGCCCTGACGCTAGACCTTCAGCATGCGCAATGCCGCAGCCCGCGGCACGGCGTCGCTACAAGTGCAGCATAGCAGCGACCTCGGCATCACAGATGCCTGGTCCACGCTGGTGACAGTCCCCGATGCGGACGAAACCGATCCCAGCGGGATCATCTTTGACATCACTGCCGGAACTCCGCTCAACGGAGTGATCGCCACCATCCCCGCCTCTGGCAATGCGGCAAGTGGCAAGCTCTTTGGCCGCGTGAAGAGCAATCCATAACTCCCTCGTCATCGTTCATACCACGGCGGCCTTCCACCCGGGAGGTCGCCGTTTGGTTTATATAGGCATTTACACATTAATTTCCGAAATTAGCCGTTGCACCCCGGCCCGACAGGACAAGATCCGAAAACTCGAAGCCTGGGTTGAAGCGGTCGCGAAATCCAGGAAACGGACGGATCGCGAAGACTCAAACATGTGAAATTCTAACGGGGATAGACGTCCTCTGTGAGATGGATCAGCAAGATCGTCACAAAGGGGGTTTGCTCGTAGTTCACCTGATCGATGGTGATCGTGTTGTCATCGTTCTTCTTCCACGGCAGTTCTTTCCCGGAATAGAGGTTCGTGACCCTGCTGACGCTCTTTGCCCCGATGGACTGCGTCGTGAATGTTCCGGTGGCTTTGTTTCGGTAGTTCGTGTAGATGTGACAGTAGATGTTTTCGCCCGCGTAGGTGAAACCATACTCGCCATGAAGCGGCTGCCAAGGACCTCCGCGCGTGTTGTGAATTGCGGGGCCGACTTTTTTGAGCCATTGGCCGGTTTGGAGCAGAACCTCCTGCTGGTTTTGCGGAATGACACCATGTCGGTCCGGCGCGACGTTCAGCAACAGATTGATATTTCTCACCACGCAGTCGGAGAGAAAAACCGCCACTTGTTCGAAGGAAAAGACAGGCGCATTTGGCACATGGCCCCATCCGCCTTTTTGCAGTGAAACGCATTTCTCCATGTGGCGTTCCGAGCGGATGTTACCGGTTGTGGCTGCCGAGCCCTCCTCTCCATGCACATCGCCAATCCAACCAAAGCGCTCGTTGACGATCATCTGAGGCTGATGTTTGCGGACCATGCCCATGACACCAAGTGGCTTGCCGGAGGATTCCTCTTTTTCCCGATAGGCATCACCCACTTGCCAGTCGCCGCTCGGATCCTGGTATTGTCCGGTGTCCCAGAAACGATCCTCCAGTGGCCGATCCACACTCTGCCCCAGATACCCACCATCCCAAAACATGTATTTGATCGGGCCGTAGTTCGCGAGCAGCCCACTCAATTGTTCGTAAACCTCCTCCTTCATGACCCGGGCATTTTCCTTGTGCCATGCCTCGGCGGTGTATCCCCAGACATTGGGCTTACAGCTTGTTCCGGTCACGTTGTAGTAACCGGGGTATCGCCAACTCATGGGCGAATAATAGAGACCGACATGCAGTCCTGACTTCCTTACTGCGTCGGTATATTCCTTGATCAAGTCCCGACCAAGTTGTTTCACGCTCGTCCAACTGTTGGGATGCTTGCTGTCAAACAGGGCATACCCGTCATGGTGCCTTGCGGTCAGAACCGTGTATTTCATACCCGCGCTCTTGGCCAACTCCGCCCAATCCGAGGGGTTGAACCTGGATGCGGTGAATCCTTTTTCCGGGTCTTCAGCGCGAGCTCGATAGACCTCGGGAGTGTAGGCTTTCGTGTGCATCACCCACTCGGCACCCTTGTCGATTGCGGAATAGACTCCCCAGTGGATAAACATCCCGAATTTGGCATCGAGATACCATTCCATGTCATTTTCGGGAAGGTTCGTCACCCCGCCCTCGGATTGCTGGGCGGGCACGACGAGATCCACAAATTCCTGCACTTTCGGTTCCGGAGCTTCGCCAAGATACTCCAGTTCCAGCGAATCGACGTAGCCTTTCCCGGGGCCGGCGGGATGCTTGAGAGTAATCAGCAGGGTCTCACAGGCATGTGCAGAGGTGAATTCGACGGTGATTTTCGTCCAGTCCGGTAGCGCGCTCGCAGCCGATACGGGTGGTCCACCGAAGTCTTGGGCAATGAGTTCGACTTGCTCGGCACCCGACTCGGTTTTGACCCATGCCGACAAGCGATAGCGGCTGTTGGGAAGGATTTTCACTTCCTGGTAGCATCTCGCGCTCTCCGGCCCCAAGGCAATGGCATGTTTGCCTGCATGGGCATTGCCGGAAATTTCGGCCCGCCTGATTCTCCAGTCTTTCCAACCCTTCACGGTTCCCGTTTCAAAGTCCGCGTTGATAATCGCGGCGACGTGAGGTGCCGCGGCGTCTTTTTGGGCGATGACACGCGTGGGTGCCATCAATGCCATTGAAATGAGCAGAATGCGAAGCGTGTGGGGCAGGTTTGGCGGGGTCATGATTCAGGGATGATCAGGGTTTCGAAAAAACGGAGAGGTCCCACTGGTCGCGCCAGTGGATGACGGGTTGGTCAGCTTTGAATTCGATGGGAAGCCAGATGTAGCCGGCATTGATTGGATCTTCCGGCTTGTTGATGTCGAACATCGCAATCCATGCATCCTTCCGACCCGCGACGGAATAAACATAAGTGCTTTGGCCGCCGAAGGTCTTATCCGGCCCGAAATTGTTGATTGGATTCACACCTTGGCATGGGTTGGGTAGTTCCTTGTAAGGGCCGGCGATCTGATCCGCCACAAACATACGGGCAGGGTTGGGCTTCCAACCTGAAGTTCCGGAACCGAGTAGATAGATCTTATCACCTCTGCGGAAAAAAGCGGGAGCTTCCGTATGCGGCGTAACGCCCTCCAGGACCTTGTATTCACCTTCGGGCTTCAATCCATCTTTGGACATGCGGCCGCAGACCAGTGCTTTATCCGGCTTGCGGACGGCGATGTGATAGATCGCACTGTCGTTATCGGTGAAAATGGCAAAATCCCCAGTGCCAAACTCACTGTGGTTTCCAAGAAAGTATCCCTTGTATTCAAAAGGGCCGGTGGGCTGGGCGGAGGTGGCGACGCCGACCCTTGCGTAATCTTTGCCGCTCCTCCCGCCCTTCGACTTGGGTGGATAGAGTTTGAAATAGAGGATGAATGTCTTGGAGTCTTCTTTGTAAATCACCTTGGGGCGGTCTAGGATGAATGCCTCCGCCAGCTCTGGATGGGCGCCAGGCGCGAAGACCGAGAGCACGAGCCCTTGATCCTGCCAGGTGATCAGGTCGTCACTCACGTAGCAGCGGACACCGGCTTCGTTTTTTTCGTCCTCGGTTTTACCCTCAATCTTGTGCGCTCCATACCAGTAGTGGCGGCCACCGAAATCCAAGACGCAAAACCCGTGAGCGTTGATGTGGACGCCGTTCGTATCAAGCCAAGGTTGTCCAGGGCGAATGACGGTTTGCGCTGGAGTAACAACTTTAGTTTGTTTCGCGCAGGTCGGCAGGATCGATGCGATTAACGCCGTGAAAACAGGAAGAATCTGTGGGCAGATCAGCGGCCAGGAAACGAGTTTCATGGAAAGTTTTGGTTAGGTGAGATTCCAGAGCTCCTCTAAGGGGCTTCGTTGTCGTGTTAGCGCCTCAATTCAGATCCTTCATTCCCTCGTCGCGCCCGGATTTATCGGACTTTTCGGTTGTATCGGACTTTTTCTTCGCGGAAACCAAGGGCCGCTTGAGCGATGCGGCACACATGGCTGCCTCTTCTTCGCGATACTTCGGATGCTGATAAACGCGGATGTAGTCGCAGAGTACGACGTTTGGCAGCTTGGACTCGTCCACCCAGCGATCACCCTTCAAGGTGCTCGCGATGACGCTGAACCAGACACTCATGTCATCGTGAGAGAATCCGGCCGAACTAAGCTCTTTGGTCAGCCTTCCGTCGAAATAGAACCGGGTGGTTTCAGGTGTGAACTCGCAGGACCACACATGAAACTCCGCCGAGGTGTCCGGCGCATCTTCGAGGACCCAGCGCCCGCCATTCCATGATTGCCGCTTCTTCGCGTCGGGGCGCTGGTTGATGATTCCAAAACTGAAGAAGTTGGGATCTCCACCGTCTTGTTCGCAATAGTCCAGTTCGAGCAAAGCCTGCCGCTTCGACTGGCCTGGAAAGGAATGTTTCATCGACCAGAATGCGGTGTGCCAGCCCTCGACAGGCGGCGTTTTGAAGCGGGCCTCGTAGTAGCCGTAAACAAAGGTCTGCTTGCTGATGACACCGCCGGCGGTGTAGTTCTTTTTCCGCACGTAATCCTTACGCAGGGCGATTTCAAGATTCCCGCCCTTCACCGAGACGTTTTGCGGTTGCTGCGTGCTGAGCATTTTGTTGTCGAGTCGGAAGCCCCACTTTTGCGTGTCCAACTGATCGCCGTTGAAATTGTCCTCGAAAACCAGTTGATAGTCCGCTGGTGGAAGTGATGTCGCCTCGGTGGCAGGCTGGACCGGAATATGGATTTTGCTGCTGAATTTCGGCCGCTTGCCCTGACGGTCGGGCGATTGGGAAGTGGATTGGGCCGTGGCAAATCCACTGCCTAGTAGGTAAAGTCCCGACGCGACTCCGCAGGAAAGGGTGGGATGTGTCTTCATGCGAAGTAACGATCAAGTGTTTTCCGGAGACCTGCCGGGAATTTCACTTTCCGAAAACCTGTACCCTGAACACGGCCGCGGGAGCACCGTGGGTGGCAAGTATCCTTAAGGTGAGACGGCTGGTTAGAAACGGCTGATCCGCGCACCATTCGTGGATCGCGCCATGGTGGTCGCGGATCGAATGGAACACCTTGCCCGCATCATCCAACAAATCAAAATCCTTCACCATGAACGGCACCACTTCTTCCGGATGGGTCATCAGCACGGATTCCATCGGATGATCCCAGTCAGGATCGAACTCGATTTTTACGCGGCCGAGGTTCACTGGAGATTCCCAGTCGAGGTGCAGCTCGGGTTGCGCATCGGCGGGATCGGCGACCCAGGCGTTGGGCGCATCCACCGGCCGGGACGGGCCGCCGATGACATTGGCCGGGCCGAAATGGTCGAGAGGCGGATCAAAGGTCATCGCGAGATTGAGTCCGTCCGGACGGCGCTTGGGCAGCCAGAATTCGAAGCGGTCGATCCCGATGTTAGCCGGTGGTTCCTGCACGCTGGATTTGGCGACCGCCTTGTTGAACGCGGTCGTCACCGCCAACACGCCGGTGAGACGGGCGTCGCTGAGGCGGACCCGCACCGAAGGGTCTTCGCAGAATTTGATGAAATGATAGCCATCCTTGGCGACCCGTGATGCAAACCGGGCGGTGAGCGTCGATTGACCTTCGCTGAACGGAATGTTGATTGCTTCAACCAGTTCTTCCGGCGTGAAATTTCCCGACTTCTCCGAACACCGCAGTTCCACCCGCAAAGCACCTGCTTGCTCAGCGGAAACTTCGAGCGAAATGACCGGCCGCGTCCCACCGGACAGCGGAACCAGCATCGCCCAATTGGTTTCGAGGCGGACCCATGCGTTGTTAGGTCTTAATTCGGAGAGGATCAACCGCGAACTCGCGCTCGCAGTCGCGCGTGAGGCGAGGTCCGCGGGATCGGCTATGGCTTTTCCTGGCAGAAACTGGCCGTCACGCTGGAGCCGGATTTGCAGTTCGCGCAGCCGCTCACCTGATGATAGATCCACCGGCAGGCAACCCAGCTCTAGACACAGCGCCGCGGCCGTTCCAACGGCTTGCCCGCCCGCCGCACAGGTGGCCATGACGCGGGTGGATCCGAAGGCGACGTGGGTCGCGCTGATGATGCGCCCGGCGAGAAGCAGGTTCTTGATGTTCCGGCTGTAGTAGCAACGCCAGGGAATGCCATAGACACCCTTGGAATGCCACTGGGTGCAGCCGTTTTTTTCCGAATAGATGCCATCGGCCGGATGCAGGTCCACCGCCCAGCCGCCGTGGGTCACCACATCGTCGAAGATCGTTTGTTCCACGACGTCTTGCTGGCGGATGATGTAGTCGCCCTCGAAGCGGCGGCTCTCGCGCTTGCCGGGGACGTGCCCCACCCACTCGAGCGTCATGGTTTCCGCCTCGGGGAAATTCCCGGAGTTCTTGATGTAGTCCCACACGCCGTAGACCACCTTCCACAGCTCCCACTTGATTTCCTCCGTCTGATGGATGGTGTCGAGACGGCCGCCGTATTCGATCCACCAGAAATTGCAGCCCTGCATGTTGGTGTTGAACTGCCGATAGCGCGGAATCTTGGTGATGTCCTTGAGCGCCCAGCTCGGCGCGGTGAACTTCACCGGCACGCCGACGTCCTTGGTCGAGAAATACATCGAGTGCCCTAGCAGCTGCCCGTATTCGGCATCCGGCGCGAAGCCTTCGCCGAACTCCTCGCGAGACTCCGCGCCCATCCGGAAGGCCGCGCCGGACATGAATCCGACCAGTCCGTCGCCTGAAGCATCACAAAACAGCGGCGCGCGCAACAGATAGCGTGTGGAGTTCTGCGGGCAGAAGGCATGCACCGCGGACAGCGTGTCGGGATCACTTTTTTCAACGTCGAAGACAGCGGTGTTGAGGAGCAGCGTGAGGTTCTTTTCCTCGCGGCATTTCTCCAACAGAATCGTATCGAAGATCAGCGCGTTGCCCTGCCGGTTTCGATAGAGATTCTCCTCGAGGATTTCGTTGAGGATCCCGCCCTCGCGCGACCAGCGGTTGTTGTTGCCCATGTGCGAGGTCGCACCCAGCACCCACAGCCGCACTTCGCTGGAAGCATTGCCGCCGAGGACCGGCCGATCCTGGACTAGCACGGTTCTCAACCCGTGGCGGGCGGCGGCAATGGCGGCGCAGACTCCGGATAGACCACCGCCGATGACGATGAGGCCGGCGTCGATCTCGACGAGATTCAGGGAGCGTTTGTCGGCGGGGTTTTCAATCAACATAAGACAATCAGGGTGAGTGTGAATCAGGGTGCATTTCCAGCGCGGTGGTCAAATTCGAAATAGGCGAGACTGAGGCACCACGCGGCACCATAGTTCACCCAGCCTTCAGCATGGCGATAGCCACCTTCTGGATTAAATGGAAACATCTCGCTGCCCGGGGCGGAGGAAATCGAGCCCCGGCAGAGTTCCAGCCGGGCGCAGACGTTTTCTTTGTAAGACACCGGCCATCCGCGCTCAATTCCGGGGAAACCCATCTGAGGCTTGTTAGGTGCGGCGGCGAGCCGCGGGTTGCGGCCGAAGACGGCATCCGCATGAGAGACGGCGATTTCCCGCATCCGGGATTTCAAGGCTGGCTCCTCAATCACCCATGAGGCTGCAATGGCGATGCCCGGGGTGGCCAGCCAGTTGCCCACGTCGTTGATTTTTGGAATAGCCCAGTGCTCGCCGTCATCGAAGCGGCGGATATCCCAAAGGTTCGCGGAGCGTTTCGCGGCGACCTCGGCCCAAGCCGTGATCTTTTCCTTCAATCCGGCCGGCGCTTGATCGGGATAATTCTGCAACAACCAGACCAGGCTCGGAATCGTGCGGTGCTCGCTCATCCGGTGGCCCTTGGTGGTGCGGGGATCGTTCCAATCGAGGTTTTTCACGATCCAATCCGCCTGTTTCACCGCGGCAGTGAGATAGCGGCCGGGATCAGTTAGTCCGTCCCGTTTGGCGATCTCATGCATGAGCAGGTTTGGCACAATCGAATGTCCGGGAGCGTGGCGGCCTTTGTAAGGATGGAGCAGGCCGCCCATCGGGTTGTGGCCCGAGACCTGATCGACAGTTAGATAAGTGGATGGCTCCCACCATTTCCCGACTTCAAGGGAAGGTGCCCAGTTTTGTTCGCAGAAGGCGCGGCATTTTTCGTAAAACGATTGAGGCAGCCATTGCTTCAATGCCGGCCATGCCCAAACGACATAGGCGACCTGCTCGACGGTTTGCGAATGGATCTGGCGCGGGTCCGGGTCCTTGCTCGGATCCTTCGTGGCGGGATTGACGAGGTAGAAGCCCGCTCCCCAGTGGATGAGTTTGATGACGTCCGGCGCGTCGGCGGCGGGTGGTTCGAGTTCGGTGTAGTATTTTCTGACAGCCTCCATCACACCCTGGCTGCAAGGGTTTTTGGCATCGAACTTGAACCCGGGAGCCAACACCCGCTTTTTGTCCGCCTCCCAGTCGATCTGTCTGGGCATCGCCGCGATCCGCGCGGGATCGGCGCGATGGAACAAAACCAGCGCGGGCAGGATCGCATCGTAGTAGGTCCCGTCGCGCCATGGGCAACCACCGAAAGCGCTCGGGTGGGTCCCTGTCACCGAACGCGTGTCAATTAGAAAATCCACCGCCGGTTGCCAGAAATGCTCTTTCCAGAAATCGGGTTGGACCAGAAAAGGATCACTGGTGCCTAGCTTGAGCGAACCGCCGCGGACTTCAATCACGTATTCCCCGGCCGGCGCGTCGAATGCCGAAAAGTCGCCGATGTTCCCGCGGATCGCCGCACGAAACAAGGGCTCGCCTCCCTCCGCGGCACGCACGGTGAATTCACTGCCATCTGCGGATAGAGGAGCAGTGAACCGCTTCGGGCGACCGATCTCGAACCCGACCTGGTTCAGGGCTACCAGATGAGCATCGCGCGCCATCACGGGCGGTGGCATCTCGGTGGCCGTTTCCGCCAGCGTGGGACCGACCAAGGCCATCAGCCAGAACACGCAGGCGTAGCAGGAAAGCGTTTTCAGAAATGAAATGGGTTTAATCATTGTGGATATTGTTAGTCGGTTGACTCATTCTGTCAGTCATCTGTGGAGGCATGCTGTTGAAAGTGCGACATGCTCCACATATCAGTAGCTCCGCTCTCGGAGGATTTCACTCCACCGCGATGCGCATTGTTCGGTTGCCCACTTTGATCCAGCCACTTTTTCGAGGGAACGAACGATGATTCGCTATCGCCCGGGGTGGGAGACACACCCGGTCTCCACTCCGTCTGCCAGCGGATGACGGGTTTGTCCTTTTCGAAACGAAGTGGCAGCCAGATGTAGCCGGCATTGACAGGATCCTTTGGATTCCAGATATCGAACATCGCGATCCATTCATCCGGATTCCATGGGGCGGGCATGACGAAGGTGCTTTGTCCACCGAAGGTTTTTTCCTGCCCCAACTGGTTGTGCGGGTTCACACCCTCGCAAGGGTTGCCGAGCGGCTGATAGGGTCCGGCGATCCGGTCCGCCACGAACATCCGTGCCGGGTTCGGGTTCCAGCCAGTGCTGCCAGAGCCGAGGAGGTAGAACTTGCCATTTCGCTGGAACAACGTCGGGGCTTCCGTGGCATGGGTGACGCCTTCCATCACCGCGTAGTCTCCGGCGGGGCGAAGTCCGTCTTCCGACATGCGGCCACAAACCAGGTTCTTATCCGGCTTGTGCACGGCAATGTGATGGATCCCACCTTCCCCATCCTGGAAAATGGCGAAGTCGCCGGATCCTTTCGGCGAACCCGCCCCCGCGAACTTGCCTTGATACTCGAAGATTCCCAAAGGCTCGCCGGCCGTGGCCACGCCCACATAGGCGACGTCAGTACCTTTCATGTCGCCAGAGGCCTGGGGCGGATAGAGTTTGAAATACATGACGAATTTGCCGGTCGCCGGATTGAAGATGACTTTCGGACGGTCGAGGATTCCGGCATCCGCCACTTCCGGGTGCTGGCCATCCGAAGTGACGGAAAAAACCAGTCCGGAGTTTTTCCAGTTCAACAAGTCGCTGCTGACGTAGCACCGCACCCCGGCCTCGTTTTTTTGGGATTCGGTTTTACCCGCGATCTTGTGTGAGCCATACCAGTAGTATTTTCCCGCGTGCTTGAGAACGTTGTAACCGTGGGCGTTGATGTGCCCCCCCTCCGTGTCGAGCCACGGTTGACCCGGGTGGAAACCGGTGTGCTCGCCATGCGCCGCCGTTCCGGAAAAAAACAATGTGACCGAGGCCAAAAGCCATGTCGACCGCCAACGAGGCAGATTGCGTGTCATTCTCTCCATCATTTCCAAGTGACTTTGGTGGACGCACCTCCGCTTGTCATTGATTTCCACTTGCACGATTTACACATTCGGTTACACATTTCAACCATCTAATTGACTCCGGGGGCACTCGGTGAAAATCTCAACAAACCCACCCCGCATGCTCTATCGAAATTGGCTGAATTTGAAGCTCCACCTGCTCTGGTGCCACAATCGGCATGTGGCAAAGGGAACGCAAATCACCGGTCCCACGCTGCGATTCACCGAGTTCACCAACAGCGCCGCCTGGCTCGTCCGCGAAGGCTGGGCTCAAGTCGAACAGGATGGCCAATGCCACACGGCGCACCCGGGCCAGTGGCTGATCGTAAAACCCGGACCACGTGTGCAGACGTTTTCGCACGACGCCAGGATGCTTTCCATCGCATTCGAGGCGCGCTGGCCGGACGGATCGCATCTCTATCAGGATGGGCTGAGTCTGGTGATCGAATCATCGGAAGCACCCGCACTCGAGCAAAAGGTCCGGCCGATTCTCAACGCCGTGATGGAGATCGCCCCGGGCACATGGGACGTCCGGGATCACGGGGCGGATTTGGGTTGTTACCTGCGCCTTCAACTACTCCTGTGCGAATGGCTGGCCGAGCTTTCCCGGATTCTGGAAGGACACGCGATCAGACATTCCGGGCACTTCGGCATCGACGATCGCGTCCGCATGGCGGTGGATCTGCTCCACGCCCGTGACCTCGCCGATCCACTTGCACTGGAAACTCTGGCTGCCGCGGTTCACATCAGCCCGAACCATTTGATCCGGCTTTTTCGAAAGGACTTGCAGACCACGCCGCATCAGTTCTGGGACCGCTTGCGCATTGAGCACGCCCAAAGCCGCCTGAGGCAGCCTTCCATCCGCATCAAGGAGGTCGCGATCGACCTTGGATTCAAACACCTTTCGCACTTTTCCAAGTGGTTCAAACGCCACACCGGACGCCCCCCGCAGTCGGTGCGCAATTAGAGAGTCTTCAGCGGGAGCGGGTCCCCGGCGGGTGGATAGGGCCCGGTCATTAGCGGCGATGCTGCGACCTCGGGCGACGTCTCAATTCTGGCACTAATAAATACATTGCCACAAACTACAATGTAGCTACATTTAAATCCGGACGTAACAGCGGGAAAGCAGATCGTTCGAAACCTGAAAAAACCAGGTTTTTGAAATGCATTTCCCGCATAAAAATCCGCCAAACCCACCCCATGAAGACCCTCAGCCAATCCCGGTCGTTTCCCCTTTCGTCGCAGCGCGGCTTCGCCCTGATCGTGACGCTGTCGCTGATGATTCTGCTGACGGTCATTGCGGTCGGGCTGTTGACGCTTTCGAGCATCTCACTGCGGTCGTCGGCGCAGGGCAGCGCGATGGCGACGGCGCAGGCGAACGCCCGGTTGGCGCTGATGCTGGCAATCGGCGATCTCCAGAAAAACGCCGGCCCGGACCAGCGCGTCACCGCCCGGGCGGATGTCCTGGATGCTGACCCGGCCCAGAAATCCAAAAACCCGCGGCTCACGGGCGTCTGGAAATCCACGGAGCTGGTGACCGGCACACTTCCCACCGCGGCAGATTACGAAAAAACCGCCCGCGACGCGAAATTCCTCGGTTGGCTCACTTCAAGTCTCGACAACAAGGCCAGCCAGATGGGTTTCGCGAAAGACACGACCTTGACCACCAGCGGCAGCCCGGCTCCGGCCGTGGCGCTTTGGGACAAAGGCTCGCTCGGCACCGCGGTGGCGGCGACCGACATCGTGGTCGCCTCGAAAATTCCCACCTCTCCCTCGCGGGGCGCCCTGGCCTGGGCGGTCATGGACGAAGGCGTCAAGGTCCGGATCAACACACCCTACGTCGATGAAGCGACGACCAAAGGCATGCAGAGCGCCCAACTCGGATCGGGCGAGCGCCCCAACACCGCATCGATCACCGGGCTTTCAGGCTTCGGCCGCCCCATCTTCGAATATGGAAAATCCGGATTCGGGACGGTCGAAAAAGGTATCTCCAGACAGAACCTGGAGCTCGCCGCGACGAATCTCGTCAACCAGGCGGCAGCCGATGCGCTCAAGCCACTCACCCATGATGTGACTTCCGCTTCGGTTGGCATTTTCACCGATACCGCGAGCGGCGGACTCAAGGAGGATCTCAGCCTGATCACCAACGGTTCGGCGCTCCCACCGCCCTACGCGGGGACGACGGTGGGCGGAAAAACGCAGGGCAAGGGCATTTACACTTCACGCCTTGGAATCACCGCGTCCTCGGACCCGACTTGGGAATCGTTATGGCAGTTCGCCCGAATCTACAAGGACACCACCCGCTTGACCACCTTGGGCGGAGTGCCGGTTCTCAAAGCCCAGGGACCTGCGGGCTGGCGCGCATCGGTGGGTTCGGATCCAAACTCCGCGACCTCCGGCACCATCCAGCCCGCTCCGCCGGGGGGAGTGGTGCTGATGCCAACGGTCGCGAAAATCCAGTTGGTCTTCAGCCTCTTGACCCGCGACATTTATAATTACCCCAAAGTTTCCGATACCACCCCCAAGACCGCCGGCACCAAGGCCCAGGAAGAGGCCGCCCAGCTTCACGGCCCGTGGGGGAATAATTTCGCGGGCTCGTCCTACGACTACCTGCTCCACCTGCTCTACACGCCGGTGGTCACCCTGCACAATCCCTACAACGTCGCCCTGGAATTCACCGAGCTCAAAGTCATCTTCGGCAATGTCCCCTTCGCCCTGCAGGTCTTCCGCAACGGCGTCGCACAAACGAAAGCACCCGCACCGCTCGACACTTTATACCACCAGGAGTCTGAGGCGGGAAACCGGGCCAAGCGCTTCGGCATGACTCTGAAAACCCAAGCCGGCAGCGCCAGCAATCCCGTCCCCGGGAGCACCACCTTCCGCCTGCTTCCCGGTGAGGTCATGCTGTTCTCACCCTACATCGACCCGAACCGCACCTGGAAGGACGAGTATTCCAACCGCCAGTTTTCCGACTGGGACACCGGATCCACCTCCGGCGGCGGGACCCGGACGCTTTCCATCGACGGCATGCCCGGATGGCGTGGCGACGGCATCGGCTTCGACCTCGACTGGTTTTGTCCCTCCTACAAAGGTCTGCGCGTCACCACCATTGAAACCGAAAACGGCGTCAACATGAACCGCAGTGGCTGCATCGCGGCACGTGCGAACGACGAGTTTTCCGTGAAATTCGCGCCCCTCAGCGTCGACGCGCTCAGCAAGAACAAGTTCACCGCGGAAATCTTCGCCAAGCCACCGGGATCGAGCAGCCTGGTCTCCGCCGGCATCATCGAGCTCGACTATGAGAAACCCACCGGCCTGCAAGACAGCCTGCTCGGCCCCGGCGGGACGATCACCTATCCCAAATCCGGCACCGTCAATGCCATGGCGATGCACTCCCATTCACTCACCAAGATCAAGGACATCGCCACCGCCAAGCCCTTCGCCATCATCAGCGCCCAAGCCAAGACCACCCTCGGCGGGCTCAATCCCGATGGCGAGGACGGCAAGCTCGCCACCAAACCCTGGGCATTCGGCCACTCCACCGTCGCCACCGCCAGCCAGAAACTCAGCGACCACCCGGCCAACCATTCGCATGAAATCTCACTGCAGAGGCTCGATAACGGCACCAACAACCTGCTCCAGTTCGACCCGAAAACCGGCCGCGGCAACTTCATCACCGGCCAGACCGGCAACACCGGACTCAAGTTTGGCGTGCAGTATGACATTCCGCTCGCTCCCGTCCAGACGCTCGCCAGCCTCAACGGCGCGAATCCCGGCGGCTCGTCCGGCTTCATGCCACGTTTCGCCCAGCCCATCGGCAATTCATGGGCCCACCCGATGCTGAAATCCTCCGACGTGATCGCCGGCGGAAACCTCGCCGACCACTCCTACCTCCTCAACCTCGCGCTCTACGACCGCTTCTACTTCTCCGGACTTGCCGACCAGACCGGCCCCTTCGGCACCACCGGCAGGACCACCTCCACCCTCGTCAACGAGTTCATCGCCGGCAAGCCCCTCATCGATCCGCGACTGGCCCTCCATCCCCCTCAAGGCAAGCCCGCCTCGCAACTCACCACCGAAGTCACCGCGGCCGACGCCTACGCCAGGATCGCCTCCTGGCAGTTGATGAACGGAGCCTTCAACATCAACTCCACCTCCGTCACCGCGTGGAAAGCCATGCTCGGCTCCATCCACGACTCACAAGCCGTCACCAACAAACTCAACAAGGTCGCCAAAAACTCCACCTTCACCAACCTGACCGCGACCACCGCCGGAACCTCCCGCATCAGCCGCTTCCGCCTGCCGGTGGAAAGCGACCTTCCCGAAGAAACCTACTGGCTCGGCGCGCGCGAATACACCGATGCCGAACTGCAACTCCTCGCGGAAAAAATCGTCGAGCAAGTCCGCCAGCGCGGCCCATTCCTCTCCCTGTCGGATTTCGTCAACCGCCGCATTGGCACCGGCGAGACCGCCCAACGCGGAGCCCTCCAGCAAGCCATCGACAACGCCAACCTGAACCAAAGCTTCGGAACCGGCCTCGGTGCCGGCTTCGACATCCCCGCCGCCACGGTGGCCAACTACAAGTATGAAAACGCCACCGCCGGCACCGGATCGAGCTTCCAGGGCGCGCCCGGCTACCTCACCCAGGCGGACCTGCTCAACGTGCTCGGAAACGCCGCCACTCCGCGCTCCGACACCTTCACCATCCGGGGCTACGGCGAATCGCGGGACGCCGCCAACAAGATCATTGCCTCCGCCACCTGCGAGGCCATCATCCAGCGCATCCCCGAATACATCGACCCCGCCGACACCCCCGAAGTCGCTCCCGCCGCACTCACCAGCCGCGCCAACAAAACCTTCGGCCGCCGTTTCAACCTCGTTTCCTTCCGCTGGCTTTCCGCAAGCGAGATCTGATACTCCGGCTCCCGCAATCTCTCCTGACAAACCCATGCGACTGTTCCTGCTTCCGCTTCTTCTCCTTTTCCCGGCACTGCTCTGCGCCCAGGAAAGCCGCCAGATCCAGTGCCGGTTCCTAAGCTTCGGCGGCGCGGAAAACCCACCCGCCGTGATCGCCGCCGCCGAAAAAGGGACGGAAATCACCTGCCCTCTCTCCTCCTCACAGATCTCCCCGAAAGTCGCCTGCTTCGCCGTTGCGAATAAAATCCCGTTTCTATCCGCCACCGACCGGAAGCCCGTCGCCACCGCCACCATCCCCCCGGGAGTCAACTCCGTGTTGCTCGTCTTCATCCAGGCGCCAGAAGGCACGGAAGCGGGTGCGGGCGGCTGGAAAATCCTCGTCATCGAAGACACCCCCAAGAGCTTCCCGTCAGGCGGCGCCTTCGTCGCCAACTTCTACAGCAAGGACATCCGCTTCATCATCGGCGAACACAAGGGCATGCTCCACGCCGGCGGCCTCCACGGCTACGCCATGCCCGCGGAACGCGACTCCTTCAACATGGCACCCGTCGTCTTCGAGTTCCTCCAGGGCGACAAATGGCGCATCGCCAACGAGAGCGCCCTCCGCTTCCTGCCGGACATGCGCTACCTGATCTTCGCCTATGTCGACCCGACATCCGGCCGCCCGCGGATCAGCACCTATCAGGATTTCGCGCCACCCGTCGCCCCCCAGGTGGCGCCCTGATCCGCCCGCCACGGATTGTTGCAGACACGCCCCCCTTTCCGCGAGCACTTCACGATGTCAGACAAGGGTTCGCGGCATGACGGAGTCCTCAATCCAATCCCACCTCTATTTCCCTGACAACCGCATTGCTAACTGGTCCCATCCCTCTTGAACCTCTAATCCGCAGTTGGGATTGAGGAAGGTAAGAGCAAGTGCTTATGGTTTCAGCGTTTGAAGACGAAAACGCGCGAATCATCGGTTCACCCATTGGGTGAAGGAGGGCTGGATTTCAAATTTCTGCCTGCGGGCGGGCAATTTCACCTGCGCGGCAGCGACGAAGCACTCACTGGATATGGCGGATTGGTAGCATGGGACCATTTTCTGGAACGCTGCGGAGTATTTGCCCAACTCGCGGGAGATTACCCCCTGCCGCGCACCAGCCCGAATGCCACCCCCGTCATCGACATCCTCAAAGCCTTCTCGTTCAACTGCCTGGTCGGTGGCACCCGTTTCGCCCATTGCCGGCGGCTGCAGGACGATACGGCGGTGGCAAAAATCACCGGCTTACACAAGGGGCCGGCTCTGCGGTGAAGATGCGTTTCGCAGACTCGGTTGATCTCTCGGTGCCGCGCAGGTGGAAGCGTGGTTTGCTCCCGCCGAGCAAATGATCCATCACGCCATGCCGCCCAACGCCGTGGCTGACTGGGATTCCACGGTGGTGGTCCGGTATGGCAAACAGGAGGATGCCGCCATTGGCTACAACCCGCAAAAGCCCGGCCGCCCCAGTCATCATCCGCTGGCCTGCGTGATAGGCGGCGCGCGCCTGTGCCTGCACATGGAATGGCGCAAAGGCAACACCGTGAGCGCCAGCGGCTGGATCGAGGCGATGGAAAAAGTCTGGCGCAGCCCGCAGCCCGCAGCCCGCAGGCCCAGCACCGCATCCGGCTTGGGCCGCGGCGACATTGGATTCGGCCAAGGACACATGGTGGTCTGGCACGAACAAGGCAAAGTCAAGCGCCCATCCTTTCTCTTCAAACTCAAGCTCACCGCCAACGTCAAAAAGGCCATCGCCTCGGTCCCATGGGACGATTGGCAGGGCAAATCCAACGAAGGACTCGTGCAGTTGGTCGAACTCAAACTCAAACTCCACGGCTGGAGCCGCGAGCGCCGGGTGATCGTCGAGCGCACGCTCAAGCCCCTCAACCCAAGCCCGCAAGGCAGCTTCTCGAAACAGTACGAAGAAGACTTCAGGGCCTACGCCACCGATCTAACAGCCGAAGGGGCCGATGCCTTCCAAGTCGTCCAACTCTACCGCCAGCGCGCGGATGCGGAGAACGTCTTTGACGAACTCAATAACCAATGGGGCTTCGCCGGGTTCTGTTCGCAAAAGGCGGCGGTGAGCCAGAGTTCGGCGCGCATGTTGTTGCTGGTTTACAATCTGTGGAGTCTCTTCGTGCGGGTGCTCAAAAACCAAGGAGGCCACACCGAGGCGATCAAGTGCCGCTACGAACTGTTGCTCATCCCGGCCAAGCTGGTGCTGAGCGGGCGGCGGAAAACCATCAAACTGGCGGTTGGCGGGAAGTTCCCCAACTTTCTCAAACAAGCCTACCAAAGGCTTGAGCAATGGTTGGGCCGAACTGCGCCGCAGTTGAGCTTGAACATGGGGAAATCCCCTCCATGGCTGCTCTTCGACCCCACTCAAAACGACCCGTTACCCGCCACCTGACCCGCTTGCGCCTCCCATCCTCATTGCAACTGCGGATTCTAGGTTCACCCCGGATTGGCTGCGGAATCTTACTTAGTGTCAGTAAAATAAAAAATAATTCACTTGCCCCATCCAGGTGGCCGGCGGCTATTACTTAGTGTCAGTAAAATAAGAAATAATAATCCTGGCACCAGCGACGCAACTTGGAAATGGTATTCAGATTCGATGACCGTTGAGCCCAAGACTTTCACTGTCAATCCTGTGGGGGTTTCTTGTGACGACCCACCTGAGTGGGACATTAATATAAAAAAAGCAACTTACGAGGAAGTTCACTAAGAGGCCGTCTTAAAAATACAAGATTTCTGAATTTTAATCTGTACTAATTTAGTCATGTATTGGAGAAGCTCGGCATGGCCAGTTACCCAAGCAGCATGACGGATTCCGAATGGGAAATTCTCGAACCTCTATTGCCCCCCAAGCCTGACACCTTGCGAGGGCGTCCACAGGAGAATTCGAGGCGGAGCATTGTGGACGGCATCCTCTATATCAGCCGCACGGGTGGCTCTTGGCGGATGATGCCCAATGACTTGCCCCACTGGAAAACCTGCTATCATTACTTCCGGCTGTGGGCCAAGTTGGGTTACTGGGAACAGATTCACCATGCCATTCGGGACATGGCCCGCCTCGCGGTTGGAAAAAAAAAGCCCCGACCGCTGCGATTATCGATAGTCAAAGCGTTCGGACAGCTAGCCAGTCCGGAGTTCGTGGTTATGATGCGGGTAAGAAGATTACAGGAAGAAAGCGACACGTTCTGGTAGATACGCTGCGCAACATCCTCGCCTTGAAAGTGACCACGGCGGATGTGCAGGACCGGGACGGCGCGAAGTTGTTGCTCAACGTGCTGACCATGGCATTCGGGTGGCTCATGCTGATCTGGGCGGACGGTGGCTACGCGGGAAAACTCATTGAGCACGTCGCTGAGCTTCCCCGTCACCGACGCGTGAAACTCAAAATTGTGAAACGCTCGGACGACGTCAAAGGATTCAAGGTAGTGCCCAAACGATGGATCGTGGAGCGCACGTTCGGATGGTTGATCCAATCACGGCGGTTGATTCGGGATTATGAAGTGAAGATCGAACACTCGGAAGCCATGATCTATCTGTCGATGAGCAAGCGAATGCTTGCCAGAATCGCTGGCTAGATATTTTTAGCCACAATCGTGAAGAGAGTGGGTAATGGGGCTAACTGGCCTGCGTGTCGGCCGGTTTTTTCAAGCTCGCCCGTTCTCGCGCCAGCGCTGTCGGGTTAGGAAAGTTGTCCACAAGGTTCTGTCGCGAGAATGGGTCCGAAACTCGTCGGAGCGGCAGGTTCTTGTGGACAACTTTCCGTTGACTGGACTCCCGCCGGACACCGTTCTGGAGACTGGCCTGGCGAGGCCTGCCATGTAAAATCCTCCCATGGCTGTTGAACATCTCTTCACTCAGGCGCTCGGCTTGGCATCTCCATGGAAAGTCATCACCTGCGACTTCGATCCCGTTGCCAAGACGCTGGAACTCTTCATCGATTTCGAGCGCGGAGCCCGCTTCACCGACCCGGAAACCGGCGACCTTTGTCCGGTTCACGACACCGTCCAGCGAAGCTGGGAGCACCTGAGGTTTTTCGAGCACAGGACCACGATCCGCGCCAGGGTTCCCCGCATCACCACACCGTCGGGTGCGGTCAGGACCGTCGATGTCCCATGGGCGAGGCCCAACGGAGGATTCACGCTGCTGATGGAAGCCTATCTGCTGGCTCTGGCCAAGGTGTTGCCTGTCGCCGAGGTGTCGAGGCAGACTTCGGTCAGCGAGGACCGAATCTGGCACCTGGTCCGCACGCGGGTCCACGAGGCCTGGCTGCAAGAGGACTGGAACTCCCTTGAACGGCTCGGAGTGGATGAAACCTCCACCCGCAAGGGACACAAATACGGCACGGTATTCCTCGAAATCAGCGGCAAGGAGACGGCTCGTGGCCGTGGAGCCTCCAAGGTCGCCCGGCTGTTGTTCTTCACTCCGGGCAAGGACAGGGAAACCTTCACCCAATTCGCCGCCGAACTGGAACGGCGGGGCGTGCCGGCGGCACAGGTCAATGAAATCGCCATGGACATGTCCAAGGCGTTCATTGCCGGAGCCGCCGAGTGTTTCCCCGGGGCGCAACTCTGCTTCGACCGCTTCCATGTCATGAAGCTCTGTGGCGAATCGCTCGAGGCGATCCGCAAGGAGGTCGCCCGGGAACATGGAGGCCTGCCACGCGGGGCGATGTGGGCGTTGCGCGGCAATCCCGAAAACCTCAAGGAAGAGCAGCGGAACCTGCGGGAGCAAATCTGCAAGGAGCACGGCAAGATCGCCCGGGCCCTCTCGATCCGGGAGTTCCTCTCGGACCTGTGGAACTATCAGTTTCGCGAGGACGCCGAGCAACATCTTGAGTCAGTCCTGTCCTGGTGCAGCCGGTCGCGGCTGCAGCCTTTCATCAAACTCGGCAAGACGCTCAGGAGGCACATGGACGGCATCTTGGGATACTTCAGCAATTACACGACTTCCGCAGCCATCGAGGCTGTCAACGGCCTGCTACAACTCGCACGCCGCAGAGCCAGGGGATACCGTACATTCCGCAACTTCCAAGCGATGGCGTACTGGATTGCAGGAGGTCTAACTATCCAAATTCGTCCGGTTCCAACCCACTAAAAGTTCAGCAGCGCCTATTTTTAAGACAGCTTCTAAAAGAATGAAGACCATCCGAATGAAATTCGCGTCACTGCTTGTTACCGTCGTCGTTTTCGGGAGCCAAAACTCCGGTGGTGAGGAACCGGTGATTGTGAACCCCCAGCCAATTGGAATTTCGCTGGAGGTTGTGATCGATAAAAATGAAGGAAATGGCAGGCCAATTGTCATCCTGAAAAATAACACTTCGAAACCTATTACTTACCTCGCAAAGGGGGGAACGGGTGGATGGAAAGTGAAGGTATTTTCTTTAGATGGCACGTTGATCGGGAGTGAAGGCTACGAGCCTTTTAAGCAAGGAAGTATGCACTGGGTAACCGTCACTCCCGGAGAATGCGGTCGAAAAATTCTGGATATTCGTTGGGGCGTTATGAACGATCAGAACATACCGGACTCTTGCCGTGTGGAAATCGAGACGCCTTCGTTTAGTGCCCCGGCAGAAAATCTGGCCGCCAAGGTAGTGATTCCAATGGCTCTCAAGGAATGAAAGGTCCGTTGGCTGGCGGACTGAAGGATTGCCTGAGGGCAGAACTGGGCACGAGGAAGTTGATGGTCTAAAGTTGATGGTTGATAGTGAAGAAAAGAGAAAAAATAGCCCTACGCCTCTCCTCTTCCTATCAACAATCAACCATCCACTCTCAACCTCTTCAAAAAACCACCTCGTCCATCATCACGTCGTGCGGTTCGGGGAAGGTGTCGGGGACGATTTGAAACGGGAAGCAGACGCCGACTTTGAGGGCGTCGGGGCGGGATTGGGCGAGCAGGCGGTCGTAGAATCCGCGGCCGCGGCCGAGGCGGTGGCCGGATGGGTCGAAGGCGAGGCCGGGGCAAATGAAGGCGTCGATCTCGTGGAGCGGGACTTCCGGGGAGCCGTCGGCGGGTTCGAGGATGCCGTGGGCACCGGGGAGGAGTTGATCGCCCGGGTGGAAGGTGAGGTGGTGGCCGCGGACTTTCGGATAGACCCAGTTCAGTTGGGGAAGGTGGTGGCGGACGGCGGTGAGGTCGACCTCGCCGGGCAGCGCGGAGTAGATGGCCACGGTGCGCAAGGAGGGACGGGCTAGCAGCCATTTCGCCAGGGCGGCACAAGCGGGGTCGGAGTCGTTGGTGTGTCCGCGAAGAGCCAGCCGCATGGTTTTGCGGAGCGCGGATTTTGCGGAAGGTGATTGGGGAATTGCCACTTGCCAAGGATCGGACTTCTTCCATCCTTACGCCTGATGATGCGTTTCTGGCAAGTCGCGGCAATGTTTTGCTGCATGGTTTCACTGCTCCGGGCGGAGGAGGCGGAGCCGACGTTTGTGTGGGATCCGCCGAAGGTGGTGGCCAGCGTGTTCACGCAGGACCTGGGAATGTTGGATTCCGAGCGCGACGAATATGCGACCAATCTGGCGGTTTACGCGTCGAACTTGCTGCTCGCCGCGAAGGCCTCGGACAACTCGCTTTTGATGGCGCGGCGCGTTCTGGCATTGGCGCTCCAGCTGTCCGCCCGCAACAAGCGTGCGGTGGTGGTGAATTTCCAGCTTTCGAAGGGAATGCTGCCCGAATTGATCGAGAGCAACTACAGCCCGCAGGTGCTGGCGAGGCTGTTGCTGACACGCGGGCAGCTGTTGGAAAAACAGGGCGGCGGAGAGAACAAACGGCTGGCCCGCTATTTCATCCAACTCGCCGCCGAGCTGGATCCGAAAAACGAGGACGCCGTCTACGCCAGCGAGGTGCAACGGCTGGATCACGGGGCGGTGGACTGGGCGTTGTTGACGGACTCCGCCGAGAAAAAGCCCTGAGAGGCCGTCTTGAAAATCAAAGATTCGCAAGATTCGTCTGATTCGTGGTGCCAAAAACTTTTTTCTTCCCGGCATCTGCCCATCCTCACGGGCGGACTGAAGGTCCGCGCTCCAATTTTCAGACAGCCTCTAACTTCAACACTCCCGCATGCCCGCCGAAATCGAACGCAAATTCCTCCTCGCTGACGATTCGTGGCACGACGGTAGCCCCGGCGTGCGGATCGCCCAGGGCTACCTCTCGCAAGATCCGGAGCGCACGGTGCGAGTGCGTATCGCCGGGGAAACCGCGTGGCTCACGATCAAGGGCCGCTGCGAGGGCATCACGCGGGCGGAGTTTGAATATGAAATCCCGCTGGAGGACGCGAAGACGCTGCTGGAATTGTGCCTGCCCTCGGTCATCGACAAGACGCGCCACCGCATCCCGTTCGGCGGTCACGAGTGGGAAATCGATATTTTCCACGGTGAAAACAAAGGCCTCGTCGTCGCCGAGGTGGAACTGGCGGATGAGGCGGTTTCTCCGGAGATGCCGTCTTGGATCGGCGTGGAGGTTTCTTCGGACGCGCGCTATTTCAATTCGTGCCTCGCGGTGACGCCTTACGCGAAATGGTAGGTTTACGGAGGGGCCGGGATTATCTTGAATCTCCCGCTTGCCAGAGTCGCCCATCCACTTAACCTGCGCGAAGAATCTCACATGAAAATCTGGCTCGACGGTAAACTGGTGGACGAATCTGAAGCGAAGGTATCGGTCTTTGACCACGGCCTGCTCTACGGGGACGGTGTTTTTGAAGGCATCCGCATCTACAACGGACGCATTTTTCGGCTGGAGCAGCACATCAAGCGGCTGTTCGATTCCGCCAAGGCAATCATCCTCAACCTGCCCTGGACGCAGGAGGAAGTCTGCAACTACACCTGCGAGACGGTGGCCGCAAATGGCCTGACGGACGGCTACATCCGCCTGGTCGTCACCCGCGGCGCTGGAGAACTCGGACTCAATCCCTACCTCTGCCCGGTGCCGTCGATGTTCATCATCGCCTCGACCATCAAGCTCTACCCGGACGAGACCTACGAAAAGGGCCTCGCCATCATCACCTGCGCCACCCGCCGCCCGGCTCCGGGCGCGCTGATGCCACAAGTGAAATCGCTCAATTACCTGAACAACATCATGGCCAAGGTGGAGGCGATCCAGGCGAACGCGCTCGAAGCCGTGATGCTCAACGAGCAGGGCTACGTCGCGGAATGCACCGGCGACAACCTTTTCCTCCTGAAAAACGGCACGTTGCTCACGCCGCTGATCTCGGATGGCGCGCTCGACGGCATCACCCGCGAAGTCATCATCGAAATCGCGGCAAAACTCGGCGTGCCCTTCAAGGAATGCTCGCTCACCCGCTACGACATTTTCACGGCGGACGAATGTTTCCTGACCGGCACCGCCGCGGAGGTGATCCCGGTGGTGGCGCTCGACCGCCGCGTCATCGGTGACGGCAAGCCAGGACCTTACACCGCCCGCTTCCTCGAGGCGTTCCACGAACTTGCAAAGAGCACTGGCACTCCTTTTGCTTAAATGGTAATCTGCTGCAAATCATGAAGTGCGATTTTTGCGACCAAAAAGCCACCGTCTTCCTCACGCAACTCGTCGAGGGGCAGATGAAGAAGGTGTGCTTGTGCGACAATTGCGCCAAAGAACGTGGTGTGACCGACCCGACCGGATTTTCCCTCGCGGATCTCCTGCTCGGCGGCCTGCCCGGCGGACCGGGCACGGTTTCCCCCAGCGTCTCCGCGGTGACGCCGGGAAATGGCAAAAAGTGCGTGACCTGCGGGTTTACGCTGGATGATTTGAAGCGGGTGCGTCGATTCGGTTGCAGCGATTGTTATGCGACCTTCAGCGATGAAGTCGCCCAAATGGTCCGCGGCATGCACAAGGGCACCTCGCACATCGGGAAAGTCCCGGAAGGCCTGATGGCCGTGCAATTCCGCAATCAGCGCATCGAGGAACTCCGCTCGCGCCTCGAACAGGCGATCACCTCGGAAAGCTACGAGGAAGCCGCCGGTATCCGCGATGAAATCCGCAACCTCGACGAAGTGAAATTGTGACTCCCTCCCCCACCCCGTTTTCCCAACTCTTGCCATGATGCGCTTCACCACCCTCATCAAACACCCCGCCGACTGGATGACCGGCGGGCAGGTGGAACATGGTGCTGTGCTCACCTCACGCATCCGCCTCGCACGCAATCTCCGCCGCCATCCATTCCCCGGCTGGGCGAAGCGCGACCAACGCACTGCTGCCCTCGATCTGATGCGGCCGGCCGTGGACGCGCTGCCTGCCATGAAAGGCGCGTTTTCCCACGAGCTCGCGGACCTCACGTCGGTGCAGAAGCAGGTACTCGTCGAGCGCCACCTGATTTCCCGCGAACACGCGGCCCGCGGTGATGGATCGGCAGCCGTCATCGAGCGCCGCCAGAACCTGAGCATGATGCTCAACGAAGAGGACCACCTGCGGATGCAGGCGATTCGACCGGGTTTACAGCTCACCGCCGCTTTCAACGCGCTTTCGGAAATCGATACACAACTCGAACAATCGCTTGAATTCGCGTTCGATCCCACGCTCGGTTACCTCACGACCTGCCCGACCAATCTCGGCACCGGCCTGCGCGCCTCAGCCATGCTTCACCTGCCCGGCCTCGTCCTCAGCGACCAGATCGGCCAGGTCCTCCAGGCGGTGAACAAAATCGGCCTCGCCGTCCGCGGGCTTTACGGCGAAGGCACCGAGTCGTTAGGAAACCTTTATCAAATCTCCAACCAGTCCACCCTCGGCGAGAGCGAGGAAACCATCATCCGCCGCCTTGAGCGCGTGATCTCCCAAGTCTCCAACCACGAGCAGAATGCCCGCGAGAAACTGCTGGAAGACGATCCCGAGATGGTCTCCGACAAAATCGGCCGCGCCTACGGAGTCCTCCGCTACGCCCACATCATCGATTCCAAGGAGGCCCTCAACCACCTTTCCCTGCTCCGCCTCGGCGGCACGCTCGGGTTTTTCCCTGCCGCCACGGTGATGCTTTGCGACACGCTGCTGATGGACATCCAACCGGCGCACCTCCAACTCCACTCGGGCCGCAAGCTCTCACCCGAAGAAAGAGACTCGATTCGCGCGGAAATCGTCCGCTCCCGTTTGCATTCGCTCGAATCCCCTGATAATCGTATCTCATCGAACGACGAAAAGAATTTTAACGACCCTTCCAACCCCGGCGACGCATGAACAACTTCACACCACGTGCTCAACAAGTCCTCGCTCTCGCTCGCAAAGAAGCGGACCGATTCAACCACTCCTATGTCGGCACCGAGCACTTGCTTCTCGGCCTGATCAAACTCGGTCAAGGCGTCGCCGTCAACGTCCTCGAACGGATGGGCCTCGAGCTCGAAGCCGTCCGCATGGAAGTCGAAAAAGAAGTCGGCTCCGGCCCGCCTCAGAAGTCCGCCGGGAACATCCCCTACACTCCCCGCGTCAAAAAAGTCCTCGCCCTGGCCAACAAGGAAGCCAAGGCCCTCAACCATTCCTACGTCGGCACCGAGCACCTTCTGCTCGGCCTGCTGCGCGAAGGCGAAGGCGTGGCCGCCCGCGTCCTCAAGCGTCTCGACGTGGACATCCAGCGCACCCGCAACGAAATCCTCGCGGAAATCGATCCTAACTTCTCGCCCGACGATCAGGACGACGACGATGACGACGACGAGGATCTCGAAGAAGGTGACGGCCCATTCGAAGACGAAAGCCAAAGCCAGGCCCCAAGCGCTGGAGAGGCTAAATCGAAAACCCCCGCCCTCAAAGCCTTCGGCCGCGACCTCACCAAAGTCGCCCGCGAAGGTGGCCTGGATCCGGTGATCGGCCGCGAAAGCGAGATCGAGCGCGTCATCCAGATCCTCTGCCGCCGCACGAAAAACAACCCGGTCCTCATCGGCGAAGCCGGGGTCGGCAAGACCGCCATCGTCGAGGGCCTCGCCCAGGAAATCGCCACCGGCAACGTGCCGGAAATCCTCCGCGACAAAAAAGTCATCACCCTCGACCTCGCCCTGATGGTCGCCGGCACGAAATACCGCGGCCAGTTCGAAGAACGCATCAAGGCGGTCATGGACGAGATCCGCAAGGTGAAGAACATCATCCTCTTCATCGACGAGCTCCACACCATCGTCGGTGCCGGATCCGCGGAAGGCGCGATGGATGCCTCCAACATCATCAAGCCCGCCCTCAGCCGCGCCGAGTTGCAATGCGTCGGAGCCACCACCCTCAACGAGTATCGCAAGTACATCGAAAAGGACTCCGCGCTCGAGCGCCGTTTCCAACAGGTCAAAGTGGACGAGCCATCGGTCGATGACGCGATCAAGATCCTTCAAGGCCTGCAGGAAAAATACGAATCCCACCACAAGGCGAAGTTCACTCCGGAAGCCATCGAAGCCGCCGTGAAACTCACCTCGCGCTATCTAACCGCCCGCTTCCTGCCCGACAAGGCGATCGACGTGCTCGACGAAGCCGGAGCCCGCGCCCGCATCGGCACCATGACCCGCCCGCCGTCCATCAAGGAACTGGAAGCCGGCATCGTGCAGATCAACCGCGACAAGGTCGCCGCCATCGCCGAACAGAATTTCGAAAAAGCGGCCGCACTCCGCGACGACGAAAAGCACGCGAAGAAGGCGCTCGAGGAAACTCTGAAGACCTGGCGCTCCTCGTCCGAGGAAACCATCGTCACCGTCACCGACGACGACATCATGGCCGTCGTCTCCAAATGGACCGGTGTTCCGCTCCGCCGCATGGAGGAAAAGGAAACCGAAAAACTCCTCAAGATGGAGGACGAACTCAAGGGCCGCGTCATCGGTCAGAACGAAGCGGTCATCGCCATTTCCAAGGCGCTCCGCCGTTCCCGCGCCGACCTCAAGGACCCGCGCCGCCCGATCGGCTCTTTCCTGTTCCTCGGCCCGACCGGCGTCGGCAAAACCTACCTCGCCCGCAACCTGGCCGAGTTCATGTTCGGCGATCCGGACTCGCTCATCCAGATCGACATGTCGGAATACATGGAGAAATTCACCGCCAGCCGCCTCATCGGCTCGCCTCCGGGCTATGTCGGTTATGAAGAAGGCGGCCAGCTTTCCGAAGCCGTTCGCCGTCGTCCGTATTCGGTCGTGCTGTTCGACGAAGTCGAAAAGGCCCACCCGGACGTGATGAACCTGCTCCTGCAAATTCTCGAAGAAGGCACCGTGACCGACTCGCTCGGCCGCAAGATCGACTTCCGGAACACCATCATCATCATGACCTCCAATGTCGGTGCCTCCACCATCAAGCGCCAAACCACTCTCGGATTCGGCGCGATGAATGCGGACGAAGCCGACCACGACGGCATGAAGGACAAAATCATCGAGGAAGCGAAACGCTACTTCAAACCGGAGTTCCTCAACCGCCTCGACAGCCTCGTCGTCTTCCACATGCTCGAAAAAGTCGATCTCAACCAAATCGTCGATCTCGAAGTCGCCAAGCTCGTCAAGCGCCTCAAGGACAAGGACATCGCCCTCACCCTCACCGACGAGGCCCGCGATCTGCTCGCCACCAAGGGCTTCGATCCCGCCTACGGTGCCCGGCCGATGCGCCGCGCCGTCGAGCGCTTCCTCGAGGATCCGCTCGCGGAATCCCTGCTCCGCGGCGACGTGAAATCGGGCGACTCCGTCAACGTCGTCAAAAAAGCCGACACCGAGGAACTCGATTTCGTCTCCACCCGCCCGGAACCCGAGCAGGAAGTCAGCGAAGCCGGCGTCTAACGCCCTCTATCATTCAAAAAGACCCGCCGATCTTCAGGATCGGCGGGTCTTTTTGTTCCCAAGCGTCCCCGGGCGTCATAGCTTCTGCAAGATTTCCGGGATGGCCGCGTATGCGTCACGCTGCCTTGAAACTCCATAAAACCACAACTCCCATGACCTACCTTCGATCCTCATTCCTTCTCATCTCCGCGTGCGGCACCGCAATGGCCGCCGAAACCTGGACCGACCTTTTCAACGGAAAAAACCTCGACGGCTGGGTGCAGCGCGGCGGTGTCGCCACCTACAAGGTCGAAGACGGCGTGATCGTCGGCACCTCGACCCTGAACACGCCGAACAGCTTTCCTCTGCACCCCGCGCGACTACGGCGACTTCATCCTCGAATACGAATTCAAAGTCGATCCCCGTCTCAACTCCGGCGTGCAAATCCGCAGCCAGAGTTTTTCCTCGCCGACCGAACTCGTCTGGGAAGGCAAGAAAATCACCATCCCCGCCGACCGGGTGCATGGCTATCAGATCGAAATCGATCCGGATCCGAAAAAAGACCGCTGGTGGACCGGCGGCATCTACGACGAAGGCCGCCGCGGCTGGCTTTTCCCCGGCATTCTGGGTGGCGACGCCAAAGAATTCACCGACCAAGGCCGCAAGATTTTCAAACAGGGAGACTGGAACAAAATCCGCGTGGAAGCCATCGGCAACTCGATCAAAACCACCCTCAACGGCACACCCTGCGCTTCCATCACCGATTCACTGACCCCGTCCGGATTCATCGCCCTGCAGGTCCACAGCATCGGCAAGGACCAATCCGTCGATGGCTCGCAAGTCCGCTGGCGGAACCTCCGCATCCAGGAAGTTTCACCCGCCCCCCAAAACACCCTGACCGCTGAGGAATCCGCCGCCGGTTGGAAACTCTTGTGGGATGGCAAGACCAGCGAAGGCTGGCGCAGCGCCAAAGGACCGGACTTCCCCAAAGGCGGCTGGAAAATCGAAAACGGCGAGCTCGTCATCAACGAAACCGGCGGTGCCGAATCCGCCGCCGCCGGCGACATCATCACCAAGGAGAAGTTCTCCGACTTCGAGCTCAGCGTGGATTTCAAAATCACCCCCGGCGCGAACAGCGGCATCAAGATCTTCGTCGACCCGAACATCAACAAGGGCGAGGGCTCGGCCATCGGACCGGAATTCCAGGTGCTCGACGACGACCGCCACCCGGATGCCAAGCTCGGCCGCGACGGCAACCGCACCATCGGATCGCTCTACGACATGATCACCGCCCCCTCCACCAAGCGGGTCTATCCGCCTGGCAGCTGGAACAACGCCCGCATCCTCTCGGACGGCAAGGAGGTCACCTTCACCCTCAACGGCGTCAAAACCGTTGAATTCGAGCGCGGCTCCGAGGATTGGAAAAAACTCGTGGCGATCAGCAAATACGCCAAGTGGGGCAACTTCGGCGAACTTCCCGAAGGCCACATCCTGCTTCAGGACCACGGCAACACCGTCGCCTATCGGAACATCAAGATCCGGGATTTCTCCAAGAAATAACCCGCTCTCACAGGCTCCCCCGCGGGCGGCGAGAGCATTGAAAACCGGTTCCGGCACATAGCGGCGCACCGTGTCCTCCCAGCCCACCGGGCCGGTCAGCCCCTTGATCATGTTCGACGAAAGCTCCGCGATGTCGCGCGGCGGCATCAGGAACACCGTGGTGATGTCCGGCGCCATGTCGGCGTTGATGTGGCGCATCACCCGCTCGTATTCGTAGTCGTTCGGCGAGCGGATCCCGCGCAGCACGTATTTCGCATCCATTTTTTTCGCATAATCCACCAGATAGCGGTTGTCGAAATGGGCGATCTCCAGCCGGTCGGAATCCCCGGTCGAGGCCCGCAAAAGATCCAGCCGCTCCTCCACGGTGAACGAATAACTCTTCGAAGGATTGCTGCCGATCGCCACAATCAGGCGGTCGAACATTTCCAGTCCGCGCTCGATCATCCAGAGGTGACCGTTGGTGGGAGGATCGAAGGAACCGGCGTAAACCGCAGTGCGCATGGCGGCAGCGTAGAGTGGAATTTTCGCGACCGGAACCCTTATTTCGCCGTGAAAAACAAATCCTCCGGAATTTGACTTCGTCCCGGGAGCGGGCTACAAGCACCCGTCACAGCGCCTGTAGCTCAGCTGGATAGAGCACCCGCCTTCTAAGCGGGCGGTCACTGGTTCGAATCCAGTCAGGCGCA
>CAWJDV010000006.1:0-1388774 GCA_963841745.1 uncultured Verrucomicrobiae bacterium | reverse complement strand
GAGCGAAGAAAAGGACTTGCAATACAAAACTTGCATAAAGCATGGCTTCTTGAATTACGTAATGTGAAGACCGTCATCGACGAGCTCGACAGTTATATCCGCGGTTGGCTCGGATACTTCAAGCTCAGTTCCACCTACACGGAGGTCCTGGGTTTGTCGCAATGGGTCAGGCGACGGGTGAGGTTGTATTACTGGAAGCAATGGAAGCAGCCACGCACGCGTCGCCGTCACTTGTTAGCATTGGGAGCGGATCCCAAGACGGTGCACATGGCGACGCGCAGCCGCAAAGGCTACTGGCGGATGAGCCAGAACGAGATTGTGCGATTCGCGCTGAACAATCGTTGGTTGGAGGAACAAGGAGTGCCGGACATGAGAGCCGTCTGGATCGAACTTCACTACGGGGCAAAGGCCCCAAGCTGATTGGAACCGCCCTGTACCGGAGCCTGACGCAGGGTGGTGTGGGGACCCGGGGGCTACTACCCCCGGGGACCCCATTAGGCTCTGATTTCTTTTTCATACTTCTCGGCATACAATTTGATCATCATGTAGCCCCAGACACTTTTGACGCCTAAAGCCGATCGAGCATCAAGCGAAAGCGCGTCAGCCGAAACTAGGCTGTAGCCTTGGAAAATAGGAGCCTTCGGACTGCCGTTGTCTCTTTCGATAAACGGGACGATGCCGAGTGACGCTAGATCAAGCCTGCCCCTGACTAAGCCTCCCACTTCCTTTACCGTCTTAATGTGGACCCTGCCTTGTCGGACTAAAATCGCATCTTGGAGATCTGAGTCCAATGGAGGACGCGGACCGATCCAATTGAGTAGCCCCGCTAAGAAGCGGCAGCGCGAATTCGGCTCTTTCTGGAGCACAACGCCAACGGCGTAGTGACCTGATGCAAGTGGGACGTCCCAAAATGAACCCACTTCCAGTTGGCTATTGGATTTGGGGATATATGGGTCGGGGTATTTCATACTTCTGCCGAACGTCAAAGAGCACGCAACCCTATCAGCGAGGGCGCGCGTCGATCACGGGGTTGAGGTTGAATGTAGGAAAGGGCATGTAAACAGGGCGGCTGATAGGGGTTGCGTGTCTCGACTTGTTCTCCGGTCTTTTTAGAATGGGCAAGGCTTCTTTTTGAGGTTCTCGAAATGGTGACGTGCACAGAATGCACTTAATGTGACTGCACCCCGAGAACAATCATCACGCCTGCAAGTCGTTCCAGCTCGCTCCGGCCCCAGGGAATCGAAGAACTCACGATCCAGTCGAGCAACGGTCTCTTCCCACGGCGGCGGATCTGGGGCACCGAGTCGATCAGGCCATGCATCAAACCTAAGGTAATAACGAATGATCTCCGCTGCCGCCTCGTCATCTGATCTCCCTGCTAGACGGTCTGCCCACTCGACGCAATCAACGAGTGTCTGATATTCAATCGTCGAGTGCAGCCCTCTCTCCTGAAACCCGGCTGGAATGATCTCCTTGAACGGGTCTGCCTCCTCATCTACCTCAATGACTCCAAGCGCGCAATCAGTCTCAAGTCCGAGATCGTCCGGGTCACCATTAATGAATAGCCAATGCTCCTCCGAATTACCCTCACGGTTGCGGATCTTCGTGATGACATCTTGGAGGGACATATTTCTGGAGAACGTCTAGCTCATCCACGGCGGGGACGGAAGCCCGAATTCAAAGAAGGACGTTGCCCGCCGTTGGATGGAGCCGTCTTGTGTGTGCCCAGCATGGGCGTGATGTAAATGGGGTGCAAGTCCCCTGTAGGAAAACCAGACATGAAAATGAAGAGACTACCATCTGAAGCCAACTGCGGAAGGGCGACCGACCGTGGGAAGGAAGGCTAGGAGAAACCTGCGAGCCAATGGACAAGAACCGCATAGAAGGCCGATACGGCACGACGAGCTGGCACAACACAGCGAAGTCGTCTGGTTTACCCGTGGAGGTAAATGCGGTGGTTGCGCAGGGAAGCATCACGCTCTTACCTGGGGAGACCTGCCGGGAGCGATCCGGGCAGGAGTCAGCAGAGGCCATAGTAGTTGGAGACACGAGCCGGAGTGCGAATGAGCACAGCAAAATTGCCGGAAGCCTCACCCAACGAAGGGCTGAACTGCATGGGAACGTCCTAACCGCGTGGCGGACGGTCAATCCACCGATAACGCCAGATGGCGAGGTGGAACCGAGAGTCGCTGCGATGGGAAGCATGTGGGCGTTCAGGAGCAGGCTTCGGCCTGTTCCTTACGCGGGCTTGTCCCGCGTCCGAGCGGAACCGCCGTGTACGGACCCGTACGCACGGTGGTGTGGGACCCGTGGCTGGCTCTCGGAGTCAGTCACGGGGACCCGATTAGCCGATCTTAATTGTTGGGGCGTGCAGCTCGATCAATCCAAAGACTTGCGCCTTACTCTTCTTGGTTACTCGATACGAATGGAATTCTGTGCCCCTCTCGCCCTTGAGGCTGAAGCGGAGAAATTCATGAGTCACAGGAACGAACAACACGCGCTTCTTGAGGAATTCGACAGACACACCCTTCAAATCCTGCCAACTGTAGGTCTTCTTCCCGAAGGTTCTTTGGAAGCCGATCTTGTCGCCAATCTCAAGAAACCACACCTGCTTGTAGATGTAGAAGAGCGCGACCAAAGGCCCAACGTAAGGTAGCATCCTCATAAGTATCCGCCGATCTTCGCCAGTCTCCGTGAGAAAGTCCGGATGAGTGAACGCGTAAATAGAGAACCAAGCCGTGAGTATGGTGAGCAGAACCACACCAAGTGAGGAGTTCCAATCTTTGAGACGAACGGGTGGCATTTTCTTGGCTAACAGGTACTATTAGTAGCATGTCACGGAGTGATATTCCCGAACACCTACCGGGGCAGTCTGATTCATAAGGCACTGATGTGACAAGGTTTTTTCTGGAAGGGGTGCGTATATTGGGTCGGAACCGGCGGGACGCCCCTGACCGACCTGCCATTGCTGATATCGCGCGGAAAAGACGCCGGATCGGGCGTTCCAGGAGGGCCGAGGGGGGCGGGAACGGCGCTCCGGGGCGCGGCGTCGTCGGCCGGGATCAGGTTTCCAAGCAATGAATACGGGTGAACGCTGTCCATGCGAACACTTTTGAGTTGACGTGCCCGCCCGGATTTCTTTTTTGGGTCGCGATGAACGCATTCAAGACGCGCTGGTGTTGGAGAAAGGATCTGTCGGAGTTCCGCGGTTTGACGGACCGGGAACGGGCCGGATTTCTGGTATTTCTGGAGTGGTTCGAGAATTGATTCGGGGGCTCCGCCAGCCCCCTCACCCCTTCGGGGCACGTCGCGTTCGCTCCTGTCCAAAACACCTACAAGCCTTCAGTGTTTTTTCCGGCTGCGTTACGAGCTGCCTGCCGGTCGCGAGGCGGCCAAAGTATTCTGGAAGTCGGAAGTAATCCGGGAGGGGCGCCAGAGGGAGAAATGGCAGTTGGCCCAATGGGCGGACGCGATCCAGTGGTATTTGAACTGGTTGAGCGCGTGTTCCGAGACGGGAGCGGACCATCGGAGCCTCCCGGAACGAGTGAGGCTGGCTTTGTATTCGTCGGGTGCGCGGCGGGGGTTGTTGAAGCGGACCAAGCAGTGCTACGGCGCATGGGCGGCGCGCTATGCAAAGTTCGCAGGGTCGGAGCAGGCAGTGATGCAGATCGAGACGGCCACGAGGTATTTGACTTCCGTGGTGGAGGATGAGGACTGCGCTTGTTCCACCCAGAGGCAGGCACTCAACGCGCTGGCGCACTTCTTCAAGCACGTGCTCGGGGTGGAGAAGCCGGTTTTCGGGGTGAAACTGAGGGATACGGGGACTCGGGTCCCGGTGGTGCTGTCGAAGCCGGAGACGCAGCAGGTCGTCGCGAAGCTAAAGGAGCGGGAGCGAAAAGAGGCACCCTACGAGTTGGCGGCCCGGCTGCAATACGGCGCGGGATTGCGGCTTTCCGAGTTGGTGAGACTGCGGGTGCAGGATGTGGATGTGGGCCGCGGGACGCTGACGGTGCGGCTGGGCAAGGGTGACAAGGATCGAGTGACCGTGCTGCCCAAGAGCCTGCGAGAGGAATTAGCCGGACAAATCGAGCGGGCGCGCGAGGTCTGGCAGGGTGATGTTGAAGCGGGGCGTGCCGGGGTGTATATGCCGGGGGCGCTGGCGCGGAAATTTCGCCGGGCAGCGGAAAGTTTCGAGTGGTTCTGGCTGTTTCCCGCGCGGCAGATTTCGACTGATCCGGAGTCGGGAATCCGGCGACGGCATCATCTGCATGGGAAGGTCTACAACGAGGCGATCAAACGGGCGGCAAAGGCAGCTGGGATCGAGAAGCGGGTGACGAGTCATGCGTTGAGGCATTCGTTCGCCACGCACCTGCTGGAGAACGGAACGGATCTGCGAACGATCCAGGATCTGCTGGGACACGAGGACATCACCACGACGGAGATCTATCTGCACGTGGCGATCGGGGAAAACGGCCTCGGGGTGGAGAGTCCGCTGGATCGGTTGGTGGGGAGTTGAGGGTGGATTTGGGATTTGGGATTTGGGATTTTTGATTGGAAGAATAAGAAAATGATGGCGCAGGAGCTGAGGGAGACAATGATCGGGCTCAAGATCATCTCGCGCAAACGGATGGTCGCGGGCGAGCATCGTGAATCCTGCAATATCGGAGTGCGACGAGCTGATTTTCTTCTTTGTGATTAGCACAAGAACCACCGATGGCGGCTAACGTCTTCCAAATCAAAAATCATCAATCGTCAGTCATCAATCGTCAATCCGTTCGCGATTCCTGGGCTTCTCGCTTCGCGGACGGACTGAAGATCCGCCCATTCTTCGAAGGCTGCGCGCTTACTCCAGGCGGAGCAGGGCGTGGCCGAGGTCGATGGCAATTTCCCCGGGGACGAGGTATTGGGGCTGAATGGAGTAGAGCCCGCCGTAACCGCGGCGGACGATGCCGGCCTCAAAAAGCACGCCGAGTTGTTTGGACATGGCGGAGTCCGTGTGGCGGAGGCGCAAGGCGAGCTCGCAAACCGGGAGTGGCTCCTTGAGGAGTTCGCGGAGGATGGACCAGCGGGTTGTGGAACCAATGGCGGGCAGGAGGACCTCAAGGGGTGGACGCGGAGGAGAGATTCTGGAAGAGGGTGAGGGTGAGTCTGCCATCGTGGTGGGAAAAGAATTTTGGTCGCTGACAAGCGTTTGACGACGGTTTCCAAGGACGTTTGCGGAAAACTTGTCCCATTCCATGAAGACCCAAGGATATTGCCGGGAGAACCAAAGCAATTTGAAGGAGCACTTTGGAAAAAATCAAGACATGAAAGGAGACTGAGCGGAGAAGTAAAGAGGCAGCGCGGAGAAATAAAGAGACTGAACAGAGATATAAAGAGACGGAACGGAGAAGCAAAGAGACTTAGTGGATCGCCAAAAGCTTATTCCTGTTGGGGAAAGTCTTATTTCGGTCGGGGAAAGCCTTATTCCGCAAATCAGGTTTCAACGCCGACGGTTGATCCGTCCATTGGAGCGGTTGGGGAATGAGGTGGATTTTGAATTCTGGATGGGAAGAGTTTGGATGCCGATTATTATTTTTGAAGAGGGGCGGTGTTTGGCGCATTCCTTGGCGGTTCATGAGCGTCTCGCTTCGCGGGCGGATTGAAATCCGCGCTCCGTGGAGAGGTGTTTTGGCTTTTCGTGGGCGGTTCTTGGGCTTTTCGCTTCGCGGGCGGATTAAAAATCCGCGTTTTGTGGGGAGGAACGCTCCTCCAAATCAAAAATCAAAAATCAAAAATCAAAAATCGTCATTCATCAATCGTCCATCCGTTCGTCTTTTACGGCGACGAGGATCTGCTGGAGCACGAGGACATCACCACGACGGAGATCTATCTGCATGTGGCGATCGGGGAGAACGGTCTCAGGGTGGAGAGTCTGCTGGATGAGTTGGTGGGTGGATTGGGGATTGGGGCTGTTGATCCGTCGTCGTTTTCAGCCAGGCTGGGACAAGTTTTGGGGTTTTGAATGGGAAGAGGTTGAATGAATGAATGAATGAAGGCCGGAATGAATTGCCTGAGGGCCAGCCGGGATGGGCTTCGCCTCGTTTTGATCTGTCTGCTATCGCAGACTCTGGATTCCGCGGTCCGGGGGATGGATGAAGGAAAGCCAGGATGAATTTGCCTGATGGCCTGCCGGGGGGCGCTGCGCGGGGGTGATGATGCGTGCGATCGCGGATTCTGAATTCGTGGTCCGTGGAGAGGGGATCTTTGGCTTTTCTGGGGCGGTTTCTTGGGCGGTTCGCTTCGCGGGCGGATTGAAATCCGCGCTCCGTGGAGAGGATGCTTTGGCTTTTCTGGGGCGGGGTCTTGGGCGGTTCGCTTCGCGGGCGGATTGAAATCCGCGCTCCGTGAAGAGGGGATCTTTGGCGTTTCTTGGGCGGAGTCTTGGGCTGTTCGCTTCGCGGGCGGATTGAAATCCGCGCTCCGTGAAGAGGTGCTTCGGCTTTTCTTGGGCGGTTTCTTGGGCTTTTCGCTTCGCGGGCGGATTGAAATCCGCGCTCCAGTTTTAAGACCGGCACAAGGGACGCTGCCGCCTGCGGTCGCTCCGGGCGGATGCCTGGAAACCGAGGGGGGTCTATTCAGGAGGGATGGGACCAGTTAGCAACGCGGTTGTCATGGAAAAAGTTGGAGATCGGTTGGATCGCAGGTGTTGGTCTGGCCGGCGGGCGGTGTCTGGTGCCTGCCGTAACCGAGGCGGGTGGTCCGCTCGCTTTCTAGCACGCGGTTGATCAGGGGCTTTTAAGCTCGGTGCGAGGCGATCAAACGTGCCGCGCATGAAGCCGGGATCGAGAAACGGGTGACGAGCCACGCGTTGAGCCATTCGTTCGCCACGCACCTGCTGGAGAACGGAACGGATCTGCGGACGATCCAGGATCTGCCGGGGCATGAAGATATCACCACGACGGAGATCTACCTGCACGTGGCGATCGGGGAAAACGGCCTCGGGGTGGAGAGTCCGCTGGATCGGTTGGCGGGGTGCTGATGGAGATGAGGTTGATAGACGAATGATGATTTTGGATTTTGGATTTTTGACTGAAAGATGAAGGAACTGGCTTTGCTCAGGTTATTTGTCGTCGGTTCCGGCCGTGCTGGGATTAACTGTTGGGACTAGATGAATGAATGAATGAATGAAAGCCGGAATGAATTGCCTGAGGGCCAGCCGGGATGGGCTTCGCCTCGTTTTGATCTGTCTGCTATCGCAGACTCTGGATTCCGCGGTCCGGTGGGGAAATTCCTTGGCGGTTCTTGTCAGCGGGTCCTTTGTCCCCAAAATCAGACATTGAGCATGGGTGAGTGGGGGAAGAAGAACATCGAACATCATACATTCCCTTGGTAAAGCGCTTGGCGGACTCAGAGCATGAACCCGACCGGGTTGGCCACGCTAGCAGGATTGTAAAACTCCCCGATGTTCGGCAGCACCCTTTCCATGTCGGTGGAGGCGACGCCGAACCAACGCAGGAGTTCGCAGAAATACTCGTCCGCGGAGAGTTGCGGCAGGATGCGGCCGCCGCGGCCGATGTCGTCCGCGCCGTCGATGACGAGTGACGGGAACGCGCCTTTGACTTCTCCGCCGCGGATCGGGCCGCCCATGACGAGCTGGTTTCCACCCCACGCGTGGTCGGTGCCCTGGCCGTTCGAGCGCAGGGTGCGGCCGAAATCGGAGCAGGTGAAGGTGACGACGTCGTCGGTGAGCAGGAGCGCTTCGAGGCATTTCTGGAAGGCGTATAGCACGCCGTCGAGCGTGAGCAGCATGTTCCGCTGGTTGGTGAGCAGCTCGGTGTGGTGGTCCCAGCCGCCGAACTCGATGAAGATCGTCTGGCGGCTCAGTCTCGAGCGATCTCGCGGATGGCGATGGTTTTGACCGCCGCTTTGAATTGCTCGGAAAGCCAGTGATTGGGAAATCCGGCGTTGGCGATGGCGTCGTTGATGTCACGACCATTGATGGATCCCGGAGCGTTGAATTTCGTCTGGAAAAGCACGCCGCGTTCGATGCTGTTGGAGGTGATGCGGCCGTGGGTGCGCTGGAAGAGATTCTGATAGTGCTGCTCGATCGGGCTGGAGACCGTGGATCGCATGACCTGCTCCTTGGCCTTGTTCACGGGCGAGTTCCTGCCGGTGCCGGTATGCGAAAGCGCTCCGGCGCTGGTGATGACGAACTGCCCCTCGCTCTGGCCGATTTGAAACGCGGCGTTTCCGGAGAGCGAGAAATTCATCGGCATGTAGTAGGCGCTCGGTTTGGTCGGTATTTTCCGCCGCGTGGATCGACATCGGCGGCGCGGCCACCCCAGCCGGAAAGCACCTGCATGCCCTGCGGCACCGAGGTCTGCCATTGTTCGATCTGGTCGCGGTGGGAAAAGAGGGCCTTGGGGATCTTGACCGTTCCATTCAGATAGGCCGCCTTGTTGGGGATCGGCTCGATGAGCGTGCCGACGTTGGCAAGGAAAGAGACACGTTTGTTCCCGGCGAAGGCTCCGGTGCCGTTGAACATCTCCGCAAGGCGGGTGCAGGAGGGATGCAGGCCGTATTGGCGGCCGGCATCGTCGAAGTTCAGAGGGATCAGGTTTTTCGACGGAACGGGGTCATTGATCGGCAGCGCCAATCCCGAACGCGCGGCGGCATACTCGGCATGTCTCGCGGCATCGCGGGGGACGAGCAGGTTGAAGGTGTCGCAGCCACCGGATAGAAACAGGCAGACCAGCGCCTTGCGCTCGCCCGGCAGCCCGGCCTGGGCGGCGGCGTGGTTGGCCATGGTGAGGTTGAGAAGCGTCGAGAGCATGGACGTGGAGCCGATGCCGGCACAACTGACTTCTCCGAGAAACTGGCGGCGGGTGCGAAGCATGATGGTTGAAGTTCTATTTTTGCACCACGCCTTCCGGGCTGGTCATGGCGGTCCACACGGCGAGGGCGACGCGGTCTTTCTGGCTGAGGGCCGGATCCAGCAGCGCCGTGAGCAGGATGCCGCGGGTGCGGGCGGTCATGCTGCCGGCGCAGACGAGCAGATTCACGTGATCGACGAGGGCGGCGGGATTTTCCGCGAGCAGAAGGGTGTCGCTGTAGTCGAGCGGGAACTGGTGGTCGTAGGCAGCCTTGAAGCCGTCGTGCAGGTAGTCCCAGAGCAGGTTGGGGAAGGAAACGGCGGAATAGGTGTTGATGATCTGGAAGCCGGGGCTGACGAGTCCGGCGTTGCGGATCTCGCCGGGTGCCTGATAGACGGGCGTGTAGAAATTGAAAACGCTCGGCGAGTTCATCGGCTCCTGGATGCTCGGGCCGTAGAAATTCTCGGTCCAGTTCCACCAGACGAACTTCGGGTGGGCCTGCGGAAGATTGAAAAGCCGGCCCAGGTGCATGGTGCGGATCACCGGCTCGCGGACTTTTCCGTAACCGGGCGACAACGGCAGGTTGCGCGCTTCCGGGTCGAGCAGGATGGCCTTGACGACGGCGGCCAGATTTCCGCGGACGCCGGATCCGTCGTTCACGAAAATGTCCTGCACGCGCCGGATGTAGCCGGGTGTGGGATTGTCGGTGACGAGGAACTGGATGAGCTGGCGGCACACGAACGGTGGAGTGTTCGGATGGCGGAAAAGCGCTTCCACCGCGTCGCGCACGTCCTGGGTGGCATTCGGTTTCCGAGAACTCGCGGGCCGGAATCATCACGCCGTTAGGCAGGCGCTTCGCCTCGAAATCGTGGCGCTCGGGATACATCACCATCGGCAGCGTGAAATGATCGTCCGCCCAACCGCCGCCGCCCCAGCCGTAGGGCGAGGCGAAGTAGAGGCCGGTGAAGACGCGGGCGAGTTCGGTGACGTCGCCGTTGTCGTAGGTGGGGATCGGATCGTCCGTTGGCCGCCAGTTTCCGGCTGCCGTCGGGGTTGAGTTCCCACAGCCCGATGGTGAAGAGCTGCATGATTTCCCGGGCGTAGTTCTCATCCGGATAGCGCGGGATCGACGGGTCCGCCTTCTGGTTTCCGGCGTGGCTGAGATACCAGCCCATCGACGGATGGAAGGTGACTTCGCGGAGCAGGTCGCCGTAGTTTCCGAGCGCGTGACGGACGAGCGTGTCGTAGTAATTTGTCATCGCCTCGGGCTTCTCCTCCAGGTTCGCGTCGCGGCGGGAAACCACCAGAATCTGCGAGAGCGCGAAGGCGACGCGCTGGCGGAGCTGGTCCTGCCCGCCGATGGCGTTTCTAGCAAACGGCGTGGTGATGTTGTTGCCGAAGACGAAGCTGTCGAGCTCGTTGAAATTGTAAGTCCGGTCGATCCGCGGGCCGGCGCCGTCGGCTTTGATTTCGCGGATGTAAGGCTGGAGCAGCGAAGGCGGCAGGGTGGTTTGATGGTCGATCCAGCCCTCGAATCCGAGGTCGCGGACTTGCTGGATCGCGGCGGATGTCGGGCCGAACGAGGCCTGCATCAGGAAGCGCGAGGCATTCACCGGCGAGGGTTTGCCGGGCGAGGAACTGCGAAGCGTGCCACCTGCCGGAGCGGATCCTTGAAGCCGGTCCAACAAGGCGATGGCGTCTCCGCCAAGTGTCTGGTTGTCGGATGTCACGAGTGGCTGGCCGAGCGAGCTTGAGTTGAGCGGTGACGAGCCGAGCACGTTCTTCTCGGCCCAGTCCTCGACGCCGTCGTTGTCGGAATCGAGCGGTCGGACGCCGGTTCGATAGAAACGCGTGTCATCGGATCGATGGAAATTCCGCGGAAAGCGTGAGCTGCCTGCGTCCGCCGACGATGCCGGAAGCGGGTAGGCCGGTGGCGGTCAGCCAGCCGCCGAGGGCGTCGCTGGTTTCAATTTGCCAGCGCCTTGTCGGGAAGGTCGGTCCAGGAGAGCACGAAGTCGTTGCCGCTGCGCCAGGCTTTCAGATCGAGTCGGGAGGAGGCGTCGTCCGGATGGGTGCCGGCTTTGCTTTCGTCGAGATTGCTCATGCCGTCGCCGTCATCGTCTGCGGTCGGCAGGCGGTTTTTGCCACCGCTCCAGAGGACCCAGGAATCAGATAGGCCGTCATCGTCGAGGTCGTCGATTTTTCCGGTGAAGTTGAACCACGTCGGAAGGCTCGCGGCGGAGAGCGGGTTGAAGCCGCGATCCAGTTCCACTCCGTCCGAAGCGCCGTCATCGTCGCTGTCCGCATCGCGCGGATGGGTGCCTGCTAGAAATTCCCGGAGATTGGAAAGGCCGTCGCCATCGAAGTCCAGCGCCGCATCGGCAAGGCTGGCGGGATTGAACTGATAGGTGGTTTCCCAGGTGTCCGGCATGCCGTCGTTGTCGCTGTCCACGGGGCCGAGCGGGTTCGGCGTGATCGCCACGCGGACGCCGGGTTCCTTCTGGATATCGACCCGCCCGGTCGTTCCGCTCTGGTTTTTCCAGACCGTGGTTCCTGCTAGCAACGAAGCATCCGCGGCGACGGCGGTGTTGTCCGTGTAGGACGCGAGCGTGACCGGCGCGGCGGGATTGGTGAGGTTGAAAATGCGGAAATTCAGCGTCCAGAGATTCGTTCCGGAGTTCGGCTGGGTGGCGGAAAACTCCAGGCGCAGCGGCAGCGAATCGTCCGCCGCGCCGTAGCCGCTGAAACCGAATGCGCGGGTGCGGTCCACTGGTGAGGCATTCCAATCGCTGTCCCAGAAGCCGGCGCCGGGGTTGCCACTTCGATGGAACGCCCCCTCGATCGCGCGGAACCGGTGCACCAGTTTTCCGTTGGTGTAGCGGACTCCCATCCCGATCTGGCGGGTCCAGCCGCTTTGGTTGATGTCCGCCACGGCTTCGAAGAGCATCGCGTCATCGCCCTCGATGGCGCCTAACATCGATTGCTCGTGGTTCCACAGCGCGCGGACGTTGTCGATGCGCCACAGCCACGTCCGAGTCCCCGCGTTCCAAACCGGGACCGGTGGCGGAGTGCTTGCGACGGACTTCGGATCGGAACCGTAAGTGCGCTCGGCGGCGTCGGAAAATCCGTCGTCATCGCTGTCCGCATCGGTGGGGAACGAGGTGAAATAAACCGGATTGAGCTCCTCGCCGTCCACGAGCGTGTCGCCGTCGGAATCCGGATTGAGCGGCGACGTGCCTTGAGCGGCTTCCGCGCCATCGGCGATGCCGTCGCGGTCGGTGTCGCGATGGCGGGGATCCGTGCCGGCGGCGATTTCCGCGGCGTTGTTCATTCCGTCGGAATCCGCGTCGGCGGTGGCGTCCGGAACGGCGGGGTTGAAACGGTTTTCGATTTCAAGCGAGTCCGACATCCCGTCGCCATCGGTGTCGGTCCCGCTGTTGATAATCTGGATGCCGTGGATGCCGACCGGATCATTGTCCGCCGATTGCAAGGTGACCGACCGCGAGGTTCCTGTGAGATTCCGATAGCGCACGAAATTCCCCGGCTTGATCGCGGCCAATGAGTTCGCGGTGATTTCCTTCCATCCGAGGAACGGTGGATTCGAGGCCGCCACGAAATAGCGGTTCGTGGCGGCATCATTGTCCAACCGCAGCACGCCGCGGGCATTCGGATAGGTGTAACCGACGTAAACGAGCAGATCGTAGGTGGCGTAGGGAATCCCCGTCAGGCTGACCGATGCGGCGGTGTTGATCGAAGCCGTGCGCTGGGTGCGGATCATGCCGTTGAGCAGGCGCTCATCGCCAGTTCCCTTATGCAGTCCGTCGCCGGAAAAATGATAGGACCAGGATGCCGCCGCGGTGGTGGCGGTGCCGCGGTGGTTTTTCAGGTTGTTCTTCGATCCGGTTAGGATGGTTCCATCGGGCACCCACTGGGGGAGCGGGCCGGTGGCATTCCAGTGAGGACAAGCGGAAAAATCCGGCGGGCTCTCCCGCGCCGAGCACGGCGGAGTCCATCCGCTCGGAGATGAATTGCAGGTTGATGGCTCCCGGGAAATCGAACGGGACCGACGAGGCGTTGGTGGGCACGCTGGCTTGTTCCAGCTCGATGTTGTCGGGGTAGGTGTCGCTGTCCGTGTCTGCGAGAAGGGGATTTGTTGATGTTTCCGAGGCATCACTCAGGCCGTCGCCGTCGGTGTCGGGATTCAGCGGGTGGGTGCCGAGCGCGACCTCATGCGAATCGGATAGCCCGTCGTTATCGCTGTCGCGGTCGGTCGGGTTGGTGCCGGCTTGGAATTCGGCGAGGTTGTTCAAATCGTCGCCATCCGGATTGAGCTGGGCGTCCGCGGAATTGGAGTCGCTTAGTCCGTAGGTTTCCTCGAACCATCGTGCGATTCCATCACCATCGCCGTCCGCGAGTGCGTCCGGGTCCGCCTCCAGCCGGATGAAATCCATCCCGAGGTAGCCGCCCGCCGCGCCGCCGGTGCGCTCGATTTGCAGCGTGTTCGTACCATGGATGGCGGCGGCCGACGATGCGTTGACGGTGAACGTCAGCGTGCGGTTCCAGGTGATGCCGTTTTGGATTCCTAACGACCGGCCGTTGAGTGAAACGGTGATGTCGTGGTTGGAGAACCCGGGAATCGACTGGTTGATCCACGCTCCGCCGCCGGTGAGATCCACGGTGATCCGCAAGCGCGAGGCCGCGGAGGCCTGCGCGGCGGTCAGCGGGAAATGGATCCGCACGCGGGGATCGCCGCTGGTGATCGCGCGTTCCATGAAGGCGATGTTTTCATTCGCGGCCACCGTGTTCACCGGCGGTGGATAGGAGCCGGCGAGGTAGTAATCGTCGTCCTTCAGATTGGGCGAGCCGGGTGCGGTGTTCGGGCCGTAGGATTCCTGGGAAAACGGCTCCAGCGCGCCGTCGTCCGCGCCGAGTTGCCAGACTGTCGCAAAGGGCGCTGCGGAAGAGATCCCGAGCGCCAGGCTGACCGTGATTGTAAAATAAGCAGCGCCTCGGGACATGCGGTGAGACGGATATACTGATTTATGAAACAATCAATTCAACGTTTCCTGAAAAAGGTCCCAATTCCGGCCATAGCGGCGATTATCCATACCGATGGCTCCGGAATCGCCTCAATATTGTCCGCGAGGAAAGACCCTGACACCTGCGCCCCGCGGAAATTCGCGGCGGACGAGTGAAGGATGCGCATCTGGCTGACCGCGGCCATGGTCGCGGCGGCATCAGTGCCCTCCGCGTTCACCAGCGAGGACGGGCGGGTATCAAATTCCAGGCGAACCCACCCGGTGAATGCCGCCACCGGCGAGGCCGGCGTCACGAACCAGCCTCCCGGCCCGTTGAACGCGAGGCGGAAGGAAAGCGTGTTGGTGCCGGTGTTGCGCATGTCCGCCGCGATTCCGGTGATGCCCGCCGCCGTGTAATTTCCCGTCCACGTGCTGGTGTTGAAAATTAACAGTTTGCCGCCGGGACCGCTGCCGCCGTTCGAGGTGACGCGCAGCGCGTTATCGCCGCCGCCGAGCGGACCGGAATCCGGGAGGACGACAGGTGGATTGGGATTCGGGATGCCGCCGGACCAATCGTGGACTCCGGAAAAATCCTCGATCTGGTTCAGCGTCACCGCGGCTCCCAGCGAGAGCGTCAGGCAGGCGGTCGCCAAGACGGATGAAACGATCCCTTTCATTTTCCGCGACGATGGCAGCGCGAATGATTTGCTCCAGAGAAAATTACCGCTGAGACTGCGCGCCCGCTCCATGAAAATCACCCGCACCCTCGCGACCTGCAAAACCCCCGATGGAGCCCAGCTCACGCTCCACGAGCATGATGGGCATCATTTCCTCAAAGTGGCCGGACTGCAGTTGATGAGCACCACCGCCTCCTCGTCGGAAGAGCAAATGGCGGAGCTCTCCTGCGCGCATCTTCCGGCGAGGCCGCGCATCCTCATCGGCGGTCTTGGTTTCGGCTTCACGCTCAAGCGGGTGCTCGCCCTAACCGGACCGGACGCAGTTGTCGATGTCGCGGAACTCCTGCCCGAAGTGGTCGCGTGGAACCGCGAATTCCTCCAGGAAGTGAACGGCAAGCTGCTCGACGACCCGCGCGTGCGGATTCATGTGGGCGATGTTTACGACCTCATCGACCGTTGCGGAAACGACCGCTACCACGCGATCCTGCTAGATGTGGACAACGGCCCCGACCCGTTTGTACAAAAAGGCAACGAGAGGCTTTACGCGCAAAAGGGCATCACCCGCATCAAGAACGCGCTGGAGCCGGAAGGGCGCGTGATCTTCTGGTCGGCGCATCCGGACAAGTCGTTCGCACAATCGCTCAAGGGCACTTTCAAGCATGTGGAATGTATTAGCGCCAAGGCCTATCCGAAGGCGAAACGTTTCACCCACACCCTCTTCGTTGCGGACCGCGAGTGAGCTCAGGGCTTGGTGTGCTTGATTAGTCGGAAACGGTCGTGATACGCGCCGCCGCTGAATTTCCGGCAGCAGTCGTAACACGCGACCGCCCGCGTGATCGGCTTCACCCGGTGGATCACCGAGAAGCAATTGGAGCAGATGTAGGCGTGGTTACGCTTCATCTTGCGGCGCTTGAAGGGAAGGTTGTGATACGGCAGCTCACCGGCGATTCCAAGGTCCACACAAGCGTCCTGCCATTCCCGGCCGTGCGGCTCGATGCGGCGGCGGCCGCAGCGCTCGTAGGCGACGAGGTGGGCGAGCTCGTGTTTCAGCGTGCGCCAGAGTTCCTCCGGCTCGCATTCCCTGAGTTTGGGATTCAGCTCGATCGAGCGGTCCGGCCACCATGCGCGGCCTGCCGTGGTCTGCATCCGCGAGTTCCAGGAGACGCGCACCTTGCGGGCAAGTTCGTTCAGGCCGAGCGTTTTCGAGGCCTCGGAACACCAGGCTGTTAGTCCGCCGTCATCCGTCGCGGGCTTTGTTTTAGGCACTTCCGGCGTCCTCAAAACCCGGAGCCAGCTGCTCCAGCGGAATTCAAGTTGCGGTGTGCTCCGACCCATTGAAAAAACGGTTACCAGCTTTCCCCGCGCGTGGCAATAGGGGCTTCGAGAAAGTTAGCTTTCCGGCAGAATGTCAGTCGGCGGCGCGGCGGCGTTTCTCCGGTGCTCGTGGCGGATGGTGCGCGCGTCGCCGAGGAAAACGGCGTCCTCGCCCATGTTGACGGCGAGGTCGCCGATGCGCTCGATGGAGCGGGCGACGAAGATGAGGTGGAGCAGATGCTCCGCACGGCCGTCGGAGTTTTCGAGGCGGCTGCTGAGGGTGGCGATCATCTGCTTGTGCAGGCGGTCGAGCTCCTTGTCGCGGGCCTTGAGGCTCTCGCCGAGTTCGGCGTTGGCATCGGTGAAGGCCATGACGGCGTCGCGCAACAACTTGTCCGCGATGGAGTAAAGCGGCTCGGCGAGGGCCGCTTCATCGAGCGGGGGAGCGACACAGATTTTCTTGGCGCGCTTGGCGATGCTCACGGCGTGGTCTGAGATGCGCTCGAGGTTGTGGGCCATTTTCATGGAGGTGATGACGAGCCGCAGATCAGACGCGACCGGCTGGAACCGGACGAGAATGCTCATGCCACTCTGGTCGATCTTGCGCTCGAATTCATCCACGTCCGAGTCGTCGGCGATGACGGCGCGGGCGAGGTCGATGTCGCGCTCGAGCAAGGCGTGCATGGCGCTCTCAAGATTCTGCCGGGCGAGGCTGGCCATCATGAGGACTTCGGCTTTCAATCCGTCCATCGCCTTGTCGAACTCGCGGAAGATGTGTTGTTGGTTCATCGAAGGGAAAATAAAGAGGGAGGATCGTGCTGGGGAAATACCACTCGGCGGCATACTAGCTGCGGGAGCCGGTGATTTCAAGCAATGGCGTTGGAAAACGCCTGACTCACCTGACGGTGAATGTTAGATGTTGTGTTCGGCCGGGTCCCGGGCAATTTGAGGGCTAAATTGACCATCAGCCCCAATCAACGATTTCCCATGACATCCCACCATCGCTCCTCGATTGCTGTCGACCGCCGCTTTCCATCCATCCGGTCACTTGCTGGTCTGCTCGGATTGGCGGCCGTCACCGGACTTCATGCCCAACCCCAGCTCCCGGCTGGAACGGTCACCACCAAGGCGGACGCGACTTTCATCCATCAGTTCGCATCCGATCTGGACGATGGCGGCGACGTGGGCGTGACCAGCGCCGGTTTCAGTGGTGACCTTGTCCGTAGCCTCGATGCGGGTCGATCGATTGGCTTGGGCCTGGGATACAAGGCGGATTTCTTTTCGTTCGGAGGCGCTGCCGGTCTCGGAAACTTCGATCCGTGGGACACCATCCACACTCTCGGCCTGAGCGGATCCTACGCGTCCCCGTTGGGTGACGACTGGGATTTCCGCATCGCGCCATCCATCACCGCCTCCGGGGAGTCCTCCGCCTCGGTGAGTGATTCCCTGACGTATGGGGCCGTCTTCGCATTTACCCGGCAATTCAGCGACACGCTGACGCTGGGTTTCGGAGCCGGGGTTTTCACCGGTCTGGAAGACACGCGTGGTTTTCCGCTACTCGCCATCCGCTGGAATTTCGCGCCCGGCTGGACTCTTCAGAATCCGCTCCATCCGGGACCTGCCGGTCCTGCCGGGCTTGAAGTCGCCTACGCGACGGACACGTGGGAATTCGGAATCGGCGGCGCCTACCGCTCCTACCGCTTCCGCCTCGCCGATGATGCATCGACTCCCGATGGGATTGGCGAATACACCAGCGTGCCGCTTTTCGTCCGCGCCAGCCGGCCGCTCACCGAGAATATCAAACTCAATCTGTTCGGCGGCGTCTTGTTCGGCGGCTCGATCGAACTTGAAAACTCAAACGGCGGTGGCGTGGCCGACTCGGATTTCGATCCGGCTCCGATTCTGGCCGTCTCTTTGAGCGGGCGCTTCTAGACCGTCTGGATCAAACCGCCTGGGCGAGGCTCGAAAGTGGCGCCCTGATTTTCCTCCGATCACTCGCCGCGCAATGGCCCGACTCCGCGGAACGGATAGAAGCAGGCTGTGAAGAGTGCTTTCGTGAACTTAGCGTAAGGGTCCGTCGGCGGCGGGAATGCCGAAGTCGGGCGTGCCATTGGCTTTCCAGCCGAAGACCTGGGCGCGTGTGGCACGATCGGGATTGTTGAGCGGGTCGCCCTTGATTTTTTCGTAAGCGCGGGAGTGATAGATGAGGATGTCGGTTTTGCCGTCGGGGGTGGTGGTGAAGGAATTGTGTCCGGGACCGAACTGGCTGTTACGGGAGTTGCTCTTGAAAACCGGGGAAGGGGACTTGGCCCAGGATTGCGGGTCCAGCAGATCGGCGGTGTCCTTGGCGACGAGCATGCCGAGGCAGTAGTTCGCATCGGTGGCGCTGGCGGAGTAGGTCATGAAAAGCCGGCCGTTCCGATGGAGGACGGCGGGTGCTTCGTTGACGTTGTGCCCGATGGTTTCCCACGGAAGTTCGGGTTTGGTGAGCCGGACCTGGCTGCCGGTGATGGACCAGGGGCTGTCCATTTTTGCCAGATAGATGCCGGTGCCTTTTTCGCCGGCTGCGGACTGCGCCCACGCGAGGTAGCGGGATCCGCCGTGCTCGAAGGTGGTGGCGTCGAGGGTGAAGGATTCCCAGTTCATTTTGATCTGGCCCTTCTCGGCCCACTCGCCCTCCAACGGGTTGGGCGAAGGATTTTCCAAGACATACATGCGGATGTCCCAGACCGCCTCGGCCCGGCCCGCGGCGAAGTAGATATACCACTTGCCGTCGAGGTGATGGATTTCCGGGGCCCAGATGTGGTGGCTCATCGGACCGCTGGCGTGCTTGTGCCAGACGACCTTGGCCTCCGCCGCCGGGAGTCCTCCGAGAGTGCGGGAGCGGCGGATCTCGATGCGGTCATACCCGGGCACGGTGGCGGTGAAATAGTAATGGCCGTCGCCGTGCAGGAGGACGTGCGGATCGGCGCGCTGCGGGAGGATCGGATTGGACCATGATAGAGGGTCCTCCGGCTGCTTCGCCTCGCTGGCGATGAGCTGTTGGACAACGGCGCGCGCGACGGGGAATGCATTGCCGTGGCGGGCGCCTTTGGGGAATTCGAGCTTGGCGGTCACGTCCTTCCACGACTTGAAATCGCGGGTGGCCAGCGCGCCATAGCGGTGTTTGGTATAACAGTCGAAATAAACGAGGGTCTCGTCACCGATGCGAAGTGCCGTGGGTCCTTCCGTCCACACCATGTGATAGACGCCGTCCTGCCCGCGGGTGATGCAGGGGTCGCGCATGAGTTTCTCCTTGCCCACGGTGGGACGCAGGTAGCTCGCGCCGCCGTTCAGGGCCTCCCATGCATCACCGTCACGGCTCCACGCGAGATGCAGGCCGTCCTCGCCGTTTCCAAGGAAGTAGGCGAACAGGTAACAGGTCCCGGGTAGATCCTCCGTGGAGGATCGGGCGGCAGTCAGTGGCTGGCCGGATGCCCCGAGCAGGAACAGCGAGGAAATGGCAAGCCGCTTGAAGGAGGTCAGATATCGTTGCATGGCAGGGTTCGATGGATTGCCTCCAGGATCCTGAAAATCGGGTCGTGAGGAAAGGTGCTATTCGGGTTATTTACATGAAATCGCCCCGCGACCACCCGAGTCCGCGGATGATCATCGCTTGAGGATAGTGCCGTGAGTGTCCGGATTCGAGACGGGCTTGACCTGCCCCGGGCGAAATGGCGAGTGTTTGGGAAATGTTTCTCGCAACTGTGGATCCTCACCTGCTCATTATCATTGTCCTGCTTCTGGTGTCCGGCTACATGTTCGCCGCTCTGAAGTATCCCGCGCTGCGGTTCATTTTCAGGCTGAAACGATTCGCCGCCAGAGCCCTCGGGGTGGACGCCGCCGCCAATCGCAGGTTGAGCGAGAAACTCGGGCTGTTTCTCTGTCCGCTGATTGGTGTCAGCGCGCTGATGGCGGCGGGTTGGGTCGCTCTCGAATGGAACGCATCTCATGTCAGGCGGATCCAAGCCGCCAAAGAGGCGGCTGATTGGTATCAGGCGTTGTGCGCGGATGTCTCGAAAATGCTGAATGAGGGTGAGATCACGGACATTTATTTCGACACCCGTCCAAAATTGAATCCCAGCCCGGAGGGACACAGGCAGATCGAGGATTTTCTGAGGAAGTTAGGAAGCCGGCCCGGAGCGGAAATCCTTCCCAAGCCGTTGGATCCGGCGAGCGAAGAGCGAGGGGCTTTGACCGTCGTTTTCAAATCGGATGGCGTATCAGCCTCGCGACGCGTCGTTTCGATGTTTCCGGAACAGGACCAATTCGGAATCAGGAATCAATACGGCAACCACCTTGCCAGGATCCCCGCAGAATTGAGACCGGCGTGGATCGACTTGGGAAATCTTGAAAGAATCGACTTGGTAGAGATCGAGAACGAGAAGGCCCGGACGAAGTCGGAAATCGAAAAACGGCTTTCCTCTTACAAACTACAAACCTTCGCCGGCACTCCCGCATGGCAAATCCACGATCTGGCGGATTCGCCCCAGCAAAACGAGCGGGAACAGAAGGCGAAGGAGTTTGTTGGAATGGAGTTCGACTGGGAGTGTCGCTTGAGCAAGGTCGAAGAGATGGACGGGAAACTCCACGTCGCCGCCTTGCAGCACTCACCGAAATCCGGTGGTGCATGGCCGATCCACTTTACAGCGGAAAAGTCGCAGCTGCCCGATGGCATCAACGATCCGCGCCTCGTGTTTGTGCGCATCCACGGATTCATCGAGTCGATGGACAAAGGCATCAGGGTGAAGGTGGACAAGCTTGAGCGCTTCAAGCCCATGGTCGGCTCGCATCATGAACGACCCCGCTAACCTCATAAACGCTTGATTTCAGCGAGGGCGCTCAAATCCACGCGCGCGCGTGCTCCCCTGCGGGTCCCAGGCCAATTTCATCGGCAGCATTCTGACTAGACGGGTCAGAACTCAGGAGCTAGGGTTCTCCCATGCAGACTCGTGTATGGCAATTGCAGGAGGCCAAAAGCCGCTTTAGCGAACTTGTGGAAACGGTGATCTCAAAGGGTGCACAGACGGTGACCAAGCATGGGAAACCGGCAGTGGTGATCATTTCGGCAGAGGAGTATCAGCGGAGTCTGGCTCCCCGGAAGTCATTGGCTGCTGCCTTACGCGCATGTCCGGAGGATCTGGCACCGATTCTTGGCAAGCGTCCGAAACAGATCGCCCGGAAAGTCGATTTCGAGTGATGGCGTATGAAATACCTGTTGGACACCAATGTGGTTTGTGAGGCCACCGCCAGGAATCCCCAACCAACGGTGCTGGCATGGATCGAAGCCCATGCTCATGAATGTTCCCTTTCCAGCGTGTCATTGGGCGAGATATGGAAAGGGCTGCATCGCTTGCCGGAAGGTAAGCGGAAGCGAGGACTTGTCCGGTGGGCGGATGGATTGGAACGCGACTTCACCGAGCAAATTCTAGGGCTCGATACGATGACCTTGAAGTCCTGGGGGAAACTATACGCCAAGCACGAGGCGAGCGGTTTTAACATGGACGTGATGGACAGTCTCATTGCTGCGACCGCGCTGGTGCATCAACTCACCGTGGTCACGCGCAACACCGCTGATTTTCCCGCGGATGTGAAGATTTTCAATCCTTGGAGGCAATGAATCTTTCAGCTTTCGGCCGCTTCAAAACGGCACCTCGCCGGCCAGATCCTGCGCTTTTTCCAAAGCTGTTTCAGCCTCAGGTGCATACTATTTTGTCAAGATTTGCACACTGACCCCATTTTCCCGCATTGATTCCGGCAATCTTCCGCTCCAATTTGCGCTTCTCCGGGTCCTGCTCGTGGAGAGCCGGGTGAAACATCTGCCAATTTATCCAAATGCGTAACCCAAACCTCACTCTGGAAATTTTCTCAAGTCCAGATTTACCGCTTGGCGCGCCAGCGTGAACACCCTATCAAGTGTGTCATGAACGAGGTTGCCAGAATCCGTAATCCCCGGTCGGGTATCACCCTGATCACCGACCGGTCGATTTACACCCCACAAACCCGACCGGTCGTTCAATAAGACTGTTCTGCAAGAAATGAATGCCCTCGACCTCGCTTGCGCGGAAAGACCGTAACAGGAAGGTCGTCGTCCCATTTGTAGCCTCTGTTGTTGCGACATGTCGCGCATTCTACTCTAAAAGCCACAAGACCAGTTCCTCGATTATCTGGTGTGCTGTGCCAATCGCCGTGGTATACAGTTTGATAGCCTATTCTCGTGAGAGGAAGAATGGAAAGGGCTACTTGCGGGGCATTTCTTTTGACCTGAAAATGGTTCTCGGGGCCGTGGTCTTCCAGGGGGTCTCAAGCCTCGTTTATGGAAAATGTGGCAAATGTGGTTTGGATGCCCGGGCCGACGATCTGGACTTTCGAATTCAAAGGAGCAAGTGCAGGTATCGGACACTGGGTCGATCTTAGGTGATCGTGCTTCTTGGCGGGCCATTTAGTTCCTCGCTATTTCACCGTCCGCACGAAAACAAATTGGCCACGAACAAGCCGCGCGCACCAACCGTGCATAAGCTTCTCAATCTCTTTTCAAGCACTCTCCTTCCGCGCACGGTGTGTGCGCTCAACGTTCTGCAAGAAATCAGATGGCTCGCATCTCCCCTAAAAACATACGATTCCGCACGAAGGAAGTCATCTGCCGTGACGTTTCACATGTATTGCGGAGTTCGGATCTGCACATTGGAACCAAACTTGCGGTAATTGATCAGATATTTTGGGTTTGGAGCGAGTTCGATGGAAAGTATGCTGGCTGCAAATATTGGTCGAAGGCCGCAACTGAATCAGGGCTTAAGAACAAAGGCCTCGTCCACGAACATTTGATTCCTCGTAAGATCGTTCGCGAGATGCTCATGAATTTGCACGATCCATCTCCAGAGACTGTGAACGAGATATTCGAACGCCTTTGTGTAGGAGTCGTAGTAACCAAGAAAGAAGATACGCGCCTGAATGAGCTTGGACTCAATTCGAAGATGCCCACCGATTGGAATCACAAGGATTTGTGGGCTCGATATCACGTCGCAGGAATTGAAGTCCCAAAGCAGACTGAAGAAGCAGAACAATAAAGGGTGCTGCGAAGTCGCAGCGATAAATGGGGTCAATGCTCTCGGTTTAACACGTGGTGGGGCGGATCGAGGTGCTTGTTTTCATGAACTCTCCCCGCCTCAGGGAGGAACGTGTTTCGCACACGGTTCAAGACGAAGAAACCGGCCTCCTAGACAAGCCAGTTCATCTCGAATTTCAGTTGGGGGTTTTTGGCCATCGCGCTTCGCTTTGGGCAGCACACCCAGGCTGCCGGTGATCCTGATGTTCAGATTACGGGCCTTGGCGCAGCCGGTCCCTGTTCGCGCGGAATCAATTTCAATGCCTTTAAGGATTCAATTCGTCCGTTCAGGCCATTTTCCGTACGGGCGTGATGCGATTTCCGACAAGGAGCGGCGGAACGTGTCCGCCGTGGTCCATGAGACGACAATGAATCGCGGCTTGCCACTTCGCATTGGCTTTTCATGGACGTGGGCGAACACGTTTCGCCCCTCCTTGAGTTTACAATCCTTAAAGGCATTGGAATCAATTCCGCGCTCCAGTTTGTGGCTCGACTAAACGGGCTCAGTTCAAGTTCGAGATCGTCTGGAAGATGGCGGTGATCATCAGGTAGGCCATGGTGCCGATGAGGCCGGCCATGATGATGAGGACCATGGGCATGACGAGCGCCATGATGCGCTGCAGGTCCTTGTCGAGTTCCTTGTCGTAGCGCTCGGCGGCGCGGCGCAGCGAGTGGTCGATCTTGCCGGTTTGCTCGCCGACGGAAATCATGTCGATGAGCAGCGGCGGGAAGGCGCCGTTGCGGATGAGGGCTTTGGAAAACGAGCGGCCGTCGCCGACCTGGGCGATGACCTTGTCGAGCTCGCCGCGCAGCGCGCGGTTCTGGGTGGCGTCGCGGGAGAGTTCGAGGGCGCGGAGCAGCGGCAGGCCGTTGCCGACGAGGTTGGCCATGGTTTCGAGGAACTGGACGTAGAAGCGGCTGGTGATGACCGGGCCGATGAGCGGCAGCCGGAGTTTCATGCGGTCCCAGGCGGGCTTGTTGGCGTCGTTGTCCTTCCAGGCTTTGAAGAAGATGCAGCGAGGCGATGATGGTGAGGATCATGACGATCCACCACTTGCTTGATGAAAGTCGGAGGCGCCGATGAGGATGGCGGCGCCGAGCGGCATTTTCCCGCCGGCTGCTCTCGATGAGCGCGGTGAGCTGCGGGATGAGGGTGGTGACGAAAATGATGGAAACGCCGATGCCGGCGAGAATCAGGAACGCCGGATAGATCATCGCGAGGATGAGGCGGGCCTGGAGCTCGGCGAGGGTCTTCAGGTAGTGGGCCTGGCGCTTGAGAATGGTGTCGAGCGCGCCGGACGCCTCACCGGCGGCGGCGAGCGAGCAATACAGCGGGCCGAAGCTCGGGCTGACTTTTTTCAGGGCGACGGAGAAATTCACCCCGTCGCGGACGATCTGGCGGATTTTGAAGGAAACGGCCTTGAGGTTGCCGAGTTCCTGGCGGTTTTCCATCGACTTGAGCGCGGGCTCCAGCTGGAGGCCGGCGCTGAGCATGTCGGAAAGTTCCTCGGTGAAGAGCACGACTTCCTGGCGCTTCAGCTTGATCGGGCCGTCGGGAATCGCGGCTTCCTTGGCTTCCGCCTTGCCGCTTGGATGAGTCGCTTGTCGTCGGCTTTGGACTTGGCGCTGGTGCTGGTTTTCTTCGCGGAAGCGGCGGCGGCGGTTTCCTTGAGGTTGACCGGCTGGAGGCCCTTCTTGTCGAGCATCCGCAGCGCTTCCGGGCGGTCCGCGGCGTCGAGCTCGCCGGTGGTGACGGAGCCGTTGGCGGCGAGGGCTTTGTAGGCGAAGATGGGCATCGGCGGGTAAAACTGAAATACTGAAAAGCTGAAATTGGATCAATCCCCGCCGATGTCGGAGGAGGTGACGGAGATGACTTCCTCGATGGTGGTCTTGCCCTTCATCACCTTGTGCCAGCCGTATGTCGCGCATCGGGATGTAGCCGTCGCGGACGGCTTGGGCGCGCAGCTTCGACGGCTTGCGCGCGGTGGGCGACGAGTTCCTGCATCGGCTGGGTGAGCAGGATGACTTCGTAAATCGCGAGACGGCCGGAGAAGCCGGTCATGCGGCAGCGGTCGCAGCCTTTCGGCGAGTAAGGCCTGGCCGGGAATGTCGCAGCGGGATGCCGAGATCGCGCTTGTCCTGGTCGCTGACTCTCGCGCGGCACCTTGCAATGCGGGCAGAGTTGCCGGACGAGGCGCTGGGCGAGGAAGGCGCGGACGGCGGCGGAGACGAGGAACGGTTCCACGCCCATGTCGATGAGACGGCTGATGCCGCCCATGGCGTCGTTGGTGTGGAGGGTGGAGAACACCAAGTGACCGGTGAGCGAGGCGCGGATGGCGATTTCCGCGGTCTCAAGGTCGCGGATTTCCCCGATCATCACGATGTTCGGGTCGGCCCGGAGGATGGAGCGCAGCGCGGTGGCGAAGGTCAGGCCGATCTCGTTTTTCACGGCGATCTGCATCACGCCGGTGAGCTTGTTTTCCACCGGGTCCTCGACGGTGACGATGCGCCGCTCCGGGTGGTTCACCTCGGTGAGGAAGGAGTAGAGGCTGGTGGATTTACCCGAACCGGTCGGGCCGGTGATGAGGATGATGCCGTTGGGCAGGTGCAGCAGCGACTCGATCTTCTTGCAGCACGAACGGCTCCATGCCGAGCTTGGCGATGTTGAATTTCTCCTGGTTGAGAAGACGCAGGGAAACGCTCTCGCCCTCGACGGTCGGCACGGTGGCGACGCGGACGTCGATGGTCGCGCCTTCGAACTGGAGGTTGATCCGGCCGTCCTGCGGCACGCGGCGCTCGGCGATGTCGAGGCGGGCCATGATTTTCAAACGGGCGATGACCGAGCTTTGCAGCGCCTTGATGTTTTCCGGCACGGCGATCTCGATCAGGCGGCCGTCGATCCGGTAGCGGATGCGGAGATTCGTGCTGAGCGGCTCGACGTGGATGTCGGTCGCGCGCTGGTCGAGCGCCTCGCGGATGATCTGGTTGACGAACTTGACGACGCTGGCCTCCTCGTCGTCGTCCTGGTCGATGACGTTGGCCTCGTCCTCGCCGCCTTCGAGGTGGTCGTAGTCGAAATCGCGGCCTTCGAGGATCTGCTCGAAGGTGTCGGCACCCACCCCGTAAAGCCGGCGCAGCGCTTCGTGCAGGCGCTTGCGGGAGGCCATGCACCAGTCGATCGGCAGCGTGAGTTCCTGCGCGGCGGCCTGGCGGGCGACGAGATTGAAGGGATCGAAAGTGGCGAGTTTCAGGCGTTTTTGGTCGCCCTCGCCCTTGATGGCGACCGGCAGCAGGCGGTGGCGCAGGGCAATCCGCGGTCCGCAGGCCTCGCGCAGCGGCAGCGGCACTTCCGGCATCGGAATGCTGTCCAGCCACTCCATGCCGAGGTCGTGGGCGAGCTCGCGCATGTAGTGTTCCTCATCGACCACGTCCGGCGTCGAGCACGTCGTCGATGGGCGAGCGCTGGCGCTGGGCTGCGGATTGCAGAACTTCGGTGAGGGCGGGGATGTCCTCGCAACCGGTGCGGCGGGCGGGTTCAATCAAAAGCTGGGTCATGGGCGGCGCACTTCTTGTCGCTTAAATGCTCGCCGGGCGCAATCTTGTCTCTCGAAAATGCTGAAATTTCGTGTGATCCGGCGCGATCCATGCATCTTCAACTGCGTGCCGTATCTGGAAATCAAAGACCTTCACACCCATTTCACCCAGCGCTCGGGATCGATCCTCACCTCCGGAAAACACGTCGTCCGGGCGGTGGACGGCGTGAGCCTGACGCTCGAAAAGGGCGAAATCCTCGGCCTCGTCGGCGAGTCCGGCTGCGGGAAATCCACGTTTTCCCGGACAATCATGCAGCTCATTCCCTCGACCTCCGGCTCGGTCATCCTCGATGGCGAGGACCTTTCAAAACTCTCCGCGTCTCAAGTCCGCAAGCGGCGGCTGGATTTCCAAATGGTTTTCCAAGACCCCTACGCATCGCTCAATCCGCGGATGACGATCTTCTCCACGCTCGCCGAAGCCGTTCGCCAACGTCACCCGAAATTGAAAGGCGACGCCCTCTTCAAGCGCGTCGAAACGCTTATGGCCACCGTCGGCCTCGACGTGAAGGTCATGCGAAAATACCCGCACGAGTTCTCCGGCGGACAGCGCCAGCGCATCGCCATCGCCCGCGCGCTGGCCCCGGAGCCGAAGCTGATCGTCGCCGACGAACCGGTCTCCGCGCTCGATGTGTCCATCCAGTCGCAAATCCTCAATCTCCTCAAATCACTCCAGAAAGACCTCGGGCTGACGATGATTTTCATCTCCCACGACCTCGGCGTGGTCCACTACATCGCCGATCGCATCGCGGTGATGTACAAAGGAAAAATTGTCGAGTCCGGAACGGCGGACAAGGTTTTCCACGAGCCGCAGGCGGATTACACCAAGCGCTTGATCGCCTCGATCCCGAAGCTGGCGGCTTGTGGTTAGTTTCTCGTCTGCCCGTTTCCTCTCACGCGATACTGGTAGCTCGTGAGTTCGCGCAGACCCATCGGGCCGCGGGCGTGGAGCTTGTCGGTGGAGATGCCGATTTCCGCGCCGAAGCCGAACTCGCCGCCGTCGGCGAAACGGGTGGAGACGTTGTGGAACACGCAGGCGGAATCGACTTCCGCAGGAACCGCTCCGCTGCCAGGTGATCGCGTGGTGACGATGACGTCGGTGTGGTGCGAGCCGTAGTGGTTGATGTGGGAAATCGCTTCTTCGAGTGAACCGACGATTTTGATGGAGAGGATCAGATCGAGGTATTCGGTGCTCCAGTCCTCCTCGGTGGCGGGGAGGATGTCTGGTAGATGGGTGCGGGTTTCAGGGCAGCCGCGGAGTTCGACGCCTTTCGCGCGGAGGGCGGCGGCGACTTTCGGCAGGAAGGAATCGGCGATCTCGCGGTGGACCAGCAGGGTTTCCAGCGCGTTGCAGACGCCGCATTTGTGGGTCTTGGAATTGATGGTGAGGGAGACCGCCATTTCCAGGTCCGCAGCCTTGTCGGCGAAGAGGTGGCAGATGCCGTCGTAGTGCTTGATGACCGGCATGCGGGCGAGCGAGACGACTGTTTCGATAAGCCCCTTGCCGCCGCGCGGGATGATGAGGTCGAGCCACTTGTCCATGCCTGCCAGAACCGCCACGCTCTCGCGGTCGGTGAAAGGGATGAGCTGGATCGCGTGCTCGGGAGCGCCTGCCTGCGCGAGGGCCGCGGCGATGGCGCGATTCGAGTGGATCGCCTCGCTGCCGCCGCGGAGGATGGTGGCGTTGCCGGTTTTGAAACACAGCACGGCGGCGTCCGCGGTGACGTTGGGCCGGCTCTCGTAAATGATGCCGATGGTGCCGATCGGCACGCGGATCTGCTGGATGTGGATGCCGTTCGGGCGTTCCCACGCATCGAGCACCTGACCAACGGGATCGGGCAGCGTGGCGACCTGGTCGATGCCGGCCGCCATCGCTTCGATGCGTTTTTCATCGAGCATCAGCCGGTCGAGCATGGCGGCGGAAAGGTCTTTTTCCTTCCCTGCGGCTAGATCCAGAGCATTGGCGGCGAGCAATTCCGGCGTCGCCTTGCGGACGGCGGCTGCCATCGCGCGGAGGATCGCGTTTTTCTCATCCGACGTGAGTTGGGCGAGCTTGTAAGCGGCGGCGCGGGCCTGGCGGCCCATCTGGTGGATGGTTTCCTGAAGGGTGGACATGGCAAGATCAAGGTGCGGTGGCCGCGTGGAATCGCGTGGAAATCCCTTTGCCAGCGACGATGTCCGCGAGGCGCTCCGGATGGCGGCCGTGGGCGATGTGGGTCTCGATGCCGGCATCGACCGCGAACTTGATGGCGGCGAGTTTCGACGCCATGCCACCCATCGAGAAGCGGCCCTTGTCGTCCCGGACGTGTTTGAAGACCTCGTCGATGGCGGGCACCTCGGGGATGAGCGTATTGGTCGCCGGATCGAGCAGGCCGTCCACGCTGGTGAGCAGGATCACGCGCGAGGCACCGGCGAGTTTCGCGACGCGGACGGAGAGCATGTCGTTGTCGCCGAATTTCAATTCCTCGACAGCCACCGAGTCGTTTTCGTTGATGATGGGGAGGATGCGCGGTTCCATGAGCAACCGGCGGAAGGTGTCGCTCACGTAGCCCGCGCGCTCCGGCGTGCCGAGGTCGGCGGCGGTGAGCAGGACTTGGGCGATGGTGATGTCGAAATTTGAAAAAAGGCTGCTGTAAGTCTGCATCAGCCGCGCCTGGCCGATCGCGGCGCAGGCCTGGCGGGTGGCGGTTTCCTTCGGATATTCCGTGAGTCCAAGCGCGGAAACGCCGGATCCGACCGCGCCGGAAGAAACGAACAGGCAACGGTGACCGGCATCCATCAGCCCGGCGATGGCCGAGACGAGGTGCACCAGTGCGGCCTTGTCGAGCGTGCCGTCGGCGGATTTGGTAAGGACGCCGGTGCCGGCCTTGATGAGCGTGAGTTCGGGAATCATGGGAAAATTTCGCCCTGCGGCGGGCCGGGGATAAGCGGAAACCGGGCTCCACACCACCCCAAATTGCACCACCCCTTCCCTCTAACGATCAATTCCGCCGGTTCGACGACCCCTCCGATATCCCGAGCGACGATACGCGCCGGATGATGCGGCTCTGCTTCAAGCTCGCGCCCTGATTTGTTGAGAGGTCACCCGTGAAGATGAGTGAGCGCGAGCCATTCGCACGTTGCCGATGGCTGATCGGCCAATAGACCATGTGAGAGACCGCGGGTAGCATGGCGGCAAGCTCCTGAACCCAGGTGTTTTCAAAACCCCAGCCCATCTCCGGTGAAATCCAGCCCTACCGCATCGCGCCTTCGTATCCTGGCCGGACAGATACTGGAATCGGCAGGGGCCATTCGTCCCTCAGCGGGGAAATTTCCAGGGTGGTGCATCGTCGTCCTGGGGATGCTCCCGACCGCATTCCTGTCCGCTCAGACGCTGCGCGAGGCGGCCGCCAGTTTTCCCGGTCTGCGAGTGGGGGCGGCGATCAAATCTTCCTCGCTGACGGGAGGAAGCGCCGCCTACGCCAACACCGTCCGTCGCGATTTCAATTCCCCCTCCCCGGAAAACGACACCAAGTGGGGCACGCTGCGGCCTAACCAAACGCCGTTCGAATATGCCAAGGCGGACGCCATTGCCACCTTCAACCGCGCCGCCGGCGAGCAAATGCGCGGGCACACGATGCAGTGGTATAAAGAGACATCCCTCCCAGGCTGGCTGACCGGCGGCGGGTTCAACGCCACCGAGTTGCGGGCCGTCATGTTCGACCACATCGACCAGGTGGGTGCGCACTACCGGGGCGATATTTTCGCCTGGGACGTCGTCAACGAAGCATTCAATGACAACGGCACCTTGCGCACCGGCAACATCTGGTACGACGCGCCCGGAATCGGCTACGCCGGACTGGGCACGCGCTACATCGAGGAAACATTCATCCGCACCGCGGCGGCGGATCCGGACGCCCTGCTTTTTTACAACGACTTCGGTGCCGAGGAGGACAACGCCAAGTCCGATGCGATTTACGCGATGGCGCAGGATTTCCTAACACGAGATGTGCCGCTCGATGGCATCGGCTTTCAAATGCACATCTCGGGCATCAACTACACCAGCTCTGCGTGCGAACTTCAAACGCTTCAACGATCTCGGGCTGGACCTGCACATCACCGAAATGGACGTGCGGATCCCGGTGGACGCCAATGGCGACGCCACGCCCGCCAACCTTGAGTCACAGGCGGAAATCTACTGGAACGTGCTCGGCGTCGCCCTTGGCCAGCCGCGGTTCAAGGGATTTCAGACATGGGGACTCTACGATGGTGATTCCTGGATCCCCGGATTCTTTCCCGGAACCGGCGCGGCTCTGTTGTTCGATAAGAACTATCAGCGCAAACCCGCCTACTGGGCCGTCTGGAACGCGATGGCCAATCAGGCGGAAAAATTCCCCGTGCTCGACGTCTCCACAGGTGATTCCACCAACGTCTTCACCCAGGACACGCTCAGCGCGGGTGCTGGTCGCCAGCTCGTGGCAAACGCTCCTAACGATTTCATGACACTCTCGGTCACGGTGCCCAAGGCTGGCGTGTGGAACCTCAGGAGCGGCTACCGCCAGAGCGGTGCGTCGGGACAATTCCAGCTCGCCGTCGCACCGGAAGGCAGCAGCAGTTTCACCGATGTCGGTGGTGTGGTGGATATGTATAGTGGAGCGGTGGGCACAGGCATGACCGATCTCGGAGACCATACCTTCCCAAGCGCGGGAAACTGGCAGGTCCGTTTCACCGTCGCGGGCAAGAACTCCAATGCGTCAGGTTACAATCTCACCCTCGACTACCTCCGGATCACTCCGGTTGGCACCGGGACCAACACGCCGCCCACCGTCACCAACGTCACCGACAAGACTACCAACGAAAACGTCACGGCCGGGCCCTTCTCCTTCACCATCGGCGACGCGCAGACAACCGCATCCGCCCTGACCGTGCAGGCCGTTTCCCTCAACACGACCTTGCTGCCCACTGGCAACATCGTGCTCGGCGGCAGCGGGGCCAGCCGTACGGTGACCCTGACGCCCGCCGCCAATTTGTTTGGTTCCGCCGCCGTCCTGCTGCTGGTGAGCGATGGCTTTCATACCACTCCGGAAACCTTCATCCTCAACGTCACCGAGGTGGACGATCAACCGAACTGGACCCGCACCACGCCCGGCACCCAGCAGTGGAGCACCGCGAGCAACTGGCTGCCCTCCGGTGTTCCTGCTAGTTCCGCGGAGACCCAGTTACGCATCCTGGATGGCATCACGCTCAGCGCCGGCACCGTCACCGCAAACAATGGTCTGGCAGGCACGTTTTCACTCAGCGCGTTGACGCTCGGCGGCACCGGGAGCCAGCGGCACGGCCAGTAGCGTCACCCTCAGCGGATCACCGCTCAGCCTTGCGACACAGCCGAGCAGCGGCTCGTCTCCGGAAATCAAACTCAGGGCGAACAAAGCCGCCGCCGCGAACAGCTCGCTGGTCTATTCCGTCGCCCACAACATCACCCTCGCCAACACCACGACCGTCACCGGAAACGGCAACGCCGACTTCACCTTCAGCGGCAATCTCAGTGGCGGCGGAGGGCTCACGATGAGTAGCGGCAGCCTCTTGAAACTGACTGGGACTAACACTTATGCCGGCCCGACGATTCTCACTGCCGGCACCCTGCAAGTCGGCAATAACACCGCCACCGGCAGCCTTGGCCCGGGCTCTGTCACCAACGGTGCCACGCTCCGTTTCCATCGCAGCGGCGCGCCCTACGTCATCCCGAATCCCATTTCCGGAGCGGGCCAGTTGGAATTCGGCTCTTCCTCCGGTCCCGCCAGTGCCATCGCCGAACTCACCGGCACGAACACCTTCACCGGCGGCGTCACGGTCCACAGCGGCGGCCTGCGGATCCGCAGTGCGGACGCCCTTGGAACCGGGACCAAGTTGATCTATCTGTCCGGAATTAACAATTTCAAATCCCGCCTCATCCTGGATGGCGGTGCCGGCGACATCAACCTGCCTGCAGCGATGTCTTTCAAAACCAGCAACAACGACTCCACCCTCAGCGCGATCGTCAACGAAGCGGGCAACAATAGCATCGCCGGTGACTTCACCCTCACCAGCGGCGGTGGCACGACTGCCGTGAACGTGCAGGCCGGGACGCTTGCCCTCGGCGGCGTCTTCAAGCCGGACACCGCCACCCGGTCGTTGGACCTGATGGGAGTTGCTAACGGAACTTTCAGCGGCGCGCTTCAGGACAACGCGGCGTTTGTCCCCGCGCTGACCAAGTCCGGCCCCGGCACCTGGACAATCACCGGCACCGCCAACGACTACACCGGGCCAACCACGGTCAGCGGCGGCACGCTGCTCGTGCAAAGCCCCGGATCCCTGCCCGCGGGTAGTGCGGTGACCGTGGCCAGCAACGCGACACTCGGTGGAAATGGCACCATCGGAGGAACCGTCGATCTTCTGGCAGGCGGAGTCATGTTGCCGGGCGGTGCCAGCACCGTCGGGACGCTCACAGTTGCTAACACGAGTCCCGCGGCGCTTACCCTGAACGGGAATTCGCTGCCCTTCGAGATATCAACTCCGACAGGGTCCGACCGCATCAACATCGCCGGAAACCTCGTTCTCAATGGTTCTAATGTCATTACCCTGTCGCTCCCCGTGGGCGCGCCGCCCGGCATCTATACCCTCATGACCTACGCCGCGAGAACCGGCACCGGCACCCTGACCTTGTCCGCTTCCTATCCGAACGCCACTCTCACCGTCGGTGCGACCAGCGTGACACTCGGTTATTTTCCCCGTGCGTCCACTTGGAAGGGGAATGTGAACGGCGCATGGGACACCAGCACCCCGAACTGGCTGAGTGAAGGGAATTCGTCGGCGTATGCGGCCGGAGACATGGTCACCTTCGACGATACCGCCGTCGGAAACCTGACGGTCAGCGGCGACGCCTCGCCCTCATCCGTGACGGTCGACAATGCCGCCAACCACTATGTCTTGACCGGTAACATCGGCGGCATCGGCACGTCACTCGCCAAAGGCGGCCCGGGTCTGCTCACTCTATCCGGAGTGAACTCCTACACCGGCACCACCACCCTCGGCGGCGGGACACTCGATGTAGGATGGATCGCATCCGGCTCGTTAGGCAGTGGGGGATTGTTTTTCTCCGGCGGCGTCCTTCAGGGCAACGGGACATTCGTCCGCGCTCTCAGCGGGAATGCGACACCTGGTCCCGGCCAAGTCGCAGGTGCCATCGGTGGCTTCGCTGCCAAGGGTGGGTTGTTGACCGTCGATCTGGGACCCACGCTTTCCTTGAACGCCGGGCTTCATCGATTCGGCACGAATTTCATCTTTGGTTCCGCCAGTGCCGACAGTCCCGTCAGAGTCACCAGCAACATCGACTTCGGCGGCGGCAATCGCAGCATCACGGTCAACTCCGGCACCGGAGGAGACTGGGCCGAGTTTTCAGGCGTTGTGAGCAATGGCGGAGCCACCGGTTACGGATTCATCAAGTCCGGCCCCGGCCTGCTGGTTCTATCCGGCGACAATGTCAACTCGGGAACCATCAACATCACCAACGGCACGGTGCGGGCCGCCCATGACAACGCGTTCGGCACCGGCACGGTCCTGCTAGGAAACTCCGACGCCATCTTGGAACTCGCCAGCGGCATCACCATCACCCGCGCACTGACCATCAGCAACACGGGCAACAAGAAGTCGCTCAGACTTGAAGCTGCCGCTTCCACCGGCGACTATGCGGGCACCATCCTGATCAGTGAGACGACTTCCGCAAACTTCGAACTCAACAGCGATGCGGACCAGGTTCTAATCGTTTCCGGAAAAATCTCCGGCACCGCGGGCGCGGCGGTCAACAAGACCGGAGCGGGCACCTTGGTTCTATCCGCTGCAAACGACTACACCACCGCCACCGTCATCAACGGCGGAGTTCTCCTCGCCGCCACCCTCAGCAACGCGGGCCAACCCGGCAGCCTCGGTGCGGCATCCGACATCAGCGGAAATCTGGTCATCAGTGGCGGCACCCTCCGGCACGACTCCGCTAACATCGCGACAACCAACCGCAAATTCGCCATCGGCCTCAATGGCGGCACGATCGATTCATCCGCCGTCTCCACCACCGATATCATTCATTTCACAACCCCGCTTGCGATGGGATTCAACGCTCAACTCGGAGCGCGGACTCTGACACTCACAGGCAGCAACTCCGGCGACAACATCATCAATCTCGATCTCAACGACGACGCTTCCAACAATCCAACAAGCCTGGTTAAGGATGGCGCCGGGAAATGGCTGCTCACTGGAGCCTCCAATGACTATACCGGAAACACCATCGTCCACGCCGGCACGCTGGTGCTCGCCGACAATGCGGGCCTGAGATTTCTCATCACCGATTCCTCCTCGAACGCGATCACCGGCTCCGGCACGGTCCAGCTCAACGGAAACTTCACCCTCGACACCACGGCGGTGACCGCGACGAACGGCTCGTGGCCTCTCGTGCATGTCGCCACGCTAACGGAGTCTTTCGGGGGCGCCTTCAACGTTGTCGGTTGGGTGCAAGCAGCGAACGTCTGGACCAAGGTTGACGGGGCGCGGACCTGGACGTTTTCCGAAGCTGACGGCATGCTCGGTCTATCCGTCACCGGAGCGAATTCTTATGAATCCTGGATCAACACCTTCACCGGCATTCCCTTGGCCGACCGTGATCCGGGCGATGATCCGGACCGTGACGGAAGCTCCAACCTTCTCGAATTCGCGCTCAACGGAAATCCCGACGACTTTCTGGACAATGGCCTGATCGCATCCCTGATCCAGAACTCCACCGGTCCCGCCACTCAGGAGCTGACGCTCATTCTCGCCGTGCGGGATGGTGCCGTTTTCACCGGCGGCACCGCCACCATCTCCGGAATCACATACAGCGTGGAGGGCTCGATCGATCTTGTCTTCCCGTCTTCCGCCATTTCTAGCAGCGGCCCCGCCGATACCGCGCCCGGTGCCACCGGCCTGCCCAGCCTTGCCGGCAGCGAGTGGGAATACCACACCTTCAAGCTGGACGCCTCGGAGGGATTGACGGGAAAAGGCTTCCTGCGTCTGAAAATCACCCAACCGTGAGTGGTTTTCTGGCCGTTCGGCCAATAGACGCGGTGAGCGAACTTCCACAGGATTCAGAAGTTAGTCAGAAAACCCGCTTGGAAGTTCCGTCGCCAGACCCATTATGAAAACCCGTTATCTCGCTCTTTTCCCCTTCGCCGTGCTGTGTGCGAGCTCCCCCGTTCATGCCCTCGATTATTTCTGGGATACGGATCTTGGGACTGGCTCAAACCTCAATGGCAACGGTACTTGGGAGACTGTAACGGCCAATTGGACGAACCCTGTCGGTGGTGCGAATACGAATTGGAACAATGATGGGACAGGCAGTGCGTTTTTGGGCAATATCGAAGGGGCAGGTTATAGCAATCCAACCATCGGTGGCACCATCACACTGGGTGAAAATATCAATCTCTTCGCACTCTCGATGAGCAGCGGACAGTCCGGCAGCTACATCATCGAAGGCGGGGGATACAAACTGACTCTCATCGGTGCCAATGCCTATGTGGGTAACAACAATACAAGCGCGACCTTGACGATCAATGCCGTCGTGGACGGGACAAGCGGACTGTTGAAGTCCAACAGTGGCACCGTGATTCTCGGCGCAGCCAACATTTATACCGGCAACACCAAGATCGGTGCCGGGCAGTTGAGGGTCGGAGATGCCAATGCGATCCCTTCCGGCACTGGCAAGGGCAATGTCGTGCTGGACGGAGGGACGAGTGCCGGGATTCTTGATCTCAACGGCTTCGATGTTTCAATCAACGGGCTTTCCGGCGTGACAGGCACGGTTTTGGGCAGGGTGGTGAACAACAGCACCGGCACGAACAAGACCCTGACGATCGGCAATAACAACGCAACCGCCAGCTTCGCCGGCATCATCGCCAATAACACGAGCGGGACTGGAACGCTTGCGATTGTAAAAACAGGCAATGGCACGCAAACCCTCACCGGTGCCAATACCTACACCGGTACGACCACGATCGGCGGAGGCGTGCTCGACGTGGGAACTCTCGACGGTGTGGGTGACTCTCTAGGCTCCGGCGGACTGCTTTTCAGTAGCGGCGTGCTCCAGGGAAATGGCACATTTAGCCGTATCGCCAGCGGTGTGGTCGGCGCGGGAACCGGCCAAATCTCGGGGCTAACTGGCGGGTTTTCCGCAAAAGGCGGCCAGTTGAATGTAGATTTGGGTGCCTCGTTTGCTCTTAGTGTTGGAGGCTATCGGTTCGGATCAAATTTCATTCTAGGATCCTCCAGTGCCGACAGTTTGGTCAAAGTCACGAGCAATCTCGACTTCGGTGGTAGCAACCGGACCGTGACCGTCAATTCCGGCACGGGTGGCGATGCCGCGGAGTTCTCGGGCATCGTCAGCGGTGTGGGCTGGGGATTCAATAAGGCCGGCACCGGGCTGCTCATCCTTTCTGGCAACAATACGAACACGGGTGTGACCACGATCAATGCTGGCACCGTGCGCGCCGCCCATAACAATGCTTTTGGTATTTCCGCCGCCACCGTGGCGCTCGGCAGCACCGGAGCCACCCTTGAGCTCGCCAATGCCATCAACATCAACCGTGCGCTCACCGTGAGCGACACGGGCGACAAGAAAACCCTCAGACTGCAAAGCGGGGCCGCTACCGGTAATTATTCCGGCACTGTTCTAATCAATGAAACGGGAGCCACCAACTTCGATCTATCCGCTGCCAGTCGGGCAGACCCTCACTGTTTCGGGTAAAGTTTCAGGAACCGGTGCCGCCGGCATCAACAAAGTCGGAGCGGGAACGGTGGTTCTCACTGCGGCTAACGATTATACCGGTGTCACGACCATCAGCGCGGGCATTCTGGATGTCGGGGCGATCGGTAGCGGGGCGCTCGGTGGCGGCGGACTGCGCATGGTGAACAACGCGGTGCTTCAGGGCAACGGAAGCTTCATCCGTCCCTTCAGCAATAGCGCCGTGGCAGCTGTCGGTGAAATTTCCGGGGGTAGCGGTGGTTTCGCCGCAAGAGGCGGCATTCTAACCGTAAACTTCGGCAACAGTGGATCCACCGTATTTTTGAGTGGTGCCAGCTTTAGCAACCGGCTTGGAGATAATTTCGTCTTCGGCTCCGCCGATTCCAACAACGTGGTTGTCGTGGTGAATGGACTTAACCTGAATGGCAGCAATCGAACCTTCACTGTCAATTCCGGCGCGGGTGGAGATTCGGCCGAGCTTCAAGGAGTCATTGCAGCCTCCGCCGTCGTGGGCATCAATAAACTCGGTGCTGGCCATCTTACCCTCTCGGCAGCCAACACCTACACCGGCACCACCAATATCGATGCCGGCACGCTTGCCATCAACGGGACCCAATCGGCGGCCACCGGCAATGTCAACGTCAGCAATGCTGGCACCCGGTTGATCGGGACAGGCACGGTCGGAGGCAGCACCACCATCAACGCGGGTGCGATCCATTCGGCCGGGGGAGCGGTTGCGAATCTCAACAAGGTCGAGCAACAGGCCTTCGGTCAAAATCTAACCTATGCTGGCGAATCGATCTTCGAATGGGATCTCAATTCCAACAAGGACACCGATGGCTTGGATGACAACGCCGGACTCACCACAGACAACGGAGCCCGCGGCGTCGATTTCGATGCGGTGGACGTCACCGGAAATCTGACCGTCAGTGCGGCGGCGATTTTCAAGGTCATCGTCGGATCGGGAGTGAATTTCGCGTCCGAGGACGGTTTCTGGGCCCAGAATCAGCAGTGGTCGAATATTTTCAACGTGACTGGCACGGGAGGCACACTCGGTTGGAGCAATACGGCCGTGGCGGTTTACAATACCAGCAACGAACTGCAAACTGTCGGCAGTTATGGCGGTTTCACCATCACCGGCACCACTCTCAGCTGGACGGCCGTCCCCGAGCCGACCAGCGCCTTGGCCGGATTGTTGGTCGCAGGTGGACTTCTGCGCCGCCGCCGCGGCATTTGAGATTTTTCGGAGCGAATGGGGATTCTCCGGGATCGTGGGACCGCCTATGGAGGTCGGCGGCCCCTCATTTTTGGGAGCCACCATCCAGTGCGATTTCCGGTTTCCGGGAATCAATCGGCTGAAAACCTCGGGCGGCCGATCAGCCAATAGACGTGCCGGAGATCCGCACTACCTTCAACCCATACCCAATTAAAAAACCGCAAAATCCCACATCATGAAATTCAGTCGTAATCCATTCGCCACCGCTTCCATCCGCAGCATTTTCCTCACCGGTTCCTTGGTGTTTTCCTTTGCCATGCCTTCCGCAAGTGGGGCCACCCGCATCAAGGCGAACAACACCGACAATCTCAACCTGGCCTCAAGCTGGGGTGGCACGGCGGTTTCCTCGGTGGATGTCGGCCAGTGGACTTCGATCGTCCTTGGTGCGAACAGCACCGTGCTCGGGGCGGATCAGACCTGGCAAGGGATCAGCATCCTCGGTCCCGGCGGCCCGGTGACCATTGGTGCCGGAAACACCCTTACCCTCGGCACTGCCGGCATCGCTATGAATGCTGCCACGCAGGACCTCACTTTCAGTGCCAGCCTCACCCTCGGAACGGGTAACCAGAACTGGAACGTCCAGTCCGGCCGCACCCTGACACTCAATTCGGGCACCTTCAGCCGCATTTCGGGGTCCACACTCAATCTCCCCGGTGCCGGCACGGTCAGCGCCAATATGGTCAATTTGTCTGCAAATACCGCGGATCTCGTCGGCCCATGGGCGAGCGTCGGTGTCGGAGCCGCTGCTCAATACGCAACTTTTTCAGCGGGCAACATCGTCGCCTACACCGGTGCCACCTCCGCGGCGGATGGCTCGGCCATCACGGACACCACCGGTCTGGTCAATTACAACCTCGAATCCGCCGCTGGAGCGAGCCCGGCTGATGTTTCCGCAAACACGATCCGCTACACCGGCCCGGCAGGCACACTAACGGTCGGGACCACGGCCTTCTCGGTCAACGGACTCATGAGCGTCGGCTCCGGACTCCTGACCCTCGACTCCGGCCCTCTGACGATCGGTTCCGACCAGGAGCTGGTGGTGAACACCGCTGCGAATGCCATCGAGATCAAAGGTGTCATCCAAGACAGCCCGGCCGCCCTCACCAAGGCCGGCGGCGGCACATTGTATCTGTCAGGTGCTAACAACGGTTATCATGGTGTCACCACCATCAATGCCGGTGTCCTCGATGCCGGTGATTTTGCCAACAATTCGCTCGGCGACGGTGGCCTTCTTTTCAGTGGAGACTCCGTGCTGCAGGGAAATGGAACCTTCACGCGCAATTTCACGACCGCCTCGACCCTGACCGCGGCCCCCGGCGAGATCGCCGGACTCTCGGGCGGCTTCGCGGCTCGCGGTGCTCCTCTGGTGGTCAACTTCGGAGGCAGCTCGGCGACGGTCTCCCTGAGCGGGGTTTCTCCCAGATTCGGGTCGAACTTCATTTTCGGTTCATCCACGGCCAACAACAAAGTCACCGTCGAGAATCCCATCAACCTGAACGGTGCGAGCCGATCCATCACGGTGAACACGGGTGCCGGTGGTGACTATGCCGAGTTCTCAGGGATTCTTTCAGGCGTTTCTACTGCATCGGGGGTCACCAAGAACGGCACCGGGCGACTCGTTCTATCGGCGGTCAATACCTACGCAGGGCCGACCACGATCAATCTTGGCGCTCTTGAAGTCGGACTGATCAGCGGCGGCTCGCTGCCTTCGGCGGTTGCCACGAATGGACTCTTCCTTGCAGGTGGTGTCCTGCAAGGCAACGGAACCTTCACCCGCGATTTCAGCGGCACCACCGCCGCGAACAATACCCAGATTTCCGGGCTTACCGGGGGGTTCTCGGCCAAGGGCGGCCCTCTGACCGTCAACTTCGGAGGACTTTCCGCAGCGGTGACCTTGAGTGGTGGTGCCGCGACCCCCAAACTCGGAAACAACTTCATCTTCGGCTCAGCCACGGCCGACGCCAAGGTAACCGTGGTCAACAACATCGCCCTGAACGGGGCCCCCCGGATCATCACTGTCAACACCGGTCTCGGTGGTGATTCCGCTGAATTTGCCGGGGTGCTATCAGGTAACACCCCGGCGGGGATCGATAAGAGAGGCTCCGGGCTGATTCTTCTGTCGGCGGCAAACACTTACAGCGGGAGCACCATTGTCGCCGCCGGCATGCTTGCCATTTCGAATGCCAATGCGCTTGGATCCGCTCCGGCAAGCGCCACTAACACCACCAGCGTCACTGCCGGAGCAAGCCTTCAGCTGACCGGCGGCATCAGCACGGATCCAACCGAACCCCTCACCATTTCGGGCACCGGCTTCACCAACGTCGGAGCCCTGCAAGCCGGAACGGACGGCGGCACTTGGAACGGGCCCATCACCCTGGGCGCTGTGCTATCCCGCGTCGGTGCCACTCCGGGGAATGTCCTCACCATCACCGGCAGCATCGCCTCGGGCGCGACGAACGGGCTCTCCATCTCGGGAGGTGGCGGCACCGGCGTGGTGGTTCTGAACCCCACGTTGCCTAACACCTATACCGGTCCGACCAACCTCGTCCGCGGCATCCTGCGCCTCGGGAAAAACGACGCGCTGCCAGTCACCACGGTCCTCGAGGCCAAGGACCAAGCCAATTCGCCTGACGCGACAGGCTTCGACCTCGCCAGTTTTAACCAAACCATCGCCGGTTTGTTGGACTCCGGGACACCCGTCAACAGCGTGATCACCAACTCGGTCGCAGCCACGACGAGCACGCTTACCATCAACAGCACCACGTTCTATACATTCGATGGCGTCATTGAAAATGGACTTGGCACGGTCGGTTTAACCAAGGAAGGCACCGGCACGGAAACCCTAACCGGCGTGAACACCTATACCGGCCCGACCACCGTCAACGGAGGCGCGCTCCGGGTGAACGGCACCGGCAGCCTCGCCGCCGGCAGTGCGGTCAATGTCGGTCCTTCCGGAACCCTGACCGGCACCGGGACCGTGAATGGCACCGTAACCGCATCCGGCACCATCGCTCCAGGTTCAAGCGGCGTGGGCACCCTCACCACCGGTCCGGTCACCCTCACCGGAACCCTCGCGGTGGAAATCGACGGTTCGAACAGCGACAAGCTCGAATCCACCGGCGCGGTTGTTCTCTCAGGTCCACTCACTCTGAACCTGCTAGGCGGTGGTTTCACCGAGCCGGGATACATCATCGCCCAGGGCTCCAGCCTCAGTGGCACCTTTTCCAGCGTGCCGAGCGGTTACAGCGTGAATTACAGCCCGACCCAAGCGGTTCTCATCTCTGATTACACAACCTGGGCCACCTCGTTCGGCCTGCAGAATCCATGGCTCGGCATCAACCCCGCGCTCAACGGAGAACCCGCCGCCGATCCCGACGGCGATGGCATGAACAACCAGCAGGAATACGCCTTCGGGCTCACTCCGACTTCCGGCTCCTCGGTCAGTCCGATCACCGTGCAGCTCGACAAGGCCGCCGGGACGTTCAGTTACACCCGGCGCGCCACCCCGCTCACCACCGGCCTCGACTACACCGTGAAAACTTCGACCGATCTGCTGGTATGGACTCCGGACACCACCGCCACCTCGTCGAACCAGTTGGTCACGGGAACCGTGGACGGCGTGGAAACCGTGCAGGTCACCTTGAGTGGTCTGCCTCTAACCGCGACGGCGCTTTTCGTCCGGATCGAGGCGCAATAATCACGGATCCCGCTCGCCAGCCGTCCGCCTGGTCTTCGGATCAGGCGGATTTCCCTTTGTTCTGACTCATGGCCGATCGGCCAATAGACGATTTCCGCGACCTTGGGTAACTTGCGCTCAAGGTAAAAACCCACCTGAAAACCCCTGTAAAAATCCAAAATCCATGAAACCCTCGACCAATTCGTTCATCCGGAATTCACACCGCCTGTCTCTGTTGACGGGCCTTTTGACCCTCACCGTCAGCACCGTCCTTTCCGATGGGGCGGAGCTCCTGAAATACCAAATGGGGCAGTCGGGCCCGCAGATTCAAGATGCCATCAACGGAGCCGCAGGAGGCAATCTGACCAAAGCATCCGGGCTGAATGGATTCAACGTGAACCAGACGGGAATCAGCTATCTAACCGAGCCGGTCCTCAATGTGAATTTCAACGCGGCAAACAGCCCCACAAGCAACAGCCTCGCCAACGCGGTCACCACCAACTCCTACTTCAGCTTCACCCTCACCGCCGGAGCGGGCACCACGGATATCGATCTCTCCAGCCTCACGTTCAACATCGCCAAGGGGGGTGGATCGAATCCCCGCGGCTATGGCGTCTATGTAACTCCACCCGGAGGCCCTGAGGTACAGGTGAGGGGACAGACCAATCTGCCGGATACGGCGTTGCGTCCCAACTTCGAAACCCAGACCATCGATCTATCGGGTCTGACCACGCTCCAGAACCTCACCGCCAGCCAGGTGGTGACGTTCAAAATCTACCTCTACTCGCCCGCCGCCGGCAGCGCCCTGGATCTGGATGACATCACCGTCAACGGCACCAGCGGAGCCGTCGTCGTCGTCGATCCGGCGGGCACCCGCACCAAGGCGAACAACACCGACAACCTCGATCTTCTATCAAGCTGGAGCACGGGTCTGCCTACCGCTACTGACGTCACCCAGTGGAACAACGTGGTTACCGGCCCTAACAGTACGGTCCTCGGCGCGGATCTCAGCTGGCAGGGAATCCGGATCCTCAATCCCGGCGGTCTCGTCACCATCAGCGGTGCGAACATCCTCACCCTCGGAAGCTCAGGCATCGCGATGGGTGCCGCCGAGCAGGACCTCACCATCAGCTCCAGCCTGACCATCGGCACGGGAAGTCTAACTTGGAATGTCGCGGACCTCCGGACGCTGACACTCGACACCGGCACATTTACCCGTCCGGCTGGCACCACCCTCAACCTGCCCGGCCTGGGCACGGTGAATGCCGCGATGACAAATCTATCGGCCAATACCGCGGGCATCGTCGGAGCGTGGGCCACTACCGGCACCGGAACCGCCACCCAATACGCCACCTTCACCGGCAGCGCCATCGGCGGCCTGACCGGAACTGCCGCCGCCGACGGTGCGGAACTGGTAGATGAATCCGGCACGGTGAATTACGACCTTTCCGCATCCGGCGGCACCATGCCCTCGACCGTCTCCGCCAATACCATCCGCTACACCGGCTTCGACGGTGCGACCGCCGCTGCGGCGACTTCCTTTTCCGTGAACGGGCTCATGAATGTCGGCTCGGGAACCTGGACGCTTGATAGTTTCCCACTGACCATCGGTAGTGACCAGGAGCTCGTCGTCAATACGGCCGCAGCCGGTATCAACATCGCAAGTGTCATTCAGGACAATGCCGGCGGTGCCTCCGCGATTACCAAGGTCGGCAGCGGAGTTCTGACACTGTCTGGTTCGGACAATGCCTACACCGGACTGACCACCATCAACTCGGGAGTCCTCGACGTGGGCTCCATTGCTAACAACTCGCTGGGCGCGGGCGGCCTGATTTTCCGGACAGGCACCGTTCTCGAGGGAAATGGCACTTTCATCCGGAACTTCAGTGGCACGGCGTCTGCCGGAGTTGGTGAAATCACCGGTTTTTCCGGAGGTTTTGCCGCCAAGGGCGGACCATTGACCGTTGATTTCGGCGGCTTCTCCGCTCCGGTCACCCTGAGCGGTCTTACGCCCAAATTCGGAGCCAACTTCATTTTTGGATCCTCCACCGCCAACGACAAGGTGACGGTGGTGAACCCCATCGATCTCAACGGCGCAAAGCGGATCTTCACCGTCACTCCCGGCACCGGCGGGGATTCCGCCGAACTCTCCGGAGTGCTTTCCGGCGGCACTACCGCCGGCATCGACAAGCGAGGGACCGGCCGACTTCTGCTCTCGGCGGCCAACACCTTTACCGGTGCTAACACAATTGCAGCCGGCATCCTTGAGATCTCGAATGCCACCGCACTTGGCTTCGCCGCGGCAGGCGGCACGAATACCACCAGCGTCACCAGCGGGGCGAGCCTCCAGGTCAGCGGCGTGAGTCCCACCGACCCGAATGAGTCGCTCACCATCTTCGGAACAGGTGCCACCAATGTGGGAGCATTGCAAGCCGGCATCGGCGGAGCCACTTGGAGCGGCCCGGTCGTCCTGGGTGCCAGCGCCGCACGCATCGGAGCCGTCGCCGGCGAAACCCTGGAAGTCACCGGCACGATTTCCGGTGCCGCAGGTTATGGACTCGCCGTTTCAGGTGGCGCGGGCACCGGCACGATTGTCATCAACCCGACCACGACGAATACCTATACCGGCACCACCACGATTGTCCGCGGTATCCTTCGTCTCGGTAAGGAAAACGCACTTCCCGTCGCGAGCATCCTCGATGCGAAAGATCCTGCCGCTTCCGCTGTCGACGACGCAGCCGTCTTTGATCTCTACGGATTCAATCAGACTCTGGGCGGCATTCTGGATTCCGGTGCCAACGCAAACGACATCATCACCAACTCCCTCGCCGACAGCAACAGCACGCTTACGCTGAACAACTCGGTGGCCTATACCTTCGACGGCGTCATCGAAGACGGCGCTGGAACGGTCTCACTCGTTAAAACCGGAACCGGCACCCAGACCCTCGCCGGACTTAACACCTATTCGGGAAATACCACAGTGAACGTCGGTGCCCTCGCTATCAGTAACGGTGATGCCCTCGGCGACACCGCGGGCTCCACCACCGTGGCGGTCACCGGCACCACTCTCGGCAGCATCACGCCGGCGGTCCCTGCAGGCGGACGCCTGATCCTGAGCAACAGCATCATCTGCGCCGAGAACATCACCCTCACCGGACTTTCGGAGCAGCAAGGAGGTTTTAATCCATCCATCGACAGCACCGCCGGCGCGAACACCCTCTCCGGAAACATCACCCTCGCCGGCACGGGTGGACAACGCATCAACGCCACAGGAGACCTCAATATCGACGGGACTATCGCCCGCGACGGCACAAATAGCGGCATCCTGGTCCTGAGAACCGGTTCCGCGCTCTCCACGATATCGGTCAACAACACCATCGACCTCAACGCGGCCGGCTTGAACATCCAAGGCCTCGGCACCGTGGTCCTCAACCAGCAGACATCACCCGAACTGGTCTCCGCCACCATCGCTTTCGGCGGTCAGGCGCTCCGGCTTCAACTCGGGGTGACCAACGCCCTGCCCCCGACCGCGGATCTCGTCATCGGCACTTCCAACGCGACTCTCGGTGCCGACCAGGGCTCCTTCGACCTTGCCGGATTCGATCAAACGGTGAGGGCGCTTTCGGGAATCCCCAGTAACAGTGTGGCGGCTGCGGCCGAATTCCGAAAAATCACCAACTCGGGCGGGGATCCCAGTGTCCTAACTGCCGGAAACACCACCACAGACACCGTTTTCACCACTTTCAACGGTGTGATCGAAGACGGCAGCGGCGGAGTCGCCCTGACCAAAGTCGGGGAAGGCACCCTGACGCTGACCGGAGCGAATACCTACACAGGTGCCACCACTGTCTCCGCCGGAACCCTTGCCCTCGTCGGTGCCAGTCAGGCTTCGCCCATCACCTTGGCCGAAGGCGCGTTTCTAGGATTCACCCTCGGCGCTCCCGCCACCTCCAGCGCCGCTGTCGATTTGATTGCGGGTAAAATCAGGATCACCGGGACACCCGCTTCGTCCACGAGCTACACGTTGCTAACAACCACCGCCACCATCTCGGGAACTCCGGTGCTCGACGGCTCTGTCCCGGGCTTTTCCATCATTGTGGAAGGTGGAAACGTGCTCAAGCTCATTCCGAACCCTCCCTACTCGGATTGGTTGCTCGCCAATCCGCCAGCCACCGGATTCATAACGGACTCAGACAACGACGGGGTTCCTAACGGTGTCGAGAATGTCCTTGGAACCAATCCTAACATTTCCACCGCGGGGCTGACTCAAGTCTCGGCCACCGCCGGATCCGCCACGTTCACGCACACTCTCAATCCGACCGTCGCCGGGGATGTCGCCTTTTCCTATCAGTGGTCCACCGATCTGGTGGAATGGAAGGCAAGCGCCGTGCCCAACACCGGTGGAACGGTCGTCATCATCACCGCAACCAGTCCGGTCGCCGGAGTGGTGACGGTCACCGGAAACGTCACCGGCCTGCCTGCGACTGCCAAACTCTTCCTGCGTCTCGAGGCCAATCAGAATTGACAATACTGATCCATCCAATCCAAGCGCGCCGGATTTCCGGATCCGGCGTGCTTCCAATACCTCTATCATGAAAAACAACATCCACCGTCCCGCTGCGGGATTCACTCTTGTGGAACTCCTTGTGGTGATCGTCATCATCGTCACCCTGGCCGCCTTGTCCCTCGTCGGTTTTACCCGCATGCGGGCTGCCGGGGACCGTGCCGCAGCCATCGCCACCATGCGCCAGTTGCAGGTCGCCAACATGGGCTTCGCGATCGACAACAACGGCCAATATATACCAATCGCCGAAGTGGACAAGGGTGGAGCCCTCACCATGGAGTGGTATAAGAATCCCAAATTCCGGACCTACCTCACGAGTGATCCGAATGAGGAGGAAAAATCCGCTAACGAAATGCTGCTCGCTCCGGTCGGCACCTTGGACCCGATTGTCGTGCGCAAGAAACTACGACAGTGGGACCGGCTATCCGCCAGCTATGGGATCAATTCCACGGGATTGAAATGGCCCAAGAACGACAAGGACCCCATCATGAGTTATACCATCAACCAGGTTGCCAATCCGGGACGGACGGCGTTCATCGCCAGCGCCACCAACTACATGGTTTCCTACGGCGGCCGCTTCTTGTGGAAAAACCAACCGGTCGAGGGCAAGACCACGACTGACAAGATGGCTTTCCGTCACGACCACAAGGCCATTGTCATCTTCTATGACGGGAGCACCAAACTGGTCAGCCAGGGTGATCTCGCCGATTATGATCGTGCCGGCGGGGTCACTCATCCGTTTTGGAAAGCCACTCAATGACCCGCTGTCCGCGCTCCTGAACCATGTCCCATCGATATTCATACCCTTGCCAAATGACGCGGATTGTTTTCGCGCTGGCCTTGTCCGTTCTCCCCGGTCAAGTCAAAGCCGCCTCACCCTCGTGGCTAACCGCCAACGACGATGAGATTAAAGATCTCGTCAACCGCATGACCTTGGCGGAAAAGGTGGGCCAGATGACCCAGCCTAACGTCGCGGCCGTCAAGGACCCGTCGGATATCGAAAAGCTCTTCATCGGTTCGATTCTCAGTGGCGGAAGCTCGGACCCGAAGACGGGCAACGGACTCAAGGACTGGGCCGGACTCTACGAAAGCTGCCAAAAACAAGCGCTCAAAACCCGCCTCGGCATTCCCCTGATCTATGGAATCGATGCCGTGCACGGCCATAACAATGTCGTCGGTGCGGTCGTTTTCCCCCACAACATCGGCCTCGGTTGCACCCGCAGCCCGGAGTTGGTGGAGGAAATCGCCCGCATCACCGCCAAGGAGGTCCGGGCCACCGGCATCCAGTGGGCCTTCGCTCCCTGCGTGGCCGTCCCCCGCGACATCCGCTGGGGGAGAACCTACGAAGGGTTTTCCGAAGACCCCCGACTGGTAGCCTCTCTGGGAGCGGCTGTCGTCCGCGGGCTGCAAGGCGATGATCTGGCAGCGCCGGCCGCGGCCCTCGCCTGCGCCAAGCATTTCATCGCCGATGGCGGGACATCTCCCAAGGAGCTTGGCGGCAAATTCATGGTCGATCAGGGCGACACACGGGTGGACGAGGCAACCCTTCGCGCCATCCATCTCACCGGCTATCCCGCGGCCATTGATGCGGGCGTCGGCACGGTCATGCCGTCCTACAGCAGCTGGAACGGAGAGAAATGCTCGGGCAGCCGGTTTCTTCTAACGACCCTGCTCAAGGAAGAGCTCGGCTTCGAGGGATTCGTCATTTCCGACTACAATGCGATCGACCAGCTCGTGCCCGCCACCAAGAGCGACTCTTCGCTTGTGAGTAACAACGCCTCGGGCCAGGTGAAAACCGACAACTACAAGAAGTGCATCGAGATTTCCATCAACGCCGGCATGGACATGGTGATGTTGACCGACCGCTACAAGGAATTCATCACCCTGCTCCAGGAGCTGGTGCATGAGGGAAAAGTGCCGACCGCGCGCATCGACGACGCGGTCACCCGCATCCTCCGCGTGAAGTTCGCACAAGGTCTGATGGAAAAAAACGCCGCGTTGATGGCCGACGTCGCGCTCCAACAGGAATTCGGCTCGCCAGCCCACCGTTCCGTCGCGCGTGAGGCGGTCCGCAAGTCCCTGGTGCTCCTCAAGAACACCGGCAACACCCTGCCGCTTTCCCGCAAGGCAAAACGCATCCACGTCTCCGGCCGCGGTGCGGACAACTTGGGCATGCAGTGCGGCGGCTGGACGGTCGACTGGCAGGGGAAACACGGCGAGGTCACCACCGGCGGTACCACCATCCTGAAGGCGCTGCGAGACGCCGCCGGGAAAGACACCGCGGTTACCTTCGCGAAAGATCGTCCGGAGATCAAAGGGGCGGATGTCGCCATCGTCGTCATCGGCGAGGATCCTTATGCGGAATCCAAAGGCGATCGCGCCGATCTATCAATTTGTGCCGAGGATCTCGCGGCGGTTTTGGAGGCGAAAGCTGCCGGGGTTCCCGTGGTGGTGGTTGTTCTATCAGGGCGTCCCGTGCTGCTCGGTCCGGTGACTCTCGCAGCGGACGCGATCCTCGCCGCCTGGCTGCCCGGCAGCGAGGGACAAGGCGTCACCGACGTGATGTTCGGCGATGTGAAACCGACGGGGAAACTTTCCTTCACCTGGCCGGCGTCGATGGACCAGGTTCCTCTCGGCCATGGCAAGGCGTCGATTGAGAACCCTTTGTTCCCGTTCGGCTTCGGCCTGGCTTATTGAGTCTGCTAGAAGTTCCGGATTTAATCGCTTGCACCCGCCTGTCAGCGGCACGATTGGAGAGGTCTGCGATAAATTCGCTAGAACACCATGAAATCCACCAAAACAACCGATACCGTCGCGGGCACCCTCGCCCGCCTGCTGGCAGACTCATACGCCCTGCTCGGGCAGACCCAGTTCGCCCATTGGAACGTGCAAGGCCCCGCCTTCTTCAGCCTGCACACGTTTTTCCAAACCCAGTATGAGGAGCTTTTCCTCGCCGTCGATGAACTCGCCGAACGCCTCCGCGCACTTGACGTGATTGCCCCCGGCGGCCTTAGAACCCTGGCGGCGCTCTCCTCCATCACCGAACTTCCGGTAAAAGCCCACCCCGCGAAAGACCTCGTCGCCCATCTCCTGAAGTGCCATGAACTACTGGTGGAAACGGCCAAAAAACTCCGGGATCTCTCGGAAAAAGCCGGTGACGCGGAAACCCAGGACCTCGCCATCAAGCGCATCCAAATCCACGAAAAAACCATCTGGATGCTCCACTCGTATCTCAAGAATCCTTGAGATAGCGCCTCAAAGGTTCGCTTGTCTTTATTGTCCGTTTCGGCAGGCTACGCAGCCTCGTTTCCTGAAATGGAGATGCAGCTCGCCGCAGGATTGCCGACATTCTCCTGGCAGGGCCAACTCGGAAAATATTACGTCCTCCTGGCTTCCGACACCTTGGCCGCCTTCGCGCCGACCGCAGAACCGGCAATGGGAACCGGCGGTGCGATGGATTTCCAGCTTCCCCAAGCCGACAGCCAGGAGTTTTTCCGACTGCGGATTTCCGACGTGGATTCCGATTTCGACGGAGTGAATGATTGGGAGGAACTCACCCTCGGCTTCGATCCGGGACGTGCCAATACCGACCGGTATTCGCAAACGGATTGGCAACGCGTGATCGCCGGTTTGTCCATCTCCAACACCATCACGGTTTCCGTTTACGACGACGCATGCGGCGAGCGCTGGCCGGATCCCGCCCTGCGGGTCGTGCGGCGAAATGGCGGGATCCAGCCGTTGATTGTGAATTTCCCCCTAACCGGGAAGGCCGTCCGCAATGTCGATGGCCAAACATCCGCGACCGGAAGCTCTGTCAACTTCGCGCCAGGACAGCGCGAGGTTTTCATCGAGGTTTCTCCCGTGGCGGATTCCGAGGATGCCGATGCGACGGAAACCGTCACCAAGACGCAATACAACGCCGGGCAGAAACTTTCGCTAGGCCTGTTCTTCCACTCCGACCAGATCGAGCAATGGCAGACTTCCATCCCCGACAACCGCCGCCACCACGGTCACGCTGCCCGCCACTGTGACATGGTCTAACATGCGCCTCGCCGACCAGTTTGAAATGGTCGCCAAAACCACCGCTGGCCGCGGCAACCCCGGCATGTGGCGGAACGCCTTCTTCATCAACTACGGCGGATTCGACCCCCACAGCGGACTGTTAGCCGGACAGGCCGCCATGCTGCCCGTCGTTAACGGCGCGGTGAAAGCGTTCTACGACACCCTGGAGGAACTCGGAGCGGAAAATGAAGTCGTGCTCGACAGCGCCTCCGACTTCGGCCGCATCCTCACATCTAACAGCCATGGCGGCGACCACGCCTGGGGCGGCAACCAGTTCGTGCTGGCCGCCTTCTAGGGTTGGCTGACCTTCATGTTGTTGTTCGACAAGGACGTTTCCCGCCAGTTCAACCCGGGGAGTGGGTTTTAGAACGGCCGTGCGATCGGCGTTGCCAAGCCGCATTTCACGCTTGGGTTGCCGAGGCATCGCCGCCTAGGATTCGCCCCGCCCCATGTCCCCGCCGAATCTCAGTGAAAAGCTCCTCGCCTCCGTCTCGCGGGATTTTTTCCGTCCGCTGACCCGCCCGTCGGCGGCGATTTACGTCGATTGCGCGGAACGACTCGCCGACGTCGCGGGTGAGGCCGGGCGGATTCCCCATGCCGAGGCGATCGCGCTGATCCGGGAAATCCTCGCCGCGCATCCGGACATCGTGCTTGCCGACGACGAAGGCGCGTCTCTCCGCGACGCCCGCCAGCGCGCCGGCCAGTTTTTCAACCGCCTCTGCGATTCCCGCTGGCTCGAGGACCAGCAACTCGGCCTGCACGAACGCTGGGCACTCGTTTCACCCGGCCTCCGCCCGCTGCTCCGGCTACTGCGCGAGCTCGCCGAGGATGAAATCGCCGAGCTCAAAACCTTCGCCGACACCGTCCGCGGCGTCTGCGAAACCCTCGAACGCCCGAACATCCTCGACCCGCGCCTGCAGGAACCGGACGAGATCCGCAGCACCGTCACCGACTGCAACGCCCGCCTCGAAAGCGCGATCATCCAGCTCCACGGAGTGGAAAAATTGATCTCCCTCTTCGACCGCCGCCAGCGCCTCAGCGACTCCCCAGCGGAAACCCTGCGGCTGCTCTACGCCGAGTTCGGCGCGGGCCAACACATGGTCTGTTACGATGCGCTCCGCAGAAACGGCCTGCTGCCCCGGCTCCAAGTCCTGCGCTCCTACATCGCCGACCGCCGCGACGATCCGCTCGTCAAAGAGCGCTTGGCAGAAGGACTCGCCGCCCATTACCACTGGGACGAAAACGAATCATACCACCGCGCCGAAAAGGCCCTGCGCGACCTCGAACACCGGCTTTCCGCCATCCGCCTCGTCGCCGATGCGATCGATGCCCGGATGGCCTCGTTCAACCAACTTTCCCAACAGCGCTACCGTTACCAAACCGAACTCCGCGGCCGTCGCCCGGAAATCGTCAAGACCTACTGCGACGCCATCAACGCCGCCCATGAAGGCACCCGCCTCGCCGCCATGCGCGATGCCGAGCCGGACTTCACGCCGCTCGTCCCCGAGGTGAAATTCTTCTTCGGCAGCGAGTCGCTCGCCCGCACCCGCCGCGTGAAAGCTCCGGCGGATCTCACCTTCGGCAGCGACTCCGGCGGCCGCGACGAAACCGCCGAGGAAACGCTCGCCGCCCTCCGCGAGCGCCAGCGCCTCGCCCTAACACCCCAACGCGCCGCACGTCTTGTCGCCCGGCTTTTACCGGAAAAATCCAGCGCCGTCATGACCTCGGATTTCTCCGCCGCCGACCTCGATGAAATGCTCGATCTGCTCGCCATCGCCGCCTACGAGCACGCCGTCACCGCCGACGGCCAGCGCGTGAAATGGACCATCGACGGCCCCGGCAAAACCACCGGCCTCACCCCCGAAAAAATCCCCGCCGACCCCCACGCCGGCTGGAACGTCGAGCGCTTTCAAATTCAGCGGATCTGAAACGGACCGCGGGATTCATCCAGCTTTCATTCTTCAGCCTCTTCTCAGACTTCCACTCTTAACCACCATGTCCGATCCCAACTGGCCCCGCTTCTGGTCCGACGTCCCCGATGACGACCGCCCGGCGATCCGCGAAATCCTCGCCGAACTCATCGGCCGCGGCACCTTGCTCGGCAGCAGCGGTGCGGGGCGCGATCATTTCCTGCTCGCCCGCGATCACTATCAGGAACACCTCAAGGACTACCTCGCGCCGCTCGGGCTGGAGTTGATCATCGACGACGATTTTTTCATCCTCCAGGCCCGCCCGCGTCCGGAGGCCTGCCACTTGCTCGCGCAGTTCACCAAGGATGAAACGTTGCTTTTATTGGTTCTCTGGCGCGTCTGGGACGACCACCGCACGAACGAGGCCAGCAGCGCGGTTATCCTCACGGTCGATGATTTGTGGACGCGTTTCCGCAACACCTTCGACAAGATCGAGCCACCGGAGAAAACCCACCTCGACTCGTTGTTAGGCCGGCTCAAGCGCCACCGCCTGATCCGCACCCACAAGCCGGACGGCGCGCTCCAACTCGGCGAGACGCTCATTGAAATCCTCCCCAGCCTGCCGCGCGTGATCCCTTTTGACAGCCTTGAATCCTGCCTCGCCCGTGCGGCCCTCTATCAACCCGCCGCCGAAGCCTGAAATGAAGACCCGCGTCCACCTCAGCCGCATCCTCGCCATCAACTGGTATGGCTACCGGCGCTTCATCGACGTCTCCGGGCTGTCACTCATCACCGGGGCTAACGGCTCGGGAAAAAGCGTGCTGCTGGACCTCATCCAGTTCGTCATGTTAGGCGAATCGCTCAGCCGTTTCAACAAGGCCGCCGCCGGTGCGGGCAGCGGACGCTCGCTGCGTGGTTACTGTTTGTGCGACACGAACACCCAGGGCAACGACGGCCAGGAGCGCTACCTGCGCCCGTCCGGCGTGACTCTGGCAGGGCTGGAATTCGTCTGGCCGCTGGCCAAAGGCGAGGAAACCCCGCGCCGCGAAACGTGGGGTGCGCGCATCGAATTCGAAGGCCCGACCGCCAAGGCGCGCACGCTGTGGTTCACCATCCCCAACCGCCTCGAACGCGAGGATTTCCTCAGCGCCGAACTCGATCCGGACGCGGTCGCCTTCATGTCCGAGGAGGAATTCCGCGTGCATGTGAAGCGCGATCTCGGCGGCGAGGTTTTCGACCGCCAGGCATCGTATCTCGATGAAATGGGCTCGCGCAGCCATCTCGGGTTCGATCGGGTGCAGATGAATAAAACCCTGCCGAACTCGATGGCGTTCCAGCCGGTCGAGTCGTTCGAAAAATTCATCCGCGACTACTTGCTGGAGCCGGGCTTGCCGGACGTCAAAGCCGTGCGCGCCAGTGTCGATGCGCACCGCCGCGCGCAGGAGCGTTTGGAGAAAATGCACGACCAGCACGCGCGGCTCGTCCGCATCAGCGAGCGCCATCAGGAATACGTCACCGCCCGCCGCGACGCGCGGCTGCACGCCCATTTGCGCATCGCGCTGGGTCATGAACAGAAGCTGGAAAATCTAACTTCACGGCAGTCCGAGCTGGAGCAACTTCGGTTCCAAAACGCCGAGTCCCGCGCCGATTACGAATCCGCATTGTCCGAGCGCAACGAGCTCGACTCCCAACTCGCGAAAATCCGCCTCGTCGCTGGAAACGATCTCCAGATCACCCGGCTCGCCGAGGATCGCAGCCACCGGGATGAAGTCGCCCGCGAGCTGGACGCGTTGCGCGAGACGGAAAAATCCGCCCGCCAGTTTCTCCATGACCGCACGCAGTATTGGAAACAATGGCTGCGGCTGGCCCAGGAATTCGGGCTGGAGGAACCGGAACCCGCCGCGGATTGGCTCAAGCAAATGCAAGGCGCGGACGAGTCCGCCGCGCTGGACGCCGCGCAGCGGATGCCGCGGATCTATCAATCACTCGTCAACGACGCCCGCGAGCGGCTGCGGCCGGTCGAGGAGGAGATCAAGGTGCTGGAAAACCGTGAGTCCCGCCTCCGCCGCGAGCTGGATGATCTCGATCACAAAGGCAGCGCCGCGCCGTCGCCGTTGTTGGATGCGTTGAAATCCCGCGGCCAGCGCGCCGATGCGTTCGGCCGCGTGATCGAAGTGAAGGCCGAGGCCGAGCCGTGGTGGCCGCTGCTGGAATCGCTGCTAGGAAACAAGCGCGGCGCGGTGCTGGCGGAAGATTTCAAAGCCGCATGGGAACAAGCCCGCCGCCTCGGGCACGTTGAGGAACCGCTCGTCCATGCCGGCGAACTTTCCGGCTCCAAGGACGCGAAGCCGGGAACCGTCGCCGCGTTTTTTGAGACCAAACACGAACTTGCGAAAGCCTATCTCCAACATCTTTACGGCGATCTAATCGCGGTCGAAAAAGTCAGCCAGCTCGACTCGCATCCGCGCGCGTTTTCCAAGGACGGCTGGCTCAAGGACCCGCCGCATCGTCAGCATTTCCAACCGGCCAAGGAGTTCACCATCGGTGAGGAAGGTTTGCGGCGGCTGAGGACTTTGCGCCAGGACGAACTCGCCGAAGTGAAGGAAGAGCTCACGTTGAAACTTCGTTTGCGCGAGGATTGGCGGACCTTCCTGCATCGCGGCGAGCAGTGGACGTTAGACAAAGCGGATCCGCCGGCCGGCAGCTCGAAGCTGCGGGATTTGCCGCGCTTGCGGAAAGAACTTGCCCAGCTCGACGAGACGATCCGCCTGCTCGCCACGCCCGAGCGTGAGGCGACGGTGGAGAAGCTGCGGGTGTTGGAGAAGACGTTCCAAGGCGTCATCGAACGCACCGGACGACTGGCGAACAGCATTGAGAAATTCGCCCAACAGGAGCGAGTAATGCAGGACAGCATGGCCGCGCTGATGGAGGATGAAGCGGCATCGCTCACGGAGCGCCAGCTCAGCCGCGAATCGCTCGAAGGGGTGCGCGATGCTGAAATTTCCGAACTCATCGCCGCTGCACGGCAGCAGTTTTCAAAGTGGCAGCAACGGCTCGACGCGTCATCGGAAATGGCGCGTATCCGCGAGTTTGATTCCGACAAGGCGCGCCGCGATCGTGATTTGGAGCGCCATGCGCTTGCCGAAAAACATCCTGAAACCGCCGAGGCGTTTGATCCCGGCGATGATGAGAATTCCCGTTACGACGCGCGCCGGATCGAACTGGAATCGCACGAGTTGGAGAAATACACCGCCGCCGCCGAGGACGCCCGCAAGGAGTGGGAGGACCGCCTCCAGCATCAGGTGCTCGATGTTTTGAAGGAGAAGTTAGACGAAGCCGAGCGCACCAAGCGCGAGCTCAACCGCGCGATGGATCACGACATCGGCGGTTGGCGCTATCAGCTTTCGATGAAGGCGGACCGCAGCCACAGCGCGATCTGGGCGCTGGTGGAAAAAGGACTCAATCCCGGGCCTCGAACTCTTCGCATCCGGCGCGAAGGAGGAGATCGAGAAGGCCAAAGCCGCGCTAATGGCCGCGATTGAAAACTCCGAAGATCCGCGCCAGCAACGGGCGCTTGATTACCGTTACTATCATCACTGGGACATCCAGGCGACGCCGACCGGCAAGGGTGAGGGCGCGGCGATTTCGCTCAACCGCAACGCGAAAAAGCAAAGCGGTGGCGAGAACCAGGCGCCGTTTTTCGTGGCGATGCTCGCTGCGTTCCAGCGCGTTTACGACCTCGGTCCGCGCGAGTCGCGGAAGAATCTCGGGATCGTGATCATGGACGAGGCGTTTTCGAAATTGTCCGGCGACCGGATCGATTCGTGCCTCGATCTTGCGAGAAATTTCGGCTTACAACTCATCATGGCATTTCCGGAAGACCGCCTGCCGACGATGATCCAGCACGCGGAAACCGTGGTGCAATGCCGCGTCGAACGCAGTTACGACGAGAAGAGCGGCCAGATCACGAACATCGAGAACTGGGTGGTGAAGGTGGATCGCGATAAGTTGGTGGAGGCGTTGTCATGACGTCATGGAGCGCTGGCTTTCAGCCGGCCTGAATTTTAAACACTCGCCGGCTGAAGCCAGCGCTCCATTCCAAGCTCCAATCTCCCATGAACTGGCTCACCGAATTTCACCGTCGCTGGCAAGCCGCGCGCGGCAGGCGGGTGACGGCATCGAGCCGTCCTTTCTCGCAGGATTGGGTAAAACTGTTGGAGGCCGCCGGAATCACCAGCGCGGAAGACCAGGCGACGGCGGCGCGGGAGGTGGAGGCCTGTGGCCAACTGGTCTTGAAACGGCATCGTTATCGGAAATATCTAATCGAGCGGGTGACGCTGCCGCTGGCTTCCGAGACGTGGTTGATCGAGCGGTTCGGCGGGACGGCGGTTGGGGCTTTGCAGGCGGCGGCGCTGGAGATCGTCGCGGAGTTTTCCGGGCGCGGGCACTCACGGTTTCCAACAGAATGGACGGCGCTTTGCGAGTCGTTGCTCGTGGCGTTTTCGCAAGGTCGTTCGCTGCGTCCGTTCGGTTGGAGCCATCCGGGAACGCTTCGCCAGTTGCTTGATGTGGTGGGAAATCTCAGTGAGCGCGAGTGGCCGGCGGGGACCTTGATCCGGGCGGCGAGCGTGGACATCGGGCTGGATTCGAAGGTGCTGGAACGACACCGGCGCACTTTTGAAGCCGGGCTGGCGCGTTTGTTCGGAACGGAGATTTCCCTGAAATCGCTGGGCCTTGTGGCCGGTGATTCGCATGTCGAACTGCACGGCCCGGTTTGTCTGCATTTCCCGGACGGCAGCGTGCATGACTTCGACGGCCTAACCAACGTGCTCATCTCCGCCGCCGACCTGGCGCGGTGCTCGTCGGTTTCCACCACGGCGGAGCGCTTGCTGAGCATCGAGAACCGAAAGACGACTTTCCGGCAATACGCAGCGGCGAATCAAGACCGGCGGACCTTGATCGCGGCGACTTCGTTCCCGACCCACGCTTTCCGCGAGTTGTTGGGAAAACTCCCGGTTTCGTTACCGCACTATCATTTCGGGGATACGGATCCGGCGGGCTGGCAGATTTTGCTCAAGCTACGTGAGGCGACATCAAGGTCGGTGGCGGCGTTCAAGATGAAATGGAGACCGGCTCGTGAACCCAGTCCACTCACGCCATTTGATCGGAAAGTGTTGGAGAAGCTGCTAGTGGAACCACTATTGTCCGATGTCCGGGAGGAGATCCGTATCATCGCGGAACTGGGTGATCGTGGGGATTTCGAACAGGAGACGCTGGGGCCACCCACCGGGGTGGAGCGCTGGCTTTAGCCGGCCTGTTCGGGATTCGGTGGTTTCGGGCCGGCTGAAGCCAGTGCTCCGTTCCAATTCACTCCTGCGGAGGAATACGGCCAGTCTTCGGGCTTGTCACACAATCCGGCTTTGACCGGGTTGTTACGAATGTAGGCGATGCAGTCGTGGAGATGTTCTAGATCACGGACGTATCGATCATAATAATCACGCTGCCAGAGTGTGCCTTTCTGTTGGAGAATCCGGTTGATTTCGATGGCGCTTCCGCCCTTCCACGATTTCACAATATCGGCGAGCGAGTGATTTTCGATCAATCGGATTAGGACATGGACATGGTTTGGCATGATGCACCAATCGATGAGGGAATAGCTGGATGAATGGCCAGCAATGAGCTTGTCCTGAATGACGGCGGCGCAGCTCGGGTTCTTGAACACGGCGCTGCCGTTTCCGGCATCTTCATACTTTGCAATTCGTCGGTGCAGTTCTCTATCGCGGATCTTGGAATCAGGCATCGTATCGATTTCCTGATTCCAGTGTTTGATCACCTCAGCCGGGACTGAGTCTGCCAGTCGGAAAGTGATGGCTTGAGTGGATTTTTCAAAATCCCAATGGGGAAGGAAACCACGGGTGTAGATTCCTTTTCCCATCGGTATGAGTCATGGAAATGGAGCGCTGGCTTTAGCCGGCCTGTTCGTCTGTCGAAGGTTCATCAGTCGGTTCATCCTCGCCGGCTGAAGCCAGCGCTCCGTCTGCGTCCTCGCCATCCGGGATGACGCGGGAGATGTCCTGGAGTTTCTCGTTACCCTTGAGCGTTAGAAGTTTCACGCCTTGGGCGTTTCGACCGGTTTCGCGGACTTCGGCGGCGCGGATGCGGATGCTTTGGCCGCTGGAGGTCATCAGCATGAGCTCGTCTTCCTCGGTCACGGCGACCGCGCTAACGACCTTGCCGGTCTTGTCGGTGACGTTGAGTGTCTTCACGCCCATGCCGCCACGGCGAAGGGCTCGATAACTGGAGAACGCCGTGCGTTTGCCGAGACCGTTTTCCGAGGCGACAAGCAACATCGTTTCCTCCGAAGCGATCGCCATGCCGACAACGTAGTCGTCCTTGCGCAGGCGGATCCCCGTGACCCCGGCGGTAGCGCGCCCTTGTGGACGGATCTGCGGCTTGCCTTCGTCTTCGGCAGCATCTTCCCCTGCGGATTCCTCTTCGACAGGCTCTTCCCCTTCCGGCACTTCGCCTTGGGGCTTTTTGTAAACGCCTTCTGTAAATTTGATGCCCATTCCGTTTCGGGTGACGAGGACGATATCGTCTTCACCGCTGGTGAGGCTCACGCCGATCAGATCATTTCCTTCCTCAAGGTTGATGGCGATGATGCCGTCCTTGCGGTAGTTGCGGAAATCGTTGACGGCGGTTTTCTTCACCTTGCCGCTGCGGGTGGCGAAGAAGACATAGCCGGCTTCCTCGCGGAAGGTGATGTCGTTGCCGTTCTCGTCCACGGTGCGTTCGAGGCGGAGAAGTGCGGCGATTTTTTCCTCGGGCTTGAGGTTGAGCACGTTCTGGATGCTGCGGCCCATCGCGGTGCGCGAGCCTTCCGGGAGTTCATACACCCGCTCGACATACATGCGGCCGGTGTTGGTGAAGAATAACAGATAGTCGTGCGCCTGGACGCTGAAGAGGTGCTCGATGAAATCGTTCGCCTCGTCCTTCTTGGTGGCGCGGGTTTCCATGCCCTTGAGGCCCTTGCCGCCGCGGCCTTGGACGCGGTATTCGCTGGAGAGCGTGCGCTTGATGTAACCGCGGTGGGAGAGGGTGACGATCATCGCGTCGTTGGCGATGAGGTCTTCCATGGCGACCTCGCCGACTTCGGCGACGATGGTGCATCGGCGCGGTGATGCCGAACTTGTCTTTGATGGCGCGGAGCTCGTCCTTGATGATGACGAGCACGCGTTCCTCGCGGGCGAGGATGTCCATCAGGTCCAGGATGTCGGCGAGCACGGCGTCGTATTCCGCCTTCACCTTGTCCCGCTCCATGCCGGTGAGCTGGTAGAGCCGGAGTTCGAGGATGGCGTTGACCTGGCGCTCGCTGAAGATGTAGGTGTCGCCGGAAATGGTCGGTTGCGAGCGGATCAGGATGCCGAGCGCCTCGGCGGTGGCGATGGGGAAGCTGTAGGCGGCGAGGCGCTCGCGGGCTTCGTCGCGGTTTTTCGAGGAGCGGATGATTTTGATGAAATCGTCGAGATGGCCGAGCGCGAGCAGGAAGGCTTCGAGCAGTTCGGCGCGTTCCTCGGCCTTGCCTAGCAGGTAACGGGTGCGCCGGATGACGACCTCGCGGCGGTGCTCGATGTAGGCGTCGATGGCCTCCTTGAGCGAAAGCTGCTTGGGGCGGTTCTTGTGAATCGCCAGCATGTTCACGGAGAACGAGGTCTCCATGGAGGTGAGCTTGAAGAGCTGGGCCATGACCACCTGCGGGCGGGCGTCGCGCTTGAGCTCGATTTCAATGCAGGTGTCCTCGGCGGAGAGGTCGCGCATGCCGGAGATGCCGGTGAGGACCTTTTCGTTGACGAGTTCGGCGATGCGTTCCTGGAGCGTCGCGCGGTTCACGCCGTAGGGGACGCCGCGGATGATGATCATCGCCTTGCCGTTGGCATTTTCCTCGATCTCCATTTTGCCGCGCATGCGCATGGAGCCGCGGCCGGTGCGGAAGTATTCCTCGATGCCGCGGATGCCGCGGATCTCGCAACCGACCGGGAAGTCCGGGCCCTTCATGTAGTGCATCAGCTCGGGCAGCGTGATTTCCGGATTGTCGATCTGGGCGCAGATGGCGTCCACCACTTCGCCGAGATTGTGCGAGGCGAGGTTGGTGGCCATGCCGACGGCGATGCCGGTGCCGCCGTTGACGAGGAAGTTAGGAAATGCCGAGGGCAGAACGGATGGCTCGGTCTGCGAGCCGTCGTAGTTCGGCTGGAAATCGACGGTGTCCTTGTCGAGGTCTTCCATCATCGCCAGGCCCAGGTGGTGGAGGCGGGCTTCGGTGTAACGCATGGAGGCCGCGGAATCGCCTTCCACGGAACCGAAGTTACCCTGGCCGTCGACCAGCATGTCGCGCATCGACCATGGCTGGCCCATGTAGACGAGGGTCGAGTAGATCGACGAGTCGCCGTGGGGGTGGAAGTTACCCATGGTTTCACCGACGATCTTGGCGCACTTGACGTGGGGTTTGCCGGGGCCGACGCCGAGCTGGCGCATGGCATAAAGGACGCGGCGCTGGGAGGGCTTGAGTCCGTCGCGCACATCGGGCAGCGCGCGCGAGATGATGACGGACATCGAGTATTCCAGGAACGAATTGGAGAGTTCCTCGGCGACGTTGATCGGCTTGATATGTTCTTCGGACATGGGGAAAGTTAATGGGTCATGGGTCAAGAGTCATGGGTGTCTGACTGTGGGCCGATTGATTTGATATAAGCGTTGAGGCGTTTGCGGAGGGTTTCGAGGTCCCGGTAGATTTCCAGATCGTTCAAGGACTTGCTCATATTCACTCTTCACTCATGACCCGTGACTCATGACCGACGTCATCAGACGTCGAGATTGCGAACGTTGAGCGCGTTGTCTTCGATGAAACGCTTGCGGGGTTCGACGATGTCTCCCATGAGCACGTCGAACATCTTGTCGGCCTCGACCGCGTTGTCCTCGTCGAGGCGGACGCGGAGGAACTGGCGGACCGTGGGATCCATGGTGGTTTCGAAAAGCTGCTTGGCGTTCATTTCACCGAGACCCTTGAAGCGTTTGATCTGCACGCCGCGGCTGGCGATTTCCAGCACCTTCGCGAGGATTTCCGGGACGGCGAAAACCGGAGTGACTTTCTGTTTGTCTCCGTCGCCTTCGATGACTTCGAAGAGCGGGGTGTCGTCGTTGAAGAACACCGAAGTGTCGATGCCGCACTCGGTGAGGCGGGAGAAAATGCGGCTGATGGCGTGGGACTCGTGGAGTTCGTAGAGGTTCGCGCGGCGGGACGGGCCGGTGTGGGCGGCGATTTCCTCCTCGGTGAGAATTTCGTCGAACAGGCGGAGATCCCGGTTTTGAGCGGCGAAGGCGCGGAGGTCGGCTTCTTTGGAGAAGTAGGTGAGCGCCTCGTCGTTGCCGGTGCGGATGCGGAGCATGAACTCCGGCAGCACGCCGTTGATGCGGGCTGCGAGGTAGTTTTTGAAGTTGCCGCCGTTGCCTTCGATGGTGGTCGAGAAGCGCGAGAGCGAGGAGAGGTTTTCGAGGATGACCTTGAGTTCTTCCGCGGTGAAGCTGCGGGATTGATCGAAGGTGCGGAGTTCGACCTCGCCGGCGCCGAGTTCGATGAGGATCTTGTTGAGCTGGTCGTTGTCCTGAACGTATTCCGAGCGCTTCTTGCGGGTGACCAGATAGAGCGGCGGCTGCGCGATGTAGAGGAAGCCGCGTTTGACGAGGGCCGGCATGTGGCGGCAGAAAAACGTCAGCAGCAGCGTGCGGATGTGCGAGCCGTCCACGTCGGCATCGGTCATGATGACGATCTTGTGATAGCGGACCTTGTCGATGTTGAACGAGCCTTCCTGCTCGCCATCGCCGATGCCCGCGCCGATGGCGGTGATGAGGTTCTGGATTTCCCGGTTCTGCATCGCGCGGTGGAGGCGGGCTTTCTCGACGTTGAGGATCTTTCCCCGCAGCGGCAGGATCGCCTGGGTCCGCCGGTCGCGGCCTTGTTTGGCGGAACCACCGGCGGAGTCTCCTTCGACAATGTAGAGCTCGGACTTCGCGGGATCGCGCTCGGAGCAGTCGGCGAGTTTGCCGGGCAGGCCGCCGCCGGAGAGGGCGGATTTGCGGACGGTTTCGCGGGCTTTTCTAGCGGCTTCGCGGGCGCGTGCGGCGTTGACGGATTTTTCGATGATGCGCTTGGCGAGGCCGGGATTCTCATCGAAGAACTGCATCAGGCCTTCGTAAACGATGGAGGAAATGACGCCTTCGATCTCGCTGTTGACGAGTTTGTCCTTGGTCTGCGAGCTGAAGCGCGGGTTCGGCATTTTCACCGAGATGATCGCGATGAGGCCTTCGCGGACGTCGTCGCCGGTGAGAGCGGGGTCCTTGTCCTTGAGGATCTTGTTGACCTTGGCGTATTGGTTGATGCCGCGGGTGAGGGCGGTGCGGAAGCCGGTGAGGTGGGTGCCGCCGTCGCCGTTAGGGATGGAGTTGGCGAAGCAGAGGATCTGGTCGTTGTAGGAATCGTTGTATTGGAAAACCACGTCGGCGAAGACGTCGTCGGTGGTTTTCTTGCCGTCGTAATCGAGGTCGATGGCGCGCTTGCCGTGGAGGATGACCGGCTCGTCGTGGATGAGCGTTTTGTTTTCGCCGAGCTGGGCGACGAATTCCTCGATGCCCTTTTGGTAGAAAAACGTGGCTTTCTTGGCGGACTCGGGACGCTCGTCCTCAAGGTCGATGGTGAGGCCGGGATTGAGGAAGGCGAGTTCGCGGAGGCGGGTGGCGAGGCGGTCGAATTTGAACTCGATGGTATCGACGAAGATGGTGGCGTCCGGGAAGAAGGTGATCATCGTGCCGGTTTTGCCCGGATCGACCTCGCCGATGACGTGCAGCGGGATGGTGGTTTTTCCGCGCTCGAAGCCGATCAGGTGGACCTTGCCGTTCCGCATGATTTCCGCTTTGAACCAGTCGGAAAGGGCGTTGACGCACTTGGCGCCGACGCCGTGGAGGCCGCCGGAGTATTTGTAGGCGCCTTGGCCGAACTTGCCGCCGGCGTGGAGATTGGTGAGCACGAGCTCGACGGCGGGCATGCCGAATTTCAAGTGCATGTCGACCGGGATGCCGCGGCCGTTGTCGGAGATGGAAACCGAGCCATCGACGTGGATGGCGACCTTGATGCGGCTGCAATAGCCGGCGAGGTGCTCGTCGATGGAGTTGTCGAGAACCTCGAAAACGCAGTGGTGGAGACCGCGCTCGTCGGGGTCGCCGATGTACATGCCGGGGCGCTTGCGAACGGCATCGAGGCCTTCCAGCTTGTCGATTTGGGCGGCATCGTAAACCTGCGCTGCGGCTACCTGGGTTTCTGCTTTTTGTGGCTCGTTCGAAGACTCGGACATAGTGGGGCCAGAGGGTCTAAAATCCTCCCCCGGGAGACAAGGAATTTCGTGCTTTTTTCACGCTGCGATTTTGCCTTTTAACTAGCTGATTATCAGTAGTTTGTAGGCTGGTCTAACGGCGAATCCAGTCCTTCATGAACCAAGTCACCAGCAGGCAGGCGCAAAAGGTCAAAATAAACAGCAGAAAGATGCGCAGCATCTTGAGGGTTTCCCTCCGCTCCAAGTGCCCGTGATCGATGGCTGAGTCCGCGATGATCCTACCGCTTGCGCGCTTGGAAGATGTCTTCCGGGAGCCTTCGCTGCGGCTGGCAGATTGCCCGGGAACGGCAGGTGGGAGGCTTGGAGCGGTGACGGATGAACCGCAGCCGGGGCAGGGGCCTGTGATGCCGGCCAGGCGCCGCTCCAGCGACAACGTCAGTCCGCAGGCCGGGCACTTGAAGATGAGCCGCTCTGGCGGGATCGGTGTTGGTTGCCACGTGGAAATCCTGATTCCTGCTCCCTAACGAAATTCGGGCGGGAAAATGATGGAAAGCCAGTTGTCACGGGTCCATTCCGAGGCATTCGCGCTGCCATCTGAGGAGGACGTCGGCGGGCTTGGCATCGCCGGCGGCGAGTGATTCCAGCACGGCGCGCGGGGCGATCAGGGAGCCTTCGATGTCGAGTTTCGCGGCGGCCTTCTCGCGGGCGGCGATGAGCTCGTCCACCTTGCGCTCGAAATCGCGGTCGCGTTTGCGGCGTTTGCCGCAGGGGCGCTCGGGCCACTCGGATTCGGGAGGTTTCCTTGGCAGCGGCGAGTGCGCTGCGGAAGCGTTTCACCCGGTCCGGGCGGAAATGAGTGGGGGTGGAAATCGATCTGCCGGCGTCCAGGTCGAGGCTCCATTCGAGGAGCTGGCGGTTCGGGCGCGACCATGAATGACGGACGGTCCCATGCCTTCGCCTCGGCGTCGCGCCAATGCCAAAGCGCGCGCAGGCAGGCCAGGCCGTAGCCGTTCGAGCTTGCCGGAGCCCTGGACGCGCCAGTTTTCCTCCTTGGAGTCATCGCGATCGAGGACCCGCTGGCGGGCGGCGAGGCAGCTTTCCTCGAACCATTCGTAACGGCCTTTTTCCTTGAGGGCGGTGACGATCATATCGCCCATTTCCAAGCAGGTAATGGACGTCGTTGAGCGCGTATTCGATCATTTTGGGCGACAGCGGGCGCTTGCCCCAGTCCGCCTTTTGGGAGGATTTCGAGAGCTCGACGCCGAAGTAATGGTTGACCAGATCGCCCAGGCCGAAACGCCGGACGCCGAGCAGTCGCGCGCCGATCTGGGTGTCGTAGACCACTGCCGGCAGCTTGCCGAACTGCCGCTTGAACATGGTCATGTCGTAGTCCGCGCCGTGCATCCAGACGATCGGCCTCGGACAGATATTCGCCCAGCGAGGACAAGATCCTCGATCGCCAGCGGATCGATCAAGACGCACTGGTCGCGGTCCGCGAACTGGACCAGGCAAAGCGACTCCCGGTAGCGATGCAGGCTGTCCGCCTCGGTGTCGATGGCGCAAACCGGTCTCGAAGACCCTTCCTGCTGGCCGTGAGGTGGCAGGCCAGTCGTTCCGTGGTATCGATCATGTCCGAGCTCATCGACAGGGAGTCAGAATGTGGAAAATGCGTTACTGGAAAATTTCCCGTTTGGAAACCAACTTGGGATTTCTAATCCAACACCAGCGCGGGCGGCAATGTGAGGTTTTAGGTCGACGCATGCTCAAACGATGGAATGACGGCCTCCGCTGACAAGGGCAAATTCGACAACGCCCCAACAAACTCGATCGACTTTGTAAGCACGAAGCAATTAGACCACCTGGAAGGCGGCGGCTTGCTCTGGAGTCAGTTCGATGAACTGCCATGGCAATCCGTGGACGTTGAGATCCGCCATGAAGGCGTCCGGATCGTGTTGCTCGATGTTCCAGACGCCGGGTTTTCGCCAATCGCCGGCGAGCATTTGCTTGGCACCGATCATCGCCGGGACGCCGGTGGTGTAGGAAATCGCCTGGGAGCCGACCTCGGCGAAGCAGGCCTCGTGGTCGCAGATGTTGTAGATGTAGATCGCCTTGGACTTGCCGTCCTTGAGGCCGGTGATGACGTTGCCGATGCAGGTTTTGCCCTTGGTGGTGACTGCCGAGGTCGCTCGGGATTCGGCAGGACCGCCTTGAGGAACTGCAGCGGGATGATTTCCACGCCTTGGTAAATGACCGGATCGATCCGCGTCATGCCGACGTTCTGGAGCACTTCGAGGTGTTTCAAGTAGTTGGGCGAGAATGACATCCAGAACTGCGCGCGCTTGATCGTGGGGATGTGTTTCACCAGCGATTCCAGCTCCTCGTGATACATCCGGTAGATTTCGTAGGTCCCGACGCCGTCCGGGCAGGTGAACGCCTGGTGCTTGGACATCGGCGCGGTTTCGACAAATCCGCCGTTTTCGAAGTGGCGGCACTCGGCGGTGACCTCGCGGATGTTGATTTCCGGGTTGAAATTGGTGGCGAAGGCCTTGCCGTGGTTGCCGCCGTTCACGTCGATGATGTCGAGCGTGTGGATCTCGTCGAAATGGTGCTTGAGCGCCCAGGCGGTGTAAACATTGGTCACGCCGGGGTCGAAGCCGGAGCCGAGCAAGCGCGGAGAGGCCGGCTTTTTCGAATTTTTCCTGATAGGCCCACTGCCAGGAATACTCGAACTTCGCGACATCCATCGGCTCGTAGTTCGCCGTGTCCATGTAGTCGCAGCCGGCGAGCAGGCAGGCGTCCATCAGGTTGAGGTCCTGATAGGGCAGGGCGACGTTGATGAGCAGCTTGGCACCGGTCTTGCGGATGAGCGCGGCGGTTTCCTCGGCGTTGTCGGCGTCCACCTTGGCGGTGGCGATGGTGCGGCCGGTGCGTTTTTTCACTTCGGCGGCGATGGCGTCGCACTTCGAGAGGGTGCGCGAGGCGAGGGTGATTTCCCCGAAGACTTCGGGGACCATGGCGCATTTGTGGGCGACGACGCTGCCGACTCCGCCGGCTCCGATGATGAGGACTTTGTTCATGGTGGAAAGAGGCACAAGGGGTGGGGGAATCCCGGCCCGCTGGCAAGAAATTCCCCGTGACGTTTGAAGAACTGTCGGCGAGAATTTTCCGACAACTTTTGAATCGCATGGCGTTTTCTTCCCTGAAAGGCTGTCGCCCGACGAAAAACTATCCCGTTTCATGAAACTCAACAACCCATCTCCCAATTTCCGCCGCAGCGCAGGTTTCACCCTGCTTGAAATGGTCATCGTGCTCGGCATCATCGCCATGATCCTCGGCGGTGCCATCTTCGCCATGCGCGGCATCGGCGACGCCGCGAAACTCCGCCAGGTGGAGTCCGACTTCAAGAGCTTCGAGAGCGCCCTGGCCATGTATAAACTCAACGCCGGCTCTTTCCCGACCACCCAGCAAGGCCTGAAGGCCCTTCAGGACAAGCCATCCAGCACGCCGGTGCCACGCCGCTGGGTGCAGGTGATGAGCAAGCTGCCGCCGGATCCGTGGGGTGCGGAGTATGGCTACCGTTTCCCGGGCAAGAAGCGCGCCAACGATTTTGAAATGTTCAGCAAGGGCCCGGACGGCCTGGAAGGCACTCCAGATGATCTCAGCAGTCAGGACGAATAAGCCGCAGCGGGGCTTCACGCTGATCGAGATCGTCATGGTGCTCGCCATCGCCGCCATCGTCATGGGCGGGGCGGTCGGGCTGATGATTTCCTCGTCGGACGAGCGGGTTCTGCGCAACTGCGTCCGGGGAAATCGAACTGCTCGCCAAGCGCGCCCGCACCATCGCCATTCTCCATCAGACGCCTTACGCGCTTGGAATTCCGCGAAGGAGTCGTCCGTCTGCTGCCGCTCGCCGAGGCGGGCGATGAGACTTCAAAAAGCGGCGAGCGTCGAAGCTCGAGCTGAGCTAGCCGCCGACGAGCAGCCGCCAGATCAATCTCGACAGCGGCGTGGAAGTTTCCATCCGCCGCTGGAACTCCGAGGAATGGCTCGACACCGAGAAAAACACCGTCCACGTCTGGCGCTTCGATCCCGACGGACTCTGCGAACCGATTTCCGTCCGCCTCACCCTCGACAAGAGCTGGGCGGAAGACACCTACCACCCGCTCACCGCCACCATCAGCGACAGCGCGCTTGAAGCCCGATGAAATGCTCCGTCCATCCCGTCAAACGTGGATTCCTTCTCCTTGAGATGGTTCTCGCGCTGGCGGTTTTTGGCATCGCCGCCACCGGATTCGCCGTCGCGCTGCACCGGATGGCGGACGTCGCCGCGCTGGCGCAGAGCGAACTGCGCATCACCCGCATTCTGGAAAGCGCGCTCGATGAAACGCTTGTCACTTCCGGTGCTCGAAGAGGGCGTGACCGAATCCGAGGCCGGCGAGACCGGCATCGAACTCGTCACCACCATCGAGCTGCTCGAGGAACTGGAAAACGAGGAAGGCCAGCTCCTCCAGGAAATGTATTCAATCAAAGTCGAAGCCAAGTGGTTTGAAAACGGCCAGTGGCAGAACCGCGCCGTGGAAACCTGGCGCTACGGCCGCATGTACCAGCCATGACCACGCACCCCGTCAGATCCCGCCGCAGTGGCTTCACCCTGCTTGAACTGGTGATCGCGATCGGTCTGCTGGCGATCCTCGTGGGCATGGTTTTCACGCACCGCCCGCACCTCGCTGGCCCTGGGAAACACGATCGTGCAGACGCAGAACGAGGAAATGCTCCACCAGGCGTTTTTCGAGCTCCTCAGCCAGCGCTTTTCCGTCGCTGCCCGGAAACACCCGCTTCGATCTCAAGGTGAGGATTCCGGCTCCCACTACATTTCCGACCTCACCCTCCAGAACGTCCCGCTCAGCTTCACCTGGGGCGGCCAGGCCCGCATCGCCAAGGCCGTGCAACTCAGCACCGTGAAACGCCGCAGCGGCTACCTCGACATCGTCCTGAGATACTACGAAAACGAAATTCTCGAAGACTCCGCCTCCTCCTTCAAGCCGCAGGGCGACGAAGAAGCCCTTCGCGGAAATCGTCCTGCTCACCGATGTCGCCTACTTCGAATGGCGCGTCCTCGACGGCCGCTCGATGGAGTGGCAGTACGATTGGGAAATCCAAGGCCGGCTCCCGCTGCAACTCGAACTCACCATGGCCATCGGTGCCAAGGGCGAGGAAATCCGCCAGATTTTCTGGGTCCCACCGAAGCAGAATCCCGAAGTGGTCATGCGCCAGATGCAGCAAAGCGGCGCGAACGCCAACACCCGGCGTTCCGAACCCTGCCGGTGACAATCCCGGCGTCACCATCCCGGCAGGAGGTGATTCCCGGCGGCGGTGGTCGGGCACGGCGGTGGCCGGCGCGATGGACAACGTGGCGGCGGCGGCGCGGGCGGCCCCGGTGGCGGTGTCCGCATGCAAATTCCGCAACGATGATTCCGCACCCAGTTCCAATTCCCGGAAATCCCGCGGTGCCGCGCTCATGGCGGTGCTCTGGCTGATCGCGATTCTCGCCATGGCCTGCATGGCCACCTTGCGGGTCATTTCCTTCGACATGGAAATCGCCTCCGCCAAGATCCACGGCTCCCGCGCCCGCCAGGTCGCGGAAATGGGCATCGCCGTCGGCTCCAATCCGGTGGTCAAGCGCTCCGATCCCATGCTCCGCCAAATGAACGAGGAAACCGGCGAGGGCTTCGAAGTCCGGGTCATTTCCGAAGGCGGCCGCTTCAACATCAACTCCATCATCCTCCAGGACGACAAGGAGCTGCTGAAATCCATGTTCATCGACTGGGGGCTCGAACTCGAAGTCGCCCAGGAAATCGCCGACGCCCTGGCCGACTGGATCGATGCCGACGACGACGAACAGCTCAACGGAGCGGAGAAAAAATACTACGAGTCGGAAGGCCGCATCAACCAGCCCTTCAACCGCCCGTTTTACGACCTCAGCGAAGTCAGCCTCGTCCGCGGCATGGACCTCGTCGAGGCCGTGCGCCCGGATTGGCGGAACTGGTTCACCATCTGGAGCAGCGGCGCGCTCGATCTCAACGAGGCTCCCGCCGAGTTGATCGCCGCCGCCGCCGAAGTTTCCGTCGAGCAGGCCGAAATCATCCCGGAAACCGTCCGCGGCACCGACGGCCTGCGCGACACCATGGACGACGTTCCCTTTCAAAATGCCGCCGCCGCGCTTGATCTTTTGGGAATAGATGCGGAAGGTCGCCCCGATATTGTCAAACGATTCACCGTCAACGATGCGACCACCCGCATCGAAAGCATCGGCTACGCGGAAGGAGCCAAACGCAAGATCACCGTCATTGTCCGCAACCGCACCGGCAAACCGGCCCTCCTCGAACGCACTGAAGAAATCATCCCGTGAGCAAAACCACCGAAAACGTTCTTCTCGTCCCCGGCGAATCCGGTTGGGAAATCTGGACTGGCCAGACCGCCATCCGAGTTCACCCTCCACTCCGCCACCGCCATCGACCGCGCCGGCGATCTCACCGGCATTCCCGAGCGGCGATCTGCTGCTGCTCTTTCCCGTCAAGGCCATCACCGCCGTGCCCATGCGGGTCACCAGCGATGACGACGCGCTTTTCCCGGATCTCGCCGCGCTCCATGCCGAGCGTCTCGGACTCCGCCCGGATCCGATGGCCGGCCAGCTCACCGATGTTTTCGTCATCGCCCGCGAGGCGGAAAACACCGCCTTGGTCTCCAGTTCTGCTGCGTGCTCCCGGCGATGGAGACATGCCACCACGCGGGCCGAAAGGTTTCGATATTTCCGCCCGCGCCTATCCCGCTTGCCGGAGACGCGCTCGCCGTGTGGAAGGAATTCGGCCGCTGGGTGTTCGTCGCTCTCCCATCAGGGAAATCTCGTTTACTGCCAGGCCACCTCCGTCGCTTCCGGCAGTCCGGACGCCGATCTGGCCCGGGAAATCCGCCTCGCGCTCATCCAGCTTGTCCATGCAGGGCCTGGAAATCTCGCCCTCCCGCATCCTGCTCTGGATCGAGTTCCGACGGCGTCGATCCAGCCGCGCTCGCCGCCGCGTTCAGGGCTCCCGTCGAAGTCTCTGCCCCGCCCCGCCCCCGTCCTGCCGGATCCTCTCAGCAAGCTCCTTCCCGCCGACGTCCGCGCCGCCCGCCGCGAGGCGAACCGCCGCAAAAACATCATCCTCGGTGTCGCCGCCGTCGCCTTGCTCTACCTCGGCATCATCGGCTGGTTCGGCTACGGTCTGTGGAAAGACAGCTCGGAAACCAAAAAACTCCTCGCCCAGGCCAAGCAGGCCGCACCCGAAGGCGAGGCCTACGCCCTTCACATCGCCAAATGGGACGAACTCGCCGATGTCATCGACCTGGCCAACTCCCCGGTCGATATCCTCAAACGCATCGCCGACTGCATCCCGCCGAACAGCGGTCTGCGCCTCAAAACCGCCGACATCAGCGCCTCCGAAGTCAAGCTCATCGGCGAGGCCCCGCAGCTCCAAGCCGTCAACACCTTCAGCCTCAACCTCGCCAAAAACACCGACCTCAAGAAATTCGAGTGGCAGACGCCCGAGCCGAACCAATCCACCCGCGGCTGGGACTTCCAATACACCGGCCAGGTCCCCACCACTCCCTGATTTTTCCATTCACCGACAAAATCTTCCCCATCCGGCATTAAACGGTTAACAGTCGCCTCCCCGATCCACTCATCCTCTCCTTTCTCACTTCTCATCCATGTCACCCCGCGAAAAAAAGCTCATCATCTTCTTTGCCCTCGCGGGGTTCGCGATTCTCAATTTTCTCGTCTTCAATTTCGCCAAAACCAAGCGCCAGCGAGGTCAATGCCGAGCGCGATCCAAGCCAAGCAAACACTCGAAACCGCCGAGAAGTTCCGGCGACAGCAGCGAACAGGTCACCGACCAGATGGACTGGCTCGCCGAACACGAACCGGAACCCAAGGCGAACCAGGACGTCCAGACCACCCTCCAACAACTCACCGAACGCGAGGCCAAGGCCGCCGGTCTCACCATCAAATCCCAGAAACCCCTGCCCACCGACGCCACCGAGGGCACGCACTACCATCGCGCGAAAATCCAGATCACCGTCACCGGCACCGAGGACGCCCTTTACCGCTGGTTCGACCGCCTCAACATGCCTGACCAGCTCCGCATCGCCTCGCAAATCCGCATGCTGCCGAACAACCCGGACGACACCAAAATCGACTGCACCGCCACCATCGAGCAATGGTTCGTCCCGCCAGCCCTCTAGTCCGCCGCCATGAAATCTCCATGTTTCGAATCCCAGCATTTCTCCTCCTCGCCCTCACCGGCGTGGCTGCTCGCGGACCTGCCGAAAAAGGCGCCGCTCAGCCGCTATTCCAGCCTGTGGACCAATTCCCCGTTCACCTCCAAGCCCCCGCCGCCCGATCCGGGCGAGGACGCATCAATCCGCTCGACGACTACGCCCTCATCGGCGTTTCTCCCATCGGCGGCACCGGCTACCGCGTCACCCTGATCAACAAGAAAAAGCCCGAAGAGCGCATCACCGTGGATTCCGACAAGCCATCGAAGGATGGCTTCAAAGTTCTCGAAGTCATTCGCAAGGCTGGTGATCCACTCGGCACCACCGTCCGCATGAACTCCGGCATCGATGACCGGCACCGTCTCCTTCGACGAGAAGCTCCTCACGCTCGCCGCTGCGCCCAAGGCCGCCGTCCGCAGCCGCAGCCCGGCCAGCCGCCGCAGCCCGGCCAGCCAGCCGCAACCCGTCGATCCGAACCAGCCCCAGCGGCAACCCCGTCCCCGTGTCGTTCCGCCACCCGCCGCTCCAGTGGCCGGTGCCCAACCGCAGCCGCAGCCCAAGTCCCGGCACGCCAAGCCGTTCAGACTACCCAGCAGCGTCCGTCACGTCGTGGCAACTAATCCTTCAATCTGAAATCCACCACGTTTCCATGTCATTCCATCGCTCCATCGCCCTTCTTCTTCTCGGCCTCGTTTCCGCATCCGGTCAGGAAGCGCCCGTGCCGCCGCCCGCGCCTCCAGTCTGCCGGTTCCGGCACCTCCCACCCGCTCCGGTTCCCACCCCGACGGTTCCCGTCGCGCCGCCCGGTGTCCCCATTCCCGGAGTCATCCCTGCCGCCCCCGCTGGTGCGCCCGCCGCCGCCCAGCCCGCTCCTGGCGTGCCAACCTCGGTGAGACGAAAATCATCACCGACATCAACGAACCGAAACTCAGCGGCACCGCCCTCGCCGGACTCTACCGGAAATACACCGGTCGCCGCGTGATCGTCTCCGCCGCCGCTGCCACCGCCGAGTTCTCCTTCGTCCAGGAAGCCACCCCACAGGATCCGCTCACCTTCGCCGAAGCCGCCGAACTCCTGAAAAAAGCCGCCACCATCGAAAACTTCGTCTTCGTCCCGGACGCGGAGGACCCGAATCTCGACATCCTCACCCTCTCCACCGGCGGCATCCGCCCCACCGGGCGCGGCGTCGGCGTTTATAACGAAAACGACGCTGTTTTTAACGAAACTCCCCTTCCCGAGGTGACGCCGTCATTTCCTACGTGATGACCCTCAACTACATCAAGCCCGCCGAGGCCGTGAACACCTTCACCCAGATCATCGGCCAGCTCGGTGCCGTTCGGCTCCATCGCCGCCGTGCCGAACGCCTCCGCCGTCGTCATCACCGAAAACACCTCGCTCATCCGCAGGCTCATCGACCTCAAGAAGGAAATCGACAAACCCGGCTCCGTCCAAGGCACCCGCTTCATCAAGGTCAAATATTCCGACGTCACCGAACTCGCCGACACGCTCACCACCCTGCTCACCGCCCAGCAAGCCACCCAGAAAACCGCCGGCATCCAGCGCATCGAGTCCGCTCCGGCACCCGCTCCGGGAGGAGCTCGCAGGCTGCCGGTGGTCAACCCGGCGGCGGCGGCAGCGGCGAGGACATTCCCATCCAGATCATCCCGGATCCTCGCACCAACCGCATCGTCGCCATGGGGCGTCCCATCGATCTCATCACCGTGGAGGGCCTCGTCCGCGAGTTCGACGTGGAAACCAGCGAGAAAAACTTCCTTCGCCGGAAACTCCGCTTCCTCACCGTTTCCGAGTTCCTGCCAATCGCCAGCGACGCCCTCACCCGCGCCTTCAGCGGCACTGGTGACGGTGGTGGCGGGGTGGCGCACCCAAGGAGGTGCCGCAGGGGGTGCCCAGCCGGGACACCCGACCCAAGCCGGTGGCACCAGCACCCGCCAGTCAGGCAGCTCCGGTCGGTCCGGCAGCACCGGAGCCAACTTCGGTGGATCACAGCAGCGGCAGCAGCTTCGGTGGTCCGGCAGCTCCGGTGGTGGTGGTGGTGGCGCGTCGAACGCCCTCGAGCGATCCCGACGTCAACTCAGCGCCCGAGTCCGTGCTCGTCGGCCGCACCCTTCTCGTCGCCGACAACATCACCAACTCCATCGTCGTCCAAGGCCCGCCATCCGGACTTGGAAATCATCGAGCGCCTACTCGACCAGATCGACGTGAAGCCCGACCAAGTCATGATTTCCACCGTCATCGGTCAGCTCACGCTCAACGATTCGAAGGAATTCGGCAGTGGACTACCTGGTCCGCAGCGATGACATCACTTCCCGTGCGCGGTGGTGGATTTGGCCCGATCCTTCCGATCCTTCCGATTGTGGGAGAAGACTGGTGTCGAAACTCCGTTCGATCCGGGCTCCCTTTCCGGCGGTGGACTTCCGCGCCTACGGCACGATCGGTGATCTCAGCGTCTACCTGAAAGCGCTCCAGTCGAAGACCGATTTCACCGTTCTTTCCAGACCGAGCATCTTCACCTCGAACAACCAGAAGGGCACCATCTCCAGTGGTGAGCGCATCGCCATCCCGACCAGCAACAACAACTTCAGCGGCGGCGGATCCAGCACCAACATCGAATACCAGGACGTCGTCCTGAAACTCGAAGTCATCCCCCTCGTCAACTCGGACAACGAGATCACCATGAAGATCGCCCTGCTCAACGACGAGCAGAACGGCAACCAGGTCCTCCAAGGTGCCGGCGGCGACGGCGGCGACCTCACCGTCCCGCGGATTTCCACCCGGGAGGTTCTGACCACCGCCACCGTCCCGAACGGCCAGACCATCGTCCTCGGCGGCCTGATCGTCGGTCGGAAAAGCCAGGAAAAATCCGGAATCCCGATCCTCTGCGACATCCCTTATCTCGGCAAACTCTTCTCCACCACCACCAACACGGATGACCGCAGCGAGCTGATGGTCTTCATCCAGCCTTCGGTGGTGAACAGCGACCGCTCGCTGAACGACGTGCAAGCGGACATGGATGCCCGCTACAAGGTTTCTCCCAGAGTTCGCGAATTCGCGGATGGGCCGGGAGTTCTGCCACCGGTGGACGCCATCACCCCGGTCGAGGACAAAGGGGGCAGTCAAACCACTTCCAGCACGCGTCGGACTTCTTCTGCCGCGCCGGTGGTGGAATCTACCACGCCCGCCAGAGCGAAGCCTTCGATTCGTTCCGCTCCCAACAGATAAACGGCTTGTGAAGTTTTTGGGAATTTTTTGAACGCTGCAATCACCCGGCGGTCAAAACTGCTGAAGACCGTTCGAAAGTTCGTGTTTTCATGTAAGGGTGAACAGCAGTTGTCTGCTTCATACAGGCCACGAGTCAAATCGTCGGTGTGATGAAGTTCTCAACTTGGCCGTCGGAGTGGGTGCTCCGGCGGCCTCTTTTTTTACTCGGAAGGGGCGTGGAATTCCCGAAGGAGCGCTGGCTTCCGCCCAATGCCTTAAAGGATTCACCTGCGGTTTTTTCCAACATCAACGGTATTCCGCCCCCCAGCTCAGGATTGGCGTCAGGAACGAACGCCTACCCTGGGGGACGTGGATTCAAGGAATCGAACCACAACGTGGTTCCGGTCTTTGGGAGTTGGGACGACTTTCGGCAAATCCTTCCTCGCCGGAACTCCGTTGGAGTTCTGAAGACCGGGAATCCGGTTCCCAAGGTAGCCGTCACCGGCAACCTTGGGCTGAAGGTCGGAACACCTTTGGTGTAGCGAACTTGCTCAGTCATACCAATCCTCAAAGGCATTGGGCTTCAGCCGGCAACGCCAGAGCCCGTTGTGAGTTAGGCTCGCCGACTCAAACCCAACCGGCCCTTGATGCTTGCTGTGTCACAAAAAATCTACCCGGTGAATGCCCGCTACTTCGGCAGCGTTTCCTTTTCTCCCAGATGCCTGGGCCGCGTATTCAGGAAATTCACGTCCAGCCACATTTTCACCCGGGCTCCCACCTCGCGGATCTTGGTTTTCAGGCCGGCCTGGGTCTCGACATCCTGCGCGTTGAATCCATAGGCGTCGATGCCGTGCGCCTTCGCCAGATAAATCGCCCGCTCGTTTTGGAACCGCTGGCTGATCAGGAGAACCGTGTTGGTCCCGTAGATTTCCTTCGCCCGCACCACCGAATCAAGCGTCCGCAGACCCGCATCGGTCACAAACGATGCGATCGCCCGGAATCCCGCGCTCCATCAGCGCCTGCTTCATTTTTTCAGGTTCGTTGTAATACAGAGGGCTGCTGTCATTGTCTCCGGAAACAATCAGCGTCTCCAGTTTGCCGGATTTCCAGACTCGCACGGCCGCGTCGATACGATAGCGGAAATAGAGGTTCTCGCGGCCGTTCACCCGGTCCGTCGTGCCGAAACACCAAACCCACTTTCATCGCCGGAAGATCCGCGACATCGTTGAAAAGTCGCCCGCGCGACGCCCAGATCGCCGTGAAATTCGCATACGCCACTACGCCTGCGAACAGCAGGAACAAACTTCCGAAAACGATTCCAAGACGACGAAACCAGCGCCGGATCACGGTTTTCCCCTTCCCCTTCCGCTTCACAGGGTGCGGGTGGTTTGGAGTTCGACGGGATGTCGGGGCCATTGCAGCAAGGATTTCACCGCATCCGAGAATCCGCCGATGAGCGCGATCTTCCGGCGCGAGCACCCGCAGCCGATGCGGGGTTTCGATGAAATGCACCTGCCGGAATCGCCCGATCCACTCGCCATCCACCTGCACCGGCACTTCCCGGTCGGAGTGCACCACGAACTCCCCGGTCTGGAGATAGCTCGTCGAGGCCAGCAGGTCGATGCCGCCGAAGGCGAGCCCACGCAGTGAATCGAGCACCAGCCGGTAACCCGCCTCCTTGTAGACGAGCACGTCGAGCTTCGAGTCATGGTTGCTCGCATTGCGGAAGAACTTGAAGGGGCCGCCATAGAGCGAGCCGTTTCCCGCCAGCACTGCCACCCCCTCTTCGCGCCGCCCGTCCGGGCAGACCACCTCCAGCTTCGGAGGCTCCTCGCCAAGCACCTTGCACCGCCGCCAACAAATAGGCGAGCGGACCCAACAGTTTTTTCGTCTCCCACGAGGTTTCTTCGATCACCAGCGCGTCGAAGCCCACCCCGGCCATCTGGACGAAAGGCGAACCATTGGCTCCGAACAAATCCACTTCCTGCACGAAGCCGCGCTCGATCACCAGCAGCGCCTGGTCCAGCGAATCGCAGGGAATCCCCATTTCCCGGGCGAACACATTCATCGTCCCGGCCGGCAGCACTCCCAGCATGGTCTTCGATCCTGCCAGGCCGTTGACCACTTCGTTGAGCGTGCCGTCTCCGCCCGCCGCGATCACCACCGGCTCGCCCTCCGCCGCGAATCGCGAAGCGAGTTCGCGCGCCTCCCCGGCATAATTCGTGGGGTGCAGCGTCAGTCGGTCCGGATGGCTCTCGATGAACCGCATCACCCGCCCGCCCTTCTGGCTGCGGGCGCGGGGATTGAAAATAACCGGATACCGGTGCGGTTTCTCCATACCGGATTCTTCGCCCATCGCAGCAGGTTCCGCAATCCGATTTCACCCGCACCATCTCCGATGCGAATTCAGATCCGGGCTGGATGGGATTTTCATGAAGTTTCTTTAACATTATCCAAAACTTGGCATGCGGTGATCTATCTATTCCCACGAATGATGGACCTCTCCGAGCTCGCCCGCTACCTCACTTCCCACCCGGCGGTGGTGGAGAAGGCCGTCATTCACCAGGCTTACGGACACGCCTTGGAGGTCTCCGGAAACGTCCGGCTCGGCGACGATTGCGCGGCGATTCCCAATCCGACCGGTACCGGACACCTGCTCTTCGCGGCGGAGGGAATGCTTGAATCGTTCGTTGAGGACGATCCGTGGTTCGCCGGTTACTCGGCGGTCATGGTCAATCTCTCGGACATCGCGGCGATGGGGGGCGACCGGTCGCCCTCACCGATATTTTATGGACCCCCTCGGATGAAATTTCGTCTCAGATCTGGGATGGCATGCAGGAGGCCGCCCGGGCTTACGGGGTGCCGATCGTCGGTGGTCACACCACCCACACCGGTTCCGGAAAAGCCGCGCTCGGCGCTGCGGTGCTCGGTCACGCCGGTGACCGGCTCATCACCAGCTTTGATGCGAAACCCGGCGATCACCTCGTCATCGCCATCGACATGCACGGCGGCTACCGCGGCGAAAAACCATTTTGGAACTCCAGCACCACCTCCTCGCCCGAGCGGCTGCGAGCCGGACTTGAAATGCTCCCCGCCCTTGCGGAAAAGGGCCTCTGCCGCGCCGGCAAAGACATCAGCAACGGAGGCATCATCGGCACGCTCGCCATGTTCTGCAACTGCTCCGAGGTCGGAGCCATCCTCGACCTCGAGGATTTGCCATGCCCGATGGATGTCGAAATCGAGCGCTGGCTCGTTTCCTTCCCGAGTTTTGGCTACCTGCTGGCTATTTCCCCGGAAGATATCGAGAGCACACTCAGTCACTTCACCGCCACCCGCATCACCTGCCGCGAGATCGGTCATTTCAAAGCCACTCCCGGCATCACCATCACTGCGGACGGCGACGCTGTGGAGCTGGTCTTCAATCCAGCGGCGGATCATGCAGTGAACGAGGGTTTCACGGTTGACCGCCAGGCCGTCTAAGGTGCTGCTGTCTACTCCATTGAAGGCGCTCGACCCGCGCGGCTTGCCTTGTTTGACTCGGCCCGTGAAACTTCGCGTCCGTGCCACGCCTAACGCCCGCCAGAGCGAGATCATCGGCTGGGAGCATGACCCGCAGGCCGGGCGCATCCTGCGGGTCAAAATCGCCGCCGCACCGGTCGACGGTGAGGCGAACAAGGCGCTGAGAGATTTTCTAGCAAAATCTTTTGGTCTCTCGAAATCACAGGTCACACTCGAAAAAGGAAACGCGTCCCGCTTCAAGACATTCGAAGTCCCCGACGGCACCCGGGTGCTGTGAGCTTTCCGTTCTGTCGCTTGTCAGAAAAGGGTTGTTATGACAGATGCGGCGTCAGGCTTCACCCGGTTCACCTGATCATCGAGTTAGACGATACCCTTCCGCAGATCCCTCAAGCTCCACAAAAAGCCACTCGCCGCGGCCGCGTCCCCCCTCAGCTTTCTCGCCCCGGATTTGCGTTTCATTCCGAAGCGGTCCCGGGACTTTGTAAATGCCTCGTCGACAAAGCTCCGGCTGCCGATCACCGCGCCGGCCGTGAAATAACGGATCCTACAACGCAGCATTTTCCCGAGGGGAATCGCCCCGTCCATGGCAAGCTCCTTGTTAGCCTGCTCTTTTGAAATCCCTTTGCGCGACGTATTCACCACCACTTCCCCATCCCGGCCGATGCTCTCCGTGCTCTTTCCCACCGCGCCCGCCATCAGAATCCTGCGGTATTCCCGCGAGACATCGTCCGCCCAGAAAGCCGCGTCCGCTGCCACTCCTTGGTGTGCCCGCAGCGCCCGAACCAGCCCTGCCCGCGCCGTTTTGCCATTCCCCCTCGGGCCGCCGCCGATCGCTTCGCCATAACTGCTCCACCGGTAGTCCGCCGGATCCTTCACCATCCCTGCCCGCACCGGATTCAGGTCGATGTAAGCCGCGATCGTCTTCGCCGCCACGCCATCCTCGACGATCAAGCTCTTGAAGCGGTCCTCCCACAGTCGTCCGGTGCGTGCGTGCGTCCGATTGTGCCACTGGGTGTAGCGTTGCAGCACGCCCTTCATGAATTCTCCCAGATCGTGCATCCGGTAGCTGAAGCGCTCGTGAATCCGTCCCACGACCAGCGATTCCTCGGCCAAACCCTCCGCCACCTGGCACCTTGCTTCCGCCAGTTCCCGCGCTACTTCCGCGACAAACGCCTCGCTGTAAATCGCCGCCAGCCGCTCCAGCAACTTCGCGTCCGTGAATCCGGCCGCCGGCCTCGGCGGCACCTCCAGCAAAAGATGAAAGTGGTTGTCCATCAGGCAGTAAGCCGTCACCCGGCAGCCCGAGAATTTCTCATAAATCCGCATCAAAGCGCGGAACTTCTCCTTCTCCTCCGCCCCCAGCACGAACCGCCGGTCCACGATCCGCGAGATGCAGTGATAGAAAACGGGCTTCTTCTCGGAATTTCTCCAGCCAGCCAGCCACCGAGTTTTCCTGCTCATGGAGAACCCCTACCAGGACGGCGAAAAAATGGCAAGATGTGATTCTGATGAAAGGCATGGCCCTTAAACAAGAGAATTTGGCAGCATAGATTTCCACACCGACCCAACGGCGTACGAGGAAATCGGCCGTCGATTGTATTGACGGAGCTGGCCTCTGTCAGCTAGGAGTCGAGCACTATGACAACCGCATCGTCCTCCTCGTCCGACGTCCGCGCCCTTTCAGCAAGCCGAGGCTGGCTGATGTTCGGTGGAGTCCTTTCGATCGTCGTGGGCTTCATCGCCATGGGGAGCCCTTATTTGTTTTCGATTCTCATCGCTCAGTATCTAGGGATCGCCGCGCTGGTCATCGGTGTGATCTCGCTCTTCATGGCGATCGTCGGAAAACACGGCGGGCACCGGCTGTCAGAAGCTTTGTCCGGTGTGATCCGGATCGCGGCGGGTATCATCCTGCTGCGTTGCATCGGCTCAAGCGTGGCCATCATCACCTTGATTCTGGCAGGTTATCTCGCGGCACAGGGCTTCATCGCCATTTTCGGAGCCATCAAGCTTCGCGGCAATGCGGGCTGGGTCTGGACTCTCATCAACGGACTCGCATCGCTGGTGCTGGGTCTCATGGTGTTCTCCCGCTGGCCGAATGACTCTGCCTCGATCTTGGGGCTGCTTTTCGGCATCCATACGCTTTTCAGCGGCGTGTCTCTGCTCATGCTCGGTCTTGGCTCCCGGAAGCAATCCGCATCATGATGATGCGACATCGGTAATGAGCGCGTCCAGCAGAATGGCGGAACGAAACCGTCGATGGAAAAGAATATCGACGCCCCGCATTTCTCAGCCGCCAATGTAAACCGCTAAGGCCGGGCGAGTGACTGGATCAACTGCCTGGCCTCGTTGAAATCCGGACGGAGTTGCAGGGCGAGTGCGGCGGCGGCGAGGGCTTCCTGTTTCTGGCCGAGGCGGGCGTGGATGGTGGCGCGGGCGTAGGGGATCGCCGAGTCGTTAGGATCAGCGGCTTCGCCATGGCGCAGGGCGGCGATGGCGGCCTGCGGTTGGTTCATGCTGCTTTTGGCGAGGCCGAGGTTATACCAGGCGCGGGCGTAGCCGGGATCGAGCTTTACGGTTTTTTCCAACTCGGCGACGGTTTCCGCGGTGGTGCCGGTTTCGCTGAGGGCGAGGGCGAGTTTGTAGTGGTATTCCGGATTTTCCGGGTCCAGGGCGATGGCGTCACGCAGCGCTTTGACGGCCCCGGTGGAGTCGCCGGTGGTGCTGAGAAGGATGGCGAGATCGTGGTGGAAGGGTGGGGAGTTAGGATCCCACTCGATGGCTTTGCGCATCTGGCGGATGGCCGCCGCTTGGTCGCCGCGGAGGGACGCGAACTGGGCGAGCTGCATGCGGCCGGTCGGTTGGTCCGCATTGATGTCGAGCATGTGGACGAGTTCTTTTCCGGCACGGCTGGTGAGGTCGAGCGTGTCGACAAGCGCCCATGCGGCGGCGATGCGGACCGAGCGGAGCGGGTCTTTCAACAGCGGTTGTAGGGCGGCGCGGACGCTGGCGTTGTTCGCCCGGACCTGCTGGCCGAGAGAGCGGACGGCGGCCTCGCGGACGAGCGGGCTTTTGTGGGAAAGTTGCTCTAGCAGGGCCTGGGTGACTTCGGGATCCATCACCCAACGTTCCAACAGGTGGGAGGCGGTGGCTTGCCAGGCGGGGATTTCCTCGGTGGCGAGCAGCTTGATGAGTTGACCACGGGCGGCGGGATCTCCGCGGCGGGCGTTGGCCACGGTGATGGCGCGGGTGCGGGAGGGTCGGTCGGGTTTGTCGCCGTAGAATTTCCTGCTGGCCTCGATGGCCCAGTCCACATCCTTGTCGGTGTGGCATTTGTTGCAGGCGTTAGGAACGCCGAACTCCTTGGTAAGTCTGGGATCCGGGCTGCTGAAGCTGTGGTCATGGCGCGGGTCGCGCTGCATGTAGGTGGTGGTCGGCATGTGGCAGGAGATGCACTGGTTGCCAGTGCTGTCCGCGCCGTGGTGGCTGTGGGCGGTGGGATCAATGACGGGGGCGGTGGGGAAATCGGGTCGTGGCGCGGTGTGGCAGTTCATGCAGAGCTGGTTGCCCTTGACGATGTTCCTGGTGGAGTGCGGATCGTGGCAATCCACGCAACGGACACCGGCATGATGCATGCGGCTGGATAGAAACGAGGCGAACTCGTAGTTCTCGTCCCGCACCTGGCCGTCGGGGTGATAGATGTCAGTCTCGTCGGTGACAACGAGGCTGAAGTGGTCGAAAAACGACTCGCCGGGAATGAGGTCGCCGGTGAGTTCCGCGCGGCGGGCGTGGCATGCGGCGCAGGTTTCCATGACCTGGTCGCGGCTGAACTTGGGAAGGGTGGGATCCTTTTTTCCATCAACCGGGGGTTTTTCCTGCCACTCGACGTGTTCCTTCATCGGGCCGTGGCAGGACTCGCAGCCCACGCTCATCTCGGCCATGGTGGTGTGATAGCTGTTGGTCCGCGGTTCGTAGTTTTTCCGCAGGCGGGTGTTGTGGCAGGCGGCGCACATGGCGTTCCAGTTCATGCCCTGGCCGGTCCAGTGGCCCCAGTCGCCGGGACCGCGCTCGTCTTCGTCGCCGTAAACGTCGAACCATTCGTTTTTCGCGGGGTCCAGGGTGACGTCGCAAGTCTGCATGCGACCGCCGGGGGCGGGGATGAGGAATTGGCGCAGCGGTTCGTTCCCGATGACGCGGACGGCTTCGTAGGCGTGGCGTTTTTTGTCGAGACCGGTGGTGAGGATCTTCGCGAGGCCGTCGGCATCGAGGAATGCTTCGGACGTGTCCTTGCCGTGGGTGAGCGTTTGTTTCGGCTCAAAGGCCTTATGGTCCTCTTCTTGGTTGATCATGCGCTCGGCGCGGCCGTGGTTCGAGGGGTGCCATTTTTCAAACTCGCCTGTGTGGCACTTTTTGCAGGATTCGGAGCCAGCGTATTGGGCGTGGACTGCGTCCTCGGGCGCGAGGATGGGGGCGTCCGGTGCCGGGGTGACTGCGACCGGCGCGGGCTCAGGAGGTGGAGGGGTGAAATGACGGAAGGCGAAGAAGGCTGCGGCAGCGAAAATGGGAATCGCGAAGATGAGGTTTTTTCCGGGGGATCTCATTTTCTTGCGGCTAGCGAAATAAGCAGTGCGGACAGTCTTCGCCGCAAAGCCATTTTGGAGAGAAACGGGAGTTTGGAAAGACGGTTCTTTCGCTTTTCATTGGCGTGATGGACGAGACGTCCATCCTCCTTATTTTTTGCGCTGCAGAAAAAGGTCGATGCCGTCGACGAGGGCGAGCCAACTGGCTTCAATGATGTTTTCCGAAACGCCGACGGTGCCCCAGGTGGACTCGCCGTCAGTGGAGACGATAAGCACGCGGGTCTTGGCGGCAGTGGCGTCGTGGCCGTCAAGGATGCGGACCTTGTAATCGACGAGCGAGACGCCGGAAATTTCCGGGAAAAACGGCAGCAGCGATTTGCGCAGCGCGAGGTCGAGCGAGTTGATGACGCCGTGGCCTTCGGCGACGGTGAGCTCGGGCGTGCCATCGACGGTAAGTTTCACGGTGGCCTCGCAGACCGGCGGGTGGCCGTCGCGGTATTGGCGGAAACTGGTGTGGTATTCCGTGATGTCGAAGGATTTCACATACGTCCCGAGCTCGCGGCGGATGAGGATTTCCAACGAACCGCCGGCGGCCTCGTAGGAGTAGCCGTCGTTTTCGAGTTCCTTGACGCGGTGGAGGATGGCGCTGGCTTCGGGCGAACCTTTTTCCAACGGGAGGCCGAGTTCGGCGGCTTTGACGAGGATGTTCGACTGGCCGCTGAGTTCGGAAACGAGAATGTTTTGCGCGTTTCCGACGCTGCCGGGGACGATGTGTTCGTAGCTGCGGGCGAGTTTCTGCACGGCGTTCACGTGCATGCCGCCCTTGTGGGCGAAGGCGGTGCGGCCGACGAAGGCGGCGCGGGCGAAGTGCGGGTTGTTCGAAACGTCGTCCACGAAATACGAGAGATCGCGGAGTTGCTCGAGGTGCGGGACGACCGGCATGTCCATCTTGAGCTGGAGGATGGGGATGACGGAGGTGAGGTTGCAGTTTCCGGTGCGCTCGCCGTAGCCGTTGATGGTGCCTTGGATCTGGCTGGCTCCGGCGCGGACTGCGGCGATGGCATTGGCGACGGCGAGCTCGCAGTCGTTGTGGGTGTGGATGCCGAATGGGGTGTCCGGCAGGCGGGCTTTCACGGCCTGGCAGATTTGCATGACTTCGGAAGGCAGCGTGCCGCCGTTGGTGTCGCAGAGGACGAGGCAGGCGGCACCACCGTCGGCGGCGGCTTGCAGGGTGGCGAGCGCGTGCTCGGGAGAATCTTTGTAACCGTCGAAAAAGTGCTCGGCGTCGTAGATCACCTCGCGGCCGTGTTTCACCAAATGGGCCACGGTGTCGCGGATCATCGCCTGGTTTTCCTCGACGGTGGTGCGGAGGACTTCGGTGACTTGGAGTTCCCAGCTTTTTCCGAAAATGGTGACCACCGGCGTCTCGGCCTCGAGCAGCAGGCGGACCTGCGGATCTTCCTCGACCGGAGTGTCCGCGCGGCGGGTGGAGCCGAAAGCGGCGAGCTTGGCGTGCTTGAGCTTGAGGTTCTTCGCCTCGCGGAAAAATTCGATGTCCTTGGGATTCGAGCCCGGCCAGCCGCCTTCGATGTAGTCGATGCCGAATTCGTCGAGCCGCTGGGCGATCCGGAGCTTGTCGAGGCCGGAAAGTTGGAATCCTTCGCCCTGGGTGCCATCACGCAGGGTCGTGTCGTAGAGAAATACAGGTTTGGAGCTCATCGGCAGGGGCGCGGAGCCTAGGGGGAGCCGGCCGAATGGGCAAGGGAGAAGCGACGCACGGGGATTGTGAAAAATTTCACAATCGACTTGAGCGACCGCAGCTGCGGGCACAATGTCCCGCGCAACAAGCCAACCACCATGGTCAGTCCGTCCCCAAGCACCCTCCACACCGCCTACGATTCGAAAATCGAAGGAAATGTGATCATCACCCGCGTGGATGCGGCCATCAACTGGATGCGCAAGAACTCGCTCTGGCCGATGCCGATGGGCCTCGCCTGCTGTGCGATCGAGCTGATGGCGACGGCGTCGAGCCGCTTCGACATCTCCCGCTTCGGCATGGAAGTGATGCGGTTTTCTCCACGGCAGGCGGATGTTTTGATCGTTTCCGGCACGGTGACTTACAAGATGGCGCTGGCGGTGAAACGGGTCTGGGACCAGATGCCGGAGCCGAAATGGTGCATCGCCATGGGCGCCTGCGCCTCGTCCGGCGGCATGTACCGCAGCTACGCGGTGCTCCAGGGCATCGACAAATTGATTCCGGTGGATGTCTATATTTCCGGTTGCCCGCCACGGCCCGAGGCCTTGATCGAAGGGCTGATGAAGCTGCAAACGAAGATCGAGGGAGAGCATTCCACGATGGATCAGAAGCGGACGTTCATGGAAGAGATGGCCTAATTTTCAGCTACGAAGTTTCAAATGTCAGCAGCAGCCGATGCCATCAAGCTCCGCGAAGTTTTCGGGGAAAAAGTCCTGGGAACCTTCGAATTCCGCGGCGAGCAGACCGTCAATGTCGAGCTCGGCTCCCTGCACGACGTGCTGGCGAAATGCCACAAGGACCTCGGCTACGAGATGATTCTGGACATCTCCAGTGTCGATCACTTCGGCGATGATCCGCGCTTCGAGATGGTTTATGAAATGGCCACTTTGGACGATTCCAAGCACCTGCGCATCAAGGCGAAGGTCGGCGAGGACGAGACCGTGCCGTCGGCGACGGACATCTGGCTCGGAGCGGATTGGCACGAGCGCGAGGTCTGGGACATGATGGGCATCCCGTTTTCGGGGCATCCGAACCTGAAACGCATTCTGATGTGGGAAGGTTATCCGTTTTTCCCGCTGCGGAAGGATTTCCCGCTGGCTGGTCGGCCGACGGACATGCCGGACGTGGCGTTCACGGGAGTCGCCCCGTTGGAAGGCGGTCCGTTCGTGACGAGTGCCGGCGGCGAGGATGTCGCCCGCCGCGAGCCGCGAGCGCATGTGGTGGAGTGATTCCGCGTGCTGCTAGATTGAACCCGACCCCATCATGTCATGAATCCGACTGGTGGGCCGTTTTCCAATGCGCGACAGAATTTGTCCCAACTTGGACATTCGCCGGTGACTTGGGCTTGGGTCGCCACGATTCTGGGAATCGAGGCGCTGGTGGCGGCGGTCGGCGGGGCTGATCGGCAACCCGTCTGGTCGTGGTACGAGTGGCTGGGACTGAGTCGCGAGGGAATTTTGTCCGGAAAAATCTGGCAGCTTTTCACCTACGGATTTCTCCACGGGAACTGGTGGCACGCCTGCTTGAACGCATTGTTCCTGCTGTTGATCGGCTCCAGGATCGAGCACATGGCCGGCCGCGCGACTTTGGTGAAAGCGACGGTTTTCGGCATCCTGGGAGGGGGAGTCGCGCACGTAGCCATGGCTCCAGGTGCTTCGGGGTCCCCCTTGTTGGTCGGGATGTCCGGCGGTTGTATCGGCTTGCTGATTTTGTTGACCACCCTGTCGCCACAATCACGGATGATGCCCCTCCCCGTGTCCGGGAAAAGTCTCGGGTTGGGCGTTCTCGCCGCGGGCCTCATCCTGGCTTTGATCAATCCCGGTCTGGGCATCCCAGGATTTTCAGGCTTGGGAAAATGGATCGTCGCTCAGGGGATGGGTGGGTGGTTCGATCTGGGGCACGCCTGTCACTTCGGCGGCGGAATCGCGGGCTGGCTCTATGGACGCTGGTTGCTGCGACCGAGAGTTTCCTTGGCCAGCCTTCGCCGCGATCGCGAGCGGCGGGAGGCCAAGGACGCTTCACGCACCAGCTGACCTCGTCATTCCGTTCCCGGGTCGCGCCCACCCCAACGGCCTCCGCCGCTGGTTTCATTGCGAGATCCGCGTGAACTGGATTGCTGGGTGCGTGGTTGCGGGTTTTGGGCTTGTGGCTGCTTTGCCCGCGGGCTGGGTGCACGAGATTGATCAGGCGGTGCCAACTGGCGGACTTGGCGCTGTGCGTTTTGATTCGCCTGCGATGGGGATAGCCAGCGGCCCGTCCCTGAGACCTCTTGCTGGCGGACAGACGCCGGCGTGTTGTAGCGGGAAGGATAGCGGGGTGCCTGCCGGACGGTGTCACTGCCGTGATACCTGCCTTGTCCTGAAATTTCCTGATTAGGCCTTCCGGAGGACCTGGATTCCTGATACTGGCGGGAATAGGCTCCATTTTGTGCCGGGTAACTTCCTCCGCCGTAACCGCCTTGCACCGGGCGCTGGCCGTAAGACCTGCCGCTCGAAATGTAGCCGGAACTCCGGTAAACCGACTCGCGGTTGCGATAATTCTGGATCGTCACGTTCGACACCCGGCTTGGTGGCCGGCAATAACCGCTGCCTGGACGCCAGCCGTGTGGATGGGACACTCCGTAGACCGCCCGCGGACGGTAGCCGACCGGGTAGTAGCCATTCAAATACGGATCATAATAGGCGCGACGGTTGTAGTCATAGTAGCTGTAGGAATAAGGATCGTAACCCCAGCGAGGATTCCCGGTGCCCACGAAGACCGATGTGTTGAACGAGCTGCCACCATAACCGTATCCGTCCCCATACCCGGTGCTGTAACTGCCTCCCACCGACGTGTAATAGGGATCATAGGCGCAGGAACTGAATGCAACAGCTCCGACAAGCCCGACTGCGGTCATCACCAAGAGACGAAGGTTTTTCTTCATGCACCTACGACACCACGGGAACGCATTCTATTCGAAGGGAATTTCAGGGAATTTTTCCCCGCGGACTTCCATGAGTTGACAGGGCGGGGCATTCTCCGGTTTTCTCATCCCACCAAACTCATGATTTCATCCAGCGCACCGATTCTCGTCACAGGAGGAGCCGGCTACATCGGCTCCCACACCGTCCGCTTGCTTGCCAGCCAAGGGAGGAAAATCGTCGTGCTCGACAACCTCGTCTTCGGCCATGACCAGGCGATCATCGACCCCGAGGTCGAGCTCGTGGTCGGCGATGTCGGCGATCAGACTCTGGTGCGCTCATTGTTTGAAAAACACCACTTTGGTGCGGTCATCCATTTCGCCGCCTACGCGTACGTCGGAGAGTCCGTCACCAACCCGCTGAAATATTACCAGAACAACACCGCAGAGCCGATCAAGCTGCTTCAGGTGATGCAGGAGTTCGGTTGCAAGGTCTTCGTTTTTTCCTCCACCTGCGCCACCTACGGCGTGGTCGACAAGCTGCCGATCACCGAGGCGAACCAGCAGAAACCGATCAATCCCTACGGCATGAGCAAGCTCATGGTCGAACACATCCTCGCGGATTGCGACACCGCCTGGGGCTTGAGCAGTGCCTGCCTGCGCTATTTCAACGCCAGCGGCTGCTCGCCGGATGGCCGCATCGGCGAGGACCACGAACCGGAAACCCACCTGATTCCGCGCGTCATGATGGCCGTGACCGGAGAAATCGAATTCCTCGAAGTCTTCGGCACCGACTACGCCACCCCGGACGGCACCTGCATCCGCGACTACATCCATGTCGATGATCTGGCCGACGCCCATGCCCGTGCCCTCGACCACCTGGTCGCCGGCGGGACCTCCGTCCGCTGCAATCTCGGCACCGGCGTCGGCGTCTCGGTGAAGGAAATCATTTCCGCCGTCGAGGAAATCACCGGCAAGACCGTCCCCGTGAAATACGGGCCGCGCCGGGAGGGCGATCCTCCCTCGCTGGTCGCCGATCCCTCGCTCGCCAAGGAGCTGCTCGGATGGGTCGCCACCCGTCGGGATATCCGCGACATGGTGGGCCCTGCCTGGCTCTGGACCTCCGGCCCGAACGCCGGTAGATATCCGCCAAACCGGAAAATTACGTAACTGCGATGTATTGACATTTGAACTTGCGGATTCGGAAAAACCGCTCAACTTTAACGCCAACCCGACTCTCAAACCCATGAATTCCAAAGATCTGAAAATCGATCCACCACGGCGTAGCCATGGCTTCACCCTGGTGGAAATGCTCGTCGTCATCGCCATCATGTCCATTCTCATGACCGCCGGTGCGATCGGACTCAGCGGAATGGGAGGCAAGGGAGTCTCCAGCGGAGTGGCCGCAACCGAGTCGTTGTTTGACGAAGCCAGATCCATCGCCGTCGGTCAGAGGACTCGCGCACGCGTCCTGGTCGCAAAGGATCTCACGAACAATCACGGCCGACAATCTGCGGCGTATCGTGGTGGTTTCGGAGCAATTGAAAGCCGACGGTACTCCGGACACAGGCAAGTGGGTTCTCTCGAGCCGGGGGACGATACTTCCTGATCAAACTTTTTTCAGTCAGGACTACAGCAAGAAGGATCAGAAATCAGGTGCTGCACTGGATCCCCCTGAGAAACTAATACTGTCTCCGGCAAAATCGGCTTATGAAGGCACTTACTACGTCTACGAGTTCAATGCCGAGGGAATCTGCACGACTCCTGGTGCCAGCTTCGTCGTGGGCAGCGGGACCCGACCGGTCAGCAAACCGACTGACAAGCCAAAAGTAACTGCTGCCGCAAAACGTGACTTTGGTGGCTTCGCCGTCTGGCGCAATGGTCGCACTTCGGTGTTCCGCAGCCCGGAACAAATGAAAATTCCTTCGGAGGTCACTGAATTCTGAATTTATGAAAACCTATCCTTCAATCCGCACCCGCGGTTTCACGCTATTGGAAACGGTGATCGCCATCGGCGTTCTGGCCGTGCTTCTCACCGGCTTCATGGTCGTCTTCGCCCCGGCGGCGGACGGCATTCGCAAGTCCATCAATGTTCAGCAGGCCGACCGCATGGCTTCTGCGCTTGAACAGGAACTCGTGACACTTGCGCAAAGGCTGAAGACTACGGCCGACATCAAAACGGGCTTCGACAAGGCATTCTGACTGGATCAAGAAATCGAGCGTCGCGTCGCCAACCGACGCACTTCTTGCCTATCAATATCGAGGCAAGCTCTCCGATTGTTGCCAGGGCTCCGGATGACGGAACCTCGGCTCCTGAACCCGATGCGATTGGAAGAACCCGGTGAGAATTACGTCGTTGTCCCCATGGTGCGGCGCGACAAGTGATCCGAATTCATCTGAGGATCTTGGAAGCAGTCGAAGGTGCGGTCTATCTGGTGAAAGTGCAACCAGCTTGGTTTTCAGTGGCGGCCAGTTGATTACTAACACCACGGCGGGAACCAGCAGAGACCCGAAGATCGAAGCCAATCCCAAGCCGACCCGACGATCAAGCCGGCCCGTTCACCAAGGCTGCCGACTATCCGGAAGCAGTGATTGCTTTCTCCGCGGAATTCTACCTGATGCCGGCAAAGTCGGCGTCCTATTTCAACGGTGCCACTTTCACGACAAACTTTTCCGAAACTCAAAAACCCTGTATTCACCCGCAATCTAGCGGTGCGCCGTTAACGTCGCCATCCATTTCATCCAAACCCATTTATGAAAACCCCACGGACTTCTCCTGCCAAACGCGGCTTCACCCTGATGGAACTGATGGTGGCCATGGCCATCACCACCATCATCGTTACGGTGCTGGTGTCCATCACCTCCATCGCCCTGGACACCTGGAACCGCAGTCGCTCCGAGTTGAGAGCTTCCCGCCAGGCGAAAGGCATGATCGATATCATGGCTCGCGATTTCGAAGCGCTCGTGACACGCAGGGGAAATGCGAATGAGTGGCTCTCGGCGACCACGGAATCAACGCTACCCGGCGGCAGCGGCCTGAAGAGCTCTAACGCTTCAAGCTTGGTCTTCTTCACCGCCGCGACTGACAGATATAACGGAGAAATCGGAAAACCAGCTGATCTCGGGGGTGATGTATCATGCGTGGCCTATCAATTGGATTACAAGGACCCCTTTGATTCCTCAAAAGTCGATTCCGAAACTTTCGTCCTAAGCCGCAAGCTCGTGGACCCGAAACCCACTTTCGAAAAACTGCTTGGAGTCGCGAACAAGGACAATCCGTTGGCCACCGTCTTCAATGCAGCCTTTCCGAAAATCGAAGTTTCGGATTCGAACAATTTCGTATGTGAGAACATCTATCAGTTCACAATCACGTTTCACGTCCAAGCCATCGATCCTGCCGCGCCTACTGTCATTAAAAACGTGCCAGTGACCTTGGATAGCAAAACCAAGAGTTTCAGGATTCTGGGAACCGGAATTGTGACAATGCCAGAAAACACAGCGATCGCTTCCGGTCGTGTCACTGCAGCTGAAATCTCGGCGACAGTGGTTTCCGACTTCGGTGTGGACCAGATGAGGAGAAGGAAAGACATGAACGAAACCGAAAAGGCCGAGTTCCTGGCGAAGAACTCTTATCAGTACACCAAATTGGTGCAGCTCCCGAGCATGTGATCAAAGTAGTCCCGGACTTCAGTCCGTTCTTCTTCTCGCTGTGACCGGCACCAAGGGCGTCCATCAACTGGCTCAACTCCTGGCTGACTGTGCCTAACTCTGGCAGCCGAAAAATCGCCGCTTCACGATCAGATCGGAGACGCCCGTCGGGACCATTTCTTTCCACGCTTCGTCTCCATCAGCGATTTTCCTGAGCACGTCGCGTGAGAAAATGCTGAGGTATTCCGGTTTGAAATTGTCCAGGTTCACGAAGCTCCCTCGGTCGGCGAGATAACCGTAGAGTTTCCTCAGCTCGGGAGCGACCGGAAGATTCTCGATGGTGGTGAGCTCGCCGGTCTTCCCGTCCATGAGCGGATAGACGTAAAGCTTGAGATCGTTTTTGAACAAGCGTCCGAACGACTCCAGAATGCCGCCGGGAAGCTGCGTGTAGTATTTCTCTTCGAACAATTCGATCAGACTCGGTGCGCCAAGTACGATGCCGATGCGCTCTTTAGTCCGCCAGGCAAGATAAGCGGCGAGGCGGTAATACTCGAAATAGTCGGAAATCAGCACCGTCATCCCGCAGGCGGCCAGCAGATCGGCACGGGCGAGGAAATCCCGGCGGTCGATTTCGTCACCGCCATTGAGCAGATTGCGCATGGTGAGTTCGAAAATCGGCAGGACCTGCTTTCCCTCGACGGCTGGATCCATTTTGAATTTCTCCAGCGCGCATTGCAGCATGTCGAAATTCACGTGGGTCGGTGGCCGAAAACTGCCGCGCTCGACGAGCACTGCCTTTTTGTAAAGAATTTCGGACGGTTGCAAAACCTCGCCATCCGCGCCGAACATGGCGGCGCCGCTCAAGCCGAGCTGCACGAGTTTCAGGCTGATCAGCCGGTTGTCCACCGAGCGGAACTCGATGCCCTTGAACTCGATGACGTCGATTTCTATCCGCCCGGTGGTCAGCTTGTCGAGTAAGCTTTCCACCAGCAAGTCCGGCTCATGATGATGAAAAAACGCGCCGTATAACAGATTTACACCGACCACGCCGAGCGCTTCCTGTTGGAGCGAGGCCTCGGTATCAAGCATCCGCACGTGGATGAGGATCTGGCTCGGCTCGTCGCGCGGGCGGGACTGGAACTTGATGCCCATCCAGCCGTGGCACTCGTTGCCGCCCTTGAAACTGCGGGCGACTACCGTGTCAGCGAATGCGAAAAAAGCGGTGGTGTCGCCGCGCTTTTCACTGAGTCGTTCGACGTTGAGTGAGAATTCCCGGTCGAGCATCGCCTGCAGCCGGGAGCGCGACACGTAGCGGTCGCCGCCGCCATAGATCGCGTCGCTGACGATCATGTCATAGGCGGAAATGCTCTTGGCCACGGTCCCCGCAGCCGCGCCGACGCGGAAGAACCAACGCACCACTTCCTGGCCGGCGCCGATTTCCGCCATGGTCCCGTACCAACGGGGATCCAGGTTGATTTTAAGGGCCTTGGAGTGGGTATCGAGCTCTTCCTCTTTCATTCCCCAACGCCAAGCAGGAAGCGCGCCAGCGGGTCATTTCATGGGGTGCTCCTTCAGCAGCTCGTCGGCCAAGTAAAAGCTTTGGCGACCCTTGGAAGCCTCCCGGACGGCGGCGACTTGGGCGGGCTGAACGGCGGCCGCCTTGTTACCGAAGCTGTTGCGCACGTAGGTGAGCACGGCGGCGACCTCGGCGTCGTCGAGCATGCCGCCGAAGGGGGTCATAGGAACGAGACCGGCGTATTTTTTCCCGTTGAGCTCGAAGGGGCCCATCATGCCGTGCAGTGTTAGTTTGATGAGGCGGTCAGGATCGCCAGTCACCCAGTTGCTCATGGCGAGCGGCGGGAATGCGGGATCAATGCCCTTGCCGTCGGGCTGATGGCAGGTCACGCAATGGGCGTCCCGGAAATAAACTTCATGCCCGGCGAGGAACTGCTGCTTGTCGGATCCGGTCAAATGGGCGGGCACGGGCGGGGCGGGGTGTTCATCCACGACGGCGTCCTCAACTCCCTCCAGCCGCGACTTGGCGGTGGTGGCGGCTCCCTTGCTCCATGTGTCGAGTGGTTGGGCGGCTGCGATGGCGACGACTTTTTTACCTGCCGGATTGTTCAGCCACGAGCCGGCGATGATCGCTTCAAGGCGAACGCGGCCATGGGCATCCGCAGCCGCCTTTTCCAAAAGGGCAGGGTGATCGGCGATGCGGTGGATGTTATAACGGAGCACCCGCACTGCAGCGGAGCGGACACGGTGGTCCGTCGACTCCAGCAGCTTGCGGAGGAGCGATTCATCCACTTGGTTCATTCCCCAAGTGGCCCACAAGGCTTCCAACAGATGGTGTTCGTGGCGCGGTGCCTTGGCATCGAGTTTGGCAACCCACGCCTTGACGGCGGGCAGCACTTCGGCCGCCGGACGTGCCCGGAGTTCCCGGCGGCTGCGGTAGCGCGTGCGATAGTCGGGCAGCTTGAGATTCTCCAACAGGCTGGCGACCGGAGCTTTTTCCACCGGCACCGGCTTGACCAGCGGCCGCGACGGATAAGTGATCCGATAGATCCTGCCATGGACGTGGTCGCGCAGCGGGTCCCGCGCATTGTGCTGCATGTGGCCGATGAGAATGTTGTGCCAGTCGATGACATAGAGTGAACCATCCGGCGCGAATTCGAGATCCACCGGGCGGAAATTTCCATCCGAAGACTTCAAAAGGTCCTGGCGGAACTCGGTGTTGTAGCCGGTGCCGTCCTCGACGATGGCGTGCTGCTTGATGCCGAGAAATCCGATGGTGTTGCAGAGCAGCATGTCGCCCTGGACCTCATCCGGGAAATGGCTTGATGAGACAAACTCAAGGCCGGAGGTGGGCCGCACGGCGTGGCCCTTGGGGGCGAGATCCTCGGCCAAGGGGGCTTGTGCGCCGTAGGTTGGCTTGACGGAGCTCGGAAGCATCCAGCCGATGTTCGTGCTCGAGGTGTGGAGGAAAAAATCCTGCCCCCAGTCGTCGAAGGCGATGCCCCAAGGGTTAGGGATGCTCAGCTGGGCGGTGCGCTCGAGCTGGCTGCGCTGCGGATTGTAGCGGAAGAATCCACCGTTCATCGCTCGGACGGCACCGTAGGCGGTTTCGACATTCGAGTGCAGAAACACGCCCTCGCCCATCAGGAATGCGCCGGAGGGATCGGCGCAAAAAGCACTGATGGCGTGGTGCGTGTCGTGCGTGTCGAATCCACCCAGCACGATTTCCCGCACGTCGGCGCGGTCGTCGCCATCGGTGTCGCGCATCAGGATGAGGTTCGGCTCCTGGGCGACATAAACGCCTTCCGGGGCGAACTCGAAACCGATGGGCAGATGCAGCTTGTCGGCGAAGACGGTTTCCTTGTCGGCGCGACCGTCGTTGTTGGTGTCCTCGTAAATGAGGATCTTGTCGTTAGGAAGCGGATCGCCGGGCCGGTAGGCGGGATAGGTGGGCATGGTGGCAACCCACAGCCGTCCGCGGTCGTCGAAGGAGAGCTGCATCGGGTTGGCGAGATTGGGGAAATTCCTTTTCCGAGGCGAACAGCTCGACCTTGTATCCCTCGGGCACGGTCAGGGATTTTTCGGCATCCTTTCCGTAGAGGTATTCCGGACTGCCGTTCTTGTTGCTGGCCTTGTAGTTGGTCTGGACGGGTGGAAGCGGGTGGGTCTTCGAATCATCGGCACTGACGGTGGTGGTCCTGCCCGAGGCGACCGCATGGATGAGCTGGTCGCGCAGGCCCATCATCTCGCGGGTCTTCTGCACTTCGTCCGGGTAGTTCTGCGGGCCGAACGGATTGTAGCGGCCGCCGTGGGAATGCACGCCGTTGAGGATGTTGTAGTCGTTCTGCCAGAACCAGTTTTTCTGTTTGACCGCGGCGAGCACCTTGGCGGGATCCGCCTTGGAAGCCGACGGCTGGGGCCCGTAAACGCCGTCTGCCAGAATCCGGGCGAGTTGCTGATAGCCGGCCTCGGTCGGGATGAATCCGCGGGTGGTGAAGGGCTCTTTGGCCTTGGTGTAGAGCTCCGATGTGGGCGTGAAGAGATCGACGAAGGTGAGTGAATGTTTTTTCGCCACGCGTTCCATCGCGGCGGCGTAAAGCTTCAGGTTTGCGTTCTCGGCGGTGCCGTCCGGCAGGTCGCGGATCTTGGACTGGTCTTCGTAAGCGATGGGGGAAACGAGCACCAGACGCGGCGCGGCAGCTGCCGTTATAAGCCTTGCTCAAGGTGTGGCTGACGAAGGCGTCGAGCTCGGCCTCGTAGTTATCGACGCACTTTCGGGCCGTCGAATGATTCGTTGTAGCCGAAGAAGGCGACGATAGTGTCCGCCTTCAGGTGGGTGAGCCACTGGTCGGGAGTGGGGAAAAATCCCTTGCCCGAGTGGCGGGAGAACTCCGGGCGGAATTTCTCGGCACCGGGAAAGGCCCACTGGGATTTGCGGCTCGGGTGAGGGCGGAAGGCGGGGGTATCGCCGGGGCGCCCCATGTTGCGGATGAGGATCTGCTGCTCGGGATTGCGCAGATAGAACTCGGTTTCCAGCCGGCTGTAGTAGAGGTCCCGTTCCGCGAGGCCGTTGCCGATGAAGACGATTCTCTCGCCGGGCGATGGGGGAGCCACCGCTTGCGGACGCGCTACGGATGCGGTGGCGGGCTCGTCGCTTGGGGCGTGGCGTTGGGGATCAGAGTTTTTTTTTGAGCTGTCCGGGGCGGCGGCATCCGGCTTCTGCCCGGGAAGCCCGGTGGCCGGGCTCTTGCCAAGCGCGTAGTCGTCCGGCTTGCGATTGAGGTTCTTGTAGTAGTCCTTTTGCGCCGATCGCGCTGTAAAAGGTCGGCGAGAAGGGATCGACATAGTTGACATCCGCCTTGGCCGGGACTTTCTGCCCGGTGAGATGAAACGCCGCGTTCACCACCAGGCGGCGCAGGTCTTCATCGGCGAAGTCGGTGCTGGATCCCATCGTGGTGCAGAAGGCCTTGCCCTTGGTGGTGCCATTCGGCGCAGTGTATTCGCGCAGCCAGGCGAGCGGCATCATCGGGTTGTTCTTCGGGCCTTCCAGGTTCTTCGACGCCGGGTCCAGCGATTCGGTCACCGCGCCGCGGAGCAGGATGGTGGCGACGGCCTGATCGAGATTCGCGATGCCGTAAACATCGGAGTCGCCGAAAATTTCACCCGACTCCGCTGAGCACCTCATGTTTGGCATTGGCCGCCTCGATGAAACTGCGCGTGCCCTCCACCTTGTGCTTGCCGTGGTGGTTCACCCATTTTTCCCCGAGGATCTTGAGCCCGAAGTCCGCCCATTTGAAATCGCCGGTCTTGGCGCCGCCGGTGAAGGCGTGGGTCGCGGTGCGGAAGCCGATCACCGGCTTGCCGGCATTCGAGAAATGCGGCAAACTTCGCGATCTGATCGTCCGGGAGCTGCCGGAAGCGCGTGCCAATGATCATCAGATCCGCCGAGTCCAGGGCGGCGGTGCCGGGGATGTTTTTCTGGAAATTCGGGTCGATGTAACCGCCGTCCGGGTTGATCGCGAAAAGCACCACGCAATCGAATCCGTGTTTCTGGCTGAGGATCTTGGCGAGCATCGGGCAGGATTCCTCGCTGCGGTATTCCTCGTCGCCGGAAATGAGGACAATTTTTTTACCGTTGGAGGTTCCGGGCTTGGCTGGGAGGCTCAGCCAGTCGGCCGCTTTTGCGGGCAGACAGCCCAAGGTCAGCGCTGCGAAGGACGCAAAAATTGAGCAGGATTTAAATGTCTGTGTCATGAGGTTCCGCCGGATACGCAAGATGTCGCGAAGTCTTTCGTTACCTTTTCACACGCAACCAGGAATGATGAAGCGAAGACAAGATGTACATCATGGTGAAAGTCGTTCGATGTTCCAAGCGTCATCGCCGCGCCGGTAGAGAAACCGGTCGTGCAGGCGCGCCGGTCCGCCCTGCCAGAATTCGACCATCTGTGGCACCACTCGGTAGCCACCCCAGAACGAAGGCAGCGGGATCTCCCCGTGGGAAAATTTTTCCTTAATTTCCGCGAGCTTCTGCATGAGAAATTTTCGGGAAGTGATGACTTCGCTCTGATTTGACACCCAAGCACCGATCTGCGACTCCCGCGGGCGGGAGGCGAAATACTTGAGCGACTCGGCAGTGCTGATTTTCTCGACCACTCCCTGCACGATGACCTGGCGCTCCAGCGTGATCCATGGAAACAGCAGGCTCACCTGCGGGTTTTGCTCCATTTGTTTCGCCTTGCGGCTGCCGTAGTTGGTGAAAAACACAAAACCGTGGGTGTCGTAGTATTTCAAGAGCACGGTGCGCTGATAGGGCATTCCGGATCTCGTCCACAGTGGCCAGTGTCATTGCGTTCGGCTCGTGCAGGCCGAGTTCGGTGGCTTGCGCGAACCATTCGGCGAACTGTGCGACGGGGTCGGCGTGCATTTCCTCCCGCTTCAAGCCACGGTCGGAGTATTCTTTGCGGAAATCGGCAAGGTCCATGGCCCAGTGGTAAACGGGCGACACACCCCGCGCAAGGATCACCCTCATGAACCAAAGGCTTGCAGGTGACCCGGATGCGGGAAAACTGCACGTCAGGTCAGCCTTTCTCCTTACCATGCCATTCCTCCACCCGGACACATCGGCCCCATCCCGCCTCGGAGGAAAAGGCGCGGCCCTGGCGCGGCTGGCTGAGCTCGGATTCGAAATCCCCGCCTGGTTCGCCGTGCCGCCCGAAGCATCGTGGACTCCCGCCGAACTCGAAAACTCCATCAACCTGCTAGGCCCCGGACTCTTCGCCGTCCGCTCGTCCGGCACTCATGGAGGACGGCACGGGGCATTCCTTCGCCGGCCAATTCGAGAGCCACCTCGAAGTCCCCGCTTCTGAAGTCGCCGGAAAAATCGCGCAAGTCCGCGCCTCCGCCCAAAGCGCCGCCATCCTCACCTACTGCCGCGAGCGCGGTCTATCCGCTCCGTCCGCTCCCACCGTCCTCGTCCAGCGCATGATCGCACCGCGCTGCGCCGGAGTCGCCTTCAGCGCGGATCCCGTCTCGGGAAACCGCGGAATCGCCGTCGTTTCCGCCGTCTCCGGCACCGGCGAGAAACTCGTCTCCGGCGAGGTCGATGGCGAAACCTGGAAAATCGCCCGCTCCGCCGAAATCCTCTCCCAGCCGGAAAACCCACTCCTATCAGTCACCGACGCCGTCGCCGTTTCCACCCTCGCCCGCCAGTGCGAAACCGCCTGCGGCCGGCCGCAAGACATCGAGTGGGCCATCGACGCATCCGGAAAACTCTGGCTGCTCCAATCCCGCCCCATCACCACGCTCGGCCTCACGCCCGATCCCGCCGACACCCTCCGCGTCTGGGATAACAGCAACATCGCCGAAAGCTACGGCGGCGTCACCACGCCGCTCACATTCTCCTTCGCCCGCCGGATCTACGAATCCGCCTACCGCGAATTCTGCAAGCTCATGTCCGTGCCGCCCGACCGCATCGAGCGCTCCGAAGACGTCTTTCCGCAAATGCTCGGGCTCATCCGCGGCCGGGTTTATTACAATCTGGTTAGCTGGTATCGCGTCCTCGCCCTGCTCCCCGGCTTCCAGCTCAACCGTGGATTCATGGAGCAGATGATGGGCGTCCGCGAGCCGCTGCCGGATGAAATCGTCCAAAAAATCATCGCGGAAAACACCGGCAGCCGCCTCGCCGACACCCTCGCCCTCGTCCGCACCTGCATCGGCCTCGTCCGCCAACTCACCGGCCTGCCGAAACAAATCGCCCGCTTCCAAATCCGCCTCGACACCGCGCTCGCCGCCCCGCCGCTGCCGATCCCGCAGATGAGCGGCGAGGAACTCGTCGCCCACTACCGCGATCTCGAAAGCCAGCTCCTCAAAAAATGGGACGCCCCGCTCGTCAACGACTTCTTCGCCATGATCTTCTACGGCGTGCTCCGTAGTTTGTGCGTCAAGTGGCTGGGCGACGCGTCCGGCACCCTGCAAAACGAACTCTTGCTCGACGGTGGCGAAATCATCAGCGCCGAGCCGCCCCGGCGCATCCTGAAAATGGCCGCCCTCGCCGCCGCCCATCCCGGACTAGCAGAACAACTCGCCGATCCGGAAATTCCATCCCATCGGAAAATCGCCGCCCTCAAACAAGCTCCGGATCTAGCCGCCGCGTTTGAAAATTACCTCACCGACTTCGGCGACCGCTGCCTCGAAGAACTCAAACTCGAAAGCCCCACCGTCCGCGACGATCCCGCCAGCCTGCTCATTTCCATCGGCGCGATGGCAACCCGCCCGCCCGCCGTGACACAGGCATTCCTGCCTGTTCTTCCCGCCCACCATCGCAACCCTCCCTCTTCTCAAGCGCCTCATCTTCCACTACGTCCTCCGCCAAGCCCGCGAGCGCGTCCGCTCCCGCGAAAACCTCCGCTTCGAGCGCACCCGCCTGTTCGGCCGCGTCCGCGCCATCCTCCGCGAACTCGGCCACCGCCTGCATGCCGACGGCATGATCGACTCCGCCCGCGATGTCTTCTATCTGGAAATCGGCGAAATCCTCGCCGCCTGGGAAGCCACCGGCACCACCTCCGATCTCGGCACGCTCGCCCAACAGCGCCGCGCCGAGTTCACCATCTACGAATCCACCGAAGCCCCGCCCGACCGCTTCCAAACCCGCGGCCCGATCCACCGCCACGAGCATTTCGAAAACACCCGCCCGCCCGATACCACCGCCTCCTCTCTAACCGGTAGTGGAGCCTGCCCCGGCCGCGTCACCGGCCGCGTCCGCGTCGTGCTCGATCCGCGCGGCGCGAGACTGGAGCCCGGAGAAATCCTCGTCGCCCGCCAGACCGATCCCGGCTGGGTCGTCCTGTTCCCCGCCGCCGCCGGTCTGTTAGTCGAACGCGGCAGCCTGCTTTCCCACTCCGCCATCGTCTCCCGCGAGCTGCGGCTGCCCTGCATCGTCTCGCTCCCCGGCATCACCACCACCCTGAAAACCGGCGACCTGGTAGAAATGGACGGAGCCCTCGGCACCGTGCGGATCCTGGAATCTTAAGTCGGACCGCGGCAGAGGGCTGACCAATAAGGAGTGGCGACATTCCTGTCGCCACCTGGACCGCGCAGGTAGCGACAGGAATCTCGCTACTCCTTATGACCTGTCAGTTTGTCAAAACACCACCTCGCCTGCCAGTTCCCGCGCTTCTTCCGCCGCTCGCTCCGCGTGGCTTCGGCGTCTCGCCGCAGGCCGTGTTGGATGCGTCCCGCTTCCAGTCTTTGTTAAAGCACCACCTCGCCCGCCAGCTCCTCCATCTCCATAGCAATCCTCTCCGCCTCCGCATTCAATCCCGCGATCTCCCGCTCCAACTCCTCCCGCTGCGCCGCCACGGTTCGCTGGATCACCTCCTCGTTCTTTTCCATTTCCCGGAAAATTTCAAACTCGGCGCTCGCCCGCACCTCGTCCAGCCTCTCGTCCATTTCCGATCTTTCTCCGCATGGGAAGAGCGGCCAATCGATGAGAATATCGCCCAATTTGTTGAAATGTGTGACCTGACTCCATTCATGCCGGCCCAGAAGAAAAGAGAGTGACGACAATGTCACTCGATCCCCTTTGGAAGATTCCTGCCAGACGGTTTAGTCGTAGAGAATGTTGTTCCGGATTCTCTTGTTTTTCCTGATCGGTTTCATTGCAGTGGAAGCCGCAGAAACCGAGGTGGTCACCGGTTCGGAACCCGGAGCACGCCCTGATGAGTTCGAAACCATCATCCGAAACTCCCTGGCAACTCTTGCCACGGAATTGAAAACAGCCAAGTTGAGTCCCGAAGAACGCGCCATCCGCATAGAGCGGTGGCAGCGGGACCAGGCGCCCCTTCTCAACCGGGCCAAGGCAGCACGCGCCGCCACGGTCGAACAAGAGCCTGCCACAGTCACCCTCAATTCAGGCTCAGTATCCTCCGCAATTGGGGATACACCGGACGATTCCATCCGTGCGGATATTCATGCGATCGAGACAGGATTCCGCGATTTCCGCAAATCCCTTGAAACAGGCCAACCCAGCCCTGAGCGGCGCGCCATCCAGGTGGAGCAATTCCTTCAGGTGAACCGCGAGTCATTGACGGAGTTGATGAAACTCAAACGGCGGGCCATGAATATGGATCAACCCTCAGCATCCTTCCAGGAAACAGCCGCTCCCTCTGCCGGGACACCGGTCCCGGAACAAATAAAATCCTTGAAAGTCGAAATCGACCGCATCTCGCGCGATCTTGCGGAATCCGATTCGGAAATCCGCGCCGATTACCTCGAATCTCACGCCTCCACGCTCAAGGCATTGGGAAACCAGATGCTTCACGCTACCAAAGTCCAAGCAGACATTCAGGCTGAAACCACCGATCAACAAAAATCTGAACACTCAAACGAACCATGACTCGCACCAACTTTATTCTCATCCTGCCACTTCTGCTGGGTAATGGCACATCTCATGCCGCAACAACATGCAGCTATGATCGTGTGGAAGCCGGCACGGGCAATACTTTCGGCTACCAAACATCTGCTACCGGACTTCTTGCCGTGGGAACCAACAACCTGATAGGCAGGAATGGCTCCGCAGCTGTCGGTGCCTGGAATGAGGTCGGCGCGATCAATGGGTTTGCCGTTGGAAATTCGAATGATGTGGGAATGTACTACCGCTACACATCCAACTCAGCAGCTATCGGACAGAGTAATTTCGTTGAGAGCGACAATACTTTGGCCTTAGGTACCATGAATTGGTCGTATACGGACTCTGAGTTTGGTGGCGGTTCTGATTCCCTGCTGGTTGGTGCCTTCAACTACAATTTCGGCACTCAATCCATGGTCGCCGGGATGAATAACCAGATTAACTTCATCGATGATGGAATCACATTTCGATTGCCGGCTTGCGTGACACTTTTGGGATATGGGCTGATTTCTTCTCATGACAACTGCACGGTCGTGGGGAAAAACAACATTTCCTTGACTCCGAGTGCCTCGATCGTGGATCAGTCTCCTCTCTTCATCGTCGGCAACGGCAGCTCCACTTCCGCCCGATCTAACGCGCTTGAAGTCCTGACGAATGGCGACGTCGAGGTTCAAGGCGTCGTGACCTGTGCTCCTGGCGGGGACATCCCGATGTTCACCGGTAACTAGCCGGAGCGCGGAACTTCATTCCGCCTCTTCATCTCCCACCCGCCCTTCCCAACTCCCTCTCCGCCATGTCCCGTCGCGTACTTTTTCTAGGCTTCCTGCTCGCCAGCCTTGTTTCGGCCATCGCCGCACCTCCCGCTTGGTGGGCCTTGCGGAGTGTAACGGACGCCAATCCGCCGAACGATGACGCTGCCGTCAACCAAGGCCAGCTCAAGCAGTTCACCCAAAAGGCGGTGCAGGAACTCAACGCCCGCGTCCCCGGCGGGGCAGGGGAGGAACTCAACAGCCTCGTTGCCGGCTGGGTGCAGGCTTACCAAAACGGTAATTATAACGCGACCAATCCGCTCCCTGCCGATTTCGAAGCCATGACCTCCGGTCAGCTCAAGTGGATCGCCAACAAAATCCACGCCCGCCTCGTTTTCGCGAAATACGAGAACGCGCCCCCGGCCTGGCTCGTTCCAAACCCCGCCACCGACAAGCAACTCGTCAACCTCGGCCAGCTTAAAACCGTTTTCAACTTCGACCTCACCGCCCCCACCGGCCAGCTCCCGGACTGGTGGCAGCGATTTTATTTCGAAGGCGAGACTGGGATTGATCCCGATGGCGATAATGATTGGGACGAACTCACGAACATCGAGGAATATGCAAACCAGCTCGATCCACTGGATTGGGACACCGACGAAGATGATTTGCCGGATGCTTGGGAGATCGCCAACAATCTGAACGCGCTCGATGATGGCTCGATAAACCCGGACAACGGTTGGTTCGGCGACCCCGATTTCGACACATTGTCTAATATCGAAGAATTTTGGTATGGGATCAATCCTCGCAACCCGGACACTGATTCCGATGGATTAACTGACTATGAGGAGATCTATCTGACCAACACTTTTCCTGAGGATATAGACAGTGATAACGACAGCATCCCGGACGGCGCTGAGGATCCTGACAGGGATGGTCTCAGCAATCTGGAAGAACTCCGCACCCACCATACCCAGCCAAGGAATGCCGATTCAGACTATGACGCTCTGCGCGACGGCTGGGAGATCACCAACGGTCTCAATCCGCTCGTCTATAACAGCATCACAGATCCTGACGGCGACGGACTAACCAACGTTCAGGAGCAACGTCTTGGCCTCGCACCGCTAAACAGCGACACCGATGATGATGAGATACCGGACGGCGATGAGGATCCTGACGGCGACGGGCTTACAAACTTCAACGAACTGAATATCCATTACACCGATCCGCTCAAAATCGATACAGACAACGACGGTCTCACGGACGACGCCGAAATTAATACCCATCTCACCAATCCCAAAAAATACGACACCGACGGCGACGGAATTCCCGACAGCTGGGAGATCCTAAACTTCTTCAATGCGAAGGACCCCACCGGCCCCAACGGTCAGTCTGCCGATTTCGACAACGATGGACTCAGCAACTTCAAAGAATGGCTCAACGGATCCAATCCCCGTGACAGTGACAGCGACGACGACGGGATCGACGATCTGGCCGAAGTATCGCAAGGTACCGACCCCAATGATCCCAACGACCCACCGGAAGACGGAAGCCCACCGGTCGATGAGGTCCAGGAGGTTCCGTTCCATGTTTTGGGCGACTACGCCTCTTGGAGAATGGAGATTCGCGGAGAAGGGCCACGGGATCACCGAACAATTTCCGTAGTATCCCCAGCGCCCGGCGTGCCCGAGACCGGAATCATCAAGCTCCGCCGCAACAATAAATACCAAGTCACCCTCCACCATACAGGCTCCAAGGAAGACGAGGAGGATACGTGGTACTGCTGGGAGGCATTTGCCGATGACAAGCCGACGGAACAAACTTTCCCCAGCTACGAACCGGACCGGATTCCTGGTGCCGCGCTGTTCTTCACCATTGGCAGCGGCCACTGGCTGGTGGACAACCGCGACGGACTCTTCACCACCCATAACCATCGCTATGAAGGTGAAGGAGGAAACGCTGCCGCGGGGTTGAGCGCCACCCTGCTCCCGATGGAAACAGTCGTCGGCGACGCAGAAGACATTCAAGACGCTTCCGAAGGTTTTGTCGCTGCTGAAGCAGTCCCCAGACCCTCGGTTGAGATGACCGTGGTTTCCTCAACGCTTCAAGACGGCGATCTCCATATCGATCTCGAAGGCACCGTGAGGGATTCGGTTTCCCGTTTCGCCCAATCGGCGACCGAGAGACCGCAGACCCTCAACTTCTATCATCAGGATGAGTTGCTTCACTCCATCCCGATTGACGCCACGGTCGGCGACGGATTTGAGTTCGACGAAACCGTGGTCATCCCGGACGCGCTGCCCGAAGCCTATGTGATACGTGCGGAAACGACCGAGAACATTGCCGGAAACAAGGCCTTTGACGAATCGTCCGTTTCCCTCACTTGGGAGCAGGATCCGGCTGCCTTCCCAACGCTGTCATCCCCGCTGTCCATCGCGTTTGGGGCGGCACCCACTCCGAGTGTGGTGGATCAGGCTACCCTGTTCGTCGGAAGCGGCGCACCTCAATCCGGTGACACCGCTTCGGTAGAGTCCGCCGCCGATTCGCTGACCTTTACCGGAAACCTGCTGATTCCCGCCACACCCGCCAATCTCACCGCCCCGTGCCGCCTGGAAATCGAATATCCCGAAGGTTTCTCATCCACACAGATTGACAGTGTCTTCGTGAAGCTGGAGCTTGCCGCTCCCGGTTTCCCAAAAAACAAGATCGTCGGACGCTGGATCGAAACCGGAGTGGGCACCCGGATTTTCCGTCCCGGAGACCGGATCCTCGGAAATGTAGCCCTCAAGAATTCTGAAACCTCCCACCAGGATCTCAGGGGAACCCCGCCATCGGCCATCGAAGCAAGCACCGTTCGATTCCCATCGTTCCCTGCGGAGCTGGCCGCCGCCGGCTTACAACTCGTCTCAGGAGGCATTGCCTACGACCTTATCAACAAGGGAGGAACCTGGTATCCCGAGGACCCGGATGAAGCGGGCGAAATCAAACTTTTCCTACCATCGGCACACCTCGTGCCCGGACGCCTCCAAGCACCAGGTTACGATTCGGACGAAGGATTGTTGAACTTCCAACTTCGTTATCCCGAAACGTCCGACATCGAAGCAACGGAAATCCTCATCGTTCCGGGTGCCGAAAGCAGCAGCAACCCTCCTCCGCCACAAGCGGCGGCCCGCACCTACAGTCTCAGCACCGCCTCGTCCACAACGCCACCCCCATGGCAGCCCGGCAATCCCGTCATCCCGGAACACATCATCTGGGCCTACCGCTTCCTCAATGCCAGTGACGAATTTGCCGAGGAACTTCTGAATGGCTACCTGCGCGGTGGCCATCAGATCGCCACCGGCGATTTTTTCAGGGATCTCAGCACCCAGGTCAATTGGGGGAATGATAGGACCACTTCCGATGACAACATCAGGACCATTTCCATTGAGGAGGACGTTAATCCGATCCACGCCGCCCGACTGCTTTTCGAAGGACTTAAGGAAATGTACCTCTACGACGAGGTGGCAGACGACTTCATCTGGGAGGAATCCTACAACGAGATCGTGGCCTTCCAGGCCGCCGCAGCGATCGCTGTCCAGAAGACACAGCAAACTGCGGTCGCTGCCACCGAACTCTATCTTTCCGGACTCGGAATCGTCAACGAGGGGCTGGATTGGATCCTAGTTGTCAATGACGTGGCCGAAGGCCATTTTGAGTCCCTTGCAGCTGCATTGCCGGGCATTTCCGCCGGTTTGGTCAAGGCGGGGGGACACTTCACCATCGTTACCATGGCCGGGCGACAGCTCGACCATTTCGATTATGTGGGTTTTCACGGCCTCAGGGAATTCGGAATTAACGGGAATCTGACCACCGCGGGCACAGTTTACGACGAATACGGCTATTCAGTGTTCCTCCGGGACGTGTTTTCGTGCCATGCTGGAAGAATCGATCCTCCTGAAACGCATGGCGATTTGAAAAGGGCCATGATCGATATGGAGGACAGCTACCCTAGGCCCAGAAATGGCGTGTTTGACGCCCATCATGACTTTCCGTGGGCGCGGAGAAAATGGTTTGCCGATCATGGAATCAATGTCAACGATCCGGCGTATGGCCGCTGGATTCGAAAGGATCGGCACGGCGAGTGGCATGGCTGGGCTGGCGGTGAATTCAATGCATGGTGGAACCAATGGATTGCTGAGGAATCAACTGATCAGCCCTATACAATGCAGCAAATATTCCAGAAACTCGCCGACTGCAGGCAGCGATTCCAAGACACCCAATGAATTTCTACAAAATTGACGTCAATTCCATCGGCGGCCCTGAATACGCATGGGCCAGCGGATACGGTCCAATTGCGGAAAACATCGACGACATCCCGTTTCTCAAGGACGCCCCTGACGTATTAAAAAAGGGGCGCGTCGAATTCTGGAACGTAAGCCGAGAGGCTCCCGGAATTTGCTTCGATCCTTGGGGGAAGAAGTGGCCCGATCTTTTGGGATGCGGCTTAGGAACTCCGTTTTTCTTTGTCAGTGAGAAAGTTATTTACGATCTACAGGATTCAGGAGTGCGTTACCTCCGTGTAACGGAAATGCCATTGTCGCCGCCGTTGCCCAAGAAGCTCAGGGACGTGCCTCCTCCCCGGTATTACGTGTTGGAGGGGATTCCGGGACTAGAGGTGGCTTGGCGCGCAATGAAAATCCCGTCCGATGGCGCGAACAAGATCGATTTCAGCAAGGGGTACCCCAAGCCATGGCCGCCAGTCGAATGGAAAGTCAGCCTCTCAAGCTGGTCCGGTCTTGATATTGCGAGTTACCACAACTGGCAGTTGCCGATGACCCTCGTCTGCACCGACAAGATCAGGGAGATCGCCAAGGCACGAAACTGGACGAACATTGCGTTCCGTCCGCTTGTGACAGTGGAGTGAGACCATGCGTGTTCGTCTTCTACCAAAACATTCACACCAAACTTCATCCACCATGATCCGGTTCCTACTCATCTTTACTGCTCTGATCCACACCGCCATCGGCGAAACCCCGCGCGAAACGCTGGATGCGTGGCTGAAAGCCTGCCAGGTCGGCAACTTCGACAAGGCGTGGGCGCTTGAGGTGAAGAACCTGAATCTGCCCCAGAACCTGCAGGAAGAGGAGCGGAAGATCGCCAAGGCGAATTTTGACCGGAATGGCGGGGAAATATCGGTCGAAGTTCTGGCGGAGAAGATCGCTGAGGATTGCGCCGCGTTCGCGGTGAACGAGTCGCGGAAAGAAGGCCGGCCCGCTTTCGATCTGGATCCCATCTATCTCCTAAAACAGGACGGCGGATGGAAGATTTTCACCAATCCCGGGCAATTGAAAAACGTCGCCCCCGAAAAAGCCGAGGCATTTGCAAAACTGGAAGCGTGGTTCAAAACATTCAAACAGGACGCGACGTCGCAGCGGAAAATAAATCGCTAGGGTCCCAAACCCAAATAACAGACATTGGCGGTTTGTCTTCATGGAAGTGGGTTGGGGAATCAATACGGGCGGAGTGATCGGATTCACATTCATCAGGGCATGCGAGTGGGGATGACCCGTCTTCCGAGGCGGCGGTAAATCTTGAAGTCGGAGTCGGTGGTGAGAAGGAGCGGATCGGGCAGGACTTCCGTGAGACGGACCAGACAGGCGTCGGCGATGCTCATCGGGATATCGGCGTACTTGTCCAGGAGATCGAGGACCGGGATGAAGGCATCCTCATGGAGCGGGGCGATCCGGAGTGCCCCGCGACGGCAGGCAAGGCGGTAGAAGTCGATTCCCCGTTCAATGTCGGAAGCCGCTTCCGCGAGAACGACGACGTTCTTTTTCATCGGCTGATGAGACGGGCTTGAAGCTCATCCACCGAAAGCCAGTTCGCTTTGCCGGAGTCGATGATTTCGGAGCGTTCGGCGAGAACCTTGGAGTGCCAATCGGGCGACGGGTAATCGATTCCTTCCTTGTGAAACGACTCCCACAGCAACTCCATCGTTTCCACCCGCTCGCTGCGTGACATCCGGGTAATTTCCTCCTTTGCCAACATGGCTGGAAGCTAATCCGATCCGGGGAGGCGATCAAGCGTCCAGTTTTCATCGGTCCTCCTCCCCGATCCGTCCCAGCTCGGCTTCGATTTGTTCGATGCCGGGCAGGCAGGTGTCGAGCGGTTCGGGGAGGGCGCGGACGATTTGGTATTCGGCGACGCCTCAGAGCGCGTATCCGGCGCCGGGGTGGTTATCAGTTGGAAGAGTTTACCGCGGCGCAAAGGTCGTGAAGGGACGCGGAGATTGGGATTTCGAATTTTGTCATTCCTCGAATCCATCGCTGTAAATCAGTGCGTTACGAACCGGAGAACGATGTGGACAGCACCGGAGATCCATGTGTCCACGACCGGAGATCGATGTGGAAGGAGCCGGGGGCGATGTTTCGGCAGCGGAGACTGATGTGGACAGCGCTGGGGGTCGATGTGGACAACGCTGGAGATGAATGTGGAAGGGGCAGGAGGGTGATCTGAAACGCTAGGCGCTGATCTCGGGGTGTGCGCTTTGTGGAGTGGCGACATTCCTGTCGCCACATGGATTGCGAAAGTAGCGACAGGAATGTCGCTACTCCTTATGACCTGCCGGTTCGCCCGCGTATTTCAAAATCGGATAGTGTTTCGCCCGGCGGCCGAGTGCTACGCGCAGCGAATCCTCCGTGGGCGGGGCGGCTTTTGAGACGATCACGAATACCCGCTGTGCGGCCGGCTCCTTGGGGTCGCGGGGGAGCACAGTGACCGAGATGACACCGGGGATTTTCTCCCAACTCCGGGTGACGCCGATTTGCCGACCCGGGCAACCGGTGTCTCCCACGGTCACGCGAACGGTGTCAGCAACCGTGGCGTCGATCCCGCAAAGCAAAACCAGGGAAATCAAAATCCGCTTCATTTCAGGACACTCATCTCAAATCGAGGCCGTGCAAGGGGCGGAAATGGGCTTTTCAGGAATCTCCGGGCGGCCCAGCATGCCACCGCCGATGAGCATTTCCGAGATCCAGCACCGCGCCGATTTTTCGGCGATCCGCTACGCGCAGTGTTGGGAGGATTCCCGCTTGCTGGTGGCGGGGTTGGAGCCGGCGGGCCGGCATTGCCTGAGCATCGGCTCGGCGGGAGATAACAGTTTCGCCCTGCTCGCGGCGGGTGCTGCTTCGGTGGCGGCGGTGGAGATGAATGCGGCGCAGATCGCGTGCATCGAACTGCGGCGGGCGGCGTATCTGACGCTGGAGCATGCGGAGTTTCTGGAGTTGCTAGGGTCCCGGCCGTCATCGCGGCGGATGGCGTTGTATCAGGCGTGCCGGGAGAGGAATGCCGGTGGAGGCGCGGGACGTTTTGGGATGCGAAACCGGATGCCGTCGCGGAGGGAATCGGCTCGGCGGGGAAGTTCGAGCGTTACTTTGAAACGTTCCGCAAGCGTGTGCTGCCGCTGGCGCACGGGCGGAAGCGAGTGCTTTCGTTGCTGGAAAAACGTTCGCCGGAAGAGCGTGAAGCATTTTACAACGAGGTCTGGAACAACCGGCGCTGGCGGTGGATTTTCCAGATCTTCTTCTCCCGCACGGTGATGGGTGCGCTGGGGCGTGATCCGGAGTTTTTCAAATACGTGGAGGGCTCGGTGGCGGACCGGATTCTCGCGCGAACGAGGCATGCGCTGGTGGTTTTGGATCCATCGGAAAATCCCTATCTGCACTGGATCCTAACCGGGACTCATGCAGAGGCTCTGCCGGAAGCACTGGAGGAGAAGAATTTCGGGGCGATCCGGAATGCGTTGTTGGAGGGACGGCTGGTGGTGGCGCATGCTTCTCTGGAAGAGCATCTCGCGCGGTTCCCGGAGTGCCGTTACGATGCCTTCAACTTGAGTGATATTTTCGAATACATGAGCGAGGACAACACGCGGGATCTGTTGGAGAAGATCATCGGCGCTTCGAGTCCGGGAGCGCGGCTCGCTTATTGGAACATGCTCGCCCCGCGGTTGCGGCCGGAGTCGTTGGCGGCTCGCTTGAAATCGTGTGAGGCGGATTCCTTGTTCGCCCGGGACCGCGCGTTTTTCTACAGCCGCTTCGTGGTGGAGGAGGTCATCGCTTGAGTGCGGGGGAATGGGTGGCAGTGGCGGCCGTGCTGGCGGGGTTGTTCCTTGGCCTGCCGTTGATCCGTGGATTCGCGCGGCGCTCCGGCGCATCGGCGGAGGTGGCGCGGAAGATGATTCACGTGGCGATGGGGCTCTCCTGCGCGGCGTTTCCCTGGGTCTTCGAGCGGGCGCTTCCGGTGTGGGTGTTAGCCGGGATCGCGACGATTCCGTTGGGTCTGATCCGGGTGTTTCCGACTCTGAGGAATGGCGTGGGCTCGGCGCTGCATGGCATCGAGCGGCCGTCCTATGGCGAGGTGTTGTTCGCGCCGGCGGTGGCGGCGGTGTTCGCCCTGGCGGATGGCGATCTTTATCTCTATCTGATTCCGATCTTGATTTTAACCATCGCCGATGCGGCGGGAGCACTGGTCGGCACGCGCTGGGGCAAGCGGCGCTACGGCTCGGGCGAGGGGTTCAAAACGGTCGAGGGTTCGGTGATTTTCTGGTTCACGGCGTTTCTCTGCGGGTTTCTGCCACTGGCGCTCGGCGGGCGGGTGGATGTGACGCACGCGCTGTGGATCGGGGTGATTCTGGGAATTCTGGCGATGATGGCGGAGGGGATTTCGGATCGGGGATTCGACAATCTGGTGATCCCGGTGGGGTGTTTTTTCCTGTTGGAAAAGCTGCTGCCGCTGGAGATGCCGGGGCTGGTCGGGCGCTTCGTGGTGCTGGCGCTTTTGCTGGTGTTGGTGCTGGTGGGATCGCGGTGGTCCACGCTGAGCGGAGGCGCTTTGTTAGGAGGCGTGCTGTTGGGCTACGGCTGCGCGGTGATGGCGGACTGGCGGTTCGCGCTGCCGCTGGTGGCGGTGTTCGTGTGTCATGTGGTCACGACGCGGAAGCATGGACTCACCGGGAAATTCGACCATCGGCTGGACGCGGTTTTGTCGCATACGATCGCGTGTCTGCCGTGGGTGATCGCGGCGGAGTTCGAACTTGTCCCGATATCAGTGGCTCTAGCTGGAGTGGCTTTTGCAATGGGGACGCAACTCGCGATTCTCGATACCGCGACGCGGACGTGGATGCCGCATCTGCTGGCGACTCCGCTGCGATCGGTGATAAAGGGATTTCTGGTGGCGTCGCTGCCCGGACTGGTTTGGCTGTGGCCTGAGGGCGCGCGCTTGCTTCTGCCGGTGACGGTCGCGATGTGCGGGATGTGGCTGGTGACGTTGCTTTTTCGGCGGATTCATTCAAAATACCGCGGGCACGTGACCGGGCTTTGGATCATGGAAGGCCTGCTCGCGCTGGTGGCATCGGTTCCCGCATTTTTACTATAATGAAATCCTACGAACTTTATGTTTGCGAGCCAGCGGAGTTTGGCGATGCCGACGCTGAGGTCAAGTTGGTGACCTTTGAGGGTGTTCCGGCTGAGACAGCCGGGACACGTTCGGTAGTAGCGCATGCCGCGCTATGGTGGCGCGATACTCCGGTGATGGACGGCGTGAATATCGGGGCCATCGGGGATTTCGATGCTAACGACAGCGAAGAGACGGCGATTCTGCTGGAGGGCGCTACCGATTTTCTTCGCGAACAAGGCTGCCGAATCGCGGTCGGACCGATGAACGGAAACACGTGGCGGCCGTATCGTTTCGTGGTGGAGAGCGATGGGCGCGGTCCGTTTTTGCTAGAGCCGCGCAATCCGGTGGAGTTTCCAGGATGGTGGGAAAACGCGGGGTTTTCGGTCTTGTCACGGTATTCGTCATCGGTGATTCCGCTGGATGGTAGCGCGACGATTTCGTCCGCGCTGAAAGCAAGGATGACGCGGTCCGGGGTGAAAATCCGGGAGTTGGATCCGGCGCGGTATGATGAGGAGTTGAAGAAAACTTTATCAGGTAAGTCTGAAGAGTTTCTCGAACAATTTTCTCTACACACTGCTGGAGGAGGAGGACTTTTTGGACGCCTATCGAAAAGTCCTTAACAAGGTGGATCCGGAATTTGTCCGGATCGCCGAGCGCGATGGCGTGGTCTGTGGGTTTGTGTTCGGGATTCCGGATCTTGAGGCGCTGGCCCGCGGCGAGAAAGCGGCAGTGATCGTGAAAACGCTGGCGGTGGATCCGGACGCGCGTTGCGCGGGGCTGGGCAGCTTGCTGGTGGACGAGCTTCACCGGATCGGGTGGGAGAAGGGCTACACCGAGGCGATTCACGCGCTCCAGCATGAGACGAATACTTCGCTGAAAATCACCGGCCGGCATCACGGCGAGGTATTCCGCCGCTACGCGCTGTTCTCAAAACGGTTATGAATCTCGCCTCGCTGCTGGTGGAACGGGCGGGGATGCATCCGGAGCGGCTGGCTCTAGCGGATAGGTCCGGAGCGGTGACCTATGGCGAGCTTGCCCGCCGGGTGAGCGCGGGAGCGGCAGAGTTGCAGGAAATGGGGCTCAAGCGCGGGCAGGTGGTTCTGGTCTTCCAGCCGGTTTCCATCGAGCTGTATGAAATTCTGCTAGCGGCGTTTCACGCGGGGCTGCGGGTGATGCTGGCGGATCCGTCGGCCGGGCGGGAGTTTCTTTCGCACTGCTGCCATCGGTTGATGCCGGATGCGTTCTTCGGATCGTGGAAGGCACAGTGCCTGAAACTAACGGTGGCGGAGATGCGGAGCGTGCGGCTCTCGATTTGCTCCGGCGCGTGGTTTCCCGGGGCCAAGGCCTGGCGGACAGAGTCAGCGGGTGGTCCGCCGGTGGATGTGTCGGATGACGAGGCAGCGCTGGTGACTTTCACCAGCGGCAGCACGGGCAAGCCGAAGGCGGCGGTGCGAAGTCATGGATTTTTGTTAGCACAGCATCGGGCGCTGTCGAAGGCGCTGGATTTCGCGGAAGGCGAGGTGGATCTGATCACGTTGCCGGTGTTTGTGCTGGCGAATCTGGCATCGGGCCTGACAAGCGTGCTGGCGGCGACGGATCTCGCCAAGCCGGGCTCGCCGGATGTGGCGGCGGTTGCCGCGCAGTGTGAGAAATTCCATGTCACGCGCTGCGCTGCCTCGCCTGCGTTTTTCGAGGGTTTTCTCGCGTCGTCGGCAGGGGTTCCCGTGTTTGAAAAAGCCTTCACCGGGGGCGCACCGGTGTTTCCGGATCTGTTGCGGCGTTTGCGGGATGCATTGCAGGATGCGTGCATCCACTCGGTTTACGGTTCCACGGAGGCGGAACCGATCGCGCATTTCCCGGCGGATGAGGCGAGTGAGGAAACCGATTCGCTGACGCGACAGGGTGGGGGACTTTGCGCCGGTATGACGGTGCAGGAAATTGATTTGCGGATTATCCGCGATCAGTGGGGAACTCCGGTCGGGCCGTTGAATGAGGATGAATTTGCCGCTCTAGCAGTCGAAGCCGGGCTGGCGGGGGAAATCGTTGTGAGCGGGGATCATGTGCTGCGGGGATACCTCGGTGGCATCGGCGACGAGGAGACGAAGATTCATGTCGGCGGACGAGTTTGGCACCGGACGGGAGACGCCGGGTGGATGGATCCGCTAGGCCGCGTGTGGTTGCTCGGGCGCTGCGCGGAGAGAATGCCCGGTGAATCCTTGTGTTATCCCTTCGCGATCGAATGCGCGTTGCGGGAGGCGTTTCCTGAAATCCGGATGGCGGCCCTGGATTGGGAGGGGCGCAGGACGTTGGTCGTTGGGAAAAAATGTGATCTTGCTGAGGCCGGTGAGATTGAAACTCTGGCCGGAGACTTCGGGATCGAGCGTGTTATTTTCGTGGAGGCCATTCCGCTCGACCGTCGCCACAATGCGAAGATTGACTACCCTGCATTGCGGGCGATGTTGTGGAATCCCTAAGAGGCTGTCTTAAAAATCAAAGATTCGTAAGATTCGTCGGATTCGTGGTGCCTTGATTCATGAATCTGCGCGGAAAAGTCTCGGGCTAAACTGGCCGACTAAAGTCAGCGCTCCGTTTTTCAGACAGCCTCTAAGGAGCCACGACACTCCTGTCGTGGGGACAATGGGTGAGGTGAAAGTGATTTTGCCTGAGGCGCTTTTCTTTCTCTTCCCATTGGCTGGCGGACAAGAGTGTCCACCCTCCTTATGATCGCGCCGGAGGATCAGGCGATCACTTCCTTGTGGAAGGTCTGCCAGTCGTCGAGATTGTTGAGATTGATGGCGTCGAGGATTTTTCCTTCGTCCGGGATGCCGCAGGCGCTGAGGATGCTGGTGCGGACGTCGTCGGCGTGGTTATAGCCGGTGATGGCGGCGTTCAACTTCGCGACGGCGGCGGCATCGAGTGCTCCGCCGGATTGTTCGAGCACCCAGGCTTCGAATTGCGGGTAGGTCGGTTTGCTCTCGGCGATGAAGCTTTCAAAGGCCGCCTTGTCGAGTTCGAGTCCGCTGAGGACCATTTGGTCGTAGCCTTGGCCGCAGGACGGATAGTCCGGGTGGAGCTTGCCCGCCGCGCCGAGCGAGGCTTTTTGCCAGAGGCGTGGCAGGTGGAGGACGCCGAGGGGTCCGGTGGTGCCGGAGCTGATCAATGGGATGATGTTGGTCATGATTTTTGGGGTTGGTGAGGTTTTGTGGTGCTTCGACCACGTCAAATCCATCAGGCAAATCCACCGGATTGCAAAGCGAGATCGTCGATTCGGGAAAATTTCGCGTTTCATCTGGTCGGGTTCCGGTTCAAATCCGCCGCGCCGCGCATTCCGTGCGGCGAAAATTTTCACCCATCAATCCTACCTGCCATGTGGAAAGGCCGCTTCTCCCAAGATACTTCGTCACTCGTCCAGCAATTCGGCGAATCCATTTCGTATGACTGGCGCCTGTTCCCGCACGACATCGCCGGGTCGATCGCCCATGCGCGGGCTCAGAAAACCATCGGGCTGCTCACGGATGACGAGTTTTCACAGATCGAAAACGGGCTGAAGGAAATCCTCGCGGACATCGAGGCCGGGAAATTCGAGTTCAAGACCTCGCTCGAGGACATCCACATGAACATCGAGTCCGAGCTCACCCGCCGCATCGGCGCGGCGGGCGCGAAACTCCACACCGCCCGCTCCCGCAACGACCAGGTCGCCACCGACACGCGCCTCTACGCCCGTACCGAGATCGACGGCCTGCTCGCCGCCATCACCGGCCTGCAAAAGGCCCTGCTCGACCGAGCGGAAAAATACGCCGCCACCGTCATCCCCGGCTACACCCACCTCCAGCGCGGCCAACCGGTCACCGCCGGTCACCATTTCCTCGCCTACGTCGAAATGCTCGAACGCGACAAATCCCGCCTCGCCGACGCCCGCAAGCGCCTCAACATCTCCCCGCTCGGCTCCGGCGCGCTCGCCGGTTCCACCATCAACCTCGACCGCCGCGCCATCGCCGCGGAGCTCGGCTTCGACGGCGTGACGCACAACTCGATGGATGCCATCGCCGACCGCGACTATATCGCCGAGCTGTTATTCGTCATTTCGCTCTGCGGCGTCCACCTCTCGCGCCTCAGCGAGGACCTCATCCTGTGGTGCACCGCCGAGTTCGCGTTCGCCTCTCTATCCGACGCGCACACCACCGGCTCCTCGCTGATGCCGCAGAAAAAAAACCCGGACGTCTGCGAACTCACCCGCGGCAAGACAGGCCGACTCGTCGGAAATCTGATGAACCTGCTCGTCGCCGTCAAAGGCCTGCCGCTCACCTACAACCGCGACCTCCAGGAGGACAAGCCGCCGCTGTTCGACTCCGTGGACACGCTGAACCTCATCCTCGCCGTCAACACCGAGATGATCTTCGCCATGGAACTCCGCGAGGAAAACTGCAAGGCCGCCGCCTCGGATCCGATGCTGCTCGCCACCGACCTCGCCGACTATCTGGTGAAAAAAGGCGTACCGTTCCGCCACGCCCACGAACTCGTCGGCAAGGCTGTGGCGCAGGCCATCGCCACGAAGACGCCGCTTGACCAGCTCGATCTAACCTCCATCGATGCGGCTTATGGGAGTGATGCGAAGGATGTGTTCTCGTTGGAAACCGCCCTCACCGCGCGGACGAATCCGGGGGCTCCGTCGATCTCCAACGTGAAGTCGGAGATCGCGAAGTGGATGGGCGTCTTGAAACAGTCGGAATAGAATCCCCCGAATCGTTCCTGCCCGAGATTTGCGAACGCCTTGGAAAACGGTTTGTTATCGCATCCAGAAGACGCCGACGATCATGCCGGCAAGCACAACGACGCCCAACAGCCACCAATACCACTTGAGCCCGAGCGCCCGATGCGGGGCCTTGCCGAACTCGCGGGCGACGAATTCGTCGTAGTTGAAATCGTCATCCGGCAGGTTCGAGGCCGTCGGCGGATTTTTCCTGCTGCCAGGAGCGCTTTTTCAAGGTGGCTGCGTTTCGCCTTTTTCGCGCAGCCGGGGCACGGTTCGCCGACGCGGACCTCGCAGTCGCAAAAGGGACACGATATAACTCAGAACTTCCGGAACCATGACTCGCGTTCAATGAGCACGAGAATCCGCATCGTCATGCAAGTCGGAAGAATCGCTTGGCAAGCGGGCGGATGGAGTGGAAGTTCGGCGCGGAATGGGATTGAGTCTTTCTGAATTGCGCGATGGGCTGCCGGAAGGCGGCCTTGTTTGGCGGCGGTGCGTGGCGCTGGTCGCCGGAACCCCTGAAACTGAGCCGGCGGAGGCCCGCCACATGATGTCGCTGGGACATCCGCTGGCGACGCTTCCAACAGGCGTGCGACTCGCTCTACCGCCGCAGCGCCGCCGGAAAACTCCCGGAATGGCTGGCGGAGTTGCTGGACGAGGGGAAACCGGATTGGCTGGCGCGCATGCAGCGCGAACCCTCGACGGCGGAACAATTTCCGCGGGTGATCCGGCCGGATTTGATTCTCACCGAGAACGGATTTTCCATGACCGAGCTGGACAGCGTGCCCGGCGGGATCGGCGTGACGGCATGGCTGTCGCGGGTTTATGCGAACGGCGGGATTCGACGTGCTGGGCGGGCCGGACGGGATGATCGATGGATTCCGATCGCTGATGCCGGACGGCGGCACGGTGCTGGTTTCCGAGGAATCCGCGGACTATCGGCCGGAAATGGAGTGGCTGACCGGCGCAGCTCGGCAGCGGCATGGAAGGTGGCGGCCGCCGGAGGAGTATGAACCGGACGGGCAGGCGCTCTACCGGTTTTTCGAGTTGTTCGACTGGGAGTCGGTGCCGAGCGCCCGGCGCTGGCCGAGGCGCGGCGAGCGGGGAAATCCGCATCACGCCGCCGTTCAAGCCGCATCTTGGAGGACAAGCTCTGGCTGGCGTTGCTGTGGTCGCCGGCATTGAAAAAAGATCTGGGAGCAGACGCTGCGCGGAAGCCATTTGAAGCGCCTTGCGGGAGCTGGTGCCCTTCGGCTGGGTGCTCGATCCCGACGCCACTGCCACCCCATGCGGCGCTGCCGCAGATGAACGCGCATTCGTGGGAGGAAGTGGCGAATTTCAGCCAGAAGGAACGCCAGCTCGTGCTGAAAGTCAGTGGTTTCCACGAAACCGCCTGGGGTTCGCGCGGGGTTTTCATCGGCCACGACATGCCGTCGGCCGGAGTGGTCGGAGCGGCTGGCAGACGGCGCTCGACCAGTCGGCGGAACAGCCGTGGATCTTACAGGAATTCCGCGAAGGCCGGCGGATCGAGCATCCGGTGTTCCGCGACGACGGGTCGGTCGAAATGATGCAGGGCCGGGTGCGGCTGTGCCCGTACTTTTTCACGGACGACGCCGGGAAAACCGACTTCGGCGGCTGTCTGGCGACGATCGTGCCGGCGGACAAAAAGAAAATCCACGGCATGAGCGACGGAGTGCTGGTGCCGTGTGTGATCGGGTGATGGCTGAAAAGAAACGGCCCGGTGTTTCCACCGGGCTGCCTTTGAAACATTGAAGCGATCTGGAATGCTCAGACGATGCCGGCCTTTTTGAGCGTCACGAAAGCACCATTCTTGTTGATGGTCTTGAGCGCGCGGCAGCTGAGCTTGATGCGCACGAACTTGTTGAGCTCGGGCACCCAGATGCGCTTGGTCTGAAGATTTGGGGAAATCGTGCGCTTCACCACTTTGGTGACGTGACGACCGATACCGCCCTTTTTCTTGGCCAAACCTGAACGGTGGATTCTGCCGCCGGAGCGGACGCGGGTTCCTCGAATACTGCAAATGCGTGCCATAATGAAAAAATTGTTCGTGTTGCGGGGCGCGAAGAATGGCCACCGAACCCGACCCGTCAAGACGAATCCTGACACTTTTCCGACTAAAGTTTCTTCAGCGGTTTCGCCGCAAGCTGGTTCACCCAGCGCTCGATGTCGCGGAAAATCGACCTCCCGTTTCGCGTCATACATCAGCAAGTGGTAGGCTTCCGGGTAGTTGTGGTAGGTTTTCGAAGTCGCCTTCCGGAATGCGGGCGACGAAGCCGCGGACGTCGGAATCGTTGTTGAAATAGTCCTGTCCGCCGTGCAGCACGAGAACCGGCGAGCGGAATTTGGTCGCACAACCGTTCATGTTGTCGATGAGCCCGGCCAGCGCGCCGATCAGGCGGAGGGTGTACTGCTCGACGGGGTAAGGGTTCTTTTTCAGCCTGCTCGCTGTGATGGGATGTCTGGGTCATCTGCACGTCCTGTCCGCCGGAGAAGGTGTCGAGGGAAATCCGGGCGAGCGGCAGGGTGGTCGCGGCGATTTGCACCAGACCCGGGCGTCCACGCCGGAATGTCGTCGCGGAAGCGGACGATCGGCGAGGAGAGGATCAGACCGTCGCAGGGCGGGTCGTTGACCGGGGCCTCGCTCCAGGCCTGCGAGGCGATCAGCGCGCCCATGCTCTCGCCGAACCAGACGATCTTCGCGTCCGGATGCTGCTCCTGCACCAGCTGGGTGAAGGCGAACAAGATCGCGATACCAGTCCTTCGGATCGCCGATGTCGCCGCGGCGCTCGTGAATCGGGTCGCTGCCCTGGCCGCGGACCTCGTAGGCGTAGAGGCCGGTCTTCGGTTGGTGCCGGAGCAGGTGGTTGCCGAGGTTGGCGTAGTCGATCGACGCGCCGCAGAACCCGTGGATGCCGATGATGACGACATCCGGCTCGGTTTTTTCGGAAATCCACTTCCGGTAGCCGAACGAGTCGGACTTGGCGCTGTCGCGCCTTTCGGTGATTGACCAGCGTGCATTTCGGGAGCGCACCCGCCCAGCGCGAACGCCACCATGCAGGCGGCGAACCTGCGGATTATCAAAGCGGGCATTCGAATCACGGGGAGAAGTTCGCAGATTTGAGGAAAAGCGCAATGCCGGATGGCATCTGTGAAATTTGATAGTCCCCGGTGATAAAATGAATTTGCATCCGGCGAAAATCGTATATCAACACGATTGGTCCAAGACCTCACTTCCATGAAAACTCCCCATTGCGCCTTCTCGGCGTTCCTGGCCATCACGCTGGCCGCCTCCGCTGCTCCACGACTCGTCGTTTCCACTCCCTCACTGGTCCCTGAATCGCAAATCGACCTCGTGCTCGATGCCCCCGCCGTCGGAACATCGGAACTTGGAAAAACCATCGACAACACCTGGCTGGAAATCCAACCCGCGCTGCCTGGCAAGCTGCTGTGGAAGTCGCAGAACATCGCGCAATTCATTCCAGCACAGCCGCCCGCCATCGGTGCCACCTACACGTTTTCGATTCCGAAAGACCGCAGCCATCTCGACAAGTCGCCGGTCCCGGCCGGGAAAATCGCCACGGTGGCGAGCGAGTCATTCCGCATCACCGCCGCCAACGCGCCGAACCGCTGGTCCTCGGACTATTCGCCATCCACCGGCGAGTGGTTGATCGTCTTCAACGACGCGGTCAATCCCGCCACTGCGGCGAATTTCGTTTCCTTCAGTTCGAAGTCCGGCCAGCGCGTGGCCGCCCGGCTTGAGCAGGCCACCGTCGCCCGCGCCGGATACTACGGGAACAACTACAAAACCTGGGTCTCACGATTCCCAAACACTCCCGCCGCGGAGAACCACGCCGGAAAGTCCCGTCACTAACGTCCTCATCGCCGCGCCCATCTCGCCGCTTCCTGTCGGCGAGGGCTGGGTGGTTTCCCTGCTGAAAGGTCTGCCTAACCAATCCGCCGGCGCCCGGACGGTCGAGGACAGCAATTACGAAATCGGCAAGGTCGAGCCATTCCGCGTCGCCTCTATCAAGTCGCAGACCGTCGCCGACCAGCCCCGCCAGGTCGCCATCGAGTTCAACCAGCCGATCCCCGAATTCCTGCCCGTGGATTTCCTCGCAAAATGCGTCGAAATCGAACCGCGCCCGGAAAACCTCAGTGCGAAAATCGACGGCCGCGAAATCCTGCTCACCGGAAATCTCACCGACGAGGATAAATACTCGGTCACCTTCAAGCCGCCGTTCACCTCCAAGGCCGGGCTCGATCTCGAAGCTCCGCTCAGCAAGGACGTCGCCTTCGTGCATCTGGATCCCGAGCTGATTCTGCCCTCGGAAAACGAAGCCCAGCTCGCCAACGGCAGCCGCGTCTATCGGGTCAGGACGTTGAATCTCGCCAGCCTCCACGTCCGCGTCAAAAAGCTCGCCGGCACCGATCTCATCCGCGCCTATCAGGGGTACCGCCACTACGTCGGCACCGGTCACGACGGTGAACAAATCCAGCCCACCGCTCCACTTCCCTACTCGCTCGTCGCCGGTGAAGCCGTGTTCGAAAAGGAAATCCCGCTCGGAAACCCCGTCGATAGCTCCAAGGAAATCACTCTCAACTGGGATGAGATTCTTCCCAAGGATCTCCGCAACACCGCACTCTTCCTCGACATCACCGGCACGCCTAACGCCGACAGCGGCGCGGAAGGTCGCCGCAGCGCCCAGGCGCTCGTCCAACTAACCGACATCGGCCTCGCCTGGAAACTCACCCCGGCGGAAGCATTCATCTACGCGTTCTCCTGCAACACCGGCGCACCGCTTCCCGGCGTGAAAATCGACATCTTCGGCGAAGACGCGGTTTCTCTAACTTCAGCCACCACCGACGCCTCCGGCCTCGTCACCGTTCCGCGCACCGCCGCCGCCCGCCACCTCCATGCCTCGCTCGGCGGAGACGGTTATCTCACCGCGTTCGACTCCACGCTCAACACCGTCGGCATCTGGCATTTCCCGATCCGTTATTCATGGAACAAATCCGCCGAAGCGACACGCAGGGCGTTCCTCTTCACCGACCGCTCGCTCTATCGACCCGGCGAAACCGTGCGGTTGAAAGGCATCATCCGCAACCTGCGCGGCAATGCCGTCGAGCCGTCGACGGTTAGCCCGGCGCGCATTGTCATCGTCGATCCGACAGACAAGGAAATCCACTCCAGCCCGGTCACGATATCCGAATCCGGCTCGTTTGATTTCACCTACACCCTGCCGACTGGGAAAACCGGCACCCACTCGATCCGCCTCGAATATCCCGAGGAACTCGCCAAGGCCGAGGCGCTCGAAGACGATTGGGAGAAACAAGAAGCCCTTGTCGCGGGCGGTCGCTTCGAGACTGCCGCTCCGCGTCGAAGAATTCCGCCGCAATGCGTTTGAAGTCGGACAAGTGATTGCCACGGTCACGCCCGGAGCCACTTCCGTTTCCTCCGAGCTCACCGCGAAATACTATCAGGGCCAGCCGGTCGCCGCCGGGAAGGTGAAGTATTTCAGCCGCGTTACCGCGCAGAATCCGTATCCGGAGCGTTTCCGCGATTTCCTTTTCGGCAACCACCGCAGCGAGGATTGGACTTATTGGTACCACTACTTCGGCTACCGCTCGGACGATGAAGAATACTCCGACAGCCCGTCCTCGCAGATCCAAGGTGAGACGCAGCTTTCCGCCGATGGCAAGGCCACGCTCTCCGTCGCCATTCCTCAAGCCGAGTTCCCCACCTCTCGCGAAGTCGTCATTTCCGCGGAAGTCACCGACGCCAACAACCAGACTCTAACGTGCACCGCCGAGACCACCGTCCACCCCGCGTCCGTTTATGTCGGCGTCTCCCGCATCGACCAACTCGTCCGCGCGGGCAACAGCGTGCCGTTGAAAATCGTCGCCACCGACACGAACGGCGAGCCCTTCCCCGGAGCCGTCAAAGTCACCGCCACGCTCACCCGCGAGGTGAATTCCGCCGTGAAAACCCGCACCGACTCCGGCGCGACCACCACCCGCAACGACGTGACCGAGGAAACCGTCGTCACCTCCGAGCTCACCCTCGATCCCGCCGCCTCCGCCGGCCAAGGCACTCCGTTCACCGTCACGCCGAAGTCCAACGGCCTCCACTTCCTCACCCTCCGCGGCACCGATCCGGAAGGCCGCGCGTTCGCCACCGTCACCCGTTTCCACGTCTATGGAACCAACGATTACCCATGGCTCTACGAAGACGGCCTGCGCGTGAAACTCGTCGCCGAGAAAAAATCCTACAAACCCGGCGACACCGCCCGCGTGCTCGTTCTATCACCCATCGAAGGCACCGCGCTCGTCACCGTGGAACGCGAAAAAGTCCTGCGCTCGTTCCAAGTCGAACTCAAGGCCGACAAACCCGTCATCGAAATCCCCATCACCGAAGAAGACGCGCCTAACGCCTTCGTCTCCATCCTCATCATCAAGGGCGCGAAGGAATCCGCCCGCGAGCACAAGGAGCCACAACTCCGCCTCGGCTATTGCGAACTCATCGTGGAAAACCTCCGCGACCGGTTAGCCGTCAATCTCGAAGCCCCCGCCACCTGCCGCCCCGGCGACGACATCACCCTGACCGGCACCGTCATCCTCGCCAACGGCCAACCCGCCGCCAAAGCGGAAGTCACGCTCTACGCCGAAGACGAAGGCACGCTCGCCGTGATGGGCTACGAAACGCCGAAGCCGATGGACTACTTCTACAAGCCCCGGAACCTCGACGTGGAAACCGGCACCTCGTTCGAGACCTTCATCTCCGAAGACCCGGAAATGCAGAATTTCTCCAACAAGGGCTTCTTCATCGGCGGCGGCGGCGACCTGAGCAAACTCGCCGACCTCCTCCGGAAAAACTTCGATCCCTGCGCCACCTGGGCTCCCGCGCTGGTCACCGATGCCAACGGAAAATTCACCCACACCTTCAAGTTTCCCGACACGCTCACCCGCTATCGCCTCATCGCCGTCGCCCATCAGGACGCCGCTAGATTCGGTCATCTCGAGTCATCCATTGTCGTGAAAAAGGACCTGATGCTGGAACCGAAAACCCCGCGTTTCGCCAACCAGTCGGATACCTTCAACTCCCAAGTCCTCGTCCAGAACGCGTCGACGTACACCGGCACCTGGGAAATCCAATTCAGCACCGCCAACGGTCAGGAAACCCCGTGCGCCGTTCCAACAGGCTCCACCACCGAGACCGTCACGCTCGCTCCCGGCGCATCCGCCACCGTCATCTTCCCGACCCGCGCCGACACCACCGGTGAAGCCGTGCTCACCTTCCAAGCCACCCCGGTTTCTCTCAGCACCGCGAACCTGACTCCCCAGCTCACGCACCGACTATCCGACGCCGTCGAATCGCGGTTCGATATCCAATACCCGATGCCGCTGCTCCGCCAGACGAAGCTCGTGACACTCAACGAAATCCGACACCCGACAGAATCTTCGAGACCAGCTCGACGGAAGACTGCTAGACGGCACCGGCGAGATCGACCTGGAATTTTCCCGCTCCCCGCTCATCGAAGCGGCTGGTTCCGTCGATTTCCTGCTGCAGCTATCCCCACGGTTGCGTCGAGCAAACCACCTCCTCCCTCATCCCATGGCTCGCCGTGGAAGACCTCAGCCCGGTCATCCCGCGCTTCGCGAAATTGCACGAAAAGAAGGTCGCCGCCGCCATCCAGGCCGGGGCTGACCGACTGCTTTCGATGCAGCTCCCGGACGGCTCGTTCGCCTACTGGCCCGGCGGCACCCAGACCGTGCCATGGGCCACCTCCTATGCCGGCATGGGCCTGATAATGGCTGCCGACAAGGGCGCGAACGTCCCGGAATCCGCCATCGAGTCGCTCACCAAATACCTCATCGAAAGCCTTCGCGGCATCGCTAACGAAAAATCGCCTCACTCTCTCGAAAGCCACATCCGCTCGCTGATGGTGCTCGCCATCTCCGGATCCCCGCAGCCCGCCTATCGAAACGTGCTCGTCGACCGCATCGCCGAGCTCACTCCCAGCGCCCGTTGCCTGTTAGCCACTGCGATCGCCGCCGAGGAGGAGGACAACGAGGTGAATCTCGCCATCGCCAGGTCCGTGCTCACCTCCAAGGTTCCCTTCAAATCGAAAAACGACGACTGGATGCCCTGGTCCGCCGATGAAGCCTACAACCTCATCGCGTGGCTCATCGTCGAGCCAGACGGCCCGGAACCCACCAAGGCCCTCGACCGCATGCTCCACGAGCGCAACCCCTACGGCGCGTGGAACACCACCTGGGTGAATGGCTGGAGCCTCATCGCCATGGCGGAATACGCCCGAAACCAGGAACTCAGTGACACTCCGGTTTCATTAACATTTGAATCACCCACCGGCACCGAAACGATCACGCTCACCGAAGAGCAACCCACCGCCATCCGCTCATTCAAACTAACACCCGATCTCAAGCTCGCCCTCAGCGCCGACAACAGCGCCTGCGTTAGGATGAAAATCGCCGCCAAACCACAGATCGCGCCGACCCAGCCTGTGGCGAAAAACGGTCTTTCCATCGACCGCATCTACGAGCGCATCAACGCGGACGGCTCCGCCACCATCCTCACCGAGCCTCAGGTCGGCGATCTCATCCGGGTCTCGCTCCGCGTCACACTGCCCAAGGACGACACCCGCTACCTCGTCATCGAAGACCCGCTGCCGGCGCTTTTTGAAACCGTCAACACCGACTTCAAATCCCAGAGCGCCGCCGTCGGCATCCGCACCAGCGAGAACGATTGGCAGGTCAGCCACTCCGAACTCCGCACCGACCGCGCCTCGTTCTTCCTGGACGAGGTCTGGCGCAAGGGCACCTACACGCTCACCTACCTCGCCCGCTGCACCGTCGCCGGCCAGGCCACCGCCCCGCCCGCCAAGGTCGAGTCGATGTATGACCCGGAAAACTTCGCGCTCTCCGCTTCACGGATTTTCACAGTGAAATAGGCCTTCGTCCTTCCATCGCCGGAGATTCTATTGGATATCTGTCTGATTTGATCTTGCGCCCGACAGGGTTCCACCTAGCGTGCGCCATGTTTATCCCCCCCGTAAAATCTGTTGGGTTTCTTGTGATGCGGCTGAGTCTGGCGATTCTTTGCGGCGGATGTCTAACGGGCGCAGCGCATGCGGATCCGGTGCATGAGGTGGTGACGGCGTTTCACCGGCCGCTCGTGAACCCCACACAGCCTCCAGTGCTCGGCCCTGATGGATTTCTATGGGGCTATGCGCAGGAGGGTGGCAGTGCGACGATCGGCATCATCTACAAGATCCGGCCTGACGGCACGGGTTTTACGAAAGTGGCAAACCAAATTCTGGGCGCCCCGATGATCCTCGGGCCTAACAACGATCTCTACAGCGTTACCTACAGCGGTGGAAGCAACTCGCACGGGTCGATTATCAAGATCAACACCGCCGGGGTGGTGACGACCGTCTTCAGTTTCTTCGACTCCGACCCGGCGCGTAAAGGCCGAGGCCCCAATTCGCTGGTGCTGGCCACGGATGGAAACTTCTACGGCACGACTGAAATCGGCGGCACGGGTGCCGGAACGGTTTTCAAAGTCTCTCCCGGCGGAACATTCACCTCGCTTGGTTCCTTCACCCAGAACGCGCAGGGCTATCAGCCAAATTCGCTCATTCAGGGTAGCGATGGGAATTTCTACGGCACCACCATCAGCGGCGGAACCGATGGCCAGGGCACGATCTTCAAAATAACACCGGACGGGACGCGGACCCTCCTCACCGCGTTCACCGGTGGCACCACTGGCGAGGCGCGCGGCGCGGGGCTCAATGGCTTGGAAGAAGCAGGAGATGGAAATTTCTACGGCGTCACTCGGTTGGGAGGGGCAAACGGCCACGGCACGGTTTACAGGATCACCCCGGCAGGTGCGGTGACCACGCTCAAAGACTTCACGGGGTCATCTGGTCTTGTGCCGGGGAGTGGCGAGCGCGGCGGACTGCGGAAGGCTGCGGATGGCGCACTTTATGGTGTGATCGAAAAAGGCGTCGGGTTCACCAACTTCGGTCAGATTTACAAGATCACGACGGCAGGAGTTTTCTCGGTAGTTGCCAATTTCCAGGCGCCGGTGGCCGGGCAGCTTCCAACCCAGACACTGATGTTGGGCCCGGACGGCGACTTGTATGGGACGACCTTGGCGGATGCACTAGCAGCAACGGATCTGAGCAGCGGCGGTCTCTCCAAGTTAGGCACGGTCTTCCGGATGACTACGGCCGGAGTCATCACGACGCTGACGAACTTCAACGACACCAGCGACGCCCCCAAAGGCTTCAATCCAAACGGCGGCCTGCTCGTTGCAGCGGATGGAAATTTTTACGGAGTGACATACGACGGAGGAGCCAAGCGGCGGGGCACCATTTTCCGGATGACCCCGGCAGGAGCGATCACCACCTTGGTGGAGTTCACGGACACGGTTGGACCGGCGCGTGGCGCTTATCCCAGGTCGGGCCTGATCATCGGCGGAAACGGCAGACTCTTCGGCACGACGGACACGGGCGGAACCGGTTTTGCCGGTGGCGTGGGAACCCTGTTTTCCCTCGCCCTTGATGGGTCGGATTTCACCACGCATGTGGATTTCGGCTCCGTCGCCGTGCCTGGACGCTATCCAAACTCGTTGCTGCTGGCGAGCGACGGCAATATCTATGGCACCACCTTCCGGGGAGGAACCGGCGGCTATGGAACGTTTTTCAGATGGTCTGCCGCCGGGGCATTCACTCAGATGTTCTCCTTTACCGCTTTGAGCGGAAGCTTCAAAGGCAACAACCCGAGCGGTTCTCTGGCAGAGGCGCCTGGCGGACTGATCTACGGCACGACCCGTCTCGGCGGTGCCGCCAATCAGGGAACCGTTTACACCACGACCACGGCAGGGGCATTCACGACCCTATATACGTTCAATTCATCGAACACCCCCTTCAGCGGATTCACACCTAACGGCCTCATCCGGGCGAATGACGGCAGTTTCTACGGACCCACGCTGGACGGGGCGAATGCGGCCGGTGCCGGATTGCTCCGTGGCACGCTCTACAAAATCAATTCCGCAGGAGCGCTCACGACCTTGTATGACGCATCCACCGTCACCGCGCTCCGGCCCTACTCGGGCCTCATCGAAGGACCTGATGGAAATTTCTACGGCACCTCGCAGGGCGGAAGCGCCAGCACGGTCGGCGGGAATGTTTTCAAAATGACCCCTGCCGGAGCCGTGACCACGCTGGTGAGCTTTTCGGGAACCGGAAGCCAGTTGAACTCCGGCAGCTCGCCGGTGGATGGAGCGCTGGTTTTCGGAACGGACGGTAAACTTTACGGAGCCACCAACTACGGCGGTCCGGCCGGCGGCGGCACGATCTACCGAGTTTCACTCAACAGCATCGCCGTGCAGTATCCGGTCAAAACAACTCTCACCGATGCGGTGAGCACCGTGGATTTCGGAACCGGATCTCTCAACAACATCAGCACCCGGGTTTTCACCCTGCTCAACACGGGAAACACGCCGCTAACCGGCTTCCCCGTCACCTTCACCGGACCGCAGGCGGCGGACTATCGGGTGAGTGTTCTTCCATCCGTTGCCACGCTCGCCCCAGGAGCAAGCACCACCTTCACCGTGGAAATCACCTATCGCGGCACGGGAAACCGCCGCGCGGTCATGAACGTCGGCAGCAATGCTCCGGGAGATTTCGCATCCTATCAGGTCAATCTCACCGGGCGCGGGCCGTTGACGGCCGTCAACCAGGCACCCACCTTCCTTCCGCTTTCGTTCGCCACCCGCGCCGGCTTCAGTACGGTAATCTCGCTTCCCCAACTCCTGGCAGCCGTGTCCGAACCGGACGGTGACAACGTCTTCCTCAACGCAATGTCGTGGGCGAGCACCCTAGGCGGCACAGTGGCCTATTCCGGCGGAAACATCACTTTCACCCCGGCTCTCGGATCGAACGGAACCGACGGGTTTGCCATCACCTTCGACGACGGGCGCGGCGCAAGCGTCACGGGAACCGTCAACGTGCAAGTCGTCTCGCCGGCGCTCGACGTGGTAACCGGCGCGAACCTAACCACGGCCGGTGGAAACGCGGCGTTCTCGGCGACCGGCATCCCGGGACTTGGCTATCTGTTACAAACGAATACGGATCTATCGAATGCCTGGACCACCCGGCCCGGGATGATCGTTGCCGGGCCTGACGGGACGATTTCATTCAACGACAACGCCCCGATCCTTGGCCGGAAGTTCTATCGCCTCGTTCCAGGACAGACGACCCCGTGATTCACTGGCTACGATCCCGGAAGGCTCCGCCGCATCACCGGCAAGGGATCCGTCCCGGGAAACCAGTGTTGGAATGCCAGCGCGCCTTGGTTGATGAGCATCGAGAGACCGTTGGCCGTGCGGCAGCCGAGACCGCCCGCCACGGCTAACAACGGCGTGACCGGTGGTTTGTAAATGGTGTCGTAAACGAGGTGTTCTTTTTTCAAACAGGCCGCCGGAAGAATCGATGGATCACCTTCTTTCAAGCCGACTGAAGAGGTGTTCACGATGAGATCGCAGCTCAGGCATTGCTCCGCCAGAGCCGGATCATCGAAGGACAGCGCGATGATTTCCGTCTCCGGACTGATCACGCGCAATTTCTCTACCAGAGGGCCAAGCTTCTCCACCGTGCGGTTCACGACCACCAGTTTCCCGATGCTGGACAGACATCCTTGCGTGGCGATGGCCTGACCCGCCCCGCCGCCCGCGCCGATGATGGCGACCGCGAGCGAGGCGAACGGGACCTTGAAATCATCCTCGACCGCGCGGGAGAATCCCGGTCCGTCGGTGTTGAAGCCCCGCGTCAAGTCGTCGTCGAAGCGGATGGTGTTTACCGCACCGAGTGCGAAGGCGTCCGGATGGACCTCGCAGTGTACCATCGCCTCCAGCTTGTGCGGGACGGTCACGTTGCAGCCGATGAAGCCGAGTTTCCGCATGCGTTTGAACGCCTCGCCGACCTGGCCGGGTTCGATGTCGAGGCGGATGTAACGCGCGTCGATTCCTGCGGCGTCGAGCGCCGGTTGGTGCATCTGGGGCGAAGCGGAGTGCGCGACCGGGTGGCCGATCACGGCGAGGCGCGCGGATTTGGAGGCACCGGCGTCGAGAACGTCGCGGGAGGTGAGGTCTTGGAGGGTGTAGACGTCTTTCATGGGTTCAAATTGGAGCGCGGATTTCAATCCGCGCGAAACGATTTATAACATCCCGGCAAAGTTCCGCACCCGATTCACACAACGGTCTTTCCCCAGCAAATCCAGCAAATCGCCCAGATCCGGGCCGTGCGCGCGGCCGGACAGGGCGACACGCAGCGGGAACATCAGCTGCCCCGGCTTGGAACCCGCCGCCGTCGCGGTTTCCGCAAGAGCTGCTTTCGCGGCGTCCGCCGACCAGTCGGGGATCGCTTCGAAGGCGTTGGCGAGAGAAACTAACAATCCGCCCGCCGCCGCATTTCCTCGGACTTTGGTGACGGCTTCCTCATCGTTTTCGAAATCATCCTTGAGCAGGAAATCCACCGCTGCCGGCACGTCGCCAAAGAGGCGGACCTTGTCTTTCACCGCCGCGATGACCGCCACGTAGTTTTCCGGAATCGGCAGGCCCGCCGCTTCCACGAAGGGCCGTGCGGCGGCGGCGAAATCTTCCAGACCGACGTTGAGGAGATGCTGCTGGTTCACCCACTTGCATTTTTCCAGGTCGAAGCGGCCGGGCGAGCGGTTGACGTTTTCCAGGGAGAAAGCTTCCACCAGCTCGGTGAGGGTGAAGATCTCGCGGTCCGTCTTCGGATTCCAGCCGAGCAGGGCGATGAAATTCACGACCGCCGCCGGGAGGAATCCTTGGCGCGGATAGTCGCCGACGGCCGCGCCGGCATCGCGCTTGGACATCTTCGAGCCGTCCGCATTCAGGATCAGCGGGATGTGTGCGTATTGCGGGGCTTTTCCGCCGAAGGCTTCGATGAGTTGGAGGTGCTTCGGCGTGTTCATCAGGTGGTCTTCGCCGCGGATGACGTGGGTGATCTCCATTTCGAGGTCGTCCACCACGTTGACGAAGTGGAAAACGTAGGAGCCGTCCGAGCGCTTCACCACCATGTCCGGCGTGTTCGATTCGTCGCGGTAATCGATGGTGACCTCGCCACAGACGAGGTCGTGCATAGTGATCGGTTTGCGCTCGAAGCGGAACCGCCACGCGCCGCCGTCTTCGTAAACGCGATCCGCCGCCACCAGTTTGGCGAACCAGGCGTCGTAGATTTCCTTGCGCTCGCTTTGGTAGTAGGGGCCGTAGTTTCCGCCTTTTTCCGGGCCTTCCTCCCAGTCGAGGCCGAGCCAGTTCATGCCGTCGAAAATCGCCTGGCGCGCGGCCTCCGTATTGCGCGCCTCGTCGGTGTCCTCCACGCGCAGGACGAAAACTCCGCCGTGTTTGCGGGCGAAGAGCCAGTTGAACAATGCGGTGCGGGCTCCGCCGACGTGGAGGTAGCCAGTGGGAGAAGGTGCGAAGCGGGTGCGAACGGTCATGCGGGTGATGTAGGCGGCGGATCCAACGTAGTCGAGGACTTCAGTCCGGTCTTTGATTTTGCAGAACGGACTGAAGTCCTGGACTACTTTTTTCAAAGAAAAACCCCCGTCGCGGCAAACCGGACGGGGGTTGATTGAATTCTTGAAAATCGCCGGATCAGGCTTCCTCGGTCTTTTCCGTCTTGGGCTCGTCGAAACCGTATTTGGCTTCGAGATCCTCGGCCACGGCGACCGGCGCTTCTTCCGTCACTTCCGCGACGGTTTCGACGATGGTCTCGATGACCGGTTCGGCGACGACCGCGGCGACGGCTGGCGAGGTGGAGGCAAGCACGACGCGGGTCGGCTCGCGGTCACCTGGCTCCTCGGCGTCCTCACGCTCGTCCTGGCCCTTGGATTTGGCACCGGAAACGGTCATTTTGCGACCCATGAACGGTTGGTCGTGAAGCACTTCCACGGCGCGCATCGCTTCGTCCATGCGGAGCATTTCCACGAACCCGTAGCCCTTGGAGCGGTGGGTGCTGCGGTTGTAAACGATCTCGATGTTGCGAACGCCGCCGATGCCCTTGAAGAGCTCCTGCAGGTCCTGCTCGGAAACGTCGTAGGACAGGTTTCCGACATAGACGCGGGTGGACTCGACGCTTTTCGGGTCGCCACCACGCGGGCGGTCGGTGTTGCGCGGGGCGCGTTCCTTGCGCTCGCGCTCGCCTTCCGGGCGGGGTTCGCGGGGTGGACGCGGCTCACGGGGTTCGCGCGGCGGACGGGCCTCGCCTTCGCCGGAGCGGGCGTTGCGGGTGTTCGACTTGGGTCCGCGCTCACCGCTTGGGAACGGCGTGGACTCGGTGTTTTTCTCGGAACGCTCGGAACGATCCGGGCGCTCGGACCGCTCGATGCGGGACGGCGGCGCGGGCTCTTTGTAAAGACCGATGGCCTTGAGGATTTTCTGCCACAAGCTCAGTTTGGCCGGCGCATAAGTGCGCGGCGGACGGGGAGCTTGCGGGCGGAATTCCTCCGAACGGCTGCTGTTGTCACGGCCCTGTGAGCGGCCGCGATCGTTGCGTGGGCCGCGTTCTCCGCGTTCTCCACCACCACCGCTGCCGCGGCGTTGTTCGTTGTTGTTATTGTTACGGTTTTGGCCTCCGCGTGAGCGGCGGCGACGGCTGTCTCCTCCCGAATTGCGGGAATCGTGTGTTGCGTTTGACATGTTGTCAGTGGGGTCTTGGTGTTTCAGGCGGCCCGGCGCGGCGGATCCAGGCGAATCCGGCAATGCTGGAAGGACCTCGTGCTGACCGACATGGATCCGACAATCCGGCTTTTTGGTGCCGGGGGGAAGCTCCGCAGCTTGCGGAAGGAGACTTCACCCGTGTCGGAACAAGCCGGCTTGCGCCGCCGCCCGTTGAGGCAGGTGGTCCGGTGCTTCCTAGTCGCAGGCCGATTTCACGTCCCGGGGAAATTGGGGTGAATCTGTAGGCACTCGGCCGGATGCGGGTGTAGGAGGTTGGGAATTCCCTGCTCAGCGGGAAACTACGGACTTTTTAAGTGATGGCAAGGCTGGAACCGGACGACCCACAATTCTCTTCAATCCACGTCCGAGCGGAACGGCGAGGCGGGGAGTCCTTCCTTGTTGAACAGGTTCACGTCGGGAACATTTTGCCCAGCCGTAGCGGACGGCTTTCGGATTGGCCACGCCCTCGGCGGAGACGATGATGGTCGGGCCTTGGATTCGCGCCTGCGCGGGGACGAAATTTTTGTCCTCGCCGGCGATGGTGAAGCCTTTGAGCTCGCCGTCTTTCGCGACCAGTCCGCCGCCGACGTGCTTGAAGCTGATGGCGATTTTCCCGCCCTTGGCCTTCATCGAGTCATAGAGCGGACCGGAGGATTCGATCTTCTCGCCGTAGGCCAGCGCACGGGCGGCGAGGGCAAGACGCTGGCCGACGGGTTCCTTGCGCGTCGGGTGAATGTCGGTGGCGTTGCCCACGTCGGTGGTCACGGCCATGGCGGTGTTCTTCACCTTGGCGAGCGTGAGAAACTGCGCCTCGCGGATTTCCGGCGGTTGACCGTTGAAGGGCGCGATCTGGACGAAGAGGAAGGGGAAATCGCCTTGTTTCCAGCGTGCCCGCCAGTCGGCGATCATGGCCGGGAAAAGCGTGCGATACTGCTTCGACTGCTTGGCGTTCGATTCGCCCTGATACCAGATGGCTCCCTTGATGCCGTAGGGAATGACCGGGGCGAGCATGCCGTTGAAGAGGCTCGCCGGGTCACCCTGTCCACCTTCCGGTCCCGCCGGTGCCTTTGGCTGCGGGCTGGAGGGCGCGGGTTTCGGCGGCAACGGCTGGCCGGCTTGCTTCGCTTGGGCGGTGGCCTCGTTCCAGGATTTCAGGGATTCCTGATGGGCCTTGCCGACGGTTTCATTCCATTCCTTTAACTTGGTGTTGAACTCTTCCAGCCTGGCCGGATAGGCGGCGGCAGCGGCGTCGTAATTGGCGAGCTTCTGGTTCGCTGTATCGACATAGCCTTTCAGCTCCGGATCGGTTCCAAACCCTTCCAAGCTGGTCCAGGCCTGCGCCGGAGTGCCACCCCAGGAGGTATGGATCATGCCTACGGGCACGCCAAGTTTCTGGAAAAGATCGCGGGCGAAAAAATAACCGACCGCGGAAAAACCGCCGACCGTCTCCGGGGAGCACTCGACCCAGCTGCCGACGGCTTCCGTCAGCGGCTTGATGGCGGTTGTCTTCTTCACCGTGAACATCCGGATCTTCGGGAAAGTCGCCTTCGGGCCTTCTTCCCTGGCGTTGTGGGCTTGGGCGAATTTCCACTCCATGTTCGACTGTCCGGAGCAAACCCAGACCTCGCCGACCAGAAGGTTGTTCACGGTCACCGCATTGTCGCCGGTGATCTTCATCGTGTGCGGGCCGCCCTCTTTCAGCGGCTTCAATTTCACGCTCCACGTGCCGTCGGCGGCGGTGGTGCTGATTTTCTGACTGTCGATTTCGACGGTTACCTTCTCGCCGTCCCGCGCGGTGCCCCAGACCGGCACCGGCTGGCCGCGTTGCAGGACCGCACCGTCGGTGAACAGCGGGTTGGGCTTCACATCGGCGTGCAGCGGGCCGGCAAGGAAGGCTGCGATTGCGAGCCCGTTCATGGGAGTGGCGAATTTTGGAGTCATGGGATTGATATGCTTCATACGCGACCTTTGGGTGATTTCTCCAAGAAATGGCGAGTAGTTACGGAATGATCTCCGGATCCCTTACCCCCCAATCAATCCGTTCGAAGATCGCCCGCAGTTTCGCTCCCTTTCCGGGATGGATGAAGCGGACCCACGCCAGCTTACCTGCCAGATGGGCGGCGAAATCCGGGTGGTTTTGCCGGTTCTGCGTGGCTGGACCGTGGTGCGCGCAGTTCGTCAGGATTGCCTTGAGCCGGTCGAACTCGCGGCGGTCGATGTTTGGCTTTTCGTTGAGGACCAGACCGGCCGCGTGTTGTTTCTGGCCTTGCCGCAGAACGCGGGTCTTGTGGTGATTCGGGCGGAAACCCTCTTCGATGAGGATCGCTCCGACCGCCACTTCGAAGCGCCGCGCCTGCCGTGCGAAATCCTCGCCGCCCGAGAACAGCAGATCGTCGGCATAACGCGTGAAGTCCGCGCCCGCCGCTTTTGCCAGGCCCGCGAGGCGGCAGTCGAGGCGGAATGCGCTGAGATTCGCCAAGGCCGGCGAAGTCGGAGCGCCTTGCGGCAGATGCAGGGTCGCGAGCCGGTGGCGTTCCGGCCAGGTGAGCGGTTTTTCCTCCAGAACCGGCGGTGGCGTGGCATGGGTGGTCAGCCGGGTCAATGCACGGGCGACGGTTTCCGGATAACCGGCGGTCAGGAAAATTTGCAAAACCCTCGCGGCGGAAATCGATGGGAAAAAGTCTTCGAGATCGAATCGGATCAGCAAGTTCTTCCCCGTATGCGGCTCCACGAAATCGCGGATCGAGCATCCCGGGCGGAAACCCCGCGCGGCCTCATGGGGCGGGATGGCGTGGAGGATTTTCCGCAGCACCTGCCGCTGCGCGAACCTGAGCAGCACTTTCGGGCTCTCAATCAAGCGGAACCGCCCGCTTTTGGGTTTCGCCTGCCAGCGGTGGCGATAGTGTTCCGCGTTGCGGGAAATCAGCCAGCCGAGATCATCCGGATGCAGTCGCAGCGTGTCGGCCAGATCTCCCAAGGTCTTGATTTCCGGGATTTCCCAGGTCCTCGGAGCCCCCGCCGCCGGAGCCATCTGCGGCGCGACCTGACCGATGGAAATTCTGCCATGGCCGGCCGCCCACGCTTTTGCAAATCCCTCGTGCGCCCGGATCCGGTCAGCGATCCGCCGCACCGTCGGTCGCGGGGTCTCGCCGAATTCCAGGCTCAATTTTCTAACCAGCGGTGCCAGCCAGCGCGCCTTTCTCAAGTCACCCACCAGCGGCTTCGCCCGTGCCAGCAGCGCCTCGCGATCCTCCATCGGCCCCGCCGCGAGGGCGGTGGCCAGGCGGCGGATGTGACGGGCTTGCGAGGACATCGGAAAACGGGCGAACGCGGAGAAGCACAGCGCCCCAACGCGTCCTGTCCGGCGTGGGCACATTCACGCGGAAGCGTGATGGCGCCCTCGCCTCGTGATGCCTTGGTTTGTCGATCCCCCGGGGTAACCCCGGAGAGGCCGCATGATTTCCACACGACCGGCTTGGAGCACGGACTTCTCCGCAGTTCGCTGTGGGAGGCTATGCTGACAATGGAGAATCCGTCAACCCGCTGCTCGCCGCGGCGGGCTGCTGGGGCCAATCAATCCCCGCTTTTCAGCACCTTGATGAAGGCGTCCTGCGGGATGTTCACCTTGCCGAACATCTTCATCTTTTTCTTACCTTCTTTCTGCTTTTCGAGCAGCTTGCGCTTCCGGGTGATGTCGCCGCCGTAGCACTTGGCGGTGACGTTTTTGCGCATCGCGGAGATGGATTCGCGGGCGACGATCTTGCCGCCGACGGCGGCCTGGATGGCGACGACGAAGAGGTGGTTGGGGATCACTTCCTTGAGCTTCCCGGCGAGCAGGCGGCCGTAGGATTCCGCCTTGTCGCGGTGGACGATGGTGGAGAACGCCTCGACCGGATCGCCGGCGATGAGCATGTCCATCTTGACCATTTTCGCGGCGCGGTAGCCGGCGTGTTCGTAATCCATCGAGCCGTAACCGCGGGTCATGGATTTGAGCTTGTCGTTGAAATCGACGAGGATTTCCGAGAGGGGAAGCACGCAGGAAAGCATGACGCGGGTGTCGTCGATGGTTTCGGTGTTGGTCACATCGCCGCGTTTTTCGAGCACGAGCTGCATCATGTCGCCGATGTATTCGCCGGGGACCATGATATAGACGTTCACGACCGGCTCGCGGATTTCCTGGATGCCCTGCGGGTCGGGGAAAAGGGTCGGGTTGTCGATGATGCGCTCGGTGCCGTCGGTCATCGTGACGTTGATAAATCACCGACGGATAGGTGGAGATGACGTCCATGTCGAACTCGCGGCGGAGTCGTTCCTGGATGATTTCCATGTGCAGCAGGCCGAGAAATCCGCAGCGGAAGCCGAAGCCGAGCGCGGTCGAGCTTTCCGATGAATAGGTGAAGGCGGGGTCGTTGATCTGGAGCTTGCCCATCGCCATCTTGAGCGCCTCGTAGTCCGAGGAATCGACCGGATAGATGCCCGAGAAGACCATCGGCTGGATTTCCTTGTAGCCGGGAAGCGCCTCGGGGCAGGGGTGGGTGTTGTCGGTCATCGTGTCGCCGACCTTCACCTCGCTGGCGGATTTCATGTTGGCGATGACGTAGCCGACGTCGCCGGCGGAGAGGACTTCACGCGGACTCATCTTCGGGGTGAAGACGCCGACTTCCTTGACCTCGTAGGTTTTCCCGGTGGCCATGAGTTTCACGCGCTGGCCCTTGCGGACGGTGCCGGAGAAAACGCGGACGTAGGAAACGACGCCGCGGTAGGTGTCGTAGAGGGAATCGAAGACCGAGCAACGCAGCAGCTTGTCCGGATTTTCCACCGGTGCGGGGACGCGGGCGATGATGGCTTCGAGGATTTCCTCGATGCCGATGCCGGCCTTGGCGGAGCACGGAATGCAGTCCTCGGCGGGGATGCAGAGGATTTCCTCAAGCTGCTTCTTGCACTTCGGCACGTCGGCGGCGGGCAGGTCGATCTTGTTGAGGACCGGGATGATGAGCAGGTTCTGCTCGGTGGCGAGGTGGAGGTTCGCGACGGTCTGGGCTTCCACGCCTTGTGCGGCGTCGACCATCAGAATCGCGCCTTCGCAGGCGGCGAGGGCGCGGGAGACTTCGTAGGAGAAATCGACGTGGCCGGGGGTGTCGAGCAGGTTAAGCTTGTAGGTTTTGCCGTCCTTGGCCGTGTATTCCATGGCGACCGGGTGGGACTTGATGGTGATGCCTTTTTCGCGCTCCAGATCCATCGAATCGAGCTGCTGGGCACTGCTTTCGCGCATCGTCACGGTGCTCGTCATTTCCATGAGGCGGTCGGAAAGCGTGGTTTTCCCGTGGTCGATGTGGGCGATGATGGAGAAATTACGGGTCAGCTCGGTGGACATGGGCAAGGGAAAGTCGGCGGGGTCGGGGCGAGGGAAAGCAGGAAATCCGCGACAAGGCACGAAAAATAGATGGTGTGACCCGAAACGCGGAGCACGCAGAGGTCGCGGAGACAAGCGCGGCGGAGAAACCTGCCTAATTCTGGAAATTCTCTTCCTTCGATTTTCGACGTGGGGCGTTCGATGTTCGGCTACCCGAGCCGGCGGCTGCGGCCTTTTTCATTTGCCGCGCCGCAGATCGGGCAATCGACGGCGTTGACGTGGCTGGTGTCCTCGAAGGCGTGCAGGCAGAGTCGGCACACGACACGATTGGCAAGCGCCCGCTTTTCCACCCGGGCGTGCAGGATTCTCGAAAACACCGCCAGCAACGGCACCAGCGCGAAGGAGCCGAGCAGCACATAGAGCACGAAATCACTGAGTGTCAGTTCCATCGGCAACAGGTTGGTTGGTGAAGCCGACGCCCATGGCGATCCAGCGGAAGGGTTTTCCGGGCTCCGGCTTGAACTGGACCCGGTGCAGCCATTTCTCCAGTTCATGCGCACCGGCCTCGTCGGCGTTTTCCAGCGAGACGCATTCCTCCACGCCGCCCTCGGGATTCAAGCGCAGGAGAAATCGCCACGATGCCGAGGACATCGCGGCATCCACCATGGCATCGAAAGGCGGGAGCTCGCCGGACTGGATCTCGCCGGAAAGCGGGTAAAGCACGGGTGCCAGCTTGAGGCCCGAGGTGTCTGGAGGTTGATCGGCAGCGGCCGGGTGTTCGGGGAAAAAGCGTTCGCCCTTGGCAGCGAAATTCGATGGCTCCACCCGGATGGTCGGTGGCAAATCCTCCATTTTCGGCTCGTAGGGCAGGGGTTGGAAGCGGAGCGCGTCCATCGCCGTGGCTTCCATGCCCGCCAATTCTCCCCACTGGGAAAGCTCGAACCGCGAAGGAAACGGCCCGCCTTCTTGTGCTTTCAAGCTCAACGCCCGTCCCTGCGCGTCGTCGTTCAGGAAAATCACCGATGCCTTCCGCGGGGTCGATTTCTCCAAGGATTCCACGCGCACCCGGACCGACGTGATCAAATACGCAAAGCCCCCGCCGACGAGCGCCAGCGCGATGAATTTCGGAAAAAGCGGCTGTCGGAACGGACGCCAGCGGAACACCCACTGATGGTTGTCCGCCGACTTGCGGGGCTTGACCATGCCTTGCGCCATCAGTTGCGGGTTGGTTTCGGGCTCGGAAGTGGGGCGGCGGGGACGTTTTTACCCACCAATGCGAGGCGAAATCCTTTGGAAAGGACCATTTCCGTGACCTCCCGCTCGGTTCCCACCGGAGTGCCGGTGTCGGTCTGGAGCAGCACGATCGCCTTCGCCTGGGCCCCGGCTTCCCGCAGTTTTTCGAGTCGCTCGGCGAGTTCGGCCAGCGTCACCGCATCCCGTGCGAAGTGGATCCGCGGTGTCGGCTCGCCCGGTCCCAGCGTCACCACCAGCGGCGTCTCGTAGCGCTCCATTTGAAACCGCGACGGCGGCAGGTCCACCGCCACGCCGGACTGCCAGACCAGCGACGGGCCAAGCAGGAAAAACAATTGCACCAGCGCGAAAATATTCAGCAGCGGAATCGCGTGCAGAAACCCCGGACGCTCCGGCAAGGTCATTTCCAGCTTCATTTTGCAGGTTCGGGTTTTACCTTCGCCGACTTTTTGCCCGCCGTCACCTCCCCGCGGAAGGGCGCGAACTCCTCCTCTTCCCGTGCGTCGGAAATGAGATTCACCATTTCAATTCCCGCCCGCTCCAGTCGGTGCACCAGGCGCTTCGCCCGACCGAGGAAATACAGGTAAAACAAGTAAAGCGGGATCGCCACCGTCAGCCCCATCACCGAAGTGATCAATGCGGTGAACACGCCCGCCGAGAGCTCCGCCGGGCCGGTGAATCCGCCTTGCTCGCTGACTTTTTGGAACGTTTCCAACATTCCCACCAACGTCCCGAGCATCCCGACCAGCGGTGCCAGCAATGCCGCTCCGAGAATCGCGCGGATGTTTTTCTCAATCCGTGGCACCTCCATCTGGCCCGCCTCCTGCACCACATCCCGCAAATCCGCGCGCGGCAGATAATACCGCAGCAGTGCCGCGTGCGCCACCCGCGCCACCGGTCCCGGAGCGCGCGCCGCCTCGTGCAGCGCCTCCGCGAACGCCCGGCGACGGATGTGGTGCGACAGCCCGACGAGCAGGTTTCCCACGTTGATCCGCGCCCGGTGGAAGAAAAACAAGCGCTCCACCACGCATACCGCGCCGATAAAGCCGAGCCCCAGCAATACCCACACCAGCGGGCCACCCTGCTCGATCAACCCGGAAGGTTCCATCAATCCCAATATCATCGGGGCGAAACTATGCGCTCGGGCAACTCGCTGGCGAGCAACAAAAGTAGTCCCCAATTACCGGAGACCGAGCTTTCCAATCAATTCCTCGGTGGTCAGTTGATGATGGGACGCCACGCTCTTCATAATCGAAGCAAGCGTTCCCGGTTTGATGGGGCGATGCAGGGGGATGACCTCGTGATGCTCTCCGCCAACTTGAGTCGTCACCCGGGTGTGCGATCCCTTGGTTCGAGTGACCTCATAACCAAGCACCCGAAGTGCCTTCAGCAGATGGAGGCCGTCAACGTCTCTGGGCAGCTTCATACTGCCATCAGTTCCTCCCTCACGAACTGGAGTCGCACTACGGAAGGCCGCTCTTCAGATTCGTCAAAATAGCAATCCACTGCTTCTCGGAGCTGGGTCTTCAAGTCTTCAACGTCGTCTCCCTGCGTGTGAATTCCAAGCCCGATTGCCGACGCGGTGAATCCTCCTGTCGGATCCTCGAGAACCTCGAAAACGATTTCTTTCATGGCCCCATGATGCACCTGACAGAGAACGCTGACAAGGTGCTTTTCCGCTCCATCGACCCGTGGTCTGGCACCAAAATGAGATCCGCGCTTGCCCACCTGCTCCTCATTTTCAAGAATCCCGCCATGCTCCAGACCGCTTCGTCCCTGAAAAAGCTCCTGCTTCAAAAATCCGTCCGCACCGGCAGCTTCACTCTCGCCTCCGGCAAACAAAGCGATCTCTACATCGACTGCCGCGTCACCGCGCTCGATCCCTTCGGAGCCCTACTCATCGGCAACCTCGGCTGGCACGCCGTCCGTTCCAAGATTCACTCCGAACACCTCAAGATCGACGCCATCGGCGGCATGACACTCGGTGCCGACCCGATTTCCCTCGCCGTCGGCATGGCCTCCGCCACCTACCACCCCGACGAAGCGCTGCAAGTTTTCACCGTCCGCAAGGAGCCCAAGGGCCACGGTGCCGGCAAACAGATCGAGGGCAATTTCAAATCCGGCGACACCGTCATCGTGGTGGACGACGTCATCACCACCGGCGGGTCCACCCTCAAGGCCATCGACGCGATCGAGCGTGAAGGCGGAAAAGTCGCGTTCTGCCTGGTGCTCGTCGACCGCGAGGAAGGCGGCCGCCAAGCCATCGAGGACCGCGGCGTGCATGTGATTTCGCTGTTCACGCGGAGTTCACTTCTGGACGAATAAACACGACGTCCAAAATCTCCGTCATTTCGCCTAAACAGCGACTCCAATAGCTGCGGATAAACAGCCGAGCCCTCCAAACCCATGATCCAATGCACCCCGCTCGGCATTTGCTCATGGGACTTCCGACTCGATGGAGGTGGCGATCAGGCGATCCTCGACTTCGATTGGATCGGCGAGCAGGGCCGCATCCGCATCAACGGTGTGGAACATGCGGTCTCGAAACATGGTGTGCTTAGCGGGCATTGGACTTTGGATTCAGATCGCGAAACAATCTGCAGCGCCCAAAAATCCAGCGCGTTTACCCGGCGCTTTGAAATTTCCGGTTCATCCGGTTCGGCGGTTTTGAGCGCCCGGTCGGCGTTCGGCAGGACCATGGTTCTTCAAGGGGCGGGCGTGGATTGTGAGATCTCTCCGGCTCACGCCTTCACCCGGAGAGCCGTCATCGCTGGGCATCATGATGATTTTCGCTTGGTTTCGTTCGCCTTCTGGTTGACCGCGCTCGTCTGGCGGCGGGCCACGCGAAACCGATCCAGCGGATCAAATGCCTGATGGCGCGCTGCGGATAAAATGATTTGCCGAATCGCGGCCACTGGTTTTCTCTCTCCGGGCTGTCAGGGGCCGTGGAGGTTCGGCAAGCGAACCCCGCCAGGCCTTGATCGGAGCAACGGTAGTTTGTCCGAACTTGCCGCGGATTCCCTGGCAGCACTTTTTTCCAGCCTGCGCGGTCGAGAAATAAAATTCGCCATCTCCCGGAGCACGCCTAGTATCAGTCTCCTGTGGCAAACGACGATCAACCGAAAGAAACGCCGGACGAGCCGGTCGAAGATCGCCAAACCCTGAAGACCACCACCCGCCAGTTCTGGGTGATTTCCAAAGCGTTCTTTGCCTCCGAGCGACGCCGGCGGGCCCGCGGGTTTCTCACCGCGTTGCTCGTCTTCGCCCTGGCCGTGGGAGCGGTCCAAGTCCTCATGAGCTACGCAGGGCGGGATTTCATGACCGCCATCGCCAACAAGAATCCCGGCGCTTACTGGCGGGCGCTTGGCTGGTACCTCGGGACCTTCGCCCTCGCGGTCCCCATCGGCGTTTACTACCGCTGGGTCGAAGAGCGGCTCGCATTGCTGTGGCGGGAATGGATGGCCCAGCATCTCGTAAAACGTTATTTCAACAACCGCGCCTACTACCGCCTGCGTGGCTCGGAAAGCGTGGACAACCCCGACCAGCGGATCAGCGAGGACGTGCGGAATTTTACCACCAGCTCGCTCTCGTTCCTGCTCATCGCGCTCAATTCGCTCGTCACCCTCATCGCCTTCATCGGCGTTCTTTGGATGATTTCCGGCCTGCTCGTCGCCATTCTTGTCGCCTACGCCGCCGCCGGAACTGCGATCAGCATTCTCATTGGGCGCAAGCTGGTGCGTTTGCATTACCACCAGTATGAAAAGGAGGCGAATTTCCGTTACAGCCTCGTCCGCGTGCGCGACAACGCCGAATCCATCGCCTTCTTCCGTGGGGAAAAACGCGAGCACCTCGATTTGTTCAACCGTCTATCAGCCGCAGTCGCCAACATGCGCCTCGTCATCATCCGCAACCGGAACCTCGGCTTCTTCACCAACAGCTACAACTACCTCGCCCTCGTCCTGCCCGTGTTGGTCGTCGCGCCGATGTATATGGCCGGAAAAGTCGAGTTCGGCGTGGTCACCCAGGCGGCCGGCGCTTTCGCCACCGTGCTCGCGGCGGTCTCCCTCATCATCACCCAGTTCAGCGGCCTGAGCACCTATCTGGCAAGCATCCAGCGGCTCGGCAGCCTGTGGGACCAACTCGACGAGCACGACGCCGAAGAGGAGCGCATCGCCTACGAAGCGGTGAACGTGCCTAACGAAAACAGCCGGATCGTGAAACTCGACAAGCTCACCATCTGCACTCCGGGAAAGGGGAAAATCCTGGTGAACGAACTCACCTTCGAACTGCACGCCAACCAGAGCCTCATCATCATGGGCGCGAGCGGCACCGGGAAAAGCTCCGTGCTCCGGACCATCGCCGGGCTGTGGCCCGGAGCTTCCGGCCTGCTGGATCGCCCCGCCTTCGACCAGCTCATGTTCCTCCCGCAGAAACCCTACATGGTCGAGGGCAGCCTGCGCGACCAGATGCTCTACCCCTATCCGGACCGCGGCGCCAGCGACGAGGAAATCCGCCAGATCGTCGCCGATGTGAATCTATCCGACGTCTTCGCCCGCGTGGACGACGACCTCGACCGCGTGGTGGACTGGAGCAACGTGCTCTCGCTCGGCGAGCAACAGCGCATCGCCTTCGCCCGCCTGTTCCTGCGCAAGCCCAAGTTCGCCTTCCTCGACGAGGCGACCAGCGCGCTCGACGAGGAAAACCAGGGCGATCTCTATCATCTGCTCAAAAAGACGCGCATCGGCTTCATCAGCGTGGGCCACCGCATGACCTTGATCGAGTATCACGACCGGTTGCTGACGCTGGACCGCTCGGGGACTTGGGAGATCGAGGAGGTGGAGACGGCGCAGGAAGAATCATCACTGCTGTCGACTCGCTCGTAGCCCTTCGTTTCTGACTTTTTTCTGCTAAAATCTTTGAATCAGTGGGATTGAGGCAGCAAAAATGGATTTGAGGAACCTACGGAGTATTGCCAGCCAAACCTCGCTCACGTTTGCGAATCTTTGACATTCTTATCCAGCTCCAGATCAGCCAGAAAGCAATTGCCGCCATGCCAACCCAGTTGAAAGTTCTTCGTGCCATGAATTTCTTCTCGTGAGGAAAGGCACCAAGACCACTCGCTTCTGGCAAGGCTCTATCAACGTCCTTGAATACAGATCTGGCGGCATCAGGCGGTAGGTGGCGAAGAAACACTCCTCCGTCCTTGGCTACGATCACAGCATAGGATGGGTCTTCAAGATATTCTACGATGCCGAATATTGGCCATTGCTCCCAGCTCTGAGGTTTAAATGCCTCTCGCGATATCGCTAGCACCATCCCACCCGTGTATCTCTTTGGTAACTCGAAGGGTGGGGTGACTAGAGTCATTCGCTGTGTAGGCTTGAGGCTCGAGAACGTGACATCCAAATTCGGGAAGACCTTTTCTAGCTGAATCCAGGATTTTGGGTATTCTCCCCGCTCATCGTGATAAAGCTGAATGAAGCGCCCAAGATTGATGATGTCCGTTGACAGGGCGGACTTTCGGCTCATGGCACTAGCAGTTCCGCCGGCCGCCAGCAGAATGCAAAGCAAGAGGTGTTGAACAATTTTCATCAACGAATGTCCTCATCGGACAACTCGCGGTATGTTGTCGACAACTTGATCATTGAATCTGGAGTATAACGCGGTTCGTTTACGGCTTAGTTAAAGCAGAGCTGTGAGCTTCCGCCAAGCACCGAGATTTGATAGCGGGTCTTTTCTGGATTTCACACCAGCGCTCTTCAAGGTCTGCCTCGGCTCTTGTGTCGCCTCCTCCAGTCCGGGGTTGGAGTGAGGAGCGAATGCCAACCCGGGGAAATTCCGGTCCAGGGGATGCACCTCTACGTGGTTCCTGCCCTGCCAGATTGGCGGAGCCCTTTCTCCTCAAGGCTTCAACAACCCCCGCTCGAATCCGCGGGCGACGGCTTCCGCGCGGTCGGAGGCCTGGAGTTTGACTAACAATGCCGCGACGTGGGCCTTGGCGGTGCGCTCGGAAATGCCGAGCAGCCTGCCGACCTCCGCATTCGTGAACCCCTGCCGCACGAGGCCGAGCACTTCCATTTCGCGGCGGGAAACGAGACCGTGCTCGCTGCCTGCGGCGAGCAACGCGCGCGACGTTCTCACCGATCGGCCGGCCGCCGGCGTGGCACTCGCGGATGGCTTCGAACAAGCTCGGCGCGGCGCACGTTCTTGGTCACGTAGCCGGAAGCTCCGGCTTCCAGCGCGTGGCGGACGTCCTCCTCCGCCTCGGAAGAAGTCAGCATGATCACCCGTGCCTCGGGGAAATCCGCGCGCAGGCGGCGCACCGTTTCGATGCCGTCCATGCCACCCATGCTGATGTCCAGCAGCATGATGTCCGGGCGGTGTTCCTGCCAGAGCTTGAGGGCGGATTCTCCGTCGTCGGCCACGGCCACGACTTGCAGGCCGGGCTCGCCGTTGAGCAGGTTCACCAGACCCGCGCGGAGGATCGCGTGGTCGTCGACTAACATCAAACGGATGGTGGCGGGTGTGGACATGGTAGCGGAAATTCTCTAAGTGCTGGCGGTTTCCGACGATACCGGATGCCCGGCCATTTCATCGTCGTAAATCCGCAGTGGAACCTCGGCGTGGAGGGTGGTGCCTTTGCCCGGGGCGCTCCGGATGCTCAGCGTGCCGTCGAGTCGCTCGATGCGCTCGCGCATCCCCTGCAGGCCGAAGTGACCTTGCACCACGCCGGCCTCAGCTCCCGGAGTGAAGCCCGAGCCGTCGTCGCGCACTTCCAGCGAGATCCGGTCCGGATCGTCTAGCAAACGGATCTCGATTATCACCGGGCGGGGATGGCCGTGTTTGAGGGAGTTGTGCACCGCCTCCTGGACGAAGAGCAGCAGGTTTCCAGCGATGAAATCCGGCACGCGCGACAGATCTCCGTCCGCGCGGACTTCGATGACCGCCGAGTGGCCGGCGCCGAGCCGACGGGCGATGGCACCCAGCGCTTCCGGCAGTTCCATGCCGTTGAGCGGCAACGAGCGCAGGGCCCACACGGAATTGCGCAGTTCGGTCGCGGCGTGATCGACCATGCGTCTGCGCCACCTCCAGATGGCCGGGCCCCTGGTCGTCGCCCTGCGGCGCGACCACTTCGGCTTCGCAGGCTTCGATTTGAAAGCCGAGTCCGCTGATCGTCTGGAGCAAGGTGTCGTGGAGATTGGTGGCGAGGCGGGTGCGCTCGCGGAGGGTCGCCTGGAACTCGATGGAGGCATCGCGCCGGGCGTGCATTTCCTTGGCGAGCAACTTCGTCTTGCGCCGCACCTGGCGTTTCAACTGGAGGCTCCACACCAACGCGCCGCCCAGCGCCAGCAGCACTGCCGCGAGCACCGGCGGTTAGGTGCGCGGCGGTCCACCATGACGGCTTGCTGAGCACCACCACGTCCGCCGGGCTGCGCAGGATCAGGTCGAGGCTGACCGGCACCGTCCGTGAAATGCGCGACTGGCAGGTCGTTAGGCGCGTAGTCGAGTTGGACGAGGCCGGTGACTTCCAGCTCACTGCCGGGCTGCAGTGTCCGCCAGGGATTTCATCTTCACGTCATCGAAGAGCGCGCGGAAAACGATGGTGCCCTTGCCCAGGATGTTCCTGCGCTCAAGCGTGAGGGCGCGGGACTTGCCTCGCGCGCTCCGGTCTGCACGGCCAGCAGGCGGGCGCGGCAGCGGATCAAGTGGCCGTCGTAATCATGCGGCAGCGCCACCTGGCCGGCTTTCACCGCCACATCATTGAGGGCGAGGATTTCCTCGGGGCTGATGACGCACCGGCTCCGGCACGCCGGCCACACCGGTCTTGCGCACGGTGGCGTCCGACAGGGTTCCTATCAGCCGCGAGATGTCCACGAAGCCCGCTGCCTCGACCCGGTCGCCAGGCTTCAGCGATGATGGGAGAGTTCGTCTCCACCCGCACCGCGCTGGCACCTTCCTGGAGATAGAAAAATTTTCCGGGCGAGTGAATAGGTCACCGTTCCCTCCACCCGGACCCGGTGCGGTCCCGATCGGGTCGGCGCGGAATGGCAGCAGGCGGTCCAGCGTGACCATCGGCACGGCGTCGGGTGCCGGCGGTGGTTTTTCCACCATCAGATCGCCCTTCATGCTCGACCAGCATGCGGGTGCCGGTGACCTCGCCGCGGGTGTTGAAAAGTGTCGCGACGATGCCCCGGAGTTTCACTTCCGCATCCACCAGCGCCGCGGGATCGGGGGCGACTGCTTTTGAAACCTGCGCGCTGAACCGTCCCGGATTCGCATCCACCAGCAGGGTCACCCCGTTCGCCCGTCGGCAGGAATCCCTGCACCACCCCACGCACCTCGATCCGCTGGCAATCGTCCGCACCCGTGAAAAAACGCGCGGGATCCATCGGTCTGGGCAGGTGGCAGCGGCTTCTTGCCGATGATCCGCACGGCCTCGGGAAGGATCAATGGGGCATAGCCGCCGGGATCGCTGCGACCTTCGATTTCCACCTCCATGCCCTCACGGATTTTTCCAGGAGCGCGTCGTCCGCCTTCCAGAGTCTCACGTTCCCGGCTTTCCACCAGGCTGATCCAGATCCCGGCGGAGTCGTCCTGGATCGTGAGATTCTCCCTGTCATTCCTCCAGGTCACCACTCCCCGGACCTTGACTGGCAGTGCCGAGTCCGGCCTTCTCACGGGGCAACAGCCGGATATCGGCGATGCGGGTCAGAGGTTCGGCGGAAAAAACAGTCTCCCCGGCGTGGCCGAGCCATACCGCGCACAAGCTGAAAACCATCCGAACCAGATGCCCGCCCGGCAGACGGCACAGTGATCGGGATTCAGCTGGAGGACGGGTGATCATCGATGGGATTTCAACGGCAAGCATCGAAGCTGCACAGCCCGAAGCAAATCCAAAAGCCCGTAATTTCCGCCCGTGGCAAGGACGGATCCGCAAACTTTCCACCGGCCGATCGGCCAATAGACGAATACCGGAACCGGGGAGATCTTCACCGACGCGGAACCATCATTGTTGATAGGCAATGAGACAAAAACCTCTGGAAACTTCTGACGGAAAACCCACACATCCCGAGACAGTGAAAGGAGAATCCGAACCACCTTTCATTCGTATCCTGGCCCTCGGAGCGCTTGCAGTCGCAGCCCTTCAGGCGACCCTGTGCGCCCAGACGATCAGCCCGTCTCTTGTCGGTAACAATCTCTGGTGGGCCAGCCGTGACAATGCGTCCGGCACGCCCTCCACCACCGTGATGAACCTTTCCGGCCAGGCCGGCATCCGCCTCATCCGCATCGGCGGCAAGGATTTCGACACCGGCATGCCCTCCAACGCCGCGCTGCTCACCTGGGTCAACCGCATCCGCGCGACCGGTGCCGAGCCGCTCATCCAGGTCTCCCAATACGGCAGTGCCGCAGCCGCTGCCGCCTCGGCCGTTCAATTCCTGAATGTGACTAACAATGTGGCCGTCACCTACTGGAGCATCGGCAACGAACCCTGGCTCCAGGCAAATCAAAGCCAGAATCCCGATCCCACCGAGTCGCAGATTGCCGCCACCATCGAGGGCTATTTCAAGGTGCGCGCCGTGGCCATGAAAGCGGTCGATCCCACGATCAAGATTTTCGGCGTGGACAGCGAGGATTTCCAAACCGGCCTCCACGCCCGGCTTTTCGGTGGTGCTAACAACATCGCCGGAAAAATTCCCGGACAGAATTACTACTATTGCGACGGCCTCTCCTGGCACCGCTACCCGCAGGCCGACAACATCGATCCCGCCTATCAGGGACTCGCCGATGTCCGCGAGCGCATTGAGGATTGCCGCGCCCTCGTCGACTCCGTCAATCTTTCGCAGGGCCGCACCGGCTCGGAAGCGCTGATCTGGGGCATCGGCGAAGTGAACTCGAAAAACGGAAGCGCCGTCCACACCTGGGGCAACGGCCAGATGTTCGCCGGGTTTTACGGCCTTTCCATGAAACACGGTGCGAACCACGTGGCCCCGTGGAGCCTCTACGAAAGCGGCGGCGACCGCACCGGCACCGACTTCTCGCTCTTCGACGGCGACGCGCTGGTCCGCCGGCCTTCCTATTGGCACACCCAGTTCGTCGCCAGATATTTCACCGGCCGGTATCTGGAGGGAAATCCATCCGTTAGCAGCAACTCCTCCGAATTGCTGGTTTACGGTGCCGAGGACAATTCCAAGGGTCAGGTCAGCGTCATGATCCTCAACCGCGGCTACGCCACCCGGCCCTACACGCTCCATCTCAACAGCGGCGGCACCGCCACCGCACCCGGCGCCACCGCGCTCACCGTGGATGCCGGCCGCCCTGACACCTACGACGACATACTTCCTCCACGCTCCACCCACGTCATCGTCTTCACCGGCACGGCCACCACCAAGATCGTCTATACCAACGACGACTTCCTCGCAGGAAATCCGCCTCTAACCAATGCTGCGCCTTACGCGCCCACCTCCCCGCTCGGAGGCGTGCTCGACGACTTCAGCACCTACACCACTCTGGCAGAACAAGGCTACTGGCAGACCCTGCACTCCGGAGCGGGTCAGGCGACCATTGCCAATCAATCCATGGTGCTGCGAGCCTCCGACGGCGCCTTCTCCAGCGCGACCATCGGCAGCCCGGTGAGCCCGGCATCGAATTTTTTCACCCGCGGATTCGCCATCTCCCTGGAAAACTTCGCGCTAACCGCCGCCAACCTTCCCGCGGAGGAAACCCAATTCCGTCTCTGTCTGAACTCCAGCGTCAACCGTTCCTTCGGCGCGGATGACTCGCTCGTCCTGCGCATCGATCCGGGCAACGTGCGCCTCGGCTACAAGATCAACCAGCCCGGCGTGCAAGGCGAGCTGCGGGCAGGTGCCGGCACTGCGGAAAATTCGCTGCTAGACCTCGATTTCAACGGCCAGCCCAAGACCATCCGCCTTTCGCTCGAACCCACCGCCACCGCCGCCGGCGTCACCACCATCCTCTACCGCCTCCAACTCGACGGCAGCTTCGGCAGGATCTTCCGCACCGGAACATTCACCGCCGCCGCCGCGGACTGGGGTGCCACCGGGAACTCTTCGTTAGTGCTGGAGACCCGCCGGAATTCGGCCGTCGCCGGCGGTGTTGGAAGTTACGCCGAGGCCACCATCGGCGCGATCTATCACCAGCCGCTGCTGCTCGATCCATTCGATTTCCCGCTCTTCTCCGGCCAGAGCTTCTGGACTCCCTTGACCGTCGGCACCAGCAGCGTGACCACGGCTGCCGGTTCCGCACAGCTCTCGGCGGCCTCCTCGTCATTCGCTTCCGCCGCCATCGCCGGGACACCGATTTCCGAAGCTAACTTTTTCAAAAACGGCTTCACCCTCGACTTCAAGGACATCGCCCTGACCCCGGCGAACCTGGCCGTGAACGAATCGTTCTTCCGCATTTCCCTTTGCTCCACCGCCCAGCGCTCATTCACCTCACCGGACTCGCTCACCCTGCGCTTCACGCCTGAAAACCTGCGCTTCGGACTCAAGCTCGACCAACCATCCGTCGATGCGGAAACCCGCACCGGCACGAGCAGCGTGGATTCATCCTTCATCAATCAAGCCCTGCCCGGACCCGTCACCGCCGTGCGCCTGACACTCATTCCGACCGGGCCCGCAGGCCCGGCGACGCCCGTGCTCTATGCCATCCGCCTCTCCACCGCTGCGGGTGACACGTTCCACACCGGAACTTTCACCGCCGATCTCTCCCGCTGGGGCGCCGCCGGCGATTCCTCGATCGTTCTGGAGGCGCGTCGCGCGAGCGGTCTGACAAGCGACACTGCAAGCTATATGAAGGCCTCGATCGGTTCCGTCCATTACACGCCGATTTCCGACGACTTGCTAGACCAGGCCCCGAGTTTCGCGGCATGGAGCCTGCGCCAGTTTTCCGCCGAAGAACTCGCCTCTGCGGCGACCTCCAGCCCCGGCGCGACGCCATCTAACGACGGCGTCAACAACCTGCTGAAATACGCCTTCGGCCTCGACGCCAAGGTTCCCGCCGGGCCCGGTTTCCTTCCGTTCATCCAGGCAAATCCGGAAAATCCCTTCACCTTTCATCACGAAGAACGCGCCGGTGCGGCGGACTTGCTGTATGCCGTCGAGGCTTCCACCGACCTCATCCATTGGAACGTCCCGGTCATCGAGGCAACCCGCGGCCCCGCCGCCGGCGGCTGGGTTCCCGTCGGCTCTCGGGCCAGCGTTCCGGTCAATTCACCCCGCGTTTTCTACCGCGCCCGCGTCAGTGCGCCAAACGCACCTAACACACCATGAACTTCGACTTCGCACTTGCTGCGATCCATTGCCGCACTCGGCCTCGCCTTCTCGTTGAACCACGCCCGCGCCGCGGAGCCGCTTCCCTATCAGGACCCGACACTCTCCGTCGAAGCCCGGCTTCAGGATCTCCTGCCGCGCATGACGTTGGAGGAAAAGTGCGCCCAGCTGAACCTTTGGCCGAACCTGGCGGAGTTGTTGAAGCACAAGTCCATCGACGACGACATCGCGCTCACCCTGCCTGAGATTAAAAACGGCGTCGGCGCGATCGAGTATGACCACAAGCTGCCGCCGGAGGACTTCGCGAAGTTCCACACCGCCGTGCAAACCTATCTGATGAAGGAGACCCGGCTGGGCATCCCCACACTTTTCGATGGGGAAGCGTGCCACGGATTCGTCGGCAACAACGCCACGGTGTTCCCCGTGCCCTTGACTCTGGCTAGCAGCTGGGATCCCGCCTTGGTCGAGCGCGTCTTTTCCGCCATCGCCTTGGAGATGCGGACCTACGGCATCACCCACGCCGCCACCCCCGTGCTCGATCTCGCCCGCGAACCGCGCTTCGGGCGCTTCGACGAGCTTTACAGCGAGGATCCCTATCTGATCGCCCGCATCGGCGTCGCCGCCGTGCAGGGGCTGCAAGGACGTGACAAAAAGATCGGCGAACAGAACCTGCTGGCCTGCCTCAAACACTTCGCCGGCCACGGCCAGCCGGAAGGCGGCACCAACATGGCACCCGCGGATTTCTCCGAGCGCGTCTTCCGCGACATGCATTTCTATCCATTCGAAGTCGCGGTCAAGGAGGCGAACGTCCGCTCCGTCATGGCCGCCTACAACGAGATCGATGGCGTTCCCTGCCACATCAACCGATGGTTGCTAACGGACATCCTGCGCGGTGAGTGGGGATTCGACGGTTATGTCATCTCGGATTATGACGGCGTCAGCCGCATGATCAACCGCCAGTTTGTCTGCAAGGACAACGCCGAAGCCGCGCGCCGCGCGATCAACGCGGGCATGGATTTCGAACTGCCATCGAAAAAGGACAACGACTGCTTCCAGCATCTCGCCGCCCTGGTAAAAAGCGGTGCGGTCAAGGAATCGGTGCTCAATGAGTCCGTCACCCGCGTCCTGCGCAACAAATTCATCCTCGGACTTTTCGAGAATCCCTACTGCGCCGGTGCCGAAAAGGCCAGGCAGGTGATGAACTCGCCGGAGCATCGCGCGCTCGCCCGGGAGTCGGCGGAAAAGGGGATGATCCTTTTAAAGAACGACACCAACACGCTGCCATTCGATCGCGCGGCGATCAAAAATCTAGCCGTCATCGGACCGAACGCGGACGAGGTGCATTACGGTTCCTACTCCGCCACCACTCCGGGCATCCCGATCGTGGACGGCCTGCGCGAGTTTGGCAAAGGAGCGTTTGAAGTCCACTACGCCGAGGGATTCAAAATCTACGAAAACGACAGCTCCATTCCTGCCGAAGAAAAAACCCAGGAAGCGGAAGACCGCCGCATCGCCGAAGCCGTTGCCGCCGCCAGCAAAAGCGACGCGGTGCTGCTGGTGATGGGCGGCAATGAAAAAACCTGCCGCGAAGCCTTCAGCAACGGCCACTGGGGCGACCGCAACGATCTCACTCTGCTAGGACGGCAGGACGATCTCGCCCGCGCCATCCTCGCGCTGGGCAAGCCGACCGTGGTCCTGCTCATCAATGGCCGCCCTCTCGCCATCAACGAACTCGCCAAAACCGCGCCCGCCATCCTCGAAGGCTGGTATCTCGGCCAGGAGCAGGGATCCGCCGTCGCCAACGTGCTCTTCGGCAAGGTCAATCCCAGCGGCAAGCTCACCGTCACATTCCCGCGCTCGGTCGGCGATCTGCCGGTTTACTACAACCGCAAGCCGCTTGTTCATGAACACGACTATATCTCCGGACCGTTCAAACCGCTCTATCCGTTCGGTCATGGCCTGAGTTATACCCAGTTCAAATACGACGGCCTCACGGTTTCCCCGGAATCCGCCAAACTCGGAGAATCGATCAAAGTGGACGTGAAAGTCACCAACACCGGAAAGGTCGCAGGCGACGAGGTCGTTCAGTTATACATCCGCGACGTGATTGGCTCGGTGACCCGCCCGATCATGGAGTTGAAGGACTTCCGCCGCACCCCGCTCGCGGCGGGTGAAACCAAAACCGTTTCGTTCACCATCACCCCGGACAAACTCCAGTTCCACGACATCGACATGAAGCGTGTCGTCGAGCCCGGCGATTTCAAGGTCATGGTCGGCACCAGCTCGGCTGAATTCCTAACCAGCAGCTTCAAAATCCAGGAACCATGAATTTTTTAAACTGCCTTATCCCGGTCGCTCTCATCAGCAGCGCCTGCGCGGACCTCGATGCCCGCATCGATGGTCTCCTCTCGCAAATGAGCGATCAGGAGAAAATCGACCAGTTGTTCTACAAGACCGATGGCAACGCCACGCCTCGGCATTCCGCAATTCACCGGCAGCGACGGTCCGCACGGCATCGGCAACAAGGCGAAGGGCTGGTCGAGTTTTCCCGTCAATCTCGCGATGTCCGCCACCTGGGATCCGGAATTGATCCAGCGCGTCGGCAAGGCGATCGCCCTCGAACAACAATCGCGCGGACGCCACCGCATCGCCGGTCCGGTGCTCGATCTCCTGCACGACCCGCGCAACGGCCGCGCGCCGGAAACCATCGGCGAGGATCCGTTTCTCGGCGGCCGCATCGTCGAGGGATTTCTCCACGGCATGAACGAAACCGCCGTCTTCGCGACCATCAAACATTACAACCTCAACACCTACGAAGCCGGCCGCCGCGACAACGACTATCAGGTCGATCCCCGCAGCCTCGTCGAGTTCTGGGGCGCCCACTGGCGGCGGGCCGTGCAGGACGGCGGCGCGGCTTCCGTGATGTGCGCCTACAATCTCGTGAACGGCGACAAGTGCGCCGAAAACAAGTTTCTCATCCGCACCGTGCTGCGCGACCTCTGGGGGTTCCAAGGTTACACCATGTCCGACTGGGACGGCTTCTGGAGCACCGAAAAGGCGATGGCCGCCGAACTCGATTTCTGTGAGGGAGCCGAACTCTACACCAAGGACCTCCCCGGCATGGTAAAGGATGGCAAGATCACTCCGCAGCAGCTAAATACCGCCGCCGGAAACATCCTGCGGACGAAGATTCTATCAGGCATGATCGACGGTCAGCCGAAGATTCTCGAAGAACAAACCCGCGATAGTCCGGAACACCGCGAGCTGGTCTATGAAAGCGGGCTGAAAAGCATGGTGTTGTTGAAAAACCAGAACGCCATCCTGCCGCTCGATTCGAAGGTCAAATCCGTCGCCATCATCGGCCCCAACGCCGACACACTCCCGCTAGACGGCCATAGCAGCTCCGCCGTCATCCCGTCCTACATCATCACGCCTCGCCGAGGTCTCGAAGCATTGCTCGGTACCGAGCGCGTGAGTTATGCCAAGGGTTGTGACATCAACAGCAAGGACCGCGGCCAGTTCGAGGAGGCCACCCGCATCGCCAAGGCCGCCGACGTCGTCATCTTTGTCGGCGGTCTCGACGCCACCGTCGAGGGCGAGGAACACTTCATCAAAGGCGACCGCCTCACCGGCAGCGTCGATCTCCCCGGTGTGCAGAACGATCTCATCAACGCACTCTCCGCCGCGAACCCCAACATGGTGCTCGTCGTCATCACCGGCGGCCAGTGCGCGGTCAACAAGGTCATCGAAAACGTCAAGGGACTGCTCTACGTCACCTACCCCGGTCAGGAGGGTGGACGCGCCATCGCCGACATTCTGATGGGAAATGAAAATCCGTCCGGCAAGCTGCCAGTCAGCATCCCGAAAAACGACGGACAACTCCCTCCGCGCGACAATGATTTCATGAATGTGGTCATCACCGGCGTCGGTTACCGCTGGTACGATCAACAGAAGACCCGGCCGGAATTCGCCTTTGGCAGCGGTTTGAGCTACACCACCTTCGAATACAAAAACCTACGCGTCAGTCCGGAGAAAATCAGCGCGGGGAAGGAAGTCACCGTGCAAGTGGACGTCACCAACACCGGCAAACGTGCCGGCGAGGAAGTCGCGCAGCTCTATCTATCCACCGGCGGAATCGAACCTTCCATCGCCATGCCAACGCAAACAACTCCGCGGGTTTTCCAAGGTGTTGATCGAACCCGGTCAAACACGGCAGGTGAACTTCACGCTCACTTCGGACGAATTCTATATCTTTGATGCTGAAACCGGGGCTTACCGCGTGCCGACCGGTTCCTACACGGCCCACGTCGGCGGAGCTTCCGATCAACTGCCACTGTCCGCGAACTTCACGCTGGACGCCGCTCCCGCGCTTCCTGATTTGCTGGTTACCAACATTCGCACGATCCCGGCATTTCCCATCGAAGGCCAAAAAGTCCACTTCGTCGCCACGCTGCTGAACCGCGGCACCGGCCCGACCTCGACCGACAAACCGCCCGTCGTTTCCTTCCGCGTCAACGGCAAGCCGATCAGCACGTCGCCGGAACTCCGCCAGACGATCCCGGCGGGGGGCATGACCTTGGTCTGCGGCTCTGTCGGCGAACCGTGGATCGCAGCGCCGGGAACCTACTCGGTGCGAGCGGAGGCAGATTGCGCGGGTTTGATCGAAGAAACCCTCGAATCCAACAACTCCGCCACTGCGGTGCGTTCCGTCCGGCCGAAACCATTCAACCCTAGCAAACCATGAAAATACCCACACTTCTATTCACCCTTGCCACCGGCCTGAGCGCCGCTCCGATCGGAATCTTTGAAGAGGCCACCGACATCGGGAAAATCGATCTCAAGGGCATCTTCTGAATTTCTCGCAGACAAGGGCCAGTACCGCATCACCGGCAGTGGCAAAAACATCTGGTTCGCCGAGGACGCGTTCCAGTTTCTCCACAAGAAGATTTCCGGCGATCTTGTCTTCAGCATGGACGTCGGTTGGGAAACCGAAGGCAAGGAGCCGCATCGCAAGGCCTGTGCGATGGTGCGCCAGACGCTCGACGCGGATTCTCCCTATGTTGATGTGGCGGTCCACGGCGATGGCCTGATCGAGCTGCAATACCGCATGACCAAGGGCGCTACAACGCTCGCCGCCCGAACGCCAATCCTCGCGCCGGCGACGGTCAAGCTCGAGCGCGATGGCGACGTCTTCACGGTATCCGCCTCGAAATCCGGCGGCCCGTTCCAACCCGTCGGCGCGGTCAAGGTGGCGATGACGGATCCGGTATTGGTCGGAATCGGAGTCAGCGCTCACAACTCCGCGAATCTGGAAACCGCACTCATCTCCAATGTGTCGCTCACCCACCGGATCGCGAAAGAAGGAGAAAAGCGCGTACGTGAAACGAGCCTGGAAACACTCGACGTCGAGAGCGGCGAACGGAAGATCGTCTATCGAGACGAAACGCTGTTTGAAGCACCTAACTGGTCGGGCGACAACAAGCTCTTCTACATCAACCGCCAGGGTCTCATCTGGACTTTGCCAGTCGAAGGTGGAAATTTCACACAGCTTGACACCGGATCCGTCATCAAGAACAACAACGACCACGGGCTCTCCTTCGACGGTAAATGGCTGGCGCTCAGCTCCGGCTCGGGTGAAAGGACGGCTCCAGGATTTATGTGGTTCCCGTCACCGGCGGTGAGCCGCGCCAGATCACTCCGACCGGCCCGTCCTACTGGCACGGATGGTCGCCCGACGACAAGACGCTCATCTACTGCGCCAAGCGGAATGAAAACTTCGACGTCTATTCCATTCCCGCCGCAGGTGGCGCGGAAACCCGGCTAACCGAAGCGGAGGGCCTCGACGACGGCTGCGAGTACACGCCCGATGGCAGCAAAATCTATTTCCACTCCGAGCGCGACGGCGCGGCGAAAATCTGGCGCATGAATCCCGATGGCAGCTCGCAGGAACAAATCACCTTCGACGAACCCTATGCCGACTGGTTCCCCCATCCATCGCCTGATGGAAAGTGGATTGCTTTCGTGTCCTTCGACAAGAGCGTGAAGGGTCACCCCTATGACCAAAACGTCGTGATCCGGCTGATGCCCATCGCAGGCGGAAAGCCCAAGGTCATCGCCACGCTCTTCGGCGGCCAAGGCACGATCAACGTTCCTTCGTGGTCGCCTGACAGCAAGAAGATCGCCTTTGTCAGCTATCGCCATATTCTGAAATAATCCCGATCCATCATCCATGAACCCACTCCCACCCGCCGCCGATTTCCTGACAATCTGCCGCCCTGCTGCCGCTCGCCGCGGGCTTTCCGTTTTCCAGCGCGTCCGCCGCGTTCGAGCCGATCAAGCGCACCGGCGGCTCGCACCTGAAAACCTCGCTCAACGTCTATTCGTTCCTCGAACTCCTCAACGCCAACATGAAGGACAAGAGCAAAGGCGTCGATCTTTTCGGCGTCTGTGATTTCTGCGCCAAGTGCGGATTTCGACGCGGTCGATGTCACCGGTTACTTCTTCCCCGGCTATCCGGCATGCCCGGATGACAAGTACCTCATCGCCCTCAAGCGCCATGCGTTCGACCTCGGTCTGGCATCAGCGGCACCGGCGTGCGCAATGATTTCACCGCCGCCGACAAACGATCCGTGAGAGACGAGGGCGTGCAACGAATCAAGACCTGGATCGAGGTGGCCGCGAAGCTGGGCGCGCCCACGGTGCGCGCTTTCGCCGACTCGCAGCCGACCGTTCAAGAACTGGCAGGAAGCCTCCGGCAACGCCAGCCGCGAGCAGTCGAGGAACTGGATGGCTCGCCGACTCGTTGCGGGAGTGCGCCGATGCATGGCGAAAAATTCGGCGTCATCGTCGCGGTTCAGAACCACGGCGACTTCATCAACACCGGTCCCGAGCATCTCAGCCTGCTCAAGCGGGTCGATCACCAGTGGTGCGCCGCCATGGTGGACACCGGCAAATACAACACGGCCGATCCTTACACCGACATCGCCACGATGGCGCCCTACGCGGTGAACTGGCAGATCAAGGAACTGATCGCCACCCCCGCAATTCACCCGCGCACCGACATGAAGAAGCTGCATCACCATTGTCCGCAAGTCCGGTTATCGCGGCTACCTTCCCATCGAGACGCTGTCCTGGGGCGCAAGGGCTACGACTCCTTCGTCGAGGTGCCGAAAATGCTGGCCGAACTCAACGAAGCCATCGCCGCCACCGCTCCCGGAAAAATGAACCTAACCAAATGAAACCATTTTCCATCATTCTATTTCTAGCGGCCACTTCCGCATTCTGCCAGGACGCGCCTCATGGTCACCAGCGCGGCGAAGGTGAAGCCGAGCAGCAAGTGGGAAGACTATCCCACGCGCCTCGTCGGCAGCCTTCCCGACTACAAGGTCACGACCGACGGAGAGCGCTCGATTTACGGCGGACTCAAGAGCGGGAAACACGATGCCACCGGTTTCTTCCACGCGAAAAAATCAGGCAGGCGCTGGTGGCTGATTGATCCCGATGGTCATCCGTTCATTCACGTCGGCGTGGTCGCCGTCGCTCCGCCGGGTGGCAAGGATTCTCCCGGGAACTGGAGCGAGGTGACGTCCGAGTTGCTCCATTCGAATGGTTTCAACGGCACCGGCGCATGGTCGGAAAACGAACAGATCCGCAAAAGCAAGCGACCGGTGGTTTACACCAAGATCTGGAATTTCATGAGTTCCTACGGCAACAAGCGCGGCGGCATGTATCAGAAATCCGGCCACATGGGATATCCCGGCGACTGCATCTTCGTATTTGACCCGCAGTTCGTCACCTTCTGCGACGAATACGCCAAGAGGCTGTCCGCCACCAAGGACGATCCATGGTTGCTCGGCCATTTCTCCGACAACGAGCTGCCGTTCTATCACAAGTCGCTCGACAACTTCATGAAGCTCCCCAAGACCGACCCCGGCCGCGTGGCGGTGGACCAGTGGCTGACGGATCGCCGGAAAATCCATCCTGAGGACAAGACGCTGAATGATACGAAGCGCCAGGAGTTCCTCGGTTTCATCGCCGAGCGTTATCTGCAGATCACCACCGCGGCCATCCGCAAGTATGATCCGAACCACCTCTGCCTCGGTCCGCGTTTCGACTATCAGGCGTTGCAATCGAAACCGCTTGTTCGAAGCCGCCGGCCGCCATCTCGACGTGATCGCCGCGAACTACTATCACCAGTGGTCACCGAATCCCGAGCAGGTGAAAAACTGGGTCGAGTGGTCTGGCAAGCCCTTCATCATCACCGAATGGTATGCCAAGGGCATGGACTCCGGCATGGCCAACACCACCGGTGCGGGCTTCGTGGTCAAGACGCAGGCGGACCGCGGCCGGTTCTACCAGAATTTCACGCTCGGCCTGCTCGAATCCGGCGGTTGTGTCGGCTGGCACTGGTTCAAGTATCGCGACAACGACCCGAATGCGAAGGGAGCGGATCCGTCGAACATCGACTCGAACAAGGGCATCGTGAATCTCGCCCTCGAACCCTACGCACCGCTGATGGAGGCGATGCACGAGCTCAACCGGCAGGTCTATTCGCTCGCGGATTATTTTGATAGCCGCAAGCCATGAGAGCGGCTTTTACTTTTTGATGCGCTTGTCTTCCGGAAGCACTTGAAGGTCGAGCGCCTTGACGGATGGATCCGCTCCCGGGGTGATGACGATCAGCTTGCGGATGTTCGGATCGTGTTCCCAGACGCCCGAGTAGAGGATCTTGTCCGGTTCGTCTTCCTTGAAGAACTGGACGCCCATGTTGCGGGCGTCGCCGCCGGGGAGAATATCGGTGGGAGTATTTCCATCAGGCAGCGGTTTCACCTCGGTGGCATAGCGGATCATGAGTGTCCCTCCGGTGACATTGAGGAAACGCAGGCAGCCCCAGGGGAATCCGCCGTTGCTGTCTTCAATGGTGATGGTCCGCATCCCTGAGGCGTGCTGGGGATCCGAAAGGATCAGCACTAACGGAGTTTTGACAGCCGGTGGTAGCAGGATCGGCACGGCTGCGGGTTTTCCTTCGGCGTCCAACCGGTCCATCGCGATCAGTTCGAGCGGGTCCTTGCCGGGTTTGCACTTGTAGGGGATCGAGCGCCTTTGAGAATTGAGGTCCTTGAGGTTGGTGATTCCCTTTGAGTCATGGAGGCCGATCTTCGAGGCGGCGACTTCATCATTGAGAGGGATGAAACGGATCGACTGGGCCATGAGGCCGCCTAACGGGAAAATGGCCAGAAGGCCGGTCATTGCGATTTTTGAGAGTGACATGGCGGTTAGGGTTCGGGTTTCAGTTGCTGGCTTCGGGTTTGGCGGCGGCCGCTGCTGCTGCGGCGATGATCCGGCGGTCCTCGGGAATCACCTTGAAGTCGACCGCGCCGGTGCGGATATCGGCACCGGGAAGCACGAAGACGAGTTTGCGGACATCCGGGCTGTGTTCCCACACGGCGGAGTAGAGGATGTCCTTGAGGTTGTCGCGGGCGACCATTTGCACGCTCATGTTGCGGGCGGCTCCGCCCGGATCGACATCGACGGGCGTCCACGCTTCCGGCAGCGCTTTGACGAGCTTGTCCTGCCGGATCAGCAGCGCCTTGCCGGTGGCGTTGATGAATCGGATCGTGCCCCAGCCGAAGCTGGTGGCGTTGTCCTCGATGACAAAAGGACGCAGCCCGGTGGGGTGCTTGGGATCCGGAAGAATCAACACCAAGGGAGATTGCATGCCGGCGATGGATTTGAGTTCCACCGTGACGGGCTTGCCGTCCGGGCTGGTGCGGTCGAGGGCTACCAACTGAAGCGGGGTTTCGCCGGCGGTGCCATCGACGGATGCGGTGCGCTTGTCGGGATGGAGGTCGGTGATTTCACTGACTCCCTTGGCGCTCTGCAGGCCGATCTTGCGGGTGGCGGTGACATCGTCCCATGGCAGGAAACGGATCGGCGCTGCCTCGAGCGAGGAGTGGAAAGCAAGCAGCCCTAGCAGGAGCGGAAGGAACGACGGAAGACGGATCGCGGACATGGGTTTGATAAGGTTTTTGGCTTTTTAAAGGATCTCGGCGCTGGGAACCCGCCGGAAGGAGATGATTTCAAAACGACGGCCAAAGGTTTTATTGATCGGGGTGAGCGAGGTCATGGCCGTATCGGCGGTGTCGGTGGAATCCACGAATTCCGGGAGACGCTGGACGATCGCTTCACACCAGCTCCGGCCGATGACCTTGCCGGTCGCATCCTTGGCCTCGCCGTAGCCGCGGATGGTGAAGGTGTCCGACCGGCAGGTGATCACGGATGAGAGCGACTTGAGTACGTCCGCCTGGGTGAGGAAGCCGGGGATGCCCACTCCGGTGTCGGCGATGATGTGGTCGCGGCTGTCCTTCGGATAGAATTCCGTGGAAAACGGTGCCTGTTCGGCTTGTTCGTTGAGTTTGCCGGTTTCGATTGCGGCTTGGATGGCACCGTTGCGGCCCAGCGCGCTGTCTTCCACGCGGCGGTTCACGAATTCCGCGAGCGAAAGGAACGGGCCGCGCAGGCGGACTTCCTTGACGAGGTTCTCGGCGAGGGTGCGGATCTGCGCGTCGCTGAGGGCGCGGAATCCATTCCAGTTGTCATCGGTCTGTCCTAACGGATGGCGGAAACGGGGAAAGCCGGTGAGCGAGGAGGAGGGTGGGGAACCGGATTCCACTTGGAACGCCTCGCCACGCAAGGCGGAGAGTTGGGCGGTCCAGGCTTCGACGTCGGTGGAGTTCACGTTGAAGGCTCCATCGACCATCAGGTGGGCGGCGATGCGAGTGCATCCGGCGGGGTCGAGCAGTCGCTCCACGAGTTCCTGGTCGTTGAGGCCGCCCTTGTTCAGGCGCATGCGGCTGTTGGCAAGCGGCTTGGCGGTCGGATCGGCGACGAACTCCTTGACGACGTCTTCGAGCGGGCGCTGGACGGAGGCGATAGGGGAATTCCAAGCCGTCGCCGGCTTGCCACTGGAGGCGGGTTTCAGGACCGGTGCCGCGCCACTGAAGAAGAAGCCGTCCCACAGCGACTCGTTCGTCAGATAGGGCGTGTCGTAAATCGGGACGTTGACGATGGGTGGGCTCGAGTTTGCAAACTTGGTGTCCGGTGAGCCCACCTTGTCGAGTCCCAGATACGGCGACGCCCAGCTGTTAGCGAACTGGTTCGCGGATGAGAACGTGGACGAAGCGAGGTCGGCGTGTTGGAACGACGCGAGTGACAGCATCGGCTCGCGCGGGATTTCGAAGAACGGCAGCTGGTCCTTGCCGGCCGGGCTGTGAGTGGGTCCCCAGAAGGAGCGCTTGCCATCGAAGCTGGTCTGGATCGCGTCGCTCAAAACCGTGATGCGGCGGATGGCCGACTGGAAGTGAGGGGCGACGGTGAAGGTGCCGGCGGCCAGCTGGTGGTTGATCGAGGCGTGGCGCGGGTTGGTGGTGTAAATCAGGTCGGCGTTGGGCTGGCCGAGGCTGGATTTGGCCGTCCGGTGGAAGGTCTCGATGACCGCGTAGGGTTGGGGCGAGGTCGCCAGGGTGCTGTAGGCCCAGTAGGGCGAGGCGAGCAGCGGTGCGGAGGTGAGCTTGAGCACCTGCACCTCGGAGATGGCTTGCCCGCGTGTGCTGTCCGCCGGGTTCTTGATGCGCGCGGCGTCTTCGAGCGAGACGAAGTAGTGATAGCCCTGAGGCTCGTTGGCGGGAGGAGTGGCGGGAAGCACCTGCAGGTTGATCTGATCGGTGGTTTTGATGACATAGGCGACGCCGTGGGGGGTTCCGTTGGTCTTCACTCCGTTGTTCATCGGGACTGCGAATCCGCCTTTCGGGTTGAGCTGGCTGATGTCATCGACCGGGCGCATGCGCACCGTGCGGTCCCTGTTATTGCCGGTGCGCTGGAAATTCACGGGAGTTGGGGACGACGGGACGAAGACACGGACCTCGCCGGGTTCGAAACGGATTGGCTGGCTGGTATTGCCATCGCCATTGGCTGTGAGTTCGCAGAGGAAATAGGGATTCACCGAGCGGCCGTGGGCTTGGCTCTCGAACTGTTTGGCCATCATCATGGACATGTTGACCAAATTGGATCCCGTCGACTCCCGAGGCGAGCTTGAATCCCCATTTCAGGTTGAAGGGCATGTCCATCCATGGGTATGCGACGGCACCTTCGATTTCGAGGACGGTGTTGTAGGGATTCCAGAGCGAGATGATGGGGGTAAGAATGATCTGGAGGCGTTTCGGAGTGCTGTTGTCGAGCGAGGCACTGAGCGTGTAAACCACGCGGTTAAGCACGGGCCGGACCGAAAGGTTGGAAGCGCGGGTGGCGGTGGACGGATAGGGATTCGACGGTGCGAACAATCCGCCGGAAGCTGCCGGGACGTTGATGGCGACGTGGTCGGCTCCGCGCTCGGCGACAGTGGGCTGGCTGCCGCCGTAGAGGTGATAGGGAATCCGATAGTAGGAGCGCAGCGAGTCGAAGGTGGGGACCGATGCGGCGAAAAAGCGGTGGGCGACTGAGCGCTGGGCTGTAGTTGGTGTTGGTGGAGATGATCGGATTTTCTACCAGCGGTTTGAACAACGCGCGCTGGCCTTTGTAGGAGGTGGGCGAGGTGAAACCCATGGTGTCGTTAGGCGAGCGGAATGGATTCGGGGTGCCGTCCCACGAAGCTTTCGCGAAATCCGCCTCGCTGAGTTCGAAGCCGAGGTTGAGGTCGGTTTTCAGACCGCCCTTGACCACGTCGGTGAGCAATCCATGGGAATGCGTGGTGAAACTGGCACCGGCGGTCGCGATCGCGGCGGGGTCGGGAGCGAGCTCGGTGTCGAGCTTGATTTGGCCCAGCGTGAGCACCCGGCCGGAGCGGAGATTCCAATCGTTGGCGGGTTGCTTGAGGGAGGGGGAGAGCGCGACGGAAGGGCGGCGCTGGACTTGCAGGGCGACATTGACCGCGGTGTCGGCTTCAGGGCCGGCGACATTGATCTTCGCCTTGGTGTTCTCCTGGGAAACCGCCCAAGCGAGACCGCCGCGCGGCATCGGGACGGTGGCGGCACTGAGGTCGAAACCGTCCTTGTTCACGGAAAAAAGTTTCGGCGACTTGGGATCCACGGCGGATTCGGCCCATTCCCGACTTTTCAAGGCCGAGGGATCCGGCGCTGAGATCAGCCAAGAGCGGAATCCCGTGGTTTTGGGAGCCGCATAATCGGGCTTGGTTTTGTCGGGCTGGGCGACCATTTCCGGGGACCAGGAGTTCCAGGAACCTACAAGATGTGGCTGGGTGGCAGAGGTCAGGATCGAGGCGTCCGCAGTGATCCGGCGGTCGTCTCCCACTTCTTTTTGGAGCTCGCCGATGGCCATGAGGACCGCCAGGCGGGCGTTTGCGAAGGCCCGTGCATTGGCCTCGCCGTTGGCTGAAGTGCGCAGTGAAATCGAACTCAGGGACAGCAATCCTACGGCAATGACGGTGAGCAGGATCATCAGGCTCAGCGTGACAACGAGTGCGAAGCCCTTCGCTCGTGGCGAGATTTGGGTGTTCAGTTTCATGGGTTTGAAAATCTGTGAAAGGATATGTCGGTTCGATAACCGACGGTTTAGGGCTTTTAAATGCTTTGTATTTACTGGGTAACTCAAGTTGCAGTAAAATGCAATGGATGAATCGGTGGAAAAAACGGCTCCCGGGCGGATTGCGGTCCGGTCTGGAAATGCGGGGATGGGTTTTGAAAGACTGAGCCGCCTGCTGGGTGAATCAAGCGTTCAAGCTGCTTCCCACCATCATCGCGGATTCGGAATTGTCGAGAAATTTAATGCAATTTATTTGGTTCGGGTCATTAGAGCGAGTGGAAATCCCGTGATTGGGGCTTGTCAGGGTGTCGAAAAACCAGATGCTCGGCGGCATCCGCCAGAAAGAACCAGAACCTGAAGTGAACCAGCAGTTGATCGCCGAGCGCTTGCAGATTTCGCGGGCGACTGTGTCACGCTGCTTCACCAATCATCCCGGCATCAACCCGGTGACCCGGGCCCGGGTATTCCAGCTGGCTGCCGAAATCGGCTATGTGCACCTTCAGATGCGCAAACCGCGGGCAGGGCGGAAAAGAGAGCGCGAAAAAAATCTTCGGCGTGCTGATTTGCTCGGCCGAGGAGGAATACAACCGCACGGATTACCAGAACCCCAGCGAGCAGATCCTCGCCGGCGTCACCGAGTGCGCGCACCTCAACGGCGTCGACATCGAGGTTCATCTCATCGATCCGAAGGCCTGCACCCTGGACAATCCCGCTTTCCTGCACATCGAGAAACTCTGCAGCCGCTGGGACGGACTGCTGCTGGTCTATCCGTTTCCGAATCCGGTGCTCGACCACCTGGCTCCCAAGGTGCCGCTGGTTTCCCTGGTCGAGCAATTCGACCACACCGGCATCGATTGCGTGGATGTGGATCACTACAAGGGGATCTCCTCGGCGATCGAGCACCTCGTGGAGCTGGGTCACCGGCGCATCGGCTTTTTCACCCGCCGCTACGAGGTGGAGGCGAGTTGGTCCTTCCGGCGCTACGCCGCCTTCATGGAAGCGATGGTCCGGTTGAGATTGCCGGTGGCGCTTGAGGACATCGTCAATATTTTCCCCTCGCGGGAAGGCGATGACGAATCCAGCATCGAATATGCCGCCGAACGGACCCGCGACGGCGTGACCGCCTGGGTCTGCGCCGCGGATCACCAGGCATACGAACTGGTCGCGCGGCCTCGCGAAACGCGGCATCAGTGTGCCCAAGCAGGTCTCAGTCACGGGCTTCGACGGCATCGAAACTCCGCCGGACTCGCCGGAATTGAGCACCATCGTCATTCCGTTCCGGGAAATCGGAATGACCGGGCACCCAGCGGCTAGTCGAGCGGACGCGAAAAGCGGTTCGGCTCGGCCCAGCATGTGTTGATCGACTGCCGCCTGCGCGTGGGGAAGACGGTCGGGCCGGTGCAGAAGTGATGTCCGTTTGCCGGCAACGCCGCTGTCGCTAGTGGGCCGCCGGTCCGTTGAAATCCGCGGATCGCCGTGGATCTGGCGGAATCTTCCGCGATCCGCCACTCGTCCGGCAAATCCGCGGCTCTTCCGCTCCTGCAAAATACCGCACTGGATATCATTGCAAAATTGTGCAATTTATTCTTGTTGACGTTTCGCGGGATCGCTTATCAAACACCTTGTGCCTGCTGTGGCCTGAGAAATTCGGAAACCCTGATTCGACGATGTTGACGACGCAACCGGAAGAATCGCCCGGCCCGCACATCTCAGAAAACTCACTCAAACCGCGGAATACACCTCCATTCCAATTCCATGAAACCTCCACTCACGCCTCCTGAATCCATCGACTTCCACTCCGCGCCATCGCGTCCGAAGTCGTCCCGGACTGCTCCAAGAGCCGATGCCATCCGGAACTCGATCGCGCCGCGGACATCCGGTGGTCATCGACGGCGAGGAATACCTTTGCATCCGCCACGTGGACCGGATGCCGCCATTCCTGATGAGCGTCGTTTCGGATTCGGACTTCTGGCTGTTCGTCGGCAGCAATGGCGGCTTCACCGCCGGGCGGGTCGATCCGGACCACGCGGTCTTCCCCTATCAGACCGCCGACAGGATCCTCGAGCCAGCCCAAAGCCAGCGGTGTGCTCAGCCTCCTCGTCTGCGGACGGCGTCCCTGGGAGCCGTGGAACGGCCGTTGTCCGCACCCGGCATCACCCGGAATCTTTACAAACACGTCGCCGGCACCAGCGTGCTGTTCGAGGAAATCCATCAGACGCTCGGCCTGGCATTCCGCTGGGAACTCGCCGTCAGCGAGCGCTTCGGACTGGTGCGGACCTGCCGCTTGGAAAACACCGGCGACCAGCACGCGCAGCGTCAGGCTGCTCGACGGCTGGCACCACCTGCTGCCCTCCGGAGTCTCCCAGGAAACCTATGCCCGCTACAGCTATCTGGCTGCCGCCTACATGCGCCACGAGGCGTGCCCGGCTTGCGGACTCGGCATCTACACCCTCAACTCCGGCATCACCGACCGCGCGGAACCCTGCGAATCGCTCCGCGTGGCCTGTGCCTGGTCGCTGGGGCTGGACGACGCGACCCTGCTTCTATCAGACCGTCAGGTGGATGCCTTCCGCCGCGGTGCCGGCGTCAGCGCGGAAACCGAAGTGCGCGGCGTCTTCGGAGCGCATCTTCTGGCCACCGATGATCCATCTCGAGCCGCAGGCCTCCCACGAATGGATCGTCGTCGCCGACACCGGCCTCGACCACAGCGAGGTGTCCCGCCTGCGCGAACGCCTTCGCGAACCCGGCAGACCTCCGTGCGGAAATCACCGCCGATCTCGCCGCCGGCGTGCTGGCCTTGAAAAGACGCATCGCCGGTGCCGGTGCCATCCAACAGAGCGCCGAATCCGGCACCAGCATCCACCACTTCGCCAACGTGCTCTTCAACTGCATGCGCGGCGGCACGCTGCACGACAACTACCGCTTCCCGAGCAGCGACTTCAGCGCCTTCCTGAAATGCCGCAATCTCGACGTGCTCCGCAGGCATCAGGACTGGGTGTCCTCGCTGCCGGATCACTGCACCTCGCAGGAACTCGCCGCCCTCGCCGCCGCACGAGACGACCCCAGCTCGCCCGCCTCGCCGGCGAATACCTGCCGATCTGTTTCAGCCGCCGCCATGGCGATCCGAGCCGCCCGTGGAACCGTTTTGAAATCCACACCAAGGATGCCGACGGCCGCCCGCTCTTCGCCTACGCCGGAAACTGGCGCGACATTTTCCAGAACTGGGAGAGCCTCGCCTACAGCTATCCGCTCTGCTTCGAGTCGATGATCTCGATCTTCCTCAACGCCTCCACCGCAGACGGCTACAACCCCTATCGGATCACCCGCGCCGGCGTCGACTGGGAGGTCTTCGATGCCAGCGATCCGTGGAGCCACATCGGCTACTGGGGCGACCACCAGATCATCTATCTGCTCCGCCTGTTGGAAGGCCAGGAACACTTCAGCCCCGGCCTGCTCACCACCCGCCTCAACGACCGCTGCCATACCTATGCGAACGTGCCGTATGAAATCGGCGGCTTCGACGAACTCGTGCGCGGACCCGAAACATTCGATCCATTTCAACGAAACGCTGCACCAGCAACTCATGGAACGCGCCGGACTCATCGGCGGCGACGGCAAACTGCTAGCCGGTGCGGACGGCGAGATCGTCCTCGTCTCGCTCGCGGAAAAACTGCTGGTCCCGCTGCTCGTCAAGCTCAGCAACCTCGTCCCCGGCGGCGGCATCTGGCTCAACACCCAGCGCCCCGAGTGGAACGATGCGAACAACGCACTCGCCGGCTGGGGACTGTCCGTCGTCACCGTCTGTTATATGCGCCGCTATCTGGTTTTCCTCGATTCCCTGTTCGACGCCCGCGCCGACGCCGGAGTTCGAGCTCTCCGACCCGGTCGCCGAGCTGCTCGCCAGCCTGAGTGAAATCCTGCCGCTGGCCGCCTCGATCGATTCGGACGACTCCGCGCGTCTCGGCATCACCGAAGCGCTCGGCCGTGCCGGCGAAAAACACCGCCGTGCCGTCTATGCAGCGGCAAGCCCCGGACTTCACCACGGTCGGCATCGCCGCCGTGCGCGGATTTCATCGCCGGCGCGCTCGCCGCGGTCGACGCCACCCTCGCCGCCAACCGCCGCGACGAACATCTTTTCCACAGCTACAATCTGCTGGAAATCCGCGACGGCAAGGCCATCGTCCATCACCTCGACCTGATGCTCGAAGGCCAGGTCGCCGCGCTCAGCAGCGGCGTCCTGGAACCCGCCGAGGCCCTCGGGCTGATGGTCGCCCTGCGCGACAGCCCGCTCTATCGGGAGGACCAGAACAGCTACCTGCTCTATCCGGACCGGGTGATCACCCCGTTTCGTCGAGCGCAACACCCTGCCGGTGGATTGGAAGACCCGAATCCCGCGCCTCGCGGAATCCATCGTCGCCGGTGGCCGCGACCTGATCCGCATCGACGACGACGGACGCGCCCACTTCCATCCGGACCTCACCAACGCCCGCGACCTGCGAAGCCAGGCTCGACCGGACTCGCCGCCGAACCGGATCGTGCAGGACGCCGTGCGGGCGGACCGCGCCGGCGTGCTGGAGCTGTGGGAGCAGGTGTTCCACCACCGCTCGTTCACCGGCCGCAGCGGTGCGATGTTCGCTTTCGAAGGACTGGGCAGCATCTACTGGCACATGGTCGCCAAGCTTCTGCTAGCCTTGCAGGAAATCCACACCCAGGCCGCGCAGTGATACTCCGGACGCCGCGGAAACGCTAGTTGCTCGCCGGGATCTACGGGGAGATCCGCAACGGTCTCGGCTTCACCAAGGATTCCAAAACCTACGGTGCTTTCCCGACCGATCCCTACTCCCACTCGCCGCGCCACCGCGGCGCGCAGCAACCGGGAATGACCGGCCAGGTCAAGGAGGAAATCCTCACCCGCATGGGCGAGCTCGGCGTCCTCATCGACGAGCGGATGCGTGCGCTTCCACCCTGTCCTGCTCAAGCACGGCGAGTTTTTCACCACGCCGCACACGTTTGAATTCATCGACCTCGAAGGCGGCGTTGCAGACCTGGAATCTCGGCCCGGGCACACTCGCCTTCACCGCGTTCCAGGTTCCTGTCTGTTATCATTCTCGGCGATCACGCCGTCGATCACCCTCGAACTTTCTGATGGCGGATCGACCACGATTGAAGGCAATCTTCTGCCGTCGGCGGAAAGTCGCCGCTTGTTCGAGCGCGACGGCAGCATCCGCTCCATCACCGTCACCATTCCCGAAACCCGGCTGTGAGGCTCATCGTGCAAAACCCATGAAATTATCGATTAAGGAAAAAATCGGCTACGGCCTCGGAGATACCGCCAGCAATCTTGTCTGGGCGACTTTGATGTCGTTCATCATGTATTTATTACACCGACGTGTTCGGCATCGCCGCGGCGGCGGTCGGGCACCATGTTCCTGTTCGCCCGGGCCTTCGACGGGGTCACCGATTTCATCGCCGGGGCCATCGCGGACCGGACCAACTCCGCGCTGGGGGAAATTCCGCCCCTATCTGCTCTGGATGTGCGTGCCGCTGGCCATCGTCACCGTGCTCACCTTCACCGTGCCCGGACTTCGATCCCACCGGCAAGCTGATCTACGCCTGGATCACCTACAATCTGCTGATGCTCTTCTATACCGCGATCAACATTCCCTACTCCGCTCTATCCGGAGTGATGACGGATGATCCGCTTGACCGCACCAGCCTCAATTCCTACCGCATGGTGCTCGCCCAGTGCGGCGGCTTCCTCGTCAACGGCGCGACGCTGCCGCTCGTCGCGTGGTTTCGGAAATGGCAATGAGGCCCGCGGTTTCCAGCTCACCACCGCGCTTTTCGGGTTGCTGGTCGTGTGTCTTGTTCCTCGTCACCTTCGCCACCACCAAGGAGCGCATCCAACCCCAACCGGAGCAGAAAACCACGCTTCGCGGAGGATCTCTCCACGCTGTTCCGGAACCGGCACTGGGTCATCATGTTCGCCGCCGGGATGCTCGACCTGACGTTCATCATCATCCGTGCCGCCACGCTGGTTTACTACTGCAAGTATTTCCTCAATTTCGATGAAGCGCGCACCACTACGTTTCTGCTGCTAGGAAATGTCGGATTCATCGTCGGGGCCATTGCCACCCGCTTCCTCGTCCGTGCCGTCGGGAAGAAAACCGGACTCATCATCGCCCACGTCATCCTCGCCGTCACCGCCGCCGCCACCTTCTGGGTGCCGCCGGAGTATGTCTGGCTGGTCATGGCCATGCAGATCCTCCACACCATCGGCGGCGGATTCAATGCGACTCTCTACTGGGCGATGATCGCCGACACCGCGGACTTCTCCGAGTGGAAATTCAAGGTGCGCACCACCGGCATCGTGTTCTCCGCCACCACCTGCTCGCAGAAAATCGGGATGGGCATCGGTGGCGCGGTCACGGGCTATCTGTTGACCAGTTTCGGCTACATCGCCGGAGCCGCCCAGACCGCCCAGGCGAACCACGGGATTCTGTTATTGGTTAGCCTGATCCCGGCCGCGGGCTTCGCATTCGTCGCCTTCCTGTTCACCGGTTACGGACTCAACGAGGAGGTCTGCAAGACTGTCCGCGAGGACCTCGCCGCCCGCAGAGCCCGTTAGGATTTTCAGCCTGGCGGGTTTTCCGCCAGCCAGGCGTCCATGCCGCCGGTGACGTTCTTGACGTCGGTGAATCCGTGGTCGAGCAGCAGTTGCACGGCCTTGGCGGAGCGGCCGCCGGCCTTGCAGTGAACGAGGATCTCGCGGGTGGCCGGAAGGCTGGCGAGTTGGGTGGATAGGGTTTTCAATGGGATCAGCCGCGAGCCTTCGATGTGGGCGGCGGCGTATTCATCCGGCTCGCGGACGTCGATGAGCATCCCTTGGAAATTTCCCTTCAGGATGGCGCGGAGTTCGGTGGTGGTGATCGATTGCATGTGTTCTGGGGTAAAATCGCAGGTGGCGGAGGCGGTGGTCTCCGGATTCGTAACGCTGGTGATTTCCGGTCGATCGCCGCACAGACGGCATTGCGGATCGCGGTTCAGTTTGAGCGTTCGGAAAGTGCTGTTGAGCGCGTCATAACAAGTGAGTCTGCCGAGCGGGAAGTGGCCGATCCCGAGGATCAGCTTGATCGCCTCCATCGCCTGGAGCGAGCCGATGATCCCGGGAAGCACGCCGAGCACGCCGGCTTCCTGGCAGGACGGGACACTGCCGGGCGCGGGCATTTGCGGCAGCAGGCAGCGGTAACAGGGTCCGCCGAGATGCGGGGCGAAGACGCCGGTCTGGCCTTCGAAGCGGTGGATCGCACCGTATACGAGCGGTTTCGTTAACAGAAACGCGGTGTCGTTGGTGAGGAAGCGGGTGGGGAAATTGTCAGAACCGTCGACGAGGATATCGTAGGAGCTCGCGATCTCCAGCGCGTTGTCCGGGGCAAATCTCACCGGGTGTTGTTCGACGTGGACATGAGGATTCACCTCGCGCAACCGTGCGGCGGCGCTTTCGAGTTTGGGTTTCCCGATCCATGATTCGCCGTGGAGAATCTGGCGTTGGAGATTCGAGGCGTCCACCACGTCGGCATCGACGAGACCGAGTCGGCCAACCCCGGCCGCTGCCAGATAGAGCGCGGCCGGCGAGCCAAGCGCACCCGTCCCGATCAGCAGAACCGAGGCGTTTTTCAATCGCAACTGCCCGGCCTCGCCTACGGCGGGAATCAGCAGGTGGCGGGAATAGCGGAGCAACTCCGCCGGTGAAAGTCCGTCTGGCATGGCGAAGGAAGATTGCAGCGGAAACGCCCTCGGTCCAAGGCGGAAAACCATTTTGCGCAGGCCCGATTTGTGATAAGGTGGCTCCATGGCTGAAACTCAATCCTCCTTCCTGTTGAGTCCGGGAGACCCTGCTCCGGATTTTGCGCTGCCGGATGCCGACGGCAAAATCGTGACCCGCGCGGCCGTCGCGGGTGAACGCGGGTCGCTGGTCGTCTTCGCCTGCAATCATTGTCCTTACGTCGTTCATCTGGCCGATGCGCTCGGCGATTTCGCCCGCGAAATTTCGCCGCAGGGCGTGAACACGGTCGCGATCAACTCGAACGACCTCGCCAAATACCCGCAGGACGGTCCGGAAGCGATGAAGGCCTTCGCCGCCGAACGGAGGTGGGATTTCCCCTATCTGTTGGACGAGTCCCAGCAGGTCGCCAAGGCCCACGGCGCGATGTGTACGCCGGACTTTTTCCTCTTCGATGCGGCGGGGAAACTTTTCTACGCGGGGCAGTTCGATGATTCGCGGCCTCGCAGCGGCATCGAGCCGCACGCCGGCGACCTGCGCGAGGCGGTGCGGCGGATGCTGGCGGGTGAAGCACCGCTTGCCCGGCCTTATCCGAGCAGTGGCTGCAACATCAAGTGGAAGCCGGGGAACGAGCCGGCCGCAGGGCCGTATTGAAATTGACCCCTGCCGGAGGGGCGGTGATGCTGCCGCCGTGCGTTCGATACTGGTTACAGGAGGAAATGGCGGGCTGGGTCTTGGGATCGCGCGCTATTTCCTCGCAACACGATCCTGATGCCAGCGTCTGGCTGGGCGTCCGGTCGAACCGCGGGCAGGCGGAAATCCTCGCCGCCGAATTTCCCGGACGTTGTCGGTGGATCGAGCTGGAAGTCACCGATCCCGAGGCGTGGAAATCCGCGGTCTCGCAGATTATCGAAACCGACGGTCGCCTCGACGTGCTGGTGAACAACGCGGGCATGCACCGCGACTGCCTGCTCGCCGCGATGCCGGACGAGGCATGGCACTCGGTCATCGCCGCGAATCTCGACGCGGTCTTCCACGGCTGCCGTGCGGTCGTCACGCCGATGATGCGCCAGCGCTTCGGCCGCATCGTCAACATCGCCTCGCTCAGCGCGGTGCTGCCGCCGTTAGGCCAGACGAATTACGCCGCCGCGAAGGCCGGTGTGGTCGCTCTCAGCCAGACGCTGGCCAAGGAAGTCGCCCGCGCGGGCATCACGGTGAACTCGGTGCTGCCGGGTTTCATCGAGACCGAAGCGCTGGGCGAGATGGATGAAGAGGCACGCAAATCCGCGCAAACTCGGCATCCCGATGCGCCGCTTCGGCAAGCCGGAGGAAGTCGCGGCGGCGGTCTATTTTCTAGCAAGCAACGACGCGTCCTATGTCACCGGCGCCGCCCTGAAGATCGACGGTGGAATTTTCTAACTACAATAACATGCAAGGCGAGGAACTGCAGACTGAAGATCAAGGAGATGATGGTGGAGGAGCTGATGCTCGAACAAGCGCCGGAGGAGATCACCGACACGATCCCGATTTTCGGGGCTGGCGGCCTCGGACTGGATTCGGTGGACGCGCTGCAACTCGTCGTCGGTCTGGAAAAATACTTCGGCCTGAAAATCGGCAACTCGGACGCGGCGAAGGGCATTCTCGAAAGCGTGGAAACCATCGCCAGGGAGATCGAGAAATCCGCCTAGCAGCGCGGATTTCCTGGCTGGCATGAAGGCGTTTCTGATTTTCCTGCTCAAACTGGTGCTGACCGGATTGTGCCTGTGGTGGGCGTTCTCGCAGGTGGATTTCAAAAGCTCGGTTTTCACCGCGGCCGGGTGCGATCGACTACCGCTGGCTTGCCGCGGGAGCCGCGCTGGCGGGGATTTCCATCGTGCTCCAGGGACTGCGCTGGTGGTGCTTCCTGCACGCGCCAGTCGCTGCCGGTGAGTGTCGGCCGGTCGGTCGAGCTGACGATGATCGACAGCCTTTTCAGCCTCGCCTCGGTGAGTGGCATCGGCGGCGATGCCGCGCGGATCCTGCTGCTGATGCGCGATCACCCGGGGCGCAAGCTGGTCATCGCGACCGCCGTGATGGCGGATCATCTCGCCGGGCTGGTTTCGATGGCACTGCTGTTTTTCATCATCTCCGTCGCGAGGTTCGACGCCATCGTGGACCAGAGCATCCTCGGCCGCGGCGTGCTCCACTTCGCGTGGTTCTATCTGGGAGGTGGGCTGGCGATGGTGTTGATGATTTTCATCTGTGCCTCCCCGCCCGTCCACCGGCGGATCCATCTCAACGACCGGTTCGGCAAGTGGCCGTTCATGAAGCGGATTCCGGAGCTGTATGATGTCTATCGAAAAAAGTGGCGGCACGCCCTCACCGGATTGCTGGTCTCGTTCCTCATGTTGTTCGCCTATTTCTCCTCCTACTACTGCGGCATGCGCGCCGTCGGCGGGCACGTGGGATATCGGTGCCGTCATCTCCGCGATGCCGGTGATCGACGCCATCAGCGGCATGCCGATCTCGATGGCCGGTGTGGGCGTGCGGGAGAAATTATTCGAAGTGCTGATGAAGGATCTCGCCGGAGTGCCGGCGGAAATCGCAGTCGCCGCGTCGCTCGCGGGTTTCGCCTGCAACGTGTTGTGGGCGGGGCTGGGCGCGTTGTTTTTCCTGAAGAAGCGCGACCGCATCAGCGTCGCGGAGCTGAAAAAGGAGTGACGACATTCCTGTCGTCACAAGCAGAGAAGAACTAAGTGATATCCGAAGGCAAGAATTGAGTCACCTTGAACCTTTCAGTAGGTCTCCAAGCGAATTGGACGATCATTCCGCGATCCGCGCGACTTGGGGCAGGCAATCGAAGTGCGCGTCCGAGGTCACGACGGAAGCAAGATGTTCCACGGCCAAAGCGGAGATCCAGACATCATTGTCAGGAATGGGAGTGCCGGCTTGGCGCAGAAAGTGTTTGAGCGTGGCATAGCTGTGGGTGGTAGCGTCTCCGACCTCAAGAATTCGCACCACCGGATCGGCAAGGAAGCGCACCAGGTTTGATTCGTTATCCGCCCCTCTTGCCGCGCCTTTGAATCCATAGCGGAGTTCGCCAAGGACGATTGACGGGACCAGAACTTCACTGGCCGTTGAAATGGCTTCATTCCATCGACCGCTTCGCCGCCAGTCCGAATAGGCATTGGTATCAAGCAGGACCTTCATTTCCAGTCCTCGGGATTCACTTGCCGGAGTTCCTCGAGGTGGGCGTCCCACCCGGGACCGAAGTCAGAATCAGCTGCGAAGCGCTCCAAGCCGTTCGTCTTTTTCTCCGGATCGAGTCCAAGACCTCTTTCCAATGCTTCCACCAGAACGGTGTTCATCGCCACTCCGCGTTCCTTGGAGCGCAGTTTTGCCTCCTGAATGCAGCGGTCTTGAACCTGACGCACGGTGATTTGCTTCACGCATGCACTTTACCCGCAATCCGCATGCACTCAATCTAAAAGTCTTCGTTAAAGGCTTGAGCACCCTCGTTGGGAAGTAAAAAACAGATTTCATGGAACCGTCCGGCGATGTCGGATGACGGCGGAATTTCATCGTCTCCCACGGATTTCTCATGTAGGAATTGCAGCCAGCTAACAAAACCCATGAAGAATACCCCCCTCTTCGTCATCCTCGGCCTCTCCGGCGCGGGTTTGCTAACGGGCCTCACTGCTCGGTGGATGACGCGGGAGGTTGCTGTCGTTCCAGCGCCAGTTCTCGTGGAGACAAAGTCCGCCGATGTTGTGAAGATCCCGGAAGCCGCTGTTTCCAAACCCGACAAAGCCGCGCCGATCCCGGTCCCACTGCCAGCTTCCACCGATACCGTGGAAACCCTGCTCGCCCTGGACGACGCCACGCTCTATCCGCGCCTCGCCGCGTGGCTGTTGAGTGCCGGTGAGCAGGACATCGCCGCGTATTGGAACGGCTACCGGCCGATGCAAAACCGGAAGACCTACATCGCTGATCTGGTGTTCATCAACTGGACCCGCCTGAACCCGGCCGGAGCCATCGCCGCCGTCGCCGGGACCAAGGACCACTATTTCCCGTGGTGGGCGTGGACCGCACACGATCCGCAGGCTGCGCTGGCCGCCGCCATCGACACTGCACCCAAGATGGTGGGCTGGGTGGCGCGGGGAATCGGCGGATTTCACCCGGACTGGCTGCGTGAGCATCTGGACCAGATTCCCGAAGAGAGCCGGTCGAGGGCGTTTTCCTCGTTCAAGGAGGTGGGTGATACGGAAAACCCGTTGGAAACGCTCAAGTTCCTCCAGGAAAATTCGATGGATTTCGACAAGGGGATCTTCAAATCCCTGGTGCAGAAGGATCCGTGGCAAGCCTTCGAATGGTTGCAACAAAATCCCTCGCTGCTAACGGATCGCTATCGGTCGGAGGATGGTCCGCTGGACATCCTGCTCGATACGATGGTCACCGATCATCCCGACGATCTTAAGCGCCTTGTCGCCCAGACGCCCTCCGGCGAACTGAAGCGGAAGATGGAAGCCGCGATGTTTGACAACCTGCTGGCTACCGATCCCGCGGCGGCCATTGCCGAGGCCAAGGCGACGGATTCCACGGCCATCGCTACGGAGCGATTTGCGAAAATCGGCCTGGGCCTGATCAAGACCGATCCGGAGCAAGCCTTTGAAATGGTGAAAAACCTGATGGAGATCAATCCCGGCGGGCGGGCCACATCGATGAGGGTGGAATATCCGAATGGAAGCTCAAGCTGGGGGGGTGGTTCTGAGAACGGAAGCACCGAACTGATTGCCGCGTTGATCGCCAGGGATCCCGGGAGGCTGATGGAAATGGCCATTCCTCCCGACGGCGGGAAACCGAACCAATCGCCGTTTTTCTCCCGGGCCGCCGGCCAATGGGCGAACCAGGATCTCCTGTCCTACACGAACTGGGTGAACCAGCAAACGGACCCGGGCATCCGCGAAGCTGCCGTCGGTCCGGTGATCAACCAGCTGTCGCAGCTCGGCCAGTTCACCGAGGCGCTCGAATGGGTGCGGAGTTCGGAAACCACCGAGAACAGCTACCTAACCAGCATTTTCTACCAATGGGGGAGGGCGGACCCCGCAGGTGCCGCCGGTTGGCTGGAAACCTCCGGATTGTCCGCAGAAAAAACCGCCAGGCTTCAGGAAAACATCAAACAAGCCTCTAGCCAGAACGACGAATGAAATCCTTTGCCGATCATTTCACCGCCAAGGCCGGCGGCGTTCTGGGTTTCCTAGTGATGGCCGTGGTCGGTTGGAATCTGGCAGGAGCGCCCGTGCCAACGTCGGACGAGCCCGCCGCCGAGCCTAAAAACCGAAGAGTCGACCGGGAGACGCGCCGTTCCAAACCCACCGGACCGGGCACGCTCGTCGGGAAGAGGCTTGAGACGATCCGCGCTGCCGGCACTCAGGAAGCCCGGCTCCGCGCGACGTTCGATCTGGCGAATTCCCTGTCGTCCTCGGAAATCGCCACCTGGCTCAACGGCGACTGGTTCACCATCCGGGGTGGACCGGAGCGGTTACTCTTCCGAAACATCCTGCTGGCCCGCTGGAGGGAAACGGATCCGGATGCCCTGCTCGTCTGGTCATTCAAGAACGATACCGGTGCAGGCCGGAACGTGCTCACCTCGTGGACGGAAAAGGAACCGCAGCGGCTGATCGACTTTTTCAAGAGTCATCCGGACGAGACCGCGGAATTGCGGGCATTGAGAAATCTCGCCAAACTGCACCCCGCACTCGCCTTGCAGCGCCTTCAGGAAATGGCCGCCGATGGAATTTCCACCAAGGGAGTGGGCAACTCGTTCGACCTGCTCCGCCAGTTGGCGGAAAAATCCCCTTCCGCCTTGGAAGCCACGCTGGATTCCCTGCCGCCCGCCGTGAGGAGCCAGGCGGAATCGGCACTCTGCGGGCAGCGGCTTGCCACCTCGTTTTCCACGGAGGTCCGCGCTCTGTGGGATCGGCCCGACGGATGGAAGATTTTCCAAGCCAATGTTTCCGAGGAGCTTCAAGGGAAAGTCTTCGACGAACTGGCCAACATGCCGCCTGCCTGGAAATCATCGATCGCGGAGAATTATTACAATTTCATCAGCGAGGAAAATGCAGGCAAGTGGCTGGACTCGGATCTGGCAGGACTCGGATTCAGTGCGGCCCAAGTGAAACGGCTTCGGACGCATGCCCTGGGAAATCTGGCGAGAAAGAATCCGGAAGAGGCTCTCAAGCGCATGGGTGGGATGGATTTGAATGCCAACACCCGGCAGAACCTGATTTCCAACATGTTTTCCTCATTGGCGGACGAACCTGAAAAAGCCGAGGCGTTGATCGCCCGGCTGGATTCTGAAGAGGATCGGAAACACGCCCGAACCACGCTGGATGCCCGCAAAAGCGGACAAACCCAGGCCAAGGCCGCTAGTCCGGCGGAATGGCTTGAGAAAATCAGCGCGGTCGATCCCAAGTCGGCGGGAAATGCGTCGCAGTATGTTTATCAACTGGAGCAGTGGGACACCGCTAGGCTCGCGGAACTGAACAAGCAGTTCCAAGCGATGTCGGATGATAGAAAATTGCAAACCGCCCAGGTGATCGCCGCTGGTAGACGATACGGTGATCCCAACTCGCCGGTCACGGGCGAGGCGATCCGCTATCTGGTCGTCAATCCGGTGGCCCGGACGGAAGGGCAGAATGATTCGGACACGGACCCCTTGCGCTTGGCTTCCGAATACGCCTCGAAGCTGGCGATCAAGGACCCCGGAGCCGCCAGCGAGTGGGTGGGCACCCTGCCTGCCGGAGATGCCAAGCTTTGGGCGCAGAAAAACGTGGCGAAGAACTGGGCGGTTTATGATCCGAAAGCCGCCGAACAGTGGGTGGCGTCACTTCCCGTGGACGCCCGCAGCGAGGTGCGGGCGTTCATGAAGAAGGGGAAGTAACGCCAGGCCGCAGGATCACTTGTGCAGGATCTTCGCGACCTTCGGTGCGCGCAGGCGGTGCGGTTCCGGCAGGTTCGAGCCGAGCAGCGGGCGGCAGTAGTTCATGAAGTCCTGCGTCACGCCGTTGCCTTCCGCATTGATGAAGTTGTCCGGCATGTGGCGGGTCTTGCCGGCGACGTTTTCAATCGGCACGAGCTGATAGTCAACGCTGTAGTCGAGCACCGGACGCTTGATCGCCACCGAGCCGTCGACGTTGTCCCACATCGCGAACTGCACCGCCTTTTCGCCGACTTCGCGCGCCTCGCGGGCGTCGCGGTCCGACTGGATGCCCATGAAAGAGCGTTGCAAGTAACCGAAGGTATCGGAGCGGACGCGCTTGATCCCGAGGCCTTTGCGGATCTCGTTGGAGAGCAGGTCGCCGAGCGCGCCGGTGCCGGAAAGCTGGACGTTGCCGTGGGAATCGCGCTCCTCGACGCCGAGCAGTTTCACGATCATCGCGGTGCCGTCGGGATCGGAAATGCCTTCGGAAACGGCGATGGTGCAGAGGCCGTGCTTTTGATAGACGCGGTCCACATCGGCGAGGAAGTTGTCCATTTTGAAATGGCGCTCCGGCACGTAAACGAGGTGCGGGCCGTCATCGAAATATTTCTGCGCCAGCGACGACGCGGCGGTGAGGAACCCGGCGTGGCGCCCCATCACGACGCCGATGTAAACGCCCTTCAGTGCCCGGTTGTCGAGGTTCACCCCGGAGAACGCCTGCGCCACGAAGCGCGCCGCCGAGCCGAAGCCAGGGCAGTGGTCGTTTTCCTCAAGGTCGTTGTCGATCGTCTTGGGGATGTGGATCGCGCGCAGTTCGTAGTTCGCTTCCTTCGCCTGCTCGTTGACGATGCGGACGGTGTCGGACGAATCGTTGCCGCCGACGTAGAAAAAGTAGCGGATGTCATGCGCCTGCATCACTTTGAACATCCGGGCGCAGTATTCCTCATCCGGTTTGTCGCGGGTGGAAAGCAGGCCGGAAGACGGCGTGCCGGCGACTTGCTCCAGGTTGTGGGTGGTCTCGCGGGTGAGGTCGACGAAGTTCTCCTCGACGATGCCGCGGACGCCGTGGACTGCTCCGTAAATGGACGTCACCTGGCTGAATTTACGGGCCTCGAGGGCCACGCCGACGATGCTCTGGTTGATCACGGGAGTGGGGCCACCACCTTGGGCGACAAGGACTTTACCTTCTAAACGGTTGCTCATGGGGCGGCGAGAATTGACAAAACCCACTGAGATGCAAGCCCGGAAACCCGCCGGTCGACAAGTGCCCCGGAATCCCCCGGAGATTCAGAATCGCGCTTGCGCGGCCTGGCTGGGCGGCGAGCATGCCCCATGGTTTGCCCCTCTTCGCGCACCGCGGCACTCGGTCAGCTGGGTGAATTCATCGCCCACGCCGGACTTTATGCCCGCGACCGGAACCAGGTGAAACCCGGCCATCCGTCGGTTTCCCGGCTTTCTCCTGCCATCCGCCACCGTTTGATCACCGAGCAGGAGGTGGCTGCGGCGGTTTTGGGCGTCCATCCGTTCGGGCGGGTGGAAAAATTCATCCAGGAGGTTTACTGGCGGCGTTATTGGAAATCCTGGCTCGCGCTGCGTCCCCAAGTCTGGAGCGAATACCTCACGGACCTGGCGGAAATGGGTGAGGATCCCGTTGTCCGGCGCATCGAGGATTCAGAATCCGGGAATACCGTAATCGATCATTTCGCGAACGAGCTGGTGACCACCGGCTACCTCCACAATCACGCGCGGATGTGGTTCGCCGCCTGGTGGGTGCATGAGGCCCGCCTGCCATGGCAGTCCGGCGCGGCATTCTTTTACCGGCATCTGCTCGATGGGGACCCTGCCTCGAACACCTTGTCATGGCGTTGGGTGGCCGGCCTGCAGACGCCGGGAAAAACCTACCTCACCCGCCGCGGGAATCTTGAAAAATACCTGGCTCCGGAGCTTCTCGAATCTCTATCAAGCGGTCTCGCCGCGTTCGAGAATCCGCAAGCGCTCCAGCCGGGAGCCGTTTCCAAACCACCGGTCACCCGCACGGACTGGCCGCAAGAGACGCCGGATCGATCCGCCGGTGCCGCACTTTGGATTCATGAAGAGGATCTCTCGGCGGAAAACTCAATGCTCGGACAGGCATCATTTTCCGCAGTCATCGTGACGGCGGATACAAATGCTTGGGAGCACCACCGGTTCCCATCCGCGAAAAGACAATGGATCACCGATGCCCTTCAAGATGCCGCCACGCGTGCGGAAGGGCATTGGAAAACTCCGGTGACCCTCGAAACCCACGCACCTCACGGTGATGCGATCGTTAGCTGGGCGAAATCCAATCACCTCCAACAGATAGTGACCCTGCGTCCTGAAGTCGGTCCCTTGCACGACTCGCTGCCGGTGCTCCGCGCATCGCTCGCCCAGGCCGGGGTTCGCTTGATTCTCATTGACCGTCCCGAGGATCTGAAGATCCGGCATTTCGCGACCGGCGGATTTTTCCCCTTCTGGGAGCGCCTGCGGAAGACGCTCGTCGCAGCTCCGCCGCAGCGGGAGATTCAAACTCTCATGGAATACACCGATTGAACTCCTCCGGAAAACAAGTGCTCATCGTCGGCGGCGGCCTCGCCGGTCTGGCGTGCGCCATCCGTCTGAATGAGGCGGGGGCAAGGCCGGTGATCTTCGAAGCGGGCGATGCTCCCGGCGGGCGCGTGCGTACCGACTGGGTGGAAGGGTTTCTGCTGGACCGGGGGTTTCAGGTCTATCTCGATGCCTACCCCGAAGCCGGGATTCTGTTGGATAAGAAGAGCCTCGATCTGCGTCCATTCAAACCCGGTGCCCTTGTCTATCAGGGCGGCCGGATGTGGCGGGTCATGGATGTTTTCCGGGATCCCCGCCACCTGTTGGCGAGTGCCGTCGCGCCCATCGGATCCATCCCTGACAAGCTGCGGGTGGCATGGTTGAAGTGGCGGCTGGCTCGCACAAGCATCGGGGAAATCGCCGCCCACGAGGACATGACCACGGAGGATTATCTCAGGCGTGCCGGGTTCTCTCCACGGATGATCGACGGGTTTTTCCGCGCGTTCTACGGAGGAATATTTCTTGAACGGGAACTCCGGACGTCCAGCCGGATGTTTGAATTCACCTTCAAGATGTTTTCCCAAGGCAGCGCGACTCTTCCCGCACGGGGGATGGGTGAAATCCCCCGACAACTCAGCTCCCGGCTGCCAGATGGGACACTCCGGTTAGGCACGCGGGTCACCGGGATCCAGCCCGGCGGCATCACCCTGGAGTCCGGCGGGCAGATTGCGGGCGACGCCGTGGTCGTGGCCACGGATGCGGCATCGGCGGCCAAGTTGATTTTCGGCATGGAAGCTCCGCAGCCCGGCTGGCGCTCCGTCACGTGTCTCTATTTTGCCGCTGTCCGCTCGCCGCTGGGTGAGGCGATCATCGCCCTCGACGGCACGGGCGGTGGCTTGGTCAACAATGTTTGCGTGCCATCGGATGTGGCACCGGACTACGCGCCGCCGGGTCAGGCCTTGATATCGGTTTCGGTGTTAGGATTGCCGGAGCCGGCGGATTTGGAATCCAGAGTGTTGGCGGAACTGGAAGGTTGGTTTGGTCCGGACGTGCGAACCTGGCGGCACCTGCGGACCGAACGGATCGAGCGGGCGCTACCCGAACAGGCGCCCGGCGTCGGCTTGGTCGGCGCGGGCTTCCGCAACCACGCTGGTATTTTTGTCTGTGGCGACCATCTTTGGAGCGCTTCCATCGAAGGTGCCATCATCTCCGGCCTGCGGACGGCGGACGCGATTTTGAAACCATGAATGGCGTGAAAAAACAAAACCTGCCGGAGAAAATCTGCCTGCAATGCCAGCGCCCGTTTGCCTGGCGCAAGAAGTGGGCGCGCGATTGGGAAAATGTCCGCTATTGCAGCGATGCCTGCCGCAAGGGCAAAACGAAGGACAAGACCTGACCACCATGCCCTCGACTTTCCACACCAGCACCCCGCTCGCCGCCAGCGCGGAAACGATGTTCGCCTTCCACAGCGATCCGCACAATCTTACCGAAGTCATGCCGCCGACCTTGACGCTCGTCAGCCTGAAAACCGACGGCCCGGCGCAGGAAGGTCGCCTGATCGAGCTGCATTGCCGGGACTGGTGGATCATCCCGATGCGCTGGACCTGTCGCTGGAAAACGGTGCGGCCGCCTCATCTGCTGGTCGATGAGATCGTCAAAGGTCCGTTCACCGTTTTCATCCACGAGCACCGCTTCGAAGAGCGAGGGACGAATGGCTGCGTCATGCATGACACGGTCACCTATCAGTGGGGCCGCTCGTGGTGGGGGCGGCTGGTTTCCGAGACGGGCGTGAGGATCTATCTGACACTGTTGTTCAAGTATCGTCACCACCGCACCCGCAAGTGGGCGCTCGCGGCCTGATGCCGGAAATCGATCCGATGAATTTGAAAAATCCCCCATGCCCGTGGCTGCCCGATGTCGGGGAAATCCTCGATTTCTCCATCACCCGCCGCCACGGCGGAGAAAAAGGCGCGGAGTTCTATCTGGACGCGCTGCGTTACGCCCAATCCCAATGGTGCGCTGGCAAACCCGCCCAAGCCATCCTCCAGCTCAACAAAGCCTGGATGGCGGACCTGCCCGCCAATGACTCGGATTTCGAATCCCACCCCTCACCCTACCGCGCTCTCATCTGGATCCTCGAAACCGCCTCCACCTGCGATTGCGGCTACCTCGGAAACCCCGTCCGCCATTTCCAACACCTCGCCAGCCGCATGTCCGGCCCCCGCGCGGAAATCCGGGCTTGGCGGGCCTGGCTGTGTTTTCACCTGGCCGAGCGGGTTCTCAACTCCGCCGAGTATCCACGTGATGGCGAGCAAATCGCCCGCGAAGGACTCTGGATCCCCAGCTTCCAGCGGGCGAAACATGCAGTGTGGGCAACGTCTGTGTCCCGATGAAGCTGGCCATGAGGCACCCCGGTTCGGTGAGCCGGATGCTCGGAACTTGCAAATGCGACACGGAAATCGCATTCATCAGAAATGAATTGGCGAAGGTATTGGATGAGAGCGGAAAGAATGCCCAGAAGTGAATGCGCGAGGCCTGACTCCATTCTCGCCGAAATCGCATGGATCAGGGGTGCGCTGGCAAACGAACTCAATCGACTGAGAAAGGAAGATGAAATGTGAATCCGATAGAACTGACCCCATTTACGAACTAATTGGATTTATGGACGAGATTCAAAAAAAGATCCAAAGCATGGTAATTGAAATGATACAAGCTATGGAGCGTTATCCGTACCGACCCAGTGAGATCAGAGAGATTCTTGATTGCTTGACTGGTATTGAAAATGGGAGCTTCTTCCAACTTCCAAATGACGCTCAGCGGGGCAAACTGGGCTGGGTGAATGGTGCTTTTTTTGGTCGGGGAGAGCGGGCCTTTCCTTTGTTCAAGTCAGGCTTGCTTCGTGACGACTTTGATCGCGATTTCAGTCAGACTCTACGCGAGTATTGGAAGCCCAATTGAGGTAGATTCGGGCGATGCAATTCAAGGTCCCAGACAAACAGTAAATGGGGTTGTTGCTCACCGATTCACAAAATGGTTCCGCGTTTGGAGATGGCGGAGCATTCGCAGTCATTTTTCTTCGCGGCGGCAAACAGGCGCGGCGCTTACAACGCTCCAAACCGCCGGTGCCGGCGTTGGTATTCCCGCACGGTTTCGAACAGATCTCCCTGGCGGAAGTCCGGCCAGAATTTTTTGACGATGACGATCTCGGCGTAGCTGATCTGCCAGAGCAGGAAATTCGAAACGCGCATCTCGCCGGACGTGCGGACGAGCAGATCCGGATCGGGGATACCGGCGGTTTGCAGGCGGGAGGCGAAGAGCTCGGCGTCGATATCGGTGGGTGAGATTTTTCCTTCGACCGCATCGGTGGCCAGCGAGCGGGCGGCGGTGACGATTTCCTCGCGGCCGCCATAGGACAGGGCGAGCACCAGCGTCATGGTCGTGTGATTCGCCGTGCGGGCTTTGATGCGTTCGATCAGCGCGCGGGTTTTCGCCGGCAGGCGGTCGAGCTGGCCGATGGCGAGCAGTCGGACGTTCTGGCGGTCCAGGTCCTTGGCTTTTTCGTCGAGAAAGCGGTCGAGCAGGCTCATCAACGCGCCCACCTCGGTGGCCGGGCGGCTCCAGTTTTCTGAGGAAAACGCATAGAGCGTGAGGTATTCCACGCCGAGCTCGATGCAGGCTTCCATCACTTCCCGCACGGATTCCGCGCCGGCGCGGTGGCCTTCCAGACGGGGAAGGCCGCGCTCCTTGGCCCAGCGGCCGTTGCCATCCATGATGATGGCGACGTGGCGGGGGATTTCAGGATGAGTGGCCATGGGAGCAGGCTGGGCGGCGGGTGATGGAGGAAAAATGGATTTCACGGATCAATGATTCACCTCGCTGGATGAAGATTGGATCGCTGGTTGGTGAAAAATCCGGGAAATCAGACGACGAGTGTTTGCACCCGGTCCGGTCCGACTCCGACGAAGGCGATCGGTGCGTCGCAAAGCTCGGCGAGACGTGCCAGGTAGGCTTTCGCCTGCGCGGGAAGTTGTTCGAATTCCGTGCAAGCGGTGGTGTCCGATTTCCAACCGGGAAGCGTTTCATAGACCGGCACCGCCTTGTCCCACGCCTTGCGGTCGGCGGGCGGAAGCGTGTGGATCGTGCCGTCGATGTCGTAGCCGGAGCAAATCTGCAGCGTCTCGTATTCGTCGAGACCATCGACGTTGGTGACTGCGAGACCGGTCACGCCGTTGACCATGCAGGCGAAGCGGAGCAGCACGGTGTCCAGCCAGCCGCAGCCGCGCGGGCGGCCGGAGACGACGCCGAACTCGCGACCGAGGCCGTGGAGATATTCGGATAGGCCTTCATCGACGGTAGGGAAGGGGCCGGAGCCGACGCGGGTGGTGTAGGCCTTGCAAACGCCGATCACGCGGCTCGATGGCGTTAGGCGGCAGACCGGAACCGGTGCAGGAGCCGCCGGAAGTGGTGTTGGACGAAGTCACAAACGGATAGGTGCCGTAGTCGATGTCGAGCAAGGTTCCCTGGGCGCCTTCGAACAGAATGGATTTTCCCGATTTCCACGCGGCGTGCAGCACGGGAATCGTGTTGGTGACGTGCGGCCGGAGGCGGGCGAAGGCGGTGTAGATTTCCTCGAGCACCGCGTCGGCGGTGAACTGCGGGAGGTCGTATTTCGCGAGGATCTCGTTCACCTCGACGAGACGCCGGGTGACTTGGGCGCGGGTGAACTCCTCGTCCAACAGATCGGCGATGCGGATGCCGCAGCGGTTCACCTTGTCCGAGTAAGTCGGGCCGATGCCGCGCTTGGTGGTGCCGATTTTCTGGTCGCCGAGGGCGATTTCGCGGGCGGCGTCGAGTTCCTTGTGGAAGGGGAAAACGACGTGGGCGCGGTCCGAGATGAGGAGTTTGTCGGGAGTGACGGAGACGCCGAGCGCTTCGTTGCGCTCGATTTCCGCGACGAGTCCGGAGGGGTCGACGACCACGCCGTTGCCGATGATGTTGATTTTTCCGTCCCAGATGATGCCGGAGGGAAGCAGGTTCAAAATGTAGCGCACGCCCTTGGCGATGACCGTGTGGCCGGCGTTGTTTCCGCCTTGGCCGCGAACGACGATGTCGGCGTCTTCCGTGAGGTAATCGACGATCTTGCCTTTGCCTTCATCGCCCCACTGGAGGCCAACAATAATGGTGTTCATGATTGATTTAAAACGCGAATGAGTCGAATGTGACCGATCAGACGGAGGCTTTGCTTTTCGAAATCAGAGCCGCGAACTCCTCGAAGAAGTAAGCGGCGTCGTTCGGGCCGGGGGCGGCTTCCGGGTGGTATTGCACGCTGAAGACCGGGTGCTCGCGGTGGCGCATGCCTTCGACGGTCTTGTCGTTGAGGTTGATGTGGGTGACTTCGACTTCCGGCGGCAGTGAATCCGGATCGACGGCGAATCCGTGGTTCTGCGAGGTGATGGAAATTTTCCCGGTGCGCAGATCCTTGACCGGCTGGTTGCCGCCGCGGTGGCCGAATTTCAGTTTGAACGTCGTGCCGCCGAAGGCGTGGGCGAGGATCTGATTGCCGAGGCAGATGCCGAAAATCGGCAGCTTGCCGATAAGTGCGCCGATTTCCTGATGGATGTAGCCGAGCGCGGCCGGATCGCCAGGGCCATTGGAGAGGAAGACGCCGTCGGGGCTTTTTGCGAGCACTTCGGCGGCGGTGGTGCGGGAATTCACGACCTCCACCTCGAAGCCAGCCTGGCGCAGGCGGCGAAGGATGTTGTATTTCAGGCCGAAATCATAGGCGACGATGCGGTGGCGGACGGGCGGCAGCTCGATGTGATAGCCTTCTTTTTTGCACATCACGTTCGGCAAGGTCCATTCGCGGGATTCCTCGGTCCACAGGTAGGATTCCGGCGTGGAAACTTCCTTCACGTAGTCCATGCCTTCCATCGAGGGCGAGGCTTTGGCGGCGGCGATGGCGGCCTCGGCGTCCAACTCGGTGGTGACGCAGGCGCGCATGGCTCCGAGCGAGCGGAGGTGCTTGGTGAGGGCACGGGTATCGATGCCTTCGATGCCGAGAATGTTGTGTTCCGACAAATATGCGGAAAGCGGCTGGGTGGAGCGCCAGTTCGACGGCACTTCGCAGAGCTCGCCGATGACAAACGCCCGGATGTGCGGCCCGGCGGATTCGGCGTCCTCCGGGTTGATTCCGTAATTCCCGATCTGCGGGTAGGTCATCGCGACGATCTGGCCGCGGTAGGAGGGATCCGTGATCACCTCCTGGTAGCCCGTCATCGAGGTGTTGAAACAAATTTCTCCGGTGGTGGTTCCGGTGGCTCCGAAGGCGGTTCCTTCGAAACAGCGTCCATCTTCAAGGGCTAGAATGGCAGTAATCGGCACGGCGGCGGCAAACTAGGCAGCCGCTCCGGGCGATGCAAGCGAATGCTCATTCTTCTCCTTCATGGCATTCTAAGAGTGGAAACCGCGAATGAACGCCAATGCACGCGAATGGGAAGAAATTCCTCAATTCCGGGAAATTCTGATTCGCGTTCATTCGCGTTCATTCGCGTTCATTCGCGGTTAAATCCAAATTCACTCCCGCGCCCGGCTATCGATGAGAATCGTGACCGGGCCGTCGTTGACGAGCGCCACTTTCATGTCCGCGCCGAAGACTCCCCGACCCACCGGCTTGCCCGAGTTCGCCCTCCAAGGCCGTGCAGAACTCCTCATAAAGCGGCTCGGAAATCTCCGGAACCGCCGCCCGCAGGAACGACGGGCGGTTTCCCTTTTTCGTCGAGGCATGCAGCGTGAACTGGCTGACCACGATGATTTCGCCCCCGGCCTCCACCACCGAGCGGTTCATTTTCCCCTCGTCGTCGGCGAAAATCCGCAGCCGCGCGACCTTGCCGCTGAGCCAGGAAACATCCTCCGCCGCATCGCCTTCCTCCACGCCGAGCAGGATCAGCAGCCCGGATTGGATTTGGGAAACGGTCGTGCCGTCGATTTCGACGGACGCCTCCAGGACGCGTTGGATCACGGCTCGCATGTCGCGGCAGGAGTATGCCACCCGACCGTGGATTTCCACCTCCGTTTCGGATTTCCGAAAGGTGCCCGCTGCCTCAAAGCGGGTTCTTTTCCAAAAAGGTCACCAGGTCCGCCGGCTCGGCGCGCTTCCGGTAATCCGCGTCCAGGAAGGCCCAGCGGATCACGCCCTTGCGGTCGATGATGTAGGTCGCGGCCAGCGGCAGGGTCCCGTCGCCCGCAGTGGCGCCGTTGAATTCCGTGAGGTTGAAATGTTTTTTATACAACTCGCGGACTTCCGGAGTGAGGTCGAAGGCGATGCCGAATTTCCGGGCGACCGCGTGGTCCTTGTCTGTCAGCACTTGGAAGGTGAGCTTGTTTTTTTCCGTCGTCGTCAGCGATTTGTCCGGCAGTTCCGGCGTCAGCGCGACCAATTGCGCCCCCGCCTTGCGGAACTCCGGCAGCTTTTTCTCCATCGCCGCCAGCGCGATGTTGCAATACGGGCACCAGCCACCGCGATACCACGTCAGGATCACCGGCCCTTCCTTGAGCAGGGCGGACAGCGCGACTTCCTTGCCATCGGCATTCGTCAGCGTGAAATCCGGTGCCGTGTCTCCGACCTTCATCGCGTCCTTGATCAAGCCGGACGCAGCCACCACCTCGATTCCCTGCGCATACGCGGCTTTCACTTCCGGCGTGGCGGTTGTGGCGGATTGCGCGGCGCGGGCATCCAATTGCTCCTTCAAGCTATCCGGTTCGGCGGACAATGCCGGGGCCAGGGCGAGCAGTGAAATGGCGGCCAGTTTCAGTGAAGTTTGTGTCATGGAAACGTGGGAGCTTTGGAATCCGGGATTATTCCCGATATGACCCGCCGCCGGCCTTTTTCCAGCTCCGCGCATTCCGGCCTTTGAATCGGCCGGGGCTTGCGGACACTCGGTGCCAATCGCATGACGCGCCTCCCTGCATGGCTGGAAAATTACCGGACGCTCCCGAGGTGCGTCCTGCTTTTTGTCGCGGGCCAGTTTCTCATCAACCTGATCAACTCCGCGCAGTTTCTCCTGCTCAACCTGTTCCTGAAATCGCGCGGTCTCGATGATCCGGAAATCGCCGCGCTGAGTTCCCAACGGTTTCTCGCCACGCTCTTCCTCGCGCTGCCCGCCGGGCTGTGGTTGCGGGGGAAACCGCTGCGCAAGCCGCTCATCCTCGGCTCCGTGTTGTTTCCGCTGATGGCGCTGGCCTCGTTGCAGACGGTGCAACTGGGCGCGATGTCGGCGGCTTCGTTTTGTTTCCTCGGCATGGGTTTCGCCGGGCTCATCCTCAACGTCGCCGGCCTCCCGATGATGCTGCGGCTCGCTCCGCCGGGGAAATCGAGCGAATCCCTCAGCCTGCTCTTCGCCACCTGGGGCGCGGCCAGCATCTGCGGCGGCGTCTTGTCCACGGTGCTCCAGAGCATCGGCCAGCTCGACATCGGTGGTCATTCCATCGTCCTCGATGAATACGCCACGCTGCTCGTTCTAACTCTCTGCGGGCTCGGCGCGCCCTTCCTCTACGCGTCCCTCCCCGATCCCGTCCCGGCGGTGAAATCCACCCGCCACTGGCTGCACGTGCACCGTGCGGATTTTCCCGTCCTGCTGCGTGCGACGCTGCCCACGCTGTGCATTGCGACGGGTGCCGGGCTGAGCATCCAGTTTCTCAATCTGTTTTTCAGCAACGTCTATCAACTCGATCCGGCGCACTATTCGGCGTTCGGTTCGGTGAGTTACGTGCTGGTGTTTTTCACCGGCCTCATCGTTCCGGAAGTCCGCCGCCGCCTTGGTTGGCGCGGGGCGATCCTCGGCGTGCAATCGGCGGCTGTCGTTTTGTTAGCGCATCATGGGCCTCACCGAGTTGTGGAAACATACCTCGTGGGCGTTTCCCGTCGCCATCGTCTGTTTCATCTTCCGCCAGCCGCTCATGAACATGGCGGGCCCGTCCACCAGTGAGCTGTCGATGACCTATGTCGGCGAGCGCAACCGCGAGCTGGTGAGCGCGTGCAACGGAGCGATCTGGAGCGGCTCCTGGTGGCTCGCGGCGCGGGTGTTCGAGGTTCTGCGCACGCATCAGCTGCCCTACTGGCAGATTTTTCTAGCAACCGCCGTGTTGTATTTCATCGGCACCTTCGCTTACCTCGGCCTGATCCGCGCGGTGGAGAAGCGGGAGGGCAGGCAAACCACGCCGGATGCGAGTCCGGAGGCGGGGATGGTTTGAACTCATAGCTCAGTAAAATTTCATCTAGTCAGGCTAGAATTTCATGATACTGTTGGACCATGAACGCAACTTGGCCGCTTCAAGACGCAAAAAACAAACTCAGCGAGTTGGTGGACACCGCGCTGCGGCAGGGAGCGCAGACCATTACCCGGCACGGCAAGCCCGTGGCGGTGGTTCTCTCGGCCGAGGCCTACGCCCGGCTCCAGCCTTCCGAGAAGCTCGTGGATATCCTCCTAGATTGTCCTGTGAAGGACTGGCAGGTCGAGCGGGATCTCACCCCGGCCCGAGATCTTGATTTCCAATAGCCCGACATGTCGTACCTGCTCGATACCAACGTGCTTTGCGAGTCCTCGAAGGCCCGACCGGATCCCGCAGTCATCCAGTGGCTTGGCGATTACGATACGGAACTCCACGTCAGCGTCTTGTCCTTGGGTGAGATGCTCAAAGGCATTCACCTGATGGATCGGGGAAACCGCCGGCACGAAATCGAGCAGTGGTATCAGCGTATCGAGCGCTGGGCCGCCAACCGGCTCCTCGCGGTAGATGCGGGAACCATGAGCACTTGGGGACGCTTCTACGCCAAACACCAACTCGCCGGACGCAAACTTCCGCTCATGGACAGCCTTCTCGCCGCCACCGCCCTCCAACACGGGCTCACCCTTGTCACTCGCAATACCGGGGATTTCCCGGAGGATGTGGCGGTGCTGAATCCTTGGAGTGGGTGAAAGAGTGGCAATGTAGGTCTGATCCCGGCGAATAGCCTACCCGGCTCAGATGGCGGCGAGGATCTTGTTGAATGTGGCGCTCGGGCGGAGTGCTGCGTTGGCCTTGGCGTCGTCCGGGAGGTAGTAACCGCCGATGTCGACGGGGTGGCCTTGGACTTCTAGCAGCTCGGCGACGATTTTCTCCTCGTTGGCGGTCAGCTCGGCGGCGACGGGGGTGAAGATGGCTTTCAGTTCGGCGTCGTTGTCCTGCGCGGCGAGGGCCTGGGCCCAGTAGAGTGCCAGATAGAAATGCGAGCCGCGGTTGTCGATGGTGCCGAGCTTGCGGCCGGGCGAGCGGTCGAATTCGAGGAACTTGCCGGTGGCGGCGTCGAGCGTGTCGGCGAGGACCTTGGCCTTGGGCAGGCTGAAAGTTTCGCTGATGTGTTCGAACGACGGCGCGAGAGCGAAGAACTCGCCGAGCGAGTCCCAGCGCAGGTAGTTGTCCTGGGTGAACTGCTCGACGTGTTTCGGGGCAGAGCCGCCGGCGCCGGTTTCGAAGAGTCCGCCGCCGTTCATGAGGGGGACGATGGAGAGCATCTTGGCGGAGGTGCCGACTTCGAGAATGGGGAAGAGGTCGGTGTTGTAATCGCGCAGGACGTTGCCGGTGACGGAGATGGTGTCGAGGCCCTGGACGATGCGCTCTAACGAGAAGGTGCACGCTTCGGCGGGCGGGAGGATGCGGAGGTCGAGGCCGGTGGTGTCGTGGTCCTTCAGGTAGGTTTCGACCTTGGCGATGATCTGGGCGTCATGGGCACGGTTTTTGTCGAGCCAGAAGACGGCGGGATCGCCGGAGGCGCGGGCGCGTTTGACGGCGAGTTTCACCCAGTCCTGGACGGGGGCGTCCTTGGTCTGGCAGGCGCGCCAGATGTCGCCGGCTTCGACTTTGTGTTCCAGCAAGACGTTTCCGGCGGAGTCGGTGACCTTGACGGTGCCTGCGGCGGGGATTTCGAAGGTTTTGTTATGCGAACCGTATTCCTCGGCGGCCTGGGCCATCAGGCCGACGTTGGGGACGGAGCCCATGGTCTTGGGATCGAGAGCGCCGTTCTTTTTGCAGAAGTCGATGGTGGCTTGATAGATGCCGGAGTAGCAGCTGTCTGGAATCACGGCGAGCGTGTCGCCGGTTTTTCCCTGGGCATCCCAGACCTTGCCGCCGGCGCGGATCATGGCGGGCATGGAGGCGTCCACGATGACGTCGGACGGGACGTGGAGGTTGGTGATGCCCTTGTCGGAATTCACCATGGAGAGGGCCGGGCCGTTCTGATAGGCAGCCTGGATGTCGGCTTCGATCTCGGCTTTTTTGTCGGCGGGAAGTTTTTCTAACTTGGCAACGAGGTCGCCGAAGCCGTTGCGGAAATCGACGCCGAGTTCCTTGAGGGTGGCGGCGTGTTTGGCGATGAGGTCCTTGAAGAAGACCTCGACGGCGTGGCCGAAGATGATCGGGTCGCTGACCTTCATCATGGTGGCCTTCATGTGGAGCGAGAAGAGCACGCCATCGGCCTTGGCCTTGGCGATTTGTTTGCCGAGGAAATCGACGAGCGCGGCCTTGCTCATGAAGGTGGCGTCGAGGATTTCACCAGCTTTCAGCGGGGTGGACTCCTTGAGGACCTTGGTGCTGCCGTCCGCGCCGATGAACTCGATTTTCACATCGGTGGCGGCGGGGACGCAGACGGATTTTTCGTTGGAGAAGAAATCGCCGTGGCCGTCCATCGAGCCGACGGTGGTCTTGGAATCCGGGGACCAGGTGCCCATCGAGTGCGGGTGCTTTTTCGCGTAGTCTTTGACAGCTTTCGGAGCGCGGCGGTCGGAGTTGCCCTCGCGGAGCACGGGGTTCACGGCGCTGCCCATGACTTTGGCGTAGCGGGCCTTGATGTCCTTCTCGGCATCGGTGGTGGCGGTTTCCGGGAGGTTCGGCAGGGCGTAGCCTTTCGACTGGAGCTCGGCGATGGCGGCCTTGAGCTGGGGGACGGAGGCGGAGACGTTCGGCAGTTTGATGATGTTGGTCTCGGGCAGAAGAGTCAGCGCGCCGAGTTCGGCGAGGGCGTCCGGGATCCGTTGGTCTTCGGTCAGGAATTCCGGGAATTGCGAAATGATGCGTCCGGCGAGCGAGATGTCGCGGGTTTCCACGGTGATGCCCGAGTGCTTGGTGAAGGCTTGGACGATGGGGAGGAAAGAATAGGTCGCGAGCGCGGGGGCTTCGTCGGTCTTGGTGTAGATGATGGTGGGAACCTTGGACATGATCGTGGCGTGTGATTGACGGCCTGCCGTGTAGGGCAATGGCAACGCGGGGTCAAAAGCAATTGCTTCGCCAATTTCCTCGGAGAAATCCGGCTCGTGCACTGCCTAAAGGGATTTGGCGGATGCCATCACCACAAGTTGTGAACAACTTGGTGAGATCTCTGGAATCCCCGGATTTTCGGCGCTTTAACAAGCTTCCTGAGAGACGCCCTCCTGCGGATCCGCCGCCAAGTGATCCGAAGATTGGTTTCGAGTTATTCCCACTGGTTTGAGGGCTTCAAACGAATGATGGATTGGTAAATTGCTGAAAATCAACATAAAAGGGAGTTTTTCAGGGATTGCTCGCGATTGTTGCCAAGTTGTTCACAGTGAATTTTCCGCAACGGGAGGATCGTCGCGATGGATTTCCAGGTGCTTCAGTCCTGCGAAGGAGTCCGGAAAATACTTAGGATTCCCAATGTGAATAACTTGGGAAAATCTGTGTTTTCCCCCTTCGGAATCCCCTAGAAATCGAACAATTTGAAGAACTTCGAGATTTTAGTTGGAATCCCTCGTCGGTCGATGTTTGGGGCGGCCGATCCGATTGCTTGGGGAATCCCGCAGCGGCCGTATTTCGCCGGTTCTTTTGCGCTTTACGCTGGCGCGCGTTCTCTTCAGACAAGACGCCCGCCACGTGAAAATCATTGGGCGGATTCCAAAACCATCCAATCATCCTATCATGGACATCCAAATCGCGACTCTTTGTGACTTCGCCGCCGACTACAATGGCAAGCTGGTCATTTCCGGAACCTTCGACACCCTTGCCGCCCGCGCGGTGCCGGTGGTGCACCCGATGTGCGCCCTTGCCATGCGTTTCTGCTTCACTCCGGAAGATGCAGGCCGCCACAAGCTTTCCATCAACATCATCAACGAGGACGGCGAATCGCTCGACCCGAACAACATGCCGATCGAGCCTGAGTTCGAAGTCCAGCTGCCGAAGAACGTGCCATTCCTCACCCGCAACATCGTCATGAACCTGCAAGGCCTCCGCTTCGAGGAAGCCGGCATCTACTCGATCGACATCGGTTGCGACGGCGAGATCCTCGTCCGCCTGCCACTGCGCATCGTCCAGGTCACGCAAGGCCCGAACGGCGAGCAAATCGCCTGATCCGCGGATCCCGCTTGATAAATCCAACGCGCCACGGGTCACCCGACCTGCGGCGCGTTTTTCATGTTCCGCCGGGCGAACCATTTTCGGATTTCCTCGGTCCACAGCACGCTGCTCGCCACCGCGCCGATGAGGAAGAAGTGGGTGAGTGAAATCGGCACGGTGTGGAACAGCCGGTTCATCGGCGCGGTGTAGACGACCGCGAGCTGGAGCAGGTTCGCCAGCACGAGACCGCCGAGCAGCCAGCGGTTTTTGAAAAGTCCGAGCCGCAGCGACGAGCGGGTGGCGCTCTCGCAGTTCAGGACATTGAACCACTGGCAGACGGCCAGCAGCGTGAAGGTCTCGGTCTGCACCAGGGGAAACGGCGCACCCGTCGAAAGCCGCCAGATGAAATATCCCAGCGTGGCGGCGGCCGAGGTGGGGACCATGACGGCCATGCGGCGCAAAATGGCGCGCGTGATCAGCGGCTCGCCGGTGCGGATGGGCTTGCGCCGCATTTCGTCACCCTCGGCACCTTCCATCACGAGATTGAGCGTGAGCGTGCCCTCGGTGACGAGGTTGATCCAGAGAATCTGCACGGCGGCCAGCGGCAACGGATAGCCTGATAGCAAGGCGGCTGAGCAGGATGATGATTTCATCCAGCGATGTCGCGAACAGGAACAACAGCAGCTTCTGGATGTTCCCATAAACCAGCCGTCCCTGTTCGATGGCTTTGACGATGGTGGTGAAATTGTCGTCGGTGATGATCATTTTGGCAGCGCCCTTGGCCACCTCGGTGCCGGTGATTCCCATGGCCACCCCTACGTCCGCGCGGGCGAGGGCCGGGGCGTCGTTCACGCCGTCGCCGGTCATGGCGACGACGTTTTTGCGCGATTGGAACGCCTCGACGATGCGAAGCTTCTGCGCCGGATGGACCCGTGCGAACACCGCGATGCGGTCTAACGCCGCGATCAGATCCTGCTCCGGCATCGCCTCCAACTCGCGTCCGTCCACCGCCAGGGCACCCTCGTCCGCCATGCCGAGCATGCGGGCGATGGCCAGGCCGGTCGCCTTGTGGTCGCCGGTGACCATCACCGGGCGGATGCCGGCGGCGCGGCACGCGGCCACGGCGGTTTTCACCTCCTCGCGCGGCGGATCCATCTGGCCGACGAGCCCGAGGAAGACCGCCCGCCCTTGAAACTGGGAGAAACCGGCGTCCTCGTCGATTTCCGCGTCGTCGATCATCGCCACGGCCAACACGCGCAGTGCCCGCCCCGCCATTTCCTCGGTGGCGCCGAAAATCCGCGCCACGTCGGCGTGATTGCAGAGCGGCAGGAGCATTTCCGGAGCGCCTTTGAGGAATACCCGGTTCGGCCGGTGGGTGTGGCCGTGCTGGGTGGCCATGAGTTTGGCGATGGAGTCGAAAGGAATCTCCGCCCGCCGCGGCCATTCCAGGCGGAGCGTGGCGGGATCGATGCAGCCCTTCAACGCCGCGGTGAGTAGCGCCGCTTCCGTGGGATCGCCCAGCGCCCGCCAGCGGGATTCCCCGGCCAGCGGCGGCACGAGTTGCGAATCATTGCAAAGCACGCCCGCTTCGAGCAGAAGCTGCAGTGCCAGGTCGCTGGCGGGCGAGAGGTCGCGGCTATCCGCCAGCAGCGTGCCCTCCGGCGTATAACCGGAGCCGGAAACCTCGACTTGGCGGCCGTCCGCCAGCCAGAGCCCGGTGACGGTCATTTCGTTTTTAGTGAGAGTGCCGGTCTTGTCGGTGCAGATGATGTTCGTGGACCCAAGCGTCTCGACCGCCGCCAGCCTGCGGACGATGCCGCCTCTCGCCGCGATGCGCTGCATGCCCACGGCCAGGGCGATCGTCAGGGCGACGGGCAATCCTTCCGGCACCAGCGAGACCGTCTGGCTGATAGCGACCATTAGAATTTCCTCCAGCGCCATCCCGCGCAGGATTCCCGCGGCGATGACCAGTGCGAAGAGGGCGACGGATAGAACCACCAGCTGGCGGCCGAACTGGTCCATGCGGATTTCCAACGGCGTCTTCGGCTCCTCTGCGGCGGTGGTCATGCTGGCGATTTTCCCCACTTCGGTGGCGGTGCCGGTGGCCACGACGACCGCCTTGCCGCGCCCGGCGGTGACGTGGGTTTCCGAGAAAAGCATGTTCCGGCGGTCCGCGAGCAGCGTGTCTTCCGGCAGCGGATGGAAATGTTTGACTGCGGGCAGTGATTCACCGGTGAGCGCCGCTTCGGACGCTTCCAGCGCGGCGGTGTCGATCAGGCGCGAGTCCGCTCCCACGGCGTCGCCGGCGGCGAGCAGCAGGATGTCGCCCGGCACCAGATCGTGCGCCTTGATCCGTTGTTCAACGCCATCTCTCAGCACCCGCACTTGCAGGGAGGAAAGCCGGCGCAGTGATTCCATCGAGTGCTCGGCCCGGCCTTCCTGAAAGGTGCCGATCGCGGAGTTCACGATGACCACGATGAGGATGACCAGCGCGTCCCCATGTTTTCCCAGCGCGAAGGCGAGCACCGCGGCGGCGAAGAGCACGTAGATGAGCGGGCTGGTGAACTGCCGCAGAAACACGCGCCACAGCGGGACGCGCTTTTCCTCTGGCAGCAGGTTCGCGCCATGGGTCGTGAGTCGGCGGGCCGCTTCCGCGGTGGTGAGTCCGCGGGTCGGATCGCTGCCGGTTTCCAGGCAGGCGTCCGCAGCGGTGATCCGGTGCCAGGCGGTGGGAGTTGGATTCATCCGGGTCATCCAACGTCGTCGGGTTTGGCTTCCGTCGCGAGGCTTGGATTGACGAACAAGGCGCATATTCCGCTGCGGTGGGCGATTGCATTGGATTTTTTCCGTCAGATCCTCTTGTAGTCGTCCTCTCATGCAATGTGTGAAAATGTAGTTGCGGACTGAGGAATCCTGCTGCGAGACTGTAGGTCCGAATTTTCCGGGCTTCATCGATTCCTCCCGCCGCCCCTTCTCTGACCTTCGTCTTGTATGGACGCCTTTTACGCAGACCGCCACGTGCGGAAGCGCCTCGTCGAGTTTCTCGGCGGCGGCTCGCTGGCAGGTGCCACGGCGGTTTATCTAACGCACACGGACGGGTTTCTGTTCGACCGCCGCGAGTTGCGGCCGCCGACGGAGCTGGACTGGTTTTTAAAGCGCGGTCTGGACATCTCCCGCTCGCTTGCGGATTCGAAATCCTATCTGCTGCATCTCGACGTGGAGTATGTGAACTTCGATTCGCCGGGCGAGGCGTTTGTCGATCCACTGCGCTGTTTCGAGCTCCAGGAACCGGTGGTGCGGGTGATCGAGTCGCTGCTGCTGGAGTGGGGGATCAGTCCGCTGCATCTCATCACCGGTCAGGGGCACCATTTCGTGTGGCGGATCGGGCGGGCGTCGGAGGTGGCGGCGCGGATCGGGAAACTGAGCCCGGCACCGGAGTTGATCGGCTTGTGCATGGAGCGCATGCCGGCGGTTCTCACGGGCACGATCCTGCCGGAGGATCAGGCGGTGTTCGCAGCGCTGGCGCTGGTGATCGAGTATGTGGCGCACCGGATCAAGGAGAAGGCTGCACCCTTGTCGGAGGTGCCGGTGGAACTCACCGCCGTGCATGTCGGGCCGTCGGTGGCGGGGAAGCGTGAGATGATTTCCATCGACATCTCGGAGTATGGAGACCCGCTGCACACGCGGGTGGTCCGGATGCCGTTCACGAACTATCGCAAGCCCTTCGTGACCGGCCTCGGCGCGGAAGGTGGATTCCGCAGCATCCCGCTGTATGAAATGGATTTCCGCGGCGCCATCCAGGTGCGGCAGGTGGATGCGGAGGTGCTGGATCTGGCACAGCGCGCGTGTGTCCGGATTCCGCTCCAGGAGGAGGGGGTGGGCCGCATGTTGGACGAGTATCTCGCGTCCCGGCTGCGGCGGTTTCACAAATATTATTACACGGCGCGGCACGATCCCAAAGAGTGCTGGCCGGAGACTTACGACCGGACGCCGGTGGACTCGCTGCCGCCGTGTGTGCGGCATCTGCTGGATTTTCCTAACGACTACCTGCTCAAGCCCGCCGGCATGCAGCTGGTGACGCGCTGCCTGCTCGCCCGAGGACTGGCACCCGCGGCACATCGCCGGCTTGATCCGCTCGAAGTTCGAGAATCCGGCGTTCGGCTGGGGGACGGACTGGAGCGACTACGAGGCGGCCACCCGCGCGGACTTTTACACGCGGCTCTTCGCGTGTCTCCATTTGACAGGGGTGGACCGGTTGGTAGATTTCAACTGTATCTCCATGCGTGAGAAGATGTTCTGTTTTCAGGAGCACGAAAGCCCCTGCGAACTGGAATCCCTGCGGCAAAACCTTCTAACCCGACTTCCCGATGAATGAATGGCCCATCGCGCTTTCCACCGGCTGTTTCTACCGGCAGAGCATCTTCGACGTGCTCGACGCGGTGCGGGCGGCGGGATTCCGGCAGATCGAGGTCTGTTCGTTTCCGAAGCATCTGGACTATCACAATGCGGGTGACGTGCATCGTGCCGGCGAGCGGATGCGGGCCTTGGACATCGATCCGGTTTCGTTCCACGCGCCGTTTTCCGAGCGCATCGACATCACCTCGCTGATCGACGCCAATCGCGAAGCCGCCATCGTGGAACTCATCACCGCGTGTGAGGCCGCCGCGCTGATCGGCTGTGAGAACGTGGTGCTGCATCCCGGTCCGGAACGCGAGGGGCGGCCGCCGCACGAGGAGTTTCTCCAACGCATGCATCACGCCGCGGAGGCGCTGAACCGGGTGGCGGTCGCGCTGCCGCGTGTTAGGCGTCCGGTTGTTGTTGGAGAACATGCTCGCCCACCTGATGTTCGGTCACGTGCGGGACATGATGTATCTGCTGGGAGAAATCAAAACCAGCGAGGTCGGCACCTGTCTGGACACCGGGCACGCGCATCTGGCGCGTGAAATGGGAGTGGTGATCCAGAAACTTTCCGGACATTTGAAAATGGTGCATATCAATGACAACCACGGAGACCGCGACGCGCACCTCGCGCCGGGCGATGGCTCGATCGACTGGCCGTGGGTCGTCGGCCAGCTGCGCCGCGTGCATTTCCACGGCGTGTTGGTGCTGGAGCTTTCCAGCGGCGAGCATGAACCGGTGGACGCGTTCCTGGCGCGGGCGCTCCGGGCGCGGGAATTCATGGAAAGGCTCTGCCGGGCGGGTTGACAGGTGGTTTTTCCTTCGATTTCATCAGGGCAAATCTACCCAATCCATGAAATCTCCACTCTGGCTTTTATTGATCGCAGGCACGGCATCGGCGGACATCACCGACATCAGCGCGCCGCCTCCGCTGCGTCCGCTGCCGGTTTTCAGGCCGCTCACGCCGATCGTGGTCGCCGGATTTCGAAGCTCCCGTGATCTTGTCAGCCAGCACGTTGCTCGGGCAGGACGCGGCGGGGCCGTCCCACCGGGTGCGGGAATCGGTGCCGACCGACGGCTATATGGCGCATTTCAGCATCGACTCGGATTACGGCGACATGGCAGGTCGTCGGCACCGAGTTGGCCCGGGTTCGGATCCATGAGCTCGAGCGATCCGGAAATTGTTGGAAGTGAGCAAGAGCGATCTCTTCGCGGAAGGTGTGAAGCGGTCGATCGAGCAGCCGGTGGAGGCGGTGAAAAACATCGCGAAGGATCCGGTCGGATCCGTCAAAGCGGTGCCGAGGACCGTGGGTCATTTCTTCCAGAAAATCGGCCAGACGGTCGGAAACGCCGCCTCGAATTCGAAGGATCAGACGGAGCGGGGAGAGGACAGCCAGGTCGGCGCCAGCATCGGCAGTGCGGCGAGGGGCATCATCGGATTTGAGGCCGCGAAGCTGGAATGCGCGAGGCAGCTTGGCGTGGATCCCTACACCGACAACGAGCGGCTCCAGCAGGAAATCGAAAAGGTATCGTGGGTGTTCTTCTCCGGCGGACTCCCGCTGCGGATCGGTGCGATGGCGATTTCCGGTGGCGCGTCGGTGGCGCTCACCGCGACCAAGGTGGTCGGCCTGCCGGATGAGATTTACTCGCTCACGCCATCGGAACTGGCGCTGCGAAACCAGCAGGCACCTAGCAGTCATGGGCGTGCCGGAGGATCAGATCCGGCGTTTTCTCTCGAACGAGGCGCTTTCCATCACCCTGCGCTGTTCGATCGTCCGCTCGCTCAAGGCGCTCGGCACCTTGCGGGGCAGTGCGGCGGTGGCCGAGGTCGCGGCGAATTGTGAGACCCGCCGGCAGGTGGAGTTTCTCAACCAGGCGCTCATCCTGCTGGCCACCCGGCAGCAATCCGGGAAATCGAAATACAGCTCGCTGGAAGTCGTCGGTCGTCTTCCCGGAGCGATCGACGCAGACCGGAGTGCTCCAGATTTCCGCGCCGGTGGACTACGTCGAGCTGGACGCCGGAAGTCGCGGAATTCGCGAAACGCGACGATTTGATCGGCCGCAAGCCGACGCTCCTGCTCGGCGGTGGTGCCACCGACCGCACCCGGATGGAGCTGAAAACCCTCGGCTGGACGCTGGTCACTCCGTAATTCGAGATTCAGGGTTGAGTCCGCCGCCGGATTCCGCGAAAACCCTGGCGGATGAGAATTCTGGTCGTTGGCAAAGGTGGGCGCGAACACGCGCTGGTGAGGGCGTTGGCGGAATCACCGGGAAATCCCGAGTTGTTTTGCTTTCCCGGGAGCGACGCGATTTTCGAAATCGCGAAACCGGTCGAGGCCGACGGGCTGGAATCGCTGGTCGCCTGGATGAAGGCGAATGACATCGACCTCTGCGTGGCGGGTGAGGAGAGCTATCTGGTGAAAGGTGAGGGACTTGCGAACCTTTGCGGGAAAAACGGCATTCCCTGCTGGGGTCCGCCGAAGGAGTCCGCACAGCTCGAAGCGAGCAAGGAGTTCGCGAAGGAATTTCTGGTGAGAAACGGCATTCCCACCGCGCGCGGGGTGGCCACCGACACACTTGATGAAGCTGTCGCCGCGATCGCCGGAGAGTATCCGACCGTTCTGAAATTCGACGGACTCGCCGCAGGAAAAGGCGTGGCGGTCTGCCCGGATGAGGCGTCCGCGCTGGCTTTCCTCGACGAGGTTTTCACCCAGCGCCGCTTCGGTGCCGGGCGCGTGCTCGTCGAGCAATGCCTCGTTGGCCCGGAAGTCTCGATTTTCGCCGCGATCATCGACGATCATTACCTGATTTTCACGCCGGCCCGAGATTACAAACGCGCCCACGACGGCGACCTTGGCCCGAACACCGGCGGCATGGGAGCCGTCGCCAGCCGCCAGCTCATCTCGCTGGAATTGCTCGCGCAGATCGAAGAGGAAATCGTCCGCCCAACCGTGAGCGGACTTGCGCAAGGAGGGTCTGCCTTACCGGGGATTTCTTTACTTCGGTCTCATGCTCACGGAGACCGGTCCGCAGGTGATCGAGTATAACTGCCGCTTCGGCGACCCCGAGTGTCAGGCCGTGATGCCGCTGGTCGAAGGCGATCTAGCAGCGTTCTGCCTCGCCGGGGCGAAAGGCGAACTCCGCGAAGACCTCATCCGTTTCAGCGACGGCTGGAGCGTCTGTGTCATCCTCGCTTCCGCCGGTTATCCGGAATCCTCGCGCAACGGCGACAAGATTTCCGGCCTCGGAAATGTCACCGAAGCCCGCGTCTATCACTCCGGCACCCGCCGCACCGCCGATGGCGGATGGGAAACCAACGGCGGCCGCGTGCTTGCGATCGTTTCCGGCGGAGACACCCGCGAAGAAGCCGTCAGCAAAGCCCACGCCGCCGCCGATCTCGTCACCTTCGACGGCTTGCAACGCCGCCGCGACATCGGCATCCTCAATTTCTGAATCATGCAAAAGACTCTCAACGCAGAAGACATCGCCGCCGGAGTGGAACGCCTTGCCCAGGCGATCCTCGACAAAGCACCGCGGCCACCCCGTCGCCCTCGTCGGCATCCGCAGCCGCGGCGATGAAGTGGCCGAGCGGATTCTAACGATCCTCTCGGCGGAGGACGACTGGGACCTGTCCTTCGGTGTGCTCGACATTTCGCTCTATCGGGACGATTTCGAGCACCTCCACGAAAATCCGCTGCTACAGGAAAGCGACATTGGTTTCCCGGTCGAGGGCGCCCACATCATCCTCGTCGATGACGTGCTCTTCACCGGTCGCACCATCCGCGCCGCGCTCGACGCGCTTTCCGACTACGGCCGCCCCGGTAAGGTCGAGCTCGCCGTGCTCATCGACCGTGGCCACCGCGAAATGCCGATCCAGCCTGACTATGTCGGCATCACCCTCGACACCCGCCGCCTCGACCATGTATTGGTTTCGCTCGAAGGAACGGACGGCAAGGACGAGATCCGGATCGTCGAAAAAGAAAACCCATGAGCCTTCTGCCGCAGAGCAAGAAATCCGCCGAGGAAATCGCGAAACTCCGCGAGTCCCTCGGCATCGTCGGCCCGCCGCCGGCGGAGGAGGCCTTGCCCGTGGCAGCGCCGATTTCCAACCCACTTCCCGCCGAGCCGCAGGAAACCGCGAAAGTCGAGGAACCTGCCCTCGCACCGCTGCCGGTCGCCGAAGTCCACGAACCGAAACCCGTACGTTCGCTCAAGCGCTCCGAGCGAATTCCCCAGCTCCCCGGCAGTGACGAGCCCGCCGCCGATGTGATTCCACCGGCGACCCAGGTTGTTTCCACACCGCTTCCCGTCTCCCATGTGCCGAAGATCGTCCGCTCGCTGCGCAAATCCGAGCAAGGCCCGATCGCGCCAATCCCGCCTCCGTCGCCTGATTCCAAGCTGCCCGTCCACCGCCACAGCGACAAGGAAATCCAAGAAATCCGCCGCCAGGAAATGCTCGGCGCGCAGAACGCCGCCGGGCACTTGAAATCCCTAACCGCGCATCCAGTCCTGATCGTGCCGGGTTACCTTTTCGCGCTCGCCGCGAGCCGTGGGCATTTACTTCTACGACATTCAAAAGGAGATCGCCGGAGGCTGCGTGGTGCTCGCGTTGCTCATCGCCGCATTCATCTTTTTTAAGAAGCCGCTCTCGGTCCACCACGCCGCCTTCATCACCGTCGCGGTCGTTGTTCGTCGTCGTCTTCGGCGCGCTCCATTATTTTCCCCAACTCCGGCATGGCACGTAAAGACCTACTCGACATCGCAGCGCTCGACCGCGAGGAAATCGAACACCTCCTCGATCAATCCATCCCGTTCAAGGAACTCTTCACCCGCTCGGTGAAAAAAGTCCCCGCCCTCAAGGGCAAGTCCGTGCTCATGCTCTTCTACGAGCCCAGCACCCGCACCCACTCCTCCTTCGAGGTCGCCGCCAAGCGCCTGTCCGCCGACGTCACGAACTTCGACGTCGCCCAATCCTCCATCACCAAGGGTGAGTCCGTGAGGGAAACCGTCGAGACGCTCCAGGCGATGCGCACCGACTACATCATCGTCCGCCACGGCCGCTCGGGCCTGCCCGGGATGATCGCCAGGCAGACCAAAGCCTCCGTCATCAGCGCCGGCGACGGAGCCCACGCCCACCCCACGCAAGGCCTGCTAGACGCCTTCACCATCAAGGAGAAATTCCCCGATCCCACCGGCAAGAAAGTCCTCATCGTCGGCGACATCCTGCATTCACGCGTCGCCCGCTCGACCAGCACGATCCTGAAAAAGTTAGGCGTGGAAGTCGCTTATCTCGGCCCCGGCTCGCTCGTCCCGCGCACCGGCCCCGAGAACATCCGCCGCTTCACCGACTACAAGGAAGCCATGGCTTGGTCGCCCGATTTCGTCTATCTGCTACGCGTCCAGATGGAACGCCAGGACGTCCAGTATTTCCCCAGCCTCCGCGAGTACCACAAGCTCTACGGCATCAGCGACGCCCGCCTCGACGAGATCCGCAAGCGCGGCCTCTACATCATGCACCCCGGCCCCGTGAACCGCGGCGTCGAGCTCTGCGACGCTGTCATGGACTACGAACGCAGCCTCATCAACGACCAGGTGGAAAACGGCATCGCCGTCCGCATGGCTGTACTCTACTGGCTCAAGCCGGGAGCAAACACCGGGGGCGATTAATGGGAATCTACTTGAAATGATGAAAAATCCGTCTAATTTTTCATCAAATTGATCACCAAAAAGATGAGAATCACCGTCGAGATCGAAGATTCCAAGATTGAAGCCATTCAAAAGTGGACCAACGAGCGAAAGAAATCACCTGCCGTCGCGCAAGCCCTCGACGAATTCATCGAGCAACGCCAGCGCCAGGAATTTCTCGCCAAGGTCATGGCGGGTGAAACCGACTACCGCACGTCCAATGACGAATTGGAGTCTCTCACCGATCTGACGAAACCGTGACCCTAATCGACACTTCCGCTTGGATCGAGTTTTTCCGCCCCAAGGGAGACCCGGGCATCAAGGCGCTCGTCCGCGATCTCATGGCCATCAAACAAGCCGCCTATACCTGTCCGGTTGGATTCGAGCTCTTCACCGGAGCGCGGAAGGAAGAACTGGATGACTTGCGCACCGGTCTCGCCCTTGCCTCCCGCATCGTATTGCTCCCGGAGCATTGGGACCAAGCAGGCTCGTCGAACGCAGCGCTCAGAGCGCGAGGCATCAATCTCCCCGCCTCCGATCTTCTCATCGCCACCGTCGCGCATTCGGTAAAACTGCCGCTCCTTGCCAAGGACGCCCATTTCGAAATGATCCGTGAACACACGCTGCCGGAACTGAACATCATCGTTCCCAGTTAAACAGCGATCCACCTCCCCGGCTAAAATCCTCTTCTCCCATGACACTCCTCATCACCAACGCCCGCATCGCCTCCGAGCATTCGCCCGACCTCACTCCGGCGGATGTCCTCATCTCCGAAGGAAAAATCCAACAGATCGGCACAGGCCTGGCCGCTCCCGAAGGCGCCCGCACCATCGACGCCCGCAACCGGATCCTCGCGCCCGGCATGTTCGACGCGCACGTGCATTTCCGCGAGCCCGGCTTCGAGGCCAAGGAAACCATCGCGTCCGGCAGCGAGGCCGCGATCAACGGCGGCATCACCGGCGTGGTCATGATGCCGAACACCAGCCCGGCCATCGACTCCGCCACGGTGGTCGCGAATGTCTTGGACATCGCCAAGCGCACCGCCCGCATTCCGGTTTACACCTCCGGCTGCGTCACCAAGGACCGCCACGGCAAGGAAATGGCCGGCATCGACGGCATGCGCGCGCTCGGTGTGAAGATGCTCACCGACGACGGCGACACCACCGGCGATCCCGCCATCCTGCTGCGCGCCATGCAGTACGCCACCGAGTTCGGCATGTTCTTCGCCAGCCATTGCGAAGTGCCGGAACTCGCCGGGCCGCGCGCGCTGAACGAAGGAGTGGTTAGCTATCGGCTCGGCATCAAGGGCTCGCCCGCCTGTGCCGAGGAAATCATCATCGACCGCGACATCCGCCTGGCCCACGCCGCCGGCGCGCACATCCACATCCAGCATGTCTCCAGCAAGCTCGGCATGGAAACCATCCGCTGGTGGAAACAACGCGGCGACGTGAAGGTCACCGCCGAGGTTTCGCCGCACCATCTGTTATTCACCGACGAGCACATCGGCGACTTCGATACCAACTACAAGATGAACCCGCCGCTGCGCACCCAGGCGGACAATGACGGACTGCTGCAAGGTCTCATCGACGGTGTTTTCGATCTCATCGCCACCGACCACGCGCCGCACACGCCGTTTGAGAAATCCCAGGATTTCATCAGTGCGCCCAACGGCATCACCGGCATGGACACCGCGCTGGTCTCGCTCTATCACCACTTCGTCGCCACCGGGAAATTCGGCTGGGACCTCATCGTGAAACGCTACAGCGCCGAACCCCGCCGCCTGATGGGACTGCCTGCCGTCTCCATCGAAGTCGGCCAGCCTGCCGACCTCATCCTCTTCGACACGGAAGGAAAAACCACCTTCACGAAGGAGTTCATGAAATCCAAATCCCAGAACACACCGTTCATCAATCAGACTCTCAAGGGCAGCGTGGATCTGGTGGTGTTGGGCGAAAAAATCCTGCTGGAAAGATAACGAGTGCGGACACTCCTGTCCGCATGGCGGTGGGGAGGCGGAGGCGCGAAGTTCTCCTCCTCCGCGCTTGTTAGTCGGATTGTGTGTATTTCCGATTCAGATCCCGAGGAAGTTGAGATTGAAATTGGTGGAATGCGGCCAAATTTTTACGAGCATGTAGATTGCCGGGATCGCCGCCCCAAAAAATGGGATGAAGAATAGAAAGGTCAGCAGGCTTCTGCTGGACACCAGGTGGTAAAGAAAAGCTCCGATTCCGAGGGGCATAAACGCCGATAGCCCGCACCAAACCATCCGATCAACCGGGGTTGGGAAATCGCCGGGAGATCGACGCATGCAGTGGATGATGGCGTGAATACGATAGAGATAGAGAATCAGCGTCGAAATACCGGCGATTATCGTTAATGATCGCATTGCGGCGATGTCGATTCCAAGCATCTGCTGTAACATTGAGTCTGGGTTCATTCGTTAGTAGCGAATAATGGTTTTCCTGCAGAAGGTCCAGCTCATCCACGGCGAAATGGAAGTTCGAATTCAAAAAGGAGCCCTATCACCGTTGGATGGTGCGTTTTCGGCTCTTAAGAATACAAGCAACGGCTGCATTTGATGCCGCAATTGTTCAGAAGAGAGCGCAGATGATGTGACCCTATTTCATGTTGTTTTCTGGTGAACAGGCGGGGCGGTGGGAGGTTTTTGACTTTTCGCCGCCGTGAATCCGGATAGGGAATCAGCCATGGAATCTGAAACCGGGCGCTTCATCGCACTGGCAATCCGTCCGCTGGGCGATAATCTGGAGTTGAAGCTCGCGGCGGAGGCCGAGTTGCGGAAGTCCGTCGAAGCGCACGCGGCCGGGCGGACCCGGGCGCTGGTGGAGGCGGTGGAAGCTCTCGAAGCCGCCGACCGGCACCCCAACCGGCGGCGGCGGTGGATCGCGCTGCTGCTCGCGGTGACGGCAGTGGTTTTTCTGCCTTTGCTCGGGCATACGATTTTGCAGTTCCGGGAGATTTCCAAGCTGCGTGCGTTCACATCGATGAGTGGCCCATCAGACTTCACGGAACCTCGAATCCCGGGTCTAACTCCACAGCAGAGGCTTCTGTTGTTCGGTGCGAGCGGGGCGGATGACGAAGCGGGGAAATGGAAGCCGCTGTGGGATAGTGCGCCGGACAACCCGGCCTATCTGGCGGAGTATGCCTCGGCGTATTTCAGGGATCACAAGGAGCTCTCACCGGAAATCCTGCAGGCGGCGGAAAGCTTGGATCCCGATAACGCCTGGTTTCCGGCACTTGCCGCCACCGGAATCGCAGAGGGTGCGGTGACGAAAGAGCGGGTGCCCTACAGCCCGGTGAAGAGCCCGCTCAAGACGCCGGTGTGGAAAATCGATGACGCAAAGCGCCTCGACGAGACCCTTGCCGCGATCCATCGGCTGGCGGCCAAGACGAAATACACTGCCTATCAGGCCGAGCTGCTGCGTGAGAGGATGCCGCTGTTTCCGCCGCGAAGGGACTATGTCAGCCAGATTCCGCCGATGCTCTACGTCGGGTTGATGCCGGCCTCGAATCTCGGACTGCGGAAGCTATCAGACGCGATGGCGGCCGGAGCGCAGCAGTGCGCGGCGCGCGGCGATGTGGAGGGTTTCCGGCGGATCACGGGCGATTGGCAGGCGCTGGTTCCCCTGTTTGTTAGGGGTGGTGACACTTTGATCGACGTGATGATCGCGAAGGTGTTTTTCAGCGGTCCGGCGCAGAATTTTCGCGATGCGGCGCGGACCTTGGGGTTGGAGAAGGAGGCGCGGTATTTTGCCGGTATCCAGGATCGCTGGCTGGAGGAAAAAAACGCGCGTGAAAAACGCGGGAAGCCTGATCCGGATGGTGCCTTGGTCGAGCAACGCTCGGCGGTGCTGGTCGGCATGACTTTGCCGATGCTCCGCCGGCAGGTGAAAAGTCCGCCCCGGTTGACGGCGGAGGACTTGCGTCCGGGGCGTTATGCGGATCATGCGTTGTTCGGGCGTTTGGGATCGTGGGCGGTATTTCTGCTGCTGGGGTTGTGTGCGGTGGCAGCTGCGACATTCCGTGGGACGCCGCTGGCGCGCAGGCTCTCGGCGCGGATGGTGGATCTGCTGCGACCGGCGGACTGGATCTGGATGCTGCTGGGCGGGATCGGATTTCCGGTGGCGTGGTATTTCCTCATCACCCGGCTGACGCCGCTGAGCACATGGGAGTGGTCGGCGAGGTCGACCGGATTCATCCAACCGGCCGGGCAATTCGGCTGCCTGGTGCTGTCGATGATCGTGATGACGGTGCAGGTGGCGGGCTGGCGGCTGGCGAAGCGCGGCGCGGTGATCGGCCTGACGACGCGGTTCACGTGGATCGGTTGGGTGGCGGCCGCGGCGGCGCTGATGGGAGTGCCGGCGTTCGGCGCGATCATGTACATCGGGATGGAGGCGGGATATGCGTTGGTCGGCATCGCGCTGGGCTGGGTGCTGCTGGGAGCGGCGCTGAGTGGATTCGGGCGGCAGGAGCAGGCGCTGCGCCGGGCGACATTGGGTCGGCTGGTCTGGCCGGTGTGGGTTTGCGGCATGCTGGTGATGGCCGTGTCGGTGCCGCTTCACTATCTGGAGGAGCGGCGGTGGATCCAACAGGACGGAATTTATGAGATCTCCGGCGATTTCCCGGGTGCCAGCCGTTACGAGCATGACGTCACCCAGGTGTTCCGGGCGGAGTTGATGGAAATGATTAACCGGGCGGGCGAACTCTAACCATCACCTCCCGCCGAATGCCGCGGTGAGCGAGGCGAGGTCCGCCGGGGCGGCGCGGTCCGCGGTGAGGATGGCGGCTTTCTGGAGCGAGATGATGTCGGCGATGCCCTTGCGCGAGAGTTCGAGCATGGCGGTCATTTCCTCGGAGGAGAACACGGCTTCCTCACCGCTGCCCTGGATTTCCACGAACTCGCAGGTCTCGGTCATGACGACGTTGAAGTCGACGGTGGCGTCCTTGTCTTCCGGATAGTTCAAATCGAGCACCGGCACGCCCTGATAGACTCCGGCGGAGACGGCGGCGACGAGTTTTTTGATCGGGAAGGTTTTCAGTTTTCCCTGCGCCATCAGTTTGTTGAGGGCGATGGCCATGGCCACGCAGCCGCCGCTGATGGAGGCGGTGCGGGTGCCGCCGTCGGCCTGGAGGACGTCGCAGTCGATCCAGATCGTGCGTTGACCGACTTTTTTCAAATCCACCACGGCGCGCAGGGCGCGGCCGATGAGGCGTTGGATTTCCGAGGACCGTCCGTCAAGTTTGCCGCGGGAGATGTCGCGGGGTTTGCGCTCCAGGGTGGAGTAGGGGAGCATCGAGTATTCCGCGGTGAGCCAGCCACCTTCGACGCGCTGGGCGCGCATCCAGCGGGGCACGTCCTCCTCGATGGTGGCGGAGCAGATGACGCGGGTGTCGCCGAAGGAGACGAGCACCGAGCCGGTGGCGTAGGGGGCGACGTTCGGGACGAAGGAAATAGGGCGGAGTTGGTCGTTCTGGCGACCGTCTGGGCGTGTCATGCGCGGAGTGAAATCAACCATGGGCTCCGCCGCAAGCGCGATTGCCCGGTCATGGGAAACAGGATCGCTCGGCGGCTGGTCTCAAGGCACCACGCGGAGTCCGGTCGGTGTGCTCGGTGCGACGGGAGGGACCGTGGCGGCGACCTTGTCGATGCGGAGGGCGACATCCGCCTGATAAGTCACGGCATCAAGGGTTTTCGCGGTTCCGGTGGAGGTGAACTCCTGCACCTTGATTTCCGCGAGATCGGACGGCCGGGTCCAAACCGCCCGCCAGGTTCCCGCAGGCAGGGTGACGCCCAGGGAGACGCTGTGGTTGGTGCTTTCAATGGGATTATAGTTGAGCTGGAAGTTCGTAACGCCGCTTTTTCCGTGGTGGAGGTAGGCCACGTATTGCTGGCCGGCGGTGGCGCTGGCCTGAAGCGTGGATCCCGAGGGTCTCCCTCCGGTGACCCAGGAGAGATTGCGGCGAAGGGTGACGAGGTTCATCTTGTCCATGTAGACGCCGATGTTGCGGACTGCGCCGCGGATGGAGTTTCCAAGCGCGGTGTCACCGGAGGGTGTCGACGCGTAGACTTTTTCCTGATAATCGAGACCATTGTAGATTCCGCCACCGCCGATGAAGAACATCCATGCCTCCAGGCGGGTTTGAGGCTCGGTGGTGGTGTCTGTCTCGTCCAGGGAGAGAATCTTGCCGCGGGAGTAGTGGTTGTTCAGCAAGGCCTCGGCACCGGCGATGGGGGATCCCGGGACGGCGGCCGGATAGTGTTCGTTCAGGATGTCATAACCGTTCCCCAAGGCGGACATTTGTTGCGGGTAATTGTGGGCGACCAGATGTTTGTTAGGCAGGGTGGCTTCTTCCTCGCGGATGGCGGCGAGGATGGCGTTGTGGAAGGCGACTTCCTCGGCATCCTTCACGTTGGTCTCATTCCACCAGGGTTCGTTCTGGATTTCGTAGTAGACGTTGTCGAAGGCGTTGAGCTCTCTAACAATCCGTTTGACGGCGGCTTTTTGTTTTTCAAGCAGGAGGTTGTTGGTGCTGTTCTGGCGGAAGCAGTCGTAGCGGTTGCTGCCGGAGCCGTAACCCTGCACGTTGTTGGAGGCGTGGAAGGGGCTTAACCTCCATTCGTCGTCGGAGTAGAAGACCGAGAAAAACGTGAATTCGACGACGATTCCCCGGTCGCTGGCGGCCTGGGCGATGGCTTTGAGCCGGGTGAAATACCCTTCGTTCCAGGAATTCAGGTCCCATTTTCTCAATCCGTCCAAGGCGTTGCTCCCGGAGGAGGCGCGTGCCCAAGGCTGGTTGTTACTCTGTGCCGGCCACGCGGGGTAGCCCATGCACCAGATCCGGCTGAGGTTCATGCCGTCTCTTTGAAACGTGTTCATGTACGGCGTGTAAGAGAGCGCTGAATCGATTAGGAACTCGTAGCGCGGTCCGAAGGTGCGCAGCAATGTCGGCTTTCCCCGGAATTCCAGGATGTAGGGATTCTGAGGGTGAACCCGCAAGGGGACGGCGCTTGCAGGGGTGCCCAGTGAGATGAAAAAGATCCCCAGAATGGCTGATAGGATCGTTAGGGTGCTGGTTCTCATGATCGGTTCGGGACAGGGTGTGGACAAAGACGTTCGGGCGGTTGTGATCTTAAGTACCCGTCAAAACGCGAATGGTAAGATACCTGAATTTTCAACCGATTCAAGCTTCAATTCGGCGGCCGAATGGGAGCCATCGCGGCGATGGCTCCGCAGTCGAGGGGCAGAACTCGGGAACTTGCCTCACCGGACCTTGAGGAAACAGTAAGACCGGTAGGACAACTCGCCGTTCATCAGTGCGTTGTAAATCCGTGAGCCCTTGACGCCGGCGAAGTCGCGGCCGAGTCCGTGGAGGAACTTCGGGAGTTTTCGTTTGAGCATTTTCACCGAGCGGGCGGAATTGCACTCCATCCCGTGCAGGACTTCCGGGCTGATGTCCCGCGCGAGTTTGGGCCGGAGGGGAGTCATTTGGAGGGCGTTTTCCCATTTCTCGATGCCGTCGCTGAAGCGGAAATCCGCATAAAGGAAGAAGCCGCCGGGACGGAGGACGCGGCTGACTTCGGCCAGAAAGCGGGGGAAATCCGGGTAACAGTGCGAGGCCTCGACGTTGATGACCGCATCGAACGAGTTGTCGGGAAACGGCAGGTGTTCGGCGTCGCCTTGGAGGAATTCGAGGCCGGGGACGGAATGGCGTTTTTTGCAGAACTCGATGCCGGATGCGTTGAGATCGAGACCGGTGTATTTCGCCGGGGCCTGCATGCGGGTGAGATAGGAAGCGCCGCCGCCGTGACCGCAGCTGACTTCCAGGACTTCCTTGCCATGGAAATTCACCTGCGACCCTACGTGGTGGTAGAGCTGGATGCATGCGCGGTCCGGCTCGTCCTCCGGAGCGAGCGGGATGGCCATCGGTGGATCCGTCTCGAAGGCGTAGTTGAGGAAAATCACCTCCTCCCCGTGCAGCCGCCGCGTCAGGAAGGGATACCAGAATTTCCAAATCGCCTTGCGGACCGGGCCGATGGCAAACAGATGGTCGATGAGTGGCATGGGATGGGTTTGGAGGCTGGTGGTTTCATGCGTTGCGGATCTCGGCGATGGCGATGGCCATGTCGGGTGTCCGGAAGGTGGACGAGCCAGCGACCATCACATTCGCGCCGGCGGTGTAACAGCGCGCTGCGGTGACTGCATCGATGCCGCCATCCACTTCGATGTGGAATGTGAGCCCCCTCTCGTCGCGGATTTTCGCGGCGGCTTTGATTTTTTCCAGCACCTCCGGCATGAATGCCTGCCCGCCGAAACCGGGGACGACCGTCATGCAAAGCAGCAGGTCGATCTCGCCGAGAAACGGCTCCACCGCGCTCAGCGGCGTGGCAGGATTCAGCGCCAGGCCGGCCTCGCATCCGCCCTCGCGGATCCGGCGCAGCGTCTCCGCCACGTCGTGTTCCGCCTCGACGTGCACGGTGATCATGTCCGAGCCGGCGGCGATGAAGCGCTGCAGATAGTGATCCGGCCGGGAAATCATCAAGTGGACGTCTAGATAGATATCGTCCGCCTCATGCACGGTCTGGACGATGGCCGGGCCGAAGGAAATGTTATCGACGAAGTGCCCGTCCATCACATCGAGGTGCATCCAGTCAGCGCCGGCATGGATCGCCCGGCTGACTTCATCTTCGATGCAGGAAAAATCCGCTGCCAGCAGGGATGGAGCGATGACGCGGTCTTGGAAATTCTTGGGGATCACGGGCTCGATAAAAACCATGGATCGGCCGGTGAGACACGGAAAATTTTCCCCCAGGCCGGCGGCATGCTCCCTCTTCCCGCTTGCCACATCCCGCCCGCCGCACAGACTCGCGGCGTGAAAGTCCTTGTCACCGCCGGGCCCACCCGCGAGCCAATCGATCCGGTGCGTTTCCTCACGAACCGCTCGTCCGGAAAAATGGGCTACACGCTCGCCGGGGCCTTCGTCCATGAAGGTCACTCGGTGCTGCTCGTTTCCGGTCCGACGAATCTCGATGTGCCGGAAAACGTCGATTTCATCCCGGTCGAGACCGCCGCCGAGATGCATGACGTGGTTTCCAAACACATCGGGCGCATGGACATCGCCGTCTTTCGCCGCCGCCGTCGCCGACTACACGCCGGCCACGGTCGAGACGCAGAAAATCAAGAAATCCGGCGACACGCTCACTCTCGAACTCGTCCGCACCGCCGACATCCTCGGCTCCGCCCGCCAGCCGTTCGGCTTCACCGGCACGCTCGTCGGCTTCGCGGCGGAAACCGAAAACCTCGAGGCCAACGCCCGCGAAAAGCTCACCCGCAAACACTGCGACCTCGTCATCGCCAACGACGTTTCCCAACCCGGCATCGGCTTCGACTCGGACCACAACCAGGTCCTGCTCGTCTATCCGGACCGCACCGAATCGCTTCCCACTCGCCTCCAAACATGAACTCTCGCTCCAGCTCGTCGATGCCATCGTCGCTTTGAAGAAGTTGAAGGTGAGAGTTGATGGTTGATAGCAGAAGATCCGAACCGCTGCACCATCCATTCTCTCAGTCAACCACTTCAACATTCTTCCCATGACCGACCTCGAACTCGCCACCCACGCCGCCCTTGAAGCGGGCAAGCTCCTCCGCAAACACTTCGGCACCGACACCGTCGTCGATGAAGCGTCCGACCACGACATCAAGCTCGCGCTCGACAAGGAATCCCAGGAACTCATCACGCAAATCCTGCTCGGCGCCCGCGATGGCGACGCGCTCTACGGCGAGGAAGGCATCGCCGGCAACCAGGCCTCCGACCGCCATTGGATCGTCGATCCCATCGACGGCACGGTGAACTACTACTACGGCATTCCTCATTTCTGCGTCTCCATCGCCCTCCGTGTCGCCGGGGAAATCACCGTCGGCGTCATTCACGATCCGATGGTCGGCGAGACCTGGACCGTCGAAAAAGGCAGCCCCGCCTATCTCAACGGCAAGCCCATTTCCGCCAGCAAGCGGGAGACCCTCGCCGAATCCATCCTCTACGTCGGCTGCGGCAAGGACGACGCCGCGCTGCGCACCGGCGATGGACCGCTTTCAACGCGCCTCACTCCGCGCCCGCAAAATGCGCATGATGGGTTCCGCCGCGCTCGGCATGGCCTACATCGCCAGCGGCCGCATCGACGGCTACATCGAGTCCCGCATTTCCCTGTGGGACATCGCCGCCGGCCAGCTGCTCGTGGAAACCGCCGGCGGAAAAGTGGAACTCACCGCCATTCCCGGTTACGACGACGCCTACTCCATCGTCGCCACCAACGGGCGGATCCCGGTGGAGGAGATTCTTTGAAGAGATGAGGTGGATCGAATTGATGAAAATATCCGATCCCCATCTTCATCTACTCTCAACTCTCAACCCCCAACTCTCAACTTCTCCCATGACCGGCATCGGCTACGACGTTCACCAATTCGCGGAAAACCGCCCGCTCGTGCTCGGCGGCGTGACCATCCCGCACACCCACGGCCTCGCCGGGCATTCCGATGCCGACGTGCTCTGCCACGCCATCGCGGATGCCGTGTTAGGTGCGATGGGCCAGCCGGACATCGGCTACTATTTCCCGCCCGGCGATCCGGCGTGCAAGGACATCTGTTCCCTGAGAATCCTGGAAAAATGCCGCGATCTCGCCGCCGAGGCCGGTTTGAAAATCATCAACGTCGATTCCACGCTCATCGCCGAGGCTCCCAAAGTTCTGCCCCACCGCGACGCCATGCGGGCGAACATCGGTGCGGCTCTCGGCATCCCGCCGGAGCGCGTCGGCATCAAGGCGACCACCAACGAGACGATGGGTTTCATCGGCCGGAAAGAAGGCATCGCCGCGCTGGCGGTGGCGCAGGTGGACTAGAAAAAACGCCGCCACCGGTAAACCGGCGGCAGCGCGATTCGCAGAGCTGCGGATCCCCCCCGGAATCGCTGGCCTCTGCCAAACCGGGCATAAGCTGTCACCAATTTCGACGGCGTGCTGCGCGTGGTTTGCACAACACCGCGCAATTTCGAGGATCCGGCGAATGCGTCGCCCGGCCCGTCTCATGCGATTTCGGGAAGCCCGTCGGATGTGTTCAATCTTCCCCGCATCCCGCCCTTTACAAGCCGGATGATCCCTGCCACACACCTCGAAATTTAGCCGCCCGGCGGTCTCTCCCGAACCTTCTCACATCATGCCAAAAGATACCTCGATCCGGAAAATTCTCGTCATCGGCTCCGGCCCCATCGTCATCGGCCAAGGCTGCGAATTCGACTACTCCGGCGTCCAAGCGTGCAAGGCGCTCAAGGAAGAAGGCTACGAAGTCATCCTCGTGAACTCGAACCCGGCGACGATCATGACCGATCCGGAATTCGCGCATCGCACTTACATCGAGCCGATTACGCCGGAAGTGGTGGAAAAAATCATCATCCGCGAGAAGCCGGACGCCCTGCTGCCGACGCTCGGTGGCCAGACGGCGCTGAACACCTCGATGTCGCTCTATAAATCCGGCACGCTCGACAAACACGGCGTCCGCATGATCGGGGCCAAGGCCGAGGCCATCGACATGGGCGAGGACCGCCAGCTTTTCAAAGAGGCGATGATCCGCATCGGCCTCGACATGCCGCGCTCCGGCATCGCCCACACGATGGAAGAGGCGAAGAAGGTGGCCGAGGAAATCGGGACTTTTCCGCTGATCGTCCGCCCCGCGTTCACCCTCGGCGGCCAAGGCGGCGGGATCGCCTACAACCGCGAGGAGTTTGAGGAAATCATCCACCGCGGGCTCGATCTTTCCCCGGTTTCCGAGGTCCTTATCGACGAATCGCTGCTCGGCTGGAAAGAGTTCGAAATGGAAGTCATGCGCGATTGCGCCGACAATTGCGTGGTCATCTGCTCGATCGAAAACCTCGACCCCTGCGGCGTGCACACCGGCGATTCCATCACCGTCGCGCCGATCCAGACGCTCACCGACCGCGAATACCAGATCATGCGCGACGCGTCGTTCGCCGTCATCCGCGAGATCGGCGTCGAGACCGGCGGTTCGAACATCCAGTTCGCCACCTGCCCGAAGACCGGCCGGATGATTGTCATCGAAATGAACCCCCGGGTTTCCCGCAGCTCCGCGCTCGCCTCGAAAGCGACGGGTTTCCCGATCGCCAAGATCGCCGCGAAACTCGCCGTCGGCTATACGCTCGACGAGCTGCCGAACGACATCACCCGCGTCACGCCCGCTTCGTTCGAGCCGACCATCGACTACGTGGTCACCAAAATCCCGCGTTTCACCTTCGAGAAATTCCCGACTGCAAATCCCGTTCTCACCACCTCGATGAAATCCGTCGGCGAGGCGATGGCCATCGGCCGCACGTTTAAAGAGTCCATGCAGAAATGCCTGCGCTCGCTGGAAACCGGCCGTTGGGGCTTCGGCTTCGACAAAAAGGACCCGCATTCGCCCACCCGCGATGAAATCACCCGCAAGCTCCAAATCCCCAACGCCGAGCGCATTTTTTGGCTGCAAACCGCGTTCGTGAACGGCTGGACGCTTGAGGAAATTTTCGACGCCACCCAGATCGACCCTTGGTTCCTCCGCCACCTTCAGCAAATCGCGGACGAAGGCATGAACCTCGCCACCCTCGATCTTAAGCGCGCGAAAAAACTCGGTTTCTCCGACCGCCAGATCGCCATGGCCCGCGCCGCCGCGCCGTCGATCCACGACGTTTCCATCCACGGGGAAACCGACCAACCCGCCGGTGCCCCGCCACGCGCCGAGCCGGAGCCCGCGATGGTGGACATCCCGACCGAGGACACGATCCGCGCCGAGCGCAAAGCCAAAGGCATCATCCCCGGCTACCGCCTCGTCGACACCTGCGCTGCTGAATTCGAGGCCTACACCCCGTATTTCTACTCGTCCTACGGCGATGAAAACGAAGCCCGCCAGTCGGACAAAAAGAAAATCATCATCCTCGGCGGCGGACCGAACCGCATCGGCCAGGGCATCGAGTTCGACTACTGCTGCGTCCATGCTGCTTTCGCGCTCAAGGAGTTGGGTTACGAGACCATCATGGTGAACTCGAATCCCGAGACCGTTTCCACCGATTACGACACCTCGGACAAACTCTTCTTCGAGCCGCTCACGCTCGAAGACGTGCTCAACATCTGCGACCAGGAAAAACCCTTCGGCGTCATCGTCCAGTTCGGCGGCCAGACCCCGCTCAACCTCGCCGCCGACCTCGAACGCCACGGCGTCCCGATCATCGGCACCTCGCCGAAATCGATCGAACAAGCCGAAGACCGGAAATTCTTCTCCGCCCTGCTCGACAAGCTCAACCTCAAGCAAGCCGAAGCCGGCACCGCGACTAATGAGGCGGAAGCCATCGTCATCGCCAACCGCATCGGCTACCCGGTGCTCGTCCGTCCATCCTTCGTGCTCGGCGGCCGCGGCATGATGATCGTTTATTGCGACACCGAGCTCACCCGCTACATGCGCGAGGCGGTCATCGCTTCGCCCGAGCGCCCCGTGCTCGTGGACCGCTTCCTCGACAACGCCACCGAAGTGGACGTCGACTGCATTTCTGATGGAGAAACCTCCGTGGTCGGCGCGATCATGGAGCACATCGAGCAGGCCGGCATCCACTCCGGCGACTCGGCGTGCGTCATCCCGGCGTTTTCCCTCTCAGAATCCATCAAGGCGGAAATCACCCGCGCCGCCATCGACCTTGCCCGCGAGCTCAACGTCCGCGGCCTGATGAACATTCAGTTCGCGGTGAAGGACGAGCAACTCTACGTCATCGAGGTCAACCCGCGCGCCTCGCGCACGGTGCCGTTTGTGAGCAAGGCCACCGGCGTTTCCCTCGCCAAACTCGCCGCGAAAGTCATGGTCGGCGAAAAACTCAAAGACCTCGGCTACACCCAGACCATCATCCCGCCGCATTTCTCGGTGAAAGAAGCCGTCTTCCCGTGGAACCGATTCCCCGGCATCGACATCGTGCTCGGTCCGGAAATGAAGTCCACCGGCGAGGTCATGGGCATCGACGCCGACTGGGGCATGGCCTACGCGAAATCGCAGATCAGCGCCTTCAACCCGCTGCCCACCGAGGGCAACGTCTTCCTCTCCGTCGCCGATCTCGACAAAAACCGCGCCGTGCAAGTCGCCCGCGACCTCGTGGAGTTAGGTTTCAATATCTACTCCACCGGCGGCACCCACGCCCGGCTCGTTGCGGAGGGCATCCCGAGCCACCGCGTTTACAAGGTTCTCGAACAAGCCCGCCCGAACGTGATCGACATGATGAAAAACAACGAAATCCATTTCATCATCAACACCCCTAGCACCCACGAGTCCCGCGCCGACGAGATTCTCATCCGCTCCACCGCCATCGCCCAAAAGATCTCCCACGCCACCAACCTCTCCGCCGCCGAGGCGTCGGTGAAGGCGATGCGCTCGTTGAAGACCCGGGAGTTCACGGTGAAGAGCATCCAGGAGTATCACGCTTGAATTCAACAAGTTTGCCTCAACTCGAGGTTTGCATGTGGTTTTTCAATCATCCGCCCGCCGATCTTCCCTGAACCTTTGCGTCATTCAAAAACCGGGCAAGGATCTGACTCCGGTCATCGGCTCGGAAGATGCGTTGATCCGGAGTTTTTCCGGAACTCGCCCGGAGTGATTCCCATCTTCTTTTTGAACAGACGGCTCATGTATTCCGGGTGTTCGAATCCGGCTTTTTGAGCCACCTCTGCGAGCGGGAGGTCGGACTCGGCGAGCAGCCGGCAGACGCGGTCCAACCGGACGCGGAGGATTTCCGCCTTGGGGGAAATTCCGAGGATTTGTGAGAACCGGCGTTCGAGCACGCTTCTGGAAAGCGGGACCACCTTGAGGATGGACTCGACATCCAAACCCGCACACGCCTGCTCCCGGATGTGTCGCAGCGCGGCAGCGATGTGCCGGTCTTCGATGGCAAGCACATCGGTGGATTGCCGGGCCATCACGCCCATCGGCTTGACCACGATGGATGCGGGATCGGCGCTTTGGCCCGCCATCAGTCTGGCCAACAACGCGGCGGCCTCGAAGCCGATCTGCTGTGTGTTCAGAATCACGCTCGACAGCGGCAGGTCGGACAATTCGCAGAACATCTCGTCCTTATCCACGCCGATGACGGCCACCTCATCCGGCACCGCCACGGCCACCTCGCGACAGCAGTTCAGCACCTGCCGGCCGCGCGCGTCATTGCATGCCATGAGCCCGCACGGTTTCGGCAGGGATTGCAGCCAGGCCATCAAATCCCGCTCGTACCGCTCGCCGTGTTCCTCGTAATCCGAAATTGAAAATGACTGCGAGGGTCCGGGATTTTCAAACGCCTGACAGGTGAACCCGGCCTCCGCAACCCGCCGCTCAAAGCTGGTCCGGCGAAAGTCCGACCAATCCGTGCCGTTGTAGCCGCAAAACGCGAAATTCTTGAATCCGCGTTCGATCAGGTGCTCCGCCGCCATGCGGCCCACCGCCTCCTCGTCGGAGCGGATCCGCGGGAACCGGGCCTCGGGCAGGCTTCCGCTCAAATCCACCACCGGCACTCCGGTCCGGCGGATCACCTCCGCCATGGCCGGGGTCGAGACCCGCGCGATGATTCCATCCCACTTCCAGCGGCCGAACCATTTCGGGAAATGCTCGCCGGGATCGCCCTCTTCGAACTCGATCGACCACGGACCGTGAATCCGGACATACTTGGCGATCCCCATCAGCAGTTCCCGCCCGTAGCTGCGGGACGATTCGATGAGCAAGGCCACACGGGGCGTGGACTTCTTTCCGGTGATTTTCTTCATGGGCAAGGTGAAGCACTACCACTCTTAAATCCTGCCCTTCAAGCGGTTTCCCAACAAGACCAGCAACCCAATGGCCAACACCCCGCTCACCGACCAGACACCGGCATGCGGCAAGTGCGGGGCGACCAGCAGACTCAAGGCTCCGATTCCGGGGCCCACGAAATTCCCGGCTCCCATCATCGCCTCGTGGATTCCACCCTGCTCGGCGCGCGCCTCGCCCACATCCATCGAGTAAAAAAGCGACGCGTAATAAAGCAACCCCACCGCCAGTCCGAACCCCACTTGCCCTACCCCGAGCCACAACAAACCATCGGCCGTGAGCACGGTGGCGAAGCCGATGATCAGCAGCAGGTAGCCGCCCAGAAGCCACCGGAACCGATAGTGCCAGCCCGGCCATTGCCACATCACGACGAACGCCGCGAGCCGGGCAAAAAACCAGATCGAGCAGAACAAGCCGGCCGTGGTGGTGCTCAGGCCCATCCTCCGGGCAAGCTCCGGAATCATGGCCAGCAAGGTGAATGCGGCCACGCAGGCAAAAGGATTCGCCAGCCAGGCCATCCGCCGGAAGGTCCGTGGATCAGCCCCATGCTTCAGGGCAGGCGTCTCCTCCTTCGGCGGTGGCAGCGTAGCCGGAGCTTCCTGGTGACCGCGCGCGAAGTGCCACAGCACGGCGAGCTGCAACAAGTGCAATCCTGGTGGCAGCCAGAAAATACTGCCGCTTCCGAGCCACTCAAACAGCCCGCCGCCGAAAAAATATGACAGCGCCGAGCACGTCGCCCACACCACGCTGTAAATCCCCACGAGATGCGCCCGGGCGGCACCGCTGGCACCCTCCGTCACCAGCGCCTCAAGCGCTGGCCACACCATGAACTGCGAGGCCGCCCAGAAAACCATTACGGCCAATTGCACGGGCAGCGATGATGAAAGCGCCCCGACCGCCAGCGCCACCATCATTCCTAACAATCCTGAAACCATCGTCCGGATGCAGCCGCGGTGTTGCGCGAGTTTCCCGGCCCGCCACGACGCCAGGGCGATCACCAGGCCCATCAAGGCAGCGACGCCGAGATTTCCGAGGTTCCCGAAGCCATGCCGGTCGCGAAACAGGAAGAACACATAATTTCCGTAGAAGCCGCAGGCGAGGGAACCGAGGGCCTCGAAAACGAACAGCGGTAATTTGGAAGGAACAAGACGCATTCAATGGGTGGAAAGCATTCGGATTGCGGCGAATCCAAGGCTCCCGGACGGACAAAAGCAAGGCCTCCCGCAAAACAGGTCCGGGGGGGCTCGACTACCAGTCTCCCCTTGCGAATTTATAGGGTCCTCCGCGCTTCGGGTCGTTTGCGAGATTCATATATTCGGCATAAGCGAGTGAGGAGACGTGCCCATCCACCCAAAGGATATTCCCCTTGCCGCCATGACGGGCTGCAAAGGCCGTATTCACGTTCTTCGAAAAACCGGAACCGTAGATCGCGGCACCGAAGTTGTTTTGCTTCACCGTATCCTGGACGTAGGGTGTCGACGAAGGATTCTTCACCGCGGCAAGCGTGGTGACTCCATGGTTCGGATGGCCGAGGTAGAGATTCGCCGCGTAATCGCCGGTGTAGGGCCATGCCGGTTCATACGGTTTTCCATTCCCGGCAGGACAGCCGAACGCTTCCGGCAGCGGATCGCCCTTGTGGAAGGGGACATACTCCCGGCCCATGTTTTCCGCGGCGGCGTCATACCAGCAACGCGTCGTCGTGATCCCCGGTGCCCATGAGACATCCGCCGCGCCATCGGGAAAGCGGCCGTTATTCTGCGAGATGTAGGTGTGCAGCCCGATGCCGATTTGCCGGAGATTCTGGACGCATTGCGCAGACTCCGCCCTCTCTCGCATCCCCTTGGCGAGTGGAAACATGATGGCAGCCAGAACGGCGATGATAAAGATGACGACCAGCACCTCGACCAATGTGAGGCCCGCCGGATGAATGCGTGATCTTGTATTCATCCGGTGGTGGTAATGGAAATTCATGGACATGTGCGATGTCGGCTGGGGTGGGTTGGAGTGGTAAAACCGGCAGTCTTGAAATTCCTGCATGTTCAGTGAACAGATTGCCATGGCTTCCGCAGATGTCATTGAATCTTCGCGGAAATCTCCTGCACTTTTGCGTCACTTTCGACTGACGGCTGCGAGCTTGCGTGCGCCCATCTGCCCGAAGCGGGAAATGGGCTCGCGCGCCTAGCGTTGACAATCCCGCCAACCCCTCCAGCCGCGTCGCAGCCGGGTGGCGGATCCAGACACTTGGAATTGTTAGTCCGTGAACGATGGACTCCTTTTGGCACGTGAAAACCACGGGCGGAACGGACAGTTTGCAATCCTCACAGGCATGGATCGGTTGGAACTCATGGAGGCGTCTTCGACCTCAGCCGGTGCCGCATGAACATGCTTGGCACATTTTTCGAGGACATGCTGAAGACGTGCTCGTCGTCTGTGCCGCTGTCGGGCACATCAAGCCAGCTTCCGGGCTGCAGGTCCGGGCTCCATTCAACTCGGAATTCGATGTCGGGTGCCACCTGCGCCCGGCTGAATCGCAATTCGAGACGGTTGCCGACGCGTTCGGGTTGAGGTGGTTTTCCGCCGCAGTCGGCGCGCGGATCCAGCCGGAAGGCGTACTCGACGAGGTTTGGAATCCCGTCGCCATCGCAGTCGGCACCGTCGGCGGCAAGGGGATGGGTGGTCCCCACGTCGTTGAAGTTTTCCGAGCGCCAGGCTTCCAGACCCGTAGGCTCAGTCACTGGGGCGGCGAACACTGCGAGGTTGTGGGAGGAGGCGCAACCGCTGGCCGCAAACATGATGAACCCGCCATGATCCAGCGCGCGGGTGTCCACCCCCACGGCCACCGGGCTTGGCTGCGTCTGATTGGATCCCAACTGCCCGTTCGAGTTGCCACCCCAGGCCGCCATGCCGCCATCGGCGAAACGCAGCAGATTGTGATGCGCGCCTGCGGCCAGTGCGGCGAGCGGGCGGGCCGGTGCTATCACGGTGACAGGCGTGGTGCTTTGGGGGATTCCTGTCACTCCCAACTGGTTCTGCGAGTTGAGTCCCCAGGCGGCGAGCGTGCCATCATCGCACAGCGCAAGGCTGTGTGAGGCCCCCGCGCTGATGGTCTTCACGGACTTGCCGGCCAGTGCGCCGAACGCGCCGATGGGCACCGGAGATTTGCTGTCGGCGATGCTGGAATTTCCGAGTTGGCCGCGTGGGTTGTAGCCCCAGGCAAGCAGGGTACCGTCGGTGCAGAGCGCGAGCGCGTGATACTGGCCGGCGGCGATCGAGACGGCTTTTCTATCTGACAATGCCACCGCCACCGGGATGGGAGTTCCGGAGCTTCCACCGTTGCCGAGCTCTCCCTCGTCGTTGTAACCCCACGCGGCGATGGTGCCGTCCGAGCACAGGGCATAACTCTGATAGGCACCCGCCGCCACGGCGACGACTTGTTTCCCGGCGAGCACTCCGTCTGTCTTCACCCGCACCGGTGTGCGTGCGGTGGTGTTGGTGCCATCCCCCAACTGGCCGTGGTTGTTGAATCCCCAAGCCGCGATGCTGCCATCGGAACACAAGGCGAGGTTGTGATAGGAACCGGAGGCAATCGCGACGACCACTTTGCCTGCGAGCACTCCGGAACGATCCACCGCCACGGGTCCGCTTTGATTGGCCGATCCGTTGTCGCCGAGTTGTCCCTGGACGTTGTAGCCCCATGAGGCCAGCGTGCCATCGGAACACAGCGCCACGCTGTGCAGATAGCCGGTGGCAAGCGCGAAGATCGTCTTGTCCGCCAGCACGCCCGTGTCATCGACCGCGACCGGTGCCAGCCGCTGGGTGTTGCCGCCATCACCAAGCTGGCCGTAGTTGTTGAGTCCCCATGCCGCCACCCGCGTGCCAGCCCACTGCAGGACCAGGTCATTGCCGGTGCCGCCGTGATAGTTCGCCACGAAGGGGTAGCTCACTCCGCCATACGTCAACCACACGCGCTGGCCGTGGGCCAGGTTGGAGAAACGCCCAAATATGAATGCGAGACTCGTGTTGTTCACCACCATGAGAGTGCTGCCGGATGATGGATGGAAGTCGAGGCGCAGCATCGCCTGTTGGTCGTTCACGAAGAACCCATCCGCAGTGATCGATGGCACGCCGGATGCATCCAGCGCGAGAATGGCCGCCAGGCGCGTGATCACCAGCGTGTAGGTCAGGGTGGTGATGCGGTCTTCGCCGGTGACGGAGACGGTGAGCGTGTTGTTTCCGACCGCGAGCGGCAGAGGCTGGCTGGCACTGCCGGAAACCACGGTTTGTCCTTCAATTTGCACCTTGGCCCCGGGATGATCGGTGGTCGGAGTGATCGAAACCTGGTCCGTAGTGTTTGCGACGCTGATGAAATAACGGAATTCTTCTTTCTCAAAAACCGGAGCGGGAGCGCCTGCGCTCGTAGATAGTGCTGCGAGCTTCGCGTTGTCACTGAGTGTGGTGAAAGTCGTGACGGGGCTGCGGACGATACCACCGTAACCTTCCACAACGATCCGATAGAAATACGGAGTGCCGGGCTTGAGTCCGCTCAACTCCGCGAACACGTTTGCCCCACCCTCTCCGCCGGAGGTGGCGTCCACCCGGCTGCCGAGACTGGAATCCAGGCCGTATTCAAACGCGACAATGACTTCGTTTCCTTTCGCAATGACGATGCCTTGAAGCGTGGCGGAAACGCCGGTGATGTCAGCGGCGGTCTGCACCATGGCGTCCGGCAGCGCCAGCGCGGTGAGCCCGAGCGCGTGCGAACCGGCGGAACAAGAGCTGCCGGTGGCAAGGCCGATCTCGCCAGAATGGAACGGTTGACGCGACACTTCGACCGGCAGTGACCGATCAATCTTGCTGCCGTCACCAAGCTGCCCACTGCCGTTGATGCCCCATGCAAGGAAGCGGCCGTCTGACAAGCGGGCAAGTGTCCCAAGTCTGGAGCCACTCACGGCGGTGGCAGTCTTTTCTCCGTTGATTCCCGTCATGTTGACCAAGACGGGCAAAGAGTTCACGCTGGAAAAGCCGCTGGAATTGGGTTGCCCGATGCCAAGCTGCCCCCAACCGTTGTTCCCCCAAGCCGCCAAGGATCCGTCGTCGCAATGTGCGAGCGCATGATTGTAGCCGCAGGCGATCTTTACGACGTTTTTGCCGAGAAGCGCGCCGCTGCGATTCACTGCGACGGGGAGCGATGAATTGACCGTGCTGCCATTGCCCAGTTGGCCCTGCGCATTGTATCCCCATGTTGCGAGCGTCCCGTCGTCGCAGAGTGCCAGTGAAAATGAAGCTCCCGCGGCGATGCGCACAATCCGCCTGCCTTCAAGCGCACCGGTCATCGGAATGATCACCGGAACCCGGCGGCGGACCGTATCGCCCGTGCCCAGTTCCCCGACGGTGTTGTCACCCCAGCCGATCAGCGTCCCGTCCTCGCAAAGCGCGAGATTGTGATAATTTCCAACGGCGATTGCACGGACACGCTTGCCGGCCAAGGCACCCGTCATGGGGATGTTGACCGGAGCCGCCCGGTTGGTGGTCGTGCCGTCGCCCAACTGGCTGCTATAGCTATTGTATCCCCAAGCGACCATGCCGCCGTCAAGGCAGAGGGCCACGGTGTGCCCGGCCCCGTTGCCGATGTCGATCACCTTGCGGCCGGCCAACACGCCGTCATGATCGACCCAAACCGGCACCGTCGCATCCTGCAATCCACCATTTCCGAGCGTCCCGAGGTCACCGTAGCCCCAGGAAGCGACACGCCCGTCTTGGGTGACAGCGTGGCTAAAGCCAAACTCTGAAAAACTGGTCATGCCGGCGGAAATACGAGTAACAGTCGCTCCTGCCAGCACGCCGGCGGCATTCACGGAAGTGGGCACGAGGCTCGCGGTGTTAGTGCCATCTCCGAGTTGGCCACGGCGGTTGCTGCCCCATGCGAGCAGTCTGCGGTTCGCCCACTGCAACACGAGGTCGTTGCCATCGCCGCCCGCGTAGTCGGCCACGAAGTGATAGGTGATATCCCCGTAGTTGAGCAATAGGCTTCCGCCGTGTGGAAGATTGGCGAACTCGCCTCGGATGAGCTTGTCTCCAGAAACATCTATCAGTATGAGACTGCCGCCGGTGAGTGGCTGAAATCCAAGACTGACGGGTGACAGGTCACCTGTAGCAGTCAACTCATTCACGGTGAGAGGTGCCGCTTCCGGGACATTGAAAAGCAGCGACTGCGGCAAGCGGCGGAGGGTCAGAGTGTAGGTCTTCACGTTGAGGCCGTCACCGGCATCGACGTGGATATGGATGGTGTTGAGTCCATGCTCCATCATGATTTCGGGGCTTTGAGTGCCGGAGGAAACGAGCGTTCCGTTGATGGTGATCATCGGCGAACCGGTGGCGGCAATCGGACTGATCCGGATGCGGTCGATGGCAGATGGGACCGTGCCGCCGTAGTCGGTCAGCGCTCCTTGGAAGGAGGGGGAAATGGATCCCGCGCTCATTTCCACGGACGTCAAGATGGCCCGGGTGGAAGTGGTGAAAGTTTGGCTTTCGCCGAGCGCGGTTCCAAATAGACCATCTACCCGCAGACGGTAGTGGTAGGTGGTCCCCGGGAGCAAGCCTCCGAGATTGGCGCTGACAACGGTCGGGCTGGTGCCGGTTATCGCTGCAGGTACAGCCGTGACCGTGGCGCCATAGGCGTCGGTTAGGCCATATTCAAAGGACACTGTGGCGTTGGCACCTTGGGCGTTCACCACCGCATTCAGAGTGGCGCCGGCGTCATTGATGCCGCTTGCCGCCAGCGTCGTCCCAGCGGGGGCAAGTGGCATGGCGACGAGCGCGAGGCTGTTGGATCCGGAGGACCCGGCGACCACTGCTTCCAGACGCTCGCCCGGGCGCATGGCCGTCTGGTTGACGAGCACGGGCACGGCACCGCCGCTTGTGCTGTTGTTGCCCAGCTGGCCGGCGAAGTTGGTGCCCCATGCGGCCAGCGTGCCATCCGAGCACAGCGCAAGGCTGTGGGAACTTCCCCCAGCCACGGCGACCGCGGTCTTGCCGGCGAGCACGCCGGAGGTGGTCACCAACACGGGTGAGGAACTATTCGACGAACCCCCATTGCCCAGCTGGCCGCCTGATCCCCATGTGGCCAGCGTGCCGTCCGAACCTAAGACCAGACTATGATAGGATCCGGCGGTGATCGCGGTGACCGTCTTTCCAGCAAGCGCTCCCGCGCGATCCACCAGCACCGGCACGCTGCTGGTCACCGTGCTTTTGTTACCTAACTGTCCATAATTGTTGTCGCCCCAGGCGACCAGTGATCCGTCGGCGCACAATGCGAGACCGTGGAAAATTCCGGCGGCGATGGCGACGGCTTTTTTACCTGCCAGCACTCCGGCGGTATTCACAGCCACTGGAACCGAGCTGTGGGCCGTGCTGTTGTTGCCCAGCCGGCCGGAGTCATTGCAGCCCCAGGTGGCCATGGTTCCGTCCGCGCACAATGCCAGGCTGAAATAACTGCCTGCGGCGATGCCGACGATCTTCTTGTTGGCGAGCACCCCGGTTTGATTGACCGCCACCGGGACGGAATTGAAATTGGTGTTGCCGTTGCCTAACTCTCCATAGAAATTGTTTCCCCATGCGACCAAGGTGCCATCCGCACACAGGGCCAAGCTGTGGGAGTAACCCGCCGCTGTCGCAATCACCACTTTGCCGGACAGCACTCCTGCCCGGTTCACCAACACGGGCACGGCACTGTTGGCCCCACCACCATTGCCCAGGACACCACCCGAATTACCACCCCACGCACCAATCGTTCCGTCCGCACATAGGGCCAGACTGTGACCTGATCCGGTCGCGGCAGACGTAATCGTCTTGTCAGCCAGTGATCCGGTTAGATCCGCCGGCGTCGGTATCAGCGAATTCACCGTTGTGCCATTGCCCAACTGCCCGGATCCGTTCGGACCCCATGCCAGGAGGCGGGTGTTCGCCCACTGCAACACGAGATCATTGCCGGTGCCGCCGAAATAGTTGGCGATGAAGGGATAGGTGAGGCCATCCATCGTGAGTTGAACCCGTTGCCCCTGAGACAGGTTGTTGAAGGTTCCCTGGATCGGGTTCGGGCCCGTATTGTTGATTACGGTCAGATCCGTGCCCACAGCCGGGGTGAATCGCAACGCGAACGCGGCGGTATTTCCCGTGGCCGGGAAATCACTGACCGTCACCGGTGCCCCGGCAGCGGAGTTGAAGACAAACGCTTCTGGCAGCCGGGTCACCGTGATCGCATAAGTCCTCGTGTTAATCCCATCCGCAGCAGCGACCCGGATTTGGATCGCGTTGTTACCGACAGCGAGCGCAAGGGGGCCGCTGGTGGCCCCGGACGCGACCGCCGCGCCGTTGACCGTCACCGTGGCCGTGGCGGATTTGGCAACCGGAGTGATGCTAACGCTTTCGGTGGTGGATGGCACGGCGACGGCGTAGTCGAGCTGGCTGCCGCTAAAATCGGGCATCAGCGTGCCGAGGTTCAGCTGCAGGCTTGCCAGAGAGGCAAAGGAACTGGTCGTGAAGGTCTGATCCTCGCCAACCGTCGTCCCGCCCAAATTCGTGGCCACCACCCGGTAGTGATAGGTGGACTCCGCAAGCAATCCGGTCACCGCTGCGCTGACGGCCGTGGTGGTGGCACCCGCCAAAGTGGCAGGTGTGGCGGCGAGGGTGCTGCCGTAACTTGTGGTTAGTCCGTATTCGAACGAAACCGTGGTTGTGGTGCCGTTGTCGCTGATACTGCCATTTAATGTCGCGCCCGTGTCGGTGACTCCGGCCGCAGCCAATGTGGTCGTTAGAGGAGTCGGCGGCGAGGCAATGATCGCGAGATTGTGCGAAGCTGCAGAGATTCCCGCCGTGACGCGTTCGCCGGGGCGCAGGGCGGCGGTGTTGACCGCGACCGGCACGCTGCTTGCCGTGGTGTCGTTGCGGCCTAGCTGGCCCTTGCTGTTGCCACCCCATGCCACCAAGGTGCCATCCGTGCACAGCGCGCTGCTGTGGTCATTTCCCGCGCAAATGGCGGTGACGGTCTTGCCGAGCAACACTCCAGAACGATTCACTAACACGGGAACGGAACTGCTGGCAGTGCTGTTGTTGCCCAGTTGGCCACCCGCTCCCCATGCGGCCAGCGTGCCGTCCGAACATAAGACCAGACAATGATAAGATCCGGCAGAGATCGCGGTGGCGGTCTTTCCGACAAGCACACCTGTGCGGGTTACCAGCACCGGGGCCGCGCTGGTGATGCCTGATTGGCCGTTGCCCAACTCACCCACGGAACCATATCCCCATGCCGCCAGGGTCCCGTCCGTGCACAACACCACACTGAAACGCGCTCCAGCGGTAATGGCTTTGACGGTCTTTCCCGCCAGCACGCCTGTGAGGTTTACCAATGCCGGCATCGAACTGGCGGTGATGCCGGTGCCAATTCCTAACTGGCCATAGGTATTTAAACCCCAGCTCGCCAGGCTGCCGTCCGCGCAGAGCGCCAAGCTGTGACTATCCCCCACGGCGATGGCCACTACTGTTTTGCCTGCCAGGACACCTGTCCGATCCACCAACACCGGTTGGGAGGAACCGCTCGTGCTGGTGGTGCCATTGCCTAACTGACCATTGGAATTGTAGCCCCATGCGGCGAGAACACCATCCGCGCACAGAGCGAGGCTGTTGCGGCCACCTGCGGCAATGGCGATGACGTTCTTGCCGGCAAGCGCCCCGGTCTGATTCACCAAGAAGGGGAAGTTTGACGACGCACTGCTGCCCAACTGACCATAGTCATTGCCGCCCCACGCGGTTAGGGTGCCATCCGTGCAGAGCGCAAGACTGTGATAAAAGCCGGCTGCGGTTGCCATGACGGTCTTGCCTTCAAGCACGCCGTTTGCCTGCACTGGCGCGGGAACCAGGCCATTCGTGGCGGTGGCATTGCCCAACTGGCCGGACTCGTTCGCGCCCCACGACATCAGCCTGGCGTTCGCCCAATGCAGCACCAGGTCGTTGCCGGTGCCGCCGTAGTAGTTGGCCACGAACGGATAGTTCACGCCCCCATAGGCCAGGAGCACCCGCTGGCCGTGAGCCAGATTGTCGAAGGTGCCTTGAAGCGGCTTGTTCCCCGTGTTGTTCACCACCGTCAACACGGTTCCCGGAAGCGGGGTGTAATTCAGCACGAAACCCGCCGTGTTTCCCGCTGCCACAAACTCACTCGCAGTCACCGGCACATCCGCGGGCGAGTTGTAGGTTAGAGCCTGGGGCAGCCGGATCACCGTTATCTGATAGGCGATGCTGTTTCCCCCTCCGGCGGCGGTCACCACGGTGCTGATGACATTGCCGCCCACGGCAAGATTGATTGGCTCGCTGGCGGCTCCGGATGCCGTGGTTACGCCATTGACCGTCACGTTGGCCGTGGCGTATTCGCAGACGGGAGTTACAGTGATGCTGCTAACGGCGTGCGGTACGGTGGCGAGGTATTGGATGGTGGTGCTGGAAAACTCCGGCGAGAGCGCCCCCTGACTTAAGCCAAGGTTGGAAAGCGTGGCAAAAGTGGTCGTGGTAAACGTCATGTCCTCACCCTTCAGCGTGCCGAACGGGCTGGTTGTGATCACCCGATAATGATAGGTCGCGCCGGCCAAAAGGCCACTGGGCATGGCGCTGACCGCAGTGGTGAGGGTGCCGTTGATCGTGGCCGGTGTGGCCGTGATGGAATTGCCGTAGGCGGTGGTCAGACCGTATTCGAATGAAACGGTGGCACTGGTGCCGTTGGCATTCGCGGTGCCGTTGAGCATGGCACTTGCATCGACAATCCCGGTGGCCGCCAGCGTGGTGGCACTTAGAGGCGGCGGCGGGGAGGCCACCAGCGCGAGATCATGATATTTCCCGGTAGTTCCTGCGGCAAAGCGCTCGCCGGCCCGCTGTGCGTTGGTACTGACCAAGACTGGCACCGAACTATCCGTGTTCGAATTGTTGCCCAACGCGCCATACCGATTGTATCCCCATGTGGCCACGGTTCCATCCGCACAGAGGGCAAGACTGTGGATATTTCCCGCCGCGATGGCGCTGACCGTCTTGCCGGAGAGAGCCCCGGTGTTCACCACCAGGACCGGCACCGAACTGGCCGTCGTCGTGTTATTGCCCAACGCACCAGTGTCATTCCACCCCCACCCGACCACCCGGCCATCGGAGCAGAGCGCGAGGCTGTGGTTGTTGCCTCCGGCGATGGCGGTGACCGTTCTGCCGGCAAGCACCCCGGTGCGGTTCACCAACACCGGCTCTTTGCTGTTGGTGGTGCTGTTGTTGCCTAATTCCGAGTCGCTGTTTCTGCCCCATCCCGCCACGGTTCCATCCGAACAGAGCGCGAGGCTGTGGTTGCCGCCAGCTGCGATGGCCGTGACCGTCTTGCCGGCCAGTACGCCGGTGGTGTCCACCAGGACCGGCACTGAGCTATCGTTATTCGTGTTGTTGCCCAACGCGCCATACCAATTGTATCCCCACGTGGCCACGGTTCCATCCGCACAGAGCGCCATGCTGTGCATGCCACCAGCGGCAATCGCCGTGACGGACTTGCCGGCGAGCACGCCCGTCCGGGTCACTAACACCGGAGCGAGGGACATCGAATCGTTGCTGCCCAGTGCGCCGTAGGGACTTCTGCCCCATGAAGCCAAGGTTCCATCGGAACAGAGCACGAGGCTGTGTTCATCACCCACGGCGATGGCGATGACTGTTTTCCCGGCTAACACGCCCGACCGGTCCACCAGCACGGGTACCGAACTGTCTCTTCTGAGGGAATTGCCAAGCTGACCGCCGGAACCTGATCCCCAAGCAGCCAAGGTCCCGTCCGAGCACAGGGCCACGCTGAAGTAGCCGCCGCTTGCCACCCGCGTGACAGTCTTGCCGGTCAGCACGCCGGTCATCTCAACCGCCACCGGCAGCGGACTGTCCGTGGTGGTGTTATCGCCCAAGCTTCCATATTGATTGTTGCCCCATCCCACCACCCGGGTGTTTCCCCATTGCAGGACCAGATCATTGCCGCTGCCGCCAAAATAGTCGGCTACGAACAGGTAAGTGATGTCGCCGAAGCTCAAGTTCACGCGCTGGCCCTGCGCGAGGTTGGCGAAGACGCCCTCGATCGGCTCGCTGCCGGTGTTCCTAACCAGCGTCAGGCTGGTGCCCGCCGGCGGCGCAAAACCAAGTTCTAAGTGGATCGTCTGGCCGCTGGCCCGGAAGCCGGCGGTCGTCACCGGCACGACTGCCGCCGAGGAAAACGAAGCCACCGCGGGCAGGCGGGTCACAGTGACCGTGTAGGCTTTGGTAAATGACGCGCCCAAGGGAGTCACCACCACGCTGATCGTGTTGTTGCCGACATTGAGGTTGAGTGGTGCACTTGGGCTACCGGAAGCAACGGCGACACCGTTGACGGTGATGGTGGAGGTGGCGTTTTCGGCGACGGGCGTCACCGTGATGGTGGCCGCGGTATTCGGCACCGAGGCAGCATAAGTGACGACGACCGGGGAGAAGGCGGGTAACAGGACACCTTTTTCCAAACTCAGGCTGCCGAGCGACGCGACCTTCCTGGTGGTGAAGGTTTGATTTTCTCCGTAGATGGTGCCGCCCGCACTGGTGGCGACCACCCGGTAATGATAGGTGGTGCCGGTGACCAGGCCGCTGAGAGTGGTGCTTATTGCAGTGGCGGTGGTTCCCGTCAGAGTGGCAGGTGCCGCGGTGACTGTGGTGCCGTAGCTGGCAGTCAGACCGTATTGGAACGACACACTGGTGTTCACACCGTTGGCATTGACGTTGCCGCGCAGGATGGCACCGGTATCGGTAATCCCGGCGACCTCCAGGGTGGTGGCAACGGCTGGCGGTGGCGAGGCCACCAAGGCTAGATTGTGAGTGCCACCGGCCACCACCGTCATGAAACGTTCACCACTGCGCAGAGCGTTGGCATTCACCAACACGGGAACCGAACTGTTGGTCAAACTGCCGTTGCCAAGCGTCCCCCACGGCTCGTTGAGTCCCCAAGCCGCGAGCGTGCCGTCGGAGCACAGGGCAAGCGAATGGTAGTCACCCGCCGAAATCCGGGCCACGGTCTTGCCCGCGAGCACCCCCGTCCGCCTCACTAAAACCGGCAACGCGCTTTGACTGGTGCTGCCATTGCCCAACTGGGAATACTGGCCGTGTCCCCACGAGGCGAGGGTGCCGTCAGAACATAACACGAGACTGAATTCGCCACCCGCTGCCAGTGCGATGATCGTTTTGCCCGATAACACCCCGCTGCGATTGACCGCCACAGGTGCCAGGCGCGCGGTCGTGGTGCCGTCACCCAACTGCCCGCGACCGTTGCTACCCCACGCGGCCAGGGTGCCATCCGAACACAAGGCCAAACCGTGCTCCCAACCGCTCGCCACCGCAGTGATCGTCTTGCCGGCCAACACGCCCATGGAATCCAACAGGACCGGAACTTTGCTGAAGTTCCAACTGCTCCCGCCGCCCCAACCGCCGAGCGTGCCGTCCGCGGCCAGCGCGAGACTCTGGTAACTCCCGGCGGCGAGTGCCACCAGCGGACGGTCTGCCAGCACCCCTCGCGATGCCAGTGTGGTCGGCACCGGGTTCTCGCTGCTAGCGTTGCCGCTCGCCTGGCCGTTGTCATTTGCTCCCCAAGCCACCACCGCGCCGTCAGTGCAGAGTGCGATCACGTGTGTGACCTTGCTGGTCAGCGTCTGGACCTGGCGACCGAACAAGGCACCTCCGTGATCCACCGCCACTGGCACGCTGCTCGGTCGGAAGTCGTTGATACCCAGCTGGCCATTATCGTTATTTCCCCAAGCCGCCACCCGGCCATCGGCAGATAAGGCGTAGCTGGTTTTCCTGCCTACCGCCACCGCTGTCACCGTCGGACCGAACAAAACTCCCGACATGTCCGCAGCCACTGGCACGTTGCTGTTGTCCAGGTTGCCGCGGCCCAGTTGGCCGTCGGTGTTGTCGCCCCAGGCCAACAGCCGGGTGTTGCCCCAGCGCAACACCAAGTCGTTACCAGTGCCGCCGAAGTAGCTTGCCACAAACGGATAGCTGATCCCGCCGTACATCAGATTCACAGTCTGCCCTTGGGTCAGGTTGCCGAATTTACCCTGGATGACCGCAACACCGGTGTTGTTCACCACCGTCAGGCTTGTCCCGGTCGGCGGCGCGAAGTTCAGCGCAAGATTCAGCGTGTTACCTGTCGCCGTGTAGCCGGCGGCGGTGACCGGCACTGTGGTGGCGGAATCGAAGGTGGCGGCGACTTCCGCTCCGGGCGCGAACCCGGCCAGCAGGTATAACAGCAAGAGAAAAAATGGCGCACCCGGAAAGTGCGCCCGCGAAACGATGATTTTAAATTTCATACCTCCTGAAGTCGTAGCTGGAATTGACAAATAGAAATGCCTGAGGCTCAAGCCAAATCGCAGTTATATTCAGTACGATTCCGGCGTTTGGGATTGACGTGATCTCTAACGAACGGTTCCATCTCCATCAGGACATAAAATCCTGGCCGATTCTTCATTCATGAAAGCAACCATCCCGTATTGTTTCGTATCTTTGATCGCGTGGACATCCGGAATGATTGGGTTCTCCGCATCGAATCAACTGCATGCTGCTGATTTGTATTGGAATCCCGGCGGAAGCGGTGGAGACGGCATTTGGGGCACCAGCCCCGGGGAGAAAAACTGGAATATCCTGCCGGGGGCGCCAGCAGGTAATATCACTTGGCCGGACACGTTCGACAGCGTCGCGGTTTTTCAGGACCCGAGCGGCGGAGTAGTCACCCTTTCCGAGCCGTTGCAGACGTCCGGGATCATTCAAAACGGCGCGAATTACTCGATCAATGCGGGTATCATCACACTGGTCCCGGATTCCGCTGCAACCCATCCTTCCATTCATGTGCAAGGCGGCATTCTCACCATCGATTCCGTGCTCACCGGCAGCGACGGATTGATCAAAACCGGCATTGGCACCCTGACTCTCACAGGCTTCAATTCATTGAACGGAAATACCCAAGTCGAGAACGGCGCTCTCACGTTGATCGGCACACTTGCCAGCAGCACGGTCGGCATCACCAACGGCGCATCCTTGCTCAATCAGAACGGCGGACTTTCTAGCAGTGTGACGCTTGCCAATGCCGGATCATTGACGTTGGACGTGAATGAGACCATCACAAGTTATCATTCCAATGGCGGGAGGCTCAGCGCCGGAGCTGGCACTCTTTTCACCACCAGCACCGCCCTCAACACCGGTTCGACTGTCGCCGGTCTGCTCAATACAGGCACGCTTACCAGCGACGGTGCGACCCAAGTCAGCGGGATGATTTCCGCCGACAGCATCAATATCGCCACCGGCACGCTGACTAACACCGGATCGCTTGGCGATGGATCAACTCTTATCAACATCAACCAAGGGGCGACACTGAATGCCGGTGGAGTCCAGCAATACGCCCTGCTCACCACCAGCGGAGCTGGCACCGGCACCTGGCTGGGCAACCTGGAAAACACCCGCGAGGTGGCACCCGGAGGCTTGAATGCAACCGGGGTTTTGGCGATCGGAGGAAATTTCACCCAGTCGGCCGGTGGCACGCTCACGATTGATCTCTCCGCGATGGCTAACGATCGGCTCGACGTCACCGGCACCGCCGCATTCGACGGCTCGCTAGTTTTGAACCAATTGGGTGCCACTCCCATCGCGCCATTCGTGCCGGTCACGATCGTTTCCGCCTCGGATTACTCGGGAAACATTACTTCACTCAGTGAGAATCTCAGTGGCGCGGTGTGGTTCAATCCGGGGAACGGAACGGTGACCCGCATTGAGTTCCCATCGGGAGGAAACTCCTTTTCTGGCAGCACGCGCAACCAGACGTCCACCTGGATTTCACTTTATGACGATGCGATCGATCCCGGCATCGCCAACATTACTTCCGGCTCCAGCGGATATGAGATCACCAGCGGCATCGCGGACATCGGCAATCCGGATTTGCAGTGGGCGCTCGCGGCCAGCTTCACGCCCGACGGATTGAACGCGGCACTGCTGAACCGCCTCTCGCCGGAAGTGTATGGCAGTTTGTCTGACTATGCCATTCAGGCCACCCGCGCGCACCAGCGCTCCGCGTTGTCCGCGCCGGCACTTGATCCACGGGATGACTCCAAGAGCGGAATGGGACGCAGCGCCAAAGATGCAGCCAAAAGCGGAGCGAAGAGTGGCATCGCTGCCATTGCCGCTGCCGCGCCTCTCGACTGGGAGTTCTTCGCCGCGATGGACTATTTCCGCGCAGGCACCGACAACTCACGCAACGATGCCGACTATGATTTCGACGGCACGGGTGTGCTGACTGGCGCGCGCACCCGGCCGACAGACAAGACCCAGTTCGGGGTTTACTTTGGCTTGGATTCCGGAGCCATCAGCGGCGAATTGATCGATGCCGATGCGTTCGGCTGGAACTCCGGCATGCTTGGCGAACATTTGTTGGATGAAAAAAGCCGAACCCGGCTCACTGCGGGCATGTCATTTGGTAGTTATACCTATGATGGCAGCCGCGGCAGCGCTTCGGCCACCGCAGCGGGATGGTCGCCCGGCACGGTGGACTTCGATGACGTGGAGGTCGATGCGTTCGATCTGTTTGTGGGTGTCGATGGAGTGGCGTGGAAACAGCAGGACCTCACGCTCATCCCTTCGGTGGGCTTGCGATATGCGACGAGCACGATGGACTCGTTCAACGAATTGACCGGCGGGGCTCCTGGCTCGCCGGTCGCGCTGGACGTCAGCCGTGACCGTCATGAGTCGTTGCTGCTAGAGATCGGCCTGCAGGCGCAAAAGGAAGTGAACGCCAGACTCGTGCTGTGGGGCGAAGGCGGCGCGAACTTCGGCCTGCTCGACGCAGATCGTGTCCTCGCCGCAAGCTTCGCCAAGGGTGGCCGAACAATGAGCGTCGGAGTCGACGGTCTGGATGACGACTCGCTCTATCTCGGCTTCGGCGCGATCTATCAAATATCCGGGAGCGTCCGGGCGGGTCTCGGCTACCGCGCCGATATCCGTTCCGGGGCCCGAGCGCAGCAGGAAGTGCGGTTTTCGTCGTCGTGGCGTTTCTGAGGCGCTTTTCCCCGTCCTCCGCTGGCTGTGGTGCCGAGCCGATGGGACGACGTCAGCGGCTCGCCGCCATTTCACCCATCCAACAGTGCCCGCACGGTCGCCGCGTCCAAGCGGTTTGATAGATCCGGATCTGCCAGCATGCCGATGGCATCACGCTCGAGAGCTGCGGACTGGCCGTCGTGCGTGATCGCACGGGGTCAGTCCCGCGAGGGTTCAGCATCCCGCAGAGACGTCAAGCCTGCTGCGTCCGTCCGCAGGGTCCTCCGTGAGCGCAATCTCCGCGGAAATCTCCTGCACTTTTACGTCACTTCTGGGGCGGGCGGAATTCCGCGACCGCGAATTCCGCTTTCTTAAAAGTCGTTAATGCGTTGGCAAGGGGGATTTGAGTCCGCATGTTCCGTGGACTGAAGTCGCTTTTCCATGACCCTCCCATCCTACGCCGGACCTGTTGATTCCCGAACCGCCGTGTTGGTGATCAACAGCGGAAGCTCGTCGTTGAAATTCTCACTGATCGATTCCGCCAGCGAGGAGATCCTCGTCCGCGGACTGGCGGAGGCACTGGGCAGCGAAGAGGGGGTCCTGCACATTTCAAGCCCGGGGCACCCTGACGAGAGTCTCGCGCTACCGGGTGCCGATCATGCCGTGGCGATCGCAGCGGCCATGGAGCGGATCGACAAATCACGGATCGGCGTCGTCGGTCATCGTGTCGTTCATGGCGGAGAGGCGTTCTCGCACAGCGCGAGGATTGATGAAAGCGTGGTCGATACGATCCGCGAGTGCATCCCGCTGGCCCCGCTGCACAATCCGGCGAGCCTGGTGGGAATCGAGGCCGCCCGTAGCTATTTCCCCTCATTGCCCCATGTCGCGGTGTTTGACACCGCATTCCATCAGACCATGCCGGAGCAGGCGTATCTCTATGCCATCCCTTACGAGTATTACGAAAAATTCCGCATTCGTCGGTATGGCTTTCACGGCACCAGTCATCGCTTCGTGGCCGGCGAGGCGGCGCGGCTTCTGGGCAGGGATTTGGTAGAAACGCAGTTGATCACCGCCCATCTTGGCAACGGCTGCAGCGCGTGCGCCGTCAAGGGCGGGCTCAGCGTCGACACCACCATGGGCTTCACCCCGCTGGAAGGTCTGGTCATGGGGACCCGCTGCGGGGACATCGATGCGAACGCACTCGAATTTCTATCAAAATCCCTCGCCAAGACACCGGCGGAGATCGCCGCCATCCTCAACCGCGAGAGCGGGCTGCTAGGGCTTTCCGGACTCAGCAACGACATGCGGACGCTTGTCGCCGCGGCCGCCGGTGGACATGCCCGGTCGCGCATCGCCATCCAGGTTTTCTGTTACCGCCTGGCAAAGGGAATCCTGGGACTCGCCGCCGGGCTGGATCGCCTCGACGCGCTGGTTTTCACCGGCGGCATCGGCGAGCACAGCGCCGTCGTCCGGGAGAAAACCCTATCACATTTGAAAATCCTCGGGACCGTCCTCGCGGCGGATCTCAACGACAACCACGGGCGCGACACCCACGGCAGGATCACCGCCACGGACTCCCGCCTGCTCGCCCTGGTCGTGCCCACCAACGAGGAGTTGGTGATCGCCCGCGAGGCAGCACGCTTTTTCAATCCTGCGAACCCGAAGAACTAACCATGCACGGCCACAACCCCTACACCTTGTTTCTGGCTCCCAGCGGCAGTGATGTCGGTCTAACTACGATGACCCTCGGCCTGGTCCGCGCGCTGGATGTGCGTGGCGTCCGCGTCGCATTCTGCAAACCGATCGGCCAGTCGTTCCACCACGACAACGGCCCCGAGCGCTCCACCCATTTCATCCGCTCCACCACCCAGCTCACACCCGCCGATCCGATTCCCCAGGAAGAGGCCGCGCGGCTGATCTCTTCCGGTGAGGAGGAGCAGCTGATGGAGCGCGTGGTCGCCATGTTCCATGATTCCTGCGCGGACGCGGACGTGGTGGTTGTTGAGGGCATCGTCCACACGCAGGCGTGGCCAAGTGCGGCGGGCATGAACCTCAGATTGGCCCAGACGCTCAGCGCGAATGTCATTCTCGCCGGCTCGCTGCCGGGTGACTCGCCGGAGGATTTCGCGGACTTCGAGTCGCGCATGGAGCTCTCCATCCGCGAGTTCGGCGGGACCAAGGGCTGCGACGTGATCGGTTGCTTTGTGAATCATTCGCCCGCGTCCGTCGGGAGTTCGCTGGCGGAAATCCGCGAGACGGTCCAGCGGCATTGTCCGCTTTTCACGCGCACGGGGTTTCCCATCATCGGTGCCATTCCCGAGAATCCCGATCTATCCGCCCCCCGGACGGTGGACATCGCCCGTCACCTGGGCGCGACCTTGATCCACGAGGGGGACATCGAAACGCGCCGGGCGAAAAAATTCACCCTGCTCGCCCGCACCGTGCCTAACATGCTGAGCGCCTTCACTCCGGGAAACATCCTCATCACTCCGGCCGACCGCGCGGATGTCTTCGTGGCCGTGGCGATGGCGGCGGTGAACAAGATCAACTTCGCCGGTATTATTCTAACCGGCGACACCGACCTGCCTCCCGGGATGATCGAACTGTGCCGCCCCGCGCTGGACACCGGGCTGCCCATCCTCAAGGTGGAGACCAATAGCTGGCACACCGCCACCCACCTGAGCGGCATGAGCAAGGAGGTTCCAGCGGATGACATCGAGCGTGTCCGCCGGTCGATGGATTTCGTCGCCACCCACATCGACACGGTCTGGCTTGCTGAAAAATCCTCGGCGCCGGTGGAAGCCCGGATGTCGCCCGCCGCTTTCTGCCACCGCATCGTCGAGTTGGCGAAGCACGCCCGCAAGCGGATCGTCCTGCCGGAAGGCAGCGAGCCGCGGACGATTCGGGCGGCCGCGCTTTGCGCCCAGCGCGGCATCGCCCGGTGTGTTTTGTTAGGCAACCGCAAGGAGATCCTGCGCGTGGCGAACGGTCTCGAAATCCACCTGCCCGACACGGTGGAGATCATCGATCCCGCCGAGGTGCGCGCGGGCTACATCGCTCCGCTGGTGGAAATGCGCCGGCACAAGGGCCTCACGCCACAGGATGCCGCGGATTTCCTTGAAGACAACGTCTGGCTCGGCACCGTGATGCTGGCCTTGGGCGAAGTCGACGGACTCGTCTCGGGCGCGCTCCACACCTCGGCGAACACCATCCGCCCGGCGCTCCAGATCATCAAAACCAAACCCGGCGTGCGCGTCGTTTCGTCAATTTTCTTCATGTGTCTGCCTGACCAAGTGCTCGTCTACGGCGACTGCGCGGTGAATCCGGATCCCGATGCCGAGATGCTCGCCGACATCGCGATCCAAAGCGCGGACTCCGCGATGAAGCTGGGAATCCCCGCCCGCGTGGCGATGATCAGCTACTCCACCGGCGAGTCCGGTCAGGGTGCCGACGTGGAAAAAGTCCGAGAAGCGACCCGCCTCGCCCGCCTAAAGCGACCGGACCTCCTGCTCGACGGCCCGCTGCAATACGACGCCGCCGCCATCGCCGAGGTCGCCGCCACCAAGGCACCGGACAGCCCGCTGGCAGGACGCGCGACGGTATTTATCTTCCCGGATCTCAATACCGGGAATACCACCTACAAGGCCGTGCAGCGCAGCGCGAACGTGATCAGCATCGGTCCGGTGCTGCAAGGCCTCAGGCGTCCGGTCAACGACCTTTCGCGCGGCTCGCTGGTGGAGGACATCGTCTACACCATCGCCATCACGGCGATTCAGGCACGCGAGTCCTAGACATTTTCCATCCGGGAAATACGCTGGGCAGGTCATGAAAATCCAACTGCTCATGCTTGCCTCCGTTCTGCTAGTCCGGGCGGAGGCGCTGCCGGATCCACTGGTCGCCGTGGATGGATCGAAGATCACCACGGCAGCGGAGTGGCGGGAAAAGCGACGGCCCGAGCTGTTGGAGTTTTTCACCCGCGAGATGTACGGGCGTTCTCCGGTCCGGCCGGAGAAGATGGTTTCCGAGGAGTTTGATCGGGACCCGCAGGCGCTCGACGGCAAGGCCACACGCCTCCAGATCGCCATCTATCCGGGCGGCAGACCGGGGCCGCGGATGGACCTGCTCGTCTATCTGCCGAATCAGGCGGTGGGACCGGTTCCTGCGATTCTCGGGCTGAACTTCTGGGGTAACCACGCGATTCATCCCGATCCGGGCATCCGGATTACTGAGAGCTGGGTCGAGGCCGGCCGCCAGCCCTACGTCGATCTATCAACCGTAGAGAACAACCGGGCGACGGAAGCGAGCCGTGGAATCAATGCGAAGCAGTGGCCGGTGGAGGAGATTCTATCCAGAGGCTACGCACTGGCGACGATCTATCGGGAAGACGTCTGTGCGGACCGCGAACCGTATTTCGAGAGCGGCGTGCATCCGCTTTTTCCGGAACTCCAGCAGGGGGATGGGAACTTCGGCTGCATCGCCGCCTGGGCCTGGAGCCTGAGCCGGGCGCTCGATGTGTTGGAGAAGGAACCCGCCGTCGATGCGAAACGCGTGGCGGTTTTCGGATTCTCCCGTCTCGGCAAGGCGGCGCTGTGGGCGGGGGCGAATGACGAGCGGTTCGCGATGGTCATCAGCAATGAGTCCGGCGCGGGAGGCGCGAAGCTCTTCCGTCGCGGGGTGGGGGAGGACATCGCGCGGCTGAACACGAAGTTTCCTCACTGGTTCGCACGGAATTTCCGGAAATACATCGGCAAGGATCTGGAATTGCCTTTCGACCAGCACCTCATGATTTCACTCATCGCTCCACGGCCGGTCTACGTGGCCAGTGCCATCGAGGATAAGCATTCCGACCCCGAAGGCGAGTTCGCCGCTGCGAAGGCCGCGGAACCGGTGTTTCTTCTGCTAGGTGCCGGGGGGCTGCCTGCGGAATCATGGCCGGCGGTGGCCACCGCGGTGCAGGGCGGCATCGGCTATCACGTGCGTTCTGGGAAACACGACGTCACGGACTTCGACTGGCAGCAGTATCTCGATTTCGCTGACAAGCATCTCAATGCCCGATGAAACATCTCCTCTTCATTTGCTCACAAAACAAACTCCGCAGCCCGACAGCCGAGGCGGTTTTTTCAGGCAGGGCGGGAATCGATGTGGATTCCGCCGGGTTGAACAATGACGCCGTGGTGCCCCTGTCGCCGGAACAAGTCGAGTGGGCGGATTTGATCTTCGTGATGGAGAAAGCGCACCGGGAAAAGTTGAATCGGAAATTCAAACGTCACCTCAACCGCCAGCGGGTGGTTGTTCTGGGGATTCCTGATAACTACCGTTACATGGATTCCGTGCTGGTGGAATTGCTCGAGACGAAGGTGGCGTCGTATTTGTGAGAAGACCTCGTTGTTGTTGAAATCCTTCAGGTCGGGCAGTGTGAATCGTGGTGTTCAGTTAGTCCGGGCACCCGCCCGTTGTACCGTTTCGGCGGGTAAGTCGGGGTGTCGTATGCGCCGGTATACCGGGGACGCGATCGCTCGGGGTGCCGAAAAAGATGATGGGATGTGAAATTGATAGGTCTGATTCATTTTACGCGATGCCTTTCCTCAAATCTCTCAAACTCCATAAAGACCCACTCGCCACCGCGGCCTCTCCCTTGAACTTCCTCGCGCCGGACTTGCGTTTCATTCCAAAGCGGTCCCGGCATTTTTCAAATGCCTCGTCGACAAAACTCCGGCTGCCGATCACCGCGCCAGCCGTGAAATAACGGATCCGGCAACGCAGCATTTTCCCGAGCGGGATGGTCCCGTCCATGGCCCGCTCTTTGTTAGCCCGCTCTTTTGAAATCCCTTTACGCGCCGTTGTCACCATCTCCTTGCCATCCCGGCCGATGCTCTCCGTGGCCTTCTCCGCCGCACCCGCCATCAGCAACCTGCGGTATTCCCGCGAGACATCATTTGCCCAGAAAGCAGCGTCCGCCGCCACTCCTTGGTGAGCCCGCAGCGCCCGAACCAGCCCCGCCCGCGCCGTTTTTCCATTCCCTCGCGCGCCGCCACCGATCGCCTCGCCATAGCTGCTCCATCGGTAATCTGCCGGGTCCTTCACCATCCCGGCCCTCACTGGATTCAGGTCGATGTAGGCGGAAATCGTCTTCGCGGCCACGCCGTCCTCCACGATGACGCTCTTGAAGCGATCCTCCCAAAGCCGCCCGGTTCGCGCGTGCGTTCGGTTGTGCCACTGGGTGTAGCGTTGCAGCACGCCTTTCATGAATTCTCCCAGATCGTGCATCCGGTAGGTGAATCGCTCGTGAATCCGCCCCACCACCACGGATTCCTCGGCCAAGCCCTCCACCACCTGTCGCCTTGCTTCCGCCAGTTCCTGCCCAACCTCCGCGACAAACGCCTCGCTGTAAATCGCTGCCAGTCGCGTGAGCAGCTCCGCGTCCGTGAATCCGGTCGCCGGTCTCGGCGGCACCTCCAGCAGAAGATGGAAATGATTATCCATCAAACAGTAAGCCGTCACCCGGCAGCCCGAAAATTTCTCATAAATCCGCATCAATGCCCGGAACTTCTCCTTCTCCTCCGCTCCCAGCACGAACCGCCGGTCCACGATCCGCGAGATGCAGTGATAGAAAACGGGCTTCTTCTCGGAATTTCTCCATCCGGCCAGCCATCGAGATCGATTCATGGGAGACAGCTTCCGGAGCCCCGAAAAAATAGCAAGGATGAAACTTATAAAAGGCATGGCCTTTCATCAGCCTGCTGCTTCATTGCTTTCGTCTGTGCCCCGGCATGGGGCAGGCTGGAAATGAATGCCTGGTGATCAGCCGATGAATGCGTGAACTTCGATTTGACCAAGGCCCGAGCAAGAAGGATGGCTTGCACTTCGGGATTCGTCGTGCGGCTCCACCACGCTTCGACGATTTCCGGGTGCTCTGCAACGATCACGGGAGTCATGGAAACCTGGCGATCGACTGATAGGGCGTCCCTCGCGTCGCGCAGCCATTGGGTCGCGGAACCGTACGACATCCAGTATCGGAGCGCTTCCTGTGACTATTCCTGACTCCCGGAAAAACCCTCGACCGCCTCCTTAACGGGTGGTGAAGCAAGTTCTTGGGACGGGTTTCACGATGGAAATCCGGCCGGTTTGATGATGGGTTCCGCGCGGATGAAACACTCGCAACCGATCTATAAACAGCCCATCTCCACTCAGGGAGACCGCTGTGGCCGGCATGAGGCCGGAATCGTCTCAAGACGCCAGGCGGAGAATCTGTCACACGTAACGAGATTCCTCGCTCCAGTTTTGGTGCGTCACTCGGCGGGGATGTCTTTGAAGTCGGCGGGGACCTTGGCGATGATGAAGGCGGTGACTTCGGCGATTTGCTTGGGCGACAGGGTTTGGTTCCAGGCCTGCATTTTCGCGCCATTGTTGCCGGTGCTTTCTGGCGGCGAGCCCATGTTGATGAGCTTGAAGATGTCCATCGGCTTGTCGCCGAATTTCCACTGGCCGTCGTTGATGGCGAGACCGGGGAGAGGGATTTTCGCGGCACCGACGACCATGGTGGCGCTGAGGTCGGCACCGTGGCAGGCGGAGCAGTTGGTGAGATAGGTGGCTTCTCCGGAACTGACGATGGCGGGGTCGGTGGCCCATTGGTGGACGAGTTTGGAGTTGTCGAGAGTGGCGAGGGTTTTCTCCAGCTCGGCGTCCTTCGCCTTTTGGACGGCGGCGATCTTTTCCTGGATGATCACCTGGTCGGTCTTGAACATGCCGGTGTGATAGTAAAGCGCCCAGTAGCCGACGAAGAAGACGATGGCTCCGTAAAAGGTGAAGAGCCACCAGTTAGGAAGTTTCTGGTCGTATTCCTGGATGCCGTCGTATTCGTGTTCACGAAGGATGACTTCTCCTTTTTCTTTGGCGAAGTGGCCGCGCTTGGGTTCCTGGCTCATGGGGATTGGTCGATTTTCAGAGGTTTCTTCGAGAGGCAAGTGAGGCGAGTCGGGTGCGCTCGCGCTTGTCGAGGCGCAGGGCGCGGATGGTGACGGCGATGAAGACGCCGGCGATGAGGAAGAAGGAGATGAATGGGACGTAGGTGGCCCAATCTTCGACGAGGATGCGCTGGAACATGGCGGTCAGGGGTTGGGAACTGCGGCGGGCGGAGGCGTGGGCAGTGACTGCGCGGCGGGAGTGGTGTCATGCGATGCGAGTCCGGATTGAGGTTGGATGGCTTGGCCGGGGTGTCCTTCACGACGTCCCGATAGGTGCCGAGTTTCTGGACGTAGGCGATGAGGGCGATGGCCTGGGTCTTCGCGAGGTGGTTGCGGAGGGCGTCGCCCTGGAGGTCGGGCTTGTCGGGTAGATAGACCTTGGCGGCGACGAGCGATGCGGCGATTTCCTGGCCTTGACTCTCGGCGAGGTCGCGGATTTCGTGCTGGCTCATGGGTGGCCACGGGACGCCGATGCTGGGATTGCGCGGCGATTTTGGCGGGCAGGGATTTCACGTCGGCGGGTTTTTCGAACAGCCACGGATAGGCGGGCATGTTGGAGCCGGGCGAGGTCTGGCGGGGATTGAGGAAGTGGTTGAAGTGCCAGTCGTTGCCACGCTTGCCGACGCGCATGTATTTCGAGCCGACGGCCAGCGGGCCGCCTTCGCGGGCGAGGTCGGGGCCGGTGCGCTTGGAACCCCACTGATAGGGATGGTCGAAGAGCGACTCGCCGAGGTGGGAGAAATCGTCCTTCACGCCGGAGCGGCCGTAGCGCATGACGTCGGGGACGAGCGTGCGGATCATCTGGGAGTGGCAGTTATAACAGCCCTCGGAAATGTAGAGGTCGCGGCCGACAAGTTCGAGCGGGGTGTAGAGTTCCTGGAGACGGCCCTCGACGTTTTTCTCGCGGTTCACGATGAGCGAGGGGATGATCTGGACCGCTCCGCCGATGGCGACGGCGACGAACACGAGCAGGGTGAAGGGCAGGTAGTTTTCCACGATGCGCTCATGCCAGTTGGTCCATTTTTCCTTGGAGGCATTGAAGGCGCGGTAGGCCTTGTAGCGAAAGCAACAGGGTGAGGACGAGGGCGACCTTGTCGGCGTGGGGTGGCAGGAAGAACCAGAGGATGGTGGTGGCCATGCCGAGAAAAATGTAGGCGAGAGGATCGCTGAAGAGTGCGGCGCCCCAGTCATGTTGTCGCGTTGCTTGCGTTCGAGCACGGCGACCTGGACGGTTTCGTCGTGGGCGGCTCCGGAACGGGCGGTTTTCCAGATGTTGTAGGCGCAGAGGATGAAGCCGAGCAGATAGAGGGTGCCGCCGATGGAGCGGAGGATGTAGAAGACCTGGATGCTTTCGAGCGTTTCCATGAATTCGTATTTGAGGGTGGTGCCTCCGGCGTCGACCTCGCCCAGCATGAGGCCCTGCATGATGCCGGCGGCCCACATGGCGGCGACGTAGATGAGGATGCCGACGGTGCCGATCCAGAAGTGCATGTTGGCGAGTGCCTTGGACCAGAGTTCCGTTTTCCAGAGGCGCGGGGCGAGCCAGTAGAACATGCCGGCGGCCATGAAGCCGTTCCAGCCGAGGGCGGCGGAGTGGACGTGGCCGATGCCCCAGTCGGTGTAGTGGGAAAGCGCGTTGACGGCGCGGATGGAGAGCAGCGGGCCTTCGAAGGTGGCCATGCCGTAGAAGGTGATGCCGGCGGCGAAGAACTTGATGACCGGATCGGTGCGGAGTTTGTCCCAAGCACCGCGGAGGGTGAGCAGGCCGTTGAGCATGCCGCCCCATGAGGGAGCCCAGAGCATGAGGGAGAAGAGCATGCCGAGCAGTTGCAGCCACTTGGGCAGCGAGGTGTTGAGCAAGTGGTGGGGGCCGGCCCAGATGTAGATGAAGACGAGCGACCAGAAGTGGACGATGGAGAGCCGGTAGGAGTAAACCGGGCGGTTCGCGGCCTTCGGCAGGAAATAATACATGATGCCGAGGATCGGCGTCGTTAGGAAGAAGGCGACGGCGTTGTGGCCATACCACCACTGCACGAGTCCGTCCTGGAGGCCGCCGAAGATCGGATAGGAGTGGGTGAACGAGGTGGGCAGTGAAAGGTGGTTGACGATATAAAGCATCGCGACCGTGACGATGGTGGCGATGTAGAACCAGAGGGCGACGTAGAGGCTGGGCTCGTTGCGTTTCGCGAGGGTCCAGAAGAAGTTGACCGCGAAGACCACCCAGATGATGACGACGGCGATGTTGATGGGCCAGATGAGTTCGGCGTATTCCTTGCCGCGGGTGAAGCCGGCGGGCAGGGTGAAGACGGCGGACAGGATGATCAGTTGCCAGCCCCAGAAGTGAATGCTGGATAGAAGGTCCGAGGCGGTCCTGACCTTGCAGAGTCGCTGGGTGGAGTAATAGATTCCGGCGAACATCATGTTGCCGACGAAGGCGAAGATAACGGCGTTGGTATGGAGCGGGCGGAGACGGCCGAAGGTGAGGAACGAGATGCCGTCCGCCTTGATCAGGCCGAACGTGATCATTTCGAGGAATTGGCCGTTCATTTGCCACCACGAGAGTTGGGTGGCGGCGATGACGCCGACGAGCATGCCGATGACGCCCCAGATGATGGAGGCGATCATGAAGCGGCGGACCGATTTGTCGTCGTAGGTGATGGAGGTGGTCATGGTCGGGTTTGGAGCTAGGTTAGAGAATGGGGGTGGACGAATCCGGCTTGACGGGTGGTGCTTCGAGATCGAGCGGCAACAGAGAGTCGCGCTCGGGGCTGGTGCGGCGGGCGCGGCGGATCTCGGCGGCGAAGCAGGCAATGAAGATCCCGGCAAGGCAGGATGAGATGAGGATGGTGAGGGCGAGGACGTTCATTCCGTGAGGGCGACGTGAGAAAATCAAATGTCCGGGAGTGGGTCTGAGCTTGGTTTGCGGAACATCGCGCATTTCCTGCGTAATGCCGTGCGTCCGAATCGGAACGGAAACTGCTGGTCGGGCACCAGTCCGACGGAAACCCCGCGCCCCGCGCGATCACGTGTGAACGGGGTAAAATCATTGATTTCGCCCGATTTTCCATATTCCATGCCGACCCCGGCAAGTTGACCCTCCCCCAGTTCCAGTGATTTCCATCAGTTCTTTCGTAAGGCGGTTTCGCTCCCTCGCTTTTGCCTTGGCCACGGTCGCGGGCCTTGGTTTCGCCCTTGCGGAGGATCCTCCAGTGAGGATCCTGCCACTCGGGGACTCGCTGACGTACGGCGTGACCCAGACTTCGGTACAGGGAGGATACCGGAACAGGCTCTACACGGCGCTGACGGCGGCTGGTTTCAATGTCGATTTTGTCGGAAACCTGTCGGACACGTCCAACCTGTCGCTTCCGGACGTGAATCACGAGGGGCATCCCGCTTACCGGATCGATCAAATCCAGGCCAACATCGGCGAGTGGTTGAAATCCGTGGAGGATCCGGATGTCATCCTGCTGCTCATCGGGACCAATGACGTGTGGCAGGACCTTGATCTCGCAGAAGCTCCAGCCCGACTGAGCGGGCTGATCGCCGATATCGCGACAGTTCGGCCGTTCGCGAAGATCATCGTTTCCAACCTACCGCCCCGCATCGATAGCAATGCCTATGAAGCCAAGCAGGTCACGTTCAACGACACCATTCCCGGCATCGTCGCGCAGCAGGTCGCACTTGGGCGGCAGGTCACGTTCCTGGACATGCACTCGGTTCTGAACACCGATATCAGTGATTACAGCACCGACGGCGTCCATCCCTCGTCTTCAGGATATGTGAAAATGGCGAACGCGTGGGCTTCGAAAGTCGCTGAAGTCATCACGCCGACTGGCACAGCCAATCCGCCGGTGATTGCGAAAACCGGACCGCAGGTGGATCTGACCCACATCCCGGTGGTGTTCAGCAAGCCGGTGGCGGATGGCGCGGTGGACCTGTCGAACTTCAGCCTATCAGGCGGTCTGACGGTCTCAAACGCGGTGCTCGACGTCACAACCAAACGCACCGTCACCCTGACCACCAGCACACAGACACCGGGCCTGGTCTACAGCGTTTCCGTAAGCAATGTCCATGACCGCACGCCGCAGCAAAACCGGATCGCACCGCAGTCGATGGCGAATTTTTCGCCCGGAGCCGTCACCAACGGAAGTTTTGAAAATGATGATGACGGATGGACGGTTACAGGGAACCTGGAGATCCAATCCGGTTCGCCGTACACCGCGACGGACGGATCGAAGATCGTGGCGTTCAATACCGGGGATAGTCCGCCGGGCGGCACCTTGTCGCAGACCTTCGCCACCACAGTCGGCCAGACCTATCAGTTGACCTTCGACTACGGGCTGTATGCGTTCAATACCCCCAGCCAGCAACGCTTGCAGGTGGCGGTGCTGGGAGGTTCGCAGGAACTCGTCACCGACATGGTCACCATCAACCGGAATGGCGGCGGCGGCGGCGTGGTCTGGTCATCCGAGACTTACGATTTTACGGCGGTCACGACCGAGACGACTCTGACCTTCACCGATGCCTCGGCGGTCTCCGCGAGTCTCGACCTGCTTCTGGACCATGTGCGGGTAGGCGCGCTGGCGACCCGCTACCTTTCCGTCACCTCGTCCGCCACCCGTGGCGCCGGCATGACGATCAGTCCGGACGACACCTCAGGAAGCGGCGATGGGGAGGTCGGCCTGATTCGTTCCTACAATGAAGGCGCTTCGGTCACGGTGACGGCGGCACCCACTCACGAGGGCGGGGATTTCCTGAGGTGGCGGAAAAACGGCGTGGATCTGACCGGATCCGTTCCCGTCATCACCGTCACGATGAATGCGAACCACGCCCTAACCGCGATTTACGAATCCAACAACCCGCCGGTGGCGGTGTCGGATGGTTTCTCGACCGACGAGGATACTCCGCTGCAAGTGGAGCCGAGCGGGGTGCTGGGAAATGACACGGATGACGGACCTGTCTTGACCGCGGTGCTGGTGGAGGATGTGCAACATGGCGAGCTCACGCTGCGGCCGGATGGAGGATTCACCTATGTGCCGGATGCGGATTTCAACGGAGTGGATTCATTCAGCTACAAGGTGAGCGACGGCACCCTGGACTCCAACATCGTGACCGTCATGATCACGGTGCATCCGCTCGAAGAGTTCGCCCAGTGGCTGGATGAAAACAATCCAGCGGCCGGTCCCGGCGACGACCCGGACGGCGATTCCCTCAGTAATGCGGTCGAATACGTGGTGGGTGGAAATCCCGTGGATTCCTCCGATGCCCAGCTGAATCCAACCGTGGAGCCGGTGTCCGCGGATCTGGACGGCAGCCCGGGAGCAGAGGACTATCTGTTGTTCAGATATCGCCGGACCGACCGCGCACATGCAGATCCCTCCACCGCCATCAAGGTCGAGTGGGGTGCGGATCCGGCAGGGCCCTGGTCAGATGCGGAGCAGACGCCCGGGGTGTTTGTTGACGAGGGGCCGGCCGGTGCCGGGGCCATGTGGGTCAAGGTCTACCTTCCGAAATTGTTAGGGGTGGATGGAAGATTTTTCGCCCGCCTTAATGTCGTGATTCAGTCCGCGCCCTGAACTTTGGCGGGATGGACCCGGTGAAGCTCTCGGTGGAGCCATTCGAGATAAACATCGCCGATGATATGGGCCAGGCTTCCGGGGTCCATGAGCTCGGGGTTGAGAACCAGATGGCATTTCATGGCATGGCCGGGCTGGTTGCCGATGCCGGCGTGGAAGGCGTGAGGCAGATCGAGTTTCTTGTCCGGTGGTGTGCTCCCGCGGAAAATGACATGGCCGCGCTCGCTGAGAGCGGAGAGGATTTTCCGGATGCCGCAGGGGCTGGATGGTGGGCAATCCGGGCAGGGATCGCTCATGCCGAGAAGTTGTCGGAGATGAGCGTCTTCTGAAATCTGAACCACCAGGCCGGAGGTCGCGGCAAGCCAGCATCCGGCGTCATCGTCGTCGTATTCGTTCAGGTAGTCCGCGATTTCCTCGAGCAGGCGGTCGCAGAAAACCGCCGAATCTCCGTGAAGCATGATGGTCCTCGGCGGTGCGTGACCGGACGGCACGGCGAGCAGCCATTGGTGGAAGATGGATAGAGAATTGATGGCGGTCATGCAATGCTGGCGAGTTCAGCGTGAACGTGCCAAGAGTGCCGCCGTTGTGCTCCGCATCCCGTCTGGAAGGATGCGCGGATTTTCCGCAGGGGAGAAGCCGGCGGTGATGGAGAATTTTCGGTGGACTCAATCCTCCCCGGCACGGCGGATTCCAGGAAGCTTCGCCGCGAGCTGCCCGCGGTGATTCACTCCCAGTTTCTCGAAAACCTGCCGGAGGTGCGCGCGCACCGTGTTGACGCTCAGCGAGAGTTGCGCGGCCACTTCCTCATTGCGCATGCCCTTGGCCACTAACAGCGCCACCCGGTGCTCAGCCTCGCTCAGCTTGAATACCGGCACCGAATCCTCGCCCGCCATCACGCGACTCAGCTCGATCCGCACATACGGCGCGGCGGATTGCTTGCGTGACAGGATCACCTGCATGCGTGCGGCGAGTCCCGCCAATTCGGGGTGCGGCATTTGTTCAACGAACGAACCGTCACCTGCCGCCTGCTGACCGCTTTCGAGAAACCGCTGGATCAATCCGGTCACCGCCGATTGCATGTCATCCGGCAACCTGAAGATGTCCCCGCGCTGACGGTTTCTCGCCGCCGCATCCGGGCCGCTCCGCCACAGGCGGCACGCCTGTTCCGCCGCGCCGTTGTGAAAGACCACGGCTTGCCGGAAATCGAGGAGCACCAGGCCGTCGGACGGATACTCCAAGGATTGGGCTAGCAGGATGGTGACGAATTTCAGGCGGTCGATCGACTTCACCCGAATCAGCGCCGCCGCGAAATGTGGATAGATCTCCCGGATCAATCCGCGTTCCGCATCCGTGAACGGCCCCAGCGCGGCCGAGCGGGCCAGACCGATGTGGGAGAAGAAATGCTTGTTCTCCCAGAATAACAGCCCGGACATGTGGCGGATGTCGGCGGGAGCCATGATCTCATGATAGAATCGGCTCGCCTTCAGGGTTTCCGCAGTCATGTCATCGTCGAGAAACGAAACTTCGAGTCCGGGAGATTCGGCGATCAATTTCGCCATCGGTGGTTCCGCGGCGTTCACCCGTTGCCAGTAAGTTGCCGGATCATCGACCTTGAGGGTGGTCCGGAACGTCACCGGAATCAGCCCCTCCAGCGGAAGCGCCGCGATGATCTCGCAGCCTGGCAGGGATTCGGACACCACACGCACTACTGCCCGCCAGAGGGACTCCATGTCCAACGCCTGATGAAGATCTAGCAAGTCGTCGGGGTGGCCGGGCGTGCTCCGTGGACTTTTACCGCGGGTCGCGCGCTGGGGGATGGCCATGCGTGCAGCCAAGCACATCGGGAAAACAGAAACAACGCATCTTCCTGTTGGGGTGTCATTGCCGCGCGAAATAGTCCATTCGGACGATGCGGGAAATGCGAATCCTTCTAGCATGCGACCTTTCGTTTAATGATCCACCCTCATCTACCATGAAGAACCTGCGCCACCTCGTCACACTCGGCCTGCTCGCCAGCGCCGCCTCGCTTCAAGCCCAGATCACCTGGGAAGGCGGCACGAGCGCGAGCTGGGGCGCTATTAGCAACTGGGACTTGCTCCGTGTTCCCAACGCCACCGAGCAGGTGATTTTCCCGTCGTTCGGGTTGAACAAGACGATGACCAACAATCGGGCGGCGGGAACCGTTTACACGCGGCTCACCTTTTCCGGCTCCGACTACACCGTGAACGGAACGAACAGCTTCGCGTTGTTTGGTGCCGGCACGCCGCTCATCGAGGCCACCCATACCTCCGGGATCACCACCCTGAATTGCCCGATTATTCTCAACGAGCCGGCCACCTTTACCAGCTCTGGATTCACCTCCAGCTTCCCATTCAGCTCCGGCACGCTGTTGATCGGCGGCACCGTGACCCTCGGCGCGAATCTACTCACGCTGAGCACCACCACCGCGATCATCGACATCGACGGCACCATCAGCGGCACCGGCGGCGTCACCACCACTGGCAACAGCCTCGTCCGCTTTGATGGAAACCAGCTCTTCACCGGCCTCACCACCGTCAGCAGCACCAGCGATCTACAGGTAAACGGCAGCATGCCGGGCAGCGTCTCGGTGGGTTCCGCGGGCTCTCTAGGAGGCAGCGGCACCATCGGCGGCACGGTCTTCGTCGAGGGCGACATCAAACCCGGCGGGGGCATTGGACGGCTCACCATCACCGGCAATCTGGAATTCCAGACGGGTACCGGGGACGATGCATTCTTCGACCTGACCTCGACCACCGTTGCGACCGGCTACGATCAGATCCGCGTAGGCGGCAGTGTGACGCCCAATGGTGCCCGGATCAATCTGGGTCCGAATGGGGGCTTTGCAGTCGGCAGCAGTTTCATCCTGATCGATAAAACCAGCGCCGGTGCCATGACCACGGGCTTTCAGACCGCGGGAGGCTCCGCCTTGAGTGAAAACACGCTGGAAACGATCGGGATGAACGTTTTCCGTTACAACTACACCGGCGGCACTGGAAATGATTTCACCGCCACCACCGTGCTCTCTAGCAGCAGCGGCACCCGGGAGTGGGACGGCGGCGGCGTGAACACCTCGTGGGTCACCCCCGCGAATTGGGTCGGCGACGCATCGCCGGTCGCCACCAATACCGTCATCTTCGGCCTGCTGGCAGCTTCGGACAAGCGCTCCGTCGTGAGCACCAGTGGCAACGCGTTCGCCCTGTCCTTCACAGGTGGCGGCTACACCATCGCGCCCGGGCTTGAGTTCACCCTCAGCAACGGCATCACCGCCAGCCATGCCAGCGGCAGCAACACCATCACCACCGGCCTGACCCTCGGCGCGGCGCAAACGTTCGCCCTCTCCAGCGCCGGCAGTCTCACCGTGACGAATGTGGTCAATGGCGGCTTCGCCCTGACCGCGAACAACACCGGAAGCGGCAGCCTCGGTTTCAACGGCGACATCTCCGGTGCGGGTGCATTCATCAAGAACGGCAGCGGCCTGAGCATCTTCTCCGGCAGCGTCGCCAACAGCTACGCCGGCACCACCACCATCAACAGCGGCGAGTTGCGGCTCACCAAATCCACCGGCAATGCCATTCCCGGCAATGTCACCATCGGCGATGGCTCCAACACCGCCAGCCTGACCACCACCGTCGCCGAGAAAATCGCCGACACCGCCGTGGTCACGGTCAAACCCGCCGCCACCTTCGCCCCGGCCGCGCTCGAAACCATCGGCGGCCTGGTGCTCGATGGCGGCGCGGTCAACAGCGGCAGCAACATCCTGGCGATCGGGGGCAACATCACCGCCAATCTAACCACCGCCATCACCTCGCCCGTCCAGATGAATGGCTCCGTGCGCGACTGGACCGTGGCCGCCGGCCAGACGCTCGCCCTGTCCGGACCTCTCACCATCTCGCCCGCCAACAGCGGGATCACCCAGCGGAAAACCGGCCCCGGCACCCTGGTCGTTTCGGGAAATGCCGCCGTCACCACTTTCAATCTCGAACAAGGCACGCTCCAGCTCGATAACCCCAGCGAAACCCTGACCCTCGGCATTTCCCTCAACGGCGGCACCCTCACCGGCAGCGGCCGCGCGGTCCGCGTCACCGCCGTCGCCGGCGGCGTGATTTCCCCAGCCACCGGCTCCGGCAGCGCGATTTTCAAAGCCTCCCGGCTCACCGCCAACAGCGCCACCACTCTCGAATTCGACATCAACGGAGCCACCGCCGGCAGCGGGCACGACCAGCTCGACATCGCCGCCTCCTCCATCGACCCCAGCGCCGGCGGGGTCACCCTCGCCAGCGCGGCGCTGGTCCTCCGCGACTCGGTGACGCTGCCGGCCGGCACCATCATCACCCTGATCAAGAACGACGGCACGGACGCCGTCAGCGGCACCTTCACCGGCCTCGCCCAGGGCGCGTCCGTGGTCACCGGTTTCAACCGCTTCACTCTCAGCTACACCGGCGGCACCGGCAATGACGTGACCCTGACCGCGGTGACTCCCCCCGCCAGCGGCACCACCCGCGTCTGGGATGGCGGCGGCGGCGGCAACACCAGTTGGCTCACCGCGGCCAACTGGGCGGGCGACGTCGTTCCCGCTCCCGGCGACTCGCTGGAATTCCCATCCGCCGCGCACGTCGCCAGCGCTAACAATTTTCCCGCGGGCATGGGTTTCCACTCGCTGACCTTCAGCGGCGTCGGCTCGAACTCCACGGCCCGGGCCATTTCCGGAAATGCCATCCAGCTCACCGGAAACATCACCTGCGACGTCTCCGACTCGACCGCCCGCTTCGTGGACATCCTCCTGCCCGTCACCCTGCTCGGCGATGCCAGCATCACGAACACCAACCAGCGCTCGCTCCGTTTCCTGAACCCGCTCGTCACCACCACCGCGAACCTGCGATTCCGCGGCGATGGCAGCGCCACCCAGCGCAACATCTTTTTTTCAACCGGCGGCCTGCTGAGCGGTCCCGCCACGGTGCGGGTGGAAGCGAACGTCAATGTGAACCTCGACGGCTTCATCGCCCACACCTATGCGGGCGGCAGCTTCGTGGAATCCGGGAATCTAACCGGCCGCGCCGATGTCGTGACCGCCAACGGCCTGACACTCGGCACCGGTGCATCGATCTCCACCGCGATTCTTGCCCCGGTCGCCTCCCCGCTGACGGGCATCATCATCGTCAATTCGCTAGCCACCTTGAATTTCAGCGGAGCCAACAACCAGACGATCCAGAACCTCCAGCTCAACAACGGCAGCATCATCGGGCAAAACCTCACCTTTAGCGGCGATCTAACCATCGATGGCAGCGACTCCCTGTCCGTCACCACCCTTGCCTGCCAGAACTTCAATTACAGCGCCGGCAGCTGTGCCATTTCATCCGCGCTGACCTGTCAGGACTACGCGCAGTCCGCGCCCAGCCTCACGGTGCCAAACGTGACCCTTTCCGGTAACCTCAGCCTCGGTGCCGGAGCCGCGTTGGCCACCACCCAGCTCGCCGTTCCCGATGCCGCCGGCACCCACACCCTGGCCCTCGCCGCCGGCAGCCAGATCATCACCGGCGCATTTGGAAACCCCATCCTTGCCAACCAAAACTTCCTCCTCACCGGCAGCGGCCTGCTCCAGGTGAGCACCATGCTCGGCACCGACATCCTCAGGGTCGCCGGCCCCGAGCTCCGCCACAACGGCGGCGTCCCCGAGTTCTCGCCGTTCAAAGCCCAAGCGCGGCTCGACGGCGGGAAAATCAGCGGCAGCGGCCTGTTCCGTCAAATCGAGGTTCTCGCCGGCGGCGGACAGATATCCCCCGGCACCAGCCCGGGCATCCTCAACTCGCAGACCGCGCAACTCAATCCGGCCACCACCCTCGTTTACGAAATCAACGGCGCGACCGCAGGCAGCGGCCACGACCGGTTCTCCGTCGGAACCATCGTCCCCGGCGACGCCGCCGTCACCCTCATCCTCGACCCCGGCTACGTCCCGCTCGTCGGGCAGGAATTCATCCTGTTCAGCACAATTTCGATTTCATCCCGTTCCCCGGCACCTTCGCCGGCATCAGCGAGGGCGGCACCCGCACGCTGGCTCCCGGCATCACCGTCGCCTTCAGCTATCAGGGCGGCGATGGCAACGACTTCTCCGCCACCGTCACCAGTTCCCCCGCCGGAGGATTCCGGGTCTGGGACGGCGGCGGCGCCGATGACAACTGGACCACCGCCGCGAACTGGGTGGGCGACGTCGCCCCGCAGGCCGATGAAGCCCTGCGCTTCGCCGCCGGTGCCGCCCGCGCCGCCAACACCAACAATTTCCCGCTCAACACCACTTTCCGCACCCTCCTGATCGAAGGCGGCTACACCTTCGGCGGCAACGGCCTGCAACTCAGCGGCGACCTCAAGGGCAACATCACCGGCACCTCCACGCTCAATTTTCCCGTCCGCCTGCTCAACGATTCGGATGCCGCCACGCTCGTCGAACTGCAAGGCCCCGGCTCACTCGTTGTCGCGGGCTCTCTAACCGTCGCTGATAGCACGCAGCTGACCCTCCGTCGCATCGACCCCGTCGGCACCGCCATCGGCACCCTCGACATCGCGGCGATCCTCATGGACGCCAACGCGACCTCCATCGGCGTGTTCGTCGAAGGCGGCGGGAAAACCCGATTCATCCCCGGCACGCGCAACTACGACCGCCCCACCGAGGTCACCCATGGCATCCTGGAAATCACCGGTGCCAGCGGCGGCATTCCAGGCGACCTGAAAATCGGCGGCGGCGCTTTCCCCGCGTCGGTCGAAAACCCCGGCGGCACCGATGCCGGCGCCGGCCGCATCCCGGACACCGCAACCCTCACCCTGCTCACCAACGGCACCCACACCCTCGTCGGTGTCAGCCCTGTCGAACAAGTGGGCGTCCTGGTTTACGCCGGCGGCGTCCGCGTCCAGCCCGCAGGCGCGAAATTCCGCGTCAGGGACCTCATCGAGGTCAGCGGCAACACCAGCATCCAAGTCGGGCAACCCGTCGTTTACGCGTTCCAATCGGGCGATCCCGAGGACTTCATCCAGGTGGCTGCCACTTCATCCGCCCTGATCACCGGTGCCATCCAGGCGGACACCTTCCAGAATCCGATCCTTGTCCTCGGGAAAACCGGCGGCGGCCCGCTGCGGGTCAGTGGCAGCATCACGGGCAGCGAACTCCGCGCCTACGAAGGCTTCGTCGGCCCGGTGGACGGCGGGGTCCTCAGCATGGGCGTCAGCCTGCGCGGTGGCACCCTCGGCGGGAATTCCACCATCAGCGGCGGCCTCACCGGCACCACCTCCGGCGGCACCGTTGCGCCCGGCGGCATCACCCCGGCCACCCGCTTCGGCATCCTCTCCTTCGGTGGAAACCTGCTGCCCGTCGCCCAATCCACCTTCTCCTTCGAGATCGGCGGCACCACCCCCGGCACCGGGCACGACCAGATTTTCATCGGCAGCTTCGGCTCCAACGTGGATTTGAACTCCGCCGCGCTGGTGATCGAGCTTGCCAACAACTTCAGCCCGACGCCCGGCCAGACCTTCCGCCTCATCAACAAATCCACCGTCGGTCCCACCCTCCGCAACTTCGCCGGCAAGCCGGAAGGCAGCAGCTTCCAGACCGCCGGCTTCAACTGGACCATCACTTACGCCGGCGGCGACGGCAACGATGTCATCCTCACCGCCGGAACCCCTCTTGCCCCCGCCGCTCCACTTGCCTTCAGCGGAGCGCCGGTCATCCAGCCCGCCAACGGCGTCGATGGCGCGCGGATCACCACCGCCGTCACCGGCCCGCCGGGTGCTCTGGTCAGGCTGGAATCCTCCGCCGACCTCGGGCTCATCAGCCCCTGGCTCACCATCGGCCAGATCACGCTCGATGGCTCGGGCAATGGGAATTTCACCAACGTCGCCGACCCCCGCACGGCTGCCACCACCGCCGCGCCCAAGAATTTCTTCCGCCTGGTGATCGACTGAGTGCCGCCCGGCCGTCACATCCGGAAATCGTCGCCCAGGTAGTGCTTGCGGGCGATGGGATCGTTGACGAGTTCGTCGGACTTGCCCTCCAGAATCACGCGGCCGTCGTGGATGAGGAAGGCCCGGTCGGTGATGGTGAGGGTTTCCCGGACCGAGTGGTCCGTGATGAGAATCGCCAGTCCGTCACGGTCGCGGAGCTCCAACACGATTCGCTGGATGTCTTCGACGGCGATGGGGTCGATGCCGGCGAAGGGCTCGTCAAGCATCAGCAGGGTGGGGTCCGAGCAGAGCGAGCGGGCGATGGCGAGGCGGCGTTTTTCCCCGCCGGATAGAGTGATGGCGAGCGACTTGGCGAGCTTGCCGATGCCGAAACGCTCAAGCAGGGCGTGGGCGCGCTCGTGGCGCTGGGCGCGGTTGAGCTTGGGCCGGGTCTCGAGGATGGCCAGCAGGTTGTCGAGCACCGAGAGCTTGCGGAAAATCGATTCCTCCTGCGGCAGGTAGCCGAGGCCGAGGCGGGCGCGGCGGTGCATCGGCATCCGCGACATGTTATGGCCGTTGAAACATACTGATCCGGCGTCGGCGGGAATCAGCCCCGCGATCATGTAGAACGAGGTCGTTTTGCCGGCTCCGTTAGGACCGAGCAGGCCGACGATTTCGCGCGGCTGGACGGTGATGGAGACGCCGTCGACCACGGAGCGGCCGTTGTAGGTCTTGCGGAGTCCGTTGGCGAAGAGCACGGCGGATTCCGTGTTGGAGCAGGTCGAGCCGGGATTGTGCATCGGGAGGGGTGTTAGGGCGCTGGTTTCTTCTGTTCGATGTTTCCGCCCATGGTCCAATCGCCTTCGGTGGCGAAGCTGCCGGTCTTCGGGTAGATCTTGAGGGAGAGCGCCTCTTCATTGGCCCGCATGTAGGTGGTGCCCTGGGTGAACCAGGGGAATCCGCGGCTGATGATGACCACGTCGTCCTTGAGGTTGTAGGTGAAAATGCGGCCGCTGGCTTTGATCGGTTCCTTGCCGGGCGCGGCCTTTTGGTCGAGGACCACGGCACCGGTGGCGACGATGCGCTCGACGTCGCCGAACTTCGCGCCGATGTCACCGCCGAGGCCGGCTTCTTTTTTGTCGGCGGATGTTTCCGGCTCGGAGGCGGCCCCCTCTTTTTTGGGCTCGACCGGCTTCTTCTCGAAGAAAATCTTCAGCTCGTCGGCGCCGGTCAGTTTGTAACGGGGATCGTTGACGGTGACGTCTTTCAGATAGACGAGGACGCCGTTGTCCGCGTCGAAATACATTCCGCCGGTGCAGTGGATGATGGTGTCGGAGGGGCCGTTTTTGACTTCGAGTGGCTTTGCGACCGGTTCGGCGGCCGGCGGGACGGCGGGGAGGTCTGCCTGGACGAGGAATTCCGCGACGGCTTGGGAGGCGGCGGTGGAGTCAGCGAGATCGGTTTCCAGGCGGGTCTTCGCCATTGCGTTTGAGGCGGCGACTTCGGCGGACTTGGACTTGGCGTCTGCCGCAAGCGAGGCGGATTCCGCCGGGGACACGGGCTGCGGGGGAGCTGCTTGTAGGGAGTGGGCCAGCAGCGTCATGCCGAGAAGACCGGTGGCGCGCAGCGATGAAGAGGGAGTTTTCATGGTGTTCTCGGTGTGAGCTTGAGGACGGTGGTGGTGGGGCCTAGCAGAAATCCTTTGCCTTGTTTGAACGAGTAGTAAAGACCACTGCCGCTCGCGGTCATCTGGTCGGATTTGATTTCGACAGGCTCGCTGGCGGTGACGATGCCCTTTTCCTGGTAGATCGTGGCGCTGACCAGGTCGATGCGGCCCTTCGGTGTCTGGTCGGGGTTGTAAAGTTCGATGGAAACGGTCTTGCCGTCGATTTGCCCGGCGTTGACGAGTTGCATCGTCTTGGATTTGAGCACGCCGACGAGCTTGTGGTTCTCGTCATAGCGGGGGAGCATGACACCCTTGAGCTCGCTGCCATCCGGCAGCATGGAGATGGCGGGAATTTTTTTCGGAGTCGGTTCCTCGGCGTCAGCGGCACCCCCGTTCGTGGCGGGCAGGACAAAAACCAAAAATGTGAGGATGCGGAGCAATGGCGTGGGGTCAGTGCGAGGCGTGGTGGATCGAGATGAGTTTGACGAGCAGGTCCTCGATGAATTCGAGTGGAATTTGATTCGGCCCGTCCGACATGGCATTCGCGGGGTCAGAGTGGACTTCCATGAAGAGTCCGTCGATGCCGGTGGCGACGGCGGCGCGGGCGAGGACCGGAGCGAGTTCGCCATCTCCGCCGGTGGCACCGCCGAGTCCGCCGGGGCGCTGGACCGAGTGGGTGGCGTCGAAAATGACGGGCAGGCCCTCTTTGCGCATCCAGTAGAGCGAGCGCATGTCGACGACGAGGTTGTTATACCCGAAGGTGGTGCCGCGCTCGGTGATGAGGAAGCGTTCGCAGCCGAAGGCTCGCATTTTTCCGGCGATGTTGACGGTGTCGAGCGGGGCGAGGAACTGGCCTTTTTTGACATTCACGGCGCGGCCGGTTTTCGCGGCGGCTTCGAGCAGGTCGGTCTGGCGGCAGAGGAACGCGGGGATCTGGAGGAGATCGACGTGCTCGGCGGCGATTTCCGCCTGTTCGGCGGTGTGGATGTCGGTGGTGACGGGCACGCCGAGTTCCTTGCCGATTTCTCCGAGGATGCGGCAGCCTTCCTGCACACCGGGTCCGCGGAAGGCATCGACGGAGGTGCGGTTCGCCTTGTCGAAGGAGGCCTTGAAAATGAAATGGATGCCGGTGCGGTCGGCGATTTCCTTGAGCGAGCGTGCCATTTCCCAGGCAAACGCCTCGGATTCAAGGGCGCAGGGACCGAGGATGAAAAAAGGAACCGGTCCGCCGACGGGAACGTTGCCGATGATGAAAGGGTCGAAATTCATGGGTGCGGTGGAATGGGTTCAGAGTTCGGTGGAAGCAAGCGCGGCTTGGAAAAGGGGGTGGAGATTGTCGAGCGCGGTGGCGAGCAGCTTGTCTTCGGAAGGTGTGAGATTTCCGCGGGTTTTGGAAGCGAGCATTTCGAGCGAGTCGATCACGGACTTGGCGGCGCGGAGGTTGACCTGCTTTTCGCCGCTGTGGGGATTCGGGATCTGGCCGAGGAAAAGTCCGGCGTTTTGGGCTTGGAGGATGATGAACTCGTTGAACCGGGGATCGGCTTCTGGCGCGGCGGGCATGCGGGAGAATCCCGCCTCCCGGTGGATTATACAAGAGGGAAGACAGGAATCAAAACGCTTGGCCGGCGACGGGAAAGCCCGGCTTGAGGACGCGGCTGTCAGGGAGCGAAATTCCGGGGATTTCGGCTCGTCTTTTGCCTTGCAGGGCTGAACTGCGTCGCTAGTCTCGCGGCTCACAGGCAGGTGCCTTCTGTCCCTGTGTCACCAATAAACTCATTCGATTCATCAAATTCGCCTCCCGGCGGCAACCATCGCAGCGGCCGGTTTACTTTACTTCTCAAACAAATACCCACGTTCCCATGATCCGTATTCTTACCGCACTCGTCGCTTCCGTTTTCGCGTTTCTTTCCGCTTCCTGCTGCTGCACATCGGAAGTCAAGCCACCCGGTCTGCGTCCGCTTCCACAATTTCAGGAGATTCAAACGGCTCCTGAAGTGCATTATTCCAAGTAATTCGAATCTCCCGTCAGGGCATCGATGATTTCGCGTCCCTCCGGTTTCCGGGGGGGCGCTTTTCTTTGGGCGGGGAAATTTTCTAAATGGTCTTCCTATCGGTTCGGCGAGATGGCATTTGCAGCGCGTTAAGCCCATGAAACGCAATCTTCCATCCGATCTCCCCGACCGTTTCTCTGGCAGCCTGCGCCATTACCATCGTTCCGGGGCTCAGACCCAACGGTCTTGGGATGACTGGGTGGACGGCGATCTGGCGAAAACCCGCCGTTCGAAGAAAAACTGGCCCAAGATCCTCGGCATCATCCTCGGCGTGCTGGGGCTGGGCGCAATCATCGCCGGTCTGCTGGTCGAACTGGCCTGACCGCCAAGGCTTCCGGGGCGTCTTTCTCCGGGTCGATTGCATGCGGCTTTGACATTCTGAAACTCCGTGGGCAGTTTTCCCGCCCGCCGCCAACCACGGCGGGACACTTACCATCATGGGAAAAAGCCTCTTCCAAAAAGTCTGGGACGCACACACGGTCGGCACCATCGCCGACGGCCGCACGCAACTCTTCATCGGCACGCACCTCATCCACGAGGTCACCTCACCACAAGCCTTCGGCATGCTCCGCGACCTCGGGCTTGGCGTGAAATTCCCCCAGCGCACCTTCGCCACCATCGACCACATCGTTCCGACGATCAACCAGGACCAGCCCGCCGATCCGCTCGCCGCCGAGATGATCGATGCGATCCGCAAAAACTGCGATGACTTCGGTGTCACCTATTTCGATCTCGCCTCCGGCAAGCAAGGGATCGTCCACGTCGTCGGCCCCGAGCAGGGCATCACCCAGCCCGGCACCACGATTGCTTGTGGCGATTCGCATACCGCCACTCACGGCGCGTTCGGCGCGATCGCGTTCGGCATCGGCACCAGCCAGGTCCGCGACGTGCTCGCCACCCAGACGATCGCGCTTCAGGAAATGAAAGTCCGCCGCATCGAGGTGAACGGTGATCTCCGTCCCGGCGTTTATGCCAAGGACGTCATCCTCCACATCATCCGCCTGCTCGGCGCGAACGGCGGCATCGGCTACGCCTACGAATACGCCGGCGATGTCTTCGACCGCATGTCCATGGAAGAGCGCATGACCGTCTGCAACATGTCCATCGAAGGCGGCGCCCGCTGCGGCTACGTCAATCCGGACGCCAAGACCGTTGCCTATCTGAACGGCCGTCCGTATGTCGACATGACCGACTTCAACGCCACCGCAGCCCGCTGGCTGTCCTTCGCCTCCGATGCCGACGCCGTGTTCGACGACATCGTCAAAATCAACGCCGCCGACATCCCGCCGACCGTCACCTGGGGAATCTCCCCGGACCAAGGCATCTCCATTTCCGAAAACATCCCGGACCCTGCCACCGCCAAGACTCCGTTGGAAAAGGCCTCCATCGAGGAAGCGCTCGCCTACATGAAGCTCGACGCCGGTACCCCGATCAAGGGCGTGAAAATCGACGTTGCCTTCATCGGCTCCTGCACCAACGGCCGCATCTCCGACTTCCGCGAAGTCGCGAAATACATCCAGGGCCACCAGGTCGCGCCCGGCGTGCAAGCGCTCGTCGTCCCCGGCTCGCAGATCGTCGCCATCCAGTGCGAACAGGAAGGCCTGCCGGAAATCTTCCGCGCCGCCGGCTTCGAATGGCGCGGCGCAGGCTGCTCGATGTGCCTCGCGATGAACCCCGACAAACTCATCGGCGACCAACTCTGCGCCTCGTCCTCCAACCGGAATTTCAAAGGCCGCCAAGGTTCCTCCACCGGCCGCACCATCCTGATGTCGCCTGTGATGGTTGCCGCCGCCGCCATCAACGGCCACATCTCTGACGCCCGCGAACTTTTCGACCTCGAGCCCGCCGCTGCGGTCGCGTAAATTCCCGCTCGCCATGAGCACTTCCGCCCACAAGCTCCCGATCACCGCCGCTGAGTATCTCGAAGGAGAACTCCGCTCGGAAACACGCCACGAATTCGTGGACGGGCGGGTTTACGCGATGTCCGGAGCGAGCCGAAGGCACAACGAAATTTGCCTCGACCTCGCATCCTTGCTCCAAGCCCACCTCCGCAGTGGCCCTTGCCGCACCTACATCGAGGCGGTAAAAGTCCAGGTCGCCGACGATCTGGGAGAAAGCTACTACTATCCCGACGTCTTCGTCGCCTGCGAGCCGGGTGATGACGATTCGCACGTCGTTTCGAATCCAAAGCTCATCATCGAGGTCCTGTCCGATTCCACATCGCGCTTTGATCGCGGTGACAAGCTCACCAACTACAAGCGCATTCCCTCCGTTGAGGAAATCGTCCTCATCGAACAGGAGTGGCCGGAAATCCTCGTTTTCCGCCGCTCTGAGCGTTGGAAGCGCAATCTCTACACCCAATTCGACACCATCGTGCGGCTCGATTCCATCGGTTATGCTGCGCCGCTCGCCGCTTTCTACCAATCCAATCCGTTTCCCGAAGACGTCCAGCGACCGTGGTATCACCTCAACCGCATTGAGGACTGATTCCCCATTCTCAACTCTCAACCATCCACTCTCAACTTCCACCATGGCACTCGACCCCGTTCCCACCGTCACCGGCCGCGCTGTATTCATCCCCGGCGCGGATATCGATACCGACCGCATCATCCCGGCCCGTTTCATGAAATGCGTCACCTTCGACGGTCTCGGCGAGTTTGCATTCTATGACGTGCGCTTCGACGAGCATGGCAACAAGACGCAGCACCCGCTCAACGACCCGCGTTTCGCCCAAGCTTCCATCCTCGTCGCCGGCGTGAACTTCGGCTGCGGCTCCTCCCGCGAGCACGCGCCGCAGTCGCTCCGCAAATATGGCTTCAACGGCGTCATCGCCGAGTCGTTCGCGGAAATCTTCTACGGCAACTCCACCACGCTCGCCATGCCCTGCGTGATGGCCAGCCCCGCCGACATCGTCAGTTTGAAAAACGCGATCGAAGCCGACCCGACCGTCGAAGTCACCATCGATGTCAGCGCTCTCAAGGTCCGCACGTCCAGCGGCCTCGAAATCCCGGTCACCATGCCCGACTCCGCCCGCGAGGCGCTGCTTTCCGGCCGCTGGGATCCGATCCAGGAGCTGCTCGACAACGAAGCCTCCATCGAGGCGAAAGCCAAAGAGCTGCACTACGTCTAACGTCGTGGCGGGTGCTCGTTCGCGAACTCCACCGCGGCATCCATTCCCGCCTATTTCCTCGCCGTCTTCACCAAGGCGACCGCTTTCACGGCGGCGGCGAGCAGGCATTCGTTGAGCGCCGGATGGACGTAAATCGTATCCGCGAGCTCGCGGACATCGTTTTTCAGTTTCATGACGGTGATGACCTGATGGATCAGCGTGGAAGCCTCCGGACCGACCAGGTGACAGCCGAGGATCGAGAAATCCTCCGGCGAGACGAGCAGCTTGGTGCGCGGGTATTCGACGCGCATCGCCATGGCCCGCGCGCTGGCCAGCCAATCCTCGAACACGGCGACGTAGGGCGTGCCGCTTGTCTTGAGCTCCTCCTCGGTGAAGCCCACGGCGGCAACTTCCGGATAGGAAAAAATCGCATGGCCTAACGGCTTCTCGACGATCCGCGCGCGCTCCCCCTTGAGGAATTTCTCCCGCAGAAAGTAAACCTCGCGGGCGGCGGCGTGCTGGAGCAGATGGCGGCCGTTGACATCACCGGCGGCGTAGATCCCGGGAACGGCGGTCTCAAGGTGCTCGTTGACCGGAATAAAGCCCCTTTCATCCGTGGCGATGCCGGTGGCTGCTAGATCCAGCATCTCGCTGTTCGGCACCCGGCCAATCGCGAAAAGCACCCGCTCGGCCTTCCGGGTGATCTCGCCCGCCTCGGTTCGGAACGTGGCCGTGAAGGTCGTGCCGGTGCAGGTGAGGTCCGTGAGCTCCGCGTGGAAGGTGGTGCTCACGTGCTTTGAAAACTCGGTTTGGAAAGCTTCTTCGATCTCGCGGTCTTCTCTGCCTAGCAGCCGGTCCTTGCGCACGAAGACCGAGGTTTCCACGCCGACAGCCGCGAAAAACGCTGCCATCTCGGTGGCGATCACACCGCCACCAATGATGATGAGGCTTCGTGGCGGCGTGGCCTCCAGCGGAAAAAGCTGGTCGCTCGTCCACACCGGCAAGTCCGCAAACGGCGGTGGTGCCGGGCGGGAACCGGTGGCGACGACGATTTTTTCCGCAGTCAGCGTGCGGCCGGCGGCTTCGACCAGCTTATGGCCGATGAAGCGCCCCTCTCCCCGGATCAAAGTCACTCCGGCGTCTTCGACACGCCCTTCGTAACGTTCGTCCACCCCTTCGATGTAGCTGTTCACGCTGGCGAAGATTTTCCCGAGATCCGCGCCCTTGGTGCCGGTGCCCATGAAGTGCCGGTCCGCCTCGCGGACGTGGCGGGCGGCATCGGCGAATCCGATGAGCAGCTTGGACGGCACACAACCCCGGTTCGGGCAGGTGCCACCGAGGCGGTCGCGCTCGATGAGCGCGGTCTTCCAACCGGCGGCACTTGCGGCGATGGCGAGACCGGCCGCCCGGCCACCGCCGAGCACGATCAGGTCGAAGGATTCGGTCATGGCAGTTTTTGAATGAGTCTGGTGACTTCGGCTCGGGCATGTAGACCGTCCAGCCACTCTGCGGGCCAGGTGGAAAGCGGGACGCACGCGCCGTAAACCATGCCGAGAATCATGCCGCGGGCGGCGCTGTCGCCGCCGGCACAGGTGTTTTCTATCAGTGCAGTCACGGGGTCATGCGGGTATTTCAATAACAGATGGCAGACTCCGGGGAACGCGTCCTCGGTGTGGCAGAGGAGTCCGTGCCGGTGCAGTTCCGCGGCGTCGCTCGCGGTCGAGGCGGAGGACTCGATCGCGTTGTCCAGCCAGTCTTCCAACAGTGCCTCCCAACCGCCGGCCGCCATGGTTTCTTCGATCGAGTCGCGCATGTTTTTTCCACTCCGCACTGCCAAGGTGACGCGGGCGAAAAACTCCGCGGCCTCGATGCAAGCGGGCTCGCGGTGGGTGAAGGCGGTTTGCGCCCTGGCTGCGGCGACGAGCGCCTCGTCATTCTCCCATTTCAAAAGGAATAGCGGAGCGATGCGGACCGCGCCGGAAATGTCCTGTGACGTGGAACCGGCATCGTGGATGTCCGCCCCGTCCTGGAGGCGGGCAAGGGTGGAGCGGGTGGCTCCATCGCGATACGAACGGTTCGCCGGATCCTCCCAATAGGCCCGCCAAGCTGAAGCGAAACGGGCCAGATCAAAACGTCCTGTCTCTGCGATCGAACGCAGCAGCACCAGTGTTTGGTCGCCGTAGTGGGTGGTGTCGCCCGGTGATTTTCCGACATGATAGGCGGTCAGCGGTGCCTGATAAGAACGCACCCGCCCGAGCCGGTGGCGGATGACGGCCTGATCGTAAATCCAGTGAGGACCGAGGGCGAGAGCGTCGCCAATCAACGAGCCGAGCATGATTTCTGATGGATCACTCATCTCCTGGAGAGTATGAAATCCCGCCAAGGAATAGCCACGGAATTTTTAACGGCGGGACGCAAAAAAGCCACCGTCCCTTTGTCGGAAACGGTGGCTTGCGGGGGTCGGAGCGATTCGATTACTTCTGCTCCCGGACCTTGTCGGCTTGCACTTCGATCTCGTCGGCGCGTTTTTCAACTGCCTTGCGGGTCGCGTCGGCGTTGTCTTCAGTCGCGTCGGCGGCTTTCTCGCTGTTTTTGCGGATGGCGTCGGCGTTTTCCTCCTTCATGTCGGCGACTTTCTCACCGTCCTTGCGGAGTTGGGTGGCGGAGGCGTCGATGGCTTCGGCCTTCTGTTCGAGGTTTTCCTCACGGACTTGTTCCTGTTTCGAGTCACAAGCGGTGAAGAACAGGGCGATGGCGGAAGCACCGGAGAGCAGTGCGATGGATTTGGTTTTCATGGAGTGGGATGGTTGACCGCGATGCGGGTTCAACCTCTCTCTTGCAAATCGAATGCCATGCCGTTTTTCAACGACTTACGACGACGCGTGAGCGGGAAATCGGGTGGAATGCGTGGTTGAAAAGTGCTTATTGCATGATTTTTGGCGTTTCCGCAAAACCATGAAGCCGGGCTTTTCAAACAGTCCTGCCGTTTTCCGGACGGCAGGACCGGGTGGGATTCGATCAGGCTTTCTTCTCGCCGGAAACGATCGGGTAGATGATTCCTGCGAGCGCCGCGCCGATGATGGGAGCGAGCCAGAACAACCAGAGCTGACTGATGTAAGCCCCACCCGCGAAGAGCGCTGGAGCGGTGCTGCGGGCCGGGTTGACCGAGAGGTTGGTGACCGGGATGCCGATCAGGTGGATGAGCGTCAGCCCGAAGCCGATGGCGATCGGCGCGAAACCTGCGGGGGCGCGCTTGTCGGTGGAGCCGAGGATGATCATGAGGAAAAAGAACGTGAGCACGATTTCCGCGACGAGCGCGGCGACCATCGAATATTTACCCGGCGAGAGTTCGCCGAAACCGTTGGACGCGAAGCCGCCGGCGGTGCTGAAGCCGGCCTTGCCGCTGGCGATCAGATAGAGGATGCCGGCTCCGGCGATGCCGCCGAGCACTTGGGCGATGATGTAGGGAAGCGCCTCGGACGCGGGATGCCGCCCGCCGACCACGAGGCCGACGGTGACCGCCGGATTCAGGTGGCAGCCGGAGATGTGGCCGATGGCGTAGGCCATGGTCAGCACGGTGAGCCCGAAGGCGAGTGCGACGCCGACGAAGCCGATGCCGAGGTTGACCGGCGTGGGGTCCGTGCTGAGGAAGTGCGCCGCCAGGACCGCGCTGCCGCAGCCGCCGAAGACGAGCCAGAGGGTGCCGAAGAACTCGGCCATCAGTTTGTTTTTCATGGTGTGCATGGTATGTTTGTGTTAGGTAGGGGAGAGCGGGGAGGTGGAAGCGCTGGAAAACTTCTTCCTATGGGTGATAGTCCAACCTTTTGCGGCGGCTTCGTCGAGACCGTTTCGAGCGGGGGGGAAGTCACTGACATTCTGCCAGTCCATGAGCGCGGCCGGCGGGTGTTGTGACTTCCATGCTGCTGTGGCATGTGCGGTCACGGTTTGAAAACGGTTTTCCAATCCGTCTTCATATCGACCACGGTCCAGCCTCTCGCGGCGGCTTCGTCGAGCCCGCGGGCGAGTTTGCCGACGTGGGATTCGCGGTCGTAGGCCCACTCGCGTTCGGCATCGGTGTGGTGCACGAGCATTCCGAAACGCGCACCGGGGCCGGCGGTGGTCCATTCGAGCATTTGGAAATCGCCATCGGAATTTCCGGCCGCGAAAATCGGGCGGCGGCCGATGTGGCGCTGGATGCCGACGGGCTTGCCGGCCTTGTCGTCGTTGAGGACAAGTTCGGGTGTTTTCACGATGACGGGCGTGCCGTCGCGGACTTCATATTTCAGTCCGCCGCTGGAGCCGATGACCTGTTCGGGCGGGATCCCATAGGTTTTCTCAGTCCAAGGTCGCATGAACTCGATGCCGCCGCCGGAGACGATAAAGGTTTTGAAATTGTTAGCGCGGAGGTAGGCGAGCAGCTCGAGCATCGGTTGATAGACCATTTCATGGAATGGCCTGCCGGTCCTCGGGTGTCTGGCGGTGGCGATCCAGTCGGTGACGGTTTTGTCAAACTCCCCGGTCGTGAGTCCGGCGTGGGTGGCCATGACGAGGTCGAACAAGGCCTTTTCGCCACCGGCGAGCGCGGCCTTCAGGTCGCCCCTGAGGATCGAGGCGAACGGTTCTTCCGCCCGCCACTCGGGATGGCCGGGAGCGAGCGCCTTGATGCGGTCGACTGCGAAAAACAGTTGGAAATACGCGGGCTGCTCGGCCCAGAGGCAACCATCGTTGTCGAAGACGGCGATGCGTTCCGGCACCGGGACAAAGTCGGCAGTCCCTTCCCGGGTGACTTTTTCGACAAACGCGACGATCGCCTGCCTGGGCGCGGTGTCGTTCCACGAGGGCAGCGGATCGGCGGCACGCGATCCCGTCGTTAGGATGGCAACGGCGATGATGACGGGTAGAAATTTCATGACGATGGTGGGCTTGAAGAAAAACACGGGGCTCCGCCTTGCCTGACGAGCCCCGTTAGGGCGTGCGGAGTTATTCCCCGGCGGTGGTCATTCCCTTGATCTGCCTTTCCAGCGAATCGAGGCTCCAGTCGCCCGGCTTCTGGCTGGGCGGGAATTCCTTCAGAGTCATGAGGAACTCTGCTGGCCACCGCCTTGCAGTGGCACGAGCACGAAGGCGCGGTCGATCATCCAGTCGTGATAGGTGTTCGAATTGTGCTGGGATTTTTCGAACGGATCGCGCCGCAGGTTGAAGAGCAGCGGCAGGCGCAGGTGGACGAAGGGCTCGCGCCATACCTGCAGTTGCTCGGCGCGGTTTTCCAGATAGGTGGCCTTCCAGTCGCCCACGCGGATGGCGACGACTTCGCCACCGTCGTTCACGATAGATGAACTCGTTGCGCGGCGACTCCTTCACTTTGCCGCTGAGGTAGTCGGTCAGGTCGTAGCCGTCGATGTGGTTCTTGTAGGTGCGGCCGTTGAGTTCCACGCCGCCCTTGAGCAGCTTCTCCTTGATGTCCGGCGCGCCGGCGGCGGCGGCGAAGGTGGGCAGCCAGTCCTCGTGCGAGACGATGCCGTTGAGCGTCACGCCGGCGGGGAAGTTACCGGGCCACTTGATGAAACAAGGCACGCGGAAGGCACCTTCCCAGTTGGAGTTTTTCTCGCCGCGGAAGGGCGTGGTGCCGGCGTCGGGCCAGGTGTTGTAGTGCGGGCCGTTGTCGGTGGAGTACTGGACGATGGTGTTGTCGGCGATGCCGAGATCGTCGATGAGTTTGAGCAGTTCGCCGACGTGCATGTCGTGCTCGACCATGCCGTCGCCGTATTCGTCCTGGCCGGAGAGGCCGATGTGTTCGGCTTTCACATGGGTGCGGAAGTGCATGCGGGTGCCGTTCCACCAGCAGAAGAAGGGTTTGCCCTCCTTGTTCATGCGGGTGATGAAATCCTTGGCGGCGGCCATGGTTTCGTCGTCGATGGTTTCCATGCGCTTCTTGGTGAGCGGGCCGAGGTTCTCGATGGTCTGGCCGCCCTTGCCGTCCGCCTTGGTCTTGCAGCACGCCGCGCGGGCCGAATTGTTCGAGGAAGGTTTTTCCGTTGGCGAGTTTCATGTCGCGCGGGTAGTCGCGCTGCTCCGGTTCTTCCTCGGCGTTGAGATGATAGAGACTGCCGAGGAACTCGTCGAAGCCGTGCATCGTCGGCAGGTGCTCGTCGCGGTCGCCCTGGTGGTTCTTGCCGAACTGGCCGGTGGCATAGCCCTGGCTCTTCAGAACCGTGGCCATCGTCACGTCGGTTTTCTGCCAGCCTTCGGCCGCGCCGGGCATGCCGACCTTGGTCATGCCGCTGCGCACGGGTGCGGAGCCGCTGATGAATGCGGCGCGGCCGGCAGTGCAGCTTTGCTGGGCGTAGTAGTCGGTGAAGGCCACGCCTTCCCGGGCGACGCGATCGATGTTAGGCGTCTTGTAGCCCATCATGCCGCGGTTGTTGTGGCTGATGTTCCAGGTGCCGATGTCGTCGCCCCAGATGACGAGGATATTGGGTTTTTTCTGCTGCCCGTGGGCGGGGCAGGCGAGCGCCAGCCCGAGGGCGAGCGCGATGAGGTGGCTTGTTGTTTTCATGGTGTTTTCGGTGGGAGGGGGAATCACGGCGCGCCCCCCGGCGCGGGTTGTTGGAGCGCCCAGCGGACGGCATCTAGCAGTGCTTGGATGTCCACGGGCTTGCGGAAATAGGCGGCGGCTCCGGCAGCGTGGGCGGCGGCGCGGGTTTCCTCGGAATCGTGGGCGGTGAGGAAAACGACCGGCAGCAGGTGGCGGGTGGCGTTGAGTTGTTTTTTCAAATCAAGCCCGCTCATGCCGGGCATGGTCATGTCGGTGACGATGCAGCCGCCGCCCTCGGGATGTGCGGAGGCGAGGAAAGCTTCGGCCGAGTCGTAGGCTTCCCAATCCATCCCGCCCTGGGTCATCACGCGGCCCAGCGCGCGGCGCACACTGGTGTCGTCGTCGATGATGAAGATGGTCGGGCGGGTGGATGACATGGCCAGCATCGACGTTGGCAGAATGCCGGGATGGCGGCTATTGGACCTTCGGTACTACCCGCCGGCTCGAAGCCCGCGGCGGCACAGAGACGCACCAGTTCCGCGATGGAAACGGCGTCCATCTTGTCGGTGACACGGCCGCGGTGGAGCTTGACGGTTTGCTCCGCGATGCCGAGTTCCGCGGCGATCTGTTTGTTCAGGGCACCGGTGATCACCCAGGCCATGACCTCCCGCTCGCGATCGGTCAGGCGGGCGATTTTTCCACGGATGTGGCTGACCTGTGAGACTGAATCCAACAAGGCGCGGTGAAGGTCGAGTGCCTCGCTCACGGCGCTGAGCAGATCGGCGGTCTCGAAGGGTTTGGTCAGGAAAGTCACCGCGCCTTGTTTCATGGCCCGCACGGTGGAGGGAATGTCGCCATTGCCGCTGATGAAGATGACCGGGCAGGGGGCGGGATCGGTGGCGAGTTCGCGTTGCAGTTCGAGCCCGCCGATTCCGGGCATTTGCAGGTCCAGCACCAGGCAAGCGGGATGAAGAACGGGCCCGGAGCGGGATTGCAGAAACTCCTCCGCCGACGGAAATGTCCGCGCCTCCAAGCCTGCCTGCCGGATGAGTCGCGACAGGAACCGGCATACCGAGGAGTCGTCATCGATGATGAAAACAGTCGGTGCGGATGACGGGGAGTTGGACATCGGGGAGAAAACCTGATGCCAACATGCGCCTTCCTACCTGTTATTGGCAAGGCTTTTCCCGTCCGGTGGAATCGGCAGGATGATGTGAAACCGCGCGCCGCCGTCGGGATGGTTTTCCGCACGCAGCTCGCCATGGAAACTTTGCACGATGTTCCGGCTGATCGCGAGGCCGAGCCCGAGGCCGCCGGCCTTGGTGGTGACAAACGGCTCGAAAAGGCGCTCCAGGATGTCCGCGGCGATTCCCGGGCCGTGGTCCCACACCGTGATCCGGATCTTGTCATCCACCCGGCTAGTGGCGATTTCCATATGCCTCTCCCGCGGCATGCCCTTCATCGCGTCCAGTCCGTTGAGGATCAGGTTGATGAGCACCTGCTGGATTTCCACATGGCCCGCACGGACGGGTGGCAGGCCGGATTCCAAGCGGGTTTCCAGCCTCACCTTGCGACCCACGATCTCGCTGTGGAGCAATTGCAGGACCTGGTTCACCGCGTCATTCACATCTAGCAGTCCAGGATCCGCGCCGGCGTCTTTTTTGAACATCGCGCGCATGCCGTGGATGATGCCGCCGGCGCGTTTCGCATCGTTGGCGATGTCGTCGAGGATGGCGGCCATCTCGAGCAGGTCGGGCGGCGTGGTCCGCAGGCTGCCGCTGCCGACTTGCGCGTTGCCGAGGATGGCGGTGAGCGGTTGGTTCAGCTCGTGGGCGAGGGTTCCTGCGAGTTCGCCGAGGATGCTGACGCGCGAGAGGTGGGCGAGTTCCCGTTGCTGGCGGGCGGAGTCCAGTTCCGCGCGCTGGCGGTCGGTGATGTCCAGGGAAACGCCGCGCAGCATGACGGCGCGGCCGTCCGCGTCGCGCTCGACACGGCCCTCCGCCGCGATCCAGCCGACACCGCCGTCCGGCAGGAGCACGCGGTGTTTCACCTCGTAAGGTTCCGGTCCGGCGACCGCTTTTTCCACCGCCAGCCTCACCGCCTCGCGGTCGTCGGGATGCAGCGTCGCGCCGAACCGTTTGAAATCGAGATTCTCCTGCGGATCCACGCCGTATAGTTTGCGTCCTTCGTCGGAAACCCAGATGCGATCCGTGCCGATGTTCCATTCCCACAGCGCCAGATTCGCGGCGGCGGCCGCTTGCCTGAGGCGCTCCCGGCTAACAGTCAGATCGCTCGCCAGACGTGCTGCCCGCAGCACGTCGCGGCTCAGCTCGATGCCCATCACGAACACGATGCCGAGGAACGGCAGGCTGACAAAAAACGGCATTTTCAAGCCGCCTGTCGCCACCAGCCCGGCTTGGACGGAGGCGGAGATGATAAAGAACGAGAGGCTGCCGCCCAGCAGGAGCGCGCGGCGTTTTCCCTCGTCGGAGCCGGTCCGCCACAAGCGCAGCGAGGCATCCATCAGATAGATCAGCAGCACCAGCGATGAAAGCTGCCCCAGGATCACCCAGCGGTTCGGCACCCGGTCGCCCAGCACGGTCACGGTATCGCCGAGAAACGTCATTTGCCCCAGGCTCCGGACCTCCGCCACGTGCAGGCTCTGGCCGGTGGTGAAATTCGCGATGACCGCCAGCAGGCGCAGCCCGACCGCCAGTCCGAGCAGCTTGATCCGGCCGGTGCCGAAGTGGCATTGGACGAAACCGAGGATGCCCGCCACGCTCAGGATATAGACCAGGTGCGCGTATCGAATCGCCGCCGCGTAAACTTCCGGCGACCGGGTGTGCATGGTCACCAGCTCGCAGGCGGCCAGTCCCACCACTCCGAGAGTTGCGATGAAGAACCAGAGGTTCGCCCATGAGTTCCGGTCGCGGCACCAGATGACGAGATGCATCAGCGCCAGCATCAAGCACGCGCCGGACACCGCCGACCAGATCGCCGTCACCCGTTCCATCCGCCAGGTTTTAGCGAACTCCAGGTTCCGGGTCAAACCTCTTACCGCGGGGTCGGCAAGAGTTCTCCAATGGTGACGTTGGTCACCTTCACGCGTTCGGCGTTCCGGAAGTCGTTCTTTTTGCCGCGGGCCTTGCCGATGGCGATGTTTTCCAGAGTGACGTCCGTCACGGGCTCGCGCTTGTCGCCCTCGATGCGGAACGGGATGCCGGTTTCCTCGATCTTGATGTTGGAGACGTGGATGCCGCTGATTTTCGTGAGCGCTCCTCGTAGGTGGGGACGAGGGTCTTCCACTGATAGAGCACGTCGGTCTCGATGCCGAGCACGCTTTCGCGCGTGGCGGTGGCCTCGATGTTTTCCATGTGGATGTTCTCGACGAAGCCGCCGCGGCGGATGTTCGTCTTGATGAAGAGCAGGTTGAACGGCTTGTAGCCGGGTGCGAACTTGCAGTCGTGCACATAGACGTTGCGGACTCCGCCGGAGAGCTCGCTGCCGATGGCGACGAGCTGGTGGCCGGCGATGACGTTGCAGTTGCGGATGACGATGTTTTCCGAGGGCGTGTTGAGGCGCCAGCCGTCGTGGTTGCTGCCGGACTTGATGGCGATGGCGTCGTCGCCCTGGTCGAAGCGGCAGTTTTCCACGAGCAAGTTGCGCGTCATCTCGGGATCGATGCCGTCGTTGTTGTGGCCGTGCGCCCGGATGTCGATGCCGCGGACGACGACGGATTCGGATAGAAACAGGTGGATGGTCCAGAACGGGCTGTTGCGGATCCTGACGTTTTCGATGAGGACGTTTTTGCAGCGGTTGAACTGGATGAACTGCGGGCGCAGGTTGTTCTCGCCCTCGGCCATCTGGCGTTGTTCGACGGGGGCGTTGGTGGAGGTGAAGTGGTAGAGTTTTTTCAGCGCCTCCAGGTGGGCGGGCGGGCGCTTCATCCATTTCTCCCAGGTTTCCATGTCGGCCTCGAGCGTGCCTTCGCCGGTGAGGGCGACGTTCTCGCACTCGAACGCGTAAACGAGCGGCGAGTAGTTGAAGCACTCGAAGCCCTCCCAGCTCGATTGCACGGCGGGCAGGTAGTCCTTCGGATCGCCGCTGAAGGTGAGCCGGGCGTCCTTTTCGAGGTGCAGGTTCACGTTGCTCTTGAAATGGATTTTGCCGGTCCTCCATTTGCCTTTGGGAATCACCACGCGGCCGCCGCCGGCGTCGTGGCAGGCGGCGATGGCCTTGCGGATGGCTTGGGAAACATCAGATCCCTCCGGACCGAACCGGGTGACGGCGAAGTCCTTTTCAGGAAACACCGGTACCTGGATCGGAGGCATGGTGAACGGGGCTTTGACGGAAATCTCCTCGTAGCGGATGGCGTCATTCTGCGCGATTGCGGGGCAGGGAATCAAGTGGACCGCAAGAAGACCTAACATTCCAATTGTAGGTGGGGTTTTCACGGGTTGCGGCTGGCTAGAGAAATTCTTTCGGCGCGCTGAGAGAGGAGTTTTCCCAACGGATCGGCGGGCAGGGCTTTCAAGCCAGAGATCACGCAGCCGGCATTGGCGACGGCTCCGTTCCAGCCGGTGTGCAGGTTTTCCTTGGGGGAGGGGACGTAAAGCGGCTCCACTTTTTCGGGGCCGAGTCGTTCGTAGTGGGTGGCGATGATGTCGTAGAGCGGGATGAAGGGTGTGTCGGTTATTCTAGCAATTTCTTCGGCCCATGTGGCGTGCTTGCCGGTGTCGCGGCTGAATTTCCTGCCGTCGGCGCTCCAGCGCTTGCGCGGGGTGAGCGAACAGATGATCGGCGTGCCGCCCTGCGCGCGGGTCTCGCTGACAAATTGTTTCAGATACCAGCCAAAGCTGTGGACGGTTTCCTCGCCGTTCATGGCGGTCTCGTCGCTGATGCCGCCGAGCGCGCCTTTTCCCTTCGCCCCGCCGTTGTCGTTCGCTCCGAATTGGAGCATCACGAAATCTCCCTTTTTGATTCGTGGCTGGAGGTCTTTCCAAAAGAATCCGTTATAAAACGTGCGGCTGCTAGTGCCGCCGAACGCGCGGTTGACGACGTTGATTTTCTTCAGGTCGAAGTAGGCGGTGACCGGCGCGCCCCAGCCCCACTGTCCGTCCGGACCGTTCTCGCCGGAGGTGCCGTTGCGCACGGTGGAGTCGCCGATGAGCCAGAGCGTGGGCAGGCGGGGATCCGCGGGTAGCGGCGGGGTGTAGCGGCCATTGTTCGGCGCGCCGGCAGGGGCGGGGCCTTCGCCAATCTGGGTGGCGCGGGGGACATCGCTGATCTGGATGGGCGCGGCGGCGATCTGGGCGGGAATCAACAGTGGTGCGGCGCAGGCGGCAAGCAGGGTGGCTGCGAGAAAAGATCTTGGATTTTTCATCAGGAAGGAGAATTGGGATCCACCATCGCAGAGAGAATCGACCGGGTCTTTAACACAAAAGGGGTAAGCTTTGTGGAAAAGAAAAACCCGCCGGCCCTTGCGGGACGGCGGGTTTTGTTGAATCGGAAGAACAGGCAGGAATGCTTGTATCACGGTTACTTCGCGGCGCGGAGCGCTTCGTCCTTGGCCTTGGCCTTGGCGATGACGTCGTCGGAGACGTTTTTCGGGCACGGGGCGTAGTGGCTGAACTCCATGGAAAACTGGCCGCGGCCGGAGGTCATGGTGCGGAGGTCGCCGATGTAGCCGAACATGGCGCTCAGCGGAGCCTCGGCCTTGACGCGGACACCGCCGGGTGTCGGCTCCTGGCCTTGGATCATGCCCCGTCGGCGGTTGAGGTCGCCGATGACGTCACCGACTTTTTCGTCGGGAGTGAAGACGTCGAGCTTCATCATCGGTTCGAGGATCTGCGGGGCGCACTTGACCATCGTCTGGCGATAGGCGGCTTTCGCGGCGATTTCGAAGGCGATGTTGCTGGAGTCCACGGCGTGGAAGCCACCTTCGTTGAGCGTGACCTTGAAGTCCAAGCAAGGGTAGCCGGCGAGAGGTCCTTTATCGACGGAGGTTTTGAAGCCTTTTTCGACGGCGGGGATGAACTCTTTCGGGATGCTGCCGCCGACGACTTTGGATTCGAAGATGAAGCCGGTGCCAGCCTCGCCGGGCTCGATGGTGTAGTCGATTTTCGCGAACTGACCGGAACCACCGGACTGCTTCTTGTGGGTGTAGCTGTCGTTGACCGTCTTGGTGATGGTTTCGCGATAGGCGACCTGGGGTGCGCCGACGGAGACCTCGACCTTGTGGGTGCGCTTGAGGATGTCGATCTTGATGTCGAGGTGGAGCTCGCCCATGCCCTTGAGGATCATTTCGTTGGTTTCATCGTCGGTTTCGACGCGGAACGAAGGATCTTCCTGGATCATCTTGCCGATGGCGTTGGCGAGCTTTTCAGCGTTGGCCTTGTCCTTCGGTGCGACGGCGATGGAAATGACGGGATCGGGGAAAACCATCGGCTCGAGGGTGGCCGGGTTTTTCTCGTCGCAAAGGGTGTGACCGGTCTGGACGTTCTTGAGACCGACGATGGCGACGATGTCACCGGCTTGCGCGGAGTCGATTTCCTTGCGGTCGTCGGCGTGCATTTCGACCATGCGGCTGATGCGCTCGGTCTTGCCGGTGAAGGAGTTGAGCACGGTATCGCCCTTCTTGATGGTTCCCGAATAGATGCGGGTGAAGGTGAGTGCGCCGAACTTGTCGTCCATGATTTTGAAAGCGAGGCCGCGGAACGGGGCTTTCGGGTCGATGACGGCGAACTTGCCGGTGGGGGTGCCTTCTGCGTCCACTTCGGGAAGTGGTTTGACGTCGGTCGGGGAAGGAAGGTAATCGACGACGGCGTCGAGTACGAGCTGGAGGCCCTTGTTTTTGAAGGAGGAACCGCAGTAGGTCGGGAAGAATACGAGGTCGATGGTGCCCTTGCGGATGCACTTTTTCACCTGGTCGATCGTCGGTTCGGTGCCGTCGAGGTAGGCTTCCATGATCTCGTCGTCCTGTTCGACGGCGGTCTCGATGAGCTGGGCGCGGTATTCCTTGGCCTTGTCGAGCATGTCGGCGGGGACATCTTCGATTTTGAAATTTTCCGGTTGGCCGGATTCATCCCAGATGTGGGCCTTCATCGTGAGCAGATCGACGACGCCGACGAACTCGGATTCGGTGCCGATCGGCAGGACCATGACGAGCGGGTGGGCGCCGAGGATCTTTTTGACCTGGGCGACGACGCGGTAGAAATCGGCGCCGATGCGGTCGAGCTTGTTGACGTAAATGACACGGGCGACTTCCGAGTCGTTCGCGTAGCGCCAGTTGGTTTCCGACTGAGGTTCAACGCCGCCGGAACCGCAGAACACGCCGACGCCGCCGTCGAGAACCTTGAGCGAGCGGTAAACTTCGATGGTGAAGTCCACGTGGCCCGGGGTGTCGATGACGTTGAATTGGTGATCTTTCCAAAAGCAGGTGGTGGCGGCGGATTGAATGGTGATGCCGCGCTCGGCTTCCTGTTCCATGAAGTCCATCGTCGATGCGCCATCGTGAACTTCTCCGATTTTGTGGATCTTGCCGGTGAGCTTGAGAATACGTTCGGTGGTGGTCGTTTTGCCCGCATCAACGTGGGCGAAAATGCCGATGTTGCGGTATTTGCTGAGGTCCTTCATAATCGGATGGTTGCTTCTGGTTGGCGGCCGAGGGTTTCGCGCCGGGGGCAGATTCCTAGTCGAGGATCGAACTTTGGCAATCCTAGAGTCGGTCGGGTGGGATTTTTCGTCCGGCGGGTCAATTCCACGTCATCGCGTTATGTCAATGTGGCCGGAAATGGGATATTTGTTTTCCTGTCGCCGCGAGCACCCCTTCCCCCCGAGGAGCGGACAGCGACAAAAACCACTCCCCCCCGAGTAAAACCACGTCACGGTTTGGAAAGGCCGGCGAAAATCGAGTTCCCCCCCACTTCGATTTCCGCCGGCCTCTTTTTGCCTCCGTGGATGGCGGCGTAGGTGGTTGCGATTCCGCCAGATTTTCGTTTTCCGGAGTTGTCGTTAGTCCGGAAAGACGTTTAGCCTCCGGCATGACTGACGAGTATGACGATACCACTCCGGCATGGATTGAAACCAGCGCCCTGACCGCGCCGGCCCTTCTGGGTGCGGCGGCAGGATTGTTGCTTGGTGATTTGATGCACCGCGGAGCGCGACGGGGTGTTGGAATCGCGCTGGGTGCTGTCGGCATCGCGGCGTTGCTGCCATTTGTCGTCGGCGGCGTCACGGATCTGGTGACCGGCCCGCGCAGCAAATTCGGCGTGCGCCGCAAAATTCAGCGCATCCGGGATGCTGGGATCGTGGCACCGAGTTACAACGACGTGGAGGAAGAATTGCGCGAGCAGGGCCTGCTCTGAGCTGATGCGGATCGCGGTGACAGGGACCACCGGCAGGGTGGGGGCTGCGCTGGCGCGGCGATTTTCCGCCCGTCACGACATCGTTTCCCTGCCCCGCCGCATTTGCGATCTGGCAGACAAGGAGTCTCTCAAATCCGCGCTTGATCGGCTGGAATGCGACGTTTTCATCAACCCGGCGGGCGACACCTCGCTCGAAAACTGCGAGGACAACCCGTCGCTGGCAATGCGGGTGAATGCGGAAGCTCCGGCGGAAATCGCCAGCTGGGCGGCGGACCGTGGAGTGCCGGTATTTCATTTCAGCACGGATTATGTGTTTGGTGGCGAGGTTGCGGGACGGCGCCACGAAACCGAACCGCCCTTCCCAGTGAATGTCTATGGCCGGAGCAAACTCGCCGGCGAACAAGCGGTGCTGGCCCATCCGGCGAACTGCGTGGTCCGTGTTTCCTGGGTTTTCGGTCCGGAAAAAGCGTCGTTCATCGATCAAATCTTCGATGCCGCGCTGGCAGGCAAACCCCTCGCGGCCGTGGCGGACAAGTTCTCGCTGCCCACCTTCACCGGAGACCTGGCGGAATGGATCGAGCGTCTGGTCGATCGCAAAGCCACTGGCATCATCCACGCCTGCAACTCAGGCGATCCCATCACCTGGCACGAGCTGGCCGTGGCGGTCGTCGAGGAAATGGCTGCGTGCGGCATCCTTTGCGAGATCCCGGACATCCGAAAGCAATCGCTCTCGGAAATCACCTTTTTCCGCGCTGTGCGTCCCCGGTTCACCGCGATGGAAACCAGAAGGCTGACGGAGGTCCTGGGTCGTGCGCCGCGACCATGGCGTGAGGCGCTGGCTGAGCATGTCCGCAGCCGGGGTTCACTTCTCTAGCGGAAATCGAACCCGTGCGAACACCGGAAAATGATCGGACACCACCGGTTGGTCGTCCGTGACGATCACCGCCTCCAGGATCTTGGCTCCCCGGCTCACCAGAATGTGATCCACCTTGAGCGCCCCCTCGCGGCTTCCGCTCCAGAGGTGCAGTGTCCGCCGGTTCTTCTCGCCGGAGCGCAATGCCTGATAGGTGTCCATCAGGCCGCTCGGCCAGACCCGCTCCCCGCCGGCGACCCGGGTGGGGCGGCCGGTCAGATAGATCAGGCCGGGGTTGGTCTCGTTGGAATTGAAATCTCCGATCACCGCGACTGGTTCGCCGGCGTGTCTCCGAGAATCGATCCGTGCGGCCATCAACAAGGACGCCCGCTCCCGCGACGGCTGGTTCCGGTGGTCCCAGTGGGTGTTATAAAGATAGAACCCACGTCCCGTCGCGAGGTCGATGAGGCGCACCCATGCCGCCACCCGTGGGATTTCATTTCCCCAGTTCCGCGAACCCGGGACTTCGGGAGTGTCGGAGAGCCAGAACGTCCCGCAATCCGACGGATCCGCCCGGAAGCGGTCTTTCCGATAGAAAATCCCGGAGTACTCCCCGGCGCGCAAGCCGTCGTCCCGGCCCACGCCGAAAAACTCATAGTCCGGCAGCGAGGCCCATAAATCCGCCACCTGCCCGTGCTGCGCCTCCTGCACGCCGATGCAGTCCGGCACCAGCCTGCGGATCATCCGCACCGCCCCCGGAATCCGGTTCCTCCAGGCGCGCGCGTCACGGTCGTTCGGGGATTCGTAACGCACGTTGAAGGTCATCAACCGCAGTTCCACGGCTCCATCCTCCCTGACAGGAACCGCCTTGGGCATGGCGGTGACGCGTTCCCGGCGACAGCTCGTCCCGGCTAACAGCGGCAACAGGCACAGCGATAGAAAACCCAGCCTCATCGTCAGATGATCGGCCTAACCGGCACTCCCCGCGCGGCGAAGTGGCGTTTCGCCTCGCCCACGGTGTGCATGCCGAAGTGAAAAATGCTGGCGGCCAGCACCGCGTCCGCCTTGCCCTCGTCGAGCACGTCCACCATGTGGTCGAGATTGCCCGCGCCGCCGCTGGCGATGACCGGGATGCCGATGGCGGAGGAAACCGCGGCGGTCAGTTCGATGTCGTAGCCCGCCTGCGTGCCGTCCGAATCCATGCTGGTGAGAAGAATCTCGCCCGCGCCGCGCCGCCAGACTTCCTTGGCCCACTCGACCGCATCAAGCCCGACCGGGGTGCGGCCGCCGTGGGTGTAAACGCCCCATTTCCCGGGTCCTTCGCGTTTCGCGTCGATCGCGACGACGATGCACTGGCTGCCGAACGCCCGGGCACCTTCATCAACCAGGCTCGGATTCGTGACCGCCGAGGTGTTGATGCCGACCTTGTCCGCGCCGGCGAGCAGCATTTCCCGCATGTTTTCCACCGTGCGGATGCCGCCGCCCACGGTAAGCGGAATGAAACACTTTTCCGCCGTGCGCCGGACGACATCGACCATCGTCTTGCGGTTGTCCGAGGAGGCGGTGATGTCGAGGAAGACGAGTTCGTCCGCCTGTTGGAGATTGTAGGCGATCGCGCATTCGACCGGGTCGCCGGCGTCGATCAGGTCGACGAAGTTGACGCCTTTGACGACGCGGCCGTCGGTCACATCGAGGCAGGGGATGATTCGTTTCGCGAGCACGGCGGGACGTTCGAAGATGATGTCGCAACAATCAAAACAAAACGCCCGGCTGCACGAGGCGGCCAGGCGTTTTGGTGAAATTCGGGAAAATGGACCGGATCAGTCGAGTTTCGGCTTCCCGACGCGGCGCACGGCGCCGAAGCGTTTTTGGAATTTGTCGATGCGTCCCTCGGTGTCCACGAACTGCGCGAGTCCGGTGAAGAACGGGTGCGAATCGGAAGTGATGCCGATCGAGATGATGCTGTGTTCCACGCCGTCGATGACTTCCTTTTTCTCGGAGGTCTTGGTCGAGCGGCTGATGAAGCGCTTGCCGGTGGTCATGTCTACGAAGACGACCGGATTGTATTTCGGATGAAGGTCCTTTTTCATGGGAATAATGGTCCGGTCACGTTACCGACGCGGCGGGAGGCGGAGAGTGGCTAAAATCGCCGACCTGTCAAGGGGGCATCGCGGGAGAATTTCTAATATCACTCAAAAATTAGAAATTAACTCTTGCAAAATATTTTTCTGGGTTTGTTATAACCGCCCGTTTTTTGAGTCGCTTTCGTCACAGAAAGGTGTAGGTTCGCGGCGTTATGGCAATTACCACGAAACGTACCCGATTCTCACGTCGCCTTCCAGACCATGTCACTGACGAGCTTTGCAATGTCCTTTCTGAAAAAAAGGTATTCGGCTTCAACGATCTCTTTGAGCGCGTTTTCGCCAATCTCAAAGTCCGCAACGCGGTGAGCGGCGGCGAGGAAATGCTCCGCCTTCGCGCTTACGAGAAGCTCCAGAATCTCGTGACCCGCGGCCTGGTTGAAAAACTCGGTAAGGAATACAAAGGCACCGCTCGTGTTCACGAGGCATCGAGCGCCTACGCTGCGGCCCAAGAGGCTGCCGCGCAAGAGGACGCTTGATGGTTTCCGCTTTCTCCCAAACCCGTGTCCCACAAGGGCACGGGTTTTTTTTCTACCCATCTTTCGGATCCGCCCCTACACAGGTCGCGGCCAAGCCGACGATTCCATGCCCCACGACTACCTTCCCGTCCTGTTTCAAGTGCTCATCGCGCTTGGTTTTGCTGTCACCACTCTCACGCTGAGCGTGGTTTTCGGGCGCTCGGGGAAACGCAATGCGACCAAGGACAGCGCCTACGAGTGCGGCATGCTGCCGATCGGCGAGGGTGCGCCGCGGTTCTCGGTGAAGTTCTATCTGGTGGCGATGTTGTTCGTGATTTTCGACATCGAGGTGGTGTTCATGTATCCGTGGGCCGTGCAGTTCCGGGACCTGGCCGCGCAGGGGCCGACCGCGCTGGTCAGCATGGCGGGCTTCGCCGGCATCCTGGTTTTTGCCTACGTTTATGCCCTGAAAAAGGGAGCTCTCAACTGGAAATCCTGAGCTGCCCGCAGGCATCCCGGCCATCGCCGCCGGTTGATACCCTGCCTGTCGGAAAGTCGGGCGGATTGGCATGAAACGGGCTTGATTCAAGAGACGGCCCCGCACATTTTCCGCCGCCTGGCCGAGGCTGACTCCACGCAAAGCAATGGTATTCCCGATTCAACTCCCCGATGACGCCCCGTTCAATGCGGAGCAACGAGCCTGGCTCAATGATTTCCTTTCCAAAGCCCTCGCCCAGGGAAATGCCGCCGCCGTCCCAAGTGGACCGTCCGTTCCGGTGACCGTGGTTTATGGCTCGCAGACCGGCACTGCCGAGGGGCTCGCCAAAAAACTCGTCAAGACGCTGAAAAAGGGGAATTTCGAGCCGGAAATCCACGACATGGCCACCTACGACCGCGCGCGGCTGGCCTCCGAGCGGAATCTGCTGATCATCACCTCCACCTATGGCGACGGAGAACCGCCGGACTCCGCCGCGGAGCTTCACTCGTGGCTGATGAGCGACGCCGCGCCACGGCTGGAGGGCGTTTCTTACTCGGTGCTCGCGCTGGGCGATACCAGTTACCCGGATTTCTGCAAATGCGGGATCGAGTTCGACACCCGCCTGTCCGCGCTCGGGGCAAACCGGATTTTCTCACGGATCGATGTCGATGTGGACCCGGACGCTCCCTTCGCCGAGTGGTCCGCCGGAGTGCTTGCTACCTTGGCTCCGGCCGGCGCGCACATCCCCGCCGCGGCCGCGGTCGCCGAGGTGGGCGAAACCGGCTATTCCAAGAGCAATCCCTTTCCCGCACTTGTCGTCGAGAACCGCAATCTCAACGGACCCGGTGAAAAGCAAACCCACCAGATCGCCCTGTCGCTCGATGGTTCGGGACTGGAATACGAAGTCGGCGACGCCCTCGGAGTTTTCCCTCTCAATCCACCCGACGTCGTCGACGAAATCATCGCGAACCTGCCTTTCAAAGCCGGCAATGTGCCGACTCCCGCTGGAGACGAGGTTTCCCTGCGCGAAGCGCTCGTCCGCCACTACGACATCGGCTCGCTCAACAAATCGATCATCCAGAAATGGCAGGCGAAAAGCGGTTCGCCGTTCCTCCGCTCGCTCGTCGCGGCGGACGACAAGAAGGCCTACGACGATTTCTGCTGGGGCCGCGACCTAATTGATTTGGTCATCGACCACCCCGCCGATTTCGCGGATGGCGAGGAGTTCGTCTCCAACCTGAAAAAACTCCAGCCCCGGCTCTACTCCATCGCCTCCAGCCCGCGGGCGCATCCGGGCGAGGTGCATCTCTGCGTGGGCATCGTCCGCTATCACACCTTCGGCCGCAGTCGTGGCGGGATTTGCTCCACCTTCCTCTCGGACCGCGTCGGTCCGGAGGTGAAACCACGGGTTTTCGTCCACTCGAACAAAGCGTTCCGCCTGCCGCCGGATGGCACCACCGATGTCATCATGGTCGGCCCCGGCACCGGCATCGCGCCGTTCCGCGCCTTCCTGGAAGAGCGCAAGGCGACCGCGGCCAAGGGGCGGAACTGGCTGTTTTTCGGCAATCCCCACCGCGCGACGGACTATCTCTATCAGGATGAAATCGAGATCTACATCGAGGATGGCACGCTCGCGAAATTCGACGTCGCCTGGTCGCGCGACCAGAAGGAAAAACTCTACGTCCAGCACCTCATGCTCCAGCAGGGCGCGGAGCTCTGGAGCTGGCTGAGCAGCGGAGCCGCCTTCTACGTCTGCGGCGACGCCTCGCGCATGGCCAAGGACGTGGACCAAGCCCTCCTCAAGATCGCCGAAGAGCACGGCAAGCTCAGCCCCGAGGACGCCGCCGCGTTCATTTCCCTGCTCAAGAAGGAAAAACGCTACCTGCGCGACGTTTACTAACACTCGAATCGCGTCACTTGATGCCGTGTTTCTGTTTGAAGGCTTCCTTGGCGGCGGTGTCGTCCTCGGGCCAGTTCCGGTAGATGGTCTTGAGCGTCTGTTCGCGGTCCTTGCCGGGCGGAAGCGTGAGCGCCCATTGCGCGGCGGTTTCGGGTTCGTATTCGGCAACCATCCCGGCGTAGCTGCGAATGGCGGTGTTTTTGGTCGGGCCGTCGGGGGCGGCGGCGAGCCATGTGCCGGCGGCCTGATAGTCGTTGCGGGTCCAGTTGTTGACGAGGTTTCGAATACTGTCATCCGCCTTGTCGGGCGGGAGTTTCTCGCCGATCCATTCGATCCATTTGCCGGTTTCACCGCTTTTGACCGAGCCGGATAGTCCACTGGCCAAGCTATCGAGTTCCGTTGGAGTGAAATTCGATTCGCTGATCCATCGGGTGCTGGCCTCGAATCCTGCCTCGGCCATGCTCTGGGCAAAGCGTCTCACGGCGTTCTCGGACAGTTCGGTCCTGGCTTTTTCGTCGGTGATGGTCGCGAGGTGTTCGCGAAGTGCGGTGAGCGTGGCCGTTCGCGCTTCCGGTGTCTTGGCAGCGAGGATGATGCCGTTGATGGATTGGGAGGTTTCCTTGATTCCCAACTCGCCGATGAGCTTGAAGGCGAGCCTCGGATCCTGCGCGGCGGTGCCGGATATCAAGCCGCGCTTGGCGTCGTCGGTGATGAGATCGGGAAATTTCGCGCTGTTTTTCTTCACCCATTCCACCGCGGCCAGCGGATCATCCTTGGCCCACTTGGCGAGCGACGAGGAAATCACGTGATTGCCCATGCCGTTTTCCGTGAAGAGATCGGAAGACTCGGTGAATAGGGCGAGCGCGGCTTGCGGGTGATCGTTGGAAAGCGTCATGATGGAGAAGCCGATGAGGCCTTGGCGCATCTCGTCCTTGAGATCCTTGGCGGCGCGGACTTCGGCGATGAGGATCTTCAACTGCGCGGAATCGAGTGACATCATGCGGTCCATGATTTCCATGATGCGCTTCTGCATGGCTTCGTCCGGCGGGCCGCCTTTTTTCTGCATGGCTTCCATTTCCCTGGCGAAGGCGATGAACTCAGTGGCGGCGGCACGGGCGTCCGCTTCCTTGTCTTCCCGCCCGCGCTTGGTGATGCGGACAGGATCGTCCGGATGGTCGGAATCGATGGATACACCGAGCTGCGCGGCATCGGCGACGAGTTTCGCGTGGCTCTCGCGAATGGTTGCTAACCGCTGGTGGTTCGGGACTCCGAAGAGCGCGGCGACGAGCAGGATGAGGATGGAGGCTGCGATGGAAATTTTCATCACGGAAAGTTATTTGAGTTTTTTGAGAATTTCCTCACGGCGTTTCACATCGGAAATCTTTTCAGCGAGGAGGCGGGCCTGTTCCTTGTTCTGCCGCGCGGGCCAGCCGTCGAGGAAGGCGGACAGGACATTGTCGTTGCCACTGGTGTCATTGTATTGCACGGCGAGCTCGGCGGCTTCGGAGAACTCCATTTTTCGGCCATTCTGAGAGGCGTCGGCCAGGACCTTCCCGGTGACCGCGCCGGTCTTTTCCGGGGCTTGGGCGGTGACCCACTCACGCATCGAGTCGAGATCCTCGCGGGTGATTTTCTTTCGAAAGGAAATCGATTGGATTCTGTTCTCGGCGGCCTGCTCGACGCTGGCGGTGCGTTCGGCGGGCGTGGCTAGGATGCGGTCGAGAAATTCGGTGACTTTCGAGTAACCTTCATCGCTCACCAAGCGCGATGCCTGTTGGGCCAGTGTCCGGGTCTGCTCCTTTTCCGGCACCTGATTGCGGACGAGATTGGCGAATGCAAGCTGATCTTTCTCCTCGAGGGGTTGGCGGGAGAATTGGGACAAGGCCTCGTCCCGCTGGTCGGCCGGCAAGCTGGCCAAGCGTCGACCTGCGGCATCCGGATCCGAGCTCAGCAGGACATGAATCAGGTTTCCCTCGAAATGGAGGCGGGCACTGCTTTTCCCATCGAGCGACTTGCTATCGAATTTTCCGGCGGCGATTTGTTGGTCGAACCATGCGATCGCCGCAGTCGGATCCTTTTTCGCCCATTGCTGCATGGCGGTGGAGAGTTGCCAGGAGAGGGAACTATCGTTTTCCTGAACGCGATCAACGAACTTGGTCAAAGCGAGTTCGGGGTCTTTCTCGACGAGCGGTCCGAGGATTGCTTGTTCCATCATGTTCCGGGTTTCCGCTGGGAGATCGAGTGCGGCAATCTCGTCGAGCGCGGTGACGAGTTCCTCCTTGCTCATGGCTTGCAGGCGTTGGTGGAAGCGCATCATCGTCCGCATGTCGCCCCCACCGCCGGACTGGCGCATTTCGGCGAACTGTTCGGCGATTTTTTTCCAGTCGAGCGGCTCCTTGTCCTTCGCTGCCTTGGCGGGTGACGTGGGTCTGCTTTGCAGCGAATCCGGCGAGGTGCCGGAGCTGCGCGCGGCGATGGCTTTCTGCAGGACGGCGCTTTCCCGCTCCAGGGTGGAAATCGTCCGGTGCTGCGAGCTAAGCCAGAATCCGGCGATGGCCAGCGCAACGACAGGAGGGATCAGTAGTGAAGTTTTCAACATGCAAAGGATCAGTGGGTTTGACCCCGGATGTCAATGACTCATTCGTTAGAACGGATTCACGCAGTCGCCGCTTCGGCACCGGGGTCGAACGAGTTTCTCCCTTGTCCGGGAAATTTCCTCAAACCCGCATCGATGCGGTTGATTTCCACGCCGACGAAGCAGACGTCATCGGAAAACAACTGCCCGTCGGCGAAGCTCTTGATCTCGCTGAAAACCTCCTGCATCAGCTGGTCCAGCGGCTGTCCCTTGCGCCTGCGGATGGCATCGCGCAGGCGGGTCATGCTGAAGGCCTCTGAATTCGCGTTCTCCGCCTCGAAGAGACCGTCGGTGAAGGCGAGGATCAGGTCGCCAGCGGCCACTGGAAGCTCTTGCGTGGAGTAGTGCACGTCTTCGAAGAGCCCGAGCGCGGGCCCGCCTTTCCGGCGGGCGGTGATCGGCTCGACCTCGCAGTCCGCGCCGTGCACGAGCAGCGGGCTCGGGTGACCGGCGTTGGCGAAGGTGATGCGGCCGTTTCCCACGTCCACGATGAAGTAACAGGCGGTGGTGAAAAGCGTGGTGCCGAGCTGCCGGAGCACTCCGCGGAGGGCGCGGTTCATTTCGGTGAGCAGTGCGCCCGGATCGGCGGCGAGTTCGTCGAGTTGTTCTTCCAGCGCGCGCATCATCGCGGTGACCAGCGCGGCGCGCACGCCGTGACCCATCACATCGCAGATGAAAATTCCCACGGCGGTGTCCGAGACGCGGACGACGTTGAAAAGATCCCCGCTCACCGAGCTGCTCGGATGGAAGATGCTGCAGAATTTCACCGCGCTGTCCGCTGGGTCCGCGCCGCGGGGGAGGGTGGGGAAATGGTGGGGGAGAAAGGCCATTTGGAGTTCCCGCGCCATGCCGAGGTCTTCCTCCATGATCGCGTTTTTCGCCCACAGCTCGCGGGTGCGCTCGGCGACGCGCTGTTCGAGTTTTTCATTGAGCGCGCGCAAGTCCGCCTCGGCCTGGCGGCGGGCCTGGCGCTCCGCGACTTCCCGCAGCGCGCGCTGGACGGCGGGCACGAGGCGGCCGGCGAGGCGGTCCTTGAGCACGAAATCCGTGGCACCGCTCTTGAGCAGCTCGACGGCGATTTCCTCCCCCACCGCCCCTGAGATGATGATCATCGGGACTTCCGGGCTGCTTGCCCGCGCCATGGTGAGCGCCTGCCTGCCGTCAAAGGTGGGCAGCTTGAAATCCGCGAGGATCAGGCTGGGTTGGAAATTCCTGAGGGCGCGTTGGAAGTCGGGGCCGTTCTGCACCCGGGTGAAGACGAACTCAAGGCCGCCACGCTTGAGTTCGCGCAGGGTGAGTTCCGCATCGAGGTTCGAGTCCTCGAGCAGCAGGACGCGCAGGCCGTCGGTCTTGGGAGTGCTCATGATTCGAAAATCCGTGACTCGTCCGTAAATCCATCTGGGCTTTCCGACGGTGGGGCCGATCAGCTCATGGCTACCTTCGCAGGTTCCAAATGGCTCTTGCCGGTGAGCGGACGCTTGCGGTTTCCTGATTCCAGATGAAGGACCTCCATGCCGATGACGCAGATGTCGTCGGTGAACGGCTGGCCGTCGGTGAAAGTCTCGACCTCGGTGAAAACATCCTGGATGAGCTTGCCCAAGGGCAGTCCCGAACGGCGGCGGACGGATTCCCGCAGGCGGGCGGTGCCAAAGGTTTCGGAGTGTGGATTCACCGCCTTGAAGAGCCCGTCGGTGAAGACGAGGAGGAGGTCGCCGGCTGCCACCATGAGTTCTTGGGTGGAATACAGGGTGTCGTCGAACAGGCCGAGTGCTGGACCGGCTGCATTCCGCTCGCTGATGGCTTCCACCTCGCCGGTCGCCTCGCGGACGAGCAGCGGGCTGGGATGGCCGGCGTTCGCGAAGGAGAGTCGTCCGGTGGCGACGTCCAGGATGACGTAACAGGCGGTGGTGAAGAGCGAGGTGCCGAGATGGCCGAGAATCCCGCGCAGCGAGCGGTTCATCTGCGTGAACAGCGCGCCGGGATCGCCCGCGAGCTGGCTGAGTTGCTCCTCGAGCGTGCGCATCATGGCGGTGACGAGCGCCGCGCGCACGCCGTGGCCGGTCACGTCGCAGATGAAGATGCCGACGGAGGTATCCGAAATGGGGAAGACGTTGTAGTAGTCCCCGCTCACCGAGTTGGTGGGGTGCAGGATGCTGGAGAATTTCACGGCACTAGCGGCCTGGGTCGCGCCGCGGGGGAGCGTGGGGAAGCGGCTGGGCAGGAAGGTCATCTGGAGTTCGCGGGCCATTTCCAGGTCTTCCGCCATGAGGGCGTTTTTCGTGGCGAGCTCGCGGGTGCGCTCGGCGACGCGTTCTTCGAGCTGGGCGTTGAGCGCGCGCAGGGCGGTCTCCGCCTGACGGCGTGAGTCGCGCTCCGCGACTTCACGCAGCGCCCGGTGGATGGCGGGGACGAGCCGGCCGCTGAGCCGGTCCTTGAGCACGAAGTCCGTGGCGCCGTCTTTGAGCAGCTCCACGGCGGTTTCCTCACCCACGGCCCCTGAGACGATGATGACCGGGACGTCCGGACAGCATTGCCTGGCAATCGAGAGCGCCTGGCCGCCTGTGAATCCCGGCAGCTTGTAGTCCGCGAGGATCAGCTCCGGCTGGAATTCCCCGATGGCGCGGGTGAACTCGGCGCGGGTCTGGACACGGTGCGAAACAAAGAAAATCCCCCGTTTGTCGAGTTCGCGGATCATTAACTCCGCGTCGATGTCAGAGTCTTCAAGCAGGAGAATGCGAACGTCTGTTTTTTCTGTTGTTCTCATGGTTTCAGGCTGGGTAGCTGGTTAAGTAACAGCCAATACGTAATCATATTGCTGACTACCTCAAGGAACTTCTCGAAGTCCACCGGTTTGACGATATAACTATTCGCCCCGAGCTGGTAGGCCTCGATCACGTCGCGCTCCTCGCTGGAGGAGGTCAGCACCACCACCGGGATCAGCCGGGTATGTTTGTTAGCACGTAGCTGGCGCAGCACCTCGATCCCGTCGAGCTTCGGTAACTTCCAGTCAAGTAACACGACTTTAGGCAGTTCACTCAGGTCGCGATCCTTGTAGCGGCCCTTGCCAAAGAGGAAATCCAGCGCTTCCTGACCGTCGTGCACGTGGACGAAGTGACTCGCGAGCGTGCGTTTTTTGAGTGCCCGGATTGTCAGTTCCGCCTCCTGCGGGTTGTCCTCCACGAGCAGAATTTCCAGCGGTTTTTTCATGGGTTTTGATTAGGTAACGTGAAGTAAAATGCAGCACCTTGATCCACTTCGGATTCCGCCCAGATGCGACCACCATGACGATGGACGATGCGCTGGACGAGTGCAAGTCCCACTCCGGTTCCTGAGAATTCCTCCTGGCTGTGCAACCGCTGGAAGACACCAAACAGTTTGTTCGCGTGGCGCATGTCGAAGCCGGCGCCGTTGTCTTTCACATAGTATAATGGTTCGCCGTTTTCAGCCGGCTGCGAACCGATTTCGATTTCACCGGGCTCGCGCTGGCGGGTGAATTTGATGGCGTTGCTGATGAGGTTCACCCAGACCTGCCGGACGAGTGCTTCCGAGCCGCGGGCGGGTGGCAGCGGATGCAGGTGGAGCCGCAGCTTGCGCGAGGGGTCGCGCGCGGCGAGCTCGTCGAAGACGCTGCGGGCCATGGCGTGCATGTCGATCCGGACCGGCTCGATCGGCTGGCGGCCGAGCCGGGAAAAGGCGAGCAGGTCGTCGATGAGGCGGCCCATGCGCTGGGATTCGCTGCGGATGACGGCGAGTTTGCGCCGGCCCTCGTCGTCGAGCTTGTCGGCATAGTCTTCGAGCACCATGCGGGAGAATCCGTCCACGGCGCGCAGCGGGGCGCGCAGGTCGTGGGAGACGGAATAGCTGAAGGCTTCGAGCTCTTTGTTGGCGGTGAGCAGCTCGGCGGCGCGGTTTTCGAGATCGGCGTTGAGCTTGCCGATTTCCTGCTCGGCCTGCTTGCGCTCGGTGATGTCGCGATTGATGCCGACGATGCGCGCCGCCTTGCCGTCCGCCCCGACCACCACCATTTCGGCGGCCTGGATGTGGCGCACGGATTGGTCGGATGCGCGGATGATGCGGAATTCCCGCTGGTCCCGCCCGCAGGTGGAGATGGTTTGGATGAGCCGGCTTTCCTGTTCCGCAAGATCCTCGGGCAGCACCTGTCTGCGCCAGTCCTGATAGCTCACGCGGCCGTCCGGGCTGGTTGGCATGCCGTAGATTTCGAACATCCGCCGGTCCCAGCTGAGGGTCTGGCTTTTGATGTCCCGCTCCCACACGCCGATGGCGGCCACATCGGTGGCGAGGTGGAGGCGCTCACCGCTGACGCGGAGGGCGTCCTCCGCGAGTTTCCGCTCGGTGATGTCGGTGCGGATGGCGACGAACTGGGCGGGCTTGCCGCTGCTGCCGAGGAAGGGGACGATGGTGGTGTCCACCCAGTAGGTAGAACCGTCCTTGGCGCGGTTTTTCATTTCGCCCTTCCAGACCTTGCCCTTCATGACCGTGTCCCAGAGGTTTTTGAAGTAAGCCGCCGGGTGGTAGCCGGAATTAACGAGGCGGTGGTCCTCACCGATCAGCTCGGCCAGCGGGAACTTGGAAATCGCACAGAATTTGTCGTTGGCGTAGGTGATGATTCCCTTGGAGTCGGTGATGGAGACGAGCGCGTGCTCGTCGAGTGCGGCCTTGAAGTCGGTGAGGGAGGCGTTGGCGGTCTGCAGCTCGGTGGTGCGTTCCTGCACCCGCAGTTCCAGGCCCGCGTTGAGGCTGTGGATTTCCTCCTCGGCGGCTTTGCGCTCGCTGATGTCGCGGACGATCGCCTGCAGCAGGATCCTGCCACCTAGTTCCACCGGGTTCAAGCTGACGTCCGCGGGGAAGGTGGTACCTTGAAGGGTCCGGTGGATCCACTCGAAAAACTGTGGCTGGCCGGCCAGCGCGGCGGTGATTTTTTCGCTCGCGGAGTCGACCGAGGGACGTCCGTCCGGCTGGATGAGTGAGGAGAAATCGTTGATGGTGCGGCCCACGATCTGGTCGCGCGTCTGGCAATGGAAGAGCTCCAGCGTGCGGGCGTTACAGTCGATGAAGTGGTCGCCGTCGATGATGAGGATCGCGTCGCCGGCGTTCTCGAAGAGCGTGCGGAATTTCTGTTCGCTCTCCAGCAGGGCTTCTTCCGCGAGTTTGCGTTTGATGGCGATGCGCACGACGTGCACGGCGCGTTCGATCAGTTCGAGGTCGGAAGGAGCGGGGCGGCGGGGTTTCCGGTAGTAGATGGCGAAGGTGCCGAGGATTTCCCCGTCGTGGTCGTGGATCGGTGTGGACCAGCAGGCTTGGAGGCCATGTTTCAACCCCAGCGCGCGGTAATCTGCCCACAGCGGGTCGGTGGCGATGTCTTCGACGATGACCTGCCGCTTGGTGTAGGCGGCGGTGCCGCAGGATCCGGCGGCGGGGCCGATGGGGGCGCCGTCCACCGCGAAGTTGTAAGCGTCCGGCAGGCTGGGAGCTGCGCCGTGGCGCAGGTGGATGCCGTCGTCATCGAGCAGGAGGACCGAGCAGAGTGCTTCCGGCAGCTGCTTTTCGAGGCTCAACATCAAGCGGTCCAGGACTTCGTGAAGTGGCGCGACGCTGCCGATCAATTCGAGCGCGCTTTTCTCCCAGGCCAGCATTTGCAGCGCCTCGGTGCGCTCGGTGATGTCCATGACCACGGAAGCGACTCCGGCGACGGTTCCGCGCTCGTCGATGAGCGGGGTATTATACCACTCGCAGAGGATCGACTGGCCGTTTTTGTGGAGGTTCGCGTTGGTGCTTCGTTCGCCGCCGTTTTTCTTGATCAACGCCTGCCAGACTCCGTCGACCTGCTGCCGGTAGCCCTCCGGAAGGATGAATGCCGCAGGCTGGCCGAGAGCCTCTTCCCGGGAGTAGCCGAAAATCGTCTGTGCCGCCGGATTCCAGTTGGTCACCCGGAAATTCAGATCCCACTCGATGACTGCCATCGGGGTTTGTTCGAAATGCAGCCGCAGTTTCTGGTTGGCGTCCCGCAAGGCTTCCTCGGCCTTGCGGCGCTCGGAAATGTCGGTATGGGCGACGATGGCACCACTGCCGCTGCTCGCCGGGACAAGGATCTCCATCATGAACCAGCGGGAACAATCCGGAGCGTTGCACGGATATTCCATGGAGAATCGTTTTTGCTTGCCGGACAAGACCGACTGCAAGCCATCGACGGCGGCTTGCGCGTAGGGATCGGCCTGCCTCAGGGCTTCCTGGCAGACGTCCATGTAGCTCGCGCCCACCCCGATTTTCTCGACCAGGGGATTTCCGTTGGTCCTTGCGAACTGCAGCCACGGCTCGTTCACCGCGACGATGACCCCCTCGTGATCGAGCACGGCGATCTGTGCGGGAAGCGAGTTGAGGATGTCTTTTTGAAACGCCTCGCTTTTTTTCAGCGCTCGTTCCGCTTGTTTGCGCGCCGTGATGTTTTTCACGGTGGCGGAGTAGCTGATCGTCTCGCCATTGCGGTTTTTCACGGCGAAGGGGCTGACAATCACCGGGAAGCGCACGCCGTCCTTGCGCATGAACCTCAGTTCGAGGTCAGCCGGGCCGTGGCCATGCAGGGTCTCGTCGAGAGCCTTTTGAATCCGTTCATGGTCTTCCGGAGGCCAGTAGGGAAACGGCGGCTTGCAACCGACCAGCTCTTCCTGGGAAAACCCGGTCATCTCGCACAGGGCCGGATTGACGTCCAGCGCCACCCCTTGCAGGTCCAGCACCGAGAATCCGTCCTGCATGTAGCGGATCAGGCTGGAGGAAAATTCGACGGAATCCTTCAGTGCCTCTTCCGCCCGTTTTCGCTCGGTGATGTTGGTCAGCACGATGCGGAATTCGGACGCACTGCCGGAGGATCTGGCGATGGTGGCTTCCAGTCGCGCCCAGAACGGCTTGCTGTCACGCCCTTTCATCCGGAGTTCACTGACCTGCGGCAGTCCGGTTTCCTGGACCTTTTTGCATTGCAGGTAGTAGATGTCCTGGGCCTCGGCACAGATGAACTTGGAGATCGGCTGTTTCGCCAGCCCGCGCCGCGACACGCCGAGCAATCCGGCGGCGGCGTAGTTCGACTCCAGGATCACTCCCTGGTCGTTGAGGGTGATGTAGCCCACGGGAGCGAGATCGTAGAGGTCGAAATAGCGGACCCGCGCCGCCTCGATCTCCGCCTGCGCCTTGCGCAGCTCTTCATTCTGCATTTCCAGCTCGATCTGATGCACCCGGAGGTCGTGCATCGTCCGCTTGAGGAAATAGGGCGACTTGCCCTTGATGAAGTCGGGTTCGTCACCCTGTCGCTCGGACAGGATCGCCTCGGCTTGCAGCCGCAGGGAGTCCTGGGAGTTCTCGGATGTGAAGGCATCACCGGGGGGGGTATCCTTGTTGGTCATGATGGTTTTCCGCTACTAGGTGATCAATCGTTCGGTGGTGGAAATGGCGTAGAGCTGACCTGCCGCATTGATTAAGGCAGTGGCAACGACCTTGACGTTCAAAACGTCCCCGCTTTTTGTCGTCCGCCGGGTGTTATGGGGGACGAGCGATTCGTCGCTGGCAAGGCGCGTGAGGATTTTCATTTCCTCTCCGCGAAGATCCTGCGGCAGGCGGTCGCGCAGGTTCATTGCCAGCGCTTCCGCCTCCGTCCAGCCGTAGAGTTTCTCGGCATAGGGATTCCAGGCGAGGATCCGGCCCGTCATATCCTGCACCGTGATCGCGTCGCGGGCGTCCCGCGCCACCACCACCAGCCGGAGTTGTTCGTTCGCCTGGGTCAGCGCGTCCCGGGCGCGGACCATTTCCGTGATTTCGACGAAGGTCATCACCGCGCCTTCGATCACGTTGTCGAGCGTGCGGTAGGGCAGGATCCGCAGGGTGTACCATTTCCCGTCGAGGGTCCGCACGTCCGTTTCCTTGGGCACCAGGGTGTTCAGCACGTTTTTCACGTCCTCGACCAGGGTGTCATAGCTGACGAGATTGGAAACGATGTGAGCGACCGGCCGGCCGACGTCGCTTAGGATCATGTTGGTGATGGCGCTGGCGGCGGGAGTGAAGCGCAGGATCCGCAGCTGGTGGTCCACGAACACCGTGCCGATGCCGGTGCCGGCGAGCAGGTTGTTCATGTCGTTGTTCGCCCGCGAAAGGTCGGCCACCTTGGTTTGCAGCTCGGTGTTGATGGTGGCGAGCTCCTCGTTGAGCGACTGGAGTTCCTCCTTGGAGGTTTCCAGCTCCTCGTTGGTGGATTGCAGTTCCTCGTTCACCGACTGCATTTCCTCGTTCGAGGATTTGAGCTCCTCGGTGGAGGATTCCAGCTCCTCGTGCGTGCTCTGGAGGTATTCCTCCTTGGTCCGGAGTTCCTGTTTGAGCGCGTTGATGCGTGCCTCGGCGTCGGCGACCGGATCGTCCGGGGTCGTGGCGGCCGGGCTTTGCGCGGGGTCCTGCGGCGGTATTTCCTCCAGTACGACCAGATAGAGCAGGGACTCCGGCGGGGTGCCCATGCCGGTGCTCACCGGGTGGACGCTGAGATTGACTCCGCTGAAGTGGCCGTTGGTGCGGACGTTGAGGCCGGGGGTTCTGACGATTTCCCGGGTGGTGCCCGCCTTGTGGAGCGCTGCGGAGAGGGCGGGCCGCAGACCCTCGCGCGCCATCGCCAGGATGTTGCTGCCCTTGGTCTCGCCCGGTGCCGGTTCCAGAAACATCCCGGTGCGGCCGTGTTGGTAGAGGATGTCCCCGTGGTGGTTCACGAGCACGCCGGCTGGAGTGATTTCGCGCAACAGCGTCTGTTCGGTGAGGTCGCGCAGCGGCAACTTCAACGGGAAATCCGACTTCCGCGCCAGCCGCGGCATCGCCGCCTCGACCGCCGTCATCGGTGGCAGGAAGCGGCTCATCGGCGCGCGCCTCAGGCTGTTGAAGTCCTCCTTGCGTTGATAAATCTTCGCCTTGCGGTCGACCGGGGCGAACAGGTCGCCGAAGTCGCCCACGCCCTCGGACGTGCCCAGAAACAGGATTCCCTGTGGATTGAGCGCATAGTGGAACATCGGGATGAGCTTCTTTTGCAACTCGCTGCCCAGATAGATCATGAGGTTCCGGCAGACGATCATGTCGAGCCGGGAAAACGGCGGATCCTTGATCACGTCCTGCTCGGAAAAGACCAGCATGTCGCGGATCCCCTTGTGCACGCGGTAAGCGCTGCCATCCGCCTCGGGAGTGAAAAAGCGCGCCAGCCGCTCCGGCGTGACGTCGACCGCGATGCTCGCCGGATAGAGACCGGTGCGCGCGGTGGCGATCGCCCGCGAGTCGATATCCGTGGCGAACACCTGCACGGTAAAGCTCTGCTTGCGCGCCTCCATGCATTCCTGCAGCAGAATCGCGATCGAGTAGGCCTCCTCCCCGGTGGAGCACCCGGCGGACCACACCCGGATCGTCCCGCCGGTGGATTTGTCCGAAAACAGCTTGGGAATGATTTGATCCTGCAACACCTGGAATGCCTCCGGATCCCGGAAAAAACTCGTCACACCGATCAACAAGTCGCGGAACAGCGCCTCCACTTCCGGCGGAGACTCCTGCAGCAGGGCGACATAGTCATCGAGGTCCTCGATTTCATGCACCGCCTTGCGCCGCTCGATCCGGCGGTAGATGGTGTTCGGCTTGTATTGGGAAAATTCGTGGCCGGTCTGTGCCCGCAGCAGGATGAAGATTTTTTTCATCGCGCTCTCGGTGCCGGGCGTGGGAGGCTCGTCGAAGCGGGGCAGCTTGCTGAACGCGTGCACCACATAGCTGGTGAGCTGCGCGGGCATTTCCTCTGGCAGCAGCACGTAGTCCACCAGCCCGGTCGCAATCGCGCTGCGCGGCATGCCGTCGAACTCGGTCGATTCCGGGCTCTGAGCCATCACCATGCCGCCGGCGCTCTTGATTTCCCGGATGCCCAAGGTGCCGTCGCTGCCGGTTCCCGAGAGCACGATGCCGATCGCCCGGTCGCGCTGGTCCTGGGCGAGTGAGCGGAAAAAGAAATCGATCGGCAACCGCTGGCCGCGCGGCGCGGTGGGCTCAAGCAGTTGCAAGGCACCGTTCAAAAACGCCATGTCGTAATTCGGCGGGATGATGTAAGCGCAGTTCGGCCGGACTACCATGCCGTCCTCCACCTCGAACACCTGCATGCGGGTGAAGTGCCGGATCAGGTCGGTGAGGATGCTCTTGTGATCCGGTGCCAAGTGCTGGACGAGCACGAAAGCCATGCCCGGGTCCATCTCCGCGCTCATGCCGGAGAAAAACGCTTCGAACGCTGCCAACCCTCCGGCCGAGGCTCCGATGCCGACGATGGGGAACCGGTTCGCCGGTTCCTTGCTGGCCGCCGGGACTGTCTCTGGTTTCCGGTTCCGGCTGCCTGTGTTCTTGCGTGTCATGTCGTGACCTTGCCCCTGAAAGTCGGAGCCCCTGATTACTAGCAAGATCCCACGCTTTCCCAAGGTCAAAATCACCGGGACGGGTGATTCTCCGGCAGTCCGGGAGGTGGCGGATTTTCATGGCTCGTCATCTCACGCCAGAGCCGCCATGATTCCGCCAGACAACCGCCCGGCCTGAATCGAGGCGGAGAAAATTTACCAGAACCACCACGTTGAAAACTTTCAAAGAACTCGGCATCCCCGCCAACCTGATGCAAGGGCTTCAGGAGCTCGGCATCATCCATCCCACTGAAATCCAAGACAAGGCGATCCCCTTCCTGCTCGAAAACGGCGGTGACCTCATCGCCCAGGCCCAGACCGGCACCGGCAAGACCGCCGCCTTCGGCCTGCCGCTGCTGATGAAGATGAACCCGAAATCCAAAGACATCCAGGGCCTCATCGTCGCGCCCACCCGCGAGCTGGCCAAGCAGATCGGCAAGCAGCTTTTCCGCTACACCAAGCATTCCGAAAAAATCTTCGTCGAGGTCCTCTGCGGCGGCGACAACTTCGACAAACAGGTCGCCGCCCTGCAACGCCCGACCCACATCGTCGTCGCCACGCCCGGACGGCTGCTCGATCTCTTCCAGAAAAAGGCGCTCACCCTGATCCACGTGAAGCACCTGATCCTCGACGAGGCGGACGAAATGCTGAGCATGGGCTTCAAAAAGGAGCTGGTGAAAATCTTCGGACTCACCCGCGCGCGCAAGAGCACCTGGTTGTTTTCCGCGACCATCCCGGACGCCATCCACGGGCTCATCAAAGACTGCATGTCGGAAAAACCGCACCTGCTGAAAATCGACAAGGCACATGTCGTCAACCGCGACATCGACCACCAGTTCAAGATCTGCAGCCGCGACGAGAAGACCGAGTTCATCGCCAGCTTCCTCAAGCAACAACAGGCGAACCGCGGTGTCATTTTCTGCCGCACCAAGGCCGGCGCCATCGTGCTCGGCAAACAACTCACCACCAAGGGATTTCCCGTCGATGTCCTGCAAGGCGACCTCACCCAGAAGGAGCGCGACACCGTGATGCGGTCCTTCAAAAAGAACGCACCCAGTTCCTCATCGCCACCGACGTCGCCGCCCGCGGGATCGACGTGGAGGGGCTTTCCTTCGTCATCCACCACCAGCTTCCCGAGCAGATCGAATACTTCACCCACCGCAGCGGTCGCACCGCGCGGGCTGGGAAAAAGGGGGTTTCCCTCGCCCTCATCGAGCCGCGCGAACGGCCGAAAATCACCAAGCTGGAAAACGATTTCGATCTCTCGTTCAGCGAGGTGCAGTGATATGGACCCAATGAATCGGGCGCGTTGTTAAAGAATTCTGCGGGTCCATGTATCCGCATTTCCGCGCGCGGCGTTACTTGCCGCGTCGCATTTCCATTTGTGTAGATAGACGTGCCATGAACCCTCCACGCCCGCACCACCTGCCTGGTCCCAGCGACTCCTCCCGAGCGGTCAGAAATCTCTCGATACGACTCGCTCGCTCCCTAGTCTGACCACATGGAAAACGAGGTGAGTCCCGAAGAGCTTCTCGCCCGGATCGCGGCGGGCTGCAAAGACGCGTTTTCCAAACTCTATGATGATTTCTCCGCCGCACTCTTCGGTATCACCCTCGGCATCCTGAAAAACCACGCTGAAGCGGAAGAAACCCTGCAGGACCTGTTTGTTTCCATCTGGGAGAAGGCCTCACGCTACGATTCCCAGCATGGCAAAGCCACCACCTGGCTCATCACCATGGCACGCAACCGCGCCATCGACCGTCTCCGCTCGCGCCAGCGCCGCGAAAAACTCCACGCATCCGCCCATCACGAAACTTTCCTCGATCCTCCGACCCAGGAATCTCCAGACCGCCCACTGATTGCCGCCGAGCGGGCCATCCGCGTCCGCAGGATCGCCCCGAGATTGTGCGGGTCCTGCACGCAATCGAGCACCAACACAAACGGCACCGCCTTCTGGGCGACGATCGCCATCAGATCGTCCTCATCCAGCGATGGCACCGCCTGTTCCACCGCCTGCACATGGCGGTTCTCGCGCGCTTGTTTCGGCTGGCTGCCATGGGAAGGGGTGAACCGTGGTTTCATGCCGGAAATCCTAAAACCCGCCCGCACCCCGCGTCGAGCGATACTGAAGCCGGAGCAGGGGAATGCTTCTTGGGTGGTTGTGGATCAAGGCGCCTATGAGGGTTGTCATCCACGCATTGTCCGCAGGCGAGGAAGGTCTCTCCGCGAATGGAGTCGCAGTGGCAATCGCTTCCTGCCCGCCACAACTTGATGTTTATTGTGCCTTGAGGCGGAAGAACTGCGCGCGGAGCGAGCCTTGAGCCACGTTCGAGCGGACGACGACGGTTTCCGTTCCATCGTTGTTGTCCGTTACGGAAACAACCGTGGAACCCAGATCGGTAGTGTAGGTAAGATCTGCGGAAATCTGCACGCTCAGCGTGGTGTTGCCGAGGTCTTTCCTGCGGGTGAAGGTAACCGATGGATAGGACTGTCCGCTCACAGAGACGAAAGAGGTCGGGTGCGGATTGCCGTTGAAAGTGCTTGGAGCCAAGTTCAAAGCGAATTCCATCAAGTTCGGCAGGCCATCGCCATCTGGATCGTCCAAGGGGCCGCGCTGGTTGGCGGGGACGGTAGCTAGGGCTGTCCACCCTGCGAAGTTTTCCGCAGGCGGTGCGTTCACTGTGAGGATCGCGGTGCGCGACGCCACGCCCGAGGTATTGGAAATTTCCAGGCGGATGGAACCCGTATCCGTCAGGGTTGTTCCCGCGAGTGTGAGGTTGGCGGTGCCTGCTCCGGAAACCCTGCCGCCATCGGTCAGTAGTATGCCGTTCTGATACCACTTGAAGGTGATGCCACTGCCGATTACGCCTGCGCTGAAAACCGCGCTCTGGCCGGTGGTGAGTGTCAGATTTGTCGGGCTCGATGAGAAGCCGATGAAGGTGGACTCGTAGTTCAGGCGTATCAGGTCTGCCCTGTTGCCGGTGCTTGCGTTGGCAGTGAAATCCCCGGCGAGGTAAACTTGCCCGCCGGTGGTCTGGATGATGTCGCTCAGGGTGCTGGAGACGGGGCCGGTGAAGCTGGGGTCAGAGTCACCATTCGGCAGGAAGCGTCGCACTTTGTCACTGTAGCAGAGGACGAATTTTCCTGCTGAATCGACAAATCCAGCGGCGATTTTCTGGACTTCTATCAGAGAGCCATTAGAGATGTTGGTAGAGTTCCATGTGCTGTCCACCAGACCGTCGGTATTCAGACGTAGATTGCGGAGATGGACCTTCCCATCCGGCATCTCAAGGAGGAACGATTTCGCCGGGATTTCCAACCGGCCTTCTGTGAGGGCATAGTCTCCGAATGTCGTATCAACTGAGCCTGTCGAGGTGATGCGGGCGAAGCCTCCTATGCGGTTGACGCCATCCACGGTCGAGAAGGTGCCGGTGATGTAGTATCCGCCCGTGGAGGGAGCCGGATAGATCTGGTTGACGGGTGCTACGCTTATCGGGCGGTTGACGGTCACGCTGAAGGTGGTGTCTTCCGTGAGTGTATTTGCCGAAAGGGTGTAGCGTTTGACAAAAGGTGCCGTGGTGGTATCCACCGGTGCGACAAGGCGGTTCTGGTCATCAAACATGATCTGGACAGCTTTGAACGGAATGGTGCCGAGGGAGGTTTGCGTGCCGTTGGCCTCGTAGCGGAACATCGATGTGGTAGTCGCGCTGGTAGTGCGGACTGCGGCGTGAAGCCTCCCGGTGTCATCAACGGCATAATATCGAAGCGTGCTGTTGTCGATGGTGGCATTCGCAGGAGGGATGAACGATGGATCAAGCGTTCCGTTTGCCTGGTATTTCACCGCATGTTGCCTTGTGTTGAAGGTGAACGGGCCGGTGACGAAAAATCCGCCGTCCGGGGTGCGGAGCAGATCCGCCCTGAGGGTGCCGCCAGGGATGGAAGGAACAGGGCCGGGCCATGAAGTATCCGCAGAACCCGCTAGGAAAACGGGAATGATATCAGCGATGTTGGACGGGGTGGATCCTACGGAGTTTGTCACGACGGCGCGGTATGCACCGGCCTCCGCCTCGGTTACTCCCGTGAGCGTGAGTGAGGTGGTGGTAGCACCGGAGATTTTCCCTGAAACGTTCGATAGGGTGACGCCATCGCGCGTCCATGCATAGGAAAGTGTCGGGCGGCCTTTCGCAGAGACAGTGAGGGTGACGTTCCCCCCGGTTGTGAGGGTGGTGGTGATCGGATGTGTCAGGATTTCCGGCTCAGCGAGGACGTCGAGATAGACTGGCTGACTTAACACCGTGCCGGATGCGTTGGTAGCCGCGAGTGTGTAGCTGCCTTCGTTGGCTTTCTGGACGGAGTTGAAAGTGAGGGTTTTGCTCGTAGCACCGTTTATAATTTGATCGTTGAAATACCACTGGTAGGAAACGGCGCTCGTGCCTAAGGCCGATGCGGTGAGGGTGACGCTGGTGTTCAGGTTCACCGTGTTGGCCGGGGTGGTCGCCACGCTGGTTGCAGGCTGGGTGACAAAGGCGAGCGGGGGCGCGCCGGTAAAGAGGCGGTTGTAGCCGTTTTGTCCATTTAGCGCCATGGTTCCTGGGACAATATGGGTGCCGGACAGGGAGGGCTGGTGGATGGACTGGCTGTTGGCCGTGCCAGAGATTGCGGTAGCAATGCTGAAAGTGGCGGGATCCGGTGCTCCGTTAGGGAAACGGATCTGGAAGAGGCTTCCCCCGAAGTTTCCGAAGACTCCGATCCTGCCATCTGGGAAAAATTCTAGGGAGATCGGCGACCCGCCCCCTTTGGTGGGATAGAACGATGGGTCGTGTTGACCGGTAGTTTTATCCAGTTTGATTAGGTTCTCCACGTATCCCTCGACCAGACCCGATAGGGCGTTGCCGCCGACAAAGACCGATCCGTCAGGAGCGGTGGTGACAAGGTTGATGGTAGCGGCCCCCGGTAAGCTTGTGCTGCCCACCGGGCCGGTGAAGTCGGCATCGAGCGTGCCGTTCGCGGCGAGCCGCGCGACCCTGCGGCGTGGAGATCCGTTTACCTGAGAGAAAGTGCCGCCAAGCAGAATCCTTCCGGTTGAATCGGTGCCGATGGCCGTCAGCAATCCGCCCGTAAAGGTGGTGGAAGGGAAAGAGGTATCGATCGCTCCATCGGCGGAGATGCGGTACAGACCTCCGGGATAGCCGCTGACGGCTCCCCCCGGATCAGAAGTTTGTCATCCGGCAGGGTGGCGATCTGTAAGATGGTGGTGGAGGGTGTGGAGAAGGACGCATCCAGCGTGAGGTCAGAGTTAAGCCGTATCGTCAAGTTGGCGGAGGCGATGATGATTTTCCCGGTGCTCTGGCGGATGATCTGGCGCACGGCGGTGGTGAGTCCGAAGGATTGGGAGTTGAATGATTGATCCCATGTTCCATCAGAGAAGTATTTGCGTAGATAGCGCGAGGGGAAGCCTGTGGAAGCCAGAGTTCCGCCACCAAGGAAAGTGCCATCCGCAAGGGGGAGGATGGAATCGTGGGCGACTCCTTGAGGCACCGCCGCCGACTGCCTGAAGACGAGTGACGGATCAATGCTTCCGATTTTTGGCAGAACGGCGAAGTAGAAAGGGGTGGTATCGACGGAGCCCCCGGGGCCAGTTGCGCGGACGAAATAGGTTCCAGCATCCGTTTCTGCCAGAGCATTGATGAAAATGCCGGATCCTGTGGAGATGGCCGCGCCGTTTTTAAACCACTGGTAGCTGATAGGGCCAGTGCCTTTGGCGCGTGCGCTGAAGTGGTGGCGGTAGGTGACCGCGCCGGGAGCCGTATCAGGGCTAGTGATGAAATACGGCGTGCCCAGTAGATCAAGGCGGGTATCGCCGCTTTTGAACACGGTGGAGTCGATGGTGACTTCCACCCGATACGCCCCTACGTGGCTTTGGGCGAGGGAGGGGCGGGAAAGGATCGCGGCGGTATCGGTGGGAAGGAGGACGCCATCCTTGAACCATTGGAAGGTGGCACCGGCGGAAGGACCGGAGAGGCGGACTTCCAGGCTTGCAGGTTGGCCGGCGGCTGCGGCGGTGTCCCCGCTAAAAAAGCTGATGCGGGGTGTGGAGGGAGTTGCGCCGATGATGCGGGTGAAGCCGCTGTTGGTTCCGGTGAGAATGTTTCCATCCGGCTGGATGCTCATGGAAAGGATTTCCAGGTTGCTGGCTTGTCCGGGGAATGACGTATCGAGACTGCCATTGATGGGGTCGAGGCGGGCGATGTTGTTCGATACGGTGCCACCGAGGGTGGTGAAAGCCCCCGCGATCACGACTCCGCCCGTGCCATCTACCACTACGCTGTTTATCGTGGAGTTCAGTACCGGGGGTGTAAAAGCGGTATCGGTTGTGCCATCGGGATTGATACGGGCGAGTCTCTGGGCGGAGACACCCCGGAATGAGGTGAACGTGCCCCCTGCGAGGATTTTTCCATCCTCCTGAACTGCCACGGCAACGACGTCGTTGTTAAAGCCGGTGCCGACGTTGAAGGAGGTGTCGTGGATGCCATCTGGCAGAAGTCTTGAGATGCGGCTGGATGAACGCCCGTTCGTATTGAGGAAACGACCACCGATGACGATTTTGCCATCTGGAGCGAGGGCGATGGCACGGACGTCCCCACCCAGATCCGGTGGATTGAAGGTGAAGTCGATGTGGCCGTTGGTATTGAAAATGCGATAAAGCCCGTAGCTGCCTCCGACGTAGGTGGTATCGCCGGGGCCGGGAGCCATCGCATAGGTGACGCCGCCGAGGAGTTGTGGCCAATCGAAACCAAGGTCGATTGCGCCGGTGGGGTCGAGCCTCCGGAGATATTGGGAGCCACCACCGCCAACGATGACCGATCCATCGGAAAGCGGTTGGACGGCGAAGGGATCTTCAAAGTTGATGGATGCGCTGGTCGGTTTGAAAAGTGGGTCGATCGTTCCATCCGGGCGGATGCGGATGACGCGGCGGCCGGGAACGGTGGCGGATGCATCAAACTCCCCTGCCACGAAGATGCTTCCGTCCGCGCCTTGTGCGAGGCCACGGGTTCTGGCGATGTTGAAGGTGCTCAGGGTGATGGGCTGGATCGTGTAGTCGATGTTTCCCGGGGTGTTAGGAGCGATTGCCACTGTTGCCGCGATCGGAGAGATGACTGTGCCTGCTCCGTTGGTGATCTCGACGGTGTAGTCGCCGGCATCCCCGGCACTGGCCGATGGGATGGTGAGGGTGGATCCGGATTGGGATGGGACGATGTTTCCATCCCTTTTCCAAACGTAGCTGATAGGAAGGGTGCCGTTGGAGTGGGTTACGGAAAGGACGAGTGGCTTGCCCACGTTGACGGTTTTTGATAGCGGCCTGTCGATGATCGTCGGAAGAAGGGCGGTCCGTGGAGCGGTATTCAGATCGAGCCGGAAGAACTCCGAATCGGTCGCGTAAATGGCCACCCCGTTTGCGGTGTTCATGTGGCGCTCGGAAAGAGTCCGGAGGGCTGGTGCCGTCCCGCCATCGACGATGTGGAAGGAAGCGCCTTTGTCGAGGGTTTCCAGGAGCACGCGGTTCCGGGTGAAGGCATAGACCTTTGTGCCATCGGACGAGATGCTTTCAATCGCCCCCTGGCCGAGGGAAACGCTTACTTCCGTCCAGTTCTCGGCATTATCAGTGCTGCGCCAGAGGCCGTCATCGACTTGTGCGAGGAGGGTGCCATCGGCAAGCGCGATCACATCGAGAGCGGAGCGGATGGTGCCGAAGAGGGGGTTGAAAAGGCCGGGGATGCCGTTCGAAGCGATTTGGAAGGACACTCCGTTATCGATGCTGCGGAAGATGCCGTTGGTGCTGTTTGCCACATAGATCCCTGCGGTGTTTACAGCTACCGCCTGGAGGTTGTTTTGGGAAAATGAGAGGTTTGGGACGGCGCTCCAGGTGAGTCCGTCGTCCGTCGATTTGAAAAGCGGGAAGTTGTTGCTGCCGCAGGCTGCGAAGATGGTGCCGTTTTTTTCCGCGTAGTTGTGGAAGATGAACACTTGGTTCGCAGCTGAGGGAAGCGAGAAGGGTAAGGGGGACTCAGCCCAACTCGCACCGTCATTGTCTGAGTAGAAAACCGGGCTGCCCACCTTGTTGTTCCATGACGAGGTGGCACCAGCGCGGAGGATACGGCCGGTGGATGTTTTGAAATAGGATACGGCGGAGATGATTCGTCCGGTGTCATCAAGTAGTCCGGAGGAGGAATTTGTCCATGTGCCCCCGTTGTCCGTTGAGCGGTAGTCCCCTGTGGAGGTGCCGGCGAACCAAGTGCTGCCGGACATGGGACGTGGGCCCGAACCGAATGGAACCCCTGAGATTTGTGGCGAGAGCGATTGCCAAGTTTGGGCGCTTGCCGAGGCTGAAATTAAGATGACTGATGTGAAAAGGCTGAAAACTCGCATGATGGATTTCGAAATAGGGGTGAAAGGGGGGAACGTAAGCGCAAAACGATCCAGTTGCTAGGAAATTGCTTTAGCGGTGAAGGCCGTTGAGAAAGTTCATGAGACGACCGGAGGGCGGGGAAATGGGGGTTGCGGGGGAAAAGGGGCGTTTGGGTGAAGCTGAAATAGTGAAACGCTGAAAGGAAGAATGCTCCGCAGAACCTTGGGATCTGGCGGATTTGGGAGAATTCACGGCGGATTTCATTCAGCCCAAACTTAGCTCTCCCGTCCGCTTTGCAAGGTTCTTTTTGGCGGCGGATTTCTGGCGGGTGGGCTGCCTGCTTGTCAGGTAGATTCGAGCACCAGGACGCGACCGCCGTCCGCAGGACCGCTCCCAGATTGTGCGGGTCCTGCACGCAATCCAGCACCAGCACGAACGGCACAGCCTTCTGGGCGACGATCGCCATCAGATCATCCTCATCCAGTGATGGCACCGCCTGTTCGACCGCCTGCACATGGCGGTTCTCGCGCGCTTGTTTCGGCTGGTTGCCATGGGAAGGGGTGAACCGCTGCTTCATGCCGGAAATCCTAAAACCCGCCCCGCCTGCGAGTCGAGCGATACTGAATCGCGGATCGTGGATGGTGGGGCAAGGATTCCTGAAAATTGTTAGGAGAAAACATGCCGCGCCACGAAAGCAGGCATACGGATCACGGAGTGAGAGTCTGACAAATTTCAGATAGCCCGTGCAGCGGCATCCTCGGCGGCGCGGACAACAATCGGAAGGGCGACGCCGTGGCGGGCGGCGGCCTCGCGGCAGTCTTCATACTCGGGCGTGGCGCGGCGGCTGCCGCTCGGCAGGGTGGCGACCTTGAAACGGATCGGGCCAAACTCGGTTCCGAGGGTTTCGAAATGCCGGGGAAGCGAATCGCGGCGGACCTCGGTGCGGCGGATGCCGAGGGTGGAGGTTTCTTCGAAAACGATGCGCTGGAGGCGATCCGCGTCCTCCGGGTTGGCGAGCACCTTAAGGATGTGGGCGGGCCGACCTTTTTTCATCTGGGCCGGGATCAGGATGAAAGTTCAAAATCCCAGACAAAAAGTGAATTCTGCCGCACCAAGGCCGGTGCCATCGTGCTCGGCAAACAACTCACCACCAAGGGATTTCCCGTCGATGTCCTGCAAGGCGACCTCACCCAGAAGGAGCGCGACACCGTGATGCGGTCCTTCAAAAAAGAACGCACCCAGTTCCTCATCGCCACCGACGTCGCCGCCCGCGGGATCGACGTGGAGGGGCTTTCCTTCGTCATCCACCACCAGCTTCCCGAGCAGATCGAATACTTCACCCACCGCAGCGGCCGGACGGCGCGGGCCGGAAAAAAAGGCGTCTCCCTCGCCCTCATCGAACCCCGCGAGCGGCCGAAAATCACCAAACTGGAAAACGACTTCGATCTGACGTTCAGCGAGGTGCATTAGCATCGCCCGGGCAAACGGATTCCCTCCTGTGTGGCACGCTGGCTGCCAGAGTCTTGCCAGAGTTCTGCCAACTTTCTAGTGACAATTCGTGCTGGATCTCAGTGAGCAAGAATGATTATCAAGATGCATGAAGCGTTTTTTCATGACCCAACGTGTGGCGTTACTGGTGGCTTTGTTGGTTTTAGCCGGGATTTTGGTTTGGCAGGATGAGCGCGGTAACGCGGGGATGGCGGAGAAGGCTCAGGGAGCGGGAGTGGCCGGGCGTGAGGCGGTGGACTTCGGGCAGTGGGTGAAGATGGCGGCTGCGGATCAGGGCGGAGAATGGAAGGATGCGGAGAGTTTGGAGAGGGGAGTGGCCTTGGCGAGGCAGCGGATGGCGATGTTGAAGGAGCTGGCGCGGAAGCGGCCGGCGGCGGCACGGGCGCGTTTGATGGGGTTGGCAGAACTTGCGGCCCTGCCGGAGGCGGTGCGGCGGGAGTGCGAGCAGCCGTGGAGTGGAGTGGCGGATTTTGATTTGCGCTGGGAGACCTCGCTAACCGATGAGGGGACGATCTCGTGCCAGCACCGGCATGTGGTGAGCACGAGGGATTTCTCGGCAGAAGCCTTTGGCGCTCACTTGATGGAGGCGACGCGGCCTCTGGCCGGGGTGTTCTTGCAGGGGCACCGGATCGGGGATGTCCTATTGTTAGATTCGCCGGCGGCACGGCGCTTGGGAGGGGATGAAGAGAAGATCGCAGGGCAGTGGTTCGGGGAGTCCGGAGTGGGCGTCGATCCGGTGAGCGGGGTTGAGGTTTCCGAAGGGATCGCAGCGGTGGTGGGGGGCTTGATCTATCCATTTGAGTCGGATGAGACGCTGGCGGCGTTTGTCGCAACGATGGAGGAGGCGGAGGATGACGCACGGAGGATGGAGCAGCGAGCGGTGAGGAATCCGTTCCCGGTGCTTGCGGACTCGGGGGAGGGTGGCAGTGGTGGCGGGCTGGTGGAGGAGGCTCCGACGATCGATGATGATCTTGATGTATTGTTTATCCGGGTGGATTTCTCGGACTTCGCGGGTGAGGCGAATTCGATCTCAAAGGCGGGGCTGGAGACGGTGCTGAGCAATGTGGCGAACCGGGTGGATCAGTATTCGTATGGAATGGCATCGATCAATCATACGGTGAGTACCACGCTCTATCGGATGCCTGCGACGGGGGCTTCTTATGCGGTTGCGGGAAATGATGATGGCATTCGTGATGCGGCGCGGTCATTGGCGGCTGCGAATTATACCTTATCGAATTATGACGTGGTAGCGGTCTATTTTCCAAGGCTCACAGATGTGCCGGGTTCGCAGATTACTTATGGGGGATTGGCTGGGGTGGGTTATGGTGATCACTGGATCAACGGGACGACAAATGTGGGTGTGATGCTGCATGAGTTTGGGCATAACTATGGGTTGTTTCATGCGAATTTCTGGAATCCGGAGAACGATCTGGGCGGGGCGAGGAATGATGATCCGAATTTCGACAGTGTGGAGTATGGAGATATCTTTGACACGATGGGCGGGGGATCGGATGACAAGGGCTATTTCAGCCCGTATGCGACTTCGCGATTGGGCTGGCTTCCGGCTTCGAAGGTGATCACGCCGACGGCGAATGGGACGTTCCGGATTTATCGGTTTGATTCGCCGGCGGCTACATCGCAGGCAACGCTGGCGCTACGGGTGCCAATGGGTGCGGGGGTGCATTACTGGGTGGGCCACCGTAAATTGCATGGCGCGCCATCCAATTTGTCTAATGCGGCCTATGTGGTGGCGGAGGGTTTGTATGCGAATCGCCCTAATCTGATCGATATGACGCCGAACTCGAACGGGGACGCGCAGAGCGACCGCAACGATAGCGGTTTGGCGGTGGGTGCGGTGTTGAATGATACGGTGGCAGGTGTGCGGTTCGAGACGGTGGCTGCCGGTGGAGCGGCGGGGAGCGAGTGGATTGATGTGAACTTGCAGTTTGATCCGCGGATCGAGGCGGTGAATACGGCGGTGGATGTGGATGAGGCGGCTGGTGTGGCACGGGTGACTCTGCGGAGGAATTTCGGATCAGCGACGGCGGCTTCGGTGAATTATGCCACGGCCAATGGGACCGCGACGGCGGGAGCGGATTATTATGCGGTTTCCGGAACAGTTACTTGGGCGGCTGGAGATACGTCTGACAAGACCTTGGCGATTCCGATCCGGCCGGATGCGGTGGTGGAGGGAGTCGATACACTGACGTTCACGATTTCGAGTCCGGTTGGCGCGGTGATCAGTCCGGGCAAGGCGGTGGCGACGGTGCGGATTCTGGATCCGGGCCGGCGGTTTACCCAGTTTGCGCCAGGTTTTTTCAACACAAGCGTGAACGCGGTGGTTCCGCTGCCGGATGGCAAGGTGGTCATCGGCGGGGATATTAGTGCCGGGATCGGCGGTGCGGCAGGGATCCGGCATATTGCGAGGCTGAACGCGGATGGATCGGTGGATGCGAATTTTCTAACGGGTCTGGGATTCAACGCTCCAGTCGAGGCAGTGGTCCGGCAGGCGGACGGTAAGATGGTGGTAGCGGGGCAATTCACGAGTTATGATGGGACGGCGTGCAATCGCTTGGTGCGGCTCAATGAGAACGGAACGGTGGATACGGCGTTTGTCGCGGCAAATGGGACAGGGCCGAATGCGGCGGTGCTTGCGCTGGCGATCGAGGAGGCAGGGACCATCTTGGTGGCAGGGGAGTTCACCTCTTTCAACGGGGCTACGGTGAAGCAGATCGTCCGTCTGTTAGGCAGTGGAGCACGTGATACGGTTTTTCCGGTGAATGTGGATGCGGTGATCGACTCGATCAATTCGATCGAAGCGGTGGTGGCCTTGGCAGGTGGGAAGATCCTGATCGGAGGCAGTTTCTGGCAGGGGAGTTATGTGCCGGCGGTGGACGGGTTCCGTTCCGGATTGGCCCGCTTGAATGCGGATGGCAGCCGTGATGCGGTGTTCGAGGTTGGTGCCGGGGCTCATGCAAATGGCAGCCGGAATTCGCTGCGAATGGTGAACTGCTTGGCCCTTCAACCAGACGGTAAACTGTTGGTGGGAGGTCAGTTTACCGCATGGAATGGCACAGCGGCATCGAGGATGGTCAGGCTGAATACGAACGGAAGTGTAGACGGGACCTTCACTGCACCTGCGTTCGATAATACGGTATCTGAGATCGGCTTGCAGGCATCCGGGAGAATGGTGGTGGGTGGCTGGTTCAGTAGCCCTGTGTCCCGTCTGACTCGGTTGACGGCGACCGGAGCGACGGATGCGACGTGGAATCCCGGAGGAGGAATCGGCGGGCCGGTTTACTCGGCCGTGACGGATTCGGATGGGGCATTGTATCTGGGGGGGAATTTTTTCAATTACGGCGGGGTATCATCGTTCCCTGTAGTCAAGGTGGCGGGCGGTGGTGGTGATGCTTATGATTTGTGGAAGGTGAAGCAGTTTACGGCGGCACAGCTTGGGAGCGGCCAAGCGGACCCGGGTGCCGATGCGGACGGAGATGGGGCGAGCAATTTGTTGGAGATGGCAGTGGGGACATCGCCGGTCTCTGCGGGGTCGGTGCCTGCGGGGAATTCTCCGACGGTGATGAGCTCGGGTGGACAAGTGTATTTGCAATTGGAGTTCATGAAGGGACCTGATGCGGCAGGGCTTTGGTTTGGCGGGCAATTGGGAACTGATCTTTCTAGTTGGTCACCCGCTTCGCCGAGTGCGGGTTCGAACGGGACCTTCACGGTGATCGAGGATAGCGCGACACGCTTGCTGCTCCGGGACAACACGCCGCTCTCAGCGAATGAGCGCCGGTTCGGGAGAATCCATGTTAGGCGGGCGCAGTGAGTGAGCTTTAACTTGATGACGTAATCGAACAGATTCGAATCCCGTTTTCCTGTTGGTGTCCTTCGGAGTGCCCATTGATTTTTCAAAATGCCAAGCTTTATCGCAGGAATTCTGAAAATCGACAAGGCACACGTCGTCAACCGCGACATCCACCACCAGCTTCCCGAGCAGATCGAATACTTCACCCACCGCAGCGGCCGCACCGCGCGGGCCGGGAAAAAAGGCGTTTCACTCGCTCTCATCGAGCCGCGCGAGAGGCCGAAGATCACCAAGCTGGAAAACGATTTCGATCTCACGTTCAGCGAGTTGCACTAAGGCCGTGCCTATCCGGGAAATTGTCCGCGGCATTTAAAAGGACGCTTGCATTCAGCCGGGCTCAAGTTGAATATCGCCGGATGAATTCGAAAATTCTACTTTGCCTCCCCGCCATCGTCCTCTTCTCCTCCTGCGCCCAGGAATCCATGACCGGCGACACATTTTCACGGGATGAAGCGCGCCGCGCACAGTCCGTGAACATGGGCCGCATCACTTCCATCCGTAATGTGAGGATCGAAGGAGGGACCACCGCAGGGACCGTCATCGGTGGAGTCGCTGGCGGCGCGCTCGGCAGCAACATCGGCAGCGGTCGGACTTCAAACACCGCGGGTGCCATCGGCGGCGCCCTGGTCGGCGGTGCCTTGGGCTCCCACGCCCAGAAAGGGATGCAGTCTCGCAACGGCATCGAAATCACCGTGCGCCTCGATTCGGGCGGTTCGGTCTCCGTGGTGCAGGAAGTGAGCGCCAACGAGCGCTTCAACGTGGGCGACCGCGTCCGCGTCACTTCAAACGGCTCGCGCACCCGCGTGACGTTCTAATCAAACTCTTCGGAAAAAGCCTCCATCCGCCAGGGTGGGGGCTTCTTCGTATCAATAATACGGCTTGAGCATCCAATAACAGACCGGCCCGGTAACGGCGACGTAGAGCCACAGCGGGAACACCCAGCGGGCAAGCTTGCGGTGCGCGGCGAAGCGGTTCGTCCAGCCGGCGATGAAGGTGAACAGGATGAACGGCAGGCTCACGGCCGCGGCGAGGATGTGGGTGATGAGCAGGATCAGATAGAGCCCGCGTAACGGGGCATCCGCCGGGAAGCGCGTCGGGTCGTTGGTCATGTGATAGGCCACGTAGGAAAGCAGGAACAACACCGATAGAAACATGGCGAGGACCATGGTCGCGCGGTGCATCCGGACGTTGCCGAGCTTGATGAAAATCACCGAAACCAGCAGCACCACCGCGGCGACGGCGTTGATCCCGGCGTGGATGGGTGGCAGGAAGGCGGTGGACCAGCCGTCCGGCAGCGGCAGCTTGACCTTCTGCATCACCACCACCAGCAGCAACACCGCGGCGGATAGAATCCATGCGGCGACACAGAGTTTCTTCGAAAGCTCCTCCTGTGGCGCACGCGTGATCCAATATTTGCGCTCTTCGTTCATCAGATGCCGGGCGTTTTTGGCTTCTCAAGCTCCAGGCGGATGCGTCCGAAAAGCTCGTCCTTGAGTTTTTGATAGAGATCCGGATCGAGCTTCTTCCCCTCCTCGGAGCGGGCGTCGGCGAGCGGCCATTTGCCGATCACCTTGAAATCGCGGTCCACCAGGATGAAGCCGAGGTCGTGGGCGTATTTGCCGTTCGCCTCGATGTCGAGCGGGTCGGTGCGCTCGCGGATGCCGAAGAACTTGAGTTCTTTTTCGAGATATTCGTGGGTGGTCTTGGCGTCGCCGGCGTTGAGAAACCACCAATTCTTGGTTTCGGCGCTGAGGGCCTTGGCGTAGTCGGCGAGTTTCGCCTGCTTGTCGTTTTCCGGATCCACGGTGATGCAAGTGATGTGGAAATCCGGATGATTCTTGAACTCATCGTAAATTTTCCGCAGCTCCTCGCCGTTGCGGACGGCGCAGTGCGGGCAGATGGCGAAGAACTCCGCGGCGATCCAGACCTTGCCGCGCAGGTCGGAGAGTTTGACCGGTTGGTTGTCCTGGTTGACCGCGGCGAGGTCTTTCTGGATTTCAAACCACTGCGGCGCGGTGTCCTTGCCGGTGTTGACGACGACCGGTGCCTGATAGGGGTCGTCGAGCCCCTTGCCGAGCCACATGGCGATGCTGACGATGCCGATGCAGAGGATGGCGACGCCGGTGTAAAAGAGGGCGATGGTGGTGTTGCGTTTCATCAGTTTTCAAAGGGCTCTGCGAGCAGCTTGTCGATGGTCTGGTTTAGCAAGAGCTCGAGCTCCTGGACGTTGTTGCGGTCGGTGCCGGTCTTGGCGCCTTTCGCGTCCCAGGCGGCGGCCTGTTGGAAATCGAAGGTGGCGACAAACGGCGGTCCGCCCTGTTTCTGCGGGACCACGGCGCGGCGGATGTGGCCGTTCTTGTCGATCAGGACGATGGCGGAATCGTAGAGCCATTTGCCATCGACTTCGTTCGGATAGATATTCGTCTTGAGTTCGTTCTTGATGAACTTGTGCAAGGTTTTCGGCTCGTTCCCGCCTAGCCACCACTGGGGCAGGTTCACACCGTTCGCGGCGGAAAATTCGGCCAGGCTGGGGAGCAGTTTCTCGGCGGGGAGGGGATCGACGACCAGCGTGATGAGGTTGAAGTCCCTGGTCTCCGCGCGGTTGGCGGCGAGGCGCTTCATCACGGCCATGCTGAGCTCCGCCGCTTGCGGATCGCGCAGGCTGGTGACGTTGACGGCGACGACGTGGCCACGGAGATTGACGAGGTCGTCGATTTTTCCGTCCTGGCGGAGCATGCGCAGGTCGCGCTCCGGAGTGATGCGATAGACGACGGCCGGGCGGTCGTCCTTGGCCTTGCCGACGGCCCAGTTTTCGTAGGCCTTGAGCACCAGCCAACCGCCGAGCAGCATGATGCCGACGAGCACGAACGCGGTGTTGCGGAGCTTCTTCGGGTCGCGGACGGCGGGTTCGAGACTGGGATCGGGCAGAGGCATGGGCGGCGGAAGGTAAGCAGGAGCGGCGGCGAGGCAAGAGGCGACTATTTTTTCGAGATCTTGATTTCGAACATCTGCGGCCAGTATTTCCCGGTGACGAGAAGGTGGCCGGTGGCGGGATCGTGGGCGATCCCGTTAAGCACATCGGCGCGGTTCGGCTTGGGGAGTTGTTTTTTCAGGCCGGCGAGATCGAGCCAGCCGGTGACTTGGCCGTCCTCCGGCGAGATGCGGGCGATGCGGTCGGTCTGGTAGATGTTGGCGAAGATGTGGCCGTCGATCCATTCCAGCTCGTTGATGTTCTTGAGCGGGATTTTCCCGTCCTTCACTTCGAGGGTTCTGACGACGGTGAAATCCTTGGGGTTGATGAATTTCAGATCACTGGTGCCGTCGCTCATGACGAGTTGTTTGCCATCGCTGGTGAGACCCCAGCCCTCGCCCTGATAGGTGTGGCTGCGGATGGGCTTGAAGGTGTCCGGCTCGAAAACGTAGGCGGTGTTTTCCTTCCAGGTGAGCACGAACATTTCGCCGTTGAGGATGGTGAGGCCCTCGCCGAAGACGGTCTTGGCGAGCGGACGCTTGCGAATCACCTTGCCGGTGGCGGGCTCGATTTCGCGGAGGGTGGATTCGCCGTATTGGCCGGTGCTTTCAAACAAGCGGCCGCCGAGGAGTTGCAGGCCCTGGGTGTAGGCGGTGGGGTCGTGCGGGCGGGTGGAAACAATCTGATAGCCGAGCTGGTCCGGGGCGGATTTCTGGCAGGAGGTGAGCGCGAGCAGCGCGGCGGCGAGCGGGACGAACCATTTCATGAGTTCAGAGGGCGGTGAATTTTTTCCAGCATTCGAGGAAACCGGGTGCGAAATCAGCCGGGTGGGCGGCGATCCAGGCGGCGATTTCCGCGAGGGGAAACCACATCACGGCGTCGACCTCGGCGGATGGGAAACGCAGGCTTCCATCGTGGCGGATCCGATAGAGGCGGACGTGTTCCCAACCGGTTTCGACGCCGGGCGTGATGCGGGCGATTTCCTCGGGCGCGGTCCCGGCGGTGATGCCCATTTCCTCCTCAAGCTCCCGAACGGCGGCGGCTTCGTAGGACTCGCCGGAGTCGAGGTGGCCGGAGACGCTGGAATCCCAGAGGCCGGGGCACATGTCTTTGAGCAGCGAGCGTTTTTGCAGGAGCAGGTCGCCGCGTTTGTTGAACACGAAGACGTGCACGGCGCGGTGGGTGAGCCGTTGCGCGTGGACTTCCGCGCGGGTGGCGGTGCCGGTGACTTGGTCGTCGGCATCCACGACGTCGAAGATTTCCCCGGATTTCTGCGGCACGTCCTTGAGCGGATGCGGATCGTAGGCGCGGGTGAGATCGACCCACTGGGCGAGCGTGAGTTCCTCGCCGCGGACGGTGGCGGTGACGCCGAGGCTGGCGGTGGTTTCCTCCCACGGCGGGCCGTCGGGGAGTTGTTTTTTGAGCTGCTTGCGGCGTTGGGCGAAGCCGCGGCGGATGAGTTCGTCGAAAAGGCGGTAGTCGAAGGTGGGCAGCCCGCTGGTCCGCGGGGTGAGCACGGCGACGCTGGAATCGATCTTCGGCTGCGGGTAAAACGCCTCGGGCGGCACGGTGCGCAGCGATTTCACCTCCCAGTTCGCCTGCGTCCGCAGTGAGAGAATGCCGTAGTCCTTGGTGCCGGGCGTCGCGCCGAGGCGGTCGATGACTTCCTTTTGCAGCATGATCACCGCGCGCTCGAACGGGTGCGGACGGCTGAGCAGGTTTTTGAGAATCGCGCCGCCGCAGGAGTAGGGGAGATTGCCGAGGAATTTCAGCGGGCGGTGTTTGAAGAGCTGGCGGCCGTCGAATTTCACGCCGTCGGCGTGGTGGACTTCCACGCTCGGGTCGTCGCGGAAGCGGTGTTTCAGGGCATCGGCGAGGCGGGCGTCGAACTCGATGAGGATGAGTTTCCGGACTTTTCCGACCAGGTGCTCGCTCAGCGATCCGGTGCCGGGGCCGACTTCGACCACCGCGTCGTCCGCCGTGATTTCGAGCTGGGAGACGATCCAGCGCGCCATGTTCGGGTCGATGAGGAAATTCTGGCCGAGCTGCTTGCTCGGCATCACTCCCGCGTGAAGCAGCGTTTCCCGTATTTCCCGACCCGTCATGGCCGCCGTTCATGAAGCATCCGCCGCCCGCGTGCAATCCCCGCGATGGCTTATCTGCGGCGGCGGAAAAGCGCCAGCCCGCCCAACATCGCCAGGACGGCGGTGGAGGGCTCCGGGACGATCGCGAGAATCTGCGTCCGGTAGTAAGATAGATCCGCGATGGCCGTTTCCACACCGAAAACCGCTGTGTCCACACCTCCCGGCTGGTTTTCGTAAGAACTCACCGCATGCATCATGCCGCTCAATTCCCACGAACTGCCGTTGAAGGAAAATACCGCACCGCCGGAGTCCCCTGGGACTCCTTGAGCTTCGTGGGTGAGGCCTACCGCATCAAACTGCGTCGAGAACGAGATCACATCCCCGTGGCCGGCGTTCGCAGTGAAATTGTCATCATTCACCAGGTTTTCCCCCCACCGGATCTCGCGGGCACCGGTGGTCTGGTAGCCGGTGATGTTTGAAAGCGCTTCGGTCGTCACCACCCACGTGTCGTTTCCGTCGCCGGGGATTTCCGTGCGGTCCCAAAAAGTCGGCGGGCCCACCTGCGTGCTCCCATTCCCGATCATCATCACCTGGCTGCCCACCGTCGGAGTGGCGTTGGAAATCGTGACCCCGGGCAGCGCCAGCGGAGCGCTCAGGCGGAAAACCACGATATCCGTGAGCAAGCTCAACGTCGGCGAGTAAGCCGGATTTTCCAGCCGGTGAAAACTGCCAGCCTGCGTCGCATAGCCGACTCCGCCGAAATTCACCGATCCCGGCAACACTCCCGCCACGTGGTTCGCGCTCAGCACCCAGCCGTCGCCCAGATAAATCGCCGATGCCGAGCCGATCGACCCGACGTTGTCGAAAAACGGCTGCCCGCCCGGAGCCGTGTTGTTCGGCCCGCCCGACGCCACCACCACCGCTCCGGCGGGCTGGCAGATCGCCAAAAGAACGCACAGCGACAATCCGGGAAACCTCATGCCCGGGACACTTGCGATTTCCCCCCGATTTGGCAAATCCATTCCTCCCGTCACTCCGCGCAGTTGACGCCGCCGCCTCCATCGTCTCCCATCCGCCCATGGCCGAGCCGAAACTGAAGAAACCCCTCTCATCCCACCGATGGGTTCTCAGCTACCTCATGCGGGAAAAGCTGATTTTCCTCCCCTCGCTCGCCGCGCTTTTTTTCACCGCCATCCTCTCGCTGGCATTTCCGTATTACCTCAAGGAGCTCATCGGAAATCCCGCCGACGCCCTCCGCCAGGGCGTCGATCCCGCGCAGGTCCTGGAAAAATCCAACCACGTCGTGCTCATGCTAATCAGCGTGCTCGCCGTGCAATCCGTGATCGCTTTCTTCCGCGTCCAGGGCTTCATCCGCTCCGGCGAGGCCGCGCTGAACCACCTCCGCCGGGACATCTTCGCCCACCTGCTCAAGCTGCCCGTTCCGTTCTATCAGGAACAGCGCTCCGGCGCTCTCAGCAACCGCGTCTCCGCGGATCTTGGGATCGTTAGAGACACCCTGCTCAACGCGGTCCCCCAGGCCGTGCGCCACACCGTCATCCTCATCGGCGGCCTGATTTTCATCTTCGTCGCCTCGTGGAAACTCTCGCTCATCATGCTCGCCAGCGTGCCGGTCGTCGTGCTGGCCATCGCGTTTTTCGGCAGGAAAGTGCGTGGTTTTTCCCGGGACGCGCAGGACTCGCTCGCCGAGGCCGGCACCGTCATCGAGGAGACCACGCAGTCGATCGCCGACGTCAAAGCCTTCGGCAACGAGGAGTTCGAATACAAGCGCTACAACCGCGCGCTGGAGTCGTTTTTCCAAGTCGCCCTGAGCGGAGCCCGTCACCGCGCCGCGTTTCTATCATTCATCATCTTCGCGCTCTTCGGCACCATCGCCTTCGTCACCTGGTATGGCTCGCGGATGTATGCCAACGGCGAAATCGGTTGGACGAATTTCGCCGCCTTCATCCTCTTCTCCATCTTCGTCGGCGCGTCGTTAGGCTCCTTTCCTGAAATCATCTCCCAGTTCCAACAGACCGCCGGCGCCACCGACCGCCTCCGCGAAATCCTCGACACCCCCACCGAGCGCACCAGCGGCGCGATGGACATCCTCCTCCAAGGCTCACTCGCCTTCAAACGCGTCAACTTCCGCTATCCGTCCCGCCCGGACGTCCAGGTGCTCAAGGAGATCGACTTCCAGGTCGAGCCCGGCCAGCGCATCGCCCTCGTCGGCCCCTCCGGAGCGGGGAAATCCACCATCTTCTCACTCATCCTCGGCTTCCAACACCCCGAGTCCGGCCGCATCAACTTCGACGACGTCAACGCCGCCGAGATCGGCCTGCCCTGCCTGCGCGCGCAGATGGCCATCGTGCCGCAGGAAGTCCTGCTCTTCGGCGGCAGCATTTTGGAAAACATCGAGTACGGAAACCCCGGTGCCAGCCGCGAGGACATCATGCGCATCGCGGAAATGGCCAATGCCCACGAGTTCATCAACCGCCTGCCCGAGGGCTACGACACCATCGTCGGCCCGCGCGGCACCAAGCTTTCCGGCGGCCAGCGCCAGCGCATCGCCATCGCCCGCGCCATTTTGGCAAATCCGCGAATTCTGTTGCTAGACGAAGCCACCTCCGCCCTCGATTCCGAGAGCGAGCGGCAGGTGAACGAAGCACTCGAGCGCCTCATGCAAGGCCGCACCAGCCTCGTCATCGCCCACCGCCTATCTACTGTTAGGCACGCCGACAACATCCTCGTCTTCAACCACGGCCGGATCGTGGAACGCGGAACGCATGAGGAGCTCATCGCCAAGGGCGGAACCTACAAGCTGCTGGTGGAGACGCAGCTGGTGTGAATCGCGACACAGGTATTCCTGCCTGTTTTCTCGGGCGGGCAAGTCGCTTCCCGCTCACCGCTTTCATACGGCCACCTCGAGAATTCTCCTGTGGCCTGTGGTTCCATCTTCCGGTTCGGCCGCCAGCAGCCACCCTTCAATCGCCTCGTGGAGGTTCGATTCAAGCTCTTCCATGGACTCGCCTTGCGTGACGCATCCCGGCAAAGCGGGAACCTCCGCCCAGAATCCACCTTCCTCGGCATCGTGAACAATCGCTTTGAGTTTCATGGCGGAAGGATAGTCATTCGAAGATCCGGGGCAATGATCATTCTTCCCAGGGTCATTCCGAGTCGGCAGCCTCGATCCTCCCCGATCCAAGCCAACGCCAGTCCTTCAAACTTCCCGAACCTTGGTGTTCAGCCCCCCGGCTCCCGGCTGAGACAGCCGGAACACGTTGATTCCGGGCACTTCCTGATCTTTTTCCGAAACCGCTCTTGTCCGTGGCGATGTCCCTGCCATACGCTCGCCCAGCCCGCGCCAAACGTGACCCAATCTCCTACTCCCACCTACATTCTCGGCGTCCTGCCGTCCCGATGGGGGTCCACGCGCTTTCCGGGAAAACCCCTTCATCTCATCGCCGGAAAGCCTTTGATCCAGCACGTGTGGGAGCGCTGCCGGGAATGTTCCGGGCTGGATGAAATTATTGTCGCCACCGACGACGAGCGCATCCGCGACGCGGTGATCGGCTTCGGTGGCAAGGTCGCCATGACCTCGCCCGACCACCCGACCGGCACTGACCGCATCGCCGAGGCGGTAAAAGCCGTCCCTCAGGCGACCCACATCGTGAACATCCAGGGTGACGAACCGCTCATCGATCCCGCGCTCATCGACGAGCTCGCCGCCACCATGGCCGCGGACGCCTCGCTCGACATGGCCACCGCCGCCAACCCGCTCGACCCCGCCGACCCGGCCGTGCAGGACCCGAACGTGGTCAAAGTCGCCATCGCCCTCAATGGCCGCGCGCTCTATTTTTCCCGCTCGCCGCTGCCGTTTTTCCGCAATCCTGTCGAGGGCCTGCCGGTCCTGCGCCACAAGGGAATTTACGCCTACAAGCGGAGTTTCCTCGAACGCTTCGTCACCTGGCCGCCGTCGCCGTTGGAAAAAGCCGAGTCGCTGGAACAACTCCGTGCGCTTGAAAACGGCGCGTCCATCAAGGTCCTCATCACCACCGACACCTCACCCGGTGTCGACACCCCGGAACAAGCCCTCGAAATCGAACGGCTGCTCACCCCTGCTCACTCCACACCTTTATGAAATACATTTTTGTCACCGGCGGCGTCGTCTCCTCACTCGGCAAGGGCCTCGCGGCCGCCTCCATCGGCACCCTGCTCGAGCACCGCGGGCTGACCACGCTGATGCAGAAGTTCGACCCGTATCTCAACGTCGATCCGGGCACCATGTCGCCCTTCCAGCACGGCGAGGTTTACGTGCTCGACGACGGCGCGGAGACCGACCTCGACCTCGGGCACTACGAGCGGTTCACCTCCGGCGTGCTCTCGCGGATGAACAATCTGACTTCCGGCCAGGTCTTCGACTCGGTCATCAAAAAGGAACGCCGCGGCGAGTTCCTCGGCAAGACCGTCCAGTTCATCCCGCACGTCACCGACGAGATCAAGCTGCGCATGCACAAGGTCACCGAGGATAATCCTAACACGGACGTGCTCATCACCGAGATCGGCGGCACCGTCGGCGACATGGAAGGGCTGTTATTCATCGAGGCGCTGCGCCAGTTCGCGCTGGAAGTCGGCAAGGAAAACGTCTGCTTCATCCACGTCACGCTGCTGCCCTACATCAAGGCCGCCGGCGAGGTGAAAACCAAACCCACCCAGCAGTCCGTCGCAAAACTCCGCGAGCTCGGCATCCAGCCGGACATCATCATCTGCCGCACCGAGGCGGACCTCGATGAGGACAACCGCAAGAAGATCGCCATGTTCTGCAACGTCGAGCGCAAGAACGTCGTCGCTTTCCGCGACGTGGCGCACTCGATTTACGAATGCCCGCTCGACCTCCGCCGCGACAAGATCGACCGGCTGGTGGTGGACAAGTTAGGCCTCGGCCACACGCCGTCACCCGCGCTCGAGGACTGGGAGAGATTCGTACAGCGCGTCATCCATCCGAAGCACAAGGTGACCATCGCTGTCGCCGGGAAATACATCGAACTCCAGGACGCCTACAAATCGATTTACGAATCGCTCATCCACGCCGGAGCCCATCACGACACCAAGGTCCACATCATCCGCGTCGAGGCGGAAGCCATCGAGGACCACGGCGCGAAGTCCGTCATCGGCGAAGTCGACGGCATCCTGGTTCCCGGCGGATTCGGCGACCGCGGCATCGAAGGGAAGATTCTAGCAGCCAAGTATGCCCGTGAAAACAAGATCCCGTATTTCGGCATCTGTCTCGGCATGCAGATCGCGACCATCGAATACGCCCGCAACGTCTGCGGACTGAAGGATGCGAATTCCACTGAGTTCGACAAGGCGACCAAGCATCCGGTCATTTGTTTGCAGGAAGAGCAGAAAGGCGTGGAGGACATGGGGGCGACCATGCGCCTCGGTTCCTGCGAGTCCATTCTCTTCACCGGTACCAAGGCCGCCGATCTCTATGGAAACATCGAGCGCATTCACGAGCGCCACCGCCACCGGTATGAGTTCAACTCCGACTATCAGGACCGCCTGCAGGACGCCGGGCTGGTGATTTCCTCCGTCTCGGCGGAAGAGGGACTCGTGGAAATCGTCGAGCTGCCGGACCATCCGTTCTACGTCGGCGCGCAGTTCCACCCCGAGTTCCAATCCAAGCCGAACCACCCGCACCCGCTCTTCGCGGGATTCGTGGCCGCAGCGCTGGAGCACTCGCAAAAGCATTGACGTCCGGCGGTTGTGGCTGAAGCGCTTGATGCCTTCCCTTTAGGTTGAGCTTGCTGGCCACCCATATTCCTGTAGGGTGACCTTGTCATGAAAACCACATTGGATTTACCGGACGATCTTCTGATCGAGGCCAAGGCCGTCGCGGCCCGCCGGCGGATCACGCTCAAGGACATGGTCACGCACGCCCTGCGGCGGGAAATCGCTCCATCGGTCCAGCTCGATGCGGATAGCCCCTTCGAAATGAACGAGCTGGGCATGCTGGTGCTGAAGGGGAGGGAAAGTGGAATCACTCTCGAACAAATCGATGCGATTCAGGAAGAAATCGACCGGGAGGATATGGAGCGGGCACTCAACCCCCTCGGAGGATGATCTTTCTACCGGACGTCAATGTGTTGCTTTTCCTTGCCGACCCCGCCAGCCCGTTCCATTCGGCGGCGAAATCGTTTCTCAAACGAGCCTCGGGCGAAGGTTGGGCCACCTGTCCGATCACTGAAAACGGATTCGTCCGTATCCTTGGGAATCCTGGATTTCCCGGTGGTCCTGGAAGCGCTCAGGCGGCTCGCAAGACCATTCATCAATGGAAATCGACTCCCGGCCACCAATTCTGGCCGGATGATCTGAGTTTGTGCGATGATGCGCATTTCCCAGTCTTGCCTCACTCCAAGCACCTCACCGACTGCTATCTTCTGGCCCTGGCCGTGAAACGGGGAGCAAAATTCGCCACCTTTGACCGCCGTATCGATCCGCTTTGGGTTCCCGGCGGAAAGGATGCCCTCGTGATCCTGGAAACCACGAACCCTTGATTCCTGGATTCAGGAATGAGGAAGGCAGGAGAGTAGGAGAGTAGGAGAGTAGGAGAGTAGGAGAGTAGGAGAGTAGGAAGGATTCCAGATTCAACATCCTGCGGGTAGGCACGCACTCACCCGGAAAGTGACGAGCACCCGTTCCATCAAACCGTTGTTTTCCCGGCTTCTTCCCTGGTTCCGGGCGCGTGATGCCAGCTCCAAGATCCCGCCGCGCCGCTCGTCCGGATGTCGGTCCGGAGTCCATGGTTCACCCTGCTCTTCCGCCGGATTACCTCATGCACGAAGGTCCGTGCGGGCCGTCACGACCCCCGTTACATGCCGCACGAAGGTCCGTGCAGGCCGTCACGACCCCCGTTACATGCCGCACGAAGATCCGTGAATGCCGTAACACGGGTCCGAACAGGGGTGATGCGAGAGTCCTGGAGGTCCTCGTAGTAGGTGTTTCCCTGCTTGATATCGCCGCTCAGCCCGTGGACGGCGAGGTTCAGCCGGGCGAGCCGGGCGGTATCGGTGACACGCTCCTGGCCGTGGACGGAGATTCCTTCATCCCGGGAACGCGCTTCTCCGATGCGCTCAATCTCTATGTTTTTGACAAGAAACTGCGGCTTCTGGTGCTGGATGCGCTGGAACGCATCGAAGTGGCGATCCGGGTGGACATCGCCCATCGTCTCGGTGAGCGGGATACTTTTGCTTATGAGCATCCGCATTGGTTTGACGGGAAGTTCACCCAACGCGGCAGAAACGGTGAGCCGGGCAGCCATGAGAAGTGGCTCACGCATTACGACCGGCTGGTGGCCCGCTCGAAGGAAACCTTCATCAAGCACTACAAATCGAAGCATGGCCTTCCCTTGCCAATCTGGGTGGCCATCGAAGTCTGGGACTTCGGGGCGATGTCGATTTTGTTTGCCGGCATGAAGCGGACGGATCGGGACTGGATCGGCGCGAAGTATGGAGCGGCTGATGGCCGGGTTTTCGCCTCGTGGCTGCGTTCGCTGAACTACATCCGCAATCTGTGCGCGCATCACAGCCGCTTGTGGAACCGGAACGTGGTGGATCAGGCGAGATTTCCTGACGTTTCAACGGCGGGGGATTTGGCCCACTTCATCCAGCACTCTCATTTGATCGCCAGGCCGTTCGCGTATTTCTGCATCATGCAATGGCTGATGCGCGAGATTTCACCGAACAGCCATTGGCACCAGCGGTTCAAGGAACATCTGCTGGGTTTTCCGGAGGATGGGCAGGGCACTTGCTCGCTGGTGCAAATGGGGTGCCCGTCACAATGGGAAAACTGGGGGCTGTGGAAATGACCGCAAATCCGAGATCATCCCAAAAAAGAACCCCCGCGTTCCCGAAGGAAGAGGCGGAGGCCGTGTTCCCGGCATGAAACCGCAGATTTGGATTCCGACAAGCGAAAAGATCAACCTCCCATCATTTAGCCCGATGCCCGCCACTCCTGAAAATGCTGAAGCCGCCCCGAGGGACGGCCTCGTAACTCCTTCCACACCATGGTGGGCGAGATGGGAAATTCGTAACGCGGCAGGCCACGGAGTCAATTCCTGAAATTTCATCTCATGTCCACCGACACCGAAGATCACCTCGTCGAACGACCGGCAATCCAGCTCATGCAGCATGAGCTGGGCTGGGATGTGGTGAATTGTTATGGCGAATGGGATGGCGTTGCTAGTTCGCTAGGACGGGACGGGAAGCGGGAGGTGGTGTTGGTTTCGCGGCTGCGCCCGGCGCTCCAACGGCTGAATCCGGATCTGCCGGTGGGGGCGATTGAGGGAGCGGTGGAGGAGGTGGAAATTTTGGATGATGGATTCTGGATTTTGAATGGAAGAGGAAGATCACAGGTGGTGCCTCGGCTGAATCAGAATTCAGAGGAGGTGGAGGGGTGAGCGCTCTCGTGGACGGTTTTCAGTATTTTTGGCGTTTTCACCGATTGGTGAAACTAGCCATTTTACTGAAACGGCACTCGAATTCCACAGAATCAGAAGTTTCACGAACCCGTGAAAGAGGCGATTCCGTGAAAATCCTCCCCCAGTCAGCCTGCGCGTTGCCGCGATTTGGCGCTGCTGGCTTATATGTGCCGAATCTTCGATGCTTCTCCAATCCATTGACTTTAAGTGAGTTCCTATTTAACAAGAAAACGTCCGCATGAAAAACTGGCTTTCCAGAGCGATGGATTTTCTCAAGGCGAGGCTCGGAGCGAGACGCTCTGGCAACGGCCTGCGGCGAGACGCCACAGCCACCTTCTGCTGGACGATAGGTTCAATTTGCGCCTTGCGGGATTCCGATATCCCGTGTAATTGGAATCTATGAAAACGACAATTGATATTCCTGATTCAGCGTTGGCGGATGCCATGCGCTTCACCGGTGCGACGACGAAGCGCGAGGCGGTGGTGAAGGCTTTGGAGGCATATAACCGCCAGCAGCGGGTGCATGATCTGGTGGCGAGCTTCGGCACTTGGAATATCGCGACCAATGACGAAATCGAAGCGGGGGATCTCGCGGAGATTGCCGCGCGGCAAGGCGAATCCAAAACCCGCGCGACAGCCAAGCGATGAAAGATCGGGTTTTGGTGGACAGCTCGGTGTGGATCGCGGCGACCCGCCTCGGCGGAGACCCACAGATCGCCGCTGAACTTGGCGAATTGCTACTTTCCGGCAGGGCGGCGATGACCGAGCCGGTATGGCTTGAGCTTTTCCAAGGGATCAGGGGGAAGCGGGAGGAGGCCAGACTCGCGGAATCGAAAAAAGCCTGCATGTGGCTCGCCTTCGACGAAGCCTGTTGGACCGAAGCCGCGGCGACGGCACGTGCTTGCCTGCGGGCCGGTGTGAATGTGCCCTTCGGTGATGTGTTGGTTTCGGCCTGCGCTCGCCGCTACGGGGTGGAGCTATTGGAACGGGATCGACATTTCGCCATGATCGTCAAAGCCATGGAAAAATGAGCGACTACACCGAAGACCACCTCGTCGAGCAACCGGCGATCCAGCTCATGCAGCATGAGCTGGGCTGGGATGTGGTGAATTGCTACGACGAGTGGAACGGTGGTGTCGAGCAATCAGGGACGGGATGGGAAGCGGGAGGTGGTGTTGGTTTCGCGGCTGCGGCCGGCGCTCCAACGGCTGAATCCGGATCTGCCGGTGGAGGCGATTGAGGGAGCGGTGGAGGAGATTTGCCGGGATCGCACGGCGCTGAGTCTGGCGGAGGCGAACCGGGAGATCGACAAGCTGCTCAAGCAGGGCGTGAAAGTTTCGTTTCCCGATCAAGAGCACGGCGGGCAGCGGGTGGAAGTGGTGTCTGTGGTCGATTGGGAGGTGCCGGAGAACAATGATTTCCTGCTGGGCTCGCAGTTCTGGGTGGCGGGCGAGCTGTATCTACGAAGCGGCCGGATTTGGTGGGCTTCGTGAACGGCCTGCCGCTGGTGCTGATCGAGCTGAAGAAGCCGGGCGTGAACGTGCGCGAGGGATTCGACAAGAACCTCCGCGACTACAAGCAGACGATCCCGCAGCTTTTCCACTACAACGCGCTGCTGCTGGTCTCGAACGGGGTGCAGAGCAAGATCGGCAGCCTGACGGCGGAGTGGGAGCATTTCGGCGATTGGAAGAAGGCGGCGAGCGAGGAGGACGTGGCGGGGATCTCGCTGGAGACGCTGCTGCGCGGGACTTGCGAGAAAGGGCGGCTGCTGGATCTCATCGAAAACTTCACCCGCTTTTCCGACAGCAAGGGCGGCGTGAGCAAGCTGCTGGCGAAGAACCATCAGTTTCTCGGGGTGAACCGGCAGTGGCGGCTTGGAGCGGAAGCATGCGTGTTTCCACGGATGGAAGGATCGGAGTGTTTTGGCACACGCAGGGAAGCGGGAAGAGTTACTCGATGGTGTTCTTCGCGGAGAAGGTGTTCCGGAAGCTCAAGGGGAACTGGACCTTCGTGGTGATCACGGACCGGACGGAACTGGACACGCAGATTTACCGGACCTTCTCGACCTGCGGCGCGGCGTCCGAGCTGTGCCAGGCGACGAGCGCGAGCCACCTGCGGAAACTGCTGGGTGAGGATCACCGCTATGTGTTCACGCTGATCCACAAGTTCCGCACGGAGCCGGGGACGCTGCATCCGGTGCTGTCGGAGCGGGATGACATCATCGTGCTGACGGACGAGGCGCACCGCAGCCAATACGACACGCTGGCGATGAACATGCGCACGGCGCTGCCGAACGCGAAGTTCGTGGCCTTCACCGGCACGCCGCTGATCGCCGGAGAGGAACGGACGCGTGAGGTCTTCGGCGACTACGTGAGTGTCTATAATTTCAGGCAGTCCGTGGAGGACGGGGCGACGGTGCCGCTGTTCTACGAGAACCGGACGCCGGAACTGCAAATCACCAACCCGGAGCTGAACGAGGAGATCTATCAAACGATCGAGGACGCCGGGCTGGACGACGATCAGGAAGAGAAGCTGCGGAAAGTGCTGGGCCAGCGCTATCACCTGATCACCCGCGAGGACCGGCTGGACGCGGTGGCGAAGGACATCGTCCATCATTTCCTGAACCGCGGCTATCAGGGCAAGGCGATGGTCGTTTCCATCGACAAGCTGACGACGCTGCGGATGTATGAAAAAGTCCGCGCCGAGTGGGAGGCGGAGAAGGCCCGCGTGTTGAAAGCGCTGGAAGGATGGCGGGCGGTCATCCGGATTTCGCCGCGCTGCATGCGCGCTTGGTCAATCTTCAGGAGACGGACATGGCGGTGGTCGTCTCGCCGGGGCAGAATGAGATTTCCGAGATGAAGGAAAAGGGCTTCGACATCCTGCCGCACCGCGAGCGGATGGTGAAGGAGGACCTGGAGGAGAAGTTCAAGAATCCGGCCGATCCCTTCCGCCTGGTCTTCGTCTGCGCGATGTGGCTCACGGGCTTCGATGCGCCGAGCTGCTCGACGCTCTATCTGGACAAGCCGATGCGCGGCCACACGCTGATGCAAACCATCGCCCGCGCCAACCGGGTGTATGGCGACAAGGTGAACGGCCTGATCGTGGATTACGCGAATGTGTTCCAGGAACTGGAAAAGGCATTGGCCATCTACGGCTCCGGCACCGGCGGCGGCGAGATGCCGGTGAAGGACAAGAAGGAACTGGTGGAAGCCCTGCGAATCGCGCTGGATCAGGTGGCGGAATTCTGCCGGAAACAGAACGTGGATCTGGCGGCGATTCCTGATTCCTCCAACAAGCTTTTCATCCCGGCGGTGAACCAATTGCTGCGGACGGACGAGGTGACGGATTCGTTCCTCGGCCAGGCGAACGACGTGGCACGACTTTACAAGGCGGTGATGCCGGACCCGGTGATTCCATTGTTAGCACCGAGAGCGCAGGTGATCGCCGAACTGGCGAAAGCGGTGCGGGCGCAGAAAGACCCGGTGAACATCACCGAAGTGATGGGCAAGATTTCCGAAGTGCTGGACAAGTCCATCGTCACGGAAGCGCAGAAGGAGCCTGGAGCGGAAGCGAAGACGATTGATCTGAGCAAGATCGATTTTGAGGTCTTGGAGAGGAAGTTCGCCAAGACGCCGAACAAGAACATCGAGGCGCAGCAACTGCGGGCCTTGATCGAGCGCAAGCTGGACAACCTGATCCGCCTGAACGCGAGCCGCTATGATTTCCTCGACCGGTTCCAGAAGATGATCGAGGCGTATAACAGCGGGGCTTTGAGCATCGAGCAGTTGTTCGCGGAGTTGGTGACTTTCACCAAGGACCTCAACGACGAGGAGCAGCGCCATTTGCGCGAGCAAATCAGCGAGGAAGAGCTGGCGGTGTTCGACATCCTCACCCGTCCCGGCCCGGACCTCACGCCGCAGGAAACCGAGGCGATCAAGAAGGTCTGCAAGGACCTGCTGGCGAAGCTGAAGACGGAGAAGCTTGTGCTCGCATGGCGGACCAAGCGGACGACACGAGCGGCGGTTCGTGTGGAGATCGAGAAGATGCTGGATAGCGGATTACCTGAGAAATACACGACCGAGCTTTTCGAACAGAAGTGCGGGGTGCTGTTCCAACATGTGCTGGAGAAGTATCCGGAGAGCGGGGAGAGCGTGTATGAGGCGGCTGGGTGAAGTGTAGAAGATTACCTTCGAGATCGCGATGGTTGGAACGCGTGGCCTGCAAGTGAATGACCCGGCGGAGCAATATTCGCTGCGTTCGATTCCGGGGAAATTCTCCGGGTTGCAACTGCTGTGCATCGAGTATGTCGGGTTTCAGATCATCGATCCGAAAGTGGACATCGGGTTTGATTTATCCGCGGAGTATGCGGCGGCGCGCGTGATGTTCGGGAAGGGAAAATAAGGAGCCGCGGCATTCCTGTCGCGTGACAATGGGAGGTGAAAGAGAAGAGCTGACAGCGCTTTTCTTTCGCGATTCATTGGCTTGGCGGACAGGAATGTCCACCCTCCTTAGCCTAAAGGCAGGGGCAGTCGTGGCGGCTCACACCTTCATCAAATCCGCTTCCTTCGCGACGGCGGATTCTTCGATTTTCTTGGTGTATTTGTTGGTCAGGTCCTGAACTTCCTTTTCGAAAACCTTCTGGCCGTCTTCGGTGATGACGTTGTCGGCCTTCATTTTCTTGGCGGCATCCATGCCGTCCTTGCGGGCGGCGCGGAGACGGACTTTCGCTTCTTCGGCGAGTTGTTTGATCATCTTCACCATGTCCCGGCGGCGCTCCTCGGAGAGCTCGGGGATGGGCACGCGGATCGAGCGGTCGGCGGCGGCCGGGTTGAGACCGAGCTTGCACTCGCGGATGGCGCGCTCGATGTCGCGGGTGGTGGCCGGGTCGAAGGGCTGGACGACGAGCATCCGGGGCTCGGGCGAGTTGATGATGGCGAGACTCTTGAGCTTGGAGACGGCTCCGTAGGCGTGCACGAGCACGTCGAGATTTTCAATCAAGGCCGGACTGGCCTTGCCGGTGCGCACGCCGGCGAACTCGTGGATGAGGTATTCGACGCATTTGTTCATCGCGTCCTCGACTTCGAAAATGGCTTCTTCGGGGTCCATGGGGAGATTTGAGAGTTGAGATTTGAAATTTCAGATTCACTCGCCGTGCACCAGCGTGCCGATCGGCAGGCCGCGGAGGGCGTGGGAGAGATTTCCGTGCGGGCCGAGATCGAAGACGATGATCGGCACGTGGTTGTCCATGCACAGGCTGAACGCGGTGGCGTCCATCACGCTGAGGCGCTTGGAAAGGCACTCCTGGAAGGTGACGGTCTCGTAACGGACGGCGTCCGGATTGTGGCGGGGGTCGCTGTCATACACGCCGTCCACCTGGGTGGCCTTGAGGATCACGTCGGCCCCCATTTCGCTGGCGCGGAGGGCAGCGGTGGTGTCGGTGGAGAAAAACGGGTTGCCGGTGCCGGCGGCGAAGATCACGACGCGCCCTTCGTCGAGCTGGCGTTCCGCTTTCCGGCGGATGAAGGTTTCCGCGACGTTTTTCATCTCGATGGCGGACTGCACTACGCAGGAAACGCCGTGATGTTCGAGCGCGCCTTCGAGGGCGAGGGCATTCATGACGGTGGCCAGCATGCCGACGTAATCGGCGGTCGCGCGGTCCATGCCGCGGGCGGAAGCGCTCGCGCCGCGCCAGAAATTCCCGCCGCCGACGACGATGCCGAGCTGGAGGCCACCTTGCACGGCTTCGCGGATTTCCAAGGCGATGCGGTCGACGATTTCCGGCGAAATATTGTCCCGTGATCCGGGTCCACGGAGGGCTTCACCACTGAGTTTGAGGATGGCGCGCTTGAATGGACGGGGATCTTTGGGACGGGATGGCATACGTGATTGGGGCTGCCAGATAAAAGCGGAAAGCGCCCCATCTTGAAAAGGGAAAACACGGACTCAATTCGCAGCAGGCACTTCGGGAATGGAGAACTTCGCCCCGAGATCGCGCAGGCTGGCTTTGGCGTCGTCGGTTCCAGCGATGAGGATTTCGACGGACAGCGGCTGGGTCTGCGGGCGCTGGTAGTCTTCCAGGGTTTTGCGAATGGCGATGATGGCGAGTTTCAGGATCTGGCGAGTGGTCAGGTCGACGTCGGGAGGGATGGACAGCTCGGCGACGTCGAGCTTCACGGTGAGCACGTTCTCGATGATTTCCGCGTTGATTCCGATGTTGCAGAGCACCAGCAGGTTGGTTTCCTGGACCTTGTAGTTCGGGTTGTTGGTCGGGATCAGATGCGGGGTGCGGATGGCGTCGACGAGCACCTCGGGAAAAGCTCCCGTCAGAGCCATCGGCCGCGGCATCACCGAGGCTTGAAGGGCCTCGCCGATGTCGGATGCCGCACCGTCGCCATCGGTGCCGTGCAGGCTCAGGGGTTCGAAAATGGGGACGATGGTGATGGTGGAGGCCGATGCGGTGAAAGCGGCGACGAAAAGCGAGGCAAGCAGAGACTTCATGTGAGGAGCCTGCCCGCGGACGGCGGGGATTGCGAGGCGAAAGGAAGGCCCGGGGGAGCGCCGTGGCGCTTGCCAATCACCGGCTTCCGGGGTTGTGATGGGGCCATGAACTACTTGGCGCGAGCCCGTTGCGTGATCGAAACCGAAATCGAGGGTCTCCAGCGGATGTCGGAGCGCTTGGATCAGAAACTGATCGATGCAGTGGAAATTCTTCAGGACACGCTGCGGAACCGCGGGAAAATCGTGGTCGTCGGCGTCGGGAAATCCGGAAACATCGGCCATAAAATCGCCGCCACGCTCAATTCCACCGGCGCGACTGCCGTGGTGCTCGATTCGCAAAACGCGCTCCACGGCGACCTCGGCCTGCTTTCCGATGGCGACGCGGTGATGATGCTTTCCTACTCCGGCGAGACCCGCGAGCTGATGGACTTGCTGCCGTTCATCAAGCGGTTCGACGTGAAGCTCATCGCCCTGACTGGCAACCCCGCTTCCTCGCTGGCCCGCTTCAGCGAGGTCACGCTGGACACCTCGGTCGAGCGCGAGGCCTGCCCGCTGAATTTGGCGCCCACTTCTTCTTCCACCGCCATGCTGGTGATGGGCGACACGCTCGCGATGGTGTTATTGGAATCCCGTGGATTTACCGAGGAGGACTTCGCCCGCTTTCATCCCGGCGGCTCTTTGGGCCGGGCGTTGCTCACCCGGGTGTCCGACATCATGCGGGTGGATGCCGAGCTGCCGACGGTGGCGGAGGATGGAAACGTGTTCGCCGCGCTGGATGCAATGAACCGCGCCCGCGCCGGGGCTTGCCTGATTCTCAATCCGGACGGCAGCCTGGCCGGAATTTTCACTCACGGCGACTTCGCCCGCAGTTTCCGGAGCGATCCGTTGCTGGGCGACAAGCCGGTGGCCGAGTTGATGACGCGGAAGCCGATCACGGTGCGGGCGGACTCGCTGGCGGTGGAGGTGCTCAAAACCATCGGCGACAATCGGATCGATGATATTGTGGTGCTGGATGAGGAGGGGAAACCGGTGGGATTGATTGATACGCAGGATTTGGCGCGGTTGAAGATTGTTTGAAATGTAGTCTAGGACTTCAGTCTGTTTCTTCGATGAATTCAAAGAACGGACTGAAGTCCTGGACTACTTTGCACAAAAAAACCGCACCCGGTGAGGAGTGCGGTTTTTGAGAAATCCAGGAAGCTTAGCGCTTGGAGAACTGGAAGCGTGCGCGGGCGCCGGGTTGACCAGGCTTTTTCCGTTCCTTCATCCGTGGGTCACGGGTGAGGTAGCCGAGAGGCTTGATGACCTTGCGGTTCTCAGGATCCACCAAGGTGAGCGAGCGGGAAACCGCGTGGCGGATGGCGATCGACTGCGACTGCTTGCCACCGCCTTTGACGACGACGTTGAGGTCGAACTTGTTCGAGAGCGAAAGCGCGAGGAACGGTGCGAGCACGGCGTTCTGCAATTCGATGGTCGGCAGGTATTCTTCGAAGCTGCGGCCGTTGATGGTGATCTGGCCGGTGCCTTCGGTCATCCAGACGCGGGCGACGGCGGTTTTGCGGCGGCCGGTGGCGCTTTGAGTAGTGGTGGCGGTCATTTTGGGAGAAGGATTGGATTATTTGACGGCGTGGGCGACGGGAGCCTGGGCTTCGTGCGGGTGGGATTCACCGGCATACACCTTGAGCTTGCCGAACTGGGCGCGACCGAGGCGGGTCTTGGGAAGCATGCCCCAGACGGCGCGCTCGACGAGCAGGATCGGACGACGCTCGCGGACGATGCGCGGGGTTTCGACCTTCTGGCCGCCGACGTAACCGGAGAAACGGGTGTAAATCTTGGCAGTTTCCTTGGTGCCGGTGAGGACGACCTGATCGGCATTGATCACGACGACGAAATCGCCGGTGTCAACGTGGCTGGTGAAAATTGGCTTGTGCTTGCCACGGAGGAGGCGCGCGGCCTCAACAGCGACTTGACCGAGGACCTTGCCCTTGGCGTCGATCACATACCACTTGCGCTCGACTTCGTGCGGCTTGGCGGAAAACGTCTTCATGTGCTTGTAATAAAAGATAGCTTCGGACACACGGCATGTGCGAAGGGGTGGGGAAACTAGGGAGCCCGTTTCTGGGTGTCAACCGGGAAATCTCAAGAATTTCCCGGTCGAAATCCTCCCGCAAATCCCGGGAATTGCGCGGCTGCGGATCCTGTGTAGGGTCCCCCAGAGATGTCCGTGCCGCTACTTTACGAATCCCACTGCCACACGCCGCTGTGCAAACACGCATTCGGCGAGCCGGATGAATACGCCGCCGCCGCCTTGGCTCGTGGGTTCAAGGGGATTACCTTCACCTGCCATTGTCCGCTACCCGACGGATTCTCCGCCAACGTGCGGATGGCTCCGGAGCAATTCGACGACTACGTGTCGATGATCGCCGCCACCCGCGAGGCGTTCGCCGGCCGGCTGGATGTGCGGCTTGGGTTGGAAAGCGACTATTATCCGGGCGTCGAGCCGTGGCTGCGGGAACTGCATTCCCGGGTGCCGCTCAGCCATGTGCTGGGCTCGATTCACTATCAAGTGGGTGACTACCGGAAGTTGTTTTACACCGGCGATGTGCAGAGTTATCAGGAACTTTATTTCGAGCATCTCGCGCTTTCCGCGGAGAGCGGGCTTTTCGACACGCTCGCCCACCCGGACTTGATTAAAAACGAGTCGCCGAGGGATTGGGATTTCAAGCGGATCCTTCCCCATTTGGAGCGGGCGCTTGACCGAATCGCCGCGACCGGGGTGGCGATGGAGCTCAACACCAGCGGCGTGATGAAGGCGCTGCCCGAGATGAATCCGTCGCCCGCGCAGCTGAGGTTGATGCGGGAACGGGATATCCCGGTGGTCATCGGCGCGGATGCTCATGTGCCTGACCGTGTGGGCGACGGTTATCCCAAAGCCCTGCAGCTCCTCCAACAGGCCGGCTACTCGGAGGTCAGTTATTTCCTCGACCGGAAACGCCACACCGTGCCGATTCCGGACGCCCTCCTGTCACTCGAAGTAATGGCGCTTCACGCGTGATTCACAGGGCCGGGGGCTGTGGTGTGATGGTCAGGGTGACGGTGCCTTGCCGAAGGGGCGATTTTAATTTCAAGCCGATGCGTTCGGGATGCCGTGGCGTGGTGACATCCGCCGTCAGCTGATGGGATGTGATTTGGAAGGGTAAGCCGCCGGTGTCGATTTTCACCCGCACGACCGAGGGGCCGTCGGTGATCTGGATCTCGTCATTGGCAGTTTGTTTCCATTTCCCCCAGGTGATCAGGGCGGTTTCGTAGGATTCCGGTTGGGTGAATGCGATTTCATCGCTGACGGTCAGCGAGGGATTCCCGCCCCGGCGGAAGGTGAAGGTGCGCTCAAGTTTTTCCAACGAAGGAACCGGATAGGCGGAGCGGAGATCAAGGGCCAGCTGGTCTTCGGCATCGGTGAAAAGGGTTCTCAAAACCTTGCCTTGTGCGGCGGCCCCGGTTTTTTGGAGTTGTCCGGCGATGACGGGGACGGAGTGGCCGGAGGAGTTCAGCACATCGCTGTCGTAGCGCTGGCCGCTGAAAGTGCGCGAGGTGTAGACTTCGGAACCGGGGTCGCACACGGGCATCCGGTCACCCAGTACGAGGATGAAGCTGCCGACATCGTTGTGATTGTGATGCTCCGCATTGTTCCCGCCCTTGAGTGAGGCGGCGAAGGGCACCGCGGATCCAGCGGATGGGCGACAGATGAGCACGCCGCCATCCTTGAACCAGGTCCGCAGCGGGGATTCGCCGTCGGGCGTCGGATGGGGGATTCGGGGCAGGGGTTCAGGTAGGAATTCGTTCAGCACGACGTCGTAAAGATTCATCTTGGAAGGCCAGGGCGCGGCAGCGGCGTCCGGGGTGCCCAGGCGGGCTGCCAGATAGTTCTCAATCGCGGGCGACGGTTTGGAGGAAGGCGAACAGTCGGCGATGCTCGGATAGAGATCGTTGATGATTTCCACGCGGCGGGCGAAGAGCGCGGGATTCAACGCGGCGGGATCGGCGAGGAGATCGATCTTTCCACCGGTGGCCTGGCGGACGGATTCTCCCAGCATGAGGAAGTGGCCGAAGCCGTAGTTCCAGTAGCCGAGCCCTTCGCTGCAATAGCCGTCCGGGGTGAAGCCCTTGAGGAAATTCCGGGTGTAGTGTTCTCCGCCGGCCACGAAAACCGCGCGGCGCCCGGGAGTGTCGATGGTGGCGAGCGCCGCGCCGGTGATGCCTGCGAGGCAGACGGCGTTCCAGTTGTGAGTCGCCGCAAGCCAATAGACGGGCTTCTGGCGGCCCTCGAGCATCGCCTGGAAAGGATCGAAGATCCGGCGATCGAGGTTTTCGCGGAGCAGCTGGCGGGTAGCGGGCGGCAGCCGGTCGCCTAGCAGCCAGCCGGCGGTTGCTAGATCCCAGGCGAGCATGCAGGCACCAAGGTCCATCTCATTGATGGAGCCCTTGAAATTTCCGAGACTGCGGTCATGGGCGGGCATAACCCAGGTTTTTTCCGAGCAAAGGGCGGCGATGGTTTGGGCGAGCGGCTGGAGGTAGCGGCCTTGGTTTTCCAGGCACTCGGCGAGGGTGAAAAGGGTGATGCGGCTGCGGCGCTGGGTGGCGACTTTCTGCCAGTTCACGCGGTTGCCGGTGCGGGAGAAGTCGAGATAGAGGTCGTCCGGGCTGTCGGGCAGAGGAGTGGTCTCGAGCTTGGCGGCGGTGACGAGCATGTCCGCAGATGAGGGGTGTTTGGCGATGCGCTCCCATGCGGCGCGATCGGAGATGGGGCGACCCAAGCCGACGGGCTGGGGTGGCAGCATTTCTGCGATTTCGGCGACGCGGGCCGCAGCAAACTCGGTTTTTGCGGCGGCCAACTGGCTGGTGGCGAGCAGGATGGCGAAGGATTGGAAAACCCGTCCGTAGGCGGGCTTCCGGGGCGAGATGGAATGCATGGCATTTCCGTTACGCGGCGAGCGGGAACCATCTTGCTTCGGGCGGGGCCGTGGTGTAGTGACAGGACATGGCTGATACCACGTTGTTTTCCTGTGCGCTCGTGACTGGCGCTTCGTCCGGGCTCGGTGAGGAGTTCGCCCTGCAAATCGCGCCGCGGGTTGGCAAACTGGTATTGGTCGCGCGGCGCGAGTCGTTGTTGGAGGTCCTGGCGGAGCGGGTCCGCGCGCGGTTTCCGCATGTGGCGGTGGCGGTTTTTTCGGTGGATCTGAGCAACCCGGCGGAACGCGAAGAGCTGTTGGAAAGCCTCGCCGAAATCGGGTTCGCGCCCGACCTGCTAGTCAACAACGCCGGGCTGGGAGACTACGGGGAATTCGCTTCCGCAAACTGGGGGAAACTCGAGGCGATGCTGCACGTCAATGTCGAGGCGCTGACCCACCTGACCCACGCGTTCCTGCCGGAAATGATCCGGCGCGGCGGTGCGGCGATCATCAACGTGAGTTCGCTCGCCAGCGTGATCCCGATTCCGGACTTCGCGGTTTATGCGGCGACCAAGGCGTATGTCACGAGTTTTTCGGAAGCGTTACGCATCGAGTTGCGGGGGCATGACATCCCGGTGCTCGCGGTGTGTCCCGGGCCGGTGCGCACCGAGTTCGGGAACGTCGCCCGGCGCGACGAGAATTCCCGCGGCATGCCGGCGCATGAGGCGTTTTATGTGCCGAAGGAACAGGTCGTTTCCGAATCGTTGGCGGCCTTGGATCGGGACGCCGCGAGGGTCTATCCGGGATTCAGGACGGCCGTCGCTGCGGTGGTCCTGTGCGCGCTGCCGATCGTGGTGCTGCGGTTCGTCATGGGCTTCCGGCCAAGGCGGTCCTGATGGAGGACCCGGGTATTACGATGGTTTCTGTTTTCGTAACGTTTCGCGAAGCAGGGGAATGAGAATCAAAAGTCCGGCTAGAAAACAAAAGGTGATATCCGGCAGGAATGTCGAATGCAGGTCCGGAGTGAGTTGGTTCTTGTAGGAAGCCACGACCAATGTCGCGCCGACAATGAAATGAAACGGACCGAGCAGACTGATCATTCCTGTGAATTTCTCCGGACGCAGGCATGCAAGCGCTGAAGCGATTCCGATGCAGCCGAAAGCGCTGGACGCCATTCTCAACCAATAGTCGAGCAACGGATCATACGGAATCTCATTGGCTCCCATGTCATGGAGCTGTCTCGCTGCGGTCTCCCAGGGTGCGAACGTGAAAAAGAACGAGATTCCCCAGCCGCATGCACTGAGGAGCAAGCCGAGTCTCAGCATGTTCAGCCAGGCACGCTCGGTTGGCAGCATCATCGGAATCGATGGTTTTTGTGATTCCCGCGTGCGTCACCCGCCTCCCGCTCAACCCCGCTCGGTGAGCGGTTTGTAGGTGCGGAGCGTCTCGCCGGTGTAGATCTGGCGCGGCCGGGAAATGCGGCTGTCCGGATCGTCCATGACTTCCTTGAAATTGGCGACCCAGCCCGGCATCCGGCCGATGGCGAACAACACGGTGAACATGTCCATCGGGATGCCGATGGCGCGCATGATGATGCCGCTGTAGAAATCGACGTTCGGATAGAGCCTGCGGGAGACGAAGTATTCGTCGTGCAGGGCGATTTCCTCGAGCTTCTTGGCGATGTCGAGCAGTGGATCGGAAACGTGGAGCTGGGCGAGCACCTTGTCGCACTGCTCCTTGATGATGACGGCGCGGGGATCGAAATTCTTGTAAACGCGGTGGCCGAAGCCCATCAGCTTGCGGTTGCCGGTTTTGTTTTTCACGGCGGTGAGGAACTTGGTGCCGTCGTCGCCTTCCTTGTGGATTTCCTCGAGCATTTCGAGCACCGCTTGGTTCGCGCCGCCGTGGAGCGGGCCCCACAGGGCGCAGACGCCGGCGGAGGCGGAGGCGAACAGATTGGCCTTGCTGGAGGCGACCATGCGGACGGTGGAGGTGGAACAGTTCTGCTCATGGTCGGCGTGGAGCAGGAAAATCAAGTCGAGCGCGCGGACGATTTCGGGTTTGAGCTCGCAGTCCTCACCCGGATACGAGAACATCATGTGCAGGAAGTTCGCCGTGTATTTAAGGGTGGTTTTCGGATAGATCGCGGGCAGGCCGTGGGCCTTGCGATAGGAAAACGCGGCAATGGTGCGGACCTGGGAGATCAGTCGCGCCGCATGGAAGGGGAATCGCTCCTCGCGCGCATGGAGCAGGTTGGGATGATAGGAGGACGCCGCGTTGATCATCGAGGAAAGGATCGCCATCGGATGGGCGGTGGATGGGAATCCTTCGAAGTGGTGGCGCATGCCCTCATGCAGCATTTCGTTTTCCGTGAGCAGTCCGGAAAACTCGGTGAGCTGGGCGGAGGTGGGAAGCTCGCCGTAAATGAGCAGGTAGGCGGTCTCGATGAAGGTGCTTTTCTGCGCAAGCTCGGCGATGTCGTAACCGCGGTATTGGAGGATCCCTTTTTCTCCGTCGATGAAGGTGATCGAGCTTTTGCAGGCACCGGTGTTCCCATACGCCGGATCGAGGGTGATCGCCCCGGTTTTTGCCCGAAGCGTGCTGATGTCGATGCCGACTTCTCCTTCAGTTCCAACGACTGTGGGCAGCACAAGCGGCTTGCCATCGATGATTAATTCCACTGTTCCATTCATGCGGGCAAAGGTTACTCAACTTTAAATCGGTAAGGCTAGCTTGCAATGCACTGAATTTTCAGTGAGGTCATTCCTGCTCAGTCCGTTGGATTTATCAGCAGGGAACGTGCCGCGGATGGTCGAAACTGTCTATTCGCCGGCGTCCGGATAGGAGCCGAGCAGCTTCACGAGGGAGCAGTGTTTGCCAAGTTCCGCGAGGGCCTCGGCCACCTTCGGATCGTCGCAGTGACCGGCTAGATCGACGTAGAAAATGTATTCCCAGTCTTTCCGCTTGGACGGGCGGGACTCGATTTTCGACAGGTTGATGTGGAATTGATCGAAGGCCTGGAGCGCTTTGACCAGCGAACCGGGCCGGTCGTGGATGGCGAAAAGGATGGAAGTCCGGTCGTTGCCGGTCGGCGGGCAGGGTTTCTCGCCGATGACGAGAAAGCGCGTGGTGTTGGTGGCGCGGTCCTGGATGGATTCCTCCAGCAGCGTCAGTCCATACATCTCCGCCGCCAGCGGACCACCGAGGGCAGCTGCTCCTTGGGCGGACTGGTCGCGGGCGATTTGTGCGGCCTTGGTGGTCGAGGAGACCTCGACGAGATCCGCTTCCGGGAAATTTCTTAAAATCCATGCCCGGCATTGGCCGAAGACCTGCGGATGCGAGTAGAGCGTCTTGATTTGTTCCCGTGGGATCGACGCCATCAGGCCGTTTTCAATGCGGAGCAAGATCTGCGCGCAAATGTGCAGCGGCGAGTCCACAAACAAATCCAGCGTGTGGGACACCGCGCCTTCGGTGGAATTTTCAATCGGGACCACGCCGTAATTCACCGCGCGGCGGGCGACTTGGTCGAAAACATCGGAAAAATTCGGCTGCGCGGAGTAGTTCACCGAGTGTCCGAATTTTTTGATCGCCGCCTGGTGGGTCCAGGTTCCTTCCGGACCCAGATAGGCGATCGTGAGATCATCCTCCAACGCAAGCGCGGCAGACATGATTTCCCGGTAAATCGCGCGGATCGATTTCTCCGGCAGGCGGCCGTGGTTCATCTCGATGAGCCGCCGGAGCAGTGCTTCCTCGCGTTCCGGCGCATAGATTTGCAGGCCGTCGCGCTTTTTGACCACCCCCACTTCATGGACCAGTTCGGCGCGGCGGGAGAGCAGGTCGAGCAGATCCTGGTCGATGGTGTCGATCTGGCTGCGGATATTGTCGAGATTCACTTGGGAAATGGGGAGTTTTAGGCTTCTGGGGCGGCTTCGTCCGCGGCGGCGGCAGCAGGGATGCCGATGGCGCTGAGGGCGAGTTGTTGCTCGGGATCCGCGGCAGGTGGTTGGGCTTCCTGTGGTTCGGGCAGCTTCACCTTGCGCAGTTCCGACGCGTTCGGCAGGTCGTCGATGGAACGGATGCCGAAGTGTTCGAAAAACAAATCGGTGGTTTCATAAAGTAACGGCCGCCCGGGAAGTTCCGCCCTGCCGCCGATGCGGATCAGGTCGCGGTCGAGAAGTTTTTGGATCATCCCGTCGCAGGCCACCCCGCGGACCGCTTCGATGGCGGCTTTGGTGATTGGTTGGCGGTAGGCGATGATCGCGAGGGTTTCCATCGCCGGGCCGCTCATCCGTTCGGGCTTGCGGCCCGGGAAGAGCTGCCGGACGAACTCGCCGTATTCCATGCGGGTGAAGACTTTCCAGCCTTTCGGACGCTCGATCACGGTGAACGCGCGGTGGTTCTGCTCGTAGGAGTGGTTCAGCTCGGCGATGGCGGCGGCGACGTTTTCGGGACTCGTCGCGGCGAGGGCGGTCAGCCATTCGGGAAGTGCGGGGATTTCCTTCCCCTCGTCGGTTTCCCGGAGTTTGACATCCTCGGCTTCGGCGACGCGGGCACGGACCAGCCTGGCAATTTCCTCTGAGGGCAGGGGATTTTGGGAGGCGATGAGAAGGGCTTCGACAATGGCGCTGAGCTGCATGGCGGGGCCGCACCTTAGGGAACCGACCGGGCATTTCAAGCCTCCTGCGGAAAACCTATCGAATCACTTATTTTGCCCGGCGGTGAAGTTTCCGCTTGATGGAGTCTGGTTCGCGGGCTAACCCACCGCGCTCGCCATGCCGCCGACACCTCGTTTCGGGCATGAACGGAAAAATCTTTATCACCCGCATCATCATCTCTGCGCCATGGCCGCGAAGAAAACCACCTCAAAATCCGCTGCCGAAAAGGGCAAAGCAAAACCCGCCGTCAAGCCCTCGAAGCCAGAACAGGCTCCCGAAAAGCCCGCAGCTGCGGCCAAGAAAGCACCATTGCTCAAGAAGGCGGTCGCTGAAAAGTCCGGGAAGAAGGAAGTACTGCCAGTGAAGCCCGCGGCTTCGGCAACTGCTGAGGCTCCTGCAAAGGCCGCCGCACCGGCGAAGAAGGTCGCTCCTGTCAAGCCCCGCTCGTCGGTGGTCGATTTCCCGGCACCCCCGGCTCCGGTGCGTCCTCCTTTCGTTCCGCCCAAGGCAGCACCTGCTCATTCGGACGGCCCGGTCACTCCTGGCAGTAACGGTTCCCACAGCGCCGCTTTTGTCCAAAAGCAACGCCAGCGCCTGCTCGACCTCCGCGACGATCTCGTGGATGCCGTATCCGGCATGGCCCGCGACACCATTCGCAATGCGCCGGAAGGTTCCGAGGCGTCTGGCAGCGGCCAGCACCAGGGCGATGCCGGCAGCGACGCCTACGACCGCGACTTCGCGCTCTCCGTGCTCGCGAAAGAACAGGATGCGCTTTATGAAATCGAGCAGGCGCTCTACCGCATCAAAGTCGGCTCCTACGGCATTTGTGAAATGTCCGCCCGCAAGATCCCGCAGGCCCGTCTTGAAGCGATTCCTTTCGCCCGCCTGACGGTCGAGTGCCAAGCTCAATGGGAGAAGGAATATGGCAACCGTCGCTTCCGTCCATCCAATGAAGTAGGCTTCTCCGGAGGGAAATATGTCGAGGATGAAGATTCTGAAACGGTTTCTCTTGACGAGGACGACGATTAAAGCAAAGTCCGCCCCCCAAAGTCATGCCACGCGAGATTATCATCCTAGAATGCACCGAAGCGAAAGCCGAGGGCAAGCCGACCTCACGTTACGTCACCACGCGTAACAAAAAGAGCCTTCGTACTCCAGGTCGCCTCGAGAAAGTGAAATTCAACCACTTCCTCAAGCGCCGCACCCTTCACCGCGAACTTCGCTAACACCAGCTTCCGTTTCCCATGTCCGAGCCAAAAACAATCCAGCGCCGCATCAATTTCCGCAAGGCGAACCGTAAGATGACGCGCCGTCGTCACGACATCCCCGCCGATCTCGTTGTCGCGACCAATCCGGAGCTTCTCACCAAGTTCACCACCGAGACCGGGAAGATCCTTCCTCGCCGTGTCACCGGTGTCTCCGCCAAGCTGCACCGCAAGATCAACAACGCGATCAAGCAGTCCCGCGCCATCAATCTGCTTCCCTGATCCTTCCCGAGGATTTGAATTTCCAAAAAGCCAATCCGTGCGATCCGGGTTGGCTTTTTACTTTTCCTGACGGGTCTGTGGATGTTGGCTCTTCCGCAATTTTTACCTTGGAGGGCTCCGTTTGACTTTCTACATTCCGCCCGGCGCAAGCCACTTTCCCATGGCCCAAAAAGACTTCACCATCCTCAACAAGCTCGGCATCCACGCACGTCCCGCCGCGCAATTCGTCAAGACGGCCAATCGGTTCCAAGCGGACATCTTCGTGGAGAAAGACGGCGAGGAGGTCGACGGCAAGTCCATCATGGGCCTCATGATGCTCGCCGCCGGGAACGGCTCGATCATCTCGATCAGTGCCGACGGTGCCGACGCGGAGGCCGCGCTCGAAGCACTGGGCGATCTCATCACCCGCAAGTTCGAAGAGGAGTGACTCAAGCGTGGATTTCGATCCATTGGGAATCCACTTTGCCAACCCAGGCGCAGGCACGCACGTGGCGACTTTATCAGACGGGTCTTCAGCGGAGCGCTAAAAAACCGCCTCCGGTAATCCCGGAAGCGGTTTGGTAGATTTAGATAGATCGCGGCGTGGAATCAGTTTTCCGCGGCTTCTTCTTTCTTCTCCTTCCCTTTGCCGGGAGCGGGCATGGCGGCGGTGTATTCCGCGAGACTCACGCCGTCTTTCGAATCGGCGTCCATTTTTTTGTAGAGTTCCTCAGCCTTGGCTTCGTTCTTTTTGGCCCGGGGAGAGGCTTTGAATTCTTCGAGACTCAGAGATCCGTTGGAATCCGTATCGAGCTTTTTGAACATCTTTTCAGGATTGGGCGCCTTGGGCTTGTCGGGTTTGGCAGGCGCTTCTTCTGCGAATGAAAAAGTAGCGGTGGCCGCGAGGATGGCGAGGATTTGAAAGCAGGACTTCATGATGGTGGATATGGGGTTCGGTTTGATTCGGCTGCCGCCATGGTGGCGGCAGCGTCGGATCATGTAACTCTGCCGCCTCCGAAAGGTTTCGTGCGGGAGACGTGTTTTTCAGAAGAGTCGCGGGTGTCGTCGACAAATCATCCTTTGGGGTGATGGATGCTCCGGATGCGCGCAAAGGGAGCGCTCGTGAGGCTGATTCCTGCGGGATTCCTTTGCGATCAGAGGTTCAGTCGCCGCATTCATGGGGATTTTACGGTTCCGGGCTCATGATAGGGCTCATCCGCGTAAGTTGTTTCTGATTGCCCCGTTGGTAGGGAAGGGCAGATTCGTCGTCGGGCCGCGCCTCTCTTCGTCATCCCCAAGCTTCCCATGCCATCCTCCATCCAATGGTCATCGTTGCCGGCCTTGCTGTGCATCGTTTGCGTCTGTTGCTTCGGCTTGGCCGGGAACTGCCGGGCGGATCCACCGTATGTGGTCGATGTGTGGACTCCCTATCAGGGACTGCCCCAGAGCAGGGTGCTCAGCATCGCGCAGACGCCGGACGGCTATCTGTGGGTGGGCACCAAGCTGGGTTGGCTGGCGCGTTTCGATGGAGTCCGCTTCACCCCATTCGGCCCGGAAAACACTCCGGCATTGGGCTCGCCGGAAATCCATAAGCTGTTCGTGGATGATCAAGGCGCACTCTGGATCGCGGACATCGACGGTCGCTTGGTGAATTACTCGGATGGCAAGTTTGTGAACAAGGCCGACAGCAAACCCGGGTATGTGAAACGGGTCGTCAAATGGATCGGCAGGGAGGGCAATGAAAGCCTGTTCATGACCGCGACGGGACTGCTGGTGCGGGTGGCTGAGAAGGTGGTTTATGAAAATGACGACACCCGGGTTCCGCGGCAAAATCCTTTCATCGACCAATTTTGTCAGGATGGCGATGGAGTTCTCTGGTGTCGAGCCCGCAGCGGGCGGCTCGGTCGGTGGGTGGATGGCACCTTCCTGCTCGAAAATGACGTCCCGTTGCCAAACGCCGCCAGGGTAAGAGATTTGCTGTTTTCACCGACTAACGGGCTGTGGATCGCGACCGACAAAGGCTTGTGGAACCGCCATCAAGGAGTGATTTCGAGAGTCCCCCTGGATGATGATGAACATCCCATGTCTCTGAGTCATCTGACGGAAAAAGCGGGTGTCGGGTTGTGGATGATGAGCCCTGGTGCCGTGAGTCTTTTCCGGGATCGTGCCATCGTCCGGCGCGTGGAGCTGTCGGGCATCATGGAGAAACCGTTGATCCGCCCGCTTGAAATGCATGCCGATTCGAAAGGTGGCGTTTGGATTCTGAAATTCGGCAGCGGCGTCTGGCATGTGGATGCCGCTGGCACGTTGACCGTGCTCAACACCCGGAACGGGCTGCCAAGCGATCAGGTCGAGACTTGGTTTGAGGATCGCGAAAAAAACATCTGGCTGGGAACCGGTGGCGGCTTGGTAAAGCTCTCCCCGCGGTGGTTTGAAATTGTCGAAACCCAGTCGTCCGGCCCCGGCTCCGGAGTGGTCAGCATTTGTGAGGACGCCGGCGACAGCATCTGGCTCGGTCGCGCCAACGGCCTGACGCGCTGGGACGATGGCAAGGCGGTGAATGTCTCGATTCCTCCGACCCGGGGGCAAATTCCCATTGCCGACGTCACGGTCGCGCCCGGCGATGCTCCCGGTGAAGTCTGGCTGGGGACCGTTCCGAGTGGAGCCATGTTGCTGCGGGATGGGAAAATCCTTCACCCGTTTCCCCATGACAAGGCCGGCATCGCGATCCGGGTGATCCGCAAGGACCGCGAGGGCGGAATCTGGCTGGGTGGGGAATTCGGGCTTTTCCGCTGGGATGGCACTGCGATGCGGCAGTTTGGTCCCCAGGACGGTCTAACTAGCGGGCATATCCACGACATTGCATTCGACGTGGACGGGAACCCATGGGTCGCGAAGGCCGAGGACCTGCTAACAGTCTATCGTGACGGGCGGTTTGAGAAAATTCCCACGCCGGGCCTTTCACCCAGCCTGTGGATCAATTCCGTCGTCACGGGAAAGGACGGCAACGTATGGTTGGGAACCATTGGTGACGGACTCATCCATCTCGTGGACGGGAAGATCTTCCGTTATACGGAGGACGACGGCTTGCCCGGGAATTCCGTCACGCAGTTGATCGAGGATGATTTCGGTTTCCTCTGGGGTGGCACCTATCAGGGGATTTTCCGTGTCTCCACCACCGCGCTTGAGATGCTCTCCACCGGGGTGCATCCGCCACTGCTTTTCCAAACCTTCGGCCCCTCCGACGGCCTGACCACCGCGGAATGTTCCGGCGGCCTCCAGCCTGCCTGCTGGAAGGCGCGCGACGGCCAGCTCTGGTTCTCCACCTCCGGTGGCGCGGTGCGAATCGATCCCGAACGCATCACGAAAAACCCCTATCAACCGCGCGCCATCATCGAAAAACTGCGGGTGAATGAGAAGAACGTGCCCTTGGTCCTCGATAGCGATGATCCAGCACGAAATCGAATCGGCCCCGGCCGGAATCGGTACGAATTCGAATTCACCGGCATCAATTTCACAGCACCGGAGAAGCTTCGCTTCCAATGGAAGATGGACGGCGTGGATGCCGATTGGGTGGATGGCCAGAATACGCGCAGCATCGCCTACAGCGGACTTCCTCCCGGGAATCACCGCTTCATGGTTCGTGCCCGCAACAGTGACGGTCTGTGGTCCCAGCAAGCTGCGGCCGTGAGCTTTCAAGTGAGTCCGTTTTTCTGGCAACGCTCGTCGGTGAGGATCGCATTTGTCGTGGTTGGTCTCGCGATTGTCTATCTGCTGGTCGCCGGGGTGATGCGCCGCAAGCACCAGCGCGAGCTCAAGGAATTCGAATTCTCCCGGTCACTCGAACAACAGCGCTTCCGACATAAGCAGGCGATGGAAAACGAGCGCTCGCGCATTGCCGCCGAGCTCCACGACGACCTCGGAGCCAACCTCACCCAGATCCAATGGCTCGGCGACGCCGCAACGCTCGCCCAATCGACCGCGGCGGGTGAAAACGAACTCATCCACCGCATCACCCGCAAATCACGCGACATGGTCCGTCTCATCGACGAGATCGTCTGGGCCGTGAATCCGAAAAACGACACGCTCGAACAGCTCGTCACCTACGTTTGTAATTTTGCGGAACAGTTTTTCCGCGACAGTCCTACCCGCTGCCGCATCGATGTGGCGGACTCGATCCCCGCTTACAAACTGGAGGCAGATGTCCGCCACCACCTTTTTCTCATCGCGAAGGAAGCACTTCACAACGTCGCAAAACACGCTGCGACCGACCGCGTCTGGGTGCGCGTTACCTGCAATCAGGAGAATTTCGTCCTGCTCGTCGAAGACAAAGGGCGCGGCTTCGAGCTGGCTTCCGCTGAAGCTGGCGATGGTCTTGCGAACATGCGGAACCGGGCGCAGCTTGCAGGGATTGATCTGACCATCGAATCCTCTCCGGGCCGCGGCACCCGGGTCACCCTTTCCATGAAATTAAACTCACAAACCCACTGACCCATGCAGGAAATCAAAATCGGCATCGTCGAAGACAACCGCGATCTGCGCGAAACCCTTCAACAAATGATCGAGGCCGCGCCCGGTCTCAGATTCATCTGCGCCTTCAGCAATGCGGAGGACGCCATCCGCAGCATGCCGAAATACGCGCCGGACGTGATCCTGATGGACATCCACCTGCCATTCCGTTCGGGCATCGAATGCACCCGTCGTCTCAAGGATCTCTGCCCCGGCCTGCAAGTGCTCATTCTAACGGTTTATGAGGACAGCGAAAGCATTTTTGACGCCCTCAAGGCCGGTGCCAGCGGCTACCTGCTGAAGCGCTCCAGCCCGGCCGAAATCCTCGCCGCCATCGCCGACGTCAGTGTTGGTGGCGCGCCGATGAGCAGCCAGATCGCCCGCCAGGTGGTGGCATCCTTCCAGGCGCCTACTCCTTCCCTCGAGCCCGAAGGAGAGCCGCTGAGCGAACGCGAAAGCGAAGTGCTCGGCTACATCACCAAGGGATATACCGGAAAGGAAATCGCGGAAAAGATGCACGTCTCCATCAACACCGTGAAAACCCACTTGAGGCATATCTATCAAAAACTCCACGTCCGCTCCCGCACCGAGATCTTGCTGCGTTTCCGCGGGGGGGCTGACGGGTGATCCGAAGGTGAGGGGTGGCGTGGACCTCAAATCATCCTGTCGGGTGATTTACGGGATCTGCTTCCGTGGGTAAGCTCCTCCCAAACCTCAGGAAGGTTTTGGCGTGACCGTGCGCCCGCAGCATTCATTTCCCCGTCATGAAACCCACCCGAAGCGCCCTGATCGTCCGGGCGACAAGTTTGTGGATGTCCATCCAACTTACGGTTTTCCGTGTCCTTGGTGGAGTGAATGAGGCCCAAGTCGAGCCACCCTACCCGATTCTCGCAATCCCGAATATTGCTAACAGCGCTACTCTGGCAAATAACATTCTCAGTTCCTGGACCGAGACGGACTACGTCGCCAAATCTGTGCCCCGCCAGGCTCCGCGCAGGGATGACGCGGGATTCACGGACTCCGTGGTGGCTGGTGATACCAGTTGGTCTTGGAGCGCGTCCAATCCGGATCAAATCACCAGCAAGCCGAGCAATAAAAAACTGACTCACTCTATCCATGAAAATCTTCCCACTGATCGCAATCGCAATCGCAATCGCAATCGACGCAATGGTGCCGATCATGACGGCAGCCTCGGAAATCAAAATCGGTCTGATTCCCCAACGTGCCATGGGGGTGAGGGCGGGAGCGGTTTTCAAGGAAATCGAGTGGGATGCGGATTGTGAGTGGTTTCACAAACCCGCTGCCGTCTGCCAGGCGAGCGACAAGCCGATAGATCTTTCCAGATTTCACGAACTCGCCAAGTCCTATGAAATGCAACCATTTTGGGATAAAAATGTGGAAAAGGACTACGGTAGCAAATCGGATGGCGCGTTTCACTATCGAAGCAAAATAGTCAATGGTGGAGTGAGGGTAGCCAATGGCAATCCAAAAACTCGTAGGTTCTGTTTCAAGATCGCACGATATTTCCAATATGAACGCGACGAGCACGACTACCCGGTGGTCAAACCTCTACCAAGCAAAGAGCAAGCGGTGGCCATAGCCCGGGAATGGATGAAGAAACTTGGCATTGACGAAAACCAACTTTACCGAAGCGGTGATGAACCGGAAGGATTCGACATCGTTTTCTGGATCGATTTGGTGAGCGGTATCAAACCTGGAACCAAAATCGAGAAACAATATCACTACGGGATCACCCTGAACTTTGCCCAGCAGATCGGTGGACTTGCCGTTCTATGGCATGGCACAGGCGGGACTCTTACCTGCGAGATCGGTGACGGCAGCGAGTTCTGCTCGATGTATGGAACCTTGAGCGGTTGGGAAAAAGTCGGTGACTATCCGGTTCTCAATCGCGAGGAAGTCACCCAGGCGCTCAAGGACAAGTATTTCTGGGTCGACACCCGTTTCGAATGCGACCGCATCGAAATCATCAAAGTCCGTCTTGAGGCCTTTCACGCGACCGATGACACCCCGCAAAAAGACTTCCCTTTGATTTACACGTTCTGCTGCAAACTCCACGGCGGCAAGGATGACGGCAAGGAAGAAAACCTTTATATGCCCGCACTCAAGCAACATCGCAGCCGCTAAGGTCCGCCACCTGTTGACCATGATCCCAATCCTCAAAAGGAGAAGCGCGGCGATGTTCCACTACCGGCCAAGGGTATTTGAGTGTGAGTCTGATAAAGCGGAATAGGTCAGGGCAACGACATGGGCTTTTGCCCCTTTCCTTTCAAGTGCGGATCGGATAGGCACTCTCCATGCGCCGCCTCCGCAACGACCTGCCTTACACGTTCCGCCCGCCGAAGTTACAGGACTGGCTGCGCCCGCTCGGACTCGCCCTGAACCGCGCGGTGCATCTGGAACGGAAATATCGGATCGGAAAGATCGAGGCGGAAGGATTCAAGCATGTCCGCGAGCTTAACGAAGCCAGGCACGCACTCTTGCTCGCGCCCAACCATTCCGATCACTCGGACCCGCACGTGGTGATGGAGATCGCCCATCTCCACGGCATGAAAGCGATGTTCATGGCCGCGCGGGAAATCTTCGAAGTGAGCCCCACCGCCTCGTGGGCCTTGCAAAGCATGGGCGTCTTCTCGGTGGACCGCGACGGGCCGGACCTTTCCGCGATCAAGACGGCGATGAGCCTTCTGGAGTCCGGTGAGAACCCGCTGGTCATCTTTCCCGAAGGTGAGATCTATCACCACCACCGCCGGCTGGATCCGCTCAACGAAGGCGTCGCTTCCATCCTGCTCAAAGTCGCCGGCCGAATGCCCGCAGGAAAAGGCGCGTTCCTTGTTCCCGTGGGACTGCGCTTTTTCCACGATCCGTCGGTGGAAGAGACCTTCTGCGAGAGGCTGTCGAAGCTGGAGGACCGCATCGGCTGGACTCCGAAACCTCTGATGCCGGTGGATGACCGCATCCATCGCCTCGGCACCGGCATCCTCGCACTCAAGGAAACCGAGTATCTCGGCTATGCCGGAACCGGTGGCGTCCATGAGCGACTCACCCATCTCTGCGAAACCCTGCTCGCCCGCGTGGAAAGCCGCTATCCCCGCGATGCCAAGGCGGTGAAGCCGCCTGAGCGGGTCAGGGCGCTGCGCTTCCGCATCCGCCGACGCTTGCTGGACACGGAGAAACCACCCACTCACGACGAGAAGGAACTGCTGCTTGACGATCTCGACCGCGTCTTCACCGCACTCCAGGCGCACAGCTACATCGGCGACTATCTGTTGGAAGACCCCACGCTCGACCGCCGGGCGGAGACGCTTCTCAAGCTGGAGGAAGACCTCTTCGGATTCCCCACCTACCCGATCGACCGCACCGCCCGCGTCACTGCCGGGGAGCCGATTCCGGTCAGCGAGATGCTCGCCGCCGGTCAACTCCCGGCAAAAGGCGGGGCGTTGCAACTGACGGAACTGTTGGAGAAGAAACTGAGCGAGTTGCTGAAGTAAGGGGAATGGACGTCTCGTCCATTCGAAGATTACCGGACGCCGAAGTCCGGCCATTCTTCGGTCTGGCTTCCTTCGTTGCGCAGCCACTCGGCTTGCATTTCCTCCTGGGACATCTTCGGATACTTGCTCTTCGCATACATCTCGAACACCCACTTTTCGTATTGCTCCAGCGTGAGGCGCGGTGGAGGCGGGTGGTTGGAGAAGTCCGGGAGGTCGAGATCGATGACACTCATGGGATCTTGTGGATCAAATCGTAGGCGTCAGGCCCAGCGTATTTTTGGCAAAGTTCACGCAACTGCGTTTCGCTGAAGATCCCTGCGTTCTCGTCCAACAGGAACCGAATATCGAGAAGGTCGCGGTCCTTACGCACCACCCGATCCTTGAGCGCGTGAAGCTTCATCGCCAGAAGGGATTCCAAATCGATCACCGGTATGTCTTCATGAATGCCGGTTTTCTGATCGGTAGCTGCCATTCTGGTGAAAGTTTCGGGGCTCACCCACAGCAGATCAATTGGCATCATTTCCAACGGATTCACCCGTTGAAATCTTGTGGCCATCGCCTCGAATGCGATGGTGAAGCCAAGGGACTTCATCAGTTCGATGGCACGGGTTTCGTCAGCCCTGGAACAAATCCAGTCCACATCACTCGTAAGCCTGGAGTAGCCGTGATGACAAACCGCCCATCCACCCGCCAAGAGGAGCGGGATCCCCTCTCGCGCGAAGCGTTCGTGAAGTGAATGGGCGAACTCGGGGAGCATGGTGTGGAAGAGGAAGACTGCCGCGCGGAATAAATTCCGCGCTCCAGTTACAGCAGCCTTGCGCGCAGCAGTTCGGTGACTTGCTTGGGGTTGGGCTTGGTGGCGGCGGCTTTCATGACCTGGCCGGTTAGAAAGTTGAGGAGCTTTTCGTTGCCGGCCTTCACGGCTTCCACCTCGGACGGGTTGTTGGCGATGACTTGGTCGACAAGGCCTTCGAGCTCGCCGGCCTCGGCGGGTTTGAAGCCGAGCGAATCCGCGATGCCGGCAGGGTCTTTTTCCGGGCTGTCGAAGAGCACGGTGAAGACCTCCTTGGCTTGGTTCGCGGCGAGGGTGCCGTTTTCCACCAGCAGAAGCAGGGCGCGGAGTTTTTCGGGGGCGACCGGGCAATCGGCGATGCCAAGCGAGCGCTCGTTGAGGGTGCCTAGCAGATTGTTGATGATGAAGTTGGCGACCTTCTTGCCGGGGATGGCGGCGTCGGTGACGGCCTCGAAATAGGCGGCGAGATGCTTGTCCGAGGAGAGCACGGAGGCGTCGTAGGCGGTGACGCCCAGGTCGTTCTCGAAGCGGGCGGCGAGTTCGTGCGGCAGCTCGGGGACGAGTGGACGGACCTTGGCTAACAAGGGCGCGGTCTGGATCGGCAGCAGGTCCGGGCAGGAGAAATAACGATAATCGTGGGCGTCTTCCTTGGTGCGCATCATCTGGGTTTCCCCGCGGTCGTCGTCCCAGCGGCGGGTGGACTGGATCTGCGGGATGCCGCGGTCGAGATCTTCGGTCTGGCGCTGGATTTCGAAATGGATGGCGCGGCGGATGGCGGAGATGGAGTTGAGGTTTTTCAACTCCACTTTCTGGCCGAGCGGTTCTTCGGGCTTCTTGCGGAGAGAGATGTTCACGTCGCAGCGGAGCTGGCCTTTTTCCATGTCGGCATCGGAGACACCGCCTTGTTGGAGGATCATCTGGAGCGAGCGGACGTAGGCGAAGGCTTCCTCGCCGGATTCGAGGTCAGCCTCGGTGACGATTTCCATCAGCGGCGTGCCGGCGCGGTTGAAGTCGATGAGCGAGGAGTTCCCGAGGTGGGTGGATTTCGCGACGTCTTCTTCCAGGTGGATGCGGTTGAGGCGGACTTTTTTGTCGGGGTTGGCGATGCTTTTGCGGGCGTCGGTCGGATAGCAATGTTCGTAAAGCGGGACGCCGCCACCGATGCAGAGAGGGAGATCCATCTGGGTGGTCTGATAGTTCTTCGGCATATCCGGATAGAAATAGTTCTTGCGGTCCCACTTGGAGATTTCCGGCGAGCCGCAGTCGAGCATCAAGCCGGTGAGCAGGGTTTTTTCGATGGCCTCGCGGTTGAGCACGGGCAGCGCGCCGGGAAGGCCGAGGCAGACGGGGCAGGTGTTCGTGTTCGGCGTGTCACCGAACGAGGTGCGGCAGGCGCAGAACATCTTGGTGTGCGTTTTAACCTGGCAGTGGACTTCGAGGCCGATGGTGACGAGGTAGGACATTTTTTGGGTAGATGCTGAAATTCTGAAATGCTGAAAAACTGAAAGGTCAGAGTAGCTTTCGAAACTCGTCGGGGGTGAGTCCGGCGTCTTTGGCGATGGCACCCATGGTGATGGAGTTGATCGGGTCGTGCCGGGGGATGGTTAAGCGGATGGTTCCATTGCTCATGACGATGTGGCCGGATTCGCGGGCGATTCTGAAACCGAGTTTCTGGAAAACCCGGACGGCATCTTTTTGGCTCACTCCGGGGAGCTTCGGCATCAGACGGCGATTTCGATGGTTTCGGCACTTTTGATGCCGGATTCTTCGGCTTCGACCGCCAGCCAATCCGCGATTGCCTCGCGAATGGAATCGAGCGCCTCGGCCCGGCTGGCTCCTTGGGAATGGCATCCTTGCAGATCGAGGCACGATGCAGACCATCCTTCGTCGGTTTCAATGAGTCTGATCCGATAGTTCATGAGGAAATTGTAACGAGTGCCCGTTTTTCAGCAAGAGGAACGTCTCAAAGGCTCAAATCGCGGAGGAGTTTCTGGATTTTCGGATCAGCGAGGGCCTTGGTGAGCAGCGGATGGCGAAGGAGTGTGTCGAATTTCCCTTCGCGGGCAAGTTTTTGGAGCGCGGGGTCATCGACGATGATGGCGCGCGGGATGGGCTTGCCGGTCTCCGGGTTGATGACGGGAGCCAAGGGTGACTCGGATTGTGCGGCGATGAGCTTTGCGAGGGCCAGGCGGGACGGATCGGTGAACGGATCGAGCATGCGGAGCCACTTTTCGGGCACCTTGGCTTCAAGAGCGGATCTCAGACGCTGGCTGAAGCTGGACGGGGCGGCATCCGGGAGACCGCCGGTTTTCGCGGATGAGGCGCGGACATCGGCGACTGCGGCTGCGTGACTGGCCATGATCGCGATGACGACAAAGATCAGCGAGGTGGGAACCAGGGCTAACACCAAACGAAAAATGGTGCCAGCGAGGGTGCCGGGGATCGAGTTTCCCTGGGGTTTGTAAAAGGGACGAATCACGGCGTTCGCAACCAGTCGGATGACAAAGAATGACACCAGCAAGGCGGCGACGGGCAGACCGTTGGTGATCCAGGCGAGCGATTTACCGGTCCAATCCATCGATAGCGACGGAGCGATCTGCCAGACCCGGAAGGCGATCCACACGCTCAGTCCGAGCACGGCGGTGCCGATGATCATCCGCGTGATTCCACGCAGCAGGACGAATCCGGCGCAGACCGCGAAAATGATGAGCGCGGTGGTGCCGAGGCTGAGTTGGGGCAGGGAGTCGAGGGACAAGGGGAAGCGGGTATGTGGCGGCGACAGCCGCTACGTTAGTGCGCCAATGAACGCTGCCGCAGCAGATGGTCGGTGAGAACCAGCGTGGCCATGGCTTCCACGATCGGCACGGCGCGCGGCAGCACGCAGGCATCGTGGCGGCCTTTGCCTTGGAGTTCGGTGTTTTCGCCACCGGCGGTGACGGTTTCCTGGTTGCTCATGATGGTGGCGGTGGGCTTGAAGGCGACGCGGAAGATGATGGTTTCTCCGTTGGAAATCCCGCCTTGCACGCCACCGGAGCGGTTGCTGGTGGTGCGCACTTGGCCGTCGACCATGCGGAACGGGTCGTTGTGCTCACGGCCGGTGAGCAGGGTGCCGGAGAAGCCTGAGCCGATTTCGAAACCCTTGGTGGCGGGGATGGAGAGCATGGCTTTGGCGAGATCGGCTTCGAGCTTGTCGAAGATCGGCTCGCCGAGGCCGGGCGGGCAATTGCGGATGACGCACTCGATCACGCCGCCGACGGAGTTTCCGTCAGACCGGATGGCTTTGATTCGCTCAATCATCGTATCGACCATCGCGGGATCACCGGTGCGGACGATGTTGGACTCGATGTCGGCGGCGGTGACGGTCTCCGGATCGACGTCGGCGTTGAGTTCCTGGATGGATTTCACCCAGGCGAGGATTTCGATTCCGGGGTAAAATTGATCGAGCACTTGTCTGGCGACGGCTGCGGCGGCGACGCGGCCGATGGTTTCGCGGGCGGAAGCGCGCCCGCCACCGGAGGCGGAGCGGATGCCGTATTTCGCGTCGTAGGTGTAGTCGGCGTGACTGGGGCGGTATTTTGCGGCCATTTCGTCGTAGGCACCGGGGCGCTGGTCGGTGTTGCGGACGAGGATGGCGATCGGGCAGCCGAGGGTGACGCCGTCTTGCAGGCCGGAGAGAACCTCGGCCGTGTCCGCCTCTTTGCGCGGGGTGACGATTTCCGACTGCCCGGGGCGGCGGCGGTCGAGCTCATGCTGGATTTGCTCAAGGGAAATGGGAACACGCGGCGGGCAACCGTCGATGACGACGCCGACGCCGCCACCGTGCGACTCGCCGAAGGTGTGGATGCGGAAAACCTGGCCGAAGGTGGATGACATGGCGGCAGGGTAGATACAGACCGGCGCGGGGCAAGCGGGATGAGTTTCTAGTTTTCAGTTTCCGCGATTCGGGTGAGCCTCGGCCATGCGATTGAAGCTTCCCGTGCGGATCATCGAATTCCCCCGGCGTCCGCTGGTGATGGGGATCGTGAATGTGAACGACGACTCGTTTTCCGGCGACGGCACGCTGGATTTCGACAAGGCCATCGCACTCGCCCGGAGCCAGGTGGAGGCGGGCGCGGACGTGATCGACGTGGGCGCAGAAAGCGCGCGGACGAACCGGGCGGCGGTGCCCGTGGAGGAGGAATTGCGGCGCTTCCGGGGATTTATCGAGCGCTGGGAGGACGTCTGGACCGAGGTTGAGCCCAGGGATGAAGCGCAGATCTGGCCACCAGTCCTGTCAGCGAACACGTGGCGACCGGAGGTGGTCGAAGGCGTTTTACGCATGGGGAAAGTGGAAATCATCAACGACATGAGCGCACTGCCGGATGATCGGAACGTGAGATCCTGCGCCTTGCATGGAGCCGCGTTGCTCATCATGCACAGCGTGGGCGAGCCGAAAATCCCGCATTTCCACCAAAGTTGGGACGATGTGATGGAGGCCATGGAGTGCTTTTTCGAAGAGAAAATTGACATGGCGATGGCCGCCGGGCTGGACGCGGATTCCATCATTCTGGACCCTGGCATCGATTTCGCAAAGCAGCGGGAGGACAACCTCACGGTGTTCCGGGAGCTCGAGCGCTTGCAACGCTTTGCCAAACCGGTGCTCGTCCCGGTTTCGCGTAAGACCGTGATCGGCGAGGTGCTTGGATTGACCGATCCCGCCGAGCGCGACGCCGGAACCATCGCCTGCATCAGCGCGGCGATGAACCGGGGAGCGCAGATTTTCCGAGTCCACCAGGTCTACGCGGCGTGGCAGGCGGTGAAGGTGCTGGATGCAATTCAGCCGGCAATTTGATTCGTAGAGCATTTCAACTCCGCCAACACGCTGAGTAGCTGATGGTGATTCTCCAGTCCCAGCCGCTCGCGAATCGAGCCAAGCCGCTTGTCCACGGAATCCCGGCGGATCCCCAGCTCGCGGGCGATTCCGCTGCGCGTGCCGGACTTCAGAAGCTTCTCTAGCAACTGCACGTCCTGAGCGCGCAGTGAATCTGCGGGACCTGCGCTGATCCGGGAGTCGACGAACCCACACAAGGCCTGCCAGTTTTTCTCCAGTCTCTCGCGCTGTTCGATCCGGCGGCTGATCACTCCCAGTCGCAGGCCCATCAAGTGAAGCACCTCGCGATCCCGCTCGGTGAAATCCAGCGCCCGCCGGTTCCATGTCAGGACGATCCGCCGATCCTGAAGCACGCAAGGCGTGTAGGCGAGTTGATGATTCGAATCCAGATGACGATAAACCTCACGGAACAGCGGGTTTTCGCGAAAGCGGCCATAGCTTTCAAAATCCGACAACCGCTTGACTCCCTCCGAGGTGGCTACGAGCTGACCGGCCGCGATGACCGGGTGATGAGCCACTACCTCGTTGAAGATCTCCAGCAGATTGGTGAACGGCAGCATGTAGGATTCATTCATCTTGAAATTCATCAGATGGCTCAAATCCGGCGACCAGTTGTTCCAGCACATGCAGTCCGCGGGTAGAATCGCCGCGGACTCCTCCAGGAACCTGACTTCAAGCTCATCCAGCGTTGCGAGGCCAGCCATGCCCAGCATCGTCCTGTCGATCTTCCTTATGGTGGCCTCGCTGATATCTCGGAATCGCTGCATGGGTCAGTGGATCGGGTTGGGAGCCTTCAGGATCACCGCCGCGCGGTTCTTGACCCCGATTTTCCGATAGAGATTGGCCAGATGTTTTTCCACCGTTCGTGCGGCACAACCGAGAATGATGGCGATTTCCGGACCGGTTTTACCCTCGCGCAACCAGGACATTACCTCGGATTCCCGAGGGGTTAGAATCACCACCGGTTCCGGCGTCGAGGCCACCAGCGACTGCCCGGACCAGATCAGAAACCTCTCGCCTCCGTGATGAATCGATTCCTGAGGAATCCCGCCAATAAGATCCAGCCAAGTGGTGGGCATTTCCCCGGCCCGCAGCAAGTCCCGCTGCGCATTTCCGCTCAGCCAGAGACCGTCGCCGGGCCAGTCCAGCGCGACACACCACCCGGCGACATCCAGCAACTCCCCCCATGCTTGGAGCTTTCGCACCAGCCGCTCGTTGCGCTGCCGGAGTTTTTCATCCAGAAGGACCAGGAAATCGTCCAGCTCCGCCCCGGAGTTTGCGGAAGCGTCCGACGAGGAGTCAGGACAGACTGGGAACGAACCGGGTTTCACTGCTGCCGACCCCATCAAACGCTTTCCACAGGGTCAAGGTTTCCCGCTGCATGCCACAGGCTGCTACGTAAGTTAGGGGATGGTCAGATTCACCCAGGCCATGCTAACCCTCGCGCTGTTGTCAGGTCGGATGGCCCGGCTTTTTTTTCAGTCGTTGCCCCTTGATCCTCAGCCACCCATCATCTTCCCACAAGAAGTCCACTGCCCACGGCAGGAACGGCGTCACCCTCACCCGCCCCCCCGTGGATTGCACGGTTGAGTCAGTGATCGAATCCCGTTCCAGCCGTGGGCGGCAAGGGCCGGGCTAAATCCATGAGCATGCAAACCCGCTCACTCCCAAATTCATGATTCCTCAATTCACCCGAATCTCAGTATTTGCCGTCCTCGCCTTAGCCGGCACCCTGCCTAGCCACGGCCAGACCATCCCGGAAATCCCCACCGAAATCGTCTCGGCCTGGAAGCTCAACGGTGGCGACGCACTTCTCATTTTCCGCCACGATGGAGTCTACTTTCAAGTCCAGGATGATCCGAACCAGCCGGGAATGGAGCGCGGCACCTTCACCTGGGACAAAACGACCAGCGCCTTTTCCGCCACCACCCTCCGTGACACCAATGGCGAAAGCGGCCTCTCCCACCCGTCCGGTGCGACCACTCTCGCCGTCAGCGGCAACACCCTCACTTACACCGCCGCCGGGGAAGGCTCGTTCACATTCTCCCGTGTCGTCAACACCGCCAGCGCCATCGTCGGATCCTGGTTCCTTTCGGGAGAGAGCGCGACCCTCACGTTTCTAGCTGACGGCACCTACTATCACTGCGAAGAATCCAACGACGTACCCGATGGCTACGACGGCATGGAGCGCGGCACCTACGTCTGGAATCCCTCCACGTCGACTCTCACCGCCACCCCGCTCACGGACACGAACGGTTGGTCGGGCCTCAGCGATCCCGAGCCTGCCTTTACTGCAAACATCGCAGGAAACAGCATGTCTCTCTTCGACGGTGAGGAAACCTACATTCTCCGCCGCATCACCCAGATCTCCGCACCGCTCGACCTTGATTGGGATTTTGAAGTCCTGAAATACAGCAACCACCGCCAAACAAGCACCGCCAGCCCATCACTCCTGCCTTTTCCTCCGCAGTTGGAGGGGGATGAACTCCCTTTCCGCGGACTCGCCTACATCGAAGACTCCGTCCCCGACACCGGCGGAAGCTTGACCATTACGGGCCAAGTCGCCCGCCCCTTCGACTCCGATCCTTTTGATAACGGTTGGTATACCAGTAATGAATACGGCTCCCTCGCCCAGCTTGACGCACTCACCGCATTCCCTAGCGGAGCCACCTATACCTTCGCCCGCACCGGAGGCAGCGCATCCTTGACCTACCCTGCCAACGGCGCTTTTTTAGCAGCTCCCAAGGTCGTGGGAACTGACGAACACGGCACTTGGAGCGGTGGGGAATACTTCTTGGGACAGGACTCCACTCTCATCTGGGATGCCCACACCGCCTACGACCCCACCACACTCCTCACCGCCCTCACCGTAGTGAGATTGGACGAATTCGAAACCGTGCTCGAGGGAGACATCATCCAAGGCGACATCACCTCTTATGACTTCAGCGGAAGACTCACCCCCGGGGGATCCTACTACGTCCGACTGGAACACATCAAAATCGCCAGCACCACCACCTCCGGGACGGGTCCTTTTGCGGGAAAACTGGGTTATGCCAGCTACATTTCCGCTACCGAATTCACCATGGTCGCGCCGGCTGTGCCAGCCAGCGAACCGACGATTTCCCTGCAACCCATTTCCCAACTCCCCGCTGAAGCGGCAAAGGTGATCTTGACGATCGGAACCAACGACGAAGATCCTACACTCAATTACCAATGGTTCAAAAACAGCGAACCCATACCCGGCCAGACCGGCAACAACCTGTACATTGAGGATTACTCAACCGCAGCTGACAGCGGGACATACCGCGTGGAAGTCTCCAATGCCGCTGGCTCCGTCACCAGTGAACTCGCCACTCTCGGGTCTGCAGTGGTGGAATTTGTCATCGTGGGGAAAGAAATTTTTTACCGGCAGACCGATTCGAGCACGGTCATCCTCGATCCGTCTCCCGTCACTCCAGACAATGGTGGTCCTTTCGGTTTCATTGCGAATGTGGAAGGTCAGAACATGTCTCTCATCGCAGCCCCCACCGTCACACCCCCGGCGGGCACTCCCGGTCCTGTCAACAACCCGTTTGAAAACACCCTGTATTTCAATGATGAAGATTTGGGATGGCGCTACGGCCCAAACGCCAACGACTGGGGAACCCTCACCCAGCCTGAAACCGACACCGCATTTCCAAACGGCACCTATGCTTTCCTCGTAAATGGCGTTTCCGTGCCTCTCAGTCTGACCGGAGATGCCTACCCGAATACACCTCAACTCTCCCTCAGCGGCGGGGTGTGGGTGAACGGAAAATATGCCATGGACGCCGCGAACGCGCTCACCGTCACCACTAACATCTTTACCGGATACGGCACAAACGTCGATGGCCACCTCCGCTTGGATGTGGGCGACTCAAGCGTGGAGTTCTTCAAAAGCAGCAGCCCCACCACCGATTTCGCCACTTACTCCGCAGCGCCTAACACCCTTTCGCCAAACGAGATCCTCGAGGTCGATGCCGGTTTCGATGCGATCACGAGTAAAAGCAACGCCATTCCTGGTGCCTACTGTGCCGCGGTTTACAGCAAAAACGTCGATCTGGAGATTCACTTTTTACCGAAAATCATCACGCAACCAGCCAGTCAGGTTCTCGAACCCCTCGCCTCCATCACATTACAGGTTTCCGCCACTGGAAGTCCTGCTGCCGGAAGTGAGAGCATGAACTACCAATGGAAGAAGAACGGCGTCGCCATTCCGGGCCTCACCTCGCCCAGCTTTGGACTGATCGATTTCAGCGCGGATGACGCCGGCACCTACACCTGCGTGGTCAGCAATGACGTCGGCTCAGCCACCACCCAGCCGGTCCATCTCGAATTCGCCGACGCCTTCCAGTCCTACGCCGCAAGCTTCGGCTTGAACTCCGTCACCACCGGCGCGCCGGACGCGGACCACGACAAAGACGGCATCCCCAACCTCCTCGAATACCTGCTCGGTGGAAACCCCACACTCCCCGGCAGCGGCCTTCTTCCCACGATCACCAAAGCTCCCGGCAGCAGCAACCTCGTCTTCACCTACAAACGCAAAATCGCCGCTACCGGAGTCACCCAAGTGATCGAACACGCCGCAAGTCTATCCAGCACTTGGAGCACCGCAGTCCATGGTCAAAATGGCGTCACCATTGCCACAGCCACCGTCCCCGGTGACGCCACCACCGAGCACGTCACTGTGACCATCCCATCTCCCAGCACCAGCCGTTTTGTGCGACTGAAGGCGAGCCGCTGATTCCCGAACAAACGCAACTTCCCGATGAAAAACAAACACTTCACCTTGATCCTTCCTCTCTGCGCTCTTCTATCATCTTGTGCGGATGAAGATTTCGCCATGCTTGGTGCCGTGGCCACAGGAGCTGCTGCGAACTATGCCAGTGCCAACGGCGATGCCGCAAACGCAGCTTCGCTGCTTGATACACAGCAACAGATCATGAACGAGCAGGCCAACACCGCTGCCTACAATACCGAGCACCGCCCGGCCGCGCCAGCCGCAGCCAGCCCGACCACCTACGTCACCGCTAACGCGGTGCCCGGAAAACCCGGATTCGCCATCAGCCCGACTAGCGGAAAAGCAGTGGACGTGGACGGAAATCCGGCCGGCACGCTCGTCGAAGATCCCACAACCCCCAATGCGCGCTTCCGGGTTCCTGGAAGCACCTCCGTCTCCGCCGACCTGGTAACCACGGAACCCACAGTCCGCAAATGCTGGCTATGCAGTGGTAGAGGGTAGCTGAAAGAGATGGGTATTGGTGAAATCTTAAAAAAAGAGTGTCCCGATTGCTTTGGATCTGGAACTGAAGATTAAACTCGAAAGCCATCTCAAATGCTAGCTTAACACTATATCGTTGAGCCCCGGATAAAACGGATCAGAACACAAATAATGAAAACAACTATAATCACCTTCTTATACTTTTCGCTTTGCTTGGCAGCTACCGCTAACGATATTCTTGTAAACTCTTGGTCGACAAAAGACCGCTCAGTTGAGATAAATTTTTATTCATATGAAAGCGGAGGTTCTGGATATTACAAGGTCATCAATAATACTACTAGAGGATTACGCGTCACTTTTTCGTATACTACCAATAAGGGTATTACCAGCAAACAAACAACTCCAGTGGATCCTGGCAAATCCTCGACGGGCTCCTGCGCATCGGCAGGGAAAAAGAATGCTGGCATAAAAACTGTAGCCATATTGGGCATTACCAACGGAAAAGCAGTGAACGTGGACGGATTTCCGGCAACCACGCCCGTCGAAGATCCCGCAACCCCAAATGCGCGATCATCAGAGCAGAAAACCGCGTCCCCACGTTCCAGCGGAAGCGGAATAACCGGCACCTGGTCGAACAGCAAGCTCACTTGGAAATTTGCAGCTGACGGGAAGGCGACCCTGACCGTGCCCAGTATAAACCGCAAGGAGGTAGCAACCACTTACATGACTTACCAGGCAAACCCGAACACCGGAGTCTTCGCCTACACCATCTCCCGCGCGACTCTTACAGGAACCGCCAACCGCAACGGCAAATCCGGCTACGACATGCCGGTAAACAAGTCCTACACCGAAAAATACACCCTCAGCGCCGATACCCTCACCATCGGGACTGAGCTGATGAGGCGAGACTGAAGACGCCTGCTCTCCCATATTAACAATTTTTCCCAACCGTTGCCACCGATGAAATTGCCAGATAATACAACCAGTGCCTCAAAACCCCGAAAACTATCAAGACTTGGCCCGGATGGCAACGACCGCCTTTGTTGGAGTTTCCTGATACTACTGCTCGCGCTGGCTTCCATATCTGTCATGGCTGCTCAGAGCGTTTACTCAACATCGACCATGGCAGGTGGTCGCGCTCCTCAAGGCGGCGTGGATGGCACTGCAGCGGACGCGAGTTTCAATTCTCCCGCTGGCGTCGCAGTTGACAGCAACGGTAATATACTCGTCGCAGATGGCAATAACAACAAGATCCGTAAAATCGCCCCGACAGGCGTCGTAAGCACCCTGGCGGGATCCGGCAGTATTGGTAGCGCGGATGGCGCGGGTGTTTCAGCGAGTTTCTACGCGCCCGTCGCTATCGCCGTGGGTGCAGACGGCAACATTTATGTCGCGGATTTAGGCAACCACAAAATTCGGAAGATCACCCCGGCAGGTATTGTAAGCACTCTTGCAGGCTCCGGCAGTAGTGGTAGCGTAGATGGCGCAGGTGTCACGGCAAGTTTCAACTCTCCGCACGGGGTCGCGGTGGATGGCAGCGGCAATGTATTCGTCGCGGATACTTATAACCAAAAGATTCGGAAGATCACCCCGGCAGGTATTGTAAGCACTCTAGCAGGCTCCGGCAGTATTGGTAGCGCAGATGGCGCCGGTGTCACAGCGAGTTTTGATTCTCCGCGCGCGGTCGCGGTTGATGGCAGCGGCAGCGTATTCGTCGCGGACGCATCTAACCAAAAAATTCGCAAGATCAGCCCGGTGGGTCTGGTATCGACTTTGGCGGGATCAGGAGCACAAGGGAGCGCAGATGGCGCAGGTATCACAGCCGGTTTCCGGTTTCCTTACGGAATCGCCGTGGATCTGACAGGCAATGTTTATGTTGCGGATGCTTCCAACCACAAGATCCGCAGGATCACATCAGCAGGCGTGGTGACAACTTTGGCGGGCGCCGGATCAGCAGGTTATATCGATGGCCCTGGAACGGCAGCGGGCTTCAATGAACCACGTGGAATTACGATCGATTTTGGTGGCTCTGTTATCGTGGCAGATATCAAAAACCACAGAATCCGAAGGGTTACGCCAGCAGGCGTGGTGACAACTCTGGCTGGAGTCATTTCAGCAGCAGATGGAAACGTTACCGTAGCAAATTTCAATACTCCATTCGGCGTTGCAGTTGATACGGATGGCAACGTTTTCGTCGCCGATCACGAAAACCGTAAGATTCGCAAGATCAGCCCGGTAGGAACCGTGACAACATTTGCGGGTTCTGGATTTTCAGAAAGCACAGATGGCACAGGAACAACGGCGAGCTTCAAGAGTCCTACCGGAATCGCAGTTGGTGCTGACCGCAGTTTGTACATCGTTGATAGAATGAGCCATTCGATTCGCAAGATCAGCCCGGCGGGAGTGGTGACCACTTTGGCGGGTTCCGGGAGCCAGGGGAGCACTGACGGCGCGGGGGCGGCCGCAAGGTTCAATTATCCTTTCGGTGTCGCTGTGGACAACAGTGAAAACGTCTATGTCGCTGATACCTATAACAACAAGATTCGCAAGATCAACGCAGCAGGCTTGGTGACCACTTTGGCGGGTTCGGGGAGCCAAGGCAGTGCTGATGGCTCCGGCACTGCTGCTAGTTTTAGTCGGCCTTTGGGAATAGCGGTGGATGGGGGCGGCAACATCTTTGTCGCGGATTCATACAACTACAAGATCCGCAAGATCACCGCAGCAGGCGTGGTGACCACCTTGGCGGGTTCGGGAGCATACGGCAGCACAGATGGCTTGGGAGTCACTGCTAGCTTTCTAAACCCCGCCGGGGTTGCTGTGGATACCGACGGCAGCGTCTTTGTAGCCGATTCAAGCAGTCACGCTATTCGTAAGATCGGTCCGACAGGTTTTGTGTCAACCATAGCGGGCACTGGTTCGCGAGGCAACTCAGAGGGCGTGGGGGCCAGTTTTAATGAACCTCTCGGACTGGCGGTCGACAGTAGCGGCAATTTGTATGTCGCAGATAGTGGCAACCATAAGATCCGCAAAAGTATGCCACCTCAGGCGCAGATCATTACCTTCCCGGCTTTGAGTAGCAAGAGCTACGGCGAATCTCCATTTAGCGTGAGTGCAAGTGCTACCAGTGGACTACCAGTCAGCTTCTCCATCGTCAGCGGACCCGCCAACGTTTCAGGGAATACCATTACACTTATCGGTGCGGGAACGGTAACAGTCCGCGCAACGCAGGCGGGAGATATTTCTCACATGCCGGCGCCCAATGTCGAGCAGAGCTTCATTGTCACCAAGTCATTCCAAGCCATTACTTTTAATTCCTTGGGCGCCAAGACCTTTGGCGACGCTCCGTTCACAGTCAGCGCGAGTGCTAACAGCGGCTTGCCCGTGAGTCTCTCTATCGTGAGCGGCCCTGCCACCATTTCCGGCAATGCAGTCACTCTCACCGGCAGTGGCACGGTAGTCGTCCGTGCTTCCCAAACGGGAAATCCGAATTATCTGGCCGCCGCCAATGTGGATCAAAGCTTTGTTGTCAGGGCGGCACAGACAATCAATTTTCCGCCCATCGCGGGAAAAAACTTCGGTGATGCTCACTTTGGAGTCAGTGCGACTGCAAGCAGCGGCCTGCCGGTGAGTTTCACAATCGTGAGCGGTCCGGCTACCATTTCCGGCAATGTCATCACGCTCACCGGCGTAGGCACAGTGAGCGTGCGCGCCTCACAAGCCGGAGACTCTAACCATGGCGCAGCCCCGAATGTGAATCAGAGCTTTTCGGTTGGGAAGACGCTACAGACTATGGACTTCGGTTCAATTCCGGGAAAAACTTTCGGGGATGCCCCATTTCCGGTTACGGCAAGTGCAACGAGTGGCTTGCCGATCGTCTTCTCAATCGTGAGCGGTCCAGCAAGTGTTTCAGGCAATACCATCACCATCACGGGCGCAGGATCCGTAACTGTGCGTGCCTCCCAAGCAGGAAATGCCACCGTTGCCGCTGCAAACGTGGATCTAACATTCACGGTAAGCAAAGCCAGCCAGAACATCGCATTCCCAGCGATCGGCAACCGTCTTTTCACTTCGGGCACCATCATCGCCTTGTCTGCGACAGCATCTTCCGCGCTGCCGGTTAGCTATTCTGTCATCAGCGGACCGGCTACCGTGAGCGGCACTACCCTGACGGTGACGGGCGCGGGTGATATCACCGTCAAGGCAGCACAAGTCGGTAATGCGAACTATCTTTCCGCGCCCGATGTCACAGTGAGTTTCACGGTTTCCCCGAACACTGCCGCACCTTCAGCCATCACCCTCTCGAAGAACTGGTTCTACGACAATGCCGCGCTGAACACGGAAATCGGCACGCTGTCCGCAATAGACCCCGATGCAGGGGATGTGATCGCTTACTCGCTCGTTACCGGCACCGGTTCCACGGACAATGCGAAATTCAGCCTCACAGGAAGCAGTCTTCGAAAGGCCTCGGCGGCATTCAATTACAACACCCAGCGGACGGCATCCGTTCGCATCCGTGCGACAGACCTGGCCGGCCAGTTTTACGAACAGGCCATCCTGCTAAACCTGATTCCTGGCAGCCCGTTTGCGAAATTCATTCCGGCGGGAATATCATTCACCCAAGCCCCGAACTATGTGAATGCGGTCTTCCAAGTGGTGGGCAGCACGGGACGCGGCCTCAATTTCCCAAGATCCTTCTTTGATCCCAGCAGCCCAGACTACCAGCCCGATCTTTTCCAGGTATTCGAGGGGGCCACGACCACCAGTTCCACAAGCCCCATCGCCGTCAATGAGTCCTACTTCCAAGTAGGCAAGATCAGTGACGTGCCGAGCAAGGTAAGAACGGTCATCCTGCTCGACAACAGCTCCAGTATCCCGATCGCGGATCTAGCGGTAATCAAGAATGCCGCCAAGGTGATGGTGGATAACATGTTCGATGAACAGGAAATTGCCGTTTACAGCTTTTCGGGTTCCGTGACAAAGATTCAGGACTTCCTAGGCAAAAGCGCAGCCAACCAAGCGACACTCAAGGCATCCATCGATACCATCGCAAGGGGCAATGCCAGCACCAATCTCTACGGCAGCATGCTGCAGATGCTCAGTCTGCCCGCTTGGACGGAGTCCTTTTCCGTGAGTGGAATTGAAACCGGGTTCCTTGTGGCGTTGACCGACGGCGCGGACTCCTCGGGCTCCGCAACCAAGGAGCAAGTGATCGCGAAACGTGATTTGGATGGAAAAAGAATTTATACCATTGGACTGGGCGTTAATGTTGAAACTCAAGTTCTCGAGGAGCTGCAGAACACCAACTTCTACACCTCCGCGAGCAACTCGACCGCGCTGGCCACCGCATTCGGCAATATCCAGAGAGATATCATCGATCTCGCGAACAGTTTTTACAGGATCAATTACCTGAGTCCCAAGCGAGTCTCCAACCCTCTCGGGACACTGCGCAAAATGGAGGTGAGGCTCAAAAACAACACCAACTCGGCTGCGGATCGGATGCTCAGCACGCCTTTCAATAGCGATTTGTTCACGGATCTCGAACCCGCGATGTACATCAACCGGACGGTTGACAAATTGACAGGAATCAATGCGCCAGAGGCACTGACGATCAGCCCGAATGCCCCGTCCTCGGCCTCTGCCATCACGCTTTTCCCGCCTTTGGATTTCTCCGGCTTTACCTGGAGCATTGGCAATCCTGCCCTCGCCGCGCTGACCCCCGAAGGGACCATCGGCCAGCGAGTCATCATCACTCCCAATGGGCAAAATGGCACCACCACACTGACTCTTACGGATACGATCAGTAATTTCACAAAAACCATTCCCCTCAAGATTGGCACAGGGGTGACGCTCCCTCCCCAGACGATCACCTTTCCGGCAATCGCTGACCGAGTGCCGACCAGCCCTGTATTCACCATTTCCGCCTCCGCCAGCTCTTCGCTAGCCGTCAGCTTTTCGCTGGTTTCCGGGCCTGCCACCGTATCCGGCAACACCGTCACGCTCACGGGCTCGGTCGGCACGGTAACGATTCGAGCGAACCAAGCCGGCAATGCCAGCTTCGCCGCAGCCAATCCCGAAACCCGCAGCTTCACCGTCGCAAGCAGCGGCGCTTTGCTCGGCAACTGGGCATCGTCTTCTGGATTGAGCGGCCCGAATACCGCACCCGAGGCCACCCCATTCAACGACGGTGTCGAGAATCTTCTCAAATACGCATTCAACATGAACGCCGCCGGGCCGGACGTGAGCGTCTTGACGACAGGCGGCACTGCGGGCCTTCCCCAAGTCGCGCTGGATACCAGCGGTGCACAGCCGGTTCTTAAAGTCGCCTTTCTCCGCCGCAAAGACAGCGGTTTGATCTACACACCCCAGCGATCGGATACTTTGGGAACTTTCGTGGCAATGACCGGAACACCAACCGTCACCTCAATCGACGCGCAATGGGAACGGGTGACCATCGAAGAACCCGCGCCACCCGCCACAGCACCAAGTAAATTCGCCAGAGTGCAGGTAGCCCTGCCGTGAGCGACTGTCATTTGCTCCAAATCCATCACCCATCGTGCCTTCATGAAAGTCATCCGAATTCTGCTCTCCCTGACACTGTTCCTTGCTGCTGCCATCCCGCTATATGCGATCTCACCACCGGCCACGCCGCCGCAGCTCAGTTCACCCGACCAAGTCCCCGAGGGTTTGGCCAAGTCCGATTGGTCCAGCATCCGCGCGGCATATGAAGCAGGGAGGCATGCGTTTCAGCCCGTTGACGGCGGATGGCAGGCGCGCAATCCAGGTCAGCAGTGGACCACGAAGTTTGACAGGCGCGGTTTTCTGGCCCAGCCGAAAGATGCGGATTGGCAATGGGGCCTCGAATTCAAGAGCTACGGCTTCGGCGAGCAGCAAACGGAGGTCGGCGGCACCCCGGCGGTGCGGAACGAGGGCCAGCGCCTCTCCTACCAATGGGATGACTCCGTGCAGGAATGGTTTGTCAACGACTCACGCGGCCTTGAACACGGCTTCACCATCACCCGGCGACCTGCGGCGGATGATAGTATTTCCTCAGACCGCACGCCCTTGTCGTTCACCTTGGCAACGCGCGGAAGCTTGCATCCCACCATCACATCCGACGCCCTGACCGTTCACTTCCGCGATTCCTCTAACGCGCCGGTAATTAACTACTCCGGCCTTAAAGTCTGGGATGCCGATGGCAAAATTCTCACCTCCCGCTTTGCAGAAGCCGGAGAAAACCAGGTGCGACTCTTGGTGGAGGAAGCCGGTGCACGCTACCCGCTGACCATCGATCCCATCGCGCAGCAGGCATATTTGAAATCCAGCCACAACGGTCCCCCGACGAATGACTATTTCGGCATATCTGTAGCAGTGTCGGGTGACACGGTGGTGATCGGATCTTCAAACGAGGGAAGTAGCACGACAGGAGTGAACAGCAACCCCAATGAAAATGCGCCCGGTGCAGGCGCAGCTTATGTGTTTGTCCGCAATGGGACGACTTGGAGCCAGCAGGCTTATCTCAAGGCAAGTAATACCGGAACAACTGATCAATTCGGCGCATCCGTGGCAGTGTCCGGTAATACCATAGTCGTTGGAGCTGCGGGAGAAGACAGCAGTTCAACAGGCGTAGGTAGCACGCCTAATGAACTGGCAGGTGAGTCTGGCGCGGCCTACGTCTTCATTAGAAGCGGAGTGACCTGGAGCCAGCAAGCTTACCTCAAATCCAGTAATACCGGCACAAACGACGGATTCGGAAGTTCGGTTTCGGTCTCTTCCGACACAGTGGTCGTTGGAGCCTCTCAAGAAGATGCTCTGGGATTCGGAGCGAACGGAGTTCCCAATGAATCCGCCACCGACTCGGGTGCCGCCTACGTGTTTTTCAGGAGCGGTACGACATGGAGCCAACAGGCCTATCTCAAAGCCAGCAATACAGGATACCTCTCCCAATTTGGGACTACAGACCTTTTTGGTTGCTCCGTGGCGGTCGCAGAGGACACGATCGTCGTCGGCGCCAGCGGAGAAAAGAGCAACAAGACGGGAGTCAATAGCCCGCTAGGTCAGTTCGATTCTCCCTCTTTTCGGGCAGGCGCGGCCTACGTCTTTGTGAGAAGCGGCACCACCTGGAGCCAGCAAGCCTACCTTAAAGCCAGTAACACAACGACTGAACACGGCTTTGGTGCTTCGGTAGCCGTTGCGGGAGATAGCATCGTCGTTGGGGCTCTATATGCCGAGGCGGCTTACGTCTTTTCGCGTAGCGGGACGACGTGGGCCCAGCAGGCCTTCCTCAAGGCCAGCAATCCCGGAAACGGTGACAATTTCGGAAGATCTGTGTCGATATCAAGCGACACGGTCGCCATCGGAGCCAACGGAGAGGACAGCAGCACAACAGACATCGACAGCCTGCCCAACGAGGGCGGCAGCCAGGCAGGAGCCTCCTATGTCTTCGTTCGAAGTGGAGTGACATGGAGTCAGCAGGCCTACCTGAAGGCCAGCAATAGTGGACAAGGGGACTTTTTCGGAGTGTCCGTGGCAGTCTCGGGTGAAACAGTCATTGTCGGAGCCTATGGGGAGGATAGCAACGCAACTGGTGTGAACAACCTATCCAATGAACTCGCAAATACCTCCGGTGCTGCTTATGCCTTTGTGAGAACTGGAACGGTGTGGAGTCAGCAGTCCTACTTCAAAGCATCCAACACTCCCGTCGGCCCATCGGGGGCAATTGACCTATTTGGTTATGCAGTGGCAATCTCGGCCGACACGGTGGTCGTCGGCACGCCAGGAGAAGACAGTGGGACTACGGGAGTGAACAGCACACGGGATGGAATTATTGGCAACTCGGGCGCGGCTTTCATCTTCATACGCAGTGGAAACGCGTGGATCCAGCAGGCCTACCTCAAAGCCAGCAGCACCTCAGGGGGTGACAGTTTCGGCACGGCAGTGGCAATCTCAGGTGATACGGTAGTTGTGGGTGCCAACTATGAGGATAGCAGCACTACAGGGATTAATGGTATGCCAGACGAGCTCGCAAGTGACTCGGGCGCCGCTTATGTCTTCGTTCGCAATGGTTCCGCATGGACTCAGCAGGCTTTTCTTAAGGCCGATAATGTTGGGACGGGCGACGAATTTGGTTCAGCTGTAGCTATTTCAGGCGACAAGCTGGTCGTCGGTGCCTATAGAGAGGATAGCAGCACCACTGGAATAGACAGTAATCCCAACGAACTCAAGAGCGATTCCGGCGCCGCTTACGTGTTTGGCCGTAGCGGTTCAACTTGGAATCAACAAGCCTATCTCAAAGCCAGCACTAATACGGGAAACTACGATAACTTCGGTCGAAATGTAGCCATTTCGGGGGACACAGTCGCAGTCGCGGGATACAAGGGTGTTCATATCTTCATGTCCGGCGGAGGTTTGTGGAGCCAGCAGGCGAATCTTGAAGCGAGCTCCATAGGAAGTTACAGTTTCGGTCGGTCAGTTGCGATTTCAGGCAACACAATGATCATTGGCGCTCCTTCCGAGGATAGTTTCACAACAAACAATCAACTATATGGTGCCGCCTACGTCTTTGTCAGAAGCGGACCAAGCTGGAGCCAGCAGGCCCGACTAACTGCGAGCAACTATGGATACTCGGACCAATTCGGTGAATCGGTAGCAATATCAGAGAATTCGATAGTTGTCGGAGCCCGCTATGAGGACAGCAGCTCTTCAGGCGTTAATAGCACATGGAACAATAGCGCAGCAGACTCCGGGGCCGCCTACGTGTTTACACGCAATGGGACGACATGGAGTGAGACCGCCTACCTCAAAGCGCAGAATACAGGTGCCGGGGACTCCTTCGGACACTCGGTAGCAATCTCTGGCGGCACGGTGGTAGTTGGAGCTTATCGGGAAGACAGCGGCACCATCGGAGTGGGCAGCACTCCCGATGATACAGCCCCTGATTCCGGCGCATCATATGTTTTCTCAGGTTTTGAGCCTCCAGCCACCGAGCCCATTGTTGGTTCGCCTACATTAGCGAATGCATCGAACGCTTCTGCCAGTCTTGGTGGAGACGTGTCCGGTGACGGTGGCTCAACGGTCACTGGACGAGGCATCGTGTATTCCGTGACATCAGCGAATTCCTCCCCCGCCATCGGTGGCCAGGATGTGGTCCAGATTCCCGCGAGTGGCACAACTGGGGCATTCGTGGTGTTGGCCGCTGGACTAACTCCGGGCACCAACTACACATTCAAGGCTTATGCGACCAATAGCGAGGGAACCGGGTATTCCACCTCTTCCAACTTCAGCACTCTCCAGGAATTCCTGGTGACATTTGATCCCGGTGCTCACGGAATCAGAACGGGAGGAGGCGAGTTGACTCAGTGGGTTATTGAGGGGACGTCCGCATCGGCTCCTTTGATCACTGCCTACTCCGGATGGCTATTCAGCGGATGGGACATGGGCTTCGACATTGTGAGCAGTACTCTCATCATCAGCGCCGAGTACGAGCCCATCATCCACACCGTCACCTTCGATCCCGGGACCCATGGCAGCAGAACTGGCGGCGGGGCCCTGGTCCAAGACATCGTGCAAGGCAACCCGGCTCTTGCACCAGTCATCACCGCGAATACTGGCTGGACTTTTTCCAGTTGGGATACCGCTTTCGACAATATCACAAGCAACCTCATGGTCACTGCGCTCTACGCGCCAGTCACTTACACAGTGACCTTTGTGTTGGGCACCAATGGCACGCAATCCGGTGGCGGGGCGCTTTTGCAAACGATACAGCACGGGGATCCGGCCATTGCACCAAACGTCGTGCCAAATGCCGGTTGGCAATTCACCGGATGGAGCTCGACCTTCGACGATGTCACAAGCGACCTTGAGATCACCGCAACCTATGTGGAGGCTCCCCAATACACCGTGACCTTCAGCTTGGGGCCGAATGGCTACGGCACAAGAATTGGCGGGGGGGAACTCGTCCAGAGCATCGTTCAGGGTGGCTCCGCAATCGCTCCTCAAATTTCCCCGGCTTTTGGCCAACGCTTCGTTGGATGGGACCAGCCACTTTCGAACATTACCGGCAATATCCTCATCACCGCTGTTTACGAGGCTTATGCGGTATGGACCGTCACTTTTGATTTGGGAACGAAAGGAACCCTTGCCGGTGGTGGAGCATTGGTCCAAGTGATCGAACAGGGCTATCCCGCAGTCGCTCCTGTTGTTAGCACGGATGCTGACTGGGTGTTCGCCGGTTGGGATCTACCATTCAACTCCGTCACTTCAAATCTCACCATCACCGCCCTCTATGCTCCCGCGAACTGTGTGGTCATATTCGATCCTGGAACGAAGGGAGCCCGCTCCGGCGGCGGAGCACTGAGCCAAAACGTTGCCTATTCAGGCGCGGCGGAGGCTCCTTTGATCACGGCATCCCTCGGCTGGACTTTCGTGGGTTGGGATCTTCCTTTCGACATCATCACGGGGGACACACTGATCCGCGCGGTTTACGAGGTTACAGACTACACCGACACCTTCGATCCGGCTGCAAATTCCTCATTGTGGGCTCTGTTTGAAGGTGAGGTCGCAGCCAATACCTACGGACAGGCTGCCGGGACGGGATCTTCGGGAAACAGCCTCTGGTTCAATGGGGACGGCAATCGCGCCGCCACCACGGTGCCGATCGACGCCACGGGGAGCAGCTTCATCCGGTTCAAAATCGCCTTGGGTAACAGCACATCACCATGGGAGGATGTGAATATTGGCGATGGTGAGGGAGTCGTCGTGGAATACTCGGTCAATGGGGGGGCATTCACGTCATTGGGCGGCCCCTTCGTGAACAAGATCTGGCAGGAGTTCTCCTTCCCCCTCCCGCCCGCTGCGAAAACGCTCAATACTCGCTTCCGTTTCCGCCAGTTCTCACACAGTGGAACTGGCTACGACAACTGGGCCATCGACGATCTGCTCATTGACCACTCTTCACCCAGCGGCGAAAATACAGCCCCTACCGCAGTGGCCTCGGCTACCGTCGTCAACGCCGCAACCGGTAGCGTCGAGCTGAACGGCCTGCTTTCACATGACCCGGATGGCACCATTTCGAACTACTCGTGGATGTGGAGCGGTGGCAGCGCTACAGGGATTTCGCCCAGTGTGATCCTGCCTGGCGGAGCCACGATCATCACCCTAACCGTGACCGACAATCTGGGGGCGACTGGCACCACCACGGTGACAGTCCAAGTAAATGATCTAGCAAGCATCCTTCTACAAGCAGGACTCTCAGGTCCCACTGCGTCGCTAAACGCCACCCCATTCGACGACGGCGTGCCGAACCTCCTCAAATACGCTTTCAACATGAACGCCGCTGGACCGGACGTGAGAGTTCTGACAGCAACCGGCAGCTCGGGCTTGCCCCAGATCGCAGTGGATTCCAGCCGCCCGGAGCCGGTCCTACGGGTTTCATTTCTCCGCCGCAAAGGCAGTGGCCTGATCTACACTCCCCAGCGCTCGGACACTTTGGGCTCGTTCGTGGCGATGACCGGAACACAGATCGTCACCTCCATCGACGCCCAGTGGGAGCGCGTCGCCGTCGAAGAACCCGCGCCACCCGCCACAGCCCCAAGTGCGTTTGCGAGAGTGCAGGTGAGCCTGCCTTAGTGGATTTCGGTGGAGCATCGCTTGTATCAGCGCGAGCATGCTTAGCGGTGGGGAAATTTTCCGGGTTCACCACGTCCAGGCGGCGTGGCAAGCGGTAAAAGTTTGGGGGAGGGCGATTCATCGCACTCTTTGAGAATGAACGGAGTCAGTCGCACAACTGGTTCAGATGGCTTTTTATTAAAGTTTAATTGAATTTCGATATTCACAACTTGTTCATTTTTAGAGAGTTTAATTATCTTGCGACGGGCGGGAATTTTTCTAAAAACCCAATTGCGCTGAGTGATCAACAAAGTGCGTTCCCCCCACCCCACCCTCCCCCCATGAAAATGAAGATCCCGCTCCTAGCGGCCCTTGTCGCCGGATTGCCCTTGGCATCCAGCGCATTCACGCTCGACGCCGTCGGTTACGAAGGTTCCGAGCTTTCGCTCAATCCATTGTCGATCTTCGTTCCCGGCTACGGGTTCGTGATCTTCGAAGCGGTTCCCGGCTCCTCCCTGGTGGTCGATTCCGCTTACGAAAACGACAATGGATTCGGAGGTCCATCACTGAGTTTTGATCAGAATGACGCGGTCAAAATCACCTTCGGCGGACTGGAGCCGTTGAATACCGATTTTGACTTCGTCGGCTTGTCAGCCGGAGAGAGTTTTACCGTGCAGAAGGATCTATTCACCCCCCAGACATTTCTCGTCACCCTCCAGGGCGGCGGAGATGGAGCAGGCCTCTATGCGGTTAGTTGGAATACCGAGTGTATTCCCGAGCCCACCTCGGCGATGCTTGGACTGATCGGAACCGCAGTATTCGCATTCCGCCGCCGCCGATAAGGCTTCGGTGGGAAAGTCAGAAGATCCAAAGGCCCGCCCTCCCGCAGGAGGCGGGCCTTTTCCGTTTCCGGCGTCAGCCGTTTCCCTTGGTCAACTTCGCCAATTCCTGGGTCTCCTTGAAAATCACCTTGCCCTGGCGGTAACGGGTTTTCTCCTCCCGGACGATGCCGGTTCCAGGAGAAAACCAAATGGTCCGCCGGAGCTCCAGGTCTCCGTCCGATCCCGACATCAGCAGGCGGATGCTGGGAAATGTTCCCGCCGGCACCGTGACATCCTCCCGGCCGATCACCTGGGTCTTCCGCGACAGGCTGCCACCGGGCACTTGAATTTCCGGCGATTCGGTGCCGGCTTTCATGCCAGCGACCACGAAGGGGACCGGGTGGTCGAGCCACATCGGGCGGGTCGTCTCCGGCCGCATGATCATCGAGCCGCGCATGAGGATGCGGTCGTCGTGGATCTCCACGAACTCGCGTTCCACGGGAGACTGCGGCACGGTGATTTCGAAACAATCGACTTCCGGCAGACCCACCGCCGGGGAAATTTTCCCAAGGTAGGTGCGGGTGCGTTGGTGGTTTTGATCCACTTCCGCCGCTCCCGGAGAGGTGACGTCTTCGGGGATTTCCAGGTGGACCTTGTAAATCCACGCATCTCCCTTGCTCACCGGCAGAAGGGGGACGTCGGACCGGGCAGGCACGATTGCCTCGAGAGCCACGTCCGGCTTTTTCGAACGGTCACAGGAAACCAGCGACAATGCCAGAATCGGGAAAACAAGGATGCGGGTATTCATGGTGAAAAATCAGCGGGGTGGCGGTCCAAGATCCACGACGGCGCGATTGCCTCCCGAGTGGGGAGCCCCCAGTCGCGGGTAGTGTTCGGGCATCGGAAAATAACCGGGACCGCGCCTGCGGAGAAATACAACAAGCAGTGATACGCCAGCAAGGACCGGAATCGCTGACGCTGCGGCGACCATTACGGCGATCTTCCATTGCCGCGACTTGTCCTCCAGTTCCTGCCGCATCCGGGCACCTTCGAACTGGATCATCTCCGTGCGGTTCAACGCGTTCGCCATCCAGTAGCGCAGCAGGTCGGCGGCTTCGGTCGCAGCGGCCTTCACCTTGTCCGGGTCCTTGGCCTCGGAAGCCGCCCGCCGCCGGGCATCATTCACGGCCTGCTGGACCTGCGCGGGATTGAGATATCCGACCATTTTTCCATCAGGCACGATCCACGGGCTGCCCTCGCGACCGGGCACATGCAGCACCACGCAATGCACTGGCGATTCGCACCAAGCCGAGGCGAACGCCCGCGCGACGTGCTCTGGCGGAGCTTGACCGATGTCCGGCACCACCACCACCACGACGTCGATCCCCTCTTTTTTGAAATACCCTTGAAGCGGATCGGAAATCGCCTTGGCCAACTGGGGATCCAGATATCCACCCGGATCGTAAACCGATTGCGGAGGACGCGGGCCGTGTTCAAATGCCGGACGCAGCGCAGGACTGAATTCCGCCGATCCTTGCGCAGTCAATGGACCGGCTAGAAAAACCGCCAGGATGATCGTGAAGAGTCTTGCGATCATGGCACTATCTAGCGGGATTGCGCGCACCGTAGTTCTTCCATGCGCGCTCGAGGTGACTGTGGGTGTTTTTGAAAAAACGGATTACCGATTCGACCGGTTGACCGTCCCGCCATGGTTCGGCCATCGTCGCGAGAATGGCTTTCCAGCCATCGTCTGATAGAACCGACTCCACCGCGTATCCCGGAACAGCGGCGACCTGTCCGGTGCCGGCGCTGATGAGCAGCAGCACGGTCGCGGCGCGGTCTTCCGCCGTTTCCTTGCCGTGAAGCGGGCAGACGTTGAGCAACCAGAAACCGAAAACCGATAGATTGATTTCCACCGGCAGCACGACCGTGCAAACCCGCCAATGAAACTGCGGGAACTGCCGGCGCAGTTTGTCGCGGGCCGCCTCGATTTTCCAGAGATCCCCCTCGTGCAGGATTCCGGCCGCATCGAGAACGGGCGGGAGCGGTGGTGGCGCTTCCGGAAAAAGGTCCATGGTATGCGCCCCGGTGAAGTTACACGCGGGACACCATTTCGAGTCGGACTTCAACGGTCCGCCGCAAGCCGGGCAAGTGATCACCCCCGCCGAGCCGACACGAGAAGAACTGCGGGCGATGGCGCTCATTTTTCAAGACGGATGGCCGTCGATCTGCCGTGCGCGTCGAGCCCCTCGATACGGGCGAACTCCGCCACCACGGACAGCGATTTCCTAACCGACGCCTTGTCGAGCCGCACGATGCTGGTCCGCCGCTGGAACTGGTCCGCACGGATTCCCGAAAACGATCGCCCCGAGCCGCCGGTGGGCAGCGTGTGGCTCGGACCTGCCAGAAAATCCCCGACCGCGACCGGCGAGTCGTTCCCCAGATAGATCGCCCCCGCCGTGCGGATCTGCGGCAACCAGCGGTCTTCGTCCGCGGTGATCAGCGACAAGTGCTCCGGTGCGAATGCGTTTGAAATGGCCACGCCCTCCGCGAACGACTTCACATGCAGCAGGAAGGTGCCGCGCTTGAGCACCTCGCGGATGATTTTCGAGCGGGAAAGGGTCGCTAGCTGCCGCTCGATGGCTTTCACCACCTTCCCTAGCAGTGCTTTGGAATCCGTGGCGAACCCCACCACGCTGTCGCCGCCGTGCTCCGCCTGGGCGAGGATGTCCGCGGCGATGAATTCGGCATTTCCGGTCTTGTCGGCGAGGATCAGGATTTCACTCGGACCCGGCAGGAGATCGATGGAAACGGCACCCACCAGCTGGCGTTTCGCCTCAACCACGAAACTGTTACCCGGACCGAAAATCCGATCGACCGGCCGGATCGAGCGGGTTCCCAATGCCAGCGCGGCGATCGCCTGCGCGCCGCCGACTTTGATGGCCTCGGTGACGCCGGCGGTTTTCATCGCGTAGAGCAGCGCGGGATTCACCGAGCCGTCCGGACCACAGGGCGTGGCGGCCAGGATTTCCGGCACCCCCGCCGCCTGGGCGAATCCGGCGGTCATCAGCGCGGTGGAAACCAGCGGAGCCTTGCCGCCCGGCACATAAACACCCACCCGGTCGAACGGCGTGAACCGCTCGCCGACCGTCGCACCTTCCGCGTTTTTCGCAGACCAGTCCTTGCGCAGGCTGCGTTTCGCGAAGCTGTGGATGTTCTTCAAACTACGGGCGACCGCAACTTTCGTTTCTGGCGTAACCGCAGCCTCGGCAGCGGCGAATTCCGCCTCGCTGACAAACAAGGTCTTCGCGGTAAGCGTCGCGCCATCGAAGCGCTTGGTGAAAGTGAACAACGCCTCGTCGCCCTTGGTTGCCACGTCGGCGATGATCTGGGTGACCAAATCGCGCACGCCGGGCTCCGGCAAGGCACGGCGGTTGAGGCGGCGGACAAACGGCGCGTAGCCGGAATCGAGGTAACTGAGGATCTTCATGCCGGGTGGGAGTGCCGGAACATGACCACGGATGCGCGATTCGCCAAGTCTGATCCTGAGGGATTACTTCTCTCACAGCTGGCTCCGCACTCTAAAAAAGCAGGACTTCAGCCCGCCGCCGCCTCCAGCGATGGAGAGGCCGGTCACCGTCAGGAGTAACTGATTGCATGATTCGGGCCGGATGAATCCACCCAGTCTCCTGCTAGACGGCGTGCCCGAACAAAATGGCGGAATGGAAACCGCACGGCGGCGGTCTCGCAGTTGTCCGGAATCAAGCTTTGGCTAGTCGTCAGGAAACGCCCGCCAACGCGCGAACTTGGGGCAGCCAATTGGCTCACTCGGCGGGTGGCGGCGGTGGAAAATCCTCCGGGGAAATCTTCTGGTCGCCGTTGCGGTCGAGCAGTTCGAAGCGGTCTTCCTGCTCGTCCTCGGTCAGATTTTTCACGGCAGGTCCGACGCGGAATTCCTCGAACGACAGCGAGCCGTCCCCGTTCACGTCCAGCTTGCGGTTGATCTGCGCGGGCGAGTCCTCCTGTTCCGAGCCCTTTCCGTCCGGACGATTCGACCGTTGTTTGCCATCCGGCCGTTTGAATGGGGGTTCCGGGCGGTCTTTCGGCGTGATGACGCCGTCACCATCCGTATCCAGACGGCTGAATACCGCCTGCTGCTTTTCCGGGGGAAGCTTCATGAACAACTGGCCCGCCTTGAATTCCACGAAGCTGATACCGCCGTTTTTGTCGGCATCGAGTTCCCACAGGCGCTTCATCGGTTGGTCGGGCTGGCCGTCGCGGGACTTGCCGAAGCGGACCAGTTCTTCGCGGCTCAGTTTGCCGTTGTTGTCCTTGTCGAGGCGGGTGAACAGGCTGCCGCGTTTTTCCTCAGGAAGTTTCTGGATCCGCGGCATCAGGTCGAACTCCGCTTTGGAAATCGATCCGTCATGGTCGGCATCCGCCGCTTTCCACGCTTCGAAGAACTCCTTGTCGGGACGGTGCGGGCCGCCTTTGTCGCCGTGGGGAGGCCCCTTCGGTGGCTCCATGGCGGGATCCTGAGACTGGGCAAGAGAAACTGCCGGCAGCAGCAATCCTGCGAGAAGAACGGAAACAGGGGTTGTTTTCATGAGCAATTGACGCTTTTTTAGCCGCGTTACGCAAAGCCAGCTTCCAGAGAAACTCCATCGACTCGAAAAAGTTTCGACTTCCGGTCCGGAAACCTCCCGCTCTCATCACCCACCCGCCATGCACATCCGAGACATCCTGACAGATTCCAAGCCATCGCTTTCCTTCGAGTTCTTCCCGCCGCGGTCGGCCGCCGCGTGGGAGGATCTCTATCAGGCGATCCGCGAGCTGGAATCGCTCCAGCCCACCTTCGTCTCGGTGACTTACGGTGCCGGTGGCGGCACTCGCGAGCTGACCCACGACCTGGTGGTGCGGATCAAACAAACCACTTCGATCCCGCCGGTGCCGCATCTCACCTGTGTGGGTCATTCTGAAGGAGAGGTCACGGAAATCCTCACCCGCTACGCCGCCGCCGGGGTGAGCAACATCCTCGCCCTGCGCGGCGATCCGCCGAAGGACCAGCCGGGCTACGACTGGTCGGAAAGCGGCTTCCGCCACGCGGCGGATTTGGTGGCGTTCATCCGCAAGTTCAACGAATCCGGCGCGCACCCGGATCCGCGCGGCTTCGGCATCGGCGTGGCGGGCTTTCCGGAAGGCCATCCGTCGACGCCGAACCGGGTGGATGAACTCGATTTCCTGAAGGCGAAGGTGGATGCCGGGGCGGATTACATCTGCACCCAGCTGTTTTTCGACAATCATGATTTCCTGGATTTCCGCGACCGCTGCGATTTGGCGGGGATCCGGGTGCCGATCATCGCGGGGGTGATGCCGGTGACCTCGCTCTCCGGCATGAAGCGGATGGCGGAGCTGGCCGCCGGCGCGAGATACCCCGCCAAGCTGGTCCGGGCGCTGGCGCGGGCCAACTCGAATCCCGAAGCGGTCGAGCGCGTGGGCATCCAATACGCGGCCGAACAATGCGCCGGACTGCTCGACGAGGGCGTGGACGGGATCCATTTCTACACGCTCAACAAGAGCCACGCGACCCGCGAGATCTATCACAGCCTGGGCCTCGCAGCGCAGGTTTGAGCCATAGTGGCTGCCTGAAAATTGGCAGGGACGCGTTTCCGACGCGTCCGGCGCGGGAGGTGTGAATGGAAAAGCCTTTCTGTCTCCTCATCCCCATCTCCCGCGCCGGACCTTTCGGAAAAAGGTTCCTGCCAAGGCAATTTTCAGACAGCCTCTTAGCGGGTCCGCTGCTGGTAGATTTCCTTGGCCTGCACTTCGGTGAGCTGGTAGAGCGTCCCGGCCACCGGGACGACCATGGGAATTCTTCCCGTCCGGGCGTCCACAGGAAATTTCTCCATCAGCTTGGGCGCGCGCTCGAACGCGTCCGGCAGCAGGGTGATGACGAACGATCCCTCGTAACGGAGGACCTGGGAGGAACGCTCGGCCGCCTGTTGTTCCAGACGGCGTTCCTCCATGCTCAATCCCAGACGGCTGAACAACGGCGATTCGGGAGCTCCGCCGCCCTTGCTGTTTGCGGCAGTCTTGCCTTTGCCGCCCAGCGAGAATGTGTCGTCCGCCACCCGGTTTGGAGCAGGCTCTTCGGTTCAGTATATTCGCGGCATCCGGGACTTTCCTGGAGTCTTCCTGGGTCTCCTCGGCATTGGGCATCCTGACCAGAAGGTTGCCCTCGAGGGTAAGGATGTCCTGCGCCTTGAGCTTCAAATCCGAAATTTTGGCGCCTCCATTACCCGTTTTCAGGCGAAACGAGCCTTCGCGGAAATCCACCCGATAGTAGTTGCGGACGTAATCCACCACCGAAAGCGCCTCCAACAAGGGAAGCCGCTCGCGAAGCACGAGTGTATCCCGTCCGTCGAGCGTGACCAACCCGTCGAATCCGATGCCTTCCGAGGAATTGGTGGATCCGGAAATCTTGAAATCGCCCGAAATCGTCCCCTCCAGGAAATTTTTCAAGGCCGCGGGCAGAATGCTGTCCAGCCCGAGCATGCGGATTTTCACGGTCCCGGAAAGCGTCGGCAGTTCGCCGCCGGCCAGCTTGAGCCCGGATGCATCCACGGTGCCCAGCCCCCGGCGGAACTCCGCCTTTTCGAAAGTCAGGCCGTCGGGATCCGCCACCACCACCAGATTCACGATCTCCAGGTTGCGCAACCAGTTCTGGGAGAAGGTGCCGCCCTTGAACGTGAAGCGCCATCCCGCGCCGATGCGGTTCACCGTCATCGCGCTGCCTTCGATGGCCCCGCGGGTCCTCTCGGAATACCCCCAGCGCAACGCCGTGTCGCCCACTTCGAGGGTATGGACCAAGACTTTTCCGGATTGCCGGAAGAGAGCTTCGGCAAGTGCTTTGGCGGATTCGGCGTCATCGGTGCCGGCACGAAGTTCCAGATTCAGCGTGGAGATGGAAACCGGGCCAGTCTCCCACTTCCCGGTCACTCCGTCGAGCAATCCCATTCTGCAACGGATGTTTCTGGCCTCCATCGAATTGAAGAACGTCTTGTTGCCTCCCTGGCAGACGAGTCGACCGATTTCAAGCCGGCCCTGGGTCCGGGAAAATCCATGGAGTTCCGTCTCCGAGGCGGAAAGCGCGGAATGAAGCGATTCCTTGAGGCTCTCGTCTATATTTTGTGGATTCCGTCCGCTTCACCAGATAGATCCACGATCCGACTGCGACCAGCAGGAGGAAAACCAACAGCCGGAATCCCAAGCGCAGCAGATGGAAAAACGCGGAGCCCCCGCTCCCGCCGACCTGTCATCGAGTAGCGGATCTGGAACCAAAATCCCTGATTCGCGACCCACTGGCTGAGACGTTCGTTGAAATTTTGAGATTGTTCCGACTCCATAATTCGACTCGCCTTGCAGCGGCGTAAGTAAAACGACCCGCCGCAATCGAGGCGAGGCAAATTTACCCTCGCACAGCCAACTTTCCTACCATACGACCCGCCCCATGGAAGCCACCGACTACAAAGTCCGCCTCGAAATCTTCGAAGGCCCGCTCGACCTGCTGCTCTATCTGATCAAGAAGGACGAGGTGGACATCCATTCGATTTCCATCGAGCGCATCACCCGCCAGTATCTGGACTACATCAACACCTTCAAGCTGCTCAACATCGACCTCGCCTCCGAGTTCATCGTGATGGCCGCGAACCTGATGTATCTGAAAAGCCGCACGCTGCTGCCACGGGTGGACCAGCCGCCGGAAGAGGACGCGGAAGAGGACGATCCGCGCTGGGAGCTCATCCGCCAGCTCATCGAATACAAGAAATTCAAGGACGCCGCCGGATTTCTCTGCCTGCGGGAGCTTGAGCAGGAAGGCCGCTTCGCCCACCAACCGGACACCTCCGAGCTGCCCGCCGAGGAGCCGGCCAGCCTGGCGGAAGTGTCGATTTTCGACCTGATCCGTGCGTTTCAGAACGTGCTCAAGCGCTTCGAGGAGTCCCACGATTTCGGCGATATCATCGACGACCGCTACACCGTTTCGGACAAGATCGAGCTACTGCTCGGCCATTTCGCCCCCGGCGAGTCGCGGCGGTTCGAGGAGCTTTTCCAATCGGCCACCACCAAGGCGGAGGTCATCGTCACCTTCCTCGCCTTGCTGGAGCTGATGAAGCTCAACCAGTTCGTGGTCCGCCAGAGCGAGTTGCTGGGAGACATCGTCATCGAGCGGCGGGACAACCAGTCGGTCGCCGCGCTCGAAGCCGCCGAAGTCGGGGCCGACTACGCGTAATCAGCTCAAGCGGAACACAATCCGCGCCTTGGTCAGGTCATACGGAGACATCTCCATCTTGACCTTGTCGCCCACCACCAGGCGGATGAAGCGCTTGCGCATTTTCCCGGAAATGTGGGCCAGCACTTCATGGCCGCTTTCCAGTTTCACCCGGAACATCGTGCCCGCGAGCACGGATGAGATTTCACCGTCGACCTCCACGGCCTTTTCCTCTTCGTCCTTGGTGGAACGCTTGGGCGGACCGTAGCGATTGCGATTGTTGCGGCGTCCGGAATTCTTGGGGCGAGGAGGCATATTGAAGTGTGACTGAGACAAACGGCGGACTGGATGATTCTCGCCTTGCGGCTCCGGCGTAACTCATCCCATTCACTCCATCAATCCCAAAAAACGCAGGATTCCGGCATTCTCTTCCTTTTCCCCATCACCCACGCTTGCCAAGGCGTCATCCAAGCTCCATTTTCCGCGCAGCCGCCATCGTGAATGGCATTTTCAAAAACCGCACTACTCTTATCGCCATGCCCGAGATCACCGAAAAAGAACTCCCGCCGAACATCAAGCCGATCTGGCTCAAAGCGCTCACCGCAGTTCAAACCTCCAACCTCGCCTACGGAATCAGCCTCCTCCAGGCAGTGCTCAAAGATTGCCCGGGATTCCTCGACGGCCGTAAAATGCTCCGCAACTGCGAGTTCCAGGTCGCCGGAAACACCAAGAAAAAAGCCGGTCTGTTCGGCATGTCCGGCGGCGGCATGAGTGTCATGAAGCTTCAGGGCCCTGCGAAAAAAGACCCGGCCGGCACCCTGCCGCTCATTGAAAAGGAGCTGGAAAAGGACCCTTACAATGACCAGGCGAACGAGCTCCTCTTCGACACCTGCTTGAAACTCGAACTGTTCGAGACCGCCGCCTTCGCCCTCGAAACCGTCCGCAAGGGCAATCCCGAGAACGCCAAAATGCTCCACAAGCTCGCCGAGTTCTACATCACCCGCGAGCAGCCGATGCTCGCCTCGGAAGTTTACAACGACATCATCAAGCACCATCCCACCGATGGCGTCGCCATCAAGGGCTCCAAGGACGCGTCCGCCCGGGCCTCCATGCAGAAGCAAAAGTGGGACGAAAACGCCGACATGCGCTCGCTCATGAAAAACACGGCGGAATTCGAAGAACTCGAAAAAGCCTCACGCACCGGCCTCACCCGCGAGCAACTCGAAGAGCGCCGCGACAAGATCATCGAGAAATACAACGTCGACCCGAACCACCTTTCCACCGTCAAGGACCTCGCCAACATCTACGAACAACTCGAAGACTGGCACAACTCCCATTCCTTCTACAACTGGGCGCACTCGCTCAGCAATGGCGACGTCGCGCTCGCCACCAAGGCCGCCGCGATGAAGGACAAGGCGCTGGAAACCGACCTCAGAAACCTGGAAGCCGCCGCCGCCGCGGATCCCGAAAACGAGGAACTCAAGGCCGCCCTGGACGCCCGCAAGGCGGACCGCATCGCGGAGCAAGTGAAGGAAGCCCAGAGCCGCGTCGATCAGAACCCGACCGATCCCCAGCTCCGCTTCGAACTCGGCACCGCGCTCTACAAGGCCGGTGAATACAGCGCCGCCATTCCCCACCTCCAGCAAGCCACCCGCAATCCTCACATCCGGACCAAAGTGCTGCTCACCCTGGCCCGCTCGTTCCGCGCCAAGAGCATGTTCGACCTTGCCATCAAGCAGCTCTCGGACGCTCTCGCCGACCTCGTCGCGATGGACAACACGAAGAAGGAAATCCTCTACGAAAAAGGCCTCATCCACGCCGAGGTGAACGACAAGCCGGCCGCACTCGACTGCTTCAAGCAGATTTACGAAGTTGACTACGGCTATCGCGATGTCGCCAGCCGCGTCGAGTCGTCATACGCGTAATTTTCAGACCGCTGCTTCACCCGCCGCCCTTTCTCACGGAGGGGCGGCGTTTTTTGTCCCTCATGAATCTCCGCCCACCGGCTCCGGCAGGATCCAGTCCTTCGCCACCACCCGGCTGATCTCGAACTGACGGGCCCCCGCGTCCTTCGCCCGGCGCAACTCCAGCGTCGCCCGGCTCGTCGCTTCCCCATCCGGAAAAAGCCGCTTCATTTCCTCCGCTTCGGGCGTGCCCACCCGGCAGTAACCGTGCAGCAGTTCTTCAGTATCCGGAGATACAAGCGCATAACAGGCCCACTGCGACTCGTCCCGGAACGGGCCATTATAGTACACGTCCGTGCCGGCGATCACCCGGACCCGTGCCCGCTCCGCCCCGCCTTGCAGCAGCTCCTTCCACGACGGACTCACCGTTCGTGCGAACGCGTCGAAATCCATCTGCCAGACCCCCGCCGGATCGGGAGTTAGAAATGCAATTCTCTCCGCCGGCTTCTCGGGGCCCTTGAAAACCACCGCCACGCCTTCTACCAGAAGCCCGTTGATGTCCATGCTGCCCAGCCATTCATAACGATCGACCCGACCGTCCTTCGCCTCCAGGCCGCTCAGGAAATCCACCATCTCCGCCCCCCGTGCGGCACCGTCCCGATAAAGCGCCCCAACCACCCGGGGATCCCGGGTCGTCACGGCGCTGCGCACGAGATCCAGCGCCTCTTCCCGGCTCGGAGAAGGAAATCCGGACGCCACCCGCACGCTCGACACGAGTTCGTCATGGTTTGCCACGCCCCCCCGATTGATCCGCGGTAACAGCCAGACGGCGAAGCTTCCACCAATCACGACGAGTGCGGCGAAGCCGAAAATCACAGAAAAAACCATCGTTCGGGCCTTCTGTCTCTCACGCCTTCGACCCCGGCTCCGACTTTCGCTCCCGCTGCGAGGATCATCCCGATGCCGCACGCGCATCACCCGGCCTAACTTCGGACCACTTCTGCCCTCCGGTTGATGGCTGGAGCGGATTCCTCGCTGGATGTCGTCGGTTTTCATGACGGGTGGCGGTCGTCGGGATCTGCGCGTCTTACCGGAAAATCTCCAAGCGGAGGATTGATGCCGGCGCGGCGGATTCTCTGATGAAATTCATTGCAATCGGGACACTAGGACTCCGGCCGCAGACCGCAAGCAATCAAAACTAACGATCCCTTCAACGGAATCCCTCGTCAAACGGCACCTCGCTCACGACCCAGTCCTGGGCCAGAACCCTGGAGATTTCGAACTGCCGGGCCTCGGCTCCTTCCACCCGACACAGTTCCAAAGTCGCCCGGAAAAACTGGACCTCCCCCTTGGCAAGAATCCATTCAATGGCTGCCGCTTGTGGAGTGCCCGCCTTGCAGTAGCCGAGGAGCAGTTCGTCCCTGTCCGGCGAGACCATTCCGAGGCAGATCCATTGCGCCTCGTCGCGGAACGGCCCGTTGAAATAGCTGTCCTTCCCCACAAGCACCCGCACCACGGCCTTCTCCACGCGATTTTCAAGAATCTCCTTCCACGGAGGCGTGGCTGTCCGGGCGAACGAGTCGAAATCGATCTTCCATTTTCCCTCCGCGTCGGGAGTCAAGAGGGCCAACCGGCTGCGCATGCCACCGGTGTTTTCAAAATTCACCTGTACGCCTTCGATCGACAACTGGTTCGCGTCCAAGCTGCTCAACCACTCATAGCCGCGGATCTTGCCATCGGTGGATTCCAGGTTTTCCAAAAAACGGATGATTTCCTCCGGGGGCGAGGCGCCGGTGCGGAACACGTCTTCGACTGCGGCCGGATCACGCGCCGCAAGCGCCCGCTTGACCATCGCCAGCGCATCCCCCTCGGACGGTGAGGGAAATCGGGCGATCACCCGTACCTTGGACTCGTCCTGCCCCGGACTGAGCGCCGCCAGAGTCCCCTTGCTCGCGATTTGCGGGCTCAGCCACAGCCACAAGACTCCACCGAGCAGCAGCATCGCGCCCCCCGCAAGCAACAAGGTCCACTTCAGAAACACTTGCTGGTGATTCTCCCCGGATAGCCAGCCACCTTCTCCCCGGCGGCCTCGGCGTTTGCGTTTCTCCCTTGGCATCCCCGTGCCAGGCATGCGTGCGACCCGCCCGATGTTGGGCGCATCTCCCGGCGCGCGATCAAAACGATGCGCCCGGACCGAACGTTTGAAACCATCCGACTTCATGATTGTGGGGGGGGAGAGAATCCGCTCAGCGCGGCATCATGGTGATCCGGTAGCGATCGTAGCGATCGTCCGGCCGGAACAACCATCCGGGCTGACGATCCACCACCTCATATCCGGAAAGCATGAAAACGGGCAAAAACTGGTTGCTGTTCGGATCGTACGCCTGTTCTCCCGTGTAATTGCCGCGGATCCGGTATTCGTAATTGTTGTCGAAGGCGTATCGTTGACCCGGAGGCCCGTTTTCGGGAAGCCGGTCCGGGCTCTTCTTCTTGTCCTCGCGGAAAATCACCAGTTTCGCACGGCTCCACGACTGCCGGGGCTGGCGGAGGTAACCCCAGAACCGCGTCTTCTCCACGTAATAGCGCCTGCCGTAGTAAAAATCTCCCGTCGGCTCACTTGCGATTTTCGCATTCCTCTCCTCGACCGTCGGCCCACCCAGATTTCCAGATCCAAACGACGTCGATCCGCATTGGGTCAACAGACCGCAAGCAGCCGCGCACAAGATCATCCGCAACGGAAAGTTCACCATGGCTGCGAGTCTAGGGATCCCGACTCCCTCACCGCAAGTCCGGAGCGAAAAATCCACGTGGCCGGCGAATCCCCGGTTTCGCCGCTTGGCAGCCGGTTCCCGCCGACCGACACTCGCGGCATGCCGCGCATCCTCGTCACCCTTGGAGATCCTGCCGGAGTCGGGCCCGCAGTCATCGACCTCGCGCTCGCCTCGCCCGAGCTACCCGCCGGATTTGAATTCGAAATCCTCGGCGACCGCAGCGCCGGTACTCCGGGCAAACCGGACGCCCGCTCCGCCGCCGCCTCGCTCGCCGCCTTGCACGAAGCCGTCCGCCAGCTGAAAGATGGAACCGCGGACGCCGTCGTCACCGGCCCGGTCTCCAAGGAGGGGCTGCAATCCGTGGGATTCCCCTTCCCCGGCCAGACGGAGTTTTTCGCCGATGCCTTCGGTGTCGCGGACTACGGCATGTTATTGACCGGAGCCACCCTGAGCGTCGGCCTTGCGACGATTCACGAGCCTCTCGCCAAGGTTCCAGAGTTGCTCACCGAAGAACGGATCATCCGCATCGGCCTGCTGACCGCCGCTTTCCTGCGCAAGCGCGGCATCCTGCAGCCGCGCATCGCCGTGGCTGGATTGAATCCCCACGCTGGCGAAAACGGCGCGTTCGGGACCGAGGAAATCGAGATCATCACCCCGGCCATCCGCCGCCTCAATGCGTCGAACCAAGCCACCTTCACCGGCCCCGCCGTGCCGGACGCGATCTTCCGCGACGCCGCGAACGGGCAATTTGACGCCGTGCTTGCCATGTATCACGACCAAGGCCTGATCCCGCTCAAGCTTCTCGACTTCGACACCGCGGTGAATGTGACGCTTGGCCTGCCCAAGCCTCGCACCAGCCCTGATCACGGCACCGCGTTTGCGATCGCCGGGAAAAATCTCGCCAACCCGTCGTCGATGCTCGCAGCGATTCGGCTCGCGTGCGAGTTGGCGTGAGTTTCGCCCTCACTCCCCGCCATTCTCCGGCGTAAGATGTTCGACGCAGTATTCCGCCCCATCCTTGCCGATTCTGAATTCCAACTGCGGATCCGAAACATCGGTCTTCCCGCAAACGACGCAGGTGTGAAAGGCCTCGGATGCCGGCAGCTTGGATGAGTTGAATGCCTTTTTCCGCTTGCCGGACTGAATGGTCGCCGCGGTGCCACGCAACGCGGGGATGCCGGCCCAGATGAAATAGTTGGCGTAGCCGAGAAGATAGAAGGGCAGCAACAGCGGCTGCGCGATGGCATTGAGGAGGATGAGGCCGCCGGCGAACATGCCAAGGAAGCGGATCTGCACGGGGAGAATGAGGAACAGCAGGATCTCCTTCTTCGGATAGAGGGTGGCGAAGGCGAGAAACGCCGCACCGTAGAGGACCGTGCCGCTGCCCGGAATCGCCACCGGATAGATGAAATTCATCACCAGCACCACCAGAATGCCGGTGTAGTAAAAGACCGAGGTTTTGAAATCACCCCAGGTTTCCTCAAGCCCGTCGCTGACCATGAAGACGAAATTCACCGCGAAAAACAGGAAGATCAAGGTCATGATCGACAGCCGCCCGAACTGCGAACTCGCGAAAAACATGGTCGCGATGCGCCAAACCTCGCCGGAAAGGATCTTCTCGCGGTCGAACTCCAGTGCCAGACCGACGTCCGGCCGGATGATTTGCAGGACGAAAACGAGCACGTGAAACAGCGCGTAATAGCGGAGAAATCCGGGAAACGCCAGCCACGGAGCGCGCCGCTCCAATCGATCGAGAAAACTCATGTGCGGGCAAACATCCCGATATCGGCCGGATTGACAAGCCCTGGAGCGCGAGTTTCCAGACTGGCCTGCGAAAGTGATGCCCGCGGATCCGCGGCCAGCGCCTCCTGCTCCATGTCGATTCTCTCGTCCGTGGACATGAAGACACGCCGGCTCTGAAAAAAATCCGTGCCCGTCGGGGGAAATGCTGCAAGGTTTCCTTGTGAAGGTTGAATCATGAATTCGCAGCACCTATCAGCAGCAGACGGCTTCGTCCTGGCGATGATCGCGATGATGGTCATCAGCGCCGGGGTGATCGCCCTGCTGATTTTCTGCGGTTTGCGCAACGCCGCCCGCCGGAGCCGGGAGGTGGACGAACTGCTGGACGAGGTGAATCAGGAAGAACAACGCGAGAAACACGCGCCCACCAAAAGCGAAGCCCCCAAGCCGGAACCGTGGGAGCGGGAAGGGGATTGGTGGAAGAAGTAGACCGCGAAATTCCATCCGGTTGACAAGGCCCGGCCCGGCTTCCAACCTCCGCCCCGTGATTTCTGAAATCAAACACTCCCCGCTCGAAGCCGCCCACGTGGCGCTCGGTGCCAAGCTCGTTTCCTTCGCCGGCTGGAACATGCCGGTGCAATACACCTCCATCATCGACGAGCACACCGCCGTCCGCACCGCCTGCGGGATTTTCGACATCTCCCACATGGGGCAGTTCATCGTCAGTGGACCGACCGCGGCGGCGTGGTTGAATGGATTGCTGACCAATGACATCGCCAAGCTCGGCATCGGCGAGGGCCAATACACGCTGATGCTCAACGAAAACGGTGGCGTGATCGATGATTTGATCGCCTACCGCAATGGTGAAACCGAATTTTTCCTGGTGGTGAACGCCTCGATGATCGACGAGGACTTCGCGTGGATGGACGTCCGCAAATCCGCGGGGATCGAGCTGCGCAACGAAAGTGATTTGTGGGCGGGCATGGCCATTCAAGGACCGACTTCGGTCGAGGTTTTCGCCAAGGCCTACCCCGGCGAAACGCTGCCGCCACGCAATGGAATCATGAAAACCGCCAACGGCAACGTGGTTTGCCGGACCGGCTACACCGGCGAGGATGGATTCGAGTTTTTCTGCCCCGCTGCCGAGGGCATCGCCATTTGGGAGAAATTCCTCGCCGCAGGAGCCAAAGCCTGCGGGCTGGGGGCCCGCGACTCGCTCCGCTTGGAAATGGGCTATCCGCTCAATGGCAACGATTTGTCCCCCGACCGCTCGCCCATCGAGGCCGGGCTCGGGTTCTTCTGCGATCTCGAAAAGGGCGACTTCATCGGCCGCGAAACGCTGGCCCGCCATAAGACAGACGGCCCAGCCGTGAAACTCACCGCCATCCGCTATCTCGAAAAAGGAGCTCCACCCCGGGCGCACTATCCGGTCGTTTCCGCCGATGGCAGTGTACTCGGCGAGCTGGCAAGCGGCGTGCTTTCACCCTCGCTGATGACCGGCATCGGCATGGCCTACCTCCCTGCGGAGTTTTCGAAAATCGGCACTCCGCTGCAAATCGAAGTCCGCGGCCGCCTGTTCCCGGCGGAAGTCGTGAAAAAGCCGTTTTACAAACCCGCCCCGTCTGCCTGATTTCAGCTTTCTACACTCAAAATTTCAAATTTACCAAAAATGAACAACCCCGCCGACCTCCGCTACGCCACCTCCCACGAATGGGTCCGCCTCGAAGGCGACATCGCCACCGTGGGCATTTCCGACCACGCCCAGGAAGAACTCACCGACGTCGTTTTCGTCGAACTCCCCGCTGTGGGCCGCGCGGTGGACGCCGGTGACCCGACCGCCGTCGTGGAATCCGTGAAAGCCGCCAGCGACATTTACGCCCCGATCAGCGGCGAAGTCGTGGAAGTAAATCCAGAGGTCGAGTCCGACCCTTCGCTCGTCAACTCCGACCCCTACGGCAGGGGCTGGATCTTCAAGCTCAAGGTGAAGGACACCGAGCACGTGTCCAAGCTGATGGACGCCGCGGCCTACGGGGCGGCAATCAGCTAAGACTTGCCACGCAGCAAGTTACGGGAGCCCCACAGGTAGTTCCAGCCGGAGATCACCGTCAGCGCGACGGCCGCCCACAGGAAAGCCGGCTGCAGCCAGCCGCCCTCCCACGACGGGCGGGCGAGATTGCCCAGCCACTCCAGCGCGGCGTTTTGATTTTTCGCATGCTCCGCGGTCAGCCAGATCAGGCCGGTGATCAGATAGGAGAGCTGGAAGGTGGTTTTCCATTTCCCCAGATTGTCCGCCGCCAGCACGTGGCCGGCTTCCACCGCGATCTGGCGCAGGCCCGTCACCAGGAATTCGCGGCCGATGATCAGCGCGGTGACCCAGACCGGGCAGAGTTTCTGCTCGGTGAAAAACACAAACGCCGCGCTCACCAGGATCTTGTCGGCCAGCGGGTCCATCAGTTTCCCGAGCGGCGTGACCAGACCCATTTTCCGCGCCAGATAGCCGTCCACGAAATCGCTGACCGCCGCGACGATGAACAAGATCAGTCCGGTACCGTAGCCGGTGAGCGAGCGTTGCGACACCGCCAGGACGAAAGCGGCGGTCATCACCAGCCGGGAAAACGTAATCGCATTCGGTAAATTCACCCCGGCAATGTGTGAAATGAATGCAAGGATGGCAACAAGGGGTTGCACCAAACCGTCGTTCCCCCTACATCCTCTCCCGCCCATCCAACGGCAATTTATTTATGAGCAATAGCGATTTCGGACTCATTGGTCTGGCCGTCATGGGCCAGAATCTCGTTCTCAACGTGGAATCCCGCGGATTCCAGGTCTCGGTTTACAACCGCACCACCTCGGTCACCGATGAGTTCGTCGGCAAGCATCCCGACAAGAAAATCGTCGGCGAGCACACCTTGGAGGGCTTCGTCAAGTCGCTCGCCTCGCCCCGCAAGGTGATGATCATGGTGAAAGCCGGTGGTCCCGTGGACGCCGTCATCGAGTCGCTCATCCCGTTGCTCGACAAGGGCGACATCATCATCGACGGCGGAAACTCGCTCTACACCGACACCGAGCGCCGCGACAAATGGCTCGGCGATCTCGGCTTCCGCTTCATCGGCGCCGGCGTGTCCGGCGGTGAGGAAGGTGCCCGCAAAGGCCCGTCCATCATGCCCGGCGGCCCGGCCTCCACCTGGGAGGTGATGAAGCCGATTTTCGAATCCATCGCCGCGAAGGCCGAGGGCGAGCCCTGCGTCTTCCACATCGGACCCGGCGGTGCAGGCCACTACGTGAAGATGATCCACAACGGCATCGAATACGGCGACATGCAGCTCATCTGCGAGGCTTATAACATTTTCAAAGCCGCCGGCTTCACCCCGGACGAACTCGCCGAAGTCTTCACCGAGTGGAACAAGGGCGACCTCGAAAGCTACCTCATCCAAATCACCGCCGAGATCTTCAAACAGAAGGACAAAAAGACCAAGAAGCCGCTCGTCGATCTCATCCTCGACACCGCCGGCCAGAAGGGCACCGGCAAGTGGACGCTCATCAACGCGATTGAAAACGCCGTCGTCGTTTCCACCATCAACGCCGCCGTCGAAGCCCGCATCCTTTCCTCGATGAAGGACAAGCGCGTCGCCGCCAGCAAAGTCCTCCAAGGACCGAAGCCCGAGATCGACGTCAAGAAGAAGAAGCTCGTGAAAAAAGTCCACGACGCGCTCTTCGCCTCCAAGATCATTTCCTATGCCCAGGGCCTCGACCTCATCACCGCCATGGGCGCCGAAAAAGGCTGGGACCTCGACCTCGCGAAAATCGCCGCCATCTGGCGTGGCGGTTGCATCATCCGCGCCCGCTTCCTCAACGACATCACCGAGGCCTATCGCACGAATCCAAAGCTGGAAAACCTGATGCTCGCCCCGTTCTTCACGGACCTGCTCAACGGATTCCAGGAAAACTGGCGCGAGGTGATTTCCATCGCCACGCTTGCCGGCATTCCGGTCCCGGCCTTCAGTGCGTCGCTTGGTTACTATGACAGCTATCGCAGCGCGGTGCTTCCCGCGAACCTGCTGCAAGCGCAGCGCGACTTCTTCGGAGCCCACACCTACGAGCGCACCGACAAGAAGCGCGGCGAGATGTTCCACACCGACTGGCCGGATGTCATCGGCTGAGTGACGTGATGCAGGCATTCCTGCCTGCTTCTTCCTCTTCAAACAAACGGCCGGGAGTGATCCCGGCCGTTTTTTGCTCTGTTTGGTTTTGGCTCTTGGATCCATCGGCGTCACGTTAGTTCCGCAGATCGACCTCCTCCATCACCCGGAGGAATGACTTCACCCATCTGAACCACAAACCACGCTCAAGGCGCAGGCAGCGCGGCGGAGCGCAGGAAACCCCGCCCCCGCGCCGCAGCCGGATCGACCAGGCGGAACGAACGGTATTCATAGCCGTCCATGGCTGGCGGTAGAATTCCTGGGACGGATGGATCAACAGCTTCCACTCCAAGGTCGAAATCATGCAGGCCCGCACTGCCTTCAATCCGATAGACAACACCATCCCTGGCTCCTATCAGCGGACCGGACCCGGTGAAAACAGTCCCGGCGCGCACGGCGAGAGTCATGGTGAAGTGCTGCATCCCGCTGCCGGAATCCGCAGCCAACGCGGCATGCCGCAAAGGCACGAAGGCGGCGGAATCCGGACGACTGCCACCCGCGAACTCCATGAAATTGGAGAGACCATCATGATCCGGATCCGCCGCGGCACTCCGGTCATCGCCCTGCAGTTCCGGATAGAGATCCATGAAAAGGCTGAAAGCGGGCGGTGCCGTGTAGGCCAGCTCCAAGCGATTTCCGGCCTGCCGGAGCGCCCAGGTCCCGGTCCCGACTGCCGGTGGAACCAGCTCGATGCCTGCCAGACCGTTTCCCTGAAGACCACCCGGGGCCTCAAGGATGACGAAAACGCGGTCCGACTCCATAAATCCGGACAAGGCTGCCGCATCGATGGAGACCGTCACCGGGTCGGCCGCATCCGCTGTCACCTGCGCCGGGCCGTTGGTGAGAAGCACGCCGGAAGAGGCGGATGTTGCCCAGCTGCCAAGTGCGATCCGCAGGCCGGCTCCCGGGTGCAGGGTGAGGCCGCCATTGAGTGTTAGTTCGGCGATTCCGTTGTTTCCCGGTTCCAGTTCTCCATGGAGATCCACCGGTCCACCATAGAATCCGTCACCGCCCAGCGTGGAGGTTTCCACGATCGTTAGGGATCCGGTGCTTGCTAAATGCGAGTCGCCGTTGATGAGCAGCGTGCCGTTTTGAACGGATACCGCCCCGCTGAAAACCGGGCCGGGTCCATCGTGGCCGAGGATCAGCGTGCCATTGCCGTTTTTGGTGAAACCGAAATCACTGCTGCCGCTGTATACGCGACCGGAGAGCTCGAGGCTGCTGGCATCGTCCACCGCGATCACGAGGCCGGGAGCGTTGAGCGTGACTTCACCCTCGATCCGGCTCTGGCCGTTCGTGGCCTGGACCCCGCCTTTCAAGACCAGGGACTCGGGCGAATTGATGGAACCGGAAATCCTGAGGGTGCCGCCGGTTTCAACGGTCGTCTCCGACCCCGCGCCGCTGGCGCCGAGCGCGGACGCGTGGCGGATTTCCAGCAACGCCGGAGACTGCACGACGACCGGGCCGGCGAACGTGTTTTCAGCGCCGAGCACGACGGTGCCAGCCGACTCGATGCGCAGCCCGCTGGTGCCTTCAGCCGAGCCGCCGCTGATCACTCCATCGAGCTCCAGAGTTTCGCCCGCGGCAGCACCCAGCTTCGCGTGTCTGCCAGTTAGCAACACAACGGGACGCGCTGACGCAAATGAGTCGGACGCGCGCAGGGTTCCGCTCTGGGCGAATGTCAGGGAATTTGCGGGATCACCGAGCGCTCCGTTTGACGGCACCTCCAACCGGATGCCCGCGGCATCCCACTTCACGCCGCCGGTGAACGTGTTGGATGGATGCGTGAGCCGCAGCACTCCCCCGCCGTTCATGTTTAGCCCGTGACCGGTCGCACCGCCGAGGACGCCGGAAATCGTCAGGTCCCGCTGCAGATAGACATCGCGCGCGTTGCCGCCCCCCATCGACAAATTCACATTGCCCGTGAGTTCGAGAGGACCCGCGATGATTCCACCGATAGTCTGGCTGCCGATGATCCAGCGGATTGTGCGGACGTCAAAATTGTTAGCCAGCGCGACTGGCGTGGATGCCGCGCCGGAGGATGCGACGAGCCATCGCTGGGAGCGGTTCGCATCGGTGCCGATTTGCACGACGGAACTTCCGAAAGCGCTTTGCCCGGTGAAAGAGAGCGATTGCAGTCCGTCCATGATCGTGGTTCCGGACAGCGCATTCGCAGCGGCTAGCTGAAGGGTGTTAGCCCCACCGGAACCCAACAAACGAAGTCCGCTGGCCGTGACCGGTGAGCCGATGGTGGCGGCAAAGGCTCCGTTGATTTCGAGCGTGGGATTGCTTCCATCAAACATCAGCAAACCACTGGTTAGGACATAACCGTTTGCGTCGAAGCGCAGGGTATTCGCAATCCGGGTCGCACCCAGATTCACCGTCGCCGCGCTGCCACCGAAGATGGCGCGGTCACTGCCATTGCTGATCGAAGGCCACACCGAATTCGCCGAACCGCTGGCGCTCCACCAGCGGGACAAGGTACTTTCCCAGCTGCCAGCTCCGCCTTGCGCACCGGTAGCCGGATCGACAGGATCCCATGCAAGCTCCACACCGCCCTGACCCCGGGCATACGGATCGCGGCCGAGCGCGGTTTCGATGGCGTCCGTCATCCCGTCACCGTCGGAATCCAGATCGAGGAGATTCTCAATACCATCTCCATCCACGTCCGCGAGGCCTTCGGCGGCGTCCGCGAGTCCATCGTTGTCCATGTCGCCATCCGAGACGCGGATCCAGTCGATGTCGAAGTTGCAGGCGGTGGTGGTGGGATCCAGCCGGATGCTTTCCACAATCTGATTCGACCACTTCGCGTGGTTCGAGAGATCCAGCGTGACCAGCTTCCAAGTGTTCGCAGGGCTGTAATTGGCGCTAACAACCCGGGTACCGCTGGCTCCGGGTTCCGCCAGCGTGCCGAAGTAAAGTTGTGCGCCGGTGCTGGCGGCGGTGGAGCGGATTTTCAAAACGACTTTCTGCACCTGGTTGGTTCTGAAATGAAGCAGGGTGTTGTTCAATTGCGCGTCGTTGTTAGTAGCGGTACCACTCAGCATCCCGTTCGCCACGCCGAGGTTGGTGACATTCGCACCCGCCAGCCATCCTTCAGAGTCACCGGGTGTGTTGAAATCGAAAGCCATGTCCGAGGCATCGTAGGGATCGCGTCCCGCGGCCATCTCGTCACCGTCTGCCATCAGGTCCCCGTCGGAATCAGCATCCTCGAAATTGGCCAGTCCGTCACCATCCACGTCACCCGCAGGTTCGTCGTCGTTGAGAACGCCGTCCTGATCGATATCGGGCGAAAACGACTGGCTGAAGGGGGCAGAAGCCTGGTCGATCAGCTCGATCTGCCTGATGGAAACCAGCTGTGAAAGCGTGGCATGAAGTCCCCCCCAGTCGGCTTCCCGGAAGCGCAGGGCGAGTCCCGTGACGTTGTCGAGTTTGTTCGCCGGAGCGAGTGTCCGGAGCTGGATTTTCGCGCTGTCCGACGAGGCGAAGACGCCCAGCGAGAATTCACCCTGATCCGCGTCGATCAACACCACCTCCGCATTCGATCCGGAAAATCCGAGCGCCAGCGCATCAAACTCCAACCAGATCTGCCGATCGAAGTTGAGCCGGTATTCCACAAACTCGTCGATGCCGTCTCCATCGCTGGTGACCGTCCAGTTCACGCTGCCATCGATAGCGTCGAAAGGTCCGGTGGCCGGGCCACTGCTGGTGGCGGTGACCGGAGAGATGGTCAGCCCCGCACCAGCGGTGAGGATTCCGCGGCTGTCCACGCCCGCTTCGAAATCCGCGAGCGTCGCGCGGTCGGTGCGGCCGGTGGAGTCGGCGGATCCAACATTCTGGCTGATCCGCGGGGTCGAACTTTTGGCACTGAACTCGTCGCCGAACTGCTTGTCGCTTCCGCCGTTCTTACCGATGAGTTTCAGATAGAGCGTGTTGTCTTCCATCCAGCATTTCTCGGTGTTTCCGCTGCGCAGGTCGGCGAGGCTGGTGGCGCGGGGAAACGGCGTGGAGTTGTTGCCGTTATAAACATAAGTGCGGGACGGCAGGTTGGGAAATGCGGCCACCACTTGCTCGCCGTTGTCCACGAAGCGGAGGTTGACGTCGAAGGTGTTGGCGATCTGGTGGTATTGGAACCGGTAGTCGAGCGGGGTATCGACCAGCACGGCATTCTGGCTGTACCAGCTGTAGGTCTGGACGTTATACGCAGCGGGCCCGTCGGAGCGGATCGCATAAACCGGCGTGCCGGTGTATTGCGCCCACTTGTTGTCCAACCGCAGCAAGCCATACCGCGAACCCGGCGGGCAAACCCACGCGCCCCACTCCGGCACGCGGGTGGCACCGGGCTCGACATTGAAATCCTCGTAGATCTTCCCGCTGCCCGTGATGTCCGGCGTGATCCGCGCGCCGGCGGTGCCGGTGATGCTGCCGTCTCTATCGATTAGACCCGAACTCCACATGTAGTCGCGGTAGCTGCCGGGAGTGAAATCCACACGGTTTTTAAAAGGAACCGCCGGATCAAAAGTGGTGCCTTCCGAGAAATGAACCGGGCTTTTTTGCGCAGCTCCGTTAGTCTGGATTGCCGGATCATTTCCGGAGAATCCCGCGAAATGGACGTTTACGATGCCGCACGAGCCGTCGTAGATGCTATGGCCGCGGAACTGGGTGAGAGCGTTCGGATTCGGCATCGAGCGGCCCTGCGCGAGCTCCAGCGCCGTCTGCGGATTGCCGATGTTGGCACTGCGGCCGACGATCAGCGAATCATGGAGAATATGGTTGTAGGCGAAAAACGTGGCCCGTCCGTTGTCCGCGAGAGCGCAGTCATAAAGTTTCACCGTGTCCGCCCGCAGCCATACCGAGCGGTCGCGGCACTTGAACGCGGTGAGCCGCCGGATTTCCGGGATGACCAGGGCGGAGTTGACGTTGAACTCGTTGCTCCGCGGGCGGTAGTGGCCGTTGTTGAGCACGTGCGTCGTGGGATCGATCCCGCCGTCGATGGCGAGGGATGAAAAACTGTTGGAGTGCGCGCGGTTACCTTCGAAAATCCCTAGCGGTTTTCTACCGGGCACCATCGCCGGGCCGTTGTAAGATCCGACCGGAGCGTTGAGCACGACCATCCAGAAGCCCGAGCCCTCCGAGCCGGCGGCGGCGTTGTCGATGAAATCGTTGGCCGGATTGGTGATCCAGAAGGTGGATGGCAGTTTCACAAAAGCGAAGGCGGACGAGGACTCGCTGCCGATGGCGTCAGGGTCATCGCCGTCGAACACGCGGTCGTGCGCGCGCACCTCCTCACCCAGTGCGGGCATCTTGGTGAGAACTCCCAGATTGTGGCGGAAAATATTTCCAACCTCGCCGCCGTCCTCAAGGAAGTAGCCGTGCCCGATGTGATCGTAGCCGACGTTGTCCTCAACCACCGCTTTGTCGGTGTTATGGACGGTGATGACGCGGTTGAACGAACGGTGGATGCCGCAGCCGCGGATGTATTGGCCGGCGACATCACCGCAGTGGTGCCAATGGAACGGATAGCGGCCAATCAGGCTCTTCTGGCCCATCCGATAGAGCTCGGTGCCGGAAATGCGCGCCACGCCGGTGGTCAGGCAACACGCCATTTTCATGATCATCACATGGCCGCCAAAGCCTGAGACGGTGGATGCGGCATCGCCCTGGATTTTCACATTTCGGGTGAGGAGCCCCACCTCGGCGCGCTCGTCCAGGACGTGGAGATCCGTGCCGTCGTTGTAATTTTGAAGCGCGCCCCAATGCATGTAGGCCAGCGGCGCGGCGAAGCTCACTGTTAGCCCGTCAGGCGTCACCGAGGCGATCACGCGGGTTTCCGCCTGATGGGCGTCGAAGTCCGTCGAGGCGATGACGATTTCCTCGCCGACCTGCCAGTCGACGGCTTCCTTCAGGGTGATGCTGGTGGCGTTCTTCGCAGCGGTGGCTCCAAGTTGGGTCCAGTCCGTGCGGTCGCGGCCGTGGATTTCGATCACCCCGCCGTCCATCGCGCCGAGGAATTTTTTACCCATGTGACCATCCGGGCCGGGCGACTCGGTCAGGGTGAGCGTGAATTCCTCAAGAAACGGCGCGTCCTCGGTGCCACACTCGAAATGCGCCTTTTGCCCCATCACCATCAGCGAGTGGGCGGTCAGCGCGAGATCCTGCCGGGCGACCGTTAGGAACCCCGCCACCATCACCTCCCCGACCGTCGTGGTGGTGTCGAGGCGGACCGCAGAGTCCATCGGGATCATCACCTTGCTTCCCGCCGCAGGCACCACGCCGCCGACCCAAGTCGTGGGCGAGGACCATGGCAGGGGAGCGGTGATCTGTTCGACGTGGAAATGGTCGATCAATGCCGTGTTGTCCCCGCCCGACGGATTGACGCCGCGGATCTGCACGGTGTGGCTGCCGGCGGCGAGCTCGATGGTGGTGGTGGCCACGTCCAGATAGGTGGAATTCGGCGGAATGAAACGCCCGAGCACCCGCCCGTTCACGGAGACCTCGATGGTTTGGCCGCCGTTGTTTCCGCTGCCCCTCTGGGCGACGGCGAGGACGAAGCGGAATTTCCCCGGGCCGAAGACCATCGACTGGGTCGCGGTGGCATCCACGTCCTGAAGGAATAACACTTGGTCTCCCTCAGGGGCAGCCGGATTCGCGCTGGTGAACCCGCTTGAATTCCGCGAAAGCCCGGCACCATTGGCAAACGTCCACGCCGAACCAACCGGGCGGTATTGAAAACCTGGCGATGCGGGCAAGGCGGGAGTCTCAAAGCTGCCTTCATTGGCCAAATTGCTCGTGATTCCTCCCGGAACCGCCGAAATCTGCGCCGTCGCACACAGGCCGAAAATTCCTGAAACAAGGAGGGCGAATAACGCAGTGCGTAGCATTTTGTGGAGACGGAAAATGGCCCGCCATCGGAAAATCCGAGGGCGACCCATAGGTTTTGGTTCGAGATGGGGGGATACGATTTTCCCGAGTCTGGAAAGATGTCACCGATCCCGGTGTCGATCAATCATCCGCAAGGATGATTTTTCATCATTTCAAATCAAGGAAACGACACGCCGATCCTGTAGAAGGAGCCCGGTGTTTCCATGGGGTGCTCAAAATCGATCCTTTGATCGCCGGACAATGGAGACCTCTCGATGATATCGGCCCAGGTCGTCAAATTCGTGCTGCGTTGCAACCGGTAGCGGCGACCCGCCTTGCCATCGGTTTCCAAACGGATCACCCCGCCGGGGGCAACGACGGCGAATGACCGGAAGCGATCCTGACCGTCGCCGGGATGCGTCCCGGCGATGTATTCATCCACGTTGCTAGCGCCATCCGCATCCGGGTCATCCGCAGGCCTAGCAGCTGAATCGGCTCCGAAAAAGGTCGTCTCCCATTCATTCGGGAGTTGGTCCGCATCCACGTCGGCCGGCATGCCGGGATAGTTGATGCGTTGGTTAGAGACGATGAATTCATCGAAGTTGGCGTGTTCATCCTTCGACGCCTGCCAGATGTCACTGCTGCTGCCACCGAAAAAAGTGCTGAAGAACACCCAGGCGAGCTGCGCGGAAGAGGTCGGCGTGTCGCGAAAATAAAACGCCGGATAACTGGCCGCCTTAACGCCATCGAACCAACCTTCCATCAGCCCGTCGAACTGGCCCGGCGTGTTCAAGCGGTAGTGCATCTCGATGTGATGCCACCGCCCGGGGATGAATCGTGCCTGGAACCCTTCGGTGTTCCACCAGAAACGGGTTCCCGGATTGTATTCGTTGGCCGCCGGCGTGTGCAGATAGAACTCGGCCTTGCCGTTTTCCCGCCACATCAGGCGGCCCGACCATTCGTGCGTGCGGTCGGCGAAGGAAACACCACCACCGAGCCCGGGCAACTTGCCGCCGAGCACGAAATCGAAATCCTCGTCGAAGCGGACCCAGTAACTGAAATAGAGGTCCTGGTAGCCGCCATTCAAGTCGATGAACCACTGGGCACCGCTACCATTCGATTGCTGGCCACCTTGCGGATAGAGAATCCGCGCGGACCTGCCGCTGCCGCCGTAGGCTATCGTGTCGTCCACCGCAAGCCGGCCTTCATCCGGACCATTCGCCCATGAAGTCCCCGGCCAAAGCAACTTCCACTCGTCATCGGTCTGCGGGCCGGACGGAAAATTGTCCATCGTGGCGTGCAGCCAGGTCGCGGGCGGTGGAGCAGCGCCGGTCTCCGCCAAGGTGAAGCCGCCGAACTCCTGATAGAGCCTGGCCACCGCTCCGGTGAAACCCGCGTTGTAGTCCACCGCCACTTCGTTTTGCACGTAGTCGGTCCGGTCATCGACATAACCGTCGTCAAAGCCGGGACCGCCCACCAGCGCGCCGAACAACACATGCCGGTTGTTGACGGGCGAGTTGATGTTGTTGGATACCGATGCGTGGGCATTGCGGTGATGGGGATTCATCGGCGGATTGTTGCCGAAACCGCAGACATAACTCCTCCCTGCCGGATTTGCGCCAAGTGCGTATTCGATCTGGGTGCGGGCGAAATCCGAATAACGGCTCGATGGATTGCTCACGCGGTCCGCGTAGACGAAGGCGCAGAAGGCCGTGTTCGCGGCGTAGCGCAGCGCGCCCCATTGATCCCGCCAGGCGAGTCCGCCGGGCGTTGTCGGCACTTTCTGGCCGTTCACCCCGACCGACCAGTAGTCCAGCCAGCGCTCGGCATCCGCGCGGTAGGCGGGGCCGCCGTCGAGCATCGCCATCAGGATATAACAACCGAAGCTCTTGTCATCCCACGAAAGCCCCCATTGATAGGGATGATTTCCAGCACCACCGCCGGAGATGGCCTGATAGGCGGTCCTTGCCTTGCGTGAGATAGGCCGCTTCACCCGTCGCCCGATGCAGCCAGATCGCGCCCCAGGTGAGCTCGTCCTGATAGCCGCTCCACGATTTGTAGAAGTCCGCGGCATTGGGAATCGAATCGCTGTATTTCCCGCGATGGGCATCGGCAAAGGCGTAGAGCGCGCGGGCATGATCGAGCAGCAGCGCGGCGTAGGCGGGCTCGGGGGTTTGGAAAAGCATCGAGGTGGCAGCCAGCGTGGCGGCGGTTTCGGCGGCCAGATCGCTGCCGGGATTCGCGGCGTCGATCTTGAATGCCGGACGGCTCATGGTCATCGATTCGGCACGGCCCCAGTAGGAATGATCGGCATGGCCATCTCCCACCTGGCCGTAGAACGCCGCCGTGCTGCCATCCGGATTGCGCACGTGGCATTTCATCAGATAATCCGTCCCCCACTTGAGCACCTCCAACAGCGGTGCCATCTGCCGGGTCTCCGCATAAGCATCCGCATATTCGACGCCACCCCAGGCGAGCATCGTCAGGCTGAACGCCATCGGCAGACCGAACTTCACATGGTCACCGGCATCGTAGAATCCGCCGGTTAGGTCGAGACCGGCGTCACCGCCATCGTTGAGACCCGAGTGCCCGCGCCAGCGGATGCGGAAGTCATCCGGCAGTTTTCCCGAGCGCTGCGCATCGTAAAACCACAAAGATTTCTGCAGCACTTCCGCGAAATTGAACGCGCCTGTTTGCGGTCGTCCGCCGGAATCCCCGCCGTCGTTGTCGTAGATGGTGCCCGCGGCCAGGGCGGTCCGCAGGATGGCACCGCTTGGATTGCTGAGACTGAAGGTGAAAGTCTCCAACGGTTCCTGAACGCTGTCTCCGGTGACGGGAACCATGATCGTCCGCGTGGTCTGGCCGGGAGTGAATACCAGAGAGCCGCTGATTGATAGATAATCGGCGGGAGATGTCGCGGAACCGTCGATCGTTGCATAATCCACACTCGCGGTGCCGGATGCGGCGGGTGAGAGGGTGACGGTGAACACCAGGTTCACACTGCCGCCGGCATCTCCTTCCACGACCGACGCGCTGGACACGCCGAAGCCCGGCGTAAAGTCATCATTGACCAGGGTGGCGGTGGCGCTGGCCTTGGTGATGGGTGCTCCGATCGCGTTGGAAAGCACCACGCTGAACGACTCGTCCCCCTCCTCCACCACGTCGCCCAGGATCGGGACGGCGATGGTCCTGGAGAGTTCGCCGGGCGGGAACGTTAGAGAACCGTTGGACGCGGTGTAGTCCTCGCCTGCCAGGGCGCTGCCATTCACAGTCGCCCAGTCGACGGTGATGATTTCATTGGATGCACTCGAAAGTGTGACAGTGAAAATTCGTTCAGCTGTAGAATCACCCTCGTCTGCGGAAACATCCGCAATGCTGAGTGCGGGGATGTTTCCTGCGGGAACAAGCCCGTTGAACGTGAAGTTGGAGGCCGCCACGGTAAACGCCCCGATGGCGTTGAAACCAAACGAACGCGAGGCACCCGGCTGGATGTTCGCATTGGTGGAAAGGTTGGTGAATACCTTGTGTGTGGCGGTGGAAGCTCCTTCCGTCGCATTCCAGATTTTCGAAAATCCGGAAACAGGCAGATCGAAGGCGACGGTCCAGCCACTGAGGGTTGTCGGGCCGTTGTTGGTGACTACGACATCCGCGCTGAAGCCGGTGCCCCAAGTGGACGAGGTGCTGAAGGTGATGCTGACAGGCGCGGTCTGGGCGAGCGCCGGAAGAACGAAAAGCGCCCAAGCGGTGAGTAGGGTGGTGATGGGATTCATAGCAAAATGCCGAATGCTGCCTCACGACGACGCGGGCTGACAGGATTCACGCACGTCAAAATAACAGGTTCACCCGATCCGGCCATCGTCCTCAGGGATGATTTCCGAATCTTCAAAAACAAAACGGGCACGGGTGAGCCACCCGTGCCCGCACCACTTCAGATTCGTTAGGGGGTGATCACCGAGAGCCGGGCGAATTTTTTGGCTGCCCCCGGAATGGTGACGGTAATGAGATCGGGATTGGAGCCGTTTTCAGCCACCACCACTCCCGAGCTGGACGAAACAGTGTCCGCTCCGACCGAGTAGCTGGGCGCGGTGCTCCAATCGATGAGGTCGCTGCTGGTTTGCACCGACAAGGTGGCATCCGGAGTTTCCGAAGAGTCCACCCGGTTGAACGAGAAAACAAGATTTCCGCCGGACACCGAGGATACCGGACGGCCAGCTTGGGAGGAAACCCTTGGATCTCCACCGATGACATATTCGACCGAGTTTGCGAGTCCGTCGCCATCCGGATCCGCAGTGGCAGCCGTATCGGCGAGTGGCGGTGCGCTGAACCCGGCGGCCCAGGAGGCATAACTCGCTCCGGAGCCGGGCCCCACGATCACCACGCCCGTCCCGGAAAACCGGGTGTCGTCCACGAATGGAGCGACTGCGGAGGAAGCGCTGGAACCCCAGGTCCCTTCGGCCTGCTGGACGGCACCGAAAAACAGGCTGCCTACCGTTTCGGTGCCGGTTGCTTCGACCACTCCGCCTGAAATGACAAGCTTGCCGGTGTCGATGATGGACGAGCCAGTGACGGCTAACACACCCGCGTTGACCTTGGTTTCTCCAGTGTAGGTGTTCGCGGCTGCCAGAGTGAGTTTGCCAAGGCCGTTTTTGGTCAGACCGCCGTCAGCTGAGTCCCCGAGGGTCGCGTCATGGGCGAGGATGGTGGTGATGGTGGCGTCACGGCCGTTCGTATCGAGAATCAGGCCGCCGTCCTCGATGGTGGTCGTGAAGACCGTGGTGCCACCACCCGTGTCGGCGATGTCGCCCAACAGGACACCGGAGCTTCCGGTAGGTGCCACGGCGGGCAACTTGAGGGTGCCTCCGTCGAAATTGCAGGCAAGGGTGAAATTCCCCGTGGCGCTTCCCTTGGAAATCCGGATGCGTTCGGTTTCCAAAATTCCGCCGTCGAGATTCACGGTGAGGGTGACGTTGGAGGTGATCGCATTGCCCGCTCCCAACCAGACATTGCCCGCGCGCAGTTCACCACCGGTGATGTTGATCGTTCCCGATCCGTTGTCCGAGTGGCGAAGGGCGGTGCCGGTTGCGTCAGCAGGATTAACAGAGACAATTCCGCCCACGACGTTGAGGGTGGCTGCGGAGTTCCAACCGACGTAGAGAGGAGACGCGGTGACATTGCCGCCGTTGACCGTCATGGTAGAGCCATTGGAGCCACCGAATCCGATGGCCAACCCGCGACCGGCCGTCACGTTGAGATCTCCGGAGTTCACCACCAGGTTTCCGGGTCGGGACAAGCTGGCGAAATCGCCGTTGTTTGCCGGATTGCCGACGTAGAGTGCGTCATCGCCATCGCCGTTAGTGCGGTTGAGAGTGGCACCACTCAGGGTAAGGGTGGCACCATTGAAAATGACCATGCCATTTGAACCGATGACCACGGCATTCGCAACGGCCTCAGAAGCACCGCTGCTGGTGAAGGTGCCTGCGTTGAGTTCCGCGCCGGTTTTGAAATGCCATTTTCTTGGAATTACCCCACCGCCGCCGAACTTGATAGTTCCCGGACCCGTGAGACTGAGAATGTCGGTGGCCGCAGTGACGCTTGGCCGGCTGATCGGCACATTGAGAGTGGCAATCACTCCTGCGGAAGCCGTGAGCTGGGAGGAGGCACCGCTCAACAACAGTGGGCCGCCGGTCAGGGTGTAGCCGTTGGTTAGAAACGTGAGATCATTGGCGTTGATGCCGCCAGCATCCAAGGAGACGGTGCCCGCGGTGGCACCGAAGATCATGTCGCTGCCTTGGAGCCAAGGCTTGTTCACCAGACCGGTAAAATAAAATGGGTTGGTGGTGTCCCATGTCCCGGTCCCGCCCTGGGCGGCTGCGGTGACGGTGTCCGTATCCCAACCGGTCGGGGTGGGATCCACGTAGATCCTGAAATAATCGAGGCTCGTCCCGGAACTGGCCAAATTGTTCGGATCGAGCCGCAGCGCCGTGATCTGAGAGGCAATCCGATCCTTCATTGTGATGCGGTAAACGTGCTCCGCGCTGTCCGTAGGAATGGGCGAGGCAACACTTCTGACAGCACTCGGAGTGCCATTCGCATCCGTCCAAAACGTTTGAAATACGCCCGCCGCGGGGTTGGCCTGGCTGAGCTTGTATTCAAAAACAACAACGCCCGAAGCGGGTGCCGGCAGGGCTGTCCCGAAATTGGCGGCCGAGAGGTTCAGGTTCGCGTCACCGTTAGTGGAGATACCGGTCAACACGCCACCTGTGATTGAATCAATGGTGAAATTCGTGGCTGACCACTGGGCCCAGTCGGCATCGCTGGTCCATTCCCTGGCAAGAACGAAAGGCGCGGCGAGCGGGGCGGCGGGATCCACTTCGATCTCCAGCGGCGGTGGAGTATCAGTTTCGAGAATCTGGATGTAATCGATTTCAAAGATGCCGTTTCCGCCGTCGATCAACCCACCCACCGGATCCAGACGGAGCGAGGTGATGGTCGTGTTGGACAAATCGGTGAGATCCCAGGTGTTTTCCGTCCAGCCATTGACCGCATCGACGACCACGCTGGTGTTAGGAGCCGTGACGGCGGTGCCCTGGGAGCCGCCGGGTGTTGGTACGACTATATCGGCAACGGGGGGCACGATGGGATTACCCAGAGCGTCGAGTACCCGGTAGCGCATTTTCACATAACCAACCAGATTCGAGTTGAGTGAAAGACCGCTCACCGACAGCTGTGGGTCATCCGCAATCACCTTGGCTCGCAAGACTCCGCCGCTGACCTCTTCCTCTGAGAAGTCGGTCACACCGTCGTAATACGGGCCTTTCAGGCGGTCTTGACCGGAGTTTTCGGTCCAATTCTCGAAGTTTCCATCCACACTGAAGTTCCATTCCTGGAGCACGTCGAGCGGAGCAGCGTGCAGGGAGAAAGCGAGACAAGTGGTCGCGATGGCGACGGCATGTGGTAATAGGTTGTTCTTGGGTTTCATGGGGTTTTATATTGGGTTTGGCGGGTTTTAGGAAAAGAGCCGGAGATGAGCTGTTGGCGGGTTTGGGCCAGTTGCCGTCTTTGGTGCTCGCTGTGGTCATGACAAAAACATCATTCAGTGCTGAATCTCGATCAGTTCAGGGCTTGGTGGCAATCACCCCAAAGGGTGATTTTTCGACGTTTCCCCAGCAGGCCGCATTCCGGGCTGACGAGGGTAAACAGCGAGCAATCAAGCGCGTGAAAATGAATTACAGGTGAACGCAGCATGACTTCGGGCCGCACCGAGCATTGAACGAATGTCCGCAGCAGTGGAGGTCTTCGCTAGCATGACCACCGATACTCGAAGCATCAGGGCATTCACCGCGGTTTTGAATTCATGGCTGCGTGACTTTTAGGCGTACGAAACGTCTGACCAGTCCCGGCGACAGGGACGCCTTGACTGTCTGGATATCACCTTCAGTCGAAAGGGTTTCCTCGGTGACACCGCTGGATCCCCAATTACCCAATTCATCACTCCACTGCACGTTGTAAGACATGCCCCCGACGAGCGCCGTGAAACTGCGGTGATAGATGAATTCCAGGTTCGAGCCGGTATTTTCGAGGCTTGTGATGAGGTGAATACTGGCGGTCGGGTCCTGACCGGTGGCGAATTCCATCAGATTGTTTTCCCCGTCGCCATTCGGATCGGCGTTGGCTGCGGAGGCAAAGGTCTCAGCAGTGGTGCCGAAGTGGCTGAAGCGCCACGTTTCCATGGCGGTGCCAGTGACGGTCAGATTGAATGTCTTGCTGGAAACCGCAGTGCCATCGCTTGCGTTGAGCATCACCGTGGCGGAGCCGAGTTGATCCGCTGCGGGGATAAGAGTCACCGTGCGGTTGGCACCGCTGCCGCCGAAGACGATGCTGTTATTTGGCAGCAAGGCGGGATTTGAAGAAACTCCGCCAACGGTGTGGGAGCCCGGGAGAGTGTGGCCGGCGCTGAGAGTGAACGGAATCGCAGGGACCGCGGCCCCACGAGCGATGGTGATATCCACAACCGTCGAAATAGTCGGACCGTCAAGCTCGTCCGGGATGCCGTCGCCGTCGCTGTCCGGATCTTCAAGGTCCATCAGACCGTCGCCGTCCGTGTCGTTCCAACCTTCGATCACATCCGAAATCCCATCGCCGTCGAGGTCTCCATCCGATGCGCGGACCCAATCGATTTCAAACGCTTGGCTGGCGAGGGTTCCGGGATCCAGACGCAGGCTGGTGATGGTTCGGCCGTTCCATTCCACATTCGCCGCAAGTGGCAGAATCACCGCCTGCCAGGTGTTAGTCCGGGAGACCGGAATTGAAACCACCTTTGGGCTCCCAAATCCCGTGGAATCCACCCTACCCCAGTAAAACTGCAGCGAATCCGCCGTGCTGAGCTTCATTTTCACGATCAGGTTCGCCACGCTGCTGCCAGAGAATGAGAAACCGTAGCGTGAGAAGAACGGATCCGCCGCCGAGCTGGTGCCGATGAGAGCTCCTCCAACCACTGTGGGGGAAGTCACCCGGGTGAAGCCGGCCCAACCGTCGAAATCGCCTGCGGTATTGAATTCAAATCCAAGGTCGGTCGCACTTTCCGGATTCCTGTCCCAACTGATTTCCCTTCCATCCGCGTGACCATCGCCATCTTCATCCGGATCCACCGTTAGATAAAAGCTTTGTGCGACGTCATGCAGCCCGTCGCTGACGGTGAGCGTGATATTCGCGAGGCCGCTTTGGTTCAGCATCGGCGTGATCGTGACCGTGCGGTCGGCACCGCTCCCGGCGATTGCAATCCTATTGTTAGGAACGAGGACTTGGTTGTCCGACAACGCAGTCACCGTGAGTGCTGCGGCAGCGGTTTCCTGATCCCCGACGGTGAAGGTTATGGAAGTGGCCGCATCCTCGTCGATCATCTGATCATCGATGGAGGTGATCGTGGGCGGGGCGTCGGTCTGGACAAAATTGATTTGCGGGCGCGTGTCAGGTGGTCCGGCGACGCCGCCTTCCGACATGGTTAGAGTCGCGCGGCTGACTCCGGTGGGTGAGGCGGCGGTATTGATTCGGAGGAAAACATACTGGCCGGCACCGGCGCCGCCCGCGTATTGGGCGTTGAGATAATTTCGCAAATTGGTGCTGCCGGTGGATGAGGTAGTGAGCGGTCCCGTGGCGGTAGAGTCTACCAGAACGGAAGGCTGGAGTGCCGTGGCGTTGGTGGTATCAATCGCCGTCGTGCGGCCGTAATAATCGGTGCCCAGCACCGCGGGACTGGCGCGGCGGCCGAGGCCGTAGAGATCGTTGTTTTTCAACGTGCCGCTTTTCGCCGCATAGTTGAAGATGAAGGCGGCGCTGATGAAGGGGTTGTTAACCGCGCCGAGGTCGGGGAGTTGGAATACATACATCGTGCAGCGGTCCACCCAGGGATCGCTGCCGCTTGCCCCCATGAGCGTGGTGGTGGCAGCCACGTTCTCGACGGTTAGATCATCCCTCGCGTTGGCGTCGTTGGAGAGTCCGTAAATCGTGGCGGGCCGGCCCACCTCGGTGCTGAGCACTTCGAGATTGAAGGTCCGGCGGGCGACGAGCGCGCCATCGCTGATGGTGATGGTGATGACGACCGTGCCGGTTTGCCCGGGTGCGGGCGTGATCGTCACGGTGCGGTTGGCACCGCTGCCGCCGAAGACGATATTCGAATTGAGGACGATCGAAGTCTGGGATGAAGACCCCGAGGCGACCAGCGAAGCGGCAGGCGTTTGAGCGTCTCCAACGGTGAAGGCGATGGCTCCGGTGCTGGTATCCTGGTTGATGCTGCGGTTGGCCAAACTGCCAAGCCAAGGCCATTCCACGGGCGGCGTGATTTCGTCGTAACGGGTGACCAGCGCCGCACTGAGCGATCCAGCGCGCTGGGCGGCGGTGGTGACATTGTTGACGGCTGCGACACCGAGCCGGTCCTGCAGCTGGGTCATGTAAATGCTGCGCGGGGTGATGGCCGTGCCCCAGGATTCGAAAATGCCGCTGGGGCGGACCACCACGGGCTTGCCGATGGTCCCCTTGCAGCCGAGCGCCCAATTGTCCGCGGTCGGCGGTTTCTGACAGATGATCTTCGCCTCACAATTCCATAACAGATGGTTCGCTCCGGCCCAGCCCTGGCCGGTGCCGAGATAATCGCGGTCCTGCACGAGCAACTGGTCGGTCTTGATGTTGTCGTAAAGAATACCCGTGGACCAACAGTTGTGCGGACCGCAATCCGCGTAGGTGTTTTTTGAAACACAATCCACATAGGCGTTCGGTCCCGGATTCTGATAGCCGGTGATGAAATCGTGCCGCCCCTTGCGTGAAAAGCAGCGTTGGACAAGGATTCGCTGGCCATTGATCGGAAATGAATAACGCTGGCCGCCGGTGATCACCGAAACGGGATCAAGGTTGGCGCAATCCTCGACAGTGACGCGGATGGCGGGGTCATCAGTCGATACCGTGCCGCCTGCGAAATAACGGCCGGTGACATGGCGCACCCAGCAGTTTTCAGCGAGGTTGATCACCACGCCGTTACCGATTTTGGAAGCGGCGGTGTCTTCCTTGCCGACCTCATATTGCGCCATGAGCCGCAATTTTTCGACTCCGACTTCCTTGACCCGGACAGCGGGCGTGAACTTGACCACCGTGCCGCCGCCATAAGTCGCCTCCATCGCCATCACCACCGGAGCGTCAACCGTGATGGTGGTGGCATCCACGGCCAACACCTTCCGCTCGAATGATAGATCCACTTTTCCGGCATACCATTGCTGGGTGGACGTCGGATCGCCGGGTCTTTGGGAAATGTTGTCCATGCCGATGTCATGGATCCAGTTCGCGGTGGATGGCCTCTCGATCAGGATCAGGTCACCCGGTTGAAAAGCGGCAGGATTGGCGATCCGCAGTTGCGTGGCTCCTACCGGCACGTATCCATCCAGCAGCGATTGGCGGGAGGTGGCGTTGCGTGACGCGATGTGACTGCCCGCCGCGCCGATCGAAATCATGTTGCCGGATCCTGTGGCGATGAGGGCGGTGCCACCGACGGCGTCCTGCCCGGCACCACGAAGGACCACCCCGGACGGGAGCGTGAGCCCGCTGCCGATCCGATAGACTCCCGCGTTGAGGAGGACCGCACCGCGCAACCCGTTTGCGTCCGGAGTCATGGCACCGACGCTTGTGATCGCAGCTTGAATACGAGCCTTGTCATCCCCGGTGGCGGCGGGCGAGAGGGTCACCCTCACCGGCGCGTCCGGAATCGCAACCCCACCACCACGATAGCCGCACGAGGAGAAATCGGGCAGTTTGTTGCCTGATGCATCCGCGGTGTAAACCATCCGCCCGTCAGTCCCCGGATAGGCAAGCGCGCTCTGGGCGGCCCATCCGGAATTGGCCATCATCCACAGGAAGGCAGCGCATTTTACCAGTCGTATCATTGGTCCTTTAATGGGTTTGAGGCGACTCGCGAAGCCAATCAAGCAGAAAGAAGCTAGCCCGCAAATCGTGATTTACCAATCACCCGACAGGATGATTTTCAGAATCCGGTGGGAGATAACCCTAAGGTTCGAACAGGCATCGGAGCATCCCCTGCAGACAGCATTCAAGGAGCGATGCGGACTTTCAGTCTGAAAAAGTGCCCACCGGACGAAAACGGCTGGGTGACGATCACGGTCTGGCCCGCTCCCGTGATGTTCGTGTAGCCTGGAACACCGGCCCATGACGCGGCATCCGTGAGATCGGCGCTGGTTTCGACATCGTAATATCGGGTCAGTCCGGCGTAGCCTGTGCCGGTGGCCTGGCTGGCAATGAATGAAAGATTGAACCCGGTTTCTGACCCTGAAATTACCAGCGTGGAAGCGGAATTCGCGATGGAGGGACCACCCCCGAGAATGTATTCCGAACCGTTCATGACGCCGTCCCCATCCACGTCTAACATTGAATCGGACTCCGCTGTCGGATCGAGTTGATTGACGACCTCCCAGGTGTCATCCATGCCGTCGTTGTCAAAATCGCCGTCGCTGCCGATCAAAGCGTCCACGAACACCGCACCAGACGTGTTGGGCGGGTCGAGACGCAGGCTCTTGATCGAGTGCCCGGCCCAGTCGGCGTTGGATGCGACGTTGAGCGCATGCCATTTGAAAGCGGATCCCCCCGGAACGCTGAAGGTGATCGCGCGGCCGGCCGTGGCACCTCCGACTTCGTTGACCCAGAACAATTGGGCGATCCCCCCCGCCGAGCTTTTCATCCGGACCAGTATGAGCGGCGCGTTGTTCGCGGAAAAATCCAGTCCCGCCCGGTTGAACTGCGGATCGGCACCCGCAAGTGTCGCCGAGAGGGAGCCGCCTGAAACGGTCGGACTGGTGACTGCGGCGTTATGGGTCCAACCTTCGAAATTCGCAGCCTGATCAAACAGATAGGCGAAGCCGTTCACGGTAACCACAAAGGAACGGACGGCGGCAAGATTGCCATCGCTGACGGAGATCGTGATGATCGAAGAACCGGACAACCATTGGGCAGGCGTAATCGCGACGGTACTGTCGCCGCCGCTGCCTCCCAAAACGATCGCATCCAGAGGGACCAGCATCGTATTTGACGAGGCGACGCTGACCTCAAGCGAGGACACCGGGTCATCGACATCAGCGGTGGTAAAGCTGACGGCACCCGTCCCTGAATTCAAGGAAAGGTCTTGATTCGCGATGGCGGTGATGGTCGGCGCGTCGTCCACGGATTCGACCGTGAGTTCAAACGACTGGCTGGTGCTGACTCTTCCGTCATACGCACTCAAGGTGAGCACCGCCGCTCCGTGGGCGTTGGCCAGCGGGCTGATGGCGACGCTTCGGCTCGCCCCGCTGCTGGAAAAGACGATGTTTCCATTTGGGACGAGAAGTTCATTTGACGAATGGGCGCTCAACACCAAGGACCCGACTGGCGTTGTATCATCGCCGACATCAAAATCCAGGGCGGGGATGACCGCATCTTCATCGATCGTGAGATCGTCGATGGCGCTGATGAGAGGTGCTCCGTTCACGTTCATTACAAATCTATCAGTTGCGGTGAGTCCGCCGTCGCTGACGGTGAGAGTAATCGTCGCCGTGCCATATTGATTGGCCGCCGGCGTGACGATGACGCTGCGATTGGCAGCGGTTCCGGAGAAGACGATGTTGGCGTTAGGGACGAGCAAGGGGTTTGAGGATGACCCGCTGAGAGTGAGTGAAGAGGTGGAGTGTTCGGCGTCGCCAACGATGAATGCCAATGGCGCGGTCGCGGTATCCTCGTCAGTCGTCAGGTCAACCATATCCGTGATCGTCGGAGGGGTGTTGGTGGTGGGCCCGACGGTGATGGTGACACTGTCGCTGGTATTGACGAGAAACGCCTGCTGGGTGGGGTTGAAACTCGAGTAGGTATGGACTCCATTCGGGATCGTCGTGCCGGCGATCACCAGCGAGGTCAGCGCGACGGTGGAGCCATCCAGCACCGTCACCGTTTGGGTCAGCAGTGCATATCCCGCCGCGCCGGGAAATATTTTTTTACCAAGATGGGTTCGGAAGTCGAAAGTTCGCCAGGGACAGTCAGATGAAGACGCACATAGTAAGGTCCATCTGGCAATTTAACCCCGTTGTCGCCGAAACCGTCCCATTCGAAGGTGATTTTCCCGGGACCTGGTCCTGGCTCAATGCCGTCGAATTGACGGACGTTGATCCCATCCTCATTGCGAATGTCAAAGGTGTAACCGATGTCCACCATGGGTTCGCCGTTCGAGGTTAAGAGCGGATACTCAACTTGAATGATGGTTGTTGCGGGAGAATCCGGTTCGCCACTGAGGATATGTTCTTCCGAGGCACGGCAGCCGGTAAGGTGTGTACCGGGAATGTTGAACGAAATCTCCGGGGTGCGTGCGAGATTTGTCACGGCTTCAGTGGGATTGTCCGGACCCGGGGTCGTGCCGCTGCTCGCATCGATCCTCGCGTAAGCAGTGTGGGCACCGGCGGACAAACGCTCCGGACCGATTGAAAACAAATAAGTCCCGGAGGTGCCGGATGCGATCAAAGGGCTGCGATTTGATGATTCCTCTGCCCGGCAATACCCGGCGAATTCGCCATCGATATAAAGCTCAACAGTCGAAGGTGGGATGTCTGCCAGGAAATTCACACTGATGGCAAAATGTTGCCCCGTCGGGTTTACCGAAGCCAGCCCGCCAAAGGTGGTCGCGCCATTTCCTCCGGACGGATCACTGAAGATTTCGGAAACCACCTCGCCGGACTCCACCCGAACGAAGCGGGTCGAGGAGGCAGATGGTTGACCCCACGTGCCGATTCCATTGATTACGGGTATGTTTTGCGCCCCGGATTTCCAAGTCACCAAATCATCGGAATATTCCACGTTGAACAGCCTGTCCGGTTCCCCTCTTACCATGCAAGGAGGATCTGCCCGTTTGAAAGTCGCTCCATTCCGATGATGGTGGGAGCGAAGGGAGCCCTGACACTGCAGAGCATCAGGGAGTTCCAAACCGGATCATTCATTAGGGACGACCCGGCCGGAAGCGCTTTGTCTGTTTTCTTCTCATCAAGGCCGGGTGAGGCCTTTTTGGTTTCATTCCCTTTGTTCATGGCTCCTCGTGACTCCAATAGAGCTTGGAAGCGCTGGCGTTTTTGCGAATCAGAAGCCCGCCTGGCCTCTACGGAAGCCTTGCGCGCATCAACAATCTCTGCGGCGCTCAGCTCGCGGGTGGGCCTGTTGATTCGATAGGGATCCTGGAAATCGAGTATTTCCTTATAATTCGACTTCCCATCGTGATCGTCGTCAAGTCCCGGATGGCTCGTGTCAATTTTCGGAAAAAGGTGGAGCCAGAGATCGTCCCAGCCATCACGATTCATGTCAAAGTGAGCGAATCGACCGGTTTTATTGACCTCAGCGCCAATAACCGTAGGACGCTGCACATCCTGGCCGTGAAGCACTTGTAGGAGCACAAACAGCGAACTTATGAGGGAACTGGACTTGCTTTTCAGAGCTTCACCAGATCTCAACCACAAAATTCCGGAGTATGTGACACGGCGATCAAGCTAGGGAGAGCAAGGAATCGCGGTAGGTGGGGTCGAGCATGGCGCGGCGGCGTTTCTTGGGCAGACTGCGGTTATCGGTTAGGTCGATTTTGAGGAGGTTGAGGACGATCTTGCGTAAGGCTCCGAGGTTTTTGGCGGCGTGGCCGATGTAGGTTTGGTTGTGGTCTTCGCGGAAGGCGGTGTCCAGGACCCAGTGGCAGCTGTTCTCGATGCTCCAATGTTGCCGGATGTCGCTTTGAAACGCGGACGCCGGTTCGTCGAGGCTGTTGATGTAGTAGCGCACTTCCCGGCGGACTTCGTCGCTGTCGAGTTGGGTCTTTTGTGTCTCCACATGAATCAGACTGCGGAGATTGCGCCATTTTCCCCGGATCGCGGTATCCATCCAGTCGAGGCGATGGTTGACGGTGACGCTTCGGGTGACGATGCGGCCGTTGGATTTTTCAATCCTCTGGTCATGACTCCAGCCCTCGCTGTGTGAGAGGTCGAGATTGCGGATGGCGAAGTGGAATTGATCCTGTGCTTCTTTGTGAAGATTCCCTTGGTTGCCTTTGAGGGCGAGGATGTAGTCGGCTTTCTTTTCGATGATGGCCCCGGCGATGTGGGTGTGGGTGCCCATGGCATCGAGGGTGATGATTTGCCCGGACAGGGCGAGGACTTCGATGAGGTGGGGTATGGCGGTGAATTCGTTGCTTTTATCCGCCACATGTTCTTGAGCAAGAGTCAGTCAGCTCTCCGCAGCCCAGGCGCTTACGACGTGGCAGGCTTCAGTATCGAGGCCGTGGCTGCCACGCAGTCGCTTGCCGTCGATGGCGATGATCTGGCGTTTGAGAGCGGGTTGGAGTGCGCCGATGTGCTCGGCCAAGCAGCGATTGAAGAGATCCGGTTCGATGATGGCGAAGATGTTGGAGAAGGTCTGGGCGCGGGGGACGCCGTTGGGCATTTTAATCCATTTGCGCAACCAGTCTAATTGAAGGTCGCAGAAGTCCTCGATGTCGGAGAAGCAGTTCATGCCGCAAAGCATGGCGCTGACGGCCATGAAGAGCACTTCGCCGAAATGATGCAGCTTGTTGCCGCCAGTGCGCGGGTCTTCGATGACAGAGAATGAGGCGATGCAGGCGGGCAGGCCGCCGGACCAGTCGGATTTGTTAGGGTTGCGAGGCATCCGGGCATGATGTGACCACTAAATATGGTGTACAAGCCCTAAATGTCATGGTTTCCAAACTATTTTTGCGGCTCTCCTTAGCTTGATCGCCGTAGATTATATGACAATTGAAACCAAGACTGGCCGCCGGGACGACTGCTAATTTTCCCTCCTGATGGATTTCGAAGGGTTGAGGGTGGTAATTGGCGGTGTTGTTTACCGTCGCCGAATCCGTGCCGGCCTCAGTCAGCGGCAACTGGCGGATCGGTTAGGTCTTGAAAGAAGCTATTTGTCATTGCTGGAAGCGGGAAAAAGAATGCCGGGAGTGGAGATTGTTTTCCGGCTGGCGTCCGCTTTCAAAGTGAGCCCGAACACGCTTTTCGGTGAGATTGAAAGGAATTGGCGGAAGGAGGAAGAGGAAAACGCCTCCGCCGTGCGGCGGGAGGAGCCGTTGAATCCTACCGGCAAAGCTTCAGGCGATCCGGAGCCATCAGTTGTCCGGCCACTTTGAGCAGAATCGACGCGACGCCCTCGTTCCGCGGATCAGGCCGGTGGTGGTCCGAATCCGGTAGGGAGGAAAAGTTCAATCTGCACTCAGGAACTTGAAGTCGCGGAAATAGAGCGACTGCACTTTACCCTCGGCGTCGTCGTAGAGAACCACCACATAGTTGCCGACGCCACCGATCGGGATCGGCTTGATGGGAACCCCGTTCACCTTGGCGGGCGCATAGCCTTGCGAATAGTTGAGTGGCGTCTCCGCCACCGCCAACCGTTTCACAAAAACGGTGGCTGACTTGCCGGTTTCATCCTGCAGCTCGACCTTGATTTCCGGATTCGCCGAAACCGAGACGAACGAGGCGGTGCGGCCGGACTCGACCTCTTTCTGCTTCAAGCGCAGGATCTGGATCTTGTAATGTCCCGGCACCTGGTCGGTGGCCGGAACCTTTTCCGCAAACGGGATCAGGGTGACTGTCTGGTCTTTTTCCAACTCGACCGTGGTGGAGCCTTCCTTGACGCCTTCCTTCTTGATTGTGACCTTGTGGCTGCCCGCCGAGAGGCCCATTCCTCCGGTTGCGTCTCCGAGCTTGTAGCCCTTGGGGCGCATGTCCTCTCCGTCGATGATGACATTCACATTACCGGTTCCAAGAGCGACACCGTTCACCACGCGGACAAAGCCGGTGGGTGGAGAAGAGGGTTTCTGGGCGGGTAGGAGCGACATCGAAGCCGCCAGGATGCAGAAAGTGCTAAAAATCGATTTCATCAATAACTTTGGTTCTGAATTGGATTGGGTCGATCTCGCCGTTAGTTTTCCGGACTCCCGGATCGGCGAAAACGGTGAACGCCCTGCGCACCTCCGACAGCACTTCCGGCGACGTGTTGGTAACGGCGGTGGGGGCCACGGCCTGGCCGATCACCCACACCCGGAAATTTCGCGACCGGACGGTGGATGATTCGTAAACCCGCGCGAAAACCTCCTCGGCCGCGGCGTCCGACCATTGGAGCTGGCTGATGTCCGGCTTGCTGGCAACGGGCGTGTGGGGATAGAGAAACTTGTTGCCGAAGACCAACTTGCCTTCCGGGTTGAGGACCGACGCGATTTCGGACGGGGATGAGAACGGCCTGCCATCGATGATGGCCTGCGCCAACAAGTCACCTTCTTTGGCATCCGCTTCCTGGGAAGTGGGTGCGGACACCTCAAGTGAGGAGACCGGTGGCGCGAAGGTGGAGGAGGAGTGGGTCTCCGAGGTCCTTTTGACCAGTCTTGGATCCATGGTCAACATGCCGCCGGCCAGCGCGCGGATCGCGTCTTCCGGCGCGGTGTTGATATTGACATGACCCTCGATCCGAACCAGCTGACCCTCGCGGTCCGCCGGTGTTTCCGAGCGGGATTTGCCCGCGTGAAAAAGGTCTAGCAGTCGTGCGGCATGGTTGCCCGGGGTGTCGGCCGGGGCATGTTCCGCGGGTTGGTCGAAGTTCGGATGTTCCGGCCGGCCGATGCGCAGCGTGTTGCCGCCACCATAGTAGATGTCCGGCGTGCTTCCGGCTTCCACGGACGGCCACGAGACGCGTTTGGCCGGCATGGTGCCTGTTAGCAGGGTCGCTGTGTCGTCGGCGTTGTCATATTTCGGGAGATACATGAGCGGGTCGAATATTCTCCCGAGTTCGGTGGCGCTGTAGAATCGTCCGCGATTGGAAAGGAAAGTCGGCGTGTCGCCTTCGGTTTGGGTGTTTTTGACATCGGGGTAAGTCGTGGGATCGTAGTTCAATGCCGGAGGAGAGAGGGGGTTCCAGAGGCTCACGGGCGTGTCATGACCGCCATCCGGCCATTCTGACGGAAGCACCCGGCCATAGACGGCCGATTGGCCCTGCCCGTTTTTATAAATCGTGAAATTGCGGATGTTGCGGCGATTGGGGCTGACGTTGCTCGGGTAGGAGTTGTCCGAAAGGGGATAGGCGGAACCGCGCAAGTAAAGTGCCTGCCTTGAGTCGCCCATGTTGTTCTTGTAGTCGTTGTTCTGGTTGTAAATTCCGTAGCTGTGCCCCGGAATATTGGCCTTGCCGGACTGCTTGGCAGTATTCGTGTTGAATTCGAGTTCCGGATTGGTCGGGCTGGAGTTCCCTCTCACCAGCTTGTCGTTCCGGTCCACTTCCTTGTCGTTCCACATCAGGCTGATTCCGGAGGATCCGAGGTCTTCGTAGATCTCGAACTTGCTCTGGAGGGTTTGTGAGGAAGGGCCGACGTCCATCGTGTAGTTGACCGTTACCGCCTTGTAGAACTTGTATTGGTTCGGCACCAGATCAACGGCGATGGGAGCGGACCAGTAGCGATCATTGATTCTTGAAAGAGCGGGAATGCTTTTCACCTGGTCGGGATCATCCATCAGGGCCGGGTCATCGAAGCGATCACCTAACACACCTGCGCCGATGGCCGGGGGTCTCATGCCGTTTTCGTAGGAAATCCGGGCGTTTCCCTGCACCCGGTGGTTGGTATGGTTCCAAAGTTCGGCGTAAATGATCATCTGCCAGAGCAGGACCTTGCGGCCTTTCTGGACCGAGTTGCCGAGGTATTTGATATGCAGGATCACCTCGCTCATCAACGGATAGGCATCGAGTCCGCGGTAGGAACCTGATCCCATGATCGAGCTTGTGCTAACTGTTCCATCGTTGTCCGTGTCCGCGTAGTCAATGGCGTTCGCGGCAAGCGTTTTGAGATAATCGTCGGGAAATCCGCCCTTGCGGTTCTCGAAATCGGGTAGGCCCTTTTTGATCCATGCGGCCATTTCATCGACGGCTGTTTCGGCGGGTTTCGCCAGCAAGGCGTTGAGGTTGAGTTTCGGCTTGCCGGTGACAGAGGGATCAATGCCAAAAGCGAATGGAACGACCGGTTGCTCGTCATAGGGCTGGACGGATGCGGTTAGGTTCTCTTCCAAGGCGCGCGCCTCGACTTTTTCCAGGTGCCCGTCCGCCCCGCGGGTGAGAGGCGGGAGCATTCCGGAAACGGCGAGAACGGAGTCGGGTGAAATGAGTGCCTTGCGACCGTCGATGATGGTTTTATCGAGGCTGGACTCGTCTTTGGCTTTGGCTTCGGGATCGATGAGATAGAGCGCGACCTGGTCGAGTGGAGGAGCTGCATCGCGCCCGTCGGGGCCGGGCTTGGACTCTTCCGCATTCAATCCGGGTGCGGGGAATTTCGCGGATTTTTCGGTCTTCGCCATGTCCCCCGTTTTCCAGCCGTAGCGCTTGTGGGCTCCCGCGGTATCCTTGGTGTTGCCGGCGGTGCCCGCATCCACGCGACCTTGGAGGTCTTCCACCCAGTAGGCGTAGCGGGAAATCATCTTGCCATTGGCATTCAGGATATTGACCCACGAGACCTTGGCGGGGTCATGCCACGGCAGGGCGCTGACCTCCTTGGTGAGACTTCCGATGAGGTCCTTTCCCGCGGGTGCCTCGATCGGGCTCCCCGCCGTAGGAGCTGGGGGAACGGTTGCCGCGCTGAAGAGCGGGACATAGCGGTAGCTCACCTTGTCATCACCGCCGGAGCCGCGGGCCAGATAGAGATAGGGGGCGGGATCCTTGGCGGCTCCGGATGCCTTGGTTTCCTGGCCTTGGAGGACGAGGAAATCATCGTTGGCGGCCTCCTTCGCGAAGATGCCTTTGAGGTCTTCCAGGCCGGCGCGGGCGGCGAGGTTGGCGCGCTCGCGGTCGGAGAAGGCGCGGGAGGTGTTGCGCTCGATGCCGACGACGAGCAGCGACACCGACTGCGAGGATGAGCAGCGCGCCGACGACGACGAGGATGGCCGGCAAGGTGAATCCCCGGCGCCCGTTGCGACGGCGCGGGTGGTTAGGGAGTTGCATGATTTCCAAAACGAAGGTGGTTGCGTAAACTTCGAGATTCTTGTTGCGGTCCGCCTGGGCAGGCTGCCCCAACAGGTTTCCGGCGGTGCCGGTGCCATTCCAGTCGGCGGGGGTTTTGAATTTTCCGGCGAGTTCGCGACGGGCGAGCACGAGTTTGACATCGAGCGCTTCCGGGCCGGTGGTGTCGTTTTTCGACCCAGTCGATCCATTTGCCTGAGCTGTCGCGGGATCTTGGCCGCGCCTCGAAGGAAACGACTCCGAAGGCGATGGGCTCGTCGATGGCTGGGTTGCTCCGCGAAGAGGGTGGCGACGGTGTCCGCCTTCGAGTGCTTTGAAGGTGTCATTGCTCTCGCGGAATCCGCGCATCAGGCAGCGGACGGTCTTGCCGCCGATGGGGAGATCCTTGACGTAATAATTCACCGCGCAGAGGTCGCCGATGCGGCCGGCATCGGTCTGCGCCGCGGCGGGCTGGAGGCTGAGGAATCCGAGCTGGTCGGCGGGCCAGGTGGCGGAGGATTTTTCGATCAGGCCGTCTTTGTGGAACTTCGAGGTGGAGAGGTCCGAGGCAAGCTGGGTGAAGAGTGCGCGGGCCTCACGCTCGGTGGCCACACTGCCGCCGACGCGTTCATAGCCCTCGCCGGAACTGCCGAGCATGGTCGCGGCGAGGATCAGGATGATCGAGCCGATGGCCATCGAGAACATCAGCTCGATGAGCGAAAACCCACGAGCGTGTGAACGGTTGGTCCTCATGGGATGCGGGTGTAAAATTCGAGTTTCTGGCGCTTCGCCAATGGCACGGCGGAAGGATATTCCAGCGTGATGAGGGCGCGCAGCATGGGAGTGGCCCCGGCCGGCGTGGGGGTCGTGGCGGAGCTGAGCGTAGCGATGTAGCGCACGGTCTGGCCATTGAGTTCCTTCGTCCCCTTTTCATAGACGCTCTTGGATATTTTCCCGATGGGCTTGCCTTCGGCTGAGAATGCCAAGGCCCAGACGTCGCCTGTCGGCGGAAACACCTGCCCCACGGTGGTGGTGGTGAAGAATTGAGGTTTCCCGTCCCGGGACGCCAGGATTTCCTCCATGCAGGTGGGGACGATCCAGGTGCTGCGCGTTTCCGCTTCGGACGACATGCCGCTTTTTCCGGATTCCGCCAGGGCTCCGAAGACCAGCGGGATGGCGACGGAGAGCACGCCCACGGCGATCACCGTTTCTATCAACGATGAGCCACGCTTGTCCGGGGACTTGGGCAGAGAGGAAATTCATCCGTCGATCTGGTAGGGCCGTGCGGTGACACGGCCGATTTTCAAGCGGCTCTCGGTGATGATTCCTGCTTCGCCCCGCTTGTTAGGAGTGGCCACGCCGCCGCGGTAGCCGCCTTCCGCGATCCGCAGGGCGATGGGGGCGGAACCGGTCGGGTAGGCGAGTCCGCCGCGGGGATTGAAGGCGATGGCATGCACCTTCACGCTGAGATTTTTGGTGCCACCGTAAGTCATGGTGACTTGCGGTTGATCGATGGGGTTGGCCACGCCGTCGACGCTTCCAGGAATCAGGGCGATGCCGGTGTTCAGCATTTGCCAGCGGGTGGCGAGCACTCCCTTGAGCGAGAGCGGAGTTGTCGGGGAGTCAGGCCAGGTCTCCACGGTGAAAATCCCGATCCGGCATCGTTCGTCCTGCGCGGGGAGATCGCCGGGCTCGGCGATGGCGAGAATCACATGGGATCTCGAAGTGATCGCCTTGGTGCGCGCCTGTTCGATCAAGCCGCTGAGCATGTCGGTGCCGGTCTTGCGCGATTGGACGCCGGTGCCGCTCAGAAGGCTGATTCCCGCCGTCATCAAGGTGGCGAGGATGGCGATGACGGCCACCATTTCAATGAGGGAAAAGGCGGCGGCGGGGCGTGCGGACTGGTATTTTCGGTAGGAAATCACAAAGATGATATGTCTTGGCCAAGCAAAAGGTTGCACGGATCGTGCCAACACGAAGTAAACACACAAAGTTGGGAACGCCAAGCCGACTTCTCAACCGGCAATTTGTGACAGATCCGCCCCTTTGTATGTCTGGATTGAATATTTTGTGTCAGTCAGAGCGCACGTCGTACCAAAATTGGTCGGCAGTTTTCCGGTCGTCGCCGCGGAAGACCTTGCGGACGAAGTTCGGGTTTTTGAAGAGATACCAGTCACCGAATTGGTCGAATTTCCGGCACGAGGTGATCAGTGGAGTGGAAAAAAGCGTGCCCCACCCGCGGCCGGACTTGCGACCGTGGCGCTTCAAGCGGCGGGCGAAATCGACATCCTCCACCGAGACGAAGCGGGCGTCAAAACCGTCGATTTCCTCGAAATCCCGCTTCAGGAACCAAAACAGGCCGAAGCTGACGCCGGTGAATGCAAGGTAAGGTAAAATCGCGATCGCGCTGGCGACGATGCCCACCGACCAGCGTTCCGGATACACCATCGCGCCGCCACCTACGACTTTTCCCGAAGTAAGCCGGCGGAGGATTTGCTTGAAACTGTCCGGATGCATCCGGCTGTCGGCATCGCAGGTGACGATGATTTCGCCGGACGCGGCGGCGACTCCGGCATTGCGGATCATCGAGAGGTTTTTGGCATCCTCGCGGACGATCAGGCAGCCGTGGCGGGTGGCGATTTCCTCGGTGGCATCGGTGCAGCGATTGAGAATGACGACGATCTCGACGGGGGAATCGATCCGCTCGCTCGCGAGCCGCGCGGCATGCAGACACGCTGGTAGGAAATCCGCTTCGTTGTGCGCCGGGATGATGAGTGAGATTTTCGGATTCACTGCGCCTCGTCTTGTTTTTTCGGCTTTTCCTTGCGTCCGCCGCCGAGAATCCCGTCGAGGATGCCGCTGACTTCGCGGATGGTGTCGCTGTTTTCCTCGATGATCTTCAGGCCTTTTTCGACGGTTTTGGAGGATGAGTCGCCGAGCACCGAGTGGGTGAATTTGATGACCTTTTCCCCGGTCTCGGGAAGCTGGTCGAACATCCGCAGCCCTGCGGCGGCGATCAGGCGGTCGGTGAGATCCTCCTTCGGATCATCCAGCGTGCCGGTGATGTGCAAGGGCGTCCACAACAGGCCCCGCTCGCCGGCGAGGAATACGTCCGTCTCCGCTCCGGGAATGGTGGAAAGTGTGCCCGGCGCGAGTCCCAACCGGAATTTTCCGTCCAGCTCCTTGCCGCGGATCACGATGCTGCCTTCCAAGCGCACCAGTCCTTCGCTGGAGATTACAAGATTTTGAAGGGAAAATTCGCCCTTTTTCCACTGCCATCCGGTGTGGGCTTCGTTCAGGGCAAGCACGCGAAAACGGCGGGTGTCCGCATAGGCGGCGAGCGCGTCGAGCATCGGCAAGGCGGTGAGCACGGCATTGTGAAGCGTGAGCTTGCCGCTGGCTTGGGGAAATCCGGCGTGGTTGTGAGTGCTGAAGGTGGACGTCGCGTCGCCGGTCAGGCGTTTCGACCAATCCGCGTTGAGCAGGTCCTCGCACTTGATGCCGGACGCGTCGCCTTCGAGAGAATATTGACGTGACTGCATGTCCCACTCGCCGCTTCCCTGGAGCCGCGCGTTGCTCCAGGCGGTGACCGTGGCGTCTGTCAGAAACACCTGTTTGTCCTGATAGCGGAGTTGTGCGCGCTCCAGCCGGATTTCCGGCACCAGGCTGGATGGGAGGCGCAGGGTGCCGCCCTTGATGTCGGCCCGGTAGGCGTCATTCGCGCCGACCTTCTCGGCCTGGACGCTGAGGCCGCTTGCGACCAGCAGGCCTTGATCGAGAATGATTTTCGCCGTCACATCGCGCACGTCGATTCCCTGAAGCTCGGCCTCGCTAGGAAACCAGCCGGTGCGGATGCCGGATTTTTCCTTCTTGGGTTGGGGTGCGGACTGGGCCACCACCGGCGGCGGCTCGGCGGCGCGTTTCCTCGTATCCACGGAAATATCGAGCCGCCGCAGACTGGAGCCACGGACCTCCCAGACCCCGCGGGTCAGTCCGCCGAGGCCGATTTCCGTGTGCAGGTCGTCCGCCCGCAAGGCGGTCACCGGGCCATCGCTGGTGGCCTCGAACGAAGCGGTATCCACCGCCAGTCCCTCCCAGCGGAACAGCGCGAACTCACCCTTCACGCCCGCCATTTCACTGGCCTCGGCGGAGAGAAACTTCCGGAACGCGTCACTGTGCAGATAATTCCGGATCAGCCCGTATCCCACGCCGAATCCGATGACTCCCAGGACCAGCAGGGCGACCGCCGCTTTGCCCAGCCAGCGGGTCTCTCCCGCACCTACGCGTTTTCTCGATCGGCGACTCATGGCGGAAATCCTAGCGCATCGCCCGATGACCGCAAGCTCGTGAAAATAGCATGGGCAAACGGCATGTTTCCTGATTTTTCTTTGTCGATCCCATCATGAAACGCCGCCATTTCCTCCTCACCACCACCTCCGCTGCGCTCGCTGCGACCGCCCTGTCCGGCTGCTCAAAGGGCGATCAACCGGTCCTCCGCATCTACACCTGGGCCGACTACATCGCCCCGGAACTCGTCAAGCGCTTCGAAAAGGAAAACAACTGCACCCTCCAGATCGACACCTTCGATTCCAACGAGGCGATGTATTCCAAGCTCACCGCCGGGGCCGCCGGCTACGACCTGCTCACGCCCTCATCCTATATGGTGAAAACCCTGGTCCGGGACAAAATGCTGTTGCCGCTCGACCCCGCGAAACTCGCGAATCTCAAACATATCGATGCCGAATACCTCAAGCGCGCCCTTGATCCCAAAATGGTCCACTCCATCCCTTACATGATGTCCGCCACCTGCCTCGGCTGGCTCGGCAGCAAGGTGAGCGACCCGGTAGCCTCCTACAGCATGCTCGACCGCACCGACCTCAAGGGCCGCGTCACTCTGCTCGACGACATGCGCGAAGTCCTCGGCGCGGCGCTGCTGTCGCTCGGACTTTCGATCAACTCGAAGGATCCCGCCGAGCTCGCCCAAGCCCGCGACGTCGCGATCCGCTGGAAGAAGAACATCGCCAAGTTCGACAGCGAGCAATACAAGAGCGGCCTTGCTTCCGGTGAGTTCCATCTGGTCCAAGGCTATGCCGGCGACCTCCTGCAAGTGGCGGATGAAAACGAGGACATCGTCGTGAAAATCCCCAAGGAAGGATCAGCGTTCTCCTGCGACGACCTCTGCATCCCGGTGAAATCCGCCCAAGTCGAGCTCGCCCACAAGTTCATCAACTTCGTCACCGACCCCGCCAACTGCGCGGCGAACATGGAGGCCATTGCCTTCCGCGCGCCAAACAGCGGCGCCTATCCGCTACTCAGCGAGGACTTCCGCGGAAGCGAAGCGCTGTTTCCCAGTCCGGAAGTCTTCGCCAAATGCGAACCCATCGACGACCTCGGCGACGCCCTCGCACTCTGGTCGAAGACCTGGGACGAAGTGAAGGCGGCTTCCTGATTTCCCTGCCGTCTCTGCGTGAGTCGTTTGAGCCTGCAATTGATATCCAGAGTCACAAAAAGAGTCACAAAAAGTCAGGCTTTTTAAATGGATTTATCTTGCATGCGCCTTTCCTCGCTCTAGCCTACCCGTCATGAACAACCGCAAGCGTTGGACGGCGCCTTGGAAGGATTCGCGGCAAAAACCGGTGATTTACCACTGCGTCAGTCGGGTCGTGGGGCGGCAGTTCGTGCTGGAGGTGGATGAACGGGAGCATTTCCGGATGCTGATGCGCATGTGCGAGAAGTTCACGGGCTGCCGGGTGTTGTCTTATTGTCTGATGTCGAATCACTTCCATCTTCTCCTGGAATTACCGCCAGTTCCGGAGGGTGGCATCCCGGATCAGGAATTGCTCCAACGGCTGCGCGTTTTCTACAGCGAAGCGCAGGTGGCTGAGGTCGCCAAGGAATTGGAAGAGGCGGCAGCAGTCCGGGAGCGTGGTGGGTTTGAACTGCCGCCCGTCGATGAAATGGGGATTCCGCTGGATCCCGCGCAGGAACTGGCGATGGCGAAGCTGGAGGCGGTGCGCAGGGTGGAGGAAATCCGTGGTCGTTACACCCGGCGGATGCATGATTTGAGCGAGTTCATGAAATCGCTGCTGGAACGTTTTACCAAGTGGTTCAATCGCGCGCATTCGCGCTCCGGCACGCTGTGGGAGGACCGGTTCAAGAGCGTGATCGTGGAAAGCGGCACCGCAGCGCGGACGATGGCGGCTTACATCGATCTGAATCCGGTGCGGGCGGGCATGGTGTCCGATCCGGCGGAATACCGGTGGAGCAGCTACGGGGAGGCCGTGGGCGGCGGGGCAAAAGGGAATGGGAAGAAAGCGCGTGAAGGCTTGGTGAGGGCGTATTTTTGCGATCAGGGCGTGGGGTTTGAATCGGAGCGGTGGGGCGAGGTTTCGCGGTTGTACCGGCGGATGATGGGGCTGGCGCTGGAGAGAAAGAGCGGCAGGGCGGTGGTGGAGAAAGGCGTGGTTCGCCCGCAGATGAATGCGTCGGAGGCGTTAGAGGCGGAGGACAACGGGACGGTATTGCCGGACTTGAAGCTGGCGGCGATGTTGCGCTGCCGGGTGAGGTATTTCACGGACGGCGCGGTGATCGGGAGCAAGGCGTTCGTGAATGAGGCATTCGCGGCAGCGCGGGAAAGGTTTACGGAGCGCCGCAAAGACGGAGCGCGGCGGATGAAGGGGAATGGAAAAGCGGCGGCCGGGGTGCTGTGGAGTGCTCGAGACCTGCGGGTGAGGCTTGGGTGAAATCGACCACGTCCGGTCTTTGCTCGATCTCATCGAATCCCACGTCACACCAGCCCGAGCACATCCTGCATGTCATAAAGCCCGACCGGCTGGGTCTCCAGCCAGCACGCGGCACGCACGGCGCCGGCGGCGAAGGTCATGCTTGAAGAAGCTTTGTGGGTGATTTCCATGGCTCCGGGGGCCGGCCCAAATAACAGACTCTGACGACCATTTCCGTGACTCGTAACAGTAGTCATGGCAAGGCCCTTGCGATACGAGGAGGTTGGCGCTGTTTACCACGCGATGGCTCGTGGGGATGGAGTAAAAAACGTGTTTAAGAAAGATCAGGACTGGTTCGCGTGGACAGGTCTAATAGAAATGCCCATGACCGCTACGGTTGGCGCGTGCACGCCGGGGTCCTGATGTGGAATCATTTCCACGTGCTATTGAAAACTCCGAAACCTAACCTTGTCGCGGCAATGAAATAGTGGTCTCTGGAAGAGAAGAGTTTCGCAGAAGAGGTTATGGAGGAGCTGAGTGGGCGGCAATTTCCTGACCTTCAGCCCCTCTGCCTCCGCCACTTTGCGCTGGCATTCGTTAAAACTGAGAAACGTCTCAGTCTTCGGTAACAGCGCGGCGGCCAAGTGCATCAGATCAAGACTGCGGGTGCCGAGTCGAGCGCTATGACGGTCTGCGAGTTCGAAGGCTTTTGAAAAAAACTCGGAAACGGGGACTGGCGTGATGGTGAAAACCCCGTTCGCAAAGTCTTCAAGAAACAGGCCCTTCTTGAGTGCTGCAGCGCTCGCGCTGACTTCGTCCCGGAATACTGCCTGATGCAGCGCATTGCGGAATTCGCGTTCGCCGAGCTGCGATCAGTGGACCGACGCCTTCTGACTCGCCATCAGGGCAGCGGCGCGGGCGCTGGTGGCTCCTTCTTTATAGAGGGTGACCACAAACCTAGTGTCGGTGTATGTATTCATCAGTCGCCGCGGTCATAGTTCACCACGCTGGAGAGGCCCATGCCAGGCGTTTCATTGGGGAAATGTTTGCGTAAACGGACGAGAAAATCCGGCATGACCAAAGGAGTGGAGGTTTCCGGATCGATCGGCTGCAAGTGTGCGAAGGACTTACCGGAGTGGGTGATTTCCACGCAATCGCCTCCCTCGATCTACCTGGACACGGCGGTGAAGGAATTGGGGCGATCATGGACCGATGCCCATTTCATGGTGAAACAAATTTATATCACGCACGGGACGGCGTCAAAGATCAGCTTTCTTGGAGGGGCCGAAATCCGCAGCTCACGTTTAGTTTCCTTATGGACGTTCTAACGCCCATCACCCAGGGGCCCTACACCCAAGTCCCAGCCTCCGCTAACGAAGGTGGATTCTTGAATGCGGGGCGCTTGAATGAGCCGGTCGTGGTCCTCAGTGTCCCAGCATCCAAGGCCGGGCCGAGGGTTTCTGGGAATTGAGAACACCGAGCTTGGTCTCCTTGGTGCGAGTAGGCCGGATCTTCGTGCCGGTGGTGCCGCATCCGCAACCGCTGCCACAGGAGTGGGCGTTGCTGATGCGCGGCTCGTGGCGGCTTTTTTCATTCACCGCGTGGGCCTTGCGCCTGACGGGGCTCATCAACGCGAGGTTGGGCGCGAGGATGAGCCGCTGGCCGACGCGCGAACACTCGGGGCACGGCGTGGGGTCGTTCCGCTCGTCGATGGTTAGAAGCGCACGGAAGTCGCCGCACTCGGGGCAGGAGAAGTCGTAGACTGGCATGGCGGTGGCGGGTTATAACACTTTGGCGAGGTCGAAGCCGGGCGTGACACTCTTCGTCGGGCCGTTGGCATTCGGCATGATGTCGAAGTCGAAGATTTCCGTCGGCAGCCAGAGCGTGGCGCAGGCGTTAGGAATGTCCACAATGCCGCTGATGTGGCCCTCGACCGGAGCGGTGCCGAGGATGGCGTAGGCCTGCTCGCCGGTATAACCGAATTTCTTCATGTACTCGATGGCGTTGAGACAGGCCATCTTGTAGGAGACGAAGGGGTCGAGGTAATGCTGTTTGCCCGCTTCATCGACGGAGATACCTTCGAAGATGATGTGGCGCTTGTATTCCGGAGTGAGCGGGCTCGGAATGAACAGCGGATTGCGGATGGCGTATTTCTCCATGCCGCCCTTGAGCACGCTGACGCGGATGTCGAGGTAGCCCGCCATTTCGATGGCGCCGCAGAAGGTGATTTCACCGTCGCCCTGGCTGAAGTGGATGTCGCCCATCGAGAGGCCGCCGTCTTTGACATAGACCGGGAAATAGACTTTGGATCCCTTGGTGAGGTTCTTGATGTCGCAGTTTCCACCGTGTTCGCGCGGCGGCACGGTGCGGGCTCCTTCCGCGGCGGCGGCATCGCGGGCGGCACCGGTCATGCGGCCCATGTGGGCGGTGGGGGCTGAGGGCAGCGCACAAAGTGGCGGAACGCGCTCGGGATCGGTGTCGAAGAGTTCCTTCTCACGGGTGTTCCAGGTGTTGAGCATTTCCTTGGAAGGCAAGACAGCCGATGAGGCCCGGGTGCATGATGCCGGCGAACTCGACGTTGGGAATGTGGCGCGAAGAGGTATAGATGCCGTGGAAATCCCAACAGGCCTTGCGGGCGTCCGGATAGTGGTCCGTTAGGAAGCCGCCGCCGTTGGTCTTGGCGAAAAGTCCGGTGAAGCCCCACTGGTATTTGTCGAGCACACCCACGTCGAGGATGTCCACCACCAGCAGATCGCCGGGCTCCGCGCCGTGGACGCCGATGGGGCCGGAGAGATAGTGGACCTTGGTGAGATCGACCACGTCGATGTCGGTGGCGTCGTCGTTGTTCTTGATCTGACCGCCGGTCCAGTCGATGCACTCGACGCGGAACTCGTCGCCGGGATTCACCATGGCGACCATGGGGATATCCGGGTGCCAGCGGTTGTGAAGGTAGTCCTGGGATTCCGGAGTGGCGTCGAGGTCAACTTTGATCAGTGTCTTCATGTGGTTTGGTTAGGTTAGGTTTGGTGGTGGGAAAGGAAATGGACTTAAACGGCGAGCATGGCTTTGATCTGTTCGGCATCCACGTCGGTCCGGCGGTCCTCGCGGATGAGTTTGCCCTTGTCGATGACCATGATGTTGTCGCAGGTATCGAGCACGAAGCTGAGCACCTGCTCGCTGACGACGATGGTGAGTTTCCGCAGATCGCGGATCTCGCGCAGGCTGCGCGAGATGTCCTTGATGATGGACGGCTGGATGCCTTCGGTGGGCTCGTCGAGCAGTAGCACGCTGGGGTTGGTCATCAGCGCGCGGCCGATGGCGAGCTGTTGCTGCTGGCCGCCGGATAGATTGCCGCCCTTGCGCTTGCGCATTTCCTGGAGCACCGGGAAGAGTGCGTAGATTTCCTCGACCGAGTCATATTTGACTTTGCCGGCGACGCCGGAGATGAGGTTTTCGTAAACCGTGAGATAGGGGAAAATCATCCGGCCTTGCGGCACGAACGCCACTCCCTGCGCGACCCGGCGGTGGGATGGTTGGTTGGTGATTTCCTTGCCGTTGAGGGTGATCTTCCCGGAACGGGTCGGAATCATGCCGATGAGCGAGCGGAAGAGCGTGCTCTTGCCCATGCCGTTGCGCCCGATGATGCCGAGGATCTCGCCTTGCGGCGCGGTGAAGCTCATGTCGGGGATGACGACGCTCTGGCCGTAACAGACTTGCAGATTGTTGACTGAGATCATGTTGTTAGTGTCCGATGTAAACTTCGATGACTTTGGGATCCTGGCTGACCTTTTCCATGGATCCCTCCGCGAGGATCTTGCCGAGATGCATCACGGTGACGCGGTCGGCGATCTCACGGACGAATTCCATGTCGTGTTCGATGACGATGACCGAGCGGTCCTTGGAGATCTTGCGGATGAGCAGGGCGGTCTCGGTGCGTTCGCGCACGCTCATGCCGGCGACCGGTTCGTCGAGCATGATGACCTCCGGGTTCTGCATGAGCAGCATGCCGATTTCCAGCCACTGCTTCTGGCCGTGGCTGAGGATGCCGGCCTCGGTGTCGAGCTCTGTCGGAAAGGCCGATCTGTTCGGCGACGTCCTCGCACTGCTTCTGGATCTCCGGCGGTGCGGCGGAACATCAGGCAGCCGATCACGCCACGGCCGGTGGGGTGGGAGAGCTCGAGATTTTCGAAAACGGTGAGGTTTTCGTAGATCGACGGGTTCTGGAACTTCCGGCCGATGCCGGCGCGGACGATACGGTATTCCCTGACGCCCGCGCAGCTCCTTGCCCTTGAACTTGATGCTGCCGCTGGTGGCGAGCGTCTTGCCGCAGATGAGGTCCAGCACGGTGGTCTTGCCGGCTCCGTTAGGGCCGATGATGACGTGCACGTGGTTTTTCGAGAGATAGAAGTTGAAACCATCGACCGCTTTGAAGCCGTCGAACGAGACTCCGAGATCCTCGACTTCCAGGACGTATTCGGGATTAATGTTCATCGGATATCGGGGTGGCTTTGGTGGTGACGACAGGAGTGGATTTCTGGAAGCGGGCGAACAGGGCGGCGAACTTGCCCTTGCTGGTCGGGATCTTTTCCAACAGACCGGCGAGGCCGTTCGGGAAGAACATGACGACGGCGATGAAGGTGCCGCCCATCAGGTAGAGCCAGAGATCGGGATAGGCTTCCGAGAAAGCTGGTTTTTCCGAAGTTCACGATCAGGCAGCCGAGGATGGCTCCGAGGACCGAGAGCCGTCCTCCCACGGCGGTGAAGATCACCATTTCAATCGAGGGCACGATGCCGACGATGGACGGTGACATGAAGCCGACCTGAAGGACGAACATGGCACCTCCAATGCCGCTGAGCATCGCGGCGAAGGCGAAGATGAAGGCCCGGATCATCGCCACGTCATAACCCGAGAACCGCACCCGGTCCTCGCGGTCGCGGATGGCGACGAGCACGCGGCCGAGGCGGGTGTTGATGATATACTTGGCGCCCATGGCCACGGTGAAGAGCAGGACCACGCAGAGGAAGTAGAGGATATACTGGGCGTTCTCGCTGCGGATGTCCCAGCCACAGAGAGTGCGCAGGTCGGTGATGCCGTTTCTGCCGCCGGTGTAGCCCTGGTTGCCGTCGATCCCGAGCGAGAAGATCAGCGCGATGGACTGCGTGATGATGGCGAAATAAACCCCGCCGACGCGCCGTCTGAAGAGCGCCCAACCGATGATGAACGCGATCACCGCCGGAACCACGAAGATGGCGAAGATCGTGAATGGCAGGCTTTTGAACGGCTCCCAATACAGCGGCAGCTTCGTGATCTGGTTCCAGTCCATGAAGTCCGGGATGCCGGGCGTGGACTGGATCGCGGTGGTGACGGGGTCGGATGCTTCCAGTTTGAGAAACATTGCCATGCAATAGCCGCCGAGTCCGAAGAACACGCCCTGGCCGAGGCTGAGGACGCCGCAGCGGCCCCAGAGCAGGACCAGGCCGACGGCGACGAAGCCGAAGCTCAGGTATTTCCCTACCAGATTGAGACGGAAGACCGGCAGGGCGAGCGGAAGAACGACTAGCAGGAGAAGGAGAAATCCTACGAAGGCGATCGCCTCTCCCCGGGTCTTGAACAGGGTGCGGAAGAAAAGTGGCATGACGGTGTGGGTGATAGGTTGGAGGTCAGTGGCCGCGGACTTTGCTCGGGAAGAGTCCTTGCGGGCGGATCATGAGGGCGATGACGATCACCAGGAGGGTGGCGACCTTGCCCTTGGTGCCTTCCAGGAAGAACTCGAGGATCGACTGCGCCTGGGCGATGCCGAAGGCGGAAGCGATGCAACCGAGCAAGCTGGCGGTGCCGCCGGCGACCACGACGAGGAAGGCATCCACAATGTAGCGGCTGCCGCTGTCAGGACCGGTCGAACCGATGGTGGTGAAGGCCGCACCGGCGATGCCGGCGATGCCGCAGCCGAGGGCGAAGGCGAGGCGGTCCACCTTTCCGGTGTTGATGCCGACGGCGCGCGCTCATCTTGCGGTTCTGCACGGTGGCGCGGAGGCGGAGACCGAACGAGGAGCGATACATGAATGTCATCAGTGCGATGGTGACGACAAGCGAGAGTCCGAGCACGAACATGCCGTTGATCGGGATGTCGAGGCCCTCCTTGACAGTTGTAGGAGCCCATGAGCCACTCGGGCAGGGTGGGGGTGACTTCCCGCGCGCCGAAGATGGAGCGGTAGGTCTGCTGGAGAATCAGGCTGAGTCCCCAGGTTGCCAGCAGGGTGTCCAACGGTCGGTGATAGAGATGTCGTATCAACGACCACTCGACCAGCGCGCCGAGCGCGGCGCACACGACGAAGGCCAGCCCGATGGCGGCGACGAAGTAGTAGGGGCCGAACGCCGGGGCGTAGGTTTCCGTGAGGTGGGAGCAGAAATAGACGGTGTAGGCGCCGAGGGCCATGAACTCGCCGTGAGCCATGTTGATCACGCCCATCTGGCCGAAAATCAGTGCGAGGCCGAGGCCCATGAGCAGGAGGACGCTGAACAGGCTGAGGCCCGAGAAGCCCTGCATGATGAAAATGCTTTGTAATTCTTCGGTGGTGTATTCTCCCATAAAATCAGGCGTTTCGAGGTTTGGAAAAGGTTCCCTTGTCGGGAAAGAGGAGGGCCGGAACTACCCGGCCCTCCGGGTGATTGCTGGACTCGCGAGCGAGTCGCAGGATTGCTTACTGATAGCCTTTCGGGAATGGATCGGGCTCGATCAGTTCGGATTCATAGAGAACCTTTGCCTGTCCGTCCTTCTGCCATTGGCCGATGCGGAGTTTGCTCCAGAGGTGATGGTTCGGGTGGACTTTCACATAACCTTCCGGTGCGTTGGTCAGTTCGAGGCCGGGTGAGGCTGCGACGATCTTGTCGATGTCGAAGCTCTGGGCCTTTCTCGACCGCTGCCTTCCACAACCATGGGCCGAGGTAGCCGGCCTGGGTCACGTCGCCGATGACGCTGTCGGCACCATACTTGGCTTTGAATGCCTTGACGAACTCGATGTTGTTAGGATTGTCGAGGCTTTGGAAGTACTTCATCGCGGAGTAGAAGCCGGCGAGGTTCTCCCCGCCGATGCCGAGCACTTCGTCCTCGGTCACCGAGATGGTGAGGAGCGTTTGCTTGGATCCGTTGATGCCGGCGGCGGCGAGCTGCTTGTAGAACGACACATTGGAACCACCGACGACGGCGGCGTAGATGACGTCCGGCTTCTTGAGCTTGATCTTGTTGATCAACGATCCGAACGAGGTGCTGCCGAGCGCGTAGAACTCCTCGCCGACCACCGTGCCTTTGAGAACATTCTCAATGTGCTTGCGGGCGATCTTCATCGAGGTGCGAGGCCAGATGTAGTCGGAGCCGACCAGATAGAACGTCTTCGCGCCCTTTTCCTTGGCGATCCAGTCAAGCCCTGCGATGATCTGCTGGGTGGCTTCCTGGCCGGTGTAGATCACGTTCTTGGATTGCTCGAGACCCTCGTAGAAAGTCGGGTAGTAGAGCATCCCGTTTTCTTTTTCGAAGACCGGAAGCACCGCCTTGCGGGAGGCGGAGGTCCAGCAACCGAAGACGGTGCCGACCTTGTCGCTGACCAGCAGCTTTTTGGCCTTTTCCGCGAAGGTCGGCCAGTCGCTCGCGCCGTCCTCCTTGATGACTTTGATCTGTCGTCCGAGAACCCCGCCCATGGCGTTGATCTGGTCGATGGCGAGTTGCTCGGCCTGGATGGATCCGGTTTCGCTGATCGCCATGGTGCCGGTGGCGGAGTGCAACTGGCCGACGGTGACGGTGTCGTCAGTGACGGCCAGTCCGGTGGTGTTGACCTGGGAGGTCGGGAGCTTGTCCTGGGCGGTTGCCGTCGCCGTCGCGAGAGCGAGGGCGGCAACCTTCAGGAAGTGGTGGCTTAATGATTTTAGTTTCATGGTTTGGAGTCGTTGTGTGGCGCTGATCGCGGAAGTCTTTACTGATAGTTCCGCGACATGACCCATCATTGCACCGGATGTGCCATGTGGTCGGAGGTGGAGTTGAAATCAATTCACGATGGCCGGCGGGGAAGGGCGTCCCGGATCCGCTGCTTGTCTGGGTTTGGCACACGCTTTGCTCACCAGCCGGGTAGAGCATGCTGAATATGATTCACGATACCCCAGGCAGGTTGCGGGAGCCGCCGGTGATTGATCCCGGGATTGTCGATTCGAAGCGCTTGCAGATGTTTTATGTCTGCGTGAAGGAGGGAAGTTTCGCCGGCGCGGCGCAGATTTTGTCCGTAAGTCCTTCTGCCATCAGTCACGCGATGAAATCTCTGGAAGAGGACCTGGGGTGCTCGCTATTCCGGCGGCTCGGGCCGCAGGTGAAGCCCACGGGCGCGGCGGTGCGCCTGTTGCCCATGGTGGAGGACCTGCTGGTGAAGATGTCGTCGATGAAGAGCGAGCTCGCGACGCTGGACGGTCGCTCCGGAGAAGCTGGTTTTCCGGCTGCCGTCCTGTCTGCTAGGAATTCTGCAGACCGGTCCGCTGTCAACGTTTCACGAATGTTTTCCCGCAGCGGATTTTGAAATGGTGGTGACGGGAAACGGCAAGGACGAGCGTCCGGGCAAGCGGGTGGACTTCGACGTGGATTTCGTCGAGCGGGTCCCCGCCGAGATGATCCGGCGGGACCTGGCGAGTGAGGAGTATCATGCTTATGTGGCTCCTTTCCATCGGCTGGGTCAAAAGAGCCGGGTCTCCGTGGAGGAGCTGAGACAGAGTCTCCTGATTTTTCAGGACCGCTTCATTTTCAAAACGCTGGCACAACACCTGGGACGGGGCAGGGAAGGCGATCTGAGAAAATGGATCCTGCCGGATCCGCGGGTGACGCTCGACCTGGCGCGTCAAGGGCAGGGCATCGCTTTTCTGCCGGAATGGGCGGCCGTCGCGGCGGTCCAGGAAGGAAGCTCTCGTGTGCCTGAAGCTGCCCGGACTGACGCTTCGCCGGACCTGCTGTGCGTGGTGGGAGCCGAGTCGTCCGCTGACGTGGGTGGCGGAGGTTTTCCTGAACCTGCTGTCAGAATCAGTCAGCCACGACGGGGATCAGGACTAGGCGGGGAGCAGCAAACGCGCGGTCTGTTCGCTGGGGGCGACCTGGCTCGGAAGGACGGAAAAATCGTTGAGCGCCATCAGCTCGGCGACGAGTTTTCGCATGTCGGGGACCACGTCGTTGTCCAAGGAGGAGAACGAGTGAAGGGTCGCCGCTTTCTCAAGGAAATCGCGCTGCACGAGAGGTCTGCCACAGCGTGACATGCGCTCGATGGATTTGGTGAAGGTCGCCGGATCCTTGAGTTGAGTTCGCGCTTCGGCGAGATTTCGCGCCAGGGTCTGGCTCAGATCGGGGTGTTGTTCGAGAAATTCCCGGTGACAAACCATCACGAGCCGCTGGGCGAATTTGCCCGGGCTGAAGCGCGGATCACGTCGGCCAAGCCCTGTGGACTCCGCATGGATTCCCCACGGCGAGGGCGCGATGATGGCATCGAGCGCTTCGGCCTTGAGCGCATGAATCATCATGTCCATGGGTAACATCCTGAAATGCAGCTCGGTGGATGATCCGTTTTTCCATTGGTTGAGCCATTCGCGCGATTGGCCTTTGGTGAGCGAATTCTGGCTCTCGATACCCACCGTCAGGCGTTGCGGGAGTTTGGCGGGGGCTCCGCCTTGTGACGGATAGAAAGCCTTGTAAACCGACTCGCGCAGAACGAGTTCCGTCGGGCAGGCATGGAGAAAAATCGGAATCTTCCAGCTGGTGCGCTGACCCGGCAGTGCCAACACGTCGGCGATAAAGATCTCCCACGGGATGATGCCGCCCATGATTTTGCGGGTCAGCAGGCAGCGGCTGATTTCTCCGTAGCTGGAATAGGCCTTGAGTTGGAAGGGGAAGTCGCGGCTGGCAGACCGTTCCGGCGAGTCACTTGCGAAAAATGGCAGGACTTCGAGAGACGGCAGGATTCCCAGAAGTTCGGATGGAAGATTGGGCATTGGAAATGAATGAAATAGGAAGGGAAAGACGTGGTCTCTCCCATCGGGAATCCGTTGGGATTCAAGCTTTTGGTGAACGTTCGCTTCAAAGCAGTTCCCATACCACGGCGGGTGGTTGCTAGAAATCCGAATTGCCAGCGCGGCGGGCAAGTGGAGCATTGCCAAGCTTGAAAGGGGTCGAGTTCAATTCGAAGACTTTTCATTTCCGAATGGCTCGACATTCTGTGCGATTGATCTCCCGTGGAAAAAGACAACCATTGCTGTCAGAAAGATGAACAACGCAGACAGGAAGGAACCTGCGATCAGCGGAGTCACGATTGATGGCAGATCCGGAGTTGCGTCTGAATAATACGCCGAAGGAAGGTATCTCAAATAACCGTACAGTGTTGAGCGAAGTCCCAAAAATTCCGATGACCAGTGGAAGCAAGGAGCATGGTAGAAGCAACTTGAAGTATACGGCTAGGACGACGTTGCACAACACACAGAACACAAAGGAAAAGCACCCAGAGATAAAGGAGAGTCGAGAATGCGATGAAATGACCCGAATCTCCGCATTCCAAGTATAAGTCGATCCATGTTTTACCTCGTATTGGTGCGGCAGGCATTTGTTTTGCTGTTAATTTTCGGACTAAAGATCGAGGAAAGTAGACTCACTCCGGCGCATCCGTCGGTCGGCTCGGCGGCGCGTTGATCGGCCGTGGCAGCGGGCCGGTGCCTGCGTCGCCGAGGGCGGCCTGGGTCCTGATGGCGGAGGCGATTCCCGATGCAAGTTTCTGGCGGTAAGCGGGCTCGCTGATCAGGCGGCTTTCGGCGGCGTTGCTCAGGTAGCCGCCTTCCAGCAGGACGCAGGGGATTTCCGGATTGCGGGTGAGGCGGATCCGGCGGCGGACCAGGCCGCGGTTGCCGATTTCGGCGGGGCTGGCGGCGGCCATTGCCTTTTGGCAACGGGTGGCGAGGCCGTGGCTGTCGACCCGCCAATAATAGGTTTCCGGGCCGCGGATGAAGGACGGGCCGCTGTTGTAGTGCATGCTGACGAGGATGGCGTCGCCGTGGCGGTTCGCACGCAGCACGCGGTCGTCGAGATCGATGAACTCGTCGTCGGAGCGCATGAGGATGACTTTGAAATCGCCGCGGAGTTCGGCGGCGATGCGCTTGGCGGTGTCGAGTGCGAGGTCTTTTTCCTTCTGGCGGGTGTGAGAGCTGACGGCTCCGCTGTCCTTGCCGCCGTGGCCAGCGTCGATGATGACGGTTTTGAATCCCTTGGGGCCCGGGCGGTGGCCGTAAACGTCGCGGCCGCTCGAGAATCCGGTGGACGGAGCGGCGCAGGAGGCGAAAAACGCGCGTGAAGCACAGCCCCAGCGTGAATTTGAAGAATCGATGTCATGGTGTTGAGTTAGAGAAGGCGCTGGCGGATTGAAGGGTGTCGATGTCCTCGATGGACTTGTCCCGGCGGATCGACTTGATGCGTGGAAACCGCATCGCGAGGCCGGAGTCGTGGCGTGGCGATCGGCGGATCGCGTCGAAGGCGATTTCCAGAACGAGGTTCGGCTCCACGTGGTGCTTGCGCCGTTCCTTGCGCAGGGTGTGGTTTTTGAAATGTTCGGTGAGGTCTTCGATCTCGTCGTCGGTCAGGCCGGAGTAGGCCTTGCCGATGACGCGGAGCTGGCCGTTCGAATCGTCGCGCACGGCGAAGGTGTAGTCGGACAGCACGTCCGAGCGTTTGCCATGGCCTTGTTCCGCGATCACGACGACGCAATCGAGGGTCGGCATCACGCCCTTGAGTTTGATCCACGATTTCCCGCGGCGTCCCGGCGTGTAATGGCTCGCCGGATCCTTGGCGATCAGGCCTTCGTGGCCGTCCTGGAGCGACCGTTTGAATGCCGCTTCGATCTCAGTCACGTTGTCGGCGGGATGGATGGAAATCGTCTCGAACGGAAGCTCCAGCGCCATGGATTCCAAGCGGTCGCGGCGGTCGAGAAGCGGTGTGTCTAGCAGGTCGTCGCCGTCGTGCGAGAGGATGTCGAAGGCGATGAAACGCAGCGGCACCGAGCTGTCCTGACTCTCGTCGGTTAGGAAAAGATCGCCGGCGGGCATCTTGCGGCCGAGGCGTTTCTGGAGATCCGCGAAGCCGAGTTTGCGGCCTTCGGCGAAGGCGATGAGCTCGCCATCGAGGATGAAATCGCCCTTCAGTGCCAGGGCGGACACCAGTAATTCCGGGAACTCCTCGTCGAGCGGGCGAAGGTCGCGGGAGAACAGTGAGACTTCATCGCCGCGCTTGTGGAGTTGCGCGCGAATGCCGTCGTATTTCGGCTCCAGCCAGAATGGCGGCGTGAAGGGAAGTTTTTCAAACAGCGGGCGGTTGTCTTCTTCGTCGCGTTCCAGCGGTGCGGCGAGCATGCACTTCACCGGCACCAGCGGGCGGAGAGTGGCCTCACCGAGTTTTCCATGACGGGCGAGCAAGGCCGTTTCCCCGATGTCGCCGGTGAGCATGTGCGCATGCCGCACTTCCGCCGGATCCGCCTTGAATGCGGCGGCGATGGCATCCTCGACGAGTCCCTCCTTGAGTCCGATGCGGAGGTCGCCGGTGAGCAGCTTGACGATGGTTTCGCCCTCGACCGGATGCAAGGTGGCGAGGCGGGCTGCAAGACGCTGGATCCGGTCGAGCGAGCCGGACCCGTGAGTCAGGCCTTGGAAAAACGCGGCGAGTCCGGATAGATCGAGTGGTTCCGGCTTCAGATGAATTTCCTGAAGCACGAGTCGAGCGGTCCGGGCGGAGTCGTTCTGGCTGAGTGAAATTTCGCGATAGCGTTCCTCGCGGACGTTGGGCAAGCGACAGCAACGCGCGGCGGATGGTGGCGGCTCCGACGTGCAGTGAGACGCGGCCCGCCTTTCTCGGCAGCGCTTCGCCGGTCAGCCAGACGGCCGCGAGACGGAGATCGTCGTCCGCGGCAAGACCGCGCAGGTAGGTGGACAGAAACTCGGTTTTCGCCACGCGGCTGCTGGTCTCGCCGACCAACCGGCAGAGGTCGCCGAAATCCGCCAGCGCGCAAATCGCCCGGCTGTGGCGCGGGCCGCCGGACGAGCCTTGGCGCGGAGCCGCCTGGTTGATCGGGAATTCCAACTGGTCGCCACCCATCGCGCACCAGGCGTCCATGCCCTTGGCCCTCAATTCGGCGGCGAATTCCCTAGCGTATCCGTGGACCGTTAGGATTTTCTTCGGTCGGACGCGCTTGAGGCACTCCATCAGGCCCGGGTGGTCGGCGTGGTCGGAGAGAGGGATCACTTCATCGACCCGGTAGCGGTATTTCGATCCCGGTTGCAGCGCCCAGCCGGTCAGCATCGCGGTGCGTTTCGATTTCAAGTCCGCGCAGCAGCTTCGAGCGGATCGTGTTTGGCGGGGCGATGACGACATGTCCGGGCGGCGCGTGGCCGTCGAACTCCACGGGTTCCGGCAAGCGTCTCGACGCCCGCCTCGCGACAAGCGGCGGTCATCGCGGCGACCGCCGGATGGAGCAGGGCGGGGATGCCGTTTTCCGCGAGCAGTGCAAGGGCTTCCTGGGCTTTTCCCAGCGAATATCCCAGCAGCACCGGCGTCTCGCCATCGGCGAAGGCATCGCTCACGAAGCGCAGGATGCTGGCCTCGATTTCCATCGGATTCGGGAATTCGAAGTTCGGCAGGCCGAAGGTGGTCTCCAGAATCAGCATGTCCGCCGCGAGGAAATTCACCGCCTCGGCCGTGCGGCTGCGGCGGGTTTTGAAATCCCCGGTGTAAAGCAGGCTCGCGTTGTCCTTGATGCGGGTGACGTGAAGCATCGCCGAACCGGAAATGTGCCCGGCCGGGAGCAAGCGCAGCCGGAATCCGTCACGCACCACCGGCACGTGGAAAGCAACCGCCTCGATCCGGCTTTCCGCGAGGTGGAAGCGCTTCCGCACCAGCGTGGCGGTGACCTCCGAGCACAGCGCCGACTCATGGCGGGCGAAGTGGTCGGCGTGGGCGTGGGAAACGAACGCGCGTGGTTTTGCGTCCCATGGATCGAGCCACAGGTCGAGCTCCGGCAAGTGCAGGCCTCTTTGAAAACGAACTTCGATCACGCTGCCCGGAGGTCTATGAAACTTCCCAGCCACCGCCAAGGGAAACCGGGTGCGCGAAACCATTCGGCCTGGCACCGGGCTTGAAACCGGCCTTCCGGAACTAATCTGACGCCCTACTTGCCATGGGATTCGTCCGGCGTATGGTCGCTGCCGGGGAAATCATGACGCCGTTTTTGAGGAAAATCCTGGGAATGAATTGGGTGCTGGTGCTGGTCATGTACGGGCTCCTGATTTTCGGCGTTTTCATGATCGAGAGCGCCGCGCGGCATGTCTCGGTGACCAAGGACAATCTCACCCAGTTCGGCAGCGCGGGCGCTTATTTCGCGTCGAAGCAGAAGATGTTCATCCTGATCGGGAGCGTGGCTTATTTCGTCGCCGCATTCGTCGACTACCGTTGGATCCGCTGGTTGGGAATCCCGTTCTACGCGGTGAGTCTCGGGCTGATGGTGGTGGCGATGGGGCAGGACGACGCCGTCCACCAACTCAAATTCGGTGGGTTTTCCTTCCAGCCGGCGCAACTGGGCATCACGGCGGGGATCCTGCTGATTTCCTGGCTGCTGCAGGATTTACCGAAGCTGCATCGTTGGTTTGGAGCGCCGTTCATCCGCATCGGCATCATCGGCGGTGGTTGCGGTGGTCCCGTTCCTGATGGTCATGAAAATGGGGGACATGGGGTCCGCCCTGGTCTGGATTCCGGTGCTGGTCGTCGCCCTGTTGATCGGCGGGATTCCCTTCCGCTACCTGACGTGCATGACTTTTTTGGGAGCGGGGATCATTCCGCTGCTGTATTTCGTGGCGCTGCCGCTCGTCTCAAAACGTGGTCCGGAGCGGATCGATGTCTGGCTGCGGATGGTGCAGGGCCGGGAGGTGGATATCAGCGGCGACGCCTACGCGCCCCACAATGTCTCGATGGCGGTCGGCAAGGCCGGCTGGAAAGGAGTCGGCTGGAAAGCCACGGTGGAAAGGGGCTCCCTGCATGACAAGGGATTCATCCCCGCGGACACCGCCCACAACGACTACATCTTCGCGGTCATCGCTGAGGAACTCGGCTTCCGGGGCAGTCTGCTGCTGCTCACGGCCTTCGCGCTGCTGCTCATTCAGGGGCTGTTCATCGCGTTTTACAGCCGTGATGTGTCCGGGCGCCTGCTGGCGTGTCTGGTCGTCGCGCTGTTTTTCGCGCATATCTTCGAAAGCATCGGGATGTGCGTGCTGATCACTCCCATCACCGGGATTCCACTGCCGCTGGTCAGCTACTCCGGCACCTTCGTGGTGATCTGCATGTTCCTGCTAGGGCTGGTGCAGAGCGTGTGGATCCACCGGAACCGGAAGCCGGAGCTGTCAGTGAAACAGGCCGAGGCCTAAATCCCGGCCAGCGCCTCGTCGATGACCTCCAGCATGAAGTCCGCGTCGGCCTGATGGATGCACATCGGCGGCTTGATGCGGAGGGTGTTGCCGAAGAGGCCGCCCTTGCCGATGAGCAGGCCGAGATCTTTGCACTTCTCGAAGACCGCGGCGCATTCGGCGGTGGCGGGTTCCTTGGTGGTGCGGTCCTTGACGAGCTCCACACCGAACATGAGTCCCTTGCCGCGGACCTCGCCGATGAGTGGAATGTTTTTCCGCGAGCTTGTTGGAAACCGGCGGTGAGATAGGCGCCGATTTCGAGAGAGTTCTGTTGGAGACCTTCCTTCTCGATGACCCGCAGCACCGCGCGGCCCTGGGCCATCGACACCGGGTTGCCGCCGAAGGTGTTGAAATGAATGCGGCTGGCTAGCACCTGCGCGATTTCCGGCGTGGTGACGACCGCGGCGAGCGGGCAGCCGTTGCCGATGCCCTTGGCCATGGTGACGATGTCGGGCATGACGCCCTGAGTTTCGAATCCCCAGAAGTGCGTGCCGGTCCGGCCGAAGCCGGCCTGCACTTCATCCGCGATGCAAAGCCCGCCGAAGGCGCGGGCTTGGGCGTAGGCTTCCTTCAGATAGCCGTCGGGGAAAACCACGCTGCCGCCGACGCCCTGGATGGACTCGGCGATGAAGGCGGCGATTTTTCCCGGCGTGGCGTAGCGCACGGTTTCGCCGATGTCGGCGGCGTATTTTTTTCCGGCGTCCGGATCGTCCATGCCGAAGGGGCCGCGGTAGCTGTCCGGCATCATCGCGTGGTGGACGCCGTGGGAATGCGGGACGTTGAACTTCCAGGTGTGGTGCGAGGTGAGCGCCATCGAGCTCGGGCTGCCGCCGTGGTAGGCGTTGCGCAGGGCGATGACGTCGTAGTTCTGCGTGTAGGCGCGGGCCATCAGCACGGCGAGATCGTTCGCCTCGGAGCCGGAGTTGACGAAATAACAGACCTTGAGATCGCCGGGCATCTTTGCGGCGAGTTCCTGTGGCGTAGAGCGCGATCTGCGGGTTCAGATAGATCGTGGTGGTGTGGCTGATCGTCTCGTTCTGGAGCGTCGCGGCGGCGAGCACTTCCGGGTGGCAGTGGCCGACGCTCACGGTGACGATGCCGCCGAAGCCGTCGAGATAGCGGCGGCCGGTTTCGTCGAAGAGATACTGCGCCTTGCCCTCCACGATCGTGATCGGCTTCTTGTAGTAGTGGAAGATCGCCGGGTTCACGAACTGTTTGCGCAGCGCGAGGATTTCCTCGGGCGACGGGCCGTCGTAAGGCATCGGAGTGTAATCGAATGGAGGAAGCTGGGGCATGGTATTAGATCGGTGTGGGTGAGATTTTCCGGAAAAGAAGATAGAGGGCGAATGCCAGGCCGAAGCCGACGAACCACGCTTGTTGGTAGATCGGAGGTGAGGCACGGATGCGCACCGGCGATCACTCCGGTCTGGACCAGGAAGCCGGGAAGGTTCGGCAGCACGGCGAGGAAGAAGGCGGCGAGCGCCGCGAGGCTGAAACCGCGGTGTAGGGTAGATGCCGTCGGTCTGATAGAGCTGCGCGACGTCCAGGACTCTTTTTACGAAACACGTAGTAGTCGGCGATCATGATGCCGGCGATGGGGCCGAGCAGTGCGCCGTAACCGATCAGCCAGGTGAAGATGTAGCCGCTGGGATCGGCGACGAGTTTCCAAGGCATGATGAGGATGCCGATGAACGCGGTGATCATGCCGCCGGTGCGGAAGCTGATTTTCTGCGGCGCGAGATTGGAGAAATCATTGGCCGGAGAAACGACGTTGGCGGCGATGTTGGTGGAGAGCGTGGCGACGGCGAGCACGACGAGCGCCAGCGCGGACAGCCACTTGCTGCCGATTTTCCCAACGACCTGCACCGGATCCCAGATGGCCTCGCCGAAGATGACCACGGTCGCGCCGGTGACGACGATGCCGACAAACGAGTAGAACGTCATGGTCGTCGGCAGCGCGATCGCCTGGCCGAAGATCTGGTCGCGCTGGGATTTCGCGTAGCGGGAGAAGTCCGGGATATTCAGCGAGAGCGTGGCCCAGAAACCGACCATGGCGGTGAGTCCCGCGCCGAAGCCGATCCAGGTGGTGGCTTTGTCAGGTGAGGAAGCCGCGAAAACCGTGCTGAAACCGCCGGCTTTCGTGACCGCCCAGATCATCAGCAGGACGCCGACGAGTCAGACAGAAACGGCGCGCTGAGTTTCTCCAGCCATTTGATGGATTCCATGCCCTTCCAGATGAAAAAGACGTTCATCGCCCAGAATAACAGGAAACAGGTTAGCTGTGCCGCCGTGATGCCAAGGCCCGCGATCGGGGAGCCGGCGGTGGTGTCGAAGCCAAAGATGATCGCCAGCGTGGCATGCAGCGCCGCGCCGCCGAACCAGGTCTGGATGCCGAACCAGCCGCAGGCGACGACGCCGCGGAGGAGTGCGGCGATGTTGGCCCCGCGGGTGCCGAAACTGGCGCGCAGCAGCACGGGGAAGGGGATGCCGTAGGCGGTGCCCGGGTGCGCATTGAGCGTCATCGGGATGAGGACGATGAGGTTGCCGAGAAAAACGGTTAGCAGAGCCTGCCACCACGTCATGCCGTTGCCGATGAGGCTGCTGGCCATGGTGTAGGTGGGGATGCAGACGGCCATGCCCACCCACAGCGCGGCGATGTCCCAGCGCGTCCACGTCCGCTGGTCGGGCGCGACCGGGGCGAGATCCTTGTTGGTTAGGGCAGGTCGTCGTGGCGGGCGCGTGCATGTCAGGGTTTCGGCTCGCGGTGCAGGAAATTTCCCCAGCCGGTTTCTCCGCACCATGCGCCGTCGCGGACCATCACCTTGCCGCGCACGGTGACGAGCTCGGCGCGGCCCTGGACGGTCGCGGCCTTCGAAGGCGGAGTAATCGGTGGCCATCGAGTGGGTGGCGACGGAGATTTTTCCGGTCCACTCGGGATCCCAGATGACCAGATCGGCATCGCTGCCAACTTCGATGGCACCCTTGCGCGGATAGAGGCCGAAAATCTTCGCCGCCTGCGTGCTGGCGCAGCGGACGAGCGTCTGCAAATCGATGCGGCCGCGGCAGACGCCCTCGGTGTAGAGCAGTTTCACTCGCTCCTCGATGCTTGGGATGCCGTTGGGGATGAGGGTGAAATTCCCGGGCTTGCCGGTTGAGCTGCATGTTGGCATCCACCGCTTTGTCCGGGTGGCCCATGTGTTTCTGAGTGGCGAAATCGAAGGGTGCGTGATCGGTGCCCACGGTGTCCACGGTGCCGTCGGCGAGGCATTTCCAGAGGAAATCGCCGTGCTCCTTGGAGCGGATCGGCGGGCTCATGACATACTTCGCACCCTCGAAATCCGGCAGCTCCGCGTAACTGCTGTCCAGCGTGAGATAGGGCGCGACCGTTTCGATCCACGCCTTCACCCCGCGCTTGCGGGCGGCGGTGATGGCTTCCACCGCCGGGATGCAACTGGTGTGAACGACGTAAACCTCCGCGCCGGTGAGCTCGGCGAAGGTCATCAGATGGTGGCAGCCTTCCGCCTCGACGGTGACCGGGCGCGACGGTTCGTGCCACTCAGGTCCGGTCTTGCCTTGCTGCGACGAGTTTCTTCTGAGTCTCGGAAACGAGGTCCGCGTTCTCGCAATGAGCGGTGACGACGACGCCGAGTTCCCTGGCGAGTGATAACGTTTGATAGAGCTCGGTGTCCTCGATGCCGAACGCGCCTTTGTAAGCGAGGAAAACCTTGAAGGAGGTGATGCCTTCCTCCGCCACGATGGCTTGTCAAGGCATCCGCGGTTCCGTCGTCGAAGCGGGTCACGCCCATGTGGAACGTGTAGTCGCACGATGAAATCCCGGCAGCTTTGCTTTTCCAAAGTTGGATCGCCTCGCGCGGATCGTCGCTGCGGGACGGACAGCACATTTCGATCAGTGTGGTCGTCCCGCCCATCAGCGCGGCCTTGCTGCCGGTGGCGTAGTCGTCCTTGGAAAAGGTGCCCATGAACGGCAGATAGATGTGCACGTGTGGATCGATGAAACCGGGGAAAACATACTTGCCGGTGGCGTCGATGATTTCAGCGTCTGCCGCCGAGAGGTCCTGCCCGATTTCGGCGATCACGCCGTCACGGCAGAGGATGTCGCCGGTGAACTGTGCGTCGGCGGTGACGATGGTTCCGTTTTTGATGAGCAGGCTCATGATCGGTTACTTCGCCCAGATTTCCCCGTCGCCGTAGCCGAACCAGCGGGTGGTGGTGGTTTTCCGCTGGGTGTAGAACTCGACGCCTTCCTTGCCCTGGATGTGCAGGTCGCCGAAGAACGAATCGTTCCAACCGCTGAATGGAAAGTAGGCGAGCGGTGCCGGAACGCCGACATTGATGCCGACCATGCCCGCGCTGACGTTGCGGCGGAATTCGCGCGCGGCCTTGCCGGAGTTGGTGAAAATCGCGGCACCGTTTCCGAAAGCCTGGCGGTTTGCCGCGGCGATCGCTTCGTCCAGTGTCTTGGCGCGCATCACGGCGAGCACCGGGCCGAAAACCTCGGTATCCATCAGCGGGTTGGACTGCTCGACGTGGTCGATGAGCGTGGGGCCGAGGAAAAATCCTTCCGGCGCGTCATCGACTTGCGTGGAGCGCCCGTCTGCCAGAACTTTGGCGCCGGCATGTTCGCCCGCGTCGATCAGTCCGGAAACCCGCACCTTGTGCTCGGCGGAAATCACCGCGCCCATGTCGGGCTGGGATTCTCTAACGTCCGTCGGGCCGGTCTTCATCGACTTCACCAGATCGGCCAGGGCGGGGAGCAATTTGTCTCCGGCATCACCCACCGCGACCGCGGTGGATCCGGCCATGCAGCGTTCTCCGGCGCAACCGAATGCCGCCGTCCTTCACGGCTTCCACCGTGCGGTCCACATCGGCGTCCGGCATGAGGATGATGAAGTTTTTCGCCCCGCCAGCGGCTTGCACGCGCTTGCCGTGGAGGGTGCCCTTGCGGTGGATTTCACGGGCGACCGGCGTGGAACCGACGAAGCTGATCGCCTTGACATCCGGATGTTCGAGGATGGCATCCACGCATTCGCGGCCGCCGTGCACGATGTTCATCACGCCGGGCGGCAGGCCGGCTTTTTCCAGCAGGGTGATGACCCGCTGCATGGTGAGCGGGACTTTTTCACTCGGCTTGAGGACGAAGGTGTTTCCGCAGGCGATGGCGATCGGCCACATCCACATCGGGACGAGGGCGGGGAAATTGAACGGGCAAATCCCGGCGACGACGCCGAGCGGATGGCGGTCCGTGTGGCAATCGATGCCGCGGGCGATGTTTTCGAGGCACTCACCCATCAGCAGGGTGGGGATGCCGCAGGCGAATTCCACCACCTCGATGCCGCGCCGCAGGTCGCCACGGGCTTCTGACAGGGTCTTGCCGTGTTCGGTGGCGATGCCGAGGCAGAGTTCCTCGAACGCGTCGTCGAGCAGGATCTTCGCCCGGAAAAGCACCTGCGCCCGTTCGTTCGGCGGAGTGTCGCGCCAATCCGGGAAAGCGGCCTTGGCCGAGGCCACCGCGAGGTCGACTTCCGCCGCGCCGCACATCGGGACGCTGGCGATGACGCTGCCGCGGGAGGGATTGAAGACCGGGCTGCCGGTTTTGTTGGCGGGATTCACCCATTTACCGCCGATGTAGAGCGGGCAGACTTGGTTTTCGGATGAACTCATGTGGGTTGTAGGGCGTAGATTGGCACGATTGGCGCTACTCCAGCTTATTCCATGCCACTCCGGCAAGTCCTTAACCCTGAAAAATCTCCGAACCCTTGATTGCCGAAACTGATTTGAAATTCGTGGCTCTTGCGCTGGAGCCGGGCTATCCTTCGTCCAATGACCATGACGGCAATGATCGACTTTCCCGGATTCTTCACCCAGGGCGTCACTTGGGAAATCCTCATCCGCATCGGTCTTGCGGCAGTGTGCCGGGACTTTGCTGGGAATCGAACGCGAAAAACACGGCCGGGCGGCGGGTCTGCGCACCACGCTGCTGGTGTGTCTGGCGGCCTGCATCGCGATGATCATTTCCGACGCGTTCTATCGAAACAGCTTCGCCCTTCAATCCGATCGACGAGCGGCTGGCACCCGGATCCCGCGCGGCTCGCGGCGGGAGTGTTGTCCGGCATGGGGTTTCTCGGAGCGGGCGTGATCATCCGGCAGAGTAACCACATGGTCCGCGGGGTGACGACGGCGGCGACGTTGTGGTTTGTGACCATCATCGGACTGGCGTTCGGCGTCGGTGCCATCGGTGTCGGTCTGGTGGCGACCGTTTGTTCCATTCTGATTCTCGTGCTGATTCCCTACATCGAATCGATGATCAAAAACGACTGGTATTCGGATCTGGGAGTTTCGTTCGCGCCCTCGGCCTGCTCGGTGGATGTGCTGGTCAACGCGCTCGGTCCGTTAGGAGTGAAGGTGAAGGGGATCGACATCGAGGAGGATCTTGGGAAACGACCTTTGTCAGGTCACGCTGCATCTCCGCTACAAACGGAAGAGCATGGTGGCCTTCACGGAATCCATCACCGGGGCGATCCGCGAAGTGCCGGGGGTGAGTCGGATTTCTTTTCAGAGTTGAGAGGAAGAGCCCGCTGAAGCGCAATGCCACTAAGAGGCTGTCTTAAAAATCAAAGATTCGTAAGATTCGTCGGATTCGTGGTGCCTTGATTCATGAATCTGCGCGGAAAAGTCTCGGGCTAAACTGGCCGACTAAAGTGAGCGCTCCGTTTTTCAGACAGCCTCTAAGAATTCAGAAATCCGCCTTGCCCAAGGAAGGGCGATATCCGATCGCCCTGCCAATGGGGTGCCAATGAGAGGAGGCAAGTCACGTTTCATGGACTTTCCATGGGCATCGGCGGACGGATTCCGCCGCTCCTTGGTTTGAAGACTTCGGCTTGCTCGTCAGCGCGAGAGGGCGTTGGACTGTTTGACGAAATCGTCGCCGTCCCACTCGGCGTCGCTCTTGACCATGGTGGCGCGCTCCTTGGCGGCGGCTTCGTCGGCCTTGCGGGCGAGCTGTTTGCGCGACGAGGTCGGCGTGGGTGGTGAAGTAGGGGAGGCTGAGGCCCTTGAAATCGCTGATGGTGTCGAAGCCTTTTCCTTCCATGAACTCCAACAGGCCTTCGCAAAGATCCTTGGCCATGCCGTAGCCGAATTTCATCACGCCGGTGCAGACCTGCACGGTGTCGCTGCCTAGCAGGATGAACTGCGCGGCGTCCGCTCCGGTTTCGACGCCGCCGAGACCGGATAGAGTGCGGCCGGGGAAATCCTTTTTGATGAGCTGGGCGATTTCCATGACCATGCGCAGGGCGATGGGTTTCACCGCCTTGGACGAATAGCCGCCGGGAGTGGTGTAGCCTTCGACGCTCGGTTCCGGGCGGAGGGTTTCCAGATTCACGCCCATCACGCTGCGGATCGTGTTGATGGCGCTGACGCCGTGGCAACCGGCGCGCAGGGCGGCGGCGGTCGGCTCCTCGATGTGGGTGACGTTGGGCGTCATCTTCGCCCAGACCGGGATTTTGGAAACGCCCATCACCCAGCCGCAGACTTCTTCGAGGATGGCGGGATCCTGGCCCATGGCCGCGCCCATCTTGCGCTCGGGCAGGCCGTGGGGGCAGGAGAAATTCAGCTCGAAGGCATCGACGCCGGCGTCCTGGCAGCGCTCGATGATCTCGCACCAGGCGTCCTTGTTGTACTCCTCCATCACCGAGGCGATGAGGATGCCCTCGGGGTGCGCGTCCTTGGCTTCCTTGAACTCGTCGAGCCAGACCTCGAACTTCCGGTCGCTGATGAGCTCGATGTTTTCCCAGCCGATCACTTCCTTGCCGTCGCCGGCCATGAGCTTGGCGTAGCGGGGGCTGACGTTGACGACCTTGGAGCAATCGAGGCTCACGGTCTTCGCGATGACGCCGCCCCAGCCTTCCTTGAAAGCGCGCTTGATGACCTTGACGTTGGTGCCCGGAGGGCCGGAGCCGATGACGAAGGGGTTGGTGAACTTCAGGCCGTCGACAGTGGTTGCAAGAGTGCTCATGATTTTTACAAGAATTGGGATCCGAAGCAGTTGCAGTAGCTTGAATCGTACCGGAATCGAAGGATGGGAGGCAAACCTTCATTTACAAACCCTCCCAAGGGCTTCGATTTCGTCGTGAGAACTGGCGAATCCAAAATTCATGAGATTCCGTTTTTCTTGTTGCAAGCGAATCTCAATTGACGATCTTAGCGCCAGATGTCACCCGCACTTGCAGCCGATTTGGAAATCGACAGCGCCATGACCCTGAATCAGGCCAGGGTGGGCTGTGACGTGAAAATCCGGGTTTTGAGTGGACCAGGTTGTGATCGGCTCCGAGATCTGGGGTTCTGCGAGCAGCTTCAAGTTCGCAAGCTCGCGGGAGGCCGGAATCTGATTTGCTCGATTTGCGGCACGCGGATGGCGATCAGCCGCGAGCTGGCGGAGCAGGTGCTGGTTTCACCCGTGGGCTGATTGATCATGTCGCACGGTCCGGATGCTCCCTCGACGATCGCACTGATCGGCAATCCCAACTCCGGGAAAACCACGCTTTTCAACGCGCTGACCGGGGCGAACCAACGTGTCGGCAACTACGCCGGCGTCACGGTGGAGGTGAAATCCGGCGAAGCCTTCACGCCGCACGGCCGCAAGTTGCGGGTGCTCGATCTGCCCGGCTGTTACTCGCTGCGTGCGAATTCTCCGGATGAAAAAGTCGCGCTCGACGCGCTCAGCGGCCTGCTCCCCGGCGAGCAAAAACCCGACCTCGTCGTCTGCGTGGTCGACGCCTCCAACCTGGAGCGCCACCTCCAGCTTACCCTGCAAGTCATCGAGCTTGGCCTGCCCTGCGTGCTCGCGCTCAACATGGTGGATGTCGCGGAAAAAACCGGACTGCGGCTTGATCCGGCGAAACTTTCCGAAGAACTCGGCATTCCGGTCGTGCCGATGCAGGCAAACGCAAAAAAGGGTATCGTCGAGCTGAAACAGGCGCTGAGATTTCCCCACCCCACTGGCTTCCGAAGTCACCTGGGTCTCGGACGCTTCCGAGTCCGAAGGCGGGCGCCGCAGCTTCATCACCCGGCTTTGCGAATTGGCAGCGCGCCGGCCGGACGCGCACCAGCAGACGCTCTCAGATCGAATCGACTCGGTGCTGCTGCATCCGTTTTATGGCTGGGTCGCACTGGTCGCCATTTTCTTTGCGGTCTTCTGGGCCATCTTCTCCTTTGCGGAAATCCCGATGGGCTGGATCGAGTCCGCCCAGGGCGCGCTCGGCGGCTGGGTGGAATCGATGATGGCGGACGGGGATCTGCGCTCGCTCGTGGTGGACGGCGTCATCGGCGGAGTTGGCGGCGTGGTGGTGTTCCTGCCGCAGATCATTTTGTTGTTCCTTTTCATCGGTCTGTTGGAAAGTTCCGGCTACATGTCGCGCGCGGCCTATCTGATGGACGGCGTTATGGCGAAGGCTGGTCTCAGCGGGAAATCCTTCCTGCCGCTTTTCAGCTCCTACGCCTGCGCGATTCCCGGCGTCATGGCCACCCGCACCATCGACTCCGCGAAGGAACGGCTGGTCACGATGTTCGTCGCGCCTTGGATGAGCTGCTCGGCCCGGCTGCCGGTTTATTTCCTGATCATCCCGCTGCTGCTGCATGAAAAGGAAGGCACCTGGAAACAGGCGGCAGTGCTTTTCGCAATTTACGCGCTGGGCACGATCACGGCGTTCATTGTCGCGCGGATTTTGCGTGGCAGGCTGGGGGAGGACATCAGCCCGGGGCATTTCCTGTTGGAGCTCCCGCCGTACCGCAGGCCGCAGTGGAGTTATATTTTCCGGCATGTGCTGGACCGGGCGTGGTCATTCGTGAAAAAGGCGGGAACCATCATTCTCGGGCTTTCTATTCTGTTATGGGCGCTCAGCACCTATCCGAAAAAGGAAGGTGCCGATGACGCGGAAGCCCTCGCCCACAGCGCGATGGGCCGCATCGGCGCGGTGATCGAGCCAGTGGTAAAGCCGCTCGGCTTCGACGGCCGGATGGGCACCGCGATCCTGACATCGTTCGCTGCGCGGGAGGTTTTCGTTTCCTCGATGGCGATTCTCTATCGAGTCGAAGAGGCCGATGACGAGGAGCAGACCCGCAACGTGCTGCGCGACCAGCTCGCCGCCTCGAAGTGGTCGGATGGACGCCCGATTTTCACGCCGCTGTCGCTCATTTCGCTGCTGGTGTTTTTCATCTACGCGCTGCAATGTCTGCCAACGAGCGCCGTTGTCGCCCGCGAATCCGGATCGTGGAAATGGGCGGTCGGGCAGTTTTTCTTCATGACGGGATTCGCCTACGTGGCGTCGCTCGTGGTCTTCCAAATTGGCAAACTCATCGGATACTGACATGGACTGGCAAACCCTCACCGCCGCGGGAATCGTGATCGCCACGCTCACCATTTTCCTCGTCCGCCTCGCCCGCCCGAAAAAGAAATCCGGCTGCGGCCATGGCTGTGGATGTGAGAAGACCCACAAGCCATGAAAATCGAGCACGTCGCCTTCAATGTCGCCGATCCGGTGGCGGTCGCCGCCTGGTATGCCGAGCACCTCGGGCTGGAAATCGTCCGTCACATCCCGGTTCCCACCCAGACCCATTTTCTGGCGGACGACGTAGGCGAAACGGTGCTGGAGATTTATTGCAATCCGCCCGAGCTGGTCCCCGACTATGCCGCGATGAATCCGCTGGTCTTCCACATCGCGTTCGTCTCCACATGCCCGGCCGAGGACAGCGCCCGGCTGATTGCGGCCGGTGCCTCGTGGGTCGAGGAAATCAAGATTGCCGACGGCGGCCATCTCGTGATGCTGCGCGACCCTTGGGGACTTGCCCTGCAACTCTGCCAAAGAGCGACGCCGCTCGTGCGCAGGGACGTGAAATAGGCATTCCTGCCTGTTCTTTCACAAGCCCCTGTTCTTCAAAGAACAGGCAGGAATACCTGGATCACGCTTCATTTACTTACCGGACTTGATTCCTCATTGCCGCATCGCTATCGCAGCCGAGTGCTGATTCAAAACCGCCTCGAAGACTTGCCCGCGCTCGGCGAGCCGCTGCATTTGGCACTCGGAGTCTTCGACGGCGTCCATGTCGGCCACCAGGCCGTGATCGCCCGGGCGGTGGATGCCGCGGCGCGTGAGGGCGGGCTGGCGGGCTTGCTGACTTTCGATCCCCATCCCATTCGCGTGATCGCCCCGAACAAGGCTCCCAAGGCGCTGTTGGAAACCCTTGAGCATAAATCCCGCGTGGTGGCGGATCTCGGCGTGCAACTTTTCATTCCGCTGCATTTCGATCACGACTTCGCCAGGATGGAGGCGTCGGAATTTCTCGAAAAACTCATGGCCGCGCCCGTGAGGACCATTGCCGTGGGCGAGGATTGGCGCTTTGGACACAACCGCAGCGGGGACGTGCCTTTTCTTGAAAAGGAATCCGCCCTGCGTGGATTCAAGCTGGAAGCCGTGCCACCCGTGATGCACGACGGCGACCGCATCAGCAGCACCCGCATCCGTCAGGCGATCCGGGATGGAAATCTCGACGACGCCAGGCAAATGCTCGGCAGGCCCTACGCGGTCGCCGGCACCGTCGTGGAAGGCAAAAAACTGGGTAGAACACTCGGTTTTCCGACCGCCAATCTCACGACCGGCGAGGCTCAGCTCCCGCCGGACGGCGTGTGGACTGTCCGTGCCTTGTTGCAGGATGGCCGCAGGCTGGACGGCGTGGCAAATCTGGGCCTGCGTCCGACCGTCGACGGCATCTACCGGTCACTCGAAGTCCATTTGTTCGATTTCTCCGGCGACCTCTACGGCCAGGAGCTCGAGGTCCGCTTCGAGAACCACCTCCGCGGGGAAATAAAATTCCCATCACTGGACGCCCTTCGTATTCAAATTCAAAGAGATGCGGATGATGCCCGAAAGGCGCTGACAAAAATTCCGGCGATTTGAATCCGCGATCTTGACGTCGGGTCGGTTCATGTGAACACTCACCGCATGAACACATTTCCGCCGGTGATCGCCAAGCTGCTCAAAGCCCTCGAATCGAGGATTTCCCCCTTCTTCCGGCAGCCGCCCGTCATCCGGCGGCGGCTCGAACAGCAGCTGGAATTCCCCTGGCTTTCAAAAAGATGAATTTCCGGGATTTTACGCTTACTCTCCCCGTTCAAGCTCTCTATACGTCGCGGCAACCTTCGCATGGAGATTTCCAAACCCACTCATTTTTTTCGTGGCGGTGCTGCCTTGCTAGCCTCCGCCGGCATGCTTCTTCCCTTGTCGGGCGGTGATTCGCGCGGCGGTAACAGCCTTGCTTCCAGCGAGCTTTCCCGCCGCAGCGTCGCGATCGACGAGGCGCAGGAACTACTCCGCAAGGGCGATGAAGCCTATACCGCCGGGCGCTACGCCGAAGCGGTCGAGGCTTACGCCGGGGCACGTGAACTCATCCCGAACGCACCGATTTCCGCCGAGTTGCGGGCGGCTGCCACCGAGCGCTACGCCCAGGCTTCCGTCGAGCACGCCCGCGTCCTCTCCCGCAATGGTGATGTGGCTGGCGCGCGCACGGCGGTAAGCAAGGTGCTCGACCCATCCGTCGCCCCGAACAACGCGGGCGCTCTCAATTTTCTCGGCCAACTGGACGACCCGATCCGCACCAACCCGGGGCTCACCGCGGAGCACACCCAGGACGTCGATTCCGTCCGGCGTCTGCTCTACACCGCCGAGGGCGCTTACAACCTTGGGAAATTCGACGAAGCGAACGCAAAATACAAGGATGTCCTGCGCATCGATCCTACGAATACCGCCGCCCGCCGCGGCATGGAGCGGGTCGAGAGTGCTAAAAGTGGCTACCAAAAGGCCGCCTACGACCACACGCGCGCCGAGATGCTCGGCCAGATTGACAGTCAGTGGGAGCTGCAGGTCCCGTCGCTGGATCTCGAAGCCACGCTCCCGGATCCCGGTGCCGATTCCTCGGGCGCCAATTACATCTCTGTCCGAAACAAGCTCGACCGAATCATCATTCCCAGAGTCGCCTTGGACCAGACCTCGCTGGAGGAAGCTCTCGATTTCCTCCGCCAGCGCGCCGCAGAATTCGACACGCTCGAGCTGGATCCGGCCCGCAAGGGATTGAATTTCGCGGTCAATCTCGGTCCGCAAAACTCCCCGGTGGCCGAGAAAGTCCGGGCTGCACGATTCGACCTGCAGCTGACGAACGTTCCGCTTTCCCAGATCCTCCAGTATATCGGCGATATGACGGGCACCTCGTTCACCACGGACGAGTTCTCCGTGATCATTTCTCCCATCGGCTCTTCCTCTCCGGAACTCATTTCGCGCAGCTATCGGGTTCCTCCCGACTTCATCAGCAGCATGAGCTCCGGCACCAACGCCGCCGCGCCGGCGGACGATCCGTTCGGAGCCGCGCCCGCTTCGGGCGGCCTGCTTGCCAAACGCCTCACCGCCCAGGAAGCTCTCGCCAAGCAAGGTGTCGTTTTTCCCGAAGGCGCGTCCGCCAACTATACGCCCGGCACGAACACCCTCAATGTCGTCAACACGGCGGTAAACCAGGACTATATCGCTCAGATCATCGATGCCATCACCAAGACCGAGCCGGTCATGGTGTCCGTCAAGGTGACGATGATCAAAGTCGAGCAGTCCCGCCTCGAAGAACTCGGTTTCGACTGGTTCCTTGAAAACGCCAATTTCAAGGGCAACCTCGTCGGAACCGGAGGAACTGTCGGCAACGGCAGAAGCTCGCCGGACATCGTCACTCCCGGCGGCACCACCCTGCTCAATCCGGTCACTGCCGGAAATCGCAGTGGCGACACCGCCAACTCGAGCAATTCGATCGAAAACCTGATCACGAATCAATCCGGTCGCCAGGCCAGCAATCCGGCACCTGGGATTCTCGGCCTCTACGGAAACTTCAATGACGCCAGTGTCCAGATGATGATGCGGGGACTCGATCAGAAAAAGGGCGTCGATATCATGGCCCAGCCGTCCACCGTCACTCGCAGCGGACAATCTTCCTCCATCGCGATCGTCCGTGAGTTCATCTACCCGACCGAATACGAGCCCCCGGAACTACCCAATACCGTCGGCACGGAGGGCGGCGGCTCGTTCCCGGTCACTCCTGCCACTCCGACCGCATTCGAGACCAAGGATGTCGGAATCACCCTCGAAGTGCTGCCGGTCGCAGATGCCGCCAAGCAGTATATCACCGTGACCCTCAATCCGGTGTTCAGCGACTTCGACGGTTTTGTGAACTACGGCAGCCCGATCAACAGCACCGTCACCGGTCTCCTCGGCCAGCAGGAAACCGCACAGATCACCGAAAACGCGATCCTCATGCCGATTTTCAGCAAACAATCCGTCACCACCACCGTGGATGTGGCCGATGGCGGGACCGTCGCCGTCGGCGGGTTGATGCAGGAATCCGTAGAAATCGTGAATGACCAAACGCCGGTCCTCGGTGGCATCCCTCTCGTCGGTCGCCTTTTCCAGTCCAACTCAAGAAAGCCCGTTTCCAAAATGATCATTTTCCTCGTCAACGTGGAGCTCATGGACCCGACCGGCCGCCGCTACAGGAACCGCTGAGATAGCGGATTTTGCCTGACCGATTTCATCCCACTTGCCAATGCCATCCTCCTCCAGCGAGCCCGAAAAATACTCGATTGACGAGATGATGGACCGGTTGAAGAGCGCTCCTTCCGAGAGCCCGGAAGAAGGCGAACTGGTCACTCGCGCTGACGGAACCCAGGCAATCCGGGTGCGCAAACGGAAACGCCGCTCCAGCCAGCCGGTCAAACGCGAACAGCGGGCAAGTCGCCAGATGCGCATCTTCCAGGTCTCGACCGCCTTGGTCCTGGTGTTCGTCACGGCCCTTTTCATCGGCGGTGCGGTCATCTACGCGAACAGCAGTCCGTTTCGCGAAGGTCTTTTGAGCAAAATCGAGCAGGCCAGCGGCGCGGAAGTGGAGATCCAGCAATTCCGGATCAATCCAAAAACCGCGAATGCGGCGGGCCTGACGATGAAGTGGCCAGCCGGCAACATCCTCGACAGCCTCACCCTGCAGGCACTCAGCGCCGAGGTGTTCCCTTCGACTTTCCTCGGCAAGGTGATGAAAGGGGAGGAAGTCTCCGCCGGCGATGCTCGCTTGGTGCTGAAATACCCTGAAGCCGGCGAAAATACCCGGAATTTCCCCGCGCCGGAAGGACTTCTTCCCATCCGTTTCAACCGCTATCGCGCCCCCTCGCTTTCCCTCACCCTCGGAGAACCTGCGGCACCGGTCATCAAGATCGCCAAATCCGAAGTCTCGCTGAATCCGGAAACCGAAAACGGTCGGGCCCTGCTCAACTTCTACCGCGGCGACATCGGCATCGCAGGGTGGCCGAAACTCCGCCTGGACCGTGCTCTCATCGGAATCCGTGGTGACGAATTCGAGGTCATCAACCTCCGCGTCCTCCACGAATCCGACTCGCGGGGAATCTTCGATCTTTCCGGGAAAGTCTACCCCTACCAGCCCGACCATTTGTCCTCACTGCAAGTGGTCGCCCAATCCTTTCAAATCGAAGGATTTACCGGCCCGTCCCTCGGTCGCCTGGTTTCCGGACGGATCGATTCCACGTCCTCGACCAAGTCGAATTTCCTCTCCTTCCAGCCAACTGCGGATTCGGCCCCGACGCTCGAAATCGCCTTCCAGGTGAGTCCCTCGTCACAGATCGAGCTGCGTGGCTTCCCGTTCCTGCTCGCCCTTTCCCAGGCTCTGGACGATCCTTGGTTCCAATCACCCGTCTTCGAGGTCGATGCCGGCGGAACCATCCACCGGGAAAACGGCGTCGTCACCCTCCGCGACTTGAATTTCGAGAGCAAAGGTCGCATGGCGGTGCGCGGACGGATCTCAATGGCCGCCAACCAGCAATTGTCCGGACAGCTGGAAGTTGGCGTCGCCGAGGCAATGCTCGCATCCTCCAAAACCCCGCGTCTGAAGACGATGTTTGGTGCGCCGAAAGAGGGTTTCCGTTGGGTTTCCCTGAAAATCGGCGGGCCGGTGGCAACTCCTTCGGATAACTTTAAGGATATTTTTTTAGCGGCTGCCGCACCCACTTCGGAGGCCTCCGCGCCGGACGAGGAGGAAGTGTCGACATTCGAGCAGCTTACCCGGCCGAAATAGCCTGATAATCAATGAGTTGTGTCGTGGTTGATCGGCCGCGTCCAGACCGCTTCCGCCTGCGCGTTTTCTCTGATAGGTGATGCGGAATTTTTTCGAAGAAGTGGATGGCGCTGGGTGCGATAATGGTTCAAGATCATTGACGGATAGAGCGATTAAAACCGCTGTCCATTCACCCAACAAACCAACCAATACGAACCATGCAAACCGCCAACGTCAATCTGCCGATCACTGTCACCGTGCGGCACGAGCAAGTGACCGATGCCCTCCGTGACCATGCGATCAAGAAAATCGAGGGACTCCATCTCGATTACCCGCGAATCATCGAGGCCAAGATCATTCTCGACGTCCAAAAAAACCGGCACATTGCCGAAATCATTCTTTTTTGTGCCAACCACATCACCATCGAGGCGCACACCGAGGGCAAGGACATGTATGCCGCTCTCGACGAGACGATTGAAAAAATCGCCCGGAGAATGCGCAAGCACAAGACGCGGCTGATGAAGAAGCACCGGCCGCACCGGAACGAATCGATCCGCCATCTTGAAGAGCGGTTCTTCAAGGAAGACGTGCTGGACCACCCGGAGGATTCCGACGTCGAGCCCGTGCCGTACATCGTTCACCCCGAGAACTACTCGATCCGGACGATGTATAAGGAAGATGCGATCATGCAGCTCGAACTCTCGGACCGCCCCTTCGTGCTCTACAAGAGCGCCCGCCGCGATTGCCTGACCATCGTTTACCGCCGCAAGGACGGCGAATACGCTGCCATGGACATCAAGGGATGATCGGGTGACTCAGTCACTCAGCCTGTTCAACAAGCAAAGCCGGCCGGGGACTTCCCCCGACCGGCTTTTTCGTGAAATCCTCTCTGCGGGAGGCCGTCAGATTTCGGTTTCCGAAAAGCGATTCGGAGGCTTGAATGATTTCCGGCCGACCCGGGTTGAACGACGCGATCAGCGCAGATTGTCCAGATCCGCCTGCAGCTCGGCGAGGCTTTCCTTGCGGGCCTCCACCGACATCTCGGATTGTTTGCGGTGGAACCAGGCGAAATTCTGCGGGGCGAAAGTGTCGCTGGAGCGTTTCGCTTGGCCTTGGATCTGGCTGATCAGGCTGCGGAATTTCTTCTTCAGCTCGGCCTCGCTCAAGTTGGATTTCCGGCTGGCAAGGTCCACGTTCATTTTGAAAAGCGAGCGCACGATGTCGTTTTCCCGGTTGCGCTCCAGAATCTCGACCACGGTGCTGCCCGCGCCCACACTCACGTCCAACCGCATGCCATTGGTCTGGGGTTCCAAGTGGGCCACGGCGAAGCTGAGGCGAGTCAGCTCGTCGAAGGCGGCCAGGGCCTTTCCGTCGGCGAGGAAGCTGCCCACCTTCATGGTTTTCCACTGCCAGTTCTTGTCCACGCGGCAGGCGAACCGGCGGACTTCAGCCTGGCGGGTGCCTTCCGACCAGAGATCTTTCCGCTCGCTCGTCAGATGCGTGACCAAGCCGAGCACCTTGCCGGTTACCTGATCGACGACCGGCCCACCGCTGTTCCCTTGGATGATGCCGGCGTCCACCTCGAGTGAATCCGCGCTGATGCCGAGCACCTTGCCTTTTTCCACGGCGACCACCCCGGTTCCGCCGCCGTTGCCGAGGGCGGCGATCTCGGTGTTGATCTGGATCCCGGCGTCGGCGGGGGCGATTTCGAGGAAGTCCTTCACCTCCTCAAGAATTTCCATCCGGATCAGATCGGCACCTTCCGCCGCCTCCAACACGCCGAATTTCTTGAAATTCATGCCAGTGCTGTTCTTCACCGTGAGCTTCATGTTGCCGGAAAAAACATGGGCGGCGGTGTAGAGGTATTTTTTTCCGCCGGAATCCGCCACGAAGCCGGTACCGACGGATTTGTCACCCTCGATGATGAGGACGGCGTTCGCGATTGCGGGACTGATCTTGCCATTTGGGTCAAACAGCGCCGAAGAGGAGGTCTCCTTCGGTTTTACTTTCTCCACCTGCTCGGCGAGGGCGGCTTTTTCGCGTTGCAGCACCGCCATTTTTTCTTCGAGCTCCTTGATCTTGTCCACTCCCGCGTCCTCACCGGCAGAGAAGGCTGCCGTGAGGCAAAGCGACAGGGCGGAACTGAAGAGGTGTCTTTTCATGAAGCGGACCTTGCGACGGAGAACTCCCTTCACTTTCTCTTGGGGGCCTCGGCTGGCAAGAAGATTTCCTGCCGGGAGTGCGGATGTTCTTTTTGGCGAATTATGCGATTTTCGTGCTTTCCTTCACCGCGGGGAATGTCTCAGGATGCATCCATGACTGTGGAAATTTCTGCAACCCATCCCTCAGTGGCTGAAAATCAACGTCCCGCGGTATCCGCCTTCGGGACACTCTTTGGAATCGGAGTGGCTGGCTGGATCCTCGCCAGTTTGGTGGTTTTCGCCGCATCCTGGCAAATGGCCCATCCGGATAGCATTCCCTCGGCCTTCATGTGGACAATGTCCCACTGGTGGATCGCTTTTGCCTTCGGTCTGCTGTTGATGGCAGGATACGGTCTGATGAAAAAGCTGCCCGTCGGGCGCGCGATGATGGCCTATTCGCTGCCGGTTGTGGTGCTTGTGGTGCTGGCAGCACTCTGTCTGGCGGTCTATCCGGACAACGGATTCCGAATGGAATTTTCCACTTATCTTCCGCTGGTGATCATGTTCCACGTGCTCGGCCTGCTGTGGTTGTCCCTGACCCGGGATGCTGAAGAGCAGTCGGCATTCACCCGCGCGGTGCTTCCCTCGCTGGTCGGCGGGCTGATCATTCTCGGCTTTGTCGCCTTCCCGGTGTTCACCGGCGACGCGTTTCGCTATCGCAACGCTTTCAAGTTCACAATCACCAAGGCCGCCGTGGTGGATGGTGAAATCCGCAGTGAGGGAGTCATCGAAATCAGCAAGCCTGGAAACTATGAGTTCGTCACTCCCCGTTATTCCTTCGCGGAATATCTGACTTCCGACAACGCCGACTCCGGATTGGATGTGGGCACCATCACCTGGGGGGCCGCTGGCGCTCCGACGCCGGGCAAGACCGGGACCTTCCCGCTGAAGATCGTCTGGCGCAAGGGCGTCCTGCCCGCGACTTTGACCGTGCTGCCGGACTATGAGAACGAAGTCTTCCTCGATGTGTGCGATGTCGATGATGGCAGCCGGGAGATTTACTTCCTCGCAGCTCCGCTGCAGAATCAGTGAGGCCAACGGTAAGCCGGCGTGCGGCGGTCTGAACATCACGGGCTCGGGTGATTTTCACCCCGCTTGTGATTGGGAGTTGCATCTGTCAGGGCATTCAAAAACGATGGGCGGAAGCTGATCGTTATCATGACCTCCGGAAAAGTATTCATCGCAGTAGATTTAGGTGCAGGCAGCGGTCGGGTGATCGCGGCGAAGACGGATTTTTCCAAGCTGGCGCTTGAGGAAATCCACCGTTTCGACAATCCGGGCACTGACTTGCCGGGTGGTTCCTACTGGAACATCCTCGGCCTCTATCGGGAGATCCTCGAAGGGCTGCGCCGTGCGGTCGAGCTGCATGGTGAGAACATCGTTTCCATCGGCATCGACACTTGGGGTTGCGACTTCGGCCTGATCGATGCGAATGGCGAACTGCTCGGGATGCCCCATCAATACCGCGATCCGCGGTTCGAGGGCATGGCGGAGGCGATGCATGCGATCATGCCGGAGACCGAAGTGTATGCGCGGACCGGAATCAAAACGAATTTTTATAACAGCTCGCTGCATCTGCTGGCGGAGTCGCGCAAGGGCAGTCCGGCTCTGGCCAATGCCGAGCGCCTGCTGTTCGTGCCGGACTTGCTGGCGTACTGGCTGACCGGGCGGCAGGCGGTCGAGCGGACGATCGCCTCGACGTCGCAATTGCTGGACGCCACCACCGGCGAGTGGGCTTGGAGCGTGATCGATGCGTTGGGGTTGCCGCGCAAGATCTTCGGAGAAATCGTCCCGCCAGGCACGGTTTTGGGACCGATCCGCGACGAGGTGGCGGCGGTGATCGGCAGGGCGGGCATCCCGGTGGTGGCCTCGGCCTGTCACGACACGGCTTCGGCCGTTGGCGGCATCCCGATGAGTGGCGCTGGCAGCCTGTGGCTGTCTTCGGGCACCTGGTCGATCATGGGCGTGGAGGAAGACGAGGCGATCGTCACACCGGAAGCTCTGGAGTTGGGATTCTGCAATGAGCTCGGGGTGAATGACAGTGTGCGGTTTCTGAAAAATATTTCCGGGCTGTGGCTCATCCAGGAGTGCAAGCGGCAGTGGGAGCTCGACGGGGAAAAACTCAATTACGCCGAGATGGCCACGCTGGCACGCGACGCGAAGCCCTTCACGGCGTTTATCGATCCTGATGACGCCTTGTTCGCCACCCCAGGCGGCATGCCGGGCAAGATCCGTGCTTTTTGTGAGAGAACCGGTCAGGAAGTTCCCTGCGACAATGGTGCGCTCCTGCGGGTCGCCACCGAATCGCTGGCACTTAAATATCGGGTCGTTTATGAGCGAGTCTGCAAGTTGACGAGTCGGGATTTCTCCCGTCTCCACGCTGGCGGCGGTGGTATTCAGAACGAACTCCTCAGTCAGGCGACTGCAAACGCGCTTGGACTCGAAGTGGTGGCCGGGCCGGTGGAAGCGACGTCATGCGGCAACGCGATCACCCAGATGATCGCCACCGGCCACCTGCCGGACATTCAAGCGGGGAGGGATTTGATTCGCCGCTCGTTCGAGTTCAAGACTTTCACCCCGGAGCATTCCGAGGCATGGGAGAAGGCGTTGGTGCGTTTCAAAGCGATCCTTGGACCTGCCTGAGGCTCAGAGGAGCATGCCGGATGGAACGGTGGAATTGACTATTCGTGAGACTGGATTAGGAACAAGGGATGATTCGCCACAGGTCGCAACTGCCTTTGGTTCTGGTCCTGGTGTTCGCCATCGCGGTGGGAGTTCTCTGGCATTGGCGGAGCCGTTCCCACGTGGCAGCCAGTCGGGCGGAGGTTTCTCCCGCCGCCGGGCAAACCGGGAATATTCCGGCGGGTTTCGGCCCGATTCCTCGGGTCACAGCGTCCGGTGAAGCTCCTGCGGATTCATCGCTGCGGGTTGGGGAAGGCGCGTCCGGAGACATGCGGAAGCTCTCCGCGCGGATGAGCCGCGAGACGGCGGATTTAAACGTGGTCACCCATGCGGACGGTCGTCGCTCGGTGTCGCTTGAGGGGAGATTTCTGCACATGAGCGCGGTGGCCGCCGGTGCCGACGGGAAGCCCGAAGTCCGGTGTTTCACCGATTTTCAGCAAATGGCAGCCGCACTGCCCGGAGGCCCGCCGCCTGCGTCACCTCGTCCCGCGACCCATGACCGCTAGAGTATTCCGTTTTCTAGCTGCGCTTGCTCTGGCAGCTTGTTTCCCGCCGGATCTCTGCGGAGCCGAGTTTGTTTTCATCAATCAGGATGGTCCCGGTGAGGGATTGAATGACCCGACTCCGGTCGCTCCGGTGGGCGGCAATCCCGGGACCACGCTCGGTGGGCAGCGCTTGGCGGTCCTCGAAAAGGCAGGCGAAATCTGGGGAAATTACCTCGTCAGCGCAGTGCCTATCCGGGTCGGTGTGGACTTTGGTGTCCTAGGCACGGGCGTGCTCGCCGGAGCATCCCCGGTGTCCCAGCAAATGAATTTCCCGAACGCACCGCGGGCCAACACGTGGTATACCATTGCGCTCGCCAACAGCCTCGCGGGCACCGACTTGGAGCCGGGATTCAACGATATTTCCATCACGGCGAATTCCAACGGGGCGTTTTATTACGGCCTGGACAGCAGCACACCCGCCCTGAAATCCAACTTCGTCGATGTCCTCCTGCATGAGTTGGGCCATGGGCTGGGGTTCGTCAGCTTCGTCAATGCGGCGACCGGCAGCCTGTTTCTCGGGGAAAACGATATTTTCAGCAGTTTCATTTTCGACAAGGTTCATCAAACCGCCTGGCCCGATTTCTCCTCCGCCCAGCGGGCGGCCTCCGCCACCAATGACCCGAATCTGGTCTGGACCGGACCATTCACCACGGCCGGCCTGCCTCAAAAACTGGCAGCCCAGTCCGGCATCAGCGGATTCCAGCTCACGGCGACGTTTCCCGACTTCGCCACGCAGGTGCTTCCCAATCTACCGGCGGCGTTCGGCCCGCCGATTTCCAACAGCGGGCTGAGCGGCGAGCTTGCCATCACCGATACCGGAGGTGCCGGCGATCCCACCGACGCTTGTGGTCCCATCATCAACGCCGCGCAAGTCGCTGGAAATATTGCGTTTGTCCGCCGGGGGGAATGCGATTTCGACAGCAAGGTTTACAAGGCCCAGCAGGCGGGAGCCATCGCCGTGGTCATCGCGAACAACGTCGACACGGGTGTGCTCGTGCCGGGTGGCGACAGCCTTGTCGACGGGATCCCGGTGACGATTTCCATTCCCACCGTCTTCATCAGCAAGCCGGACGGCGATGCACTGCTCGCGGCCTCGCCCGGAGTCCAACTTTCCTTCGTTCCCATCGCGAACCAGTTCGCCGGCACTTTTGAAAACCAGCTCCGCCTTTATGCGCCGTTCACCTTTTCCTCCGGCTCCTCGGTTTCCCACTGGACGACGGATGCCTCGCCGAACCTGCTGATGGAGCCGGTCATCAATCCGAACCTCGATCGCCAGCTCGATTTGACGCTCACCCAGATGAAGGACATCGGCTGGCAAGTGATCGATATTCCGTTCCCCCATCTCACCTACGAGTCGTGGAAATCCCTCGAATTCGGCGAGGATGAGCCGCTCACCGGGCCCGCCGATGACCCGGATTCTGACGGGGTGATAAATCAGGAGGAATACTTTTTCGGCAACGATCCAAACCTTTCCGACGCAAACAGACTGCCGTCGTTTCACTTCGCCAGCGGACAGGCTGACCTCGTTTTCACCCGCTCCAAGCTCTTCACGGACTTGTCTTACACGATGGAGAAATCCACCACTCTCGCCTCGTTCCAGCCCGCCGTGCCCGGAGTGGATTATCAAATCCTCTCCACCGCGAGCCTCGGCGCGGACGCGGAGACGATCACCCTGCGCCTGCTCAATCCGCCCGCCGGATTGTTCTTGCGGCTGCGGATCACCGCGCAGCCGTGAAATTCCCGAACCATGCGGCGCATCCCGACATATGGGAGACGTGCGTTTGAAAGTCCTCCTGTTTTCCCTGGTGTCCATCCTCTCCGCCGAGGCGAGGCCATGGACGGATGATGTGATCTACTTCGCGATGACCGACCGGTTTTGCGACGGAGATCCGGCGAACAACGTCCCCGCCGGATGCGATCCCGCACTCTTCGACGCCAAGCAGAAGGATATCGGACGTTATCACGGCGGCGACCTGCGGGGTGTGGAAAACGCCCTCAAAGCCAACTATTTCAACGATCTCGGCGTGACCGCGCTGTGGCTCACCCCGGTCGTGAAAAACGTCTGGCGCTCCGGCTACGACCTCGGCGGCTGGAAAAGCGGCTATCACGGCTACTGGGCGCAGGACCTGCTCGACATCGATCCTCACCTCACCAGCAGCAAGTCCCTGGCGGGAAATCCCTATCCGGACAGCCCCGAGGGGCGCATGCAACACTACCGGGATTTTGTGAAACTCGCCCATGCCAAGGGCATCAAGGTCATTCAGGATGTCGTCCTCAACCACGTGGGCCCGGTGTTCTACTACGATGCGGATGGCGACAACATTTTCGACGTCGCCGAAAAGGACGAGTGGGTCCAGCCTTTCAAATCGGATGGATTCCACGATAATGCGAAATGGGCGCAGGTTCCGGAATGGAATGCGATGCGAACCCAGCCCGACGGCCCGCGCGAGTTGCTGGGCGCGAAAATCGCCACCAAGGGCACGCTCTCGCAGCTCGGAGCCTACGGTCGCAAGGGATTCTCACCCGACAGCCTCGGCAAGAACGACGGCGAGGAAATCACCTGTGATTTCTTCTCCCTGCGCGACCTCTGGACCGATCCAAAGGGCGACTACTTCGAGTCCCTGGTCGACGAGTTCGTCGAGATCTATAAATTCTACCTCGGCACCGTCGGCGTCGACGGCTTGCGCATCGACACCGTCAAGCATGTGCATCCGGAGTTCTGGGACGTCTTCACTGAGCGCCTGCGCCAGCGCCTCGGACCCGCCGCCGCGGGAAAAATCCTCTTTGGCGAAATTTATGACGGCAACCCCGCCCGCCTCGGCCAATACACCTGGCGCACGGACTGGCGGGAAAAACCGCAGCCCGCGCTCGACTCCGTGCTCGATTTCAATTTCTGCTTCAGCGCCCGCGAATACCTGCGCCATCCCGGCGGCGATTTCGGCTCGCCCGCCGAGTTGGAGAAATCCCTCGCCATCCGCACCGCCACGGATGCGGATGACAAACCGTTCTACAACCCGAACCCCGGACCCGACGGACTCAACGCCCAACAGAAAATCATCACCTTCATCGAAAACCACGACGGCCTCAACCGCTTCCGCGTGAAAGGTGTCACCGACCGCCGCAACCGCCTCGCCCAGGGCCTGCTCATGACCCTGCCCGGCATTCCATGTCTTTATTATGGCACCGAGTTCGCCCTGTTGGATGATGACGGGAAAATCGGCGAGGACGGCGAGACCGGCCGCCTGATGTTCTATCGCCAACGCGGCGGCCCGTCCATGAAGGACGTGAAATCATCCGCCGCCTTTAAGGAGATCTCCCAACTGGCAGCACTCCGCGCCAAGTTGCCGGTGCTGCGGACCGGCTCCGTGATTCCGCTGTGGGTCGATAACGGATCGAGCGGCGACGACGACGGCGTGTTCGCTTTTGGCCGCGCCTCCGAAGACGGATCCTCCTTCGTCGTCGTCGTGGTGAACGCTTCCGATGCGAACCGCGTGACTTCCTCCGGCGACGACCGGATGCAACTCCCCGCTCATTTGCAGACTGCCGGCAGAGTTCTCCGGCCCGTGCTCACCATCGGCCACGACAAGGCTGCGCCCACCAAGACGTTCGATGCCGCCGGCCCGTTGCGCCTGCCGGTTCCGGCCTCGAGCATGGTGGTTTACGAAAGCGTGCCGGTTCCCTAACTGGAAGGTGGGGTTCGTTTCCATGCCCGGTGAGGTTTCCCATTGTTACGCCACAACAGGCGGGGGATCGCTATAGGTTGAAGCCCGCGGCTACCGTCATTCAGTTTGGGTGGGCCGTTCTGCGAGGCTTGGCAGGTTTGTGTGGCTAGCTTGCACAAGTTAAAATGCGAATCATTTCAAAACCCAATGAAGGCCCACTTTCCTCACCGCAACATTGGGCCCCGCTGGGACCGTTTCAATCTAACCGAATTTGGACACAATGGAGAACTTGCCGAAAAACGGGCGATCAACCGTGAAACCGCGCCAGAGCTGGATCATTTCGGAGAAACCCAGTTGGTTGTTTTTGCTGATGGTCACATCCGTAAATTGACGACCCGCATGAGCGAAAACGAATTCAGAAAAAAGCACGAGCCGGGGAAACCCAAGAACAAAGTCGGGAACTAACTACCGTTGATCTTTCGCCGAGTGCGAATGCCCGGTTCGCCCGTTGGGCCGGGAATATCACCCCCTGAGGTGATTGTGGAGGAAGGCGTTTCAATCCACCCTTCCCGATGTTTGATCAATCTCCGGACATTGCGAATTCCGTTCGTGACGGTGACCCCCCCCAAGTTTGTCGTTTCTAGCCCACAAAAATCCCATGAAAGCAAAATCCATCCTCTCCCTCTGCGGAGCATCCACCCACCGCCATTCCAACCTCATCCTTGCCGCCGGGCTCTTCGGCCTGCTCGGCAGCCAGTCCGCCCGCGCGGTTGATGCCACCTGGGCGGCGACCGCCGTTGATGGAGCTTGGTCCAACGGCACGAACTGGTCCACCACTCCAGTGCCTGGATCGCTAACCGGAGAGAAAGCGACCTTCGCCGCCAACATCGTCACCGCTTTCCGCGTGATCGATCTGGGAGCCGGCGTCACAATCAAAACCATCGTCTTCAGTGCGAACGGAGCAGCCTTCACCATCGGCTCCGGTGCTGTGGGAAGCCAAACCCTGACGCTTGAAGCCGCCGCCTCGATCGCCCCGACCGCCGTCAATGGCAGCACCCCGCTGATCAATGCAAAGGTGAATCTGGGAACGTCCGCTGGCGACGACGCGTTCGGCGTCACCAACAATTCGGATTCACAAGGAATCATCTTCGCCGGTGCGATCGGCACCACCCAACTTGGGATCAAGACGCTCACGGTCGGCGGAGCCGGAGCATCCCTTATAAGTGGAAACCTAACGGATTATGCGACCCCGAGCGCCACGGACAAGCTGGTGCTCACCAAGAATGGAGGTAGCACTCTCAGTCTCAGCGGATCCAATACCTACTCCGGCGCGACCTCGGTCAATGCCGGCGTGTTGAGCTTCCGAAACAAGGCGGCCCGGTCGCCGAATACCGCCGTCACCGCCATCGCGGCCGGGGCTGTGGCTCTTGGCGTGAAAGGATCTGATTCGCTTTTTTACGACACGGCGGATTTGGATGCCTTGTTCAATGGTATCCCACTTGCCGGCTTTACCCTGGATCCCACGTCAGGAGTGGGCATCGACACCAGCGCCGGTGACTTCACCTATGCCACCAGCCTTCCGAGCACCGTAACCCGCGGTTTGATCAAAGTGGGAGGCAATGCCCTCACGCTCGCCGGCACCAACGCCTACACCGGTCAGACCCAAATTCGTGAAGGCTCTATCAGCGTGGCCTCGCTCGCCACCAATCTCTCGACTACCCAGATCAATTTGGGAAATGGCAACACCTCGGGAGCCCTGATTTACACCGGCACGGGTGAGGATGTTTCCCGGGTCGTGAGGCTTAACGGTGCGGCGGGCAGCGGCACGATCAACCAATCCGGCACCGGACATTTGAAATTCTCCGGTAATGTGACTGCGGCCGCGGGTGCTGCCAAGACACTCACCCTCACCGGTTCCACCGCGGGAACCGCTGAAATCGCAGGGGTCATCAGCAATGGCAGTGCGACCATTTACACCGGAGTCATCAAGACCGGCACCGGTAAATGGACGCTCTCCGCAGCCAACACCTACGGCAGGGCCGACGGCACCACCGCCACGGGGAAAACCACCATCAGTGGCGGAATACTCGCCCTCGGTGCCACAGGCTTCGTCGGTGCGTCCCTGGCCGCATCGGCGGTCGTGGTCAATAACAGCGGCACGTTCGCCGTCACTCCGGGGCTCACCACCACCACGAACAACTCCATCGCCACCACGGGCGGCACGACGCTGACCATGAATGCCGGCTCCGTCTTCACCATGGTCGACGGTTTCACAAACACCTTCAACATGAATGGCACTCCGAATCTTTACGGCGGCACTCCCGGTGTCGCCCCCGCATTGAATTTTGAAGTCACCGGCACCAACGGTGTTTCCGACTCCATGGTGATCAACGGTGCCGCGTCCTTCACCAACCCGGGCGCTCTCATCAACATCACTCCCACCGGACCCCTCACGATCGGCCACTCCTTCACCATCGCCACCGCCACCTCGGGACTGGACTCGGCCAACACCTGGACACTCGGCAATGGCGGTGTCGTGGGTTTCGGCCCGACCGCCTACGGTCTCAGCCTGGTCAACACCGCCACCAGCAGCACCGTCACGGTGATCAGCTCCGCGCCTAACATCACCTTCTACACCGGTGATCAGGGGACGACACTGAATGTCGACAACTCCGGCAACACCAACTGGTCCAGCGACTCCGCAGGAACTGACAATCTGTCGGAGCAACCCGCCGCTCTCGCTGAAATGGTCTTCTCGGCGGACAATGCGGCGCATTTCACCATTGCGGAACTCGGCCAGGACTTCTCCGTCAAATCCCTCACCTTCAATGACGCGGTGGGTGCCTCGGCGGTGACCTTGAACGATACCTCCGCTAACGGCAACAATACCCTCACCGTCAGCGCGGGCATCATCGTGGAAACCGATGCACCGGCTTCCACGATCAACGTCCCGGTAATCCTGGGTGCCGCCCAGACATGGTCGAACTCCACGGCTACCGGACCGCTCACGGTCAGTGGATCCGTGACCAACGGCGGTTTCCCGCTTACGGTTTCAGGAACTGGCAGCACCGCCGTCAGCGGCATCATCAGCGGCTCAGGCGCGCTGAGCGTGAACCCAGGCGCCACGGACACAAGTGCGGTTGTTCTATCAGGAGCTAACTCCTACACCGGCGGTCTTACCCTTCAAGCCGGCAGCGTGACGCTTCAAAACGACCAAAGCCTTGCCTCCGGCAGCATTACCGTTGGTTCTAACATGATTGCCGGCGCCACCCTGACCATCGACGCGGGGGCCAGCGTCGCCCTTGCCAGCGACAAGACCTTCCAGGTCGGCACCACCGGTACGGGCGGGCTTACTGGCGTTGCAGCCACCGCATCCGTCGCGGGTGCGGTGATCAATCCGGGTGCGCTCCGCGTCGGGCGACTGGGAATCCTGGATCTAACCAGTGGTGCGACTTGGGCGCAATCCGGCGACATGACCATTCAAGGCGCGGGAAACATCACCGCCCAGATGACCATCGGAACGGGTGCCGGTCTAACTTACTCGGGTGCCAATACCATCAAGGTTCAACCCCCGACGGGTGCCTTCGCTCAAGTTTCCAGACTCACGGTTTCCGGAGTTCTGACGACCAGTCAGGGATTTGAAGCGGTCAATGACGCAACTGGAAACGCCACCGGTCAGGTCCTGCTCGACGACGGCACCCTCAAGCTCTCCGCCTCCATTCCGACTCTGTTTCTCGCAGATGGCGTCGGAGTGGATGCCACCAAGTTCGCGCTGGCCAACACCGGCACCATCGACACCAACGGCTTCGATACGGCAGTCGCCCAAGTCATCACCGGCACCGGCGGCCTCACCAAGGAGGGTGGGGGACTTCTCACCCTCACTGCGGCTAACACCTACACCGGCGATACCACGGCCAACACCGGCACACTCGAAATCACCGATGACGCCGAACTCCGGTTCGTCACCGGTGACACCAGCGGCTCCGGCAACAACCTGCTCAGCGGTGCCGGCACCGTCACTCTCAATGGCGACTTCAACATCAACACCGCCGCCACCGATGCCTCAGCTCTTGCCAGCGGATCCTGGGTCATCGAAAACGCCGCGTCGCTTCCCGCGGCTTATGGTAACACTTTCATCGTAGTCGGTTGGAATGATGAAGGTGATGAGACCTGGACCAAGAGCGTGGGCACCAAGAACTACACCTTCGATGAACTCACCGGCACGGTCAGCATGATCGACACCGCTCCCCCGGCCGATCCTTACATCAGCTGGATCGACAGCTACACTCCAAATCCGCTGCTACCCGACGCCGCCTCCAAGCTACCCACTGCCGATCCCGATGGCGACGGTATCACCAACCTGATGGAATTCGTGCTCGGTGGCAGCCCGGTCGTTTCCTCGATGGCGATCCTGCCCACACAGGTCATCGTCGGTTCGAATGTTGTTTTGAGCTATCAGCGTAGCGACGAATCGGAATCTCCGGCTATCACTCAGCTTGGCCAATGGAGCACCAATCTCAGCACTTGGAATGATGTCACGCCGATCCTTGTTAATGAAAACGCCGCCGCTCCCGACGACATGACAGTCACCGTGCCGACCAGCAACGAGATGGCCGGGAAGCTCTTCCTCCGCCTCAAGGTGGTGAAATAATCTGCAAGCGGGCATCTGCTCAACCCGAGCCACCGGTCGCAGTGGAGCTGGATTCACCGTTTCACAGGAGTCTTAATATCATCCTGTGGGGTGATTGATTGCATCCGATCCATCACTCATGCTTCCAAAAGTGAAGCTAGAGCTGGATGAGTTCCGATAACCCGTCGGCCGCCGTCTCAACAAACCCCACAAATCCCATGAAAACCAAATCCATCCTCTTCCTCTGCGGAGCCTCCGCCAGCCGCCAGGCGAATCTCATGCTCGCGGCCGTGCTCATCGCGCTGCCCGGCAGTCAATCCGCCCAAGCCGCAAGTGCCACATGGGCGGCTACGACCAATGGGACTTGGGCAACTCTGGGAAACTGGGCCTCCGGGACTGTGTCAGTCCCCGGCAGTGCTCTCGGTGAAACCGCCACTTTCAACACCACTCCTAGCGGTGCAGGCGGTCGGCTCATCAGCCTCGGAGCCGGCGTCACCATCAGAAACATTACTTTCACCGCTGCCGCAGTGGGGACTTACACCATCGGCAGCGGAGCGGTCGGAAGCCAGACTCTGACGCTCGAACCCCTCAGCGCCGTGACCGTTGCCGGCACTGCAGCCGCCCCGGATGACATGACCGTCACCGTCGCGACCAGCAACGAGGTGGCCGGCAAGCTCTTCCTTCGCCTCAAGGCGGTGAAATAAGCCATTCGCGCTATCGCCAATCCTGAGAGGCGGTTTCGGACGGGACCCGATGACGGGCTTTCGGGTCCCGTCCATCTTCTCGAGTTCGAGTTACAGCATGATGAAACCACCATCCTCTATAATATCATCCCTTGGGGTTATTGCTTCGCGTGAAGTCCCTGCATAGGCTTCACAAGTAAACGTTCAGATTTCTGAATTCTCCTCGGTAAACCCAACCGCTCATCATATCAACTCCATGAAAAAACCCTCATTCCTCAAACACGGATTCACTCTCGTCGAGATGCTCGTCGTGATCACGATCATCGTTGTTTTGGCCGGCGTCCTCTTTCCGACGATCAGCCGGTTGAGAGACAGAGCCGCGGCCACCGGCTGCGCGTCAAACATGCGCCAATGCATCGTCATGGGCAATATGTTTGCCGCTGAAAACAACGGCAGTCTGCCACGGCTTCAGATTCAGAATTCCATGATGAGCAGCCACACCGGCAAAACTCCACTTCCCGTGGAAGAACGCATCGTCAACAATGCCAGTGCGAATTTCTGGCCGGATCAACTCACGACCTACGAAGAAGGCGCCTCGATGTTCTCCTGCCCGAAATTAAAGACCCCTGCAACGCGGGGAGCAGGGGGCGGCAAAAGCGACCGCATCCCGCTGGGCATCGGCATCAACTGGCCCGCCATGGCTCCTAACAGCGGATCCGTCGCGGATGGTGCCGCATCCTTCGCCCGTACCCGTCTTTCTGCGGTTCCCGACCCGGGCAAAGTCGTGTGGTTCGCGGATGCTACCGCCGAAGTGAATGGGGAATGGAAAGACCGGGTCGATCTGCCGAATGCCGGCGCCTGCTTTGTCCGTGGCAATTCCATCGACGGCACCTGCGCCATCGCGCGCCACGGCGGCAAGATCAATGTCGGCTTCGTCGACGGTCATGTGGAACTCGTCAATCCTACTGACATCGACTGGGGCCCTCGGGACACCAGCAAGTCCTACACCGGTTATACGATGTTCACTCTGGCTCCGTAACGACGGATTTGCGAAGGGATAACTTCGCTGGATTCAGGGTCTTCAGGTGAAATTGCTAGAAGAATCCTGAACTCTGAAGCCCGTCTAAATAACAAACCCCGAAAAATCCGATGAAAACCCAATCCTTCACCGCGCTCTGCGTGGCTTCCTCCCACCGGCAATCCACCATCGCTTTCGCGGTTGCTCTTTCCTCACTCTTCGCGAGCTTGAGCGTCCACGCCGTTGATGTTACCTGGTCGGGTGACACTGCTGACATCAACACCGATACCAACTGGGTTGGTGGAGCGTTGCCGAGTGCCACCTTGGATCGCTGGGTCTTTGGCGCTGCCGGGGCCGGTGGTTCGGAGCTCACAGGGTCACGGAACTTCGCAGGGATGCTCTTCAATGCGGGGGCCCCCGCTTACACCATCGGAACCCTGGGCGACAACTCTACCTGGCAGGTAACCAGCAGTGCCATCACCAACAACAGCAGCAACATCCAGACGATCAATTACAATCTTGCCATCGGGACGGCGCGCATCTTCACAGGCAGCACCGCAGGCGGAGATATCGTGGTAAACGGCAATCTTTCCGGTGGCGGGAATGCGACGAAAAACGGAACCAACAACCTCACCATCACCAGTGCGGGCAGCACGCTCACCAACAATTTCACCGTGAATGGAGGGAGACTTGTCTTCGGTGCGGTCGGAACCGTCGGTGCGAAAGTCGTGGGAGCCTCGGGAGCGAGAGTTTTCAATATCAATAACGGGGGAACGCTGGCCGCAGCGCCGGGGGTGACCTTGACGGCCAACAGCAGCATCCAGAATTTGGTGATGAGGACTGGCTCCAGCTTCACGATGGCGGATGGCTTCTTCAATACCTTCGAAGTCACCGGCACCGCCGACCTCTTCCAAACCACGGGAACGGAGCCGGTTTACAACTTCAATGTCGGTGACACCGCGAGCGCGGATGTGCTGGCATTGACGAATGCCCCGACGTTCTCCATCGCCGGGCCTAGAATCAACATCACGCCCGTCACTGCGCTTATCATTGGAAACACCTATACCGTCGTCACGGCCCCCAGCGGATTGGACAGTGCCAACGGCTTTGTCCTCGGAACGGGCTTGGCCACCTTTGGCAACACCACCTACACCCTGAGTATCACCAATACCGCGACCACCACCATCATCGGTGTGACCTCTGCAAACCTCGCCAAAGCCTTCTACTCCGGTAGCCAGGGCACCACCCTGAATGCCGGCACCCCGGGCGTTTCCAGCAACTGGCTGGATGCTGCGAGTGGTGGCACAGACACGCTGTTCCAGCCCACGACCGCCACGGAAATGCACTTTGCGGCGACTGGTGCCACTAACACTACCATTGCCACGCTTGGCCAGGACTACACGGTGGTATCCTTGAATTTCAACGACAATGCGGGACCGGTATCGATCAATGACACCGGCTCCAACACGATCACCGTCGGAACGGGCGGCATCAACGTCGCAGCTGAATCCCATTCGATCAATGTACCGCTTGTCCTGTCCACATCGGCGACCTTTGCGAACAGCGGCGCGGGGTTCCTAACGATCGGTGGGAGCATCGACAGCAATGGCAACACCCTCACCGCCGGAGGCACCGGCAGCATCACCATCGATGGCAACGTGACCAACTCCGGTGGCGTCATCAAAGAAGGTGCGGGGACGGCAACATTCGCAGGCACCATCAGCGGCAGCGGTGGCATTACGAAAAACGGCACCGGAGTTCTGGTCTTGAATGGTGCCAACAACCACTCGGGAGCTACGGCGATCAATCAGGGCACCATCAGCGTCTCCTCCTTCGCGGCCTTCGGGACGGATACCGGCCCGATCTCGATGGGAGTTTCCGGCGCGGCGGGCATTACCTACACCGGGACCGGAGAGACGACGACTCGCAACTTCGCAACATCCGGTCTCTTGGCAAACTCCGCCACCTTCACCCAGGCTGGCACAGGTCTGCTGAAACTGGCCGGTGATTTCACCGTTGCGACCGCGAACAATCGCAACCTCATCCTCGACGGCTCCACCGAAGGGACCGGCGAAATCTCCGGCGTCATCAGCAACAACTCGGTGGGGCTGAGAACCCAAATCATCAAGAACGGCACCGGCACCTGGACGCTCTCCGGCCTGAACACCTACAGCAACAACACCACCGTCAACTCCGGAACCTTGATCATCGCCCCCACCGGTCAGCTCACATTCAGAACCACCGAAACCAGCGGAGCCGGCAACAACGTGCTCACCGGCGCCGGAAACATCACCCTCGACGGTAGTTTTGTCATCGATACCTCCGCCACGGATGCCTCGGCTCTTACCAGCGGCTCATGGGTGATCGAAAATGCAATCTCGCTTCCCGGAGCCTATGGCGACAGCTTCTCTGTCGTCGGTTGGAATGACGAAGGTAATGAAACCTGGACCACCACGGTGGATGCTAAAAACTATATCTTCGACGAAACCACCGGAACCGTCACCATGTCCGTGTCCGATCCTTATCCCGCCTGGATCGGCAGCTTCACCCCGAACCCGTTGCTCCCCGACGAGGCCTCCAAGCTCCCCGGAGCGGATCCTGACGGCGACGGCATCGGCAACCTGCTCGAATTCGTTCTAACCGGAAGTCCGGTCGATTCCTCGCAATCCATCAACCCGACACTCGCCACCGTGGGCGATAACCAGGTTCTCAGTTACAAGCGCAGCGACGAGTCCGAATCAACCGCCATCACCCAGATCGGCCAATGGAGCACCGACCTCGCCATCTGGACGGGAGTGACGCCCGTGGTGGTCAATGAAAACGGCGCGTTGCCCGACGACATGACCATCACCGTGCCGAACTCCAACGAGGTGGCCGGCAAGCTCTTCCTCCGCCTCAAGGTGATGAAGTGATTCACGGCGGATTGCGCGCTAAAACAGGCGATGGGTATTTTGACTCCCGGGAACTTGGTGGTTTTTCAAATCCATACCCCTGATTCCATGCATTTGCCCGGTCTCCAATATCATCCCCACGGGTGATTGTTTCCGATCGGTATTCCAGTCAGTATCCCCGAGAGTGTAGCTAACCCATTGCTCCGACCACCTCCCCTTTTTGCCCGATTCATCCAATCTACGTCTATCTCCAAAAATACCTCTCAGGCCACAATCCCCTGCTATCCCATGAACCCCAAGTCCATCATGGCACTCGCGATCTCCAGCGTCGTGGTCGCACTCAATCCGAGCGCCCATGCTACTGTTTCCTGATGGGATGTTAACGGTGGCACGGCTGGCACCTCCACGATCACAGGACAAAAATCGGCAGCAGTCTTACAATCAAGCCAGGTAACGTCGCCACCACGGTGACTGGCCTGCTTGAATTCTTTCACCTATAAACCTACCGGCTGCTGCAAAGCATCGTTCTCTCATAAACCCCCAAACCTCGCATCCGCCACGCATGATTTTCCATCTCTCCATCGTTGTATCGCCTTCGCCTTACGGCATCAGTCACGCCAGCGTTACCCATTCCAACACTTCGACTAACTCCTCCGCCTTATGAAATCCAAATCCCCATTCACGCTTTGCGTTGCTCTCGCAAACCGTCACTCGCTTGTCGCCTTGGCGATCGCGCTTTCACCCCTACTCGGTAGCCAAGCCGCCCGCGCTGCGGATATCACTTGGTCCGGCGCCACTGGGGTGATTGGCCTTAACACCAACTGGGTCGGTAGCGTGTTACCGAGTAATTCAGTGAGTAATACGGTAGCAACGGATCGCTGGGTATTTGGAGCGGCGGGTGCGGGCGGCACGGCTCTCACCGGGGCGAGAAACTTTGGTGGGATGCTCTTCAACGTGGGCGCTCCAGCTTACACCATTGGGACCACTTCAGATAGCGTCACTTGGGCATTCACAGGTAGTGCTATCACAAACAACAGCAGCAACGTCCAGACGATCAATTACAACTTAGCGATGAGTTCGGGTCGTACATTTACCGGCAGCACGGTTGGCGGAGATATCATCGCAAACGGTCTCTTGTCTGCAGGAGGTAACATTGCGAAAACTGGCACGAACAATCTCACCATCACCAACGCGGGTAGCACGCTTTCCAATAATTTCAATGTCAGCGGTGGCGGCACACTAACTTTCGGTGCCGTCGGAACAGTGGGCGCGAGAAGCCTGGGTGCACCGACTGTGGCGGTTCCGGCGGGCACGGGCACCTTCAACATCACGGGAGCAACACTCGCTGCGGCGCCGGGAGTCACCCTCACTGCAAATAGCGCCATCAACAACTTGAACATGAACGCCGCCTCCATGTTCACCATGGCGGATGGTGTTTTCAATACCTTTGAAGTGAGAGGTGCCACCGTCAATCTCTTCGCTGCGACGGGAACCGCTCCGACTTTTAACTTCAATCTCGGTGGCACTGCCAGTGCCGACGTTCTTGCCATCACGAATACCCCGACCTTTAGCTTCGCGGGTCCTCAAATCAATATCACGCCAGTGAGTGCGCTCACCGTCGGGAATTCCTACACCGTTGTTACTGCGGCAGGTGGCCTGGACTCAGCGAATACCTTCGTGCTCGGCTCTTCCGTCGCCATCTTCGGCAACACCAGTTACACCCTTAGTATCACGAATTCAGCCACCACCACCTCGATTGGGGTGACGGCCGCAGACCTCGCTAGAGCTTTCTATTCCGGCGCACAAGGCACGACCTTGAATGCTGGGACACCCGGTCTTACGACCAACTGGCTTGATGCCGCTTCATCAGGTTCGGACACCTTGATTCAACCCAGTGCAGCCACTGAATTGCACTTCGCTGCAACCGGTGCCACGAACACGACGATTGCCACCTTAGGCCAAGACTACTCGGTGCTGTCGCTAAATTTCAACAACAACGCAGGCTCGGTCTCGATCAATGACACGGCTTCCAACAAAATCACGGTCGGCACGGGTGGCATCTATGTTACCGGCGGAACTCATTCCATCAATGTTCCCCTGGTTCTTTCCGCAGCACAGAGCTTCACAAATAACAGCGGAGGCTCTGTCACCATCGGTGGAAATATCAATAGCTCGGGCTTTGCTTTAAGTTCTAATAGTAGCGGTGCCATCACCATCAATGGCAACATCACCAATTCTGGTGGAATTGTGAAAGATGGTGCAGGAACGCTCACCGTCGCTGGAACCATCGGCGGCAGTGGTGGCCTGATCAAGAATGGCAGTGGCAATCTTGTCTTGAACAACACCAACAGCTATTCCGGAGCCACGGCGATCAACCTTGGCACGGTGACAGTGTCCACTTTCGGAGCATTTGGAACGGACACCAATCCGATCGCATTATCAGCGGGTGGAGCGGCTGGAATCACTTATACGGGCACAGGTGAGACGACGTCCCGCGAGATCTCGCACTCGGGTGCTTTGGCCAACAACACCACCATCAACCAATCGGGCTCTGGCCTTCTCAAAATCACCGGAAACATCACGGCGACTTCACAGAACAACCGGAACCTGATTCTAGCCGGTTCGACTGCCGGCACTGGTGAGATTTCGGGTATCATCAGCAATCAAACCATCAACCCGGGCGGTGGTCAGAACACCCAGGTCACCAAAAATGGAACGGGCACATGGACACTTTCCGGTGCGAATACCTATACATTCAACACGACCATCAATGACGGCACCTTGCGTGCGGGTGTTGCCACGGTTGCAGGAGTCAGCGGTGCTTTCGGGATCAACGGTGGAATTTCCCTGGCAAACGTGGCAGGTGCCACACTTGACCTGGATGGTTTTGACACGCAGGTGGGGTCCATCGCAGGGGGGGGAGCCACGGGAGGAAATATCAGCTTGGGCACGGCCCGTTTGACGACGGGGGCTTCTAACTCAAGCCCCACCTTCTTGGGCGTGATTTCGGGAGATGGTGGCGTGACTAAAATCGGCACGGGCACACAAACCTTGGAAGGGGCAAATACCTACACCGGGAGCAGCCAAGTGGATGGTGGTACTCTGTTGATCGCAACAACCGGTAGCCTTGCCAACACCGCGCTCACCGTGGGCGGCGCTACGGCCACTGGCACTCCCACGCTTGCAGGTGGCGGCACCATCGGTGGCGCGACGACCATCGCCGCAGCAGGTGGGGGCGTAGCGGGGACTCACTCGCCTGGTGTGATCGGCACCAACAACGGAGTGGGCACCCAGGCATTCTCCAGCACTCTCAACTACGACACCGGTTCGGTCTTTGAATGGAACTTCAATGCCGGCGACACCGCCGATATCGGTGTGGCAGTTGATAGTTCTACAGGAACCTACGACCAAGTCGTTGCCAGCGGTGCCATTACCGGCGGTGCCGCCATCTTCAAAGTGGTGCTCAGCGGAAACGCCTTCGCCGATGCTTTCTGGGACAGTGATAAGAGCTGGTCCAACATCTTCAGTGGAGCCGGAACGCCTGATGTCCTGGGTGATGTCTTCAATTCCTTCAGCGCGACAGGCGGACTCGATTCCAATGGCACTGTCATCGGCCGCGGGCAGTTCACCTTCAACGGATCGACCTCCACCCTCAACTGGACCGCCGTGCCCGAGCCGACCAGCGCGCTGGCTGGTCTCCTGCTAGGAGTCGGCATGCTCCGTCGCCGCCGTGCCTGAGTGAAAAATTTCCGGACGTTTTGGGTTTCGTTCCGGTAGAGTGGGATGCTGCGGGTGAAAGCCCGCAGCATCCTTTTGCCATGACTTCCACCAATTAGACATCATCCGCCAGATACATGAAAACCATACCACCCGCAAACCCTCGCCGGACTCTCGGCCTCGGAATCCTGAGCTTACTGTTCGTCCTGCCCGCCATCGCGGCGGACGCGGAGTGGACGAATCTCTTCAACGGCAAGAACCTCGAGGGATGGGAGCGCCACAGCGGCACCGCGGAATATCGCGTCGAGGATGGAGCCATCGTCGGCAAGACGGTAGCGGGCAGCCCGAATACGTTTCTCTGCACCAAGCGGGAATACGGTGACTTCATTCTGGAATTCGAATTCAATGTCGCCGGGAACATGAATTCCGGGGTTCAGTTCCGCAGCGAGTGTTTTGCCGATGCGAGAACGATCACGATCAAGGGAGAACCGAAACCGCTCCCCGCAGACCGAGTTCACGGCTATCAATACGAGATTGATCCCTCGAAGAGATCCTACACCGGCGGTGTTTATGACGAAGGCCGCCGTGCGTGGTTGTTCGACCTCATGAACAATGAAGCCGCCCGGGCCGCGTTCAAGAAAGGGGAGTGGAATCAAGCGCGCATCGAGTGCCGGGGCGGTCACATCCAAACATGGATCAATGGAGTCGAGGCCGCCGATTTCAAAGACTCGATGACGCTCAAGGGAATCATCGGCCTACAGGTGCATGGCATCGGAAAATCCAAGAAAGCTCCCGGCGAGGAAGTGAGCTGGCGCAATCTGCGAATCATGGAGTTTGCCAAGACAAGCCCGTGATGCCAGTCTATGGTAAAATCAACTGCACGGTTTCGGTCTCATCCAATGACTATGATGACACGAATCATGAGTGACCTCCGCGCAATCCTCTTTGCCATCACCGCCGCCACCGCGCTGCATCCCGCACAGGCGGTTTTTGGATTTTGCCTAACGCGCCCATCCGACCGAGACCATCCGTGTCGAACAGGAGCTCAATCCGATTGTCATCACCGAGCCCGTCCGCGGAATCCATGTCGTGGACTTCGGCCAGAACTTCGCCGGCTGGGCGCGGCTGAAGCTGGCGGGAAATCCGGCCAGACGATCTATCTGCGTTTTGCCGGGAATATCTATCCGGATGGTACCATCTACACCGCCAATCTCCGTGGCGCGAATCCCGCGGATCGCTACATCTGCAAGGGTGGGGGAGAGGAGATATGGGAACCCCGTTTCACTTATCATGGATTCCGCTATGTGCAGATCGTGGGCCTCGCCGAAAAGCCCACGGTTGAAAGCCTCACCGGCATTGTCACCCACTCCGGCGGCCCGATCACGAGCACGTTTGCGAGTTCTCCGCCATCAAGGGCAAATACCCGACCCTGCGCCTTTACATGACCCAGTGGGAAAAATTCGCCGCACAGGTAAACCAGTTTGAAACGAGGGGCAAAGGTCCCGCTCCCTATCGGATCATCGGCGACCGGGTTTCTATCAAAAAGTGCGCTGCCAGAGAATTCATCGGGCGTGTCCCCGGTCACCTGCTCAGCCAACAGATGAACGCTTTCGCGGAAATCGCCGGTAAGCCGGACGACGTCCGCACGTTCGCGGCTGCGGCGAGTGGATGATGGGCCACCTCGTGGGTTTGAAAAATGATTCTCCCGGCTTCAAATCCATCCGGGTCGAGCCCGCCATCATCCCGGGACTCGACTGGGCCGAGGGAAGGTTCGAGTCCGCCTACGGCACGGTTTCGAACCGCTGGGAACGAAATCCGGGCCGCATCACCCTGCGTCTCGCCGTGCCTCCCAACAGCACGACCGATGTCATCCTCCCGAAGTCAGCGGAAAAGATCACCTATCAAGGATGGCGTGTCTCGTCGCTTGAAAACAGCGGATCCGGGATCCATGAATTCACCTGGAAGGAAAATCCATGAACGCTCCCGCCGCCTCGTCGGATGGGTGGCTATTTCCTCTCACCCGCCGCGGATCATTTGTTTTCGGCATTCGCTCCGGATTTTCCCGATCGCTTCTTCGACATTCGTTGCTCCCATGAACCGCTGAGCCGAGGGATTTTTGTCGAAAAATCATCCCTAGGGTTTATTGTCCTGATTCCATTTGCGGCCGAATATTTTCGGGACCGTTTCAGTCGGGAACTCTGCCCAGGTTCCCTCCCAGCTTTTTTCACGCCATTCACCCACCCATGAAGTCACTGCTCATTTTGTTCAGCCTCACCGTTCCCATGCTCGCCGCCGCTCCCCGTGCCCATGAACTTCGCTGCGAGTATCATGCCAACCCGCTGGCCATCGGTACGAGCAAGCCGCGGTTCTCCTGGAAGCTGTCCGCCAGCGACCCCGCCGCCCGCGGAGTCCGCCAGGCCGCGTATGAAATCCAAGTCGCCGGGGCAGGGGAGGGGTTTGACGGGAAATCCCGCTGGTCGTCAGGAAAAGTCGAGTCCGCCGCCACCGACCAGATCGAATACGCGGGCACTCCGTTCGCATCCCGCGACCGTGCGCAGTGGCGCGTCCGCGTGTGGGGCACCGAAGGCGAGGCTTCCGCGTGGAGCGAACCCGCGTCGTTCGGCGTCGGCTTGTTAGCTGCTGAGGATTGGAGCGCGTTGTGGATCAGCTCGAAGAATGACCACTCGTTCGTCACCAAGGAGAATATCCAGAATTTTGTTGGCGACCCGCAGAAGGGGCAAATCACGGTCACCCCGGCCAAGTATTTCCGCAAGGAGTTCGACGCTCCGGCCATCGTCCGGGCCACCATCCACGCCACGGCGCTGGGGGTTTACACGCTCGAGGTGAATGGCAAGCGCGTCTCCGACGAGCGGCTCGCCCCCGGCTGGTCCGCCTATCAGCGGCGCATCCACTCGCAGACCTACGACGTCACCCAGCTGTTGCGCGAAGGGAAAAACGCGATCGGTGCGACGCTCGCCGACGGCTGGTATTCCGGTTACGTCGCCTACGGGCTGCTCACCGGTCAGGAAGGCCTCGTCCCCGGAATCAACGGTCGTTACTGTTACGGCATCTCGCCGGCCGTCCGCGTCCAGTTGGAACTCGAGCTGTCGGACGGCAGCCGCCAGACGGTCATCACGGATCCCAGCTGGAGGACCTCGCTTGGCCCCATCACCGAGAGCGACATCCTGATGGGCGAGTCCTATGACGCCCGCAAGGAGCTCACCGGCTGGACCACCGCCGGCTATGACGATTCGAAATGGGAGTCCGCCGTTTGCAAAACCGGATCGAATTCCAAGGTCGAGCCGCATCCGGGCGTGCCGGTCAGGCCGATCGAGGAAATGGCGGCGAAGACGGTGCGTGTGCACCAGCCCGGCGTATTCATCTTCGACCTTGGTCAGAACATTTCCGGCGTCATCCGCCTGAAGGTCAAAGGCAAGTCCGGTGAAAAGGTCACCATCCGTTACGCGGAGATGCTCCACAACGACGGCCGTCTCAGCACCGAGAACCTGCGCTGCGCCCGTGCCGTGGACACTTACATTCTGAAGGGCGATCCCGCCGGAGAAATGTGGACACCCGAGTTCACCTATCATGGTTTTCAATACATCGAACTCACCGGTTTCCCCGGCACGCCGGGCCTCGATGCGGTCACCGGCATCGTCATCCACTCGGACACGCCGATGCACGGATCCTTCGAATCCTCGGACCCGATGCTCAACAAGCTCTATCAGAACATGGTCTGGACGCAGCGCGCGAATTTCTTCGAAATGCCCACTGACTGCCCGCAGCGCGACGAGCGCATGGGCTGGACCGGCGACGCCCAGATCTATGTGCGCGCCGCCACCTTCAATGCGGACATCGCCTCGTTCTACACCAAGTGGCTGCGCGATCTCAATGACGACGCCTGGGACTACGGCGCCTACGCCGCCTACGCGCCGCGCCCGCTCGCCCGGCCTAACGAACACCACGCCGCCGGCTGGATGGACGCCGGCGTCATCTGCCCGTGGACGATCTGGCAGGTCTATGGCGACACCCGCGTCATCAGCGAGCACTGGCGGAAAATGAACGATTTCATGGACTGGCGCAGCGCCCGCGATCCCGAGCTCAAGGGCGCGGTGGACGACTGCGGTTTCGGCGACTGGCTTTCTGTGGGAGACGTCAAGACGCCCATCCCGTTCATCGACCTCGCCTATCACGCCTACGACGCGAGGCTGATGGCGGAAATGGCCGCCGCTATCGGCGATGCCGAGGACACCGCGAAATACAAGGCGCTTGCCGCCAAGGTGAACGCCGCATTTCAAAAGGCCTATCTGAAAAAGGACGGCAAGCTCGGCATACACAATCAAACTGCTTACGCCATGGCCTTGTTTTTCGATCTCATCCCGGCCGACCAGCGCGCCGCCGCCGCCGGCCATCTCGCCGGGTTGGTGAAGGAAAACGGCAACAAGATGACCACCGGTTTCCTCGGCACCCGCCCGCTGCTGCCCGCTCTATCAGCTGCCGGCCACCATGACCTCGCGGGCATCCTCATGCAGCAGCGCGAATACCCGAGTTGGGGCTACGAGGTGGACAACGGTGCCACCACCATCTGGGAGCGCTGGAATTCCTACATCAAGGGCAAGGGCGTTCACGAGCCATCCATGAACTCGTTCTCCCACTATGCCTTCGGTGCGGTTTGTGAATGGATGATGTCGGAACTCGCCGGCATCGACCGCGCCGCTCCCGGATTCGACCGCGTCAAGATCGCCCCGCGTCCGACCGGCACTATCACCTGCGCCGCCGGTTCCATGGAGACCCGCCATGGCAGGCTTGCCTGCTCGTGGAAGATCGAGGACGGGAAATTTTCCGCCGAAGTCACGGTCCCGCCGAACACCACGGCGGAGGTCATCCTGCCGGTGAAAGGCACCGTCGAGGAGGGCGGAGTCCCGGCTAACGGGCGTCCCGGCATTCAGTCCGTCAAGGGCAACACATTCGTCGTGGGATCCGGCACCTATCATTTCGAGGGGTCGTTCTAACTCGGCCCGCTCATGAAATCCGCCGGCTTGTTGACCATCCTGCTGGTCCTGATCCTGTCGATCCGCGCGGGAGCGGTCGCGCTGCGCCTCGAGCGCTTCGACGGTCCTTCGGCTGATTTCACCGAGGCCGCCGGTGTGGTAGAACTCAAGGGACCCATGTCGGTCCGCGCCACCCCTGACGCCGCACCCGCGGCGGATGAAACGGTGCTCGAGTTTGACTACTTCTGTGCCGGCGGGGTTCCATCTTTCGCGGCGCTTCCCGGGCCTCCATTTTCGTCGGCAAACGCGCGCTGGTTTCCGGCGCTCGGTCACAGCGAGGCCTGGACGTCCTACGCCACCCGCATCGCGCCGGCCGGGAAACCGCTGCCGCCCGGTTGGACGCAACTTCGTTTCGACCTGCCGCTTCCGGCCGACCGCGTGCTCCAGCTTCGCAACGTCCGGCTCAGGGCGGAGCGACCGGGCGAGTTTGATGCCATCGCGGCGGAGGCCTCGGCATCCGCCACCCAGGAGGCGCTCCGATCCTACCTTGACCACACGTTCACCTCGGTGATCGCGGACGTTTCCGTGAGCAAGGATTTCGTGCGCATCAGGGGAACGGTGGCTCGGCCGCACGGTGGAGTTTTTCTAGCGGATATCCCGATGGATTTACTGCTCGATGATCCGCGAAGCTGGCAATCTCTGGTCGCGGTGACACCGGATGCCAAGGGCGCGTTCCTGATCGACGTGCCTCGCCATCGCCAGCGCGAGGGGCGCGATTACGATCGTCTAACTGCCCGCTGGCAGCTTGTGCGTCAAACCAACGGGGAATTCGAGCCGCTGTCCCACGCCCGCTTCGCCGGAAATGTCGAAGTGCCGCGCACCCGCGCCGCCTGCCTTGCTCCCTGCCCACAAGAAGGGCCTGGCCGGCTGGAGTCCGGCACGTTTTCCGAACGAACTCCAGGACCTCGGCATCTCCGCAGTCACGGTGAACATGATGGTGCATTCGCTGGTCTCGCTGAAGCCTGTCCCCGGCAGCGAACCTTTCCAGTGGCAAGGCCGGACCTACCATGCGCGGAAGGATGTGCTCGCTGCTTTCGATTCGAAATTTATCGCCGCGCAAAAACACGGAGCCATGGTTTCCGCAATTCTGCTGGTGGCGAATCCCGCGAAGAGCGCGGAACCCGTGGTCCGCCTGCTAGGTCATCCGGATGCGGTCAAGGAGGGCGTGTTCGCCATGCCGAATGTCACGTCCGCCGAGGGGATTTCGCTCTATGGTGCCATCCTCAACCTCATCGCCGAACGCTGGTCGCGTCCCGACGGGAAATACGGACGCGTCCATCACTGGATCATTCACAACGAAGTCGATGCCGGCTGGGTCTGGACCAATGCCGGGGAAAAACCGGCCATCGTTTACATGGATCTCTATCAACGATCGATGCGGCTGATGGACCTCATCGCGCGGCAATACGATCCGCACGCCCGTCCGTTGATCACGCTCACCCACCACTGGGCGGAAGCGGGAAACAAGAACTGGTATGGCTCGAAACGCTTGCTCGAACTGCTGTTGGAATTCACCCGCGCCGAAGGGGACTTCCCGTGGGCGCTCGCCTATCATCCGTATCCGCAGAACCTTTTCAATCCCCGCACCTGGGAGGACGAGCAGGCGACCTTCGATTTCAATACCAAGAAGATCACCCCGAAAAACCTCGAAGTGCTCGACGCCTACATGAAGCTGCCCGCCCTTCTCTATCAGGGGAAGGTGCGGCCGGTGCACCTTTCGGAAAACGGATTCAACTCGAAGGATTACTCGCCGAAGCAACTCGAAGACCAAGCCGCTGGAATGGCGCTTGCCTGGAAGAAAATCGCCGGGCTGTCATCGATCGAATCCTGGCAATACCACAACTGGATCGATAACCGCGGCGAGGGCGGCCTGCGCATCGGCCTGCGGAAATTTCCCGACGAACCCGGTGATCCCGCCGGCCCCAAACCGATCTGGCACCTCTACAAGGCGCTCGGCACTCCGGAGGAAGAGCGCAGCGCCGAACCTTATTTGAAAACCATCGGCATCCGCTCGTGGGACGAGATTCTCCACCGCGGGCCGATCCGCTGATGTGCTCGCTCCCGTGAATACGGGATGCCGGGAATGCATGGTTGCCCGGCTGATGGGAATGGTTCAGCGTTTCAGCCATGCATGGGATTTCCAACGTCCGGAGACGCGGCACCGGGTCGCCGGTGGGGTGGCCCGGGATTTGCGGGATGCTGGTGATGATGGCGGTCACCGCCACCGCTCGGGGCGATGGCTTCGATCATTGGCTTGCAAGCCGCCTCAGTTCCCGCCTGCCGCTGGTCGAGCAGAGGCTTGCCGAGATTGCCAGCGAGGTGCAAGGCCTACCGGTTCTGCCCGACATGGATTCGCTCGGCACGCACGGTTTTCATTCCAATTTCACTTCCGGATCCGAGGAAAACTGGTTCGCGATCGCGTGGACCACGCCGCAGACCATCGATGGCATCGCCCTGCTGCCCACCCGGCTGACCACCCAGAGTGGTGAGACTTCGAACTACGGATTTCCCAACGCGCTCCGGGTGGAGGCGATGGTTCCCGGCGCGCAGGATCCCATCGTGCTCGCCGAACTGCCGGACAGTCATCTCAATTTCCGCCGTGGGGATCCGGTGTTTTTTGAAATTCCGCCGACCGAGGTGCTCTCGCTGCGCTTCATCCCCATCGACCTGCCCAGATTCCCCGGCAAGCATGTCCGCTTTTTCTCGGTGTCTGAGCTGATGGTATTCCAAGGCGAGCGCAACATCGCTCCTGATGGGAATCTATCCGCAGCGTTCAGCATCGACGCGGAGTTCGGGTGGAATCTCCGCTATCTGGTAGACGGGCAGTCGCCCCTCGGTCCACCCGAAGTGAAACCGCAGAATCGGAGCCTCGGCTGGCACACGGACCTGGTGGAGACCGGCAACACGCCTACCTGGGCGGCGATCGATCTCGGGGAGGATCTCCGGTTTGATGCCGTTAGCATCGTCGCGGCCAGGGGCGACTCGCCGGTGAAGGGGCCAGGCTTCGGGTTTCCGGTTGGTTTTCAAATCGAGGTCAGGCGGGATGGCGATCTGGCGGAATGGCAGACCGTGTGGTCCAGTGGGACGGAGGATTTTCCCAACCCCGGCTACAATCCCGTTACGCTTCATTTCCCGCCTGTGAATGCAAGGCATGTCAGACTTGTCATTTCCAGGCAGCATCAGCCCGACCGGCTCACTGCCCCGCGCATCCTGCTCTCGGAAATTCAGGTTCTTGACGGGCTCGAGAATCTGGCCCTCGGCAAACCTGTGACCACACCGGATCGGATCAAGTCGCGCCCTCACGACGGTGTCCGGGTGTGGAGCGTGGAAAGCCTCACCGACGGGCATTCATCCACCGGCAGGCTGATCCCGCTGCGCCGCTGGGTTTCCGATCTTTCCCGCCACTTCGAGCTCGCGCTGGAACGGCGCGCTCTGCTGGCCGAGCGGGCCACCATCCTGGAACATGCCCGGATCTGGGGGCTTTCGGCCATTTTTTCCTTACTCTCGGTGGTGATCATCGGGCTGGTGATCTGGCAGATCCGCCTCCGGCTTGCCGGACGCCGTCAAGTGAAAGCCCTGCGCCACCGGATTTCGAGCGATCTCCATGACGAAGTCGGCTCGAACTTGGCCACCATCGCGTTGTTAGCGGAGGTGGCTCCGGCGCAGGATTCCACCGAGCGCTTCAGCGATATCAGCCGGATGGCCCGCGAGTCGTCGCTCTCGCTCCGCGAAATCGTCGATCTCACGATCACGCCTAACCGCGCCCGCAAACCTTTGCCGGAACGGCTGCGGGAAATCGCCAACCTCATGCTCAAGGAGCACGACTGGGAATTCATCGGCGACGCGTCCCCCAGCCTCGATCCCGAGCAGCGCCGCAATCTGGTGTTTTTCATCAAGGAGGCCCTGCACAACATCTCCCGCCATGCGTCCGCCAGGCATGTGACCATCCACTTCGATGCGGACGATTCAAAAGTGACACTCCGCATCGCGGATGACGGCTGTGGACTGCCGCCGCCGCCGGCCGGCGGACAGCCTCGTCTGCGCGCTCTTGAACAACGTGCCGAGTCCCTTCATGGTTCCCTCGCGGTCGAATCGGAGCCGGGCCACGGCACCACGCTGACCCTTCGTTTCATGCTCCGCAAACCCAGTTGAAAATGACATCTCTCAAACCATGTATCTGCCTCATCGAGGACCATCAGGACTATCGCCGCGTCCTACAGCTCGCCATCCAGCAAAGCGGCCACCTCACTTGCGATCTTGCGTTTTCCTCCATCGAAGCCTGCCTGGATCAGGTGCTCCCCTCGGCGCAGGTGGATGTCATTCTGCTGGATCTCGGCTTGCCCGGCATGCACGGCGTCACCGGTATTCCCACGCTCCTTGAACGTTTCCCGGCTGCCAAGATCCTCGTCATCACGGTGTATGATCACAAACCGGTGGTGCTCCAGGCCCTCGCGGCCGGGGCCAGCGGCTACCTGCTCAAGGCGGACCACATCGACACCATCCTGCGCGGCATCGACGAGGTGCTCGCCGGCGGCGCTCCGCTCAACAGCCACATCGCCCGGATGATCCTCACCACCTTCAACGCCGTCACCCCGACGACGCCGGAAACCGACCTGACCGACCGCGAACGCGAAACGCTCTCGCTGCTGGTGAAGGGGTTCATCAAAAAGGAAATCGCCGACCAGCTCGGCGTCTCCTATCACACGGTGGATACCCACGTCCGCAATATCTACAGCAAGCTCCAGGTCCACAACCTCTCCGGTGCCGTCGCCAAGGCCATGCGGCAGGGATTGATCTGAACGCATCCCGTAAATGCGGTTTTGCCCGGACCTGCGGGGCGTGTCATTTTTCCGAGGTGATGGCCTTCATCGAAAAACCCGTTTCCCGCGTGCCGAGATCCACCGCGGCGCTTGCTTCGATCCTCGCGTCCCTCGCGGTTTCCCCGAAATCAGCGGCGGTCAACTACGAGGTCTATCCCGGTTCCGCCTTTTATCTCACCCAGATGCTCGACCGCTCGCAGTGGTCATTTGTCGCTGACCAAAGCAACGGACTCTATCACCATCCCGTCGGATTCAGCGAGTTGGACGTCCCGCAGGAAACCACCTACACCAGCCACTTCACCAACCGCTTCGCCATGGTCGAGGGCGACATGGGCAGCGGCTCGACCACCGGCGACGTCGCGAGTTTGCAACTCATGAAAAACTACGGTCTCACTCCAGTGGCCGCGTTTGTCAACCGCCCTTCCTCGAACCTGGCCACCTGGAAACAGCTCGTCCGTAACAACGCCGCAGAGGGTGCTCCGACTTATGAAATGCTCGCGCCCCACCGCCTCGACGACACCGCGCTCGGCTGGAATGATCCGCACTGGAACTACGCCCGGTCCAACATGGGAATCGCAGGCTGCGTCGGCAGCGGCGTGGATGCACCCGTCAATCTCTTCGTCAACCAGGGAGCCGCCTATCGCCAGAGCATCTACGACATGCGCGACTGGACGGTGGCCAACGGCAAGAAGTTCAACTATCTGATTTCCCCCAATAACAGTTACGACGCCGCCCTGCTCGCCGACACCCAGGCCACCGTGCGCGCCATGGAGGACACCGGCCACGAGCCCGACGTTTATGGCGTGGTGCTCTACGGCCTGCGCCCGGTGGACCTCACTCCCGAAAAAGTCACGGTCAACGGAGTCGATCAAGCGGCCACCACCATCACCGGCCTCGCCTACTGGCTGCTCAAACACCGTGACGGCGAGCCCGGCACGCTCGACCTCAGCGCGATCCGCAGCGGCACCACCTCCGCCGCCGGAGTGACGAGTCCCACGCTCTCGGATCCCGCCCAGGTCATCCCACTTTCCACCACTGGCAGTCGCACCTACACCCTGCGCATGAACAATACCAGTCCGTGGCTGGACTATGCCGGCGTGCTCCGCGCCCGCGCCCAGGGCAGCCCGCAGGACTGGACCATCACCTTCGCCAAAGGCGGCCAGGACATCACCGCCGCGATGCTTTCCGCCGATGGAAAACTCTTCGTCGGAGCGGATCGCTGGATGCCCGGGACCCAACGGGAAATTTCGGTCACCATCACTCCTAACGGCACACCCGGCCCGCTCAAGCTGATCGTCGAAGCCTTGCCTCACGCCGGCGTCGATCACGCGTTGGACGTCATCTCCTTCGAGTCCGGCACCGTCGGCAACACCCCGCCCACGCTCGCCCTCAACACCATCCCGCAGATCACCCGCGAGGCGCTTCCCTTCGGCCCGCTTTGGTTCACCTGCGGCGATGCGGAAACCCTCTCCACCGGCCTAACTGTCACCGCGACATCCTCGGACACACTGCTCATTCCCAACGCCAACATCACCTTCGGCCAAAGCGGCATCCAGCGCTGGATCCGGGTCGCCCCCGCCCTCGGCAAATGGGGCACTTCTATCATTTCCGTCACCGCCAGCGACGGCACCTCGAGCGTCACCAAATCCTTCACCCTCACCGTCGAGCGCACCACCGTGCTGCCAGTCGTCAAGGCGAACAATCTCCTGAACCTCGAGCTCAATAACAGTTGGCAGGGCGCGGTGACTCCCAGCACCACCGACCAAGCCGTCTGGGACGCCACCGTCACCGGCGCGAACTCGGTCAACCTCGGCACCAATCTCGAAGTCAGCGGACTGCGGCTCACCAGCCCCGGCGGAGACGTCACCATCGGCGGCGCGGCCCGGCTCACCCTCGGCACCGCAGGCGTCGATCTATCAGCCTCTATCCGGAGTCTGTTTCTTGACGCACCCGTCCATGTCGAGGAGTCCGCGGCATGGAACATCGCCACCAACCGCCTCGTGCGGGTGACGCAAGGCGTCGGCGGATCCGGCGCGATTTCGAAATCCGGTGGCGGAAAACTCGAACTCCTCGGTGCCGACGCCTTTTCCGGCCCACTCTCGGTCAGCGCCGGCGAACTCGTCAAAACCGGTGTCGGCACCCAGTCTTCCACCACGGTTTCCAGCAGCGGCGTCCTCCGCGTCTCCCACAGCGCGGGCTTCGGCGCGGGCGGCTTGTCCATCACCGCCGCGAACAGCTCCACCGGCCGGCTCGAGCTGACAGGCGGCATCTCCGTGCTGGCGGGTAAATCCGTCTCGATCAATTCCCGCACCAGCAACACCGACGCCATCTCCAACCTGTCCGGCAATAACACCCTCGCCGGCAACATCTCGCTTGGCACGGGCGGCAGCATCTACGGGCTCAGCAGCGCCGCCGGCGTGCTCACCCTTTCGGGAAATCTATCATCCGCTGCCACTGGCAGTCGCAACTTCACGCTCCGGGGCACCGGCGACGGCACCATGAGCGGCGAAATTGCAGACGGCGTCGGCATCGTCGGCGTGATCAAGAGCGGCTCCGGCACCTGGACTCTCGCAGGAATTCATTCCTTCACCGGCCCGGTCAGCCACCAGCAAGGCACGCTGAAAATTCTATCCGCCCTCCCCGTCCAGGACGTGACGGTTTCCTCCGGCGCCACCCTATCCGGCTCCGCCACGTTGGGGGGCGCGGTGTCTATCAGCGGTATTCACTCACCCGGCGATGGGGTCGGAAGCCAGTCCCTCACCGGCCCGCTCAGCTATCAGAGCGCCGCCAGCATCCGCATGGAACTCGCCGGCCAGTCACTCGCCGCGGACACCATCCAGGCCGCCGATGTCACCGTCGCCGCGGGCGCGCGCATCGATCCCGTCGCCACCGCCGTGGATTTCCTCCAGCCGTTCTGGCGCGCGCCACGCCAATGGCCGGTCCTCATCACCACCCTGCTCACCGGCACGTTTTCCTTAGGTGTCAGCACGGTCGATTCCCTCGGTCGGTCCTCGTCACCCTTCGGAGGATTCAGCCTCGCGCAATCCGCCGCCGGGGTGAATCTGGTGTGGACTCCCGCCCCGCCATTCCAAGTCTGGCAGTATGAAAACTTCGGGAACTCCTGGAACGACCCGCTCACCGCCGGACCCGACCAAGATGCCGACGGCGATGGCTGGTCCAATGAAAACGAATGGATTTCCGGAACGATCCCTAACGACTCCACCTCCCGCCTCGCCGTCACCATCGCAGCTAACGCGATTTCCTTCGAGCGGGCAGCGGGCCGCAGCTACCGGGTGGAAGCCTCCAGCAACATCGCCAGCGGCTGGACGACTCATTCCCAAGTCCCGGCCGGCACCGGCCCCATCACCATTCCCATCACCATTCCCATCACCATTCCCATCACCATTCCCATCACCATTCCCATCACCATTCCCATCACCCCTGGCGGCACTCCGCAGAAATTCTACCGGATCGCCGTTTCTATCAATCCCTGAGCCCCGGCTCGTTGAAATCCACTCTGGAACGCGGACTGAAGCATGTTAGTGACTGGGGACCCTCGCGGCACCTGATGAGTCGAATTCGGTTTCGGCTACGGTGTGAGCAGGATGCGGAGTGTCGATCCGGCTCGGCCGGAGGTGCGAGCGCTCGTTGAGGAAAGTAAGCAGGTGGTTGCGGATCTCCAGATAGCGGGGATCCGACATGACCTCGGCGCGGATGCGCGGGCGGGCGAAGGGGATGGTGAGAATGTCGCCCACCTCGGCCTCGGGGCCATCCGTCATCATGACGACGCGGTCGGAGAGGAAAATCGCCTCGTCCACGTCGTGGGTGACCATCAGGGTGGTGAGCTTGTTCCGCCGCCAGAGGTCGAGCAGCACTTCCTGGAGCTCCATCTTGGTGAGCGAGTCGAGCATGCCGAAGGGTTCGTCCAGCAGCAGCATTTTCGGCTGGAGGGCAAAGGCGCGGGCGATGCCGACGCGCTGGCGCATGCCTTGGGAGAGATCGCCGGGGTATTTGTGCATCGCATCGCCGAGGCCGACGACGGAAAGATAATATTCGGCCAGCTCGCGCCGCTCCGTCTTGGAGGCGGTGAAATAAACCTGGTTCACGCCGAGCATCACGTTTTCAAAAGCGGTCATCCACGGCAGCAGGCAGGGCGACTGGAAGACCACGCCGCGGTCGGGGCCGGCTTCGTTGGTTTCCTTGCCGGCGAGGATCATGCCGCCGCCGGTAATGTCGGTGAGGCCGGCGACCATCGAGAGCACCGTGGATTTCCCGCAACCGGAGTGACCGATGAGCGTGATGAACTCGCCGGCGGCGAAATTCAGGGTGAAGTCCTTGACGATCACGGCTGGCCCCTTGGCCGACGGGTAGGCCTTGGTGAGTTTGAAAAGTTCGAGAACTGGGGCGTGGGTGGTCATGAGACTTCGTTCGATGGGGAGCGGGCGTGCTTGGCCGCTCCTTGATGAGCACCTGCCATACCAAGCGGGATCAGCCGGCCTTCCCGGGGTGAAATCTCCGGCATCCGGAGGATTAGCGCCGTTCATGCCGGTCGGGCGGCGTCGTTTCATCCTGGATTCAGAAAAGAGGAAGGCAGGAAAGTAGGAAGGATTTCAGATTCAATCTGCTGCCGCGCGTCAGGATTTGTGGGAAGGGGGATCGGCTTCCAGCCAGCCTCCGTCATTCACCGCATCGAATCATCCCTGCTGATTACTGTGCGGAAATCGGCATCTGATCCCACCGCACCATCATCTTTCTCGTCCGTAGAGTCATTTTTCCACACTGCGGACCCTCCTTTTTCCACTGCGAGGCCCGTTTTTCCCACTGTGATCCCAAGAAAACCCACTGTTTTCAAATCTCCCGCTACCGCGAACCCCCATTCTTTCACCGCGAAGCCTCATTTCTCAACCGCGGAACCCCGTTTCTTCACCATTCAAGAAGCCATGCTTTATGCAAGTTTTGTCTTGCTAGTCCTTTTCTTCGCTCTAGCCTACCCGTCATGAACAACCGCAAGCGTTGGACGGCGCCTTGGAAGGATTCGCGGCAAAAACCGGTGATTTACCACTGCGTGAGTCGGGTCGTGGGGCGGCAATTCGTGCTGGAGGTGGATGAACGGGAGCATTTCCGGATGCTGATGCGCATGTGCGAGAAATTCACGGGCTGCCGGGTGTTGTCTTATTGTCTGATGTCGAATCACTTCCATCTTCTCCTGGAAGTACCGCCAGTTCCGGAGGGTGGCATCCCGGATCAGGAATTGCTCCAACGGCTGCGCGTTTTCTACAGCGAGGCACAGGTGGCTGAGGTCGCCAAGGAATTGGAAGAGGCGGCAGCAGTCCGGGAGCGTGGTGAGTTTGAACTGCAACCCGTCGATGAAACGGGGATTCCGCTAGATCCTGCACAGGAACTGGCGATGGCGAAGCTGGAGGCGGTGCGCAGGATGGAGGAGATCCGTGGTCGTTACACCCGGCGGATGCATGATTTGAGCGAGTTCATGAAATCGCTGCTGGAACGTTTTACCAAGTGGTTCAATCGCGCGCATTCGCGTTCCGGCACGCTGTGGGAGGACCGGTTCAAGAGCGTGATCGTGGAAAGCGGCACCGCAGCGCGGACGATCGCGGCTTACATCGATCTGAATCCGGTGCGGGCCGGAATGGTATCAGATCCGGCGGAATACCGGTGGAGCAGCTACGGGGAGGCCGTGGGCGGCGGGGCAAAAGGGAATGGGAAGAAAGCGCGTGAAGGCTTGGTGAGAGCGTATTTTTGCGATCAGGGCGTGGGGTTTGAATCGGAGCGGTGGGGCGAGGTTTCGCGGTTGTGCCGGCGGATGATGGGGCTGGCGCTGGAGAGAAAGAGCGGCAGTGCGGTGGTGGAGAAAGGCGTGGTTCGCCCGCAGATGAATGCGGCGGAGGCGTTAGAGGCGGAGGATGCCGGGACGGTTTTGCCGGACTTGAAGCTGGCGGCGATGTTGCGCTGCCGGGTGAGGTATTTCACGGACGGCGCGGTGATCGGGAGCAAGGCGTTCGTGAATGAGGCATTCGCGGCAGCGCGGGAAAGGTTTACGGAGCGCCGTAAAGACGGAGCGCGGCGGATGAAGGGGAATGGAAAAGCGGCGGCCGGGGTGTTGTGGAGTGCTCGAGACCTGCGGGTGAGGCTTGGGTGAGGCTTGGGTGAGGCTTGGGTGAAATCGACCACGTCCGGTCTTTGCTCGATCTCATCGAATCCCACGTCACACCAGCCCGAGCACATCCTGCATGTGATAAAGCCCGACCGGCTGGGTCTCTAGCCAGCAAGCCGCGCGGACGACACCGGCGGCGAAGGTCATGCGGGAGGACGCCTTGTGGGTGAGTTCCACGCGCTCACATCGAAGGTGACGATCTCGGCATCGTGATGGAGGGCGATGGAGGCGATGATGAGATCGGAAAATGGGGTCAGTGTGCAAATATTGACAGAATATCCCGCATCTGCGGGGAAATGTAAATGGGGCCGGGCCTCGCGGCGTAGAGGATATCGCTTTCCTCCTCTTCCCATGGTGCTCCCAGCATCCCCACGCTACACGTGCCGGATGAATCCGGCGCTACGTGGAGAGGGGGGAAAGTGGCAGTGCGGCATCGAGACATTTGCATTTTACCCGATCCATCCCCTTCATGATATTCCTCAACCTCGCGCTTCCTCCTCTCATCCGTCGTTCTCCGTACGCCTTCACTGCCGCGCTAGCATCAGGGCATGACTGAAGGAATTTCAATCGATCCGGCCGTGTGTCACGGCAAGCCGTTGATTCAGGGGACACGGGTCCCCGTCTCCACGATCCTAGGGGCGCTGGCCGGCGGAGACTCGCGGGAGATGATCGCGGAGGACCATGAGATCACGCCGGAGAAGATCTCGGCGGCGCTTCAATTCGCCAGCTAGATCGCAGACATGCAGGTATAGGCTTACGAGGCGATGGCATGAATGGGCTCAGACCTCGACTTTCATTTCCTCGCGCGCGAGCTGGGAGCGGCGGCGTGGCTCGGGGCGGTTGAAGAGGGTGAAGGTGCGCTTGTGGCCGAGGTCTTCCGGCAGGATGTCGGGGACGGCGAGCTTCTTGACGATGGTGGGGGTGCTGTCCTTCTTCGCACCTAGCAGGGTGTTGACGAGCTGGAGCTTGAGGTCCTTGAATTCCGAGGTTTTGAGGACTTCCTTGCGGTCGCGAGGGCGGGGGATGGCGACGGGGATCTCGGTACCGAGGGTGGCTCCGTTCGCTCCGGGGAGCAGCGGGATGACGCGGTCGGCGACGAGGATGGCTTCGTCCGGATCATTGGTGATCCAAATGACGGTGGTGCGGTTTTTCTGCCAGATATCGACGATCTCGTCCTGCAGGGTGGCGCGGGTGAGCGCGTCGAGCGCGGAGAGCGGTTCGTCCAGCAGGAGGATGCGCGGGTTCGCGGCGAGGGTGCGGGCGACGGAGACGCGCTGGCGCATACCGCCGGAGAGTTCCTTGGGATATTTGCCGGAGGCGGGGGTGAGTTTCACCATGTCCACGTATTTGGCGGCGTGTTCCGCGCGCTCATTTTCGGATAGGTTCGGGAACAACTGGTCCACGGCGAGGCGGACGTTTTCAGAAACGGTTAGCCAGGGGAGCAGCGAGTAGTTCTGGAAAACGATGCCACGCTCGGGGCCGGGGCCGTCGATGGGCTTGCCGTCCATCAGGGCGCTGCCGGTGCTGGGCTTGAGCAGTCCGGCGACGAGGTTGATGAGCGAGCTTTTCCCGGAGCCGGAGTAGCCGATGATGGAGACGAAGTCGCCCTCCTGCACGGTGAGGTTCACATCGCGGAGCACGGTGTGGAGTTCGTGGGCGCGGCCGTAGGTTTTCGAGACGGCGTTAAGTTCAAGGATAGGTCTCATAGGTCGTATAAGTCTTATAGGTCCTATTTCATCAAGCCGACCGGAAGCGGCCTTCGACCAGGCTCATGGCACGGTCCAGCACGAAGCCGATGACTCCAATGGTAAGGATGGAGAGGATGATGTGGGCGTAACTGTTCGCGTTGTATTGCTGCCAGAGGAAGCCGCCGACGCCGGGTTTTCCGATGAGCATCTCCACGGCGACGATGACAAGCCAGGCGATGCCTAACGAGAGTCGGAAACCGGTGAACATGTAGGGCAGCGCGGACGGAATGAGGATCTTGAAGAGTGTCTTCGTTTTCGAGAGCTTGAGGACTTTCGCGACGTTCAGATAGTCCTGCGGGACTGCGCGGACGCCGACGGCGGTATTGAGAACGGTGGGCCACATGGCACAGATGGCGATGGTGAAAAGCGCGGCTGCATCCGAAGTGCCGAAGACCGAGCGGCCGTCGGCATCCATGATTTTCAAGCCGCTGAATAGGACCATGCCAAGCGGTAGCCAGGCGAGCGGGGACACGGGGCGGAGGATCTGGATGATGGGATCGAAGGCGCGGGTGAAATTTTTCGACAGGCCAAGGAAAAATCCGATGGGGGTGCCGAGGATGAGGGCGATGGCGTAGCCCTGGGCGACGAGCTTGAGCGAGAGCCAGGCGAAGCGGAGGATGCCTTGGTCGAGTTCGCCGCGCTTGGCGAAGGGCTCGACGATGTAAGGCTTGCTGGCGGTCCAGGTCTCGGTGGGGGACGGGAGGTTTTTGGAGAGGCCGAAGCGTTCGGTCTTGGTCACCTTGTCGCCCCAGTCATCCACGGAGACGGTGGTCTTGCCATGGCCGGCGATCATGGCCCAGCCGCCGAGGCAGATGAGCAGGGCGATGACGGGAAGCAGAATGGCGTCGAGCTTGAGTTGGTAGAAGAGTTTCATGGGATGTGGCGCGAGTGATGGATGATGGAGGCGGACCGTTCAGGGTGGTCCGCCTCCGGGAATTCGCGCGGAATCAATTCCGCGCTCCAATTGAGTTAACCTTTGAGAGTCTTGACGGCGAAGGATGCGGCGTAGGCTTCCATGTCGCCGGTGGGATCGAAGACGGAGCCGTCGAAGAGAGTTTCCTTTTCGCTGCTGGCACCGCCGTGGGTGTAGCCGATTTCCTTCATCGCTTCCTCGTAGATGTCGGCGCGCATGACTTGCTTGGCGACTCCCTCGTAGTCGGGAGCGCCGTCGGTGAAACCCCAGCGGCGGAGCTGGGTGATCCACCACTTGCCGTATTTCAACTGTGGATAGTTGCAATTGCGTTCACTGAAGATCATGTAGTTCGGATCGCGGAATTTGCGTCCGTCGCCCATGTCATACTTGCCTTGGAGGCGTGGCAGGAGTGCTTCCGGTGGGCAATTGATATAGGTGGGGGCGCTGACGATTTTCGCTTGTTCGACCCGGTTGTCCATGACGTCGAGCCAGACGCTGGCTTCGTGCAGGGCCTTGAGCACGGCCTTGACGGTCTTGGGATTTTTCGCGGCGTATTCTTCAGTGAAGGCGCAGACTTTTTCCGGGTGATCCTTCCAGATGTCCTGGGTGTTGATGGCGGTGAATCCGATGTCGTCCTTGATGGTCTTCGCATTCCATGGCTCCCCGACGCAGAAGCCGTCCATTTTTCCGGCCTGCATGTTAGCGACCATTTGTGGTGGCGGGATGGTGATCAGGGAAATGTCCGAACCACCGCCCGAGGCGTCGCCGGGATTGATGCCGCCGGCGGCCAGCCAGTAGCGGACCCACATGGCGTGGGTGCCGGGCGGGAAGGTCATGGCAAACTGCATCGGCGAGCCGGCGGCTTTCGCGGCATCGACGAGCGGCTTGAGTGCTTTCGGGTCGGCGGCGACTTTTCCTTTGAGCGAGTTGGCGAGGCTGATGGATTGGCCGTTCCGGTTGAGTAGCCAGGGCACGATCATCGGCTTCTTCGGCGCGCCGCCGAGGCCCATGGTGGAGGCGATGGGCATGCCTATCAGCATGTGGGTCGCCTGGATGTCACCGTTTGCCAGCGAGTCGCGGATGGCGGCCCAGCTGGCACCCTTGGTGACGGTGGAGTTGATGCCGTACTTTTTGAAGAGCCCTTTTTCGTGGGCGATGACGATGGGCGAGCAGTCCGTTAGGGCGATGATGCCGAAGTTGACGTTCGGGGATTCCGGGGCGTCACTGGCGGATTGTGCGCCGAGCCAGCCGGTGGGCAGGCCGGAGGCGAGCAGCCCGAGCGCGGAGGTCTTGGTGGAGACGGAAAGGAATTTCCGGCGGGATAGGGATTGGTTTGGTTCCATGGTTGCTTGATGGTGTCGCTTGCAAATAAAGCGGCATGGATGCCAATGCGGGCTTTATGGGAATGACTTCACGGATGTGGCTTCATCGTCTGCATGAGATGAGTTCATGCGCCTTGGGAGCACAGGGTCGCCGCGTGAAACAGGTCTTCGCGGTAAATCCGGGAGAGTGATCCGGCGGTGACATCGGGCAGGGTGCCGATGGTGCGCAGCCCGGCAAGGACCCACGAGGCCTTCTCGACTGTCGGACAATTCACCGAATCACCGTGGAAGATGTGGAAGGAGGATGCGCTGGTGGATCCGACTCCGTTATTGAAAAAATTTCCGAGGCTGTTTTTGAGGATCTCTTCCGAGGCTCCGGTGTATTCCTTCATGGCGAGAATGGAAATCATGTCATTCCTGAAGGTCGGGTCCTGACAGAGTTTACAGGCATCCAACAAAGCTGCGACGAGCGCGGTGGAATCGTCCTTCCGCTCACGCAGGAATTTGCCCGAAACCAACAGCACCTTTTCCGGATGGCCGTGGGAGAGATCGGACGACGTGGCCGGACACCAGCCGTAGCCATCGAGTATCGACTCCGAGTTCCATGGCTCACCGACACAATAACCGTCGATGTGTCCCGCCTTGAGATGGCGCGGCATGAGTGGCGGCGGCAGGAAAATAATCTCAACGTCCGCCGGGCAGGACAGCCCGCAGCGGCGAAGCCATTGATAGAGAAGAATGTGGTGGGATGAGAAGCGGTGGGTGGCGGCGAGAGTGAACGGGCGGTCTTTTTTCCAGGAATTGGTGAGATAGGCTGGCAGGCCGTCGCCCCTGCCAATCTCGGCTGGATTCAGGTCGGTCGAGAGGGTGATGGCGTTCCCGTGGAGGTTGAGAATCATCGGCACGGCGACTTCGCAGCGCAACTCGCTAAATCCCATGCCGAGCGCGAAGGCGATTCCCGCGATGGACTGCGCCGCGTCAAGTTCTCCGTAGAACATCCGGTCCCTGACACTCGCCCAGCCGAGTTCTCGGGAGAGCACGACATTCAATCCATATCTCTCGAAAATTCCGGTTTCCATGGCCACCGCGATCGGGGCGCAATCACTGAGCGGAACGAATCCGAGTCGGATGGGAAGGTTGTTTTTCAGTTGTCGCTCTTGGAAATTCATCCCGAGTGGATAAGCGCGTGGAATGCCAAAGGCGGTGATTTGGCACAACCCATGCTCATTTGATGGTGGATTTCAATGAAAGCGATTCATCTATGGACTGGGTTCCGGATTTAAGGCAGCTGCGGGCATTTGTAGCGGTGGTAGAGGAGGGGAGTTTCACACTTGCCGCCCGCCGCATTTTTGTGACCCAGTCGGCAGTCAGTCATTCATTGAGGACGCTTGAGGAGCAGCTGAACTGCCGCCTGCTCGACCGGACCGGGAAACGGGTGGCGGTGACTGCTGAGGGTGAATTGCTGTTGAGGCGTTGCAAGCGGGTGATTTTCGAACTGGAGCAGGCAAGCCGTGATCTCGACGGCTTGCGGCGCTGGGGGCAGACGCGGATCCGGATCGGCGCGCCGCACAGTCTGTGTCATTTTTTGATTCCGTCGGTCTTGCGCGAGTTCCGCGATTGTTTTCCGCGCTGCGAGCCGGTGATCGAAGCGGGGGATACCACCGTGCTGCTGGACCGCCTTGCCAGTGCGGATCTCGATCTCGTGGTCGGGCTTAAGCCGCGGGGAAAAGGGGACGATGGATACCGGCCGATGTTTCATGACCGGCTGGCATTCGTGGTCTCGCCATTTCACCCGTGGGCAATCGACAGCTCGTCGGTGTTAGCGACCATCAACGACCACCAGTTTATCATCTATGCGAAGGCGACCGAGACCCATCGGTTGATCGAAGAATGGCTTGAGCAAAAAGGGGGGCGCGGGAAGAAGCCGTTGGTGCTCGGCGACATGCAGGCGATCAAGGAAATGGCGAAGCTCGGCATCGGCGTGGGCGTGGTGGCCCCGTGGGTCGCGGCCCGCGAGGTTGAGGACGGGAGCTTGAAGGTGGTGGACATCAACGAGCCGGGAATCGAGCGCGAGTGGGGGGTTTTTCATTCGCCCAAGCGCGAGCCGAGTCTCGTGGAAGAGGCGTTCATCGGTCTGTGTGAAATGGCGTTCGCGGCGATGCCCGGCACAGTTGCGGGAACATGAAAGGCCGTTCCGGTTGTGTCCGGAACGACCTTTCAGGATCATCTTGGAACTGCCTGTTTGAAGTTAGAAAACGTAGTTGAGTTCGATGGTGAACCGGCTTGTGTCCGGGACGCCGCCGGCGTTGACGAGGAACGGAGTCACCCTCCGACTCGAAGAACGCGAACTTGGCGATGGCGGTGAAGTTGTCGTTGAACTTCTTCACCAGCATTGAGTCATATTCCCAGCCGTATCCGGTGGAGATCTCATCGTCGCCGAAGATATGGAACGCATTGGTCCACTTGATTCCGAAGAAGATGGGAATCGTATGGGATGCATACACGTCGGTGAGTCCGTTATGGTTGCCCTCGAGCCGGCCGCCGATGAATGCATCGGCCCAGCCGTTGAAGGAATGCACCGTCGCGAGCGGGGTCTTGAATCCGGCGTTGAGTTGCTCCACTCCCAAGCTAACCGATTGGGTGCCGAATTTCTTGGTGGCGATGGCGTGGAAATAGAACGCGTCGTCATCCGCGCCGAAGCCGGCCTTGTCCTGATAGGCAAGTTCACCGTAGAGGGTGAGTCCAAGAGCGTCGCCGGTCGCGATCGCGCCGAAGGTATTGTTATCCCAGTTTTCCTTGTCCTCGAACTCCATCAGATAAGTGTATGCTCCGAGGGTGAGGCCCTTGACACCGGTGTAGGATGCGTTGAGCAAGCCGACGTTGGCGTCGATGTCCTGCACGTTGGAAAAGATTCTGGCAGGTTTGGTGGCGGTCGGAGCAACGGCGACGAGCGGTGAATCCGCTTCATTTCCGAAGATCCTGTTCACCTGGTTGATGTAGGCGGCTTTGAAAGTCAGGCCCTCGATCGACTTGTTGGACAAGGTGATGGCATCGAAAGTCTGTTCGTTCTGACGCCAGCCGACGTTGCCGATGAATGCGGCGTTATCGTAGATGATCTTCTCGCGTCCGACTTGAGCCGTGGTATCAAAGCCTTCGTATTGAACATAGGCCTGGTTGAGTTCCGCGTTGCGTGGATCCGCGATGACGGTGTTTTTTGGATCGTATGGATAGGCATCGGGACCTGCACCGGCGTTGGAGTCCGCCCCGGCGACCTGGGTGAACTCTCCTTCGGCGAGCAGGCTCAAGCCGTTCCATTTCATCGTTTTAAAGCCGATGCGTTCGCGGATCGAGAGCGCGTTGGAATCGTCTAGCGGGGACACATTCCCGTATTCATAGCGGGCGCGGATGTCGATGAGCGGCTTGATCCACGGCTCGGGTTTGGGGGCGATGGTGGTTTCCAGATCGGGACTTCCCGCATGGAGAAGACCGGCGGTGGAGAGGAACAATGCGAACTTTGTTTTCATGGATGACGATGGTTGTTTTCAGCTTTCGAGCTCGGCAGGAATGAAGCGGGATGCCTGCCATGCCCGGCGGGAATGGGATTTCGCGGGTGAAAGGAGTTTCCGGCCGGAATGAGAGCGAGTCATCACCATCGCGCCGACCAACCTTGGTGGATTGATGGGAAATGTCGACCTGAATAAGGAAATAAAATTCTTTATTAGTCTGCGGCGGCTGCCGAATCTCCCGGAAATCACCCCTTGCCGCCCCGGGGTCTGAACGGCAGTGCGAGGAGGAGGAAAAAAAACAGCGCGATACCCTGCATCGACAGGAGATACCACGGCCACGGCCCCAGCTGGTCAATCAGGCTTGGGTTGTCAGGAGGGCGCGAGGCAAACGCGAAATTACTCCCTAGCAGGCGGTTCGCGGTCATCGCGAATGCCAGATAGACGACCGACCAGCCGTAAATTTCCAGCAGGCCTCTCCACAGCGGTTGCCGTGGCCGCCATCCATCCACCAGTGGCAGATAGAGCGCCGCCGTGACTACTGCGAAGTGATGAAGGAAAAACATCAGGTAAGGTCCCGACGGAAATCCGACCGTGAGCGCCGGTGTGAGGAGCCCCTGCAAGGTCGCTGCCAGCCCCCAGAAATACGTCAGCGCGCATGCCAGCCGGCGCTTGGTGATCAACGCGACGCCCGCGGTGATCGCGGCGATGTCGCACAGGTGGAACGGCAGGAAGTTGTCGATGGATTTCTCCCCTTTCAGTGACCACCACGCCAGCAGGCTGAGCGGATAGACGCTCAGATTCAGGAAAGCCAACAGCGCGGTGGCCAGCTTCCGGCCGTTGCCACCCCGGCGGCCGGCGAAGATGAAAGCGGCGGCGAACAAAGCGCCCGCCCCGAGTGCCGCCCAATGTTGCTGCGTGAATGGATGGAACGGAGTGGGCATGGGCAATCCCGGTTCAGTGGACCCCGATCTCCGCCATCGCGGGCTGTTGGTTGAGGAAAACCTCGCGGGCGATGGCCTGCACGTCCGCATCAGTCAATGCCATCACCGTCGCCCGCCAATCGGCCGGGGAGGGGATGTGGCCGAAGTCCAGCAAGCCCTCGCCCGCCCAGGCCGCGTGGGAGCCGGTGGACTCGAAGGAGAGCTTGCTCTGCGCGATGGTCAGCCGCTTCGCGCGGTCCAACTCGCCGGGGCGCGGGCCATTGGCTACGAGATCGTCGATTTCCCGATGGATGCAGGCGAGTGCTTCCTCGCGGGACTCCGGGTCGAGGCCGGCGCTGATTTCAAAGGCACCGGTCTCGTGGAAAAACGTCACGTCGCTGCCGATCTGATAGCACAACCCCCGCTCCTCGCGCAGTTCGAGGAACAGCCGCGAGCTGGCGGACTCCGCCAGCATCGAGCTGAGCATGCGCAGCGCGTGGCGCGACTCGGAATGGCGGCCGGGGGTGTGCCAGGCAAGTGCCAGTTGGAGCTGGTCCGTCTCGCGCTCGTCCGTAATGGCAAGCGGAGCCGCATCCGGCTTCGTGAACGATGCCGCCTCTTCCCCGGCGTGAAATCCATCCTTCGGCAAGTGGGGCAGCAGGAGGTTCTCCACGGTGTCCATCGTAAACGGGCCGGCCACCGCGATCACGATGTCGTCGCGGAAATGGTGGTGGTTCCGGAATGCCAACAAGGTGTCGCGGTTGATCTCCGCGATCGATTCGTCGGTGCCGGAAATCGGGTTGCCCAGCGGATGTCCGGGCCACAACGCCGCGGAAATCAGGTCGCCGATGTGATCCGCCGGGGATTCCTTGTACATCGTGATTTCCTCGCCGATGACTTCCCGCTCGAGGGCGATTTCGGCTTCCGGAAACGTGGCGTGCCAGACCATGTCGCAGAGCACTTCCACCAGCACCGGCAGCATGTCCGCCTCGCCGCGGGCTTCGTAGACCGTCTGGTCTTCCGAGGTGCAGGCGTTGAGCTGGCCGCCGGCGTTTTCGATTTCAAAACTCAACTCGCGGGCGCTCCTGCGCTCCGTGCCTTTGAAGACCATGTGCTCGACAAAATGGGCCAGCCCCGCCGGCAAATTCGATTCGTCTCGGCTGCCAGCCGGAATGTAAATCGAGAGTGCCGCGCATTCCGAGTCCGCCACCGTCGCCACGGCGAGCCGGGGACCGTTAGGGATTCGTCTCCATTCGTAAGTTGCCTTGCTCATCGTAAAAGGGCCTCCGCCAGCGCGAGATCCGCGGGGGTGGTGATTTTGAGATTCGGATGCCGGGACTCCACGAACTTCACCCGCACGCCGATGGACTCCAGCACCGAAACCTCGTCGGTGACGGCCAGTCCGCGCGAACTAACAGATTGATAGGCCTCACGCAGCAGTGGAATTTCAAACACCTGCGGGGTTTCCATGAACCACAGGTTCTCGCGGGAAACCGGCTCCGCGCTGAAGTCGGCGGTGTCGGAGCGTTTCAGGGTCTCGGTCACGCGTCTGGCAAGTGTCGCCGCGCGGTGCTCCGTGGCGGCGGTCACGCATCGGTCGATGTCTTCCGGCGAAACGAGCGGGCGCGCGCCGTCATGCACCGCGACGAGGCCGGATTTTTCAGATAGAGCCGCCAATCCGGCGGCCACGGAATCCTGCCGGTCAACCCCGCCGTCCACGCGGGTCACGGGTTTGGAAAACGGACCACCGGCTAGCAGTTCCCAGCGATCCGCCGGACAAACGACGACCACCTCGGCGATGGATTCCGCGGCGAGAAACGCATCGAGCGTCCTTCGCAAGACCGGCACTCCGGCCAGCGGCGAGGCGAGTTTGTCGAAGCCCATCCGCCGGCTCGATCCCGCCGCCACGAGGATCGCGGAACAGGGGCGGGTGAGTGAAGTGACTGCCATGCGCGGAGATTTAACAATCTGCCTCACGGGGCGGAAAGTGCCAAATTGGCATTGGGTTTCCGCATTTGCGGATCAGCGGCGGCTTTCCTCGATGTTGGTGCGGATTTGATGGATGCGCTGGCGCTCTTCGGCGGCGCTGCGGTAGAGGCGCAGGGTCTGGGAGAAATCGGCGGCGATGTCCTGGCGGGAGTTCCGGATCAGATTTCGGAGTTCGGTGGCCTCGCTGCGGGAGGCCGTTTGTTCCGGGGCTTCGGAAGGTTCCGAGATTTCCTCCAACTGCTCCTGGCGCTGCTGGATCATGACGAGCACCCGTTCCAACTCTTGTTGTTGGATTTCGCGCTGGGGCGCGGTGAGATTGGTGCTGCCAAGCGCGGTGACGAGACGGCGTTGGCGTTGGCGGAGATCGCTGAGGGATTCTTCGAGCGCCCGCTGGACTTCGCGGAGCTGGACGGTCGACTGGACCCGGTCGCGGCGGTTCTGGCGCCAGGTGTCGCTGACACGGCTGGTTTCGTAAAATCCGCCGTGGAAGGACGAGTAGGCCCAGCCGGTGCTTTCGTGGCGTGGCAGGTTTTCATTGCCAGGGATCGAGCGGGCGAGCGCGATGATGTCGGTTTTGCGGCGTTCGATGAGCGCGTCGATCTTGTCGATGTCGCTGTTGAGGGCGTCTGCGGGTGCGGAGCGATCGGTGCGGAGCCGCTCGGCGATGGTGCGGCGCTCCCGTTGATAGACCTCGATCATGTTTTGGAGGTTGCGAATGGCCTCGCCGGTGACTTGGGAAACGACACGCCGCGAGGCTTGGGAATCGCGGATGCCGGTGAGCAGCGTGACGAGTTCGCCGATGCGGGCGTCGGTCCGTTGCGAGCGCTCCATGATCTCGGCGGTGAGCTCGGCGAGGCGTTTCTCGCGGATGGCGAGGTGAAGGTTGAGGGTTTCAACCGTCTGGCTACGAGCATCAGGGTCGGATGCCGGTGTGTCCTGTGCGCAGAGGATGGCAGCGGCGGCGAGCCAGGTGAAAGCGGTGATTTTCATGATTTGCCGGTTCTAGCGACCGGGTGCCGCTGCGGCAAGAATTTACTGGCTGTTCCGCCGGATGGATGACCGCCACAACGAGCGGAGTCCCAAAAAGAATCCCGCCAGCGGACGAACCGCTGGCGGGAAGGTAAATCAGATGGCTCGGCGAGCCGGATCAGAAGTTCTGGTTCCGGGAGTGAGCGAAGTAGGTTTCAAATCCAAGTTCCGGTGGGAATTCGGAGAGACCGTCGTGCACGTTCATCTCGATGCGGTTGTCTTCGCCACAACGCTCGTAAGGTGGCTTGAAGGTGCCGCGATAAGTCGGGCAGGTGAAGGTGAAGAGCTCGTAGAACCCGTATCCAAGGCGGCGGAGAGCGCGGTTGGTGCCATCCACCGCGCCGTAAGGCGAGGACTTGCGACCGTATTGGTCATTTTTGCGAACGATCTGTTCCGGAATCTCCATGAAGCCGTACATGATGTTGCTGAGGGCACGTCCGAGCTTGCGGGAGGACGTGTAGGTGGAGCCTGGAGGCGCGTGGATGTCGGCGACGACGACGCTGCTCAGGGCTGCGAAGGTGGTAGCAATAACGAGGAGTTTTTTCATGCTGCGAGGAGGTTAAGGAATCAGGATCGCGGGTTGGCAACGGATTTTTCAGAAATCGTGGATTTTTTAGAGTTCGAAGCTGAGCACCCGGATGATGCCCGGTGTAGCACGCAGTTGGTTAAGGAGTTCCGCCGGTGGTTCGGTATCCACCTCGATGACGGTGACCGCGCGTTTGTGGTCGCTGGTGCGGCTCAGGGCCATGTTGGCGATGTTGACGGCCGCGTCGCCAAGCGAAGTGCCGAGCGTGCCGACGATGCCGGGGCGGTCGTCGTTTTCCACAAACAGGAACCTGCCGGTGGGGTTGGTTTCCACGTAGTGGCCGGCGATGTGGACGATGCGGGCGGACTTGCCGAAGAAGGTGCCAGCGACGGTGCAAACCTCGCTGCCCTTGACGGCGGAAACTTCGATCAGTTCGGTGCAGTTGGTGGCCAGCGCGACGGTGGATTCGGTGACGCTGAGGCCGTGGGCTTTGGCGATGGCCGGGGCGTTCACGAGGTTGACCTGCGCTTCGTGATGGGCGGCGGCGAGATAGCCAGTGAGCACCTTGCGGGTGATCAGCTCGGTATCGAGTTCGGAAACCGCGCCGAGGTAGGAAACGCGGATCGACGTCGCATTGGGCAGGGGCGATTTTCGAAAGCAACTTGCCGAGCGAGTCGGCGAGGTCGAGGTAGGGCCCGACACTTTCCAGCGTGCGGCTGTCGAGGTTGGGCATGTTGACCGCATTGACGATTTCACCGGTGGTGAGGAAGTTTTTCACCTGGTGGGCGACTTCGATTCCGACATTTTCCTGGGCTTCTGCGGTGGAGGCGCCGAGGTGCGGGGTGAAGACGGCTTTTTTGGCTTCAAACAGCGGGAAATCGGCGGGTGGCGGCTCGACTTCGTAAACATCGAGCGCGATTCCGCCGAGGTGCCCGGCATCGATCGAGGCCTTGGCGGCGGCTTCGTCGACGAGTCCGCCGCGGGCGCAGTTGATGATCAGCGCGCCGGGATTCATCAGGGCGATGCGATCGGCATTGAGAATGTGCTTCGATCTCCGGGGTCATCGGGATGTGGAGGGTGACCACGTCCGCTCCGGTGAGTGCGAGCTCGGCGGTTTCTGCAAGCTCGACCTTGAGCGCCTGGGCGCGGGCGGCGGTGAGGAACGGATCGTAGGCCACGACGATCATTCCGAAAGCCTGGGCGCGTTTGGCGAACTCGGTGCCGATGCGGCCCATGCCGAGGATGGCGAGGCGCTTGCCGAACATTTCGACGCCTTCCAAAGCCTTGCGCTCCCATTTGCCGGCGAGCATCGAGGTGTGGGCGCTGGCCGATGTTGCGGGCCAGCGACAGCATCAGGGCAAAGGCGTGTTCCGCGGTGGAGATCGTGTTGCCGCTCGGGGTGTTCATCACGACCACGCCGTGGTCGGTGGCGGCCGCGCGGTCGATATTGTCCACGCCGACTCCCGCGCGGCCGACGGCCTTGAGGTTTTTCGCGGCAGCGAATACTTCGGCGGTGACCTTGGTATTGGAGCGGACGACCAAGCCGTGGTAGTCGCCGATGATTTTCAGCAGTTCATCGGCTTCCAAACCGGTGCCCTTGGCTCCGATTTTGAAATCCACGGAAATCTCAGGGGACGAGCGAAGCGCTTCCACGCCTTTTTCTGAGATGGGTTCAGAAACCAATACACGAAAAGTTGCCATAGGGGCGGGGAGTTAACCCACCGCCCGCTAGCTGGCAAGGGGTTTGCAGAGAAAAATCCGGCTGCCGGCAAATCCCGGTTCACTTGATATCCATGCCGCTCTTGGGCCAGATCCAGCGCTGGACCTTGCCGCCCTTGACCAGTGCCTTGGCCTGGATGGTTTTGACTCCGAAAATGGTCTCCGCCTTGTAAGAGGCGACGCCCGTTTGGAAGACCTCGCCGTCCACGGTTTCGTCTGGTGTGGCGGTCCATTCGAGGACTTGGTCAAAGGTGAATTCCTTGATCTGGGCGGCCTTGATGCTGTCCTGCATCACGGTCACCACGTCGGAGGGGCCGGTCGCTGCCGGCATTGGGGCGGAAGCGGGTTCAGCAGGAGGGGTGGGCGTCGGTTCCGGTGCGGGAGCGGTTTCGGGCGCTGTGGGGACTTCCGGAACAGGAACCGGCGCAGGGGCGGGTTCAGGGATCGGTGGGGGCGCCGGAGCCATTTTGGGTTCTTCCGAGTCGCCAGCTGGAGGTGTGGCGGGGACGCTCGCCGGAGCTGGTGGATTGGCGGCGACTTGTTGGAGAAGGTCGGTGTCGGTGATCAGGACGGTTCCGCGGAACGGTCCTTCGCCCGGGCTGATCACGACATTTTCGCCTTCGATGCCGACGAGTTTCACCCGGTTTCCGGCCTTGATCAGCATTTCGACTCCGGACGAGGCGTCGGTCACTTTGCCATCGGCCTTGAGGAGGACGCGTTGCGGCAGTTGCTCGGGTGTGAGGCTCGCGAGATTGATTTTAATCGCGCCGTCCGGCATCCTCTCCACCGCGCTTCCCGAGCCGGCGGCTCCGATGGGGGCGACCGCATTTCCGGTAAGCTGGAGTCGCAATCCCGGCTCCAGCGTGTAGCCGAGATAGCCCGCACCCGCCATGGCGAAAAAGTAGAGGAAAAATTTCATGTGTCGGCTGGATACGTAGTGGCTACCGGATTTCTTGGAAAGGATTTAAAGAGTCGCTCTCAGCCTCGATCCAGCGCCTGCAAGTGCTCCAGCGCCTTTTGGAAACTGGAGTTTCCGAGGTAGTGCCGGAGCTGCGCGTCGACCGATGTGCGATGCGCCGCCGTCCATGCCGCGATGTCCTCGGAGACCGTCTTCAACGCCTCAAGGTGACCCGCCGGAGTCGCGATCACGCCAGCCGTGGTCCTCGATGATGGAAATGCGGCGGCGGAGGAGCTCGGTCAGTTGCTTCGTCATGAGTGGCCGGAATGTAACGCTGCCTGCGGATTTTCGCCAGCCGGGGTTAGATGACGCCGTTCGCGCAATTGCACTCGCCCTCGCCTTTGAGGGCGTTGATGAGGTTGGTGAGCGACTTCATCGCCTGGCGGGGCACGCTTTCGAAGGTCCGCGAGCCGACGTGCGGCGTGATGATGACCTTGGGGTGGTGGAGCAGCGGATGGTCGGCGGGCGGCGGTTCCTGGTCGAGCACGTCGGCGGCGTAGCCAGCGAGTTTCCCGGAATCCAGCGCGGCGATGATGGCGGTCTGGTCGATGAGCTCGCCGCGGCCGGTGTTGACGATCCATGAGCCGTCGGGCAGGCGGTTGATGCGTTCCGCGTTGATGCAATGGAGCGTCTGCGCGTTGAGATTCGTGTGCGGGCTGATGATGTCCACCGAGTCGAAAAGCGAATCCAGCGTGAGGTGGCGGGTGATCTGGAATTCCGCGGCGATTTCCTCCGGCCAGTAATTTCCGAAGCCATGCACTTCCATCCCGAAGGCACGCGCCCGCCGGGCCATTTCCTGACCGATCCGACCCATGCCGATCAGGCCGATGCGTTTGGCGAACAACTCGCTGCCGGTCTTGCGGTCCCAACGCCCGGCGCGGGTGCCGTCGATGGCGTAGGGGAAATTTTTCGCGAGGGCGAGCAGGAGCAGGAAGGTGTGCTCGGCGACGGTGTCGTGGTTCACGCCGGGGGTGAAAAGCACCGGCACCTTGAGCTCCTTGGTCGCCGGAATGTCGATTTTATCGAGCCCGATGCCGTATTTCGAAATCACCTTGAGCCGTGGCAGCGATTTCTCGATGACCGCGCGGGTGATGCCGTCGTCGCCGCAGAGGAAGGCGTCAAAATCGCCGGCGAGTTCGAGCATGCGTGCCTCGGAAAGCGGGCCGCGCTCGCGCACGAGGTCCCAGCCTTGCGCTTCCATCAGTGCGTGGTGAGGGCCGGGGGTGTCTTGATAACTGCAGGTAGTGAGTAAAACGCGCATGAGGAGAGAAGATGAAATCGCCAAAGAACAATCAAGCGATCTGTGTGTGAGGAGCAATATGTCCCAACTGCCGTCTCCGTCGCACCCGCCTCACCGTGGCGAAATCATTCGTCCCGCTTCTCCGATCAGTCGCTGCAATGCGGACTGGATCCGGGCCGGTGACAGCATGCCGGGGTGTTCCAGGTTGAGATACCAAGCCGCCGGGGCGATCACCAAGACCGCGAGCGGCGATGGCCACGCCGGCCCGGTCCAGTTTGCGGTGGTGGGCGTAGCCGGATGGGCAGACCAGGCAGCGGAATCCAACCCAAAGATTCAGGATGGGAATCGCCAGCAGCAGGGCCCACCCGCGGCTCATCCCGACATTGACCAGCCGTTTTAAAATCAGATAGATCGCGACCGCGACAGGCACGAGGCTTGCGAAAGGCAGATATTTGTTCACCACTGCGCTGCCGAATGAGGCGACCAGTGTGGGCTTGCCCCACCCGAGGAGTTGGCTCCACAGCAACGGGAATAACAGCAGACCCAGCCACAGGGGCAGGCGACCCACGCCGGGCCAATTCATCTGCTTCGACGCCAGCGCGGCGGTGAGATCCGTGGGCAGCGCGGCGACCGGCTTCGTTTTCTTTCCTCCCCGACTATCCGGAATCTCCACCGGGACAGGACGTCGTTCGAACAGGCCGTCGAGCAACCCCGCCTGTTTCCAGCCTTCCATCCCTTCCTTCCAAACCATGTCGAGACGCGGGTCCAGAACCCGGCTGGCGGCCATGGTCCGGAGTTCCCCGAAGGTCACCGGTCCACAGCGGGTTCCGCCGGAGGTGAAATACCAGACTTGGGCGGCTCCGAGTGACGGCGTCCACATGCCCCGGATCGGTGCGGCGGATTGCTCCGGCTCCAAGCTCTGCGGATTTTGTCGGTCCCTCGCCTCGGACCTCATGGGCCTTGCGGATCAGATCCTCGGCGGCTGAGCGCTCTTTGAGACGGAGTTTTGCCAGTCCTTTGAGAATCGCCATCGCGTTCCAACTGGAATCCGACGTGCTCTGGAGTGGGAGTGACTTTCCTCGCCTCCTCGGCCTTGGCCAGTTCCTCGGCGCGGGCTTTCGCCCGGTGTTCCGCCCGCTCCCGGGCCTGGCTGGCCAGCCGTTCTTCCTCCGCCGCGAGGGCCGTGATTTCCGCCGCTGCCGCCTGCTCTTGCGCAAGCCGGTCTGATGCGCTCGGCACGCGGGGCAATCCCTCGGGCTTGCGTCCGTGACGGGTCGCAAATTCCGCGGCCAGTTTCCGGGCGGCATCGATCTCCGAAAAGAGCTGATCGTGGAAGGAACTCATCGCATTGCTCCCACAAACTAGCCAAGCGGCCGGGTCGATAGAAAGGGCGAATTTTGCGGAGTTACAGGGATTTCCGGAGATCTCTTCGGGAAAATCAAAAGATCAGGAATGCATGAAATTCCATAGAATATTGGCTCTCAAAACGTTCTGTGGCCGGGCGGGCGGTCATTTGATGCCTCACCCGGCCTCGCAATGAAGCCGGAGTGGGGCTGCCCGTTCAGCGACTAGATATCCGAGAAACGGGCGATCGGTTGGGGATGTATTTTAGCGGCGGTCTTTTCCTGCAGCGCCTTAACCTCCGCGGCGGCGGCTTTGACGGCTTTGAGCGTGTCGAGCGCCTCCACCACGAGCTTGGTCGTGCGGGACTTTCCCCCGGCGAGCGTCAGGATCCGGCCCTTTTCGCGTTCGAACTGGCGCGAGTTGGGATAGTTGGTCGCTGGCTCAAGCCCGGTCACATAGCCGTCTTTTTGACCGCCGGTATTTTTCCAAAGAGTGAAACAAGGGAAGTCCTTGAGCGAAAACCGCAGCAGCGATGCCTTGTCGCCACGGGCGTTCTGCAGCATCGCAAGGGTCTCCTGACTGCCTCGACTGCCGGCCAGTTCGAAAAAATACACCTGCTCGGCGAAGCCAGGACGCGGAGCCTCAAACCGGTCGAAACTTGCGATCCCCTCGGCCGCCCGCGGGTTGCGCGGGGAAACCTGCTTCATGGGGGCGAGGAACCGGGCGTCTTTCTCCAGCAATGGCCCGCCGCAGTTGATGTGATAGAGCAATTCATGTTCGGCCGGGCTGTCACCGAGATTCGTCACGGTGTCGATGATGGTCAGGGCACCGGAACCGAAGGCCGTGCGGATCTCGGTTTGCAGGCGCAAGGCGGGACCGAAGAGCATGGCCTCGTCGACCTCACCACGCAGGATGATTTCGCTGTCGGTGATTTCGATCGAAACCGTGTGGGCGGGAATGTTGGCGATGTTTCCGTGCAGGGGAACAAAGGATTCCAACCCGTTGCCGTTGTTGTCCGCGCCGGGAGCTCCCATGCTACTCAGGCCACAGCGCACGATCCATTCGTTGAAGCCCCTGAGCCAGCCCAGGCCACCGTTCTCCAGCGGTCGGACGAAGGCCGGGTGGACGGGCGACTTGACCGGCGATTCCCAACCCAGGGTGATGTCTCCATACCGCCCTTTCCAAATACCCATGCCGCGAGTGGGCAGCACGGCAAAAGAGAGCTTGCCGTTGTCGATCTGGATCACATCGACGCCCTCTTGCAGGCCGCCATGCAGCGTGCGGGTCCGCACCGACCACGGGTGCCCCGCTCCGACGGAGAGGGTTCCGGAGTCAACTGTGAGCGTGGGCATGGGCTCCAGGGCGTCTGGATGGAGGAGTGCGCGCGTGTAGGTCATAGGTGATCGGAAAGATGGGCTTTGATTCGGCCTGGATTCAAGAAGCCAACTACTTGTCGGAAGCTTTTTCGATCTGGGCAATCAGTTCCTGTTTGGTCGGTGCCGTGGCATGGGTGACGAAGAAGGCGGTGACGGCATTGGCGATGACAAGCCGTTCCTTGACGGGCAGATCTCCCAGAGAAGCGCAAAGGTAACCACCATTGAATGAGTCTCCAGCGCCTGCCGTGCGGATCACATTCTTCTGCAGCTCCTGGATCGCGGAGGCCTCGCCTTCCGCCGCGTTCGACGCAGCCGCGAAATTCGGGGTGTGGACGACCAGTTCGTCGATGCCGATCTGTTTGCGGAGGGCGGTTAGGCCCGCCGCCACATCGCCGGGCTCATTCTTCCATTCCATCCCGAACCTCTTGAACAGCTCCGCTCCTTCGTGCTCGTTCAAGCTCATGGTCATCGGAATGACGAGGTTGAGCTCCTTGATCAATGCCAAACTTGCCAGAAATGACTCGCCTGATTTTTTATTGATGTCCGCAAAATCGAAGAACATGCGTTTCGGCGCCTTCGCGGTTTCGTATTGGGAAACAAAGCCCTTGAGGAAATTGTCAAAGTCCGGAGTCAGCGACCAGTAGCCCAAGCCGAGGATGTCCGTTTTGGCGAACAGCTCCTTGATCTTCTCCTCGCCGAAAAACGCGACAAAGTCAGTCCAGGTAAGGTCTGCGACTGATTTGAGGGCGCTCATCAGGATCTTTCCGTCGGAGAATTCGAGGACCAGGGTCAGCGCCGGATCGCCCAGGGAAAGCAAGTGGCAGTTTTCCGTGAACTCTTCAAATGCAGGGTCGATGTCCCGGCTGCCGTAGAGTCCGGCCAGGGTAGGTTTCAGGCCGAGAACCGCGGCGACTCTGCCGGTATTCGGAGTAAACCCGCCGGAGCAGCGGCGCTTGGGAACGATTTCCAATCCGACTCCACCATCCGCCCGCCGAACGATCAGTTCCCCGAACTCCCTCAGGTTGTCCATCGGGGTGTAATCGCTCAGGCTGCGCCGGACATCGACAATCTGGTAGACCTCATCCACGAAACCATCACATCCCAACAATACGTTTCCGCGGATGTTGTCTAAGAAATCAATATACTTGTTCATCTCGGTCAGGGTGGATGGGTTGTTAGTCATGTCTTGTGGTTAACGGATGGGATCGGGGACCGTTTTTTCCGGCTGGCTTCTGAAACAGCCCGCGGCGGAGTCTCCTCTGTGCCGGGCTCATCCAAGCCGGCCCTGGGGGCGGGGATAAGTGAGGCGGGGGTTTTCGGGCGACTCATTGTTCAGTTTTGAACTTCATTAAAACCTAACTCCCCGAGTGGCCGGCACCAGAATATTGACTATGCAAGACTCCTGATTTGTTGCCCGGATTTTACTCCCGTTGGGGGATCTCGAAGCCGGCCGTTTGTGGAGGCGGTGGGGATGTCGTTTTTCGTGATGCCTGTGCTGCTCGCTTGGATTCAGTCACTCACCCAACCCTTCAAATCCCGACCGTGCGGGTCTGGGCACGTCTCCTACACCAAAGGTGTTCCGACCTTAAAGATCAAACCATGAATCCCGCGATCCGGGAGAGTAGGGACAGGCAGGAATGCCTGCGTCACGGCGTCAACCGGTGGTGCGCAGGCCGGAGGCGATGGCGTTGATGGAGAGCAGGAGCTTGGGCAGGAGTGCGTCCGCTGCGGTGGCCTGGCCGGCGGCGAGGTGGCCGCGCCATTCGCGGAGCAGGGCGATTTGCTGTTGGTGGAGAACACGCAGCGGCGCCTCGCGGATGTCCAGGGTCTTGGCCATGCGCGGGCGGCGGGCTTTCATCTCGCCGTCGAAGAGTTCGGCTAGCAGGCTGCGGGTTTTTTCGAACTCGTCGCGGACGAGGGTGTTGAACTTTTTCCGCAGTTCCTCGTTGGTGACGAGACCGGCGTATTCCTCCATCAGCTCCAGGTTCGCGGAGGCGAGGTTGGTTTCCACGTTGGTGAGCACGTAGCTGAGGAAGGTGGATTTCGGCAGGGCTTCCTTGAATTTCGCAAAGCCTTTCGGAGTCCTCGGATTTCAGGGTTTCCAGCGCGGAGCCCACGCCGAACCAGCCGGGCAGATAGAAGCGCGCCTGGGTCCAGGAGAAGACCCACGGGATCGCCCGCAGATCGCTGATGGAAAATCCCTTGGTGCCGGTGCGCCGCGCGGGGCGGGAGCCGATGCGCGAGTTTTCCAACGCGTCGATGGGAGTGGCCTGGCGGTAGAACTCGATGAAGCCCTCGGTCTTGAGGAACTTCTGATAGGCGGCCTGGCTGGTTTCTCCCAGTCTCGCCATGAAGGCCTCGCAGGGATCGTCCACCGGCGGCGAGTGGCGGTGATGCGCGGTGGTGACGGCGGCACCTGCCAGCAGCAGTTCGAGATTGTAGGTGGCGTTGGCGAGGTTGGCGTATTTCTGGGCGATCGTCTCGCCCTGCTCGGTCATGCGGAAGCCGCCGCCCATCGCGCCGTGGGGCAGGGCGGCCATGAACCAGTGGGTCGGGACCCGCGCCGCGGGAAATGGTGCCGCCGCGGCCGTGGAAGAAACACAGGTTCACGCCGCTTTCCCTGCCGATGCCGGTGAGCGCGGTCTGGGCGCGCTGGAGGGCGAACTGCGCGGCGAGGATGCCGCAGTCCTTGTTGGAATCCGAGTAACCGAGCATGACCTGCTGACTAGGGGAATTTCCCGGCGGAGCGCAAGGTGAGGGGATGCTCGAGATAGGCCTTGAGGATGCCGGGCGAGCGGTCGAGGTCGTCCATCGTTTCGAAAAGCGGGACGACCTGCAGCGGGCAGACGAGGCCTTCCGGCGTGAGTTCCATCAGTCCGGCCTCACGGGCGAGCAGATACACGCCTAGCAGGTCGGAGAGCTGGCGGGTCATCGAAACGATGAGCGAGCCGAGCCCGGGATTTCCCCAGTCCTTGCGGTGGCGGACGAGCACGCGGTAGGTGTCGAGCACGTTGTCCGCCTCCTCGCCGACGCGCAGGTCGTCGTGGAGGAAGGGGCGGGTGGATTTGAGTTCGGTGTTGAGGAACGCGAGGCGTTTTTCCTCGGGCCAGGAGCCGTAGTTTTCGCCATCGGCCACTCCGGCGGCGGCTAACAACTGGCTGATCGCCTTGTCGTGGAATTCCGAGTTCTGCCGGACATCGAGCGTGGCGAGGTGGAAGCCGAACATCTCCAGCTTGTGCCGCAGCGGGCGGAAGGCGGCTTCCTCGAGCATGTGGCAGCCGGACGCGGCGAGCGTGCTGGAAAGCAGGTTCAGGTCATCGACGAGACAGGCGGTGTTTTTGTAACCGGGCTTGCCCTTGATCTGCTCGCGGAGGCGCAGCGCCATGAGCATGGCGAGTTGCCGCCAGGGTTCCTCTTCGTGGCGATAGAGGATTTCCGCGAACTCCTTCGGGCGCGTCCACCGTTTTGGCGAGGTAGTCGATGCGGGCCTGGAGTTCCTCCGGGACGGGCGTGAGGTAGCGGGAAAGCGTGAGCTGCGCGGAGAGGGCGAGCAGTTCGCGTTCGAGCAGTTTGAAGGCGGAGTGGCGGAGCTCGGCGAGGGTGTTTTCGGTGACCGTCGGGAGTGACGAGCGGGTGGCCGTCGCGGTCGCCGCCGATCCAGGTGCCGAAGATCAGGCGCGGGATGTTTCCGGCGGAGCGGAGCAGATCGAGCGGCAGGCCGGCGTCGCGCCAGGCTTCGGTGAAATGCAGGTCGAGCCGGTTGATGGCGGACGGGAAAAGGTCGCGCAGGTAGTGGGTGGCATTGCGCAGCTCGCTGGTGATGTCCGGGCGGACGAGGTGGATTTCCGCGGTGCGCCAGAGGGTTTCCAGGGTGGTGACGACCCGTTCGCGGATGCGGCGGCGCTCGCGTTCGGTGTATTTCGGGAACTCGTTGCGCACCATTTCATCGTAGAGCGCGCGGTGGCGTTCGCGGATGCTGGAGCGTTTGGCCTCGGTCGGGTGGGCGGTGAGCACGGGTTCGACCTGCACGTCTTGCAGGACTTCGAGGATTTGCTCCGGCGTCAGGCCGATCGCCCGGAGGTCGCGCAACGCCTGCGGCCACAAGCCGCGGATCGATTCCGCGCCGAGCGCTTTTTCCCGCTCGCGGCGGATTTCCGCGGCCACGCGCTCCTCGACCATGTTGAGGAGTTGGAAACCGATCGAGTAAAGCTGCGGCAGGCCTTCAGGCGCGGCACCGATTTCCGGCTCGCGGCCGGACCAGGGCAGATAGGGCAACAAGTCCGTCTCGCCCGTGCTCTTCAGCGCATCTTCCAGGCAGCCGAGCAGGTATTGCAGTCGTTCGTCGATCAGGTCGAATCCTTCCAGCCGGAGCTGCTCACGTATCGGTTTGCTTGCGGTGTTCTGTCATGCGCAGCGGATTTTAAGCATGATCCGGGCCGAATCGGGAAGGGGATTAGCTGAGAAGTTGAGGGTGGAGAGCGGGTGGTGGAGGTCATCTACGCGGCGGCGGTTTCCAACCGACCAGCCCGGCAGGATGGAGAATCAGGGCGGTGCGAGTGTGCCCTTTGAATACTGCCGGGGAATGCCCAACTCGTGTCTTCGCGCTTGCACGACGCCACGGTGGATGCGGAGCAACGCGGCGACTTGCGAATCGGTCTTGACGCCGAGCATGGCGTCTTGCTCCGGGAGCCAAAACCACTCCTTTTTTGCCGGAATGTATCGGGAAATGCCCATGCTTTTGCGTCGCACCGCGACCGGTGCCCTGCTGATGCCGAGCCTCTTGGCAATGTCGGTATCGCTCATGGTGCCAATCAGCGCCAATTCGTCAGCGGTCCATTCGCGGGTGAAGGGATGGACGGGTTCCCGTCTTGGCACCCCGAGCGCCTCGCGCCTGGCACGGACTTCGGATGAATGAACTTTGAGAATGGAGGCCAGTTGGGCGTCGGCAACCTTGCCCAGCCGGGCGATGGCCTCAGGGGTCCAGATCTCCTCGGGCTTGCGCTGCACATGGCCGCCTTTGACCGAACCGTTTGTCCGCCGTCGTGGAATACCGAGAGCGGCTCTCCGGGTGGCGACAGTTTCAGTGGAGACGCCCAGCAGGGCGGCGAGTTCGCAATCATTTTCCACTCCTAACAGCGCGTCGTGTTCCGGCAGCCAGTCGTGCAGTCGCACGTGGATTGCGTAGGCGGGGATTCCCTGGCGATTGCGCTCCGCCTCGACTTGGAGAACGCTGGTTTTGAGTTTCTCGGCGACGGCGGAATCAGTCATGGTCCCGAGCAGTTTCAAGTCTCCGGGAGTCCATGAATGCTTGCTGGCCGGTCTTCCATCGTATCTGGGAATGCCGCGGGCTTCGCGCTGGGCCCGGACTTCCGTAATGCGGACTCTCAAAATCTCGGCCAACAAATAGTCAGCTACTGTTCCAAGTCTGGCCACATTTTCGGCCGACCATTTGGGCAAGGATTTTCGGGGTGCGGGACTTTTCATGATTCCCAATAAGTATGGTGGGGTCTCGCGGGCTTGTCGAGTGGGTCGATTTTTCGATGACCGTCGTCTAAAGGCCCAGCAGGGGGATCGATGTCTTCATAAGGATCGGCGACTCGGGAGGAGGATGAAATTTGGGCAATCACGCGCTTGGACATTCCACATCCGTGGGCTAGGACAGCCCGCGTGAACTCATGGCATCCGGCGGTCGAAGTGGTGAAAAACTGTCTCAAAGCGGGCGTCGGCGATTTTGTCGTCTGCGCCGGAGCGCGGAATGCGGCGTTGTTGGAGGCACTGGCCCGCGCCGAAGCGGCGGGGTTGGTGCGGGTCTGGCGGCATTTTGAGGAACGCAGTGCGGGGTTTTTCGCGCTCGGCCGAACGATGGAAACCGCGCAACCGTGCGCGGTCATCACCACCAGCGGCACGGCGGTGGCCGAGCTGCTGCCGGCGGTGATCGAGGCGCATTACCAAGGCCGTCCGCTGGTCGCGATCACGGCGGACCGTCCTGCAGCATTTCGCGGGACCGGAGCACCCCAGACCATCGAGCAGCCGGGGATTTTTGGAAATCACGCGTGGCAGGGGACGTTCGCGGACTGGGACGGGAATCAGCCGCTGCATTTGAATGTGGAGTTCGAGGAGGCGTTCGAGGCCGGGGATGAGAACTTCGCCGGGGAAGTGCTGGGTGAATTCAAGCCGGTGAAGGAAAAACTCAACGTCGCCGCGCTCGCCCGCTGGCTGCGCGAGGAGCACTACAAAGGCATCGTCGTGCTCGTCGGCGGGCTGGAACCGGACGAACGCGAGGATGTGTTCCATTTCTGCCAGGACCTCGGCGCACCCGTCATCGCCGAGGCCACCAGCGGCCTGCGCGAGGCACTGCAATCACTCGCCATCCACGATGCGGACCGGGTTTTGAAATCCAGCCCGCCGGGGAAAATCCTCCGCCTCGGCGAAGTCCCCAGCGGTCGCTTCTGGCGCGATCTCGAAGAAATGCCACAAGTCTCCGTCTGGTCCGTCTGCCGCAATGGCCTGCCCGGACTCGCCCGCGAATCCAGCGTCGTGCGCGGGCAACTCGACCGCGTGATCCAGGCGCTTGGCCCCATCGAACTGGCCGATGACGCGCTCGACTACCTCGCCGGAGCCGGCAGCCGCGCCGTGAAAATCGACGAACTGCTCGAAATTTACCCGGACAGCGAACCCGCGCTGCTTCGCACGCTTTCCCACTACGCCTCCATCGGCGGCGGGCTGTTCCTCGGCAACAGCATGCCCATCCGCGAGTGGAATCTTTTCGCCCAATGGCTGCGGCCGGTCCCGTCCGTCCGCGCGAACCGCGGGGTGAACGGCATCGACGGCCAGGTCAGCACCTGGCTCGGCTGGTCCGCGGATGTGAGTGAAACTTGGGCGGTCGTCGGCGATCTAACCGCACTTTACGATCTGGCCGCGCCGTTTGTCCTGGAGCAGATCAACTGCCAAGCCCGCGTGCTCACCGTGATTAACAACGGCGGCGGGAAAATTTTCGAGCGTCTGCCGCGCCTGCAGTCCATGAGCCCGCGCGCCGTCGAGTGGATGACCAACCCGCAGTCCGCCGATCTTTCCGGCCTCGCCACGCTCTGGGGCATGAACCACCTCCGCATCCGCACGGTGGATGATTTCGACAAGTTCGAACCCGGCGAGAAAACCCTACTGTTGGAGATCGTGCCGGATGCCGCGCAGACCACGGCGTTCTGGGCGGCCTGGGACCGCTTCGTGCACTGAGAAATTTCCCCTGACTCAACGGGGAATCGTGCCGTCATCGAGATCGGGATCGCGCAGTCGGTGGGTGGTCTTGATTTCACCATCCGCCGGAAGCCACAGGGAGCGCGTGGGCACTGGCCAGTGATCTGTATTGTTTTTCCCGCAGTTTCCGGAAGGTGATGGGATGCAGTCCGCGTGTCTATCGCGCAGTTACCAAGGGATGATCAAAGCCGCCCGGCGGCGCGCAGGCCGAGCATCAGCCCGCGCAGTTCTGACAGCCCGCGCATGCGGCCGATGCAGGAATAGCCGGGGGTGATGCCGGCGGGTTTCGGCAGGTCGTCCATCATCGTGTGGCCATGGTCGGGGCGCAGGGTGATCTGCCAGTCCGGGCGACCTTCCGAGCGGCGGCGGTCCTGCTCATCGAGCAGGCGGAGCACGACCGCTGGCATGTCCACCGAGCCGGCGAGGTGGTCGGCTTCGTAGAATGACCCGTCAGGCAGCCGTTGCGTGCTGCGGAGGTGGGCGGCGTGGATTCGCGGCGCGAAATTTCTAACCATCTCTGGCAGGTCGTTGTCCGCGCGGGCGCTGAACGAACCGGTGCAGAAACAAATGCCGTTCGCCGGACTGTCCGCCATCTGGAAAATCGTTTCCACGTCGGTGGCCGTGGAAACGATTCGCGGCAGGCCAAGCACGGAAAACGGCGGGTCGTCGGGGTGGATGGCCATGCGCACGCCGAGCTCCTCGGCAACCGGGATGACCGCTTCGAGAAAGCGGGCAAGGTTTTTCCTCAAGCCATCTGCTCCCATGCCGTCGTATTTCGCGAGCATGGCGCGGATGTCATCGAGCGAGAGCGCCCATTTCACGCCGGGAAACACGTCGATGATCGTTTTTACGAACGCGTCGCGCGCGGCATCGTCAAGGCTCGCCCACCAGGCGGCGGCTTTTTCCAGTTGCACGGGCGAGTAATCCGCCGCGGCACCCGCACGTTTCAACGCGTGAATTTCGAACGCCGCGAACCGCACCGGATCGTAGTGCAGACTCTCCGAGCCATCCGGCAGGACCCAGCGCATGTCGGTGCGCACCCAGTCGAGCACCGGCATGAAGTTGTAGATGACCGTGAAGATCCCTTCGGCTGCCAGATTGCGCAGGGAATTGTTATAATTTTCGAAAAGTTTCGTCAGATCGCCGCGGCCGGTCTTGATGTCTTCGTGCACCGGCACGGACTCGACGACCGACCAGCGGAGGCCGGCGTCCTCGATCACTTTTTTCCGCTCGCGGATCGCCTCGCGGGGCCACACATCGCCGTAGGGAATCTGATGGAGCGAGGAGAACACCGCACCGGCACCCGCCTGCCGGATGAACGACAGCGGCACGGGATCTCCCGGACCGAACCAGCGGAAGCCTTCTTCCATCAGATGCGTCTCCATGATCAGACTCCGGAGAACGCGACGAACCCACCGTCCACCGCCAGCACGGTGCCGGTGACAAATTGGGACGCGTCGGATAACAGATAGTGCAGCGCGCCGAACAGCTCGTCCGCCTGGCCGAAGCGGCCGAACGGGGTGTTCGCGATGATGGTGTGGCCACGGTCGGTGAGTGATCCATCCTCGTTGGTGAGCAGGCGGCGGTTTTGCTCGCCGAGGAAAAATCCGGGCATCACCGAGTTCACGCGCAGGCTTCCGGCGGTGCGTTTCGCCATGTCCACGGCCAGCCAACGGGTGAAATTATCCACGCCGGCCTTCGCCGCGGAGTAGCCGACCACGCGGGTGACCGCTTGGGGCGAGGAAACCGATGAGTAGTTCACGATCGATCCGCGGCCGCCTTCCATCATCGCCGGGGTGAATACGAGCGATGGCAGGACGGTGCCGTGCAGGTTCAAATCCACGACCTGTTGGAAGGACTCGAAATCGAGATCGGAGAAACTTTTGTCAGGAGGGATGGTCGCGCCGGGCATGTTTCCGCCCGCGCCGTTGACCAGCCCGTCGATGCGTCCCCATTTTTCCAGCACCGCATCGCGCGCCTGTTCGAGGGCCGGGCGGTCAAGCACGTCGGCGACGAGGCCGATGCATTGGGCGTCCGGAGTGATCACGCGGCATTTCTCCAAGGCTGCGTCGAGTTTCTCCTGGCTGCGGCCGAGGAAGACAATGCGCGCGCCCTGGGCGGCGAGATAATTGGCGGCGGATCCCGCGAGGGCTCCGGTGGCTCCGGTAATGACGAAGACGCGGTCGGTGAGGTCGAATAAGTTTTTCATGAATGGGGGTGCGATGGGTTCCGTTGAGCGCAATGAGAATGTTTTGGGCCCCCGAGATCAATCACGACCTTGTTGAAAATCGCTGTTTGCCATAAGAACCGTGTTTCCCGTGCAAGAAACTGAAATCCTTCCCTTGCCAAGTCCCGCCGAGGTCGTTACGGATTTCCGCCTCAGCGCGAATGCACTGGTCCCGTGGTCCAATGGATAGGACGATGGCCTCCGAAGCCGTAGGTAGTGGTTCGATTCCACTCGGGACCACTTGCTGATTTTGCGCTGAAATCCTTGATAAATAAAGGCTTTCAGAGGTTTTAGAGTTGCTAGGGAGTTGCACCGGGTAGCGCGAAAAAGCCTCAAATCGAATCGAAAACATGCTACCACGTGCTACCCTATGGCAATCAAGTTGCGTTATAGATCCCTCCACCATGTTGCGGGCATTCCTGCGTCACTCACGAGCGACATGCGGCGATCACTCCACCACTCGCTCGATGGTCTGGATTCCGGACACAAGCCAGCGGCCATTCGTGAGGGTGTAGCGGATTCCCTGAATCAGGGTGCCGGTGCGGGTCTTCTTGCCGTCGCTGGCGGAGTATCTGAGGCGATAGGTTGCTTCCAATGTGTCGGTGTCGTCGCGCCTGGCGGATTCGACGGCGAGGAGTTGGAGTGAGCGGCGGGGCCATTGGGCGCGGTAGGTGGTGATGTCCTTCAGGATCCCCGTCCTGGTCTGCTGGCCTTGGTCGAAATACGGGTTGACCGTGGCGGCGTAGTCCGCCAGCTCGGCTTGCACGTCGGGACCTTGGCCGTGTCTGAGGAATCCGGCGACAAGGCCGGCGGCGAGTTTCTCGGGGTTGGTCTGCTCGGCAGCGGCGGCTGGTGCTGTCGCGGTGCTGGAATCATCCGGCATGTCGTCAAAGTGAATGAGCATGCTCTGGAGCTGCGGAGGATGAACGCGGAGGGCTCGGCATAGGCCAAGTAATCGCTCGAACTCTACCCGGTCCAGCTTCCGCAAATTTCCCATTGGGGCCACGGCGTCGAGATACTCTTGGGACAATAAGTAGGAGACTGACAACCGGCGCCACGTCTCCGCATTTTCTGGAGCGATGCCGCCAGCCCGTTTCCAGCTTTCCCGAGCGTCCCGCGTGTTCTTCTGGGCGGCTTGTGCATTTCCCAAGCACCGCCATAAGTCCGCATCCTCGGGTGAAATTGCGAGGCCTCGCTTGAATGAGGTTTCGGCCTGTTCGCTCAAACCAATAGCGGCGTGAGAGTATCCGAGGAAATAGCATGCGCTCGATGACTGGGGATGTCGGTCGAGTAATTGCTTGGCGATCTTCACGCAATGTATCCAGTCGCCGGCATCTGCGAGCTTCTGGAAGAGCGCGGCATCGGGATCGGCGAAGAATGCAGACTCGGGGTTCTGTTTCCCCTTGGGCTCAGGGCGCAAGGTGCGAACGACTTCGCGGAGGTCGGCCAATCCGTTTGCTGCGTCCTTCTGGAGCTTCTTCACGGCTTCGATGGGAATCACGAAGTTGAGATTCTGCGCATTCAAGGAGGTGAAGCCTGCCGCAGCCACGCCGATCACCCTGCCTGTGTGGTCAATCACGGGAGAGCCACTTGACCCTGCCGAAATAGGCGCGGTTACTTGAAGCAGGTCCCCACCGTTAGGCATGGTCTTCCCGGCAATCTCAGTTTCGGTGCGGCGGGCGGAGAGAATTCCTTCAGAGAGGGTGCCGGACAATCCTTGCGGACAACCAAAGACCGAGACTGGAGCGCCGATCCTGAGGGCCGCGCTTTCGCCAAGTTCGAGAAACGGGAGGTTGCTGGCCTTGATGGTGATTAGGGCCAAGTCGGCGGCGGGATCGGTGGCGGTGACTCCGGAAACGGTGAATTCCGCGCCTTGCGTGGTGCGGGCAATGAAGGAATCCCCACCCTCCACAACGTGGAAATTCGTCACGGCCAGCCCGTCGGCTGAAATTGCAAAGGCGGTGCCGGTGCCAGTCAGCTTGCCCTCGGCGTCCTTCACTTCGAGACGGAACACCGCGGGCGCGATGCGCTGGGCCAGGGCCTCCAGGTCGAACTTGGGCGCAGCGGGCGGTGGCTCTGGAACCGTGGCCTTCATTTCCACGACGACGGCAGGGTCGGCAGGCGTGGGCGTCGGCGGAGCCGGTGCGGGGTTCCCGGGTTGGGATTGAGGAGTGGCTGGCAGTGTCGCCTGCTGCGCCGGCTGGCCCGCTGTCGCGGGTTTGTTGGGGCGGTTGAGAATGACCAGCGCGGACACAGTGAGAACGGCCGCGGCCGTGGCGACGCCGGCAATGACCTGGAACCGGGCGGAAATTTTCCGGCGGGCGGGTGCCGCGGCGAAGACTACGGGGGCGACGGGCTCGGCGGGGTGAAAGACAACGAAGTGATAGGGCGGCAGCGGGAACGCGGCGGGAAGCTCGATGAACCGCTCGTCCTCTCCGCCGGAATCGGAGAGATACAAGCGGCCCTCCGGAGTCCGCCCGATCAGGCCGGCGTATGCGGCCAAGCCTGCGAGAGGGATTGACACCTCGGCATCGAGCGCCGCGCCGATTCTGGCATGGGTGCCGGGTGGCAGGTTGAATTCCACCAGCAAGGCCGGATTGTCCGACCTCAAATTGATTGTGTGTTCTGACATGGGGGGCCGCTTTCACGGTTGATTCAGCTTCTAACTCCAAAGCTTTCCAGTTTCAAGAATCAATTCCCGGTCCTGTCCGCTTTTCCCATCCGAGCCTGCATGACAGCTCTCTTCTGCCGATGTTGGACGCGCGCGGCGGACTGTTCGCCCTTCAGTTTCCCAAAGCATCGCGCGCGTATGCGCGAGGATCGATCTCCTGCATCCAAGCTTCAATGGAGTTTTCTTGCGTCCCGTTCCCTTCCGGCTAGAGTCGCGGTGTTCCCTTCAGTGGGACGAGGGCCTGAATAACCCTGACCGTGAGCGGTAAGCATTGACCGCAACAATGCTGCCAAACTGGCCAAACGGCCGGGGAGGCAGCGGCGCATGTCCAAGTTTCTCCCACGGGAGGGGCCAAAGGCCGTTGCGGTTGTCTCACGGCAGCTTATTCACTCCCCGTCCACCCGGAAGGGAACAATGGCATTCCTCGGAAGTTCCGTCGTGTTAGTAGGCTGCTTGGCGGCCATCTGAAGCAAAAATCATGAACACAAAATTGATGATGGTTTTCGGCTGGTGTGCGTTGATCTCTGCGGCTGCGTGGCGTTGGTTCGGCCATGATGAACTTGGCCAGGCGATCGGAACATTACTACTTGGCGGGATTGCATTGAGCATCGTCACCACTTCGTGGGAAGCATACGAAAAATGGAAGAATGACAAAGAAAGGGAAGAAAGGGATCATAGGCATGACGATCAGCTTTTTCGTGAATCGGACATCCTTGAACAGAGTAATCCAAAACTATTTGACAGGCTCTCCAGGCTTCAGGAAGAAATTCCAAGTAGAAAGTGCCACACCGGTTTTTATCCAGCGCTTTTCGGTGGAATTGCCATTGGGGCTCTGCCCTCTTTCCTTACCGAACATGACTTGGCTTGGAGCATCGCCATTCCGTTGGGTTATTGGATCTGCTTAATTGCTGGATCGTTGTGGATGATCAGCTTGATGTTTTCATCGATGAATGAAACTCCAAAGGACTTGAGAAAGAGAGCCGTGGAGATTCTCGCCCAGCGGGACGCTCTGAAGAATGAATTCAGCGAGCATGATCTTGATGTTATTCGCCGAATCTGTGAGATAGCATGGGAAACGAAAAGACGGGGTAATGAAGTCGGCCAGAAAATCACGTATCTATTAAATTTGGAAGAGGCAGCCAGAAGACGATTCTATCGTGAGCAAAAATGCACACCAGTCGTTACCAAATTCGAGGAGTTGGCCGAGGATGAAGACGGAGACGACGACGAGGATGGTGAGTGTGAGGACGTTGCCTCATACAAACAAAGGCGTGAGGAAATGCTGTCTCGCGAAAACAGACTCAAAAAAATAAAAGAGCGGATGGAATTGCTGAATTCTGAGGGGGTGAATATCGAAGAGAGAATACGCAAACAATGGGTGGGCACCGCAATGGTGGATGCTCGCAATCTGTTTTTAGAATTGCCGACAGAAGGACGAGTTCATTTTAAAGATCTATTGGGAACACCAAGCGATGCGATAGAATTGCCTTGGGCTGCGCAGGTCTTATGGTTGGAGAAGGCCGCTGCATTTTTTGAGGAGAGTTTTTAAGATGCCTTCGCCCGCGCGCGCGAGGCTGCGATTTCACATAGGGACCGGGAGCGCACGGCCAGCTAGATGCTGCCGCCCACAACCACGCGGATTTCCCCGGTGTGGTTCGCGTTCACGTCCACCTTCTCGCGCCATTCGTCCGCTTTTCTGTTTTTGAGCCAAAAAATGCAAGCCGTGGTGTCGGGCGCGTAGTGCTTCACAATCGGCGTGACTGTGATCGCACCTTGAAAGTTGGAGACGTGGGAATCGGGATGCGAGAAGCCGGTGGCACGCTTGAAAAGCGCGTTTTGAACCATGTCGTCGGCAACCGCCTTGCCTGCCTTGAGCGCCGCGGTGAATTCTGGATGCTTCTTTTTCCAGTTGTTCAACGTGCTCTCACTGACGCCGAAGAACTCGGCAAGCTCCGCGTCGGTGCATCCCTTCTCTGTGAGGAAAACCGCCTGCCTTGAAATCGCCGGGGTGAACTTCGTCGGCTGGCCTCGGCCTCGCTTGGTTGGCTGTGGATTCTTCTTCATGGCTGCGGTGGTTCTGGTGGTGACACTACCTGAACGGCTACGCTTTTCCAACGTCCGAAGTCTTCGGGGGTGTCCTTGGCCCGTTGCATCATTTCGGCGGCCATCTCCTGGCACTTCTCCAGCTTGCCGGCACGAGCATGACAGTGGATCAACCATTCCGTGGTTTCTATCACGAGGCGGACTCGTGCCCGGTGTTCCTTCCTTGCCTTCTTCGCCATCCGTCTTTCTTCCGGCGTGGTCGGCTTCTTGGTTCCGTTGTCAGTTGTTGATTTCTTGGAGTCCATAAAAGGGGCATTTAGGATTTCCGTCGGCGGGTGGTGCTCGCTGGCTTCAGTGGTGGGACGACCATCGTCCGGGTGGTTGTCCTGCGCGGCCTGCTCGTCAACGATCGCGGCGGGGGCATGTCATCGCCGCTCGAAATCCAATAGGGGTTTCCGCAACGGCAGCACGTCCGGCGGCTGAATTGGTTGATGGTCTGGTTGCTGGATTGCTCGTGCCCCACCTTCACGCCGCACGAGGGACAGCGACCGACCAGGTGAACGTATCCCTCGATCCGGATCAGGTCGCACGGTGCGGTTGGCTCGGTCGGGTGCGGTGTCTTGCGGTTGATGTCGCGGCAGCTGCGAGGGCCGGTGTTGGCGATGGGTTGCGGTATGGAGTGCTTCATGTGTGGTGGCGGCGGTTTAGGAGTTGAGCGGCGGAAATCCTTGGTGGCGATCGAGCCAAAGCACGCGGGCTGGTTTGCCTGTCTTGGCATGAAGCCATCCCGGCAGTCGGCAAGGATGCTCGGGGCGGCCTATCAAGCCAGCGTCCACACCGAGGGCGGGTGCGGTGTGCCTGAGTGATTCAAGCGCGGCCGGTGGCGGTGTGTGGAACCAAGCGTGGATCGATTTGGAGCCGGTGAAGAGGATGGCGGCAAGTTGCCATGCGAGCGCTTCGCGCATCCAACGGACGATTGCGAGTGATGCAGCGATGTGATCGCTGAGCTCCGCAGGCGTGCCGGGCTGCTTTCCATCGAAGCCGTCGAAGTCGAGAACGACGAACGGAGAGGAATGAACATTGGCGGCGCAGCGGGACACGGTGCCGGGTTCCCATGTCGCCGGGGAAACCATCGGGCCGACGGTGTGCTCGGGGGCGGTTTGCCATGCCTCCACGGTTCGCCAGCGGGCGGCGTGGTTCGTGCCTGATTGGTTGACCGCTCCGGTCCAGACGACGTCATCGCCGAGGAAGAGTGCGGCGAGGAACATCCTTGGATCATGAAGCCGTCCTAACCTTTGCTCCGGTGAGTCGGCGCGGACCTGGGCTTCGTTCCACGGATGAGCGGCGATGATCGAAGCACGCTTGGTGCGCAAGGCCGCAGTGATCCGGTTCCGCTTCATTTCCTCGCCGACCATCTTCACCCGGTTTTTTCTCCACTCGCGTTCCTCGGCGGGATCGCGCTCGGTTTTGATTCCGACGAGCGCGAAGATCTCGCGGCGGTGCTCGCCGGCACCCGGTAGGGCAGCGCATCCAAACTTACCTGATTCCGTGTTGATGAACAGATGGGTTCCGGTCCGGTCATTTCCCGCGGCGGCACAAGCAGGACAGCGGGCAGTGATTTTTGCGCCGTGTCTGCGGACTTTTTCAAGATGGGTGATGTCGAGTGATGAATTCATAAATGCCTGTTAGTTATTGGGCGTTTTCCGGTATCCCGGTATTGTGTAATCCACTTTGGAGGAATTCCGGCTGAGCGGGCTGGTCGTCGTTTCCCCTTATTCTTCATTCTTTTTTTTCGTAGAAGGTAAAAACATAATACCGGGACACCGGGATTCATCGGCTCACCCGGTAGCGCGGCGCTTTTCGAGTCCGGTCGAATTCGCCGCTTGAAACGTGCCGGTTTTCCATCGTCGCCAGCTTCGCCAGCGCGGACCCGCAAGCGCCGTGCCAGTAGAACAGACTCCGCGCCTGGTCCCTCACGCTACTTCCGTGGTCCAGTAGCCGTGCCTCGATTTCGGCGGTTGCCATCTCGCATGGAAGGTCATTCCAGATTCCCTGATTCAAGAGTGCGATGGACAGCAATTCGTCTAGCCGCCGGGCGGGACTGGTTGACTCGATAGCGCCAGCAAGCTCGGGGTGTCGCCATGCGGTGATTCCGGCGCGGCTGTCCCGCAGGTGTTCCGGGATCTCGAAAGTTTCGAGAAATGCCGCCATTGCCGGAAGCTCGCCGCGGATCATCCGTTGCAGCTCCCGCTTTCCTTCCGGCGTCGAGGGATCATCCACCGGAGGTTTTATCAGCTCGGCGCGAAGCATGATTACCTTGTCGCAGGTGTCAGCGTCCAAGGGCGGGATGATTTGCAGGCTTTCCGAGGTGTCGTTGCAACAAACCATCACGGCCCACACCGGCCGGATGACGATTGACGAGGAATGGCGCTTCCTCATTTCGAATTGCGCCGGATACATCGCCTCCTTGAATTTCGACGCGAGCGAACGGCGGGACCTTATGTCGGTGCTGCCGATGCAATCGTCTATCAGAAGAAGTTCCGCTCCGATGAGGTTGTCATTCCATAGGATTCCACCCGTCCATGCTGCATGAGGATTTGCCACGCGGCCGCCAAGTAGTTGCGTCACAATCCACGCGATCAGGGATTTCCCGGCGTTCACCGGGCCGGCAATGACGAGCATCGGCGCGGGGCAGTGGATGCCGGCCCTGACCGCCCGGTATCGCGTGGCGAGCCATCCCAGCATCACGGAGCACTGGTCATCGTCCGGGAATGCCTGGCGGATGATTCCCCCGATCACCGGAACCTTCCCCGCGACGGGATCGACAAGCTTCGCTTCGGATAGGATCAAGATCGGGAGCCCGTCGGCATCGAAGGACATGCCTCGTCTGTGACCGGCGATGCTTCCCGCCCATTGGACAGCACCGTCAAGCTCCCGGTCGTCCAAGGCGGATTTCGCGGCAACCGCGGACTCCTTGTCGTCGAGTCCATACTCGGTGGCGTACCAGCGTCGAAGTCCGTTGAGCACGGCACTACGCTTTGACCAGCGGAAGAATGAAGTCCCGCCGTCCACAAGATAGACGCCGCTCGGGGAGTCATAGAACACGGAGTCCGGCGCGAAGCCTTTGGGTGCTTGAACGTCGAGCGCGTCGAGGTCAATCGGCTTTGCTGTTTGATTAGAGGCAGGATTCACCGGGTGGTTTCCTTTCTGTCTTTTCCGGTTTCGAGCGAGTCGAGCAGGCTCAAAAATTCGCCAAGGTCCTTGTCGGAGCGGCGGGTAGGTGCGTGGCATTCGTAAGGATCGACGATCATGTCGTCGATTTTCCGGTCGATCTCGTCCACCCCGCGCTCATCGGTCGAGATGCAGCGTTGAAAATGAAGCTGGTCATTCACGGTGGCGGTCCGGCGCGGGTCTGCGGTCACGAGCATGTCGAGGGCGATCGGTTCCCCGGCTGTTTCGCAACTGGCGGGCTGGTTCATGGGCGGCCTCCGTTCTTCGGGCGGTTGATCTTGATCTTCACCCGGCTTTCCCTCGCCTCGATGAAATACTCGATGGCGGATGGCCTGATGCGGATAGATCGGCCGATGCGAACGACCGGCAGCTCTCCGGATTCGATCAGCTTGTCAACGGTGCGGACGGACTGGCGGAGTCTTTCGGCGGACTCTTGGCGCGTTAGGAGTGGTGAATTAGCAATCACGGGGCAGACCATGCGCCCCGGTGCTCCGCGCCTCTACCGCATCAAAAAGGATTCTTGATGCGGAATGCTAGATATAATCATCCCACCCTAATGCCTTCACCTGCCGGGAGCACTCGCCGTCGCCGAATGAGTCGAGGCCAATCATTTTTATGATCTCAGCCCGCTTCGGGAAGCGTCCATACCGCTTCTGGAGTTCGTCCACCGCTTCTACGAAAGCAAGCATGACCGGTCGCCCCGGCGTGTTCTTGACTCCATCCGCAGGTGAAAGCACAAGGCGACCTATGCTCTTGTTCTTGGTCGGTATGGCTTCGACCTTTTCGTAGGCATTGAGGATCTGCTTGAACACCGCGACATCCCCGGCCGCCTCTTGCATGATCTTACCGAGTTCCTGCATGGCGACGGTTGGTCGCTTTTTCATTTTCTCATGTACCTTCATGTTAGCGACGGCGTGGTAAATTCTCTTGCTCCAAGGATTGAGCTTTTTCGCTGGTAGTGACGCCGTCCACCGGGCGCTCTCTATTTCCTCCTGAGGGATCGTTTTGATTGCACGGACAATCATGCTGTCCTCCTTCCCTTCGTGATGGAAACAACCTTGTCTTTGCCGCTGCGGATGGCCCAGAACGCGCCTGCGTGCTCTTCGGCGGCCGGGTTGGCGTAGTGTTCCCACAGCATCGTCGGATTGCCCTTGTGGCCCAGCTGGATGGCGGTTTCCCCGGGATCGCGGAAGTGGAACAAATGGTAGGTGCCGAAACTGTGGCGGGCGGCATTCGACGGAAAAACGAAAACCTTCGGTGGAGTGCCCCGCTTCTGCTTTCCGTCGATCTTGTCGGGTTTCCGCAGATGCCGCAGGACTTTCTTGTAGTAGTAGCGCGACGGGGTGATTCCCGGCGAGAGCGGGCCGGACTTCTTGGCGAGAGGTGCCAGCCAGTCCGCCAGCGTCGGCTCGATCTTCACCTTGCGCCGGTCGCCGGTTTTCGTGATCTCCGCCGGCAGGTTGATGACGTTGTTCTTCAGGTCGATCATGCTCCAATCCAATCGGCCGGCCTCGGCATCGCGGATCCCGGCGAAGAACTTGACCAGCCAGAACGGCAGGATGAGCGGGGAGACTTCTTCGACCTTGTGGAGGAACTTCTCCACGTCGGCGGGGAGCATGATGGCCGGGGCGGTGCGCTTGGCGATCCGGTGCCCCCGGGTCCGCTTCTTGGCGGCGATGGGGACCGGATTGGTCGATGTCCATCCGCGTGAAATGCAGAAGGTGAAGAACGTGCGGCAGGTCTTTTTGAGATTGTCCCGCGTGGTCATCGTGAGCTTGTCACCGGCCTTGTCCGCGCGGGTGCCCCGCAGTCCGTTCAACCAGTCTGCGAAAGTGCCCTGGTCGAGGTTGGCGACGAGCTTGTCGCCGTGATCCGTCACGAGTCGCTTGATTCTGGCTCTTGATGCTGGCAAGGTGCCGGCGTGCTCGCCCCTTCAGCGTCCTGATGATCGACAAAGCGGTCGAGAGCCGCGGCGATGGTCAACGGATGCGTTTTTCTCATTCCACCGGCCGATGTAATCGCGAATGACGACGAGCAGGTCGGGAGCATCTTTGCCGGCCGCGAATGCCCGCCAGCAGTTGAGCGCGTTTCGCTCGCCATCGGTGATGGTGCCGAAAGCGGAACCGTTCACGCCAAGTTCCTTCATCCGTTTCCCAGCGAAATCGAGCGCGTCGGTTTCGTTGGTGAAATACTTCCGCTTCCGCTTCCCGTCCTCGCCGGGATAAAGGACGGCATGCGAGCATTTCGGATGTTTGACTTCGGAAACCGTGATGGGATTTTTCATGCGGATTCCTTACCGTGCGACTCGGTGCGAGACAAGCTGAAAATGATACCTCGTGCTACCCGATGAGCTGTATCCATTGAAAAATCAGGATTTATAATGGCCTCCGAAGCCGTAGGTAGTGGTTCGATTCCACTCGGGACCACCACTCTGGAAGTGTGGGAAAAGCTCCGGTCGCGAACCTCTGTCTGACATGGGGGGGCCGGGCTGCCACTTCGAGCGACACCGCGCACCCGTAGCATGGGGGTGGTCATGAGCGGAATCCCCGTTGACGGCTCCTTCCCGTGAGAAGCGAATCCGCTCGCCACTTGAATCCCACGGTGTTGAATCCGGGGAGGCTGTATGGAAACCTTCAAGACGATCCTCAAGGTGATGGTGATTGGCATCGTCTATCTGGGGATCGGGCCGCTGTTGGGATATTATCTCAAGGGCAAGGACACGGCGAGGCGGATCACGCTTGGGTTCATGGCATGGTGGCTGGTGCGGCCGCCTTCGGATTTTACGTTGATGCTCTATTCGATCGAGACCTATCGCGGACATTGCCGGGGGTTCGAGTTCAATTTCATCGAGGCGATTGCCATCGGACTGGCGCTGGCGGCGTTGTTGGAAAAAAGGAGGGATTTCCGGTTCCTTCCGCCGGGATTGTGGGCGTGGTTTTTGTGGATCGCGGTGGGCTTGTTGTCGTTGCCCGGAGCGATCAATCCGACCTACGCGCTGATGCCGGCGTTCAAGTTCGCAAAGATGGCGTTTGTCTTCGTCGGCGTGTTTGCCGCGCTGCATGACGAGCGGGATGTGAAGGCGGTGATGCGCGGGTTCGCAGTGGCCTTGATCATGCAGATGATCCTGTGCCTGTGGGGGCGCTATGTGCAGGGCGGCTTCCGCGTGATGGGCTGGTTCGAGCACCAGAACCCGATGTCCATGTGGTCGTACATGGTGGCGATGCCGATCCTCGGACTGGCGATCTCGAAGGAAACCTCACAGCGCGATGTGATCCTGTTTTTCTGCGCCTTCGCGGCGGCCGGGCTGGTGGTGGTGCTTTCGGTTTCCCGCGCCTCGCTGGCGGCCTTCGGCGTGGGTTCGGTGCTGGTGATGATGGCTTCGTTCGTGCAAGGGTTCACGGTGCGGCGCGTGACGTTGGGAGTGGTCGGCGCGCTCGGCGGTGTGGTGGTGCTGGCGATGGCGGCGGACACTTTCATGGAGCGGATGGGCGAGGACGACTCGCCGAAGAACGATCTCCGCTTCGCGCTCAACCAGCAATCTGCGGCGATGTGCCGGGATCATCCGCTGACGGGCATCGGCTGGAACAACTTCGGCCTCGCGAACAGCCGCCCGCAGGGGATGAAATACTCGGCCATCCTCGAACGCTGGGAACAAAACCGTGGCAGCGCGATCTACGCGAAGAACTTCATGGCCAATCCGCTTACGGAAAGCCTCTACTGGTTGCTTCTTGGAGAGACGGGCATCCTGGGTTTTGCCACGTTTCTGCTTTTTGCGTTGATCACCCTGTGGCACGGCGCACGGGCGACGCTTCATTTCTGGCGGACGCCGCTGGGCTTGTTTCTCTTCGGCGTCACGGTGGCGCTGGCGATCACCTACTTCCACGGCCAGGTCGAGCGGGTGCTCACGCAAACGAAAAACCTGACCACCTGGATCATGTTCTGCGCCATCCTCTCGCGCGCCGAGTGGTGGCGCCGGCGCGACAAGGCGCGGCTGAAAAGTTAGGCCGGCTGCCGTGATTCCAGCAGTCCGGTGATCGTCGCCGCAAGCGCGGAAACGTGCGGCGGCCGAAGTGCGAAGTGGTGGCCACCGGTGATCCGGTGCGTCACGCAGCGAGCCCCGAGCACCTGCCAGCCGCCGTGTTTCACGGCCACGCCGCCGTCACCTTCGTCGGATAACAGCACTTGGAGCTCGCCCTCGTAGGATTGCGGGAAATAGCAGTCGATGGCGCGCATGTTCGCCTGATAGATCACGGAGCGTGAGAATCCGTCGTCCGCCGGTTCCGCAGGAGTGGCGGATGTTTCGTTGGGTGCCAACCGCTGCTTGAGGTAGGAAATCTTGCTTTTCAGCGGCATTTTCACCAGCCCGGCGAGCTTCGCCAGCTTCAGGCGCATCGCTTGGGATGGATCCGCCGGCGTCTCGGCGAAGGCCTCGATCAAAACGACAAACGGTGCGGGCGCGCCGGCAGCCACCAGTTGTCTGGCCATTTCATAGGCGACGATGCCGCCGTAACACCAACCGCCGAGAATCCACGGGTGGCCATCGAGGCGCGGGCGCAGGGCTTCGATGTAGGCGGTGGCCATTTCCTCGATGCTTTGATGCGCTTCGTCCGGCAGATGAAGTCCTTTGGAGACGACGCCGAGGCACGGCAAAGAAGCCGGCAGCTCGGTGGCGAGATTTGCGTAGCCTAACACATCGCCGGGCGTCGCGTGAATCAACACCAGCGGCGTCCTGCCGGGATCTCCAGCCCGCAGTTGGAGGATCGGTTCCCACGATGTCCGGGATTTCCCGTAGCCTTGGCGGATGCGCTCCGCCAGCAGTCTTGGCGACGAATCGACCGCGAGTTCACCGGGCTGCAAGTCCACGCCGGCCTTGGCCAGGCGGGTCGCGAGGATCATGGCGGACAGGGAATCGCCGCCCTGTTCGGCGAAATCGGCGGATAGGCGGACGGTCGACGGTTCAACTCCCAACACCTCGGCGAAGACCGATGCCATCCACGTTTCCAACGAATCTCCGCTGCCGGATTCCTCCTCTTCCTCTGGCAGCACGGGAGCTGGCAGCGCGCGGCGATCGACTTTTCCGCGGGCGTTGAGCGGCAGGCTTTCGAGAAAGACAAATGCCGCCGGAACCATCCAGCCGGGCAACTCGCGGCGCAGCGCCGTGCGGATTTCCTCCTCGGAAGCCGTGGCAACCACCCAGGCGACGAGCTGGCGGCGGCCATCGATCAAAGGCGCGCCGACATGCGCCTGGCGCACGCCGTCCACCGTTTCCAAGCGCGCGCGGATCTCGTCCGGCTCGATCCGCTTGCCGCGGATCTTCACCTGGTCATCGACCCGGCCGAGGAAGTGGAGCACGCCATCTTCGTCCATCGAAGCGACATCGCCGGTGCGATACCAGGCAGGGATGCCGGGCCTGTCACCCGGGACGAAGACTGCGGCCGTCGCCTCCGGGCGCTTCAAATATCCAAGACCGACCCCCGCGCCACCGAGCCACAACTCGCCCGGACGATTCGCCGGCGCGGTCCGGCCCGCGGCATCCACGATCCTGACATTCAGCCCGGGCAGCGGCCGGCCGATCGGTGGATCCGAGCCATCGGCGGGAATCACCAACGGCGCGGCGGTGGCGACGATGGCCGTCTCGGTGGGGCCGTAGGTGTTGAAAACCGGAATGCTTCCGCTGCACGCCCGTCGCCACGCGTCGGTGGAGCCTGCGCCGGCTTTTTCTCCGCCGATGATGACGGCGCGCAGACCCGCTGGCGGGCTCGCTTTGTTGGCATCCAGCCAGGCGCACCAACCGGCCCAATAGGCGGTAGGCAGGTCGGCGATGGAGATTTTGTTCGCAATGAGAAATTCCTGATAGCGCTCGAAGGATTCGAGGATGAACTCCTCGCGGGGGACCAGGCAGGCTCCTGCTAACAAGGTTCCGAGGATTTCCTCCAGCGCGGCATCGAAGCCGAGCGAGGCGAACTGAAGCACGCGGTCATCCTTGCGGAAATCGAGCATCTGGCCGATGGCGAGCACTTCGTTGAGGATGCCGTGGTGATGGTTGATCACGCCCTTGGGTTCGCCGGTGGAGCCCGAAGTGAATAGCAGGCAGAACGGCAGCCACGCGTCGTGGGGCTCGAACGGCGTCGGCAGAGTGACTCCTGGCCGTAATTTCGCCGGGTCGATTCTCGGGATGTCTTCGCTGCCCGAAACATCGCTCACCAGTGCTTTTGGCTCCGCGATTTCAAGCATGCTCCGCAAACGATCAGGCGGGATGTCGGAGTCGAAAGGCATGTAAACCGCCTGGATGCGAGCACAGGCGAGCACGACCACCGGCGCGTGTGTCCGGTCGTCGATCCGTGACGCCACCGCATCTCCCGGACGGACTCCCGCCTCCCACAAGGCGGCGGCCAGGCTTTCCGCATCCGTCGTCAATTCCGCGTAAGTGGTTGTCACACCGCGCGAAAATCGTGCGGCCGCTTCCGGGGCGGATAGAGCCGTTTCGTGAAACGCCTGCCAGATCCCGCCGAAGTCGGGCGCGAGCGCGGGGGCGTCCGATTCGTGAGCCGCGATTTGGGCGATGCATTCGTCTGACAGGGGATCGAGCGCGCCTAGCGGAGTGCCGCACGCCGCATCCGCGACCTGTTGGATCGCCTTCAGCCAGGTGGCGGCCAGGTGCTTCGCCGCTTGTTCCGAAAATCGTTCCGGCAGGGCTTCGATCTCGATTTCCGAGCGGATCCCCAGCCAGGCCGATGCGGTCAGCGGCTCGCCCGTCCGCTCGTGGATTTCCATGGACGCGACGAATTTGTCCGGTAGATGGGGTAAAACCAATTCCTCCAGCGAGGAGTTCTCCGTCATCACCACCGCGTCCCACAGATTGCCTGCGGGGCGGCCGAGGCCCTTGGCCATTTCTCGCGGATCGGCGCGGGTGAAATCGCGCGCTGCAAGCACCGCCTCCCGATAGAGACGCAGCGCGTCGCCGAGCGTGAGGTCCTTTTCCATCCGCGCCGGGATGGGCACGGTGGTCATCAGGTATCCCGCCGCGCTCCGGCCCTGCGGCACGGACCAATGGGCGGAGCGCACCACGCCGAGCGCGACTTGGTCATAGCCACCCACGCGGGCGACCGCCCAAGCCCATGCCCACTGGACCACGCCGTGGGCGGTGCTCCCGCATTCCGCCGCGCGCGCATCCAGTCGCCCGCGAAGTCCGGCGGGCAGTGGTATTCTAACACGCCAAGGGATTCCGGCCTGCCCGGGTTCCCAGGCGAAGGGCTCCTCATCCTCGCGCGGACCGAGGGCGATGGCCTCCATCGCGACCCGCGCCCGGGCGCTTTCCTCGTCATCCGTGGCCAGGCAGCCGAACCATTCGGGCGCTGCAGGCGGCTCTTTCCCGGCCAACAGTGATAGAAAATGTCGCAGCACTCCAGCGATCGAGCGGCCATCCAACAGCGCGTGATGGACCGTCCATAACACCACTCCCTCCGCCGCCCAATACTGGCAGCGCGAGGCGGGACGCCCGTCGGCGAATCCGGTCCGACGGTCCGTCTCAAGCAATCTTTCGCTTTGGAAGGATCCGGAAGGAAGGGTGAAATTTCCATCAGCGGCATCGCTCAAGCTGGCGCTTTTGCCATCGATCACCACCCGCAGCGCGGGGATCGCCGAGACCGTTGCGTTCCAAGCGCTTTCGACAGCGGCAGAATCCGGCGCACTGCCGAAGCGAACCACGATCTGCTCGATGTAAAATCCGCCATCTCGAAACTTCGAGGTCGCCCACATCGCTGCTTGGCCGGATGATACAAAGTTAGAGATCGTGTTCATGGTGGTTGGCTCAGCGGAATGCTGATGACCGGGTCCTGGTCGCTGCCGGCGGCGCGGGCTCCTTCGCCAGCGGCCACGGTGCGGGCGGCATCCTGGAAAATGAGCTGCACGGTGGACTCCAACAGCCCGAACGGACGGCGCGGAATCCAGACGATGTCGCCGGGCTGGAGCTGCACGTTGGTTTCCTTGCCGGTGAGGATCGCCTTGAGATTGACCCGCGCGGCACTGGGCTTGTCCAAGGTGCCGCGGACGATGACGACCTGGTCGAGATAGGCGTCCTTGGCCGGCCCCTTGCCCTGGGCGATGCAGTCCACCAGCGTGAGCGAGTCGGAGTAACCGATGGCTTGCGGCGCGGCCACGGCACCCAGCAGCAGGACCGTGGAAGTCGTGGCGGATGGCAGATAGATGTAGTCGTTGTGGCGGAGATAGATGTTCTGCGAGGTGTCGCCCGAGCGCACGAGCTTGTCGAAATTCACAGGAAGGATTTCCCCGTTGCGGATCACGACGCTGTTGGACAGATCCGCGAGTTCCTGGGTGGTGCCCGAGAAACGCGAGGTGAATAGCCCGCCGGACTGGGAGATGGCCTCCAGCAGGGTGGTCGGCTGGCGCAGCGGATAGAGGCCGGGCTTGAACACGCGGCCAAGGATCCAGTAGCGCCTCGAACGGACCTCCACCAGGCTGACGTTGACCAGCGGATTAGTGTAATCTCGCTTGAGTGCCTCGCGGAGTTTAACGGAAAATTCCGCCTGAGTGAGCCCTTCAGCGCGGACGCCGCCCGCCAGGTTGTAATATACCATGCCGTCCGGCATGACGAAGGTCCGTGCGAGGGTGCCGGGAACCTCCGCGATCTCGATTTCCATGATGTCGCCCGGACCCAGGATGTAGGGCTCGGACGGCGGCACGAGCAGCTTCGGATCGAGGGCGCGTTTCACCTTTACGTTCGTGAAAGTGAGATTCCTCACCGTCTGGTCGGCACCGCGCGCATCGAACTGGCTCTTCGGAATGATCTGCTGGCAGGCAGCAGCTAACAACGAAAGCAGCGCGACTGAGGCGATCGATGGAAAATTACGGAACATCAGGGTGGATTGATGACGGGATCGACATTCAGGTTGACCCAGTTCGACGTGGCGCTGGTGACGAACGCCGAGAGGGCGAGCTTGAGGATGTCCTCGACGACGGCCCAGGGTCGGTCGGCGATGTAGACGATGTCCTTGGGCTGGAGTTTGAAGTCCTTTTCCTTGGCGGCGAGGATGTCCTTCACGTTGACGATGAAGGTCTGAGGCTTGTCGAAGCTGCCACGGACGACGAGCACGCGGTCCGGCCAAGCGCGCACTCCCAGCCCGCCGCGGCGGGAAATCGCCGAGACCACGGTGGCGTCCGGGGTGAGGCCCTGCACGCCGGGATTCACAACCGCGCCGAGCACGTAGTAGTCGTTGGAAATCGTGGAGGCGACGTAGATGAAATCGTTAGGCTCGATCTCGATGTTGCGGCTCATGTCGCCGTCGTGCAGCAGTCGGCGGAAATCCACGGGCAGGCGCTGGCCGTTGCGCGAGACGAACGAGCGCTCGAGATCGGCGAGCTCCACGGTGTTCTGCTCGAACAATCCGGTTTCGATGCCGCCGGCATTGGCGATGGCCTCGACCAGGGTGATCGGGCGTTCGAGCGTGACGACACCTTTGTTGACGACTTTTCCAAGGATGGTGAAGCGCTTGGAGCCGACTTCCTGCGGTGTGATGATCACCCGCGGCGAGCGGAAGTTCGATGTTAGGCCTTTCTCAATTGCGAGGCGGGCCTCGTCGAGCGTGAGTCCGGCGACCTTGATGTTCTGGGCCTGGAGGTAGCTGACCGTGCCGTCCGGGGCGATGCGGAAGCCGGGGCGGTCCAGTTCCGGGCGACCGAAGAGCGAGAAGTTGATCACATCGCCGGGGCCGAGTTCGTAGCGGTTTCGCCAGGACGTGGGCGAGCTCGGGGCTTGGTTTCCGGGCACGCTCGCCGCGGGCGCGGCGGTCTCCTGTCCATGCAGCATGGCCAGCAGGCAGACATGCGGAAGGAGCGTGGCGATGCGGCTTTTCATTCTGTCAGATTGTCAGGAGAAACGTTTTGCCAGGAAAAAGGAAATGGCATCCGCCGCCTCGCGGATCCTGCCTTGCGGGCGCTCGGTCCAGGCGATGGTGCCCGCGCAGGCGGGAAGATAGGCGTCGGTGAGTTCACGTGATTCCACGGCGCGGCGGAGGGATTCCTTCTGTCCGGCGACCACGGCGATCCATTGATCCACATGGGGCAGCATGGCGCGGGCGTCGCGGTGTGGCAGCGAAGCGGCACGGAGGAGAACCGGAGTCCCGGAGGGGTCGGATGGGTGATTCAACCAGACGAGCGATTCAGCCGGCGCGCCATCGGTCCAGAGCGGATCCGGTGTGAGATCGAGCACGCTCATGGGTTTGCCGGTGTCCATGATCGCGGCTTCGGAAAGCATCGACCACAGCCTGCGTTCGTCGTCGGGCTCCAATGCCGCCGTCCAGAACAAGATGCGGCCGGGATGATCGAGGCGGGGGGCGAGATAGGTGATCCAGAAGTGGGAAATGGCCGCCCTTGCGTCCTCCTCGAAGGTGGTTGGCAAATGGCAGATCAAAGGCGCCTGAGTCGCGGCACAACATTCAAGAATGGAGCGTCTCGCCGTGCGGTGGGTGAGCAGAAGCGTGAGAAGCACCGCAAGCCCCGCACCGCCGAGAGCGCCTGCCACACCGAGCATCGCGGGCTTCTTGATCAACGAGGAGGGAACGATGCTGCGCGGATCGGGTGCCTGGAAAACCTGCCAGTATCCCGGCGCGCCGGAAGCGAAAATCTCCGCTTCCTTGAGTCGGTTTTTCATGAGCGAGAGACCTTCGATGTTGGCATCCCGCTTTTTCTGCAGCGCTTCGTAACCACTGATGATTGCGGGAAACTCGGTGAGCCGGGCGGCGGTGGATTGACGGAGTTTCTCCAGGGACTCGATACGGCTTTCCGCCTCCAGCAGTTCGTTGCGCAGTCCGATGATCGTTAGGTAAAGCTGGTTCCCGAGCGGCGTGCCGGTGTAGGCATCGAGCTCCGCCTTGCCAGCCTCCTTGAGTTTGGTGATCTGCTCTTCGAGGTATTCCATGCTCTGGAGTTTCGTCTGCACGAGCGGATTCTCGTCGGTGTAGGTCGAGCGCAGGTTGGCGAGTTCCTCGCGGGCGGTCTTGATCTGGAGCTCGATCGGGCTCTGGTGGCTGATTTGCTCCGTTAGGTTTTCAAGCTGCTGTTTCTTCGCGGCACCGCTGGTGCGGGCGGCCTCCAGCTCGAGTTCGATCTGCGAGAGCTTGCCGAGCACCGCCGCGACTTGGGAATCTCCGCCCAGGAAGTCGTTTTCCTTCGAGAAATTCAGGATTTCGAGGTTGGTGGAGTCGATCTGTTTTTCCAACTCCACCACTTCCTTTTCGAGGATCTCACGGACGTCGCGTGCTTCGGTCTGTTGGAGGCGCTTGGTGTAGGCATTGATTTCCTCCGCCCAGAGGCCGCTGAAAGTCACCGCGTCGTCCTTGCTCAGCGGGGAATGATAGGTGATGTAGAAGATGTCGGTGCCTTCGAGCTGGCTGGCTTCGGTTAGGCTTCTGGCCCGGCCGGAATCGATGCCGTTGGCGGCGCGCTTGGACGCGAGATCAAGCGGTTCGCTGGCGAGCAGGGTGGCGAGCAGGGTGGCGTCGTTGAGATCGACCGGACGGAAGGCCTGGCCGGTTTCCGAGGCCTGGACGGTTTGCGGCACGCGGCGCTTGATGAGCGATACCGAAATCGCGAACGACTGGCTTGTGAGCTTAATGCCGACGACCGTGCCAAGCGTGCCGAAGATGATCATCGCGATCACGATCCAAGGCCAGCGGGTCAAAACTCCGGCAAGCAGGCGGATGGGGTCGAAAGGCAGAGGAAATCGGAAACGGCGGGGATCCGCGTCTTTAACGTGGTCTTCGCTGTTTGGGAGGTTCGATCCTGAACTGGAATCCAAATGTGAATGTAAGCTCTTATTTTGGATAAGTTAATCATGTGCGGGATTGAGCCTGCCTTGCAAGCGTGAATGAGCCGCGATCTGACTGAGCACGGCGGAGGAAAACGAGCGGTTGAAGGACTCGAGCGACATCGTTTCGCGGACGCGGGAAACCAGCGAGGCGTCGGGTGCGGGCCGGCCGTTTCCGACAAAGCGGCCGAGTGCGGCGGAGAGCGCGGCCGGGCTGTTGGGCTCAAAGCGCCATGCCGCGGGCAGCAGGTCCTTCATGCCGTCCCGGTCGCTGCCGAGCACGGCGGTGCCGGACGCGAGCGCCTCCAACATGACCAGTGGCAGGCCTTCGTAGCGTGATGGGATGACCAGCGCGTCGAGCGCCTGATAGAGCCGGGCCGGATCGCACCAAGGCAGTACGGTGGCGGAGAGCTGGTGCTGGCGGATGAGGTCCTGCAAGGCGGAAATGTCCGGCCCGTCGCCAGCGAAAACGAGGTGGCATGATGCCGCGAGCGCCGGATCGGCGGCGATGGCTTGCACGAGGAGGTGCTGTTGTTTCTGGCAGAACTCGATGCGCCCAATCACGCCGACGCGAACTTTATCGAAGGGCAGACCGAGCTCGACGCAAGCGGTCTTCGCGTCGCCGGATTGGAAGCGGTAGGTATCGACTCCATTGTAAACGATATCGATCGGCGCGACGGCTCCCTGCTGTTTGAGCAGGCGCGCCATTTCATCGGTGATGGTGATGAATGCGTCGGGAAGCTTGAAAAGATGCGCGCAGAATTGATCGCGCAAGGCACCGAGACGGGCACCCATCTCCGCGTTGGAATGCGGCACAGGGATGTAGCTGGCGCAGCGAATCCCGGCGCGGCGCGCGGCGTGGAGCCCGAGCGAAGAGTGCTCGATGTTGCCCTGGAGGGCGATGACGAGCGATGGCGAGAGTTGGCGGAAACGATCTGCCAGATTTCTGATACGCGACGGCTGGAGCCGGTTGCGGAGCGCTTCGAGTTTGGATGACTGCCAACCAACTTTTTCCAAGGTGAGCTGAGGATATTCTAATGCGATAGCGGCGACTTTTTCGCAGAGCTTGATGTTGGCGGTCGAGGCGATGAAATGGACCGGCCCGGGAAAATCCGCTAGAACAGCTTCCAGACCTAGCAGGCTCATCACCTCGTGGCCGCCAAAAACCGGGCTGTCATCGTAGAAGAGGATGCTCATGACTTGAGGGCCTTGAGAAGGAACGCCTCGATCTGGCGGGTGATGGGATCGATGTCGAAGCGGGTGCGCGCCTCTTCGAGACCGGTGGCGGCGATGGACTCGCGGAGTTGCTGCGAGGCGGCGAGTTCCGCGATGCGGGTGGCGTATAACCCGGGATTCGCGGCCGCGGCGATGAGGCAGTTGACTTCGTGGCGGGCGAGTTCCGGCTGGCCGCCATCGAGCGAGGTGATGACGGGCAGGCCGGATGACATGGCTTCCAACGGTGTGAGCGCAAAGGGCTCGCCCCAGTTAGAGGTGAAGAGCAGCGCGTCATATTGCGAGTAAAGCTTCCGCATTTCGGCGGCGGGCGCGGATTTTCTGAAGACGCAGTCCGTTAGTCCGAGGCTGGAGATTTCGGCGTCCACCATCGCGACGTAGTCGGGATCGCCATGGCCGTAAAGGTCGAGAGTGAGCTGCGTGAGCCCGTCGCGGCGCGCGGCGGCAAGCGCGCGGATCGCGGTGAGCGGGTCCTTGTCTTCTGATAGCCGGCCGACCCAGAGCAGTTTCTCAAACCGCGAGTGATCCTGTTTCACCGGAAACGCGGCGGTCTCAATGCCGCAGTGGATGACCTCCGCGTGGCTGACCGGCCAGCCTTTGGAGGCGGTGAGATCGCGCATGAAGGCGCTGCAAAAATAGATTTTGGAAAACCGGATGGCATCCCATGAGTCCGTGGGCACGGCACGGCTGATGATGCTTCGGACGCCTGATGCTGTTAGTATGCCGCGGAGCGCCGAGCGCGCGAACGAACCGGGCGCGGTCCACCACGAAAGCCAGACGTCCGCACGGAGACTGCGGGCGATCCAATGGTCGGAGACATCGTAAACGACCGGGATTTTTCCCTGCTCGATGCGAAGGAGCAGCGACTTGGAAATGCCACCCATGTTCCAGACGTGGATGAGGTCGGGACGAATGGCTTCGATCTCGCGGACAAGGACCTGATGGTTGTGCTTTTCCTGCGAATACAGCCGCTGGATCGGCAGCCACGGGTTGCCATACATGCCGTTGATGCGGAGGTTTCTGGAAACGTGAGGCTCCGGGATTTCCGTGCGGCCGGCGACTTTGTGGTCGGAGGTCAGGATGTGGATGTCATGGCCGGATGCCTTCAGTCGATCGCAGACATCACGGCAGCGAAGCTCGTAGCCGCCGATTTCGTGGGGCGGATAGAGATTGGTGATGACGAGGATCCTCATGACTGGCGGTTGTAGTGTTTCCAGCCGGCGTGATGTCCGGCGCGACGGCCAAGGCGCTGTGCGAGACGCACCGCCACGGCATGGGGAATGCCGGTGATGTGGCCGTTTTTCAGACACCATTTCGCATCGCGGATGGAATCCTTGAGTAGGCCGAAGCAGACGAAATAGTGATAGTTCACGTTGCGCGGATGCACATCGCCGGTGGCGGCCATCGCCTTGGAATCGCCGAAGGCACGCTTGTAGGATTGGCGCAGCGTGTAGTTGTGGGAATGCATGGCCACGGACTCGATGGCGTAGGGAATCTCATATCCGCTTTGCACCAGGCGCCGCGTCCATTCATCGTCTTCGGCGTATTGCAGGTCCTCGCGGATGGGCACCTTGTCGAGCACCGAGCGGTGGGTGACCGAGCTGACCATGCTGAAAAAGTGGTCCCAGTCCTTGGATTCACGCTCGGGGCCGAAACAGCGGTCGTAGTCGTGGGCGAACACCGCCTTGCAGTCGGGCCGCGGAATCTGGCGGGAGAACGCGGCTCCGAATTTCGGGTTGTCCACGCAGGGTTTCAGCAGGTTGACGAGCCAGTCCCGGCCGACCGGAGTGGCGTCGGCGTTCAGATAGACGATCCAGTCATGCGATGCCTCGCGGGCTCCCTGATTGAGCACGACGCCAGGCACATAGGTGCCTAACGGGATCTGGATGAGGCGCGCGCGGCCGCATTGGTTGATCATTTCAATCGAGCCGTCGCTGGACCCGGAGTCGATGACGATGAGCTCGATCTCGCCGTCGAAGTCCTGGTTGAAAAGCGCTTGGATCGTGTCGCCGATGGCCCACGCCTCATTGAAGCTGCGCATGACGACGGAGACCGCGTTAGGGAGTGGGTTCATCGGGATTCTGAAATAAGGGTGTCGTAGTGATGGGCGAGACGCGCGCCGATGGCCGGCCAGCCGAAGCGCTCGTTGGCGGTGGTGATGCCGTTTTCCTCGATGCGCCGGAGCAGCGCGGGATCGGATAGAGCCCGGGAAATTTCACCGGCGAAGGAGTCCGGATCATCCGCGAGCAGGATGTTTTCGCCGTGTTTCAGCTCCAGTCCTTGGGCGCCGATGGTGGTGGAAACGACAGGCGTGCCGATGGCGAGCGACTCGACGATCTTCAAGCGTGTGCCCCCGCCGATGCGCAGTGGGACCATTTGCAACCAGGCGCGTCTGTAATAGGGTCGGACGTCCGGCACGCCGCCGGTCACGGTGACGCCGGGCCGCGAGGCGTAGGCCTGCACTTCCGCGATGGGACTCTTGCCGACGATGAGGATGCGCACGTCGGGACACAGCTTGAGTAATTTCTGATGGATGCTTTCGAAGAACCAGCGCAGCGCATCGACATTCGGGCTGTAGTCCATCGCGCCGCAAAAGATCACCGTGGGCTCGGCGGCGCGCGGGTCGGGCGCGGAGGCCGGATGGAAGTAGTCGAGATCCACGCCATTGGCGACGACTAACACCGGCGCCTTGGAGTCCACGTGTTGATGAATGAACACCTCGTCATCGGGACCACAGACGACCTCCAGCAGGGCCTCGCGGGCGAGTTTCTTTTCATAACACCAGAGTTTCGCGAAACCTTCCCAACACAACAGACGCTCGCGGGTGGACACGCGCAGCGTCTTGTATTGCATCAGTTGGAATTGCAAATCCACCCGGCTGCGGTCCACCACGAAGGGCGTGTGCGACTTGTGAGGCAGCACGTAAGGCATCATGACGAGATCGCAAATGTGGACCAGGTCATAGCGCCCGGGCGTCAGGCGGCGGTTGACCACTTCGGAAATCGCCGGGCTCTGCCAGTGCTGCACGTTGCTCGGCAGCGGATTGAGCAGGCGTTGTGGAAACAGCTTCTGCCACGGCGGATGGGCGAAGGGGATGAACTCAACCTCACGGCAGAACTCGGAAAAAATGGCGCGCTTTTCCTCGAGATCATCCTGTTCCTCCGTCAGCGCGACGAAGTCCACCTCATGGTGCGACGCCAGGGCCTTGAGCAGATGGAAGGTCCGCTGATAGGTTCCGCGGTCGAGCGGCCATGGCGCATACGGATAGATGACAAGAAGTTTCATGGAGATCAGTTGAATCGATGCCAGAGCTTCTCGTAAGCGGCGATGGCTTCCTGCCGATTGGTGACGGGCGAGACGAGTTGGCGGGATAGGTAGGCGGTGTTAGCGGGCACGAGTTCCGGTGCCCAGAGCAATAGGGAAAGAGAGTTGAGCAGTCCTTCTCGTGGGTAGCGCAAAGACCGCAGACCTTTCGCGCCGAATGCGCGTAGCCGGATCAGCACGTTTTTCAGCGCGTAAGTCTCAGGACATTTGTTTCCGCCGTGCGCATACTCGGCAGGCGAGTTGATGGAAATGCCGAGCCGTTTCCGCTCCTGCCAGGCCCACACGGCCCAGGCGGCCTTCGTCACGAACTGGTGCCGCGCCTGCAGTTCATCGCGCGTGGAAGTGCCGGGACAGGGGCGCAATTTGAACTCCACTCCGTCCTGGTGAAACGCCAGCAGGTCGGTCATCGGCAGCTCGGATTCATTGATCGAGTTGAGTGCCTGGTGGCGTTCGATGCAGCTCCAGTGATATTTTCCAAGCGTCGTTAGAACGACATCGCCCAGCGCGAGCTGGGCTTTGGCGATGTTCCGTGCGGTGAAATCCAGGTCCTCCCGCGTGAACTCGCTCCGTGCCAGGCGCTCCGCCGCATACAACAGGCTGGAGCAGCGGTTCATCATCAGGCGCGTCGCTTCATGCGCCGGAATGCGCGCGGAATCGGCATGGTGGGCGCACCCGTCCAGCACCGACGCCGGACCGGCGGTGACGTGGTGACCGCAGACGAGGTCGTAGTAGAACATCGTCGTCGGGCTTGATGTTAGCTTTTCCAAGGAGAGAATTTTGAACTCCACTTCAATGCCGAGTTTCTCCGTCATCCGGTGTTCCAAGGCGTGGATGGCAGCGCCGTAGCGCCGCTCGTTGAGGCGCGGATGGCCGCTGATGAGCAGGAAAAATTCGAGGTCGTTGTAGGGAGCGTCGCCATCGGGAGTTGCAAGCACGCCGCCCTCGCCGCGACCGTAGCCACCACCTAACAATAGTGCCTGGAACTTGTCCGCGGGGACGATGCGGGTGACCTCGCGTCCGATTTCCTCGCAGGTTTCCGCGATCAGGGATTCCAACGCGTCGCTGCCATCGAGGGTGAAACGGAGACCACTCACGCGCCCTCCTTCTTACCTGCGAGGTGCCAGCGGCGGGCGGCGCTTTCCTCAGCGAGTTGATAGATCTCCTCAAGCCGCGCGCCGATGCGGGTCCAATCGTAGTGGGCGGAGGCTTCGGCGCGGCCGGCTTCCCCGATGCTTCGGCGCAGCGCTGGATCACCATGAAGCGCGGTGAGATGCGCCGCGAGCTGGCTGGCGGCGTCCGGTGAATCCGGATCGAAAAAGAAGCCGGTCTCGCCATCGCGGATCAGCGTTTGCAAGCCGCCGACACGGCTGACGATGACCGCGCGACCGGCGCACCAAGCTTCTAACACCACGATGCCGAAGGGCTCGTGCCGCGAGGAAAGCACGAAGGCGTCCGCCGCATGATAGGCGTCGATGAGCAGGCCGCTATCGTTGCTCAGTCCGGGGATGATCATCGCTGAATCTCCCAGTCCGTGCGCTTGAATGAAGGCTCGCAGTTTGTCACCATAGGCAGGCTGGGTTTCCGGGCCGATCATCACCAGACGCGCGCCGGGAGTGACGGCGTGGAAGCGGGCGAACGCTTCCAGTAGGCCGAGCTGGTTTTTCTGCGAATCGATGCGGCTGATGTTCACCACCAGAAACGCGTCCGGCGCGATGCCGAAATGCTCGCGGAAACGGCGTCCCTCGCCGGTGGTGAAACGCTGGCAGTCCACGCCGTTCGGCAGGTAACTCACGCGGTCATGGGGCAACGAGGCTTTCGCCTTTTGCGCCTCGCTGTCGCCCACGCAGATCACGTGGTCGGCGTCTTCCAGCACCTTGCGGGCACCGAGCAGCGCGCCGAAAGGCTTGCCCCACTCGATCTTGCCCTGGATCGGCTTGGTCAGGTCGTTGAGTTCCGCGGCGGGCACGTCGAAGATCCCGCCGTGGAGCGAGACGACGTAGGGTTTCTTCCGCCAGCGCGCGGCGGTGCGGACCGAGCCGCCGAGGCGCTTGAGCGCGTGGGCGTGATAGATGCGGACATCCGGCTCGCGGATGAGGGCGCGCAAAAGTGACAGGGAAAGCAGGTTGCCGCCTTTTTTATCCATGGCCGCGCGGTCGGCGGCGCTGAGGCCGAAGAATGGATAGAGATGCGGATAACGGACCACCGGGATGCCCGCAATTTCATCGTGACTCCGCTCAGCCAGCGCCATCGAGGTGATGATGCGCGGATTCATTCCGGCGGCGCGCTGCTGCTTGGAAATCTCGAGCACGACGGTCTCGGTGCCGCCCCATTCGTTGGCGACGAAACGCCGGGGCACGTGGATGATGGTGCGGGCGCTCATGGTTTGGTTTGCGCGGCGGCATGATGCAGAACGGCGCGCTCCATCAGTTGATAGATATGCGGAATGTGAGTCACCTCGGCAGGCACTTCATCGTGGCTGCTGAAGAGCGTGGCATAACTCTGCGGATCGGTCGGATGATAGCCGTGCATCGCGCGGATCGGCCGCTCGCCCATGTGGCTGGGAACGATGAGGGTTCCCTCCTCGGCCAGCCAGATGAGCTCGCCGAAGGAATGGTCGTCAAAGTAAGCGCGATAGTGGCGGAGTTCTTCGTCCGGCATGATGCGACCTTCGGGAACCTTGTTGAGCACCTCGGTGACGCGCTCCCTAACGCCGGGCTTGAGGAACCAGAAGCGCGCCATCGTGCTGTCGTAGACCACTGCGTAGTCCTTGCCCATTTCCAGGCCGAGCGGATCGATCTTCGCGCGCAGGTCGATGTGGACGTCGCAGTTCGCCATGCCGTGGTCGCTGAAAACATGCAGCCGCACCTCGCGGTAATGCTTTTGCGCGGTTTCCACGACCTGGGTGATCCAGCGGTCGTAGTGATCGAGTTTTTTCGGGATTTCCGGCGAGTCGTTGCCCGCCATGTGGAGCAGTCCGTCGAGTCCGGCCCAGTATTGGAACGCGAAGTCGATGCGCTCGCTCCCGATGTCCGCCAGCAAAAGCCGCAGGTGCTCCGCTTCCGGCTGTGAGGGATCGGTGACGAAATAGGGCACCTTCTTTTCCTCCAGCAGATCGAAGATGTTAGGCCCGCGGTTCATGCCCTTGGGCTTGAGCGGGCTTTTCTTCTCGGTGAAATCGAAGAGATGGATGTATTTGAACGGGATGTTATATAGATCGAAGTAGCCGCGGAATTTCAGCTGCACCTTGACGAACTTCGTGAGCCAACGGCGGAAGATCCGACGGCTGGTGACGGCGGTGGGCAGCCAGCGGAGCCAGCGCAGCGAGCGGAAGGGTGACTCCGCGGGGTTGTAGACGAAGTAGCACCAGTTGTGATGCTCGTCCGGCCAGCGGCCTGATAGAATGGAGGGCACGCAGGTGGAGCTATACCCGAAGACGCTCTCCAACTTGCGGCGGTGCGGCGCGACTTTCTCGAGGAACGGATGGTTTTTCACGATTTCCCACCCGCAGGCATCGACCATGATGAAGAGTGATAGCCGGTCTTTCATGCTTGGGGTGGGGTGAATCTGGCGATGGTGGCGAGGAGTTCGGTCGGACTGAACGGCTTTGTGAGAAATGCCGAGGCGCCGCTTTCCTCCGCCTGCTGGCGTGTGAGGGTCTGGCCGCGGGCGGTGAGAATGATGACCGGGATGCCGGCGGTGGCTGGTTCCGCCTTTAGGGCGGAGAGTACGTCCAGGCCATCCATGCCGGGCATGGTGATATCGAGGATGGCGGCGTCCGGCTTTTGTGACCTGACCGCGGCGAGAGCGGTGTCTCCGGCAGCGCAGGCAGTCCAGGTGTGACCGGCCTTGCGCAGCGTCATTTCGAGCAGGCGGAGCATGTGTGGTGAATCTTCGGCGATAACAAGGCGGGCCATGGAGAATTGAAAGTGAAGTGATTCAGTCGAAGCTGATGAGCAGGAAGGTTTGGTCGTCTGCGAGGGTGTTGGGGTCGATGTTGTGGCCGAGGCGCTGGAGTAGGGCTGATTTGATGTCGCCAATTGGCTCCATCCGCGCCGTGGTCTCTGCGAACCAGTCCGCGACTTCCGGCTGGGACCGGAAGCTCGGGCGGTGGTTGCGCGGATCTACGATTCCGTCGGTGTAAGCAAGTATTCTCGTTCCGGGCCGAAGAGGGATTTCGTACTCGGTGAACACCGGATTCCTTTCCAACCCGACTGGCGGGCGTTCGGGACTTACCTCTGTGGGCTCTGCTCCTGGCTGGCAGACAATTACCGGGCAATGACCCGCATTGGCCACGCGGATGAGACCCTCCGAAACGTCCACGATTCCGACGGCCATGGTAACGAAAATCTCCAGTTTGTCCAAATCGTCATGCATTTGCAGCGCGACCTGCTCGAGCAGCCGGGCGGGATACTGATAGAAGTGGCTGAACGCCCGCACGGTGGAGCGGGTGACCGCAGCGATCATGCTCGCGGCCACACCCTTTCCCATCACGTCCGCGATCACGAAAAAGTAACCGTTTTTTCCGCAGGGGATCAGATCGTAGAAGTCACCGCCAATCGAGAGCGCGCTTTCGCAATGACCTGTCACACTGACGCCGGCGAGGTCCGGCAGAGGCGGGGGCAGCAGCGACTGCTGGATGGCTGCGGCGAGTTCGAACTCGCGCCGGGCGACACTGGAGCGGATCGACTCCTCTTCATGCCGGCGGCTGAGCATCTGCTGTGCGAAGAACTCCGCGAAAGTATGGACAACGTTCACTTCCCCCGCATTGAAGGGCTGGGCGGACTGATGCCTGCCGAGTGTCAGCACGCCCATCAATTCGTCCTCATGATAGAACGGATGCACGAGGCCCGACAAAACGGCGGGATTCGCAGCTGAGGAGTCGATCCATTGATCCTGGCGGGTAATCACTGCGGCGGCTTCCAGCGGCAACGGGCTTTCCTCCACTGCGCACGCTGGCGTTGCGTCACAGCCATGGTTCGCGAGCGTGGTGAGTTGGTTCTGAGAGACAACACGCAGCATGCCGCAATCCGACGCGGTGATGGTGCCGAGGTGGTGGAGCAGGCTTTCGGCAAAGTCCTCAAGGCGTGCCGTGCTGCGGGCTTCCGCAGTGAAACGGAAAATGGCGGATAGGCTTTCGTAGCAGGAAGCCAGCTCTTCGGTCATGGCATCCAGCGTGGCTTCCAGATCCTCGGCGGGTGCGGCGGGCGTGTGGCGGCGTTCCAGCGTGAGGATGTTTCCGCCAGAATGGTGCTCGTGCTTCCGGAAATCAGTGAGGGTGTGGATCAGGAACACACCGCGGCCGGACTCGGCATCGTCATCGGGCAACTCGGGGTCCACCGGCCATTCGAAATCCGCGTTGCCGTCGATGATTCTCGCGATCACACGGTCCGGGGTGAACAACAACTGCACCTGCCATGATAGGTCTGACGGATCGCCGGTGCCGTGGATCACGCTGTTGTTCCCAGCTTCTGTCAGAATCAGTTCCCAGGCGGCGAGCTCCGGCTCCGGAAGGCCGAGAGGCTCCAGGAATGCCCTTGCCCCGGTGGAGGCCTCACGCACCGCGCCAAGCGTGTACGGTCCCGACCACCGCCAGGCATGGCCGGTGGTTTCTGGACGGACTGGAGCTGGGGAATGCATGAAAACAGGAGTCAGGCGATGATTTCAAAAACGCGGTGAAGCCGGGTGAGTTCCAGCACCTGAACCACAGTGGGCTTCGGTGCGAGTAGCCGAAGCTTGCCGCCGCGTTCGTTGGCGAGTTTCTGCATCGAGATCAATGCTCCGAGTCCGCTGGAGTCGACAAAATCCAGTGACGAGCAGTCGAAGTCGATGTTCAGGAGGCCGTCCTGAAAATTCAGGCGGAGTTGGTTTTTCACTTCCGGCGCGACTCCGGCGGTCAGCTCGCGGATGCCGGAGATATGGAGTGTCGTGTCTTTGCGTTCGGTGGTCATGGAGTGTTAGTTGAACATGTTTTTCATGCCGTTGAAGAGGATCCTGCGCCTCCACGCGGCGGTGGGCTGGCAGGCGAACAGAGCGGCATGGGCGCGTGCAGTGTCATCCCAGGGGATCACGCATCCCTCGGCCTCCGGTGCGGTGAAGATTCCTGGTCCGGACTGCAACCAGAGGCGCTCGAATTCGCTGTCCAGCGCACTGGCTTCCTGCGGGGTGAGCGGGGGATTTCCGGCCCACACAAAATGGCCGGTGACCACACGCCAAAGCAAGGGCCAGCGTTTCAATCCGCCGGGAAGCCCCGGCATTTCGTGATAGGATACGGTCCGCCCGGGTTCTCCAGGACCGACCGGAAGCACCGCCACGCGCTCGACGCGCCAAGGGCGGCGGTACAGGGCGATGAGCGGCAGTGGAAATGTCAGGAGCATCGTCAGCAGCGCCATCAGTCTGCCGAAGGCGGATGAGAGCGCCTGCTGCGGAGGATCGAGGCGTGACAGGAGGAACGCGTCGGTCAGGCGCGTCATGGACCCGTTCCGCCAGTTCACCAGAACCGGACCGGCGGCCACGGATTCTCCCAGATGCGTCATGCTTCCCAGATAGGTGCGCGGCCCCACCGTGCTGTTTTCCACGGTGGCCTGCGCATCGATGACGGAATCACTTTCCACAAAGCCTTGTGGACCGACGATGGCCTCCGCTCCCACCATGGTGTTAGGTCCGATCCAGCAGGGCGCGCGCAGGATGGCGGAATTGCTTACCCGCGCCTTCATGCCGCACCAGATGCCCGGAGATAGTTCCCGCGCACCGATTTGATTTCGAGCTAACAGTGGGAGCAGGCGGGCGCGGGAGTGATGCCATGAGTCCGCATCCTTGATGAGCTGCACGTCCGGTGCCTGCGGCAGGCTGTCCAGCGTCAGCACCGCATCGTGGCCGAATGAGGCGTGGCGCTCCGCCGCTTCAGCGGTTGAGAGTTCGGAGGATTCCGGGGAAATCCGGACCTTCACGCCCCAGGCGGCACCTTCTCCCACGTAGGCGCGGACCTCGGACGGACGGTCGCTCGCGAGCAGCAGCACGTCGGTCACGCCGTTGCGGGCGAGACCGTCCAAGGCGTGTTCGATCAGCGGCTTGCCGAGGTAAACCGCAAGTGCGAGAGGCACTCCGCCGGTGAGCTCTTCAAGCGCGGCGCGCTGGTCTGGACAGATCAGAATGACTTTTTTCATACGCCTCCTTTCCCCATCAGGACTGCCGGCACGGTTTTTACGAGGATCTGCAGATCCTTCCAGAACGACTGGCTTTCGATGTAGCGGACATCGAGGTTGACCTGTTCGGGGAATTCAATCTGATTGCGGTCGCTGACTTCCAACAGGCCGCCCTCGCGCTCGCCGATCTGCCAGAGACAGGTGATTCCGGGCACGGCGAGCAGGCGGCGGCGGTCTTCCGGCGAATAGAGCGCGACCTCGCGTGGCAGCGGCGGGCGTGGGCCGACGAGCGACATCTCGCCGCGCAGCACGTTGATCATCTGCGGCAGCTCGTCGATGGAGGTCTTGCGGATGAAGCGACCGACGGGGGTGATGCGCGGATCATTTTTCATTTTGAAAGTGATGCCGTCGCTCTTCTCGTTCTGGTCGAGCAGTTCCTTGAGTTTCGCCTCGGCGTCCACGCACATGCTGCGGAACTTGAGCATGCCGAATTCGGTGCCGCGCAGGCCGACACGTTTCTGTTGGAAAAAAACCGGCCCGCCATCGCGGCGCACGAGCAGAGCGGTGACGATCATCACGGGGGAGAGCACCAGCAGAAGCATTCCGGAAGCGGCGATATCGACGCAGCGTTTGAAGAATGCGGTGCAGCCGATAGTCCAGCGCCAGGCGAGTCGTTTCCACCGCATGTAGAATCGCAGGCGCGCCCTGCCGAATGGCGTGGATGCGGTTAGCATCCGCCGGGCGAGGAGCGAGGCCATCTGGTCGGACGTCATCATGGCGCACCTCCGTTCGGCCTTTGTTGGATACTGACGGCTTTCATGACATGGGTTCCAGGATGTGGATTGCCGCGACGGAATTGATGGCGGAGCTTAAATCGGCGACGGCGTCCCGCGCTGCGTTCCGGAGAGCGGGGAACGCCGCGTCGGCATCGTTCATGCGACTCTCGCGGCAAGCGGTTTCAATGCCTTCCGCTGCGGCCTGAAGTCCTGTGAGCGTGAAAATGGAGGCGGCACCCCTGAGCGAATGCGCGCTGCGTCCGGCTTCTTCGGAATCCCCCCGGGAGATGCCATCATGGACCGCCTGCAGCTGCGCATCGAGGTCCGTCAGAAAATCCGATGCGAGCGAGATGGCGTCTTCCGGCGAGAGCATGTCCGCAAGCTGGCGCAGGGTTTTCATCGTGAGGGAGTCCTGGTTCATCGCGGGCGGGTTCCCGGTGGTTTTCAGAAGGACGACGTTGCGAAGGGTTTCAAGACGGATCGGTTTTGACAGGTAATCATCCATGCCCGCCTCGATGCAGATTTCACGGTCGCCGGCAAGCGCGTTGGCGGTCAGGGCGATGATCCGGACCGGAGGGGTGCCCGTTTCCATTTCCCACTGGCGGATCCGGCGGGTCGCCTCAAGGCCGTCCATGCCTGGCATCTGCACATCCATGAGAATGGCGTCGTAGCGGGCTGCCTGCGCCGCCTTGAAGGCTTCGTGGCCATCGATGGCGACATCCGCGGTGCAACCCATCTGGGCAAGGGCGGCGAGTGCGAGCTTGCGGTTGATGGCATTATCCTCGGCGAGCAGCAGTCGCAGCGCACGCCCTTGCGACTGGGCGGGTGAGACAAGTTGATCGGGTTGCGCCCTTCTAACTTTCATGCGGTCGGCATCGGCAAGCAGGGAATTGAAAAGTGGAGAGACTTTCAAGGGCTTGAACAAAGTGCCCGAGATGGCACTACCGAAGCGCTCGCGCAAGCGGAGACTGTCGCCGGGCTGGCACATGAGGAAAATTGCCACGCCCCGCCGGGCCAGGGATTTCACGAAGTTAGAGTCGTCCTCGCTGACGCTTCCGGAATCAAGCAGCAGCACCTGCGGTTGCCAGTCCGCGAGTTGGGAGACGGCGTCGTCCGGTGATTTCACCGCGCGCGCTTCCATGCCCCAGCGGTCTAGCAGTTCGGTGATGACCATCCGTGAGAAGTCATGGCGATCCACCACCAGCGCGCGACGTCCGACAAGGTCCGGGAAAGGAATGGGAGCCACCACGGGCTGCGGGTCGATGGCGACCGGGACACTGATTTCGAAGGAGAAAACCGAACCTTGGCCGGCCTGGCTCTCGACCGAAATCGAGCCGCCCATGAACTGCAACAACCTCCGGCAGATCGCGAGCCCAAGGCCGCTGCCGCCAAACCGCCTTGATGTCGAGCTGTCTTCCTGATGGAACGGGCGGAAAAGCTGGTTGAGCCTGTCCGGTGCGATTCCGATTCCGGAATCGCTCACGCGGAAGTGAAGGGTAACCTGGCCGGGCTCCGCGGGAGCGGCGCTTACTTCGAGTTTCACCGTTCCGGTGGAAGTGAATTTCACCGCGTTACCTAACAAATTTACCAGAACCTGGCGCAGGCGCAGCGAGTCGCCGATGATGGAGGATGGCACATCCGCTGCCATGCGGGCGGCGAGGTCGAGGCGCTTTTCCGCGGCGGCAGTGGAGACGGTTTCCAGCGCTTCTTCGACACAGGCTTCCAGTCTGAACGGAGCGGCCTCGATTTCCATGTGGCCGGATTCGATTTTGGAAAAGTCCAACACGTCGTTGATGACGCGCAGGAGCGACTCGGCGCTGCTGCGGATGGCCGCGATGAACTCCTGTTGTTGTGGGGTGAGTTCACTGAGCTGGAGGAGTTGGGTGAAGCCGAGCACGCCGTTCATGGGCGTGCGGATTTCATGGCTCATGGTGGCGAGGAAATCGCTTTTCGCGCGATTGGCAGCGGCGGCCTCCGCCGCCAGCGTGTTGGCACGGTCGCGCTCGCGGGCGATGCCAGCACGGGATTGGTCGAGATCCTCGATCATGCTGAGCATCACCAAGCGGGATTTTTCCTGCTCATTCGCGCGGCGTTCCAGGTCTTCGGACGTCTGGCGCAGCCGATCCTCGGCGGCCTTCCTGAGGGTGATGTCCGCGACGATGCCGATGAGTTCCACCACGCGGCCGTTATCTATCAGCGGATGGAGCCAGAAGTGGCAGGTCCGCCGGGCGTGCTCGAAGGACGCCTCGAAGTGCTGATCCTCGCCCTGCCATGCCCGGTGGAACCAATCGAGTTGAGTGGGGTCCTGGAGGAGGGTGGAAATTCCCCCGGATTCCAGATCAGCGGGATTCAGGCGCAATTCCGATAGTAATCGGCCACGTGCCAGGCGCACCGCGAAATCCTCGCCGGCCTTCCGGCAGCGGAAAATGATGTTAGGTTGTTGGGCGAGTGTCTCCTCGAAGTAGTCGCTGATGTTGCGCAAGCGGCTTTCCGAATCGCGCCGGAGCCGTTCATTGGCCTCCGTCAATTCAGTCGACGTGATCTCCAGCGTGTGTGCGAGAAACTCCTTGTTCTCCTCCAGCTCGTCATAGGTCTTGCCGACGACGTCGAGGAAAGCACGCATCCGTGGATCATCAGCTTCCTGATCCTGTAGCAGCTTCCGGATTTGTCGCTGGAGGAGGGAGTTCATTTACGCGCGTTCGCTGAAGACGGTGATGGTCATGGTTTGATTGTGCAGTTCGCTGGAATCTCCGCTGTTTCCCGGGCAAACCTCGCCGTAGGAATAGAAGCCAACGGCCTGGGTGCCTGGAGGCAAGGCCGCCGTGACGGATTCGAGTTCCTCGTCGATGCGCTGGCCCAGCACAAGCCGGCGGCCTACGCAGCTGACCAGGACGGCCAGGGAGCTGTTTGAATGGGAGCCGGCGGCGGCCTTTCCGGCGCAGGCCGCTCCGTCCACGAGTTGCTCGGTGGACGCCTTCATCAGGCGCGCGTACCAGCCTTCCGGCATGTCGCCGGCGAAGGTGAGCGACTGGGCCTCTTCATCCACCGCAAGGATGGTGCGGACCAGACCGCCGGAGTCTGATAGCTCCTTTGTGAGTTCCAGCGGGAAAAGGAGCCCGGTGGCGGGAAGCCCGGCGGCGCGTGCTCCGAGGTAGCGCTTGTAGAGTTCCAGCGCGGGCTGCCCGTCGAGCTGATAGAGCGTGTTGCCTTCCGACCGGGTGATCAGGCGCCTTGGTCCGAAGCCTTCCCAACCACCGCGTGAGCCGTAGCTGACGAAAAAATCGTCGCCGTAGAATCCGACGGCGACGACCTGGTCGCTCTTTACGCAGTCGTCGAGGCCGACGAGGGTTTTCTTGAAGTGCGGGCCATCCCCCGCCAATCCGCCGGTGATGGCGACGCCCGGTGCGAGCACTTCGCGGAATCCTTCCATCAGCGCCGTGCCGTTGACGGTCAGGCCTTCGGATAGAATCAGGACATGCCGGAGGTCCGGTGCGTTCAGATGGGTGGCGGCCCGGCGGCCCACGGCCATGCTTTCCGCGTTGCTGGCGACGGGCTCGGCGATGGCGCGGACTTGAGTGGACCGGAACCAGACGAGTGCGGCGACGACCGAGTCGTCATATACCCGGCTGCCGAGGATTTCACCGGCGGTGCTGCACCCGCAGACGATGGCGTTAGGGAATCTGGCGGCGAGTTCGCGGATCGGCAGGGCATCCCCATTCATCAAAGACGGCGCTCCGAAATAAAGAACCAGGCCTGGTTCCCCGGAATGATCCGCCGGGATGACCCAGCCGGTTTCCGCAGTCCAGCGGCATGTGGATGTCAGCATAGGGTAGGAGCGGTGGCAGTCCGTGCCTGGGCGCTTTCACCGGCAGCGGATGGATAGGTGATGGCTTGTCCGGCACTGAGACGCATTGAGTTGATTTCTTGCTTCAGTTCGAGCACGCGTTCCTCCCGGTTCATCATCACGCGGTTGAGCAGCTCGACTTCTGAAAGCGTGGTCCGCAACCTCTCCTCGGTGCGTTCCCGCTCGGTGAGATCGGTGGCGATGCCGAGATAGCCGGTGATCACTCCGCTCTCGTCAAACAGGGCGGTGACGGAGAGCAGCACCGGAAGTCTGGAACCATCCTTGCGGATGTAGCTCCATTCGCGCTGGTCGGGCAGGCCGAGATTCGCCTTGGCGATAAAGGTTTCAAACCCGGCTTTCACCTCGTGGCCGAGTTCGAGGGTCAGCTCCCCGGCACGGGCGAGCACTTCCTCGCCCAGATGGAAAGTCGCCGGCGTGAGATGGTTTTCGAGCACTTCCTCCATGGAGTAGCCTAACATGCGCTCGGCCGCCGGGTTGAAGAGATGGATGTTACCCTGCGTGTCGGTGGAAATGATCGCAAAACCGGCTCCCTGGAGCATGGCGCGCTGGAGGGAATTCGTCTCGCGCAGCACGCGGTCCGCTTCCTTGCGGTCGGTGATGTCACTCTGGATCGCCATGAAGTTGGTGATTTTCCCGGAGACATCGCGGATCGGCTGGACCTCGCTGGCGATCCAGTAACGACGGCCGGTTTTGGAATAGTTGAGGAGTTCGACTTGGAATCCCTCGCCCATGGCCAGGCTTTCGCTCATGTGCCGGACGGTGGCCTCGTCGGTTTCCGGACCTTGGAGGACCTCCCCGGGCTTTTTGCCGATGACTTCCGTTAGCGCCCAGCCGGTGAGTCTGACGAATCCGTCGTTGACCCACTCGATCAAGCCCGACGCATCGGTGACGACGACGGCGTTGTCCGTGCGGGAGGCTACGATCGCGAGTTTTCTGGCCTCGGCCTCCTGCTCTCGGAGCCGCGTGCGCTGGGCGGTAAGCGTGGCGGCGAGCCGCTGCAGATCGTCGTTGGCCATGCGCTGGGTCTGGACGATCTGCAAGAGGTCCATGGTCTGATCGTGAACCGCAAAGTCGGAAAAGGTCAGCCCCCGCCGCTCGATCTCTTCGGGATCGGAAATCCATGGCGCTGCCAGCATCAGGAAATCGTCGGAATGTTCCTGAACAGCGATTTCGCCCCGGAGCATCAGGTCGGTTCCGATGATTTCAAACAGAAACAGCAGCGAGCCGCTTCGGCGGAAGAAATCCGCACTCATTTCCCCGACCGGTCGACGGAGTGCGAAGAGTCCGGTGATAGGAACACCAGGCAGGGCGTTCGCGCAGACCTTGTGAAGGCTTGGCCCCGTGGTTTTGATCCGCAGGTCCGAGTCCCACTCGACGAAAAACGGGAACGCACGGCGCAGCAGCGCGGGAGTCAATCCGGGCGCGCCTGGTTCTGCCGGAGCGGGTTTCATGGAGCGGCGGGAGATTCCCAAGTGACGGCGAAGATGTCGTGGTCCGCGCCCTGGTCCTTGCGGGCAAGCAGCGTGGAGGAACAGGGGGTCTGATAGAGCTTGCCCAGTCCCTGGAGCAAGCCGGTCACGAATGCGGTCAGGCCGGACCGGTGGCTGTGGTAATGCAGCAGAAGCCCGTCTTCGGTGACATCGGTGCATTGGAAACGCGGTGGTGCCAGATTCGGATAGATCATGGCCACGCGCGTGTGGAAGTTCGGGAGATTGACGAGGAATTCCTTCAACGAGGAACCGCCGGATTTCATCATCGGGCCGTAGCTTTTCGACGCGGTTTCCAGCACCCAGTGCTCGCCGAAGGCGACGAGGATCTCCTCTGCGGGGAGCCCGAGCACTTCCGAGGCGGCTCCTACCAGTCTGTAGGTCAGTTCGTCCGGGTAAGCCTCATTGCTGATGAAAACGTCCACATCCACACCGGCTTTCGATTTGACGAGCTCCCATTGGTCCTCGCCAAAGTTGGAAGCCACAAGATCTTCGACAGCTTTATTGACGAGTCCGTACATACGTTGTGCTTGAGATTTTTTGCTGTAAGAGGAAGATAATCAAGAGACCTAAAACGTTCTTGATCTCATGACCAGCCTGAAATTCATGCAAGTTTTTCAGGATCTGGGCCGGGAATGTCGGCAAGCGTCGGGTTGCGCGGCAGGAGGATGCTAACGCCGGAGCGCAGTAAATCTGACCGGTCCCCGGCGGTTAGGCCCGAGTCAACCGCCGCGTAACGCGACGCGGGGAGCGACCGGACGGCCCCCTCTGCGAACGTCGCCGCAGGGCCGCGGGCCAGCGCGAGGTCGAACACGGCGAGCACGGGAGCGGTGCCGGAATCCTTCGCCTTCTCCACACTTTCCGCGGATCGAACCTGCCAGCCTTGCTTTTCCAACAAACGGACGAGCAAGGTGCGAAGCAGGCGGTCGGCGCAAACCACCAGCGCGTCGTTCCCTGAAATCCGGGAGCCGGCGGGGACCGCGGCGGCCGGCAGGACGAAGTGAAACGAGCTGCCCTTGCCCAGCGTGGATACCAGCTTGATGCGGCCATCCATCGCGCGGCACAAGCGGTCGCAGAGGACAAGCCCGAGGCCGGTGCCGCCGTGCTGGCGCGTGGTGGAGGAGTCCAACTGCGAGAACGGTTGGAACAACCCTTTGCGCTGCTCCTCGGTGATGCCGATACCGGTGTCCGTCACCGTGAAGCGGACGCCAGGACGACCATTTGCCGTGCGATCCGAGGTGGTGCTCACGGTGATAGAGCCAGAGGAGGTGAATTTCACGGCATTGCCGACAAGATTGACGAGAACCTGCATCAATCGCCCCGGATCGGCCTGGACTGCGGGCGTGTCTGGCGAAACATCGGCATGCAAGCGAAGTCCCTTTTCGCGCGCCTGCTGACCGAAGATTTTCAAAACGTCTGACACGAGATCTTCGGTGCGAACGGGTTTGCTTTGAATCGTCAGCGAGCCCGACTCGATTTTCGAGAAATCAAGAACGTCGTTGAGCACCGCCAGCAGGTGATCCCCGGATGACTGGATGGTCTGCGCGTAGTCCCGCTGTGCAGCATCGAGCGGGGTGGATAGAAGCAGTTCCGTCATCCCGAGCACGCCGTTCAGAGGAGTGCGGATTTCATGACTCATGGTGGCGAGAAAGCGGCTTTTCGCCTCATTGGCGGCTTGGGCGGCCGTCGTGGCTGCTCTGAGCTGTCCCATCGTGCCATGCAGCCGTTTCTGGTGGAACCAAACTCCAAAACCCACCGCCATGGAGATCGCCAGGGAACTCAGCATCGCCACCAGGGTCGAATGTCGGATTTCCCGGACTTGCTGGTCATGGAACGAAAGCTCCATGTCCACCCCGGCTGCGGCGATGGTTCTACCCGCCGCATCCTTGATCGGTGCGTAGGCGCTGAGGAATGTTCCCCACGGATCGCTCTGCGGTTGAGTCATCACGGTGACCTCGCCACGGCGCAAGGCGGAGAATAGCTCCAGACTGGCCTCCGGGTAGGGCTGCATCAGATGGGCTTTATCATCCAGCCCATCACCATCCGCATCTCCGGGCGGCGTGGGATCGAGGACGAAGAAGACCTTTTCGTCACGCAACACGCAGGTATAGACAAAACGGAATTTTTCCGGGCCTTCCATCGCGTCCTTGACCCGCTGGAGATGGTCGCACGCTTCCAGATAGGGCGGCGATCCTTCCTGTCCGGGGTCCTTGAGCGATTCGTGTACGGCGGGATCCACGGTTAGGGCGCAGGCGAGCGCCGCACGGCGGAGCGAGTTCCGCATCGATGCCTCCGACTCGCGGGACATGATCTGATGGAAATTCAGAAGCGCCAACCCTGTCACCAGCAGCAACACCCCCCCGGCGAGGATGCCATTGCGCAGCGGTCTGAAAGGTTCACCGGAAAGGCTTGCTGGTTCGGAGTCTTTCACGGGTTGGCTCTGGATTGACGCTCGGGAGCCTGGCGTGTAGCCTTGCGATCCGATCAGGGACCTCGAAGATGTCACGATCCCGCAGTGGTGACAATCCCCCCAATTGGAGGGAACAATCTCAGCGGTCGCCCGCTTCGAGAAACCGCAGCACCGCCTCGGTCCGGCTGCGGACGTGGAGTTTCTGGTAGATCTGTTTCAGATAGTCCCGCACGGTTTCGTAGCTGATACCGAGCCCGGCCGCGGCTTCCTTCGGAGACATGCCGGTGGCGAGCAGCTCCAGGATCTGCCGCTCACGGGGCGAAAGCGAGGGCAGGGGAACCGGTGCCTTCTTCGGGCTGGTACTTTGAAAGGCGCGGATGACCAGGCCGGCGACTTCCGGGCTCAGCGGTGCACCACCACGATGCGCCGCGTGGATCCCAGCTATGATCACTGCCGGCGGGGAACCCTTCAGAAGATACCCGTTCGCCCCGGCCTGCAGCGCGCCGAAGACCCGGCTGGCATCCTCGTGGATCGTCAGCACGACGAAGGCCGCGCAGGGCAAATCCGCGGAAAGGGTACGGATGCATTCCTCTCCGGAGATCCCTGGCAGCTCCAAATCGACCACCACCACATCCGGCCTCAGCGAATCAAGCGCGGCCAGCGCCTCCTCGCCGCTGCCCCACGCACCGCACAACTCGAGGTCCGCTTGTTTGCCGATCAGCTTGGCTAACAATGTGCGCATCGTGACGTCATCCTCAATGACCGCGATCCGGAGCGCGGACGGGGTCGCAGGAAGTTGTGTTTCCATTTGCATTCGGGCGATGGGTTTGTGAATTCCGGTTTCATGCCGGCCTCACTCGGCCATCACCGCTGATTCCGCGCGACGAGGCAAGCCGGGTGATGGCGACCTGCCGGGTTTTTTCCGGGAAGTTCCTTGCTAATTTCTACATTCTCTGGATTTTCAGCATTGCTTAACAAATTCAGTTCCCATGAATCCGCCCACATTGAGCCGCGACACTATTCCCCAACGGCCGTGGGCCAACCGGTTGCCACCGCCGATCGTGATGATGGGAGTGCCCTTGGACCAGTTGGACACGGCACAGGCACTCGAAATTGTTAGTGAAATGATCGCCAGCCGCACTCCTCACCTGCTCGCCACTGCCAATGTGGATTTCCTGGCCCAAGTGCAGGAAGACGAGTTGCTGCGGCGCATTCTGGTCGATGCCGATCTGATCGTGTGTGACGGAACGCCGTTGATCTGGATGTCGAAATGGCTGGGCGATCCCCTCCCGGAGCGGATTGCGGGCAGCGACCTGGTGCCGCTGCTGCTAGATCTGGCGCAGGAGCGCGGCCATCGCGTGTATTTCCTTGGCGGACGCGACGAAGTGGTCGCCATCGCGGAAGACAAGATCAAGGAGCGCTGGCCGGATCTCCAGATCGCCGGGATGTATTCGCCACCCTTCGCGCCGATGGATCAAATGGATCACGCCGGCATCTGCCAGCGCATCCGCGAGGCGAATGCGGACATGCTTTTCGTTTCATTCGGCTGCCCGAAGCAGGAAAAATGGCTCGCCATGAACTTCCGCGACGCGGGCGTGCCCGTGGCCATCGGCGTCGGCGCGACGATCGATTTCCTCGCCGGTGCTGTGAAGCGCGCGCCGGTCTGGATGCGCAAGACCGGGCTCGAGTGGTTCTTCCGCGTGGCCCAGGAACCGAAGCGTCTGGCGCGGCGCTACTGGAACGACATCTGCGTCGTCGGCCCCGGGCTGCTCAAACAGTTACTGAAAATGGGCCCACGCAACCTCACTCCGCATAGAGCCACCGCCGCGGAGCCCGCCCCGGTAGCCCAACCGGCCCGCGCATCCGATCCTACGCCACCGCCCGTCGTCATCCTGCCGGAGCGCCTCGACGCGCTATCCGCCAGAGACGCCACCCTCTGGCCCACCGTGGAAAACCGCATGCTCATCCTCGATGCGAGCCGCACCACATTCCTCGACAGCACCGGCACCGGAAAGCTCGTCCGTTTCGCCCGGGCCTCGCGTGAACATGGCGGCCGCTGCATCCTCATGGGGGCCAATTCCACCATTCTCGGCACGCTCGACCTCATGAAACTGCGCAATCTTTTCACCGAGGCCGCCACCCTTGACGAAGCGCTCGCCATCGCCGCCCAATGAAGGTCGGACTCACCGCTACCATGATCCAGGGTGGACGCTCCGGCGTCGCCCAGTACGTGTTTTCACTGGTTAGGGAACTGGTCCGCGCCGGCCAGGTGGACTTGGACGTGTTCGTCCTGGAAGACGAGCTCCCGCTGCTAGACTTCGCAAAAGACGGCTGCCGTCTCATCCCCGTCTCCAGCGCCGCCGCACCACCGGTGAAAAACATCCTCTGGCACCAGCTCACCCTGCCCACGCTCGCAGCGGATCTGAAACTCGATGTCTTGCACGTCCCGAGCTACCGCCGGCTTGTCCGCCGCGCGCCGTGCCCCACCGTCGGCACCATCCACGATCTCGCTCCCTTCCATGTGAAGGGGAAATACGACCTTGCCCGCATGTTCTACGGCCGAGTCGTCGTGAAATCCCTCGCCCGCGCCCAGCAGGAAATCATCGCCGTCAGCCACTGCACCGCCCGGGATATCGAGAACTTCTTCGGCATCCCGCAGAGCCGCCTCCACGTCATCCACAACGGCATCGACCACGACCGCTTTTTCCCCGGCGACATCGCCGCCGCCCGTAGCTGGACCGCGGAAAAGCATGGCATCACCGCGCCGTATTTCCTCTATGTCTCCCGGCTCGAACATCCCGGAAAAAACCACGTCCGTCTCATCGAAGCCTTCGTCGCGTTTAAAAAAGCCACAGGATCTACCTGGCAGCTCGCACTCGGCGGTGGCGACTGGCATGGCTGCGAGGCGATCAAATCCGCCGCCGCCGCATCCCCGTTTGCCAGTGACATCCGCTTCCTCGGTTTCGTCCCGGACGCGGATCTCCCGAACCTCTATCGTGCCGCCCGCGGCATGGTCTATCCGAGCCTGTTCGAAGGCTTCGGCCTTCCACCCATCGAGGCCATGGCCTGCGGCACGCCCGTCATCAGCAGCACCCGCGGCGCGCTTGAAGAGGTCGTCGCCGACGCCGCCCTCATTGTCGATCCCGAGAACATCCCGGACATCACCCGCGCCCTCACCGAGCTCTCCGCCGACCCGGCTCTAGCGGAAAGTTTGAAATCCCGCGGCCTCGCCAATGCAGCGCGTTTCCACTGGAGCCGCACCGCCGCGGAGGTCACGGAAATTTACCGCAAGGCTTGCAACAGCTAAACGTGGCCAATCTGGTTCAAATGGCGGGCTCTGACTTCTTTGCGCTTTTTGCGTTCCTTTGCGGCTAAATAAAGCGTACCAAGCTGAGGAAGAGTTGTTTTAGCCGCAAGAGAACGCAAAGAACACAAAGATGAAGATGGAATTAGAAAATCCGAAGCGTTGAGCCTCCCCACGTTTGCGTTTTCGCGTTCCTTCGCGGCCAAATCCACCAGACCCTATGAAAACTATCAATGAGCTCTGTGACATCGTCCGTGAGACTGCCTATGCCATTCATTTGTATCATGGCCACGGACATCTGGAGAAAGTATACGAAAACGCGCTGGTGAATCGCCTGCGGAAGGCAGGGCTCGACGTCAAGCAGCAGCACCCAGTACAGGTGTTTGACGAGGACGGCACGAACATCGGAGATTACTTCGCTGACTTGCTGGTCGATGACCGATTGATCATCGAGCTGAAAGCGTGCAAGACGCTTGCAGACGAACACACCGCCCAATTACTAGGGTATTTGAAATCGGGTCGGATCGAGCACGGCCTGCTCATCAACTTTGGCTCCTATAAATTTCAAATCAGGAAATACGCCATGAGCGAGCGTGGCCCATCCCCGTCCGGACTTGGCTTCTCCATTCTATCCGGACTCTTTGCGCTCTTTCCGTTCTTTCGCGGCTAAAAAGACGTCTGTTCTGCACTTGCAGGACTACGAACGCTCAAGACTCGTTAGGCCCGCGCCATCCCGCGGATCACGTTGTGACCCAGCGCCAGCAGCGGCACCATGCACACCAGCCCGCGCCAGCCCAGCTCCAGAAATCCGCTCTTGCCGGACGCCGGCACCCAGATCGCCAGCGCCGCCAGGATTGCGCAGAAAACCAACAGCGGAACCAGCGTCCCCTGCAAGTGATGTAGCAGATAGGTTTTCCAGGGAATCTTCAGCCTCATCACCGTCAGCGGCACCACCCAGAGCCAGCCCACCAGCGTCGTCGGGATCATCGTGCCCAGCGCCACGCCGAGCACTCCGAATTTGAAGGCGAGTATGACACTCAGGATCACATTGGCGATGGCGTCGGATACCGAGATCACCAGCAGCCGCCGCTCGTCGCCGCACATCATCAGCACCCGCTTCGAGCAACCGTTCGTAAGCTGCGAGCTGAATACGGCGAACAACAGGACCTGTCCCACCCACCAGGTTTCCGTGGGCACGCTTTCCATGCCCGTCAGCAAGGAGATCAACGGCTCCAGATAGGCCGCGGAGAGCAGGTAGCACGGAGTCACCAGGAAAAACGTCAGCCGCGAGCTGCTCAGCAGCAGGTTCCTCAAGCCGGAATCATCGCCCAGCGCATGCATCGCCGCCGCCGCCGGCGAGAGCACCTGCTGGAGCTGCACGCTGAACAGCCCGAGCATCTCCGCCATCTTGAATCCTGCCTGATAGACCGCCACCATCGCCACCCCGATCGTCAGGGAAATCACCAGCTGGTCGCTCTTCGCCATCAGCATGTTGCTGAACGTGATCAGATACGCCGCGATCGAGAATCCCATCTGAGCCTTCACCGTGCTCCAGTCGAAATGTTTCGGCATCAGCGAAATCCCCGGCAGCCGCCGGATTGCCATCACCGCCGCGATCAGATTCGGAAACGCGCTCGTCGCCACGCTGATGCCCATCAGCACCGACAGGCTCCACCCCGCCGTCAGGCCCCAGTAGAGGAACACGAAGTTGAGCACCGTTGAGAAAGTGCCCACCCAGTTCGCGATATCAATCCGCTGCAGGCCCCGCAGGATCTCCGGAAACAAGCCTAACGGAAACATCACCGCCAGCCCGATGAAGAACACCACATAAGCATTCCCGAACTCGCCGCGGTCCGCCGCCAGCACGCCCATCCGCGCGAGGAACGGCTCGCGGATCGCCAGGAATACCACCAGCAACAGCGTGGCCATCCCGATGAAGGTCCAGAAAATCGTCGCCAGCAGCCGGCTCAGCCCGACCATGTCACCGGTCGCCGTTTTTTCCGCCACCGCCTTCTGCGCCGTGAAGCCGAAGCCGAAATCCAACAGGATCCCATAGCCGAAGAGCGACCATAACAACGCCCAGAAGCCGAATTCCGCGCCGGAAAAATTCTGGAACATCAGCCGGAACAGCACCAACCCGAGCAGCATCCGCGTGACAAAGCCGACGTATCCACTTGCGGTGGTGCTCCAGAATCTTCGTTGCCATTCAGCCATGCGATGAGTGGAGGTTTGCAGCCAACGACTGTCGCTGCTATTTCCGAAATGTTGATAATCAGCCCCCCGCCGTTTGTCACCCTCCAATGCCGCCAAGTTGCGGGTCGCCGGTCATCCCCGGCACGCCGCCAGCAGCTCGGCCTTTTCCTTTTCCAGAAGCGGCGAGGTCACGCGCAGCATCGCGAGTTCCCGTTGCGGCTCCACGAAGCGGACGTGCATCGGCTGCACGTGATCGGCGAACTGCTGCCTGACGGATTCCTCGGTTCTCCCGCGGGCGATCACGTCGCGCTCTACCCGCCGCAGCAGGCGGACTTCCTCGGGGCAGTCGACAAACACACTCATCGCGAATTTTTCCCGCAGCCACTCCGGATGCAGCAGCCACAGGCCTTCCATCACGACGAGCGGCCGGCTTTCGAGTTCCTCCGTTACCTCCGTCCTTACGTGTGCCGTGAAATCATAGACCGGCACCCGCGCCACCTCACCCCGCTCCAGCGACTCCAGCACCACGCGCAGCGCGTCCCAATCGATCGCCGCCGGGTCGTCGAAATTCGCCCGCGCCCGCTCCGGTTCCGGCAAATGCCCGAGGTCCCGGTAGAAATGATCCAGGCACAAGTGCGCCGCCTCGCTGCCGAAACAACCGGCCAGCTCGGCCGCCAGCCAGGTTTTCCCGGACCCGCTGCCTCCCACCACCGCGATCAATCGTAACCTTTCCACTGCGGGCTGGTCTACCAAGTCCCGCTGGTGCCGGCGATCTTTTCGTGACCTTTTTTGCGGAAATTTCCTTGAAGGAAATCACCCTGCCGCCCGGTATTCACGCGCATGAACCGATTCAACCGTTTCTTCACGCTGGCCGCGGTGCTGGTCCTGCCACTTGCGGGCCAGGAAGTCCCCAAGGTGCTCGCCATCGGCTCCGGAGCGCCGGATTTCTCGCTTCCGGGGACGGACGGGAAGATCTACCAGCTTGCGGATTTCAAAGATGCCAAGGCGCTTTGTGTGATTTTCACCTGCAACCACTGCCCGGACTCGGTGGCCGCCGGCGCGCGGACCGAGGCGATCTATCAAGACTACAAGGGCAAGGGCGTGGCGCTGGTGGCGGTGAATGGAAACAATCCCGCCAGCCTGACACCGGACGAGCTGGGCTACTCGCCATTCGGTGACTCGCAGGAGGAAATGGCGCCGTTTGCCAAAGACTTCGGCTGGACCTTTCCCTACCTTTACGATGGCGAGAAACAGGAATTCACCACCGCCTGCGGAGCGCAGTCCACGCCGCACGTGTTCGTCTTCGATGGGGAGCGGAAGCTCCGCTACACCGGCCGCATGGACGATGGTGGGCGGAATCCCGGCGCGGTGGACAAAAGCTACCTGCGCGACGCGCTCGACGCCGTGCTCGCCGGCATCGAAGTGAAGGAGGCGGTCACCCGCTCGTTCGGCTGCTCGACGAAGTGGCTTTTCAAGACCGGTAAGGTCGCCGCTGACCAAGCAGCATGGGAAAAGAAACCCGTCACCGTCGAGGATCTGAATGAGGAGCTCTCGAAAAAACTCCGCTCCAACAGCGCGAAGAACCTCCGCCTGATCAATTTCTGGTCCACTACCTGCGGCCCCTGCGTGAAGGAGTTCCCGGACGTCGTCGACACCGGTCGTCGTTTTCAAAATCGGCCGGTGCAGTTCATCTCGATCAGCCTGGATCCCGTGGCGCTGCGGCCCGCCGTCGCGAAATTCCTGGAATCCCGCCACGCTGCGATGCCCGAGCCTACCGCCAAGTCGCTCAAGGAGGAAGGCCTCACCACCAACAATTACCACTGGACCGGCGGAAACCCGGATACGATGGCGCAGGCGATTGATCCTGAATGGTCCGGCGCGCTGCCCCACACCGTCCTGATCGCACCCGGCGGCAAGATTCTGTGGCGTCACACCGGCGAGCTGGACATCGTGGAAACCCGCCGCCAGATCCTCAAGGGGCTCGAATGAGCCCACGGGCCGCGGAAATCTTGTTGCCAACGCTCCGACCCTTTGTTCCCTTCCCGTCATGGCCAATCCGACAAACGTACTTTCCAGCGGCATCGAAATCATCGGTTCCATCCGCTTTTCCAACGACATGATCATCGATGGCAAAATCGATGGTGAAATCACCTCCGACAAAGGCCGCGTCACCATCGGCGAAAACGCCATGATCAAGGGCGACGTCACTGCCGGAGAGGTGAAGGTCTACGGCAAGGTCGAAGGCAAAATCACTTCCGAACGCTGCGAGCTCAAGGACAAGTCCAAGATCAACGGCGACATCAAGTCCAAGGTTTTCTCGATGGAGGAAGGTGCCCAGCTTTCCGGGCGGACGGATATCGGAGGCTGAGTTTTGATCCTTGCTTCGTCCGGTTTCTGGATATATGTATATCCGGAGTGAAGACGACAGTGTTTATCTCGGGTGGTTCGCAAGCGGTCCGCATTCCCAAGGAACTGCGGATCGATGCGAAGAGGGTCGAAATTGAGCGCAAAGGCGCGACGCTGGTGCTGCGGCCTCTTCCGGACGAAAACTCATGGCCGGAGGGCTATCTCGAATCTTTTGCCGCCGGGAAAATCGACGACAGCTTCGTCCGCCAGCCACAAGGAGATCATCGGGAGGTGAAGTTCTGATGTTCCTGCTCGATACGGACACCAGTATTCTCTTCATGAAGGGCAATCCGGAAGTGGTCGCCAATTTTGCCAAACATGGCCCGGCGACGGTTTTCCTGTCCGCCATCAGCTACCACGAGTTGCTCTACGGGGCGCTACATTCCGGCGCTGTGCAGCGTCATCTGGCCGTGGTTGCGGAGTTTGTTTCGCCGCTGACGGTTCTTCCTTTCACCCAATTTTCCGCAGGCTTTTCATCGCAAGTCAGGCAGACTTTGGCTGCAATGGGTCAGTCCATCGGGCCGCTGGATACGCTGATCGCCGGACACGCCCTTGAGCACCAGCTCACCCTTGTTAGCGGAAATGGGCGGGAGTTTTCAAGGGTGGAGGGGTTGTCGCTGGAGAGCTGGGGCTAGCAGGAAGAACAGGCAGGAATGCCTGTGTCACAGGCGGGCGGAGATTCATCGTGCCATTTTTCCCGGAATGCTCATGGTCTCGGGCGCATGGCTTGGACGGTAACACTTTTAAAAAACCCGTGATGACGAGAGATCGCAACAGATTGGTCGGATCGAGTCGCGGCTGGCTGGTTTTACTCGCCTTTCTGCTCTTGATCGCGAGGTCGGCGGCGGCGGATGAAGGTTGGGACGAGCGGCTGGCGCTGATGTTTTCCGGGCGACTCAAGGAAATCGACAAGGAGCTCTCTGAACTGACTCCCCGGCTTGCGAACTTGCCGGGCATTCCCATCGACGACCAAGGCGGCACGGGTGGTTTTTCGAGCATCCAGTCCACCGCGTTGCCGCCTAAGGATTCCCTGTTCGCGGTGGAGGTCCGCTGGCCGGCGAGCGCGATGGTGGACCTGGTGGCACTGGTGCCGACGCGGCGCTACGACGCCAAGGGGCTGGACCCGCAATACGGGCTGCCGGATTCGTTCACGGCGGAGCTCATCGACAAGGATGGAAAGGTGGTTTCGCGGGTCGCCCACGAGCAGAGTGTCGGCAGGAATCCGGTGCGGCGGGGGCATCCGTTTGTCTATCAGGTGTCGCCGCCGGTGGAGGCGGCGGGGGTGAGGATTTCCGCCGACTTGCTGCGTCCGGATTTGGAAAACGAGGACACCTTCGTGCATGCCTGGGCGGAGGTATTTGTGTTCGAAGGGGAGCGGAATGTCGCCCGTGGCGGCGAGGTCCGCAGTCTTGGCGGCTCGGCGCCGTCGGCTCCGTGGCATTGGAACAACACGTTCCTGGTCGATGGCCAGACGCCGCTCGGCCTGCCGGAAACGCCGGCGGCGGAGCACCGCAACATCGGCTGGATTTCCGAAGGCCGGCCGAGTGCGAACCAAGCCGCGTCGATGATCATTGACCTCGGCGTTTCGGAAATGGTGGACGCCGTCCGCCTGCTGCCGGCGAAAAAACCGACATCGGATCTACCCAGCGGATTCGGGTTTCCCCGCAAGCTGGTGGTTTCGGTATCCGACTCCGGTGAGCCGGGAAAATGGACGGTCGTGGCGGAGCGCGAGATGCGCAATCCGGGGCACAATCCGGTGGAAATCCCGTTCACCGCCACCCGCGGGCGCTTCGTGAAGGTGGAGGCGACGGAGCTTTGGAAGGCGTTTGAAAACTATCCGGCGTTTTTCGCCCTGAGTGAGGTGGAGGTTCTATCCGCTAACAAGAATCTGGCCGTGGGCAAACTCGTGCGCTCGTCGGACGGGATGATGAACCTGATCGCGCCGGGCGGGCGCTCGTGGAGCGGGGCCGCGCTGAGCGATGGGTTCGGGCCGGACGGGCAGTTGGTTCCGGTCCGGGAATGGATGAGCCTGCTGGACCAGCGGCTGCGGCTCGAAACCCGCCGTCACGCGTTGCAGGTGGAAGCGGAGAACCTCGTGAGTGGCTGGCGGCGCACCCGGCTCACCGGGTTGACGATTCTCGGGCTGACCGGCGCGTTTCTGATGATCGTGCTGCCAGTCCGCTACCGGATCCATGCGAACCGTGAGCTCACGAAAGTGCGAGAGCGGATCGCCGGCGACCTTCACGACGAGGTGGGCAGCAATTTGGGAAGTATCCAGATGTTCGCCGATCTGGCGGAAGGACGATCCGGTCCGTCCGACGAGCTGAAACGCATCCAGCGGATCGCGGCGGAAACGGTCAGTGCGGTGCGTGACATCGTCTGGCTGCTGAGGCCGCAGGGGGATCACCGGATCGGTACGGTGGAGCATTTGCGCGAGACGAGTTCGATCATGCTGGAGGCGCTGAAATGGAAATTTTCCGCCAACGAGGAGGCGTGGGAAGTGGAGCTTCCAGACGAGGCGACGCGGCACTTGTTTCTCTATTTCCGCGAGGCTCTGCATAACATCTCCCGCCATGCCAAGGCGACAAAGGTGGACATCCGGGTGGAAACGACGAGCGACCAGTTCAAGCTCGTGATCGCGGATGACGGCGTGGGCATCGACCCGGAACGCTTGAAGCGCACCGCGACCCTGCGCGCCCTGCGGCAGCGGTCACTCGCGCTCGAGGCGAACCTGCAAGTGGACACCGCGCCGGGTGAGGGGACGCGGCTGACGCTCACCATTCCAATGGATCGGAAGCGCCCGCGGAAACCCCGCCGCCCGGAGCCTGTGGCGGAGAACGCGTAAAGCTCCGCTTTCCGAACGCCCGGTCATGGGTTATGCATTCCGCCTATGGCAGCTCCCGCAGCGACGAAAGAGAATCCGATCCGGTTGATTTTGATAGAGGACCATGCGGACTTCCGCGAGTCGGTGTCGATGGTGCTGGAGCAGCGCGGCGGCTATCAGTGCGTGGGTGGATTTTCCACCATGGAGGACGCGCTGGAGGCGATCCGCGGCGGACTTACGGCGGATCTCGTTCTATCGGATCTCGGACTGCCCGGGATGAGCGGCATCGCGGGCATTCGCAAGGTGCGCGAGCTTTTGCCAGAAGCTCGGGTGCTGGTGCTCACGGCTTTCACCGACAAGGCGAAGGTTTTCGCGGCGCTCGAAGCCGGAGCGCACGGCTATCTGGTCAAGGCTGGCAGCGCGATGCGGTTGATGGAGACGCTGGAGGAGGTTCTGGCAGGCGGGACTCCGTTAGATCCGAAGATCGCCGGCATGATCCTGCAGACGTTCCGCAAGCTCAGCCCGATTCCCGAGGCGGAATCGCTGTCCGGCCGGGAATGCGAGGTGCTTCAGCTTTCCGCGAAGGGCATGAACCGCCAGGAAATCGCCGATGAGTTGGGGCTCAGCCAGCATTCGGTGACGGAATACATCAAACGCAGCTTTGACAAACTCCACGTGCGCAGCCTGCCGGCCGCCGTGAGCGAGGCGATCCGCCGCGGGTTCCTGGATTTGGGGTGATTTCAAGGCGACTTGGCCCTGTCCCATTATTTAGTGACATGACAGATTTCAGAATTTCCGACATCTTCTCATTCGTCGAGGGGAGAGGTCCCCGGTTTCAGTTTTCAGTTCATGACAGATTTGGGGGTCGCGTGAGTGCGCGACCCCTTTCTGTTGCCCGGATGGCGCGGATTATTCCGGCTCCGCGCCGCCCACTAGTTCACGGTTAATACCCGGATTTCGAGACCCGCGATTCGGCGGAAGTGGGCCTCATCCTTTGGGCCAATGAGGACGCCACAACCCAAACAACGCGCGGTGGCGGCCACGGCAATGTCGTTTTGGGGAATCATGGTTCCGCTTTGAGTCAGCTCGGCGAAGATGTCGGCATGGTGTTCGGCGGTTTCTGCGGTAAACGGCTCGATACCCATGACCCGGCGCAAGGCTTCGAGGCGGGCCATCCGGCGGGCGGCCCGTACTGCGGAATCTGCGAGGCGGACGCCGGCGAGAGCTTCAGCCCATACGACGGCGGGCATGATCAGTTCCTCGTTATCACCCAAGGAGACGGTTTTTCCCGCATTTTCGGCGCGTTCCCAAGCGATGAGCGCGGAGGTATCCAAAATCAGGCCCATGGATTGGCGGCGGGTTGATCGGCCTCATTCACGCGCTCTAGATCATCCGCGAACATGGGGTCGCGTGGCAGACGGGCGACAGCTGATATCAATTCCCCCCATGTGGCGCGTCGGGAGCCGCTGGCTGGCGAGAGTTCGGCGATCGGTTGATCGTTCTTCGTGAGAAGGAAATGCTCGCCCTTGTGTTTGACCCTTGCAAGGTAGTCACCCAAGTGTCGTGCTGCGTCGGTGGTACTAATCGTGGTGGGAGTCGGCATACGTAAATATGTAATTTACAAAGTTCTGGAATTCAAGGTCTTTTATTGTCCGTTGGTATCCGCGAAGCTTTGATTCTCAGATTTTCTGATGACCGGTTGCGAAGGCATTTCACAACCGGTCTTCCGCTCGTCTGAACGGTGCCCACAGGTTTTTCCCGTGAATTGCCCCCGAAGATTGACGCTCGGCATTTCGCATGCACAATCCCGCCGCCGGGCGGAAAAGCCGCATCGGTATTTCGAAAATACTGTCATGCCTACTACTATTGCCATCAACGGATTCGGCCGCATCGGTCGTCTCGTATTCCGTGCCCTCGTCGAACAAGGCCACCTTGGAACCACCTTCAACGTCGTCGCCGTCGGTGATATCGTTCCTGCCGATAACCTCGCCTACCTCCTGAAGTATGACTCCACGCAGGGTCGCTTCTCCGGCACCGTTTCCTCGAAGAAGTCCTCCCCTGAGCTCGAAGAGGACGACATCATCGTCGTCAACGGCCACGACATCAAGGTCGTGAGCGCCCGCAGCCCGGAAGGCCTGCCATGGAAAGAACTCGGCGTGGAAGTCGTCATCGAGTCCACCGGCCTCTTCACCGAAGCGGAAAAAGCCAAGGGCCACATCACCGCCGGTGCCAAGAAGGTCATCATCTCCGCACCTGCCAAGGGCGAGGACGCCACCTTCGTCGTCGGCGTCAACGACGGTCTCTACGATCCCGCCAAGCATCACATCATCTCCAACGCGAGCTGCACCACGAACTGCCTTGCGCCGATCGTCCACGTGCTGCTCAAGGAAGGATTCGGCATCGCCGAGGGCCTGATGACCACGATCCACTCCTACACCGCCACCCAGAAGACGGTGGACGGTCCTTCCAAGAAGGATTGGAAAGGCGGCCGTTCGGCAGCCATCAATATCATCCCATCGACCACCGGTGCGGCGAAGGCCGTGGCGCTCGTCTGCCCGGAAGTAGCTGGCAAGCTCACCGGCATGGCGTTCCGCGTGCCGACCCCGACTGTTTCGGCTGTCGACCTCACCGTGAAGACCGTCAAGCCGACCTCGCTCGCCGAGATCAAGGCCGCGCTCAAGAACGCTTCGGAAACCTACCTCAAGGGCATCCTGGAATACACCGACGACGAAGTGGTCTCCACCGACTTCATCCACTCGCCGGCTTCCTCGATCTTCGACGCCGGCTCCTCGATCGAGCTGAACTCGACGTTCTTCAAGCTCATCAGCTGGTATGACAACGAGTGGGGCTACTCCAACCGCGTCATCGACCTCCTCACGGACGTCGTGAAAAAGGGAATCTGATTCCTCGCGTTAGAAATTGATTTGAAAACGGCGGTCCGCGAGGGCCGCCGTTTTTCGTGCCGGACTCTCGATCTGCGCGCCGGTTTCCCGGGCGACCTCATTCTGTTCTTTCAACTACGAATGGGCGAGAATCAAACTCGAAGAGTCAGTGAGCAAAGGACCCGTGTGATTCATCGACAGGGCGAGAATACCGGGATCCGGAGCCGATTGAACATTCGCGTCCACGCCCGTTCGTTCGCGGTTCGGATTTCCCCTTTTGGCTTACTGATTCAGCCGGGCGATGAAGGCGGAAAAGAACGCAGCCCCCTTCTCCAGGGCTGCGATTTCGATGAATTCGTCCACCGTGTGCGCCTGGTCGATCGATCCCGGACCGATGCAGATGCTCGGCACGCCGCCGCTGGAGAGGTGGGCGGCATCGGAAAACCAGGGTGCTCCCGCGAGGCCGGTGGCGGGGTCGGTGGCGAGCAGTTCGAGAATCATCGGGTGGTCCGCCGCGGTTTCCATCGGTGGATTTTCGTGAGGATTGACGATGCCGACCGGCAGATCGTGAAACGCGAGCGTCTCGGTGAGCAGCTTGAGTGCGCCGCCCGCCGCGGCGAGGGCCGGGGTGATGCGGATGTCGATTTCCGCCTCGGCGAGGTCCGGTACGATGTTGGGCCGCGAGCCGCCGCGGATCATGCCGACGTTCATGGTCGAGCGGCCGAGCACCGGATGGATGAAAGTGGCGAGCTGGCCGCCGAGGTGGTGGTCGAGCTGGTCGAGCGCACGGGCGAGCTTGAGAATCGCGTTTTCCCCGCGCTCCGGCTGCGAACTGTGCGCGGCCTTGCCGCTGGCGCGCAAGGTGGCCCAGAGCGAGCCTTTGGTGACGTGCACGACCTGCATCGACGTCGGCTCGCCGACGAGGGCGAAGCTGTAGTCCTTGCCATGTTTTTTCACGAAATCCTTCGACCCCCACTGACCGGATTCCTCGCCCATGAAGGCGACGAAATCGACGGCGACGGGTAGATCCGCCAGCACATTGCGGTGTTCGTGGAGCGCCCACAGCATCGCGGCCATCGGGCCCTTGGTATCAGAAGCGCCGCGGCCCCAGATTTTTCCATCGCGGATCTCGCCGCCGAAGGGCTCCACGATCATGCCGCCGACGCCGACGGTGTCGAGGTGTGGTCCTAGCAGGATGCGCGGCCGGCCGTCGACCGGGGCGAAGCGGGCGATGAGATTCGGCCGGCCGGGTTTGATTTCCTCAAGCACGACCTCCGCGCCGATGGATTCCAACCAGCCGGATAGAAAGACGGCGAGAGTTTCCTCCCCGGTCTGCCCGGTGCCCGGCGCGTTGTCGGGGTTCACGGAAGGGATGCGGACGAGCTGTTGGAGGAGTGTGACAACGTTTTGGCTCATGACGATAGGTTCGCCGGAGCCGGTGGCGGGCGCAAGGTCTTAGTCCGGATGTGTCCCGGCTGTCTCAGCCGGGAGCGGGGACTCCAAGACCGGCTGAGACAGCCGGCACACTTTGTTTTACCTCAGCCGTTCTTTCCTGTATTCCGGATGTCTCCTTGCATGAGCGACAGCTGCAAGCGCCTGAGCTCGGGGGACTCCTTTGGGTTCTCCCGGGTCGAGGTGGTTGTAGGGGAGATCAAAGTGAGACTCGCCCTTCAAGCGGAATCCAATCAGTGGGCTGGAGGGGATTCCTTTTCGGACTTCGGCCCTGCGATGAGCGAGGTGATGACTCCGGTGGCGAGGATGGCTAGAATGACGGCGAGCACGGTCAGGTTGAACGAGTCTCCCAGCCATTCCTTCAGCCACTTCGCGGCAAGCATTTTCACCCCTACCAGGATCAGCACCATCGACAGCGCGGGCTTCAGATAGCGGAACTTGCTGATCAATCCGGCCAAGGCGAAATAAAGCGACCGCAGTCCGAGGATGGCAAAGACGTTGCTGGTGAAGACGAGGAACGGATCCGCGGTGATGGCAAAGACGGCGGGAATGGAATCGACCGCGAAGATCAAATCGGTGACTTCCACCAGGACCAGGGCGACGGCGAGCGGAGTGATCAGGAGTTTGCCGGGAATGGCCCCGTCCACGACCGGGTCTGGCTTGGCCTCCATCCCCGGTTCCGCGGCTTCCCTGGACCACTCGCTGCCAGCTCTCACGACGAAATGCTGGCCATGATACTCGCGGGTGACGGGGAAAAATTTCCGGATCCAGCGGACGATCACGTTGTTTTCCGGATGCTCTTCCTTTTCCTCGATGACCAACATCTTGATCCCCGTGAGCATCAGGAAGACGCCGAACACATAGAGCACCCAGTGGAAATTCTGCACCAGGATGGAGCCCATGCCGATCATGGCACCGCGCATGACGAGGGCTCCGAGAATCCCCCAGAACAACACCCGGTGCTGATAGCGGGCCGGGACGGCGAGCGCGCTGAAGATCATCGCGATGACGAAGATGTTATCCACGCTGAGGGATTTCTCCACCACGTAGGCGGTCAGGTATTTGGTCGCCGCCAGCTTGCCGGTGTTCACGACCTTGTCGACGGCGTCCACGGAATGCCCGAGGTCGAACCAGTGGTTCTCATACGCATGATAAACGAGAATGGAGAACGAAAGGCCGAGGGTGATCCAGACGGCCGACCACCCCAGCGATTCCTTGAAGCCCACGACGTGGGATTTCCGGTGAAAGACTCCGAGGTCCAGAGCCAACATGATGAATACGAAACCGATGAAGATAAGCCACGCCCAAAGCATGTGGGGTTCTTTTCCGGAACGTGCCGATCCGGCGAATGGAATAATGAAGTTAGATTCCATCGTGCCGGGCCGCTTGGCCGGCAAGCGCCGGTCGCGACGGAAAAAGCCCCGCATCCTTGCGGATACGGGGCTTTTTCGAAGTGATTGACGCGACTCAGGGGGCGGCGGAGATCGACTCGGCCTTGGCGGCGGAGGCGAGCACTTCCTTGTGAAGGCTACCGCCCTTGCGGTTGCTCCACCAGAGCACGACTGGAGCCGCGATGAAGATCGACGAGAAGGTGCCGATCACGATGCCGAAGAAGATGATGATGCCGAAGTCGCGCAAGCCCGACCCGCCGAGGAAGGCGAGGATGGCCACGCTCACCAGGGTGGCTCCCGAGGTTAGCAAGGTGCGGGACAGCGTGGCGTTGATCGCATCGTTCATGATCTTCTCCACCGAGCCGCCGCGGACCAGCAGTGTCTCGCGGATCCGGTCGAAGACGATGATGGTGTCGTTGATCGAGTACCCGGCGATGGTCAGGACCGCGCCGACGTGGATCAGCGAGAGTTCTCCACCCATCAGGACCACGATGCCGACGCAGATGATGATGTCGTGGAAAATGGCGACAAATCCCCCCAAGGCGAAGGAGAATTCGAAGCGTGCGGTCATGTAGAGCACGATCCCCAAGAGCCCGAAGGCGATGGCGATGAGGGACTGGGTCAGGAAGGTTCCACCGATCACCGCGGAAACCTCTTCCTGGCTGGCATCGATCTTGAAGTTCTGGGAATCCGCCTTTTTCTCGCCGAGCACGGGGATGGATTCCCTCAGTTTCGTCACGATGGCATTCGCGTCCGGCGTGGCCGCACGGACGGTTAGCAGTGCACCGGTGGTGGGGTTGCTTTCCCGCTGCGGATAGGCGGCCTTGGAGAGCTTCATGCCGTCAAGTACCTTCTGCACTTCATCGAGTGGCACGGAGTTTTCCTTGCCGAGCAGGAACTGGATGCGGGTGCCGCCGGTGAAGTCGATGCCGAGCGAACGCTCGCCGCGGATCGCGAATGCGGCGACCGAAATTACGAGGGTGGCGATGGCCAGCCAGATGGCGACGCGGCGCCTGCCCATGAAATCATAATTCGGATTTTTGATGAGATCGAGGAAGGTGAGCTTCTTGAAGAGCCCGAAGTCGATGCCCCAGCGGAACAGGACGCGGGTCACCAGGATGGCGGAGAACATCGAGGCCAGCAGGCCGATGGTGAGCGTGACGGCGAAGCCCTTGATGGCACCGCTGCCGAGCCAGAAGAGGATGACGGCGGTGATGAGCGAGGTGATGTTCGAGTCGAAAATGGCGGTGAACGCCTTTTCATAAGACGCGTCGATGGCGTTTTTAAGCGATTTTCCGGCGGCGAGTTCCTCGCGCAGACGTTCGTAAATCAGCACGTTCGCGTCCACGGCCATGCCGATGGTGAGCACGATGCCGGCGATGCCTGGCAGCGAGAAGGTGAAGCCGAACATGGCCATCACCCCGAACAGGATCACGCAGTTCACAAGCAACCCGATGATGGCGATGAAGCCGGACACGCGGTAGTAAAGCAGCACGAAAATGAAGGTTAAAAAGAGGGCCAGGCCACCTGCGACCAACCCCTGCTGGACCACGGCGGCACCGAGGGTGGGCGAGACATTGCGCATTTCCTCGACGACGAGCGGGTTCTCCAGCGGATTCATCAGCGAGTTCGCGAGGCTTTGCACTTCGCCCGGCTCGCTGAGGCCCTCGATGATGAAATCCTTGCCCAGTGGGACTTGGTTGACGACCGGGGCGCTGATGACCTCGCCGTCGAGCACGATGGCGATGCGGTCCACGCCGGGGCGCATGTCCTTGGTGAGGGCGATCATCTTGTCGGTTCCCTCGCTGTTCAGCGTGATGGAGACGGCGTCGTTTTGCTGGGGAGAAGGGGTGGCGTTGGCGATGTCCGAGCCGCCGAGAGCCATCCGGCGGTTGAGCAGGATGGGGCGGGTGAACTCGGTTTTCTCCGAGTCCTTGCCCTTCATCCGGTAGGCGCGGTAGCCGGGAATGATCTCGGTCTTGGCCTCGACCCGCTCGGCGAGTGTCTTCCGGTCGGCACCGAGTTCATCATTGCGCGGGCTGACTTCGCGGAGTTCCAGCTTGGCGACTTGTTCGAGGGTATTGCGGATTTTAGTGGACTCCTCGGTGGTGACACCGGGCATTTGGACGAGAATTCCGTCGTCACCTTGGCGGGCGATCAGCGGCTCGGCGGTGCCCATGCTGTTGAGGCGTTTTTCGATGACGATGATCGCCTGTTCGACCTGCTGCTCGGTGATCGGCATTTTCTCGCCGTTGTCGGTTTCCCGGGCCTGGATGCGCAGTGAGAAAGCGGAACCGCCGAGGATGTCGATGCCGCCCTTGAGGCGTTCCCGCGGCGGTGTCGCGGCCATGACGCAGAGCGCCACCACTCCGATCAGCAGCACGGTGCCGACATTGCGCTTCCGCCGTTCCACTTCGGTGGCGAAGTACCAGAAAAACAAAATCAACAAGGCAAGTCCGACGAGAAAGAGAGTCAGCGGATCATTGAAAAATGCGGTGGCGGCGAGCATGGTGGGAAAATCGGTTTTTTAGCTCCAGAAACGGGGCGGAGAATGCGGAAACAGGTCTTATTTCGCTGCTGAAGCTTCCTTCTTGTGGACAAGCGCGATCGCGGGCTTGTCGAATTCAAGCATGGTGCCCTCGGCGACTTTGACGACCACCGTGTGCTCCTTGACGTTGTGGACGATGCCGTGAATGCCGGAGGTGGTCACCACCTTGTCGCCGGATGCGAGGGATGCGATGCGTGCGGCCATTTCCTTGCGCTGCTTCTGCTGCGGGCGGATCAGGAGGAAATAAAACATCACGACCATCAGGCCCATCATGACGAACGGGCTGCCAAGGATGCCTTGCGGGCCCGGAGCGGCAGGGGTGGCTTGGGCGAGGATGAAATTGCCGATGGATGCGAGTGTGGGAGTCATAATGAGTCGGATCGAGTGTAGCGTTGAACGAAGGAGTCTTTGTAGGCGGAGAAGTTCCCCGCGGTGATGGCTTCCCGCGCCCCGGCGACGAGGGACAGGTAGAAATGCAGATTGTGGAAGGAAAGCAACCGCAAACCTAGGATTTCACCCGCACGGAAAAGGTGCCGCAAGTAGGCCCGGGAGAATCCGGCGACGTGCGGGTGGGCGCTTTCGCAAACCGGCCGCGGGTCTTTGGCGTGGATCAGGTTTTTGATGTTGATCGGGCCGTCGAGTGTCATCGCCATGCCGTGGCGGGCGATGCGGGTGGGCATCACGCAGTCGAACATGTCCACTCCGCGGCCGATCATTTCCAGGATCTGCGGCGGCGTGCCGAGCCCCATGGCGTAGCGCGGCCTGTCATGAGGGAGAAACGGCACGGCATTGTCGATGGCGCGGAACATCTCGTGCTCCGGCTCGCCCACCGAGACACCGCCGATCGCGTAGCCGTCGAAACCGAGCTCGACGAGTTCGCGCGCCGATTGCTCGCGCAGATCCGCATAGACCGAGCCTTGCACGATGCCGAAGTGGCGCTGCGGACCGCTGCCGGAGCGAGGTTCGTTCGCGGTGACCCAGTCCTTGCAGCGCTTGGCCCAGCGGCTGGTCAGGGCGAGGGATTTCGCGGCGTAGGCCTCGTCGCACGGGTAGGGCGGGCATTCGTCGAAGAGCATGGCGATGTCCGAGCCGAGCGCGCCCTGGATTTCCATGCTTAGCTCGGGGGTGAGCAGCATTTTCGAACCGTCGAGGTGGTTTTGGAAACGGACGCCCTCTTCGGTGATTTTCCGGAGTTTCGCCAGAGACCAGACTTGGAATCCGCCGGAATCGGTGAGCATCGGCTTTTGCCAGGTGCTGAAGCCGTGAAGGCCGCCGAGGTCTCGGATGAGTTCGTGGCCGGGCCGCAGCCAGAGGTGGTAGGTATTTCCCAGGATAATCTGGGCACCAAGCTGCTCAACTTCGGCCGGATGTAGGGTTTTGACCGTGCCTTGGGTGCCCACCGGCATAAAAATCGGCGTCTCGACGGTTCCATGCGGCAATTCCAAGCGGCCGCGGCGGGCGGAGCTTGAAGGATCGGTGGCTAGTAGGGTGAAGGACACGGAAAGGGCCGGGGAAATAGGACAGAACCCTTCCCGGGCCAAGCTCAATCACGCGCACCCGCCCGCTCGCGAAATTGGTCGATTTTTCACAGAAACCTTTCCGGTCGGGCGGAGTTTTTGGAATGCCTCCAGGAATTATTTTCGCCATCCGGGAAATATTTCCGAATAAATTCGCCTTGCGCGATTCATACGGCGGGTATTTTAAACCACCTGTCGAACCAATCCAACACCAACTACTAATATGAAACTACTCCTCACCGCGCTCTGCGCATCATTCATGGTCATCCCTGCCGCATTCGCTGGCGATTGCGAAAAGGGCAAATGTGACAAGGAAAAACAAGAAGGTACTGTCCATCACCTCCGATTGCGACAAGTGCAAAAAGGGCGATGAGAAGAAGGAAGAAGGCACTCTCGCTTCCGACTGCGAAAAGAGGCAAATGCGACAAGGAAAAGAAGGAAGAGGGCACCCTCGCTTCCGACTGTGAAAAGGGCAAATGCGACAAGGAGAAGAAAGATGAGGGCACGCTCGCCGGAAAATGCAAAAAGGACGGCGATTGTGACAAGGAAGAGAAGGAACAAGGCACCCTCGCTGGCGACTGCGAAAAGGGCAAATGCGACAAGGAAAAGGAAGAAGGCACACTCGCCTGATTCTTGCTACCAATACGATTTAAGAAAGCCGCCGGAGAACATCCGGCGGTTTTTTTGTTTCCAGCCATGACGTTTTCCGACCACTCTACCCGCGCCATGGTGGAAGTTGTATGTGGATTGATTGGAAATTCCGCGGGGGCCTATCTCGCCTGCCAGCGCCCGCAGGGGAAACACCTTGGCGGGCTGTGGGAGTTCCCGGGCGGCAAGGTGGAGCCCGGGGAAACACCGGAAGCCGCACTCATCCGCGAACTGCGTGAGGAGATCGGGGTGGACGTGGAGGTCGGCAGGCCGCTCGGCCCGGTGGTCTGGACCTACGGCGAAAAGACGATCCGGCTGCGCCCGTTTTTGTGTCGCATCGTCGCCGGTGAATTGCAGGCGCTCGAACACGAGCGGTTGCTCTGGTGCCTGCCGGACAATTTCGGCGACCTCTCATGGGCCGCCGCGGACATCCCCATCCTGCGGGAAATCGAAGCGCTTCTTTCTCCTGAAACGGATATTTGACTTCGGAATCCGGGCGGCTACCTTCCGCATCACTAAACCCATGAAGTTAAAGATCACATCGATCCTGTTGGCGGTGCTTGCTCCGATCACAAGTCTGTCCGCCCAGTCGCTCAAGCCGCGGCAGGATCCTGAGTATCTTAAAAAGGCGGCGCTGCGGATCGACCAGCACGTGGCCACGTTTTATCGGCGCAAGAACCTGGAAGTTCCCAAGGTCACCGATGATGCGACCTTCCTGCGGCGTGCCTTCCTCGTTTCCGTCGGGCGCATTCCGACGGCCGAGGAGGCGCTCGCGTTCCTCGAAATCGACGATCCCACGAAACGGGAATCCTTGGTGGACTACCTGCTCAAGTCCAAAGGCTATTCCAGCCACATGGCGAACTGGGCCTTCGACCTGCTCCGGCTCACCGACGGCCGCATCGGCTCCACGGCCAGCAACGAGCCGTACCGCCACTGGGTCCGCACCGCGATGACCGACAACATGCCGTGGAACGAATTCACCCGCCACCTGATCGCCTCCTCCGGCGACGGCTGGGATCCGGCCACCGCCGCCGTGGGTTACTACACGCGGGACCGCGGGATGCCGCTCGACAATCTATCCAACACGATGCGCGTTTTCCTCGGAGCCCGCATGGAATGCGCCCAGTGCCATGACGACCCGTTCGGCGTCACCGAGCGGCACGATTTCTATCAGCTCGCGGCGTTCACCCACGGCCAGACCACCATCGGCCAGGATCACATGGCACCGCTTTGGAGGGAACTCCGCGACGGTGAGAAAATCCAAAGCGAGGACTACCGCGTGGCGCAGGTGATGTGGGACCGCATTTACGGCATGTCGCTCGCCGGCGGCGGAGCCGGGCAGATCCAACTGCCTTCCGACTATCAGTATCGCGATGCCAAACCCGGCGAACTGGTGGGCGCCCGGACGCCCTTCGGCCAATCGGTGAGAATATCGGAAAAACGCGCTGAGGCAGACGGCCGCGAGAAACTCGCCGACTGGATCGTCGGGAAAACCAACGACCAGTTCCCCACGGTCATCGCCAACCGGATGTGGAAACGCGTCATGGGCAAGGGCGTCTATGAGCCTGTCGATGAATTCATCCCCACCGACAAGACTCCCTATCCGGAACTCGTCAGCTATCTGGGCACGCTCATGGTCGAGCTGGAATATGACCTCCGCGCCTTCCAGCAGGTTCTGTTACTGACCCGTACCTTCCAGTTCGGTGCCAACCCGAACCCATCGTCCGTCGAAGGTGGAGACGATTTCCACGGCCGGAAAATCGAGCGCCTGTCTGCCGAGCAGATCTGGGACTCGCTCATCACCCTCGCCGCCGGTGATCCCGACAAAAAGCCCGCCCGCTCGCTGGACGCGCGGATATTCGTGGGGAACAAGCCCGTGCTCGTAGGGAAAAAGGACATGGTCCAGCTCTCCAAGGAAGTGCTAGCCCTCAAATCCGAAGCCGAAGTCCGCATCTATCACTCCAAGCTTCTCAGCGAGGTGCAAGGCAAGGGCAAGGACACCGGCGAATCCATGTCGATGATGTCGATGACTCCGGTCCGCTCCTACGACAAGAACGCGAAAGTGCGCGCCTCCGATCTGCCGTCGCCAGCACCGCGCGACCATTTCCTCTATCTGTTCGGATCGTCCGACCGTGAGGTGGTGGACGGCTTCAGCCGCGAGCCGAACGTCGGCCAGGTGCTCTCGCTCATGAACGGTTTCGTCCAACGCGAGCTGGTGAACCAGCCCAACGCCCACCTCTACAAGTCGCTGGAGGGAGCCACCACCGACAAGGAGAAGATCCGCCGCATCTACATCGCCATCCTCAACCGCCCGCCATCCGACGAGGAAATGTCGTGGATGCTCGACGAAGTGAAAAAACAAGGCGACGCCGGCTACCGCAACGTCGTTTCCGCGCTCGTGATGTCATCCGAGTTCCTGTTCCTGCAATAAACCCACCCGCCATGAATCCATTCCTCAAAGCCGACGAGCTCACCCGCCGCCAGTTCGTTTCCAATGCCGCCCGCGCCTATCTGGGAGTGCATCTGTTTCCCATGTTAGGTGGCACTCTCGCCAGCGCTGCTCCTGCGGGAATCAAGGGAGGCACCGCGAAAAACGTCATCTATCTCTACATGGCCGGCGGTATGAGTCACATCGACACCTTCGATCCCAAGCCGAAGAATAAGACGGTCATGGGCAAGACCGAAGCCATCCCCACCAAGGTGGACGGCCTGATGCTCGGCAACTATCTGCCGAAAACCGCCGGCGTCATGGAGAATGTCTGCGTCGTCAATTCGATGAACTCCACCCAGGGCGCTCACGAGCAAGGCACCTACTCCATGCACACCAGCTACGACCTGCGCGGCACCATCAAGCATCCGTCGATGGGTGCGTGGGCGGTGAAGCTCGGTGGTCGCATCCACCCGGAACTTCCCGGCTTCGTCGCCATCAACAGCTCACCCGAAAATGTCGGCGGTGGCTTCTTCGGCGCGAAATACTCCGCCGCCATGATCGGCAGCCCGGATGACGGCTTGCAGGATTCCACGCGCGCCGACTCGGTAAGTGCCGAGGATTTCGACCGTCGCCTGTCGCTCGCGGACCGGCTCAACAGCCAGTTCCACACCCGCTATCCGAACGCGGACGTCAAGGCCTACGAGGAACTCTATCGCGAAGCCATCGCCCTGATGAAATCCAAGGACCTCAAAGCCTTCGATCTCTCGCAGGAACCCACCGCCACCCGCGCGCTTTACGGCAGCGGGCGGTTCGCGCAAGGTTGCCTGCTCGCCCGTCGGCTCGTGGAAAACGGCGTTCGTTTCGTGGAGGTGCAACTCGGCGGCTGGGACACCCACGTCGACAACTTCACCAGCGTCGCAGGCCGTTGCAAGGAGTTCGACCAGGCCTACGCCGCGCTCATCACCGATCTGGAGAAATCCGGCAAACTCAAGGACACGCTCGTCGTCGTCGCCACCGAATTCGGCCGCTCGCCGGAAATCAAAACCGAGCACAAGGACGGCCGCGACCACCACCCGCGGGCCTTCTCCTGCCTGCTCGCCGGCGGTGGCATCAAGGGCGGCGTCAAACACGGCCTCACCGATGCGTCCGGCTCCAAGGTCAAGGAAGGCCTCGTCACGGTGCAGGATTTCAACGCCACCATCGCCTACGCCCTCGGACTTCCCTACGACACCGTCGTCATGTCGCCCACCAAGCGCCCCTTCAAAATCGCCGACAAGGGAGTACCGGTCACCTCGCTTTTCGGCTGACGGTTAACGATCAAGTCGGCCGACTGTCCAGAGTTGATACTGGGTGAGAATTCGCACGTTCCCGTTACGCAAGCCGTCCCGTTTCCACTTGCGCGGTCGATGAGGCGGGCTTATCGCCGCTTGCATGAAATGTCGCGCCGCCTGCCTGCTTGCCTGCGTTCTGGGTCTTTTCTCCTGCGAGGAGAAAAAGGAGATCACCGTCACGGAAACCCGTGAACCGACCACCCGCGACGTGTCGCCCAAGCTTTTCGCCAGCAGTGACGAGCGATTCCGCGACGCCAAACCGAGCCCGGTCAAAGCCGAGACGCCACAAGGCTGGTTGGCGCTGCCGGCGTCGCAATTCCGCCTGCTGAACTACCGCTTCGGCGAGAGCGGCATGGGCGAGGTCTGGGTTTCCCTGTCCCAAGGTTCCGTGCTCGACAATACAAACCGCTGGCTCAAGCAGTTCGGTGCCAGCCCGTTGGATCAGGCGGCGTTGGAAAAACTTCCCACCTCCTCGCTCGCCGGTTCCGCCGGGGTTTTCGTGACCGCCGCGGGCGATTACGAGAGTGGCATGGGCTCGCCGCCGAAACCGGGATTTGGCCTGGCCGGAGTGGTCGCATCGGTCGGCGGACAGATCCTTACCGTGAAAATGGTGGGCCCCAAGGCGGAGGTGGAGGCCGCGAAACCCGTGCTGGAGACCTACATCAAGAGCCTGCGCATGGCTGAATGATCCCGCTGAAAATTTTCGTAGTAGCGATCCGCCTTTTTGATCATGGAACCCTCTGACACGCAGACAAACAGCAAAGCTCCCAGGTCCATTCCCGGGAAAATCCTCGACGTGCTCTCTGGGTTCGGCCTTGCGACGATCACCATGCTGTTGCTCGCCCTGCTGACCTGGTTCGCCACGCTGGAGCAGATCGACAACGGCCTCTATCCGACGCTGACAAAGTATTTCGACTGGCGGTCGGCATTCCTGCTTCCCGAGATCAATGGCAAGATGGTCCCGCTGCCACTGCCCGGCGGCTACTGGGTGTGTGTGGTTTTGTTAGTCAACCTCATCCTCGGCGGCATCATCCGGATCCGCAAGGGCTGGCGGCATTACGGAAATCTCATCGCCCACTTCGGCATCATCTTCATGCTCGTGGGTGGCGGCGTGTCGCACCATTTTTCCGAGCGGGGAAACATGGCTGTCGGTGAGGGCGAGTCGAGCAATGCAGCGGAGGATTATTTCGAGTACGTCGTGGAGGTCACCGAAATCAAGGATGGCAAGGCCGGCACCGTGCACGTCATCCGCGGCAAGGACATCGAGGATCTGGATGGCGCAAACGCCCGCATCTTCCGCCTGCCGGACATGCCCTTCGATCTTGAACTCACCGGATTCATGAAAAACGCCGTGCCCGTCTCCGCCAGCGAGCGTGCGCCGGACCGCCAGCAGTTCATTGCCGACGGTTATTTCCTGATGGAGAAACCCAAGCTCCCCAAAGCCGAGGAAGCCGAGCGCTTCACCGCCGGCACTTACGCCCGGATCCTCAAGCGCGACGGCACCAAGTCCGACCCGTTCATTCTCGCCGGTGCCAGCTTCCATCCGTTTTCCTACCGCCTCGACGACCGCGTCTTCACCGTGGACATGCGCAAGCGGCTGTGGCCCATGCCGTTCACGCTCAAGCTCGACAAGTTTACCGCCGCCTTCCACCCGGGCACCATGCGGCCCGCGAAGTTCGTTAGTAACGTGACGCGTATCGAAAACGGCGGCGAGGCCAAGGTCACCATCCAGATGAACGAACCGATGCGCTACGAAGGGCTCACGTTTTTCCAAGCCAGCTACGGCCCGCCCGGTGCCGGTCCCGGCGACAAGATGTATTCGGTCTTTGAAATCGTCAGAAATCCCTCCGACAAGTGGCCGGAATACAGCTTGTGGATCGTGTCCTTCGGGATGGCCGTCACCTTCCTGATCAAACTCGGCACTTTCCTCGCCGGAACCTCACGCAAGAAACGCCATGTCTAACTCATCTTCCAAAATCGGACGCTGGATCGCCGCCGGGCTTGCGATGCTATTGCTCGCCGCCGTGCTATCCAACGTGGTCGTTGACAACATGCCCAAGGGCGAGGTCCGCAAGGTCGAGGGCTACACGCCGTGGCCCGAGGAAACGCTCAAAATCGCCGAGACTCTCCCGCTCCAGAACGGCGGCCGCATCAAGCCGCTTTCCACCTTCGCCGGATTCACCATGTTAGGCCTGCATGGCGCACGATCGATGAAGATCGAGGGCGCGGACGGCAAGGAGTTCAAAATCAAACCCACCGCCTGGCTGATGGACACGTTGTTCCGTCCACAGCTCGCCGTCAACCTGCCCACCTTCCGCATCGACAATTCCTCGGTGCTCGAAGCCATCGGCGTGAAGACCCGCGGCAAGCGCGACCGTTACAGCTACGCCGACATCGAGCCCGGCCGCGAAAAACTCGTGGATCTCGCCAAAACCTACGAGGCCATCGAGAAGGACAAACGCGATCCCGTGCAGACTCAGACCATCGATCTCGCTTACAACATGCGCAACTACGAGAGCCTGATCGGTTATTTCGGCTTCGCCCGCTTCGGCGTTGTTCTTCATGGCTCCGGCAAGGACGGCGCACCCGACCAGCGCGCGGACATCAGCGCCGTAATGTCCACCGCCCCGCAGATCCGCCAGCAGGTCGCCCAGTCGCAAGCGCAGGGCCAGCCGATGGACACTCATCTCCAAAGCCTGATGGAACAGGTCTTCGACGCCGCGAACTTCGCGAAATTCGGGCTCTTCATCCTGCCGCCCGCCGACCCCAAGGACTCGATCTGGCTGAGTGCGGGAAATGCGATCATGATCCCGATCGCGGAACCCAAGAAGGATTCAGCGCTCGCCATCGCCGACATCAAGATGCTCGAGACCACCGCCCGCTCCGTCAGCGACGAAGCGGGATTCCGTAAGGAACTCACCACCGTCCGCGACCGGCTCGCCGAGCGTGCCAAGGCCCGCGGCGAATACCGCCACGTCCCGCTGGAAGTGGATTACTATCAGAAAAACTGGTTCCTCTACGCGCTGGTCTTCTTCATCTTCGGCACCCTCACCGCGCTGGCGATGTGGACAGTTAGCCAGGGGAAAGCCGGTAACATCCTCTACTGGACCACTCTCGCCGCCACCACCGCGGGCTTGGTTTACTGCATCATTCCCATCGTGAAACGCAGCATCATCATGCAGCGCCCGCCGGTGGGAAATTTGTATGACACCATCATTTTCATCGCCGCCACCTCCGTGCTCATCGCGCTCATCATGGAGTGGATGACCCGCCGCCGTTTCTCACTCGGTGTGGCACCGATTCTCGGAACGCTTCTCATCATCCTCGCCCGCCGCTTTGAGCTCGGCGACGCCAAGGACAACATGGACCCGCTCGTCGCCGTGCTGGACTCCAATTACTGGCTCACCATCCACGTGCTCACCATCACGCTCGGTTATTCCGCCGGGTTACTCAGCGCCTTCCTCTCCTTCGGCTATCTGCTCATGCGCGGTCTGCGTCTCGACGATGGCGATAAAGACATCCGCCGCTCGTTGACCCGCGCGGTTTACGGGATGATTTGCCTCACCTTGTTTCTATCACTCATCGGCACCGTGCTCGGCGGCATCTGGGCGAACGATTCCTGGGGCCGCTTCTGGGGCTGGGATCCCAAGGAAAACGGCGCGCTGCTCATCGTGCTGTGGACGCTTTCCATCCTCCACGCCCGCCTCGGCGGCTACATCAAGGAATGGGGCCTGCACTATGCCGCCGTCTTCACCGGAGCGGTCGTCACCTTCTCCTGGTGGCACGTGAATTTCCTCGGCGTCGGCCTCCACAACTACGGCTTCACCGCCGGAAAAGGAACGATCTGGCAGTTTTACATCGTGATTCTGGCAATCCTGGTCTTTGGCATCATCGCCCGGGCCGTCGAGGGAACGGGCAAGCCGAAAGAAAAAGCAAATCAGCCAGGCGGCAAGCCGATGGAGGCTTGATCCGCCACGCCGCAGTGGATTTTCAATTCCCCACAACCCGAGATCCGCATTGGACGTCCCCGTCCGGATGAGCCAAACTCCCGCCATGGCGAAGGTGTTGGTAGGACTCTCCGGCGGAGTGGACAGCGCGGTGGCGGCGGCGCTGCTCGTGGAGCAGGGCCACGAGGTGGCGGCGGGATACATGAAGAACTGGATCAACGACGAGGGAATTCCCGGCGATTGCCCGTGGGAACAGGATATCGAAGACGGCCGCGCGGTCGCGAAATCGCTCGGCATCGAGTTCCGCGTGATCGATCTCATCGACTCGTATCGCGACCGCATCGTCGAATACCTCATCGAAGGCTACCGCTCCGGCATCACTCCGAACCCCGACGTCTGGTGCAACCGCGAGATGAAATTCGGCGTTTTCCTCGACTATGCGCTTTCCCAGGGATTCGAACACGTCGCGACCGGCCACTACGCCCGCCGCCGGACTTTGAGCGACGGCACCGCCGCCATCCTCCGCGGCGCGGATCCTAACAAAGATCAGAGTTATTTCCTCTCGCTGATGACCCAGCACCAGGCCGCCCACGCGCTTTTCCCGACCGGGGAAATGCTCAAGCCGGAAGTCCGCGAAGTCGCCCGCCGCTTCAATCTGCCAGTGGCGGAGAAAAAAGACAGCCAGGGCATCTGTTTCCTTGGCCAGGTGAAAATGAGCGATTTCCTCCGCCACTACGTCGCCGACACGCCGGGCGAAATCGTCGATCCATCCGGCAAGGTGCTCGGCGAGCACTGCGGGCTGCACCTCTACACGCTCGGCCAGCGGAAAGGCCACGGCGTCGCCTCGCCGCGCGATGGCATGGCCTACGTCGTCGTCGGCAAGGACCCGGTTAGGAATCGCCTCGTCGTCGGCTGGGACACCCCGGAGTCCGCCGGCCTCTATGCCACCGAATGCACCGTCGGCACGCTTACCGCGCTGAACGAACCGTTCGACACCCGACGCCTGATCGACGCCCAACCGCGCTACCGCGCCAAGGCCGAGCCGGCGACGATGGAGCCGCTCGCCGACGGGAAAATCCACCTCAGGTTTCAACGCCCGCAACGCGCCATCGTCCCCGGCCAGATCTGCGCCCTCTACGACGGCGGCCGCCTGCTAGGCGGCGGCGTTTTCGAAAGCGTCGAGTAACAACTGGAGCGCGGAATTTATTCCGCGCGAAAGTTGTGCCCCGACATCAGCCAAAAATAACAACCATGGCAAAAACACTCCTCCCACTGGCAGTCCTGCTATTTACTCTACCAACACGATCCGCAGGCGAATCACTGCGGCCCATCCCGCTCCAAAGCAAAATCACCCGCGTCCAACCCATGACCGGCATCGTCCTCTGGGACACCTCCCCACACAACAAGACCGACGCCATCCAGCTCGAATTTTCCTACATGCGCTACTCCGACGTCGTCACCCGCCGCGGCGAATACGACTGGGCGAAGGTGGAGGAAAAACTCAACGCCATCGCGGCCCGCGGCCATCAGGCGATTCTCCGCTTCTACTACGTCTATCCGGGTAGCCCGACCACCGTGCCGGATTACATCAAACAGCTGTCCGACTACAAGGAAACCACCGGCAAGAGCGAAAAGAAAGACACTGGATTTCCCGACTGGTCGCACCCGGAGCTGAAACGCTTCACCAAAGAGTTCTACAGCCGCTTCGCCCAAAAATATGACAAGGATCCACGGATCGCATTCCTTCAAACCGGCTTCGGACTGTGGGCGGAATATCACATCTACGACGGCCCGTTCAAACTGGGCGGCACCTTCCCTGACAAGGGATTCCAAGCCGAGTTTCTCACTCACTTGGCAGCGACTTTCCGCGCGACTCCATGGAGCATCTCCGTCGATGCCGCGGACGAAGATGTCACTCCGGTCGCAGGCAATCCGGATTTGCTCAAACTGCCCTTCGGCCTCTTCGACGATTCGTTCCTCTGCAAGCAGCACGCGAAGGAAAACGAGCCGAACTGGAACGCGCTGGACCGAGAACGCTATCGCCGCTCGCCCGCCGGCGGCGAGTTCAGTTATTACAACGACCGCGACCAGAAGCTGGCGCTGGCGGCGGAAGGCTCCAACGGAGTCTCATTCGAAAAAGGCGCGCGCGCCTTCCACATCAGCTACATGATCGGCAACGATCAACCCGAGCACCAGCCCATGGCCCGCATCCAGGAGGCCGGCATGGCCTGCGGTTATCAATTCCAAATCACCGCGTTTCTAGCGGGTGAGAAAACGTCGCTTGTCACCGTGGCGAACCCCGGCATCGCGCCGATCTATCGAGACGCGTTTGTCGCCGTGAACGGCGTGCGCGCGGCCCAGTCCCTCAAAGGACTCGCGCCCGGTGATAGGCAGACATTCGAAATCGCCAGTGGCGGAGCGGCTCCGCGCCTAACCATCGAGAGCGACCACCTGGTCGCAGGACAATCCATCGGGTTCACCGCGGATCTGTAACGTGACACAGGCATTCCTGCCTGTTCTTTCACCAGCCCCAGTCATCTCAAAGAACAGGCAGGAATGCCTGTGTCACGGCCTCCGCCCGTGAAATTCCCTCGATTTCATGACCATTCCATGACAATTCCTCTCAGGAAACCGGCTTCACTCACCCGCATGCACCTAAACCCATTCCGCCTCGCCGCCGCGTGCCTGATCCTCGCCACCGCCAACGCCTGCGCCGACGAGCCACCCGTGCGCGATCTCCTCCGCGACGGTCTTTACGCTGAGGAAGTCACCCGTGATGTCGAGACTGCGGCGAAAAGTTACGAGCAAGTCCTCGCCCGCTACTCCGAGCAACGCGCCTTCGCCGCTTCCGCGCTCTTCCGGCTCGCCGAAGTTCGCCGGAAACAGGACCGCAAGGACGACGCCATTCAGCTCTACCAACGCCTGCTCGCCGAGTTCCCGGATGCGGAAACGGAAGCCAAACTCGCGAAGGAAAATCTCGCCGCACTCGGCGGAAAGCTGCCGGCAGTCGCTGCGGACGTGTTCGACGCGGAAACCGCCGATCTGGCAAGGCTTCAAGCTCTGGCGGAAACCGCGCCCGACATTCTCCTGGATCCCAACACCTTGTTTCAAGCGGCACATCACGGCTGGTCAAGCGTTGTGAAATTCCTCTTGGCCAAAGGCAGCCGCCCTGACGCGCAAGATGCACTCAGGGCCGCCGCGTCCAACGGTAATCTCGAAATCGTTAAACTGTTGACCGAAGCACAAGCCGAAATCCCTGATCCGGTGGCTGCGAAAGCGATCTGGGCCGCCATCGATTCCGAGCGACTCAAGATCCTCGAGTATCTGCTCGAAAAAGGCTTCAAGCCGGGCGTGGTGGATAGCAAATACGGGAAACTCCACGTTTTCATCCAGGCCGTGCTGGCGAACAAACTGCGTGGTGCGGAAGTTCTCCTTAAGCACGGTGTGGACATCAACCTAATGGCCGATGCGACTCCCGGACCGGATTATTCACCCTGCGGTGCCGCGCTTCACTTCGCGATTTCGGGAAGCGATTTCGACGCCGCCAAGTGGCTGCTGGGAAAAGGCGCGAAACCCGACCTGCCGGATCCCACCTATGGGCTTTCTCCGCTGCACGCTGCGGTCGGGAGCGGAAGTCCGGGGTCCATCGAAATGGCGGCCGCCCTGCTCACTGCCGGAGCGGACCCGAACCGCCGCTCAAAGGATGTGTATCTCACTGATGATTTCATGCGCAAGTATCTGATGAATTCCACTCCCCTGGATATGGCCGTGGCATCCCAATACGCGAACCTGGAACTAGCCAAACTGCTCCTGAAACACGGAGCGGACCCGAATCAGGAAGGTTCGAAAATCAGCAAATCCCTGGAGACTGCCATGGGCAGGGACATGGCGCGCGCCTCGGAACTGGTGAGGTTGTTCGGTGATGCCGGATTCCCAATGACGGATCCGGTGCTCTTGCGCTTTGCGTTCCAAAAGAAAGATTGGAACATGATCGAGCTCCTTCTCAAATACGGTGCGAACCCGAACGTCCACCTCGGACCAGATGGCTCCTTGCTGGCGAGTGCCTGTAAATTCGGAGACGCAGCCCGAATCGCACTGCTCGTGAAAGCCGGTGCGGATGTCAACGAAGTGATCGACGGGAAGGGATTGATCCGGATCGTGTCGGAAGGCAAGCAGGCGGAAACGGCGCTGCCATGCGTCAAGCTGCTGGTGGATGCCGGAGCAAAGCCGGACGATGAGTGGAAAAAAGTTGGTTACAGGGATGCCCCGGCCCCGGTTCGGGAAATCCTGTTGGAGCGGTTTACCGTCCCGGAGCTTGGCAAGGAGTCCGAAATCACCTTGTTGATCGACAACGCTCCTTCGTTGCAAAATCTCACCATCGCTTCCCGGACCGGTGATTCCACGATTCCCGCACTCAGCAACTGGCTGTTGGATCACCACACCGAGATCCAAAGCGTCCCATTCGACGATGATGTGAAGTATCGCTGGGCTCTCTGGCGGAAGGGCGAAGACGGTGTATGGGGGAAACAGGGAATTGATTTCAAGTCCGCCGCCCAGTTGCCCGGGTTGAGTTGGGGCGATGTCGTCACCTTTTCGGTTTCTCTGCCGGAAGTTCCAAGTCGGGAGGGTTCCCGAGTGCTGCCTCCCCGAAACTTCAATGTGCGCAACGGCTTGCCCGGGAACTTGCTGTGGCACCTGCGCAAGCGGATTTCATTTCCCATCACCATGGAAACCGATGGCCAATCCCGCGAGATCCAAGTCCGCGGCGACCGCATGTTTTTCGATCCCACCAGGGACGAGGTCCCGCTGGGAAGCGCCCAACAGATCGCGGGTCATTTGTGGCAGAAAGAACTGGTCGCATGGGATCTACAAACCATCCTCAACATTTCCAGGAAGGGATGGCCCGATGTGCGGTTCACCTACGGCTCCAAGGAAGCCCGCAAGTTTCAACTTGAGTCCGGGGATCGGTTGAAACTTGAGATTTCCGAGGAGAACCGGGAAAAGACCGCGTCGTTGCGGAAGGTGCTAGTTATCTTGAAAGTCGAAGGCCATCCGTTTGCCCGCTCGTTTGGCACCCCCCTTGAAGGGAAGTTTCTAGCAACTGCATTTCCTTCCCTCATCCAGGCGCTCGTCGAGATGCAGTCGCCGCTGGATCGCCGGTGGGTCGGTCTGCCGGAAAAGCCAATTCTTGAGCACTCGGACCTGACGTTGGATAACGATTATTTCCCCGCCTTCACTTTGTTTCCCCACCCCGATCTCTCGCGCATCCGGATCCGCCGACTGTTGGAGAACGGCACGGAGAAGGTCATCGAGGTGAACCTTGCAAAAGCCATTGCGGAAGACGACGATGCGAAAAAATCGGACATCGTCCTGCAAGCCGGGGACGTGGTGGAGATCCCGTTGCTCAAGGAGCGTCTCGCGGAACCTTGGAAAGGCTACTCCGCGACGGAAAACGCGTTTTTCGCCCAAGCGCTTGTCGGGCAGGTGCAGGTCATCGACAGCGAGAGTGTTCTCACTTTGCGTGAGATTGAATACCGTGCGCCGCGCTTCCGTGAAACCGAGATCGGCTGGATTCCAATTCCGGAAGCGAGGGGCGTGCCTTCCACGTTGGCCTCGTGGTTTGACGCCCGTACGGAAATCGCCATCCAGCGGGGCGGTGTGCTTGAAAAAATCAGAACGAATACCGCCTTCCTGCGCGGCGGTGACGAGATCCGGTCGGTAGCCGCGCCGATCCTGGCAGTACCGCAGCCGCCACAAGTTCAACCCATCCCGCCTGTCCGGAGGACCATGCAGCCGCGGACAGGTGCCGAATAGCTCATGTCATCCGTCAAAGGAACATCCCTGCGCTGGCTGACACTCGCAGTGCTCCTGCCGCTGCTGGTGTTAGGCGTGCTCGCCTGGCTGGGCACGCGCGCGCAGGTGCGGGCCGCATGGTCGTCGGCGCGGGACGAGGCGAAGGCGACGGCGGATTTTTCTGCGAAATTACTTTCCCGAGGGTTGGAGGAGGCGGTGGTGGGAACGATTATTTTTTCCGATCCTCCGGTGCCCGGCCCTTCCGTAGCTGATGAAGTTTTGGATGGAACGGATCTGAAAGTCCTCAGATCCTTGCGCGACGGACCTCCGGCCGGGTTGTCTGCCGCTGGACTTCCGCGAAGGGTGTTGGCCGCTTTCCGGGCCTTCGGAATGACAGGGGCTGCGGAGGATTCAAGGGCTCTGGTGCGCTTGGCGACTCAGGATGAGCCATCAATTCTGACGGCTGAGGTATTTAGAAAAGTCCCCGATCTGCCTGCCGGGTTGCTTGAAAGCTGGGCTTCCGACGACAAGGCGCGGAAAATTTTTCGGAACCATCCGGAAATCGGTGGAGCCGGGAAATGGATCGAAGAGAATGGCGAGCTGTGGTGGATCTCGTCGGTGTCCGGTGATGAAATTCTCTATTATCTGGACCCACCGACAATCGCACGTTCGATCAATCGGCTTCGGCCGGCTCCACCGCTGTGGGCCGAGGTCCGGCTTTACACGGGTGAACGGAAGGCCGGCTCTGAAGCAGAAATCCTGGCGGACGTGCCGGTGGACTTTAGCAGTAATCTATCGGCTGGTGGGCGGGCCGTGCTTCCATTTGAAGAATCTGGAATGCTCCGCCTCGAAATCATCGCCGCCCGTCCCGCGCTGTTCGAAGCCGCCGCCCGCCAGCAGGCTCGTTGGACGCTCGGGCTGCTTGCCTTCGCGGTCGCTATTTCCGTGGGTGCTTTATTTTTCATCCACCGTGCCGTCGAACGCGAGCGGCGGCTCAACGCGATGAAGAGCGATTTCGTCGCCAGCGTTTCCCACGAACTCCGCGCGCCCGTCGCCTCGATCCGGTTGATGGCGGACGCGCTTAACGCAGGAAAAATCGAGCCTCACACGGTGAGTGAATTTCACCGGCTCATTTCCCGCGAAGGCGCGCGATTGACCACTTTGATCGAGAACGTGCTCGACTTCGCCCGCATCGAGCAAGGCCGCAAGCGTTGGCATTTCGAAGAATGCGATCTCGCGGCAGTGATCACGGAAACACTCGGTCTGATGGAGCCGCTCGCCGCCGAAAAATCCATCACGCTCGTTTCTCCCAAGCCGCTTCCCAGCCTCATCGCCACCGTCGATCCCGGCGCGATCCAGCAAGCGCTCGTCAACCTGTTGGACAACGCCATCAAGTTTTCTCCGGCAGGTTCGTCCGTGGAAGTTCTTCTGACAGAAAATCCTGCGAACTGGGAAATCCAAATCACCGACCAAGGTCCCGGCATTCTGCCCGCCGAGCACTCGCGGATTTTCGAGAAATTCCACCGCCTCGGCAGCGAGCTCCGCCGCGAGACGCAGGGCACCGGCATCGGCTTGAGTTTGGTAAAAGCCGTGGCAGAGGCGCACGGCGGGCGGGTTGTTCTATCAAGCGTCCCTGGTGAGGGAGCTGTCTTCACTCTCATAGGTCCTATAAGCCGTATAGGACCTATTCTTTAATCTCCCACCCCATGAGACTCCTCATCATCGAAGACGAAGCCCCCATGCGCACCGCGCTGGTGGAAACCCTCGCCGCCGAGGGCTACCGCATCCGCTCCGCCGCCGACGGCGTCGCCGGCCTGGAACTCGCCTGCACCGAGACCTTCGATCTCGTCCTGCTCGACGTCATGATGCCCGCCCTCGACGGCTTCGCCGTCTGCCGCGAGCTTCGCAAGCGCGGCCGCGACATGCCCGTGCTCATGCTCACCGCCAAGGGCCAGGTCGACGACCGCGTGGAGGGACTCGACAGCGGAGCCGACGACTACCTGCTCAAGCCCTTCAGTTTGAAAGAACTGCTCGCCCGCGTCCGCGCCCTGCTCCGCCGCCACGAGCGTGAACAAGCGGTGCCTGACCTGCTGGAAATCGGCGGCGCCACCATCGACTTCCGCCGCTGTGTCTTGATCCGGGCCGGTCAGGAGCATCCTCTATCCGACAAGGAAACCGGCATCCTCCGCCTGCTCGCCGCGAATCCCGGTGAGGCGGTGAGCAGGGAGAGGTTTCTCGATGTCGTCTGGGGTTATCACGCCTATCCAAGTTTGAGGACCATCGACAACTTCATCACCTCGGTGCGAGGGAAGTTGGAAATCGACTCTGCGAATCCCCGGCATCTCGTCACCGTCCGGGGTGTGGGGTATCGGCTGGATCTTTGACCGGGGTGCTCTTTGGCTTCTCATGGGAGTCTCGCTTCGCGGGCCGGATGAATCCAGCGCTCCGTGAAGAGACTCCGGGCGGCAGAATAAATTCCGCGCTCCGGCTGTCGTGGCGCTTGCGGGGATGTCAGGGTTTGGTAGGAAAAGGCCGTGGCGCAGCAACGTGATGTCCGGGAGGTCCTCCAGTATATTCCCCAATTCCGCGGGAAGATTTTTTTCGTGCTCATCGAGGCTGGGTTGTTGCCGGAGCCGGCGGTGGCGGAAACCCTGCTGGATCTTGCCGTGCTCGAAGACCTCGGCGTGAAACTCGTGCTCGGCGTGCTCGGCGGCGACATGAAAGACCTCTTCGATTGGACCCTCGAGTGCGAGATCATGGCGGCACGGGTTTCCCGGCCGATCACCGATCCGCTGGCGGCCAAGGAGGTCATGGAAATTCTCGCCCGCGGCCAGTCGGCGGTCATCGACGCCTCGGCGACCGGACCGCTCGACATCCCGGTGGTGGACTTCGCATTGCGCATCGGCGTGACGAAAATCATCACGCTGCTAGAAGAGGCGATCCTCATCGACGGAGCACCGGCGCATGCGATCCGGGCGAAGGACGCGGAATCACTGGCAAGCCACAGCGATCCGGCGGGCGCGGGTTTACTTTTGGCTGCCGCTGCTGCATGCAAACGCGGAGTGCCACGGGTGCATGTGCTCAACGGCCGCCAACAAGGGGTGCTGGTGGACGAACTGTTCTCGAACGAAGGCGTCGGCACCATGGTCCACGCCGACAGCTACCGGATCATCCGCGATCTGCGCGAGGAGGACATTCCCGAGCTGCTAGGCATGATCGGTCGCTCGGTGCGGCGGACGAAACTGGTGGAGCGCACCTACGAGGACATCCAGTCGCGGATCGAGGATTTTCACGTGATGGCCATCGATGACAACGTCGTCGGGTGCGTCGCGTTGCACGAGTACCCGGCGGAGGATTGCGCCGAGGTGGCATGTCTCTATGTGAAGCAGGCGCATGAAGGCCGCGGCTATGGCATCGAGTTGGTGCATCACGCGGAGAAGCTCGCCGTTGAGCGGGGAATCGGCCGGGTGTTCGCGCTGAGCAACCGCGCGGCGGATTTTTTCAAAACCCGGCTCGGTTACGATCCGGCGACGGTGGACGACCTGCCCGAAAAACGCCGCGCACAATTCGAAGCAAGCGGGCGGGATTCGTTGGTTTTTACGAAGATGATCAACCGTGATCTTCAACCGCGGATGGACGCGGATGGACGCGAATAGATTAAATTCCAGCATATTCTGAATTCGCGTGCATTGGTGTTCATTCGCGATTCAATTCTGGAGTCAAACACGGTCGAGCAAGAGCGAAAACACCCATCCCGAAACCCATGAAACTCAAATTCTGTGGTGCCGCCGGCACCACCACCGGTTCCCAACATCTGCTGGAGATCAACGGCCAGCGCATCCTGCTGGATTGCGGGCTCTATCAAGGATCGCGCAAGCACGCCTATGAAGTGAACTGCTGTTTTCCGCACTTCGATCCGGCGTCCATCGATCTCGTGATTCTTTCTCACGCGCACATCGACCACAGCGGTAATCTGCCCAATCTCTCGGTCAAGGGCTTCACCGGCAACATCTACGCCACCCACGCGACGCGGGATCTCTGCCAGATCATGCTCGCCGACTGCGCGCGCATCCAGGAGAGCGACATCGAGTGGCTGAACAAGCACCGGAAAAAGGAAGGGCTGGAACCCGCCACGCTCACCTACACCGAGCAGGACGCGGAGCGCTGCCTGCGCCAGTTCGTGACGGTCGGCTACGACCGGCCGCTGGTGGTGGCGGACGGAGTGTCGGTCACTTTCATCGACGCCGGCCACATCCTCGGCAGTGCGCAGGTTCTGTTGGAAGTGGAGGATAAATCAGACGGCAAGTCCAAGCGCTTCCTTTTCACCGGCGACGTCGGGCGCGGTTCGAATGAAGTCCTGCGCGACCCGATGCCGGTTCCGGATGTCGATTTCCTGCTGATGGAGAGCACCTACGGCGGCCGCGAGCACGAAGCTCCTCCCGGGTTGGACCATCACTTTGGAGAAATCATCCGGCAGGCGGTCCACCGCGGCGGAAAGATCCTGATTCCCGCCTTCGCGGTGGAGCGCACGCAGCAACTCCTGTTCGTGCTGCACGATCTTTTCGAGCGCGGGGAGATTCCCAACATCCCGGTCTACGTGGACAGCCCGTTGGCGGTGAGTGCCACGGAGATCTATCGGTTGCATCCGGACGCGTTCAACCAGGAGGTTTACAAGTCATTGTTCGAGAAGGACAATCCGTTCGGCTTTGAGAATCTAACCTTGGTGCGGACGGTGAACGGCTCCAAGGCACTGAACAAGATCCCGGGCTCGGCGATCATCATTTCCGCCTCCGGCATGTGCGAGGCGGGTCGCATATTACATCATTTGAAAAACAACATCGGCGACCCGAAAACCACCATCCTGTTCGTCGGCTACTGCGCGGACAACACCCTCGGCCGCCGCATCCGCGACCATGAGCGCGAGGTGCCTATCCTCGGCGACCGCTACAAAGTGCGGGCGAAGATCGAGATCATCGATTCCTTCTCCGGCCACGCCGACCACTCGGAGCTGCTGGACTATTTCCAACGCATCACCGGTCCCAAAACACGAGTCTGGCTGGTGCACGGCGAGCCGGAAAACGCCATGAAGCTCCGCGAGGGATTGATGGCGCTGCACACCGGATCCATCGAGGTGGCGGAACTCGGGAGTGAAGTGGAGTTCTGAAAATTCCGCCGACGTTTTTTTCCACCTTTCCGCTTGATGACCGGAAAGAGCCATTGCACCGTTTTTCCACATGGAAGTTTCGAAGAAGAATTCACCCACCCCCACGGAAGTCATCGACTGGCTGAACGACGAAGGAGTACTCGAACTGGATTGGGATTTCCCCGAAGATGGCGATTTGTTTGAAGCCGGGCTTGATTCGATGGCGGTGATGCAACTCGTCGTGGCGGTGGAAGACCGGTTCGGAATCGAGCTCGGGCCGGAAGACCTGACCAAGTCGAATCTCGCCACTCCCACAACCCTGGCTGCGCTGATCGCCTTACGGACTTCATGAAGCCGCCGCGCGATTCCTTCGATGTGGTGGTCATCGGCGGAGGGAGCGCAGGGCTGGCAGCGGCGGTGACGGCATCCCGCGAGGGAGCGAAAACGCTCTTGATCGAGCGCCACGGATTTCTCGGTGGCATGGGCACGGTGTCACTGGTGCATACGTTTTGCGGATTGTATCTGCTGCGTGACGAGCCGGGAGCGATGCTGGCAAATCCGGGGTTCCCGGCGGAAATGGCCGGTCGCATGACCGCCGCGACGGGGATCGGCCCGGTACGGATGGGGCGGCTGGACGTGCTGCCGCAGCACCCCGTCGAGTTCGTGCGGATCGCCGATGAGCTGGTTTCCTCGGAATCGCACCTCGAACTCAGGCTGCACACCCAGGTGACCGGGATTTCCCGGGAGCAGGACTGGCAAATCCAAACAGCGGGAGGATTGCATCCGGTGACTGCCCGGGTGCTGGTGGATGCTTCGGGAGACGCGGTGGCGGCAGGATTGTTAGGGACGGGTTCGGCGATGGCCGAAGCTCCGCGGTTGCAGCGGCCGGCGTATGTGTTCGGCGTTCATCATGGCTTGGCGATGGATGACGACACCCGCCTTCAGACCGCGGGAATCATCGTCGAGGGAATCCGCGCGGGAGACTTGCCCACGGACTCGCTGGGACTTGCCTTTCGAGGCTCGGGGAGGCCGGGGGAAATTTTCGGCACGCTTGATCTGGCCGGCGGAGAAACGACGGCGGACTATGATCCGTTGGATCCCTTGTGCCTGACAGGTTTGGAAATCCTGGGGCGCGCCACCGCGTCGAAGACGATCGCGTGGCTGGCCGGGAAATCCGCGTTTTGGAAGGATGCCTACATCAGCCACTGGCCGGTGCGGGCCGGAGTGCGCGAAAGCCGCCGCTGGATCGGCGAAACGGTGCTCACGGGCGATGATTTGTTAGCGGGAAATCGTTTCGACGATGAGATCGCGCTCGCCACCTGGCCGATGGAGTTCCGCGAGACTCCGCGTGGTCCGAAGCTTCGTTTTCCCGAGGGAAACCGGCCGGCCGGCATTCCATCGGGCTGCTTGAAACCGGCGGGCATCGACCGCCTGTTCGTGGCGGGACGTTGCATTTCCACCGACCACGACGCACAAGCTTCGATCCGTGTGATGGGCACCTGTTTCGCTACCGGAGAAGCGGCGGGGCGGGCGGCGGCTGGAAGTTGCGGATGAGTTTCGGATCGTCCAGATCAAGACGATAGAGAATCTGGTTGTAGTTATAGCGTGGCGTGGGCGGAGCGTGATCGGCGAAGGTGGAGGTGTAGGTGCCTTCGAAAAGAATGAATGGCGAGCTCTCGGGTGTTAGCTCGCTCTGGATGCGCGGATTGTAAAACGTGTAGTTGTCGTGGCTGAGCACCTTCACCGCATTGCTCCATGGGCCGAGCGGCGAGTCGGCTTCGGCATACCAGATTTCCCCCAATGCGGAGGGCTTTCCGCCGCTCTGGGTGAAGATCGTGATCCAACGATTTCGGAACGCGTTCCATGCGATCGATCCACGGTGAGGTTTTACTTCCGAGCCGTCCAACGCGGATCGGGGAGCGGCAGGGGCGGGGATTTTCTCCCAGGTGGCGGGGGTTATCCACGAGGCGAAATCGTCGGGACAGCGGGCGTCCGGGAATGGATCGCCGAAGAGCAGCCACGCCTTCCCGGCGGGATCCTGCCAGCGGACCGGGTGGCCTTTGAGCAGGAATGGTTTTTCGCCATTGGCTTTTTTCCAGAGGACTTTTTCTGGCAGGAATTTGCCGATAGCGTCATCCCACACACAAAGGCCGACTTCGTATTCCTCGAGGAATCCCCTGATCTTCGAGTAGGTGGCGACGAGGTGGTTGCCGGGCAGGGAAATCATACCGGTTAGCCAGGTCGGGCCCTCTCCGGGGATTTCGGCGACGCCGCGGGGTTTGCCATTTTCATCGCGGAAATAGGCGAAGGGCATCGCCAGCGGTGGCTCGAATTTCTGAATCGGAGCAAGCGGCGTGGTCGCTGCAGTGCCATTGAAAATACCTAGCGGATATCCCGGCAGCGTGGTGTCGCCCCACAGGTGGAAAAGCTTGCCTCCATGTTCCGTCGTGAGCACGGAGTCGCAGCCGAAGACTCCGGACTCCGACAGCAGGGGAGGGATTCCGAGTTTTTCTCCCTCTGCGAAAATGCCGCCGCCGGTGAGCCGGCCGAGGCGCTTGGCGAGGTTCCGTCGCTCCACCTCGATGCGGAATTTTCCCCCGGCTTTGAGCGTGGTGCGGATGCCTTCGTAGCCGAAGCCGTCCTTGGGCACGCCGTAGCCGTGGCCCTTCACATGGAACCAAACCTCGTGGTCTAGCAAGTCCGGCTCATCGATCGCGATGAGCCCCAAGTTATCGCTGACGTGCCGCGTCTCGTGGGTGCTGGTCAACTCGACGAGCGGGACCGGCCAGCCGTTTTCCTTGTCGATGATTTCAATGCGGCAAGGCTCCACCGCAAGGGCGAGGCGGGTCAGGAGGAAAAAGCCGAGAAATTTGAGCAGGGTTGGAGTGGATTCCATGGTGGAATTTGATAGAGTGGTGCGCGTCGTGGTTTGTGGAATTCGCGGAGCGAATTGGAGCGCTGACTTCAGTCGGCCTGGGCCGGTGATTTGTGCGAACTGGAATAGAACATGCCGGCTAAAGCCAGCGCTCCGTTTGAAGGCTATCTATCGTTTCACGGGGGCTTCGATGATGCCCTCCGCGGTTTCCTGTTTGAGGCGGAGCTGGCCGCAGGCGGCGTCGATGTCGTGGCCTTTTTCGAGGCGCAGGTTCGCGGTGACACCGGCGTTCTGAAGGATTTGCTGAAACGCGCGGCAATGGTTGTTCGGCGGGCGTTTCCACTCCAGTCCCTCGACGGTGTTGTAGGGAATCAGGTTCACCTTCGCGCCTAACCGCCGGGCATGGCGGGCGAGGATGGCGGCTTGTTCGAGCGAGTCGTTGATGTCCTGGATGAGAATGTATTCGAGCGTGAGCTTCTGGGTTTTCTTCGCGTTCCAATAGTCGAGCGCTTCGAACAACTCGGCGACCGGCCACTTCTTGTTGATCGGCATGATCTGCTGGCGGACGTCGTCGGTCGCGCCGTGCAGGGAGATCGCGAGGCGGATCTGCTGCGGGTGCTCGGCAAGTTGCTTGATCTGCGGAACAAGGCCGGAGGTGGAAATGGTCAGGTGCCTTGCGCCGAGGTGCAGGGTTTTCTCGCCGGTGATGAGGGCGATGGCGGCTAGCAGATTGTCGAGATTCGCCATCGGTTCGCCCATGCCCATGAAGACGAGCGAATCGACGCGCTCGCCGGAAAGCTGCTCGGCGGCGAGGACCTGGCCGGCGATTTCCGCAGCGTCGAGATTGCGGGTGAATCCTGCGAGGCCCGAGGCGCAGAATTTGCAGCCGTAAGCGCAGCCGACCTGCGAGGAAACGCAGAGCGTGCGGCGGTCGGATTTCTCACCGTAGAGCGCGGGGTTCGCCGGGATGAGTACGCTTTCCACATAGCGGCCGTCGTGCAGGCGGAAGAGGAACTTGCGCGTGGTGTCGGCGGAGCCTTGGGTGGTGGAATGTTCGAGCGCGGTGAGGCGGAAGGATTCTGTCAGTTTCGTGCGGAGGGCGGCGGGGAGATTGCTCATCGCGTCGTAGGACGTGACTTTCTTTTTCCACACCCACTCGAGGATCTGGTTGGCGCGGAACGACGGCTCGCCCGCATCCTTGAGCCAAGTGGCGAGGGATTCGGGGGATTGGCCGGTGAGTGCGGGGAGCATGGGGAGATGGTGGAACTAAAATTATAGAAGCTGGAGATCGAGACCATGCGACTCAAACTGGCGGAAGCCCTTGTCGGTCGTCACGAAGCGAAGGTTTCCCGAAATCGCGAAGGCGGCAAGGTAGGCATCCATCCAAAGTTTCGGCGAGGCCGTATTCCGATTCGCCAGAAGAAGCCAGAGATCACGTGTGCCCGGTGGCTCGTCAATAAACGCGACATTCGGCTCGGCTCGCCATTCATTCAGCAAGCGGATGGCTCCTTCGTTGGTGATGGGCGGTGAATGGTAAGTGGCTTGGATCGCGGCTGTGGAAAGGAGTCGTAGGACGGACTGCTCGGTGGATCTGCAAAAACAGGCCGGATGCTCAATGGTTGCGACATTGATGGCCCCCAACGCTGCGTCGTGAACCCCGTGGAATTCGTGAGCGATGGCGAGCCAGCAATTGGAATCAAAGAGAAATCCCCGCACGCTGCAAATCTTCCTCCAGTTGGGATTCTTCGATCAAGCGCTGGATTTCCTCCTCCGTCACAGCGGGTTTTTGAGCGCCGGGAAGTGCCTTGATGTAGGGAAACCCGCTGGCACTGCGTGAAATCACGAGCGGCGGTGCCTCAATGATGGTCTGACGTGAAGAAACGAGGCTGTCGCGAATGGCGTCCGCGATCACGTCCTTGAGCTTTCTTCCCTGAGTGGCCGCACGGATTTTCATCCCGCGCATGAGATCATCGGGCAAATCCAAGGTCGTTTTCATGGCGGAATATTTCCATAAAGCTGGTTTTGTGTCAAACGGGCACTCAGCCCAGCGCCGACCTCAAATCTGCCGCGGCGCTGCGGGCGCTGGCGGGGGGATCGGGGACGAAAGCGAAATCGTCGCTCTCTGGCGGAGTGAGGATGGCGTCGGCGACCTCGGTGTTGAGCGTGAGGGTGGCGGGTGCCTGATGGCGGGCGGCGACTTCGCTGGCTCGGGCCAGGGCGGCGAGCGCGGCGGGCGGCGCGCCGGTGGATTGCGCGCTGCGCGGGATTTTATCGACCGGCTCCAGGTTGGCGATGGTGGCGGATTCCGGGGCGGCCTTGAGTTCCTCGAACTTGCGGGCGGTGGTGAGCACGCGGGTTTCGAAGGAGCCGATGGCGCTGTTATACTGCTCCACGGCGTTGCCGAGCGATCGGCCAAGTTTCGAGAAATGCTCGGCAAGTTTTCCGAGGCGCTCGTGAAGCGTGCGGCCTAGCAGTGAAATCTCACGGGCGTTTTCGGCGATGGATTCCTGACGCCAGCCGTAGCTAACCGCGCGGAGCAGGGCGATGAGCGTGGTGGGCGTGGCGAGGATGACGCCTTGGTCCACGCCGCGCTCGATGAGGCCGGGGTCGCTCTGGAGGGCGGCGGAGAAGAAGGATTCGCTCGGCAGGAAGAGCACGGTGAACTCGGGCGTCTGGGCGAATTGCGCGGTGTAGTTCTTGGAGGAAAGCTGCTGGATGTGAGTTCTCACCTGGCGGGCGTGGCGGTGCAGCGCCTCCTCGCGGGCGGTGTCTTCGGTGGCTTCGAGCGCGTCGAGGTAGCCATCCATCGGCGTCTTGGAATCGACGACGATGATTTTTCCACCGGGCAGGCGGACGATGAGGTCGGGGCGGAGTTTTTTGCCCTCGTCGGTGGTGGAATTGTGCTGCACCTCGAAATCGCAGTGTTCCTGCATGCCGGCGAGTTCGACCACGCGGCGGAGCTGCATTTCGCCCCACTGGCCGCGGCCGGTGGGTTGGCGCAGGGCTTTGACGAGCGAGGCGGTTTCGCGTTGGAGCCCGAGCTGGCCTTCGCCGAGCGCGCGGACTTGCTCGCGGAGCTCGGAGTAGGCGCCCTCGCGGGATTTCTCGATCTCGCCGATGCGAAGCTCGAACTTTCCAAGCGATTCCGTCACCGGCGTGATCATCGTCTGGATGGCGATCTTGCGCTTTTCGATTTCGCCCTTGGCCTCCTCGGTCTGGGTGGCGAGCGAGGATTTGGCGAGTTGGAGAAATTGCTCGGAGGACGAGCGCAGGGCGTCCGCGGAGAGCGCCTTGAAGGTGTCGGAGAGTTTGATTTCCGCGCGTTCGAGCAGGGCTTGTTTTTCGGCGGCGGCTTTGAGTTCGGTGTCGAGGCGGGCGCGGAGTTCGGTGAGCTGGTTGCGGAAGGTCTGGGCGTCCTGCTCGTTGCGCTCGGCCTCGGCGGCGGAATGGGCGAGGCGGGCTTCGAAATCCAGCGAGCGGCGTTCCTCGGATTTCAGACGCTCGGCGGCGGTGGCGATTTTTCCGGAGGCGGCGAGCCGGGTGAACAGCCAGCCGAAGAAAAGTCCCAGGATCGCGGTGATGATTTCGGGGAGATAGGGGCGGAGTTCTGGAGGAATCATGGTTTTGTCCTTGCGGCTGGCAGCTAGCTCGGTTTCGTAAAGGCGTCGCCGATCACGTCCGTCGTATCGGACGCCTCTGCGATACGCAAACCAAACTCCTCAACTCCCATGGCCCACACACTCCCCGCACTCGGTTACGCTTACGACGCGCTCGAACCCCACATCGACGCGAAAACGATGGAAATCCATCACTCGAAGCATCACCAAGCCTACATCACCAATCTCAACAACGCGATCGCCGGCAAGCCCGAGCTCGAAGCGAAATCCTCCGCAGAACTGATCGCCAATCTCGCGGCTGTCCCCGAAGACATCCGCACCGCGGTCCGTAACAATGCGGGGGGCGATGTGAACCACACGTTTTTCTGGAAAGTCATCGCTCCCGGCGGTGCGAAAGCACCCTCCGGCGAGCTCGCCGCGGCGATCGACAAGGCGTTCGGTTCGTTCGACGCGTTCAAGGAAGCCTTCGCCAAGGCCGGCGTCACCCGCTTCGGCTCCGGCTGGGCGTGGCTCTGCAAAAAGGCCGATGGCTCGCTCGTCGTCTGCTCGTCCGCGAACCAGGATCATCCTTCCATGGGCTCCGATTTCGGCGGCTGCGGCAACACCCCGATCCTCGGCCTCGACGTCTGGGAACACGCCTACTACCTGAACTATCAGAACCGCCGCCCGGACTACATCGCCGCGTTTTGGAGCGTGGTGAACTGGGACGTGGTCGCCGCGAACTTCGCCGGCTGATATTTCCGGGAAATTCATCCAAGCGCGTCCGGTTCCTTGAGCCGGGCGCGTTTTTCGTTTTGCCCGGCGGTGTGATGGGGTGTTAAAACCTGATCGTGAATTCACCCGAATGCCCGAAGTTGCCGCAGGTCGAGGAGCCGATCTCGGAGAAGGAAATCGTCGAGCAGGAAATCTTCGAGCTGGAGCTTCCGGACCGGACATTGCTCTCCGGAGCCAGCTCGCGGATCCGCGATCTAACGACGTTGTTCCGGGTGGCCAAGGATTTGTTGGTCGGCTTCCGGGCGCTGCACTTCGCCGGGCCTTGCGTGACGATTTTCGGCTCGGCGAGGACCGAGCCGGGGACGGTCTATTACGAGATGGCGCGGAAGATGGGCGCGGCTTGCGCGAAGCTCGGCTTCACCGTCGTGACCGGCGGCGGGCCGGGCATCATGCAGGCGGGAAACCAAGGCGCGTTCGAAGCAGGCGGGCGCTCCCTGGGGGTGAATATCGAGTTGCCCTTCGAGCAGGCGATCAACCGCTACGTCCAGCGGTCCGTGACGATGCGTTACTTTTTCACCCGCAAGGTGGTGTTGGTGAAGTATTCCTACGCTTTCATCATCCTGCCCGGCGGCGCTGGGACGATGGATGAAATGTTCGAGACGATGACGCTGATCCAGACGGGGAAACTGAAGATTTTCCCCATCATCGTGATGGGGAAGGACTATTGGCAGCCGCTGATGGATTTCGTCCACCGGATGGTGGAGGAGGGGACGCTCAGCCCGGATGATCCGGACCTCATCTTCTTCACGGACGATGTGGAGGAAGCCGCCGCCCACTTGCAAAGGCATGCGGTGAGGCAGTTCGGATTGCACCGGAAACGGGTGCCCAAGGCGATCCGGATTTTCGGCGAAAAAGGGCTGTGACACAGGCATTCCTGCCTGTTCTTCGAGGTGCTGAGGCTTGTGAAAGAACAGGCAGGGATACCTGTGTCACGGTTTCGGCAGGAAAAACCCGCGTTGTTTGTCGGAAATCGGCAGGCTGAGTTTTTCCATCACCGCGAGCATGTCTTCCCAGAGTTGGCGCTTGGTCGTGCCGGCGGCAGTGGTCTGAAGCAGGGTGCTGGGGTGATAGGTGACGCGCACCGGGGTGCCTTCGAAGTCATGCCATGACTCGCGCATCGAGGTGACGGCGCCGTCGAGGCCTAGCAAGCCCGCCGCCGCCGTCTCGCCGAGCGCGATGATGCAGGTTGGTATGATGATGCCGATTTCCGCGCGGATGAATGGCAGGCAGGCGGCCATTTCCTCGGGTGACGGCTTGCGGTTGTTCGTCGTCTGGCGCGGAGTCGCGGGGCGGAATTTGACGATGTAGGAAATATAAACCTCCTCGCGCGAGAGCCCCATGGCCTTGAGGATGCCGTCGAGCTTCTGACCCGCATCACCGACGAAGGGATTTCCTTCGCGTTCTTCGTGATAGCCGGGTGCCTCACCCACCAGCATCAGCCGTGCTTGAGGATTTCCGGAGGCGAAAACCATCGTATCACGCAGCGATCCGAGCGTCTTGATGGCTGCCGAGTCCGCTGCCTGGCGGCGTAGCGACGCCAACTGCTCGACCCGGGAATTGCCATCGATGGACAAGATCTCAGCGGTGATGGTCGGTGCCGCTTCCGGCTCCGGCATGGTGATTTTTGCCGCCGGTTCCTGTTGCCGGGGCGCGGGCGGGGCGACGATTCCGCCGCTTTTGGCCAGGTTGAAGAGTCCTCGCAGCCCGTCTCTTGCTCCATCGTCCAGATGCACGTGGGTCACACCGCGGGCTTGCTCGGCTTCGAGAAATTCAAGGAGGACATCAACAGGACGAATCACCCGGCGACGCTAGCGGGATGCCGCCCGGCATGCAACCGCCGGATTAATGGTGGCAATTTTACATGACATCGAAAGAAATTGCATTAAATTGCGTTTCGTTCATTTCTCGTTCATCTTCTTGAGCCCATCTTGGAAGGATTTTCATGAAACCCACTCTCTTCATTCAATCGGCGGCTGCCGCATTTCTGATCTTCCTTGGTCCGCCGGCGACCGGGGCGGATCCGCGTCTGAGCATCGAGCCAGGCGTTGAGCTGAGTTGGTCAACGACTTCGGGAAATACTTACCAGCTGCAAGCCGCGCTACTCCCGGCCGGGCCGTGGGTGAATCTTACGGGGACGATGCCCGGCGACGGGCAACCCAAGTCGCACTGCGATTTCGCCGCCAGTAGTTCGCGGCAATACCACGTTCTGGAGACCGTTCCGGGCATTCCCGCGCCGCCCGTCAACCCGGCGAACGGTAGTTTCGAAGCCGGAACCGGCACCACCGCCAGCAAGTGGACGACCGCCGCGAGCCAACCGCCCACCCGCACCAGCAGCGAGGCCCACAGTGGATCATTCGCCATGCGCTGCGCGGTGGTCAACGTGGGAGCCGCCGCGGCCGAGGGACTTCTCAGCCAAATGGTCGTCGCCCAAGGCGGGTCCGTGACGGGCGGGCAAACCTACAATTTCTCGTTCTGGGCCAAGCAGGTGAGTTCCGGTCCCTCCTACATCCAACAGTATGAAGTGCAGTGGCGAAACTCCGCCGGCGGTGTCGTCGGCGGCTCGGGCCTGCAGAATTTCAGCGGAGTGACCGGGATCTGGACGAAGATCAATGTGCCGAATCTCGTCGCCCCGGCGAACGCCGTGGAGGCGCGGGTCAGTTTCCGGTTCGTCACTGGCTCGGTGGCAGGAGGGCATGGCGAGGTGCTGCTCGATGATATCAGTCTCGACTCTGGCAGCAGTTCCGGCACCGGCACTCCGCCAGTCACCAACACCCTGCCGGTCACCAGCAAGCCGGTCGCGAGAATCAGCTGGCCGTCCAAGACCGGCATGTCCTACCGCCCGGTGGCGACCACCAATTTTGTCACCTGGACGCCTTTGCAACCGCTGATCGAAGGAGACGGCAGCACCAAGGAACTCACGGTTCCGATGACAAAAGCCGCTGAATTTTTCCGCTTGGAAATGCCGATCGCCGTGGTCCTGCCACCGGCGAACCTGCAAACGACCGCCTCCGGAGGGGCGAATTCCATCGGTCTTGCGTGGGGTGCCAGCCCGACCACCGGCGTCATCGGCTACCGGATTCTTTACGGGACCAGCAGCGGAAACCTCGACCAATCGGTGGACGTCGGAAATGTCACCTCCGCCTCGATTCCCAATCTCATCGCCGGCCAAACCTATTTCCTCTCCGTGGTCGCGATCACGGCAAGCGGTGAAAGCCTCCCCGGCGATGCCACGATTTCCGCCATCCCGAACGTGGATTCCGGAATCGTCGCGCTCTACAATTCCAGCACCGTTCCAGAAGCTGCGACCACCGTGAACACACCGACCGCGCTCATCACCCGCATCGCCGACCGCGCCCGTGACCGGCATGCGCGGGAGGCCCAATTCAACAGCTATGACCACTACCTGAGTTGGTATTGGGAGCAGCGGATGGCGAACATCGAGATCATCGACCGCATCGGGAAAGCCGGGCAGCCGCAGAACATCACGTTCAACTACACCACCCATGATTTGCTGAATCCCGCCGAGTTCCGCACCTTCTTCCGCGGCATCGGCACGGTGGCGGAATATAATAACAACCAGATCGCGACCCTCGTCTCCACGAACCCGTCGGCCACGCCGGGCGAAACCGACTATCACTACACCGCCACCATCACCCAGAATGCCAATCAGGGTAATCGTGCGCTGCAACTGGGTGATCGCGTCGAAATCGAGATCAGTTTGTTTCTCAACGGACCGAGAAACGGTCGCCTCAACTACTACGGCACGACGCTGCTCTACATCGTCGGCCAGGGCATCGTCCCGTGGGCGCAGGGCAATGATATGGGCTTCCCCGGCGGCATCGTCGGCAATGTCAACCAAACCCTCGATTCCCATCCGCTGCCCACGAACGCCTGGCTCGGCGGTCTAACCACCTTGCCCTATCAATACTCCAACGAGCCGGAACACCGCTTCAAGCAACTGGCGGGAAACATCTCTCCGACGAACGGCCAGCCCTTCATGTTCGGACGCCGCCTGCACCACACCGACTTTGGAAACGGCGAGCATTCGGAGTCTGGCAATCCGGTGTTCTCCGCGCACGTCGGCAAGCTCGGGCCGAAATTCATCGCTCGCAGCTGCGTGGAGTGCCACGTGAACAACGGCCGCGCACTGCCGCCTGACATCGGCGCGCCGATGTTGCAATCCGTGGTCAAAGTCGGCTCCAACGACGCCGGCTCGCCGCACCCCGCGCTCGGGTCCGTGCTGCAGCCGCGCTCTAGCAGCGGTCCGGTCGAGGCCACCGCGACGATTTCCAGCTACACCAATCTCACCGGCCAGTTCGGCGACGGCGCGTCCTATTCGCTGCGGAAACCAAACTATGCCTTCCAAGGTGTGACGCCGTCGCATTTCTCCGTGCGTCTCACTCCGCCGCTCGTTGGTCATGGGGCTGCTGGAAGCGGTCGCGGAAAGCAGCATCGCCGCCCTCGCCGATCCGAGTGACGCGAACCAGGACGGCATTTCCGGCCGCATCCAGCAGATTTCCGATCCGGAAACCGGCGACCCGCGTCTCGGTCGTTTCACCAGCAAGGGCGGCAAGGCCCGTCTCAGCCATCAAATCGCGTCCGCACTGAACACCGACATGGGCGTGACCACCCCGGTTTTCCCGACGCTCGATGGCGCAACCAGCCACCGGATCACCCGAAGTTTCCACTGCCGAACTCGACCAAATGACCCGCTACGTGGCCCTGCTCGGCATCGGTGCCCGCCGCGATCTCGCGAACCCGCAGGCGCTCCGCGGCGAGCAGGTTTTCGCCAGCTCCCAGTGCGTCAAATGCCACACGCCGGACATGACGACCGGCCCGCATCACCCGATGGCCGAGCTGCGGAACCAGACCATCCACCCCTACACCGACCTGCTGCTCCACGACATGGGCCCCGGTCTAGCCGACAACATGGGCGAAGGCGGAGCCAGTGGATCCGAGTGGCGCACGCCGCCGCTTTGGGGCATCGGCCTGACCGCCGGAGTCAGCGGCGGCGAGGCCTATCTCCACGACGGTCGCGCCCGCACCCTGGAAGAGGCCATCCTCTGGCACGGCGGCGAGGCCGAGGCGTCCAAGGAAGCCTTCCGCACCCTGCCAACGGCGGACCGCGCGGCCCTCATCAAGTTTTTGAAATCCCTTTAGGTGAAGGGCCGGGGCAAGGCTTATCCTTGCCCCGAGGCCGGAATTGGGGCACCTTGCGGCCGGTTTCGCGCCGTCCGCTCACCCCGCTCATGTCAAAATTTCCGCAACTGCCCGGCAGGCTCTCCGCCCCTCGCTGGTATTCCGCGCCGCGTTTGTGGCGCACCTTGAAAAAGGCGTCGCATCAGCGCCGGGCGCAAAACGCTACTCACCGCCCTCATCCTTTTCTACTGCCTCCAGGACAGCGACACGCCGACTTGGGCGAAGGGCATCATCGTCGGTGCCCTCGGCTACCTGGTCCTGCCCACCGACCTGATTCCGGACATCATTCCCGGCGCGGGTTATGGCGACGACTGGGGCGCGCTGGTCGCCGCACTCGGCACCGTCGCCGCTTACATCAAGGACGAGCACAAATCCAAGGCGTCCGCCCAGGTGGATCGCTTGTTCGGCTCGGCCGACGCCCCGCCGCCGCCCGAATTCGCCGGATAAACCTTCATTTTCCCGTCATGAAATCGAAATCACTCATCCTCGCCGTTAGTTTTTTTGGCCTGCTGCATTCCTTCGCGGCGGTGTCGATCGACGATGACGCCTTCGGTCGCAGCCTCGGTGGCTGGTCGAAGAAGGAAAAGAACACCGCCGAGTATCCGCTCTCCGGCGCGGTCTATCGGACCTACAAACCGGAAATCAGCCCCACGCCGGATGGCGGCATCTTCCTCTCCGTCCGCATCGACCACGTCCGCGGCTGGCTGTCCACCGACGACCATGCGGTCCTCGAGCTCACCATCAGCCCCAAGGGCGGCGTCGTGTCCGCCCAATCCAGCATCGCCATCCAGGGGAAATCCATCAAGAGCGAGATGATCCTCGGCGGAAACGAGGGCGGTAAAGCCATCCTCAGCCCGGAAGGCGCGGTGCGCATCGGCACCGACCTGGTCGCGGATCTATCCGCGAAACTGCTGCGGGAAAACATCGTGGAAGCCGGGCGCGTGTCCTTCCCCGCCGTCCTGCGCCACAACTACAACCGGCTCTACCAAGCCATCCGCGTGGACGGCGCTCCGGTGCAAAGCCGCGCCAGCCGCGCCGGCGAAGCCCGAGGAACCGGCACCTGTGGCCGACTCCCGTCCCGGAAGTCGCGCCGCTGGAGGTCAAGCCCTACGGCTGACTCACCCGCGCGGATGGAACTGCTTGTGCACCGCCTTCAAGCGCTGGCGGTCCACGTGGGTGTAAATCTGCGTGGTGGAGATATCCGCGTGACCTAGCAGCTCCTGGATCACCCGCAGGTCCGCGCCGCCTTCCAGCAGATGCGTCGCGAACGAATGCCGCAGCAAGTGCGGATAGACGTTCTGGTCGATGCCGGCGAACTTCGCGCGCTCCTTCACGATCTGCCGCACCCGGTCGGGTGAAAGCGGGCCGCCGCGGATGCTGAGGAAAATGTGGGACGAGGTTTTCTTCGTGACCAGGCCCGGGCGTTCGTTCGCCAGGTAGTTGGCGATCGCCTCAAGCGCCTTTTTGCCCACCCGGGCGATCCGCGTTTTGCCACCCTTGCCGGTGATGCGCAGGAACCCCTCGTCGGAGTCCATCATCTCCAGCCGCACCTTGCAGAGTTCGGATAGACGCAGTCCGGAGGAATAGAACAGCTCGAGAATCGCCAGATCCCGCCGGCCTAACGGTAACGACGGATCGATGGATTCCAACAATTTCACCAGCTCCGTCGCGTGCAGCGTCTCCGGCAGCGTCATGTCCGGTCGCGGTGCGATCAACGGCTCGGCGGGATCCATTTCCAGCTTCTCCTTCCCCACCAGCCAGCGGAAAAACACCTTGAGATGCACCGTCGTGATCCGCAGCGAGGCGGCGTTGAGGCCTTCTGATTTCCTCTGGCTGAGGAAGGCCGCGAGCTCGTCCGTGCCGATGTCGCGCAAGGCGGTGTGGCGCGATTTCATCCAGCCGGCCAGCGCGTCGAGCGTCTGCCGCACCGAGAGTTGATACGCGCCGGACAGCCCGCGCTCAGTGGCGAGGAAGCGGATGAATTGATCGCAGTGGGATTCCATCGGACGCGTGGACCCTCACTCGGACGGCGTTTCGAGTAAAGCTCCCAGACGCCTCGGCAGGCAGGGTTTTACCCCATTTCCCATCTTCCGCTTTCGGCCACACTGGCTCCGCTTGCGTGAAACGCCAAAGCACAAACCCTTACACCATTGCGGTCGGTCGTGAAATTCGGCCCGGCTGTGACGCTCGAAGTTGCAAAAAAGGCAATTCCGAGCGTCACAGCCTCCCGCTATCGTATTCTGACTTTGGCCATCTCGTGGAGGCAACGGGACTTGAAAAAGTAGGGTTACCCCCCATGGAAGTTCTTGTACGAATTGATATTTTAACGCCGGATGAGAGCTAGGGACAGTAACTCATCCATAACGAACGATCGTTCCTCAGGATCGATCTGACTGTGGCGGTCGGGTTTTTGCAAGGCCGTCACAGTCTCCTTCCTTGCGGTGACCCTTGTGCATCGAGCCGTCTTCATTCTCCATCATGCCCTCGCCGCAGCGATTGTAAAAGGGTGGTGATGGCGGACGACCGCGCATCACACCGAGAAAGCACCTGTTGGGAAGAGATGCCTGATTCCCGCATGGCGGCGACGGACAGCGCGTCATTTCGCTTTGCAAGGCGGTTCCCGTGTTCATCGAGCATCAGCGGGTGGTGGAGATAGACCGGCTCGGGAAGGTCTAGCAGCACTTGCAGCAGGCGATGCACATGGGTCGAAGGCAGCAAGTCCTCTCCCCGCGTGACGTGGCTGATTTCCTGATACGCGTCATCCACCACCACCGCCAGGTGATAGGCCGTGCCGATATCCTTGCGCGCGAGGACGACATCGCCGAGGAGGGCCGGGTTTACGGGGATTCCACCAAACCGCAGGTCGTGGAAGGTGAGGGGACCGGCGAGCGCCGCGGCTTTTTCGGAATCGAGCCGCCACGCGAAGGGAACGCCCGCGGCGGTTTTCTCCGCGGACTTTTCGGCGGTTAGGATTCGACACGTCCCTGGATAGACCGGCGCATCCGGCCCCTGTGGCGCGGCACCCATGCGGGCCCATTCCTCCTGGATATCCCGGCGGGTACAGAAGCACGGGTAAACGAGGCCCTGTTCGCGAAGCGACTGAAGTGCGGATTCATAAGCTGCAATCCGCGTGGTCTGGCGCAGTGGCTCGCCATCCCATTCGAGTCCCAGCCACCGCAGATCCTCCCCGATTCCCTGATAGAACTCCTCCCGCACCCGCGGCCCGTCGATGTCCTCGTGCCGCAGCAGGAAAACCCCGCCCTCACGGCGCGCGAGCGAATGCGCCACCCGCGCCGCCAGCACGTGGCCAAGATGCAGCCGCCCGGTCGGGCTGGGAGCGAATCGTGTGCGCACGGTCATGGCAGAAAAAAGTAGTCGAGAACTTCAGTTCGTTCTCTTTCGAAAATCAAACGCGACGACCGGTACGGTGGAAAGAACGGACTGAAGTCCACGACGACTATTTGAACAGCACATCCACCCCCATCGCCGACTTCCGCATGAATTTCGGGATCGATCCCGGTGCCCGCGCCCGGAAAATCCGGAACGCGAACCCTAGCAGCCCGAGCGTGAAAAAGTGGTCCAGCATCCGGTAGCCACGCTTTTTCCGGATCACCAGCCCCGCCGCCCAGGCGATGGTCCGGCGCTTCAGCTTGAACGGCTCGAAAGTGACCTTCACCCGGTAGCGCTGTCGCGATTCCTTCGGCCAGCGTTGTTTGTATTGCCGCTTTGCCAGTCGGATTTCCTCAGCCAATGTTTCGTGGAAAGGCAGGAAATAATATCGCCTCGCCAGCACGATCATCGCGAACGCATCCCGCATGTGCTCGATGTCGTCAACCGGAAGTTCCGCCTCCCGGGCCAGCACGATCATCCGGGGAAACAACTCCGCCGCCGCCTCGCCTCCCCGCAACGCCCGCTCCGGGTCGACGAGGAAATGGTTGATCACCTTGCGCACCCCGTGATTGATGAAAATCGAATCCCAATACACATGCAGGATCGGCGGCACCCGCACCCGTCGGAAAAACAGTTTCTGCCGCGCGAATTCCTCGATGTAAAAAAGCTCGTGGATCACCGTGTCCGCGTGACGCAGCAACTCAAGCATCGCCGTCGCCCGCTCCGCTCCCGCGAAATCCTTGATCACCGCCTCCACCGATTTTCCGTCTTTGAAAACCCCGATCGCCACCGCTGTGTTCAGCCGGATCCACACGTCGCGGTTTTCTGTTTCTAAAAAAGCCAACCTCCGGAAACGGTGCCAGCCGCCTGTCTGGCACCACACCGACATGCCCGCCATGTTCTCCGCTGTCGCCAGTTCCCGCGCGAACCTCTCACAGTCGCGGCCGATGAAAGACGGATACTCGCCCGCGCCCTCGTATTCCCGCCGCGCCTGCAGTTCGATGATCTTCCGCTGTTTCACCCGGAAAAACGCCCGGTTCAGCGGCAGGTAGCGGAAAAAATCACTCTCGCCGTGTTTCATCGAGACGATGAAGTTAGGCGAATCGATTCCCTCCAGCGTTTCTGCCAGAGTGTCCCGGTGCCAGATCAAGTCGCCGATCCGATGGGCCCCCACCGTCCACGTGCGGAGGATCAATGTGCGCCCACGTTTTTCGAATTCCGGCAGGAGCGACTTCAGCAGCCGGTTTGTCCCGCCCGCGCTGGTCAGATGCAGTTGTGTGCGGATCGGATCACTCACATCCGTCCCGTCGCTCTCGCCGATCCGCAGAATCAGACCCTTCCAACTGCGGGAAATCATCCAGCACTCCGCAGACGAGTTCCTGATAGTAATTGCCCAGCACCTCCGGATCGTCGCCCAGTCCTGCCACTCACCGCCGGAGTCATCGGCAGCACGTCCGTCGTCAGATAGATCTTCAGTTGAAACTCGTCCCGCAGCAGGTCGAAGAGTTTCTGGAAATTCTCCCGGAAGGCAGAAATCCGCGCGGCCACTTCCGGCTCGTGCAGCGGGTGTGGCGCGAGATGAGCCAGATCATCCAGCGTCACCGCATTGTATCCCTGCGCCGTCACTTGCCGGGCGAATTCCCGCAGATCCGCTTCGATTTGCTCCCATCGTTCAGCATCCGCTTCCGCCAGATCCACAAACGGAATCTTCGACCAGTTGATCCGTTGTTTCGCATAGCCCCTGAAAAACGGGCCGATCGCATCGATCAGGAAAATCTCCATGGGATTCGTCGCACAGCGTGCTCCGGATGCGGCTTTGCCGCCAGACCCGGCATCTGACGAAATCGTCACAAGGTCAATCGTCGCACGAGAGCGCGGAATTCATTCCGCGCGAAGTTTGGGATGTGCCATCACCATCTGGAAATGGCTCCTCATGGGCTTGGCGGATCGGAGTTCGCTCTTCCTTGCCGGCTCGATATCGCTGCGCATCAACTCCTCCAAACTGCGGTGCGCTTCCTGGGCCGCGCTGAAGAACTCCTTCGAATCCTCGCGGTGGTGGGCCATTTCCCGGACCATGAGTTCATCCCGCTCCCGATAGAGGCGGGTGGCGCGTTCCGCCGCTTCATCGGACTCGCCTAACATCCTCAGCACGTCGCCGCCGAGGCGCAGCGACGAGTCGAGCGTGTCGCGATAGATCAACTCCTCGCCGGCTTTGATGTATTCATAAGCCTCCACCCGGCTGTAGGCGCGGACGAAGATCTTCAGATGCGGGTGATGCCGCCGGGCGTTTTCCACGATCTTGAGCGTGGTGTCCGCGTCCTTCAGCGCGATGACCAGCATCTTCGCGTTCGCCGCTCCGGCGATGGTTAGAAGTTCGGGACGGCTGGCGTCGCCATAGAAAATCGGCACGCCGAGGGTGCGCAGCAGTTCCACCTGGTCCGTGTCGTGATCGAGCACGGTGCAGCCGTAACCGCGCGAACGCAGCAGGCGGCCGACCGCGTGGCCGAAGCGACCGAAGCCGCAGATGATCACCGGATTTCCCTCGTCCGCCGCATCCGTTTCGCGCTCGGGCTTGCTGGCGTCCGGCTTGCAGGTGACCGTGCGTTGCGCCGCCAGGATGAGCAGCGGCGTGGTCGCCATCGACAGCGCGACGATCGCCACCGCCGCGCGGGCGATCTCCTCGCTGAAGACGCCGGAGGAAAGCGAAAGGGTGATCAGCACGAAGGCGAACTCACCGCCCGCCGCGAGCGCTGCGGCGAACAACAGCGCGGAGGGGCAGCGTTTCACCTTCAGCATCGAGATGCCGAACAGGATCAGTCCTTTCACCAGGATCAGGCCGATCGCTCCGCCGATGACCAGCAGCAGATGATCGCGGATGTAACCGAAGTCGATGCCCGCGCCCACGCCGAGGAAAAACAATCCTAGCAGCAGTCCCTTGAACGGCTCCAGATCACTCTCCAGCTCGTGGCGGTATTCGCTGTTAGCCAGAACCACGCCCGCGACGAACGCGCCGAGCGCGGGTGACATCCCCACCTTGGTCATCAGCAGCGCCACGCCGATCACCAGCAGCAACGCCGCGCCGGTGAACGCCTCGCGCTGGCGGGTCTTGGCGATCGCTTGGAAAACATAGCGCATCCCGATCCGTCCCACCGCGATGATCAGCGCCACCGCGCCGAGCGTGGCCAGCGCCTGCGCCCAGCCCGGCCAGTGCGCCATCCACGCGTTCGATCCGCCGTGCGCGTTCGCGACCGCCCCTCCAGTTCCTAACAATGGCAGCAGTGCGATGATCGGAATCACCGCGATGTCCTGGAAAAGCAGCACCGCGAACGAGTTCTGCCCGGCATCCGTCCGCATCAGTCCCTTTTCCGCCAGCGTTTGCAGCACGATGGCCGTGCTCGACATCGCGAGGATCAGGCCCACCGCCAGCGCCGGTTTCCAGGACAGCCCGAACGCCATCGCCACTCCGGTGATGGCCAGCGTGCAGAGAATCACCTGCAAGGAACCCAGTCCGATCAACTGGTGCCGCATTTTCCAAAGCATCGCCGGCTGGAGTTCCAGGCCGATGAGGAAAAGCATCACCACCACTCCGAACTCCGCGAAGTGGGTGATCTGCTCGCCTTCGTTGCCGATCAGGTGGAATCCCCACGGACCGATGGCCGCGCCGACCAGCAGGTAGCCGAGCACCGCACCGAGTCCGAGACGTTTTCCCAGCAACACCGCCACGACGGCGGATGCCAGATAGATGAAGGCTTGCTGGAACGCGTGCTCGAAGGCCATGCGGTGGAGTTTACAGGGCGGTATAGGATCGATCAAGCGTCGGGAACTCTTGGCAAGGGGGATGATCGGGTTTGTCATCTCACAGGAAAGCGATGTGCGGATGATCGCGAACGTGGACGGCTCGTTGGTGTTCTGGGAGCACGCGATGATACAACGGATGGTTCCGTCGCCAGGGACTGAATCCGGAAGCCAGGATCTGGACGGGCACGACGTGGGTTCCGGGCAGGCGAATCACTGGGTTCAGCCTTTGCCGTCGAGGTATTTCCAGGCTCCCTTGTAGCGCTTGAAGCGGGAACGTTCGTGGAGCTCGTGGGGTTGCTCGTCGAGGAAGTATTCGGCGACGAATTCGACTTTTCCCACCTTGTCGTCCGGTCCGCCCTTGGAAGTGCCGAGGATGGTGAGGAAGCGCCAGTTCGCATCGTAGATGGTTTCCTCCAGCCGGGTTTTCAAGTCGCCTTCCCGGGTGTCCGGGTGGGTGGTGGAGACGAGGTAATCGACGAGTCGGAAAAAGTAGGCGCTGTAGCGGGAGCGCATCAGCTGCTCCGCGGTTGCGGGCTTCGCCCGGCCGAGGTGGAATGGCTCGCAGCAGGCGGTATAGCTTTCGCGGCTTTTGCAGGGGCATAATGATAGCTGTCGAGGTCCTGACTGTATTTCCGGCGGTGGGTGCATGAGATTGGTGGGTGGGCTGGGAGAGTCTGATTCCCGGGACGCGTTCAGGCCTGCTCCTTCCGGCGGAACAGCATCGGCGCAAGCACGAAGAGCGTGAGCACGGCGGCCATGGCGGAGGCGGCGGGGAGATTTCTATCGGAGAAATTCCGCTGGGCGATCTTGTTGCCGATCATCTGGCCGTCGGTGCCGCCGACGAGGTCCGGGACGACGTAGGAGCCGAGCATGGGGATGAAGACGATGACGACGGCGGTGATGATGCCCTTGCGGATGCCGGGAAGAAACACCGACCGGAACGCGCGGAAAGCACCGGCTCCAAGATCGCGCGCGGCGTCCAGCAGGCTGAAGTCGAATTTCTCCGCGGCGGCGTATAACGGCAGGATGGCGAAGGGGAGATAGGTGTAAACGCTGACGAGCAGGACGGCTCCGGAGTTGAAGAGCAGCGATTCATTCTCACCGAGCAGATTGATGGCGCGCAGGAAGTTCGCGAGCGGACCTTCCGAATGCAGGATCTGGTTCCAGGCGAAGACGCGGATGAGGAAATTCGTCCAGAAGGGGACGATGACCAGCAGCAGCAGACGGGGCCGCCACTTGGCGTCGACGCGGGCGATGTGCCACGCGGCGGGAAGCGCCAGAACGATGCAGATGGCGGTCGTGAGCGCGCTGATCCACAGCGTGCGCCAGAGCAGTAACAGAATGCTCTTCTCACCGAAGACTTTGAACTGATCGAGCGTCCACTCGCCACCGATGCCTCCCGCGGGATCGGTGGTGCGGAAGGCGAAGGTGAAGACGAGCAGGGTGGGGACGAGGACGAACAAAGCCAGCCAGCCGAAGCTGGGGAGGGTGGCGAGGAGTTCCTGACGTCTGGTTTTCAAGGTGCGCGGGGGTATTCAAGACAGGTTGGGGCGGCGCTGGCGATGGTTTTCCTTCCTTGATCCTACCCTGTTCTCACTCTAGTGCTTCTTTATGGACGAAGGAAGTGTGGCCGTTAACTTACACGGAACCATCACGGTTCAGGAGTATCTTGATGGCGAACTCAGCTCGGAAGAGCGCCATGAGTTCCGTGACGGGATCGTGACCGCCATGGCAGGGGCGAGTCGTCGGCATGAGCGGGTTTCGATGAATCTTTCCTCGCGAATCTTCGAACACCTCCGCGGCATGCCGTGCGAGGTATTCAAATCCGACATGAAGCTGCGGCTTGAGATCTGCGGGCGGATGTTTTTCCTCTATCCGGACATCATGGTGTCGTGCGATCCGTTTGACGAAGAAGCACAATTCCTGACTGCTCCAAAACTCATCATCGAAGTGCTCTCGGAAAACGAAGTGCGCGACCGGGTGGAGAAATTCCTGATGTGCCAGCGCATTCCCCCGCTAGAGGAATATGCGGTAGTCAGTCAGTGGCATGATCGTCCGGAGGTCGCCGTATTCCGGCGCGACAGTGGATGGGAGCCTGGCGAAACGCACACCACGGGTGAGGTGACTTTCGAGTCGATCGGGCTGACCGTTCGTGTTGAGAGTCTCTATCGCGCGGAATGAATTCCGCGCTCCAGTTAGGCGAAAAGGATTTCGCGGTCCGGTTAGCTTTGTAGCGACGGGATGCCGACGGATGGATCGGTGTCGGCGCTGTAGTCCACGCCCGAGAGGCCGAAGCCGAAGAGACGGAGGAAGCTGGATTGATAACCTTCGAAATCGCCGAGTTGTTGGAAGTTCTCGGTATTCACCTGCGCCCAGCGCTCGGCGATGACGTCCTGGACCTGGGGTTTCATTTCCCAGTCGTCCACGCGGATGCGGCCGGCTTCGTCGGGTTGTGGATTTCCGTTATAGAGCCGCTCGCGGAGCATGCGGTCCATTTGCTCGATGGTGTCCTCGTGGGTGCCCTCGTCTTTCATGACCTTGTAGAGCAGGGAAATGTAAAGCGGCACGACCGGGATGGCGGAACTGGCCTGGGTGACGAGCGCTTTGTTCACGGAGACCCAGGCTTTGCCGTGGATGGGGGCAAGCTTTTCATCGAGCGCGCGTTGCACACGTTCGAGGTCTTCCTTGGCCTTGCCGATGGTCCCGTTTTTATAAATCGGCCAGGTCATGGAGGGCCCGATGTAGGAGTAGGCGACGGTCTGGCAGCCCTCGGCGAGCACGCCGGCTTCGAGCAGTGCGTCCGTCCACAGTTCCCAATCCTGCCCGCCCATGACGGCGATGGTGTTGGCGACGTCATCGCCCTCGGCGGGCTCGATGGTGATCTCGTTGACGACGCCGGTGGTGGTGTTGAGGTTTTTGTTGGTATAACTCTCAGCGACGGGCTTGAGCACGGATTTATAAACCTCGCCGGTTTTCGGGTCGGTGCGGCGCGGGGAGGCGAGGCTGTAAATCACGAGATCCACCTGGCCGAGGTCCGCCTTTACGGCGTCGATGACTTCCTTTTTCACCTCATCGGAAAACGCGTCGCCATTGAAGGAGCGGGCGTAGAGTCCGGCCTTGGCGGCTTCGAGTTCGAAGGCGCGGGTGTTATACCATCCGGCGGTGGCGGTGCTGTCCGCCGAGCCGGGCCGCTCGAAGGCGACGCCGATGGTCGCGGCATCCGCGCCAAAAGCGGCGGCGATGCGCGAGGAGAGGCCGTAGCCGGTGGAGGATCCGATCACGAGCACCTTCTTCGGGCCGTTTGCGATCAGCCCGCGGCTTTTCACGATGGCGATCTGTTCGGCGACGTGTTTGGCGCAGCCTTCCGGGTGGGCGGTGGTGCAGATGAATCCACGGATCTTCGGTGCAATGATCATATTGAGGCGGAGGGTATCGGCGAGCGGCGGGGTGGCAACTGTTTTTGCGGCGCGGCGGAGGGCACTGCCCCCCGCGTGCTGAACTGGATTTTCTGGATGGCCAGCCGCCGGTGAAATGTTATCCCTCCTCCGTCATGCAGTGGTATTACTCGAAAAACGGCGTGCAGCTCGGACCGATCTCCGACAGCGATATCCGCGCAAAATTCGCATCCGGTGAAATCCTGGCGTCCGATCTGGTTTGGCGGGAGGGCATGCGCGACTGGCTGCCCGCGGCGAAGGTGGTGGAGCTGGCCTCGGTTTCACACGCTCAGACCGGAAATCCGGAAGCGCCTCCGGTATTCGGTGGCTCGCCGGTTTCTCCCTACTCGCCACCGTCGACGATTTCGCCGCAGATGGGAAATGGCGCGGAGATTCCTAACTACCTCTGGCAGTCCATCGTGGTGACGATTTTCTGCTGCTGGCCATTCGGGATTCCCGCGATCGTTTACGCGGCGAAGGTGGACGGTCTGAAGGCCCGCGGCGACATCGCGGGAGCCATGGCGGCTTCCGCCAGCGCGAAAACCTGGTGCATCGTCTCGGCGGGGGTGATCCTCGGATTCGTGGTTCTGTGGTTGATCGGCGCGGCCGTCACCGCCGCGTTGAATTGATTTCCGGATGCACCGCGACCGGGCATGTTGGGTGGCTTGCGGGGCGCTTGTGCTGGCCATCGCCGCATTCTGGCTTCGGGAAAATGGAATTTCCGGAGTGCCGTGGATGCCGGATTGTGTGTTCCACCGACTCACCGGGCTCCACTGCGCGGGTTGCGGCATGACGCGGGCCGCCTACGCCGCGTTGCACGGGAACCTTGGTGAGGCGTTCCGAAACAATCCGGTGGGCATGGTCCTGCTGCCGGTGGCGTCGATCGGCGTCGGGATCGAAATTCTCGGCTGGGTGCGGGGTCGGCCGATGCCGTTTCGCCTGAACGTGGGGAAATACGGGGCTTGGACCCTGGTCGCCATCATCATCGGATTCTGGGCACTGCGGAATATCCCTGCGTGGCCGTTCACCTTGCTCGCGCCGCTCTGATTTCCACCACGGAAGTGGATCTTGCTGCGGGCGAAATCTGCGGCTACTTCCGGGCATGCCATTGCTTCTCGGAGTCAACATCGATCACATCGCCACCCTGCGCCAAGCCCGCTACGCCAAAGAACCGGACTCGCCGAACGCCGAGCCCTGCCCGGTGCTGGCCGGCCTCGACGCGCTCGCCGGCGGCGCGGATTCGCTCACGATCCACGTCCGCGGCGACCGCCGGCACATGCAGGACGCCGATGCCTTCCGCATCCGTGAGGAAATCAAAATTCCGCTGAATTTGGAAATGGGCGTCACCGATGAAATGCTCGGCCTCGCCCTGAAACTCAAGCCCGAGTTCGTCTGCCTCGTCCCGGAAAACCGCATGGAAGTCACCACCGAGGGCGGATTGAACGTGCTCGCCAGTTTTGACAAGACCCGCATGGTCATCGCCCGCCTCCAGGACGCCGGCATCCGCGTGAGCGTTTTCATCGATCCGGATCTCAAGCAAGTCGAAGCCGCCGGCGAGGCCTGCGCCGACATGATCGAGCTCCACACCGGAGCCTTCGCCAATGCCACCGGCGATGCCGTGCAAACCGAGCTCGACCGCCTCATCGCCGCCGCCAAGGAAGGTCATCTCAGCCTGCAAGTGAACGCCGGGCACGGCATCAACTACACGAACATCGCGCAGATCCTCACGATCCCGCATCTCGCCGAGCTCAACATCGGCCACAGCATCATCGCCCGCTCCACGCGCATCGGCCTGACCGCGGCCGTGCGGGAAATGAAGGAGCTCATGGCCAACTACCCCGGCTGACCATGCGCATTTTCGGAATCGGCATCGACGTGGTGGAGGTGGATCGCATCGCCTCGGCCATCGAGCGTCTCGGCGAGCCGTTTCTAGCGAAACTCTTCACGTCTAACGAGCGTGGCTACTGCGAGGCGCAGAAGAACTCCTCGCTCCACTACGCCGCCCGCTTCGCCGCCAAGGAGGCGGTTTCCAAGGCGTTAGGCACCGGTATCGGCGGCCAGGCAGGCTGGCTCGATCTGGAGATTTCCCGCGATCCGTCCGGCGCGCCGAAACTCCAGCTTCAGGGAAACGCCGCCGATTTCGCCAAACAAAACGGCATCACCGAAATCCAGATCAGCCTTACCCACGCCCGCGACTATGCGGCTGCGAATGCCATTGCCATCGTCGGCGGGTGAACTTCACGCCTGTCCGCCGCTCAGCGCCGGTTGTTCGGCGTGGTGATTTGCTGCTGGGCCTCCGCAGGCAGGCCGCTGGTGGCAAGCCACGTCCGGGCTCCATCGGGATCCCTCCGGAAATACGCTTGTCCGGCGCGTGTCAGTGAGGATTCGCGGAGTGACGGATCACGGATATCCTGCGCCCAGGCAATCGCGAGTTGGGGATTCTGCCAGGCATAACCGGTGGCGAAACCACTGATCGCGGAGTCACGTTGCGGCGACTGCGGCATCGCTAGCAGGTACTGGCCGGCCGCGGCGGGATCGCGGTCCTCCCAGTCGCCGAACGCATTGCGAAGACCCGCCACCTGGCCACTTCCAGCAGGGAGACTTTCCAACCAGCCCACGGCAGCCACAGGGTCGCTTTGCGCCCAGCGACCGCCGATTTGTTCGATGCTGCGCGAGGCGTAGTCCTTGTCGGCGAATCGCTGTGCCCATTTCGCGGCGGCCACCGGATCCTTGCGGGCGTAGGACTCGGCGATCCTGCCCATGGCGGTGCCTTTCAGCGGTCCGTCGGGAAGTGACTCGGCCCACTGGGATGCCTGCTCGGGCCCCTTGGAGCGCAGGGTTTCGTTCGCCACGATTTCCATCAGATTTCCGGCGCGACCATTGCCTTCCTGGCTGAGCCGGAGAACCAGGTCGGTCGCCAGGTTCTGATCGCGGTGGGCGAGGCCCGAAACGATGCTGGCGGTGAGTTCGTCGCGCTGGCCCTGCATTTCCGGCGGCAGTTTGGCGAGCATGGCCAGCGCATCGGTGGGATTCGCCGCGGCCCAGCCTGTCATGGTCGCCGCCAGATCCGGCTCGTCGCTGGTGGCGGCGTGGTCGAAGGCTGCTTTCCCGGAAATGGCACCCCAACTGTAGTGGAAATCGCGCCACTGGTCGCCGTCCGCTCCCAGATCCACCAATTTCGAGCGAATCTCCGCGGCGTTTTCCGGAGTGAGCGCTTCCAGCAAGCGGCTGAAAGCCAGTCGGCGGGTGATGGGACTCGGGTCTCTCAATGCCTGCTCGGCGAGTCGATCCAGGTTTTTTGAAGCGGACGCGATGCCGCCGAACACGTTTTCAAGGTCGCTCGCCGCGCGGTCTCCCGTCGCCCGGTCGCCGCTCCGGCTTGCCCGCGCCTCCGCTCCGGACTCACCCACAAGCGCGGAGGAGCGGAAATCACCCGACCGTCCTGTCGCGGTCGATTGATCCTCTGAAGTAGGCCGGGCAGTCCGCGAGCCAAGGCTGAATGCCGCGATCGCGGCAACCGCCCAGCAGCCATGAATGATGAGTGTCCTTTGCATTTCGCGCGGATTCTACACTCGTTTGCCCGGCAGGCAACCTGTCAACGCAGCTCTCTTTTTCTGTCCTTCGCGGTTCAATGTTTGAAGTTCGATGTTCGATGTTCATCCTCCACCCATGAACCGCCCCCGCCGCAACCGCCGCACGCCCGCCATCCGCTCGATGGTGCGTGAAACCACGCTTTCACCCGCCGATTTCATCCTGCCGATGTTCATCCATGCGGAGTTAGAAGACGCCCCCATCGCCTCGATGCCCGGTGTCACGCGCTGGTCCTTGGTTAGTCTCGTCCGTGAGGCAGGGGAAGCGCATGCGCTCGGCATCCCCGCCGTTGTGCTTTTTCCGAAAATTGACGAATCCCTGAAAACCCCGCTCGCCGAGGAATCCTACCATGACGATGGACTCGTTCCTCTCGCCATCCGCGTGCTCAAGGCCGCCCACCCGACGCTCATCGTCATCACCGATGTCGCGCTCGATCCTTACAACTCCGACGGCCACGACGGCATCGTCCACCGCGACGAGCGCGGCGAACCGCACATTCTCAACGACGAAACCGTCGGCGTCCTCTGCCAGCAGGCGCTTTGCCACGCCCGCGCCGGAGCCGACATCGTCGCTCCTTCCGACATGATGGATGGCCGCGTGGCCGCCATCCGCGACGCGCTTGATGGCGAGGAGTTCACCAACGTTTCCATCCTCAGCTATACCGCGAAATACGCTTCCGCTTTCTACGGCCCGTTCCGTGGCGCGCTCGACTCCGCGCCCAAGGACGGGGACAAGAAAACCTATCAAATGGATCCGGCCAACTCGCGCGAAGCCATCCGCGAGACCCTGCTCGACGAAGCCGAGGGCGCGGACATGCTGATGGTGAAACCCGCCGGCCTCTATCTGGACGTCATCGCGAAAGTCCGCGAAACCAGCACACTGCCCATCGCCGCCTATCAGGTGAGCGGCGAGTATCTCATGCTCAAGAGCGCCGCCGCCGGTGGCTGGCTGGATGAAAAGGCCATCGTCCTGGAATCCCTGCTCGCCATCAAACGCGCCGGCGCGGACATGATTCTCACCTACTACGCGAAACAGGCCTGCGGCTGGCTGTAACCCGGGAATGTGTCCCGACTGTCTCAGTCGGACGCGGAGCCGCCGCCCCGTTTCAAGAGCCCGACCGGGAAAGCCGGGACACATTCCACGCCCATCTATCGGATCGCGGTTGCCTTCGGCAGTGTCACCACCACCATTTCGTCCTTCCGGTCCACTGTCATTTTCTCGCTCAGAACGGGGCCTGGCAGGGTGAGGATCTGGGAATAGGCGGCCTTGTAGGAGGAGATGACGCCCTTGTCCTTTTGTTCCCGGGAGGTCTCCGCCCGGGCTTCTATTTTCAAGGTCTTGCCCTCGACGGCCACCTTCAGATCCGCCAGATCACGCTCGGGCAGATAGGCCCGGATGACATACTGGTAGCCCTCGTCCTGCACGACGAAGGCGGAGCCGAAACGCGGTTCGTCGACGAATCCGACGTCCTCCGGCATGGTCTGAACATCGCTGAGCGCGCGTTTGAAAATGCGATCCATTTCCGCGTGCATGCGCTCCATGCGGTTCAGCACGTCGCGATCCCACTCGGCCAAAGCGGATTCAGGGGGCGTGCGGGCATTTCCACCACCGGCGTCCGTCGTGGTGGAGGCCTTCGGGATGGTCACGACTATCAGGTTTTGCTTCGCCCGCCTCTCAATGACGGGCTTGGTGTCCGCCGCGATCCCGGAGAGGACGATGGTTTGCTGATGGCGCAACGCCTTGCCTTCCTCGGGAGCGGTGATCGTCAGATTGTTGTTTTCCAAGGTGACCTCCACCTTCTCCAGATCGCGATCCGGTAGATTCAGGCGGAGGATGTAAGCGTCGCTTTTTTCCCTGAGATTCACCGTGACCATGGCCATGGATCGATCCTTGTTCTTTGCGTCGCCGCGCAGCGTGTTGAATGTCTCGCTGAACTTGTCCGACATCGCGTTCTGCCATTGTCTCATCTTCTCGACGAGGCCGGCGGAGTGTTTGATCTCCCCGGAATCCGGGACTTGGGCTGATAGTCCGTCAGCCGCGGCGATGATTAGAATCAAGCCGATCACCATCGTCGTCCGCGGGTAGCGGACAAGTGGATTGTGGTTTGAGATAAACCTGAGCGGGTGCATTTCGAAATGCGAGGGCTCTCTCCATTGAGTGTTGGTATTCATGGTGGTTTCCGGTTCCCAGCGAAAGGAGTGGATTACCAAGGCTGCCGGCTGGGGGCGACCTAGCCTTGGTAATAAGGGCGGGGCCCTGCAATGAAGGGCGGGGCCCTGCAATGGTGTGCGAAGATCCCGTCTTCGGGGTAAAACTCGCACACTCGCTTCCGATTTGCTTCCCGGTTCTTGCCCAACACCACACGGTTTTTTACCCTCGGCTGGCGATGATTTCGGGCCGCCCGCCGGGACCGCATGTTCGTTCTGGCCCTGCCCCGGTCCGACGGTCTAGCCTCCGGCCATGGACGCGTTGATTCACCATCTCGAAGGAAAACAAGACCTCACCTCGCGCGAAGTGGAGGTGGCGGCGGCCCTTTTGCTGGATCCCGCGGCGGCGGATGAGAAGAAGGAACGTTTGCTCGAAGCGCTGGCTCTCAAAGGCGAGACGCCGGGCGAAATCGCGGGCTTCGTCGAGGCGTTCCTCGAACACGCGGTGGACCCGCATCTCGGCCTGCTCGAGCTCGAAGGCCCGACGCTCGACGTCTGTGGCACCGGTGGCGACCAGCTCGATCTTTTCAACGTCTCGACCACCGCCATGTTCGTCGCCGCCGCCGCCGGAGCGGTGGTGGTGAAACACGGAAACCGCGGCATCACCTCGAAAAGCGGCGGCGCGGACGTGCTCGAAGCGCTCGGAGATCCGCATCGATTTGTCCGCCGATGAGTTCCGCACCTGCATCGAAAAAGCCGGGCTCGGGTTCATGTTCGCGCCGATGTATCATCCGGCGTTCAAGGCGGTCATCGCCGTGCGGAAATCGCTCGCGGCGCGCGGCGTGAAGACGATTTTCAACCTCATCGGCCCCTTGCTCAATCCCGCCCGGCCGGAGTGCCAGCTGGTGGGGGTTTTCTCGCGGGATCTCTGCCCGGCGTTCGCCGAAATTTTGCAACGCCTCGGCCGCGAAAGCGCGTGGGTCGTGCACGGCACCACCGGCGACGGCCGTTCGGTGGACGAGGTCAGCCTGATGGGCTCGACCCGGATTTGCAAAGCGGGCTCGATGCAGGAAATGGACGACGAGGAGGTCCGCCCACGCGATTTCGGCTTAAAACACGCGGAAGTGGAGGAACTCCAGGGCGGCGATGCCAAGGCAAACGCCATCATCCTCGAAGCCATCCTCGCCGGCCGCGAAACCGGCCCGAAGCGCGACATGGTGCTCATGAATTCCGGGGCCGCCCTCGCCTGCGCCGGACTCGCCGACAACATGGGCGACGGCATCGAGATTTCCCGTGAGATGATTTCCAGCGGAGCCGCGCTCGAGAAGTTGCGGCTGTTGCAGAAGTTCTCGCACGGTTGATGGATCTTTCAAATCGCCAACCGGCGCGGATTTTCGGACATTCCCTTGTAGCTCCCTCACATGAAAATCGTTTTCCGTCTGAACTACCACTCCACCCCCGGGCAATCGCTTTGGCTGAAGTATTCCACCGTGCTCGACGAAAAAGGCGTCCGCTTCGACCAGGTCGTGCCGCTTCACTGGCTCAACGACGGGCAGTGGGAGACCAGCGTGAACGTGCGCGGCGCGGGCCGCTTCCGGGTGGAATACAACTATCAGCTCCGGCAGGTCGAACGGAGTCGAGCTGGACGAGTGGCACGCGCCAAGAACCGCCGAGGTGGATCTCGACGCGCACGACGCCCTGGTCCTGCTGGATTCGTGGTGCTCGGCGGGCACCGTGGATTATGCTTTTGAAACGAACGCGTTCCTCGCCGTGCTGCCCGCCCGCGGGCCGTTTCAGGAACTTGAGGTGCCGGAAAACGCCAACCACTCGTTCCAACTCCGCATGGCGGCGGTGCCGGCGGGGCAGGTGCCGTGCCTGATAGGCAGTGTGAGCGAGATCGGCAACTGGGGCTGGTTTTCCGCCGTGCCGCTGGTGGAAACGGCACCTAACGTCTGGCAGAAGAATCTCTACCTGCCGGTGGACTGGGGCATCGAATACAAGTATGGCTTGTTCGACCTGAAGTTGAAATGCGTCGTAAGCATGGAGCTTGGCGAGAACCGCAGAATTTCCCCCCGCAGCCTCGCAGCGCGGCAGTGGACGAAGGTGGAGGACGAATGTTACCACCGCGATCACGGCCATCTCTTCCGCGGCGCGGGAGTGGCGATGCCGGTGTTCTCGCTGCGGAGCGACAAGAGCCTCGGCGTCGGCGAGTTCGCGGATCTCAAGCCGTTCGGCGATTGGGCGCACTCGGTGGGGCTCAAGCTGATCCAGATTCTGCCGATCAACGACACGACTTCGACTCACGAGTGGACGGATTCCTATCCATATTCGGCGATCAGCGTGTTCGCGCTGCATCCGCTCTATCTGCGGATCGACGACTTGAATTACGCCATGCCCCCGGCTTTCAAGCAGGAGTTGATCAATGCAAGGGAGAAGCTCAATCCGCTGGACAAGGTGGATTACGAAGCGGTGATGCGGGTGAAGACTAAACTCACCCGCAGGATTTTCGACAAACACCGCGCGGCGATCACTGCGAGCACGCCGTTCAAGGAGTTCCTGAAAGAGAACAGCGAGTGGGTGATTCCCTATACTGTTTTCTGCCTGAAGCGCGATCACTACGGCACCGCCGATTTCAGCCATTGGGAGGAATGGGCCGTCTTCGACCTGGAGAAAGTCAAAGAACTCGCGGCACCCGACCACGCGGACTGGCCGGAGATTTCCTATCATATCTGGCTGCAATACGAACTCGACCTCCAGCTCGCGGACGCGGTCCATCACCTGCACGAGCACGGACTCGCGCTTAAGGGCGACCTCCCGATCGGCATCGACCGCCAGTCGGTGGATGCGTGGTCCGCGCCGCATTTGTTCAAGATGGACGCGCAGGCCGGCGCACCGCCGGACGACTTCGCGGTGAAAGGCCAGAACTGGGGATTTCCCACCTATAACTGGGAAGTCATGCAAAAGGACGACTACGCCTGGTGGCGTTCGCGGTTCGAGCAACTCAGCCATTACTTCGACGCCTACCGGATCGACCACATCCTCGGCTTCTTCCGGATCTGGCAGGTGCCGTGCGAGCACGTCGAGGGCATCATGGGTCACTTCGACCCGGCGGTGCCGATCCACATCGACGAGATCCGCAAGCGCGGGATCGACTTCGACTACAACCGTTTCTGCCGCCCTTACATCCGCTGGCATTTCCTGCGGGATCGCTTCGGCGATGCGGTGGAGTATGTGAAAGGCCGGTTTCTCCACGATTGCGGGAACGGTTACTTCCAGTTGAGCGAACAGGTCGCCACGCAGCGGCGGATCGTCGATTTCTTCGCGGAGAACCCGCACGATGATTTCATCCGGGAAGGATTGCTGGATTGTGCGAGCGAGGTGTTGTTTTTCGAAGTGCCTGGCTCGCATGGCACGCAATTCCATCCACGGATGTCGATGCAGTCGACGCGTTCCTATCAGGATCTCGACGAAGACATCCGCTGGCGCGTCGAGGAGCTTTACAACGACTATTTCTACCGGCGTCAGGAGGAATTCTGGCAGGCTCGCGGTTACGAAAAACTCCCCGCGATGCGCAAGGCCAGCCCGATGCTGCTCTGCGGCGAGGACCTCGGCATGGTGCCCGCCTGCGTGCCGGGAGTGATGAAGGAACTCGGCATCCTGTCGCTGGAAATCCAGCGCATGCCGAAAACCCACGAGACCGAGTTTTTCAACCCGGCGCATGCCCCCTACATGAGCGTGGTGAGTCCATCGACCCACGACATGTCCACGCTGCGCGCGTGGTGGAAGGAAGACAGCCAGACGACCGCGAAATTCGCCTGGGAGATGCTCGGCATCGCGTTCCCCGAGTCCGAGCTATCCGGAGAACTGACCACGCGGATCATCGCCCAACACCTGCAATCCCCGGCGATGTGGGCGATCTTCCCGCTCCAGGACCTGCTGGCGATGGACGAGTCGATCCGCCACCCGCGACCGGAAGAAGAGCGGATCAACGTCCCGGCGATCATCCCGTTCTACTGGCGCTACCGGATGCACCTCGGAATCGACGCCTTGGCGGGGGCGGACGGCTTCAACCGCAAGCTGCGGCGCTTGCTTGAGGCGACCGGGCGTTAACTCAAATTCGCCACGAGCTGAAACAAATGCGACCAGCGACTCATGCGGTTTGATCCAATTCCTTGATTCCCATACTTTATTCCTTATACCACACCCATACTAGCAATGCGCCAACAGTTCGAATGGCTGTTATTTGGGGCCTCGAAGCTAGAGCTCCGCTCAGCTAATTATTGGCCAATGGCAGTTTTGCGATTCTTGCGGCGAGGCTTTTGGCTTTACCCGTCAAAATTCCTCCCCACTTCTCGTTTAAATCGATCCTGGAATTCGCGGGATGGGCAATCAGTAACTCGTGAAACAGTTCAAGCAATCCGGGAAATCCCTTTGGAATTCCTGTTGGCGAGTTCTCAAACTCCAATCCGACGATCAAGATGTCGCGCAACTGGCATGGTAAAACCGGGCCGTAGCTGCTGAGTTGACGAAGCGAAAGGACGAAGCGACTATAATCGAAGTGGTATTTCACGTCGAACGCGGTGGCGCAGAAAACTGCCGAAAGCGTCTGCCCGAACTCAGGCAGCGCCGCACCGAGGCGCCCGTCGTCGCTCGCCTGAACAAACAAATCGATTCCCGCCTCCCTCGCCGCCAGTCCGGTGCTGGTTAGGGCCATCAGCATGTGCAGTTGCATCGTGTAACGAAGAGGGAGTCGCCGGGTGGAAAGTTCGCTGAGCACCGCCCCGGCCACATGATCGGCGGTTTTGAAGGAGGGGCCACCGATATGCAAAGAGTATTTCAAATCATGGGCGACCACTCCGTCAAGCAAGCCGGGAGTGAAGCTATAGCGCCACTTGAGATCGCTGCCCAAGCGGCCCATTTCATGTCTCAAGACACGTTCGTATTGCAGGGGATAGAGGTGATCCGCCGGGGTGGGACGATATTTCTCCGGGAACGGCTGTTGAAACCAAGACTGCCAATCGAAATAGGGTTCATCAAGAGCACTGTAAACGGCAGGTCGGGCCCAGATGGCATCACCTTCGACATCCAGACGCCCCAGCTGAGGATGGTCTGAGAAATCGGCAAAAGGTTCGCGGTTCCGGGCAGCTGCCATCCACCATTCGGGAGTTTTGATGTCGCCCTCAATCTCACCCTTGAAAAGAAAGCGAAGCACACGTGACGCTTCGTGATGTGAGTCCGGCAGGGACGACGTGTTTGCATCGAATGAATCGACCGCGCAGCGGGCAATGGCCTGGATGAAATCGTAATGAAACGGCAACAAACCGGATTCCATGCGAGTCTTGAACCGTTCCAGCAGAGTGTCCGCGTTGATGAATCCCAACTCGAATTCCGGAGTCGCGAGAAGCGGCGAACTGTTTCCATCTCGGATAGACTTCAACAATTCGCCCAAGCGGTTGCCGGCGAATCTCATGGGGCCTTTCAATTCGTATGACACCTGACCACATTGCTTTTTCGGCGCATCGTCCGGGAGATCTGGATCCGGAATCCAACTCGATCCCTGTGGCGGGTTTTTCCCCAGGAACAGCACCAGATGCACTACAAACAGCAGCCCTGCGGTGTGGTTGCCGTCGCTAGAACTTTCCCGTTCGTCGATCTTGAGAGCGCGTTTCTGCAAGGAACCAAACAGTTTTTCGACGGCGCTTCGGTTGGGTGCTGCGAAGCGCGCGAGGCCATCGAGAAACAGCTCCAGTCTTGCCGGATCAAATTCATCGGTCAGCAACTCGTTGGCGACGAACGCGAGGTCCTCCACCGAAGCGAGAGGCTCCAGACGATTTCCAACTACCGGCCCGGCGGGTGCTGGAATCGGTGTCTGGATCACTTGGGACGGCGGAGCTTTCACCCAGACGGCGAAATCGGGTTTCAACGAAGGAAGGACATGGGTCGAGTAGGGCGCGAGAGCGTCTGAAATCGATTCGCTGGCTGAGGCGGGCAGGGTCTTTAACAGTCCTAAAAGGGCCTTCTGGACTGCGAGATTGGGATTGATGAGCGCTTGAGCGATCTCCGCCGCGATATCCCCTCTGATCTCCCGATGACGTTCGAGGATCTTCTCTATCAATTTCAGTAATTCGATCCGCAGAGGATTGGAATCCAGTTGCAATGCCGGGGCCACATTGGAGATGAAACTGCGGGCGTCAAAGCCGGGCAGATCTTGAATCGCGTCGACCATGCGGATTGCGAAACGAACCACCGCCTTGTGGGCGGAACCGAAGAGGGGAAAGCCGATCTGCTGGAATTCGATGGATTGTTCCGGCGTGGGATCCAGGTCGTCATACGCTTGGATTACCTGGCGAGCCTCGTGCTCCCGTTGGCATTCGAGCATGGCTTCCAACGTGGCGCGTAACAGGGGTTCAAGTTTGTAAACTCCTTCGCCACATAACTGGCCGACCATCATCATGATCGATGCCGACTGCGCCCGGGAGGACGGAGTGAAGAGTTCGTAGTAGGCCCTCTTTTCCGCCATCATCCGGATGGAAAGCGGTAGATCAATCTCAATCAGATCAGTGTTTTCGCGGAGCAGTTGTTTTGCCTTATCCGCTTGATCCCCGAAACTGCCGAGGATGAAGGACGGGACATAGGCATAATAACGATTGCCGGGCTCCGGGCGGGGAATGATGTTGGACCAGAGATAGCGACGAGCGATCCGACTCGCGCTGTCAGCACAGTAGAAGGATGTACCCTTGAACTTCTGCATGATCAGATCTGGCAGCCAGGCGGGTAGTGTCCTTGCCAGGAAGTCGAAAACTTCATCCAAGACCAAGTCATCACTGAAAATTTCAAATTTCGTCGGTAGCTTTTTCCGCGTCTGATGAGCGACGAGTCCGGCGATGCGGAGGAAGCGCGCTTCCGCCTTGATTTCTCGTTCTTCCTCGTCCTGTTCAGGAGTGTTTGCGATGGGACTCTGTTGCTTCTCCCGGGCAAGGCGTCTCATCTGATAGTAGGCGGAGCGCCGTTTCTCGAGCAGATCCTGTTGAAGCGAGATGGCTGCGATCAAATCCGAGTGCTCTTTTGGCGGGATGGATTCGAGGATCTCCAACTGGGTTTTGAGTGAGGGTACCGCGAGGGCGTCTTCAAAGGCTTTCATGGGTGTGGGCGAACGGCATGTTGGAGGGCGAGAATGTGCGAACAAGGGCCTCGCGAAAGACCGAATTTCGAAAACCAGAAACAAGTGCAGCGGGCTCCACCTGGATCAATGGCGACATGATGGGAGATCTCTGGAGATATGCTCACCTGTCCACGGAGTTTATCCGGGTGGGCATTCTCGATCAGGACGGCTCCATCTTCGAACCATTTCTCTGCTTGGGCGAGACGGGGATTGCTGTGTTTGATCAACGACTTGATGCCGGGCAGCGTTCGACGAAACCAGCGGGAGTCAAGATGGTCGTAACCGACCTGTCCCTGACTGGCGAGGACAACGAGTGCTTGACGGACGTGGGGAAGCGTGACCCCAAGCTGGATCGCCGCGTCGTCTGCATCAAATCCGGAATCAAATTGGTCCAGCATGGCTTGTTCCAGATCCGCATCAGGTTCGTGATTCAGATCGTTGAGCGCGGAACCTTCTCCGGAAAACCCACGCCAGACTTCCGGTGAAAGAGCGAGTGTTAGGCGGAGGTTTTCGAAATGGAGTGTCCATAACGAGAGGTCCCGTTCCGGAGTGGTGGCGATGCTCAGCCGCTGTGCCGCGGGGACGAGCTCGTGCAAGGCAAGCAATCGTTTGGCCCCGGTGAGTTGGACGGACTCGGGCGAGGGAGTCCGGGTAACCCGAGGCTCGCGTGAGCCGAACTGCAGCCAGTGGCTTTCCCGCCCCTGTCCATGCCGTGGGAGTTGCCCGAACAATCGGTGCAATGCCGGTCCGGTAAGATCGGCGATGATTTCACTCCGCGAGGCAATGCTGGGAATCGAAGCGAGTCCCTTGAGCCAGCTCAGCGGCAGATCAACCTTGTGCTCAACTAGCGCTTCCTCTCCGTGGACCAGCGTGAAGGCGTTCTCATCGACGGCAAGGCTGAGGGAGTCCTGATCGCGAACCCGGGCGAGAGCCGCACGCAGGGGCTTGTTGAAATCCACGTTCGTCGTTCCCGTTGACTGGTGGACGACGTCAACCGCTCCGGGAAGAAGATCGACCCGTGCATAGAGGGATCTGCATCCCGAAAAACCCTCAAGGCGCAAGAGACCGTCGCCCGACGTGACCAGAGGGTCCATCATGCGGCGGCGAGCTTCAGCCACCGCAGCGGCATCGAACCAACGTTCGCCGACCACTCTGGCCAAGCACGCCAGAGTTCTCGCCGTCAGGCGCGGCTGGCACACCTGTCCTTGGAAAAAAGGTTCATCACGCCCTTCCTTTTTGGCGGAAAGTGCCAATGTGGCACAGGATCCTTGCATACCCAGTGTGGATTGGGCGCTATACTGATGTGCTATGGTCGGCATCTGTTAACGGAAGCAGGCTCCGAATTTTCAATCTGATAGTCAAGGCAAGGAATGTCGTTCTGTCATGATCATGTTGTCATGGCCACGCGGTATTCGGAGAGAGCGGGCGGGAGCCGGAAATCCTCGCGAAGGACTTCGCCGGGATGGATGGGAGCGTAAATGGGGTCGTTGCTCTTGGTTTCACAGGGATCTTGCGTTTGTCCTCTATGACGGTGCGAATAGGGACGTTGACGCTGGCCGGGCGGATCGCCGTCGCGCAGCGGGAAGCGCTGGAGCGGGAGATCGCCGGATTGAATGCGGAGGCGGAGGGGATTGCGGTGGATGCGCGGGAGAGGTGTCATTTTGACAGGCTTCCATCAAACCTCATCAATATCGATGATTCTGAATTCTCTGACAGCATGATCAGCCCAGAATGCGATGAGAAGGTCTCGGACGAGGATGAATTGCACCTCTCGTCCGGTTTCATCCGGCTCGAAGTAGTCGCCGATTTGGGAAGGATTGTCTGCAAGCTGATAAAGCAGCCCGATCAGTTTCCGCTGACGGGCCTTGGTTGAGGCCACGAGGAACGCGGTGGCTTTGGACGAGAGGATCGGTTCGTATGAATGCCGGTCAGCCATGACCGAGATCGGTGGCAAGTTTGGATAGGCCGGTTTTTTTGCCTGCGTCCATTTCCTTCATGAGCTTGGAGATACCTTGGCGACCGCTTTTTGACTGATGTTTGAGCCTGAGCAGGTATGCGGACATGGCCCGCCTGTCCCGCTCGGACAGCCGGGCGAGGCGTTGTTTCAGATCCAACTCAACTGAGGCAGTCATGATGGGTGACCATTGTCGATTACCGGTCGTGGGTCAATCCCCGGTTTCACCTTCACCCCGATGGGAGGGTTCCGGAGAAGCGCAAGACCTGCGGTCGGCTTCCACCACAAGCCGCGCCGCCTGCTTCAGGCGACCGTCCGTTAACCCGAATTTTCCAAGAGGATGCCTTGACCCCGCGCGGGGTGGGGGAATAGGGTCCCGCCGACTTTCCGGGTCAGCGCACCATTCCAGCCTCCACCATGAACATTCACGAATACCAAGCCAAAGAGCTTTTTGATCGCTTCCAAGTTCCGAGTCCCAAGGGAAAAGTCGCTTCCTCGCCAAAGGAAGCCCTCGACGCGGCCAAGTGGCTGGATGTGAAAAACCTGGTGGTGAAGGCGCAGGTCCATGCCGGTGGTCGCGGCAAGGGAGTCTTTAAAAACGGTTTCAAAGGCGGCGTGCATCTCGTGGATTCCGCAGAGGCCGCCCGCGATGTGGCCGGCCAGATGCTTGGTCAGGTGCTCGTCACCAAACAAACCGGCGACGAAGGCCGCTTCGTCCGCAAGGTGATGATCGCCGAGTCCGTCAACATCAGCCGCGAGCTTTACCTGGCCATCCTGATGGACCGCGAATCCTGCCAGCCGGTCATCGTCGTTTCCACGGAAGGTGGCATGGACATCGAGGAGGTCGCCGAGAAGACCCCGGAAAAAATCCTGCGCGAATACATCAATCCTCTCGCCGGCCTCCAAGCCTACCAGGTGCGCAAGATCTGCCACAACCTGGACCTCAATACCAACGCCCGCCAGTTCGGACGCCTGCTGCACTCGCTCTACAAGCTGTTCATCGAATGCGACTGCTCGATGGTCGAAATCAACCCGGTCGTGGTCACCACCGACGATCACGTCTACGCGCTGGATGCGAAATTCAACTTCGACGACAATGCGCTCTATCGGCATCCGGAAATTTCCGCCATGCGCGACAAAGACGAGGAAGATCCGCGCGAAGTCGCGGCCGCCGAGTTTGATCTGAACTACATCGGCCTCGACGGAAACATCGCCTGCCTCGTCAACGGAGCCGGCCTCGCGATGGCCACCATGGACATCATCAAACACTTCGGTGGCGATCCCGCGAACTTCCTCGACGTGGGCGGCGGCGCATCCAAAGAGCAGGTGACCGCCGCGTTCAAGATCATCCTTGGTGATCCGAACGTGAAGGGCATCCTGATCAACATCTTCGGCGGCATCATGGACTGCAACATCATCGCCGAGGGCGTCATCGCCGCCGCCAAGGAAACCGGCCTGCCGATCCCGCTCGTCGTCCGCCTCGAAGGAAACAACGTGGAAATGGGCAAGGCCACGCTTGCCGCGTCCGGTCTCAACATCGTTTCCGCCGACGACATGTCGGATGCCGCCAAGAAAATCGTCGCCGCCGTGCAGTGACCCTCGCCTGACCTCCAACCAACTTTTCCCATGTCCATTCTCATCGACGAAAACACCAAGGTCCTCATCCAGGGTATCACCGGAAGCTTCGGCGCGCGCCACGCTTCTCTATCACTTGCTTACGGCACCCAGGTCGTGGCCGGTGTGACTCCCGGCAAGGGCGGACAGAAGTTTGAAAACGTGGTCCCCATTTTTGACACCGTCAGCCATGCGGTCAACGAAACCGGTGCCACCGCTTCCGCCATCTTCGTTCCACCCGCCTTCGCCGCCGACGCGATTCTCGAAGCTGCGGACGCCGGCATCGAACTGATCGTTTGCATCACCGAAGGCATTCCGGTCATGGACATGATGCGGGTGAAGGCGATGCTCGTCGGCTCCAAGTCCCGCCTTGTCGGGCCTAACTGCCCCGGACTCGTCACTCCCGGCACCGGTGAGAAAAGCCACGGCGGCTGCCGCATCGGCATCGCTCCGGGGTACATCCACAAGCGCGGCAACGTCGGCGTCGTCTCGCGTTCCGGCACGCTCACTTACGAAGCCGTCTGGCAGCTCACGCAGCTCGGCTACGGCCAAAGCACCTGCGTCGGCATCGGCGGCGATCCGATCAACGGCACCAACCACCGCGAGGTGTTGGAAATGTTCAACAACGACCCGGAAACCGAAGCCATCATCATGATCGGCGAAATTGGCGGCAACGCCGAGGTGGACGCCGCCCGCTGGGCGCAGCAACATTGCAAGAAGCCCATTGCCGGATTCATCGCCGGAGCGACCGCGCCTCCAGGCCGACGCATGGGCCACGCCGGCGCGATCGTCGGCGGTGAAGACGACACCGCGCAAGCCAAGAAGCGCATTCTCGCCGAGTGCGGCATCGCCGTCTCGGAGACTCCGAGCGACATGGCGAAGACGTTGCTCGAGCGCTGGGGGAAGTAACAAACTGGGAGCGCGGAATTTATTCCGCGCGAACCAGGCGGAGCATGATGGGAGCTGGACAGCATCTCCACATGGAGTAGCGTGTCTGGTCATGGACGAGAATCTACAGGAACCTCGATTCAATTGGTTGACCGTCGTTTCGATGGTTCTATTGGCAGGGATAGTCGTTCTCGTAATTTTTGCCGTAATCAATGCGAGTGGGCATCGGCCTCATCACGGTAAATCCACGACGCTTGCCACCGCCATCGCGATTGAAAGTGCCATCAACAATTTCCACACGGAATACGGCGTTCTGCCTGTCGTCGGAAATCACATCCCAACCGACGGCCCGGATGGAGTGAAGTTTCTGAATATCCTGGTTGGGCTTGAAGATGATTCCACACAAAAGCAAAACCCGAGAAATATCAAATTTCTAGCAGTCCGGGAAGCCAGGGACGGGAGAAACGGATTGCAATATGACGGGAAAGGAAGCCGGGTGCAGGGGCTCTACGATCTTTGGGGCAATCCCTTCATCGTGGAAATCAACGTGAAGAACGAGGACAAGCTGCGTTTTAAATTGGGCGGCAGGCTCGTCGAGTTGCCCGGACGCTTGGCGACGGCCTTTTCCCCCGGCAAGGATGGAATTCCCGGAACTTCGGACGACGTGAAAACCTGGTAACTCGCGCGGAATAAATTCCGCGCTCCAGTTACTCCTCCGGCAGCGTCAGCAGCTCCTCGTCCTCCTCGCGATATTGCTCTAGCAAAAACCCGTCGTTCGCGTGCCAGCGCAACCATACCGAGTCGCCCCAGCTTGGGGCGGATTCATCGAGTTGGAAGGTGCGGTGTTGTTGCTCGGCGCAGATCCGGTATTCGCCGCAGCGGACCCAGTAGCGGGTGTGCGAACCGAAGTAGATGATGTCCTCCACGGTGCCGGGCACGGCGTTGTCCCACTGGCCGTTCGCCGGCTTGTCGCGGGAGACCATGAGTTTTTCCGGGCGCAGTGATAGATGGATGCGGTCGCCGGGGCGCACGGGCTTGTCGTTGTCGATCATCACCGCGCCGAGGCCGGGGATCTCCGCGCGGGAGAAGCGCTCGCCAAGGGATTCCGTGACTCGGCCCTCGAGGAAATTCGTGTCGCCGATGAAGGCCGCGACGAACGATGTGCGCGGCGTTTCATAAATCTCGGCGGGCTTGCCGATCTGCTCGATGCGGCCCTGGTTCATCACCGCGATGGTGTCGGAAATCGACATCGCCTCGCCCTGGTCGTGGGTGACATAGAGGAACGTGATGCCGACTTCGTCATGAATGGCGTCGAGTTCGACGAGCAGACGTTGGCGGAGCTTCAGGTCGAGCGCGGCGAGTGGTTCGTCCAACAGTAGGACGCGCGGCTTGTTTGCCAGCGCACGGGCGATGCCCACGCGTTGTTTCTGCCCGCCGGAAAGTTTCGCCGGCATTTTGTCGGCGTGGGCGGTGAGATCGACGAGATCGAGCATCCGGTCGACCTCCTGTTTGATTTGCGTGGCTGGGAGTTTGGCGATTTTCAATCCGAAGCCGATGTTTTCGCGGACGGTGAGATGAGGGAACAGCGCGTAGTTTTGAAACACTGTGTTGACCGGTCGCTGCTCGGGCGGCAGCCCGGTGATGTCGCGGCCGTCGAGCAGCACGCGTCCGTCATCCGGTGTTTCAAATCCGGCGGCCATGCGCAGCAGGGTGGTCTTGCCGCAGCCGGACGGACCTAGCAGGGAGAACACCTTGCCGTGCTCGATTTCCAGCGTCACATGATCGACCGCAGTGAAGTCGCCGAAGCGCTTCGTGACGTTTTCAAATCGCAGCGTGCCTTGCATGGTCGGATGGCGCGAAGTCTGCGGGCTTGCGGCGAAAGATCAAGCGGCCGGATGATCCATTTTCTCCGTGACCGCCGGTCCTGCCCGCGGCTAACGTCTGCGAGCTTGAAATTTCTCCCTCTGATTATCCTATCGTTTCTCCTTGCCTCATGCGCTCCACGGGTGACGCGGGACGAGGCGATCGCCACCGCCTATCGTTACACCCAGGTGCGATGGATGCCGGAGGAGCGGCATGTCCGGCACGGCCCGGACTCGAATGGGATCGTGGTGAAGACGCCGGACCGGACACTCGTGAAACATGGCGACCGTCGGGGCTGGTGGCAGCCCGGAGTGCCCGCGAAGAGCCTGCCCTATCAGTGGGGCGGATTTGACACGCCGGAGTCGTTTCTGAAAAAAATCGCGGCAGGGAAAAAGGCGGGCGATATCGCGGACCCCGCGAAACGCGCACTCGGCGACGCCGGAGTCAGCGCGGAATCCTGTGGCATCGACTGCTCGGGATTCGTCTCGCGCTGCTGGAATCTCAATCGCCCGTATTCCACCCGCGAGCTGCCCGGGATTTGCGATCCGCTCGCGTCGTGGGAGGACCTCCGGCCGGGCGATATCCTGCTCAACGACCGGCACGTCGTACTCTTCGTACGTTGGAAATCCCCCGGCAAGGAAATCGCAGCCTATGAAGCCGGGCCGTTTCCAGTGTGGAGAGTCAGCGCCTGCGGCCTCTATGTGGACAAGCTTCGCGAGCTTGGCTACGCAGCCTTGGCGATATCGGGGAATGCGGGAAAACACGCCGACCCGTCCCTGATTGATCTCATGGTCGTGGCAACCGGGAGAGCTGCGGTTTTTCTCTTGCGCGATCAAAAATGCGGAGCGAAAGGACGGCGCAATGTTGTCGTCCGTTCTTTTCCACCCATTCACCACCTTCGTCGCCGGCCTGCTCGTGGCCTTGTGCGCCGTGTTTTTCCTGCTCAGTTCCTGTGCCGCTCCGAATCAATCCGCTGAAAAGGTCGCCCTCTACCGCAGCAGCATGGAAAAGGTGGCTCCCAGTGGTTTCGAGGCGGGAGGACCGGGCGAAAAGGCGGCCTTGCAGCGTTTCACCTCGTTTCTCCAAGGCATCGGCGACGCGAATTACGTGCGCGAAAACGCCCTAAAGGTTTATTCCTCGGACGCCTATCTGGACGACACCTTGGTGGTGCATCAAGGCGCCGCCGAGATCGAAGCGTATTTCCTCAAGACCAGCGAGACGATGACGAGTTATCAAACCACCGTCGACGACATCGCCCGGTCCGGTGACGACTACTACGTCCGCTGGACGATGAAATTCGCCGCTCCCGCCCTGAGCGGCGGCAAGCCGGTCACCTCGGTGGGCGTCAGCCAGATTCGCTTCAACCGCGAGGGGAAAGTCGCCTTTCATCAGGATTTCTGGGATTCAGGAAAGAATTTCTACGCCCACCTGCCGGTCATCGGCGGAGCGGTCGGGTATGTCGGCAAGCGCCTGGAATCCAATTGATCGAAGCACGCCCATGAATGAAATTCCACCTTCACCCGCTGGTCGGAAACTGAGCCCTTGGGGGACTTTTGTCCTGACGATCTGCCAGTGGCTCGACTCGGACTTCCGTCGGGAAGGGCTGCCGGATCCTTCGGAACTTCCGGAAAAGGTGAATTGGCAGAGAACGCTGCCGTTCATCTTCCTTCACCTCGGCTGTCTCGCCGTGTTCTGGGTGGGTGTTAGCCCGGTGGCCGTGTGGGCGGCAGTGGCGCTCTATCTGATCCGGATGTTCGCGATCACCGGATTCTATCACCGGTATTTCTCGCACAAGACCTTCAAGACCTCGCGCTTCACCCAGTTTCTGTTCGCGGTGATTGGTAACAGCTCGATGCAGCGTGGCCCGCTGTGGTGGGCCGCCACCCACCGCCACCACCACAAGCACTCGGACCACGAGGGCGATATCCATTCCCCGGTGGTCAGCGGGTTTCTCTGGTCTCACATCGGCTGGCTCACCTCGATGAAAAATTTCCCGACCGCCTATAAGAGCATTCCCGATTTGAGCAAATATCCCGAGCTGGTGTTTCTTAACCGCTACGACCAGACGGTGCCGTTCGCCTACGGTTTTCTCATGTTGGCCATCGGCTGGGTCTTGGAGACTTTCTTCCCGTCTCTCGGAGTCACCGTCGGGCAGTTCTTCATCTGGACGTTCTTCATCAGCACCACCGTCCTGCTCCACGGCACCTTGTTCATCAACTCCCTCGCCCATGTCTGGGGCAAGCGTCGTTATGAAACGGACGACGACAGCCGCAACAGCTGGCTTCTAACGTTCATCACGCTCGGTGAGGGATGGCATAACAACCACCACCGCTACCCGCACTCGGTGCGGCAGGGGTTCCGCTGGTGGGAAATGGATCTCACTTACTACGGTTTGCGTGTTCTCTCATGGACCGGATTGATCTGGGATCTCCGGCCGGTGCCCCGGGCCGTGATCGAAGAAGGCAAAGCCGGACTACCCTCCCATCAGCACCACGCATGACCCGTGAACGCATCGCGATCGTCGGAACAGGAATCTCGGGCCTCGCTTGCGCCCGCTTCCTGTGCCGCGAGCATGACGTGACGGTCTATGAAAAAGACGAGCGCATCGGCGGGCACTCGCACACGGTGATGGTGGACGAAGGACCATCAAAGATCCCGGTGGATACCGGCTTCATGGTCTACAACGAAGTCACCTATCCGCTACTTACCCGCTTGTTCCGCGAACTGGATGTCACCACCAAGCCGACTTCCATGTCTTTCAGCGTGAGACATTCCGCGGACGGACTGGAGTTCAATGGTGGCAGCCTTAACCTGCTTTTCGGCCAGCGCAAAAACCTCCTCAGCCCCCGCTACTGGCGGATGCTCATGCAGATCAACCGCTTCAACCGCGAGACCGTCGAGGAACTGGCAAATCCGGTTTTCGGCGACATGTCACTCCGCGATTATGTAACGGCGAGAAAGTATGGTGACGATTTCCTGAACTGGTATCTCTCACCAATGGCGGCCGCGGTCTGGTCAAGCCCGCCCGAGCGGATCGAGGAGTTTCCTGCCCGCACTCTGATGCGGTTCTGGCACAACCACGGCTTTCTCGGACTGGACACCCAGCACCCGTGGCGCACGGTGTCCGGTGGGTCGAGATGTTATGTGGAGAAACTGATCCAGCCATTCGAGCGCGACATTCACCGCGGAAAATCCGTGAAATCGGTCAACGGGAAGACCCTGATGCTCGAAGATGGAACGTCGTCCACATTCGACCGGGTGGTGATCGCCGCTCACGGTGACCAGGCGCTCCGGATGCTCGCCGATCCATCGGAGATGGAAACGGATCTTTTGGGCCGGTTTCACTATCAGGAAAACGAGGCCGTCCTGCACACGGACCCGCAGTTCATGCCCCGGACTCGCCGCTGTTGGGCGTCCTGGAACTATCGGATCGACCGCGCGGCGGACGGTGCGAACCGTTACTCGACCCACTATTGGATGAACGAACTGCAAGGCGTCTCTGATCGCGAGCAATACTTCGTTTCGATCAATCCTCCGTCATCGCCAGCGCCGGGATCCATCAAGCGCAGGCTTGCCTACGAGCACCCGTTGTTCGATATGGCCGCCGTCGCGGCACAGGAACGCCTGCCGGAACTCCATCGGGCGGGACGCGAAACCGGTCGCTATTTCTGTGGCGCGTGGCAACGTTACGGCTTCCATGAAGATGGCCTCTGGTCAGCGGTGAACGTCTGTGCTGAAATCCTGGGAAGGGACCCATGGCAATGAACTCGCTCTACGAATGCTCGGTGGCGCACTGCCGGTTGAAGCCGAAGCGGCATGCCTTCGACTATCGGGTATTCATGTTCTGTGTGGATATAGACGATCTGTCAGGACTGGGGCGGAGAATGTTTGGATTCAGTCACAACCGGTTCAATCTGTTTTCGATCGATGACCAGGATCACATTGATCTCGGACTCCCCGGCGGGATCCGTCCGAATCTCCTCGCTTGGCTGGGGGAGCAGGGGATTTCCTGCCCGGATGGACGCGCGGATCCGCTTGGTCACATTTCCCCGGGTCTTGGGCTATGGATTCAATCCAGTGTCGTTCTACTACATCGACAAAAAAGATGGTGAGACACTCGCCGTCGTCGCGGAAGTGGTGAATACCTTCCGGGAAATGAAGTTGTATGCCATCGGATCGAAGGATGCCGAGGGGCTCTGGCATCGCAGGGTGGCCAAGAATTTCTATGTCTCGCCGTTTTCCGATCCGGGAATGGATTTTGATTTCAAGCTCGGACCACCGGCCGATCAGTGGCGGGTCAATATCGACACCCATGATTCCAGTGAGCGAATCCTACTGAGTTCCATCCGCGGGGAGCGGCGGGAACTATCATCGGTCCGGCTTGTCTGGTACGCGTTCAAGTATCCGATGTTGTCACTTCGGATCATCGGTCTGATTCACTGGCATGCGCTGCTTTTGTGGATCCGGCGCGTTCCGTTTTTCAGGAAATCCGAACGGCTTGAAGTCCAACAGGACGTGATGCGTCCCCATCCAAGTTTGAAACCTAAGACACCATGAATACATCCATTGAAATCGATGCCGAACGGGTGCCAGCCGAAGCGGTGAGTCATGCGACGCAGGGCTTTGCCGAACGGATGGTGATCCGCGTGTTGGAGAAAATGCCGCTCGGCGGGCTGCGGATGGAATATTCCGACGGCCGCGTCCGTCACTTCGGCAAGCCGGGTGCGGCGGTCACCGCACGGGTGATTCTCCGTGACGAGGCCGCATTTTTCAAACGCTGCGCCTTTTATGGAAACATCGGAATGGGCGAGGCCTACACCGACGGGCTATGGGACACGCCCGACATCGCGGCGGTGATTTCCTGGTTCATCCACAATGTCAACGCGCTCCAGGGAGCTGATAGTTCGTCCGCCAGCCTGAGTGGGGTGAACGTGCTTAAGATCGTCAACTGGTTCCGTCACCTGCGCCGCGAAAACTCGGTGGAAACGAGCCGCCGGAACATTTCCGAGCACTACGATCTGGGGAATGAGTTTTACGGGCTGTGGCTGGACCCGAGTATGACCTATTCGAGCGCCCGCTTCGAGAGTGCGGATCAATCGCTCGAAGACGCCCAGCGCGGGAAATACGACGCGCTTTGCCGGAAACTCAAGCTCAAGCCAACCGACCACGTGTTGGAAATCGGCTGCGGCTGGGGAGGATTCGCGGTGCATGTAGCTAGAAATTACGGTTGTAAAATCACCGGCGTCACGATTTCCGAAGCCCAGGCGGCCTACGCGAGGAAGCGGGTGGCTGACGAGGGACTGGAGAGCCAGATCGAGATCCGGATTCAGGATTACCGCCACATCACCGGCGGTTATGACAAGATCGCCTCGATCGAAATGCTGGAGGCGGTCGGCGACAAGTATCACCATTCGTTCTTCGCGAAATGCGCGGAGGTGCTGACACCGGATGGGTTGCTCGGCGTGCAGATGATCACGGTGCCGGATTACAGTTACCGTAGCCTGAAGAAAAACGTGGACTGGATTCAAAAGCATATCTTTCCGGGTTCGCTGCTGCTCAGCGTGGGTCGCATCAATGACGTGCTGCTGTCGACGGGTGATCTGTTTCATGCACGACCTCGAAGACCTCGGTGCGGACTACGCCCGCACGCTCTCGTCCTGGTGCGACAATTTCAATGCGGTGCGCGACAAGGTGGGGGCGCTCGGCTTCGACGAGCCGTTTGTCCGGTCGTGGAATTACTATCTGAAATACTGTGAGGCGGCGTTTGCCACACGGAACATCTCCGTGGTGCAGGCGGTCTATACCCGGCCTAACAACCTGGGCCTGCATCACCGGTTCGAAGAGGGAAGGGGATGATGATGGCCCGGAGCGAGATGGAAACGGGTGTCAGGGAGAGCTGGTGGCGGCGCTGGCTGGTCGCGCCTGTGGTGATGCAGCTCACCCTGGGCACGACTCCGGAGAAGATTGCGTGGACGATTTCATTGGGAGTGGTGCTGGGGGTTTTCCCCATCATGGGATCCACCACGCTGGTATGTCTTATCGCCGGATGGTTGCTGCGGCTCAACCAGCCGGTGCTCCATGTTTTCAAAACCCTGGTCTATCCGCTGCATCTCGCGCTGATCCTTGTCTTCATCCGGCTGGGCGAGCGCTTGTATGGCGTGCCGTTGATTTCATTTTCCATCCCGCAGCTGCTAGCCCGATTCAAGGCGGATCCACTTCAGTTCGCGAGGGATTTCGGGATGGCCGCGTGGCACGGTGTGAGCGCCTGGCTGTTGATCGCACCGTTTGCCGCCATCCTGATCAAGGTCGCGGTGCTGCCGGTTCTGCGCCAACTGGCGGCTTCGCTGCAACGGCGGAAGGAGGTCACGCCGTGAGCTTCTGGGTCGCATTCGGCCTCGGACTGGGAATGATGGCGGGGATTTTTTTCCTCGCCTGGGCATGGGCTCGAAAATGTGACAACTACTCGCTGGTCGACGCGGTGTGGGCGTTCGGCATCGGGCTTACCGGTGTGCTGTGGTTGGCAACTTGTGGCGACGGCTCGCTGAAGCAATGGGTTGCCGGCGCGCTGGTGGCATTGTGGAGTTTCCGGCTGGGCTGGCATCTCGAGCGAAGGATCCGCAGGGCGCATCCGGAGGAGGATGCCCGGTATGTCAGACTCCGGGAAGTGTGGACTGGAAGAGTGCCCTCCGCGTTTTTCTGGTTCTTCCAAGCTCAGGCTCTATCAGTGGTCCTGCTTGCGTTGCCGTTCCTTTTGATCGCATTCGACCGTTCGGACTGGAGTGTCTGGGAATCCGTAGGACTCATGGTGACACTGGCCGGTATTTTCGGAGAGGGAATTGCCGACCATCAGATGTCGTCATTCAAGGCGACGAAACCGGATTCCAAGGCCGTGTGTCAGACGGGTTTGTGGCGCTACTCGCGCCATCCCAACTACTTTTTCGAGGCGGTGATTTGGATTGGATTCTATATCTACGCTTGTGGTTCGGATCTTGGGTGGGTTACCGCCTACGCGCCGGCGACAATCATCTACCTGTTACTCAAGGTGACGGGAATCCCGCCGACCGAAGCCGCGGCCGTGCGGCGCAAGGGGGATGCTTACCGGCGCTATCAGGAAACCACGAGCCCTTTCATCCCTTGGCCCCCCAAAAGCTGAGAACCCGGAATTTCAACCAATAACATCATGATCCACACCAACGACCTGCTCGCCAAGGGCATCATCCCGGATGCCTTGATCCGCATCGGAATCCGCCACCGCCTCGCGGGAACTCTCGCTCCTTTTGAAAAACTCGACTGCGAACACCGCCAGGAAAAAGTGATGCAACACGTGCAGGAGCTGCGGGCCAGCCCGATCGCGATCGCGACCGATGAGGCTAACGAACAGCACTACGAACTGCCCACCGCGTTTTTCAAGCGGGTGCTCGGCAAGCACATGAAATACAGTTCGGGTTACTGGGACGAGGGCGTTATCGACATCGACGAATCCGAGGCGCGGATGCTGGGACTCACGTGTGAGCGCGCGGATTTGAAGGATGGTCACAGGATTCTGGAGCTGGGCTGTGGTTGGGGCTCGCTGACTTTGTGGATGGCCGCTCACTATCCGAATGCGAAGATCACCGCGGTTTCCAACTCGCGGACGCAGAAGATTTACATCGATTCACAGCTGGCGGCGCGGGGTTTGACCAACGTCGAGGTCCGCACCGCGAACATGATCGTTTACGAGGGAGAAGGCGACGCGGAGTTCGACCGGGTCGTATCGGTCGAGATGTTTGAACACATGAAAAACTACGAACTGTTGATGCAGCGGATTTCGTGCTGGTTGAAACCGGGTGGTGCGCTGTTCGTGCATATCTTCACCCACCGTGAGTATGCCTACCACTATGAGGCGGAGAGCGAGGACGACTGGATGGCGAAATACTTCTTCACCGGCGGGCAGATGCCCTCGGACGACCTGTTGTTGTATTTCCAGGACCGTCTCAAGATCGAAGGCCACTGGCATGTCAGCGGCACCCATTATCAGAAGACCTCCGAGGCGTGGCTCACGCGGATGGACGCCGCACGCGAGGAGCTCATGCCTTTGATCCGTGAAACCTACGGCGAGGACCAACAGGTCCGCTGGTGGGTCTATTGGCGGGTGTTTTTCATGGCCTGCGCCGAGTTATGGGGATACCGGAACGGGGACGAATGGATCGTCTCCCATTACCGGTTCCGTAAGCCGAATTGATTTCGGATGACTGGTCAGATCCTGCCGAGTAGCAGCAGGACGACGATGATCAGCACGATCAGGCCAAGTCCGCCGCTTGGCGCGTAGCCCCAGTTCTTGCTGTGTCCCCAGCTGGGGAGCGCACCGACCAGTGCGAGAATCAGAATGATCAGAAGGATGGTTCCCAGACTCATGGTATTGTTTGGTTAGGATTGGGTTGGATGGATTCAGTAGGGACGGGTGACTGTGACATAGACGGATCCCCGGCGTTGGTAGTAGGTATCGTTGACCTGATAGTAACGGTTGCCGCGGTGGTTGACTTCCCGGTAGCCGCGGGGGAGTCGCGTGATGGATGTCTCCCGGTAACCTTGAGACCTGCCATAGCGGGAGCGCGGTGCTTCCACTACGACGTAACCGCCGGATTGGCGACGGTAGTAAGTGCCGTTGTGGTTATAATAGTTGTTTCCATCGATGACTTCAGTCCGGTATCCCGAAGGAAGTCGGCGGATTTCACGATGTTCGACGACGCTTGATGGTGGTCCGCCGCGACCGGCGTAGTAGGGATCGACACAGCTCGAAAGCAAAGCAGCTACGGCCAGTCCTAAGCACGCGAGTGGGAAATTTTTTTTGGATGAGATTTTCATGTTCTTGTCGAGGCAGCCAGACAGGTTGGTGGTGGCTGTAACTCTTCTTGCAAGTGGTGGACCAAACTTGCGGTCTGCCCTGGAACCCGCCATGCGCCTAGGGAAATGCTCCACCTTCGGGGAGGCGCAGTGCCGTAGCGAGGGCCGGGAGGAGTGAAAAACACGCTAAAGACCGTGCAGGATGCATTGTGCATCACGGATGCCGGAGATCAGTCGGTCGAATTGGCCGCGGCCGGCTTAGAACGTTTTCCTCAGGTGGGAAGGCAGAATGTTCAACTGCTCGCGGTATTTCGCGACGGTGCGGCGGGCGACCTTGATTCCTTGTTTGTCGAGCGCCTTCATCAGGAATTCATCGGACAGCGGTTTGGCTCTGTCCTCGGCGCTGACGAGTTGTTGGATCGCCTCGCGCACTCCGGCGTTAGAGACCTCGGTGCCGTCACTGGTCTGATAGCCGGTGGCGAAGAACGCCCGCATCTCCATCAGGCCGTGCGGGGTGAACACATATTTGCCGGCGACAGCGCGCGAAATGGTAGTAGCGTGCAGGTTCAGTTCGTCCGCGATGTCGTTCATGGTCAGCGGGCGCAGATGGCGGTGCCCTTTCGTGAGGAACGCGGGTTGGTGCTCGATGAGCTTGTGGGCGATGGCGAGAATGGTTTCCTGGCGAAGGGAAATGGCATGGATCAGGCTGCGGCCATCGCGGATCTGGTCACGGAGGAACTGCCGTGCCTTCGCGTCCGTGCCGGTTTTGCCGATCATGTCCTTGTAGAAGTCATTGATCCTCAGATTTGGAAGATGTTCTCCGGTGAGGCGGGCATACCAGTTTCCGTCGTCGTCACGCTCGATGACGACGTCCGGCAGGATGTACGGATTTCCCGTCGGGTCGAATTCGCCGCCGGGATTGGGAGTGAGGCGGCCAATGCGGGAAGCGGCTTCCGCGATGCGCTCGACATTGGTGCCAAGGGCCCGGGCGATCTGTGGATGGCGTTTGCGGGCGAGGTCTTCGAGGTGGTCCCTGACGATTTTATATTCGATGGTGTCCTTGCCCGTCGTGCGCTCCAGTTGCAGCAAAAGTGACTCGGGAATTCCGGATGCCCCAATCCCGGCGGGGTCGAAGGACTGCACAAGCTTCAAGGCTTCCTCGACATCCTTTGGCTTGAGACCCATGCGTAGTCCGAGGGTTTTTGCGGGCAGATCAAGAAATCCGCGGTCATCAAGATTTCCTAGAATCGCTTGCGCGGCTTCGCGGACTTCCGGATCGACCATGGAAAGGTCGAGTTGGTGCTGCAAATGCTGTTGGAGCGTTTCCGGGGCGACGATGGAGTCGTAAATCCGTTGGCGACGTTCCTCGTCTTCGCTGGTCCAAGGTGAACTCTTGCCTTCGAGGATCGTGCGGTCGCGCCAATCGTCATCGGTCTGATTCATGTAATCCAGCGAATCGGCATCGTCCGCCTCGGGCCCTTCCTCGTCGAGTGAGATGCTTTCGGTCAGATCTTCGAGCACCGGGTTGGTTTCGAGCGCCTGCTGGACCAGTTGGGAGAGCTCCAAAGTTCCCGCCTGAAGAATCTCCAAACTCTTGCGCATTTGAGGCGCGAGGGTCTGTTGCTGGGAAAGAGATTGATGGAGGAATGCGTCTGCCATTGCCGGCAAGGCTGTTGCCGCGGCGAGCCTATGACGCCAAAACAAAAAGCGAAGCAAAATTTATGCCATTTGTGAAACTTTATCTCTTGCGTTTGGGGCGATCTGCGGGATGCGCCGTGATAAGACCTTCAGAGTTTGAGATCAAGGCGGAGATTCCTCCGGATTTCCTCGGTCCACTCCGCCGAAATGTTGGAGGATTCCGCGTGGGTTTGCCAAGCGGCAACTGCGCTATGGACCTGCTTGAGAATGCTTTTTGCCTTGGCGGGTTTGACGTCGGCCGTGCTGGCTGAATCGAGGAGATCTTTGGTGGTGAAATTCTCCCGTTTGCCCGCTAGAGTCATCTGATGGCGTTGGGTCCACGCGCCGTTAGGATTGTAGGCGTAGATCAGATCGTATGCCGGAGCCAGCCGCCAGCCGCCGCGTCGGTCCATCAGGAAGGCGATGTTCTTGGTGTGGTCGTCCTGATTCCGCGCGAGGATGTTAAAAAGGGCGCGGCGATAGAGTTCGGTGAGATCCGGCTGTGGCAGGTTCAGGCGGCGGGCGACTTGGAAGGCCTGCTCGTAGGAATAGGCACCCGCCTGGTTGAAGTCGAAATGTGCCATTGCGCACAGGCTCTGCATGTGGAATTTCTCTCCGGCCGGTCCACGGTCGAAGCGGCGGGTCATGAAGTGGGCCCGGCCGTTTTCCTCCAACAGCCGGCAATCGCTCATCGTGATCCCGGCGGCGCGGGCCATCAGGTGATAGGCGTATTCGATGCGGCCGTAGCCGAGTGGATCGTTGAGTTCTTTGTCGCGATTGGCGGAAACGCCGTCGAATTTCAGCAACCAGGCCTCGAATCCAGGCGAGAGCGTCACTTGCCCCGAGCGGATTTCTCCGGTTTGCGGATTCCATGCGATCACCGCCTTTGCCCGTGCGCCGCCGGCCGAAGTGCCGACGCGGAGGATGGTCGCAAGGGCTTCCGGGGGCTGGGAAAGATTCGCATGCAGGCTCTCGCGGGAGGCGAGCGCATCATTAGCGAGCTGGACCAAGGCTTCCAGATGTAAGGTTTCCGGTGGAGTGTCTGGCAGGAAATTGGGTTGGAACTCCAAGGCTCCCATCGCCCGGGTGCCCAGATAACAAAGCCGTTCCACCGGATCGAACGACTCGGGCCGGCGACCTTGGCGGGCGAGCCACTGGTCGATGAGCAGGTTGCCGAATTTATCAGGCAGCGAATCCGCCAGCAGTCCGGGCAGGCCTTTGAAGGTTTCGCGAGGAAGATTGGGAAATGAAAATCGTCCTGCGCCCAACGGCAACATCACCGGTGAGATCTCGATGCCGCTGCCGAGAAACCCCGGCGCGTATTCGAAGATTCCCAATTCGCGCTCCGGGTCCCACGTCACCGCGCCGATGGTCGTTTCATAAAGTTCGACGGTGGCGGAGGTCATTGTTCATCGCCCCATTTCCAAGGCGTGGGCGGTGGCGTCTTGCGCGGCTTGGACGCATACTTGCGCGGGGCGTCCTGGAGCATTGACGTCATGGCCATCGGGCTGATTCCGGGGTCCGGCAGGAAGTTCTCCAGCGTGTCCAAGGCATTCATCGCCCGTAACATGGCGATGAGAGTGGTGAGCGTGGAGCCCTCGCCATTTTCAATTGCGGTGATCGTCCGGCGCGACAATCCGCTGCGGGTCGCGACTTCCTCCTGGCTCAGGTTGAGATCGAGCCGGTGGTTTTTCAGGCGCTTGCCAAGTTCCTGTTCAATCTGCGGATTGGTGAGAAGTTGAATCATGTTGAGTGGAAAATTGCTCAAAAAGCTCCGGTTCGACCTTAATTGAGCAGATTTCAACTCACAGATCAAGCTCTCAATCATTTATGAGCAGAAAAGCACTCAAAATAGCCATGATTAGGCTATTTTGCGCGAAAAATTGCTCATTGAAAATACGCGACACCGGCAGTGAACATCGGTTGATGTTTGTTGCCCGGAATGTTTCGAGCAACTCGCGAGCCGCTGCGCTCCGTGTGGGCCATTTTTCCGAAGACCCGGCCGCAGGGGCTGGTGATGCCTTCGATGGCGGCGAGCGAGCCGTTCGGATTGATCGAATTGTCCATGGAAGGCACGCCGTCAGCATCGCAATACTGAGTCGCGATCTGGCCGTTGGCAGCGAGTTGCGCGATCACGCCGGTGGAGGCGTGGAACCTGCCTTCCCCGTGGGAAACCGGCACCCGGTGGATTTCGCCGATCTCACTTTCCGCCAACCATGGCGAAAGTCTGCTGACGACCCGGGTATGGGCATAACAGGAAATGTGGCGGCCGATCGAGTTGTGCACCAACGTCGGCGCATCGGCGTGGGCGTCGCGGATTTCGCCGTAAGGGACGAGTCCGGTTTTGACGAGCGCCTGGAAGCCGTTGCAAATCCCGAGGATCAGGCCGTCGCGGTTTTTCAAAAGGTCCAGGATCGCATCCGCCACGCGCGGGCTGCGGATGATGGTGGCGATGAATTTCGCGGAGCCGTCCGGTTCGTCGCCCGCGCTGAAGCCGCCGGGGAACATCAGGATCTGCGACTGGCGGATTTGCGCGGCGAGGGCGGTTAGGGATTCCTCGATGTGTTTTGCCGATAGATTTCGGAACACCAGGATCTCCGCATCGGCTCCGGCTTCGCGAAAGGCCTTGGCGGAATCGTATTCGCTGTTCGTCCCGGGGAAGGAGGGGATCAGAACCTTCGGTTTCGAGATCGGGGATCGTGGATAGGGGATCTCCGATGAGGGAAATAGCGGGATCTCCACGATCTCCGATCGCCGATCTCCGATCTCTTCCGGATTCGTCGGATAGATCGGCTCAAGCGGGGATGTCCAAGCGTTCTCAAGTTCGGTTAGCGTGTGTGCGTCACCGTTGAGAACCAGCACTCCGGTTTCGTTCGTCCTGCCTAACTCCACCGAGCCGAACTCGGCGGGCAGTGGTTCGGCGTGCTCGATCAGAAAGGCGAAATAGCGCTCACGACCGAGGTCAAGCGTGGTGTCGATCTCCGCGCCGATGTGATTTCCAAACGCCATCTTCGCGAGCGCGGCAGCAATGCCCGCTTGGCCGATGTGATGGAGCGCGAGGATTTTCCCATCCACGTTGAGCTGATGGAGCGCGGCGGCGACCTGCTTCAATTCCTCAAAATCCGGTAGATGATCCGCGTCGCGGGAAATCTCCACGAACGAGATGGTCGAACCAGCTTGTTTGAACTCGGGTGAAAGCGCGAGACTGGCCTTGCCCGGTGCGAGCGCGAACGAAACGAGTGTCGGCGGCACGTCGAGTTCGTTGAACGAACCTGACATCGAGTCCTTGCCGCCGATGGCGGCGAGCCTGAGTCCGTGCTGCGCCTGATAGGCTCCGAGCAACGCCGCGAACGGCAGGCCCCAGCGGGTGGGATCGTTGCCGAGTTTCGGAAAGTATTCCTGGAGTGTGAGCCGGATGTCGGGCAGTCGCGCGCCGGCGGCGACCGCCTTGCAGACGGATTCGGTGACGGCATAGAGCGCGCCGTGGAAGGGTGACCACGAGGAAATGTCCGGATTGAATCCCCAACTCATGAAGGTGGCGACGTCGGTGTCGCCTTCTAGCAGCGGGAGTTTTGCCACCATCGCATCCGGCGGGGTGAGCTGCCGGTCGCCGCCGAAGGGCCAGAGGACCGTTCCCGCGCCGACGGAGCCGTCGAAGATCTCGCCAAGGCCTTTTTGCGGAGCAGATGTTGAGATCGGCAGAGTGTCTCGGTTAGTGATTTTCCGTCGGATGCGGGTCGTTCTGAAATCGCTCCGACATGGATGTCCGCGCTCTGTTGGACGCCGTTGGTGTCGAGAAAGGCGCGGGAGAGATCGACGATGGTCTTGCCGCGCCAGGTCATGACGAGTCGGCCGCTGTCGGTGACGTTGGCGACGTGGCTGCACTCGAGGTTCTCCTTGTCGGACTCGGCGATGAAGTAGTCGATTTCGGAAGCATCCACGCAGATGGCCATGCGTTCCTGCGACTCGGAAATCGCGAGTTCCGTGCCGTCGAGGCCGTCGTATTTTTTGGAAACGGCGTCGAGGTTGATCTCCAACGACAGGCGCGATCTCACCGATGGCCACGGAGATGCCGCCGGCGCCGAAGTCGTTGCAAATCTTGATTTTGCGCGTGAGTTCCGGGTTGCGGAACAGGCGCTGGATCTTGCGCTCGGTCGGGGCGTCGCCCTTCTGGACTTCGGCGGAATTTTCGAGTGCGGTGTCGGTGTGTTCCTTGGAGGAACCAGTCGCGCCACCGCACGCCGTCGCGGCCGGTGCGGCCGCCGATGAGCAGGATGACATCGCCGGGGGCAGGAGAGCCGCGGAAGACGTGTGAGCGCGGGACGGCGGCCACGACGGCGCCGATTTCCATGCGCTTGGCGACGTAGCCAGGATGATAGACTTCCGCGACCTGGCCGGTGGCGAGGCCGATCTGATTGCCGTAGGACGAGTAACCGCGGGCGGCGACCTGGCAGATTTTTTTCTGCGGAAGCTTGCCCGGCAGTGTTTCGGAAAACGGTGTGCGCGGGTCACCGGCACCGGTGACGCGCATGGCCTGATAGACGTAGGAGCGGCCTGACAGGGGATCACGGATGCAACCGCCGAGACAGGTGGCCGCGCCGCCGAAGGGTTCGATTTCCGTCGGGTGGTTGTGGGTCTCGTTCTTGAACATCACGAGCCACTCTTCCTCGGGGCGGCCGTCGATGGAGACCGGGACGACGATGGATGCGGCGTTGACCTCCTCGGAGACTTCGAGGTTGTCCAACTCGCCGGATTTTTTCAACTCGCGCATGCCGATGAGGGCGATGTCCATGAGTGTCACCGGCTTGTCCTCGCGGCCGAGCGCGGTGCGGGTGGAGAGGTAGGTCTGCCAGGCACGTTGCACGGGCTCGGTGCCATCACCGAAGGTGACCTTGTCGATCTTGGTGAGAAAGGTGGTGTGGCGGCAGTGGTCGGACCAATAGGTGTCGAGCATCCGGATCTCGGTGAGGCTCGGGTCGCGTTTTTCCTCGTCGCGGAAATAGGCCTGACAGAAAATGACGTCTTCGGCGGACATGGCGAGGCCGAGTTCGGCGCGCAGGGTGGTGGGGTCGAGGGTTGCAAATCCGGTGAGGATGGCGACGTCGGGTGGGGTTGTGGGGGCTTGGCGGTTGGAAACCGCCGCCACGGGGACTTCGTGGGAATCGACGGCATTGATGACGTAGGATTTCACGCTCTGGATTTCAGCGACCGAGAGCGACCCTTTTAAAATGATGACTTTCGCGGAGAAAACGAGCGGGCGTTCCTTGCCGGTTAGGATCTGCACACACTGCGCGGCGGAGTCGGCGCGCTGGTCGAACTGGCCGGGGAGAAACTCGACGGCGAAGGCGGTTTCATCAGCTCCGAGCGCGAGCGTTTCAGAAATGGAATCCACCTGGGGTTCCGACAAAATCAGGCGCGATGCGGAGCCGAATTCCTCGGCGCTTAGTCCATCGCAATCATAGCGTTGGACGATGCGCACGTCTTTCAGCCCGGGCAGAACGAGAGACTCGTGGAGGTCATGCAGGAGGTGGCGGGCCTCCGCGGTGTGGGCGGCCTGTTTTTCGACGAAAATGCGGTTCATGAGCAACGGAGCTTTGGAAAGCGCCGGATGCTAGGACACCGCACCGCGAGAGCAAGCGGAATGGGCTGAGGCCTGTCGAGGTGGTCCTTGGGTTCTTTTTGGTGAGCAAAAGAGAATCGCTCACTCGTTTGGAAGGGGGCGGGATGGTTTGGGGGGGCTGGTATTCCTGGTCCCCCCGGCCAGGACAAATACCTGGAGACCTACGTAATCGCGGAGGGGAGGAAAGGTTTGACCCTCCGTTAAATATTTGCTTAGGATCAGCAACTTCCTATGGCAAACAAGAATTTTTCGACAGCTGCTCCGCTCGTTTTGGCGATGTTGGCAGGTGTTTCGCTCGCGGTTCCCGCTCATGCAGCGGTGAATATCGAGTATGTCACGGTCGGGGATGTGGGAAATGCCGCAGATACGGTGAATCCAAATCCGGGCTATGGCGCGGTGGGTTACGAATACCAGATCGGCAAGTACGAGGTGACCAACAGCGAGTATGCGCAGTTCCTCAATGCCAAGGGCGAATCCAATGCCTTTGGAATCTTCAGCAGTGAGATGGTGAGCCGTGGAATCACCCAATCCGGCAGTTCCGGAAGCTACAGCTACACCGTGACGACCGGTTTTGAGAACAAACCGGTGGTTTACGTGTCGTGGTTTGATGCCGCGCGTTTCACCAACTGGCTGGCAAACGGGCAGGGCACTGCCGATATGGAGTTCGGTTCTTACACGCTCGACGGCGCGACCACCGGGATCATTGCGGCGAACCCCGGAGCCACGGTGTACCTCCCCACCGAGGACGAGTGGTATAAAGCGGCCTACTATAACGGCACCACCTCCAGTTATTCACTCTATCCTAACAACCAGAACACGATCGCTACGAGCGAGGCGAATTTCAACAATACCGTGGGAGCCGTGACGGATGTGGGGACCTATTCGGCGGATCCGAGCTATTATGGCACTTTCGATCAGGGTGGAAACGTCTGGGAGTGGAATGACGCGGTGATCGATGGCACTTCGCGCGGTCTGCGCGGCAGCGCTTGGTTTGAAACCTACGATTTTCTCATGATGTCATCGACCCGCAGTTTGGCCGAACCTTGGGGCGAGGGCGACGGCGTGGGATTCAGAGTCGTCACCGTCCCTGAGCCAACGACCTTGCTTCTGACGATGTTCGCGGGCAGTGTGTTGCTGATTCGTCGGAAGCGCGGCTAAACATCGGCGACGACCCGCTTGTGGCGGGTGCGTCTGGGCTCCGGGAGCAGTTGCGCCATTAACGATGGGAAAATGCTGCCTGATGGAGCTTTTCGAGCTCGGCGGTTGGCATCGGCGATGGGATCGGGATACTCGAAGATGTCGCCATCGAAATTCCGCAGCGTGATCTTGCCGGAAGCGGTATCGACCACGTAATTCGGGTTGATCGGGATTTTCCCGCCGCCGCCCGGGCCGTCGATGACGAACTGCGGGATGGCGTAGCCGGTGGTGTGGCCGCGGAGGCCTTCGATGATCGCCACGCCCTCGGCGACCGGCGTTCTGAGGTGTGACGAGCCGTTGATGAGATCGCACTGGTAGAGGTAATACGGCTTCACGCGGCACATCAGCAGCTTCTGGACGAGAGCCTTTTGGACATCCACGTGATCGTTCACGCCGCGCAGCATCACGCTTTGGTTGCCGAGCGGAATGCCGGCGTCGGCGAGGCGGCCGAGCGCGTCGCGAACTTCGCTGGTGAGTTCGCGCGGGTGATTCGAGTGGATGGAAATGAAAAGCGGATGGTGCTTTTTCAACATCGTGCAAAGCTCCGGCGTGATCCGCTGGGGCAGGAAAATCGGGATCCGCGAGCCGATGCGGATGAACTGGATGTGCGGAATCGACCGCAGGCGGGTGAGGATTTTATCGAGTCGGTCGTCCGAGAAAAGCAGGGGATCGCCACCGGAAAGCAGGACGTCGCGGATTTCAGTGTGCTTTTCGAGGTATTTGAACGCCGGTTCCCACTGGGTTTCAAGGTGTTGCTCGCCGACACCGGAGACGACCCGCGAGCGGGTGCAGTATCGGCAATAGGAGGCGCAGCGGTCGGTGACGAGGAAAAGCACCCGGTCCGGGTAGCGGTGGACCAGCCCGGGCACCGGCATGTGGGAGTCCTCGCCACAAGGATCGGCCATTTCCTCGGGCGCGTTCCAGCCTTCCTCGATGCGCGGAATCACCTGGCGGCGGATCGGGCAGTCCGGGTCATCGCGGTCGATCAGGTTGAAAAAGTGCGGGGTGATCGACATCGCCAGTTTGGTCCCGGCAAGCAGGACGCCGGCGCGTTCCTCGTCGGTCAGATTCAGCCGCAGGTCGAGATCCGCGAGGGAATCGACTCGGTTTCTGAGCTGCCAGCGGTGGTCATCCCAGTTTTCCGTGGCTTCGTCCGACCAATAGCCGGGGGCATGGGAAATGAATGCAGGATCGAGGTCGGTGGGGCGCATGGAAGAAGATGGGGAGGAATCGCTGTCAGATAGCCGGCGATTTCGATTGAGAGTGTGATTTTGGACCGCTTCCTGGATTCTGCAACCGGGAATGTGCGACAGGCATTTCTTACTTGGAGGCGCAGCGACGGATCAACTCGATCAGACGGCCGGTCGAAGCCGTCACGGTCGGAGTGAAGGGCAGCCGGTCGTCCGCCTCGTCGGCGGCCACCAGCGGTCGGGTGGCGACCCGGACGGCAGGTAGATTCATTTCAAAAAGCGTGCTGGCAAGATCCGTATCCTCCCCGAGACAAACGACTTCCGCGCCGTAAACCGCGCCGAGACCGGAGACGAGTCCGAGCGGAGCGGCGGACGTATCCCGGGAGCTCAGCCACAGCGGTTCGCCCGCGCCCATGGATTCCACGCAGAGCATCGCTTTCGGAGGCCCGGCGGCTTTTGCCAGCTCCAGGAATTTTGCGGCTGTGGCGATGACGGGGGATTCCGGATCATTCGCGTGAGGCAGGAAGATGAAATGGATGGAAGCGATGGGCTTGTCCCGGGCCAGCGCCTGTGCGGCTGCGAGCGTGGCGGCAAGGCCGGTGGCGTTTGCCTCGGCACCGCGGGAGCCGGCGCGGCTGTCGTAGGAAGTGATCACCCAGACCGCGGGTTTTTCCGGTTCCAGTCCGGTGAGGGTGACTTGCAGCAACGGCCAGGTCGCGGGACCCTTGGTTAGGCGAACCGTGTAGCCGGTATTGCTCGGGCCGAGCAGGCCTTCGATCATCGACGCGGTGCGGGATAAATTCGCGGCAGCTGACTCGGACGAGGCATTCCGCTCGCCGATTACCTCTACGATTTTCCTCAAGTCATCGGCAAGCAGAGGTGTCGAGACGTTTTGCGCGAAGCGCTCCTGCTCCACGAGCGCCTGCTGCTTCTCGAGGTGGAAATAATACCACAGCGCTCCGCCACCCGATGCCACAAGCCACAAGGGAAGCAGCACCAAGAGAAAGGGCACCCAACGGGGACGGTGTTTTGGATCGCCCATTTTCAGACTTTCTTTCGTGATTGCTCCTCCGATGTTTCGCTCCCGGGGATTTCGTCCTCCGGATCGGTTTCCACCTCGATTTCCTTTCTGCAGCTTCTGGGAAACCCATGGCCGGATGAAGCCATATAACAGAAACAAGCTGAACAACGCCACCGGCATGACGTAGCGGAACTGCACGATCGCGAACACCAGCAACATCGCGATCAAGATGGCTCCCAGAGTGCCGCGGGTGTTCCAGCCGACCTTTTTGAAACTCGGATAGCGCACGTCGCTGATCATCAGCAGGGAAAGTCCCAACATGGCCCCGGCGAGGATGTATTTCCACATCCCGAGTTCGTGGTCGTTTTTGTAGAGATCGATCAGCAGGAAGGTCAGCGAGGCGATGAATCCCGCCGCCATCGGGATCGGCAGGCCGCGGAAATCGGTTGACGCGCCGGGTTTCTTGGGCAGCGCCGCCAGGCAGTTGAACCTCGCCAGGCGCATCGCGCCGCAGATGAGATAGACCAGCGCGATCGCCCAGCCGACGTTTCCGAGAGGGAAGAGCACCGCTTTTGAGAGCAGCATCGCCGGAGCCATGCCGAAGGAAATGATGTCCGCCAGCGAGTCGAATTGCTGGCCGAATGGCGATTCCTGTCCGCCGAGGCGCGCCAGCCGGCCGTCGAGCAAATCGAAAAGGCATGAGCCGAAAATCAGCAGGATCGCGTATTCGTAGTAGGGCTTCAGTTGCTCGTAATACTCTTTCGGCGGCAGTTTGGTGTTTCCCACTTCGACGAGACCGCGGAAAATCATCAGGACGGCGAAAAACCCGCACGCCAGATTGCAGGCCGTCATCAGGTTCGGCAAAAAGTAGATTTTCGGTTCGTCCGGATCGCGTTCCCTCGGCATGGCGGGAGTCTAGCCACTGATTGGCTGTGAAAACAGTGTAAAAGTAGCTTGGGGCTTCAGTTCGTGGTTCCGGCCGACTCTCGCCTCGCAACCCGCAATTTTTTAATTTGAGCGGGAACCCCATCGAGGGCTATGGTTTGGCCGGTCATTATGGCAAAACGTGTTTCAGAAATCGCCCGCACTCTCAAGCAGCTTGGAGAGATCCAAGTCACGGATTGGGATTTCATGGAGCTCTTGAATACGGAAATCAAGGACCTTGAAATCAGCCGCTCCCTGAAACGCCTGGGCCGCATCCAAGTGATGGACTGGGACTTCAGAACGGTGCTGCCGGCGGTGAAAAAGGCGGCGAAACAAGAGGTGGATGTTGTCGATTTTTTCAAGCGCACCGCCAACTACAAGGTGATGGACTGGGATTTCAGGAGCGCTCTGCCCGCCGAGCAGGCATCTGCGCCACCGGAACCGACCCGGCGGGACGTCCAGGTGATCCCACCTGAGGAACTACAGGCGATCACGGCGAAGCTGAGGAATTTCCTCCAGTATGTGGCAGTCAACCTGATCGACGAGCCTGGGCATGCACAGATCAAGGTCTTGCCCTTGGGGCCGAATGCGCTGCGTTTCAAGCTGGTGCTGGTGAAGAAGGATGTGGCGATGTTGATCGGCAGAGAGGGATTTACCGCTGCTGCGATTCGCAACATTCTGAAGACCACCGCCGCGAAGTATGGGGTGCAGGCCTTGTTGCAGATTCATTCGCACGAGGAAGAGGCCGCATTCCTGGCCAAGGAAGAGGCCGGGCGGTAAATCACCAAGGTTGTTTTCCCGGATGTGGCGGCTAGTTTTCCGCCGATGCAAGCCTCTGATCTTACCGCCGATACTCCGATGAGTCTGATTCTGGAAACCTTGCCGGGTGCGCGGCGGGCGATTTTCGCGCGCTATCATCTCGGAGGCTGCCAGAGCTGTGCGTTTTCCAACGAGGAAACCCTGGCGGAGTTGTGCGCGCGCTCGGAAATCCCGGTGGACGAAGTGCTTGAACATTTGCTGGCCAGCCACGTCCATGACTCCGCGATGTGGATGGAGCCCGCCGAGGCGAAGGAAAAAACCGGGGTTCTCCGTCTCATCGACCTGCGGACTCGGGAAGAACACGAGGCGGTGGTGATTCCGGGTTCGGAGTTTTTCACCCAGGAACTCCAGCAACAACTCTTCGCCGGTGATCCGAAGACGCCGATCCTGTTATACGATCACAGCGGTAAAAACGTGCTCGACCAGGTCGCGTGGTTCCGGGGGCACGGATTGAGCGAAACCTACGGCCTGCGGGGCGGGATCGATGCGTGGAGCTTGGAAATCGACAAGTCCCTCCCGCGTTACCGCGTCGAGGTGGGCTGAGGACGATTGGAATTTCAAGCGCCCGCAGCAATCAAATCGCTGAGATGGCCGCCGTGAGCGGTGACCCATTTGCCTTTTTTGACGACCTTCGTGAAACCGAGTCCGTTCGCGGCGGCGGCTTTGAAGACTTCCCACGCCTGGGTGGCGAGGATGCCGGAAACGATGAGGTCACCGCCGGGTGCGAGGGATTTTGCGATCACCGGCCAGGCTTCGATGAGGATGGTGGAAAACAGGTTGGCCATCACGACGTCGTAGCCTTTTTTCCGCGGTTTCCATTTCAGGACGTCCTGCTCCTTCATGAGGATGTCCGGGGTGTCGTTGCGCTCGATATTGCGGATGCCCACGGCGACGGCGAAGGGATCGAAATCACAGGCGAAGGTCTCCCCGGAGCCTAGTTTCTTCGCGGCGATCGCCAGGACTCCGGTGCCGGTGCCGAGGTCGGCGACGGTCCAGTTCGTGCCTTTTCGCGAACGGGCGACGTCTACCAGCAAGCGCAGGCAGGTTGAAGTCGTGGCATGGTCGCCGGTGCCGAAGGCCATTTCCGGCGGGATGATGATGATTTCGCGCTTCGGATTCGCTTTCTTCAGCGCGGCAAGTTCCTTCGGGCGCTTTTCCGCGGTGAGCACGAAAACGTCCCGCACTTTGACGGGGCGGGGGGCTTCGACGGGCTTGTTCCACTCGGCGTCGCCCATTTTCCGGATGCTGCCGCCGAACTGCGCGACGATGGCGTCGGCTTCCTTGCGGGTGTTGCAGAAGAGGCGGATGCGGATGGATTTCCCGCCTTTGACCATCTCGATGACCAGATTCGGATTCCCGGCGAACCGTTCCTCCCAAGCGTCCATCCACTTCGCGGCGGAGAGTTTCGACCAGACAAACATGTAGGATTGCGGTGGGGAATGCGCTCCGGAGAAAATGGAGCGGGCGATGAGATTCGAACTCACGACATCCACCTTGGCAAGGTGGCGCTCTACCACTGAGCTACGCCCGCGTCGGAAAACGCGTCGACGGCTTTCTACATGGGTGCGGAGGGTGGACAAGCCAAATTTTGCAAATTTTCCATGTTCATTTTTCCGGCTCCGGGTTTCTTTTCCCGCACGCATGTCCGACAAGCTCGCTGAAATCATCGCCACCAAACATCACGAGGTCGCCGCCCTCATGCCCCGCGCGGCACTACTGCGGGCGGGTGCCCTCCAACGCAACGATTTCGGCGGATTCCGCGCGGCGATCGATCGCGGACCGGGCCGGCTCGGGGTGATCGCGGAGGTGAAAAAGGCGTCGCCATCGGTCGGGTTGATCGATCCGAACTTCGATCCCGTGCGGCAGGCAAAGCGCTATCTGGACGGTGGCGCGTCGTGTCTCTCGATCCTTACGGATGAGAAGTATTTCCAGGGATCGCTCGCCTACCTCTCGCAGATTTCGAAATTTTCCGACGCGCCGCTGTTGCGCAAGGACTTCACCATCCACGAGGTGCAGATCCACGAAGCGGTGGTCACCGGAGCGGATGCCATTCTGCTCATCGTCGCCGCGCTGGATGACGAAACGCTCCGCCGCCTTTATGACGAGGCTAAGTCGTTCATGCTCGATGTGCTGGTAGAAGTCCACGACCTGCGGGAAATGGAGCGTGCGCTCGAACTCGGTGCCGACCTCATCGGTGTGAACAACCGGAACTTGAAAACCTTCACGGTCGATCTCGCCACCACCGAACAACTCGCCGAGGAAGTGCCGGACGACGTGCTGCTCGTTTCCGAAAGCGGCATCAAGTCCTTGGAAGACGCCCAGCGAGTGCTGGATGCCGGGGCGAATGCGGTGCTCATCGGCGAGGCGCTGATGCGCGCGCACGATCCGTCGCGGGAAATCGAAGCCTATCTGGCGCTGGAAAGCGTCTGATGCGATTTATCAATCACTTCTGACTTTCCGGGAACACCCCGGATTTGGGGGGGTGACAAGATGGTTTCGAAAATGCCACGGTATGAACCTGCGTGACGGGCCTGCCACCCGTGAGTAAGCGAAGGTTTGCGCTACCTCCCCCTGGTGGATTGCACTTGCCGTGATAGCCAAACCGTCGCTCTTCCGCCTTGGCAGGCCCGTTCGCGACTTCTTTCGATGAATCCGGACACAGTTATCCTCATTTCCGCCATCGTCCTGATGGGCACCGTCAGGCATCTGGCCCGCCTCCACCGCTCTGGCAGGCCGGGTCGGTTTCCTTCGCAGAGGGACAAAAGTGGCGTCTGAGAGAAAATGCGGAATTTATCTGATGGGTGATGGTCCTTCGTGCTTGTCATCCCGGGTGATTCGCTCTAACTAAAGCTGTGAGAGAAGCTGAAACAGACGGAAACGCCGGGCCGGACGGCTTTCGAAACACTGCGGCGCGCCTACGCGACTCGCCACTGTCCGAGTCCGACGTGCGGTGTATGGTCGGTTTGCTTGGGGACGTGATCGCCGCGCCCGGGGGGATCCAGGAGAAGCGGCGCCTGTTGATGGACGGCCTGTGCGGATTGATCGATGCGACGGCATGGGTCTGGTGCATGGCGGAGTTCGATCCCGACAAGCCGCCTTCGTTCATCGGGCTGATCCACTCGGGTTTCGATGAGGAGCGTTTCGCCCGCTATCTGGAGGCAATGAACCATCCCGCGATGAAAGCGGTCACCCGTCCGTCATCGGTGGAGCTGCAGGCGAAGGGCGGGCACATCACCCGCACGCAGCGGCAGATGGATCCGGATTTATTACTGGAAAATTCACCCGCGGCTCCGTTTTGGGAAAAGGCGAACATCGGCGCGCTGATGACGTCCCAGCGCCCGATGCCCGGTGGTGGCATCAGCGGTATCGGCGTCTATCGGGAGCTCGGCCGGCCGCATTTTGACGAGCGCGAGGCGAAAATCGCCCACATCGTGCTCAGCGAGGTGCCATGGCTGCATTTCACCGCCTTCCCGGACCAGATCAGCCAGGACATCACCTCGCTCTATCCACGACACCGCACGGTGCTCAACTTGCTTTGCGAGGGATGGAGCCGGAAGAAAATCGCCGCAAAGCTGGGACTCAGCGAGAACACCGTCCACGGTTATGCAAAGGCGATTTTCAAGCACTTCCGCGTCCATAGCCAGGCGGAACTGATCGCCCGTTTTACCAAAGGAGACGGAGGGGAACTGTGAGATACCCGACCAGTCCATGACCTCGGAGTCGCCACTGACAGAAGACGACGTGCGGGAAATCGTGCGGCTGTTGGGAGATGTGCTCGCCGCACCGGGCGGATCTCGCGAGAAACGGCGACTTCTGATGGAGCGGCTGTGCCAAGTCGTGAATTCTTCAGCCTGGATCTGGTGCATGGCCGACTACGTTCCGGACCAGCAGCTGGGACATTCCGGGATCCTGCACGGTGGTTTCGACGACGCCCGTTTCGCGAGTTTTCTGGAAGCTCTCAACCACCCGGCGATGCAAGCGGTGAGCGCCCGCTCCTCGAAGGAATTTCTCGAAAAGGGCGCGCACATCACGAGGAGTCTGCCACAACTCGAGCAGGGCGGGCCTCCGATGATGGATTCCGAGGCCGGGCTTTGGTGGAAAAAGGCGAACATCGGCACGCTGATGATCTCACTGCGCCCGATGGAAGCGGGAGGGGCATCCGCCATCGGACTCTATCGCGATTCCGATACGGCTCACTTCGACGAGAGGGAGACCCGCATCGCTCACATCGTGCTGAGCGGAGTGCCGTGGCTGCACCATTCGTCTTTCCCTGACCAGGAATTGATCACCCGCCTCTATCCGCGCCACCGGACGATCCTCAGCCTGTTGTGCGACGGATGGGGGCGGAAAAAAATAGCCGACCATCTCGGCCTGAGCGTCAACACCGTGCACGGCTACACCAAGGCTGTTTTCAAGCACTTCGGGGTGCACACGCAGTCCGAGCTGCTCTCGCGTTTTTCCTGCGGGGACGGCGGCGACCAGTGATCAGTCGCTCAGACGGTGAGGTCCTTGACGATGATGCTTGTGCAGTTTGTCACGACGGAGCGGATGCCATTGTCGCGGGACGCCTCCGAGCCATACATCTCGCTAGTACCGATGATCTGTCCGTTCGGTGCCCTGAGCAGGAAGTAAGGTTCGCCTTTGGCCGAGAGTTTTCGTTCGTAGCGCGCCTCGTGAGTGCCGTTGGTGCGGGTGGACTCGATGCCGTTCTCGGCGCTGCTTTTTTCCGCGTAGAGCTGGCTGCTGAGGATGACCTCGTGGTTGCCGGCATGGAGGGTGAAGTGGGTTTTGCCGCCTTCGGTGGTTTTGAGTTCGTAGTAGCCTTTCATGGTGGGAAGGGTTAGATGATCCGGGAGAGATCAGGAACAGTGAATATCTGATACAACGGCGGCGGGGCGGCGTTTGTCGATGAAAAAGGGAGATGGCCGGTAGGACAGAAGATTCGCGGCAGAGGGTGATTCGGGCTTTCCTGAATTCATGGATTCGGAAAGGTTCCCATCGCTGATAGAGTGGAGTTCGAAAAACAGGGTCGTGGAAAATCGCGAGGAACTTTCCGGATTTTACGGAGTTACCCACAAAATGCGTGTTCAAGTCCGGGCTGATTCATGAAAAAAAACCTCCGGCATCTCCTGTCCCTTCTGATCGTGGTCATCTGCGGGTTGCTGGGCTGGTGGCTTGCCCGGGACATGGCCAAGACCAAGCTGAAGCAGCCACAGGTGATCGATGTCGCGGAGGCGCGTGGGAAAGCTCCGGCTCCAAAAGTCCGCCCTGCACGGTGGGTCACCCGCGACGAATTCCGGGATGGCACGACGGTGGAGATATTCGCCAGTATGAGGCCGGACGAGGTGATTCTGCGTTTTCCTTCGGAAGAAAACTACGGCGCATTCCTCTTCGCTCTGGATCACAGCAGAATCCGGCTGGTGGACCAGTTGGACCGTCTGCGTGCGGTTCGCCTCGGCTATGAAGAGTGGGGCGACCTCGCCACCTTGCTGGATGGGGAAAATATCGTTGCCTACGATTCGCTGCCTGCCATGCCTCGACCTTCTCCGTCAGGCGGGTTCGCTCAGGCCGGTTTGGCGGGTTTCGGCGACGGTCTGCTGCCTTGGCTGGGCGTCACCTCGGATCATTCCCGTTGGGGCGCGGGTGTGAAAATCGCGGTTCTGGATTCAGGAGTGGTGCCGCACCCGGCGTTGGGGGCACTTACCAAGTCGATTGCGATCACGCCTTTTCCCCAGGATATGAATAGGATAAACGGCCACGGCACAGCGGTCGCCTCATTGATCGCCAGCAACGATCCCTCGGCCCCGGGGATTGCTCCAGCGGCGGAAATCATTTCCATCCGCGTGGGTGACGAATCAGGAAAAGCGGACTCTTTCGCCTTGGCTGCGGGAATTCTCGCTGCCATCGATGCCGGTGCGCAAATCATCAACTGCTCCATGGGCACCGTCGAAAACAATCCACTCATTGAGGATGCCGTGCTCTACGCCCACGAGAAAAACGTCCTCATCGTCGCGGCTTCGGGGAACTCCGAACAATCCGATGCCTGTTTCCCTGCGGCCTACCCGACCGTCATCAGCGTCGGTGCGGTCGATGCCAACGGCGAACATCTCGATTTCTCCAATTACGGTACTTATCTCTCCTTGACCGCACCCGGCTACAACATCAACGCCGCATGGCCCGGAAACCAATATGCCCGGATCAGCGGCACCTCGGCCAGTGCGCCGATCGTCACCGGAGCCATCGCGGCCACCATGTCGAGCGGACGCGGAGTCACCATGAGCGCCAGCCAGGCGGCGGAAATCGTGATGAAATACTCGAACGAAGCGGGAATCCCGGGACCGGACTCCGAATTCGGATTCGGCATCCTCAACCTGGGCAGGGTCATGAACCGCAACTCACCTGGAATCGTCGACGCCGCGATCACCGGGCAGCGAATTCTAAAATCCACTAGTCCGGGAAGGAATGATGAAATCCAAGTCACCGTGCAAAACCGTGGCACCACCACCCTGGTCAACACCTTCGTGGAAATCAGCACACCATTCGGCACCCGCCAGTTCAACGCGACGACCATGGCACCCAATTCCATTCAGACGTTTTCCATGCCGGTGCGACTGGGTGATCTGCCGAAAAATACCCCCATCGAGGTGAGTTCTGCCCTGTCGTTGGGAACCCCCGGTCAGGATGTCACCCCGCAGAACAACCGCAGGCGGAATGTGCTCTACCCACACTGATCGCTGGAAATTCCGAAGAAACAGGGATTTTCCTTCGTTTTGAATGACCTTCAACCCACGAAGAATTGAGGAGAAGGACTGCAGGAGGCGCGGGGCAAAAGGAATTTCCAATCGACCGCCCGACTCGTGCAGAAATTAGAAAAAAGAGCAAAATAGGGCTTGTCAGGGTGGGTTTGATTCCTAGAGTCGCCCCCCCCACAGCGAGGGCCGCTGACGATTGAATTCGAAGCGGCTCAAATTACAGGGAAAATTTATCGGGTGCAGCTCCGGAAAAAAGCTACTACAAGGTCGCCTTGTCGTCGCTCCGGTTTGCCCTCATGGGAAAATCAGAACCACCGCAAGGAAATCATGCCGACCATCAATCAGCTCGTTCGCAAGGGACGCCTCACTCCGGCCGAAAAGTCGAAGTCACCCGCTCTTGTCAACTGCCCACAGCGCCGCGGAGTATGTCTTCAAGTCATGACTCGCACGCCCAAGAAGCCAAACTCGGCTCTCCGTAAAGTCGCCAAAGTGCGCCTCACCAACGGATTCGAAGTCATCGCCTACATCGGCGGTGAAGGCCACAACCTCCAGGAACACTCCATCGTCCTCGTTCGCGGCGGACGGGTGAAGGACCTTCCAGGTGTGCGCTACCACATCGTCCGTGGTTCGCTCGATACCCTCGGTGTCGATAAGCGCCGCCAAAGCCGCTCCAAGTACGGTGCGAAGCGTCCGAAACCCGGTGCCGTCGCCGCTCCTGCCAAAAAAGGCGGGAAGAAGTAATCCCTCAGTTCTAAACCAACTTACCTTCCACCGCCATGCCACGCCGCAAGCGCATTTTCACCAAGCCAGACCGTCGCGACCCACGTTACGACAGTCCTCTCGTCGGTCACCTCATCACCAAGGTGATGGAAGACGGCAAGCGTTCACTCGCCCAACGCATCGTTTACGCCGCCATCGAGCGCGCCAACGAAGGAGTTGACACTATCGATCCGCTCGAAGTCATCACCCGCGCTGTAGAGAACACCAAACCACGCGTGGAAGTAAAATCCCGCCGCGTCGGTGGTGCGACCTATCAAGTGCCGCTCGAAGTGGCTCCGGATCGTTCCGAGTCGCTCTCCATGCGTTGGCTCGTTAACTACGCCCGCAACCGCAAGGGCACTCCGATGCACGTCGCTCTCGCCAACGAGATCAAGGACGCCGCTAACAACCAAGGCAGTGCCGTCCGCAAACGCGACGATGTGCACAAGATGGCGCAAGCCAACCGCGCCTTCGCTCACTTCCGTTTCTAATTCCCGATACGCGCTCTAGCAATTTTCGTCCGTGAATCCGAACAGTCCAAACCGCCAATACGTGCTCGAGCGCACCCGAAATATCGGGATCGCCGCGCACATTGACGCGGGCAAGACGACGCTTACCGAGCGGATCCTGTTCTATACAGGCATGATTCACAAAATCGGCGAAGTCCACGATGGTGGCGCGACGACCGATTGGATGGAGCAAGAGCGCGAGCGCGGCATCACCATCACCTCCGCCGCCGTCACCACCGAGTGGTGGCAGCATGAGGAAGAGGGGATGACCAAGCTTTTCGCCGGTCAGAAACAACGCATCAACATCATCGATACTCCTGGACACGTTGACTTCACTGCTGAAGTCGAGCGGTCCCTTCGCGTGCTGGACGGTTGCGTCGTCGTTTTCTGCGGTGTCGCCGGCGTCCAGCCGCAAACCGAAACCGTCTGGCGGCAAGCTTCGAAATACCACGTTCCGCGGATCGTGTTCGTCAACAAGATGGACCGGACCGGCGCGGATTTCCAAAGCGTGTTCGAAGAAGTGAAGGATAAACTCGGCGCGAACGCCGTGCGTATCCTCATCCCGATCGGTGCCGAAGACCAGTTGATCGGTCAGATCGACGTGGTGAACCAAAAGGCGATCTATTACTCCGACGATGACAAGTTTGGCTCCACCTACACGGTGAAGGAACTTGAAGGCGATCTCATCGAACTCTGTAAACAGGCCCACGACGAACTCGTCAACGCTGTCGCAGACGTGGATGACGCCGTGGGCGAAAAATTCCTCAACGAAGAGCCGATTACTCTCGAAGAGCTGAAGCAAGGCATCCGCCGCGCAACGATCAACAACCTGCTGGTGCCCGTCGCCGGTGGATCCGCTTTCAAAAACAAAGGTGTCCAGTATCTGCTCGATGCTGTTATCGATTACCTCCCAAGCCCGCTCGACATTCCTGCGGCGATTGGCATGGACCCCGACGACCACGAGAAGCAAATCGAAGTCGTCACCTCGGACAACGAAAAGTTCGTTTCCCTCGCTTTCAAACTTTGGGCCGACAAGTTCGTTGGCAAACTTGTTTTCTTCCGCGTGTATTCCGGCGTCATCCGCAAGGGCGACACGGTATATAATCCCCGCACCCGCCGCTCCGAGCGCGTCGGCCGTTTGATCCAAATCCAAGCGAACGAGCACAAGGACATCGACGCCTGTTATTCCGGTGACATCGCCGCCATGGTCGGCATCAAGAATGTCACCACCGGCGACACTCTCGCCGCTGAAAACCACGACGTGGTTCTCGAACCCCCGACTTTCCCGGAACCGGTCATCTCGATGGCCGTCGAGCCACGCACCAAAGCCGACCAGGAAAAACTGGGCATGGCACTCGGTCGTCTCTCCGAAGAAGATCCGACCTTCATGGTCAAGACCGACGAGGAAACGGGCCAAACCATCATTTCCGGAATGGGCGAACTTCACCTGGAGATCATCATCGATCGCATCCGCCGCGAGTTCAAGGTCGAGGCCAATACCGGTGCTCCTCAAATCGCCTACCGCGAAACCATCACGCAAGCCGCTGGTGGCGAAGGCAAGCTGATCAAACAATCCGGCGGCCGCGGCCAATACGGTCACGTCATCCTTTCGGTGAAGCCTAACGAAAAGGGCAAGGGACTCACCATCGAGAACAAAGTTGTCGGCGGTACCTATTCCCAAGGAATACATCAGCGCGGTATACAAAGGCATCAACGAGTCGATGACCAACGGCATCATCGCCGGTTATCCCGTGATCGATGTGCATGTTGAGATCCTCGATGGTTCCTACCACGACGTTGATTCCAACGAAAACGCTTTCACCATGGCGGCGATCTTCGCCATGAAGGACGGCTTCAAGAAAGCCAAGTCCATCTTGCTTGAGCCAATCATGGCGGTCGAAGTCTCCACTCCTGACGATTACCAAGGTGACGTCATGGGCGACCTCAGCCGCCGCCGCGGACAAATCCAGAACACGGAATCCAAAGGCAAGCTCTCCATCGTGCACGCCAATGTGCCGCTGAAGGAAATGTTCGGCTACTCCACCGCCGTTCGCACACTCTCCTCGGGACGTGCTTCGTATGCGATGACCCCATCGCATTTCGAGCAGGTCCCAACCAATATTGTCGAAGAAATCGTCAGTGACCGCATCGGCTAACTGAATCTGATTACTCGCCCTGTAGCCAACCACGTAAACCGTCAAACAACTTCTCCACCATGGAAAATCAGAAAATCCGCATCCGCCTGCGCGCCTTCGACCATCGCGCCATCGACCGCTCCGCCCAAGAAATCGTGGAGACCGCCAAGCGCACGGGAGCCCGTGTTGCCGGCCCGATCCCACTTCCGACCCGTATCGAAAAGTTCACGGTCAACCGTTCGGTTCACGTGAACAAGAAGTCGATGGAGCAGTTCGAAATCCGTACTCACAAGCGCCTCCTCGACATCGTCGATCCAACCGCCCGCACGGTGGACGAGCTCAAGAAGCTCAATCTCCCAGCCGGTGTCGACATCACCATCCGCATCTGAGTTTCGCCGATTCCGTCTCTCAAATTTCAAATTTCAAATCTCTAATTTCTTAATCGCCATGTCACTCGGCCTCCTCGGCAAAAAAATCGGTATGACCCGCCTGTTCGACCAACAGGCCGGCATCATGATCCCTGTTACTGTTATCGACGTTTCCGGTAACACGATTCTCCAATCGAAGACTCCTGAAACCGACGGTTACACCGCGGTCCAAGTCGGCTACGGCGATCAAAAGGAACAACGCGCCACCAAGCCTGCTCTCGGCATTGCCAAGAAGGCCGGTTGCGCCCCCAAGCGTTTCATCCAGGAATTCCGCGTCGAAAACGGCGTCGAGCTTCCAACCGTCCATCCCGGTCTCGAAACTTTCACGGAAGGCCAATGGGTTGACGTGATCGGCGAATCCAAAGGCCGCGGTTTCCAAGGTGCGGTCAAGCGCCACGGATTCGGTGGTTTGAAGATGACCCACGGCTCCATGATGCACCGCCGGACTGGCGCCATCGGTTGCCGCTCGACTCCAGGTCGCGTTTGGAAGAACCAAAAGATGCCCGGCCACATGGGAACCACCCGTGCCACCGTGCAAAATCTCAAGATCGTCGCCGTTCGTCAAGAAGACGGCGTCATCCTCGTCTCCGGTGCAGTTCCCGGTTCCAACGGTAACTACGTCACCGTCCGTCCAGCCAAGAAGAAGTCCGCCTGATTTGGTGGCATTTTTGAAACCTCTCACGATTCCCAGTCATGTCCGCTAAGACTTTCACCGCAGAAGACGCTCAAGCCGCCAACCTCGTGTTGGTAGGTGCCGAGAAAGGTCGCCAAGCCGTCCACGATCTCGTGGTCGCCTATCGCGCCAACCGCCGCACCGGCTCCGCTTGCACCAAGACCCGGGGCGAGGTCTCCGGTAACAACCGCAAGATCTACAAGCAAAAAGGCACCGGTGGTGCCCGTCACGGCGACAAGCGCGCCCCGATCTTCGTCGGTGGTGGTGTTGTCTTCGGACCACGCCCTCGCGACTATTCCAAGAAGGTTCCAAAGACCGTCCGCAAGCTCGCGCTTCGCCGCACCTTGGGTGACCTCGTCAGTGCCGGCAAGGTCTTGACGTCTGCCTTCATTCTCCGTCGCCGATGGCAAGACCAAGTCCTTCGTGGCTGCTCTCGACGCCATCGCGCCTCTCGGCAAGATCCTCGTGGTTGGAAATTCCTTCGACGACTCCACCTACCTCGCCGGCCGCAACGTCGCTTACGCCCAACTCGTCACGGGTTCGGACGTCAACGTCGAGCAACTCCTCCTCGCCAACACCATCATCCTCGTGGGTGATGCCGTGCAAACCCTCGCGGCTCGCACCGCCTGAACCCCGGACCTGAATACCGAGATCATGAAAGACATTTACCAGGTCATTAAAAACGTCCGCCTCTCCGAGAAAGCCACCATGCTTCAGGAGACTAACAACGAGGTCACCCTCGAAGTGGACCGCAAGGCCAACAAGCTTGAAATCAAGCAGGCCGTCGAACAACTCTTCGGAAAAACCGTTCTGGCAGTCCGCACTGCCAACTACGACGGCAAACTCAAGCGCCAGCGTCGTGCCGACGCCGGTCGCACCAACCACTGGAAAAAAGCCATCGTCCGCCTCAAGGAAGGCGAATCGCTTGATCTCGTCTAAGCGATTTACCGCAGCTCCAAACGTAACACTCTAACGTTCCGATTGTCATGCCCCTGAAAACTTTCAAGCCAATCACACCTTCCGCTCGCTACAAGAATCTCCCGTCCTTCGACGAGATTACCAAGAGCAAGCCTGAGAAGAGCCTTCTCACGCCTCTCAAGCGCAGCGGTGGCCGTAACAACACCGGCCGCATCACCACCCGTCACATCGGCGGTGGCCACAAGCGTCACTATCGTCTCATCGACTTCAAGCGCGGCAAGCACGATGCACCAGCAACCGTCGTCGGCATCGAATACGATCCGAACCGCACCTGCCGCATCGCGCTCATCCAGTATGAAGACGGCCAGAAATCCTACATCCTCGCCCCACTCGGCCTGGAAGTCGGAACCACCGTCGTCGCCGGTGCCAACGTCGCTCCGAAGACGGGCAACGCCATGCCGCTCAGCGCCGTGCCGCTTGGCACCTCGATCCACAACATCGAGCTCATCCCAGGCAACGGTGGCAAAGTCGCCCGCGCCGCCGGCCAGCTCGCCGTGCTCTCCAACCGCGATGGCGGCTGGGCGCTGGTGAAAATGCCTTCCGGTGAAATCCGCCGCTTCAACGACCGCTGCTTCTGCACGATCGGCCAAGTCGGAAACCGCGACCACATGAACGAAACCTCGGGCAAAGCCGGCCGCACCCGCTGGCAGGGCGTTCGCCCGACCGTCCGCGGTATGACGATGAACCCGGTTGACCACCCGAACGGTGGTGGCGAAGGCAAATCGAAGTCCGGTGGTGGTCGCCAGCACCTTCTCAGCCCATGGGGCCACGCGAAGGGCCAGAAGACCCGCAACAAGCGCAAGACCACCAGTGTCTTCATTGTCGAGTCCCGCCACAAAGCGAAGAAGAAGTAATCTAGCAAAATCTTTACCTCACTCCTCTCATGCCACGCTCACTTAAAAAAGGCCCATACGTCGATCAAAAGCTCCTCGCCAAGATCGACGCCGTCGCCGAAGCCGGATCCGACCGCAAGCCCATCAAGACATGGAGCCGCAAGTCGATGATCACTCCTGATTTCGTCAGCCACAACTTCGCCGTGCACAACGGCAAGACCTTCGTTCCCGTTTACGTGACCGAAAACATGGTTGGCCACAAACTCGGCGAGTTCTCCCCGACCCGTCTGTTCCGCACTCACGGCGGTATCGGCAAGAAATAATCTGTCTGCTCCATTCCTCCACGTCCATGCGTTCCACCTTCCATCTCAATGCACTTGTCGCAGCCCTCGGGTTGTCGGCCGCTGCCGAGGTGTGCGTGGCCCAAGCGCCGACCGCCGAGGAATACCAGGAGATCATCACGACTCTCCAGGAGCAGAACAAAACCCTTCAACGCAGCCTTGCCGAGGCAAACAGCGGCGAGAAGCAAGCATCTGAGCAACTTGCTCAGGTCCGCGAGCGTCTCGAAGCTCTTGGCAAGAACCTGCTCGACGGGGGAGACGACCGTCTCGTCCAGGCTGCCGCGGATTTGCAGATCGCAAACGAGCGCACCACCCAACTCGAAAGTTCCGTCACCAAGCTCGCCTCCGCCGTCATGGACTACCTCCGCCTCGCGGTGGTGTCCGATCCGGACGCAAGACTTCGTGTGGAAACTTCACTAAGAGAGCTTGACGCTGTCCTCGGACTGCGCCAGAAGCCCCGCCCCGATGTTCGTAACGGCTCGCTCCAGCAAGCCCGGATCGTCAGCATCGACCAGGAAAGCGGCATGTTGGTTTTCAATCTCGGCGAAAGCCAAGGTGCGAAAATCGGCATGACATTCCGACTCACCCGCGGGCAACAGCCCTACGGTAAAGCCATTCTAGCCGACGTCCGCAAGGGCGTCAGCGGCGCCTTTGTCGAACACCTCGACAACGTCGCCGAATCTCCACGCCCCGGCGATCTCGCCGTTCTCGAAACACAAGCATCCGCGCAGTAACCACTCACGTCCGACGTTCCATGGAAGTCAAAAGCACCACTAAATTCGTTCGCCTCTCGCCTAAAAAGGCGCGTGACGTCGCCCGCGAAATTCAAGGCCTCGCCGTATCGAGCGCCCTTGATATTCTGACCTTCACGCCCAAGAAAGCCGCGCAGCTCATTGGCAAGACGCTCAAGACCGCCATCGCGGACGCGGAAAACAATTTCTCGCTCGATGCCGGCACGCTCGTCATCAAGGAAGCCGTCATCGGCGCCGGCCCGACTCTCCGCCGCTTCAAGCCACGGGCCAAGGGTTCCGCCGGTCCGATCCTCAAGCGCACCAGCCACATCTCAATCACTCTCGTCGGTTCCGCCCCCGAGAAGAAAAAGAAACTTGCTCGCAAAGCCGTCGCCAAACCTGCTCCGAAGCAAATCAAAGACGTTCCGGCCGCCCCTGTCGCCGCTACCGAAGAAGCCTGAACCACTCTCATTTAATCTCATCCCTCACCGACCATGGGCCAAAAAGTAAATCCGATCGCATTCCGTCTCGCCGTCAACAAAGACTGGCGCTCGAAGTGGTATGCCAGCGGCAAAGACTACACCAACAAGCTGCACGAAGATCTTGCGATCCGCGGCTATCTTAAGAACAAGCTGGTTAACGCCGGTCTGGCCCGTGTGGTCATCGAGCGTGCCTGGAACAGCGTTCGCGTCACCCTCCACACTTCCCGCCCCGGCCTGATCATCGGTCGCCAAGGCAAGGAAATCGAAGTGATGACCAAGGACATCACCAGCCTTTGCAAGGGTGCCCAGGTCAAGATCGACATTATCGAAATCCGCAAGCCGGAACTTGATGCCCAATTGGTCGCCGAACAAATCGCCGTACAACTTGAGCGCCGGATTTCCTTCCGCCGCGCCATGAAGCGTGCGTTGCAAACCGCCATGGAATTCGGTGCCGAAGGCATTCGTCTCCGTTGCGCCGGCCGCCTCGGTGGTGCGGACATCGCCCGTGCTGAAGGCTACCGCGAAGGCAAGGTGCCTCTCCAAACTCTCCGCGTTCCTCTCGACTACGGTTTCGCCGAAGCCCGCACCTTGTATGGCATCATCGGTATCAAGTGCTGGGTCAACAAGAAGGAAGACGACGGCACCGGCAAGCAACCCCAAGGTCGCAACGACCGTGGTGACCGTGGCGGTGATCGCCGTGGTGGCGGCGGTGGTGATCGTGGAGGCGACCGTCGCCCGAACAACCGCAACTGATTTTTCAATCTCTCAAATCTCTATTTAACACCTTTCCTGGAAAGACCGAGTTATGCCATTGATGCCCAAACGAACCAAGTTCCGCAAGAGCCACCGCGGAAGCCGCTCTGGCAATGCCCAGCGCGGAACCACCGTCGCCTTCGGTGACTTCGGTCTGCAAACCCTCGACCGCGGATGGATGACCAACCGCCAGATCGAAGCCTGCCGGATCGCGATCAACCGCTCCCTGAAGCGGAAAGGAAAAGTCTGGATCCGGATTTTCCCACACAAGTCCATCACCTCGCGTCCTCCGGAAACCCGGATGGGTAAAGGGAAAGGTGCTGTCGAAGGTTGGGTGGCAGTCATCCGTCCGGGCAACATGCTTTTCGAAATCGGTGGTGTTCCTGAGTCCGCAGCGAAGGAGGCCATGCGTCTCGCCTCCTACAAACTCGGCATCCGCACCCGCCTCGTCGCCCGCAACGCCCACGCTTGATCCGTCCGATCAAATTCCATCCTATATCTCACTGAATTATGGCCGCCACTAAAGCCAAATCCAAATCTTCCAAGGTCAAGACGATCAACGAACTCTCATCCGACGAACTCCAACTCCGTCTGAAAGAGCTCAAGCAGGAAGCCCTCAACCTCCGTCTCCAACGCGCCACCGGCACTTTGGAAAACCCCGCCCGCATCAAACAGGTGCGCCGCGAAACCGCGCAAGTGCTCACGGCTGTCACCGCCAAGTCGCTCGCCTAATTTCAAGATCCCACCTACTGCCATCATGAGCGAGACTCCTTCGGACGCACCAGTCCAATCCGCGGACGCACAAGTCCACCTTCGTAAAACCCGCGTTGGCGTGGTCATCTCCAATAAAATGGACAAGACCCTCGTCGTCGAACACGTTGCCCGCGTTCCCCATCCGAAATTCAACAAGATCGTCAAGCGCTCCAAGAAATACTACGTGCATGACGAGTCCAACCAAGGCCAGATCGGTGATCGCGTCCGCATCGTTGAAACCAAGCCGCTTTCCAAACTGAAGCGCTGGACCCTCGCCGAAGTCATCTCCCACTAAAAAATAAACGCTGAAATGCTGAGAATCTGAGAAGCTGAAAGGCTTCACTCACATCATCTTCATTTCAGCATCTCAGCTTTTCAAAATCTCAGCTTTTACTCACTATGATCCAGATGGAAACCATGCTCGTCGTCGCCGACAACACCGGCGCGCGCAGCGCAAAAATGATCGGCGTGCTCGGCAAGCGCAGCCGCACCGCTTGCATCGGTGACGTGATCACCTGCCACATTCGCGATTCCATCCCGACCGCCGCCGTCAAAAAGGGCAGCGTCGTCAAGGCCGTCGTCGTCCGCACCGCCTATCCGATCCGCCGCGCCGATGGTTCCGTCCTCCGCTTCGACTCGAACGCCGTGGTCATCATTGACAAGGACAATAACCCACGTGGTACTCGGATCTTCGGACCCGTCGCCCGTGAACTCCGTGAGCGCGCGTTCATGAAGATCGTTTCCCTCGCACCCGAAGTTCTCTGAACCTCGGCCTCAACTCCTCACTAATTCCAATTTCATGAGCCGCATCAAGACCCACGTCAAAAAAGGCGATCAAGTCGAAATCATCGCAGGCAATCACAAAGGCAAGCGCGGTACCGTGCTCTTGGTGAACGCCGTCAAGGGCAAGGTCACCGTCGAAGGCGGCCGTCCGATCATCAAGGCAACCAAGGCCACCGAAAGCGACGCCGGCGGTCTCAAGACCATCGACGGTCCCATCCATATCTCCAACGTCAAGAAAGTGGGCTGAAGCATTTCGCTTCGAAAGAAGCGACTGCACTTCCGCCCGCGCTTAAGCGCCTGAGCAATCAGCGCTGACCCGCAAAAACATGAGCACACCAGCACTACAACAACACTACAAGGACAAGGTCGTCCCGACTCTGATGAAGAGCCTCGGATACACCAATGGCCATCAAGTTCCGCGTCTCGAAAAGATCGTGGTCACTTCCTGCATGGGCAAGTCCCCGGACCGCAAAGTCGCCGTCGATGACGCCGTCAACGAGATCCAGAAAATCACCGGCCAACGCCCATCCATCACGTTCTCGAAGAAGGCTGTCGCCAACTTCAAGCTCCGCGAAGGTGAAGCCCTCGGCGCTCGCGTCACCCTTCGTGGCCCTCGCATGTGGGAGTTCCTGCACCGGTTCATCAACGTCACCGCCCCGAACATCCGCGACTTCCGCGGGATTTCATCGAAGTCGTTCGACGGTCGCGGCAACTACGCCTGTGGCATCAGCGACCAATCCATTTTCCCGGAAATCGAAATCGATCAGATCAAGCGCACCATCGGCTTCGACCTGATTTTCGTGACCTCCGCGCCGACCGACGCTGAAGGACGCGCCCTGCTCATGGAGCTCGGCATGCCGTTCCGCGACATGAAGAAGGCCAACGAAGTTGAAGCCGAAGCCGTCGCTGCCAACTAACACACCGCACCCCATTTAAAGAAAGCACCTGTTATGGCAGTTCTCACCGATCCAATCTCCGATTTCCTCACGCGTTTCAAAAACGCCGCCCGCGCCGGCAACGAGGAATTCACCGCTCCTTATTCCAAGATCAAGGCGGACATCGCCCGCATCCTCCAGGAAGAAGGCTACCTCTGGAACTATGAAGTCGTCACCGGCGAGCGCACCACGCTCAAGCTGAAGCCGAAGTTCATCGACGGCCGCTCGGTCCTCACCGACCTCAAGCGCGTCTCCACTCCCGGCCGCCGCCACTACATCGGCGCCAACGAAGTTCCACGCGTGATGTCCGGCCTGGGCATCTCCATCGTCTCCACCTCCAAGGGCGTCATGTCCGGTGGATCCGCCAAGAAGCAAAACCTCGGCGGCGAGCTCCTCGCCAACGTCTGGTAAACCTTAACTCGTAAAAGGAAAACACTACCATGTCACGAGTCGGACTCAAACCAATCTCTGTCCCCGCGAAGGTCGCCGTCAAACTTGACGGCCGCACGGTGATCGTCGAAGGCCCCAAGGGCAAACTCGACTTCCCGCTTCCCGAAGGCATCTCGCTCACCAGCGAAGACGGCACTGTCGTCGTCTCCCGCGCCACCGAGCTTCGTCAACACAAAGCCCTCCACGGCACCGCCCGCAGTCTCGTTCAGAACATGATCGTCGGCGTCTCCACGGGATTCGTGAAGGATCTTGAAATCATCGGCGTCGGTCTCCGTGCGGCGGTCAAGGGCTCGGACCTTGACCTCTCCCTCGGACGGTCGCATCCGCTCCTTCACCCCATCCCTTCGGGTCTCAACGTCACTGTCGTTGAAAACACCAAGATCAAGGTCGAAGGCATCGACAAGCAGCTCGTCGGTCAGTTCGCTGCCGAGGTTCGCGGCTTCTATCCACCTGAACCCTACAAGGGCAAGGGCGTTCGCTACGTCGGTGAGAAAGTTCGCCGCAAGGAAGGCAAGAGCGTCGGCAAATAATCCATTACCGTCGCCCCACACCTCAAAACATTTACGGCACCATGAGCACCATCAATCGCAAGTCGATCCGTCGCAAGATCCACAACCGCATCCGCCGGAAGGTTTCCGGCACTGCCGAACGTCCACGTCTGGCCGTTCACTACTCGAACCAACACATCTACGCCCAAATCATCGACGACGCGGCCGGCAAGACTCTGATCTCCGCCTCCACGCTCGACAAGTCTTTCGAAAACGGCTCCTCGAACATCGAGAGCTCGCAGAAAGTCGGCCAGCTCCTCGCCGAGCGCGCCAAGGGCTCCAACATCAGCGCCGTCGTCTTCGACCGCGGCGGCCACCTCTATCATGGTAAGGTCAAAGCACTCGCCGACGCGGCGCGTGAAGCCGGACTCCAATTCTAACGCTCTGACCTGACAAACATCATGGTAACAATTCCAGAAAACGAAACGCCGGCGGCAACTCCGGCAGCAGCACCCCTCCCATTGGGACCGGTCGCAGGCTCCGCACCTTCCCAGGGCGGCTATCAAGGTAACCGCGGCCAAGGCGGCGGTTATCAAGGTGGCGGCGGTGGTGGTGGCTACCAAGGCGGTGGCGGCGGTGGCCAGGGCGGTCGCGGTCGCGGCGGCCCACGTCGTGAAGAGCGTGCCGCTCCCACCGACGCGGAAGGCAACGAGCTTTCCGAAAAGGTCGTCTTCATCAACCGGTGCGCCAAGGTCGTCAAAGGCGGCCGTCGCTTTAGCTTCTCCGCTCTTGTTGTCACTGGCAACAAGGTCGGTAAGGTCGGACTCGGCTACGGCAAGGCGAACGAGGTGGCGGACGCCATCAAGAAGGCCAGCGAAGGAGCCCGCAAGGTGCTCGTTTCGATGAGCATCGTCGATGGCACCATTCCTCACGAAATCTACGCCGAATTCGGCGGCGGCAAGGTTCTCCTCAAGCCAGCCTCTCCGGGAACGGGCATCATCGCCGGTGGCGGTGTGCGTGCCGTTTGCGAAGCAGTGGGCATCCGGGACATCCTCGCCAAGTCGATGGGTTCCTCCAACCACGCCAACGTGGTGAAAGCCACGCTCAAGGCCCTCTCCCAACTCCGCACCCGAGACGAGGTTCTCGGCGGCCGCGGCAAGAAAAAGCGGGAAAAGGCCATCTAATCCGATCCGACGGATCCGTCCAATCTGATGGATCCGTCTGATCTCTTCATCCACTAACTCTTCAAAAAAATGGAACTTCATTCATTCAGTCCGAACCCGGGATCCAAGCACAAGGTCAAGCGCCTTGGTTGCGGCGAGAGCTCGGGTCACGGTAAAACATCCTGCAAAGGCAACAAGGGTCAGAAGGCCCGTTCCGGTTCCGGCACCCGTGTCGGATTCGAAGGCGGCCAGATGCCACTTCACCGTCGTCTTCCGAAGCGTGGTTTCAACAACTACGACTTCCGCGACAAGGTCGCCGTCTTCAACGTCGGTGAACTCGACGATCTGTTTGACGCAGGCACCACCGTCGATGAAGCCGCCCTCAAGGGTCAGGGCCTTGTTAACGGCACCTACGACAAGATCAAGGTTCTTGGCGTGGGCGAGGTCACCAAGGCGTTCCACCTCGTGGTGTTCAATGCCAGTGCTTCCGCTCGTGAAAAGATCGAAAAGGCGGGTGGCACGGTTACCGAGCCGACCGCTTGATCACTTCATTTGATCTCTGATTTCCGAAGAGGAAGCGCATCACGCGCTTCCTCTTCGTCTTTATAACACTCAGCGTCTTCCTCCTCATCTATCTGCCATGATTTCAGCGTTCGCCAACACTTGGAAAATCCCCGAACTCCGGGACCGCATTCTTTTCACTCTTGCCCTGATCGTTATTATCCGACTGGGGGTGCATATCACCATTCCCGGGGTGGATGCCACGGTGATCAAGGCCTGGCTCGACAGCCAGACCAAGGACCCTGCGACCGGTGGCGGGATTTCCGCACTGTTGACCGTTTTCTCCGGTGGTGGTCTCCAACAGGCGGGGATTTTCGCTCTCGGGATCATGCCCTACATTTCGGCATCCATCATGGTGCAACTGATGACGGCCGTGGTGCCGAAGCTTTCGCGTCTTGCCCGTGAGGACGGAGGACGCCAGAAAATCACCCAGTACACCCGTTACATCACGATCGGAATCGCCCTTGTGCAGGGGTTCTTCGTCGCCAAATCGCTTACCAATCCGGGTAGCATTCCCTACATGCAGGGGATCGAAAAATTCGGTAACCTGGTTCCCGATCCGTCGGTCACCTGGATGGCATTGACTGTGACAACGATCGTCGCGGGCACGGTGCTCTTGATGTGGATCGGCGACCAGATCACCGAGAAGGGGATCGGCAATGGTGTCTCCATCATCATCACTGTCAACATTATTTCCGCACTGCCAGGAGCCCTGATTCAGGCGTGGAAATTCTTCATCCCGTCGCAGGGTGAAATCCAGCCGTTCAATGCCATGTGGATGGTCGTCATGATCGCCCTTCTGCTCGTCGTGATCGCAGCGACCATCGCCATCACCCAGGCCCAGCGCCGGATCGCGGTGCAATACGCCAAGCGCGTCGTCGGTCGCAAACAGTTCGGCGGCCAGACGCAGTATCTTCCCCTCAAGGTGAACTACGCCGGTGTCATGCCGATCATTTTCGCCTCCGCCGTTTTATCGCTTCCACCGCTGATGTTGCAGTGGATTCCCGGAATTTCCGGCCAGCCATGGGCGGTGAAGCTTTACGGGCAGCTTTCCCAAGGTGGCGTCTGGTTCTACATTCTCGGCGGTATCGGGATTTTCCTGTTCTCGTATTTCTGGGTCGCGATGATGTTCCAACCCTCGCAAATCGCGGAAGACCTCAAGCGCAACGGTGGCTACATCCCGGGCGTGCGCCCTGGCAAGCCAACAGCGGACTTCCTCGATTTCACGATGACCCGGCTCACTTTTGCCGGTGCCTTCTTCATGGTCGGTATCTTCATCCTGCCGGTGATCACCGGCAACGTGGTGGGGCTTCCACCCGGCTCGCTCGTCCTCCAGTTCTTCGGCGGGACTTCGTTGTTGATCATGGTTGGCGTGGTGCTCGACGTGATGCGGCAGGTGGAAACCCAGTTGCTGCAAAAGCACTACGACGGCTTCCTTCGCAAGGGAAAACTCAAGGGGCGTTACGACCGTCTCAGCCAGACCAGTGGAGCTGCTCCCAAGACCGCGATCGTTTATCTGTGGACGGTGATCGCGGTGCTGATCGTGATCGGCATCACCGCCTATATCTATAACTCCAACCATTGATGGTGCCCGCCGCCAGACCGTTCCGTGTTGTGCTGCTAGGGCCTCCGGCTTCCGGCAAGGGCACTCAGGGGCGGAGACTGGCAGCCAGTCTCGGCCTCGGCTATCTCAGCACCGGGGCTCTGCTTCGCGAGCATGTCGAGAACGGGACGGAACTTGGAAAACAGGCGGAACCGATCCTCGCCCGCGGCGAGTATCTGCCAGACGACCTGATGTGCCCGATCCTGGCGGATTGGCTCGACCGTCAGAACGGCGGGTGGGTGCTGGATGGATTTCCGAGAAGTGTCCCACAGGCGGTTTTTCTCGATGACTGGCTGGCTGGGCGGGGTCTGCGGATCGATTCGGCAGTCTCTCTCGAGGTGCCGTTCGAGGAACTTCTCGCCCGCATCCAGAGTCGTGTCGAGTGCCCGGAGTGTCGCTGGTCGGGACAGCGGCCGCAACTCAAGGGCGGGGACAAGTGCCCGGAGTGCGGTGCTCCCGCAGGCAGCCGGGCCGATGACAGCGAACGAAATTTTCTCAGCAGACACGCCGAGTTCGTGAGCCTCACCCAGCCGGTCATCGAGCGCTATCGGCAGCTCGGCGTCCTTTCTGCTTGCGATGCCACGCCACCGCAGGATGAAGTGGCGGCGAAACTGCTCACGCTCCTCCCTGTCCCCTCTGTTTGAAAAACTCCTTCCTTAATTTCTGTCTCAACATTGTGTCCCGTCGAACCCGCATCCCTATCAAATCACCGCGTGAAATCGAATTCATGCGCAAGGCGGGCACCATCGCCTCTACCATTCTGCAAGCACTCGCGAGAGAGGTCGCTCCAGGCAAGACCACCGGCGAGATCGACCAGTTGGCAGCGGAGATGATGCGCGAGCATGACTGCAAGAGTGCGTTTCTCGGCTACCGTGGGTTTCCCGGGTACACCTGCATTTCCATCAATGAGGAAGTCGTTCACGGCATCGGCGGGCCCCGCAAGATCATGCCGGGTGACATCGTGAAAATCGACGTCGGTATCATCAAGAGCGGCTTCATCGGTGACAACGCGACGACCGTGGCGGCAGGGGACATCCCGCTTGAAACCAAGCGTCTTCTAGCAGTCACCGAGCAGTCGTTGTTCGAGGCCATCAGGCACGCGCGTGCCGGGCGGAAGCTCGCCGACCTTTGCGGATCGGTGGAGGCGTTCGCCAAGCCCCACGGATTCACCATCGTCCGCGAGTTCGTGGGCCATGGTGTGGGCCGCCGGCTGCACGAGGAGCCGCAGGTTCCGAATTACCGGCCGCACGGGAAGTCGCCCACTCTGGAGGCCGGCATGACCCTGGCGATCGAGCCGATGGTCAACGCAGGCGTGCCTACCGTTAGGATTCTCGACGATGGCTGGACGGTCATCACCGAGGACAGGAAACCTTCCGCACATTTCGAGCATACCGTGCTGATCACTTCCGGCGACCCGGAGATCCTCACCTGGCGGCCGCGTGAGGCCTTGCCGGAAATGATGGGCCTGCCTCCGTGGTGAATGGATCTCGGAATTGATTCCAATACCGATATTGAGTCGTCAGGAGACAATCTTGTGCGATTCCTACCGGGATAAGGAATGCCGCCGAGATACGGTCCAGTCTATACAGGCACTGGAACGAGTTACGCGTCCCGACTGGAGTCAGAACGGGCTCTCATCATCGAAATCATCGTCGCCACGGAGGTCGGCGGCGGAGGGTTCGCTGCTGGTAGAAGCTGAACTCTGGCGTGCGGCAGGCTCTCTTTTTCCGCCGGACGATCCCGCCGACTCACCCGCCGCCTGGATTTTCCAGCAGGCGAGGTTCACGAAATACTTGCCGTTATATTCGTTTCCGCGGATGTCGAAGTTCACCTGCACGTCCTGACCGAGCTCGAAGGGATCGAGCAGCGGGCACTTGTCCTTCACCACCTCGAACTTGAGGTCCTGGGGAAACTTGTCGGCCGCGGTGGTGACCACGAACTCGCGTTTGGTGAATCCACTCGGAAAACTCTGGGTGGTGCCGATCCATTTCAACTTGCCTGCGGTTTCGTACATGCCCCGAGTGTTCAAAAGCGGGCGGAGATGTCAAACGCGCAGCGGGATACAGTTAAGCTTGGGCCTCATTTGAGTGATTTTCCACCCGCACCCAGACATCCACAAGGTGGCGGAACTCGGCCGCCGCGTCCTCAGGATCGGCGGTGGTGGCGACAATTTCCTCCCGGACTTTCTGGCGGAAACGCTGGCGCAAGCGGTGGATCGCCACTTTCAAGGCGGTCTGGGAAAGATCGAGCGCGGAGCCCGCTTCCGAAATGTCGCCCGCCGATCCGCCGTCGAGCCACGGGCGTAGAATTTCGAACTGGCGGGTTTTTCCGGACTGCTCCATCTCGACGCCCAGTGAATCCAGCGCCCGGCGGATCAATGCCAACGCCCAACCCCGGTCGAATTCGAGCTCCCACTCGTCATCCGACTCATGGGAATCCTCCAGCGGCACCCGCGTGAAATCGCCACCCCGCTTCGCCGCTCCGTCGCGTTCGCGCTGGCGGGCGAGGAAATGTTTCACCGATCCAAGCAGATAGGTGCGGAATCTGCCTTTCACCGGATCGGCCCCGCCGATGGATTCACGGCCGAGCAGGTCTTCGAAAAATCCATGCGCCAAGTCCTGCGCCCGGTCCGCATCGCCACACCAGCTGCGGGTGAACTGAAGCACCGGTTGATAGTAAATCTCGCACAACTCCGACAGCGCGGCACGCGCCTCCGCGCCATCACCCTGCGCCCGCCGGACGAGCGTCCATCGGGTGGAGTGGAAGGAGGAGGATGGCATGGGTGGTGTCATTTCCAAGGATGGGGCAATTCATCCAACTTCCACTGCCCCTTCTCGTCCACGGCTCTTACCCCGAGGAGGCTGGGTTGATCCGGATTGTGATCGGCTTCCATGATCATCACCTTGTTGTCGGGATAGGTGTTCATGGCCCATGTCCGTTTGCCGAGGCGGGCCATCGCATCTTTTAGTTTTCCGGTTGTTTCCAACTCAGTCAGCAACCGCTTCGACAAGCCCTCGCGCACCAGTCGCTCGTCGCCAAGGAATGCCGCGTCGAGCACCGACTGAATGGCGATGGTAGGTTCCGAATAATCCGGCAAAAGCGGCTGGATCGGGTCGAGTGGGACACTCATCACGCGAGCCTCGATGTCCGGAGGGATCGGAAACGCCGGGAGGAGCGCGAGTATCCCGGCGAAAAGACCACCAGTCATGATGGGAGCCAACCCGAGAGGCAGACCACACCAAGCGGCAATCACGGCGGCTAGAACGGTCGCCAGCACGATGAGGATTGTCGTTCCTTGTGCCCGCACCTGATGATGCCGCCAAATTTGGAATTGTTGGTGCGTTTGATTGAATAGCGGTCTGAATTCTTCTGGCGCAAGAGAGCGGAGTCTTTGGACGAAGGCGTTCTGGTGGGTTCTGTAGAAAACACCGTCCGTGATGATGAACCGGGTCGTCAGGTCGTCGTCGTCGATGCGGGTCATCAGCTTCCCACGATAGGAGCCTGCTGCCTCGTCCGCGATCTGGAGCAATTCCGCCCGCTTCGTTTCCGGCAACGAAGTGATGGTCCAGCTGATCTCGTACGAATAATAGCGTGTGGCCCAGTGATCGTGGAGCCGCTTGGTGCCGACGACTGCGGCGCACAGCAGCAGGGTGGCCAAGCCCACCCCAAGTTTGCGAATCGTTCGCGACGCTCCCGCTCCACGGGAACGTGGAAAACAGAAATGAAACATTGGGGCACAGACCAACAACACGCTCGCGAAGACAATCGGCTGATAGATCGGCAGCACGCGGCCTGGGATGGTGAGCGGGTCGGAGATCATTGAAACAACAGGGAATCCGGCCACAAAGAGAACAGGAGGCCAGAAGGTGAGGCCGAGTAGGAGTTTTCTTCCGGCGATCCCTTGGCGGCCGCCCTTGATCCTGAAGAGATTCCACAATCCCAGGCCCAAGCCGCAAAAGAAAAGGGCCAGCCCGAATCCGAACCACAGATTAAGAAAAATCCGAAGTCCTGTAGAAACATTAAACGCCATGTATTGTGCGCGAAAGGTCAGCAGTCGCCAGAAGTAATCTCCCATCCCTTCAGGGAGTGACATGATGAGCAATGCGATCGCCATCACGCCTACGACAACCATTAGTGCAGGCAGTTTGACACACCAGGGCAGTCCGGTGGGGGGCGCGCTGGAACTTCCGTTTGTGGCCATCGGTGCGCTTTCCGATTTCTCCACTCCCGCCCTCAACGCGTCCGCGCTCTGATAGCGCTTCTCCCGTTCTTTCTCCAAGGTCCGGAAAACCACCTCATCCAGCCGCGGATCGCTGGCGGATTTCTCGCTCGGCGCGGGGAAGCGTCCTAACGGCAACTCGCCGGTGAGCATTTCGTAGAGGACGACGCCGAGGCTGTAGAGATCGGCGCGGTGATCGACGTCCTGCGGGCGTTCGATTTGCTCCGGGGCGATGTAGGCGGCGGAGCCGAGCACGCTGCCGGTTTTCGTCAGCGTGAACTCTCCCCGGTCGTCGCCGGCAATCCGGGCGATGCCGAAGTCGGCGATTTTCACGCGGCCCCGCGTATCGAGCAGGATGTTCTCCGGTTTGATGTCGCGGTGGAGGATGCCGTGGTCATGGGCGTATTGCAGGGCGGTGCAGAGGTCGGGGATCAACGCCAGCGCCTGGGCCGGGGTGAAACGGGCGGCTTGCATCGCCTGGCGCAGGTTCACGCCGTCCACGTATTCCATGGTCAGCCAGAAGAAGCCGCCGGTTTCGCCGAAGTCGTGGACGGCGACGATGTTCGGGTGGCCGAGTTTTGCGAGAGCGCGGGCTTCCCGTGAAAAGCGTTCGGCGAAGCCCGGATCATGATCGAGGCCGGGCAGCAGGATTTTCAAGGCGAGCAGGCGGTCGAGTTGCGGCTGGCGGACTTTGTAAACGACTCCCATGCCGCCGCGGCCGATGCATGCGTGGATTTCGAACTGCGGAAACGCGGACTGAATTTCCCCCAACGAGGGGACACAGGGAGGATCGATTTCCCCTGAAGCGCCGAGAAGCACGCAGGCGGGACACAAGCCGCCGGGTGCATCGGAGGGCAAGGGGCGGTGGCAGGAGGGGCAGGTTTTAGCAGTCACACGATATCCTGACGGAAACGAGCATGCCGGTTACAAACTTTGATCCAGGATTCATTGCTCTTGCGATTCCTGGAAGATCTCGATCTTCGCCGTGTCCGATTGGCGCAGGGAATTACGGAAATCAATGATGGCCAGGCGGCGCTTGATGGCTTCAAGCGCGGCGAGGATTTCGGGTTTCGCTTGTTCGAAAGTGCGTGGCTCGGCGGGTTTGCGGCCGGTGACTTCGACGAGATGCCAGCCGAGACGGGTGCGGACCAGGGTGGGCTTGTTGGTTTCCAGCGAGAAAACCGGTGCCCCGAAATCGGCGGGCAGGCGGTCGCGGGTCATCCAGCCGAGTCCGCCGCCGCTGTCCTTGGTGGCGGAGTCCTGGCTGATTTCGTTGGCGAGGATGGCGAAGTCTTTTTTGTTCTCCGTGAGTTCGGTTAGCGCGGCGTCGAGCTTCAGCTTCGCCTCTTCCGGCGGGTGGTCGAGGGTGGGGAGGAAAATGTGGCGGGCTTCGATGCGCTCGGGCAGGGAGATGGCCTTTTGATTTTCCTCGAACCATTGGCGGGCTTCGTCATCGGTGACCTGGCTGGACGGGCGGATCCGTGATTCGATGAGTTTTTCCTGCCGAATGCGGGCGGCAAGACGGTCGCGGAGGTCTTTCTCGCTGGTGATGCCTTGGGATTTCATCGCGGTTTCGAGTTCGCCCTTGCTTTCGAACCGACCGACGAGGCGGCGCAGGCTCACGTTGATTTCCTCCTCGGAGACGGAGTCCGGAGTGGTTGCCGCGTTCACTTGGAGGCGGAGCAACTCGTGGTCGATGAGTTCGTCGAGTGCTGCCTTGCTTGCGATTTCCAGCTCGGCGGGAGTCGCACTGCCGGCGGATTTTCCCCTGAGCCAGAGTTGCTCGCTGACGGCCCGCGCGAGCTGGCTGCGGGTGATGGGGTGGCTGGAAACCCGGGCGGCGATTTGCGGTTCCGGCGACCTGTAATCTGCGATGATCCGGCTGAGCGGTCCGTTGAAAATGGCGATGTCCACTGCCAGATAGGCGATGATCGCGCCCAGGATGGCGAGACGGAGGGTGGATTTGCCGGGTTGGGACATGACTGATGATGGGGAATTGAAGGGACGGTTTCCGGGGATTTGAGCAGAGCCCTTGGAGGAAGCCAAATGATTTCCGGAATCGAATCTCCGGTCCGTCCGCGCTCCGACTCGCAGATTGCCGCGCGGCGGTTCTCGAAATCAGCAGGAGTTCACAACCAAAAACCTTCTTGGCAAAGCGGACCGGAAATCTATCATTGGCAATGAGCGACTATCATCGACAGCTCTTCCACCGACACACCCCATGAACTCCACCTTGATCCGAATCTCCATCCTTGCTGCCAGTCTCGCCTTCATGCCGGGATGTGCAACGAATGACCCGATCACTCGCACCAATTCCGCGAACACCAGCGCCTCGCAGCTGACACGCGATTCCCGTGCGTCGCTCGCCTCGCTTTACTCACAGAACCCGGGGGCCAGGGCGCTGGGCCGGCAGGCAAGAGCCATCGTTGTCTTCCCATCCATCACCCGCGCGGGCTTCGTCTTCGGCGGCCAGGCTGGAAACGGGACGATGTTCCGGAACAACGGCAGCGTTGCCGGACATTTCCAGACGACCTCCGCCTCGTGGGGGTTGCAAGCGGGTGTCCAGACCTTCGGCTACGCGCTTTTCCTGATGGATGACGAAGCGATCCGGAACATCAACCGCAGCGGTGGTTGGGAAATCGGAGGCAGCCCGAGCCTGGTCGTCGTCGACCGTGGCATGGCGACCTCCTTGACGACCACCAGCATCAACCGGGGGACCTACGCGGTCTTCTTCGACCAGAGGGGACTGATGGCGGGTCTCGGGCTGCAAGGTTCCAAGATCACGCGTATCAATCCCGGGCGTTGATCGATCTGTGATCATTTCAACAATCTAGCAGCTGCCGCCATCGTCCATAGCCGTGAACTTCAAATCAATCGTAACGCGGCTCAATCCCCACTTGAGTCTTCCTTGTCTGTTGCCGGCGGCGGTTTTTCTAGCAGCGTCGCTGACTCCTTCGCTGATTCCACGGCCGATGCTGTTGCAAGCCGTCTTGTCCGGCCTTTCGTTTGCGGTCGGCTACGGACTGGGCGCGGGCTGGATCGCGCTGTGGCATTTCCTCGGACTGCCCGCTTTCAGCGGGCGACTGGTGAGGGCAGCGGGGATCATCGTTGCGGTGATTGGTGTGTCGTTAGTGGCGGCCAGTCTGTGGCACACGGTTCACTGGCAGAATTCGCTGCGTGAGATCATGGGCATGGAAAAAGTCCCGGGACTCCAGCCTTTCCTGCTGGTGCCGGTGGCGGTGGCGACGTTTTTGCTGCTGCTCGCGCTGGCGCGGGTTTTCCGCTGGCTTTCGGTGCGGGCGTCGCGAGGCCTGGCGCGCCATGTGCCGCCGAGGGTTTCCGGCGTGGTGGCGGTGGTGGTCACAACCCTGTTGTTCTGGTTTGCGATCAATGGCCTGCTTTTTGGTTTCCTGCTGAGAGTCGCGGACCGCTCGTTTCAGGAAATCGACGCGCGGATCGACGACGATCTCCCGCGTCCGACGCTTGCCAGCCAGACGGGAAGTCCGCAGTCGCTCATCGACTGGCGTGATCTTGGACACCAGGGCCGGACGTTTATTTCCGGATGCCCCACTGCTGCGGAATTGGAGGAATTCTTCGGCACTCCGGTCATGGCACCAGTGCGGGTTTACGTCGGTCTGAATTCGGCAGACAGCCCGGAAAAGCGGGCCCGGATGGCGCTCGACGAGTTGAAGCGCACGGGTGGTTTCGAGCGCTCCGTGCTGCTTCTCGTCACGCCCACCGGCACGGGTTGGGTGGACCCGGCAGGGCAGGACCCGGTCGAGTATCTTCACCGGGGCGATATCGCCACCGTGACCGTCCAGTATTCCTATCTGAACAGCCCGCTCGCCCTGATGACCCAGGCGCAATACGGGGCTGAAGCGGCGCGCGCCCTTTTTCAAGAAGTTTATGGGCACTGGCGTTCCCTGCCGTCCGAATCAAGGCCGAAACTCTATCTAAACGGACTGAGCCTCGGTTCGCTCAATTCCGATCTCTCGTTCGACTTCTATGACATCATCGACGACCCGTTTCACGGCGCGTTGTGGAGCGGCCCGCCATTCCGCCACCAGACCTGGCGGGAGGCGACCGCCCGCCGCGATCCGGGCACGCCGGCGTGGCTTCCGGAATTTCGGAAAGGGTCCGTGGTTCGCTTCATGAAGCAGGGCGGCGTGACGGGAGGAAAAGACAATCCTTGGGGGAAATTCCGGATTCTGTTCCTGCAGTATCCGAGCGATCCCATCACCTTTTTCAGCCCGACGGCGGCGTGGCGTGCTCCTGACTGGTTGAATGAACCTCGCGGCAAGGATGTCTCGCCCTCGTTGCGATGGTTTCCGGTGGTCACCATGCTGCAACTGGCCATCGACATGGCGGTGGGCACGGCACCGGAAGGATTCGGCCACACGATCGCGGCGACCGACTATATCGAAGCATGGCTCGCGCTCACGGAGCCGCAGGGATGGGACCAGGCCGGGCTTGCTAGATTGCGCGCCTTGTTGGCAGCAAGGGACAAGTTGGAAGAGTGAACGGCCGCCGGCTCGATGAACCCGAATTCGGAAGTCAGTGGCCGGGCTGCATTGATCAACCACGGAAACACTGAAGTGACTGAGGACACTGAAAATCACGTTTCTTGTCACTCAGTGAACTCAGCGTTTCAGTGGTTCCAAAGCTCAAATCCCCAATTGAACTTCGATTTCCGGGAGGAATCGAGACCCACAGGGCGCGTCAGCGTGTTATGGATGTTCTGAAACCGCGATCACCTCCTCGATCAAGCGGAGCGCGGCAGGCGACAAGGACCTTCTTTTCAAGGTGACAATGCCGGGATTGCTCGATGGCGTCATTCCCGCAAAGTCGATTACGGCGAATTCCTTGTCGTAGGGTTTGCGATGCAAGGCCAGTTCGGTGAGGGCGCTCACGGCGTCACTTTCCTGGACGATGCTTTTCAAGGTGGAGAAATGACTGCAAATCACTGAGGGATGAAAGGGGGGCGATATCGCGCTTGCCGCCGCGCCCCGGGGCATGTGGCCGGCGAACCATTCGCGCGCCCAGACCGGCAGCTCCGGCAACACCACCGGATAGGCCAGCACGTCCGGGAACGAGACGGCCTTGCGCCTGGCGAGTGGATGACCTTTCCGGCAGAACCACTGGAAGCGGCTGGGTGGGAGCTTCCTGATCATCAAATCGCCCGCCTCATTCAGCTCCGTGATGTCGGCGATGAAGAAATCAATGTGCCGGCCCCGGAGCAGGTCCGGAAACATGGTGTATTGATCGACGTGGATCACCACATGAAGCCCGGGATGTTGGCCAAGCAGCCTGCCAACCGCCGTTCCGACAAGCGTTTCCGCTATTAGCGGACCGACTCCGATTTTCAACGTGGACGCCCAGCTTTTGCCATACCGGCTTGCGGCCAGCCTGAGGTCGTCAAAGCCGCCCAGAACCCGCTTTGCATCGCCGACCATGGCCTCCCCGAAGGACGTGAGCTTCAGCTCCGCGCCGCGCTCGAACAGCGCGTGGCCGAACCACGCTTCCATCCGCTGGATGCTTTTGGTGATGGCAGGTTGGCTCACGTTCACCAGTTTCGCGGCCCTGACGAAACTCCGGCTTTCCGCAGCCGCCACGAAATACTGCAGGTGCCTGAGATCAATGTCGGCCATATAACCGGAGGTTATGGCGAAGGGACAATAATTGCAATGAATTACAGAGGATATTTGAATAAGACCCCCAAGTGATGAGAATGAGCACGGCTCAATCCGATCCCCCGACCCAACACCTAGCAGCACGCATATGAACGACTTCATCAACGACTCATCCAACTCCCTCCCTCGCCGCCGCTTCATCGGTGGCCTCGCCGCCGCCGGTTCGGCCTTCACGCTCCCCGCGAGTTTGCTCGGCCAGGAGGCCTCGTCAGCCGCCCAGCCCGCTGCTCCGCTGAAAGGGCACTTCCATCCCAAGGGCAAGGCTCCCTCGAAGTTCACCATCGATATCCTCAAGAAGGCCGGCAAGACCCTGCCCTTTGATGATACCCGGGATTTCGATGAGCAGAAAAAAGGCCTGATCGCGCCGATGAAGGAGATGAAGATCATGGCGGACGGCGGCCATGTCGCGTGGGACATGGAGCGCTTCCAGTTCGTTCACCAGCAGGAGGAGTTCGACAGCATCCACCCGTCGCTGCTGCGGCAGGCGCGCCTGAATAACAATTACGGCGTGTATGAGGTGATCCCCGGGATCTATCAGGTTCGTGGCTTCGACCTGTCTAACATCACCTTCGTCCGCGGCAGGACCGGATGGATCGCCTTTGATCCGATGATCTCCGCGGAAACGGTCAGGGCGGCGTGGAATTTGTTTCAGGAGCACGTCGGCGAGGGGCTGCCGGTCACGGCTGTCATTTACTCCCACACCCACGGTGACCACTGGGGCGGCGTCCGCGGCCTGATCAAGGAAGAGGACGTGCGTTCGGGGAAGGTCGTTGTCATCGCCCCGGACGGGTTCATGGACCACACGATCTCGGAAAACGTATATGCCGGCAATGCGATGAATCGCCGGTTGTTCTATCAATACGCCCTGCTGCTGCCCGCCAGTGCGCACGGGATGGTTGACATGGCGCTTGGGAAGGGGGTGTCAGCCGGCACTTCGGGGCTGATCGCGCCAACCCGCCTGGTTGTCGATGCGATCGAGGATTTCGAGGTCGATGGTCTGAAGATGATTTTCCAGAACACCCCGGACACCGAAGCACCGCGGGAAATGAACACCTACATCCCCGGGATGAAGGCGCTGTGGATCGCCGAGAACGTCTGCGCGACCCAGCACAACATCTACACGCTGCGGGGTGCCCCTGTCCGCGACGCGCTCAACTGGTCGAAGTACATCGCCCAGGCGCTGCACCGCTTCGGGATGGAAGCCGAAGTCATGTTCGCCTCGCACCACTGGCCGCGCTGGGGCAACGCGCGGGTGCAGGAAGTGCTTCGCGCCCAGCGCGACCTCTACGCCCACCTCAACAACCAGGTGCTGCATCTGGCCAACCAGGGAGTGACCATCAACCAGGTCCACAACGTTTACGAAGCACCCGAAAGCCTGCTGAACCAATGGCACTGCCGCGGCTACCACGGCTCCTTCGAGAATAACAGCCGTGGCGTCATCCAGCGCTTCCTCGGCTATTGGGACGGCAATCCGGTCAATCTGCTCCCCGCGCCGGAGGCGGAGTCAGGAGCTGTTTTCGTCGAGATGATGGGGGGCGCGGAAAAAATCATCGCCAAGTGTCGCGAACTCCACGATCAGGGCAAATACAAGGTGGCCCAGGAAATCGTCAACAAACTCGTCCAGGCCGATCCGCAGAACCAGACGGCCAAGGACTTGCTGGCGGATATCTTCGAGCAAATCGGCTACCAACAGGAAAACGCGGGATTGCGTAACAGCTTCCTCGCCGCAGCCTATGAACTGCGCACTGGCATCCCGCAGGGCGCGATCGCCAGTTCCAGCAGCCCGGACGTGGTCCGTGCCATGTCCACCGAGTTGTTCCTCAACTTCCTCGGCATCCGCATGGACAGCAAGAAAGCCGAAGGCATGCGCTTCACCATCAATCTGATCACGCCCGACAACGGCGAGAAGTTTGTCATCGAGTTGGAAAACGCCACGCTCACCAACATCCAGGGATTCCAATCGGACAAACCCGATCTCACCCTCACCATCAACCGCACCGATCTGGAGCAGACGATGACGGGTGCCAAAACGCTCGAAGCTCATATCAAGGACGGCACCGCCAAGGTGCGTGGCGACGTCGGTATCCTGGCGAAACTCGCCGATACCATGGTGGACTTCGACCCTCGTTTCGAGATCATGCCCGGGACTAAATCTCTGACGGCGACCGTGGCCAAGGACGATGCCTTCGAGGCAGTGGTGTGCGGTGCCATCGCGGAATGAGAACCGCCTTCCCCCGAACAAATCAGCATCAATCCAAAACCATGGACGCCACCTTGACCCGCCTCACCGTCATCGTCGCCGCCACCATCGCTCTCATGCCGGGTTGTGCGACGAATGACCCGATCACCCACACCAACTCGGCGAATACCAGCGCCTCGCAGCTTTCGCGGGATTCGCGGGTCGCGCTTGCTTCGCTTTACCACCAGCCTCAACCAGCGGGGGCTGATGGGAGGCTTGGGCCTGCAGGTTTCCAAAATCACCGGTATCAATCCCGGTCGGTGATTCTGACGCATCAAGCCGCAGACGTGAAGTTTGCGGCTTTTCAATTTTCCTTCACGACTCACTCATGAAAACCAAATACACCCTCCTCAACACCTTCCTGCTCGCCAGCTCTTTCGCCTCTGCGGGGACATCCTCACCGTCTTTCGAAGAGCCACTCGCGCCTGCTGCCGAATCCTCGCCTTGGTCGTGTAACGTCGCTCTCTACGGTTGGTTGCAGGCCGTGGAGGGAGACGTCGCCGCCCGTGGAATCTCGACGCCGGTGGATGTCGGCATCGACGATGTTTTGAGAAATCTGGACGTGGCGGTGATGGGGGTGGTCGAGGTCGGTTACGGGCGATGGGGTTTTCTGGCAGATTCAGGTTATGTGGAACTCAGTGTCAATGAGCCGACACCGTTTGGACTCATCGCCCCGTCGTTCGACGTGAACTACAAGGAGTTTGTAGGAAACTACGTGATTGCCTACGAGGTGATGAAGACCGCTTCCCAAAAGCTCGATGTCTATGCCGGGATACGGGCGACTTGGCTCGAACTTGAGTTAGATCTCGGTCCCTTCAATCAGTCTGCGAGTGAAGGATGGGTGGATCCGATCATCGGCGCACGCTATCAGAGGGATCTTGGGCATTCGTTTTTCTTGAGAGCCTTGGGTGACATCGGTGGCTTCGGTGTTTCTTCCGATCTCACGTGGCAGGCGATGGCGGGTTTCGGCTATCGATTCAATGACCGCTGTTCCGCACTTCTCACCTATCGGGCGATCAGCACGGACTACAGCAGCGGAGGTTTCCTCTTCGATGTGATCTCCCACGGGCCTTTGCTGGGCGTGGAATTCAGATTTTAAGATTCGGCAGCCGGGCAATCTGGGAGGCAAGTCTGCCAGCCGAGCGGAATGTAAGAGAAATTGCGGAAAATTGTATCTTGTGTGGGCGGCAGCCTTTTTGCAATCGTCTCGAAAGTTACCTGAGAAATTGTCCTGATCGCGCTGAGGAATCGCAAAATTGAATAACATCATGTCAAGTCAGCCAGCCTCCAACAACCCGCCGGTTTCTGCCTACGTATCGACCGGGCATCTTCCGCCGGCGGAAATGGTCACCTCGCTCGTCGCTGAGGCTCACGAACGCTTCAAATCCGACACGGGCGGGAACAACTCTCAGGTTTACCCGGCCTTGGCGCGGGTGCCGGGTGACCTGTTTGGCGTTTGTGTGGTCGGTGCGAACGGGAACATTTTCGCAGTCGGAGACGCGGAGTATGAGTTCACGATCATGAGCGTCTCCAAGCCGTTTATCTTCGCTTTGGTCTGCCAGGCGCTTGGTGTCGAGGAGGTCCGCCAGAAAATCGGAGTGAACGCGACCGGACGGGCGTTCAACTCGCTGGAAGCCATCGAACGCGGTCCCGGCGGCCAGACGAACCCGATGGTGAACTCCGGGGCCATCGCCACCACCAGCCTCGTGCCGGGCGATACCTTCGAGGCCAAGTGGAAATTCATCCACGAGGGCTTGTCGAAATTCGCCGGACGCACCCTGCCGCTCAACGAAGAGGTCTATGTCTCCGCGACGGAGACGAACTTCCGCAACCAGAGCATCGCCCGCATGTTGCAGAGTTTCGGGCGGATTTACGATGACCCGGCACAGGCGGTGGACCTCTACACCAAGCAGTGTGCGCTCAATGTCAGCGCCAAGGATCTGGCCGTCATGGGAGCCACGCTGGCGGACGGCGGGGTAAATCCGATCACCAAGGAGCGGGTGGTGGACGCCAGTGTTTGCCACTACGCGTTGGCCGTGATGACCACTGCCGGCTTGTACGAAACGTCGGGCGACTGGCTCTTCGACATCGGCCTACCGGGTAAAAGCGGCATCGGTGGCGGGATCGTCACCGTCTCGCCTGGAAAAGGCGGACTCGGCACGTTTGCCGCACCGCTCGACGCCGCAGGAAACAGCGTGAAGGGCCAACTCGTCGCGAAATTCCTCTCCCAAAGCCTCGGCATGGACCTTTTCGTCTCGCAACCTGAAGTCTGATTTTCTCCAATACCTCCCCTACAATGAGCACTAAAACTACGCCCAAGAGCGGCACCGATGAAGAGCCGCAGGACTCCTGGTTGCCGATGGTGGTCATCGCCATGGGCCAGATGCTCATGTCCTTCAATGTCGCCGCCCTTCCGGTCTCGATGAGTGGCATGGTCAAGAGTTTCAACACCGCGCCGACCACGGTGGGCACGGCCATCGTCATGTATTCGCTCGGCGTCTCGGGCTTCGTGATGCTCGGCGGGAAACTCGGCCAGCGTTTCGGTTCGAAGATATTCTTCCAAGTGGCGGTGGCGCTCTTCCTAGCGGCAATGATCATCATGGTGGTTAGTCCGACGGCGACGGTGATGTTGGCGGGACAGGCCTTGGCGGGTTTTGCGGGTGCCTCGCTGGTGCCTTCGCTGGTCGCGCTGATCGCCAACCACTACAAGGGCACCCAGCAGGCGAAAGCCGTCGGCTTGCTTGGCTCGGCGCGGGCCATCGCCGGGGTGCTGGCGTTTGTGATCGTCGGCTACGTGGCGATGATCAACTGGCGTCTCGCGTTTGGTCTGCTGATTGCCCATGCATCCGTCCTGTTCCTGCTGAGTTTCAAACTCAAGCCGTCCACGCCCAATCCGGCAGTGAAGATCGACGTCTTTGGCGTGATCCTGTCAGCCGTCGCCGTCATTCTGATCAGCTTCGGCTTTAACAATCTGCGCAACTGGGGGCTGACGTTGGCCCAGCCCGCCGCACCGTTCGACATCTATGGGGTGTCGCCGGCGCCTTTGATGATCGCCTTGGGCATCGTGATTTTCATGTCGTTCTTCCTGTGGAGCCACAAGCAGGCGAGCAAAGGAAAGACCCCGCTGCTGGCACTCCAGGTCATCGATTCGCCGAAGGAATGGGCGGCAGTCCTCGCACTTTTCCTTATCGTCATGGTGGAAGCCGCCATCAACTTCACGGTGCCGCTTTACATCCAGATCATCCAAGGCCGCACCAGCGCGGCGACATCGGTGGCGATGATGCCTTTCATGCTAACGGTGTTTTTCACCGCGATCCTGATCGTGAAACTTTACGGTAAATTCGCCCCGCGGACGATCGCGCGCTGGGCTTTCACGTTGGTCGCCGTCGGAGCGCTGTGGCTCGCGTTTGTCGTGAGCAACGACTGGAGCGTTTTCCCGGTCATCATCGGCTTGGTCACGGTCGGCCTCGGGCAGGGAGCGCTCGTCACCCTGCTCTTCAACGTGCTCGTCACTTCGTCACCCAAGGAACTGGCGGGCGACGTGGGCGCGCTGCGTGGCGTGACTCAGAACCTCGCCGCCGCCGTCGGCACGGCGGTGATGGGCACACTGGTCGTCGGTGTCCTGAGCGCAGGCATCATGAACCGCGTGACGGACAACCCGCTGATCACCGCCGAAATGAAGGCTGAGGTGGATCTTGGTAGCATCAATTTCCTCAACAACGACCGCCTGAAAGAGCGTTTCGAAGCTACCAGTGCCGCGCCCGAGCAGATCGCCGAGGCGGTGCGCATCAACTCGGAGACCCGCCTGCGGGCACTCCAGATCGGCTTCTTCGTCCTCGCAAGCATGGCGTTGTTCGCCATCGTCCCCTGCGGTTGGCTGCCGGATTACCGGCCCGGGGAATTGCCTCGTCCGAAATCCAAATGATCTAGCGGAAATTACTTCATGAAGCATCGACTGTCTCCTCGTCAAACTCTCGGCCGCTGCCTCGCGGCCTCATTGATCTGCGTCCTCGCCGGCAGCGGCTGTTCACGCAAGGCCCCGCCCGCCGCAGAGGCGGTGAGGCCGGTCAAAACCATGGTCGTCACTCTCGGCGGGGATTCCCGCTTGCGGACGTTTCCCGGCCGGGTGGAGGCTTCCAAACAGGTGGAACTCACCTTCCAGGTTTCGGGTCTGATCGTAAGTCTGCCCGTCCGTGAAGGTCAGAAGGTTGCCAAAGGCGACGTCATCGCGCAGCTCCGGCAGGACGATTTCAAAGCCCGGCTCGCAGCCCTGCAGGGCCAACTCGACCGCTCGCGCGCCGATCTCCAGTCATTGCAGGCGGGTGTCAGACCCGAGGAGCGGATGCGGCTTGAAGCGCAGCTGCGCTCCGCGGAGGCGACTCTGGCGAACGCCCGTTCCGAATTCCGCATGGCGGAGCAACTCATCCGGACGCGGGCGATTTCCCGCCTGGAATTCGAGCGCGCCGAGACTGCCGTGAGTGTCGCGCAGGAAAGCCAGGAAGCCGCCCGCCAGACGCTCGAACAGGGGCTCATCGCCCGCGAAGAAGACGTCCAGGCGATGGAGGCGGTGGTCCGCGGCTTGGAAGGCCAGGTGGTCGAAGCCAATCTTCAGTTAGCCGACTCCACCCTGCGGGCTCCCTACGACGGGGTGATCGCCCAGCGCTTTGTCGAACAAGGTCAAAACATCCGCGCCCAGCAGCCGGTGGTGAAATTCCAGGATGTGAACGAAATCGACATCGTCGTGGATGTTCCCGAGGCGGTGATGATGGCCGATCTCCGCTCCGCAGACATCCTGCGGCTCGAGGCGGAGTTCAGCGCGGCCCCGGGCCTGCGTTTCCCGGTCCATGTGAAGGAAATCGCCCAACGGGCGGATCCGGTGACTCAGACGTTCGCCGTCCGGGTGGCCATGAAAGTGCCCGACGGAATCAACCTTCTGCCAGGCATGACATCGACGGTTTCGCTCACCTACCGGCGAGCCAGCATCCTCGGTGGTAGGATTTTGGTGCCGGTTTCCGCGGTTTTCAAAAGTCCCTCTGGTGAGCAAATCACCTGGGTGCTGGGATCGGATCAAACGGTGGCCCGCCGCCCGGTCACGCTCGGTGAAGCCAGCGGCAACCAAATCGAGGTCGCCAGCGGTCTTGCATCCGGCGACCGAATCGCCGTGGCAGGCGTAGCCGTTCTGCGGGAAGGTATGAAAGTGCGCGATCTGGGTGATGGTCTTGGAGGTGGACAGCCATGAATCCCGGCGAATTTTCGGTCAAAAACAACCGGATGGTCTACATGGCCATGGCCATCGCGATCATCGGTGGAATCATCGCCTACATGAACATGGGGCGGCTGGAAGATCCCGAGTTCACCATCAAGCGTGCCCTCATCATCACGCCCTATCAGGGAGCCAGCGCGGAAGAGGTGGCGCAGGAAGTGAGCAATCCCATCGAGGTCGCTTGCCAACAGCTCAGCCAGCTGGATTTCGTAAGATCAGAATCCACGCGGGGCCGCTCGGTGGTCACGGTCGACATCAAGGCCCAGTATGACAAGGAGACCATTCCCCAGGTCTGGGATGAGCTGCGCCGCAAAGTCTCGGATGTCCAGGCCCAACTGCCGCCCGCCGTGCGTGGCAACTCCATCGTGGTCGATGACTTCGGCGATGTGTTTGGCATCTTCTTTGCGATCACGGGCGAGGGATTTTCCTCGGCAGAGCAGCGTCGGTATGTCGATTTCCTGCGCCGCGAGTTGTTGCAGGTGTCGGGGGTGAAAAGTGTCTCCCTTTTTGGCGAGCAGCGTGAGGTGGTCTTTCTCGAAATTTCGCGTCAGCGCCTTTCCCAGTTAGGTCTCAATGAAGAGCTGATCTATCAAAAACTCCAGGAGCGGAACATCGCCGCCGACGGCGGGCGCATCCGCGTGGGGGATCAGCACGTTCCGCTCGACCCGACAGGCTCGTTCACCTCCGTGGATGAAATGCTGGAGATGGTGATCGGCTCGGACCAGAGCGGTCGCCAACTTCGCCTGCGGGACATCGCGACCGTGGAGCGCGGGGATCAGGATCCGCCACGGCGCATGCTTCGCTACGATGGGAAAAATGCCATCGGACTGGGTGTTTCCAGCGTGCCGGGCGGCAACGTGGTGAAAATGGGCGAGGCCATCCGCGAAAAACTCGCGGAGCTGAAGGTCAACCAGCCGATCGGAATGGAAATCGGCGAGATCAATTTCCAACCGGAAGCTGTCACCAGCGCGGTGAACGAGTTCATGTTCAACCTGGGCAAGGCCGTGACTATCGTCTTCGTGGTGCTGATCTTCGCGATGGGTCGCAAGACCGGTTTTATCATCGGTCTCGTGCTCTTCATCACCATCATGGCGACCTTCCTCGTCATGTATATGAAGGGAGATCTACTGATGGAGCGCATTTCCCTCGGCGCACTCATTATCGCGCTGTGCATGCTCACGGATAATGCCATCATTGTCATTGAAGGCATCAAGGTCGGGATCGAATCGGGTAGAAACAAACTGGAAGTCGTCCGCGAAGTCGTCGCGGAAAACCAGTGGCCGCTCTTCGGAGCCACGGCCATCGGGGTGATCGCCTTCGCCGCCATCGGACTCTCCCAGGACTCCACCGGTGAATACACCAACTCCTTGTTTTGGGTCATCCTCATCGCACTCACCTTGAGCTGGATCTCATCCGTCACGGTGACTCCATTGTTGAGCTACGTGATGTTCAAGCCGCTTCCCGCCAGTAAGAAGACGGAAGACAGCGATCCCTACAAGGCGATGCCTTTCCAGGTCTATCGGAAGATCCTGGTGCTGGCACTGCGCTTCCGCTGGGCGGTCGTGGTCCTCTGCATCGTGATGTTTGTCGCGTCCATCTTCGGATTCAGGCAGGTCAAGCAGAGCTTCTTCCCGCCCGCGACCCGGCCTCAATTCATGGTCGATGTGTTCCTGCCTGCCAGCAATCACATCCGCGAAACAGAAGCCTTTGCCGGCGAGATCCAGCGCTACATGCAGGAGCAGCCGCATGTCACCCACGTCACCTCTTTCATCGGCAGCGGAGCCTTGCGCTTCCTCCTGGTTTATTCTCCCGAAAACGAGAACCCGGCCTACGTCCAGTTCCTCGTGGACGTGGATGATCCGAAGAAAATATCGGATCTGATGGTAAAGATCCAGACACACCTCGACGAAAACTATCCGAATGCCAATGCCATCGCCAAGAAGTTCATGCTCGGACCAGGCGATGGCGGGCGTGTCCAGGCACGTTTCCAAGGCCCGGATTCCTCAGTATTGCGGCAACTTGGCGATCAGGCGCTGAAGATTCTACAAGACGATGGTAATGCCGTCTGCGTGCGCAACGACTGGCGCGAGCAGGTGAAGTCGATCCGTCCGGAACTGCTGGATTCCCAGGCGCGTCGCAATGGCATCACTCGGGTGGAGGTCGCTCGTGCCTTGCAGAGCAGTTTCGAAGGACGTCCGGTGGGTTCCTACCGTGAACCAGGCAGTGCGGGTGTTGGTATCTTCCCTCAAGAGACACGCTTTTTGCCGATCATCGCCCGTCCCCCTCTCGCCGAACGCAACGATGTGGGTGCCATCAACAGTTTGCAAATCTGGAGCCCGGTCGCCGGGCGCATGATTCCGATGAACCAGGTGGTCTCGGGATCGCAAGTCGTCTGGGAAGATCCCGTCGTCATGCGTCGAGACCGTTTCCCGACTCTCACGGTGCATGCCGACCCACGCTCGGGACTGCCCAGCCAGCTGCGTGACCGGGTAAAAGATCAAATCGAAAAGATTGAACTTCCACCGGGCTATTCGATGGCGTGGGGCGGTGAGCATGAGGATTCCACACGAGCCCGTGCGGCCTTGGCTGAGCCACTGCCCTACGTTTTCGCGCTGATGGTCTTCATCGTCGTATGTTTGTTCAACTCGATGCGAGTCACACTCTTGATCTGGTTGATCATCCCGCTCTTCATCATTGCCATCACCGTAGGGCTGCTGCTCACCCGCATGCCGTTCGGCTTCATGGCCACTCTCGGTGTGCTGGCCCTTGGTGGTGAGTTGATCAAAAATCAAATCGTGGTGCTCAGTAAGGTCATGACCTTGATTGGCAAGGGAACCCCGCCCTATCAGGCACTGCTTGATGGAGGCACGGCAAAGATGCGGCCGGTGTGCATGGTCGTGCTGACGACCGTGCTGGGAATGATTCCGATGCTGACCGACCCGTTCTTCGGCTCGATGGCGGTCTGCATCATGTTCGGCTTGTCGTTCGCCGCGGTGCTTTCGCTCATCGTCACCCCGGTGCTCTACGCCATTTTCTTCAGCGTCAAGGAACCGACATGACGCAACCGGTGGATTTCTAATTACAACTCACAAACCATGGACACGACACACGCGGAGAAAGAGGGCGACGGCTTCATGAAGCGGATGCTCGACGTCATTGAAAAGGCGGGGAACAAGGTGCCGCACCCGGTGATGATCTTCCTGTTCCTCATCGTGGTGGTCCTCATCCTGTCGCACATCCTGCATTTCGCCGGCGCCTCGGTAACCCAGCAGAGTGTGGATCCTCAGACGGACAAGCTTGTCTCCACCACGGTGGTCGCCCGCAGCCTGCTGACGACCGAGGGCATCCGCTTCATTTATACTTCGGTCATTCCTAACTTCATGGGCTTCACGGCGGTGGGACTCATCATCGTGGCGATGATCGGTGTCGGCGTGGCCGAGGCGTCGGGCCTGATCAAGGCGCTCATCCGCAAGCTCGTGGCGGTTTCGCCCGGATGGGCCATCGGCTACATTCTGGTGCTTGTGGGCATCCTGTCGAGCATCGCGGCGGATGCGGGCTACCTGGTGCTGATTCCGCTCGCCGGTTCCGCGTTTCTCAGCGTCGGCCGCCATCCGCTCGCGGGCTTGGCAGCGGGCTTTGCCGCCGTCGCCGCGGCGTTTACGGTGAACATGCTCATCAAGCCGCTCGATGCGGTGCTCACCGAGTTCACGAACGACGCCATCCATCTGGTCAATCCCGGGCTGTCGATTGATCTAACTGCGAACCTTTGGTTCTCCATGGCATCGGTCATTCTTCTGACGTTCGTGATTACTCTCGTAACCCAGCGGGTGATCGAACCGCGGCTGGGTAGTTACGAGCCGGGTAACGCGGGCGACCTTTCCGGAACGCCGGAGTGCGTGGAGACGTCGGCGTTGGGCGACGAGTCGCGCGGGCTGAAGTTCGCCGGCTTTGGTTTGATTGCCGTGCTCGTTGGTCTGGCTCTGCTCGCGCTTCCTGCCGGGGCACCCCTGCGCAATCCGGAGACCAACGCGCTGATCGGCAGTTCGCCGTTCATGAACGGCCTCATCGCAGTGATCATGGTGCTCTTCTTTGTCACAGGCGCCGCTTACGGCTTTGGTGCCGGGACGATGAGAAACAGCAATGACATCATCAAGGCGATCGAGAAGGCGGTGGCCGGGCTCGGCAGTCTGATTTTCCTGCTCTTCATCCTCAGCCAGTTCATCGCCTATTTCAACTACAGCAATATCGGCACGATCATGGCGGTGTCGATGGCGGACGTGCTGAAGAACGCCAGCGTTCCGGCACTGGTCTTGTTGTTAGGATTCATCGTGGTCGTCAGCATCATCGACATCCTCATCACTGGGGCGATCGCCAAGTGGGCGCTGTTCGCTCCGATCTTCGTGCCGCTGCTCGTGCAACTCGGGGTGGCGCCCGAGGCGGTGCTGGCAGCCTATCGAGTGGCGGATTCCCCGATGAACGTGGTATCGCCGCTCAACGCCTACTTCGCGCTGGTGGTGGTTTTCGCGCAGAAATACGATCCCAAGGCGGGAGTCGGGACGATCATCGCCCTGATGATTCCCTATGTCGTGGCGATCTATGTCGCCTGGACGCTGCTCTTTGTCGCCTGGTTTCTGCTAGGACTGCCCTGGGGGTTGAATTGAGTATACCTCGATGACTTCCAAGGCAGATACCGAGGGAAATGCAAAGAAGGCGAATGCGGAAGCCGCTCCGCGGGTCGCTCCGGTGGCGGTTGATACGACGGTTCTGCTGGAATTCCTGTTCCGGCTGGGGCAGGCCTACCTCGCCTGCGGCGAGCAGACGGCCAAGGTCGAGTTGCTCCTGCGCCGCACCGCCACCGCCTATGGCATGAGGAAGGTAAGAGTCGTTGCCTTTCCGACGGCCGTTTTCATCTCGCTGCATGATGGGACCGGTGAGCGGGTGACTCTAACGGATTGCGAGACGCAGTTGCTGCGCTTGGATCAAATGGCGGACTTTTACGCGCTCGGCGAGGCCGCGCAAAAGGGCAGGCTGGATCTACGGGAAGGCCTGGAACGCCTCTCCGCGATCCGCCGCCAGAAGCCCCGTTTCGGGAAGGTGGGGTTCGTGCTCGGGCACACGATTCTCACCATCGGACTGGCGTTTGTTTTGATGCCGACGGTCACCAATCTTTTGGCTGCATTGGTGTTGGGACTGATAGTCGGGGGCATCAAGCTTTTCAGCCGTGGAGGTTCGGTGACGTCAATTCCGCTGCCGGTGATTTCCGCCGCCACGGTTTCGACCCTGGTGTTTCTGGCGATGCGTCACGGGGTTTCGGTGGATCCAGTATACGCGCTGGTGCCGCCGCTGGTCACCTTCCTGCCCGGAGCCATGCTCACCCTGGGGATGGTGGAGCTTGCCTATGGTGACATGGTGAGCGGATCCAGTCGTCTGATCGCTGGTTTCGTGCAGCTGGTGCTGCTGGCATTCGGTCTGGGCATCGGCGCGGCACTCGTCGGCTATCGCCCCGAGTACCTGATGCATTCGGCTTCCCACTACATCCATGTGCCGTTCGCGGCGTGGGTGGGGGTTTTGGTGTTCGGACTGGGAGTTTATCTGCACTTTTCCGCTCCGAAAAACTCACTTCAGTGGATGATCCTGGTGCTGCTGATGGCGTTTGGCGCCCAGCGACTGGCGACCATTTTCATCGGCAGCGAAATCAGCGGGTTCTTCGGAACGCTCGTGGCGACTCCGCTGGGCTATCTGATCCAGCTTCGGTTCAAGGGTCCACCCGCGGCGGTGACTTTTCTCCCCAGTTTCTGGTTGTTAGTCCCTGGTGCCCTTGGCTTGCTCAGTGTGACCCGGATGATGAGTGATCGCGTCGCCGGGCTCCAAGACCTGATCACCGTGATCTTCGTGATCACTTCCATCGCACTTGGCACCCTGGTCGGTGCTTCGCTCTATCGGGGGCTGACGGAAACTTTCGGCGTGTGGCAGTTGCAGATTGGACGAGTGGGATCGTTCTTCCGGCGAAACGACAAACGCTGATGGTTTTGCTGCTTGCGTAGCTGAATTCGATCCCCAATTGTTGATCGCCAAAACGAAGATGTTTTGATCTTAACCACCGGATAAACCCCCACTACCTCACAATCCAATGCTCCACGTTGACATACCCACACAAGCTGAACTTCTTGCTCTGGCCCTTGAACGGGCACCTGCATCTGTTTCCATCTATTTGCCGACCACTCCGGTATCGGGCGAGATATCCGGTGATCGGACGGTGTTGAAGAACCTGGCAAAGGAAGCGCTCGGTCAATTGGTGGAGGCGGGTCACGACAAGCGTGACGTGAGCGCCATCGAGGAGTCATTGGAAGATCTTGTCGACGATGGAAATTTCTGGCGGTTCCAAGCGAACAGTCTGGCGGTTTTCGCCACGCTGACTTCCGTGAAAACCTTCAGATTGCCGAATTCGCTCAGTCCCATGGCGGAAGTGGCGGATCGTTTTCATCTGAAACCATTGTTGAGGGCGGTGACCTTCCCGAATGTCGCCTACGTGCTCGCGCTTGCCGAAGGCTGCGTAAGATTGATTGAGGTTTCCCCGGACCAACCGGCAGTCAACGTCGAGGTTCCAGGCCTAGCGAAGAGTGCCGCGCAAGCATTGGGGCTCTCGTCACTGGGCGTGCGCACCGAAAGTCGGCGGTCTGATTCCGCCTCGGGTCAGCGCGGCATGCGCGCTGAGTTCTGCCGTGCGGTGGATCGTGCGCTCCGCGGCGTGCTGGCCGGACAGGATGTCCCGCTCTTTCTGGCTGCGGATCCGACGCTCAATTCAATTTACCGTTCCGTGAACAGCTATCCGCATCTTGTTCCATTCGGGATCTCCACGCCAGGCGACATGAGCGACACCGAAGTCGCAGCTGCCGCGCGGGAGCTGTTGGACAAACTTCATGCGGAGGAAATCACAGCCTTTCATGAACTGTATGCGGCTCGTGAAAACAGTGGTCGGGCAACGACCGACATCGCCCAAGCGGCGCTGGCCGCCACGCACGGAGCCATCGCCACGCTGTTGGTCGACATCGACGCCACGGTGTCCGGAACGGTCGACGAGGAAAGTGGAGCGGTTACTTTCGAAAACTCGGGAACTGCATCCAACTACGGGGTGATCGATGAGATCGCCCGGCGCGCACTTCTCACCGGGGCGAAGGTGTTAGCCGTCCGTGCCGCCGATTTGAAGGTGCCGACCGGGCTTGCCGCGATCCTGCGGTTTCCAGTCTGATCGTCGGAAAAAAATGGTAGGATCGCTTCCTGCCAGCAACTGGCAGGAAGCGTTTTTTTTGATCGGCAGGTCACTTGTAAAGCGGCATCAGCAGCGGAACCAGAATGACCGCGACCACCATGACCACGAGGCTGAACGGCACTCCGATTTTCACGAAATCACCGAACTTGTAGTTGCCCGGACCCACGACCAGCGTGTTCACCGGCGATGAGATCGGGGTCATAAACGCGGTCGACGCGGCGAGCGCGACGATCATTGCAAATGGATAGGGCGAGGCACCCATGTCCTTGGCGATCGCGAGCGCCACCGGAGCCATCAGGACTGCGGTGGCGGTGTTGGAAATGAATAATCCGAGCATGGCCGTGATCAGGAAGATGCTTCCCAGCACCACGTAGGTCCCTGCGTAGCCGATGGTTGACATCAAGCCTTCGGCCGCCAGATCCACCCCGCCCGTGCGCTGAAGGGCGAGCGAAAAAGGTAACATGCCGACGATGAGGATCAGGCTCTTCCAGTGGATCGAGCGGTAGGCGCTATTGAAATCAATGCATCGCAGCGCGCCCATCAGCATGCACGCGATCAACGCCGCCTGCACGTTAGGGACGACGCCGCTGATCATCAAGCCCACCATCAGCAAGAGGCAGGCGACCGCCTGGGGTGCCTTGCGTGAAGCTGGGAGAACCTCATCCATTTCGGCTGGCAGATTCAGCACCACCAGACGCGAGGCGTCCGTCTGCAATTGGCGTATGTGCTTCCATGCGCCGATTACTAGCAGCGTGTCTCCGACTTTCAGTTTTTCCTCCAGCAAGTTGCCTTCCTGCGCGGTGCTGCCACGACGCAGGCCGATCATCGTGAGTTGGTGCTCGGTGCGAAACCGCGACTCGGTGACGGTCTTGCCGGCCAGATCGGAATTCGCGCCGAGCATGACTTCCGCCATGCCGATCTCCTGCGAACGATCCGTGAAGTAGTCGCCGCTGAGCGGAAGCTCTTCCAAGCCATATCTCTGCCGGATCGTTTCCGCCGGCTCTTTGAGTTTGAACACGTCCACGAAAAGAATGTCGTCGGCCTGGAGGACGGTGGAAGCGGAAGGGCAGATGATTTTGCGCGACGGAATGAGACGGCGATCGCCGCGCGCGCTGCGCTCGATGGCGACGATGCTCGCGCCGGAGGTGCTGCGCATTTCGATTTCCCCGATAGACTTGCCGACCAGCGAAGAGTCGCTCGTCACCCGCACCCGGTGCTCGCGGCTGGCGAGTTTGTATTCCTCCACCCAGTCGCGGAGACTGGGACGGCGACTGGATTTGCTCTCGCCCACAGCTTTGGAGGAAAGCCAGCGGCGTGCGAAGAGCATGTAGAGGATTCCCAATACCAGAATGGGGGCGCCGAAAGGGGTGAAGCTGAAGAAACGAAAACCCTCCGCTCCCTGGCGGGTGAGTTCGCTGTTGACGACCAGATTGGGCGCGGTTCCCACCAGGGTCATCATGCCGCTGATGAGCGCGGCCATGCTCATGGGCATCATCAGGCGACTGGCCGCCATGCCCGTGCTCTGGGCGATGCGCAGTGCGACGGGGATGAAAATGGCGATGACTCCTGTGGAACTCATCACTGAGCCAAGAATCCCCACGGCTAACATGAGCAATACCAGCAGGCGTGTTTCGCTCGCGCCAGCCGTCTTGGTCAGCCAGTCTCCCAGCCGTTGCGCCACGCCGGTCCGCACCAGCCCCTCGCCGATCACGAACAGGGCGGCGATGAGCACGATGTTCGGATCGCTGAAACCGGCCAGCGCCTCGCCCATGCTGATCACCCCGGTGAAGGGCAGCAGCACAATCATGAGGAGCGCCACGGCGTCCATCCGCGGCTTGTTGATCACAAACATGACCACCGAGGCGATCAGCAGCGCGAGGACGACAAGAAGTTCAGTATTCATAGGCGAAAGGCAGAGACGCGAAAAGTTCCCGCAAACGAGGCGGCTGTCGAGATTGTTCCCCCGCGAGGAGAGTGGGATCAACCCACTGCGGCGAGTTCCGGCCACAGGTGCGCCGCCATTTTCATTCCGGCCATGTAGGCGTCGAGGGAGAATTTCTCGTCGGGCGAATGTGCGTTGTCATCTGGCAGCGCGAGTCCAAGCATCAGGGAATCCGCCTTCAGGTGCTGCTTGAATGCCGCGATGATCGGAATGCTGCCACCGCCGCGGACGAGCACGCACTCGTGGTCGAAGCCGGCCTTGGCCGCGCGCATGCAGGCTTGGGCCAGCGGTCCGGTGGGATCGACCATGTAAGGGCCGCCGCCCTGGCCTTCGGTGACGCTGAGTTTCACGGTGGGCGGACATATCGCCTTGAGGTGCTTTTTCACCAGGGCGATGATTTTTTTCGGATCCTGGTTAGGAACGAGTCGCATGGTGATCTTGGCACTGGCCCAGGAGGGGATGATGGTCTTGCCGCCTTCTCCCTGATAGCCGCTGGTCAGGCCGTTGAGTTCAAACGTGGGGCGCGCGGCGCGTTGTTCGTCCGGAGTGTAGCCGGCTTCGCCGAAAAGGGCGCCCACGCCGACGGACTTGCGGAACTTCGTTTCGTTGAATGGCACCTTGGCCATCTGCTTGCGCTCGTAGGCGGAGAGTTTCACCACGTCGTCGTAGAAGCCGGGGATGGTGAAGCTGCCCTTTTTGTTGCGCAGCGAGCCGAGCATCTGGCAGAGCACCATCGCCGGATTGTCCACCGCGCCACCGAAGAGGCCGGAGTGCAGGTCGCGGTCCGGGCCGTCCAGGCGGATTTCGATCGGGGCCATGCCGCGCAGGGAATAACAGAGCGCGGGGTGTTTCATGCTGGGAATTTCGGTGTCGGAAACGACCAGTGCCTTGCAAGCGAGTTCCTTCGCGTTTTTCGGCAGGAAATCATAGAGAGCCTTGGAGCCGACTTCCTCTTCGCCCTCGATGAGGAAGTTCACATTGCAGGGCAGGTCATTGCCGGTTTTCAGCCATGCCTCGACCGAGTTGATGTGGGCGAGGTGCTGTCCCTTGTTGTCGCTGATGCCGCGGGCGTAGACGTTGCGTCCCACCCGGCGCGGCTCGAATGGCGGCGAGGTCCAGAGTTCCAACGGATCCGGCGGCTGCACGTCGTAATGCCCGTAGACGAGGAAGGTCGGCTTCTTCGGATCCTGTTTCGGGGTCTTGGCGATCACCACGGGATAGCCGCTGGTCTTGCGGATGTCCGCCTTCAAGCCGGCCTTGACGCAACGGTCCACCAACCACTCCGCGCAGCGCTGCATGTCGTCCGCATGATCGGACTGGGCGCTGATGCTGGGGATGCGGGTGTAGGCGAAGAGTTCTTCGATGAAGCGCTCTTCGTTGCTATCGATATAATCCAGGACGGCTTTTGGAGTCATAATGCAGGATTTGTAGGATTCGTTTTCTCCCTCAGCAACCAAATTTTGGCAGGGTCAAATCTTTGTCACCGAAAATTCCAGAGCGGCGAATCCAATCCATGCCACAGCCTAACTCGTCAGCGTGGGCGCGTCGTCGGAGGTCGCCAGGTGGGTCTCGATACGGGAGAAGTGGTAAGCCACCCGGTTGAGCCACTGGAGGGTATCAAGCTCCTCCAGAAGCCCGGCGGGATCGGAGCCGGCAAGGGCGGCCTCTTGGAGTATCGTCTGGCGCTGGGCTCGATAGGACGTGGCGATCCCATCGGCCAGCGGGTGGATCTCCGGCGTCGGGGGCGAGGTGGGTTCGCCGAGTCCCGCCAACACGTTTGATAGACGCTGCTCCAAGCCGAGCAGGCGGGGTGATCCGGGGTGGACCTCCTTTAAGTTCAGCACCGCGGTTAGCCGCTGCAGGTGGTCCATGATGTGGAAATCGCTGATGCGGCGCGCTTCCGAAAGCTTGTCCTCGCAATCCATCTCGATGTCTGACAGATAGGACAGGATTTCTGAAATGGCGAGGTTCACGGAGTCGGTGACCTGAGTGATCGATTTTTCGTCCGTGTTTTCCTGAATGCGTGCGACAGCCGTGTTTGCGAGGGCGGAGCGACATTCCCGCAGACTGCGCCCGATGGCTTCCAGTGCGACACACGGGATGGACAGCAGCGACTTGTCGAGAAAGCGGGTGAAGCCGGTTCCGCGGTCCGGCAGGAGGCGTTCGATCAGCGCGCTGTATTGATGAACGAATGGCAGGAACAGCGCGACGCCCATGGCGATGAACATCGAATGAAAGACCGCGAGGCTCACCGCTCCCTCTTCGAGTTCCCATTGGCGCTGGGCGAAGTGGATGATGCCTGTCAATACGGGCGTCAGCAAGAAGGCCAGAAGGCCCGTGGTGAGGCTGAAGGTGATCAACGCCAGCGCGGTGCGTTTCACATGGATCGTCGCACCGATGGAGACAATGCCCGCTTTCACCGTGGTTCCGATGGCTGCGCCGATCGCAATGGCCGCCGACTGTTCGAAATTCAGCGCGCCTGCGGAGAGTGCCATCAGGTTGGTGGCCATGACGGCGCTGCAGGATTGCATCATCACCGTTAGCACGATTCCGATGATGAGAACCAGCAACCGCGCGCGGATGGTGCCGGACGGAAGAATAGATAGATCGACCTCCGAGGTCAGTTCGGTCATGCCGGCCTGCAGCAGGCCGATGCCGAGAAAAATGAGTCCGAATCCCGCCAAGGCGGTGCCGAGGTAGTGGCCCTTTCCCCTGGCAAACAGCCGCGTGGCCGAGCCCGCCGCGATGAAGAACAACGCGTAGGACGAAATACTAACACTCAAGCCGAGTGCCGAGATGATCCAGCCGGTGCTCGTCGTGCCGAGAGCCGAGCCCATCAGCACGCCGACCGACTGGGAAAACGGCAGGATTCCCGCACTCACGAATCCAATCGTCATCAGCGTTGTCGCGCTGGAAGATTGGATCAGTGCGGTGACTGCGATCCCGGAGAAAAACGCGGAGACCGGACGGCGGGTGAATGATAACAAGGCCTTGCGCAGGGAATCACCGGCGAAGGATTTGAGACCTTCGGTCATCAACGTCATGCCCAAGAGGAAAAGCCCGACACCGCCGAGAATGTTGGATAGCAGTTCAAACATGGCGGCTCACTTGTAGATCAATGCGTAAAGCGCGGCGAGCAGGTCCATACCGATGAAGATCACGATGGCGATCTCCAGATTCCGCGAGCGGCGGGCTTCGATGAGGGCGAGCAGGGTTCCAACAGTTTCGCCGATCAAAGTCAGCCTGCGGTCCAGCGCGGCGCTTCGTTCGGGAAGCTCGAACTCCTCGGACAGGCGCAGGTGCAGTTGCTCCAGTTCGGAGCGATGCCATAACAGCCCGGGTTTGTCATCCGGCTGGACGCGGGCTGCGGCGTGGCTGCGGGCGGCCAGCGCGGCTCCGACCAGGCGCAGCAGCGCACGCGACGAGACGGTCATCCGGCCCAGGCCGCGCAGTCCCGTGACCACCGGTTCCATTCCATCGAGAGTCTGTGCCAGGATGGTTTCTTGTTGGGTCAGTGCGGCGCTTTTCGCGAGGGCGTCGGCGACCACGGCCAGACGGGGGATGGAGAAATTCTTGAGATGGACGAGGCCGCTTACATCCACACTGTCCTCCGTCGCGCCGCTTTGGATGCCGGCGGATTCCACCACCGGGTTGGCCAACGGGTGACTCACCCTCGCTTGCAATTCCGCCCGCAGTGCGCCCTCCTGCTCCGGCGTCGCCCCCATTGTTACAACCGCTCCCCAACGGAAGACGAAGGCGATCAATCCGTCGGGCCTGGCGAGTTGGATCGGGTCGGTCGTGCCGCCGGCGGCCACCGCAAGCCGGCGGTGATCAAGACGCTCGCCTAACAATAGCGCGCGCATGATCTGGCTTTCATGAGCCTTTTCGGCCGTGGCCGCAGGCCCGGGGAGGGGAGATGCGCTGGTTTGGCCGCTGGTTTTACCGGGGTTCATGGAGGTTGATGAAAACTGGCCGGACCGGACCCGGGAGTCAACCTTCCGGCACGGGTTTAGCCTCAGGTCCCGCCCGCCAGATCCGGTAGCGCACCTCCACGCCTTTCGGGACATGGACCACCAGCGGCAGGCGGCTGTTATAGCGCAGTAGCTGCGGCTCGCCACCGAGCGTGATGAAGCGATCCACCTTGGGAGAGTCAGGGGCCACCGCCATCAGGGTTCCCGCCATCGGTCCGAGTTCGGAAAGCACGTAGCGGGTGAATCCCCAGCCTTCGATGTTCACCGCCTGGAGATTTCCGCCGAAGAAATAGCGGTTCGCCCCGTCGGTTTTCACCGTCTTGCCGATTTTCAACTCCACCCGCAGCGAGTCCTCCCGCTCCTCGGGCGGAAGCATCAGCACGTGGCGGGTCATGCCTTCATCCGCCGCCGGAAACGCCTTGAGATTGCGCTCCGCCTCGGACTGGGCGCTTGCGGAAAATACGGCCATGCAAGCCACTGCCATCGACAGAACAAACGGTTTCATGATGCTTGTAGGTTGGGTATGGCTCATCCGCCCCACAAGTCAAAATCTCCCCGCCAGATGACTCGGCGAGCGCGGGTGCCTCGTCCATCCATGATTCTGTCAGAAGGATCCCGCCAACTTCTCCACGGTTCAAACTCCTGCATCCATCGTCCCGGCTCAGCGACCACTTGGCGATCTTCGCGTCTTGGCGGTTCCGGATTTCAGAATTTGGACAGAATCATTTTGGGACAGAATCATGTTCCGGTGCCGGGGCCCCAGGGTCCTGCCACATCACGGACCGCGGGTTTCTATCCGGCTTTCATTCATTCTCTTCCCATCAGGATACCTCACTTCTCGATCTTGCGCAGGATCTCCCCGAGCCGGGTGAAATGGCTTTCGTCGAAGCCCATCGCCTGCTTGAGGTGATAGTCCCGTTCGAGCAGGTTCCGGATCCTCGCGGCGTTGGCCCGCGACTTGGCGTCGATAAGGCCGCGGGCGCGGGTGTACCAGGTTCCGACCGGGACGGGGTAGTCGCTGCCATGGACAAAGCGGTCCTGGAGATGACACTTGACGATCTTGTGAAATGCCGCGCTGCGGAAGGGGGTGTTGAGGGCGCTGGTGTCTGCGTAAAGATGGGGGAATTCCACCATCATCGTCACCAGGTGGTCGAAGTAATCGCGGTCAAAAAGCGCGCTGCGGCTCGCGGCGTGGGCGGCGATCACTTTCACGCCGATTTCAAGCGGACGGCGCAGGAACTCCGGATCTTGATAGCGTGGATTGGCGACCGGAACCGTCATTTCTCCGCCGGTATGGGCTAACAGCGGCAGCCCGGCCGCCGCCATTTTCTCCCAGAAGGAATCGTAGCGGGGCAGCGAACAGTTCACGTCGAGGCAGTTCGGCAGGAGCTTGAGCGCCCTCGCGCCGCGCTCCAGGCAGCGGTCGAGCTCGTCCAGTGCGTCGCGCCGGGCGGGATGGATCGACACGGCGGGGAGGAATTCCGGGTATTGTTCACAGACGGAGAAGAGATACTCGTTCGGCACATGGAACGAGCCGAACTGCCTCTTGCTGCCATCCTCGTTGTAAACCTCGTCCTGGGCTAACAACAGCGCGTGATCGAGAGATGAGGTCCGCAGCATTTCGACGATGCGTGCCACATAAACATCATCGAAGTCCTCATGCAGAAAGCTGATGGGCATGGCGACCATCCGGGACATCATTCCACCCATCATGCGGTGCCAGCCGCTCATTTTCAGCCAGCAGCCGTTTCCTTTCCGGCCATTTCCGACGAGGTGGATGTGGCAGTCGAACCGGGGAAGCCGGCCATCGGGTAAGGGTGCGTCGTGCGTCATCTGGGGTGATCGGGAAAATAGCAGATGCGTTACGGGTGCCAAGGATTTATCGGGATCCGGCTTGCATCGCCGGGCGAATGGGTGCGAGCTTTCGACCCCTCCGAAAAACCGTCAAACCCCTTCGAAATCCATGAGCAAGCAAATGCGCATCGTCCACACCACGGAGTATCAATACAAGGAGCCCGTCACCTTCGGAGTGCACCGCGTCCTGATGCGGCCGCGGGAAGGGCATGACATCCGGATCGTGAATGCCTCGGTGGAGGCCCTGCCGAAATGCTCGGTGGATTGGTTGCGGGACATTCACGGCAATTCGATTGCGATGCTTACCTTCCTCGAACCCTCATCGGTGCTCCGCATTCACAGTGATCTGATTGTCGATCTGAATGAAGAGCGTTTGGAGGAGTGCGGCATCGCCAGCCTGGCTAGCGAGTATCCGTTCCAATACCCTGCGGACGAGCAGATCGACATTTTGCCGTTCCGGATTCCGAGTTATCCGCACGACGGCGACCGACTTCTGGAGTGGCTGTGCGGGGTCTATCAACATGGCACCGTGGTCAACACGCTGGAACTGCTCCAACGTCTGAATACGGCGGTTTTCAATGCGATTCAATACACGTGGCGGGAGGAATACGGAGTCCAACTGCCGTGTGAAACCTTGAGGCTGGGAACCGGATCCTGCCGCGACTATGCGGTCTTCATGATGGAGACCGCGCGGCATCTTGGATTTGCGGCGCGCTTTGTGACCGGCTACATCCAGATGGGTGAGGGACAGCACGGCGCCACCCACGCGTGGACGGAAATCTATTTGCCGGGTGCCGGCTGGCGTGGTTTCGATCCGACGAACAACAAGATGGCCGGCTCCGAGCACGTGGCGGTGGCGGTCACCCGCGAGCAGGAAAAGGCCTCGCCGATTTCCGGTTCATGGTCGGGGCCTGGCGATGCCTTCGAGAGCATGAACGTGATTGTCCGTGTGGAGGCGGTCTAGTCGCCGGTCTCAGGGCACGCGCTCGAAGTTCAGGCCGGGATCGCCGCGCGGTCCGCCGGCGAGGGTGAAGCTGAGTTTCGAATCCTCCGGGAACGTGATCGCTCCGACTAACTGGGAGTCCTCCGAGGAGAGTACCAGCAGGTTTTCCTCCGCGATGCCGAACTCGCCTGCCAGTTCACCGACCTTGTCGCCCTTGTCGAAGGTCCAGGTGAATTTGCCGTCCTCCTGGAGGACGAGCGTGACGGATCCTTCATCGCGTTTGCTCACCCAGGTGCCGACGATTTTGTCCGGATCGACCATGGCTGGCACGGGTTGCTCTGCAGGCTCTTCCGCGTCGCTGACGATGGAGTCCTGGATGAGGTTCCGGAGTTGCACGGAGACCGTGTCCCGCGGCTCGAGAACAATCACGCGATCGAACAGCTCGACCGCATGTTCGAGGTGGCCGAGCACGAGGTAGTGGTAACCCAGCACGAAACGAGCGGCGGCGGAGTCCGGGTTCTTGTCGGTGTAATCCTCAAGCTTTCGCAACAGCGCCACGTAGGTTTCCTGCGAGTCAAACAGGCCGGTCATCGTGGTCCAGTCCCAGCCGGGTCCGGAAGCTAACACCGAGTTGAGCACGCCGGCGGAGTCATCGAAGCGACCGAGCGCGAAGAAGATCAACGCGCGGAATTCATGCAGGGCGACATCTCCGGGCACCTGTGCCAGGGCGAGGTCCACCGACACGAGCGCGGCTGCGAAATCGCCTTCTTGAAATGCGGCGAGGGCTTCCTCCATGGCGTCCGTTGCCTTTTCGTCCGCGGCCTCCTCGATGGAGGCTTCTCCAGGCGGCAGTTGACCGGCGACGACCGTGATCGGCGCGCTGTAGTTGATGATCGTCGTGCCGCTGCTGGTGACGATCGGTGGGGCGGGGAACGGGTTCACAAACACCTGATAGCCCGAGTTGAAAATCACGTTGCCAAGACTCCATGCGGCAATTCCCCATGCGATGCTGGTACTGCGGCGGTTCCAGCCGTGACACCAGCTTCCGTGATACCAGGAATGGCGGCGGCTGCACCACCACGGGCGGCTGCCCCAGTAGCTGGGACGGTAGCTCCAGCTCCGGTTGTTGTTGATGTTCGTGTTGATGTTGATGTTGATGTTGTTATTGTTGAAACCCGGGCGGTTGTTGGTGCCGTTCCAATTTCCCCAATTCCCCCACTCGTTGCCCCAGCCGGGACGATTCGGGCGGGAATCGGGCCGGTTGTTCAGGTTCAGGTTAGGGCGGTTGTTCAAATCGATGTCAGGCCGGTTGATTCCTCCGGGCCGGGTGACTTGGCCCGGACGGGTGATGCCCGGGCGGATGACGTCATTTCCTCCGGGACGATCGCCGGGGCGCGGGAACGTCACATTGCCGGGCCGCGTGGCTGGCAGAGTGACGGGACGGGTCACCGGCCGGTTTTCCGGACGGGCGATCGGGCGGCTTTCCGGACGCGCTTCCGGGCGCGTGATGGGCCGATTTCCCGGCCGCTCGATCGGGCGCGGGGCGGGACGCTGGGCAGGCATCTGTGCGGGAAGTTGCACGGGCCGCTGGACTGGCCGCTGGGCAGGAAGTTGACCGGGGCGTTGTGCCGGAAGCTGCGATGGACGCTGGGCGGGTAGTTGGGCAGGTCTTTGCACGGCTGGGCGGGTAGTTGGGCGGGCCTTTGAGCTGGACGCTGGGCGGGTAGTTGCGATGGCCGCTGCGCCGGGCGTTGGGGGACTTGCGCGGGTCGTTGGGCCGGACGCTGGGCCGGACGCTGGGCCGGACGCTGGCTGGGTGTGTTCACCCGGGAATTGGTGACCGGATTGCGAGGTGCGTTGCGGGCGGCGTTGCGGACATTGCCACCGCCACCGTCGCGACTGATGGTGCGGGCGAAGCCAGCCGTGGGAAAGAGTGAGAAAATCAGGATCGAGACGATCCATGGGGCGATGCGTTTCATGGCGGAAAGGGGGTGGGTGGGTTGAGTGTTAGTTTTTGTCCGGGGCGGCATCTCCGGCTTTGGCATCCGGTGATCCGGCATCGTCATCAGCAGCCTGCGGTTCGGGCTCGGCTTCGGCCAAGCCGGGGTCAGGTGCGCGCCGGACGAAACGGAGGGTGATGTCAGGCAGGGTTTCATCAACTAACAATCGATCCCTGGCGGCCCAGACCATGGAATCCGCGCGCTCGCGCCTTAGGGTCTGGGTGGTGGAATTGGCTTCGGCGTCTGCGGTGAAGCCGGTGGTCGCGATGGTCCAAGCGTCGCCATTTCTCGCCCAAGGGCCGGAGGTGAAGCCGCCTTTGCTGTCGAAGGTCCACCAATAGATGGATGCCGTCGCCGGGTTCCAGCCGATCCGCAGATGGGTGGACTGGGAATCGCCTTCGGCATCGGTGACGAGCGACTCGCCTAGCAGGTAGTTTCCGCTGTCATCCAGATCGAGTACCATGTCGACCCGGAGTCCGTCTTCACCTTCGAGCGTCCACTCGCCCACGAGCCAGTGGAGTGGCTTGAGCCGCTCGGCGGGTGGGGTGACCTTGGGTTGGTCGCGATTGGTCGCGATCAGCCAGGAACCATCGGGCTGTTTGCTGTGAGTGGCGGAATAGGCGACTGAAGTGACCGGTTCGTCCTCGGAAGTGGTGAGGTGGACGACGCCGTCCTCGACGACGACTCCGGGGCCGACCAGCCGGACCGAAGTGGCTTCGAGAGAGACGAGAGGCGCCGCTTCGTCGGCAAACACTTCGGCATAGTGGTCTTGGATCGCTTCGCGCCCGATGTAGGTTTCCCCGCTGCTGCTGATGATTTCCCCTTGGGGCAGAAACAGGGCGGCGATGGTGGCCGCGTCCCTTTGGTTATAGGCATCCACAAAGCGTTTGGCAGCCTTGCCCAAGAGCTCGAGGTCAGCATCGGGCAGGGAATCAGTGGCGGCGGCGGGCGTAGTCGGCTGGGCCAGCGTGGTGCTGAAACAAGTTGATAGAATCAGCGCCAGCGCGGGCAGGCAAAGGCGGCGGAGTGGGTTGGTTTTCATGAATCCGATTTTCAAATGTGACTGTCGAGCGGGTAGATACAAGTTGTCTGGTTTTGAGATCAGGGAGAACACCCGTCTGTGGGTTTGAAATTGCTGCAATGGCGCATGATCAGCCTCGAAGGATGAGTTCATTCCGGATTCATGCAATTTCAAAATCACCTGCCAAGGCCGATTGCGAGGGCTCTGTGACCGCCGAAAACGCGTCGCCAAATGAATCCTTGGCAAGGCGGACACTGGACTTACGCTTGATTACATAATTCCAAACCTCAAAACCATGCCCGCCCCTCGACTCGTCACACTGCTCGCACTCGCCGCGCTGTCCTTCCCGGCACAGGCCCGCCTTCTTGAAACCACCGAGGAATGTGACGCCCGCTACGGTGCCGGCCAGGACCTCCAGTTGGAACTGGGCGAAGGGTTCAAAAACGAGGACGGCAGGAAATGGGCTGCTAGAATTTACTCCGTCCGCGGCCTGGCCATCCAGATTGTCTTCGATAACAACGTCGCCGCTCTCGTCCGTTATTCCAACGAGCCACCTGTCAAGGTGGCCAATTCCATCACCCGGCCGGTCAACCTCACCGCGGACGAAGTCACCCACCTCCGCGGCGTGAATCTCACGGAAGGGATTTCCTGGCAATCCCACAAGGACCGCACCCTCGAAATCCTGGCACCCAGCATGACGCTCTGGATTTCTTCCGACAAACTGCGCTACGCCGCTTATGACCGCGACAACAGGCAGCTCTTCATCTGCAGCGCCCGGTTCTGGGACATCGCCGCCGGAAACCTCCGGAAACAAGCCGAAGCGAGCGCCGCCGTCCGCTTCGAGGGGCTCTAGCACCCTGAAGCACGAAATGCGGACGATCCCTTGGTGGTATGAGCCGGCGGAACATCCGGCAGCTGGTTCCGGCGTGAAGTCCAAGAGGCTGTCTTAAACATCAGAGATTCGTCTGATTCGTGAGATTCGTGGTGCCGGAATCTACCTGTTCTCCAGCATTTGCGATTCTGATTAGGCGGACCATAGATCCGAGCTCCAATTTTCGGACGACCTCTGAAGAATCGGCGGCGAACTGATCGTTCACCCATAGCGCTTTATGATGGAGGAAGCCACCGGTGGAGCGGTGGATATGGAAGTTCGAGTGGTCGATCTCGGATAGAATCACGAAGGACGAGAGCCTGACCGGACTTCAGCAAGGTTTCGAGGGGCAGGTGCGGCCGCCCTCAAAACCGGGCGACGCCTCCGAGCAGCACGCGGTTGGCTTCGCCATCACCATCGCCACCACCCGCCGCCGCCGCGCCACCTAGCAGTTCGCGGTGCGAGTAAAGGTATTCGATCCCGACGTCGAGCCATCCGCTGCTGAAGACGCCATCGTTGATCGAGCCGAAGGGGCTCCAGATGAGGTTGACGAAAACCTGATCCATCTCGCGGTTGAGCGAAGTGGCGGAAGCGGAGCCGGGGCTGAAACCGGACGCGTAGCCCGGATAGTCCTGGCGGGCGTAGGAGTAGGCGAAATTGCTGCGCAGTGTCGGCGTCCAGAACCGGCGGTAGGCCACGGTCAGGCCCCAGCTCTGCACCGCGTCGAGGCTGAAGTCGTTGGTGGCCGACGGCAGTCCGAGATTGGAAAGTGCGTCCTGGCCGGAGGTGTTGCCGGCGAAGTAGCGGCCGATGCCGTCGCCGACGTAGGCCATCGCAATGAGCTCATCCGGCCCCAGACTATCCGAAATCCAGCGCATCGGGACCCGCACATGTCCGGCGATTCCCCAGCCGAGCGTGTCGTCCGTGCCTGATGGCGCCACCGCGGTTCCGTTGGTATCGACCGTGAGGTCGCGCAGCAACGCGCGCCCGCCGATTTCCATGCCATCCTTTCGATAGGTCAGGCGGCCGAGGAAATCCGGCATGGTGTTGAAGGCCGGGCTGGCACCGCCGTCGATCACGCTGTTAGGATTCACCACGTTCGAGACCGAGGTGTAGGTGGTGTCCGGCGCTTCCACCGAAAACTGACCGGTGAATCCGGGTGCGAGACGCCCGGTCAGCCGGATCTGCGCCTGGCGGACGAACGATTGGTTCAAATTGGTGGAGTCGATCAAGGTCTCAAACAGTCCTTCATTCCAAAGGCTGTTAGCCTGTCCGATCAAGATGCTGTATTTGTCGTTGCCGAGTTCACCCCAAGCCTGGCGGAGCCGGAAGGTGGCGTTGGTGTTGTTTCCGCCGCCGAAGTCTCCTTCCAACCGGGTTTCCAGCGTGCCCCAGTCCGTGAGTGTCCGGGTGTCGGTGCCGAGGCGGCTGAAGCGCGCCGACATGCCGAAGTCGCCGCCCTGCTGGTCGGCCGGGCTGCCATTGAGCGGGATGGTCTGCACCGCCGGGACGTCACTTTGGTTGCGGGCGTTGAAGTCCTGCCAGGTCGTTAGTTTGGCGAAACCGTAGAACCTCGCTTCGGTATTGGTATTCGGGATGCGCAAGGCGATCCCCGGCAGGTCGGAGCGCAACGCGTCATCCCCGCTCTGGACCGAGCCCATTTCCTCGGGCGGGAGCAGTCCCTCGATCGTCCCGGTGGTGATCACCGGCGTTGCGGCGGGGGCGGCCTGCAATTCCCGTTGCACGGCCTTCACCTCGGCCACGGCGGCTTGGGCTTCGTCGGCAGCGGCTTCGGCTTCCCGCACCTCGGCCTGGATTGCGGCATCCACCGACTTTTCGGCGGGCTTTTCCGGCTTCGCCGGGGCCTGGGCCGCCTGGCGGCGCTCGACTTCATCGAGGCGGCGGGTCAGCGCCGCCACCTGCTCGCGGAGGGCGGCGATGGTGGCGGCGTCCCCTTCGGCTTCCTGCGCGTAGCTGGTTAGGGGTGCCGCGAGCAGACTGATGCCAGCCACAGTTCGGGCGGCGATGGCGATGTTCAAGAGTGAGTTTGGGGCGGGCATCTTGTCACGGGGTGGGAGATGGAATCTACGGAGCACCCAGCTGGGCTTAATTCCACGACGTAGTTAAAACACCGGGCGTTTTCGTCGAGCATAAAATCCCCAATGAGGAGCTTGATAGGGGAGTGGACGAGGAGCCGGCCGGTTCCGAGATTGGTCTTGGCAACATCAGGCACGAAGCTAGGCTAACGGCGGTAATTTCCAACGTCCGCTCCGTTTATCCAAGTATGAGTTCTCAAGAAAATCCCATGCCGAAGAAATCGCGCGACTGGTTTGGAAAAATCCTCAGAAGTCTGCTGCTGCTTCTGACCGGGTTGATCAGTTTCCTTTTCATCGCGTGGGCGACGCTGGCGATTTACTATTCCAATCTTCCGTGGTTAGGGGTGCGCGTGGCCTTGGCTTTGGCCTTCCTGGTATTCGGAATCCGGGCGCTGTGGCGGCCCTATCGATTCCGGCAAATCGGGATGTTTGGAGTGGCGTATCTCGGGCTCCTCGTCTGGTGGGGCACCATCCGTCCGTCGCATGACCGCACGTGGCGTTCCGATGTGGCCGTGATGCCGAGGGCGACCATCGATGGTGACAAGGTGAAAATCAGTGGATTCCGGAACTTCGAGTATCGCTCGCTGGAGGACTATACGGTGCGGCACGAGGAACGCGAATATGATCTCTCGCACCTGACTTCGCTGGACTTTTATGTTTCCTACTGGGCTGTCGGTCCGGTGGGTCACACGTTCGTGAGTTTCAATTTCGACAACGCGGACCCCCTCTGCATTTCGATTGAAACCCGTCCCGAGGAGGGTGAGGGATTCTCGCCGATCGCCTCGCTGTTCAAGCAATTCGAGCTGATCTACGTGGTGGGTGACGAGCGTGACATCGTCGGAGTGCGGACCAACCACCGGAACGAGGAAGTCTTCCTTTACCGCATCCGCATCCAAGCCGCGACGGCCCGCGAGTTTCTCAAGGTCTATCTGGAACGCGTCAACGAACTCGCGGATCACCCCGAGTTCTATCATCTGCTGAGCAACAGCTGCACCATCAACATCGTGCGCTACGCGAACAAGATCGGGCGGATCGGGCGGCTCAATATCAACCACGTGTTGAATGGTTTCATCGATCAATACCTCTACAGCGCGGGCATGATCGATTCGGACCTGCCGTTCGGGGAGCTGCGCCGGCTCTCGCACATCAACGAAGCAGCCAGAAAGGCGGATGGGTTGCCGGATTTCGCCCGACGCATTCGTGAGGCGATCCGGATTCCGAAGTATTGAGAGTGGCGTCGGAGCAAGCGGATGTTTTCACAAACCCGCCCTAGACAAGCGGGGTGGGAATGTCCGGAATGACGTCAATGATCACCGGAGCGCCCCGAGGAATTTTCTGCGCCGTGCTGGTCGGCTTGTTGCCGGCTTGTGTCACCGTACCGCGCGCGGAAACGGGTGCCGAGGTGGCCTTGCAATCGTCGGGACTTCCGCAAGCGGAATTGCTGCTGCGGCAGGCGAGGCGGTTGGATGACGATTCCGACGCGGCGGCGGTTTTCCGGCTGCGTGCCGCCGAGATCGCGTGGGGTGAACTGAGCGCAAGCAACGGCGTGGTGAAAAACGTGGAATCACTGCCAGTGGATCAGCAGCAGGCGTTGAAAATTCTCGCCCGGTCCGCGGAAGAGCTTGCGCCGCAATTTGTCGGGAGGGACCGGAAACGTCAACGGGACTTCACTTACGCGGGACTCAGCTATCGGGTCGAGGCGGCGCGCGATGCCGCTCCGGGTGTTTATGCTCCGGCGCGGCTGGAGTCAGTGCGACCAGCTCGTGAGGTTCCGCGCACGTTGATGACGAACTGGTTTGAGGAAACCGGTGCCGGTGCGCCGCTGTCACCGAAGTGGTATCAATCCAGTCAAAACGGGATCGACCGCTTCGTCCCATCCCGCGGCTACATCGAGCCGCTGACTGCCGTGCTTGCATTTTCCGGACCTGCGAAGCCAGGATTACCGCGATTGGTCACGCTGACGGCCTATGATCCCACCGCGGTCGGCCGCGTCCGTCTCGCGGGGGCCGAGTATCCGCTGGCCGCGGATTTCACCGCTCCGTTGGTGGATCGCACCCGGGACATCAGTGAGGCCCGGCTGGCTCTCAGCGGACTTTTTCGCCCGGATGCAGGCGACGCTTCGCTGGTGATGCTCCAGCCTTATGACTCAAAGCGGATCCCCGTCGTCCTCGTCCACGGGCTGAACTCCCACCCGCGGATGTGGCGGAACGTAATCAATGATCTCAACGCCGACCCGCAGCTGCGCGGGCGGTTCCAATATTGGGTTTTCCGCTACCCGTCGGGTTGGCCGATCAGTTACTCCGCGATGCGGTTGCGCGAGGAGCTCGCGGCGCTCAGTCGCATCATCGGTCCCCAGCAGGACATGGTTTTCGTCGGCCACAGCATGGGCGGGCTGCTCTCGCGGATGCAGGTCATTTCCCCGGGACGCACACTTTGGGATGCCATGCTTGGCGACGATGCCGATCAGGTCCATGCCTCGATGCCAGCCGACCACATCGTCAAGCGCTCACTGCTGTTTCGGCCTAACGAGGAAATCGGGCGGGTGGTTTTCATCTGCGTGCCGCACCGTGGCAGCGGTCTGGCAGACATGTCGTTCGCGGGGGCATTCAGTCGCTTCATCCGTCTCCCGGGGCGCTTTGTGACGGCGCTCACGGATCTACCCGAGGCGTTTATCAAAAATCGCCCGGTGACAAGCATCGCCGGACTCTCACCTGGCAATCCGCTTTTCGAGGCGTTGGAAAAAACCCCGATCGAGGTGCCGCACCATTCGATCATCGGTGACCGCGGGCGGGGTGACACTCCGAACAGCTCGGATGGTGTGGTGCCCTACAGCAGCTCCCATCTGGCGAGCGCCGAGTCCGAACTCATCGTGCCGGGCCCCCATGGTTCTCACGATCTGCCAGAGACGATTGATGAGCTGGAGCGGATTCTCCAGCTGCATCTCAAGTCCATCGGCAAGGTCCGCCCGCTGAAAACCAAGTCTCCGCCGGCTCCCAAACGTTAAGCCTGTCGGCAGCGTGCCTTATTTGGCCTTGGGGCGTTTGAAAACCGCGACGCCCTTGGTGTTGATTTCGACCAGTTCCCAGCCCTCGGCACCGTTGGCGTTGAGAGTCGCTTCCAGAACTCGTGGCGTGGTGTTCACGGTGATCACCCGATACTCCCAAACGATGGGTTTGGCCTCAAGGCCTGTCGCAAACAGCAAGACCATGGAGCATCCCATGAGGACACGGACACCGGCGTTTTTGCCCGATGTCAGGTTGATTGATGAAAGGTTTTTGGATGGTTTTTTAAGAGTCATCATCTGGTTTTGATGGAGATCGGCGCTTGGCTTGTCAAGGATGATTGTGGCCCGGCGGTTTTCGTTTCTAGCGGATTTCCACGGTGGTTCCGGGGCGGATCAAGGTGGGCAGGCGGACGGCGTCCCAGTTGGCGAGGCGGATGCAGCCGGAGCTGCGGGCGCGGCCGATGGTCTCCGGATCCGAGGTGCCGTGGAGGCCGATGCCGGGTTTGCTGAGACCGCACCAGAAGACGCCGACCGGGCTGTTGGGGCCGGGCGGGATGTTGAGCGCTTCGGAGTCGGCGCTGCGTTTTCCGGTATCGAGCAGTTTCTGGTCGTAGCGCCAGTGAGGAAGTTCCACGGAGTTTCTAACTTCCCAGGTGCCGAATTTGATGAACTGGGGTTTTCCCGGAGTGATCGGGAAGGAGGCGATGAGTCCGCGGTTCGGCCGGCTGGCGGTGGAGATGGTGGTTGTGCCCGGCTCAGGGACGACAAGCGCCGGAGGTGCGGCTTCGAAGATACGGACTTGGTTGATCTTGGTATCCACCACGGCATGGCGTTGGCTCATCGCCTCGTCCGCCTTGTAACCGGCACCGGTGAGACTCTCGATGGTGAAGGGATGCACGTTTGGCACGATGATGGTGTCGTGCGGCTTGAGGTTGTTGATTTTTTTGCTGCCGTTGAGCGTGGTGAGATATTCGACGTCGCAGTGGTAGCGCTCTGACATGAACTCGGCGTAGCTGCGGTAGCTCATGCGTTTGCGCTTGGCTTGCAGGGCTTTTTTCGTCGGCAGGGTGCCGTCGACCCAGGCGCTGGCGGAGTCGGGGACGATGGCGATGGCGAGAGGATTCGGCACGGCCTTGCGGGCGGCGGTGTTCACGGCGATCCAGTCGTTGATCGGATAGCCGTTCACTTCGTTCCACGATTGTACGGCGAGTTCGGTGAACTGGCCGGGTTTTCCGTCGATCACACCGGGACCGAATTTCGCTTCATCGAGGAAAATCTGCAGGCGCACGGCATCGTCGCCGGTGGGTTTGACCTCCAGCGGCGAGGGGGCGGACACGGTCTCGATCGGGGTGGCTTGCGCGACCGGTGCGGCGGGCTTGACGAAGACGGGCGGCGCGGTGGGAGCCACCGGATCGGAAGTCGGGGCGGGCTGGGAATTCAGATCGTCATCGCCACCGAGCGGGAGTGCGCGGAGCACCGGGCGGCTGGATTGCAGCGTGGGAGAAGTCGGTTGTTGGGCTGGGACGAGTGTGGTGAGCGCGAGGAAGACGGGCGAAACGAAGCGGAGCATGGGATGGAGTCGGGTGAAAATTAAGCGGGAACAGCGGCAAAGCATTCAAGACGGCCGGCGATGGCGGCGGGAACGACGGCGCGGACGAGGATATCATCGCCCTCGTAATCCGTCGAGAGGACCTTTGCCTCGCGATGGAGCAAGCTGACCACGTCGGAGCGGTTTTGAGGAATGCGGTATTCCAGATGCTGCACGCGGTCGGAGAGCACCTGGCTGCAAATTTTGAGCAGTTCTTCCAAGCCTTGGCCGGTGACGGCGGAGGCGTGGAGGGCTCCGGGGAATTTTTTGTCGAGCGCGATGAGTTCGAAGGGATCGGTGACGCGGTCGATTTTGTTGAGGACGGTGATGGTCGGCTTGTCGCCGGCACCGAGTTCTGCGAGCACCTCGAGCGTGGTGTCGTGGAAGCGCTCGATTTCCGGGGCGGTGGCGTCGAGGATGTGGATGAGGAAATCCGCAAGCGCGGCTTCTTCGAGCGTCGCCTTGAACGCTTCGACGAGGCGGTGGGGCAGATTCCGCACGAAGCCGACGGTGTCGGTGATGAGCAGCGGTTGGCCGTCGGGCAGCTCGATGCGGCGGGTGGTGGTGTCGAGGGTGGCGAAAAGCATGTCCTTGGCCATCACGTCCGCGCCGCTCAGGATGTTGAGCATGGTGGATTTCCCGGCGTTCGTGTAGCCGACGATGGCGGCGTGCGGCGTGGCGAATTTCTCGCGCTCCTTGCGCTGGGTTTTCCGCTGCTTGCGGACGAGTTCGATTTCGCGCTTGGCGCGGTCGATGATCTGATAGGCGAGCCGACGGTCGACTTCGATCTGCTTTTCACCCATCCCGCGTGAGGCACCGCCGCCAGCGCCGCCGCCGGAGCCGGCGGATTCACGGTCGAGGTGGCCCCACATCCGCGCAAGGCGGGGGAGGGCGTATTGCATGCGGGCGAGCTCGACTTGGAGGCGGGCCTCCTTGGTTTGGGCGCGCTTGGCGAAAATATCGAGAATGACCTCTTCACGGTCGATCACGCAAAGGTCGGCGAGTTTTTCCCACTCGCGTTGCTGGGAGGGGGCGAGGCCGTTGTCGATGACGATGACGTCGCACTCGTGGGCGCGGGCAAGTTCGACGAGTTCAGCGGCTTTTCCGGTGCCGCAGAGGAATTTTTTGTGCATTTCGCGGCTGCGATAGAGCACGGACTCGACGACCTCGACACCGAGGGTTTTCACGAGTTCCGCGAGTTCCTCGAGCAGGGATTCCGATTCCGTGGCTTCGCGGGCATCGAAGTAGAAGCGCACCAGCAAGGCGCGCTCGATCATGTCGGGCTTTTCTCTGACTTCAAACATCCGCGGAAGAAGTAGCATCGAAGCTACCTGCCGGCCATGCGAAATTTTCCGCGCCGCGTGCCGTCAGCGGCTTTCTTCCTGAACCCAGCGCTCGTGCCCCCACAAACCCCAGACGATGCCGGCAAGTCCGAACGTCAGTAAAATCGGCGGAAGCGCGATGGTCAGGCTGATCCCGACCGGTCCAATGGCCGCCAACATGTCGTTGTTCAGGAAATGCGGTGCGAGCAGGAAATAAAACCTCGCGATCAAGAGCGCGACAGCTCCGGACGCCATCATGGTCCCACCCCATGACTGATGTTTGCGGGCGAGCCTGACAGCGGCGAAACCGATAAGGCCGAGTCCGATCACCCCGAGGGCGTCGAACAGCAGGCCGCGGAGGATGATTGTTTCAAGAAACGAATTCACGGGGGGGAGTCAGGGGGGAGGGCGAAAGTTTCCGGGGGGGAGGAGAAATCGAGAAAACCTGGGCGTGCAGCGCGAGTCCAAGTCCAAAGAGCAGCCAGCCGCAATTCATGACCACCAGTTTCACGGCGTGCCATGCCAGTGCGGATGCACCGCTGACCGGTGAATAGCGCTCGATCAGCCCGGCATCGTAAAGTGGCAGCAACAAGGAATAGCCGAAACCCAGCAAGAGCGATCCGGCAACGATCAGCCGGGCGGTCCAGCCCTCGGTGGTCTGGCAGAGCCTCCAAGCGATCACCATCAGAAAAACGCCCATTACGATCATGAAAACCGGGCGGATCGCCTCGATGGAAGCCAGTTGCATGCCCACTCCGTTATTCATGTGCGTTTGTTAACTCTTTCATAAGTCGTTGATCAATAATAATGAACGTAGGATCAATTGGATATGAACACATCTGGAAATCTTCGGACATTTGATAGGCACGAGTTGGTTTGAATTTCAATTTCCCGAAGTTCTCGGCTGAAATCCCTTGGAAACACGGGATCGATTTCCATCACAAAACGGAATTCCGCCGCCGCAGGGGGTCGCATTGATCATCGTTTTTGGCTGAAGTTATAGGTTTCCAGGTTGAGAAAAATTTTCACAAAATGAGAATTCTCACCCGGATTCCGTTTCAACTCTTGCGGCGCCATCGCCCTCCGCCTAATCCGGTCCCCGACATGAGCGAAACCGTCACCCCGCAGCAGCCGCAAAACACCGAAGCCGAACTGATCGCCGTCCGCCGCGAAAAGCTCGCGAAACTCCGCGAACTCGGGATCGATCCGTATGGTGTGCGTTTCCAAGTCTCGATCACCCCCGCCGACCTGCGCGCGAATTTCGCCGAAGGCCTGCAAGTGAAAGTCGCCGGCCGCATCACCGCCCTGCGCGATATGGGGAAATCCTGCTTTTTCCAACTCTCCGACGTGCTCGGAAACATCCAGGGCTACATGAATGTGAAGGCGCTCGATGAAGCCGGTGTGGCCGCCTGGAAGTGCCTCGACCGCGGCGATTGGATCGGCATCGAGGGCGAGACCTTCCTCACCAAGACCGGCGAGCCGACCATCAAGATGGAGAAATTCACCGTGCTCTCCAAGTCCCTGCGCCCGATGCCCGACAAGTGGCACGGCGTCGCCGACCGCGAGATCAAGTACCGCAAGCGCCACCTCGACCTGATGGGAAATCCTGATAGCGCCGCGATTTTCGTGAAGCGCTCGTTGATGATCGCCGAAATCCGCCGTTTCCTGCAGGACCGTGGCTTCCTCGAAGTGGAAACCCCGATGCTCCATGACATCGCCGGTGGTGCCGCCGCGCGGCCGTTCGAGACCTATCACAACGCGCTCGGCATGCCGCTCACGCTGCGCATCGCGCCGGAGCTTTTCCTCAAGCGCTTGTTAGTCGGCGGCTTCACCAAGATTTTCGAACTCAACCGCAGCTTCCGCAACGAAGGGATTTCCCGCCGCCACAATCCGGAGTTCACGATGCTCGAAGCCTACTGGGCCTTCTCCGATTTCGAGGAAATGGCGGATCTCGTCGAGGAGCTCACCTGTCATCTCGCGGAGAAATTCTGCGGCGGTCTGCAAATCGAGCACAAGGACGAGGACGGCAACGTCACCCGCACCATCAATCTCGCCCGGCCGTGGAAGCGCGAGAGCTATCACACGCTCGTCGCCGGAGCGGCAGGAGATGACTTCTTCACGATCGATGCCGCAGGACGCCGCGATCGCTGTGAGAAACTCGGCGTGCAGATTTCCGAAAACATGGAAGACCACGAAGTCATCCAGCAGGTTTTCGAAAAGCTCGTCGAAGAGAAAACCTTCGATCCGTGCTTCGTCACCCGCGTCTCCAGCGAACTCGTCCCGCTCGCCAAAGTCAGCCCTGGCGGCAAGACGGTGGAGGTTTACGAACTCATCATCAACGGCCAGGAAATCTCCCCCGGTTACTCCGAGCTCAATGACCCCGACGTCCAGCGCGAACGCCTCGAACACCAGTCCGGCGACGAGACGCAAAAAGTGGACTACGATTTCATCGAAACCCTCGAATGCGGCATGCCCCCCGCCGGCGGCATCGGCATCGGACTGGACCGGCTCTGCATGATGCTGACCGGCGCGCCGACGATCCGGGATGTGGTGTTGTTCCCGTTGTTGAAGCGGAAGGATTGATTGGAATTAGCGGATGGCTCCCCGCAGCGAGTAAAATTAATTTCGAAGTATTTATGATGCATAACCAAGATGGTCGATGAGTTATATTTCCATTTAGATCGTATTTAAATGGGCATTAAATACCCATTGATGATATTTTATTTTGATGCATAATTCGTGCATCAAATGGCTCGCCTCGCTCAGATCACCCGTGAAAACCTCGCCCCGCTAATCCGGGCGCGCGGGCCGGTTTCCGCGACCGACCTGGCGGCGTTGCTGCGGGTAAACCGCACGACGATCGCCCGCACGTTGCCGGATCTCGGGGATGAGTTGGTGACGCTTGGAGCGACCCGGAGCACGCGCTACCTGCTGCGCCGGGAGATTCGAAACATCGGGAATCGCTGGCCGCTTTATCGGGTGGACGCGGACGGCAGGGCTGGCGAGTGGGCAGAGTTGGAGGCCTTGCACGACCGTTTGTGGCGGGTCAACTGGGCGGGAACTCCGCCGGAGTGGGCCGGACTTTTCATGGCGGAAAACGGGCTGTGGAACGGGTTTCCTTTTTTTCTGAGTGATGCCCGGCCGCAGGGATTTCTCGGCCGGGCCATTGCCAGCCGGATTTCGAGAACCTTGCAGCTTCCGGACGATCCTAGATCCTGGAGTGATGAGGACGTGCTCGTTTATCACCAAGCGGCGGGCGAGGATTTGCCGGGAAATCTGGCGGTCGGCGATGACTGCCTGCGCCGGGCCTTGGCGAGATCCGCCGATTTGCCGGGAGGAAATGGGATTTCCGAAGCGGATCGAGAATCGTTTTACCCGATGCAGGCGCTGGAGATCGCGCGAAGTCTGCCTGGCTCGTCAGCTGGTGGCGAGCAATCGAAGTTTCTCACGACGTTGCGAGACGAGGTCGGTGGGTTCCAAGCGGTGTTGGTGAAGTTTTCCGCACCGATGGATCAAGCGACTGGCCGGTGGTGGGCTGATCTCTTGCTGTGTGAGTTTCATGCCCATAAGATTTTAGCAGAGGTCGGTTTGGCGAATCCCGGTGTCAGCCTGCTTGATGCGGATAGGCGGCGTTTTCTGGAAATTCCTCGGTTCGATCGAATCGGGCCGGGTGGACGTCGCGGGGTGGTTTCGCTGGAAGCACTGGCGTCGTCGTTGATCGGCACCCTGTCGCGGAACTGGCTCGAAGCGACGGCGGAATTCCATCGGCGCGGGTTGATCGACAGCGGATCGTTGGCCTCCATCCAGCGTTTGCACGCCTTCGGGGAGTTGATCGGAAACACGGACATGCACTTTGGCAATCTCGCGTTTTTCCTCGATGACACGCTGCCATTCCGGGTCACGCCCGCCTACGACATGCTGCCGATGCTGTGGGCACCGGGCAGCCAAGGGGAACTGATCGAACGCCAAGTTCGCACCGGCCCCGCCGCTGCCCGCGATGACGGAGCCGTGGCGGGAAGCCGCGGGATGGGCGGAAATTCTCTGGGAGCGCGTGGCTGCGGATCCCTGGCTTTCGCCGAGTTCGGCCCGATGGCGCGCGAGGGAGCGGCGGTGGTCCGGCAACTGCGCCGCCACGTCGGGTGATCACGGACTGACAGTAGGTTTGTCAGCCTTCTCCTGCCGTTGCCGAAGTTCGAATCGCCGCGTTTTGCCGCTGACGGTTTTGGGGAGCTCGGGGACAAACTCGATTTCGCGGGGATATTTGTAAGGCGCGACGAGGTGTTTGCAGTGGTCTTGCAGGGCGCGTTTGGTGGTGTCGTCCGCGGTCGTGGCCATCGCGCAGGACGACGAAGGCCTTGACGATCTGGCCGCGGACTTCGTCCGGCTTGCCGATGACGGCGACGTCGAGCACGGCGGGATGGGCCGTGAGCGCGCTCTCGACCTCGAACGGACCGATGCGGTAGCCGGAACTCTTGATGACGTCGTCCTTGCGGCCGATGAACCAGAAACAGCCGTCGGCATCGCGGGTGGCGCGGTCGCCGGTGAGATAGTAATCGCCGCGGAAATGGTGGTCGGTTTGTTCGGGGTTTTTCCAGTATTCCTTGAAGATGCCGGTGGGACGGCGGGCTGGCAGATAGATGGCGATTTCCCCTTCCTCGCCATCGGGCACGGGGCGCAGGTCGTCATCTAGCAGGCGGACATCGTAGCCCGGCGTTGCGCGGCCCATGGAGCCGGGCACCACGGGGAAACCTAGCGACTTGAAATGGCCGATGAGGATGACGGTCTCGGTCTGGCCGTAGCCTTCGTGGATGGGCAGACCGGTGAATTTCTCCCAGGTCTGGAAAATACTCGGGTTGAGCGGCTCGCCGGCGGTGACGCAGTGGCGGAGGTGGGGAAACGATCGCTGGCTGAAATCCTCGCGAACCATCATGCGCAGGGCAGTGGGCGGCGCGCAGAGGCTGTTGATCGGGTATTTCTCCAGCGTGTCGAGCGTGTGGCTGGCGGAGAATTTCCCCCGCGCATCCATTACAAACAAACAGGCACCGCAGTGCCACGGGCCGAAAAAGCTGGACCACGCGGCCTTGGCCCAGCCGAGGTCGGCGGTGTTCCAGTGGAGGTCGCCGGGGCGGAGATCGAGCCACAGGCGGCCGGTGACTTCATGGCCGAGGCCGCAACTCGCCTGGGTGTGCAGGACCATTTTCGGCCCGCCGGTGGTGGCGCTGGTGAAGTAGATGATGCCGGGATCCGAAGCGCGGGTGGCCGGGGCGGAAAATTCCGGCGGAGTGTGGACGAGCGCTTCGGTGAAATTCCGCCAGCCGGTTAGGGGTGTTTCTATCTGCCAAAGGATTCCTTGGAAATCGGGGAGCTTGGCCGCGCCCTCGGCATCGGTGACGACGGCGTGGATGTTGCCCGTTTCCAGCCGATAGGTGAGATCGTGCGGCGTGAGCTGCGGCGTGCAGGGGACGGGTACCGCGCCGAGGCGGGTGAGGCCGAGCATGGCGATCCACCACTCGGGCACCCGCGGCAGCAGGATCATCACCGGGGCGCCGGGGCGGATGCCGGACTCTTGGAACGCGCGGGCGGCGCGCAGGCTGAGATCCCGCATTTCCGCGAAGGTGAAACGACGGGTTTCGGTTTCCTGCTCGTTCACCCACCAAAGCGCGGGAGTGTCCGGTTGCAGGACGGCCCAATGATCGAAGACATCGGTGGTGAAATTGAAAAACTCGGGTGTCTCCTTCATGGGATCGCTTCCTCCTGAAATTCTGATCAAAGGAGAAACTCCGGGAAGTCGCTGCCCGCTTGTTCGCAATCACTGCGCATGCGCTCGCATCGGTTGGCGGCTTCTTGCAATGCCCTGGCGGAAACGCGACAAGGCAGGAAATCCCACATCGCCATGAACGCAGTCGCCCACAAAACCCCTGACGCCGCCGGATATTATGGAAACTACGGCGGCGTGTTCGTGCCGCCCGAGTTGGAAGAGCCGCTCGCGGAAGTCCGCAAGGCCTACGAGATCCTCTCGCGCTCGCACGACTTCATTGAGGAGCTCCGGCGCATTCGCAAGCATTTCCAAGGGCGGCCCACGCCCACTTATCACGCCGCGCGGCTCTCGAAGAAACTCGGCCGATCGCAGATCTATCTGAAGCGCGAGGACCTCAACCACACCGGCGCCCACAAGCTCAACCACTGCATGGGCGAGGGCCTGCTCGCCCGCTACATGGGGAAAAAGAAGCTCATCGCGGAAACCGGAGCCGGCCAGCACGGCGTGGCGTTGGCCACCGCGGCCGCCTACTTCGGGCTGGAGTGCGACATTTACATGGGCGAGGTGGACATCGCCAAACAAGCGCCCAACGTCGCCCGCATGCACATCCTCGGTGCCCGCGTCATTCCTGTTAGTCACGGCCTGCGCACGCTCAAGGAGGCGGTGGATTCCGCGCTCGTCGCCTACATGGAGGATCCGGTGGACCAGATTTACTGCATCGGCTCCGTCGTCGGTCCGCATCCGTTCCCGATGATGGTGCGGGATTTCCAACAGGTCGTCGGCATCGAGGCGCGGGAGCAATTTCTCGAAATGACCGGCAACCTGCCGGACATCGTCACCGCGTGCGTCGGCGGCGGCAGCAACGCGATGGGCATGTTCGCCGGGTTCCTCGATGATCCGGTGGAGCTTCACGGCGTGGAACCGTTAGGCAAAGGCACCACGCTCGGCGAGCACTCGGCCACGATGACCTACGGCCTGGAAGGCATCATCCACGGCTTCCGTTGTTATTTGCTTCAGGATGAAAAAGGAGAACCCGCGCCAGTCCACTCGATCGCCAGCGGATTGGATTACCCCGGCGTCGGCCCGGAGCACTGCCACTTGAAAGACAGCGGCCGCGTGAAATATGTGACCGCGATGGACAAGGACGCGGTGGAGGCGTTTTACGTGCTCAGCCGCAACGAGGGCATCATTCCCGCGCTGGAAAGCGCCCACGCCGTAGCGCACGCCATGCGCCTCGCCCGCGAAAATCCGGACCAGGCCCGCACCATCCTCGTGAACCTCAGTGGCCGCGGCGACAAGGATATGGACTATATGATCGAGCACTACGGCACCGGCAGTGAGTTCGGGATTTAGCCGAATACCGCGATTCCCTCCTGCATCGAAGCCTGAATTGAACGTCGGTCTTCGTTTGCCTGAAGCCACTACTTGACAGCAAGCTGGAAAGCTGGAAAGCTGGACTCATGAAAACCACGATCGATCTGCCGGAGGATTTGGTTCGGGAAATGAAGTTCAGGGCCGTGCGCGAGGGGCGAAAACTCCGCGAGGTGGCCGAGGAGGTGTTTCGACGCGGCTTGGCAGCTCCGGCCACACTTGGCCGACCGGGCGACCGCCGTCGGGTCAAACTGCCGATTGTTCAAACTCCACCTGGTGCCAAGCCATTCATCCTCAGCGGCGAACGCCTTCTGGAGCTAGAAATGGAAGCAGAACAAGCCAACCCGGGCTGATGAAACTGCTTTGTGACAGCAATGTGTTCCTAGCTCTTGCGGTCGGGCAACACGCTCATCATTCACTTGCGGCGAATTGGTTCGAGGGACTATCTGAATCGGATGTCGCTCTGTTCTGCCGGGCCACCCGGATTTCATTTCTCCGGCTGCTGACCCAGAAAATCGCCCTCGATTATCTGCCCTTGAGCGACCACGAGGCATGGTTGGCGCTTGATCGCTTGATGGAGGATGACGCCACCGGTTTCGAAACGGAACCTGCAGGAGTGGATCATGTTTGGCGGCAACTATCGAGTACCCAAACGCCATCGCCCAAAGTCTGGATGGACGCCTATCTGGCGGCCTTCGCCATTTCCGGCGGCATGCGTCTCGTCACGCTGGACAGGGATTTCCGGAACTTTGAAGCCATGGGGCTCGATTTGCTCCTGCTTTCTCCCTGATTCCCAACATTCATCGCGGCCGATTCCGGCGAAGATGCGTAATGGCGCGCAGGATGGCGTCGAGCGTGGCGTCCAGATGTTTTCCGAGGTCTTCGGCGAGGAAACGGAGCACGTGGCAACCGCTCTCCTGAAGCAACGCGTCCTTGCGCCGGTCGCTCCGATAGGCCGCGGGATTGGCGAGGTGCTGCGGGCCGTCGATCTCGATGGCGAGCTTGAGGTCGGCGGAAAACAGGTCGATTTCCATCTCGCTCCAACCGTCGAAGGGGATCGGGAGGTTCGCATTGAGCTGGAACAAGCCGGTGGTTTCCGCTAGGGATTCGAGGCGTTGGAAAAGGAACGCTTCGGAGGCGCTGCGTGCCCGGTCTTGGTCGTTGTTAGTGCGGGTGGCGGTGACGAACAGATTTCCGAGTGGAACATCGACCCCGTCGCGGATCAAGCGGCGAACGCTGGCGGCGTAGTCCTTCTTCCACTCCGGGTCGATGGGCAGCGGAACTTCCATGGGCCAACCGGGTAATGCGCTGGCGGGTAACAGAATGGTGTAGCCGACGGCTTCGTAACCGGCGCAACGCTTGTCGAACATGCGGGAGAGCATCGGAATGTCGAGATCGGCATAGTCGTGGACTCTGACCTCGCGCTTGCCGTTGTGGAGGCGGTGAAGGCGTCCGGCGTATTGGGCGATGATGCCGCGCCATGAAACGGGCATGGTGAGAAAAAGCGTGTCGAGGCGCGAGTCGTCGAAGCCTTCGCCGACGAACTTGCCGGTGGCGATGACGACGCGCGTCTCGTTCTCCGGGACGGCGGCGAGTTGGGCGATCGCCTCGCGCAAGGTTTTCCGGCCCATGCCGCCCTGGAGAATGATCAAGTGCGGAGCGTTCGGACGGATCAGATCGGCCAGAGTGGCAACATGTTCGGTGCGCTCGGTGAGAACCAGCGGTGAGCGGCCTTCGTGCAGGGCGGCGACCACGTCGTCGCGGATCATGGCATTGCGTCGCTCCGAACGGATGATTTCCTCACAAAGATTTTGGTATTCCACGCGGCGATCGGGATCGGGAGCGGCCATCGAGCGGAGGCCGGTGGGGCGGACCATGACATGATGGGTGAACGGCCGGGCGTCCGCCTGTTGTTTCGCATCCACGCGGTGGCGGACCGGGCCGCACTGCATGAAGATGATCGGATGATGGCCATCCTTGCGGGCCACGGTGGCGGATAGCCCGAGCACGAAGCGGGCCTTGGCACGGCGGGCGACGAGTTCGAAACTATGGGCTGATAGATGGTGGCATTCGTCAATCACCAGATGCCCGTAGTCCGCCACGCGGTCATCGACGACGCCCTTGCGGACGAGGCTTTGGATCAGCGCGACATCGACGCCGCCAGTGAGTTTCTTGTGCCCGTCGCCGAGCCGGCCGATGGACTTGGCGGGCAGGCCGAGAAAGGAGGAGAGGCGCTCGATCCATTGCTCAAGCAGTTGCTGTCGATGGACCAGAATCAACGTGTTTACCCCGCGGGCGGCGATGAGGTGGGCGGCGAGCACGGTCTTGCCGAAGGCGGTGGTGGCGGAGAGCACGCCGGTATCATGCGCGAGCATCGCGGCGGCAGCTGTCTCCTGTTCCGGGCGGAGAGTGCCGGTGAAATGGAGATCCAGCGGAGTTCCCGCCACACGTCGATCGCGGATCAGGGGTTTGATTTTCAACTCCGTGAAGTGTGTGAGAATTTCCTCCAGACAACCTCGCGGCAGACAGATATGCGCGGGTAGATCTTCTCCGCAGGCGATGATTCGGGGTTTCTCGTAGGTCGGCAGCCGCATGGCCTGGGCGCGGTAGAACTCCGGGTTCTGGAAAGCGGCGAGGCGCAGCAGGCGATTCCGCAATGTGGGTGGGAGAGCGTCTTTTGCCAGATAGATCCCATCGCCGAGCACGAGTTCGATTTCCTTTGGAAACGGACCCGTGAGCGGTGGCTCGCGATGACGGCGCGACGGGGGAGTATTCCAAGGTTCCGGTTTGTCATCAGGTGATAGAGCGAAACGCACGGCGACCACGCGGTCCCGGCTTTCCGCGTCTTGGACGATTGCTTCGACACTTTCCCGGGACAGACGCTGAATCGAGCAAAGGAACGCCCATGGATCCGGCCAAGGGGTGAAGGTTTCATCGACGAACAGGCTATGGCCGTTTTCGCGAGGGCCTTTCTGCATTGGCAGGGCGATTAGATTTCCAAAGCCACCCTTGGGCAAGGTGTCCTGGTTGGGAAACAGTCGGTCATAGGACGTAAGACCGAGTTCGGGCCGCCGCTCCATGGTCTCCGTGAGGATGAACGAGCCGAGCTTCCGCGCCAGCGTCGCTGGAACCGCCTCGGTGAAGAACAGCCAGACGTGTCCGCCATTGCCGGAGCGCGAACGTTCGAGTGCGGCAGGGATTTGCAGGATGTGGCAGGTCTCCATCACTGCGAGCACGTCCTCATGCCATGATTCCTTGTCGAAATCCATCGCGAGGAAATAGCAGGCCTCGTCCGCCATCATTGGATAGACGCCGGCGACGAATTCCTGGCCGCTCTTGTCCTTGCCCGAAAGATGCCAGCGGATGACCTCGTCGGTCACGGGTAGGAAGGCACGGTGCGGGCAATCGCCGCATTTGATCCGGGGCTTCTCACAAATGCCGCGGACCCATTCATTGCCGCAGGCCGGGGCGTATCCGGCGCGGCCGGTTTTCTTGCTTTCAAAGCGTCGTGGATAGACATCTTCACGACCTCTGAAGAGCGAGTGGAACAACGCGATTTTCGAGGCAGCCGGGCTTGCGGTCGTGAATGCGGGTAGAATCAGTCTCCGTGAACTGGCTGCTCATGCCGGAACGGTGGCAGCAGGGGGTGTGTATGTCGAGAAACGGGGGCTTGAGATCGCCCTCAATCAAACACCACGCGGAACCCCTGGTTCGGTAGGGACGCGGTTTTGATCATGCTGCCGGTGTCGAGCAGGTTGTGGAAATCGCAGCTATGGCGGGAGCACCACCACGAGCCGCCGCGGCCGCAGATGCGGCGCTTGGCTTCGGCGGTGGTCATCCACGGCGGGTGGCCTTCGCAGTATTCAAAGACGTTGCCGATGACATCGTAAAGGCCCCAGGCGTTAGGCGGATAGGTGCGGACGGGGGAGGTAAGGATGAAGCCGTCTTCGAGGGTGTTCTTGCGGTGGTCGATGCCGTTCCAGGTGTTGGCATTTTTCGGCTCGAACTTGGCTCCCCACGGGTAGGTGGTTTTCGCTCCGGCGCGGGCGGCGGTTTCCCACTCGTCGAGGGTCGGCAGGCGGCCGCCGACCCATTTGCAATAGGCGCGCGCGTCCTCGCCGCAGATCTGGGTGACAGGGTGCTGGGGGAGTTTGGAGGCGTCCGGGCCGTCGGAGCCGAAGGGGAATTTCCAATTTGCGCCGTCCATGTGTTTCCATTCCCATTCCGCGCTGCCTTCCCCACCGACGAGGCTCCAGCCGTTGCGCTCGGCGAGGGTTTTGTATCCGGTGGCTGCGACGAAAGCGGCGAACTGGGCATTGGTGGTCTCCGCGTCGGAAATGGAGAAACCCGGGGTCTTGAAATGGTGGGGAGCGTTCAGTTTGTGGTCGACGTCGCCGAGTGGATAGGTGCCAGCCGGGATGCGGACGAGTTGGTGGTCGTGCGGGATTTCACCGCCGATAGCAGCTATGGTTATCAGAAAGTAAAGGGAGGACCGGATCATAGGCGCGAATGAAGTACAGGCAGGAATGCCTGTGTCACGGGTGGGCGGCCATCCATCTCGCGGCGGCAGCGCGGACCTCGTCGCGGGATTCGCGGGTGTAGGGGATGAAGACGAAATCGCGCTCGCGGCGGAGGATGCGGGTGACCGGGTCGAGCTTGAAGTTCCTGCCGTATTTTTCTTCGGGTAATGGATCTCCGATTTTGTATTTCGGATAGTCGGCGGCGTTTTTCTCCAGACCTCGGACGTAGGCGGTTTCGAGAGAGCTTTTCAGATAGGGGCCGTAGGATTTTTCGCGCATCAGCACGGCCATCAGCATGACGAGGTCGCGCTGGGCGACGCGGGCTTGGAAGAGGTTGGAGTTTCGGTCGCGTTGTGCATCGGTTTGGCTCTCCGGGTTTTTGGTGAAGAAGGCGACACTCCAGCCGGCGACGACCGGTGCCGGGGACTTCGGATCGCTCTTGGCCCGGGCGATCGCCTTCACCAGTTTTCCTTCCACGATGAGGAGTTCCGGCAGCGTCTCGATGGCCTGAAGCTGCCGGATCAAGCCGAGTAGAAGGGGATTGAGCGATTTGGGATCACAGCCGTAGGCGTCGCCATCGTTGTTTTCCTCAGGCTTTGGATCCTCTCCGGGAGCCTGCGTCTCGCGGGTGAAATCCATCTCCAGCAGCCGGGCGCGGATCGCCTCGATCAGCGGGCCGCGGTTGGCGTCGATGAGCGCCTGGTTGGCTTTGGAAAAACTCGCGCCTGAGAAATCGGTGAGTTCGAAGGCGCGGTAGGGGATGTCCACCTCCGCGGTCATGATGTCGCAGACCTGCGAATAGGAACCGGGGTGCGAAATGATCCTGTCGAGCAAGGCGCTGGCGGGAGGTGTGTCGGCAATCAATGAGGTCATCAACGTCATCTGACACGCCAAAATCGTCAATTTCATGGCAGCAGGAAACGAATCGGGGCCTTCCTGTGTCAAGAATCGAAAGGGCGCGGACGCATTCAAATCCTTCACGAATAAGGGAAAAATCACCCATCACCGTAGGAATCCTCCCGATTTCCCGAAAACTCGGAATCTCGATAAAAAAATCTTGCGCACCGGTGGGGGCCGTGGTGTTCTCCCCGCCCGCCCACAAGGACGGACCAACTCTATTTCCCATACGGCCATGGCCTACGCAGTGATCAAAACCGGCGGTAAACAATACCGCATCCAAGAAGGCGACAAATTCGATGTCGAGAAACTCGATGCCGAAGTCGATTCGACAATCACGTTTGACGTCCTCATGGTCGGCGAAGGTGATTCCTTGAAAATCGGCGCTCCTCTGGTGGACGGTGCTTCGGTGACCGCCAAGGTCATCAACCAGTATCGCGGACCCAAGGGCGTTGCCTTCAAGTTCAAGCGCCGCAAGGGCTTCCACAAAAAAATCGGCTTTCGTCGCAGCCTGACCACGCTCGAGATCACCTCGATCGCCGGTTAATTTTCAACCACTCACCCACCTACTTCCATGGCCCATAAAAAAGGACAAGGCTCCGTCAAGAACGGTCGCGATTCCCGCAGCAAGCGCCTCGGCGTGAAGAAATTCGGCAGCCAGGCCGTGATCGCCGGGAACATCATCATCCGCCAGCGCGGCACCAAGGTCCATCCGGGCTTGGGCGTCGGCTGCGGCAAGGACCACACGCTCTTCGCCCTCGTCGATGGCCGCGTGTTCTTCGACAAGGAAGGCCGCCGCGTGAATGTCATCCAGCCTGCTCCGGCAGCGGTGGCAGCGAACTGAGCTGATTCCTGAATTCTACGAAAAGACCGCTTCCGATGAGGAAGCGGTCTTTTTTCTTTGGCATTAGCGATAGAGCGGGGTCATGCCCGGGGAGCAAGGGACGGCGGAAAAGCAAAAGCCATCAAACCGCGACGAGCCAACGGGCGAAATATGAAAGTGATCGTGGAGGACCTCGGCCTGCCACTGCCCGGCTGGTTTGGCGACTTCAAACACGCGAAAGCCAGCGATTTGAGTGGGATCGCTGGATGGATTCGCATGAAAAAGTGAACGGTGATCACCGAATCTCCTCTGCGCCGAAGTAAGGCACCAGCGCCTCCGGAATCCGGATGGAGCCATCCGGCTGCTGGTATTGTTCCAGCAGGGCGACATAAAGACGGGGCAGGGCGGTGCCGGATCCGTTCAGGGTGAAGGGAAAACGGTTTTTACCCTCGCCGTCCTTGAAACGGAGCTTCATGCGGCGGGCCTGATAGTCGCCGAAGCACGAACAGCTGGAAACTTCCAAATATTTGCCGTGGCCGGGGGCCCAGACTTCGATGTCGTAGGTCTTAGCCGAAGAAAACCCGATGTCGCCGGTGCAGAGTTCGATGGTCCGGTAGTGGAGACCGAGTTTCTGCAGGATCGATTCCGCGTGGGCGGTGAGTTGCTCGAGCACCTCGAAGCCGAGGTCCGGGTGGACGATTTGCACGAGCTCCACCTTGTCGAACTGGTGCATGCGGATGATGCCCTTGTTGTCCCGTCCGGCGGATCCGGCCTCGCGGCGGAAACACGGCGTGTAGGCGACCATGCGGATCGGCAGGTCGGCTTCCGCCAGCAGCGTGTCCCGATAGAGATTGGTGACGGGCACCTCGGCGGTCGGGGCGAGGAAAAGGTTGTTGATGCCGGCCTCATCGGGGTCGGTGCCATACATGTCGTCCTCGAATTTCGGCAGCTGGCCGGTGCCTTCCATGCACTCGCGTTTCACGAGGTGCGGGACGTTCACCTCCTCGTAACCGTTGGCGGCCTGGGTATCCAACAGGAAATTGATCAGCGCGCGTTCGAGCCGGGCGCCTTTTCCCCGATAGACCACAAACCCGGAACCGGCGGTGCGGATGCCGTCGTCCCAGTTGATCAGCCCGTGCTTGAGGGCGAGCTCCACGTGGTCCTTTGGCTCGACGAGATCCGGCTTGGCTCCCCACTCGCGGACGACCGGGTTCGCCGTCTCGTCATCGCCGACCGGACAGGCTTCGTGGGTGAGGTTCGGGATGTTGAGCAGCAAGTCGTTCTGCTCGGCGGCGGCGTCCTCCGCCTTCACGTCGAGCGCGGCGATCTGCTCGTTGATGGTTCGCACCTCGGACTCGATGGGGGAGGTGTCCTCGCCCTTGGCCTTGAGCATGCCGATTTGTTTGGAAATCGTTTTGCGCGAATTCTGGAGTTGTTGCTTGGCGGTTTCGAGCGCGCGGCGGGACTCGTCGCAGGCGAGCACGTCGTGGACGAGTTTCCAGTGGTCGCCGCCGCGGGTTTTGAGGCGATCCTGGACGGCGGCGGGGTTTTCGCGGATGACGCGGATATCGAGCATGGCGACACGACTCTCACGGGCGATGGGGGGCGGAATCAACGGGAATTTTCACCGAATGCGGGAAATCCGCCTCGCGGCTCAAGGTGATGGCACCCGTCCCGCGAGCCGGACTCCTTGATTGCCTGACTTCCACGGATTTCTCACACCTCCCGCCTTGACCGCGGAAGGAGGCATGGATAAATCCTTCCAGTGCGGGATTTCCCCGGACCGTCCCCCCTTTCCCTCTCAGAAACCAACACCATATCCACCACCTCAATGAGCACACTCGTCGTCATCGGCTACAATGAAATCCACAAAGCGGAGGAAGTCCGCCTCACCCTCGTCAAACTGCAAAAGGACTACCTGATCGACATGGAGGACGCCGTCGCCGCCGTGAAGGATGCGAAGGGCAAGATCAAGCTCCACCAGGCCGTCAACCTCACCGCCACCGGCGCCATCAGCGGCGGCTTCTGGGGCACCCTCATCGGCCTGATCTTTCTCAATCCCCTGCTAGGTTTTGCCGCGGGTGCCGCCGCCGGCGCCGCCTCGGGCGCGCTGAGCGATGTGGGCATCAACGACCAGTTCATGAAGGATCTGGCAGCTACCATGACGCCGAACAGCTCCGCTCTGTTCGTGCTCGTCCGCGATTCCACGCCGGACAAGGTGCTTGAGGAAGTGAAAGGCACTGGCGGCACCATCCTCAAGACCTCGCTCTCCCATGAGGACGAGGCCAAGCTCCAAGCCGCTCTCGACGCGCCGAAGGCGTAGTCCGATGCTCTGAGGAGGCACCACAGGAGTGTGGTGCCTCCATGTTCGGAGCAGGCCTCCGTTCCCTTTGTAAATCCCTCTGCCCCACCAATTTCCCCGCAACACCATGAAAACGAATGCATCCCTGGCACTCGTAGGTGCCCTCACTCTCGCCCTGTTCACCGGCTGTGAGAAAAAAGCCGACCCGGTCACCGCTGCCGAACAGGCGGACAAGAAATCCGGCATCTCCGCGCCGGGCATCGAGGAAACCAAGGCCATCGCCGAGGAGGCATTCATTTACGGGCTGCCGATCGTGATGAACTACGCGGTGATGCACGAGTTCTGCGTGGATCCGAAGTCCGGACAATACAAGGGGCCGTTCAACACCATCGCCAACGAAGCCCGCGTCTTCACCTACAAGGATACGGCGGTCGTCACGCCTAACAGCGATACCCCGTATTCCATGCTCTGGCTGGACCTCCGCGCCGAGCCGATGGTGATCTCCGTCCCGGCGGTGGAAAAGCAGCGCTACTACTCGGTGCAGTTGATCGATGGAAATGCCTATAACTTCGGCTACATCGGCAGCCGTGCCACGGGCGTGGAGCCGGGGGATTACCTCGTCGTCGGTCCCGACTGGAAGGGCGGGACGCCGGAAGGCATCCGCAAGGTTTTCCAATCCACCACGCCGTTCGCGCTCACCATTTTCCGCACCCAGCTCTTCGATGCGGACGACATGCCGGAGGTGGTGATGGTGCAGGCCGGCTATCAGGCGCGGCCGCTTTCCGCATTTTTGAAGCAGCCCGCGCCACCCGCCGCGGCGAAGATCGATTTCCTCCCGGCCACCACGGCGGGCATCAAGGCGAATTTCTACCAGTATCTCGACGCCGCGCTCCAGTTCGTGCCCGTGACGCCGAAGACGGAAGAACTCCACGCCAGACTCGCCCGCATCGGTATCGGGCCGGGCAAGACTTTTGAGTTCAAGGACCTTTCGCTCGAGCACAAGGCTGCCGTCCTGCTGGCGATGAAGGAGGGTGAAGACAAGGTGGAGAAATTCCTGAACTCCGGCATGAAGGACATCAACGGCTGGAAAGTCGGCTCCGTCTTCGGCGATGCCGGTTTTTACAAAGGCGACTGGCTCATGCGCGCTGCCGCCGCCAAGGGTGGCATCTATGGCAATGACGCCGTGGAGGCCGTTTATCCCATGACCCGCCTGGACTCCACCGGTGAGGCGCTCGACGGCAGCAAGCACAACTACACGCTCACCTTTCCCGCAGGCCAGCTGCCGCCGGTCAACGCCTTCTGGTCCGTGACCATGTATGATGGCAAGAGCCAGCTCCTCATCGAGAATCCCATCAACCGCTATCTTATCAACTCGCCCATGCTGCCCGGTATGAAGACGAATGAAGACGGCTCGCTCACGATCTATATCCAGAAGGACAGCCCCGGCGCGGAAAAGGAAAGCAACTGGTTGCCCGCTCCGGATGGTCCCATCTATCTGGTCATGCGCCTTTACTGGCCCAAGACCGAAGCGCCCTCCATTCTGCCTGCCGGCGAAGGCTCCTGGAAACCGCCTGGCATCGTGAAGGTGAGCCGGTAAGGAGTCGCGACATTCCTGTCGCCACCATGGCCGGTGGTTTTTAGTAGCGACAGGAATGTCGCTACTCCTTATGGATGCAGCCAGCTTCCCTCATCCCATGACAGACTCCATTTCCAGAGCGCGCTTCCACCCCGACTTGAACCTTGAGACGTGGTTCCCCGAGGGCGTGCTGGATGTGATCGTCGCCACGTTCATGGCCCATTACATCGGCTTTGAGGAATCGGTCGCCAAGCAGCCGTTCGACCGGTTCACCGACTTCACGGGGCTTACGGCCATCCAGCTGGAACTGGAGGACATCGCGAACATCGTCGCGCTGCGGCGCGCATCCTATCAAGATCGGCCGCCGGTGAAATCCGCCGTGCTGGCGGTCGAAGTGCCGGCGTATGGCGTGGCGCGGATGTTCGCCGCGCTGATGGAGCCCTCGCCCATCGAGGTGCGGGTTTTCCGGACGGCGGAGGAGGCGGCGCATTGGCTCGGGGTGCCGGTGTCGGCGCTCCGCGCGGATGCATCGGACCTTGGCCGCGCCGCATGGCCACATCCTTGACCCTGCGACACTCATCTTGCAGTATCGCCCGCCCTCCGATTACCCATGAAATCATTCCTGTTACGACTGAGATCCAGCATCCTGCTTTCCGCCGTTCTGATTCTTTCCGGATGCGGGCAGGGGATTATTCCCGCCGATCCTCCGAGCTTGGCCAAGAGCGTCCGGGTGGCCCGCGGCAAGGCGGTTACCCCGGAAGAACAGGCCGCGCAGTATCTCCAACTGGCGGCGACGGCTGCCCGGGACATGGGAGCGGGGAATGGGCCGACGCCGGCGCGCGAGAAGTATAACAAGGCGGTCGCCGATCTCGCGGTGCTGCTCCGCAGCGCGGACGACGGGCGCTTGTGGAACCGCCCGCTCACCGTGACGAGCGGCGGCAGTACCTATCGTTTGCGTTTCATGCCAGGAGCCTCACAGGGAGTGTGGTCACCGGACGAGTTCACCTCTCTCGTTCTCGCGGATACCGTGCCGAACAAAATCATCAAACGGCGAAACTTGCAGGAGGGCGTGGGTGGCACGCTGGTCGGGGTGCGCAAGGAAGACCCGCGCGCGCCGTTTGCTCCGTGGGTGGGGGTCACCGCGCCGGTCACCGCAACGCTGGATTTTAATGGATCCGAGGCGGTGCTCGCCCTGCGCGATCCGGGCGACCATACGGAAGCGCGCGTAAACGGAGCCACCCGCACGCTGGCCGCGGATTTCTCCGCGCCACTCGCCTACTATCCGTCCCCGAACGAGAAGATCACCGGCCTCATGGCGGCGATGCGGGGCAGCGACTACATGGCGACCACCGGGCTCTATCAACTCCAGCCTTACAATCCGGACCGAATTCCGCTCATCTTCGTGCACGGGCTCATCTCCACCGCGCGGATGTGGCGCAACGTGATCAATGAGATCGAAAGCGACCCGACCCTGCGAGGCCGGTTCCAGTGCTGGGTCTTCAACTATCCGACAGGCAATCCCGTGGCCTACTCCGCGCTGCGGTTCCGCGAGGAACTGGCAAAGGCGGAGAAAATCCACGGTTTCCCGAAGGGCTTCGTGCTGGTGAGCCACAGCATGGGCGGCATCGTCTCGCGCATGCAGGCGGTCACGCTCGACAAAGAGGCCTGGGAGCGCGCGGTGCCGGGAGTGGTCGGAAAGCTAACGGCGGACGCCGACAAGGATGATCTCATCCACCGCTCGGTCTTCTTCGAGGCAAACCCTCACCTCAAGCGGGTCGTCTTCATCTGCACACCGCACCGTGGCAGCGAGATGGCCATCAGCACCATCGGCGAGCTCGGCATGCGGCTCATCTCGCTGCCGGTCACGCTTACTTCCGGGATCTCCCAATCCGTGGTCTCCAGCCTGGGCACCTTCACCGGCGGAAAGCCGCAGATGCCAAACAGTGTGACCAGTCTTTCGCCGAAGAATCCCACGCTCAAGGTCATCGACAAGGCGCCTTTCCGGGCGCCGCACCATTCCATCATCGGCGACCGCGGCCGGGGAGACACGCCGAACAGCAGCGACGGGGTGGTGCCTTACTGGAGCTCGCACCTGTCCACGGCCAAGTCGGAGAAAATCGTGCCCGGCCCGCATGGCTCGTGCGAGCTGCCCGAGACCATCGAGGAATTGAAACGCATCCTCCACCTGCATCTCAAGACCGCCGGCCGCTGAACCCGTGGACGCCGCTTCCAATCTGGAAGATCCCGCCCAGCTCGATATTTTTCTCAAAGGGCAGACCCGGCTGCATTTCCGGGCCCGGCACCCGCGAGGCGGTCGCGCTTGGGGCCTTATGCCTTCGCCTTGTGGAAGCTGGATCATGGCATGGTTCAGCCTGCGGATTTCCCGGCACAATCGCACCTTGACCCGGGCGGCTCCGCCCTTTACCTACGCCGCTGTATGGGATTTGACACACTTGGGCTCTCCGCAGCCGTTCTGGAAGCCATTGAGGAGTCCGGTTACACCACGCCTACGCCGATCCAGGCCCAGGCGATTCCGATCATCCTCGAAGGAAAGGACGTCATCGGCGCCTCCCAGACGGGCACCGGAAAGACCGCTGCTTTCGCACTGCCGACGCTTTCGAAAATCGAGAAAATGGGCAAACCCCAGATCCTCGTGCTCGAGCCGACCCGCGAGCTGGCCCACCAAGTCGCCGAGCAATTCGAAAAATACGGCAAACACACCGGCATGAAGGTCGCCCTGCTCTACGGCGGCGTCGGCCTCGGCACCCAGTCCGAGCAACTCGCCGCCGGTGCCGACATCGTCGTCGCCACCCCGGGCCGCCTCGTCGATCACTTTTACCGCACCTCCATGCGTTTCGGCGAAATCAAGGTGCTCATACTCGACGAAGTGGACCGAATGCTCGACATGGGATTCCTCCCGCAGGTCCGGAAAATCGTCAATCTCTGCCCGTGGGAAGGCCGCCAGACGCTGTTTTTCTCGGCCACCATGCCGCCAGCGATCCAGACCTTCGCCCAATGGTGCCTCACCGATCCCGTCAGCATCGAGATCGCCCGCACCTCCATTCCGACCAGCGTCACCCACGCGTTCTATCCGGTCGCCATGGACCAGCGCGACGAACTGCTGCTAGAGCTTCTCAAACAAACCGACTACCACTCGGTCATGATTTTCACCCGCACCCGCAAGGAAGCGGACCAGCTCACCTCGCTGATCAAGACCACCGGTCAGGTCAAGGTCGCCGCCATGCACTCCGACATCAACCAGGTGGACCGCATGAAGGCGCTCGCCGGATTCAAGGCCGGTGAGTATGAAATCCTCGTCGCCACCGACGTCGCCGCCCGCGGCATCGATATTTCCAACGTCTCACACGTCATCAACTACCGCGTCCCGGAAAACGCCGAGGACTACGTCCACCGCATCGGCCGCACCGGCCGCGCCGAGGCCGAGGGCGACGCCTTCACCATCCTCACCGCCGACGAACTCGACTACGCGAAGTCCGTGGAAATCTTCATCGACCAGCCCATCCCGCGCCGGAAGCTGGAGGATTTCGAATACATCTACACCGCGCTGCTCGACACCACGCCGATCAAGTCCATCCGCCGCAAGAAGACCGGCGGCGGGAAAAAGCGGCGTTGACCGATCGCTTGTGCTACATCAATGTAGCCACATGAGAACCGCCACCGTCCGCGACCTTCGGAACCACTACACCAGCTTGCTGAGCTGGGTCAGTGCGGGCGAGGAAGTCATCATCACCCAGCGCGGCAAGCCTGTTGCCAGATTGATTCCGGAAAATCCCGGGAAACCGCAGGAAGTGAATTGGGGCGATGCTCCTGAAGTCACCCGCGACCGCAGCGGTGAAAGAATGCTTTCCGCCCAAGAGTCATTGGATCTCATCCACGATGCCGCAAGCAAATGGTGATCGCTGCGGATACCAGTTTCCTGTTCGCGCTGTATGGCAACGATTGCCACAGTGTAACTGCCGCGGAATGGGTCTCCGTTTCGACCAGTCCGATTCTAATCAGTGACTTCAATGACTTTGAACTGCGCAACGCGTTGCGATTTTCCGAGTTCAGCAAACGTGTGATTCCTGGAACGGCAGCCACGCATCTTTCGTTGTTCGAAGATGCCATCACGGCGGGTCGCCTTGTTCATTGTAAGTCCAATCTTTCGGTAATCCTGACGGAAGCCAAACGGCTATCCATCATCCACACTCTTACTGGTGGTCATCGCGGCTTTGATATCCTGCACGTCGCTGCAGCGAAAAACATGGCAGCCACCCATTTCCTGACCTTCGACGGGAATCAGAAACGCCTCGCGGAAAACGAAGGCCTCATCGTTCCGATCTGATGCGCGTCCTCTCCATCGATCCCGCCGTTAGAAACACCGGCTACGCCGTGCTCGAAGGCGATCCGCGCAAGCCCGCGGTGCTCGCCTTCGACGTGATTTCCATCCCGAAGTCCATCTCCCAATCCGCCGCGCTCTCCGCCATCCGCACGCATTTGGTCAACATCATCCAGAAGTTCCAGCCGGATGAAATCGCCGTCGAGGGCATCATCTACGTGCAGTCCCACCAGACCGCGATTTCCATGGGAGCCGCCCGCGCCGCCGCGCTCATCGCCGCGGCGGACCACGGGCTGCGGGTCTTCGAATACTCGCCGAAGAAGGTGAAAATGGCCGTCGTCGGCAATGGCAACGCCGATAAAAAACAAGTCGCCTTCATGGTCCGCGCCCTGCTAGGACTTGCCGAAACCCCGCCGTCCGACGCCGCCGACGCGCTCGCCATCGGCATGGCCCACCTCCAGGCTTCCGATCCGCTCAAAGCGAAACTCCTCGAACGCCGACTCGTCTAACCGTCGCGGCGATCACCGGTCGCCGCGTCAAACAGTCATGATCCAAATCCTCCATCTCCCCGAGCCCATCGACTACGAAGCCGGACTCCGGCTTCAGGAGCAACACGTCGCCGCCATCCTCGACGGCACCGGCGGCGACACCATCCTCCTGCTCGAGCATCAGCCGGTTTACACCATCGGCCGCCTCCGCGACCAATCCTCCCTCCGCGATCCCGCCTCGCTGCCTTTCCCGGTCCACGAAATCAACCGCGGCGGCCAAGCGACCTATCATGGTCCGGGTCAGTTGGTCGGCTATCCGATTCTCGATCTCAATCCCCGCGGCAAGGACCTCCACGAGCACTTGCGGAAGCTCGAAGACGCGCTGATCCGCGCCTGCGCCCGGTTCGGCGTGAACGCCGGCCGCCGCGAGGGACTGACCGGCGTGTGGGTGGAAAACCGCAAACTCGCATCCATCGGCGTGGGTGTTAGGAAATGGATCTCCATGCACGGCTTCGCGATCAACATCACCCAGGAAAGCCTGCCGCCGTTTTTCGCCATCACGCCGTGTGGGATCGATGGGGTTTCCATGAGCTGCCTGGAGAACGAAGCGGGGAGGGGAATCACCGTCGCGGAGGCCTCCCAAGTCATCGCCGAGGAGCTGCGTCAACTTTGACGACATCTTCAAGCCGGAGGCTTTTCAGCTTGTAGCCGGTGGTCGAGCAAAGCGATACCACCGGATGTAATTCACAAAGAATGCACGCATCCCGGCAGGGATGCCAGCTACTGTTGGATATGCCCTCGACCCACACCCAGCTTCTCTACCACCTTGTCTTCGCCACGAAAGACCGTGAACCTGTGATTTCCGCGGAATGGCGGACACGCCTGCACGAATACCTCGGCGGTGTCGTGCGGGGACTCGGTGGAACTCCGCAAGGTGTCGGCGGCGTGGCGGATCACGTCCACCTCCTCGTCGGCCTCAAGCCCACCCACCGTCTATCCGACTTCATGCGGGATTTGAAAAAATCGTCTTCCGTCTGGATCTCGGAATCCACCTCACAGAAAACTTTCCAGTGGCAGGAAGGTTACGCCGCCTTCACCGTCAGCGCTTCGGCGAAACCGGTGGTAAAGGAATACATCGCCAGGCAGGAGGAGCACCACCGCCACAAAACCTTTCGTGATGAGCTCATCGGGTTTCTTCAAAAATCCGGCATCGAATACGACGAGCGCTATCTCGATTGAAACTTCCGAAGGCAGCCACCTGCTGGCACACCCTGCCGGGGTGCGGTTCATGATGCGAATCGATCCGGCGGTGTCGCTTCGCTCAACCACCGGCTACAAGCTGAAAAGCCCCTGGCTTTGAAGAGGGCATCCCCGGTGAGGCGGACCGATGATGACAAGCAAATTGGGCCGCCAGCCTACTTCGCCTTCGCCGCCGCGTAGTTCGGGTTCAGCGGATTGATGTCCACCTTCCGATGATGGGGAATCACGACCAGATCCATGTCCTCCATCGGAATGGCACCTAGCAGAACCTCGTCGCCCATGACAATGGCTCCCACGAAAGCAACCCGGTTTTTGAACCGCACTTCGAGAGGGCCGACGTAAGGAACCATCTTTTTGGAATTGTCGGCGAGGGTGATTTCCTTTTTCGACTGCTCCTCAAGCCCGAGTTGCAGCCGGATGTGTTCGGGAATGATCAAATAGACCGAACCGGTGTCCGCCAGTGCTTCCACGGAGCATTCCTGCTGATCCGGGATGCGGGGATTCCTCATTGTCAGTGCGGCATAAGAAAGGCCCATGGGTATAGAATGGCTGCCAAATCCGATGAATCAAGTCCGGAGGCCCGAAAGCACGACCGCACCCGCGTTAGTCCTTGATATCAATAATCGCCCGCTTGCGCTTGGAAGCGATCCAGCGTTCGTATTGTTCCGAGGTCTTTTTCTTGCTGACGCGTTGCTCGACCATTTCGCGCACCTTGTCGTCCAGCGGAGGCGAGGGACCGAACTGGATTTTGATCGGTTTGACGATCGTGAACCCCTGCGGATCGAGAAGGGGGCCGACGACTTTGCCAACCGGTGCTTCGAAAATGATGGAGGCGAACTCCGGCGACAGGTCTGGGCGCGGGACGTTTTCCTGAAGCCCGCCAGTCTCGGCGAATGCATCTCTGGAATGGACCTTGGCGAGCTCGGCGAAGTCCTTGCCCTCGTTGATCTGCTTCGCGACATCCTCGGCGAGGGTGAGCTGGGTATCCGGCGTGGCCAGCGGGTTTTGCGGGTCCGAAGCGGGAATGAAGATTTTCTGGAAGCTGATGACATCCTTGCTCACGTCGCGGAGCGTAGACTTGATTTCGGCGTATTCCTTCTCCACCTCATTGGGCAGCGGCGGCGGCGCGTCGGAGAACTGTTGGGCGCGCATCGCCTGCACCACCATCTTTTCGCGGGTCATTTCGCGGTAGCCATCCATGGTCAGGCGGCTGCGCTTGAGCTCTTCGCGGAATTTCACCTCGTCGCCATTATACAATTCGCGCATCTGGCGCTTGATTTCCTCGTCGATGAGGTTCGGCTTGATGACCGCGCCGAGCTGCTTGAACTCGTCGAGGATAATTTGCCGGTCGATGAGTTCCTGGATGATATTGGCCTTGGATTCCTTGAACTTCGCCTCGAACTGAGGCCCCCGGCGCGGGAACTGGGTGGCCAATTGGGCGAAAACCGGGGATAACATGAAGGCGACCTGGTTTTTCGTGACCACCCGGCCGTTCACCTTGGCGGAAATGCCGTTCACTTCGACGGGGCCGCTCGGCCGCATCGGCGCCCCTGAAGGCGCTTGCGGGGGCGGTGGTGCCTGCTGGGCGGAAACTCCTCGGCCTGAGAGGATTACGCCGAAAATCACCAGGGGCAGAGCGAAACGCGGATTCATGGAATAATAGGGGAAATCAGAAGTTTTGCAGCAGCGTGACCGCTTCGGTGAGTTTTCCCCGGGGATTCGCGGATTGCAAGCGGGGAAAACGGCGACCTTCAAGCAGGATGTAATCTCCATTTCGGTGAAGCATCAGCCGCTGGCCGCTGATTTCCACCGAGGCGATCCCCTCGGCGGCGGCGAGCGCCTTGATGCGGGTGATTTCCAAAAGTCGTGCGGCGGCCTCCGGGATCCGGCCGAAACGGTCGCGCCACGAGGCTTCCAGCGCGTCGATGGCTTTCAAGGTACCCGCTTCGGAAATCTCCCGGTAAGCGGTGATGCGGACCTTGGTTTCCTCCAGCCACGCAGCGGGCAAAAACGCGGGCAGCACGAGTTTCGGGTCCTCGCGGGCGTAAGCCGTCTCGCTGAAACAGATGAAGTCCGCCTTGAAACTCGTCTCGCCGCGCGGCGCGTCTTTGCGACCCTTGAGCCGATCCACGGACTGGCGCAAGAGCTGGCAATAGAGTTCGAAGCCGATCTGGGAAATGTGACCGGATTGCTTGGTGCCAAGCAGGTTCCCAGCGCCGCGGATTTCCAGGTCCTTCATCGCGATTTTGAAACCGGAACCGAGCGCGGTGTATTCCTTGATCGCGTTGATGCGTTTGCGGGCGTCGCCGACGGTCATCATGTCGCGCGGCAACAGCAGGATGGCATAGGCTTTTTCGCCCGCCCGCCCGACGCGGCCGCGGAGCTGGTAGAGGTCCGCCAGCCCGAAGCGGTCGGCGCGGTCGATGAGAATGGTGTTGGCGTTCGGGATGTCGATGCCGGTCTCGATGATGGTCGTCGCTAACAAGACGTCGGCCTCGCCCTTGACGAAGGCGTGCATGACCACTTCGAGATCGTCCTTGTCCATCTGCCCGTGGCCGATGAGCACCTTTGCCTCGGGCACCAACTCGCGGATTTTCGACGCCATCATGTCGATGGTTTTCACCCGGTTGTGCAGGAAAAACGTCTGTCCGCCGCGCTTCATCTCGCGGCGGATGGCGTCGCGGATGATGCGCTCGTCGTAGGCGCAAACGGTGGTGGAAACCGGCACCCGGTTCGGCGGCGGGGTGTCGATGGTGGACATGTCGCGCGCGCCCATCAGCGCCATGTAGAGCGTGCGAGGGATCGGTGTGGCGGAGAGTGTTAGCACATCCACCTGCCGGAAGAGCTGTTTGAATTTCTCCTTGTGAGCCACGCCGAAGCGTTGCTCCTCATCGACGACGACCAGCCCGAGATCCTTGAATTTCACATCTCCGGAAACCAGGCGGTGCGTGCCGATGACCAGGTCTACCGAGCCGTCTTCCAGCCCGGCGATCGTCTCTCTAACTTCGGATGCCGTGCGGAAGCGGTTGAGCAAATCAATGCGGATCGGATAGTCTGACATCCGCTCGCGGAAGGTGCGCCAATGTTGTTCCGCCAGAACGGTGGTCGGCACGAGGATGGCGACTTGCTTGCCGCTGGTGATCGCCTTGAACGCGCCCCGAATCGCGACTTCGGTTTTTCCGAATCCCACGTCGCCGCAAATCAGCCGGTCCATCGGTCGGGTGGATTCGAGGTCCAACTTCGTCTCGTCGATCGCGCGGCGTTGGTCGGTCGTCTCGGTGTAATGGAACGAGCGCTCGAACTCCCACATCCACCGCGAATCCGGCGGATGGGCGAATCCGACTTCACCCTGCCGCTCGGCCTGCACGCGCAGCAACTGCGCGGCGTAGTCCATGATGGATTTCTCCGCCGCCTTGCGTGCAGTTTTCCAAGCGGCTCCGCCGAGTTTGTTCAGCTCCGGCGTCTTGCCGCCGAGGCCGACGTATTTGCCCGACGAGATGCGCCTGCTCCAGCGGCACGCCGAGCTGCACGCCGTCGCGGTATTCCAGAACCAACTCATCGCCCTCGTCTCCCTGTTGGATGCCCTTGAAGCGGCCGATGCCGTATTCATAATGCACCACCAGATCGCCTTCCTCCATCTCGTCGATGGTTGCGCGGGCCCGTGCGGCACGAGCCTTCTCCAACAGTGACCGCCGCGGTCCGCCGGGCGTGCGGTAGCGGCCGAAGAGCTCGGACGAGGAAAGCACCGCGAGTTTCGAAATCGGCACGGTGAATCCTGCTAACAATTCGCCGCGAATGGGAATCAATCCGAGATCGCGCTCCAGATCCTTGCCCGCGAGTTCGGCGAAGCGTTCTTCCTCGCCCTTATTGCCGAATACCATCGCGATGTCCCAGCCGCCGCGTTTCCAGTCGTTGAGCTGACGGAAGAAATTTTCCCGACGCGTTTCCTCCAGCACGAAATCCCCCGCCTCGAAGGTGCCCAGCGGGCTGCCGTAACAGGCCAGCGTGTCATCCTCCTCGCTGTTATATTCCGCCGCGCCTTCGAGGATCCGCACGTCGGGCTTTTCGATTTCCGCGCCGAAGGAAATGATGAGATCCGTCTTCCGTCGATAGTCGGCGACGGTCGCTTCGGACGACGGCTCGGCGAGTAACAGATCCGACTCCAGCAGTTTTGCCGTCGATGCCTGCGAATCCAAATCGAACTCGCGTATCGATTCCAGATCTGTGTCGAAAAACTCAAGCCGCAGCGGTTTCGCAGCCTGCCACGCGAACAAATCGAGTATCCCCCCGCGCACCGCGAACTGGCCGCGGGCGGTGACGGTGGGGACGCGCTCGTAGCCATGATCCGTGAGAGATTTCGCCAGTTCGGCTGGATCCAGCGCTGTTCCCGGTTTAAGCGGCGTGCGGCTCGCGCGCAGCGCTTTGGGGGAGGGGGCCTTGCCGGCAAATGCATCGCTGCCACAAATGACCGCGCAGCTTTCCGCCCGGGCGAGGATTTCCAGAACCGAAAACCACTCCGCCGCCGACTCCGGATCGGCGATCGTGCCATCGCCTGTTTCCACCGGTCCGTCCGGCAGCACCAGCCCGGTCACGCCCCAAAGTTCCAGTTCCGAGGCTAGCCGTTCGCGATGCCGCGGCATGTCGGAAATGAGCCACAGCCGGGTCTTTTTCCGATCCTTCGCCGCCAGCGCCACCACCGCTGCGAGAAATGCGTGCGCCGCCTCGGCGGACTGGTCGAGCACGACCTCGCGATCACCTTTGGCGAGTGGGGCCAGGCGCGCTGCGAATTCGGGCTGAGTCACGGCGCGCCGGAGCCAGCCGTGAGTGGAATCGTCCGTGTGGGACACGCCGGAGCCATAGTGCGGATCATTCGTCCCCACAAGCGGGATTCCGCACGCCGTTCAAGGGTTGCTCCGGAAGGGCGAAGCGTGCAACCTGTCTCCATGCGTTGTTTTCCGCTTTTGCTCATCCCTCTGTTGCTGGCGGGTCACCTTCGGGCTGCAGAGTCGGCGGTGGAAAATACCCCGCAATCCACCTTGGTCGAACGTAACTTGTCTTCGCTGCGATCCGTCATCGAACCGCTCCGAGGCGCGTCCACGGAGTTGGAGAAACTCCGGCGGGAGTTGTCCGAAGCCGCCACGCCCGAAGCGCAACACGAAATCCAAATCCGCATCGATGCGGAAAACCAGCGCATCCGCCAACTTCGCGGAAATTTCCAGGACATCCTTGGCGGGGCGGAAGCCGCCGAATACGACGGGATCGTCACTCCGGACACCACCCTCCAGAAGCAACTCAGCGAGCTGCTCCAGCCGATCCTCGGCACGCTTCGTGACGCCACCTCGACGCCGCGCGAGTTGGAAGCACTGCGCGATTCGCTGGAAACCTGGACCGAGCGCAAACGCAAATCCGACATCGTCGTAAGTCGGATCAACGAGGTGATCGCGCGGAACACCGACACGACGCTGGCCCCCGAATTGGAAGTGGCGCGACGACTATGGACGGATCGCGCCGCCCAGGCGGCCGGGCAGATCTCGGTGCTGAGCGCCCAGATCGCCGATCGGGAACTCCAACAGAAACCGATCTGGGAGACGCTTTCCAGAGTCTTCGGCGACTTCTTCCGCAGCCGCGGGCTCAACCTGCTGCTTGCGTTGTTAGCCGCCGTGGTGGGCTTCATCGCCGTGCGCCGGATTTATGCTTCCCTCCGGCGCTACACGCCGGCACATCGGCACGGCAAGGGCAGCCTCACCAGCCGCATTTCCGACGTGCTGTCCTTCGCGCTCGCCGGGTTGGTCGCTGTCATCGGGGTCATTCTGGTGTTTTATGTCCGCGGGGACTGGCTGCTGCTCACCCTCGTCGTGGTGATGCTCATCGGTGCGGCGTGGGCCGGGAAAGCCGCACTGCCTCCCTATGTCGAACAAATCCGCATGATTCTCAATCTCGGTTCCGTCCGCGAAGACGAGCGCATCATCCACCGCGGCCTGCCGTGGAAGGTCGCCTCTATCGGTTTCTTCACCACCGTTACCAATCCGAGCCTGCAGGGCGGCGTCCTGCGCATCCCGATCCGCGATCTGATGGACATGACTTCCCGCGAGCCTGATCCCAAGGAGCCGTGGTTTCCCACCGAGAAGGACGATTGGGTCGTCCTGTCAGACGGCACCTATGGCAAGACCCTCACCCAGACTCCCGAGCAAGTGGTCGTCCTCAAACTCGGCGGCAGTTTGAAAACCTATCCGACTGCGGAATTTCTCGAACAGACCCCGGAAAACCTATCCCACGGATTCCGGATCTCCTGCATTTTCGGCATCGACTACCGGCATCAGGCGGAAGCGGCGGACCGCATTCCCGCGCAGTTCGCCCAGGCGCTCACCTCAGCCCTGGTGGTGGATATTGGTCGGGATGCCGTGCGCTCGGTCAAGGTGGAGTTCAATGAAGCCGCCGCCTCGTCGCTCAATTACAAGATCCTCGCCGATTTCGATGGGTCGATGGGTTCCCGCTATCAAGCCCTCCATCGCCGCATCCAACAGATTTGTCTGGATACCTGCAATGCGCATGGCTGGGTCATGCCATTCACCCAGATCACCGTGCATCAGGCGGAGGTCGGATCTGGACAATCCGCCACGTTGGTAAAAATCCGGTAACGAATTCCGCGGATTGCTTCTGAGATGGGTATGGACACAATCCCCGGAAACGATCCGATGCCGAACCCGCCCCAATCTCCGCTCGGCGGACTCGATCCCGAGGATCTGCTCAAGCAAGGTCTCGCGGACGACACCTTCATGGACGGCGCGGCCACTTCCTTCAATCCGCCGCCCATCGAGGAACTCGCGGCCATTTTCCCACAGTTTGAAATCCTCGAACTCATCGGCCAAGGTGGCATGGGTGCGGTTTACAAAGTCCGGCAAAAGGACCTCGACCGCATCGTCGCGCTGAAAATCCTGCCGCCCGTCATCGGCCAGTCACCGGAATTTTCCAACCGCTTCACCCGCGAGGCCAAGGCGCTGGCGAAGTTGAACCACCCCGGCATCGTCACCCTCCATGAGTTCGGCCAACAGGACGGGCTCTACTTCATCCTGATGGAATTCGTGGACGGTGTGAATCTCGCCCAGCTCATGAAGACCAGCCGGATTTCTCCCAGGGAGGCGCTGGCCATCGTCCCGCAGATTTGCGACGCCCTGCAATTCGCCCATGACCAGGGCATCGTCCACCGCGACATCAAACCGGAGAATATCCTGCTCGACCGGTTAGGCCGGGTGAAAGTCGCCGATTTCGGAATCGCGAAAGTTGTAGCGGCAGTCTGTGAAGAGCCCATAAGGAGCGGGGACATTCCTGTCCCCGCAGACCAAACGCTTGTCGGCAGAATCATCGGCACGCCCCGATACATGGCCCCCGAGCAAATTTCCCATCCCTCCGACGTCGATCATCGCGCGGACATCTACGCGCTCGGCGTCGTATTCTATCAAATGCTAACCGGCGAGCTTCCCGGTAAATCCCTCGAAGCGCCGTCGAAGAAAGTCCACATCGACGTCCGCCTCGACGAGATCGTCCTGCGGGCGATGGAGCCGGAGCCGGAAATGCGTTATCAGACTGCTCGTGAATTTCGGACCATCGTCGATGGCATCCAACCACCGGCGAATGTCCATCCGTCATCATTTTCCCAACAGCCGCACAAGCGCGGGATGTTGCGACGGTGGTGGTGGGTGTTTCTCGTGATGTTCCCTTTGGGGCTCTTCATCGGGCTCGCGGCAGGCTCGGTGTGGGCCTATGTCGCCCCGAAAAAATATCAGGCGGAATCGGTGATTGAAGTGGGCCCCCCTTCTGGCTCGACGCTGACGATTCCATCCACATTTTTCGCGGATCAGGTTGAATTCATCAAATCCAGGAAGTCGTTGGCCGCGGCCGCTGAGGAGTTGGAACTTCCCAATCGCTGGATGCTCAGCCAGGAATCCGTGTTTCAAACGCTGCAAGCGATCGTCCAAACGGAGAAGATTCATGGCACTGACTTGATTAGGATCGGCGTGCGGCACACCAGCAAACAGGACGCAGCAGCCATCGCAAACTCGGTCGCCCTCAACTATCAGCGGATTTCTCCTGGAAAAGTGGTCATTCATGAAAAGGCATTTGAGCCAACAATTCCGGTGGAGCCGAATGTGGCGCTGGTGCTTTTTGCGGGTAGCCTGCTTGGAGTCATTCTCTCACCGATTCTGGCTCTCATCCCGATCGCGATCTTGCAGCGGGTGTTTCCTGAGAACGGACTGGAATCGACTGCGGCGAAAATCCGTCGGCCAGGCAGGACCATTGCCATCGTCTGCGGGGTGTTTGGAATATTTCTAATCGTGCCGTTGGCGCTAGCGGTGAGCATTTTCCTGTTGAGACCGATACCGGTGCAGGATGCGGCGAAGGTGAAATCCGTGAACCAAGCATCGCAGGACACCCTCGTGAGTGAAGAGATGGCAAACGAAAAGATTGAAATCGGCGGGCCCGAAATTGGAGTCCTGGCGGAGATGTGGCTCGTAGGAATCGACGCCGGGAAGTATTCCCAGAGCTGGAGAGCAGCGGCGAATTTTTTTCAATCAGCGAACCCGGAAAGCCGCTGGGTTTCCGAGGTCGGGCAAATGCGGATACCGCTTGGAGCAGTGAAATCCCGGGAGATCCGGCAACTGAAAAAAGTAGCCACACTAACCGGCGCGCCCGACGGAGAGTATTTTATCGTCCAGTTCGACTCATCTTTCGCTGGGAAGGAAAACGTCGTGGAAGTGGTGAGGTTCAAGTTGGAAGAAGAAGGCTCTTGGAAAGCCGCCGGTTATTTTGTCCGCTAGCTTCATGAAAACCTATCATGCACCATGGGGAAGGGCTCTGATCGTGGTTTCCAGCCTGCTGGTGGTATTGTGCGTCGCCAACGTGGTGGCGTTTGACTTTCTTCTCCCGGAAGAGCCACTGGAAATGGTTTTGCTAGCACAGTGGACCTTGCCTGTGATCGTGCTGTGTTGCCTGCCATTCATGATTTGCGGGTATGCCATCACTGAGGATGCGATTCTGATTCACCGCCCGTTCTGGACGACGCGACTGGATCGCGCCGGCTTGAAATCCGCGGAAGTGATCCCCATGGCGATGAACAAAAGCCTGCGGACCTGCGGCAACGGCGGCGGGTTTTCCTTCACCGGTTGGTATTGGAGCAAACCGCTTGGGTTCTATCGGGCGTTCGTGACGGATCTGAACCGGACCGTGGTTCTGCGGTTTGAAAAGCGGACGGTGGTGGTTTCACCGGGCGAGCCGGAGAAATTTGTGAAGGAGCTTTCCGCATGACCGGGCGATCCGATAGATTTTTCGCGACGACGCGCTGGACGATGGTCCGGGCGGCGGGTGCATCGGCGGATGATGCGTTGGAATCACTTTGCACGGCGTATTGGTTCCCTTTGTATGCGTACGTCCGGCGGCACGGCTTTTCGAAAGAGGATGCGGAGGATCTGACGCAGGCGTTTTTCGCGAAGCTGTTGGAGCGACAGGATTTCGCCGGGCTCAAGCAGGAAAACGGGCGCTTCCGGGCATTCTTGTTAGCCGCGTTGAAGAATTTTCTATCCAACGAGCGCGACCGGGCGGGACGTCTGAAACGCGGCGGTCACATCACGCATCTTTCCCTCGATTGGCAGAACGCGGACACCCGCTTCCAAATTGCGGATGGCAGGCAGATCCCGCCGGATGCGGCGTATGACCGCGAGTGGGCGGTGGCGCTGTTGGAGCGGGTGATTTCCAAGCTGCGCGATGAATCCGTGGCTGACGGGAAAGCGGAGCGCTTCGAACAGTTGAAGTCTTATCTTACCATGGGCAAGGGCGAGATCCCCTACACATCCGCCGGTGCGGCGCTGGCGATGGACGAAGGCGCGGTGAGGGTTGCCGTGCACCGCCTGCGGAAGCGCTACCGCGAGTTGCTGCGGCACGAAGTCGCAGACACGCTCGCGGATCCGGCGATGGTGGACGAGGAGCTGGCGGTCCTGCTAGGGGCGTTCGGGTGACGGGCGGCATATTCACGAAAAACCGATTGAAGCCACGGGCTCCCTGAGGCATTGAAAGACATGGATGCCAACGACCACGGCGGCGAACTTTCACTGCCATCTCAAAATCCGCTCGTCCGGGCCTTGGAAAATCTTGCCCTCAACATTCCCACTTCGGCCGAGCCGGTGAGTGGCAACCCGCGGAAGCGCGCGGCGGAAATCGTGCGGATCGCTGGCTTCAAGGCCGGTGCCATGTCCGCCACTCTCGCCCTGCCACCCGGCCCGGCGGGAATGCTCACCGTCATTCCGGATCTGGTCAAGGTCTGGCAGATCCAGCAGCAGATGGTGGCCGATGTCGCGGCGTGTTTCGGGAAATCCGCCCAACTGAACAGGCAAATGATGCTCTACTGTCTCTTCCGCCATGGTGCGGCGATGCTTCTGCGGGACGTCGTCGCCCGCGTGGGCCAGCGCCTCATTGTCAAACAAGCGAGCCTGCGTGTCATCCAACAGACGTTGAGAAAGATCGGAATCCACGTCACCCAGAAAGCCGTGGGCAGCACGCTTTCGCGCTGGTTGCCCGCCGTCGGCCCCATCCTCATCGGTGGTTATTCGATGATGGATACGCGGGCGGTCGGGAAAACCGCCATCGACGCGTTCGGCCGGGAAATCGAAATCGAGCCGGGAGCGGACGTGATCGACGTGGTGGAAGTGACCACCTCATGATCATTCCAGCAGCCGTGCCGCATTGATCAGTCCGGCTTCCGACCGGCGCTGGCCTATCAGTTGCAGGCTGGTGACGGGTGTCTTCTTTCCCTCCGGTGGCATTGCAATGGGAATGGCGATGGCCGGGTTGCCCGCGAAGTTGACGGCGAGAGTGTTTTGCATGTTGAAGACCATCCATTCGAAGAGCACATCGGTGCGGAAAAACGGAAGTCTGGGCGGCAGGTTCTGCATCGTCGGCAAGGCGATGAAGTCCACTTCTTGAAAAACCCGGTTCAGATCACGCTGCCAGCGGGCTTTGCGTTTCACGGCGTCCTTGTATTTGGTGTTATATTCGATTTCCGCCTGAAGCAGCACCAGTTTGGTGATGGGACTGACGCCTCTTTCGTTGATATATTTGCCGTTGTTCATCCACGACTCGGCGAGGACCACGGTCTTGCCGTCCTTCTCGGCCTGTTCCCATTTCGGTTTGAAGGATTTATTGAGTTTCACCACTTTGAAGCCCTTGGCGGTGAGCGCATCGTCGATCGCCTTGTCGATCGCGGGACTCGTGCCGCCGACGTAGAACCTGCCGATACGGATTTGTCTGGCCGATGGCTTCGCCGCGACGGTGGCCTCGTAGCGGGAGGCGAATCCCTCCTGCAGGAGATCCATGCCCTGAACGAGACTCGGGATGTCCTTGGCCATCGGTCCGACGGTATCGAGGTGCTTGGGAGCGATGGGGAAAACGCCTTGGGTGGAGACCAGGCCGAAGGTGGTCTTCAACCCGTAAATGCCGCAGCACGCGGCGGGCACCCGGATGGATCCGCCGGAATCGGTTCCGAAGGCGACGTCGGCCAGGTTGTTTTCGACTGCCACGGCGGAGCCGCTGGACGATCCGCCGGGGATGACCTTTGGCTTGCCTTCGGCGCGATTGACCGGGGTGCCGAAATAGCGGTTTTGGCCGGATACGGTTACGGCGAGCTCGGTGAGATTGGTTTTTCCGACCAGGGTGACGTTCCGCTCGCGTGCGATGCGCAGGCATGCGGCGTCCTGTGCGGCCGGAGCACTTGTGGTGGCGATGTATCTGGATCCGGCCGAAGTGACTACGCCTTTGACATCAATTAGATCCTTCACCGCCAGCCGAAGACCGGTGTCGTTTTTTGCCGGCGGCCAGTATTTGATGAACGCGCGTTCACTCGAATGATCGGCGCGGTCGAGCAATGAAGTGGTGCAGCTGCTGACCAGTCCCATGGAAATCAATCCAGGCAGCAGGCATCGGGCGGCATGACGGATCATGGCAATTCGAGGGGTTGGGGAATGCCTGGATCAAGGGTGTCCGGCTGCCGGAGGTTGGTTCCAATCTTGGGGGGGCGGGAGAGGGGAGTTGGGGACGCTTTCATCTGAATTTAGGCTACTTGGCTTTCGACATGCGTAAAGTATTTCTTCTGGCGAGTCCGGACGCGTGGATTCCGCGGTTTGATGGCATGTCTTCCAGCTTTCGATGCGAGGGGAGTAGGGTTTCACCCCATCGACACTCCAGTCTGCAGAATGCATGATGGGAAGTGTTTGGTGCTTCGGTCAGGTGCCAGATTGTTACTCAGTTAGTAGTTGTGCGATCCGCCCGTCGCCGAGCATGTCGTTTGGTGCCTGGCAGCGGGGATGCAGATTGCTGCCTGTGACCCATCAATGCACATGAGATCCCAGCCCACCAACACTCCTGCCTCACATCCTTCGGAACCAGCGGAATGCGTCATCGAGCAGGACTTCAGCATGCCGCGAACCTCCATCGAGACCGGGGACGTGGATTTCATTCTGCCTTTGGACCGGATCGCAGGCAAGTTGATCGAACTGGTGGCCGCCTGTGGCGTGCCGTGCGAAAACAATGTATTGCGAGCCTGACTTCGTTTGCCCAAGTTCGGAGCTGTCAAATCCCCCCCCCCAGCTAACAATCCCTGCATGGAAAAAAAACTTACACCGGCCCGCCGCCCCAGGAAACCGACCGTTTCCGTCTCACAGAAAACGCCGGTGCCGGAAGTGCGGAAATCGTTCCCCATCGTTGGCATCGGTGCGTCCGCCGGCGGGCTGAAGGCGCTGGAGTTGTTTCTGTCGAACGTGCCTGCCGACAGCGGCATCGCATTTGTCATCATCCAGCATCTCGATCCCAGCCACAAGGGAGTCATGCCGGAGCTGCTCCAGCGCGCTACCGCCATGAAAGTCTCGCAGATCAAGGATCGCACCAAGGTGCTGCCGAACTGTGTCTATGTGATTCCGCCGAACAAGGATCTATCCATCCTGCATGGCGTGCTGCTGCTGCTTGCGCCGGCGGCATCCCGCGGGCTGCGGCTGCCGATCGATTTTTTCCTGCGCGCCCTGGCCCAGGACCGGCAGGAGCTCGCCGTAGGGGTGGTTCTATCAGGCATGGGCTCTGACGGCACGCTTGGACTTCGGGCGATCAAGGAGAAGGCTGGCGTGGTGCTGGTGCAGGACCCGGCGACTGCCGAGTTTGACAGCATGCCGCGCAGCGCGATCGACGCCGGACTGGCCGACATCGTGGCCGCGGTGGAGGACCTGCCGGGGAAAATCATCGACTGTCTTAAGCGCACGCCGCTTTTCCCTCGGGCGGAAGAATTCCTGGAAGAGAAGACCCAGACATCGATGGAGAAGGTGGTGGTCCTGTTGCGGACCCACACCGGCAATGACTTTTCCTTCTACAAGCGGAACACACTCTACCGGCGGATCGAGCGGCGGATGGGACTTCATCAGATTCCGAAGATGTCCGGTTATGTCCGCTACCTGCAGGAGAATCCGCAGGAGTTGAACTTGCTTTTCAAGGAGCTGCTGATCGGGGTGACGAGCTTTTTCCGCGATCCCGAAGCGTGGGAATATCTTCGCGAGACGGCCATTCCCGAGTTGTTTGCCACCCGCGTTCCGGATCAAGCGGTGCGGGCGTGGATGCCCGGCTGCTCGACCGGGGAAGAGGCCTACTCGCTGGCCATGGTGCTGAAGGAGGCTGCCGATGAAATCCGCCCGCGGCGCAGGATCATCATCCAGATCTTCGCCACCGATCTCGACCGCGACGCCATCGACAAGGCACGCACCGGATTCTTTCCAGCCAATATCGCCGCTGACGTCTCGGAAGAGCGGCTGAAACGGTTCTTCACGCAGGAAACCGATGGCTATCGGGTGCGCAAGGAGATCCGTGAGATGGTCATCTTCGCGCCGCAGAACCTGATCATGGATCCGCCGTTCACCAAGCTGGACATCCTGAGTTGCCGGAATCTGCTGATCTATCTGTCAGCCGAGGTGCAGAAGAAACTCATTCCGCTTTTCCACTACACGTTGAACCCCGGCGGGATTCTGTTTCAAGGCAGTGCGGAAACCATCGGCGAATACACCGACCTGTTCGCCCCGCTCAGCGCGAAATCCCGGATTTTCCGCCGCACGGAATCGATCCTGCGCTCCGAATTCATGGCCTTTCCCTCGTCCTTCGGAGCGGGCCTGCCGGTCATACTCGATCTGCCGCCGTCGCCGAAGCAGCCCGCGTCGCTGCAGGTGCTGGCGGACCAGCTGGTGCTGCACCGCTATGCCCCTCCGGCGGTTTTGACCAACGACAAGGGCGACATCTTCTACGTCAGCGGCCGGACCGGGAAATATCTGGAACCCGCCGCTGGCAAGGCGAACTGGAACCTGTTCGCGATGGCCCGCGAGGGGTTGCGCTATGAAGTCACGAACGCTTTTCAAAAGGTCGTCAGGCAGAAGGATTCCGTGATTTTGCACGGGCTCAAAGTCGGGACTAACGGCGGCACGCAGTTTGTCGATGTCACCCTCCAGCGTCTCGACGAGCCCGGTCCGCTGCAGGGATTGGTGATGATCGTTTTCATGGATGTGCCGCCGCCGGTCGCCGGGCAGAGGCATGGGCGGCCACCGGTTCCGAATGTCCGCAACGCGCGGTTGGAGGAGCTGGAGCACGAGCTGTTGCAGGTCCACAGCGAGGCGCGCGCCACGCATGAGGAAATGCAGACCTCGCAGGAGGAACTGCGCTCGGCGAACGAGGAGCTGCAATCCACCAACGAGGAACTCCAGTCCGCCAACGAGGAGCTCACCACCTCCAAGGAGGAAATGCAGTCGCTCAACGAGGAATTGCAGACCGTGAACTCCGAACTGCAAGCCAAGGTCGACGAGCTCTCGCGCACCGGCAACGACATGAAGAACCTGTTGGACAGCACCTCCATCGCCACTCTGTTTCTGGACAAGCATCTCAACGTCCGGCGCTTCACCCCGCAGGCGACGAAAATCATCAAGCTCATCCCCGGCGACGCCGGCCGCCCCGTCACCGACCTGGCTTCCGAACTCAGCGACCAAACGCTGGCGGACGACGCACGCGAGGTCCTGCGGACCCTGGTCCCGGCGGAGAAATCCGTGGCTGCGCGCGACGGCCGCTGGTTCACCGTGCGCATCATGCCTTACCGCACGGCGGACGACCGGATCGACGGCGTCGTCATCACCTTCATGGACATCACCGTGGCCAAGATGCTGGAGGCCGAGCTGCGGCGGAACCAAGTCGTCCCCGATCCAAGCGCGAGCGGTAAATCCATCCGATCAAAAAAACAGCAAGAGCGGGGAACCTCATGAACCGCAAGAATCCACATTCCTCCCCGATGAAACGAGACCCGAAGCCCCTGGCTGCAACCAGCAAGCTGCGCAGCCGTGCTGAAAAGAAACTCCGCGAACAGGCGGCTGCTCCAGCCGCCGCCGTCGAGAAGGTCAATTCCGCCGCCGAGGCCCGGCGCCTGCTCCACGAGCTGCAAGTCCATCAGGTCGAGCTGGAAATGCAGAATGCCGAGCTCCGTCACGCCCGTGACGAACTTGAGGCGGCGCTAGACAGTTACACCGATCTCTACGACTTCGCTCCGGTCGGCTATTTCACCCTCTCCCGGGAAGGCATCATCCGGCAGGTGAATCTCACCGGCTCATGCATGGTCGGTGTCGAGCGTTCGCGGCTGGTGGGCCGTTCTTTCCGGTTGTTAGCCGCCGCTTCGTCGCGTGCCGGGTTCGACCGGTTTCTCCAACAGGTCTTCGCCAGCCAATCCAAACAGTCCGGCGATTTCGATCTCCCCGGCAAGGATCAGGACCTCCGCACGGTGAACATCGAGGCCCAGTGCCAGCTCAACGGCCAGGCCTGCCGCATCGCGCTGGTGGACGTCACCGAGCGTATCCGGGCTGAGGTGGAGCAGCGCGAGTTGGAGGCGCTCTCCTGCTCGAACGCGAAACTCAAACAGGAAATCCTCCATCGGGAGAAGGTCGAGAAGTCACTGTTGAAAACCAAGAAGGAGCAGAGCCGGTTGCTCGAACAGTCGCGAGGACAGCAGGAAAAACTGCGGGACCTCTCCAGGCAGATCCTCAATGCCCAGGAAGAGGAGCGGAAACGCATCAGCCGGGAACTCCACGACATCATCGCGCAAGCGCTGGTGGGCATCAATGTCCACGTGGCCGCGCTGCGGAAAGGCGGCTCCGGGGATGCCGCCAAATTTCAGCGGGAAGTCGACGCCACCCAGGCGCTGGTGGAGAAATCCGTGGAGATCGTCCATCAATTTTCCCGTGAGCTGCGTCCCACGGTTTTAGATGATCTTGGATTGATTCCCGCGCTCCAGTCGCTGATGAAGAACTACATGGAAGACACCGGGGTGCGCGCCAGCCTCAAGGTCTTCGCCGGCATCGAGGAATGCGGAGGACTGATCCGGACCGCTCTCTATCGAGTCGTTCAGGAGTCGCTCGCCAACGTCGCCCGCCATGCCAAGGCGAGCCAGGTGGAGGTCTCGATCCAATGCGTCAAGGACGTGATTTGCATGGAGATCCGCGACAACGGCCAGGGCTTCGAAGTCCCGGACGAGCTCTTCGGCAAGCGTGGCCACCGCCTGGGTCTGCTTGGCATGAGGGAGCGCATCGAGATGGTCGGCGGCACCTTCGAGGTGGATTCCAGTCCGGCCCGGTCGACCACCATTCGCGTGAAAATCCCCTTGGCAAAGAAACGCCGAACAAAAGAGTGAAACCACGATCTTTTAAATTAAACTTCAAAAAAACCCATGTTTTTCCATCAACGTTTCCACCTTGTCCAGCCATGAGTCCCATTACCGTTCTGCTAGCAGAAGACCACCAGATTGTTCGTGAAGGTTTGCGCGCGTTGTTGAAGTTCGAAGATGACATCACGGTCGTCGGCGAAGCGGAGAACGGCCGGCAGGCGGTGGAGCTCGCCCTAAAACTCCGCCCCGACGTGATCGTCATGGACATCGCCATGCCTTTGCTCAACGGCCTGGAGGCCACCCGCCAGATTCTCCTCGCCCATCCCGCGAGCCGGGTGCTGGTGCTTTCCGCCTATAGCGACGATGCCTACGTCGACCAGGTGATGGCACTCGGCGCGGCGGGCTATCTGATCAAACAAACCGCCGGTGACGTGCTGACCTCGGCGATCCGCGAAGTGCATCAAGGAAAGCCGTTTTTCAGTCCGAGCATCGCCAGAAGGCATTTTCATCATCTGCAGAAGGCCAAGGCGGCGGGCGAGCCGCTCAAAAAGGATGCCGCCCAACTCACGCCCCGTGAGATGGAGGTGCTTCAACTCATCGCCGAGGGCAAGGCGAACAAGGAAACCGCGGACCTGCTGAAGATCAGCATCAAGACCGTGGAAAAGCACCGGCAGAAAGTGATGGAGAAGCTTAACATCCACGACACCGCGAGCCTCACCCGCTATGCGATTTCCGCAGGCATCATCGAGAGCAGCGTGCAGGTGACGATCATTTGATCGCGTGGCGGCGAAAATGGCTGCGGCGAGCATCCGCCGAAAACTGGCTGCGGCAAGCGGGTGATTGCTCACCTCGATTTCCGCAGCCAGCAGGGTCTACGCTTTCGAGCGAATGAAACTTTGGGATTCCGCGAGGTCGAGTCGTTTTACCCGCCACAAACCTACCCTTTTCCAACTGCTTGGCCATGGGGTGAAACCCTGCCTGCGCCTGCATGCTGGAACTACTTGGTTCCGCGCAGTTTCCCCACCAGCCAGAGCACGGCGAACACGATGGCAAGGATCCAGATCAGGTGCAGGAAGACGCCGGTGAGCGCGAGCGCGACGCGCAGGACGACCCAGAGGACGAGTAGGAAAATGGCGAGGACGAGGAGTTTGCTCATTTGAGAAGCTTGGCGTGGATCGTGGGTCGGGCAAATGGTAAATGACGGTAGTTTCTAAAGCTCCCGCTGGATCTGGCGGGCGAGGCTTTCGAGCGTCTGGTTCATGGCGTTGATTCGAGCCGACATCGAGTCTCCGCGAGAGCGGCGCTTCGTGGTGGAAGAAGCGGGTGTCGGTTTCGCCGCCACTGACGGACTGGAGCTTCCAGGTGCCTTCGAGCACCATGCGGTTGGTTTCGTCCGGTTCGAAGCGGGTGATGTTCAGTTCCAGCAGCGAGCTGTAGTCGAGCGTGGTGAAATTCTCGACCGGCCGGATGTTCAGCGAGCCGGTGAGGCGGCTGAGGTTGCTGGCGGTGACCCGGGAAATGGAAACGTTGAGCGGCTCCGCCCAGACGTCGTTGCGGCTGACCATGATCTGCCCGCCGGAGCGGGTGACGGGTTGCTGGCGGTTCAGATAGCCGGGAAGCGTCGGCCGCTTGACCGCGATGTCGGGGCGCTGGCCGGTGAGTGTCCGGTTAGGGGCGAGCGCGGTGAGGACGTGATAGACCTCCGCGTCCTCGACGGGTTGCAGGACGCTGCAGCCGGTGAACGACAGCAGCAGGGCGGGCAGGAGATGGTTGAGTTTCATGGTTTGGAAGCCTTTCCGACGATGATGGCGTTCGGGTGTCGTTTGAGATCGTTGGCGAGTTCCTTCACGGCGAGCGTGGCGCTCTCGATTTCATCCATCGCGTTCTGCAGCCGCATCAGCACGGGGGCGCGCGGGTTGGTGACGCGGGCGATGTCTTCCGTGGCTTCCTCGATTTTCACGAGGCTGGCGTTGGTCTGTTTCATGACGGTTTCGAAATCCGCGAGCAGGGGATCGATGCCTTTGTTGGCCTTGTCGGTTAGCTGTTGGACGCTGGCGAGCGTGACGTCGAGGCTGTCGATGGCCTTCGCGAGTTTTTCATTTCCGGTGAAGGCTTTGACGTCCTCGGTGATGCCGATGACGTTTTCGTTGATCTCCTTGAGGTTCAGCGTGGCGAGCTGGGTGTTGGCGGTTTCGAGCACGCCGCGCATGTCCTTGACGATGCCTTCCAGGTCGAGTTTGTTGAATTTTTCAAGTCCGTTAGCGACGCCGGAGATCAGTTCGTCGAGCTCGGTGCCGATGGTGGGGACGATGGGGAAAGGCGGCTTGGTTTCCGGCTGATACTCGAACCACGGGGAGTTGGGCACGATGTCGAACTCGATGTAGAGCTGACCGGTGAGCAGGCTTTGCTGCTTCATGCGGGCGCGCAGTCCGTCGGCCACGGCTTTTTTCACGCCCGCTTCGGAGACGAAATCGAGCGTGGATCCGGATGTCGATCCCACGTCTCTCAGATCCCTCTCGGAAAGCTCGACCACCACGGGGATGATCTTGCGGTTCTGTTTCTGGTCGATGAGCACCTTGATGGAAGTGACGCGCCCGATGCGGATGCCGCCGAAGCGGACTTCGGAGCCGACGAGCAGGCCGTTGGCGCTCTTGTCGAAGTAAAGCAGGATGTTGCTCGTCTTCTCGAAGAACTTCCCCGCGCCGAAGAGCAGCAGGGCGGCGGCACCTAGCAGAAGGCCGGACAGGGTGAAGAGCCCGATCAAGGTGGGACTGACTTTTTTACTCATGGTGGGGTGGGTGGGGTGTCGCCGCGGTTGAGGAACAGGCGGACGGCGGGATTTTCCGAATGGTCGCGAAGGTCGCTTGGATTTCCCAACGCGCCCTGGGTGCGGGTGGTGGTGTCGAGGAAGACGGAGTTGTTCGCGATGCTGAAGATGCTGGCGAGCTCGTGGGTGACGACGACGATGGTGGAGCCCTGGCTGTCGCGCAGGCGGAGGATGAGGTCGTCGAGCCGGCGCGAACTGAGCGGATCGAGGCCGGCCCCGGGCTCGTCGAGAAACAGGATGTCCGGATCGAGCGCCATGGCGCGGGCGATGCCGGCGCGTTTCTTCATGCCGCCGCTGATCTGGGAGGGGTAGTAGTCTTCATATCCGGCGAGGCCGACGAGTGAGAGCTTGTAGGAAACCAGGTCCCTAACGGTCTTGGCCGGGATGTCGCCGGATTCCTCGAGCGGCATGGCGATGTTCTCGCCCAGGGTCATCGACGACCACAGCGCGCCGGACTGGTACATCACGCCGAAGCGGCGGGTGAAATCGCCGCGCTCGGTCGGATCGGTGGCGGTGAAGTCCTCGCCGTCGTAGAGGATGGAGCCTTTTTTCGGTTCCAGCAGACCGATGAGATGGCGCAGCAGCGTGCTCTTGCCGCAACCGCTGCCGCCCATGATGACGAAGATGTCCTGGTCCTGGATCTCGAAGTTCAGATCGTGCATGACCACAAGCCTGCCGTAGGCCATGGTGAGGTCACGGACTGTGATTTTGGCGGCGGAGGCCGGAGTTGGAGGGTCAGAAGTCAAATTCCTAGCAGGGTGAAGATGGCGGCGAACGCGGAGTCGAGCACGATGACCGCGGTGATGGAAGCGACGACCGCGCGGGTGGTGGCCTCACCGACGGCGGCGGACGAGTTCCCGGCTTTCATGCCCTGCATGCAGCCGCTGACGGCGATGGCCGCGCCGAAGAAGACACTCTTGATGACGCCCAGCGAGCCGTTGGTGAGATCCACCGCCTTGAGGGTCTGCGACCAATAGAGTTCCGGGGAGATTCCTACCAGATAGCCCACGAGCATGCCGCCGAGGATGCCGACGAAGTTGGCGAAGATCGTGAGGATCGGCATCATCAGCACCAGCGCTAACAAGCGGGGCAGGACCAGGAAATCGAAGGGATCGAAGCCGAAGGTGCGCAGGGCGTCGATCTCCTCGTTCGCCTTCATGCTGCCGAGATGCGCGGCGAAGGCGGCACCGGTGCGGCCGCTCATGATGATGGCGGTCATGACCACGCCCATTTCCCGGACCATCGCGATGCCCACGAGATCGGCGACGAAGAGGTTGGCTCCGAAGTTGGTGAGTTGCACGTTTCCGACGAATGCCAGGATCAGGCCGATGAGAAAACTGATGAGTGAAACGATCGGCAGCGCCTGGACGCCGCATTCCTGTAGAGCCATCCAGAAATCCGATGAGCGAAAGCGGGCCTTGCCGGTGAAGAAGCGGCCGAGCGAGAGCATGGAGTTCCCGGTGAACTCGGAGAGGCCCTTCAGGCTGGTCCAGATACTGAGGGAGATTTTCCCGAGCTTTCGGATCTCCGATGACGCGCGCGGGGTGGTTTGGGTTTGGCTTTCCTCCGGCACGGCGAGCGCCAGTTCCAACAGGCCGCGCAGGTTGTCGGGCAGGCCGGTGAAGGACGGCGAGTCGTCCGGTCCGGCGGTGGCTCCGCGGATGTTTGCCAGGAGAAATGCCGGGAGGGTGGAATCATAAACACCCAGTCCTTCCATCTGATAGTTCTGAGGAGCCTGGTCGGTGGCGTCTCCCGTGACCTCGACTTCCGGGCCGTCCCGCCGCCAGTCTCCGGAGATGGCGAGGATGCGGTTCCCTCCATCAAGCGACCAGGCGGCTCGGGGTGGAAGCTGGGCCGCAGGGGCAGTGTTTCGCATGACCAGGGATGAAAATGATGTTGCCCCGATGAGACGGATTTTGCAGGGGCGGAAAAATACGACGATCGGCGGTTTTTCTCTATGGGGTGAAACCCTACCATGGCGGGGCGAAAAATCTGTTGGATTTCCTGCGATGCCGGGGCATTGTCCCGGATGGTCATCAAACCCTCAAAGATGAACAGTGTGCCGCCTGGAATCGTCGCGGTCAGCTTGTTCGCCTGCCACGTTCTGCTCGCGCAGGAAGCATCTTCCGCAGTGACTGATGGAGTCCCGGGTGTGGGTCCTGCGCCTTCCGCGGAGAAAAAGAAACCGCTGAAACCGGCGTATGGAAGACCGGCGCTGGTGGCGATCCAGGATCTGGCGGATTTCGAGGGGCTGGCCGCGGATCGGAAGAGACTTATTGAAATCGCGATTGCCACCGCGAGGGATTCTCCATGGCTGCCTTACGCCTACGGCAAGGCGGACCCGGCGCAAGGCGGCTTCGATTGCTCGGGCGCGATGTATTATGTGATGAACCAGGCGGGCTTGAAGCCGCCGCGCAGTTCCGCCGCGCAGTACGCGTGGCTGCTAGATGGAAAGCGGATGAATGTGGTGGCCGCCGACGCGACGGATTTCGACGATGCCAGCCTGAAGGCGTTAAGGCCCGGCGACCTGTTATTCTGGTCCACCGGCGAGGTGGTGGCCGGTGTGAAGGCCCTGAGCATCACCCATGTGGCGATTTATCTTGGGCGCGAGAAGAAGGACGGGCTGCGGATCATGATCAACGCGACGGACGGCAGGTCCTATCGGGGAGTTAAAGCCAACGGCTACGGGGTGTATGATTTCCGGATTCCTGCCAAGGAGGCGAGGTCGAGGCTGGTGGGCTACGGCACGCCGCCGGGGGTGGCGGAATAGCCTGGCGGAGCCTATGACAATGTGGGGGCGTTGAACGCCAGAATGGACATGCTGGTCCTGATTTTCATCTCCAACGAGGTGATGTCATCGTCCGGCCCGGCATCGCGGATGGTGGTGAGCAGATCCAGCCAGTGCCGGATCTGCCGGCTCGGGCTGGGCTCGCTCTCGAGGATCTCGATGGCTCGCGTGGACCGGCCGTCCCTAGCAGCCTTCATGGCCTGGGGCAGCGGTCGGTTCTCGGGGCGGATGACGAACTCGATGACCTGCCGCAGGTCCACCGGACGCACCGGCTTGAGGAGGAAATCCACGACTCCATGGCGGACGGCACGGAGCGCGGCATTCGGCGTGAGGGCGGCGCTGCACAGGACGATCGGTAACGGATTTCCCCCGTCACGGAGGGCTTCGATGACGCCGATGCCGTCGAGCTCCGGCATCCGGAGATCGAGGATCATGATGTCGAAGCGGGTGGCTGCGATGCGGTCGAGTGCCTGTTGTCCGGTGGCTGCGGTCTCGACGGTGGTTCTGCGGTTAGACAAGGCGTAGGTGAAGCCGAGGCGCAGCGTCGGTTCGTCATCGACCACCAGCACTCGCATTGTGCCGGTGTCCTTTTCTTCCAGTGGCTCAGGCGATGGGGACATCGACATAGAATTCGGTTTGAGAGTCGGAGCGTTCGCGAAGACCGATGCGCCCTTCGTGGGCACGGATGATTTCACGGGAAATGAAAAGGCCGAGACCGACTCCATCCGCATTCTGGCCGGGCGCACGGTAGAAGCGCTCGAAGATGCGGCTTTGGCTGGCTTCGGGAACTCCGGGACCTTGGTCGATCACCGAGACGCGGAGGTGTTCCGCGTCCGGCTTGGAGAGGCGCAGGATGATTTTTCCAGCGACGGGGCTGTGTTTGATGGCATTGGAAACGAGGTTGTTCACGACCTCGTCGAGGCGTACGGGATCGGCGAGGATTTCCGGGGCGTTGGCGTCGTGGTCTTCGATGGTGATATCGATTTCCTTGGCGGTGGCCGCGCTCTGATAGAGCTGGGCGGCTCTGGCGACGCTCGCCTGGAGTTTCATCGGCACGCGCGCGAGGTGGGTGGAGCCGCTCTCGGCGCGGGAGAGGTCGAGCAGGGTGTTGAGGGTGGTTAGAAGTCGCTCGCAGTCCTCGTTGGCGGACGTGACCATGAGTTTTTGCATCTCGTCGAGATGGTTCGAGCGCTCTTCCAGCAACAGGTGCAGCACCATGCGGATGCCGGTGAGCGGGGTTTTGATCTCATGGCTGACGGTTGAGAGGAGATTGGTCTTCATGTCGTCCAGCCAGCGGATGCGGGTGACGTTGTGGAGCAGCACGGCCCAGCCGGACTGCGAGATGTTCTCGGAATCAAAGCGAAAGATGCGGGGGAGGTAGTAGAACTCCTCTTCGTCGATGCGGAACAACAGCGCCTCGCGCGGATCTTCTGGCAGGAAGTGGGTGCCGTTTTCCCGACACTCATCGAGGATGCGCTGGATCTTCAGGGGGAGCCTGCCGGTGACCCCGAGAACCTCGGTGAGCTTTTCCGCCGCCGGATTGATCTGGACGATGCCGGTGTCGTCGCCGAGCACGAAGACCGGGGAGGGGATGGCTTCGAGGATGGCGCGGTTCACGAGGTTGGCGCGCATCAGGCTTTCATCGGTCTCGCCTCGCCGGACCTTGAGCTCGGCGGCCATGTCGTTGAAGGCGGAGACGACTTTGGCGAACTCGCTGCCTTCGCCGGGTTCGGGCATGGTCAGCTCGAAGTTCCCCTTGCGGATTTCCTCGATCGACCGGTGGAGGGAGGCGACCGGATCGACGAGCTGCCGGACGAGCTGGAAATAGATCAACGCCGCGATCGCGGTACCTAGCAGAACCAGGGTGACTACAAACAGGGTGTTTTTTCCGGAATCCTCGCCGAGCCGGGTCGCGCCGGAGAAGAGTTTTTCCTCGGCCACGGTCATCACGTTCTCGGTGAGGTCGGTGAGCCGCTGGGTCTGGGTGCTCAGGAACTGGAGGAGCTCTTCCCGGTCGGTGCGGTCGATGGCCTTGCCGGCGAAGAAGGATTCGTAGCCTTCGAAGTAGGTTTCCATCGATTGATCCAGCCGCGTCACCACGCTCTGCCAGTTCTCATCGCGGCTCTCGTCCGAGTGGATGATTTCCAGCTTCTGTTGGAGTTCCTTTTTGAGGTTGTCATACAGGGAGCGGTCGAAGGGGGTCTCCGGAGGCGGACCTGCGAGAGATGGCAGGTAGCGGGTGTTGAGCGTCGCCGTCAGGGTGCGGATCGTCTGAGCGGCATTGATGGAACGGTAGTTGATGCGCAGCCGGTCGTCGAACCGGGTGACGGAATCGCGCATCAGCAACAAAGCGGCGGCTCCCACGGCCCACAGGAGCAGGATAATGGTGAGCAGTCCGTAAAATAACCTGAGTCTCAGCATGAGGTGGGGAACCGTCGGTCAGTCGATGCCGAAGCGTTTCCGCTTGCGGTAGAGGGTGGCTTTGTCGATGCCAAGAATGCTGGCGGCATCATGAAGGGATGGTGCCCAGTCGAGCACTTTGGTGAGGTGGGCCTGTTCGATCTGATCGAGGCAGTGTTCGCCACCGATTCCAAGACCCTGGGGATCACTGATAGAGCCGGTGGGGCTGGTGGGAACCGGCCGGGGAAGATCCGCGGCTTCGATGCGGGGGCCGCGGGAGAGGATGGCGGCGCGCTCGATGGCGTTGCGGAGTTCGCGCAGGTTGCCGGGCCACGGGTGACGGATCAACGCGCTGTGGCCGCTCTCGCTGAAGCCTTCGAACCTGCGTCCGAGCTGACCGGCGAAGAAATCCAGATACTCCTTTGCAAAACGGTCGAGATCGAGCGGGCGTTCGCGCAGCGGCGGGACTTTGACGCTGATGACGTTGAGCCGGTAATACAGGTCTTCGCGGAAGGTGCCCGCGGCGATGCTGGCGGTCAGGTCGCGGTTGGTGGCGGCGATGATCCGGACATTCGCCTCGCGGACTTTGTTTTCGCCAAGGCGTTCGTATTCGCGTTCTTGGAGGAGTCGCAGGAGTTTGGGCTGGATCTCCATCGGCAGCTCGCCGATTTCATCGAGAAAGAGGGTGCCGCCGTCGGCCGCGTGGATTTTCCCCCAGGTGTCCTTGATGGCACCGGTGAACGAGCCTTTCATGTGGCCGAAGAGCACGCTCTCCAACAGCTCCTTGGAAAGACTCGGGCAGCTCACCGTCACAAACGGCTTGTCCGCGAGGTGGCTGCGGTCGTGGATTTCCCGGGCGATGACGCTTTTTCCCGTGCCGCTCTCGCCGAGGATCAGAATGGAGGCGGAAGTGGCGGCGGCGCGGAACAGCATTTCAAATTCCTCGCTGGTCTTCGCGTCCGAGGAGGAAAACCGCAGCGGTGGGGAAGTGTGGCGGACTTCGCTTTTGAGTTCCTTGACGGTCTCCTTGAGCTGGGTGACCTCGCCTTGGGTCTTGAGGGCCTTTTGCGCTTTGACGAGGATGGCCCGCAGTTGGTCGGGGGTGAACGGCTTTTCCAGGTAGTCGAACGCGCCGAGCTGGGTCGCCTTGACGGCGGTGGGAATGGAGGCGTGCGCGGTGAAAATCGTGACGAGTTGCTGCGGTTTCAGGGCGACGATTTTTTGCAGCACCTCCAAGCCATCCTCATCGCCCAGTCTGAGGTCCAGAAACACGAGGTCGAAATTTTCCTCCCGGACTCTTCGCAACGCCAGCGCGCCGTCCTCGGCGGTTTCAATGTAGTGTCCGTCCGCTTCCAGCGCGAGGGAAGTGGTGAGGCGAATCGACTTTTCGTCGTCAACGATGAGGATATCCATGCGGTGTTGTGGGTGTATACCTGCTTATCAGCTTCCATGCCTCTTCATTGGGAATCGCCAAGTGCTTCACTGTAAACCATCTGGCGGCAGTGACACCTGTCGGAATTGGAACTGAATCGTGCGAAACGCTACGACCCGTTCGTGTGTCGTGCAACTTGCAATGATTTATCAAGAGGGCACGCCCCTCGATTTGGTGGAAAATAGCTGATTTTCAGAGGTTTGTGCGAACGGAAAAAGATGGCGTGGCACCTGCGAAACGACGGTCACTATGAACCCGATCCTTATCGCCGAGCGCCGCTGCCAGAATTCGAAGCCATCCATCTTCCGTCTCGCCACGATGGCTGCTGGAGCTCTCATCCTTGGCGTAGCCGCCCTGTCCACCTCATGCAGCACTGCCCGGGGATTCGGCAGGGATGTCGAAAAAACCGGCGACAAAATTCAAGAAGCGGCATCCCGCTGATGCATTCCGCTCAACCCGGAAATCCGTCGCACACCCGGGCGGATTTCACGGGTCCGAGATGGGATTCGCATCCTTCCTGCGGGTGATCCGGTGGACCGCAGAAACTCCGCTGCCTGGGGCGCACCGCATGCGCGGATCGTCGAGAAGGCGAACTGCTTGTGCTGGCGAAATCAGCAAATTCGTGAAAATACCAGCGGGTGCGCCGGCTTCCAGCCACAGTTTCTCGAACGCCAGAGCGCTAGGAGGAATGCTCCCGGCGTGTTTCACGACCACCACGTTTCCCACAACGAGGTTCGGCGCGGTCATGCGGGCCAGTTGGAAATACGGGAAAGATTCCGGCTGGTAGCCGAAAATCACGCCGAAGTGCATGGAATTGGCTTCGGTCGGATCCGTTTGGGGCAGGCTTTCCGAGTGTTTCGCGTAGTAGTCGATGACATCCGCGGTGAGCGCGATTTCCCGGTGGGCCTTGTCGAGCGGGGCGCCGATTGCCAATACCGCGGATGCGGCAAACGCGTCCTGCTTGAGCCGCAGGATCTCAGCGGCTTTGGAAATGACGGTGACCCGTTCGCGGGGAGATTTCCTGCGCCAGACTTGGAAGCAGGATTCAGCGGTTTCGAGGGCTCGCTCGATTTCCGCATCGGTGATTTCCCGGATTGCTGCCAGGGGATTTTCTTCGAGATGATTGAGTGGTGGATGGCACATCTGCGGGGGACCTGAGGCATTGAAGCTATCTCAGTCCTGCGCTGCGGAAAATGGGGTGAAACCCTACTCGAAAAGGAAGGCCGCTTTCACCCCACTTGCGGCAGCTCCGGCGTCGACCGCCTGTGGATCCGGGGCGAAATTCTGGTTTCTTCACTCGCAACCGGCCGGGCTTCCTGTTGTTTTTCCTCCGTGTCCGCTGTCACGAATATCTCCACTTACCGCTTCGCCGAACTCACCGGTCTCAAGGACTTGCGTGAAACCCTCATCGCCGATTGCAAAGCCTGGGGCCTGAAAGGGACCATCCTGCTCAGCACCGAGGGCATCAACCTCTTCGTCGCCGGCGCGGCGGAATCCATCGACCGGTTGCTCGCGAAACTCCGGGCCATCCCCGGGCTTGAGGGCCTGGAGCCGAAAATCAGCATCAGCGAGAAACAACCCTTCAACCGGATGCTGGTGCGCTTGAAAAAGGAGATCATTTCCTTCGGCATGGAGAGCATCCGCCCGGCGAACTACACCTCGCCGAAAATCCCTGCCGCCGAGCTCAAGCGCTGGCTCGACGAGGGGCGCCCGGTGACCCTGCTCGACACCCGCAACGACTACGAGGTGAAACTCGGCACCTTCAAGGGCGCGATCATTCCGAACATCAACACCTTCCGCGAGTTCCCGGCGGCGGTTAGAAAACTGCCGGACGAACTCAAGGACCAGCCGGTGGTCATGTTCTGCACCGGCGGCATCCGCTGCGAGAAGGCCGGGCCGTTCATGGAGCAGGAAGGATACAAAAACATCTACCAGCTCGACGGCGGCATCCTCAAGTATTTCGAGGAATGCGGCGGCGAGCACTACGAGGGCGAGTGCTTCGTCTTCGACCAGCGGGTGGGCGTGGACCCCGGGCTGCGCGAGTCGGACTACGCCGTTTGTTTCGCCTGCCAGGCACCGCTCGACGCGGCCGATCAGGAGGACCCGCGGCATGTCGAGGGCGTGAGTTGTCCGCATTGTTTCGTGAGCGCTCCGGAGCGCATGGCGGAACGCATCGCCACGCTTCACGCGGAAATCGCCCGGGTCACCCGTCCGTTGCCCGGTTCGGTCCTGTTGGAAAACCGCCGCCCGGTGAACATCCCCGCCGCGCACGACGGGCGGGCGCTGCTGGAAGTGCTCATCGATCTTTTTCCGCAGATTTCTCCCACGGAATGGGAGGCCCGCTGCGAGGCCGGGCGCTTCGTGAACTACGGTGGCAGCGTCCGGGGCAAGGATCACATCGTCCGCGGCGGCGAGCGGGTGGTGCAGATTTTCCCGCCGGATGTCGAGCCGCCGGTGTCCGCGGACATCCGGGTGCTGCACGAGGACGAGGCGATCCTGGTGGTGCACAAGCCCGCGCCGTTGCCGATGCACGCGAGCGGCCGCTTCCACCGGAACACGCTCCAGCACATTCTCAATCTCGTTTACTCGCCGAAATACCCGCGGCCGGTGCATCGGCTCGACTCGAACACCACCGGCGTGGTCGTCTTCGCCCGCACCCGCCATTTCTGCCGCCTGCTACAGCGGCAGTTTCTCGATGGCCTCGTGGACAAGCGCTATCTGGTGCGTGCCATCGGCCATCCGCCGGAGGATGTGTTTTTCTCCGAAGCGCCAATTTCCGCCGAGCCCGACGTGATGGGGACGCGGGTGGTGGATGAAATCGAAGGTCTGCCGTCGCGCACCGATTTCACGGTCATCGAGCGTTGCGCCGACGGCACCACGCTGTTGGAAGCCAAGCTCGGCACCGGCAGGACCAACCAGATCCGCGTGCATCTCTGGCAGCTCGGATTTCCCGTCGCGGGCGATCCCGCGTATCTGCCAGAGCGGAAAACGGGTGACACGCAGACGCTCGATCCGGATTCGCCGCCGCTCCAGCTTCACGCCTGGAAACTCTCGTTCCGGCATCCGCGGAGCGGTGAGGAGATGAATTTCGAGGCCGACCGCCCGGCCTGGTCGTACTGATCACCGGACACGGACCCATGCCCCACGATTTGTCACAGCTATCCGCCCTGCCGGGCCTGCGCGAATGGATGGTCGCGGGGAAATGGAAGCGCACTTTCACCAACGCCGCCCTGATGCGGAGCGCGGCCTACGGGTCCGCGCGTTTCATCCAGCAGGTCGCTGTGAAATCCGATCCCGTTCCGGGCGTGTTGATTGTCTCGGCTTTGGTCCAGGGTGAGGCTCCCAAGCCCTATCAGACGGACATCGTTTTCCGGATGGTGAACGGCGAGTGGTCGCTGGATCCCGACTGCTCCTGCCCGGTCGGATGTTATTGCAAGCACAGCGCGGCGTTGTTGTCCCTGGTCGCCGCCGATCTGGCAAACACCGCCAAGGCCGGCGGCCCGCATTTCTATCCGGAGCTCAGGGACTGGCTTCGCGAGATCGAAAGCGCCGCGAAGCCGCCTGCCGTGGCAGCGACGCCTGCTGCCGAAAAACCGGAAAACCGTTTCCTTGCCTACTGCATCGAGCGGCCATCGCTTTCCGGAAGCAAGGGATTGCACTTCGTGTTGCGGGTCGGCACCCGGCAGAAGAGCGGAGCTGTCAGTATTTCCGAATCCCGCTCCCAGGCGGACCTCTCGAATCCACCGAAATACATGGTGCGCGAGGATTTCGCCGTGGCCTCGATCTATCAAGAGATGGCCCGCAACCGGCGGATCCCCGGCGAGCTGCCGCTGGAGGGGGCGGATTGGGACGAGCTGCTCGCCGCGGCCCACGCCACCGGGCGGATGTTCTGGCGGGCGGACTCGGGCGCATCCGGACCTGCCAGGATCTATCAACCGATTTCCCTCGGCCCGCCGCAGCGGGTGGACGCGGTGTGGAAGGTGCTCCCGAGCGGCAGCGCCAGGCCGGAACTGCAGTGCGAAAATCCCGGAGTCATCGTCATCCCCACCCAGCCGGCCCGTTACCTCGATCCGGCGACCGCCACTCTCGGGCTGGCGGTGAGTGATCTGCCCGCCGCCGTGCTCGCTGCCTGGCAGAATGGCCCTGCGATCTCCGGCAGTGACCTGCAGGAAATTTCCAAACGGTTTTCCGCCATCTCCACCACCCACCTTCCGATTCCGACCAAGGTGGAGACGGAGACCCGTCCCGCCTCGCCGCCGCTGCCCCATCTCCGCGTCTATTCGAGGACACTGGGAAGAAGCTGGGACCAGCGGAACCACATCGTCGGGCAGCTGTCATTCCGCTATCAGGACAGCAAACTGTTATTTCCCCTCTCGAAGGGGCATCCCCAGAGCCATGCGGAAGTCCGCGCCGGGAAGCGCATCTTCTGGCCGCGGGATTACGAGGCGGAGCAGACGCTGGCGCTCGAGCTTGGCAAGGCCGGCCTCATGCCCCTCAGCTCGGTCATTCCCCCGCACCATCTCGATACGGCGGCGCTTCACTCGGTCATTCCCATGCATGCGTCCTCCACCGCCCAGCTCTCTTGGGTGGAGCTGTTGGCGAGTGGGGAAATGCAGGCCCTCCGTGACTCCGGCTGGACCATCGAGGTGGATCCCAAGGCCGGGCTCACTTCCCATGATGCCAGCGCGTTTTTCCCGGTCATCGAGTCGGACCCTGACCATGGCATCGACTGGTTTCGCTTCGACATCACCTTCGAACTGCACGGCCGTCAGGTCAGTCTCATCCCCATCATCGCCCAAGCCATCCGCATGGACCTGCCGGCGGCCGATGCGCCGGACCTGCCGGAATTCTTCTCGCTGCCCTGTGAGAATCCCGAGGACGGCTTCATCCGCTTTCCCGCCCGGCGGCTGTTGGAAATGGTCGACCAGGTCCGCCACCTGTTTCTCGGAAATACCGCTAACGGCCCCATCCGCATCGACCGCATCGCCGCCGCCGGCGTGGCGGACGGGCTGGCCATCGATTCCTCGGAGACCACCCGCGCCCTCGCCAAGCTCGGGCACAATCTCAGGAACATCACCCGGCTCCCGCCGGCGGAAGTTCCCGCGGGAGTTCTGGCGGACCTGCGGCCCTATCAGCTGGAAGGATTCCGCTGGCTCCAGTTCCTCGCCGCCCACGGGCTCCACGGCATCCTTGCCGACGACATGGGCCTCGGCAAAACCGTGCAAACCCTCGCCCACCTCGCCGCGGAATCCGCGAAATCGCCCGGCCTTCCCTCGCTGGTCATCGCGCCCACCTCGGTCGTGCCTAACTGGGCCGAGGAAACCGCGAAATTCACCCCGCATCTCAAGGTGGTGGTTCTCCAAGGCAAGGACCGCGCCGCCGGATTCGGCGAGATCGAGTCCGCCGACATCGTGCTCACCTCCTATCCGTTGCTCTCGCGGGATTTCAGCCAGCTCGTCAGCCAGCGCTGGCACGTCATCGTGCTCGACGAGGCCCAATACATCAAGAATCCCAAATCCTTCAGCGCCCAGAACGCCTGCGAACTCAAGGGCGCGCACCGGCTTTGTCTATCCGGTACGCCGATGGAGAACCACCTGGGAGAACTCTGGAGCCTCATGCGTTTCCTGATGCCGGGATTCCTGCGGGATGAAAAAACCTTCAACACCACCATCCGCCGCCCCATCGAGCGCGACCGCTCGGGTGACGCGCAGCTCGCCCTGAACCGCCGCGTCTCGCCGCTCATCCTCCGCCGCACCAAGGACCAGGTCGCCACCGAGCTGCCGGCAAAAACCGAAATCATCCACGGCGTGGAGCTCACCAAGAAACAAACCGATCTCTACGAATCCGTCCGCGCGGCCATGGACAAGCGCGTCCGCGACGCCATCGCCGCCAAGGGCCTCGGCCAGTCGCACATCATCGTGCTCGACGCGCTGCTCAAGCTCCGCCAGATCTGCTGCCACCCGCTGCTGCTCAAGACTCCGGCCGCGCAGAAGGTCGCCGAATCCGCCAAGCTCGAATACCTCACCGACGAGTTGCTCCCCACGTTGATCGAGGAAGGCCGCCGCATCCTGTTATTCTCCTCGTTCACCTCCATGCTTGCCCTCATCGAGGAACATCTGGTGAAGGAGAGGATTCCCTATCTGAAACTAACCGGCCAGACGCAGGACCGCGCCACGCTCGTGAAAAAATTCCAACAAGGCGAGGTGCCGGTTTTCCTCATCTCCCTCAAGGCCGGCGGCACCGGGCTCAATCTCACCGCCGCCGACACCGTGATCCACTACGACCCGTGGTGGAACCCCGCCGCCGAGAACCAGGCCACCGACCGCGCCCACCGCATCGGCCAGACCAAGCCCGTCTTCGTCCACAAGCTCGTCTGCCGCGGCACCATCGAGGACCGCATCCTGGACCTTCAGAAACACAAATCCGCCCTCGTCGAGGCCCTTCTATCCGACGAGACCAGCAAGCTCCGCATCGACGCGGAGACGCTGTCGCAGCTGCTCGCCCCGCTGGAGTGAGCGGAATTGCCGGGTAGGTAGCCACCGCTTATCTGAAGAAGCGGGCGGGGGAGGTGAGGGACTTGCGGCGGGACGCCGCAGCGACTTGTAGAAGATTCCGGGCGAGACAGACGCCCTGACACCTCTGACCTCTGACCTCAGTGAGGCGCGGCGGCATCAGGCTCCGGTTCGTCCTTGGTCTTTTTGTCCGAGAATTTCTGGACGAAGACATAACAGACGGGAATCAGGAACAACCCGATGATGGTGGAGATCGTCATCCCGAACACCACGCCGGTGCCCATGGTGCTGCGGGAGGCGGCACCGGAACCGGTGGCGAGCATCAGCGGCACACAACCGAGGATGAAGGCGAAGGAGGTCATTAAAATCGGGCGCAGGCGGAGTTTCGCGCCTTCGAGCGCGGCTTGCAGGGTGGGCACGCCCTCGTCGCGTTTCATCTTCGCGAACTCGACGATGAGAATGGCGTTTTTCGCCGCCAGGCCGATGAGCATGACGAGGCCGACCTGGGCGTAGACGTTCATTTCGAAGTTGCGCAGCAGCAGCCCGATCATGGTGCCGAGGATGACGGTGGGTACGGAAAGCAGGACGGAGAAGGGCAGGGACCAGCTTTCATACTGCGCGGCTAACAAAAGGAACACGAAGATGATCGCCATGCCGAAAATGAGGCCCGCCTGGCCCTCGGACTTCTTTTCCTGGAGGGTGAGTCCGGACCATTCGTAGCCGACATTCGAGGGCATGGTGGCCATGACTTCCTCCATCGCCTTGATCGCCTGGGCGGAGCTGTAGCCGGGAGCGGGCGAGCCCATCATCTCGGCGGCCAGATAGAGATTGAAGCGGGTGACGAAGTTAGGTCCGGACATCTTGGAGATCTGGACGAGCGTGCTGAGTGGCACCATGCCGCCGGAGTTGTTGCGGACATAAAACTGTCCGATATCGTCAGGCTTGCTGGTGTATTCGGGTTCGGCTTGGAGGAAGACCTTGTAAACCCGGCCGAATTTCACGAAGTCGTTCACATAGAGACCGCTCAGATAGGCTTGCAGGGTTTGAAACACGCTGTCCACGGGCACGCCGAGAGTGCGGGCTTTTTCGCGGTCGAGCTCGACCCTGACCTGCGGGGTGGAGGGCTGGAAGGTGGTGCTGAGGCGGGCGAGTTCCGGGCGCTTCGCCGCGGCGGCGATGACCTGTTGGGCGTAGCCGGCGAGTTGGTCCACGCTGCCACCGGAGCGGTCCTGGAGCTGCATGGTGAAGCCGGAGACATTGCCGTATCCCGGCAGCGGCGGCGGGCCGAAGGCGAACACCCGCGCACCGGGGATGGTGGCGAATTTCCGGTTCCATTTCTCGACGATCGCCTTGGCATGCAACTCGGGTGACTTGCGTTCGTCCCAATCGTCCAGGCCGATGAACATCAGCGCGGAGTTGGGGAAATTCAGCGAGTTGAGGATGCTCATGCCGGAAATGGCCAGGGATGAGCGGACGCCTTCGGTGTTGACGACGATTTCCTCCACCTGCTTGAGCATCTCATCCGAGCGCTGCAGGGAGGCGCCGTCCGGCAGCTCGACGGCCACGAAGAGATAGCCCTTGTCCTCGTCCGGAATGAAGCCGCCGGGGACGAATTTTCCGAGCACCCAGATGCCGCCGCAGACGATGACGAGCAGCAACATCGAGAAGGTGGCCTTGCGCGTGAGACCGCCGACGATGGAGCCGTAGGCATTGGTGACCCAATCGAAGAAGCTGTTGAACTTCTTGAAAAACCAGGCGATCGGCCCCTTGCCGGGGGTGGGCTTGCGCAGCAGCATGGCGGCAAGTGCCGGGCTCAGGGTGAGCGCGTTGATCGCGGAGAAAATCACGGACACCGCGATGGTGATGGCGAATTGTTGATAGAGCCGGCCGGTGACGCCGCCCATGAAGGCGACCGGCACGAACACCGCGCAGAGGATGAGCGCGATGGCGACCACCGGCCCGGAGACCTCCTGCATCGCCTTGCGGGTGGCATCCACCGGAGACAGGCCGTGCTCGATGTGGTGCTGCACCGCCTCGACGACGACGATGGCGTCATCGACCACGATCCCGATGGCGAGCACCAGGCCGAACATGGTCAGGGTGTTCACGGTGAAGCCTAACATCGGGAACGCGATGAAGACGCCGAGCAATGCGACCGGCACCGTGAGCATCGGAATGATGGTGGCGCGGAAGCTTTGCAGGAAGATATACACCACGATGAGCACGAGCACGATGGCCTCGAAAAGCGTGTGGACGATCGCTTCCATGGAGGCGGTGATCGGCAGGGTGGAATCCAGGGTGATGCCGTATTCCATATCCGGCGGAAACCGGAGTTTGGCTTCCTCGAGGATTTTTTTCACGTTGTTCGCCGTCTGGATCGCGTTGGCACCGGGTGCCAGATAGACGCCGAGGGCACCGGCCGGAGCCTTGTCCAGACGGGCGCGGATCGAGTAGGTTTGTGCCCCGAGATCGACGCGGCCGACGTCCTTGATCTTCACCTGCGAGCCATCCGATTTGGAGCGGACGATGATTTCCTCGAACTCCTTCGGATCCTTGAGCAGGCCTTGGGCGCGGATGTTGAACTGGCTTTCCTGGCCGGTGGGAGCCGGTTCCGCGCCGATGGTGCCGGCGGGTGACTGGGCGTTCTGCTCCTTGATCGCATTGGAAACGTCCTGCGGCGTGACGCCGAGAACCGCGAGTTTTTCCGGATTGAGCCAGATCCGCATGGAGTAATCCTGAGCCGTGAAATTCTTCACATCGCCGACGCCGGGCACGCGCTTGATTTGATCGACCAGATTGATGTCGGCATAGTTGCCGAGGAACACGCCGTCGTAGGTGCCCTTGGGCGAGGACAGCCCGATGGCTAGCAGGATGTCAGGTGACGAGCGGTTGACGACGACGCCTTCCCGTTTCACCGCATCCGGCAGCTGGGCTTCCGCCTGGCCCACGCGGTTCTGCGTGTTGACCTGCATGATGTCCACGTCCGTGCCGACGTCGAAGGTGACGTTCAGGATCATCTTGCCGTCGTTGGTGTTGTAGGACTGCATGTAAAGCAGTTTGTCCACACCGTTGACCTTGGACTCGATGGGGGTGGCGACGGATTCCATGACCGCCTCGGCGGCGGCACCGCGGTAGGTGGTGGTCGCCTGGATCAAGGTGGGGCTGACGTTCGGGTATTCCGAAATCGGCAGTCTTGATAGGGAAATGAGACCCACGATGACGGTGACGATGGAGATGACCATCGCCACGATCGGGCGGCGGATGAAGAATTCAGCCATGGGAAGTTAGTTTTTGGCGGGCTTTTCCTCTGCGGCGGGAGCGGAATTCATGGCTGCGATCTGGGCGGCGGTCATGGGGGTCACCGGGATGCCCTCGCGGACCTTTTGCAAGCCCTCCACGACGATGCGCTCGCCGAGCTTGAGTCCTTCGAGGATGACAATGTTGGAGTCTGATAGTTCGCCGGTTTTGACAGGGCGCTGACGGGCCGTGTTTTCCGGGGTGATCACCCAGACGAAGTTTTTTCCCTGCAGTTCCACGAGCGCCCGCTGCGGAATGACGATGCTGTCCTTGGAGGTGCCCAGGTCCACGCGGATTCTTGCAAACATCCCGGGGCGCAGGAGTTTCTCCTTGTTGGGAAACTCGGCGCGGACGCGCAGGGTGCCGGTCTTCACATCCACGGCACGGTCGATGAATACGAAGCTGCCTTGGTCGGGATGCTCCACCCCGTCGGCAAGAATCAAGGTGAGTGGCAAGGTGGCGACGTCCCTGCCGATCGCGCGGCTTTTTGCCTCGGCTTTGATATAATCCACCTCGCTGACATTGCTGTAGAACCAGATGGGGTCGAGGGTGGAAATGGTCGCCAGCAGGGTGGGCTCGCCTTTGCCCACCAACTCGCCGATGGATACCTGATGGGCTCCGATGAGGCCGGTGATGGGGGCCTTCACCACACAGTATCCCAGATCCAGTTGTGCGGACTCGACCTTGGCCTTGGCCGTGATCACTCCGGCCTCGCCGACGTCCACCGAGGCCATTGCGTTGTCGAGATCCTGTTGGGGGATCGCCCGTCGTTCGGCCAGCGGCGTGAGCCGGTCCACGTCTTTCTGATACTTGTTCAGCGCGGCCTTGGCCTCGCCCAGCGCTCCGTTCGCGGCGGCGAGCCTTTCGAGAAACGGCTTTTGGTCGAGCTCGAACAAAACCTGTCCCTGCTGCACCTGCTCGCCTTCCTTGAAGGGCATCTTGTCCACGAATCCCTCGACCCGCGCGCGGACCTCGACGTTCTGGGGCGAGTCGAGCTGGCCGATGAGCGTCGTGGAAAGCCGCACTTCCGACGAGACGATTTCCATGACTTCGACAATCGGCGGCGGCGGCGCGGCGACCTTGGGTTTCTCACAGGCGCAGAGGCAGAGACCCGCGAGCAAGGCGGCCGGGAAACGCACAGCGGCGATTCGTCCTGAATCGCGAATGGATGTGGGAGAAATGGTTTTCAAATTGCGTTTCGCTCGGTTCGGATGTTGGGGGAATCCTGCTGTAAGCCTCGTCACGGCAGAATTCTGTGTGGCGGTTGCAGACTCAAAAACCAACACCACCAGACCCTTGTTTGACTAGAGATCAAGCCCCCGGGTGTCAACTAAGACCTTCGTCCCATGGGGCGCGCGCTCATCGGGGGGGAAAGAAACCACTTGATGCCCCGCGGGCATCGCGCAGCATCGGAGGCATCCGGCAATCAGACGGTGGTTGCCGGATGCATTCGATTTGATTTCTCCACCCCATGTTCAAGCTCCTGTTGCTGCTCTTCATTCTCGTCTCGGCCTGCGTCGCGGTCCACGGGGTCGGGATGGTCTTCGGCCTGCGCTGGCTCGGTGGCATCGCGCCGCCGCGCGGACATCATTTCAGCCTGCCGGCGATGTTCTGGATCCTGATCCGGGTCGTGTACGGGCTGATGCTGTTGCACATTCTCCAAATCATCGTGTGGGCGCTCTGTTATCAATGGATCGGTTGCTTCCCCGACTTCGCCACCGCGTTTTACTATTCCGCCACCAGTTATTCCACCGTGGGCTTCGGCGACGTGAATCCGCCCGGAAACTGGCGTATCCTCGGGGCGGTCGAGGCCGTCACCGGAATTCTGATGTTCGGCTGGAGCACCGGCGTGCTGTTCGCCGTGGTCAGCCGGCTGCTAGGCCGTTTCGGAATCCGCCCGTCTAACGTGGAACTTTCATGAGTGGAACCAAGACCACCTTCAGCCGCGAAGTGCTTCGCAGGGTCCTGCTGAACCTGGGTGTCTTCCTGAAGTCCCCGGTCGGAGGCAGGGCCAAGTGGATGCTGGCCGGCCTGTTTGTCCTGATGTTCTGCATCAACGGGATGAACGTCGTGAACAGCTTCGTCGGCCGGAATTTCATGTCCGCCATCGAGAGCCGCGACTCCGGCGGCTTCGTCCGCTTCGCGTGGCTTTATGTCGCGGTCTTCGCGGGCTCCACCTTCGTCGGCGTGATGTTCCGCTTCACGGAGGAGCGTCTGGGCCTGTTATGGCGGGACTTCCTCACGCACCGCGTCGTAGGACTTTACATCGACCGCGGCGTCTATCTGCACATGAGCAGGGAAGGATCCATCAGCAATCCGGACCAGCGCATCACCGAGGACATCCGGCAGCTCACGACCACAACGCTCTCCTTCGTGCTGATGGTGGCCAATGGCACGATGACCGTGCTCTCGTTTTCCGGCGTGCTTTGGACCATCAGCCCGAAACTCTTCGTGCTCGCCGTCCTTTACGCGCTGGCGGGCTCCGCGCTGACCATTTGGCTCGGCCGGCCGCTCATCAAGCTGAACTACCGCCAGGCCGACTGCGAGGCGAACTTCCGCTCCGACCTGATCTGGACCCACGACCATGCGGACGCGATCGCCCGGGACGGCACGCAGGTCCCGACCCGCGACCGGCTGATGGCCCGCGTGGACGATTTGGTCGGAAACCTGCGCAACGTCATTTCCATCAACCGCAACCTCAACTTCTTCACCTCGGGTTACAACTATCTGATCCAGCTGATCCCGGTGCTGGTCGTCGCCCCGATGTTCATCCGGCGGGAAGTCGAGTTCGGCGTCATCGGCCAGGCGACGATGGCCTTCGCCACCCTGCTAGGCGCGTTCTCGCTGGTCGTCACCCAGTTCCAGGCGATCTCCGCCTACGCTTCGGTGCTGCTCCGCCTCGGCGAGTTCGTCGAGGCCGCTGAAAAGGCCAACGCGAACACACCCGGCTATCCCGATACTCCCGATTTCAAATGAAAACTCCCGATCACACGCCAGTCGTATTTCCCATCCGCGCCGGCAGCCCGTCCGGCCTTAGCGCCGAGCTCAACGCCAACGGATCCATCCGCCGGATGGACTGCGGCGACATCATCCTCAACAACTTCCTCGGCAACGAAGCCGAAGGCGGCCTGGCGAACCTCCACCTGCGCCGCCTCGGGGAAACCATCGAATCCATCTCCCTGCTAGGCCCCGGCAGCCCCGCTTCCTATCAGGCCGACGACCGCGGCATGACGGCTTGCGGGACGTGGGGTGACTTGAAGTTCCAACTGCGCCTCACACTCGCGGAATCCGCCACGGCGTGGTTCTGGCATGTGGAACTGGAGAACACCGGCAGCACTCCGGTGACCTGCGACCTCATCCTCACCCAGGACATCGCCCTCGCCCACTACGGCGCGGTGCGGCTCAATGAATTCTACGTGAGCCAATACGTGGACCACGCCCCGCTCTCCCATCCGCGGGCAGGAGTCGCCGTCGCCTCGCGGCAGAACCAGTCCATGGGCGGCCGCTGCCCGTGGACCGTCATCGGCTCGTTAGGAAAAGCGGTCTCCTACTCGACCGATGCGCTCCAGTTCCACGGTCTCGCCACCCGCGCCGGCGAGCAGCCGGTCGCCCTCGCTACCGGTTTGCCGGGAAAACGCTTGCAGCACGAGCACTCGCTGGTCGCCATCCAGGACGAGCCTGTCTTGCTGGAACCCGGCGCGAAGTCACAGCGCGGATTCTTCGGCTGGTTCGAAGCGGACAAGCCCACCGCCACCTCCGCTGAGGACGCCGATTTGATCGATGCCGCGCTGGCCCTGCCTGAGGCTGCTTGTCGGGCATGGCCTGGAAAACCGGAGGCTAACACTCCAGCTCCGAGCCTGTTCTCATCCGCCCCGCTGTTGGAAACCGAGGACCTGGATGAAGCCTTCTTCGGCCCGGAGACCCGCCATGCGGAACGCGAAAAAGGCCGGCTGCTCTCGTTTTTCACCGGCGGGCGGACACACGTGGTGCTCAAGCCCAAGGAACTAGCAGTGCTCCGCCCACACGGCCACCTGCTGCGTTCCGGCGGCTCGCTAACACCCGACGAGTCCGCCCTCACCTCCACCGTATGGATGGGCGGCGTGTTCCACTCGATGGTCACCCAGGGCCACGTGAGCATCAACCGGTTTCTATCCACCTGCCACAGCTACCTCGGCCTCTTCCGCAGCCACGGGCAGCGCGTCTTCGTGGAAACCGGCGGATCATGGAAACTGTTGGGAATCCCTTCCGCATTCGAGATGAGCCCGGATTCCTGCCGCTGGATCTACAAACACAAGGGCGGACTGATCGAAGTGATTTCCTCCGCGCCGGACGACGCGCACGAACTCCGCCTGTCACTGAAGGTGCTCGAAGGCGATCCTGTGAGATTTCTCATCTCCCACCACGTCGCGCTCAACGGCGACGATGGCAGCGCCTCCGTGCCTGCCACCTGTGAGATCGAGGGCAATTCGGTTTTTGTGCGCGCGATCCCGGACAGCGACGTGGGCCGGCGTTTTCCGGAGGGTGGATTCACTCATCGAATGGCACCCCGGTCGAAAAAATCGGCGGCGATGAACTGCTTTTCACCGACGGCTTTTCGCGCAACCAGCCGTTCGTTTGTCTCATCACCGCGCCTACCAAGTGGTCCACGCTGGTCATCCGCGGCAAGCTGGTCGAATCCTCCGTCGAACAGATCGACGGGTTCTGGAATTCCATCAGCTCCGGATTGCGGATCACCGCGCCGCAGTCGAGCCCGCTGGCACCGGCAGCCGGGCGCGCGGGTGAGATTTTCCCGTGGTTCATCCACAACGCCCTCGTCCACTACCTGTCCCCGCGCGGCCTCGAGCAATACTCCGGCGGCGGCTGGGGCACCCGCGACGTCTGCCAGGGGCCGGTGGAACTGCTGCTCGCCCTCGGCCGCTTCGAGCCGATCCGGGACCTGTTATGCCGTGTCTTCAGCCAGCAGAATCCCGACGGCGACTGGCCGCAGTGGTTCATGTTCTTCGAGCGCGAGCGCAACATCCGCCCGGGCGACTCGCACGGCGACATCGTCTATTGGCCGCTGCTCGCCCTCGCCCAATATCTATCCGCCACCGGCGACGCCGGCCTGCTGGATGAGGAAACCCGCTATTTCGAAGCGGATCGAAGCACTGCGGAATCGGCGACCATCCTCCAACACATCGAGCGCGCCTTGGAACTGATCCGCCGCCGGGTGATCGAAGGCACCGTGCTCGCCGCCTACGGCCACGGCGACTGGAACGACTCGCTGCAACCCGCCAAGCCCGACATGCGCGAGCGGCTTTGCAGCTCGTGGACGGTGACGCTCAACTATCAGACGTTTGTAGCGCTTGCCGCCGCCTTCCGCCACATCGGCATCAAGGACCGCGCCGCCGAACTGGAAACCATGGCTGCCGGGATTCTCGAGGAGTTCCAGCGCCTGCTCGTCGTGGACGATGTCGTCGCCGGCCTTGCCTATTTCCACGAAGGCGGAAAAACCGACTATCTGCTCCATCCCCGCGACGCCACCACCGGCTTGTCCTACAGCCTGCTGCCGATGATCCATGCCATCATCAACGACATGTTCACCCCCGCCCAGGCGCAGACCCATCTCGCCCTGATCCGCGAGCATCTGCTAGGACCGGACGGGGCCCGGCTGTTTGACCGCCCGCTGCCCTACCGCGGCGGCATCCAGACCTATTTCCAGCGGGCGGAAAGCGCCAGTTACTTCGGGCGGGAAATCGGCATCATGTACATGCACGCCCATCTCCGCTACTGCGAGGCGCTCGCCCGCTTCGGCGATGCGGAGGGCTTCTTCCACGCGCTCTGCCAGCTCAATCCGATCGCCATCCGGGAACTCGTCCCCTCCGCCGGCCTGCGCCAGGCGAACTGTTATTACTCCAGCTCCGACGCCGCCTTCAGCGACCGCTACGAAGCCTTCGACGACTACGAAAAAGTGAATTCCGGCGAGGTGACGCTCGAAGGCGGCTGGCGCGTCTATTCCAGCGGAGCCGGCATCGGCACGCGGCTGATCATGCAGTGTTTCCTCGGCCTCCGTCTGGAAACGGACTCACTCATCATCGATCCAGTCATCCCGCCCGAACTCAACGGGCTCACGGCTTCCCTGCGCATCGGCGTGCATCCGATCGAAGTTGTTTACCTCACAGGATCGAAGGGGCACGGGCCGCTTTCCATCGATCTCAATGGCCAAGCGATCCATTTCGTCCGCGAGAGCAATCCCTATCGCCCCGGAGGTGCCCGCATTTCCACGTCAGGCTGGGAAAGCCTCCTTGCCGACACAAACAACCGCCTCACGATCGTTCTGGAATAATTCCCAATCGAAACAGCGCCGCCACGAAGGTGAGCCGAATCACGAAAAAAACAGATCGGGCCGCAGGCGAGTGCGTCAAAGAGGCCGTCTCAAAAATCAAAGATTCGCAAGATTCGTCCGATTCGTGGTGCCGAAATCTTCTTGATTCCCAACACCAACGGTGTTCCGCCCTCCAGCCCAGGGTAGGCGTGAGGAACGAACGCCTACCCTGGAAAACTGAATTCAAGAAATCGAACCACAACGTGGTTCCGGCCTTCGAGAGTGGGGACAACTTTCGGGAAATCCCTCCGTGCCGGAACTCCGTGGGAGTTCGGAAAATCAGAAATTCGGTTCCCAAGGTGGCCGTTTCCGGTAACCTTGGGCTGGAGGTCGAAACACCGTTGGTGTCAATGACGCGAGCAACCGGCCCCAATCCTCAAAGGCGTTGAGCTGCAGGCCGAAATGGCCGTCGAGCCGGATGGCGTGTTCGGCGGTGATCTTCCGACTTCTGGTAGGTGAAATTCCCGGACTTCTCCTCGACAAAAATGCCCCCTCCCGACAAAAACAGCGACATGAAAAAGATATTTCCACTCACTTCTCCGAACCACCAACCGGCGCGGGTCGTCGAGCAGATCAAGAGCGACGTGCGGAAATACCTCAAGCGCGAGCGGAAGAAGCCGCTGCCCGAAGGTGTGGATTTCTGGGATTTCAACTGCAAGGTCGGCCACGGCGAATCTTCCCCGGAAACCAAGCACGTCGAGGAAATCGTCCCCGCCATCGACCAGGCGGCGGCCAGCGCCTGCACCTCGGTCTACATTGAAATCCTGGCCACTCCCGGCCACCGCCAGAAGAAGGCGGACGCTTGATTGTCCCACCCGCCGGATTTCCACTTCACGAACCCGATTCCACCCCTTAGAAAGATCGCCGACATGCTCGAAACCCAGAAACTCCCAGGAAAACTGATGGCCGCGAACCGCGGTGAAATTGCCATCCGCATCTTCCGCGCCGCCAACGAACTCGGCCTGCGCACCGTCTCGATTTTCGCCGAGGAAGACCGGTTTTCCATCCACCGCTTCAAGGCGGACGAGGCCTATCAGCTGGACTCGTCGAAAGGCCCGGTCGGTGCCTACCTCGATGTGGAAGGAATCGTGACCCTCGCCAAACAGAAGGGTGTGACGATGATCCACCCCGGTTACGGTTTTCTATCGGAAAATGCCGCGTTCGCCCGGGCTTGCGCGCGGGAGGGAATCATTTTCATCGGCCCGTCGCCCGACCTGCTCGAAAACATGGGCGACAAGACCGCCGCCCGCGCGCTGGCCCATTCGTTCAAGGTGCCCACGCTGCCCGGCACCGAGGATCCGATCACGGACCCCGACCAGGCGCTCACCGTCGCTCACGACATCGGCTTCCCGCTCATCATCAAGGCCGCGTTCGGCGGTGGCGGCCGCGGCATGCGGGTGGTGGAAAAACCGTCGCAACTCGCCGCTTTGTTAGCCGAGGCGCAGAACGAGGCGCTCAACGCGTTCGGAAACCCCGCGGTTTTCCTGGAGCGCTACATTTCCCGCGCCAAGCACATCGAGGTGCAGATCCTCGGCGACCAGCACGGCAACGTGGTCCATCTTTACGAACGCGACTGCTCGGTGCAGCGGCGCTATCAGAAAGTAGTCGAGGTCGCGCCGGCGATGCATCTCAATCCGATCATCCGCAAGGAGCTCTGCGACGCCGCCGTCACCCTGGCAAAAGGCATCGGCTACGACAACGCGGGCACCGTCGAGTTCCTCTACGACATGGACCAGGACGACTGGTTCTTCATCGAGATGAACCCGCGCATCCAGGTGGAGCACACGGTGACCGAGTGCGTCACCGGCATCGATCTGGTGCGCTCGCAGATTCTGGTGGCCGCGGGGCACACGCTTTTCAGCGAGGAAATCGCGATTCCCAAGCAGGAGGACATGCCGTGCATCGGCTTCGCCATCCAGTGCCGGATCACCACCGAGGATCCGGAGAAAAACTTCTCGCCGGACTACGGCCGCATCCTCAACTACCGCTCGGCCGCCGGTTTCGGCATCCGTCTGGACGCCGCTTCGGGCGACGCCGGATCGGTCGTCACGCCGTATTACGACTCGATGCTCGTCAAGCTCACCGCGATGGGCCGCGATTTCCCGATGGCCTGCCAGCGCATGGACCGCGCGCTCCGCGAGTTCCGCATCCGCGGGGTGAAAACGAACATCCCGTTCCTCGAAAACGTCATCGCCGACGAAACGTTCCGCGCCGGGCAGGCGCATACCAAGCTGATCGATACCAAGCCCGAACTCTTCCAGTTCAAGCGCCGCCGCGACCGCGCGACCCGCACGCTTTCCTATCTATCCGACATCACCCTCAACGGCAATCCGAGCACCAAGGGCTGGAAACCTGCGGGCGTCATGCACAAGGCCGCCGTGCCGAACTCGCTGGTCATCGAGCACCACGCGCAGGTGCCCCGGGGCAGCCGCGACGTGCTGTTGGAAATCGGCCCGGAGAAATTCGCCCAGTGGATCCTCGATGAAAAGCGCCTGCTGATCACCGACACCACTTTCCGCGACGCCCACCAGTCGCTCATCGCCACCCGCATGCGCAGCTTCGACATGCTGCGCGTGGCCGAGGCGGTTTCCCACCGCATCCCCGAGCTGTTTTCGCTCGAAATGTGGGGCGGCGCCACCTTCGACACGGCGATGCGCTTCCTGAGCGAGTGCCCGTGGGACCGCCTCCGCCGCTTGCGCGAGAAGATTCCTAACATCTGTTTCCAGATGCTCTTCCGCGGCTCGAACGCCGTGGGGTATTCGAACTATCCGGATAACGTCGTCGCCGGATTCGTCAAACACGCGGCGGACTCCGGCATGGACATCTTCCGCATCTTCGACTCGCTCAACTACCTTCCTAACATGAAGGTGCCCATGGAGGCGGTCCGCGACCACGGCAAGTCGATTTGCGAGGCGGCGATCTGTTATACCGGCGACATTACCGACGCGCACCGCGACAAGTATTCGCTGAAATACTATGTCGAAAAGGCCAAGGAACTCGAGCGCATGGGAGCCCACATGCTCTGCATCAAGGACATGGCCGGCCTCTGCAAGCCGCACGCCGCGTTCAAGCTGGTCACCGCGCTGAAGGAGGAAATCGGCATTCCCGTGCATTTCCACACCCACGACACCTCCGGCATCAACGCCGCCTCCGTGCTCGCCGCCTCCAAGGCCGGCGTCGACATCGTGGACCTCGCGATTTCCTCGATGTCCGGCTCCACCTCACAGCCGAACCTGAATTCCATCGCCGCCGCGCTCGCCAACACCGAGCGCGATCCCGGGCTGGATTTCGACTCGCTCAACGAGTTCTCCGACTACTGGGAGCAGGTGCTCGAATTCTACCAACCGTTCAACTCCGCGCCGCGCTCCGGCACCGCCGAGGTTTACGAACACGAGATGCCCGGCGGCCAGTACACCAACCTCCGCGAGCAGGCGAACGCCATGGGCCTCGGCCACCGCTGGCGCGAGATCGCCCGCACCTACGCCGAGGTGAACCAGCTCTTCGGCGACATCGTCAAGGTCACGCCCTCCTCCAAGGTCGTCGGCGACATGTGCATGTTCCTCGTCACCCGCGGCATCAAGGCGGCGGACGTGCCCAAGCTCAAGCCCGGCTCCATCGACTTCCCGGAGAGCGTCATCGACATGCTCTCCGGCGGCCTCGGCCAGCCCGACGGCGGCTGGCCCGTCGCGGTGCAGAAGGTCGTGTTAGGAAACCGCAAGGCCACCACCCTGCGCCCCGGCGAACTCGCCGATCCCATCGACCTCGAAGCCACCCGCACCGAACTCACGGTGAAACTCGGCCGCACGGCCACGGACGACGACCTTTACTCGCACCTGATGTATCCCCAGGTCTTCGCCGACTTCACCGCGTTCCGCACGAAGTATGATGACCTCAGCGGCTTACCGACGCCCGCGTTTTTCTACGGCCTGCAGATCGGCGAGGAAATCGAGATCGAGATCGACACCGGCAAGATCCTCATCATCAAGCTCATCTCCATCGGCGAGGCCGACTCGGCGGGCCGCCGCGCGTTGTTCTACGAACTCAACGGCATGCCCCGCGAATCCATCGTCGCCGATCATTCGCTCAAGTCCGTCAGCACCGCCTCCCGCCAGAAAGGCGAATCCGACAACCCGGCCCACGGCTGCGCACCGATGCCCGGCATGGTGACCGAAGTCGCCGTTTCCCCCGGCCAGGAAGTCAAAGCTGGCGACAAACTCGTCATCCTCGAAGCCATGAAAATGCTCACCACCGTCAGCGCGGGAGCGGATGGCGTCGTCGCCGAGATCCTCGTGAAAAAAGGCGACCGGGTGGATAGTGATGATCTGCTGGTGAAGCTGACCACGGCGTGATGCGCAAATGCGCCTCATTTTCTTAGCCTGTGGAAGCTCTAATGCGGATTCGCAAGGCCTGGTATCATACAGGCCAAGGCGGTCCAATAAGGAGCCGCGACATTCCTGTCGCGAGCCAATGAAATGCGGAAGCGCTGTGCCCAAAGCGCACCGCTTCCGCCGCTCATTGGCCGTCTCCGGACCAATGCTTGCCCCTCCGTCAGCCGTCTGCCTTACTCCGGTAGCAACGCTTCATGACTGACCACTCCCTGCAAGACATCCAGAAAATCGAGTCCTCGCTCTGGGAGGCCGCCGACCAGCTCCGGGCCAATTCGAAACTCACTTCCAGCGAGTATTGCATGCCCATCCTCGGCATCATTTTCCTGCGTCACGCCACCAACCGCTACAACGCAGTGCTGGAGCGGATCGCCGGGGAAAAGGCCAGCGGCAAGCTCCCCAAAGGCCTGCCCATCACCAAGGCCCACTTCGTCAGCCGTCGGGCGCTGATGTTGCCGAAAGTCGCCCGCTACGATGAATTGTTGCGGCTCCCGTCCGGCACTGATCTCGGCACCGCGCTGGTCGCGGCGATGGATGCCATCGAGAAGGACTTCGAGCCGCTTTCCGGCCAACTGCCGAAGGATTACGAAAAATTCGACAACGACCTGCTCGAATCCATGCTGCGCACCTTCGACAGCGAGCCGCTGCGCCAGGCGTCCGGCGATGTCTTCGGCCGGATCTACGAGTATTTCCTGATGAAATTCGCCCTCCAGGGTGCCCAGGACAATGGCGAGTTCTTCACGCCGCCCTCCCTCGTCCAGCTCATCGTCAACGTCATCGAGCCGAACCACGGCGTCGTCGCCGATCTCGCCTGCGGGTCCGCCGGGATGTTCGTGCAGTCCAGCCACTTCATCGAGGAAAGCGGCGGGCGCACCATGGACAAGGTCACCTTCTACGGTCAGGAAAAAACCGCGACCACCATCCGGCTGGCCAAGATGAACCTCGCCGTCCACGGGCTGGAAGGCGACATCCGCGAGGCGAACACGTTTTACGAGGATGTCCACCGCTTGCCCGATGGTCGCCCGCTGTGGGGAAATGTCGATTTCGCCATGGCGAATCCACCGTTCAACGTCGATCAGGTGGACGCCGGCAAGATCGAGAACGACCGCCGCCTGCCCTTCGGCCTGCCCGGCGTGAACAAGGGCAAAAAAGTCTCCAACGGCAACTACCTCTGGATCTCCTATTTCCACAGTTACCTCAGCCCCAAGGGCCGCGCCGGGTTCGTCATGTCCTCCCAGGCCTCCAGCGCCGGGCACGGGGAAATGGACGTCCGGCGCAAGCTCGTCGAGACCGGCGATGTGGACGTGATGGTCTCCATCCGCTCCAACTTCTTCTACACCCGCACCGTCCCCTGCGAACTCTGGTTCTTCGACAAAGGGAAACCCGCCAGCCGCAAGGACCAGTGCCTGATGCTCGACGCGCGCAACATCTATCGGAAAGTCACCCGCAAGATTTTCGACTTCTCGCCCGAGCAGCTCCAGAACCTCAGCGCCATCGTCTGGCTCTACCGCGGCCAGTCGGAAAAATTCACCGCCCTCGTCCAGCAATACCTCGAACGCACGCTCGCCGAAGCGGCGGACATCGCCGGATGCGCCACCGCGTTTCGCAAGACCTACGACGCCCTGGTGAAACCCACCGCCGCCTTCCTGAAATCCCTGCCCAAGGACTCGCCCGTGCGGGAGCTGGTGAAGGAGCGCGACGACGCGGCGAAGTGCTGTTTCGCCTCGCTCGACGCGTGGACTGCACGCATCGCCAAGGACTGGAAAAAGCCCTGCGCCGCCAAGCCCGCCGCCCAGCGGAAATTCTCCGGCGAACTCGAAACCCTCGCCGCCGCCTGCCGCGATCTCGTCAAGGATGTGGACCTCGTTTTCAAACTCGCCCTGCGTGTGGTGGACAGCGCCGAGAAGGACGCCGACGCGAAGGACGACGATTCCTGGAACACCCGCGAGATCGGCAAACTGGAAAAGGACCTCGACGCCCGCCGCGCGGAAATCGTCGGGCAGCTCAAGGCCACCGCCTACTTCGAGCGCCAGGCCCACTGGCTGCTTTCCCGCTTCCCGGACGCGAAGCTGGTGGACGTGCCCGGCCTCGTGAAACTCGTGGACCGCCAGGAAATCGCCGCCGCCGACTGGAGCCTCACGCCCGGCCGCTACGTCGGCGTCGCCCCGGCGGAAGTCGATGACGATTTCGATTTCGAACAGGCCCTCGGCGACATCCACGTCGAAATCAAGGATCTCAACCAGGAAGCCGCCGAGTTGGCGAAGCGGATTCAGAAGAATTTTGAAGGGCTTGGGGTATGAAAAAGCCAAAAAGCAACAATGCCAAGGATGACGAAGCCCGCGCCGCTCGCGGCAGGAGCAAGGACTCCGTATCCTTTCCGGTTCCGCCCCCGCGCTTGGCTCTGCCCGAGGGTTATGCCGATGCTCTGATGGAAATCAAGGGTCGGATCCAGTCCGAGCGCCTGCGGGTGGTCATGGCTGCCAACTCGGCGATGATCCTGTTATACTGGGACATCGGTCGTCTGATTCTTGATCGCCAGGCGCGGCAAGGATGGGGAGCCAAGGTGATTGACCGTCTTTCCTCCGACCTGCGGGCAGACTTCCCGGATTTGTCAGGGTTGTCGCCCCGCAACCTGTTGTTCATGCGTTCCTTCGCGGCGGCTTATCCGGAATCCGCAATTGTGAAACAGCTTGTTTCACAATTGCCGTGGGGACACATCATCCGCCTGCTGCAAAAATTCAAGGCACCGGACATCCGGCACTGGTATGTCAAAGCCAGCATCGAAAACGGCTGGTCGCGGAACGTTCTCGATCTGCAGATCCAGTCCGCCGCCCACGAACGCGCAGGCCAAGCCATCCACAACTTCGCCCTCACTCTGCCGCCCGCCGATTCCGACATGGCGGCCCAAATTTTCAAGGACCCCTACCTCTTTGATTTTCTCGGCACCGCCGATCCGCGCCGGGAGCGCGAGGTCGAACAGGCGTTGACCGATCACATCGAGCGCTTCCTGCTCGAACTCGGGGCCGGTTTCGCATTCGTCGGCCGCCAGGTCCACCTCGAATTTTCCTCCAAGGACTTCTATCTGGATCTCCTCTTCTATCATTTGAAACTGCGCCGCTACGTCGTCGTCGAACTCAAGGCAGTGCCCTTCGATCCGGCCTTTGTCGGCACCCTCAACCTCTACCTGTCCGCCGTGGACGATCTTCTCCGCCATCCCGACGACCAACCATCCATCGGCCTGCTGCTTTGCCGTTCCAAAGACAAACTCGTCGCCGAATACGCCCTGCGCGGCTTCAACAAACCCATCGGCGTTGCCGGGTGGGAAACGCAAATTGTCAAAACGCTGCCCAAGGAGCTCAAAGGCAGCCTGCCGAGCATCGCCGAAATTGAAGCCGAATTGGCCGAAAGCCCGCAACCATGAATCCGACAGGCAAAATGATGAAGCATTGGAATGCAAAACCATCCGCCGCCGAACTGGCGAAGCGGATTCAGAAGAATTTTGAAGGGCTCGGGGTATGAAGGATCTGAAGCCTCGTCCGATCAAAGACTTTGCCCTCGGAATTTACGATGGCCCGCACGCCACTCCCACGGAGTCATCCGATGGAGCCATCTTCCTTGGCATCAAAAACATCACGGACGATGGTCGGCTGGACTTCTCTGAAATCCGCCACGTTTCCGAGCAGGAGCTTCCCAAATGAACCCGGCGCGTCACGCCACAAGCCAACGATGTGGTTCTTACCTACGAGGCTACATTGCATCGGTATGCGATCATCCCCGATGGTTTCCGTGGTTGTTTGGGACGAAGAGTTGCACTTATTAGACCTGATCCAAGCAAGGTGGACAGTCGCTTCATGCTCTACTACTTCCTCTCTCGAAACTGGCGGAGCGTGGTTGAGTCCTTCGTGAAAAGTGGAGCAACGGTGGATCGCTTGCCGTTGGAGAAATTTCCAGACATCCCGGTAAGGTTTCCAAGTCTTCCGATCCAAAAGCGCATCGCGGAAATCCTCACCGCTTACGACGACCTGATCGAGAACAACCGTCGGCGGATGGCCTTGTTGGAGGAATCGGCGCGGCTGTTGTATCGCGAATGGTTCGTCCGCCTCCGCTTCCCCGGCCACGAACACACCCGCATCCTCAACGGCGTGCCGGAGGGGTGGGAGCGTAAGACTCTGGGCGACGCGCTAACCCTGAAACGGGGTTACGATTTGCCTGCAAACGACCGCATCGATGGACCGATTCCGATTGTTTCGTCATCGGGCATTACTGGCTACCACGTGGAGAAGAAGTGTGACCCGCCTGGAATTGTGACAGGACGCTACGGCACCCTTGGTCAAGTTTACTTTATCCAAGAGCCCTTCTGGCCGCTCAATACAGCGCTTTATGTCAGCGACTACAAAGACACTCCTGCTGCTTATGCTGCCATGTTGCTAGAATTTTCATTGGAAGGCACGCAAAGTGACAAGGCCGCGATTCCTGGACTGAACAGAAATGTAGCACATTGTTTGCCTCTCCTGTGGCCGCCCAAACCTTTACGCGATGAGTTTAATGAGTTCGCCGTACTCAGTTACGAACAATCCCGCATTCTCGCCCAGCAAAACCAAAAACTCATCACCGCCCGCGACCTGCTGCTGCCGAAGCTGATGAGCGGGGAGATCGAAGTCTAAACCGAACCAAGTAACCGAGGTCGTGACAGCCTGCACGGACCGCCTTGCGGCATGTAACCGAGGTCGTAACGGCCTGCACGGACCGTCTTGCGGCCTGTAACCGGGGTCGTGACGGCCTGCACGGACCGTCTTGCAGCCTGTAACCGGGGTCATGACGGCCCGCATGGACCGTCTTGCAGCCTGTAACCGGGGTCGTGACAGCCCGCACGGGCCGCCTTGCAGCGTGTAATGGGAGTCGTGACAGCCTGCATGGCTCGTCCTGCAGTCTGTATTCTGAGTTGCACCAGGGCTGCGGAAACTCTGGGTCTACTGCTGCCTAAGCTGATGAGCGGGGAGTTTACCGTTTGAACCAGTTTCGAAAAACCCGTGGTTGCCGGGCGTGAATCGGGTCGTTAAGTTTCCCCATGCTCTTCCACCGCCAAAAAGTGCTGCTCGGCCTGCTCTCCGCCCTCGGCGGAGAGGCGGCGGCGGTCGATTTCCAGAAGCTGCTGTTCTTGTTCTGCCGGGAAGAGGAGACGGAACCGAGCTACGAATTCGTGCCACACCGTTTCGGTTGTTACTCGTTCACCTCGGTGGCGGACCGCGGAAAACTCGAATCGAAAGGCTGGCTCGAACCCTCCGACAAGACGTGGAGGCTGGCAAAACCGGTGTCCGGCCTGACGCATGATCTCAACATCCGCCTGCACCGCTTCGCCAAGCGCACCACCGGCCTGCGCGGGGACGCGCTTGTCCGGGACACCTACACCCGCTATCCTCACACGGCTTGGCGCAGCGAGATCAAGGAACGGGTGCTCCGCAAACAAGCGGCGGTCCTGCAAGCCATCGAAGACGGCCGCCCCACTGTTCGAGGCGCGGGCCTGGCGACAATCGGTTACGAAGGGAAGTCGCTGGAAGCCTACCTGAACACCCTGCTCAACGACGGGGTGACGATCCTCTGCGACGTGCGGCGCAATCCGCTAAGCCGGAAATTTGGATTCTCCAAAAAATCCCTGCGCTCCGCGGTGGAGGCTGTGGGTATCCGCTACGAACATTTGCCGGAGCTAGGGATCGCCTCCGAAGAACGCCAGGAATTGAAATGTCAGAAGGACTACGACGCCCTGTTCGACCGCTATGAAGCTCGCGACCTCCCGCAGCAGGGTGATGCCGTGGCGCGGATCTCCGACTGGATTCGCGAGGGTGGGCGGGTCGCACTGACCTGTTATGAACTGCTGCCCCACCAATGCCACCGCCATTGTGTGGCCGAGGCGGTGGAGCGGAAATTGGGCACGTCGTTCGCTCCCAGGCACCTGTAGCGATAATTCAAGCTGGTAGATGAGGGATTCGGCTGTTAAGTGATCAGCGTCTGGATCTCACCCGAATGCAGCGAGAACGAATACTTATCACCGTGAAGACCTATCCGACGCTGTCCCGGAAGCACGGCGAGACGGTTTGCACGGCCGGAGTGCGCGAGGACGGCACATGGGTGAGGATCTATCCGGTGCCATTCCGGCGGCTTGATGAAACGGAGCAGTATCGGAAATACGATTGGATCGAATGCGATCTGATCCCCAGTCGGAAGGACCCCCGGCCGGAATCCTGCCACCCGACGAACATCAAAGCCCTGGTGCCAAGCGGCCATATGGACACTCACAACCGCTGGAGCGAGCGGCGGAAGCTTCTGCTGGGAAAATGCCGGATTTTTAGCGACTTGGCGGACGTCATCGCCAGGGCGAAAGCGAACGAGATGTCGCTGGCACTTTTCAAGCCCACCCGGGTGCTTGATTTTATCTGGGAAGAGGAGGAACGCGAGTGGGACCCCGGCAAGGTGGAAATGATGCGGCAACTCGCACGCCAGGGCGAATTGTTCGAAGAAGAGCAATGGCGCCGGAACTTCAAAGTCATCCCGAAGCTGCCCTTCAGCTTCAGCTATCGGTTTGAGGACGAGAATGGGAAAACAAGCGAGCTGCAAGTCCTCGACTGGGAGGTCGGCGCGTTATATTGGAACTGCCTGAAAGCCGCCAACGGCGACGAACAGAAGGCTTTGGCAAAAGTGCGTGAAATGTATTTCGACCGCTTCATGGCATCCAACCTCCATTTCTATCTGGGCACAACCCAGCAGTGGCATTCCGTCGGCGTGAATCCCTGGGTGATCATTGGCGTGCTGCCGATCCCCCACGAAATCCAACCCGAGCTTTTCTAATTCATGGCCCACACCAACATCAACAACGAGGACACTCTGGTCCAGGCGACCGTCGCCGGGCATTTGGAATCGGTCCTCGGTTGGGAGAGCGTATATGCCTACAACACGGAAACCTTCGGCCCGGACGGCACGCTGGGCCGGACGGACAAGCGGGAAGTGGTCTTGAAGCGCGATCTGCTCGCCGCGCTGGTCCGCCTGAATCCCGGCCTGCCGGCGAAGGCGCTGGACGAGGCTTTGGGGAAACTCACGCGTCATGATTTCTCGCGCTCGCTGCTCCAGCACAACCAGGAGTTTTACAGCTACATCCGGGATGGCGTGCCGGTCGATTACAAGGACGAGGCTGGGAAAAACCGAAACGGCAAGGCGCGGGTGATCGACTTCGACCATCCGGAAAACAACCGTTTCCTCGCCGTGCGCGAACTGTGGATCAGCGGTCTGCGCTCGCCGGGATACAACCGCCGCGCTGATCTTGTTTGTTTCGTCAACGGGCTGCCGCTGGTGTTCATCGAGCTGAAGGCGGTGCACCGGAACATCCGCGCGGGCTTTGATGGCAATCTAGCGGACTACATGGACGAGAACGTCATCGGCCATGCGTTTCATCACAACGCCTTTCTCATCGTCAGCAACGGCCACCGCGCCCGCTACGGTTCGATCACCAGCGGCTGGGAACATTTCGCGGAGTGGAAACGCAACGACGAGCGCGACAAGGGGAGTCTCGACGCGCAGGTCCTGCTGGACGGCATGCTGGCCAAGGACCGGTTGCTCGACATCGTGGAGAACTTCATCCTTTTCGACGCCAGCAAAGCCGGCAGCACCCGCAAGGTCGTGGGTCGCAATCACCAGGTGCTCGGCGTCAATCTCGCCGTGGATGCCACCCGCTATCAGGAAGCGCTTGAAACTCGAATATCCGGAGCGCAAGGCGGTTTCCTATCGGCAAGGACTGCGGACAATCCCGCCGGACACTTCACGTGTTAGCAAGGCTGAGATGAGCGAGACTGGCCTTGGTTTCCGACGACAGGACTCCGCCAAGCGAGACACCCTTGGTGGAGCGGGCGCATCCGGATCTGGGGCGTCTCGGCGTGTTCTGGCAGACGCAGGGCAGCGGCAAGAGTTACAGCATGGCTTTCTTCACCGAGAAAGTCCGCCGCAAGGTGCCGGGAAATTTCACCTTCGTGATCATGACGGATCGCGAGGATCTTGGACGACCAGATCTATCGAACCTACGGCGGTTGCGGCGTGATCAATCCGAAAACCACGCCGCGCGCGGGCAGCGGCAAGGAACTGCGGACCTTGCTGCAAGCCAGTCACAGCTATGTCTTCACGCTGGTCCAGAAGTTCAACCAAGACGTGGAACCCGAGGAACCTTACAGCACGCGGGATGACATCATCGTCATCTCGGACGAGGCCCACCGTTCGCAGGCCGGCAAATTCGCCCGCAAGATGCGGCTGCGCTTCCGAACGCCTCGTTTCTCGGATTCACCGGCACGCCTCTTTTCAAACACGATCACCTCACGAAGCGCATCTTCGGCACCTACATTTCCCGCTACGACTTCAAGCGCTCGGTGGAAGACGGCTCCACGGTGCGCCTGGTCTATGCCAACCGCGGCGAGAAACTCGGCATCGCCAAGCTTGATCTCAACGACAAGATCGCCGAGGCCATCGACAAGGCGAACCTCGATCTTCACGAAGAGGCGCATTTGCAGAAGCTGATCGGCAAGGACTACGAAGTAATCACGGCGGACGAGCGCTTGGAAAAAATCGCCCGGGATTTCGTCGAGCACTGCGGCACCCGCTGGGAGGCAGGCAAGAGCATGCTGGTCTGCATCGACAAGGTCACCTGCGGGCGGATGTTTCAATTCATCAAACCGCACTGGAAGGCGAAAGCCGCCGCCGTGAGAGCTGCTGCTAACGGTGAGAGCGATCCGGAGCGGCGGGTCGAGCTGGAAGCCAAGGCGATGTGGCTGGAGGAAACCGTGATCGAGATCGTCATCAGCGAAGCGCAGGGCGAGGTTGCTGAATTCAAAAAATGGGGCGTGGACATCATTCCCCACCGCGAGCGGATGAAGAAGGGTTTCGAGGTGGGCGAGAAGGTCGTGAGCGTGGAGGACGCTTTCAAAGATCCGAAGCATCCGTTCCGCATCGCCATCGTCTGCGCGATGTGGCTCACCGGCTTCGATGTCGAAAGCCTCAGCACACTCTACATCGACAAGCCGATGAAGGCGCACACCCTGATGCAGGCCATCGCCCGGGCAAACCGCCGCTGCGAGGGCAAGGACTTCGGCTTGATCGTCGATTACAACGGCATGCTGCGGAGCCTCCGCGAAGCCCTCGCGCAATACGCGCTGGGCGACGACAACACCGGCGACGATGAAATTGTGGCTCCGATCAGCGAGCGGGTGGACGCCCTCGAATCCGCGATTCTTGAAACCGAGGCGTATCTCGCAAAACTAGGCTTCGATGTCACCCGTCTGGCAGGCGCGAAAGGATTTCCGAAAATCCAGGCGCTCGCCGATGCCGTGGATGCGGTCCTGACCAGCCAGGAAACCAAGGCGCGTTTCGAAATCATGACCCGCCAGGTTTTCCTGCGCTTCAAGGCGCTGCTGATGGAGGATTCCGCCCAGCCCTTCGCCGAGCGTCACGACAATCTTGAGGCGATTTACAAGAAGCTCATCGAGAAGCGCGATCTATCGGACGTGACCGCCGTGCTCAAGGACCTTCACCGCATCGTCAACGAAGCGATCCGGACGCAAGCTCCGGCAGACGATCACGAAGAGGCCAAACACTACGACCTCAGCACCATCGACATGGAGCGGTTGAGGGATGAGTTCGCGAAACGGATCAAACACAAGGCCACCGCTATCGAGGACATCCGCACCATCGTGGAACGCAAGCTTGAGCAGATGCTGGCGAGAAACCCGGAGCGGATGGATTTCTATCGAAAGTATTCGGAGATCGTCGCCGACTACAACCGGGAGAAGGACCGCGTCACCATCGAAGAAACGTTTTCGAGACTGGTGGATCTGCTGGCCGGACTCAACGACGAGGAGCGGCGGGCCGTCGAGGAAGGACTGAGCCAGGACGAACTCGCGATTTTCGATTTGCTGAAGAAGGAAAACCTGTCGAAGCCGCAGCGGGAGTCGGTGAAACGGGCCAGCAAGCAACTGTTGGAATCGGTTCTGGCGGTGATCGCCGCCCGGCAGGACTGGACGGCCAAGGAACCGACCAAGGCGGAAGTGGAAGAACTGATATTGCAGGAGGTTTTCACTCTCCTGCCGACGCCGCCATTCGATGAGGCCGAGAAAGTGGCTCTGGCAGAGCGGGTCTACCAACACGTCTGGCAGCAGAGCAACGCGGGGAATTTCGGCACCGAGGCGGCGTGAGTTTTGCCAAGTGCCTGCGAATCTGAATCCGCAGAAGCCTTGAATGCAAGAAGTTGGGCGGGATGAATGCCACGGGGCCGTTTCCGCCTCCGATTACCTGAGCCGAATGATGTTATGTCTGACCCGAATCATGCCAACTTTTTGCTAACGGTGAGAGCCGCATCGTCAGGCGCGAGAACCGAATGGAAAATCGCCGGGAAAAAATAGTGGCGTGACTGATGTGGATGTTTTGAGATGCCAGCCATCATGAAAACCCCCTATGCCATCGGATTGGTGGCCGCCGCCGTCCTGATCACCGTCGCCATCGAAGAATCCCGGATTTCAGAGCTGCGGCGCCAAGTCAAAACCGCGGAAACGTCAGTGACTCCGAAAGCTGTGATCTCGGTTCCCGCCGTTTCCGTTGAACCGCCCGCAGTGCCGGCGCGAACCAAGAGCCGCCCCGACTCGGCTGTAACTCCGCCTGTCAAGGAAACCGAGCCCGAAGATGAATCCTTCGCCAAGACCGCCCGCAAAATGTGGGACAACCCGGCGGGGAAATCCATGATGAACCAGGGCGCGAAAATGGCCGTGGCGATGATGTATCAGGATTTCATCGATGGCCTCAACCTCACAAAGGAAGAGGGCGACTACTTCAAGAACCTGTTGGGCAAGGAAGTCAGCGACCAGCAGGAACTCGGCATGAAAATGCTCGGAGCCAACCCGGAAGAGCGGAAAATCCTGGCCGAGGAGTTGAAAAAACGCGCCGGCGAGAGTGAGGCGGAGATCAAGAAGTTCCTCAACAGCGAGGAGGACATCCAGGCGTTCACCGAATACAAGAACCACATGCCCGAGCGCCAGCAGCTCGACGGCATCCGCACGGCGATGACCACCCAGGGCGTGCCGCTGGATCCGGAAACCGAAACCAAGCTGGTGGATGCGATGTATCGCGCCCGGACGGAAGCGAAAGTCCCCGACCTGTCCGGGGCGAGCGGGATGGAGGAAATGGCCAAGGGCAACATCGTGGAAACCTACGAGAAGAGCTGGGAGGTCCAGCAGGAAGCGCTGCGTGCGGAGACATCGAAGATTCTCAACGAGGCCCAGATGACCGCGTTCCAGGACTATCAGAAGCAGGCGAAGGAGATGCAGCTGATGGGCTTGAAGATGGCGGAGAAGATGATGGGGGGAAAGAAGGAAGGGAGTAAGTGATTCCTGGTCCGCCCGGAGAAGATGGTGGATTTCCAATCAACGTGTGTTTCAGTGGTGGATGAAAGTTTGTTTTGTCCTGCTTCTTTGCCTGGTCACGCCCATGCTCGCTGAAACCCTTGCGGACTATCAATGGAAGAAGCGGTTGTTGGTGGTGACGGAGGGGAGCAAGGAGCTTGCGGCCGGACTGGAATCGTCCAAGGCCGGGTTGATCGAGCGGGATGTGGAGGTCTTCGTTCTCCGCGGGCCGGCGGGGACCGGCAAGGTGCCCTCCGCCGAGTTGGCAAAGGAACTCCGCGAGCGCTTGAAGGTGCGGGCAGAGTCATCCGAGGTGATTCTGCTAGGTAAGGACGGGCGCACGGTCCTGCGCTGGGCCACCGGGGAATTCACCGTGGCCGTGTTGTTCGCCCGCATCGATGCCATGCCCATGCGCAAGCAGGAAACGGGTGACCGGTGATGGCGGACGACGCGGCGCTTGCGTGGTCCGAATCCGCGCGTAGGGGTGCCGCATGAATCCATGGATGGCGGCTTACGAAGGCTCTTTGGCGGCGGACGCGCTGGCGATGCCGGTGCATTGGTATTACGATCGTGAGGCGTTGCGTCGCGATTACGGGACGGTCGACCATTTCATGGCGCCTGTGAATCCGCATCCGGGCAGCATCCTGTGGCGTTCGACCTATCAGCCAATCAACGCGAAAGGCGATATCCTGCGGGAGCAGGCGGTCTACTGGGGCCAGCGGGATGTCCACTATCACCAGTTTCTCAAGGCGGGGGAGAATACGCTGAATTTCAGACTGGCCACCGAGCTATTCACCTTCGTCCGGGAAAACGGCGGCTATGATGCGGACGCGTGGCTGGATCGATACATCGCTCGCATGTTGGAGCCGGGCTGGCACTGCGACACTTATGTGGAGGAGTATCACCGCGCGTTTTTCACCCGCTACGCCGAAGGCAAGTCGCCCCGGAAGTGCGGAATCAGCGACGAACACATCGGTGGCCTGGCGACCGTGCCGGCCTTGGTGGCCGCGCTGCAAGGAACTCCGCGCGATGAATTGCGGCGGATCGTGAAGGAGCACGTGGGGCTGACCCACGCCCATGCCAACGTGCTCCGGGCGGCGGACACGCTGGTGCGCCTGTTATGGGCGGTGGCGGATGGAAGCTCGCTGCACGAGGCCATCCGGCGGGAAGGCGGGGACTGGCTATCAGGAAACAAGGCGGACTCCTGGCGCGAGCAACCGGACGAACATGTGGTCGGGTCGCGCTTCAGCCCTGCCTGCTACATCGCGGAGGCCATGCCGGCGGCGCTCTATCTGGCGTGGAAATATCACGATGATTTCGGCGCGGGCATCACCGCCAACGCCATGGTCGGCGGAGACAACTGCCACCGCGGGGCGGTGACGGGAAGTCTGCTGGGTGCCGCCTGCGGGGTGCCGGACGGGTTGCGTGGGGGTGATCTCGGTGGTTAGTCCTTCTCCAGCTTTCGCGCGGAATGAATTCCGCGCTCCAGTTGTCGCTACACGAACCGGACGGCGTGTTTTTTCGAGAGCTTGAGGACGTCGCCGGCGGCGGGTGAGATGGCGGCGTTGGGGTCGGTTAGCTTTTCGCCGTTGAGCTGGACAGAGCCGGTGGTGATGAATTGTTTCTTCAGCTCGCCGTTGGATTTTTCCAGACTGTAGGCGGCTTGAAAGGCGTGGGCGGTGAGTGAGAGGACCGTGAGGTCGGCGGGGAGACCGCCGATGTGGAGTTCCGGGAGTTCGGCGGCGGCGAGGTCTTTTTTCGAGAAGCGCGTGTCCCAGTCGGCGCGGGCGGCGGGACCGGCTTCGGGGCCGTGATAGCGGCTGGTGAGCTTCTCGGCGAGCGACTTCTTGGCATCCATCGGGTGGCCGGCGGGATCGCGGGCCTCGCCTAGCAGGAGCAGGTAGTAGCGGTCCATCAGCTCGTCGGAAACGCTCATGAGCTTGCCGAACATTTCCTGCGGCGCGTCGCTGACGCCGACGTAGTTGCCGTAGGACTTGGACATCTTTCTAACGCCGTCGAGGCCTTCGAGCAGGGGCATGACCATAACGACTTGCTGCGGCTGGCCTTCTTCCTTCTGAAGATCGCGGCCGACGAGGATGTTGAAGAGTTGGTCGGTGCCGCCGATCTCGACGTCGGCGCGGATTTCCACGGAGTCCCAGCCTTGCATGATGGGGTATTGGAGCTCGTGCAGGCGGATTTCCTGGCCGGCGTCGAGGCGGGTGCGGAAGTCCTCGCGCTGGAGCATCTGTTGGAGGGTGACGCGGCCGTTGAGCTTGAGGATTTCCTCGTAGGTCATTTTCCGGAACCAGTCGCCGTTGTAGACGATCTCGGTTTTCGAGCGGTCGAGGATCTTGAAGGCCTGGTCGGTGTAGGTGGCGGCGTTGACGAGCACCTCGTCGCGGGTGAGCGGCGGGCGGGTGGACGAGCGGCCGGTGGGATCGCCGACGGTGGCGGTGAAGTCGCCTATCAGAAGAACCGCCTGGTGGCCGAGGAGCTGGAACTGGCGGAGTTTTTCCAGGGCGACGGTGTGGCCGAGGTGGATGTCCGGGGCGGTGGGATCGACGCCGAGCTTGATGCGCAGCGGGCGGTTGTTTTTCACCGAATCACGGAGTTTTTCCAGCAGTTCCTTTTCGGAGAGAACCTTGGCGGTGCCGGCGGTGAGCTGGGCGAGTTGTTGTTCGGGAAGCATGGTGAGGTAATTTCTGAAAAGCTGAAATGAGGAGAGGAGAATAAGGGTAATGGGAAATCGCGGAGCGCTAACTGAAATTTCAGCGTTTCAGTTTTTCAGCGTTTCAGCCTGTTCCCCTCCCACGTGCAGTTTGAGGATGCGTTTGAGTTCCTGGGCGGCGAGGCCGTTGTCGGGCACGCTGTGGTTGCAGGGGACGACGAGCTCCGACTCGATCGGTTCGACGCGGGAGGACCAGTAGGGGACGATTCCGTCGCTGCTGTCCGGGGTGTTGTTCTTGCCGCGGTCGCCGACGACGGAGTGAAACTGGATCCCGGCGGGCAGGGGGAGTTGGTTGAGTCCGACGTTGGCGCGGTTGCTGGGGGAAAGACTGTTGATGGACGTGGGAAGCGGGGACTTTCCATCCTCGCCCTTGAGGATGTCAGTCATGGTGGTCATCGTCTTGTCGAGAAGATCCACGGTGAGGGTCTTGGGCAGGCGGATGACGTTGGAAACCATGGTGGAGAACCAGCGGGTGGCGAGCGGGCTGCCACGGTGGGGGACGGCGAGGAAGACGACGCGCTTCGGCTCGGTGAGTGGCTGATAGAGCGTGGCGTCGCGGATGAGCTTGCGGGTGGGCTCGGACACTTCGAGCTGGTCGATAGGTTGCTTGAAGTAAGCGTTGTAGAGGGTGGTCTTGGGATCGGTGACGCTGGAGCGCGTGATCAGTCCACCCATCGAATGGGAGACCACGACCATGCGGTTGAGGTTGGTGTCGTCACCTTTGGTGCGGGCATAGGTACAGGCCTCGCGCATGAGTTCGCGGAATTTCATGCTGCTGAAGATCCAGGGATTTCCGGTCGGATAGCTGTAGAGCCAGATCTGATATTTCTCGCGGAACCAGGGTTCGGGGGCGATGTCGTTGATCATGTTCTTGAAGGCGTCGGGGCTGGAGACGAGGCCGTGGACGAGGACGAGGGGGATTTTCTTCGGATCATACGGCTGGAGGAAGTAGATGCCGGTTTCCTCCATGAAGCGCTCGGGCATGAGCACGTTCTGGATTTTCAGGTCGTCGAGATCGCACATTTTCCAGAGGAAGGCATTCGGGGCGGTCCAGTCCGAGGCGAGGGTTTGGCTGGTCTTGCCGATTTTGCGGTCGTTGTGGAGCCAGCGTTTGGAGAAGTGCCAGGTGGGCGGGCCAGAAGCGTCGAATTCGAGGGTGGCGGTGAGATTGTAGGGAAATCCGTTGGGAAGCTGGTAGGGAGGTCGTTTGACGCCGACGGGGGTGGTTTCCTTCCAGCCGACGAGTGGCAGCCCGACGCCGGGCGTGGTCTCGTGGTTGTTGAGCAGATGGGTATCGACCTGAGAGGCGGGGAAGACGGCGTCGATGTTCGCGATGTTTGCCTGGAGTTCGTCGGGCGGGGCGATCCGGGTGCCGAGGGCGGCGGCGCGGGAATCCCAGTCTCCGGGACCGCAGCGGAGCTGGTCGAAAAGTTTCGCGACGGCGGTGTTATAGCTGGCCCGCGCGGTGTCCCAGTCCGACTTGCGGGATGGACTACCGAGAATGGACCATTGCTCCCCGGCGGTGGCGATGAGTGTCGGCGCGGGGACCCGGGATGACCTTGGGACCTTGACGCAGCGCGGTGGTGTGGGAGCTCCGCAATGGCAGAGCAGGACAACCGTCAGAATGGGGAGGGTTCGCAGGGTCAGAGGGTTCATGGGAGGCTTGGCCACTTTGTAAGGCGGCGGGTAGGATGGCTGGTGAAATGAACCTGCCAAGCCCGGATTCAGGCAGCTGCGGCGGGTGAAGGACGGAAATCGGCCGCATGAAACGCGGGGATTCGCACGGTATCATGCACTTGTTTGATTTTTCCCTTTCCAAATCGGAAGTCATGGACAAATCTGCCGCCCCGCCTGAAATGGTGGTCGTAGCTCAGTTGGTAGAGCCCCGGATTGTGATTCCGGTTGTCGCGGGTTCGAGTCCCGTCGATCACCCCATCTTTCCCATCGGAATCTCAGCGGAGGTTTGGAGGGGGGAGGAGGAAACCGAGTAGAACGACTGATGCAGCCGCTTGAGAGCAGGATTCACTACAAATTTCGTAATTCGCTATTGTTGGCGGAGGCGCTGACTCATCCCAGTCTCGCGTATGAGTCGCAGAAGCCGCATTTTGACAACCAGCGGATGGAATTTCTGGGCGATGCGGTGCTGCAACTCATCGTCACGGAGGAGCTTTTCAAGATGTTCCCGGACTTCACCGAGGGGAGGCTCACCAAGCTTCGCTCGCGGGTGGTTTCGCGGCGGGCGCTGGCGCGTTTCGCGATGGCGATCCACTTGGGCGACTATGTTTTGCTAGGAAAAGGCGAGGAAGCGACGGGTGGCCGGCGGCGGCTATCGACCTTGGCGGATGCTTTTGAATCGTTGATCGGCGCGGTTTATCTGGATTCCGGCCCGGTGCCGGCGCGCGAGCTGGTGCTGCGGCTTTTCGAATCGGAAATCGGCAACATGGTGACCAGTCCGGAGGAGCGGAATCCCAAGGGTGAGTTGCAGGAATTTCTCCAGGCCATCCACCCGCAGGCACCGGTTTACCGGGTCATCGGCGAGAGTGGTCCGGACCATCGCCGGGTGTTCCAATCCGAGGTTTCCTGGCGGGACAAGGTGCTCGCGACAGGGAAGGGGAAGAGCAAAAAGGAAGCGGAAGCGCGCGCCGCCGCGGAGGCGCTGCGGGCGCGGTTGTGGGAGAAATGAATTAGAAGTCAGGCAGGAATGCCTGTTTCAAGCGCGGAGCTTCGAGTAGGCGCGGAGGAAGCCGGCACACTGGGCGATTTCCGGGAGATTCGACTTCCAGTTGTATTCGTATTCGATGGTGACATTTCCGGCGAAGCCGTGCTTGCGGACCTCGTCGAGAATGGCGGGAATATCGATGATCCCGGTGCCGAACGGTTGGTCGCGCGAGGGCTCGCTGATGGACGTGCGGTCCTTCATGTGGAACGCATGCACCCGCGGGGCGATTTTCTTGATCACTTCGAGCGGATCGAGGCCGGAGCTGGCCCAGTGGCCGATGTCGGCGCAGTAGCCAATGTTCGCGTGGCGACCCTCGATGGCTTTCCAGATGGTGTCCGGATTCCAGAGTGCGGTGGGCTTGGGATGGTTGTGGAAGCAAACCTTGATGTCGTATTCCTTGGCGAGTTTTTCCAAGGTGTCGAGCGAGCCGAGTGACTCGGTGCTGACGCCGTAGAGGCTGAGTTTTTTCGCGAGCTCGAAGGTTTTGCGGGCTTCGGCCTCGTCCTTGGGAATGTCGGTGACGCCGAAATTCACGGCGACGAGGTTGTTTTTCTTCAAGTGGTCGAGAACGGCCTGAACCTTGTCGTCGGCCATGTCGGGACCGAATTTCACATCGCCATGATCGCCTCCCAGCACCTGGCCCTTGTAAACTTCCACCCCGCCCATGCCGGCGGCTGCGGCCATTTCGATGGCCTGGAAAAGGGTGAATTCCTTGAGTGACCAGCACTGGACGGCGATGGAAAATCCGGCCTTGGTGAATGCGGGCTGGGGCACCGGCGCGCCATTCGCACGGAAGGCAAAAAGAGCGGAGGCGGCGGGGATCATGGTAAGAAGCGATCGGCGTTTCATGGATTTCTTGAGATGCTGGCGGGTTGCGCGCGCAATTCAATGCCTCATTTCGGTGGCCAATTTGTCCAAATGGGACGTCCCCAAGCCAAGGCGCATGGCGATTTTTCAAAACCGCCGTCGCCCTGGCTCTGCGGTTGATGCGCGGGCCATGGCTGCCTAGCATCCCGCCGCCGATGAAACGCGCCGATCGAAATCACCGCCAGGACCAGCACACCGGAGGGTGGCATACGGTCGGGACGATGTTCGCGGTGCTGGCGGTTTACGGCTTCACGTTGGCACCATCCGTCGTGGGTGGCGATGCCGGGGAACTGGTGCTCGGCGCGGCGCATGGCGGGGTGTTGCATCCGCCGGGATATCCGTTGTTCGGGATGCTGGGGAAAATTTTTGCCAGCCTGCCGTGGGGTGAACTCGCGTGGCGGGTGAATTTTTTCTCGGCGTGCATGGGCGCGTTGGCGGCGGGGATCCTGCAGCGGGCGGTGGCGGCGTGGGGTGGATCGCCGTGGGCGGGAGTGGTGGCGGCGGGCTGCTTCGCTTTCGCGCCGACGGTGTGGGAGCACGCGGTTTCGGCGGAGGTCTTCTCGCTGCATCATGTCTTCGTGGCGGTGCTGCTGTGGCTGGCGGTGGCTTACGGGCGGACCCTGGAAGCGCGCTGGGTGTGGTGGGGCGCGGCGGTGTTCGGCTTGGGAATGTCCAATCACCACACGATCTTGTTTTTCGGCGCGCCGCTGGCGGTTTGGCCGTTTCTGCAGGAAACGGGCGAATGGCTGAAGTGGCGGCGGATGGCGGGCTTGTGCGGATTGTTTCTGTTGGGTTTTCTGCCGTATTTTGCGCTGCCGCTGATCGCCGCCGCTGCGCCGCCGGTGACATGGGGGGACTGGAGCAGTTGGAGCGGCGCGTGGGCGCATTTCACGCGGGCGGATTACGGATCGCTGCAACTCGCGGCGGGCGAAATCACGGTCAACGGCGGCTACTCGGCGCGTTTGATCGCCTGGACGATGGCGCAGGGAAATGCGCTCGGCTGGATCGGTCTGGTGCTGGTGGCGGCGGGGATTTCCTGGAGCGTGCGGGTAGGAAACCGCGCGCTCGGCTGGGGCATACTGGCGGCGGTCGCGGGTTACGTGATCGTTTTCAACTACCTGGCGAACCTGCCGGTGAACGACCGCCTGATGGCCTCGGTGCTGGCGCGGTTTTGGACAATGCCGCATTTGGTTTTCTCCGCGTGGGCGGGCTTGGGTTGGGGAATTCTTTCCCGCCGCTGGCCACGCTGGCAGACGTGCGGAGCGGTGGCGGTCGCGCTGCTGCCCGCGGTTTGGAATTTCCAACAGACGAACCGCCGCGAGGCATCCGCCTTTTCCAATTATGGCCAAGCCTGGCTGGCACCGCTGCCGGAAAACTCGGTCCTGCTCGTGCGCGGAGATCTAATCGTGAACACCGCCACCTACCGCCATCACGGGACCGGCCTGCGTCCCGACCTGCGCCTGCTCGATCTGGAGCGGATGAGCTATCCGTGGTATGCGGCGAATCTAGCAAAACGCCAGCCGGATCTCGCCCTGCCCGGCCCGCGCTATCAGAAGGAAGGTGGCCCGGGCTATACACTCGGCGAGCTGGTCGCCGCGAATCCCTCGCTCGGCCCGTGGTTCGTGGCCGGCGATCTCACGCCGGGCGAGCGGGCGACGCTGAGCGGTTGGACGCTGTGGCCGCACGGGATGGGCTGGCGGTTAGTGCCGCCGGGAAATCCGGTCGATTTGGAAAACTGGTTGCGCGAGAGCGAGCGGGCGTTGCCGGATTTCACCCCGCCGGATGCCAGCGTGATGAAAAACGATCCGTGGACAGCCGTGGTCGCCGCGGATTGGTGGGAGGCGCGTCACCGCCGGGCCGTGCGCGTGTTGGAGGAGGCGATCGCCCGCAAGGATCCGGCGCTTTTCAAGCGGGCCATCGATTCGCTAACCGACCAGCTCGCCAAGCGTCCCGAGCCACCCGCGCTGATGTATAAAAACCTCGGCCTCGCGTGGCATCATTTCAATCCCGCCGCTCCGGAAGGCCGCGCCGCGTTCACCCGCTACGTTTCGCTGGCCGCTCCCGCCGAGCCGGACGCGGCGGTGATCCGGAAATGGCTGGCAGGTCCTTGATACGGCTTCTCGACATGGCGGTGGATTTCCGATTGAGTCGCGCGTCATGGAATTTTCCTGCCTGGTCCCGCGCTACCTGATTCTTCTAGCTGGCGTCATTCTCGCCTCTTCCGGATCCGCGCTGGCGGTGCCGGTTCTCACAGGCATAAGTCCGGCATCGGGGCCGACGGCGGGTGGCTCGCTCATCACGCTAACCGGACAGAGTTTCGGCAGCACGCCGCAGGTTTCCATCGGAAGCCGCTCGGCCACGGTCCAGCCCGGCGGCAACGACACTTTCGTCGTCGTGAGCTCCCCTGCCGGCGAAGGCGCGAACCTCGATGTGAAGGTGATCGCCGCCGGCAGCGCCTCGAATTCCCTGTCATTCAGCTATCTGTCACCGTCCATCTCCAGCCTCACGCCCGCCACAGGCCCGACCGCCGGCGGCATTTCCCTCACCGTGGTTGGGTCCAATTTCGGCCTGAGTCCGAGCGTCACCCTTGGCGGGAATTCCGCCTCCGTCATCGCCAGAACCCACAGCCAGGTGGTTTGCACCCTGCCAGCCGGCCAGGGCCTCGACCGCGAAGTCCGGGTGGCCGTGGCCGGCCAGGTGTCGCCACCGGCATACTTTCAACTACGCCTCCCCCCTCATCACCAGCATCTCTCCGGCGACGGGGCCGACCGCCGGCGGGACGCAAATCACCATCAATGGCAGCAACTTCGGGACTGCTCCAGTTGCGGTTTTTGACGGGGTCTCCGTCAATCCCCTGGCAGGCTCGACCCACACCAGAGTCATCATCAGCTCGCCGCCCGGATACGGCACGGGAAAAAACATCGCGCTCCTCGTCGGCGGCCAACTCTCCAACAGCCTCAACTTTTCCTACGACGCGCCGAGCTTGAGCGCCATCACCCCCGGCACCGGACCCACGGCGGGAAATATCTCCATCACGCTGACAGGTGCGAGTTTCGGCCCGGATCCCACCGTTTCCATCGGTGGGGCGAATGCACCTCTTCTTTCCGGCGCGACGGATAGCCTGCTGGTCTGCACTCTCCCCGCCGGCCAGGGTCTGGACCGCGTCGTGCGGGTGACCAGCCAGGACCAGCGCTCGTCCAACTCCCTCCCGTTCAACTACCTTGCACCGGCCATCACCAGCATCGCGGCGCAGTCCGCCCCGACCGCCGGGAATGTGCCCATCACCATCCGCGGCAGCAATTTCGGCCTCTCCTCCAGCGTCACGATCGGGGACCAACCCGCGCCCGTGACGCTTTCCTCGCATGAGACGCTGATCGCCCAACTTCCGGAAGGCGAGGGCACCGGGCTCCCGCTGGTGGTCACCACGGGTGGCCAAATTTCCAACACCTTCGCCTTCGACTACGACGCGCCGCTTCTTGCCTCGCTCACCCCCGCTACCGCGCCAACAGTCGGCGGCACGGTCATCACCATCATCGGTTCCAATTTCGGAACCGCGCCGACGGCCAGCCTGAGCGGCAACCCGCTCGCGTTCCTAACCGTCGGCCACACGCAAGTCACCGCCGTCCTGCCCGCCGGTCAGGGAGCCGACCTGCCGCTCGTCGTCACCACCGCCGGCGGCCGGGCCTCGCAAGCGCTCAGTTTCAGCTACACCCCGCCGGCCATCACCAGCATCAGCCCCGCTTCCGCCCCCACGGCGGGAAATGTGCCCATCACCGTCGTCGGCTCCAACTTCGGGATCAGCCCGCTGGTGAGCATCGGCGGCAGATCCGCTCCGGTCCAGTTCTCCACCGCTTCCCAAATCATCGCCAGCCTTCCCGCCGGTGAGGGCACGGATTTGCCCGTGCTCGTCAACGCCGGCGGCCAGATTTCAAACACCGCGAACTTCAGCTACGACGCGCCACTGCTCACCAGCATCTCGCCCGCAAGCGGCCCGACCCTCGGCGGCTCCGTCATCACCCTCAAAGGCTCCAGTTTCGGCCTGGCTCCCTCCGTGACCATCGGCGGCGTCACCGCTCCAATCACGCAGGGCGGTCACACCCAGTTGCTGGTGACACTGCCGACGGGCGAGGGCAAGGACCTGCAAGTCTCGCTGCGGACCGCCGACAACCGGTTGGCCAGCCCGCTTCTGTTCAGCTATTTCCCGCCGCAGATCACCAGTATTTCCCCGGCCAACGGCCCGACTTCCGGCGGGACGGTCATCACCGTCCGCGGCTCGAATTTCGGCAACAGCAAGGTCGTGACCATCGGCGGGAAATCCGCTGTCGCGGTCGCGGCCGGCGGTGACGGCGAGGTGCTGGTCACGACTCCGGTCGGCACCGGCAGCAGCCTGCCGCTCGCCATGACCACCGCCGGGCAGGTTTCCAATACGCTGCTCTTCAGCTATGATCCCGTCACCTTCGCCAGCTGGGAAAGCACCATCGCCTGGGGCGGACTCTCTTCCGCGCCCGAGTCCGACCCGCGCGGCAATGGCTGGAAAAACCTCCTTTCCTACGCCCTCGGCGTGAACCCGCCGACGACCCACGGCGGGGAAATCGCCTCGCGCAACCCCGTGATTTTCGGCAGACCCGCAATGACCACCGATGCGCTCGGCCGCCTGCAAATCGGCTTCTGGTGCCGCCGCCCCGGCTACGGCGACGACCTCGTCTATCAAGTCCAGTTCGGCGGTGACCTGGCCGGAACCGCCTGGGAGCCGGCCACCCGTCTGCCGGAAGTGGATGTGTGGAATGACGTGTGGGAATATCGCGTGGTCACCGACCATTCTTCGGAAGGTGGCCGCCGCTTCGCCAGGCTGCGGGTGGAAACCATCAGTCCCCCGAGTCCCTGAACCGGATGCGGACCGTCGTCGTGCTGCCCGTCTATCATGAGCGGGCGAATCTGCCGGAATTGGTGAAACAAGTGACCGCCGCCGTGCCGGAAACGGCGATCCTGCTCGTGGATGATGCCTCGGGCGACGGCACGCCGGAGTGGGTACGGGCACATCCGGACTTCGGCACGCGTTTGTTCCTGCTAGCGCGCCCGGACAAGTTGGGCCTCGCATCGGCCCTGCGCGACGGCTACGCGTGGGCGCTCGACCACCATGCGGAAAAGGTCGCGCAGATGGATGCCGATTTTTCCCACGACCCCGCCGACCTGCCGCGCGTGTTCGGCGCGCTGGACGCGGCGGATCTCGTGATCGGCTCGCGTTACTGCGAGGGCGGCGGCGTCCGCGAGTGGTCGTGGTGGCGGCGGCGCTTGAGCCGCTTCGCCGGGACGTATGTCCGGTTCTGGACCGGCCTGCCGCTTGCCGATCCCACCGCCGGCTTCCGCGCGTTCCGGGCGGAGCTGTTACGGGGAATTCTAACGAAATCGACCCGCTGCGACGGTTACGGCTTCCAGATCGAAGTCGCCCACGCCGCCTGGCGGGCCGGAGCCGGGCTGCGGGAAATCCCCATCATTTTCCACGAACGGCGGCAAGGCGCGTCCAAGCTTTCGTTGCGGATCGTGCTGGAATCCATCGCCCGCGTCCCCGGCCTGCGGTGAGGGTGTGGTTCGCGGCGGGCGGATGTGGCCGAAGCCGCCGTCGATGAGCACGGCAATGATGTCGTCGGCGTTTCCTGCTGCGACTCCACCGCTCTCGGCAGTTTACGCCCCCACGTCAACCAGTGGCCCATCAACCTCACCGATGAGGAAAAGCCGACACCGGCAGCCAGTCCGTCAAGGATTTCCCCGCCAGCCAAATGGTCCGCGACCTCACCGTCTTCGTGAGCGGCGACCCAAAGGCCTGTCTCATCGCCGGACAGCCGGGCTAAATCATCTTCCTGGCCGACCGCTTGATCAAAAACAACCTCGCCGATTCCCGCTACATCTGGCTCCCCATCGGCTTCACTCCCGCTGGCAAACTCGAGATCCGCTGGATGGACAAGTGGTCCCCCAGCTAAAGCGCTGGGAGGTGGGATCATTGATGCAAAGCCGCGCGGCCTGACCCCGTTTTGGCAAATAGATTGAGGCAGAATCATGAACAACAGAATCATTGGATTCGGTGGAAGAAATACCCGGCGCACCAGACATTGAAGCTGCTTTCCCGTGAAAATGCCTCATCGGTTATTGGACCAATCATTCCTCAAAAATGATTCTGCTGTCCATGATTCCGCCATCACTCTTCCTTCAAGTCGTGCGTATTTCCCGCTCCTTCCCCACCTTCGGACAGTAAGCGAATCATGAAGATATCCTCGCCGCCAGACCTCTGCCAAAAGTCCAAATCAAACCCCGACCCGCAGATCCCGCAAGCTCCACAGCATTCCCTTCGCGCCGCTGCCGCTGCCTTTCATCACCCGGGCTCCGTCCTTCCTCTTGGGGCCGAATCGCTCCCGCGCGCTTTCAAACGCCTCGTTCACAAACTCCTTGCTGCCGATTACCGCGCCATCCGTGAAATAGCGCACCCGAGATTGCAGCAGTTTCGCCAGTCCTAGATCCTTCAAAACGGTTTCGTTGTCTCCGCTCGCCAGCATTTCCGCCGTATTCCTCGTGCTCTGGCCAAGCCCTTTTGCAGATCGTGGCACCACCGTACGCCCTGACTTTTTGCCCAGGGCCATGCCCATCAGCCGCCGGTATAAACGCGACACCTCCGGCCATTTATCCGCTTCCAATTCCACGCCCTGATCGCAAAAATACGCTCTCACCAAGCCTTCGCGGGCTTTTTTCCCATTGCCCTTCGTCCCGCCGCCCACCGCTTCGCCATAACTGCTCCAGCGATAGTCCGCCGGATCCTTCACCATTCCGGCCCGCACCGGATTGAGATCGATGTAAGCTGCCATCGTCCGCGCTGCGGTGCCACTTTCCACGATCACGCTCTTGTAGCGTTCCTCCCACAGCGTGCCGCTGCGCTGGTGCGTCCGGTTGAACCACCGCGTGAAGCGCTGGAGCAAAGTCTTCATGAATTCCGAGAGATTGTGCATCCGGTAGGTGAAACGGGCATGAATCTCCGCCACCCACTCGTCCCGTCCCTCCACCCGCGCTTCCGCAAGCTCCTTCGCCACCTCCGCAACAACAGCTTCACTATTTGTGGCAGAAAGCCGCTTCAACAATTCCTCGTCCGAGATCCCGCCCACCGGCATCGGCGGCACCTCCAGCAGAAGGTGGAAGTGATTGGACATGATGCAGTAAGACAACACCCGGCAGCCCGAAAAATTCTCCTGCATCCGCATGAACATCCGGAAATGCTCACGCTCCCCGTCCTCGAACACAAACCGCCGGTCCACGACTCGGGAAATGCAGTGGTAAATCGCAGGTTTCACCAACGAGTCCTTCCACGGAGATAGCCAACGCCTGCTGCTCATGGCCTCTTCTACCGCCTCCACAAATCTTCGCAAGATAAAATCTACTTTTTGTACGGGATTTTGCAGGATTTTGAATTGGTGGGGGATGAATGAACATTGGGATTGTGCTTGCTGGTAGAGTGGATCCGCAGATGGTTCGCGGGGAAATGTTGGCGGACCCGGGAGTTTATGCGTTGGCGCTGTTGGCGGCGTTTTGTATCGGCTTGTCTAAGGCGGGGTTCAGCGGGATCTCGATGGTGTCGGTGGTGATCCTGGCGGATATTTACGGTTCGAAGGCGTCGGTGGGGCTGGCGCTGCCGCTTTTAATCGCGGCGGACCTGATGGCGTATCCGGCGTTCATTCATCACGGGTCGTGGCGGCCGGTATGGCGGTTGCTGGGGCCGGCACTGGTGGGGATTGCGCTGGGTTGGTGGTTGCTGGGCGGAGATTTCCGAAATCACGGCGCGGCGCGTCATCGGTGGCTGCGTGCTGGTGATGGTGGGCTTGCAGGCGTTCCGGCGGTGGCAACCGGTGGGTTTCGACAAGCTGGCGGAGTCGCGCGGATTCGGCATGAGCGCCGGGGTGCTCGGCGGATTCGCGACGATGCTGGCAAACGCGGCGGGTCCGGTGATCCAGCTCTATCTGATGGCGCGCAAGGTGCCGAAGATGGAGCTCATCGGCATCGGCGCGCGGTTTTTCCTGTTGATCAACCTGATCAAGGTGCCGCTCAACGCGCGGCTGGCGTTGATCACAGCGGACAGTCTGATGGAGAATCTCAAGCTGCTGCCGGCGGTGGCGGTGGGCATCCTCGGCGGGAAATGGCTGCTGCAGCATGTGCCGCAGGTGGCCTTCGAGTGGATGATCGTGGTATTCTCAACGATCGCCGGGCTGCGGATGGTTTTCTGGTAGATGTCGGGCGGCCGTGACGCGCCGTTCCAACGAATCACGCAAGGATGTTTTTCACCAGTTTTCCATGGACGTCCGTTAGCCTGAAATCGCGGCCCTGGGCGCGGTAGGTGAGACGCTCGTGGTCGAAGCCGAGGCAGTGGAGCAGGGTGGCCTGGATATCGTGGACGTGGACGGGGTCCTTCACGATGTTGTAGCCGAGGTCGTCGGTGGCACCATGGATGAGGCCGGGTTTGATGCCGCCGCCGGCCATCCACATGCTGTAGGCCTTGGGGTGGTGGTCGCGGCCGCGCGAGCGTCCCAGCGCGGCGTTGCTCTCGACCATCGGGGTGCGCCCGAATTCGCCGCCCCAGGCGACGAGCGTCTCGTCCAGCAGGCCACGGCGCTTGAGGTCGATGACGAGCGCGGCGCTGGCCTGGTCGGTTTCCTTGCAGTTTTTCCGGTGGTTCCCGACCACGTCGCTGTGGGCGTCCCAACCTTCATGGAAGATGTTCACGAAGCGCACGCCGCGCTCGATCATGCGGCGGGCGAGCAGGCAGGCGCGGGCGAACGAAGGCACGGCGGGATCGCAACCGTAGAGGTCGAGGGTTTCCTTGGACTCGCTGCGCAGGTCCATGAGTTCCGGGGCGGAGGTCTGCATGCGGAAGGCCATTTCATAGTTGGCGAGCCGGGTGGCGACCTCGGGATCGCCGGTGTCGTTGAGCCGCTTGCGGTTCAGGCTGCTGACGAGGTCGATGGTGTCGCGCTGGAGCGAGGCGTCGATGCCGGGCGGATTGGTGACATTGAGGATGGGGTCGCCCTGATTGCGGAAACGCACGCCGGTGTGGATGCTCGGCAGAAATCCGCTGGACCACAGGCCGCTGCCGCCACTGATGCCGCTACCGGTGCTGAGAACGACGAAGGCCGGGAGCTCGCTGGTGACGCAGCCGAGGCCATAGGTGGCCCACGAGCCGATGCTCGGGCGGCCCGGGACGGCGAATCCGGTCTGGAAAAAAGTTTGCGCGGGAGCGTGGTTGAACTGGTCGGTGTGGCCGGAGCGGATCAGGCAGATGTCGTCGACGATTTTTGATAGCCAGGGCAGCGCTTCGGAAATCTCCATGCCGGACTGGCCGTGTCGGGCGAACTTGAATTGCGGACCCATGACGGCGGCGTCGGCGCGGATGAAGGCGAGGCGCTGGCCTTCCGTGACGGAAGCCGGGAGCGGCTTGCCGTCCATTTTCGTCAGGTCCGGTTTGAAATCGAAGAGATCGAGATGGCTCGGCGCGCCCGCCATGAAGAGATGGATGACGGCCTTGGCCTTGCCGGCGAAGTGGGGTGGATTGGGCGCCAGCGGATTGACGAACGCGGCGGGGACCTGCGCGCCGAGCCTGTCGGCTAACAATCCGGCGAGTGCCATTTTCCCGACGCCGACGCCGCAGTCGCGCAGGAAGTGGCGGCGGGTGATATCGAGACAGCTGAGTTGGAAAGGGTTCATGACAAGGGGTTAGCTTTTGGTGACGAATTCATCCATGTTCATCAGGGCGCGGGCCACGGCGGTCCAGGCCGCGCGCGGGACGATGGATTCGGTGGGGCCTTCGCCGGCGAGGGCTTTGGCTGTCTCGGGGGCGGCGGTGAAACGTTGTTCTTGTTTTTGATAGAAATCCAGCACGGCGGCGAGCTTCCTCCGCGGCGGGAGGACGCGAGAAGCAGCGCACGAAGGCCTGGGAGGCGCGCTGCTCGGAATTGCCCGGGGTTTCTACCAGCTGTTTGCCGAGGGCCTGCGCGGCTTCGATGATGGTGACGTCGTTGAGCAGGGTCAACGCCTGGAGCGGTGTGTTCGACTTGTCCCGGCGGACGATGCAGGCCTCGCCGGTGGGCGCGTCGAAGGTGTTGGCAAAGGCGAACGGGGCGGTGCGTTTGGCGAAGGTGTAGAGACTGCGGCGGTAGCGGTCCTCGCCGGTGCTGGTCTTCCAGCTGAGGGGGCCGTAAGTCCCTTCGGTGGTGACGCCGGCGGGTTGCGGCGGATAGACGCTGGGGCCCAGCATTTTGTCCAGACAGGATTCCGGCGGAGCTCAGCGCGGAATCGCGGACCTCCTCGGCGTCGAGCCTGAGGCGCGGTCCGCGCCAGAGCCGGGTGTTTTCCGGGTCCTGGTTTTCGCCGGCGAGGTGCGAGGTGCTGGATTGTTTATAGGTCTGGCTGGTGACGATGAGGCGGTGGAGTTTCTTGAAAGACCAGCCATCGTCCATGAAGCGGACGGCCAGCCAGTCGAGGAGCTGGAGGTGGGAGGGCGGGCTGCTTTGGAAGCCGAAATCCTCCTGGGTCTTGACGATGCCGCGGCCGAAGAAGGTGCCCCAGGCGCGATTGACCACGACGCGGGCGGTGAGCGGGTTCTCCCGGCTGACGAGCCAGCGGGCGAAGCCGAGGCGGTTTTTCGGAGCGCCGTCGGGCAGCGGATTGAGAATGGATAGAACCGCGGGCTCCACGGGATCGGTCGGTTGGGTCCACTCACCGCGGTTGTGGATGAAGGTGCGGCGGGGGTTCTCGGGCGGCCGTTCCTGAAGCACCAGCGAAGTAAGCACCGATTGAGGGCGGCGCAGTTCGTCGATCTCTTTGCGGGATGAAGCCAGTTCCGGGGCGTTGAGCAAAAACTCGCTTTTCAACGATTGGGTTTCCGCTTCGGTGCGGTCCGGCTTTTGGATCAGCGATTGGAGATTCGGACGCGACCTGGCTGGCGACCACCTCGCCCGATCGCGTGGTGAGGGAGATGCGGAATTTTCCTAACGAACAGGCATAGTGGCGGCCGAACATCATCGTTAGGTTCAGGCTGGAGGCGGTGAGCGGTTGCTCCAACTGGAAGACCGCCTCGTGGGCGCGACCCTGGCCTTCCGCGCAGCTCCAGCCGGTTTCCGGATTTCCGTCGATCGCGAAACGGGCTTCGGCCTGCGAGCCGAAGTGGTTCTTGGCGTAGCTCTGGCTGGCCTTGGCGATCTTGACGGGCCGGCCGTCCGCGGTGAGCTGGAACTCACCTAGCAGGAAATCCCCCTTGGGTCCCTCGTAGTAGGCCATGCCGGGACCGCGGTCGGGCAGACGCGGATCCGGCAGTGCTTCCAACGCGGATGGCGGTGACGGCTTCCGGCGGCTTGCCGAGATCAAGCTGATAGGTGTCCGCCTTGGTGATGTCGCCGGAGACGAAGACCGCGGCATCCGGTTGAATGGTTAGGAGCGGAAGATTCGAGCTGGCCTTGACCGGAGTGACGACCTGCCAGGTGGCGGTGGTGGCTTGCTGTTGGTCGAGCCACGTGGAGAACGCCTTGTCCAGTGATTCCCGACGGCGGACTTTCAGAATGCCAGTGTCGGCGGCGGCCGTGCCGAAGCTGATTTTCAGCCGTCCGATGGTGTGCTGCGTGCCGTGCATCTGTTTGACGACCACAGTGGTGTCGACAACCGCATCCAACGGATTTTCAAACGCGAAGGTGATGGATTTAACGCTGTGAATGTCCTCTCCCTGCACCTGGACGGCCCAACCGGAGTTGTCTTTTCCATCGATGGCGGCGGCCGCGGGATAGCCCGGCTGTTCGGCGTTGGCGGTCGGTTGCGTGAGTTTGACCGGTTGGCCCGCCACGCGGACTTCCACCTCGCTGAGCACAAAGTTGGCGTGGGCGGTGCGGCCGGGTCCGTTGCCGGGAAGGGAATTGTCGGTTAGTGCCTCGATGCGGAGGTGGGTGAATTTCCCCCTGAGTCCGGCAAGCCGCACGGTGGCGGTGCTTGTGGCCGGCCCTGGAGCGGTGAACAGAACGGAATGGTCATCGAGGATGCGGGTGGATTCGGCGGGTTCCGTGGTCACCTGCGGGGGCAGGAGTGTTCCAGGCGATGGATGGGTCCGGGACTGGCCATTTGTGCGGGCAGCGAGGCGACCAGTCCGTCCGCCTTTGCAATCCGCGCGGCGGCGTCGCGTTCTTGATCCGGGTGGGGCAGCTCCAGTGCCGGTTCGTCCGCGTTGTCGAGGAACGCCATCATGGAGTAATACTCGCGATGCGGGATCGGATCGTATTTGTGGGTGTGGCACTGGCCGCACTGGAGTGTTAGTCCCAGCCAAGTGGCGCCGGTGGTGGCCACTCGATCGACCATGGCGTGGTAGCGGAACTCCAACGGATCGATCCCGCCTTCCTCGTTGAGCATGGTGTTGCGATGGAATCCGGTGGCGATGCGCTGGTCGGTGGTGGCTCCGGGCAGGAGGTCGCCGGCGATTTGTTCGATGGAGAACCGGTCGAAAGGCATGTCATCGTTGAGCGCCTTGATCACCCAATCCCGGTAGGGCCAGATGCTTCGGGGTTTGTCTTTTTCGTAGCCGTTGGTGTCCGCATAGCGGGCGAGATCGAGCCATTTGCGGGCCCAGCGCTCGCCGTATTGCGGCGAGGCGAGGAGACGATCCACCGTCTTTTCATACGCGTCGGGAGCCGGGTCTGCCAGATAGGCCGCCAGATTTTCGGGCGAGGGTGGCAGGCCGACGAGATCAAAACTCACCCGCCGATAGAGCGCCGCCTTGTCAGCCCCCGGCGAGGGCTTCAGGCCGCTGCCGGCGAGAGTGGACCGCACGAATGCATCGATGGGGTTCGTGGCATCGGACGGCGGGACGGGTGGTGCGACAGGGGCTTCAAAGGCCCAGTGTTTTTCGTATTTGGCACCGGCGGCGATCCATTTTTCGAGGATGCTGATTTGCTCCGGGGTGAGCTTTTTCTTGGTCGATGGTGGCGGCATGACCTCGTCAGGATCGTCGGAGTGGAGGCGCTTGATCATCTCACTCACGGACGGTTTCCCCGGGACGATCGCGGACTCGCCGGATTTTCCGCCTTTCATGGCTGCGTCCAGTTCGCTGAGCAGGAGCTCGCCCTTGCGGCCTTTTTCATCCGGGCCGTGGCACGACAAGCACATGTCCGAGAGAATCGGCCGCACATCGCGGCTGAACGACGGGTCTTCCGCGTGGGCGTGGATCGCCAGACAGAGAAAGATGGGCACAATGCGGTGGACGACTGCTGTGGGCATGGACTTGGCGTGAACTACGTATTGGGCGTAGGTGAAAGATCACGAAAAATCAAAACCCCATGCGAAGGGGACTTTGATTCATAACGACGGGGAGCGGATAAATTTGCTCAGTCGAGGAGCTTCGCTCAGCGATGGTCCTTGAGGGCTTGGAAGGCTTGCCAGGCGAACATGCCGAGAAAGATCGGGAAGAGAATCGACCGGGTGTAGGTGAACATGGCGATGGCGCAGACGAGGGCGACGATGATGCTGATCCAGAGGGTGATCTTGATGCGTGCGGGGCCGAGGGCGGCATTGAGCATCTGGCCGCCGTCGAGGGGGACGACGGGGAGCAGGTTGAGGATGGCCCACACGAAGCTGATGATCATGAGGATTTTCAGGAAATAGCTTCCCTGCGGGCTCAGGCCGGGGATGGAGCGGATGAGCAGCAACACGGCGAGACCGAGGAGAATCTGGATCGCCGGGCCGGCGGCGGTGACAAGAAAACTCTGCCAACGGCTCAGGCGCACTCCCGAGTAGGCCGCGTAACCACCGAATGCCTGGAGGGTGATGGCGCTGTGGGCGCCGAATGAACGGGCGGTGAGGGCGTGGCCGAGTTCGTGGACGAGCACGGAAATGAAGCCGGCGAGCACGAAGAGCACGATGTTGAAGATCGCGGCGGAAGAATCCGCGCCACCGACGCCACCGAGGATGACGAGCGTGATCCAGAAAAAGGGCTGGACCTCGACAGGGATGCCAAAAAGTGAAAATCGAATCATCTACGCCGTCGGTAGGCGAAGATCGATGGATGTGCAAGACCGGGAAGCGATTCGTGAATGGAGATGAGCTGTCTTTCAGGCCGTCTCCCGGGCATCGCTGCCGTCTATTTCAGGAGGAAGTCGGCGACGACCATCCGGTGGTCGCTGTGGCGGGTGGCCACGGCGCGGCAGCGGACCGGGGTGAAATGGCGGGTGGCGTAGAGGTGGTCGATGCGCAGAATGGGGAAACGGCCGTGATAGGTATTGCCCCAACCGGTGCCGGCGGTGGCGAAGGCGTCCACGAAATCGAGGGCGAACTGGCGGTGGACGATGTCGGAGGCGGGCGCGTTGAAATCGCCGCCGAAGAGGGTGGGGGTGTTGGGGAACTTGGTGGTTTGTTCGAGGACCTGTTGGGTGAGGGTGAGTTCCTTCTGGCGGATGATGCGGTTGTTCCGGTGATCGACCCAGGCGGACTTCCGCCACAGTCGCAGATCGGTGGCGGCGGTGGCGAGGTGCACGTTGACGACTTCGATTTCCATGTCCGACGGGTGGCGGATGGATACCTGTTGGTCGCGTTGCAGCGGATTGCGGATCTCCCGCTGGATCCTCCAGCGGGTGACCACGCCGTTGGTGAGATGGGCGCGATAGTCGCCGCGGCCGTCGTAGAGCAGGTCGTTGATCTGGCGGACCTGATGGGGGAAAATATCCTGCAGCAGCACGATGTCTGGCTGCCAGGCGGCGATGTCCGGGGCTGGGTTGCCGCGCCTGAACTCGGCGCAGTTCAGGGTGATGACCCGCAAGACCGGCTGGCCTGCGAAGGGTTCCGCTTGGCCGGTGAGTGGCGGGGATTTTCCGAAATTGGCGAGCACCCGCGCTTCGTCGGCTCCGACTAACAGGGTGATCGCCCACACTGCGGTCATGATCAGCGAGAGCGAGGCACGCAGGAAATAGAACGCGGCGGAGGAGAGCAGCAGGCCGAAGCCACCCCATAACCAGATAGGCATCACGGTGAATGCGGCGAAGCGGTCCGGCTGCCGGGCGAAACAATAGACGGTGAAAATGTGAAGCAGCAGCGAAGCTCCCACCAAGGTCCATCCGATCCGGCGGCTGAGAGAGGACATTGGGAGGGTAAATGCTGAGATGCTGAAACCTGAAATGCTGAAATCACATGCCCGGGATGCCGAGGCCGCCGGTGAGTTTTTTCATTTCGGCGGCGGACTTTTCCTTGCCCTTGGCGATGGCTTCCTGGACGCCCTTGAGCACGAGGTCTTCGAGGAATTCCGCGTCTTCGGGATCGATCACGGAGGGGTCGATCTTGATGGAGAGCACGTCGCCGGAGCAGGTGGCGAGAACGTTCACCTTGCCGCCGCCGACGCTGGCCTCGACGGTCTGCATGGCGAGTTCTTCCTGCTTGGCGGCAAGCCCGGCCTGCATCTGCTGGGCTTGTTTCATGAGTTTCTGGATGTTCATAATTTTTCGGTTGGATGTGTTAAATGGCGCGATGCCAGGGTTCCGGAGTTGGTTCGCCGGAATGGTAGACCAAATGGAGGATTCGTCGATTCTTTGGTTCGGTGGCTTGAGAGGAGGCGTGGAGAGTGAGTGGGCGCATGAGGAGAACTTCGCCTGCTTTGGCGAGGCAGGTGGTTTCTCCATGGCCGGCGATTTGCTCGGAGATCGAGGAGGTTTGAAGGATTCCGGCAAGATGCGTCCCCGGAGAGATTCTGAGTGGGCCGTTCGTGGCATCGCAATCGTCGAGATGGAGTCGGACGGCGAGAAGCTGTCTCAGCACGGAATGAGGAGGTCGCGCGTAATGGACGCCTTGTTTGAGGGTGGGGAGATTGAAATCTTCAGAAGCGACCTCTTTCTCGAAGGGAAACATCAGATCCTGGTGCCACGCGACTTTCCAGTTGGTGTCGGGGGTTTTGTTGAAGGCAATGGCTTGGATGGCGACGGCGTTAGAGGTGAGGTGGCCGGTGGAGGTGAGTTCGCGTTTGAGGGCGATGGCGGTTTGCCGGACTATTGGATGGTCGAGCAGGCAACGTTGGCCGGCGCTGTCGTCTTTAAACAACGATTCGCGGAGAGTGTTAAGAGCGTCCTGTGAGAGATTGCTTGGAACGAGACAGCAGCCGTGGTCTTGGAGATTCATCTTCTAATGGCCGTTCTGATGCTGCGGATCTGATAGGCGATTCGCACCGTTCTCCCGCTTTGCGGTTCGAACGGGCGGAATCAATTGTCTGCGGCTAGCCGGGATGCGCTTCGCGTCGCTTTTAGGGTTCGCTATTGCTCACGCTGGATTCCGCGCTCCAGTTCAGGCGAGCACTTTGCCTTGGAATTTAACGAGGGCGGACTGGATGAGCGGGTCGTTGTGGAAGGTGTCGTCGGCGGCGGGGACGACGGGGGCGGGCTCCGGGGGCTTGACCTCGGCGGCGGGTTTTTCGGTTTTCCACGGCGGGGGCTCGGGCGGAGGTGGGAGCTCGCTCACCTCGGGCGCGGCGTCGATGAGGGAATCGAAAGCGGAAAGTCCGACGGCGGGGCGGGGTTTTGCGGGGGCGGGCTCTGGGGCTGGGGTGGGTTCGGGTTTTGGGACTTCGAAGGCGACGGCGGCGGGTGGCTCGGGTTCGGGCTGTTCCTGAACCGGGGTGGGGGCTGGTTGCGCCATGGGCGCGACTGCTTGAGACTCGCCGGCTGAAGCCTGCGCTCCGGTGGGGATGAAATCCGCGCCGCGGGTGAGGACTTTGATGACGTCGGTGATGCGGACTTCACCGAGCGACTGGATGGCTTTGATGACACCGAGTTCGAAATGCAGGCGCTTGTTGGTCGCCCATTTCATTCGGCCTTCCGTCTCGGCGAAGACGTCGATGGCGGCGAGGATGCGGTCGGGCGCGTATTCGTCGGCGGCTTTGAGCAGGGCTTCCCAGAGTGGTTTCGGGATGCCCTCGCCGTCGGCGGAGGGATCGAGCTTGGCGACGAGCAGGGCGCGCAGGCAGCCGATGAGTTCGCCGAGGAGTTGGGAGAGTTCGCGGCCGCTTTCGGCTTCTTTCTGGATGAGCGAGAGGGCGGCGGGGTTGTCGCGGGCGAGCAGGGTCTGGGTGAGGGCTGCGACTTTTTCGCGGGAGGTGAAGCCGAAGACGTCGAGCACGTTGGCCTCGTTGATGGCGTCGCCGCAGAAGGAGACGAGCTGGTCGAGCATCGATTGGGCGTCGCGCATGCCGCCGTCGGCCCCTTTGGCGATGGCCCAGGCGGCGGTTTCCTCGAGGGCGATGCCTTCCTCCGAGGCGATGTGGAGCAGGTGCTGCGCGATCGTTTCCGTCGGAATAGGGCGCAGGTCGAAGCGCTGGCAGCGGGAGAGGATGGTGGGCAGGATTTTGTTCGCCTCGGTGGTGGCGAAGATGAATTTCACGTGCGGCGGCGGTTCTTCGAGTGTCTTGAGCAGCGCGTTGAAGGCGGCGTTCGAGAGCATGTGGACCTCGTCGATGTAGAAGATCTTGAACTGCCCGCGGGACGGGGCGAATCGCACAGACTCGCGCAGGTCGCGGACTTGTTCGACACCGTTGTTCGAGGCACCGTCGATTTCGAGCACGTCGAGCGAACGGCCTTCGGCGATCTCGATGCAGACGTCCTCGTCCGGGTCGAAATCCGCCTTCGGGCCGCCGGTGCAGTTGAGTGCTTTGGCGAGAATCCGTGCGGTGGACGTCTTCCCGGTGCCGCGCGGGCCGACGAAAAGATAGGCATGGGCCAGGCGTTTTTGGGCGATGGCGTTGCGAAGGGTCCTCACGACGTGGTCCTGTCCGAGGACATCGTCGAAGGTTTTGGGTCGGTATTTGCGGGCGAAGACCTGATAACTCACGGCAGTGAGTGTAGGGATGGCGGCGGGTTTGTCATGACCGAGTTTCGAGGAAATCTGTAAAAGTTTGTCGGACGAGGATTGAAGGATGCCGGTTTGTCGCTAGTTTCCCGGTCATGGACGATCCAAAAGCCTCCCACAACCGCCGGAAAAAAGGATTTCCCTGGATCGGAGCCACTTTTTTCCTGCTCGTTCTGGTGGGGGTGGGTCTGTGCTTCACGACATTCCCCGGCAAGGTGAAGCGCGGGCTGAAAGAGGTTTTCTCGCCGCAGCAGGTGGTCGTCGCTGCGGATGCCAAGGACATTTACCGCCAGGCAGAGGCCCGGATCCGCGCGGAGATGGAGGAGAAATACGAGCGCGACATCGCAGCGCTTAAAAAATCGCTCGAAGAAGCTGGGAAGCAAAAAGCCGAGGAACCGGCAGAGACGCCGGAAGCCGAAATCGAAGTCGGCAGCGTGACCGATGTCCGGAAGCTCCGCTCCGGCATTCCGTTCAAGACCTCGGTGAACATCGAAAAAGGCGGCATCGCCTCCAAGGAGCGCGTGGACGATGCAAGCTACACCGCCACCTATCAACTTTCGTTGCGGCTTCCCACGCCAGCGAAAACCATGGCCGAGCTCGAGTCCTCCAGCCCGGAGCTTTCAAAAATCCTCCCCGGCCTGCCACCGCTCATCGAGAAGGCCACCGTTTCCTCGTGGTTCAACAAACTCTACGAAAACAAGGCCGGCCGCGTCCGCCGCGACGCGAATTCCCTCAACGAACTGCTCACCAAGCACAACATCTACGACTGCGAAACCATCCTCAATTTTCAGGCCCCCGGCGGCCGGAAGGTCTTCTTCATGCAGGCGGAAATGGACGTCGTCTCGGATGGTTCCGACGGCGACCGCCTCGCCGACGATGCCCGACGATATCGTCAATTCCACCCACTATCAGCCGTTCACCAGTTACGGCTGGCCCAAGAAATCCAAGACGCCGAACCCGATGGTCGCCGGTTGGGAAAAACGCATGGCCGCCGCCAACAAGGAACTCGCCGCTGCCGATACCACCGCCGCGCGCAAGGCCTGGCTGCGCGACCGCATCCAGTATCTCAAGCGCGGCATCGACGACCTCAAGGCCCGCAGTTTCCTCATCGCCGACTACGATCCCTTCATCGTCATCCCCATCGATGTCCTGGCTTCCAGCGAGCCTTACGCGCCGAACGTCGGTGACTACGCGGTCGTCGTTCACGGGAAAAAACTCTATCCGGCCATCGTCGGCGATGGTGGACCGACCTTCAAAGTGGGCGAGGGCTCGCTGCGGCTGGCGCGCGAAATCAACCCGAAGGCCTCGCCCTACAGCCGTCCGGTGTCGGATTTGAAAGTCACCTACCTCGCCTTCCCCGGCAGCCGCGAAGCCGAGCGGGGACCGCCGGACTACGAAAAATGGCGTCAGCGGTGCTACGAACTGCTCGGCGAGATCGGCGGAGTCGGCGAGGGCTACGAGCTGCACCAATGGCAGGATCTGCTGCCGAAACCCGAGCCACCACCGGTCGTGCCGCCCATTCCGGATCCCACGAAGCCTCTCATTCCCGGCGGGGTGACGCCGGTGCCTCCGGCTGGAAATTCCCTGCCCGTGGTCCCTCCCGTCACTCCCCGCGCCCCAGCATCCGCCGCACCCGCTCCTGGAAAAGCGCCCGAATGATTTGCGCGAACAGCAGCAGGGAAACCACCGTCACCCCGAATTCCAGCAGCGGCATGAACCCGTGAGCACGGTCCCCGGCCGCGAATTTCGCCAGCCCCGGCAGATTTCCCAAGCCGCGGGCCGCCCCGAGCAGCGCCAGGATTCCCGCGCCGATCACGCCGTGCCAATGCATTTTCAGCGAGAAAAGCCCGCAAATCAGGATGCCGCCGCCGAGCTGCATTGCGCCGGTGAGAAATCCCACCGCGTCCGGCTTGGCCAGCACGCTCAGCGAGATTCCTCCCATCGCCAGAATCGCCGCGCCGCTCAGGAAAATGGAAAACCGCATGGGCGGCACGCTGCCACGGTTGATCCGGGTGGCAAAGCCGGAATTCGCCCGCCGCGCATCCGCGATTTACAAGCCGCGCCGCGCCGCCACCATTCCCTGAGATGAAGCGAATCTGGTGCAACGGTCAATGGCTCGATCCTCGGGATTTCCTCTCCTCGCCGATGGACCGCGGGGCCATCCACGGGCTCGGCCTTTTCGAAACGATGCTCGCCATCGACGGCGTGTTGCTCTTCGCCGAGCGCCATCTCACGCGACTTCGGTCCGGCCATGAAAAACTCGGCTGGCCCGTCGAATTCCCCGAATTCCGTGACATCGCCGCCGAGCTCCTCGTCAAGAACCACCTGGCCACCGGCCGCGCCCGCGTCCGGCTCACCGTGACCGGCGGCAGCGGTCCGATCCATGACCTCGCGCCCGGTGCCGATCGCCTTGTCTGGCTAACCGCCGGGCCAGCACTGGTGCCGCCGGAAAGCGTTAGCGCCTGTCTCTCGCCGTGGCCCCGGAACGAACTTTCGCCTCTCGCCGGGCTGAAATGCGCCTCCTACGCGGAAAATCTAATCGCTCTCGACCACGCACGGCGGCACGGTTTCGAGGAGACGGTCTTCCTCAACACCGCCGGAAATCTTTGCGAAGCCGCCACCGCGAATCTTTTCCTTGTTTCCGAAGGTCGGCTCCTCGTTCCCTCGCTCGCCTCCGGCTGTCTGCCGGGCGTCACCCGCGAGGTGATCCTCGAACTCGCCGCGGAGGCCGGCATCCCGTGTGAGCTGGGAAGTTTCGTGCTGAATGACTTGGAAACGGCGGCGGAGGTTTTTCTAACTTCATCCACCATCGGAGCGATGCCGGTTTCCCGCTTCGGGGATCGCGCCATTCCGACGGGGCCTGTCACCCGGCGGCTCCGCGCCGCGCTGGAGTCCCGCCATGCGACGGAACAGTCACCGGATTGAGCCTTGTCATTTTTAGTTAGGATTGTCACAACTCCCGCATGAGCCGGATGTGCATCGCGAGCGTGACGGGGTTGATTCTATCCGCATTGCCGTGTCTGGCGGAGTTGCAGCCGCTGCCGATGGCCGGAGTCACGGCGGTTTCATTTTCCCCGGAGGATGAAGGCAAGGTGAAGGTCTCGGATCCGGGAAAGCTGGGGCATGTGGAACTTGCAACGGTCCAAGGCGGAGTGATCGTGCCGGGTGGCGAGGACAAGACCTTCGACTGGAAGGTGGCGGCGGAAGAAGGATTCGGAATCGGGCGGCTCGACATCACGCTGGACCGCGAGCGTCTCACGGGCGATGTCGCAATGGTGCTGAACGCCAGCCTGACCGAGAAGACGAGTCTGGCGGTGCAGCTTTTCGACGCGAACGGCGGGGCTCTGGCTCTCGATCTATTCGGCGAGATCAAAGCCAATGCCGAAGCGGTGGGCACCGACACGTTCATCGTCCCGCTGCTGAAATATCCCGCGGCGAAGCGGCTGGTGCTCAGACGCTTGTCGGGCGAGTTGCTGGTGCGGGAAGTATTGCTGATGCCTGTGTTGGCGGAAGTGGAAGCCGCCGGAGATGCGGACCGGGGCCTGGCAGCGCGCCTGGGCGAGCGGTTGAGCGAGTTTCACCGGCTTTCCGACCGGGCGGGAGCGGCCTCGATCGGCAAGGTCCACCGGATCCCCAGCCTGGAGGAAATCAATGCGGTGGGTGCGTCCGCGCTCACGGCGGCGGGTTATCCGGTTTACAAGCCGCTGGGGATTTTATCCGCCGGCATGACTTTCGCGCCGGTTTCCGGAACGACCTACGAGTTCGCCAAACTCGCCGACCGCATGCTTTCGTTAGGAAAGGACGGGCCGGTGTTCGATTGGTTTTTCACCAGCAGCAACGGCGTGCATTGGTATTTCTCCGAGGATGCGGAAAAGTCGGACGAGGTGCCGAAAAAGGCGGTCTTCGGGATGACGAGCATGCCGATGTCCGCGGAAGCCAAACAGGCATACTTTGATAGAACCGGGCACGCGGTCATCGAGTTCCCCATCGCCCGCAGCGCCATCGAGGTGTTGGTGCATGAGGACAATCCGCTCGATTCGCTGTCGGCGGAAGTCTTGAAGGTGGCGTTCGGCGCGGCAAGGTCCGCAGACACGTGGAGGGATCTCGGGGTGCTCGATGGACCTCTGGCAGAGGAAAAAGTGAGGCCGATCGGTGGCAGCCCAAGTTGGGGAACCGGCCGCATGTTCCAGGAAATCGCCCTCGCTGGGGGTGCGTGGAGACGGGACGTCGATGCGAAGTATGACGTGGTTTACTCCGGTGGAGTGGAGAGAACCGTGGGCGAACAGACCGGCGGGATCGGCTACGCGGTGCAAGGTCCGAGGCAGCATCCGGTCAAAGTGCTGGCGCTCGACGGCACCGATGGCAGCGGCCCGACCTTGGCCACGGAAGAAGCGATTTACTCAGGCCGCTATCCCTTGCAGCGGAAACTCTATGCCGTGGTCGCGGCTCCAAGTCTGGCTGATACCCCGCCAGCCGTCCGCGAGTTGGTGAATCTGTTGCTGTCCGATCAAGGCCAGACCCTCATGGTCAGGACCCGCTCGCTACCCCTCGCCGCGGCGGAGGTCCTGGAGTGGAGGAAACAACTCGGACTCTGAATCGTTGAAAGAACCTCGGAATTTATGCGCCGTTCTCGCTGGGAATCCACTCCTCGTGGATGGCGGCGATCTCAGGAAAACCGGTCGGTTGTTCGCCTTCGGTGAAATCGATGTCATCCAGCGATTCCTCCGGTTCGTCGCTGAGCAAGGCGCTGGCTTCGTAGGCGTCGGCCACTGCGTCGCGGGTTTCGTCCTCCGCCTCGTCGAGGCCGAGTTGGACGAGCTCTGCATTGGGGTCTTCATCCACATAAGGCGGAGCGAAGGTCGAGTGGGGATTCGCAGTGGCGGATGTGGCGGGGTCGATGGGAGTCATGATGGAATGGGGTGGTTCGGCAGAATGAGTTGCAGGTGTCGGTCCAGATTGGAACTCCTTGCAACGGCGGGCTCCCGCGGGATCCAGGAGCACTTGAGCCCGTGCGGGATGCACTGAAGAGCCCCTCAATGATGCTGATTGCCCGGTCAATAGGTCCGGTTTGAATTCCTTGCTCGCTTCCCGTCGACGAAAAGCACAGAGTCCCTGAGAGAACTATGGCCACACCAAACTATTCATTCGAAAAACGCCGCCGGGAATTGGACAAAAAAGCCAAAAAAGAGGAGAAGCGGAAGCAGAAGCTCGAGGCCAAGGAGGCTGGCGCGGAGCCCGAAGCACCCGCTGCCGAAGACGCTCCTCCAGAAGACGGTGATGCGACTTGATTGACGCCGTTTTAGAAAATAATCGACCTTTCAGCGTGGGGTTTCAGACTCCGGCCATGCCCGGTCGCGAAGAACTCAACAACCTGTCCCTGCTCGGAAAGTCCGAGAACCGCCTGCCAGCGAGCCCTGACGAGGCGACTTTGGACGTTTTCCCCAATTTGCGGCCCGGCCGGCGCTATTGGATCACGCTCAACGCCCCGGAATTCTCCTCGCTCTGCCCCGTCACCGGCCAGCCGGACAGCGCGAAAATCGTCATCCGCTACGTGCCCGGCGACGTCTGCGTGGAGACAAAGTCGCTGAAATTCTACCTCGCCTCCTTCCGCAACCAACCGGCCTTCAACGAGGAAATCGTCAACCGCATCCTCGATGATCTCGTCGCCGTGATGAAACCGCTGCAACTCGTCGTCCGTGGCGATTTCGCCCCGCGCGGCGGCATCCAGCTCACCACGGAAGCCACCTATCCGGACTCGATGGCCGCCGAATCATGAAAGTCTGCATGCTGTTGAGCGGCGGCATGGATTCCGTGGCCGCCTTTTACGACGCCCTCGGCACCCACGAGGTCGCCGCCTGCGTGTCGTTCGACTACGGCTCGAAGCACAACGCGAAGGAAATCCCGTTCGCAAAACTCCATGCTGATAGAAACGGCGTGCCACACCAGGTCATCTCCCTGGACTTCGTGAACCGTCTCTTCAAATCCGACCTCCTCCAATCCGGCGGCGGGATTCCTGACGGCCACTACGCCGAGGAATCGATGAAACAAACCGTCGTCCCGTTCCGCAACGGCATCATGCTCGCCATCGCCACGGGCTACGCGGAGAGCATCGATGCGGAAGGCCTCGTGATCGCCGCGCACTCCGGCGACCACGCGATCTATCCGGACTGCCGCGAGCCGTTCATGCAGGCCATGGCCACCGCGATGGAGGAGGGGACCTATGCGAAAATCCAGCTGCTCCGCCCGTTCATCGACACCGACAAATCCGGCATCGCCCGCCGCGGTGTGGAGCTCGGCATTGATTTCTCCGAAACCTGGTCCTGTTATAAAGGCCAGGAAATCCACTGCGGCGTCTGCGGCACCTGCGTCGAACGCCGCGAGGCGTTTCTTCTTGCCTGCCTGCCGGATCCCACCGACTACGAACAAACTCCCTCGTTGCCCCATCTTGATTCCTAGTCTCTTTCCTTGCGCCTTGAACTCTTGAGTCTCTCCCATGTATCGAATCTGCAAATCCCTCGAAGTGGAAAACGGCCACATGCTCACCAAGCATCCCGACAAGTGCCGGTTTCCGCACGGTCACACCCGCAAGGTCGAGTTTGTCATCGAGGCGGACGAGCTGGATGACAACCAGATGGTCTGCGATTTCAAAATCATCAAGGAATCCATCGGCGAGTGGCTTGACACGTTCGACCACGCGCTCTGCATGAACACCGAGGATCCGGCTTATGCTGATTTCAAGGAACGCTACGGCGACCGTGTCATCGGTTTCGAAAACCAGGACCCGACCACCGAGCTGATGGCGCGCACGATTTTCGACCACGCGGAAATCGCCCTTGCCGCCTATGCCAAGCGAGCCGATACCCGCTACCTGCTCAAGCCCGATGTCCGGCTCGTCCGCGTCCGTGTCTGGGAAACGTCCTCCTCATGGGCGGAATACGAAAAATCACTCTGACTCATGCCTTCCAGAAATTCCCCATTGCCCGACATCCAGGCGACTCCGGACACCCGCGGGCTCGCCATCGACCAAGTCGGCGTCTCCGATTTGCGCTATCCGATCCAAGTCCTCGACCAGGATGGAAAACCATTTCCCACGGTCGCGAAGATCTCGATGTCGGTCCACCTGCCGCATCATTTCAAGGGTACCCACATGAGCCGTTTTCTCGAAGTGCTCAGCAAACACGAGGGCGAGGTGACCATGCGCACGCTGCCGGAAATCCTCCACGACCTGAAAAAACGCCTCGATGCCGAGGAGGCGCACATCGAGGTCGCCTTCACCTACTTCGTCACCAAGAAAGCCCCTGTTAGCGGCGCACCCGCCAAGGTCGGTTGCGACGTGGTTTTCCAGGGAACCTCCAATGGCACCGTCGACGACTTCGTGCTCTGCGTCACCGTTCCCGTCACCACGCTGTGCCCGTGCAGCAAGGAAATCAGCGAATACGGCGCCCACAACCAGCGCGGCTACGTCACCCTCGAAGTGCGTCCGAAAGCGAAAGCCGGCGGTTGGGAACTCATCCTCATCGAGGACTTGATCGCTGTCGCCGAGAAGTCCGGTTCGGCGCCGGTTTACGCCCTGCTCAAGCGCACCGACGAGCGCTTCGTCACCATGCAGGCTTATGACAATCCGGTCTTCGTCGAAGACGTCGTTAGAAATGCCGCCGCCCTGCTGCGCGCCGACAAGCGGGTTTCCTCGTTCACCGTGAAGGCCGTGAACCACGAGAGCATCCACGACCACAACGCCTTCGCCACCATCGTCGGCAAGGCGGTGGACTAACATCCTTCGCTCCCGTGAAGAGGATCATCCCGCCGGAAATCCTGTTGGAGGCGTATGCCAAGGGAGTGTTCCCCATGGCGGAGAACGGCGAGATCCTGTGGTTTTCCCCCGAGCGCCGCGGGTTGATCCCGCTCGACGAGCGGTTCCACATTCCGCACGGCCTTGCGAAAAGCCTCAAGCGCAAGCCCTTCGAAGTCCGCTGGAACACCGCCTTCCGCGAGGTGATGTTAGGCTGTGCCGCGCGCGACGAGACGTGGATCGACGAGGCCATCCTCGAAAGCTACTGCGCCCTCCACGACCTCGGCCACGCCCACTCCGTCGAGTGCTGGGACGCGGACGGCCTGCAAGGCGGGCTCTACGGTGTCGCCCTGCCCGGCGCGTTTTTCGGCGAAAGCATGTTCTCGCGCAAGACCGACGCCTCAAAAATCGCGCTCGTCGCCTTGGTCGGCCGGTTGCGGGAAATGGATGTCACCCTGCTAGATACCCAGTGGATGACCGGGCATCTCAAACAGTTCGGCGGCTACGAACTGTCCCGCAAGGATTACCACGCCGCACTCGGCCAAGCCCTCCGGCAGTAGCAATGGACCGCGGGATTCATCCCAATGCCGTTAAGGATTCGCCTCCGGTTTTTTCAACACCAACGGTGTTCCGCCCGCCAACCCTGGGAGAACTGAATTCAAGGAATCGAACCACAACGTGGTTCCGGCTTTCGAGAGTTGGGACGACGTTCGGAAAATCACTCCGCGCCGGAACTCCGTTGGAGTTCGGGAGATCGGGGATCCGGTTCCCAAGGTAGCCGTCACCGGCAACCTTGGGCTGGAGGTCGGAACACCTTTGGTGTAGTAGACGTGCTCAGTCTTACCAATCCTTAAATGCATTGGACTGATGGCCGCGGTCCAATTTTCGGCTTCTGCTCCTCCGGGGCTGTTCCGAGAACGGGCGAGTCAGCGTCGGTGATTAGAACCTGACGCTGAGATAAACCCCGCTGTTCTGATAGCGGGCGGGCCAGTAGTAGTTCCCGTTGGAATAGTGATAGCGGGATCCGCCGCGATAGACCGTGCGGCAACCCGGCGGAAGCGAGCGGACATAGCGGTAATTCACGTAGCCCGCCGGCGGATAGGCTCCATGGAATCCCGGACGCGACCAACCACGATGGACGGCGACGGGTGCGGGTCGATAAATGGGCCGGGGCACCGGGCGATATTGTGAATGGTAGTGACCGTGACCATGCCCGTAATGCCGGGAGTATCCTCCACGATCCCCGCCACGGTGGCGGTCTGGACGGGCGTCCACCTGGGGAACCGCCAACACGACCGCAATGCCGGCCACAAACAGAAGTTTTGAAAACCGGCTGAGCCGCTGAAGGACGTTCCGATGAATGATTGAGTGCGTTTTCATAGGTTGTTTTCTTTGTCTTTCTTGAGACCCGGAGGTTTGGATAAGTATTCGATCAAATCTTCTGATGAATCGCAACAAACTCGTTTTCAACTGTTTAGGTAGTTAAAAATATCTGCTGGATCGCGGTCATTCCGCACGCCGCGATTGGCTGATGCCTGGAGGTTCGAAGCGCTGGATCGATGGATGCCGGAAGCCCATGGATGAATCCATCGAAGGGACGCTGGTACCTTGTTCAATTTGGCTGCAAACGACTGCCGGACGTTGAATCCGTAGGAAACATCCGTACTCTTAAGGTGCGGGAACTTCGAACGGAACAATTTCTCCATTCAGCGATATTTGCGCTTTTCGTCAGGGCCGGAATGGGAATACTCCGCCCGTCCGTCCAGGACCCCGGCCGGCTTAGCTCAGTGGTAGAGCAACTGATTTGTAATCAGTAGGTCATCAGTTCGACTCTGATAGCCGGCTCCATCGGTCCAGAACTGCCAGCGGGAGATTGCTGCGATTTTCTTAAACCGTCGAATCAGGTGGACCGGGAAGTGGTCATTCAGCCCGGATACTCGCCGGAAATATAACCCTGGAGCTGCTGGATCGTGTGGCGCTGGGAATTCATCACCCAGCTGACCAGGTCACCGATGGAAATCAATCCGACCAGGCGGCCGTCATCGACGACGGGCAGGTGGCGGATGCGATTGCCGGTCATCAGCTGCATGCATTTTTCAATGCCGTCCCTGCTGCGCACGGTGATCGCCGGACGGGAAATGATTTCGCCGACCTTGGTGTCGCGGGAAGTGCGCCCTTGAAGAACCACCTTGCGGCTGTAGTCGCGCTCCGAAAGCACTCCGACGACTTCGTCGCCTTCGACGGCTACGAGTGCACCGATGTTTTTTTCTCCCATGCTGCGAATGGCGTCGTAAACCGAATCCTCCGGGTGGGTGGTCCAGATTTCGCCAACTTTGTTGTGAAGGATGTCGTATACAGTTCCGTGAATTTCCATGGGTTCGGTTTTTTTGATGTTCTGTTAACCTGAGTAGGCGGAATCGAAGCGTCAAGGACGCAAGAGGATAAATTTCAAACGCCTTATTTCTTGCCTGTGGATCGTGGTCCGTGGCTTGATTCGGGCGTGAAGGGATATCTTGATTTGATGCGGGATGTGCTGGCCAACGGCGAGCGACGCTCCGACCGTACGGGGACCGGGACGATCTCCGTTTTCGGCCGGCAGGTGCGGTATGATCTGCGCGAGGGCTTCCCCTGCGTTACGACGAAAAAGCTGCATTTGCGCTCGATCATCCACGAGCTTCTCTGGTTTCTGCGGGGCGAGACGAACACCCGTTACCTGAAGGAAAACGGCGTGACGATCTGGGATGAATGGGAGGACGCCGAGGGCGAACTGGGACCGGTTTACGGCAAGCAATGGCGGGCGTGGCCGACTCCCGAGGGGCGGACGGTGGATCAGATCCATCTGCTCATCGACGGGCTGCTGGGAAATCCGTATTCGCGGCGGCACATTGTGTCCGCTTGGAACGTCGGGCAAATTCACCAGATGGCGCTGCCGCCTTGTCACTTGTTGTTTCAATTTTACGTCCATGAGGCCCCGGCCGGCGGGCGACCCGGGCTTTCGTGCCAGCTCTACCAGCGGAGCGCGGATTTGTTTCTGGGAGTGCCTTTCAACATCGCCTCCTACGCGCTGCTGACAAAAATGGTTGCTCACGTCTGCGACTACGAGGCGCGGGATTTTGTCCACAGCTTCGGCGATCTCCATTTGTATACGAACCACTTGGAACAGACGGAACTCCAACTGAGCCGCGAGCCGAGGCCGTTGCCCATGCTCTGGCTGAACCCAACCGTGCGGGACATCGATGCGTTCACCATCGACGACATTCGCCTCGAAAACTACGACCCGCACCCGCACATCAAAGGCGCGGTGGCGATTTGAACGACATGAGACTGCGACTGACGGCCATCGTGGCAATGACACCGGATCGGGTGATCGGGCGCGATGGAGGGCTTCCCTGGAGCCTGCCCGAGGATCTCGCGTTTTTCAAACGCACCACCTCCGGCCACCCGATCGTGATGGGTCGCAAGACCTTCGAATCGATCGGGCGTCCGTTGCCGAAACGGCGGAATATCGTTTTGACCCGCGATGAGACCTGGTCGGCGGACGGAGTGGAAGTGATCCATCGGCCGGCCGAACTCAGCGCACTTCCGGGAATGGATGGCAGGGTGTTCATCATCGGCGGATCGGAAATTTATGCGGCGTTTTTACCAGAGCTCGAGGATTTGCTGGTGAGCCATGTTTTCAAGAGCCATCCGGGAGACACTTGGTTTCCCGAGTTCGAATCGTCGTTTGCGGGAACCGAGATGATCGAAACTCATCCCGAGTTCGAGGTGCGGAGGCATTTCAGGTAGGTTGGATACACGGTTTGCCGTGCCGTTTGCCCGCCGAGTTTCGGCTTGCAAGTGAAATTACACCGCTTTACAAACTGCCCGCACAGCTTCTGACGAAAGAAAGGAGTGGGTCTCGCACCCACTCTTTTGCGTCTCCAGACATCAGCAGCGATTGCACCACCGCCCGCCATGACCAACGATATTGTCGCCCTCATCGAGTATTACGAAAAAGAAAAAGGAATCGACCGCGAGAAGGTCGTTGCCGCGCTCGAGTTCGCTTTCATTTCCGCCTATCGTAAAATGGTTCCCGGGGCCGATGCCATCGAGACCCTGCGTGCCGCGGTGGATACCAAGAAGGGCGAAACCAAGATTTACGCGATTCTGACGGTGGTAGCCGATGAGGAGCACACGGACAAATTCAACCAGGTCCCGCTTTCCACCGCTGTTAAGAAAAACCCGGAAGCCCAGATCGGCGATATCCAGGAATTCAACGTCACGCCCAAGGATTTCGGCCGCATCGCCGTGCAAACCGCCAAGCAGACGATGATGCAGCGCCTCCGTCAGGCGGAGAAGGAAATGATCTACGAGGAATTCAAGGACCGCGCCGGCGACGTGGTTTCCGGCACCGTCCGCCGCTTCGAGCGCAACGACGTGATGATCGACCTTGGGAAATTCGAAGGCATCATGCCGAACCGCGAGCGCGTGCAAGGTGAGGACTACAACATCGGCGACCGCATCCGCGCTTACGTGCTGGCCGTCGAAAACGAAGGCCGGGGACCGGAAATCATCCTTTCCCGCAGCCACCCGAATTTCGTCCGCCGCTTGTTCGAGGCCGAAGTGAACGAAATTTCCGACCGCACCGTGGAAATCCGCGGCATCGCCCGTGAAGCTGGATTCCGCACCAAAGTCGCTGTCTGGAGTAGCGATCCGAAAGTCGACCCTGTAGGCGCTTGCGTCGGCATGCGCGGTGCCCGTGTCAAAAACATCGTCCGCGAGCTCAACAACGAGAAGGTGGACATCATCCGCTGGAGCGAGGATCCCAAGGAGTTCGTCCGCGAGGCACTCAAGCCCGCCGAACTCCGCTCCATTACCGTTGATGAAGATTCCCACACGGTCCACGTGACCGTTGACGAAATCGATCTCAGCAAGGCGATCGGCCGCAAGGGCCAGAATGCCCGTCTTTCCTCCCGCCTCATGGGCTGGGACGTGCAAGTCCGCCGCGACGAATCCAAAGAAGAACAGTTCAAGGAAAAGATCGGCGGGGCCGCCCACACCTTGGGCGAGCAACTCGGCATCACCGACGAGCTGGCGAACAAACTCACCCTCGCCGGTGGTTTCAATCCGGAGCTGGTCATCGACATGCCCGCCGACTACATCGCCGCCGCCCTTGAAATCAGTGAGGAAGCCGCCGAAGCGATTCTCGTCCGTGCCCACGGCATCGTGAGTGGCTCCGCAGCTGCAGCCACTGAATAATTTTTCCCACTTTTCTTATTTCCACTACATCTCTTCCACGAACTCTGCAGACAGCCCGGATGCCCGAAAATAGCGACAGCTCTCCAAAAAAATCGAAGGTCCTCGATCTCCTCGATACGACCAAGAAACCTTCGCGCCGCGAGCGCCAGCGCAAGGAGGCAGAAGTCGTTCCGGCGCCGCCAAGCGTTCTGGACGCCCAAAAGGCAAACGCGCTCGACCTTTTCGCCGACGACAAGAAGTCAAAGGTCAAAAAGACCACTCGCACCGGCAAGGCGGTGCTCGGCACCATTTCCAAGATCCTCGACCACGAAGACAACCTTGCGAACAAAGCGGCCGAAGTGGCTGCGCCTGCTCCAGTTGCCGCTCCTGCTCCGGCCGAGGTTCCACTGGTTACAGTGGTCGAAGAAGAAATTCCCGACGATCCCAAGCTCATCGTCATCAAGCCGCCGATCCTGATTCCGGATTTGGCCGCCCGATTGGGTCTCAAGCCGTTCAACATCATGGCGGACCTGATCAAGATCGGCGTCTTTCCGGCACCTAATCAACCGCTGGAACCGGAAATCGCCGCGAAAATCTGTGAGATCCACGGTTTCGTCTTCGAACGGGAAAAGCGCGACAAGGACAAGGGCTTCCACAAGGAAGTCGAAGTCATCAAGGAGCCGGAAATCGTCAAGGAAGAGCCGGTCGATCTCCTCAAAAACCGGCCGCCCATCATCACGATCATGGGTCACGTCGACCACGGGAAGACGTCGCTGCTTGATTTCCTCCGCAAGACCAAGATCACCGCTGGAGAAGCGGGCGGCATTACCCAACACATCGGTGCCTATCAGGTCATGCACGGGGAACAGGAAATCACTTTCCTCGATACTCCTGGCCACGCCATTTTCTCCGACATGCGTGCCCGTGGTGCCGATATCACGGACATCGTCGTGTTGGTCGTGGCCGCGAACGACGGCATCATGCCACAAACCATCGAAGCGATCAAACACGCCAAGAAGGCCAAAAAGACGATCATCGTCGCCATCAACAAGTGCGACCTTCCATCCGCCAACGTGGACCGGGTGAAATCCCAACTCGCCGAACACGGCCTACAAACCACCGACTTCGGCGGTGACACGGAATTCGCCGAAGTTTCCGCGCTCACCGGCAAGGGCATGGACGACCTGCTCGACCTGATGGCCCTCCAAGCCGAAGTGCTCGAGCTCAAGGCCAACCCGAAAGCCACCGCCCGCGCCGCCGTCATCGAGGCCCGCGTGGTTCCCGGTCGCGGCACCACCGCCACGGTCATCGTCGAGTCCGGCACGCTCAAAGTCGGCACCCCCTTCATCTGCGGCCCGTTCGCCGGCAAAGTCCGCTCGCTCATCAACGACCGTGGTGTCGCCGTGAAATCCGCCCATCCCGGCATGCCTGTGGAAGTGGTCGGATTTGAAGAACTTCCCAACGTCGGCGACCATCTCACCGAGATGAAGTCCGAACGTGAGGCGAAGGCCCTTGCCACCGAGCGCCAGGAAGCCCAGCGCCTCGTCCGCCTCAAGCCGCAGCACCGCAACCGCATGGAGGACCTCTATTCGATGGTCCGCGACGGTGCCGGCAAGGCCCAGCTCAAGCTCATCCTCAAGTGCGACGTGCAAGGCTCCGTCGAGGCGATCCGCAAGGCCGTGCTCGAAATCAAATCCGACAAGGTCGAAGCATCATTCATCACCGCCGCTGCGGGCCCGATCACCGAGTCCGACATTTCCTACGCCACCTCCACGGATGCCATCATCCTCGGATTCAACGTCAAGGTGGAAGCCAAGGCCGTGAAATCCGCCAAGGCCGCCGGCGTCGAAGTGAAGCTCTACTCGGTCGTTTACGAACTCATCGACCAGGTCCGCGAGGCCATGCTCGGTCTGTTGGAGCCACTCACCCGCGAGACCGTTATCGGCCACGCCGAAGTCCGCCAGATCTTCAAGCTCAACCGCGGCCGAGTCGCCGGATCGTTCGTCACCGACGGCCGCATCCACCGCAAGGCCCATGCCCGCGTCATCCGCGGTGGCATCCCGGTCTTCGACGGCCGCATGTCCACGCTCCGCCGCTTCAAGGACGAGGTCGAGGAAGTCCGCACCAACTTCGAGTGCGGCATCCGCCTCGGCGACTTCAACGAATACGAAGAAGGCGACATCATCGAGTGCTACAAACTCGAAAAATACGCGCAAACGCTGTGAGGTAAATGCTGAAGCTCTGAAATGCTGAAAAGCTGGAATTCAGGGTCTTCAGCAGCTCTCACTCTTCTTTCAGCATTTCAGTTTTCAGCATCTCAGCATTTACCTCAATGTCCCGCCGTCTCGATCGAGTCAACGAACTCCTCCGCCGTGAAATCGGCAGCGTCATTCAAAAAGATTATGAATGGCACAACCGCCTGGTGACTGTTAGCGAGGTCGAGGTCACGCAGGACCTCAAGGAAGGCAAAGTCTGGATCGGCGTGTTAGGCGGCGAGGCCAACTCGGTCATTGTGAAGCTGAACAAGGACCACGGTTCCATCCAGTCCAAGGTCATGAAGCGCGTGGTCCTCAAGTCCACGCCGGTGTTGCGTTTCCATCACGACGCCTCCGCCGTCCGCGGCGTGGAAATCGTCAACCTGCTCGAAGAAGTCGACAAGCTGCCGAAGGCTCCTGAAGAGGAAGTGTGAGGCGGGCCGGCCCGCCGGTTCGTCTACGAAGTCGGATCAGACAGGTGTTCGACGGTGATGCGGGTTTGCGACCCGGTCTGGCAGGCAATCCCCGGGCCTTGGCCGATGAGGTGGATTCCCGGAACCCATAAACCGCGCCCACGCGATGCCGAGAAGGAGTATCAGGGCGTAGATCAGCGAGCCGGTGGGTTGAGTGCGGCGCGAAGGTTTTTCCGTGGCTTATCGCATCCATGACTCAGCAAATCGAAACAAAAGAACCAAGAGCAGCGGCACCAGGAACATTTGGAAAAACCAGTATTGAACGGCTCGATAGAGCACATCCGACTCGCCGCGGGCACTGGTGGAAAGCATGCCGTAAAACCAGCCTGCTCCTGCCACAAACGCGATGTTCAGAACCAGCCAGAAGATTGGCATTCCCCAAGTTGAAGGCAGCAATCCACGGTATGCCAGGAAACTTAATCCCGCTGCGCTAAGTGGAACAAATCCAGCCGGCAAAAGCCACAATACGAACCGGACGGAGGTCTGAGAAAAGTTGGATGGGTGACCACTCATTTCCCACATCCCGTCGCATCATCCCTGCAAAACGAATCCAGCATCCCGTCCGGCCAACAGTTCGGGCCGTGCGAGGTGTTTTGTTTGAGGGCTACCTTGTAGGCGGGGAAGATCATCGGTCAGATCGACAATAGGAACCCAGAGATAGGTGGATTTCCGGTAGCGAGGAAGGTTCCGACATATCAGTTGGTTTGCTCGTGAGCATGATTGGCATGGCGGTTGGAAACCGCCGCCACGGCTGAAATCACAGTGCGCGGATGGCGCCCATGATCTGTTTGGCGATGCGGTCGTAGTCGTCTTTTCCCTTGGCGGCATTGAGTTCTTCAGGCGTCAGGCGGATGGGTTTGCCGACGGTGACGGTGATGCGGGCGAAGCGGATTTTTCCGGAACCACGGGGGAGCGCCTCGCGGGCACCGGAAATCCTAACCGGCTGGATCACCGCGCCGGATTTCACGGCGATGAGGCCGATGCCGGGGGCCGCTTCACCGATGATTCCGTCGAGCGTTCTTTCACCTTCGGGGAAAACGAGGACGCGTTCGCCTTCCTTGAGTTTGCGGATGATGGTTTTCAGGCTGCCCATGTCGGGGCGGTCCTGATCGACCGGGATGGCGTTCCATTTGGGATAGAGCCACGCGCCCATCCCTGTGAACAGCGTCTTGCGGGCCAGATAGACCATCTCGGTCTTGTAGAGATTGCCGATGAGCGGCGGGTCGAGAAAGCTCTGGTGATTGGAAGCGACCAGCACCGGGCCTTCGGTGATGAGGTTTTCCTCGCCGACGATTTTCAGGCCGAAAAGGGTGCGGAAGGCCGCGCCGAAGGCCATCCAGCCCAGCCAGTAAATCCAGCTCATTGGCGTTTGCTGTTTCAAATCGAAGGGGTTTCCAGCTCGGACAGGCCCTGTTGTTTGAGGATTTCAATCGCGGCATCGACGGCGGCATCAATGCTGAGATGCGAGGTGTCGAGCACCACCGCGCCATCGGCGATTTTCAGCGGGGCGGTGACGCGGCCGCTGTCTGCTGCGTCGCGCTCGGCGATGGAGTCCACTTCGCCGGCGTCCGAGCGGCGGCTGGCGCGCACGTCCTCGTGGGCGTCGATGTAGATTTTAAATGGTGTATCAGGAAACACCACCGAGCCGATGTCGCGGCCTTCCATGATGATGCTGGTGTGGTCGAGGTAGTTCCGCTGCAGACTGACTAGCAGGTCGCGGACTTCGGGGATGGCGGAAATGGCGGAGACGTTGGCGTTGATCTCCTCGCTGCGGAGTTCGTCGCCGGGATCCACGCCGTCGATGGTGCAGGTGGAGCTCATGCCGATTTCGCCGCAGTGGATGTTGATTCTATCGAGCAGGGCGATGACGGCGGTGGTGTCGGCAGGGTCGATATTTTCCTGAAGGACCTTCCAGGTGACGGCGCGATACATGGCACCGGAGTTGATCATGACCAGACCGAGACGCTTGGCGATTTCGCGGGCGAGCGTGCTTTTTCCCGAGGCGGCGGGGCCGTCAATGGCGATGGCGAACCGTTGGGGATGGGCGGGGTGGTTAGGACTCACGCGGTGGATCTTGGGGTGATGGATGAAGAACAGGCAGGAATGCCTGTGTCACGCTTTGGAGAGGGTGGGAAGGTTGAAATCGGCAGGTTCCGAGCGTTCGTGAAGGATGGCGTCGAGGTGATGGGCGAATCCCGGATAGGAGGTGTTTACGCAATCGGTGTTTTGAATGATCGTTTCTCCCTCCGCAAAGAGTCCGGCGATGGCGAAGGCCATGGCGATGCGGTGGTCGCCAAAGCTTTCGATGGTGGCTCCGTGCAGCGGCTTGCCGCCGGTGATTTCCATGCCGTCCTCGAACTCCTCGACCTCGGCTCCCATCGCTCGCAGGCCGTTGACGACGGTGGTGATGCGGTCGGTTTCCTTGACGCGGAGTTCCTTGGCATTGCGGATGACGGTGCGGCCTTGCGCGAGCGCGGCAGCCACGGCGATGACCGGGATTTCATCGATCAGATTCGGCACCTCGTCGATGAGGATGATCGTGCCGGTGAGCGGAGCGCCTTGGATCTTGATGTTGCCGATCGGTTCGCCGTGGGTGCTGTGGACGATCTCGGACATGTGCGCACCCATGCGGCCGAGCACTTTGAGAATCGCCGTGCGGGTCGGGTTGAGGCCCACGTCCTTGATGAGCAAATAGGATCCGGGGATCGCGGCGGCGGCGACTAACCAAAACGCGGCGCTGGAGATGTCGCCCGGCACGGTGAAATCGCAGGCTTGGGGAATTTGCCCGCCTTCGATGGAAATCGCGTTGCCTTCGCGGCCGGTGTGTACCTTGAAGGAGGCTAGCATCTGTTCGGTGTGGTCGCGCGTTTCCGCCGGCTGGATGACGGTGGTGATGCCTTCCGCGAACATGCCTGCCAGAAGCACCGCGCTTTTCACCTGGGCGCTGGCGACCGGCATGTCGTAAGTGATCGGGCTGAGCTTGGCGGCGTGGATGAGCAGGGGAGCGCAGCCGGGTTTTTCCCCGAGTGTCTCGATGTTGGCGCCCATCTGACCGAGCGGCACGGTGACGCGGCCCATGGGGCGGGAGGAAAGCGATGCGTCGCCGAAGAGTTCGGTGGAGAAATCCTGGCCTGCGAGAAGGCCTGCGAGAAGCCGCATGCCGGTGCCGGCGTTGCCGCAATCGATGGGCGCGGCGGGGGCGGTGAGTTTCATCGACTGGCCGTGGATGCGGAGATTGACCGGGCCGTAGCCGGGGAGTTCGTCGAGCACCTCGTGGCGGGCACCGAGGGCCTGCATGGCGTTGAGCGTGTTCACGCAATCCTCGCTGGGCAGGAAATTGCGGATGGTGCAGACGCCGTTGGAAAGCCCGCCGAGGATGGCGGCGCGGTGCGACATGCTTTTGTCCCCGGGGACGCTGAACTCGGCGTGGAGTTGGGTGATGGCTGTGACTCGAAATTCCGACATGAGAAGTGACAAAAATAGGCTATTGGGGGTGGTTCAGCGGATCGCGGCGTTGCTTGGCGGTGACGAGCCATTTTCTAGCATGTTCCTGGTCGGCGTTTTCGAGGCTGGTGAGGATTTCTCCCAGATCGGTGATGGTTTCCTTGAGCAGGTCGATGAGCGCCTCGCGGTTTTCGGTGACGATCTCCGCCCACATCGTCGGGATTTCCGGCAGCGACGCGGGTGGTGTCGCGCAATCCGCCACCGCCGAAGCGGCCTTCGCCCGGGTCCTTCAGGCAGACCCGCGCGGTGCTGGCGGACATGATGTGCGGCAGATGGCTGATTCTCGCGACGAGCTCGTCATGGATCGCGGCGCTCATCCAGGACGTGCGGCAGCCGATGATTTTCCAGAATCGCTCAAGGGCGGCGACTTGTTCAGCCGGAGCGCCATTGTCGTTGGTGAGCAGGCAGGCGGCGTTTTTGAAGAGCGAGTGGGTCACGGCGGCAAGGCCGTTGCGCTCGGAGCCGGCCATCGGGTGACTGCCGATGAAGCGGATGTCGCGGCCTTGCAGCAGCGGGGAAATTTTCCGGTGTGGGACGCGTTTCACGCTGCCCACGTCGGTGACCAAGCAGCCGTCGGGAAGTCCCGCTTCAAGCGCAGCGGTGATAAGGGCCGCCATGGCGCCGACAGGCACTGCGAGAATCACCAGATTCGTTCCCCGGACGGCTTCGGCGAGATCAGTGGTGACATCGGAAATTCCGAGTTCTTTCGCCGCATCGACGGTATCTTGTTTGCGCGCCCAAAGCCTGACAACGGGCGGATTCTCCAGTGCGGCGAGTGCCAGGGCGAGGGAGCCGCCGAGCAGGCCTCCTCCGAGGATGGTGATGGTGGGGAAATCGGTCTTCATTGAAAATGAAACGACCGGGTCCAATGCGTCGGACCCGGTCGGTTTCCTGGGATAGGGTTTACCGGGAATCAAAAAATCTCAGGGCACGCGGAAATAGCCTTTGCCCTCACCGGTGTAGGTCGGATCTTGGACCAGCGTGCCGCTCGGGATGTCGCGGACGTCGACGACCTTGTTGTTATAAGGGCTGAAAACGAAGCCATCCTTACCGGGCACCTTGTTGGCGAACTTGTATTCAGGGCGCTTTTCCGGAGTGGGTGCGGGCGTGGTGGTCGGGTTGGTCTGCGTGGTCGTACCGCCGGTGGATTCGGTCGTCGTGGGTTTGGTGTCCTGCGGCTTGGTGGCGTCCTGTTTTTCCTTCAACGCGTCACGTTGCGCCTGGATCTTCTGCTGCTCCGGGCTGGTGACGGTTTTTTGCGGTGGATTCTGGGTCGCCTTCTTCTTGTCCTTGCTTTCGTCGTAAGGAACGCAGGAGGCGAACAAAATGCAGCTGAAAGTGGCAACAACGGCGGAGAAACGAGGAGTCATGATGATGGGAGGCGAAAGAAGTTGGGTGGTTTCGTGGCGCACGGCGATGAGCGACGAATTCCTGCCGCGGATCATGGGCGACTCGTGCGGTTCGTCAAGTCAGGTCATCATTTTCTCTAGGAAATCCGGACAATCCCGGGTGCTTGTTGACGATCGCGATCCGGGATGAAAGGTTCTCCCGCGATGCCAGATGCCACGATTCACGCCGTCGGAACGGTTTTGGAGAATTTGAACCCGGTGCTCTATCGGGTTTCCCTGCCGAACGGGAAACCGATCCTCGCCCATCTCTCAAAGCCGCTGACCGAGGCGAAGGAGGTTTTTTCCATCGACGAGCGTCTCGTGCTGGAGCTCACGCCGTATGATTTCGACCAGGCGCGGATTCTTGGCCGGGCGTGAGGTGATACGGGCATTCCTGGCTGTTCTTTGAGAAGACTGAAGCTGGTGAAAGAACAGGCAGGAATGGCTGTGTCATGCTCATTTTCCGATGCAGAAGCTGCTGAAAATCACGCCTAGCAGGTCCTCGGTATCCACCTTGCCCGGGATTTCTCCGAGCGCGTCGAGGGCCTCGCGCAGATCGATCGCGGCGAGCTCCGGGTCCGACGCGTCGTCGAGAAGTTCCAGCGCGGCGACCAGCGCGGTGCGGGCGAGTTGAAGGCTGGCTTGGTGACGGGCGTTGATGGCCACGGCGTGCTCGCCCCAGTCGGACTCGCTAAAATGCAGCGAATCACGAATGGCGGCGGAGAGGGAATCGAATCCCTCGCCGCTGGTGCAGGAAAGCCGCACCGCATCGACTCCCGCCCACGATGGATGCTCGCCGAGATCCGTCTTGTTGAGCACTTGCAGGTGCTTCGCAAAAGTCGCGGGAAGCACCGCATCGACCGGCCTAGGCTGGCTCGCATCGGCGATTTCCAACAGCAAGTCGGCGGCTTCGATCTGGCGGACGGTGCGCTGGATGCCTTCCGCTTCGATCCGGTCGGACGCCTCGCGCACTCCGGCGGTGTCTACCAGCCGCAGCGGGATGCCGTGCAGATTGATCACCTCCTCGATCGTGTCGCGGGTGGTGCCGGCGATGTCGCTGACGATCGCCCTTTCAAATCCTAACAAGCGGTTCAGCAGGCTCGATTTTCCCACATTCGGCTCGCCGAAAATCACGGTCCGCACCCCCTCGCGCAGCACCCGGCCCTGATCGGCGGTGGCGAGCAGCGAATCCACCACGTCAAGCACCGCGCTCACCCGGCCGCGGAGCTGGGCACCGGTTTGCGGGTCGATGTCTTCCTCCGGAAAATCAATCCACGCTTCGAGGTGGGCGAGGGTTTCCAACAGCTGGTCGCGCGCCTCGGTGGTGCGTTTTCCCAGCGTCCCTTCGAGCTGGCTGCGCGCCGCTCGTAGCGAGAGCCGGGTCTGCGCGGAAATCAAATCCATCACACCTTCCGCTTGGGTTAGGTCGAGCTTGCCGTTGAGAAACGCACGCTGGGTGAACTCTCCCGGACCTGCCGGAATCGCTCCACAGGCGAGAAATCGGCCGAGCACTTCGCGGGTGACCAGAATCCCGCCGTGGCCGGTGAATTCGACACAATCCTCGCCCGTGTAACTGTTCGGAGCTCGGAAAACCGTCATCAACCCGTCATCGAGAATTTCTCCACCGGCCTCGCGGATGTGGCAGTAGCGCACCGTGCGGGGCAGCAGCGAGGACGCCAGGCCACCAGTGGCTGCATCTGCGACCCGGATCGCCTCGGGCCCGGAAATCCTGACCAGCGAGACCGCTCCGACCCCGACCGGGCTGGCAATGGCTGCGATGGTCGTGCGGGTGGGATCGGTGGTGGTTTCCATCCGGGAGACTATTTCGTCGATGCGGTGGAAGGCGTTTCCTGACCGCCGAGTCCGAGGAATTCCCAACAAATAAACCGGCTGATTTCCAGCTCCGGCGCGGCAAGTTCTCCGGTCCATTTCAGCTCCACGGTCGCGGTGCGGGTGATCGGGCGGCTCTCCTTGGTGCCGCGCCAGTTGATGAGGGAGAGGGCACGGCCGATCTCGGAATCCACCTTCACATTGACCCGTGCGGTGTCGCCGGTGTTCGCCGGATCCGCGATTCGATAAGTGCGGGTGCCTGCGATCGCGCGGCCCTTGTCGGGCACGTCCTCGATGATGAATACCCGGAAAACTCCGGTCTGGCCGACTTCCGGAAGTTCCACGAAATTCTGCAGCGTCCGGTACTTTGTCTGGGCGAAAATCTCCCAATCCAGCTTGAGTCCTTCCTCCGTGCGCTTGAAAAAGGCGTGCACCCGCAGCGGTTCCATCGCGAAGTTTCCGACGCGGGCCAACGTGCTCAATAACAGGTCCGCCTCGTCCACTCCGTATTGCACTTCCAGCGAGGCGAGCGGTCGGAAGAATTCCTTCATTTCAAACTGCGGTGGTTGGTCGTAGATCATCATGAACAGCCCGCGTTTCCGGTCTTCTTCGGAGAGTTCGTAAATTGAAAACGCCTCGGCCGGGGAATCGGAATCGACGATGACGCCGCCGCCGTAGAACTCCTCGATTCTCGGGGCAAGTTCCTCACCCTTCAGGATAAACGGGATTTTGCCCTTCGTGTCGGTGGCCGCCATGTAGCCGCGCAGCAGTTCGTAAGCATCTTTCTGCCAGCCGATGCGGATGTAGTTCGCATCGTTTACGGTCGTGTCCGCGGTCTTGGCCTTCGCCATGGGCGGGGCGACCGGCTTGTTCATCTCCTTGGAGGCGAAATAGAGGATTCCGCCGGCGGCCAGCCCGAGGATCAGCAGCACCAGCATCGCAGGGATCAAGCCACTGCGACGTTTGCCTTCCTTGGGAGCGGATTTTTTCTTCGGCACGTTGTGCTCCGAAACATGCTCATGATGCGGCAGCTCGACTTTTGGAATCTCTTCCTTTGCCAGTGGGTGCGGAGTTTCCTGGATTTTCTGAGGCGGTGGCGGCGGCTTTTTTTCGACGACCACAGGAACCGCGGGGATGACAGGCGGTGGCGGGGCGACTTCAACCGGAGGAATCTGGAAGTTCGGAACCGGTGCCGGTGCTTCCGGTGCTGGCGAAGTGATCACCCCACTGCAATGCGGGCACGGTCCCGTCGTGGGCGGCAGGTCGAGGGGGATCAGGATTTTCCCATCGCAATGCACGCAGCGGAATTCCCTTCGGTCGGCGGCAATCATAGGATCTGACATATAGGAAACTCCATCGGCAAAAATTTAAGAAAACATAAGCGATCTGTCAAACGCGGCCCCGGAAACCTCAAACCGCCACCGGCAGCACGGAATCGAGCACCTCCAGGCAGCGGCGGTTTTCCGCATCCGTGCCAATGGAAATCCGCACCCACTCCGGCAGTTTGTAGCTGCTCATTGCGCGGACGATCACGCCTTGTTTCAGCATGTCGCGGAACACCCGGTCGCCCTCGCCGGTCTTGACCAGCAGGAAATTCGCGTGGCTCGGCACGTATTCCAGCCCGCGGGCGGCGAGTTCCTTTTCGTAAAACTCCATCCCGGCACGGTTCACCGCACGGGTCTTTTCGATGTGATCGGTATCGGCCAGCGCGGCGAGGGCACCGGCCTGGGCGATGGAATTCACGTTGAACGGTTGCCGTGCCTTCTGCAGCAGGCTGGCAACGTTTTTCGAGGCCAAACCGTAGCCGACGCGCAACGCCGCCAAGCCGTGGATTTTGGAAAACGTCCGCAACACGCAGACATTCCGTCCCTCACGGACATACTTGAGCGTGTCTGGTGGCGAGTCGGGAAACTCGAAATACGCTTCGTCGAAGACCACGATGACATGCTCCGGCACCCGCGCCATGAAGCGGTCGATCGCGGCCTGGCCGACCATGGTGCCGGTCGGATTGTTCGGGTTGGCGATGAAAACGAGACGCGTCTGGTCGGTGATCGCATCGGCCATCGCGTCGAGGTCGTGGATGAAGTCCGGGTCCGCCACTTCCACGTATTTCGCGCCGAAGAGCGTGGCCATCAGCTTGTAAACCACGAACGCGTGTTTCGCGGCGATGAGCTCGGTGTCGCGGTTGAGAAAGGTGTGGCAGAGCAGCTCGATGATCTCGTTCGAGCCGTTGCCGAGCACCACGTTTGCTAGATCCATGTCGAATGATTTGGCGATGGCGGAGCGCAGCCGGTAGCCGCCGCCGTCCGGATAGATGTGGGCGGTTTCCAGCGCCTCGCGCATGGCGGCTTTTGCCAGCGGGGACGGGCCTAGCGGATTTTCGTTCGAGGCGACCTTGACGATCTGTGACGGATCCAGCCCGATCTCGCGGGCGGTTTCATCGATCGGTTTTCCAGGCTCATAGGCCACGAGGTCGCACACGAACCGGTTTGCGTATTGGTCAATCATTTCGGTGATTTCTAAACTGGGATTGCAGCGGGTCAAACGGACTTCTCAGCGGCTGGCGTTGAGCAGTGTTTGGAAGCGGCCGAGAGCGTCGCCATAAACGCCGGCGAGCGCGGGATCTGGCAGCAGCGAGGAGCCGGGCGAAGCCTGGCAGAAGACTTCCTGCAGCGCCGGCAGGTCGTGTCCGTCCGCGGCGGCGGCGATGAGTGCCGCGCCGAGGGCGGCGGAGTTCGAGACGTCGAGCCGCTCGACGGGGGCTTGGAAAATATCGGCCACCAGTTGGGCGATGCCGTCGTTTTTCGAAGCGCCGCCGGTGAGGCGGATGCGCTCGGTTTTCACCTCCATCCACTGAGAGTGGAGCCGCATGTTGAGGAATTGCCCTTCCAACAGCGCGCGGACTTGAAGACCGGGCTCGCCGGCTTCAAAGGCCTCGGATCCTTGCAGCAGCGGCGCGGTGAAATCGTGCCGCGGGGTGATTTCCGGGCCGAAAAACGGCAGCATCAGGTTGCTTCCCGCCGAGCCGATGGTGGCGGTCAGCGCGTCCCGGTCGAATGCCGACCAATCGAGCCCGAGCTTGTCGCGCAGGGCCTCGCGGGCGAGCGAGCCGTTGCGGAAACAAATCAGCGACATGAAGCCGCCAGCGGGATTTCCGAAGACGTGGCCGAAGCCGTTCGGGTCGGTTTTCGGCCCCGGCATGGCGGCGAAAAACGTGTCGCTGGTGCCCAGCGAGATGACCACGTTTCCCGGAGTGGTCGCGCCCATGCCAACGAGCGATGCGGGATTGTCCCCGGTGGCCAGCGCGGTGCGGCAGTTTTTTGAAAATCCGAATTTCTCGGAAAAATACGGGGAAATCGTGCCTTGCACCGTCATCGCGGCAGCAGGAGGGAGAAGCTTCGCGCCAAGGTTCGGAGCGGTCGCGGCCAGCAGCTCGGTGTCCCAGCCGAGTTGCGACAAATTGAGCAGATTCATCCCCGCCGCGTCGCCGAAGTCCATTGGCACGGATTTTCCGGCGAGCACCGAGGCCAGGAAGGAACTCACCAGGTGGATGCGGGCGGTCCGCTCGTAACCCTCCGGATCCGTTTTGAAAAACCGCCGGATCTGCGGGCCGGTGAAGCGCTCGATGGCATTTGAGCCGCTGCGGCGGCAGACTTCCTCGGAGCCGCCCAGGGCGGCGGTGATTTCCGCGCATTCGGCACCTGTCGAGGTGTCCATCCAGATCGGCGAGGTGGCTCGCGTCAGCGCGGGGGCGAGCTGCGGAGCCAGTGGCAGCGCGCTGTCGAGTGCGGCCAGGCGGGCGTCGAAACTGGCATCCAGATAGACCGAACCGTGTTGCTGGCCGGATCCGGCGATCAATTTTACCTGGGAGAGGTCGGTTGCGGCCGCAAGCCGGGCGAGCAGCAGGTCCAGCGCCTCCAGCCACATCAACGGGTTCGCATGCACCTCTCCGCCCGCGCCACCGGGGATGAATCCGCTAGGAGAGCCGAATTGAGGAAGATCCGCGCCGAAGTTCACGGAAATCTGGCAGCGGATTTTTCCCGAGGCGGGATCGATCAGCACGGCGGTGAGGGACTGGGTGGAGGAATCGAGACCGAGAAACATGCGGGGAGTCTTGAGGGTGATCATGGTTTTTCCAAGCAGTTTTAAGCGAGACCCGAGAAACCCGGGCCGCGGGAGGAGGCGAAGGACGGTTTTTGTCCGGCTGCCATGGTGGGGCCGCGCCCTGGGGTTTGTGGTAGGAGCGCGGACCAGGTGATTTTGGCGGTTAAGTGTTTTGGCATGGCGTTTGCTTTCTCCGAAATCGGGACCGCGTGGATTTGGAATTCTCGGGTCCTAGCAATTACCTATCCGATCAATCCCGACCACCATGACCAGTCGATACCTCAATAAAATCAGAGCCCTCACAGCGGCCGCAGTCGCGTGTGTCGTCTTCCCCATGTGCATGATGACCTTGTCCGCGCAGGATGCAGCGCCGCCCCCGGTCGCCGAGGCGGCCACCCCGGCCGAAGCTCCGCCCGCTGAAGCCGAGGCTCCGCCAGAACCAGGAAGTTATGAGGCGTTCATGGCAGGTCCTGATGCGGCGATGTTCACGGTGAACAATCTCTGGATTCTAATCGCAGCGGCTCTCGTCTTCATCATGCACTTGGGATTCTCGTGTGTGGAGTCCGGCATGTGTCAGCAGAAGAACTGCGTGAACATCCTGTTCAAAAACGTCTTCATCGTGTGTGCCGGGGCTCTCACCTACATGTTATGGGGCTTCAACTCGATGTATCCGGGAGACGCCTGGACCATCCAGGGCGTCTTTGCCATGGGGTCGCCTATCAAAAACAGTTTTGATGGCGCTGACATCACCGCCAACATGACTTCGGCCTATGCGGGCTACACCTATTGGGCGGATTTCATCTTCCAGGCGATGTTCGCCGCCACCGCCGCGACCATCGTCTCTGGCGCGGTTGCCGAGCGGGTGAAACTTTCTTCCTTCATGATCTACGCCGCAGTGCTGGTCATGTTCTTCTATCCGATCACCGGCTCCTGGAAGTGGGGCAAGGGTTGGCTTGATCAAATGGGCTTCTATGACTTCGCCGGCTCCACACTGGTGCATGCCTTCGGTGGATTCGCCGCCCTGGCAGCGATCCTGGTTCTCGGTCCACGTTTGGGCAAATACACGAAGGATGGCGTTCGTCCGGTCCTTCCCCACAGCATGCCCTTGTCTCTGATCGGCGTGTTCGCCCTCTTCATGGGCTGGTTCGGCTTCAACGGCGGTTCGGTTCTCAGCGCGGATCCTCAACTGGTTTCCCGCGTGTTCGTGACCACGGCCATGGCAGGATTCGCGGGCGGTCTCGCATCGACATTCACCTCGTGGATCGTTCTCAAGAAGCCCGACCTGTCCATGGGACTCAACGGTATTCTCGCCGGCCTGGTGGGTATCACCGCCGGTGCGGACGTCATCAATCCTTGGCAAGCGGTGCTGGTAGGAGCGATCGCTGGAGCCCTGGTGGTCGTCTCGGTGTTGTTCTTCGACAAGATCAAGGTGGATGATCCGGTGGGTGCGGTCTCGGTTCACGGCGTTTGCGGCGTCTTCGGCACGCTGGCGGTGGGGATCTGGAGCACCAATCCTGACCACTCGTTCATGAAGCAGTTGATCGGAACGGCGTCGATCGGAGCTTTCGCCTTCATCGCCTCGCTGATCCTGTTCATCATCCTGAAAATCACTCTCGGCGTCCGAGTTGATGCGCAAGAGGAACATGAAGGTCTCGATGTCGCCGAGCACGGCTCGCCTGCTTACAACGACAGTCAGGCCTGATCGATTCAGGTTCTCAGCATCATATTCAAATTGGGGTGGGCCGGCAACGGTCCACCCTTTTTTCGGCGCATTCTCGGGTCAGGAAAATCGCGGAATCCGCATGAATCAACGGAACTGCGGAGGTCATCGGGCACTCGGCTGAGAGTCAATGAGTTGTCGAAATTTTCCGCAAGTTGGCCCGGATCTTGCTTTTTCTGCAACCCGCAAAGGCACCCACTAGCCAGGGTGTCTTTCCGTTTACCATCAACCAATACCAACCGCCCATGAACATTGAACGACTCGTCATGCGAGGAATCATCCCTGCAATCGCGTTTGCGCTGACCAGCTTCTCGCTGTCACCGCTTGCGAATGCCCAAGACACTCCGCCACCGACTCCGGCTGCCGCTCCTGCGGAAACCACACCCGCGCTCCCCACCGTGGAAGAGCGCCTCGCGGACATCGAGGCCTACATGAACAACGTCGGCCGTCCGGAAAAGGCCAATGAGGCGGCTTCACTGGTCGCCGGACCGGGACCGGGTGCAAACGCCTGGCAAATGGTGAGCACGGCGCTGGTCTTGTTCATGACGCTTCCCGGCCTGGCCCTTTTCTACGGTGGCCTCGTCCGCCGCAAGAACGTGCTTTCGGTCCTCGCCCAGTGCCTGGGTATCGCCTGTGTGGTCACACCGCTTTGGTGGTTCTGCGGTTACAGTCTTTCCTTCGGGGTCGACGCGAAAAGCGCCTTCGTCGGCGATTTCAGCAACATGATGTTCAAGGGAGTTGAGCCCGGTAACGTCGGTGCCGGCTACCACTGGATCTCCGACAGCATGTGGGCCATGTTCCAGCTGACTTTCGCGATCATCACCCCCGCGCTCATCATCGGTGCCATCGCCGAGCGCATGAAGTTTGCCGCCATCCTGGCCTTCGTCGTGATCTGGATGTTTGCTGGTCTATTTTCCCTTCGCCCACATGGTCTGGTCCACGGTCGGCTTCATGTGCGGTCCTCTCAATCCCGAGGCTGGAATCAAGGCGATCGATTTCGCCGGTGGCACGGTGGTCCACATGACCTCCGGTTGGTCCGCGCTGGTTCTCTGCATCATTCTCGGCAAGCGCAAAGGTCTCGGCAAGGAATCGATGGCTCCCCACAGCATGGTTCTCTGCATGGTCGGCACCGGCATGCTTTGGGTCGGCTGGTATGGCTTTAACGCCGGCTCCGCACTCGGTGCGGACGCCATCGCATCGAATGCCTTCGTCACCACCACCCTTTGCTGCCGCGACCGCCGGTCTTTCCTGGGCGCTTGCGGAATGGGTTCTCAAGGGCAAGCCAAGCGTGCTCGGTTTCTGCTCTGGAATCGTTGCCGGGCTCGTGGTCATCACGCCGGGTGCGGGTTTCGTGACCGCATCATCCTCCGTCGGTCGTATGGGAGTCATCGGCAGGCATTGTCCCGTTCCTCGCGGTGGCTTATCTCAAGAACATGCTGGGTTATGACGACGCGCTCGACACCTTTGGCGTCCACGGTGTGGGTGGAACCCTTGGAGCGATCCTAACCGGGGTGTTTGCATCGAAAGAAGCGAATCCCGGCATCGAAGGACTGCTTCCTGGCCTGCTCGGCGAGCAGCTCAAGGCCGTCGGTCTCACCATCGTCTGGAGTGTGGTGGCCACGGTGATTATCGCCTACATCGTCAAGGCCGTCATCGGTCTCCGCCCGATCTGCAGAAGTTGAGGAAGCCGGTCTCGATCTCGCCGAACACGGCGAGCAGGGCTACGAGCATTGATCTTCTGACTGATTCGAATTTTCACGGGCGGGCCGGCAACGGTCCGCCCGTTTTCGTTTGCAGCTTGGCCTCAGGCAGGTTCCTCTTGCGGCGTGAAGCGGCGGATCCTGCGATACTTCCTGATGTTCTTACTGCTGGTCTCCACCGCGTTTGCGGCTTGGAGTTGGTTCCGGCCTTATTCCTGGAACCCGGATCCTGCCGCCCGCTGCGTGGTGGCGGAAACCCTCGTGACCCGCGATCATGGATATTTCTGGGTCAACGTGCATTTAAAGGTGAATCCCGGGCAAACCCACGATCTGCAACAGTCCGTGCGCCTCGAAACCTCGCGTGGGACCCTGTTGGCACCCGCCGACACGACACTCGTCGGGAATGACGCCCAAGCCACCAGCGAGATTTGGCTGAAATTCTGGCTGGAAGTCGCTGACCTCGAGGGAAAACTCACCCTCCACCTCAACGGCGGCAAGCTCCCGGTGAAATCGAATCCGGGTTTGCCGGATCTGGAAAACTCGGACTATCGCAATTTTACCACCCAACACTGGTGATCGATGACCTGGCTCCTGATTGACAACTCGAACACGCGGACCAAGTTCGCCCTCGGAGACGCGACCGCCCTGCTGCCATGGCGCGCCGTCCTGCCCACCCCGGATGTATCGCTTGAGTCCCTCACCGCCCTGTTGGACGGCGTGGCCTTCGACGCGGTGATCGTCTGCTCCGTGGTCCCCGCCAAGGCGGCGGTGATGAAAAGCTGGTTTGCCGGGAAATGGCCACTTCACTTTCTCGACTATCAGAGTCCGCTGGGCATGGGTATCGACTATCCTGAGCCCTCCCAGATCGGGGCGGATCGCCTGGCAAACGCCGCCGGCGTGCTTTCGCGGCATGGCGTGCCCGCCATCATCATCGATTTCGGAACCGCCGTGACCTTCGACGTGATCTCCGCCGCGCCCGCTTATTGTGGCGGCGTGATTGCTCCCGGGTTAGGGGCCATGTCGGGCTATCTGACACGGAAAACCGCCCTTTTGCCGGTGATCGAACTGGTCGAACCACCCTCCGCGATCGGCAAGTCCACGGTGCACGCGATGCAGGCGGGAGCCGTTTTCGGATACCGCGGCCTCGTTAGGGAAATCATCGCCCGTATCTGCTCCGAGCTGCCCGGTAAGCCGAAAATCATCGCCACCGGGGGTGATGCCGCGCTCATCGCGGCGGGTGTCGAAGAGATCGAAACGGTCGATCCGGACATCACCCTCGATGGCCTGCGCCAAGTCGCGGCAAGGTTGTTTTTGTGACGAAAAAAACGTGTCATTCGGAATCGTTCCTTTAGGTGTTGTCCCGTAATGAGTGACAGCCACCTGACCATCGGCATCGACTTCGGCGGAACTTCCGTGAGGATTGCCGTCGTTTACCTGAGCCACATCATCGACAGCGCCCCGGTGATCACCACCCAGGACTTTGAGGGGCCGGAACAACTCATCGACGACATGGTTCGGGTCGTGGAGGATCTTTGCGCCCGACATCCCGGAGTCGCCGCGCTCGGCGTGGGCATGCCCGGATTCGTCAATTTTGAAAAAGGCTTCATCTACAACCTCACCAACGTCAGGGGCTGGGAGGGCGTTCAGCTCAAGCGCATCCTCCAGGAAAGGACCGGGCTGCCGGTGGTGGTGGAAAACGACGCGAACTGCATGGCCTACGCCGAGTGGAAATGCGGCTGCCGGCCGCGGGCTCCAGCACGTGGTTTTCATTTCCATGGGCACCGGTGTCGGTGGTGCCATCATCGCCAACGGCCAGATGATCCGCGGTTCTTTCCACGGGGCGGGGGAAATCGGGCAGACTTCCATCGACTATCAGGGGCGCCCCGGGCATTACGGGAACCTTGGTGCCTTGGAAGATTACGTCGGCAACAACGAGATCACCGCCGCCGCCCGCGAGGCGTATGCGGCGGCCGGGATCCAGAAGTCCATGGAGGAGTGCACGCCCGCCGCCCTGGCCAGCGAGGCGCACCTCGGCGATCCCATCGCTCTCGCCCAGTGGGAAAGCATCGGCAGGATGCTGGCCACCGCCGCCATGAACTGCTGCTGGCTGCTCAATCCGGAGGCCATCGTCATCGGCGGTGGCGTGGCCCGGGCTGGCGAATTGCTGTTCCGGCCTTTCAATCATCATCTGTTCGCCCAACTGTCCGGGCCCTTCAAAGACCGGCTGATGGTCATTCCCGCCGCTTTCGGGCACGAGGCGGGCACCATCGGAGCCGCTGCCCTGGCGCGGGACAGTCTTGTCGCGATTGGTTGATTTTGTCTCCGCATGGGTTTACCAATAGGGCGCTATGGAAAAATCATCCCTCATCAATCGCCGGCATTTCGTGAAACTCGGCACCCTCGCCGCCACCGCCGCAGCACTTCCGACCACCGCCCGCGCCGCCACGGCGGAAACCTATAGGCTGCCCGCCTTGCCCTACGCTGCGGACGCCTTGGAGCCCCACATCGACAAGCTGACGATGGAAATCCATCACGGCAAACATCACGCGGCATACATCAAGAACCTCAACACCGCCCTCGCCACCGCGCCGGACCTTGCGAAACTCCCGCTGGAAGAACTTCTCGCCACGCTCCCATCAGTTTCTGACGAAGCTCTCCGCACCACCCTCCGCAACAACGGCGGCGGGCACTGGAACCATGATTTTTTCTGGAAGACCCTCGCGCCTGCGGAAAAATCCGGCAAGCCTTCCGCCGAGCTCGTTGCTGCGATCGACGCCGCGTTTGGATCGATGGATGCCTTCAAGAAATCCTTCGGTGAAGCCGCCACCAAGCGGTTTGGCTCCGGCTGGGCCTGGCTGATCGTGAAGGACGGCAAACTCAAGATCACCAGCACCGCCAACCAGGACAATCCCGCGATGAAGGGCATTGTCCCGGACGCGGATCTCGGGACGCCGCTGCTAGGCCTCGATGTCTGGGAGCACGCCTACTACCTCCACTATCAGAACCGCCGCCCCGATTACATCACCGCGTGGTGGAACGTTGTGGACTGGCCTGCCGTCTCAGCGCGGTTCGCTTCTGCGAAATAACAGGGTGGCTTACTTCGCCGGAATTGCCTTGTTGAAAAGTTCTTCAAGGTATCCGGCGGAGAGCAGTTCCGGAGTGATGATTGGCTCATTTCCGGGAACCAGCAGCACGTTGACGGGGATCGCCGAGCGGCCGAGCTCCTCGAGTTTTGCGTCGATTTTCGGGTCGGGGTTGGTCTTGTCCGCTCGAAGCGCGACGATGCCTTTTTCCTTCATCAGGCGGATCACATCGGCGGTGTAAGCGCGTTTTTTGTTCACCTGGCAGGTGGCGCACCACTGGGCGGTGAAATCGATGTATACCGGGCTTCCTTCGGCTAACAGCGCATCGACTCGTTCCTGCGACCAAGGTTCCCAGACGAGTGCGGATTTCACCGGGGGTTTTGCCAGAAGAAATCCCCCGGCGGCGAACAGGAATGTCAGTGCGATGGCAACAAAACGGGTCCGCTGCGTGCGGTGGGGCAGATTCCAGCGCCCGTAGATCCATGCCGCGATGGCGATGGCGCTGAGTCCGAAGATGGGATTCAGCAGATTGTCCAAGCCGATTTGCCCCGCATAGACCCAGAGCAGGTAGCCGGCGGTGGCGAACAGGAAGAACGACATCGCCTGCTTGAAGCTCTCCATCCAGGCACCGGGGCGGGGGAGGAAATCGATCAGGCGCGGGAAAATGGATAGAATCAGATAGGGCAGCGCCAGCCCGACGGCCATCGCGGCGAAGGCGGCGAAGAACTGGAATGCGGGAAGCGCGATCGCCGCGCCGATGGCGACTCCGAGAAACGGCGCCGAGCAGGGAGTGGCGACGATGGTGGCGAGGATGCCCGAGAAAAACGAGCCTCCGAGCCCTTGTTTGGCCTGCAGCGAGCCGCCGACGGAGGTGGCGGCGGTGCCGAGCTCGAACAGGCCGAACATGTTGAGCGCGAGCACGAACATCAGCAGCATGAGAACGAGCACCACCCAGGGATTTTGGAGCTGATAGCCCCAGCCGATGGACCCGGCCGCGCCGCCCGCGGCGGAGCGGACGGCGAAGAGGATGCCGCTGAGGACGCCGAACGAGGCGAGCACTCCCAGCGTGAAAGTGACACCATGCAGCGCGATTTTTTTCCGATCCTGGCCGGCCTGCTGGACGAAACCCATGATTTTCAGTCCGATGACCGGGAAAACGCAGGGCATCAGGTTGAGGATGAGGCCGCCTAACAACATTCCGCCGAGCACCGGGAGGAATTTCGAAAACTCCAGCGACTTGGCGGGCGGGCGGGCGATGGCGGTGTCCGGAATCTCGATGGCGGTGGGGCCGGTGAGGATGCCGGAGAGGGATTTGCCTTGGACGACATCGTTGTCGAGCATGTCCTTCTTGATGCGCTTGAGCGTGACGATCCAGTCGTCGCCCTCACGCTGGATGCTGCCGCCAGCGCTGGCGGGCTGGAGAAAGGGTTGATTGGGGATGAAATCGGTGGGCGAGTCTTTGAGATTGGCGATCCGGAGTTGGACGTCGCCGCCGTCGGAATGAGCGGTGATTTCAAGCGATGGATTTCTGCCTGGAAGGCTTTTGCGGGCCGTGGCGAACAGGGCGGCTTGTGCGGAATCTTTTTCCGCCTGTGCGGCGACGGGGAGAGTCAGGGTGAAGGAGCCGGATTCGTTGATGCAGCTTTCCTTGCAAATCTGCCAAGTGGCGTCGGCGGTGAGAGTGATGCTTCCGCCGGTTGCGAGGGAGTTCGGAGGGCTGATCTCGATGAGAAACACCGGGCTGCCGTGATAGACGAAACTTTTCCCGAAGTAACCGTCCTTCACCTCGGGGACCGGCCACTGGATGGTCCCGGCGGTGAATCCTTCCGGCAGTTTCCAGGTGATGGCGGGCGGGAGCTCGACCCCACCGGAGTTCTGATAGTAGCTGTGCCAGTCCTGCGGGTGGTCGAGCTTGAGGGCGAGGGTGAAGGGCTGGCCGGGAGCGATGGTCTTTTGCTCGGAAACCAGACTGGCGACCGAGGAGTTCCCGCCGGACTGGGCCTTCACTGTGGAGCTGCTGGCGAGGAGAGCGGTGAGAAAAAGGAGGAGGCGGGTCATGGACGGATGCATAAGTTCGTTTTTTAGAGGTGCGAGCGTCAATGTTCATCCCAAAATAATCCGGGCACGGTTGTTCCGCGGGTTTCCAAGGCTCCGGGACTTCGTGCTTCTTCGCCGCGCATGGGTCCGGTAGAGTTCGGCATGACGCTCGAGGTTTCCACTCCCGCATTGCTTTTTCCGGCGATCAGCCTGCTGTTTCTATCGTACACGAACCGCTTCCTCCATCTTTCCGCTTTGATCCGGACTTTGCACACGGACTGGTTGGTTAAGGGCGATGCCACGCTGCGGGCGCAAATCGAAAATCTCAGAAGTCGCCTGACACTGATCCGGAGGATGCAGTTGTTCGGTGCGGTCAGTTTGTTCTTCTGCGTGATCTCGATGCTCGGAGTGATTGAAAAGTTTCCGATGGTGGCCACGGGAGCATTTCTCACGGCGTTGATCCTGATGGCCATATCGTTGGCCTGCCTGATTTACGAGATTTCAATCTCCGGCGGTGCGCTGAGAATCATGCTCAATGAGATGGAAGGTGAGGAACCGACAAAGGATCGAAAGGCAGTGATTGGGACCAATCCTGAGAATTTTTGAATTTTAGCAAATTAGTTCTTGCCGGCGGTCGGGTGGGGTGGTAATTCTTTCCGCGTCGCAAGACAAGGCGGTCCGACTGAGATGCCTCCCGGGTTAATGGGTTTTTCCTAGGAGTGATGATCAGTCGGGCCGCTTCTTTTTTGTCCCGAATTTCCAGGGCTGCCGGGTCCGGTGACTTGCTGAAGATTCGGTTTCCTCAGTTCCGCTTGGTCTGTTACATCGCGCCTATGAAATTGATTCGGTTTGGTGAGGAGGGACGCGAGGAACCGGGAATCCTGCTGCCGGATGGACGCAGAATCGATGCGAGCGGTGAATTCAACGACTACGACGAAGGTTTTTTCGCGATGGGTGGTATCGAATCTCTCGCTGAATGGGTGGCGGACGGATGTCCGGGCGGCGTGGAGGTGGATCCTTTGGTGAGATTGGGGCCGCCGGTGGAACGGCCGTCGAAGCTGGTGTGCATTGGCAAGAACTATTTGGATCACGCCAAGGAGTTGGATGAGGGAATCCCGACGGAGCCCGCGATTTTCATGAAGGCGACCAGCGCCTGGAGCGGTCCCACGGACGACGTGATCATTCCGCGTGGGTCGACGAAGCTGGATTATGAAGTGGAGCTGGCACTGGTGATCGGGCGCACCGCATCGTATGTGGACGAGCGGGAATCGCTGGATTTCGTGGCGGGTTACTCGACGTTTTGCGATTTTTCCGAACGGGCGTTCCAGAAGGAAATGGGCGGGCAATGGACCAAGGGGAAGAGCGCGGACAGCTTCGCGCCGATGGGGCCGTGGCTGGTGACGGCGGATGAAGTCATGGATCCGCAGAAACTCCGCCTGTGGTGCAAGGTAAACGGTGAATTGCGGCAAAACAGCTGGACGGGCGACATGCTGTGTTCCGTGAGGCAGTTGGTCAGTTATGTCAGCCGCTTCATGACGTTGTTGCCCGGTGACGTGATTGCGACGGGAACTCCGGGAGGAGTTGCCATGGGCATGAGCCCGCCGCGCTATTTGCAGGCTGGAGATTTTGTGGAATGTGGTGTAGAGGGGCTGGGCGAACTGGCACAGCGGGTGGTCGCCCACCGATAACATGAGTAAATCCCTTTTCAGACTCCGGCGGGAATTGCTGCCGTGGCCGAAGCCGCCCGGGGGGCCGCATTTTTCAGCCTGTCATTTCTGCGACACGCTGCACGAGGCCGAGCCGCTGCCGGAAGGACAGGCGGCGAGGTGCCGTTGCTGCGGCGCGGTGCTCTATCAAAATCGCCCGGCCTCGCTGGCGAGGGTGTCGGCGTTTTCCAGCGCGGCGCTCATCCTGATGGTGGTGGTGAGCCAATTTCCGTTTCTCACGATGGATGCCGCCGGGCTGCGGACGACCTTGAATCTGATATCGGCGTGCGAGGGCTTTGATTGCCGAGGGCAGTCCATTGCTGGGAATCGCGCTGGCGCTTTTCACCATCGTGACGCCGGTGTCGCTCGCATCCGGGCTGCTCTACGTGTGCGCGCCGTTGATGGTGGGAAAGATCGCGCCTGGGGCGATCCACGTTGCGAAGTGGCTGAACCGGGCGGAGCCGTGGAACATGATCGAAGTCTTCCTGCTGGGGGTGCTCGTCAGCCTGCTGAAACTCGACAAGCTCGCGGAAGTGCATTTCGGCCTCGGATTCTGGGCATTCGCTGCGGTCATGGTGTGCATGGCGGCGGCGATTTCGGGAATCGACCGTGACGAGTTGTGGGATCGCCTGGAGGTGGCGCGGCGATGAATCAAAAATATCCCCGAGCGACGGCGCAAGGCCTGGCGGGCTGCCACACCTGCGGCAAGGTTTCTCCGGTGACGATGGGGCGTTGTCCACGTTGCGACACGCCGCTGCACCTGCGGAAGCCGGACAGCGTGAACCGGACGATGGCCTTCATGCTGGCGGCGGCGGCGCTCTACATTCCGGCGAATTTCCTGCCGATGATGACCATGGTCGAGCTGGGCGATGTCTCGGAAAACACCATCGTCGGCGGTATCATCTATTTTTGGAAAACCGGTGCCTACCCGATCGCCCTGGTGATTTTGACGGCATCCATCATCATTCCGCTGCTGAAAATTGTCGCGCTGAGCTGGCTTTGCCTGGCTGCGTCCGGGAAACTGCACCCGTCACCGGCGGTGCTAGGGCGGATTTACTGGCTGACCGAGCTGTTCGGGCGGTGGTCGATGATTGATATTTTCGTGGTCGGCATTCTAGTGGCGCTCGTCCAGATCGGCAACTACATGACCGTCACGCCCGGCCCCGGCGCGCTTGCATTCGCGGGCGTGGTCGTGCTTACCATGTTCGCAGCGATGAGCTTCGATCCCCGGCTACTGTGGGATCGGTTCGAAACGCTGGGAATCGATACATCACCCATTAAGAAAACAGACCTTTGAGCGAAACGGAAACGACCCCACCTCCTGCCGTGACACCCGAATACCGGCAGGCGCAGCGCTGGAACATCGTCTGGGTGGTTCCCATCCTCGCGCTTCTGATCGGCGGCTGGATGATTTACCGCAGCGTCACCTCGCAGGGGCCGATCGCCCACGTGCGGTTCGAAACCGCCGATGGCATCGCTGCGGGGAAAACCGAGGTGCGCTGCCGCTCGGTCCGGGTCGGCGTCGTCAAGGATGTGAAACTGGCGGATGACTTGAAATCCGTGGTCGTCATGCTCGAACTCACGCCCGATTCAGTCGGCTTGCTGCGCACAGGGCACCAATTTCTGGGTCGTCCGGCCGCGGGTTTCGGCCACGGATGTCTCCGGTCTGGGAACCTTGATCACCGGAGCCTATCTCGAACTCGATCCCGGGCCTCCCGACGGCTGCCGAGGTCAATCATTTCAACGGTCTCGAAACCCCGCTGGCCACCAATCAGAATATCCCGGGACTGCGGCTGACTCTGGTGGCCGAGGAGGCCGGCTCGCTGACCGCTGGCTCGCCGATCTTTTACCGCGGATTCGAAGTCGGGCGAATCGAAAGCCGGAACCTGGACATCGAAGGTCAGCGGGTCACCTACGATGCGTTCATCCAGGATAAATACAGCGCTCTCATTCGGAAAAACACCCGCTTCTGGAACACCAGTGGCATCGACATCAGTGCCGGTGCGGACGGCTTCAAAGTGCGGACGCCTTCCTTCCAAGCGATGCTGTCCGGCGGTGCCACCTTTGGCGTGCAGGACGGAATCGAACCTTCCTCCGAGGCCGTGGATGGCACGAAATTCACTCTGTTCGAAAACGAGGATGCGGCGAACAGCTCCACCTTCAATCCGACGATGAAGTTCGTCCTGCTTTTCGACCAGTCCGTGCGTGGGCTGGTGAAATCCGCCCCCGTGGAGTTCCGCGGGATTCCGATCGGTCGGGTCGCGGATATTTCCTTCGACTATCTGAAACTTGAGAATGATTTGCGCATTCCGGTGCTGGTGGAAATCGATCCCTCGCTGCTGCGCCAAAGGGCCGCCGAAGGCATCAACCAGGCGGATCAGGAGTTCCTCGCCGGTGAAGTGCAACGGGGGCTTCGGGCGTCGTTGAAAATCGGCAGCATCCTCACCGGCGCGCTCTTTGTGGACTTCGACTATTACAAAAACCCGCTACCGGCCGAGTTCGCCAATGTGGGGGATTTCCCCTCGATTCCGACGATTTCCTCCGGCTTCGCCCAATTGGAAACCAAGTTCTCCGCCATTCTCGACAAGATCCAGGCGCTGCCAATCGATGAGACGATGACCAAAATCGGCGTCGCCGCCGACGAAGCCGCGATCACCGTGGCGGAGAGCCGGAAGGCCCTCAAGGAGATCCAGGAAACCACCGTTTCCTTGCGCAGGACGCTCGATTCCGCGGAGTTCGCCGCTCTGCCGGGCGACATGCGGAACACCCTCGCCGCGCTTGAAAAATCCGTCGCCAGCGTCGGCCCGGAAGGCGCGATCCAGGGCGACCTGCTGCGCACGCTCGATGAACTCCGCTCCGCGTTGAGATCCATGAACGCAATGGCCACCTCCATCGACGAAAAGCCCAACTCACTCATCTTCGGCCGGGAATCCTCGGGCAATCCGATTCCAAAAGCCCCCAAAGGCAAACGCTGAGCCCATTTCCCATGAACCGATTTCTCATCCTCATCGTCGCCTCGCTGCTGGCCGCGTGCACCCAGCCAAATAAATCCTTCTACGTGCTCACCGCCAGCGGCCCCGTGCCCTCCGGCGGGGGCGTCGCCATCGGCGTGGGTCCCGTCTCGCTCGCGGAATACATCGACCGCCCGAACCTCGTCACCCAGGAGGCACCCAACCAACTCGCCGTGGCCGAAGACCATCGCTGGGCGGGAGACCTTTCCGCCGGCATCGCCCGCGTCGTCGCCGCGAATCTGGGCCGCAATCTGAAGTCCGGCAACGTCCGCACCTATCCGTGGCTGCGGGACGAGGAAATCCGCTATCAGGTGACGCTCGACGTCCGGCAGCTCCACAGCGAGTCGGACGGTTACGCGATCATCGAAGCCGGTTGGCGGGTCTATCAACTGCCCGAACGGCGGCTGGTCGCTTCCAGAACCTTCACCGACCGCGAAGCGCTCGAATCGGACGGCTACAATGCCAGCGTGGCGGCGCAGTCACGGCTCATCGGCAGGCTCTCGGACACCATCGCCGCCAGCATCCGGTGACACAGGCATTCCTGCCTGTTCTTCCCCGGTGTCCGCTGGATCTTCCTCTTCCGGAGCCACTTCCTCGACTTCCACCGGCGCCGGCGTCCGCCCGTTGTTTTCCAACAGAATGAAAACCTCGTTCTGCACCGCCTCCACCTCGCTGAGCGGGATGTCCGGATCCTTGACGATGAAGACCTCGCCGGTCTTGCGGTGTTCGTAAACGCGCAGGATGCCGGAAGGCGTGCGCTGGCTGTCGGTTTCCCGCAGCAGTTTCTGGCGCTCCAGCATCACGGCGAGGATGTAGCGGGTGTTTTCCGTGTGATCCTCGTCCTCCTCCACCAGGCGCTGGAGAATTTCCTCCGCGCTGAGTTTTTCCGCCGCGATCGCCGCTTCGTTGCTCGGAGCGGCGGTGTAGGTGGTGCGCCAGAAGGAAAACGGCTTTTCGTCAGTCTCCTGATGGGTTTTCCAACCGTCCACGCAGTAATCGCGGCGCAGGTAGCCGCTGGATTCGGGATCGGGGAAGAGCGCGGTGACGATGATTTCGCCATCGACGAAGGCGCGTTGGGTGGCGGCGCACTCGCGCCCGCGGGAACGGACATGCCAGTTTTCAGCAATTGCCATGGGGATGGGATGAATTAATCGCCTCCAGGAATCAGGCGGCGGAGTACAAGGTAGATCGGTTGGCCGGAGATGCGTCGATGGAAAAGATACAACGCGAGCAGGGTGAAAATCACGTTCGGCAGCCAGGCCGCGTGCGACGGATGCAAGGTGCCGGAAGCTCCGAGAGCCACGGAAATGCTCGTGAGCAGCAGCATCAGACCGGACAGGATGACGGCGAGGAAGACGCCACCACCCGCGCCGCGGCGGGAGAAATAAATGCCGAGCGGCGTGGCAAGCAGCACCGTGATCAGGCAGCCGAGAGGCAGTGCCCAGCGGTAGTGCCACTGCGTCAGGTAGGGGGCGGGATCCGCGAAATAGCCGATGCGCTCGTTCGTCTGCAGCCAGCTGTTGAGGTCCGGGATGCCCAGATTTTCAGCGCTGAGACCGGGTTTGATGAGTTGCCACGGCGTTTCCGACCAGGAATCTACGACCAGCGGCCCGATCGTGGGTTTCGAAAATAACCGGTTCGTCCGGCTTGAAGTTGCCGACCACCGGTTCCTCGAAGGTCCACTGGCGCGTATATCGATCCCAGGAAGCGCTTTTCGCTTTGCAGCCGGCTTTGCAGCGTCATGTCCAGCCGCGTGGTGGTGATTTCCACCTCGCCGAGTGGTTTGCCGGTTTGATAGTCCTTGGGAAAGGTGCCGATGAGCCACAGCCGGCGGTTCTCCTGGTTCCGGTAAAGCACGTTCGACGCGGCGGCGGCTGGTTTGCCGCCGGCTTCCGCGAGCAGGATTTCCGCATTTCCTTCGGCGGCGGGTGCCCATTGGTAGTTCAATCCCGCGCACAACAGGCTGAAAAGCACTCCGAGCACCACCAAGGGCATGGAAATTCTCACCAGACTGCGCCCGGCCTGGATCATCGCGATGATTTCCCGGTAGGCGGAAAGTTTTCCGAGGGAGTAAAGCAGCGCGAGCAGCAGCGCGTAGGGAATCATCACCGACAACACCGCCGGCGAGCGCGTGAGATAGAAATTCACGATCGACCAGAACACGCCATCCGTGCCCTTGAAATCCGAAATCTTGTCTCCCAGATCCACCAGCAGCCAGATCATCACCAGACCCGTGAGAGAGATGAAGAAAATCCCGATGAACTGCCGGACGATGTAGCGGTCCAGCGTGCCGCTCAAGGCATACAGCAGCGATGCGAAAGCCGGCAGGAAACACAGCGCCGCCATGATCAGTGGCCGGGCTTGGTGGGCCTGCACGTCGGAGTCCGGAAAGCCGATGAGCTGCTGGTCCACCGCTTCCATTTCCGCGGGAATCAGCAGCGCGCAGAGCCCGGCACCCAAGGCGGCAAGCACGAGGGGGAGGAAGAATCGCCAGAAATGGGTGCGCAAAAAAGTCATGGACCAGCCGAACCGCGCAAACACTGGCGGCGGCAGGGCAGGGGTGTCGAGTGCGATGTGTGCCGTCGCGAACTTGCGGATTGCCAGAACGGGCAATGCCGGATGCGATGGCCGGGAGATGATTTCCCTAAGCGAAGGCCAACCGATCCCCGGATTCAGCGAGGCGGTGCGGGCGGCTTTTTCGCCCAAAGGACCTGCTCGCGAAATCGCGGGATTTCCAATACCGCCCGCAGCAGCAGGAACTCGCCGTGGCGGTGGCGGAAGCCTTGATCGGCGCGAATCCGCTGGTGGCGGAGGCGGGCACCGGGGTGGGGAAGTCGCTGGCGTATCTGCTGCCTGCGGCGCGCTTTGCTCTGGAAACCGGGCGCAAGGGCGTCATTTCCACCCACACCATCAACTTGCAGGAGCAACTCGTGCGGAAGGATATCCCGATCGTCCGGAAAATCCTCGGCGAGGAGCTGCCGGCGGTGCTCTTGAAGGGGCGCCAGAACTATCTTTGTCCGCTGCGGCTTGCGGCGGGCTTTCGAGCAGGCCGGCGGATCTGTTCACCGGCTCGGAAAACGACGAGCTGGAAGCGATCCGCGAAATGGTCGGAAGGCACCCGCGACGGCACGCTGAGCGATCTGGATTTCCAGCCGCAGATGAAGGTCTGGCTGCAAGTGTGCAGCGAGGCGCATCTCTGCACCGCGCGTCACTGCGGCCCGCGCGGAAACTGCTTTTTCCAGGAAGCCCGCAAGGCGGCGGCGGATGCGAAACTGATCGTGGTGAACCACACGTTGTTCTTCGCGCTGCTCAACACGGACGACGAACCGTCGCGATGACGAGGACGGGAAGAAAGTCGGCGGATTTCTCTTTCCTAATGACTTCGCGATCCTCGACGAGGCGCACACCATCGAGCAGGTGGCGGCGATCCAGTTAGGCCTGCGGGTGTCGCAGTCCGGGCTGCGCTTCGACCTGCAGCGGCTCTATCATCCGAAGACGCGCAAGGGCCTGTTGAAAGGCTTCCGCAAGGCATCCGCGCTGACCGCGGTGGAGTCCGCGCTGATCGCCGCCGAGCGGTTTTTCCATCAGGTGGGGGATGTGGCGAAGTTCGGGAATTTCTCCAAAGAGTGCCGCATCCGCCAGACGGAAGTGGTGCCTAACACGCTCGCCGCGCCGTTGCGGGAGTTGTGGTTGGAAATCGACAACCTGGCGGCGGACGTCGAGTCGGAGGCGACCCGCGCGGAGCTGCAGGACGCGTCCCGCCGCCTGCGCGAGGCGCACGGGGCGGTGGGCGTTTTCCTCGACCAGGCGACGGATGACAGCGTTTACTGGGTGGAACGCAGCGGGCGCGACGAGCAGCAGTTCAGCCTGCACGCCGCGCCGGTGAACGTGGCGGACAAGCTGCGGCCGTTGTTGTTTTCCGCGAAAAAAAGCCTGGTTCTAACGAGCGCCACGCTGGGTGTCGGCGATCCGAAACTCGGCTATTTCCGCGGCCGGGTGGGCGCGGAAAGCGCGCGGGCGCTGTGCATCGGCAGCCCGTTCGACTATCAGCGGCAGATGAAGATCCGCATTTACAAAAGCGTGCCGGATCCGGGCACGCCGCGCTACGACGAGCTGCTGGCGGAGGGAATCCGGCAGTCCGTGTTAGAGAGCGACGGGCGGGCCTTCGTGCTGTTCACCAGCTACCGCACGATGCGCGACGCGGCGCAGCGGCTTGAGCACTTTTTCCGCACCCAGGGCTGGCGGGTTTTCCTGCAGGGCGACGGCATGCCGCGGCACAAGATGATCGAGGAATTCCGCAACGACGTGCACAGCGTGTTGTTCGGAACGGATAGTTTCTGGACCGGCGTGGACGTGCCGGGCGAGGCTCTATCCAACGTGATCGTCACCCGCCTGCCGTTCGCGGTGCCGGATCATCCGCTCACGGCCTCGCGGCTGGAAGCGATCGAGGCGGCGGGCGGAAATCCGTTCATGGATTACTCGGTGCCGGAGGCGATTCTGAAGATGCGCCAGGGCGTCGGCCGCTTGATCCGCACCGAGCGCGACAAGGGGCTGGTGTGCATTCTCGACAACCGGATTCTCACGAAACGCTACGGCCAGGCCTTTCTCAAGGCGCTGCCGGACGCGCCGGTGGAAATCATCGGTTAGCCCGGAAACGGAGCCAGCCGGGAGATGGCGGTTTTCAGCAGCGCGCTGTCCCACTGGCCGGGTGCGGTCGCCGTTTCTCCCAGAAATCCGTAGTTCAACACGCTGCCACACTGGGCGCAGAGCAGGCGGGAAACCGGAGCGAGCGGCCCCATGCCCATGGTCGAGACCGGCAGTCCGTGATCCGCCAGTTGGAACTCCGCGAGCCGCGCGAGATCGGCGGGCGAGTGGAGTTTCGCGGCGGCCTTGAAGACCGAGGCACCGGCGTCTTTCGCCCGTTGCGCCGCCTGTTCGAGGTCGGCGGTGGGCGGCAGCCGGTGGAAGTCGTGGTAGGAGGCGATCCATGGGATCCGCCGCCCGGCGAGTTCGGCAAGCAGTTCCTCCATTCCCAGCATGCTGGCCACCTCCACATCGATCCACGCGGCATGATCCAACGTGTCTCGCAGCAGATTCATCCGGATTTCGGCAGTCAGCGGCAGCGCGCCCCCTTCCTCCATCCGCCGAGCGGTGAAAAGCAGCGGGACTTCCGCCAGGTGGCTCCATGGCACCCCTTCGATCCGCCCGTCATCCGAACTTAACAGATCGAGCCGGATTTCCGCCAGATCGCACGCTTCGCGGACTCCAACAGCGGAGGATGTTTGCAGATCCTGCAAGCTTCCAAAGCTGCCCACCACCCTTGCTTGTCGGTTATCCGGCCAGTTTTCCGCGTGCGCCATGGCGAAGTGATGCGCGGCAAATGGCAGCTCGTCAACCGCTTGTGACGGCCATCCCGATCCATCTGTATTTACCTTGAACGAAATTTTCGTGAAAAATCGTGATTTTCTCTGGTCAACCCGAAACCCAACTCCCTAGCTTCTTTCTAAACCCATACCGCATGAACGCTCCGCTCCGAAAATCCTCTTCTCACCTTCTCCTCCATCATCGCAGCGTTCTCACTCTTGGAAGTGCCTTCGGCCAAGCGGTCAAGGTCACCGGCGAGTCCCGGCATTCGACGATCTTGCCGTCGCCCCAGTTCGCCGGAGTGAAGAACAAGCGCTTCACCCCCTTGGACTGGCTGGAAATCGAAGCGCCAGCTCAAAATTGAAATGAGCCCCGAGCCAGCCTCGCAAGACCTGCGACAAGCTGACGATCAAGTGGTATGTCGCCGTGAAAAATCGCGGAAAAACCCGGCACCTTTCTGCTTCTTCACCAAGGACATCGAGCATGTGAACGTGCCACTGAATGAGGAGATTTTCGGCTCTGTCTTTCTTTCCCCGGCTTCGCTGCGGCGGATCACCGGATCCGGAACCGGCGGCAAGAGCGCCGTGGAATTCGTGGGTTACGAGGTTCTCGTCAACGGCGAAAAAAAGGCTGACCAGGAACCAACAAGGGCAAACCGGTTGGTGGAACATCGCTTCGACAAGATTTCCCGCAGTGAGGCGGTGCCGCTTCTCAACAAGAACGAAACCCCGTTCAGCGACGATGTGGTGGGATCGTTATCCGGAAATCTCCGGTGAACGTCGCTGATCGGGCCGCTTTCCGCCCCTTCCTCGCATCCAGTTTTATTTATTCTCATATCTCAATTGAATCATGGCTGACAATCAGACGACCGTCGCACTCAATATCGGTTCCCAACGCATCGGCATGGCTGTTTTCGAAGTTTCGAAAAACGGCAGCTTGGTTCTCACAGCGTATGACTCGGAGTCCATCGTCGCGGATCCCGCCCTGGACGCTTCCAGAATTTCCCAGACCCGGGTTGCGATCGCCGACCTCGCCCAGCGTCTCAAAGTCGGCAAGACCAAGGCGCGCTACGCCATTTCCGGACAGTCGGTTTTCACCCGCTTTGTGAAGCTTCCGCCGCTTCAGGACGACAATATCGAGCAGTTCGTCACCTTCGAAGCCCAGCAACACGTCCCGTTCCCGCTTGCGGAGGTGGTCTGGGACTACGAGACTCATCGAAGGATCGACCGAAAAGGAAGTCGTCATCGTCGCCATCAAGGCGGACGCCCTCGACGAAATCAACGCCGCCGTCAACGACAGCGGTCTTGGCACTGTCGGAAGTCGATGTCGCCCCGATGGCCATCTACAACGCTTTCCGCGCCACCTACGGCAATCCGGAAGAGCCGATCCTCCTCATCGACATCGGCGCGAAGACCAGCAACCTGCTCTACATCGAAGGACGTCGGTTCTTCACCCGCAGCATCGCCATCGGCGGTGGCGCCGTGACGGCCGCCATCGCCAAGGAATACGGTGTGTCCTATCGCGGATGCCGAGCATCAGAAAGTCGCAAACGGCCTGGTCGCCCTGGGTGGTGGACACACCGAGCAACTGGACGAAGCGGTGGCTGCCCTTGCGATGGTCATCCGCAACGCGCTGACCCGCCTCCCTGCGGAAATCGCCCGCACCACCAATTATTATCGCAGCCAGCACGGTGGAAGCGCTCCCCGGCGGGTGCTTCTGGCTGGCGGAGGAGCCAACCTCCCTTACACCCTCGAATTTTTCCAAGAGAAGCTGAACCTTCCGGTCGAATATTTCAATCCGGTGCGGAACGTCACCATCGGCAAGGGCGTCGACCCTGCGGTCATCCAGCGTGAAGGCCACCTGATGGGTGAACTCGTCGGTCTCGGCCTGCGTGGAATCGGCAAGTCCGCCATCAATATCGACTTGGTCCCGCACATCGTAGAGCAATCCCGCGCCGCGGACCGGCGCAAACCGTTCCTTGTCGCCGCCGCCGCGGTTTTCGTCGGTGGTGTCGCGTTGTGGGCGACTTTCCAGAACATCGCCGCATCCAAGGCATCCGAGGAGGCTCTTACCATGGAGCAGTCCCGCGAAACGCTGGCTCCCCTCAAGGCGGACATCGATCAACTTTTGAAAAAGGAGGACGCCCTCCGCCAAGTCGCCGGCGGCTTCACCAATGCCGAGTCCGACCGGGTGTTCTGGATGGATCTGCTCGCCGAAGTCCGCGGTGGACTTCGCAAGCGACGCGGTTTGGCTGATCGACCTGGAGCCCCTCAGCGGCTACAATCCGCTGGCCGAGGTCACCAAGGGTACGACCGGCAAGGCGGATTCGAGGAATCAAAGTGGCAAGTCCGTGGTGAAGGCGGATTTCATGGCCACCGCTTTCGGTGTATCCTCCATGCTCGACCTCAGGTCGGATGCTGAGGGCAACTGAAGGGAAAAAACCGGGTGCTGCTGCCGCCGTGCCAACCATCAATGCCATCCGGATCAAGGGTTTCTGGCGGGAAACGCCGAAAAGCCAGAACGTCGTCACCGAACTGCTGAAAAACCTTCGCGATCGCTCGACCAGTTTCCGCTTCAAGGTGAAGGATGCAAAGGGAGCCGAAGTCGCGCTCCCGGACGACAAAATTCTGGCAGTCACCGTGGCCGGCAAGGCGGGCGACCTTGGACTGCCTTTCGAAATCACCCTGCCGTTGGCGAAAGAGATCGCGATCAAGTAACTAACATATCGCACGTTACCATTTGAATTATGAGTTGGATCAAGGATAACAAGTTTATGGTGGGCCTCGGGGGTGGAACTCTCCTGATTGCGGCGCTGCTGGTGTTTTTCGGCCTCAAAGGGTCAACTCGCTATGACGAGGCACGGGACCGTTTTACAGCGGCCGCCGAAGAAGCATCTGCTTTTGAAAAACTGGCTCTTTATCCCAAACCGGAGCATCGGGCTGGCAAAACCAAGGCACTTGCGGACTATCGGCAGTCCTTGGAAGCGCTTCAAGCCGCCTTCGAGCCATATCGCCCGAAGGAAATCAAAAATGTCACTCCCCAGGAGTTCACCAACCGCTTGCTGGCCGCAAACGCCGAAACCCGCAAGGCATTCGAGGACGCGGGTGTCGTGGTTCCTGAGCCGTTTTTCGTCGGTTTCGAAGGTTACAAGACCACTCTGGCTCCAGGCAAAAATACCGGGATTCTCGACTATCAGCTTTCATCGATCAAGAACCTGATGTTGGCCTTGGCGAGCGCCAAGCCCACCGCATTGAAGAATCTCTATCGTCCGGCTCTGCCGGAAGAGGAAAACCAGAACTTCACGCCTGCCGCGAGTGCCGCCGCCCGATCGTTCCCTTTGGAAATCACCTTCACCGGGCCTGAAAAGTCCGTCCGCGATTTCCTCACTTCCATCGTCGCTTTCAAGGACCAGTTCGTCGTCGTGCGCGCTTTGCGCATCACCAACGAAAAGAAGGATCCACCTCGCGCTGCGGACGCGAAATTCGACAAACCCGCCGCTGAAAAGCCCGCTGGTCGATTCGTCACCGTTCGGCGGAGGTTTTGTCCTCCCGGGTGACGAGCCCGCCAAGGATGCTCCAGCGGAAGTCGCGGCACCTGCTGCCAAAGCCGCCGACTCCAGCCGGATCCTCGCGCAGGTTCTTGGAAACGAGCAGTTGCAGGTTTTCATTCGCCTCGACGTTCTTCAATTTCTTCCATCGAAGAAGCTTCCATAACCCAGACCTTCGCCCACTTTCCAACCATGTCCTGGTTTCAAAAAAATTACGAAAAAGCCGCCCTCGGCGGAGCCGCCGTTGTCGCCTTGGGCCTTGCCTACATGGGGTGGTCCAAGTTCGGCAGTGTCGAAGAGGACTTCGCCACCCAACTCACCGGCAGCGGCAACAGCAACACCGCCGTCCGCAACGCCGACCTGATTCCCCAGGCCAAGGCGTCACTCCAGCGCCCCCGGTTGTGGGAGCAGGGGATGGATGTGGATCGCCCGGTTGATCTCTTCACGGGAATTCCATTGTTCGTCTCGAGTGCGGCTCCGGATAAAGCCCATCGATTTGCTCAAGGATGCTCCGGTGCACCCGCCAATTCCGAATCCATGGTGGATCGAGCATCGGATCGACCCGGGTTTCGCCGATTCACCGTCGCGTGATCCCGATCAGGACGGCTTCTCGAACCTGGAGGAGTTCAATGCCAAGAAAGATCCTAACGACGCGAAGTCGGTTCCATCGCTCATTGCGAAGCTGATGTACGTGAAGGACGAAAGTCTCGGATGGGTGATTCGTCCGCTTTATGGTTTAAATGGAAGTTTTCCATTCAAGTATCAGGACACAAAGGGTGCCGTCAACCAGACTGGTGGCGCTGACCTGATCGCCCCCGGTGGACTCTTTTTCTCGAAAGGGACCATGATGAACCGTTTCAAGCTGCTTGGTTCCGAAGTCCGAAAGGAAATGGATCCAAAGGTGAAGATCGAGATGGAAAGGACTTATGTCAGGATTGAAGACCAACGTCCGAACAAGAAAGGCACGGTCTATGAAATTCCATCGCCACTTTCCGAAGAACGGAGAAACGAGCACCTGAAATGGGACCGCACGGCCATTCTTTCTCTCGAGGCTCTCGGTCTGGCCGGCAAGGAATTCAAGGTCGAGGAGAACACGACTTTCTCCCTGCCTCCGGACGGTGCAAAGAAAGACTACCTTCTCAAAACCGTCACTCCTGACTCCGTGGAGGTGGAATACACCGATCCCGCGGGTGAGAAAAAGTCCGTCACCATCTCCAAGGGATCGATGCCGCAAATCGCCGAATAAGATCCCTGAAAAAATCGCTTTCCAAAGCTCTCAAACATCGCCAGAAAACTCCAGCTCACCATGCAAAAAACGCCAATCTATCGATCCAATCGCACCGCCCTCGCGCTGATGGCGGTGGCATCCTCCATGCCCGTCACTGTTACTGTCGCTACGGCCGGTGAAGGTGGCTACGGCCTGAGTGGCCTCGCCCAACGGGAAATGATCCGCCGCCAGGACGCCGTCGCGGAAGGCGACCAACTCCTGAACGAGGGTCGCGCCGCATTCGCCAGAGGTGACTTCCAGCAGGCGGTTGACAAGTATCGGCAAGCGCTGGACCGCCTTCCCGATGCGCCGATGGTCTCGGATCGCCGCCAGAGTTATACCGCGCATTTGAGCGACGCCAGCGTGGCACTTGCCATGCAGCATCGCAAGGTAGGCAAGTATCCTGAAGCCCGCACTCTTCTTGAAGGAGTCATCGCCGTGGATCCGGGCAACGCCGCTGCAACCCGTGAGTTGGGCTATCTGGATGACCCGATCCGCACCAACCCGGCTCTGACTTTCGAGCACACTCAGAACGTGGACAAGGTGAAGCGCGCTCTTTACACTGCCGAGGGCAACTACAACTTGGGCAAATACGACGACGCCAAGCGCGAATATAGCAATGCCCTCCGTCTCGACCCCTACAACTCCGCCGCCCGCCGTGGTTTGGAGAGAATCGCCTCAGCGAAGTCCGACTACTATCGGGCTGCTTACGATCACACCCGCGCCGAGTTGCTCGGTCAGGTGGACGCCGCATGGGAGCTTTCGGTTCCCGCCGATGCACCAGAGCTTTCGGAAATGGGTTTTGGTTCCGATAAGGAAACCGCCGGAGTTGCTTACATCACCGAAAAACTCAAAACGATCGTCATTCCCCGGATTGATTTCGAGGACACCACCGTCGAAGAGGCAATCGATTTCCTCCGCCTGCGTGCGGCAGAACTCGACACCACCGAACTGGATCCTGCCAGAAAGGGCGTGAACTTCGTTATCCGTCGCCCACGCGCCGCCGCACCTGCGGCTGGCGGAGCGGACGCCGGCGTGCTTCCCGGAGCGGGCGACGCACTTCCACTCGTCGCAAGCGATCCAGGTGCTCTGCGTATCAAGGAATTGCGGATCCGCAACGTACCGCTTGCCGTGGCCCTCAAGTACATTGGTGATCAAACCAAGCTCCGCTACAAGGTGGACGACTTCGCGGTGACTTTGGTCCCGCAAACGGAGGGTGGTGATGAACTCTTCACCCGCACCTTCCGCGTGCCGCCTGATTTCAACACTGCCCTCGACAGCGGCGGCGAAGGTGGCGGCGGCGGTGCCGCGGACCCATTCGCCGAAGCGGCGGGTGGTGCCAAGAACACCCTGACTGCCCGCAAGCCGATTCTGGAACTGCTCAAATCGTCCGGCATCAACTTCGGTGAAGGCAGCTCGGCCACTCTCAGCAATTCCGGTGTGCTTCTTGTGACCAACACTCCGACCGAACTCGACAAGGTGGAACAACTTGTCCAGACGGTTGCCAACACCAAGCCGAAGCAGGTGAAGATCACCACGAAGTTCGTGGAAATCGCCCAGGAGAACAACGAGGAGCTCGGATTTGATTGGATCGTCGGCCCCTTCAGCATCGGCAGTGACGGAGTCGGTACCGGCGGCACCTCCGGTAACCAAGCTCCACGGGTTGGTAATGACTTCACCGGTCCGATCATTCCCGGGGTCCCTATCAACGGCGAGAACGCGGTGAGCAACATCGTCACCGGCGGCAACCGGGGTGGTGACACCGCGATCACCCGTAACAACATCGATGCGATCCTCAACAATCCTTCCCGCACCGCCCAGACCGCCAGCGTGGCACCGGGCATCATGGGCTTGACCGGCCTCTTCTCGGACGGTGAGGTAAAAATGATCATGCGTGGCCTCTCGCAAAAGAAGGGCACCGACCTGATGACCGCGCCCTCGGTGACGGCGAAGTCAGGACAAAAGGCGACCATCGAAATCATCCGTGAGTTTATCTATCCAACTGAGTATGAACCCCCGGAACTCCCGAATAGCGTCGGTCAGTCCTCCGGAGTCCTTCTTCCTGGTGTCGGCGGTACGGGCAGCGGTTCGACAGGTGGCAGCTTCCCGGTAACTCCAGCGACGCCGACCGCCTTCGAAACCCGCAACACGGGTGTCACTTTGGAAATCGAGCCGACCATCGGTGAGAACGACTTTGTGATCGATCTCCGTTTTGTCCCCGAAATCGTTGAGTTTGAGGGATTCATCAACTACGGCAGTCCGATCCAGTCGAATGGATCCGACATTCTCGGTAACACCATTACCACGGTGATCACGGAAAACCGGATCGAAATGCCAGTCTTCTCGGCCCGCCGGGTGAACACCGCGTTGACCATCTATGACGGCTACACGGTGGCGGTCGGTGGACTGATGCGCGAAGACGTGCAGATCGTGAACGACAAGGTGCCGATTCTCGGTGACATCCCGATCATCGGTCGCTTGTTCCAAACCAACGGTGAAAACCGCATCAAGAGCAATCTGATCATCTTCATCACCGCCCAAATCATCGATGCCACCGGTCGTCCGCTCCGCGGTTCCGATGCAGGTCAGTCGGTGCCGGTTTCCTCCGGCGTGGGTGGCGGCGACTTGGGTGACGGAGTGCTTCCTCCGCTCTGATTACCTAACCCCTGTCATTGCCAATCAGAGCGCGTGGGGAAAGCTCAATCTCCTCGCGCGTCTCTGCTTTGCATAAGTAATTATTTTAGATCATCCGGATACGATTGGCGAAATCATCCAGCAGGCAAACCGGCGCACCGAAACTTCCCGACGGTGGTCACCCGAGTCGCTGGTTGTTTTTTGTGGTCCTTTCGGACATTCAAACATTTTCAAGAAGCCGTTTAAGAACAAACACAATATTTTCATGAAGTCATTAATCCTAGCGAGTGCTCTTTTTGGTTCCGCCGTTCTTCTTTCCAGTTGCGGCGGTGGTGGTGGCGGGGACGATGATGGGGGCACGGAAACAGTCAGGCCGAAGACGATGGATGGCATCATCCTGAATATGGACGGCAATCAAGCCACCTTTGAGTTTATCCGAAATACGGGCACTGCCGCTGCGGTCAACAACGGGGATGTGGAAACGGGCACATTCATCTACACCAACCAGCGGGCGGGGATTTCCCTAACGAGCTATGACAATCTCAACGGCGACAAGACCAACTTCCAATATCCGCTCTCGGTCACTGCGGCGACTTATACCTACCGGGCGATCAACGACAGTTCGGGAATTCTGACTTTGGTCGCATCGGGCGTCTTCGATTTCTTCATCACGATCCAGCCCGGATCGAATTTCGTATTCAACGATTCCTGGATCCAACTTTTCTTCGCGCATTCCCCTCTCAGCACAGTGGCAAACAGCCGTATTGCGGAAATAGGCATCACGTTCTCGGACAAAGGATCGTTTGTAACCAGTGACACAATCACCCTCAAGCTTCCCGAAAGCCCATTGGTAAGTACTTTCGACACGGTCCGGATACCGACGACAATTTCGCTTGCGACCCTTGTTCCTGTGCCGAGGAACTATAATCCGACTGTCACCGAACGGGCTCCCAGCAAGATCGCACCGGCATCGCTAAGCAACCGCTTGATGAGGGCGACGAATGGAATTCCAGATCCCACCAAGGATTTCACCATTCAGTTCGTATCTGATGCATTGGTGCAGGACACATCGGCCGGGAGCGAGGAAATCGGGCGCGGTATTCTGTCCGTTTATGATTCCTCGTTGACACCTCCTGGACTGACGGCCGTCGGAATCGCGTTGGATTACACATGGCGTAGAATTCCCGGAACGGATCGGGGCGAACTGATTTTGAGTAATATTCCGGACAATCCGTCTCTACCTTTCGATTCTTCTCTCAACGGGACTCTTTCTTTGAATTTTACCGGGGCCGAGACCGGAAGTTACTCCGGCACTACGGATGCTGACACTCCCAATCCTGCCGATGTTTCGGGAAGCTTCATCCTACCTGCGAACAACTAATTGTAGCTGAGCCATCTGATCGCCTGCCTGCCCTAACGGTGGCCGAGGGCAGCAGCGGGCGACTGGTTTTATCCTTCCGGCGTTTTTGGGTAGCCAGCATTCTAAATGAGACTTCCCGGTTGGACTCGGTCAGCTTGTCTGGCACCCCTGTTTCTGGCTGGCTGCGTGGCTTCCAAGGTTCAGGAAAATCTGGCCACGGGAGCCACGGCCCGCCAAGTCGAGGTGGATTCTTTGCTCACGGAACTGGAGTCTGCCTCGCAAGAGTCAATTGCCTGGAAGAAAGCCTACAGCCGCATGCTCGAGGAGAACCTGGGTCTCCAACAGTCACGGCACATGTTGGCACAAACCGAAAGGGAGACCAGACGGCAGTGGTTGAGCCTGGTCCCGCGGGTGGCTGCATTTTTGAATGTCAGCAAAGGGCTGAACAACCTCGCCGATCTTGAGACCGACAACCTGAATGCGAGCATCGTCGGCAGTTTCAACATTCCCAATCCGTTCGAATTCTATGGTTCGCTGTACGGGGCGGCATTGCAGGCTCAGAACGCAAGGTGGTCGCAGGAGTTGGATGAGCGGAGGGCGTTTGCCGACCTCTACTCGTCATTCCTGGATGCGCAGGCCTTGTCTGAAGAGGCGGCGGCGATGGAGCGACGGAAAAAGACTTTTGGCATCTATGAATCTACCGACTTTACCAAGTCCCTTCAATCGTTGGCGAAGGAAGAGGATAGTCTAGTGCGCCGCAGGACAGCCCATCGGGGGAATGTAAACCGGCTGTTGAACACCCCGGGGGCAAACTGGAATCTAGTGGGTGCGTTACCCCATATTTCCTACCGGAACCGCTACCAAGACATCAAGATCGGCGGCGATTTCGGCAAAATGGCACTCAATTTGTATGCAGTCCGGATCGAGAGTTCAATCATGCAGACCCAGCGGGTTAAATACCAGCAGTGGCCGTCGATCGGATTTGGTTTAAGCAATCCGCCTATTTACTCGAGCAATGGAAGCGATAATCTTTCCGCCGAAGATTTCGACTTGTTTACCGGGGCGAATAAATCACTTGATGTCACGGACATCGGAGGGCGCCAAGCTATCCAGGATGCGGAAACGCGGTTGAAATTCACACGCGAGCAGCTGTTGCTGAACATGGAGCGGGAGACCTCGAGAATTCTATTAATTAAAAAGAGTTACGCGCAATTGCTGGCGGATGAGCGGCGGCTGGAGGCAGCCATCAAAAGGCTTGACCGGCCGGCAAGCTCCGAAGCGGAGATTGTTATCGGAGATTTGGAATCGCTTTCTCAATTGGAGCTGCAATTGATACAGATTCGAAGGCAAATTGACCAGCTGGACCTTCAATGTTTAATTTGGGATGAGCGTTTTTGGAAAAAATAGATTCGTGCTGTTGGCAGTTTGCTCCAGCCTTTCATGCCCTGTTTGGGCAGGACAAGTGCCTGCTCTCGAATCGTTGCGCGAAGCGGAGCGCCTCTGGATGGGAATCGAGGAGGGAGTGATCCGCCCGGCATCATACGCCCAGATCCGTGCGGAAGCTGATGGATATGTGGCGCTGCATGCCGAAGACGGGAAAATGCTTCGCAAGGGAGATCACTGGGCCACGATTGACCCGGAGCAGCTCGACATCGAGCGGCGGTCGCTGGAGGTGGATCAAAGCAAGCAGCGGCAGGCGTTGGAAAAAGGGCGAGAGGATTTGCGGGCGGCGCAGTTACGCATGATGCTGGAATTGCACGAAGCCGAAGGTAAGCGCGAGGGTCTTGCGGACGTATCAAGGGAGCCTGAGATGTCCTTGGTATTCCGGCAGCGTGTCGGCAAGGCGATTGAAAAACTTGACGAGCAGATTTCTCTGCTGAGGGAGAAGCTTGATCCCGCCGTCTACGATCGGGATCTCAGGCTACTGGATGAAGACAATGCATTGCAGCTTTCCCGCAAAGAAAAGCAGCTCGCCGTATTGGAGAAACGTTCATTCTTGCTCGCCGGATCCGCCGGACAACTCCGCCTCGGGGATCCGCTAAAGGAAAAACTCGCCACCGGGGAATCTGGAAAACCCGTGTGGGTAAAGACCAGCGATCTGCTCGGAACCATCGTGGACGAGCAACATTATGAAATTTCCGTGGCTGCGGCTGGACCTCTGCTGTCCGAGATCCCGCGCGATCAGTTGCTGGTTTTCATCCAGGATTCCCAAACCGGGAAGTTGATTGCGGGTGAGTATAGCCGGACCGACGAAGTGGACAGCGGCAGGGAAATCGCCCGCAACTTCATCTTCACCATTCCCCAGGGCGGTGTGGAGAACGCGCGCCAATCCCAGGGAACGCGCAATCTCGTCCACGTTTACCGCAAGTTCCTGCGGCCCTATCGGATCGTGTACAAGAAGGACATCGCGTTCGCCGCGCCCGAGGTCCTGGATGCTTCCGGTTGGGACGGTCTGGTCCGGCATTTGTGGCCGGGCAGCAAAGTCATTCAAGTAGGACCGCAAACCATCGCTGTGGAGCCAAAGGATGCGAATTGAACTGAAGTCGTTGCGGTATCGCTATCCCGGGTCGAAGACGCCGGTATTCGAGGCTCTGGATCTCGTGCTTGAGCCGGGCGTGACGCTCGCCAAGGGATTTTCCGGTTGTGGCAAAAGCACCCTCTTGCGTCTCATCGCCGGTCTGATCAAACCCTGCGGCGGGACGATCCTGACGGATTCCTCACACCGGGTGGGCAGCCCTGCGTTCCTGCGTTACGAAATCGGATTCGTTTTCCAACAACTCAACCTGCTGCCGCTTGCGAGCGTGGAGCGCAACATCAGCCTCGCAGTGGAAATGGCGGGTCGCGACGGCTCGGACATCCAGCACTGGATCGACCTGTTGGGACTCTCGAAGTATGCCAAGTCGAACCCCACCCGATTATCCGGAGGCCAACAGCAGCGGGCAAGCATCGCACGGGCCCTTGCAAAGCGCCCTCCCATCCTTCTGCTCGACGAGCCGACTTCCGGTCTCGATGATCTCAATACCATGGTGATTTCAAAAGCGATCCGGAGCGCGCTCGCGCCGGGCTCCGTTTGTCTCATCGCCACCCACGACAAGCGCTTGGACCCCATAGCTGATGAAATCCTGGACTTTAATACCTTTCTACCTGTGGAAGAACACCTGCAGGCGCTGGTTTGAATACCCGGTTTCGCCGATCTCCAAGATGCTGATCCCGGCGCTGCTCGGGTTCTTGGCGGTGATCGTGCTGACTTTGTTCGGGGAAATCGAACGCGAGCTCCGTATCCAGTTGGAGAAAGCGTCGGTCTACTCGGTCTACGTCAGCGAGTTCGTGGGCGGGGAGGACGCTCCCACGGTGTTGCGGAAAAGTTATGAGGACGAACTCATGTGGACCGCCCGTTATGGACGGAATGCCGTGAGGCAATTGCGTCAGCCGCTTGCCTCCGCAGTCTGGAACCGAAATCAAAACGTGCCGGTTTTCGCCTACAGCTCGCCAGTCGAGGGACTGGGCTCCGATACCGGTGAGACGGACTTCCCGGTCGCTTGGTTGTTAGCGGATTTCAGCGGGGACCGCCGGCCATGGGAGGAGATTTCCATCACTGGCAAGCGGGCGCTCGCCAGAACCGCCGGTGTTCCGCCATGGCTGCGCAAGGAATTGTCCGTTAGCAGCGCGGTGATGGCACCGGTGGAAATGGTGGAGCCGATTCTGAACAAGGGATTCATCAACCACATGATGGTCAATCTCACTACGGTCGATGAGGTTCAGCAGTTTGTGACCGAGGTCGCGGCCTATTACCGGGCGGACAAGCGCCAAGTCAAAATCGTCTCGGCTTTGGAAATTCTGAAAAACCTCAAGCGGATCACCGACCTCCAGCGCATCGTCCGCACCCTGATCGTCGTCGGTTGCGGGGTGATTCTGGCGCTCACGCTTGGCAGCATCGCCTGGTTGGAGTACCGTCAGGATGCTTACTTGCTGGCCCTTCTGAAGAGCTTTGGCACGCCCTCGATCCTGCTGCTGCTGCACACGTTTTTCGAAAACCTTCTGCTCGTTCTTGCCGGCATCTTGTTGGCGCGACTTGCTTGGACGCCGCTCTTCGAACTGGCCTTGCCTCGAATGCATTCCATCGGACTTCATGCGACCGAGGTGCCGACGCTCCCCTCCGCCGACCTTGCGATCATCGTTTTCGCTGGCGTGGTGGGTGTCGTGCTGGCAATGATCCCGGTGGCCTTCGGGCTCCGCCGACCAGCAGGGTTGATTCTTCAGTAACAGCTTGGGTCATCAGCCCAGGCAGGTTTCTGTCGCCATCCGTTCTTGATTTCCCGTGCTCAACCCCGAATTCTGCGCGCCATGCGGGTGACGGCACTGACCGGCGGAATCGCATCCGGGAAATCCACGGTTTGCCGCTTGCTGGGCGAGTGGCTGCCCTCGGTGGTGATCTTCGATTGCGATGCGTCGGTGCATCGGATTCTTGAGTCCGACCCCGAGGTGGCGACGCGGGTGGCGGAGGTGTTTGGCCGTGAAGCGCTCGATGCCAAGGGGACGATCGACCGGCAGTTCCTGCGCGACCGGGTGTTCGCGGAGGAATCCGCCCGGCTCGCGCTCGAGGGGATCCTGCATCCACGGGTCCGGCAGGAATGTCTTGATTCCCTGGAGCAGGCTGCTAAATCGGGGGCGGAATTATTCGTAGCAGACGTTCCGCTCTTCTTTGAGAAGGGATTCGACTTCGGCCAGACCCAGGTGCTCGTCGTCGCTTCTTCCCGCTCCACTCAAATCCAGCGGCTCAAGGCGCGCAACGGATTCGATGATCACTTGATCGAGTCCATCCTCGCCGCACAGCTTCCGGTTCAGGAAAAAATATCCCGCGCGGATGTGGTTTTCTGGAACGACGGCCCGCAGGCCGTGCTACGATCCCAAGTCCGCCGTTTCGCCCAAGCATTTCTCATGACTTCTCCCACCGAATCCAACACTCCTGAATCCGAGGGAGCCGCCGCCGTCGCGGCCATTCCCGCCGTGCCCGTTTCCATCGACATCAACCAGTTCCGCCTCAAGTCGCTCGCGGAACTGCAGGCGATGGCCGAGTCCGTGCCGGCTCGCATCCAAGGTGGCATCCCGAAGAGCCAGCTGGTTTATGAATTGCTTTGTTTCTTCGGCAGGGAAGGCGCGGGAATGGTCTGCGAGGGAATCCTGGAAATGGCCAAGGATAACTTCGCCATGCTGCGCGATCGCCCAGCGCAGTTTCCGGCCCGGGCCGGATGACATCCACCTGGGGTCGAACCTGGTCCGCGACCATGGCTTGCGGGTCGGCCAGCTGGTGAAAGTCCGGGTGCGGGCCCCTTGGGAACGCGACAAGTATCTGTCCGGTTTCGAGTTGTTGGAAGTCGAAGGCATGCCCATCGCGGATTTCCACGCGCCGAAGGAATTCGACCGGCTCACGCCGCTTTTCCCGGATCAGCGGATCCATCTGGAAGGCGAGGGGAATGATTTTCTCGGCGTGCGCGCCATCGATCTGATCGCGCCTCTCGGCAAGGGCCAGCGCGGCATCATCGTCGCTCCTCCACGCGGCGGAAAAACCATTTTGCTCAAACAGATCGCCCGCTCGATCCGCATGAACCACCCGGATGCCGTGCTGATCATTCTGCTGCTCGACGAGCGGCCGGAGGAAGTCACGGATTTCGAGGAAACCGTCGGTTCGCAGGTTTTCGCCTCCACTTTCGATGAATCACCGCGCCGCCACGCGCAGGTCGCCGACCTTGTGATCGAGCGGGCCAAGCGCCTCGTCGAACAAGGCAAGGACGTCATCCTGCTGCTGGACAGCCTCACCCGTCTCGCCCGAGGTCACAACTCCGCGATGCAGGGTGGACCGATCGGCTCCGGCGGTGTCAGTCCGGTGGCGTTGCAGAAATCCCGGAAGTTTTTCGGAACCGCCCGCAATGTCGAGGAAGGCGGCTCGCTCACCATTCTGGCGACCGCCTTGGTCGAAACGGAAAGCCGTCTGGACGACGTGGTTTTCGAAGAGTTCAAAGGCACCGGCAACATGGAAGTCCGCCTCGATCGCGAGCTCGCCGAGCGCCGGGTTTACCCCGCCATTCACATCCCCCAGTCCGGGACCCGCAATGACGACCGGCTCTATCATCCGGATGAATTCCTCAAGGTGGTGGACATCCGCAAACAGCTCGCGGGACTGCCTATCGGTGACGCGATCGAGACGCTTGTTGTCCAATCTCAAGGCCACTAAGACCAACGCCGAGTTGCTGCTCCGCGGGCTCCGCTGAGGGGTGGTTCAGGGAGGTGTTTTTTCGGGGGTTGCAGGGCGTTTTTCCAGCAACTGCTCCATTGACACTGCTTGGTCACCTGAATAGCCTCCCGCGCCTTGTGCTGGGCTGGGTGATTGATCTCCGTGTTCCAGCAGTCAATGCCCATAACTCGATATCACCACTACGATGGCAACCAAAAAGAAGGTAGCAAAACCTGCTGCCAAGAAAAGCGCTCCGAAAGCCGCCAAGTCCGCGGCTAAAAAAACCGCAGCAACCAAGACCGCCTCCCCCAAGAAGGTCAAATACGTTTACAACTGGGGAGCCGGCAAGGCTGACGGTAACGGCAGCATGAAGCCACTCCTCGGTGGCAAAGGCGCCAACCTCGCTGAAATGACCCGCATCGGTCTGCCAGTGCCTCCCGGGTTCACGATCTCCACCGAGGTCTGCACCTACTTCTACGATAACAAGCGTACTTACCCTGTTTCCCTCCAAGCGGAGATGGAAGCCGGTGTGAAGAACATGGAGAAAATCATGGGCTCGAAGTTCGGCGACGCCAAGGGCATGCCGCTTCTCGTGGCCGTGCGCTCCGGTGCGCGTGACTCGATGCCGGGCATGATGGACACCATCCTCAACCTCGGCCTCAACGACCAGACCGTCCTCTCCCTCGCCGCCGTCACCAAGAACGAGCGCTTCGCGTGGGATTGTTATCGCCGCTTCGTCCAGATGTACGGCGACGTCGTACTCGGCGTGCAAAAGGCGGAAGGCGAAGACCACGAGCCATTCGAAGTCGCGATCGAAACCTTCAAACACGAAAAATACGGCAAGGACATCATCGATTCCGACCTGACCGCCGACGACCAGAAGGAACTCGTCAAGCGCTTCAAGGCTCTCGTCAAAAAGCGCACCGGCCACAGCTTCCCGGCCGATCCATGGGACCAGCTCCGCGGTGCCGCAGGCGCTGTCTTCGGTTCCTGGATGAACGACCGTGCGATCGTCTATCGCCGCAAATATAACATCCCCGCCGCATGGGGCACCGCCGTCAACGTGCAGGCCATGGTCTATGGCAACACCGGCGACACCTCCGGCTCCGGCGTCGCCTTCACCCGCGACCCCGCCAACGGCAAAAACGAATTCTGGGGTGAATACCTCATCAACGCCCAAGGCGAGGACGTCGTCGCCGGCGTCCGCACTCCGGAAAACGTCAGCACCCTCAAGGCCGCGCTGCCCAAGCCATACGCCGAGCTGATGAAGGTCCGCAAGATCCTCGAAAGCCACTTCAAGGACGTGCAGGACATCGAGTTCACCGTGCAGGAAGGCAAGCTGTTCATGCTGCAAACCCGCAACGGCAAGCGCACCGCCGCCGCCTCGCTCAAGTTCTCGATGGACATGGTGAAGGAAAAACTCATCGACTGGGAAACCGCCATCCTGCGCAACCCCGCCGAACAGTTGGAGCAGCTCCTCGCTCCGATCTTCGATCTCGAGGACGTGGCGAAAGCGCAGACCCTCGCCACCGGCCTTCCCGCCGGTCCGGGTGCCGCTTCCGGCAAGATCTATCTGAACGCCGACCGCGCCGTGCTCGCCGAAGCACGCGGAGAGAAGGTTCTGCTAGTCCGCACCGAGACCAGCCCGGAAGACCTCCGCGGCATGATCGCCGCGGAAGGCATCCTCACCTCCAAGGGTGGTGTTTCCTCCCACGCCGCACTCGTTGCCCGCCAGATGGGCAAGGTCTGCGTCTGCGGAGCCGGTGGAGTGGATATCAACTACGACAAACTCACCGTCACCGCTTCCGGCAAGGTCTTCAAGGAAGGCGACTTCATGAGCATCGACGGTACCAGCGGCAAGGTCTTCGGCGGCGAGCTGAAAACCGCCCCGTCGGAAATCATTTCCGGCATCGTCAGCGGTGACAAAAAGGCCATGGCGACCGAAAAGTTCAAGGGCTTCATCCAACTGATGAAGTGGTGCGAACAAGCCACCCGCATGTCCGTCCGCACCAATGCCGACACGCCGGAGCAGACCCGCATCGCACTTGCGTTCGGCGCGAAGGGCATCGGCCTCACCCGCACCGAGCACATGTTCTTCGAGGGCGACCGCATCGACGCGATGCGCGAGATGATCCTCGCCACCAGCCTGGAAGCGCGCAAAGCAGCTCTTGCAAAACTCCTGCCCTATCAGCGCGAGGATTTCACCGGCATCTTCACCGCGCTCAAGGGGCTTCCCGCGACGATCCGTCTGCTGGACCCACCGCTTCACGAGTTCCTTCCGCACAGCAAGGAGCAGCAGCTCGACCTTGCGAAGAAGATCGGCGTCAAAGTGGAAACCATCATCCAGCGCGTCTCCGATCTCCACGAGTTCAACCCGATGCTCGGTCACCGCGGTTGCCGTCTCGGCATCGCCTATCCGGAAATCACCGAGATGCAGGCCCGCGCCATCTTCGAAGCCGCGGCTGACGTGGCGAAGAAGAAGATCAAGGTGAAGCCCGAGGTCATGATTCCGCTCGTCGGATTCAAGAAGGAGTTCGATCTCCAGGCGGAGATCGTCCACGCGCGTCGCCAAGGAAGTCATGGCCGAGAAGAAGATCAAGTTCGACTATCAGGTCGGCACCATGATCGAAGTCCCGCGCGGTGCTCTCACCGCCGACCAGATCGCCGAGAACGCCGAGTTCTTCAGCTTCGGCACCAACGACCTCACCCAGACCGCGCTCGGCATCAGCCGTGACGACATGGGCGCGTTCCTGCTGCCTTACGTTGAGAACGACGTGTTCGCCAAGAACCCGTTCGCCACGCTCGACACCGTCGGCGTCGGCCAGCTCATCGAAACCGCCGTGGCCAAGGGCCGCAAGACCCGTCCGGACATCAAGCTCGGCATCTGCGGCGAACACGGTGGTGATCCGGACTCCGTGGTGTTCTGCCACAACGTCGGCCTCGCCTACGTCTCCTGCTCGCCTTACCGCGTGCCGGTCGCCCGTCTCGCCGCCGCCCAGGCAGCGATCATGGAAAAGCGCGCCGCGAAGAAGAAGTAATCCGCGGCTTCGGTCTGTGACCGTCGCTCTATCAATCAAGCCGCCCCGGGAAACCGGGGCGGCTTTTTCATTGGAGCGCGGAATCCATTCGAATGGCGTTAAGGATTGGGAAGAATCACCGAATCTCCTACACCAAGGGTGTTCCGACCTTCAGCCCAAGGTTGCCGGTGACGGCTACCTTGGGAACCGGATCCCCGATCTCCCGAACTCCAACGGAGTTCCGGCCGGGAGGGGACTTTCGAACTTTGGCGGCCCATCCGCCGAGGCCGGAACCACGTTGTGGTTCGATTCCATGCACTCAAGTTCCCCAGGGTAGGCGTTCTCATGCCAACCCTGGGCTGAAGGTCGAAACACCGCTGGTGTTTAGAGCGATCGATCAATCCCTAAAGGCATTGGAATTTATTCCGCGCGAAATCTTCATGCCGCAAACCACTCCCTCGCCGCATCGATTTCCGCGGAAGTCAGCTGATGACCCGCGTTGATTTCCCTGAAATCCACTTCCGCTCCGGCCCCGCGCAACATCGCGACAAGCCGCCGGGCGTTGTCGATCGGTAGAATCGGGTCGCTCAAGCCGCTTGCTAGAAAAACCCGGGTGCCCGTGAGATCGGGAGATACCTCGGGAAGCAACGGTACCATCGCCCGCAGCAGAACCGCTCCACGCAGCACGCCGGGACGCAGCAGCAGAGTGCTTGCGGCGATGTTAGCTCCGTTCGAATATCCGACCGCAGTGACGGTGTTCGACGAGAATCCATAATGTTCCGCCGCGGCGCTCACAAACTCCGCCAGCTCGTGGGTACGGAGCTTTAAATCCTCCTCGTCAAAGACGCCTTCTGCCAGCCGCCGGAAGAAACGAGGCATGCCGTTTTCCAGAATCTTTCCCCGTGGGCTGAGCAGGTTCGCTTGTGGTGCCAATGACCGCCCGAGTTCGATGAGATCGTGCTCGTTCCCGCCGGTGCCGTGCAACAGAAGCAGGGTCGGCGCGGTGGCGACATTTTTAGCAGGAACGAATCTGTGGGTGAAATCGATCATGAAGTGAGAGGGTTGGTGATTCGGTTGGATTTTGAAAATTTAACCACAGATGAACGGGATGAACACAGATGGAAGAAGGGATAAAAATGGGAGGTTTTTATCAGTCGTTCTTTCACTCTAGTTTCTTCATCCCTCTTATCTGCGTCCATCCTGTTCATCTTCGGTTAAACCCATTTTTCTTATTTGGATCCCTTGGACGGCTGATAGATCAACGGCTTGATTCCGGCCTCGATGCTCGCGCGGTGCGGTTCGAGGAACGGCGGCAGGGCGAGTGTTTCGCCGAGGTGTTCCGGGTCCTCGCCGTCCGCGGCGAAGCCGGGGCCGTCGGTGGCGATTTCAAACAGAATGCCGCCGGGGATGCGGAAGTAGAGCGATTTGAAATAGTGCCGCTCGACCTCGCCGGAGGTCCGGCAGCCGTTGCTTTCCAGATGTTTCTGCCACTCCGACAGTTCTCGCGAATCCCTGACCCGCCAGGCGACGTGGTGGACGCCGCCCGCGCCATCGTGGCCGCGTTGAGTGGAGCCGTGAAGGCGGAGTTGCGCTCCCGTGCCGCCGGGGCCGGTTTCGAACAAAGCCGCTTCGGCGGGGCTGTTGGAGAAGCCGAGCACGTTGGTTAGAAAGCTCGCCGTCGTATCGAAATCATCGACGGTCAGGCTGACCGATCCGAGTCCGACGATCGCGGCGCTCAACGGCACCGGACTGCCGTGCCAGGGATGGACTTCGGTGGCGGATGTTGTTTCAGCGATGAGTCGCAGGTGCTGTCCTTCGCCATCTTGGAAGGGGAGGGTAGGTCTGCCGGAAACCGTTTCGATGGTTCCGTGGCGGACTTTCTGTTGGGCGAACCATTTCACCCACTCGTGCAGGGATGCCTCGCCGCCGAGCACGCGCAGCCCGGTTTCACTCACCGTGCCGGCACCGAGGTGGGCGGCGCGGATGTGCGCCCAGTCGAAGAATGTGAGATCGGATCCCGCGCTGCCGATGGCGTCGGCGTAGAACAGGTGATAGGCGGAAACGTCATCCTGGTTGACGGTTTTTTTCACCAGCCGCATGCCAAGCGTGCGGGTGTAGAAATCGAGATTCGCCTGCGCATGGGCGGTCACGGCGGTGACGTGATGGAGACCATGAAGAACGGGTTGCTTTGTTTTCATGCCCGGAGGATGCACGAGACCCGGGGTCTTGGATAATGCGGAGTTGTTGGGCTGAGGATGCATGGCGGGCATGCACGCCGGACCGCGTGTCTCCGAACTCGCTGCGAAAGGAAAGTCAAAGCCCGGAGGCGTCCGCCGCTTTCCTTTGGCATCTCTTTCGCAGCGAGTTCGGAGACTCGCAGTCCCGGATCCATGCCGACGATTTTTCATTACAGAGATCGGCACCACTCGTGACAAAGCGGCTTGATTGAGTCTCAAAAACACTCCAGCTTCTTCCCTATGGTCACCTTTGCCGAGATTGAAAATCTGGTCTTCGCACTTCCCGAGTCCGATCGCGCAAAGCTTGCCGCGAATTTGTTGGATTCATTGCCTGGAGTGCTTGTCGAAGATGATCAAGGCTTAGCGGAGGCTCTCCGGCGCTCCGAGGAAATGGACAGGGATCCCATGGCGGGTCTCACCCATGAAGAATTCCTCAAGGCTTTGGGACGCTCGGCATGAAGGTGATTTACCACCGGCTCGCAGTCCGGGATATCAGGAAGATCCTTGATTATTACGAGGGTGAGGCTGGTTCACAATTGGCGGATCGCTTTTTCAACGATTTTCTGGGAACCGTCGGCAAGGCGCTTGCGAATCCGCTGCATTTCCCACCTCTCGGTGAAGTCATGCGCCGCGCGAACCTTGAGGATTTTCCTTACCTCTTTCTCTATGAGTTGAAGCCATGGGGAATCAGGATTGTGGTGGTGCGTCATCATCGTCGGAATCCGGGATATGGAATGCGCAGACAATGATTTTTCTCAAGATCGTTGGTTACTCCCGGATGAACTGGTGTTCGATCGCGTGGCGCATGCTGAGATCCAGCAGCGGTTTCGCGTCGTCTCCCAGCTCGTCGCCGATGATCTCGTACTCCTGTTTGAGATTGGTGTGGATCAGATAGGGATTGTCCGTGTTGATGCAGTAGGGGATTTCGTTAGCCGCCAGGGTTTTCACGAAATTGGCGATGCAGGCGTAGTCGGGGATCACGCGGGTGACGAGGTTCACCGTTGGGCAGAGTTCGAGGCAGATGGATTCCTCGCGGAGGAGCTGGATCAGCGTGTTCCGGAGTTTTCCCTGCGCGTTGCGCAACTCGATGCCGTGGCCGATCCGGTCCGGGTGGATGGCTTCGATGACGCGCAGAATTCCCTCGGGGCCGGTGGCGGCGCTTTCCCCGATGTGATAGGTGATTTTCAATCCGGCGGCGCGGGCTTTTTCCATCATCACGGAAATCTCGCTCATCCACGGTTTGCTCAGTTCGAGTGCACGCGATTCCGGGCCGGCGATGTCGATGCCGACCACGCCGTTCGCGCCGTTGAGTGCGCCGCGGCTGCGCCATTTGATCGCGGCGTCGATGATCTGCCAGTTTGCCTCCAGCGACAGGTCGCGGCCGAGCGAGAGAATGATGCCGGTGGCCACGCCGTAGTGGAGCGACGCCCGCTCGAGTCCCTGCATCACGGCGAGAATGATGGCGTCCATGGTGTGCAGGCCGTGGCGCACGCGCTTGTGGGGATTGAACCGCAGCTCGACCGCCTCGACCTGGGCGCGACGGTAGGCCTTGGCCACGACCTGATAGGCGGAAACGCTGGCGGCGGACGGCGAGGACTGGATTTCCTCGGTCACTTGGAAATACCGGCCGAGGAAGTCATCGAGCGATTTCACCTCGTTGGGCGTTGCCGTGAGGGAATCGTGGAAGGTGGTGAAGTCGACGTATTCGGTTTTCAGGCCATTGTCGCAGAGGATTTCCCAGAGGACTGACGATGGAACGGCTCCTCCGAGATGGATGTGAAGATCATGCATGTGGAAGCAGGTAAGCTGACGGCGGGCCGAATTGCAATTGCAGGCAATTTTGGGTTGATTTGATAGCGATGATATCACATATCGGCCCAATGGCACAGTTGTTGGTCAGAAACCTGGACGATGAGGTGGTTCGCCAGCTCAAGAGGCGGGCCGGAGAGCATGGGGTCTCTGTGGAGGAGGAGCATCGCAGGATTCTGCGCGAGGCCCTGCTGGCGGATGCGGGAGAGCGCAAGAGTTTCTGGCAGGTGCTGGGCGAGATGCCGGCAGGTAGCGGCGACGAGTTGTTCGAGCGGGAGCGCAAGCTGCCCGGCCGGGCAACGGAGCAACCGAATTTTGAGGATTGAAAATGCGCGGCTATCTCCTCGATACCAATGTGCTGAGCGAGATCCGGAAGGGCCCGCAACGGGCGCGACCTGAAGTTTACCTGTGGTGGTTGGGCATGAGGGATCAGGAACTGTATCTGAGCGTGATGACGCTGGGAGAAATCCGGAAAGGGATTGACCGGCTGGGGGCGCGCGATGTTTCGCAGACCCTGGAGCTGGAGCGTTGGCTCGATGAGGTCAAAACGACTTTCCGCGAGCGGCTGATTGACGTCTCACCGGCGGCCGCCGAGCGATGGGGGAAACTGCAGGCGGTGCGTTCCCTGCCTGAGGTGGACGCGTTGCTGGCAGCGAGTGCATTCGAATACGATCTGACACTGGTGACCCGCAACGAGGCGGATTTCGAAGGTTTGGGGATCCGGGTTTTGAATCCATTCCTGCCGCCGCCCGCGCCATGAACCGGCGGGACTGAGTTGGTATCTCGGAAATTTTGACAGCCGGCGAATGTGGCTATGGTCCCGCCGTTCCCACGAACCAACCCCACTTTACCCATGAGCGACACCAACCGTCGAAAAACACACGTTCCAAGCCGAGATCCAGCAATTGCTCGATCTGGTGGTCCACTCCCTCTACACCGACAAGGAGATTTTCCTCCGCGAGCTGATTTCCAATGCTTCGGATTCGATGGAAAAACTCCGCCACATCGAGGCCACGGAGAAGGATGTGCACGAGCCGACGCTGCCGTTGGAAATCCACATCACCACCGACGCCGAGGCGAAAACGCTGACCATTTCCGACGCCGGCATCGGCATGACCCGCGAGGAGCTGGTGAAGAATCTGGGCACCATCGCCCACTCGGGGACCAAGGCGTTCCTGAAAAACATGAAGGACAGCGGCAGCACGCCGGGCAACATGATCGGCCAGTTCGGCGTCGGGTTTTACTCGGCGTTCATGGTCGCGGACGAAGTGAAGGTCCACACCCGCAGCTGGCGGGCGGACGGCGAGGAACTGGTCTGGATCAGCGACGGCAAGACCGGTTATGAAATCGAGGAATCGCCGGGCCAATCGCGCGGCGTGAAGATCGTGATGCACCTGAAGGAAGAGCTCGGCGAGTATGCCGAGGAAACCCGCATCAAGCACCTCATCGAGCGTTACAGCAATTTCGTCGGCTTCCCGATTTTCCTCAACGGCACCCGCGTCAACGAGGTCGAAGCGCTGTGGTTGAAGAACAAATCGGAGATTTCCGAGGACGAATACAAGGCGTTCTATCAATTCGCCTGCAAGGCTTGGGACGAGCCCGCCTACCGCCTGCATTTCAGCGCCGACGCGCCGATCGCGATCAACGCGCTGGTCTTCGCGCCGAGCGAGAACCCGGAGCGCATGGGCTTCGGCAAGGTCGAGGGCGGCGTCTCGCTCTACTCGAAGAAGGTGCTCATCGACGCCGAGCCGAAGGGCCTGCTGCCCGACTGGATGCGCTTCATGAAGGGCGTCGTCGATAGCGCGGACCTGCCGCTGAACATCTCGCGGGAATCGATGCAGGACAGCGCGTTGATCCGCAAGCTCGGCGCGGTCATCAGCAAGCGCGTGATCAAGATGTTTGAAAAGGAAGCCGAGGCCGATCCGGAGAAATACCGCGGTTTCTACAAGAAGTTCGACCGCTTCTTCAAGGAAGGCATCGCCACCGACTATCGCGAACCGCGACGCGCTGGCGAAGCTGCTGCGCTTCGAGTCGTCGCTCACCGAAGCAGGCACCGTCTGCGGTTTCTCCGACTACGTCTCGCGGGCGAAGGACGGGCAGGAGTCGATCTACTATCTGGTCGGCGGCAGCCGCGAGCAGGTGGAGAGCAGCCCCTACGTCGAGGCGTTCAAGGCGCGCGGACTGGAGGTCGTTTATTTCACCGACGCGGTGGACGAATACGTCGTCGAGTCGCTCGGTGAGTTCGATGGCAAAAAGCTCGTTTCCATCCGCCACGGCGGCGTGGAGCTGGAAGACCACGCGCCGGAAGGCGACGCTCTATCCGAAGAACAGACCGCCGCGCTTTGCGAATTTCTCAAGGCGGAGTTGGGCGACCGCGTGACGCGCCGTCGCGAGCGGCAAGCGCCTGGTGGACAGCCCGGTGATCGCGCTGGTCCCGACCGACGGCATGAGCCCGCAGATGCGCCAGATGATGAAGGCGATGGACGAGAATTTCAAAGACGACATCAAGGTGGAGCTGGAAATCAACCCGCGCCATCCGCTGGTCAAGAAGCTGCCGAGGCGAAGGACTCCAACCCGGAGCTGGCGAAGCTGGTGGCGCTGCAATTGCTCGACAACGCGCTGATCGCCGCCGGTCTGTTGGAAGACGCCCGCGACACGGTTTCCCGCATGAACAAGCTGATGGAAAAGGCGATGGGCTGATGAAAGCCTTCTGCCCCGAGTGCAAAAACAGCCTGACCGGACCCAAGTCCGCGATGGGAACCCGCGTGGACTGCCCCGAGTGCCGGCATTCGTTCTTCTGGACGGACCGCCAGCACGCCGGGGAAACCTTCGTCGTCTACGACTTGGAAACGACCGGGCTGGATCCGGAGCACGACGAGTTCATCCAGATCGCGGCAATGCGCTTCACGGCGGGTTGTTTGTGCCCGGAGGAAACCTTTGCCAGTTTCGCGAAACCACGGCGGCCGATTTCCGCATTCATCGAGAGCTACACCGGCGTGGGAAACCGCCATGTCCAGCACGCGAACCGGCCGGAGGAAGTGCTGTGCGAGTTCGCCGAGTGGTCGGGGGATTCCACTCTCATCGCCCACAACGGCCTGCGTTTTGACAGTAAATTTCTCGCCGCGACCTGCCGCCGCCACGGTCTGCCGACGCGAGAGGTCCACAGCATCGACTCCATCCACATGTCCAAGATGTTGTTCGGCAAAACCCGCGGCACCGGCCACTCGCTGGATCACCTTGTTTCCCGCCTGCGGATCGACCAGCAGGGAATCCGCCGCCACGACGCGCGCGGCGATGTGGAAATCCTCGGCTGCGCGGTGGCCGGAATGTGGCAGCGTCTCGCGCTCGACCGGGCGTTCAACGGCGTGCCGAGGCATGGCGCGTTTCTGCCGGCAAGTCGTTGAAACATAGCCAATTTCTTTGTTGGGTTGACTTGGTTTCCTGACGTCGCGGCAGGGCGGTTAGGAGGACCCAGGTTCCGGAAGAGTGCCGAAATGGTCACTTGCCAATCGCGGGCAGGCTCGCTAGAACCATTAGGCATCCAAAAGGTTCAAGATACATTCGGTTTTTGCGAGAACTCCTCCCCGGTTTTCCAGAAGCACTTCGCAATGATTCGGTTTTTGATTTGGCAGGGGGAATGCTCAAAATCATCAAACCAATGATCCGGAAAATTCCAGGACGGGAGTTCCTCGTCACCGCAATCACGATGGCCTCGCTGTTGTCGGTGGGTTGTCACAAGGATCAAGCCGAGGCCGAGTGGTGGCAGGGCGAGCAGGAGCGGATCGCATTGGTCCATCAGGTGGAGTTGAAACAATACCGCACCAGTCAGAGCGATTTCCGCGGTTTTGAAGAGCTCAAACAACTCACCGGATCGACGCAAGACCGGGCCGCACAGCTGGACGCGTTAGGCCGGCAGCGGAAGATGCTGGACGAAGAGTTGGCCCTGCTGGGGAGGAAATGGAGCGAATTGCAGGAAACGACTATCCGGAATCAGCGGACTCGGGCGACAGGCAGGACTTTCCAATCCTTGGAATCCGCCTCCGGTCGGAAATTCCACCAGGTGTCGGTCGCGGCCATCGATGATGCCGGAGTGACCATCCGGCATGCCGATGGCTCCGCCAGATTGCGCTTTGCGGATCTGAGTCCGGAGCATCAGGTTTTTTTTGGTTTGGAGGCAGATTTGTCTTTTACGGCGGAACAAAGGGAATTCCGGACATCCACGGCCTATGAACGCGGAATGGAAATTCAACTGGCCGCGATCCAGGAACGGCAAAAACAGGACGCTGAAACTGCCAGACTCGTCGAGTTGGCAGCCGGCCAGAAGAGATCGCAACCCGCCACCCGGTACGTCGCCGCCTCGATGCCGAGTCCCCTTGCCAGGGAGGCGACCCCGATAGGGCGCCAGTCCTGGTATGACTTCGGGTATTACCCTCGCTACCGGTACCGATCCAATTACTCGGCATTTCGATACGTTTATTACTACAAGATTCCCAGCTACTACGGTAGTCAATGGCAGCTCGATTCATCTCGAATCACGCGGTCATTCGGATCACGCTGAATTTTTCCATACCAATCCTCCGCCATATCCATTCAATGTCTAACTTGCACTGCTTCAGTCTATTGCTGGTCTTCTTTTCCCTTCTGGTCTCGTCATGCGGCGATGATCCGAAGCTGGTTGAAAAGAGGGAGAAACAAAAAGCCGAAATCATCCGTTTGAAAGGTGAACTCTCCCTGATTGATGAGAAGTTGAAGAATCTTCCTGCGGATGTGTCCACCCAGTTGGCCGAAGCGAAATCACTCTCGGAAAAGCAGTCGGCGGAGATCGTCGAGCTGGAGAGCCAAGTGGCGGCCCTGGAGAGTCGGAAACGGTCTTTGCAGTCGGAATACGATGCCTATCGGATTAAGTATCAGGTGAAATAAATCTCAAATTCAAGATTATGTCTTTCAGTGAAATGATGTCGAGTGCCCGGGGACCGGGAGTGATTGGAACCTTGATGGCCTTGGCCGTGATGGCGATCTTTGTCCTTCTTTTCATCTTTGCCTTTGATGAGAGGTTTCAGGGCGGAGCGCAGTCAATCCAGTCGGTGATCGCTCAACAGGCGATGGAAATCGATAGCTATCAGTCAAGTATCAGTGATGGTCAGAAAGTTCTGGCCGACCTACCCGCGCTGGCGAAAAACGCCAAGGAATTGGCCCGACTCAGTCGTGAGAGCGGTAGCTATGCGGCGAATATCGAGACGAAGGGCAAGGAAGTCGAGTCAGCAAAAACCGATGTTGCAAACAGAAGCGAGGCTTTTGAGGCTTATAAGGACAAATACAGGGATTTCGTCCGCAGCAAGGCCAAAGGCGAGACGATGGAGACCCTCGAAACTCAGAGCGGTGTCGTTTATAAAAACGTCAACATTCGGGAAGTGACCGCGGTCGGTATTCAAATCCGCCACGATGAAGGCCAGAAACGCATCCCCTACGAAGAACTGCCTGAGGCGATGCAGGATCACTTCCAGTTTGATGCGAAACAAAAGGCGCTCGCCTTGGCCAAGGAGCAGGAGTTGTGGAACGAACATGAATCCGCCGTGTCGGCGTCCGAGAAACAGGCCGGGGAACAGTCGAAAAAATCAGAGGAGTCCAGCAAGGTCAGGCAAGTCCAAATGTTGGCAATCAAGGAAGCGCGAGCCACCAACCTTACCGAAGAAATCGGGTTTCTTGAAATGGCGATTCAGAAGGAGGGGCAGAAAGGAATCAGCCGGGCCCCGGAAATGAGGGAGAAGCTTGCGCTCAAACAGCGTGAACTGTCAGCACTGCGGATTGAACTCGCCCGACTTCGGGCCGAACCGTAACTCAAGGTAAGTTGTCATGCTGTCTTTCGACGAACATCCCGGGATCATTTCATTTTTGGGGGGCATCGTCGTTTTGGTGATGGCATCGGTCGGTTTGTCTTTGTTGACGGACCTGCGGCTGGATTCTTCTTCCAGTGTCGTTAAGATTGAGAAAGAGATTGCTCTCGATCAGGTGGAAATCGAGGGGTTGCGCGCTTTGCATGTCGAGCGTTCTGAATTTCTGAATGACGCGGGATCTCCCTCCGCGGCGGAGGCCCTTGCGGAATGTCTCGGAGAATTGAAAACGTCGCGTGAGCGGAAGATTTTTCTGGAGCGGGATATCAAACGGCTTCGTTCCGAAACCGGCGAGTTGGAGGGCGGGTTTTCACGTTATCAGGCGGAGTATCGGCGCAAGATATGGGGTGCGGCGATCAACGAAAAACTCGGCGATCTGGTGCTCGCCAACGGACGCGAATATCGCGATGCGACGATCACACGGGTGACGGATGTGGGACTGGAAATCCGCCATGCCGATGGAATCGCGAGAATCCAGGCACCCGACCTCGATCCGAAAATCCAGGATCGGTTCCAGTGGGACGATGAAAACCGGAGGAAAATTCTCAAACAAGAGTCAGCGTTTTTGGAGGGGGGGCACGCCGGGGGGGGCGAGGAAGTTCCGGCGATTGCCGCCGGGGTTCCTGAGTCGCCTATTCCCGAGTCCCGGCAGTCTCTAGCAAATGCTGCGCCTGACACCAAGGAACTGGCGACATTGCGCCGTCTGGTGATTGGCTGGAGATCCAAGGTCGCCACGCTGAGATCAGAAAGATCGCTGGCGCTGTCCAACTCGGGATATGGAAACCAAACGTCGGTCCCCGGAAGCCTGGAGACTTGGAGTGCGAAAGCCGCACGGCTAGGAAACGAACTTTTAAGGGCCAGTTCCGAACTGGCAGTCGCCAAGTCGAACCTTGCCGCGGTGGCCCCCGACGATCCGTTGCTGAGACCCGCCGTGCCCGATCGTTGAGCGCCGGCATCCGGGCGATTTCCCCGAATTCCGGGTTTGCCCTGCGGCCGCGGATGCCGTGAAGTCGGGGCGTGCGATACGAACCCATTTCCCCTGAGTTTTTTGTCCGCAACCGCCAGAACCTCCGCGGATTGCTCAAGCCGAACAGCATGGTCGTCCTCCATGCCAACGACATCTATCCGACGAACGCCGACGGCACGCTGCCTTTCAAACAGAACAGCGACCTCTTCTACCTCACCGGCGTGGACCAGGAGGAAACGACACTGGTCCTGATGCCGGACGCGGTCGATCCCAAGGAGCGGGAAATCCTTTTCGTCAAGGAGACGAACGAGCACATCGCGATCTGGGAGGGGGAAAAGTTGAGCAAGGACCAGGCTCGAGCCGCGACCGGGGTCGAGCGCATCGAGTGGTCGCATGGATTCGACGCGTTCCTCCACCGCATGGTGCCGCAGGTGGAGAATATCTATCTGGCGACCAACGAGCATCTGCGCGCCAGCGTGGTGGTGGAGACCCGCAACGCGAGATTCATCAAGGACTGCCAGGCCCGCTATCCGCTGCACCGCTACGAGCGCCTCGCGCCCTTGCTGCACCGTTTGCGGATGATCAAGGACCAGGAGGAAATCAAAATGCTCCAGCGCGCCTGCGACATCACGGAAGCGGGATTCCGGCGGTCGTTGGGATTCATCAGGCCGGGTGTCGGCGAGTGGGAGATTGAAGCGGAACTGCTGCACGAATTCGTCCGCCGTGGCTCGCGGGGATTCGCCTACGCGCCGATCATCGGCACCGGGAAAAACGCCTGTGTGCTTCACTACGTGGAGAATGACAAGATCTGCCAGGATGGCGAAATGGTGCTCATGGACGTGGCCGCCGAATACGCCGGCTGGGCCTCCGACCTCACCCGCACCGTGCCGGTGAACGGAAAATTCACCAAGCGCCAGCGCGAGGTTTACGACGCTGTTCTCCGCGTCTTCCACGGGGCTAACGAAATCCTCCGCCCCGGCAACACGCCGATGGAGTATCAGAAACAGGTGATCGAGCTGATGGAACGCGAACTGGTCCATCTCGGGCTTTTTACCGCCAAGGAGGCCCGCGAGCAAGGCCCGGAGAAGGCGCTGGTGAAAAAGTATTTCATGCACGGCACCTCCCACCACCTCGGTCTCGACGTTCACGACGTCTGTCCGCCGCACCAACCGTTCGCCGAGGGGATGGTCTTCACCATCGAGCCCGGCATCTACATCCGCGAGGAAGGCGTTGGGCGTGCGGCTTAGAGAACGACTTCGTGATCGGCAAGGACAAGAATTTCGACCTGATGGGCAAGATCCCGATCGAAGCCGAGGAGATCGAATCGCTGATGCGCAAATAAGGAGAAGGGACATTCCTGTCCCTTCATCACCCAAGGCCCGCGCAGAATTTCTCAAACGCCATCACTTCCTCCTCGCTGGCCACCCCGGCGACGATGTGCCCGGCGAGGCTGCGGGCGACCGCCGCGTTTTCCTTGGGCAGCCCCAGCCCATCAATCAGTGCCCGCGCGATGGCTGCGAACGTGTTGCCATTGTAATTGGTAAAAGGAGCGAGGCGGTGACACCGGCGGCAGAAGTCCACCATCTCATCCAATGTCATGGTTTTCATTTGAGACGCCTCCCAAAGCTCCCGACAGGAAGCATGACCGTCCGAGGTGGGGCCGTGATGAGCCCGCTTGTCATTGCAGAGCTGCAAATTCTGCCAGATGACCAGATCCCAAGGAATCTCCGCAAGCCATCGCCGGGTGTTCATTGTCCTTGTTTTTTGGACGGCTTCTTGGACTCCGCGATTTCTTCCACACCCACGCTCTTCAGATAACCCTTACCCGTCTTCGCATACACCGGCTCGGCTGCGAACCGATCCTGGATGAGGCGGCCCTCGCGCAGAATCGCTTGAGCCAGAGGATTGTTCTCAAAGGATTGTTTGGGCTTTAATTCGGCATCCATGGTCGAAACCTACTTCGAAAACTCCCGGATGGCAAGAAGCCTGCCGGAGCTCTAGTCTGAAAAACTTAGCGCTCTCTTTGCGACCTCCGCGTCTTTGCGGTTCCATCTTCCGCGGATGCAGCTATCATCCCCGCATGATTGGAATCGTATTGGGATCCGGATTGGGGCCGTTGGCGGACGCGGTGGTGGTGGAGCGCGAAGTCCCCTTCGCCGATGCAGGTCTGCCCGTCTCCTCGGTGCCGGGCCATGCCGGGAAATTCGTCTTCGGGAAACTCGGCGGCACACCCGTCGTCCTGATGAAAGGGCGGGTGCATCTCTACGAAGGCCACGGCCCGCGCCTCGTCACCGCCGGTGTGCGCTGGATGGCGGAGCAGGGGATTGAAAAAATCATCCTCACCAATGCCGCTGGCACCTTGAATCCAGGTTTCGCTCCCGGCACCTGGATGATGCTCAGCGACCACCTCAATCTCACCGGCACCTCGCCGCTCGAAGGCGCGGATTTCATCGACATGTCTGTCGCCTATGATGCCGATTGGCGCGCCGAATTCCGGGCCGTGGCCGATGCTTCCGGCATGCTCCTTCACGAAGGCGTCTACGCCGGACTGCGCGGCCCCCAATACGAGACGCCTGCGGAAATCCGCATGCTGAATGCCATCGGAGCGGATGCCGTGGGCATGAGCACCGTCCTGGAAACCATCCAGGCCCGCTCGTTGGGAATTCCCGTTGTCGCCTTTTCCTGCCTAACGAACTGGGCCGCCGGCATCACCGCCGCGCACCTGGACCACCACGAAGTGTTGGAAACCGGCAGACAAGCCGCACAGGCGATGATCGGTTTGCTGACGGAAGTGCTGGGCGAGTGAGCCGGAGCGCGGGATTCATCCCGCCTGACTTGAACTGGAGCGCGAAATTTATTTCGCGCGTATCTCAAGCTTCAATAAACCATGTTACCCCAACCTCCACCAAACGCAGCGGCTCCGCCTGGCTCGGCAGAGGAACTCCGCTCTCGCAGGTGTGGAAATGGCACTTGGATTGTCGGCGTGCTTTCGATCATCGGGTTTTTGATCTTTGCGTGGCCCACTATCGCCCGCCAGCGCATCAAAGCCATCCAGACGAAAGCTGTGGGCAATTCCAGGCAGCTCGGGCTCTGTCTTTTCGAGTTCGAAACCGAATATGGAAAATTCCCCGACCCGGGCACCATCGCGGCCGTTCGCGCTAAATCCGGAACTCTACTGCCTATGGGAACCAAGACGTCCAATGACTATTTCAGGCAGCTCCTCGCAGCTGGGATCGCCCAAAGCGAGCAATTCTTCTACGCGGACATCGCAGGCTCTCGGAAGCCGGATGGCCGGCTGGATTCCAGTCACGCCATCGAAAAGGGAGAATGCGGGTATTCCTACCTGTTGGGACTTTCCTCCAAAGGCAATCCGTCTCTTCCTATCGTTTTGACCCCGATGATCCCGGGCACTGACCGATTCGACCTGAAGGCCTTCGATGGCAAAGCGGTAATGCTAAAGCTGGATAACAGCGTCACTTCGTGGCCGATTGACAGAAACGGCCATGTCATCATCGATGGAAAAAACCTGTTCGATCCGACCAACCCGGTCTGGGAAAACAAGCCGCCGGTGATCGCCTGGCCGGAGCTTTGATTTCGCACACGCAAGTTGCCTCACCTTTGCGTGGAATGGATTCCGCCGCTCGTGTGTGCGCACCTGCATGATATCAACAACTGTCCGCGCGGAAGTTAGAATCGTCTTCGTAGCGATGAAGCGGGGTAATGCCCGTGGAGCGAGGGACGACAGGAAAGTGGAAAGGCAGGGACCATGAACCGCGAGGAATCCTCCGAGCCGGTTCCCCCATCGATTCGAACCGGGGATAAACAAGCGGTTCAGCCTGATCGAGAGGACCAGCACAGCAGGGACCCTTTAACCGGCATGGGAAAAGGTGCGGAGAAACGCCGGGGTTTGTGATGTGGAAGGCATCACGATAGAGTGGATTGAAAAACCGGGCAGGGGAGCGGGGCGAAAGCCGCGTTTCTAACTCTATTGTTTTTTGCGACACTTCCGCGCGCGTTATGCAGTCTGGAAGGGTCCCAATCCTTAGAGGCGTTGTTTGAAATGAGAACCTCCCGATGAGAGCGTCTCAAGCTTGAAGCATTGCCCGGAAACGTGGGAGAATTTTCTGGTATAGCGAGTTTTTCCCGCCACGGGACAGCTGGACGGCGACGAGTTCGGCAGGCGATGTCGGGTCGGCCGGGGAAAGCGAGGTGGCCTGGAAAGAGGGGGTCTGGATCTGCCGCTCGACATGGGTGGCACCGGGTTTTTGGGAAACTTTGACGGTCACTTGTCCGGCGCGGATGATCAGGGAGGAAAGGGGAGGTGAGGCGGAGTCGGCATGCATCGTGACGGAAATTGGAACGCCGGCACTGGACTCAAACGCCACCGGATCTGCGGATTTCCGGTCTTTCCAGCCCGCTTGCACCGCGAGCCATGCCAGCACTTGCAGCGCGGTATTGCGGTGGTCCGGGTGGTAGGTGATCTCGATTTCACGGATTTCCGGCAATGCTGTCTGCGCGGCCGGATCATCGAACAAGCTGGCGATGCCCACGCGGAACTGCCACGAACGGCTCCAAGCGTGGTCTTGGATCACGAGATCCTGATTTGCTTGGGATGCTTCCTCGATCCTCTTGAACGATGCCGCCGGATCCGCCCACGTCGAGCTGTCGATGACCAACCGGTCCATCACGCTGACGAGCCGCTCGGTGAGAATATCGGAAAGCTCGCCCTGCCACCAGAAAACGAGCGGCAGGTCGGAATTCAGGTGGGCGAAGACCGTGTTGCGGAAACGCCCGGTCACGCGGCCGGTCAGGTGAAAGGCGATTTGCTCGCAGCACACGGATTTCCGCCCGTCCGCCAGATGGCAATGTGCGGTGATCCACGCGCGGAGGGTGGGCTTGGGCTCGTGACGGTCGATGCCGACGAGGATGGCCCGGCAGGCATGTTCACGGGTGAGCTCGCGGATGATTTCCGAGTTCTCGATGAGGGCTCCGGGCTTCTCCGAATAGACGACGAGGTTCATCAGGGACGCGTTCGTGCGCGCGTCGTCCTGCTCCCACAGCTTCCGTAGCTCGCGGTCGATGGACGCGACGGGAACCTCGATTCCAAGCTCGGGGCAGACTTCGGGGATGGTGGTGGTGAGCGTGTCAGTCATGTTCTCGGGAAGGAAACCATCCCGCCACAAACCCGCCATCGACGCAAGCCCACCGGCACGGCGCGGGATGATTGGCACACATCCGACCGAGGAAAACCGCTCACTCGTTCTCCCACGCGAAGGCGGCCTCAGCCTTGGCCTCCGCAAGCAGGTCGAGCGTTTCGTGCTTTCCACACCACTCCTCGATGTAGGGCCAGTCGAGCCGGGCGGGCCCTTGCACCTGCATCACTGCGACGACATCGGCGAAGTCCTTGGCCCGCTTGGCCCCGCGGCTCCAGCGGAGTTTGTGGATGATGACGTCCTCCGCAGTGGGGAGCCAAGCGTCGACACCGGGGATGATGGAAACCTTATGGCGCCGCTCGAACCTTGCGCTGTCGTGCGCGTCCTTGCTGAGGTGAAAAAGTTCGATCTCAAAAACGCTGTCCTTCACTCGGATGAGTTCCTTGCGGGTGGAGGTCATCATTTCGAATCCGGATTGTTGCTCAAGCTCCCATCCTGCAGGAAGGATCGCGGAGAGCTTTTTCCAATCAGCCTGGTCGAGATTGATCACGAGGTCGGCGTCTTTGGTGGATCGCGGGATCCCATAGAAGTTCGAGGAGTAGGAGCCGACAATCATCTAAGGCAAACCCGCGTCGTCGAAGGCCCGAGTGAGGGCGATGAGCGCTTCGGTGCCATTCATGAGCTGACTTGGGATGTCAGTTTGATCCTTCTGCGGAGTTCTTTCCGCTTGGCTGCCACATCCCAGTTGGGATTTTGGTGGGAGATGCCCGCAAGAGTCCACGCGCAAGCCTCTTCGAACAGGGCCGCGCCAGCCTCGAATTTCTCGAATGGGGTCATGGCGCGGGCCCGACGGACCTTCGCCAGATCTGCCGCGCGGGCTTGGGCGGCGATAAATTCGTCAGTCACGGTCGGAAACCAACGCGGCGGCAGGCGGTCGGCAAGCTTGCGGATGAAATCAAAGCCGCCGCCACTGGTTGCCATCCTGCTGCAGCAGCTGGTCGGCCTCGCGCGGGCCCCACGAGCCGGCGACGAACTCGGCCATCGGCGGCGGGTTGTCTGACTGGTGCCAGGCGTGCTCGATGTGGTCGATGAATTTCCACGCCTCCTCCACCTCGTCGCGGCGGGCGAACAGGGTGGCGTCGCCGGCGATGGCGTCCAGCAGGAGGCGCTCGTAGGCTTCCGGGCTGCCCTTGCCGAAACTCGTAGCGTAGTGGAAATCCATTTTCACCGGTTCCAACCGCAGGCTGGTGCCGGGGATTTTCGAAACCATGCGCAGCGAGATGCCCTCGTCCGGCTGGATGCGGATGACGAGCACGTTGCCACCGGGCACGCCGTTGCAGGGCGTGTTGAAGAGCACGCACGGCGCGTCTTTGAAATGCACGGAAATCTCGGTGGACTTCTTCGGCAGGCGCTTGCCCATGCGGATGTAAAACGGCACGCCGCTCCAGCGCCAGGTGTCGATCAGCAGTCTAACCGCGACGTAGGCTTCGGTGTTGGATTCGGGGAAACCCGGTCTTCCTCGCGGTAGCCGGGGACGGGGTTGCCATCGATGTGGCCGGCGATGTATTGGCCGCGGACGACGTTTTGCGCGACTTTTTCCGGCGTATCCCACTGGCGCAGCGAGCGGATGACTTTCACTTTTTCATCCCGCACGCCGTCGGCGGATAGATCGGTGGGCGGCTCCATGGCGACGAGGCTGAGAAGCTGGAGCAGGTGGTTCTGCACCATGTCGCGCAGCGCGCCGGACTTTTCATAATAACCGCCGCGGCCGCCTTCCATGCCGAGGTTCTCGGAGCAGGTGATCTGGATGTGGCTGATGTATTTGCTGTTCCAGAGCGGTTCGAAAATCGCGTTGGCGAAGCGCAGCACCATCAGGTTCTGCGCCGTCTCCTTGCCGAGGTAGTGATCGATCCGATAGGTGTCGCTTTCCTGGAAGGTGTCGTTGACGACCTGGTTCAGGTGCTTGGCGGTGGCGAGGTCGGTGCCGAAGGGTTTCTCGACGATCACGCGCGACCAGCAGCCGGGCTTGGACTCGTTGAGACCGGCGTTCTTCAGGTTGATGAGGATTTCATCGAAGAACTCGGGGGCGGAGGCGATGTAGAAAAGCCGGTTGCCCTTGCCACCGTGCTCGGCGTCGATGGCGTCGAGTCTTTCGGCGAGGCTGTGATAGCCCGCCTGGTCGTTGAACTCGGAGGTGTGATAGGAAACGGTCTGAATGAAGCTGTCCCAGATTTTCGGGTCATGTCCCGAGCGGGAAACCTTGCGGTTCAGCTCTTCGAGACCGGTGCGAAACTCGGCGTTCGGCTTGTCCCGGCGGGCGAAACCGATGATCCTGACCCCGGTCGGTAGCTCGCCATCCACGGCGAGATTATATAATGCGGGGATGAGCTTGCGGTGGGTGAGATCACCGGTGGCACCGAAGATGACGATGCTGCAAGGCTCGGCGCGCGAGCGGGAAACGAGGTCTTCGCGGAAGGGATTCATGGGGTAAATGCTGAGATGCTGAAAACTGAAAAGCTGAAATTGGAAGATGGTCGTAAGAAGCGTTTTCAGCTTCTCAGCATTTCAGTTTTTCAGCTTTTCCCACCAAGGAAGCGGGAAGTCGCGGTTGAAGGCGAACACCCGCTCGCGGATGGCGTGGAGCTTCTCCAGATTCGTGTGGTCGGACAAGGCTTCGTGGATGAAATCGGCGACCTGCGCGACATGAGTTTCCTTCATGCCGCGGGTGGTCACGGCGGGCGTGCCGATGCGGATGCCGCTGGGTTTCATCGGGCTGCCGGTGTCGAACGGGATGCCGTTTTTGTTCACCGTGATGCCCGCTTCATCGAGCGCGTGCGAGGCGTCGGTGCCATTGAGGTTCTTGTTGCGGAGATCGACGAGCATGACGTGGTTGTCCGTGCCGCCGGAGCAGATGCGGAAACCGTGATGGGTGAGCCGCGCGGCGATGGCCTGGGCGTTCTTGATCACCTGCGCGGAGTAATCCTTGAACTCCGGCTTGAGCGCCTCGCCGAAGCAGATTGCCTTGGCTGCGATCACGTGCATGAGCGGGCCGCCCTGGATGCCGGGGAACACCTGTGAGTCGATTTTCTTCGCGAACTCTTCCTTGCACAGAATGATGCCGCCGCGCGGGCCGCGCAGCGACTTGTGGGTGGTGGAAGTCACGAAATCCGCGTGCGGGAACGGGCTCGGATGGAGCCCTGCGGCGACGAGGCCGGCAATGTGCGCCATGTCCACAAACAGATAGGAGCCCACCTCGCGGGCGAGCTTGCCCATGCGTTCGAAATCGATGATCCGCGAGTAGGCGGAGGCGCCGACGGTGATCAGCGCGGGCTTGAGTTCGCGGGCGGTTTTTTCGAGCTCATCGTAGTTGATGCGCTCGTCGTCCGGGCTGACGCCGTAGTGGGTGACGTCGTAGAACCGGCCGGAGAAATTCGCCTTGTGGCCGTGGGTGAGATGACCGCCGTGGGCGAGGTCCATCGTGAAAATCTTGTCGCCCGGCTTGAGCACGGAGAAATAAACCGCGGTGTTCGCCTGCGAGCCGGAGTGCGGCTGGACGTTGGCGTGCTCGGCTCCGAAAAGCTCCTTCGCGCGGTCGATCGCGAGCTGCTCGACGACGTCCACGTTTTCACATCCGCCATACCAGCGCTTGCCGGGATAGCCTTCGGCATACTTGTTCGTCAGCACCGAGCCTTGCGCCTCCATCACGGCGGGCGAGGTGAAATTCTCCGAAGCGATCAGCTCGATGTTGTTCCGCTGGCGGAACTCCTCCGCCGTGATCGCCGCATAAATCGCGGGGTCCGTCTCGGCGATGCGGCTGCCAGAGGATTTGCAAACGCGCTTTTCATGCCGGCCGCCGGCGAAATTGGTGGCGAGAAACGCGTCCGCCATCGCGATGGCCGTCGCCTCGTCCGTGAATTTTCCGCTGAGGCAAAGCACGTTGGAATCATTGTGCTCGCGGGTCGTCACCGTTTCCTCGACCGAGCGGACGTTCGCCGCGCGCACGTGGCGGTGGCGGTTCGCGGCGATGCACATGCCGACGCCGGACGTGCAGGCAAGGATGCCGAAATCGTAGGTGCCATCCGCCACATTGCGGGCCACCAGATTTCCGTAATCCGAATAATCCACCGACTCGTGGCCATGCGTCCCGAAGTCGCGGACCTCATGCCCGACCTTCTTCAGGTGCGCGGCGACGGCGTTTTTCAAATCGACGGCGCCGTGGTCGGCTCCGATGGCAATGCGGAAGGTAGGATGGCTCATGGACTGGGCGGGATTCAAAGCCGGGAACGCCGACTTGCAAACCGCAAATTTCAGGGAATTCCGCAGGGCGATCAAGCCAGGGATTTTTCAACCGCGAATGGACGCGAATCAACGCGAATGAAGAGGATTTGCGCATTGAATTCCTGATTCCGAGAACCTGCCTGAAAATTGCCAGCCGGGTGCGATCGACGACCGCCAGTTGCCAGTTTTCCCGAACTCCCGGCCGTAAGGAGCATGGACGTCTCGTCCATGCGTGGGGACGAGACGACCTCACCCCCTATTTTGCAGATTCCGGGAAATCCGGTTCTTTCCATTCGCGTTCATTCGCGGTTAAAAACACGTCGGATTTGCTTTTCACCAGCGCCATCAGCGCGCGGTCAAGGTCGTTCGTGGGGACCTTCCCGGGTGTCATGGGTCAGTCGAGTGAATGGATTCTCCGGTGGAACGGACCGCTGGATTCATCCGGCCCGCGCGGCGGGTGGTGGGTGGGTGGACCCTGCGGAGAGGATGAACCGAGGGTTGCGTTAAGCGGCGAGGCCTGAAGCTGTTTACATTCTTCCATCCCCAATGGAGCGGCGGAACGCGTCCGCCGATGCCCGTGGGAAGCCCATGAACCGAGCCATGCCACTTCCCCATGGACCCCTCATTGTCCAGGCGATCGGATATCGCAAATCCGGTTCTTTCCATTCGCGTTCATTCGCGTCCATTCGCGGTTAAAAACACGTCGGATTTGCTTTTCACCAGCGCCATCAGCGCGCGGTCAAGGTCGTTCGTGGGGATCTTCCCGGGTGTCATGGCGTGGATTGGTGTGAATGGAAGCTTCGGTGAAACGGACCGCCGGATTCATCCGGCCCGCGCGGCGGGTGGTGGGTGGGAAGACCATGGGGGAGAGGATGGGTGGCAGGTCGTGTTGAAAAACGATGCCTGAGCCTACTGGGTGCTCATGTCTTCGGCGGCTTGGACTCCTCCGGCTTCGGCAGGAGGATTTCTTCGATAGGCTTATTCATCCCGCTTTTCTTCTTCATGTTTCTCCAAGGCCGCAAAGGTGTCGAAATCGCTTTGGAAGAGCCGGTCCTGGATCACGCGGTATTTCTCGAATTCACCCTCGGCGTGCTCACGGGCTATCTCCGCACTGATGCGCCCGGCATCTTGCAGCACTTCCCGCTCGTCCGCCGCGAGGAAGATGTCGAGACGCTTCGCCCAATCCTCCATGGTCATCGCCACGCGGCGTTTGGCACGGCTTTCCGCGAGATCCAGATAGGCGCTCACGATGCGCCCCAGATCCGCGAGCTCCTCTTCATTCAGGTAGTTTTTTGCCACCGCCACATCGGTTTTGAGAATCTTACCGCCGGGGGCTTTCGCCCAAGTCGTCAATCCCATGCGCTCCTTGGTGTGATCCGCGCGCTTCACGATCACCTCGGCGGCAGTGTGACCGTGGACGGCGTAGTGCATTTTATTCTGCACTTTGGCAAAGAACGCCTGGGTGGTCGGCGCGTCCTTGTCGTAATCCATCGCGGTGGAGTAGATGTCGGCGATCTTTTGATAAAAGCGCCGCTCGGACAGGCGGATCTCCCGGATCTCCTCCAGCAGGCGCTCGAAATAATCCTCGCTGAGGAACGCGCCATTCTCCATGCGTTTCCGATCCATCACATAGCCCCGGAGCGTAAAGTCCCGCAAGACTCCCGTCGCCCATTGTCGGAAAGCCGTGGCGCGCTTGGAATTCACGCGGTAGCCGACGGCAATAATGGCATCGAGATTGTAGTGCTTGATCCGGTAGTTCTTGCCGTCGGCAGCAGTTGCTAAGAAAACCTTAGCAACTGAATCTTCCGCCAATTCCTGCCCGGCGAAGATGTTCTTGAGGTGCATCAGCACGTTTTCCGGTGTCGTCTCAAAAAGCAGCCCCATATTTTTTTGCGACAACCAGATCGTGTCGTCCTCCACCCGCACCTCCACGCCGTCGCCACCCGTCTGGTAGGCGAAGGTCAGGAACTCCGCCGTGCTGTTGCGGATGCGCACACTGTTGGTTGATTTCTTTTTAGGCACCGGCTTCTTCTTCCAGATTTCATTCGATCCTGCCAGCTCCGAGGGGGCGACTTGTGATAATTCCGCCCAAACGGGGCATTCTTCCCAAGGAGCGGCGGAACGCGTCCGCCGATGCCCATGGAAAGCCCATGAACCGAGCCAAACCGCTTCCCCATGGCCCCTCATGGTCAAGGCGATCACGTATCGCCTCTCCTTGTTCAATCGCGCCCGCAGGAACCGCGGCAGCGCGGATTTGCTTTTCACCAGCGCCACCAGCGCGCGGTCAAGGTCGTTCGTGGGGATCTTCCCGGGTGTCATGGCGTGGATTGGTGCGAATGGATGCTTCGGTGAAACGGACCGCTCGATTCATCCGGCCCGCGCGCCGGGTGGTTGATGGGAGGTCCATGGGGAGTGGATGAATGGCAGATCGTGTTGAAAAACGATGCCTGATCCGATTCATGATCCCTCCTGTTGATCCATTTCCCCTTCAAGGATTAAAGGCGGATAGACCATCCACGCCCGATCACGCAATTGAAAGCTTCTCCCGGCCAACTCTGCCAGGTCGATGTGTCCGAGAAACCATTCCAGCCGCGCGATCACCGAAAGACGGGTCGGTTGCTTGAGCGCGATCACCACAATTCCATGGTGCTCGGGATATTGTCTTCCCAGGGTGTGGAAGAAATCACGATCCGTTGTTAAAATCGCGGCCGATATCTCCAATGCCATCCGAACCACTGCTTCGTCCGGTGAACCGATGATTCCCAGGCTGCGGAAATCAAAAACCTCATGGCCCGCGCTTTCCAGAACCGCACGCGCGGATTTCGGGAAATTCTCATCCAGCAAAAAGTTCATGCCACCGCCTCGTAAGCCGATACCTGCATGTCCGCCATTTCGCTTGCGAATTGCAGCGCTGCCGAGATCTGTTCCTGGGTGATCTCATAGTCCTCCGCGATCGTCTCCCGCGAGTCCCCGCCAGCCAGCGCCCCCAGAATCGTCGAAACGAGGACGCGGGTTCCTTGGATCACCGGCTTGCCGTGACACACCGCCGGGTCGATGGAAATTCCTTCAGTCATGCCTTGAGCCTAGCGCGGCGGGGCTCCGCGACAAGTTCATTCCTCGCATCCTCTTCCCGGGTGTCATGGCGAGGAAGGGTGTGAATGGAAGCTTCGGTGAAACGGACCGCTGGATTCATCCGGCCCGCGCGGCGGGTGGTTGGTGGGAGGACCATGGGGAGCGGATGAGTGCAAAGCGGCGTCATTGGGCGAAGCCTTCCTTTATTTACGCCTACCCCCGCGCCTGCAAGAATAGATCTTCTGCACTTTAAACTGTTGAATAAGTGGCCTTCCAGATCATGGCGAGCCGTCACTATCACCAGCGGCGGGTTGTTCATTTTCGTCCTTCGAACCATCACTTGAGGTTGTTGGACTGGACGTATTAGATCGCTTTCGGTTTCCCCTTCGCGGCTCATCGGCAGATTCGCCTAGGATTCTCGGCAATCTCGTTCCTTTAAGTTTCGCACCCTTGAAGATTGATTCAGGAACCTCGAGATTAGAAAGATCTACCCCTTCTAGATTCGCTCCTTCGAAATTGGCGCCCGCTAGCAAATGAAAAACTTGACCTTCACTATTTCCCCGGAATTCGCGCATATTAAACGTCGCACGCTGAAGATCGGAATTTCTAAGATCAGCCTCTCGCAAATTGGCGCCGTCGAACCTAGACCATGGCATCACGGCATTTTGGAGATTTGCTTTGTAAAGCTGACACATCCCAAAATTCGCGAAATGTCCTACAAGGCCGGATAAGTCAGCATGGGAAAAATCTGCACCATAAAAGTCACTTATGTCTACAACGGCACCCGGTAAACCAATATAAGAAAGACATTTTGCGGCCAAGCATGGCTGAGCGCTACTGCGCTGGCCCTGAATCCTACGGAACCAAGCACCGAACGCTGTAGGCTGAGCCTGCGGCTGTCGAATATAGGCGACAATTTCGGTTACGAGAGCTGTGGCATTCAACACCACGAGAAGCGTTTCTTCTGCATTTCTTGACTGATATAGTGCTTCAGAAAACGTCTTGAGTCCGGCCCTTTCCATTGGCATACCATGAGCAAGCATATCACTGAAAAGATGAGCCAGTTGAAATCGACTGGCGTCAACTCCATCAACAGAACGGCGTCTGAATTCCCCCTGAATAAAATCCTTTATGTAACGGGTGCATGCAGAAGGACCACATACATTCGCCCAGTAGGCAAGTGCATCCCTCTCACTCCAACCATCCTCCAAACTAGCTTTTCTAAGTTCCAACTGTTTCACCATTCTTTCGACAGCTCGGACAATACGGCACGCGGTAAGAAATTCACCAAAACTTTTATGTGTAAAGATGAACGTACGGTCACCAGTGCTCGCACGTTCTCCGTGCTGGCGAAAGAAAAATGCAGCAAGCAGTCGGGTTACTCCTGCACTTGCACCCTCTTGAAACTTTTCAAGCAGTGGCCCAAGATTACTTGCACTACAGTGCTCATGGATCTCGCGCACGGTCGTGCTTCGACCGTCACCATGCCATGAAGCCAACGCAACCTCTTCTAATACCCTTTGAAATTCTTCAAGAGAGAGATGCCGGACCGATACGTGGCGTCGATTATTGTCATAACCACGTTCGTAAACGGCCTCGACCAGATCCGCGTAAACAAGATTAAGATTTACAGACTCATCAAACTTAACCTTTCCACGCGTGAAGCTGAGCGCGACTAAATAGTTCAATAATGGCTGTGCGGTAACTTCATTTAATCCTTCTCTATCTAAAACTTTTGGTAATCCATCAATCATTGGATTACCTGTCAGTTTGCCATAATTTTTCCACCAATCCTGCCTTAAATCACGATCAAGCAACTTCTTTGGATCCAGATATGTTGCATTCTTTTGATTCCGTCCATCATCATCCGTGAGGCAGTAGGCGATTAGATTTAGAACTTGGCGGTTACCGCGAAACTCGCTTTCGTTATCTTGAACGACTAGTTCGCGCCCGCTCAAGAGTATGCGCAATCGGACTCCCCTCTCATTTTTCCTCCGGAGCGTTCGTTCCACCTCTCCAATAAATGCTCGGGCGGTTTCGGCCGCTGCACGACCCTGGCTCGCCAATTCGTCCAAGCCATCGAGAATCACAATTAAATTGGGCTCTGGACTGTCAGCATCGAGAGGATCTGCGGCAAGAAAACCTTCGTCGCGAACATACCGGGCGATCTCACCTGGCAAATCTTTGGTAGCATCCAACTTATGGAGCTCCAAAAAGAGAACTCGAGCCTTTCCACTTTTTGAAACTTCCGCGGCAAAGATTCGCGCGAACGTTGATTTGCCACTGCCGGGTCCTCCACTTACAACCCGAAGCAAATCGTCTTTGTGGGGCTTATCAACCCAGCTCATTAATTCTTGATGCAGCGACACAACAACCCGCTTTCGCTCCTTTTTTTCAGGCTGAAGGTCGGACTCTACCGAATTGGCCTTTCGAGGCTCCAAGAAATAGGCATTTAATGGTATATAAATTTGAAGCAGACTAAACGCTTCATCGAATACACTTTGCTCCACCAACTGCTGAAGATTCGCATTGTAATTTTTCCAACCAATTTCCCTATCTCCGGCCTTGGCGAAAGGAGAATCTATCACATCAAGAATTGGGCGGTAGCGAGAAGAGTTTTTTCTCCATTCATCCATCAAAGCAGCCTGAAAATAGCTTGGAAACCGTTTTGATATATTGTTGGCAGAGGCCTCACTCAATCCATAGGTGACAAGCCAAGATTCTAGGGTTTTCTGGAGTGGAGGTAGAATAATAAGATCAATAGGACGATCAAAAAACTGCCGATCAATCTCCACTAAATCTTTATCAAAATTCGCCTGAATCAAATCTTCAATTGATTCAAATTTAGAATCACCCTCAACTAAGCTTCGAAGATTATTCTCACCCACTACATCGAACAATGCTTTCGTTATAGAGCGTTGTAGGAGAGTATGAGCAAGTTCCTCCGACGTTGTAGACAGACTAAGTGAAGCAGCTCCATCCAAAAATGAGCTGACGACTGTTGGCCAATCCATAGTTGCAAGGCTTTTAGTTCCGTTAAAGAGCGCCTTGAAGAACTTCGCGTATTCCAGCTTAACTGGCTTCAGCAGTGGCGATATGGGCTTGGTGGGTTTTACACTTGTAGAAGATCGAGTTCGCGACATATTTAATAGTTTTCGTTCGAGTTCAAAAAACAGACACTAAGTGGGCAATTCGCTGCTGGTAAAACTTTTCGTTTCAACTGCGTCTCCCGGTTTATCGTAACAGCGAAACATGCGCCGGGGTCATTCTTAAATAACAGACATTGGGCATTAGTGTCCAAGTGGGCGAATGAGGTTCGCATTGGTGATAAGCGTTTCAATTTCCGATTTCCCTGAGAATTTCATGTAGAGACCGGGTGGTTTCGGCATGGGCGTTGGCTTTCTCTTCGCGCAGGGTGCGGGGGTCTTCGTATTCTTCGATTTCCGCCTGCATTTGGAGGAACTTGTCATAGGGGAGCACGACAAATTCCTTGCGGCAGTCTTTTTCGATGATCTGTGGGTGGATGCTCATGGCAGTTTCAGCGGTAGGATTTTCATCGATGGACGTTATTATTTGGCTAGCGGCCAAGTCTTGCGCCCAGGTGGCGACTGAAAATTCCACTCAATCTTCCTTCCCACCCGCCATTACCATAATTGAACGCGTATCGAGGAATACGCTCAAGATCTCGGTCATCGACGGTGATCTGCATAGAAGTTGGGTCGAACTGATCTTGTAACTTAACCAATAAGCTCTGCCATCCGCCGTCAGACCGCGCTGATGGATCTTGGCGGAACAGGAAATCTCTTTCTTCTGTGTTTAACGTGAATGTTGGCATCTTGATGAATGAGTGGAAATGCTATTTGTTCATGAAATATTCATCCCGAACTGTCACATCCCCATCGCCCGTGTCAGCGGGAGTCCGAAGGTCTTGCGGATGGGGCGGTTGGTTTCCTGGGAGTGGGGCCAGACGGCGTCGGCGGCGTGCTGGATGGAGGCGCGGCGGGTGTTGAGGAGGCTCAGATAGAGGGCGGTGATGTCCTGCTCGTCGAGGGCGATGGCGTTCTCACGGGCGGCGGCGAGGATGGACTCGCCGAGGGCGAGGTCCTCGAGCTGGGCTTTTTGATAGTAACCGCGGGCGGCGGGGGCGGCGGGCGTGGCAGGGGCTGGATCTGCTGGAGGGGTGGTGGAGTCGGGCATGGTGGTGGTTGGCTGATTTAACAACTATCGGACTGTTATAGGAAATTTCCTGACGGACGCACGGAAATTCGTCGGGAGAGCCGCCCAGGTTCCCGACACAAGGGCGAAGGCATCGGGAAGAGAAGATTTTGACCACAGATTTCACGGATGATCACGGATAAGAGAGTCTGGTTTGAAACGTTTTGACTCGTGGCCGCGATGCGGGTTCTCAAAATCATCAAATCCATCTTTATTCCTGAGTCTTCATCCGTGTAATTCTGTGAAATCCGTGGTTGAAAAATCTCTTGTTGCCCCTAGTGTCGGGGCCCTGGGGAGCCGGCAAATCCGGTAGATGGTTCGCGAATAAGGGGGATTCATGCGGGTGGTGGGGGAAGAGTGAACCGCGGAGCCGCAAAGGTCGCTGAGAGACGCGGAGGCGGAACTGATGGAGGGGAAGATTGGGAACCACGGAAGGCACGGAATACACGGAAGGAAGAGAGGGTGGGCGGTTGGTGGTGGAAGAATTGACCGCAGAGGCGCAAAGGTCGCTGAGGGACGCGGAGGCGGAACTGTTGGGGGAAGAGTAGGAACCACGGAAAGCACGGAACACACGGAAGGAAGAGGGAGGGACATGGGAGGAAGGGAATGGCTTCCTACCATCGGTTTGGATTTTTAACCGCGAATGAACGCCAATGGACGCGAATGTTGAGAACCGAAATTGTCGGAATCAGGAATTCGATTCGGAAACTATCTTCATTCGCGTTGATTCGCGTTGATTCGCGGTAGGTCTTCTGGATCTGCAGGAGCCCTGTCCTTCCGTGTGTTCCGTGCTTTCCGCTGTCCCTAACTCTGAATTTACGGTGATTTGGGCGAAAACGAGGCTCCGCGGTGGGAAAACAAGGCATCGCGGTCGAGGGGCGGATTGAAAACATGGAAAAACCCGGGATCGCGGTGGAGTTGCGGGATTGCGCGGTGGGAAAACGGGGTTTCGCGGTGGAAAGACGGCTTTCCGCGATGGGGTGGGATTTGAAAACAGTGGGTTTGCGGAGGTTCGCGGTGGGGAGAGGAGGCTTCGCGATGGAGAACAGGGTTGTCCGCGGTGGGAAGAAGTGGTGTCGCGGTGGAGGGGAATCGAGGCGCGGTGGGGCGAGGTGGTGTCACGGTGGAGGACGAGTGGTGGTTCCGAAGGTGGATGTCATTCGCAAGGATCGACCGGCAATGATGTCGCGGATGCAGCAGGCCGGTGCCCACGGTGGAGTCGATTCCAAAGACCGGAGCGGTGAGGTGGTTGGTGGATTGGATGTTGACCGGCCTCCGGGCAGTGACTAGTCCTTACGCAGGAAACAAAGCGCGAAAGCCATTTCTAGCATCCAGCAATAGCCCCGCCCATGCAACTCCATCCTTCCCCTCCGTTTCGGCCGAATCGCGCGTTCATTCAGCTCGCGATTGCGGCGTTGTTCCAGGCCATCTGCCTGGCAGCGACCTTCGAAGTCACCACGACCGCGGACAGCGGCCCCGGCTCGCTGCGGCAGGTGCTCGCAGATGCCAATAACAATGCGACGACTGACACCATCACCTTTTCCAACGGCAACAACGGATCGGTCAACTTTCACGACGACGAGGCCGAAACCATCACCCTCGGAGGCACCAATCTTCTGGCGTATACCAACATGACAATCGTCGGACCCGGGGCGGAGAAGCTGTCGATCAGTGGAAACCAGCTGAGCCGTGTCTTTCAGATGGCCGGAGACAGGCCGACTCTCACCCTGTCGGGGATCACGGTGAAAAACGGCCGCGCCAGCACCTACCTTTCTTCGGACAGTGGTGGAGGAATCCTGTTGTTCGGTGGGACTCTCACGCTTGTGGATTGTGTGATCAGTGACAACACCGCCACCTTTAGCGGCGGAGGGATCTATGTCACTTATGGCGGCAAATTGAAATTGGTCAGATGTTCGGTAAGCCGCAATACCGCACAATTCGGAGGTGGTATCTATATGTGGTCCAATGACGTTTCGGATCCGTTTACCCTGGACTTGGTTCAATGCGCCGTCAGCGGAAACTCCGCGACTTATGGGGACGCAGGCGGTGTTTCCGCATTTGGTGGCGGCATTAACAGGGGCAACCGGTTTCGCCTCTTCCAAAGCACGATCAGCGGGAACACCGCGCAAGGATCCGCGGGTGGTCTCTTCGTTGGCGGAGCTTTGGTGGATATCGTGCAATGCACCATCACCGGTAACACCGCTCTCGGACAGAAGCCAGGTGGGCCTTCTTCAAACTTCCCGGTCGTAGGTGGCGTTTATGCAAACAGCGTCTTCGGAAGCGTTGATACCTTGAACCTGGAGAACTGCATCATCGCAAACAACGTGGGCCCGGATTTTTGGAAAGGCAGCCAACTGACATTCAATCTGAGAGGTAAAAACATCATCAGGGATGGAAGTCTTCCTGCAGGTCCCCAGGTGCTCGTATCAGATCCCATGTTGGGTCCACTTCAGAACAATGGGGGGCCGACGTTGACCCACGCGATTCTTCCCGGGAGTCCTGCAATCAATGCGGTGGACAATGCGCCTGTTCCGGCCGACGTCTTCGATGTTGACGGGGATCTGGATATCACGGAGCCACTTCCTTTTGATCAACGTGGTAGTGGATTTCCCCGCGTTCTTGAGGTTCTGGATATCGGTGCGTTCGAGCTGCCCAAATCGGTCACGATCACTGCTGGGACTGCCAGTCAAGAGGAGGGTAGCGGGGCGGGCACGACTTCCTTTACGTTTACCGTCTTCCGCGCGGTGAGCACCGCGGGTGCCCTGACCGTCAATTATGCCGTCAGCGGAGCGGGCGTGAATGGTGCGGATTTCGGTGGCAGTCTGCCCACCGGCACGGTGACCATTCCCGATGGCATGGCCAGCACCACGCTTACCGTCGAGGTCACCAAAGACACCACGCCCGAAGCTGACGAAGCATTCACCGTCACTCTCTCAAATCCTGACAACGGCTATGCGATTGTCGGCCAAGGGGCTACCAGTACCATCAGGGATGATGATACTTTTTTTGTTTCCATAACGGCGATCGATTCAACAGCGGATGAAAACAAACCTGGAACGGGCATATGGCGTATCACCCGCACCGGCTCCGTTGGAGGTCCCTTGATCGTTCCGCTGCAGATCGACGCATCCAGCACCGCGGTGGCCGCCGATTGGACGCAGGCCGGAGCCACGTTCGCCTCACTCGCACCCGGCAGCACCGGGACCATCACCATCCCGCAAGGCGCTGCTTCTGCGGAAATGACTCTCACCCCGAGCGCCGACATCCACGCCGAGGCCTCCGAGACTGTCCGCCTCAATATTCTATCTGATGCTGCCTACACCATCGGCTCCCCTGCGAGTGCGACTGTTACCATCGGGCAGAATGACTTCGTGGTCATCCATACCAACGACGCGGGCGAAGGTTCTCTCCGCCAGGCAATCGCGAATTCAAACAACCTGGGCGGCGCGGAAACGATCACGTTCGAGGGTGGCGTCTTCACCGATGACAGCTTGCCGGACATCATCGACCTTGCGAGCAGACTGCCATCGCTGGATTTCCAGACCATCGTCGCAGGTCCCGGCGCAGACAAGCTCGTCATCCGCCGCCGGATCTTCGCAACGAGTTTCGGACTGATGCAGGTGTCTGGTAAAGCGGACGTGACTCTCAGCGGATTGACTCTCTCGGGAGGTGTCGGCGGCATTGCCAATCTGGGGAAACTGCGGGTGGACCGTTGCACCATATCAGGTAATACGGAAGTAATCTACGGCGGCATTCTGAACAACGGGACACTCGTGGTGACCCACTCGACCATTTCCGGGAACAATTCGAGCGGTGGAGTGGGAGGCGGCATTTACAATCTCGGCGGGCGGACTCTATCGATATTCAACTCGACGATTTCAGGAAACTCCTCGAAGAACGCTGGCGGCGGCATTTCCATCGTGGGTGGCTCGACGGTGTTGATCGCAAACTCCACGGTGTCTGGAAACATGTCAGGCTCGGGGGGCGGCATTCTCAATAGCGGTGCTCTCACGGTGGTCAACTCGACGATCACCGGTAACAATTCGGAAGGACAAGGTGGTGGCATTGCGACTAGCAGCGGCGGCAGCAAACTCACCCTCGCCAATTCCATCGTGGCGGGCAACACCGCGCGAACCAGTCCTGACATTGAGACCTACAATCCCAGCAACCTGATTTCCAGCAATGGTGCCAACTTCGTGGGCAGTCCAACCGGGGCGGCCGGATTGAAATCCACGGACCAAACGTTCGCATCCACCGGCAAAACGCTCTCCCAACTCCTCGCTCCGCTCGCCAACAACGGCGGCCCTACTTTCACCCACGCCCTGGTCAACGGCAGCCCCGCGGTCAATCGTGGCAACAACAAGGATATCCCCGCGGATCCCTACGACCTTGATGCGGACTCCAACACTTCTGAGCCGCTGCCCTTCGACCAGCGCGGCAGCGGTTTCGTCCGGGTGATCAGCGGGACAGTGGACATCGGAGCCTATGAAGCCTTCGCCTTCGAGCCGACCATTTCCGCAGCCACGACCGACGAGGATGTGAAATCTTCAGCGGGCCTCGTCATCACTGCGAACCCCGCGGATGATGGGCTGACGACCCATTACAAGATTACAAAAATCGTCAACGGCACGCTCTATCTGGGTGACGGAATCACTGTCATTTCGTCGGGTAGCTACATCAGCAAGGCGGATGGCCTGGCCGGACTGAAATTTCTACCAGCCGCCAATCTGCACTTGGGAAACACCCCCGGCTTCGGCTTCTCCGTCCAGGCCGCTATCAACACCACCGACAACGACCTGCGCGGTGTCATGCAATCCGGCGTCATCACGGTGAACTCGATCAATGACAGCCCGACTATCGTCGCACCCGGGTTGGCGGATCAGATTATGGAGGTAGGGAGCGAGCTGTCAGTTCCGCTGGCTGGCCGATTTACAGACCTTGATGGAGACATCCTCGGTTACTCGGTTTTATCGAACAGCGACAGTGTGAGGGCGTCCGCCACGATCATGGGAAACCATGTGGTTCTCAATGGTCTCACCAATGGGGTCACCAACATCACGATTCTGGCGGATGACGGTCAGGGTGGAGCGATATCCGATACGTTTTTGGTTTCGGTCGGCACCGCAGAACCCACACCGCTGCAAACTAGCGCCACGGGCACGCTCAACCGCCAGAACGGTCTCTTCGAACTCACGGTCAACGTGACCAACACCACCCCGCTTCCCATCTACGGTTTCCGGCTTCACGTGGATTTCAACGCGTATCGAGCCGCCCATCCGAGCTTGCAGCTCTATGGTGCCAGCAGCCCGGCCGGCGCGACCGATGTTTACGTGGACTATCCGTATCCCGTGCAGCTCGCTGGTGTGGTGCCTATGAAATTGTCCTTCTATACTAGGACGCGCAGCTTTCCCTCGCCCTTCTATCCGGTTCTCAGGGTGGAGGCCCTCACCTCTTCGGAAGTGCCGGGCACAGATGCCGGGGGCGTTCAGCCGCAAATCGTTCCGCTTCTGGATCGCACCATCCGGCTGGAGTTTCCCGCCGTCGCCGGCCGCTGGTACCGGGTGCGTTACGGTGGCGACTGCATGAATTGGTCGGACAGCCCGGTTCCGATCCAGGCCACCACCAGCCAGATGCACTGGATCGACAGCGGGCCACCCTTTACTGCTGTCTCTCCGTCCGAATGCAAGAGTCGGTATTATCAGATAAACGAGATCGCCGGACCCTGAAGTTTCCAGGCACGCTGAACGCTTCCCTGCTGCGATTTTGCCAGCATCGCCTGCTGGGTTCCCTCCGGGCTGCAATCTTGAGCGGGGAGCAGGGATTTTTCGCTGAGCACTCCCGGCCCGTGATTGGTCATTGACGGCTCCGGGAGATTCCAATAACCGCTTGAGGATTAAACCCATGGTTTTGTTTCATGGCCGCCCCCCACGGTCCCGATTTCACCGTTTCCAAAAACCCTAACTCCCCATCGTCATGAAAAGCCCGTTCCATGTTTCCAAGCACGCCCGTGGTTATTCATGGGGATTCCTCATGCTGGCGTTTTCTCCAGCCTGTCTTCATGCGGAAACGCCGGTGGCTCCGCCGGCGCTTGAATTCAGCTCCGGTCTGCCTGGCAAACAGGTGCGCCTGACCTGGACCGCACAACCGGGCGTGCGCTACCGCATCGAGAGATCCACCGCGCTGGGCGGCTGGTCCCAGATCGCCCTGGTGGCACCGTCCGGGACGGACGCCGTGTGGCTCGATCCCGAGCCGACAACGGAGAAGGCGTTCTATCGGGTGGTGCAGCCGCAGCCCGAGGTGTTCTCGATTTCCTCGCCCGTCCTCACACCGGCCGGCGGCGAGCTCCGGCTCCACGGCCAGTGCCTCCCGGCGGGGAGTTCGCTGGTCCTGAGTGAGGGTCCGTTCGAGATCAGCGTGCCGCTGGTGGAGGATCCGGCCGAACCGGGCGTGTGGATCGCTTCGATTCCCGGCGGTGCCTTGCCCGGCGGCAGCGTGCTTTCCGCACGGGTCGTGGATGCCACGGGAGCCACGATCGCCTTGATCGGCCAGCAGGTCACGGTGACCGCGACGGGTCTGGCTTTGGATGGCCCGCCATCGCTGCCACCGGCAGCGCCGGTTTCCATCGAGGGTGCCCGCAATAATTTCCAACTCGGCAGCCTGGCGATGGAGGACGGCCGCATGGCACCCGGCCCTGATGAAGATTGCGACGACGCCGATCCGTTTGTCCCTCTCGGCATGGCGATCAATGAAAAAGGTCTTCCCGTCGAAAAAAAGATCAAGAAGACGAACACCCCGAAGCGGCCTGGATCAGGTGGCGTTGATGATGACTGCGACGGCTTCGATTCCCCCGTGGCGCTTGGCATGGCGATCAAGACCAAGGGCACCGGGGCCGCCCACGGATTTGCAGATGACCAAAGCTCCTCATTGTTGGTCGCATGGTTGAGCAAGAAAGGCTACGACTACTACAAGGCGGCTTCCGACAATGCCGCCGCGGCATTGCATACCAACCCGGCATTTCAAAGTAACAATACCCAGGGCCAGATGCCTTCCATGCCTGACGGTGGCCTCTTTAGTTCCGCGCCGCCAATCGGCGTCTCACCCGCACCCTCCGGCCTTCCCGGCGAGGTCTCTTTCCGCTCCTGCGATTTGTCCCTGCCATGTCCCGCCGGACCGCCGCTGGCATGGGTCTGCACCTATCGCTCGATGAAATCCATCAGCTCCGGCCACGGACCGGGTTGGGATTTTTCCTATAACATCCGGATCGATGCCGCCAGCTCCACCGCGCCCCAAGTCACTGTCCATGACGGCGGCGGTCGCGCGGATGTGTTCTATCGCCAGGCGGATGGCAGCTACCGTTGCGACGGGATGTTCCGCGAAGGAAGATTCGATGGAGACATCTTCACGCTGACCTTCGCCGACAAGGGCACGTGGACCTTCAAGCCGCTCGGCAGCGTCCAACGATGCCGGAAAAATTTCCGAAATCACCGACCGCAACGGTGTCGGACTCGCCTGCGCCTATGACAGCTCCGGACAACTCGAAACCGTCAGCCGACGACTTCGGCCGCCGCCTCACCGTGGAATGGGGAAACTCGCCGCCGCGCGTCGTTTCCGTCACCGCATCTGCCGGCGTCACGCTCAACTTCGCGAAAATCGAAGTCACCTACACCCCGCAGGGCGGCAAGCGCGAGTCCGTTTCCGCGCCCTTCATTCCCGGCCAGGCACCGGTCGCCGGACCCACCACTTACGCGTATTCCTCCAGCTCCACCGATCCGCGGCTGGATGACAATCTGCTCAGCATCACCGATGGCGCGGGGCGTCTGATGGAGGCATTCACCTATTCCTCCAGCGCGCCGTCGGACATCGACTTCGACACCTGCGCCTCCCATGACCGGCACAAAACCTACACCGGCCACGTCACGCTGAACCGTCGTGAAATCCGCCCGCCGGGCTCCTCTCCTGTCAGCGACTACACGGTCTTCGAAGTGGATGAAATCGGCCGTCTCACCGAGACCGACTTCGATCGCCTGCACCGCGTGGTCGCCTGTCGCGAATTCACCGGATTCTGCACGCCGAACGTGCCCGTCACCTCGTCCTCCAACCGCCCGACTGGCAAGCTGCGTGATTCGGATCCCGCCTATTTCGAAACCACCTGCGCTTACAATGCCGACAGCCTCTGCACCCGCGTCACCCACCCGGATGGCAGCCAGGAACTCGTCACTTACGATCGCGATTTCCGCCAGAACTGCCCGGTGCGCGAGCGCGCGAATCCGCGGGTGATCTCGCTCACCACTCCCGGACCAGTCATCGAGTCCCGCGCGGTGACCATGGACTATCAGCCCGGATTCGGCACGCCTGAGTGGTTTCTACCCGGCAATCCGATCAAAGGCATGACCGTCAAGGGCGGCAGAAATCCCGGTGGGGATATTGTGAATTCGTTGGCCCGCAAAGGTTGGGATGGGTCGGTCAAGGGAAAGATGCGGAAGGGCTGGGATGGTTCGGTCAAGGGGAACATGCGCAAAGGCTGGGATGGGTCGGTCAAGGGGAACATGCGCAAAGGCTGGGATGGGTCGGTCAAGGGCAGGCTCGTGAAGGAAGAAGGCGGCCGTCACACGCCGTTTCACAACAAATCCAGCGTCGCAGGTATCTCTACCGGAGTCATCGCGGGAATCGTCGTCGCCGCCGTGTGTGCTGCTGATGTGGATGAAGATTGTGACGGCAGGGATGATGACTGTGATGGATTCGTGACCCGCATGGTCAACGCCCACGGTCAGGTTTCCACCTTCGGCTATGATGCTAAAGGAAACTGCACCAGCTACGTCAGCCCACTGCCGAATCGCGGCAAACTCTATCAATACGACGCGATGGGCCGCTGCACGAGCAGCACCAGGCTCAACGGTCAGGGTTCATCCTTTATCGACGATTTCGCCTACGGCACGGACGGCTTCCTCAGCAGCGTGACGAGCGACAGCGCCGGCCTGCACCTGACCACCAGCTTCGGTCGTGACGCGCAAGGCCGCGTCACCAGCGTGACCGATCCGCGCGGCAGCGAGTGGCTGTATGCCTACAACCCGCTCGACCTGTGCATCCAGATTCAATCGCCGCCCCTGTCAAGCGGCACAAGTGGGACCCCACCCTATCGCATCACGACGGATTTCACCATCGACAATGGCGGAAGTTTCCTTTGTGGCCACACCAGTCATTTCCGTTCTAACGGCTCACCCGATCCGGTGAATCCCGCCTACTCCACCTTCTTCGTCCGCGACGAGCGCGCCCGTCTGGTGCGGGTGGCGGAAGAAGTGCGGCCGGTCGATGGTTTGTCCTCGTTAGATCCAGGCGCGCTGGGAATTGAAAACTTCGATGTCTGCGATTTCACGTATGACGATGCCGGCCAGCTCGTAAGGCTGAGCACCCCCGCTGTCTGCCGCGACCAATCCTCGGATCTCGCCTGCGCCTTCAGCTATGACGAACGAGGACTGCTCCACCGCTGCATCGAGGGCGATACCGGCGATCCGAAAATCGCAGGAACCGTCACGACCGAGTGTGATTATGATTCGCTCGGTGCGCTCGTCCGCTGCGCCACGATCGGTGCCGGCGTTGCGAGTCCGACCACGCTTTTCACCTATGACGGCTTCCACCGCCTGACATCGACCACGGATCCGATGGGAAATCTCACCACCTATGATTACCCGAATGATGGCTCGGTGATCACGTCAATCTATGGGGAAGTCATCGATCAACAGGGCTCTGCAGGTAATACTCTAATGGCCAGATACACCACCCGGCGCAGGGTGGAGGTTCTCAAGTCAAACCGCACGGGGTCCAAGGACTTTCAAAAGCCAGACAAAGTGATCATGGTCCAGTCCTCCGACGAATTCTTCGCCGTGGAAACCGAAGACGACACCATCACCGTCGAGCGCTTCACTCCCGGTTCGACCGCGCCACCCGCCACCGAGGTCACCGTCATCGACCGCTCGCCCGCTGGCCTGGTCCAATCGGTGACCCGCAATGGCGATCTGCTTCTGTCCTGCGAATATGACACCGCCGGCCGCGGCATTCGTTGTGCGGACGGCACGTGCTCGGCGCAGCTTGCACTGGATGCCTGTGGCGACGTCGTCTCTGTCGTCCGCACCGATATTTCCGGGGTGAACGGAGTCGCCAGCAAAACCTTCACCACCATCTGTGCCCGGGATTCGTTAGGTCGGGTGACGTCGTGCACGGACGGAAGCGGTAACACCTCCTCCATGGAATACGATTCGCTGGGCCGCCCGGTTTCTTTCACGGCCCCGGGACGTTCGCCGCTGCTCTATGCCTACGATGGCGGCACGCTGGATGCGACGGGTGACAGCCGCTATAGCGTGCAGGTCTCCTGCGCTATTTCCTCCACCGGCAGCCCCGTGGTATTGTCGAGCAGCCTCGTGCGTGCCGGTGAATGCCGCAGCGTCACGGATGCGAACGGTCAAACGGATTTCCTCTCCCGCGACTCCCTCGGCCGGGTCACCGGTTGCGCTTATCCCGATGGAACCACCGATGCGACCTCCTTTGATTCACTGGGGCGTCCAACCTTACAACAATTCAAAGACCAGTCACTCGCCAATCACACATTCGACCTGAACGGCCGCCCAATCCTAACGACATGGACCAGCGTTCCACCTGTCGCTCCCTCCAATCCGCTCAGCATCCAATATGACGGCCTGGGCCGCCAAGTCCGTTGCGAGCAAGGATCATCGGTATTCGTGATGACCTATGACTCCTGTGGAAATCCGACCAGCGAGAGCCAGAACGGCAGGCTCGTTTCCCGCACCTTCAACCACCGCGGTCGCACCGGCATCACCTATCCGGACGGCAGCCGGTTCGATGAAAGCCGCGACGCGCTCGGCCATTTGTTAGCCATCACCAACTCCACCGGTGGCAGCGTCGTGACCATGGGCTACGCCGGGCATCGCGTCATCCGCAGCGTGCAGGGAAATGGCGTGGTCACCACCTGGAGCTACCGGGGTGACACGGATGCAGGTCCTCCCGGTGCTGAGGATTTTTCGTTCGATGAGTGTGTTAGCTCCACCGTGACTTCACCATCGTCTGTCCTGCTCTCCGACGAACGGGTGTTCCGCGACCGGAGCCAGAGTGTGACCCGTTGCGAAACGCGATTTGCAGCCGGCGCGGACGCTCCCTATCGGTCCAAGGCATTCATGCTCGACGGACTGGGCCGCATCACCGCCTGCGTGACGGAACGCCGCGAAACCGCAGGCGGACCGGTGGTGCCTGAAAGCAGCGTGAGCTACGTTATCGGCGCGGATGGCCGCCGCATCAGCGAAGACCGGAACGGTGCTGCCGGAGACTACACACAAAGCGCCGACCTTCCTCCCGGCGATTTCCAAATGGGCCAATACACCACTTGGCCCGGCAGTTCGCTGCCGCTGGAGTGGGATGACAATGGTAACCTCGACGTCATGACACGCGGCAACACGCGACTCGACTTCGTTCACAATGATCAAGGCCAGCTTGTCGCTGTGAATGACATTTCGACTGCAGGAACTTCATTGCCGCTCGTCAGTTACACCTACGACGCCCTCGGCCGCCGTGCCTCACGGACTTCATTGGCGGGCGGGTCCAGCGTTCCGACCACCTTTGTTTACGATGGTGGCGTGTGCATCCAGGAACTCGGCACCGACGGACTCGCGGATCTAACCTTCGTCTCCAGCGGCGGCGTCCAACATTGCATCTCCACCCGCAACGGCACCAACTACTACCCGCACAACCGGGTTTCCAATCAATATGGAAATAGCGGAGGTGGAGACATCTCCTACGTCGGTACTTGTGATGCCGGTCCGGCTGCGATGTCAGACGGGTCCGGAGCCATTCTCGAGCGCTTCGACTGCGACGACGCCTGCAAGCCGATTTTCCTCACCAGCGACGGCTTGCCTTCCAGCGCTACCAGTTCCTCCTCCGGTCTTCGCTGGATGGCTCCAGAATGCGCATGGGAACCGGAAATCGGCATGTTCCACGGACCCGGTTCGCTCTACTCCCCCGCCCTCGGCATCGTCGTCTCGGAGGGGAAACCCATGCCAAAGCCGGGTCTGGGACGCGGCATGAAGAAGTCTCAACTCTCCGGCAGCCTGCGGGCGTCGATCTCAAGGAATTCGTGACGTGAAGTTGGGGACGGTGGTGCTCCACAGCAGCGGGCCCGCTTGGCCCGGAACGCTTCGCGCAAGCTCCCGAATCCAGTTCGCAGGCTCAAAAGGTCTTGCCAGCCGGGGCCCCGGAGCCTACCTGTTACGGGCCGGTTTGTCATCGTCTGAGATTTCCAAATTCACATCGTAAAATGCAGCTTTCGCATCCTCGGACGTCGTATATTGTTCCAGTCTTGTCGTACGATTCCATGGTACGACGGGCCGGGAAACAAAAAGGCGGCGCTAATTTGGGAAAAGCAGTGGGGAAGAGGGGGAGATGGCATGTTCGCCGTTCCCAGTGGAATTTACAGCCCGGATTTGGGAATCACTGTTTCCAAAACCAAGCCATTGACCACCCGCGACTAACCCGTGGCAGGAAGCCCCAAGGGCTTCTTCAATTTAAAACCTCGTTGAGTCTCCCCGCCGCCGTCCGGATCCACTGGAAACAAAAAAATAACTCCGTGGGCCACGTCATCCTGATCAAATAGCAGTAAACCAAACTGCCTGAGTTGCTGCGCGGAATTCACTCCGCGCGGCACACATCTTGCAGTCGATCGCTCCGTGTCCCAAACTACCCATCCAGCCCTACTCCCCACCCTCGGCCGTTGGCAGGTTCTCTTCTACGGCCTCGGCTCCATGCTTGGTGCCGGGATCTACGCCCTCGTCGGCCGTGCCGCGGAGTCGTTAGGCAATGCGGTATGGCTGGCGTTTCTCGCGGCGATGGTCGCCGCGCTGCTCACCGGTCTGTCGTATGCCTGCGTCGGCGGACGCTACGCCAAAGCAGGTGGTGCGGCGTATGTCACGCAGCGGGCGCTCGGTCGTCCGGCGATCAGTTATATGGTTGGCATCGCGGTGATGATGAGCGGGCTGACGAGCATGGCGACCGGTGCGCAGGCGATCGCGGAGAACCTGGAAAAGGCCGTTGGCATGGTGTTGCCGATCAAGCTGGTGGCCATCGCGCTGGTGTTTTTCGTGGGTTGCGTGATTTTCCGGGGCATCCGTGAGAGCATGTGGGTGAACATCGTTTGCACGGTGGTGGAAACGGCGGGCTTGCTTTTCATCATCGCCGTCGGTGTGCGCTTCTGGGGTGGGGTGAATTATCTGGAAACGCCGGCGGATGTTAGCGGGATCGGCTCGGGGATCACGCTCGCTCTCGTCCTGCAGGGCGCGGTGCTGATGTTTTTCTCGTTCATCGGCTTCGAGGATATTCTCAATGTGTCGGAGGAGGTGAAGAACCCGAAGCGAGACGTCCCCTTCGGCCTGATCGGCGCGATGATTCTCGCCACGCTCATCTACATGGCGGTGGCGATCACCGCGGTGTCCGTGATTCCGTGGAGCGAACTCGCCGCCAGCAAGACGCCGCTGATGGAAGTCGCGCACCGGGCGGCCCCGTGGTTCCACGGGATCGACCGCATCTATCTGGGAGTCACCATCTTCGCCATCGGAAACACCGCGCTGCTGAACTATCTGATGGGCTCGCGCCTGCTTTACGGCATGAGCCGACAGGGCCTGCTGCCCGCGGTGCTCGGGACCATCCACGCCACGCGCCGCACTCCGCAGGTGGCGATTCTCGTGCTGTTCGTGATCGTCTCGCTGCTCATCCTGAGCGGCGGGGTGAAGCCGTTGGCGGAGGCGACGGTGTTGCTGCTGCTGGTGGTTTTCACGCTGGTGAACATTTCCCTCATCGTGCTCAAGCGCCGGGCCGGCGAACCCACCGATGGCTTCGACGTCCCGCTGATCGTGCCGATCCTGGGCGCGCTGGTCTGCATGCTCCTGGTAGCCGTAAGGGTGCAGGCGGCTTTCACCGACCCGAAGCCCGGATCTGCGATCGCGCCGTTGATCGCGCTGGCGATTTTCGCCGTGAGCTTCGGGCTCTATTTCCTGATGAAGCCGAAGAGTCCGGTTGAAGAGATGAGCTGACCGGAGGAGCGGAACCCTTTGGAGGTTGGGCACCCTGAAAACAAAAATGTCCGGCGGGATATCCGACGGGCGATTTTCACAGAGTGAAATCAATTCTCAGACCGTCGCAGGTCCGAGCAGGTCGCGCACACGGCCGGCGATGAGGTCGGCCTGGCTGTTCTCGCCCTCTTCGCGGAGGAAGTTGCAGTAGTTCGAGGCGACGGCTTCTAGGTCGGACGAGTATTCCGGGCCGAGGGCCTCGAAGCCGGTGAGGGCCTTTTCGAAATGGCGGCGTGCCCACGAACGGTCGCCGGTGTTAAGCAGGGCGAGTGCGAGGTTGTTGTGGGACTGGGCCGTGTCCGGGTGTTCCTCGCCGAGCAGGCTGCGGCGGGTCTCCAGGGCGATCATGTGCATTTCCCGCGACTGTTCGTAGTAACCGGCGGCCTGGTAGAGTGCGCCGAGGTTGCTGGAAACGGTGGCCGTTTGTTCGTGTTCCTGGCCGAGCTGGGAGTGGACGATTTCGAGGGCGCGGAGGAAATGGGACTCGGCGGTGTCGAGGTCACCGTTTGCCTTGGCGATGAAGCCCAGGTTGTTGGCCATGGCGGCGATGTCGAGCAGCAGAGGGGGCTCGTTTTGCTCGAAAAACTCGATGGCTTTCTGCCAGTGGCTGATGGCGCGTTCCTCCAGACCGAGTCCATCATAAGCGGCACCGAGGCCGGCGTGGATCCGGCCGACCTGGCCGTAGCGGTCCGGGCGGTTCTGGAGCTGGTCGATGGCCTGGCGATAGTCGTCGCGGGCGAGTTCCATATTGCCGAGTTCGCGATAGACGTCGCCGCGGATCTCAAGGGTGGAGGCGAAAGCGTCGATGCTATCCAGGTTCGGGCCGAGGGTTTGCTGGGCTTTTTCGACGGCTGCGGTGGCTGCGTGCAAGGCCTCGCTGAGATTTCCTGAAGCGCGCAGGGTTTCCACGCGATCTTGTAGTATGCCAATGAGGGTTGCGGTCGGGGAGTCCATTTTCTAGGGATTTTTCTCGGAACTTAAAAACATTATTGGCGGATTTTTCCCGCTGACGAGTTGAAACCACTCCCGGGGGAAAGTCTTTCAATCAATTCACTTCGGGAGGATGGTAATATTCCAAGCGCATCACGCAAGGAACTTTCAGCTTGGCACTGAGCATGAAAGACTCCGAGCAGCCGGGCGAGCTCGGTTTCGAAGTGCCGGAGGGCTCGCAGGCTCGGTGGGCGGGTGCCGAAGTGGTCGAGAGCGCGCTTGAGCAAATCGTAAAATCCGGGCTCGGGATGCTCGGGCTCGACCGCGGATTCCATCAGCTGGCAGCAGTAAGCGGCGAGCAGCGTGGAGTCGTAGCGGAGTCGCAATCCCTCGCGCCAATCGCGGATGGCGACCTCGCGGAGGGTGTGCAAATCACCGCGCCGTGCCTGACTGAACGTGATTTCTCCGCCGAAAAACAAGTCTAGCTGGCCGGAAAACGGGCTTTTCGCCCGGCGCGCGCCCTTGGCCACGGTTTTCACCAAGCCATGATCCTGGGTGAACCAATGGACGATGAGACTGGTGTCCGTGAGGCGGGTGAGGCGGATCACGATGGCTTCCGTGGGGTGCACGGCGGGAGATTCAGGGAAAATTTTCGTCGTGGCGATGCAGATTTTTCGGGCAACACGCACGTATTGACGGCCCGCCGCCGGTCCTCCACGCTGCGAGCATGAACGCAGCGCCAGTCGTCGGAATCATCATGGGAAGCACGTCGGATTGGCCGACGATGGAGCACGCCGCGCGCACCTTGCGTGATTTCGGAGTGGCTTGGGAGGCGGAGGTCGTGAGCGCCCACCGGACGCCGGACAAGCTGGTGTCCTATGCGACCGAGGCGCGCGGCAGGGGACTGAAATGCATCATCGCCGGAGCGGGCGGGGCGGCGCATTTGCCCGGCATGACCGCTGCCATCACCGACCTCCCGGTGCTCGGCGTGCCGGTGGAATCCAAGGCGCTGCAAGGCGTGGACTCGCTGCTTTCCATCGTGCAAATGCCCGCCGGCATCCCGACCGCCACCTTCGCGATCGGCAAGGCGGGGGCGACGAATGCCGCGCTCTTCGCCGTGGCCATGCTTGCCAACAACGACCCCGGACTCGCCGAAAAACTCGCCGGTTTCCGCGCAAAACAGACCGCCGCCGTGAAATCGGCCGCGCTGCCTCCTCTCGATCCCATTGACTGATTTCATGCCTTCTTCTCTCCCTATTCACTCGCCGCATTGTGTCGTCGGCGTCATCGGTGGTGGCCAGCTCGGCCGGATGATCGCGCTCGCCGCCCGCCGGATGGGTGTGCGCACGGTGATCTGGACCGGCGGCCTCGAAGCGCCCGCCGTGGAATGCGCCGACGAGGTCATCGACAAGCCTTTCGACGATGCGCTCGCGCTCAAGGATTTCTGCAGCCGCGTCACGGTGGCGACGGTGGAGTTTGAGAACATTCCGTGCGAGACGTTGGAGACGGTCGCGAAATGCACCGGACTGCATCCGTCACCCTACGCCATCTGCATCTGCCAGAACCGCGAACGGGAAAAGAATTTCCTGCGGGAAAACAACATCCCGCACACCTGGTTCGCTGTGATTTCCAGCGCCGCCGATCTCGCTGCCGCGATGAGGGAACTCAACGGCCCGGGCGTGCTCAAGACCGCGGATTTCGGTTACGACGGCAAGGGCCAGGTCAAACTGGAAGGCCACGAGGATCCGGATAAAATCTGGGCGGCCTTCGAAGCTCCGCGAGCTGTCTTGGAAGCGTGGGTTCCATTTGAAAAAGAGCTTTCCGTGATGGCCGCGCGTGGTGCGGACGGCGTCACCGTGACCTACGATCCAGCCGAAAACCGGCATCGGCATCACATCCTGGACGTATCCATCGTCCCGGCCCGCGTCTCGCCGGCCGTGGCCTTGGAGGCTGCCGCCATCGCCCGCCGCGTGGCGGAAGCGCTGGATTATCGCGGGATTCTGGGCGTCGAGTTTTTCCTGAAATCCGACGGCTCGCTGCTCGTCAACGAAATCGCCCCGCGCCCCCACAACTCGGGCCACCACACGCTCGATGCCTGCGTCACTTCACAGTTCGCGCAGCAGCTCCGTGCGGTGATCGGGCTGCCGTTAGGATCCACCCGCTTGCACAGCCCGGTGGTGATGCTCAACTTGCTGGGCGACATGTGGGAGGACGAAACCACCCCGCCGGACTGGCTGCCGCTCTTCGAGGACGGCGAGGCGATTCTCCACCTCTACGGAAAACGCCACGCCCGCGGCCGCCGGAAAATGGGCCACGCCAACTTCATCGGAGCCACCACCGAGGCCGCCCTCGCCCGCGCCGAAGCACTGAAAAAGCTCTGGCTGCGCTGAAATTCCTCACGGACCGCGGAATTCATTCCGCATCGTCAATGGGAAGTGAAAGAACAGAGCCTATCGCGCACCCCGTTCTCACCTCATTGTCTCCACACCGGAAGTATCGGCCCCCCTAACGATCAACTCCCCCTGCAGCACGATTTCGCTGACCGCACGCCCCGGATTCTCAATCCGCTTCATCAGCAAATCCGCCGCCGCCTCGCCGATCGCCGCCGCCGGTTGGCGGATCACTGTCACCGGCGGATCCACAAATCCGGCCCAAGAAGGATCGTCAAAACACACAAACCCGGACTCCGCGACAATTCGCGAAGCTCTCAGCCGCAGCGCCCGATAGGCTCCCGTGGCGAGCAGCGCGCTGCTGCACACCACCGCGTCCACGTCCGGTTCCTTGCGCAGAATCTCCTCCATCAGCCGCGCTCCCTCTTCCTCGAACGCCGGTGCCTGATAGACGCCGAGCATGCGTCCCTCCGCTCCCTCGAACGAACTTTGGAAACCCCTGATCCGGGCGCTCGCGGTGAAACTTTTCGCCCCGAAAAGCCCGGCGATTTTTTGGAAACCGCCGTCGAGCAGCGTCCGCGTGAGCCTCAAGGCGGCGTCCTCGTTGTCGATGACCACCGAATCGAGCAGGGCCTTCGGAAACTTCCGGTCAAACAAAACGGTGGGCGGCAGCACTGCGGGGTCGAGTGATTTCGCACTCGCCCGGGTCGGTGAAAGCAGGATGCCCGCGACCTTTTCCTCCTCCAGCAGGCGCAGGTAGTGCGCCTCCTTTTCCGGATCTTCGTCGGTGTTGCAAATGAGCACGCTGTAGCCGTGGCGCGTCGCGACGTGCTCCACCGCGCGGCTGATCTCGCTGAAAAACGGGTTGCAGATGTCGGATAGAACCAGCCCGATCACCCGCGACTTCCTCGCCCGCAGGCTGCGCGCCACCCGGTTCGGCCGGTAGCCAAGTTCCTTCACCGCCGCCTCCACCTTTTGCCGGGCGTCGTCGCTGATGTAGCCCTTGCCCGCGAGCACCCGGGAAACAGTGGCGATGGAACACCCCGCTCGCTCGGCGACGTCTTTGATGGAAAGCGACATGGCTGGTATCGTTTACAGAAAACTGATCAATGAAAGCCGAATCTTGGTAGGAATCGGGAAAAAATTTCCACCGGATTTTCCTTATTTTTTAAATGAAAATGAAGGGATTGAGGCGATAGTGATCGAATCACCAAAGATTTTTCGTTGACGGTCCTATATGTAAACGTTTACACATCTCATCAAGCCGGCCGTGCTCCCATTCCCAGAAACCCAAAACCCAACCGAACCCATGCTTGCGATCACCACGAACGATGTGCGCCTTGGAGCCACCATCACCACCAAGGAGGAGGCCATCCGTGCGGTGGGCGACATCCTGTTGAAGACCGACTCCATCGAGCCGGAATATGTCGAGAGCATGCTGGCCCGCGAGACGACCGCGACGACCTATCTCGGCAACGGCATCGCGATTCCCCATGGCCGCCCGCAGGACTCCGGGCGGATCAAACAGACCCGTGTCGCCGTGCTGCAGGTTCCTGGCGGGGTTTCCTGGAAGGATGGAAAAACCGCGCACCTCATTTTCGGCATCGCCGCGAAATCGGACGAGCACATCGGCCTGCTCCGCCAACTCACCGGTATCGTCGGTAATGCGGTGCTGGCCGACCACCTCGCCAACACTACCGATCCGCAGGACATCATCGACGCCGTTTCCACCAGCGAGGCGGCCACCGAGGGTTCCGAGGAGGACTCGGATTTCACCGGCAGCGAGTTGGAAATCGTTTTCCACAACCCTCGCGGCTTCCACCTGCGTCCCGCCGGGAAATTCGCCCGCGCCGTGCAGGCCTATTCGGGAAAAGTCACCCTGGTCGTCAAGCGCCGCGAGATCGAAGCGGATAGCCCGTCGCGCATTCTCGCACTCGGTATCACGTCCGGCGACAGCATCCGCGTCCGAGTGAAAGGCGACGACGAAACCGACACGCTTTCCTCGCTCGCCGCGCTGTTGGAGGAGATCAACAACGAACCCCAGGAAGAGGAAATCGGCGCACCTAACACAGCAACCCGATGGAATCCGGAGCAGGATTCACCGACCACCCTCAAAGGCATCATGGCTTCACCGGGACTCGCACTTGCGCCGACTTGGAAATGGGAACCGCTCGACCTTGCAGACCGCAAGCGCGCCGTCGGTGACACCGATTCGGAAATCGCCACCCTGCGCAATTCCATCATCGCCGCCCGCAAGCAGTTGATCGCACTCACCGAGGGCAACCTCAACCCCGTCCAGCGCGGACTATTCGAGGCACATGCTTCGCTCGTCGAGGATGACGAAGTTAGGAATGAATCCGAAGCCCTCATTCTGGCAGGTGACGATGCGCTCACCGCCTGGAAAGCCGTCATCGAAAACCGCGCCGAGAGAATCGCCGGCATGGAAGACGCCCATCTCGCCCAGCGCGCCGCTGACATCCGCGATGTCGGCATGCGGGTACAGAAGATCCTGCTAGGCGTCGATCTCGACCCGATGGCCGATGTCACCGAGCCCGTTATTCTCATCGCCGACGATCTCGAACCCTCCGAAGCCGCCCAGCTCAAGGTCGATAAAATCAAAGGCATCTGTTTGAAAAAAGGCAGCCCGAACGCCCACGCCGCCATCGTTTCCCGCTCACTCGGCATTCCCATGCTGGTGGCGGTCGGAGCCAAGTTAGACGATCTGCCGATGGGCGAAAGGGTCATCCTCGACGCGTCCGGCGGTCGTTTGATCCTCAAGCCGGGTGATGCCGACATCGCCTCCGCGCAGATCGCCATCGAGGAAGTTGGAGCTCAGCGTAACCTCGATTGGGATCACCGCTTCGAGCCCGCGATCCTCCGCGACGGCCACCGCGTGGAAATCGTCGCCAACATCGGCCAAACGTCCGAAGCCCACAAAGTCATCGATTCCGGCGCGGAAGGCGTCGGCCTGCTGCGCACCGAGTTCCTGTTCCTCGACCGCGACCACGCGCCGGACGAAGAAGAGCAATATCAGGCGCTGCGCGAAACGATCGAAGCCCTGCAAGGCCTGCCGATGATCGTCCGCACCCTGGACATCGGCGGCGACAAACCGGTTTCCTATCTCGGCCTCAGCGAACAGGACCTTTCCTTTCTCGGCCTCCGCGGATTCCGTCTCAGCATGGCCCGTCCGGATCTCGCGATGACCCAGCTCCGCGCCATTTTCCGCGCCGCCGAGCATGGGCCGATCCGTCTCATGTTCCCGATGATCGCCACACCTAACGATTTCCTCCGTGCCCGCGAAATGACCGAAAAAGTCCGTCGCGAGGTCGGCGGGAAGAAGGTCGAGCTGGGCGTGATGATCGAAGTTCCCTCCGCAGTCACCATGGCTCCGGAGCTGGCGGAACTCGCTGACTTCTTCTCCATCGGCACCAACGACCTCACCCAATACACCCTCGCCGTTGACCGAACCCATCCGTTGTTAGCCCGTCGGGCGGACAGCCTCCATCCCGCCGTTCTGCGTCTCATCCGTGACACCGTGAAAGCCGCCCACGACAAAGGGAAATGGGTCGGCGTCTGCGGCGGACTTGCCGCCGACCCGCTCGGCGCGCTGATCCTAACCGGACTCGGCATCGACGAACTCAGCATGCCGCCCGCACTCGTCCCGCAGATCAAGGCGCAGCTCCGCCGGGAGAATTTCGACCAACTCACCAAACTTGCCGGGAAAGCCCTCAACCAACGCGACGCCCGTGCCGTCCGCGCCCTTCGTCCCTCACACTAACACGATCATGAGTCACGACATCGTCACCATCACCCTCAATCCTGCCATCGACCAGACGGTCTTCCTCGACCGTCTTACCGTCGGCAAGGTCAACCGCACCACCCGGCATTACCGGCAGGCAGGGGGCAAGGGCATCAATGTTTCATCAATGTTAGGCGGCTTCGGCATCGCCAGTACCGCCACCGGATTTCTCGGCAAGGACAATCCCCGTGTCTTCACCGACCTCTTCAAAAGCAAAAACATCCGCGACGAATTCGTCAAAATCCCCGGCGAAACCCGCACCGGCATCAAGATCGTCGATGAAGCGACCCGCGAGACCACGGACATCAACTTCCCCGGGCTCGAACCGACCTTCGCCGAACTCCAACAGTTCGAGAAAAAACTCCGCAAGCTCGTCAAACCCGACCGCTGGTTCGTTCTCGCAGGAAGTCTGCCGGTCGGCATCAGCCCCGATTTCTTCGAGGAAATCCTCGCCCTGCTCAAGCGCGGTGGCGCGAAAGTCGCCGCCGACACCAGCGGTGATGCATTGAAAATCGCCATCAACGGCGGAGCTGACCTGGTGAAGCCCAACGAACACGAACTCGCCGAATTCCTCGGTCACGATCTGCCTGATTTCGCCTCCCGGGTCGATGCCGCGCAACGGCTCCAGCGGGAAAAAGTCCCGCATGTCATCCTCTCGCTAGGCAGCGAAGGCGCGCTCTTCATCAGTCCGGAAAAAGCCCTGATGGCTTCCGCGCCGCCGGTGAAAGTCGTCAGCACCGTGGGTGCCGGTGACTCGGTGCTCGCCGGTTATCTCGCGGGCCTAACCACCGGCCGCTCTGCCACCGAGCGCGCGAAGCTTGCCACGGTTTTCGCCTGGTGCGCGCTCGAAGACGTCCGCCGCCAACTTCCTTCCGCCGCTGAACTTCAAAAACGCCTGCCGAAAATCAAAGTCCAACCGCTTCCAAACTGAACTCCAGAAACCCATGAAAACCCTATCCGCCGTTTTTTCATCTCCCGCCGAGGAACCGCTCAGCCGACTCGCGATCTCCGCTCTCGAAGCCGAAGCCAAGCTCCGCGGCATCGCACTCGCGGTTTCCCACGACACCTTGCAGCCCGCCGAGTCCGTCAAACTAACATCCGGAGAAACGCAGATCTCCACTGACCGCCCGCATCTCATCCGTGAAACCGCGAAACTGCTGGCCCCTATCGCTCCGCGGCTTCGGCAAGCCCCGGTCGCAATTGTCGAAACCGCACCGGTCGCCAGCAAGTTTCTCGTTGGCGTCACTTCCTGTCCCACCGGCATCGCCCACACCTTCATGGCGGCGGAAGCGCTGCTCAAGGGCGCCGCCGCCATGGGCTACACCATGAAAGTCGAAACCCGCGGCTCCGTCGGCGCGAAAAACGAACTCACGGCGGAAGACATCACCCGCGCCGACGCAGTCGTGGTCGCCGCCGATGCGAATGTCGAGACCACCCGTTTCGCCGGAAAGAAGCTGTTGGAAACCGGCACCAAGGCGGCGATCAACGATGCGCAAAGCCTGATCCGCGAGGCTCTCACACTCACTCCCGCCGAGGCCGGAAAACCCAAGCCCGCCGAGAAACAGACGCGCACCGGCCCCTACAAACACCTCATGACCGGTGTCTCGCACATGTTGCCGCTCGTCGTCGCCGGTGGCCTCATGATCGCCCTCGCTTTCGCGGTGGGTGGAATCTATGCCGGTGACGCGAAAGGCTCACTCGGCTGGGCGCTGATGGAAATCGGCGGGAAATCCGCCTTCGCCCTGTTCGTCCCGATCTTCGCCGGATTCATCGCGTTTTCCATCGCCGACCGTCCCGGTCTAACGCCCGGCCTGATCGGCGGCATGCTCGCCTCCAGTCTGGGTGCTGGATTTCTCGGCGGCATCGCGGCCGGCTTCATGGCGGGCTATTTCACCCGCTGGCTGAATGGCGCGCTCAAGCTTCCCGACCAACTCGCGGGACTCAAGCCGGTGCTTCTGTTACCGCTCATTTCTTCGCTCGTCATCGGTCTAACCATGATCTACATCGTCGGTCCGCCGGTGAAAACCATCATGGACAGCGTGTCCGCCTGGTTGAACGCCATGCAGGGCACCAGCGCCCTTCTGCTGGGGCTGATCCTCGGCGGCATGATGGCCTTCGACATGGGCGGCCCGATCAACAAGGCGGCCTACACCTTCGCCGTCGGCCTCGTCGCCGCGCAGATTTACGGCCCGATGGCAGCGGTGATGGCTGCGGGGATGGTGCCGCCGCTGGGGGTCGCGCTCGCCGCCACCTTGTTCAAAAACCGCTTCACTGCGGACGAACAACAAGCGACGAAGGCTACCGCTGTGTTAGGGATTTCCTTCATCACGGAAGGCGCGATTCCCTACGCCGCCGCCGATCCGCTGCGGGTGATTCCCTGCACGGTTGCCGGAGCAGCCGTCGCCGGAGGGATTTCGATGGCGGTCGGTTGCAAGCTGCTAGTGCCGCACGGCGGGATCTTCGTCCTCGCGATCCCCAGCGCCATCAATCACACGCTCGGCTACCTCGTGGCCATCCTCGCCGGAACGCTCGTGACCACCGCGATGTTGTTCATTCTGAAGAAACCCCAACCCGCAGCCATCGCGGAACCTGTAATTTCCTAACTTCAATAAAACCCATGAAATCCAAACTACTACTCACACTCATTCTCTCCACTCCTCTTCTCGCAGCCGACACGTCCTGGTGGGAGAACGACCGCCTCACCGGTGACTGGAACGGCGAGCGGACCAGACAGGAGGAAGCGGGGTTCAAATACTTCGCTTACTACAACGCGATCTTCGCCGCCAACGTCGATGGCGGTAACAGCACCGACTCCAGTTATGCGGGCGACCTCTTCATGGGCGCTGAGTTCGATCTGGAGAAAATCTTCGGCTGGGACCATACGAAGTTCGTTCTATCCGGAATCAACCGCCATGGCAGAAGCATCGATGACGCCGTCGGCGGTCAATACAGCGTGATGCAATGCGTCGGCGGGCAGAACGCGTTCCTCTACAACGTCACTCTGGAAAGAGCCTTCCTCGACGACACGCTCTCCGTGAAACTCGGCCGGATGAGCGCGACCGATGAATTCGTCGGCTCGCCTTATTATGGATTCTCGGTGAACAACTCGGTGAACGGCCAGATCCGCGCGGCGTTGTTCGACGGTGTGATGAGTTCCTATCCGTTTCCTGTCTGGGGTGGCCGGGTGAAATATCAGCCGAGCGACGAGGCCTACGCGATGCTCGGTATTTTCCAGACTCCCACTGACATGTTTGACCGGGACACCCAGGGCGTGGACTTCAAGTTTGAAAGCGGTGACGGCGTTTCCATTTTCACGCAAGTGGGATGGAACCCGGAGTTCGCCGAACGGCCGGCCCACTTCTTTGTCGGGATGAATACCTCGTTATTCTATGACATGGACAAGTTCAACAGCACGGATACACGCGACCGGTTCGTGCGCGTCTATGGCCACGCGGACTATCAGGTTCATGCCGAATCGCCGGGCAGCGACGAAGGACTCGTGCTGTTCGGGACGCTCGGTTACTCGCCGTTTCAGGATGCGGCGATCATCCCGGTGCAATCCACTTTCGGAGCGAACTACAAAGGGCTTTTCCCCGGCCGTGAGAAGGACAACACGGTGTTTTTCGCGACTTACGGAAATTTCAGCAACGACTACGCAGCCCAGCAAGTGAATGCCGGTGGGGCCGGTTCGGAATATGAGCTGGTGCTTGAAATCGGCCACCGCTTCCAAGTCACTCCGTCGACCTACATCCAGCCGGACATCCAATACATCGTCCACCCGGGCGGCACCGGAGACATCCCGAACGCACTGGTGCTCGGATTCCAATACGGAGCCAGTTTCTAAAGACTGCAGCGCGGATCTTCAGTCCGCATCGCCAATGAAGAGTGAACGAAGAAGCGCATCCGGCGCACGCCCTTGCTCCTCCCATTGGCACACGACAGGAGTATCGCGACTCCAAATCTTGACAAGTTGGATCATGGTGGGATGATCCCACCATGCTCATTCGAATGGATTCCAAGCGGCGTTTGACTTTGCCGGCCTCGGTCGCCCCGGCAATGCCCGGCGATACGTTTGAGGCCACATTCGACGCTGACGAAGATACCGTAACCTTCCGACGCGTTGCGGCCCAGCGGGACTGGCTGGCAGTTCTCGCCGAGTGTCCTGTTCCTATGGACGATGTGCCGCCACGCCGCAAGGAATTCGCACGCCGCCGCGAGTTATGAGCTGGCTGCTCGATACCGATGTTCTGAGCCAGCCTGCCAAGAAGAACGGCAACGCGCAGGTGATTGCCTGGCTCAACGCGGAGAAGGATCATTGTTACACGAGTGCCATTGTCATCGGGCAACTTGCCTATTGGGTTAGATCGAAGGAAGGTCGCCAACGCACGGCGCTTCAAATCTGGCTCACCCGGTTAACGGATTCGATGCAGGGCAGAATTCTCGGTTTCAACGCTTCCGTGGCTCACGTGTGGGCGGAGCAGGAGCATTTGTTTGAAAAAGCAGGTGTCAGAATGCCGATCGAGGATGGCTACATTGCAGCCACTGCACGCCGCCACGGCCTGATCATCGCCACAGGAAATGAGAAGGATTTCAAGCGTCCTGGTCTCAAGGTATTTAATCCCTTCAAGATGCCTTGAGGATCGCTGGGAATAGTCGTCTCCTCGCCCCAAAATCAGCCTTGGCAAAGCAATCGCGGAATCTAGGCTATCGAAAATCGCCCCATCCACCACGCCACCATGAATAAATTCCTCTGCCTCCTCGCCATCGCCTTCTGGTCCGTCATCGCCACTCCCGCAGAAGCCGCTCCGCCGGCCGTGACCGCTCAGAAGGTCGTGAAAATGGCCGATGACTACCTGAAAGAGCGCGGCCTGGTGAATTCCACCTACATCGTCAGCATCACCTTGGAGAGCACCGAGCTGTTCGGAGCCCCGAAGCATTGGTTCGTGAAATGGAACAAGCCGCTTCCCGTGGAAGACTCGAAGAAGAAGGAAATCGGCCTGAAAATCACCTTTGACGGGAAACTCGTCCGGCTCGTCGATTGATCCGCCCCCGGGCTTGACGCCGGGCAGGCATGCTTGAATCTGCCCGCCTTGCCGCCTTCAACTGACATTTCATCATTTCTCGGGGATTCCCGCTGGAAGGACCGTTTCGACGACGAGATCCTCGCCGCCGCGAATTCGCTCGTTAGTCAAGGTGCGGGATCTGCGGATCGAGGAAACGGCACCGGGATCGGTGAGTTTGCTTGGGATGGTCGCGAAGGACGAGACGGAGGTGAATCTCTGGCAGTCCGGCGGCGGTTGGGAGTTCGAGACGTTCTGCTCGTGCGACGTCGGAAATTTCTGCCATCACGCGGCGGCCTTCTCACCAAAGCGGCGAAGGAGCGCGATCCGACGAGATTGCAGGGCAGGGGAGTCGCCGGCGCGGTCGCGGCGGCCCTGCCGAGCGCGCGCGAATTGATGAAGGATCCGCCGCCGGACCTGCCGCGGCTGCGGATGGATCCGCGCTTCGAGCTGCGGGTGAACCGCGAGCCGGTGGACAAGGTGACGCGGCTGTTATTGCAGTCGCTAGGCCAGCCGAACGTGGAGTTCTGGATCTCCGCCGAGGCGTCGGTGGTTTACGGACCGCATCGGAGTTCGCTGCGGTCGAGCTCGCCGGAGTGGGTGAGTTCGATCACTCATGAGGGCCAGGCGGCGATTCTCCAGCACGACGCGGCTGCGGAAAACGCCGCCACCCAGCAGCTCCGCGACACCGGGCTTTCCTCGCTGCAATCGAACTCGGCGTGGCGATTTCTGCTCAACCTGAAGTCCCGGGATGCGGACAGAAACAAGGGCCCGGACCGCTGGTTTCCCGATCCGGGGCGGGTGCCGACGGATGCGTTCTGGCACCAGTTCCGCGGGGAAATGGTCAGCAAGTTGGAAGGGCTTGGCTGGCAGGTCACCGTTTCGGACAATGTCGGCCACCGCGTCCATGAGGCGGATCCGGCGAAGTGGGAGAGCTCGCTGGATGCCGGTGACGGCGGTTGGTTCAGTCTATCCGTCGGCTTCGATGTCGGCGGGCAGCGCTATGATCTGCTGCCGATTCTGGCCGGGCTGTTGGAGAATGATTTCCTGGAGGAAACGCTCGACCGCCCGGACAACGGCCACATCTACGCGCCGCTGCCGGATGGCGATGCGTTGAAACTGCCGATCGGCCGGGTGCGGAAAATCCTCAATCATTTGTCGGCGTTGATCGACCCGAAATTCCCCGACAAGGCGCGACTGCACGCGCTGGACGCCGCGTCGCTCGCCGGGTTGGGCGGTCTGGGCATCGACACGCCGCCGCAGCTCGCGGAACTGGCAGTCGAAGTTGAAGGACTTTTCCGGCATCGATCCGGTGCCGACGGCGACCGGATTGCAGGCGACCCTGCGCGACTATCAGCTCGCGGGTTTTCACTGGATGCAGTTTCTCGCGCGGCACGGGCTGCACGGGATTCTGGCGGACGACATGGGTCTGGGGAAAACCCTGCAGACGCTCGCACACATTCTCACGGAGAAACAAATCCGGTCACTCGCGCGGCTTGCCGACGCTGGTGATCGCGCCCACCTCGGTCGTGCCTAACTGGCGGGCGGAAGCGCTCAAGTTCACGCCCGGACCTCCGCGTGCTCGTGCTCAACGGCCCGGAGCGGAAAAAGTATTTCCGCTCGATTCCCCACGCCGACATCGTTCTAACGTCCTTCGCGCTGCTCCAGCGCGACATCGACAAGCTCGCGGCCGTGCCGTTCCACCTGGTCGTGCTCGACGAGGCGCAATACATCAAGAACCCGCGCTCGAAGATGGCGCAGGCGGCCTGCAAGCTGGATGCACGCAACCGGCTTTGTCTATCAGGCACGCCGATCGAGAACCACCTCGGCGAGCTGTGGAGTCTGATGAATTTCCTGGTCCCCGGATTCCTCGGCACCGAAGACGCGTTCAACAAGCGCTTCCGCACGCCGATCGAAAAGGACGGCGACATGGAACGGAACGCCGTTTTGAAATCGCGCGTCGCTCCGCTGATTCTGCGCCGGACCAAGGATCAAGTCGCCAAGGAACTGCCGCCGAAAACCGAGCTGGTTCACCTCATCGAGCTGAACACCGGCCAGAAAGATCTTTACGAAACCGTGCGCGCCACGATGAACAAGCGCGTCCGCGAAGCCATCGCCGCGCGGGGCATCGAGCAGTCGCAGATCGTGTTTCTCGACGCGCTGCTCAAACTGCGCCAGATCTGCTGCCATCCCAAGCTGCTGCCGGAGGATTACTCGAACGACGTGGTGGAATCCGCGAAGCTCGATTTCCTCACGGAATTGCTCGCCGTGCTGATCGAGGAAGGCCGGCGGATTCTGTTGTTCTCGCAGTTCACCACCATGCTTGCGCTGATCGAGGCGCATCTGGTGAAGGAGAAGATCCCGTATCTGATTCTCACCGGGGCGTCGAAGGACCGTGGCAAACTCGTCGAGGATTTCCAGAACGGCAAAGCTCCGGTCTTCCTCATTTCCCTGAAGGCCGGCGGCACCGGCCTTAATCTAACTGCCGCCGACACGGTGATCCACTACGACCCGTGGTGGAACCCCGCCGCCGAGGCGCAGGCGACGGACCGCGCCTATCGGATCGGCCAGAACAACCCGGTTTTCGTCCACAAACTGCTCTGCCAGGACACCGTCGAGGAGCGCATCCACAAGCTCCAACAGGAAAAGGGCAAAGCTCGCCGCCGGGATTCTGGCCGACGCGGACATCTCGAACAAACTCAACGCCGGCGATGGTGCGGGCGTTGTTGGAGTAGTCATGCGTTGACGGACTCCACCCGCGCCGTGAAACTCGCGGCGATGAGCGAAATGATTCTGGGAATTGATCTGGGCACGACGAACTCCGCGGTGGGCGTGGTGGATTCGGGGTTTCCCATTCTGCTAGCCAACGAGGGCGGTCGCCGGATCACGCCGAGCGCGGTGTGGATCGGCAAGGACGGCACGGTGGAAGTCGGCGCGAAAGCCCTGCGCCGCCGGGCGCTGGAACCGGATCGCGTGGTCACCAGCATCAAACGGCTGATGGGCCGCCGGACGAGCGAGGTGGAGGAGAATTTCCCGGTGCAGGTGACCGCCGGGGCGGATGGGACGCCGCGGGTGCTCGGGAAATCGCCGGAAGAGATCAGCGCGGAAATTTTGCGGGAAATGAAGCGCATCGCCGAGTGGCGGATGGGTGCGGAAATCACCAAGGCCGTGATCACCGTGCCCGCTTATTTCCACGACGCCCAACGCGCCGCCACCAAGCGCGCCGGCGAACTCGCCGGGCTGGAAGTGGTCCGCATCCTCAACGAGCCGACCGCCGCAGCGCTGGCTTACGGCTTGGACAAACTGGGTGAGAAAGCCCGCGTGGCGGTTTACGATCTGGGCGGCGGGACGTTCGATTTATCGATTTTGGAAATGCAGGACGGCGTGTTTCAGGTGCTTGCCACCCATGGTGACACGCGTCTCGGCGGCGATGATTTGGACGCGTTGATCCTTGATCGTGTTTTGGAAAAATCGGGGATCGGCGAAATCGATCTCGCAACCCGGGTCCGCCTGATGGCCGAGGCGGAGCGGGTGAAGCTGGCTCTATCCGATGGCGAACAGGCGGTCTTCCGCGTGCCGTTTTACGATGGAAGCCGCAGCTTGGAGGAGACGATCACGCGGGCGGATTTGGAAAAACTCGCCTCGCCATGGATCGCCCGGACGCTGCGCCTTTGCCGCCAGGCGCTCGCCGACGCCGCGCTCAAGCCGGAAGATCTCAGCGCGGTGGTGGTCGTCGGCGGCAGCACACGGATGCCTGCGGTCCGGCGGGCGGTGGGTGAGCTTTTCGGCCGCGAGCCGGATATTTCGCAGCACCCGGATGAGGCGATCGCCCTCGGCGCGACGATCCAAAGCGGAGTCCTGAGCGGAGCGCTGCGGCAGATGATTTTACTCGATGTCACCCCGTTGAGCCTCGGCATCGAGACCTTCGGCGGACTGATGAACGTTTTGATTCCCCGCAACACCACCATCCCGTGCAAGGCGGGCGAAATGTTCACCAACGCCGCCGACGGCCAAGCCGTGATGCGCGTGCGAGTGCTCCAGGGCGAGCGGGAAATGGCCAAGGACAATTGGGAACTCGGCAGTTTTGATGTGCGGTTTTCATCTTCGCCGAAGGGCCAGGCGCGAGTCGGCGTGCAGTTCAAGATCGATGAAAACGGCATCCTGGAAGCGCTCGCCCGCGACGTTTCCACCGGCGTGGACACCGTGATTCGGATCGAGAGCGCGGCGGTGGATGTCGATGATGAGGCGGTCGAGGCGATGGTCAGCGAGTCGGTCGAGCACGCCTTCACGGACATGGCCGAGCGGGTGTTCACCGAGGCAAAAATGAAAGCGGAAGAACTCCTTCCCGCCGTGGAAGCCGTTCTCGCCCAAGGGCTTGCCATGGACGATGAGCGGGGTGAAATCGAATCCGCCGCCGCCGCCGTGCGCGCTGCGCTGGCAGGTGGCGCGGCAAATCCGCTGAAGTCCGCGGTGCAGCGGCTCGACTCCGCCACCGAAGCGCTCGCCGCCCGCCTCGTCGAGCAGGCGATGGACGCCGCGCTGGATCGCAAACTTTCCGGGGAATAAGAATTTCAACCTGCTTGCCTGAAACCGAATTTTTTCCCAGCTTAAGCCGCTTCCCTGACTCTTGATGATGAACCGCAGCTTGTCCGACCCCAATGATCACGTCCCGGAGAATTCTCCGGATGACGGTTGGAGCGACCCGGAAAAAGCACCGCAGGAGACGCCGCCGGTTTCCACAGTGCTGCCCGCAAGGCGCACAGTGGGCGATCTTTCGAACTGCAAGGTGACTCAGGAAATCGGCCTGCGAATCGATTCCAATCTCACCCGCAGCGACTCGGCAGATACCGGCAGGCGAATCGAAGTTCAGGAAATTGGCAGTTCGGTGGTCCGCCTGGACCAGACCGAGCCGGCACCGGTCAAGGTGGAGCGGCAGTTCACGTTTCATGAAAGACCGGTCCGAGAGAAGTCCGGGAAGAGCCAAAACGGCGAGGGCCGCGACTGGGGGGCGGTTCGTCGTCATCCGATGCTGTGGATTCTGGGGATGGGCGCGGCAGTGACCGTGCTGGTGGTTTCCACCCTGCTGCTGCTTCCGCTCATCAACTCCACAAACGCTCCGGGAAAAAACCCGGTCGAGTGGGCACTCCGGGCGGAGGACGAGGAAAAAGTCGAGGGCATGGAGGCCCTGAACCTACTTCTGACCCAGCAACCGGAAGCACTGCAGATTTTCCGCGCTTACACTCAGGCGTCCCTCGTCGAGGACGTCTTGCCACTGGTCAAAGATGGGAAAACACTGGAGGAATTGCTCCATCGGTATTGGCGTCCGCTCAAGCTGCCCTCCTCTTGGACACCCGATCCGGAGTCATCCTGGAACATTCAGGAGCTTTCCGGGCGGCCCTACGGCGTATTGGAGGGCTATTTGCCAAACAATGAGCGATTTACCGCCTATTTCACCTGGCAGGGCGGCCGGTTGTTGATGGATTGGAAGGCCACCGTCGCATTCGGCACGGCGACCTTCGAGCAACTTGCCGAAGGAAAAGGCGACGCCACCGAGATCCGCGGCGAAATTTCGGCGGCGGATTATTACAGCGCGTTGTGGCCGGAAGGGGAGTATCGGAGCTATCGGCTGACATCTCCCGACCGGGAATCCTCGATTTGGAGTTACGTCCGCAGGGGTGAGGCCGCCGAGGGGGAGATCGCTCCGCTTTTCAACCGAGGCGAAATCCTCGGAGAATCCCAGAGCTCCCGCAAAGTGACCTTGCGCCTCATTCGCTGCTCTCCTGAATCCCTGCCGAACCAATGGCTGGTCGGAGAGATGCTTCACATCGACTGGGCAACCCCATAGACTTCCGATCGTGAGCGACACACCCACCTCCTGGTTCCATTGCGGACATTGCGGGTCACTTTTCCGGTCTCCGGTCGGTGATTCGGAAAACCGCGTCTGTCCGGAATGCGGGCTCGATCCGTCACTCGGCGTCGAATCGGCTCCCGCGGAGCACACCGCTTCGACCGTGCCAGCCGAGAGCTCCAATCGCCCGCGAGAGTCTGAGAAAGTCTCGCGGAAAAAGCGCAAACGCAGCCACTTGATCGTGAAGTTCATCGCATTCTGGATGCTGGTCTTGGTCGGGATCGTGGTAGGAGCCGGCTATTTGTTCAAAAAGGCACCGGATGGGGAAAAATCTGTCGCGGCGGAACCTGTCAATACCGGGCCGACCCCGGAAGAAGCCGCGCTGCTGGCCGAGGCGGGTCCGCTCGCCAGTCAGGGATTTTCCGGATTCCTCGCCGCCGGCACACCTGAGGCGCGGAACCAGTTTGTAGTCAATCCCATCACCACGGCGTCCCGGATGGCCAGGTTTTACGACTTGAACCCCATGGTGAACATTGCGCCCGATGCCCTCACCCATCTCAGGAGCGCTGTCCTCCATCTTCCCGCAGGCCGCGCCATCGAGACACTTTGGAACACCGCCGACGGTCGCCAGATCGAAGCGGTTTTCGTGGAACAGGACAACGAATGGCGGCTCGACTGGGACCACTTTGTCCGCTTCAGCAGCTATCCGTGGGCGCTGTTCCTCGCTGGCAGTGGCGAGCCGGAAGGTGAGTTCCGCTTGCTGGCCCGCCAACGTCTCGCCGAGGAGCGCAAAGATGCGGCTGCCGTGAGCATCGTGCTCTACGCTCCGAGATTTGGATTCGTGAATGAGACGGGATTCCAGTCCCCCGAGTTTTTGGTCCGGCGCGACACGCGCAACGGCCGCCTGCTCGACGCTGCTTTCAAACTCGAACAAAGCGGCAAGCGCGTTTTCGGCCTTAACCTGCCAAGCGCAAACCCCGAGGGCCTCGCCCGTGTCCGAGTGAAAGTCCGCCGCATCAAGGACGACATGGGAAGCCGGTTCGAATTGGTCGATGTGCTCGCCTGCCATTGGTATTCGACCGAAGATCCCGGAGTGGAGATTTCCGGGGCGGAGCCTGAGCCGGCGAAATAGCCCGGATCGCAGTGGAGCAATTCGCGTCGGACGGCGTCACGAACAGAGCAATGAGAGTAATCTAGCGAAAACTTACAAATTCTCAGACAAAAAGTATAAACTTACAAATTCTCAGACAAAAAGTATATATTCTTCTTGCTACAAAAATAGGGAGTGGTAAACGAAAGTGTGAGTAGCAAACGTTGGTTGTCATCTTGGAAGGACTCGGCGGTGAGACCTGCGGTCTATCACTGCGTCAGCCGCGTGGTGGACCGGCGGTTTGTGTTCGGGGACGACGAGCGTGAGCATTTCCGGATGTTCATGCGGATGCAGGAGAATTTTTCGGGCTGCCGGGTGTTGGCTTACTGCATCATGTCCAATCACTTCCACATCCTGCTGGAAGTCCCGCCGATGCCGGAGGGCGGGATTTCCGACGAGGAGTTGTTGAAGAGACTTTCCGCGACGAATTCGGAGGCGTTTGTGGCTGTGGTGGCGAAGGAGCTTGCGGAAGCGCGGGCGGAGGGACGGGACGAGTGGGTGGGGGCGATTCATTCCCGTTTCACCTACCGGATGCACAATCTCTCGGAATTCATGAAGACTTTGCTCCAACGCTTCACGCGGTGGTTCAACCGGACGCACCAGCGCAGCGGCACGCTGTGGGAGGAGCGCTACAAGAGCGTGATTGTGGAAAGCGGGGTCACAGCGCGGACGATGGCGGCATACATCGATTTGAATCCGGTGCGGGCCGGGATGGCTTCCGATCCGGCGGATTATCGTTGGAGCAGCTATGGAGAAGCGGTGGGCGGCGGGCCAAAGGGGAATGGGAAAAAGGCGCGGGAGGGACTAGTGCGAGCATGCATGAGTGAATCCGGCGCGGGTTTTGAGGCGGAGCGATGGCAGGAGGTTTCGCGGGTTTACCGGCGAACGATGGGGCTGGCGCTGGGGAGAAAGAGCGGCAAGGCGGTGGTGGAGAAGGGCGTGATTCGGCCGCAGATGAATACGGCGGAGGCGTTAGGGGCGGAGGATAACGGGACGGTTTTGGCGGATTTGAAGCTGGCGGCGATGCTGCGCTGCCGGGTGAGGTATTTTACAGACGGGGCGGTGATCGGGAGTAGGGCGTTCGTGAATGAGGTCTTCGCAGCGGCGCGGGAACGTTTCACGGAGAGGCGGAAGGATGGAGCGCGACGGATGAAGGGGAGCGGAAAAGCGGCGGCCGGGATGTTGTGGAGCATGAGGGATTTGAGGGTGCGGGTGTGAGCGTGAGCGTGAGTGTGAACATGAGTGCGTGCTTCGAGCGGGACGATGTGCCCGAGCGCTCAGGTTTTTTCAGCAATGATCCGGGAGTGGAAATTCCCCTGCCTGAGCCGGGGAAATAGTCCCGATTCTGGCGGCCGATTTCGCGGAAAATCATTTCTTGCCATCCACGATTCGGATGGGTAAAGCCATACCGTCCATTTTGCAAAACCGCAGGTGGACGCACTTTGTCTGGTCTTTTACGCCATGGTCTCAGGAAGTGTTGAATGTGATGGCGTGCTAAGAATAGAGAAAAAATGGACATCTACGTGGGCAACCTGCCCTACACCGCTACTGAAGAAGACGTTACTGGCCTCTTCGCCGCTTATGGACCTGTTGAACGGGTTAAAATCATCACCGACCGCGAAACCGGCAGATCCAAGGGATTTGCGTTCGTGACTCTCGGCGACCAGAGCCAACTGAACGCTTCAATTGAAGCACTCAACGGCTACGACTATCAGGGCCGCGCGCTTCGCGTGAACGCTTCCGAGCCGAAAGAAGCCAAGCCCGGCGGTTTCCGTCCAAGCGGCGGCGGTGGCGGTGGCTACGGCGGTGAGCGCCGTGGTGGCGGTGGTGGCGGCTACGGTGGTGGCGGCGGCGGTGGAGATCGTCGTGGTGGTGGCGGTGGCGGCTACGGTGGCGGCGGCGGCGGCGGAGATCGCCGTGGCGGCGGCGGCTACAAAGGCGGTGGCGGCGGCTACAAAGGTGGCGGCGGCGGCGACGGCTGGTAAGTCACTCACCTGCTAACTGAACTTTTCAACGGCGCCCGATCCTCCTCACAGGGGATCGGGCGTTTCGTTTTCCTGCGGATGGTGGTCTTCGATTTCGCCTCTTGTTTCTGGTTCCCCTACGGGTCATCGTCCGGCCATGGAAAGTCACGAATGGTTCGAAAATACCGATGAGGGGAAAGTTTTTTACCGGGCAAACTACCTGGGTATTCGGTGGACGATCATGACGACCACGGAAAAACGCAACCCGACGTGGACGGACCTGAAGCCGCCGTCGGAAGAAGTCTGGCGGGCCTTGCGCGATGTGGTTTGGAAAAAATACCAACGCAAGCGCTGCCCGTGGGAACGGGTGGCCGATCTGGACAAGATCCTCGGCGACGAGCCGCTGCCGAAGCCGGGGCGCTAGGGAATTACCTGCTCCACCGTGATGTTTTCCGCACCGAGCAGATCGCGCAGGCGGGTGCGCAGCGAGCTTTCCACGGTGTCTAGCAGTCCGCTTTTCTCTGCTTCCTCGCGCATTTGTTCGCGCAGCTCGCGAAGGATCTGAGCCCGGTCCGCCGGCTGGATTTTGTTGAGCCAGCCGCTGTCCTCGCTGAGCACGTCGAAGTCGATCAGCTCCACGGACAGCACTTCGGGTTTGGGGAAGTTCGCGACTGGCCTGCCGTTTTCCATGCGGAGCGAGATCCCTTCTTTAAGGCGGTAGCCGCCCTTCACCGTGTAATGTCCGCGGACGATGAGTTTTTTGGTGCCGAGCGGGACATTGTACATGGTCTCGGATTTTTCGATGGTGCGGGTGGCGCTCATCCGCATTTCCAGCAGCGAGAGTTCGGAAATCTCGGCGCTGCTGGTGATTTCCGCACGGCCCTCGACGATGCGGGTGTCGGTGTTGGTGATAGCTCCGAGCACTTGTTGGAGACTGCGTTCGATGCTGGTTCTGGTGCCGGTGAGCGTGCGTTCGATCGGGCGCAGGATGAGGAAATACGCTCCGCAGAGAATCGCGGCGAGGGTGAGTCCCCGACGCAGGGTTTTCCACATTTCCACCCGGTGTTGCATGGGCGGACCATACAACGCCGCGTCCATGGCTGAAGAAATTTTTCAGAAATTCTAAACCACGACTGCGGCGCTTACATTTGGAAGGTTGACGGAGGAAATTTCCGCGACGAATCAACCCTCCGTCGTGGGAAACCCAATTCACACCGCTTCCGCGAAATCCCCATGAAAATCCATCAGCAATTCACCAGGCGAGGCGGCCTTTATTCCGCCATTTTCACCATGTCCACCCTCAGTGCGGTGCAAGCCCAAGTCACGGTCGACGGCGTTCGAAATGGTTCCGACACCGGTTACACCGAGCGCGCCGTGCAGCAAACCGCCACCGGTTGGGGCAATGAAAACGCTCTCGCCAACCTTCACACCGCGCAGGATGGCTCCAACCTCGCGGTTTTCATCGCAGGCAAGCCCCAAGGCAATGCCATCCTGCTTTTCATCGATTCCAAACCTGGAGGTGTCACCTTCATTCCAAAGCCGTTGATCAACTCAGGTGGTGAGGAGGAGACCATCAATAATCTTGGTTCATCCCCTACGACAGGAATGACTTTCGAATCGGGCTTCGAACCTGATTATGTGGTCCGGGTGTTCGGAGATGGGAACGGAACCGACAGCTACGTCAACCGCTACAACCTCGTAGCTGGCACTCGCAACTATGTGGGCGAGGCGGGAACTAACAGTCCTGCGGCAAGTGATTTTGTCACCGCGATCCGGTCGGCATGGGCGAGCGTTCCACCGCCCTACGCAAGCGTCACCACCGGCGTTGAAATGAAACTCAGTCTCGCGGGACTTGGCGTGCCGTTTGGAGCAGCCCAGCCGATCAAACTCATGGCGGTGCTGGTCAATGGGAATTCCACCGAAGGGTCCAACCAAGTGCTGGCGTCTTGGACCGGTGAGGGCAACATTTTCACCAATATCAATTTGATCGATTTCGAAGTCGAAGCTGGAGTCCAGACGATTTCCCTAACGGTGGACAACGTCGACACCGACAACGACGGCCTTCCTAACAACGTCGATCCGGACGACGACAACGACGGCTTGGACGATACCGTGGAGAACAACAACGGCGTCTACGTTTCGCCGTCTGAGACTGGCACCAATCCTCTGGTGGTAGATTCCGACGCGGATGGCGCCAGTGATTTCGCGGAAATCAACATGCCCTATCCATTCGGTTTCCTCTCCAATCCCACCATCCCGACCTTTGCCTCCATGGCGGTTCCCGGAAGTTATACCAATCCGCAGTGGCAGGTGGATGGATCCGCTGGCAACGCGATGACCCGGAAGGGCACCAGCCTGGCGGACCAGAATGACTGGGCGCTTGATTTCAAGATCACGGCTCCGGGGACCATCCAATATAAGTATGCTGCAAATGGTTCTTACACCAACAGCTGGGGAGCCGCCACGCCGAGTGGGAACTATGAAACCAACGTCGCGGCATCCGGCTTCCACCGCTTTGCGTTCAACAACGCTCCGCCTGTTGTCGGCTCGTTGACGCGGATCACCTATGCGACCGAGGCGGAATACCTCGCTGCATACGGAGTCGCGGCAGGAGACAACACGGATGGCGACGCTTGGACCGCAGCCCAAGAATACCTGGCCAACACGGATCCGACCAATGGCGATTCGGACGGAGATACCATTCCCGATGACGTGGACGCCGAGCCACTGGTAGCGGAACTCGTCACCCGCGACATTGTCTTCACCGTGGACATGAGAGTTCAAGCGGCGCTTGGAATTTTCGACCTGGACTTCGGTCAGGTCGTCGTGGATTTCTTCGAGGGCACCGCAGGTTCACTGCCTGACCTCACGCTGGCCGATGAGAACGCGGACGGCATCTACACCGGCACGCTGACTGGTTTCACCGGTGCGCTCGGTTCCTCGTTCGGGACTTACAAGTTCAAGAACACTGCAAACGGAGCGCCGTCCAACGGTTACGAAGGAAGCATCAACAACCGGACTTTCACGATGCCGGCCGGTGAAACGCCCTTGGTGTTGCCCACGGTCTTCTTTGACGACAACAACGGTTACTCGGGCTGGGCAGCTGCCAACGCGAACAATCAAGGCGCGGCCCAGGACTTCGACGGTGACGGAGTGGCAAATGGAGTGGAATATTTCATGGGCCAGACTGGTTCGTCATTCACTCCGAATCCTCAACCAGTGGGTGGAGTGATCGCTTGGCCGCACAGCGCCGCCGCATTTGGTGCCACCTTCAAAGTGTGGATTTCGGACAACCTGTCCACTTGGACGGACAAGACGACAGACGCCACCGATATTGGTGGGTTCGTCACCTACACTCTGCCTCCTGCGGAACCGAAGGTGTTCGTCCGGCTCGAAGTGGTGACCCCTTGACCCGGTCCTGATCTGAAAATCGCATCCAGCGGGTGGCGGCAGCAATGCCGCCACCCTTTTTTGTGTCCGCTTGAAGGCATGGAAATTTCCCAAGCTCCGAGCGTTTTGAGGATTGCCGGATAATTAGGATTTGCTTAGTTTTTCCCGAAGAGGTGTGGGAAAACGGTTTCCATCGCCCGATTCAGGCTTTTCACTCTCCCGTCCGTGCCCAAATCCCTGAAAATTCTCATCGCCTGTGGTGGCACCGGAGGCCACCTGTTTCCCGGAATCGCCGTGGGAGAAGCCCTGCGTGCCCGTGGTCACGAGGTGATGCTGCTGATTTCGGAAAAGAAGGTGGATTCCGAGGCCTCCGCGAAATACACGCACCTGCATTTCAAGACCGTGCCCGCCGTGGCCAAGCCGCCGACGCTCTCGCCGCGGATGCTGCCGTTTTTGTGGAAACTCTGGGGCTCGATCGGCCAGTGCAAGGCGATCATCCGCGAGTTCGAGGCGGACGCCGTGCTCGGCATGGGTGGCTTCACCTCGCTGCCGCCGGTGTATGCCGGGCACAAGCTCGGGCTGAAGACCTTCGTCCACGATTCGAACGCCCGGCCCGGTCGCTCGAATGTGATGACCAGCCGGTTCTGCACCCGCGTTTTCCTCGGGCTGGATGCGGCGAAGACATTTTTCCCGAATCGCGAAACCGTCACCACCGGCACTCCGGTGCGACCGGAAATCATGAATCTGCCCTCCCGCGAGGAAGCGGCGATGCTTTTCGGACTCGATCCCGCGCGGCCGACCATCGTCGTCACCGGCGGCAGCCAGGGCGCACGGCGATTGAACGAACTCAGCGCCCAGGCCGCCGCCAGTCTGCCGCCCGAGACGCAGGTGCTGCACATCGCCGGTGCGCTGGATTTCCAGCGGGTTTCCGAAATCACCCACGGCCGCGCGGGCTACAAGGTGCTCGGATTCTGTGCGATCAAATGGCGTCCGCCTATGCGATCGCCGATTTGATCATCGCCCGGTCCGGCGCGTCGAGTCTGACGGAAATCGCGATTGCCGGGTCACCCTCGATTCTCGTGCCTTACCCGTTCGCCGCCGACGACCACCAGACGCGCAACGCCGAGGTGTTCGATTCCGCCGGTGCCGCCATGCTGGTCCAGGAACGCGATCTTGACGCGGAAAAACTCGCTTCTTTGGCGACTTCCATCCTCCAAGACTTGCCAACTCTACAAGCGCATGGCAAAAGCGGCCCGCGCACTCGCCGTCCCGGACGCCGCGGACCGGGTGTGCGCCGCCATCGAAGCCACTCTCACGCCATCATGATCGAAATCAGCAACCGCCTCACCGACCGGAGCACGCCGCTCCACATCCACCTCATCGGCGTGGCCGGATCCGGCATGAGCGGCCTCGCGCTGCTGCTTCTCGGAATGGGCCACAAGGTGAGCGGATCAGACAAGGTGACCACGGCGGAAACCGAGCGCATGCAGGGTGTCGGTCTGATCTTTTCCTCACCGCATACCGCCGCCGCCGTGAAGAAGGCGGATATCGTTGTCTATTCCTCGGCGATTAAACCGGAAAACCCCGCTTACGCCGCCGCCAAAAAGGCGAAAATCCAACTCCTTCGCCGCGCCGAGTGCCTGGCTGCGATTCTTCACACGAAAAAAGGCATCATCATTTCCGGAACCCACGGGAAAACGACCACCTCGTCGATGACCGCCCACGTCCTGCGCGAGGCCGGCCAGAAACCCAGCCACTACGTCGGCGCGGAAATCCCGATCCTCGGCGCGAATGCGAAATGGTCCGAAGACGGCGAATACATGGTCGCGGAAGGCGATGAAAGCGACGGCACGCTGGCTCTCTATCGCCCGGAGCACGCCGTGATCCTCAACATCGAGGCCGAGCATCTCGATTTCTATCGAGACATCGACCACATCAAGGAAGTCTTCACCCAGCTCGCCGACCAGACCCGCGGAAAACTCGTTTACTGCGCCGAGGATCCGGTCGCCAGTGAAGTCGCCGCCGGTCGTGACAACGCCGTTTCCTATGGCTGGGAAGACGCCGACTACACCGCCACCGATCTCCGCGACCTGAAAGGTTCGTCCGCTTTCACCGTGAAGAAAAAGGGCGAAGTGCTCGGCGACGTCGAGCTCGGTATCCCGGGAAACCACAATGTGCTCAACGCGCTCGCCGCCATCGCGCTGGCGGATAGTTGCGGCGCGGAATTTGCGCTCGTCGCCCGTGCGCTCGCCACCTTCGCCGGGGCCAAGCGCCGTTTCGAAACCAAATATCTATCCGCGAACTATCGGATCATCGACGACTACGGCCACCACCCGTCCGAGCTCGCCGCCACGCTCCAGACCGCGCGCTCGCTCAAGCCGAAGCGGCTCATCGTCTTTTTCCAACCGCACCGTTACACCCGGACCAAGGCGCTGGCAGATGATTTCGGAAAAGTCCTGCAAGCCGCCGATCTCGTCTTCATCACCGACGTTTACGCCGCCTCGGAAAAACCGATCAAGGGCATTTCCGGCCAGACTCTCGTCGATGCGATGAAGGAACACGGCGACATCCCCGCCACCTATCTGCCAGACCTGGCGACGGCGCATCACGACCATCGGCCACGCGCTCCAGCCCGGTGATCTGCTCATCACGCTCGGTGCCGGAAACGTCCACGAAGCCGGCACCCGCATCGCCGCCGATCTCAAGATCCTTGAGGAAATGCGCGCGCTCATGCCGCCCGGCGAAATCGACGGGAAACTCTACGAACCGATGAGCCGCCACACGACATTGTTAGTCGGCGGCCCGGCGCAATACTGGATCGAGCCGCACAGCTTCTACGGCTTCGCGTTCCTCGTCGATTACTGCCGCGAGCGCGGCATCCCGGTCCGCGTCGTCGGTCGTGGATCGAATCTGTTAGTCCGCGACGGCGGCATCCGCGGCGCGGTGATCCATCCGACCGGCGGTGTGTTTTCCGAAGTCACCGTCGACGGCCGCGGCCACGTCACCGCCGGGGCGGGCGTGCGTTTGAAAAAACTCGCCAGCATCGCCGGCGGCAGCGGCATCGGCGGCTTCGAGTGGATGGAAGGCATCCCCGGCAACGTCGGCGGCGCGCTGCGCATGAACGCCGGGGCGATGGGCATCGAGACCTTCGACCAAGTCGTGCGCGTCACCTTCCTCGACGAGGACGGAGTCATCCGCACCCGCGAGCGCGAGGAAATCGTCGCCAGCTACCGGAACGTCGCCGAGCTCCGCCGGAACTTCGCGCTGCAAGCCGTCTTCAAGGGCAAAAACGACACGGCGGCCAACATCAAGGATCGCTGGGACGCGTCGCGCGAGAAGCGCAAATCCTCCCAACCGATCGCCGCCTCCGCCGGGTGCACGTTTCAGAAATCCCGAGTTCAGTCCCCGCCGGTCGCGTCATCGACTCGATGGGCCTCAAGGGCACCACCTGCGGCCACGCGGCGGTTTCCGAGGTGCATGGAAATTTCGTCGTCAACCAGGGCGGCGCGACCGCGTTGGAAATTCTAACGCTCATCGAGTTCATCCAGGAAAAAGCCCGCGACGAGCGCAGCGTGGAACTCGAGACGGAAATCAAAATCCTCGGCGACGACGAACCCTCATTCTAACTCCAACACGAAAATGCTGAGCGGAAAAAAAATCGCAGTGCTGATGGGCGGTCCGGGATCGGAGCGCGAGGTCTCGCTCGCCTCGGGAAAGGCCGTGCTCAAGGCATTGTTAGGACTCGGGCTGGACGCGGTGGCCGTCGACGTCACCACCACCCGGATCGACCTGCCGGAAGGCACGGATCTCGCTTTCAACGTCATTCACGGCACCTTCGGCGAGGACGGGCAGTTGCAGGACGCGCTCGAAGCGCTGGGTGTCCCCTACACCGGAGCCGGTTCCGCCAGCAGCAAGCTCGCCATCCACAAGTCACGGGCGAAGGAAAAGTTCCTCGCCGCCGGAGTGCCCACCGCGCGCTCCGAGACGGTTTCGCTCAGTCCCGGCGTGGTTCCGGAGCTCACCATCCAGGCGCCGCTCGTCATCAAGCCGCCGCTCGAAGGGTCCAGCGTCGGCATCCAGATCGTCAAGACGCAGGACGAAATTCCCGGCCGCGCTGTTGAAAGCGGCGGAGAAATACAGCGAGGTGCTCATTGAGGAATTCATCGAAGGCAAGGAGCTCACCGTCGGGATCCTGAAGATCTAACTCTGCCCATCGTCCACATCGCCCCGCCGGGCGGCGTCTATGACATGGCCAGCAAATACCCGTGGCTCAGCGGTGCGAAAGGCAGCGAGTATTTCTGCCCGGCAGATCTGGATCTGGAAACCACCATGGCGGTGCAGGCCGCCGCACTCGCCGCGCACCGCTCGCTGGGCGTGGAGGTGTATTCGCGGGTGGATGTGCTGCTCGATTCACAAAACCGGCCCTTCGTGCTGGAAGCCAACACCATTCCGGGTATGACAGAGACGAGCTTGCTGCCCAAGGCGGCGGCTGCCATTGGAATTTCCTTCCCCGAACTGTGCAAGACGATCGCCGAGATTTCCCTCAAACTCCGTTCCTGACATGTCAAAACGCCAAACCAGCAAAGTCCGCCGCCACCAGCGCTCGAAGGTGCTGGAAGTCCGCGTCATGTCGCCGCGCATCGCCTGGCTGGGGTTCCTCGGGCTGCTCGGCGGGATGACGAAATACGCGTTGATCCTCGCCGCCGCCGTCGGCATCGGCTGGGGCGTCTGGCAGGGGATCCAGCGGGCGTTTTACAAGAATCCGGATTTCCAGTTGAAGATCCTCGATCTGAATGCAAATCCGGTCCTCGACGAAGCCGGCCTCGCCGAAATGATCGGGATTTCACCGCCGCCCAGCCTGTTCGACATCGACGTGGATGAGGTGACGGCGAAACTCAGGGCGCTGCCCGGAATCGCCGAGGCCCGTGCGGAGCGTCACCTGCCCGGCAAGCTCATGGTGCGCGTGGTCGCCCGCACTCCGAAGGCATGGATCGCCTGCCCGGATGCCGGTCTCCTGGCCGAGCGCCGCAGCGGCGGAATGCTGGTAGATCGTGCGGGAGTCGCCTATCCGTGCCCGGACTTGCAGTTGGACTCGGCGATGAATCTTCCGATCATCATCCTTCCGCCGTCCGGAAAATTTCCGATCGTCGCCGGTCAGCCCGTCGGCCATCCGGAGTTCGCCCATTGCTGCCGCCTGCTGGACTCCGCATCCGCGGCGGATCCGGAGTCGCTGCAGTGGATTGATTCGGTGACGCAGGTGAACGCCTGGTCGCTGGTGCTGGTCACCCGGCAGGGAACATCGTCCACCTTCGGGCTTGGAGATCACGAAAGGCAGATTCAGAGTCTGCGCATGGCGATGGACCATTCGAACCAAAAAGGCTACTCCATCGCCACCATCAACCTCATTCCCAAACACAACATCCCCATCACTCTGCGCAATGAATCGGCCCCACCCCGCGCCATTCCCGTGGCCGAGCCCAGTGCTCAGGAGATCCGGAATGACCGCCGCACCCGCGATTTGAAAAACCTTCTCAACCGCAACTGATTTCTTTTCGCAATTCAACCTCACATGGCACGTCGCACAAAAATTCACGTCGGACTCGAGATCGGCACCAGCAAGACCTGCATTGTCGTCGGTGAGGTGAAGGCGGACAGCGCGGTCAAGATTCTCGGCATCGGCGTGACGAAATCCGCCGGCGTCCGCAAGGGGGAAATCTACGATTTCTCCCAAGCCCGCGCCTGCCTCAAGGACGCGCTGGCCAAGGCGGAGGACGCCAGCGATGTGGAAATCGGCAGTGTGTTCCTCGCCGTCACCGGCGCCCACATCCAGGGCGTGAACCACCGCGGCACCTACCGCCTGCCCGATGGCGAACCGACGGTCACCGCCGAGCACGTCGAAGAGGCGCGCACCATCGCCCGCGAGGTCCACATCCCGCCGGACCACGTCTATCTGCATCCGATCATCCGGAACTATCTGCTCGACGGACTCGAGCATTCCAGCACGCCGGTCGGGCTGTTCGGGAAAACCGTGGAAGCGGATTTCCACGTCGTGCACGGCATCGGCACCCGCATTCAGAACAGCATCAAACTCGTCCGGGAAATGCCGCTGGAGGTGGATGACATCGTTTTTTCGCCCATCGCCACCGCCCAGATGGCGCTCGACCGCGAGCAGCGCGAACGCGGCGCGCTCGTCATCGACATCGGCGGCGGCACCACCGACTACGCGCTCTATCTGAACGGGGCCATCGCCGCGTCCGGCTGCATTCCCGTCGGCGGCGACCATGTCACCAACGACATTCACCTCGTCACCGGGCTCCCGTTTTCGAAAGCCGACCGCCTGAAAATCATGGAAGGCGACGCCTCCGCCGATCCCGCGAAATCCGTGGGCACCGCCAAGCTAACGGATGATCGGGGGTTCGCCGAGGTCGAGGTCGGCCGCAGCATCCTCAACGAAATCATCCGCCAGCGGCTGGAGGAAACCCTCAAGCTGGTGAGGTCCCGCCTGCCCGCCGGAGCGGTCGAAGCGATCGGCGCCGGAGTCTTCCTCACCGGCGGGACCAGCCTGATGCGCGGCTTCGACGGACTCGCCTTCGACGTCTTCGGCCGCGACATCTACCGCCCCGAGCCGCCGGAAGTGAGCGGGGCGCACGCAAGTTTCAAGGACCCCCACTACGCCACCGCCATCGGGCTGATCCGCTACGCCCAGATTCTCGAAACCGAGCGCGCGGCACCTCCCGGCCTGTTTGGAAAGATCGGCCGCATGTTCTGGCCGTTTGGAAAATAGGAATCTCAAATTTCACATCTCAAATTTCAAATCCCGTCATGATCCCCTACACCCGCGATCCCCACCAAACCATTCCCACGTCGTCCGTGAAAATCATCGGTCTCGGCGGTGCCGGTGCCAACATGCTTGAGCGGATCGCGCTCGACGGCATGGAAGGAGCCGAACTGTTAGCGCTGAACACCGACGTCCGGACACTCGCCACCTGCCTCGCCCGCGAGAAAATCCAGCTCGGTGTGAATCTTACCAAGGGCCTCGGCTCAGGCGGCGATCCGGAGCTCGGTCACCAGGCCGCGCTCGAAGCGGAAGAACAGATCCGCGCTTCGATCAAAGGCCGCCGCATCGTTTTCCTGTGCACCGGCCTCGGCGGAGGGACGGGTTCCGGTGCCTCACCGATCATCACGCGGATCGCCCGCGAGGAAGGGGCGTTTGTCGTCGTTTTCGCCACCATGCCGTTTGCCTTCGAAGGAAAACGCCGCCGCGAGCAGGCGGAGACCGCGCTCAACGAACTCGCCGTTCTATCCAACGCGCTGGTCACCTTCGACAACAACCGCATGGGCGAGCTCGTGCTTGCCAAGCAGGGCATCCACGAAGCCTTCGGCGCGGCGGACCACATGATCTGCGAGTCGATCAAGGCGGTCATCCGCCTCGTCGTTAGACCCGGACTCATCAACGTCGGCCTCGACGACCTGATGAGCGCGCTGCGCACGAACCGCTCGCGCTGCCTCTTCGGCTCCGGCATTGCCGAGGGCAAGGACCGCGCGATCAAGGCGCTTCGCAATGCGCTGAACAGCCCGTTGCTCGACCAAGGCACGCTGCTCAAGGACGCGCAAACCGTGCTCGTCCATCTATCCGGCGGCGAGGACCTCACGCTTTTCGAAATCGAGCTTCTCATGCAGCGTTTGCAGAAATTCGTCCCGGACAAGGCGCACGTGCTGTTCGGTGCGGCCATCGATCCGGCGATGGGCGATTCGCTTTCCATCACATTGATCAGCGCGCTGCCTGAGGATTTCCTTGCCATGGCCCCGCGGGAAACCCTCAGCCACCGGTCGCAGGAAAATCCGATTCTCGATCCCAGCTCCGGATTCACCCCGCCGCCGGTGAAAGTCGCGGCGTTTGAAGCGGCCTTGGCTCGCGAAACCGAATTGGAGGATGATCTCGACTCCGCGTTCACCGTGCCCGCCGCGACGCCGGTGCTTACTCCGGCAGCCGCGCCAGCACCGGCACCCGTGCGTGAGGCTCCTGCGGTTTCCCCGCTTTCCAAGTTCCGCAAGACCACGGCCGACGTCGCCGCAGCGAGCGCGCCCAGCTTGTTCGACAGCGAGCGGCCGTTCGCCGAGCCGGAAATCGCCGCCAAGCCGGCCCTTCCGGAGCGCGATCTATCTGCCTTCACGTTCGCCAATCCGATCACTCCGCCCGAGGAACCCAGCACCCCGGAACCTGAAAAGGAAGAGGAACTCCTCGCACCTCCGGAGCCCACGAAGGAAGAAGTCGTCGTGGTGGAGCTCCGCGAGGAAGTCTACACGGCGATGGAAGAAACCAACCCCGAACCCATCGAGGACATCGAAGTGCCCGAGCCCACGACTCCAAGTTTCATTCCGGCGGCCCGGAAGAGACCCTCGCTGGTCGCGCCGTGGGGCAAGTCCAAGGCGTCCGAGCCCCCTGAAAAGGAGACGGAAGCGGAGGTTTTCGCAGATCTGGAGACCTCGCCTGAGCCCTCAGCTCCGACCGCTTCCACCGATGCCGAGCCGCCCAAGCTCAAGCTCGGCGTCAAGCCGACCGGCGCGCAAAACGAACTCTCGCTGGATTCCGCGCCGCGCGGCCGCTTCGAGGGCGAAACTCCGAACGTGTTCGAAGGCGAAGACCTCGACCTCCCTCCATTCCTGCGTAAGAAAAAATAACGTACGATGAACCCTGTTCAGCCATTGGAAATTCCGGGTCATGTCTCACTGATGGAAGGTGAAGGGGGCTTGCGGAAAGTCGTCGTGGAAACCACCGCCAGTCTGGCGGAAATCTATCTGCACGGAGCCCACGTCACCCGCTTTGGGAAAAAAGGTGAAGCCCCGTTGCTCTTCATGAGCGGGGCCAGCGACTACCTGCCGGATAAGCCGATCCGTGGCGGCGTGCCGTTGATTTTTCCATGGTTCGGTCCTCGCGAGGGGTTGCCGGTGCATGGCTACGCCCGCACGGTGGAGTGGGATTTGAGGGAAACTTCCCTGCTCCCGGACGGCTCGGTTAGCCTGCTATTTGAGCTGCCCCGCCTTGGAGACTTCAAGGTCGAGTATCTCGTCACGGTCGGCGCGGAACTCACCCTGGAACTGAGCGTCCTCAATATTGGCAGTCGGGATTCTGATTTCGAAACCTGCCTGCACACCTATTTCCAAGTCAGTGACATCAATGCCATTTCGATCACCGGCCTGTCCAAATGTGAATTCATCAACAAGCTGAACAATGCGGACATGGTGGAATCCGCGCCGGAAATCCGGATCACCAGTGAAATGGAACGCGTCTACTACGACACCACCTCGACAGTCGAAATCCATGATCCCGGCTACGGGCGCAAAATCCTGATCTCAAAAACAGGCTCCAACTCCACCGTGGTCTGGAATCCATGGATCGACAAATCCATCCGCATGCCTGACTTCGGCGACGAGGAATACCTCGGAATGGTCTGCGTGGAATCCGGCAATGTCGGGACGAACAACGTCATCCTCCCGGCCGGGGAACGCTCGGTCCTCAAAGTGATTCTGGGCAGCGAGAAGCTGCCCGCCTGATGTCCTCCGCCAAAGCCACCTGGAAAGTCAGTGCCGCCGTGATGGCGAGCCGGGTTCTCGGCCTTGCACGGGAAATGATGTTCGCCGGACTTTTCGGCGGCAGCAAGTGGATGGATTGTTTCTATCTGGCATTCAAGGTGCCCAACCTGCTGCGCGACCTGTTCGCGGAGGGCGCGCTCTCGCAGGCGTTCGTCACGACGTTCTCCAAGAAACTCAAAACCGAGGGCGATCAGTCCGCCTGGGCGCTGGCGCACAAGATGATGACGCTCGCAGCCGTTTTCATGAGCGGCGTGACTCTGTTGGGAATCCTCGCCGCGCCATGGATCGTGGATCTGCTGACGTCGCTCTCACGTGGCGGAAACTCGCCCCGGATCTACAATCCCGCCGAAATCGCACTCACGGTGACGATGGTGCGGGTGATGTATCCGTTCATTCTGCTAGTCTCGCTGGCCGCGCTGGTGATGGGTATGTTGAACGCGAAGAACGTCTTCGGCATCCCGGCGCTTTCCTCGTGTTTTTTCAATCTCGGCTCGATGATCGGCGGCGCGTCCATCGGATACTGGATGGATCCGGAATGGGGGCCGCGGAGTCTGATCGGGTTTTCCATCGGCGTGGTCATCGGCGGGTTGGCGCAGCTGGCATGCCAGTTCCCGGCGTTGAAGACGGCGGGCTACCGGTTCGTGGCGGATTTCAACTGGAGGGATTCCGGAGTGCGGCAGATTTTGAAACTCATGGGCCCGGCGGTGATTGCCGCCTCGGTGGTGCAGATCAACGTGGTGGTGAACGCGATGTTCGCCTACGGGGTGGGCGAGGGTGCTGTTAGCTGGCTGAGTTATGCGTTCCGGTTGATGCAACTGCCGATCGGCGTGTTCGGCGTGGCGGTGGCGACGGTGACCCTGCCCGCTCTATCAAGAGCGGCGGTGAACGGGATCGGCGAGGATTTCCGGCCGACGCTGGCGAAGGGGCTGCGGTTGGTGGCGTTTCTCGTTCTGCCCTCCACGCTCGGGCTTGTCCTGTTAGCGGAGCCGATTGTCAGCGTGCTTTATGAGCGGGGTGCCTTTGACGTGACGGACCGCCTGCAGACGGCGGGCGCGCTGCGGGCTTACGGCTACGGCCTGCTTTTCTACGCGTGGCTCAAGGTTCTGCAGCCGGCTTTTTATGCCATCGACAAGCGCTGGTTCCCGATGCTGGTGAGCTTTTTCGCCCTGGCGCTGAACCTGGGCTTCAACTACTTCTTCGTGTTCGTGATGAAATGGGGTCACGAGTCGCTCGCGCTGACTACCAGCATCACGGCATCGGTGAATTTCGTCATCCTGTTCCTCGCGATGCGGAAATTCGCAGGCGATTTGGGGACCGTCGAGCTACTGGTGCTGTTCGGCAAACTTCTCTTCGCGGGGGTCGCGATGGCAGGTGTCTGCATGGCGGCGAACCGTTACTTGCTCAATGATCTAACCGCGATCCGGTTCGTGCTCAAAGTGATTTACCTCAGTCTGACCATCGCCGCGGCATCGGGCGTCTACTTCGTGGCCTCGAAACTCATGCGCGTGTCGGAAGCCGAGGAGGCGCTCAGGATGATCACGCGCAAGCTGCGGCGATAAGTCGCGATCTGCCGGGATCTACTTCAGCTCCCGGCGCATTTCCACGATGCTGTCGCGGATTTCGAAAATCGAGCTGCGGATGTGTTCCAATGCGGCCCGCTGGTCGGGGTCGCGCTCCAGCTCGGTGAGCTGCTGGCAGGCACCGACCGCTTCGTTGAGCCAGTTCAGGCAGCGTTTCAGCACGGCCAGGACGAATCCGGCTTCTGGCTGATAGCCACTGTTGCGACCGTAGAGCACGCCGGCGAGCTTGCCGCTCACTTGCAGTAGATTGGTGATCAAAAGATACGACGGTGTGCCGGGGCCGGCGTCGCGCTCGATCACATCCATTGCCCGCATCGCGAGCTCCTGAGCCTTGGCCTGCAGTGGATGGTCCTCCTCGTCATCCGGATAGGATTCATCGTCGTCCTCGTCATCGTCGAAATCATCCGTGTCGGAATCCTCTTCGTCGAAGCCGAGGAAATCATCCCCGCCGCGGGAGCTGCCTTGGTTGCTGAAATCCTCCTCGTCGCCAGCTTCGTCACGATCGGCGAGCGCGTCGAGCAGGCCGTCCCAGCCCATGACGAACGCCTCTTTCTGCTCGCTGTCCGAGTCCTCCATGTATTTTTCCAACACCTCCTGATAGGCATCTGTCAGACGGTCGGATTCCTTGAGTCGTTCCTCCCAGGCGAATTCGTCGAGTTCTTCGGAAATGTCGGGTTCCGGTCCTTCGGGGTTCCTGCGCCGGATCACCTGGGCCATGAAGTCCCGCATGGAGTTGAGGTTGGCGAGTTTTTGCGCTTCTTCGGCGTCCTCATCCATTTCCCACTCGTGGGGGGAAATCGTCAGTTTGAAAGAGTATGTCTCGATGACCACCCGGCCGTTGATCTCGCTGAACCATTCCAGATAGAGCGTGTTGCGCCACTCATGGGGGATGTCCTGGTGGTTTTGATAGAGTTCGTGGAATTCCTCCTCGCTCACGGTGGGGACTTTGTTTTTCCGTGAGGCGGTCATGTCGCCGACGATGCCGGCTTGGTCGACGTCGAGGGCCTCCGCGTCGGGATTCGATTTAGGCGAGGGGTTCTCAAACTGCAGCCGGGTGCCGGCGAGGTCCCGCCAGCAATCGCCGTCCAGGTTCAAGATCAACGGCTCGTCCCGGCCAGCCAGCCAAATGCGCCCGGTCGTGTGTCCCTCGACGGTGTTGTCAATTTCGCCGTGGGCGACCGCTTCTTCGATCCTCCATGCCATGGCGGGTAGTTTCCTCTCCCCCGGGGGCTCTCGTCAAGCAAGCGTCTTGAGGGATTTTTCCCGGTGTCCGCTTCAATAGTGCCGCCTTCCAGGCAGCACCGAATACTCGAGAGCCAGAACAAGGGCCTCCTCGCGGCAAACCTCCTGCGACGGAATCGCCCGCTGCTCCGGTGGCAAGGTCATCTGCCGGAAAAACTCCGAATCGTCGAAGCCGATCGCCGCGGCGTCCTCGATCCGGAATCCATAGTGGATTTTCACTATCCTCGCCCAGTGGATCGCGCCGAGGCACATCGGGCACGGCTGTCCGGTCGTATGGATCTCGCAGCCTTCCAGCGAGAAGGTTCCTAACCGTCCGCAGGCGTCGCGGATGGCGGTGATTTCCCCGTGGGCGGTCGGGTCGTTGTTAGCGAGCACCTGGTTCCAGCCCTCGCCGACGATGGTTCCGTCTTTCACCACCACGGCACCGAAAGGTCCGCCCGCACCCTGGTTCATGCCGGCACGCGCCAGTTCGATGGCGCGGCGCATGAAAACTTCGTCGTTGCTCATGGCGGGAATCTCGCATTTCGGGCGGTGGGCAGCCACCAAAAAATTCCAACCCTTCCGCCAGGTTCTAATGATTTTTACGGATGTCCGGTTGTGGCGGACTTTCTGGGGAGTGCCGAATTGGTTACTGGCAATTTCCTATCGGTCACCACATATTTATGCCGAACCGATGAACGCTCTACCCGATGCACACCAGTCACCCATGAGTCCCCCCGCCCCGCAGAGTCGTAAACTTGCCGCAGAAGAGATCAACCGCGCGATGTCGCGGTTTCCTCTAATCGTCCGGATTCTCGGAGAACTCGACGAGTCGCCGATTCCACTTCCCGGCGATGACGACATCCGCCACGGCTGTGAGCGAGCCCTCACCGGCATGCTGTCCGAGCTGGCCCGCATCGAGCCGGTCCCGCCCGGCAAATCCTCGAAAGCGGAGGAAGCTGCCCAGGCGTGGCTGCATAGCACCGCCGCCCACAAACTGGTGGATGTGGACAAGCTCCAGCGCATGCAGCAGTTCATCGATTGCATCCTCAACTCTGCCAAACACTGATTTTCAACGACTCCGGACGCAAATGATCGCGCCGCTTGTCAGCGCTCGATTCGTCCGGTAATTTCAGGGAATGATCGCCCGGCAGAAGCAGAAATACCCGGTTTCCCCGTCGCTGCGGCAGTATCTCTATCACTTCGACCGCCAGCGGGAGATTCCCAAGGTCTACGATGACCTCTGCCGCTTCAGCGGAGCGGTCCCCTACGAGGATCCGTCCGGGAGGGAAACACTATGGCTCTCGGTGATGTATTCGCCGGAGGTTTTTGCCGAGCTCCGTCCGCGCCTGACGAGCATCTACACCGAGCTCAAACTCGGCCGCGACGCGGAGCAGCACGACCACCTCCTGGTGGACCGCATCGACTTCGGAGACTTTGGAAATTCGAAGCCGTTCCGGATCCGCATCACCAACCTGTTCAACGACAACTCCGACTACTTCTACGTCAAACAGGCGGACGCCTCGCGCATCTACGGACTTGAGCTGGAACACATCCTCTCGCCTAACCGGATGAACTATCTGGTCAACGGCAACACGCTGATCGAGGAACACATCGCCGGAGTCCCCGGCGATGTGTTCATCCGCGACTACCTCACCCAGCCCGGCCTCAACAAGGTGCGCATCGCCAAGGAATTCACGAAATTCACCGAACGCAGCTTCATCCGGCTGCTTGGCGACATGCGCAGCGTGAACTACGTCGTCGACATCACGCCGGATTTCGAAGAAGTCCAATACCGGGTGCGGGCGATCGACTTCGACCAGCAGTCGTACGAGGGAAACGGAAATATCTATCTGGCATTCCGCTTCAACTCGAACCGCAAGGTCACCCGGCTCGCCTTCGAGGTGCTCAACCGCAAGAGCATCGACCAGTATGTGGCGGAGGAACACGCGCAGATGGCCCGCCGGGCGAAGGTCGAAAGCGGTCGCCTGCGCGCCCTGCTCGGCATCATGCGGCGTGAGAGCATCGCCCCGCACGAACACGTCGTCACGCTGGCCCGCGAGCTGGACCGGATGCACGGCACCAGCGGCTTCGGCGATTGTAAATCGATGGGCGAACTCACGGCCATGCACATTTCCCTGATGCTCGACGTCCAGCCGCGCTAGGCGGCTGACATTCGCTGGACGCACGCCGCGGAGCCACCCAAGCTGCCGCGATGAAACGCCTTTTCCTGCTCGACGGCATGGCCCTGATTTACCGGGCGCACTTCGCCTTCATCCAGAATCCGATCCGTAACTCCAAGGGCGTCAACACCTCCGCGCTTTACGGATTCATCAACACGCTGCTCTCGATCCTCGAAAAGGAAAACCCCACGCACATCGGTGTCGCCTTCGACACCTCCGCGCCCACCCCGCGGCACATCCTTTTTCCCGCTTACAAGGCCCAGCGCGACGAGATGCCGGAAGAACTCGCAGCCGCGATTCCGCATGTGAAAAACCTCTGCCGCGCGTTCCACATCCCGGTGTTGGAGTTGGATGGCTTCGAGGCGGACGACATCATCGGCACGCTGGTGAAACGCGCCGAGCAGGACGAGTTCGAGTCGTTCATGGTCACGCCGGACAAGGATTTCGCGCAGCTGATTTCTGAAACCACCAGCATGTGGAAGCCCGGTCGCAAGGGCTCCGACCATGAAGTCATCGATCTGCCAATCATGCTCGCCAACTGGGAGATCGAGCGCCCGGAGCAGGTCATCGACATCCTCGGCCTGTGGGGCGACGCCGCCGACAACATCCCCGGTATCCCCGGTGTCGGCGAGAAGACCGCGAAAAAACTCATCGCCGAGTTCGGCTCCATCGAGAATCTCATCGCCAATGCCGCGAAGCTCAAAGGCAAGCAGAGGGAAAACGTCGAGACCTACGCCGACCAGGCGCTGCTCTCCAAGGAACTCGCCACCATCATTCTCGACGTCCCCATCGAAGTCACCTGGGACGACCTCGTCCTCTCGACACGCGATGACGAAGCGTTGAAAACGCTCTTCAACGAATTCGAATTCCGCACCCTCACCAAACGGCTTTTCCCCACCACCGGGAGCGCGGAATTCATTCCGCGCGAACCCTCCGCAGAGCCCACGATCTTCGAAACCTTCAAAACCATCCGCGACGTCCCGCACACCTATCACCTCGCCGACACCCCGGAACTCCAAGCGAAACTCTTCACCGAGCTCGCCCGACAAAACTCCTTCTGCTTCGACATCGAGACCACCGGCCTCGACCGCTTCACCTCGAAGCTGCTAGGAATCGCCTTCTCGTGGAAGGCCCACGAAGGCTGGTATCTCCCGTATTCCGAATCTCAAATTTCAAATCTCAAATCCATCTTCTCCTCCTCCGCCGAAAAAATCGGCCACAACCTCAAGTTCGACCTCTCCATCCTGCTCCACCACGGCATCGAAGTCGCCGGCCCGTTCTTCGACACCCTGCTCGCCGACACCCTCGTTTCCCCCGACCGCCGGCACTCGATGGACTACCTTTCGGAGATCCTGCTAGGCTACACCCCGGTCAAACTCGCCGACGTGGCCGCGGTTTCCAACCGCGAAGCCCAGCCTCCCGCGCCTGACGACCTCTTCAATTTCGCTGAAACCAAGAAGGCATCCAAAGACCTCGATATCGCCGCCATCCCTCTAGCAGTCCTCGCCGAATACGCCGCCGAGGATGCCGACGTCACCTACCAGCTGGCCCAGAAACTCCGCCCGCTGCTCGCCGAGTCCGGACAGGAAGGCATCCTCAAACAAATCGAAGGCCCGCTGCTGCCGGTCCTCGTCGGTATGGAAATGGAGGGCATTGCCATCGATCCCGCCGCGCTTGGCGTCATCGGCGACGAGCTGCAAATCCAGATCGACGAGCTCGCGAAATCCATCCACGTCCACGCCGACCGCTCGTTCAACATCGCCTCGCCCAAACAGCTGGGAGAAATCCTCTTCGACCAACTCGGTCTCGCCGACAAGGCGAAGAAAACCAAGACCGGCCAGTATAAAACCGACGAGCAGACGCTCGCCACGCTCGAAGGCAAACATCCCATCATCAGCGACATCCTCGCCTATCGGGAAGCCTCCAAACTCAAGTCCACCTACCTCGACGCGCTGCCCACCCACATCGTGGCGGAAACCGGGCGCATCCACACGCATTTCCATCAGCTCGTCGCCGCCACCGGCCGCCTCGCCTCGTCGGATCCGAATTTGCAGAACATCCCGGTTAGGTCCGAGGCCGGCCGCAAGATCCGCAAGGCCTTCGTTCCGCGCCAAGGCTTCACGCTTCTCTCCTGCGACTACTCGCAGATCGAACTCCGTGTGATGGCTGCGCTCTCGCAGGACGCCACCATGATCGAGGCCTTCCAGAACGACGCGGACATCCATACCATCACCGCGGCGAAGGTGTTCGTCGTCGAACCGGAAAACGTCACCTCCGACATGCGCCGCACCGCGAAGATGGTGAACTTCGGCATCATCTACGGCATCTCCGCCTTCGGCCTCAGCCAGCGCCTGGCCATCCCGCGCACCGAAGCGGCGAACATCATCGATGCTTATTTCCGCGAATATCCGGCCATCCGTGAGTTCATGGACCGCACGGTGAACGAAGCCCGCGAGGCCGGCTATGTCGAAACGATCAGCGGCCGCCGCCGTTATTTTCCCGACCTCAATTCCGGCAACCAGAACCTCCGCGGAAACGCCGAGCGCGCCGCGATCAACACGCCCATCCAAGGCACCGCCGCCGACATGATCAAACTCGCCATGATCCGCATCGCCGCGTTGTTGCGGGAAAATTCCTGCCAGACAAAAATGCTGCTCCAGGTCCACGACGAACTTGTCTTCGACCTTGCGCTCGACGAGCAGGAGGAACTTGTCCCGCAAATCCTCACCACCATGAAAACCGCGCTGCCGCTGCCGCACGGTGTGCCCATCGAAGTCAGCTCCGGCACTGGTCCTAACTGGCTGGCGGCTCACTGAGCATTCCGAGTCACGAGCCCCGCGCTTTGGACACTGCACTGGCGAAAGTCTGCGTCACATTTTTTCAAGGCGGAAACAGTATCCTTTGAAGTATGGAGAAATCAGCAGCGCCTATTCAAACGATGGTCCGCAACTTGACCCAGACCGACTACCAAGCCGCAGGACAATGGGTCACCACCACTCCCAGCGGGACAGGAACGCGAGGAAACGCTCCAGCGCATCGACGCGAAGTAAGTGGTCGCCGGTCCTCTCAAAGGAGAATCATCCTGACTCACGCATTCCTCTCTGAAAGTTGGCGTCTTGCACAGGGCAACAAGGTCGTTCATTTCGCGCGAATGAAATAGGGCGCTGCCTGGGTCCGTTGTGTCTCACAGGATGATTAAAAATCGACTTTGTTGGATCGGACTGGCGGTCGCGGCGCTGGGCATGTGCCCATGGGGCGTCGCACAGCAGGTGGAAAGCGAGCGTTCACACGGTTACGTCGGATTGAGGCCGCTTCCCCGCACTCAGGCGGATTTGTCGTCGAACCACGGCGGTTCGTGGGCTGGCATGCCAACTTTCGATCAACAGAAGGGCAACTATCCGTTTGTCGCCGAGCACCTGGATCTGGTGAAAGGTTGGCTGGACGGCGATTTTAAAACCCGCAGGATGTTCTTTGAGTATTACTGGGGCCTGAGCGCCGTGCGGGATGATCTCGATCCGAATAAAAACCTGTTGATCAAAACCATCATGCAATGGGAGAAACAAGGCGGGCAGGTTGAGCATATCCTCATTTGCCGCGAAGCCCGGCTGGTGAAAGGAAAGGGCTTCCCGGAGGCCGAACTGGGACCGTTTCCCGAGGATGGGAGAATCCTCTCGCTGGAGGACATCCGCAACATTCGCGAAATGATGCGCAAGGCGAACGAGCTGGGCCTTGTCAAACATGCGCACTACAAGCTCATCCAAATGGTCGAGGAACCTTCGTTTTTTTCCGAAAGCAAGGCGGCCCAGGAGGTGATCGCCGCAGTGGAGGGCGTGGCTTACGAGTGCCACCAGTTCAATCGCCATTGGCCCCTCGATACAGGATGGTCAAATCCTGAGAAGGTGGTGCGCGGCGCGCGCTGGACTCTGGAACAGAACAAAGAGTATATCTTCTACTACGGACCGGTGATCTGGAAATCCCCCAAGTATGTTGAATTCATCGAGCGTGAATGGCTGCAGACTTATTGGAAGGCGGGTCTGCCGAAGCGGCATCCTCGCATGCATTATTATCTCAACACCTTTCCCCACGATCAAGGACGTGGCCGGCCGGTGGGACCGGAATCCGATCCCCATTCGGTTCTCGGATTCACCAAATGGTTGATCCAGGAAATCAAGGGTATTCCTTGAACGAGGTAGGAGGATTGGCTTTACGAGAGCTTCGCGCATTTCAACGGCATCGGCGCTCGTCGAGACGCCGCTACACGGGTCTGCCAGCTAGGGTTGGTTTAGACAATGGGCGGAGGAGGAGGCGTTCAAATCCGCATCATCTGCGGCCAGCGCACCGGGCTTTCCTGAAAAATCCTTTTCTGGAAACCAAAACTTTTTGATTATCCGGGAACCATTTTCCGGCTCGCGGGTATGGAAGGATGAAACCACGGTGAACGAAGACGAACAAATGACCGCCATCCAACGAGTGCTCGACGGAGAAACCGAAATTTTCTCGGCACTCGTCGGACATTTCCAAGGCAGCGTGCTGCGGATGGCGGCCGCGATCACCGGAGACTCCGCCGCCGCGCAGGACCTTGCGCAGGAGGCTTTTGTCTCCGCCTTCCGGCACCTCAAGGACTACGACGCGAACCGCGCGACCTTCGCGGCATGGCTGCACGCCATCGTGAGGAATCGTTCGCGAAATTTCCTCCGCCAGCGGAAAGCAAAGCCATCAGCAGGTGGTGATGAGATCTATCAAGTATGCCCGCGAAGTGGTCCGGATGAGACGCTGCACTGGCAGGAAGAACTCGGAGCGCTGGACAAGGCACTGCATGAGCTGCCGGAAAACTGGCGGCGCGCCTTCAGTCTCACCGAGATCGACGGCATATCCTACGCGGAGGCCGCCGTGATGGAAGGCGTGCCCATCGGCACCATCCGCTCACGTGTCTCCCGCAGCCGCCAGATTTTACTCAATGTCCTCAACAACCCCTTCAAGAACCAATTTCACTCATGAAATCCGAATTACCGCCACCGGTTGAACGGCTTGAAAAATGGCAGGCCCGGCGCCGTGCCGCCTTCGACGGAATCGACCTGACGCTCGCCGTGATGGCCTGCATCCAGCCGATCCAGGCGACCGTCACATCCCGCTATTTCCACTCATCGCCGCTGCTGGATGCCCCTTCTATGTTCGTGGGATTCCTGCGTATGGCCGTTGTTTTTTTTGCCATTCTTGCCCCTGCCTGAAGATGAACACCACGATCGCCGAAACTGAATTCGTCGCCCCCGCTTTGATCAAACCGCGCGATCCTCGCATCGCCCGGCAACTCGCATCGTGCTCTCCCGGCCTCGCCCATATGTACTGCGGCTCGTTGGTTCGCGGGCTTTGGATCATGGGGGCGAGTCATCTACCACTCTGCGTGGGTGTGGTCGCGCTTTGTATGAACATCAATTACTGGCCGGCCCTGCTTGTCGGTTTCATCCTGAGTATGTTGATTCACTATTGGTCGGTTTGGGACGCAGTTCAGCTGGCCCGCAGAACCCGCCCGGATTACCGCCTGAAAGATTATAACCGGCTGTCCGCCTACTTATTGCTCTTCATCGTGCCCACTTGGGGCCTCGCCACGGGAGTAGCCATTATCATTCTTGCTCAGGTAGGCAACGGGCTGCGCACGGTGAATGAGTTTCCAGCCTTGGGGCTTGGCAAGGGGGATCTAATGTTCGTCTCCAAAATGGCCATTCGAGAGCCACTCACAAAAAATGACCGGATTGTCTTCCGTTTCAGCCCGACGAGCAAGCCGAATTCTCCAGGCTTGATTCTGGCCGTCGCCGGGGAAATCATCACGACGAATACCGGCACCACCGTCGTCCCACCCGATCAGGTGTGGCTTCGCTATCAGGACAATGCCGGCAAGATTGATGACCGATTTGTATCAAGCTATGCGATCGGTGGAAAAATCATCTTCCGCTACTGGCCGTTCAGCCGTTTCGGCAAAATCCCGACGGGAACTCCTAACTAAGTTTATGAAAATCGGAACAAATCCCTACACGCTGCGGCTCAAATACGTCGCCTTGTTAGCGCTGCTCATCGACGTCACTGTCACCCTTCTCGGTCATCCAGCCGGGTATTGGTCAGATCCGAAACTTACCAACGAAGGGAATCAAATGTTCAAATACTTCGCTCTATCTGGAGGATCCGCGTTTCTCGGATCCCTTGCAGTCTATGCCACTGTGGTTTTCCTAGGTTTGAAATACTTTCCGGGAAGGGTCGCCCTCATTGCATGCTTCGCCGTCATCTTGGGCCATTTCTTTGGAGCCTCCACTTGGATTTGTTATTTTTTCAAATTCGGTGTCGAGGGGGTGGTCTACTATGCCATCGGGCTATCCACCCTTATCGTCGTTCTTTCGTGGGAACGGATTACAGCAAATAAGAACGAGGTGGCGTCACCATTCGTGAGCCGAATCATCCGCTATCTATTTTCCAACGCGTGAACGCAGCTCCAACCACTCTCCAACACATGAAAACCAACACATCCCGCCTCCTCACCCTCGCCTGCTCCGTGCTGGGCCTGATCTCCATGACCCCGGCCGCCCGCGCCGAGGCGGAACCCAAACATCCCCTCAAGCCGCTGCTTTGGAAAGTCGAGGGCAAGGGGCTCACCCTGCCGTCCTACCTTTTCGGCACCATCCACATCAGCAAAGGCCCTGCAGTCACGCTGCATCCCGCCGCGCAAAAGGCTTTTGACGCATCTCCGAACTTCTATGCGGAAGTCCCCTTGGACCCTGCCAGCCAAATGGCCACCATGCCTTTGATGATGCGCAAGGATGGGAAATCGCTCGATGAAGCGATCGGCGAAAACCTCGCCGCCGAACTGAACGCCGAGTTGAAGCTCATCAATCCGGCGCTCGACTCCACTCCGTTTCAGGCCATGAACACGTGGGCCGCCGCGGTGCTTCCGCAGGTCCTTCCCCATCAGTTGGAAGGTGGGAAACCGCTGGACGTGAAACTTTGGGAACAAGCCGAAGCCGCAGGCAAAAAAAACGCAGGCATGGAAAAACCTGAGGCGCAGATGATCGCCTTCACCGAACTCACCGAAACCGAGCAAGTGACTCTCCTCGCTGAAACCCTCAAAAGTATGAAACAAGAACGTGCCGAGGGCAAAAACGCCACCAAAGACCTGATCGCTGCCTACGTCACCGGTGAACCCGCGAAGGTGGCCTCGGAAATGGATCGCCTGATGCAGGAAATGGCGAAGGGCGAACACAAGGAACTGGGCGAAAAACTCATGAAACGCCTGCTGGACGACCGCGACAAAACCATGGCGGACTTCATCGCGACCACTTTGAAAAACCAACCGGACACGAGTCACTTCTTCGCTGCCGGAGCGCTTCATTTCTGCACGGATACCGGCATTCCATCCCACCTCCAAGCCGCGGGTTACACGGTGACGCGGATTGAAAGGTAGGCGAGAGTTGGGAGCGGCTATTCGGCTTTCCCTACGGTGCTGCGGAAATCCTTGAAGCCGGCGATCTGCGGCGTGGTTTTTTGAGCGCCTCCATAGACAAACATGACCATGCGCGAGCGCGGGTCATGGGACCACTTGGTCTCACAGATCGGGTGGAAATCCGGATCACCTGAAATGGCATAGGAGAGCTTGACGTCGAAATCCTCCTCGCCAGTCGCCGGAGCATCGATGATCATGCGGGATTGTCCCTTCATGGCAAGTTTCTGGCTTCCTAATTGGCCGCCGACGGCATGGTCCGTCAGGTTGTACCACATCATCTGGCCTTTGCGGAATTTCCCCGCCCCGGCGTCGATGATCTGGAACTGGACCGGGACGATTTTGTTTGCAGGATCCCCGGATACGACGATGTAGAAGTCGGTGATCGCGGCAGGGAGTCTCTGCACGGGTGCTCCGGCAGGGATTTCTTCCGGCTTGAGGACGGCACCGGCCAGGAGGTGGATGCTGGTATCGCCGCCAGCGATTTGATAGACGTCGGAGAAGTTCATCTCCGGCAACTCGACCTCCTGGGATGCGACACCGTCGAAGAGCGTGAGCTTGGCGGGCGCATTGGGAGGCGGGTTCAGATAAAGAATCCGGCAGGTGCGTTTTTGTGGTTTGTCTTGCGCGGTGGCGAGCAACGGGAAAAACAGGGCAATCAGGAGCAGGTGGCGCATGGGTTTGCGAATGGGGACGGAGTGATGAATGTGAAATGCGAAAGTGAGATATTCCAATGGGAAATGACACTAAATTTCGTTCTCCGCAACCCAGCGGAAGGAAACGATCTCGAAGCGGCGTCCGAATATCGAGTTGATGGCTTTGCGGGCGGGCAGGGTTCCTGAATTGTTGGAAAGGTCCGCGAGGGCTGCGTCATCGGTGGGATCGACGAAATTCCTGCTTCGGCGGATGGTCGCTTCACACACGGCGCGGGCTTTGACGGTATTGCCGGTGGCATCGCGTGCATCGCCGTAGGCGCGGATGGTGAAGGTATCGTCCCGAGCGGAGAGGATGGGGGCGAGCGGTCGCAGCACGTCGGCCTGGCGGGTCCAACCGGGCAGCCCATAGAGGTTATACCCCGCAGCGGCGGCAGGAAATGCATAGCGAGTGGCTCCGCCGGGTGGGGTCGCGGTAGAGACATTCGTCCCCAGTCCGTCGGGGGTCAGGTCCCGCTGCAACATGCTGAACGGATTCTGCGAGCTGGCACTGAGCTTGTTGAGGGCGGTTTGCAGTGCTCCGGCGAGGGCGGGTTCACCGGAGGAGAGTTGCCGGTTTACGAACTCGGAGAGGGAGAGGAAAGGGCCGCGGAGGCGCACCTGCTTGACGATTTCCTCGGCCAGCAAATCGAGTTGTGAACTCGTGAAAACCCGGTATCCGACATATTCCGCGTTGCCGACGAAAGAGCCGGATGTCCCGGATTTTTTCGTTTCCACGTCACCGGCGACGCTGAAGCGGCTGAAGCCATAGTCAGTGGCGGCAGCGAGTTCCGGTCTGCCGGTGTTGTTCATGTAGGGGATCTGCTGGTTGCGCGCGTGGCCTAACAATGCGCGCCAGGCTTTCACCGAGGTGGAATTGACGTTGAACATGCCCTCGACCTCAAGCCGGGAGGCGATGGTTTTCCATGAGGTGGCAGGTTTGTCCACGTTCTCGGTGGCGCGTGTGCCGGCGTTTGCCGCGGAGACGGCGGCGAAGCTGGTGTCTTCCGGGATTGGCTTGTAAGCGCGGTTTGCCAGCGGTTTTTTCGGATCCTGGAGGAATGCGGTGTAGGTGGATTTGGGTGTGGACGTGTTAGATGGCCTGCCAAATGCGGCGGGTTCCGGCGCGATCGACGAGAAAAACCAGTCGTCAAACAGAACGTGATTCAGGCAGTAGGAATCGTCGTTCTGCAGGTTTTCCGCACCCTTGGCGCCGGCTTCGGCGGGACTGACGACATTGTCCGCCGGGATGAGCGGTGTGGCGTCGCTGTTTCCTACCAGATTGAACGAGTAGGGAGGGATGGGATTCTCATAGCGGGCGTCCCAGTTCTGGAGTTCTGCCAGTGAGTTGAGCGGGCGGCCTGGCAGCTCGGCGATCACGCAGCGTGAGAGTCCATCCGCCGCCTTGAAACCAGTCACAATGAATCCACGGTTGGCACTCGTGACCTCCGGCAGATAGGGGCTGTTCGCCCGCAGGCCCTGGAAGCTGAATTCAAACGGCGAGTTGACGTTGTGGAGGACGCCGGGGTAGTTGTAACCGATCGTGGATTCGCTAACGCTCTTCCTGCCCATGGCGGTGTAGTTGACGAAGGGACTGGATTGCACGAATCCTTTTGATGGAAGGTGGGTGTTGCTGGCCATCCGGGCCCCGAAGGTGACGGATAGAAACGGAGTGGTGGAGTTGGCTTCGGCAAGTGTCGGCGATGGAAATTTGGCCTCGCCAAGCGGGGGATAGAACGACGCTGCCAGCGCGGCATCGTAGATCATGCGATAGGCAAGGACGTTCCCGGAGCCGGCAAGGACCATGTTCATGTAGAGTCCGACACCGTCGGCATTGTCTTTGAACTCCGAGTCAAATGTCATGCTGGTGGTGATCTTGCTGTCACCCGCCGGCGTGGCATTCCCGACGGCCTTGGCGATGGGATAGCTGATGCCGCCGTTCGGCTTGTAGCCTGCGGTGAGCGCCGTTCCCCCGCTGGCACTGAAGACGCGGGTTTCGCCCGGGGTGAATGTGCCGGTGGTGAGGGTGTAGTTGACCGGGCCAGGAGTCGCTCCCACGATGTTTCTGGTGGTGGCAGCAGGGGTGATGCGGTCGGCTTGCAGGGTGAATTTCTTGGGCAGCGCCACGCCGCCCACCTTGTAGTCGATGACGGGGGGAAGAGAACCGGCCAAGGAGATCGTCAGCGCACCGGGGACTGTCAGGTTGACATTGTAGGGATTCCACAAGGTGATCACGGGCTGGACGACAAGGTTCAAATCATACTTTCCGGCCGTGGCGCTCGGTGTGGTTTTGTGGGCGTAGATCCACTGGACGCGGGAGATGACCGGCAGGATGCGGACCTTGTGGGTGAAATCCGAAACACTCCCGTTGATGGCCGTGCCTCGTGCGCTTGTGGTCATCGCGTTGGTGGCAGGGGTCGCGGGAAAGGTGCCGTCCTTGTAGATCGTGGCATATCGTGCGAGATGGGCCCAACTGCCGATCGGGGGGAACCGATAGATCGCCTCGTTGCCGGTGACAGCCCCCCGGCGATAATCCGCCCAGTGATAGAGGATCGACTTGGCAATGACCGGATCCGAGGTCGGCCGGGTGTATAACAGGTCTTTCTCGGGCGTCACCCGGAAGAATGGAAGGTTACTGGACGGGAGCGCGGAACTTTCCCAATTTTCGGTGACCAGGGACAGATCCTTGCGCCACCCCCCGGTGGCCGTATTGGTGAGCAAACCGACGGAATTCGCGGAAAGATCGTGGAAAAACTCTTGGGAGACGTTCGCGGTGGAGCCGAGCAGGTTGCCTTGCTGAATCGTGATCGCTTTGGAGCCTGGGGCGATCGCCGCGGGATCTTTCAGCGACGGGTCTGTCAGGAGTTTGTCCAGGCTGAAGGGAGCTGGGTCCGCGATGGAGTGGGATTTTGCAAGAACCGACCATGTCGCAGCATCGGAAGTCGTCGGTTCATAGGGCCTTGGGATGCGTGCTTTTTGATTTTCACCGCTGATCCACCAGGCAAAGCCGCCGCGCTGTTGGTTGACGGCCACTTTGGTAGGGACGAGATGAATCTGGCGGCGATCCGGATCGGCGGTTCCCACGGATTTTTCTCCGATGAGTTTGACCTTGAGGGCCGCGTCCTTCGTGTTAGGGACCTGTGCCATGGTGGCATCCGCCGAGGCGGAGGTGAGCCACGCAAGGAACCTCGCATCCTTGTGATTCGAGTAATCCGGCGCAATCGGCCGCCCTGCGGAGTTGTGATTGGTTCCTTCCCAACTTTTCCAAACGCCAAGAACCGGCGGATTGTTTTCATCAAGCAGGTCCGCACGGGCGGTGACGCGGGTATCGAGTCCGGCATGCTTCTGCAACTCACCGATCGCAAGCAGCAGTGCCAGGCGCGCATTGCTTCGGGCCACATTCATGTCGGACGATTGCCCGGCCGCGCGCAAGCTGATCGAGCTGAGTGAAAGCAGCCCTACCGCGATGACCGTCAATAGTATCATCAAAGACAACGTGACGATGAGGGCGAATCCGTGTTTCAGACGGCAGCGGGTCAAATCTGGCCCAATTCTACTGGTGGTTTTCATGGGTTTTTTAACAAACGTGGGTTACACGCATGTAACGACACTGTAACTGCGTCCTGAGCACGGAATCAATCACCCCGAAGGGTTAATTTTCCGGCGAGGTTGCCACGAACAATATGAGCGTCTCCATCCGGCACCATTTGATTTGACCGCCAGGCGGGTGCCCGAGGCTTCTCTTCGTTCGCCCGCGCCGACAGGAAAGTGCAGCACGTCGAGGAATGCCAAGATCCTCAGGGACCGCTGCCAACCGGGGGAAGCACCTTGAGCAGGAAATTCCGGAATTCGATTTTCATCGGCGGGCCCACGTGGACTTGCACTCCGATCAGTCCGGTGGCAGTGCGGGCGGCAGGGTCCTCGTCCATGACGACGCACATGACCTGGCCGTTGATCAGATGGGTTAGGACATTGCCGCGGATGATGAGATGGACTTGGTTCCAGTCTTCTCCACGGAGAAATTTCGCTAACGCCGCTTTTTCACCGAGGCCGCCGATGATCGCGGGCTTGGCTTCGGGCGTGAGGCGGGTCATCTGGCCACGAAGGGCGAGGAAGGTGCGGCCGCGCTCCTCGTAGTTTTGTCCCGTCCAGTTGAACGCACCGTCGATGTCGCACTGATAACCCTTCAAGGCGAAGGCCGGTTCAGTCACTTCACGGCTACGGTAGTTGATGCCGCTATTGCCGGCTGCGCTGACGCGGTATTCTACTTTGAGTTCGAAATCGCCGGGAGCGCCGCCGCGCCAGATTGCAAATGAATTGGCTTCGAGCAGCGTTTCCGGAGTGACCTCGCCGACGAGGATTCCGTTTTCGACCCGCCAGTATTTCGGATCAGCATCCCAGTGGGTTAGAGCCTTGCCGTCGAAGATCGAAACAAAACCAGCGGTGTCCGCTCCGGCGGGTTCGGGGAATGTGGGTGCGGCTCGTGCGGCGCTCAATGACAGGCCGAACAGCACGGCGAAAAGCGGGGATGGGGCAGTTCTCAGGATTTCGATGGGATTCATGTTAGGGTGGGGGATGATTGTTTTAATAGGAGATCTGCATTTGCCTGCCGAACTCGGAGATGTTCACCATCAGTTTGTCCCCGTGATACCAGTGCCAGCCGGCCGCGCGGTGACCGAGATTGGCGCCGAAGCGGATCTTGCCGGAGCTGATACGGCGGTTCATGGCACCTTTCATCACGGAACGGCTTTGAGCGGTGCGGGATAGGCGACTGGCTTCCCGTCCTTGTAAGGATGCAGGTAGCGGGGGTCCGGGAGTGTGTTAGGCGGTGCGCCGTCGACGTAAATGGTCGCATTTTTGCGCTGGGCGATTCCGCGCAGGGGCGATTTTCCATTGGCTGGGAGCGCGTTGTAGCGTGCCATCAAGGCTGTCTCCATTTCCTTGAGTTTTTCGGGCTTCCGGAGTTTAAGATCGAAGAATTCATTCGGGTCTTCCTTGATGTTGAAGAGCGCGAGATTTTTGCCCCAACGGTGGATTTTCCATCCGTCGCGTTGGAGGGCGATGCCATCGCCCCAGTCCCAGAAGAGATCCTTCGTACGGATGAGTTCCTTGGTTTTTTGGGTCAGCAAGGGGAGGACGTCGGTGCCATCGAGTTCGCCGGGAATCTCGCCGGCGGCCAATTTCAAAGTCGTGGCGGTGAAATCAAGAGTGCTGATAGGTGTGGTGATGACCTGGCCCGGAGCAATTTGGCCTTTCCAATAGGCAAACATCGGGACCTTCATTCCTCCTTCCCAGAGCGATCCTTTTTCTCCGCGTAGCGGGACATTCTCGGATCCGTCCCACTTGGCCAGGGTTTCTTTGCCCTTGAGCGTGGTGCCATATTTCGGCTGCGCACCGTTGTCGCCGGCGAAGAAGATGATCGTGTTCTCCTCGATGCCGTGCTCCCGGAGCTTCTTGACGACGGCTCCCACCGCGTCATCGACAGCCTTGATCAAGCCGAGTCCCTGGCGGCGGATGTCATCCAGTTCGGGGGTGGAATTGGGATAGCTCACCTTCGGGAAATTCAGATAGTAGGGATCGTCCTTTTCAATCCGCGGCAGGTGCGGACCATAGGGAGCGAAATAGAGGAAGAAGGGTTGGTCCTTGTTCTTCTCGATGAATGCTGCGGCCGCCTGGCCTTGGTGCAGCACCCGGTTGTCAGTGATATCGTATGTCTTGCGAGGCATGGCCTTGCCATCCAGATCATAGTTCGCATGATATCTCCGGAAGGTGCCGTCCACATAGTCATCGAAACCACGCTGATCGGGTCCTTGCTCGCCGCTGCCAAGGTGCCATTTGCCCACGAAGCCCGTGCGGTAGCCGCCAAGCTTTTTCAAGCGCTCGGCGATGGTCGGCACGTCGGATGGAATGGGCTCGTCGGTGTCTCCGTTTCCACGCAGTCCGAAGGTGTTCTGGACTCGTCCCGAGACGAGTCCGGCACGGGAAGGAACGCATTGAGGCGCGGTGGAATAGCCGTATTTCATCAACGCGCCATTCGCGGCTAGTTGGTCCATCGCGGGCGTCTGCACGCGGGAATCAATGCCGTGAACTCCAAGATCTGTATATCCATGATCATCGGATAGAATGATGATGATGTTGGGTCGCTTCGTTTCGGCGAGAAGCGGGGATCCCAGCAGGAAGAGGCCAGCCAGAAGTTTGGTGGTTGTTTTCATGATTTGCGGAGTCTGGTATGACGATGGGTTTTTTGTTAGTTGGCTTCTGTCCGCTTTGCCCGCTTCTTCCCTTGACCGGGAACTGAATGGACCTGGCAGCGATCGGCCCACGCGTTCCATTGCGCGACGAGTTCATTCAAATCCCCTGGTCGCGCGGCGGCGAGGTTTTTGAGTTCGGTGCGATCGTTTGAAAGTTCGTAGAGTTCCCATTCGCCGCTGCCGGTCTTATCGTGCATGTTTTTTGCGTTCAAGACCGCCTTGAGATCGCCACGGCGTACGGCTTTGTTGCCATACTGCTCCCAGTAGAACGTGCGTGGTGCCGTCGTCTCACCTGATCCGGCGATGCGTGCTGCCAGACTCACGCCTTCGAGCGGCGTGATTTCCTGTCCATTGAAATTCTTCGGATAGGTTGCTCCGCTGACTTGGATGGCGGTGGGCATGATGTCGGTGAGGTAGCCGGGCGCAGGATCGAGTGAGCCGGGCTTGGTTTTCAGGCCGGCGGGCCAGTGGATGATGAGCGGAGTCGAAATCCCGCCTTCCAGGAGCGTGGACTTGAATTTGCGGAACGGTGTGTTGGAGGCGTTGGCCCAGCCGGTGCCGTAGGAGACGCTGGTCGAGTTCTCCGGATCATTGATCTTCGACTGCGAGTGACCGCCGAGGTCGGTGTAGGGCTCGGCACAGCCGCCATTGTCCGAGAGAAAAACAAGCAGGGTGTTGTCGAGTTCACCCCGTTGCTTGAGGGTGTCCACCAGCCGGCCGATGTTCCAATCCATGCGGTGGACTTGAGCGGCGTAAACCGCCATCCGGTAGTCGAGACCGGTCTTTTCCCGTTCACTCAGGGATTCCCAGGCGCGGGCTTTCGCATCGCGCACGGAAAGCGGCCATTCCTTTTTCACGATGCCTTGGACGATCATCTTCGCGTGGCGGTCGGCGCGGGTTTTGTCCCAACCCGAGCGGTACTTGCCGACGAACTTCTTGATGTCCTCGTCCCTCGCGTGCAGTGGCCAGTGCGGGGCGGTGAATGAGAGATAGAGGAAGAAGGGGGATTCACCCTGATGTTCGGCTACGGTCTTGATGGCGAAGTCGGTAAAGGCGTCGGTGGTATAGTAGTCGGGTTCCGTGGGCGACGGCAGCGGTTCATTACCGAGGGTCAGTCCACGCGAGCCTCCGGGTTTCAGATAGCTGGAGGCACCGGAGAGAATTCCATAAAAACGGTCGAAGCCACGCTGGAGCGGCCACTTGGATTCGTCGCGTTGGCCGAGGTGCCACTTGCCGGCCATATAGGTCTTATAACCGGCGGGGCGGAGGACTTCGGCAAGGGTGACCGAGCGGTCGTTGAGGTGGCCGAGATAGGCCGCCGGACCTTGGGTTTTCACCCCGATCGCCTCCTCTGCCAGACGGCCCATGCCGGCTTGGTGAGGATGCAGGCCGGTGAGCAGCGCGGCGCGGGTGGGTGAGCAGCGGGCGCTGTTATAAAATTGGGTGAAACGCAGGCCGTTGGCGGCGAGTCCGTCCAAATTTGGTGTGGGGATTTCCGAACCGTAGCAGCCGATGTCCGAGAAACCCATGTCATCGGCCATGATGAGGACGATATTGGGCTTTTCCGCGGCGGATAGAATCCCGCAGCAGAGGATGAGGAGAGGGGATATGAGGCGGTGTTGTTTCATGGATGGAATGGGTTCAGGATTTGGATTTGCCTTTCGCTTTGCGGGCGGGTTTTTCCGGCGTGGGCATCCAGTCCTTCGGGATGTGGGTTCTCCGCCTTTCGAAGATGGGCGCGAGTTCGGGCTGGGCGGCTAGATTGTGGTATTCCCGGGGGTCGCGTGGGTGATCCTAGAGCTCGTTGCTGCCGTCGGCAGACTGATGAAGAGTGAGGGTGAGCAGGGCGATGAGGAGGGTTGATCGAATCATTTCCGTCTTGTTTTCCGCACCTTTGACCTCGCGTCTCTATCTTCGTCGTCGGGTTTTGCGGCAAACGTGGCACCACTGAGACAGAGTGCGACCGGCATGAGCCAACGAAGTATCAGGATATGGTGGAGGTCGTGCTGGTGGTTCAGGTGCGGGGGTTATTCTTCAGATTCAGATTCGTCGGGGGGCGCGGATTTTTCGCGCCTCGCTTTTCCCTTTTTCTTTTCTTTGGGCATGGGATCCCCGCTCACTTTCGCAAGGTCGTGTTTTCCATCGAGATAGAAGTCGAAAAACCTGAGATCCACCGACCTGCCCGGTTGGTCGAGTCCGGCGGGGATGAGCGACTGGCTCCATTTTTCCAACTGATCGCGGAGCTCTTTGGCCTGATCGGGTTTTTGAGAGTGCAGGTTGGTTTTCTCCTCCGGATCGATGGCGAGGTTGAACAGGTATTGTCGGTTGCCGGAAAAGAGATACTTCATGTCTCCCTTGCGAATGGCATACTGGCCTTCCCACCTCCAGCAGAGTGCCTCGTGCGGTGCACCGGTTTTCTTGTGGGTCAGATAGGGGATGAGGTTCACGCCATCGAGCGCTGGATCGTCGGGGTTGCCCGCGAGGGCGTTGGCGGTGGCTGCGACGTCGAGGGAGATGACGGGTTGGTCATAAACCTGTCCGGGCGGGATGGTGCCTTTCCATTGCATGACGAAGGGCGTGCGGATGCCACCTTCGATCAGCATGCCTTTGCCGCCGTTGAATGGATCATTGAGTGAACCGGTCCAGTCGCGGGCTCCCGCAGCACGGGTTTGCGGGGTGGTTAGGCCGATCGGAGCGCCATTGTCACTGATCAGGAAAACCAGGGTATTTTCCTCGATGCCGTCTTTCCGCAGGGTTTCCATGATTTTTCCGACTCCGTCATCCACGGCGGCGATCATGCCAAGGGCTTTGCGGCGGGCTTCTGGCTGGGCGTCTGGAAAGCGGTCCGTGTATTTTTTCGGCGCGTCCAGCGGGATGTGTGGGGAACGGTAGGCGACGTAGAAAAAGAACGGCTGTGCCTTGAAGCGGTCGATGAAGGCACAGGTGAAATCCGTGACCTGCTCAAGGTGATAGCCGCTAAGTTTCGGATGCTCCTGGGGCGGGATGTCCTCGCCCTTCATGTTCATGTTCCAGTGGCCGGGAGCGTTGCTGTGTTTGAAGAAGACTTTGTCGAAACCGAGTTCGGTCAGCTTGCCGCTGTCATTCGAGCCAAGGTGCGATTTTCCCGCCATGCCGGTGACGTAGCCGGCATCTTTCATCCGGTCCGGCAAGGTCTTCAGATTGAAAAACTTTTCTGACAGGCCCGGGACCTCTCCCCAGGATTTGTTGTTATCCATTCCGAATTTGCCTTGGAACTGCCCGCTGATGAGACCACACCGCGACGGTGAGCACTGTGGTGCCGTGATGTAGCCGGCAGTCATCCGCACGCCGGTTGCGGCCACTGCGTCGATGTTAGGGGTTTTCAGGTCCTTGACAATTCCCTGGCAACCGAGATCGGCATAGCCATGGTCGTCGGTGAAGATGACGATGACGTTGGGCTTGGTTGCAGGGGTGGCGGCGAAGGAGTGCGTGGCCAGCAGACCAAAAGAAAGAAGAACGTGGTGAAAAAGTTTCATGGTAGGGATGTTAGGTTTGCTCTCGAGTTGAATCCTATTGGAGGGCATTGGCCTTCTTTCTCTTTCCCCGACCCTTAGGTTCCGCGTCATCGCTGTCGCCGTTGCCCCAGAGTGGTGTCACGTTGTCCTTGTTCCAGGCGTCCCACATGGATTGAAGCTCGCCGACCTTGTCCGGCATCGAGGGGGCTAGATCCTTTGATTCGCCGATGTCATCACGGAGGTTGTACAGCTTGGCAGGTGAGACTTCTTTGCTTTTGCGATTGCCAGCACCGGTGTCGGCATTGAGGTCGTAGCGGACGAGTTTGAAGTCGCCGGAGCGAATGGCCATTTGGGGGCCGAAGCGCCAGAAAAGAGGGCGATTCGGGATGGAAGTTTCCTTTCCGGTCAGGAGCGGCAGCAGGTTCGTGCCGTCCGGTTTCCATTCCGGCTTCGGTGCCACACCGGCCGCTGCCAAGGCGGTGGCGTGCAAGTCCAACTGGATCACGGACGCGTCCGATACTCCGGGTTTCACCTGCTCCGGCCAAGAAATGACAAATGGAACACGGATCCCGCCTTCGAGCGTGGTGCGCTTGCTGCCGCGCAAAGGAGCATTGCTGGAACCATTGATGGTCACCCCGGGCATCGTGGGACCACCGTTGTCGCTGATGAAAAACACCAAGGTGTTTTTTTCGAGCCCTGAATCCACCAGTTTCTGACGGATCCGGCCGATGGCCTCGTCCATCGCAAGCATCATCGCCGCATACTTGCGCCGCTGCTTGTCCTGGATTTGTGGAAATTTAGCCAACCGATCATCCGTGGCATCCATGGGCGTGTGCACCGCGTTGAAGGCGAGATAGAGAAACCATGGCTCGCTTTTGTGGTGATCGATGAAGGCGACGGCCTCGCGTCCGAATGCGTCGGTGGTGTAGTCCACCTCCTTCACGGGCTCGGTGCCCCGGAGCATTCCCGTGGCCTCGAAATAGCTGTGCGCTCCGCCGAGAAATCCGAAAAACTCATCGAAGCCGCGCTTCTGCGGGTGCATGGCCGGATTGCTGCCAAGGTGCCATTTCCCGACCAGCCCGGTGGCATAACCCGCGGCCTTGAGGTGGTCTGCCAGAGTGGTTTCGGTGACGGGCAGACCGGATGATCCGGTTGCATTGAATTCGTGACCGAAACGATTCTGATAGCGGCCAGTCAGCAGGCCGGCGCGGGTGGGAGAGCAATAAGGCCCTGTGACGTAACCGCTGCTGAAACGTGTGCCCGAAGCGGCGAGTGAATCGAGGTGAGGCGTCGGGATGTCCTTGCAACCATGGAAGCCGACATCCGCATAGCCCATGTCATCTCCGACGATGAGCAGGATGTTGGGCTTCTGCTGCTCAGCGGCAGGGGAGGGATGGGCGAGTGTCATCGCCAGAATGACACACAGGCCTGTGCTGATCCGATATTGGAATCCGGTGGTTTTCATGGGCATTTTTTTGGGTATTGGATTCCCGTCTTTCAATCAGGCCTTCCAAAGATCATCGCCGTATTCCCAGCCCTTGCGGACGGGCTCTTTGATGTAGGCGTTGAGCTCGGGGCGGTTGGTGATTTTCATCTTTTTGCTGTCCCATTCGATGCGGCCTCCGAAGCGTTGGGCGAGCATGCCGAGGCAACCGACTTCGGTTAGTCGGGCCGAGTAGTCAAAACTCGATCCGGGCGCGGGACCTTCACCGGAGACCGCCCGAATCAATTCTAGCAGCGGTCCGCCTTTGGCGACTCTTGGATATTTCTCGGCCGGAAATGCGTTCGACTTTTTCATCTCGATCATTTTCTCGCGGTTGCAGAGCCGTGGGTTGCTGGAGCGATTGTCGAGGAAGTAGGAATCCTTGTCGCCCTCCCAGAATGAGCCGAAATCCTTGGTGGCCTTTTTTCCGGTCTTCTCGTCCTTCGCGCTGAGTGTGTAGTCCGCGGGGAGGTCGGGTTGGTTCTTGCCATCGTGCCAACTGAGGGTGCAGGGAGCCTTGTTCCCCCGCGCGGGGAACTGCCATTTGATGATGCTGCCACCGGGGAAATATCCTTCTGCTGGATCTTCGATTTTTACGGCTTCGATCACGGTAGGTTCGTAAAGGTCGAGAACCCACACGGGACCGTCGCATATATGGCAGAACCAATCACCCAGCTTGCCACTGCCGAATTGAGTGAATTGCCGCCAATTGAATGGGGCGTAAGCAATGTTATAAGGTGTTTCGGAAGCGGGGCCGACCCATGCATCCCAGTTGAGATTTTCGGGAACCGGTTGGGCGGGAGGCGGGAAACCCCTGGACAATCTTCTGCCAGCACCGCCCGGGAACCAGGCGTTCACGGTCTTTACCTGGCCGAGCAGGCCCGCTTCATACCACTCGCGCATCTGGCGGATGCCGTCCGAGGTGTGGCCCTGGTTGCCCATGACGGTGTGCACCTTGTATTTCTCCGCAGCCTTGACGAGGGTGCGGGCCTGCCAGATATCATGAGTGAGAGGCTTCTGGGTGAACACGTGCTTGCCGCGCTGCATGGCATCCAGAGTCACGGCGAAATGGGTGTGGTCCGGTGTGGAAACAACGACGATGTCGATGTCCGCAGCCATCTTGTCGAGCATCACCCGGAAGTCGCTGAATTCCTTGGCGGCTGCTAGATGTGGGAATTCCGTCTTGGTGGCAGCGATCGTCTTTGAATCGACATCGCACATGGCGACGACTTTCATGTCCTTTTGGCCGATATAGGTGAGAGCGATGCCGCCGCAGCCGACGAAAGCAAGGTTCACGCGCTTGGACGCGGCCGGACCGCCCTGGGCGATGCTGAAGCGGGGAAGGACAAATGCTCCGGCACCAAGTAGTGCGAAGGTTTTCAGGAGGTTTCTGCGATAGATGGATTTCATGGATTTCGGCTGCAGTGGGTAGTGAGAAAATGGTGTGAATGGAAAGCGGCGGAATTCATTCCGGGTTCTGGTTTTTGGCTTTGCTGTTGGCTTTTTGCTTGTCGGGTTGTTTGTCTGGAATGGGCATCTGTGCCTGCCACGCCTTCCACTTTGCGGTAAGTTCGCCGACGCGTGCGGTTTCCACGGATGCAAGGTTGTTTTTCTCGGCGACGTCGTTCGCGAGATTGTACAATTCCGGATTGGCACCATCTGTCAGAACGAGCTTCCAGTCGCCTTGCCGCAGGGCACCCTGGTAGCTGTTACCCCGGCTTTTGATGCCGAAATAGAGCTCCTCATGTGGGGCTTGATCCGACACGCCCGTGAGATAGGGGGTGAGATTGACCCCGTCAGGATTGGCGGGGCCCTTGGCACCCGTGAGAGCGGCGAGAGTCGGGAAGAGATCCAGCGTGCTGACCGGATGATTGAATTCCAGTCCCGCAGGAAATGTTCCGGGATAGACCGCGAAAAACGGCACGCGGATGCCGCCTTCGTAGAGGGTCCATTTGTAGTCGCGAAGCGGGGTGTTCTCGCTGCGGTTTTCCGGATGGCCGCCATTGTCTCCGGTGAAGAACACGATTGTGTTCCGGTCAACGCCTGCTTTTTTCAGCTTGTCGAGAATCCTCCTGACCGCCTGGTCGAGCGCGACGATCGTGGCAACGACATCGGCACGCAGCGGGTCGCCGGGAAACTGGTCGGCATATTTTGCCGCCTCGCCGGGCCGGGACATGGGGGCGAAGGGGACTTGGAAGACTTTCCCTGCCGCGAGTGCATCCTCATAGGGTTTGACGAACGTGTGCGCACGTTCGACGACCTTGAGGATGTGCGGGGCGTTGAAAGTCACTGTAAGGGAGAAGGGCTTGTCTTTGTTGCGGTCGATGAACTCCTCCGCCTCTCTGGCAAAAAGGTCCGTGCTGTATTCGTCACTGGTCTCCACCTTGCCGTTGCGGGCGAGTTTCGGGTGGTGGTAGTCAATGAACGCGGCGGATGCGGGCGAACAGAGGGTTTCATCGAAGCAGCCACGCTCGAAAGGCAGCGGACCCCGGGCATGCCATTTGCCGATGAGTCCGGTGTGATAGCCGGCGTCACGTAGGGCTCCGGGAAACAACCGGATATCGCCGGGAATCGCGCCTTCGTTGTCGATGAAACCATAGCGCTGCTGATAGATTCCGCTGAACAGTCCGGCCCGCGATGGCGCGCACAGCGGGGCGGTGACGTATCCGGAGGTGAATTTGACTCCGGTCTGTGCAAGGCGGTCGATGTTCGGGGTTTTGACAATCTTGCGAAGGAGGCAACTGACATCACCGCTGCCGAGGTCATCGACCATCATGACGACGACGTTCGGTTTTTTCGGCGCGACGGTGATCTTTTCCGCAGCCGCAATCGAAATGCCGAGTGCAAGGAGAACCAGTGTTAGTGTTCGGGGTTTCATCGCAAAACGGATTTGGGAAAATTTATTCGGGGATGGAGTCACCGCGTTTGACGGGTGATCCCTCCCAGACGGCTTCGTCGGTCGCCGCATCGTAAGTCAGGATCCGGTTGGCGCTGCCGGGGGCTGGCGGGACGTCGGTCTTGGGCAGCCACTTCTTGTGCTCGGCGATGACCGCGGCGTGTTCGGGGTTGGCCGCGAGGTTGGTCCACTCGTTAGGGTCTCTCACCATGTCGTAAAGTTCCTCGCTGCCATCGGCGTAGCGAATGTAGCGCCAGCGTTCGCTGCGGATCCCGTGATTGCCCTGGTTGTGGCTGGTGATGGCGGGACGTTCGCGCTTGGTGTTGGCGTCCTTGAGTTGTGGCGAGAGACTCAGGCCTTCGAGGTCGCTGCGGACGGGGACGCCGGTGAGGTCGATGAGCGTTGGATAGATATCCAGCAGCTCCGCGGGCTGGGGGCAGCGCTGGCCGCCCTTCACGCCGGGACCGGCGAAGATGAGGGGAACCTTGGTGCCACGGTCCCAGAGGGTGTTCTTGCCACTGATGCCTTTTTCCCCGAGATGATAGCCGTGATCGCCCCATAAGACCACGATGGTATTGTCCGCGACGCCGGCTTCATCGAGTGCGGTGAGCAGGCGGCCGACCTGCGAGTCGACAAAGCTGGTGCAGGCGAGATAACTGCGCACGAGGTTTCGCCACTGGTTGTTTTCCTTGATCCACTTCAGGCGCGGTTCTGGCAGTTGCCAATGGAGATACCAGGAAAAGCGCGGTGTGTCTTCGCGATCGTTTTCGAGGATTTTCGGGAGGACGCTGTCATCATCCGGATAGAGGTCGAACCACTTCTGCGTGGCATAGAGCGGCACATGCGGCAGGAAGAATCCTGCGCTGATGAAAAACGGCTGATCCTTGGGCGCGTTTTTGATCTGATCCGCCGTCCAGCTGGCGACCTTGTAATCGCCTTTTCCGGTGTCGTCGTTGTCGAGCGGCCATACGCCCCAATCCATGAGAGGATTGTTTCCCATGGGGGTGGGAGGAATGAGCTTTTTCGGCGGAGTGGTGCCAACGCCACCGATGGGGGCGGTGACTTGGAACTCGGAGGTGTTTTTGGCCTTGCCTCCGCCGCCGGTGCCCATGTGATAGATCTTGCCGGTGGCGGCGGTGAGGTAGCCTTGGTTGGCGAAGTGTTGGGGAAGGGTAACGCGCTCCTTCAGTTCCGGCACGCTCCGGAACCACGGTGAAAGCCCGTAAACGCCCGTGGTGGTCGGCCTCAGACCTAACATGAGACTGGTGCGCGAGGGGTTGCAGAGCGGGGAATTGCAGTGGGCGTTGAGAAACGTGGTGCCGCGGGCGGAGAGTTTGTCGATGTTCGGGGTCTTCGCCATCGGGTGGCCGCCGAGGTGGGCGATCCAGTCGTTCTGGTCATCGATGGCGATGAAGAGAATGTTGGGCTTCCGTGGCTCTTCCGCGTGAATCTGGAGTGCGGCGAGTGCGCAGACAATGATGAGGTGACCGGTCATTGTTTCGCTTTTTTGGGTTTCTCCTTCGGTCCTTTTGGTTTTTGGATGCCTTCGTCCTCGGGCTTGTAGATTTTGGGGTTGAAAGTCGGATTTCTAATCGGAGTGACGGCTTTGGTCTGGGTGAGGAAGTTTTCAATCAACGCGTCCATGGCTTTGACCCGCTCCGGTTCCTTGTCGGCGAGGTCGTTCTTTTCGCCGATGTCCTCGCTGAGGTTGTAGAGTTTCCAACGGTGGGAACCATCCTCACCGCCGAAGAAGATGCGGATGAGTTTCCAGTCTTTCTGAATGACCGATACGGAGGGGGGCAGCCAGTCGGGGACACCGGGAGCGTGCGGGAAATAGGTGAAGAGGGAAGTGCGCTTCAGCTCACCGCCCTTGAGTGCCGGGAGGAGGTTCACACCGTCGAAGATCTGACCGGAGGCGACGGGCAGTGATAATCCATTGAGCAATGTCGGGTAGAAATCCTCGCTGGTAGTGAGAACATCGCTGCGGGAACCGGCGGCGGTAACGCCAGGCCAGGCGATGGTGAGCGGGGTGCGGACACCGCCTTCAAACATGGTGGCCTTGCCGCCGCGCAGCGGTGAGTTGCTGGTGGGTGTGGTGTCGTCAATTTCATTATACATATTGCCGCCGTTGTCGGAGGCGAAGATGATGATGGTGTTATCGGCGATTTTCAAACGATCGAGTGTATCCAGCAGTGTGCCGACGGCGTCGTCCATGCTTTCGATCATGGCGGCGTAGGTGGGGCTGCGCTGGGGATTCTTGGGATCGACGAGGCCGCGGTATTTTTCGATGAGCGCCTTTTTCGCATCGAAGGGGGCGTGGACGCTGAACATCCAGTAGTTGAGGTAAAACGGGCCGTTCCTGTGCTTTTCCATGAAGGCGACGGCCTCCTTGGCCATGCGGTCTTCGATGTGTTCGTCAGGGATGGCGGGGTCATGGTCGAAGTCCTTGAATTTCCAGGGTGCGACGAAGCTGCCAGCCGGGCCGGGGCCGGACCAATGCGGGATATCCACGTCGAAGGCATGTTCGAGCGGGGAATAGGGTTTCGGTCCGAGGTGCCATTTTCCGAAGTGGCCGGTGGCGTATCCGGCGGCCTTGAGGCTTTTAGGAAGTGTCTGATAGGTCGTGTTGAGGCGGCTAACGGACTCGGGGGTGGTGGCCTTGGTGCTCGGATTTCCTTTGCCGGGAGTGGCGGTGAGCACGACTTGCGGCAGGTGGCAGTTCGGCGTGGTGAGTCCGGTGCGTGCCGGGGAGAGGCCGGTGAGGACCGCGGAGCGGGTGGGGGAGCAGAGGGGACTGGCGGAGTAGGCGCGGGTGAACGTCATGCCGCGCTTGGCGAGGCGCTCGATGTTCGGGGTTTGATAGAGTTTGGTGTGTCCGTAAAGCGTGGTGTCCGCCCAGCCGAGGTCGTCGGCGAGGATGAGGACGACATTCGGTTGGGTGGCGGCATCACTTGCAGGGAGCCAGGCGATGGTGAGGAGTGATAGAAATAGATGTTTCATGACGGATCGAAAATGGGGTGTCGCGGGTGGAGGTATTGTTGTCTGGGATGATGCCTCATTCCTGAGGCTGTTGCTTTTTACGCCGAGGTTTCGTCTCAGGATCCCTGCCTTTGTTTCCGGGTGGGCCGGTGACGGTTTTGCCTTCGAGGTAATGGTCATAGTAGTCATTCCAGGTGGGAGCCATCTGATTGGTGGTCAGGCCGGGAGGCGTGAGCTCACTGCCCCAGGCTTGCAGCTTGTCGCGGAGACGTTTTGCGATTTCCAGGTTTTCCAAAGCGAGGTTGCGCTTTTCGCCGACATCGGTGGATAGATTGTAGAGGTATTCGCGGTTACCGCCGCGGAGGAGTTTCCAGTCGCCTTCACGGATGGCGGACTGGGCGACCCAGCGCCAGTAGAGGGTTTCGTGTGGCGGGGTTTTGATGTCGCCTTTCAAGTGGGGGACGATGTTTTTGCCGTCGAGTTCGCCGGGCTTGGTCTGAATGTTGGCGAGTGCGGCGGCGGTGGCGGCGACATCGAGCGCGGTGACCGGATGCATGTAGGTTTGGCCACCCGGGATGGTGCCCGGCCAGGAGACGACGAATGGGACGTGGATGCCACCTTCGCTCAGCATTCCTTTTTCCCCATTCATCGGGGTGTTCAGACTGCCATCCCAACCGCCGGGGTCGGCGTTGAGAGGGGCGTCGACTTTGTGGATTTTAAGCGGCGCGCCATTGTCGCCGATCAGGAAAATGAGAGTGCGCTCGGTGAGGTTGAGCTTCTCGAGGGTGGCGGCGATGAGGCCGACGCCGTCATCCACCGCGGAGATCATCCCGAGGGCCTGGCGGCGGCGCTCGGGCATCTCGCCGGGAAAGCGGTCGGTGTAGGACTTGGGCGCATCCAACGGGGTATGGGGAGCGCGGTAGGCGATGTAGAGGAAGAACGGGTCGTTTTTGTAGCGCTCGATGATGGAGGCTGCGGCCCGGCTGCAGCCATCGATGTGATAGAGTTTCGCAGGCATTTCGGCCATCGCGCGATCTTCGCCATCGAGCGTGATATTGGCCGGAAACGTCGGCTGGCCTGCCTGGGAAAAGACGTGTTTGAATCCGTGGTCCACAATCTTGGAGTTCGCTCCCAAGTGCCATTTGCCAAACTGCGCGGTGATGTATCCCTTTTCCAACAGGCGCTCGGCAATGGTCGTGGACTTGTTGAAGCCTTCCAGCGATTGACCGTTGGCCTCGACACCAAAGCGGGACTGAAACCTGCCGACGAGCAGTCCGGCACGGGAGGGGATGCACTGGGGTGCGGTGCTGTAACCGTTACTGGCAAGAACGCCGCTGCGGGCGAGGGCGTCGATATTAGGCGTTTTGATGTCTGTGACGGAACCGTTCAGGCCGAGATCCGCGTAGCCGTGATCGTCGGTGTAGAAGACGATGATGTTAGGCATCTCCGGTGTGACCGCATGGGAGGGTGCGGTTCCCAACAAGGTGGAAAACGTGGTGATGATGAGTGTGCGTAGCATGTCGGATGGCGGGATGGAGGTTGAAAAAAGTCGGTTCAGGTTCAGGGAAGTTTCCATCCGCTGTCCTGAATCGCCCGGAGACGTGCAACCTCTTCAGGATTCCTGGCGGCGATATTGGTTTTTTCCAAAGGATCGGATTTGAGGTCGAAAAGTTCGGTTTCCGTGGGCGCGCTGGCATGGGGTCTGTCCGACGGCGCATCGCCGGGGATGATCAATTTCGACCATCCGTTGATCACGATCCGGGCCATCAGGCTTTGTTCGGGTTTGGCGAGATCCTGGATGTCATGGGTGAAGGATTCGACAAAAACCGTCTTTCTAGCAGTCATGGCGTCGCGGTCAAGCAGGTCGAGTCCGGGAAGGTCCGGTGGAGCCGTGGCACCGGCGAGCTTGAGGATGGTGGGGGCGAAGTCGATGATGGAGGCGAGGGTCTCATCGTCGCGGTGCGGAGTCACTTTTCCCGGCCAGCGGACAAACATGGGCGTACGGATGCCGAGTTCGTAAGGAGAGAGTTTGGCACGCTTTGCCTTGGTGCCGAGTGCGGCGTCCCAGCCGTTGTCGGCGAGATAGAGAATGACCGTGTTTTCGGCCAACTGGTGATCGGAAAGGTGTTTGTCGATTTCACCGCAGGTCTGGTCCAGCCACTCGACCATGGCATAGTATTTTTCCGCGGCGGGAGTCGGTCCTTTGCCCTCATATTTTTTCAGGAGCTCTTGTGGAGGATTGTGGGGCGTGTGGGGAAGGAACGGGGCATACCAGACAAAGAATGGCTTGTCCTGCTTTTGAGCTTCATCGATGAAGTCAAACATCGGCTTCATGCCCTTGCGGCCGATTTCAAGACCGGCGTCGCCATGGCGGCCGGCGGTGTCGGTCATGCCGTGGGTGAATCCGATGTCCTTGTAGGTGGCGTTCCAGAGTTTCCCGCTTTGGAACGTGAGATAGCCGGCCCCGGTGAGGGCCTTGGGAAGCATGAGCGAATTTCCGATCAGTTGCTGCGCAAGGGGATCACGAGAGCCTTTCCCCTTGAGTCTGCCATTTTTCGCCGGGGCGAGGTCGTTGCCGGTGATGCCGTGTTCGTGCGGCAGTTTGCCGGTGAGCAGGCTAGCCAATGACGGCGAGCATACCGGAGTGGCGTAGCCCCGGGTGTAGAGCTGGCCCTGCGAGGCCATGCGGTCGATGCTTGGGGTTCTGACATCCTTGTTTCCCATGAACCCATAGTCCGAGTAGCCATGGTCGTCGGAAATGATGAGGATGATGTTGGGTTTTTCCGGGGTCGAGTATGCCGCAGCCATCAGGAGCGCGGAGGCAAAAATCACCGTGGAAAGAGGTTTCTTGAGTAAGTTGGGCAATTTCACGATAAGGGGAGTTTCGGGCACAAAATCGTCACATGGAAGCCCGTAAAACGGGACTCTATGGTTTCGTAACGTCGCGACGGAGTAAAAGTTGCGCACTATTCCCGGCAAGGAATGCTCCGGTCCGCAGACCCTTTATTTTCAAGGGGAAAACTCGGTCACCCTGACGGGTGATATTCAACTTGGTGGGTGTTAGGTCGATGGTGACAGGCGATTCACGGATCATCCAGAAGCACCCCGATACGGTAGAACCTGACAGAATGGTTGGCCTGGTCGATGAACTCGTGTGTTCCTTCGGCAGCGGGATGGATGGTGTCGATCACCACCCAGTCGGCACTGGCAAGAGTTGCGGACGCGTGGATTCGATAGGTTCTTCCTGGCTTCACGGCCAGCGTGATGGTTGGCGGTTGGGAACCTGGCGCGGCGAGTGTCCAGTTGAAATGCTCAGCCGGATCAAGACGGTTGGTGCCCGCATGAATTTCCAACAGATCGGACTGCCCGTCACCGTCAGTATCGATCTCAGGATCCAGCGGCACTGTCGGAGAGATGCCCATTGCGAACTCGCGTTGATCGGACAAGCCGTCGCCATCACTATCGAGATCCTCCAGGTCCAACAGCCCGTCCCCATCGGAATCGACGGAACCTTCGACGGTGTCGCTGAGGCCGTCTCCGTCAAGATCACCGTTGGATGCCCGGATCCAGTCGATCGCGAAGGTTTTGGCGGATGCTGAAACCGGGTCGATGCGCAACTGGGTGATCGTTTGTCCGTTCCATTCCGGAAGGGTGGCCAGAGGGATGGTGATGGCGGTCCAGGTATTGGCGACGCCATGGGCGATGGTGACCGATCGGGCTTCAAAAAAGCCGCTGCCGCCGGTGCGGGACCAGAATAACTGGAGATTCCCGGCTGCTGCTTCAGTCCTCATCTTGACCACGAGCTGGGAGATCTGGCTTCCAGGAAGATTCAATCCAAAGCGCGTGATTTGCGGGTCAATCGTCGAGCTCGTTCCGCTCAACAGGCCGCCGGCGACTTGGGAGGGACTGATGTTGTTCCGATTCCATGCCTCGAAGTCGCCAGGGGTGTTGAATCCGAAATCGAGATCACGCGCATCCAGCGGATTCCGTGAAATGGCGAGTTCGTTGGCGTCGCTCATTCCATCGCCATCGTCATCGATGTCCGAGTTGTTTCCGATAGTGTCGCCGTCGGTGTCGAGATGCTCGTTAGGATCGAGGGGGAAGGCATCGGTGGTGTCGGGGCTGCCATCGTTGTCGTCATCGGGATCCTCGTTGTTTCCGATGCCGTCGAGGTCGGTGTCGAGGTTTTCGTCAAGGTCGAGGGGAAATGCGTCCGTGGCATCTGGAAAACCGTCGTTGTCGTCGTCCGGGTCGGCGTTGTTGCCGATGCCGTCGAGGTCGGTGTCGAGCTGCTCGGCGGGGTCGAGAGGAAAGGCATCGCCGGCGTCCGGTGTGCCGTCGTTGTCATCATCGGAATCGGCGTTGTTGCCGATACCGTCGCCGTCCGTGTCGGTTTGTTCGTTGGGATCGAGGGGGAAGACATCTTGGGTATCCAAAGCGCCATCGTTGTCGTCGTCAGGGTCGGAGGCGTCAGGGATGCCGTCGCTATCGAAGTCTAGCAAGGCGGACACGTAAGGCTGCGGATCTGTGGCGTCCGGGATGCCGTCGCCGTCGCTGTCCATGTCTTCGAGGTTGAGCATGCCATCGCCGTCAAGGTCGCCGCTCCCCTCGGTGGCGTCGGGAATTCCGTCACCGTCGAGATCTCCATTAGAAATCCGGATCCAGTCGATTTCGAATGGCTGGGAGGCGGCTGAAATGGGATCGATCCGCATGCTGGTCACCGTTTGCCCGGCCCACCCGTTGACGGCGGCGAGTGGGAAGGTGATCGCGGTCCATTGGTTGGCGGTGAGATAAGGTTGCTGAAGTACGCGCGCTCCGGCGAATCCGGGGGTGGCCGCGGTGCCCCAGTAGAATTGGACAGCTCCAGCCGCTCCGGCTTTGAGTTTTACCATGACGGCCGGCACGGCATTCGCACGCAGCGAGAATCCACTCCGGGAGAGTTGGGGGTCGTTCGTCGTTGCGATGCCGGAAAGCACTCCGCCCGCGACGAGCGGTGAGGTGATGACGCTTGTGGACCAGCCTTCAAAATTGTTGGTGATGTTGAATCCGAAATTGAGGTCGAAGACATCGAGCGGGTTCCTGCTGGCGGCGAGTTCATTCACATCGCTCATGCTGTCGCCGTCATCATCGGGGTCGGCGTTGTTGCCGATGCCATCGCCGTCGGTGTCGGTCTGTTCGGCTGGATTGGTGGGGAAGGCGTCTGCGTTGTTGCCCACGCCGTCACCGTCGGTGTCGGTTTGTTCGGTGGGATCAAAAGGAAGCGCGTCCGAGATGTCCGGCGTGCCGTCATTATCATCATCCGGGTCGTTGATGTCTGGAATGCCGTCCTGGTCGAAATCGAAGGGGTTGATGTATGGCTCCGTGTCAGTCGCGTCCGGGGTGCCGTCGCCGTCGCTGTCCTGGTCTTCGAGATTGACAAGGCCGTCGCCGTCGATGTCGGCATCGCCCTCGAAGGCATCGCTGATTCCGTCGCCATCCAAATCTCCGTTAGAAGTGCGGATCCAGTCGATTTGGAAGCTGACGTTGCTGAGATTGGCGGGCCGGAACCGCAGGCTGGTGATGATCTGGTCGGACCACTCGGTATTTCCAGCCATGGGGAAGGTCACGACTTTCCAATTGTTGGAGTCGGCATAACTGGCGGAGACGGTGCGGCCGGCGGTGTAGGTGGTGGCCCCCAAGCGACCCCAGGAAAACTGGGGGCTTGTATTCTGTGATGCTTTCATCCGAACCAACAGATAGGGGACGGCGTTGCCCGAGACCCGGAGGTTCTGTTGCTCCATTTGCGGGGTGGTGCTGGTGGACTGGGCGGACAATGCGCCGGATGACACGGCCGCGCCGGACATGCCACTCAGTGAAATCCAGTTTTCAAAATTGTTAGCCACGTTGAACTCGCTGTTGACGAACGGATCCGTGCCGGTGGGGCTTTGGAACGGGTCGGTGCCGGCCGCCGCTTCGGCACCGTCGCTGGTGCCATCTCCGTCGGAATCCACCACCGGCAGGGTGATGTTGGAGGACCAGGTGAGGGTGAAGGACTGGTTGGTGCCGGTGGCCACCGGGCGGACGTAGAAATCACCGTTGCTTTCCTTGAAGAAGCCGGAGGTCGTGCCGGCCTTGAGCGCGGCCAGCGAGGCGCGGGAGGTCATTCCCGTCACCGCGATGCCAGGGAGCTTGCCGAATTCCTTGAAGCAAACGACGTAATGGTCACCCACTTCCGCATCTCCCATGAGCATGGAGACGGTTCGGGTAGAAGGAAGCGATTCGTAGAAACAGGTGTAGAGGAAATCCTCGCGGACGATGAAGGGCAACTGGTGCTTTTCCTTATACCCATTGATATAGTAAACGCCCGCCGCGGGAGTTCCTGGTTTGGTTCTCACCACACTGACGTTCGGGTTCAAATCGGAAGCCAGCCCGTAGGTCATGACGTTCTGGGCGAAGCGGTGGCTGCTGCGATACATGTTCGTCCATGACGACGGCCGCGTCTCGCCACCGGTGAGCAGGAACGGCTGGTTGCTGATGATCGAGCTGTTGGGCACGCCGCCGACGGTGCCGTCCACGTCGAGAATGACCTGCGCCCAGATCCGCGGGTGGCCTGGTGAATTCGCCCCGACGTCTGCCGGCGGGACGATGTTATAATTGGTGAGAACCGAGGTGACCGGAACCGGCGGATCATAGGTGAAACCCTCGAAGCGGTGGTTCGGGTGTTTGGTGGCCGCGCCGATGTTTTGGAAAAACCGCGCGTTGCTGGCGTTGTAACCAACGAGGTGGTTGTTCTTCATCCGGCCGGCACCGTCATAGACCGCATAAACCGTGCGGGTTTTGCTGGACGGAACCATGCCGAATCCTGAATCGGCGATCATGAGGGATTCCTCGCAAAGCTGATAGGTCGCCAGAAACAGGTTGGTCTCGTTGTCCGAGAAGACATTGTTCCGATAGACGACGTTCTTCCTTTGTCCGCCGATGCCGGCGTAGATGGCGATGTTGTTGGAATACCAGGTGCAGTCGTTGAAATAGAACGGGCCGTTGTTCGCCCACTCGGCATTGATGACGAGATTGTCGTTGGCGTCCACCTGGTCGTTGATGTCGAGCCCGCTGCTGCAACTGTGGGCGACGTTTCCATCGAAGGCTCCGAGGGGTTGCTTGTAGGGTTCCAGATTGATGAATCTGGGATGGGTGGCGGAAGCGTTGAGCGGTTTTTTCGGGAACGCGAACCAGAAGCCGGTGCCGTGCGTGCCGGCGGCGACGTTGTTGGTGAAGGTGTTGTTGGGATTGGTGATCCAGTAGCTGGAAGGTGAGATGTTCTGGACTGAAACGAACGCGTTGTCGGTTTGGAGGATCTCCTCGCCCGCAGCCGGGCGCATCGAGGCGAGCACGACATTTCCGTCGATCACATTGAATCGTTCGGAACCGTCCTCGAGGAAGATCCCGTGGCCGAGGTGGTCATAACAGAAATTATTCCCCACCAGGGTGGACTCGGTGCCGTGGATGGTGATCGCGCGGTTGAACGAGCGCCGCACGCAGCTGTCCCTGAAATACTGGCCCGCGCCGCCCTCGGCGCACATGTGCCAGTGCATCGGATAGCGGGCGACGATGCTTTTCTGGCCCATTCGATAGAGCTCCACTCCTTCGATGAAGGCCCGGCCGGTGGTTACGCAGCACCCGGTACCGCCGTTCATCACCATGATGTGGCCGCCGAAGCCAGCGGTTTCGGATGCCGCATCCCCCTGGATTTTCACGTTCCGGCTGAGCAGGCCTACCTCCGCGCGCAGATCCGCGGTCCAGGATTTCCCGTCCGTGCTGCGGGTGCGGGTGGTGGTGCTGCCATTGTGAAGATAGGCGAGGGCGGGTGTGAAAAACACCGTCTTCATGTCCGCGCTCACGCTGGTGATGGTGCGGGTTTCCGCCTCGCTCCAGGACAGGCGGCTGGAGGTCACCAGGATGGAATCTCCCGTGATCCAGTCCACCGGTTCTGATAGTGTCAGCGATGTCGCGCCGGCTGCGGCGTTCGCTCCGAGGTGGGTCCACTCGATGCGGTCGCGACCGTGAATTTCAAGTGTGCCGCCGTTGTGGGCTCCGAGCACTTTTCCTCCCATCGCCGACATGGCGGGTTCGGAAGCCAGGCCCTTCAGCGTGAGCGTGAATTTTTGCAAAAACCGGTTGGCCGAGGTGCCGACTTCGAACACCGCATCGGCACCTTGGACGAGGAGAGTGTCGCAGAGGAGAGCCCGGTCGGCGCGTTCCACCTCCAGGCGGCCGGCGACCGTGATGCCGCCACACTCGATGTCCGCGTCGAGAATCACCGCAAGTCCGGCGGGGATGCTGACGTCTTCTTCGACTCCGGGAATCGCTCCACCCCAGGTCGCCGGGTTCGACCAGTTTCCGGATGAGACCGCCACCGCGGCATCGGCCAAGGACCCAAGCGGGCTCAGTAAGATGAAAGCGAGGATAACTGGGCGCATGGCACTGGGTTTTCAGACATCGCCAGGGCTCCGATTCCAGTCGCCCAGGCGGAGGTGGGTTAGCTGGGCAGCCTACGCAAATTTTTTAAATTCGCAAATACCCGGAGGAGAAACGTTAAAAATCATCCCTAGGGATGATCTCTATTTCGCAGCGGCTTCGGGGTCGCTGAGGCTGGCGCGCTCACCGGAATACTTCGCGATCAGGGAATCGAGGCGGGAAACGATGATCGTCTCGTCGCCGACGACCATCCAGTAGCGGAACGAGTAGGTGGATTTCGGGCCGAGACTGACCCGGTCGAGCGGTGCCACGTGCATGCACGGCCCGCCGGCGGGATCGTCCGAAGCACCGCCACCGTGGGGGCCGAAATTCCAGTTGATGGTGGAGGTCGGGCTGAAAACGGCGATGCCCTGGCCCGCTTTGTTGAAAAACGCCATGGCCTTGAGCGGTGGGTCGGTGTGTCCCCACGGCGGTCCCGGTGATTGGGATTCCACGCGCCATTTTCCGGCACCGAGGTAGCTTCGCATCTCGCTGAAATTCCGCGTGAAATAACAGGCCGGGATTTCCTGCGGACGCGGTGCGGCGGGTCCCCAGCGGTCGCCGTGCTCGCGCTGGCAGATCAGCTCGCATTTCACCATCACCACATCCGGCATGGACGGTTCGAAGCCGGTCCACTGGCGCATCAGCGCGGCGGCTTCTTCATTGGGCATGTCCCAGAGTTTCGGCACGGTTTCTCCATACAAAACGCCGTCGTCGCGGCGTTCCATCACGTTCACCCGCGCCCATGAGGCGACGCCGCCGCCCTGGATCGGGTTCCAGGTCCACGGACTCCACGATGGACTTTGGCCGTCCGACTTGCGGTCCAGTGAGTGGCCGGCGTAGTAGGATTGCTGGATGAGGCGGCCGGGATCGGCGTGGTTCACCGAGTTGTTCGGGTAGCCGGCCCACGACAGCCAGGTGATGGCAGCGCCTTTGGAGCGGTCGATGCCGATCCTAACGGAGCCGTTGTCGAGGCTGAGCAAACTCCCGCTGGCGGCATTCATCACCGACTGATAGGCGGGTTTCGCGGAAAGGTCGCGTGCCCACAGCAGCGGGTGGTTGGTGCGCTTGCGAGGAGACGAGTTCAGCCAGCTCTGCCCGTCGTGCAAGCCCCAGAAGGTCACGCGGTCGAGCTTGTCCGCATGTTTGTGGAACAGGCGGAAAAGTCCGGCATATTGCTCGGCCTGCTTGAGTGAGTAGCTGGGAGGGAAGTTTTCCGCGAAGGGGTCACCGGTTTTTTCCGACACCACGTTCATGTCGAGTTCGGTGATGGAAACGCGCAGGCCTTCGGAGTGGAAGGCGAGGATGGCGGTTTCGATCTCTTTCAGATCCATCTTGTCCAAGCTCCAATGCCCTTGGATGCCGATACCGTCAAGCGGGACATTTTTCGCCTTCAGGCTGCGGATCAGACGCAGGGTTTTTTCCCGCTTGATGGGTTTCTCGATGTCGAAATCGTTGTAATACAAAATCGCACCGGGATCAGCCTGCCGGGCGGCTCGGAATGCCTCCGCGATGTAGTCCTCGCCGGTGGCGATGAACCACGGCGACTGGCGCAGGTCGGTGTCACCTTTGTCATTGTCGATCGCTTCGTTGACGACATCCCAACTCTTGATGCGTCCTTTGTAGCGGCCAACGATGGTGGTGACGTGCTGATTCAGACGCTCCAGCACCCGCTCGCGGCTGGCAGGCTGGTCACCGTCTTTGAAAAACCAATCCGGACATTGATTGTGCCAGACCAACGTGTGGCCGTGCACGTCGAGTTGATGACTTTTTGCGAAGTCCACGAACTCGTCCGCCTTGGCGAATTCGAAGTGGCCTTCCACCGGCTGGAGATACTTCGGCTTCATCAGGTTCTCGGCCGTGATGGAGGAGAAGTTCCGCTTCAACAGATCGAGTTCGCCGGCCGACATCCTGGGGCTGGGAATGGCCACCCCCATGGTGAAATGGTTTTGATAGATGTCCTTGAGCCCGGAAGGTTCGGCCGCGGAGGCGGAGGTGAGGCTGGCAATCAGAAAGACGGCGGTGGTCAGGACTTTCATCGTGGGATGGGGTAACGGTCTGCGAGAGAAGCTGGCATGGCACTCGGCGTGTATTTCTTGCCGGAGCCCCGGTCGCCCTGGGGTTGGTAATGCGGGCTGTCGCCGGTGGATTCGGGCTGATAGTCGGGCTTGCCGCTCTCGTCCTTCCACCACTTGAGCCAGCGGCCGCTCATCGCGGCGACGAGCTCGGGTTTTGTCCCTGCCAGATTTTTGGTTTCGAGCGGATCGCTCTTGGTGTTGAAAAGCTCCCAACCGGAGCCGTCCACTTCAGCCAGCGTCCACTCGGCGCTGCGGACGGCGCGGTTGTCCATGTATTGGAAAAACAGCGGTTCCTTCCGCTGCCAGGGCTTGTCTAGCAGCAGTGCGGCGAAGGATTCTCCGGCGACTTCAAGCTTGTTCGATGATCCGGCGATTTCGAGAAATGTCGGCATCACGTCCACCATGTGGACCGGGCTGGCGTCGATCCGGCCCGGCTTGCCGCTGGCTTTGCCGCCGCGCCAGGCGACGGCCCCGGTGGTGATGCCGCCGCCGTGCTGGCTGATTTTGTAAAGCCGCCACGGGGTCACGCTGGCGTGCGCCCAGCCGGTGCCCGGTTGCCAATTCGATCCCGGATCCCCGGGAAGTTTGCCTTGTTTGAGCATGGCTTGATCCACCACGGAAAACGAATCCGCGCCGTTGTCGCTCAGGAAGAGAATCTGCGTGTTGGCCGCTTTTCCGGATTCCTCAAGCGTCTTGACCAGCCGCCCGATGCCGTGGTCCATGCGCTCCACCATGGCGGCGTAAACCGCCATCCGCAGATCCTCGAGGTCGCGTTGCTCGGGCGTGAGCGATTTCCAATCGGGTAGATTCTCCGGATAGGCCGGCAGCGCGGCGTTGGCGGGGACGATGCCCGTTTCCTTCTGCCGGCGGAAGCGCGCCTCGCGGACCGCCTGCCAGCCGCCGAGATACCTGCCGCGGTATTTCAGGATGTCCGCCTTGGGGGCCTGGAGCGGGTTGTGCGGTGCCTGATAGCTGAGGTAGAGGAAGAAGGGCTTTTCCTCATCGCCGGGAGCCTTGATGAAGTCGATGGCGCGGTCGGTGAACTGGTCGCTGCTGTAGTAGTCCGGGCCGAATCCGGTGAACGGCTTGCGGTCGAGGCGGTAGCTTTTCGAGCCGCCGAAATGATCGGAAAAACCATCGAGAAATCCGAAGAAGTGGTCGAAGCCGCGGTCCATCGGGTGGCCGGCGAGATGCCACTTGCCGATGAGTGCGGTGCGGTAGCCGGCGGTGTGGAGTTCTTCTGATAGGAGCGGGGTGGTCTTGAAATTCCGCAAGCCGCGCGGCCACCATTGGCCGGTGAGCATCGAGGCGCGCGAGACGACGCACATGCCGCCATTCCGGAAGTGGGTGAGCCGGATGCCTTCCTTTGCCAGCTTGTCGATGGCCGGAGTGGCGATTTCCCCGCCGAAGCAACCCGGGTCGCTGTAGCCCATGTCATCGGCGAGGATGATGATGAGATTCGGCGGCGCGGCGGCGAGCGAGGTGGCGAGAGCAAGCGCGATGGCGAGCGATTTGATCATGAGATGGATTAGTTTTCGAGAAGTTGATCTAACCTCGGATCGCCGGCGGCGGGCCGGATGGCGCGGTCGGGGCCGAGAAAACTCCGGCGCAGGTCCACGAAGGGGCGGGCGCGGCCGTCGGTGAGCGGATCGTAGTCCGGGTTGAGCGCGGGCATGTATTTCGTTGCGACGTTGGCATCCAGCCAGTCGTTGAGCTCCTTGAACAGCTCGCGGGTTTTCTCCGGCATCGATTCGGCGAGGTTTTGATTTTCGTGGGGATCGTTCCTGATGTCGTGCAGCCAGAGGCGGCCGTTCCAATCGAAGATCAGTTTGAAATCGCCCTTGCGGATGGCGGAGTGGGGAGTCAGCGCGAAGCCGTCGTCCGGATGCAGCGGCGCGACGTTGAACGGATAGTGCCAGATGAAAGTGTCGCGGCCGTAGCCCTTGTCCTTGTTAGCCGGGTCCTTGAAGAGGGAAACGAGGCTGTGGCCGTCGATCTTGTGTTCGGCGCGCAGTGTTTCGGGATCGATGCCGCCGGCTTGGACGAGGGTGGGAAAGAGGTCGCTGGCGGCCACCGGAACGTCCGACCAGTTCCCGGCGGGAATCGCCGCGGGCCAGCGGAAAATCAACGGCACGCGGATGCCGCCCTCGAACATCATCGCCTTGCCGCCTTTAAAAGGGGCGTTGCTGGTGGTGGGGGCATCGCCCTTTTTGGTGAGGTAGGAAACGCCGCCGTTGTCGCTCATGAAGACGACGAGCGTGTTGTCGGTTAGTTTGAGTTCGTCGAGCGTGGCCATCAGGCGGCCGACGGATTGGTCGAGGCTGCGGATCATGCCGGCGTAGGTGGAGTCGGTGTGACCGTTCCAGCCTTTGGTGGGCTTTTTATCAAAATAATCGATGTCCTGCTGCTTGGCCTGGATGGGCGAGTGGACGGCGAACTGGCAGAAATAGAGCAGGAACGGCTGGTCGGGCTTGGAGTGATGATGAGAGCGGATGAAGCGGTCGGCCTGGGTGGTCAGGTTGTCGGTTAGGTAATCCTCGCCTGTGGCTTCGCCGGATTTCCCCCAGAGCAGTTCCTTCTGCGGCATTGTGGGATCGTTCTTGGTCTTGCGGTCCCAGAGCGCCTGCCACTTGAAAAACGGCGAGCCGCCGGCATCGAACCAGGCGATTTCCTCAAATCCCTGGTCGCGTGGCTGATAGCCTTCCGCACCGTGGCCGCCGACGTGCCACTTGCCGATGAAGGCGGAACGGTAGCCGGTGAGGGCTTCGGCGAAGGTGAGTTCGTCCCGGCCCTGGTCGGTCTTGCGACCGGACGGGAGCGCTAACAGGGTGCTGCCATTGAGCAGGGCTTGCGGGGTTTTGATGGGGTCGCCCCAGTAACGGGCGTCGAGCGGGAGATAGCCGGCGGGGGCTTCCTGGTTGAGGGCGTAGAACGAACGGGCGGTCTGCGGGGTGGCGGTGGTGACACCTAGGGTGGGCGCGTTTTTCCCGGTGAGCAGGGACGCGCGGGTGGGCGAGCAGAGTTGATAGGCGTAGGCCTGGGAGAACGCGAGGCCGCCGGCGGCGAGGCGGTCGAGGTTGGGGGTTTCGTAGAACATCTTGTCTTTGCTCTCGCCTGTGGCTTTTTCCGCGAAGGCGTTCACGTCGGTGTAGCCGAGGTCGTCGGCAAGAATGAAGAGGATGTTGGGCGGCTTGGCGGCCTGGGCGATGAGTGGCAGTGCCGCGCAGAGGTGGATGAGAAACTTCATGGGCTTACTTGGATGGGATTTCGTTGAGGGTGTACCAGGCGTCCGGGTGCCAGAGCGAATCGCCGGTGGCGGATCTAACGTTCTTCGCGTCGAGATGATGGACGTGACCGCGGACGAGTCCGTCGATGGTGAGCCGCACGGATTTTTTGTCCGGTGAGATCACGGCCTTGGTGATCTGCGGGGTGGCTTGGTCCACTTCCGGGCTGCCGTAGGTGTGCTGGAGGATGTAGGTCCACGCGTCCATCGAGTAGCTGGCGGGATCTCCGGCGCTAGCGGGATCGACGGGTGCGGTGAAATTCAGGGTGAAGCCGTCCTTGTGGGCAGTCATGGTTTGGATTTCAAACGGGGTTTTGCCGGTCCATTTCACGCGTTCGAAGGTGAATGGCTTGCTGCCGCGTGAGGCCCAACCGCGGTTGGAGCCGCCGGTGAAGAGGATGCCGGCCTGAGGGTCGAGTTGCACGGGGATGAGGCCGCACTCGAAGCCTTCGAGAAACTTGAAGCAGGCGCCCTGATAGATGCCGTTGACCTGTTCGAGCGAGACGCGTTGGACCTGCGAGTGGGTTTGCTCGCCGACGTAGAGCTGGTGCGCCCACGGGCCGAATTTTCCGCCGCTGGTGTCGCAGGCGATGCCGGTCGGTGACTGGCCGACCTTGCCGTGGGGGAGGATGACGGCAGGCGGGATGAACTCCGGATGCTTGAGGTGCTCGGCGAGAACGCGCGACGGATCGGCGGGTTCGGGCGGGGCGGGAAGATTGGCGAGTTTGTGGTATTTGTTGCCGGTGGGATTTCCCTGGAATGACCCGGGTTTGAGCCATTTCACCGAGGACGAACCGTTCCAGAGGCCTTGGTTGTCGGTGTAAAACGCGTCGCCGAGGTGATTGAATCCGATGCCGCCGGGCGAGCGGATGCCGGAGCTGGTGGGGATCATTTTTCCTTCGGGAGTGACTCGCACGCACCAGCCGCGCCAGTCGGAGTTCGCGGCGGCCGAGCCGGTCAGGCAGAGTGCGACCCAGATGTCCCCGTTCTTGTCGGGCGGGGTGCCGAAGGCGTATTCGTGATAGTTCCCGGCGCTGCCCCAGGCGGCGCAGAGGGTCTCGAAGGTATCTGCCAGGCCGTCCGAATCGGTGTCGCGGATGCGGGTGACCTCCGGGCGCTGGGTGAGGGTGAGCGCGCCTTTTTGATAGAACATGCCGAACGGCTCGTGCAGGCCCTCGGCGAATTTTTTCCAGGTGACCTTGCTCAGGTCGTCGGCATAAGCGCCGGAGCAGATCCAGAGGTCGCCGCGGCGAGTGGTGACGGCGACTTGTTGGCCGGGCATCAGGGCGATGGAGCCGATTTCCATGATCTCGCCGGGCGGCAGCGGGATTTCCTCGCGGAGATAGTATTCCGCCTGGCGGGAATCAGGCTCAGCCGGCTTTTTCGGCTGCGCGTGGGCGAGGCTGCTAGAGAGAAGGATGGGAATGAGGAGACGCATGAAAAGATTGGGTGCTGCTGGATTTACTTCCAGAGATAGCGGATCTCGGTGGTGGTGCCGGGAATGAGCGGGAGCACAAGTTTGCCGCCCTCGAGGCGGGCGGATTTCGCGATGAGGGTGAGCTTGCCGCCGAGGTCGAAGGTGTCGGGCGCGGTGGCCTGGGCGGTGTCTGCTAGAACGAGCTGGGTCGGCGTGGTGGACTTCCCGGAGACCTTGAGCTGGCGGATGAGAGCGGAGGGTGGGGAGGCGGTGTAGGAGTCGAGCAGGACGAGTTCGCCGGATTTCACGGAGAAGGTGGGGAAACCTGCGGGGTCGAGTTTGTAGCCGCGGAAAAGCGCGCCTGCGGGGAGGGCGGGTGTGGAAGTGGGATGGACGACATTTTGTCCGGCGGGTGGTTCGTTGCCGATGCCGCGGTCGGTCCAGTGGTGGCCGGCGTCGATGAAGTCGCCGGTCCAGAGAAGCTCGGGCGCGAAGTGGTCCGCCGAGTAGGCGAGATTGACGCCGCCGGGGAAGCCGACGCCGATGGCGCGCGGGGTGGTGCCTGCGATGAAATTTCGATAGATCACCGGTCGGCCGGCTTTCGGTGCAAGGACGATCGGTGGCCAGGATTTGCCGCCGGTCTCGTCGGTGAGGTAGGCCCATTCCTTGCCGCCCTTTTTCTGCCAGGCGATGTGGATTTCCTGCACGCCAAGGACATCGTAGTATTCCGCGCGGAACTTGCGGGCACCGGCGGCGAGCTGGATGGTGGATTCCACGCCACGTTTTTCGGCGGGGCCGGCGCCGGTGACTTTGCGATTTCCTGACCGTCGATCAGGATGCGGCCGCCGTCGTCGGCTTCGAGGCGGAATGTGTAATCGCCGGTGGCAGGCACGTTGAGGTTTCCCTCCCAGACGATGCCGAGTTTGCCGGTTGCGGCGGCTTTGGCTTTTTTTCCCTTTTTGATTTTCGGTAGGGTGATCTTGCCGGTGGGTTCCTCTTCGGTGGCGGTGGGAGTGAGTTTGGAAAAATCAGGCAGATCCTTCCATTCGTCGAGTAATTGTGGGAGAGCAAGTCGGAGAGGGGGAGATCTGCTTGGATGGGGTGAAGCTTGACGAGTTCGGAAGCAGTCCAGTGTCCGCTCCGCGAGGTGGTCTCGGCGCGGATTTTCTTCACCAAATCCGGGGTGACCACGGAGGCCTTGTTGCCCCACGACGAGCGGACGTAAGTGAGGATGGCGGCGATCTGATCGTCCACGATGGCGACACCTTGAGGCGGCATTTCCAGGTTGTAGGTCTTGCCCAGAACATCGATAGGGCCGTGGATGCCGTGGAGGACAATTTTGATCGGGAGTTCGGGGTCCGCCAGCAAGTAGGGGCTCGCGGCCAGGGGCGGGAACGCGCCGTTTCCAGCGCCTTTCCCATCCGCGCCGTGACAGGCGGAGCAGTAGAGGGTGAATAGCTGCCCGCCGTCCTGAGCGTGGATTTCTGCCGGAACCGCGCAGAGGAGTGAAATGGCGGACAGAATTCGGAGGGGTGTCATGGAGTGTGGGTTCAACGGTGATGGGCGTGACTGGCTTTCAGATATTTGACTCACGGTGATGGGTGCCAGCGGCTGAAATCATCCTCCCGACAAGCCACAAAGCCAATCCGCTTGAAAGGCGACAACTTGGCACGGATGAAAAATTCACCCCATCGGGTGATATTCTCCGCGGCGTTCAATGTGGATTTCATATCGTTCCATCACCGACTTACAGTGAAATCAATGACCAACTTGATCCGTTTTACCCTGCCCGAACCGAAATGTGCCATGGCGGTGGGGGCCGCGCTTTTTGCAGTCATTTGTCCCCTCACCGCTGCCGGGATGACCGATCTGCGCGTCGAAGGCCAGCATGGTTGGAGCGTCAGCGACGACCCGCAGCCAATGCTGGCTTGGAAACCGAGGGCGGAGATCGACGGCGAGGCGGCGGCTGGATATGAAGTCATCGTCGCAAAAAACCGGGCGGATGTGTTGGCAGGGAAGGGGACTTGGTGGAAATCCGGATTGCTGCCGTTGGCGGATGGTCCGCAGGTGGTTTTCGATGCGGCGGCATTGCCTTCCCGCGCGGAAATCTGGTGGGCCGTGAGAGTGATCGGCGTGCAGGGCAGGACGGGAGCCTGGTCGGAGGTGGCGCGCTTCGAAACAGGTTTGAAGAAGCCGGAGGATTGGACGGCGCAATGGATCGGCATGGCGGTGCCCGACCGGGAGCGCTCGGCCCCGCAGATTTCGCAAGTCCTTCCAAATCGGGAAGCCGGTGGCGAAGGCGCGCTGGTATGTCTGTGGACTCGGGTGGCACGAATCCTGGCTGAATGGCGGCAAGCTCGGTGATGAAGTCCTGCAAGCCGCCCAGACCGACTACGACCGGCGGAATTTCTACGTGTCGCGCGATGTGACCTCGCAGATCGTACAGGGGGAAAATGTGCTGGGCGTATGGCTGGGTGATGGATTTTTTAATCAGGACCGCGTCTGGGGACCGAAGGGGATGAGCTACGGCGAGCCGCGCTTGAAGGGACAGCTGGAAATCACGCATCCGGACGGCACCCAGACGATCATCGCCACCGATGAATTCTGGCAATGCAAGGCCAGCCCGATCATCGGGTCTAACGTCTATGCCGGGGAAACCTACGACGCCCGCAAAGAGGATCTTCGCTGGGCATCGGTGGATTTCGTGCAGGAGGGCTGGAAACCGGTCGTCAAATCCAGCGATCCCGGCGGGCCGCTGTTAGCGCTGAATCTGCCTCCGTGCCGCCGCCTCGGCACCGAGCCGGTGCGATCCGTGCGCGAGCTCACGCCGGGAACGTGGATCTATGATTTCGGCGTGAACCTGGTGGGCTGGGCGAAGTTCAATGTGGAAGCCGAAGCGGGCACCAAACTAACCGTCCGGTTCGCCGAAGATCTCCTGCCGGACGGATCGCTCAATTTCGCCACTGGCGGAGTCGAACACACCAAAGTCAACCAAACGTCGACCTACATCTGCCGCGGCGGAGGCCGGGAAATCTGGGAACCGCGTTTCACCTATCATGGATTCCGGTATGCCGAACTCACCGTTACCGATGGCAAGCTTCGATCCGGCGCTCCGGCCAAGGATCTGTTGGAGGGTGTGATCGTACACACCGACCTGCCGGTTACTGGAAATTTCGAATGCTCGGATGACACCCTCAACCGCGCCTTCGAGTGGGCGAACCGCACTTTTGTCGGAAACGTCCAGGGTGTGCCCACCGATTGCCCGGTGCGCGAGCGTTGCGGCTGGACCGGCGACGCCCATCTCATCGTGCCTTACTCGATGTATCGCTTCGACGCGGCGAGCTTGTGGATGAAATACACCGACGACATCGTCACCACCGCGACGCGAAACACGCCGATGTTGATCTTCGGAAAAGGCATGGGCGAACGCGTGGTAAAGCCGAAGGCGGCCGGCATCCCGACGATGGTGGCACCCGGAAAACGCTTCATCGGCGAGGCCTCGCCGGATTGGGGATCGGCGATCGTATTCATCCCGTGGGACATCTATCTCCACACCGGCGACCTGCGACCGCTGAAGCGCCACTATGATTCCATGCGGCAGTGGACGCTGCATCTCGAAGGCCGCGCGGACAACGGGATCCTGCGCTCCGGCCTTGGAGACTGGTGCAAGCCGGGCAAAGGCGTGAAAGCCGAGCCTCGGGACTATTACGGCGAGGTGATCCCGATGCTCTCGACCGCCTGTTATTTCCGCTGCGCGAAGATCATGGCGGACACCGCGAAACTCCTGGGCCGGGCAGAGGATGCCGTGCGTTTCTCGGAAATCTCACAGCTTGTCAGGACTTCGTTTGTCCGCGAGTTCTATGGTGAAAATCCGAGCATGGTCCCGGATCAGACCATTCATTCCGTCGCCGTGCAATGGGGTGTGCTGCCACCGGAGCGGCAGGCGGAAGCTGCCGGGAAACTCGCCGAACTGGTGAAAAAGGCGGACTATCATTTCATGACCGGCGTGTTTGGATCGCCCTCGCTGTGGCCGACGCTTGCGGGTTTCGGTCATCAGGATGTGGCGTGGAAAACATTGCAGAACGAAACCGCGCCCAGCCTCAAGTATCTCGCAAAACGCGGTGCGAGCACCTTCTGGGAAGTCTGGCCGATGGAGTCGGACGAAAAGGAAATTTACAGCCGCTCACAAAGCCATCCATTTCAGGCTGGCTTCATCAGCTGGTTTTTCTCCGGTCTGGCAGGCATCGCGCCGGACGCGGAAAAACCCGGCTTCCGCGTCGTCCACATGGAGCCACAACTGATGGACGGGCTCAACTGGGTGAAGTGCTCGTTCAAATCGCCGATGGGCGAAATCAAGAGTTCATGGACCCGATCCAACGGCACCTTCACCTGGCAGATCACCGTGCCGCCGGGCGCGGAGGCACGGTTGAGAGTGCCGGGACGCGTCAAGCAACTGCTCCCGCATTCCGCGATCGCTCCCTTGCTCACGGATGATGTCCAAGGGAAGGCGCAGCGCTTGAAACTCTCATCTGGCGATTTCACGATCGTCTCCGATTTGTAGAAGGAGCGAAAAAACTATCGGCACCGCCGAAAACCCACGGCCCATGCCGAACATTTTGAAAGTCTCGCAGGTACAATGAAGAATCCAATTTTCCTCGTACTATCAGGATTGCTCGCGACCTCGTTCGCAGATGACGAAAGCAAACAGGCCAAGCCGAACATCCTGCTGATTGTGGCGGACGATCTCGGCTGCTACGGCGGGCAAATTCAGACGCCGAATCTGGATCGGCTTGCCGCGAACGGACTGCGATTCACGCAGTTCTACAACACGGCGCGCTGCTGGTCGTCGCGTGCGTCACTGTTGAGCGGTTACTATGCGCAGGCAATCCGCCGCGACCGCCGACTATGCCATCCAGCACCTAAAGGAGCACGCTACCCGATATCCCGGCCAGCCGTTCTTCGAATAAGATCTGTGCTCTTGCGATGGAGCGCCCAGATCGCCGGGCGGAACTCGAAGACGAAGAAGCCGCGAACCTCCGTTTTCGACGGGTAGCGGCGGGACACTCGGCGTGCGCATGATAACTCTCGCGACAGGCCGGGCCGGAATCCGTTTCGTTTCCAAATCGGGCGAAAAGACCATGGTTCATAAAGAGGCATTCACCCTCGGCCCTGCCAAGGAATGGAAGACCTACTCGATTCCCATTTCAGAACTCCATGGCAAGCGGGCCAGCCTGTGAATCGAGCTGCTAGGCGAAGAGGATGAATTTCAGTTTTCCGAGATTCGCCTGGAGTCCGGCGGCGCGGTGTTGAAAGCGTGGAAGTTCACCCGGTGAAAGATCCCGCTTGCCTATCCGGAGCTCTGCGAACTGGGTGGCACGCTCAGATCTATCATTCATGACGGTTCGGGCCATCCTGGCATTGTTCCTGGGAGCCGTCCATGCGGGAGGCCGGACAGTGGTGCCGAATGTGGCTAACACGTTCGACATTCTCGCCTCATGGGGCCTCGGCCAATTAGCTGACAGTGCGAAAGCATGTGAGGTGGTAAATTCAACGCGCTCAGCTTCACGATGTGGCCGGAATCCTCGGGAGGAGGTGGGATGGTGTCTTATGTTGTTGATTTCCAATGAATTAAGAATGGGCTTGCCCGTCACGTTCGCATTGGCTTACTAATTGCCACGGCGATGGCGAAGAACAGAGTGGACCGTGAAATAACGAAATTGTGCATTTTGCCGCTTGACGGCGGGGATGGTGTTGCTGGGGCCAGACACTTTCGGGATGCATATCCAACAAAACTCTTCGCGATTCATTGACGGGCCTGTAGCTCAGCGGTTAGAGCAGGGGACTCATAATCCCTTGGTCCAGGGTTCAAATCCCTGCGGGCCCACTTTGATAATTAACGAGTTGCGCAAATTTAGAGCCTAGCGGGAAATCGTGCTAGGGCAATTGTAGGGCAATAATTGAAGCTCTTCGGCAAGCGTGATCGTGAATAGGTTCGCCCGTTTCCCTGTCCCTGAAATTGCAGGCAGCACTCCGCAAAGGCATAACAGATTTCTAATTTTGCACGTTTACACCCAGCGGTCTTGATGGTCGTATCAAGGGGCTGGATGTGGTAAACCTCAAGCATCCACTGGTGGCTGTTGATGAGGACGGAGATGCGACTGTTTTCGATGAACTGGCTAACGCCTTCAATCTGAATTTCTTTTTACGGCCCATGCTGGGCACTGAGGACGATGTCCGCGGAGATCAGCGTCTGCTGCTTGGGGCACAGCCCGTGCCCGATTTCGGCCGTGGGATGCCTGAGAAGTGGGCTTACCCACCACTCTCGGATGAGCAGCGAACTGCAGCGAAGCGGGCCTTCGATATTCAGGTTCTAGTGGGGGCAACCCTGTTCAGGTTCGAGTCCTGTCGCGCGCACCATTTAATTTCAGTTGGTTACGGAGAAGTTCGCTAGAGTGGTCTAACGATTTTCTCCAAATTTCTCCCCACTCGGAGCGCGGAAAAGTTGGAGTGGGAAAAATCTACCCGCAATTTCTCGTGATTTTTTGCTTAGAGGCCGTCTTGAAAATCAAAGATTCGCAAGATTCGTCTGATTCGTGGTGCCAAAATCTTCCTAATACTCGGCATCTGCTCATACTGACGGGCGGATTTAAGATCCGCGCTCCAATTTTCAGACAGCCTCTTAGGAAACCCTATTTCTCAAGCAAAGCGGCGGCCGTCCAAAGCAGTGGCGCTTGGCCGTGATAATCGCCGGCGACCCGTTGGCGCGCGAGGTAGAATGCATACTGGGCATCCAAATCCGCTCCTACTTCCTTGGCTGCTTTATTGGTGCCGACACAGACGTTGGTCAGGTTTCCCTTGTCATCAAGGCTGTCGACAAGGGCCAGCCAGGCCTTGCGCCCAACCGGACCAAAGTTCTGCTCGTCAAGCCAACCGCGTTTGACACCGGTCACGATGGCATAAGCGAACATACCGGAACCGGAGGTCTCTTCCCAGGCATCGGGCTTGTCCACGAGTTGGCGCCAGAGCCCCGATGGATTCTGGTGCTTCAATAGCGCCATCATCATCTTTTTGTAGCCGGCCATGATCGGGGCATAGTGCGGGCTGTCGGGTGACAGCACCTTGAGCACTTCAGTCATACCGGCAGCGTACCAACCCACCCCGCGTCCCCAAACAAAGGGCGAGTCTTCGGCATGCCAGAAAAGTCCGTCGTTCTTCTGCAGTTTGGCCAGATAGGTGTCGATCGTGATCGCCGCACGGTCGAGATACTTTGTGTCGCCCGTCACGCGGTAGGCGGCGGTCTGGATGGCTGCAATCATATAAATATCATCGACCCAGTAACGCGCCTGAGCGGTCACCCCGTCGACTGTCGGATTGAGCCACTGGCCATCGGCACGATGCATCCCGAGTTGTTTCAACGCGGGATCCTGGGTCAGCCGGTAAAGCTCGAGCGGCACAATGCCGAGGACTGCGTAGTCCACATGGAATTTTTCGGGCACGAGCTTTGGATTGGCCCGATACCTGTCGAATTTGCGAATGAGCTGCCCGGCCAGTTCATTGTCACCGGTCTCGCGGGCCACCTTGAGAGCGCCAAACCAGACGACCGCATCCGGATAGCGAAGAAGTTCATGCTCCTGATAGTGACCGCGAGGCAGGAAGTTTTGAGCCACCCTCTTGCCTACCCCGGCCGGTTCTTTTCCCTCCGGCCAATCGCGAAAGCATTCCAAAGCGGATTCTTTCGCAGGGGCCGCTTGAGGGTAGTAAACCGTTTTGCTGGTGGCTGCATCCGGAGCAGGAACAAATTTTTCCCCCGTGGCCGGAGCCTGGAGGGTCGGTTCGCCGGTGAGGAGGCCGTGCTTCACGAGAAACCTGTCGGTGGCGATGAGCATGGCGGTTTGCCATTGGGCGCTGTAGTTCCAGAATCCATGGCCTTCCCCGGGCGCGATGAGGTAGTCGATTGTTTTCGTGCCGAGGGCTTTCCATTTCGCATGGGGCCCATCGTCCCAAGATTTCTTGTAGCCGTCCATGTCGCCGAAAAAGACGATGGTCGCCGGCAGGTCCGCCTTGAGATGTCGCTCAACATCGATCGCGGGTGTCTTGCTGTCCTGTCCGGAAAATGCGGGATTGACCCAGATGTAGGCGACGGCACGGGTGTCGATATCCATCGGATCCGCCGGATCATTCAGATCCGGATTCATCGTGGCGAGGGCACTGATGTGGCCGCCGGCACTGGTGCCGCCGGTGATGATGCGAGCGGGATCGACGCCAAGTTCACTCGCGTGTTGCTTGAACCAGCGGATGGCGCTTTTCGCATCGATCACGCACACGCGTTTGTGAGACTCTCCCTCGGGCAGTTTGGCCGCCTCCGCTTTGCTCATTTTCAACATTTGGTATTCCGCCGTCGCGCAGACGAGCCCGCGACTGGCAAAGTAAGCGCACGTGTTGCGGTATTCACTAAGCGAGCCGCCGAGCCAGGCACCGCCGTGGAAGAGGATCATGCCCGGGACTTTTGACTTCGCAGGATCGTGGGTCGGCGGAAAGAAAATCTCCATCCGGCGCTCCTTTCCGCCGGAGGTTTTGTAGATGTGAGGCTTTCCAGCAGGGCCGGTGACCTCGGCTTTGGCAGGTGGTTCAGCTCCGGGAGATTCGCCGCAGAGGCTGCCGAGGAGCAGGCAGGCGATCAGGATGGTCAGGTGTTTTTTCACGGCTTTTTATTTTGCGGGAAGGGGATGAGCGTTTCACCGGTGGCCGGGGCCTGGAGGGTCGGTTCTCCGGTGAGCAGTCCTTGCTTCACGAGAAATCGGTCGGCGGCGATGAGGGTGACGGTCCGCCAGGGGTCCTTGTTGAAGAAGCTGTGCGACTGGCCGGGGGCGATGTGGAGGTCGATGGTTTGTGTGCCGAGCTCTTCCCATTTCGCGTGGGCGATGTCCCAGCCTTTCTTCCATGGATCCTGATCGCCGAAGAAGACGATGGCGGGCGGGAGGTCCGCCTTCAGGTGGCGCAGGATGTCGATTTCGGGGTCTTTGGTATCCTTGGTGTCGAACGCAGGATTGAACCACAGGTAGGCGACCATGCTGGTGTCGAACGCTTTCGGGTCCGCCGGATCGTTGAGGCCGGGATTCATGGTGGCCAGCGCGCTGATGTGTCCGCCCGCCGAACCGCCGCCGGCGATGATGCGCTGCGGGTCAATGCCGAGTTCCCCCGCGTGTTGTTTGAACCAGCGGATCGCGCTCTTGGCATCGATGACACACACGCGCTTCTTGGTTTCACCCGCGGGCAATTTTTTGGCATCGGCCGCGCCGAGCTTCTGATACTCCGCCGTGGCGCAGACGAGTCCGCGACTGGCGAAATAGGCACATGCGACGCGGAATTGGTTGAGATTGCCGCCACTCCAGCTGCCGCCGTGAAAGAGAATCACGCCGGGCACCTTCGCCCTGGCGGGATCATGACCCGGCGGGAAATAGATTTCCATCTGGCGCGGTTTCCCGGCGCTGTGCTTGTAGATGTAGGGTTTCCCGGCGGGCGCGTCGGCACCGATCTCCCCCCTCAGCTCCGGCGTTTGCGCGAAGGAGGGGACGGCCATGATGAGCAAGGTGGTAAGGAGGGTGAGCGGTTTCATGGTTGGGTGTTGGTCATCTGTTGGATCGTGCTGATTTGAAAGTTCCTGTAGCGCGCCGAGCGGGTGAACATGTGGCGCAGGCCTACGCGGCCGTCAGTGATGGCGGGCAGGCTCGGGTTGCGGAAGTGGTAGTGCCCGACATGGTCCGGGTTTTCCACCCGCAGAAAGAGGTCACGGTCCTTCTTGATCACCGTGATCTGATGTTTCACTCCTTCGGCGAAGAATCCCTGCGGATCATAATCCGGTGCCAATTCGGTGCCCTTGAGCCCATCGCCCTCAGGCAGGTAGCGCCGGGCACGGAGGTAGGAAACGCGGTTCTCCCCCGAGTTCGGAAATGCGGCGTAACTGATATGATAGGCGTGCATGTGGTTGAAATAGGTTTCCATCGCCGGCACCTTGCGGAGTTCGTTCCACTGGGAAATGTCGCGGGCATAGGACCCCTTGCCGCTGCCGGTGGCCTGGATGTAGAGGATGTTGACGCAGCGCGTTTCCTTGTCGGTGCGGGTGTAGTCGTATTCGATCTTCAGATTTCCTTCGAAGCTCTGCTTGGTCCACAGCACGATGTGGTGGGCGTCGTTCTTGAACTCCGGCCCAGCGGTTAGGGTCATGCCGTCCGCCGCGTTGGTGACGGTACCTACCTCGCCGTCGAGAAACCATTGCCGTCGCCAGTCGCCGGTGCAGGGGTCGGCAAACACATCCTGCCAGACTCCGGCGGCGGCCTGCTCGAAGGCGGCCTTATCCAGTGCCGGATCAGGTTTGGGAGCGGGCGCTTCCGCGGCCATGACCGGCGCGGTCAGGCAAAGGGAGCAAAGGAAGGAAGTGCGGAGGACGTTCATTTTTTGTCGAGGTAGTCAGCGCCCGTTAGACTCTTGAGCACCGAGTCCAGCCAGTTGCGAAGGTCAGTCTGGAGCTTGCGGGCGAGTTCGGGTTGTTGATCGATGAGGTTGGATTTTTCGGCGGGATCGGATTTCAGATTGAACAACTCGATGCTGGTTTCGCCCTTCTTCTCGCGGATGACGAGTTTGTGGTCGCCTTCGATGATCGCGCGCGCGCCGATGTGATCGGCGGCGTTGATCGCGGGATAGTGGAAGTTGAGAAAATCCCGCGTGGCCTTGCCGCCGCTCCGTTTCACCAGCGGGGTGGTGCCTTCCTGCAATGCCGGATCAATGTAGGGTTTCGGTTTGGACGACATTAGCCGCTTGGTGTCGAATTCCCAGAAGGCGATGGGCGAAGGACGGGCGTCCAGCTTGCCATCGATCACGGGGCTGAGGTCGATGCCGTCGAGCGGGCGGTCGGGCAGCGGTTGGCCGGTGATGGCGGCGAGGGTGGGCAGCAGGTCGCTGGTGGACGCGCGGAAAGCGGTGGAACGCGGCTTCGGAATGCGCGCGGGCCATTCCATCAGACCGGGCACCAGCGTACCGCCTTCATAGATTTCGCCCTTCACTCCGCGGTGGGGAAAACCCAGCGCGCTCTCGGGCGAGGTGCCGTTGTCGCCGCAATAGAACAACAGGGTGTTGTCGCGCAGGCCGGTTTCTGCCAGATGCTTGCGCAACATGCCGATGGCGCGGTCCATGGCGGTGATTTCCGCGTAGCGCTCGCGCAGCACTTCGCCCTGCGGACGGCGGGTGCTGCCGCCGGTTTCGTTGGAAGTGAGGCCGACCATTTTCGGGTATTTGGCGGGCAGGTCGTCGTAGAGCGCCAGATCCTGGGGCAGGCCGCTGTAGGGTTCGTGTGGCGAGCCGAACCAGATGACTTGGAACACCGGTTTGTTAGCCGCCCGCGCGCGCCCGATGCCGGCGATGGCCTCGCGGATGAGGATCTCCGAGCTTTCGCCTTTGAAGACCTCCGGTGGGCCGCCATTGCGTGAGAACGATGGATCCATTTCGAAGAAATTGTCATGAGACAGCCATTCGTGGAATCCCATCGCGCCGGGGTTGACCGGCGAACCCGCTTTCACCGCACCGACATGCCATTTGCCGAGGTGCATGCAGTGGTAGTCGGCCTTGGCGAGTAAGTGGGCGATGGTGGTTTCCTCCGGCCGCAACGACCAGCCCGGCGTGAAGGTTCCCATGCGGTTCGGGTGGCGGCCGGTGAGGAAACTCGCGCGGGTCGGCGAGCAACTCGGATGCGCGGCATAAAAACGCTCGAACTTCAGGCCCGTGGCCGCCATTTCGTCGAGCACCGGAGTTTTGACATGCGGATGTCCGTTGTAGCCGGTTTCCTCCCAGCCGTGGTCGTCGCCCATCATCAGGATGATGTTCGGAGGCGCGGCCCTGGCTAACAGCGGAAACAATAGAGCGGAAATGATGAGGGAGGGTAACTTCATGAAGAGTGTTTAAGTGTTGGTTTTCGAGTGTGCTTTACGGTTTACTTGCGAAGTCGAGGATCTGCCGGACTGGGCCGACGGTGACGGTGATGCGATCGCTGTTGGAAACACCGTTGAGAAAAGGACTCTGATAGACAGCCGCGGGATTGAGATCGAGCGGCGTGCCATTGATGCGCGGCAGGCTGAAGGATTCGCGGGCCGCCAAATCATAGCGGAACATTTCGAGGTGCTGGCTGCCTTCGCCGCTGCGGTAGTCCACTTTGTCGGCTGTCACCACGAGCGGGCTGGCGCGCAGGATTTCGCGAAAGCGGGCGAACGAGCCGTGGCTTGAGAGGTCGCCGGCGTGGAGCAGGATGTTAGCCTTCGATGCATCGGCGGCATGCAGCACGGCCAGCGGCGTGAGCAGTAGGACGGCGAGGAGGGTGATTGTGGGTTGTATGAAATTCGATTTCAACATGGTGTTAGGTGATGGCGGTTGCGACTGGCACGGCGGCTAGAATGTTCTTATTTTTCAACAGCAGCATCCGCCGGGCGGACGAGCCGCACCGGACCGATCAGGCCGGACGGTTCGGGTTTCCACTGGAAGCGACCCTTTTTCTCGACCTGGATATTGGTTTGGGTGACGCGCTGGTTCTTCGGCAGTTTGTCATCGGCCATCACGCGATTGCACCATGAGTTGATGGCGGTGACTTCGAGGGTGTTGGTTCCGGGTTTTGCCGATTTTCCCAGAGCGACACGGAAGGGTGGCCGCCAGGCGATGCCGAGGTCGTTGCCGTTGAGCTTCACCCGCGCGATGCCTACGCCGCGCACCTCGCCGAGTTCGATGGCGATGGAGTTGGCGACTTGGTCAGCGCTCAACTCGAAGGTGGTGGTGTAGGTCGCTTTGCCGGAATAGTTGCGGACGGCGGGATCATTGTGATCGAGCCAGTCGGTGAGGGTGGGGAAAGCGACGGCTTTGGCGGGTCCGCCGAGATTGCGATCAAAGGTGGCCTGCCAGGGGCCATCGATAGTGAGGATTTGCTGCCAGTTAGGCGTGTTAGCCGAATCATCGCGGGTGCTTGCCGTGCTTGGTTTGCGGAAGACTACGAAGAAGCTGTCGAACGCGCCGAGGGCGAGCGGAACGGTGGTGCGATCATCGGCGATGGTGAAGCGGGTGGCCTCGCGGATCGATCCGTCCACCGGATTCCAGATCTCGGGGATGCGGCCGGACACCCGGAACCAAGGCTCGATTTGGCGCGGTTTACCCGCGAGTTCGGCAAGGAAATAGACATCGGTTTCTCCGATCCGGTAATGAATCCAATCGGTGTCCGGCGCGGCCGAGCCATCCGCCAGAGTGATCGTTAGATCGGGGCCGATGCCGCTTTTTGTGAGAAACTCGGTGGCATTCATGCCCCAAGCCACGCGGCCTTTGCCCGCAGGGCGGGTGCCGGATTTGGTTGACTCATCGCCCCACAAGCCATCGGCGAGTTTTGTGAATTCCGCCACCCCTTGCGGGCCGCCTTCGAGGCTCACGGCATGCCGGGGTTTGGGGCCGAGAACGCTGGCTCCGGCGCGCGCGAGGACGTCGATTTTGCGCAGCGCTCCGAGCGAGAGCACGCCATGGTCGGGGAGAGTGAGCACCTGATAACTCATGCCTGAGGGCAGGCGGAGTTTGCCATCCGCGAATTCGAGTTTTTCTAACAAAAGCTCCTCACTGAGCACATCGTAATCATAGCCGGGAAGCGCGCCCGCCGGATCGTGCCCCTTGCGCCCGAAGATGTTCGGGATGTGGTCGCCGTAGTAGTGAAGCACATCGGCCTGGAACCCGCCCTGCTGGGTCAGGAACTGGCAGCGCCGCAGGTATTCGATAAAGGCCGTGCTTTCGTTCCACCATGTGATTTGCGGGTTGAAGTGGGTGCCGGCGAAGTATTCCTGCCCTGGCATGCCCATCTCCGGCGGCGAGCAGGTGAAGGTGTGGACGAACATGATGTTCATGCCGGCGCAGAGTTCGGTGTCGAAGCTCGATTTCATCTGCGACCACGGGATGTCGTTCCAATGCGGGCCAATGGTGGTGAATCCCTCGGCACCGACGAGGCGCTTGCCATAGGTGTGCGCCGCGGACGACGCCTGTTTCACGAAAAACCGGTTGTCGGTATTGGGGCGATGCGGCGATGGCGACCAAAATTCGGACAGCATCAACTCGCTGCGCCCGTAGTTTTTCAGGCCATCGAGCGGGCTGGCGTGGGGGCCGGAGCATTCCGGGTGGGTGAACATGCCATACTCCGCCGAGCGCTTTGTTAGATAAGTGAAATGATCGGCAACCAGGTCGCCGATCGTCTTGCGGAAATCGGCAAGGAATGCATCCGACTCCGCGCGGGAACCGATGATATGCCCGGCCAGCACCGCGAGCCAGGGCATCGGATCATAGCCGCGTCTTTCCCTGAACACACGGTCGAAGCCCGGCGTCCAGTTCATACCGCCGCCTTCCCAACTGTCGGTGTGCACGTATTTCAAGGTGGTGCCCGCGTGTGGGCCGAGGGCTTTGAAAATTGGGGAGATATTCGTATTCCAATAGCTGTCGAGCGCGGCGGGGCTGAGTAGATCAATCACGCGACCGCCCCAGCCCTCGCTTTGGGTCGAGACATGCGCACCCGTCGCGGTGTGGCCGATCCGCAGGATTTCCCAACGGCCGGCGGGGGCTTCCCAATTGAGCGTGCCGTTGCTTGAGAGTTTGGTGGTCAGGTTGAGGATGCCGGTGTGACTGGCGAAGGTCTCGCCGGGTTTGCCGGGTTCGGTTTCCAGCAGGAAGCGGGTATCGGGCGCCGACATTCCCAACGCCCGGGTCGCGTTTTTCAGGTCGAGGTCTTTCAGTGGGGGGATGGATGGTGCCCTGTCCTCGCCAGGCGAGGCGAGAGGGACGGCGATGACCGCAACATCGCGGTAAAACCCCTCCTTCGCCTCTGGTTGCGGCAGGGCTTGCCGGATCGTGGCGGGTCCGGTGATCTGGGTCTTCGACCACACCAGTTGCTGGGTGGTTTCCGCCGGGGAAACGGATGGCCCGCCGAGGTTCCAGCCACTTTGGATATTCAGGCTGAGTTCAAGGTCGAGGCGCTTGGCTTCATTGCAGGCGTGCAGCAGCAAGGCGATCCATGGGGGTGATCCGAATACCGGTCCGGACTTGGTGCGGGTGTTGCCCCTTTGACTGCTGCCGTCGGCATCGAAGATCATCGCCCCGTTGAAGCCCTTGGCTTTCATTTCCTCAAGGTCGCGGGTGATGGCTTCTTGGGTGACATTGCTGTTGAGCCACCACCAGAAACAGCGGATGCCAGCGCTGTGTGGCGGACTGCGAAAACCCGCTTCGAGATCGGCGGCCTGGAGCGAATGTTGGATGTTGGGTTTCCCGGCGGGCGCGTTGGCACCAATCTCCCCTCCCCGCTCCGGCGTCTGCGCGAAGGAGGGGATGGCTAGGATGAGCAAGGCAGTGAATAGGACGAGCGGTTTCATGGGGTGCGGTTATTTTTTCGCCGGGCCGCGGCGGAGCTCTTCGGGCGAAACGTCGCCGCCTTCGCGGCCCTTGCCGGTGCCGGTCGGGCCGGCCATCGGCGGGGTCTCAAAGAATTTGCCGTCGTCCACGAGACGCGGGTCGCCGGTGCGCTTGAGTTCGTCCATGAGGCGCTGCTCCAGCTCGGCGCGCACCTTGGTGTAGGCCGGATCGGTGGCGACGTTCTTCGCCTGGTGCGGGTCCGCCTTGAGATCGTAAAGCTCCACACCTTCTCGCCGGCCAAAGACCCATTCGTAGTGCGCTTTCCACTTCGGGTCGTTGCGCACGCCGACGAGCCACGCCTTCGTCGGGCCGGCGTCCTCATCGGGCAGCGTCACGCGCGAGTTTTCGGTGATGTCTTCGACGCTCGGCGGATTGTCACCGTCAAGCCGGTAGGGTTCGCCGAGTGGCCAGCGCTCGGGCTTGAAGTTGCGGATGAATAGGAAATCGTGCGTGCGAATCGCGCGCTGCGGGTAGGGCAGGAATCCGTCGCGCGCGTTTTCCACATGGCGCTCGCGCCCGATGAACACAGCATTTCGCGCCGGGTCCACCTGCCCGCTTTTCTCCGACTTCAGCAGCGGCACGAGGCTGCGACCGGTCATCACCTCGGGCACTTTCACGCCGCCGATTTCGAGAAAAGTGGGCGCAAGGTCCGTGAGGCTCGCGAGGTCGTCGAGCACGCGCCCGCCTTTCGCGCCGCCCCAGCGAATTGCCAGCGGCACGCTCGAGCCGAAGTCGTAGAGGTCGCACTTCCCGTGCGGGAAGCCCGGCGCGCCGTGGTCGCCGCTCACCGCGATGAGCGTGTTGTCGAGTTCGCCGATGGCCTCAAGTTTTTTGATGAGCAGCCCGAGCGCGGCGTCGAACGCCATCGCCTCGCCAAGATAGTCCGCTAGGTCTTCGCGCACCTCCGGCACGTCGGGAAGGTACGGCGGCATCTTGCCTTTCAAGTCGTCGGGGTTCAGCCCCCAGAGCGCCTTGCCCGAGCCTTTGATCCACTTGCGATGCGTATTCGTCGGCCCGAACCAAAAGCAGAATGGCTGGCCGGGTTTCCGGGCGGCGAGGAAGGCATCGAAGTTCGCCGTCACTTCCGCGTAAAGCTCCTGCTTCGCCGCCTCCACGGCCTTGCCCGCGGCCACGAGATTCGTCGCGTTTTGCGAGAACTGATTGAAGCGCCCGCCCGCCATTTCATAGGCGTGTTTGTTTTCGTCGTAAGGCGCATCGTTCGGCGTGCCCGGTCCCCAGACCTTATACATCTTGCCGATGTGATACCCCGCCTTGCGCAGCATCAGCGGATACGCCGGATTCGACCCCTCCCACACCGCCCCGCGGAGGATCGACGCGCGACCCGTCCGCCAGAAATGCTGCCCGGAGAGCAGCGCACTGCGGCACGGTGTGCAACTCGGCGCGGAGACGAACGCCCGCCGGAACAGCACGCCTTCGCGCGCCAGACGGTCAAACGCCGGCGTCTGGATGATGTCGTTCACCGAGCCCGGCCCGTCGAGCTTTGCGTAAGCGCTCGCGTGCCGTCCCCAGTCGTCGGCAAAAACGAAGAGGATGTTAGGCCGTTGGCCACCTCTTGCGGTGACCAGAAGGATCAGGGAGAGAAAGATTAGTTTGAGATACATGGGGGTAGTTCAGGTTGGCAGGGTGGAGTTAACCTGAAGTCACAATCACGAAAAAATAAATTTCATGAAAAGAAGCTTCATGTGGGGAAGTGCGGACTACTTAGGTTGAGGCCCGGTTCCAATGCGGGGGCCGACCTGGCTGATGTCAATGGGCTGGAAGCCCAAGGCAAAGGCCGGGGAATTGGGTTTGAGGGTGAAGTCGCCTTGTTCCGGCGTTCGACGAAGAGCGGATCGGCATATTGCGAATGGGTGTCCTTGCCGCGCTTCTGCCACTCAGCCCAGGTGTCGCCGGCCCAACTTGACCTCGTCGAGCTTCTTCGTCGGGATTGAAATAGAGGTTCCAGTCGAACTCGAAGGTGTTGGTCACGGTCGGCGTGCCCGTCTTGTCCTTGGGGTGGGCGTGGAACGTGTAGGGGACATCCTTCCAGTTCTTGCTGAACAATTCGCCTTCGCGCCAATAAACGATGTTGTTCTCGAAGAACACGCTCTTGTGCGGCTCGTCCCGGCCGCGGCTGACCTGCTCCAGCTTGCCGAGCGCGAAGATGTTGTTGCGCACGGTGACTTCCTTGGCGAAGTGGATGTTGAACGGGGCGAACTTGGTGTGATGCACCACGTTGTTCTCGACCAGCAGATGCGTGGAGCCTTCGTCGTGGTAGATGCCCCAGCCGCCGTAATGGTTGGCGTCCACGTCGTGGATGTGGTTGTTGCGGATGACGGTGCCCGGCGAGACGCCGAGCGTGTAGATGCCGCCCATGTCCGACAGCACGCCGCCGATGTGGTGGATGTGGTTGAACTCGATGCGGTTGTTCTGGCTGACGCTGCGGCTGTAGCCCCACACCCAGCCGACCGAGACGCCCGTGTAACCGCCGTGATGAATGTGGTTGTGGGCGACGGTGTTGCCTTCGGTGTTCATCAGCAGCACGCCCACGGCGGAAGGGTAATCCTGGCCGTAGTGGTGCAGCCAGTTGTCGGTGATGCGATTGTTGCGGGTGCGTTCCCAGGGTGGATTGCGTGTCCGTGCCGCCATTGACGCGGATGCCGCCGGCCGGCGATGTTGGCGATCTCGTTACCCATGAATTCGATTGTCCGAGCAACCGGCCATCACCTCGAAGGCCGAAGGTGCCGAGATTGGACAGCCGGCAGTGTTCAAACGCGCAAGATCGCGCGCCGCGCAGCGTGATGGCGGCGGGCACGCTGGCCGGAACCCTGCCGGTCGTTCGAGTCGCCACGGCGGAAGTTCGAACTGCGAGTAGGCAAAAGACAGGTTGCGGAAACGCAGATGCTCGACGTAGCGGCGCTCGGCCGGGCTTGCCCTCCAGGCGCAGGTGCGCGGGGGCGAACGGCGCGACGACCTCGGCTTTTGCCAGGTCCTCGCCCGGCATGGGATAGTAGAAGAGCTGGCCGGTGCGGCGGTTCAGATACCATTCGCCCGGCGCGTCCAGGCCTTCAAAGACATTCTCCACGATGTAGCGCGCGCCATCCTCGGTGAAGTCGTCCGTGAAGGTCTTGCCGGCCTTGTGCGCGAAGGTGACGAGGTTGGACTTCGTGTCCACGCTCTTGATGGGCAGGTGCGAGTCGGTCCAGAAGTGATAGACGATGACCTCGACGTCGGAGAGGTTCGTCCAGTCCGCGCGGATGTCGCCGGGCTTGAACTGGAAGGTCTGGCAGTCCTTGTGATAGTGCACGGTCTTTGGCGTGCCTTCCGGGCAGCCGGCCACGCGCAGATAGCCGTCGTTGGGCGTGCGGGCGCGGACGCGCTGCTGGCCGTTGACGTAAAGCTGGCGAAACCGCCATTGCGCCGCTGGTCACGTCGGGCACGGTCGTCACCCAGAGTCGTGCATCGTGCTTCTGCCAACCGGTGATGCGTCGTCCGCCATCCAACACGACCGGCTGCAGGTCCCGCCGCCGTGTAGGTGATGGGACAATCGGCGGTGCCGGAATCCTCCGGTCCGAATTTCACTTCCTGCGACAGCGTGTAGGTGCCGCCACCCAGCCACACCGTGACCGGTTCCTTGAGCGGTCCGGCCTTCTTCAGTGCGCGGATGGCGTCTCGGGCGCGCTCAAGCGTGGCGAAGGGTTGGGTTTGCGTGCCGGGGTTGGCATCGCTGCCATTGGGCGTGACATAGAAGTCAGCGGCCAATGAGGCGGTAGTGGCGAACGCGAGCGCGGTTGCGTTGAGGATGATGGATCGTTTGTTCATGTGTGAATTCTCCCTTTATTGAAGTGTTTCACTTGGCGGGCTTAGTGGCTACTCACCGCTTTTCGCGTCTCATTCCACCACCACGCTGGCGGATCCGGAAACCACTTCATCAACATGCCAGCGCGCTCCGATTCGCTTCGCGGTCACGGGCTTTTTGTTGATAGAGACTCTCCTCGACGCGGGCGAAGCAGGGAGTTCGAGCTTGGCGGTCATGCCGACCGGGAGCTCGAGACGCATCTGGAAGAATGACTCATTTTGCCAGCCCACTTCGATCGGCCCGAGCGGGGTGGGGATTTTACCTTTGGCAAAGGAGAGTGTGCCGGTGTTAGGGCGGATGCGCGCCTGCTTCCAGCCTGGCGAAACCGCCTCCGCCCCCAAAACATAGCGGGGCAACAAGTTGGCCGGGGCGGCTCCCCATGCGTGATTCCAGTCCTGGTTAGGCTTGTATTTCATGTCCCACGCCTCCCAGGTGATCGTGGTTCCGCTTTCCACCATGTGCCGCCAGCTGCGGTCGGTCGGTGCGGTGATGAGTTCCAGCGCGCGGGCGCCGGCTTCGTGGGTAAACAATCCGTCCATCAGATATTGCGCGGCATAGACCGAGCATGCCATGTCGCGTTTTTGCACGGCATCGACCACTGCCGGGACGTATTCCTCGGGGACCAGGCCGAAGGAGAGTGGAAACAGGCTGGCGTGTTGGGACGAGTGATCGGTGCCCACTCCATCGCGGTAGGCTCCCTTGGCGCGGTCGAAGAGCAGGAGTTGGAACGAGGCGTGCGCCTTGGTCGCCATGGCGCTGTATTTCGCGGCTTCCGCGTCTTTGCCGAGGGCGGCGGCCATTTCCGACATCATCCCGAGCGAGCGGATGTGGAAGGCGTTGACGACGGTGTTGACGGGTTTGAATACGAAGCCGTCGCGCTCCAATACTGGCCAGTCCACGATATCGTCTTTTTTGACCTGTTTGTCATTGCTGACGAGCAAGCCATCCTTGCGGGCACGCTCCAGCAGCAGCTTGGGTTTGAGTGATTGGTAGCGGGAGGAAAGCCACCCGGTGTCCGCGGTGTGCCGGTAATCCGCATGCGCCATGAAGATCATGTGGAAGGCCCACTCGGTCGGCCAGGTGGGATGTTTCATCAGCCAGTCGAAGGTGTCGCGCGCCATCTGGATGTCGTGATCGGTCGCGTAATGACTCAGTTGATTGAGATAGGCGTCCGCTTCGTAGGGAATGCGCTCGCGGTCGCCATCGACATAGACGCCGGCGAAGGTGGTGGCTTTGATCGAGTAGCGGCAGAGGTCCCAGATGCGGTTGAGCATCCCGTCGGAGGATTCGAAGGCTGCGGCTTGGTCATCCCAGGTGCTGGCGAAGGCGGATTTCCGGATGATGTTTTTGGGGCTGAGTTCGCCCGGCCAGCCCTCGATCTCGACCCAGCGGAATGGCAGGATCACGCCCCATTCCGGGGGTGTTAGGACGGCGGGAGGCGTGTTGGGGTAGTGCGCCTGCGTGTTACGTTCGTCGGTTGGCGGCGTGGCGCGGAGCGGGCCCGCTCCTTTGAGGTGGAGCCCGGTCATGGCATAACGTACCGTTCCCGGCGGCTTGCGGTTGATGCGGCCATCCTTGAAATCCTCGGCGAAATGCACCGATATGGGATGGTCGGCACCCGTGGGCGGGGTCAGGTGGAGGTTGCCGAATGAAACCTGGCCGAAGTCGATGAGGATGACATCGGGTTTCACTTGGGTGATGGAGACCGGGGCCTCATCGACCAGATGGACCGGCGCGGCGGTGCAAGCGGCGGCGAGAGTAAACGTGAAAAGAAGGCGAATCATGGTGTGTGATGGATCTGAGGTGATGAGCAAGGGATCGGTGCGTTACTCCATCTCCCCGAACACGGGGAGGCTGAATACCTTGAGGCCGAGTGTCGGGTCCGGCAGCAGGAACAGCAGGTCGCGGGAGTCCGAATTGCCGGGGATGTAGCGGTCGTAGCACGGCACGGTCTGTTTGTTTGGATTGAGGAAGGCCACTAGCATGCGGTACATTCCGTTGCTTTCCAAAGTGGGTTTGGCGACCTCCCGCTGGCCTGGATTGACCGTCAGCTTTTTGGAGCCGAGGAGCACCATGCCGGGCAGTGAACTGAAGTTGATGACCAGCACAGATCCCTTGGTAAATGCCAGTTTTGCCGGATCGATGACACTGGCCATGTAGGATTTTTTCAGCGGGTCCGCGATCAGTACGACCAGCGCCCGGCGGGCGGCACCGAGATTAAACTTGCCGATGGATCTCAAGGTTCCCTCTTCCCGCAGCGCGAGATGCAGTTCCCCCGATTTTGCGGGCAACCCTTCTGTGATGAATGAAGACCTGAGCTTGACCTTGCCGAGTTCCAGCCATTCGCCCTTGTCATCCTTGGATGCGAGAATGACCTCCTGCTCGTCTGCGAGGCTGGAGACGCAGATGAACCGGAGTTGGGGTTTCGCCTCCTGTTCATTTGGAGTCGCAGCCGGCTCCTGAGCCAGCGCGGGCAGTAACAACCCGAAAAAAAGGACTGAGAACTTCAGGAATGGCCGTGATGGAAGAGAATGGGACATGAGTGGATGGAAATTCGACTTTGATTGGAGTGTCACTCGATACCCGAGAATAAGGGGAGACTTACTACCTTGAGTCCGGATTTCTCATCCGGTAGCAGGCAGATCACTCCGCGAGAGTCTTGATTGGCCGAGGTGTAGCGGTCATAACAAGTTTCGGATTGATTGTCTTTGCCGGGACGAGTCACTTGCATGCGGAACATCCCGTTGTCTTCGAGGGTTGGCTTTACCACGATTTGCTGGTTTGCCTCGATTTTTTGCTCATTTGAACCGAGAAAAACCGAGGCAGGCTGCGCACTGAAATTGTAGACCAAAAAGGAGCCTTTCTCGAACTTCGCTTTCTTTGGATCCACGAATTGGGCGTTGTAGGTCTTTGTCTCCGGATCCGCCACCAAGATGACCAGCCCCCGGCTGGAATTCTCCGGGTAGGTAAAATGGCCGATGGATTTCAAGGTTCCCTCTTCCTGCACGGCGAAATGCAGCTCACCCGCCCGGGCGGGTAGCCAGTCCGTGATCATCGAGGCCCTCAGTGGAGTCTTGCCGAGCTCTTGCCATTGGTCCTTGGCATCGCGCGCGGCAAGGATGACCTCCTGGGTCTCATTCAAGCTGGAGATACACACGATACTCATCAGGGGTTTGTCTTTCCCAGCGGCGGGTGATTTCCCCATCGCAGGGGAAAGGAAGGCGGCAGAGAGGGCGGAGAGCCATAGAATGGAGCGGAATGGATGGTGCTGGGACATGTTGGTGGCAGGATTGCTTTTTAGGATCAGATTTCGTTGCTGCTCAGCCAGCGGAAGGAGCGGATATTCAGGCGGCGGCCAAAAAGCGTATTGATAGGCGTGAGCTTGTCGCTGGAGCCCGGCCAGCCTTCTGAAGCTTCCGGCCGGTCGGTGGGATCGACATATTCAGGTAGCCGCTGGACGACGGCTTCACACCATGCCCGGGCGAGAATAATTTTGCCTGAGGCGTCGCGCGCATCGCCGTAGGCGCGGATCACGAAGGTGTCTGAGCGCACCGTGATCTGCGAGCCGAGGGCGGTGAGCAGCCGGGCTTGGGTCAGGTGACCGGCGCTGCCGGCTGAGCGTGCGGGAGCGGGTTCCGCCGAGATCGTTCCGGCACCGGGAAGCGACCCGAAATCGGCTGCTGCCACGCTGCGCCCTCCGCCGGTGAAGCGCCCGTTGAGGCCGGATTTGTCAATCGCCGCCTGAAGCGCGCCCACCACCTGTTGAGAGGCATCAGGGCTGTTCGGACGGCGGTTGACGAAGTCCCCAAGGTTGAGGAAAGGACCGCGTGCCTTGACTTCCACGACGATGGCCTTGGCCAGCGAATCGATGTCCGTTTCTGATAGGTCGCGCAGGCCGGCCCAGTCGTTACTCGATGAGTCGTTCAGGGCATAGCCGAGAGTTCCGTAGGGGTTGTTGAACGGCTTTTTCGCGCCGCCATTCACGATCAGCTCTTGTTTGCGGACGCTTGAGAGAAGCGCCTTCCATGCTGCCGTTGAGGTTGAGTTCACGTTGAAAGCGCCGTCGATGAGCAGATACTTACTGAGGTCGTTGATGGCGGACGGCTTGAGAACGTCTCCATTGAAGAGCTCGGATAGCGCGATTTCCGGGGAGCGGTAGGGATGGAAGAGAAAGCGCTGGTTGCGGAGAAGTCCGCTGCCTTTGGCGAGTTCAGTGAACTGCTCGCGTGGCGAGCGGCTGTCCGGTTGAAACGAGTTGCCGCCCAGCCCCCGGCCATCGACGATGCTTGATAAAAACCAGGAATCCCAGAGCGCGTTGTTGACCATCCACGAGTGGTCGGTGCCTCCTGACGGTGGGGAATAGGATCGGTATACCTCGTCTGGCGCGAGGAACGGAGAGGCAAATGCATTCCCGATGGCCTTGGCCACGAATGGAGTTGCCGGGCTCTCCCCTGAAAGAGTGCGGGCGCTTGCGGGAAATTTATCGGTGCCATCGCCGATCGCAGTTTGATCTTTGAACCGGCGCGCGAATCCGGAGGCGATGGCATTTTCAAAGGCACCCAGCGACAAGGGCGGGGCAAACGAGATCCGGCGTTTCAACACGTTGAAATCACCGCCCGAACTGGGTTGCCTGCTACCGCCTTGATACATGTTGCGCCCTCCCGCTCCGGCCGCCAGCGTGTTGAACTGATAGTTCGCAGGCTCCGCTTTCATGATGAACTGGGACATCTGCGAGGAATTCGCCAGATTGGACAAGGTCATCCCGACCATGCTATTGGCGGACTCGCTCATCAGGAATGGGCGCGAGGCAAAAGCGTCGGGAACCGCGCCCCCGCCGGACTGCTCCACATTCTTTAGAAAGCTCAGGATCATGAATGGCTGCGGTTTGGTCACAAATTCGCTGACCGACCGGACCTGGGGCGGGGTGATGGTCACGGGTAGCTGTTGATTCACATAAGCATCGGTTGTTGATGGAGTTCCCAGCGAAGTCATGGCTCCCAAGTGCCAGCCGTTGTTCTTTCCATTGAAACCGCGCTGACCTAACCAAATGTTGCAGTAATTCCACACGTTTGAACCAAACTCGGCGGTGTAGTAGGGAATGTTCGTCGTCGAGTCCAACCGCTCCATTTTGAAATTAATCTGATCGGTTGGCAGGAGATTTGTCGCTTTCAGACTGTCGTCGAGCTGCACGCCCCCGCTAGGAAGAAAGCCCCGCATCAAACTCAGGGTGAATGTCGTGCTGGTGCTCGATCCGAATACTCCAGCCTCGCCTGGCAGCAGGGAGAAGCCGGCGGCAGCCGTTGAAGCCGGTCCTCCACCGACATATCCCTTGAACTGTTGCAGATTGGCTGCGACAGGTTGAGTGGAATTATAGAGGACCGCTCCCGCCCTGCGGATGTCCCATTTCAATCGATAGGGAACCGTGAAAAGCTGAAACCCCAGTTGCAATCCGGGCGCGTATTCGAAGGTCATGTCATTGGGATTGGACACGGCGACCATTCCGTCAAGCATGAGCACCATCTTGTATCTGCCCGCTGCCGTATCAGGCACTGCTTTGAAGGAGAGAATGAACTGGGCGGCTTCGATGGTTGGCTTGCGATAGAGATAGAACCGATCGTTCACGGCTTCCTCGCGACTTTTTTTAGAGACAATCCTGGGTTGCTGACCCGTCCACTGGATCTCGCGATGGAGATTATGAAAAAGAAAGAGCTCTTCGAGGTTGATCCCCCATTCGCTGGATGTCCTTCGGACGGGTTTGGGATCGCTGGCTATGCCCGGGCCATTAGCGACGCTGCCATCCGTGCCGATGACGAAACGGTTCATTCGACCATCCGCCAGGTAGAGCGGTTTGTCCTCCACCTCGGAGATGGGGCGGGTGAGCAGGTTGGAGAGATCGCGTTTGAGGCGGCCCTCGCGGACATCGCTGAGCACACCGGCTGAATACACCGTGACATCGTGGTTCAGGTTGCCGATTCCGGGTCCCTTGAGATCAGCGGCTAGATTGACCGAGGCGGTGGTGATGGCGGCGGAGCGTTGTTTCGGTTTCCATTCGAATGCGCTGAGCTGCGGAAGTGCTTGAGATCCGGTGCGGGGTGGGGATTGTGCGTCTGAGAACGGATTGGAGGCTGCCGCGAAATTGTCGGTTGCGGCACCGGCGGTGATTTTTGCCTTGGCGGATTCGTCAGCAGTCCACCAGGCGATGGAGCCTTTTTTCCTCAAATCCGACACCTCAACCAAGGGGGCCGAGACGAGATCCTCGGGCACATAATTCGCACCAAGGCTTCCGGGCCCGACCAACGAAATCAAATTACTGGAGCTGACCACTTTGCCATCGGCTCCCGAGACGAGCCATGTGCGGAAATTGGGTTTCCGGGAGACGGGGATTAAGGGAGCGTTACTGTTAGCGGGATCGGTTTTCCAGGCGTCATGAACTGTCGTCCACCGCGGTTGGCCGCCCGTAGCGATTGTCCCCGCGTCAGGAGGAGCGGAAATGCGTGAGTCCGGCCCCATCTCGCGCTGCATTTGCCCGATCGCAAGCATCAGCGCCAGTCGGGCGTTGGCGCGCGCTTCGGCAGCGGCCTGCCCCTGTGAGGAAGACCGCAGGGAGATGCTCGATAGCGAAAGCAGTCCGACCGCGATGACGGTCAGCAGGATCATCAACGAGAGGGTGACAACGAGGGCGAAGCCATTTGGAGCATGGCCAGCCGGGGTTGTTTTGAAAGGAATCATGGGTTTTGGTTGGAGGTTTTTTGACGTTCCTTGAGCAGCTTTTTCATCGTTGCGATCGTTTCGGCATACTTGGGATCGTCCGCCACGTTGCGGTTTTCGTGCGGATCCTTCGCCAGGTCGTAGAGCATCTCCGCTTTTCCGTCCTCATAACTGGTGTAACTGAAATGATCGGTGATGACCGCGTCGGCGGTCAGGAAACGGCTGTAGGCCGCCTCGTGGAAGGGCTTTTGCGGATCGTCGAGCAGCGTGGAGAAATCCCGGCCTTGCACGGTGGCCGGCGTGGCGATGCCGGCGAGCGCACACAGGCTCGGGAAGAGGTCGGTGGTTTCCACCAGAGAGGACGTGGCACCAGGCGTCTTGCCCGGCACTTTCACGATGAGCGGCACGCGGGTGGCGAGGTGCATGGTATTGTGCTTGCCCCAGAAATTGTGCTCGCCGAGATGCCAACCGTGGTCGCCCCAGAGCACGACGATGGTGTTTTCCGCCAGTCCGAGGCGTTCGAGTTCGGCGAGGACATCGCCGGTGAGCTTGTCGGCATAGCTGGTGCAGGCGAGGTAGCCGTGGCGCATGATGCGGTGGAACTCGTCCGAGTTCGGATCGAGGTCCGCGAGGTGGTAGCTGCGGAACTCGCCGCTGCCTTTGAGCTGCGCTGGCGCGTTGTCCGGGCGCTGGCGGTTGGTGGCCAGTTGGATCGAATCACGCGGGTAGAGATCCCAGTATTTTTTCGGCGCGTAGAACGGCATGTGAGGCTTGAAAAATCCGCAGGCGAGGAAAAACGGTTTTCCTTCCTGCTTGAGGCGTTGGAGATCCTTGATGGTTTTTTGCGCGGTCTCGCCATCGGGATAGGCGTCGTCGGCCACATCGGGCGATTCGTAGATGCGGCCGCGCTGTTTGGTTTTGGAGAGACGGCGCGTGGTCTCCGGGTCGAAGCTGCGCATGTGGTTGCGCGGTTGCCACGGGGCCTCGCTCCAGCTTCTCTCCGCCGCGTCGTCGATGTTGTGATAGATTTTCCCATTAGACATGGTGGTGTAGCCCGCCTTCCGAAAAGCCTCCGGCAAGGTCATGGCAGTGGGGGCATCCACGTCCACGCGACAATCACCGACGAAGCGTTTGGAGGTGGGCAGCATCCCGGTCATCAGCGACGCGCGCGAACCCATGCAGATCGGCACCTGGCAATACGCACGTTTGAAGAGCATGCCGCTGGCGGCAAATTTGTCGATGTTCGGTGTCTTGACCTGCGCGGCCCCATAACAACCGAGTTCGGGCCGCAGGTCGTCGATGGCGATAAATAGGATGTTAGGCCGCTGGGAGCCTGTTGCGGTGGCCAGGGCGATCAGGGAGAGAATGAGTTGTTTGAGATACATGATGTGATGTTGGGTTGAGGTCGGATTAACGGGAAGGTTCAATCCGGTAAAATGCCTTGCCGGGAGGCGGCGCGGGGTCTGATAGAGTGGCGGGAGGATCGGTGGCATAAAAGGGAGTGCCGATCATGACGGGGAATCCATCCGAAAGATCGGCGGAGCGTTTCAGCACGTAAGGTATGAATGGAGAAAGGCCGCTGGCGGTCACTGCGAACGCACCGGACTGGAATACCGCTCCGGTGATTTTCAGGGGGATGGAGGAAGCGTTGAAAGGGTTGCTCCCGTTGGCGGTTTCAAAAGCGTCCTCGTAACCATCGCCGTCGGAGTCCAGCACGACCCTGGCGAACTCAAGCGCCGGAGCGGCGAGCTTGGTGCTTTCCCGCGATGCCACGGCGGAGTTGCCGGTTGTGCTGCTGGTGGTGCGGATCAGAACGAATGTCACTTGGTGGTTGGTATCCGCCAATAAGAAGGCATCAAGGGCCGCAGAGCGCAGTTCCAACACGGCCCCCACTGGCGGAATTCCAGCGGGGGCAAGCGTTCCGAGAAACGTAACCCGGCTGCCGTCGAGCGTATCTCCCGTCGCTGTGATGTTGGCCGGAGCGTTGTTCCACGTGATGGAATTCTCGATCCATGATTCGCCTGCACCCCCGTTGTTCAATCCATAGATCTGCCATGACAACGTCTCATTCCAAATGCTCGCGATCATTTGCAGTGAAGCGTTCGGCGTGGAGTGAAGTTTTTGCCCGGTAAGATTAAAGCGGATGTATCCCTTCCGGTGGATGCTGGTGGTGGTAGCATTTTTGACGACAACTTCCGTCGCACTGCCGAAGTTAGCCGTGGGATAGCCACTTTGCACGTAGGCGTCCGCGCTGGCTTCCAGCATGCAAGTGCTGGAAAACGGATGCGGAATGGCGCTCACTGTCTCGCTGGCCGGGCTCGTCCCTCCGGCGTTGGTCGCCGTGACGTAGTAGAAATACGGTCGGCCTTGCACCAACCTCGAGTCCATCCAACTCGTCCCGGTGACTCCCGTCGCGATGGTGGTAAAAGGACCTTCCTTGGAATCCGCCCGGTGGATGTCATACGTTGCGGCGCCCGTCGCCCCCTCCCAGGCAAGCGCGATTCTGGTGCCGGAAACAACGCTCGCCCTCAGGTCGCCGGGTGCGGTGGGCAGCGCGATTTGACTGGCATAGATTTCCACGTAATCGACCTTGGCCGGAGTCCCGGAAGCGGGAGTGGCTTCGAGCGTGATCGCATCCCCGGCTGCTAGAGCGATCAGACGCGTGATCCGATGGCGGATTTGAAGCCCCGTGCCAACCGGAGTCGGCGATGCGGTCCAGGCATCGGCCTGCGCTCCGTTGACGAGCAGCCGGTAACCCGCCGCGCCTGTGTCCCCGGTGACATAGGCCGTGTTGATGTTATAGTTTCCGCCCGGACCGTCGAATGAAGCACTGAGACTACCGGCCGCGCTGATAGTGATTCCCTCTTCATTGGAGTAGAATGCTCCGGACTCGACGGTTCCTCCGGAGATCGTCATGCTCTCGGCCTCGTGCTTGACTGGCCAGAAATAGTTCGTCTTCCGGCCCGCATATCGGGTGATGGCCGGGTCCGCCGTGGTGACATTTGAAAGCCAGCGATTGTTTCTCGCTCCGATGCCGGTTTGCTCGTAGGTGGCCTTCGTGCAATTCACCGTGGCGTTTCGCTCGTAGGTGATGAATTCCGAATAGTTGTCCGCATAGAGTCCGGCCACCGAATAACTACCTGTCAGCCGGGTCGCCAGCAGCGTGTCCGCCCAGTTGTCCACGACATGCGTTCCTTGCTGGCGGCCCAACGTGTAAAAAGCCCCGCCGTCGTCGTGGAACTGCATCATGTGGTGCACGTAATTGTTTCTCAGGATATTGTCCTTCATCCCGACATCGATATTGGCTCCGGACTGCCCTCCCGTCTGGGTGCCCATGTAGGGTCCGTAGCTGATTTCATTGTCCGCGATGAGCATGCGTTTCACGAAATAACTGACGATGCCGATGCCGTTGCTGTATTGCTGGCCGACACGTGCAATACTGTTGTTCACGATCCGGATGTCCTGGCAGGCGTCACCCGCGGCCGGGTTCGCCACGCCATCGTCATGAATCACGATGCCGTTCGCGGAGATCCAACGGAAGTCGCAGTTGTGGATGGATCCGCCCGTGACTCCCTTCACATAGGAAATGGCGTTGAAGCCCAGGAACCGGAACTTGCAGAAAGCAAATTCCAAATTGTCGGCATACTGCGCCGTGATCGCGCCCTGTCTCACTTTGGTGACGATTTCCCTGCAACCCTGGGTCATGGAGGAGCCGTTGATGCTGGGGCCATTCCAGCCAGCCTGGGTGAAGGCCAGCCCTTCAAAGCGGACATTGCGCACCTTGTTGCTGGTGGACGTGCCGGACAACTGAACCAACCTGTCCAACAATGGCGCTTCGATGGCGGCAGTCGCCATGTTCTCACCCGAGCGCGGCTTGTAGTAAAGCGTCGTGCTGGAGGTATCCAGAAACCACTCGCCTCCGGCATCGAGAAAATCCATCGAGTTCTCAAAAAAGTAAGGAGTGTTCGTCCAGAAACCGTCACCTTTGTTGAAGATGGTATTGTTTTCAGGCGCGCGGAATGTGACCAGGGCCTGGGTGGCATTCGTGGTGTAGGAACTGATCCTCCCGCGGTAGTGATACCAATGCGGGTTCATGACCATTTCCACGTTGGTGAGGCCGGACCAGTTTGAGATGTCTGCCGGATTGATGATCGCCTGCTTGTTGGCGGACTTCACTCCGATCATGGTTAAATAAGGGCCGAACGTGTTGCCATCGGTTTGATTCGGCGTTCTCGCCCTGATTGCAGTGGAGGCATTCACGTATAGCTGCCGGAACGCGAATGAGACCCCGGACTTCCTGTAGATGTTCCTCACCGCATCATGGAGAACCCATCCGCCTGACAGATCCACGCCGCCGCTGATGACGGGGGTTTCGTTTGCGTAATTCCGGTAAACCACATCAAAGTCATTCGTTCCCGAATCCGCCGGTCCCAGTGTCAGCGTGGCGGAAAGGCGGTGGATGCCTCCGCGAAGATGGACGGTGATATCCTCCGTCATGCCTGCATTGACTGCGGCCACCGCCTGGCGCGATCGCCCCAAGGTCCTGAAAGCGGTGGCGGTGGACGTGCCGTTGTTCGCATCATTTCCGGAAACGGGATCGACGTAGAAGTCCTCGGCGGATGCCACGGTGCTGCCGCAAAGCGCGAGCGCCAGCAGGAAATGGAGGGAAGAAAGGAGCCGGGTGTCTGTTTTCATGAGCTTGGCATGCTGAGCTGCGATCTGATTGTTAGAGGATCGCATTTCAGGTAGGCAGCGACAGGCCCGTCATTGGGCGCGGAGTTCGGTTTTCCATTGGCGGAGGTCGTCTTTGCCGAGAGGCAGGGACGGGTTGAGGATGCTCAGGCCGGACGAGGCGTGGGCGGCAATCAGCGGATGGCCGCTCATGCGGTCGAGCGAGATTCCGTCGAGCTCGGTATCCACCGAGCGGTCGAGGACCAGCGCGGGGCGGAAGTCCGGCGATTTCAAGTCGAAGCGCGATTGGCGGAGGACGATTCCGCGGGTGTGGCGGAGGAAGAGCGCCCAAGCGGGGAGTTCGCCGAACATCGAGAACTCCGGGTAGCGCTGGGGTAAGTCCGGCATGCGGTGGAGCTCGTCCAAGGGAATGTGTGCCACGGCGGGATCCGCGCCACCGGGCATGGTGATGCGGATGTTTTCGAGCGTGACGTTTTCAACGGGGTGTTCCGGCAGTCCGATGATTGATGCCGGGATGACATTGTGCGGGCGTGTGACCGGCGGACCTGCGTGGGGATAGCCTGCGTCCGGTGCGGTGCCCGGGACGGTGACGGTTAGATTGCGGATTCGGATGTTGCGGATCGATCCTGCGGCACGGCCGACCACCCGCTGGCCGTGGCGGATAAAGAAGGCGTTGCCGGTGTTTTCGGCGACGATATCCGAAACATCGATGTCCTCGATGTGGCCGCCATCCACGCTTTGGATGGTGATGGCGGAGCGGTAGGTATCCCGGATGTGGAGATCGCGCACGGTGATGCGGCGGAATCCGCCATGGGAAGTAGTCCCCATTTTGAAGGCGCTGGCACTGGTACGCAGCCGGCAGCTTTCCACCAGGATGTCTTCACAAAACTTGCCCGGTGTGGCGGACTTCAAGCAGATCCCATCATCCGAGCAGTCGATGTCACAGTTACGAACCACCACGCGCCGGCAATCGTAAAGGTCGATGCCGTCGTTGTTCCAGTAGGCGGTGCTGCGCACGGTGAGGCCTTCGAGAAGGAGATCCTCGCAATCACGATAAGTCTGCACCCAACAGGCGGCGTCGCGAAGGGTGAGATCGCGGACGCTCGAACGGCGGCAGCGGATGAACTCGATGAGCTGGGGCCGATGACGTTCGGACGGGCGCTTTAGATCCGGCGGGTCGTTGAGTTTTCCCGCACGCAGGAGCTTCTCGATGTTGCCTGCGAGTTCGCGACCTTGGCCGTTGATGGTTCCTTTGCCGCTGAGGTGGAGGTCGGTGGCGGAATTAGCAAGCAGTAGTGCCGGCCAGCGACCGGTGCGGTAGTTCGCCGGATCGGTGCTGCCGAGCAGGGTGGCGTCCGAGGCAATGTGAAACGTAATTCCGGAGCGAAGGAAGAGTGAACCGGACAGGAACACCGCACCCGTCAGGTTGACGCGACCGAGGCTGGAAGCTGCTGCGTCGATGGCTGCCTGAATGGCGGCGGTGTCCAGTGTTTTTCCGTCCGCGATCGCCCCGAAATCCCGCGGGTCATGACCGGGCGGCAGCTTCTCAGCCTGGCCGCCGGCACCGAAAACCCGGCCGCAGGAAACGCCTGTGGCGAGCGGGGCCAGGGAGATGCATCGGATCAGGGTGCGGCGGTTCATGATGCGCTGGCGGCTCCAATCATGGATTGTTGTGGAGCAGGATTACTGCAAGACTGCAAACAACGCGGTTGGTATCGTTGTTTTTCCAACAAGGCGGGAAAAGGGGGCTAACCATTAAAATCATATTTGTCAGCGATTTGAGAACCGGTTCAGGGCTGGGTCACATTCACGCGGACGTAGAGCTTGCTGGTGGCGGTTCCCGTGACGGTGGCAGTGACGGTGGTCATGCCGGACGATGGGGTATTCAGCTGGGTGGTGAAATCGACCTTGGTGCCTGCTCCATCGGTGGCACCGTTGGCGAGGAAGTTGGCAAGGTTCTTCGACCATTTGTAGCTGGCGGTGAGGTCGGTGGCCGGGATGGCGTTCTGCGGGTGGGTGAAGGTGAAGGTATTGCCGCTTCTGATGCCGGCGGCGAGTCCCTGCGTGAAGGTGCCGGGGTTGGTGCCGAAGAAGTTTTCCACGCCGTTGTCGATGCCGTCGCCGTCGGGATCGTCGCCGAAGTCCTGATCGGCGGCAGCGAGTCCGAAGCCGGGATTGGAATCCAGTTTGCGAAGCTGTTAACCGGGGTGCCGGCGGTGGTGAAGTTCCATGCGGTGGGGCTGGAAATGCCTGCGAAGGCATTGCCGCCGGAGGTGTCGACGATCGCGGTGGAGTCGATCAGGACATGGTAAGCCACTCCCGGACCGAGGTCGTTGGTCGGATTGATGGTCAGGGTCTGTCCGCTGAAGACGAGTCTCGGCGAGGAAGCCACGTTGAAGCTCTCGACCGTGCTGTTGTTGGAGGTTCTCTTGAGCGTGATCGTGCCGGTTCCGTTGACGACCGGTTCGCTGAAGTTTGCGACGAGGTTGGCAGCGACGGGCACACCGGTCGCATTGTCCGCCGGGCTGGTCGTGATGATCACCGGGGCGGCAGCTGCCGGCACGAAGGCTGCGAGAGCGTTTCTGTCGTCCGAAGGGGCACTGACCGTCCAAGTGTAATTGGCGGGGCCCGCCGTTGGCACAGTCTGGTAGCCCGCGTTACCGACACATGAGCCCGAATCGCCGTTATAGAGGGTGCTGGCGAAGGGGCCGGTGATCGTGGGTGTGCCGTTGGAGGTGTAAACGCCTGCCACGAAGCTCCCATCCACCGGGAGGGTCAGGCTGCCGGAAACGCCGGAGGAGGTCGAGGTTCTTGCGACACCACGCGCCGCGCCCACCAAGCTCAGCACCCCGACGCGTGAAGGGTGGCCACGGGGAAGGTCACCACGATGTTGCCGGTGCCGGGAGTCGGGTCGTCGAGGTAGAGGATCGCCGAGTTTCTGCCGTTCGCGGAATTCACCGCCACCGTGAAATTCTGGGTCCCGTTCCAAGTCGCGCTGATGCCCGAATTCGCGCTTTCCCAACTGGCGGTCAGCACCAGTTTGCGATTGCTGCCGGAATCCACGGTGAAGCCGGTGAGGGTGTTGGTGAGGGATGGAGGCACTCTGATAGGCTTGGGCGCTGGCGGTGACCGCGACGAAGCCGGTGGCAGCCGGGGTCGAAGTTCAGCAACAGATTCTCATAACCGGGATAGGAAACCGTGGCCAGATCCGTGCCATGGATCATCGAGAGGTAGGGGCTGTCGTAGGTCTTGGTCGGGTTGAGGTTCACGGTGGTTCCGTTCACCCGCGGCGTGGTTTTGCTGTTGGCGTAGAAGGTGAAGGTGTCGCCGGCCTCGCTGGTGTAGTTGAGCGTGTTGGTAACGAAGGTCAGCGCGTTGGCGATGACGGAAGCCTGGAACGCGGCGAAGTCGGCATAGTTCGCCGCCTGGCCCATCTGGATGATCACCGGTGCCCAGATGTTGCTCATGGACAAGATCCACTCCGTTAGCGGCGGTCGCCGCGGTGTAACTGCCGCCCGCGGGACGGAGCGCGCAGTAGGCGTTGCCGCTTTGCAGGAACAGCCAGCCGCTGGTCTCAACGCGGGCGTTCCAGAGGCTTTGCGGAACGAAGACCAGCGTGCCGCTGCCGCTTGCTGTTGGCGTTCTGGTCGCGTTGCACCACCATGCAGTTCGCGCGGGTCACGCCGCTGAGGTCGGCATAACTCTTGTCGTCGCTGGCGGCACCCTTGCCGAAGACCATCACCCGGTTGTTGACACCGGAGGCGAACATCACGCCCATCGCGCGGTTCTGGTCGCTGATCTGGGTGTATTGCCGGTTCATGTCGAAGGTCAGGGTGCCCATGGTGTAGTCGGGCGTGACCCAGGTGTCGCGGCGCAGGTTCGAGTTGCCGCTGTCGAAGGTGATGATGTTGTCATCCCCGACGACGGCTACCGGCGCGGCCAAAGCGGCGGGAGGTGTAGAGGTAGTTCGGGCGGGCGGGATCGGTGGCGCAGGCGGTGATGATCGCGGGCACCCGGTAGGAACTGGTGGCGGGAATCAGGCCATAGGTGCGGACCGTACTGGAAGTGGCATGCCATCCATAGCCATAGAGCAGCGCATTGAAGGAATACTGGCTGCCGAGACGGAGGTAACTGTCCTTGTAGCAGCGGGCCTCCCCACCGCCCCGCACGCCGGACAGGGTCCAGTCCGACGCGGTGTCCGCCCAATACAGCGTGATGAAGCGTTGTGCCAGAGTGCGCAGCACCGGCGACTCCGCGAAGTCCATGACGTTGTAATAAACCCCGACGCTGTATTTGGCGTAGATCGGGCTGGCGATCTCGGCATTGATGCCCTCCCCGGCGCGGGCGATGAAGTAGCGTTGGAAATAGCCGCTCCATGCGGTGGCGTGCTGGGCGAGGGTCTGTCCATCGGCGAGGACCATGCCCGGGCCGTAGCCGGGCGCATCCTTGAGGGCCTCCGCGCAGAGCAGGAAGCTGCCCTTCTGCATGGCGTCGTGGTTCTCGCTGCCGTGATAGACCCAGGTGTCGCCCTGCGCGTCGCTGACCCTGCTGCGCGTCCGGATCCAGCGCCACATCATGTCCTGAATGTCGGCGCGGGCCAGCGGCGTCAGCCGCGCGTTCATCGCGGGATCATGGTAGATGCGCCAGATCAGGTGCAGCCAGAAGTAGGAGTCGAAGTCGATGGTGTCGCTGTCCGGAACCGGATACTGGTCGTGGAATTGGTTGATGTAGTCGTTGGCGGTCACCAGGTCGGTGCCAAGATGGAAGGCAGCCAGCGCATAGGAGGCCATGCCCGCCGAACCCGTCGTAGAGGGCCACGGGCTGGTGATGTTCTTCTGCATCATCCAGGTGAGCCGTCCATCCACCGTGGTCAGGTCTGGCAGCGCGGTGAAGTTCCACACGGTGGGATCCGAAATGCCCGCGTAAAATTGGCTGGCGGTGTTGCGGAGCGCGGTGGGGTCGATGAGCACATAGTATCCAGCGCCGGCAACGAAGTTGTTGACGGGATTGATCGTCACCTTCCCGCCAGACAAGGTGACGGCGGAGGAGGTCACGTTGATGGTTTCAAACACCGTGCCGTCGGCCTTGTGGATGGTGATGTTGCCGGTTCCCTTCTGGATGGTCTCGCTGAAGGTCGCCACCAGATTGGCATTCAAGGCCACGCCGAAGGCGTTGTCCGTGGGTGAGAAGGTGGGCACCAGCGGCGGGGTGCTGCCGGTGGAGAAGGACCACGTGGAGGAACTGGTGATTCCCGCGAACGCATTGCCGCCTGAGGTATCGACGACCGCGGTGGAAGCGATCAAGACGTAGTAGAAGGTGTTGGGGGCGAGGTTTGCCGATGGATCGATGGTGAGGGTCGATCCCGCGAAGGTGATCTGCGGGGAAGTGGCCACATTGAAGGATTCGATCGGGGAGCTTCCGCCGGACTGCCACAATTCGATGTTGCCGCTGCCGGCCACCACCGCCTCGCTGAAGGTCGCCACCAGATTGCCGTCCGGCGGCACGGCGAGCGCGCCGGCGGCCGGGCTGGTGCCCGTGATCACCGGGGCGGCAGAGGCCGGCACGAAGACTGCGGCGGACGTCACCGGAGATAGAGGGATTGGTGTCGGCATAGGAATAGGTCCGTGAGCCGGCGGTCTGGCCATTGGCATAACTCGCCGCGGCATGCGCGGAGCCGATGTTGGTGGAGTTGTAAATCGCCGTGTGCCCCGCGGGCAGCGTGATCGTGCCGCTGCCATTGGCGGCGTAGCCGCTGACCACGAAACTTCCGGACACCGGCACCGTCAGTGTCACGCTGCTTGCGCTGCCGGCCAAGGCGGCTGCGGCGACTCCGGGGGCGGCCCCGGAAACCGAGACCACGCCGACGGCGATCCCGTTCGGATTGACCTGCTCCAAGGGTGACCGAGAGATCGGCCGCGCCGCCGGTGAACGGGTTGTCCAGATAGAAGATTCCCATGTTGCGCCCGGTGCCGACGACCGCTTGCGTCAGAGCGACTCCCTGATAGGTGATCGAGTCCACATCCTGGCCCTCCGCACTGACCTGGACAATCAGCTTGTTCGCGGTGGCCCCGGCATTGAACGAAAGGACCGCCGTCTTCGGATCGTCAGCCACGGCTGATACCAGCGGAACCGGTATTGACCACGGTGATCTGCGCCATCGCGGACCCGGCCATGGCGGCGAGTCCGGAGATGGCTGCCAGAAATTGAATACTGCGGTTGAAACGAGTCATGTTTGGGAAGGTTGGGCTTGTGAAGATGGGCTTTTAATCGAAGCATCAGGATATTCTGGCTCAGGAGGCGGGGGATGCAAACGGATCAATGGGAAATAGGCACGGGTTCTCAGTCGGGTCTCGCATTCAACGTATAGCTGTTGGGACGGGTTTCGACATGGAAGTCGAGAAACAGATAGTTCCTCGATTCTCCATGCATGGTCGGCTCGAAATCCATGAGCATCACGATTTTACTGACAGGAGTCTTGGGTGTCCCGGCAGAAACGACCGAGTATTTCATGGTATCAGGTTGGTTCACCGCTTGCTCGTCACCCTGTGGGCCGAATACGCGCTTGCCAGCACAGCACCAGATCCTGATTCATATGAAAAACCCTTCCGTTGCCGCCTGGAGTTCCCAGGTTGCCCCCGAGGTTGCCTGGCCATTCGCGTTCCACCCGGGAAAACGCTGGCGAAACGCGGGACAAACCAGCGAATCCGGCAGTCCGGTGGGCTCGCTCTTTCTCTTCCAGCCCGAGGTAGGGGCCAAGTGTGGCTGAACAGGGTGGCGTCGAGGGTGATGTCGCTCTTGTTGGTGTAATTCGGAAGCTGTCCGTTGAGCTTAAGCGGCCCCGGCATGCGGTCGTTGTTGTCGCTGATATACGCTCCGGTGGCGATGCCCACCTGCCGCATCACGGCCACGCAGCCCGCTTGGTGCGCTTTCGTCATGACCTTCCTGGTGACGGAAAAAGTGGTCGCCGCCAGCACGACGATGACCAGGATCACCACCAGAAGCTCGGTGAGGGTGAAGCCGAGCGCGAGGCGGATCGGTAGGCGGACCCTCGCGGAAGTGCGGTGTTGATGGATGTTTTTACGATCATGGTTCTTGTTTGGAGGGTTGGAGGGAGATGGATGAGGGGGCGCCGCTTCTCCAAGCGACGCCCCTTGTTAATCCGGGAGAAACCCAATAACTTCCGGAAAGTGGTTCAGGCCCGGTGGGCAAATTTTAAATTTTAAATTTTAAATTTTGAATGATGGATCAATAGAAGAACGAGGCCTGAGTGGGAGTGAGAGAGCCATCGTGAAGCGCCTCCCCCATTCACAATTCAACATTCAACATTCAGCATTTCCTCCTGCGGCGGAGCAGGCCGGCGGTGAGCAGCAGGCCGGCCAAGGCACTGGTGGGCTCGGGGACGGCGGTGAAGGTGAGGCTGGTGCTGTTGAGGGTGAAGAAGCTGGTGCTGTAGGAACCCGCTCCAAGGTTCGTGGCGGTGAAATTGAGCCCGTCTGCGAAGTCGATGAACGAAGCAAAGGTCGCCAGCGTGTACGTCGTGTTCCAAACCGGCTGCGATCCCATGAAGTTGAACACGTAGTCGGTTCCGAGCGTCCCGGTGCCTTTGGTAAGGTTTCCGGTGATCACAAGCTTGTCGGAAGTATCGTCGCTGGAGCTGAGATCGAAATTCCAGATGCTGCCACCATTCCAGGTCGTGGTGCCTGCGTCCAAGGTCTGTTTGTCACCAAGGCCGGTGCCTGGACTGAGTACGCCGGCGACGGCAAGCGTGCCATGAATGGTGCCGGTTCCTCCCAAGGTGCCGTTGGTGCCTACGGTGACGGCACTGCCCGATGCGATGCTGCCGTCGACCAGCAGCGTGCCGGCATTGACGTCGGTCGCGCCGGTGTAGGTGTTGGTGCCGGAGAGGGTCAGGGTGTTGGTGCCGGCCTTGGTCAGGGCCAGAGTGCCGCCGCCGCTGCCGTCCTGGATCGTGCCTGCGTAGGTGCTGGCGAGGTTCAGGGAATTGCCCACGGTGAGGGTGGCGTTGCCGGCGTTGGCGTTCTCCACGACCGGCGCGCCTGGCGTGGCATTGCTGTTCAGGCTGCGAATCACCACGCTGTTTCCGCCCAGGGCCAGGGTGCCGGTGGAACTGGCTCCGAAGGCCACCGCATTCTCGGAGCCTGCGGTGCTGTTGAGCGCACCCGCATTAGCGAGAGTGAGAGTCCCCGCGTTGATGGTGACGCCGCCGGTGAAAGTGTTGTTGCCGGAGAGGGTCAGGGCGGAGGAAGATGTCAGGTTCAAGGGCGAGACTCACGGCCCCGCCGATCACACCGGAAAATGCCTGTGTGCCGCCCGAAAGAGTCATCGTAGCGGCGTTGGTGCTCGTGATCGATCCGGCACCGGCAATGGAGCCAATGGTATCGGTTTGTGCATTCAGATCCAGGATGCCCCCCGCGTTGATGGTGAACACGGCACTGTCCTGGTGCTTGTTGCTGGCTAGCCCAGCGCAAAGTGCCGCCACTGTTGATGGTGGCGCCGACGAGCTGGTTGTCGGTGCCGGCGTTCGTGACAAAGGTGCCTTCATTGACCGTGATCCCGCTGATGCCGGAGAAGTTGGCAGCCGCGCCGAAAATCAACTCGGCGGATCCGGTCTTGATGATGTTACCGTTGAATGAGCCAGTGCCCACGAACCTGATATTGCCGCTGGCGGCGTTGACGACCATTTCCGCAGCCGAAGAAGTCCCCGCTTTCACATTGCCGCCATTGGAGTTAATGTCCAGCTGGTTGCCGCTGACGTTCATGATGCCTCTGGTGGTGAAGCTGGTGCGCACCACCAGCGATCCCGCCGCGCCGGTGTAACGGAGGGTCCTAACGTCCGCGTTGAGCCCGAGGTCGGTGCCCACTGCGTTCAAGGAGTAGCTAGTGTTGCTTGCGATGAGCGACACTGGTTGATGCGGTCACCGCATTGCCGTCCGCGCCGCCCGTGTAGCCGAGGCCGCTGATGGTGGAGCCAACGAATTTCGCATAGGTGGTCGTGCCACCGGCGGTAACGCTGGCCCATGGCCCGATGATGTTACTCACGTTCACGTTCAACCCCGTCATGGTGGACGAGCCGTTGCCCGCGCCCTGGATGTTTACGGTGGCCCGGTTGGCATTACGGCTGAAGGTGCCGGTGTTCAGGGTGAGCGTGCTGCCGGCGCCGACATTGAAAATGTTGTTGCCGCTGAGGGTGAGATTCGAGCTGATGGTCGCATTGACCGCGCCCGCCAGCACCGTGATGCCGCCGTCGGCGAGGCTGAGGGTGCTGCCGGTGAGGGTGGCGGCACCTTCCTCGAAGGTCAGGCTCTTGGCGCTTTGGTCGCTACTGAGGCTGACGCTGTAGCTGCCGGTGGCATCGGTTCCTGCGGAGAAGAACAGATGATCAAGGCCCGTCGTGGTGAGGGCGGCGGTCGCCGTGGCACCGGCGGAGTCGGTGCTCCAGGTGGTGCCGCTGGTGGCCCAGCTGCCGCTGGGCGTGGCACCGCCGGAGCCGGCGGTGGCGTCGTCGGTGTCCCAGTAGAGGTCGGTGGCGAACGCGGATGGGGTGGCCAGTGTGAGCGCGAAGGTCAGGCTGGCGAGAAGGATTGGGTTTTTACGATTGGGTTTCACTTTTTTGGGGAGTGTTGGTGCTTGGGAATTGGGATCGATGGTGATGAGGAACTGCGTGATGGCCGGGCAATCCAGCCAGGGATTTTTCAACCGCGAATGGACGCGAATTGACGCGAATGAAGATGGATTTTTGGATTAAACTCCTGATTCAGTTTTTAAAATTCGTTTCAATTGGCGTTCATTCGCGGTTAACGTCACGCCCGGTGACCGGGCTTGTTCTTTAGCTTGATCGCCGTGGCGTGACGTTGGATGGTGGGATCGATCAGGGCTGGGTCACATTCACCCGGACGAAGAGGTTGCTGGTGGCCGTTCCGGTGACGGTGGCGGTGACAGTGGTGATGCCGGGCGAAGGGAAGTTTGCTTGGGTGGTAAAATCGACCTTCGTAAGCGCTCCATCGGTGGCACCGTTGGCGAGGAAGCTGGCGAGGTCCTTCGACCATCTGTAGCTGGCGGTCAGGTCGCTGGCGGGGGTGGCGTTCTGCGGGTGGGTGAAGGTGAACGTATTTCCGCTCTTGATGCCGACGAGCAGTCCTTGGGTGAAGGTGCCCGGATTGGTGCCAAAGAAGTTTTCCACGCCGTTGTCGCTGCCGTCACCGTCCGGATCGTCGCCGAGGTCTTGATCGGCTAGGGCGAGCCCGAAGGCGGGGTTGGAGATCCAACTGGCGAAGGTGTTGGTGGGGGCTGCGACCAGTTTCAGCGTGTTGCCGCCGTCCACCATCAGGGTGTAGCCGGGAATCGCCGGATCCAGGTTTGGAGCGGTTCCGTTGAAGGTCGAGGTTGTCGTCAACAGGGTGTAACTGGGCAAAGTCGGCGAACCGGTCACGCTGATCTTGTGCCCGGCATCGAGCGTCACTGCTTTGGTTGATGATGTGGGTGCCGCGATGTCGAAGCCAAGCGTTGCGCCGTTTTGCACAGTGATGGGCGATGCCTGGCTGCCGCCGAGCAGCGAGAGTGTACCTGTGTTGACCGCGGTGTCGCCGCTGTAGGTGTTCGCACCGGAGAGCGTCAGGGTGTTGGTGCCGACCTTGGTCAGGGCCAGAGTGCCGCCGCCGCTACCGTCCTGGATCGTGCCTGCGTAGGTGCTGGCGAGGTTCAGGGAATTGCCGATGGTAAGGGTGGCGTTGGAGACGGCGGAACCATTGGCATTTTGCACAAAGGTTGTGCCGGGGGAGGCATCGGTATTGAGGGCGGAGACAACCGTGTCCAGACCGGTCAGGGCCAGAGTGCCGGTGCTGGCGGCACCGAAGGTCACGGCGTTTTCCGAGCCAGCCGTGGTGAGGAGTGCGCCGGCACTGCCGAGCTGCACGGTGCCGGCATCGATGGTTACGCCGCCGGTGAAGCTGTTGGTGCCGGAGAGGATCAGGGTGCCGCCGCCAACCGTGCCATCGGTGGTCTTCTTGAGGCCCGCGCCGCCGTTGATCTGGAGGACGTTTTGCAGCGTGCCGCTGCGGAAGTTGAGGTTGGTGATGTTCCGCTTGCCCGTGCCGGTGGTGCCACCGATGACGCCGCCGTTTAGGTTCAGCGTGCCGCCTGCCAGCGTCACGGTGGTGGTGGAGGGTCTGGGGCCGACTGAGGTGTCAAAGATGCCTCCGCCGGCCGTGAGCGTCGTATTATTCACGTTCACCGTGCCTCCATTGATGATCAAGCTGCCGTTCGCGGAGGGGATTGCGGTTGTGCTAAGGAGGTTGGCCAGCAGCAGATCGCCACCGATGTTCACCACCCCGGTGGCGCCGGAATTTGCCGCGGCTCCGCCGACGGTGAATGAGCCGGTGATTAAGCCAGAAGCAGTCGAGACGGTATTGCTAGTGGCTCCTGCCATCGAGACGCTCGTGGCATTGAAGGTTCCCGTGTCGAAGGTCAATTCACTGGTAATCGCGCCGCTACCGGCGGCATTCGTTGATTTCTGGCCGATGATCACGGCACCGGCGCTTACGGTCGCATCGTGTCCAGCCAGCAAAAGACCGTTGGTGTTGGAACCTATTGAGTAGGTGGCGTTGGAATGATTGCCGATGGTAATGGTCGCGGTGCCAGCGCCGTTCGCGCCGGTGATCACCACCGATCCACCGGCTCCGGCGAACTGAATCAAGCCGCCACCCTTGACCGCACCGATGTTAAGGATCGGGGCCGACAGGGCGTTGGTTCCAGCGCCCAGATTGATCGTGCTGAGTTGAGCGATGTTGTAGTTGGCGATGCCGGAGTCACCCACCGAGAGCGTGCCGACGTTGATATTGTTGGCGGTGTTGGCGAGAGTGAGCGTTCCCTTGCTGTTCAGCGCAGAGCCGACCGTCAGCCTTCCGGTGCCCGTCGAGGTGACGTTGAAGTTCTTCAACCCGGATAGATCCACGGCGGTAATAGCAGCATTCGCCGAATTTCCCCCAGTCGGGCTCATGGTGAAATTGCCGTTGACCGTCAGGGTGCCTCCGGTTCCTGCTGCACCCGTGCTCAGGGCGGTGTTTGTGTCGGCCGTAGCTGCTACTGCGAAACCCGCCGTGAAGCTGGAGGCGGTCAGTGTCTTGCCGCTGCCGATGGTTAGGGTGTTATTGGCGATGGAATCGGTCCGCACCACCAAGCTGCCGAAGGTGGAGCTGCCGTTGGTGAGGTCGAGGGCGGAAACGGTGGTGCTGCCCGCAGTTGCTCCGAAGTTCAGTGCGCCGGTGGTGTTGAATTGACCATCCGTGGCAGCAGCGACCGAGCCGGTGTTGGCGAGCGTGACGGCTCCGGCACCGGTGACGAGATTTGCGGCAGCCAAGGTGTAGGTGTTGGTGCGGTTGAAAATCAGCGTTCCGGCATTGGTGACATTGCTGGTGTCCAGCGTGCCGGTGGTGCTGCCAGCGCCGATCTGCAAGGTGCCGCCGCTGTTGATGGCGGTGGTGCCGGTGATCCCGCTGCCGTCTGAGATCAGAATGCCTTGATTGACCGTGATGCCGCCAACGGAGTGCGTTACGTTGCCGAGGGTCATCGTGCCGGATCCGGTCTTGGTGATGGTGCCGGTGAAGGCGCCGTTGAAGTCGATGTCTGCATTCGCAGTGTTGACGACCATTTCCGTCCCGGAAGCTCCCGATGTCACCGCGTCGCTGAAGGTCAGCAGACCGGTGCCTGCGTTCATGATGCCTTTGGTGGTGAAGGAGGTGTCCGTTGCCAATGTGCCTGCTCCGCCACCCCAGCGCAGCGTATTGACGCTCGCGATGGTACCGAGGGTGCCTGCTGCGCTCAAGGCGTAGTTCACAGTGCCTTCCGTTGAGCTGACATCGGTTGATGCTGCCGCCAAAGTACCGTCCGCTGCGCCTGTGTAGCTAAGGCCGCTGAAGCTGGAGCCACTGAAATTCGCGTAGGTGGTTCCGGTGCCGGAACCGGCGCTAGCCCATGTCCCGATGATACCGGTCGCATCATTCGCAGACAAACCCGACATGGTGGACGAGCCGATGCCCCCGCCCAGGATGCTTACGGTGGCTCCGGCGCTACGGGTGAAGGTGCCGGTGTTCAGCGTGAGGGTGCGGCCGGAGTCGACGTTGATGATGTTGTTGCCATTGACGGTGAGATTCGAGCTGATGGTCGGATCGCCCGAGCCCGCCAGCACCGTGATGCCGCCGCCGCCGGCGAGGGTGAGGGTGTTGGCGGTGACGGTGACGGCGCCTTCCTGAAAGGTCAGGCTCTTGGCGCTTTGGTTTGCCCCGAGCGTGACGGTGTAGGTGCCGATGGCATCGGTTCCGGCGGAAAAGAATAGGTCATCGATGCCCGTCGTGGTGAGGGCGGAGGTCGCCAAGGCACCATTGGCGGCGGTGCTCCAGGTGGTGCCACCAGTGGCCCAAGTGCCGTTGGGCGTGGTGTTTGGCCCCGAACCGGCGGTGGCGCCATCGAGATCCCAATAGAGGTTGGCGGCGAACGCGGATGGAGTGGCCAGTGTGAGCGCGAAGGTCAGGCTGGCGAGAAGGATTGGGTTTTTACGGTTGGGTTTCATTTTTTTGGGGAGTGTTGGTGCTTGGGAATTGGGATCAATGGTGATGAGGAACTGCGTGATGGCCGGGCAATCCGGTTAGGGGTTTTTCAACCGCGAATGGACGCGAATTGACGCGAATGAAGATGGATTTTTGGATCAAACTCCTGGTTGAGTTCTGAAGATTCGCGTCAATTGGCGTCCATTCACGGTGAACGTCACACCCAGCGACCGGGCTTGTTCTTTAACATGATCGCTGTGGCGTGACGTTGGATGGTGGGATCGATCAGGGCTGGGTCACATTCACCCGGACGAACAGGTTGCTGGTGGCCGTTCCGGTGACCGTGGCGGTGACGGTGGTGATGCCGGACGAGGGAGTGTTCGCCTGGGTGGTGAAACTGACCGTCGTGCCCGCGCCGTCGGTGGCACCGCTGGCGAGGAAGCTGGCGAGGTCCTTCGACCACCTGTAGCTGGCGGTCAGGTCGCTGGCGGGGGTGGCGTTCTGCGGATGGGTGAAGGTGAAGGTATTGCCGCTCTTGATGCCGACGAGCAGCCCCTGGGTGAAGGTGCCGGGGTTGGTGCCGAAGAAGTTTTCCACGCCGTTGCCGGTGCCGTCACCGATCGGGGTCGTCGCCGAGGTCTTGATCGGCCACCGCAGTCCGAAGACGGATTGCCGATCCAGTTGGCGAAGGTGTTGGTGGGGGCGGCGGCCGGAGCCACGAAGGAAGCAGCCACCACGCGGCGCGGGCTTGGATTGGTGGTCGGCAGCGTCCAAGTGTAGGTGTGGTCGCCCGCACTGACTCCCGACTCATATCCGGCTGCCCCCCGTGCCGAACCAATGTCGTTGCTCGCGTAGATCTGGGTGAGTGGTGAACTCACCGCTGGTGCCGGCGAGCTGCCGTTGTCGTTTGAATTGAAACTGGCAACGGCGAACGCATTGGAAGCGGTCGTGTTGAGGACGACGGACTGGGCGTTGTTGCCGCCGTTCGCAGTCGTGTGCAGCACGATGGGCTGCCCCCCGGCGCTGAGCGAGACCGCACCGATGCCCAGGCCATTCCTGATGCTGTAATCCAAGAGATCGACGACCAGATCCGCGGCTCCACCCGTATAGGAAGTCGTGGATAGGTCGAGATAGTAGATGTCGGCGAACCCGCCAGCGGAAATTGCCCGTGTCAGGGGAAATCCGCCGTAGGTGATACGGACGCCGCCATTCGCTACCGGCGAGCCCAGCTCGGCCGAATACGTGACGACGAGCATGCGGGCGGTGCTGCCAGCGTCGAACGAGAAAGTATTGATCGTCGGGGGCGAGGCTTGGACGAATCCGTCAGGGCCGTTGGTGTTGACCACGGTGATGGGGACCACGGCACCGAGAGAGGTAAAGTTCCACGCTCCGGTTCCGGCGAGCCCGGCGAAGGCGTTACCCGAAAGATCCACCACGGCGGTGGAAGGGATGATCACGTAGTAGCCGGTGCTTGGATCGAGGTCGGCAGTAGGATTGATGGTGAGATTCGCTCCCGCAAAGGTGAGCTGCGGGGAACTGGTCACATCGAAGGACTCGAGTGCTGATACGCCGCCGGTTTTCCAGAGCTCGATGTTGCCGGTGCCGGGCGCTACGCTCTCACTGAAGGTGGCCACCAGATTCACATTCGCTGCCACGTACTGCGCGTCATCCGCCGGGGAGAGCGAGGCGATGGTCGGAGGTGTGCCATCACCCGTGAAATTCCACGTTGTCGCGGCCGAGATCCCGGCAAAGGGGATGCTGCTGGTGTCCACCACGGCAGTCGAGCCGATCAGGACGTAATAGCCGGTTCCGGGAACGAGATTGGCGGTGGGATCGATGGTGAGCGTCGCACCGCTGAAAGTGAGTCGCGGGGAAGAGGCCACGTTGAAGGATTCGACCAGCGCACCGCCGGTCTGCCGGAGTTCGATGTTGCCGGTGCCGGCGATTACCGGCTCGCTGAAGGTCGCCACGAGATTGGAAGCGACAAGAACTTCGGGGGCGTCGTCTGCAGGATTCACCGTGACAAGGGTCGGTGCCGTTCCGTCGGTGGTGAAGCTCCACGCGGTGGGATCCGAAATTCCGGCAAACGCATCGCCGCCGGTGGTGTCGACGACGGCGGTCGCGGGAATCAGAATGTAATATTCCACGCCGGAGGTGAGGTTGGCAGTGGGATCGATGGTGAGTGTTGCGCCGCTGAAGGTGACCCGTGGGGAGGGGATGGCCACATTGAAGGACTCGACCGGCGAGCCGCCACCGACCTGCCACAATTCAATGTTGCCGGTGCCTGCGACGACGGATTCTGTGAAGGTCGCCATCAGATTTGCGCCAAGCGCCACATTGGTCGCATTATCGGCCGGGACGGTGGTGACGAGCGCAGGTGCGACAGGGACGATTGATACGTTATCGACGGTGAAACCCGCAGTATCACCGCTAGTGCTCAGACGTGCCCCAAAGTGAATGTGGGGATTGACAGCAGCTGCTGCGACACGATAGCCGAGCGAACCTGAGGTGAAAGCGGCTGCAGCGTCGTCGAGATTGTCGACAGAGGCGATGTAAGTTCCTGTGGATGGATCATCGAGGATCGTGAAGCGGTAGGTATTTCCCAAGACGAGAGGGATTCCCGAGTTAACCAAGCTCTTGCTGTTATCAAAAGTGCCGTTCCTAAGACCATTGTAAAATCCCCAATTGCTTCCCAAGCCAGCCATGCCGAGAGATCTTCACCTCCGAGAATCATCCATCTGTTCGTAGCAGCAACGCCCCCCTGACGGGAATTGCCGCCATACAACTCGAAACGATCTTGTAAACAGCAGTGCCACCCACAGTTGGAAACGAGCCGATCGTGAAGTCAAAAGAGATCGTCAGAATATCCGAGGTGTTCGCGGTGAATTGCCGGGAGACCGACCCGACGTTGCCTGCACCAGTACCAGCTCGTGTTGCAACCAACGCGCCTGTGGCGGCCGATGTCGAGATGGTTCCCCCCGAAACTGCATTGGTCCAATTGCCGATCCAGTCTCCTGATCCGCCGGTGAGATTAAGGGACGAGAAATCATCGATTGCAGTGGTCTCAGCAGTCGCCGGTAAGAGCGAAAACCAGAGGAGCCACAAACGAAACAGGTTTTCACGGTATTTTGTCATATTGAATGGAGTTTTTATTGGCAAGGTGGGCGGGTTTAATTTCATGACAGTTTCAGTGCGAGGTTTTTAAGTGATTGAATATTCGTGAAATCAGGGATTCGGTTCATGGGTTGGAAGCTTCTTCCGGCCAAGTTGACCCAAATTGCGTCCTGACCAGGGAAGTTTCCTTGACCACCTGACTGTTGTTCATCCACCTTGGACCATGTCAAAGTCGAGGTTTCCCGAAACTCGCCGAGAGTCCCAGCCATCTTCGGGCAGAACTGCTGTCGGGGCCGCTGGCTGCCAGACCCGCGTTCCCCAAGGTGGCGGCTCGGAACTCCGGTCGCCCCCAACGGCGCAGGCTGCCCTCGCGCTGCTCGAGCGGGAAGGCCTGCTCTATCCGCAGGGCTCCGCGGTCTCGTTTCAACGGCAAGAGGTCGAGGCGTCCGGGCGACCCTTGCTGCGGGTGGCGATCTTGGTGGCCTAGGCGGCCGACCGGCAGACGGACTATATGGTCGATCTCAAACACGAGTTGATCAGGGCGGGGCATGCGGCTTTTTTCACGCCGTGGCTCATCCCCGACTACGGGATGAACGTGCGGTCGATCACCTCCTATTTCCGGCGCACCGAGGCGGATGCCTGGATCGTGGCCGCCGGGGCTCGCCCGCTGCTGGAGTGGTATGTCGAAGAGGAGGTGCCGGTGTTCGCGATTTTCGGTCGCCTGACCGGATTGCCTCTGGCTGGCGCGATATCCGACAAACGGTCGGCCATTGCGCAGGCCACGCGGCAACTGATCCAGCTTGGCCACCGGCGGATCGTTTTTCTGACACGGCGGGCCCTGCGTATTCCGCGGCGAGCGGCGATCTTGCAGACCTTCCTCGACGAACTGGAGGCGCACGGGATTTCCACCGGCACCTACAACCTGCCGGACTGGGAGGAGGACCTGGACGGCTTTCATCGCCTCCTGAACAACTTGTTCCAGCACACGCCGCCGACCGCGTTGTTCGTGGATGAGTCGATCTTCCTCGTGGCGACGATACTGTTTCTCCAGAGCCGCCGCCTGCGTGTGCCGGAGGACGTATCACTGATCTGCACCGACGGCGATCCGCACTTCACGTGGTGCCGTCCGTCGGTCGCCCACATCCGGTGGGACACCGCCCCGGTGGTGCGGCGGGCGCTGCGCTGGGCGGACAACGTGGCCAGCGGCAAGCGGGACACCCGCCAGAAGGTTGTCAACGCCGAGTTTTTCGAGGGTGGGACGATCGGGCCGGCAAAGACTTCAGGTTGAATCCACGCCATCCGTTTTCACCCGCTTTGCCTTCCCAAGGTGATCCAGCTCGGGATCGGCTTGGAACCCAGCGGGATCACTCCGCTTGTGAGGCGCTACCGGATGCCTCGCCGGAGGGCAGCCACGCCTTGGACGACATGATCCGCCATGCGTCCATCGAGCGCTGCAGGTTGATCTTGGCATCGCCCTTGATTCCGTAGTGTTGGAGGCCAACTGGACCCCGCCAGCCGAGACCGGCCAACTTGGTGAGAACGTTGCTGACATCGAAGGTGCCGCTATCCAAGGGCTGAATGCAGGCTTGCAACTCCCTGCTCCCGGCATCGGCACCATTGACCGTTACCAATTGCAGGTGGGGAAGTGCGTAGCGCAGGCTGGCATCGAGGTTGAGATCCGCGCCATCGACCATCAACGCGTGGCAGAGGTTGTAGGTGACACCGAAGTTATCACGATCCACCTGCCGGGCCAGCCGCGCGCCGTCCTCGACCCGCTCGACCCAGTTCTTGATGTGTGGGTACAGCGAGACGCTGACTCCGGCCTCCTTGGCGAGGTCTGCGATTTCCCGCATCACGGGCACTGCCTTGGCGTCGCCGGCGGGATCGGACGGCTGATGGGTCCGAAAGTTGACGTAAAGCCAAAGGTAAGAGTCGCGTCCGCGCAATTGTTCGATCACGTCGCGGATTGCGGGGCTCACCGGAGTGGGCGAGTCGAGATCGAGCGGGACATAAACAGGAAATATTTTGAGCTTCCGTAGGTCGAGGGCGGCCAGCGTGTCGCGCAGCATCTCCGGGTTTCGATAGATCGGCGCGATACCCGCGAAGGCGATTTCCTGGACCAGCGCCACCTGTTGCCCGGGGGTCTGATGCTTCGCATCCTTGGTGCCGGTATCCATGGCGAAGAACGCCGGTGCCTCAGCCGCTGCGGCGGCAAGCTGACCTCGAGCGGCGAATGGGTGAAGAACGGCGGCAGCGACCGCCCCCCTGATGAATCGTCGGCGCGAAGCGGTGGGAATGACGGTGCGGGCGGTCATGGATGGATGATGGTAACGCATGATGGGTTTGAATCCTTTTAAGGCAATTTCATAAGCATTGGATTTTAATTCCGCCCGCTGTGCGTGGGCGATGAGGACTCCGCTGGTTAGAATTACGGCTGGAGCTTGAGAGAGCGCAGGTGAAGGTGCCTTCCGCCTGCTTGCACTTCATATTTGTCAGTCGTGGTTATCATGGGTGGTTGGAGTGATCCCTCAAGGAGGCGAAACGGAAAGCGCCTCCAGCAAGCGCACCAGTCCCAGAAGGCCGGACGACGCCCCCCACTGATCATGTCGTGTGATTCCCACTCGCCTCAGTCCTTCTTCATCGGTGCAAGCACCAGCGCGGCCGTCGTGGCTGGGTGGGTGGCCGGCACGGGAAAGGAGACCTCGATGACCTTGCCCAAGCGCTTGTCTTTCATGATCCGAATGGCGGGAGCGGACAAAGGCGTCTGGATCTCGAATTTCATTCCGGGCAGGCTCCAGACGTTTTGACCGATCCCCTTGGTGTCGGAACCGGGAACCTGGATCAGGATGCGAAGGGGATGTTTGGGATCCGGATGGGTGAGGAAAACGTGCATCTTGCGCTCGATGATTCTCACTTCGGCGGCATTCTCCCCAGGCACGAGCAACCAACCGACGGCCTTGCCCGCCTGCCAGTGGACGGTGCCCGGGAAGTGCTGATCCCAGCGACGGTCCATTCCGGTTGCCGCCCCCATCATCCAGTCGTCTTCAATGAGAGCCTGGGCCTGAAACGTCTGCCCCATGAAGCTGATTTTATCCAGTATCTCACGTGGTCCGGAAAACGTTTTGAACCCGGGTAAAAGATCGTCCGGGGGCTGCACGTTGAGCAGTGCTAACAGGGGTGCGTAAGCCCACTCAAAACTCCGATCCCGCGTGTCGGGCAGGGGAAGGTGATCTTCGAGACCCATTGCAATGGCCAAGCCGGTAGGGGTGACGTAATCGGTCATGTTCATGCCGTAGCTCCTGGCGTAGGGACCGCAGAGGTTTTTCAGTCCAGCATGATAATATCGGGCGATGTGTTGCCAGAAAGTCGATTCGATTTCCTTCGCCCAAGTGCGGAATTCAGGACTGGGAGCGAGGTCGCGCCACATGGCCAGTCCCATCAGGTCGATCCCGTAGTAAGTGGGCGAATTGAATTCGACGAACGTCTTGTGTTGTGAGAAAAGCTCGAAAATTTCTCTGGCTTTGGCTTTCCCCTGTTCCCGGAACGTATCGTTCGAGGTGATATGCCCGGTGTAATCGAGCAGGAAGGCGCTCATCAGGGCGATGTTGCTGTAGTGCGCCGAGACGTTTCTCCGGGCCGCGCCTTCGGCCGCCCGCACCAGCGCGGAGTCGATGTCCCGAATCAAATCCGCATCCATGAGCGCGCCAAAGTGCTCGCGGGCGACGATCAGGCCGGTGCCGACAAATTCGCGCCAATTCTCATCCTCACGATCGGTGTCCAGGCCGGTGCGCCACGTGCCATGGATCTTGTTTCCGGGCGCATGATGTTGGAGCTTCAGAACATTGCGGATGATTCGCAGTGCGTTGACCACGTCGGCACCTTGGTTGCGGTAAAGCATCCCGACCGCGTGGTAGGTGCCGGACCGGGTGCCGTGTCTGCGGAGAAAATCCTCGACCTCTCCATCCCCCCAGATGGTGGGGCTGGATGGAGGCATGACAAAGGTGACGAGGTGCTTTTGCCGGGGCGTCAGGTTGGCCCATTCGATGGCAAGGCCCTGAGTTGCCAGGCCAAGCCATGCCATGGCCATGAGAATGAATGCGGGCAAGCGGAAGTGATTCGTTAGGGAGCCGGGAACCATTTCAGGGCTGGGTCACCTTCACGCGGACGAAGAGTTTGCTGGCGGCCGTTCCGGTGACGGTGGCGGTGACGGTGGTGATGCCGGGCGAAGGGAAGTTCGCCTGGGTGGTGAAATCTACCGTCGTAGCCTGCTCCATCGGTGGCACCGTTGGCGAGGAAGGTGGCGAGGTCTTTCGACCAGTTGTAGCTGGCGGTCAGGTCGCTGGCCGGGGTGGCGTTCTGCGGGTGGGTGAAGGTGAACGTATTGCCGCTCTTGATGCCGACGAGCAGCCCTTGGGTGAAGGTGCCGGGATTGGTGCCGAAGAAGTTCTCCACGCCGTTGTCGATGCCGTCGCCATCCGGATCGTCGCCGAGGTCTTGATCGGCAAGCGCGAGCCCGAAGGTGGGATTGGAGATCCAATTGGCGAAGGTGTTGGTGGGGGCGGCACCGACCATCAAGGTGCCAGCGCCGGTGAAGCTGGCGGTCGTGATCGTCGCACCGAGAGGAACGCTGGTGGCGCTGTAGTTGCCCAGGGGTTGCTCGACGACTCCCAAGAACAGGGTGGCGACGGTTTCCGTATTGGTCAGGTCCACCTTGCCGCTGCCATTGATGACGAGTTTGCCGGTATCGGCGATGGAGGATCCGGTGACGGCGAGCACACCGGCATTGACCGTGGTGTCGCCGGTGTAGGTGTTGGCGCCGGAGAGGGTGAACTTCCCGCTCCCGTCCTTGGTCAGGCCGAAATTATTGCCGTTGGTGGAGCCGGGCATCGCTATGGGGTTCAAGGAAAAGTTGGCGGAGTTGCTGCCGAGACTGCCGGAATACGTCGTGTCGGTGGAGCCGTTGATCGTCAATGTCGCGGCTGCGGAGACATTACTGTTCACGACCTGTTGCACCCGGAGGCTAGCGGCGGTATTCGTCAGTCCGGCGAGGGTCTGGTTGTAACCAAACAGGTTGAGTCCGATCCCGCGACCGGAGAAGATGCCGGCACCACCCTGGATGCTCAAAATCGTGGTGGTGGGCAGCGCGTTATCGATCCCCAGTTTCACGAATACCTGACTGGCGGTGCCAGGGCTGGCGGCGCCGATCGTGGTGTGCCGGCGTAATTGCTGGCGGCGCCCAGCGTGACGGTTTGGATGGTGTTCGCGTCGAGGAAGCTTCTGAAGTCCACATTGGTGGTGCTGGCTCCGCCAATCGCCCCGTTGAGCATGAGCTCGCTGAACACCTGGCCGGCGTTGTTGCTGGGAGCGCCGATGGTCACCGATCCCGTGGTGGTGATCGGCGCGGATATGGTGACGCCGCTGACCGTGGACCGCAGGGTGGTTCCCGTGGCCATGGAGATCGCGCTGGTCCCGTTGACTCCGGGATTATTGCCACCGAGCGCAGTCACATGACCAAGAAGCAGGCTGCCTGCGCTGATGGTCGTGGCACCCGTGAAGGTATTGGAACCGTTGAGGGTCAGGGTGTTGGTGCCGGCCTTGGTCAGGGCCAGAGTGCCGCCGCCGATGCCGTCCTGGATCGTGCCTGCGTAGGTGCTGGCGAGGTTCAGGGAATTGCCCACGGTGAGGGTGGCGTTGCCGGCGTTGGCGTTCTCCACCACCGGCGTGCCTGGCGTGGCATTGCTGTTGAGGCTGCGAATCACCACGCTGTTTCCGCCCAGGGCCAAGGTGCCGGTGGAACTGGCTCCGAAGGCCACCGCATTCTCGGAGCCTGCGGTGCTGTCTGAGCGCACCCGCATTGGCGAGAGTGAGAGTCCCCGCGTTGATGGTGACTCCGCCGGTGAAGGTGTTGGCGCCGGAGAGGGTGAGCGTGCCGCTGCCGGACTTGATGATCCTGCCGGTGACTACCGCGCCATTGACCATGTTGGTTGTCGAGCCGATCACCCCGCTCAGAACACTGGTGGTCCCATTGCCCGCAAATTCATATGAACCAGTGGTGCCGGTGCGGAAATTCCATTGTCCTGAAGTGGTCAGGTTTCCCGTGAATTTGGCGGCACTGGCGCCGTTGATGTGAACATAGCCAGCGCCGGTGATGTCGTTGGCGTAGGTGGCGCCGTCAACCACCAGTCCGCTGCTTGTAGCTTGGGTGCCGCCATTCGCAGTCAGGGTGATCGTTCCGGTGCCGGCTCCATTGGGCGCAGAACCGTTATGATAGAGAAAAGCCCCGGCATTAACGGTGGTGCCGCCACTGTAGGTGTTGGAGTTGCTTAAGCCTTGGGAAGTAACGGCAACAACGACTGCCACCTTTCCACTGGAACTGGTGGTGTTGTCTGCGATGACTGACGTTAGCGCCTGGGTTCGCTGACAGGGTCAGCGTGGAGGTGCCGCTGCCTGCGTTGTTGGCAACGTTGCCCACCCCGGTTCCCGCGGTGAAGGCGATGGACTGGCTGGTGCCATTGAGATCGAGCAAGGCCCCGCTGCTGACGGCGACCATCGCGTCCTGCGGCACCCGGGGTGCCTGTTCCGCTCAATTTCAGCGTGCCGGCGGTGATGGCGGTTCCACCGGTGTAGCCGTTCGCGCTGGAGAGGATCGCCGTGCCGGTTCCCTGTTTGGTGACGCCGGCAGAGCCGGAAACCACGCCACCCAATGCCAGCGTCCGCCCGCTTGTGACGTCCCACGTGTTGGGGGCCCCCATTGAGAGAGCGCAGTTCAAAGTCAGGTCCTGCGTGGCGGCGCTCAGGTCGATGTCAACCAACCCGGCACCCAAGGACAGGGTGTTGCCCGGATTGATGGTGACCGGACCCGTTGGATTCGCGATCACGATGCCAGCAAAGGAGAGATCGGCACCCAGCGACGTGGTGTTGGCACCCGTCACGGTGCTGTCCCATTTCGCGCGATCCGCGGAAGTCGGTGCCACGCCACCGAGCCAACTGGTGCCCAAATCGAGATTGTTGGAATTATTGGCCTTGACGATGGGCGTGCCGAACGTGGCGCTGGCGTAGTTGTCGAAGGTGGCGGTGACGGTCTGGGTGTCAGATGAGGTAAAGATGAAAAGGCCGGAATTGCCGCTGGCGTAGGTGGCGTCGATGCCGCTGATGGTGGCGAGTGGGGTGGCTAAGTCCGCAAGGTTGAAGATCTGGCCGGTGAGCAGGGAGCCGTCGCCGGTGAAGACGAGGCGGTAGTCGTTGGCGGGATTGAGCGTTCCGATCGATCCTGTGGCGACCAACGAGGCGGGTTGCTCGTTGGTGAGGCGGTTGATTTCGAACACGCCATTGAGGTTGACCGTGAGGGAGTAGCCGTCGGTGGTAGCAAGGCCGGGCTGGGAGATGCGGGCTAACATGCCGATGGCGGTGTTGGACTGGGAGTTGTCCCAGTCCACGATATCAACACTCTGCTGGAAGTAGGAGGAATAGCTCTGGTCCAAGCGAAGGCTGCCTGCGCGTGCGGGACCAGTTAAGCCGGGGTTTGGAGAGACCGGCGATGAGATCTGGTAGCTGTTCCCTCCAGGGAAGCTAAAGACTGCGGGCGCGCTAAAAAAGGCGAGCGGCGATAGCCGGGTCCAGTTGTTGTCGTTGCCGGTGTTGAAGTCATCGATGATCTGGGCGTTGGCCGGAATGGCGGTGAGTAAGGCGAGGCCGATCAGTGCGATGAGAGGAATGAGTTTTGTTTTCATGGGGTTTTTTAAGGAAACTTGATTGAATATTCGTGAAATCAGAAGAGTTGGTTCAGGGTTGGAAATTTCTTAACGGCGAAATTAACCTTCCGTCGCGTGATGAACAGAGAAAGTTGCATGGACCACCTGACTGTTTTTCATCCACCTTGTGGTCATGTCAAAGTCGAGGTTTCCCAAAGTCACCGAGCAGCCGCAGCGCATCGTCGGGCAGAACTGCGGCGGGGACGTTGGACCGCCGGGATGCCGGGGCACCACGAGGTGGCGAAGGTGCCCGTGGTGGCCCTGAAATCGGCGGTGACACCGGAACTGCGTGCCACGCCCCCAAGGAGGAAAAGACCGAGACGGGCGGATTTCATGGGTTTTGAATGAGGATGCGGGGAGCGATGTTCCTCTCATACTCTCCAGAGGACATTCCTGTTGTTACAAAAATTCCCGACAATTTATCCACCCTGCAACGAAACGCTCACATCCTCCCGTTCCTCCGACCGGAAGTATAAAAACAAAAACACATACATCAGGCAGGACACCACGTGCCAGAGGGCATGGCCCTGGAAGATCGAATCCGGACCGGTGAATTCATGGGCAATGTCCAACTCACGGATCTTCGAACCCAAGCCAATGGCGAGCACTCCCGCCACAAACCAGCGGAGTTGCAGGTATTTTCCGGGTTGAATCAGGCTCACGACCGCGAAGAGAAAAAGGGTTCCGCTGAGATAGGTCGAGATCTCGGAAAAGGAGTATTCCCATTTGTAGTAGGTAAAGTAGATCGAGCCAAACACCACCCACACGCCAAGAACCGGCCAACTGGGGAAAATCCGCCGGGTTTTCGGCAAACGCATCCTCGGCAGCCAACTCCCAATCGCCAGGGCGACCAGACAGATCAGCGTGGCATACATTCCTCCCACGTCGCATTGTTGCCCATATCGGGTCAGCGAAGCATGAAAAAAACCACTTCCCAGCCCCAGGTAAATTCCTGCCACGCCAAAAAGAAAAGTCTGCACCGGAGCAAAAGTCAGGTAACCCCGCTCAAGAGGCAACCTCCGTTTCCAATCATGGATCGCCAAGGCAATCGCATAGCAACCAAAACAGACATAGACGAGATTGGACCAGGTATTCATCCGCGTCCGGAAAATGCTGTCGGGATAAATGCGCTCTCCGTATTTGGGATTGTGGAATTCGCCTGCCGGCACCCAGTCGGCCCATACCGGGACATCTTTGAATGCTGCGAAAACCAGGATGGACAGCAAGAGAACCAGTCCCGTGCCCCCCAAGCCAATCCAGTGAACCCACCGGGGAAGGCGGTCCAGTTTCAATCGCTCCGCCATGCCGAGTTGGAGGCGCTTGTCGATGGGCTCAAGCAGCTTGGGCATTGCGGTATTCGATTCGGTGATTGCCAGGAATTTAAGCGCGCTCCGCGTCTCATTCCACCACGACGCTGGCGGCTCCGGAGACCGCCTCGTCGACATGCCAGCGCGCTCCGATCCGCTTCGCGGCCACGGGCTCGCCGTTGATCGAAACTCCCCTCGACGCGGGCGAAGCGGGGAGTTCGAGCTTGGCGGTCATGCCGACCGGAAGCTCGAGACGCATCTGGAAGAATGACTTGTTTTCCCAGCCCACTTCGATCGGTCCGAGCGGGGTGGGGATTTTACCTTTGGCAAAGGAGAGTGTGCCGGTGTTAGGGCGGATGCGCGCCTGCTTCCAGCCTGGCGAAACCGCCTCCGCCCCCAAAACATAACGGGGCAACAAGTTGGCCGGGGCGGCTCCCCATGCGTGGTTCCAGTCCTGGTTAGGCTTGTATTTCATGTCCCACGCCTCCCAGGTGATCGTGGTTCCGCTTTCCACCATGTGCCGCCAGCTGCGGTCGGTCGGTGCGGTGATGAGTTCCAGCGCGCGGGTGCCGGCTTCGTGGGTGAACAGCCCGTCCATCAGATATTGCGCGGCATAGACCGAGCATGCCATGCCGCGTTTTTGCACGGCATCGACCACCGCCGGGACGTATTCGGCGGGGACCAGGCCGAAGGCGAGTGGAAACAGGCTGGCGTGTTGGGACGAGTGATCGGTGCCCACTCCATCGCGGTAGGCTCCCTTGGCGCGGTCGAAGAGCAGGAGTTGGAACGAGGCGTGCGCCTTGGTCGCCATGGCGCTGTATTTCGCGGCTTCCGCGTCTTTGCCGAGGGCGGCGGCCATTTCTGCCATCATCCCGAGCGAGCGGATGTGGAAGGCGTTGATCACGGTGTTGACCGGTTTGAACACGAAGCCGTCGCGCTCGGTTTTCGGCCAGTCCACGATGTCGAGTTTATTGATCTGTGCCTTGCTGCTGACGAGCAGTCCATCCCCGCGGGCTTGCTCTAGCAGGAGTTTGGGTTTGAGTGATTGGTAGCGGGACGACAGCCACTTGGTCTCGCCGGTGTGGCGGTAATCCGCATGCGCCATGAAGATCATGTGGAAGGCCCACTCGGTCGGCCAGGTGGGATGTTTCATCAGCCAGTCGAAGGTGTCGCGCGCCATCTGGATGTCGTGATCGGTCGCGTAATGACTCAGTTGATTCAGATAGGCGTCCGCTTCGTAGGGAATGCGCTCGCGGTCGCCATCGACATAGACGCCGGCGAAGGTGGTCGCCTTGATCGAATAGCGGCAGAGTTCCCAGATGCGGTTGAGCATCTCGTCGGAGGATTCGAAGGCTGCGGCTTGGTCATCCCAAGTGCTGGCGAAGGCGGATTTCCGGATGATGTTTTTGGGGCTGAGTTCGCCCGGCCAACCCTCGATCTCGACCCAGCGGAATGGCAGGACCACGCCCCATTCCGGGGGTGTTAGGACGGCGGGAGGCGTGTTGGGGTAGTGAGCCTGCGTGTTGCGTTCGTCGGCGGGCGGCGCGGCGCGGAGCGGGCCCGCTCCTTTGAGGTAGAGCTCGGTCATGGCATAACGCACCGTTCCCGGCGGCTTGCGGTTGATGCGGCCATCCTTGAAATCCTCGCCGAAATGCACCGTCACGGGATGGTCGGCACCCGCCGGCGGGGTCAGGTGGATGTTGCCGAATGAAACCCGGCCGAAGTCGATGAGGATCACATCGGGTTTCACTCGGGTGATGGAGACCGGGGCCTCATCGACCAGGCGGACCGGAGCGGCGGTGCAAACGGTGGCGAGGGCGAAGGTAAAAAGAAGGCGAATCATGGTGCGTGGCGGATCTGAGGTGGGGAACAAGTGGATCGGTGTGTCACTCCATCTCCCCGAACATGGGAAGGCTAAACACCTTGAGATCGAGTTGTCGGGTCCGGCAACAGGAACATCAGGTCGCGGGAGTTGGGATTTCCGGCGATATAGCGGTCGTAGCACGGCACGGGCTTCTTGTTCGCGTCGGGGTAAGCGACCATCATGCGATACATTCCGTTGCTCTCCAAAGCAGGTTGGGCGACCTCCCGTTGGCCTGGATTGACCGTCAGCTTTTTGGATCCGAGGAGCACGAGACTGGGCAGCGAACTGAAGTTGATGACCAGCACTGATCCTTTGGCAAATGCCAGCTTTTCAGGATCGATGACACTGGCCATGTAGGATTTGTTTGGCGGATTCGCGATCAGCACGACCAACGCCCGGCGGGCGGCGCCGAGGTTGAACTTACCGATGGATTTCAAGGTTCCCTCTTCCCGCAGCGCCAGATGGAATTCCCCCGACATTGCGGGCAACCAGTCTGTGATGAACGAAGACCTGAGCTTGACCTTGCCGAGTTCCAGCCATTTCGCCTTTGTCATCCTTGGATGCGAGAACGACCTCCTGCTCGTCCGCAAGGCTGGAGACGCAGATGAATCGGAGTTTGGGGTTTCGCCTTCTGCTCCTTTGGAGTCTCGGCGGGCTCCTGACCCAACGCGGGCAGTAACAATCCGAAAAAAAGAACCGCGAGCTTCAGGAATGGCCGTGATGGAAGAGAATGGAACATGAGTAAATGGAAACAGATTGGTTGGAATCAGATCTCCCAGATGCATGGAATCTCGTTGTGAGAGAATCCCGCCATCAGGATAAGGTTTGGAGTTCGTGTCAGTCGAATGATCCGAAGACGGGAAGGCTAAGGACCTTGAGGCCAAGTGCCTTGTCTGGCACCAGGAACAGCATGTCCCGCGAGTTTGGATTACTTGAAGTCTGTCGGTCGTAACACGACACGGTTTGGCCGGCGGGATCAAGGTAGGATACCATCATGCGATACATCCCGTTTTCTTCCAAGGTCGGCTTCACGACCCGCTGTTGTCCCGCCTCGACCTTCTCCTCCTTGGGTCCAAGAGTCACTATGCCCGCGTGAGTGCTGACATTGAAGATCAGGATGGATCCCTTGACGAATTCCAGCTTCTCGGGATCGACAACATGGGCGCTGTAAACCTTTTTCTCCGGATCGGCGATCAGTGCCACAAGCGCACGGCGGGAACCCGCCGGGCAGGTGAACTGGCCGATGGATGTCAGGGTGCCCTCTTCCCGCACGGCGAGGTGAAGCTCTCCGGCTGCGGCAGGCAACCAGTCGGTGATGAGGGAGGTCCTGAGGGTGGTCGTGCCGAGTTCCTGCCATTTTCCCTTGTCATCACGGGAGGCGAGAACGACTTCCTGATTCTCCGCCAGACTTGAAACGCAGATCAATTTCAGCTGGAGTTTGGCTTTCCGCTCTGTGGGTTTCCCATGAACCGGCTGCCAAACGGCGCAGGCCAAGAGGGCGGCAACGAGGGTGGTGACATTCAGGAATGACCGCAATTGGAAGCGATGGAACATTGTTTGATGGGTTGGAGTTGATTGGATTAAATCTCGTTGCTGCTCAACCAGCGGAACGACTGGATCAACAGACGGCGGCCGAAACGGGTGTTTGCGGGAGTGAGCGTGCTACTCGTTTGTGGCCAGCCTTCCTGGGCCTCGGGGGCGTCCGCAGGATCGATATAATCGGGCACCCGTTGGATCACCGCCTCGCAATAGGCGGCGGCTGGACTTTCCCGGAATTGTCGCGGCTATCTCCGTAGGCGCGGACGACGAAGGTGTCCGACCGGACGGTGATCTGGGAACCCAGCGCGGTGAGGATGCCCGCCTGCCTGAGGTGCCCCGTGCTACCCACCGCACGGGCGGGAACTGGCTCGGCATCGATGCTTCCACTCCCCGGTAGCGGAGCGAGATCGGCTCCCGTCAACAGGCGTCCGCCGACTGCGAAGCGTTCGTTCAGTCCGCTCTTATCGATGGCCGCTTGGAGCGGACCGACCACCTTGTGGGAGGAATCGCTGGCGTTGGGGCGGCGGTTCACGAAGTCCGCCAGACTGAGGAACGGGCCGCGGGCTTTGACTTCCGCCACCATGGCGGTGGCGAGTTTCTTGATCTCGTCGCTCGTCAGGCTGCGGAGTCCGGAGCAGTCACCCTGAGTGCCGGTGGTCGCCGTGTTTTGGGCATAACCCAAGGTTCCAAAAGGGTGGTCAAATTTTTGGGTCCCTCCGCCGACTGTCAGCAGTTCTTGGTCACGGACACTGGAGAGGAGTGCCGCCCATGCGTTGACCGAGGTGGAGTTCACGTTGAAGGCTCCGTCGATGAGCAGGTATTTCGCTATATTGTTCAGTGCTGAGGGTTTGAAATTTTCACCCGTGAAGAGTTCGGTGAGCGCATCCGCAGGTGATTTGTAAGGGTGGAACAAGAAGCGTTTGTTGCGGAGCAGGCCCTTGCCCTCAGCCAGGTCCTGGAACTGGGCGCGGGCGGTGCGCTTGTCCTTCATCGGGCTGGCCGGGTTGGTGGCGCTCCCATTCACGATTCCAGAGAGAAACCACGAATCCCAGAGCGCGGTGTTGACCATCCAGGACGGATCGGTGGCCGTCCGGCTTGAGGTCAGGCTGCCGGAACCCGCGCGGTAAACCTGTTCGGGAGCGAGATGGGGATTGGTGAAGGAATTGCCGATCGCCTTGGCGATGACCGGAAAACCCCAAGTCCCCTTCGCGAAGCTGCCGCCTAGGGCGGTCGAGGATGGATTCACTCCCGGTCCGGTTTGGTTCCATGCGCCGCCGAGCTCGCCGAAACGGGAGCAGAAACCGCCCGCGATGGCGTTCTCGAACGCGCCGAGTGAGAGAGGCGGTGCCAGCGGAATCCGGCGCTTGATCACCCGGAAATCGCCGCCCAGTCCGGGCTGGCGTCCACCGCCTTGATACACGTTGCGTCCACCGGCGCCGGCGGCGAGCGAGCGGAACTGGTAGTTCAGCGGCTCCGCGGTGAACAGCAACTGGTTTTCGTGGAGGTCATGGGGAATCTGATCCCGCCAGATTTGGAAAAAACCGACGGCGGGTTCGCTGAGCATGTTGGGACGTGAGGGCAGCGCGTCGGGATACTCTGCGCTGGAACTCTGTTCCACATTCTTGATGATATTCAGCACCATGATCGGCTGCGGTTTGGCGATGAAATCACTGACCGACCGAACCTCGGGCGGGAGGATTTTCGGGGGGAGCAACTTGTTCATCAGCGCGCCCTCGACCGCACCGTTGTCCGGCAACAAATTCGCGGATTCGAAGATCCGCTGCCTCGGAGTGCCCAAATCGTGCCAGGCCTGATAGTAACAGTTGGCGTTGGAGTTATTTGTCGCCGTTGTCGTTTTCATGAGTTCGAAGTCCACCTTGTCATCTTTTCCCAGTCCGGTGGTGCCCAAATTCCATCCAGTCATCCTGACCCCGCCGCTCGGGACGAAGCCCCGTCTGATGTTCAGGTCGAAACCGCTTGCCTTAGTTGAACCGAAAGCGGCGGCCTCACCGGGTTCCAGGTCGAATCCGGCGGCGGGCGTGCCGCCGGAGCCGCCCTCGATGAAGCCCTGGAAAACCTGAAGGTTTGCGGGTTTTGAATTCGCGACCAGGTTGGTGCCGTTCGCCTTCCCGATCTTCAGTTTCATTTCGTAGGGAAAACTGTTGAGGCGCACGGACTTGATGAGACCCGGGGAAAAGCGCAGGCGGACGTCGTTGGGATTGGCGAGGGCGACCATTCCGTCGAGCATCAGATCCATGGTGTAGGTCGGGGCGGCGGCGGTGCCGCCGGTCTGGCGCGCCTGCAGGGAGAGGATGAACTGCATCGCCTCGATGCAGTGCCTGCCGTACATGTAGAACGGGTCTTGCGCGAGTTCGTCCGCGTTTTCCTTGGTGACGAGCGTCGGCACGCCGCCGGACCAGTCGATCACGCTGTGGATGTTGTGGAAGAGGGCGAGTTCCTCAAGGTTGATGCCCCATTCGTCGGCCTTGAACTGCGAAGTTTTCCATGGCTTCACGAAGGACTTGTTGGCCACCGCGCCGTCTGCGGTGATGTCGAAGCGGTTCATGCGGCCGTTGGCCAGATACAGGGGCTTGTCCCTCAGTTCGGCCAATGGGCGGCTCAGGAGTTGTGTTAAATCCCGCTTCAGGCGTCCCGTGGTCACATCGGTCAGCACGCCCGCGCTGTGGACGGTGAGGTCATGGCTCAGGTTGCCCACACCCGCCGGCCCGACGAGACCGGCCGCGAGATTGACCTGGGCGGTGGAAATCGTTTTGGCGCGCTGCCCGTCCTTCCAATCGAATTTTTCCAGCTTCGGAAGCGCACGGTGACCGACGTTTGCCGGGGCTTGGGCGTCGAAAAACGAATTCGAAAGCCTGGCCACTGGCGTGGAGGCATCCGGTCCGGCGTTGACCTTGGCCTTGACGGACTCGTCAGCCGTCCACCAAGCGAGCCGGCCGCGTTGTCTGCCGGTGCTTACCTCATGCATCGGGACGCGCACTTCATCAGCCGCAGTGGCGGTGCCACCCAGACTGTTGGCAGCGACGAGCAATGCCTTGTCCGCCGTGCCGGTGGGGCCGCCGGTCGCCTGGTTGGCTCCGGAGGCGAGCCAGCCACGGAATTTAGGAACCCGTGAAGCCGGGCTCTCGGGCGTGGCCGGATCAGCGGAGCGTTGCCAGGCATCATACACCGCAGTCCACCGCGGTTGGCCACCGGTGGCAGCAGTGCCCGCATCATGGGGGGCGGAAATCCGCGAGTCCGGCCCCAGCTCCTTTTGCAACTCGCCGATGGCCATCATCAGCGCCAGCCGGGCGTTGGCGCGTGCTTCGGCAGCGGCCTGCCCCTGTGAGGAAGACCGCAGGGAGATGCTCGATAGCGAAAGCAGTCCGACCGCGATGATGGTCAGCAGGATCATCAGCGAGAGGGTGACAACGAGGGCGAAGCCATTTGGAGCATGGCCAGCTGGGGTTGTTTTGGAAGGGATCATGGGTTTTGGTTGGAGGTTTTTTGACGTTCCTTGAGCAGCTTTTTCATCGTTGCGATCGTTTCGGCATACTTGGGATCGTCCGCCACGTTGCGGTTTTCGTGCGGATCCTTCGCCAGGTCGTAGAGCATCTCCGCTTTGCCGTCCTCATAACTGGTATAACTGAAATGATCGGTGATGACCGCGTCGGCGTTCAGGAAACGGCTGTAGGCCGCCTCGTGGAAGGGCTTTTGCGGATCGTCGAGCAGCGTGGAGAAATCCCGGCCCTGCACGGTGGCCGGCGTGGCGATGCCGGCGAGCGCACACAGGCTCGGGAAGAGGTCGGTGGTTTCCACCAGTGAGGATGAGGCTCCCGGTTTTTTGCCCGGTATTTTCACGATGAGCGGCACACGAGTGGCGAGCTGCATGGTATTGTGCTTGCCCCAGAAATTGTGCTCGCCGAGGTGCCAACCGTGGTCGCCCCAGATCACGACGATGGTGTTTTCCGTCAGGCCGAGACGATCGAGTTCGGCGAGGACATCGCCGGTGAGCTTGTCGGCATAGCTGGTGCACGCGAGGTAGCCGTGGCGCATGATGCGGTGAAATTCGTCCGAGTTTGGATCGAGGTCCGCGAGGTGGTAGCTGCGGAACTCTCCGCTGCCTTTGAGCTGCTCCGGTGCGTTGGCCGGGCGCTGGCGGTTGGTGGCCAGTTGGATCGAATCACGCGGGTAGAGGTCCCAGTATTTTTTCGGCGCGTAGAACGGCATGTGAGGCTTGAAAAATCCGCAGGCGAGGAAAAACGGTTTTCCTTCCTGCTTGAGGCGTTGGAGATCCTTGATGGTTTTTTGCGCGGTTTCGCCATCAGGATAGGCGTCGTCGGCCACATCGGGCGATTCGTAGATGCGGCCGCGCTGTTTGGTTTTGGAGAGACGGCGCGTGGTCTCCGGGTCGAAGCTGCGCATGTGGTTGCGCGGTTGCCACGGGGCCTCGCTCCAGCTTCTCTCCGCCGCGTCGTCGATGTTGTGATAGATTTTCCCGTTAGACATGGTGGTGTAGCCCGCCTTCCGAAAAGCCTCCGGCAAGGTCATGGCAGTGGGGGCATCCACGTCCGCGCGACAATCACCGACGAAGCGTTTGGAGGTGGGCAGCATCCCGGTCATCAGCGACGCGCGCGAACCCATGCAGATCGGCACCTGGCAATACGCACGTTTGAAGAGCATGCCGCTGGCGGCAAATTTGTCGATGTTCGGTGTCTTGACCTGCGCGGCCCCATAACAACCGAGTTCGGGCCGCAGGTCGTCGATGGCGATGAATAGGATGTTAGGCCGCTGGCCGCCTTCTGCGGTGGCAAGAAGGATCAGGGAGAGGATGAGTTGTTTGAGATGCATGAAGTGATGTTGGGTTGAGGTCGGATTAACGGGAGGGTTCAAACCGGTAAAACGCCTTGCCGGGAGGCGGCGCGGGGTCTGATAGAGTGGAGTTCCGGACAGTGATCCAACCGGGATCGACCTTGATCTGCGGTTGTGAAATCACTCAGAATCACGGAGTTTTTCTGTTGGTTGGCTGGGTGGATGGACGCTCAAGGTCCCGTCACTCTTACATCGACGAACAGACGGTCGGGAAGCGTCCCGGTGGCCGTGGCCGTGACCCTGGTGAAACCAGGTGAGGGCGTGTTCGCCTGGGTGGTGAAGGTCACGGTGGTCCCACCGATTGTCGCGCCGCCGAGGTTAAAGGAGGCGAGATCGGTGGACCAGCGATAGGTTGCAGTGAGGTCGCTGGCCGGGATGGCGTTTTGCGGGTGGGTGAAGGTGAAGATGCCGCCGCTCGCGGAAACGGCGACGAGGCCGCTGTTGAAGACGCCCGGGTTGGAGCCGAAGAAGTTTTCCACGCCGTTTTCGATGCCGTCGCCGTCCGGATCGTCGCCGAGGTCTTGATCGGCAACAGCGAGTCCATATTCGGCCTTGGAGATCCAGCTGGCGTAGGTGTTGGTGGGGGCGGCAATCAGTTTCAGCGTGTTGCCGCCGTCCACCATCAAATTGTAGCCTGGAATCGCCGGATCCAGATTTGGGGCAGCCCCGGTAATGGTCGAGCTTGTCGTCATCAAGGTGTAAGCGGGCAAAGTCGGCGAACCACTCACGCTGATTTTGTGCCCCGCATCCAGCGTCACGGCTTTGGTGGAAGTATTGGGTGCTGCGATGTCGAAGCCGAGCGTTGCGCCGGTTTGCACGGTGATGGGGGACTTCTGGCTGCCGCCGTGCAGCGCGAGAGTGCCTCCGCTGACCGTGGTGCTGCCGGTGTAGAGGTTGTTGCCGCTCAGGGTCAGCGTTCCGGTGCCGGATTTGATGACGCTGCCGGTTGCGACCGCTCCATTCACCATGCTGGTGGTCGAGCCGATCACTCCGCTCAGGGAACTGCTGGTCCCATCACCCGCGAATTTATAAACAATGCCGGTGCCCGCGCGGAAAATGAATGGCCCCGAAGTGTTGATGTTGCCGGTAAAGGTGGTGACGGAGGTGCCGCTGCTCGTGTTGTTGTGAACATAGCCAGCTCCGGTGAGGTCGTTGGCGTAGATGCCGCCATTCACCACCAGTCCGCTGCTTTCAGCGCCATTCGCGCCTAAAGCGGTCAGAGTGATCGTTCCGGTGCCAGAACCACCGGGGTTATTATAAAGAAATGCCCCGGCATTGACGGTGGTGCCGCCGCTGTAGGTGTTGGAGGCGCCTAGACCTGAGCAGTTCACTGGAACAACGACCGCGATCTTTCCATTGGAACTGTTGGTGTTGTCAGTAATGATGACAGTGGCGGCTGGGCTGGCTGACAGGGTCAGCGTGGAGGTGCCGCTGCCCGAGTTGTTGGCAACGGTGCCCACCCCGGTTCCTGCGGTGAAGGCGATGGACTGATGGGTGCCATTGAGATCGAGCAAGGCCCCGCTGCTGAGGGCGACACTCGCGCCTGCCGCGCCGAGGGTGCCTGATCCACTCAATTTCAGCGTGCCGGCGGTGATGACGGTTCCACCGGTGTAGGTGTTCGCGCTGGAGAGAATCGCGGTGCCGGCTCCTTGTTTGGTAACGCCGGCAGAGCCGGAAACCACGCCACCCAATGCCAGCGTCCGCCCGCTTGTGACGTCCCACGTGTTGGGAGCCCCCATTGAGAGCGCGCAATTCAAGTTCAGATCCTGCGTGGCGGCGCTCAGGTCGATGTCAACCAACCCGGCACCCAAGGACAGGGTGTTGCCCGGATTGATGGTGACCGGACCCGTTGGATTCGCGATCACAATGCCACCAAAGGTCAGATCGGCACCCAGCGAGGTGGTGTTGGAGCTTGTCACGGTGCTGTCCCATTTCGCGCGATCCGTGGAAGTCGGCACCCCATCACCCACCCAACTGCTACCCAAAGCGAGATGGTTGGCATTGTTGGCTTTCACGAAGATCGCGCCGGTGTTGTCAGCAGTGAAATTCCATGCCATCGGGTCTGAGATTCCGGCAAAGGCATTGCCGTCGGTTCCCACGACTGCGGTCGAAGCGATCCGGATATGATATTCGACGCCGGGCTTGAGACTGCTGGTAGGATCGATGGTGAGCGTTGCGCTGCTGAAGGTGAGACGCGGGGACGTGGCCACGTTGAAAGCTTCGAGCGGCAAGCCGCCGCCGGTCTGCCATAGTTCGATGTTGCCGGTGCCGGCGACCACGGGTTCGCTGAAAGTCGCCACCAGGTTTGCGGCAAGCGGCACCTCGGTCGCATTGTCGGCGGGAACTTTGGATAGCAGCACAGGCGCGAGACTTACCGGGACGAAGGCCGCTGCGGATGAACGAGGCCCCGCCGTCCCACTGGTACTGCCGAATGAGAATGATGAGGTGCCAGTGGCCATGTCCGCTTGGTAACCGGCCGCGCCCCTGGCCGATCCGATTTGGGCTCCGTAGAGTTGGGTCATTGGCGAGGGTGCCGTGGCACCGCCGCTGTCTAAATTGACATAGTGACCGGCGATCGCGAAGCTCTCCAACGTCGTCGTCAGACCCACACTGGTGGCAGTGCTTGTGTTGCTCGCGTGAACCCCAAGCCCATCGAGGAGCGCGTTGTTGGTTTTGACCGAGACGATACCCAACCCGTAGCCATTCACCACGTTGACGCCGGTCATATCGAGAACCAAAGCCGCCGTTCCACCGGTGTAGGTGGTGTGGCCAAGATTCAGGAGCCAGACCGAGGGTTGGGAGCCACTGTGATCGATCACCGGCGTGAACGGGAAGCCGGCGTAGCGGATCGAGACCTGACCGGCTGTCGCGTTCGACTCGCTGCTGAGGGAGAGAATGATGGCGTCCGCAGTCGCGCCGGCGTCGAAGGAGATGCTCCGGGGGGTGGTTTCCATCACCGTTCCTGGAGTATCCAAGAGAACGGAAGAGCCGGTATTCACCACGCTGATCGGCGCAGCGAGCGGAATCCGCACCGGCCCTGAGGCCTTGATGGTGCCTTGCACCCGGATGGTCACCGGCGTGCCGCTCATGTTCTGGGTTTCGGTGAAATCCACCGGCATCTGAATGGTGGCCTGCATCGTGCGGTGGGTGGCGTCAGCCGTGCCGGGCACCATCGTAACAGTGCCCGTGCCAGTGCCCGCGCCTTCGATGGGTGAGGCGGCGAAATCCTCATTGATCGGCGTATCCGGATCGTCGTAGGTGTTGGCACCGGTCAGGGTCCCCCGGTTGATCAAGAGGCGGTGCAGGGTGGCGTCGAAGCTGCCACCGCTGACAGTGGCCGTGACCGGGGACGGAATCGGAGGCGGGGTATAGGCCTTACCACCCATGTTGGCAGTGGAAATATTGGCGACGTCGATGTTGATGAATAAAATCCGTGCTTGCAGCACGAAATCCATGTTGGCCATCGCAATATCGCCCCCGGTGAGGGTCATCGCGGTGGTCGCCCCGGTGGTTGGATTCGCGTCAAATGAACTGATGATCGAGCCGCTGACCGTGCTCGTTTGGGTATCCGAGGCGGTCACCCCGCTGGCGGTCGCGCTGACCGTGACGGTCAACTGGTTGATGCCAGCCTGCCCAGTGACGAGGTTCAAGGTCCCGCTGCCGGTGTTGGCGGCGAGTTGGGCAGTGCCTGCTGCGAACAGCAGGTGGATCATGCAGAGTGCCCGCAAGGGATTTCTTTGGGGGTGAAGGATGTTGAAAAAGCCGATGGCCGGACCGGAGGGCGGGGAATGAAGCCCTAACGGTCCAATTGATATTTGTCAGGGATTTGAGAACCGGTTCAGGGCTGGGTCACCATCACGCGGACGAAGAGTTTGCTGGTTGCAGTTCCCGTGACCGTGGCGGTGACGGTGGTGATGCCGGGCGATGGGGTGTCCGCCTGGGTGGTGAAACTGACCGTCGATCCTGCTCCATCGGTGGCACCGTTGGCGAGGAAGGTGGCGAGGTCCTTCGACCAGGAGTAGCTGGCGGTCAGGTCGCTGGCCGGGGTGGCGTCGATGCCGCTGATGGTGGCGAGTGGGGTGGCTAGGTTCGCAAGGTTGAAGATCTGGCCGGTGAGCAGGGAGCCGTCGCCGGTGAAGACGAGGCGGTAGTCGTTGGCGGATCGAGCGTTCCGATCGATCCGTGGGCGACCAACGAGGCGGCTTGCTCGTTGGTGATGAGGTTGATTTCGAACATGCCATTGAGGTTGACCGTGAGGGAGTAGCCGTCGGTGGTAGCGAGGCCAGGCTGGGAGACGCGGGCTAACATGCCGATGGCGGTGTTGGACTGGGAGTTGTCCCAGTCCACGATATCAACACTCTGCTGGAAGTAGTAGGAATAGCTCTGGTCCAAGCGAAGGCTGCCTGCGCGTGCGGGACCACTTAAGCCGGGGTTTGGGGAGACTGGCGATGAGATCTGGTAGCTGTTCTCTCCAGGGAAGCTATAGACTGCGGGCGCGCTAAAAACGGTGAGCGGCGATAGCCGGGTCCAGTTGTTGTCGTTGCCGGTGTTGAAGTTGTCGATGATCTGGGCGTTGGCCGGAATGGCGGTGAGAAGAGAGCCACAAACGAATGTGAGGAAGAAACGGGACAAACCCGGTTGGAAGGATTTTTTGGATTGATGGGATTGATGGGATTGATGGGATTGATGGGATTGATGGGATTGATGGGGATTCTTGTTCATGACTGGATTAGGGTTTTTGCGCGGATCCGAATGCCACCCGCCCTTTTGCAAGGATATATCTGCATTCAACTTACCTTAAGATGAGTCCGGAAACTTGGATAGTCCCCTTTTATGGGTACCCTGCCCGCCGCTTTGTAAGCGCCCGCGATTCCCCAAGGGGCGTAGACCTCGGAAAAATACCAGATTGCCTCAATCTCCGAAAAGGGTAAGCCTCAGGCCTGATCCGAAACCGGAGTAAACGACACGGAACCGCCGGCGCTTGTCTGAAAAAATCCACCACTCTCTTATGTTGCAAGCTTACCGCTCCGCGCCCTGCTTTGAGAGAATGTGCGTGGCCTTTTGGCTGGTGCTGTTCCTCCTGCCGCTACAGGGAGGAGGGGAAGAGGTCCGGGTCCCGCCTAACACGCGGGACCGGCATACCCTGCACCTCTGGCATATGGAGGAGGCCGCCGCCCCTTTTGCGGATGACTCGAAAACTCCGGTGCCCCTGCTTGGGCTGCTCAACGGTGCCCGCGCCGGACAGGCTTCTCTATCCGCACTGGGCTCCGCGGTTTCGTTTCATCACCAAGTCGGCGGTGTCCCCGGGCGGGACTCCCTGCGGGGGGCGATCTTGCTCGCCCAGCCGGCGCTGGACCGCGGCGCGGCGGACAATGCGCCACGCGGTTTCAGGTATTTCGGCCCGGATGGGGCATTCACCTACGAAGCGTTCATCAAGCCGGAACTTTCACCGGAGGACGCGCAGGTGCTCGCGCTGACGATCCTCTCGATGGACGGGGAAAAGGGTGAACGCATTTTCAGCTTCCGGATCGAGCGTCAGGGTTTCCTCACGTTCACCCCGCTTCCGGACTGCGGCGCGAAAGGCGGCGCGATGGCATCCATCCCGGCTTCGGGTCCGCACGCCATCAATTCCCGCGACTGGTTCCACGTCGCGGTCACCTACGGTGGGAAGGAGAACGATCCAGACAATCTCACGCTCTACTGGACCAAGATGGGATCCAAGGTATCGGCAGCCAATGTCATTGGCAAAGGAACCCTGTCCCATGATTTCAATGGAATGCTGGGTGATCTTGCCATCGGTAACGAGGCGAGGGCCCACATGGACGACAAGGACAACGCCACGGCGGAGCCATTCCCGGGCCTCATCGACGAAGTCCGCATCAGCTCGGTGGCGCGGCACCCGACGGATTTCACCTTCGTTCCCGCAGCGAAGCGGGTGACTCCCGAACAAGTGGCCGGGCAGCTTGTCGAACCTCGCGGGACTCCCCCTTTTGCTCTCCGCCTCGTCCGGGTCCTGGTGGACGGCAAGCCTGTCGACACCCCGGAAAACGCGCTGGAGCCTCTCACCTTGGAGGCGAGTCCTCACCGTCTGGATTTCGACTTCGGACCTGCACCCGGCGTTTCCGGATCATCCCTGCAAGTTCGGTCGCAATTGCAGGGCGTCGATGAACGATGGAGAGAAAGCGCCCCCGGCATGAGTCTCCGGTGCCAGGTGCTCGACGCGCAGAGAAACGTGCTATCGGAAACCGAATTCGATGGGGTTGGCACCTGTTCCGGCTGGGCGGACCGGGTCGAGGATTCCACACTCAGACCACGCTCCGAGCTGATCCATGTTCCGCAGGGGGGACGTGAACTGCGCGTCCAGCTTGCCTCCGGGACGCCGGAAACCACCGGCAGTTTCGTCATTGACGATCTGCGGATTTCCCTCCCCGGCGACAACAGCGAATCTCTCTGGGTAAATTCCGACTTTACGACTGGCACCAACCTTACCTCGCCAGCCGGTGTCCCTGACGGGTGGAGGCGCCATGGCAGCAACCCGGCGATCGCCAGAGTCGTGATGTATTTGGACAATCCGACGAGGTTGAAAAGAGATGTGGCTCTCGCGCTGGTGGATAGCGAACAGGGCGAATACGGCATGTGGGAATCCGTGCGCAAACTCACTCCGGCAATGGAGGAAGCTGGAATGCTGGTCGTCTCGTGGAGTGAAACCTACAACGTCATTCCCGGCACACTGCACCGCGCATCCTATGTCAACGTGCCATCCGGAAACTTCACCTTCCGTGCGATCGGCCTCAGCCACTCGCACGGTCCAATGGCCGCAAGCATTTCGCTGCCGATCCATATCCCGCCGCCTTTCTGGCAGCGCGCCTGGTTCTGGCCGCTCGTCACATCGAGTGTCGTCGCCCTGATCGCTCTTGCGATTTACCGGGACTCAAGGCGACGGGCACGCAGGAAGCTCCGGGAAATCCGTTTCCAACACACCTTGGAACGAGACCGCACCCGCATTGCCCGCGACATGCATGACGACCTGGGCACACGCATCACGGTGCTGACCGCGAGTGCTTCCCTCGCTCGTCATGAAATCGACCGTGACCCAGAGCGCAGCCGGGATCTCCTCGACACCGTGACCAAGTCCGCCCGCGAACTTGTGGTCGCCATGGACGGACTCGTCTGGGCGGTGGACCCCGCGCACGACAGCTTGGATCAATTCGCCTCGCACCTTACCCGGATGGCGGAGGAGATCCTCCGGGACAGCCCGATCCGCGTCCGCCTCCACATCCCGCCCGAACTCCCGCACCTTCGGTTGGATTCCAATTTCCGCCACAATCTCGCCCTCGCCGCCAAGGAATCCCTCCACAACGCCCTGAAACACGCGGGGCCCTGCGAGATTCATCTTTCGCTTGATTACGACGGCACCCGGATCGTCATTGAAATCCGCGACACCGGACGGGGATTCAAAGCCGGTGGTGTAAGCGCTCGCCACGGTCTTGCAAACCTTTCAAACCGTCTCGCGGACTTGGGCGGAACTTGTGTGATCACCTCCAGCCCCGGACAGGGCACCCTGATTCGATTCGACTGCCCCCTCTCAAATTCATGATCCATTCACCCACAAGCATCGTCATCGTCGAAGACGACCCGTCGCTCCGCAAGATCATCGCCGATATGCTCGATGCTAGCCCGGACTGGGAACTTGTCGGGACATTCGCCGACGCCGAGGCGGCGCTCCTCGCTATTCCCCACAGGCCTCCCAAGGTCGTTCTCATGGACATCCAGTTGCCTGGCATGTCAGGGATCGAGTGCGTCGCCCGCCTCAAGGAAACCTGCCCGGACATCCAGGTGATGATGGTGACGGTCTATGACAACAACGACCGCATCTTCGAAGCCCTCGCCGCCGGCGCCATTGGCTACCTCTTGAAACGTGACGTCCCGGACAAACTCATTCAATCCCTCGGAGAGTTGCTCGATGGCGACTCGCCGATGTCAGCAGCGATCGCCCGCAAAGTCGTCCAGCACTTCCGGAAAACCCCGCCTTCCGAAAACCAGGATCACAACCTGACACCTCGCGAAACCGAGATCCTCAATCACCTCGTGAATGGATCACTCTACAAGGAAATCGCACTGGATGTCGGCATCGGTTATGAAACGGTTAGGACCCATTTGAGGCGTATCTATTCCAAACTCCAAGTCCGCACCCGCACTGAAGCGGTGGTGAAATACCTGGGGCGCGGTTGACCGTGAATTCACCCCGCTCCGGGAGCCATTGGATGCGAGGAGCCGAAGTGAGACGGCGACGGTGGAGGCATTAATGGAGATTCCCAAATCGGCTCGTCTTGTTCACTTAATTTTGGGGGGCAGGAATGAATTTCTCCCCCGTGGCCGGGGCCTGGATGCCCGGCTCGCCGGTGAGGAGGCCGTGCTTCACCAGAAACCTGTCGGTGGCGATGAGCATGGCGGTTTTGATCGAGTAGCGGCAGAGTTCCCAGATGCGGTTGAGGATCTCGTCGGAGGATTCGAAGGTCGCGGTTTGGTCATCCCAAGTGCTGGCGAAGACGGATTTCCGGACGATGTTTTTGGGGCTGAGTTCGCCCGGCCAACCCTCGATCTCGACCCAGCGGAATGGCAGAATCACGCCCCATTCCAGGGGTGTTAGGACGGCGGGGGCGTGTCGGGGTAGTGAGCCTGCGTGTTGCGTTCGTCAGCGGGAGGAGCGGAGCGGGCCCCCTCCTTTTAGGTGGAGCTCGGTCATGACCTTCGTAAAATCCGGCGGACGAGTTGGGATTGGGATCTGGCTGCTGCTTGCTGTATTATTGGCGTTGCCGCTGCTAGCCCTGTTATGGCTGGCCTTTCCCTGGTGGCAGGGAGCCGGGGTGATGCTCATGGTTTCCGCAATCACCTACGGGATGTATGCCCACGACAAATCCCGTGCGGTTTCGTCCGGCTGGCGGGTTCCGGAAACCACCCTGCATCTGGCCGAGTTGCTCGGAGGCTGGCCGGGGGCGCTTCTCGCCCAAAGGCATCTGCGGCACAAGTGCTCGAAAGCCAGCTACCAGTACGTCTTCTGGAGCATCGTCATCCTGTTCCAAATCGCCGCAGTGGACGTGATTCTGGGCCAGCACCTGAGCCGGGCCTTGCTTGCGTTCATGAACCAATGACCCGTTGAGATCTCCGCCCACCCCTCATCAAGTCCCCTCCACCGTAAACCCATGAACCTCGACCGCTTCATCTCCGCCCAGAAGGACACCTACGCCGCTGCCCTGAGTGAACTCCGCGCCGGCTGGAAGCAGGGACACTGGATGTGGTTCATCTTTCCTCAGTTTACGGGATTGGGATACAGCTCAACCGCCCAGTTTTACGCGATCCAGAGTATCGACGAAGCCGCCGCCTATCTGGCGCATCCCGTCCTCGGTCCGCGCCTGATCGAATGTTACGAGGCTCTGCTGCTGCATCCCGATCACTCCGCCCGCGACATCCTTGGCTCCCCGGACGACCTCAAGCTACGCTCCTGCGCCACGCCCTTCACCCAGGTGCAGCCCACTCATCTGGTATTTGGGCAAATTCTCTCCACCTTTTACCCCGGCGGCCCGGATCTCAGGACGATGGAATTGTTGGAGAAATCCCAGTGAGTGATTGGTTTCCCCCACAAAAATCAAACCGTCGATAATCCATCGACTTGTCACCCGGTCGGCTTCTTGATCTCATGACTTGAGTCGCCATGATTGCTACGGCCGATATTCAGCGCTGCACCCCAGTGGAATGGGATGAGTTCCGGAGAATGGTCGCGCACGGCATGCTGTTCGAAGTCATGGAATGGATTGACCATGGCAAGCCGACCTTGAGGCCCGAGAACAAGCACACTTCCGCGTTTGAATCCGCTGTGATGGCGCCCAATCTCAGCATGACGCAGGTTCTTTGGGAGCGGGCCTGGCAGGAGCGGTGCGAGGCGGTGAGTGTATTCGGTCACCTCGCTTGGCAACGCACGAGTGACGTGGTGATGCGCTACTTGCTAGAGAAGGGTTGTCCGGTGGATCATGTGAGTGGCTCTGACCTCTGCTTGTTTCACGACTTGGAAATGGTCAGGCTCGGAATGTCCCGGGGCGTGAGTCTGCTGGAGCCCGATGGCTGGGCGTCGGCCTTTGTCCGTGTCGGGAGCCGTCCTCTCATTCGTCTGTATCTTGAAGAGAGAGACAGGATTCCAGAGTTGCGGAGGGATGCGGTCAGGGCGCTGTGCAAGTGCATCGCGGAATCCAGGCTAAGGGCGACAGCACTCCTCCTCTGGGCTGGCGTCGATCCAATTGGAAAAGCTCCACGCCACTATTACATGGATGATGAGGAAGAAGAGTGGGATGGCTTTCCCGCATTGCATGTGGCTCGGGCGGAAAAGGCGGGAGAATTGTTGAAATTGCTGAAGCTGAAGCCGTCCACCGGGCAGTGGTTCGACCTGTTGGAAGAGGTGCTAACCGGCCGAGCAGAAATCATTCAGGAGATCATGGCTCTTCGCGAGGATCCGGATACTGTCTTTCGTGAAAATGCCGAACGCTCCGCTGCACTGCTTCGACGTTTGCTACGCAGCATCTGCTGGGGTTGGGGATGGCTACCGGCACGGGACGAGCGCATCACGGAGTTTTGTATTCAACTTCTGGAAAAAGGCGTGCAGTTGGGATGGGAGGATATGGACCAGGTCGCAAGCTGCCGCCGTGCAATCTACCGAACGAAGAACACACGCCTCGTGTTCAAGGTGCTGTCCAATGCGGTTCAACGAGCCCAAGGACCATCTCGGACTCAGTTGGCCGAACTCGTGCGCGTTCCAAAAATGAGGGAATTGGTGATCCAAAACGACCCGATGATCCTCAGAAATTTGGGTTTGCCTGGGCCTGCTGATTACATGGCAACGTCTCAATCATCGCAGCGAGGTCAACAACGCCGCCGCATCGAGTCTGTCTCTTTGCAAACTCACAATCGGAGCGTCTCGAATGGCATCCGGCTACAGAGTCCCGTCAAGCATCGGGCACGTCAAAAGCCGAAGCCTGCTTCCGGACACTTAGTGAAACATAAAGGTGGGCGAGTTCTAACCAGGCTGGAAATCTATGCGGACGTATGGGCCGAGGCGGCAATGCACGTCGCCAAGCGATACGGCATTTCGGGCTCGATGCTTGCCCGGATCTGCACGCAGCTCAAAATACCAAGGCCGCCACGAGGCTACTGGGCGCGGCCAACAAAAGCGCGCAAGGGCATGAAACCGCCATTGCCACCATGGCCGAGCGATCAAGAGCCTTCTTGGGCAATCAACCCGGTCAATGTAAGCGCCCAAAAGCAAAAAAGAACGCGATTTCCATTACCCTTCAGGATCATGCGCGCTGCGATCTCCCTCCCACTTGTCGCCGGGTTCGATGGTGATGTGGATGCGCTTTGGTGAATAGCGGCTCGTCGAGGGACCATAATGGTCGTTGATGAAGTGCAGGAAATCCGCGAAGGCCTCGATCTCGTTGCCATCGCTTTCCTGATAAACAATTTCCTCGGGGGCCTCGCCCGCAATGCCGTGCTCGATCTTGAGGACGAGGCCGTTTTTTGCGGGACGGATTTCGAATTTCATCGTGGTGGTGAAAATTACCGATGAATGACTACCAACCGTTGGTCAACATGCCAAGAACGATTCCGACAGAACGATTCCAATTCTGAGCCCAAGTGCCGTCGAGCAAGCTCCGAATGGCGACAAATTTTAGATCCATTCTCCGTAATTCCATCAGCCGCCATGCCAACGTATCTTGATGCTATTTCACGCGAAAAGTTGAGGAAGCTTTGCAAGTTCGGAAGGCTTTTTGAAGCGGATCGCCTGCTCTCGGAGAAGGGAACCGCCCGCTTCCGCAAGACCTACAAGTGGACTCCTTTGTTCGTGGCTGTGGATCGTGGCTTTCATTCCCTGGTGGAAGTGCTGCTCCGCTATGAACATGAGCCATGGGATCTTGAAAAGGCGTATTCTGGAGCCCTACGCCGCCGACGAAACGACCTCGCTGCCATGATTCTGAAGTCACCATGGTGGACCCGGGAAATCGACCCGGTGGAGGCCATCTGCACGGGTGACGTGGAACTTGTGAAATCAATGATTCTTGCCGGAACGGATTTCACCAAGGCTCCGATCATCAGGAACGCCGCCATGAACAATCCCATGGGGGCCATCGCCTGCCTACGTTCGGTGGGCATTCTGTTGGAATCGGTCGAGGGTCAGCTCTACGAGGCGCTCATGCATCACGCCGAAAACGGTCATTACAAAAGAATGATGGCGATGCTCCGCGCCGGCCTTGATCCGCACAAACGAATCGTCACGTGGGAATATCCCGACGGAACCCAAGAGACCGGCAACGTGGTGGAAGCGGTGATTCATACCGGCAAGCCATGGCTTCTCGAAATGCTGAAGCCTTCCCCGGAGAAGGACGATGCCGAGCACTTGGTCGGTTGCGGGATGCATCTTGGTGACCGCCGGATGTTGGAAGTCCTGATCAAATGCGGCTTCACCATTAACTGCCAACAAAACGGCGGCAGTCCAGCCATGCACAGCGTCCTGACCACCGCGGGTTTGTTCCGCATCTCCCCGAATTCAAGAGGACTCGATTCGTACGGTTGGTCACGATTCGTGGCGGATGTCGAATGGCTCATCGAGATTGGTGCGAAATGGGTCGGACGTGACAGTGGCGAATACCGAATGATTCGAGACGCACTGCTCGGAATTGGTGAAACCGGAGCCATCCAGATCCTCAACATGCTGCTTGTAGGCGGGGCATTGGCCCGGTCTGAGTTGAAGGAGATTCTCAGAACGCCTCGGATGGATTCGCTCGCAACGAAGCACGCTGAATCGGAGCGCTCGTGCGAGCCGGCACGTTTGAAGGGGCGGCATCGTGTGCGACGGTGAAGAACGAGAGCGGCGAATCACACATTACCTCTGTTCTGCAAATTGAAGCGCCGGTAGTTTCCGCTCATTCGCTGAAAGTTGCATCCGTGGCACTCGCAGTCCACTCGGCACCAGGACGAGTGACCAAACGGCAGAATAATGGTCGCTCCACATGCCTGAAAGACGCTCGCCTTTTCAGCCTGATGAGGGCATTCGTTCTCGCAAGGAACATGGCAGTCGGGTTTCGTGAACAGGTCGCAGCTGGAATCCGGACATAAAAAGTAGGTGCAATTCGTATCATCAAGGTTCCGAACCGAAGCATGCAACCACTGCCGGTCGCACGGCGCTTCGAGCATCCTCGCGGCGATGTCAACGATCTTGGATGGCATTTGGAAGTCGAGGGGTTCCACTCAGTGGAGTTACTTGAGCGCAAAGCAGGGTGATGAAAAGCCAGTAAGAATCCAAGGATTTCATTGCCCGGGCTTCGGTGCGGCTCGCTTTTGCACGAGGCACTGGTCTCTTGTCGGAGCTAAAAAAACCAACCCTCTCCCGGAACCCCACGTGCGGGGTTCCGGGGAAGTTGATTCTTCAGCGCGCCTCGGTTCCGGTCCCCTCCGATCCGGTGGACAAGTGGCACGCATGCCGCTCGCGCGACATTCTCAGGTCGGATTCCCAGCCAGGACGCGTGCCGTCTAGCAGGCGATGGATCACGTCCTCGCCGAAGAACTCGATGAGATCAGCGGCGATGCGACGTTTCAAGCTAAGCGCGGCGCTGTCCTTCAAGCCGCAGCGTTTCCCGGCTTCACGCATGGTGCCACCTTCCACCAACACGAGGATGGCGGTGCGGTGGCGCGGCGGGTGGGCGGTGAGGAAGCTCTCCCAATCGAGATTGCGGGCAGCGTCCTCGGCAGGGTCGGATTCATGTCCATCAAACTCCAGCGGCTGGACGACATCGTGCAGGGTGCCGGAATCTCCGGTCTCGAACTCGACTTCACGGTCCAGCCAGTCAAATCTAACATTGCCATCAAGCTGACTGCCCGGATGCATCACATCCGATCGACCGCTGTAATAGCTGCGTCGTCCGCTGCGGGCAGCTTTGGCGGCGTAGTAGGACATATTGCCAGCCGTGAACGTTTTACCCGCTTTTTCCGCCGAGTCCATCATCCGGGCCGCCACTAAGGTGGCGTCCTGAACAATCTCCTCGTCATCTTCACAGCCAATCTTTGGAATCGTCCGCGCTGCACTGCGCAAGCGGGGCACGACTTCATTTACTAACATGTATTCCATCATTGGGGACATCGTTTTGGTTTCCTTTCGGTTTGTAGTGAAAGGCGACCGACACGACGGCCCCCACACAGGAGCCTGCCGTGGCGATTGCCAGGGGCTCCCGTTCCGCTGATTGGCGGAGGTGGGAAATGGATAGAGGAGTTTTACCTCTACAATAGCTTATAACACAAAACCGGAGCTCGTTTCACCGCTGGGTCCAAAGCGGGCCATCTAGCCGCGCTGGCGCTGATCAGGCGATTTTGAGGAGTTTCTCCAACTCCGCAATCAGGCCATGGATCTGCTCAGCGGGATCGTTTGCGCTGACGGAAGTGCGAAGACGTCCAAAGACTTCGGCGACCCGTTGCTTATGGTTCGGCTTGGATACCGGTGGGGAGTCATCGGCCATAAGTTCGGCGACGACATCGCTGATCAATTTTTCAGTGGGTTGCCCGTTAGCGAGCTCCACGGCACGATACCACGCAATTCCTTGTTGCTCCGCATTCGGGAGGCGGTGAAGCGGGCGGATTTGCCACTCCGAACGAGGAGTGACGTCGGGATAGGTGAAACCGGTCGGTTTCACCTCTGCAATATTTGAGACAACCTCTGAACCTTTGATCAGTCGGTTGGCGTGGATTTTGGTGAGTCCGCCGACGGCCTGACAGTATGCGGCCCAACTGGAATGTCGTCCGGCACGCCATAGTTCCCGGTCACGGATTTTTGCCAGAGCATCACCCACTTCAATGAAGGTCGCAAGTCCCCGGCGCACTACTCGGTCGAACTGGGTGAATTCTTCGTAGGTGTTATCGCTGATGACAGGTGGGCCAGGGGCTGGCTCCTGGGCGATGGGCTCCGGGGTGACGACTTCAAATTTGACGATTTCGGTCAGAGGCTCCGGGGTGGGAGTGGGTGTCGTGGTCGTGGATGGGGCCGGGGAATCGATGATTTTCAAGGTAGCAGGGCGCGATGGTCCGGGGGAGTTTTCAATAAGAGTGGATGAGGGGGATGGCTCTGCCGTGACGGTGGTGATGGGTTTCAGATCCGGCAGCGTCGGTTGAAAGAGTTGAATTTTCGTCCCAAACGGATGAACCGGCCACGGCGGTGCGTCGTCTGAGCTGCTGTTGAGCGAGCTGGATTCCATGTCGCTATCAGGCTGATGAAACAGGAAGGCTACGTTGGCCCCGCGGCATGACGCCTCAATGGCCGAGGCTTGTGATGAGTCGTCCGAATTTCCGGCGAAGACCACCCAATCTATCTCGCCAAGGTGTCCGCTGAGATCAATGGCATGGTTGCAGGCAGAGAGGTGGATCATGCGGCGCTGCACGGTGGCTTTCCTCAGGGCTGGAAGCTTTTGTAAAAGCCCGTCGGCACCGTCGACCACGAGACCGATGCAGACATTCTGAAAGCCTTTCCCGATCCAGGTTGAGGGTAGCGACACCGAGATGAATTCCGGGTGCCGTGTGAGGATGACCCATAGGAGACGCGGGGTCATTCGGATCGTCTCCCAGGCGAGGTTTCTGGCCCTTGCCAATCCTGGCGCGGGATCGAAGAAATCGATGTCGTCAGAAACGACTGCGACCTCGAAACGTCCTGCCATAGCGAGGGCACCATGGATGCGCTCTGCGGATTTGCAGGCTTCCTTGACGGTGGCCAGATAAACTTTTCCGCCCAAGGCCCCTGCCGTCCCGGGTGAGGACAGCAGGGGAATGTGATGGTGACCGAATGCAGGAATCATGATTTAGAGAATACGGATTTTGCGGAGAGCACCCAGAGCTCCTTCCGTCCAACCCATTGTTATGTTAGGGTCACGACTGATCGGCAGCAGAGGGAGCACGCGAATTTACGAGCAGCTTATTGAGGTGATTTGAAAGTTCGGTGAGGAAGGTCGCCATGATAGCGAGTTCTGACGGTGTTGCCGTGGAGAGCGTTTCCAACCGTATCCATGCGGCGGAGGGAAGTGGCGAGTGGAGGGCAACACCAACTGCGGGAGGAACAGGAGGAGTGACATACGACGGAGGTGACGGGGGCTTAAGAGGTGGACATGCCGCCACCTGCGCCGCCCACGGTGGGCGAGATTCAAGTGCCCCTTGAACTTCCGAAGGTTGGTGCGCAGGTGTGTTTCCACCGCGATGAAAAATACTCGCAATGTCGGGTCGAGATTTGAGGAAAACCTCAACATCAGCTGGCAGGACGAGCACCGGGCCCCCAGAAAACTGCTGGAACGCCTGGAGGTTGCGGGTTTTCGCATTATTGCGAAGTGTGTCGGCGGAGCAGTGATTCTTGTCGGCGGCCTGTTTGATTTGGACGAGTTGCCCGCGTAATGCAAGCTCCGGAGGAACTGGCAGATATGGTGAGATGCTGTGGTTCATGACTGGTTAGGATGGGTTGAGGCTTTGGGGGGGCGATGCTTTAGTCGCCTCTTTGAGGATCTTTTTGGAGAGGCTCTTATTCGCTGAGAGGCGGGCCGAGAGCCACTTGATCATGGCTAGTGCCTGCTGTTGGTCGGCATGACGCATGAAGTTCTTCCAGCGGCGCAGACGGCGGGCTGACTCAGGGGTTCCCTTCTTGCGCGCGGCCTTCAACTTGCGGCGCTCGTCCTTGGTGAGCTTCGGTTTCACTCCGTATCCAGTGGGTTCTGCCGCGGGTTGCATCGCAGGTTGCGTCGCAGGTTCAGCCGCTGTATCTGTCGCGGGTTGCGTCATCGGTGCCAAGACTTCACGCTGCGGCTTGACCTTTGCTGCTACCCATCCGTTGAACGAGGTCTTGGCGACCTCATAGCTGGCGTTGTGCCCGGTGCCGACCTTGCGGCCGACGAGTTTTCCGCCCTTAATGGCGCGCTTGATAGTCGCGTCACAGGATTTTGCTTCTGCGGAGGCTTCCTTAAGGGGAATCCAGATTTCGGTTTCGAGGGCGTTGCCCTTATGTTCGGTGTTGTGGTTTGTGGTCATGGTAGTGTGCGTTATTGGTTTGGTTTAGGAGAAAGGTGGGCACCGACCGGTCGCCGGCCGGTGCCGTGTTTTTCGCCCGTCGATTGGACGGGCGGGACCAGAACGAATTCTTGTGGCAAACCCGCACACACCTCGCGATGTGATTGGGTTTCAAAACCGTGCGTGCACCTCTTGATGCACACGGCTACTAGCGATCACGACATACAGACCCAATGGATCCGACGCCGCCTTCCTTATCGGTGGAGATCATACAAGTTGCGTGCACTAGGGATCGGGGCTGACCTTTTGAATCAACCATTGGCGCAGAGATCATCAGGAGCCGTTGGCCATCTATGATCGCTTTGCCGCACCTGGGGCAGTTGCCGGACTGTTTGCGCATTGCCTGGGCCGCCCCCGTGCTGATTCCCGGATAACTTCCTCTCAACCTTGTCCAGTAGATCCACGATTCGCCATAGTAGGACGCATCGGCCCGGACGAGCTTGTGACCCTTTGAACTGACTTTGACCGATGCGAGCTTGAAGAGCTCTGTCGGCTTCCCGGATGTTGGATTCTTGACCTTGAAGGTCCATGGGCTGCCGCCGTTGAAGAACCGGTTGACCAGTTCATGGCGGGACACCTTTTTCCCATGGTGGCGCTTGGTCCACTGCCAGAGTTTGACCCACAACCATTGGTCGATTTCGGCGAACGTTTGCTTCGAGTTCTGGAACCGGAAGTGATTGGCCCATCCGCGAAGGATGGGGTTGAGTTCGTTGATCATCCGTTCCTGGTGGCCTGGAAGGCCTTTGGAACTTTGGTGAGCGTAGTCGGCGTTGCGCTTTGGATTCGGGCGGGTGCTGATGATGATCCCGGAGACCTTTTCCTTGAGGGCGCTGATGGCCTTCTGCGTAGGTGTGATCCGGGTGAGCACGCCATTGAACCATGGAATAAGTTGGTGTTTGCCAACCCGGCGCTGGGTGAACTTGAAGCCGAGAAAGTCAAAACCCTTGGCATCGTTGTCACCGTCGAGGGTGTGTGCGATGCGCGTCTTTTCCTCGTTGAAGCCGAGGCCGTAGCCTGCGAGCCAGTCTGAGAGGAAGGCTTTGATTTCCATGATCACGTCGCGGCGGTCGTGGAAGACCACTAGGTCATCGGCGTAGATGACGATGCGCGGCGTTTTGCCGATCCTTTGGCCGTTGATCCTGCGTGAGGGAGGGAAGGCCTTTGCAAGGTCGTCTTCGATCCCGGAGAGGATGATACAGCCGAGTACCACGCTGAGGCTGGACCCCTGCGGGACACCCTTGTCGTTTCTTACCCATTTGAAGTTTTCAACGATTCCGCTCTGGAGCATTTGCCGGATGGACCGGCGGATGCAGGGGAGCGTATCGAGCTTTTTCATGAGGGCTTCTCGACAGATGTTGTCGAAGAAGGCGGCCAGGTCAGCGTCCAGGAGCCATTTAGGTGACCGCTGGATATGCTGGCGAATGCTGGCGACGGCGTCGTGAACACTGCGTCCCCGGCGGAATCCGTACATATGCGGTGGGAGGCGGGCTTCCCATTGGGGCCAGAGGGCCATGGCGATCAGCGTTTGGCGCGCCCGGTCGGCGATCGTTGGAATCGACAGTGGGCGCATTTTCCCGTTAGCCTTGGGGATCTGTATCCGTCGCAACGGTGAGGGAGGCGTATCGATGTTGAGGTCGAGGGCCAGTTTGAGCATTTGGGGTTTTGTCAGGGAGCGAATCCCGTCGACCCCGGCTGTTCTTCTACCGCGGTTTTTCTGTGCGACTTGGCGGACGGCAACGCAGCGGGCGCTGGTGCTGTTCAGAAGCAGTTGTTGAAGTTTGTGCACTTTTGCATGATTTCCTCCTTTGGAAGCTTTGAAGATCCGTCGTTGGACACTGAAGACTTGTGACTCGGCTTTCGCCCAATCAATGTCTTCCCATTTATCGATTGTATTCGTCATAGATGATGGTGTTTTATGGTTAGATATTCAGGTGGATGCCCCTTCCAATTTTGCATATCCGCGCCATTACAGCCCGTCGTTTGCTTGGTGAGAGGTCCTACCCCGCGCCGCCACTCGGCGGACTACCTGCTCCATGGTTCGATGCCAGATGGCACTGAATCGGGGAGCGCACGGCGCGGGTTTCCTCGTTGCCCGTGGTTGTTTGATTCAGAAGACTCTGGCAGCCTATCCACCGGGGATCGTTTGCAGGTGACCCGTGCGGTTCCTCGCCCGCACGGTGCTAATCCCATTGCCTGATTTGACTGCGGCGTGTCAGGGTGCATTACCCATTCGCCACTTGTAGTTCACGGCAGCTAAGGCTATTTCTGTAAGTCCACTTCCTTCTGATACTGGCCATTCGAGGAGACCCTATGCTGAGTCATTTCGAATGCATGCCTCCCGCTTCACCGCCGGCGTGATGTCCATTTGCCGGAGAGGGGGAGTGCCGTCTACATGTCACTAATGTGGCAGGACATTTGCTGATGCGCATGTCCTGCTCAACCACGAACCTTCGGGGTGGGATTCGTACCCACCACCGCCGCCAGTTCCACCTGGCCAAAGCCAAGTCTAACCAGCGGACGAGTCGCTTTTAAGAGGAGAAATTCGTTCTAGTAATGTCAAAGATCACGGTCTTCGGATTTCCTCGGAACCGCCTCAGTAATTAAACTTCGAACGAATCTCCGGCTCCGCGGGGCCGCATGTGCCCCTGACCGCCCTAGGGTTACCCCCGCGTGCTGTTTCGGAGGCGTTTCTGCAGAAGTACCTCCAGTTCTTCCGCGGTGATCAGCCAGACGCCGAATGACGTGACTGGATTGAGCTCACCGCGCCGAACCATTGTCCGAAGCGTTGATGCGGGCACTCCGGTCATCTCCGAGACTTCGCGCAGCCGGTAGGCGACGCGTTTACTTGAGTTGAGTTTGGGATGGTCCTTGCGCTTCATGTGGTGGTTCGTTGCGACCACAAATTGGCAGGTTTCAAAAGTTACACAAGGCATTCACAATAAACAGGTTGTAAAAACAAGAGTCAGCCAAGGGTAACGAAAGCCCCACAGATTCTCATGCCGGTGACTGACGCCAACCACGTCTGACAAAGGCGGGGTGATAAGAGTGACAGCAAGGTGTCAGCGGGGTCGCCAGATTTCGTGCGTAAGCATGACAAGTCAGCTCGTTGAAAACCGTATCGAATTTGCGACATATGCGAAAAGAATACTCTGATGACCTGAAAAGGCGTGCCTGCGATCACTTCAGATCGGGTGGCACGACGGGTAGCTTTGCCAAAGAAAGCGGCGTAGGCAGAACCACCGTGATCCGTTGGTACAATCGGTGGAAACAAGACAATGAAATCACTAGGTGGAATCGCCTCCAGAAACTTGAGATCTATCAACAAGTGGCAATCTTGTTGGATTTGATCGCGTCCGACGAACTGATCGGGCGGAACGATGTTCGGCGGATGATTCAGGCACGAACGACCTATTCCATGAGCGCACTCGGCATCCTACGTTATCTCCAACGCTGGGATATTTTCCCTGAACATGGGGAATGTGCCCGGATAGCAGGAGTTTTGGGCACGCTGTCAAATAACAAGCCTTCAGGGTCCCGAATCACACACGCATGGATTGAGGTCGCCGAGTGGAATCCTCCGGCCCATCTGGCCCCAGAGTTGAAACTCGCTCAGAATCCACTGCTATGGCGCATGATTAGCATGCGCGGAATGGAAAGGTTTATATTCACGGACGACTCAACGCCACTTTCCGCGGTGATGGTCTCGGAACTGCTGACCAAGAATAGAAGCTGGGTGGCGGCCACCGATTTCGGTCCTCTGGTTCACGCTCTCGCGGTAAAATGAAGAAGGACCAGTCCTGACTTACCAGCATATGCCCCTACGGTCAGGGAAGATCGGTTCCACCGGTGGCGGTCAGGTGACCCATTCCCTCTTCTCGAACATCCGATCGAATTCAGGAAAGTCATACGAGTGAGTTTCGAGAAGTCGATTGGGCATCGTTTTCAGGACAAGACGGCTCCTTGATGTCTGAAGTTTTTTCCGGAGATCGTCGATGCCGGAAACTTCGCTCCCACAAACTCTGATGTAACGAAACAGGGACCAGGGTCGGTAGTATTTGGAGATGGGGAGGGTTCTGGGTTGGAACGGATCATGCGGGTCGCGGTCCCCAAGGCACCATCTTACCAACTCTTCGTGCCACGCATTATCGTAGGCCGTTGTGGCGGAATCCTCCGATGTCAACCGACTATTGGCACACCACTCTTCGACCAAAGGCGGAATATGTTGCGCCAGACGCTCTATCGAGGATGGCCACGGACCTTGCATCACTCTGCCGGTTTGGCGACCACAAAACGCGAACAACGCTCGGACAAAAGCAGTTTCGGCTGTACTGGTAGGACCATGGAGGTTTTCCAGTGTTTCCTGCCTCTGCTGCAAGTGCTCCACAAGCCAATATTCGATATTTTCCATCAAACCAATGACCGATTTTCTTCCTTGGAGCTTTGGCCATCCCCATTCTGAAAATCGCTTTCGGACTTCCTCATCACTCATGGGATCCTCGTCATCTCTGAAAAGCTGCTCGGCGAAAATGATCCGGTTGTCCGCAGTCGGTCCCATAAGCATTGTCTCCGCCCGCCGGACAGCTCCATCGAAAAGTCCATTGTAGAATTCGTCATCAAGTGGAAGTGGAGTCGTCATTTTCTGCGGGACGGGAATCGACGCAATTTGGGCAGATACCAACCGTGTCGCCAAATCGACCACTTGGGCATGGTCCAGCTTTTTGGGATCGTAATCGCCGTCGTGATCGACTTGGGCTTCCGGTTCATCTTCGGCTGGTGACGTTTCTATCGATTCCTTTTTCGGTGCAGTTTTTTTGGTCGTTCGAGTTTTTTCGTCACTCATTGATTTGTTTGTCCCATGCGGGACGGTTTGAGGTGGGGCAGATCGGTGAGGCTGGCGTAATAGGCGGAGGTGACCGCCGGAGTGGAGTGACCGAGAAGTTTCTGCGCATGGAAGAGACTGAAGCAGGTTGCGACGTAGGATCCGAATTCCTTGCGCAACGCATGGCAGGGTTTCGGATCGGTGACACCTGCCTTTCTCAGCCAAATCACAAGAACGCGGTGTGCCTCCTCGCAGCGATACACCGCGCTCTTGGTAATCGCCCTGCGTTTAATCTGGCGCTTAGGGGCAGGTACGATGAACCGCGGGTCGGACTTGATTGCCACCAGAGACTCCCAGACGACTGGATCGATCGGAATAACGCGAGATTGTTTGGATTTTGGAACGAAGACGTCTGTGGCACGAACCTCAAGAAATCGCCGACCATCCGGCATCTCCATGATCCAAGACCACTCTGCCTTGTCGGCCTCGTTGCGCCGGAGGCCGAGCCCGAGTTCAAGCAGAAGAATCGCGAACGCATCCAGATGCGGTTCGCGAAAATCAACAGCATTCTCGGACCTACGCCCTCCTTCATTGGTCGGCGCGTGCGCTTCAGGATCGCCATCACGCAGCAGCGTCGAGGACTGCCAGATGCGCTCGATCAGGTCCTTCGGAAACGGCGAATGCGCCTTGATGGGAATCCGCTTCAGTTTGGTGCCGGCGAATGGATTTTCCAGTGTGAGATCCCTCAGCTGATAGGCCGCCAGCAGACTCTTGGAAAACATCGCCGCCGCATTGCGGAGGATTCCGTTGAGGGTCGTCCGCACGCCTGATGCATCACGGATCCTCGTGGTCTTCTTTGCCGGAGATTTCGCCTTGGGACGAGTGGATTCATCCGGCAGAGCCGAGCGGATGTAGGAATCCTTGAATCGCTCCACGGCCGCCGCGCTAAGACTCCGGATACGTTTCACGCCGGCACCTTCACAAACCCGCTCCAGACAGCGCACATAACGCTCGCTGCTAACCTTGGTGGGTGGCGAATCCGCGGTGGTGATGACGAGGCGATACAGCTTGGCGAATTCATCGATGGTAGGATCGTCGGGAATTTCGTCCCGGCGCTTGCTGTGAAGTTTGATGGCCGCATCGAATCCCTGGCTCTTGATGTCCGCCATGATCGCCACCGCCTTGGAATTGGCGGCCTTGAGTGACGTCTCACCGGTCGAGAAACGCCGCCGCTTCCCATCCAGCATGAGTCTCACCGAGTAGTAACGACTACGCGGCTGCCGGAAGAAGCAAAACTGGTTCGCTCCGCTCGACTGCGTCTTTTTAATCCCCCTCGGCATCGGTCCTAGCAGGATATGCTAGGGCAATTGTAGGTCAATCTAGAAAGCGCATGACTGCACCGGAGTCGACGTAAATACACTCGTAAAATATCCGCAATACACTCATCATAAGTGTATTATGATTCATTTGGGTTGAGTCACATGGACTCCTGAAAACCGCTAGAATCAAACTCATAATCCCTTGGTCCAGGGTTCAAATCCCTGCGGGCCCACCTTGATGATCAACGAGTTGGGGTGAAAGTCGATCCGCTGGATTTCCATGTCGGAGCAAAGGCGGCCGATTGTTTGATACACGTCGCCGTGTGAGGTGGAGACATTCACTGCCTCGCCCTTTGCCCCGGAAATTTCATCGACCGTGCCGCCATGTCGCCGGGCGGAGGACGCTCTTGCGCCGCTGTTCGGCGTTTCCTTCGCCCAAGTCGTCGGCCCCCCATAGTTGGCTTCGATTGGTCTCGTACCTAGGGTCGGTCGGCGCTGCTGGGCGTAGTCACCACCGCGGTAATCAGAGACTGGCCTGCTTCCAGCAGACGCGGGCGGAGTTCTCCGTATGGCACTTCTTGGAGAGAGATTTCCCGATCCAATGCGAGGTCGGCGGCGATCGCCGCGGACTGCGCCAGGACCATGAAAACGGGCTCCATCCGAATCGACCCGAATGCCATGTGCGAGGATGACAGACACCACGGAACCAGCAGGTTTTCGCACTCGCCGACTTTGGGGATGATCGAGCGATAGGAAACCGGGTAGGGACCGGGCAGGCCAAGCTGCACATCCCCCTCGTTGCTCACCCTGCCGTCGATCACGTGCCGCTGGGTGTGGTGGGAGTCCATCGCGTAAGCCGCGAGCGCCACCGGATCGGCTGCCACCGCACGGCCCCGACAGTGGTGCTCCGTCATCACGAAATCTGAAACCATCCGCCTCGCCTCGCGCACATAGAGCTCATGTGGCCAGTGGCCGTTGTCCGTGAACTCATCGGCCGGCAGACCCCAGCCGGCGTGACGGGAGCGGATGTTGGCAGGCACTCGCGGGTGATTCTGCAGAGTCCAGACAAGGCCTCGCTGCCACCGCTGGTGACGGGCGGCGAGCGCCTCCCGTTGATCGTGATTGAGCGTGGCCCAGTTCCAGCCATCGCCATGGTTCATGCCAATGTAGTCAGTCGAGATGCCGCCGGTATTGTTGGAGTCGGTCTTTCGATTGGGAATCGGGCTGAGTTTGTAGAAATCCGAGTTCTGCCCCGCTTCGATCGCACGAAACAGCAGCTCATACTCCGCCTCATCGTAGTCGGCGGGTCTTTCAATCATCACCCGGTTTTCGGGTGCGTTGGTTAGAACCATCCGGTAACAGTAAGCCTGCAGCCGTCCGTCTCCCGTGCCGTCCGCTCCGCCGGCGCTTGGGTTGACTCCCGGGAGCAGACCGCTGGAGGCATCGCCCTTGATCAAATACGGATCAATCCCGCGGGGAAGCTGGTTCTTTTTGGCCCTTGCGACCTGGATCCCGCTGACAGTTTCCTGATACTTCGCATTTGGCTCACGGCCGAGTGTGAAACTCACGCCTGCTCCTGGCAGAAGATCACCTTCGTAGGAAGCGTCGACAAACATCTTTCCCGCAAACTCCCGCCCGCCTTCCATGCGCAGTTTGGTGATGCGAGCGCCATCCATGATCACTCCCGCCTTCAAGTCGAGACGTGCGGTGACGACAGTCACTTTGTGCTCGGCGATGAATTGCGCAAAGACCTTCTCCGCCACCTTCGGCTCGAAAACGGAGGCGATCCGAGTGGTGTGGTTGAAGGCTGGTGCGTCCTGCCCTTTGTTTCCATAAGACTCTTTGGTTTGCCATTTCCAGGAGCTCGCGTCTTCGTAGTGAAGATAGAGCCGGTGGTAAAACTCTCGGCTCAGTCCGCCCAGAATGTTACTGCTTCCAAGGTCGGTCCAACCCAGTCCGCTGGTGGTGAGGCCACCGAGATGCGCGGTCGGAGAGATCAAAACCACGGACCTTCCATCACGGGCGGCCTGCACGGCAGCAGTCACCCCCCCGGAGGTCCCTCCATAGACGATTATATCATATTCCTCCGCGGCGGATAGGATGCCGAGGGTCGCTGTGAAAAGGGTGCAGACTATGCGCTTCATGGGTAAGTGGGTGATCGGATGTGATTTCGGGTAGGGATGTCGTTTATCCGCCGGATCTGTTGGACTGGGGCTGCGAAGCGCGCGTCATGGTTGCGTGACCTTGAGGCGCAGGAAGCCTTTTCCTGTGAGGCCGGAGGATTCATGAAGCTTGAAGGTATGGTATCTCCAGCCCGTGCCGGCGAGTTCTGGCCATTGGGTGGTGGAAGGTGGGGTGAACGTATCACCGCTGTGTGAAACTACCGCGCCCGGGAAAATGCCATCGACCGAACCTTCAACCGTGTAGGTGATGCCCGCCGCCGATGCGGTTTGAACGCCGCCGCTTCCCGGCCCAAAGACCGCGTCGTCGCGAACCGATAGCACGAGTGTGAGCGCTTCCCCGGCGGGATTCCCCGGATCATCCATGAACGAGGTGATGAATCCGCGGCTGGAACTGTCGGCCGGGTTGCCGTTGAGGGCGAACTCGAGAAGGTTGGTGACACCGTCACCGTCGGGATCGGCGGAAGGAAGTCGATCATTGCCGAGGATGTCCGGTCCGCGGGTGGCGAGCCAGGTTTCATAGGTGGGGGCGGCAGGCGGAGCGATCATTAGGGTCACCGTGTTGGAGGCGGCCTGGCCAGCGAGGTTGGCGATGGGGCCGGTTGCAAGGCGGGTCACATCGGCAAGGGGCAGCGCGGCGCTGAAAACGCCGAAGTCGGCCAGTCCGCCGTGCCACCAGCGGTCCCACACGGAGGTGGCCGTGGAGACCCCACCGAGTTTAAGCGGCTTGGCGGGATCGAAAGTGAAAGTGAAATCACTGTCACTGCTGACATGGGTGCCATTCAGATAGAGGCTGAGCGTGGCGCCTGAGCGGACGATGGCGAAGTGATGCCACACGCCGCTTGCCACTCCGCTTTTGATCATGCCGACGTCTTGAACGGTGCCTGAAAAGTTGCGGAGTTCGATGGTGGTGCCGCCGCCAGGACAAACGAGAGACAGGCTGTTATTGCCCCAGCCGCCGGATTCGCCGAGCTGGAGGATCGAGTCGATGTTGGTGCTGCCGGTTCGCTTGAACCAGCCGGCGACGGACCAGTCGGCGGTGATCAGATCGAGATCGCTGCTGCTGATAGTGCGATCGACCCGAGCGGCGCCGGCGGTGCCGTTTTCCGTGAGAAACAGGCTTTGCGGTTGTTGCGGTGCGATCGCGGCGGGAGCATCGGGATTGAATGCAACCAAGCCGCTGCCTTGGATTTTCAAGCTGCCGTCGCGGCTCTGAGGGGTGCTGTCAGCGGCATTTCCGGACTGGAACCGATAGTTCAGGAAAGTGCGCGGGTCATCCGTCGTGTCGGTGACGGTGTAGGAAAAGACGGCCGGGCCGGTGTAACCGGAAGTGGGGGTGAAACGCGCGGTATGGCCATCCGGAAGCAGGGCGACGGCTCCGTAAGAAGCGCTGCCGACCTTGAACACGAGTTGTCCGGTGGGAGTTTCCACATCGCTGGCGAGGGTGCGGAGATCGATGTCAACGGGCATGTCCCGCAGGACGGCCACATTTCCGCTGTTAGCGACGGGTGCGTGGAGCACCGACACGTTCACGAGGCTGCCAGCGCTCTGGCCTCCGAAGTTGGCGGTGGGCAGAGTGCCGAGCCTGGCGATTTCCACGGCGCTGAGCGGACCGTTGAAAATGGCGATGTCCGCAAGCGAGCCATTGAACCAACGCTCCCAGATCGCGCTGTTAGCAATCACATCGGCTCCGCCAAATTTAACGGGGCTGTTGGTATCGAAGGTGAAGGTGAAGTCATTGTCGCTTCCAGCGGCGGTGCCGTCGACATAGAGCGTGAGATTCGAGCCATTGCGGACGACCGCGAAATGGTGCCAGACAGCGGCGGAAACATTGTATTTGAGGATGCTCACGTTCTGCGTGGATCCAGCGTAATTGCGCAATTCCATCGTGTTGGATCCTGCGTTCATGACCAATGACATGGCATTGTTCCCAAAGCTGCCTGAAGAGCCTAGCTGAAGGATCACGTCGATGTTGGCGGTGGTCTTGCGCTTGAACCAGCCCGTGACGCTCCAGTCGCCTGCGATGAGACCCAGCTCGGCAGCTGTCAGATTTCGCTCCACGCGGGCCGCTCCGGCGCTGCCGTTCTCCGTGAGCAGCAGGCTCTGCGTGTGTTGCGGCAAGAGCGGCGGGGGGACATCGGAAGTATAACCCGCGGATCCGCTGCCTTGCTCCCTCATGGTGCCATCCCGGCCAAGCCCGGAAACATCAGTGGCGGCTGAGTGTTGGAAATCATAGTTCAGGACGGTGCGATCGTCGGTCGTCGCGTCGGTGACGGTGTAGGCAAAACCGGCCGGACCGCTATAGTTCAAAGCAGGGGTGAAGCGCACGGTGTGGCCGTCTGCCAATAAAGTGGCGCTGCCATTGGCCACCGCACCGAGGGTGAATCGCAACCGTGCGGCGGGTGTCTCCACGTCGCTGGAAAGTGTTAGCAAGTCGGTGTCGATGGTGGTGTTAGGTAGGATCACGGCCGAGCCGGCATTGGCCACCGGTGGGTAAGCGATGTCGATGCGGCGGGTCAGGCTGGTGTGACTGTGGCCATTGCTGTCTGTGGCCACAGCGGTGAGGAGATGGGTTCCGCCACCGAGAGTGGCGGAAATCGCATACGGCGCGGTCGTGTCCGTGCCCAGCAGGGTGGCGCCGGCGTAAAAGGTGACGCTGGTGACGGGCGCGTCGGTTTCCACAACATCCGCGGCGATTGAAAATCCATCCGCATGTGTCAACCAGTCGCCATCGCCGGGACTTGTCAGGACGACCTTGGGTGGTGTGCTGGCGATGGAAAGCGCCAGCCTGGGACGGGCTGCGGCGTTGCCGTTTTCGCGAGAGGCGTAGGCGACCCAGGAGTCATTGTTGAGCGTGCTGTACACACCGAATGAGATCAGGCCGGCCCCGTTGATTGAGCCATGCACATTGGCTGACATTTGCGTGTTCAGCGCGGGTGTCCACGTGGAAATCGGCGGGCCTGTGATGACGGGCTTGTTTGCCCAGGTGATTCCGCCGGTTCCGCTCTCGATCCATGAATTATCCTCCACCTTCACCACTCCATGCAGGCCGGGGGATGAGGTGTCGCTGCCTGCGGTTAGTTTGAGGCTCGCACCAAGAAGAGTCCCGTTCCATGACGGGACATTGAAGCGAAGATACGACATGCGGTTGCTGCCGGGCGAAGATTTTTTCACGGCGAGCGTGGCCAAGGTGCCGTAGTTGGTGGTGGTTGCGCCGTCATAGACATTCGCGTCCGCCACGGGCGTGAGTTCCATGGTCTGCAGCGTGCCACGGTGGAAGCGGGCGGTATAGGTCCTCCCCCTAGAACCGGCCACATTGACCGTGAGCGAGATTCCAGGCTGCATCTCGCGTCACGCTCACTCCGCTGTCGGCGCTGATCAAGGTGTCAGCGGCGATGTCGAGTTGCAGGGTGATCGACCCCGAATTCAACTGGGTGGGGTCGCTAACCGACACGTCGATGAAGGTTCCGTCATCCCTCACCAAGACGCTCGACTTTCTGTCCACGGTGATGACACCGGCGCTTCGGATGGTGTCGGTCCAGAAGTTCGCCGCGGTGATTCCGAGCGTGGTCTCGCTCACGGCCTGCACGTTGCCATCATTCGTAACCACCGATATTTGTGGCAGCTCCGCATACTGGCCGGAGCGGCGGGCATTGCGGCCCGGCAGGATGACATACTGATAGGTCGCGTTGGTGGGGTTTGAACCGTGGTCGAAGCCGAAGCGCAGGTAGTTGCGGGTATGGACGGTCGAAGAAGAGCCTCCGTTGATTTCCGACCATGCCCCGCTGCGGGCTTCGCGCACGGCGCTGAGGGCGGCGGGTTGGGGGAAATAGTATCCAATGTCCGAGTCCGCCACGCTGCCTGCCAGATGCGCCCATTTCACGCCGGTCAGCGGTTCCGACCAGCCGAGTGCGGGGGACTGGGTGGTGCCGTTGACGGTGAAGGTGTTGTTTCCGCTGGTGTTGAGCTTTCGATTTTCAACGATGGATTCGATCGGGCGGCTGTCGGTGCTGGTGATACCCGCGCCGAGGCAAACGATTTCATCATCAAACATGAACCAGGATTTCTTACCGGTCAGCGACACGCCCCAACCGTCGAGCTGCATGCCGGCTGCGCCGAACGTGTCAAGAGTGGCTCCGCCGACCCAGCTGTGGGCTGTTAGGCTGTTTTGGCCTTGCGCGCGGGAGCCATTGGTTGCTGGAACGGCTGGGAGCTTGTTATGCGTGGTGTCCGCCGTGATGCCTGGCAGACGATATGAATCCACGGTCGGCCAATACGCGTCCCCATATTGATTGAGATCGGAGTTATAGAGCACGGTCATGCCATCGCTGGTGAACCAGCCGCGCAGGTTTTCGCCGTTGATGGACTCGAAGTTTGCCATCCGGGTGGAACACATGCTCAGGCCAAAGCCATATCCTGCACCCAGATGCACCACGCGATCCATGGAGGAGAAGGTGTAATGACCGATCAACTCGCCCCGGGGGAGCACGTTCACGTCGGTCAGGATCTGCTTGGCCGTCTGAAAGGTGGGCAGCGGGCGGTTGGAGAGAAAGTTGCGGACCGTGTCGCTCTGAGCCCAGTATTTCACCATGCTTTTCATTCGCGACGCATCGGCGGGCGGTGCGAATTCGGTGATGCGCAAGATGGAATCCATGATGCCGTGTCCGACGCTTTGTGCCGATGAACTGGCCCTTGAAAGCTCGCGGCCGCGGACGGAGTCCAACGCCGCGCCGCGATAGATGATGGGTTCGTAGGATCGGTAAACCCATTGATACATGTTGCCCAGCGCTGGATCCGTCACCGCCCAGGTGGAACCGGACAGACATGCCAGCATCGGCACCATGTTGGACAACAAGCTGGCTCCGTAACCCGCGGTGTAGGCGTGATAGCCGTGCTGGACAAACGAGCCATCGGCATAGTAGCCGTCACCGCTGGTGACATAGGGAAACACCGAGCTGTATGAATCGCGGGTGAGGACCAGCTTGGTCGGGCTTTTCATGACCATTCCGCGCACTCCGACGACGCGGGCTTTCCAGACCTTGTTCGCGCCGGTCATGTCGGGTGATGGAGTCTGGTAGTTCACGGCGTCCATGTAGTTTTTGCGCTGCGTGGAGGTGAGCTGGTCGTAGATCAGGACGCAGATGTCCGTGAGTTGCAGGGGAGAGCCGATTTCCCAGTCCCACCAGTTTCCGTATTGGGTGCTGGTGGCCCCATAGCGATTGGCATGCATCCAGTCGAGCGCGCTGACGAGATCGGCGAGCAAGGACGCATTCCCTTGCAACGAACAACCCGGAGTGGCGTAGGCGAGCGCCATGGTCCTCAAGCGGCTGTAGCTGGTGCTGATATCAGAGGAGTCAGACGTGCTGGCGCTGTCGCTCCACAAAAACGTGCGTAACGCTGACTTGTCCATTCCCGCCCAGTTGGTGTTGGCTGAATTCGCGATGCTGCCGAGGCGTGAGACGACCTCCGGATCGGTGGTATTGTAGCCAGTGCCGACGATGATGTTCCGCCATTTGAGACGAAGGTCGTCATATTCGTCGGCCCTGGCGGGAAACAATCCGGCAGGAATGAGGAGGATGGCGAGGAGTCTGACAAACATGGCGAGGCTGGAGGTTATGGCAGAAGGGTCTTCAGACGGGATAAGATTCTTGATGAACGTGCGATCAGCGATCCATGAAGTGACTTGCACCAAGCGTATGCGTGTTTGGAATCCAATGACACATTGATCGGGGTTTTTGATGGGCCGCCGCCGACGGCGGCTTGTTTACGATGGTTGATGATGCCATTCCGAGCAAGTCGGATTCATAGGGAGATCCGGAGCACACGGCTGCCATCTTCCGTGTTGAAAGGTTGCGTGACTTTTTTCCCGCCCGCTTCGATGACGACCTCATAGAGGCCCCGATGGCCGCGGGTGTCGTAGGAACCCGCCGGATTGGTAACGCCTTCCGCCTTGGTGCGCCAACGTTCATTCACCCACTCGCGCCAAACCTTGCCATTGGGCTTCTCGGTCCAGTCCTTGCGCCAGAGAGCGAGTTCGGGTTTGTAGCCGGTACCCTCCCAGAAGACCCACAGGATGAACGCGCGATACGCAGGGTGGCTGTATGACATGATCAGGCAGTCCCGCAGCCAGTCGGCCTGGAGTTCCTCGTCGCCGTTGGTGTTGACATCGAACTCGGTGATTTCCAGATGCGGCACCAGCGCGGCGAAGCGGTCGCTGATGCGCAGCAGTTCCTCCGCACCTGGAAGATAGCTGCTGTGAAAATGCGCCTGATTGCCGATTCCGTCCGGACGGACGCCGCGGGCGATGAGGTCTTTGATGAGTTGATAGAATTCCTCCTGCTGGCGGCCGGGCCGGAAGACCTGATCTTCATTGATCCAAAGCGGCACCGCGGTCCGGGTGCGGGCGGCTTTGAACACCTCCGCGTAGAGATCCGCGCCGACGGTCTGATCCACCGTGGCGCGGGGATCGCTCCAACCCACCGGATGGTTCACCGCGTCCCATTCATCGATCAGTCCGGCGGTGCCTTGCAGGACACTGTCGAGATGGTCCATGATGCGCGTTTTGATGGCTTGCGGTTGATCTTTGAGTTCCTTCGACCACGGTTCCCAAGGGCCCCAGCACAGATAGTGGCCGCGCACCCACATGCCACGCTCCCTGGCCCACTTCAGCGACTGCATGGTCCAGTCTCGGCGGTAGTTGCTTCCTTTGTTAGCCGCGCCGCCCTCCCAGCCGAAGGGTTTCAAATCGTTCTCCAGCACGATCGAGCTGAAGTATTGGTCCACCATCCTGCGGTATTCAATGCTGACATCATCCGGGCCCATCAGGAACTTGGCCTTGACCGCGGTGCCGAAGGCGAAGGCGTGGCGCTTGAGCTCCAGACTCACCTTGGCATCCGCCACGGGTTTCCCCGCAGCGTCCACCACTTCGATGTTGATTGGGGTGGTGCGGAATTTTTCGATGCGCTCCAGAGCGGCCTTGCGCCACGGTGCGTCGGGCGAGCGTCCCGGGTATTCGAGGCGTGGGCGCGGCAGTTTCGCCATGTCGAAATCCGCGCCATAATTCAGCAGGCGGAGGTTGGCGATTTCGAGGGTTTGCCTCCGTCCACCCGGCATCACAATGGCGTGGGTGAGACCGGGCTTTGCCTCGACATTGGCCGGGAAACCGACGTAAACGGTCTGCCACTCCGCAGTCACTTCGAAGACATCCTGGCCCAGCTTCGGGTATTTCGGCGGCTCTTTGATTTCGACCATTACTTGACCCCGTGCCATGCCATCCGCGGATGAGCCGGGCAGGCAGCGCGCGTCGAAGGCGAGCAGGAGTTTGTCACCCGGCTTCACGGCACCTTCCACCGGAGTTGATAGCTGGACCTGGGATGGTTTTGCCTGGTCGTCGAGCACTTCCACGCGCCAGCCTTGCCGGCCATCGTCGAAATCCACCGCAGCCGCTTTCGCCAGCTTGCGACTGCCGTGGAACGCCGCATGATGCTGCCAGTCCTGAGGCAGGACGTTCCGCCCGCCCTCCGGGACCGCTCCTGCGGCGAGGTGGGCTGATAGAGTGGCGGCAACCAGCGCGGCGGTGAGTTTCGTGATGGGTTTCACAGGGGAGAGGGTGTTAGCGGGCTCATTTGAAGTTGGCTCTCCAGAAGGGATGGTAAGTCGCACCTGTGGAATCGATTCGTTTCATATCACCCGGGGAGATGATGCCGGTGCTGCCGTCATAGTAGACAACGGCCGCCTTGCCGCGGTGGCGATAGGCGATTTTTCCGTCGCTGGAACGGCCTTCGCTGGGGTTGTTTTCCCATAACAGGCGGCCGCTGTAGCGGAAATTCCAATCCGTGGCGGTGATGAATGCGGCCGTTCGCACCGGATTCGTCAGTTGGAGAATGGCGAAGTTGCGATCGGAGTTCGGGCCGGTGAGTTCGGGCATGCCGCCGAGGTTGTAGCCATAGTTGGCATCGAGGAAATTCCAGCGGTTTTTTCTGGCCCGGACCACCACGGGATCCAGCAGGCTGTTGGGGATGGGGTTCGTGGAGCTGCTTTTGGCACCCGGGCTCATGCGATCCGAATCCCCGGTGAAATAGGATAGAAAAACCGGATTGCTTGGCCAGTCGGTGCGTTTCTGGTTCTCGTCATTGCTGGACATCGGAACGTAGCGGCCGTTGTGGTCGGCGGCGTAAGAGATGTTAGCAATCTGGAGTTGGCGGAGAACCGAGACGGTGGCGGCGAGGTCACCGGCTGATCGCATCCGCGATAGTCCGAAGATGGACAGCGCGGCGAGCGTGGCGATGATCAGGACCACCACGAGCAGTTCAACGAGGGTGAACCCCGGGCTCATGCGGTAGATGTTTGGCTTTGTCATGGGTTGGTTTTTCAAAATTACGGCTGCGTTACCTTGAGCCTGATAAATCCCCTCGTGGTTAGACCTTCGGAGGCATCCAAGGTGAATGTGTGGTATTCCCAGTCCGTGCCTGCAAGTCCGGGCAGTCCGGTGGTGGACGTGGCGGTGCTGGTGACGACGGCGCCCGGAAAGGACAGGTCGAGCGAACCCTCAACCGTGTAGGTGATGCCATCCATCGTAGCGGTTTGCTCGCCGTTAGGCCCGGCCGCGAAGATCGCGCCACTGCGGACAGCGAACACGAGGGTGAGTTCGTTTCCGGCAGGCGGGCTGGAATCCTGGATCACCGAGGCGATGAATCCCCGGTTGGAACTGTCGGTCGGATCGCCGTTGAGGGCGAACTCGATGAGATTGGTGACGCCGTCATCATCGGGGTCGGCGGAAGGAAGCCTGTCATGGTCCGGGATGTCCGGATAGCGGGTGCCGAGCCAGGTTTCATAGGGCGAGCTGACAGGTGGATTTACCGTGAGGCTAACTGTGTTAGGGTTGGATTGGCCGGCGAGGTTGGCGATCGGGCCGGTGGCAAGACGGGTGATTTCGGTAGGAATCAGTGCTGCGCTGAAAACCCCGAAGTCGGCGAGACCACCGTGCAACCAGCGGTCCCAGACGGAGGTGGCGGTCGAAACTCCGCCGAGTTTGAGTGGCTTGGCGGGATCGAAGGTGAAGATGAAATCGCTATCACTGCCAGCGAGGCCGCCGTTCAGGTAGAAGTTGAGCATGGTGCCTGTGCGGACGATGGCGAAGTGATGCCACACGCCGGTGGTCACGCCGGCTTTGATCATGCCGACGTTTTGGACGGTTCCGGCGAAGTTGCGCAGTTCGATGTTGGTTCCACCGGCAGGAAATACGAGGGAGAGACTGTTGTTGCCCCAGCCGCCGGACTCGCCGAGCTGGAGGATCGTGTCGATGGTGTTGGTGTTGGCCCGCTTGAACCAAGCGGCGATCGTCCAGTCGGAGTTGATCAGATCGAGATCGCTGCCGCTGATAGGATCGCTCGACTCTGGCAGGCGCCTTCCGTGCCGTTTTCCGTGAGAAACAGGCTCAGCGGCTGCTGCGGAGCGATTGCGGCGGGAGCATCCGGAATGAAGGTGACCGCGCCGCTGCCTTGGATGCTCAAGCTGCCATCGCGGCCCTGACCCGAGTTGTCTGCGGCATTTCCAGACTGGAAATGATAATTCAGGAATGTCCGCGAGTCAGCGGCGGTGTCGGTGACGGTGTAAGTAAAGCTGGCCGGACCGGTGTAGCCGGCAGCCGGGGTGAAACGCGCGGTAGTTCCGTCGGCGAGCAGGACGACGGTTCCGTTAGTCGCATTGCCGACGGAAAAGAGGAGTTGTCCGGCAGAGGTCTCCACATCGCTGGCGAGCGTGCGCAGATCGATGTCCGCCGGAATGTCCTGTGCGGTTGACATGTCTCCGCTGTTCGCGACGGGCGGATGAAGGATCGAGAGGTTCACCGAAGCGCTTGCCCTCTGGCCGGAGAAGTTGGCGGTGGGCAGGGTGCCGAGCCGGGTGATTTCCGCGGCATTGAGCGCGGCATTGAAAATCGCGGGATCGGCCATCGAGCCGTTGAACCAACGGTCCAGGCTGGTGCTGACGACGCCGCCGAATTTCACCGGCTTGCTGGAGTCGAAGGTGAAACTGAAGCTGCTGTCGCTGCCGACGAGCGCTCCGTTCAGATAGAGGCTGAGCGTGGAACCGCTTCGCACGACGGCATAATGATGCCAGGTGCCAGCGACGACGTTGGATTTGGAGAGGCCTACGTCCTGCACGGTGGCGGCGAAGTTGCGCAGTTCCAGGGTATTGGCACCGGAATTCATCACCAGTGACATGGCATTGTTGCCCCACCCGCCGGATTCGCCGAGCTGGAGGATCGCGTCCATGTTGGCGGTGCTGGCCCGCTTGAACCAGCCGCTGATGGTCCAGTCGGCGGTGCTGAAGTTCAGGTCGAAGCCTGGTACGGCGCGTTCCACCCGCACGGCTCCGGCGACGCCATTCTCGGTGAGCCGGAGGCTTTGCGTGTGCTGGGGGGCAAGTGGTGATGGCAGGTCGGCGGTGAAAGTCGCCGTGCCGGTCCCTTGAATGTTCACACTCCCATCGTGCCCGCGGCCGGAGACGTCTGTCGCATCGGACTGCTTGGAAATCATAATTCAGGAACGTGCGGTCATCGGTGGTGGTATCGGTGACCGTGTAGGTGAAACTGGCCGGGCCGCTGTAGTTGGTGGCTGGCGTGAAACGGGCGGTGTGACCGTCAGGCAGCAGGATGACACTTCCGCTAGAAGCGGTGCCCAGGCTGAAGCGCAATCGTGCGGCGGGTGTCTCGACATCACTGGTGAGGGTGTGGAGATCCACATCGGTGACGGTGTTTTGGCGAATGCTCAGGGTCGCGGTGTTGGCCACGGGAGGATACGCAACGTCGATGCGGCGGCTGAGGCTGGTTTTGCTGAGACCGTTGATATCCGTGGCGATCGCAGTTAGGTGGTGCGGACCTCCGCCCAAGTTCGCGGTGATCGCGTAGGGTGCGTTGGTATCGGTGCCGAGCAGGATTTCACCGTCATAAAAGCTGACATTCGTGATCGATCCATCGGTGGCCTGTGCCTCCGCAGTGATGGAAATTTCCCCGGCATGAGTGATGATGTCGCCATCGGCAGGTGTGGCTAGTTCGACGGTTGGCGGCGTGTGACCGATGGATAGGGAAAGCTGCGGGCGGTGGGCGGCTGTGCCGTTTTCGCGGGACGCATAGACCACCCAACCATCGTTGCCAAGCGTGCTGTAGACGCAGAGCGAGAGCGGGCCGGGGACGGTGATGGCGGAGAGCACGTCGGCGCTGAGTCGCGTGTTGGCGACAGGTGTCCACGTCGAAAGCAATGCGCCGGAAACTGCGGGTTTGTTCGTCCAGTTGAGGCCGCCGGTGCCGGATTCGATCCAGCTGTTGTCGTTCACTTTGGCGACGCCGTGCAGTCCCGGCAGCGAGGTGTCGGCACCGGGTGTTAGCTTGAGCGCCGCGCCCACGAGCGCGCCGTTCCATGTGGGAATATCGAACCTGAGGTAGGACATGCGGTTGCTGCCAGCACCGCCTTTTTTCACGGCGAGGGTGCCCAAGGTGCCGTAGTTCGTGTCCGCCGCGCCGTCATAGGCGTAGGCGTCGGCCGCGGGTGTTAGGTCGATGGTCTCCGGAGTTCCGATATAAAACCGGGCGCGGAAGGTTTTCCCTTTCGAGCCGCTGACGTTCACGCTCATGGCAATGCCGGGTTGCAACTGGGTGATGGTCACGCCGCTGTCGGCGCTGGCGAGTGTGTTGGCGGGCGCGGCGATTTGGACGTTGATGACGCCGGTATTTCCCTGGGTGGGATCGCTCACCGAGACATCGATGAAAGTGCCGTCGTTGCGCACCAGCACGCTGGCTTTTTTATCCACGGTGATGATGCCGGCGCTGCGCACGGAGTCGTTCCAGAAGTTCGCGGCGGTGATGCCGAGCGTGGTTTCGCGCACCGCCTGCACATTGGTGTCGTTGGCGATGACGGTGACTTGTGGGGCTTCGGCATAGTGGCCGGAGCGGCGGGCGCTGCGTCCGGGGAGGATGACATACTGATAGGTGGCGTTGGTGGGATTCGATCCGTGTTCGAAGCCGAGGCGCAGGTAGTTGCGGGTGATCGGCGCGGTGGATGATCCGGAATTCACATCCGTCCAGGATCCGGTGCGGGCTTCTCTAACTGCCTTGAGGGTGGCGGACTGCGGGAAGTAATAACCGATGTCCGCGCCGCTCACGTTGCCGGCGAGATGGGCCCATTTCACGCTGGTCATGGCCTCGGACCAGTCGGGAGTGGTGGGTTTCGCCACGCTATCGACGATGAACGCATTGTCGCCGTTGGTGTTCAGCCTGCGGTTGTCCACGATGGTTTCAATCGGGCGGCTGTCCGAGCTGGTGATGGCGGTGCCGAGGCAGACGATTTCATCATCGAACATAAACCAGGATTTCTTCCCGGTGAGGGTGACGCCCCAGCCGCGGAGTTGCATGCCGGCGCTGCCGAAATTTCCCAAGGTCGCGCCGCCGACCCAGTTGTGAGGGCTGCGCGTGCTTTGGCCCTGGGCGCGCGGGCCGATGGCAGCGGCGACCGCGGGCAGTTTCTCATGGGTGGTGTCCGCCGTGATGCCGGGCAGGCGATAGGAATCCACGGTGGCCCAGTAGGCATCGTTGTATTGGTTTAGATCGGCGTTTTGCAGGACCGTCCTGCCATCGCCGGTGAACCAGCCTTGGAGGTTCTGGCCGTTGATGGACTCGAAGTTTGCGATCCGGCTGGAGCACATGCTCAGACCGAAGCCATAGCCTGGGCGCAAATGCACCACGCGGTCCGACTGGGGAAAATGATAGTGACCGATGAGTTCTCCGCGCGGGCTCACGTTTGCATCCGCCATGAGCTGCTTGGCGAGTGTGAACGTCGGCAGCGGGCGGTTGCTGACAAAATCGCGGACTGGATCATTCTGCGCCCAGTCTTTCACCATGCTCTTCATGCGGGCGGAATCGGCTGGCGGGGCGAACTGCGCCAACTGTAGGATGGAATCCATGATGCCGTGACCGCTGGCGGCGGAACTGGAGGATGACGAAATGCCGCGGCCCCGAACGAAGTCCCAGGATGTGCCTCGGTAGATGACGGGCTCGAATGACTGGAACACCCACTGATAGAGATTGTTTTGCGCGGGATCCGTGACCGCCCATGACGAGACGGACAGCCATGAGAGCAGCGGCACCATGTTGGCCAGCAGACTGGCACCATAGCCGGCGGTGTAGGGATGATAGGAATGCTGGATGAACGAGCCGTCGGTGTAGAATCCATCGTTGGAGGTAACGTAGGGGAATACGGAGCTGAAGGCATCGCGGGCGAGTGCGAGTTTCGCGGAGTTTTTGACAATGCAGCCGCGGACGCCGACGACGCGGGTTTTCCAGACTTTGTTCGCCTGGGTCATGTCCGGCAGCGGAGTTTGATGCTCCACCGCATTCATGTAGTTGGTGCGCTGGGTGGGGGTGAGTGGATTGTAGATCAACACGCAAATGTCGGTGAGAAACAAAGGAGTGCCGATTTCCCAATCCCACCAATTGTCATACTGGGCGGTGGTCGGGCCGTAGCGGTTGGAATGCATCCAATCCAGCGCGCTGGTGAGGTCCGCGAGCAAGGTGGCATTCCCTTGCAAGGAACACCCCGGAGTCGCGTAGGCAATCGCCATGGCATGAAGCCGGCCGTAAGTGCTGCTGACGTGGGCCGAAACCGTGGTGCTTGCCAGATCGCTCCACAGAAAGGTGCGGGTCGGGGCTTTATCCATGCCGGTCCAGTGGCTGTTCGCCGTCCATGCGATGTTGCCAAGGCGCGCGGCCACGTCCGGATCGGCGGTGTCATAGCCGGTGCCGATGATGATGTCCCGCCACTTGAGCCGCAGGTCGTCGTATTCATCCGCCAGGGCGGGAAGGCCGCCGGCGACTACGAGCAGGACGATGAGGAGTCGGACTAACATGAAGGATGTTCTAAAACCGAGCTTGGCTTGACATGCGGAAAATTGGGACGGGACCCGAAAACCCATGAACGGGTCCCGTCCGGGATTACCTCCCCCCGGAGGCAAAGCGGATGCTTGCGATCTGCCGTGATGCGGAGAACGGTGAAGGGAATGTTAGGGCTGGCTGACTTTGAGGCGGGCGAAGTTTTTCACCGGACTACCCGGGGTGAGGGTGTATGCGATGGTAAGTGCGGTGTCTCCCGCCGCTTGAGTGACCTGCGGCGTCCATGAGCCGGCGTCGAGCGTGGTGGACGTCTCGATGACCCAGGTGACGTCGCCATTGGCAATGGCATCGGCCCCTTTGGTGAAGGTGACCACATGATCGGACAGGACTCCGGCAGGCTGGCTGGAGACCCGAGGGTCCTTGCCGAGGGCGTATTCCATCAGGTTGCTGATGCCATCATTGTCGAAATCCCCGGTGGCAGGTTCGCCGGGAATGTTGCCTTTGGACGGATCGTTGGCCCATGTCGCATAGTTCGAGGCGGTGCCGACTTCGAGAGTCAGCTCGCCGGTGGTTTCATCAAAGGTCCAGGCCTGGGTGCCAGTGGACTTGGTCCATTGATTGTCCCCCGCATTGACGAAGCCGACCACACTGAAGGTGGAGCCGTAGGGGCCGGTGAGGGAGTCCGCGTTTTCCAACAGCCAGGTGCCGGTGGTGAGCGCGGCGGCGGCGGAGGTATTGATGATGAAATCACCGTTGAGGATGACATCTCCCGCGCCGGAAATGCTGTTGTTGATGCCGCTGTCCGCTCCGATGTAGAACGTGAGTTTGGCGTCGTCGGCGAGCTCGAGGGTGCCGTCGTTCACCAAAGTGTTGCCGCCGTATTGATTCAGACTCTTGAGGACTAACAGTCCGGTGCCGGCTTTGATGGGGCCGTAGATCTGGTCGAGGCCGGTATCGACGATGCCGTTGGCGATTTCGACCGAGTCGCCGCCGAGGCCGGAGTTCACGGTGAAGGTGCGGTTGCCATTGCCCAGGTTGAGTTGATTGATGACGGTGACTTTATCGTCCGCGGTGGATGAACCGAAAACCATGCCCTGGCCGAATCGATAGGCGCCGGAGTTGATCTGGAGCGACGCGCCGGCACCGCCGAAGTTGACGACCAGGGGGCCACCTTTCGCGGAGAAGCCTCCGGGACTCGAGACGCTCCCGTTGTTCGCGGAAACCTGGTTGTCTCCGGGTGTCAGCGAATTGCTGAAGCTGCGAGTGAATTCGCCATTACCCTGGAGCACGGCTCCGTTGCCAAGGGTCAGTCCGCCGCCGCCCAGTGAGCCGCTGCCGATGGTGCCGACGTCAAGCACGCCGCCTTTGACTGCGGTGGTGCCGGTGTAGGTGTTCGCGCCGGATAGAGTCAGGGTGCCCGCGCCGGTTTTGGTGAGACCTGCGGTTTCGTTAGGTAGCAGGTTTGCGGTGACGATCGCGTTGCCGCTGGCGTTGCTGGCGGCGTAGGAGGTGCCGGTGAGACTGCCGTTTTCGATGGTGTTGCCGCTGGCTGCGGCGGAGGTGATGCTTAGCGCGCCGACCGTGGCGCTTCCCGTGCCGAGGTCAAGTGTGCCGCCGTTCATCGACAAGGCGGCACCGTTGCCGAGGGTTCCGGCACCGCTGAGTGTGAGCTTTCCCGCGTTCACCGAGGTGAGTCCGGTGTATAGGTTCACGCCGGACAGGATCTGGGTGGAGGAGCCGCTCTTCGTTAGGGAAAGCGTTCCGGTGCCCGGGCCGTTTGCGAGCACACCGGAAAAGTCCGTGCTGCCGGTATCCCCGTTGATCGTGAGGGTGCCGGGAAAGGCATTGGCCGCAAGCATGCTGGCGAAAACCTTGCCGCTGCCCGCGAGTGACTGGACTTTCACATTCCTGCCGGCGGCGGTGTAGGTGCTGGCTGCCAGATTGAGGTAGCCGTTCACCGTCACCGCCGGAGAGGTGGTGGCGCTCGATCCCAGGGCATTGGCGCTGGCACCACTGGTGCCGTGGGTCATCAGCATGTTGTTCGCACCGATGATGAGCGAGGCATTGTTCCAGTTGGTGGCTCCCCGGATGCTCATCAATGCGGCGTTGCTCGGGCTGGCCGAACCGCTGGTCGATTGCAGGCTCAAGGTTCCGTTTTGAACGACCGGCGTGGCGGCTTGGATCGCCGTGCCGTTCATTTCCAACTGGGAAATGCCCGTGCCCTCGTTGGGAATCGTGTTTCCCCCGGTGACCGCGGTGAAGCGGCCATTCACATTCAGCGTGCGGGTGGCTTCCGAAAGTTCCAGCGTTCCGAAGCTGGTTGTCAGGCGGCTGCCGCTCGACAGTGACACGTTGCCCAGGAGGGTGAGTGTCGGCACATACCAGACACTGCTCGATGCGGTGGTGAGTATGGTGGTTCCGTTAGCCAGGCTCACATTGCCGGTGCCCGTCGCGCTGGCGGTGACGGCAGTGCCGTTTGTAGTGGCGATCGATCCGATCGACAGGGCTCCGCCGGATACGGTGGTATCGCCCGAGTAGGTGTTCAGTCCGGATAGGGTGAGGGTGCCGCCATTTCCCTTGGTGAAGCCCTGGGTGCCCTGGATCACGGCGCTGATGACGAGAGCGCTGGTGACTTCGACATAAGGCTTGGTGAGTCCCGAAAGCGTAAGGGTATTGGTGGCATTTCCTCCGTTACCGATCGTCATCGTGACATCGCCGCTCGCGCCCGAGTCATTGTATAACAGGCCGCTGATGGCGATCGGGGCGCTGAGGTTGATCGATGTCGCCGCGGTCCAGTCCTTGCGGAGATCCGCGCGGTCCGAGTCTGTGGTCGGGGCGGTGCCGCCGGTCCAGTTGCTGCCGAGGTTCCAATCGAAGGGGCCGGGTTCCAGGGTGGAGCCCCAGACGATGTCGGCGGCGGAGGCGGCCTGGCAGGCGAGCAGCGTGGAAACCAGGGCGGTGGAGAGGAACGGTGAGCGTGGATTCTTGGGTTTCATGGGATCGTTGGTAGTTAGGGTTTGATTGGGTGGATACGTGGAAAGTTGAGTGGTGTTAGTTCCGGCGGCGGCGCAGCAGGCCGGCTGAGAGGAGGACACCGGCCAGCGCGCTGGTCGCCTCGGGGACGGCGGTCCAGGTGAGGGTGCCGGTGCTGCCGGTATTGGTGAAACCGAAGCTGCCGTAACTGGCAAATTCCACCGGGGTGGTCGGACTGGTAGAGTCGAAGAGCTGGAAGCGCGAGAAGGTATTCGATCCGAGCATGGCGGAATCGGTTGCCGCGAAGACGTTCCAGGTCTTCTGTCCTGCTCCCGACCAGAAGGCGGAGGAGCCGTCATAGGTCTCGCCGAGGACGATCTTGAAAATGGATCCGGTGGTGGCGTTCGGGTCGATCGAGAGGCTGCCGGCGGCGGTGGTTAGGGTGACCGCATCAAAATCGGTTCCAGCGGTGCCGATGGCCGCGGTTTTGAGATCCCACTCGAAGATGGAACCGGCACCATGGTTCAATCCTTTGGAAAAAGTCTGGGTGCCGACGCCTCCGAGGGTGGATGCGACACCCGGTGCGAGCGTGCCGTTGATCGTGGTGGCTCCGCCGACGGTGCCGGTGCCGCCGAGAGTGCCGCCTGTGCCGACCGTAACCGCGCCGGTTGCGGCGGAGTTGTCGCCGTTGATGATCAGTTTGCCACTCGTGACGTTGGTGGTGCCGGTGTAGGAATTGGTGCCCGTGAGGGTGGTGGTGCCAGAGCCGGCGCGGGTGAGCGCGACTTTCCGAGTCGAGTCAGCGCCATCGGTGATGGCCAGCCCGAACGAACCTGCGGTGGCCGCGCCATTGATGGTTAGAGTGCTGGTGGTGGTTGATGAATTGAAGATGATTCCTGTTCCGCCCACATTGGAGGTGAGTGAGGCGAGGGTTTGGTTTTTTCCGGCGAGATCGAGGTTTTCTCCCGTGCCGTTGCTATGTCCCATGACCACGTTGGAGATGGTCGAGATCGCGTTGTTTACATTCAATTTCACCAAGCCGACCGTTGTGGACTTGTCCGCTCCGGCGATGCCTGTGAAACGGGTTTCGCCAGCATAGTCGTTGGTATTTCCAAGTTCGACGCGACCGAGGGTTCCTGCGCTGAATATAACGCCCTGGCTTCCGCTGATCCTGCCGTTCACGACGAGCCGCGTATCCGACGTGCCGCTGGTGCGCGAGGAAGACAGAGTCAGTGGGATTGGACTGTTGTTAGTAATGGCGGCGTTGATGCTGCCCAGGCTGGCGGAGTTGCCAATCGTGGTGGATGTGGCGCTCCCGGAGGCGGTGATGGTAATGGGAGCCGTGGAACCCAGGCTGGAGAAGTTACGTAAATCAAACGTGAACGCACCTTTGGTGTTGTCCAGAGTCAGCGTGGATCCGGTTGTGCCGGAGATCGTCGTGGTGCCGGAGTTGAACCCAAGCCCGCCTCCATTAATGGTGCTGGTAAAGGTCAGATTCACTCCGGCCGCCAAGGCGATTGGCCCTTGAAGATTTCGCGAAGTTGCGTTGCTCGCAAACGTATATCCCGTGGTATTGAATGCCAGCGAAGCCGCGTTCAACGAACCACCGAAAATCACGTTACCGGCCATTCCTTGGAAAATGAGGGCATCAGCGGTTTGTGATGCCGTGACAAGGGTCGCGTCACCGGTAGACGTCGTGCTCCAGGTCGTCGAGCTGCTGGTCCAAGTTCCCGATCCGCCGACGCCATTGCCCGATCCGGCGCTGGTGTCCCAGTAGCGGTCTGCCGCTTGGGCGTTGGGAGCGGAAGCAAATCCGACGGCGATAAGGCCAATCACGGCACGGAGGGACAGGGTACGGAATCTGAAGGGTTTCATCGTGGGTTTTCTCAAGTGAGCACCGGGAAGATGCCGGTGATCCTGAAAGCCGTCTATTGTCGTAAGCGGCAACGAGGCGCTCAGGCCTTGAGGATGCCGCTTTCAAATCCGCGGGCCACGGCGGCGGCGCGGTCCGAGGCGTGGAGCTTTTCCTTGATGTGGCCGATGTGGGCGCGGGCGGTGCGCTCGGAAACCTCTAACAATCTTCCGATTTCCTCGTTGGTGAAGCCCTGGCGCACCAGCTCGAGAACTTCGATCTCACGCGTGGTGAGGTGGCCGCTTGCCTCCTCCTCGGCGAGTTTTCTCCTAACCGACTCGCTCAGGATCCGGCCGCCGGCGTGGACCGCGCGGATCGCCTCGACCAGTTCGGTGGCATTGATGTTCTTGGTGACATAGCCGCAGGCACCGGCGTTCATGGCGTGGCGGATGTCCTCACCGGCCTCGGAGGTGGTGAGCATCAGGACCCTGGCTTGCGGAAACTCGCGGAGCAAGTGGCGCAAGGTGTCGATGCCGTCCATGCCGCCCATGCTGATGTCTAGCAGCGTTACGTCCGGCTGGTGCTCGCGCCACGTTTCCAAAGCGGTCGCCCCGTCATTCGCCTGCATGACGACGGCGAAGTTCGGATCCATGGAAAGCACGCTCGCGAGTCCCGCACGCATCATCGGATGATCATCGACGAGCAGGATGCGGATGGGTGGCAGCAATGACGAAGAGGCGGGCATGGGTGGAGTGGAAAACATGAACGTAGCATGTCATTCGCGTGCTGCCTTGGATATTGTCGGATCCGGCAGGTCGTTCTCGTTTGCCAAGTCGGAGTCGTCCGCGTCCTGGCTTACCTCCACGACGATGCGGGTGCCGTTTCCCGGGGAGCTTTCCACGAGCAGCGAGCCGCCGAGGCGCTCGGCCCGTTCCCTCATGCCGACGATGCCGTAGTGCCCTTGTTCCGGGCCATTCTGGGTGCCCGGGACGAATCCGGAACCGTCGTCGGAAACGACCAGGTGGATGGGAGTTGCGGGCGCGGCGGTGTTGATTTTCACTTGGATCCGGGCGGCCTTGCCGTGTTGGAGGGCGTTGCGGAGCGCCTCCTGGACGATCAAGAGCAGGTTGCCGGAAACAAATTCCGGGATTCCTTCGAGCGGTCCGTCCGTTTGCACCGTGATTTCGGCGTCGTGGCCGACTCCGGCCCGCTCCAACACCGCCTGCAGGGCCTCGGAAAAGCTCTGTCCCCGCAGGGAAAAGCTGCGCATCTCCCACACTGCGCCACGCAGTTCCTTGACGGCGAAGCCGACCATGGTGCGCACCATTTCCAAGGGTGGCAACGAATCAATGCCCTGCCGCCGGAGGCTGTATTCGCAGGCGTCGAGTTGCAAGCCGATGGCGCTCATCGTCTGTGGTAGGGTGTCGTGCAGGTTGGCGGCGAGGCGGTTGCGCTCGCGCATCGTGGTGCGGAACTCCATTGCTGCATCGCGGCGCGCGTCTCTTTCCTGACTGAGTAGACGGGATTTTTTCCGCACCTGTCGTTTGAGCTGGAGGTTCCACAACATCGCGCCGCCTAACGCCAGCAGCACGGCGGCCAGCACCGCGGTGAGGTGGCCTGCCGTCCACCATGAGGGCTCGCTGACGACCACCACGTCCGCTTCGCTGCGCAGGATCAAATCGAGGCTCGCGGGAATCGTCCGGGTCGTCTGGAGAGGCGATTCACCGCGTTCGTATTCGAGTTGGACCAGGCCGGTGAGTTCCAGGTCGCTGCCGGGCCTCAGCGATTCCAGCGCGGTGCGTTTGGCCATCGTGAAGGAGTGCTTTGAAGATCAGCTTGCCATGGCCCAGCGTGTTGTTTCGTTCCAGAGTGAGCGTGCTCAGATCCGTGAGATGCGGTTCCGATTGCACGGCGAGCAGACGGGCACGGCAGCGGATCAGGTGGCCGTCGTAATCGTAGGGACGTGCGACTTGTTTGGCCTCCATCGCATCCTGATTGACTGCAAGAATCTCCTCCGGGCTGATGGCCACCGGCTTGGGCAGAGTCGCAACTCCCAGTAGCTGCACGGTCGCGTCGCGGAGCGTGCCGATGAGCCGTGAAATATCCACGAAGCCCGCCGCCTGGACGCGGTCGCCCGGTTTGAGCGGCATGATCGAGTTCGTCTCGACCCGGACGGCACAGTCCCCGTCCTGGAGATAGAAAAATCTTCCGGGCAGGGAAAACGTCACGGTTCCCTCGACCCGGACCCGGTGAGGACCAGTCGGTTCGGCGCGAAATGGCAGGAGGTGGTCGAGCGATACCTGCGGCACTTCGTCGGGGGTGGGCGGCGCTTTTTCCACCACCAGATCGCTTGCCAGGCTGGTGATCACCCGGCTCCCGGTCGCCTCGCCGCGGCTGTTGAAGCGGGTTGCGGCGACACCGCGCAGGCGGATCTCCGCGTCCACCAGGGCCGCTGGATCCGGCACCACCTGGCGGGAAAGTTGCGCGGTAAATCGGCCGGGATTCGCATTGATCACCAGATTCACCCCATTCGGCAGGCGCTGGAATCCCTGCACGATTCCGCGCACCTCGACCCGCTGGCAATCGTCCGCGCCGCTGAAAAAGCGCGCCGGTTCCAGCGGGCGGGGCTGCGGTTGTGGTTGTGGGCCGAGCACGCGCAGTTTCACCGGCAGGATCACCGGCGCATAGCCGCCGCGATCGCTGACGCCCTCGATCTCCACCTCCATGCCCTCGCGGATCTGCCCGGCGGCGAGATTGTCACCGCGCCACAGCTTGCGGCTGCGGGCATCGTTCAGACTGACCCAAATGCCGGCGGAGTCGTCCTGGATCGCGAAAGTCTCGCTGCTGCTTGACCACGTCACCACTCCCCGGACAAGGACGGCTTGTGCCTGTGCCGCTTGCTCGCGAGTGAGCACCCGGACCTCCGCGATGCGTGTGAGCGGCTCGGCGGCCGTGGCCACCGCCACCAGCATGGCAAGCGCGGCGGAGGCGGAAAAGCGGGCGAGTGGTGGCCGGATTGTCATGAGTTGCGTATTCATCACCATCGGGACCCGACCGCGGGGAATCAAATTGAAATTATCTTCCCGCCTCCGCTTCCGGAGCGCCGGCAGGGCGGTGTTTCTGCGGTTCGATGTTCCAGCCATCCACGATCAACTGGACTTCGGCCGGAGTCGCCACCTTGTTGCCGAAGGAAATGCGGATCACCCGCGATTCGCCGGGCAGCAGCGAGAAATAGTTGTCGTCGTAGAAGGCCGGCCGCACCGGCTTGGCGGTGTCCGCGTGTTGCAGGCGCAGCCAGACCATGAAGGCCAGCGTCGGCGAGGAGTTGTTTATGCCGACCGTGGCGATGTTCTCCTTGCCCTCGCGACTCCACTTCACCGTGCTCGCCGGCTTGATTTCCGGCAGTTTCGCCAGATCCTCGAAACCCTCTAACTGCGGTCCGGTCCAGGTCCGGCCCTTGGTGTATGTCTTGTCGGATCGCCAATAAAAGGTGTCCGAGACCGGCTTGCCCATGGTGTCGGCGAGTTCGAGTTTGATGAAATGCACCGGCGTGATCTTTTCCGGGAATTCGATTTCCATCAGATTGTTCGCCACTGCCTCGGCCCCCACCGTCACCGGCATGGATTTCCGGGAAATTTCCTTCATGTTGAAATCCAGCACGCGGGCGGTGAGCTGGCCCTTGAATTCGCGCGGATACTCGTTGTTCACGGCGAGGGTGTTTTTCAGGAAATCCATCTGCGCGTGCAGCGGTTCGCGCGCGTCCTGAGTGAAATACAGCGCCGCCGTCGGCTCCAACGACCAATCATACAAGCGGCCGCAGACTTGCCGGTTAGGACTGTTGTGATACCAAAACAGCAGGCCGGTGGAGAAACGGTCGCCGTGGTCGAACTTGTTGGCATTCCAGCATTCCCAGATCGAGCGGAACGACAAGCCGCCGAAGGCCTGCGCCTTCATCGCGTATTCATCGATGCTGGAGCTCGGCCCGTAGAATCCCACGCCGCGGTCGAAATTGGCGGTCATGCTGTGGAAGCCGCCGCCATCGAGGTAGTCCCACACTTTTTTGTGGATCGGCCAGAGGTCCTTCTCATCCATCATCTCGCGCAGGCAATCGGCGGTCGGCAAAATCGGGCAGCCGTATTCCGGGCACATTCCGTTGATCCTGCTGCCGCGGGTCGAGGCGCTGTCTTCATAATGAAACATCGGATTTTCGGAGATATACGGACTGCCGTCATGGATGCCGCCGATCTCGGACGCCTCCAGATAGTCGCAAGTGCCATCTAGTTCCGCCACGATGTCCTTGATCGGCACGACGCTCGTTGCGTCCCGCTCGTTAGAAGAGACGTAGAAGCACTGGCTCGGGTGATTGCGGATGCGGCGGATGGTGTCCGTCACGTTGGCGCGATGCAGCGCTTGATCGTCAGGCAACAAGGTGTCGGCGGTCTGCCAGAACTCGGTCCACACCAGAATGCCATACTCGTCGCAGAGGTCGTAAAACAAGTCGGACTCGGTGATGCCGCCGCCCCACTGGCGGATCAGGTTCACGCCGGACTGGCGGGTGTAACGAAGCTCGGCGGCCGTGCGCTCGTCGGAATTCCGGCACATCGCCTCCGGCACCCAGTTGGTGCCATGGATGAAGATGCGTTTGCCGTTCACGATGAACTGCCGGCTTTCATCCGGCGTGTCGCGGTTGGTGCGGACGTCGCGAATTCCGAAGCGGGTGGTTAGTTGGTCGGACACCGCGCCGTCCTGGGTGAAATCGAGTTTCAGGTGATGGAGGAATGGCTCGCCCTTGTTGACGGGCCACCACAATTTCGGTTTGGCGATGACCAGTTGCCGGTATTCTTCCGGAGTGAAAATCACGGTGAGGGTTTCGCCGGGTTTCAGGGAAACCGGCTTCGCCACTTTGATCGAGGCTTCGGCCACCTCGGCCGTTAGGACGCCGCTCTGTGCTTCGTCGCTCGCGTTGACCAAGTCCACGCGGATGGTTTCCCGCGCCGGGGCGAGCGCCGGGATCGGCAGGTCGCTTTTCACATACGGGTGACGCAGCGTGACCGGGCCGGTGGCGAAGAGTTTCACATCCTTCCAAATGCCGGTGTTCCGGTCGCGAATGCCATCGGTGAAGGTGAAATCCCAGCCCACGGTCATTAGCATCGTGGTGTTGCGGCCGATCTCGCCGTCGCCGCCGTTCTTGTTCTCGCCCGCCGCTCTAACTACCTTGGTCTTCTGCTTGAAGCCGCCGGTGATTTCGATGGGATGCACCAGCACGGCGAGCGCGTTGGGACCCTCAAATTTCGCCAGCGCGGTGGCATTGAAAACTCCGCGCTGGAACATGCCGGCGAGTTCTCCGAGGCGTTTGCCATTGAGCCAGATTTCCGCTTTCTGGTTCACCCCTTCGAATTGCAGCCAGATTTGTTTGCCCGCGAATTCCGCGGGCACCGTGAATTCGGTGCGGAACCAATAGGTATAGAAATCCCGGCCCGCCGCCGAGATGTCCGGGATCAACTTCAGCTCGTGCGCGTTGTTCAGTCCGAAATACGGCTCCGGATAGACGCCCTCAGCCACCAGGCTGTTGAGCACGGTCCCTGGCACGATGGCATTCCGCCAGGCGGCGGTGTCGAAGCCCGCTTGCGAGAGCGCCGAGCCGCCGGCGGCGTCCTTCACCCGGCACATCCGCCACGGGTGCGCGCCGCCATGAAACGCCGGCGAGCGCAGTGTGACGATGGTGCCAGCCTGCGTTTGGGCATCGACGGTGGTGATGCCGCCCATGGCAGCGAGGCTGACCAAGGCGAGGGCGAAATTCCAAGAAGACAGAGCGGATTTGGCGGACATGGCGGATCCCGCGATGCGGAACCCCAGATTCCCGGGGAATTCCGGGGCTGTCTATTGGCGTAAGCGGCAACCCCGCCCTAAAGCTCGCAGCGCGTGCCGCGAGGCGGCCTCAGGCACCGGTGATCCGGCTCACCCGGAGCCGCTCGGCGGTGACGAGCGCTTGGAATTTTGCGTAGTCCTCCGCCCGCGTGGATGACAGCAGGAGGTAGGTGTAGCGTTTCCAGTGGCGCATTTCCTCAAGCGCGTTGGCCATGCGCAGGTTGATGGTTTCCTCGCTGTCGGTGCCGCGGTCGGAGAGGCGTTCGCGCAGCGCCTCGTTGCTGGGAGGCATCACGAAAAGATCCGCGAACGCGCGGTGGATGTCGGTGTCCCCGCAATCCCGCACCTGGTTCGCGCCCTGGACGTCGATGTCCATCACCACGTCGGTGCCGGCCTGGAGATAGGAAACGACCTCGGATTTGAGCGAGCCGTAGAGGTTGCCGTGGACCACGGCGTGTTCGAGGAACTCGCGGGCTTCGAGCTTGTGGTAGAACTCCTCCTTGGACAGGAAATGGTAGTCCTTGCCGTGTTGCTCGCCCGGCCTCGGGGTGCGGGTGGTGCAGGAAATCGAGTAGTGCGCCTCGCCGGAATCCGCCAGTTGGCGGCAAAGCGTGGTCTTTCCCGAACCCGATGGGCCGGAAACAACAAGGAGGATGCCGGTGCGTGCGGACATGAAGGGGGATGTAGAGACCAATGGCGGACGGGAATCGAGCAGTTTATTGAAATTTGTGGATTGCCGGACGGAGCGATTCCGGTGACGCTGGGGTATTCCTCCCATGCTCCTCCCCGTATTCCAGGATCTGATCAAACCGCAATGGCGGGCGGTGCTCGAGGAGCTCAAGCTCTCGGGCGGGCTGCCCGTGAGCGAACTGTCGCGGCGGGTGGACGCCAGCTACATGGCGGTGAAACAACAATGCGAGGAATTGAAAAAACTCGGTTACCTGGACCGCTCGCGCATTCCGCGGACAGCCGTGGGGCGGCCGGAAATTTTCTACAGCCTCGGGGCGAAGTCGGACGCGCTTTTTCCGCAGGCGGGCGGAGCGTTCACGCTTGATCTGTTGCAGGACTTGAAGGCGCTTTTCGGCGAAAACACGCCGGACAAGCTGTTTTTTCAGCACTTTCAGAAGCAGTATGAAAAGTGGCAGCCGCTGGTCGCTGCGGAGCCATCGTCCGCAGCGAAGGCGGCGAAGCTGGTGGCCCTCCGCAACAAGGAGGGGAACTTCGGCAGAAGTGGCGAGCTGGCTGAGCGCGGGTTGTGCATCGAGGAATTCCACAATCCACTGCAGCGCATCTTCGAGGCCTACCCGCGGGCCGCGGCGATGGAGCTGCGGATGATCGAGCAACTGCTCGGCACGCGGGTGGTTCGCCGCGAAATTTCCGGCGGGCGGTCCGGCCAGCCGCGGGTGGTTTTCGAGATTTCCGGCGTTTGACCGGGGTCTGGACATTTTTCGAATGATTCCCGCCGGCTCCACGTCGAAGGTGACTCAATCCCCGAAAACCATGAAGAAGCCCTATCTGATTCCTTTTGCCGCCCTGGTCATGCTCGCGGCGTCCGGCTGCGACAAACAATCCCCGGACATCGCCAGCAAGATTTCCGAACTGGAACGGAAAAACCTCGAGGCCGAGCAGCGGCAACGCGATTTGGAGCGCCAGCTCGAGGATCAGAAACTGGCATCAGAGCGTGACGCGATCGAACGCGAACGCGCGAAAATCGAAGAGGACCGCGCTGCCATGGAACTCCGTGATGGCGACGCCAAGGCGGCCCAGGAAGAGGCCATCCGCCAACGCGAACTGGCACTGGCGGAACGCGAGGGGAGACTCGAAACGGTGCAGGCAAACCTGGAGGAAAAACAGGACGAGCTGCTTGATCGCGGGCAGGAGCTCACCGACCGGGAGCGGGATCTGGCGGGGAGTGAGGCGTTGCCGTTCGAGGCGGTCGATCAGACCGTGCCGGTCGGGGATTACGGGATGTTTTATGACTCGCTTTCGTCGTATGGTTCTTGGTTCGAGACGTCGGACTACGGCTACGTCTGGCAGCCGGTGGTGGTGCGGGAATCCAGTTGGAGACCGTATTCCCGGGGCCGCTGGATTTGCAGTGACCGTGGCTGGACCTGGGTTTCCGAAGAGCCGTTCGGCTGGGCCACCTATCATTATGGACGCTGGACCCTGCTCCGCGGCCGTGGCTGGGTCTGGGTGCCCGGCTCACAATGGGCGCCAAGCTGGGTCTGCTGGCGGGAAAATGACACCCACGTCGGCTGGGCACCGCTGCCGCCGGAGACGCTCGCCTACCGCGGCAATGACTGGGATTCCAGCGTGGAAGTCCAGTTCGGCATCGGGGCGGCGTGGTTCAATTTCGTGAGCGTCCGGGATTTCGGCAGTCCGATCTACCAGCACCGCCTGCCCGTCTCCGGAAATGTCAACTTGATCAGCCAGACCACCAACATCACCAACATCCGGATTCAGAACCAGCAGGTCATCTGCGGCGGACCGCGCTACAAGGAGGTTTCGGCACGCGCTGGCAGGCAGTTGCCGTTTTATCGTTTGGACATGGACTCGAATCCTCGCCCCAGCCGAGATCCGCTGGCGATGCGACCTCGTTTTCAAGGCAACCGCCTGACTGTTTCCGCACCGAATCTGGATGTCGGCTGGAACGAGCGCCTCAAGCCCGCCCGGGTCAAGGAGCGCCTGGAATCCGTCAAGGTCGAGCGCAGTAAAAACCTCAGCGACGATGTCGCCAACCGCTTCCGCCAAAGCCGCGAAGAGGGACGTAAGAAGGCCGAGCTAGCGATCACAGAGCTTGGCGGACGTGAAAAATTCGACCAACGCCGCATCGAGCGGTTGCAGGAAAATCGCCGCGAAGCTGAGACCCAGATCCGCCGGGAACGACCACGCGACCTCGCCACCAATCCCGAGCAACCACGGCGCGATCAAGCTGGCGGAAACCGCCCCGGTCAACCCGCGCCTGCAGCGGATTCGAATGACAGGCCAGCCCGTCAGCCGGAAGCCGGTGCCGGGCGTCCGGGGTCCAGAAATCCTCTGAATGACAGGAATGCCAATGCCGGCCGCAATGGTGGAGCGAAACTGGAACCCGTGCAGCCAGCGCCCCTGGAGCCCGCCGCTCCCGCCGTCGCTGCCCAACCCGGCGAAACCGTCCCCGTCCCGCAGGGTGAACCTCGCCGCGAGCGCCCGACCCGTCCCGAAGCACCCGCTGTTCCCGCCAAGGAGCCGGTGGTTGGCACCGCCCAACCGCAGCGGGACATCCAACCTCCGGTCGAACAACCCCGCGAGACGGCCAAGCCGGAAATGACTCCGCGCGAGGAAGAACAGGCGCGCAAGGAGCGGCCGCTGGAGAAACCGCCTGAAGTCGATGCCGCCCGCGAAGCGCGGCGAGAAGCGATGGAGCGCCGCCAGCAGGAAGAACTTGCCCGCCGGAAGCAGCTCCAGGAGCAACAGGCGCAAGCTGCCGAAGCCCAAAAAGCCGCCGCCGCCCGCGAACAGCAGGAGCAAGCACCGCCAGCAGTCGAGCAACCCCGCGAAACCGCGAAACCGGAAATGACTCCCCCCCAGGAAGAGCAGGCGCGGCAAGAACGGCCGCAAGAGAAATCGCCCGAAGCCGATGCCGCCCGCGAAGCGCGGAAGGAAGCGATGGAGCGTCGCCAACAGGAAGAGCTGGCCCGCCAGAAACAGCTTGAGGAACAACAGGCACAAGCCGCACAAGCCGCCGCAATCAAACAACAGGAAATGGCCCGGCAGCAGGAGCAACAAGCCGAGCAGGCTCGTGAAGCTCAGAAAGAAGCGATGAACCGCAGTCAGCAGGAACAGGCGGAGAAACAACAAGCCGAGCAACAAGCCGAGCAAGCCCGCGAAGCCCAACAGGCGGCAATGGCCCGCCAGCAGGCGGAACAACAGCAACAACAACGCGAAGCCGCCGAGCAAGCCCGCGAAGTCCAACAAGCGGCGATGGCCCGCCAGCAGGCGGAAAAACAGCAGCAAGAACAACAACGCGAAGCCGCCGAGCAAGCCCGCGAAGTCCAACAGGCGGCGATGGCCCGCCAGCAAGCGGAAAAGCAACAGCAGGAGCAACAACGCGAAGCTGCCGAACAAGCCCGCGCCGCGCAGGAACAAGCCCACCAGAGACAAATGGAGCAGCAACGCCAACAACAGGAGCAGCAACGCCAACAACAGGAGCAGCCCAGCGCCACGCCGAACAAGCGCAGCGGCAGCAGGAAATTGTCCAACAGAGGCAGATGGAACAGCAGCGTCAGCAGGAAATCGCCCAGCAGCGGCAGGAGCAACAACGCCAGCAGCAGGAACAAGCCCAGCGTCAGGCCGAGCAACAACGCCAGCAGCAGGAACAAGCCCAGCGTCAGGCCGAGCAACAACGCCAGCAGCAGGAACAAGCCCAGCGTCAGGCCGAGCAACAACGTCAAGCCCAGGAACAAGCTCAGCGCCAGGCCGAGCAACAACGCCAACAGCAAGAACAAGCCCAGCGCCAGGCCGAACAACAACGCCAACAACAAGAGCAGCAAAAACCACCGGGCCAATAGGAGGCATCGGGATCATCCTTCGCCCGGCTGAGAGCTCCGCGGTTCTGTTTGGGATTCCCTTGAAATGCGGGCGGTGATTTCCCACCTTTCCGCAGTGCCCGCCCCCGACTTGAGTCCCATCGCGTTTTTCGCTCACGAGCGGGGCGACGCGCGGGTGATGAAACGCATCGCCGCGTTTCAGGATCAGGGCAGGAAGGTGGTCGGATTCACCTTTCACCGTGAGCGTGACAAGGCGGACGTGCCGCCGACTTGGAAAAACATCCACCTCGGCACCACCTACAACCGCCGCTATGTCCAGCGCTTGTGGACGTTCGCGAAATGCATCGGCGTGCTGTGGTCGCACCGCGAGCGGTTGGGCGACTGCGGGGTGATCTACGTGGTGAACACCGACAACGCGGTGCTCGCACTGCTAGGCCGGTTTTTCTCCGGCCGCCGCATCCCGCTGGTGCTGGAGCTGGCGGACATCCAGCCGGTGATGACCGGCGGGGGACTCGTTTCGAAAATCCTGCGGGCCGTCGAGCGGGCGGTGCTGAACCGCTCTGCCATGTTGGTGACGACTTCCCCCGGCTTCGTGCGCGAATATTTCCTGCCGGTGCAGGGATACGCCGGGGAGATCTTCCTGTTGGAGAACAAGATCTATCCAAGCGGCCGCCTGCCTGTTCCAGCCGTATCGGACAACGGGCCGGTTGGTGAGGGAAAGCCGTGGGTGGTCGGTTGTTTCGGTGCCTTGCGCTGCCGCCGGAGTCTGGAGCTGATGCATGCGCTGGCATCCCGGTTAGGCGATCGCGTCCGCTTCGTGCTGCGCGGCTATCCGGCGGGAACCATCGCGGACGAGTTCGACGGATTGCTCGGCGATCTGCCGAATTTCGAGTTCGGCGGCTCTTATTTCTATCCGGACGAGCTGGCGGACTTGTATGCGGAGGTGGATTTCAACTGGGCCTTCGACATGAGTGATCCGAACGGCAACTCGGCCTGGCTGCTGCCGAACCGGATTTACGAAGGCGGATCTTTCGGCGTGCCGGTGCTCGGCGCGAAGGAGACGGAAACCGGTCGCTGGATCGAGCGGCAGGAGCTCGGGTGGACGTTCGCCGAGCCGCTGGAGGAGAACCTCGCCAGGTTCTTCGAATCGCTGGAGCCGACGGAATGGAAGCAGGTGAAGCAACGGTGCGGGTCCCACCCGCGCGGCGAGTTCACCGGGGAGGCCGACTACGCCGCGCTGGTGGCGCGGATGGGCGGATTGGAGTGATCATCAATCACGGCCAGGGGCTTTCGGTGATTGCGAAGAGAATCAGGCAAGTGTAGCCTCCGCGCATGCTTGCTATCGAACTCGATCCCAATCTGGAGGAACGCCTGGCCCTGCTTGCAAAGAAGACCGGCCGGAGCGAGGAGTTTTTCGCCCGTGAGGCAATTGCCCAGCATTTGGAGGACATGGAGGACTATTACCTTGCCTTGGAAGCCTCGAAGACTCCGGGACGCATTTACACCTCTGCCGAAGCCAAGCGTGAGCTGGGATTATAAAATCAGCGAAAAGGCGCTCAAGCAGCTCAGAAAATCAGGCGCGGAGCCCGCCCGCCGGATTTTCGCGTTTTTGGACAATCGGATTGCCGGGGCGAATGATCCGCGCGAAGCGGGAAAGCGTCTCAAGGGAGAACTCGGTGAATTCTGGCGCTACCGGGTGGATGATTATCGGTTGATCTGTAAAATCGAGGATGCTGCCCTGATCGTGCTGGTCGTCAGGATCGGTCACCGGCGCGATGTCTATGATTGATCGAAGAACGGACTGAAGTCCTGGACTCCAATTTGAAATGTTTTCGGATTGCCTCGGGCGGGGTTCGGGAGACGATGCCCCCGCATGGCGTATTTGGCAGACCGGGCATTTGAATTGATTTCCTCCGCGCACGACCGCGGGCGGTTGGCGCATGCGTTTCTCATCAGTGGAGCGCATGGCAGCGGGAAGGAAAACCTCGCTGCGCGGATGATTCAATTGGTGAGCGGCGCGCCCAAATCCGGCGGCTTTGATTTGTTCGGCGAGCCGATTGTGGTCGAGACGCCGCCGCTGGACGAGTTGGAGAGCGGCTGGATCCGCATCATCCGGCCGCGGATGAAATCGCGCCGGATCGGGGTGGATGAAATCCGCGATCTCGAGCAGACGCTGCATCTCGCCGCGCCGGGCGGGGCTTGCAAGGTCGGCGTGATCACCGAGGTGGACCGCATGAACGACCAGGCGTCGAACGCGTTTTTAAAAACCCTCGAGGAACCACCGCAGAACACGCTTCTCATTTTGCTCACCGCGAATCCGCAGCGGCTGCTGCCGACGATTCTCTCGCGCTGTGTGCGGCTGCCGCTGCTCGGCGGGCGGGCGCTGCTCGCGAATGGCGGTGCGGAGTTGGTCAGCGCGCTGAATGCGGCTGCCGCCCGTGGCTTCGGCACGCCGATCGCCGCGCTGCATTTGAAATCCGCGTTTGCTTCGTTTCTCGTGGAATTCAAAGAGGAGGCGGAGGCCGCCGCGAAAGCCGCCGAGAAGGAAGAGGTCGCCGCTTATCGGGATACGACGGACGGCCGATGGCTCAAGGAGCGCGAGGATTTCCACAAGGCCGCCGCCGAGGCGGAGTATCTGGACGCGCGCAACCGGCTGTTCGATGTGCTGATGGCGTGGATGGCGGACCTGCTGCGCATGAAGGTGAATGGCGGCGGTCTGGATTTTCCGGAATCCGCGCCCGCCCTGCGCAGCATCGCCGAGGCGGAATCGGAAGGTCGCCTGCTCAAACGGATGGAAGCGCTGGATTCGCTGCGGCGGACGTTAGAGACGAATGCGTTCGAGCCGCTGGCGATCGAGGTGGGTTTTTTGAAGGCGTTCGGTTGATGCCGGAATTCATCTGGCATTTTCCCGGGCTGCGCGGTAGTTAGCGGGCGTGAAACTTGCCGCTCTAGCATCCGTTGTGGTCTTTCTGGCAGGAGCCGCCCCTGCGCAAGCCGTGCCCGAGCGGCTGTGGACGGGAGTCAATGGCAAGTCGTTCCGCGGGACGTTTCATAAACTCTCGCCGGATCGCAAGAAAGCCGAGTTTCTCTCCGCGGACGGCAAGCTGCTGATGGTGGCGTTCGACAATCTGATCCAGGCGGATCGCGATTGGATCCTCAATCCTCCCAAGCCGCCCGCCGATCCCAACGCACCGGGGGACCCGAGCATGTTCAAGCCCGTTGCTTCGCCTAACCGGATGTTGACGCCGATGCTGGATCCCAAAACTTTCGGCTGCGCCACGGATCATTCGCTGGTGGACGCCTTGTGGATCTCGCTGTTGTGGTGGGATCAGACCAAAGTCCTGGAGGTTCCGAAAAAAGGAGACCTCGAAGTCAAGGCGGAGTGGCTGCACAAGAAGTTGACCCGCGCCGTCGTCGTGGGGGGGGACAATGTGAGCGCCGAGGACGCCAAAAAGGGCGTGGAGGAATACTTTGCCGAAGAACTGGAAGAGATTGCCGCCTGCCGGATCAACATCTATCAGAAGGATTTCACGCCCGCCCGCCTGGCCGGTTTTTTGCAAGACTCGAACGCGGTGGTGATGCGGATGTCGATGCAGTATGCGAATGGCCGGGATTATGCGGTGAGCAGCGTGCTCGAATCGATGAAGGAAGACGGAAGTTTCGTGTTCCATGTCTTCGGGCGGCGGTTCAGCGGGCGTCTCAAGCTGCTGGAAAAAGAAAAACAGCTCCCAGGTGATGAGGTGATCAACGAGTATGTCCTGGATCGGCCCGGAGACCTGCCGGATTACTATGCCACCAACGAGGCGAGATTCTTCATGGGGATGAAGAACTGGAACGCCACGCTGGTGCTCAAGCCTTATGTGTTCCTGACTCCCGGCAAGGCCATTCCGCTGCCAGCGGAGTAACTGCTTGAAGGCCTAGCGGCGGCACTTTTCCAACAGTCCGGCGAGGAACCAGGTGATCTGGGTGAGGGCGTCCGAGTGGACCGAGCTGCCGAGCGGGGCGAGGTCCTCGCGGCATTCCGCTAGCAGATTCATCGCGGTGTCCACGGCGCTTTCGATGGCTCCCTCGTATTCGGCGATGCCTAGCAGGATGGGCAGGTCGAGCGGTTCCTGGTCGAGGATGCGCTTGTTGAGCTTCATGCGCTGGGCCTCGGAGGCGGTTTCCAGCAGATTGAGGATGGGCAGGGTGAGCTTGCCCTTGAGCAGGTCGGTGCGGAGCGTCTTGCCGACGACTTCCTCGGAGCCGACGAGGTCGAGGCAGTCGTCGTAGATCTGATAGGCGGTGCCGAGTTTCATGCCGTAGCTGTAGAGCCGGGCTTCGGTGTCGGCGTCGAGGCCGGATAGATTGGCGGACAGGCCGGTGGCGGCGGCGAAGAGCGCGCCGGTTTTCATCTCGATGACGCGGAAATACTCGGCCTTGGTGAAGGTGAGGTCGAAGCGGCGCTGCGTCTGGATGATTTCCCCCTGGCAGACTTCGCGCGCGGCGTTGCCGACCTTGCGGCAGATGTCGATGCTGTTGAAATCGGTGGCGAGGGTGAGGGCGTGGGAGAACAGCACGTCGCCGAGCAGGACGGAGAGGGCGTTGCCCCACTTCGCGTTTGCGGTGGGGACCATGCGGCGGGTGTTCGCGCCGTCCATGATGTCGTCATGGACAAGCGTGGCCATGTGGATGAGCTCGAGGATGACGCCGATTTTCAGATGGTCGTCGGTGACGCCGCCGGCCGCGCCGCCGACGAGGATGGCGAGGGCCGGGCGGATGCGCTTGCCGGAGGTGTTGCAAATGTAGGCGACATAAGGCTCCACGGCGGGGTCGAAGGCGCGGACTTGCTCGCGGATCGAGATTTCCACCCGCTCAAGCTCCGGGCGGACGAGTTCGAAGGGGAAAAGAGCGCTGCTGGGAGGCGGTGTGGTGGTGGCTGCCATGGTGGGTCGGAGTTGCCCCTAATTTCCACAGGCCGCGCGTTCCCGCAACCTTGGATATGCACGGATCGTCGCCGAATGCCGTGAAATTAAAATTTTTTGCGATGCTCCCGACCAATCTGCTTGCTGGAGTCCGCCCGGCCCGGCTAACTGCCGCAACGATGAAAATGCGAGCGAACTGGCTGTTGATTCCCGCCGTGGCCCTGTTCCTGGGTGCCTGTAAGAAAAAAGAAGTGGTCCAGGCACCGGAAGCGCCGCCGACAGCGGTCGAAACTCCGTCCAAGGTGGTGCCCGAAGCGGCGCCCCCCGCCAAAGCCCCCGGCCTGAGCGCCGAAGAACGCGGCGCGAAGCTGGGATTTGTAAGGCATCTGCCGCAGGACACCGAGGTGGTTCTGTCATTTCACAACGGCACGAAGACCGCGGACCGGGTCAAGGCGTCGAAGCTCTGGAAGCTCGTCCAGCAACAAATGGGCGGACTGGGCATGGGAATGGGTGCCGCTGATGAAGAGGAAATGGAGGCGGAAGCGGCCGCCGCGGAAGACGCAGCAGTCGTCGAGACGGAGCCCGCAGCACCAGATGAAGAGAAGGAGCCAGTGGGCCCGGCCGGGTTGTTTGGCACCGAGTTCACCATGGCACTTGGCAAGTCATCCGCCGATCAGTTTGGCAACTTGCTGACCTTCAACCGGCGCATGGGTTATTTCCAGATGCGGTCGGTGGCAAAAGCCTTTGTGGCGGCGATGAAGTCCGGAGACGCCAGCGGGCTGATGGAATCATTCTCCAGTGGCTATGGCTCGGATATGGCCAAGGATTTGCTCGAAGATCCGGAGTCGGGCATCGCCCTTTTTGAAAAAACCAAGATGCCGCCGGTTTATCTGGCGTTCAAAACCGCGGAAGCCGACCGCGCCGTCGCCGGCCAGCAGGTCGCGGCGATGGTCGAAAACGTCAATCTCCTCGGAGAAATGGTCGAACCGGTGGAAGTCGAGACCGCCGGCCTGACGTTCCAGGGATTCAAGATCCTCGGCACCAAGGTTTCCGCCATGATGGCCGAGGACCGCGAGGGCATGGAGGAGGAAATGGAGCCCGCGAAGGTGGACCAGTTGCTCGCAGCAGTGGCCAAGAAGGATATTGTCGTCGTCAGCGGCACGGTCGGTGACTACGTGGTGCTTTTCTTCGGCGGCTCGGTGGACGATCTCAAACTCGCCGGTGCGGTGAGCGAATCATTGGTCGCGACGGACGCGCTGGCCTTCACTGATTCGTATGCATCCAAGGAACTGGCGGCGGTCGTTTACGGCCAGAAAGAAGGATTGAACACCCTGATCACTGCTGCCGGCGGGCTGGCGGACATGACCAACGGACTGCGCGACGGCCTCGCCGGTGCCGACGGACTGGGCGACACCCGGGATCTGGAAGCCATGTTCAAGATCGTCGCGGAACGGGAAGCCGCCTTGCGCGCGCTTTCCGGCAGTGACTCGCTCGGGATGGTCGCATTTTTCGAAGACGGGCTGAAAATCGAATCCTACGGCGGCACTGACTCCGGCATGGTTGACTGGAAAGCGAAGAACAAGCTTGCTCCGCTCGGCGATTCCGAGGACCTGCTCATGTTTGCCAACGTCACGGCGGATGCGGTCTATGACGAAAAGGCGCGCGCCTACTGGAGGCTCTGTTGGAGACTGCCTACGCGATGACCCTGAAAGTGGCGGAAGCTCCGGTGGAAGGCGAACAGATGGCGCAGTTCAAGGCGATGGCGGGGATGTTCGACGAAAAATTCCGCCCGGACATGGTCGCGCTGTGGGACGCCTTTGGCAACGACTTCGGTGGCGGTCTCGGTCATGAAAGCGCCCTCGTGGTGGATCTCAAAGGCGGTGCTCCGGCAGTTCCGGGCATCCCGCAGGCGGTGGTGGACAAGGCGAAGGTGCCGCGGATTTCCGTCGTCTCGCCGGTCACCGACCGCGCGAAACTGGCTGGATCATGGGACAAGATCAACACCACGCTCACCGGCACCCTGGCCAAAGTCAGCGAAATGACCGGCCAGGAAATCCCGATGCAAAAGCCCATCAGCTCCGAGCGAAGCGGCAATACCACATGGTTCTTCCCGATGCCGTTTTTCACCGACGATTTCCTGCCTTCCGTGACGGTGGGTGACAAATGGTTCGTCGCCTCCACCTCGAAGAACCAGGCGCTCGACCTCATCGCCAAGGCCGACAGCGGCGGCGCGACCCGCGATGGACTGTGGTTCACGATGAATTTCAAGACCCTCGAAAAATACGCGCAGGAAACCTCCGCGCTGATCGATGAAAATGCGGAAGCTCTGATGGGCCAACCGCTCACGGACCAACAGAAGAAGACGATGAAAAACTCCATCGCCATCCTCGGAGATCTCGACAGCCTCACCGCCCACAGCCGCCGCGATGCCGGCGTGCTGCGGTCGAGCGTGCATTTCAAGACGCGGTGAGGAGACGGGGATTATCCCGTCATGACCCGGTTCAGTGACAGCGGACCACCTTTATCGGCTAAATGTTCCGGACGTGTTCACTCGGGAAAACGCAGCGCGGCGTGTTGATAGTAGGGATCCGCGTGAAGGACGAGCTGATAGGGCGAGGTGTCGATCCAGCGCGTGACGGCTGACAGGGAATCCGCTTTTCCCAGCAGCCGCTCGGTCTGGCTCGGTGCGGACATGAGCCATTCGTGATCGACGAAGTTTCCGGGTTTTCCGGGGAAACAGGCCATGTAGAGCATGTCCTGCTCGACGAGGTCGTTGAAAAAATGGGTCCCTAACGAAACGTCGGGAATCAGGCCGCCGTGCATCGCCACGATTTCGCAAACCGCGTCCGCCAGGGCGATGCGGCCCGCCCGCACCGGAATGCCGAGCGACGGACTGCTCGTCCCCCAGCGGCCCGGTCCGACCAGCAGCAGATTGCGCGCGGGGTCGTGCTTTTGAACCAGGATTTCGATCATCCGGGCAACCTGATAGCGGTCGCGCTCCGGAAGAGCCGAGTAGAGTTCGGCGGGAACATATAACAGGTCGTGGATCGGGCTCTCGCGACCGATGCCGATGATCGCGCTGCGTGCTTCCAGAATCCTGCGGCCCGGCACCGTGGCGGGATCGATTTCACCGCCGGTCTCGTTTTTCTGAACCTGGAAGGTGCGGCACTGGAGCAAGTGAATGCGGTGGCTGCCGTCTGGCAGGAAATTGAGCGCGAACTCGATGTCCACCGGATGTTTGTAGGCCTTCGCCAGCACGGCTAACATCTCCCGCAGATCCTCAACCACCACGCGGTTTTCGAGCAGCGTGCGGAAGGTCACCCACGACATGCCGCCTGGCGGGCGGTCGACGTAGAGATCCACTGGGAAATCGCCGCAATTGGGAACGATGGTTTCAACGGGCAGGGAAACGAGCTCGCGGGTTTCGAGGTCGAGCACGTCCATTTTCCGCTGCGAGTGGTCGAGTTGGTCGTCGAGCGAGGATTCGGGGCGGCGCAGCGGGCTGTTGAGCGCGACGAGGCGGGTGTAGTCGTCGTCCGCCCGATCCACCGCACGGGTGCCAAGGCCGAAGACGAGCCGGGCGACACCAGCTTCGGGATCGATTTCCGGATCCCAGCGGTAGGGATTGTAGGACAGTCCCACCCCGGCGGCCTGCGGGAAAAAGTAGTGTCCGCGCTGGCGTCCGGAGACGCGCATGATGAGCAACGCCATGCGTTCCGCGCTGTCGAGCAGGTTACGGGATTTCCGATAGATCAGCGCCTCCGGATCGAGCACGCTGGCATAGACCTGGCGCACGGCATCGAGCAGGGCGGCCAGCCGTTCCTCGCTGGATCCGCGGTTGGCGAGGAAGATGCTTTCATATTTTCCGGAAAACGCATTCCCGCGGGCGTCTTCGAGGATCGAGCTGGAGCGCACGATGCAGGGCATTTCCCCGAAGTAATCGAGCATGCTTTGGAACTGCAGGATGATTTCCGGAGGGAACTCGCCAGCGAGGATCTTGGATCTGCCTTCTTCGAGACCTTGCAGGAATCCAACCTGTTCCTGCTGCCGTTCGCGGATCCACCAGACGCCGTTGCGCACGAGGAAGGTGACGAAAACCTCGGAGCCGACAAAAAACGAATCATGCGTTTCCAGCCGCGACGCCAGCTCGGGCGCCTTGTCGCGCAGGATGGCGCGCGCCACCAACATGCCGAACGCCTTGCCACCGATCGAGCCCACCCCGATCTGGCGTTTCCGGATTTCCCAATAATCCTCGATGGTTAGAAACTCCTCGACCAGCGAGGCGATGCCCGAGCGTCTGACCCGGTATGCGGCGCGCACCCGCTCGAGCATGGTGAGCTCCGCCTCAGGTGATAGATCGCCGTTCTCCTTCATTTCCAACAGCCGCTCCACCTCGCGGAAAAGCCGGTTCCAGTATCCGAGCGATGGATCCTGGTGAAGCCGCGGCAAGCGGTTGCGGGAGAGGATTCTCGACAGAGTCGCGCTTTCCAAGACCGGTACGAGTTGATCGCCATCCTGTCTGTGGAGCGTGTCCATCACGCCGAGCGAGCGGTATTGCACCTTGACCGGGCGGATATAACAATCGCCATCAAGCGAGAACACATCGAGGAAGAACTGCGTGGTTTCCAGGATGGGGCCGATGGCCACCTTGGAATGGGCGTCGCGGGTGATGGCGAAGTAGGTGACGGTCTGCAGGTCGCGCAGCCGCGGGCAGGTGAGGACGAAGAAATTTCCAGTGGCCTGGTCGGAGTGCCAGGCATCGGATAGATCGCTCAGTGAATCGAAAACATAAACGGTACCCGGTCCGCAGGCTTCAATCACCTGATGCACGGCGTGGACAAAGGGTTCGAATCCCAGGCTGGGATCGAAGTGGTGGATCTCGAGCCCGGGTTCCGGCTCCAGCAGGGGCGGGTGCGCGCCGAACCGGAAGTAAACCCGGCGGCACCCGGTCAGGCGGGCCGCCCGTTCGTAGGGAACGACCAGCCGCCGGTAGTCTTCGATGTTCTCCACGCTCCAAACGACGTTGTCACCCGGCTCGAGGCCGGCGAGGACTTCATCAAGGCCCGGCCAGCCTGTCGTTGCGAATCCAGATGAGTCGTTCATGGAGCCGGATCATACCACACCTTGGTCCAGCATGGCGTCCGCCACTTTCAGGAAGCCGGAAATGTTAGCCCCGGCGACATAGTTTCCGGGCATGCCGAAGGACTCGGCGGTTTCATAACAATTGCGATGGATGTTGCGCATGATTTCCAACAGCCGCCCGTCCACCTCCTCGCGGCTCCAACTGAGGCGCATCGAGTTCTGCGACATTTCCAGGCCGGAAGTCGCGACGCCACCGGCATTGGCCGCCTTGCCCGGGCCGTAGAGGATCTTGGCTGATAGAAAGCCGTCCACCGCCTGCGGGGTGGATGGCATGTTCGCACCTTCCGCGACGAGTTGGCAGCCGCCCTTGAGCAGTGCCTTGGCGTCGTCTCCGTCGAGCTCGTTCTGGGTGGCCGAGGGGAATGCGCAGTCGCAGGGGACCGACCATGGGTTCGCTCCTTCGTGAAATTTGACTTTGAAATGTTCCGCGTATTCCCGAATGCGGCCGCGGCGGGTGTTTTTCAGGTGTTTGACGAATTCCAGCTTCTCCCGGTCGATGCCCGCCGGGTCGAAGACCGTGCCGTCCGAGTCCGAGAAGGTGAGTGGCACGGCGCCGAGATCGAGGAGTTTCTCCACGGTGTATTGCGCCACGTTGCCCGAGCCGGAAACCACGCAGCGTTTTCCTTCGAGGTTCTCGCCACGCGTCGCTAACATTTCCTGGGCGAAATAAACCGCGCCGTAACCGGTGGCTTCAGGGCGGATCAACGAACCGCCCCAGTTCAGGCTTTTTCCCGTGAGTACGCCGGTAAACTCATTGCGTAAGCGCTTGTATTGGCCGAACAGGAATCCGATTTCCCGCGCACCGACACCGATGTCGCCGGCAGGGATGTCCGAGTTCGAGCCGATGTGGCGTTCCAACTCCGTCATGAAACTCTGGCAGAACCGCATCACCTCACCGTCGGATTTGCCCTTGGGATCGAAATCCGCGCCGCCTTTGCCGCCGCCCATTGGCAGCGATGTCAGGGAGTTCTTGAAGGTCTGCTCGAAGCCGAGAAATTTCAGAATGCCGACATTGACGCTCGGGTGAAACCGCAGCCCGCCTTTGTAGGGGCCGATGGCGCTGTTAAACTGGATCCGGATGCCGCGGTTCACCCGCACCGCACCGCTGTCCGATACCCAGGGCACGCGGAAAATGATCTGTCGTTCGGGCTCGACGATGCGTTCCACGATGTTCGCCGCGACCAGATCCGGCCGTTTGGCCAGCACCGGTTCGAGCGATTCGAGGACTTCCCTGACGGCTTGCAGGAATTCCAGCTCACCGGGATTGCGGCGGCTGACTTGATCGAGAACGTTGGCGAGATGATCGGGTAACGGGTGCATGGGTGTTTGCTCGCAGCGGGTTGAAAATGCTGCATGACCAGCATGCGCAACGGCCGAATGGGATTCAACTCCCCATTGTGAAAAACGCACAATCATGACCCGCGAACTCCGTGGAGTATGGCAGTGTGAGCCTTCATGATTCTGAGAGAAGATTTCACAAAAGAAATCCTAGACTGAATGCACCCTCACCAAGATCCATCAAATCGAGATGAAGCTGAATCTGAATTTCACTCAAAGTACCGACAACTATTGAAACGATTCCCTTGGAGAAAACTTCGTGATGGGCAGAGCATCCAAGACCCGGTGGAGAAACCCCTGGATTCTTGACGATTTTGCGATTTCGTAGAATTCTCGTGCATGCCCACCAAGACGATCACGCTGGAGCAGGACGCCCGTGACAAGATGCGTTTGGCGAAGCGTGGCGGTGAATCGTTCCCGGAATTGGTGCGTCGCTCGGTTCTGGTGGACCCGCCTTTGACCGGGGCATCGTTGAAGGAATTTTTCAGGAATGGAAGAAGCGGTGTCAGTGCCATGTGGATCGCCGCCACGGCTCTTGCTCACGGCATGAGCGCGATGACTAACAATGAGGAGGAATTTGAACGCGTCTTCGGACTGGGTGTGATCACCTATTGAATGAACCCATGGCAAGTATCGATCCCATCGCCACCGTCCGTTCTTGTTTCGGCGCGAAATTCGCGGTGCCGCGGCAGCCGGGGCTTTGTCCGAGTGCGTGGGGGCGGCTGGTGTTTCATCCGGAATACCGCAGCCCGGAGGCGGTGCGGGGGATCGAGGGATTTTCGCATTTGTGGCTGATTTTCGGGTTTCATGAAACCGTCGGGCATGGATGGAAGCCGACCGTGCGTCCGCCGCGGCTGGGGGGAAATCAGCGGATCGGGGTTTTTGCGAGTCGCTCGACCTTCCGGCCAAACGGGCTGGGGCTTTCGTTGGTGAGGTTGGAAGGGATCGATTGGAACGCTGCCGATTCGCCGGTGTTGTTGCTCGGCGGACTGGATCTGCTGGATGGCACGCCGGTTTACGATGTGAAGCCTTATCTGCCCTACGCGGAGGCGGTTCCGGAGGCTGCGGGAGGATTCGCCGGGGAGGCGATCACGCGCTTGCCGGTAGAAATCGCGCCGGGGGCGGAGGAGGATTTTCGGCAAATGCCGCCGAGGTCGCGGGCGGTTTTGTTGGAGGCGCTGTCGCTGGATCCACGGCCGGCGACCCGGTCGGAGGATTCGGAGCGGGTGTTCGGGGCCTCGCTGTGTGGTTGCAATGTCCGATTTGTGATCGGGGAGGGGATTTGCCGGATTCTGGAAATCACCCCGGCGGAAGCTTCGGGGTTGAATGCTTAGGATACCCGAAGTATTGCTCTATGCATGAAGAGGATCTTGGGAAATGTGGCGGGTGTGCTGGCGTTGGCACTTGCCGTGGCCCTGATTCCGTCCTGCCGGAAGAGCAAGGACACGCTGAAATCCGATCTCGAGGAAGCCGGCTATCAGCTCACAGCGGATGACTGGTTCCGCGCGAGTCGCGGGAATGACGTGACGGCTCTGAAAAAGTTCGTTGCGGGAAAATTTCCCGCCGATACCCGTGATGCTGCGGGGGATTCCGCGCTCCATGCGGCGGCGGCCGGCGGAGCGCAGGCCTCCGCGGACTACTTGCTTACCCGCGGGCTTTCGGTGGATTTGCGTGGCAGCTCGGAGCGCACGCCTTTGATGGCGGCGGTGTTGGCGGATCAAACTGCGATGGTGCGCTGGTTGCTCCGCCAAGGTGCGGATCCGAAGCTCAAGGACTCGGATGGTTTCCGGCCGCTCATGCTCGCGGTGCGCGAGGGGAAATCCGGCTCGGTGGGGGAACTCGCATCCTACAATCGCGAGGATCTCGATCCCGCGCTGTTGTTAGCCGCGCTGGTCGGTCGGGCGGATGTGATCGACGCGCTGACAAATTTCGGGGCCTCGGTTTACGCGCGGATGGAGGACGGCCGCACCCCGTTGATGATCGCGGCGGAGAACGGCCACGTGGAGGCGGTGAAGCTGTTGCTCGACATCGGTGCCAGCCGGTTCACCACCGACCCGGACGGCCACACGGCGGCGGATCTCGCCACGACGGCGGGTCACCCGGAAATCGCGGAACTGATTTCCCGCGACCCGCTGCCCGAGGAGCTAGCGTTGGAATCGCCAGAGGAAATCGCCGAATCGATGGATACGTTTGTCGATGAAGCAGTCGCGAAATCCTCGGAAGGTCCGACCCCGGCAACTGTTGCAGCCTCCGTGAGGACCGGGTCCAAGCCGATCGCCGGCGAGACGCTGAGCGGACCGGTCGCTAACGCGACCTCATTTCCCCTGCCGCCGCTGGTGATGCGGCATTTCCGCGAGAAGGAAATGCCATTGAGTGTGAAAACCGTGCAGGGAGACGTCGCCACGCTGCGACTCGCCGGAGTAAGCACCCGCGAGGTGAAAGTACGGGCGGGTGACCGGATTCCGGGATCCTCGATGGTCGTGGTGCGGGTGCGGCGGCGGATGGAGGAGAGCAAGGTGAGCTTGGACAGGCCCGCGGAAATCTCGGTGGTGGAGGTTCGGGATTCCGCCACCGGCACCACCCGCGAGTGGATCGCGGGAGTTCCCTCCAAGGCGCACGATCCCGTCGCTCTGGTGGAGGATTCGGCTACCGGAAAACGTTATCTGGCCTCTCCCGGTCAGCGCTTTACGGGAGCCGACGGCACCGAGTATCTGATTTCCGACGTGCGTCCAAATCAGTTAGTCATTCAGGAAACCGCCACTGGCGCGGTCCAGACGATCCCCTTGCGTGGTCCTCGCGGTTAAGATAGCGTCGGTCGCATGGAGTCCGACACCATCATCGACCATAGCGAGCCCGTCCGCCAGTTTTCCGTCCTGTTGCCCAACCGTGCCGGTGCACTCGCCGCGATGGTGAAACTGCTCCGCTCGCTGGCGATCGAGGTGATCGGCTTGAGCGTGCAGGATTCGCGGGATGCCACCGTCGCCCGGCTGGTAGTGTCTGATCCCGATGGCACCGAGCAGTTGTTCATGGAAAAGGGCATCCCGTACACCACCTGTGAGCTGATCGTCATCGCCATGCGCGAGTCCGGCCCCGGGCTGCTGCAGTGTCTCGACACCCTGATGATCGCAGAGACCAACATTGATTTCGCCTACGCCCTGATGCCCAGCCCGGAAGGCCGCTCAATGCTGGCGATGCACGTGGAGGACTACGAGTTCGCGGTCGCGGTGCTCCACCAGAGCGGATTCAAGCTGATGTATCAGGAAGATCTCAGCCGCTGAAAATTTTAGGGGAAGCGGATATTTTTTTATCCACCTGTGGTGAACATCCGACCTACCCGGTAGGTTCTGTTATCGTCCGATAGTATTGGAAATCAATGGCTGAGTGGAAACTGCTTAAGAAAAATGTATTTTCAGTAGATACGTAACATTCTAAAAAAGAGTCACTTGTGAGGGTTGTGACTCCGAATTTTTTGAACGAATATTCGCTCGGAGGGTCCGATAGTAAGGAACCCTATGAAATTTTTAACAACTGATTATCCATCCTTGGGAACGGTAGGGCACTATCGGATTGATTCGGACCGGAGGATGCGGATCGAGGAGTATCAGGGAAGAGTTGGGTTGGCTGACATGAAGTCAGTGATCTCCGCGATGGCCTCCGACCCATGCTGGTCGCCGGACTATCATGGTCTGGTCGACTTCAGCGGAGCGACACTCGATCTGAGTGCGAACGACGTGCTGCGCTTGGCGCTGGTTCTCCGGCACGAGGAAAACCGCACGAACGGGTGGTTGGCGTTTGTGGCACCGAACTCGACGATTTACGGCGTGGTCCGCATGCTCGGATACTGGTCGCGGAACACCGAGCGCCTGCAGATTTTTCCGAACCGCGAGGAGGCGGAAGCCTGGTTGGAGCGGAACATCGACCAAGTGCCACCCGGATTTATCAGCGAGGAGGAACTCGAGGTGGTGGCCTTCCGTAACGCGGGTTGAGACGGATTCCACGGATCCAGCAAATTCCCGCGACCCGGAGCCTCTGCCCATTGGGACTCTGTGTGTCTGCGGGGATTTGCTGGATCCGTGGGGCCTGAATCCAAAGCCGAGACGGGGGTTGCGTGTGGTCCGGGGGGCAGCTATCACCCGGCGTGGAAAGTATCGATTTGAATTCACCCGCCCGGCTTCCAGTCCCCTGGTTGATCCGGATTTCAGAGGTTTTCGAGCCATTCGCCGGCGAGATCGTCGCAGGCCTGGGCGGGGAAATTTCCAAAAAACTCGGCAGCGAATATTTTCTAATCCAGATTTCGGATCCCGCCGCATTGCAGCAATCGGAAGCCGCGAAATTCATCCGCTGGAATCTCCCGGTGGAGCACGCGTGGCCGTGCAATCCTGAGAAAATGGAGGGATTTGTCGAAAAGGCGGCTCAAGCGTTGGCCCGGAAATTCGGAACACGCGATCCTCAGGCGGTTTTCATCGGCCAACTGGATCCGAGCGCCACGAACCGCTACTACAAGACGCTCGCCTCCAACCTGCGGGGACGCACGCTCCAGCTTTTTTCCAAGCGGATCGCGGAATTCAAAGACGTGGAAGCCCAAGACCGGAATCTGCCCACCCTGTTCTGCCTCGTCGGAAAAGAAGGCCTGTTCTGCGGCATGCAGAGCCCAAAATCCTCGAACGGCCTCTATCCCGGCGGCACGAAATACATCAGCCAGAATTCACCGGATACCATCAGCCGCGCTGGCGCGAAAATCGCCGAAGCCCTGCATTACCTGCTGTTGCACCGCAAACCGCTGCGCAAGGGCAGCCACTGGCTGGAGCTCGGAGCCAGCCCCGGCGGCATGACTTCGGAACTGCTCGCGAGGAAATACAAAGTGACCGCCATCGACCGCGCGCCGCTCGACAAGCGGCTGGACCGGCAGCCGGATCTGGTTTTCGCCCTGCTCGATGTGGCGGCTTTCAAGCCGAATTCCAGCATGCGCTACGACGCGATTCTCTCGGACATGAACGGCGATCCGTCCGAATCGATCCGCCAGGTGGGCCGCCTTTCGAAAAACCTCAACCCCGGCGGCTTGGTCATTTTCACCCTGAAAACCACCGGAATTTCCACGTTTGAGGAAATCAACGCGCTGTATCGAGCCGCCGTGGAATCAGCCGCCGGAACCGGGCTGGAACTGATCGCGAGGACTCATCTCACCTACAACCGCCACGAACTGACCTTGTTTTTCGAGTCCCGAGCGCCGGACGGGTCCGTTTCTGCCGCTTGACTCGTCATTCCCGATGTGAAAGCTCCCCTGCAATGAAACGAATCCTCAAATGGTCCGCGCTCTTGGCGCTGGTGCTTTCCCTGAATTCCTGCGGATTGCCGGCGGCTCTCGGCCGCTCCGCGGGTAGCTTGCTGAACAGCGCGGGCGGCCTGGCAAATGCCGCCAGCTCGCTAGGAGCCTTCTAAACCGGCTTTTCGCAAGGTCCGGCTGCCGTCCGGCTCGACGGTGAATTGCAGCCAAAGGGTATCCGGCGGAAGCAGTTCCGGGAATTTGTCCGCCCACTCGGCGATGACCACTCCATCTTCTTCCAACAGCTCGTCCCAGCCGAGCGCCACCAGCTCGGCGGCGGAGTCGAGCCGATAGAAATCGAGGTGAAACACGGGCAGCCGGCCACCGGAATACTCGTGAATCAGGCCGAAAGTCGGGCTGGTGACCTCCGCCGCCGAGCCGATTCCGGCGACGAAGCCCTTGGTCCAATGGGTTTTACCCGCGCCGAGTCCGCCGACCAGGGCGATCACCGAGCCGGGGGGCGCCTGCCCTGCTGCTTCCCGCCCGAGGGTCTCCATTGCTTCAGCTGATTCCGCACGTCCTTCCATCCGCCCCATCGGATGGCGGATCGGGTGGGGAAGTCGATTTCAAAAAACAGATTTCATTTTCTCCACGGCTTTTCTTGCGGTCGCGGCGGTATCCTGCTAGGGACGTGCATGGTTAGAAACTTCGCCGCCGCCTTGTTGGTTTTTTCCGCCTTCGTTCACGCCGGCGAACCGCAGCCGCTTTTCAACGGCAAGGACTTCGAAGGCTGGACCTTCGATGTGCTCGATCCCGAGGTCAAACCGGAGGCCGTTTGGTCCGTCTCGGACGGCATTCTGGTCTGTAAAGGCCGCCCGCCCGGCGTGATGCGCACCGTGAAGGAATACTCGGACTACGAACTCGTCGTCGAATGGCGGTGGGCTCCGGGAGCCAAGCCAGGCAACAGCGGCGTGCTCATCCACGCGTCCAAACCCCGCGAAATGTTCGCCTGGCCGAAGTCGATCGAAGTGCAACTCGCCCACGAGAATGCCGGCGACTTCTGGACCATCGGCGAGGGTCTAACTGTCGCTGGCAGCCAGCCGCAGGGCCGCCGCTGGTGGAAAAAAGGCGGCAGCCAGGAGAAGCCGCCCGGCGAGTGGAACACCGCCCGTATCCGCTGCGAGGGCAGGACGGTGAAAGTCTGGGTCAACGGCAAGCTGATGAACGAAGGCACCGGCCTGAGCACCGACAAGGGCGCGATCTGTCTTCAAAGCGAACTCGGCGGGGTGCAGTTCCGCAAAGTCGTGCTCACTCCTATCAAGTGATTTCCGTCAGGGCTGGATCCAGAGTTTCCTGAATCCTTCGAGCTCCTCCGGCGTGTAGAAATGCCGGCAAACCCGGCTCGAATACACTTCATCCAACACCGCGGCGGGGAGCTTCAAACTGCGTCTCACCTGATCATAGAGCGCTGCTTCCCCCGTCGCCGAGCGGGCGCGGGATCTGGGAATCGGGAAGTCGCGGCCGAGGTCGAGAAAGCGTCCCAGATAGCCGGCACCGTTGTCGGAGAGCCGTTCCAGTTTTCCGGCGAGCAGCTCGAAACGCCCCTCGTGCAGGATTTCGAAACCGTTCTTTCTATCAAAATCGCGGGCGAAGAAATCGAAGCCTAGCAAACCGCCCAGTTCACGGTCAAACCACTGCTCCGTATAAACCAGACTGCCCGATACCTGCTCGGCCGCGATGGCCACCACCGACTCCAGCGGCATCTGCCGGACGTCGCCACTCGCACCGAGAAGCGCCGGGTTCTCGAAAAGGTCCGACACCGCGCGGGCGACCGGATCACGCACCAGGGTGATCACCCGGATCGGTCTATCAGGATTTGCCTGCATCTGGACTCGCAAAGCTTCCCCTTGAAGCATGTGAATCGGATCGTGATCATCCTGATGGAGCCGGAGGGCATCGGCGACGCCATCCTCAGAGATGAAATGGGTTTGAAACGACGCGTAGCCGGGCAGTTGGCTGATCGCCTTGTGAATCGCCGTGGACCCGACTTTCCCGTAGGTATGCGTCACGACGATCCGGTCAGAGCCCTCGAAGGTCTCTCGGACGCGGGACAATTCGCGGTCGAGCCTTCGCTGATAGCGGCGTGAGACGTCGACCGGAATGATCTTGTGCTTTAACCCCCGGAGGGTCCGCAGGAGGCGTTTGCCGGGAGAATCACTCATCGTCCGCTTGAATAGTGGGAATTCTCTCTCCGCGCGAGTCGGGCACCGGCGACAACCCGGTGGCGGGAAACGCCGCGGGCTTTTGATTTCTGGAAGGTCTCGTGGACGGCATCACGCTGGCGGAGGGTAGTTTTCCTGTCCGTGCTGCCAAGGAAACTTTTGCCAGCTCGCGGTACTCCTGTCTTTCTTCATCCATGGAGTGCTCCCCTCAAACCGGTGACTTGCGGAGGAACCGGCTCGTCTATCTGCTGTTAACCGTGCTGGTGATGGCGGTCGGGTTGCTTTGGCGGTCCCGTTTCGTCTCCCTGTCGCCGTTTTTCACGAAATACGGCGGTGACGCGCTTTGGGCGCTGCTCGTTTTCTTCGGATTCGGAATTCTGCTCCCTCGAATCACGACGCTTCGCCTTGCCGCCATTTCACTGGGTTTTGCCTGGCTGGTCGAGTTCTCACAACTCTATCATGCGCCGTGGATCGACGCGATCCGCTCGCTGCGGATCGGCCGTCTGGTCCTCGGTTCCACATTCAACTGGCCGGACCTGCCGGCTTATGCAGTGGGTGTGGTGATCGGTGTGATTGTTGACAGGGCGCTCTTGGAAAGAAGCGGCAAGCGGCACTCGTGACACAGGCATTCCAGCCTGTGCTTCGGGGAGGCTGTGGTTTGTGAAAGAACAGGCAGGTATGCCTGTGTCACTTCAGCCCTTGATCTCCATCAGCATCTGCGGGTTGTTCGGGAACTTCTTGAGGAAGAACAACAGCCGCTCCATCGCCTCGGCCGGGCGGTGGCCGGAGAGGCCGCGGCGGATGAGGTGGATCTTGTGGAGCATGTGGTCGGCTAACAAAAGCTCCTCGCGGCGGGTGCCGGACTTGAAGATGTCCACTGCCGGATAGATGTAGTTTTCCGCGATCTTGCGGTCGAGCACGAGCTCCATGTTGCCGGTGCCCTTGAACTCCATGTAGATGGCCTCGTCGGCTCGGGAGTTCGTCTGGATCAGGGCGGTGGCCATGATAGTGAGCGAGCCTCCGCCGCGGGTGTTGCGGGCGGCGGCGAACAGTCGGCGCGGCACTTCGAGCGCGCCGATGGTGATGCCGCCGGAGCCGGTGCCGCGGCCGCGGTTGTTCATGTTTCCATTGTAGGCGCGGGCGAGGCGGGTGATGGAATCCATGATGAGAAAAACGTCTTTCCCGGCCTCGACGAGTCGCTTGGCGCGCTCGATGGCGATCTCCGCGATGCGGGTGTGGTTACGGGCCTGCTCGTCATTCGAGCTGGCGTAAATCTCCGCGCCGGGCAGGGCGCGGCGGAACTCGGTGACTTCTTCCGGGCGCTCGTCGACGAGCACGACCATGAGATGGATCGCTTCGTCGTATTTCTCGCGGATCGCCTCCGCCATGTGGAGCAACAGCGTGGTTTTTCCCGAGCGGGGAGGGGAGACGATCAGTCCGCGCTGGCCGCGGCCGACGGGGGCCATGATGTCCACGACGCGGGTGGTGAAGCGCTCGGGCGTGGTTTCGAAACTAATGCGGCGGGTCGGGTTGATCGCCTTGAGTTCGTCGAAATGCGGCAGCTTGGCGGCCTCCTCGGGCGTCATGTCGTTGATTTTGCTGATCTCGACAAGCTGCGGGCCGCGCGGGCCTTCCTGATAGAGCCCGTGGATCCACTGGCCGAGGCGCAAGTTGTATTTCCGGATGGTCTCGGGAGTGACAAAGACGTCGTCACGGGCCTGTTCGAAATTTTTCCCTGGAATGCGGAGGAATCCGAAACCTTTCGGGGCGAGTTCAAGCAGTCCATCCGCCTCGATTTTCGGGCCGGAAAGCTGGATCGGGCGGCGGTCTTCGGCGTCATTGCCGCCGCCTTGCGGGCCGGGTCCATCGTGGCGCTGGCGGCCAGGTGGATGGGGATGGCTGTGGCCGCCGGGTTGATCGACGCGTTCCATTTTCCGCCGTTTGCGTTTGTCGCGGCGGCGTTTGCTGCGGCTTTCCACCGGTTGTCCCTGGCCGTTGCGCGGCTGGCCCTGACCTTGCGGCGGGCGGTTTTGTGGATTTTGCGGTGGGCGCTCGCGGAATTCCGGTTCGCGCTGCGGCGGTTGAAACGGCGGATTTTCACGATCCGGGGGCGGGGTGATGGCTTGGGGAAACGGGATGGACGCGGGCTCGGCCAGCGGGCGGGGTGCTGGGGCTTCACGGGTCACCACGGGACCTCCGCCGGGGACGCGGCCGAATCGGCGTGGGGCACTTTCCGCCGGGCTGGGTTCCGGCGCGGCAGCGGGAGCTTCCATGGCCACTTTTTTTGCCCGTGAGACTCGCACCGGGCGCGGGGCGGCCTCGGGCGCGGGAACGGGCTTGGCCTCCGGGGCCGGCGCGAATGGCAGCTCGGGGCTCATCATCGCGGCATCCGCTTTCGCAGGCGCTTTTTTGGCCGCGACCTTTTTCACGGCGGCTTTCTTGGCGACGGCCTTTTTGGCGACGGTCTTGGTGGCTTTTTTGGCGACTGCTTTTTTCGCAACGCGTTTGGTGGCGGGGCTGGGCGCGTCTGCGGGCTGGGGCGCGGGGTCCTGATTGGTGGTATTGCTCATCCGGGATCGATTGAAAGGTGAAAAAGGGTTTTTAAGAGGCGAGTTGGTCGACGATTTCGTCCGCGACTTCGAAATTGGTGAAAACGTTCAGGGTGTCCGGGTAGTCGTCGAGCAGGTCATGCAGCTTGAGGACCTGGCGGGCGATGGTAAGATCGCTGACGACCGAGAGGGTCTGGGGAATGGAAACGAGTTTTTCCGAGACCGGCGACAGGCCGTTCTGGCGGAGGGTGTTGGCGACGGTGCCAAGTTCGTTTGCGGCGGTGAGGATCAGGTGCTCGTCAGCGTCGCTGAGCACGTCATCCGCGCCGGCCTCGATGGCGACCTCTAGGATTTCCTGCTCTGGGATGGCGGCCGCGGGGATGCGGATCTCGCCCTTGCGGTCGAACTGGTAGGAAACGCTGCCCGGGGTGGCCACACTTCCGCCGTTTTTCGAAAAAATCAGGCGGATGTCGGCAGCGACTCGGTTGAGATTGTCAGTGGCCATTTCGATGATGAATGCGATGCCTGCGGGGCCGTAGCCTTCGTAGGAAATTTCCTGGATGGCGTCTCCGCCGAGTTCGCCGGTGCCTTTTTTGATGGCGCGGTCGATGTTTTCCTTGGGCATGGAAACAGCCTTGGCGTTGTCGATCGCGGTGCGGAGCCGGGAATTCGCACCAGAATCTCCGCCACCCGCGCGGGCGGCGAGTGCGATTTCATGCGCGCACTTGCTGAATACCCGGCCTTTGATGGCATCGACTCTGGCTTTGATGTGTTTGACCTTGGACCACTTGTTGTGACCGGCCATGAGGAATGGAAATAGGGGTTGGGGTGAGGCGAATGGGGCAGGCGGGCAAGTGGAACCACTCGCTTTGATGCGCCACGGGTAGGGTCAGGACGTGTCTGCTGATTCGCCGGAATTGAGGTGCTTGAAAAAGCTTCCAAGGCCCGGCAGGGGCAGGTGGGCGTCAGCCCGGGTGGTTGTTCGGAAATTCGACTGGGAGCACCGCTCCGTCGTTCCAACGGCCGAAGACTGCGGCAGGTATGGGGACTTGGCAATTCAAATTTTCACTCCGATCCAGCCGGGGCTCCGACGGAAAATGGAGGGATTCCGGCCGAATTTTGTCAGTTGCCGAACTTAGGTGGTGGTGCAAGACTCCCGGTATGAAATCCTGTCGCCTTTGTCTGTTAGCACTCTCCGCCGCATTGTTGCTTCCCTTGGCCGCACAGGAACCGAAAGCGGAGGAAAGGCCGCCAATCCCCAAGGATCTGCTGGATGACAGTCACGTGCGCGAGGAGCTTGCGGTGAATGAATTCACCGCGCCGTTGATTTCGAAACTGTTTGATACCTTGCAGTTTCTGATGCCGTTGCCGATCTCCGAAGTGGCCCGCAAGATGCCGGCACGGATGCCGCAGGACCGGGCGGATCTGGCCATCGAATTGGGATTCCTGATCGCGGATGGATTTCTGGTGGTGCAGGCCGAGCAGTTGGACAAGGTCGAGGAACTCGCCAAAGACCTGACCCGCTATGGCAAGGCGCTTGGTGCCGGCGACCGGGTGAACCGGCATGCCGCCAGTTTGTTGGACAGCGCCAAAAACAAAAATGTGGAGCAAATGAAAAAGGAGCTCTCCGCCACCCAGCGCGACGTGGAGGCGGAGCTGGTCAGTTTGCGCGACGCCGATCTCGCGCATTTGATTTCGCTCGGCGGGTGGATTCGAGCGCTTGAAGTATCCACCGTCGCCGTGGACAAACAGTTTTCCGTCGAGCGCGCCCGCAAGGTGATGCGCGAGGACATCGCGGACTACTACACCGAGTCGGTGGCCGGGCTTGAGCCGAGGATTTCCGAGCGCCCGAATTATCTGGCGATGCGCGACCTGCTCGCCGGTCTCCGCACGGAGATGGTGCTGGAAGACGGCAAGGAGCCGACTCCCGAACTGATGGCTGAGATCCGCAAACAAGCGGCGAAGCTGGTGGAACTCGCACTGCAACGGCAACAATGAGTTTTCTAGCTGAAAAGCGCGCCGCGGTGCTCGGGCTGGGCATCATCGGTTCACGCGCCTGTTCCCGGCTAACCGACGCGGGCTGGCGCGTGTCCTGTTGGAACCGTACGCCGAAGGGTGTTGCCGGCGAGGCGGCGGCTCCCGAGGAGGCGATCGAGGACGCGTCGGTCATTTCGATCTATCTGAAAGACGTGCCCGCCGTCCGCGAGGTGGTCGGCCGGATTGAGGGTTTTCTCAAGCCCGGCCAGATCATTCTGAACCACGCGACGCTGGATCTCGAAACCACCCTGTGGTTGGAAAAAGTCGCGCATGTGCATGGTTGCCGGTTCCTGGACACTCCGTTCACCGGCAGCAAGCTGGCCTCCGCGAACGGGCAGTTGGTTTATTACACCGGCGGCGACGTGGAGCTGTCCATCGAGCTGGAACCTTATCTCAGCGTCACCAGCAAGAGCCGGCTGCATACCGGCGGCGTGGGCACCGCGACCGTGACGAAGCTGGCGACCAATCTGATTTCCGCCTGCACCGTGCAGGCGCTGGCGGAATCTCTCGCGATCGCCACCCGTCACGGTGTTTCCGTTGATTGCCTGATCGAGGCGGTTTCGCTCAACGCCTCTTCTTCCGTGCTGGCGGGAATGAAGCTGCCGACGATGGCTGTTGGAAACTTCGAGACGCACTTTTCGCTGGCGAACATGGGCAAGGACAGCCGCTACATGCTTGCCCTCGCCGAATCCGCCGGACTGGAAACTCCGGCCATCGCCGCTGTTTCGAAACGCATGCACGAACTGAGCGGCCAAGGGCTGGGAGATCTCGATTTCTCAGTGGTGGCGAAACCCTACCTGTCGGAAACGTGAGCGAACTCCGCATGGTATCTCCAGTCACTCCGGCGCTGTTGGAGTTCCGCGGTCCGGACGCGGTCCGCTTCCTGAACGGCCAGTTAACCCAGGATGTCCGGCGGGTGGCGGAAAGTGAAATCTCGCTGCCGTCTTGCGTGACCGACGCGAAGGGAAAGCTCCAGTTCCGGGTGACGATCACGGAATCGGCTGATGGAGCGCTGTGGGTCGAAGGTCCCGCCGGTTCGCAGGAAGCGCTCGAAGCCCGGCTGACCCGCTATCTGATAGCGGATGACGTCGAAGTCACGGATTTGACGGGGAAATACGCGATGGCGCATTTCATCGGCCCGGTTCCAGTCGCGCCGCCGGGAGTGGTGGCCCGCGAGTCGAACCGTTATGGAGTTGCCGGCACCGACTGGTGGATTCCTTGTGATCTGGAGATTGAATATCCGGGGCACCTGCGCATGACGGAGGATTTGTTGGAAGCGCTGCGGATCGAGCATGGAGTGCCGGCGTGGGGTCGTGAACTGCGGGAAGGAATGCTTCCGCCCGAAGCGCTGCTGGATGCGACGGACATTTCCTACAACAAGGGCTGCTACATCGGCCAAGAAGTGATTTCCCGAATCAAGTCCGCTGGGAGAGTGAACCGGCGGCTGACGTGTTTTACCTTCGATGCGGGCTTGCCGGTGATTCCCGGGCGGCTCGTCGATCCGGAAGGTGCGGATGTGGGCGAGCTTACCAGTGTTTCACCGGTTGTTGTCGATGGCGTTCGCCACGCGCTCGGATATTTGAAACGTGGGGCTTCGGAGAGCTTGATCCAAGCGGAGGACGGTTCGTTATATCGGGTGACGACTCGCTGAGCTTGCTGGCAAAGCTAACGAAATGCGACGCCATCCCAGGATGGTATCAAGTTGTGCGACCCGAAGGGGGCGGGGTGGGAGGAAAGGGTGGAATGAGTTTGTGCGGCCAGATTATGGGCTTGCAGGGGCGGGGCCGTGCCGGGAGCCTGTGGCCGTGATTTCGCCGGGGGTTGTTATCGCATCGGTCATGCCGGTGTATTTGCTGATGATCGCGGGGGCGGTTTTGCGCCGGATCGGGGTGCTGCGCCGGGAGCACGACCAGGGGGTCATGCATGTGGTGTTTTCGGTGATGCTGCCGTGCTTCATTCTCGACAAGATTCTGGGCAGCCCGCTGCTGCGGAGCGGGGCGGCGGTGGGTTGGGCGGCATTTCTGGGATTCGGGCTGATCATGGCGGGAATCCTGATCGGGTTGGCGGTGGGGCGGTTGATGGGGCTGGAGCGCGGGACGGGGATGCGGACTTTCGCGCTGAGCGCGGGGTGTCAGAATTTCGGGTTCACGGCGGCTCCGGTGGTGGAAATTTTATGGGGGTCCGGGGCACTGGCTTTGTTGTTCGTGCATAATATCGGTGTGGAGACGGCGATGTGGTCGGTGGGGGTGATGATGATGAGCGGGGAGCGCGGGATCTCATGGCGCAAGCTGGTGAACGGACCGATCATGGCGGTGTTGATCGGCCTGGTGCTGGTGGCACTGGGGTTGGACGATCAGGTCACCGGAGCGCTCCGCAAGTCCATGTCGATGATCGGTGTGGGCGCGTTCCCGGTGGCGATTCTGATCACGGGCGCATCGATCATGGATCTGGCCGGGAGTGAAAAACCCAGCTGGAAGGTGATGGTGGGCGGTTCGCTGGTGCGGCTGGCTCTGGCCCCGCTGGCAATCCTCAGTGCGGCGAAATTCCTACCTCTGGCGACGGAGCTCAAGCAGGTGCTGGTGGTGCAGGCGGCGATGCCAGCGGGGCTCACGTCGATTCTGTTGGCAAGGATGTACGGCGGCCGGCCGGGAGTGGCGGTGCAGGTGGTGATCGCGACGACTGTGCTCAGTTTCCTGACGCTGCCGTGGATCATCACCTGGGGCAGCGCGTGGATCGGGCTGAAACCGATGTTGCCATGAACGACCGGGCCGGCATTGAATCAGCGGCATGAAGGCAATCGGTGCGCGACAGTTTTTCCCGGCAGGTGATCCGGAATGCTTGGTGGAATTCGAGGCAGCCATGCCGGTGCCAGGGGAAATGGATCTGCTCGTGAAGGTGCGGGCCGTATCGGTAAATCCCGTGGACACGAAAGTGCGGAAACTGTTGGGCGACGCCGTGCAGAATCCGCCGCGGGTAATTGGGTTCGACGCGGCGGGAATCGTGGAAACGGTCGGTCGCGGAGTGACGGATTTTTCTCCGGGAGATGAGGTTTTCTACGCCGGGGATGTGACCCGTGCGGGCAGCAACGCCGAATATCAGGCAGTGGACGCGCGGCTGGTCGCGAAGAAACCGGCTGGGTGGAGCTTCGAGGAAGCGGCGGCGGTTTCGTTAGTGGCGCTGACGGCGTGGGAATTGTTGTTCGAGCGGATGGGCATCGATCCGGACGGCACCGACAGCGGGAAGGCGATCCTCGTCATCAACGGTGCCGGCGGTGTGGGCTCGGCGGTGATTCCTCTCGCCCGCTCGGCCGGGCTGCGGGTGGTGGCGACGGCATCCCGCCCGGAGACGGTGGCGTGGTGCAAGTCGCTGGGCGCGGACGCGGTGATCAACCACCGCGAGCCGCTGCGGGCCCAGGCGGAAACGCTGGGGATTTCGGAATTTCCCTACATCGCGAATCTCTACGACACGGAGAGCTACTGGGAGACCACGGCGGATCTGCTAGCCCCTCTGGGCACGCTGGGATTGATCGTGGAGACGGTGAATCCGGTGCACATCGGGAATCCATTCCGCCTGAAGAGCCCGCGGATCGTGTGGGAATACATGATGACGCGGTCGCGCTTCCAAACAGCGGACATGCACCGGCAGGGCGAGATTCTCGCGGAGGTTTCGCGGCGTTGTGAAGCGGGGGAGTTTCCGAAAATCGGCACCCGCCTGTTTGACCGGATTTCCGCGGCGAATCTCCGCGAGGCACATGTGGCGATGGAGGCCGGGTCGGCGCATGGCAAGTGGGTTCTATCCGGATGGTGATTTCCTCATGACCGCGCGCACCGAGACATTTCCCATCAAAACCCACGGCAAGGGCACCACCGAGATTACCCGCGAGGTGGCGGGCATCGTCTCGCGGGCCGGCGTCACCCAGGGCACGGTCACCGTTTTCGTGAAACACACCAGCGCCAGTCTGGTCATCATGGAAAATGCCGATCCAAGCGCGCGGCGGGATTTGGAGGTGTTTTTCGACAAACTCGTGCCCGAGAACACGCCGTGGTTCATCCACACCCAGGAAGGCCCGGACGACATGCCGAGCCACATCCGCATGGCGCTGACGCGGACCAGCGAGGTGATCCCCATCATGGACGGGCGGATGACTTTGGGGACGTGGCAGGGGATTTTTCTGTTCGAACACCGGTGCAGTCCTCATCGCAGGGAAATCGCGGTGAGCGTCATCGGCGAATGAGTTGAAATTTCGAAATCGCCACTCATCATCGACGTCCATCAATGACCGATCACTCCGAAATCCTCATCGACCTCGCGCTCGCCGAAGACATCGGCAGCGGTGATGTCACGTCCCGTTATTTCATTCCCGAGGACCGGCAGGCGTGCGCGTTTGTGGCGGTCCGCAAGGACGGCGTGGTTTCCGGCGTGGAGCTGGTGGCGAGGGTTTTCCGCAAGGTGGATTCCGACCTGGACGTGGAAATCCTCATCGCGGACGGCAGCCGGGTGGGAGCGGGAGCGCTTCTGATCCGGGTGAAAGGCTCCGCCCGTTCGATCCTAACGGCAGAGCGGACGGCGCTCAATTTCCTCCAACGTCTCAGCGGTGTGGCGACCCTTACCGCGCTCTACGTCGAGCAGGTGAAATGCACCCGCGCCCGCATCCTCGACACTCGCAAGACGACACCCGGTTACCGGCTGTTGGAAAAAAAGGCAGTGCTCGACGGCGGCGGCACCAACCACCGGCTCGGGCTTTACGACCGGGCGATGGTCAAGGACAACCACCTCGTCGCGGAGGGCGGTGTGGCGGCCATCCAGGCGGCCATCTACCAGTTGAAATCCGACAAACCCGACGTCGAAGTGGAGCTGGAAGCCGACAGCATCGAGCAAGTCCGTGCGTTCCTGGAACTCGACGGAGTGGAACACATCCTGTTGGACAACATGAGCCCGCAAGAACTTCGCGACGCCGTTATCCTGCGAGGACCAAGCGGAAAACCCCAACTCGAAGCCAGCGGCGGCATCACTCTGGAAACCCTGGCGGAGATCGCCGCAACCGGCGTCGATTTCATCTCGGTCGGCGCCCTCACCCATTCCGCTCCGGCGCTCGACATCGGCTTGGACTTCGAGCCGATCTAACTTCCGATGAGCCGCGAGGATTTCAACACTGTCGCCGCAGCTTTTCCGGACCCTTTCCGCTTGCTCATCCGGGAATCGGTGGAATCCACCAACGACGACCTTCGCTTGCTCGGGCAAGCCGGAATCCCCGAGGGCCTCATCCTCCTCGCCGAGCACCAAACCGCCGGTCGCGGCCGCCGCGGGGCGGCGTGGTTCTCGCCCGCGGGTGAATCGCTCGCGTTTTCCATCCTGCTCCGCCCGGAGGAACCGAAGTCGCTGTGGCCCCGGCTCGCCCTGGCCACCGGACTCGCTGTCGCCGAGGCCATTGAAACTTGCGGACTGCAAGCCGGCATCAAGTGGCCGAACGATGTCTGGATCGGCCAGCGCAAGGTGGCTGGCATCCTGGTCGAGGCGGGTGCGGATTTTGTCGTGATCGGCATCGGCCTGAACATCAACAGCACCGGCTTCCCGCCAGAAGTGGCGCAAATCGCGACCTCGCTTTGTATCGAAAGCTCGCAAAATTTCTCCCGCGCCGAAGTGCTCGCCGCCATCATCGGCAAGTTCACCAGACGGCGGGGGCAGATCAATCTGGATTTCAGCGACCTGATTTCCGCCGTCCGCCAGCGCTGCGTACTGACCGGAAAACGAGTGACTCTCACCACATCGAACGGCCCGCAAACCGGAATCATCGAGGGCATCGCCGACGGAGGCGAGCTGCTGCTGCGCACCGAAGCGGGCCTTGAGCGCCTGATCCAAGCGGATGAAGTGCGACTTCTGCCGACTTGAAATCCCGGGTATCCTTTTGGAAATTCCCGCGCCAGAGTCATTTCCATGAAACCGAGTCGTGTTCTGCTGCTTTGCTGCATTTTCATCCCCGCCTGCGGATTCCTGAAGAAGGAAAAACCCGATGACGAAAAACCCAAGCCCGTGGCGGAGGGCCCGAAACTGGTTGGCCGGATCGCTTCAGTGCCTGCCGACAAGCGATTCGTCTTGATCCAGAGCTACGGCAAATGGGAGGTGGAATCCGGCCGGATCCTCACTACCCGCGGCCTCGACGACCGCACCGCCAACCTGCGGACGACCGGTGAGACGCTCGGCGAATTCGCCGCCGCGGACCTGCAATCCGGCACCGTCGAGGTGGGGGATGCGGTCTATTCCCTGCATGTTCCAAAACCTGTCGAGACTCCCACAAATCCGCAAAACCCGCTGCCGCAAGGTGAATTGCCTGCAAACCCACCTGTGGCAAATGTTCAAAAAAATAATTAACTTTTCAGGAATTCTTTGCTTCCAAAACCTCTCATGTTTATGTATTTTCAAAAAGTCCCGCCTGAGAAATCGGGCACAGTCATAAATATTAAATTTTGGAGTTGATTACTATCCGGTAAACCGGGTAGCTTCTCTTTCGCAATGGCTGTGCCCCCTTACATGTCCCGAAACATGAACACTACAACCAGCCATAATGAAAACAATGAACGCCTCGGGCGCTTCGGTGAAAGCCGATGCGGACCGTCTTGCTGACTTCGTCCTGTTTACACAGCGGAGTTGCATCCTAAACCTGTCCACAGAACTCAACAAAGGGAATGTTTCATTTCCGCAGTTCTTCCTCCTAACCTATCTATCCAGCGAAGAATATCTCACGATGTCCGACATTGCGAAAAAGATGGGTCACTCGACGGCAGCCGCCACCGGCCTCGTCGATCGGTTGGAAAAGCTGTCCTACGTTGAGCGAGTGCATGCCGCTGAAGATCGCCGTAAAATCATGGTCCGCATTACCGCAAAGGGTACTCAACTCGTTTCGAAAATGCGCACGGAAATTGCCAACGATTTGGTCGGTATCCTTGCAGGTATGGATGAAGACCAGGCGGAAACCGTCGAACACACCAAGCGCGCCATTCATGGCCGTGCGATCGCGTGATCTAAGTTTTCTCCACTGAAATAATCCAGCTTGGCGAATCCTCAGCGCCTCCGTTACCGTCCCCGGGTGACGGAGGCGTTCCCCTTTTTAGACATCCTGCGAGAAGTCCCCGGCGTGCGCGCCGGATGGGTTGGTCGCGTGGCCGATTTGCCGATCACCGGCGACCGGGACGAGGCGATGAACCAACTCCGCTCCCGCCATGAAGCGGCCGTCGCGAGATTCTCGGGAACCAGCGCACCTTGGTGGCGGGCGGAACAAATCCACGGAACCGAGGTCGCGGTGGTGCCCGGAAGCCCGCAAATCATGGCTCCGGATGGAATGCCCGTGGTCCCGGGCGTGGACGGACTGCTCACCATGGAGCCTGGAATCGTGCTCGCCATTTACATCGCGGATTGCGGGCCGATCTGGCTTGCGGACCGCAAAACCGGGGCGATCGGGCTGCTACATTCCGGCAAAAAAGGCACCGAAGGGAATATTTTTCAAAAAGCGCTGGAGACCCTGGCCGAGAACTTCGGCACCCACCCGGAAGATGTCGTTTCCGTGCTCGGTCCCTGCATCCGTCCACCCCACTACGACATGGACTTCGCCGGCGAAATCGGCCGCCAGGCGGAACGCGCGGGCGTCGGGAATTTCCTCGATTGCGGACTGGATACCGCCGCTGACTTGGAGCGATTTTACAGCTACCGCCTCGAATCCGGTAAAACCGGTCGCATGATGGCCCTGATCACCCGCGACGCGATTTCATGAACTCATTCAGCCTCAACGCTCCGGCCAAGCTGAATTTGTCCCTCCGCGTGCTCGGCAAGCGGGATGACGGATTTCACGAAATCGACACGTTGATGGTGACGCTACCAGGATTGGCGGATCAGCTGGAGTTTCGCGAGGCCATGGAATTTTCCTTCGAATGTGATGACCCCACCGTGCCCTCGGACGAGGGGAACCTGGTCGTAAAAGCAGTCAGGGCTTACGAGTCAGCCCTCGGCATCACTTGCAACTGCTCGATTTCGCTTCAGAAGCGAATTCCCCACGGTGCCGGGCTCGGCGGCGGCAGCAGCGACGCGGCCGCGACGTTGTTGGGAGTGAACCGGCTGCACGGATTCAAGCTGGGCGTGGAAGCGCTACATGAACTGGCCGCCGCGCTGGGCTCGGACATTCCCTTTTTCCTGACGTCGGGGGCCGCGCGTTGCACCGGGCGGGGCGAGAAAATCCAGCCGGTTCCACCACCTCCCGCACTGCGGGTGTTGCTGCTGAAGCCAGGATTCGAAGTTCCCACCCCCGATGCCTATCGGCGGTGGCAATCCTCCCTCGAGATTTCCGGGATTTCCTACTCGGAGCAGAATATTGATGGAGTTTCCCTGATCAATGATCTGGAACGACCGGTTTTTGAAAAACATCGGTTTCTCGCCGAGCTCAAGCAGTGGCTGCTTGAACGCCAGGAAACTTCCGCCGCTCTGTTGAGTGGATCCGGCTCCACTGTTTTCGCAGTGTTGCGCGACGGGGCTGACGCCGCTGCGCTCGCCCATTCCGCCAGGCTTGAACTGGATCCCGGGCTTTGGTCGTGGGCTGGAATCACCGGCTGAGCGGACGGGCAGCCTGCGTCTGAAAACGTGATCCCGCACTCCGTTTCCAAACTGAGACAAAGCCCCTTGTGGGGACCGCTAAAGTCGGCGAGAATACGCTGGATGTCCTATCGCTCATTTGGGATTGTCCGTCATTCGATTCAGGACCGGGGTGCCGGTCGTTTTTCCCATGCTCCCTCCACCCAGTCCGCCCAATTCCAAAGTCGCCATCCCTGAGTCGCTCCGGCTTCAGCTGGACGCGTTCCGGCGTCATCTCTGGCGGGTGAAAATCATGGAAGCCATCGCTGCCGGCGTGATCGGCCTGTTGGTTTCCTTCCTTCTCGTCTTCGGGCTCGACCGGATCTGGCAAACGCCCGGCTGGGTGCGGCTGGGCATCCTGATTTCGGGTGTATCTTTGTTCGCGGGATTCGCCCCTTACTGGCTGCACCGCTGGGTCTGGCGTCAGCGGCGTGAAACCCAGCTCGCCCGGCTCATCGCGAAACGCTACCCTGGCCTCGGCGACCGCCTGCTCGGCGTCATCGAACTCCAGGATCAAACCGGAAACTCGGACACCCTCTCGCCCCGGCTGCGGGAAGCAGCGATGGAGGCCGTCGCGGTCGAGACGGGAAAACGCAAGCTGGACGACGCGCTGCCACCGCAGCGACACCGCCGGTGGGCGTTGGCCGCGATTTTCCTGGCGTTGATTTCCGCCGCTGCCTTCACCCTCGCTCCCCGCGCCGGAGTGAACGCCCTGAAACGCTGGCTCATGCCGCTCTCCAGCACCGAGCGCTACACCTTCACCCGCCTCGAGAATCCGCCGCACTACCGCGCGGTGCCGTTCGGTGAGGCGTTCGAAATCACCCTCACCCTGTCGAAGGATTCCGAGCAGCGTCCGGCCACCTCGTCCGGGCGCTACGGGCTCCAGTCCACTTTGCAAGCCCCGCTGGAAAATGACAGCTACGTGTTTACCTTTCCCGGTCAGCAGGATCCCGGAACCGTCGTTTTTCATGTCGGCGATCTCCGGCATGAATGTCGCGTCGAGCCTGTCCCACGGCCGAGCATGGAAAGTGTCACCGCCGCTGGTCACCTCGCCCGCTTACCTCGGCATTCCGGAAAAAACCGTGAGCCTCAACAACGGCGTGCTCAGCGCGGTCGAAGGCGGAAAAATCCGCATCGACCTCACCGCCAACCGCGCCCTCGCCGACGCCACCTTCGGTCCCACCCGCGCGCAGACGATTGAGGAACCCAAGGCAAAGTCCGCCGCCTACGTGCCGGTCGCCGGGAAACTTGAAATCTCCGGGCTCTCCGCGAGGACGCCTGTCATCGACGTGGGCGCCGTTTCCTTCGAAATTCCGTTCTCTTGGAGCGACCAACTCGGCCTCGTCGGCGAGGACGGATTCCGCCTCCGCGTGGACGCTCTGCGCGACGCGGTGCCCACTTGTTATCTCCAGGGAATCGACCGCCAGAAAGTCATGCTGCCCGAGGAAACCGTCGACTTCGAGCTGCTGGCCGAGGACGACTTCGGCGTCAAGCTCGCGGGCATCGAGTGGTCCGGCCAATTCACCCGTCCGACGGCCGAGGCTCCCGCCAAAGGCGAACTCAACCTCGCTAACGGAAATTCCGAAGAACGGCGGATCGCCAAGCCGGGATCCTTTTCCCCCGCCGCATTTGGCATCGCCCCGCAGAAAATCACCCTCCGCGGATACGTTGAGGATTATTTTCCGGATCGCGGCCGCGTTTACTCCGAGCCGGTCATCCTCTACGTCCTGACCCGCGACGAACACGTGCAAATGCTCAAGAGCAAGTTCGACAGGAACATCACCGAGTTCGAGGACCTCGCCCGCCGCGAGCAGGAATTGCTGGAGGAAAACCAACGACTCGAACGCCTCAGCGGCGAGGAACTGCAAAAGGACCCCAACGCCAAACGCCTCGAAGCCCAGGAACAAGCCGAAGCCGAGAGCAAGCGCCGCATGGAGAACCTCACCGAACGGATGGAGGACCTGATGAAGGACGCCGCCCGCAATGGCGACGTGCAAAAGGAAACCCTCAAGAAAATGGCGGAATCCCTCAAATCCATGCAGGAACTCTCCCAGCAGGACCTTCCCAAGGTGCAGGAAAAACTCGGTGACTCGCAGGAACAATCGAACACCCGGGAAAAGACCCAGAAGGACGTCGCCCAAGCCGTGGAGGAGCAGAAAAAAGCCGTCGAGAAAATGCAGGAGGCCATCGCCAAGGCAAACGACGCGAACCGTCAGTTCGAAGCCGGCACCTTTGTGAACCGCTTGAAAAAAGCCGCCGGCGAGCAAAACGGCATCGCCAGCTCGTTGATCGACGCCTACGAGCGCATCCTCGGCATCAAGAGCTCCAAGCTCGATCCTTCCGACCAACGTCGGCTCAGCGAAGCCACGAACCAGCAGGCGAACACCGCCTCCGACGTGCGCTGGCTCCAGGAAGACCTCGCGAGCTTTTTCGTCCGCACCAAGTCGGACTCGTTCAAACAGATCCTCGATGAAATGAAATCCTCGCAGATCGACATCGGGCTGGAGGAAATCCGCACCTTGTTAGCTACCAACCACAGCTTCACCGCCACCGAGAATTCGAAAAAATGGGCCGCAAAACTGACGGAATGGGCCGCCAAACTCGAGGGCGACAAAGACAAGGACGGCGGTGAGGGCGGCGGTGCCGGTGGTGGCCAGAGCCCTGAGGACGAGGATTTTGAATTCATGCTGCGGGTGATGAAACTCGTGCAACAGGAACAGGACCTCCGCGCCCAGACCCGCGCGCTCGAACAACTCCGCCGGAACAGCCAACCCTCCAACGAAGAGCCATGAAACTGATTACCCTCACCGCCATTTTCGTCGGCTGGATTCCCCCGGTTTTCGCAGCGGAGGAAAAGAAGCCGGATGAAATTCTAGCAGAGCACCGCGAGGGGGCTAACAAGGTCGCCGACAAACAGGACGAGCTTTCCGCCGACGTCCAACAGCTCACCATCGAGCAAACGGTGCCCCAGGTCATCGAATTGCTCAACGAGGTGGAAAAAATCATGGATGAGGCGACCGACCAACTCGCCGCCGCCGAGACCGGCGGCACCACCCTCGCTGCCCAGACCGAGATCATCGAGAAAATCCACGCCGCCGCCAAGGAGAAGCAAAAACAACAAGGCAGCGGCCAGTCCGGCAGCGCCATGATGGACATGATGGAGCGCATGATGGGGAAAACTCCCGATGGCGAAAAGGAAGGCAAAGGCAAGGGCGAGAAACCCGGTGAAACCGGAGGCGATGGCGCCACCGGGGCGTCAGACGCGGCCAACGGAGGAACCGCCGGCGAGGCCGGTGGCAAAAGCGAGGCTCGCCGCGTGCCGAAAGCCAGCGGTTCTGCCGGTCACGTGCTGCCCGAGGAATTCCGCAAAGCCCTCGACGCCTACAACCGCGGAGCGACCGAAAAACTCAAATGAAACTTCCCATGATCGATCCGCTTTCTGCCAGAAATCCGGTCGCCCGCCTGCTCGCGGTCTCGGGGTTGATGCTCTTTTCCGGTTTTGCCGGCGGACAGGACCTGCAGGGCCGGCAGGACGACACCATCCCCGCCCAGGCGGAATTGATCTACGAACGCGGGCTGGCTTTCCTCGCCAAGACCCAGAACGAAAAAGGCAACTGGAACGACAGCGTGGGCGGCGAGCCCGGCGTGGTCGGTCTCTGCGTGGCCGCCTTCCTCGCCCACGGGGAAGATCCGAATCACGGGCCATATTCGAAAAACATCCGTCTCGGCATCGACTACATCCTCTCCCAGCAGAACGATAAAAACGGCTACATCGGCTCCAGCATGTACAACCATGCTTTCGCCACCAAGGCGCTCGCCGAGTCCTACGGCGTAGTTGATGATCCAAGAATCGCCCCCGCGCTCAAAAATGCCGTCGAACTGATCGTGAGCGCGCAGAAGAGAAACCGCTTCGGAGCCTGGCGCTACACTCCGGAAAGCCGCGATGCCGACACCACCGTGACCGGTTGCCAGCTGGTGACCCTTTTCGCCGTTAGGAATGCCGGCATCGCCGTGCCGGATGAAGCCATCAAGAAAGGCCTCGCCTACCTCGCCACCTGCCGCGGCCGCGACGGTGACTACGGCTACACCTCCGCCTCTGGAGGAAAACCCACGCTCACCGCCATCGGCTCGCTCTGCCTCTCGCTCGCCAAGGAGCGGGATTCCAAGGGCTATCAGGCGAGTCTTGCCTATCTGAAAAAGAACCTCGATTTCCGCGACCGTTACTATCCGTTTTATTACGAATACTACATGTCCCAGGCCCTGTTCCACGCCGACGAAGCGGTCTGGAAGGAATGGAACGCCCGCAACATCCGCTACATGTCCACCATCCAGTCTTCCGACGGTTCGTTCCCCGGCAACCAGGGCACTTCGTTCAACACCGCCGGCGCGTTGCTCTCCCTCGCGCTGAACTACCGGTTTCTACCGATCTACGAAAAATGATCCTCAAACCCGCAGTCGCATGGATTTCCGGCATGATGGTTCTGGCTGCCGCTGAATCACCCGACCTCCTGCGCTTTGCGAATGGCGACCAGCTTCACGGCACTTTCCAAGGCATCCGGAGCGGCTCGCAGGTGGTCTGGCAGCGCGACGACATCAACGCGCCCGTCGAGTTCAAGCCCTCGCAACTCCGCCACGTCGTCCTCCGCGGTGGCAAGCCGTCCAAGGCCCTCTCCTCGTTCTCCCACCTCGCCCTCGTCAACGGCGACAGCATCCCGGGAAAAATCACCGACCTCGACGACGCCGCGATCACCGTGGAGACGCCCTACGCCGGCTCGCTGCGGATTCCCCGCGAGCAGGTCGCGATGCTGGCCCCCAGCCCGCTCGGCGGACGTCTCCGCTATCATGGCCCGTTCATCGAAGATGAGTGGACCATGGCCAACGCCTCCTTCCCGGACGGCATGCCAGCCGCCGTGCCAGACACCGGGGAAAAGGACAAGGTCGGCAAACCTAACAAGGATCAGCCTGGCCGCTGGGCGTTTTCCGGATCCGCCTGGTATTGGACGAACCGCCAGTCGGGCACCGCCCTGCTCCGCCAGAATTCCATGCCGGACCGCTCCATTCTCCGCTTCGATCTCGCCTGGAAAAACCGGCTGTCCATCGCCATCGGGTTCCACGCGGATTTCGCTAAAGTCAAGCCGCGCGAAGGTGAGGACAAGGATCTGGAAGAGCCCGTTCGCAGGCCCCAGGGATTCGCCCCCGGTGATTCCACCGTCCTTCCCGTGCTTTTCGGGAACAGTTATGTGATCCAGATTTTCTCCACCCACCTCATGCTTTTCCGCACTTCCGTCAATGACGAAGGCGGCCCCGTCGTCGAGCGGGTGCAAATCAATGGCAACGCCGTCCGTCTTGGCGACACCGGCAAAGCCCGGCTCGAAATCCGCAGCAACCGCCTCACCGGCGAGATTTCGATTTTCGTCAACGACGAGTTCGTCGTGAACTGGAGCGAAGCCGCGGCCGGCCCGCGCGATCCCGCCAGTTTCGCCGGCAAGGGCTCCGGCTTCGGCTTCGTGGTCCAGACGGAGGACTCGCCGGTGAAAATCTCCGACGTCATGGTCGCCGAGTGGAATGGCATGCCCGACTCCGCCCGCAGCCTCCAGGTGGATGACCAGGACATCGTCCTGCTGACAAACGGCACCGATCGGTTTTCCGGCAAAGTCGGCGAAATGCGGGATGGGAAAATCTCGCTCGACGGCAAATACGGCCGCTTCCAATTCCTGCTGGAAGACATCGCGGAAATCCGATTCGCCCGCAACGGCCGGGCCAAGGAAAGCGAACCCGCCGCCGACAACGTGACCGTCCGCCTCAGCCCGCTCGGCCAGGTCTCCGGCCGCCTGCTCTCCGGGGACGCCTCATCCGTCCGACTCTCCAATCCGATCTATGGTGAACTCGACTTCAACCTCGAAGCCGCGGTCATGCTCGACTATCAACCTTCTAACAATATTATCGATGACTGGGATTCGGAGTTCTGACCCAAGGCCCTGGCGCGCCCTGGTTCTCGCAGGCTGCGCCCTTGCCACCGCCAGCGCGGACAAGCTCACGCTGACGGACGATGCGCGGCTCACCGGCATCATCCGCTCGATCAACGAAGCCGGCGTGGTCGAGCTAGCCTCGGCCCTCTCGCCCGATCCCGTCCTGCTCAGGGCCGATGCCGTGGAAAAAGTCGAGTTCACCGCCTCGGACTCGGCGCCGGTCCCGCCCGGCACGCTGATCGAGCTTTCTAACGGAGATCTGCTGCCCGCGAGCCTCGAAAGCCTCGACGACCACAAACTCACCATCACCACGGAGGATGCCGGGCGTTTGGAAATTCCGCGTACTGCGTTGAAGTCGATGCAGCTCGGAGTTCACAAGCGCAAGGCCATCTACTCGGGCCCGAAAAACGCGGAAGAGTGGAGCCGCGATGTGGACGAGAACAAGCGGTGGAAATTCTCCGGCGGCTCTCTCGTCGCGAACGGCCCCGCGACTGCTTCGAGGAGCTTCGAAACTCCGGTCCTGTTCATCCTCAAGTTCACCTTGAAATGGCAGGCGAATCCGAATTTCCAGATTTTCTTCGCCGACCCGCTCACCCCGAAAGTCGAACTCGCCGACCGCTACTATCTGCAATTCAACGGCGCGGGCCTGGAAATCAAACGTGAATCCAGCACCGGCAAACGTTTCCAAACGGTCATGCTGCTGTCCCGCACGCCCGACCAGTTCACCAACAACCAGTTGGACGTGGAAATCCGCGTGGACCGCAAGACCTCGCGGCTGCATCTGTTGCTTAACGGCGAACCCGAAGCCGCCGGCATCGACCCGGTCGTCGGAGCCCCGCAAGGCCGCGGCGTCACCCTCGTCAACAGCTCGGCCGCGGGACTCTCCCAGGAAATCCGCGGCATCGAGATTCTCGAACTCGACAACGTCCGTGCCCGACATCGCTCGGAGGACCGCGGGAATACGAAGGAAGACAGCCTGATCAGCCGCGACGAAGACCGCTGGAGCGGACGGCTGGCAGGTATTTCAAAATCCCCGGATGGCGTGGTTTTTTCCTTCAAGAGCGACTTCCAGGACGCGCCGCTGGAACTCACGGAAGCGGACGTTTCCACGATCTTCTTCGCCCAACCGGAGAATGCGCCAGCTGCGGAACCCGATCCACCCTTCGCCCTGCGCCTCAGCGGCGAGGGCTCGCTCAGGGTTTCCTCCTGTACCTTCTCGCCGGACAGCGTCTCCGCCCGGCACCCGCTGCTAGGCGAGTTGGAAATCCGGCGGAGCGGTGTCGTCGCGATGGAGCGGATGACGTCCAAACCCGAAGGAAAGTCCGAAGAATGAACGCGTTTCTATCAGTCATCCTGCTCTCGATCGTGGTGTCGCCTACCGCCGCCGCGGATCCGGTCGGCGCGAGTGTGCGCTTCTCGAACAACGACCAGCTTTCCGGCTCCATGGAATCGCTCACCACCGAGCGGCTGGTTTGGAAATCCCCGATTCTCGACAAGCCGGTGCCGTTCTTCCTCAAGAACGTGCTCGATCTCACCCTCGCCGCCACCCAACCGGACATCAAGGGCGGCCACGAGGCCACCATCACCCTCACCCGCGGCGACACGGTCCGCGGGCAGCTCGCCTCGGTCACCGACGATGCCGTCGAGCTGGACACCTGGTTCGCCGGCCGCATGAAGTTCAACCGCCTGATGATCCGCGACGTCCGTATCTCGGAGCGTCCGGACTTCATCTATCGCGGACCCACCGGACTGGATGGCTGGAAACAGTCGGGTGAAAATCCCGCCTGGACCTATCAAAATTCGAATTTCCGCTCCAACGCCGCCGGCAGCATCGCAAGAAACGTCGAACTGCCCGATGAATGCACGATCGCCTTCGACGCCTCCTGGCGCGGCTCGCTTGGCCTGAAACTGGTGTTTTTCTCGGAGGATCTGGCCAGCGACCATCCCACTTCGGGTTATGAAATGACCATCCAGACCCGCTCGGTCTATCTGCGCAGTTGCAAGACCCAGAAGTTCCTCGGTCACACCCCGAATGCGGTGACGCTTCAGGAAAACGAAAAGGCCCGCATCGAAGTCCGCGCCAGCCTGAAGTCGGGCAAGATCTGCCTCTTCGTGGACGGCGAAATCATCGACGTCTGGACCGACCCGGACGTCGCCCGCAACGAAATCGGCAGAGGCATCCATTTCATCACCCAGAACGAGTCGCCGGTGCAGATCTCGCGCATCGAAGTCGGCAGCTGGGACGGTGACGTGGGCCAACTTCCCGAGCCCCAGGTGCTCGGCGGACTGCGCCAGTTTGGAAACCAAGGCATCCAGGAAATGGAAGATGAGCCGCCACTTCCGGTTCCCGAGGAAAAGCCGAACACCGAGCGCATGGAACTGCGCAACGGAGACACCATTGCCGGCGAGGTGGTGTCCATCGTCGACGGCATGATCACCGTGAAAACTCCTTTCCGTGAGGTGAAGCTGCCCGTGGGGCTTCTCCGCTCGGTCGCCTTGAAACCGGTCGACCTCGAAACCAGTAAGCGCGAGAACGGCGACGTCCGCGCGTGGTTCCCGGACGGCTCCTCGCTGGTCTTCCGGCTCGATGCCGTGGAGGGTGAAAATCTAACCGGATTCAGTCAGAACTTCGGGACCGCCACCTTCAAGATCTCGGCCTTCAACCGCATCGAGTTCAATATTTACGATCCCGAGTTCAAGGACATCCGCGCGGCGAACGGCTGGTGAGTCGGGAAGAAATCCTATTCCAACAAACGCGCGACCACTTCCGCGGCTGTGTAGCTCTCCCGTCCCGCCAGCAGCGACTCGCGGACGGCTTCGAGATCATCACCCAGAGTGATCAGCGGAGGTTCTTCGACACCATGTCGGATCTGTCCGATCCCGGCGGAGGCGACGAGCGAATTGCACATGCAAACGCGTCCCGCCGTATGTGAGGGATCGCCCCCTTTCGCGATGTAGATGCTTTCCGGCTCCGCGGGACAGCGGAAGCCGATGCTGCCGTCCGGCTTCTGATAGGTCTCGCGCAGGATCCCGAGGTCGCACACCCGCTCGCGCTCCTGATAGGTCTTGGCATCGCCTACGGAACCGGGAATGCGGGCGACCTTGAATGGAAAACCGGTCGGAGATGCGAAGGCGTCGGTATGGATGTCCAGACGGCCCGCTTTCACGGAAGTGAGGATTTCCTTTTTGAGTTCGGGCTCGAATCCGGATTCCTCGCAGAGCGCGAAGGCCGTCCCGACTTGGATGCCCTTTGCTCCCAGCGACTGGGCTTCGCGCAGTTTGCCTATCCTGCCATAGCCGCCGGCCAGCCAGAACGGCAGGCCGATTTCACTGAATTTCGCCGGATCGATCTTGTCGCGTTCGCCATAGATGGGCTCGCCGGTCGCTGTCACCTGCATCGGTCCCCGCGGTGGCGCGTTGTGGCCACCGGCCATGGAGGCCTCGACCACGAATCCATCGACCCGCCCGGAGGCTTTCCGCCGGAGGTTCTCGGCGAGCACGGGTGACGAGACGATCGCCAGAAACAACGGCCGCTTCAAAGGAGTCACCGGCCCGAAATCGGCGGGATCCAAGTGGATGAAAACCGGTTCCGTGCCGCCCGCCACGTCGAGTTTCATCTCGGCCGCATGCCCTGCGGCAAATTCGTCGAGGATCTTCGGAATCTGGCGCGGGATCCCTGCTCCCATCAGCACTACGTCCACTTTTGCCAACATCGCTCCGTAAAGCGCCAGCAACGTCGGCGTCTGGATTTTTTCGAGGAGATTGAGCCCGACCCAGCCATCGTGCCCTTCTTTTGCCAGGTAAATGGCGACGAAACTCGATGCCACCACCAACCCGCGCAGCGACAACAGCGGTTGGTGGGAAATCATCGGCGGCGTTTTGAAGGAAGCTTCCGGCGCTTTCCCACCGGGGATGAAATAGCGGTCGAGGATGCGCTTGGCGATTTCCGGATAAGGAAAAGCCGACAACGCCCGCCGCAAATGGCCGCCGGGATCTCCCAGTTGCAGTTTCCGCGTGAGCAGCAAGTCCAGCGCGGTGCCTGAGACCACTCCGAGTTGCCCGCATTGCGAAACCGCCCGCGCCAACCGCCAACCGGAGACTCCCACTCCCATCCCTCCTTGGATGATTGGCGGCAGGATGGAAGCTCCGGGTCCGGCTAGCGGGTCAAGTGTCGCGGTCATTTGCACAAATCTGTGCCAGATCCACGATCCGCCAATACCAAAGCAGACCGCGCATAGAAAATCGGGATTGAGGCGTGAACCTCCGAATCGTGCGATGTCAACCCCACGAATCTTCGCTTGGAAAACCTCGAAACGACAGGCATTTCCACACTCTAATCATTTATATTCCTTAAATATTCGGCACAAATCGACTGCCAGAAACTTCCTTCCCTAGAGCCGCTTGGCTTACAGGCGACTGCGCATTATTTGCTTGGAGAAATCAAGCTGTGGTATAAATATCCCAGCCGCTCACACCATATCTAGTGAAGTCCTCCCCATGAGACATTGAATTCCCATCGCTTATGAAATCCCCAGACGCCACACTCACCCCGTCCGCCCCGTCCAAGTCCGCGACTGCCACACCACCACCGGGTCTCACCTTTGAAACCCACTTCGCCACCCCCGGGATCAGCCCGTTCGACGAGATCGAGTGGGACCACCGCACCGCGGAAATCACCGACGACAGCGGCCAGGCGATGTTCCGGCAGGAGGATGTCGAGGTGCCCCGCGCCTGGAGTGAATTGGCCACCAAGATCGCCGTCTCCAAGTATTTCTACGGCGACGCCACCGCTGGCAAGGATCCCAAAAACGGCGGCCGCGAACAATCCGTGCGCCAGCTCATCCATCGCGTCACCCGCACCATCGCGGACTGGGGGATCGCCGATGGCTACTTCGCCGACAAGACCAGCGCCGAAAACTTCCATCAGGATCTAACATGGCTCTGCCTCCACCAATACGGAGCCTTCAACTCGCCGGTCTGGTTCAACGTCGGTCTGCATCATGAATACGGAGTCGGCAACCACGCCGGCGAAGGCGGTTGGTTCTGGGATGCGGAAACCGGCAAGGCCCGCCGGTCTCCCAGCCAATACCACTATCCGCAGGCCAGCGCCTGTTTCATCCAGGGCGTGAAGGACAATATGGAGGACATCATGCGTCTCGCCACCTCCGAGGCCATGCTTTTCAAATACGGCTCCGGCACCGGCACCGATCTATCCACCCTGCGCTCGTCTCGCGAGAAACTCTCCGGCGGAGGCAAGCCATCCGGCCCGCTCTCTTTCCTGCGCATCTACGACCAGGTCGCCAACGCCGTGAAATCCGGCGGCAAGACCCGCCGCGCGGCGAAAATGAACACGCTCAAGGACTGGCATCCGGATATCGAGGACTTCATCGAGGCCAAGACCATTGAGGAGAAAAAAGCCTGGGCGCTCATTGAGCAGGGCTATGACGGCAGCTACAACGGCGATGCCTACGGCTCGGTGATGTTTCAAAACGAAAACCTAACCGTCCGCGCCAGTAACGAGTTCATGCAGGCCGCCGCCGATGGTGCCGACTGGTGGACCCTCCGCGTTTGCGATGGCGAGCCGTGCGAAAAGAAAAATGCCCGCGAGCTGCTCCGAAAAATCGCGTTAGGCACCTGGACCTGCGGCGACCCCGGGATGCAATTCGACACCACCATCCACACCTGGCACACCTGCAAGGGCAGCGGCCGCCAGCACTCGACCAACCCTTGCTCCGAATACCTGTTCCTCAACGACACCGCCTGCAATCTCGCGTCACTCAATTTGGTGCGATTCCAGAAAGCCGACGGAAACTTCGACACCGACCGCTTCCAAGCCGCCATCCGGGTCTTTCTTGTCGCCCAGGAAATCCTCGTGGACCGCGCCAGCTACCCCACCCAGGCCATCGCGGAAAACTCCCACGCCTTCCGTACGCTCGGCCTCGGTTATGCCAATCTCGGCGCGCTCATTATGAGTCGCGGCCTCGGCTACGACAGCGACGAGGGCCGTGCGCTGGCCTCCGGTATCACCGCGCTCATGACCGGCCACGCCTACGAAGTCAGCGCGGAAATGGCCGCCTCTGTCGGCACATTTCCATCCTATCACGACGCCCGCTACGGCGACGTGACGGACCCGCCCGCAGCTTCTAACGAACCATCGATGCTCGAAGTCATCGCCCGCCACCGCGCCAAAGCGGAGGAAATCAAGGAAAGCGGCGACTGCGCGGTAATTATCAAATCCGCCCGCGCCGCATGGGACCGCGCGCTGCAAGCCGGACAGGCCCACGGCTATCGGAACGCGCAGGTCACCGTGCTCGCTCCCACCGGCACCATCGGATTCCTGATGGACTGCGACACCACCGGCATCGAGCCGGACATCGCGCTGGTGAAATACAAACTACTCGCCGGCGGCGGCATGTTGAAGATCGTCAACCGCACCGTCCCGCCCGCCCTCACCCGGTTAGGCTATCCGCTGGAGGACGTCGCCGCGATTCTCAATCACATTGAAAAATACGACACCATCGAGGACGTCACCGATGCCGACACCGGCGAGCCCGTCTCTAGCGGCCTCAAAACCGAACATCTATCAGTCTTCGACTGCGCCTTCAAGCCCTACAACGGCACCCGCAGCCTCCATTACCGCGGCCACCTGATGATGATGGCCGCCGCCCAGCCTTTCCTCAGCGGCGCGATTTCAAAAACCGTCAATCTCCCGGAAGACGCCACCGTCGAGCACATCATGCAGGCCTACACCGAAGCCTGGCAGCTCGGGCTCAAGGCGGTCGCCATCTATCGGGACGGCTCCAAGCGCAGCGCCCCGCTCAACACCCGCAAAACCACCGGCATGGGCGGCGCGGCCGATGACACCACGCCACCCGCCGACGTGCTCGCCGCGCAACTCGCCGATCTCGCCAAGGAAAACGAAGCGCTGCGCAAATCCCTGCAAGCTCCCGTCCGCCAGCCTCTGACTGACACCCACATGTCGCTCACCCACAAGTTCGAGATTGCCGGCCACAAGGGCTATCTCACCGTCGGCTTCTATCCGGACCACCAGCCGGGCGAGATTTTCATCCAGATGTCGAAGGAAGGCAGCACGATCGGCGGGCTGATGGACACCGTCGCCACCCTGACATCGATCGCGCTGCAATACGGCGTGCCACTGGAGCAACTGGTCAACCGCTTCGCCTATCAGCGTTTCGAGCCCAGCGGTTTCACCAAGAATCCCGACATCCGCACTGCCTTCAGCATCACCGACTATGTGTTCCGTTGGCTCGGTTGCGAGTTCATCCAGGGCTACCGCAAGGCCACCTCGCCCGACTATGGACAGGAAGATCTCCCGCTGCCGGAAATCGCCGAAATGGAGCAAACCGCCATCAACCGCCCGGTCCGCGACCTGCCGGTGGCCAGCGAGCAGGCCCGTGTCAAGCGTGCGCTCGGCACCGCCTACATGGGCATCCTCTGCTCGCACTGCGGCTCGGACAAAGTCATCCGCGCCGGGGCCTGCGGCGTATGCACCCAGTGCGGCACCAGCCAGGGATGCAGCTGAGCAAACCCGCACGGAATTTCCCTCGATCCCTGGTGCTCAATCGTCGATGATCTTCCAGATGAAATGGTGGATCCTCCTGATGGCCCTCCCTCAGTCCGCGGCAGTCGCCGCGGACTTCTGGGAACTGCCGCCGATCCGTTATTCGGACACGCAAGCCGCCAATCCGCTCACCCGACTCGCAGCGGACCTCGCCTCGGGCACGCGCGAAGTGAAGGGCGAAAACGCCTTGGAACGCTTGCGGTTCGTGCTCCACGAACTGCGGATTCCCGAGGAATCCCAAGTGCTGGTGTTTTCGAAAACCAGCCATCAGAACCGGCTGATCCGGCCAAGCAACCCGCGCAGCCTGTTTTTTTCCGAAAACGCCTATGTCGGCTACGTGCCGGGAGGAGCCATCGAAGCCATCGTCCAGGATTCCATGTTAGGCGCGGTTTACTATCTGATTGAAGCCGGCGGGCCGGGAGGATTGAAGATCGAGCGGGATTTAACCACCTGCATCTCCTGCCACGCCACCTCGAACACGGAGAACGTGCCTGGCATGCTCGTGCGCTCGGTCCATCCGGATGAGGACGGCCATCCTCTGCTCGCCATGGGAACCTCCTTGGTCGATCACGAGACGCCACTGCCGGAACGCTGGGGCGGTTATTACGTGACAGGCCGCAGTTCGCTACCGCATTTGGGAAATCAAACCTTCCTCGAAGGCGCTGTCGGCATCCCCAAGACGAGCGACCTGGCGGATCTGTCAGAAACCATCGACACCGCCAAATACCCTCGTCCCACCAGCGACATCGTGGCCCTGCTCGTGCTCGAGCACCAGTGCCGGATGCACAACCTGCTCAACGCGGCCAGCATGCAGTACCGCCGCGCCCTGCACCTCGGCCGCGTGCTCGATCCCGGTGCCAAGCCGGACTCAGGATCCGCCGGATTGGTGGCGGACAGCATGGCCGAGAAGATCGTGGATTGCCTGTTTTTCAAGAACGAGACGGATCCCGGCGAGGGCATCGAGGGCGGCGGGGATTTCCAGGCTTCTTTCGAACGGAGATTTCCGAAAACCCGGGACGGCCACTCGCTCGCCGACTTCAAACTCTACGCCCGGATCTTCAAACACCGCTGCTCCTACATGGTCTATTCCGAAGCATTCCGGGACCTCCCCGCGGAGGTGAAACGCCGGGTCCTGGCAAAGATGCGCTCGGCCCTATCCGGAAATGATCCCGCCTACGACTGGCTCAAAGCTTCCACGCGATCCAAAATCGACGCGATTCTCACAGAAACCCTGCCCGAGTGGCGGAAGTGAATTCGCGGGGGAATCAAGGATTCGCAGGAACCGCAGGCGGAGTTGCGGGCGTCATCGGGTCAATCACGACGGTTTCGTTCATGGTCAGCACATACATGATCATCGCGATCATCATCACCACCGCAGCCACGATGATCCGCCAATCCTGATGCAGTTTCTTTTTGGGGGCTGGATGCGAGGAACGGGAGCTCATGGCGGGATTGTTAGGTTGGATTCGGGAAAAGCCGACTGTCCGGAGCGTCTCCACTCCGGGACGTAAACCCACCGTGCCAACACCGGCAAGCCGAATATCCCAGTCCGGAACCTTCCATGTCACGGATTGTCCCCGGACTTGTGCTTGCCTGGATTCCTGCGGCATGTTTCCTGCTCGCCTGCGAAAGCACCACCAACCGATTGATAATCCCTTTTAAATCTCCCATCCATGTCACGCAAAACCAAGATCATCCTCACCCTCGGCCCTGCCACTGAATCCGAAGAAATGATCGGGCGGCTCATCGACGGCGGGGCCAATGTTTTCCGGCTCAACATGAGCCACGCCAAACACGAATGGGCCGCTGAAATGGCGAAACGCGTCCGCCGCCAGGCCGAAGCGCGCGGCGTCCACATCGCGGTGCTCTTCGACCTCACCGGCCCGTCCATCCGCACCGGGGATCTGGAAACCCCGTATAACCTGCTGGAAGGCGATGTCGTGGAATTCCGCAAAAACGGCACCGACCCGACCGTCCCGCTTTCCACCACCGTCAACTACGACGGCCTGATGGGCGATGTCACCGTCGGAAACACCCTCGTCGTGGACAATGGGGCCCTGCTCATGCGCATCGACGCCGTCGAGGGCGACCGCATTCTGTGCCACGTGAAAACCCCGGGCACCATGGGCTCGCGCCGCCACATCAATCTGCCCGGCGTCCGCCTGAATCTTCCAGCCCTCACGGAAAAGGACCACAAGGACCTCGCTCTCGCCGTCGGTTGCCGCGCCGACTACATCGCCGGATCCTTCGTCCGCGATTCCGCCCACGTCCGCGAACTGCGCGAAGCCATGCTGGCCCTCGAAGGCGAGTCGCAGATCGTCGCCAAGGTCGAGGACCAGGAAGCCATCCGCAACATCGACGCCATCATCCACGAGGCGGATGTCATCATGATCGCCCGCGGCGACCTCGGCACGGAAGTCGAGTTCGAGGAACTGCCCATCCTCCAGCGCCGCATCATCAAGCGCTGCCACGAGCTCGGCACCCGCGTCATCGTCGCCACCCAGTTGTTGGAATCGATGATCACCAACCCCACTCCCACCCGCGCTGAAGTCACCGACGTGATGAACGCCGCCTACGAGGAGGCCGACTGCCTGATGCTTTCCGGAGAAACTTCGGTGGGCCGGTATCCCGAGCGCTGTGTCGATGCGCTCGTCCGGATTTCCTCCCGCATCGAGCGCTCGGGCGGCCACGGCTTCGGCCAGAACGCGCTGCTCCGCGACGAGCGCCAGAAGACCGCCCGCGCCGCAGTCACGCTTGCCGACTCGCTGCCGGACGCCCGCCTCGTCGTGCTCACCCGCCGCGGCGTGCTTGCCAACCACGTGGCCATGCTGCGCCCGCGGACGTCCGGATTCTACGCATTCACGCCCACCGAGCGCGTCTGCCGCCAGCTCGCCCTCACCCGTGGCGTCCGCTCGTTCAAGCTGCCTTTCTCATCGAACATCGAAGAAACCATCCAACGTGTCAGCGAAATGCTGCGCAAAGAGGATTTCGTGCGGCCGGGCACTCCCGTCGTGATCGTGTCGGATATTCTGTCAGACCACTTCGCCGCGAATTCGATTCTGCTGCATCACGCGTAATCACCTTCGGACTGCGGGGACATGTCGAGCACTCCGTCCAATTGATCAAACCCATGAATCTTCTCCACGGCGACTGCCTCACCACTCTTCCAACTCTCCCCGGTGCCTCCATCGACCTTGTCGTCACCTCGCCGCCATACAACCTCGGCATCGCCTACAAGAGCTTCAAGGACACCGCGCCGCGCGAGGAATTCCTCAACTGGTGCCGCCAGTGGTCCGCCGAGGTGAAGCGCGTGATGGCGGATGACGCGTCGTTCTTCCTCAACGTCGGCGCGTCGCCCGTCAATCCACTGCTGCCCCACCAGCTCATTCTCGCCCTAACGGACGGAGCGGATCCGCTGTTCACCCTTCAGAACACTTTCCACTGGATCAAATCCATCACCATCGAAACCCGTGCGAACGAACAGATCAGCGCCGGGCATTTCAAGCCCATCAACTCCAAGCGCTTCGTCAACGACTGCCACGAGTATGTCTTCCACCTGACCAAAACCGGCAACGTCGAGCTCAACCGCCGCGCCGCCGGCGTGCCCTATCAGGACAAGTCCAACATCGCCCGCTGGGGCCACACCGGCGGCGCGGACCTCCGCTGCCGGGGAAACAACTGGTTCATCCCCTACGAAACCATCAACTCCCGCGACAAGGACCGCCCGCACCCCGCGACCTTTCCCGTCGCGCTCGTCGAGCAATGCATCCGCCTCCACGGCAAGGGCCCGGCCACGCGTCTGCTCGATCCGTTTCTCGGCATCGGCACCTCCGCCATCGCCGCCCACCGCCAGCACATCGAAGACTTCACCGGCATCGAGCTGGACGCCCATTATCTGGAAACCGCCCGCGAACGTCTTGTGGACGAGGCCAACCGACTGCCGGAGGAGCTTCCCTTCGGCACCTGAGATACGGATCGCGACAGTTTCCGGCTTTGCTTGTCGGGTCCGGTGCTTTCGCCGCTTAAGGGAGGCTGAAGGTGGTTTCTCCTTCTTCGTCGAAAAACACGACGGTGCCGCCGTGGTCGGTGGCGGCGAGGGTGACGGCAGGGGAGCCGAGAGGGCCGAAGACGCTGCAGATGCCGAAATTATTGTCGCCAGTGAGGAAGGCCATGGTCTGGCCGCTGGGTTCGTGAACGGTGATGACGCCGCCGCGCTCGGAGGCGAGAATTTTCACGCCGGTGCGTTGCTGGTTGTTGACGGCGTGGATTTCTCCGCCGGTTTCACTGCCGAGCAGCACGGCGAGTGGCTGGGCTTGGCTGTTGAGGACGTTCACGAGGCCGCAGGACTGGGCGACCCGCATGCCGGCGCGGGGCTTTCCTGCTTCATCACAGACGCAGAACTGGCCGGTGCCGTCCGCGGCTTCGGCGAGTTCGGAGACGAGATTCTCCTCGGCATTGCGGAACTCCATTCGTGGCAGGTTCTCTTCGAGGCACAGGGCGAGGCGGCAGCGCTCCTGCGAGTCGTGAAAGGCGATTTCCGCGTTTTCACCCTCGTCGCCCAGGGCGGTGAGGATGAGCGGGGCGTATTTCCGGCTGCTGCGGATGGTGAGCTGGGCGAGCTCCAGGGTGGCGAATTCCGGGCGCACACCGTTTTCATCCGGATTCTGGTCGAGAAGTCCGAGGAGATGGGCGACGTCTTTTTTCAGGGCGTCGATCTCGGCGCGGAGCCGGGCGATTTCGTCGTTCATTCCCGCAGTCTGGCAGATGTCTGGTAGAATGCAGCCGTAAAGTGGCGGGAGGGGGCTGTTAGTCGAAGAAACGCGGCCGGCGCACTCGCCGAGAACCGCGTCGATCTACGTGCCACGTGAGTCTTCGGCGGGGGCGCCGAAGACAACACGCGGGGCGAGTGTTCTCCCGGTCAGAGTTTGTAGAACTGCTCCCAGCCTGCCCGTGGTGGCGGTCCGGCGAGCATTTCGTTGGCGATCTTGTGGTTGGTGATTTGCTTGGTGTCGCGGTCGAAGGTCAGTTTTGCATTCACGCGCTGGGCGATGATGCCGACGGCCATGGCCTGGCAGAGCGGGCCGGCGACTGAGAACGGCGAGCGGCACTTTTCCTTGCCCTGGCAGGCGAGAAGGAAGTTCGCGAAATGGTTGGACGGGCTTTTCGGGACTTCGGGAAGCTTGGACTTCATGTCCGCGGCCTTGGATCCGAGAATTTGCAGGGTGGAGCCGTGGGAGCCGCCTTTGAAGGTGAGTTCCTCGCTGTAGATCACCTTGCCGGGCGGGCGCGATTTGGTTTCCGCCTTGCCGGTGGATGGCGGCGGGATGTCGGAGTCGGTGATGGATGCGCCCATGTTGTCCGGGAGTGGCGGCAGGTTTTCCTGGCCGTCGTACCAGGTCAGTTCGACCGGTGGCATGTCGCCGCGTTTCGGGAAGCGGAAGGCGAGCGTGGTGGCCTGCGGGAAAATGAGCGGGCTGTAACCTTCGAGCAGGATGGGATCCACTTCGCTGGGCATGCCGAGGTCGAGAAACCGGTGCGCCGTGTCGAAAATGTGGGCTCCCCAGTCGCCCAGCGCGCCGTTTCCGAAGTCAAACCACGAGCGCCACTCGCCGTTGACATAGCCCTTGTTGTATTTGTGCTGCTGCGCGGTGGCGAGCCAGACATCCCAGTCGAGAGTTTCCGGGACGGGCTGTTCCGGCAGGAAGTCGGTGACCTTCATGCCGTGCCAGCGCCGCTTGTTGTTCATGAAGGCGGTGATCTTGGTGACGTTCTTGATGATGCCGGCTTCGGTCCAAGCCTGGAACTGGAAATAGTTGCCTTCCGAGTGGCCTTGATTGCCCATCTGCGCGGCGACTTTGTATTTCGCCTCGGCGTCCATCATCAGCTGGATCTGGCGGTAGCTTTGGCCCATCGGCTTCTCGCAATAGACGTGTTTGCCAAGCGACATCGCGAGCATCGCGATGGGGAAATGCGAGAAATCCGGCGTGCCGACGCTGACGGCCTGGATGTCCTTGCCCATCTTGTCGAACATGACCCGGAAGTCCTGGAAGCGCGGGACGTCAGGGAACATTTTGAGGACGCCTTCCGTGTGGGGGGCACCCATGTCGGTGTCACAAAGCGCGACGATGTTGGCGAGGCCGGTCTTGTGGAGTGCCTTGATGATTTCCGCGCCGCGGTTGCCGATGCCGACGCAGGCGAGGTTGACTTTTTCCCCTGCGGCGGCCTTGGCACCGAAGGCGAGGTGCGGCGCGAGGAAGCTGGCGGTTCCGGCGGTGAGCGCGGTTTTCATGAAGGAGCGCCGCGGGATGAATGATGGGGTATTGGAACCGTCGTTGATGGATTTCATGGAGTTTTTCTGATGGTTGTTCCGCCGCATGCCTGAGTGATGCAAGGCGGGTGACGTCCCGACCATACGAAGCTACGGTCTGCTGGCTATCGCAAATCCCTCATTTCCTCAGGCACCTGTGACAATTCCTGGCCGGGGCGGTAAAGGTTTCCCGCCGATCACTTGGCAACAAGTGGAGCTTGAGCGGATTTTCGGACGAAAGGGGCGCTTCGGATTTGGTTAGGCCTGGCTTACCATTTCGCTTGCCACCTCACGGCGGAAGCCTCAGAAAAGCCGTCCGCCCAGTCTTGGGGCTGCGCAAATTCTGTTGCTCCGCCCGGTCTGGCGGCTCAATCCTCAATCGCCCGCTCCCATGGAAAGCATCTCATCCCGTATTGCCAAAGTCTCCCCGTCCCTCACGCTCGCCGTCACCGCACAGGCCAAAGCGATGATCGCCAAGGGCGAAGAAGTTTACGCGCTCGCCGGTGGCGAACCGGAAGTCGATACCCCGCAGTTCATCAAGGACGCGGCCATCGAAGCCCTCCAGGCCGGCAAAACCAAATACACGCCCGCCGGCGGCATCCCCGAACTCCGCGCCGCGCTCTCGAAGAAATTCAAGGAGGACAACAACCTCGACTACGCGCCGAGCCAGATCTGCGTGACCGGCGGTGCGAAAATGGCCTGCTACAACGCCATCCTCGCCGTCATCGAAGAGGGCGACGAAGTGATCATTCCCTCGCCGTTCTGGGTTTCCTACCCGGAAATGGTCCGTCTCGCCGGCGGTGTCCCCGTCATCGTCGAGACCAAGGAATCGACCGGTTGGAAAATGACTCCCGAGCAATTCGAGGAAGCCATGACCCCGGCGACCAAGATGGTCATCATCAACACCCCCGGCAACCCCACCGGTGCCGTTTATACCAGGGACGAACTCCTCGAACTCGGTGAAATCGCCCTCGGCGAGGACATCGTCATCCTTTCCGACGAGATTTACGAAAAGCTCGTCTATGGCGAGGCCAAGCACGTTTCCATCGCCTCGCTCAGCCAGGAACTCTACGACCTCACCATCACCGTGAACGGCTTTTCCAAGGCCTACTCGATGACCGGCTGGCGTCTCGGCTACACCGCCGCCCCCAAGGCGCTGGCGGACGCGATCGAGAAGATCCAGAACCACACCACCTCCAACGCCAACAGCTTCTCCCAATACGGCGCGCTCGCCGCCCTCGAAGGGGACCAGTCGTTCATTGAAGACCTCCGCGGCGAATACGACGTGAAGCGCCAGTTCATGTTCGCCCGCCTCAAGGCGATCAACAACATCCGCGTGGTCGAGCCGCAGGGCGCGTTCTACTTCTTCGTCTACACCGGCAACACCGGCCTCAAGTCGATGAACCTCTGCGACAAGCTGCTCTCCCGCTACAAGGTCGCCGCCGTTCCAGGCATCGCCTTCGGCTACGACGAGGGTATCCGCCTCAGCTACTGCACCACGCTGGACATCCTCAACGAAGGACTGACCCGCTTCGAGCAGTTCTGCCGCGAGCATTGATTCAAGTGACACAGGCATTCCTGCCTGTTCTTTCAAAAGCAAAAGCCATGGGACCGATAGGACCCATGGCTTTCTTTCGTTTCGGAAACAGGTTTCTAATTCTTTACCCGCCCGCGCTTTCCGCCTAATCAGAACCAATCCCATGAATCCTCTCAACCGTCGTCAGTTTCTCGGAACCACCGCATCCACCCTCGCCTACACCACGCTGGCCAGCCACGCCGCGGAGGAAACCCGCCCCATCAAACTCGGCCTCATCGGCTGCGGGTGGTATGGCATGGTCGATGTAAACGCAGCTTTCAAGGTCGGTGGCGTCGAGGTGGTCGCGCTCTGTGACGTGGACAGCGCCTTTCTCACCAAAAGCGCCGACGAGGTGGAAAAACTCCAAGGCAAGCGCCCGCTCGTTTTCAAACAATACGAGGACCTGCTCAAGACCCCCGAGCTCGACGCCGTGATCATCGCCACGCCTCCGCAATGGCACGCGCTGCCCTTCCTCGCCGCGCTCGAGCGCGGGCTCGACATCTATTGCGAAAAGCCCCTCGCCTACGACGTCCGCGAAGGCCGCGTGATGGCGGAGGCGGCGAAAAAAAGCGATCGCATCGTGCAGATCGGATTCCAGCGCCGCAAAGCAGCCGCCTTCGAGCAGGCCCGCCAATACGTGCTCGATGGAAACGCCGGCCGCATCGTGCAGGCCGTCGCCCAGATCAACTTCACCGCCGGCACCGCGGACCCGACCCCGCAGGATCCGCCCGCTACCCTCGACTGGGACCTCTGGTGCGGGCCCGCACCGAAAATTCCGTATAGCCCGCAGGTCGGCCACAAAAACTGGCGGCTCGAAAAAACCACCGGTCACGGCCATCTCGTCGACTGGGGCATCCACCTGATCGACACCACCCGCTGGATTCTCGGAGCCACCACTCCCAAGTCCGTCTCCGCAGCCGGCGGTATCTATCACCTCAAAGGGAAAATCACCACTCCCGACATCCTCACCGCCCAGTTCGACTTCGAGCAATGCCCGGTCACCTGGAACCACCGCCTCTGGGGCGCGGAGGAATATGATCCGGAAACCTCCAACGGCATCTTCCTCTATGGTGAAAAGGAAACCGTCTTCGTCACCGACAACCGCTGGGTCGTCGTCCCGCGCGGCAAGGACCAACCGCACCAAGTCACCGAAGCCAAGTCCGATGCCGGAAAGGCCCACATGGCCGAGTTCCTCGAAGCCATCCGCAGCCGCAAGGCCCCCGCCGCCACCACCGAGGACGCCCATTTTTCCACGACCTGCGTTCAGTTAGCCATGATCGCCCTCGATACCGGCTCCAAGATCACCTGGGACGCCGCCACCGAACAGATCCCGGACAACGCCGCCGCCGCGAAACTTCTCAAACGCGAATACCGCGCGCCGTGGAAACATCCGTCGGTGGGGTGATCATGGTTCCTTTCCTTTGTCGGGAAGTTTCTTCCGTTTCTAGAACACTTCTATCCACGGCGGATTTTTTTGAAAACCGACGATCCTGGTTCTCATCCGTCCGGGTCGCAAGTCGTTCCGGCCTGCTCACTTTCAACAAACCGGTATCCAGCCAATGGATAGGTCCTTGTCGCCGAGTGACGTGAGCTTCGTCCGTGCCAAGTCCTCCAACGGCACCCATTCAAAGCCTTCTCCCAACCCAAGGGGCGAATCGTCCAGCTTATCTCACCCCGACCGCCTCGCGGTCTCTCGCCGGCAGCTTGCCGAACCACTCGCCGGCCTGTTTCGGAAACTTCTCCTGCCACTCTTGCTTGACGATCTTCAGCTGCCTTATGCGTTCCTGCGGGTCGTCTAGCGTATTGCCAAGATCGGCGGCTTGGGCGTATCGCTCGCCACCGCTCATGCTTTGGATGAGATGAGTCTTGAACTGCTCCCGCGCCGGCCCCGGATCGAGCTTCTTCACCCATTCGATGGCTTCTTCGGCTCCGGGTGAGTTGATGCTCCAACTATCCATTGCCCGCAAGAGGGGAGTTGGAGCAGCGTCTTCCTTGAGTGCTGCCCATACGGCGAATGCCTGGTGGGGGTCCTGAATCGCCCACTCACCGAGCATCTGCACGCTCAGGGCGTGCTTCTGCTCGTCTGGCAGATCGGAGTTTTCGAGAAACCGGGATGCCTCGGCCGGTGATTTTGCCGCCATTTCCCGGACCACGCGCTCGTAGCATTTCCCTGTGAATTCAGTGTCCCCGCGGGAAGCCAGCAACGCCAGCAATTCATCCCTGCGGGCAGGGTCGAGGGCGAGGCTTTGGCTCCAGTCGAACAACAACCTCTTCTGAGTATCCGGATCCAGCTTGCCCAGCGAATCACGGGCGGAAGGGAAATCCGCGACCGCCTGATGGTTGAGGAAATTCTCTAGCAACCGCTTTCCCGCCTTCTCTCCGCCGGGCGGGAAATCTCCGGCGGTGACCCATTCCCTCGCAGCTTCCGGATCGCGCCTCATCCAGTCATCGAAGACCTCCGCCCGGAGAACCAATGGGGAATTCAGCAGCCCGAGGCTGGCACCACCCGGGTCTTTGGAACCCCAGTGCCTGAAAATTTCCCGCAGCAATGCATGCTTTACCTCGGGAGACGGCGTGAAACCCGATGTCTCACTGCCGGCCGGATGCATCTCCCTCGCAAATCCCTCGAGTTCTTCCGCGCTCATCGTCGCGAGAAGTGCGGCGGCCTCTGCGCGGAGCGCCCAATCGTGAGCTGCCGAGGGAGAGGCGGAAAAACGCTTCTGCAAATCTTCCTTCAGTGACTTCAATTGCTGGGGAGTGCGTGTGACTGCTGTCGGAATTGATCGCCGGTGAACGACATCGGCCGCTCTTCCGTTCGGCGTTCGGATGATGGCATGAGCGCCTTCCGTCTCATTTTCCGCAAGGTTAACCGGCGTCCGGGGGAGATAATACCCGCCGAGTGCCGCTGCCATACAGCCTGCTGCTAGATTGAAGCATGGCCGGGTCATCGGGTGTCTTTTCCTTTCCCTTCAAGCAATTGGCGGGCGGGCTGCGGCGCGGTATCGAGCCACTTCTCGGCAGCCTCCGGGTCATTTGCTTTCCAACGTCCCACCAATTCCGTGAGCCTCCGCGCGGCGGCCTCTTGTTCCGTGGTGAATTTCATGCTCTGCGCGTTGGTGAAGTCCTGCGCCAGAAATCCCGCGACTGCTGAGCTGTGCCCATTGCTCTCCCACAACGGTGCTTGTTCCTTGAGCCATTGTCTCGCGCCTGGTCCATCAAATCCGAGCCATTCGGAATAACCCTTCTCCCAAAGCGGGCCACCCGGCGGGATGTCGCGTTGGGCGGCCCAAGGCATGACCTTTTGGGGTCTTAGTTCGAGATTCTCCCGCACCAGTTGTTGGATCATGCCCGGCAGTTTTAGGTTTTCCGCCTCGGCAACCGCCGCATTGAAATCCTGGTAGCCCCAGCTCCTGAACAGCAATTGATAGCCCCAGTTCCGGTCACGCAGCTCCGGATTCTCCCTAAGTGCGGACAGTATCGCATTCCGCCTTGCTGGATCTTCCGCCGCAGCGCCGCAATACCATCCCAGCAACAACTGATGGTTTTCCGGATAGAGATTCAGGTTTTGGAAAACATTCTCCGGCGTCCAAGTCCGCACCAGCAGATCCCGGCCGAAGTATTCCAGTTTTTCATCGTCCTTCACCGCCCGATAGGCCGCGTTCGGGTCGGTCCGCATCCAGGCGGTGAGCACGCTAGTCAGCAGCAAGCCTTTTCGAGTTTGGGCGGCTGGTTCCGTTGTTTCCGGCATCGCCACCACATTCGCCAGCGCCGCTTGCGGGTCTGTTTCCGCCCAGTGGAAATAGAGCGCCGACTCGATCTCCGCCAACCGCTGTGCATTCCGGCTGCCTTCGGGAACCTGTTCCCGCGCCTCCCGCAGCTGCCGCAACGCTTCCGGGATTCTTTCCATCGGCAGCCGCGACACCACTTTCCAGATGTCCGTCTCCCGGCTGCCCACTGCGAGCAGTCCGGAGAAATTCCCCAGCAGATCCTCCTCCGTCCGCCGCTCCCGCGTCAATGGCCGCTCCACGCTGCGCTCTGTCACTCTCGCATCGATATTCCCCATCCCTTTCCGTGAGTTTCCCACGGCATATCCCGCAGCACCGCTCGCTCAGATGAGGAGCACTGCCAGTCCGCGGAATTGGAATATGCTCATGTCTTGTTCGCTATCAGGAGTATGACAGTTTTGCAACGAGCGTTTCAGGGAGAAATTACCACTTCCGACATCCTCGCCGCCCAGTTTGACTTCGGGCAACACGCGGTTACTCGAAACCACCACCCGAAACCGCCCGCGGTTCGTCCTTGCGGAGGGACTGGATGACAGTCGCCATCTTCTCAAAGCCGGCGAGGAAAAGCATCGCGTTCGCGGGATCCTTCGCCTTCGTCGCCCGCATCTGATAGGTCAGGCGTGCCCGTTCGAAGAAAATGGAACCGGATTCATTATCGCCACGTTCGATCTGATGGTTGCCGGTTTCGTCCGCCGCCCAGTCCGCCAGGAGATTCACGCGGCAGAAGTCTCCTTGTTCATCGAGATCGAATGCGCATTCGAGATTGGTGGTGGGTAGCTGCGCCGGATCCGCAGGTCCGATCATCCATTCAACCGTGCGGGGTTCATCATAGGGATTGACGATCGGACGGGTGGCGCAGACTTTTCCCGCATCCAGGGAAATCAACGCAATCGGCCGCTTTCGATAGGCGTCGATGTCATAGTTGGCGGGAAATGGAATATCGAATCGGATTTCCATCCGTTTTTCCAAGCGGGCGAGCGCCCGAACGGTGGCCGGGTCCGGCACGTTCTCTTCTTCCACGCCGACATCGCTGACCACGGGCCGGTCCTTGACGATCTTCTCCCCGGCATGGATATGGAGGGGCAGCGTTAAGCCAACCAGGGCGAGGATGATTTTCATCTGGGCGGTCGATTTCATGTCGGGAAGGCCGGATACTTGCGAAAAAGCAGGCTAAGCCGGCCTCCCGGCGAACCACTCTTTCGTCGCGGGCCGGTTCAGGATGACCAAGGTGAGGATCGGATAGATGCAGGAGATGAGCACGCCGCCGATCGCGCTGCCGGCCATGACCAGGGACATCACTTCGGACGCGGGGCCAGGCATGGGGGTGGATTTGGTGATGCCGCTCATCATCTCCTGCATCGCCGGGACCAGGATGGTGACGGTGAGGACCAGGTTGATGAGCTTCGTGCCGAGCGAAGACCAGGCATAGGCATTCGACCACTTGAGGGCGTTTTTGCGTTCCTTGAGCAACAGGATGCCGGCGACGATCATGGGCACCGCGACTAACAACGAGAAGACGGATGAGGTGATCGACATCGGGTTGATCTTCGCCTGCATGGCGATCTGGGGGCCCATTTCTCCGCCGAGCTGTCCGTTGAACCCGGCGATCTTTAAAAACGGATTTCCCGCGACGGCGATGAACAGCGCCCACAATGCGCCGAGCAACCCGAGGCCGGCGAATAACAGATGCAGGATTCCGAACACCTTGACGGCGGGCGGCGCGACATCCAGGCGGGGGATCAAAGGCGGGCCTTGCGGCAGCGGGGGCTGATAGGGAGACGGTTCATCCATGCCTCTCATCACAGGGAATCAACGGCGGGATGTCGAGCCCTGCTCATGCAGATCCTGTCTTTGCGTGGTTTTTATGGAAAATCCGGGTGGATTGAGCAGTATCCCGTGAGTGTCGAAAACTCTTATGAAAAAAACCACCTGTCTGATCACTTTCAGTTTCGCGATGGCTTGCGTTTCCCGGGCCGAGCTCAAATTACCCGCCATCATCGGCGACTACATGGTTCTGCAACAAAAGCAGGACAATCCCATCTGGGGCTGGGACACACCCGGCACCTCGGTCACGGTGACCTTCGCGGAGCAGAGCCAGACGGCGAAGGCCGGGGCGGACGGGAAGTGGTCGGTGAAGCTCGCGCCGCTGCCCGCCGATGCGACGCCGCGGACGCTCAAGGTGGCCGGCTCCACCACGCGGGAATTGAAGGACGTGCTGGTCGGCGAGGTGTGGATGTGTTCCGGGCAGTCGAACATGCAGTGGATGCTCAAGCAGTCATGGAACGGCGATCTCGAGGCCGCGGCTTCGGATTTTCCGGGCATCCGTCTCATCAAGGTGCCGCAAGTCGGCACGCAGGAACTCAAGAATGATTTCAAAGGGCAATGGCAGCCGTCCACGCCACAAACGGCCGCGGATTTCAGCGCGGTGGGAGTGATGTTCGGCCGCTACCTGCATGAGATCCTCAAGGTGCCGGTCGGGCTCATCGACAATTCCTGGGGCGGCTCCGCGGCGGAGGCCTGGGTGCGCCGCACCTCATTGGAAAACGATCCGCGGTTCAAGACGCTGATGGAGACGGCGGTGAAAAAGGAAACCGAATTCATGTCCGAGAAGGGTCAGGCGGATTTTCAAAAGTCCCTGGAGGCATGGAAAATCGCCAATGAAAAAGCCAAGGCCGAAGGCAAGCCGGCCCCCCGCAAGCCGCAGGATTGGCTCAGTGGGAACCAACGGCCGGGCAATATTTTCGCAGGTGCCATGCATCCGACACTCGGCTACGGCATGAAGGGCGTGATCTGGTATCAGGGAGAAAGCAACTCCAGCCGTGCTTACGAGCATGCCACGCTCTTTCCGTTCCTGATCGAGCAGTGGCGCAAGGAGTGGAATCAGGGGGATTTCCCGTTCTACTGGGTGCAGCTGGCTGATTTCAAACCCGAGTCACCCACCCCGGGTGAGAGCGAATGGGCGGAACTCCGCGAGACCCAGACCAAGACCCTGAAACTCCCTAACACCGGCCAGGCCGTCATCATCGACATCGGCGAGGGCAAGGACATCCATCCGAAGAACAAGGCGGACGTCGCCGCGCGGCTCGTCCGTTGGGCGCTGGTCAAGGATTATGGAATGAAGCTTCCGTATCGCAGCCCCGAGTTGAAGAGCGTCGCCTTCAACGGCAACGTGGCGAAGATCACGCTCGATTGTTTCGGCGGAACCCTCCGCCCCTTCGATGTCGCGGAAGCCCGCGGATTCGTCGTCTGCGGTGCCGACAAGGTCTGGCATCCAGCCACGGGAAAAATCACCGGCGGCTCTGAAATCGAAGTGACGGCCAAAGAAGTCGAAGCCCCGGTCGCAGTGCGCTACGCATGGGCGGACAATCCGGTTTGCAACCTGTTCTCCGACGCCGGTCTGCCGGTCACGCCGTTCCGCACGGATGACTTTCCGATGATCACCCAGCCGAAGCCCCAATCCGAACCGGCGGCTCCGACCGAGCCCGCACCGGCGGTGCGCTAACGGTTGATTCCGGATCCGCGCAGCAGGCTTGTTGCGCGGAGTTGGTATCCGCAGGGACGTGGAACTCCGGGCTATTCCGTGGTGATGGCGGATCTTCTCCGGTCATGGAGGCAGTGTCATAGTCACGCGGAGCCGCATCATGAGCACTCCGGTGGAGCTTCGCGAGCGCGGGACAAAGACCTTCACCCAATCGAAGTTTTCGCCCGGTGAGTCCTCGATCCGGATGATCTCGTCATGCGTTCCGTCGGCGGTCACCCACGTGCCGGACAGGTCGGTCGACCACTCGGCGGCGATGGTCGTTTTGGAATCCGTGTGAGCCAGATCGCTGCGGCGGTAGGTGAAACACAGGTATTCCACCGGACTGCCGGCGTTGTCGAGCGAGGTCATTTCCGCTGTTGGCAGCCGGTCGGTGTCGGGCTCGTTGGATGGATTTCCGCCGATGACGTATTCGACGGCGTTGCTAACTGAGTCGCCGTCGGAGTCCTCATCAGGCGCGGCGGTCAGGCCGTGGGTGTTGAGCCAGTCCCGGATGTTGGGGACGGGGTTCACCGTGATTGCCACGGTGGCGGTGGCGGTGCCGCCGGTGCCATCTGAAATGGTATAATCGAAGGAGGCCGGGCCGCGATGGCTCGCGGTTGGCGTGAAGGTCACCGAGCCGCCCGGATTGAGCACGACGGTGCCGTTGATGGGATTGAAGACGGCGGAAATGACGAGCGTGTCGCCGTCGGCGTCGGTGTCGTTAGGCGTGACGATTTCCGGAATGCCGAGAGTGAGCGGGATGTCCTCGTCGGTCGATGCGGTGTCGTTCACTGCGACCGGGCTGGAGTTCACTGGCGCGGTGGCGGGCATGTCGTCGATACTTTTCAGATAGGCGACGAGGTGGGTCAGGTCGGTGGATTCGATAGACACCCCCTGGTGGGCGGTGACCGCTTGTTCCAGGGTGGCGGCGGAGCCGTCGTGAAGATAGGGCGCGGTGCTCCAGAGGCCGCGCAGGCTGGGGATGTTGATACCTGTCAGACCCGCGCCGAGACGCTTGCCGGATGAAGGCTTGAGGGTGCCGATGTTCGGGAAATTTCCGGCGCTGCCCAGGGTGAATCCGGGGCCGCCGTGACAGCTTGCGCAATCCATGGTGCGGAAGACCCGCTCTCCGGCGCGGGCGGCGGCGGTGAGGCTGCCGTCCGCCTCGCGATGCGGGCTGTCCCCGGGCTTGTCGAGGGATGCCAGATAGGCGGCGAGCGCGTCGAGGTCCGGACTCCGTCCGGTATTAGAATCACCTAACGGTGGATGGGGCGGGTTTCCTGAAATGAGTCCGGTGCCACCGGCGAAGTCGCGGATCTGGTGTTCGAAATCCTGCACTTCATCGAAATTTCCGCTCCAGTGCAGCGGGCTGGTGCGGTCGCCGCCGTGGCCGCGCAGGGTGATGGTGTTGCGGAGGCCCTCGCCGAAGCCGGTGAAGTCCCAGACGCGGCCGTCATGGCCGGCGTCATTGTGGCAGGATGCGCAGGAGATGTATTCCTGAAGGGCGAGGCGGTCGTCCTTGGCGTCGTAAAAGAGTTGTTTTCCTAGCAGCGTTTGCGGCGGGAGATTGTCGGTGATGATAGTCGGCACAACGACCGGCGCGGGTGGAGGACTGGCGAGACCGCCGCTCAAAGCGCTGACGTCATGCACGCTCACACTTCGATCCATGAAGTTCTGGACAAACAGTGTGTTCCCATCCGGCGACACGGCGAGGCCTTGTGGTGCGCGTCCGGCATCGAAACGGAGGATCTCCCGGTGGTTCCAAACATCGACGACAGCGACGATCCGGCTGGCTTCGAGGGCGACGAAGGCGTAGATGCCCCACGGATCGTAGGCGATGGCGCTGGGGATGCCGGCGTTGTCGAAGTCGATCCGCTTGGGGGCGTCTTCGGACTGGAGGACGAGGTCGATCCGCGAGGCGATGCTGCGGATGCTCATGTCGTGGTTGAGGTCCTGGTTGTCGCGGAGTTTGCCGCGTTTGATGTTGTCCTGTTTGGAGGGAATCCAGGCGCTGAGGCCGTCGGGGGAGATCGCCGGAGCACCGAGATAGTTAGGGATGCCGCGGGCGGAGGCTGCGCTGTCCGCCTGTTCGCCGTGATGGAGCAGGATGGTCCGCTCGATCGTGGCGGTGGCGGGATCCACGACGATCACTTCGCCGCCGTGACCAGAAGTGGTGACGCTCGCAGTTTCCTCGCCGGGGAGCCTTGGAGTGACGAAACGGCTCAGATAGACGCGGGAGCCGTCCCCGGAAATGGATAGATGGCGGACGTTGGGTCCGACTTCAGTGGTGGCGAGGAGGGCTCCGGAAACGGGATCGAGCTTGAGGAGTTTTTCCGCGTCTTCGAGGGCGACGAAGGCGGCGGTGCCAAGCGGGGAAAAGGCCAGGCCGAAGGGACGGGAGCCGCGTGGGAGTGGAACGGTTTGTACCACCGCGAATGTGTCCGGGCTGATGATGGATAGGGTGGCACCGGTGGTGTTGGTGACCCAGACGCGACCGTCGGGGGCGAGGGCGACAGAGCGTGGTGACATGCCTGTGGGTATTTCCGCGAGTCGCGTGCGGGTGACAGCGTCGATGACGGTGACGCTGTCGTTGTCCGGGTTGACGGCCCAGACGCGGTCATTTCCGGTTGCCCGGATCTCGTGGCAGATGGCCGAGGAGGCGGTGGGTTTGGACGCGGTGAGGGGCGCGTGAATCGCCTGATAGAAGCTGCTGCTGACAAGGCCGCCGGTGTCGTCGGTGGCGGTGATGGTGACCAGGTAGCGGCCGGGTCCGGGAAAGTTGTGGGTGGTGGAAGTGGACGGGGAGAAGTCGGTGTCGGGCGAGCCGTCGCCGAAGTTCCATTTGTAGCGGGGATTCTGACCACCAGTGGCAGTCGCATTGAGGGTGACCGTGGTTCCCGCCGGGGACGCGGGCGCGCCGGTGGCCAGGACGCCGAGATTTTCGCCGATGGACCAGGTGAAACTGGCACTGCCGCTTTCACCGCCCGAATCGGTGGCGGTGACGGTCACGCTGAATTCTCCGGCGGTGTTAGGCGTACCCGAGATGATGCCGGAGCCGGGTGAAATGGTGAGCCCTCCGGGCAGGCCCGTGGCGGAAAAGGTGAGTGGGCCCGCGTCGATGTCGTTAGCCAGGATCACTTGTGAAACGAATGAGTTTTTCAAATTCGCCAGTGTTCCGGGCGAGGTGACGACGGGGCGGAAGTTGAGCCGGTGGCGTAGTGCCATGGTGGCCACCACGTCATCCGGGTTGAGAGGGACGGCATGGATTCGGACCTCATCGATGGCACCATTCATGAAATCACCGGTGTTGGCGCCGGATTCGGACGCGCCGATCAGCAAGGGCGAACCGGTGACGGGAACGTAGCTGCCGTAGTCCTCGGCGACCAGGGCACCATTGACGAAGAGGCTTCGCGTGCCGACGTGGACTCCGCCTGTGACGTCCATGGTGCGGAAGGTCACCGTGAGGTGGGTCCATTCGTTCGCGATCACTCCCGGCCCGGTGAGTTCCGTCCACGGGGAGCCGGTGGAGAATTTCCACATTCCGTCGGTCGAAGCATATAGCCCGAAACCGCGGGTCTGACCGCCACTGAGCTGGCGGGAGGAAACCACCGTCCGTCCTGTGTCAGACGTGGCGCTGAGCGGGCGGACCCAGGCGGAAACGGTGAAATCGCCGGGGTTGAGTGCTGGGTTGAACGGGATACTCACCCGTTGGCCGCTGCCATCGAAGCTCCCGGCCCGGCCGGTGCCGGGATTTCCTTCCCAAACGGGATTGTCGGATGATGTCACCGCGCCACCCACGGAAGTTCCGTGAATTCCGGTGACCGCACCGACAAGCTCTTTCACTTCGTCGCTGGCGCCGTTCCACGTTCGTTCGTCGAGCTGCCAGGCGGCGACCGGTGCGAGCGCCGGATTGAAACGGGAGAGAAACTGCCCGGAAATCACCTCGATCCCCTGGGCTCCCGGCGGCTGCCATCCCACGGCGAGACTGTCATCGCCGCCCGCCTCTTTCATCAGTGCCTCGATGTAGTAGCGCTTTCCCGCTTCAAGCATCACCGGAGCGGATGCCTGTTGGGGCGACTTCGTCCATTCCCGCGAGAAAGACCATTCCGGGACGCTGGCGATTTCCACCGCATTTGATGGATTCGCGTCGGTGCTGAGAAGCAGGCGGGACTCATCGTCTCCGGCGATCCAGAACAGATAGGTTCCGGTGACGGCGGGATGCAGATAGCCGCGGATGCGCTGCCCGTGGTCGTCCCCCCAGCTGATAGGTGCTTCGAAGGTGGTGAGGAAATCCCGGCCAGCGGGATTCGCAGGGTAGGTGGGATTTTCTGTTAGCTGGCTGAGAAGAGGTCCGTCGATGTCGAGCCACCATTCGTAGAGCAAGTTGCCGTTGTCGAGGTCGGGAGGGAGCACATTCCAGTTGAATTCCACCTTCAGGGGGACGCCCGTGCTGGGGATGAGATTCACGGTCGTCCAGTAGTCGCCTGCATCCGCGGTGATCGTCCCGGAAATCAGTCCGGTCGTGGGATGGATCGTCAGTCCGTCCGGGAGGCCGGTGGCGGAATACTGGATGGAAACCCCAGGCAGTGCGGAGACAGGGACGGGGAGTTCGAGCAGATCACCGGTGACTGACTGTTGGTTGCCGGGATTCCGCACGGTGACGTCAGGATTCAGGGCGACTTGGATGACCTTAGCCACCGAGTGGACGCCTGCCGCATTCAGCCCGAAGAGCATCCAGTAGCCGGGTAGCATGACGTTGGAATTCGCATGGCCGGTGAGCGTGTAGATCCCGGCCGAGATCTCGGTGAAGGGCAGGCTCAGGTAGCGGAGGTCCGTGTTGACCGAGTGGGTCTGGGCGGACATGCGGATGAACGAGAATTTCGTCAGACCCGGCGAGGCGTTGATCGTGAACTGGGTCCCGGGTCCGATCTGGTCCGGCCCACTCGTGATGACGGGACGTGGCGCCGGAGTTCCGTTCGCGGCAAAAAGCGCGGGGGGCGTGAAAATTTGCGCGTCCTGGTGGTCGGCCGCGTTTCCACTGAGTCCGCCACCGCCGGACCAGACCCGGCCGTCTGGCAGCAGCAGGGCGACCGAGTGATAGGTGCGGGGGATCGCCATGTCTGCGAGCGTCCTCCACGTTCCGGTGTTCGGACTCCAGATTTCCGGGGTGAAGATCGCCCCGGTATCAGTGAATTTCAGGCCGCTGGTATTGCCGCCGATGACCAGCACCTCGCCGTTGGGCAGAACCACGGTATTGGCAAATTGCCGGCTGAGCTGCATGGGGGCCGCCGGGGCGACTACCGGCGTCGCGCCGTTCAGGTTGACCGTGTAGGCGGCGTTGGTGCTGATGCCGGTACCGAAGTCGAGGGGATTCGGCGTCGTGTTTTGTCCGCCACCCGTGACCAGGATGCGACCTTCCCCATACATTGCCCAGGCACCTTCCTTCGGGTATTGCGGGCCGGGGATGGTCTGACCGGAGGCCTGGCGCGAGCCGGAACCGGTGGTGGTTACCCAGTTCATCGCGTCGGTCGGACCGAAATGAAACAGTTTCCCGTTGGGGGCGAGCACGACGAAAGGGTGCCAATGGTTGAGATAGCCCTGCTGGTTGGTGACGGCACTCCAGTCGATACCGGTGAGACGCCGCCAACCCGTCACGGAGTTCCAGAGCTCGGCGGTGTCTTCTCCGCCGTCGCCACTGATCGTGAAGACCGTGCCGTCGGGCAGAGTGGCGCTGGTGTTATACCAGCGCGGATCGTTCATGTTCTGCAGCGCGTTCCACTGGTTGGTGCGGTAGTCGAAAGTGCTGGAGAGTTCGGTGGTGTTGGTTCCGCCGCTGATGACCACGCGTCCGTCGGGAAGCATTGCAGTGCCACCGCAGAACATGTCGTGGCGGGCGTTGTTGATTTCCGTAAAGACGCCGGTGGCTGGATCCCAGACCGAGGCGTAGGTGAACTCCGGCTCACCGAAGGGAAAAGTGGTGCGCTGGCTGGCGGAAAAGGTCAGCAAACGTCCGTCCGGAAGGGTCGCGGCCGTCACCGGAATGTGCGGGGTCCAGTAGATCACCGGTCCCCAGGAACCGCTGGTGGCGGGATTGGCTGGAGCGGCCGCCGCGGCTGTTTCCACCGGGACGCCGGCGGTGAGCATGGTGGCTTCCGCGAGGAGCGGATCGGAGATGTGGTGGGGATCCTGGTCGGCCGAGGCGAGGGTCGCGGCCGTGAAGAGGGCGGACAGCGTCCTGGAAACCACACGGATGATGTGGGGGCGGATCATGGCGAGGTGGAGGGTTGTGGACTCACGGGGGGAGGCGGGGCGGTGTCTGTGAATGAATCGTCGCTGAGTGTTTTGAGGAAGGCGACGAGCGCCTTTTTCTCGCTGGCTGCGAGATCGAGGCCTGTCGCAGGGTGTTTGCCGAGGTTCGGATCGAGTGTGTCCGTGCGTTTCACTCCGCTGTTATAATGCTCGACGACTTCCTCAAGCGTGGCGAAGCGGCCGTCGTGCATGTAGGGTGCGGTCAGGGCGATGTTCCGCAGGGACGGGGTTTTGAATTTGCCACGGTCGGCGGGGTTGCCGGAAACCGCCATCTGGCCGATGTCGGTGAGGTCCAGCCCGATGCCGTTGTTATGAAACAGATGGTCGGTGAAAAGCGTGCCGCCGTGGCAGTGAAAACAATCGGCTCCCCGGAGGCCGCGCGAGGGGTCGTGCTCGGTGACGAAGAGGCTGAGCCCGAGTTTCTCCTCTTCGGTGAGTTCGGCACGCTTGCGCACCGCGCGGTCGAATTTGGAATCCTGGGAAATCAAGGTAAGCAGGTATTGCTCTAACGATTTTGCGAGGGTTTCGGGAGTGATGCCTTCCGGTTGTGCTTTGCGGAAATCGGCGACATACCCCGGGTCCGCGCTGAGCTTGGAGATGACATGGTCCATCGACTCGCCCATTTCCATGGGGTCGGTGATGGGCATGAGCACTTGCTCGCGGAGGGATTTGGCGCGGCCGTCCCAGAACATGCCGGCATGTGCCCAGGCGAGGTTGAACAGGGGCATGGAATTGCGTTTTCCAAGCTGTCCGTGCGCGCCTGCGCTGACGCGTCTCGGATCGGAAAACGCGGCGTCAGCCTGGTGGCAGGAAGAACACGATTGGGTGTTGTTGACTGATAGGATCGGATCGGAAAACAAGCGTTTACCGAGTGCCACGCCTTCTTCGGTCAATGGATTGTCCGGCGGCAGGGTGACTTGTGGAAACCTGCGGGTGATTTGTGAAGGATAGGGGCGCGTGCCTGCTGGCAGAGGACTGGCAAGCGCCGGATCGGCGGTGGTTGACTGGAATAAATCGTAACGGACTCCGGTGGCGCGGAACGCGCGGCGGACTCCTGCTTTCATGGCGGCGGCCAGTTCGTCGCCCGGGCGGGAGTGGGTGGAATTCGCGGCATTCGGATTCTTGGTGGGGGAGAGGATTTCGTCGGCGTTGATTTCGAAGTTCAGGGTGACGGGGCCGCCGCCGCGGAAGCTAACGGGTATTTCCACGAGCATCGCGTCTTCGGCACGGGCGAGGTGATAGGAAAACGGGCCAAGCTCTGATTTTCCCTCGATCGCGAGGTGGATGTATCCGCCCTGCCAGCTCCAATGCAGGTGATTGACGTCCGGATGAAGCGGGTGCCCGGGCGGCCATAGCGCGAGATCGGCCAAGTCGGTTTTGGAATCGAGTCCCACGCGGAACCGCACTGCCAGGAAGTTGCCCGGCGGGCTGCCGTTAGTATCGGCACTGAGTCTGCCTTGGCCGAGGCTGATGAAGGCGAACCATTCCTCGCCCGCGAGCCACTCGCCGGTTTCCCGCTGGAGGGAAATTTCGGAAAGCAGGAAATCAAAGCGTGAGATTTCGTCCGGTTGGATCATCAGGGGTTTTCCCTGGAATAGGATTTGGAAATCCAGTCGTAGCGCCGGAGAGGCGGTGTTCTGGGCGGTTCCGGCATTCATTCCGACGGCTGTCAGAAGGACCCCCGCCGCGAACTTGTGCAGGACCGGTCGCACAATCAGCCTGGCTTTTCTAACGTGGGATTCGCGGGTTGGCGACTTTTCCCCCGCACGCGGCACGGCATGTCCTCGCACCCGATCAATCACGGTACGTAGCATGCGCGGGAATGCCGGGAGGGGGAATCGCATGGATAAGGGGGGCAATTACAGCAAGCTGGGTAGACCAAACACCGGTTTTTGGCAAGACTGCAAAACTACGTATTCTCGGAGGGTCAGGAATGGTGGTCTTTTGCCGCCACGACATGTCTCGTAAGGCGGATCGTGATTCCCGGTCATGGTGTGAACTCGATGCGTCAGGTGCCCGTCCGGCCGCAGCGGTGAATCCGGCGTTGCGCGGATCGACGAATGATCGGCGTTTCGGGGATGCCAAATGCGTGGCATCCGCCTCATAATGAATGGCCATGGTGACTACATCGGCACTCCGATCCGACGGCAGGTTCAAAATCATCCATCCAAGTGATGTGGCAGGTTGACAACGGAGGGGTGGGTTGACCAATCTGCGCAAGACGCAGCAAGGGGCGATGGGCTTTTTGCTGACATTTAAAATCCACCTTTAAGGACTCAGAGCCCAGTGTTTTCCAACGAAGATTATCTCGCAGAATTGCTTACCGAAGCCGGAGTGGTGAGCGCCGAAGAAGTTGCCCACGCGAGAAGCTCGCTCTCAGGCGGCGAAACCATCGTCGCGCACCTTCTCTCGCGGACTTCCCTCACCGAGGATGATGTGGCGAAAACCCTGGCTGCCAACGCCGGCATTCCCTTCATCCGCCTTGCGGACCACGTCTTCGACCCCGGCATCACCGAAGCCATCTCCGACGAGGTGGCCAAGCGCTTCCGCGTGATCCCGGTCCTGGACGATGGTCTGGCGCTGACCATCGCAATCGCTGATCCGCTTGATTTCGAAGCACTTGACACTCTGCCCCACGCCATCGGCCGCGAGCTGAACCTGGTGTGCGTCACCCAGCAGGACATCCAGGACTACCTCCGCCAGTTCTATCACGAAGAGCAGGCCGCGACCTCGGTGGTGGATGGATACTCAGTCACCGGCGGCGACGCCGAGGCCGGTCCCGGCGGCGAGGACGCGCCGATCATCAAACTGGTGATGCAATCGCTCACCGAGGCATTCCGCCTACGGGCGTCGGATATTCATATCGAGCCGCTCGAAACTTCCGTCCGCGTCCGCTATCGGCTGGACGGCAAGCTCGTCCACGTGGACACCCACCCGAAGAAGCTGCTTCCGGCAATCATCGCCCGTTTGAAGGTGATGAGCGGCAGCATGTCCATCGCCGAAAAGCGCATGCCGCAGGACGGACGGATCCAGTTGAAAATGGGCGACAAGGAGGTCGACCTCCGGGTTTCGACCGTTCCCTCCAATCACGGCGAATCCGTCGTCATGCGGATTCTCGACAAGACCCAACTCGTTCTCGGCCTCCCCGAACTCGGCTTCTTCTCGGACGACCAGGTGATGTTCGAGCAGTTTCTTGGCCTTCCCGACGGGATTCTCCTGGTCACCGGTCCGACCGGTTCCGGGAAAACCACCACGCTTTACGCCTGTCTCAACGTCATCAACAAGCCGGACAAAAAGATCATCACGGTCGAAGATCCTGTCGAATACGAACTTCCCGGCATCAACCAGGTCATGGTCAAGGCCGACATCGGCATGACCTTCGCCGCCGCCCTGCGCGCCATGCTTCGGCAAGCGCCGAACATCATCATGATCGGGGAAATCCGGGACGCGGAGACGGCGAACATCGCCATCAACGCGTCACTCACCGGTCACTTGGTTTTCTCCACCCTGCACACCAACGACGCGCCCTCCGCCGTCGCCCGTCTTGCCGACATCGGCGTGAAGCCTTTCCTCATCGCCTCCGCTGTCCGCGCGGTGCTCGCCCAGCGGCTGGTGCGGAAACTCTGCCCGATCTGCAAGGGGCCTGCCGAACTCACCGAGAAAGAAATGCGGGCGCTTTCGCTCGACGCTTCCCGCATGTCCACTGCGACCATCTTTGGCCCGGTCGGTTGTGACAAATGCCGTGGCAACGGATACAAGGGCCGGATGGGGATTTTCGAAATTTTCGCAATCGACGACGAAGTTCGCGGCATGATCAACACCGGACTCACGACCACCCAGCTCCGCCAGCGCGCCCGCGAGCTCGGCATGCGCACGCTGCGCGAGGATGGCATCCGCAAGGTGTTGTCCGGCCTCACCTCTGGCAGCGAGGTGGTCCACACCACCATGTCCGACCTCGACTGATCCGCCCACCCCATTTCTCTTCGAAAACCCTTCCGCTTCCCAGTCCCATGGACAATCAACAGATCATCGAACTTTTCCAATCCCGCGGTCTTATCGACCAAACCCTCGCTCAGGACATCCTCGCGGAAGTCAGTCACAGCGGTAAGGAAATCGCGGAAATCCTGGCGGACTTCCAAGTCATCCAGCACCGCGACGACGTCTGGCCGGTGGTGGCTTCCGAGCTCGGGACCAGCATGGTGGACCTCAAGGACTGGACGCCGCCCGAGGCACTGCTCGCTCTGGTTCCTGCCGGCACCGCCCGCCTCCACGGCGCGCTTCCCGTCAGCTTCGACGAACACGGACTCTACGTCGCCCTGGTCGATCCGCTCAACCCGCAGACTCCCGAGGACCTGCGTTTCGCCCTCGGTCGGGAAATCACCGTTGTCGTCGCGCCGGATTACCTCGTCGAGGCCAAGATCAACGAGTGCTACGGCGGCGAGGGCAAGGCGATGGAGGACATCCTCAGCCAGCTCGAAATCGGCGGCGACAGCACGAACCTCGCCGACCTCGAAGCCGAGGCGAACTCCGCGCCCATCATCCGCTACGTGGATCTTGTGCTCTATCAGGCGATCAAGGAGAAGGCCTCCGACATCCACTTCGAGCCGTTTGAAAAGGACTTCAAGATTCGCTACCGGGTGGACGGCGCGCTCTATGAAATGGCGCCGCCGCCGATTCACCTCGCCGGGCCCATCATTTCCCGCGTCAAGGTCATGTCGAACATGAACATCGCCGAGCGCCGCGTCCCGCAGGACGGACGGATCGTCAAGCAGTTCGGCGACAAGCACGTGGACATGCGGGTTTCCTCGCTGCCCACCCACCACGGCGAGTCGATCGTGCTCCGGGTGCTCGACCGCTCGTCGGTCAATCTCTCGCTCGAAAATCTCGGCCTCACCGACCACATCTACAACTACATCTGCGACACGATCGAAAAGCCCAACGGCATTTTCATCGTCACCGGTCCGACCGGAGCCGGCAAAACCACCACCCTCTACGCCGCCCTGCGCCGCATCAATACTATTGATGCCAAACTGCTCACCGCCGAGGACCCGGTCGAGTATGACATCGACGGCATCATCCAGATCCCCATCAACGAGGCGATCGGCCTCGATTTCCCGCGCGTCCTCCGTGCTTTCCTCCGGCAGGACCCGGACCGGATCATGATCGGGGAAATGCGCGACAAGGAGACCGCCACCATCGGCATTCAGGCCGCATTGACCGGTCACTTGGTGCTCTCCACCCTTCACACCAACGACGCCCCCGGCGCGGTCACCCGTCTGGTGGACATGGGCTGCGAGCCGTTCCTCGTTTCCGCCTCGCTGGAAGGGATTCTCGCCCAGCGCCTCGTCCGGACGATTTGCAAAGACTGCAAAACCCCCTACGAGCCGAACGAAGCCATTCTCAACCAGCTCGGCGTCTCCGCCCACGAACTCGGCGACAAGCAGTTCTTCACCGGTTCCGGTTGCGACGCCTGCGGCCAGTCCGGATACCGCGGCCGCCGCGGTCTTTACGAACTGCTCAATATCACCGACCCGATCCGCGAACTCATCACCGCCCGCGCTCCGTCCGTGGTGCTCAAGCAGAAAGCCGTCGAGCTCGGAATGAACACCCTCCGCGAAGACGGACTGCGCAGCATCTACACTGGCGCGACGACCATCGAAGAAGTCCTCAAATATACCTAACCGCCCCGTTTTCCTACTTCCTTTCTTTACAGATCCTCATAGAAGCTACAAAAAAACCCAACTCCCATGGCAAACTTCCAATACTCCGCTCTTGATGCAAAAGGTGAACAGACCACAGGTGCCGTGTCTGCCACCACTGAGGCTGAAGCGATCCAGCAGCTCCGCGCCAAGGGGCTTTACCCGACCCAGATTGTTGAAGAGGGGAAAACCAAAGGCAAAAAAGGCGCTCCCGCCAAAGCCAAGGGCAAGACCGCTGCCAAGGCGAAGACCACTTCCAAGGGCCACGTCGGCGGCCGCATCAAGCCGAAGAGCCTGATGATCTTCACCCGCCAGCTCGCCACTCTCATCGATTCCGGCCTGCCACTGCTCCGCAGCCTCACCGTGCTGGAAAAACAAGAGCCGAACCCCGTGCTCAAGGCCACCGTCAGCGCCCTCGCGGAAAACGTCCAAAGCGGCTCCACCTTCTCCGAGTCGCTCGCCCAGCACCCCAAGATTTTCAACAAGCTCTATGTGAACATGGTCAAGGCCGGTGAGCTCGGCGGTGTTCTGGAAATCGTCCTCAACCGTCTTGCCGAGTATCAGGAAAAGGCCCAGAAGCTGAAGAACAAGATCGTTTCCGCCATGGTTTACCCGGTGATCGTCATGTTCATCGCCGTCGCCATCCTTGTCTTCCTGATGATTTTCATCGTTCCGAAGTTCAAGGAAATGTTCACCAACACGGACTCCGAACTGCCGCTCATCTCCAAGATCGTCTTCGGCATGTCGGAGTTCTTCCTCGCACGGCCGCTCATCGTGCCGAACGTGGTCTTCGTCTTCATCATGTTCGGCATCGGCGTCTTCCTCTTCAATCTCTGGGGCCGCACCGCCGGTGGCCGCGTGATTATCGACAACATGAAACTGCGCATGCCTGTGCTCGGTGACATCCAGCGCAAGAGCGCCGTCTCCCGCTTCTCGCGCACGCTTGGCACCTTGGTCACCTCCGGTGTGCCCATCCTCCAGGCGCTCAACATCACCCGCGACACCGCCGGGAACGTCGTCATTTCCAATGCCATCGAGAAGGTCCACGAAGCCGTCAAGGAAGGGGAAACCATCGTCACCCCGCTCCAGGCATCCGGTGTGTTCCCGAACATGGTCATCTCCATGGTGGACGTCGGTGAGGAAACCGGCCAGCTCCCGGAAATGCTGCTCAAGGTCGCCGACGTCTATGACGACGAAGTCGATAACGCCGTGACCGCCCTGACCTCGATTCTGGAGCCGATCATGATCGTGATCCTCGCCCTCATCGTCGGCGCAGTTGTATTTGCATTGTTCCTACCATTGATTAAGATGATCTCGACGATGGGCAACCAGTGATCCACTGGCTTCCCTCTCAATCCGCTTAAAATCCAAGGATATGAAAACAACCCAGCGCAAAGGCAAACCCGCCTTCACACTCATCGAGTTGATGGCGGTCATCACCATCATCGTCATCCTCGCCGGCCTCGTCGTCGGTGGTTTGGGATTCGTCACCGAGCGTCAGGCCAAGGAAAAGGCCAAGGTCCAGATCGCCCTGCTTACCAAGGCTCTGGAAGATTACAAACTGGACATGGGAACTTATCCCGTGACAGTGAACAAAACTGGTAGTTTAGCAACAAAAGCCGGGACAGCCACTTCTTCGATACTCTACAACGCGCTCTTTTTCGAGGGCTTCGAATACGCCAAAAATCCGAATCGGGCCGATACGAACCCGCCAAAGGCTACCAAGATCTATCTTGCCGACCTTGACCCCCTCAGCACAAAACAAGGCTGGGTAGTTACGAAAACGTCGGGGGAGCCAACGATCGGGCAAATCATCACGGATCCATGGGGAAATGAATATTGCTACCGCTCAGCGTTGGATAAAGATGGCAAACCTCTTGCCGCAACCCAAAACCCGGACTTTGACCTCTGGTCGATGGGCAAGGATGGGAAATCGAATGCGACCAACCCAAGCTTGACCTCGCCCGCAACAAACAATCCAAACACGGACGATATTCGGAATTTCTAATTCCTCTCCCCGAACGTGTCGGGTCTTCCGACTCACTCGTCTTTCAAAAGCCCGCCTTCCCGGCGGGCTTTTTTTTGAGTCACGCCACCGGTCATTCCCCACGGTCTTCCAGCAGCTTGCGGAGGAATGAGCGGCCCACCGCATCCGTGTCGCGATCATTCTGTTCTAATAAGGAGAAGGGGTTTGAAACTCCTTTCTTTCACGCGGCAACGGGAAGAGCCTTGCTGGTAAAAGGGGTTTCAAACCCCTTCTCCATAGCTGCATTCTGCCGATTTTAGGGGATTCACCCGTCTGAATCTTCTCGACGCCAGCCACTTCGGCGGGCTTCCTTCCCGGCAGCACCATGAGCGACGAAACAGCATCCGCCCCCGAAAACACTCCGACACCCGAAGCCGCACCCGCCCCGCGCGCCCGCCGGATTTCCACCCCGCGGCCTAAGAAAGTCGCCAAGGAAGCAGCTCCTGCCGAAGCTGGCGAATCTGCCGCACCCGAGCCTGCTCCGGTCGTTGCTCCCGAGGTGGCGAGCATCCCTTTTCCCACCACTCCACGGCGTGAAGAGCGTCCGGAAACTCCGGCCCCGGTCGGAGGGGACTGGCCGGAACCGGACGCTGAATCCGGTGGTGGCAATCAATCCCAGTCCGAGTCGTCGAAGCGGAAACGCCGCCGCCGCAAGGGCAAGGGGCAGGGGAACTCCCCTCAGAACAACAGCTCGGGAGAACCCGCTGGCGAGGACGCCGCCGCGCCGGTTGCCGCTGAATCTAGGCCACCCGAAGCCAACCAGGAGCCACGGCCACAGCGACCCCAGCAGCCGCCACATCCTCCACAGCCGCGCGCGAAAATCGATCCCGAGCTGCTGACGAAAATGGCCTGGAAAATCTATCTGGCCGAAGTCAGCGAAGAAGGCGTCGCCCTCATCGGCGACAACGATGCGAAGGACCTTTCCCGCCGCTGCTTCCGCCTGGCGGAAATCTTCATCGAAGAGCAGGCACGCAGACGCTGATCTTAGCAGCGGTCTCCGGCCTGGGTTTTCCTGCTTTCTTGTTTTTCCCGTCCGGCGTCTTAATCCACGCGGCGCATGAAGATTTATGAAAACCCTTGGCCGCACGACGTGCACGGCATCGCCGACATCCTGCGATGGAAGCTGAAGCTAGGGCCGCAGGAGACGCCGGAACTGCCGGATGCCCCGAAAACCCCCGCTGCCTGGCGGGCGGTGACGCGGGAGGAAATCGCCCGCCCACCGGACGCCGGGTGGCGGGTGACGTGGCTGGGGCATGCCTCGTTCCTGCTGCAAGGCGGCGGGGTCTCGCTGCTGGTGGACCCGATGTTCTCCGAAATTTGCGCGCCGCTGCCGTTCCCGGGCTTGCGACGGAAAGTCGCTCCACCCTGTAAGATCGGTGATCTACCCAAAATCGACGCGATCCTGCTGACTCACGCGCACTACGATCACCTCGACCTGCCGACGTTGCGGGAAATCGGCACGGACACGCGGATCATCATCGCGGAGGGACACGCAGAATGGTTAGGCCGCAGAGGTTTCAAGCGGGTCAGCGAACTGGCGTGGCACGGCAGCGCGGAAATTTCCCCCGGCATCCGCGTGACGGCGACTCCGGCCCAGCACTTCACCGCGAGGACTCCCTTCGACCGGAATCACGCGCACTGGTGTGGTTGGCTGGTCGAGGGGGCGGGCTGCAAGCTCTGGCACGTGGGCGACAGCGGCTACTGCCCGGTGTTTGCGGAAATCGGCGGGCGCTACGGGCCGATCGATTTCGGCATGATTCCGATCGGTGCCTATCAGCCGCGCCGGATCATGCGGCCGATGCACATGAATCCGGACGAGGCTGTGCGCGCCTTCCTGGAAACCCGCTGCCGGCAGGCGGTGGCGATGCACTGGGGGACCTTCCAGCTCACCGACGAACCGATGGGCGAGCCGCCGATTCTGTTGGGAAAAGCGCTGCAGGAGCATTCGCTGGATCCGCGGGTTTTTGTCATTCCCATGGTCGGGGAGCAATGGGCGGTCAGCGCTTCATGTTAGCCGTTCATCGTTTCGCCTTGGAAACCGCGCCGAGTCCGTAGCGTTGGATTTTGTATTGCAGGGCGCGGCGGCTGATGCCGAGGATTCTGGCGGCCTCCTCGCGATTCGAAGTGACTTGCAGCAGCGTCTGCCGGATCAGCTCGGACTCGACCTGCGCGATCGTCATGCCGGGAGCGATCCCGAGTGATGGCGGAACGCCCGCAGGCTGGCTGAAGTTGGCGGGCAGATCGTCCGGCGTGATGGTCGTGTGCGGGATGGTGACTACCAGGCGCTCGACGAGATTGCGCAGTTGGCGGACGTTGCCCGGCCAGCGGAAAGTCTGGAAAAGCCCGATCACCGCGGCAGGAAATTTCTTCGCCCGCCGCCGGTGCTTGGCGCAGAAGTGGGAGACGAAGGATTTCACCAGGGGCTCGATATCTTCGGCCCGCTCGCGCAAGGGCGGAATCCGGATGGAAACGATGTTGAGCCGATAAAAAAGATCCTCGCGGAACCGCCCGTCCATGCTCTCGGTCTCCAGTTCCTTGTTAGTCGCGGCGATCAGGCGCACGTCCGCCCGCTCCATCACCGGACTGCCGACGGGACGGAACATGCCGTCTTCCAGCACGCGCAACAAGTCGCCCTGGCCCTTTTTCGAAAGATCGCCGATTTCATCGAGGAAAAGCGTGCCGCCCCGCGCGAGTTCGAAGCGGCCCTTGCGGTCCTTGATCGCGCCGGTAAAGGCACCGCGGGTGTGGCCGAAAAACTCCGCTTCGATCAGGCTGTCAGGCAGCGCCGCGCAGTTGACCGCGATGAAAGGCTGCGTCCGCCGGCGGCCTTGTTCGTGGATCGCCCGCGCGACGACTTCCTTGCCCGTGCCACTCTCGCCTTCGATGAGCACGGTCACATCGGTGTTCGCGATCTGCCGGATGAGGGCGCTGATTTCGCCCACGGCTGTGCTCTTCCCGGCGAAGATGTCCGGCTCCGAGCGGCGGCGCAGGCGCTGTTTGATCTGCTGGTCCTCCGCGACCAGTGCCTGATAGTCGAGCGCCTTGGCCACGGACTCGACCAGTTGCGCGGTATCCAGCGGCTTCGCCAGATAGTCGAAGGCACCCTTGCGCATGGCGTCCACGGCAGTGTGGATGGTGCCCTTGTCGCTGATGAAGATGAACTGGGTGTCCGGCGCGATGCCGCGCACTTTTTCCATCAGAGTGACCGCGTTGATGCGCTGCGCGTCGAATGATTTCACCACCACGTTGAAAAGTTCCCCCGCCGCGAGATGCAGCGCTTCGGACTCGTGCGACACGTCCACCACCCTGTATCCTACTCCGCCAAGGGTCTGGCGGATCTGCCGGGCGGAAGCGGCGTCGCGGTCGATCACCAGAATGCTGATTTTTGATGGATCCATGCCATGACACTGGTGTGCACAGCGATGTGCCAGCAAGTGCAGATTTTGCGCTCCCGGTGGAATCCCTTGGGCAGCCTGTGCGGAGTGGAAATTGAATCGGTCTGACGTTAAGGGTGTTGTGAATCTGGCAATGGGGTTGGCACAGCCACTGCGACCTTGGAGGCATGCCCACACAATCTCCCAGCCGCGCCACTCCCGATCCGGTTTGGTTCGACAGCGAATTTCCACGTCTGCCTGAGGACGCGGAATTCGACCAGATCCTCCCGCGGCGCTTGCGTGAGTTCTCCGCCTTTCACTGGACGACGGTGGAAGTCTGCCGCCACGCGGCCGCATGGCTGGTGGCCGGACCACAGACGCGGGTGCTGGATGTGGGCTGCGGACCGGGAAAATTCTGCGCCATCGGAGCATTCACCACCGTGGGGCACTTCACCGGAGTGGAGCAGCGCAAGCGTCTCTGCCGCAGCGCGTGGGACATGCTCGATCACTACTGCATTCCCCGGGTGCAAATCCTGCATGCCAATGTGATGGACCTGTCGTTCAGCGGCTTCGACGCGTTCTATCTGTTCAATCCGTTCGAGGAGAATCTGTCGCCGGAGCTGAGGATTGATGACGAGGTGCCGGTCGAAATCGAATTTTACGGCGGCTACATCGACTACGTACGCCGTCAGCTCTCACAGTCGCGCATGGGAACCCGGGTGGTCACATTTTGGGGGAGTTGCCACGAGATTCCTCCCTGTTATGACTGCGAGGAAACCGCCTTCGACGGCAAGCTCCGGCTGTGGGTCAAACGCCGTGAGTTATCCGCCGAGCAAAGTTCCTTCGCGGCCGCCCTCATGGCTGACTCCTGTTACTTCACAATTGTTTGAACCTGTTTTTTCCTATCCAACCACACCGATGCCATGATCATACGTCCCGATCTCATGCAGCGCTTGCGCCAGCTCGCCGAGCTGGATGAAGCCCGCGCCGCGCTCAGAACCAAGTCCACCAGGCTCGCGGCGCTCAACGCGGAGATCGAAAGCGTTCGCAAGCTTCTGCCCACCGCGATCACCCATCATTACGACCAATGTCGCTCGCGCAACAAGCCGGCCATCGCCCCGGTGCGGCGCGGGATCTGCGGCGGCTGTCACCTCTCGATGACCCGCAGCAGCTACGCGAATCTCCACCGCAGCGGCGGAGCGCTCCATGTCTGCGAGAACTGCGGAGTCTTCATCTATCTGGATGAGAGCGGGGCTCCCGGTTCCGAGGTGTCCAAAGCCTGATGAATCTATCCATCCCATTCCGTCCGAAACTGCTGGAGTCGCTCAAGGGCTACTCCAGAGAGACTTTCCGGCAGGATTTCCTGGCGGGACTGAATGTCACGACGCTGGCGTTTCCACTGTCGATGGCGTTCGCGATCGCCTCGGGCGTGAAGCCCGAGCAGGGACTTTTCACCGCCATCATCGGCGGCGGCGTCATCGCCGCGCTCGGTGGCTCGCGCGTCCAGATCGGCGGGCCGACCGGGGCGTTTGTCATCATCACTTACAGCATCGTGCAAACCGCCGGTTTCGCCGGGTTGTTCCTCTGCACGATGATGGCCGGCGTGATGCTGTGCCTGATGGGCCTCGCGAAAATGGGCTCGATCATTCGCTTCATTCCGTATCCGGTCTCGCGCGCTTTCACCAAAGGCATCGCGGTGCTGATCCTCAGCTCGCAAATCAAAACGTTTTTCGGGCTGCAAGTGGACAAGCTGCCCGTCGATTTCATCGGGAAAATCCAAATGCTCGGCTCGCATCTCGGCGCGATCCACTGGCCGACCGTCGGCTTGTCGCTGGCCTCGGTAGCGGCGATCGGGCTGTGGCCGAAACGGCTGTCGCGCTTGGTTCCGGGAGCGATGGCGGGCCTGGTGCTGGCGACGGCGCTCGCGGCGATGTTCGGATTTCAGCAGAAATGGGGGATCGCGACCATCGGGTCGGAGTTCGGTGTGGTTTCCGGCAAGCTGCCCGCGCTGGTGGTTCCGCTGGCGGACTGGGGGACGATCAAGGAGCTGATCCAGCCGGCGTTCACCATCGCCCTGCTGGTCGCGATGCAGGCTTTGTTAGGAGCGGTGGTGACGGATGGTCTGTTGGACGATCGGCACGATTCGAACCAGGAACTTCTCGGCCAAGGGCTGGCCAACCTGATCGGGCCGCTCTTCGGCTGCATTCCGGTGACCGGCGGCGTGGCGCGCTCGGTGATGAACGTGCGCTCCGGCGCCCGCACTCCGGTGGCGGGGTTGGTGCAGTCGTCGCTGTTGCTGCTCATTTTGTTAGTGGGTGCGCCGCTGATCAGCCATATTCCGCTGGCGACGCTGAGCGCGGTATTGGTGGTGGCGGCCTATCGGATGGTTTCATGGCGTCAGTTCGCCCGCTTGTCGAAATGGCCGTTCAGCGATTCGTCGGTGTTTCTGGCGACCTTCGGGCTCACCGTTCTAACGAACCTGTCGCTGGCGGTCGAGGTGGGTGTGGTGTTGGCCGCCCTGCTGATGGTGAAACGGGTTTCCGAGACTTCCAAGATCACCGCTGTGGACGAGACGACGGAGACAGAGGGCTCGCACCACTCGCTGGTCGGCAAGGAAGTGCCGCCGGGTGTGTTGATTTTCCGGGTGTTCGGCGCGTTCTTTTTCGGAGTGGTGGACAAGCTCGACGACGAATTGAAACGGGCGAGGGAAGAGCCTGAAATCCTGATTTTGCGGGTGCGCAAGGTGCTGGCGATGGATGCCACCGGCCTGCAGGCGCTGGAGGATCTGCGGTTGAAACTCCGTGCCAAGGGCAAACATCTGATTCTCAGCGCGCCGCACACCCAGCCCCTGCTGGTGATGACGAATTCCGGCTTCATCGAGCGACTTGGCGAGGAAAACGTCTGCCCGGATGTCACCGCCGCCTTGGCGAGGGCGCGTATAATCCTTGGCCTTCCGCCGGTTGCGGAGTTACCTGAAGCCCATGAAGTGCTTTATTCCGAACGTCAGACGGTTGAAACCGCGCGCAAGGAGTTGGCGGAGGCGCTCGATCGCGCCCAGAGCATCCTGAAGACGCTTGATCACGCGGCAGTCGCGAGTCCGGAGAAAAAACGATGTATTTGAATCTCATTCAGTTAGCCGAGTCGTTCGGAGTCTCGGAGCGCGTCGTGGAAGGCTGGATCCGCCACGAAGGCCTGCCCCATACCCCGGATCACGGAGTGCTGTTATTCGACCGGGCTCGGGTGGCGCAATGGGCCGCGAACCGCGGGCTTGCGGCGCAGGTGGGATTTCTCGCCCAGGGATCTCCGGCGCTCACTTCCATGGTTAGACTCGGTCCCTTGCTGCGGGTCGGCGGCATCTGGCGTGACGTGGCGGCGGCGGGATTGCCGGATGTTTTCGCCCGCATCGCTGGGGCGCTGCCGGGAGTGGCCCCGCCGGCGCGTGATTTGTTAGTGAAGCGTTTCCGCGCGAAGGACGGAGTGACGATCGCGCCGATCGGCGGTGGTTACGCGCTGCCGCATCCGGCTTCGCGGGTCACGCTGGGCCGTGATTCCGGAGCGCTTGCGGTGATTCTTCTGCGCGATTCGCTGGCTCCGCCGAAGGAGCTGCGGATGGATGACGTGCCGGTGAGTCGGCTGTTATTCTTCATCGCGCCCTCGCCCCGTGCCCATCTCGATCTGGTAGGGCGGCTGAGCCGGCTTTTGTCGAAAGGGACCTTGCGGGAAGTGCTGGAAAACAGCGGGACCGACGAGGAAATTCAAGAATCGGTGGACGCCGCGGATTTACGGAAACCGGAGGAGGCGGGGGGATGACGGCGGCGCTGTTATTTCTGGCATTCGTGGCGATGGCGGCCGCCGTTGTCACTGGTGCGAAATGGCCGCGGATGTGGCTCGCTCTCACCGTGACCGGTTGTGCGGCCGCGCTGCTAGCCGCGCTTTCCGGCCAGGACTGGGAGTGGAGGAGTCGATTTCCTGATCGGTGGTGAACCGCTGCACCTGCGGCTTGATGGTCTCAGCGCGCTTTTCCTTGCACTGCTGGCCGTGATCGGCGCGGCGGGGGCGATCTACTCGCGCGAATATTGGTCAGACCGCCATTACCCGGCCTCCGCCCCTCGCGGCCGGGCGTGGTGGAGCGCGCTGGTGCTGAGCATGGGAACGGTGCTGACGGTTTCCAACGGATTGCATTTCCTCATCGGCTGGGAGTTGTTCGCCGTCAGCGCGTATTTTCTCATCACGCTGGACCGCCAGCGACGCGAGGTGCGCGCGGCGGGCTGGCTCTATCTGGCAGCTTCCCACGCGGGGACGGTTTGTTTGTTTGCGTTTTTCGCGCATGCTGGCGACGCGCACCGGGAGTTGGGATCTCGGTCCGATGCGCGATGACGTCGGGCTGGCGATCCTTGTTCTGGCTGGCATTGATCGGCTTCGGGCTGAAAGCGGGGTGTTTCCGCTGCACATCTGGTTGCCTTCGGCGCATGCGAACGCGCCAAGCCATGTCTCGGCGATCATGTCGGGCGTGGCGATCAAGATGGGTGTTTACGGAATCATCCGCTTCAGCGGCTGGCTGCCGGTTCCGGCGGCGGCGGGGTGGGTGGTGATCGCGCTGGGTTCTATCAGCGCAGTGCTTGGGATTGCTTTCGCGCTGGCGCAGAACGACCTCAAGCGGCTTCTGGCGTATTGCTCGGTGGAGAACATCGGCGTGATTCTCGATGGGACTGGGGGCCGCCTCTGCATGGCCGGAGACGCACCATGGGGCCGGCTGGCGCTGGCGGGGGTCTTGCTGCATGTGTGGAATCACGGGGCGTTCAAGGCGCTGTTGTTTTTCGCAGCCGGTTCGGTGCTGCACACCACGGGCACGCGGGAAATGAGCCGGTTAGGCGGTTTGTGGCGGGCAATGCCGTGGACCGCCGGGTTGTTCGCGGTGGGTGCCGTCGCGGTGGCCGGGCTGCCGCCGCTGAATGGATTTGTGAGCGAATGGCTGGTTTATCTGGGACTGTTCGACGCGGTGACGGGCAGGGAATCCACGGCGTGGGCGGCGATACCCGGCGCGATCTTGCTAGCGGTGGCCGGAGCGCTTGCCCTGGCGTGCTTCGTGAAGGCGGGCTCGATGGTTTTTCTTGGCGCGCCCCGCACTCAGTTCGCGGAGAAGGCCCATGAATGCGGAGCCTGGATGCGCGGGCCGATGTTAGGTCTCGCGGGTTTGTGTCTCGCGATCGGGCTGGCACCTGTTATTTTCTGGCCCGCGGTGGCTCGGGCCATCGGCGCGTGGCACCCGGCCTGGGCGACCTCGGAGCTTCCCGCACCGCTGTATACGCTTGGCTTCGCGCATCTGGGATTGTTCATCCTGCTGGCGGCGGCGGGTATTTTCCTGTGGCGGAAAGTGAAATCCAACGGCCTGCGCCGCGGCCCGACCTGGGACTGCGGTTATGCCGCGCCGACCGCCAGGATGCAGTATTCCAGCGGTTCCTTCGGCGGTCTTGCCGGAGAATGGTTTGCATGGATCCTGCGGCCGGTGCTCAAGCTGAAACGCCCGAACGGTCCGTTTCCCGCCGGGGCGATCCATTTGGAAAGGGTTCCTGAAACCGTGCTGGAGCGCGTGGTCACGCCGGTTGGCGGGTGGTTCATTCTGTTATCCACTGCGGTGCGGCGTCTGCAACATGGGCGCTTGCAGTCCTACATTCTCTATGTGGCCGCGGGTTTGGTGGTCATGGGTGTGTGCGTTTTCCTGGGAGGTGAACCATGATCGCTGTGATCGAATTCCTGTTGCGTCTAGGTTGCTGGCTGCTGGTGGCCCCGCTGTTGCCGGGCATCATCAACAAGGTCAAGGCGTGGGTCGCTGGCCGGCGAGGGCCGCCGGTGTTGCAGCTCTATTTTGATCTCGCCCGGTTGTGGAAAAAGGGCGTCGTCATGAGCACGCTCGCTTCACCGGCTTTCCTAATTCTCCCCGGCTTCGGCTGGGCGGCCTTGTTCGGGGCGGTATTGTTAGTTCCGCTGGGGCCGGCGGGTGCGAGCCTGGGATTTCGCGGCGATGTACTGCTGATGCTCTATCTGTTGGCGTTGGGGCGGTTCTGCACGGCGTGGGCGGCGCTGGAAACCGGCTCTGCCTTCGAGGGCATGGGCGCGGTGCGCGAGGTGAGTTTCGCCGTGCTCGCGGAGGCGGCCATGGTGGCGGCCGTCCTTTCACTTTGTGTGCGGACCGGCAGCGTCTCGCTTGTCACCATGCTCGCGCCGCCGGCCGGAGCAGGTGCGGTTCTGCTGGGAGTGGGCTTGTTCATCGTGCTGCTGGCGGAGAATTGCCGCGTGCCATTCGACGATCCTAACACCCATCTCGAACTGACGATGGTCCACGAAGCGATGGTGCTCGATCACAGCGGCCCGCCGCTCGCGGTCATTCTGCACGGAGCGTCGATGAAGCTGTTGTTGTTCTCGGTGCTTTTGATCCAGGCGGTGCTGCCGATGGGCGACCTGCGACCGTTGGTCGCCGGACTCGTTCTGGCAGCAGGCGTGCTGGTCGTGACCGTCGTCGTGGGCCTGGTGGAATCTCTGATGGCGCGGCTGGCATTCCGCCGTGTGCCCTTGCTGCTTACCTCGGCATTTCTGCTTTGTTTGTTCGCGCTGTTGGTGGCTTGGAAAGGAGGGCATTCGTGAATCTCGATCTCCTCATCGGTTTGGCGATGGGCCTGAATCTGCTGGCGCTCGGCACCAGCCGCCTGCCGGCGCTGATCCGCGTGATGTCGGCGCAGGGTGTCATCCTGGGGGTGATGCCGGTGATCCTCGAGTTTCATCACCTCGACTGGCGACTGCTGCTGGTCGCACTGGCAACAGTGGCGGGCAAGGGACTGCTGATTCCCGCGCTGTTGCGGCACGCGATGCGGACGGCGCAGATCGACCGCGAGCTAGACCCGTTGATCGGCTTCGTCCCATCGTTGCTGTTGGGGGCCGCCGCGGCCATCGCGGCGCTGGCATTGGTCGGGATGCTGCCGCTGCTGCCGGAGCATCGGGATTCGCTGCTGGTGCCCGGGGCGCTGGCCACGGTGTTCACCGGCTTCATCCTGATGGTCGGCCGCAACAAGGCGATCTCGCAGGTCTGCGGCTATCTGATTCTGGAAAACGGTATCTATCTCTTCGGCCTGTTGCTCATCAAGACAATGCCGCTGCTGGTGGAGGGAGGCGTTTTGTTGGATCTCACGGTGGGGGTTTTCATCATCGGAATCATCGTGGACCGCATCCAGCGGGCGTTCGACTCGCTGGACACCCGCAAACTCACCGCGCTGCACGAATGAAACCGCTCCTGCTCATCATCGTGCCGCTGGTGGCCGCCGTGGTTGCCGCATTCTGGCGGGAAGACCGCACGCGGACATGGTTTCTGCCTGCTGTGGGAATCATCCACGCGCTGCTGGCGCTCTGGTTGTTTCTCGATCCGCCGACGGTTGCTGCGGATGCCTGGCTGGGTTTTGATCCATTGGCGCGGGCGGTCCTGCCTGCGGTGTCGTTGTTATATCTCGTCTGCTCGGTGTATGGCGTGAGTTATCTGCGGCTGCGGTCCGGCCGGCCCAACCGGATTTTCATCGCGGCGCTGCTGGCGGTTATGGGGTTGTTGAGCGGGGCGCTTCAGGCCCGTCATCTGGGGCTGTTATGGATTTTCACCGAGGCCGTCACGCTGGCCGCAGTGCCGCTTTTGCATTTCAACGGCACGCCGCATGCGTTCGAGGCGACTTGGAAATACCTGCTCGTCGGCGGCACCGGCATCGCGCTGTCGTTGTTAGGGTCACTGTGCCTCGGCTATGCTTCGCTTTATGGCGGCGGTACGGGCGACCTGACTTTCGTCGCGCTGGCCGCGCAGGGAGAAGGTCTGTCGCGGCCCTGGGTGCTCATCGCGTGGGTTCTGTTACTCGTCGGTTATGGTACGAAAATGGGACTTGCGCCGATGCATACCTGGAAGCCGGAAGCCTATGGCCAGGCTCCTTCACTGGTTGGCGCGATTCTGGCGGGAGGTGTCACCTCCGTGGCGTTCGCAGCCATCCTGCGGGTCCGCGCCGTGGTCGGGGCGGCAGGAGAGGGAGTGATCGCGGATCAAACCTTGTTGGGCATCGGTTTGTTTTCGATGGCGGTGGCGGCGTTTTTCCTGCTAGGAACGCGCGATTTCAAACGCATGCTCGCGTATTCCAGCGTCGAGCACATGGGCATCCTCACCATCGGCGCGTCGCTGGGGCCGGCCGGAGTCGCTGCATCGTTGTTCCATGTGTGGAGTAACAGTCTGACCAAAGGCGCGTTGTTCCTGAGCGCGGGCAACATCCGCCGCGCCGCCGGATCGTCATCGATGGACGACGTCCGCGGGATGGGCGTGGTGACTCCCCGGTCGTCGGCGATTTTCGTGATAGGGCTGTTCGCGGTCACGGCCTGCCCGCCGTTCGCGCCGTTTTTCAGCGAGTTGAAAGTCGTGCGGGCCGCGCTCGTGGCGGGGCATGGCGCGGCGACCGCGCTTTTCCTGGGCTGCCTTCTGTTGGCGTTTCTCGGACTGACCCGGGTGGTTTTCGCCATCGTGGACGGCCGGCCGAATCCGAAGGTGAAACAGCAGGTGATCGAATCCGCGGGTGTGATTCTTCCCCCACTCGCGTTGCTTGGATTATCGTTGTGGCTCGGCCTGTTTCCTCCGGCGATGCTTCAAGAAGCGTGGGCCGCCGCCGTCGCGCAACTTTCTCCACCTCCATGAGCGCATCGACTCCTTTTTCCTTGTTAGCTAACGCCACCTCCATTCCCTGGGCGGAGGTGCCCGCGTGGCCGGTTGTCGATTTCGTGCGCGCCACCGGCACCGAAATCGCCCGTGGCGCACGGTTGTGCTCGTTGTTCGGTGTGTCTGAAGGTAGGGCCGTGCAACTTGTGGCGGTGCTCGCGTTTGATGCGGACAGCACGCTCGCTGTCGGTCGCAGCACGCCATTCAGCTGCGCGTTTCCGTCACTCACCGAGAGGCATCCACAGGCTCATTTGTTCGAGCGTGAGATTTGGGAACAACACGGAGTCATCCCGGAAGGGCATCCGTGGCTCAAGCCCGTGCGTCGGACGGAGGGAAACGCACCTGCGAACGGCGAGTTTTTCCGGGTCGCTGGCGGTGAAGTCCACGAAGTCGCTGTCGGCCCTGTGCATGCGGGAATCATCGAGCCGGGCATTTTCGCTTCCAGTGCGCGGGTGAGGATGTCCTGCATCTGGAAATCGCGCTGGGCTATCAGCACCGCGGGATCGAGTCGGCCTTGGCGGGCGGTCCGCACCGCGCGACGATGATCCAGATGGAAACCATCGCCGGCGACTCTACCATCGCCCATGCCACGGCGCACGCCTCCCTGATAGAGGCGCTCGCCGGAACCGAAGCGCCGCTGCGCGCCCAATGGCTGCGCTCGATCGCACTCGAACTCGAACGTCTCGCCAATCACACCGGCGATCTCGGCGCGCTTGCCGGCGATGTCGCCTTCCTGCCCACCGCCTCCGCCTGCGGAAAAATCCGCGGCGATTTCCTCAATCTCACCGCGCTGCTCTGTGGCAACCGCTTCGGCCGCGGCCTTGTGCGTCCCGGCGGCTGCCGCCATGACCTGGAACCCGCCCGCGCCATCGAGCTGCTCGCCCGCTTGATCGCCACGCTGGCTGACACCGAGCAAGCGCTCGGATGGCTGTGGGACGCGGCTTCCGTTCGCGCGCGCTTTGAGACGGTCGGCACCGTCACCCCGGAACAAGCCGGTGAAATCGGCATGGTCGGGCCGGCGGCCAGGGCGTGCGGTTTGGTGCGGGACGTTAGATACGACCATCCTGCCGGTTGGCATCGTTTTGCGCAGGCTCCCGTGACCGTGTGGCCCGGCGGCGATGTCTTCGCCCGCGCCCGTGTGAGGTCGTTGGAAATCCAGCGTTCGGGCGAATTCCTCCGCGAGCAGCTCGTCTCACCGCCGGATGGTGATTCTCAGGGTGGACTCCCACCCGCCAACCCGGATACTCTCGGCGTATCTCTTGTCGAAGGCTGGCGCGGCGAAGTCTGTCATGTCGCACTAACCGACTCTGGCGGCCGCTTCCGCCGCTACAAGATCACCGATCCCTCGTTCCACAACTGGACCGGCCTGGCGCTCGCCTTACGCGGCACCGCCATTTCTGATTTCCCCATCTGTAACAAGAGCTTCAATCTTTCGTATTGCGGCCACGACTTGTAAAATAAGCCATGTTTGTTTTCGACACACTCACCCACCGCCTCAGGCGCGGCTGCGAAACGATGGCCTATCCAAATGGTCCGGCACCCGCGTTGCCCGATCGCCACGGCGGGGCGCTCAAAGTGGACGCTGCAAAATGTGCTGACGGCTGTGACGCCTGCGTTCCGGTTTGTCCTACCGAGGCAATCACTCGCGCTTCTGGAAAATCTGTCACCCTTGATCTTGGCCGCTGCGTTTTCTGCGCCGCTTGCGTCGATGTTTGCCCGCACGATGCCATCACGCAGACCGGTGATCACCGGATGGCCGCGCGCCATCGCGACGATCTTCTGCTAGGAGTCCCCGGTCACGAACAAGTGCGCCTCGCCGCCGCACTCGATGAAAAACTGCGCAGGCTTTTCGGCCGCTCGCTGCGCCTGCGCCAGGTAAGCGCTGGTGGTTGCAGCGCCTGCGAGGCGGATACCAACGTGCTTGGCACCATCGGCTGGGACCTCGGGCGCTTCGGGGTCCAATTCGTCGCCTCTCCGCGGCACGCGGACGGATTGCTCATCACCGGCCCGGTGACGAAGGCGATGGAACTTGCGCTGAAGAAAACCTACGACGCCGTGCCGGATCCCAAGATCGTCATCGCCGTCGGTGCCTGTGCCATCGCGGGCGGCCCTTTTGCCGGTCACCCGGAAGTGAACGACGGCGCAAGCTCCGTGGTCCCGGTCGATCTGTTCATTCCCGGTTGCCCGCCCCATCCAGTGACCATTCTTGACGGACTCTTGCGACTGCTAGACCGGCTTGGGGAAACGCGAGGGATTTGAATTCCGAAACCGAACGACTTATTTCACAAAGCCATCGATCTTTTCCGTGCCCGGTGCCCAGTAAGCGATGGACTCGACCTTGCCGCCGGAGAGTGTGAGCACCGTTACCTTGCCGGCCTGGGCCGGAAAGCGGGTGATGAGCGCCTCGTCATCGGCGAGGATGATCTTGTGATTGTATTTCTTCATCTTCGGCATCGCGAACATCCGACCGATGCCGGGCATGCCGAAAATGTTCGCCATGTAGACCGCTTTTTTCGACGAGAGGTAGTCCTTGCCTAACGGGGAGAGCGCGGCGTTCGCCTTTTTTCCGGTTTCCATGTCGTGGCTGACGAGCAGGTAGCGGGTTTCCGAGGGTTTGAAGGTAAATGCATTTTCAAACTGATCTTTGGATTGGAAACTCTCGACCCGCTGCCCGTCCGTATAAGGTGCGGCCGATGCCGGAATCATCGCCATGGCGGTGGCGGTGAACAAAATACCGATTGCTTTGATGAGACTCGATTTCATGATTTTGTGGGGTGTGCTTAATTTGGTAACGATTCGTTTGGAAAGCGAACAAGAGGTTGTTTCAATTGGCGATGGGTTGAGAATATGCCCACACACCGATGAAAACAACTCTCTTTGCCGCCCTTGCCATTTTCTGGATCTCCGCGCCCTTGGGGCGCTCCGCCACGGTCGAAGTCGATACGACCCGCAGCCGCATCCAGGTCGATGCCAAGGCCACCGGCCATACCTTCGCCGGCGATTTGGGGAAATACACGATCTCCGCGGAAGGAAATGCCGCCACCAGCCAGCCGACCGCACTCAACCTTTCTTGGGATTTCAATGATCTGAATACGGCCGATGAGAAACGCGACGAGGCGATGATCAAGTGGCTTGGCGGAGGGAAACCCAAAGGTTCGTTCAAGTTCGAGAAGTCATGGGACGTGACTCCGGAAGGCGGGCAGGCCCAAGGAGCTCTAACGATCAATGGGGTTTCGAAAACCGTCGCATTTCCCTACAAGGTGAAGCGCGAGGGTGACTGGGTGACCATCGACGGCAATGTTTCGCTGGACTATCAGAACTTCAAGCTGCCGATCATTCGTTCGATGGCCTTGATGACGGTGGACCCGAAACTGGTGATCCGCTTCCATGTGGTGGGTAAGGTGAAGTAAGCCTCAATTCCTAAAATCAGATGACACCGGAGTTATGGTGGCGCCGACGCGCCGGGTGCGCCCGCACCTTGATGGCAGGGAGTTTCTCTCACGGCATGGGCAGTCTGGACCGGGTGGAGCCGCGGATGGCGGCGGCCTTGGAGGACATTCTGGCCCGGCCCGGCTCTCTCGTCCGGGCGGTGGTCGCCTATCTGATGGGCATCGAAATGGGACTGGCGGAGCAGTCGGCCCGGGCAATGGCCTGTGGGATCGAGTATCTGCACACCGCTTCCCTCGTGTTCGACGATCTGCCGGCGATGGACGACGCCCGGATGCGGCGCGGTGCGGCTTGCGTGCATGTGGTTCACGGAGAATCCGTGGCCATGTTAGCGGCGTTGGCGATGATCAACCGCGCTTATGCCATGATCTGGCAGGGAATCCACCGGGCCAACCCGGAACGCCGCGCCGCTGCGGGCGAGTGGGTGGACGGACGGCTCGGCATCGGCGGGGTGATCGGCGGGCAAGCCTACGACCTGAGTGGCTGGCGCGGCGAACAAAGTGCTGCGGACGTGTCCGAAGTGGCCGCGCGGAAGACCGGCGACCTGCTCCGGCTCTCGCTGGTGCTTCCCGCCATCGTCGGTCGTGGCACGTCGCGGGAAATCCAGGTTCTCGACCGCCTCGCGTTGTTGCGCGGTCTCGCCTATCAGGCAGCTGACGATTTGAAGGATGTCATTTCACCCCATGAGAATTTCGGAAAAACCGGTGGCCGCGATGAAGCGCTGGGCCGGCCGAATTTGGTGGTGGCGGAGGGACTGCCCGCCGCGGTGCGGCGGTTTCGGCGCTTGAGTGATGTGGGAGACCGGGTGCAGGCCGCATTGCCGGGGCCTGCGGAAAGGTGGATGATGTTGGCGATGCTCAAGGTGCCGATGCCGGTTTCGTCGGCGCAGGCCGAGTCCTCCATGCTCTCGGCGGCGATTTGATGATAACAAGTGAAACGAATGGAGATGTCTTTTAAAACTAGAGACTTGGCGTTCGGTAGCCGGATCTTGTGGAGCGCTGGCTTCAGCCGGCCAGTCTTGCCACCATCAGGAACTCGCCGACTAAAGTCAGCGCTCCGTGACCCCATCGCGAGATCATGAGTCTTTGGCACATGATTTTCACCAACCTGCGGCGGCATCGCGTCCGCACGGCCATCGGTGCGACCGGGATCGCGCTTGGCGTGGCGACGATGCTGAGCGTGGTTGGTTTGTTAGGAGGGGCGGTGAAGATGTTCGAGAAGATCCTGAGGAGTGACTCGGAGATGGTCGTGTTCGAGAAGAACGTGTCGGATTTGTTTTTCAGCAACGTGCCGGTGGAGCTCGTCGCCGAGCTTGAGGCGCAGCCGTTCGTGAAGGACGCGCAGCCGGTGCTTTTTTCGATCATCGCGGCACCGGACCGGCCGGTGGTGACTTGTTTCGGCATCCAGGCCTCGGACGGGCGGTTGAAAAAAGGCGAGTGGCTCCAGGGAAGCGCGGCGGACTTCACGGATGACGGCGAGGGCGTGGTCCTCGGCGAGCGCGCGGCGGAGTTTCTGAAAGCAAAAGTCGGCGGGACCATCGAACTCGGCCAGGGCGTCTATCCGGTGGCGGGAGTGGTCCGCCTGGAAAACGGATTTGAAAACGGCGGCGTCTTCATGCCGCTGCTCACCTGTCAGAAGGCGTTTCACAAGGAGGGCGTCTGCTCGGTGGTGACCGTGGCGCTCGCTGATGGGCATGATTCGTCGGAAGTGAAAGCATGGATGGCGAAAAACCATGAAAAACTAACGGCGCTGGAGAACGAGGAGTTCAGTCGCAGTTACTCGCAGTTCAAGATCATGAAGACGACTGCCTGGGTCGTCGGCGGGTGCGCGTTCCTGCTCGGCGGGCTCAGTGTGACGAATACGATGATTCTATCGGTTTTCAGCCGGATCAAGGAAATCGCAATCGCGCGTGTCTGTGGATTTTCCCGGACTCAGGTGGCGCTGATGATTTTCGGCGAGTCGCTGCTGGTCTCGGCCATCGGCACCGTCGCCGGCTGGGGCTTGAGCGCGGGCGGGCTGCGCCTGCTCAAGGCGGTGCCGGATTTGCAGGGTTACATCGAGCCGAACATCGGCTGGAAGGAAGTGGCCGGAGCGATGGGGCTGGCGGCGTTCACCGCGCTGCTCGGAGCGATGTATCCGGCATTTTACGCCGCGCGGTTGAAGCCGGCGCAGGCGCTGAGATTTGAATAACGAAAGGAGACCTATGATGAACAATCAAGTGTTGGTGGAGGATGTGTGGAAGAGCTTCGATCGCGGGCGCATCGAGGTGCTCAAGGGCGTGGGTCTGACGGTGCCGAAAGGTGAGATCGTCGCGCTCTGCGGGACTTCCGGCTGTGGGAAATCAACCCTGCTCAATGTGATTTCCGGACTCGAAGAAGTGGACCGTGGAAACGTGCGCGTCTCCGGTTACGACGTGGTGAAGGAATCGACGCGTGTCGATTTGCTTCGCCATCACATCGGCTACGTGTTCCAGTTCCATCATCTGATGCCGGATCTAACGCTGGCGGAGAACTGCATGGTTCCGGTCATCGCCGCAGGGGGAAATCGGGCGGAAAGCATGGCGCGCCTGCAGGAACTGGCGGTGGCCACCGGCGTCGAACATCGTCTCGGCCAGCGGGTGCGCGAACTCTCCGGCGGCGAGCGCCAGCGCGGTGCTTTGGTGCGCTCGCTGATGAATGATCCGGAATTGTTGCTCTGTGACGAACCGACTGGAGCGTTGGATGAGAAGAACCGTGAGCGGGTTTTCGATTTGTTGATCGAACTGGTTCGCTCGCGAGGGAGAACCCTCGTTTTCGCCACCCACGATCCCGAACTCGCCAGCCGCTGTGACCGCACGGTCAGGATGCGCGATGGCCGGATCGACGGAATCTCCAACTGATGTCGCCCGATCTGACCGCATCGGATGACGAGGGGGTTTCACTGGCCGTGAAACACGCCTTGGGCTGGCTGGTCTTCGGAAACGCGGTGGGACTCTATCTGTCGGTTCTGCTGCTGGCTCCTTCCCTGCAACTTGCGGAGTGGACGTATGGCCGCTGGGTGCCGGTGCATTTGAACGTGCAGCTGTATGGTTGGACGGCTCTGCCGTTAGTCGCGTGGCTTTTCTCGATGTATGAAGTGGGCCGCAGCAGGTTTTCCGCCTGGGCACCGGCTGCGGTGTGGGCATGGTCGGCGGCGCTGGCGATGGGTGCGCTGCATTGGTTAGGTGGAGAAACCGGCGGGAAGATTTTCCTCGATTGGAAAGACGGCGCGCTGTGGGCGTTCATCGTGGCGCTGGTGATGCTTTGGGCCGTGCTGGCCATGGCGTGGAAGGAACGTTCCAGCGGATGGACGAAGTTGAAATGGCGGGTTTCGCTCGGAGGACTCATTGGTTTGGCGATGGTTCCCGCAGCGATCCTCATCACGGCTTCGCCGAAAACCTACCCGCCGGTGGATCGTCTGACCGGCGGACCCACGGGTTCAAGCCTGCTGGGATCCTCGCTGATCGTGGTCGGGCTGATGTTGCTGCTGCCGCGGGTGGTTGGCGGATCTGGAAAAGGCAAGGCGGGGTGGGGGACCTGGGCGTATTTCGGTTTCTGTTGGATTTACTTTGGCGTGGCGGAAGCGGTGGGCGGGACTCACTTCGATTGGTGGCAGAATTTCTCGCTGCTGCTCATGCCGCCGTGGGCCTGGCTGCTGGCGCGGGACTGGCGCGGATTCACGTGGCCGGACGATTCACGGGCTTGGCGGGTGGCGATGTTTGGCTGGTGGGGGCTGCTGGTGTTGACTGGATATCTGATGTATTTCCCGTGGATCCTCGACCGGATCAAATTCACGCAGGGTCTCGTTGCGCATTCCCACCTCGCGATGGCGGGTTTCACCACCTCGTTCTGCGCCCTGCTGGCGGTTCTTCTAACCGGGAAGCGGGTGGGAGGCGCGGTCACCGTGACTCTGTGGCATGCCGCGGTTGTGTTGATGATCGCCACCTTGGCGACCATGGGTTGGCTCGAAGGTGCTGGGCCTTCCTGGATGGTGATGAAGACCCACTGGCGCGACTTGGGACTGTTGCTGAGGAGCGAGTGCGGAGCCATCATGCTGGCGGTTTCGGTAGTCTGGCTGGTGAAATGGAGGACACGATGAACAAGATTCAATTTCTCAAATTTTGGAGTGTGGCGGTGGGATCGATGGATGCCCTCACCGGGCTGTTGCTGGTGTTTTTCCCGTCACTGGTTCTCGGCTTGTTGAACATCAATCCGCCATCGCCGGACGCGCTGGTGTTTCTGAGCTGGATGGGAGTCTTCGTTTGCGGAGTGGGGCTGAGCTACGGTCTGGCATTGGGACGGCGCTCGCGCGGCGAGACGGTTTGGGTCTTCACCGCGCTGATCCGGGGGATGGTCGCGGTCTTTCTAGCGGTGAGAATCATCAACGGCTCGCTGGCTCCGGCCTGGGCGCTGGTCGGAGCTTCGGATGCGGTTGTGGCGGTGGTGCAGATTGCCATCCTGAGGGCCGGATGGTGGAAGGGAGTCGGGAAATGAACGTGCGTGCCGCCATCGTCGTGGCTGCGGTGTATGGTTATTTCCTGATCTTCGCGCAGTTTTCCTTCGTCGAATTGCTGCGGGCCGGTGGGGCGAACCTGATACAGGAAAAAGTCGCGCTCGGAGCCATGGCGGTCGCTGGGATGGCGAGCGGGTTTTTCGCTGCCTGGCGGGGTGCGAGTCCGGCGATGGTGAGAGCCGCGCTCGGGGTGGCAGCGGTGAGCTCCGCGCTGGCTCCCTTTGCCAAAGCCATGCCGGGTGCGCTTGGCATTGCGCTGGCGACCGGGTGTGCGCTGGGGGTGGCGACTGTTTCTCTTGCGGCGATGCTCCCCGCTTGGTGTGGCGTGGCTTGGATCGGTCTCGGGACGGGGATTGGATACGCGTGTTGCAATCTGCCTGCCGTCTTCACGCAGTCTCCCAGCGGGCAGGCGTGGATCGGATCGGGCTTCGCGATCACTGGATTGTTAGCGGTGCCGTCGGTGAATGAGTGGCCGGTGCGCGAGGTGAAAAAGGTTTTTCCGATCTGGGGTGCTTTGGCGATTTTCACGGCGCTGGTGTGGATGGACTCGGCGGCGTTTTTCATCATCCAACACTCGGCGGATTTGAAATCCGGGACATGGGGCGACGGCTTGCTCTGGCGGAACGCGGCGGTGCATCTGGCAGTGGCGGTGGTCGCAGGGCTTTGGCTTGCGAGGGGTGGCGCACGGGTGCTTCCGGCGTTTTCCTGGGCGGTTCTGGCAGCGGCTGCGCTCGCGGTGAATCATCAGTCGTCACGCAGTCTTGCCGGCTGGCTCTATCCGGTGGGTGTGTCGCTCTATTCAACCGCGCTGGTGGCGTGGCCCGGCTGGTTCTCGGGGGGGGATGGAATCCGCAAGGCCGGTTGGCGGGCGGCGTGGTTGTTTGCGATTGCCGGTTGGTTCGGCTCGGCGAACGGCATCGGCATGGCGCAGACGCTGCAACGGGTGCCGCCGGAATTTGTCGCCGGTGCGGGCTGTGTGGTCGTCGCGGTGATGGTTCTATCCGATTTGAAACGCTGGCGGTCCGCCGTGGCCGTGGCGGCGGTCATTCTCGTGGCGATGGCATTTCCAACGAACAAAAGGGCATCCACCGGGGACGCCATCGCACGCGGGCGACAGGTCTATCTATCCGAAGGGTGCATTCACTGCCACTCGCAGTATGTCCGTCCCGGATCTCTTGATGAACAGAACTGGGGGCCGGTCCGCGACGTGAAGGAGGTGCTGGCGGGGCAGCCGGTGCTCATCGGCAACCGCCGCCAGGGGCCGGATCTATCGAATGTCGGAGCGAGGCGCTCGGAGAAGTGGCTGAAGCTGCATTTCATCGATCCGCAGGCGTTTGTTCCCGGCAGCTCCATGCCCTCGTATGCCCATCTTTTTAAAACGGGCAGGGGCGATGACCTCGTCCGATATCTGAAGGATTCCGGCGTGAGCGGGATGGGGAAGGTGATGGAAACCGCTTCGAAATGGACTCCCGGAAACGTGGAAGTGGGGGTCGATGGCAAGAAGCTCTTTGCCACCCACTGCGCAGCATGTCACGGAGCGAACGGCCTCGGCAACGGGCCGATCTCGCTGGAACTCGCCAGAAAGCCCGCGAACCTGGTGACGGGGCCGTTTGTGTGGACCGCTGGTGGTGAAGCGCTCGATTTACGGGTCGCCAGGGTCATCAAGTTCGGCATCATCGGCACCGACATGCCGGGGCACGAGGTGCTTGCGGACGAGCAGGTGCTGGTGCTGAAGGACTATGTTTTGAAACTGCGAGAGGGGAAATGACGGTCACGGAGTCGAAGGCTCGTCGAGGCGGATGATGCTTTCGATTTCGCTGGCGATGAATTCCCGGTTACCGAGTTGGAAGCGAAGTTTGTTGCCGGGCAATTTCATGTCTTTTGAAACCAGATAGATCATGCCCTCCAGCGGGTTCAACTCGCCGGCGAGCTGCACGCGGACGCGGCGGCCGAGGATGACGCCGTAGCGGGCTTCGAAGGCGCGTTTTTTGGCATCGAGTTCCTGCTGCCATTTGCGGTGTCCATCTTCGGAACCATTGCCTGACAGATCGAGTTCTCCCTGGTCGAAGTTCATCTCAAATTCGGGTGCGGTCAGACGTCGGCGGCTTGTTTGGTGATTTCCGCGAAGGCGGCCTTGATCTGGCCTTCCGTGGATTTTCCCTCAATGCTGATGGCTCCCTGATAGCCGGCTTCCCTGAGAACGCGGAAGAACGGGCGGAAATCGTCGCCATGGACTCCGGGGACGGTGCGGCCTTCTTTCTCGGCGATTTCGACATGGACGACCACATCCATGGCCGCCTTGAGGTCAGCCGGGGTGTCGCCCATGGCAGCCATGTGAAAGAGATCGGCAAGCAGCCGGATGTTCGGGTGGCCGGTGGCGCGGATGAGCGCGGCCCCCTCGGCGATGCGGTTGATGTAGTTGCACTCCTTGGCTTGGAGTTGCTCGACGGTGACGACGACGTCGTGGGCTTGGGCGAGTGGGCCGAGGCGTTTGAGCAGGGCGACGAATTGTTCGTCGGCTTTTTCCTTGGGCCAGCCGTCGGGAAGTTTGCGGGAACTTCCGCTGCCGAAGACGATGAATTTTCCCCCGGCTTTTTTCAGGCGGCGGAAGGCGGTTTCCGCCCACACGCAGATCGGGTCGTGATTGGCGTCGGGTCCGGTGCAGTGCAAGTCTGCGGGACGAATGAAGCCGTTGCAGGCGAGGATCGGCAGCGGCGAAGCGGCGAGTTTTGCGAGGTTTTTCTCGAATTCCGCCTCTGGCTTGTCCGGGACGAGGAAATTCCCCACGCTTTCGGTGAGGAATTCCGCGCCGTCGGCTTTGAGCGCCGCCGCTTTGTCAAGCTGGCCGGAGATGCCCATGGCGGAGAAGAGTTTTCTGGCGGAACCGTCGGAGGCCGCCATCAAGCGGGGCGGGAGAGCCGTCGCCAGGATGGTGAGCGATCCGGCATGAAGGAAGCTCCGGCGGGAGAGGGCATTTGGTAGATGTCGCATGGTTCTGATGGAATCAAAGATGGAACACCTTGCCGCCGGCCATGACTTCCTGGGTCTTCTCGTCGAAGGTGACGCGCTCACCGGTGCGGGCGGCGGCATTGGCCATGATGGTGGCGATCGAGTGCTGGTAGCCTGCCTCGACCGGGGCGTTCGGCTGTTTGCGCGAGCGCAGGCATTCCAGCCAGTTTTTGACGTGGGCGGTGGTCAGGTCATCGGCACCGGTGTTTGCCGCGGTGATGGCGGCGGTGGCTCCTTTGAGACTGAAGTCCGGGAGCAGGTTGGGCTCCATTTTCATGTCGGCGGCGCTTTTCTTGTCGAGTCCGCCGTTGGAGGTGACTTTGCCGGTGGCGAGGTTGAGTTCGCCGCCGTTGGAATAGTAAATTTCCTTGGTGCCGCCGGCGGAGTTGCTGAAGCGGGAGCCGTAGGTGACTTGGAAGCCCTTGGACGGGTCGTCGAGCGGGCCGTAATCGAAGACGGCGGTGAGTGTGTCGAAATTCGTGCGGCCGTCCTGCCACTGGTAGATTCCACCGTTCGCGGCGACCGAGCGGGGGTGGGGGAGTCCGGTGAACCAGTGGATGGTGTCGATCTGATGGCACATCCATTGGCCGGGGATGCCGGACGAGTAGGGCCAGAAGAGGCGGTATTCGAGGTAGGCGCGCGGGTCCCACTTGGCTTCCGGGCGGTTGCCGAGGAAGCGTTTCCAGTCGGTGTCCTTTTCCTGGATCGAGGCGACGAGGTCCGGGCGGCGCCAGCGTCCGGGTTGGTTGACGTTCCAGGTCATTTCGGCAGCGACGATGGGGCCGAACTGGCCGCTTTTCAGATACTCGAGCGCGGCGTGGTAAGTCGGGCCGGAGCGGCGCTGGGAGCCGATCTGGACGATGCGGTCGGAGGCTTTCACCGCTTTGAGGGCGGCCCGGGCGTCCTGCATGGTTTCGGCGAAGGGTTTTTCGCAATAGACGTCGCAGCCGGCGGCGATGGCCTCGATGGTGTGGAGCGCGTGCTGGAAATCCGCGGTGGAGATGATGACGGCGTCGAGTTTCGCCTTTTCATACATTTCCTCGTTGTTGCGGTAGGTCTCGATGTCCTGGTCGAAGGTCTTTTTGAAAAACGCCTTCGCTTCCTCGCGGCGGACGCTCCAGATGTCCGAGACCCCTACGATCTCGCAGTTGAATTCCGCGGCGACGGCCTTGTAGGCGGGGAGCAGGGCGCTTTTCAGGCGGTCCGAGAAGCCGACGATGCCGATGCGGATGCGGTCGTTCGCGCCGACGGTCCGGCCTTGGGCGCGTGCGGATTGGAAGGTTTGGGAAGCAAGCAGGCCGAGGGTGCTCAAGGAGCCGGTGCGCAGGATTTCACGACGATTCATAGTGGGATGGGGTGGGTAAATGGGGTTTTTAAATCATTGATTCCGATGGATCCTTAGGCGGCTCGACGTCAGTCGTCGAGCCTCCATGAGAACGGGAAGTCGATTGTTAACGGCCATCGGGCCTCCGGTTTTTCATGTCGTGTGGTAACCCATTTGAGCGAGCGGAGACTCACTGGTCGCGTCGTGCGAATCTTTGAAATTTCCCCGACTCCTTGAAAAATCCCGAAATCGGCGACTTTGGGCTTGCAACCTCCCGCTCATCCCGTAACACCTGCGCCCCGAATTATGGCTAAGAAAAGTTGGATCGCACGCAATGCGCGTAAAAAAGTAACTGTCGAGAAATACGCTGAACTCCGTCTCAAGCTGAAGGCTGAGAAGGATTACGTCGGCCTTTCCATGCTCCCGCGTGACGCGAGCCCGACCCGTTTGGTCAACCGCTGCGAGATCACCGGCCGCCGTCGTGCTTTCCTGCGCCGCTTCCGTCTTTCCCGGATCACCTTCCGCGAACTTGCTTCCGCCGGGATGCTTCCCGGGGTGACCAAGTCGAGCTGGTAAACTGGCACGACTTACGCTTTATTAACGTGGGACGGAAATTACCCGTTCCCACGTTTTTCCTATGCCTATCTACGAATACGTTTCTGAAGCTTCGGAAGACCCGGAGCATAGTTGCCGCGTCTGTGCCCGAGGATTCGAGCTCAGACGCCCAATCGACCGGGCACCCCTGCTTGTCTGCCCGCTCTGCAAGAATCCGGTGAAAAAGGTAATCTCGCGGATCAACACGCCGACGATCACCAAACCGCTCTCGGTGAGCGATGCCAAGAAAGCTGGATTCACCATCCTCCAGCGGCGCGACCAGGGCGTTTACGAAAAACTCTGATCCACTGATGATGACATTGCATATCGGTTTGGATTTTTTCGCGTCCGTTTCGCCCACTCCGCCGACGGAGTTTCCTTCCCTCGGGAAGTCGATTCTCTACCTCGCTGGAATCGGATTTTTCCTGTTTCTCAACGCCTTCTTCGTCGCCTCCGAGTTCGCGATCGTCAAGGTGCGCCCCAGCCAGCTGGAAGCGGAAGGATCGGCGAATCCGGCCAAGCTCAAGACCGCGCTGAATGTGGTCAATCACCTCGACGGCTACCTTTCCGCCAACCAGCTGGGCATCACCATCGCCTCGCTGGCTCTTGGCTTTCTGGGGGAGCCCTTCGTGGAGGCGTTGGTCGCCCCGTTACTGCTGATGACCGGGATCTCGGTCTGGTGGGTGAAGTTCATTTCATTCGCGCTGGCGATCATTTCCTTCACCTTCCTGCATGTGGTCATCGGCGAGCTGATGCCTAAATCGATCGCCATCCGCTATTCGGTCGCGACGACCATGGCGCTTTCCGGTCCGTTGCACGCATTCTACCGGTCCGCCCACTGGGCGATCATTGTCCTGAACGGCACGGCGAACAAACTGCTCAAGGTCTTTTTCAACATCGACCCGGTCAGCGAGAGCGAGCACAGCCACTCGGCCGCCGAACTCGCGCTGCTGGTGACCCAGAGTGGAAAAACCCAGGAAGTCACCGAAACCGAGCGGGAAATCCTGATCAACGCGCTCGGCCTCAACGAACTGTGGGTGCGCGACGTAATGACACCCCGCAACAAGGTGGTGATTCTCGACGCGGACCAGCCGTTTGAAAAAGTCCTGGAAATCGCGATGCGCAGCAAGCACACGCGCTTTCCTCTCGTGAAGGGGCACCTGGATCACGCCATCGGGCTCATCCACATCAAGGATCTTTTCAAACTCATCAACGATCCCGACCCGGACCTGATGCGGATCAAGCGCGAGTTGAAAATCGTGCCGGACACGATGCCGTTGGACACCCTGCTGCAGTTTTTCCTCCGCGAGCACGCCCACTTGGCGATGGCGGTGGACGAGTTCGGCACACCCGTCGGAATCGTTTTCCTCGACAACGTGATGGAAGAACTCGTCGGCGACATTCAGGACGAGTTCGACAACGAGCGGTCGTCGATCACTCGCATCAACGACGAGGAATTCGTCATCGAGGGCTCGATGACCCTCAATGACCTAGCCGGCCATGTGCCCGAACTTTTCCTCGAAAGCGGCGAAGTCACCACGATCGGCGGTTATCTCACCCAGCAGCTCCAGCGTTTCCCGGAAGTCGGCGAAACAGTCGAAGTCCTCGGTTATGAAGCGAAGGTGACAAGCACCGACGGTCGCCGCGTGGGGCAGGTCTATTTCCGCAAATTGCCGGATCCGGCGGAGGAAGAGGAGAAGAAGGGCTGGTCGACGGCGGACGTGGATTGATCGGCAATTTATCCACGCCGAGTGGAGATTCTTTCAACCGTTGCCGGGGCTCATGACAGTTATGTGTGGGGATGCGAACGATCAAAACCCCGCCACCCGTCAAACCCACCGCCTGGGGATTCACTTTGGTCGAACTCCTCGTCGTGCTCGCCATCGTGGCAGTGCTGGCTGTCTTGGGGTTGTTAAAATTTTCGAGGTTTGCTGAAAAAGGAAAAAAGTGCAGGCGATGGCCCAGTTCCGGAATTTTCAACTGGGATTGGCGCTGTTCGAGGTGGATTACCGGAAGCCACCGATTCCGGATTCCAAGTAATGGGTCGGCCATGACACGATTTATGGAAATCCCAACCCGCTCTACCGCGATGGCTTCCTGGTCACCACCCTCGTCGGTGAGAGCAATCGCAGATGGGGTCATTGCTCACGGATTAACAAAGATTCGAGGAATGGGGGTTTGTCCGTCATGGAATCGTCACTTCCCCCGGCCCGTCAATTCAGCCGCATCGCCCGGCAAGGTTAGCTTGCTCAACGCCATCGAAACGAGTCGTTCCGCCGCCGCCTCGTGATGGGCTCTTTCAACGTCTCCTCCCATGCCGCTTTTTTTCCTGTCCACGCCTAAAGGCGACTTGATCGCCGAGCATCCATCCGGGAGTGACAGACGCCTTCCGGTGTGTCTTCCTCGGGTCATGGCATTTGAACTCCATCCCCGCCTCGCCGCCGGCGGTTTCGAAATCGGGCGGCTCGGCGGATGCCGGCTTCTGTTGAAAAACACCGCGCTGTTTCCGTGGCTCCTGCTCGTCCCCGAGGTCGAGGGTATCGAGGACCTTCACGAGCTCCCGCCGGGGCAGTTTGAAGAAGTCATGTCGGCCATGCGCCGCGTTTCCGAGTTCGTCGCCAGCCACTTCCAACCGGAAAAACTCAATGTCGCCTGCATCGGCAACCAGGTCCGGCAGATGCACGTCCACATCGTCGGTCGTTTGCCCGGGGATCCCGCCTGGCCGGGCACGGTGTGGGCCTTCGAGGGGAAAAAATCCTACGACCAAGGGGAAATCGATGAAATCCTGTCCGCCGCCCGTCGTTTTCTCAATCTGCCATGAGATCGATCCGCCTGCTCCTGCTGTTATGGCTGCCACTCCACGCTCAGACAGGTGAGAAACTCGTCACCTCCGCGCGCAAACAGATCGGTGTGACCGTTTCCTATGATCCCGCCTACACCGCGCTCGCCTATCCGAACGGGGATGTGCCCGACGACCGGGGCGTCTGCACGGACGTGGTCGTCCGCGCCATGCGGGCCGGGCTGGGGAAGGATCTCCAAAAACTCCTTCACGAGGACATGCGCGGAAATTTCGCGGTCTATCCGAAGAACTGGGGGCTGTCCCGGCCGGACAAGAACATCGACCACCGCCGCGTTCCGAATCTGAAAACCTGGTTCAAACGCCAGAGCTATCAGCTTCCACTAACCGCCGCCAGGGATCCCGCGAAGTTCCTGCCGGGCGATCTGGTCACCTGCACGGTGCCGCCGCATTTGCCGCACATCATGATCGTGAGCGACCGTAAATCGGCGGCGGGGGTGCCGCTGGTGATCCACAACATCGGCGGCGGCACCCGCGAGGAGGATCGGTTGTTCGAGTTCCCGCTTACCGGGCACTATCGGGTGAAATAGGGAGGCGCCACACTTCTGTGGTGCTGGCGGAAGCGAGGTCGATGAGGTTTGCTCAAGCGCGTTTCATCGTCGATTCGTCCACATAACGACAAGAGTGTCGTTGCTCCTTACCCTGCCGGTTCTGCAATCCGCCCGCTGCAACTGCTAGGCGTGCTCCTTGCCGGGCAAGGTGAGGCGGAAGGTCGCGCCCTCCCCCTCCTTGGACTCGACGGTGGCCTGGCCGCCGTGGGCTTCGGTGAAGGTCTTGACGATGGCGAGGCCCAGGCCGGTGCCGTCGGTGGTGGCCGGATCCGACTCGCCCTTGTCGAAGACCTTGGCAATGAGATCGGCGGGGATTCCCGCTCCGTTGTCGCTGACCCAGCACTCGACGACGCCCTCCGCCGTGAGTTCCCTGGCCCCGACGACCACTTCTCCGTGGGAGGTGTATTTGAGGGCATTGGAAACGAGGTTCTGGAAAATGCGGCGGAGCAGGCCGGCGTCGGCGTAAACCCTCAAATCATAAGGCACCTGGTTGACCATGCGGGTGCCGGATGGTTCGGCGACCGGTTGCAGATCTTCGACGAGAGCCTCGGCAAGCGGCCACAAGTCGAACTCCCGCCGAACGAGTTTGAGCCCGGGTTCCAAATCCTGATTCGTGTTTTCCTCCATGACTTTGTTCACGAGATCTTCGAGTTGATGGACTCCGCGGCGGAGGGTTTTCAACATTTGGGCGGAGTCGTCGGTGTAGCCATTCCGAGGGAGGCAGCGCTCAAGATTTCTGCCTGCCAGGGAAATGGCGAAGAGCGGGGTATACAAGTCATGGGCGACGAATGCGAGATACTCCTCGCGACGCTGTTGGACTTCGCTGGCGCGCTGGTTGGCATAGGTCTGGAGGGCGAGACCGATGGCTTGATCGAAGACCCGGTTGATGATGTGAAACGGCTGACCTTGGAGATTGAAGTGGGTTTCCTGAGCGAGGTCGTGGATGCAGCCACGCAGGATGTTGTATTCGGCGACCACTTCCTCGATGTCGAATCCATCCTGCAGACGTTGAAATCCGTGGACGATGGCGCTGTCCTCGGCAAGCGCCTCGGGAATGGATTGCAATGATCCGATGTCGAAGGCAGTGGCCAGTTCTTCGAGCAGGTCGGGAATGTGGTCGTTGAGGGTGGGAGTATCCAGATGCCTCGCGGCGGGAATTTTCCGGACCTGTTGCCGCCAACGGGAGAGAATGTTGTTTCTCTCGGTTTTGACGAGAGCGGCGAATTGCTTCAGGTCCATGGTGAAAAGTGGAGCTTGGCTCGCGGTGATGTCCGGTTAGTCCCTCAGTTCGCGGATCCAGACATTGCGGAAACGCACGGGATTGCCGTGGTCCTGGAGGGCGATGGGAAGCTTGTCGGGGTGGGCCTTGTATTCGGAGGCCGCGTGGGGACCCATCCAGCCGGTGCCGCCGCTCAGGACGGTGTGGTCTTGGACGAGCACGCCGTTGTGCAGCACGGTGAAGGTGGCCCGGCGGGTGACCTTGCCGGATTCATCGAACAGTGGTCGGTGGAAAATGATGTCGTAGCTTTGCCACTCGCCGGGTTTGCGGCAGACGTTGACGAGGGGTTTGCTGCGGCCATACAGCGCGCCGGCCTGGCCGTCGGCATAGGTCGGGTTGTCATAGTTATCGAGCACCTGCACTTCGTAGGTGCCCATCAGGAAGACGCCGCTGTTGCCACGGCCCTGGCCATCGCCCTGGACGTTGGCGGGGGCGGCCCACTCGACGTGGAGCTGGCAGGAGCCGAATTTCTGTTTGGACTGGATGTAGCCGGCTTTTTTGACGGACTCGAGCGCGCCGTCCACGACCTTCCAGCCGCTCGGTTTGCCTTCCGTATCGGTCCAGTTTTCGGTGAGGGCTTTGTCACTGCCGTCGAAGAGCATGATCGCATCGGACGGAGCGGCGGTGAAGGCGGGTGGCTCGCCGGGGGTGACGATCGGTGGATATGGCTGTTTGATGGGATCGAGTTCGTGGACCTTGACGCCGTCGATATACATGTAGAGCACGTCCTTGCCGTCGGCGTCCTTCTTCGTCTCGGTGGTGATCACCGGCTTGCTCATGTCTTCCTGGGCGGGGCAGGGGAGTGAGGAGCAGAGCATGGCCATGGCGAATGTGGAGCAGGAGAAGGCGGAAAATCGGGAAATGCGGGAAATGCGGGAAATGCGGGAAATGCGGGAAATGCGGGAAATGCGGGTCTTCATGGAATGGCAACGGAGGTTGGATACTGTCATCTGGGTGGTGATGACGATGTCCGCTTGTCGCGGGCGCGACAAGATTTTCTTGCGGGAGGAATCCGCCGGTCATGGGGCCGGCGGCTCAGCGCAGTTCGCGGGGCACGGTGATGAGGAACTTGGTCTCACTGCCGGGCACCGAGGTGACGCTGATCGATCCGCCGTGCGCTTCGACGGCGCGCTTGACGATGGACAGGCCGAGGCCGGTGCCTTTGATTTCCTGCTGCGAGTGGTGCTTCTCGACGCGGAAGAAGCGGCGGAAGATGTGCGGGAGGTCCGCGCTGGGGATGCCGACGCCGTTGTCGGTGACCCAGATGCAGCACGTTGTCGCCGGCGCGCTCGCAGCCGACGCCGACCTTGAGTCCGGTGTAGGGGTTTTGCTTGAGGGCGTTTTCCACCAGGTTGAAAAGCACCTGGGTCCAGTAGAAGCGGTCGCCCTGCACGACCAGGTCCGGATCCGGCATGATGACCGATGACTTCCGCCTGCTGGTTGCGGATGACGGATTCGAGGCGCTCGAGGATGTCCTTGATGCAGGAGCGGAATCTGAAGGGCTCGACCTTGAGGGCGTTCGCCTCGCCGGACTCGAGGCGGGAAATCACCAGCATGTCCTCGACGATGCGGGAGATGCGGTCGGCGTGCTTGCGCATGATGGTTAGAAAGCGGCGGGCCATTTCCGGCTCCTCGATCATGTCGTCGTCCAACAGGTTTTCCAGATAACCGTTGATGATGGCCAGCGGGGTGCGCAGCTCGTGGGAGGCGTTGGCGACGAAGTCCTTGCGGACCTGTTCGATCTGGTGCTCGGCGGTCACGTCGCGGATCATGACACGGGTGTTGGAATCCCCGTCGGACGGGTTGGAGAGTTGGGCGGCGTCGATGATCCAGGCATTGACGCCGCGGTTTTCGAGATCGCCGCGCGGGGAGGTCTGTTGGGGGAGGACGACGCGGGACTGCACGGGCTCGCCGGTGTCGAGGCAGCGCAGCAGGGCGTCGGCGAGGCGGGGGTCGAGGAAGGCTTCTCGAACCGGCCGGTTGAGAGTTCGCGGGCACCGAAAAGTGAGCGAGCGGCTTCGTTGGCGAAGCGGATGTTTGCCTCGGAGTCGACAAGCAGGAAGGCGTCGCCAAGGGCGTCGAGCAGGAGATTGCGCTCTTCGCGGGCCTTGTTCGAGGTCGAGTTCGAGGCGGAGTTTCCACGCATCGACTTCGGCTTGGGATTGTTTGCGGTTGCCACGGTTGCGATAGACGAGGAGGACCAGTGCGGCGAGGGCCGCAAGGGCGGCGAAGATCGAGATGGCGGTGATCATGCGTTTGCTTTCGCAACGCAGTAGCCGATGCCACGGACGGTTTCAACCCACGACCCGTGAGCGCCGAGCTTTTGGCGGAGGCGTTTCATGTGGGTGTCGAGGGTGCGGCTGTGGGTGGCGTCGCTGTAGCCCCAGACGGTGCGGAGCAGGTCGTTGCGGTCCTGCGGCTTGCCGGAGCGCTCGCAGAGGAAAAGCAGCAGCTTGAACTCGGTGGAGGTGAGCTCGGCGGGTTCGTTGTCGAGGTAGAATTTGAGCGAGTTTTTGTCGAAACGAAAGGGTCCGTAGGTGAAGTCCACGGTTCCGGGCGGGGCCTCGGAGCGCTTGAGGATGGCCTGCACCCGGAGCATGAGTTCCTTCGGGCTGAACGGCTTGGTGAGGTAGTCGTCGGCCCCGGCTTCGAGTCCCTGGATGCGGTCCTCGGTCTGGGCGCGGGCGGTGAGCATGATCACCGGGATGTTCGCCGTGCGGGGGTCTCGGCGGAGTTCGCGGAAGACCGAGTAGCCGTCGCGCCCGGGCAGCATGAGGTCGAGTACGATCAGATCCGGCCGCTCGCGCAGTGGCGATTTCCGTGCCTTCCACACCGTCGTGCGCCTTGAGGATTTCGTAACCGGCCCGTTGGAGGTTGAAACCGATCAGGTCGGCGATGTCACGTTCGTCCTCAACAATCAGAATTCGATGCATTTCTCGGGCAAGGTAGCGGGCGAAGGGCGAGCACACGAAATCCTCGCGTGTGACGATTTGGTCACAGTAGGTCCTTGCCGACGTAAGATGCCCGGCCTGGTGGTGCGGGCGATGCCGATCTTGATGCCGGCCTCGATCGAGGTGTTCACGCCGGTGCGGACGCCGTCGCCGAGCATGGCGCCGAGTTTGAGGCGGCCGGTGTTGACGGGTTTTCCCTGGATCATGGAAACGTGGTGTCGGCCGTCGTGGCGGTGGTTTTCCGTGCAGGTGCCGGCCCCGAGGGTGACGTGGGTGCCGATGATCGAGTCACCGACGTAGCACTGGCGGGAGATGTAGGTGTTGTTGTAAATGATCGAGTTTTTCACCTCCGCGCCGTTGCCGACGTAGCAGTTCGCGCCGATGCTGGTGGCTCCGCGGATGTAGGCGTTCGGTCCGATCTGGCTGTTGGGGCCGATGAGGACCGGACCCTCGATGACGGTGCCGGGAAGGATGCGAGAGCCCTTGGCGAGGCGGATGCAGCCGGTCAGGCTGGCGAGCGGGCTGACTTCGCCGAGCAGCGAAGTCTCGTCCATCAGGGCGAGCACCTCCTCGTTCATGCGGAGCAGGTCCCATGGATAGATGACGGGGAAACAATTCGGCGTCGGTGACGATTCTGTCAGAGCAGTTCTCCGGGCGATCCGCGCCTTTCCACGCGAGCAGGTATGGCCGTCGCTGTCGATCAGGCGCGCGCTGAGTTGGTTGCTGCCTAACATCATTAGCGCGCCGATGTTCGATCCAGTTGTCGATCGGGATTCGGAGCGTATGTTCGCCGGCATCCTCGGGATCCACGATTTGCAAACCCGCTTGGCGCAGATCCGCCGTGAGCAAATTCCTTCATTGGAATGTTCGCAATCAGGCAATTGCCGAGATCACGGTTGGAAGTGATGGGAGCACAGAGTTCCGGATTCCGAGGAGGTAAGAGAGTCGCTTGCATGGGTTAACGCCAGTCCATCACGTTCTCTTGAGGGATCAAACGAAAATCTTACGAATTCGAGGAAAAATGCATGCCTCAAGTGATTCACTCCGCGTGCTTTTGCATGCCACTCGTGCGTAAACCTTCGGCGAGATTTCCGAGGGCTTGATTTCCGAGCGCCCGCCCCAGAAGACGTTGGTGTAGGAAACCGGGATGCCGACCGCTGCGAGGTGGCGGTCGATGGCGGCCTTGTGCTCGAGAACGCGGTCCTTTTCGGTGCCGTGGACGACGCCCATGATGTTGACGTTGCCGAACTGCGGCCCGCCCTCGCGCCAGTAGCAGTGGGTCATGCAGAAGTGGCGGCCGACCTCGCCGCCGGCTTCGATTTCGCGGCCTTTCGGCACGGCCCAGTGGAAGAGCCCGTTGAAGCGGGTGACGCGCTCGCCGGTGGCGGACGGCTTGACGTGTTCGAGAAAGGTGGAGAAACGGCCGATGACCTTTTTCGCGTTGAGCGTTTCGGCGACTTCGCAGAAGCGGTCGAGCGAGACGCCGGCGATCTCCGCGCGCTTGTCCCATGGGTTTTCGCAGATTTCATCGAGCGTGAGTTCTTCCTTGAGGGCGAGCAGGACTTCCCATTCCTCGGGAGTCAGATCGACGGTGGCGGTGGTCATCATGACGGCGGGTTCGTCCGACTTGTCGCCGGGTTCGAGGATTTTGCGGCGGGTGTGGCCGACGCCGAGGGCGAAGACGCCGTTGGCGGGCATGAGCAGGTATTCGGTGGCTCCGGTCAGGCGGAGCAGAGCGGTGGCGTGGTAATCCAGGGACTCGCCGACGGGCACCTTGAGCGTGGTCCACAGCCGGTAGCCGGAGCCGGAAACCTCGGTGTCGGTCGAGCGGATGACCACGTGGCCGGAAAACGGATCCTCCTTCGACATGAAGTCGAAGGCGGCGTTGAGCTTCTCCTCCGGCACCTTCCACGCGACGAGCGCGCCGTGGGCGAGCTTGGTGGAAAGCAGCGTCTGGCGGACCCGGCGGACGACGCCGGCCTCGACCATCGCCCGGATCCGCTCGAGCACCGTTTCCAGTGGCACGCCGGATTTCTCGGCGATGAGTTGGAACGGATGCCGCTGGAATCCGGCGATCAAATCTTCGGAAATCGCCAGGATCGCCGCGTTGATGGGGTCGGAGTGCTCGACGGGGATGGTGGAATTCATGAAGGGATCAATGATGGGGAATCGGTCGTGGATGCGCTGCCGGAATTGATCGATACTGCGCAAATCATGCGGAAGTACCGGCGGTCGAGTTCCTTGAGGTAGACGAGGGCGGGCTCGCGATCAAGAATTCGTCCTTCGAGTTGCTCGGTTTGGATCGCTTCCAGGATTTCCTTGAAGCGCGGGCCGGGCATGCAGGCCGAGCTCGATCAGATCCCGGCCGGTGACCAGCGGCGGCGGGATCAGCGGCTCGGCGGCGAATTCCTCCGCCTTGGCTTGGAGAAATTCGTAGTTGTCGGTGAAGCCATTCGACGACCCGCAATCGACGCGGTGCAGCTCCATTTCCTCGGAAAGTGTCGGCTCCGCCATGAAGCGCTTGAGCTTGGCGGTGCGCATTTGCTTCACGTTCATGAACTGCATGTGCCGCGCCACCATCGGCACCACGGCGGCGATGATGTCGTTCGGGTAGCGCAGGCGGCGCAGGATCGTGTCCGGCCATTTCCGCGCCCATCGCGTCGTGGCCGTTGAAGCGGATCGCCGGTCGCGCGAAGGTCTGGCACGGCGGCTTGGCGATGTCGTGCAGCAGGACCGCCAGGCAAAGCTCCAGCGGCGCGTCGTCCGCGAGCATTTCCAGCATGATGCAGGTGTGGGTGTAAACGTCGCCTTCCGGATGCCATTCCGGCGGTTGCTCGCAGCCGATGGTTTTCAAGAACTCCGGCACGATGTGCGCCATCAATCCGGTTTCCACCAGCAGCTCCACCCCGGCGCGGCGGCGGTGGGAGGTCAGGATTTTCGAAAACTCGTCGCGGATCCGTTCCGGGGAAATCCGGTCCAACAAGGGCGCGCACTCGGCGAAGCGCCGCCAGGGTCACCGGCTCGATTTCGAAATCCAGCGTGCGTCGAAAACCGCACCGCCCGCAGCAGGCGCAGGCCGTCCTCGGTGAAGCGCGCCACCGGATCGCCGATCGCCCGCAGCACCCCCGCGCGCAGGTCCGCCACGCCGCCGACGTAGTCGATCACCTCGCCGGATTCCGGGTCGTTCGAACAGCCCGTTCATCGTGAAATCCCGGCGCTGGGCATCCTCCTCCGGGGTGGAAAACGTCACCGTCTCCGGGCGGCGGCCGTCCTTGTAGCTGCCATCCGTGCGGAAGGTGGCGATCTCCACATGGTGGCCGCCGTGTTTGGCGATGACCACGCCGAAGTGCGCGCCCACCTCATTGGCCCCCGGGAAAAGTTCGATCACCTGCGCCGGGACGCGGCGGAGGTGGCGATGTCGTAGTCCTTCGGTTCGCGCCCCAACAGCTTGTCGCGCACGCAGCCACCGGCGAACAACGCCTCGTGCCCCGCGGCCTTCAGGCGGCGGGCAAGTTCAAGCGCGGCTTCGCGGGCGATCATGCGCCGAGCATCCGTCGTTTTTCCTGTGGTTTCAAGATGGAACACAAGTCATCCGAGTAACGGAAATTTTCAGTTTTCCGTTGCCGGTCCTGCCTCATGCGACGATCCGTGGCAACTGTCGCCATCAGCAATCCCGTTATCATGACCCACTCGCAATCCGTAATTCTCATCATTCTAGCCGTCACGGTGGCGATGTTTCTCTGGGGGAAATGGCGTCATGACATGGTGGCGATGGGGGCGCTGCTGGCATGCGTGATTTTCAAAGTGGTGCCAGCCGGGACGGCCTTCGCCGGATTCGGCCATCCTGCGGTCATCACCGTGGCCTGCGTGCTCATCCTCAGCCGTGGACTTCAAGTTTCCGGGGCCGTGGACGTCCTCACCCGGCGGGTGATGCCTGCATCCTCCGGTCCGGTGCTGACCATCGCGGTGCTCTCCTGCCTGGGCGCGCTGCTGTCCGCATTCATGAACAACGTCGGCGCTCTCGCCCTGCTGATGCCGATGGCGATCCAGCTGGCGAAGAAACAGGGATTACCACCCGGCCGCGTGTTGATGCCACTGGCTTTCTGCACCATGCTAGGAGGAATGACCTCGCTGATAGGCACTCCGCCGAACCTGATCGTCTCGGGATTCCGCGAGGAACTCGGCGGCAGTGGCTTTGGAATGTTCGACTTCACGCCGGTGGGACTGGGCGTCGCCCTTGCCGGAATCGCGTTTGTCAGTCTCATTGGATGGCGCCTGGTGCCGGCCCGCGAACGGGTGGGGGTGGAGGGCTTCGACACCGGTGCGTACATCACCGAGGTGCGCATTTCCGAATCCAGCAAGGCAGTCGGCAAGACCCTGCTGGAAATCGGCCCCATCCTCGACGTGGCGGACGCCCAAGTCATCGGCATGGTCCGCAATGAGTTCCAAGTGGCCGTGCCCAAGTCCGACCGCATCCTCAAGGCCGGGGACATCCTGGTCATCGAAGCCGACCCATCGGTCCTCGCGACGGCGCTTTCCAGCCTCGGTGTCTCACTCGCGGAGGATGTTAGGAATCGGCCTCCGAAGCCGCCCGCCCATGGCGAATCGGAACCGGTCGATCTCGCCGGGACAATTCCACCGTCACCTGTCGACCATGAAATTTCGCTGACGGAACTGACTGTCCGCCCCGACTCCAGCCTGCTAGGCCGCTCCGCCACGGACTTGAAGTTGCGAAGCCGCCACGGCATCAATCTGCTAGCTCTCTCGCGCCGTGGGAAACGATCGATCCGCCGCATGCGCTCGGAACCGATCAAGGCGGGGGACGTGATGCTGATGCAGGGCTCGCAGGACGCGGTGTTGGGATTCGCCTCGGAATACGGCTGTGTGCCCCTGGCCGAGCGGTCGATCCAGATCCCGGACAAGCGCCAGGCCATCGCCGTCACCGTGATCATGGCCGCCGCGGTTGGCGGAGCGGCGTTCGGTTTGCTGCCGGCCGCCATTTCCTTCGCGGCCGGCGTGCTTGTCACCATGGCGCTGCGCATCGTCCCGCTGCGCACCATTTACGAGGCCATCGACTGGCCGGTCATTGTTTTGTTAGGTGCGCTCATTCCGGTGGCCGGGGCCATGGAAACCACCGGAGCCGCCGACCTGATCGCGAGGTCGTTTCTCGGAGCCGTGGCCCAAGGGAATCCGGTGGTCGGGCTGGCCATCATCCTGATCGTCACCATGTGCCTGTCCGACTTCATGAACAACGCCGCCACTGCCGCGGTGATGTGCCCCATCGCGATCAGCGCCGCCACCCAGCTCGCGGTGCGGCCGGATCCGTTCCTGATGGCGGTGGCCATCGGCGCGTCCTGCGCTTTCCTGACACCCATCGGCCATCAGAACAATACGATCATCCTTGGTCCCGGAGGATTCCGCTTCAGTGACTATTGGAGGCTTGGACTGCCTTTGGAGATCCTGGTAGTGGCTGTCAGCATGCCGCTGCTACTGGTCTTCTGGCCGCTTTGAAGATATTGGCTCCGGTGGCGGTGTCATTACTTGATCTGCCTCGGGATGCGAGGTCCCGCCCTGTGACTCAAGGCGGAACGTGAAACCGGGATTGGTGGTTAGAAGTCGAATTTCACACCGGCTGAGACGGTGTTCTAGCTGTATTGCGAGCCGCCAAGCTGGCCGTCATAATAAGTGTAGATATTGACCGTGGGAGTGATCCGGACATTGACGCCCGCACTCAGCAGGGCGCGGTCCCGGTCCATGTAGGGGCCACTCACCGTGAACATGGAGCCGTTTCCGCCGGCGAAGCTGGAGCTGATCGACTGGGTGCTGTCGAGAAACTCATGCTGCCAGGCGATCCGCACTTGCGGGGTGACCTGGATGCCGTTGATGACAGACGTGTAGGCGATTTTGAATCCCAGCTCCGAGCGTAGCGAGTCCTGATTCTGGGTCTCGTAGCTCAAGGGGGTGAGCGAGCCGGTTTCCGTGAAGCTGTTCAAGGTCACCTGCGTGTAGGCGACCGAGGCGGTCGGACTGAACGTCCAGTTTCCCTGATGGAAATCATAGCCGGTGTTGAGAAGGGTGTCGAGTTCCCAGCCGTCCGTTTCGCCGTCCGCGTAGCCTGGCAGCGACGCGCGGGAGGTGTCGTAATTGTTATATCCGGCACCTAGCAGCGCGTCCGCGTAAAATCCGTTGGCAAATGCGGTGGCATAGACCGCGCCCTTGTAGTTCTCCGCATCGATGCTGCCGCCGTTCACCAGGTTGGCTTGCGAATCCGCATACGCACCGAGCACACCGATGGCGAAGTGGTCGTTCACCCGGAGGTCGGCACCCACGGTGATGCCCATGGTGTCGAAGTCGTAGCCATTGGAATTGCGGTTGCCGTCGACCGTCGCGGATCCGCCGGTTCCTTCAAGAAATACGCTCCAGGGATGCGAGCCTTCGGAGATCGACGACTGCTGGACCATGGCGCCCTTGCTGCCCTTGGCGCTCGGCGTATATTGGGTGCTTGTGCCAGATTCCGGACTTTGGCGCACCAGTTCAAGATGACGCTCGATGTTTGAGTTCTGGATCTCCGCTGCGGAAAATCCCATTTGGAAAATCGCCGTGAGTTCGTCGGGTGCGATGAGATCGTAAGCTTCCGGCAGGTTGGCCACATTCCGGCTGCCAAGGTAGGAGATCGCATCATCGGGAATTTCCGGATCGCGATCCAGCAAATCACCAATCGTCGTCTGATTCGGTGTCAGGTCGGGCACGGACGCGAACGGATCCTGCACCCAGGTGATGTAGGCGTTTCCGGGATCGTAGGTGACCGTCGGATAGAGCAGGGTGTCGCCCTGATGATAGAAGAGGTCGCGGTCGAGTTCCGCGCTGTAGAAGCGGGAGTAGGGTGAGTTCGAGTCGAACTCGCCGCCCATGCCGCCGGTGGTGCGGATGATGTTCTGGGTGTCGCCGGCTTGCGGGACATAACTGCCAGTTTGGTCGTAAACGAACACGCTGCCACCGCTGATGTTGGCGACTCCGGCGACGTTGAACTGGGTGTAAGTTCCCGCAGTGGTGTCTTGCAGATGCATGCGGATTTCACCGCCGGTTTGCACGTAGCCGCCTACATCGATGCGCAGCAGTTGGGAGTTATAGGTATCGACGCTGCCGTTGCGGAGGTTGAGTATGCCGGAGCCGAATGCCGAGGAGGTGGATCCGTTCAATCTGCCGACGAGCACGTTTCCGGGGGTGTCGATGGTGGTGCCACCGGTAAAAGTGTTGGTTCCAAGCAGGACCGTGGAGCCCGGAGAAGAGACCCGCATGCTGCCGGCGCCGCTGAACACGCTGGTAGGGGCTTGAACGTTGGTTCCCGGCGAGATCCAGCGGATCTGGCCGTTGTCGGTGACGTTGTTGGCGAAAGTTTCTCCACTCTTGAGATTGATCGCGAGGATGGAATCTCCCAGGATGGAGGTGCTCACCAGCACCGAACCGGAGGAGGCGATGGAGGTTCCCGCGGTGATGCCGTTGCCGATTTGCAGGGTCCCGCGGGAGACAACCGTGGCACCGGTGTAGGTTTCCGCTCCGGTGAGGGTCAGGACGCCGGAGCCCGCCTTGGTCAGGCCGGCGCTGCTTCCGACCACTCCGCTGATGAGCAGGCCGTCCGCGTTGTTGACATCGATGATCTGCGAGAGATTTCCGAGGTAGAGATTGCTGGCGATGGTGGTGGGACCGGCGCCGCTGTTGATGCGGATGCCGTTCTCAAGCCCGCTTGCGGAAATGGTGAGAGTCCTCGAACCACCGATGGTCACGGCAGCCGCGTCGTTGACCGTCAGGCTGGAGATGGTGGTGTCGGCATCAAGGAGGGTGTTCTGGTTCCGGGGTGCGGAATTGACCGAGAAAACGACATCCATGTTAGGACCGAGGTTGACCTGGTCGAGGCCGTCCACCGTCGAGGACCAGTTGGTGGCGGACCAGAGATTGTTGGACGAGCCGTTCCAGTAGCGGCCGGGAGCCGCGAGCACCAGGTTCGGCGCGGAAATCTGGTTGCTGAGCAGGGTGACGGCTCCGTCGAGCGCGACCGCACGGCCGTTCACCAGGGTGGCCCCGTGCCCAAGGTGACGCTGGCCTGGGCGAGGATATTGCCGGTGAAGACGCCGTTCGCGTTGACGGTGGCCGAGCTGCCAACCTGCCAGAAAATGTTAGGTGTGATGCCCGCACCCGCGCCGGTGACCAGGACTTGCGCGCCCACGTTGGTGACAAGGGTGCTGCCGATCTGGAAAATGAAGACCGCGTTCGGATCTGTCAGGGTTGCGAGCGTCAGGTTGCCGGTCAGTCCGGCCGAGGTGTTGAAGTGATAGCCCCCCGGGCTGAGCGTCATTCCACCCAGGTCGAGACCGGTCAGGTCATTGGCTGGCAGATAGGCCATTCCCGCCAGAGTGTTGAAGGCGGTGAGTGCGTTGTCCTGGGCCAGTGCGGCCAAGGAGTCATTGTAATTCACCATGCCTGTCACGGTTCCCGGTCCCGCAGGAGTCGAGAAGGTGAAGCCGCTGATGGTGGTGAGCGGGCTGAGGGCGATGTTGCCGGCGACGATGGTGGGGCCGGCATTGGTCATCCCTTGGGAACTGACGATGGTGAAATTTCCGGCCGTGCCCAGTGAAACGGCCTGGGCCGCCGCGTTGGTTGAGAGCATGACCAGGCTCAGACCAGTCATCGCGGCTCCGAGGCATGAGGGAGTGGAGTTCTGACGCGATCCGGCACGGGAGTTCAAATGCCGAAGCTGCCGGGTTGATAGAAATTGGAAGCGAAATTTCATGGCGGGTGTTTTTCTTTTCGGTAAGGGTGGTTTCAGGTCTGATAGATTTCGTGACTCAGGAGTTGCCTCGCAAAGAGCCGCATGAATCGGTCGGATTCTGTTCCCACATCTTCGACCCCGCTATGGGGTTATTCCCTACTGCCCGGCACTTCCCCCAGCCATGATGCCGCCTGCATGGCATCACGCCCGCCCGCCTCACTCGGGGCGGCGGAAACCATCCGTGTCACTCCACGAAACCGTCGAGCGAAGCGAGGTGGGGGAGCAGGACGTCGAATTTCATACCAAGGAGCTTCGCACGGAGTACGACGGGGAAATCCGTCGTGCGTACCAGCAGTTTGAGGATTTTCCCACCGGCATTGCGCGGGTCTTCCGCCACGCTTTGGACTTGCGCGTGGCTCACCGACTTGCCGTCCCGGGTTCTCACGGGAAGTTCTTTCTGGGAAATCGCGGCAGCCGCCAGTTCCGCCGGAACCGTCACTGGAATACTGAAGGCTTCCTCGTCGCGGATGGTGAAAAGATGGGTCGCATAGTTCACCGGCTTGCCCACTTCCACCATCACTTCGGACACCACCCCGTCGATGGGAGCTCTGAAAAAACGTTTTTCGTATTGTTGTTTCCAGTAATCATACTGGATGCGCTGGAGATTTTCCGCATCTAGCTGCGTCTCGAAATTTCCGCGATACATTTTTTCCATGGCGATCGCCCATTCGAGTCGGGACTTTTCCAGCTTGCGTCGGCGGACGCCTTCTTCGGCTTCCTCCCGGGCGACTGTCCAGGCTTCAGCCTGGTTTCTCGCGGATTCGACGTTGGCCTTGGATTCCATCGTATGTTGCGCGAGATCAAGCTGGAGCTTGGTGGCGTCCAGTTCCGTATGGCCGAGCAGTTGTCCCTTCGTCACGATATCACCCACTTTCACATAGGTTTCCATGAGGACGCCCTGCACGCCGGAGCGGACTTTTTCCACGACCCGCGAGGCAGCGGCGGATTCGCACATCATCATCTCACCACCTGGCGTGGGGACCGGGACTTGCGCGTCCAAAACGCTGGTTACGGCGATTGACAACGCGAGGGTGATTCCTGAAAAATGCCGGGCGAGCGGGCGGATTCGAGGTGTGTGGAGTGTCGTCATGCGGATGAGCTTACGAGTTTACGGAATTCCACTCTCCGGTATTTCAATCCGGGCTCATCGGGTTTTTGGCCCGGCGCCCGAAGAGCACAAGCGGAATACCGACGAGCAGAGAGAGCAACGCCACTGCGGGCCACACGCGGACCGGAGACTCGGGATAGGGTCCTGTCCGGAGGGAGGCCATGTATTCCTGGTAGATCAAGCTTGCCCCTTGTTCATCGTCCCCGGCAACGGCCACGCGCACTCCGCCGATGGCATTGCTGTAGTGCCAAAAAAGCTGCACCATATTCTCATCAAGCACGAATCCCTCGACCCCGCGGGATTCAAGAAAGGTCCGGAAAAGGTGGGCATCTTCCGGCACGGTGAATGTGGCGATGGTGATCATGACTTGGGTTTTCCCGGACTAACCTTACCGGACTGGGTGCCGCTATGTTTCAGACATCACGCGGTTTTTCGCCCGTCGGGCATCCTGGGTTTTACTTGATAGCGTCGTCTGCTTCAAAAGAAAAGACGATGCCGAGGCCGACCTGAAGGCGTTGCCCGATAGCTGGCCAAGTGCGGATTGCAACTCGCCGAAGAGAAGAGCGCGTTGGTCAAATTCAACCGGCTGGAAGGCGAAAGCAGTGGGAAGTTCACCTTTATCCCTCCGGGATTGCTTTGTGATTAAGTGTTGTGATTAAGTGTCAGTGTGATTAAGTGTCAGTAAAATAAAGAAGAATTCACTTGCCCCATCCAGGTGGCCGGCGGCAAGGTAGGCGTATGCGGAAGTCACGATTTTTGGCTGGGTGGCGGGAGTCGGCTTCGAAACCGGTGATCTATCACTGCATCTCGCGGGTCGTGGACCGGCGGTTCGTGTTTGCGGAGAGGGAATGCGAGGCGTTCCGGATGTTCCTGCGGATGTATGAGAATTTCTCGGGCTGCCTGGTTTTGTCTTACTGCATCATGTCCAACCACTTCCACCTGCTGTTGGAAGTGCCGCCGATGGCAGGGGGCGGGCTTTCCGACGAGGTGCTGCTGCGACGCCTTTCCGCACTCTACTCGGATGCGTTCGTGGCCGGGGTGGCGGTAGAGTTGGTGGAAGCACGAAAATCCGGGGCCGAAGGCGAAGCTGCGGAGATTCATGCCCGTTTCACCTACCGGATGCATGATTTGAGCGAGTTTATGAAGGGCTTGTTGATCCGCTTCACGCGCTGGTTCAACCGGACCCACAACCGCACGGGAACGCTGTGGGAGGAACGTTTCAAGAGCGTGATCGTGGAAAGCGGCGTGGCGGCACGGACGATCTCGGCTTACATCGATCTCAATCCGGTGCGGGCCGGGATGGTGAAGGATCCGGCGGATTATCGCTGGAGCAGTTATGGCGAAGCGGTGGGCGGCGGGACGAAGGGCAATGGGAAAAAAGCCCGCGAAGGCTTGGTGAGAGCGTATTTTTGCGATCAGGGCGTGGGATTGGAAGCGGAGAAATGGCCGGAGGTGTCGCGTTTATACCGGCGGCTGATGGGACTGGCCCTGCTGAAAAAGTCGGGCCGCACGGAAATGTCACCATCTGCAAAAGGGCTTGGCCAGAGCACGAGGAACACGGCGGAAATGCTGGCGAGCGGCGACAACGAAACCGTTTTGAAGGATCTAGGACTGGCGAAAATGCTGTAATGTCGGGTGCGCTATTTCACGGATGGCGCGGTGATCGGCAGCAAGGAGTTTGTGAACGAGGCGTTTGAAAGCGCACGGGAGCGATTCGGCCCCAAGACGGAAGGACGGAGCCCGGGTGATGAAAGGCAGCGGCAGCGGCGCGAAGGGAATGCTGTGGAGCTTGCGGGATCTGCGGGTCGGGGTTTGATTTGGCTGTTGGCACCGGTGAATGGAACTGCCTCCTGCGCATGAGCAACCCAAGAGATCCTGTTTTGGACAGCAGAGACTACCAGAGATTTATTCAGTTGAACAGACCCTGCGTTCTAACGATCCATCAGCGACTCAATTTCAATCCATTCTCTTTCCAATCGCTCCCGGAGGAGCACTTCGACGTTGGCGGACGTCAGGATCCGATGTCTGCCGAAGAGCGGCTGAGGACGATCAGGTGGTTGTTAAAGGGGGTTCCGCCCCAGAGTGGGGAAATCGTCACTGTGCCGAAGGGCGAGAGGATGTGCCGGAAATCCTCCGACGTGGGATAATGGGTGGGCGCGGCTTTCATCCAGAATGTAGCCTTGGCCAGCCAATCGCCGAGCACGGTGATTTTGAACCGCCATGACGGGTCACGGAGGCCGGACCGGACGATGAGTTTTCCGCCGGGCGCGACCCGGGAGGCGGCGAGTCGGAGCAGGGTTTGCTGCTCGGCATGGGTGAAAAACTGCAGGATGTCGAGGATGCTGACGTTTCCGTGGTGTGCGGGTAGTCCCGTGCGTGCATCGTGATGGGAGAAGGACATGTCTTGGCTGCCAGATGCGTTGGCGGCACGGCATGCGGAATGGATCTTGCGGGTGTCGTAGTCGAGGCCGTGAATCGGCACCCTGATGCCCTCGGACCGGAGATAAAACGCCGAGAGTCCGAGACCGCAACCGAGATCGAGCAGAGGCAGCTCCGAGCCGCGGAGATTTTCGGCTAGAGCCGAGTAGAGCGGGTCAGTCCGCAGTTTGGTCGCGACGTAGTTCCGGTCCCAGCGGCCGGGGAACAGGCCGGCGATTTTCCGGATGGCGGCGTCGGTCACGGGGCAGGAGGGGTGAGGTGGTCGAGGGGATTCCTCCCATGGGCGATGAGCACGGGGATCCTGCGCGAAAAATCCCAGAAGCAGCCGGAAGTGCATCCAGGTAAGCAACAGGTTGTCCCTGAGGTAGCGAAATTGGGAGACGCCGCCGTCTGCGAGGCTCGGGATAGCAGACGGGGGTGGGCAGGTTGACGATGGGTACTCGGTGCCAGGCGAGGCGGACGGCGACCTCGGGGTCGAAGTCGAAGCGCCGGGCGAAACGGGTGGACTCCATGACATCCAGCAGCGCCCGCGCCGGGTAGAGACGCATGCCGAAAAGCGAATCCCCGATGCCCCAGCCGAGGGTTTCGAGGTTGGCCCAGAAATTGGAGATTTTCCGCCCCTCGACGCGCAGTGCGGGGGCGGAGGCGTCGAAGACGGGGCGGCCGAACACCGCCGCTTCGGGGTGCGCGGCGGAGAGTTCCAAAAACCGGTCCACGACATCCGCGGGGTGCTGGCCGTCGGCATCCATCGTCAGCACGTGGGTGAATCCGGCGGTGATCGCTTCACGCAGACCATGGAGCACCGCGGCGCCTTTGCCGGAATTCACCGCCAGTTGGATGATCCGGAAATCGGGGTGTTCAGAGTTTTCCAACCGGCTGATGAAATCGACCGAGTCATCCGTGGAGCCGTCGATGACGACCCAGACAGGCACCTTGAGTGCTAGGACGGCGGACACCGTCTTTGCGAGAATCGGGCCGGTGTTGTAGCTGGGAATCAGGATAAGCGGTCGCACTTCGGCCATGAAGGGGAACTCTACGACGGCGGATGGGGGAGGGGCAAGCTGTGTTACGGACACGTGGCGCACGACTTTTTTGAAGAACAGGCAGGAATGCCTGTGTCATTTTATTTCGACTGCTCGAGCATCCGCAGCAACGGCGCTTCGGCGCGTTTGCGGAGGGATTCTTCCATCTCCACGCGGGGCTGGAGGGTGTCCAGGCAGTCGCGGAGTTTTTGAAGCGTGTTCATCTTCATGTAGCGGCAGTCCGCGCAGGCGCAGCGGTCGGTGGGGCCGGCGATGAGGTTCTTGTCCGGGCACTCCTTGCGCAGGCGGTGGAGCATGCCGCTCTCGGTGACGACGATGATGTCCTTGACCGGCGCGTTCTTGCAGTAGGCGATCATTTTCTCGGTCGAGCAGACCTCGTCGGCGAGCAGTCGAACCGCCTGGGTGCATTCCGGGTGGGCGACGACGAGGGCGTCCGGGTATTCCGCCTTGATCCGGTTGATGGAGTCGCGGGTGAACTCGACGTGCACATAACAGTTGCCTTTCCACAGGTCCATCTTGCGGCCGGTCTGTTCCATGACCCAGGCGCCGAGGTTCTCGTCGGGGACGAAAAGGATGGGCCGGTCCTTGGGGGCGAGGTTGACGATCTTGACGGCGTTGCCGGAGGTGCAGATGACGTCGCAGAGGGCTTTGACGCCGCCGGAGCAGTTGATGTAGGCGATGACGTAGTAGTTCTTCTCCGCGTTCGCCTTGAGGAAGGCTTCGAGATCGGGCGGCGGGGCAGGATTGTTCGAGCGAGCAGCCGGCGTCGGCGTCCGGGCAGGACGACGATTTTTCCCGGGTTCACGATTTTCGCGGTTTCCGCCATGAAGTGGACGCCGCAGAAGACGATGACATCGGCGTCGGTGGCCTTGGCGTGATAGGCGAGGCCTAACGAGTCACCGACGTAGTCGGCGACGTCCTGGATGTCGCCGGTCTGATAGTTGTGGGCGAGGATGACGGCGTTCCTGGCTTTTTTGAGGGCGAGGATTTCCTCCTTGAGGTCGAGGGCGGCGTGCATTTCCGGGATTTGAAATATTCAGATAGGGTTGCTCGTGACCATTTCGATGGTGCCGGTGTGTTTGGCACCAGGCTTGACGATGAGTGATGAGGTGCGGACGAGGCCTTGGAGGTGGGCGCGTTTGCCGAGGGTGATGGGGCCGGAGCAGAAGATCTGGCCGCGGACGTTGCCGTCGATGCTGGCGGTCTCCGCGTTGACGGGATTGAGGAACTCGACACGCGCGCCTTTTTCGACGCGGAGATGGCGGCAGAAGACGCTGCCGGTGATCTTGCCGCTGCTGCGGATGATGACGTCGCCGGAGCATTCCACCGAGCCGGCCAGTTCGCCGATCACGGTGAGGTCGTGGCACTGGATGTTCGCGCCGGAGACGATGCCGGTTTTCTGGATCATCACATCGCCACAAGTCTGGATGCGGCGGTTCCACTGCACGGTGATGTCGTAGTTGATCAGGCTGATGTAGCCGCTGCATTTCGGGCACTGGCTGGACTGCGCCTCGCCGACGGCCGTGTAGGAATGGCCGCAGTTGAAGCAGGTGACCTGGCGGGGCGGCTTGATCGGGTTGAAAAGCCGCATCAGGAACGACTGCGGTGCCGGGACGGCGGGGCCGCGTCGCGGAGGAATGGAGTTTTGGCAATCTCCGGGTAGCGGTTCAGGCTCGGGGTCCGAGTCCTTGCGGGGCACGGCGAGCCGGGTGATCGGATGTTTCCGGACCACTCCCTTGCCCTCGCGAACCTGGAAATTGGCGCGGCAGGAGCGGCACTGGGTGGAGACCACCAGTGCCGGCTCGAACTGGGTTTCGCCGCATTCCGGGCAGGTTACCTCGATGCGATGGCGCGGAGTTTCATCGGCCATGGCAGGGGGAATCAGAGATTGAAGGGGCTTGCCCCGTCAAGTTAGGAAACGGTGCCAGCAAGGGTGCCTTGTTTGGGAGCTTCCGGCGCTGGCTGCGGCGGCCGCAGGCGCTGCTTTGGCGGCGGGTTGAGTGGATGCCGGGGCCTGGGCCGGGGTGCCGACGGTGGATTTTCCGACGAAGATGGCACCTGCTTCGATGGAGAGAGTCTTGGCCTTGATGTCGCCGACGACTTCGGCGCTGGCCTTGAGTTCGACGCGGTCGGTGGCGGTGATGTTGCCGTGGACCTTGCCGTAAACGACGACGGTCGCGGTTTTGATTTCCGCCTTGATGCGGGCGTTTTCGCCGACGGTGAGATTGCCGTCGGAGGAGATTTCGCCTTCGATTTTGCCGTCCACCACGAGGTCGTTGGTGAACTTGACGGTGCCTTTGATTTCCACGTCGGTGGAGAGGATGTTGCGGGTGGCGGCGGGCGAAGTGCGGGCCGGGGCGACGGCGGCGGCTGCGGGTTGCGGCGTGCCGTAGGATGGTGAAACTGGCTCCGGGTGGCGGGTTTCCGGAAGTGAAGGAGCGGTCCGTGGGGATTCGCTGTTGTCTTGGCCGATTACTTTTTTGAACACGGTTTTAGAGGATGGTTGGAGTTAAGGTGATGTCAAATCGATTCGTGACTTATGGCTGGGGAGCGGCGGGAGCTTCGACTGCCGGGGCGGGTTGCTGGAGTTGTCTGGCGGAGCGGGGGAAGGGGTGATGGTCACTCCGGGTGGAAGCGGGATTTGATCGCGTCGGTCTGCGGGCTTGTCGGCGGCGGCAGCGGCAGGCGGTGGCGTCGATTTCCAGCGGGTGGCTTGGCCTTGAGAATGGCGAGGCGCTTGCCGGCGATGTCGGCGAAACTGCTTTCCGGGAAATCGGTCTTCACCTTGTTGTAGGAGGTTTCCGCCTTTTCGAGTTTCGCCGGCGGCCTTCGCGATGTCACCGAGGGAAATGAGGGCGAAGGGGGCGATGAAGCGGGCGGCGGGAGTCGGACGCGAGGTCCTCGAAGACTTTCGTGGCGTCGCCGGTTTTCCCTTGGTCCATCAACTTGGAGCCGAGGCTGGCCTTGGCGGTGGGGATGGCGGGGTGGGAAGGAGAGGCGGCGATGAATTTCTGGAGGGTGCCGACGGCTTCATCCTTTTTTCCGCCCGTCCACTGGCTGTCGGCGAGCAGAACCATGGCGCTGCCGGCGGCGACCGTGTCGGCATGGCCATCCGACGACGGCCTGAAGAGCGGCGAGATCCGCGGCCTTGGTGAGTGCGGCTCCGGCGGTTTCCTGGCGGCTTCTCTCGACGCCGCGGTAAATCACGGCGACGACCGCGCCGAGGGCGAGCAGGATGGCAAAGACGATGATTCCCTTCTGGTTGCGGTCAAGAAACGCCTCGAACGCATTCGGGCCTTGGGAGATTTCGGCAAGCGGGACGGGGGATTCTTTGAGATCGGCGGACATGATGGAAGAGACGCAAAGCTGCGTGGAGGCGATCAAAGCGGCAGTGGCGTCGAAATCAATGCGTAAGTCGGGAAGTTTTCCGATTTCAGGCGGATGGGTCTGCGATTCCGCGGGGCGGGCTGAGGATTTTTCATGGTCAGGGGCGGGATGGTTGGCGTAGTTCTCCGGCGCATGTCGAAACGGATTTACGTGGTCGCGGGGGAGTTGAGCGGGGATGCCCACGGGGCGGGATTGCTGCGCGCGCTGAAGGAAATGGTGCCGGGTCTGGAAATTCGCGGCGTGGGCGGTCCGGAGATGAGGGAGGCCGCCGGACCCGGCCTGCAGGACTGGGTGGAGGATGCTGCGGTGATGGGGATTTGGGAGGTCTTGAAGCGCTACGGGTGGTTCAAGGAGCGCTTCGCGGAAATGATGGCGGAAATGAAGGGATTTCCAGCCGGACGTCCTGCTGCTGATCGACTATCCCGGATTCAACCTGCGCTTCGCGGAGGCGGTGAAACGGGAATTTCCCAAAACCCGCATCATTTACTACATCAGCCCGAAAGTCTGGGCCTGGAACAAGCGCCGCATCCCGGTGATGGCCCGGCTGCTCGATGAAATGCTCTGCCTGTTTCCCTTCGAAAAGCCGATTCTGGAGAGCGCCGGACTGAAAACCACCTTCGTCGGAAATCCGCTGGTCGACGAGCTGGAGGAAAAACGGCTCCCCGGCGTGCAGCGCGACGATCTGCTCGTCGGGCTTTTCCCCGGCAGCCGCGAGCGGGAAATCGCGCGCCTTTTCCCGATGATGATCGAGTCGGCCAAACGCCTGAAATCCTGGAGATCCGAGCTGAAATTCGAGGTGCCCGCCGCCTCCGCGAAGCTGGCCGGCGCAGATCCGCGCGCTGATGGCGGAGGCCGGGGCGGCGGATCTGATCACGGTGACCACCGGCGGCAGCCACTCGCTGATGCAGCGGGCGTGCTGCGCGGTGATCGCCAGCGGCACGGCCACGCTGGAGGCGGCGTATTACGGGCTGCCGTATTGCCTGGTCTATCGGTTGGCACCGCTCAGTTACGTGACGGCGAAGGTGGTGGTGAAAATCGAGCTCATCGGCCTGGTGAACATCCTCGCGGGAGAAGAAGTGGTCGATGAATTCATCCAGGCCAAGGCGGAGCCGGTCGACGGTGTCCGCGCGCGCTGCGGGAATTTCTGGAATCCCCGGCAAAACGCGAGGCCCTGCAAGTCGCGCCTCGCGGAAACCTCGGGAAAACTCGGCGGCCGCGGTGCCCACGAACGCGCCGCGCGGGCGGTGGCGGGCTGGCTCGGCGACCGTGATTTCCGCCGCCTTGGGGGTTGCGTTTCGTCGCCGAGAAGCTATGAAGCGGCGCGATGAAATTTTTCTCCATCCTGCTCGTGGCTGTTTCCGTGTTTGCCGTGTCGTGTGAGCGTCACGAATTCGAAGGCCCCAACGGCACCAAACAGCTCAACGAACCCCACGGTGCCGCCGCCCATGGCGCCGGCACGACGAGCATCCGGCAGCCGCAGGTGAGGCCGAGCATCGCGGAGAAAAAGGCCGGCGCATTGAGCCTCTAGCCGCGCCCGATCGCGCGGTAAGTGAGGAAACACTCTCCCAACTCGGTTCGCGGCTCGAAGTGACTGATCTCGAAATCGATGGATTTCGGCAGGAAATCCGCAGGCACTCCGGTCGCGGTGATGGCACCCAGCCCGCCGAAGATCGTGTGTCCGGCGAGTGTGACGTGGAATTCATCGATCACGTCCAGCTCCGCCAGAGCTCCGGATCAACTGCCCGCCGCCTTCGCAATGGAGGTGCTTCACGTGGTATTCCGTCCCCAGCGTTTCGAGAAATTCCGCGAGCGACTGCCGGTGGATCGTCACGCCTGGAATTTCCCGGCCCGTGAATTCCCCCGTCACCAGCAAGTGGATCGCGCCGCCCGGTTTCGAAAAAATCGGATGATTCGGATCCATTTCGCCGGTCCGCGAAACGACGCAGCGCAGCGGCTGGACCGCCTTTCCCGGCACCGTCAGCGTCATCCGGTCGGACTCCAGCGTGCCGCGACCGACGAGGATGGCATCCGCATTTCCCCTGAGTTCCAAGAGCCGGGCGTGATCCTCGCGGGACGTCCAGCCGGACGGGCGGGGAGGGGATGACGAGATTTTTCCGTCCGCCGACAGCGCCAGATTGGTGGAAATTCGCGGGCGGGGCATGCCGGACGATGTCCGCCGCAGGTGGTCGGCGCAAGGCCGTCGTGCATCCTGCCCTTGCCAAAGTCCTGCCAGACGTTCATGGAAACCCCGCCTCCCGCGGGGACCTTGCATTCATGACTCTCCAGATCGGTCTCACCCTGTTGGTCATCCTGATCACCCTCATCGCCTTCATCCGCGAGTGGGCGGCTCCGGATGTCATCGCGCTCACCGTGCTCTGCCTGGTCGTCGCGCTCGGCCTGGTGGATCCGGCGAAAATGACGGAGGTATTTCAAAAACGAAGCGCCGCTCACCATCGCCGCCCTGTTTGTGATCGGCGGGTGTTTGGAAAAATCCGGTGCCGTCGACCACATCGGCCGCGCACTGCGGGACCGGCTTTCCGGGAACACCCGCACCGCCATCCTCGCCTTCTCGGTCATCACCGCGTTCTTCAGCGCCTGGATGAACAACACCGCCATCGTCGCCATCATGCTGCCGGTGACCCTCGGCTTCGCCCGCTCGAAAAACATCGCCGCTTCCCGCCTGCTGATGCCGCTTTCCTACGCCTCCATCCTCGGCGGATGCAGCACCCTCATCGGCACCTCCACCAATATCCTCGTCAATGGCACCCTGCGGGACATGGGGGAGAAGCAGATGACCATGTTCGAGCTCGCGCCGCTCGGGATTCCGCTGGCCATCGCGGGCATCGCCTACCTCACCATTTTCGGTCCGCGGCTCATTCCCGCGCGCTCGTCCATCACCGGCGCGCTTGAAATCGACAGCCGCACCTCGCCGCTCTATCACCTGCTCATCGGAGAGAAATCCAATCTCATCGGCAAGTCCCTGTCAGAGACCCCGCTTGCGGACCGCGCCCTCGGCATCCACATCATGGAAGTCCGCCGCCGCGGCGCGCGGTTGATGATCCCATTGTCAAAAATCGTCGTTGAGAAAAACGACCGTTTCCTCGTCGCCATCCACCGTCGGCGTGGCGGAGCTGCCAAGCCGGACACCGTGTTCGAGTCCATCGGCGCCCAGGTGCTCTCCACCATTGACGGCATCGTCACCGAGCTCGTCGTGCGCGATGAATCCTCGCTGCTAGGAAGAACGCTCGCCGAGTCGGACTTCCGCCAGACTTACAATTGCGTGGTGCTCGCCCTCCACCGCAACGGCGTGAACATCACCAGCCGCATCGCCGAGCTTTCCCTCGACATCGGCGACACCCTGCTGGTCATCACCGCCCTGAACAACCTGGAGGCTCTCGACGCCACCCGCGACTTCATTCTCACCGACTCGCCCGAGGATCTGCCAGAGGAGGATCATGCGAAAAAAGTCACCCCGCACGTGGTGATCTCGTGGGCCGTGCTGATTGGCGTGGTGCTCACCGCCACCGCCACCGACGTGCTGCACGGCTTCTTCCCCGCCATCCCGGTCATTCCCATCTATTACGCCGCCATCGTCGGCGCGCTCGTACTGCTCTGGCTGCGCATCATCACCCCGCGCGAGGCTTACACCAGCATCGACTGGCAGGTGTTATTGATGCTTTACGGCCTGCTGGGACTGGGGATGGCCATGAAGGACACCGGCACCGCCGAGTGGCTTGCGCGCGGGATGGTCCAGGTGGCCGAGCAGTTTGTCTCTTCCGGGAATCTCCCCATCGTCCTGCTCTGGCTGGTCTTCCTGCTCACCATCTGCCTCACCGAGGTGCTGTCGAACAATGCCACCGCCGTGATCATGGTGCCCATCGTCTTCACTTTGGCGCAGGAAATCGGCGTAAGTCCGCGGCCCTTCGTCATGGGCGTGACCGTGGCGGCGTCCTGCGCCTTCGCCCTGCCGATGGGCTATCAGACGCACATGATGGTCTATGGACCCGGCGGTTATAAATTCGCCGATTTCCTCAAGGTGGGCATCCCGCTCAACCTCATCTGCTGGGTGATCTCCTGCCTGCTGATCCCGGTCATCTGGCCGTTCTGAGGCGGAGCTTGAAATTCACACCGCTCCCAACAGTTCGCTTAGAATTCGGTCCAGCCGTTCCTGCGAGTGATTGTCACGGTATTCCGCGAATCGCGGTGATAGCGGTTTCCCCCGAGATCCGTTCCCGCAGCAAGGGCCGGAATCACGGCGAGCGCGTGATCCGCATTTCCTTCCGGGATGGTGAGCCCGATCCGGTAGGTTTCCACGCGGTTGCCCACGCACTCGCCGGCGGTGGCGAGGCAGGGGATCTCGAAGGCCGCCGCCTTGCTGAGAGTGCCGCTGCTGCCTTCGAATCCTTCGTAGGCCGCCCACGCGATGTCGAAGGTGCGGAACAGCGAGTTGTAGTCCGCCTCGTTCGGGATGCGACCCGCGGCGGGGTTGAAATAAAGATTGTCGATTTCCCCGACGCCGATCGCCCGGCTGAGCTGTTGGATTTCCGCCTGTTCCTCCGCGGTGAATTCCTGCGGATAGAAGGTGCCGGCACAGACGAAATAGTAGGGCCGCCCGGCCTCGCGCGCGAGCTTCGCGGTGCGGAGGACCGTGAGAAATCCCTTGCGGCGTTCCAGCCCGATCATGCCGACGATGGTGCGGCCGGCGGCCTTGCGTTGGATTTCCAGCGCGGGGGGATAGGGCACGGCCGGGAGATCCGCCTGGGTGACATCCGGGTAGGCGGTGATGCGGATGCCGCCGGGTTTTTCCATCGCGGGGATGAACCGCTCGTCGAGCACGCCGATGCCGAGGCATTGGCTGCTGCGGAAGATGGCGTCCCCCTTGGCGAGCAGGCGCAGGGATTTTTTCAACGATGGGGTTTCTCCGTGGTGATGGTTCCGCAGATAGAGGCCGCTCCACGGGCGGTTCAGCAGGAAGCCGGGCACGGCGGGAATGGGGAGGAAGCGCAGGTAGCTGTCGAGGTAAGGGAAATAGACGAGGTCGGCGTGCAGGCCACTTTCGGCCTCGGCGTCGGCGAGCGTGTCGGCGGCGGTTCTCCAGCGGGAAAACGTGCGCACCGGATCGCCCTCGAAGCGGCCGTTGAAGAAACTGCGTTTGCCGGCAGGCAGGCGGTGGAAATGGACCCGGTCGGCGAGTGATTCCGCGGTCTCGGCGTCCACGGCTTTGCGCAGGTCGGCCATCGCGGCCTCCGGCTCCGGGCAGAGGCCGATGATCCGTGCGCCGGAGCGCAGGAAGGACGCGGTGAACTGGCTGAAGTACATCGGGTGATGGCCGATCCACAAGCGGATCGACGAGGGCTACGGTTTTTCCTGAAGCAGGCGTCATGAGAGCGGGGCAAGCCGGTGGCCGGTGTGGATCCACGAAGAGCGGACCATGAACGCCTGTGGCAGTCCCGCCATCAGGCCGAAAATGATGCCGATGAGGCGTTCTTGAAATGGATTCGACGTGAGTGACTCGCTCAGCAGGCAGCACGTCGCGACGAACGGGAGAAACGCCAGCCACTGGTCCGGTCCCGGATCCGAGGCGTTCGCGCGGGCCGCCAGCAGGCTGCACGCCGCGGTGCCGCCGAACAGAATCAGATAGCTCGCCAGCGCGATCACCCCGCCGGAGAGCAGCCCGTAAGTCCAGATCGAGTGCCCGGCGAACCAGATTTCATCGACGTTCGCCTCGGTCTTCGGGATGACCAGCCAGATTTCCGGCAGATAGGCGCTGTCCCAGTAATAGGTGGATGCCCACGCCGCGGCCGTGGATGAAGTGCACGGGATCGTCCGCCAGGATTTTCCAAATCGCATCCGCCTCCGCCTTGCGGGTGAGGTAGGAAATGTCCGCGCCGAGATTGCGGTCGGAGGCGTTGTGGAACAGCCGCTCGTTCCAGCGCTCGATCATCACCGGTTGGAAAACGGCGACCGCACCGATGGCCAGCAGGATGAGCAGAAAGGCCGCGCCGACTGGCAGCAACCGTTTTCCCAGACTCGACCAGTGATAGATGCCCCATTTCACGCCGAGCACGAAGCAGACGGAAGCTGCCATGCCACCGACGATCACGGGAAATATCAACGAGCGGCTCACGGTGATGACGATGCCGATGAAAAGCACGCCGCACGCCACCAGCAGGCTCCAGTGGAACCGGCTGCGCAGCAGCACCGCGCAGCCGATCCACGCGGCGATCCAGTTGGTCGCCGGGCTCTGGACTTCGAAGCGCACGGTTTCCAGCGACGCCTGGTTGAACGCGAAGCCGTGAAAAATCCGCCAAAGGATGTTAATGCACGCGATGATGAAAATCGGCCGCACGATGCGCGACGGCCGGATGCCCATGCAGCCGGCGATGTGCGCGTTGACCAGCCCGAACAGGCAGAAAACCAGCGGCATGATGATCCGGATCGAGCGGCCGATCTGCACGCCCTGGAGCACGGCGTTCGCCAGCATGAAGGTGATGAACAGCGTCCAGAAGGCGATCAGCCACGCGCCGGGACGGACGGTGAGGGTCTTCCAGCCCAGAGCGACGATCCCCGCCGTCGAACCGATGCAGGCGGCGAGAAACAACAATTGGTCGATGCCCGCCCCGCCGCCGGTGTCCGGGCCCGGTAGTCGAAGGCGAAGGAAAAAAGGAACACCCACAGCAGCCGCTCCACCCACGCCGCGTGCCGTGCCTGCGGCAGGACGACGGTGTCCGGGAGCTCTGTCGGGTAGAACATGGGGGAATTCTAGCGGGCGAGGATTTCATCGAAGACCGCGGCGGTTTTCGCAATCGGGAAGGTGGCCTCGGCGTAGGCGCGGGCATTTCCGGCGAGTTCCGCGCGGAGTGGTTCGGAAGCGCGCAGGGTCGCCGCGGCTTTCAGGAATCCCTCGAGGTCGCCCGGTGCCACGGTCAGTCCGGCGCGGTGGTCGCGGGTGATGCGCGCCGCCAGGTTTTCCAACGGGATCGCCAGCAGCAGCGGCCGCCCGGCGCACAGGTAGCTCAGGGTCTTGGAGGGCACCGAGAACACCCCGGCCTCCTCCTCGAGGATGCCCACCAGCACATCGCCCGTGGCCAGCACCGAGGGTAGCTCCTGGAACGGCTGGTAGGGTAAAATCAGAATGTTCGACAGCCCCGCGGCGGCGGACTCCTTGCGCAACCACTCCGCGCCGATGCCTTCGGAAACGATCACCACCCGCACCGTCGCGTCGTCCGCGTGGCTGCGGGCGAGCTCCAGCAGCATCGCCGGATTGTGCTTCATGCCGATGGTGCCGGAGTAAAGATAGACGAACTTGTCGTGTAGCGAATGGCGGCGCGACCAGGCATTGTCTTTGGGCAGGACCGGGATTTCCTCGATGAGAGCCCAGTTCGGGACGACTCTGACTTTTCCCGGATCCACGCCGAACTCGCTGGCTAGAATCGGCGTGAAATCCCCGGTGATGGCGATGACTTTCGAACTCCGCCGGAACTGGCGGCGGTCGAGATGCCGGTACCAGGCGCCGATCCACGCCCCGGCGACCGGGATTTTCCGGCGCAGGATCTGGTCCACGGCGAGGCTGTAGAAATCCTGCACCCAGTAATAAAACCGCCCGCCCTCCGCGATCGCCGCGCGGGTGATCGGTTCCTGGGTTTCGGTCGGGGTGTTGCCGGAAAGCACGGCATCCGGCTTCCATGAGCGGATGAACTTCGCGACCTCCTTGCCGTAACAAATCTCCATGTTGCGGCGGCGGCGGAAGGAATATTTGTAGCGCACGTATTCCGGATTCATCGGGATTTCCCGGAATTCCAGCGTCGCTGCATCGCCCGGCTTTCTCGCCAGGTCCCCGCGCGGCGTCTGCAGCGAGCCCGCGAACGCGTGGACCACCTCGTGTCCCCGCGCCGCCAGCTCGCGACTCAACGAAATCGGAAACGCATGGCCGGCATAGTCGTGAACAACGATTCTCATGAATGGGGGAAAAAGGACGCCTGCGGAATCCAACGATGCCTCCGCAGGCGGTGCCTTGAGTCTAGAAACCGGCCTTTCGCTGTCAACGGCCCTCCTTCACGCGAAGACGTAGCGGATCACCGCCTAAAAAAAGCGGCCCCCCGGACGAACCGGGGAGCCGCTTGGATGATCAAAGGATCAAAACAGGACTCACAGAACCATGTCCTTGAGCTTCTTCAGCGGACGCACTTTGACGGCCGTGGAGGCTGGCTTGGCCTTGAACATCACTTCCTCCTTGGTGAAGGGGTTGATGCCCTTGTGGGCCTTGGTCGCCGGCTTGCGGACGGTGCTGATCTTCAGAAGACCGGGGAGGACGAATTCGCCAACGGCGTTTTTCTTCACGTGGGCTTCGATGACGTCGGTGAGGGCGTCGATCACGGAGGCCACTTGCTTGCGGCTGAGCTCGGTGCTTTCGGCGATCTGGTCGAGGATCTGGGTCTTGTTGAGTTTGTCTTTGATAGGTGCTGATTTCTTGGCCATGCAGAGGAAATCACGAAACCAACGACCGATGTCAAGGCTGGTCACTGCGAAAAAACGCTTCCGCCCGTCCTGGTCGGACGGGCGGTGCGCTGTTGGAGCCTCGTTTTGCTCAGTCAGAAGCTCCGGTTCTCCGGTCTCAAACGGCTTCGAGAAGCAGTTTTTCCACTTTCTTGACGGTAGCGGGAGTGAGTTTTCCATCAACCCGCTTGGATCCTTCGATGATGGCTTTCACCTCGGCCAGGGTCTTTTCCGCAGCCGCCAGTGACTTCTTGGGGCCACCCAGCTTCTTGTCGGGGAAGTAGCGGGTGAAGGTGGAGCCGGCCCTGCTGATGCAGAGACGCCAGCCTTCAAACGCGGCGGTTTCATAGGTGAAACGTGTCAGATTCTTTTTTGATTTCATGGTATTTGGTGTTTGGGGTTCCGTACATGCTAACGCAGACAGATAGAAATTCCAGTGAATTTTTACCCGTTTGCCTAATCAGTTGAATCGAATCGCCATGACATCCCGGGTTTCGGTCATCCGGAAGCCTTCCTTCACGATCTCCCGGGCGATTTCCGGCATGTGGGCGGCACCCCACGGCACGATGATGTCGTCCGAGGTGGGCAGCCGCTCGCGAATCACTCCCAGCAGGTGCTGGTTGCGCCTGGTGAGGATGTCTTCCATCAGTTGTTTCTCCAGCCCGGGAGGCGCGGGCTTCATCAGGATGGGCAGTGTCTCGGCGGTCACGCCCTTTGAGTGGATGAGCATGGCGGTCTTGAGAAGTTCGAGCGTCGCAGGTGAGAACGCGCTGAGATCCACGTCCGCGTGGACGAGTCGACCCCTCGGTTTAAAGGCTTTTACCTGCTCCACGCCGCCGACGGTCGCCGCCATTTTCGAGTAGTCGGAGTGGATGTTGGCGAGGTTATTGTGATCGCTCACCCCTTCCATCAGAATCACCGCGGTTTCGGGAAATGAAGCTGCGAGAGAATGATAGAACTCCGGCTCGCCGACATGCGACATGGGGACGAGTGTGATTTTGCGGCCGTCGTCGCGGACGTATTTCCGCACCTGCATCGAGAGGCCGGCGGGGCGCAGGGTGACGAATCCATCGGTGAAATGATTCACTGATACCATGGCGGTGAACGCGGAATACAACACCAGCGCGGGCACGATCAGAAAAACTCCCGCCGTGACGACTCCCGCCAGATTTCCCCAATTGAATTTGCGGTCTGACAGATTTTCCGCCGGAAAGAGCGGCCAGCGGAATTTCAACCCGCCTTGAAGCCGGCAGACGATGAAAAGTCCGAGTAACAGCTGGACGAGCGACACTCCCCACATGATCGCCATGGCATGCCGGCTGAAAAAGACCAGCAGCGGCAGAACTCCGACGTAGACCACCGGGATGAACAGGCACACCGGCATGAAAACCCGCTTGGGGACGCCGGGCGCAAATCCCATCAGACCGTAAACCAGCAGCCCCGTGAGCAGCATCAGCAGGAATGAAATTCCGCTGAACACCGCCAGATTCGTGCGGTGGAGCGACAGGTAGAGCGAGTGGTCCAGAAGCGAAAGCAAGGCGCTGCCGAGAAACAGAATCAGGACCAGGCTGAGAATCACCGCCAGAGCGGAGGACGCGGGTCGGGTGTCGCCGGAAGGCAGGGGCGGGGGACTGGTGGAGGACATGACCGGCAGTTTGGGCGAGGGATTTCCCGGGCACCACTCCGAATCGAGGAGATTCCGGCGGGCATGGTTGAGAATAGTGCGTGCAAATCCGGAAAGTTTCACGGTAGAAAACGCATGCACCCACCGTTTTAAAACCATGCCCCGCGTCACGATCACCGTTCCCGAGAAAAATGCCCAGCCGTACCGCTTCCAATTGGACCGCGAGGTGGTCTCGCTGGGGCGGGGGAGTGAGAATGATATCGCCATCGATTCCGGCTCGGTCTCGGTGCATCACGCGGAGATGCGGCGGGTCAAGGGAGGCTACGAGCTGCACGACGTCGGCTCGACCAATGGCATCAAGCTGGACGGCGTCCGCCACGAGGTGATCCCGCTGCGCAGCGGCGTGACCGTGCACATCGGCGATGTGGCGTTCGATTTCTCCCTCGCGGAGGAGGAAAACGAGGTTCTGGCCGGAGAAAAGCCCGCCGGACTCCCTCCCATCACCAAGGAGCCGGAAATCCCCGCGGGCCCGGTGCCCAAAGCCCCATCCTATTCCTCGCAGAAATCGAGTGGCAGTCCCTTCGCCGCCACCGTGATGTTCCTGATTCTCGCGGCGCTGGCGTTCTTCACCGGCCTCGCCGTCCGCTATCAAAAAGACACCGGCGGCTCGTTGATCCAGGCGATCCGCATGAAAGTGGACTCGAAACCGGCACCCGTGGCCCCGTCCGCTTCTCCGTTGCCGAATGCGCCGACAGAACCCTCGCCGGCGAAGTAATCTTCATCCGCCGCCACGCCTCACGTAAATTGGCGAGGCGACGCGGGATCGGGGCCTACCCATGATTCCGCGATGAATCAGACCTGCAATGCATTCACGCGGACCTTCTGCGGATGTTTCCACATCGGTCCCAAGGCGGTCGCCCTCTCCCTTGTTTCCTTGTTCGCGGCCTCGGTCGGTGGATTTGCCCAGGAGAAGGAGGACAAGCCCAAGCCGGTCTATCCGACGGACGTGCGGGTCGAGGTGGACACGGCCTTTCTGCCGGAAGATCGCAAGGAAAAGGCCGATCTCTATTTCCCATTGCACAGGTCTCAGCAATCGCGCTCCGCCGCCGTGGTCGTGATTCATGGCGGCGGCTTCAATGATGGTGACAAGGCGCGCGGTCGCGAAATCAATATCGCCAGGACGCTGGCCCTCAACGGCTACGTCGCCATGAGCATCAATTACAAACTCCGCAAGATGAAAGGGCAGGTAACTTGGCCGCAGAGTGTTCACGATGCGAAGACCGCCGTGCGCTGGCTGCGGAAGAATGCCGCGTCGTTAGGAATCGATCCCGAGCGCATCGGTGCCATCGGCTGCTCGGCCGGGGGAAATCTGGCAGCCATGCTGGCGACCACCGGTCCGGCCGACGGGCTTGATCCAGCGGGGCCCTACCCGGAGTTTCCCGCCTCGGTGAAATGTGCCGTTGATTTCTACGGCGCGGTGGACCTGATGAATTACCATGACATGAAGATGTTTGCAAAGACCCGTGAGGAAGCTCCGGAACTCTACAAAAAGGGCTCACCGGTGACCTACGTGGACTCCAAGGACGCGCCGATGCTCATCGTCCACGGCACCGCCGATGATACCGTGCCGCTTTCGCAAAGCGAAACCCTCGCCGCGGCCCTCAAGACTGCCGGAGTGGAGCATGAGCTTGTCGTCATCCCCGACGCTCCCCACACCTTCCATCTTGAACTGAAGGACCGCGACCTGCGCCCCTTGGTTCTCGGGTTTTTCTCCAAACATCTCGGAACTCCGACGGTGGCCGTGGAAAACTGATCTCAACGTGCCTACTGCCATGCGTGAAATTCTCAAAACCCTGATCGACCCTCCCATGACTGCCCGCCTTCGCGTCCTTGCATACTTGATCGCTATGTGCAGCCTTTGCCAAGCCGCCATACAACCGGCGTCTAGCGGAGTGACCATTGAAAAGGATCTCACCTACCTTGCACCCGGACGTCAGGAAAAACTCGATCTCTATCAACCTGCCGGGCGGGGGCCCGATGTGCGCTCGCCAGCCGTCGTCATCATTCACGGGGGCGGGTGGGTCCAGGGTGACAAAGGCGCTGAGCGCGAAGTCCTGACCGGCACCACTCTCGCCAAAGCGGGCTATGTCTGCATCAGCATCGAATATTGGAAGAAAGAGAAGGACCGCTGGCCGACTAACCTTCAGGACTGCAAAAACGCCGTGCGCTGGTTGCGGGTTCATGCGGATCGCCTGCAGATCGACCCCGGCAAAATCGGGGTGATTGGTGGCTCGGCAGGCGGCCATCTGGCGCTGATGGTGGCCTACACCGCCGGACATCCCGAGTTGGATCCCGGCCTCCTCTACCCGGATGTTTCCGACCAGGTTTCCGCCTGCGTCAACATGTATGGCATTTCCAACCTGCTCACCCGCCAAGGCACCGATGAGACCGGCAAACCGAATGGCAAATTCAGCGATACCCGCCTGTTAAGTGAGTCTCGCGAGGCGGGTTCGGAAAAGTGGAAAGCGGCATCACCGGTCACTTATATCCGCCGCACCTCGCCGCCCACACTCACTCTTCACGGCACTGGCGATACCACGGTGGACCGTGAGCAATCGATCGAGCTCGACCGCACGCTCATTGCCGCCGGTGCGCAGTCGCAACTCATCATGGTGGAGGGTGCCAACCATGCCTGGCCGCTCAAGACATCGAAGTTGGATTACACCGGTGAAGTGGTGGCGTTCTTCGACAAGCATCTGAAATGAGCCGTTGTCGTCTTTGCTAGACCATCCGTTCGCGCAGGGCCCGGGCGACCGCCGCCGCCCGGGATCTTACGTCGAGTTTCTTGAACAGGTGGCGGGTGTGGGTATCGATGGTGTGGATGCTCACGCCGAGCCTTTCGGCGATTTCCTTGGCGGTGAGTCCCTCGACGATCATGACGAGCATCTCCCGCTCGCGGGGTGATAGGGAAACCGGAGTGGTGGGCTTGGTCAGCTTGGCGAGCAGTTTCACCACGCTCGCCGCGATCAGTGGCGACATCGGGGAGCCGCCGCGCGCCGCCTCGTGGATGGCCTCGACGAGTTGCTCGGGCCTGGCCGTTTTCAACAGATATCCACTGGCGCCGGCGCTGATCGCGGCGGAGATTTTCTTTTCGTCCTCAAAGACGGTTAGGATGACCACCCGGCAGTCCGGAGCGAACTTGATCACGTCTCCCAGCACTTCCAGCCCGCTGCGTCCTGGCAAGCCCACGTCCATCAACATCACCGCAGGTTGCTCGTGAGGCGGCGTTCTCCGCAATGTAAGCAACATCGCCTCCGCATTGGCGAAGGCTTCGGTGCAATTCAGCTCGCGTGCGGGAGCGCACAGCCGTTGCAGGTTTTTTCTGAGGATTTCGTGATCCTCGACGATCCATACGATCGGGTGGGCTTTGCTTGGGTTTGGCATGCTAATCGTTCTTACGTTTTGTCCATCTCTTGGCACGCGGCACTTCGAGCACCACGGTGGTTCCCTGGGTGGGGGTGGATGACAGTTTCATTTCCGCCCGCATCATGCCCGCCCGCTCGCGCAGGTTGCCCAGCCCGTGACCGCTCCGGACCTTGGCCGGGTCGAAGCCGCGGCCGTCGTCGGCAATCTCGATGCGCAATCCGTCGTGAGTCGGGCTGAGGTGGAATTTCAAACGGGACGGACGTCCGTGTTTTGCGGCGTTGTGAAGCACCTCCTTGCAGAACAGATAGATCTCGCGTCGTGTTTCAAGATTCGGCTCCCAGATGAGGGGCGACGTCGGCAGGCTGCATTCCAACTCCACGCCGCGCATCAGGCGCTCGGCCAGGCCGCTCATGACATTGAGCCAGTCGGCCGCGGCGCCGCCCTTTTTACCGCCCAACAGGCATACCATGTCGCGCATCGAGTCGGCGCTTTCCCGCGCCACCTGCTCGATCTCCAACAGGTCGAGCCGCATCTGGGGTGCCTCCTCGTGCGCGGCCAGCGAGGAAATGAGCGCGATGCTGCCGAGATTCGAACCGAGCTCATCATGGAGATCACGCGCCAGGCGTTCCCGGTGTCGCTCGCGGTCCATCACCCGCTGGCGCCGGCCGCGCCACGAATAAATACCTGCCAGCAGGACGATTCCGCCGGCACCGCCCACGCTGGCTCCCACCAAGGTGTGCTCCGCCCGCGTGGCAACCTCGCTCCGGCGGGTGACCAATGCCTCCCGTTGTTTTTCCAGAAGCCTGCGTTGTTCCAGCTTTTCAAACCACGCGGGAAGCTCGAGCAGTTCGCCTCCTCCCGACACGCCGTCGGTGAGTCCGCTGCGATTCCATTCGCCATCCTCCAGGGAATCCGCTGCCAGGACCGGCTTTGCTTTCGCCACATTGACCATGCCCGAGTAAGCCTGCAGTTCGGCCAGGGCGAAAACATAGTCACCGGTGCGTTCCCGCAAGCGAGTCGCAGTCACCCTGACGTAGCGCCCTTGCCCCGCGCTGCCATAACACTGGAGGTTCTGGCCGGGTGAGAGCAGCGAACTCGAGGTCCGGTTATAAACCATGGTCGCATTTTTGAAGTCCGCATCGACGGAGGTCTCGACCTTGAAGCGGTTAGGAAACCCATAATGGGAATTCCACGCCATGCGGCCACCCGACACCGGCACCAGACGGATCTCGTCCAACATCATCACCTTTCCCAGATCGACGGTGACAGCCTGCTGCCGGGTGATCAATGATGCGACCGGGCCATGCCAGCCGAGGATCTTCGCATCGCCCGGAGTCTGTGGCAGTCCCAGTGGCGTCATCATGTCGATCAGGTTGTTCCTCGACCAGGCGGGTGGGATCTCCCGCGAGCTGGACGATTTCACTTTCGCTTTTCCCGCCATGTTCCGGTTGCCATTCAACAACAGGATTTCAGCCATCGCCAGAACCGGAGGCCCATCGTTTTTCCATGGATCGGTGGCTGTCAGACGGACACCTTGCAACAAGGTTCCCGGCGGGCAGGCCGCCGATACCGGATAGACCCCGGGGTTGGGAAACTCCTCGCCCGTTTCATCCATCAGCAGGACGGGTTCGCCATCCGCGGCGATCCCTTCGAGAACAAAGCGCCGTGGATACCCGAAGCCCGGCACCTGACCGCCCGCCCCTTTTGCTAACAGCGGCACCATCACCACCCGGTCCACAGGCATCGCGTAGGGAAGTTCCAGTTCCACCCAGGGATCCTCGTCCTCGCTCTTGCCGGAGGCTTGAAACCCCGTGCGGTTCCCGCTGTTCACCGCGGCGATGGTCGGCAGCATCGTGAGCTTCAGATCGATCCCCGCCACCTCGCTCTTGAGTTCCCGCAGCTCGGGTGCCGCCCAGAACGCCAGCCGCTCGACCCACACCGGTGACTCCGCCGCCGCGGCCACACTGCCTGGCATCAGCAGCCAAAGCAGCACGCGGATCTTGTTGGACAGGCTGCACACTCCGGGAGGATAGGCACCCCGCCCGCCGTCTGCAATCGCGGATCCGGGCCAGCGCTCAATCCAGGCATCACAGATTCTCGTGAGGTGACCACCCGGCAGCGGCCATCTAATTTTCCGATTGATGAAACCAAAACCCTCGGCGCATCGGTCCTCACGCACCGTATTACTTCTAGCAATTTCTTTCTCCGTCGCGCTGGCACCTCTCGCGCATGCTGCAACTTATTGGTGGGATGGTTCCAGCGGTGCCTCGTGGGGCACCACAGGCAACTGGTCAACGGTTGCGGCCGGGGGCACGGATCCAACGTCGCCAACGGTTCCAGACAGCACGGTTGATGTCATCTACAACGCGACAGGATTGAATTCCAATCAGATAGTGACTATCGGTGGAAACAACAGGGCCGCCAATTCTCTGACATTCAGCTCGACCGGAAGCACGCAAATGGATCGGGCTTCAACCGCAAGCACCAACGCCAACACGTTGACCATTGGAAGCGGCGGAATCAGCCTGACCAGCGGTGCGGGGGCCGTCACGATCGGTGACACCCTTGCCACCGGTCACAAGGTAAACATGAGAGCTGCGGCGAGTCTGAACATCACTAACGATTCCGGTTCACTCCTCACCTTCAACCGGACTTGGACCTCGACTGCCGCCTCGGGCACGACGACTCTTTCGCTCACTGGCTCGGGCACCGGAGGCACAAAGTTTGTGGACGTGATCTCCGACGGCACAACGGCTCTTTTGGCAATAGCCATCAATACCAGCGGTGGAACAACCCTCTTGGACACCGCCAACTCCTACACCGGTGGCACCACCCTCACCGCCGGCACCCTCGGGCTCGGCAGTTCCTCCGCCCTCGGCAGCGGCGGCTTGACCCTCAACGGCGGCCGGCTCGCCTCCAGCGTCAGCGCCCGCACCCTCGCCAATGCCGTGACCGTGGGCGGAAATTTCACTTTGGGTGGACTGGGCAACAGCATCACCCTCAACGGCACCGTGGACCTCGGCGGTGCCAGCCGCACGATCACCTTGGACAACTCCGCCACCATCGGCGGCGTCATTTCCAGCGGAGGTCTCGCCCTTTCGTCTTCGAATGCCAGCCGCACCCTCACGCTCACCGGCACGAATGATTACTCCGGCACCACTCAGGTCTTCTCAGGCACCCTGCTCGTCAACGGCAACCAATCCGCAGCCACTGGAGCGGTTTCCATCGCTGCGAATGCAACTCTTGGCGGTGGCGGCACGGTCGGTGGTGCGACTTCCTTCACCGGAGCAAGCGTCCATGCTCCAGGCAGCGCCGCCGCCACGGTTGGCAGTCAATCGTTCAGCAGCACCGTGACTTACGGCTCAGGGACCATTTTCAGCTGGGATCTCAACACGCTGACAGGGGGGGACGTGACGGATCCCGGTCCGGGCGCGTCCAACGCGGGGACCGGCACTTACGATCAAGTGACCGCCACCGGCGCGATCACCGGCGGCAGTGCGGTCTTCAAGGTCGTGCTCGCCGCAGGCGATTCGTTCGGTGATGCGTTTTGGAACACCGACAAGAGCTGGACAAACATTTTCACGGGCGGCTCGGGCTCCTCGGCGAGTCTAGCGGCTCTGTTCAGCGGTTTTGATGCATCGGGCGGTCTCGATGCCGCCGGCGTTGTCACCGGACGAGGACAGTTCACGCTCAGCAGTGCGGCAAATACCCTGAGCTGGACCGCCGTGCCCGAGCCGAGCAGTGCCCTCGCCGGTCTTTTGATCGCTGCCGGCCTTGTGCGCCGCAGGCGGATTTGAAAATCCAATCCACTCGCAACATCACCAATCCTCGTGAGTGGCTGGATGCAATCCCACCTGAAAAGATGACGGCCGTGAGGTGCCCCGGGGGATTCCGATTTCCCGAATCCCGATCTCACCAAAAACCCATAAAAACCCCAGATCATGAAACCCCGTTCTCCATCCACGACCCTCGCCAGCAGCTCTAACTTCTCGCGCTGCATCTACCGCCGCCGCTTTCTGCTCGGCGCGGCGGCTTTGATTTCCAGCACCAGTTTCGGCACCGCGGCCGATCTTTTGAAGTGGGACATCACCGGTCTTTCAGGGGCCACCGGAAGTGCCGCGGCGTCGACCATTTCCGCCGGGGTCACCGGCAGCGTGCTCACCGGGGGCGGCACAACGGGAAACACGACCTCCCCGGCAAATACCTGGAACCGGACCTTCACGCTGACCGCGGATGCCGCAGCAGCCCAAGCTGCCGGGAACTATTTTTCGTTCACCACCACGGCCGCCGCTGGATATACGGTGAGCATTTCCGGAATCACCGGGCTGAACCTCGGTAAAACCAGCACGGCTGGCCCGACCAGCGCGGCCCTCTTTTACAGCACCGATGGCGGCACCACCTTCATCCAGACAGGTTCGACGTTCACGGTCACCAGCACCTTGACATCAGCGGCCTCCACCTTTGACGACACCATCGCGGTCACGCCCCTCGTCATCGCTGGCGGGAGCACCGTGCAATGGCGTTTGGTCGTCTATAACGGTGTCGCGGGACGTCTCGGGATCGGCAGCGCCGGCACGGACGATTTCGGACTCACCGGCACATCCGTGCCGGACGTGGCCGCAAGCAACTTGCTGTGGACCGGCACCGGCGGTAACGACTGGAACACCACACCGGCGAATACCAACTGGGCGAACACCGATCTAGCCAATGCCCCCGCGCCGTTCATCGCCAATGACAATGTAACCGTCAATATCCCCGCTTCCATCACCGTCGATGCCGGCGGAGTCACCGCAGGCAATGTCACGGTGAGTAACAACAGCGGAACCGTTGAAATCACCGGTGGCGACATTGCCGGACTTGTCTTTGCCAAAAGCGCCGCCGGCACCGTTTCCATCGGCGGGACCAACTCGTTTTCCGGCGGTGTCTTTCTGACAGGTGGAACCCTCCAAACAGCAGGCAACGCCGCGTTGGGCGGTAGTACTATCAGCATCAACGGCGCAACCCTGCAAACCACCAGCGGCGCAACCGCCATCAGCAACGTCCTGAGTCTCGGGACTGCCGGCAGCACCATCAGCACTGATGCCAATGTGACCTTTTCCGGGCAATTCAATACCACGGGGGCTGCGATCAATGCATCCAATCCGCTCACCAAATCCGGCCCCGGCATTCTCACACTCACGCGCACGGGCAGCAGCGCCCTCGGCAACCAAATGACGAACAACAGCACGGGCGGCGCCGTCGAGTTGGACATCACCGCCGGTGGTGTCATCTTCAGCGGCACTGGCCAACGAAACGTCGGCGGCACCAGCACCTGGGATGCTCCGGTCACCCTCAACGGCGGCACCTTGATGCTCCATGGTGGCGCGGTCAACGGCACGGGGGCGATTTCAGTGAGCGCCAACTCCTCGATCAATTCCCGGTTGAATTTCAGCACAGCGAACCTGAGCAACGCGATCTCCGTCGCCAGTGGGATCACCCTCAGTCTCGACAGCGCCAACGGCAACAACGCTCTGGCCGTCAGCGGTGAGATTTCCGGCGATGGAGCGATCACCAAAACCGGCAATGGCGTCGTCCGCATCGAGGGAGCCAACACCTATCTGGGCACCACCACCATTTCCGCAGGCACCCTCCGCGTCGGCACCGGACTGGCAGGCACGCTCGGAGTGGGCGATGTCATCCTTGCCGGCGGCACCCTGCAACTCAACCGAGAGGACAACGTCACCATTTCCAACCTGATCACCGGGACCGGAAACGTGACGGGTTCCGCGTTGGACCGCACGGCCACGCTCAATGGAGCGAACACCTACATCGGCGTCACCACCATCACGGAAGGACGGCTGGGGGCACCGGTTCTCGCAGACGGGGAGCTGGAGAGCAGCATCGGCCAATCCACCGCGGATCCAGCCAACCTCGTCTTCAATGGCGGCAGCCTGATCTACTCCGGTGCGGTTGCGGCGAGCACCAACCGCGATTTCACCCTCGGCATCAACGGCGGCGGTCCATCCGCAGCCGATGTGGGCTCGATCGCCTACACCAGCACCAATCCCATCACCCTGGCCGGAGCGGTTCCAGATACCACCGCCTCGGTCTCCACCACCCCCAGCATCACCGCGCTGATCACCGGCACCCGCTACCAGATCGTTACCGTCGGCGATACGGATTTCACCCTCATCGGTGCGGCCAGCAACACCGTGGGCGTCGAGTTCACCTCCACCGGCCCCGGTGTCGGCACCGGTACCGTGGTCTCCGGCCTGACCGTCGGAAATACCTATCGGATCGCCACCCCCGGCACCACCGACTTTACCCTCCTCGGTGCCGCCTCCAGCACCACCAACACCGTCTTCGTCGCCACGGCATCCGGATTCAACTCCGGAACAGGCACGATCGCCTATGCAAATGCAAACTTCCGCCCGTTCCGGCTGGGTGGTTCAGGCACCGGCAACAATACCATCGCCGCCAGCGTGATCGACGGGCCGACTGATCCTAACTTGTTCAATCCGAATCGCACCTCGTTCTCAAAAAATGGCACCTCCACCTGGACGACCACCGGAGTGCACACCTACACCGGGCCGACGGCTGTCAACAGTGGCATCCTGCGGATCGACGGCGTGAGCCCGGCCACCACCGGAGCGGTCACGGTGGTCAACGGAGCATCCCTCGGCGGCAACGGCCTCACCGGCGGAGCGGCCACCCTCAACCCGGGCGGAGGTCTCGCAGCAAAGATCTCCGATTGGACCGGCAGCGCGGGCTCCGGCTATGATGATCTTGCCGTGGCAAGTCTAACCGTCAACGGCACCATGATCGTGGTGGTCGATACCAGCGGACTTGCCAACTTCACCGAGTCCGTAAAATCCTTCACCATCCTCAACGCCGGTGGTGGCATCACCGGTTTCAATCCCGCGAACGTCACTTTCACCAGCACTGGATTCCCAGGCACGGGGACCTGGTCGCTCGCCCAGTCAGGAAACTCTCTTGTGCTGTCCTACGCCCTTGCCGCCGCGAATCCCTATCTCGCCTGGGCCACCGGGGCTCCCTACAACCTCAGCGGCGGCAACGAGCTGCCGGGCGCAGATCCTGATAAAGATGGCATCAGCAACTCGGTCGAGTTCGTCATCGGTGGAAATCCGGCAAGCGTCTCAAACACCGCCATGCTTCCCACCCTCGTCGTCGATCCTAACAACTTCATTTTCACCTACCGCCTCAGCGACCTGTCCGCCTACCTCAACCCGACCGTGCAATACAGCACAAGTCTCGGCAGCTGGACCACCGCACAGGATGGGGTGAACGGCGTGACCATCGGTGCACCGACGCCACTTGAAACCGGCATCAAACAGGTGGTCGTCACGATTCCCAAAGCTCTGGCTGCCGGGCCCAAGCTGTTTGCCCGGCTTCAAGTCGTCGTACCTTGAGGATCGGGCGTTGGACCCAATATCATCATGAAATCAAAACCGTCCCGCATCCGCGGCTTCACTCTCGTCGAGTTGTTGGTGACCCTCACCATCATCGCCGTGCTTGCCGCACTTTCATTCGCGGGGGCCTCGTTGTTCATCAAACGGGCCGCCGCCGCGAAAGACGCCTCCACCTTGAGGCAGATCTCAGCATGCATCAACATGTATGCCTCGGACAACAACGACTATCTGCCGGGTCCGCTCTTTACCGGTCAGACCCCGGTCTATAACAAATCCCTCAGCTCGAACATCAAGGAATACCGTCGCCTGGCGGAGTGCTTCGCGCCCTATCTCGGCAAGCAAGACCCGAAGAGCGGCGAAGTCATCACCGGCATGACCAGCTCCTGGCAAAAAACTCCGGAACAGCAAAACTCGCCCGCCTTCTACATGCAGCAGAAGTTACCCATGGGAGAGGGGACGACCTTCCAGAACCCCTGGGGCAAACCCGCGCCGGCCGTCTCGGAAGAGCGTGTTCCCATGAAACTCCAAACGGTGCTCTCCCAACCTCTAGCCAGTCGCACCTGGGCCATCACCGAGCTGGACCAGTTGCATCCTGACATCGGCACTGCCGATTGGAAACTCAGGGTTCCTGCACAAATGATCCATGGAGATCACCGTCTCGCCCTCTATTTCGACGGCAGCGTCGGCAAGGTGAGGCAGGACAACTCGCCGAAGTGAAAGTCACGATGAAACTTCACAAGTTCAATCGTTTTCTCGCACTGCCGTTAGGCTGCGTGACGCTCGCATTTTCCGCTCCCTGCCGTGCCGCAGAGCCCGTCAATGCTGCTGCCAAGCCCGGTGGCAAGTGGAAATCCCACCCGACGACCCTGCTCGCCGATCTGCCAGTCACTGCTTCTAACACAGGTCTCGATCGCTTTGGCGGTCTTCCGTCGCAAGCGACCCGGGCCACCGGATTTTTCCATGTCGCAAAAATCGGCAAACGCTACTGGCTCGTTACCCCGGACGGTGGCCTGTTCCTCAGCCGAGGGATGAACGCCGTCAATCAAATCGCCACCAAGGGCGGTAAGGAAGCTCTCGAACAGAAGTTCGGCAACTCGCAAGCATGGACCCGGGAAACCCTCGGCCTGCTTCATGAAAACGGATTCAATACCTTGGGGGCTTGGTCGGACGCCGCCGCATTGAAAAGCGATACCCTGCCCATCGCCCGGACGGTGCTCTGGTCATTCATGTCGAGCTACGGGAAAAAGCGTGGCGGCACCCGTCAGGATGCCGGCCACACCGGATACCCGAACGAATGCCCGTTCATCTTCGACCCCGGCTTCGTGACATTCTGCGAGGAATATGCCCAACGTCTCGGCGCGTTCAAAGACGACCCCTGGGTGATCGGAAATTTCAGCGACAACGAAATGCCCTGGTCACGCAAGATGCTCGAAAGATACCTCGAGTTGCCAGCGACCGACCCGGGACACATCGCCGCCGCCGAGTGGTTGTTAGCGCGGCAGGGAAATGCCGCTGAAAAGCCGGTGATCTCCGACAGCGACCGCATCGCCTTCCTCGGCTATGCCATGGATCGATATCTCACGATTACCAGTGCCGCGATCCGCAAACACGCGCCGCATCATCTGGTCCTAGGGCCGCGGCTGCATGAAACCGTCAACGACTTGCCGGAAGTCTTCGCCGCGCTCGGCCGCTATGCCGACATCGTCTGCATGAATTACTACCGCGCCTGGACACCGGACCCCGAGCTCATGGGAATGTGGCACCGCGAGTCCGGCAAGCCGCTCATGATGACTGAATTCTACGCCAAGGGCGAGGACAGCGGCCTCGCCAACACCGGCGGTGCCGGCTGGCTGGTGAAAACCCAAAGTGACCGCGGGGCGTTCTATCAAAACTTCACTCTCGGTCTCATCAAAAGCGGCTTCTGCGTCGGCTGGAGCTGGCACCGCTACGCCGATAACGACCCTGCCAATACCAAGGTGGACCCATCGAACCGTGACTCGAATAAAGGAATCGTCAGCAATCGCTATGAACCCTTTGCCGAACTCCTGGCACCGATGAAATCCCTCAACCAGCATGTCCATGGTGTCGTCGGATTCTACGATACGCCGATGAAATAAGGCGGCGTCATTCTTCGGGGAGCACCTGCGCCCTCGCCGGTGGTTTTCGGCGCCCCCGCCGAAAACATCGTCGATTTCCGCGTGGAGTCAGTCTCCGCGGTTCATCAAGGACTTAACAATTCTACCCGCAGGCGCATGAAGCGTCGCGTCAGGCCGACAACATTCTCGATGATACTGACGCTGCGCCCGGGCGATCCGTTGTCTTCGGACTGGCTCACGGACGGGATCAACGCAACAAACGCCGCGCCGCCGGTGGAAAAAGCGGCGTCCGTCCAAGGGCCGTTCAGATGGTCGGCGGCCTGCACCGTCATGCGAAGATCGGTTTGATCTGGGTGCCTCGTGAAAATATACTCAGTCTGATCGTTGGTCGCATGAATCGTGGGAAGAATCCCGGTCTCCGCGAGCATGGGATTTCCTCCCAAGGCGTATTCCATCAGATTGATGATTCCATCCTGATCGGGATCCGCGGGCGGCCCGGCGACCATTTCATTCTGCCAATCGTTGCCGAATTTGAGTTGTCGCCAATCCACCCATGGCGTGTCGGGGAGGACATTCACCTGGAAATCCATCGACGTCTCATCCGTCCCGTCACTAACTGCCAGGGTGACCATGGCGCTGCCGTTGAGTCCAGCCGCAGGCGTGATGGCGACCGACCGGGACGATCCCGAACCTGCGACGACGATTCCCGTCAATGGCAGTAAAATTGGATTGGAAGATGACGCCGTCACCAGCAAGCTTTCGGGCGGCGTTTCCACATCGCCCACGGTGAAATCGAGGACACGGGTGGAGGCGTCCTCCGGCAAGGTCTGATCGGCGATTTGCGAAATGCCCGGTGGGGTGTTCGCAGGCTTCAGCGAGTAGCTCAAGCTCGCGGATGTCCGGCTGATGCGGATGCCTTGGGAATCGTTGAGCACGTTGTCCACTCCGGATAGAACGAGCGTCAGGCGGTTGGAAAACACAAAGTCTCCCAGCTTTGGAAGGACAAATGTAAATGGGTTCAAGCCGGTTCCCGGGTCGATCAGGACGGGCGCACCCACCGCCGTGGTGGCGTTCGGTCCGGTGAGCATGCTGTTGTTGGATGGATCATTGGCCAGCGCGTTATTCCATGTGATTGCCGAACTGAACTCCGGATAGGCTCCATTCAGCGCCCACAACTGAACGCCCTGTTCGAGGTTTTCAGCAAATCTCAGGGTGAAACTAGCAGGGGCGTTCAGGTCCACTCCTGAGGACGGAAGATCAAACTGGAAGTAGGCCTTCCTGGCATTGTTCAGGCTGGAGCTATACTTGACCATCAGATACCCCGCCGCCACCTCATCCACATCCAGGGCAGCGCTGGTTCCTCCCCGGATGATCGCCTCGCGGGCCACCACGGCCACGCCGGTGCCCGCAGGAGGCGCACCGAGGACCGTGAGGATCGCGGTTCCACTTGAAATGCTGTCTGCGATGTTGCCGACCACCACGTCATAGCTCCCGGCATCGGCAGCCGCAGCGGCGGGAATGGTAAAACTGTTGGATGACGCGCCCGGGATATTGCTCCCGTTTTTCCGCCACTGATAGGTCAGGGGGGCGGTCCCGGTGGCGGTGACCTGAAATGCAGCCGTCGCTCCTGGACTCACGGCAATCGATTGCGGCGGACTTCCGATCGACGGCGGAGTGTCCGCAGTGAGCGCCACCAGTCGCGCACCTCCGCCGGAGGATTCCTTCGAGCGGATGAGCATGCCTTCCGCCTGGGTGTCGCCGGCGGTGAGCGCGGGTTGCGCGATGTCCCAGCGGTGCTCCTGCACGATCAGAAACGTGGCGAACTCTCCGCTGCTGGATTTGACGAAATCCGTGACGTTGAGCGAATGCTCCGAGAACTCCGGCGAGTCCACCACCAGTTGGCCGAGCATCCGGGTGGTGGTGCCTTGAGCGGCCACGATGTTGTGTTGAATCAGGTTTCCCGACGCAACGTTCTGTTTGAGCACGGCGCTGGCGTTCGCCCACGTCGCGGTATCTTCCTGCCAGGTGTTAGTCGTGACGCCGTAAACATGGGCCTGCACCGGCGTGGTGCCGGAGCCGGTGGCGGCATTCAGTTGGAGGATGACGGAATGCACGTTCGGCGAGTTGCCGGCAGGAATCGGGATTTTCACCAGGCAGACGCGTCTGCCATCCGCCGTGCCGTCCGCCCGGACTTGCAGGTTCACGGTGGATGCGCCGGTTAGCAGCTTGGACGTTCCATCTCCCAGTTGGGTGTCCTCGGTGGCGCCGCGCGTTACCAGATTGACCACAGGTCCGGGCACCGTGATCAACCACACTGACTGGGCGGGCATGTCTGCCAAAGCGAGTTTCCCGGCGGCCAGCCGCGTCATCCTCACGACGCCACCGTTCGAGGTCGCGCTGACTTCCTCCACGTAGACAGGATTGTCGGCGGGCAGCGGCAATGCGGAAAAGTCCACCTCCAGCGGAACGACTGCGGTCCCTTTGTTGACGATGAAAGCGGAGTAGGTCCCCCGCACCGCGTCATGGGTGATCAAGCTCCACACTCCCGCGGTGTTCGTGGGGCTTGCGCCGGAGCTTGCGGTGGAATTGAAACGCGGCCGCGCTCCACCGGCCGCTTTGTTGAACAAGCGGTAAACTTCCGCACATTGGGTGGCACCGCCGTAGTTGTTCACCCCGGCTGATCCGTTCTCCACGTAATGCGTGCCGTTTTTCACCACTCCATAGACCGGTGCGTTGCTGCCGCTGGTCTGGCCGAACTTGAAGAGATAGAGCTGATTCACTCCACGACCTGTGAGAGCGATGCAGTTGGCACCCAATGCCGTGTAGTCGGTCGGGGAATTCTGGGTTGCCGTCATGCCGTCATAGGAGGACGCCGTCCGGACATTGAACTCGGTCAGTGCGAACGGCAGCGAAGGTTCGCCCGGTGTGTCGGCATCCACCAGGCTGCGGAGCTCGTTATAGTCTTCGATGTAGCCGGAGAATCCGCCGCCGGCATTGGTCCGGGTGGTGTATTTCTGATAGTTATAGACATGCAGATTCATCCATGACGGCGAGGTGGTGCCGTCAAGTTGGAGATGGCGGTTGTTCACGGCATCGCGGCCCCAGGTGTCGGTCGTCGCGGCGTCGATCCCGGGAGTGTTGTATTTTTCCGCACCATTGGCAGTGTTCGGGGCGAACAATTGTGGCACGAGGCTTTTTCCGTATCGCGAATTCATGTCCGCCACGGCGCTTTGGATGGCATCCGAACAAAATCGATAGCGCACGATCCAGTTCTCCTCGGTCATTTCGCTTCCCAGGTTCGGTTCGTTGAACATCGAGAAATTCCGCACCCCGTAGTCACGCGAAAGAATGAAGGCCTGCGCGTAATAATGCTGCCACAACTCCCATCGTCCGGCCCAGTCGCTGGCGCCGGTGATCGGGAAACGAGAGTCGCTGGCGGTGATGTTGGTGAGAATCGAAACCCCGCGGTCGCGCAAGGTTGCAAGGGCGGAACTGAGCTGAATCCGGTTGTTTCCGCCCGAGATGTCCGAGTAGTTGTTGATGAAGGTGGACCACCGCACATACGTCGTGCTCAGGGTGGCGGTGGTCGATGCCGCATTGGCCCGCAGCAGGGAGCGGCGGTTGAAAAACGAAGTTTCGCTGTTGACGCCGTCGCCGACGGGGGAAATGTCATCTGCCGGTTCGATTTCCGAGACGCTGATGAAGACCCGCGCCGCATCCACACCGGAATATCGAAACCAGTCCTCGGCGTTCGAGGCCGGCATGAAGTGGCCCAGATTATATCCCAGTCGCAGCGGAGTGGTGCCCGCCGGTGAATTTAAAACCGTGAGGGTCTCCGCTGACGCAGACAACAAGGTGAGCCATGACCCGGCAATCACCCGCCACGCAAGGGTGTGGACCGGGCTCGTCAGTTTAGGGAGATTTCGAGGATAGGCCACGTCTGATGGGTTTGAGCGGAAATGGATGTTATCACCGAGCGTACCCTGGGTTTTGACACGTTCTGCCTCACGAATTTTCGTGAGGGGGGCATGCTCTTTCCCTATCGCTGCGCAGCTAAGAACCGTGCTTCGTCGAGTGCATCATGGCGCAACTGCCATTTTCCAGTTCTTCTCCATGACCGGCCGCAGCACCGCACCCATCCGGCGGTAACCTTCGGGAGTGAGGTGGAGATTGTCGGAGAGGTAACACTCGGCCATCGGCTCACCGGCAGGAGTTTCCATGGCCGGGTTCACATCGATGTAGTCGAGCCCTTTGATGGATCCGGGCAGTGCGAGCAGTCCCTTGTTGACGTCATCCACTGGCAGCAACTTGCCCTCCTTGCGTTTCTGCGGAGCGCGGATCACCGAAACCAGCAGAATGCGTGCGTTCGGCAATGCGGACTGCGTGCGAGTGATCCACTCCCTGGTATTCTTCAGGATTTCTTCAGGCGTTTTCTTGCCGTTGACGTCGTTGCTGCCGCAATACCAGACGACGAGCGCGGCGCGGGACGGTGGGACGATCTGGTCGAAGAAATACACCTGGTCAGCGGTGCGGGAGCCGCCGAAGCCGCGGTTCGTTACCGGCAGTGGCGCGAGATCCTTGGCGCAGCTTTCCCATTTGCGAAAGATGCTGCTACCCACCAGCAGGACTCCACCGGGCGCCGGTGCGGGTGCAGCGGCCAACTTGGCCACCGCATCCTGGTATTTTTGTTCCACCGGGGGCGCACTTGGCTCGGCTGCGCGAACCAGGGCACCGGCGCTCAGCAGGACGACCGAAATGATCAGGCATGTGATAAATTTGTTAGGCATTCCGGATGGGCAATGGTTGGTATCAGGTGAGTCTAAGCTCCGTTGTCATCGCTCAAAGTCACGAATTTTAGTGACGCGGCGGAGAGTGCGGCAAGACGGTTGCCAAGACCCGCCGCCGCGTGGGGTCGGCGGTTCTCCACGAGTGTCGCAAGGGTCGTCGTGCATGGAGCCGTTGCATTTTTGAGGGGACCGGTATCTTCTTTCCCTCCCAACCATGCAACTTCATCGGATTTTCTGTGATTCACCGCTGGACGCCACTGCGGCCCGGCTTTTGGCGGATGGCGTCGCGCCTCACGAATTGATCGTTCCGCAGCGCCGCCCGGCGTCGATTCTCGCCAAGCCCGAGCCGGACCCTGCGTTCGAGCTGGCGGACATCGCCTTCGGCCAGCCCGATCTGGAAAGCATCGCCCGTTCCGAAAACTTGCGATGGATCCATATCAGCACCGCCGGATTCACCCGCTACGACACGCCGGAATTCCGGGCGCTCGTCGCGGAGCGCGGGATCATCGTCAGTAACAGCTCCAGCGTCTACGCGATGGCCTGCGCGGAACATGTCTTCGCATTCATGCTGGCCCAGTCCCGCAGGCTGCCCCAGGCGCTTCAGAGCCACGCGGCGAATGGCGACGCCGAGTGGCTCCGGCTGCGCGGCGAGTCGGTGTCACTCCGCGGGCAGAGTCTGGTGATCCTCGGTTTCGGCGGAATCTCCACCCAACTGGTGAAACTGCTCGCTCCGTTTGAAATGCACATCACCGCGATGCGCCGGTGTCCGCGGGGCGACGAGGGGTTTCCCACCATCACCGAGGCGGATCTGCCCGCCGCGCTGGCGACGGCGGACCACGTGATCAACATCTTGCCGGACAACGCGGCTTCGCAAAATTTCATCGACGCGGCACGCCTCGCGCAGATGAAACCCGGCGCGGTGTTTTACAACATCGGCCGCGGCACCACTGTCGATCAGGATTCCTTGCTGGCCGCGCTGCATTCCGGACGTCTCGCCGCCGCATGGCTGGATGTCACCGAGCCCGAACCGCTGCCTGATAATCATCCGCTGCGGCTCGAGCCGAATTGTTTCATCACCCCGCACATCGCCGGCGGCCATGCGGACGAATCCGGCACGCTGGTCCGGCATTTCCTGGGCAACCTGAAGTGTTATGCCGAAGGCGTGCCGTTGGCGGACCGGATCATGTGAGAGATCATTTCTTTTTCTTGTCGTCGAGGTTCGCCGCCATGTCTTCCGCGGTGACGGAGGATTGGACGCCGTTGGCAGGCACATCCATTTTGCAGATCCAGAGCATCGCGTTGAGGGCGATTTTGCGGAAATCATCGTTGGCCCAGTTCGTGTGGAAATGGCCGCCGGTGAAGCCGACACCGCGTCCGCCGTCGGGGCGCTCGACACACCACATCATGGTTTCCTCCTCGCCTTTTCTCGCCTGGATGTGCGGGTAGGGACCCTTCGGCGCAACGTAAGGACCGTCGCGGGTTTCGTCGCTGGGCGTGGCGACGAGCAGGGATTTCACGCCCTCCATGTCCTTGCGGAAGCGGATGGAGAAATACCACTCATCCTTGATTTTAAAAGGTTTCAAGCCGCGGCAGATCGGGTGGTCCGGGTATTTTTCATAGTCGGCGTCCCAGATCGGGTTGCAGGAGAAATTGGTTTCGTAGGCTCCGCCGATCCAGTCGCGGAAGAGATCGCCTGAGGCACCTTCGTCTTTGCCGTGGGCCGCGCACTCGACGGCGTAGTGCATCATCATCACGCTGCCGCCGCGATCGACGAGCTTCTGGATTTTTTCCTTCCGGCCGGGTGCGGCGAGCACCGGGTGACCGTTTCCACCGTCGGCGTAGATCACCACCGCATCGGCTGTTTCGAGCACGCTTTCGTCGCTCACCCAGTGGTTCGGGTGGACGGAGACTTCGAGGCCGGGGATGCCGGCGAGGCATTTTTGGAGCAGCAGGCAGCCGGCGTTGAACTCGTGCATGCCGGGCGGGTGGCTCGGCTTGCCGGCGATCAGGACAAGCTTTTTCGGAGGGGCGGGCGAGGCGGCGAATGAGACGGCGGGCCAGCTTGCTGCCATGGCGGCGGCTGCGATGAATTTTCTGCGGGAAGTGACGGGCTTTTGCTGCATGGGAGGTAAACGATCATTTCCGCCGGATCTGTTCAATTCTCTTGTTGAAAAGGTGTGAAGTGAAATTCCGCCGTGCGCAACGAGTGGCTTGCCGTGCATGTGGCAAGCAAGCATCCTGCCTGCGTGCTGCACCTGTTAAAACGTCATCCGTTTCCCGTCGTCGCCTGGTTCGAGCGGGTGGTTGCGGTCTCCTTCGCGTTTCCCGTGGAGGTGCTGCGACCGCTGGTGCCGGAGCCGTTGGAAATTGATAGTCACGAGGGATTCGGATTCGTGACGGTGGCGCTCGTGTGGACCAAGGGGCTGCGGCCCGCCGCGTTTCCGGAGTTTATGGGGCAGGATTTCTTTCTCGCGGGCTACCGGATTTTCACCCGCCTGCGGGATGAAAACGGGCGGCGCTTGCGAGGGTTGAAGATCCTCCGCAGCGAGACCGACAAGGCGCGGATGGTGCTCTCCGGCAATCTGCTAACGCATTACAACTACCGGCGGGTAAGGCTCGAAACCTCCGGTTCGCGGGTCAGGACGTGGCTGCCCGATGGCCGGGAAACCCTGGATCTTTCGTTTGATCTGACAGAGGAACCGGGCGCGCCGCCCGCAGGCTCGCCATTCGCGGACCTGCGGGCTGCCAGGAATTTCGCCGGGCCGATGCCGTTCACGTTCGATGCGGAAGGTGATGGCCGCTTCGTGGTCATCGAGGGAACACGCTCGGATTGGACGCCGCGACCGGTGAGGATTTTGGAATGGAAGGTGGGCTTGTTCGACGAGAGCCCGTTCCGCGGCGTGAAGCCGATTCTGGCGAACGCCTTCCGGGTCGAGGGCGTGCCGTATCGCTGGGAGAAAGGTCGCTTGGTGAGGCCGGGGAGGGAGCGCGATGACTGAGCGCGGGAAATGGGACGGGATGCTGGCGATCGCGCGCTTCAACTGGCCGTTCTATGCGGCGGCGCTCGGAGTGCTGCTGATGGCGCTCGCGGGGCTCGGGTGGTTTCCGGTGTTAGGAAGCCTGGTCATTGCGGGGTGTGCGTATTTCCTGATCGGGTCGCTCGGCGTGTCACACTGGGTCTATGATCGCTCGGATCTCTATCGGTGGCGATGGTTGGATCGTGCTTTGGGAGATGCACGGTTAGGAAAAATGGCGCTGTGTCATTCCGGATTTGATGAGGCATCGGTGATGTTGAAACAGAAATTTCCACAGGCCGGATGGCAGGTGCTGGATCACTTCGATCCGGAGTTCATGACGGAAGCCTCCATTCGGCGGGCGAGGAAATTGTTTCCGCCGACAGAGGGAACAATCCCGGCCAAGTTCGACCAATGGCCCCTAGCAGGTAATTCTCAGAACGTGGTGTTCGGCATGCTGGCGATCCATGAATTGAGAAGCGACGCTGAGCGGGCGGCCTGGTTCGCCGAGGCCAGGCGCTGTCTGGCAGACGATGGACGGATCATTTTGGTAGAGCACGTGCGGGATCTGGCGAACTTCGTGGCGTTCGGGCCGGGATTTTTGCATTTCCACTTGGTGGCTTCATGGCAAAAGTCCTGGCAGGCCGGTGGTTTCAAGCTGGATGACATCTTCCGGATCACACCGTTCGTGCGGGTATTCGTTTTGAAAAAATCATGAGTGAGACACTGCCGATTATACTGAGAATCACCGGTGCGGGCTTGATCCTGCTAGCCGTCCTTCACGTGCCGATCGGCCGTAAGCTGATGTGGCGGGAACAGGCGGCCCGCATGTCTCCGGAGAACGAGGCGATTTTCCATGTGCACGCGTTTTTCATCTGCGTCCTGCTGGTGATGATGGGGCTGCCCAGCTTGCTGGATCCGTCGGTTTTCATCGAGAAATCCCACGCCGCGCTGTGGGCCTCGTGGCTGATTTGCGGGTTCTGGTTCCTGCGGTTGTATTGCCAGTGGTTCGTCTACGGCTCGAATCTCTGGCGCGGAAAACGGTTGGAAACGTTCATGCATTTCTGGTTCACCGGAGTGTGGATCTGGCTGGTGGTGGTTTACGGCGCTTGTGGCGCGTTGCAAGCGGGGTGGCTGCCATGAAATGTTGGTGGTGCCTGTTGCGTGTGTCCGTCGCCCTGGTCTGGCTCTATCAGGGTCTATGGCACAAGATCGTCGCGGTGGACGCGCGGCATCTTGAAATCGTGGCATCCGCCCCTTCGTTTCTGCCGCCGCGGTTGGCACTCGGGATGATCGGCGGACTTGAGACCTTGTTCGCGATTTCGATCCTGTTGAGATGGAAGCAGCGGCCCTTCGCCCGGGTTCAGATCGGGATGTTGTTAGCGATGAATGCGGCGGGCATCCTTTTCGCCGGAGACAAGATTCCGGACATCGGCGGGATGCTCACGATGAATCTGGTTTTCGCCCTGTCGATCTGGGGGCTTGCGCATCATGAAAGCCGGAACTGACAAAGTGGTCTTCGGCCACATGCACGAGGACCACTCGTTGGAGTTGTCGCTCGTGGCCCGGCTGCCGTTGAAGCGCGCCTTGGTGATCGCGTCCGGCGGCGATCTGGCATTCGCCCTTGCCGGGGAAAAAGTGGAGGTGGTGGCGGTCGATTCCAATCCCGGCCAGATCGAGCTGGTGAGGCTGAAGATGCAATGCCCGCCCAATCTCGCAGAACTGTGTTTTCGGGGAAGGGTGGACCGGGTGTTCCGCTTCGGCGGGCCGCTTCTTGCTTGGATTTTCGATTGGCCGCAGATGAAGCCTGGCTGGTTCCGGGTCTTTCTAGCGAACTTTATGGAGGAAATCCTCCCCCGCGTGGTTGCTCTTGTGCATGGTCCGCGGGCAGGTGCCCGCTTGAATGGTCGCGCGATTCGGCTCATCAGGCGCAGGCTTGAGCGGGCGATGGAAAAACCGGATGCCGGCACCAATCCCTTGTTGCAAGTGTTGTTCGGTAACCGGTTCGGATCCGAACCGCCCGAAGTCTGGAGGGTGTCTGGTATCGAGCGGTGGAGAAGCGAAATCCACCGGATCCATCTGCTCACGGCTGACGCTGCTCAGGTTCTCGCCGCTTCGCCCATTGAATCCTTTGGCTTGATTTCACTGAGCAATCTACCGGATGCCGTGGAGCGGGATGCTTGGGATGACATGGTCGCTCTCGCCGCCAAAGCGCTGGCTCCCGGCGGCTATCTGATCGTGCGGTCGATGCTGACTGATTCCATGATTTCGCGCCATGACGGCTGTTTCAATTTGAATCAACCCGTGTTCGACGATGTGAGTCCGCTTTGTCCAGTCATTTGGGTTGGCGCGAAGCGATGAGCGGCTGCCCTCGCTCACGACTCAGCATCGCCAGCGGGATCCAGACCGCGAGCCAGTGTGTGGGAAACTCGTCGAAACCCGACAGTCTGAAAACAGTGCTGCGGTCGAATAACAGCCCGCTGAAAACGGCCACCGCCAGGAGCAACGGCCAACGGCAACCGCTGCGGGCGAGCTGAAGGGCCGACCACAACGCGCAACCGATCAGCACGAGATGCGCCGCCAGGGCGATCACTCCGCCGCCGCGTAGCGTGGCCAGGTAAGTAGAGTGTTCGTGAAGCAGGTGGGCGACCGGCTCGCGGGTGATCGTGAGTCCCTTTCCGAAGAGCCGATCTCCTTCGAGATCACTCCAAAGTATCTGATAGGCGGACAATCTTCCGGCGCTGCCACGCTCGATCAATCCACCCAGATGGATTTCGGGCGGAATTTCCGTGGGTGAGGCGGCGGGTTCGGCGGTTTGGTTCATGGCCGCGACGCCGAAGATGCCCGCCAGCGAGAGAAGCGCTGCGACTTGCCCGGAAAAGCGCCAGCCACGGAACGCGAGCAGCGGAGGCAGCGCGAGAATTACCATCACCCACGCGCTGCGGGATGCGGTTAGGAAAATGGCCAGTGCGAGCAGGAGTGCCAGCATCCATCCCGTCAAGGCGTATCTGGGCCGCCGGGACAGCGCGTCCATCAGCACCACCCAGGCCGCCGCGAACAGATAGGCGGCCGTGTTCGCATGGGCCCAGAATTGCTGTCCCAATTCACCGGATAGAAATCGCGTGGCCCAGACCAGTCCCAGCCGGCGGGTGTCCATGTGCGGAGTGAGTTTGCTGAGATCCTGCTGCCAGCGGTTGAACACCAAAAAGCCAAGCAAGGAGCCGATCACCAGGATGACCGCCAGGGCAATGAAGGTCCGCCAGGCCCATGGTCGCCAGCGGGGCTGCAGTAGAACCCATGTCAACGCTCCCACTCCGAGCACGGAGCTGATTCCAGGAACAACCTCCATCAACGTGATTCCAGCGGGCTCGCCGTGATCCAAACCACCGATCAACGATGTGGCATATGTGACAAAAATGCACCCCATGGCCAACCGCACAAGTCCGTCGCTGGCCGCCGCCTGAAGGCCGGGGATCGACCATACCACGCAGGCAGCCCCAAGTCCGAAAACCAGCACTCCCACCTCTCGAAAATCAGGAGACGAGACGAAGAGCCAGGGCAAGAGCAGCAGCAACGCCCCCATTCCCACCAAAGCGGATTCCACAAATTGTGGTTTTGTCAGAGTCGGAAATTGTTCAGTTTGCATGGCTTGTCGGACGTTGTCAGCATCCGAATTATCGATGCCAGGAAACCCGCGTGAGGCTTCAGTTCCTCAAAATCTCGATCGCCTCGCGAAGATCGTCGGCGGTGACGGTGTTGATGACCTTCGCGCTGCCGAGCGCGTCGAGCACGACGAAGCGGATCGCACCAGCGGAGAATTTTTTGTCGCGGGCGAGTTTTTCCATCACCTTGTCGGTGGTGATTTCCGGCGGGAGCACCAGCGGCAGGTGGTATTTTTCCAACAGGGCGATCACTTTCGCGCTGTCTTCGGGCGGAAGGCCGGCGTGACGTTCGGATAGAAACAACGCCGCGCGGATGCCGAGGGAAATCGCCTCGCCGTGCAGCATCTCGCCGTAGGGCACGGACGCCTCAATGCCATGGCCGATGGTGTGGCCGAAATTCAGCAGCGCACGGATGTCCTTGGTCTCGTGTTCGTCGGCCTCCACGACGCGGGCCTTGATGGCGATGTTGCGGGCGATGAGATCCGCCGGGACGTCGCGGCCGGTGGGATCGAAGGCGGCGAGATCATCGAGCATCGCGGCGTCGCGGATGGCGGCGTGTTTGATGGCTTCGGCGAAGCCTTCGCGGAATTCGCGGTCTGGCAGGGTGCGCAGGGTTTCCGGATCGATGATGACCAGGCGCGGTTGATGGAAGGCTCCTAGCAAATTTTTTCCCTCGCCGACGTTCACGCCGGTCTTGCCGCCGACCGAGGAATCGACCTGCGCGACGATGGTCGTCGGGATTTGCACGAAGGGAATGCCCCGGAAGAAAATCGCGGCGACGAAGCCCGCCAGATCACCGACCACGCCGCCGCCGAGCGCGACGACCATGGATTTCCGGTCATGTCCGGCGCGGATCATTTCGCGGCAGAGAGTTTCCGCCTGGGTCATCGATTTCGACGCCTCGCCAGCGGGCACCGTGTGCAGGGTCGGGCGGAATCCGGCGGCTTCGAGCGAGGCCATCAAGGCTTCCGCGTGAAATCGGGCGACCGTGTCATCACTGATGATGGCGGCGCGCGAACCGGAGATTCCGGCATTTTTCAGGGTTTCTCCGGCTTGGGCGAGCAGGCCCGGCTCGACGAGGACATGGTAGGCGCGGTCGGCGAGATCGACGTGGACGGATGGCATGCGCGGAGCATGAAACAAGCGGGGCGCATGTCCAGACGATCTCCCGATGTCATGGCTTGCTGGTTTCGTGGATCTCCTCCTAGTCTTTTCCATGCCTCCGCCGCCACGCCGTCCGTTCCAACATCCCAAAGGGTCGGAAACCCGGACCACCCTCCGGAAACAAGCCCGATTCCAAGGATCGCGGGTGGGATGCCGTGGCTTCCTGGTATGACAAACTCGTCGGCGAATCCGGCTCGAACTACCACCAGAACGTCATTCTCCCCGCCGCGCTGCGGATGCTCGATCCGCAACCGGGCGAATCCGTCATCGACATCTGTTGCGGCCAAGGCGTGCTGATCAAGCCGCTGCTGGAAGCGAAAATCGGGAAATTCACCGGCGTTGATGCCAGCCCGCGGCTGATCGATTTCGCGAAATCCCGCCACGGCGCGGACCCGAAGGTCTCGCTGATCGTCGCCGACGTCTGCCAGCCCGGATCGTGGGCGAACGGCACTCACGACGCGGCGACCTGCCTGATGGCGGTGCACGACGTGCCGGATCTGGTGGCGATGTTTTCCAACCTCGCCCGCGCCCTCAAGCCGGGTGGCCGGGCGATCCTGGTGTTCATGCACCCGTGTTTCCGGATTCCGCGGAAGACGCATTGGGGCTGGGATGCGGATCAGAAAATCCAGTATCGACGGATCGACAGCTATTCCACGCCATTGGAAATTCCCATCACCACGCATCCGGGGAAGGGGACCGGCGAGGTCACGCAGTTCCATCATCGCCCGCTGGCGGATCTTCTAACTTCGATGGGCAAGGGCGGTCTGGCAGTGACTGCCTGCGAGGAACTTTACAGCCACCGGCGGTCGCAGGCGAACGGGCCGTTCAGCAAGGCGGAGCACGCGGCGGCGGAGGAGTTTCCGATGTTCATCGCGCTGAAGGCGGTGAAGGTTTGATCTTCGAACGTAGTCATGGACTTCAGTCCGTCCTTGGAAGAGCGGACTGAAGTCCACGACTACTTTTCTGAGCGCTCCACTTTTCCTTCGCTGACACGGAAGCGCCCGATCTCTCCTAACGGCGCCGTTTCCTGGAGCCAATCCAGGTGCGTGGTGGTGATCCATTTCTGCGCGAGCGGCGGCAGGTGGTTCATCAGCGCGTTGCGGCGGCCGGGGTCGAGCTCGCCGAAGATGTCGTCCATCAGATAGATCGGGAGTTTTCCGCCGCGGCGTTCGAGCAGGGTGCCTTGGGCGAGTTTCAGGGCGAGGGCGAGCGTGCGTTGCTGGCCCTCGCTGGCGAACTCCGCGGCGGGCATGCCGTGGATGCGGAGGTCGAGTTCGTCGCGGTGCGGGCCGACGACTGCCTGGCGCAGGCGGGTTTCGCGTTCGCGCGCTTGCAGGATGGATTCCCGCAGATCCGGACCGCTGGCGGGGAGGTAATTCAGGGTGAGTGGTTCGTCTTTGCCACTGACCGCCCGCTGGGCCTCGGCGGCGAGTGGGGTGAGTTCCGCGATGAGGCGGGCGCGGGTTTCCATCAGAACCGTGCCGTGCTCTACCAGAATTTCCTCGTAGGACAAAATTTCCGCATCGCGGGGGCGGCCTTCCTTGAGCAGCAGGTTTTTCGCCCGCAAGGCCCGGCGGTAGCGCGACCACGAGCGGCGGTAGGCGGGATCGATTTGGGCGCCGAGGAAATCGAGGTAACGCCGCCGTCCCTCACCGGGGCCGCGGACGAGTTCGAGGTCCTCGTTGCCCATCCAGACGACGAGGCCGCCGTCTTCGAGATAGCGCGTCTGGCTGCCGCGGATTTCCTCATCCGCTTTCAAAACCAATCCTTCGCGGGAATAACGCACCTGCCGCTCGGATTCCCACGGATCGCCCGCGATGCCGAATCCCTTGCCGCCGAAGCGCCCAAGCGCGGTCATCCGGTGGGTGCGCGGCGAGTGGAGCCGGACGAGCACGCACAACGCTTCGAGAATCGAGGTTTTCCCCTGGGCGTTGTTGCCGGTCAAAATCGCGCCCTCCGCCGGGACCTCCAAGTCCAGCGATTCAAAACATCGGAAATCCATCAACCGCAGCGAGCGAAGCACGGCGAAGGAGTAGAGGCGAAATCCGGCGGGAGGGAAGGGACGAGTGAAGCGGTGGGAAGGAAACTCGGCGGAGGATTTGCGGAGAGCGATTTTGTGGCTATCCTGTCCGGCGAGCGGAACTGCGGGATTGACTCGGGAGGGTCGGTTTTGCTGATCTTCCCCCGCCCAACCCATTGCTCCTCATTTACTTTTATGTTTTCACCGGCGGTCCGACGTTTCTGGTTACTGTTCTTGTTAGCTTTTTCTGGGATGTCCCTCCTTGCCCGTGCGGTGGCTCCTGTGGCTCCTACGAACTGCGCGGCCGTGGCGGTCGGTGCAACGGCGAGCGCGGCGACGGTCGAAATCAGTTGGAATGACAATTCGACCAATGAGACGCAGTGGCTCGTTCAAGTTAGTGTAGGAGGAGGGGCATATTCCTATTGTCGCCGATCGGGTCCGGCAGCATCGCCTCCACCGGGACTGCAAGCATTGTGTTGAACGTGCCGCTCAATTCGGTGGTTCGCTTCATCGTTCAATCCTCGAACGGGGCGGAGTATTCCGCGATTTCCAACGTGGCCACCGTCGGGACATTTGATTTGAATCAACCCATCAACTTCAGCGTCACGGCGCTTGATCCATTCAACGTGACCCTGAGATGGGAAGAAGGCTCCATTTCGGAAGCGGGCTTCGCGATCGAGAGGAAGATTGGAACCGAACCCTGGGAGTATTTGGGAGCTGTCAGTGCCAACGTCCTGTCTCTTACGTCCATCCAGTTGATCGCGCCGCTTGCAACTTACTCGTTTCGCGTCCGGGCGTTCAAGCTTAGCGAGCCGACCACTCCGGACTCGCCTGCGGGACCCAACGTTTCAGCGTATTCCAATACGGCGAACATCACCGCAGGCACTTACACACTGACGGCCAGCGCGGTCCCCGGGCAGACCGCCATCAATCTCTCATGGCCCAATATTCAGAACGAATCCGGCTATAACATTTTCTATCTACCTTCGGATGCCGGTTTCGGTGCCAGTTACTCTTATTTGGGCGCGCTGGGTCCGAATGTTACCAGTTATCAAGTCACCGCACCGACGATTGAGCCGGCGAAGACCTATTATTTCATCGTGCAGCCCTACGTCGGTTCCGTAGAAAACGGGATTGGTGAATCCAATCCGGCGATTGCCACGGTGGACGGCATGACCAGCAAGACCGGGACCTCAGGCACGCCGGGCGGGCCGTTTTCACACACGTTCACTCAGGTTTCCGGCTCGGCGGTTGGCTCCCGCGCGCTGACCGGGGTTCCGGGCGGGCTTTCTTTCAATACGAGCACCGGCGTTCTCAGCGGCGTCTATCCCGCGCTGGGGAATTACACGCTGAACTACTCGGTGACCTTTGCAAGCGGTGGTGTCCTGACCCAGACCTTCCACATCCGCGTCCGGCCGCCGGCGGGAGCGCCTGTGGTCGGCACGGTGATTCCGGCGTGGACGGCGAATGCCGGAGCTGTCCGCGACACGCCGCTGGTCGGAACCTTCACCGACGCGGAGGCGGAATCCGCCGTGCGCGTCAGTACCACTCTCGGCGATCTGGATTTCATTTTGTTCAACTCCGCGACTCCGGCCACGGTGGCGAACTTCATGAATTACGTGAGCTCGGGAAAATACACCGACGTGGTCTTCCACCGAAGCATCGCGGGTTTTGTGATTCAGGGCGGTGGATTCAAAGGCGCGGGAACAGGAAGTGATTTCACCAGTGTCGTCACCAATCCCACGGTGGTTAACGAGCCCGGAATCGCCAACGAATATGGAACGGTTTCCATGGCAAAGCTCGGTGGCGATCCTGATAGTGCCACCAGCCAGTTCTTCGTCAGCCTCGGCGACAACCGGGCGAATCTTGACTATCAGAACGGTGGTTTCACCGTCTTCGGCCGGGTCGCGGGCGATGGCATGAGTGTGGCGCAGGCGATTGCGAATCTGCCGAATGACACTTACAACCTGTTTCTCAATGGCAGTGCTTCCGCCACTCCGTTTCAGAATTTCCCCCTCAATGTACCGGGTATGCCTGCGCCGATGGATCAGACGAAGCTGGCGAAGATCAATTCGGTCTTCATCATTCCAACAATCAGTTGCCACGTGACGGGAAATACCAATCCGGCCGTGGCATCCGCGAGCATCGTCGGCGGACAGCTCCGTCTGACGGGCCTGTCAGGCGGGCAGACAACCGTCACCGTGACCGCCACCGACTTGGATCATCTCACGACGACTCAAACCGTGGCAGTGAACATCACGGACACGTTCGCTGCTTGGGCGGCACGGAGTGTTTTTCCAAACGGACAAACCGGAGCCGGGCAGAACCCGGATGGCGACGTTTGGAACAACCTGCAGGAATATGCGTTTCTCGGAGATCCCGCAATGGCGGGCCCATCTTCGGGGACAGTCTTTCAAGGAACCACCGAAACGAGTCCGAGGTTCCTGACGCTTACTTTCCCGGTGAGGAAATTCACCCAAGGTCTGAGCTATGCGGTCGAGGCAAATAACGGTTTGTCCGGGACGTGGACGGAGATCTGGAAATCCACGGATGGATTTTCACATGCCCAGGTCGTCAGCGCGATCGATCAAGCGGACCGGACGGTGGTGACGATCAGGGACACCGCAGGGATCGGTGGCGTGTCAAAGCGCTTCCTTCGCACAAAAATCGTCGAATAATGTCCGGATGCGCAGGGCGATCAAGCAGGGGATTTCTTTAACCGCGAATGAACGGGCGCGAATGGAAAAATGTTTGGCATGAAAATTCTGATTCAGAGAATGAAATTCTGAAAATTCGTTCATTCGCGGTTCAGCTCACTTGGGAACCTCGTGGTTCTTCCCTAGCTTGATCTCCGTGTCCGGATGCGGGGCACTTGCCCCTTGACGCGGGCTGGGTGAAAGATCGAGGGACCTGCCCGTGTATTCCGCCCTCTCTGGAAATCCGGGTTGGGATTTGCACCAATCCTCCAACTCCGCACCACCCATTCCCTGCTCCCATGCGTTTGATCCTTCCGTGTTTCGCCGGTTTTTGTCTCGTTTCCGCCCATGCCGCGGAGGCTCCGGGCGACTTGAAAAAACGGGGCAATGTCCCGCCGAAGATCACGCAACTGAGCCCTGCGCAGGAAGCTGTCATTTTGAAGGATGTGAAGGTGGTGGACGGCTTCGAAGTCAGCCTGTTCGCCAACTCGGCCGCGGCGAATTATCCGGTGTATGTCGCCTCCGCGCCGAGCGGGGATCTGTATGTGGCTTCGGATGGAAATGGTTCGCTGGGCCGTGCCCCGGAACGCGGGCGCATCGTCCGCTTGCGCGATACCGACCGCGATGGCCGGGCGGACCAAGTGACGGAATTCGTCACGGAACTGGATTCTCCTCGCGGGATGGTCTGGGACCACGACCGCCTCTACGTGATACATCCGCCGGATGTTAGCTGTTTCATCGACGCGGACGGCGACGGCATCGCGGAAAAGAAGGAGACACTGATCACCGGAATCGCCTTCGGCTTCAAGGACCGGCCCGCCGACCACACGACGAACGGACTGAGTCTCGGCATCGACGGTTGGTTATACATTTCCGGCGGGGATTTCGGTTTCAAGGACGCGGTCGGGACCGATGGAAAACACCTGCAACACCGCGCCGGCGGCGTGATCCGGTTCCGGCCGGATGGCAGCGGGATGGAAATCTTCAGCACCGGCACCCGCAACATTCTCGGTATCCGATCAGTCCCTTGCTGGACCTTTTCGCCCGCGACAATACCAATGACGGCGGTGGATGGGACGTGCGCTTCCATCACTTCACCGGACTTGAGGACCACGGCTACCCGCGGATGTATATCAACTTCGCCGACGAGATCGTCCAGCCGTTAGCAGACTATGGCGGCGGCTCCGGTTGTGGCTCGGCTTATATTTCGGAGCCGGGCATTCCGGAAAAATGGAACAACGCGCCGTTGACCTGCGACTGGGGAACCGGAGCGCTGTGGCATCATACGGTGGTGCCGCAGGGTGCCACATTCAAGGAAACCGACAAGCCGCAGGCATTCATCCGGATGACCCGGCCGACGGATGCGGATGTGGACGGCATGAGCGCGATCTATCAGGCAAGTTGGAAGGGTGCGACGTTCAACTGGGACGGCCCTGATGTAGGCTATGTGGTTCGGGTGTCGCCGAAAGGCTACAAGCCCGAGCCGCTGCCGGATTTCCAAAAAGCCAGCGAAGCGGAACTGGTCCGCCTGCTGGAATCGCCGAGCCAGGTCCGCACCTTGGAAGCCCAGCGCGCCTTGCTGCGGCGGCCCGGGACCGCCGGCATGAAGACCGCGCTGCTCGCCCTGGCAGGAAACTCAGCCAAACCTCTGCCAGTGCGTGTCGCCGCGCTTTACGCCCTGACACAGCGCGCCGTCAAAGCCGGCTCCGCCGATTCCATCGTCAAGTCCGTGTCGCCGCTCGCCGCGGATCCGGCTCTTCAACGCTTCGTCCTGCGGGCGTTAGGAGATGCCGGCCTCGACGGATTCGCAGCCGGCAGGACGACGGCGCCCGAGGAGTTGTATGTCGCCGGACTGAAAAGCGCCGATCCGCGGACGCGGCTGGAAGCCATCATCGGGGCGACCCGCCAGAACATGCGCGGCGTGGCTCCACAAATCGCGACGCAGCTGGGAGACGCCGATCCGGTCGTCGCCCACACCGCTTTCCGCGGACTTGCCATGCTCAAAGCGGCTGACGCCTGCTTCGCCGTGGTCGATGATGCCGGTGCTGCGCCCGCCCGGCGAATCGGCGCGTTGCGCGCGCTGATGCGGATGCACCAGCCGGAGGTCGTGCAGGGACTCATCGACCGCTTGCCGAAGGCCGGCACGCCCGCCGCACGCAGTGAATTGTTAGCCGCGCTTGCCCGCCTGTATTTCCGTGAAGGCGAGTGGAAAGGGGATTCATGGGGAACCCGCCCGGACACCCGCGGACCCTACTATCAGCCCGAGGCGTGGAGCGAGACACCCACGATCGAGGCGGTGCTCAAAGCCGAGCTGAAAACCGGCACACCCGGAACGCTCGCCGCATTCATCAGCGAATTGCGGCGCAACCGAATCGAGTTCAATGAAGCGCTGCAAAGCCTCATCGCCATGGTGAAATCGGACCCCGCGCTGCTGCCCGACCTCGTCGCGCAACTCTCCGCCGCGGAGACGATTTCCGCCGAGGGGATTCCCTATCTGATTGCCGCGCTTAAGGCGGGTTCCCCCGATCAGACCGTCGCTCTCGCCGTCACGGCGCTGGCCAAGACGGATTCGAAGGAAGGCATTCTGGCATCGCTCGCGGTTCTCGAAAAACTCAACGGGCTCAAAGGCAGGGATTACGCGAAAAAAGCGGTCACCGCGTTTCTCAACGCTCCCAAGCTGGAGAACCACCACCAGCTGTTGGAAGAGCAGGCTGTCAGACTCGACGGCGCGACTTCACTCTGGGCCGACGCCGGATTGCTGGCGCTCAGCGGGCGCAAAGGCGGAAGTCCCGAGTCCCGTGAGATGTCCACCAAGGACATCGCCCAAGGCTGGACCCTGCCGAAACGCCGGGTGCAGATCCTCAACGCGATCGAGGCGACTGGATTCCACGGCCTTGACGACCAAGTCCGCGCCGCTGCGGAGGACACGGACGCGGCCGTCGCCGAAGCCGCGAAGCGAACCGCCAAAAGCCTGAAACTGGAGAAAAAAGGCGAGGACAAGACACCGCTGGTCAGCTCGCTCAAGCCCGAGGAAGTCATCGCCGCGATTTCCAAGACGAAGGGCGACGTGAATCTCGGAAAGCAAATGTTCGACCGCCAGACCTGCACCGCCTGTCATGCGGCGAGTCTGGATGAGCCGCAAAAAGGCCCTTATCTCGGCAATATTGCCCAGACCTACAGTCGCACCGACCTCGCGATCAACATCATCGATCCCGGAAAAACCATCGCCCAAGGCTTCGCCACCGAGTTGTTCACCTTGAAAGACGGCACCACGCAGATGGGCTTTGTCACCTTCGAAAGCGCGGACCAAGTGAAGGCCCGCAACATCGCCGCGCAGGAATTTCCACCTGGAAGACGTCCGACATCGCCAAGCGCGACAAACTGCCGAATTCCCTGATGCCGCCGGGTTTGGTGAGCAATCTGACGGTTCGCGAGTTCGCCAGCCTGCTGGACTATCTGGAATCACTTTCCAAGAAATAGTGCGGGAGCCTTTCCGGATGGCTCACCGGTCGGCACCGATTTCCCTGAGTGCGGCGGCAAGTTCCGCCCGATGTGTTTCCGGGATCGTATTGTGCCGTCCACCGGGGATTTCCCTGAGGGTGACGGTGGATTTTTGTTTCGCGGCGAGTTTGCGGCTCATCCAGACCGGGATCGCCTCGTCGTCGGTGCCGTGGAGGATGACGACCTTGCCGGGACCGCGGGCTGCGAGTTCCGCGAGGCGGGCGGGGTTGTCGAAGCGGTGCCATACGAGAAATCCTAACGGTAAGCCGGTGAGCACGCCGCTCATCTCCATGGTGCTTGTGAATGGCGAGACTAACATCCCGCGCTGCACCCCGAACTCCGTGGCGGCGATCAGGCAGGCGGCGCTGCCGAGGCTGTGGCCGAAAAACCGCAGGCGCGCCGGGTCCGGCGGATCGCTCCAACCGAGTTCGCGGGCAGCGAGCGGCACCACTTTTTTGAGGGATTCGCGAATCCGCGCAGGGCTTGGCGATCCTTCGCAATCGCCGTATCCCGGGAAATCCACCAGCAGCCAAGCGTCCTCCTGCGGCGCGTTTTCAGCGATCCACTCCGACCAGTCGAGGGCGACCGTGCCGTTGCCGCCGCAGAAAATCCATAGGTTCCTGGGAGTCTTCAGATTGCCTTGCAGGAACGCCCGTTGCTTGCCCTGCGAGGTCGTGAAATCGATTTTTTTCCCGGCAGTACGCTGCTGCCATTGCGCGGTGATCCCTTCGCCATAGGGGCGGGGGAAGTAGATGAACTGCGACTGGCAGCCGGCTAACAAAAGCAGCGGGACCGCGGCGATGGCTAGCAGAAACCACACGAACCGCAGATAGTGGCGGAGGAGGCTGGAGGCTTTATCGCGGGGTTTCATCGGAGTTCGAGCCCCGGAGGCGGCGAGGTATTAGATCGACATCGCCTGGAATCCTCCGTCCACGATCATTTCCATGCCGGTGATGAAGGAACCTGCCTTGGCGGAGGCTAACAACAAGGTCGCGCCGATCAATTCCTCGGCATTTCCGAAGCGCGAGGCGGGAGTCTGGCGGAGGATGTCGAGCACGCGCGACTCGTCGAGCACCTTGCGGTTTTGCTCGGCGGGGAAAAAGCCGGGGACCAGCGTGTTCACGCGGATGTCCTTGTCGGCCCACTCGCGGGCGAGGTTGCGGGTGAGGTTGTGCACCGCGGCCTTGGAGGCCGAGTAGGTGAAGACGCGGGACAGCGGGTTGAGTCCGGAAATCGAGCCCAGATTGATGATCGACGCCGGGCGCGCCTCATCCACGAAATACTGGCCGAAGACCTGGCAGGCGCGGAAGACGGCGGAGAGATTGGTGTCGATGATGCGCTGGTATTCTTCCTCCGGGATTTCGAGAAACGGGGTGGGGGAGTTGGTTCCCGCGCCGTTGATGAGGATGTCCACCTGGCCGGAACGGTCGAGGACGGTTTCGAGAAGAGAGTGCAGGGATTCGCGGGAGGTCACGTCGACCGGGACGAAATAGCCTCTTCCGCCGTAGGATTCGACTTCGGCGAGACGTTTTTCCGCCTTTTCCGGGATGCGTCCGCCGAGCACGACTTCCGCGCCGGCGCGGGCGAGGCCGACAGCCATGGTGCCGCAGAGTTCGCCGGTGCCACCGATGATGACGGCGGTTTTTCCGGAAAGGTCGAAGAGGTCTTTTAAGAATGAAGCTGTCTGCATGAACGAAGTTTTGAGGGAATTGCGCGAGCTGCCAAGCAGATTCCGGGATCAGTGTTGCGGGACCATTGCGTGGAGTTCACGGTCCTGTTGTGACCCTGCAGCCTGGGCTGGAACCGTTCCCGAAAATGGCAGGAGCATTTGTTTCAGGGCTGCCACAAATCGGTTCCGGTGAATGGGAGCGAGGCTGACGCGTATTATTTCCGAATCGTTGCGGACGACATTCATCTCAACCCGGCGCGGGCGGGCATGGCAGGAGGCGCGGCGTCCTATCAGATATCGGCTGGAATCCCGTGGATTCAGATTCCGAGCCGGAGATCCCGAACGCTCCACAGCACTCCCTTCGATCCGCCACCGACCGTCTCGCCGTAGCTGCTCCAGCGGTCTTCATCCACTCGCCCAAGCATCGTGCCTTCCTGCTTCTGAAGGGGAACCACCTGGAGCTAAGTTAAATGGCAAGAAGAGATTCTACAAAAAGCCTGTCTTTGTTTTTATCCTGCTTTTTTGCGCAAGGCCGGGGCCCGCACCAACGAAGCTCTTCTCCTGGCAACCGGAGACGCGCTCTCTCAAGTAACCCAAAAAGACGCCACCCATTGGTTTGCTCACTGTGGCTGCGGTTTTATTTGAAATGCTCTAGCGGGCGTAAACACCGCAGGCGGCGACGACCGCGCACGGTCCGCCGGTGATGCCCACCGGCGGGATGACCAACGGGATTTTTTCACCGTTCACCTTGAGGCACGCGTGGCCGGCGGAAGCTTCCAGGCCTTGCTGGTAGAACGGGGCGGTCGGCAGCGGGTCACGCTGGATCATCGTGGTTTCGGAAAATTCCGCCAGATGGGTCTTGAAGAGGAAGCCGGGGATTTCCACTTCTGCGGAGGCGTGGTCTGCGGTGATTTCGATGGTGATCTTCCCGGCAATCGCCGGAGCGCCCTCAAACGGAGTGCCCGTGAAAATGTGATTCGCGAAATAAGCGGCCACCGCCATGTCCTCGCTCACGAAGCCGAAAGCCAGCGGAGCCGCGGAGGGATCCGGCTGCCAGAATATCATCCCGCCCGGCGCGGAGCCGACCGGCGTGTGAACCATCCGCGCGACGTGCACGATCACGTTGGGCATCGCCAGCTCCGCGCTGGTTTTGCCGATCAAATCCACGCCACCTTCCCAAGACATCCAGTTGTTTATCGCCATGGCGGAATGCTAGTTTTTCAATCCGCCGGGTCAAGTCAGCTCGCACCGTCCTTATTCTCAATCCGGATTGCGCGCATTCTCCACGGGTTGAGATCCAACCGCTTCAGACATCGCCGCTGGAGCAGGTCTGACCCGGATGGTAACCGAGGACGATACATATCCTTCCGACTTCTCATCCCAAAATGAAAGGTCTCCCGTCCAGATCCCTGTGTTGATCGCCCTCATTTCGATCAATGCGGTGAAGGATCCCCCGGGTGCCAAGGATTTAGCCCAAACGAGGGACGGGTCGCCGTCATCCAGTAATTTCTCCTTAGGTGCGGGCTCGATGTTTTGAAACTCGAAGCCCTTGGAAAGGGTTTCGTCGAAATCGATGCAGTCAAGGACAAGGGATGAGTCGGTGGGATTGGTAACCGTTGCGCGCAACGTGAATTTTTCTCCAACGGTCACAGCGTGGGGAGTGGTGATTTCCAGAACAAATGGCGGATCTCTATCCGCAACATCGGCACTGCCTGTCACCGACGCGACGGTTCCGGGCACATCCACCCGCACCGTCGCGGATGAGGTGACAAAATCCTGGGATGGATTGCAAAAATCCACGTCACCCGTCCAGATTCCGGGTTTCACGGCTTCCAGAAGAAACGAAATCTTGAAGGTCTCACCGGCGGACAGTGATTCGGAATAACTGTAGCTCATGCTATCAATCACTTTGTAAGTGCCTGTGGGTGCCGGAAATACGCTTTTCACCCTGAATCCTTCCAACAACGAGTCCTCGAAATCGATGCTGTCGAGCTCCAGGGACGAGTCGGTGGGATTGGTCACCTCCATTTGGACGAGAATTTCAGCACCTACGGTGGTCTGCGGTGGAACGTCGATTTTCACGGCGAAGGCGGGATCCGAGCCAGACATGGCGTGGTAGAACACAGCGAGGCCTGCCATCCACAGCGCCGAAACCACGACTGTGGAAATGATCGCAGTCAGCATGATCACCGGAGCCATGGGAGGACGATGGATCGGACCAGACAGCCCAACTGGCGGATGGGGCGGTGGGATCGTTTGCACCGGTTTGTTGGTGGAGAATCGTTCAGCGTCAGCCGCTTTTTCACGCGTTATCTGGCGGCAAGCACTGGACCCACTGCGGCGTGGCGGGTGAGAAACTCGTCCGCCATCGCGCCATAAGCCTGGGCCCCGAGTCCGGTGCCGTCGTGCTCGAAAATGGTTTTCCCGTGGCTCGGCGCTTCGCCGATGCGGATGGTCCGCGGGATCATCGTGGAGTACATCTGGTCGGGGAAAAACCGGGAAACTTCGTCGACGACCTGCCGGGAAAGCAGTGTGCGCCCGTCGTACATCGTCATCAGAATGCCTTCGAGCTTGATGCCCGGATTCGCGTCCGAGCCGCGGATCTGATCGATGACGTGCACGATTTTCGCCAGCCCTTCGAGGCCGAACCACTCGCACTGGAGCGGAATCAGGATTTCATCCGCGGCGGCCAGCGCGGAGGTCATCAGCACGCCGAGGGATGGCGGGGTGTCCAGAATGCAGTACTCGAAAAGGTCATTCGGCTTGAGCCCCTGGAGGATCGTGCGGAGCCGGGTGAGGTGGTCGTCGCTGCGGGCGAGCTCGATTTCCACGCCGGCGAGGTCCATTTCCGAGGGCAGCAGCGAGAGATTTTCGCGGCCGGTGGCTAAAATCTGCTGGGCCACAGTCGTTTCGCCGACGAGCACCGGATACATGCTGCAGCCGTCCGGCGGTTCGATGCCGAGGCCGCTGGTGCAGTTCGCCTGCGGATCGAGATCGACCAAAAGCACGCGTTGGCCCCGCAGCGCGAGGGCGGCGGAGAGGTTCAGCGCGGTGGTGGTTTTACCCACGCCGCCTTTTTGGTTGGCGATGGCGACGACTTTCATGCGGATCAAAATGGGAACTAGACGGGCAAACACTCACGGGCCTGCGCACGCCTTGCAACCAAAACCGCAGACCGATTGAAAATCAACGCCGCCGCCGCAATGCAAGCAGGCCGCCGAGGACCAAAATCCACACGCTGCCCGGCTCCGGCACTGCGGAGATACCGGTCTGGTCATAAATCCAGGAGTGGAATAATTCCAGATTGGTCGCCCCGCTGATGCTGCCGTAGCTGGAGGCCGCGCCCGGTCCGAAGCGTCCGGTGTAGCTGTTGATTCCTACCAGATAGTGGATGCCGCCTTCCGTGACGAACACGCCGCCGCCGCTGTCGCCGGTGGCCACGTTTCCCTCCAGCCGGGTCGCCGTCGGGCTTGATAGAAGCGGGTCGGCATTGGTCGAGCCGTCGGGCCGGTCAAAATCCGCTACGAACGAAGTTTCCGTCAGCCCGTATTCCGTCCCGATGACATCGATCACGTTGGTGAACGCGCGGAACTCCAGCGGAGCCTGTGCGCCGGTCAGTCCGGTGCCCGTGAGTCCGGTGCCGACCCAAGTCGCTTCGCGTCCGAGAATCGAATTCGCCCCGCCGAGCTGGATCATCTTGGCTGGATCCACCACAGCGACGGGCCCTGATAGGTAAAGCAGGCCCAGATCATAGGGATTGCTTCCGAACGAGTAGCTTGGATGGATGACCGAGCTTTGGATCGCGTAATCAACTCCGCCGACGTTGAAGGTTCCGCTGGTTTTTCCGAAGGCGATGTGTCCCGCAGTCAGCACCCAACGGTCGGAGATCAAGACCCCCGAGCCACTCAATCCGGAGCCGGTGACCTTGCCGACCGTCGCGTAAAGCGCTGCCTCGTCCCGATACATCTGCGCCGTCACCAGCGGATCGTCGGACGGTGCGATGATCGTGGACGCCTGCGAGACGGTGATGGCTAGAGCGAATCCTGCCAGGACGCCTGAAACTGCTTTCATGCGCGAAATCTAGCCGCCGGGAGGAAGGGACGGCAAGAAACATTCAGTTACCGGGCCGTCACCGGCATCGGGCGACGACAATTCAGTCCTGATTCTTTGCCAGCGTCGGCGGAATCAGATAGACGAGTGTTCCGGAGCGGGAAGGCGGTGACACCCGCAGGCTGGCGATGGTGCCTTTTTTCACCTCGATGCTGCCGCCGTTCGCGCCGAGAATCCACTGGATGAACTCCGAGAAATCGGGCTCATGCCCGACGATGGCGACGCTCTTGAAATCATGAAACGCGGCGAGCTCGCTCATCGCGGTTTCCGGAGCCATTCCGCAGGCGAGCCATCCTTGGATTGTCGCGCCCGGGATGCCGGCGGTGTCGCAGAATTCCTCCGCCGTCTGACGGGCGCGGACCAGCGGACTGGTTAGGACGATGTCGGGAAGCATGTCCGCGGCCTTCAGCAGCTTGGCGGCGCGGCGGGCCTGCTTGCGGCCTTTTTCAACAAGGGCGCGCGAGAAATCGCCGTCGGGATGGTTGTCTTCGGCTTTTCCGTGGCGGAGGAAGATGAGGTTCATGGGAGGGGATTAGGGATTCAAGATTTGAGAAATCACATCGTCATTCCGCCGTCCACGGCGATGACTTGGCCGGTGATGTAGCGGGCTTCCGGGCTGGCGAGGAAGGTGACGACGGAGGCGATGTCCTTGGTCTCGCCGAAGGTGGCGAGCGGGATCTTGGCGATCACCGCGTCCTTGACCGCTTGGGGAAGCTCGTCGGTCATGTCCGTGGTGATGAATCCGGGGGCCACGGCGTTGCAGGTCACGCTGCGTCCGGCAAGCTCGCGGGCGACCGCCTTGGTGAAGCCGATGAGCCCGGCCTTGCTGGCTGAGTAGTTCGTCTGGCCGGCGTTTCCAATGAGGCCGATGACCGAGGCGATGTTGATGATGCGCGGGTCCTCGGCTTTCATCAAGACGCGCATGAATGCCTTCACCGTGTTGAAAGCGCCCTTGAGATTCGTGTCCAGCACGGTGTCCCAGTCCTCTTCCTTCATCCGCATGAGCAGCCCGTCGCGGGTGACTCCGGCGTTGTTGACGAGGATGTTCACCGTCCCGAGCTCCTCGCCGATTTTCTTGGCAAGCTCCTGCACGGCTGCGTGGTCCGCGACATCCACGGCGTAAGCGGTGGCAGCTCCGGGGAAATCCTCGTTGATCTCATCGGCGGCTTTTCCGCAGCTCGACGCGCTCCGGCTGACGACCGCGACCTTGGCGCCCTCCGCCGCAAGGGCGCGGGCGATTTCCTGACCGATTCCACGGCCACCTCCGGTGACGACGGCGACTTTGTTGGCAAAACGAGACATGCGGGGAACGTGGCGAAGGGAAGGGGCGGGTGTCAATTCCGAGGATTTGGGTGGAAAGGGCCGGAGATTTAATCTGGTGGGCCGAGTCCAGAGATGATCAAACCCCACGAAACTACGCGGAAGGACCTCGCAACCCTGCCGTGTGCGTTTTTCCTATTGCGTCGGCCAGCGGCCGTTGTTCTTCACCACCTCCTCCCCCAAAAACCGCGCTCTTTTCTCCTTCCCGCCCCGAATCAGCTCGGTAGCCTCAGGAAACTTCCGCGCCCTCCATTCGGGATCCAGTTCCGCAGGGTCTAACTCCTTCCATTCTCCATCCGCCATGATCATTGAAGAAATCCGCATTCAGAACTTTAAAGCACTGAAAGACGTGCACTTGAAGAACTTGCCGGCCATGGCCGTTTTCGTAGGGAAGAATGGAACAGGAAAGACGACCCTATTCCGGATTTTCGCCTTCCTGAAAGAGTGCCTCAGCAGCAACGTGCGAGTCGCTCTGCAAAGAGAGGGAGGCTTGCTCGGCTTCAAAGAAGTGATTAGCCGCGGACTTGATCCCGAGAAGGACGTGATTGCGCTAGAAATCAAGTTCCGTATGGAGATCGCGGACCGACAGCGGTTAGTCACCTATCGCCTTGAGATCGGACAAAACGCCGGGAAGCCTGTCGTCCGGCGGGAGATCCTTCGCTATAAGCGTGGCCGCCACGGGTCGCCATTTCATTTCATCAACTTCGAGAATGGCAGCGGCACGGCGGTGAGCAACGAGGAGGATTTCAATAAACCGGACGAGGAACTGGACCGCGAGGAGCAGACGTTAAGCTCTCCCGATATCCTGGCAATCAAAGGACTCGGGCAGTTCGACCGTTTCAAGGCGGCGAAAGCGTTCCGGCAACTTATCGAGAACTGGCATATCTCGGACATCCACATAAGCTCAGCGCGGGGGGCGAAGCCGCCGGACGAAGGAGAGCATGTTTCCTCTCAAGGGGACAATCTGCCCTCGGTAGCATTGCGGCTGTATAACGAGCATCGATCCATTTTCGACGAGGTCTGCCGGAAGATGGAACAGCGCGTCCCTGGGGTGAAACAGATCGAGGCGAAGCCTATGGAAAACGGCTCGCTGGTCATACGCTACAGGGATGGAGCCTTCGAGGAGCCATTCCTTGACCTCAATGTCTCGGATGGGACTATCAAGATGTTCGCCTACCTGCTGTTGCTTCACGATCCGAAGCCCCACAAGATCCTCTGTGTGGAGGAGCCGGAGAACCAGCTCTACCCAGAGCTGATGGTTTTGCTGGCGGAGGAATTCCAGAATTACTCGCGCAGGGGAGGCCAGGTGTTTATTTCCACCCATTCGCCGGAGTTTCTTAACGCCGTGGGGCTGGAATCGATCTTCGTGCTAGAGAAAGAGCAGGGGGTCAGCCGGGTATGGCGTGTGCAAGACGATCCTCTTCTCGGAAACATGATGAGGGAGGGTGAGCATGCCGGATATCTTTGGGATCAGGGCATGTTCGCGGGCATCGGGCATCGAATCACTGCCAAGCCATGATAGTGATTTTTACTGAAGAGGCGTCGATGAATGCGGCGCTGGATGAATTGATGGCCCGCCATTTCCCGAATCGAATCAAGGGACTTGATTGGTTCGTGATTGATTTCAATGGCAAATCCGATCTCGAAAGGAAGTTTCCCAAGCGGATGAAAATTTGGAATTACGGGGATCCGCTTTTTGTGATCTTGCGCGACAACGACGGAGGTGATTGCAGGGCGCTGAAGAAACGATTGTATGATCTGGCTCTTCCGATGGCGAAGCCGTTCAAGGTTCGGGTGGTGTGTCAGGAGTTGGAGAGCTGGTTCCTGGGAGACAGCCAAGCCGTGAAGGCAGCTTATCCGGGTTGTCGGTTTTCCAATGGAACGGCGAAGTACCGCGATCCCGATAAAATGACCAACGCCTCGCAAGAATTGGCGGAGCTTACCGGGGCGTTCTCAAAAGTTGGGCGGGCTTCTTTGATCGCTGCACACCTTGATCCGGAACGGAACGTGTCGCGCAGTTTTCAGGTGCTTTTCGAAACACTCCAGCAACACCTCGGTTGAAGGTCCAGTTCGAATTAGGTTGGTTGAAGCGCGGCACTACGATCAGAAGAGTGAAGACTAGGAACTGCATGCTCCAAAGCAAGGCCCGCGGCGAGATCTCACCGCCACTTGATGGTTTGCTTCATCGCTTCCCCTTCGGCATCTTCAAGAACGCCTCAACCTCTCCAACCGGCCGGGTATTGAAAACATCCTCTTTCCTCAGCCAGCCTTTTCTGGCAAGGCGGACGCCCAGTCCGAGGTGATGCAGTCCCATCGTGGAATGCGCGTCCGGGTTGATCGAGCAGAGCACGCCCTTGTCGCGGGCGCGTTTCCACCAGCGCCAGTCCATGTCGAGGCGCATCGGGCTGCAGTTCAGTTCGATGATGGTGCGGGTCTCGGCGGCGCAGTCGATGATCATGGCGTGGTTGACGGCGTAGGGTTCGCGCTTGAGGAGCAGGCGGCCGGTGAGGTGGCCTAACATGGTGACGTGTTCATTCTCCATCGCACGGCAGATGCGGCGGGTCATTTCCTCTTCTGATAGGGTGAATGAGGCGTGCACGGAGGCGACGACATAGTCGAGTTTGGCGAGCAGGGAGTCCTCGAAATCGAGGGTGCCATCCTTGTGGATATCGACCTCGGACCCGGCGAAGAGGCGGAAGTTCTCGTAAGTGGCGTTGAGTTTGGCGATGGCTTGAATCTGTGCTAACAAGCGGGTCTCATCGAGGCCGTTCGCTTGAAACGAGGCTTTCGAGTGGTCGGCGATGCCGAGGTATTGCAGGCCGAGGTCCATCGCCTCGTCGGCCATGGCTTCGAGCGTGTCGTGGCCGTCGGAGGCGGTGGTGTGGTTGTGAAAGGTGCCGCGGAGCTGGGTGAGTTCGACGAGGCGGGGGAGCGTGTGCTCGGCGGCGGCTTCGATCTCGCCGCGGTTTTCGCGGAGTTCCGGCGGGATGAAATCGAGGCCGAGGGCGCGGTAGATGTCGGCTTCCTCGTTGATTTCGAAGTTTCCTGCAGTGTCTCCGGTGAAGCCGTATTCGTTGAGGGAAAGGCCTTGCTTCAGTGCTAGCGAACGGATGGCGACGTTGTGCTCTTTGGAACCGGTGAAATATTGCAGGGCGAAGGGGAATTGGGCATTGGAAACGGCGCGGAGGTCGCATTGCAGGCCGTTTTTCAAGCGGACGGAGGCTTTGGTGTCGCCGCAGGCGATGATGGAGGCGACTTGCGGGAGGGTGGTGAAATCCTCGCAGACGAGCGCGGGTTCCTTGGTGGCGACGAGGAAATCCAGGTCATGCACGGTTTCCTTGCCCCTGCGGTAGGACCCGGCGGAGGTGACTCGGGAGATCTCCGGGTGGAGGCGGAGGAGGCCGGTGATTTCCTCGACCAGCGGGGTGATGCCACCTAGCAGGAAGGTGTCGGCGAAGGTTTCCCGGAGAGCGATGGCTTCGAGAATCTTGGTCTGGGTCTTCGCGCCGAAGCCGGGGAGTCCGGCGACTTTTCCAGCTTCGCACGCGGTTTTGAGGTCGGCGACGGAGGTGATGCTGAGAGCTTCGTAGAGGGCTTTTACCTTCTTCGGGCCGAGGCCTTGGAGGTCGAAGAGTTCGAACAGACCGGCAGGGAATTCGGCACGGAGTTTTTCGTAAAATTCCAGCTTCCCGGTGCTGGCGAGCTCGTGAAGTTTGTCACGGAGGGCGTCGCCGATCCCTTTGATGCCGGTGAGTTCGTTTTTTTCAGCGAGTTCGACGATGTCGCCGTCGAAGTTGCGGACGGTTTCAGCTCCCTGGCGGTAGGCGCGGATTTTGAATGGGTTTTCCGCCTTCAGCTCCAGCAGCAGGGCGATTTCTTCGAGCACTTCGGCAAGGTTCTCGCGGGTCATGAGGGACGGTTGCTGGGCGCGGGGAGGTGGTCAAGACGATCCTCCGATGCCAGATGGCCCCACGATGACTTTCCGTCTCGTGGAGCCATGAATGCCAGGGCTGTGAAACGCGGGCAAGGGAACCCTCCCGCGAGGTCACGGTCCGTTTCTTACTTTTTGACTTTAACAGGTTGAGCCAGGACAGCCCGCTTATGATAATCATACGGCTTGCTGGCAACTGTGATGTCCAGCACACGGACCCCGTTGACTTCGGCTCCGACGATTCTCACAACGAAAAATCCCTTCTTGTCGCGGATTTTCCGGTAGGTTTCTCCAGAGCTGTTCAACTTCCCGGAAAGGGAATATTTCTTTCCATTGATGACAAGCTGACCTTTGAATTTTCCATTTTTTGCCAAAGTGATCATCGTCACTTTCTGTTTTTTTGATCCGTTTGGATCTGGGGCGACGTAATATTTGCCGGCCACGATTTGAGCCAATTTCAATCGAGTGTATATCTCCGGATTGACTGCGGGTGGTGCTGGAGGTGCTGCTGGGGGGGCAGGATCGGCATACACCTTGCCTACGTAGATTCCTGCCATGCTTGCTTCGGAGGCCGACTCAACCATGCCCGCCGTGATTGCAAGCCATTTGCCACGAAAGGACTCGCGTTCAATTCCTAAAGTCGAGATTTTCGAGCCAATCGGTGCGTCGGGGTCAAGATACTGACCGTCCATGGTAGTGTCCAAAAGGGTGGTCACCGAAGACTCATCTGCCAGATAGATGCCATCCACCGGATTCAAGTAGTTGTTGTTGATGGAATCGAACGATCCTGAGCGGGCCTTGAAGGCGACCATGAAGGTGTCGTCGGGACCGACGGACACCGCCACGAATGATGTGGAGCGCCATCTGGGTGGTTCGCCGTCATCGCCTTCCTCACTTCCACCCACGCCCGGGGGCTTGCCTGAGAAAGTCCAATAGACGAAATCGGCGAAGTAATCCTTGTTTGATGCGACACGGTGAACCTCTCCGGTCTTGGTATCGACGACGAAGATGCCCTGGTTGGCAGGCACTTTGACCGGGTAGTTGTCACCGTAGTTCTCCCTGCAATAGGCGAGCAGGTCCTTGTTTCCATCTGTCGGACAATCCAGCCAAAGGGTGATCTGGTCAGTACCCCAGGCCCCCCAGAAAGCGACATAGCGGCCATCGAAGGCCAATGCCTCACAAAACCGGTTGAACTTGGCGTCGACTTCGCCCGGAACCGGGTCACCGATGCCAACCAAGGTTGTTAGCTGGGGGTTCGGAATCAGCGGTGCGAGGTAGATTCCGCCGTATAGCGGTGTATCCTCGTTGTCAAATCCCGCGAACACCGCCAGGTCTCCCGCCGCACTGGGTGGGGCCGTTGAGCCGAAGGGCACCGCTGGAACGCCGGTCGGAAGATTGGGAATGACGGTGTCACTGTTGGCGATCAGTTCCACGGGCATTACTCCGCCGCCACTGATCGGATCACGGAAGAACACGCCGGTTTTGCCTGCTCCCGCTACTGTATAATTGCCCTTGAAGACGATCTTGTCGCCACCGGCGACGCGCCCGGAAAGACGTCGAAGCGGGTTACGGGACTCACACCCGGAACCGCCATGTAGGGAAAGTAGTTTTCTCCGAGGACCGGGGAGGCCGGCGTCGGGACGGTTCCCAGCAAGCTCGCTCCCGTGATTAGATTGCCGCCCGGGTTGAGGAAGATCCCGGTGGTCCCCACCCTTGTATCCTCACCGTCCACCTGATAGGTCCAGGTTGGTTGGGATACGCCTCTTGTTGCGATGGTTTGCGACGTCATCGAAATTCGCGGAATCGATGGGAACTCGTTGAATGTCGCAAGCAGGTTGTCGGGTGGGTAGTTCGTGTTGTTCGGCCCCGGAACCGGTGTGGTGCGATCCGCGATCCGGATGGTGGCACCGGGGTTCTGCATGTCCCGTGCGTAAATGCCGCTCACTATTTCCGTTCCCTTGCCGCGCGCCCGGAAAACCACGTAGCCGGATGTGTTCAAGGCAGGTTGGTTGTAGCTGTTGAAAAGCGTCGAGGTTTCCGGGACGATGCTGTTGTTGTTGACCGCTTTTTCCCATTTCAGGGTGTCGGGTTGGTAGGCGTGAATCATCGGGGCGAAGAGCGAGACGATTGCTGCCGCCATTCCACCCACCTGCCAATTTTTGGTTGTGTTCGTTTTCATTTTGGTTGTTGGTTTTGCGTTTTTTCCAGGGGATTCGATTGTTCCATTAGATTGGAAAACATTGGTGTTCACCGGTTTTTGGATTTGTGGCACCGGTTCGCGCAGTGGAACCATGCTTACACTCGTTTTTGTAAGATGGTTTTGATCCATGAGTGCTTGAATGGTAGCTTCTTTTTTCCGGCTTTGAACTAACCGTGAAGTTTGTTCTCCGGGTTTTGGAGGGCATGTGTTTTCCAGAAGTGTCGTTATTCAACGGTTGCAACTATTGCATTAGATATCTCGTAATGCTCGCCGCTCCTTGTCCAAGGCTGTACATTTCTTGCGCATGTTGTTCGATTGGTGGACCCTTGGTCTAGCAGTATGGCGAATGCTGGACGCCGTATGCCGCCCTTTGGAATTCAAAGAGATGGGCGCGGGGTTTTCCAAATCTCCGGTGAACGCGGAGCCGGATGGTTTCGGCTTCAACCTGATCCGGAGCCGGAAGCCCGGGGGAGGAGAGCATCAGCTGTCATGAAAGACAGAAGGCTCTAACATTCTTTCCCGCCAAGGAAGCGGGGGCGCGGCTTGATGGTAGCCGCGGCTTTCCGTCCGGATGGGTCCCTTATTTGACAGCCTGAGCTGTTATGACTTCCACCGGATCGCCCTCACGCAGCATCGCGTTCGGGTTGATGATGACGGGAGTTTCGGGAGTGAGCGCGGCGGAGGTGATTTCGAGGGTGGCACCGGAATTTTTGCCTGGCAGAACCTCGATGAAAGCGACTTTTCCGTCATTGACGACCGCGACCATCGTTTTTCCCTGACGCACGAGCAGCGTGTTGGTCGGCAGGATGAACGTTCCAGGCAGGGGCGGGAGCTTGAAGGTGGCCAACCCGGTGAGTCCGGCGGGGAGTCGCAGGTCCTTGTTGTCGATTAGAAACTCGGCGCGCATCGTGCCGGAGGCGGTGTCGAACACCTTGCTGGAGCGAGACAACTTGGCGGTGAAGTTCTGGCCCGGGAGCTCGGTGAAGCGGACTGAAGTCTCAGCTTCGTGGGAGAGCCGGAGCGCGAGATCCGGCGTCGCGCTGATGACAAAACGCAGCGTGTCAAGGCGGACGAGCCGATAGAGCCAGCCCTCGGCGGTGGACGAGTCGCCGCGCATGCGGTCGCCGCGGTCGAAGTTGCGGGCGGAGATGATGCCATCGAACGGGGCTAACACGGTGCCGAATTTTTGCAGTTCGGTCAACCTGTGTAGTTCCGCCTGGGCGGCGCGGAGGGCGGCTTCGGATTCATCGGCGCTGGAAATACGTTGCTCGGTTTCATCCTGCGAAAGGGCGCGGGTGTTCGCCAGGACTCCCGAGCGGTTCGCTGCCTGGCGGGCGGTTTTGGCCCGGGCCGCGGCTTGCTCCATGGCGGCGCGGGCGGCTTCGACTTCGCGGTCGATTTCCGGGGCGTCGATGATGGCGAGCACATCGTCGGCTTTCACCTGATCCCCGATGTCGAACTTCCGCTCGCGGACGATGCCGGTGGCGCGGGTGAAAATGAGCGCGGACTCCAGCGGTTCGGTGCGGCCGGGAAGTTCGTAGACGCTGGCGACGGTGGCAGCGGACGGCAGGGTGGTGCGGACGGTGGGCTTTTCCTGCGCCGTAAGGTAAATGGTTAGCAGGAAGAGCAGTGTAATGATGGTTTTCATGGATCGGAAACTGGGATGAGCCTGGCTTCCCGCCGCAGCTTGCGGCGGTGGGTGAAACCGCGGACGGCGGCGAAGGCGACGGGGACGAGGAAGAGCGAAGCGAAGGTGCCGAACAGCAACCCACCGATGACGGCGCGGCCTAATGGCGCGTTCTGCTCGCCGCCTTCCGCGTGGCCGAGTGCCATCGGGATGACGCCGAGGATCATCGCGAGCGCGGTCATGATCACCGGGCGGAGGCGGGTGGTGGCGGCCTCGACGGCGGCGTCGTGCGCGGTTTCCCCCTGATCGAAGCGGTCGCGGGCGAAGCTGCTGACGAGCACGCTGTTAGCCGTCGAGACGCCGACGACCATGATGATGCCCATCAGCGCGGGCACGCTCAGCGGAGTGCCCGTCAGCCAGAGCGCGAAGAGCGCGCCGGAGACGGAAACGGGCAGTCCGGCGATGGCGACGAAGGGCAGCGTCCACGATTGGAAATTCACGACCATCACCAGAAACACCAGCACGGAAGCCAGGCCGAGACCGCCGATGAGTTCGGAGTAGGAGGTTTCCATCAGGGCTGCCTGACCGGCGAGCTCGATTTTGTTAGCGGGTTTCAGCTTTTTCCGCAGATCGGTGAGAATGGCTTCCAGATCCCGGGTGATGCCGCCGAGATCGCGGCCGGAGGCGTTGGCGACGACGGTGAAGGTCGGTTGCAGCGAGGTCCGGCTCACACTGGCAGGCGAGCGTTTTTCCCTGACCGTGGCGAAGGAGCGCAGCGGCACGGGCGAGCCGCCGCCGGTCGACGGGCGGATCGGTAGGTTCAACAATTTCTCGACGGACTTGAGGCTTTCCGGTGGCGCGATGACCTGCACGTCGTAGGACGCGCCGGTGGCTGGGTCCGACCAGAAATTCGGGGCGACCGAGCCGCCGCTGCCGAGGGCGGCGAGCAGGGCGTTGGCCGCGTCCTGGGCGTTGATGCCGAAGGTGGCGGCGCGTGCGCGGTCGAGGCGGATCGAGTAGCCGGGCTGGTCGAGCACTTCGCGGAGCGTGACATCGACCGCGCCGGGGACCTTGGCGAAGCGTTGTTTCAACTCCCGCGCGAGGGCCAGATTTCCCGGGACATCGCGGCCCATCAGGCGGACTTCGAAAGTGGTGGGCGCGCCGGAGGCCAGCGTCTGGCTGGTGGCATCGGCCGGGCGGAAGAAGGATTGCACTTCGGGAAATTTCTCCGCGAGCATGGCGCGGATTTTTTCGACGTAGCCTTCGCTCGGGGCGTGCTCAGGATCGAGTTGCACGAGGATCTCGCCATCGGCGGAACTGATGGCGGTGGTTTCCACCCAGGCTTGGTTGACGGAGCTGGGAGTGCCGATGTTTTCGACGATGAACTGGAGTTCCTCCTTGGGAATGATGTTGCGGATGTCCCGCTGGATTTCGGCCATCGCCTGCGCGGTGTCCTCGATTCGAACGCCACTGGGGATGCGGACGAAGAGGCGGATCAATCCGGCATCGGTCTTGGGGAAGAACTCGCGGCCGGATTTCAGGACGGCGAAGACTCCGAGCGCCATCGCGGCAAGCACCGGGATGAGAATCAGCACTTTGCGGCGCAGGATGAAACGGAGGATTGTCCCCTGCGTTTCGGCGATTCGATCAACGCCGTGTTCGATGGTATGGTGGATGCGGATGAGTCCGCGGGGTTTCGCGTCGCCGCGTTTTTTCTCCGCCCGCAGTTCGCCGGGCAGGATGATAGAGGCGAGGGTGGGCACGAGCGTCCGGGCTAGCAGATAGCTGGCGATCATCGCGAAGACCACCGCCAGGGCGAGCGGCCGGAAGACGAAGGACGAGGTGCCGCTGAGCAGGAAAATCGGCAGGAAGACGATGCAGATGGAGAGGGTGGAAACGAACTCGGGGAACGCGACTTCCCGCGCGCCGTCGATGATCGCCTGCTGCACGTCCTTGCCGAGGGCGATCTGGCGCTTGATGTTTTCGATTTCCACCAGCGAGTTGTCCACCAGGATGCCGATGGCGAGGGCGAGGCCGCCGAGGGTCATCAGGTTGAAGGTCGCGCCGATGAGGTTCAACCCGAGGATGGAGCAGAGCAGCGCGAGCGGGATGGATGTCAGGACGATGAGCGTCGAGCGCCAGGAACCGAGGAATAACAGCACCACGGCCGCAACGAGTCCGCCGACGAGCAGGATCTCGTTTTTCACGCCACTCACCGCGGCGCGGACGAAGACGGATTGGTCGAAAATCGGTTCGATACTCATGCCCGGGGGAGCGGAGGCACGGATTTCCGGGAGGCGTTCGCGGATGCCGTCGATGATGTCCACGGTGGAGGCGCTGCCGAGTTTGAGGATGGAAATCATCACGGCGTTCTGGCCGTTGAGGCGGGCGATGTTGGTGCTGACTGCCTCGCCGTCGCGGACGTTGGCGACGTCGCGCAGCAGGATGATTTTGCCGTCCACCGAGCGCAGCGGGATGTCGAGGAAGCCCTGGATGTTTTCCGGGCTGGCGTTGATTTCCACCGGCAGCTCGCGGGAGCCCTCGCGCAGGGAACCGGATGGCAAGGTGAGATTCTGCCGGCTAACGGCGGCGCTGACTTCGGCGGCGGAGATCGAGAACGCGTTGAGCGCCTCCGGATTGAGATCCACCATCACCTGCCGGGCGGCACCGCCATAGGGCAAGGAGATCCGCATGCCGGGGATGCTTTGGAGCTGGGCGCGGAGGGTGAGGCGCGAGTAGTCGTAGAGCTGGCCGCTGGTCATCGTGTCCGAGGAAATCACGAGCTGGACGATGGGCACGCTCGACGGGCTGGTGCGCACCACGAGTGGCGGCGTGGTGCCGGTGGGCATGCGGCGGAGAATGGTTTGGGAAACTCCGGTCACCTGGGACATCGCGGTGTTGATGTCCACGTAGGGCTGGAATTTCAGCTTCACCAGGGCGATGCCGTTCGAGGTCTCCGAGCGGACCTCGAGGAGATCATCCACGTTGTTGAGCGTGGCGATTTCGGAAAACGAAGTGATTTTCGACGCCATTTCCGCCGCATTCAGGCCGCCGTAGGTCCAGACGAGGGTGATTTCCGGACTCTCGACCCGCGGCAGGATGTCGGTGGACATGCGCCGACCCGACATGATGCCGAAGAGCAGGATCAGAATCGCGAGCACCCCGATGGTGTATTTGTAGCGTAGGGCAAAGAGAACGATCCACATGGTAGAAGAAGTGCGCGAGGACCGGAACCGGACGTGTGCAGCCGCTTACTAGCACGGACGGTGCCCGAAGCAATCGTTAGATCATCACTGGTGAATCGCCCGGCGCGAAGCCTTGACCCGAGGTGATTCACCGCGTATTGGCTGCAAGCGGCCTGCCGGAGTGGCAACTAGGGCCGATTTTCCCGTTACCAGCTGATATTCCGAATTCCATGCGCCTTTTACTTACCTCCCTCTCGGGTTTATCCTGTGTGGCATTGCTGTTGATTTCCGCCTCCTGCGGCACTGGTGGTGGCCGCTCCGCGCCGATCCACCGGAAGCCTGACCACCGCGTGCTTTACAAATGGTATGACGACGGTGGGGACGGCCGGGTGACCATCCGCATCAGTCTCACCGACCAGATCGCCGAATTCAAACGGGGGGATCGCGACATCGGCTGGTGTTACGTCGCCACAGGCAAAGAGGGTCACAGTACGGCACCTGGCACGTACAAAATCACGGAGAAGATCGAGGATAAGTATTCGAACCTTTACGGCTGGTTTGAAGACGAGTTTGGAAATGTCACGGACAACGATGCGAGATCGCGGGACAAGGTGCCCGAGGGCATGACGTATGTCCCTGCGCCGATGCCTTACTGGATGCGTCTGACGTCTTATGGTGTCGGGATGCATGGGGGAGTGATTCCGCAGCCGGGTGAACCGGCATCGCACGGTTGCATCCGCTTGCCGAAGGATTTTGTGCCGACGCTTTTCAGCGTGGTGTATGTGGGGACGCCGGTGATCATTACGAATTCGCCGAGCAACCACGGTCCGCAGGGGATGGAATATCAAACACCGCAGCAAGTCTGGAGCCCGAGCGTTGGCCCTGGAGACGGCAGCGTGCGAGCGGTCAGATACCGCGACGGAATTCCGGTGTCCTACGAGTAAGCCTCTATTGTTCAATGAAAAGCCCGCCGGGAAATTTTCCGGGCGGGCTTTTTTGATCCTGTGGAATCCGGGATAGCGGGTTCGCTCAGGGTTGGGCGGGGACGTAGAGCTCCGATCCCTTGGCCAGGACGGTCGCGGTGGTGAGATCGAGTCCGTTGAGTGCGTTGAGTCGCTCGGCGTCGGTGCCGTGTTTGGCGGCAAATTCGCCGTAAGTCATTTCCCCGTCGATGGTGATGGCCCTGAATTTTTTCGCCGGAGTGGCGGAGGCGGATTCCATTTCCACGGCGGGCGCGGGTGCCGGGATGTCTGCGGTTTTCGCTTCGGGAATCGGCGTGTGGGAGACGGGCATCGACTGGCTTGCAGGTGCGGAGGATCGGGTGACCGGAGCCTTCTCAACCGGAGGCGCGGTCTTGTCTTGAGCAACCGGAGCGGAAATCATGGCAGTGGAAGACCCGCTGCTGCCGAGGCGGAGCACTTGACCCGGGCGGAGAGCGGAGGCTTTCACCGTCGGGTTGGCGGAGATCAAGGTGGATGTGCTGGTTCCGTATTTTTTGGCGATGCTGAAATAGGTTTCTCCTTGCCGAACCGTGTGGGTTTTCCCGCTGGTGTTCCGAACCGGGGCGGCGGGTGCGGTGGTTGGCGTGCTTGCCACCGTGCTGGTGCCGGGAACCTTGAGCTTTTGGCCGGGATGGATGATGGAGGACGGCTTCAGTCCGTTGTTTCTCGCAAGTTTGGTGGCGCTGGTACCGACCTTGCGGGCGATTTTTTCGATGCTGTCTCCGGCTTTGACCACATAGGTGGTTTCCGAGGTCGCGGGAGCCTCGTTTTTCGCTGCGACCGTGGTTGCCGGTGGGGCGCTGGTTTTTGACTCACTATGGATTCTCGGAGCCGGTGCCTCACGGCCGTCGCGCAGTTTCATGTTCTCATCCTCCAACTGGCGGATTTGTCGTTCCTGCTCCGCGCACAGCGAGCGAAGGGTTTCCAACTCGGATTTTGCAAACGTCGACGACGTCGCAAGAATCAGGGTGAGCGTGGTGAACAGCAGAGTCGGTTTCATGATGCCCGGAATTTTTCAAAATACGTCGTTAAAATCAAGAGAAATTCAAGCTATCTTAATTATTTCGGGATACGGCGGTGGCCGCGGCAGAACACGAAAAACGGGTGGTTCCGAAGAACCACCCGTGGGTAGAAAAGGTCGAATGAAGGCTGCCTCAGTTGGCGCGGCCGGTGTAGGAGTTGTCCTCCGTTTTTACGTTGATCCTCTCGCCGACGTTGATGAAGAGCGGCACTTGCACGATGAGGCCGGTTTCCATGACGGCGGGTTTGTAAACGTTGTTGGCGGAGTCGCCTTTGACGCCTTCCGAGGACTCAGCCACGGTCATGACCATGGACAGCGGGAGGTCCACGGCGACGACGATGCCGTCAGCAACCATGAGGTTGTAGATCTGGCCCTCGATGAGGTAGTTTTTCACACCTTCGATGAGGTCCTCATAGACGACGGCGTCTTCGTAGGTGTTCGGGTCGAGGAAATGGTAGCCGCTGCTGTCCTTGTAGGAATATTCGTGGGGGGTGCGCTCGAGCACGACGCCCTCGACGCTGTCGTTCGAGGTCATGCGGAGGTTGAAGACCTTCTTGGTGGCGACGCTGCGGATCGACATCTGCACGTAGGACGCCATGCGCGGAGGCGTCTTGAGCTCGTGGTCGATGACGAGGCAGACTTCGTTGTTGTGGCGGACGGCGTGTCCTTTGCGGAGGTTGATGATGGGAGTGCTGGCCATGATTTGTGGGTGGGGGATAAGACGCGCCGCCCGGGGTGGCAAGCACGGAGTTTTGCGCAGGGGGAGGCGGTTTAGTCCTGCTGTTCAAGGATCCAGTTGGCGATCTTCTCGTCGTTATCCCCGGCCGCCCACAGGTGGCGGAGGAAGTCCGCCGGGTGGAGATCGCCGTGTTTTTCCATGAAATTCCGGTCGCCGCCGCAGCCAAACATCAGGTCGGGGTCGAGTTCACCACGGAGTTTTGCCCGGCCTTTTGCCAGCAGGCGCGGCAGGTAGGGCATGCCTTTGAGTTCCTCGCCGAAGCTGGGAACGTCGTCCCGGGTGAGCACGGTGTCGCTGGGGATGCCTTTTTGCATCGTCAGGAAATAATCGCGCCGGACCGAGGCGACGAGCAGCGCGGTCGACACCGTGGGCACGTCTTCGCCGCAGAAATCCTCGACGAAGTCGAAAAACTCGCGGGTCTTGCAGCCGATGGACGCGAGGAAGGTGAGGTCCTCCGGCGTGTAGTAGGTTTCAAAGTCCACGTTGCCGGACTGGAATTCAGCGGCGCAGCGGTCGAACAGGGCGAGAAAGGTGTCGTTCCAAATCATCCGCGTAATTGAGCCCGGGTTCAGCCTTCCGCACGCTTTTTCTTCTCGTAGGGTGCGATCTCGTCAATCGCGGCCAAGGTGGCCTCGTCGGGCATCGGCGATTGCAGCGCATCGAGTGAATCATCCAGCTGCGCGACGGTTCGTGCCCCGATGATCGAAGATGTCACAGCGGGAGAACGCAGCGTCCACTGGATGGCCAGATGGTTCAGCGACGTGCCCTGCGCGGCCGCCAGATCGCCGAGCGCGCGGATTTTTTCCTGCTGGGCGGCGACCTGCTCGACCTGGAGAAATCCCTCCGAGCGGGCGGCGCGCGAGCCTTCCGGGATGCCGGTCAGGTATTTCGGCGTGAGCATGCCCTGCGCCAGCGGGCTGAACACCACGCAGCCGATGCCCTCATCCATCAGATAGTCGAGGATGCCCTCGCCCTCCGGCCAGCGGTTGAGGATCGAGTAGGGCGGTTGATAGATCAGGCAGCGGATGCCCATGTCCTTGAGGATTTTCACCGCCTTCTTCAGCCGCTTGAGCGGGTATTTCGAAAGCCCCACGTACAGCGCCCGGCCGCTGTTCACAGCAGTGGCGAGCGCCGACATGGTTTCTTCCAGTCGGGTGTCAGGGTCCGGGCAGTGCGAGTAGAAAATGTCCACGTAGTCCAGCCGCAGCCGCTTGAGCGACTGGTCGAGCGAGGCGAGCAGGTGCTTGCGCGATCCGGCCTGGCCGTAGGGGCCGTTCCACATGTCGTGACCGGCCTTGCTGGTGATGACGAGCTCGTCGCGATGGCAGGCGAAGTCCTCCACCAGGATACGGCCGACGTTTTCCTCCGCGGAACCGGGCGGCGGGCCGTAGTTGTTCGCGAGGTCGAAGTGGGTCACCCCCCGGTCAAACGCGCGGTGCATGATCCGCCGGGCTTCCTGGAAATCATCGACATGGCCGAAATTGTGCCAGAATCCCAGTGAAATGGCGGGAAGTAGAAGTCCGGAATCGCCGCAACGCCGGTAGGGCATGCGGCCGTCATAGCGAGCTGGATCAAACATGACCGAAAACTGGCGGGCCGATCCCACCTTGCCAAGCTCAACCATGTGACAGGACGACGATCCCGCGAGAAATCCTCTTGCCCTCCACCGGCGGACCCTGCAATCTGCCGCCCACCAAGGCGGCTTGGCGGAATTGGTAGACGCGCTCGACTCAAAATCGAGTTCTAACGAGTGTGGGTTCGAGTCCCACAGCCGCTACTTTTCACTCACTGCGACAGCCGGTTTTTTCCCGACACACGCAGCATGGCATCTCCCACCACGAGCCCTACGAGTCCCCGCACCATTGGCATCATCGCAGGCAGCGGCGTCTATCCGGAGACCTTCATCGCCGCGGCCCGGCGGCACTCGCCCGGCATCCGCCTGGTGATGTGCGCGTTTCCTGGCGAGACCCGGCCGGAGTTGGAAAAACTCGTCGATGCCACGGAGTGGATCCGCATCGGCCAGCTCAGCAAGCCCATCAAATTCTTCTGCCGCGAAGGGGCAGCCGAGGTGGTGATGATGGGCCAGATTTCGCCGAAAAACCTCTACGAACTCCGCACCGACCTGCGGGCGCTCATGATGTTCGCCCGCCTCAAGGAGCGGAACGCGGAAACCATCTTCGGCGCGATTTCCGACGAGCTCGCCAAGGACGGCATCACCGTGCTGCCGGCCACCACGTTTCTGGAAGACCACTTGCCCGGCCCGGGCCCCGTTTGCGGGCCGGTTTTCAAAAAGCGCCAGCTCGCCGACGCGGAGTTCGGCTTCCGCATCGCCAAGCAAACCAGCGCCCTCGACATCGGCCAAAGCGTCGTCGTCCGTCACGGCACCGTGCTCGCCGCCGAGGCCTTCGAAGGCACGAATGCCTGCATCAAGCGCGGCGGCGAACTCGGCCGCGGCAAGGACGTTCTGCTCGTCAAGGTTTCCAAGCCCAACCAGGATTTCCGCTTCGACGTGCCGGTCATCGGTCCGCAGACCATCGAGACCTGCGCTGCCGCCGGGGTGGGGGGCATCGCCATCGAGGCCGGGAAAACGTTGCTGTTGGAAAAAGACCTTGTCGCAGAACTCTGCACCAAGCTCCAGATCGGCATCCACGCCGTGTAGCCGCTACGGCAGCAGATCCGTGTAAGTTCCCGGATCGCTCCCCGGGATCTCGACCGCGCCGCAATTTTTCTCGTAAAACTCCCGCGGCCCCACGCCGCCAATGATCGCGTAGGCGTAGCCGATGTCCCGCAGGCCCTCCAGCGCCTTGAACAGCAGCGCCTTCCCCAAGCCCAACCCCCGCGCAGCTTCCGACACCCCGGTCGGCCCGAAAAATCCCCGCTGCGTCGTCTCATAACACGCAAATCCCAGGATCTCCTTCTCCCGCGTGGCGATGAAACACGAGATCGGCTGCCGCGTCATCGCCACCTCCACCTCGCTCACCCACTTCGGCGAAAAATGCGTCCGTGCGAACTCCGCCACCGTGTGTTTTTCAAACGCCCGCGCCCGCCGCAGCGTGACCCCTTTCGCCGCCACCTCCGCATAAAGTCCCGCCGATTCCGGCAAATCGTAAAGGCGCACTATCATGTCGATCATGCGACGAGTAAATCGCCCGGCCGCCGCCGCGCAAAGCATTCTTTGCACGACGCCCCATCCGCCGTTTTTTGCCGAATCCTGCGCAAATCAGGTCTCCCCGCCTCTTCCGCTTGCTTGTCAGTTGACCTTGATCGCCCGGCCGCCTTAGCCTCGCGCCGAATCCTCGATTTCAATCATCCATGAAAACTCCCATCACCGTCTCCATCACCGGCGCCGCAGGCAACATCGGCTACGCCCTCCTTTTCCGCATCGCTTCCGGCTTCGTCTTCGGCCCCGACCAGCCTGTCAATCTCCGCCTCATCGAGATCGAGCCCGGTCTGCCCGCCCTCGCCGGAGTCATCATGGAACTCGACGACTGCGCGTTTCCGCTGCTCAACGAAGTCGTCGGCACCGCCGATCTCGACGAGGGCTTCAAGGACGCCAACTGGTGTCTGCTCGTCGGTTCCGTGCCGCGCAAGGCCGGGATGGAACGCGCCGACCTGCTCGGCATCAACGGCAAGATCTTCACCAGCCAAGGTCAGGCCATCGCCCGGAATGCCGCCAAGGACGTGCGCGTTCTCGTTGTCGGAAATCCCTGCAACACCAACGCCCTCATCGCCATGAACAACGCCGCCGGCGTGCCGAACGACCGCTTCTTCGCGATGACCCGGCTCGATGAAAACCGCGCCAAGAGCCAGCTCGCCCAAAAGGCCGGCGTCCACGTTTCCAAAATCACCAACCTCTGCATCTGGGGCAACCACTCCGCCACCCAATACCCGGATTTCACCAACGCGAAAATCGACGGCAAGCCCGCCACCGAAGTCATCACCGACCACGAGTGGCTCAAGGGCGAATTCATCGCCACCGTCCAACAGCGCGGTGCCGCCATCATCAAGGCCCGCGGTCTATCCTCCGCCGCATCCGCCGCGAATGCCGCGATGGACACCGTCCGCAGCCTCATCACCCCGACTCCTGCCGGCGACTGGCACTCCGTCGCCATCTGCTCGGACGGATCCTACGGCATTGAAAAAGGCCTCATGGCCTCCATGCCCATCCGCACCCTCGAGGGCGGCAAATGGGAAGTCGTGCAGGGCGTTCCCGTCGATGCCTTCAGCCAGGAGAAAATCGACCTCACCATCGGCGAGCTCAAGGAAGAGCGCGACGCGGTGAAAGGCCTGATCCCCGGCTAAGGGTTCCCTAACTGGAGCGCGGAATTTATTCCGCGCGACAGTTTTCACGTTCGTTTTCCACCCAACGTTTCCCATACTCCGGACTGCTGATGTTCGCGCCAGCTATCTACGGATTCTCCCTACGCAGTTTGGTGAACGCACTGCATTCGTATAGAGCGTTTGCCAAAAGGATTTACCGAAGCGAAAAGTTTCAAGGAGCGGCGGATCGGAGTCCGCCGCTCCGTGTTCTTGCACTGCCACTCCTGCAGTCCGGATAAGGGAACCAACTTTTGGCAAACGATCTAATTGCTGGCCGTGGTTGGGATAGGCCAGCTCTACCGGACCGCCTGACCGAAAAGTTTTCCGTCATAAACCTCCGCATCCAGAAAATCCTGCCCGTGGATCAAATGATCCAGCAGCGGCACTCCGGTGAGATCCTCCACCACGCCTTTGTTCGTAATCATCGCAGTGTCCATCTCATCCTCTAGCTGATTGAGGATGATGCCGGCGCAGACCAAGCCCTTGGCGCGGATGGCGTTTACGGTTAGAATGATGTGATTCAGTGCACCGAGTTTGTTTCCGGCCACCAGGATGACGGGTAACTTCAGATCCGCGGCGAGGTCGGAAACGCGGTAGTTCGCGGCCAGCGGGACTTCCCAGCCGCCGGCACCTTCGACGAGCACGTTCGCGTGTCTGGCGGCGAGTTGGTGATAGCCGGCGATGAGCACGGCGGGATCCACGGTGCGGTTTTCCAACATCCCGGCGACGTAGGGGGCGACCGGGGTGTTGAGGTAAACCGGGTTGACTTCATCGAGTTCCAGCCCGCCCGAGGCGGCGGCGAGAATCATGGCGTCCTGCCGGTCACCGCAGGCGACGGGCTTGTAGCCGACGGCGTCCTGTCCGGCGTTCCGCAGGGTTTCGACGATCAGGCGGGTGACGTAGGTTTTGCCGACTCCGGTGTCGGTGCCCGTGATGAAAAAGCTCATTCACGAGGGGTGGCTTGACGGGGCGGCCGGGTCAAGTCGTGTGAATGACAAATTTCCCTTTTCCGTTGGGAATCCCGGTTCATGCTGGCGGCACATGACAGCAGATTTCCTGGTGATCGGCGCGGGCATTGCCGGACTCTCCTTCGCCCTTCGAGCGGCCAAACACGGTTCGGTGGTGGTGCTGACCAAGGGGGATGCCTACGAGTCGAACACGGCGTGGGCGCAGGGCGGAATCGCCTCGGTGCTGCCGGAAGCGTTGCGGGATACCGGGGATTCCGAGGAGCTCCACATCGCCGACACGCTGGACGCCGGTGCCGGGCTCTGCAAGGAAGCCGCCGTGCGGGCGATCGTGGGCGAGGGCGCGGCGGCGATCAAGGATCTGGTGGATTACGGGGTTTGTTTCGACAAGGAGGACGATCATTTCCAGTTGGGAAAAGAAGGCGGACACTCGCACCGGCGCATTTTGCATGCCCGCGACACGACCGGCCGGGAAGTGGCGCGGGCGCTCATCGAGACCGCCCGCAAGACGCCGAACCTGACGCTGCTGGAGGACCATTTCGTCATCGACCTGATCACCACCGCCAAGCTCGGCGCGGTGGTGGATGACCGGGTGCTCGGTGCCTACGTTCTCGAAACGAAGACCAACGAGGTGAAGGTTTTTCGCTCGGACCGGGTGATCCTGGCAGCCGGAGGATGTGGAAAAGTCTATCTTTACACCACCAACCCGGACTCGGCGACCGGCGACGGCGTGGCGCTCGGCTGGCGGGCCGGAGCTTCCATCGCGAACATGGAGTTCATCCAATTTCACCCGACCTGTTTTTACAATCCGGGCGCGACGGGACCCGAGGCGCGGTCCTTCCTCGTCAGCGAAGCGGTGCGCGGCGAGGGCGGTATTCTGATCAACGCGAAGGGCGAGGACTTTACGAAAAAAATCGACCCGCGCGGTTCGCTCGCTCCGCGCGACATCGTGGCGCGGGCGATTGACCGTGAAATCAAGCGCACCGGCGCGGCCTGCGTCTATCTGGATGTCACCCACAAGCCGAAGGGTTTCATGAAAGAGCGCTTTCCTTACATTTACGACACGCTCATGAAGTTCGGCTTGGACTGCGAGACCCAGCCGATTCCGGTGGTCCCCGCCGCGCACTATCAGTGCGGCGGCGTGCTGACCGACGTGAACGGCAAGAGCTCCGTCCGCGGACTTTATGCGGTGGGCGAGGTCGGCTGCACCGGGCTGCACGGGGCGAACCGCCTGGCGTCGAACTCGCTGCTAGAGGGCAATGTCGTCGCCCGTCGGGCATTGGCCGAAATGCTGCGGCTCCACTCGCCGGACAAGTTCGCGCCCGAGGCCCCCGGGATCCCGCCGTGGGAGCACGGCGACACCGCAGAGCCTGACGAACTGGTGGTGATCTATCATAACTGGGACGAGATCCGGCGGCTGATGTGGGACTACGTGTCCATCGTCCGCACCGACAACCGCCTGCGCCGGGCGACGGCGCGGCTGCGAAATCTGAAGAAGGAAGTCCGCGAATTCTATTGGGGACACCGCGTGAACGCCGACATCTTGGAGCTGCGAAACCTCGTCGCCGTCGCCGGCCTGATTGTCGAGTGCGCCACCCGCCGCAAGGAGTCGCGCGGGCTGCATTACACGTTGGATCACCCGGATTCCGACCAACGGCTGTGCACGGACACGGTGTTGCGGAAGTTCTAATGGGTGGCCGCGTGGTCGTTCCTCCACTCTTCCGCGGCCCTGGCGCTGGATTCGGTTCTGCGGTTCCGAATGTGCCTTATTCAGGCCGGCTGAAGCCAGCGCTCCATGAGAGTTAAAAAGAAAAGCGCGCGTTGGATATCCCCCCGGATCTCTCAACGCGCGCTTTTTCTCATCCTCCTGCTTGGGCCGCGTTCGGTTGACTTCCCCCCGGAGATCAATTCGAAACTGTGGGCCCGGCGTTTTGAGGCTGGAGTTCTGAGTGAAGCGGACTTCGCTCAGAACGACTTCAAGTTACCTGAAGATCAGGAAATGAGAAGGAATTTGAGGTCTCAGTTTCGGCCAGGTGGTCCCAAATCCGGCCATAAGGAGAGATTCGGAGGTTGTTCTCCGGGGAAATTAGCGTTTATGGTGCTCCATGCGCTGGTGGATTCCGCTGCTGTTGATCCCAAGTCTGGTGCAGGCGGGGCCGCCGGTGTTGGATGTTCCATCGGTGAAGGTGCAACTCGAGGCTCCTGTCGTCGAAAACAGCCGGAATTTTTGGACGACACCGCAATTTCGGATCGATGCCGACAGCAACATCGACGTGGAAGCCGTTCGAAAACTCGCGGTGATCGGGGAATCGACCTTCGCGGTGCTGCGTGCCCATCCGTTGCCGTTGTTTGCGCCGCCGGAAGGTTACAAGCCGCGGATTTCCCTTTTTTGGAATACGAAAGAGTATGAGGATGCCGGGGCGGCGAAAGGCAGTGCGGGATTTTATGACGGGGTGGGGGAGGCGCGGGTCCTGATTCGAGCGGAATACTTTTTGCAAGCGGTGGTGGTGCAAAAAAGCCGCGAAACACCGGACATGGACGAGGATCTCGCGGTGCACGAACTGGTTCACCTTGGCATGCACCGGAAGCTCGCTGTTTTGCCGCAGTGGCTGGTGGATGGCATGGCCGAGTATTTCAGCAGCGCCCACACCGGCGGCGGGCGGTTCTCGTTTTCCCGCATGGACGAGTCAGTTCGCGATCACTTGCGGGTGAAACTCAATCCGCGCGGTGCAGCGATGCGCCTGCTGCCGGTGGCTTCGATCACCACACTCGACGACAAGGGTTGGTTGGCGTTGATGAAATCACTTCAGCCTGAGGAACGGTACCTGGCGTATGGAACATCACTGCTTCTCACGCATTATTTTCTCCATGGCGGGGCGGAACGCCTGGAGCGGGTGCGGGGATTGCTGCAAAATGCCGAACACCGCAGAAAACCCCTGCCGTTTCTGAGTTTGGACGATGCTCCGGCGATTGAGGCCGCGCTTTACCGGTTCTGGCGGAATAAGGGGTTGGAGCTGAGTTTCGCAACGGCCTCGCCCTGAACACAAAAGAAAAGCGCGCGTTGGATATCCCCCCGGATCTCTCAACGCGCGCTTTTTCTCATCCTCCTGCTTGGGCCGCGTTCGGTTGACTTCCCCCCGGAGATCAATTCGAAACTGTGGGCCCGGCTTCTTGAGGCTGGAGTCCTGAGTGAAGCGGACCTCGCTTAGAACGAATTCAAATTACCTGAAGATCAGGATATGAGAAGGAATTTGAGGTCTCGGAATCGGCCAACTGGTCCCAAAACCGGCCATAACGCCCAAAATCGGAGTTGGAAATCAACCAATGTTGAAAATTCGGCAATCGAAGGGAGGAATATGGACTGGATTGGTCCCCGGCGAGCGGTGATGGTTTCTGGAAGTCACCGTGTCCGATCTTTTCACCACTCCCGCCGCGCTTTCCGGCAAGCCGAATCCCGCCGAGCCGCTCGCCGCGAGGATGCGGCCGCGGTCGCTGGATGAAGTCGCCGGACAACAGCATATTCTGGCTCCGGGGAAATTGTTGCGGCGGGCGATCGAGTCCGACCGGTTCACCTCGCTGATTTTCTACGGACCTCCCGGCACTGGAAAAACCACGCTTGCCAGTGTGATCGCGCGTACGACCGGTTCGCGCTTCGAATCGCTCAACGGCGTGGAGTCGAACGTCGCGGAGATTCGGGCGAAAATCGACCAGGCGCGGACGTGGCGGGACCTTCGCGGCGAGACGACGATTCTTTTCATCGACGAAATCCACCGGTTTAACAAATCCCAACAGGATGTGTTGCTCCCGCACATCGAGCGCGGCGTGGTCCGGTTCATCGGCGCGACGACGCACAATCCGTATTTCCACGTGAACTCGCCGCTGGTGTCGCGATCGCAGATTTTCCAGCTGGAACCGGTGCCGGTGGAGGACATCATCGGTGTTCTCGCGCGAGCTCTAGCGGATGTGGAGCGCGGGCTCGGAGAATATTCCGTCGTGGCGGATCCCGAAGCACTCCACCATCTATCCGAGAAATCCGACGGGGACGTGCGGAAGGCGCTGAGCGCGCTGGAACTGGCGGTCCTAACCACTCCTGACGAGGACGGCACCGTGCGCTTGACGCTGGAGGTGGCGGAGGAATCCATCCAGCGCAAGGCCGTCGTTTATGACGCGCATGGCGACGCGCACCACGACACGATTTCCGCCTTCATCAAATCCATCCGCGGCAGTGATCCGGACGCAGCGCTCTACTGGCTGGCGAAAATGCTGCATGCCGGCGAGGACCCGCGCTTCATCTCGCGGCGGCTGGTGATTTCCGCCTCCGAGGACATCGGTCTGGCGGATTCCAACGCGCTGCGGGTGGCGCTCGACGCGCACGGCGCGTTCGAGTTCATCGGCATGCCCGAGGGTCGGATTCCGCTGGCGCACGCCACGGTCTATCTGGCGACCGCGCCGAAATCCAACACCGCCTACGCCGCGCTCGGCAAGGCGATAGCCGATGTGGAGAACGGCCGGACGCTCGCTGTTCCCGTCCATTTGCGGACCGGGACCCGCAAGAAACTCGCCGCTGCCTCCGGCGAATCCGAAGCGGCGATGAAATATCTCTACGCCCACGATTTCGAGGGAGCCTACGTGCCGCAGGCCTATCTGCCGGAAGGGAAGATTTACTATCAGCCGGGAGACCAGGGCATGGAAAAGCGCATCAAGGAGCGGCTCGACTACTGGCGGAGCACGATGGGTGGCAGTTAGTGGGTTTCGGACCATCTCTTGTTTCCCCCAATCATCATGCGCGGCAGTATCAACCACGAGCGTGGGGAGGGGGGCTACTTCGACGGAATTTCCTTGGGGCGCATGGGCAAGTGCCATGGCGGATCCTTTTCGAGCTGCTCCTTGAACTCCGGATATTTCTCACCTGCCATTTTGAACAAATAGGGCGAGATCACGATCAACTGGAGTTGCAGGGCTCCGGCGAAAAGAAAAACCAGCGCGACGATGCGGAACGGGTTGAGCGGGCTGGCCGTCACCTGGTGGCCACCGGTGTAGTCCCACAGCGTGCTGCCAAGGCGTCTGGCGGTGAACAAACTGAGAGCCTGACAGAACAGCGCGAGGATGCTCCAGCCGAAACCGATGCCGGTGAACATCACGCGAAGGCAGCGGCGGATCGATTCTCCCAGATCGAGATACGAGCCATTCTGGTTGATGACGCGCAGGCCCATGAGCCATTTGCCCGGAGTGGTCGCGAACTTGTGGAGTAAAAAAGCCTCGAAGGCGAACCATGGCACATACTGGAGAAACATGACCCACGGATTCAGCAGCGTGGCCTCGATGTCTTGGCGGGCAAGCCACATCCCGAGCCACCAGAATCCGGAGAAAATCGTCAGGTCCAGCCAGCGGGCCCAGAACCGCCGGATGTAAAATGTCTGCTGCGGCAGCGGTGGCGGGGTGGCCGGTATCGGAGACCGGCTTGCTTCCTGCGCGGTCGCGGGTGGCGGTGGTTCCGGGCGCTCGAACTCGCGGGTGAACAGCTCGATCTCGATCAGGGGTTTCCAGGAGGCGAGTCCCTCATGCCACGCCGGCGTGGTGGCTGGCAGCTCGCCGGCTTCGATTTTCCGGCGGATTTCAAAGTCATGGATGGGGCCGATTTTCTCCCCGTCGCGGATGATCCAGATGTCCATAAGTTAGAGATTGCGAAGGGATTTGGCGGCGTCGCTGCGGGCGGCGAAGAAGGCGGGAACAAGCGCTGCGAGCGAGCAGAGCACGAAGGCCATCAGGGCGAAAACCGCCTGCTCGAGCGGGTCATTGTGAGCCGGAAGAATGTCAAAGCCCGTGAACGAAGAGGTGAACGGATCGAATCCCAGCGACCGGAAAAGCGCCTGGATGGAGCCGCGGAAATGGATGACGACGCGGCCGAGTCCGACGCCGAGGATCGCTCCTAACGTGCCGAGGATCATCCCTTGATAGAGAAAGACCCGCACGATCTGGCCGGGTGCCGCACCGAGCGCTTTCATCACGCCGATTTCCCGCCGCTTCTGGATGGTCACGGTGAACATGACCGCCATCATCGAGAAGGCGGAGATGAGGATGATGAAGGAAAGCATGAAATACATCATGCCGCGCTGTTGCTCGATGAGGGAGAAAAACGCCTGGTACTGCTGGCCCCAGGTGATGAGCGTCCAATCCTCACCGAGTGTTTTGCGGGCTTCGGCGGCGAAAACCTCGGCGTTGTAGGGATTGTCGATGCGCAGGGCGATTCCCTGCACCGACTCGCCAAGTCCGGCGAGATCCTGGGCGAGGGGCAGGGGAGTGAAAACGTCCGGTGTGACCGCCATCTGCGATGCTTGATAGACTCCGACGACCGTCGCCTCTTTTGGAAGGACGATGCTCTTCAGGTTCTTCAAGGTCTCGGCGTCCATCTTCTCCATGTCGGTCGCATTGAGATCGGCGACGGCTTTTTCAATCTCCACCTTGGCATCGGCGGTGAAGCGGAAGATTTCCTTGGCCTCGTCTTTTTCCGATGTGTCCATCGCGACTAGAATCGACTGCAACAACTCCATCTCGGGTGCGCGGATGTCTTCGACGAGGATCGTCTCTATCAATTGATAGGTTTTCCGGTATTGTTCGAAGGTGAGGGAGAATCCTTCGCCATCGGCTTTCCACGAAGAAGAGAAGATTGGCGTGATTTTCTGCCAAGTCTCCTTGAACGCCTCGCGCACCGGAGGGTTTTCCGTCGTCTTGTAGGCGCGCATCACGCCCTCGATGTTGCGGGTGGAAAGCAGCCGGATCTCGTCGCCCACGCCGATCTGGAGCTGCTCGGCAAGGATGGAGGAAATGACCACCCGGTCGTCGATCCCCAGATCGGCGGTGGAGTCCGGGTATTTCTGCAGATCGAGCATTTTCGCGATGCCCTCGACCTGCGTCGGATCCGAGGTGTCGATGCCGCGGAACATGACCGGGCGCTGCCAGGCCTGGTAATCGACGATGACGTTGTCCGAAACAAACGCGGTGGCGGCTTCCACGTGGGGAAGGGTTTTCAATTTCGCGGCGGCTTCCTGCCAGCTCGTCATCCTGCCGTCGATGGACTCGGGGTCGTGGAAATTCGCCGAGACGTGCGGGGTGAATCCGAGCAGGCGGCTTTTCACATTGCGCTCGAGCCCGGCGTAGATCGCCATCACGACCACCAGCACCAGCACCCCGAGCATCACGCCGAGCAGGGAAATGATGCTGAACGAGGACAACATCGAGCGGCGGGGATTGAGATACCGCCGGGCGAGCAGAAGGCTGAAGGAACGCTTTTTGATGCCGCTAGCTAACCCGTGATCGGCGGCGGGGCAAGCGCTAGTCGAAGGCATCAGTCGCCGTTGGGCAGTCCGAGCAACTCGATAAGCCGTTGCAAATCATCGTCACCGTAATACTCGATTTCGATTTTCCCCTTTTTCGAGGAATGCTGGATGGCGACGTGGGTGGCGAGGTGCTCGCGGAGGCGGTTGGTGATGGCACGGACGTGGATGTCCACCTCACGGGCGGCCGGGGTCTTTTTCGAATCGCCGGATTCGTGGGATTCGCCATTGAGCAACGATTGGGCGAGTTTTTCAGTGGCGCGGACGGTGAGCTGGCGGCGGATGATCTGGTCGGCGGCGAGAAGCTGGGTGTCGTGGTCCTTGATGGCGAGAATGGCCTTGGCGTGGCCGACCGTGAGGCGGGCTTGGGCGACGAGCATCTGGATATCGAGATGCAGCCCGAGCAGGCGCATGGCATTGGCGACGCTGGCGCGGGACTTGCCGACGCGGGCGGCGATCTCGTCCTGTTTGAGAGTGAATTCCTCGGCGAGGCGCACGTAGCCGGCGGCTTCTTCCATCGGGTTCAGATCCTCGCGCTGGAGGTTCTCGATGAGCGCCATTTCCAGCACGTCGCGGTCGGACGCCTCGCGCTCGATGACGGGCACGGTGGCGAGGCCGAGCTTTTTCGAGGCCCGCCAGCGGCGTTCGCCGGCGATGAGTTCGAGTTTGCCATTCACCGCGCGGACGATGAGCGGCTGGATGATGCCGTGCTGGCGGATCGACTCCATCAGGTCGTCCAGGGGCGATTCCACGAACACGGTGCGCGGTTGCAACGGACTGGGAATGACCATGTCGAGGGCGACATCGCGGACTCGCTTGAAGTCATCCGGGGCGGTCAATCCGTCCAATGCTGGCGGTGTCACGCTCTTCTTGATGAGTGCTCCGAGTCCTTTTCCGAGTGCCTGTTTCGCCATGGGGGGCGGAGCATGAGGCAAAGCCGCCGGGAAATCCAAGCGGAATTAGGCAAGCTTGACGCGAGTAGGGCGAGAAGGCATCCATAGCGCCGTGAAATTGATCCGTTTTGTTTATCCAATCTGCGCCTTGATGGTGTCGGGCGTCATGTCCGCCCAGGACGCGCCGCCGCTCGCGCCGTTGCCAAAAATTCCAAACGAAGCGTCCGCTCCGCCCGCCGCCGATGTGCCGCCGCCCGCCCCGGAGCCGGTGCAGCCGCTGGCTTCCGCAGCGCCGCCCGACGTGGTGGCTTCCGCGGTGGCGGCGGTGGCGAAGCTGGGGGACGAGGTGGTGATGGGTCGCTATCAGGTGGCCGTCGAGCGCATGAACCCGATGTGGAAGGAACGCACGGCCAAGCGACTTGGGGGGATGGCCGAGCTCGAGCGCCAACTCGCCGGCGTGGCCAAACAAATGGTGCAGCAGGGCATCAGCATGATTTCCTTCAAGCCCCAAGGCCAGCCGCGGTCCTATGAAGTGGGACCTGGCAGAAAAGTGGATGTGGTCGCGGGTGAAGAGGTGGAAAGCCTGATTTTCACCAAGTGGATGGTGCTCATCCCGACGGCGACCACCTTCCGGGTGATCCTCCCGGGCGAGGCCAAGCCGCGGTTGATCGAGAGCATCGGATTCCAGGTGGCGGTAGCGGAAAAGGGTAAGAACGACTGGACCTTCATCGACGGCTCTGGTGTCACGGTGAACGATCTGCGCGGACTTTTCGCCACGCTGCCGCAGGATCTGCAACTTCCTCCTTTGGAAAAACGCGAAACTCGTTAGGCTCGGACCATGACAACCAAGAAGAAGAACCGCGCGGCGGAAGACAAGGCGCTGCACCGCAAGTTGATCAACCTGTGGCAACGCGGGCAGAGCGAGTGGTGCGAAGTCCGGGGCTCGGCCATCCATGGCCGCGGAGTTTATGCGACCACGTTCATCCCGAAGGAAACGAAGATCATCGAGTATGTGGGTGAGCTGATCGACAAGGACGAGAGCGACAGACGTGGGGTTTCCCAGCACGCCAAGTCTCTTAAAACGGGCGACGCCGCGGTTTACATTTTCACGCTCTCCAGGAACTACGACATCGACGGCAACGTGCCGTGGAACACCGCCCGTCTGATCAACCATTCCTGCGCGCCTAACTGCGAGGCTTGGGTCGAGGGGCGGAGAATTTTCATCCACTCGCTCAAGGACATCAACGCCGGGGAGGAGCTGACCTTCGACTACGGTTTCGACGTCGACTGTTATGAGGACCATCCGTGCCTTTGCGGCAAGGATGGCTGCGTGGGATACATCGTCAGTCGCAGCCAGTGGACCGAGTTGGAAGAGCGTTTGAAGGCGACAAAAAAGTAGTCGGGGACTTCAGTCCAATGCCTTTAAGGATTGGAAGATTGACCGGATCTCCTACACCAACGGTGTTCCGACCTTCAGACCAAGGTTGCCGGTGACGGCTACCTTGGGAGCCGGATTCTTGATTTCCCGAACTCCAACGGAGTTCCGACCGGGAGGGGATTTTCGAACTTTGGCGGCCCATCCGCCGAGGCCGGAACCACGTTGTGGTTCGATTCCACGCGCTCAAGTTCCCCAGGGTAGGCGTTCTCACGCCAACCCTGGGCTGGAGGGCGTAACACCGTTGGCGTTAAGAGCGACCAACCAATCCTTAAAGGCATTGGACTGAAGGCCTGGACTACGATCCTTGCATCAACTTCATGCCCCACCAGATCAGCGATCCGGTGGCGGCTAACAAAAGAATGAGAAGCGCCACGCTGCGGTTCTGGTCGCGCAGGATGTTCTTCACCTCGCCGCGCGAGACGATGTTTTCATGCGCGACGCGGCGGCGGCGTTCTTCGATTTCCGCCAGAGGAGGCATCGTGCACTCGCGTTCCTTCTGTTCGAGGGCGAGTTTCTTCGGGAGTTTCGCGCATTCCTTTTCCAAGAGGAGGAGCTGCTGCTCCGCCTGGCGGAGTTCATTGAGTTCCAGGTCTTCTTTGAGAACGGTGCTGCGACTCATGATGGTGGGGGGCGGCGGTGGAGATTACTTGGAGAGATAGACGAGAAGTGCCACACCGCCGAGCACGACGATGGGGAGGTTGAAAGCGAATCCGTTGCGAAGATTGAGCCATGAACTCGGATCCTGCACCGCTGCGGTTGATCGCGCGGCCACGCTTCGAGGCGCGACCGAAAATGGATCCGCTGCGGGTCCCCTCGAAATGCGCGGCGGCCTGGTCGTATTCGTCGGTGGCGATGTCGATGGCCATCGAGGATTTTTCGAGTTTTTCCGGCAGGTTGTCGCGGCTCCAGTTTTCCGGGTTGATCTTCTGGATCTTGTCGAGATGGGCGGCGAAGCAAACGCGGCATTGTTCGAGGTCCTCGGCCTCCTGGCGCATTTCAAACAGTCCGCGGTCGATGAGAGTGAGCGCGGTGGTCAGTTTCTCGGTGAGTTCGACCTGTTGGGAAAGGAAGGTGCGCTTGCGGACGGTGAGCTCTTCCAGCTCGCTTTTTTTACGCTCCAGTTCCTCGCGTTGGAGCTGGATGCGGTCGAGTTCCTCCTGCGCGTCCTTGAGCTTGCGGTCGTAGTCTTCATCGCGATTCGCGCTGCTGCCGGCCGACATTTCCATTTGAGTCGAGCGGATCTTGATGTGGTGGGTGTGTTCGACGGGTGCGGCCATGGGTAGTGAGGGGTGAAGGAACTCAAGTCCCTTACCGGAAATCATTTGATTCATCCAGCGAAATATTTCAGGTTTCTTGATTAAACCGAGACTTAAGCCGCGCTTCCCGATCAAATGTAGAACATCGGTGCACCTTGTTTGCTCGCCAGGCTTTCGAGAGTGATTTGCCCGAGCGATTCCTGCAGCGCTGAGGAAACCTCGTCCCAGGCAAATCTCACCGCCTGGCCGGAGTCTCCCTCGCGAGTCACCGAGCATTGCAGCAGCGAGGGATCCACCGCCTCCACCACCTGCCGCAGGGTGATTTGGTCGGCGTTGCGGGCGAGCAGGTAGCCGCCGGCCTTGCCGCGGCGGCTTTCGATGAGCCCGGCGCGGCGCAGATCGTTGAGAATCTGCACAAGAAAGTTTCCGGACACTGCTTCGCGTTGCGCAAGGTCCTCAAGCCGTGTAAGAGTCCGCCCGTCATGGTATTTCGCCAGCTGGGTCATCGCCCGGCAGGCGTATTCCAATTTCTGTGAAATCTTCATGAGCGAATCTCAACAGGCCGGGCTCTACCCGGCGAGCAAGAATACGAACCGGTTGTGCGCCGGCAAGATCGCGGACATCGATGCGGTGTGGGAAACTCTCCGCCAGGAGGCCGCCCGGGTCGCGGCGGACGAGCCGACACTCAGGCACCTGGTCCACGATGTGATCCTCTCCCGCCAAGCGCTCGCCGCGGCGCTGGGAGCCCGCCTGGCCCGCCGGCTTTCCCGCGAGGACATGCCGCGGGTGAGCATGGAGCCGCTGCTCACCGGGGTCTTCGAGGATCACCCGCAAATCGTGCATGCGGCGGCGCGGGATTTGTTAGCCATGTTCCAGCGGGATCCTGCCTGTTTCTCGCCGCTGGAGCCGTTGTTGTTTTTCAAGGGATTTCTCGCCCTGACGACCTACCGTGTGGCTCATCAGTTCTGGGAAGACGGCCGCCGCTGGCTCGCGCTTTATTTCCAAAGCGTCGCCAGCGAGGTGTTCGCGGTGGACATCCATCCGGCTGCCCGCATCGGCTGCGGAATTCTGTTGGACCACGCGACCTCGTTCGTCGTCGGAGAAACGGCGATCATCGAGGACGACGTTTCCATTCTTCACGAGGTGACGCTCGGCGGCACCGGCAAGGAGTGCGGCGACCGGCATCCCATCATCCGCTCCGGCGTGTTGCTAGGCGCCGGGGCGAAAATTCTCGGCCGGGTCGAAATCGGCACCGGCGCCAAGGTCGGTGCCGGCAGCGTGGTGCTCAACGACGTCGCGCCGCACCAAACCGTGGCCGGAGTGCCGGCCGTGGTGGTCGGGCTTTCCCGCGAGGAAAATCCGGCGATAGAAATGAATCAGAAACTCGATTGCGCTGCTAACATCTGAACCCATGAAGCTTCCCTTACTTGCTCTAACCGCCTTTTGTCTGCTCTCGCCGTCCTGCGAGAAGATCAAGAACCTGACGGACAAGGCGAAATCCGCCGCTGCCAGCGAACTGGCCAAGAAGACCGGCGGGACTGCGGTGACCCCGCCGGATCCCGAACTCCAGAAACTGGTCGATCAAACGCCGGAAGGTGCCATTTTCCGCAAGGATCTGCCGTTCCCCGATTCGGTGGAGGTTAAAACCACCCGCCGTGAGGAGGTGTCCGGCCGGTTCACCGAGAAATCCGAGCTCGGCAGCCAGGTCAACACGCTCAAGGGCACCATCACCAACGTCACCAAGCTCGTGCGCAAGGGTGACCGGGTTTCCTACTCACTGCTGGAGTCGATTTTCACCGAACCCGTGATCGAGGGTGCGAAAGATGCCAAGGAGCCCGTGGTCAGGCAACTCGAACCGCCGTCGGCTCCGTTTGAATTCGTGAAATCCGGATCGACCTGGAAGTCCGCGGTCTCCACGGACTTCCGCATCGCCAGCCGCGCGCAGACGATCGGGCCGTTCTTCGACCAGCTTCTCGTCGAGAACACCCTCGCTCCGCGCACGCTGTGGTTCGGGAAAAAACGCTACAAAGTCGGTGACCAGCTCACTGTCTCGCAGGAATTCCTGCCCATGTTGGTCACCGGAAACGCCAAGGGACAACTGAAGCTCACGTTGGAGTCGTTCGATGCCGTCAACGGCCACCCCTGCGGCGTGTTTTCGGTCACCGGCGATTTCGCGCGCAAACAGTTCCCCCACTTCGACGGCAGCGTGACGAACGAGGAGGTGACCGTGGAATCCGGGAAACTCTGGCTCTCGCTTCTCTATCCGCTCATTCTGCGGGAGGAGACGGATGTCATTCTAACGTCCAGCAGCGGCGGCCAGGGTGGACTCTCCAGCAGCGGCCGGAGTTCCGCCAAGGTCTCGGTCACGCGCGAGTGGAAGGGCGGCGCGAAGTAGTTTTGCGGTGACACAGGCACTCCTGCCTGTTCTTGGAGGTGCCGGGGCTTGCGAAAGAACAGGCAGGAGTGCCTGTATCACCGCCCATCTTCCTGCTGGAGTTTTTCCGCAACTCTTCCAGCATGGCCGCATCATGAGCATCTTCTCTGCGGATTATGAAAAACTCGGGCAGTTCTACCTCGGTCGCGGCTATGATCCGGAGACGAAAAAAATCGAGGACGAGCTAATCCTCTACGATTCCAAGGACCTCGTCACCCACGGCGTGGTGCTCGGCATGACCGGCTCGGGAAAAACCGGGCTCTGCCTCGCGCTGCTGGAAGAAGCCGCGATGGACAATATCCCCGCGATCATCATCGATCCCAAGGGCGACATCGCCAACCTGCTGCTGATGTTTCCTGATCTGGATGCGAAGAGTTTCCGCCCGTGGATCAATGAGGACGACGCGGCGAAAAGAGGCATCACTCCGGACGAACACGCTGCCAAGACCGCGGAAATGTGGAAGACCGGGCTCGCCGACTGGGGGCAGAATCCGGAGCGCATCGCCACGCTGCGCGACAAGGTGGACATCAATGTTTTCACCCCCGGCAGCAAGGCGGGTATCCCGGTTAGCATCCTGAGTTCGCTGGAAGTGCCGCCGTTCGAGATCATGGACGATGCGGAGCTGCTAGGCGAGCGGGTGGAAAGCACGGTCTCCTCGCTGCTGTCATTGGTCGGCGTGAATGCGGACGCCATCCAGAGCCCCGAGGCGGTGCTGGTGTCGGCGATTTTCCAACACGCGTGGGCGGCGGAGCAGAACGTGACCCTGGAGACACTCATCCGGCACATCCAGAAACCGGCGTTCGACAAGGTGGGCGTGATCGATCTGGAATCGTTCATGCCGGAAAAAGCGCGGCAGACGCTCGCACTGAAATTCAACAACCTGTTAGCCTCGCCCGGATTCTCCACCTGGCTGGACGGGCCGCCGCTGGACATCGCGAAGATGCTGCACACGCCCGCCGGCAAGCCGCGGCTGTCGATTTTCTCCATCGCCCATCTGGGAGACACCGAGCGGATGTTTTTTGTCAGTCTGTTGCTCAACCAGATGCTCGGCTGGATGCGTTCGCAAAACGGCACCACCTCGCTGCGTGCCCTGCTCTACATGGATGAAATCTACGGTTACCTGCCGCCGAGTGCGAACCCGCCGTCCAAGCGGCCGATGATGACGATCCTGAAACAGGGCCGCGCCTTCGGACTCGGGTGTTTGTTAGCGACTCAGAATCCGGTGGATCTCGATTACAAGGCGCTTTCCAACATCGGCACCTGGTTCCTCGGCCGCCTGCAAACGGAGCGCGACAAACTGCGCGTGCTCGACGGGCTGGAAGGCGCCGCCGGCTCGCAGAACGCGAAATTCGACCGCAGTTCGATGGAGAAACTCATCTCCGGTCTCGGCAACCGCGTGTTCCTGATGAACAACGTGCACGAGGACGCGCCGGTGGTTTTCCACGTGCGCTGGGTGATGAGCTATCTGACAGGGCCGCTCACCCGCAGCCAGATCAAGCTCCTGATGGACCCGAAGCGCGGCGAGTTCATGAAAGCCGCCGCTCCTGCCGCCGCGGAAAACCCGATGGGCATGCCGGGCATGAACGCGAAGCCCGCCGCCGCGCCCGCTTCGCGGCCGAACGTCGGTGCGGGCGTCACCGAGATCTTCGTGCCGCCCGCCGGATCTGGTGATGACATCACCTATCAACCGCACCTGCTGCGGATCGGCCTAGTGCATTTTTCCTCCGCCAAGGCGAACATCGATGGCAGTCGCACGGTGCGTTTCGTGAACCCGGTCACCGCCACTGGCATCGACTGGGAAACCCAATTGCCGCCTCCGCTCAAGTTGGATGAAAAGAACACCGAACCCGCCGCTGGAGCGGGATTTGCCGAGCTTCCCGGCTTCGCGATGAACGCGGCGAACTACAAACAGGTGGAGAAGGACTTCGCCGAGTGGCTCTATCGAAACGAACGCGCCGACATTTTCACCTGTCCGCAGCTCAAGGCCTACTCGCAGCTCGCTGAAAGCGAAGCCGACTTCCGCGCCCGCATCGTCCACCAGGCCCGCGAGGCGCGGGATGCGGCCATCGGCAAGCTCCGCGACGCCGCCGCGAAAAAAGTTTCCACTCTCGAAACCCGCCTGCGCACGGCTCAAGGCCAGCTCGCCAAGGAAAAGTCGGAATCCAGTTCCGCCGCGATGCAGGCCGGTGTCTCGGTGCTCGGCGGCATCCTCGGCGCGGTGTTCGGGCGGAAAGCAGGGCTTGGCTCGATCACCCGCGGCACTTCGTCGATCGGCAAGGCGACCGGCGCTTACAAACAACACCAGGATGTGGCGAACGCCGAGGCCAAGGTCGAAGGCGTGCAGTCGGAAATCGAGGCCATCCAGGCTGAGCTCGAAGCAGGCATCGCGAAACTCACCGAGTCCTTTGATGTTGCGGCACTCCCGTTGGAAACGGAATCGATCAAGCCGACCAAGAGCGATGTGAAGGTTCAATCCATTGCCCTGTTATGGCTGCCGTGCGATGCCCGTGGCGAAAAGGCGTGGTGATTCCCAGTTGCGTTGCGGCGGGCATTTCACCGACGAACCGAAACATTTAGCCGACGATGTCGGACTCGGGCCGCTGGTCGGGATCCTCGTACCACGGGATCCCGGACTTGGACGAGCGGTGGAGGTCGGCGATGACCTGGGCTCCTAGCAGCAGAATCAGTGCGACGGCTTCCAGGGTAAGCAGCACGATGATGATGGTGGCCATGGAGCCGTAGACGACGTTCACCATGGAAATGCTGGTGTAGTAGGAGACGACAAGGTGGCGGACGACTTCCCACAGGATCGTGGCGGTGAGGCCGCCGGCGAGGGCGAGGCGGAAGGGGATCTTCGCGACCGGCATGATCTGGTAGAAGAGCGTGAAGAGCAGGACCAGACCTAGCAGGCCGGTGAGGTAGACGATGTGGCCCAGGTGCTGGTGGAGCGATACCTGATAGCCGAAGATGAAGTGCTTGTCCTGGCTTTGCACGTCGATGATGGCATTGACGGTGGTGACCACGATGAGGCCGGCGGCGACGATGAGGATGAACAGATAGGGCATCAGCGCGGAGACCCAGAACTTGCGCTTCAAGGTGGGGAGCGGCGTGTGGAAAATGATGGAAATGGCATCTTCCAGGACGCGGAATGCGAAGGTGCTGAAAATCAGAAGCGAGCCGAGGCCCACCCAGGTGATCAGCCCGCGGGTGCGGAGAAATCCGCCGAGCGCTTCGGTCAGAATCGGTGTGAAGCCGGGAGCGATGAGTGCGATTTCCGAAGTGAGTGTCTCCAGTAACAGCGTCTGGTCGAAGAAGTGGGAGACAATGACGATCAGCACGGCTGACAGGGGAATCAGCGACAGCATCATGTTGAACGCGACGGCGGCGGTGAGCAACAGTCCGTGATTGTTCAGGAAAAAGTCGCGAAGCACCCGCAAGGTGAACCGAAGGATTTTCGGCAGTCGTCTATCCATCTGGCGGAAGAATGAACAGCTCGCCCGCTGCATGCAAACGGAAAACCCTACGTGAAAGCGTGGGACCGGCCGGGGGTTAGAGCTGCAGGGACTTTTCGATGAGTTTCAGGAACTCCGCCCGGTCGGCGGGGAGGGTGGCTGAAGTGTTCTCGCGGACGAGGGCGGAGATGATTTCGCGGTCGATGCTGCCGGATTGTTCGCCGGCGAGCCACTGGGACCAGGTGCAGACGAGGGTGGCGAAGCGGGCGTCGTCGGAGGGTTCGGCGGCGGATTTGTGCTGGAGGGGAATCGACGGCGCGGGCTTGTCATCGGCGGACCAGTCGAGCGAGCCGAGTGGGGTGCCGGGTTTGGTGGATTCGATTTCGATGGCGAGAGTGGTGTAGGAACCGGCGGGAAGTCGGGTGGGGATGCTTCCCGCAGAACCGCCGGCTGGGGGCGGAAATCCGAGGAGCCGGTAGCGGGCGACGTTTTCTGGATCCGGGCGGAAGGCGATTTTGACATCGCAGTCTTGCTGGCCATTCGAACGGACGGAGATGAGGAGCAGGGTTGCGGAGGGTTTCCACGGACAGGCGATCGTCTCGGTGGAGAGAGTGGCGACGTGGGCGCTGATGCCGCTGTCGCGATTGTCCGGATGCCACGGCGCGCTGCCACCGCGGGCGATGGCGGCGGTGCCGTCGAGGCGGAGCGGAAAACTACTGAGGATTTCGGCGAGGTGGACGGTGTCGTGAGGTGGGAGTTTGCCGTCCTCGACGATGGACCGGGTGATCGCCGTGATGTCGGGTTTTCCAGGCAGGATTGGCAATTCGAGGGTGAGGGCATCGCCGGCAGGAATTGTGACATTCCGGGCGATCGTTGGGCTGGGCGGTGGCGGGACCACAGTGGCTGCTGGAGTCTCGGGAGGGACGGCGGTGGGAGTCGGTGATGCGGGTCCGGCGATTTGCACCGGCGGAGGAGAAGGGGGGCGAAGCAGAATGAAAGTCGCCAAGGCAAGAACGGCGGCAGCGGCGGTGGCGATCACCCACGGCTGGCGGGATTTCCATGAGAATGCGGCGATATTCCCCTCACGGGCGGCGCGGCGGATGTTTTCGCGTTGGCGGGGGAGCAACTGGGCGGTCGGGGTGGTCAGGCGCTCTTTGAGAAATCGTTGGATTTCCTCCGCTTCGCGAATTTTCTCCCGAATCGACGGGTCTTCGGCGGCGGCGCGCTCGACGGCGGCGATGTCTTCCGGGGAGAGTTCGCCCAGAACGTAAGCGGTGATGCGGGGATCTTCAGGGTGGGGGTGCATGGGAAAATGGGATATCAGGGACGGAGGTCGGCGGGGAGGATTTCCCGGAGGCGCTTGAGGCCGGTGTGGATGAGGAAACCGATGTTGCCGGAGGTGAGCCCGGTGATGGACTGGATTTCGCGGTAGCTGAGGTCTTGCTGGAATTTGAGGATGATGACTTCGCGTTGGTTAGAGCTGAGGCGGTCGAGGCAAGCGGCGATCTCGTGCATCCGGTCCTGTCTGTCGGATGCTTCGTCGGGCGGTCGCTCTGGACCGGCCAGCTTCTGCCACTGGATTTCATCGAGTGGCTGTTTGCGTTTGTCCTTGCGGAGGACGTCGAAGGCGCGGTTCCGACACACGGTGAAAAGCCAGGACTTGAGGTTTCCCCGGACTTTTTCGATGTCCTGCTGGCAGAGCCGGATGAAGGTATCCTGGACCACGTCGCGAGCGAGATCCGTGTCGTTGAGGAGTGTGGAAGCATAGCCGATGAGTGCGGATTCATAATCCACCATGGCCTGCTCGATGAACTTCTCCCGGGTGGTCGGGAGTGGCGCTTGGATCGGTGAAGGCACGGGAATCTCTGGGGCAACGGGCGGGGGCTCCGGAATTTTAGGGAAATTTCGCGGCTACCGGAAATTTCAGCGAATGAAGTAGCTGAGATGCTCGAGCTCGAGTGCGAGATCGACGTTGTTCACGGTGACGTCGGGAGTGACTTCCAGCATGATCGGGGAGAAATTCAGCACGCCTTGGATGCCGGCGGCGACGAGACGGTTCACGACCGACTGGGCGAACTCCACGGGCACGCAGAGAATCGCCAGTTTCACCCCGTGGGCGGCGATGAAGGTTTCCACATCCGAGACCGGATGCACCGGAATGGTGATGCCGCGGGATCGGGTGGATTCCGGGTTGGCGTCGAAGGCGGCGACGACTTCGAAGCCTTCTTTTTCGAATCCCTGGTAGCGCAGCAGCGCGGAGCCCAGGTTGCCCGCGCCGACGAGGATGACCGGCTGCAGGTGCTCGCGACCGAGCGTCTCGCGGATCATCGTGGAAAGCACATCAACCGGGTATCCAAGCCCGCGGGTGCCGAACTGGCCGAAGTAGGCAAGGTCCTTGCGGAGCTGCGCCGGCTTCACTCCGGCGGCCCGGGCAAGCGTGGTGGAGCTCACCGTGGCCACTCCGTTGGCGATCAGTTTCTGAAGGCAGCGGTAGTAAATCGAGAGTCGGTAGATCGCCTTTTTCGGGATATCGACCTTGTCGGGCTTTTCGGAAAGGTCCACGGCGGGGCGGGGGATTTACAGGTTTTCGGGATTTTGAAGGAGTGCCGAGACCCGGTTGAGCAGGAATCCGGCACCGCCTCCATCCACAACGCGGTGATCGAAGGTGAGAAACAGATCGGCAATGGTTGCCGGGAGAAATGCTTCAACCTGGGTGCTCCAGACGGGCTTTTTCACTCCGGCACCGATGCCGAGAATCAGGGTTTCATTAGGAAGCGGGATCGGCGTGCCAGTGGTCAGGCCGAAGGTGCCGAAGTTCGTCACCGTGGCGATGCCTCCGCTGCAATCCTGCTCGGTCAGGCGGCGGCGGCGGGCTCGGTCCACCAGATCGTCGTATTCCGAAACGAGGTCGATCAGCGATTTCTGGTCCACTTTCCGGACGACGGGGACGACCACGCCATCCTCGACCTGCACGGCCACGCCGATGTCGAAAGAGCGCGGATGCACGACCTTGTCGCCGATGAGATAGCCCGCGGTGGTCGGCGTTTCCGTGAGAGCGAGGGCGAACGCGCGGAGAAGATAGAGAGTCAGCCCCGGTTTCGGCGATTGGCCGCGGCGATGATCGAGTACCCGGTCCAGAAGGACCGGCAATCCCACGGTCGCCAGCGGGCGGGTCCAGCTCCGGCGCATGGCATCGGCCACGGCCAAGCGCATCGGCGAGGCGGCGGAGCTTGGCCAGGCATCGAGGTAGTCGAGAAATCGTTCGAGATCCTCCACAGTGACGCGGCCGCCGGCGCCGGTTCCGACGATGGCGGAGATGTCGGCCTCGCGGATTCCGAGGTCGTCCATCCGGGCGCGCATGCGCGGGGAAATATAGTGGGCTCCGAGCACTCCTGTCGGCACGGGCAGGCCTTTCACACTCGGAACCACGGCGGGGGCTTCCTCGTAGGCATCGTCGTCGAGCGCGAAGTGCAGGTTCGCCTCGGCTTGGGCAGGGCTGTTCGACTGGCTGGAGGCGGCACGTTTGATTTCGATGGATTCGAGCGATTCCACGCCGGTGCGGGCGACTTCCTCCTCGGTCACGTCCAGCAAGCCGAGCAAAGTCCCGACCGAGTAGGAAATCCCTTCCTGTGCCCGCAATTCCGACACCACGCCGTCGCACAAGGTCGTCACTCCCATCATCGCCTTGTTGGTCTCCACCTCGATGATTTCCTGGTCGGTGCGGACGAAATCCCCCACCGCGATTCCGAGCCGGACGACGGTGGCTTCGGCGATGGACTCGCCAAGCTGTGGCATGAGAATGGGGACGGTTGGCATTTTGGTAGAAGCTGAAAACCTGAAATTCTGAAATGCTGGGATTAGAAAGTGAGCAGTTTGCGCAGGGCTTCGCAAATGGATTCCGGCGTCGGGCGGTGGGCGGCCCAGAGTTTCGGATGATAAGGAACCGGCGTGTCGCGGGCATTCAACCGCTGCGGCGGGGCGTCCAGCAGGTGGAATCCCTCCTCGGTTACCCTGGAAATCACTTCCGCCGTGACTCCACCCCAAGGGAACGCCTCGCCCAAGGCGAGCAAGCGTCCGGTCCGTGCGACGGATGCCAGAATCGTGTCCACGTCCAGCGGCTTCACCGAGCGCAAATCGACCACTTCGATTTCCCAGCCATCTTGCTGGAGCCGGTCCGCGGCGCGCACCGCCTCGTGGACCATCGCGCTGTAAGCCACGACCGTCGCATGCTTGCCGGGGCGGATGATCCGCGCCTGGCCGATGGGAAGATGGTCGCCGTTGATCGATTTCGCCTTGAGCCACCGATAGAGAAACTTGTGCTCGCAGAAAATCACAGGATCATCCAGTGCCACGCCGTCGATGAGCATGTGATAGGCATCCGAAACCGTCGCCGGTGTCAGCACGACCAGTCCGGGATATTGCGCGTAAATCCCCTCCATGCTCTGGCTGTGAAACGGCCCCGAGCCCGGAGTGCCGCCGGAGGGCAGGCGCACGGTGATGGGGATCGGCACGCCGGTCCGATAGAAATGCGTCGCCGCCTGGTTGACGATCTGGTTGAACGCCACCGACGAGAAATCCGCGAACTGCATTTCCACGATCGGCCGCATGCCTTCGATGGCCGCGCCCACCGCCATGCCGATCATCGCGTCTTCCGAAATCGGCGCATCGAACACGCGGTTGGGAAACTGCTCGGCGAGCCCCTTGGTCGCCTTGAAGGCTCCGCCGAAGGTGGCGATGTCCTGGCCGTAGAGAAACACGCGGTCGTCTTCGCGCAGGAGTTTTTCCTGAGCCTCGCGGATGGCGTCGATGTAGGTCACACTCACTGGGCGTTTGACGGGGAAAGGGGGCAGGAAAGCGGAAAGCGGGTGGAAAGTGCGGTCCAGTCCTCGCGATAGGGATCGGGCACGGCTTCCTGTTGGGCCTGGGCCACGGCACGCTGGACCTCATCGGAAAACTGGTCCTGCCACCCGAGAATTTCGTCAACCGTAGCGAGGTCGTTTTCCACCAGTTGCCGCATCGCCACCTCGATGCAGTCGCGTCCGTAGTGGCCCGCGCGTAGTTCCATCGGCACGTAGGCACCGTCGTCGTGTTCGCCGTGACCGGAAAGCCGGAGCAGCCTGGCAACCACCAGTTGCGGGCCACACCCGTCGCGCGCCCGCCGCACGGCCTCGCAGATCACCGCCGCACACGCTAACAAATCAGTGCCGTCCACCGAGAATCCGCCGACACCGTAGCCCCGCGCTTTTTCCGCCAGGTCTCCGCAGGCGAACTGCCGGTGATTCGGCGTCGAGTAGGCGAATTGGTTGTTTCCGACGACCACCACCATCGGCAGTTGCTCGACCGCGGCTAGATTCAGGCCTTCGTGAAACGCGCCGGTCGACGTCGCGCCGTCGCCGATGCACGTCGCCCCGACGCGACCGGTGAGTGTCCCTTGCAGGCGCTTTGCAAAAAGCATTCCCGCGATCACCGGCACCTGCGCCCCGAGGTGGGAGATCATCGCCGGCATGCCCATTTTCGGCCGCCCGCGGTGGATGTTGCCGTCGCGCCCGCGCATCGGCCCCTCGACCGAGCCGAGATAGGTCCGCGTGCAGTCGATCATCGGCTCGCCGAAGGCCGTGCGTCCCGCCTGGTCGCGGATCAGCGGGGCGAAAAAATCCGTTCCCTGGATCAAGGCGGTCCCGAGCGTGGCGCTCACCGCTTCCTGGCCGCGTCCCAGATAGACTCCACCGACGATTTTACCCGCCTTGTAGAGGCTCGAAAGCTTGTTTTCCAAGATCCTCGCCCGGAGCATCGATTGGAAGACAGAGCGCAGAAAATCGCGGTTCAACACCGCCTCACCGGTGAAAGATTGCATATCCGAATTCGGCACGGCCAGAGCCTAAGACAGTGCGTGCGGAACCTGCAACCGCTTTCCGGAAAAGTCATGCATCACGCCGGTTCCAAGTCACCAAGTCCTTGTAAACGAGCCCCTTGCCGCCGAAAAGATCCAGCGCACTGCCCACCGTCACATCCACCGATCCGCGCCCGGCCTGTTCGACGAGTAACAGATCCGCCATCGTTGCTGCGCCGCCGGCGTAGGTCACCGGGCATTTCCCCCAGTTTCCCAACAGCCCGACCAGATCCGCATCGATTCCGCGGCACAGCCCCTCCACATCCGCCGCGTGGATCAGGAACTCGTCACAAAACGGCGCGAGCCGGTCGAGTGTCGCGTGATTTACCTTCATGTCGGTGAGGGTTTGCCAGCGGTTCATCGCCACTGTCCAGCCGTCGGTCGTCCGGCGGCAGGAAAGATCGATCACCAGCTTCTCCCGGCCGATTTTTCCCACCAGCGAGCGCAAGACCTCTTCGAGAAATTTCCCCTCCGCGTCAAATAGGGCCGAGGTTACGATCACATGGCTCGCCCCGGCCTCCAGCCACACCGCGGCATTTCCCTCATGGATCCCGCCGCCGATCTGCAAGCCGCCCGGATAAGCCGCCAGCGCCTCCCTAGCCGCCTCGTCATTTCCCGGGCCTAGCTTGATCACATGCCCGCCCGTCAGCCCGTCGTCGCGGAAACACTCCGCGAACCAACCCGCCGGCCTGTCGGACACGAAATTCTCCGTCGGCCCAGCGCCCTCGTCGCGCAGGCTGCCGCCGACGATTTGTTTCACCTTGCCTTGGTGGAGGTCGATGCACGGGCGGAATCGGGTCATGGAGATCAAAGGTGGGCGGATTGTCGATACCCCGTGATCGACCGCAAGTGGGATTGTTCAAAAGTAGTCGGGGACTTCAGTCCGCAGTTGAACGAGGAGGAATACGCCCGGTTCGAAAAGGCCGATGCGGATCTGAACAAAGTCTACACCCTACTGCTCGTAAAACTCGACGCCGAGGGCAAAACCAAACTCCGCGCGGCGCAACGCGCCTGGGGCGCCTTCCGGGACGCCCAGGCCGAACTTGAAGCCGACCTCATGCGTGGCGGCAGTGCGGCTCCGCTGCTGCGCGCGAGTTCTCTCAGCGGGAATACCGAGCGCCGCATCGCGGATCTCAAGCAGATGCTCAACATGCTCAGCGATCCGTGACGGGCCGGTCCGCAGGTCATCATGCCTTGGTCGAGACCTTGCCCGGCACCGGCGGTACTTCTTCCGGGAGCTTGATGTCACCCTTCTCGAAATCCGCCGCAGATGGCGTGCAGGCGAAATTGTAGAGCGGCGAGTCTTCCTTAACTCATCAGGTCATTCCAACGCACCAGCTCGCCGGTGTAGGCGGACATCCGGCCCATGATGGCGACCACCGTGGACTTCGGCGATGCTCTTCGCGTCGTTGAGCGGCTTGCCGGTCATCACGCCGCGGATCAGGTCCACGTGCTCCTGGACCATGCCGTTGTCGGAATCCATTTTGAACTCGGGAACCTCCACGTCCTTGCCCTTCAGCTTGCCGCCGCCGTAACAGACACCCTCGGTGCCGGTGAAAAGCTCGCCCACCCGGCCGTAAGTGCCCGTGATCTGGCGGCACTGGCTGTGGATGTGCACGTCGTCGCCGAAGTCGAAATCCACGCTGAAGAAGTCGAACATGTTGCCCGTTTCGCGGCGCGCACGGCCGCCGAAGCCGACGGCGGTGACTGGGCAGGCGGCCGAGGAACCAGACGGCCACGTCGAGGTTGTGGACGTGTTGCTCGACGATGTGATCGCCGGACAGTTCGTTGAAATTGAGCCAGTTGCGGGTCATGTAGGAGGCGTCCGACTCACCCGGATTGCGGCGCTTGGTCCATGGCACGGTGCCATTCCACTGCACCACGCCGCCCTTGATCTCACCGATCGCTCCGGCGTCGATGAGTGCTTTGTTCCGCAGATAGTCGGCCATGTGGCGGCGCTGGGTGCCGGCCACGACGGCGAGGCCCTTGGCCTTGGCCTTCTCGCCGGTGGCAATCACCGAGCGGGCTCCCACGGGATCCACGGCCACCGGTTTTTCGATGAAGCAATGTTTGCCGGCGTCGACCGCAGCCGCGAAATGGACGGGGCGGAAGGCGGGTGGCGTGGCCATCAGCACGTAGTCGCAATCAGTGGCGATGACTTTCTGGTAGTTGTCGTAACCGCCGAAGCATTTCTCCGGTGCGAGGCCGTGTTTTTTTCCGACGCTTTCCGCCTTGTCCTTGAAGGCGTCGCCGGTGGCGGTCACTTCGGCCTCGATGCCGAGGATTTTGCAGGCGGCGAGGAAATCCGCGAGGGCTCCGTTGCCACGTCCGCCGCAGCCGATGAGGCCGACTTTCACTTTTTTGGTACCTGCGGGGGTTTCAAGGCGAAGGCGGAACTGGCGGCCAGTCCGATGCCGGCGAGAGTGGAATTTCCGAGAAATGAGCGGCGGTTCATGGTGGGGTGCATCAGGGTTGAAATAAAAATTGAGGAATCAACAATTACGGGAGTATTACCAACGACATTCCTGTCGCCTGTCAACGGAACGTGGGAATTTTCGTGAAACCCGAAATTTACCGGGGGCAAAATCGTTATCTGAAACTCACCTGATGAAAATAAACCTCCTCGCCTGCCTGCTCCTGCTCACTCCCCTTTGTGCCGCCGATATCCTGCTCGTCGCCGGTCCAAAAAGCCACGCGCCTGGCGCTCACGAACATCCGGCCGGTTGCGAGCTGCTTGCCAAGCACCTGCAAGCGAGCGGCCTGCCCCTCACCGTGGAAGTCAGCCAAGGCTGGCCGCAGGATCCTGCCAAGCTCGCCGCCGCCGACACGCTGGTGATTTACAGCGACGGCCTCGCCGGGCACGTCGCCGCCGGACACGTGGCGGAACTCCGGAAACGCTACGAAGCCGGCAAGGGCCTCGCCGTCCTGCATTTCGCCCTCGAGCCGGACGGCAAGGAAATGGCCGCACTGCTCGACGACGCGATCGGCGGCCGCTTCGAGGTGGATTGGTCGGTGAATCCGATCTGGAAAATGACCGCGCCGATCTTTGGCAAGCATCCCGTCACCCGCGGGGTCGGACCGTTCGAGGTGGAGGAGGAGTTTTACTATCACCTCCGGCTGAGAGATGATGTCACGCCGGTGCTGCAGGCGCTGCCACCTGCCGCATCGCTCGGTGCGGACGGCCCGCGTTCCGGAAATCCCACCGTGCGCAAGGCTCTGGCAGACCAAGTGCCGCAAACGCTGGCGTGGGCGGTGGAAAACGCGAACAAATCCCGCGGATTCGGGTTCACTGGCGGGCATTTCCACCAGCACTGGGCGAATCCAGATTACCGCCGGCTTGTGCTCAACGCCATCGTCTGGACCGCCGGCGTCGAAGTTCCGGAAACTGGCGTCACCGGCAAGGTCGCCGCCACCCCCGCCTATCAGACCATCGACGAGGCCATCGCCAAGGGCGACCTCGCCGACGTGCGCCTGCACATCGCCGCGGACCCGAAAAACCTCACTCAGGGCGGCCGTCCCACCTCGCGCCCGCCGCTCGAACAGGCGGTCATCCGCAACAAGACGGAGATCGCCCTCTATCTGCTGGAAGCCGGGGCCGATCCCAACACCGTGAACGCCTCGCAACGCACGCCGCTGCACCTCTCAGTGGACCGCAACAACCCGGTCGTCGCCGCCGCCCTGCTCAAGGCGGGTGCAAAGCCAAACCCGCGCGACAACGACGGCTGGACGCCGCTGCACCACGCCGCCGCCAAGAACCAGCTGGAAACCGCCAAGGCGATCCTGGCAGGCGGAGCCGACCCGATGACGCTCAGCAACCTCGGCGGCACGGCGCTGCACGAAGCGGCGGCCAGCGGCGGCGCGGAAATCATCCGCCTGTTTCTCGATCACAAGGTGGATCCTGCCGTGGTCTCCAAGCAGGGAGTCACCGCGCTCGATCTGGCAAAACAATACAAGAACCAGCCGGCGATCGACGCGCTTTCGAAGTGAGGTCTTTGTTGCAAGGCCCCGGCTTTAGCCCATGCCGCAGCCGGATGCTCTCGAACCTGGTAGGCCACAGCCTTGCAGGCTGCCTGAAACCGGGAGCGCGGACTTCAGTCCGCCCGCGAAGCGAGAAGCCCATAATGGCCAAAGGAACCTCCCTTTGGACCGCGGATTTCAATCCGGCTTTCAACTTGTCCCGGCATAGCCGACAGGCGACGCCGGATTCATCCTCTCCCCATCCATCAAAAACCGGCGGCTTCGGTTTTAACGTTTGATGTGCGCCCACCTGCGCGATTGAAGGGATGTTGAATTGAAATTGAAAAGCTTTTGGCCGGTTGGCGCGCCACGGATTGTTAGCGCTCTTTTGTGAATCGGGCTTCGTTCGTGATGATCCAAGCGTGTAGGCGATCTCGAATCTCATTCTTGTTGCCATCGTTATACCAGTCCCAGAATTCCTGCTCAATTTCGTTCTCAAGGTAATCTGAGCCGAACTTCTCGTCGATCGTCTCAAAGTGATCGAAATAGTCCGGCCCGGACGAATCCTGGATCTCCTGGGGGAAAAGCTCTAGCGCCCTTCGAAGAACCTTTGCTGGAACTGGCAGTCCTACGTCTCCAAGTGCTTCCACCGCATAAACGGCAAACGCTTTGTGATCGTTGGATAAATATTGAGTCAAACCTCCGTTCGCGACCTCTCCGTAGAATGTTTCCACCGCCACGACGGTCCTCAGTGCGTTAGGAACAGCCCCGATTCCTTGATGGTAGAAGATACCGTCTCCGACTTCACACAATGAATGGCTGATCAGTTCTTTGCCGTTCGTCTCGATCAGCTTCCTGAGCATCGCCGGGTCGATATCTTTCATTGTGCTAGCGTTAGAGGTGAGGCGGCGGCGGGCGATGCTCGGATTCAATTTGACGGCTTATCGCCGTGGCTTCGACCGGCTTGTTCGGCTTGTTCGGCTTCTAGTATATTGGCTTCAAAGATGGAGTCGACCTTCAGGCGGATGATGTTTTTATTGTCGTTGGAAAAGGTCTGATACAATTCGAGCCGCTGAGTTTCCGACAATGAGGAAACGTGCTCATCAAGCAATTCGGAATCTAGGGACAAGATTGGACCGGGACGGCCATGTCCTCTACTTTTAGCAAACGGAATAAGACTTCTACCGTCACCGGCAAACGAGGTCCAACGATGCTTGAGCAAATTCGGGTGTGCAACTTCCATGAATCGTTCAAGTTCGGACTTACGGTACCAAGCGTTGGTGTGGGCACCGAAAAACCACTCCCGATGCCCCTTCTTTGAACCTGTGTTCTCACAAATATAGGCACGATAAGTAACGGCAATCAACATGGTGGAGGCACAGAGCGCGGCAACAATCGCTCCAGCGATCAGCAATCTTATGATCAGTTGCCGATTCATTTTATTTCTGCCCAACAGAATTTGTTCGCAGCATGTCTGGATTCGATATTCAAACCGCTTTCTTTGCAAGGTTGGCCGGTTGGTCGTTGATTTGACAAGGATTTTTGACCGGAGGGTGCGTATGTCAGCACGTTTGGCAGTGAAAACTGGCGGTTGGGTGGGCGTGGCTGATATCAGGTGGGAAAGAGGAGGGGAGACCTGTTTTCATGAAGTCGGGGTTGATCTTCATCACGGCGTAGCAGTGGTTGGGGCTCGTTCGATGGATGCGGGAGATTGGGCGTTTTGTGGGCTTTTTTCGGGCTTCTCGCTTCGCGGGCGGAATGAAGTTCCGCAGTCCGGGAAGAGCTCCGCGGCGCATCCAGCAGAGCTGGAACTGCCGTGGGCGCGAGCAGAGCTTCACGCACTCCTGATTGCGGCGGCTTTGCCGCCCTCAGGTGGTGGATAGTAGCTCTGCGACATGTGGGGCGGAGCTTCTTTGGCTGATCTTTGACAGATCTTTGGCTTCTCGCTTCGCAGGCGGAATGAAGTTCCGCGGTCCGGGAAGGGCTCCGCGGCGCATCCAGCAGAGCTGGAACTGCCGTGGGAGCGAGCAGAACTTAGCGCACTCCGGAGTGCGGCTGCCTTGCTGCCGCTTATGGAGTTGGGAGTCCTGCTCCGTGTTGGGTATCAACCAAGTCTCGCGGGTTGGTGGTAGGGTTTTTGTCCAACTCGCGTCTCCATCGTTTCCCTCCGAGCCGCAGCAGGCTGCCGTCAGTTCTTGGACTTATTTCTCCTTCGCCGGAGCCTCGTCCGCGGGTGGCACGGAGATGGGCGGGGTGACGGCTTCGATAGGAGGCGTGGTGGCGGTCGCGCGTGGCCGGGCGATCATGCCGCCGGGATGGTTTTGGACCGCTGCTTCTGGAGCGGGTGCATCGGCGGTCGGGGGGGTGGCTTTGACGATGAGGGCGTCGCGCTCTTTCAGGAGCGGTTCGACGGTACTTTTGGTGACCTCGAAGGTGACGCCGGCGAAGGCTTTTTCCTTGGCGAGTTTTTCGTTGAGCGCCTTGAGACGGTCGGTGAAGGCGGTGTCCTTGGTCTTGGCATCCTCGGGTTTTTCGCCTTCTTCCTTTTTGCGCTCGGTGGGCAGGGTGGCGGTGACGTCCACGGTCACGAGGTAGCTTTCGGAAGCAGGCTTCGTGGGCGTGATGTTCACGGTGTAGGTGAAGCCTTCCATGGTCTCGATGGTGGCGGTGCGCTTGCCAGCGGTGTCCGAGCGCTCGGCGACGGTGGCGGCGGGCACGACGTCCTCGAAACTCGCGTAGGAGAACAGAGTCTTGAGCGGGGCGGTGACGGTGGTGTCGAGCACTTCGGTGCCCGTAGCGCCTTCAAGTTTGAACTCGGCCTGTTCGTCATCGCGGGTGAGCTTCCACGCGGGATCGGTCTTGCCGTCCTGGCTGAGGCTGATGGATTTGATTTTCTCCGGGTTGATGAATCCCGAATCCAGCCAGCGTTTGGCTTCGTCGCTCACCGACGGGAACATTTCGCTCACGGCGTAGAAGCCGGATTCGTCGGCGTGGTTGCGGACATAACGGCCCACCGAACTGGTGCCGCCCATCGGCGACGGTGCGGCTCCGCTCTCGATGTTCTTACCTAACGATACCTTGGCGATTTCCTTGCCGGACGCATCCTTGAACGTGGCGGTCAGGCCGCGGTCCTCGGGCTTGGAGGCGGCTTCATCCATGCCGAAACGCGGGGCGAAGGACGGGCCGGCTTCCATGCCGAGGGTGATTTTGAGTTCGCTGAGGGACCGGATGAAGTCGTTGACGAAGGTGGTGTTAGCCGGATAGTTGTCGCGCTGGACGATGCCCCACTTGTTATCCTTCTTCGCAAGCGTGACCGTGCCGGTCGCGCCCTGGATGTCGATGGTGGAGGCCTCGGTGGCGGGGAACGATTCAAACAGGGTCTGGCCGGAGGCGCGCTGGGTGGCGCTGCGTGTGGACTTGTTCTGGCTGAGTTTCACAGTGGCCACGGCCGCGCCGAGTGCGATGGCGATGACCCAGAGGATGGTAACCTGGCGTTTGTTCATGATGGGAAAATGTGAGATTTGAAATTCGGGATTTGAAATCAGCGGGCGCGGGTCGAGCGGCGGCGTTGGAGGAAGAATCCGAGTCCGACGAGGATGACCAGCACGGGCATGGCGGCGACGTTGAGCAGGGTGATGTTTCCTGCGAGTTTGTCCTTCTGGCGGCGGAGATCCTTTTCCTGCTCGCGGATGAGCTTGGAATACTCAACCTGTTCCTGACGCAGTTTTTTGATCTCCGCTTCCTGGGCCGGCGAAAGCGTGAGGTCGGAACCGCTGCTCTTCTGGGACTGGAGCTCGCTGAGTTTCTGTTGGGCGGCTTTCTGCTTCGTCTGGAACTCCTCGATCTTGGCGCCGACGGTTTTGTTGAAGTCGGCCTCCATCTTCTGCACCACGGTGAAGGGGCGGCTGACGGCGGCCCGCGAGCGGGAACCGATCAGGTGCTTGGAGCCGACAGCCTGGTCGAGGATGTTGAAAAGCAGGGTGGCGTTGCCGTTGGAAAGGGTCGCCAGCTGCTGGCCGCCGAAGTTCTGGATGTTATAGGCGAAGCGGTCGTAAAACGCATCGACATCGGCGATGAGGAACACGTTGCCGGGTGCGACTCCGTCCTTGAGCGAGTCGGGTTTGGGCTCTTCCTTGGGAGCATCCTTGGCGTCGGGAGCCTTGGGCTCTTCGGTGGCGGCTTTCGGTTTTCCGTCAGGGAAGGCGGTCTTGAAAGTGCCGGATAGATGGGTGACAAGGTCGTAGGCGGTTCCGTTCGACTTGAGGGTGCGGGCGAGCGCGGGGTCGAGTTGTGAGGCTCTCATGGCATCGACAAAGCCAGCCTGGGTGGTGGACTTGATGAGCGTGGTGGCCGTCACTCCGCCGCTACCGGTCTTGGTGTAGGCACCGGGCAGGAAGAAGGTGACGGAACCGAGATCCTTGGTGATGACATCGTCCTTCTGCGGCATGGCGTCCTTGCCAAGAGTGAGAACGGCGATGCCGAGGCGGTTGCCGCCGAGCTTGGTGGCGAGGGTCGGATCGGCGAGCACCTGGCCGGACTCGAAGGTGACACCCCAGGCGGAAAGCAGGGTGGGGAGCGTGGAACTGGTGGGCGGCGGCGGTTGCTGGCCCATCATCGGATTCGAAGGTGGCGCGGTCATCTGCGCGGCGACCGAGAAAGCGTCGAGCGCGGCGACGACGGTGCCTCCGGCGAGCACATATTGGTCGATGGCAAATTCGGCTTCCGGAGTGATCCCGGCGGGGTGGAACAGAAGCAGGGTTTTGATTTCCTTGGGATCGATGGTGGTGGATTCCATCGGCACGTCCACCACGTCGAAGGACTGCTTGAGCTGCTGATAGATGACCCAGCCTGGAGTCGGCGGCTGGCCGGGCATCATGGCGGGCGCGCCCTTCAGATCGAGGGCAGACATGATGCCGATCCTCGGTTTGGTGGGCGTGCTGACTTCAGCGATGGCCTTGGAAATCTGATATTCCAACATCGTTTCACCGCGGGGATCGATGAAGGGGATGACGCTGGTTTTATCCAGGCAGGAGATGGCGAGACCAAAGTAGAGATTCTGGTCGTCCATGCGCTGGCCGTTGATGCCGTCCAGGTTGGCGGAGTCCTCGGCATCGGTGTCGGGCTCGGGATCGAGGTTTTCGATGCGGAGTTTGCCAGCGGAAATCGAGGAATATTCCTTGAGCAGGTCATCGACGCGGCGCATGTGGAGTTTCAACTCCTCCGGCATGTAGTCGGTATTTCGCGAGGCGTAATAACGGATGACGACCGGCGTATCGAGCTCGGTGAGGATGGCGCGGGTGCCGGTGGACAGGGTGTGGACCTTGTTCTCGGTGAAGTCGGCGCCGCGGTTGCCGAGCGGGGTGAGGGATACAAGCCAGTTGGCGAGCACGGCGATGGCGACAAGCGCGGCAACGCCGAAGGCGGCGCGGGTGACCGGGTGGGTGGTTTTGACGGACATGGTCGTTGGGATTTGAGATTTGAAATTTCAGATTTGAAATGGCTTAGGCGCGCTTGGAGGAGAGGATCGCGCTGGTTCCTAGCAGGCAGACGAAGATGATCGCGCCGAACCAGATGAAGTCCTTCAGGCGGAACAACCCGCTGTTGAGGGAGCTGAAATGATCCCAGACGCCGAAGGAAACGATGCCCTCGAGCACGCCGGGAGGGACGATTTTCGCAAGCTCCCGGGTGACCGGATCATAGCCGCAGAGCACCACGAGCACACAAATGGCGACCGAAACGATGAGACAGACGACCTGGTCGCGGGTGCAGGCGGACACCAGCATGGTGATGGCGAGGAACGTGCAGCAAACGAGGAAACTGCCGATGTAGCCGGCCAGGATCGCGCCGTTGTCGGGGTTTCCGAGATAGTTTACGGTGATGACGAGCGGGAAGGTGAGAGCCAGTGCGATGAGCCAGACAGTGGCTGCGGCGAGGAATTTCCCGACAATGGCGCTCCACGTGGAAATCGGGAAAGTGCCTAGCAGTTCGATAGTGCCGGTGCGTTGTTCGTCGGCCCAGAGTTTCATGCCGACGGCGGGTGCCAGCAGCATGTAGATCCACGGGTGCCAGAAGAAGAACGTCCACTCCAGCGAGGAGTCGCCGACGCGCATGAACTCGCCGAAGGTGAAGGTGAAACCCGTCGAGAACAACAGGAAGATCACGATGATCGCATAAGCGGTGGGCTGGGAAAAGTAGCTGGATAGTTCCCGTTTGTAGATGGTGAAGGAAGACATGGGAGATGGGGTAGATGCTGAAATTTTGAAACGCTGAAATGCTGAAATGGAGAAGAGACGCTTTCAGCTTTTCAGCATTTCAGCGTCTCAGCTTTTACTTCATGCTGCGGCCTCGGTGTCTCGCGACGTGACCTTGCGGAACAGATCGGTGAGCGAGCCGGTTTCGGACTGGGCGAGCAGTTCGGCTGGCGTGCCGTCGGCGACGATTTTTCCCCGGTCCACGATCACGGCGCGGGTACAGGCGGCCTCGACTTCCTCGAGAATGTGGGTGGAAAACAGGATCGCCTTGGTCTGACCGAGCCGCTTGATGAGCTGGCGGACTTCGAATTTCTGGTTCGGGTCGAGTCCGTCGGTCGGCTCGTCGAGGATCAACACTTCCGGGTCGTGCAGCAGCGCCTGGGCGAGGCAGGTCCGGTGGCGGTAGCCCTTCGACAGCGTGTCGACGGACTGGCGGGCGACGGTGCCGAGGAAACAGGTGTCGATCGCGCGCTCGACCGCGTCGTTTTTCTCCGTGCCCTTGAGCCCGCGGATGGCGGCGCAGAATTTCAGGAATCCGATGACCGTCATGTCATTGTAGAGTGGCGCGGATTCCGGCAGGTAGCCGATTTTGGTTTTCGCGGCGGTCGGGTCGTCGGAAATCGAGATGCCGCAGACCCTGGCGTCGCCGGAGGAGGGCGGGATGAACCCGGTGATCATGCGCATGGTGGTGGATTTTCCAGCGCCGTTGGGTCCGAGAAATCCGAGGACCTCGCCCTTGTTGACGGTGAAGGTCAGGTTGTCCACGGCACGCTTGGTGCCGAACTGCTTGGTCAGGTTTTCGACTTCAATCATGGGGTAAATGGGATGGGTCTCCGGGAGTCCGGCGGATAGCGTTGCCGCACGGGGTTGTTGTTTTGAAAAAACGGTTTTGAGGAATTTTTCAAGAGAATATCCGCTTGTCACCGGATCTATCTGTATTGCACGCTGTCATTGCCGGTGTAAACCTCGGCAAAACATGGCCAGTATTCATCTACCCGAACGCTGCGGCGTGATGCTGCTCCCCGACTGCACGCTGTTTCCGCATGGCGGGCTGCCGCTCTACATTTTCGAGCCGCGCTACCGGAAAATGCTGGAAGAGGCGCTGGAGGGGGATTGTTTTTTCGCGGTTGCCCGACTGCTGGGCGAGGAGGACGGGGATCCTGCGGATTTCGTCTCACCGGTGGGCACCATCGGCCTGGTGCGGGCGTCCCGGGAGCAGAATGACGGCACCTCGCAGCTGCTGATCCACGGCGTGATGCGGGTGCGGTTCACCGAGTGGCTTGACGGGCGTGACTATCCGTTTGCCAGCATCGAGCCGGTGATTTCCGAATTCTCGCCGAAAAGCCAGTCGGAGGCGGCCATGAAAACCCTGCGCGGCGGAGTGGAGGATGCGATGCGCCACCTGCCGGAAGAGGTGCAGAGCGGGGTCTTCGCGCTATTGGACCGGGCGGATGACCCTGGATTGATGACGGACATCATCAGCCAGCAGTTCATCCACGAGGCGGACATCCGCCAGCTGCTGTTGGAAATGGAGTCGGTGGGCGACCGCATCCCGGTGATCTGCGAATACCTGCGGAACGCGAGTCTGGCCGCGGAGGACTGAATCTATCTGTTGGCTCTTTCCAGGCGGGATCCCCAACCGAGTAACAGCATGACCGCCACAGCGAACGCCGGCACCTGCCAGAACAACGCGCTGCGAAGCGCCGCTCCTGCGGGATGATCCGGAAAATGCGCGAGTAGTCGCGAGAATCCCAAGCTGAACAGTCCGTAGCCCAGATTGAACGCGAGTCCTTTGACCGAAAGCACCGTCGCACGTTTCGCGGAGTCCGCCTCTGCATGCAGCGCCCGGCTCACGGTGAAGCCGAGAAACCCCATCATCGTCATCAGTAACATCGCGGGCAGGATTCCATAAATCGGCCATGCGGGAGCAAGCGCCGCCAGCCCTAGCAGCGCGATTCCGGCGGCGATGCAGAGATTGGCCAGGGTGCTGAAGCGGCTGTTCAACCTCGCCGCGATCGCAGGGACGAACCAGCCTAGCAGTCCCAGCGAGGCACCGATGAATCCGTAGGTCCATTCCGGCAACTCGATCAGCCGGTAGTAACTGCTGGTCAGGGTCGCGAAGTTCCGGACGACCGCATCAATCGCAAGTCCGACCACCACGACCATCAGGGTTTTCGGATTCGTGAAAACCCAGCGCGCCGTCCCCATCGTCAGCTTGAACGCGCTCCTGAAAGTGCCGCCGACATCATGGCTCGCATGTCGGGGTGGTTCCACCATGCGCAGCGTGACGACGAGGCAGACAAGCCCCTGGCAGAGTACGACGGCAACGGGCAGTCGGTGCGCAATGTCCGCGGACAGATGGAGATCCGCGGGTAGGAGTCGATTCAGCGGAACGGGATCATAAATCAATCCTCCAAGCACCATTGCGACGACGAATCCGACCGAACGCCAGCGCATCGCGGTGGCCAGAAGTTTGTCCCAAGCGCCGGTCCGCTCGTCTTCCGGCAGGGAATCGTAGGCCAGCGCCTCGTCCGCACCACTGGCGCAGGCTTCGGACAGGCCGGAGCAAATGCGGTTCACAACGCACAAGGCGAGCAGCATCGTTCCGCCGTTTCTTGGTGCTAACAATAAACAGGACATTTCCACCAGCATCAACATGGACGCCGTGACGAGCAGTTTTTTCCGGCCAAGCGTGTCCGCCAACGCGCCCGACGGAACCTCGAACAGGAAAATCGTCGCCGCCCAGATCAGGTTGAGCAGGACGAATTGATCGAGCGTCAGGCCGAGGTCGAGAAACAGGATCGCCAGCACCGGGTAGTAAGCCCGGGCGTTGTAGAAGACCGTGAAGAGAACAAACCGCCGCGGGTTTCCTGATAGGTCGGTCATGCGCTTGGGTCACCAGATCCGGTTGGCCCCGAGCAATGAGAGGGGTCGATCCGGGGAGAGGATCGTGAACTTGTTTTCTATCGCCTGGGCGGCGATCAACCGGTCGAACGGGTCCGGGTGAATCAAAGGGAGGTCGGCTGTCATGAAAATCGCCGACTCGAGGATTGGCAGTGCTTTGGCTCCGAAGAAAGCTCGCCTCGACAGCAGCCACTCGGACGGGTGCATCGGCAAAGGAAGTTTTCCAGACGTGTTTTTCAGGGTGATTTCCCATAAACTCACGTCACTTAGAAAAAGCGTGTTTGAGTCGTCTTCGATCAATTCCGTCGCGACCCGAGACAGCTTTTTGGGTTCAAATGCGAGCCAAAGAAAGCAACAAGTATCCAGCAGGAGGTTCATTGGTACCAAACCTTCAATTCTTCTTCCGAGAGCGGCGCGAAAGCCGAGTCTGGAACTGACATCGGGCGATCAAGCATTTCCCCGACCTTCGGACGGGATCGCTTTTCAACCTTCGGAATCGGACTCAAAATCGCCACCGGCTTTTTGCCTCGGGCGATGATGAATTCCTCGCCCTGTTCGATCGCTGCCAAATAGCGGGAAAGATGAGTCTTCGCTTCGTGGGTGGTGATCGTTTTCACGGAAGAACCCGTAAGTGGAAAAGTAGACTAAGTCAACTTAGTTCAGCCGCGGTCGCCGGGGCCGCGGTCCACGTCCATGCGGAACGGGCGGCCGCGGAGGCGGGCGTTGCGGGTGCGGTCCATCACCTGGCTGACGAATTGCTCGGGCACATCGACCAGCGAGTGTTTCGGGAAAAGCGAGATCCGGCCGAGGCAGCCGTCGGGCAATCCGACTTCGCGATAGAGCATGCCGACGATTTCCTTGGCCATCACGCCGTGGGTCTTGCCGAGCGAGAGGAACAGGCGGGTCATGCCGGCTTCGGTGCCTTGGATTTCTCCACGGGGAGCGCGTTCGAATCGTTCCTGGCGTGGGCCGCGGTCGTCGCGCTGGTGGCTGCCGTGATCGTCGCGTTGCGGGCGGACGTTTTCGCGGCGGGCCGGGCGTTCCGGTTCGCGATCTTCTTCGATGGCGCCGCCTTCGCGGCCGCTGGCTTCGCGGATCATGGTGACCAGCGCGCCGGCGATGTCGGTGGGCGTGTGGCCTTGTTCGAGCAGGCGGTCGATGTTGTCCTGATAGTTCTCGAATTTCCCGGACTCGAGGCGTTCTTTCAGGTCGTCGAAAATCAAGTCGGCGCGGCGGCCTTCGACTTGCTCGACGGACGGGATGCGCTCGCGCTTGATCACGCTGCGGGTGTAGCGCTCGATCGATTGCAGGCGATAGATTTCACGGCCATAGACAAAACTAACCGCACGGCCCGAGCGTCCGGCGCGGCCGGTGCGGCCGATGCGGTGCACGTAGTCTTCCGGGTCGGTCGGCAGGTCGTAGTTGAAGACGATGTCGATTTCATCGATGTCGAGGCCGCGGGCGGCGACGTCGGTGGCGACGAGGATTTCCACAGCTCCGTCGCGGAAACGCTTGAGCACGCGCTCGCGCATTTGCTGGGTGATGTCGCCGTGGAGGCGGTCGGCGGCGTAACCGCGGTTGACGAGGTCTTCCGTGCATTCATCGACCGAGCGTTTCGTGTTGCAGAAAACGATGCCGAGACGCGGCGGGTTCATGTCGAGGATGCGGGAAAGCACCTCGACCTTGGAGCGCTGGCGGACTTCGAAATACGACTGCTCGACCGTGGAAACGGTGCGGGCTTTCTGTTGGATTTCGATGATTTCCGGGCCGTTGCCGAATTTCTGGATGAGGCGGGAAACGCCCGGGTTCATCGTCGCGGAGAAGAAAAGCGTCTGGCGGTCCGGAGGAAGGGCGGCGAGAAGCTCGTCCATTTCGTCCTTGAAGCCCATGTCGAGCATGCGGTCGGCCTCGTCGAGGATGGCCATCTTGATGCGGGAAGCGTCGAAACTGCCGCGGCGAAGGTGGTCGAGCAGACGTCCGGGAGTGCCGACGACGAGCTGGGCACCGTTGCGCAGGGCGCGGAGTTGGCGGTCGATCGGTGCGCCGCCGTAAACGGGAGTCGCTTGGAGTCCGTGCATTTTTGCGCCGAGGCGATGGACCTCCTCACACACCTGCACCGCGAGTTCGCGGGTCGGGCAGAGGATAAGAACTTGCGGGTAGGCGAGTTTGACGTCGAGTTTCGCAAGAGCGGGAAGCGTGAAAGCAGCGGTTTTTCCCGAGCCGGTGGCGGAAAGGCCGACCAGGTCTTTGCCCAGCAGGGCAGGGGGAATGCTCATCGCCTGGATGGGAGATGGGCGCTCGTAGCCGAGAGTTTCAATGGCGGCGAGCAGGGTATCGGGCAACCCGAGTTCGGAGAAAGGAGGCGTATCCATGAGCAAATATAAGTCTAAATTCCGCCTCGTCAGTTCTTCTGACGCGTCGGGCGGCGAGGCTATGGCTGGTTTTCAAAGGAAAACAAGCACGGATGTGGAACGATGTCCTTTTCTCAAATCAAGCCGCGTCCTGATCCGCGCGCTTGCGGCGGATGTTGGGCGGGCGCTCGCCGAGCACCACCTGGCGGTTGATCGTCACCGTGTCGATATCGTCGCGGGACGGGATGTCGAACATCACTTCGAGCATCATTTTCTCGAAAATCGAACGCAGCGCGCGGGCACCGGTGCCACGGCGGACCGCCTCTTCGGCGAGAGCCTGGAGCGCGTCGCGGGTGACGCGGAGCTTCACGTCGTTCATGGCAAGCTGCTTGCCGTATTGTTTCACGAGCGCGTTTTTTGGCTCGGTGAGGATCGAAATCAGCTCGGCTTCGGTGAGTTTCCGGAGCGAGGAGATCACCGGGATACGGCCGATGAATTCCGGGATGAGTCCGAAGTGGAGGAGGTCCTCCGGTTGGACTTTTTCGAGCACGTTCACCGACGGATCATCGAGGTTCTCCTTCGAGGAATCCGCGTGGAAGCCGAGGGTGTTGCTGCCGAGGCGGCGGCGGACCATGTCTTCGAGGCCGACGAATGCGCCGCCGACGATGAAGAGGATTTTCTCGGTGTTGACCTGGATGTATTCCTGCTGCGGGTGCTTGCGGCCGCCTTGTGGCGGGACGTTGCAGATCGTGCCTTCGAGGATTTTGAGAAGCGCTTGTTGCACCCCTTCGCCGGAGACGTCGCGGGTGATCGAGACGTTTTCGGTCTTGCGGCCGATCTTGTCGATTTCATCGACGTAAATGATTCCGCGCTCGGCGCGGGCGACGTCGAAGTCGGACGCTTGCAGCAGGCGCAGGATGATGTTTTCCACGTCCTCGCCGACGTAGCCGGCTTCGGTGAGCGTGGTGGCGTCGACGATGCAGAACGGCACGTCGAGCACGCGGGCGAGCGTGCGGGCGAGCAGGGTTTTGCCGGATCCCGTCGGTCCGAGGAGCATGATGTTGGATTTTTCAATCTCCACATCCTTGAACTCCTCGCTGACCTTGGCCTGGTCCTGGCGGAGGCGCTGATAGTGGTTGTAAACGGCGACGGAGAGCACCTTTTTCGCGTTTTCCTGACCGATGACATGCTCGTTGAGCTTGGCCAGGATGGAGGCGGGCGAGGGGATCTTGAAGCCTGCCTTGTCAACCGGGGTCTTGCCCTTGCTGGTCGTCCCACCGAGTTCCTTTTCGAGAATGTTCGAGCAAACCTCGATGCACTCGTTACAGATATACACCCCGGGACCGGCGATGAGTTTTTTAACCTCCGAGTGGCTCTTTCCGCAGAAGGAGCACATCGTCAGATTGGAAGCGCGTGCCATGGGGTGACTATGGATGGGATCTTGGGCTTTGGCGAGATCAAGCGTCGGGCTTTTTCTCCTCGATGGCGGCAACGACCGTGTCGGGCAGCTGCTTGCGGTTCTCGAGCACCTTGTCCACGAGACCGTATTTGACGGCCTCCTCGGCGGTCATGTAGTTGTCGCGGTCCGAATCGTTTTCCACCTGTTCGATGGTCTTGCCGGTGTGATGGGCGAGAATTCCGTTCAGGCGCTTCTTGAGGTTGAACATGAAACCGATCGTCCGCTCGACGTCGGACGCCGTGCCTTGGGCACCACCGGATACCTGGTGGATCATCACGTGGGAGTTCGGCAGGCAGAAGCGCTTGCCCTTGGTCCCGGCGGTGAGCAGCACCGAGCCCATGGAGGCCGCGATGCCGATGCAGTAGGTGTTCACGTCGCAGGTGAGGAACTGCATGGTGTCATACATCGCCAGGCCCGCGGTGACGGAGCCGCCGGGGGAGTTGATGTAGATGTGGATGTCCTTTTTCGGATCCTGCATCTGCAGGAAGAGCAGCTGGGCGATCACCGAGTTTGCCACGAAATCATCGATCGGCACGCCGATGAAGATGATACGGTCCTTCAGCAGGCGCGAATAGATGTCGAACGAGCGCTCGCCGCGGCCGTCGGATTCCACGACGACGGGGACGTAGTAGTTTTTCGGGGTGTTCGGGGAGCTCATGGAAGGGGATTGGAAATTAAGCATCGAGTGGTGTTTCGGTTGACTCGACTACGTTCGCGTGCTCGACGAGGAAGTCAATCGTCTTGCCGATGGCCATCGAGCTGCGGATGTTCTGGATCCGCCCGGCGCGCTGCATGTCCTTGATGAACTTCTTCGGCGCGACCTTGCGCTGGGCGGCGATTTGCGCGAGGTGGTTGATCAACTCGGTGTCGGACACCGTGATTTTCTCGATTCGGGCGATTTCCTGGAGGATGAAATTCGTGCGCAGGTTCGAGACCGCCTGTTCTCCGGCACTGGCGAAAATTTCGGTCTGTTGGGATTCGATCTCGCCTTCGGTCATGCCGGATTTCACGCCTTGTTTCACCATGGCATCGGCTTGGCTCTGGGTTTCCTGGAAAACGAGTTCTTCCGGGAGTTCGAAATCCACCTGTGCGTTGAAGTGGGCGACGATCTGGTTCACCTTCATGTCCGAAATCTTGCGCTCGCGCTCACCGGCCATGTTCTGGCGGATGATGTCCTTGATTTCTTCCATTGTCTTGCCGGGAGCGAGGCGATTTGCCATTTCGTCGTCGAGCGCGGGAAGAATCGCCTCCTTGAGCTCCTTGACGGTCGTTTGGAAAACCAGCTCCTTGTTACGGAGGTCTTCGACCGGGAAATCCTCGGGTAGCGTGACGGTGATTTCGCGGGCTTCGTCGACATTCATGCCGACCAACTGGGCGGCGAATCCGGGAAGGAACGCCTTTTCATCCAGACGCACCCAGAAGCCTTCGCGGGCGGAGAGGTAGCCGGCGGGTTTGCCGAGGAATTCCTCAGTCGGCTTGCCCTCAACGGTCGAGCTGTAGTCGATCACCGCGAAATCGCCCATCGCGGCGGGGCGGCCTTCGATGGCGTTGAAATCCGCAAACCGTTCTTGCAGCGCGGTGAGCTGCGCTTCGATTTCCTCGTCCGGCACCGCGCTCGCGGGCACGTTCACCGTGACGCCCTTGTATTCCGGAAGTGTCACTTCCGGGGCGAGCGTCAGTTTCGAAACGAAGGTGATGGTGCCGTCTTCATGCGTGGTGACGTCTTCCGGCACGCCGAAATCGAGCACGTGGAGGGATTCCTGCTTGAGCGCCTCGTCGTAGGCCTCAGTGATCAGCGCTTCGTTGAGCTGCTCGGAAATCTCTTTCTGGAAACGCTTCTCGACGACCGCGCGCGGGGCCTTGCCGGGGCGGAATCCAGGGACGCGAGCCTTGCTGGCATAGCCTTTGACGATTTGATCGCGCTCACCGTTGACTTTATCCGCTGGGATTTCCACGCGCAGGGTGGCGACGCATTTTGGCTGCTTCTCGACGACAATGTTCATAATAAATAGACTCGGCTTCAATGCCGGGGCGGGGAAATTAGGGGTTCCGCGCCGGACTTGTCAAACAGGGTGTGTGAAAAGATACCCCTGCAGCGGCTTTCCCCAATCCATCCTGATCGTCCACCCATGGATTTCACCGTCACACATTGAAAGACAAATTCCCGGTGCTCGTCCAAAGGGCTCCGCCGATCGGCACGACCTGGGGACGCGGTAGTCACTGCCGCCGGGTGAAAAAAGCCGTAACGAACTCCAAACTGGCTCGTTACGGCTTATTTTGAAATGGTGGAGGCGAGGGGAGTCGAACCCCTGTCCGAAACGCCGTCTACACTGGCATCTACACGTTTAGCATGCGGTCTGGAGCTTCGGAAGAACTGGGCCCACATGCGGCGTTGTCCTTCCTAGAAACCTGTTTGATCTCGGAAAAAAGCCCGGTTACCCGACTTTGATCCCAGCCTGCCAAGTGTTCGCCATCCCCCTCAGCAGGTGTCGGGGTTCTGACGTGGTCGTCAATTAAGCGGCCAGTGCGAGCTCGTTATGAGGAGCATGACGGCGTCATGATTCTGAAACATAGATCTGAATCGGTTTTCACTTTGCCGCAGTTTCTCCTCCGCACGCTTGCGCTCCGTGATGTCACGGATTATACCTCGATATGAGGTAATCGCACCCTGTTCGTCTCTCCCAGCTATCAAGGCACAGTGAGTAAGCATCTGATCGCCGCTCTTTTTCTTGACAACAACCTCATATTCGGCGCTTCCTTGTGCATTGACCATTGAGAGAATCCGCTTTCTATCAGGCGGATGCGAATAGACATCCCGTTCAAGATCAAGACTCAATATTTCTTCTTTCGTACCGTAACCGAACATCTCGACACCTTTTTTGTTCATGTCGAGAATTCTTCCTTCTGGAGACGTGATAAAGAGGCCGTCGAAGGACTCTTCAAAAAGGGCTCTGTATTTTTGCTCGCTTGTCAGGATCGCCTGCTCAGCCTGCTTGCGGTCAGTGATGTCCATTACTATTGTTCGGCACCGGTTGAATTGTCCGTTCTCATCCTGTACCGCAACCGACTCCAGTTGGGCATGAAAGGGAGCGCCGTCTTTTCTCACCAACTCGATTTCGCAGGTCTGCCCGGATTGAGTCTCAAAGACCTGCCTGAGATGTAAGTAATAAGCATCCCCAAGCTCTTTACGGACAAAGCGAGAAAGGGGTTTATTGATCAATGCCTGCCTCTCCACGCCCAGAAGGCTGACTGCTGTGAGATTGGCTTCCAGAATAAGTCCCTTCTCATTCACGGTGACGTAGCCCACGGGGGCAGAGTCATAGAGGTCCGAATAGTTGGCCCGCGACTCCTCCAGTGCTAGTTGCGTCTGACGCAGTTCCTCGTTTTGCATTTGCAGTTCAACCTGACGGACCTGTAACTCGTGAACGAGCCTTTGCACGTCCTCATGGGAGAGTGCCGATATGTCTACAGCATCTCCAGCCTTCTGTGCAAAAGAAGAATCAGCACGCCGTCGCAGCTCGGAGATCTTGTCCTTTGAATCCTTGCTGAGTGTCATGATTCCCCCGTAGACCTCGACCTCCACCAGAAGGAGGAGAAGCTCCAGCCATCACCCAACGGAGATTGGTGAATTATCAGGTGAGCCCTCCTTGGTGGAACCGTTTCCTCTTCAAAGATCAGTATTCTTGAGGCCGCTGGACTACTTTTTCAGCATAACCGACCATGTGGGCCAAGTCAAGATTCGTGTCGAGCAGCGGTGAAACCGACTACTACAGGCCAAGGTATTGATGGACACGGGCTTGAGCGTTTCGGAAGCCTTTGGCCGCGGACACGATGAAATAGGGCAGCGGGAGGAGCAGCACCATGATTGACCTGGAATCCATTCGCAGACTCAACCACTATGACACGGACGCTTTGATTGCAGCAGGGAGAATTCCGAAAGGAAAAAACAACGAGTGGATGATTTGAACAAGAGACTGGCCCATGACCAAAATCCTTTTGGCACTTTTTTGGCCCCTTTTGGCTACCTCGTGAGAACCCTGAGAGTCCTGGTCGAAAAGGCGGTGTCTGGTGTCCAAATGGTGTCCATCGGAAGCGTCAGTTGGTCAAATTTGGGGAAAGTCAGTCACACTTGGTAACAGTGTCTTTCCCAATGATCAATGTGATAGAGTGGTTTCCCAGTATGTTAAGTACTTACAAAATCATCCATATCGCATTCGGGATGCAGGGGTCGCTGGTTCAAATCCAGTCGTCCCGACCACTAAAGATACAGAACATCAGGGCATTATGCTTGTGAGGCGATGCCCTGATTTTCTTTTCTCACCGTTTATTTCCTTTTTGACGTCATTTTGACGTCGCTTTTTATGCCTCCTGAGTTGCTCACTGCCGTCGTTCCGTGATCGAAAGTCATACTGTCCACCGCCTCCAGGAGTTTGGTGTCCATGATATGGATGTAGAGGTCTTCCACCGGAAGGCGTGTGGCGTGGCCAACGATGGCATTCCTTATCGTGCGATCCACACCTGACATGGCCGCGTTCGTTTTGAACGTGTGCCGCAAGTCCCGCATCTGAACCCCCTCAAGGCCGGTCGTCTTCACGATATGAGCCCAACCTTTACGTTTGGTCCCCCTCTAATAATAATGAGTAAACCCCCGGCTCTGCCGGGGGACTCAAAGAGTTTGACATTTCCGTAGTTTATCGGAGCCTCCTCCTTCTGAACCGCTCAAAGTTCAAGAAAAAGGAGACATCCGATGGACGAGTTTCAGAACTTAAGGCACACGTTGTGGGATTGAAAGTATCACGTCGTG
>CAWJDV010000005.1:0-161269 GCA_963841745.1 uncultured Verrucomicrobiae bacterium | reverse complement strand
CGGGCTGGCGGGATTCGAACCCACGACCCCCTGCCCCCCAGGCAGGTGCGCTACCAGACTGCGCTACAGCCCGTTTCATGAACGGAGGGCGAAGGAAACAGGCGAAATGCGGATTGGCAAGCACGGAAAATCATGAGATTCCCAGCGCATGAATCGCATCAAAACCGCCATCGTCGGTGCCAGCGGCTACACCGGGATGGAATTGCTCCGCCTGCTGCTCGTCCACCCGGGCGTGGAACTCGTCGCTGTCACATCGCGTGCGGAAGCGGGGAAATCGCTGGGTGTGGTGTTCCCCCGATTTCAAAACGCGCCCGGATCGGGACTGACATTCATCGAGCCGGATCCGGACGCCATCGCAGCGACGGGAGCGAAGGCCGCATTCCTCGCGCTGCCCCACGGGGTTGCCGCGGAAATCGCCCGCGCACTGCTAGAGCGTGGTTTGAAAGTCATCGACCTCAGCGCGGATTTCCGCCTGCGCGAGGCGGCGGTGTATGAGGAGTTTTACGGTCACCCACATCCCGCGCCGGATCTGCTGGACGAGGCGGTCTACGGCCTGCCGGAAATCCGCACGCCGGAAATCCAGGCCGCGCGCCTGATCGCCGCACCGGGTTGTTACCCAACGAGCATCCTGCTGCCGTTGCTGCCGTTGCTGCGTGAAAATCTCATCGATCCCGCCACCATCGTCGCGAATTCCATGAGCGGCGTCAGCGGGGCCGGGCGCAAGGCGGACCTCGCGCTGCTGTTCTGCGAATGCAATGAAAGCGCCCGCGCTTACGGCGTGCCCAAGCACCGCCACCTCTCCGAGATCGAGCAGGAACTCAGTCTCGCCGCCGGGGAAAAAGTCACCATCACCTTCATCCCCCACCTGATCCCGGTGAACTCCGGCATCGTCACCACCACCACCGCGAAACTCCGCGCAGGAGTAGCTCCGGACGCCATCGGTGCCGCCTTGGAAAAAGCCTACAGCGACGCAAGCTTTGTCCGTCTCCTCGGCCGCGGCGGCTGCGCGGACACCAAGAACGTCACCCGCACCAACTTCATCGATATCGGTTGGCAGCACGACCCGCGCACCGACCGTGTCATCCTGATGAGCGCCGAGGACAACCTCGGAAAAGGCGCGGGCGGGCAGGCCGTACAGTGTTTTAACCAAGTATTTGGTCTGAGCCCCACTGCCGGGTTGCAAAATTTTTAGCGGCTGGCCACTCTTCGCCGCTATTCCCTCCCACCTGCCATGGACCACCTCTACACCCGGATCAAAGGCGGCGTCGGCGCGCCCTTGGGATTCCTCACCAGCGCCGTCAGCTGTGGGATCAAAAATCCCGATAGCAAGCGCCTCGATCTCGCGCTGATCTATTCGGAAAAACCCTGCACCTCCGCCGGCACCTTCACCACCAACCGGGTCAAAGCCGCGCCTGTCCGCGTCTCCCAGACCCATCTCCGCAAGGGAAATCTCCGCGCCATCATCGCCAACTCCGGCAATGCCAACGCCTGCACCGGCGTCCAGGGCATCCGCGACGCGAACTCGATGTGCGACGCCGTCGCCAAGCCGCTCAAACTGAACCGCTCGGAAATCGGCGTCGCCTCCACCGGCGTCATCGGCCTGCCGATGCCGATGGTCCGCTTCGAGCCGAAATACGACGAACTCATCGACCGACTCGGCCCGAAAAACGGCTCCAACGTCGCCGCCGCCATCATCACCAGCGACACCCACGCCAAGGAAATCGCCATTTCCTTCGACCTCGGCGAGCACCGCGTCCGCCTCGGCGGCTGCGTGAAGGGAGCGGGCATGATTTCTCCCAGCATGGCCACCATGCTCTGCTTCATCACCACCGACGCGAACATCCCGGCGGAAAACCTCCGCAAAACCGTGCTCGAGTGCGTGGAAGACAGCTTCAACCGCATCACCATCGATGGCGACATGTCCACCAATGACACCGTCATCGTGCTCGCCAACGGCGCGTCCCGGATGCCCTCCATCCGCCGCAACAGCGCCAACTGCAAACTGTTCCGCAAAGCCCTGCGCTGGCTGATGCTCGAACTCGCCAAAGCCGTCGTCCGCGACGGCGAGCGCGTCACCAAATTCGTCACCGTCAAAGTCGAAGGAGCCCGCACCTACCTCGACGCGAAAAAAGTCGCCGAAGCCGTCTGCAAATCCGCGCTCGTGAAATCCTCCTGGAACGGCGGCGATCCTAACTGGGGCCGCATCATCCACGCCGTCGGCTACTCACGTGCCCGCATCCGCGAGGAGCTGATAGACATCCACATCGGCGGAAAAGCAGCCTGCTTGGGCGGCCTCCAGGCGGAAACGCCGATGGAACAACTGCGTGAAGCCGTTTCCCATCCCGAGTTTGAGATCGTCATCAACCTCAACCAGGGCGAGGCCGACTACACCATGTATTCCAGCGACCTCTCGCCCGAATACATCGATTTCAACCGCTCGGAATACGCGTATTGGAAACAAGCGCGCAAGGACGGACTGGTCTAACGTGACACAGGCATTCCTGCCTGTTTATCCAAGCCTGCACTTCAAAGAACAGGCAGGAATGCCTGTATCACTCTCCGGGCCGCTGGCACGACGAGAGTCGGGACGGTCGCCTTGCGCACCATTCCCTCCGCCACGCTTCCTAGCAGGAGCGAGGCGAGCACGCCGTGGCCGTGCGAGCCGATCACCACGAAGTCCGCGCCGCTTTCCTTGACTCGCGCCAACAACGCGTGCAGCGGGCTGCCCTCGGTCATGTGGGATGTGGCGGCCGGCACTTGCGCTTTCACCGTGGTGAGAAGTTCCTCGAGTTTGACGGTCGCGCGGCGTTGCGCTTCTTCGTGGAAGGCGTTCATCGCGGGAAACTCGTCAGGCGTGAAGCCGTAGGCGGTGTAGCTGGGTTCCGGCTCGACGACGTGGAGCAATTCCAGTCCCGCGCCGAAGGATTTCGCCAGACTCGTGGCCATTGCGAGGACTCCGGGAGTGGCGTTTGAGAAATCGACTGCGACAATGATGTTTTTCATGGCTTCTCCAAGCAACACCCGCCGGGTTTTGTTGTAAAGAAGCATCAACAGGCGCTGTGAGAATATCAACCCGCGCACATTCCCGGTTTGGCAAAGCCCGCATCATGCGCCAAGGTCCCCTCACCATGATCCGCTTCCTCCATACCCGCATTCGCGTCCAGAGTCTCGACGCCTCCGTCGCTTTCTATGAAAAACTCGGTTATACCGAAAAGGAGCGCAGGGAGTCCCCCGAGGGCAACCAGCTCGCCTTTCTCGAACTCCCCGGAAACGACGTGTTTTTAGAACTCACCTGGTCAGAGGGATACAAGACCACTTGCCCGGAAGACCTGATGCATACCGCACTCGGCGTGGATGACATCATCGACTATTGCGACAAGGTCGAAAAGGCCGGTATCGAAATCTGGCCCTCCGGCTGGCGGGAGAAATTTTCCTCTGGCGGCCGGAAGATGGCCTTCGTCACTGATCCCGACGGCTATGAGGTGGAGATTCTGGAGCGGTGACGCGGACGAATTGCCCAAAGTGTGGACTGCTCCGACAAGTCGGAGCTTTTCACCTCTCTCCATGGCGTGAGAATCCCGATGTTCCAGCCCTGGATTCTCCTGCCTTGTTTCGTCACCTTGATGCCAGCGCCCCTGCCACTTCCCGGATCACCTCGTCCGTGGCATAGGCCCCCGCCGTGAGCGCGACTTTTTCTCCGGCGCGGAAATCTCCAGCAGCCAGCTCGTCCGGCGTTGCCGCTACCAATGCTTGCCTGCCCCTTCGCAGGGCGGTTTCCACCAGCGCTTCGCAGGAGGATTCCCCGGCTTCCCCGACGACGACCACCCGCTCGCAAACCACTAGCAGACGCTCCAGCGCCTCCTCGCGGGCGATCATCGCCGGAGAAACGGTGTCCAGAAAGGTGACTTTCGCATCCCGCCAGCGCAGCCGGAGTTGCTGCGCGAGCCACGATACCCGCCGCGGTGATAGAGTCGTCTGGCAGACCGCGCCGAACGCGGGGGAAAATTCCAGCCGGGAGGTGTCAGTGGTGTCTTGCAGAATGGTGGCACCGGAATTTCCCCCTGAAATCGCCAGGCTCTCCGCATCCTCGTGGCGGCCGATGACCAAGGCCCGCGCCCCTTCCATTTTCAACAATCCCAGCGCCACCTGCGCCCGCCGGACTTGAGGCGAGGTCAGATCCTCAATCGGATAGTTCGCCTCCTGCCAATCCCGGCGCTGGCGCGCGGTGATCCCCGAGTAGGGAGTGACCACGGTCCGGAGTTTGAAAAAATCCGGCTCCTCGACGTTTTCGGCGATGCCCAACGAGGCCAGCAACGCGCTCACCCCGCGGTCCGGCATGAAGCGTCCCGCCACGCCGGTTTTCCTGGATTTCGCCAGCAGCGTGATCCGCTCCAGCGCCGATCGGGTGACGTCATCCATGCCGAGCACGGCGGCGATCCGGATTTCCGGGCCGGCAGCGGATGGCATGAAGCGCTGGTCGGCGAGGTCCCTCATGACTTTGTGGTGCAAAGTATTCGGGCGCGAAGTAGGGTGAAATCGTTGCATGGTGACTCGCTTTGTAGCGCAAAGTTAAATCCGGGCAAGCGGATTATTTTCCCAGGCCGAGAATTTGTTCGAGGATGCCGAGGTAGGCCACAAACGCGGCTCGGCCGGAAACCGTCAGCTCATAAAGCGTCTGCGGCCGACCGTCGCCGGTGAGTTTTTCGCCCGCGATGAACTCGGCTTTTTCTAACGTCCGTAGGTGGGTGATCAGGTTTCCGTCGGACATGTCGAGCTGCGACTTCAAGTCCTGGAACGCCCACGGCTCGACCCGCGAGGCGAGCAGCGTCATGATCGACAGCCGCCCTTTCTCGTGAATCGTTTTGTCCAGTTGGGAAAAGTCGATCATGCCGGCAGCTCTTCGCGTCGCGCGGTGGTGACGATCAACGCGCCGTAAACCAAGTGAAAGCCGCCGAAGGCGATGGCCATCAGACGGGAGCCGTTGAGATACATCATCCAGCGGGCGTCCAAGTGAATCACATCCGTGACGGTGGCCAGACTGCAGATGCCGAAGACCACGAAGGCCCAGCCGAGCCAAACCATCGATTTGGGGGCGAATTCCCGGATGGCGAGCAGGGCCAGGCCGTAGTGCACGATCCACATGCAGGCGGCCACCACCTCGTTGCCGCTGCGGACGAATAACAGCCCCAGAAATCCCCCTGCGATCAGCGAAGGCATCGCCCCCCGAAGCGCAAGCTTCAAGCCCGGTCCCCAGAACGCCTGGCGGGTGCAGGCTTTCATTCGGTAGGATTGGAAGGCGTAAAACATCAGCACCACCGCCAGTCCGCCGAACCACCACGCGGCCCACTGCCAGCTATCCCGCTTCTCCGAGAACCACGCCACGGTCATCGACACCGCTCCGCCGATCAACGCCGTCTCGCCCGAAAGTGCCCGGAAAATCGTCGCCCGCTCCATCATCGAGCGGATGATCCTCAACTGCTCCACCGCTTCTTGCTGCGTCGTCATGCCTTGCTTTGCCATACAAAGCCGCCGGGTTGCAAGATAGAATCCACTGGAGATTATGAAGTGAACATCCCCCGCACGACGAGTTGGCCGAGCCAGGTTTGGAAATCGAGTTTTGGCGCGATGGATCTCGCAAGCGCGGCCAGTTCCTCGACCGAGTGCGAGCCGTCCATGGCGACGGCGATCCGCTGGCCGGCCTCGTCAAGACGGCAGGGAGAGTGATAGAGATCCGCCATCGGCTGCGCTTTTTCCGCGCCGCGATCAGGCGCAGCGGACCGAGATCGGGGAACTCCGGAACGGCGGTGTCGAAGCGCACCGGCTCGTCGCGCAGCAGGACAAGACCCCGGCGGGCGGAATTCACGACCAGCCGCAGCAGGCTTTGGGTGGGATCGGGCGAGATTTCCGCCACTTTCGCCGAGCACCTCGCGGACCGGCACCGACTCCGGCCTGGACTCCGCCAGGACCGAGAAAAACGCCACCGCCAGCGGATCTTCGAACCGGGCCAACTCGTTGCCATCGTGATTCAACAACCGCACCCCATCGGCCAGCCGCTCTGTGGCGTTGGGATTCCGGACCGAGAAGTCGAGAACGACGGCGGGATTGATGCGGTCGAGGACCGGTGCGTCCGCGCGGCACAACAGCGACCGCCGGAACGTGCGGTTCGTGAGCACGTCGATCGTCTGCTGAAGCGCGAGCGGGTCCTTGGCAAGCGGCTTGAGGATTTCCGCCGATCCGGGAGCCAGCGAGGCGGGCAGATCCTCGACTAACTGGGATTCGCCGAGATAGCGCAATCCGGACAGGGCCGCCCGACCGGCGAAGTCGAGGAAAGTGCATGGTTCGTTGACGGGGCCGAAATCATCGAAAGAAAGCGAGATCGCCCCCTTGCCGAACATCGCGTGAAGCACGGATGTCAGATGCCGCGCATACGGAGTGTGGTTTCCCGCCGCCGTGGCAAGAAACGCGAGGATTTCCTCGGGATCCCCGCCGGCCGTCTCCGTGGCGCCCAACCGGTTCGTTAGACCGACCAGTGTCTTCCGCAGCGACCAGCCGGGCAGGGTGTTATAACTGATCAACGCCACTCCGCGTGGAGAAAGTTTCGCCGCGCAAAGCTCCATCAATCCCTGCCGCACCTCGTCCGGTACCCAGGAGTAGACGCCGTGGGCGATGATGAAATCGAAATCGCCCCCCGCGCCGGGATCGTAGGCGCGCAGATCCGTCTCGATGAAATCCACATTCGCCAGCCCGGCCCGCGCGGCCGTTTCCCGGGCTTCTTCGATCGCCGCGGTCGAGAAATCAATCCCGACGAAACGGCTCTCCGGCCAGCGGGCGGCGAGTGGCAGCAGGTTGTGCCCGGCCGCGCAGCCGATTTCCAGAAACCGTGCCGACGATGGAGCCGGCACGTCCAGCCCCGCCAGCCGCGCGGCCACCGCGGTGACGGCGGGATCGGTGGAAGGATGGCTCATCGCCTGATAGACACAGGACTGATAGAGGTCGAGGACGGGATCGGACATCGGCTGGCAAGGTTGGCGGTGAGGGTGGGTTCACGCCTTTTCGCCGTAGTCCCGCATCAAGCGGCGGATGTCCTTGGCCTGGCCGAAGAGCACCAGAATATCATCCGCTTCGAAGTCCCGCGTCGGCTGCGGGATGCCGAGCACCTTGTTGATCGGATGGCGGGTCGAGCTCAGCGGGACCGCCCCACGTCCCTTGGCCACCGTCACGAGATTCAGGTCGTAGCGGCCGCGGAGATCCACCTGTTGCAGGTTGGTGCCGACCAACGGCGGTGGCACCAGGATCTGGGCGATTTCAAATCCGCCGCCGAGCTCGAGACTGTTGATGACGTCCGGCGTCTTGAGCGAGCGGGCCAGCCAGGCGGCGGCCATCGCTTCCGGAATCAACAGCTCGTCGATTTTCAGAAGCTTGAGCAGCCGGCCATGGAGCGGATTGATGATGCGGCTGATGATGCGGCGGGCACCGAGTTGTTGGACGTTCGCAGCGATGGAGAGCGATGCCTCGAAATGCTCACCGATGGCGAGAATGACCGCGTCGCACTCGTTGATGGGGATTTCGTGGAACGCGTTCAAGTCCGTGCAATCCGCCTGGATGATGTATTCCACCTCGTCCTTGAGGGCGGCGATGTGGGCGGGGTCGTTGTCCACGGCGACGATTTCATGCCCGTCGCGGGTGAGCTGGCGGGTGAGGTGGGTGCCGAAGCTTCCAAGGCCGATGATGCAGAATCTCATGATAACAAGGGGATCAGGTGAGGAGGATGTCTTCGTTCGGTTTTCCGGAGGCCGGGCGCTCGTCCCGCTTGATCAGCGTGGCCATGACCGTCAACAGGCCGATCCTGCCGACAAACATGTTCACAATCAACAAGGTCTTCGCACCGTCGCTGAGAGTCGGTGTGAGATCGAGCGACAGCCCGACGGTGGCGAACGCACTGACCAGCTCGAACATCAGCTTCGTTTCCGAGGCTCCGCTTCCGGCTTCGAGAAACTCGAGGATGAGGAAATTCACCACCAGCCAGATGCCAGTTAGAAAAACCAGCCCCAGCGCCCGCGCGCCGGTGTCCTCCGGGATCTTGCGGTTGAAGAAGACCATGCCGCAGCTGCCCATGCGGAGCTGGTGCCACAACTGGGCCAGCCCGATCGCCACCACCGTGGTGCGCAAGCCACCGGCGGTGCCGCCCGGCGAGCCGCCGATGATCATGAGGACGATCAGGACCTGCGCCGTGTAAACGCTGATCTGGGACATGGGCACCGTGTTGAAGCCCGCCGTCCGCGCGGTGACCGAGTGAAACACCGCGGTTAGGACGCGGCCACCGCTATCAGGTCCATTCCCGATCATGAACTCGGTGCCGAAAATCACGCCAGCGCCGAGTACGATGAGCACAGCCGTCACCACCAGCACGAGCCGCGTATGCACCCGCAGCCGCCGGTGCGGTCCTTCCTGGAGACGCCAGCGCTTGAACTTCGCCACCGACCAGAACGAAAGGTCCTCGACCACCAGCGTGCCCAGGCCGCCGATCACGATGAGCAGCATGATCATGATCTGCCAGACCCGGTTCGCGTGCAGCACTTCGCTGGCAAGTCCGTCCGGCAGCGTGGAGAAACCGGCGTTGCAGAAGGCGGAGATGGCGTGGAAAACCGAGTGGAACAGGCGGGTGGATAGATCCGGAATGCCGTCCAGACTGAAAAACAGAACCACCGCACCGATTCCCTCGGAAATAAACGTCATGGCGACGATGAACCGCAGCGTCTCGCCGACGCGGGCGAGGCGGTTTTCCTGAAGCATTTTTCCTAGCAGAAGACGGTCGTGCAGTGAAAGCCCCTCGAACAGCACGACCGCGGCGAAGAACGTGAGCGTCATGATTCCAAGCCCGCCGATCTGGATGAGTAAGCAGGATGACCACCTGTCCCGTGGTGGTGAAAAACGTGGCCGGATTCTGCGTGGCCAGTCCGGTCACGCAAACCGCGCTGGTGCTGGTGAACGCCGCATCCAGCCACGAACAGGTCTGCCCCGGCACCGTGCACAGCGGCATTTTCAGCAACAACATGCCGCCGACGATGATGCACAAGAACGACACGATCAGAACCAGTCCCGGGTGGAACGCCCGCGCCGTGAAGCGGGTCTGATGGGAAATCATCAGCGACAAACCCGAAACGATCACCGAGATCAGCACAAACAGATGGGGCCCGATCGGCCCGCCGCTGGAAGGCTGGAACAGCAGCACCACCGAGCCGCAGAGCACCATCACCGCCAGCAGGACACGGACGGTCAAGCGCCGCCGGTCCTGCCGCTCATGCCTCCGGCTCCAGAAACTCAAAGACCGCTCGACGGAGAATACGATACCCGTCGCCACCGTGCACCCGTGCATCCAGTGCGGTGATTTCCCCGATCCAGCCCACCAGCGCCAGCAGGCAGACCAAGGCGACCAGCGCGAACACCGGATGAAGCGCCCGCCGGCAGGCCCGCCATTTGGCGGCGGCCTTCTGCGCTTCTTCGTGATCCTCCATGATGGCCGGATTTTAGTGCCAGTCCCCCACCCTCTGGCAAGGACGCTTGTCAGCCGCCGGGCGAAATGCCGACACTCCGGCATGGCCACGCTTTCCGAATCTTTCGTCGATCTCCCGACCACCCGCGGCGCGATGCGGGTGCATCTTTTCATCCCGGACGGCGGCGGGAAACATCCGGGGATCATTTTCTACTCGGAAATATTCCAAGTGACCGGCCCGATCCGGCGGATGGCCGCGTCTCTGGCAGGCGAGGGCTATCTGGTAGCCGTGCCCGAGGTCTATCATGAATTCGAACCGCCCGGCACCGTGCTCGCCTACGACGCGGACGGCTCGGCGCGGGGGAACGCGCTGAAAACGGAAAAGGAAATCGCCGCCTACGACGAGGACACCGATGTGACGGTGAAATTTTTCCGACGCCACGAATCCTGCACCGGCCGCATCGCCAGCTTCGGCGTCTGCCTCGGCGGCCATCTGGCGCTGCGCGCGGGCCTGCATCCCGACGTGGGCGCGGTGGGCGCGTTCTATCCGACAGATGTACACACCAGCTCGCTAGGACTTGGAAAATCCGACGACACGCTGGCGCGGCTAACGACGGCAGATGCCTCGTTGTTATTTGTCTTCGGTCGGCAGGATCCGCACGTTCCGGTGGAAGGTCGGCGAAAAATCCACGCACTGCTGGAGGATGCCGGGGTGGACTTCGAGTGGCACGAGTTCAACGCGGCGCACGCATTTCTCCGGGACGAGGGAGTGCGCTACAACCCGGCGCTGGCCCGGGTGGCGCTGGCGTTGCTGTTCCGCTTTCTGGCGGAGAAAATCGGGTAGAGCCGGCTACGGGGGATCGCTCACTGAAGCCTGCCCCTGGCGATCCGGAAGCCGATGTCATAACCCCTGCCTGAGTCAGGAAACGCCCTTCCCCGGCGCGAATTCCGCGCCACGGACGCCTGGCCCAGCCAACTTCCGCCTCGCAGTATCCGCTCGAACGACGAGGAAGCGCTGGTGAAATCGACGGTGTAGCCCGAGCTGTAATTCGAAGTGGGCCGGTCCCAGCACCATTCGAGCACGTTTCCCGCCACGTCGTGCAAGCCATAGCCATTCGCGGCGAAGCTGCCGACCGGCGAAGTGTAGGGCATGGTCGGCCGGACATAAGATGGATGCGGTCCGTCGGTCGGATTGGCCTCATAGTCGAGAGCGGAATTCGCCACATAGTTGGCTAGGGTGTGATCGATCAGATCACCCCAAGCGAATCGACGCGCGGTCAACCCGCCCCGCGCGGCCTTTTCCCACTCGGCTTCGGTGGGCAGGCGGTAACCATCCTTCGCAGGGTCCCAGCGGACGCTGGACGGGGAACCTGTCCGATAGAGGTTGGAATTCACGAAGTAGCAGGGTTCCAATCCCTCCTGCTCGCTCTTCGCGTTGCACCACTTGATGACATCATACCAGTTGACGGTGTGGACGGGATGGTTGCCCGCCACCCCGCTGCCGCTGAAGGCGAAGGTGTATCCATTCGCGACCGCCCAGCCGTGGGTGGCATCCCACTGGTCCTTGGTCACCTCGGTCTTCTGGATCCGGAACTCCCCGACAAAGAGCTGGAACGCCGGCAACTCGGCCGGAACCCCTTCCCCAGCCGCCATCTGATTGCCCATGGTGAAATTCCCGGCAGGGATCAGCGCCCAACCCGAGGTCCCGGCTGGCGTGACCCCGATCCGGAAAAACTGGCGGCGGGTAGCTCCGGCCTGGGGCAGTAGAAACAACAATTCGCCTCCAGTTCCAGCAGCTCCCACCTGGGTGTCCGCCCACGAACCCGCTCCCAGATCCGGGGAACTGAAGACTTGATAGTTGAAACCCGAAACACTCGGAAAGCGGAGTTCGATATCGGCTCCCTGAAGTCCGGTTTTCCGGATCTCGACACGGGTGGGAACGGTCTGGGCGATCGATGCGGATGCGATGGTAAAGGCGGTGATGGTGACGAGTAGTGATTTCATGTGGGAGCGCGAAGCCTGGCATGAGGCACCGCAGCGGCCCTAATCGATATTATGCGAACCCGCCATCGTTTGAATCGATGGAAGCGCAGCGAGCGCCAGCGGTTTTCCGCGTGGCGGGAGCCGGGGCTAGTTGGCGCACGAGGCTTTTCAACTCTTCGACGAACCATACCGTGGCCGGTTTGGGATTCTCACGGTGGAGGACGAGGATTTTCACCGGAGCGAATTCCTTAAGCTCGATCTGTTTGAGACCGTTAGGCGGCGAAACCCCGGGGATCACGAGGGACACTCCCACTCCGAAACCATGAGTGACATATTCCGGAATCACATCGAAGTTGCCCACCTCCACCTCCGTCTGCCAGACCACTCTGGCAGCGGAAAGTCCCTCTTGAAAGCGCTTGGCAATCACTCCTTGGGCCGGAGGCGAGATGAGGGGAAGATCCAGGCTGCCGTCCCCGCGCTGGTGACGGGCCAGGATCTGCTTCCACGTGTTGCAGGGGAAGTCCTCCGGCACCAGCAAGGCCAGCGGAATCCTGAGCAGTTCCTCCACTCTTACCGTCGCGGGGAACGGCCCGTTCACCGCGCCTACGGAGACGTCGATGATCTGATTGGCGAGTTGATCCGCGATGTCGTCCCAATGGACCTCTTCCAAGGTGACCTTCAGTCCGGGCTTCTTGATCTTCATCGCCTGGATCAAGCGCGGAAGATGATGCCGGAGCACCGACGAACACGCGGCGACCTTCAGATAGAGCGCGCCCTCCTGCCGGAGTTCAGCCGCGAGTTCGGGGAGTCCGGAGAAGAAGGGCTGGATCCGCTGGTAGAGAATTTCGCCTTCGGCCGTCAGCTTGAATGGCCGCCGATGAAACAAGATCATTCCAAGGTCTTTTTCCAGCCGGCTGATTTGCGCGCTCAGCGAGGGTTGCTGAATGCCGTAAGGCATGCTGCGGGTCGCCGCGGTAATGCCTCCGAATTTCGCCACGTAGTAGAAAAGCTCGAGGTGATGGACATTCATTTCCCCTTGGTTACACGGGCTACGGAGGACGGACAAGCTCTTCACTTCGATGTTCGGCGTTGATCCCCTTCCACCCTCTCCGAGTCGCCAGGTCCCGTTCCCAGGCGGTGTTGGAGGCTTTGCGCCAGTGATTTTGATCCGATGAAATGATTCTTTTCACGGACTGCCCCGGAAAATCAGCGGTTGCGGAATGAATAACTCGCTATTAGGTGAAACACGCGGATCAGCCGCGCTTATCTCCAATCCCTATTCCAGCCATGAAAATCCTGATGATCCTCACTTCCCATTCCCAACTTGGCGACACCGGCAAGAAGACCGGCTTCTGGCTGGAGGAATTCGCCGCTCCCTACTACGTCCTCAAGGATGCGGGTGCCAACGTCACGCTTGCCTCGCCCGCCGGCGGCCAGCCGCCGCTCGACCCGAAGAGTGATGCCGAGGACGCGCAGACCGACGCGACCCGCCGTTTCAAGCAGGACCTCGCCACCCAGGAAGCGCTGTCCGCCACCGTGCCGCTCGGAGAAATCGATGGCGACGCGTATGACGCGATTTTCTTCCCCGGCGGACATGGCCCGCTATGGGACCTTGCCGGGAACGTGGACAGCATCCGCCTGATCGAATCCTTCATTGCGAGCGACCGGCCCGTCGCCGCCGTGTGTCACGCACCGGCGGTTTTCAAGAGCACGGCGGGTCCCGACGGCAAGCCGCTTGTCTCCGGCAAACGGGTCACCGGGTTCTCAAATACGGAGGAAGAAGCCGTGGGACTCACCCACGTCGTCCCGTTCCTCGTGGAAGACATGCTCAAGGCAAACGGCGGCAACTATCAAAAAGGCGGCGACTGGGAAAGCTTCGTCCTCGTTGACGGCAACCTGGTCACCGGCCAGAACCCCGCCTCGTCCGAGGAAGCCGCCCGGAAACTGCTCAAGGTGATGTGAGCCAGCAACGTTTTTCTCTTCCCATCAAAAATCCAAAATCAGCAATCGGAAATCATCAATCCACCCTCTTCACTTCGACGTTCGATGTTGGGCGTTCGATGTTCAACCTTTCCCAACCTCCTCCGCGTCGCCGCGCCCCATCCAGAGGTGTGAGCATTGGAAAACCCGGCTCTTGCCATTCAAACTCCGATTGCTATCTTCCACCTCATGAGTGCTCAAACCGCCTTTCAGCGTGGCGTTGGTCCGCTTCTCGAACTCCTTCTTCCCGGCCGGGAGGATGCGGTCCTTTCCGGTCAGACTGATCAATCACTCCGCGTGCGCATTGAGGAGCTCGCCTCGAAGAACACCGAAGACACCCTGACGCCGGAGGAACGCGATGAGTATGCCGGATACGTCCGAGCGAACAAATTCGTCGCCGTCCTGCGCCGCGAAGCCAAAAGGTTCAAATCCGGCAGCGCGGCATGACTGCCGGCACGCGAGCCCTTGTCCGGCAGCGTGCGCTCTACCGGTGCGAGTATTACCAAATTCATCAGGAGGATTCGCCCCTCGCCGCCCTCCACATCGAGCATATCCGCCCGCTCAAGCACGGTGGCAGCGACGATGAAACCAATCCTTTCTCTTCCCATCAAAAATCCAAAATCAACAATCGAAAATCACCGATTCCACCTCCTCCCTTCGATGTTCCTCGTCCCCGCCCGCGCCCTCCTCAGCGTCGCCGAGTCCCATCCTCAAGCGGTGCTGGAGTATTTGTTCCGATGGGAATGTCTGTTATTTAGGACCCCGCCGAGACCCCGCCGAGCTAGGAGCTGTAATCCGCGACCCTGTCTTATTCGCTTAAGTAACGCCTAAGTCCTCGCAGAAACGTCCAATATTCATCTCGAATAGACGTTGCCTTCAACGTATTGAAAACCTCGTTCTTGATCCGGTCAATCACTCGCTTCTGCTCCTCAGCTTCAATTTTCTCCTTGGAAAGCCACCGGCCTATCGCACCCAAGGCGGATCGGGCAAAATCTGGTTCGGTAGGAATCTCGCCAAGTGCAGGGTAATCCTTTCTGATCATGTTGAGAATCGGCTTAAATGCCTCATACTTTACAAAATCTTCCCCCGTGACAATTGCCGATGATGCTTCAATCTCGTCATACCGGAGCCATTTAAAAGGTCCGCTGTACAGCTTTTGATGCTCTTTCGCGGGCTTGTCTGCATCAGAAACGATTAGGCAATTCCTTCTAGCTAACTCCAACATCGCAGAAACTCGACTCACATCCTTAACACCCTTGCAATAGCAGACACCGATATCCCTGTACTGCTGGCGAACCTCTTTTGTCGCACTTGAACTGCTGGCCATTGCAACATTAAAAAGCTGCCTGTCTCGCCACCCCTCTAAAATCAAGTTCGATTGTCGGAGATGCTCAAAAATCGAATATCCGAGGGCGTTAAAAATCACCTCTTCGTCTGCAAAGTTTGAGTCGGTAGCTACTTCCACGGAGGTTTCTTCATCTTTCTTGCGGACAATCAGATGGCGTTCGAGGCATTTCTCGTCGATCATGAATATGGAATGTGTTGCGTAAACAACATAATTTTCCTCGGAGACCTTGATCAGCTCCTCACGCAGGTATCGTGCCCCTGAGGGATGTAGCCCATTGTCCGGTTCATCATCCAAATACAACGCATTCTGTAATCTTTTCGTTTTCACCGTTGTTGACACATGCAACAAAAACGAGACAAACCGTTTAAATCCGTCGCTCCTTCGCGACAAATCATAATAATTATATTTGTCTACTATATGAGCGTCAATAAATTCTCCATTCTGAACTATCTCCAATTTGATTCCTCGGTAATCTTTCCAAACTTGGTGCAAATGTTTTGTGGCCGCCGTAGAAACCTTTTTGAACAAATTTCTATATCCGTTTGCTCGCTCTTCAGCGGCTTCGATTTCTGCGGCAATGTCACTATACCCCGCCAAGTGAAACATATGCATTAGTGGTTTATAACGATCTGGATCAGAAGCAAATTCTGAAATCGAAATTTTTCCTGGCAGCAAGTGAGCATCGCTATATTTCCAAAAGACTACTTTTGGAACCTTCTTTTCGAAATTGCTACGAAATGCCTCGCAAACCAATCGATTGAACGAGTCAAGAGTTAATTCAGCGGCAATCTCGCCAGTTTTCGCCTCGTAACTTTTTGCCATTACAGTCGAAATAACGGACTTTGACGGAGCTTGGCCCGCAACGGGTGGATGCATCGTTTTGACGCCAAATAGACATCCGAGCATTTCACAAGCTTCGTTTAGAGTCCAATATGAAAAACTTTTCGATTGCTCAATGAGCTCAACTCGAAACAGAACTTCCTTTCGCGATCTCACAAATTCTTCGATCGTGAGCGGTACACCTTTTATTTTTATAACGGAAGCCGATTTCGAGTAACCTATGATTTTCTTTTCCAATTCAGAAATTGCTGCTTTGTAATCAGATTCATCCAGAGAGAAAATGAAACGAACAAATGCTTCCCTTAGTGGTGGCTCATCCGGATCCAATTCTCTTTGATCATTTATGTCAATTTTCGTGGTCGAATCAAGGTGCGACAATGCTGTCAGAATATTTGTCTTACCAGACTCATTGATCCCAACAAGAACCCGACATTTTGGCTCAAAGTCGATTGTCACATTTTTGATAGATCGGAAATTTTTAATATGAACGCGATTGAGTTTCATTTAGCTGTGAAGGATGTAAATCGATTACGATTATTTTATCTAGTCTACCGCAGCCGGCTGACTTCTTCATCGGATGACGAAGATGCTGGTAGCGGCGTGCTGGGTGGCTGAGAAGAGGCGGTTGATGGGGTTGAAAGGGTGTCGCTATCTGAACAGAAAAGTTCCTTTTAGCGGATGGGCTTGCAGTTGGTCGATCTCATCGGCGACGAAGGCGGCGTTTCCAAGAGTTGCGGGATGAATCGAAGGGTAATCATGTAATCTCAGAGACTATCGGAGTCATCTCGCAGGCGGCGATGCTATTTTCCAGGAAAATGAAAGGCGATGAATCAAGTCAGGTCTCGCTCGCTCACATTTGGCGCTGCCGTCTCAGCACTCATGCGGCGGGCAGTGCCTGTGTCTGAGGACCGTCCCGGATTTACTAACGATCCAGCGGATGGTGGAGCGGGAGTCGCATTCCTCCGGGCGGACCCATTCGATGAGGACGGTGCCGCCCTCGGCGGAGAGGGAGACGCGGGGTTGGCGGAGGCGTTCGAGGAATTCCTCGGCTTTCCATTGAAGATCCGGGGCGAGTGTCTTGGGATCAAGGGTGGAGGTTTCGAGGTCCAGGCCGGGCAGATCGTTCCAGAAGCGCTCGGGAATCTCCATCGCCTTGCCGTCCCAGGTGAGATCGAAGCGGGTGAGCAGCCTGCTGCCAGGATGGAATGGATAGGGCTGGTCCTTGCCCTTGTATAGATAGGCGCGGAATTCGCCCTTCTCGTCCTTGGCCTCGGTCACTTCGTCTTCCGGAGGGAGAATGAGCTCCACCTGCAAAGTGATCCTGCCGTCATCGGACACCGCCCGGTGTTTCAAGCCTTCCCTGCTGACGGTTTCATACCAGTCCGGTTCCGGAGCGGCGTCCGCAGCCCTTGCAGTGACCGGCACGGCGGAGAGGGCGGAGAGTGAGAGGAAGGAGCGGCGTTTCATGGGAGGGGGAATGCTTCGGGGTCTGCTTCGGGGTCAATTCTGAATAACAGACATTGGGCATTGGTGGGTGGCGGAAGATGGGGGAGGAAGGCCGTCGGCAGAATCAGTTCCCGATTTCTCTCAGCACCTCGTCAAGAGACCGGGTGGGTTCCGCGTGGGCGGTGGCTTTTTCTTCGCGCAAGGTGCGGAGGTCCTCGTAGGTTTCGATTTCCTCCTGCATTTGCAGGAACTCCTCGTAGGGGAGAACAACGAATTCCTTGCGGCCGTCTTTTTCGATGATTTGCGGGTGGATGCTCATGGCGGTTTCAGCGGTAGGATTCTCTCCGATGGAGGATACGATAAACAATGACTTGATCGCCCGCGACTTCAAAAAGCACCCGGTAATCGCCCGCCCGCATCCGGTATTCAGGGAAGTGGTTGGTGAGTCGCTTCACATCGCCGCGGAGATCGTCTTCCAGCCATCGCAGCCGCTCGACCACTCGACCTCGGTCTGCCGGAAAGAGACTTTTGAGGTCCTTTTCGGCCTTCGGTTTGAGCTCAATTTTGTATTTCACGGAGTAGGAAAGGGAAAATCAGGCGGCGGAGGTGAGGGGTTTTTTGAGGGGAAGAGAACCCGTCACGGGAACCCCGGAGGCTAACGACAGGTTTTCCACGGCGGCGAGGCTATTTTTCAGGAAATGGTTGAGCGGCGGTTCCGGATATGGAACCGCCGCTTGGGTGGGAATCCAGCGAACGGTCGCAGACCGACGACTCCAAGGAATGTAGCGGCGGCTCTGTGAGCGCCGGTGGCGTGTTCGCTTTGCGAGGTGAGCCTGTTCCGTGGGGAATACGCTCGGTCCCGCGGCGTTTTTCAGTTAGCGACGGTCCGCAGACCGACGCTACATGTTACAGGATGGGAGCCGCCGAGGTCGCGAAACGGGCTGCGGGTTCAAGATTCGCTAGATCCTCCTGATTCGTGATGCCTGAATCTTCCTGATGCCGGGCAGCGGCGGAGTGAAACGGGCGGACTGAAGGTTTGTCCAATCAGTTCCGCGGATTCCACCAGCCGTTGTTTTCCTCCGGGCCGAACCAGCCGAGGTTCCAGCTGTCGGCGTCTCCGCCGTGGGGGTTTTCGCCACCTTGGGAATCGGTACGGATTTCGGCGGTGACGCTGCCGTCGCACCAGGCGACGAGGGCCTTGCCGTTGGCGCGGAAATGGACGCTGGGAGCGGGCCGGAAGCCGGACGGGCCGGAGCCGAAATCCCAGAACGGCGGCTCGCAAAAGGGGTATTGCTGGAGGCCGGATGCGACGGCGTAAGCGGTGGTGGTGAACATGACGGTCCGGCCCGGATTGGTGACGTTGGCGGGACGCTGGGGGATGCGGATTTTGGTGGTGGTGTCGAACTTGCCGCCGGGAGTTCCGCCGATGTAGGAGGCATTGTAGCCGTAGCCACCGGTGCCTTCTTCGAAGCTGGACGCGTCGGTCGACGGTGGCATGCAGCAGCGGGCAAATGGTGACTTGCTGGCTTTTCCCGAGATAGGGGGAGAGGAAGCCTTTGGTGGGATCGAAACGTCCGCCGGAGGAGGTGCGGGCGCCGTGCCAGCGGCGGTTGCCGGATTGGTCGTCGGCCGGACAATAAACGCCGTTGTCGGCGACGTAGGTGGCGTTGGCGATGGCGAGCGAGCGGAGGTTGGCGGTGCTTTCCACGATGCGGGCGGAATTGATCAAGCGGCGACCGCCGGAATAGCCGAGCAGGCTCAATACCAGAATGATCGCGACGACGACGAGAACCTCCACCAGGGTGAAACCTGGAGTCGGGAGGGACCGTTTGGCGTCGGGAGGATTCATGGATCAGCAAGGGGAGCGGAATTCGCAGTGACTTTCACGCGCAAAAAACGCGGAGTCGGCAGTGGCGACTGGATTTTCGTCCCGCACGGTGACGCGGCGGATGACGCCGACGCTGGCGATGGCGGAAGCGCTGGTTTCGGAGATCTCCGGGAGATGGCCTTCCACGGTCTGGGTGATGTCGCCGGCGGTGCTGCGGGCGATGGTGGTCCACGCGTTTTCCGCGAGTGAGGAGGAGATCTGCACTTCGTAAACCAGATCCGCCAGCCGCTCGTCGCGGAGGAACGTGAGTTCGGGATACGCGTCATTTCCGGCAGTAATGAGGAGTAATTTCGGCGTGATGCTGGCGGAGTCGCTGAGCCAGGGAACGCCTCCGAACGCGTATTCCAGCAGGTTCGGCAACCCGTCGCCATCGGGATCATCAGCCTGGCCGCGAGCGTCCGGGGCGAGATTGGCAAGCGGTGGCCAGTCTTCGTAGGTCGTCAGCGTGGAGATGGCGGCCACGGCTTCCAGGTCGAAACCGCCGGAGCCGAATGTCCTCCAGGGGTCGTAAATAGCCCCCCCCGTTTGATCGAGGAATGCACCATTTCCCGGAACATCGACGATGCGGATGTGGGTGATTTGTGCCAATCCCACCTGCGCGAGATCGAAGGGCGTGCCCCAGGAATTTCCGTAGGCGTTGATGTGTTTTCCCGCGAGGTTGTAGAGGTTGGTGGGATCGAGCGATCCATACATGCCGGTCGAGGCGGCGGTGAGAGAGTCGGTGGGAAATTGCACGAAATCCACGCCATCCGCCGAGACCCACACCTTCGCCAGCTCGGCGAAAATCCCGCCGATCCCCGCGCCGCCTTGGTTGGACTGGGTGATGTGGCCATTCTCAAAGACCACGAAGTCCGCGCCGCTGAGGTCTTTGACAGGCTTCGCCAGCGCCACGGTGATCGTGCCGGGCAGGTTGCCAGCAGTGATTTCCGGGGCGCTGAGATCGCCGAGTGAAACCACGTCGAAATTGTCACCGGTCACGGGGCCGAGTGCGAGATCCGGATTTGAGTAGGAAGTGTCTGAATCCGCCCGCTCGTAGCTGGCGACCGAAGCGGCCCAGCCGAAAAACAGCGGGTTCACGAAATTATCCGGATTTTCGTAAATCGGATCGCCGTTTTCATCGACGGTAAAGCTGTCCAGGCGCGCTTTCCCGATTCCGTTTGGCCCGATGAATCCCGGAATGGGTGCGTCATGGAAGTTTGCCGGGGTCACCCTGAGCGGCGGAATATGGCCCGGCAAGCGCGGCGGGCACGAGGCCGCAGAATGCCAATCCGCAGGAAACGGCGGACAGACTGCGGCTCGTGTAGGATCGATGGCGCATGGGCAACTTAACGTTTTCTGCGAACCAGCAGGCAAAGTCCGGAGAGTGCGACCAGCAAGGACGACGGCTCCGGAACCGCTAGGAAATCATCCATGGCGAAGTAGGTGGGCGTGAGTGCGCCGTTCGCGTCATTATCCGAGGAGGTCATGCTGAAACGGAGTTCGTCCACGCTGCCAAGTGACGAAAAATCGACAAACCGCCAGTCGTCCACGATGTAGTCCTGCGAATTGTCCGCGAACCGAAAGTCCGCGAGATAGAAATACACCGGGATCCCTGTCGCGAGGCCCGCGGTGTAGCCTTGGACCGTTAGAAGAAGATAGTCCGGGTCATTTCCTGAAACGCCGCCGAATTTCTTCGATCCGAAGTCGCCGCCGTTGAGCATGTCGAGGGCAGCGTAGGTGGTGTTGGTGAAAACGGCTCCTTTTCCGGCGAGGTCTGTGAGCGCGGCGAAGGTGACATTGGTCGTCGCCGTTTCATACGTGGAGTAGTAGCCGACGGCGTAGTTTGCCGATGCGGCGCCCCCTCCGGAGTAGGCGCTGTACTGGTTGAGGTATCCCGGAGTGGTGGTGTCCGTGTGATTGGAGACGGCGAATCCGGACCAGGATCCGTAGGTGGTGTCGTAGTTGTTTCTGAATGTAGCGCCTTCGAGGACGACTCCCCCGCTTTCATCCGATCCGTTATCATAGCCGGACGGCGGAAGCGGAACTGTCTCGAAGGTGACCACCGCGGCAGTGGCGGAACCAAACATCAGGGCGACTGCGGCCGCGATTGCGGACGCACCAAGGGTATCATGTTTCATGTTTATCTCTTCGGTATTCGATATTCTCACGAAGAGAGGGCGCGGCGCGGAAGCACGTTGCCTTCTCCCGTCGATCCCCTTTCGCGGAGGACCATGGATCTGCACGCCGGGGCAAGCCGGCGCTCAGTTGACGAGCAACGGGAGGGCAAGTATTCGGGCTCCCAGCTTGGCCTCCTCCCCGCCTTCACCCTTCTTTCGAACGATTGGCTGTGTGGGGATTCGTATCTGGATACCGCTGCGCGACAGCTCCGGATTCTCACCGGATTCCATGCCACTTCCGTGGTTAGTCGGGGAAAGGTTCAGGGGTGGACGGGTGGGTTACAAGCTGAAACTGCCCCTCGGACAGCGCCGATCCTGTCATTTCCTGCGCATGACGTGCAGCACTCGGGGCGGAGGGAATTTCTTGGCGCTTGACCCCGGCGAGGCGTGGGATTTTCTTGCCGCCATGTTACGCGAAGTCCTGAAATCCAAGTTGCACCGCGCCATGATCACCGGCTCGGACGTCGATTACGAAGGCAGCATCGAAATCCCGACCGACTTGATGGACGCCGCGGATCTGTGGCCGGGCGAGAAGGTGCTGGTGGCCTCCATCACCACCGGGAACCGGCTGGAGACCTACGTGCTCGCGGGAAAACCCGGCACCGGGCACATCATGATCAACGGCGGCGCCGCCCATTTGATCAAGGCGGGCGAGCGGGTGGCCATCATGGCGTTCGCCCTTTCGGAAACTCCGGTGAACTCCAAAAACCTGCTCCTGGACGACACCAACACGATCATCCGCCAGAGCCAGTAAGTCGGATAGAACGACCGGAAATGACGTTGACCGGGTCATGGAAACATGCAACTTTTCCACCCCAATGAATTGTGTTCCCGCTATTTCCACTCTCGCAGCCCTCAGTCTCGTGGCGTGCGACACCATGACGGGTCCCATCACTCGCGGAGGATATGATCCCCTGCTTCCCGCCGGCAGCGCCAACACCCCGGTCCAAAGTGTCGGCCCGGCATTCTCGGCAGGCCAGTTTGTCCGTGCCTCCATGGACAACACCGCGTTTTTCAAAACCCGACCCAGTGGCGATGCGGATGCGGACAAGCTCCTGAAACGCGGCACTTCCATGAAGGTGATCTCCGCCGCGAACAGCTACGTGAAGGTGGAACTCGACAGTGGCGAAATCGGGTTTGTCCCTTCCGTGATGCTTGAGGATCCCAACGCCGCGCCACAAACGCTCACCACAAATCCCGGGGAATATCAGGTCTATCCTCCGCTTCCCGGCACGGGAATCGGCCAACCGCTTCCGCCGCTCGATCCGACGGGGCTTCCGCCAGACGGCGCGATCCCGACGGTGATTGATCCTGACGCACCGGCCGTTTCGGAGCCGGTGCCCCCCGTCACTCCCAGCACGGAGACCTTCCCGGCACCCGTGCCCCCGGTCGAGCCAAAGCTGGAATCCGCGCCTCCGGCCCCGGCAGCTCCTCCGGCTGAATCCACTCCCAAGGTCGAACAGGAGTGAACCGCCTGCCCATTCTTTTGCTCACGTTGCTGCTCGGTGCCTGCGTCGGCCCGACCAGACGCTGGAGGTGAAACAATTCCACCTCCGGGACGAGACCCTCGCCTCGACCGAGGAACCCATGATCCGCATGGAAAAGCTCCGTCGACTGCACGGTGCGATCAGCGCGTCCGAGCGGCGTAACCGGCTCGGCCAGTACTACACTTTGTTTTGGAACGATCCGGCTGGAGTCGGTCAGGGTGAGGTCGAAGTCGTCTTCCAATACCAGCAGGGAGGCGAGCGCCAGTCTGGTCAAGCGCATGTCCAAAAAGTTTCCTGCGTCCGATGCCTCGGGAACCGTGGAATTCGCCGTAATCGGCGACGACTACTTCACCCGGGGCAAGGTGCTGACGTGGAAAGCCACCGTCTATCGCGGCAATCGCGAGCTTGCCAGCCGCCAGTCGTATCTCTGGCGTTGATCTGGTGAATTTCCAGATGGGTGATTGACCATCGGCCCTTATGATTTTATGGTTCAAATCTACTCGCCGCCCAAACGACGGCATTTTTCTCTGTGACTACGGAATGCCCAGTTTTTACCGGAATCTTTGATGGATTCAGTTGGATCCGCTGCGAGGGAAAAGGTTCTTTCCTGAACAGCCCCTGCGTTGAAGGCATTCGGCGTCGAACGAATCGCGTCGGGCGAGCGATGTCTGGTCGTGGATCTCGAGGCCTGCACCGGGATGGATTCCACGTTCATGGGGACCCTCGCCGGACTCGCCACCCGCCTCTCCGCCCAAGCTGGCGGAGTCTTGCAAATCGCCGATGCGGGCCAGCGCAACCGCCACTCGCTTGAGGACCTGGGCTTGGATTTCCTGATTCAAATCGATCCGGAGGAAGTTGCCTGGCGGAGTGAGATCCAAACGATTCGCTCACAGCTGATCTCCTCGAACTCTGTCGCGCTCCAGGGCAATCTTCACAAGGCGGCCCACGTGCTCGAAGCCCATCAAGTGCTGTCCGAGACCAATGAGAAGAACATGCGCGCCTTCTCAACCGTCGTGACCCTGCTGGAGTCCGAGCTTGAGGAAAAACAGAAGATGGCTGAGACACCCAAGGAGAAATAACGGTGTCGCACGGAAGCATCTGAACCGCAGAATCCCCCCAAGATGCACGATCCAGCCACCATCCTACTTGCCGTCTGCGCCGTGGTCGTTTCCGATTCTTGTTGATCGCGCTTGCGCAACCAGCGCCGCAAGGTGAAGATCGTCCGCAAGAAATTCAACGACCTTGAAGGCGAGGAGCAGCGGATGTTCACCTTCCTGCACGATCTGGGACTCGCGATCGAAAACGAACCCTCCCCCACCCTGCTTTCCCGCATCATCGTCGATGGCATCGACAAGGTCGTCAGCGCCCGCGGCGGGGCGATCTACTTCGTCAGCGCCGAGAGTGACTTCCTCAACCCATCCTACCTTTCGGACGAGTGCCCGCCGCTGATCGGGATCCCCGTGGAAATCCGCAAAAAGGCCGAGCGCGATCCACGGGCGCTCGAAAGCCACTTGCGGCTGTCCCGCGTGGGCTGTCGACGAGGGAATCCTCGGCCACTGTCTGAGCGTGGGCGAACCGATCCACGTGAAGGACGTGAAAAGCCACCCATCGTTCAGGGATGCCTTCTCCCGCTACACGGACGACGTTTCCGCCCTGCTCTCCCCGCTGCGCCACGCCAACAAGGACCTCGGTGTCCTGGTGGTCGCCCGTCGTCATGCCGATGGAAATTTCACGGCCAACGACTTCGCCGTTTTCCGCTCGGCGGCGGAACAATCCTCGTTCGCCATCGGCAACGCCCGGATTCATCGCGAGGCGAACGAAAAACGCGCGATCGAGAGCGAATTGAAAAACGCTCGCGAAGTGCAGCGCATCCTGCTTCCCCAGCAGGCCCCGTCGGTTCCGGGCTTCCGGATCAGCGGCACCAACCTTCCCGCCAGAATGATCAGCGGCGATTACTACGACTACATCGACCTGGAAGATCAGAAAATCGGCATCGCGATCGCCGATGTCTCCGGCAAAGGAGTCCCCGCCGGCCTGCTGATGGCCATGTGCCGCAGCGTCCTGCGTTCCGTCGCATCCGGCGAAATGTCCCCCTCCGCGTCATGGCCGCCGTCAACCGCCAGCTTTTCCCGGACATCCGCGAAGACATGTTCATCAGCATGGCCTACAGCATTCTGGACGCCGCGACCGGCAAGCTCACCTCTCCCGCGCGGGTCACGAACCCGCGCTCTTTTTCCAGCGGGACACCGGCAAGGTCGAACTGCTGCGCTCACCTGGCCTCGCACTGGGGATCGATAGCGGCGCGGTCTTCGAACGGGTCACGCAGGATCAGGAGGTGACACTGCAAGTCCGGAGACTGCGTCCTGTTTTACACGGACGGAGTCAAGGAAGCGCTCGACGGATCACGGAGGAGGAATTCGGCATGGAACGAATGTGCGAGGCATTCCGTCTGGCGGCCCCGCATGGGTGCGGAAGCCATCCTTGCCCGGATGCAGGAAGAGCTCAAACAGTTCACTGGCGAAGGCCCGCAAATGGACGACATCACGCTCGTCGCGATCGAAAAAAGATAGTTGCCTCGACTCCATCCAGCCGCCCGACGTCAAATCCCGTCCTACCGCCGGAAAACAAAAAAGGAGTTCCCGCCGGAACTCCTTTCTTCAACATTCGAATTTATGCAAATCAAGTCAGCCGTCTTCAACATGAGCGCCCGCGACCTTCAAGCGGCTCCGGAATGGAATCGACCCGAGTTCGCCTTCATCGGCCGGTCCAACGTCGGCAAATCGTCGATGATCAACATGCTCACCAACAAATCCGACTTGGCCAAAGTCTCCGCCACCCCGGGAAAAACCCAGCTTCTGAATTTCTTCGTCATCAACGGAACCTGGTCCCTGGTGGACCTGCCCGGCTACGGCTACGCCAAAGTCGCGAAGAGCGAAAAAATCAATTTCAACGAATCCGTCGGCGACTATCTCAGCCAGCGGGACAACCTCAGGCTGGTGCTCGTGCTCATCGACTCCCGCCTGACACCCCAACCGATCGACGTGAGCTTCGTCAGTTGGCTGGTCGATTGCGCCATCCCCTTCGCCCTGGTGTTCACCAAGGCCGACAAGCAATCGCAGAAAAAGACCGACACGACCGTGAAGGCTTTTCTCGAAACACTGCCGCCCGGAACTGGCTGAAACCCCCGCAGTGATCACCAGTTCATCCAAGGACCGGACGGGCAGAGTCCAGATCCTCAAACTGATCGAACAGTTTCTGAACCATGAAGTGACGCGGACGCCTACGCCTCGCCACCGGAGCCGCGGCCTTACCAGTTGCTCTGACTCACATAGATCACATCGTAAGCTCTCACATAAAACGGATTGTTATCCACTCCGTAGAGCGCCTGCTTCAAATCCAACACATAGCGTTGGGTTTTGCCACCTTGAGTTCTCACGACGATCACCTGCTTGGGATTGGCGAACTTGGTGAATCCACCGCCTTCCATCACCGCCTCCAAGGCCGTCATCGGGCGCTCCAAGGGAATCTTGCCCGGAGCTCAGAACCTCCCCGGACAAATAGACCCCGGCGGCGGCGGACTTCGAGCGACACGATCACCGTCGGATCCTGCAAATGAGGCGCGTAAAGCGACGTCAACTCGGACTGGAAGCTCGTGATGCTTTTTCCCGAGGCGCTGACGTCGCCGATCGTTGGCAGGCTGACCCTGCCGTTCGACTGGATCTTCTGCTTCACGTTGAGCTCTGGAGCTCCCGAAAACGTGACTCTGATTTCATCCCCGGCAGTGAGAGTCGAACTGGGCTTGGACCGGTAGGCCTCGGCAGAAACCGGAGTGGCACGGACTCGTGCTCCCACAGCCGTGGTCAGAGAATCGCGGTCACCAGGCAAAGCATACCGGTGACAACCGATTGAAAGCGGCACCAATTGTGGCCGCGCCTTGCAGGCGGAACCTGCCGACGAATGGCAATCCGGAGTCGTTTCCATATCGGTTTTGCTCACGATTGTTGGTTTTCATAATTTCTGTTTGGGGGGATTCTGGGGGAATTTTCAGGAGACTAGGATAGTTTCGTTGGAATAATCCAATAAAATCATATTTGTTAGATCGGAGTTTCCGGCCTGACCGGTATTCTCATGACAACGGAATCAGGACCTCTCATCAAACCACGAGCTCACCGATTGCCGGCGCGCCTTTCGGCCACTTGCTGCCGGAAATCAACGACGCCAGATGCTGGCGGGCGGCGCGTTTTCCCAACAAGCGCCCCCCAGAAAAGAAACATCCGCCGCTCCACCGGCATTCGTCCGGCGGGCATGCTCGCGGAGATGGAACCTGATTTCCCGCGCCCGCTCCTCCAGCTCCTTGAAGCTCGCACGCTGCACTTCCCTTGCCCGACATAGCGTCCCACATCGCCAGCACATCATCGATCATCGCGTCGATCTTGGCCTGATGGTCCGGAGAATTCAACCCCACCGCGGCGGTCGCCTGGCTCGGGTGCATCCGCCAGCCGCCCCAGGTATCCGGCACATGGACCGCGGACGCTGCGAGGCCCGCGCGCAGGTTCCAATGAAAATCCCCGAGAGAGCCCCAATCCGCTTTATACAATCCGACCTTGTCATACAACGACCGCCGGATCAGCAGTTGGGTCACCGAGGAATAAATGTTGTCACCTAACAAACAAAGCACTCCGTCAAACGGAGCCACGCGCTTGTGGCGCTGCTTGAGGAAAATACCGGAACTCTTCGTGAAATGCGAGCTCACGGTCCACCAGTCGCGTCCAGGCGCGCCATGCTGGTCGATCACCTTCATCGGGCAGTGCGCCAGGTCGCAGTCCGGATTCTCATCCAGCGCCTTCACCATCTTTTCCAGACAGTCCTCCGCCATGGTGTCGTCGCTGGTCGCCACATAGACGAACTCGCCGCGGGCCTTCCGCACGCAGTTGTTCCAGTTCGCATACATGCCCTCACGAGGCTCCTGGCTAAGGAGAACCCGGGAATCCCGCTTGGCCAGCTCTTGGAAAAACTCCCAAGCCCCGTCGTCCGAATGGTTGTCGCAAATCACCAGTTCCCAGTCCTTGAAGGTCTGGGCCTCGATGGTCGCGATCCGCTCTTCCAGATACGGCCGGTTGTTCAGGTTCGGCAGACAAACGGAAACCCGGGGCGCATTCATTGCTCGCGCACCTCCCATGATTCCACGATCTCCCGGAAGATATCATCCAGCGATTTGGTAATGTCCCAGTTCGGATAATGAGCGCGGAGCTTGTCCAGGTTGCTGATGTAACACATGTGGTCGCCCTCGCGGGCCTTGTCCACATACTCCCAGTTCATCTTCTTGCCGGACAGATCCGCGACCCGGTCGAAGGCTTCCAGAATCGAACACGAGTTTCCGCGCCCGCCGCCGATGTTATAGACCTCCGCGCAGCGCGGCGCGGCGATGAACTCCGCCGCGAAGCGAGCCACGTCCAGCGAGTGGATGTTATCGCGAACCTGTTTCCCCTTGTAGCCGAAAACCTTGTAGGTCCCGCCGGTCTTGTTCACCTTGACCAGATAACTCAAAAATCCGTGAAGCTCGACGCCGGAATGGTTAGGTCCTGTCAGGCAGCCACCGCGCAGGCAGCAGGTCGGCATTCCGAAATAGCGCCCGTATTCCTGCACCAGGATGTCCCCCGCCGCCTTGGATGCACCGAACAACGAGTGCTTGGACTGGTCGATGGTGAAGCTCTCCTTGATGCCGTCCCAGTATTCCGGGTCATCATACTCCCAGCGGGTTTCCAGCTCCTTGAGCGGAATCCGGTTAGGCGCGTCCCCGTAAACCTTGTTGGTGGACATGTGGACGAACGGAATTTCCGGACAGGCCAGCCGCACGGCTTCCAACAGATTGAGCGTGCCGCCCGCGTTCACGTCGAAGTCGTCGAATGGACGGGAAGCCGCCAGATCGTGGCTTGGCTGCGCGGCGGTATGGATCACCGCATCCGGTTGGATCGTGCGCACCAACTCCAACACGCCCGCCCGGTCTCGCAGGTCCAGTTCGTGATGCTCGAATCCCGCGCAGCTCGGAATCGTCAGCCGCTGCTGGTTCCAGCGCGTATCTCCCTGCGGCCCGAAGAAATCCGCGCGCATGTTGTTGTCCATGCCGTGGATCTTCCAGCCGAGATCATGGAAATACCTCACCATCTCCGATCCGATGAGGCCGTTCGATCCGGTAATTAACAGTTTTTTCGAGTTGTTCATAAAAAGTTTCTTGGAGGAAATCAGGAAGCGTCCTTCAGAAAATGCTGCTCCCAGAAAGCGCGGTCATAACGGCCGAAGGCGTGGCAGCCGAACGGCATCCGCCCACCGGTGCGCTCCAGGCAGCGGCGGGGTTCCATTTCAAACGAAAATGCCAGCCCGTCCTCGAGCGAAGCCACGCGGAACTCCGGCAGATAACGTTTCGCGTGATCCGACCAGAACAAATCGTTGCCCCGCTCGTTCACCTCGGTGTGGTCCATCTTCTGGAGCTGGCCCCGCAGCGGGGCGGTCGCCTTGCCCTTGAGCCACGCCGGGACCGCCGCCCTGACAGGCTTTAGCAGCTTGCGCTGGAACTTCGATCTGACGCCAGCAATGGTCCTGATACCACCTCGACGGATCATCCGCATAACGGTTCCAAAGAACCTTGAGCACCGAAGAAACCCGATAGAGCGCGAAGCCGCCGTTGCCGACTCGCTCCTCCCTCACCCATGGCGCGTCCGCGCACTGCAGAAACGGTGAGCCGATGTAGTCGAGTCCCCGGTCGCACCATTCCTGCAGTTGGTCCGAGAAAACCAACGCGTCCAGATGATACATGAGGACATATTCATAGTCCGCGAAGTTCTCCCAGAAATCGGTTCGGTAGAGCATCCGGTTGTGGTTCGCCGCGCTGCCGAAGTGCCTGCGGTCAAGTTCCAGCACTGAGAAGCCGTCCATGTCCACCGGCATGCCCTGCGGCACGAGCAGAAACTTGTCATAACCACCCAGATGCTTCCGCAAATGGCGGATCGAAATTTCGTCGTCCGCACTCAGTTTTGGCGAGGGAAGCGGCACCATGATCGCGACCCGCTTCGTCGGCTTCCTGACCGCCGAGGCGCGCTTCTCGAAATATCTCTTGATCATCGACTTCATGGTGGAGTGCGTCTTCTCAGGGTCGTCCCGCTGCCCTGCGGAGCATGGCATCCCGGAGTTCATCAATCAAGCGTCCCGGCGGGACCTCCACATCGTCATAGCCGATCACTCCGTCGCAGGGGATGTCTCGCAGCAACCGACACCCTTCCGACAAGCCCATCGGTAACAGCCTGCCCTCTACCGCAGCGGGTGCGTTCTCACAGACTCCGTAGGAATGATAACCGCCGATGCCGTCCAGCACGGTCCCGGCCTTGAGGTCGGTCTTCGCGACGGTCACCACATCCACCTTGTGTTCGCTTGCGGCGATGACCGTGTCCCGGAACAACACCATCCTCGCCGCCGACATGGGGACATCGAAATAACAAAGGTGGGTGTGGGCGTAAAACGCATACAAAGGCCCCTCGCCCATTTTATAGAGCTTCAGGTTGAACTGGTGGAAGGGATCGTCATGGGCAGCCAGCACGAACACCCCGGCAGCCGGAGAACTCCCGACCACGTAGTCCACCACCCCGCCGAGGCGGCGCAGCTCCTCCACGTCATAGCGGCCGGAATGGCACAACTCGTCGATGTGGCCTTTGAAATCCCCGCCCAGCATCCCGCGCTGGCTGACGCACATTCCGGTGGCGTTCGCCACGCAGGCTTGCTCGAAGGAAATCTTCGTTCCGTCGGCGAAACTGGTGACCATTTTCACGCCTTGGTTCCAGGTTTTCGCGAATCCCTCCTGGGTCGTTGGATTCCGTCGGCAGTCCTGGAGGCCCTTGATGTTCCCGCAGACCAGCGGCTCCATTCCCAGGCTTTTCACGTAGCGCCAGAGATTCATCTCCACGCCCGGCTGGTCTCCATCAGATACTGAATAGATCACTCCCGCCTCGTCCGCCCGCGCCCTGAGCTCCAGGCCGAAGGTGGCATCCATCTCGGCGTTCATCGTCAGATAGTCCTTGCCGCGGGAGAACGCGCGCAGCGCCACTTCCGCCGCCAGCTCCACGTCGGATAGAACCTCCACGATGATGTCCACTCCCGCGGACTCGCAGGCGAGAAACAGATCGTCCGTGACGGCCGGGATGCCCTTGGCGACGCACTCGTCGATGCCGGCCGCGGTCGTCACGACCTTCCACTCGGAAACACCGCTCAACTCCAGCGCCCGCTCGGCGTTGGCCACCGTCCGGTTGGCCACCACCGCCAGGACCATGCCCTGCGTGCGGTTCACGATCTGGCTGGCGACGCCGCGGCCGATCGCTCCGGCCCCGATCATGGCGACCCTTACGGGCCGGCCTTCCTCCGCGCGTTTTCTTAAGGCTGTATCGACAATAATCATGATTTTTCAGGGGTTCGACAGGACCGACGGATGAAACGCGGGCCATGACTGGTCCTTTTCGGTGACGATCCGCTGACCCACGTCGGGCCACTCCACGCCGAAGAACGGATCATTCCAACAGATCCCGGCCTCGGCCGCCGGATTGTAAGTCGCGGAGACCATGTATAACATCTCGGTGTCATCCTCCAGCGTCTGCACGCCATGAGCGCAGCCGGCCGGCACGTAGATCGCCTGATGGGATTCCGCGCTGATTTCAATACCGGCCCATTCGAGGAAACTCGGCGAGTCCGGCCGCAGGTCGATCATCACGTCGAACAGGCGGCCACGGACGCAGCGCACGACCTTATCCTCCTCGTGCGGCCACCTCTGATAGTGAAGACCGCGGATAGTGCCCTTGCGGATGCTCGATGAAAAGTTGATCTCGGGATAGTTCGTCACCAGTCCTTTCTCCGCAAACTCCCTGGCGGAGAAGGCACGCGCGAAGAACCCGCGGTGGTCTTCCGCGCGCTCGAGATCGATCAGATAGGCTCCGGCGACCGCTGTTTCCGTGAATTTCATGATTTAACTGACCCAAGGCAATCCAAGGCGGGTGGCTTCCTCCACATAAGCCCGGATCTGCTGGCGGCTGAATTCCTCCATCTCCGCGTCCCGATCCGGACCGTCGTGACGATGCTTGTACCACTCGACCGTCGCGCGGATCCCGGATTGAAAACCCCACACCGGCCGCCAGCCTAGCAGAGCAGCGGCTTTGTCGATGGCAAGCGTCAGCAACTTCGCCTCATGCACTTGATTCGGGTCCGAGCCGTCCGTCCATTCTCCCGGCCAATGCGCGAGAAGCTCTTCGACCAGTCTGCGGACCGGTTGAAGCGAACTGGGGTCGGGACCGAAGTTGAAGGCCGAGGCGACAGGCGAGGACTTGCCCTCGCGTGTCACCCGCTCGCCGATGCAGAGGTAGCCGCTCAAGCATTCGAGCACGTGTTGCCACGGACGCACCGCGGCGGGATTCCGCACGAAGATCGGTTTCGGCTCCATCAAGGCGCGGATGCAGTCCGGCACGATGCGGTCCACGGCGTAGTCGCCGCCGCCGATGACGTTGCCCGCCCTAACGGTCACTACCGGTCCCAGTTCGGGATCGTTTGCAAAAAACGAACGGTTCCACGACTGGGCGACGAGTTCGGTGGCGGCCTTGCTCATGGAATAGACATCGTGTCCGCCGAGCGGATCATTCTCCCGATAGGCGAACTCCCACTCGCGGTTCTCATAACACTTGTCACTGGTGACCACCACGGTGGTGCAGTTCACGCGCAGCGTCCGGATGGCCTCCAGCAAGTGCGCGGTGCCGGTGGCGTTGGAACCGAAGGTTTCCAACGGATCGGCGTAGGATCGGCGCACCAGCGCCTGGGCGGCGAGATGGAAGACGATTTCCGGCTGGATCTCAGCGATCGCGGATTTGAATTTCCCGAAGTCGCGGATGTCACAGGCCCGCTGGCTGGCGAAGCGCTCCGGAGCGATGATCTCGTGAAGCGACGGTCCGTCCTCCGGGGCCAGGCTGAGACCGTGGACCTCCGCCCCCATTTCGGTGAGCCATAGGGCGAGCCAGCTTCCCTTGAATCCGGTGTGGCCGGTTAGCAGGACGCGTTTTCCCGAGTAGAATTGATTGAACATGATAGAGAAGTTCGCGCTCGGTTTATGCGAAGGCATCCGCCTTGTCCCAGATCTTCCAGGGTGGCTGCGGACTCGCCCACAGTTCTTCGAGCACCATGCGGTCGCGCAGGGTGTCCATGGACTGCCAGAAATCATCGTGTTTCCACGCCTGCAATTGTCCGTTTCTTGCCAGGATCTCCATCGGTTCGCGCTCGAATACGGTGTCGTCGCCTTCGATGTAGTCCATCACGCCGGGCTCCAGCACGAAGAAGCCACCGTTGATCCAGGCACCATCGCCCTTGGGCTTCTCATGGAAGGATTCGACGGCGCTGTCTTCGCCGGAAAGCGTGAACGCACCGAAACGCCCGGGTGACTGCACCGCCGACAGGGTGGCGAGTTTTCCGTGTTTTTTGTGATAGGCGATGCTGGCGGCGATGTCGATGTTGCTAACGCCGTCGCCGTAAGTGAGGCAGAAGGTCTCGTCGCCGAGGTGTTGCGCCACGCGTTTCAGGCGCCCGCCGGTCATGGTCTTTTCGCCGGTTTCCACGCAGGTCACGCGCCATGGTTCCGCATCGCAGCGGTGGATCGTGGCCGTCTGATTGCGGAGGTCATAGGTGATGTCCGCCGTGTGGAGGTGATAGTTGGCGAAGTAATCCTTGATCATGTATCCCTTGTAGCCGCAGCAAATCACGAAATCATTGATGCCGTGGGCGGAGTAGATCTTCATGATGTGCCAGAGGATGGGCCGGTGGCCGACCTCGATCATGGGCTTGGGTTTGACCACGCTCTCTTCACTGATTCGGGTGCCGAAGCCCCCTGCTAGGATCACTGCTTTCATTGAATGGTTGTTCAGTTCGTTTGGAAATAATTTCAGTTAGCGGCCGGAAGCGTGCCGTCCCGGAATTTGAGGACCTTGGCGGGAGCGCCCGCGGCGATCGCGTTCTCAGGGATGTCACGGACGACCACCGAACCCGCCGCGATCACGGCGCCGGCTCCGATCGACACGCCTTGCAGGACGGTCACTCCATAACCGATCCAAGCTCCGTCACCCACCGAGATTCCGCCCTTGCTTTGCAGTGGCTGGTCCATGATGGGGATCCCCGGGGCCATGCCGTGGTCGTAACAATAGAAGCCGCATCTCGGGGCGATCTCGACTTTTTTGCCGATCCGTATCTCGGATAGAAACGCGTGGAGGTGGCAACCAGGCTGGATGTGGGTTCCCTCATCGATGAAAACACTTCCTTCCATGCCGGTCTCGACAAAGGTATCACCGTAAAGATGCACCCGGTCCCTGAGCTCGACCGGGCCACCATCGCGGGTGCGGTAGACGATCACGCCATCTCCCAGAAACACGTGATTCCCGAGGCGAAGATCCGGATGATCGACCCGTGCGCGCGGCGCGACGAAGCCTCGCGGATAGATATTCGCGAGATAGGACATCTGGTGATACGGCGACGAATGACTGGACGCCAACCACGCGGCGACCCTGCCGAATCCACGGGAACCCGAGCGGGCGAGCCAGAACCTCCGCCAACGGCGCTTGACCTGGAAGCAGAGGAAGCCGATGGCTCCACTCGTCCGGCTTGGATTCGCCGGTTTGGTTGCTTGGTTGGTCAAAGTTGCTTCCATGGGGTGATACGACATCAGATCCAGACTCGAAAAAGCGGGGCTACTCATCGGGTTCTGTCCCGGAAATGTCAACTCCGAGACGGGTGAAGAACTTGCCGCCCACTGTGAGTGATAGAGGCAGATAGACCTTGATCCGGTCCACACCCGGCGCGAATCCGTCGTTTTCCCCGACCACCACGACGCCCGGTGAGCCCGCGGCATCCGTCCAGGTGCCGGATAGACCGTGGTTCCACTCAACCTTGATCGCCGTGGACGGGTCGTTTTTGGCCCGGTCCGTGCGACGATAGGTGAACAACAGATAGTCGGCGGGCACCGTGTTTCCGCCCACCACCGCCGAGACCCGGCTGATGGTGGGCAGCATGGCGGCGTCCATCTGGGTTTTCGGATCGCCACCGATCACGTATTCAACGGCATTGCTGACCGAGTCTCCGTCGGAATCCGCTCCGACTCCGGCGGACAGCAGGTGCGCTGCCAGCCACTGGTTGAAATTACTGCCGCCCAACCCGATCACCGTGATGGAAACCGTCGCGGAAGTTGAGACCGCGATGCCATCGCTTGTCGTGAAGGTAAAGCTGTCCGGTCCGCTGTAATTGGCCTCGGGAGTGTAGGTTGCCACGGCCCCGGATAGATTCACCAAACCATGCGCGGCAGTGCCAACGGCGAATGTAAGGGAGTTTCCATCGGCATCGCTGCCTGTCAGAGTGATGGCAATCGAGCCATCCTCATTGACCGACACCGACTGCGCATTGGCAACCGGGGCGTCGTTGACCTGTGTCACCGACACAAACACCGTCGCGCTTGCCGTGCCTCCCTTGCCGTCTGAGACAGTGTAGGAAATCGTCGTCGGGCCGTTGAAATCGAGTGACGGGCTGAAACTCAAGGTTTGGTTGGGGTTGACGGTCACCGTCCCGTTCAAAGAACTGGCAGAAATCACCGTCAACGGGTTGAGATCGATGTCCATGTCGTTGGCGAGCACGTTGATCGGTGCCGAGACTCCGGAATCTTCCGCGACCGTGAGGAAGGGATTTCCAGCGCTTCCTTCATTCACGGCAACCGGAGGATCGTTGACAGGCGTGACCAACACGAAAACCACCGCACTTGCCGTGCCGCCTTGGCCATCGGAAATCGTGTAAGAGATCGTAGCTGTGCCGTTGTAGTTGGAAGTCGGGTTGAAGGTTAGTGTTTGCCCGCCGTTGATGACCACCGCTCCGTTCAGCGAACTTGCTTGGATCACCGTCAAGGGATCGGAGTTTGGATCGCTGTCGTTGATAAGCACCGCCATGGGTGCCGACACTCCGGAATCCTCGGCGAGTGTGACGAATGGAGTTCCGGAACTACCATCATTCACCGCGACTGGATATTGGTTGGTATCGCCGTCTACAGTGATGCGCACCTCGTCGAGCAGCAGGTCGACGTCGAATGCCGGACCGGCCGCTGTGATGTCGACGCTGAAGGTCAGCGTGGCGGAGGTGCCGCCGGCGGTGAAGTTGAACGATTTTTCCGACCAACTGGCGAGCGGATCGCTTGAGGTGATGGGCCAGCTGCGAGTCGGCGGCGGAGCGCTTTCGCCGGTGACGGTGGCTTGCAGGGTTTGTTGTTTGTTACCGGCTCCGCCGGCGAGGCCGGTGTCGAAGGCCACGGTGTAAACCTGGCCGGGGACGGTGGCGAAGGTTTGCGAGAGGGTGGAAACCAACGGCGTGTTGCCGCCGGGGTTGAAGACGGCCATCCAAGAACCGTTGCCAGTGTCGGGCAAATAGTTGTCGCCATCGGCGTAGGTGATGACGCCAGTGGCGGTCCAGTTTTGCGGTGCGGTGCCGAGGACAGCGGCAGTTTCGAAGCTGCCATTGGCGAATGGGCCGACCGGGGTGACGGTGAGGGTCACGGTGACCGGAGCGGACGACAGCGCACCATCGAAGGCGTGGTAGCTGAAGGTTTCCTCGCCGGTGAAGCCGGTGGCCGGGGTGTAGCTGAAGCTGCCGTCCGGGTTGAGCGTGAGCTGGCCGCCGTGGTTGAGAGGGGTGTCGAGCACGGCGGTGAGCGCCGCCGGGCCGTCGTCGCTGTCATCGTCGTTGTCGAGCACGCCGGGTGCGCTGACCGTGAGGGTCGAGCCGGTTTGCACCGAATAACTTTCAACCGCCGCCACCGGGGCTTCGTTGATGGTGCTCACTTCGGTGATCCGCACGTCGTCGAGCAGCAGGTCGACGCTCTGCGCGGTGGTCTGACCGGTGATGTCCACCGTAAAGGTCAGGGTGGTGACCGGTCCTGTCGCCGTGAAGTTGAAGCTGAGGTTTTGCGTCCAGTCCGCCGCCGGACCGCTGGAGGTGAACTGCTGACTGAAGAGGGTGGTGCCGCCGATTGCCGCCTGCAGGGTTTGCGCCTTGCCGGACTGGCCGGCCATGCCCGCGTCGAACTGCACTTTGTAAAGTTGGCCGACGACGGTCGCGAAGTTCTGCGAGAGTGTCGAGACGTCCGGCGTGTCGTTGCCCGGGTTGAACACCGCCATCCAGCCGCCGTTGCCCGCGGCGGGGAGGTAGTTGGTTTCGTCGACGTAAGTGATCACGCCGGTCGCCGACCAGCCTTGCAGGCTGCCGGCGGGGGTCGGGCTCGGCGGTTTCGAAGCTGCCGTTGGCGAACGGGCCGACCGGGGTGACGGTGAGGGTTACGGTGACCGGAGCAGACGGCAGCGCACCGTCGAAGGCGTGGTAGCTGAAGGTTTCCTCGCCGGTGAAGCCGGTGGCCGGGGTGTAGCTGAAGCTGCCGTCCGGGTTGAGCGTGAGCTGGCCGCCGTGGTTGAGAGGGGTGTCGAGCACGGCGGTGAGCGCCGCCGGGCCTTCGTCGCTGTCATCGTCGTTGTCGAGCACGCCGGGTGCGCTGACCGTGAGGGTCGAGCCGGTTTGCACCGAATAACTGTCAACCGCCGCCACCGGGGCTTCGTTGACGGTGCTCACTTCGGTGATCCGCACGTCGTCGAGCAGCAGGTCCACGCTCTGCGCGGCGGTCTGGCCGGTGATGTCCACGGTGAAGGTCAGGGTGGTGACCGGTCCTGTCGCCGTGAAGTTGAAGCTGAGGTTTTGCACCCATTCCGCCACCGGACCGCTGGAGGTGAACGCCTGGCTGAACAGGGGGGTGCCGCCGATCGCCGCCTGCAGGGTCTGCGCCTTGCCGGCCAATCCGGCCATGCCCGCGTCGAACTGCACTTTGTAAGGTTGGCCGGCGACGGTCGCGAAGTTCTGCGAGAGCGTCGAGACGTCCGGCGTGTCGTTGCCCGGGTTGAACACCGCCATCCAGCCGCCGTTGCCTGCGGCGGGGAGGTAGTTGAACGCGTCGACGTAGGTGATCACGCCGGTCGCCGACCAGCCTTGCAAGCTGCCTGCGGGTTCCGGCTCGGCGACTTCGAAGCTGCCGTTGGCGAACGGGCCGACCGGGGTGACGGTGAGGGTCACGGTGACCGGAGCGGACGGCAGCGCACCGTCGAAGGCGTGGTAGCTGAAGGTCTCGGTGCCGGTGAAGCCGGTGGCCGGGGTGTAGCTGAAGCTGCCGTCCGGGTTGAGCGTGAGTTGGCCGCCTTGGTTGAGCGGGGTGTCGAGCACCGCGGTGAGCGGGCCGGGCCTTCGTCGCTGTCGCCGTCGTTGTCCAGCACGCCGGGTGCGCTGACCGTGAGGGTCGAGCCGGTTTGCACCGAATAGCCGTCAACCGCCGCCACCGGGGCTTCGTTGACGGTGCTCACTTCGGTGATCCGCACGTCGTCGAGCAGCAGGTCCACGCTCTGTGCGGCGGTCTGACCGGTGATGTCCACCGTGAAGGTCAGGGTGGTGACCGGTCCTGTCGCCGTGAAGTTGAAGCTGAGGTTTTGCGTCCAGTCCGCCACCGGACCGCTGGAGGTGAATTCCTGGCTGAAGAGGGTGGTGCCGCCGATTGCCGCCTGCAGGGTTTGCGCCTTGCCGGACTGGCCGGCCATGCCCGCGTCGAACTGCACTTTGTAAAGTTGGCCGGCGACGGTCGCGAAGTTCTGCGAGAGCGTCGAAACGTCCGGCGTGTCGTTGCCCGGGTTGAACACCGCCATCCAGCCGCCGTTGCCTGCGGCGGGGAGGTAGTTGAACGCGTCGACGTAAGTGATCACGCCGGTCGCCGACCAGCCTTGCAAGCTGCCTGCGGGTTCCGGCTCGGCGACTTCGAAGCTGCCGTTGGCGAACGGGCCGACCGGGGTGACGGTGAGGGTCACGGTGACCGGAGCGGACGGCAGCGCACCGTCGAAGGCGTGGTAGCTGAAGGTTTCCTCGCCGGTGAAGCCGGTGGCCGGGGTGTAGCTGAAGCTGCCGTCCGGGTTGAGCGTGAGCTGGCCGCCGTGGTTGAGCGGGGTGTCGAGCACGGCGGTGAGCGCCGCCGGGCCGTCGTCGCTGTCATCGTCGTTGTCGAGCACGCCGGGTGCGCTGACCGTGAGGGTCGAGCCGGTTTGCACCGAATAACTGTCAGCCGCCGCCACCGGGGCTTCGTTGACGGTGCTCACTTCGGTGATCCGCACGTCGTCGAGCAGCAGGTCCACGCTCTGCGCGGCGGTCTGACCGGTGATGTCCACCGTGAAGGTCAGGGTGGTGACCGGTCCTGTCGCCGTGAAGTTGAAGCTGAGGTTTTGCGTCCAGTCCGCCACCGGACCGCTGGAGGTGAATGCCTGGCTGAAGAGGGTGGTGCCGCCGATTGCCGCCTGCAGGGTTTGCGCCTTGCCGGACTGGCCGGCCATGCCCGCGTCGAACTGCACTTTGTAAAGTTGGCCGGCGACGGTCGCGAAGTTCTGCGAGAGCGTCGAAACGTCCGGCGTGTCGTTGCCCGGGTTGAACACCGCCATCCAGCCGCCGTTGCCTGCGGCGGGGAGGTAGTTGAACGCGTCGACGTAGGTGATCACGCCGGTCGCCGACCAGCCTTGCAAGCTGCCTGCGGGTGTCGGCTCGGTGACTTCGAAGCTGCCGTTGGCGAATGGGCCGACCGGGGTGACGGTGAGGGTCACGGTGACCGGAGCGGACGGCAGCGCACCGTCGAAGGCGTGGTAGCTGAAGGTTTCGGTGCCGGTGAAGCCGGTGGCCGGGGTGTAGCTGAAGCTGCCGTCCGGGTTGAGCGTGAGCTGGCCGCCGTGGTTGAGCGGGGTGTCGAGCACGGCGGTGAGCGCGACCGGGCCTTCGTCGCTGTCACCGTCGTTGTCGAGCACGCCGGGTGCGCTGACCGTGAGGGTCGAGCCGGTTTGCACCGAATAGTTGTCAGCCGCCGCCACCGGGGCTTCGTTGATGGTGCTCACTTCGGTGATCCGCACGTCGTCGAGCAGCAGGTCCACGCTCTGCGCGGTGGTCTGACCGGTGATGTCCACCGTGAAGGTCAGGGTGGTGACCGGTCCTGTCGCCGTGAAGTTGAAGCTGAGGTTTTGCGTCCAGTCCGCCACCGGACCGCTGGAGGTGAACTGCTGGCTGAAGAGGGTGGTGCCGCCGATTGCCGCCTGCAGGGTTTGCGCCTTGCCGGACTGGCCGGCCATGCCCGCGTCGAACTGCACTTTGTAAAGTTGGCCGACGACGGTCGCGAAGTTCTGCGAGAGCGTCGAAACGTCCGGCGTGTCGTTGCCCGGGTTGAACACCGCCATCCAGCCGCCGTTGCCTGCGGCGGGGAGGTAGTTGATCGCGTCGACGTAGGTGATCACGCCGGTCGCCGACCAGCCTTGCAAGCTGCCTGCGGGTTCCGGCTCGGCGACTTCGAAGCTGCCGTTGGCGAACGGGCCGACCGGGGTGACGGTGAGGGTCACGGTGACCGGAGCAGACGGCAGCGCACCGTCGAAGGCGTGATAGCTGAAGGTTTCCTCGCCGGTGAAGCCGGTGGCCGGGGTGTAGCTGAAGCTGCCGTCCGGGTTGAGCGTGAGCTGGCCGCCGTGGTTGAGCGGGGTGTCGAGCACGGCGGTGAGCGCCGCCGGGCCTTCGTCGCTGTCATCGTCGTTGTCGAGCACGCCGGGTGCGCTGACCGTGAGGGTCGAGCCGGTTTGCACCGAATAACTGTCAACCGCCGCCACCGGGGCTTCGTTGACGGTGCTCACTTCGGTGATCCGCACGTCGTCGAGCAGCAGGTCCACGCTCTGCGCGGCGGTCTGACCGGTGATGTCCACTGTGAAGGTCAGGGTGGTGACCGGTCCTGTCGCCGTGAAGTTGAAGCTGAGGTTTTGCGTCCAGTCCGCCACCGGACCGCTGGAGGTGAATTCCTGGCTGAAGAGGGTGGTGCCGCCGATTGCCGCCTGCAGGGTTTGCGCCTTGCCGGACTGGCCGGCCATGCCCGCGTCGAACTGCACTTTGTAAGGTTGGCCGGCGACGGTCTGGAAGGTCTGAGACAAGGTCGAGACCAGCGGCGTCTCATTGCTCGGATTGAAAACCGCCATCCAAGTTCCGTTATTTGCTGCGGGTTGGTAGTTCGCGTCGAAGTAAGTCACCACGCCCGTGGCTGTCCAACTCCGCGGTGCCGTCCAGATTACCGAACTGTCTTCAAAACTGCCGTTCGCAAATGGTCCGACCTGGGTGACGTTCGATCTCCACGGTCGTCACTGCCGACACCAACAGTCCGTCAAACGCACGGTAGGTGAACGTCTCGATGCCGGTAAAGCCAAGCACCGGGGTGTAGCTGAAACTCCCGTTCGCGTTGAGCGTCAGACTACCGCCCTGGTTCGGCTGACCTGTCGATCACTGCGGTGAGCGGGCCGTTGTCGTCCGTGTCGTTTTCCAACACCCCGGGTGCGGCCACCGTGAGCGTTAATCCAGCCGGAGTGGAGAAATCATCGTTTCCCGCGATGGGGGCCTGGTTGGTACCGCCGACGGCAGTTACCCTCACGTCGTCGAGTACGAGATCCACGCCTTCCGCGTTGTCGAGCACCGTTGGTTCACCTCCGGGCCCGGGAGGCCCGGAGATATCCACGGTGAAGGTCAGGGTAGTAGCCGAGCTGCCGGCAACGAAGGTGAAGGATTTTTCCGACCAAGTCGCCGTTGGACCATCGGAAAGGATTTCCCAACTGCGTGGCCCCGGAGGAATTGGAGAGACCTCACCGGAAACTTCGGCTCCCACAACCTGCATTCTTGGAATTTGTCCTTCGTAAGCAGCAAGACCGGCGTCGAATGTCACTGTGTAGGTCTGCCCTACGACGGTCGAAAACGTCTGCCACAGGCGATTCACCCTTTCGTTGTTTCCGGCATTGAAAACAACCATCCAAACGCCCTTGCCGGATGCAGGCACGTAGAATCCCTTGCTGGAATAGCTGATCACGCTGCCGGCTGCGTCCCAGTTGAAAGGGATTACAAAGTCGACGGGAGGTCCGTTTTCGAAGCTGCCGTTTCCAAACGGGCCGACTAGGAGGACGGAAATCCAGGCAGTCGCGCTGGAGGTTCCGCCCTTGCCGTCGGAAATCGTGTAGGTGACGGTGGCTTCTCCGCTGAAACCGAGTGTCGGAGTGAAACGCAGGGTCTGCCCGCCGATGATGGACACGGTGCCATTGGGCGAAGCGGCGGCGGTCACGGTGAGGGTGTCGTTGTCCGAGTCGGTATCATTGGCAAGAACCGCGATCGGTGTCGAGGCCCCGGAGTTCGCGGCGACCGTTAGGAACGGTGCGCCGATGCCACCGTCGTTCATCGCCACCGGCGCGTCATTCGTGACCGCATCCAGTCGGACGTCATCGAGCAGGAGATCGACGCTGGATGTCACCGTGGAAGCATCCGCGAAACGGATCGTGGTGCTGGCGCTGATGGCGGTGAATTCGTAGGAAAGGATGCGCCAGCTGGTGGTGGGGATTCCGGTGGTGTTGACCACGTCCAAACTCGTGACCGGAGGGGAAAGCAGGATCTGTCCGCTGGCTCCACCCACGTCGTCCCTGACCGTGAGTTGCAGCGATTGTGAACTGGTGACGGAGGTGTAGACCCCCATGTCGAACTGCAGACGGTATTTCTGATTGGGGATCGTGGGAATGGATTGGGAAATTACGCCGTCATTCGATCCCTCGGCACCGCTGAACACGACGATTTTCTGTCCGTCGGTCGCGCGCTGGAGGGTCGCGTCTTGAACGGATACGGTTCCTTGTTTCACCCAGGCGGAGTCGTTCTGTTCAAAGCTTCCATCGATGAAGGCGCGAGAGGTAAAAGTCGCCGTCGATGCCGGGGCGATGAGATTCGACGACACCAGCCGGTCACGAACTCCGCTCACGGTCAGGGTGTAAAGCTTGGCGGCAAGTTGGGTGCCGGTGTTGAGAGTGACCACGCGTTTGGACGCATCCAGAGAGGCCTGGGAAATGGAAACACCATCAGACAGGCTGAAGTTCGCCGGATTTGCACCGTCGGTGTCGTTGATCGGCTTGCTGAAGGTCACCTTCACTTGCTGGAGATCCTCGACAGCCGTCACCGAAGCGATCGCCGGAGGGGCAGTGGTTCCCAAAGGGGTGATCACGCTCTTGATGGCTGGCAGCCAGACGTCCCCGATCTTGCTGTGGCCAGTGGCGGTGGGATGAACTCCATCCGCGCTGATATCGGCCGGATCCGATCCGAAACCCGGCATGCATGTCGACGTAAGTGACCTTTCTGCCAAGCGCCGCCTGGGCCGCGACGATGGCGGGTAGAGACGCGTTGAACTGCGCCTGGGTGGCTTCGATCGCATCGGTTCTGCGGATCAGACTTGCGACGATGATCCTCGCGTGTGGTCGCAAGGCGGAAAGATCGGCGATCAAACTTCTCAGGCGGTCCTGGGTGGTAGCGACATTTTCCCCTGACCAGAAGTCGTTGGTTCCGATTTTAAGGAGAATCACGTCGGGGTCCGGGATCTGCTTCAACCAGATCGGAAGTTGGCTGCGGATGTCCTGGATTTTGAAACCGCCGTGGCCTTCGTGATCCCCGTCCACCCAGCCTTCCGCCACGGCACCCGGATAATTCAAGGTGCCGACGTAATCGACGGCAAATCCTTCGGTGGGGGCAGTCAGCAGGGAGTATAATCTTTCGCGGTAGCCTCCGGCGTAGGTCGAGGGAGGAATGAATCCCGCCGTGATCGAGTCGCCGAGCGGCATGATCCTAACGGGCACTTGTGCGCCAGCCACGGAAAACCCGCCAAGCGTGAGGAGGAACAGACCTAGCAGTCTGGTGAAAGCATTTCTTGCCGTTTTCATGGGGGGAGGAGGAGTGGGGGCCCGATGCAAATTCTCGTTAAATGACGCGACGGCATGGCGGAGGTCAGGCAATCGAGCCCGAAGACAAGCCATGGCCCACAGTGGAGAAGCATCGGGGGATAAATTCCGGGTGGCAGGGTGAATAAAATGACAAATCGGGCTTCACGGTCAATATGTTACTGGAGACGCAGCTCGGCGTGAGAGGACGGATTGAGGCCGCGTCCGGACGCAATGATGGATGGAGATTTCCGATAACTTTCATTTTGAGGGGGGGCGGGAGGGATAAATCCGGTTCCGTTCCAGAACCGATCGTGGCTTCAAGAATTGCATTATGCCCTGAAGGAGACTGGATTTGAACTACGTGATCACGTGGTTCTCCGCTTGAAGCGAGTCAGGAAACCCCAACCTTCGGAACAAGCTCCTCCCTCGGTGAGCCGCCCTGTAGCAGCATCCGCTCCAACCCGCCGAAACGAGAACTTTTCCAGCAAGGAGGTCACGAAATCGCCTCCCGTGAAACCTGCTGTTCATGCCCGAGCCTGGGAATTCCGCCTACTCCGGATCAGGGACTGTGATGATCTCAACGCCCAGCCGGGTGAAGAGTCTGCCACCCGAAGCCAAGGCACGGGGGATGTAGACTTTCACCAAGTCGACTCCGGCACCGTCGGTCACATCTTCCACCATTCCGCTGACGTCAGCCCATGTTCCTGCGAGATCGGTGCTCCATTCAACTTGGATGGTGGTGAAAGGATCGTCGTTCGCCAGGTCCGTGCGGCGGTAAGTGAAGAGTAAATAGTCTTCATCACCTGGATTGCCATCCAAGTTGGCGGATACCATCTCCACGGTGGGAAGGAGGTCGGTATCCGGCTGTGTCACTGGATTTCCGCCGATGACGTATTCGACCGCATTGCTGATCGAGTCATGGTCGGAGTCCACTCCTGGGTCGGCGGTGAGGGAGTATTGAGTCAGCCACTCACCAAAAGCAGGGCCTCCGACTTCCAAGATGGTGATCGAAACCGTCGCCGGGGCCGAAACCGCAGCGCCGTCCGAAACGGTGAAGGTGAAGCTGTCCGTTCCGGCGTAGTTGGCAGCTGGCGTGTAAGTGGCGACCGAACCCGAAAGGGTGACAGTCCCGTGGGAAGCCGAGCCCGCAGAGAACATCAAGACATCCCCGTCAATGTCACTGCCCGTCAATGTGATATTCAGCGGAGTGTCTTCATTCACCGATACGGCTTGGGCGAAGGCGACCGGCGTGTCGTTGACCGGTGTGACCGCCACGAAAACCGTTGCGCTGGCAGTCCCGCCCTCGCCATCGGAGATGGTATAGGAGATGGTGGTTGGACCGTTGAAATTTTCGGCCGGGATGAAGGTGAGGGCCGTTTCGGAATTGATAGCCACCGTGCCGTTCGGTGAGCTAGCCAGAGTCACCGTCAGCGCATCGAGGTCGGCGTCCGTGTCGTTTCCGAGGACCGCGATCGGGGCTGAGGCGCCGGAGTCTTCATCGACCGTGACGAACGGCGATTCCACACTGCCGTCATCCACCGCCACCGGCAGGTCGCCGACCGGAGTTACGGCGACGAACACGGTGCCGCTGGCGGTTCCGCCTTGGCCGTCAGAGATGGTATAGGAAATCGTGGTCGCGCCGTTGAAGTTTTCCGCAGGAGTAAAGCTCAAGGTCGTGGCGGAATTGATAACCACCGTGCCGTTCGGCGAACTCGCCGAAGTCACCATCACAGGATTGAGTTCAAGATCCGTGTCATTAACCAGCACCTCGATCGCCGGCGAGGCTTCGGAATCTTCCAGCACCGTCACGAACGGGGATTCAACGCTACCGTCGTCGACCGCCAACGGCGCGTCGTTGACCGGTGTCACCGTGAGGAATACCGTCGCCCCGGCGGTTCCTCCCTGACCATCGGAGATGGTGTAATCGATCGTGGTCGAACCATTGAAGTTTTCCAATGGAGTGAAACTCAGGGTCGTGCCGTCGTTGATCGTCACCGTGCCGTTCGGCGAACTCGCCAAGGTCACGGTCAATGGAGTGAGGTCGATGTCCGTGTCGTTCGCGAGCACCGTGATCGGGGCCGAGGCTCCGGAGTCTTCGTCGATGGTCGCGAACGGCGAACTAATGCTGCCGTCATTCACTGCGACAGGCACGTCGTTCACGGGATTCACCGTGATCGAGATCGCCGCAGCCGAGGAGAAGACCGGATTGCCGGAGATGATCGTATAGACGAAAAAGCTGATCGAATCCGGACCGTTGTAGTTCGGGTCCGGAGTGTAGGTCGCCACGGCACCACTCAGGATCACATTTCCGTGCGGCGGCTTGCCGGGGATCGTGAAAAAGAGGATGTCGCCATCCACGTCGCTGCCAGTCAGGGTGACCATCAGGCTGCCATCCTCGTTCACTGACACCGATTGCGGGTTGGCCACTGGCGCGTCATCGACCGGCATGACAGTGATGGAAACGGTCGCCGGAGTCGAATCCACCTCACCGTCGTTCGTCTTGAAGGTAAAGCTGTCAGAGCCGTTGAAGTTAGGGTTTGGAATGTAAGTGGCGATTCCGTTCACCACGTTCACCGAACCATTCGCCGGATCGGTGACCTTGAAGAAGGTCAGCACCTCGCCCGCGTCCACATCACTGCCAGTCAGCGTGATATTGACGGAGCCATCCTCGATGACCGTGGCCGATCCCGCAATCGCCGTTGGCGGATCATTGACCGGATTGACCGTGATGGAAATCACCGCCGGTGTGGAATCCAACGTTCCGTCATTGACCTTGAAGGTGATGCTGTCCGCTCCGGTGAAGTTGTCATCCGGAGTGTAGACCAGATTCCGTCCGCTAACATCCAGCGTGCCGTGAAGGGGATTGATCGTCACCACGTAGTTCAAATCCTCCGCCGTGACGTCCCCGTCCAGATCGCTGCCCGAGAGGATGATGGCCAGCGAGCCGTCTTCGTCCAACGAAACCGCTTGCGCGATGGCGAGCCGGCGCGTCGTTGACCGGCGAGACGAACAGATAGACCGTCGCTCCGGAAACTCCGTCGTTGCCATCGGAAATTGTATAGGAAATCGTCGTGGCTCCATTGAAATCCAGCGTCGGAGTGAAGGTCAGGGTTCCCTCCGGATTCACAATCACCTGACCATCGGGCGAACTCGCCAGCGTCACCGTCAGCGGATCGAGGTCCGACATCCGTGTCGTTCGCCAATACGGCGATCGGCGCGGAGGCTCCCGAATCTTCCGCCACTGTCAGGAACGGCGATTCCACACTGCCATCGTCCACGGCCACTGGAGTATCACTCGCAGGCGTCACCGTGATCGACACCGTCGCGGGCAGCAGAGAACACCGGCGTGCCGGCTGGCAGGGTGATGACATAGAAATCAAACGTGTCGGAACCGAAGTAGTCCGGATCCGGAGTGTAGGTCGCCACCGCGCCGGATAGACTTACATCTCCGTGCAAGGGAGGAGTCGCCACGGAGAAGGCGAGACTATCGCCATCCACATCGCCGCCGGTTAGCGTGATTGTCACCGAGCCGTCTTCGTCACCGAGACCGACTGGGCGTTGGCGACAGGCGCGTCGTCGATCGGAGTGACAGTGATCGAAACCGTCGCGGGAGGAGAATCTGCCTCACCATCGTTCGCGATGAAGGTGAAGCTGTCCGAGCCACTGAAATTAGAAACCGGAATATAGGTTGCCACGCCATCAACCACGGTGACCGAACCATTTGCCGGATCGCCTGCCTTGGAGAAAATCAAGCACCTCACCAGCATCCACATCGCTACCGGTCAGAGTGATTTGACAGAGCCATCCTCATTGACCGTGGCGAGCCGCGTCGATTGCAACCGGCAAGTCGTTCACCGGAGTCACGAAGACAAATACGCGTCGCCGCGGCATTACCGCCCTCGCCGTCGGAAATCGTGTAGGAAATCGTCGTCGCACCATTGAAATCAGACGCAGGGGTGAAGCTCAACGTGGTGCCCGCATTGACAGCGACGACTCCGTTAGGCGAAATCGCCGAGGTCACTGTCAGCGTGTCAGGATCGACATCCGTGTCATTTGCAAGCACCGCGATCGGTGCGGAGGTGGAATCCTCGTCCATCGTCACGAACGGAGTTTCCGCACTGCCCATCGTCCACCGCCACCGGCAGGTCGTTCACCGGAGTCACCGCCACAAACACCGTTCCGACCGCGGTTCCGCCCTGGCCATCGGAAATCGTGTAGGAAATCGTACGCCGTTCCGTTGAAGTCGAGGGCCGGAGTGAAGCTCAAGGTCCCGTCCGGATTGACGGTCGCCAAGCCGTCAGACGAATCTGTCAAGAATGACCGTCAGCGGATCCAGATCCACGTCACTGTCATTTCCAAGCACCGTGATCGGCGTGAGAATTCCGGAATCCTCCGCGATCGTCAGCAGCGGGATTTCGAGGGTGCCGTCGTTGACAGCGACCGGCGCGTCGTTGACCGGGTCGACCGTCAGCTGAACAATCACCGTCAGGGAATCCAGATCACCGTCGTTCACCTTGAAGGTGAAGCTGTCCGCGCCGTTGAAATTGGGATTCGGCGTGTAAATCCGGATTCGACCGACACCTTCCAGTGAGCCGTGAAGGGATCCACCGTCACCGTGTAGATCAGATCCTCCACCGTGATATCCTCATCCAGATCGCTGCCCGAAAGCGTGATGTTCAACGAGCCATCCTCATTCATCGACAAGGCCTGCGCGATGGCCACCGGCGCGTCATTGACCGGAGTCACCGCATACGAATGCCGTGGCCGTGGCGATTCCACCCTGGCCGTCGGAGATCGTGTAGGAGATGGTGGTGGCTCCGTTGAAATTCGAGAGTCGGCGTGAATACCAGGGTTTCGTCGGGATTGATGACCACCGAACCGTCGGGCGAACTCGCGAGTGTCACGGACAGCGGATCGAGAGTCCGCGTCCGAATCGTTCGCCAGCACCGCGATCGGAGGCGGGTCTTCGGAGTCTTCATCGATCGTCACGAAAGGTGACGCCGACACTGCCGTCATCCACCGCCACCGGCGGTCGTTGACGGATTGACCGTGATCGAAACCGTGGCGGGTGGCGACACCACCGTGCCGTCACTAACCGTAAAGGTGAAGCTGTCCAAACCGCTGTAGTTGGGATTCGGAGTGTAGGTCACCACCGCGCCGTCCTGGGTCAGCGAGCCGTTCGCCGGAGTCCCCGGTGTGAAGAGCAGTGTGTCGGATAGATCGGGATCGCTACCGGCAGGGTGATTTCCAGGCTGCCGTCCTCGTTCAGAGAGACGGACTGGGCGATCGCCGCAGGAGCATCATTGACGGGATTGACCGTGATGGAAACCGTCGCCAATGGCCGAGACAGGAGGACCGCCATTGAAGGTGAGGGCGATGAAATAGAACGAATCCGGCCCGTTGAAGTTGGGATCCGGAGTGTAGGTCGCCACCGCGCCATTCATCCTGAGACTGCCATGCGACGGCCCGCCCAACACCGCGAAGGAAAGGCTGGGGGCGCCATCGTCGCTGCCGGTCAGAGTGATCATCACCGAGCCGTCCTCGTCCACGGAGACCGACTGGTCGTTCGCTACCGGCGAGTCATCCACGGAAACGACGGTGATCGAGACGACCGCTGCCGCACGAAGCTAAAGAGACCGGAATCCGTAGCCTTGAAAGTGAAGCTGTCAGATCCGTGATAGTTCGGATTCGGAGTATAAGTCGCGACAGAACCCACGACGCTCACCGAGCCGTTAGCCGGATCGGAAACCACCTCGTAGGTCAGAACGTCACCGGCATCCACGTCGCTGGCGACGAGATTGATATTCACCGATTCGTCTTCATTGACCGTCGCCACTCCCGCCACCGCCACCGGCGCGTCGTTGACCGGTGTCACCGCGACGAACACCGTCGCGCTGGCGGTGCCGCCCTGACCGTCGGAGATCGTGTAGGAAATCGTGGTGGCGCCGTTGAAGTTCTCCGCCGGCGTGAAGCTCAGGGTGGTTCCCGAGTTGATGGCCACGGCGCCGTTTGGCGAACTCGCCAAGGTCACGGTCAGCGCATCGGCATCGGCATCCGTGTCATTTCCGAGCACCGTGATCGGCGGCTGAGGCTACGGAGTCCTCGTCGATGGTCACGAAGGGAGATTCGACACTGCCGTCATTCACCGCCAACGGCACGTCATTGATCGCCGTCACCGAGACGAACACGGTGGCGCTTGCAGTTCCATCCTGGCCGTCGGAAATCGTGTAGGAAATCGTGGTCGCACCATTGAAATTCTCCGCAGGTGTGAAAGTCAGGCGTGGTGCCGGAATTGATGGTCACGATGCCATTCGGCGAAGATCGCCGGAAGTGATGGTTAGAGTGTCGAGGTCCACATCCGTATCATTGGTTAGCACCACGATCGGAGCCGATGCTCCCGAGTCTTCGTCGACGGTGACGTATGGAGATTCAGCACTGCCATCCTCCACCGCGACCGGCTCGTCGTTGACCGGTGTCACCGCGACAAACACGGTGGAGCTGGTAGAGCCGCCCTGGCCGTCGGAGATCGTGTAGAAAATCGTGGTGGCACCGTTGAAGTTTTCCGCCGGAGTGAAGCTCAGGGTGGTGCCGGAATTGATTGCCACCAAGCCGTTCGGCGAGATCGCCGAAGTCACGGTGAGCGTGTCGAGTTCGACATCCGTGTCATTGCCCAACACCGCAATCGGCGCGGATGCTCCCGAGTCTTCGAGCACGATCACGAACGGTGATTCGACACTGCCGTCAGTCCACCGCCACCGGCGCGTCGTTGACTGCCGTCACCGCGACAAACACGGTCGCACTGGCAGTGCCACCCTGGCCGTCGGAGATGGTGTAGAAAATCGTGGTCGCGCCGTTGAAGTTTTCCACAGGGGTGAAACTCAGGGTCGTTCCCGTCGTTGATCACCACCGTGCCGTCCGGCGAACTGGCCAAGGTGATGGTTAGCACATCGGGATCGACGTCCGTGTCGTTTGCAAGCACCTCGATCGGTAGCGAGGCTCCGGAATCTTCGGCAACGGTCACGAACGGTGACTCGATACTGCCATCAGCCACCGCCACCGGCGCGTCATTGACTGGCGTCACGGCAACATGGGCAGTGCCACTGGCGGTACCGCCCTGGCCGTCGGAGATCGTATAGGAAATCGTGGTAGCGCCGTGGAAATTTTCCGCCGGAGTGAAGCTCAGAGTGGTTCCCGTGTTGATCAGCACGGTGCCGTTCGGCGAGCTCGCCGAAGTGACCGTCAGCGGATCAAGGTCCACATCCGTATCGTTGGTTAGAACTTCGATCGGCAAGGAAGCTCCGGAGTCTTCCGCCACGGTGACAAACGGCGATTCGACACTGCCGTCAGCCACCGCCACCGGCGCGTCGTTGACCGGCGTCACGGAGACAAACACGGTGGCGCTTGAAGTTCCGCCCTGACCGTCGGAAACGGTGTAGGAAATCATCGTCTCGCCGTTGAAATTTTCCGCCGGAGTGAAGGCGAGGGTGGTTCCCGTGTTGATCAGCACGCTGCCGTTCGGAGAGTCCGCCAAGATGACTGATAGGGGGTCGAGGTCCGTGTCCGTGTCGTTTCCAAGGACTGTGATCGGCAGCGAAGCTCCGGAATCTTCCGCAACGGTGGCGAAGGGAGATTCCACACTTCCGTCATTCACCGCGACCGGCGCGTCGTTGACCGGAGTCACGGCGACATACGCCGTCGCGCTTGAGGATCCGCCCTGACCGTCGGAGATGGTGTAGGAAATCGTGGTCGCCCCGTGGAAATTGAGGGCAGGCGTGAAGCTCAACGTGGCACCGGAGTCGATGACCACACCGCCATTCGGCGAACTCGCCGAAATTACTGCTAGAGGATCAAGTTCGACATCCGTATCGTTACCTAACACCGTGATCTCCGCGGTCGCCCCGGAGTCTTCCGCGACTGTGACAAACGGCGATTCGACACTTCCGTCAGCCACGGCCACCGGTGCATCGTTGACCGGCGTCACCGCGACAAACACCGTTGCGCTCGATGTTCCGCCCTGACCATCCGAAATGGTGTAGGAAATGGTGGTCGTCCCGTTGAAATTGAGAGCCGGCGTCAAGCTCAGCGTGGTGCCGGCATTGATGTCCACCGTGCCGTCCGACGAACCCGCCGCCACGACTGTTAGCGGATTGAGTTCGATGTCCGTATCATTACCCAGAACCGAAATCGCCGCAGAGGCTCCGGAGTCTTCGGCTACGGTCACGAACGGCGAGCCGATGCTTCCGTCATTCACCGCCACCGGAGCGTCGTTGACCGAAGTCACGGCGACAAACGCGATCGCGCTGGCGGTGCCGCCCAGAACATCGGAAATCGTGTAGGAAATCGCCGCGGTTCCGTTGAAATTGAGCGCAGGCGTGAAGCTCAGGGTGGAGCCCTGGTTGATCACCACCGAGCCGTTCGGCGAGCTGGCCAAGGTCACCGTCAACGCATCAAGATCGGCGTCCGAATCGTTGGCCAACACCGCGATCGGCGGTGAGGCACCGGAATCCTCGTTGACAGTTAGAAACGGGGAGCCGGCACTGCCATCGTTGACCGCCACAGGGTTTTGGTTAGGCCCGCCGACCGGAATTACCTGCACGTCGTCAAGCACAAGATCCACGTCCACCGCCCCTCCTCCGGCGGAAATATCCACCGTGAAGGTCAAAGTCGTCGAGGTGCTTCCCGCCACGAAATTGAAAACCTGTGCCTCCGAAGTGGCAGCGGGAACATCCGACTCAAACGTCCAGTTTCTTGCGGGCGGCGGATTTGTCTCACCGGAGACACTCGCTTGCAAGATTTGCGATTTAGGACCTACACCACCCGCCAGTCCGGCTTCGAAAGTGACCGCATATTCTCGGCCAATCACCGTGCTGAACTGCTGCGAGAGCGTCGAAACCACCGGCTCGTTAAGTCCAGGATTGAAAACCGCCATCCAGTTGCCGTTGCCCGGTGCCGGGATGTAATTGTTCGCGTCCGCGTAGGTGACCACGCCGACCGCATTCCAACTCTGCGGCGCAACAAATAGTATCGAGCCGTTTTCAAAGCTGCCGTTCACGAACGAACTGGCCGAAACGACCGAGATTGAGACTGTTACCGCCGGGGAGGACAGCAAACCGTCTGACGCAATGTAGGTGAAGGACTCCGTGCCGACAAACCCCGATGCCGGCGTATAGACAAATCCTCCGTTGCCGTCGAGAGTCAGACTGCCGCCATTGTTTGGCGGGGAATCCACCACCACGGCAAGTGACGATGGTCCGTCGTCCGTGTCGTTGCCCAAGACACCGGGAATTGACACGTTCAAAGTCGTATTGAAAGAAGTGGAGTAAGTATCAGCCACAGCCACCGGCGCGTCGTTGACCGGCGTCACTTCGACAAACACCGTGCCAACGGCGGTTCCTCCCTGGCCGTCGGAAATGGTGTAGGAAATCGTGGTGGCACCTTGGAAATCGAGAGCCGGCGTGAAGCTCAGCGTGGTTCCCGAGTTGATCGCCACGATGCCGTTAGGCGAACCTGCCAGAGTCACTGTCAGCGGATCGGTATCAGGATCACTGTCATTGGCCAGCACCGCGATCGGCTCCGAAGCCGAAGAATCCTCTGTCACCGTCAGGAACGGCACACCGACACTGCCGTCGTCCACTGCCACCGGGGCCTGGTTGCCGCCCCCCGCCGCGGTCACCCGCACGTTGTCGAGCAGGAGATCCACGTCCTGCGTTTCAAAGGCTTGCGAGGATATATCCACCGTGAAGGTGAGGGTTGTGGACGTGCTGTTAGCGGTGAAGGTGAAGCTTTTTCCGGGATTTACCCATTCCGCAGGTTCCCCACTGGAGGAAATCGGCCAGCTTGTGGTCTGGCCGGGAGGCGCTAAACTGCCGGAGACGGCAGCACTGAGGACCTGGGTTTTACTCCCCTGCCCGGCGGCCAGTCCCGCGTCGAACTCCACGGTGTAAGTCTGCCCGATGACGGTGGTGAAAGCCTGCGAGAGGCTGCTTGAGCCAGTGTTGATCCCGCCATTGAACACGGCCATCCAACTGCCATTCCCAGACTTCGTGACATAGAAGCCCTGGACTGAGTAGCTGATGGCGCTACCGACGGCCTCCCATCCGGCAGGAACGAAGAAATCCACGGGAGATCCATCTTCAAATCCGCCGTTCTCAAACGGACCGACTTCGGCGACTGCGATCCACACCGTGGCGGAGTCGGTGCCTCCCTGGCCATCGGAGATCGTATAGGAAATCGTGGCATTTCCAATGAATCCGTTTGCGGGCGTGAAGCTCAGGGTTTCCCCGCCATTGATGGACACCGTTCCATTCGGCGAGGCAGCGGCGATCACAGTGAGCGGATCGTTGTCCCCGTCGTTATCGTTGGATAGAACGAGAATGGGTTCCGAGGGACCGGAATCCTGTGTCACCGTCATGAACGGATTCCCGGTTCCGCCGTCGTCGACTGCCACTGGCGCGTCGTTGAGGACCGCCTCCAACCGCACGTCATCCAGTAGCAGATCAATGCCTGAAGTCTCCGCGGAAACATCCTCGAAAGCGATTGTGGAACTCGCGCTGACAGCGGTGAATTCAAAAGAGTGCAACCTCCACCGGGTCTGCGGGTTGCCGGACGCGCCAATTCCGTTCAAATCCAGAATCGTTAGCGGAAGAAGATCCAGATCGGCCGGGTCACCCGCATCGTCCTTCACCGTGAGTTGCAGTTGTTGGGCACTGGCGTTAGAAGCAAAAACACCCATGTCGAACTGCAACCGGTATTTCTGGCCGGGAATGGTGGTGAAACCCTGGGTGATCCTCCCGGTGTTAGGCGTATCGGCATCGCTGAATGCCACGAGTTTCTGTCCATCGGTGGCCTCGGGAATCGTGGAGCCAAGTACATTGACGTTTCCAATGGCCGTCCAGCCAGTGGCACTCTGTTCGAAGCTACCGTCCACGATCGCCCGCGAGAGGAATGTAGCGGTCGTCCCGGACGCGATCAGGTTTTCCGGCACCATCCGGTCGTTGATGCCGCTGACCGAGAGGGTATAAAGAGCCCCGGCAGCCAGCGAACCGGTGGTGAGCGTGACGACACGTTTGGAGGCGTCCAGCGAAGCGGACGTGACCGAAACGCCCGTCACCGAGAAATTCGCCGGGTTGTTCCCGTCGGCATCCTTGATCGGTTTGCTGAAGTTGACTGTCACGGTGGTCAGGTCCGCGCGGGCATCAACCGAGGCGATAGCCGGAAGCTCCGTGGTGCCGGCGGGCGTGATCACGCTGGTAATCGCCGGCAACCAAATCGTCGCCATTTTGTCGTAGCCGGCGGGCGACGGATGCACTCCGTCCGAGCTGAAGTCGGCGGGAGCCGTGCCAAAATCGTCGTGCATGTCCACGAACGTGATTTTCCTGCCGAGATCCACCTGCGCCTGAACGATCCCGGGAATGGCATCATTGAACTGGTCCTGAGCGGCTTCGAACGAGTCGGTCCGCGGATTCAGGCTTGAGACGATGATCCGTGCATGGGGTCGCAACGCGGAGAGGTCCGACAGCAAGCTGGTCAGGTGATCCTGAGCAGTCGCCGCCGTTCCTCCAGCCCAGAAATCATTGGTACCGATGTGCAGCAGGATCACGTCCGGATCCGGGACCTGTTTCAACCAAAACGCCGCCTCACTCCGAATGTCCGCGATCTTGAAGCCGCCATGTGCCTCGTGGTCGCCATCCAACCAGCCTTCGGGCACGGCCGCCGGATAATTCAGGGTGCCCACGTAGTCCACCACATACCCTTGATTTGTTAGGAGCGAATACAGCTCCTTCCGGTATCCGCCGGTAATCGTCGACGGAGCGACATATCCTTCGGTAATCGAATCGCCGAGCGGCATGATCCTAACTGAAGCCTGACCGCTGACCACTGTCGCCAATCCGCACGCGGCAAGCGAAAGGCCTAGCAATTTCAGGAGACCAATCTGGGTTTTCATAAGACTCATGGTAGTGATAATTCAGGAAAGGGGAGGAAACCGCAAAGAGCAGCTAGTGCATCCAGCGATGTTTGGGTAAAAGAAACCGAGGGAGACTCCATCACGACCAGTCGCACGGATTGAATTCAAGGACTGATGGGAAACACATGATTCCGGGGGGACACGACGGATTCCCCGGATCCGATCAACGGATCACAGGGCAGTCGAGAGCTGAGATCATGCCACCACTGGCCCGGGATTTGAACTACGCATTCGCGTGTGCGGTTAGCCGACCGTGGGAGCGCCCTAAACCGGAACTCCGCCCCGCAGCATCCCCTTCAAGCGACCGGCCTGCCTTCCCAGTTTCCACACCCAGGAATACCTCCCACCTTCGCTGCGCAGAGCCCGCACACCTGATACCAGGCGCAGACTGTCCGTGACGAATCCTTTATAATATCCGATCGCGGAATCCTTCTCCGTCCAGTATTTCTTGGCAAGGATCACGTTATACTCCGCGTAATTTCTCGATTGCCGGTAGTGCCCCATCAGGTTCCCCCGTCGGCGCACGTGAAGCACGGCATCCGGGACGAAGTGCAGGGAATACCCCTTCATCTGCGCCCGGAATGAAAACTCAGTGTCTTCCAAATGGAGCAAAGAATCATCAAATCCGCCCACCGCTTCGAACATCGCCTTCGTAAATCCCATCGTTCCCGCGCCGGCGTGGGGCAAGCCACGGCGGATACCAGATCGTTTGCAAGCCCCTTCTCCTGTTCATGACCCCACATCCATCTGGGATTGAGCTTCACCGTCTCCATCCGACAAGCCACGAAATCATGTTTCGAAAGCGCCTCCCCCATCGCCGCCACCCATCCCTCGCCCACCTCGTCGTCGGCATCACACAAGGCCATGGCCTCTCCAAGGGCAGCCTTGATTCCTTTGTTTCTCGCAAACGCCGCACCCGGTTTCTCCGATGCATCCACGATCCGCATGTTCGGCAGTCTGTCCGCGGTAGCTCTCGATGACTTCGCGCGAATTGTCCTTGGAGCCGTTGTCCGCGAGAACAATTTCCCACGGCTGCGACCATTGCTGCCTGGCTAGAGCCTCCAGTTGAAGACCCAGGGTCGACGCCGCATTGTAGTATGGAATGATAACACGTCAGTTTCATAACCATTCCGATTGCCAGATCTAACTGGAATATTACGAAATCCGCTGATATCTGCGGGGAATCCCGCTTTTCCGGTTGAGAGAGTTCAATATCCCGAGATCGGGCTCCATCGCCAGACAGTCCTAACCGCCATGTCCCCGGCGTAGAAGCTCCGGAACCGTGACGAACTCGAACCGCCCATGCAAAGCGGTGAGAATTCGTCCGACCGCATCCAGCGTCGGACTGGCGATCCGCGCCTGCCGTGCCTGTATAATCGACCATGCCGTCGTGCATGAGGACCACGCGACCCGGGCTTGATCCGTTGCAGGGCGAAGTCTGCAAGCCACTCGCCATCGTGATCCTCCCAGTCGGGAACGCAGACGTTCCACGTGACCACCTCGTGTCCGGCTAGCAGGGCGTCTCTCCGCGACGCCGCCGACTGGTGTCCGTACGGGGGACGGAAAATGGCGGTGTCGTTTGCAGCCAGGACGCGCGGCGCACCGACTGATCTGGCGCCTTCTCTCCCTGCCGGAAATCAGCGGAAAGGAAGGATGATCCCACGAGTGGTTTCCGACCGCGTGCCCACCAGCCCGGACTGCTGCCACCAGTTCCGGATAGGCGGCGGCATTTTCGCCAGTCATGAAAAACGTCGCCTTGGCATCGCGGGAAGCCAGGATCTTCGAGCAGCGCCGGAGTGGCGTCCGGATCCGGGCCGTCATCGAAGGTCAGCGCCACCAGCGGTTCGTCCGTGGCGACATGCGTGATCGTCCCCGAACATCTCAACCGAAGACTCCTGACCGCATTTCTAACGTGAGTCATCATGGTCTGGTTTTTCGCCCGATCACTCTTCGATCTGCCGCCAGGAATGTTTCACCAAAACAGAGCCGGTCCTGCCTCCCTCGGGAAGGACCTTCCCAGTGCCGTAGAAATCGCCGTTGATCACCTCGATCACCGAGGCGTCGTTGATGTAATCCTGCACCACGCGGTCGGATTCGACGTAAACATTCACATGATAGGATCCGCTTGAAAGGGGCCAGTCCCGCACCAGGAAATCGATCCTGCCATCGCCCGACAACCGGATCTTCCTCGGATCCACCATCGCGGAGGAGAGCGAGAAATATTCCTTCAAGTCCATGAACACCTCCGCGCAGAAGATGCAGTCCTGCAAGTCCACACCCTCCTTGACAGAGTATGATAGACTCAGATAGACGTCATTGCCGGAAATAGCCTCGCGGATGATGTTACCCGACTCGTCGCGCAGGTTGATCTCCGTAACGCGGACATCTCCTTTTCCGGTCCGGTCGTCGCGGTCTGCGAGTCCGCTGAGCGCGAGCGAGGCACCTTTCATCATGTAGGCGTTGACGATTTCCTCGGTCGGACCCTGTTGGATCAGACGGCCGCGGTCCATCAGGATGCAGCGCGTGCAGAGGTTCTGGATGGCCGGCATCTGGTGGCTCACCAGAATCACGGTCCGACCCTCCTTCGTGGAAACATCCTCCATTTTTCCGAGGCACTTCTTCTGGAACTCCGCGTCACCCACGGCCAGCACCTCGTCCACGATCAGGATCTCCGGCTCCAGGTGCGCCGCCACTGCGAAGGCCAGGCGAACATACATCCCGCTGCTGTAGCGCTTCACCGGCGTGTCGAGAAACTTGTCGATCTCGGAGAATTCCACGATTTCGTCGAACTTCCGTTTGATCTCCAGCCGGCTCATTCCGAGGATGGCTCCGTTCAGATAGATATTCTCGCGGCCGGTGAGTTCGGGATGGAATCCGGTGCCCACTTCCAGCAGACTCGCCACACGGCCACGCAGCTTGATCTTGCCGGACGTGGGCTCGGTGATGCGGCTGAGCAGTTTGAGAAAGGTCGACTTGCCCGCCCCGTTCCGGCCGATGATTCCCATCATCTCGCCGCGCTTGATCTCAAGGCTCAGGTCCTTGACGGCCCAGAAATCCTCGGTCTTCGCCCGCTTGGCCCGTGCCTCGGGCCGGAACCAGTTGACCGGCGCACGGACCGCCTGCTCCAGCACATGACGCAGGCCGTCGCCCTTGTCCGACTGACGTCCGATCTTGTAACACTTGGATAGATTCTCGACCGAGATGATGGATTCGCTCATGGAATGACTGATTGGAAAAATTTGGGAAAATGCGGGACGGAACAATCAAATGACATCCGCGAAGGTCCGCTCGGTGCGGCGGAAATACCAGACGCCGGTGATGATGAGGATCAGCACGCCGACAGTCGAGATCAGATATGACGGCATGTAGACGTTCGGATGGCCGAGGATGGCCCAGCGGAAACCGCTGATCACGCCGACCATCGGATTCAGCGAATAAAGCAAGCGCCACTGTTCCGGCACACGGCTCACGTCGTAGGCCACCGGAGAGATGTAGAGACCGAGCTGCACCACGAAGGGAACGATGAAACGGAAGTCCCGGTAGCGCACCATCAGCGCGGAAATCCACAGGCCGCCGCCGAACGCCGTGGCAAAGGAAAGCAGCATGAACAACGGCAACGCCAGAATCGATACGTCCCGGTGCGAACTGATAGTAAATCATGAAGATCGTCATGATCACGCCCGAGATCATGAAGTCCACGAAGCTCGTGATCACGCTGCTGACCGGCACCACCAACCGCGGAAAATAGACCTTCGAGATCATGCCCGAGTTCGAGACCAGGCTGTTGCCGCTTTCCGCGAAGGCGGTGGCGAAAAACTGCCACGGCAGCATGCCGCAGAAGATGAACAAAGGCGCTGGATAATCTTCCGGCACCATCCGGCCCATCTTGGCGAAGACGAAGGTCAGGATCATCACCGTCAGCAGGGGCCGCAGCGCCGCCCACGCCACGCCGATGACCGTCTGCTTGTAGCGGACGAGAATGTCGCGCCAGGCCAGGAAATACAACAACTCGCGGTATCTCCAGAGATCCCTCCAGTATTGCCGTTCGCTTTTTCCGTGTTCGATGATGATTTCAGACATAGGTTCGTGGATAAAATTGGCTGGAGTTGATGGATGATTCTCAGGACCGGACGGACTCGATCATGTCGAGCACCGATTCCCGGATCAGTTCGCCGGTGCTCTCAAACGAATAGAGGTCCGTCACCAGTTGGTGGGCGTTCCGGCAGAGGTTGGCTCGCAGGTCCTGATCCTGCCAGAGCGCTGACCGCCGCCTCGGCGATGTCTACGGCGGACTCCCGGACGAACAGATGTTTGCCGTCCACGGCGTCGATTCCCTCGACACCCTTGGCGGTGGTGATCACCGGCCGGCTCGCCGCAAAGGCTTCGAGAATCTTTAAACGGGTGCCGCCTCCCAGACGGATCGGGAGCACCATCAGGCAGCGTTGTTTCAGATAGGGTAGGACGCTGTCGACCGGTCCGGTGATCTCCACGTCGTCACGACCTGCTCGCAGCCGCCTTCATCGCAGCGGTGGGATTGGCACCGACCAGTTGCACCTTCGCCCGGATCCCGCGTTTCGTCAGAAGCGGCAGCACTTCGTTGATCAACTCCAGGGCCGCCTGCTCGTTCGGATAGTAAGAGTAGGCGCCGAGATAGGTGAGAAGCACCGGTCTGATCCCGCCAGTCGTCCGCCTCGTGACACCGGTCCGCCTGCGTGTAGGCAGGCACGTCGATCGAATTGGGAATGACATCCACCCGGCGGCGATCTGCCAATCAGCCTGGTGAATCCCTCCTGATCCACCGTCGCTGCACGCCCAGACCCGCTCGGAAGAGCGTGCGTACTGTCGCTCCGCGGCGACAAGCTGCCGATCCATCAGACCGCGTTTCCATCTTCCGAGGAATCCGGAATTGCCGGTCTGCGATCGCCGCCATGTCGCCGCTCAGTGAACTCTCCAGGTTGTGGGCGTCGAAAATCGTAAGGCAGCAGCCGTTTTTCAAATCCGCCAGATACCGGGCAAGACCGAGTTCCTCGACCACCGCCACATCGTAGGAAAATCTTTCGAAACCTCCGCCGGATCGCAGCCACCACCGACTCCTGATAGATCTCGCTGACCATCGGGTGCGCCGATGGGATCGAACACCCACCGCTTGCCCCAGAGGCGATGAACGCCGGGATTTTGGTCCTTCTCTGGCGATGTGCTCGTAGTGTCTCACGCCGTCCACCGGTGCCGGGCGCTTCGGACGGACCCACTGAGATCACATCCACCGGACCCAGCTTCGCCAGCCCGCGGACGTTCTGCAGATTGCGCAACGCGGCCCCGCCGTGAGGGCGGTCAAGCCGCCGGCACATCACGACGAGACTCTGGATTTCCCTGGATCGACTCATCTATCTGGCTGGCTTGCGCGCCCTTTTGTAATAACCCCGCTGGACCATCCGGCGCATGGTGCCGATCAGCGATCCAACCTTGTCCTTCGGCGAAAGCGCCTGCCAGTTCTCGGAACAGAGAATATCCGGTGAAGCGCGGAGTCGGAACTCCAAGCAGCCTGAATGCCAGAAGACGGCCCCACACGGCACCGCGTTTCTGCGTCAGGTATCTCCTGCGATTTGTCGAGCTGCTCGTAGGTGGCTGGCTTCGCGACAATGACTCCGGCTGCCATCGCGCGCTTGAGGATTTCGCGTCCGCGCTCCGTTCTAACCACGATCAGCGATGAGCCATGTTCACCAGCCTCGACCGTGCGATACCAGGGATCCCCGCAGGAAATGTCGGCATCCTCGCCGGAGCCGTCCGGAAACAAATGCGTCGAGTAGGGCCGGTATTTCTGAAGAAACGCCCACGCCTCGCCATAGACCAGATGCTCGGTGGCCGCCTCCTCGCCCTTGGCGCGAGTGGAGAAAATATCCGGGCCATCCGAAGCCACGGTATCTCATGTAATCGACCTTGGCAGGCTCGGCCTTATAGCGGTTCATCAAGTCAAGGGTTCCGCGGGTGGCAGGGCGAACCCGCACAGAAAAACGAAAGCGTAAGTCCGATCTTGTCAGCGAGCTCCGGCTTTTTCCCCAGCACCTTTTCCGAGCGCGGAAATCTCCGAAGGCTGGCCGATGACCACACAAGGAGCGTCGGCGTTCTCGACAAGATCGAGACGGTCGCAAACCGAAGCCGGCGCGTAACGGGATCCCACACACGTCATCAGATCGTCGCGCGTCCGGCTCAGGCGGGTGGAATTCCGCGCCGCGTCCGCCGGATCCTGGCCGATGTGCAGCACGCCCGCCATGCCTTCGTTTTCAAGGCAATGAAGAGCCAGTGCGGTCAGTGCTCCTCCCGAAGATCCCTTGAACCGGATTTCCGGGATCCGCCGCGTGTCCTTCCCAGATTTCCAAAATCGGGCCAAAGGCGTCCAATGCCTCGGCCATGATGCCCGGGCGTTTCCGACGCCGCCGATTGGTCCACGCCCGACAGACGGGCAGACATCGAGACACAGCGGTGCAATCCGCGCAATCGCCACCTGTCGATCTTCGGACGCAGTCCCTCGTCCACCACGTCCACCATTTCGATTCTTCCGCCCGGGACAAATGTAGGCACAGGCACCGCAGCCGAGACACAGCCGCCAATCGACGACATCCTGAAGTCGCTTGAATTTCCTCATGATTTCCTGTTAGAGAATTCCGGACCGGCTCCGGCTTTCATCCCGGGCAAATCCGCTAGAAAAGCCTCCATCCGGTCGGCCGCCCGTTCCCACGTGAATTCCTCGGATCGTCGTCTGCGCGCCGTCCGACAGCGTCTGCCGCAGCGGCTCATCCGCCAGAACCCTCCCACCGCCTCGCACCTGCGCCGCGACATCATCGCGCGGAATGATGACACCGTTTTCCCCGTCCCGCAGGATTTCGAGACTTCCCTCGTTGTCAGTGCTCACCACCACGCAGCCGCAGGCCATGGCTTCGAGCACCACTCCCGGCAGCCCTTCCGTCCGGCTGGTTAGAAGCCAGACCTTGCTGCGGTTGTAAATTTCACGGGCGGCGTCCACGGACGGCAGGCGGGTGTATTCCACGTGTTCCAGTCCCGCCGGCCGGGCTTCCGTGCTGAACACGCGCTGCGGCACATCCGGCCAGCGTTGATGGCAATCCCGCAGCACAGCCAGCAGATTCTCCGGAGCCTTGTTCGGATGCGGATTGTAAAGCGCCCCGATGCCGTCGCGGAGAATCGAGGGATCGAAAAAATATTCCTCGGGATCAATCCCGTTAGGAACCACTCCCCACACGCTGCCATCCGTCTGGGCCTGCAACCGGGGCACCAGCGTGTGCGACACCGTGATGGTCGGCATGCGTCCGTGCCACGCCGCGATCTGAGCCGCGTCCGGCTGGGCGGGAAATCCGTGATTGAAACGGACCTTCATCACCGGCTTCTTCATTTCCCGGACTTCACCCACCATGTAGGTGCCCACTGCGATGACGGTTTCGTCCGGCGCGTAGTCCAGATCGTCGAGTTTCCCATACGTCTCCAACGTTCCCGCGGAACTGATGGAGCCAGCCGTCGTTGTGGCCCCGGTTCAGCACGCTGCGGACGATCCGCTTGAGACCGTCCTGCGTGAGAATCCGCTTTTTCGGGCAGACGATCCTCACGTGATGCCCCCGCTCTAGCAGAAGATTCGCCATGAGCACGGTCACGCGCACCCCGCCGGAGCGATGATCGCCCGGAAGCACGAAGGTGACTTGATAGGATTTGCTCACTGCGCGCTTGTATGCTCGGAATTGCGGAAAAACACCCGGTGCCAGACTTCGAGACCCATCAGCGTCCAAAGCCGCTGCTCCTCGTTGCGGCGGCACGCGAGGTGGTCGGAAAGCATCGCCTGGATGACGCCCCGGTCGAAGTACGAACTCACGAAAGAATCCGGTCCTAGCAGAAGATCGTGCGTGTAGTCCTTCGAGGGACCGCGGAACCATTCGTCCAGCGGCACCTTGAAGCCCACTTTTTTGCGATCCACGATGTTTTCCGGCAGATGGCGGCGGGCGATTTCCTTGACCAGCCACTTGCCGCTCATGCCCTTGATCTTCATGGACGAGGAAACCCGGAAGGCAAGCTCGACCAATTCGTGATCGAGGAACGGTGGCCGGTTTTCAATGCTGGCCGCCATCGACATGCGGTCGCCACGCTCTAGCAAATTGTCCGCCAGCCAGGTATGACAATCCACGTAAAGCATGCGCCGGAGATGGTCGCCCTCGGCTCGCTCCCACTGTCCGGGATCGCGGAACGAACCGAATCCATGCCGCAAGGCGCGGCGTTCGAACCAGGTGAACGGCCCGAACCACGTCTGCATCCGCTCGCCGGTGCTGCGCGAGGTCAGCGCGCGCGCCGCCTGCCGCGCGCGGTTCTTCGATTCCGGCAGCAGACGCTCCGCCGCTCGGAACGCAGGCACCCGCAGCGACGCGGGAATCCGGGTGAGCGGCGCGAGCTTGGGCTCGAACGCGTATTTCGGATAGCCGCCGAAAATCTCGTCACTCCCCTCGCCGGAGAGCAGCACCTTGACCTCGCTTCGCGCCTGCTTGGCGATCTTGTAAATCGCGACGTCCGCCGCCTGGCTGATAGGTCCGTCGCGATGCCAAGTGAGCGTTTCCCAAAGCTCGCGGAAATCCCCGGCGGAAACCATCACCTCGTGGTGCGTGGTGCCCACCGCCTCGCTGACCTGGCGGGCGTAAGGCAGTTCGTCGAAACGCGGGATCCGAAAAACCCGCGGCAAACGTCTGGACCTCGCCACCCTCACGAAGCTTTTTCATCAAAGCGACGGTCAGACTGCTGTCCAGCCCGCCGCTCAGATAGGCACCCACCGGCACGTCCGCCACGAGGCGGAGGGCCACGGCGTCGCTGAGTTTTTGATCCACCTCGCGCAGCGCGGCGTCTCCATCCAACAACGTCGCCCTGATGTTTCGCAGGTAGCGCCCAATAGACTTCCGAGCGGATTTTCCCGTCACGACCGATACGCAACGCCGTGCCCGGAGCCAGCTTGCGGATCCCTCGAAAGAGCGTGCGCGGTGGAGGCACCGATCCATAGGTGAGATATTCCTCCACCGCCTCGTCATCGATTTCCGGAGGCCCCGCCACCGGTAACAGGGCTTTCACCTCGCTGGCAAAGGCGATGAAACCCGGACCTTCATGATAATACATCGGCAGGATTCCCATGCGGTCGCGGACCAGCAACAGCTCGTCTTTTTCCTCATCGAAATACCCGAAGGCGAACTGCCCGTTCAGATCTGCAAGTCCGGCGAGACCTTTCAGCCGCAGCGTTTCCAACAGAACCTCGGTATCGCCGTGCGTTCGAAGCGTCACTCCGTTTCGTTCCAGCTCGGCCCGCACACTCTGATAGTTGAAGATCTCGCCGTTGAAGGTGATGTGGCAGGGACCGTTCGCCGAACTCATCGGCTGGGGCGAACCCGCGAGGTCGATGATCGAAAGCCGCTTGTGCCCGAAGCCGACATCGCCGAATACCCGGTATCCATCGCCATCGGGCCCGCGATGCTCGAGCTTCGCCGCCATTTTCCGCAGTTCCGCCTCGTCAACCGGCCGGTTGTCGAAACGCCTCATTCCTACAAATCCACACATAAGATAATATTGTTAGTTTGAGAACTCAAGCCTCGGAGGAACGGAACACCCCGCGGCGGCCGCGGATCATGCCCACCGCCCGCAGCGCGGACACTCCGACCAGGGATGCCATCCGCGCCTTGAAGCGGCTGTGCGGCTTCGGATATTTTCCCGCGGCCTCGGCGAAGCATTCACGGGCGCGCGATTTGTCACCCGCGTCGAACAACGCGCAGCCAAGCTCGAACAGATTCGTCGCCAGGCCGGACTCGACAAAGCGCTTTTCATCTTCCGATAGTTTCGGAATCGCCAGCGCCTCGCGGTGAATTCTTGATAGAGCTTCGAAGTTTTCGACCGGCTTGGAACGCCAGATACTCGATAGATTCAGATCCTGGCCGGGCAACCGCTGCAGTCGCAGGCATTTCCTCACATCCACCGTCCACGGCCCGCGCGCGGCGAGGCGCACGAACAGGTCCATGTCCTCGTAGAACGTTTTTCGAAACAAGCCCGCTTCTACCAGAGCACTCTTTCCTTGCCACCAGGGTCTGTGCGAAAAAGCAGCCGCCGAGCACCCACTCCAACGGGCGATCCACCCGCATGTGCTCGGTGGCTTGACGCCCGCGGATGGCGAACATGTCGAGTTCCGATCCATCCTCGTTGACGATCGCCGTGTTGGTCGCATGCACGTCGATGTCCGGATGAATCCGGATGGTTTCGGCGGCGATGGCGAGGCGCTCCGGCACATAGGCGTCGTCATCGTCGAGGAACGCCACCCATTCGCAGGTTGCCGCCCGGATGCCGGTGTTGCGCGCCGCACTGAGACCGCCGTTCTCCTGGCTGATGGCGCGGATCCGGTCACCATAGGAAGCTAACACCTGTCGGGTATCATCCGAAGACCCATCATCGACGACGATGATTTCCGTCGCGGGATGGCTTTGCGCGAACACACTTTCGATGGCTGCGGGAACCACCTTCGCCCGGTTGAAGGTGGGAATCACAACGCTGATGGCGGGAACTGAAGGCATGGGTGAGTTGGAAGAGTTGAAACGAGCGGATCAGGTCAACGCGCTTTTGAGAAACGCCTTCGAAGAGGAAATCATCGGCTCCAGCTTGGCCTCCACCTGTGCCCAGTCAGGCGTCTGGCGGAGAATTTCGGGAAGTCGTTCAAGCTCTTTGGCATCCAGGAAACAACGCTCGCGGAGTCCCACCGGCTCCAGCAGGGTCGCCACCTTGTGACGCCGACCGGGTGTGGGCACCGCGACGAAGGGGCGCTTGAATTTCACCGCAGCCACCGTGCCGTGGAAATACGAGGTGACCACATAGGACGCGTGACGGAAATGATTGAGCCATTCGACGGGTCCCGCCGATGAAAGCCGAACGGTCGCTTCCGGGCAGGGATATTGCAGGGTGATCACCTTGCTGATGCCGGTGGCGGCGCGTGCCTCGCGCACCACCTTGGCGAGATCTCCGCGGAAATCGCCGAAAACGAGAATGTAAGGTTCCTTCGATGGCGATTCGCTGGACAAGAGTTCCTCGAATCCATAGAGAAACACAGGATCGACCGTGCGGGTGATCGACTTGTCGGTGAGCGGTCGGATCAGCGATTCGGTGTGTGCGTCGCGCACGCCGAGATGATCGAAATCGGCTAGAGCGTCCTTCACCTGCCCTTCGAATTCCCCGAACGTTTCATTGCCTCCGGCACTGGCCGCGTAGCTGATCTTGCGTTTTCCCGGAGCCGGAAAATCGAGGAAAAACATGCGGTCGTAGAACTGCACCGGCCCGGTGAACCACACCTGATCGCTGCCGGTGATGAATGCATCGTAACTCTGAAGTTCGTCCCGCAGTTCTTCGAGGCTTCTCGTGATGCCCTTGCTGGTCGGGATCGTGTTTTCCACGAAGCGCTCGCCGTTTCGCAGCCTCCTCCAGTGGTTGACGGCGGGTGGAAAACTCCATTTGAAACGGAAATAACTCTCCAACTCGGGTTGCCGGTAGTTGATGACCTCGGCATCGATTCCCTCGCGACGCAGGTGTGAGGACAACCCGTGTGCCTGGAGCATCGCCCCGTAGTTAGGGACTGCGAATATCGTGAATACGCCGACTTTCATTTAATTGATCTGATTGTTCATTCCGCCCGGTGCTTGCGGGACAAGCAGTCCGCCACCGTACGCTCGACGGCGGGCTGAATGGAATCCCAGGAAAAATGTTTGTCAAACAGCTGCCATCCGGCGTCGCTCAGACTTTCGCGAACCGACGGTTGCTCCAGTAATGTCACGCAACCGCGCGCGAAATCCTCCGGTGTCGTCCGCGACGAAGGCGTGTTCTCCGGAAACCAACTGATAGCCCCGCGAACCGTGAGCCGTGGTGACTAACGGTATTTTCCGGGCAAGTCCTTCCGCCACTTTCAAGTGGGTTCCACCGCCTAACCGGGTGGGAACGACCATGCCCGACCAGGTGGCCGATTTCCTCGGCGACGTCCGGCACGAATCCCAATCCCACCGCGCCCGTTCCGCTGAACTCACCTGCGATTTCCACGCTGCCTTTTCCGACCAACCGAAGCTCCGCCGCCGGTAGACGCCCCCGGACCTGTTGCCAAACCTCGCGCATGAACCACCTGAGTCCGTCATAGTTCGGCAGGAAGGTGAAATCACCGATCATACCGAACCGCCCGAGGTCACGACCGCCGCTGACGGCAATTTCGTCCGGCGGCTCGAATCCGTTAGGAACAACATGAACCCGCGACACGTCCGCGATCTCGCCCCGGTCCGATTCCTTGCACACGGTAAGCAGATCGAAACGCTGGAGACAGTGTTGCTCGTGCCGATTCCACGAAAACGCCCGTTGCCGGCGCTTCAGCTTGTCGACGAGCGTCGGCGCATGGGCCGCGGCGGCCCTATGGTAACGGCTCGGCATGTCATCCACGTCCATCACCGATGACGCCCAGTGATAACGATCAAAGGCATTTGCCACCTTCAAGGTGTGGATCCACACGAGGTCGTGCTCCGCCACCCATTTCTCAACCTGCCGCCGATCCTCCGGCGGCACCCCCACCCCGCTGGTATTCAGATAGCGGGGATCAAACACGTTCCGGAAGCGATTAAAGATTCCGCCGTGGGGAGTATCCTGGTAGCGGGAAACCATCGCCACATCGAACTCGGAACGCACAAGTTCATGCTGCTCCCCGGTCCACTCCCTGCCCGTGGCGAACACCGACTTCACTGCACCGATTCTCCCCAACAGGCGCAGGACGTTGCGGGTGCGAACTCCCGACCCACTCACATCGCCAAAGGGGCAGGTCGTCCCGATGAATAGGATTTTAGGAGTCATATCGGATCAAAATAACAAGCACCGCCCGTGGCGGTGCTCAAACGCCTGAGTAAGTTGCCTTGGATGACGAGACCTGCTCCAGGTCCGATCGTTCATCATCCTCGCTTGCCGTCTCCCGTTCAGTCATCTGACCGGAATACATCGAGCTGATCACCGCCATGTTCATCCAGAAGAACACCAGTGACTGATCGAAATAAGAGACAGACACGCTGGTCGCTGCATGCGCGAACATGCCAGCCCCGAAGCACCAGATCATAAACGCATCGGATGGCGATTCCTCGATGTGCGCCTGATAGACGACACCCACCCAGCGGAACGCCACGACGAGCATCGCGATGACCAGAGCCATCGCCAGAAATCCCGCCGTCACACCGAAGACGAGATAATAGTTCGTGATGTCGGTATGGTTCGGAGAGGAGCTAACACCTGTTGCCATCCAGTGACGGGTGAAATCGGTACCGAAAAGCCACCACTCGTCAAAACACTCGATAGAAGATTCAATGAGGCGGGCGCGGAAATATCCGGTACTGCCGCCGGAAATATCGATGCGCTTCATGACGTAGTAACCCGGCTCTCCAGTGACGATCGCCAGTCCGAAGTAAGCGGCCACCGCCGAGAAGCGCGCCAGCTGGGTAAGGTTGCGGAATTTCCACATTAGCACCGCGCCCACTCCCGCCATCGCACTCATCGCGGGTCCGCTGGAGGCGCTTGCGACCGTCATGCAGATCCCCGACACCACTCCGACGATGCTTGCGAGTCTATTTCGTTTCCAAATCCCCATGAAGAGCGGAATACAAACCGCACCCACAGTGCCTGCCAGGATCGGATGGCGGAACGGACCTTGCGCCCGGAACTTACCCTCCCGAAAGGCCACTTCGTGTGGAACCCCTCCGAACACTGAGAACTGGTTGATCTTGGTGATCTTTTCGGAAACCATTTCAAGGGCGATTGGAACCAGCAAAAAGGCCAGCATGATGATCACCCCGGTGACATCTTCGAGATCATCGCACCAGATCCGCATCAGGAAATACACCGCAGCGATGTTAAAAACGTAACCTGCGGCGTAAATCGGACCGGATCCCGGACTCCACTCGTGAAAGAAGCCCGCGAAGATGACCCAGCACCCCCAACCCACGATCAGCTTGTCAATGGTGTTCCTCTCGCCGGAGAGATGTTCGCCTTTCACCATGACCCGCACGACTCCGACGAGCAAGAGCATGCGATAGATCGGCAGCGAGACGGGCCCAAGCTCGAGCCCTTGACCCATGGTCATGTAAATGCAGCCGACCAGAAGTGCCAGTGGAGCCCATTTGCGTGGCACCGCAAACAAGGCAATCGCGCAGACCAGAAAAAATACAGCGGCTATTGGATTCATGCTTTATCCGGTCCTATCAGCAACTCGAGATCTCCGAGGAATTCCTATCCGCCGTCAGCGGACAGAAACCACGGAGCTTGCAGCCGACATCATTTCAGCCGGTTCCGCCGCTTCCGCACCGGTCACCATTTTCCCGAAGACCACCCTGAGGCTGAGGCGGGCATCCGCCGCGCGGGATCCGAGATTCCCTCTTACTGCTTCGCGGTTGTGATAGAGATTCAGAATGGAGTCCACCGTAGGATCGCAGTCGGTGACGCGACCGTCGATGACCCAATCCTTCATGCCGACGGACTCAAACACGCCGGCGAATTTCATGCTATAAGCGACCCCGACACAGGGAACGCCCTGGGAAAGGGCAGCGATGCAGGAATGCATGCGTGAGCCGATGAAAAAATCGCACTGGCGGATGACACCCTTGAATTGATGGGCGTCATAATCGCCGGTGAGGATCCTCACCCGCTGCTGTTGATCAGGCGTCAGCGCGTCCCGCACGAGACGGCAGGCTTCGTTATCGCTCTCCGGGTCTCCGGGCTCGGCCAAGGTATGCGGAACCAGCAGGATTTCCGCCGAGGTTTCGCCTAGCAACCGGGTGATCAACACTGGAAGGAAAGCCCGGTAATCGAGTTTCAACCCGAACATATTCCCTCCATGATAGCCTCCGTTGAACATCAAACCGTTGACATTGAGCCCGATGGTTTCCGGTGAAAGCTCTCCGGCCAGCGGAGGATCCGTCTCGATCTTATCCGGAGCTTCGGAATGCAGGGCGAAGGCGACATCAGGACTAAGTTGCACCTTCAAACGCGATCCAATCAACTCTTGGGCGATTCGCTGGCTTTCAAGATCCCGTGCGATGACCACCGAAGAATGTCTTAGGAGAAAGCGAGCGATGGATCTCGCCGTGCGTGTCCGGAACGGCCCGTAAGTTTGGGGCAAATGGGCGATCGATCCTTTGATCAGGATCACACTGAGGACCGGAAGAAACGCCAGGACGAATCGCTTCAATCCGTAGATGTCGCTGAAGCTGTCCCCTCCACGCACGTCACCGACCAGATCGGCCTCCGCCACGGCGCTGATCCACGGACTGTGTGCCTTGATCGAACCACGAACTTTTTCCGATGGCACGAACCGATAGATGAAGGACAGGACTAGAATCCAAAATAGATGGTCGCGAAGGGCCGACCGATGGGACATCCGGCAGGTCGTCACCGGCACCATGCGGATACCGAGCTGGGTGCGGACCAAGACATCATCCCATGGTTTATGAACCAAAAGATAACGCACATCCGCTTCAGGAGCTGCGCCCAGGCACAGATCAACGATCGATGCCCCCAAGGCCATTACCCCGCGGTTGCCCGAGGCAACCGGAGTTCCCATGATGAAAATCCGCATCTTCAATTCAGGTTTTCCAGCCATGGAATGAACGGATCCATCCATGGGGCTGGGCGGCCCGGGTCAAACCGGGCCGGGCGTCGATTGTTATTTCCTGCTGGAGCGGATTGTTTCCGCTCGACTCAAATTCAGGGAAAACCAAGTTCAATTGGTTCCCTGAAGCACCTTCAAGCCGGTTGGGGCGCTGGGCGGCGTACCTGGCACCACGATCGGTGGCTGGGTATTCCGATAGGCACGCCACATCGCAGCCGGGAAAGGGCTCATGGCGGATTGGGAAATCGACCATGCGCGGTCATGGTAGTCGAAGAACGGGGGCCAGTTCCAAGCCTGATAGCCGCCGGCGGTGAGGCGGATGGCCAGTGCGTGACCAAGATTGGCGACGTAGTTGATGTCCCGGTAATAGGCCGCCCAGTTCCGGGCGTCACGGTCGGGCTGGCTCGCATGCTTTTCGCCCCACTCGGGGATGCCCACATCCGACTGCAAGTAGGTCTCGCGCAAGTCTACCGTCTCCATTATACATCTGACGTCCCACATCGTTCTGGGTCACATACAAAGTTTGGCGGTCCTCGGCGAAGATGAAGCCATTCGGATTCTTGGCATTCGCATAACTGAGAATCTTCGGATCGTTAAGCGCCAGTCCGGCCATCACCAGACCACCTTTCCGTCCGCAATTGAGGCCTCCACTTTCCGCCCACAGACCACCCGCAGCGGCGCACCCATAAAGATCGATGCCCCACTGCACCAGTCGCACATACAGAAGCTCTTTTTGTGCGTCCGTGTAGTTGAGATGTAGAGTCAGCAACGCGTCGCCAATGATCGCCCCCATGTCCCGTCCATATTCAGGTTGATGGTTCGCAGGGTGGAAATAACGACCTACGCCTTCCGTCGCCAATTCGAACCAAGGCCGATCGAACGACTCCGCCATTCCGGCGGGTGTGGGAGCGCCACTAAGCGTCAGCTTCTGCAGAATGCCGTATCGAAGATTGCTTTTGTTCCAGTAATGCGTCTTGTCGTCCCCGCAATAGGGCGGACGGAACGAACCCGCAGCAGGAGCGCTGGCCACGACGGTGAGAATCGACACATCGGTGATGGTCGGACGGTTTTCCGGAAGCGGATGACTGACACACGAAACCAACGATGAACCGTTTTGCACAACCAAGGGATTCGCAGCGCTGATGTCTTTGCCACCCGGGCGGCCCACATTCAAACTTGGAACCCAACCCGTTCCGTTTCCAGCCATCGAACTGTCCAAACCGTGGGCCGGAAACATTCCGCTTTCGGGATTGATGATCGATCCGTTGATCGTCCGACTGCCGGACACAACGGATTTCGGCGTGATGTTGGTGATAGTGACCGGGCCGACCACCCACCAGTCCCCGTTGGCATATTGCCCAACAGGACGATCGGCGGAAAACTGCCATGTGACTGCGAACCGAGTGACGGATGTCGCGGCTGAAGCGGATTGAATCGGGTAGGCCAGCAGGACAGATGCAACTAACAAAACTGATCGGAATGCTCGCGTCAGCAGGTTTGGATAGATATTCGGGACATGTAAGGATTTCATGGTGTCTTGACGTTCAAATTAACGTAAATTTCAAATTTCGCTTAGTCATATAGGAATTTTCCGAATCATCGGCAAGCGAATTTGCCGGGTTTACAAAAAATACACCTAAGTTATTAGGCCATCTTAATATTAAGAATAAGTAAATTATATGGATTGACCATTGTTCATGAAGCACTTGGAAATTCGATAGAGGGCAAAGGAAAGTCAGCTCGGGAAGATTTTATCGTTCGCAAAAGAGCGAGGGTTTCAGATCGCAGAGGTTTCCGCCGTCTCCAGACTTGCGGGAGCAAGTCGATTGCGGACGCCATGGCTCTCAGGAAATCCGGGAAATGCCCCCGGGCAATCGCTTTGAGTCCTTGGAAGGTGGTCCGAGGCAGGACATAGAGCACGCTTGGCCAAGAGGCAGACACGAAGCTGCCAGCAGGATCTGGTTCCGAGGCATGAGGAAAACCTCAACCTGACTGCGACGGGACACTGGATTCGCATGATGAAGCACCGCCAGGTCGGGAACATGGAGGATTCTGACCGCCTCCATCAAGGACACGCCAGGCCAACTCCACTTCCTCGTGATGCATGTAGAGTAACTCCGGATAAAGACCCGCTGCGATCACGGCGTCCCGACGGAAGGCATAAGCGGTCCCGCTGAAATATGAGCTGAAAAATGCCTTGCTCCCATGGGTCGCCACCGGCCGCGGGTGGCACCAGCGTTCAACATCATCCGAGACGCCATCCGGCTTGAAATTCGGAGCGAAAGGCCGTCCACGCCGGGAGAAGCCGCGAAGCGAGCGGTGATTTTGGCTAGAAGCCGCGAATCCGGCAAGGTCACGTCACTGTCGAACCCGACAATCCATTCGCCTTTGGCCTCAAGGACTCCGCGGTTTCGGCTGACACAGGGGCCGCCGTTGGTCTGGATTGACGAAAAGTCGAACTCGAGGGAACTCCCGGCGGATCACCTCAACGCTGTCGTCAGGTGAAGCATCATCCACGACGATCACTTCGAAGTCGACGTCGCGCTGACGGAACACGTCCGCAAGCAGCGCGAGCATGCAATCGCGCGGTTGTAACTTGGAATGACGACACTGATCATGGCGGATGGCGCGGTTTTGGAGAATACCGACTGTTGTGAATCAACCCGCCACGGTCCGGGTGGCGGGTTGATCGGAATAGCCGCGCAACCAGGTGGATCTCTCCCGCCACAAGGTCTGCCATCGCCCCGCGGCATCGCTGTGTCGATTGCCCTTGAGAACCGCGGAAACCAGGGCGCGAAGGCCGGTTCCCGCCGCTAGGAAAAACAGCCCCAGCCATTTCGCGGGGCCAGTCCAATGAGTCCTGACCAAGCTCGCCTTGCCGCGATAGAGCAGCATGGTCTTGTGGACCGGGGTTTCCGAGCAGAGCCCGACCTCATGCACAAGTTCCGCTTCCGGGCAAATCACGGGTCGGTAGCCGAGCCTTCGGGCACGCATTGCGAAATCCACATCCTCTCCATACATGAAATACCGCTCGTCCATGCCGCGCAACTCATCCCAAACCGTTTTGGGAGTCAGCAGAAAACAGCCGGTGATCACGCCGACTTCCCTGACGCTGTCCCGCTGCCAGTCTCCCAGAGATTCCGGGTCGAGCCAGTGGTTCTTCGGAGCCAGGGTCGTCAGGCCGAAACCAAACATCGCCATGCTCCAGAGCGAAGGTTCGCCCCAACATGATGAAGGTTCCAGACCACCTTCCGGAGTCAAGGTCCTGCCGCCGTAAAGTCCGTGGCTGGGATTCTTCCGCGCGAAATCGACGATGCTGTCCACCGCGTGACTAAGAATCACCGTATCAGGATTCAACAGCAGGACAAACTCGGCGTCCGCGTGGCTCGCGCCCAAATTGACACCCGCGGCGAAGCCCAGGTTCTTGCCAGGGACTATCAACTCCACTTCCGGGAACGTCTCGCGGATCAACTCCACGGTGTTGGTCGCGGGAATCGTTATCCACCACGATGATCTGCTGCCGCACCTGCTTCCGGGCGGAGATGACACTCTCCAGACAAGCTCCGATGAACTCGGCGGAGTTATAGGAAACAATGACAATCGCAACGTCGGCTTTCATGGGGAAATGTGGGGTGCTTAGGCGGATCTTCGCAAGCGCTACAGGGAACGGATCAATTCCATCGCCTCGGAATGCTTGGCGAGGTTGTTCATGAATAACAGAATCACGAGGATTCCGGAAACAGTCAAACCAGCGACTCGGAATCGTGTCTGCGAGAGAAAAGCCACTGTGAGAATCATCATCGGCCCGAAGTGGGCGCTGTAGAGAAATGTCTCGGCCCCGTAGATCGGTGTGAAGTGCGAACTGCCCTGCAAGCGAAAGTCCCAGCACCACACGGAAGGGTCCCAGCCCCGGATGTTTGACCAGCGCGAAGATCCCCGCCGCAAAGACGACCACCCACAATCCAGCCGCCAGCTTCCCGGTCCATCGATTTCCGCCCGCGGTGCTGGCTTGGATCCGGAGGATCTTCGAATCCGGATAGCGGGGATGCGTCATGGTCGTGAGTTCCGGAACCACCATCGTGTGAAACAACATCGCCCGCACTGCCGCGGGAGGCCCTTCACTATGCGACTGCATCACGTAGTTCTTCTCCCGGGCGATGTTGAAAAAGAACCAACTGCTCGGAAATAAGAAGCTTCTGGGCAATCGACAGTCCACTGGCGACAAAAGCCACCGCCACGGTAAGGATGAGAGCCTTCCGCCAGGTAAACCGCATCCAGGTGGCAAGCAGTCCCACCGACCAGTTCGTTGTGGTAATCGCGAAGGTTCCGAGGCTCGCGATCCCATACCAGATCGCCCGCACGGGTCGCAAACAGCCTAGGGCCGAAATGAAGAGCGCGAATAGAATCGATATCAGCCCCCAAACGTAAGTCTCCGGAACGGTCAACCAGAACAAAGCGAAAGCGCTGGACGCTGCGAGCCCGCAATAGACGACTGAATCCGGCAAAGGGGTGCCAATCACCCGCAAAACCAGGAAAAACAGGGCCATGGCGATGGCAGCGCCGATCCCGCTCAGGATGTAGGAAGCGCTGATGAATTTAGGCGATTCGGGCTCGGTATCGGAATTCGCTCCGGCGAGTAGGGCAACCGCCCGATAAGTCGGGTGCATGATGATCGAAAAAAGCGGATGAACATTTGTCCGGTGGTGGTCACTATCAGTCCGGGAACGCATATTTGCCAGGACGCGGCCGCAGTCCGCCGAGAAATAGACGTCGAGATGAGTGCCATAAGTCACCGCTGGCGGGACACGTTTTGCGAGAGTCCAAGTCCCCAAGCCTGCGGCAAGCGCGAGGATCACGACCAGCACCCAGTCAATCGCGCCGAAGACGCCCATCTTTCGCGGGGAAGAGGCCGGCGGATTGGCATTGGGAGTGGGCATGATCAGCATCGGTTGAAAATTGTTATATTAGATCAAAACACGACAGGTCACCTCAAATTCCCGCCAGAAGCTGGGGGCGCGGAACGGTTACCAATCACGCGGGCGGGCACGCCGGCCGCAATCGATCCAGCAGGAATGTCCTTCGTGACAACCGCCCCTGCTCCGACAATGCAGCTGTCTCCGATAGAAACTCCCGCAGTGACTACCACGCCAGCACCCAGCCACACATCGTCGCCGATCCGGACGTCCCGCTCCCGTTTCGGCTGCTCCGCAAAGGGAACCCCCGCCACAAACTGATAGTCAGACGCGGTGATGAAAACTCCAGGCGCGAGGGACACATTGTCGCCGATGTCGATCCGCCCGGTCGCATCCCCCGCCCAGAGGAAACAGCGCTCGCCGATATGGCTGCCATTGCCAATCCGGATCCGCTCGCCATTGCGGAGCGAGACATTGGGCGCGATGCGGGAGCCTTCGCCCGCCCACAGCCGCAGCCGTGGACGCACGTGGCTGTAACCGTAATAGTGGATGAGCCGGAAAACATGGAAATAGCAGCGCGGATCGCAAAACGAGGCGATGGCACTGAACCACTTGCTGGACTTCATGAGGAGATTGAGAGAGGTGCCGCGCGGCTCAGCGCCAGCCGGCGAATATGAAATCACGGATGCCGGTGACGAGCGAATCGCTGGCAAAGGAACCGATCTGCCTGCCACTCGCAATCTCGTCAAGATGTTCTAACCTTCCGCGAAACTCCACCTCGTCAAATGCGACGTTCACCCCGCCGAATTCCATCATGCGGCGGGCGGTGGCAGTCTGATGTTCGTTGCGATGCTCGCCAAGGCTCGCCCGCTTCGGCATCACAAGAATCGGCTTCCGATGATGCAATGCCGACAAGATAGTTCCCATCCCAGCGTGGGAAATGATCACGCTGGCCTTTTGAAAATGTTCCAAAAACTGGGGAGGCTGCAGGAAACTCGCAAATTCGATATTCTTGGGTTCCCACCCACCCTCTCCGATCTGGGCGAACACATCGCGGCGCCCACTCTCACCCGCCCAGTCGTCGATAATCCTGACCATGCGGTCAAAAGGAAGATCAGTTCCTACTGTCACGAAGATCATAACACACTCCCAAAACATTTGGGACCGCTCGGAATGAGAAAGATGTGGCCACTGGGTCAGCCACAAATCGACGAATGACCCTGCTTTCTCACCGGACAATGAAAGTTCCTCAGCATTGGCCACACTATCCACCCACACTACGCGGGCACCAAGCCATTTGCCGAATCGGACCCCGAAATATCCAGGAGCGGCACCGGTGGTGACCACGACGTCAGGCCGAATCGAAAACAGCAGCCATATCACGTCCATTGCCGAGCGGAGCAGGTTGAGCTTGTTCCATCGGTTCCCGTCACGGATCACCCGAAAATCGGCCCACTCCTCCACATCAGCACGATATCCCTCCCTCACGGTGACGTATGTCACGTCGCACCCTTCGAAGGCGGGGCGCAGGCGCAACAATTGCACCCAGTGCCCGCCACCGGATGAAATCGCCATCACTTTGGGACGCTTTTCCGACATACCCGAAGTCATCATGAGGCACCGCGACTGAACAACACGGCGGGGATAGTTTTGAGCAGGATCTTCAGATCCAGCCAAAGTGACCAGTTTTCGATATATTCATGGTCCATCTTCATCCAACGGTCGAAGGTAACGTTGTTCCGCCCGCTGATCTGCCAGATGCAGGTTACGCCGGGTTTCACCGAGAGACGCTTTCGGAACAGCCACTCGTAGCGCTTCACTTCCTCAGGTAGTGGTGGACGAGGCCCGACCAGACTCATTTCCCCACTCAAGCACGTTGAACAATTGGGGAAGCTCGTCGATGCTGGTCTTGCGGATAAATTGTCCGACCTTCGTCGTGCGCGGATCATTCTGGATCTTGAAGGCGGGACCATCCCGCTCATTGAGGTGCTGGATTTCATGCTTGCGCTCCTCGGCATCCGCGACCATCGACCGGAACTTGTAGAGCTTGAACTGCCGTTGGTTCATTCCGACGCGCTTCTGGGAGAACAACACCGGTCCGGGACTGGTGAGTTTGATCAGAATCGCCACACGCCAGCCATCAAGGGGAACAACACGATCAACACGACGAGAGACACTACGGCATCGATCAAGCGCTTGAGCAAGCAACTGCATCAGCAATTGTTCGCGGAACAATGTGACGACGTATTCGTCGTCAAATTCCTCGATATACATATTTCTCAGCAGCGTCCCATCCGCGAAATTTGGCATCAGCCGGACTACGATACCCAGATCCCGGGCATGCTGGACAATCATGGAGATGTCGCTGAACCGTGCGTCGGCCGGGAGACAAACCATGATTTCATCGACACGCTCCTCAGTAAGAATCGAACGCAAATCCCGCAGAACTCCGAGGATCTTCCAGTTCTTGTCGTTGCGAGTCCTCCATTGCTGAAGTGTTGTCGCGGACTCGGCGACAAAACCGACAATTTTATATCCGAGCTCCCGTTTGGTACTGAGTTTGTGCGCGACCTCGCACGCACGTTCGTTCACTCCGACAATAAGTAAAAATCGGTAATTATAACCCGAACGTCTTGCACTCAGCAAAGTCAACGCGAAGCAGGAGTCTGCTGAGAACTCCAACTGTCGTCACAATCATGAAGAATACAACGATATTGTATATATCGAGATTCTTCGGCGAGAAAACCGCGCCGATCAAAAGCAGGAACAAAGATGCAGCGCTGGTTGCCTTGATCAGATTCTTGATCTGCGTGTTCATGGCGACCAGCCGGTCGGATTTGTAGCGGATGAAATAGTCGAAAATCAAAATCCATCCGATCGCAAGAAGAAGCATCTTCTCCACATCGACCAAAGTGAAGGTTCCGCTCCACACGCGATTCCAGCCCACGGTTTCAACCATCGGGCTGAAGTACATGACTCCGACACCCGTCAGGATCAGAATCATCTGGTCCACGATACGGAATATTTGAATCAATAGTTTATGACGAAGCCTGATCATTTCAAACTAGAGTAAAATCATTTCAATTCAGCCTGCTCCGGACCGGGACCATCGGATTTGATAACCTCATCCAAATACCACTGTGCCAGATCGCGCGCTAGAGGATTCCAGAACTTCCCCGCGTAAGTCTGCTGGACATACTCCATGAATTCCCGGAGGATGGCCGACGGATACTGGGATGATGAGTTTCCATCCTCTGAAAAGTCAATATAGTCGGGATGAATATTTACCAAGGCAAGCCCTCCTTGCCGGGCGATCCAGTCGAGCTTGCGTTTCCAAATCTCGGGGGTTCTTTCCCTCATGAGAATGTAACAGCGTCGAGTCCTGCGGCAGAGTGTAGGACAATTCCACGTAGCCCGGACGCCTGTCTCCAAAGGGAGGCTTTACGTGAAAAGGGAAGATCGTGTGGGATCCTTCAGGCTGCGGCTCAAACGGATCCGTGTCGAAAGTGGACGTGTCGTAGAGCACATTGAGATCATGGAGCCAGTCCAACTGGTGGAGCATGAATCCCGAGCGAAATCCAACCGCTCCCCATCGTTGGAGATATTCATTGATGCATTCCGCCTTTCGACGGAATCCAATCCGGGATTCATACAAATGCCCGTCGTGGTTCAGATCGTGAACCCCCACCTCGAATCCATGTTCACAAAGCCACCCGCGGAGGGCGGCAGGATCGGCGTACGGTCCTTCGGGGATAAAGTTGAACGATGCCCGGAATCCATACATCATATCGAGTTCCGCCAAGTCACTGAACCTTGCCGATTCCTTCCATCGACTCCACATCATGGGTGAAGACCAAGGCGAATTGCCTGCCATCCGGCCACCCCTTCCATCCATTCGGCTTCGCACCTGCAGTGCTCGTCGATGGGCCAGACCCCGGCGGTCCGCTTGATTATTCCGGGAATTCGAAAACGCTTCAACGCCCAGCGAATCGTCCGGGGGACATAAGGCTTCACGCGGAAATAGGCTCTTACCAGATTTCCATGCGACCCACCTGCCATGGCATGGGAACCCGGATGAACCTCCTGATCTCGCATAATCAACTTCAGAGTTGCCTCTCCGGCACTGGGAACGACTGCCGATCGTCTCAAGATTCTCCAATGACCCAGCTTGGCGCGTGAGATCGCGTTTTATTGAAGATGCATGATACATCCGCCTTGCCTTTGCCTAACTCCGAATATCCCCATTTCAACGCATCGCGACTGGTGTTGTCGGCGTCGAGAACGAGAAGCACCTTGTCCATCAGACCCGCCATGGTGAGCGTACGGCTGGTTTGATCGATCGGCGGCATGTCGAAGATGATGTAGTCGAAGTCACTGGCCTGGAGTTGGGGCATGAGTTCGTAAAGATGCATGGGCGAGAACGTCGTCAACCCACTGTCGTCCCTGCGGGCCGTGGCACTGGCATAATACAGCCTGTCCTTGCTTTCCCTGAATTTATTATTGCTAGCCAACTGAAGCGCTCCGTTCAGTGAGTGCCTGTGAACCTCACCAAAAATCGGACTTTCCTCGGGATGCATGGAACTCAGGTCCACGAGCAGGACCTTGACCCCGCTGATGTCGGAAAACGACTTCGCCAGACCCGCTGCGACCGTAGACGCGCCAGCTCCTTCCGACAATCCAGTGACCGCTACAAGCTTCGGCTTGTGAGTTAGATTGTTAACTTCGAAGTTGAAAATGATGCGGTCTCGGATCGTTTCGGCGTAGGGATGAATGAAATGACTGGCTTTTCCCAAACCCGGTGGGGAGGGAGCCTTTTCACTTGGCAGGGAGAGTTTCGTGTCACCACCCTGACCAATGCGCGGGACCGGCGATTCGTGGCTCAGCATGAGTCCACCCCGGTCCTTCCGGCGGATGTATGGGATTGAAAGAAGCAACGGCAACTGCAAGCGTGTCTGGATTTCAGTCGGCCTCTTGACCCTGCGGTCGAATAGGAGTTCGATCAGGAATGCGAGCCCGACTCCGATTGCAATTCCTCCTCCAGCGAGACCCATGGCGATCTTTTTGATTTTCTCATCGTAGGTTTTGATGGGTTCGGTCGGGGTCTGGACGAGTGTTATATTAGGCATTCTGGACGGATCAAGAGTCTGCCTGAGTTTGGCACCTTTCAGCTGCTCTTCCAGGGACCGGTATTCCGCATCCTCCATCTGTTTCTTGCGATCGAGCGCTTCAATCTTCGCACCAAACGCATATTGCTCCTTGAACTGGTTCCCAATCTCTTCGAGATGCATCTTAAGCACCTCGATTTTCGCAGTGATTGCAGCCAACCTTGCTTTCTCCGCATCCAAGTTCCTCCTTGGGTCCTTTGGATCACCTGTCAGGGCCACCGCTTCGTTGGCAAGGTCCGGGTATTTTTCAACGAGCCCTCGGCGGCGGGCCTCGTAGTTTTCCACCTGCTGTTGGTTCTGCGACAGCAAACGGTTTCCGGTCTTGAACTTGATGCGCAACTCGACATCGCGTTTTTGGAGGAAAGAAAGAAGTTCCATTACGGTTCGATATTCAGTGATCACCTGTGCAGGAACCGGATTGATTTCTTTGACTGATTTCAGATCTTTCGACGGACCATCTTCGGCCCGGTCCGTGGCAGGAGCACTCAAAGTACCGGCTGCTGCGGCTCCAGCCTTCGCCAACGACTCGATGGTTGCCACTTGTTCCGCGAGGTCCGCCTTGGACTTCATCAGATCTTCCTGGGTCTTCGCCTTCTGGGAGGAAAGCACCGAGATGGCATCTGCCAGCGAGACAATTCCTGTCTCCGTGCGAAGCGCGTTAAGCTCCTTCTCGGTTTGTTCAAGTCGGCGACGAACCTCCTCGGTCTGCGCTGAAACAGTGTCAAAGGCTGCCGCAGAACGGTGGATTTCCAAGTGCTTTTTGAAATATAACTCGACCAGTTTTTCCAAGGTTACTTTTGGAATCTCACGATGTTCGTTACCGTAAATGACATAGAGAACATTCGGGCTTTCTCCGGGAAAAACCATCAATTTGCCGAGGATCGCCATCGCCGCATCCTGTGGATTCGCCGCACTCGGGCCCACGAAACCACGCTGAAGGCTTTCCAACCTGACCGCCTCCGCCACATCGCGCGCCAAATCAAGACTTCTGAGAATTTCAATTTCAGTTAGTATTACGGGATCAGCGCCTCTCCTCGCTCCACCACCGGGACTTTTCATCTCGGAGTAAGGATCGACGGTTCCAGTTTCCATCACATAGCGAACCAGGAGTTTTGCTGTTGATGAGTATAGGGGTTTCTGATTCAGGAAAACCGCAGCCGCAGCTCCGAATCCCAAAAGGGACAGAACCATGATCTTCCACTTGTGCTTGAATACGATATAGAGCACATCCTGAACGCTGAACCCTCCCGGAGAGGGTGCCTTGGATTGAGATTTTTGCATGAATTTAAGTGGAATGGAGATAGCTTGGAATTTGCTTCAGGAAGGACTCGCCAGGGATGAAAGTTCAAGCGGTGGCATATGCCCCGACCGCTTCGTGTACCGCTTCCGTGACATAGGCTGTCTGCAGTGCGGTAAGTTCTGGAAACATGGGCAATGACACAAAGCGCGACGCACATCGTTCAGCCACCGGAAAATCCCCGAACTTGTGACCGAGACTCCGATACGCCTCTTGAAGATGAACCGGGATCGGGTAGTGTATTCCAAACCCGATTTGCATCCTCTCAAAAAGTCCAAGCAAAGCGGGTCTGTCGCGAACCTGGATCGCATAGATGTGATTTGCGTGTTCGCCAGCGTCCAGCCTCGCGGGAGTAACGACATCCGGGACATCCATAAGTGCGAGGTGATAGTGCAACGCGTGATCCCGGCGCATTCCGTTCTCACGATCAAGATCACGAAGCTTCATGCTGAGAACAGCGGCCTGAATCCCGTCAAGCCGGCTGTTCCAACCTACCACTGAATGATGATTCTTGCTGATCTGTCCGTGATTCCTGAGGACACGGAGCGTTTGCGCGAGGTCATCATCATCAGTAGTCACCGCCCCTCCTTCACCAAACGCTCCCAAATTTTTCGAAGGATAGAAACTAAAGCATCCAGCATCGCCCAGCGAGCCGGATTTCCTTCCCTGGTATTCGGCCCCATGAGCCTGTGCTGCATCTTCAATCACCCTGAGTCCATTCCGTCGGGCAATTTCGACAATTGAATCCATCTCGGCAACGTGTCCGAAAAGATGGACGGGAATGATGGCCTTGGTCCTCGGTGTCAAAACCTCCTCAAGCGACTCGGACTTCATGGTATAGGATCGCTCGTCGATATCTACGAACACAGGACGCGCACCAACCAGACAAATTGCCTCGACCGTGGCGGCAAAGGTCATTGGCACCGTCACCACTTCGTCCCCCGGACCGATTCCCATAGCGACCAGAGTCAACCACAGGGCTTCAGTTCCACTGCCAACTCCGACAGCGTGCTTGGTTCCACAATATCCGGCGAAATCCGCTTCAAAACGCTCCACATATTTCCCTCCCGAAAGTTCTCCGGAATCCAAGACCTCGCCGATGGTTTGCAAGAATCCGTCCCTATGGAGCGAATGACGGGTTTGCATATCGATGAACGGGACCGTCACGAATCAATCTGGTTCGAGTTCTTGATCGCGCGCGCGGGGTTTCCCGCGACAGTCATCCCCGCGGGAATATCGATGGTGACAACGCTACCCGCGCCAACCATCGCATGTTCGCCAATCGTGAGTCCACTGAGAATGGTCGAGCCAGAGCCGATCGAAGCCCCTTTTTTCACCAGGGTCGGCTGGGGTTTCCAGTCACCGTCCCCTAGAAGCACCCCACTAGAGTTGGTCGCTTTTGGTCTGCGGTCGTTGGTAAACATTACTCCATGACCGATAAAGACCTCATCTTCAAGAGTCACCCCTTCACAAACAAATGAGTGGCTTGAAATTTTGCATCGTGCGCCAATTTTCGCACCCCGTTGAATTTCGACAAAGCAACCGATTCTAGAATCATCTCCGACCTCGCAGCCGTAGAGGTTTACGAAACCATGCAGTTTCACATTCCTTCCAAGTTTCACATCGGAAGAAATTCTCAAACTTTCAGAATATGCTTCGACCATAGAGTGGTTACCAATAGTGTCGCCTCCAATGAGTATTCCTCCATGTCTCATCTGGAGCATGCTCGCACCGGATCGCAATCAAAGGCGGGCCGCCACAGGCCATGTCAAAAAAGGTCAAGTCATCCGAAGAGCCGACCCACTTCCGGCAACTCCAAAAAGAATTGAAAAGAGGATTCGGATTCCTAATTATCCGACTCTTTGAAACGAGCAGTCTGGGACTGATTCACGTACGGGCTTCCTAGTTCCGGCCTTCTGCTTGGCGACGAGCCGTTGCTGCAGCGCTTGGGACATTTGATGCAATAGAGTCCAAGGAGTCCGCATCATGATCTGAAGGTCGAGAAGGGGTGAGGAGTTCCGGACATAATCGATATCCAGAAGGTTCATCTCGTTGAAAGTCGTCTGATTTTTCCCGCTGACCTGCCAACTGCCGGTGAGCCCGGGGAGAACTCCGAATCTCTCACGCTGCTGATGGGAAAAGAACGCATACTCCGCCGGGAGACATGGGCGGGGGCCTACAAGGCTCATTTCGCCACACAAGACGTTAAACAATTGCGGCAACTCATCAAGACCAGCGGCCCGCAACAAACAGCCACCGAGAATCAGTCGCGAATCGCAGAGAAGGTCGAGCTTGACCATCGGACTGTTCGACTCGACTAAGTGCTTGATATGCTTCTCGTGGCGACCGGTCCCGGAGTTCATTTTCATTGTCCGGAATTTGTAGAGCACGAACCGCTTTCCATTCTTCCCGATTCGCTGCTGCCGGAACAAGGCGGGACCATTGGAAACCAATCGGATCCAGAATACGATCAATACCATCATGGTAATGACAATCGGGAGACTGATGACGATGCAGGAAACGTCTAAGAAACGCTTCCAGCCCTGTGTGGGTGGCGACAGTGCTACCCGATTTTCTTCGGACTCGCCGACATTCCGAGGGGGGGCGGAAAGTCTGGTTGAAAGCGCAGGAACTGAATTCCTGTGGTCCCGATCGCGACGCTCATCGCGATTGAGAGGGTCGGTAGCCTCGACGGCGGACTTAAGCTGAGCTGAAGAAGGTGATGGTCTTCTGTCAGCCTTTGTTTTGAAAGCAGTGGACATTGGGGGGGGTGGGGGGGTGGGGGGGTGGGGGAACAAACGTAGAATGTTAATGTAACTATGGAGACATCATTTTATAGGGAGATCGCAGGATTATTTCAAATAAAGAACTGGCCTAGACGCTACCGCCGTTGGTCATATAGTGCTTTGCAGCACTAAAACCAATTCGGGGGCATTCAGTCAAGGGGTAAATATTCGTTTCGTTCCATCGATAATCTGTCTCTGGCTCTTCAATTTTCATTGCAGAGCCATGGATGGGTAGGCTTCGAGCGCCGTTCACCTGATTTTTTCAATAGAGCTGCGAATGTCGGGGAGTTCTTAGCGAGTGGGAGAGAGTTGGCAATAAAATACGGAAAAGTTAATCAAAGTGTCAGTGAGTATCGGAACTGGAAAAATTGGTCGGGATTTTTCTTTTTAAATATTTTGCCGGGATGGTTTTTCGTTCCACGCAGGCGCATTCGAAATCAACCCGAGCGAATGATCCGGCGATCCACTTGGCGGCCGACCGCCTCTCTGACGGCCCGTTCCGATGCACAGTCGCGCAACCGCTTGTAGGCGGGTTTCTTGGCCTTGACGGGCATCTCAAAAAAAAATTCATCGCGGGAGGGGAGCAACTTGGGAATTCGAATTGGCGCAGCTTCCGGATTGGGAACCTCGCTTGAATTTCAAACTCGCTGTGAAGAATGCCTGAAAATACAGATTCCGAAATTACGTGATAACGTAGTGGAACGACCGGTGCCAAACTACCAAAGATTCAGCGAAAGGCTTTCGTGCCAATTGATACAAAGCGTCTTAAGTTGCTGCAAATAAGACCATAAGAAACCTTGAAATTGAAAACCGTTCAATTCAAACCTGTGAGCGGCTGAGAGGATGCCACTGGCTCAGCAGCAATCCTGCCAGCAAAGTCTGATTTTTGAGTTTCGGGCGATCCAATGGGCATTCCGAATTGGAAATGGACTCAAATTCCATGAAACTGCCAGAGCCCGAGGATTCTAGCTTGCCGTCAGAACTGAGCGTTGAGCGCCAATGAGAGCTGGAGTTGGTTCCAAGACGACTGACCTTCGTTGACCGAGTAAAAAGCAGTGCTCACAAAATTCACCCGGTCGAGGAAAATATTTCTGCTGTAGGCGACGAAGAGATTCAAGTTGTTGTCATCGTCCAATGGCGCGGCAGCAGGCCCAACCGCTTCATAACTTGCAACGTTTAGCGCCAACCCCACATCAACTGTCGCCCGTAGGAGCTTGCGGGTGAGTGACGTTGAAACCGCGAGGTTATTGATCACGTAGTCGACCTCATCGGGCGAAGGAACAGTCACATACAGAATCGAACCCGACCAGGAAAGCCGATCATTGATCAGGTAGTTCGCATTAAAATTACCGGTAAGGCCTGCACTGGCACTGCCGTCATCCCGCGAATCCGTCGCGTAGTCCAAGCCGAGCGAGCCCGATACTTGAATTCGGGAGCCAACTTGGTATTGAGCCTGCATCAGAAATTGCCACGCATCACGAGTCCCCGAGTTGTCGGACGTCGACTTGCTGTATTGAATTTCCGGACCAAAGCTAAAATACTCCGTCGCCGCCCATGATCCGCTGACATAAGTCGTATACACGTTCGAACCTTCAAGGGAACTTGATCCAAAATCAGTGGTCGCCGCAGCAAAGCTACCCGAAACGGAAGTTCTCGGAGCGACCTTGTAGGAGCCCTCGACACCCGCCGACAGGAGGGTCTCACTGACGAATTCGCCGATGACCGGATCCGTTCCGGACGTTTGCGTCAAATTGACATACGTTGAAGCGACCGTCCTCCCACCCGTCATGGTCAACCTGACGTTTCCAGAATTGTCGATTCCGTTATTTTCGGAATTTTCCAAGTAAGTCTGAATGGCTGGGTTGTAGTTTGCCACCACCGAAACCGGAGCACCTCCTTCCGGATCACTGAAATAGGTGACCGCGCCGGACAAACCGGTAGTCAGTTCACTTTCGGTATCGTTTTCGGTAAGAAAAAAGTTCGAATCATAGGTAGTCGACAACCCGGCACCGTAAAAAAACGCCCCTTTCAAACCCTGCCCTTGGTCCTGGTCTGGTCCCTGGACCAAATCGTTCTCCGTAAACGGATTGACCGTAAATCCAGCAACGGGAATGGAATCCGCTAATCGAGAGGCGAAATTGTTTCCAAATCTGGGCCCCAGACTGGGCACTGAAGCGGATAGGGTGCTTTGTGCGTTCGCGACACACCACATTTGAATGCCCGCTGTGAGCGTGGCGATCGCGATGGCTGTCGGTGCGCTTTTGTGGGTGGCTCGGGGGGGGCGACGCATCGAAGTTAGGTTGAACAGACTTGAAAGTGCCTAGGGCATGGTCGCGAAGGTGTCAATCCCATTACCACCTTCAGTGGACGCCCTCATCGGAAATTCGCTCCTTTTGGGCAGTTTCCCTCCGCCGAATCCAACATCGTCAGGCTGTTTGTCGCTGAATCTCCCGCTGAAAACAAACCAATCCGAAATTTCCACCTCTCCGAAAAGGAAGGAAATCATAGCTCATTATCAGCAACTTATGAAAAACTGTTAAATAGTAGGCCAGCATCGGCACCCAATATTGATTCATTCAGGCTTCACCAACGTTCCCCTACCGACCAGTTCACGTCGACAACCCAATTCAAAAATTGTTCAAAAATAACGAAGAAAAATCTTGTTAATTTCTCTGTATTTTTTAAATTACTCGAAAGGTCAGGGACCCACATGGTCTACGAGCCCTGAATAATTGCTATCAAACACCTAACCTGACTCAAACGACACTCCTGTCCCATTTGATTCAAAACGAAATTCGTCCTGTGGCGTGAATCCCTTTCGCGTCCCAGGCAGCCCGGATCGGTTTTCATCCCGAAGTCACATGGTCCGCAGCGAGAACTACTCGTTGCATTCATGTTTCAGTCCGAACCGGGCCGTCCGTCTCTCCGGGGAGTCCCGCCCCGGAGGCTGATGACGGGAGAATTGCTTCTGTTCCATCACCCTTACAACCAGCCATGAAAACAAACCGTTTGGCCGCCACGGCCAGCTCGGGCGGAGCTTTGTCACAAAAGCTTTCCACCATCGCACGAATCGTCAGCGAGTCCCTCGAGGTTCGCGGCGGAAACGTCCAGGCGCTCCTGACGTGCCTCGCAGTGATCACAACCGGCCTTGCCGCGACCTCCCAGACAGCGGCAGCCGCCGGGGTTAGTTTGGCGTGGAATGCGAATCCCGAGACCAACATTACCGGATACCGGGTAAGTTATGGCACAACTTCGGGAGTTTATCCTAACGTGGTCAATGTCGGAACAAGTCCCACGACTTCGATCTCCGGACTTACCGAGGGAACCACCTATTATTTCGCAGTCGCGGCCGTGAATCAGGATAGCCTCCAAAGTCCTCTTTCCAGCCCGATCTCCTACATGATCCCCGTTTCAACCCCGACCAACCAAGCACCGGTCGCAATGGCAGCCTCCATCTCGACGAACGAAGACACCGGATTGACGATCACCTTGAAAGGCACCGATCCGGAAAACAGCCCACTGACCTACTCGGTCGTGGCCACTCCGACAAAAGGCTCCCTCAGCGGCAACGCCCCGAACCTGACTTACACGCCTTCTACCGACTTCAATGGCAATGACAGCTTCACCTTCCGCGTTAACGACGGCAGCCTGACTTCCTCCACCGCCACGGTTTCGATCACGGTGCTCCCCGTGAACGACACCCCGGTGGCCACTCAAAGATCCGTGACCACGCTGGAAGATACCACCGTTGCGATCGTCTTGACCGGCACTGACAAGGACCTCAACACTCTGACCTTCAGCATCGTGGCAGGTCCATCGAATGGCACCCTTACCGGCACTGCTCCAAATCTCACCTACAGGCCAACGTCGAATTTCAATGGCTCCGACCAATTCACCTTTCGCGTCAACGACGGCATCGTTAATTCGGCCACCGCGACCATCCTAATTTCGGTCACTTCCGTCAATGACCCCCCGGTCGCCCAAAACCAGTCCATTTCGACGATCGAGGATACCCCTGTCGCCATTGTCCTCTCTGGAATTGACAGTGAAACCAGCCCACTGACCTTCGCCATCGTCAATGGTCCGACCAAAGGAACACTCGCCGGCACCGCCCCGAACCTGACTTACACGCCATCGCCAGACTCCAATGGCAGCGACAGCTTCACCTACCGCGTCAGCGACGGCGTGGCGAATTCCGGGAATGCCACGGTTTCGATCACTGTCACTCCAGTGAACGATGCTCCGGTGGCGACTTCGAAATCAGTGAGCACCGTTGAAGACACTCCGCTTTCCATTATCTTGGGAGGTAGCGACAAGGATCTTAACTCTCTGACCTTCAGCGTGGTCACTGGCCCATCGAACGGATCACTCACCGGGGTGCCGCCGAATCTCAATTACAGTCCGGCGAAAAATTTCAGTGGTTCCGATCAATTCACGTTCCTGGTCTACGACGGAACTGCCAATTCCCAAGCTGCCACGATCTCCATCGTGGTCAGTGCCTCCAATGATGCTCCCGTGGCACTTGCCGGCACACACACAACTGCCGAAGACACACCGCTCGCCATCGCAATCGGCGGTACGGATTCCGAAGGCGCGACCTTGAGCTTCACCATCGTCACCAGCCCGGTAAAAGGAACTCTCAGCGGCACACCGCCCAATGTCACTTATTCCCCAGCCACAAACTACAGCGGCACGGACAGTTTCACGTTTCAGGTGAATGACGGAGCCTTGAGTTCCCTGCCAGCCACCGTCTCGCTGACCATCACCCCGGTGAATGATGCTCCCGTGGCCAACTCACTCGCGGTCGAAACCCCCGCAGGTTCGCCCAAGTCCGTCATCCTGACCGGCAGCGACGTGGATGGCACCGCCCTCGCCTTCACCATCATTGGCAGCCCGACGAAAGGCCTGCTCAGCGGCACCCCTCCGAACCTGACCTACCAGCCAAACGCAGGAGCCACCGGCTCTGACCAATTCACATTCAGGACCAGCGACGGCAGTCTGACATCACCGCTCGCCACGGTTTCCATCAACATCACCCCGGTGACAGATACGGTGAAAAACTTCGCCCCGGTCTTCACTGCGGATCCGATTGCCTTGAATGGCAGCGCAGGCCTAGCCATCGGCGGCCAACTTGCCGCCACAGATGCCAATGCAGGTGATGTCCTGACTTTCACGAAAGTCTCCGGCCCCGCATGGCTCGCCGTATCCACCTCCGGTGCCTTCGGTGGCATCCCACAGGCGTCGAACGCCGGGACCAACTCCTTCATCGTCCGGGTGACCGACAATGGCGGCGCGAGCGACGATGCCACACTTACCATCAACGTAGCCTCCGCCGCCACCGTCAACAGCGCCCCCGTATTCATCGGCAATCCGATTTTCTCCGCCGAGGCCAGTGAAAACGCCCCTTACTCCGGCCAATCCCTGCAAGGCAAAGCCGTGGATTCGGATCCCGGTGACTCCATCACCTACTGGAAGATCGCTGGACCGGCTTGGCTGAACATCGGCAGAGACGGCCAACTTTCCGGCACCCCGCCGCCAGGCAGCGCCGGCACAAGCAGCTTCCACATCCGCGCCGCCGACAGCGCGTTGGCCACCGTGGATACCGAACTCCGCATCTACGTCGCCGGCCTCCCCCTCCCGTGGAGGACCAGCGATCTCGGCGGCGGTCAGACCCCCGGGTCTGTCTCCTATCTTGCGGGTGACTATACTCAGAGGGGATCTGGAGCCCTCGGCGGAGTTAGTGACAAATCCCGTTATACTTATCAAACTCTCAGCGGAGACGGTTCCATCATCGCCAAGGTCAGCCTGCAGCAAAACTCCGGACCTGCATGCTACGCCGGAATCATGATCCGCGAATCCATGGGGCCCAAAGCCCGGGAGGTATTCCTCGGACTCACCAACGACTCCTCTTACCGCCTCGTCGTCCGTGCTAAAGCCGGTGCCAAAGCTTCAGTCAGGGGCTTTGCCCGGGACGCTGGCCCAGATACCTGGGTGAGAATCGTTCGGAACACCAAATTGAGAATGTTCTACGCATACAAGAGCTCTGACGGGGTTAACTGGACCTACCTTGGAGCCACCAAAATCGCCATGGCCGGCACCTGCCACATCGGTTTGGCCGTCTCCAGCGGCAGCGACGCTTCGCAAACCACTGCGGAATTCAGCAATCTCTACGTCGCTCCCTGATCGACTCATTCGGACCGGAGTGGCGGATAACCGTCACTCCGGCTCGACTGGCAACTGAGTCGGCAGGACCTGCGGGATATCCGTCGGAAGTTCCATCGTCTTTTCCGCCTTCTTCATGTCCAGATGATCCCGGACAAGCTGCTGGCCGAACTCGACCTGCTCCCGCGTCATCCTCAACTTCAGCACCGTGATGATCTTCTTCGCTCCCGCATCTCCCTGCTCCACCGCAAGATCAGACCACTTGTAAGCCTCCACGTCGTCCAGCGAGACACCGGCACCCATCATGTGCATCCGGCCCATCTGGCACTGCGCGGCGGGATTTCCCTGCTCCGCGCTCATCAGGAACCACTTGGCGGCTTCCGTGCTGTTTCTTTTGACACCCTTTCCGGCGAGGTAAATCCCGCCCAAGGCCATTTGCGCCTCACCGTTCCCCTGCTCCGCCGCCTTGGTAAACCACTTCAACGCCTCGTCCACGTTTTTGGGGACGCCCTCACCTTTGAAATATCGATGACCCAGCATGACTTGCGCCTGCACGTCACCCTGTTCTGCCGCTTTGAGGATCCACCCCGCCGCAGCTGCCTCATCCTTCGCCACGCCCTCCCCCTTCGCGTAGATCGCCGCCAGCTCCAGCTGCGCCACCGCATCGCCTTTTTCCGCTCGTCCCGTCAGATCGGACACCACGTCCCGCATCGACATTGGTGAAGTCAAAAGTACCAGCAACAGGAACAATCGCGGATTGGCTTTCATCTGCGAAATTGAAACACCTCCCCCCGGAATCGCCAAGGTCGATTTCCATCAGCCGGATCCACCGACCGATTTTGTCCGCTTGCGCGAAAACCGTCTTCGCCTAGCCTCTGGCAGAAATGCGACACAAGCAGGTGATTATCAAAGCAGCGCTCATTCTCGCGGTCGTCTGGGCTTGCGTCTGGGGGATCCGCGCCTACGCCGGATCCAAGAAAATCACCGCCGAGCGCGTGAACCGCGCGGTCGCCGAAGCGAATTTCGCCGACTGGTCCGGCGAAAAATCCGCGCCGAGCGCCGCAGAGGCCAAACGCCGCGACGAGGAACTCCGCAACATCGCCACCCTCGTCAACCGCCTCGATTTCCAGGAACGCGAAAAAAACCGCGAAAACCGCGCCGGCGAGAATTTCTTCCGCAAACTCTCGCCGGATGAGAAGAGCCTCTTCATCGACCTCACCATCGTCGAGTCCATGGGCCGCTTCATGGAGGCCCTTGATGCGATGAAGCCCGAGCAGCGCAAAAAATTCGTCGAGCAGGGCCTCAAGGAAATCAACGAAGGTCGCACCAAGGCGGAAATGGAACGCGCCGACCAACTCGGTGCCGACCTGCTCGACCAGATCAGCCAGCAAGGCATGAAGGCGTATTTCGAAAAATCCAGCGCCGACACCAAGCTCGACCTCGCCCCGCTCATGGAATCCATGAATGAAACCATGCAAGGCCTCCGCGGCAACGAATTCGGCCCACGTCCATGAGGAAATTCCGCGGATTCACCATGGTCGAGCTGCTGGTCGTCATCGCGATCATCGCCGCCCTCGCCGGCATCGGCTACCCGGTGGCCCGTTCGTTCATCGCGAAATCCCACGAAGCCGCCTGCCTCGGAAACCTCCGCTCGCTCGGCGTCGCCCTGCAAGGTTACCTCCAGGAACACAACCAGACCATGCCGGACCTCAAGATCGGGCGCACGTCGAAAACCGAAGACGTCGCAGTGCTCGACACCGTCCTGCTCCCCTACCTCGAATCCCCCGACGCCTTCCACTGTCCCGCCGACAAGATCGAATTTGAGAAAACCGGCTCCAGCTACTCCTGGAACACCACCCAGAACAAACGCCCCATTTCCGATCTCTACTTCTTCGGCGTCCGCGAGGACACGATCCCGCTCATCATCGACAAGGAGTCCTGGCATCCCGGCGGCACCAATTTCCTCTTCGCCGACCTCAGCAGCTCGAACAAACCCCGCTTCGCGGTCAGCAACTAACCATAAAAAACTCATGCTCGCCGCCACCGGACTCTTCAAGAAATTCAGCGGAAAACCCGCGCTCGACGATGTTTCCTTCCACGTCCAACGCGGCGAGATCTACGGCCTGCTAGGCCACAACGGCGCGGGGAAAAGCACCTCTCTCGGCATCATCCTCGGCATGGTCATGCCCGATCAGGGCGACGTCACCATCGACGGCGTCTCCGTCCTCCACCACCGCTCGAAAGCCTTGCGCAAAGTCGGAGCCATCTTCGAAGCCCCCGCGTTCTACGACTACCTCAGCGGCTGGGATAACTTGAAAATCCTCATGAGCTACTCCGGCGGCTTCGATCCGGCCGCAGCACAAAAAGTCATCGAACGCGTCGGCCTCACCAAGCGCGTCCACTCGAAAGTCCGCACCTACAGCCACGGCATGCGCCAGCGCCTCGCGCTCGCCCAGGCGCTGCTGCCCGAGCCCGAGGTCCTCCTGCTAGACGAGCCGACCGACGGCCTCGACCCGGAAGGCATCAAGTGGTTCCGCGACTTCATCCTCAACCTCCGCGACGAGCGCGGCATGACCGTGCTCTTCAACTCTCATTTGTTAGCCGAGGTCGAGCTCATGTGCGACCGGGTGGCGATCCTCCGCGAAGGCAAGCGCGTCTTCGAAGGCACCGTCAAAGGCCTGCAGGACGACACCCCGGTCTTCGAGGTCGACCTCGAACCCTGGGGCCTCGCCTGCGGCATCATCCACAGCACCGGCGGCGAAGTACTTTCCAACACCCGCATCAGCCTCAGACACGGTGCCGATCCCGCCGCCCTCGTCGAAACCCTCGTCGGCGCCGGCGTCCGGATCCGCGCCTTCGCTCCGGTGAAACGCTCGCTGGAAGACCTCTACATGGAAATCCTCAACGGCGCGCCGAGTCCTAATTGACTCCTTCACCTTGCATGCGCTGCATGATGCTTCGCAGGATTTGCAGAGTGCGCTTCCAACAGAGCCCCCCGCGGAAATTCCTCAGGAGGCCTAACGTTCCTAGAGCCGCCGGGATCCCCGTGAAATCAACGGGATTTGGCACGGGTCGAGCGTTAGGGAGTGATCCATGCCTCCATTCATCCATTCGCCGCGATCACGATCCGCCAGCCGTATTGCGAGAGCCCTGGCAATCGGCCTTCTAGTAACGATTTCCACGGCAATTGCCGGACCCGGCAAATCCATTTTCGATTGGAATCCGGCCGATGCTCCGGCAGAACGACATTCATCCCCTGCCAATCCGGAGCATGAAAGCTTCCGGAACATCCACCAAGACCCTCAATCCGATACCGAGTCATTCTGGGTCCGCGACCAGCGATGGACAGCGATGTCGAAGCGGAACAATGCCACCGTCCCGACCCCATCGCTACCCGCAAATGACAGCGCCCCATCAGAATCTTTCCTGCTGAGAAGCATCCCGGTCTCCCAGCTCTCACTCGCATTAGCTCCCCTACTGCTAGCAGTGGGATTGCTGCGGGTCCGGACAAATGCCAGCTACGGTCGGATGTACTACTCGTAGATCCATCCCGTACCCGTTGAAATTGGAAATCGGCCTTCAGCAACGGGTTGACTCCCGCGTTTCCAGTGTATGAGTGGAGCACGCCGATCGACCGGCGGCTCCAACCCCATGCTTTTTCTCGAACAACTCCGCGGCGAGCTCCGCAAACTCTTCGCCCGCCCGCGGACCTGGATGGGCTACGGTGCCTTCCTCGTCATGGAAGCCGTGATTCTCTTCGTCTACAAACTTGAGCGCAGCCAGCGCTACATGAAGGGCATGCTGGAGCGCAACGGGCTGGAATTCGGCACCTATTACAGCTCGCTGACCATCACCTTCACCATCATGCTGCTGAGCATGTTCCTGCTAGGTTCGATTTACTTCGCGCTGGTCGCCGGAGACATCGTCGCCAAGGAAAACGAGGACGGAAACCTGCGGATGGTCTTCGCCCGGCCGATCAGCCGGTTGCGACTTTTGTTAGTCAAATACACGGCCGTTTCGCTTTACACGTTTTCCTTCGTCTTCTTCGTCGGTGCGTCGGGCTATGCCATGGCCGTCGCCGCCGTCGGCTGGGAGGGCGGGTTGTTCGTCATGGAGCCGAAAATGAAAGTTTTCGCCGCCTACCCCGAATGGTGGGAAGGAGCGGGACGGCTCGCCATGTCCGCCGCCGGCATCGGCGTGAGCATGATCACGCTGTCATCCATCGCGTTCATGTTTTCCTGTTTCAAAATCAAGCCGGCCGCCGCCACGATCATCACGCTGACCATCCTTTTCGTGGACATGATCCTGCAAGGGTTTCCGTTTTTCAAACCCTACGAAAGCTACTTCATCACCTGGCGGATGAGCGCCTGGGTGTTCCTGCTGGAGCAGACGATCTCGTGGCCGAAAATCATCGAATCCTACGCGTTCCTGCTCGGACTCAACGTCACCCTGTTCACCATCGGCTGGCTTTCCTTCCAGACGCGGGATTTCAAGACGTGATCCCGGGACCGGGAGGTTGGCTTGACCTGAGCGCTTTCCGAGTGCAGTCTCCGCGCACATGACAAGTTTCAAATCAACCTTCGTTAACTATTTGCCAATTTCCGTTTTGGCGGCGGTGAGTTTGAGCTCATGCGGTCCATCGGGCCCCGGGCGCTCGGATTATCTGGCCGGCGTGGGCGGTCCGGTCCACCAGCAGACGTCCAGCGGAGCGAGCCATCCCGCACCGGCGATTCCGGATGATGTTTCTTACTGGGACGGCGACAGCGCCCAAGGCAGCCCGTTGATCAAGATCAACCGCGGCCAGCAAAAGGCGTTTTTCTACAAGGGCGGCACGCTGGTCGGAATTTCCCGGATCTCCAGCGGGACCGAGGATCACGGAACTCCTGCCGGGAAATACAAAATCACGCAGAAGAGCAAGGATCACAAATCATCGCTCTACGGTGTTTTCAAGGACCGCGCCACCGGCATGACCACCAACGACAACGTGGACATCCGGGTGGACAAGCCCAAGCCCAACGAGATTTTCTACAACGCGCCGATGCCGAACTTCATGCGCTTCAATGGTGGAATCGGCATGCACACCGGTTTTCTTCCCGGTTACGCGGCTTCGCACGGCTGCATCCGGATGCCGCACCACATGTCCACGCATTTCTTCGAGAATGTCGAGAACGGCACCCCCGTCATCGTCGAGTGAGCACCCTAACTGGAGCGCGGAATTGATTCCGCGCGGCACCGAATCATCCATCCAGGCGGGACGAATCCCGCGCTCCAATTCGCCCATGAACGCGCAGCTACCGGACGCCTCGGCGACGATGGAAATCACCCCGCAAGCGGTGGCGGAATGGATCCACCTGCCGCGCGACAAGCGGCCGAAACTCATCGATTGCCGGGAAGAAGACGAACTGGCGATTTGCCAGATCGCGGGCAATGAGTGGTATCCGCTGGGCTTGTTTCCGGGAGTTCGGGAAAAGTTGCTGGCCCGAAACGAACGCGGGGTGGTGGTTTATTGCCACCACGGCGTGAGGTCGCTGCGGGCGACGCATTTCCTCCGGTCCATCGGCGTGGAAAACGCGTTTTCGATGAAGGGCGGGATCGAGGAATGGGCGGAACGGATTGATCCGGAAATGGCGCGCTATTGAGTCAGGGGCCTGGACGTCTCGTCAATGCGTGGGGACGAGACGTCCCCCCCTTATCTTTCCAGCTCGGCGCAGACCCACGCCCGGTAATACTCGGCGATTTTCTCCGGAGAAAGCGCAATGATTTCCGGCACCTCGTAGGGATGGAGCTCCGTCAGGGCCTTTTCAAACGCCGAAAATGCAGCGGCCCCTGTCTTGAAAATCGCCAGCACCTCACCCGCCGTCTCGACCTTCCCCTGCCACCGGTAGATCGATTCCACGCCGGGCAGCAGATTGACGCACGCCGCGAGTTGCCTTTCCACCAACACCGTGCCAATCTGTCGCGCCTGCTCCAGATTGGGGAAGGTGCAAAGGATCACGAGAACTTCGGACATGGCTCTTTCGGAACATCGAAAACCCAAAAATATCAAACACAAGGTGAAATCCGGCTTTCTGGAAAAACTCGTCGCCCGGCTCGATCGCGTGGTGCCCGGGGACGTCCAGCAGATCGTCACCCGCTTGATCCGGGAGAAGGGGTTCATGGAGAAGGTGTTCGAGGCGCTGCACGAGGGCGTCATCATCCTGGATCCGCAGGGGGTGATCGGATTTCTCAACCGCGCGGCGTGCCAGTTCTTCGGGCTGGATCCGGAGCGGGCGATCGGCGAGGTGATTTCCTCACAGATCCGCGGGTTGGACTGGGAATTGCTGGGAAAACCCGGCCGCACGATCAGCCGGGATCTGGAGGTTTTCTATCCGGAGAACCGCTATCTGAATTTCTACCTCGCCCCCATCGACGGCGCGGAGGGCGACGAGGAACCTCTCGGCTACGTGATGCTCGTCCGCGACCTCACTTCCACCCGCGCGGAGGCCGAGGAAACTCTGGAATCCGAGCGGCTCAACTCGCTCACGCTGCTCGCCGCCGGAGTGGCCCATGAAATCGGCAACCCGCTCAACTCGCTCGACATCCACCTGCAACTTCTCGGCCGCAAGCTGCGCAAACTGCCACCCGGCGACCGCGGACCGCTGGAAGAGAACTTGACCACCGCCCGCGAGGAAATCCAGCGGTTGGACACGATTCTCAAACAGTTCCTGCACGCCGTGCGCCCGACAACGCCACATCGCGAGCGGCAGGATCTGCACGCACTTCTGCACGAATCCCTGAAACTGCTGGAGCCGGAACTGTTCTCGCGGAAAATCGCCGTGGAGCTCGATCTCGCGGAGTCGATGCCTCCTTCGATGGTCGATCCCGGGCAGTTCCAACAGGTTTTCTACAACCTCATCCGCAACGCCTACCAGGCGCTTCCCAGCTCGCAGGGCAGGATCACCATCCGCACCCGGGTCAATGATTTCGAGACCAACATTTCCATCGAGGACAACGGCACGGGCATTTCCCCCGAGCACATGGGCGCGATTTTCGAGCCTTACCGCACTACGAAATCCTCCGGTTCCGGGCTGGGCCTGCTCATCGTGCGCCGCATCATCCGCGAGCACGGCGGGCAGATCGCCATCGAGAGCCAGGAAAACCAGGGAACCCGCGTGCTCATCCACCTGCCCCACGCCGAGCGGCGCGTCCGCCTGCTAGGCGCGCCGGAGCCAGATCCGGTCATCGATCTCTGACTTCAGCTTTTCAGTTTTCCACATTTCAGTTTTACCCCAATGCTCCCTACCTTGCTGATAGTCGAAGACGAACGCGCCACCCGCGAGGGACTGCGCAGCGCTCTTGAAGAGGAATTCGACGTCTATACCGCGTCCGGAACCAGCGAGGCGTTGGCGATTCTAAAGACCGAGCCCATCAAGCTGCTGCTCACCGATCTCCGGTTAGGCGGCGATTCCGGGATGGATCTGCTGGACGCGGCGCTCGCGCTACCAGAGCCGCCGGTGGCCATCATGATGACGGCTTACGGCTCGGTCGACACGGCGGTGGAGGCGATGCGCCGGGGGGCCTGGCATTTCGTCACCAAACCGCTGAATCTCGACGAGGTGGAAATGCAACTCAAGCGCGCGCTCCGCAGCCGGACACTGGAGGTGGAGAACCAGCAGCTCGTCCAACAGGTCAAAAAATCCCACAAGCTCGACAAGCTGATCGGCAAGTCCGCCGCCATCCGCCGGGTGTCCGAGCTTGTCCAACAGGTCGCACCGACCCGGGCCACGGTTTTGATCGAGGGCGAATCCGGAACCGGCAAGGAGGTGGTGGCGCACACGCTGCACCATCTATCCGGCAGACCGGCGGCGAAGATGGTCATCGTGCATTGCGCGGCGCTGTCGCCGCAGTTGTTGGAGAGTGAGTTGTTCGGACATGAGAAAGGCGCGTTCACCGGAGCTGCGCAGCGCCGGATCGGGCGCTTCGAGCAGGCGGACGGCGGCTCGCTTTTCCTCGATGAGATCGGCGAGATCGACGCGGCCACTCAGGTGAAACTGCTGCGCGTGCTTTCCGAGCGGACGCTGGAGCGCGTCGGCTCGAACTCGCCGATCAAGGTGGACGTGCGCGTCATCGCGGCGACGAACAAGAACCTCAAGGAACTGGTGGCGAACGGAACTTTCCGCGAGGACCTCTATTTCCGGCTTAATGTCGTGAAAATCGAAATGCCGCCGCTGCGGCACCGCAAGGAGGACATCGTCCTGCTGGCGAACAGCTTTCTCCAGGAATTCGCCAAGGAAAACGACCGGCCGCTCAAACCGCTGTCGGACGCGGCGATGAATCTGCTTCTCGACTACCCGTGGCCCGGCAACGTCCGCGAGCTTCGCACCGCGATCGAGCACGGCGTGGTCATGAGCAACGACCCGGTCATCGAGGCCCGCCACTTGCCGCAATTCCTGCATGTTCAAGCCATTGCCCCGGTGACCATGCCGTCACCGGCCAAAAACACCCTTGATGCCCCGCCGGAATTGAACTTGCATGCGCTTGAAACCAACACGATCCGAACCGCACTTTCCCTCTCCGGAGGAAACCGCACTCATGCGGCGGATCTTCTTGGCGTCAGCCGTAGAACCCTCCAACGCAAGTTGAAGGAACTGGGGCTCTGAAATTTCCGACTGCCTTCTCCATCTCACTTTTTCATGAATTCCACTTCTCCGCAGCTCGACACGGGCATCATCATCCGCCGCAGTCTGTTTTTCCTCGTGCTGATCATCCTGACTCTCGGGAATCTTTTCGTGTTGTTCCGGGGGCTGAACTCGCCGCAAGCGATGGACCAGGCGCAGATTTCCCGGGAAATCGCCCGCGGCAATGGATTCACCACCAAGATGATTCGCCCGGTCGCCTACGACCAGGCGCTGCGGGCCCAGAAACAGACGGTCTCGATGGTCGGATTCCAGGACACCTACCATTCACCGCTCAATCCACTGCTCAACGCCGCCGTGCTCAAAGTCATCGGCGCTGACAATTCAGAGGCCTGGCAGATGAATGAAAACGAAATGGTGTATCCGCTCGACCGGGTGATCGCCACCGTTTCCACGCTGTTTTTCCTGATGGCCATCGGTGTGAACTACCTGCTGATCTCGCGGATCTTCGACGCGAAAATCGCCGGAGTGTGCGCGATCCTGATGCTGTTTTGTGAGACATTCTGGAATTACTCGCTGAGCGGGCTGCCGCAGATGCTGATGTTGCTGCTGTTTTCCAGCGCGATTTACTTCGTCTACCGCGCGGTGGAGGCCACCGTCGAGGGGCGCATCGCGATGACTCCGGCGATCATTGCCGGGGTGTTTTTCACCCTGCTCGCGCTCACTCACTGGATGACGGTGTGGATCGCGCTGGGTTACATCATTTTCGCGGCTGTGTATTTCCGGCCACGGGGGATCATTGGAATTTCGATCGTGCTGCTGCTGTTCATCGCCGCCATCGGCCCGATGTTGCGGAACCAGGGCATCACGGATTCGCCTTTCGGCACGGCGTTTCTCACGCTGTATAACGGCCTTGGCAGCGGCTCGGAATCCGCCGTGATGCGCACCGCCAACCTGGAAGAGCAACCGCTCGTGCTGGACGGGCTGATCGCGAAAGTCCTGCGGACCACCCTGCTCCAGACCACGGACATCATCCCGCTGCTCGCCGGCATCATCATCGCACCGTTGTTTTTCCTCTCGCTGCTGCATCCGTTCAAGCGGGCGTCGATCGCGAATTTCCGCTGGGCCATCCTGCTGATGTGGGTATTTGCAGCACTGGGACTGGCGTTTTTCGGGATTTCCAAGGACCCGCTCGACCCGAACCAATTGCACCTGCTGTTCGCGCCGATCATGACGGCTTACGGGCTGGCGTTCATTTCCATCCTGTGGAGCCGTCTTGAGTTCGTCACCAGCACGCCGCTGCTCGCCAACGTGCATCATTTCGTCATCATCGGCGTCTGCGCCTTGCCGCTGGTGCTGTCGCTGCCGCAAAAAGTGAAACTCGGCATGCACCTGCGCGACCGCGGCGGGGTGCCGAACTGGCCGCCTTACTACGCCCCCGCGCTGAACAGCAAATTGGCGGGCATCAAGGGCTGGACCACCAAGGATCAAATCATCTTCGCCGACCAGCCATGGGCCGTCGCCTGGTATGCGGACCGCATCAGCATCTGGCTGCCACCCACCTACTCCGGGTTTGAAAAACTCGAGAACTTCGCCTCCGATCTCGAAACGCCGGTCGCCGGCGTGCTGATTTCCCCGCTGTCCCATGGTTCGGGCGGACTTGCCGAAATTGCCGCCCAATACCGCGACTTCACCTTCATGGTTCTCGACGGCAGGACCTTTTTCACCAATTACCCGTCCGGAGTCTCCCTGTTCGACCGGGATCCGAAAATCCAGGGCGTCGCCAAACGCTATTCCCACCGCCAACCACTCGTCGGCATGGACATGGTCTATTACAGCGACCGTCCGATCCGCGCGACCCCTTCCAACTAACGACCATGGCACGACGCAAATCCGATTCTGACGGAAACGACACCCCGCCGCCCGATTTCGAACAGGCCCTCGGCGGGCTGGAATCCATCGTCGAGGCGATGGAACACGAGCATCTTTCACTTGAAGATCTCGTGGCCCATTATGAAAAGGGCTCCGCGCTGCTGACCCGCTGCGAATCAATTCTCCAGTCCGCCCGCGAGCGGATCGAGCTCATCACCCTGCGCAACCAGAATGAGATTGCGCTGGATGCCGGGGCTAAAACCACGAATGCTGCCGAACCCCCGGATGAGCCTGACGACGACGACGATAATGACATCCGCCTCTTCTAATCCTCCCCCGGCCCTCGGTCCGCTCCTCTCCACGATTCACAGTCCCGACGATGTCAAAAAACTCGCCGACGAAGATCTTCCCAAACTCGCCGACGAAATCCGGCACACGCTGATCGACCGCCTGTCGAAAACGGGCGGCCACCTCGGGCCCAATCTCGGCGTCGTCGAGTTGACCGTGGCGATGCACCGGGTTTTCTCCACGCCGGAGGACAAGTTCGTGTTCGACGTCTCCCACCAAGGCTACGTCCACAAGATGCTCACCGGTCGCGCCGCGCAGATCCACACGATCCGCACTTACAAGGGGCTCAACGGATTTCTCCTGCGCAGCGAGTCCGAGCACGATTCCTACGGCGCGGGCCACGCCGGCACCGCGCTTTCCGCCGCCCTCGGCATGGCCGCCGCCCGCGATCTATCCGGCGGGGACAACCACATCGTCGCCGTCGCCGGCGACGCGGCCTTCACCTGCGGACCCACGCTCGAGGCGCTCAACAACATCGCCGAGACGACCAAGAAATTCATCGTCGTTCTCAATGACAACGAGTGGTCGATCGACAAGAACGTCGGTGCCATCGCCCGTTATTTCAACGCGCTCCAGACCCACCACACCTACGCCGCCGTCCGCCGCCAGGCTGCGGATTTCGTCGAAAAAATCGCAGGCAAGGCCGCCCGCACACTTGCCCACCGGGTCGAGGAAGGCGCGAAAAACCTGCTGTTCCAGAACGTCCTGTTTGAAAAATTCGGCATGCGTTACTTCGGCCCCATCGACGGCCATGACTTGCCGTTATTGGTCCGCACCTTCGAGCATCTCAAGACGCTGCACGAACCGGTCGTGCTCCACATCATCACCGAAAAAGGCCGTGGCTATCAGCCGGCACTCGACAACCCCGGAAAATTCCACGGCCTCGGCACCTATAAGATTGACGACGGCTCCACCGACGCCACCTCCACCCCGACCTGCTCGGACCTCTTCGGCCGGGCGGTCACGGATTTCGCGAAAAAGGATCCGAAAATCGTTGCCATCACCGCCGCCATGCCCGGCGGCACCAAGCTGGAGATTTTCAAACAGGAACTGCCGGACCGCTACTTCGACGTCGGCATCGCCGAGGAACACGCCGCGCTCTTCGCCTGCGGCCTCGCCACCGAAGGCTTTCGCCCGTTCCTGGCGATTTACTCCACCTTCATGCAGCGCGCCTACGACATGATCATCCACGACATGGCGCTGCAAGGCCTCCCCGTTAGACTCTGCATGGACCGCGGCGGCCTGTCCGGCGATGACGGCCCGACGCACCACGGACTTTTCGACATCGGCTACCTCCGCCACGTCCCCGGTATCATCCACATGCAGCCGAAGGACGAGGACGAGTTCGTGGACATGCTCTACACCATGTCGAAATACGACGACGGCCCCACCGCCATCCGCTACCCGCGCGGCGTCATCAAGGGCACACCGATCAAGGCAAAGCCGAAGTTGTTGGAAATCGGCAAGGCGGAAGTCGTCGCGGACGGTACCGACGTCGCGCTCATCGGCCTCGGCACCTTGTTCGAAATGGCTGAACGCACCAAGGCCCAGCTCGAAGCGAAAGGCCTATCAGTCGCCCTCATCAACCCGCGCTTCATCAAGCCGCTGGATGCGAACGTGATCCAGGAATACGCGAAGAAGTGCAAAGTCGTCTGCACCTTCGAGGACCACGTTCTCTTCAACGGCTTCGGCGCGTCCGTCATCGAAAACCTCCACGACGCCGGCATCCACACCCCGGTCGAGCGCATCGGCTGGCCGGATGCATTCATCGAACACGGCAAACCGGAAACCCTCCGCGAACTCCACGGCCTCACCGCGGAAGCCGCGACGGAGAAGGTGTTGCGGCATTTTGCAAGCTGAATGGAGCGCGCCAGCACGGCGCAACTTGCGGTTCTGACATCGCCCGCTCAAGATAGGCGCCCTGCCCCGCAGCATCCTGAAACCGCTGGCCGCACGCCACAAACTCAACTTCGAGAATTGGCCCGCCAAAGTGGCACCATCATCCCATGGCAATCACCCGAAACAAGGGAATGGACTAATTTTCCGACTACTTTACGGTGACGCTTATGACCATGCGCTCACCAACGCCCAAAAGTCTCTCCGTGAGTGAATTCAAGACCCATTGCACCAATGCGTTGCGTGAGGTCGAAACCACCGGAATTCCACTCCAAATCACCCGCCATGGCAGGCCGGTGGCCTTGGTTTGCAAACCCGGCGACGATTCCATCACGCAATCCAAGACGAGAACCTTGGGTGATTGGATGGGCTCGCTCGCCGGAACTATCGAGTTCGCAGCGGACTACGATCCCGCAGAACCCGCATTCGCCCCGCAAGACTGGGAGGATCATCCGGCCAACCGCACGGACCCATGAATTACCTGCTCGATACCAACGCCTGGCTCCAGCTCGGGCAGACACCCACCCAGATCCCGCTTCGGGTCCGCAAAATCCTCTTGGCCGAGAATACCATCGCCCTCTCGCCCATCAGCATCATCGAGATCGCCCAGAAGCAAACCAACGGCCGGCTCACCCTCAGTGCTCCCCTCGAAGAATGGGTCTCCAAGGCGCTCTTCGATGGTTTGAAACTCCTCCCCCTCACCCCGGAAATCGCCTGCGACGCCTATCGAATTCCTGATTTCCACGGAGATCCCGCCGATCGCATCATCGCCGCCACCGCCCGCGCCCATCAACTCACTATCATCACTTGTGATCGGAAGCTCATCGCCTCACCCCATGTGAAAACGCTCTCCACCCGATGAACCAAAATCATGTCAGAACTCAAGGATCAGCATTTATGTTAAATGGAGAGACCTGACGCGAATGGCGCTACTTGTGTATTTGATAAAAGCGTGCTTGATTAAGGGCATTAGTTTAGCCGTTCTCTGGCTAGGGAGAATCCCCACTCATGACTGCAGAATAGGCCTTCAATGATGCTACCATGACTACGGGACAGACGACCAGAGTGTCCGCTCTCCTCACTCCCCGCAGCCATATTGCCGTTTCAATAGTTTGTCGTATTCGGCATGAGTCCCGTTCCAGAACCAGTCAATCGCGTGGAAAGGAGTGCTTTTGCCTGCCCGGTGCTCCGCCAACGCCGCCTCCGCCAATCCATCGAGCAGGCCTGGTTCGGCATCCTCTGCGAACTGCCGGTCCCATTCGTCATCAATTCGATGCTGGATCACCTCGCGAAGACGAAAAACCTCCTCAGCTCATGGAAAAAAAACTACAGGAATTACGCCTGATCTCAAGATTGGTTTTTCAACGGATCGCCGCCGCGCAGGGGGAAGAACCGGAGCAGAAAAATCGCCGGCTTACAGGTTGGCGGCGGCTTTCACCTCACCGCTCTGGCCTCAGAAGTGGGATCACTTTCCGGCGGGATTTCCGATAACCGACAAAGTCCGAATCCAAGGTCATGACCTTCGAATTTTCATGGGTCTCCGCCATTTTCACCAAACAGGCGTCTGCCAGCGACATCGGAATCTTGCGATAGGTTTTCATCAACTGCTGGATCACGAGGATCTCCGCCGCGAGCGAAAAATCCGGCACGACCAGGCCTCGGCTGATGAGATTGAGCAAGCCGTCGGGGTCGATTCCCCCGCGCCGCAACAGGAAGAGAGCTTCGGCGACCACCGCCTCGCAGGTGAGCAGGGGGCGTGTGATTTGCATGAAGCATTCCTTCGACCACAGGTGATCCCGATCACTCCGGTCCAGATAGGCAACCAGAGGCCCTGTATCGACGATGATTTCGTTCACGAGCCGAATCCTTCAAGGTGTGTCGGACTGGACGCCAAATCTCCCAAACCGCTGACCTCCTTGCCACACAGATCAGCGCTTCTGTCATAAAGACTGGGCGGCGTCATCCGGGCGACAACCTTGAGCTTCTCCTCCAAGGCCTCGCGAAGCAAGGCCGAGCGACTGGTCCGCCTGGCGTGCGCCACCGCATCCATCCGGACCACCAACTCGTCGGGAATTTTCAAGGAAATCCTCGTCATAGGAGGAAAATATTACCGGATCCGCAGATGGGCAATACCCAAGTCACCTCCGCCACGTCCTCGGCATCCACACCCCGGTCGTGCGCATCAACTGGCCGGATGCATTCATCGACCACGGCAAACCGGAAACCCTCCGCGAACGCCACGGCCTCACCGCGGAAGCGGCGACGGCGAAAGTGCTGAAGCACTTTTCCTGACGACCTCAAAGCGGTCACTCCGGGGTGACAAAAATCACCCTTAAAATTTGTTTTCCGGGTTGCGGCTACGTCCCCAAGCCCTAGCCTGCGGGAAAGAACTTCCCATGGCCAATCCGATCGCCCGCCCACTCAACAAACGCGTGCTCCTCATGGGCACCTGCCTCTGCGATGCATTCTACGACGACACCGCCAAGGCGACCGTCGAAGTCCTCGAGCACCTCGGCATCGCCGTCGAGTTCCCCGAGAACCAGACCTGCTGCGGCCAGCCGGCTTTCAATTCCGGTGACTGGACCGCCTCGCGCAAAGTCGCACGCCACACCGCCTCCGTCTTCGCCGGCGACCTGCCCGTCATCGTCCCGTCCGGCTCCTGCGCGGCGATGAATTTCCACGGAAACCCGCTGCAGTTCGAAGAGAACCCGGATCCCGCCATCGACTCCCTCGCCAAGCGCACCTGGGAAGTCATGGACTTCATTTACAACGGCCTCGGAGTGAAAACCTGGCCCGGGAAATTCGAAAAATCCACCCGCCTGGCCTTCCACCGTTCCTGCCACGCCCGCGGCACCGGCACCGGCGAGGCGGTCCGCACCTTGCTGGCCTCCATCGAGAATGCCGAAGTCGTCCCCTTCGGCGAAGCCGAGCAGTGCTGCGGCTTCGGCGGCACCTTTTCCGTCACCTTCCCGCACATTTCCGGGCGGATGGGAAACCTCAAGCTCGACCGGATCCTCGAAATCCAGCCAGACCTGCTCGTCGGCATCGACATGTCCTGCCTCATGCACCTCAGCGGCCTCGCCCAGACCCAGGGCCGCCCCATCAAACACCTGCACGCCATCCAAGTCCTCCGCGACACACTCCCATGATCGGCACCCAACTCATCGACGAATACGCCCGGAACATCACTGACGAGAAACAGCAATCCGTCATCACCGGATCCGCCGCGGGGACGAACAAACGCTACCAGGTCCTTCACAAGGATTACCCGGATCCGGACGCGATCCGCAAACTCGCCGCTGCCATCAAGGACCACACGCTCCACCACCTCGGCGACTACCTCGCCAAGGCCGAGCAGGCCCTCGTCTCCCGCGGCGTGAACGTCCACTTCGCCTCCACCGACGAGGACGCGCGGCAGACGATTCTATCCATCCTCCAGGGCCACGGCGTCACCCAGCTCACCAAGTCCAAGTCGATGGCGGCCGAGGAAATCCACCTCAATCCGTTTTTGATAGAGAACGGCGTCGAGTGCCTGGAGTCCGACCTCGGCGAGTTCATCATCCAGCTCGACGGAGACGAGCCGTCGCACATCGTCAAGCCGATCATCCACAAGAACCGCCGGGAAATCGCCAGGACCTTCCAGCGCGAGGGCATCGCCGCCGATTACAACGACGATCCGGAAACCATCACCCGCCGCGCCCGCGTCTATCTGCGGGAAAAATACATGCAGGCGCAGGCCGGCATCACCGGCGGCAATTTCGTCTGCGCCGATACCGGACGCATCGCGCTCGTCACCAACGAGGGCAACTCCCGTTTCGGCATGGCTCCCGTGGGCGTGCACATCGCGCTCATCGGCATTGAGAAAATCATCCCGCAGGAAAAGGACCTCGCGGTTTTCCTCAATCTGCTGGGCCGCTCCGCCACCGGCCAGCAGCTCACCGTTTATACCGAGTTCATCAACGGCCCGCGCTCGGCCAACCAGCCCGACGGCCCGGAGCACATGCACGTCGTCTTCATGGACAACGGCCGCACCGACGTGCTCGCCTCGAACTGCAAGGAAATCCTCCGCTGCATCCGCTGCGGCGCCTGCCAGAACGTCTGCCCGGTCTATCGGCAGGCGTCCGGCCACGCCTACCGCTCCACCTACGGCGGCCCCGTCGGCGCGGTTCTATCACCCATCCTCTTCGGCAGCCGTTTCCCCGAGCTTGCCGACCTGCCGAAAGCCTCCTCGCTCTGCGGCGCCTGCAACGAAGTCTGCCCGGTGGACATCCCGATCCCAGACCTGCTGCTCCGGCTGCGCGACAAGGCGCACCGCGAGCACATCCACTCGCCGGCGGCCATTCCGATGTCGCCCTTCGCCGTGCTTGCCACCTCGCCGGCGCTCTGGCGCACCGCGATGACCATGTCCAAGGCGATGAACCACCTGCCCATCCAAGTCGCGCCCATCAAGCCACTGCAAGATTGGTTAGGCCAGCGCACCCTGCCGGATTCCCACGGCGGCGATTTCCGCAAGTGGATGAAAAACCACAAACCGACCCACATCCCATGAAACTCGAAACCCTCTGCCTCCACGCCGGTTATTCCTCGGATCCCACCACCCAGGCCTGCGCTGTCCCCATCTATCGCACCGCGTCCTACGTTTTCAAAAACACCGAACACGCCGCCAACCTCTTCGCCCTGCGCGAACTCGGGAACATCTACACGCGCTTGATGAACCCCACCCACGACGTGCTCGAACAGCGCGTCGCGGCGCTCGAAGGCGGTGCCGCCGGCCTCGCGATCGCCTCCGGCACCTCGGCGATTTTCTACTCGATCATCAATCTCGCCCAGGCCGGTGACAACATCGTCTCCGCGCAGAACCTCTACGGCGGCACTTACACGCAGTTCAAAAACATCCTGCCCGCGCTCGGCATCGAGGTCCGCTTCGTGGACTCCACCAATCCGGAAAATTTCGCCGCCGCCATCGATGGCAAGACCCGCGCGTTGTTCTGCGAGTCTGTCTCGAACCCATCGCTCGAAATCTCCGACATCGAGGCGATTTCAAAAATCGCCCACGCCCACGGCCTGCCGCTCATCGTCGATTCCACCTTCTCCACGCCTTATCTCACCAAGCCCATCGAGCACGGCGCGGACATCGTCGTCCACTCGCTCACCAAGTGGCTCGGCGGCCACGGCACCAGCATCGGCGGCATCGTCATCGACTCCGGGACATTCAACTGGGCCGGCGGCAAACACCCGCTATTCGACGAGGCGGACGGCTCCTATCACGGCCTCCGCTGGGGCCACGACCTACCGGCACCGCTTGCCCCGCTCGCTTACATTTTGAAAATGCGCACCGGACCGCTGCGCAACCTCGGAGCCTGTCTATCACCCGACAACGCCTGGCAATCACTCCAAGGCATCGAAACCCTGCCACTCCGGATGGAGCGGCATTGCGAAAACTCGCTCGCCGTCGCCAAGCACCTGCAAGCGCATCCCGCCGTCGAGTGGGTCCGCTTCCCCGGCCTGCCCGGTGACAGCCAGGCCGCGCTCAACGACAAATACCTCCGGGGCAAAGGTGGCTCGATGGTCGTCTTCGGCATCAAGGGCGGAGCGTCAGCCGGCACGAAATTCATCGATTCCCTCAAGCTCTTCAAACACCTCGCTAACGTCGGCGATGCGAAGTCGCTCGCCATCCACCCGGCGACCACCACCCACTCGCAGCTCAGCCAGGAGCAACTGCTCGCCGCCGGAATCCCGCCCGAGCTCATCCGGCTTTCCGTCGGCATCGAGCACATCGACGACATCCTCGCCGACCTGGACCAAGCCCTCGCCACCGCTAACTGATTCACCCATGTCCCGCGCCGATATCTTCGCAAAAATCGAATCCGCCAACGCCGCTTTGAAAACCAGAGCCGCCTATCCGGATTATGACATGTCGCTCGTCCACTCGCTGCCGAAACTCGAAGGCTCCGACCTGTGGGAAATCTTTTCGCGCAATTTCAAATACGTGAACGGCAAGACGATGACCTCCGTCGGCGAGCTCATCGCTTTCCTCCTGGAAAACAAACAACTCCACGGCTACTGCGATCCCGCGCTCCACGACGCCATCGGTAGCCAGCTCGCCGCCGCCGGACTGACCGTAGAGACCGAGTATCACCGTGACCGCTACGACGACTATCAGTTCGGCATCACCCGCGCCACCGGAGCCATCGCGGAATCCGGCACGGTCATCATCGACGACAACCGCACCTCCAGCCGCCTTGCCGCGCTCTCGCCGTGGGTCCACGTCGCCGTGCTGGAGCGCTCGGAAGTGCTCCGCACGATTCCCGATGCCATCGCCGCTTTCGGCGACAGCCCGAACATCATCTGGTGCACCGGCCCATCCAAGACCGCCGATGTCGAGGGCATCCTCATCGAGGGCGTGCACGGCCCGGGCGAACAGATCGCCCTGCTGATCTAACGTTCCATGACCGCCCTCCCGCCGCCACCCTCGCCCACCGCGATCCTTTCCTTCGATTTCGACGGCACCCTGCACCACTCCGCGAGCGATCCGCCGGTGCCGGTCGAGTTCTTCGAAGTCATTCGGAAGTTGCGCGAGGAACAAGGGCGTGGTCTGGGGGGTGAACACCGGCCGCTCGCTGCTGCATTCGGTCGAGGGATTCGTCGAGAGCCGCTTCCCGTTCATTCCGGACTGGGTCGTCGCCCGCGAACGCGAAATTTATTTTCCCGACAAAAACGGCCGCTGGATTCCCCACGCCGCCTGGAACAACCGCTGCGAGAAGGAGATCCACGCGCTTTTCAAGCACCTCCGCAAACTGTTGCTCCACATCCGCCACGAAGTCGAAACCCACACCGGCGCGCAGTGGATGGAAATGGACGGCGAACCCGCCGGCGTCATCTCCCAGACCGAGGAGGAAATGGAGTGGATCATCGACCGCATCGAACCACTCACCGCCGCCGAACCGCACCTCTCCTGGCAGCGGAACTCGATCTACCTGCGCTTCGGTCACCGGGATTTTCAAAAAGGCAGCAGCCTGAGCCAGGTCGCCAGCCACTACGGTCTGCCCGCCTCCCGCTGTTTTGCCATCGGCGACAGTCATAACGACTTGGAAATGCTCGATCCCGTCCACGCCGGCATGACCGCTTGCCCCGCCAATTCCGTCGAAGCGATCAAGGAAAAAGTCCGTAAAACCGGTGGCTTGATCACCCAAGCGTCCCACGGACATGGTTCGATCGAGGCACTCAGGCACTATTTTTCAATAAATTCGGGCGGAAAACTTTAATTTTATAAAAATTTATTGTTTACATGCTCCGAAGTAATTAGTAGTCTCTGACCAACCTCACGCAGCGCACATGCAGGCAGGGTTCCGGGGGGAAACCGGTCTGCACAGATTGTCGCTATCCCCGCGTGAGGGGATATGTATAAGGCGCGGACTTCGGAAACGAGTCCGCGCCTTTTCATTTTCTCCCCGAGCCGCTCAGAAGAAAATCCGCCCCAGAGAAGGCGGCTTCCGATCCGCGGCGGAGTAAAGTGCCAGTCGCAGCGTTTCCAGCAAGCGGCGGGCCGCCAGACTGTCGCGGCAAAGCGCGCGGATCACATGGACGCCGCCGGTGAGCGGGCCGTGGCCGAGATAAACGTCGTCGCAGGAAAGCGCGTCCAGCGCCTCGGCTGGCCAGTTTTCCGCCATCGCCCCGGCGGCATACACCGAGAGATAATGTGCGGCGGGAAACTTCGCTTTCAGCGCCGCCAGGCTGTCATCGTCCGGAGTGAGGTCGTAGCGCTCGCGGGCGACGAGATTTCCTCCGAGCGTAAGATCCAGCTCCCAGCGAAGATGCCGGTAAGCGAAAATTTCACCCATCGCCACCCGGCCGGGCGCGATCCAGTCGAAAAACAACAGGCTGGCCGACGGGTGCAGGTCGATTTCCGTGCGCTGGACATACCGCGCTCCGGCGTGTGGGATGAACGGCTCGGGAATCCATTCCAGCGAGGCGTTTTCCTCCACCGTGAATTTCTGGCAGCTCACCGCCGCCGCGCCGGACCGCGTCCGATAGACCCGCGCGGCGGACGGCGTGCTGAGCACCAGCTTCGCTCCCGGGGCGACGTGGATGTTGGATTCCAACAGATCCCCGTCGAAAAATCCGGCGGTCGGATTGACGATGCTCTGGACGAGGTGCCCGTGATCGACGTGGGACTTGCTGAGATGCACCGGCGCGCGGAAGCTCTGCTCGGAAACAAAGGGCACGCCATCCGCACGGTTCTCGCAGCGGAGGTGCAGGTGGCCGCTGAGGGTGGTGCCCGACACCGGGAGCGCGGAATCCAGAGTCTGCGATCGCAGACCTTCATTCGACTGGCGAAGCCCTGATTGGCTGGCCCCTAGGCAATTTATTCCGCGCGAACCGGAATCTTCGCGCGGAATAAATTCCGCGCTCCAATTCCGGCCCGCACTTGAAAACGACCATTCCTCCGGTTTCCCACAAAGTTTCGCCTTCACCGGATTGTTCCGAATATACGCCTGTGCGTTGTGAAGATGATCCAAATCCCGGATGAACCGATCATGATACTCCGCCATCCACAAGCGATCCGGTTAGTCCTTCCAGCCGATTGATCGCAATCGCAGTCGGGCCTTTCCAATCCTTGATGATTTTCCCCAATGCGACATCACCCGTCAGCCGGATGAGCACATGCACGTGATTCGGCATGATGCACCAATCGATGAGTTTGTAATGGGTGCCGTCGCCCTTGATGAGCGCATCCTGCACCACCTCCGCGTGATCCGCTTTGCCGAGCAAACAAGCACCGTGACCCGCATCCTCATGCCGGGAGATCCGTTGCTGAAGCTCGGCCTGGGCTTTTTGCGATATTTGAGGATCCTTGCTCTTGATCGCTTCGCGCAGCTCTTGCTTCCACTCGCTAACCAACTGATTCGGCAATGAATCCGCCAGGCGAAACGTGATGGCCTGCACGGAATCCGCGAAGTCCCAATGAGGGAGATAACCGCGGGTGTGGATGCCTTTGTGAGTCATGACAATTGGAGCGCGGAATTTATTCCGCGCGGAAATTGGAGGTTTCGCGCGGAATAAATTCCGCGCTCCAGTTACACAAACAGATACTCATGTTTCAGCCACTGGATCAGATCATCCTTCCCCTTCTCCGACTTCAAATCCGCAAACAGAAACGGCCGTGCACCCCGCTGGATCTTCGCATCCCGCGCCATCACCTCGAGATCCGCCCCGACGTACGGCGCGAGCTCCGTTTTATTGATCAACAGCAAATCACTCGTCCGGATCGCCGGGCCACCTTTGCGCGGGATCTTGTCTCCTTCCGCGACGTCGATGACATAGATATAGGCATCCACCAGCTCCGGCGAGAACGTCGCTGATAGATTGTCACCACCGCTCTCGATGAGGATGAGCTTCAAATCCGGGTGACGGTTTTCCAGATCGATCACCGCCGCCATGTTCATGCTCGTGTCGTCGCGGATCGCGGTGTGCGGGCAGCCGCCGGTTTCCACCCCGATGACGCGGTCCGCCGGCAGCACGCCCTCGCGCAGCAGAAACTCGGCGTCCTCGCGGGTGTAAATGTCGTTGGTGATGACAGCGAGCGAGATCTCGTCCTTGAGCCACTGGCTCAGGCGGAGGACGCACATGGTTTTTCCGGAGCCGACCGGACCGCCGACACCGAGGCGGAAGGGGCGTTTGGCGGAATCAGGAAATGAAGAGTCGGGAGTGGGCGCGGGCATGGCGGAGTGAGGCGATTTCAAGGAGCGGATTGAACCAGCCATCGACCGGCCGGGAAAGGGAAGCGTCGATTTTTTCACCGAGCGCGACGAGCGTGCGGCGGAGGATCTGCTGGCAGGACGTCTGGCCGATGCGCATCAGTTTCATCGACGCGGCGGTGAGTCCGGCGATGGATTGGAAGGCAAACGCCCGTGCCGCCTGGTCGACCGGCACGCCGGAAAGCTCCAGCGCTGCAACCACCAGATGATGGCTGCGCGGCGAAAGTTCGCGATAGCGCGACACAAGCTCCGCCGGATCCAGCTGCGCGAGAAGATCGAGCCGCTGGGACCCGATGCGGCGGGACGCGTCGCGGAGTTCCGCCGGGATCCGCCAGGCGTCGAGCTCGGCGTCCATTTCAAGAAGATCAGATAAACCCCCGGCCACTGCGGCCGCGTGGGCGCGGACGAAAAACGGAATTTCGAAGGTCAGCAGCGCGGGCAGGATCTGGGAATTCAGGAAATTTTCCAAATCCGCCGGTTTTTGAACGACGCCCGCTTCGACGAGCTCCTCCAGCCCGAACGAGTGCGCGTAGGCCCCGGACGGATAGGCGGTGTCGTTGGCTTGAAATAGCCAGAGCCAGGGATCAGGGCGCATGGGCCATTGCTTTCATCGGGGTGAATAGAACCTCGGGTTCCGAGTAGGACCAAGACTCGCGCTCAAGAAGTTGCGTCATCGCCTCGTCGTGGAGAATGCGGATCGCACCGTCCAGAATCTGCGCAGGGAGGTGGAGATTTCCGACTTTCCAGGCGACGAGCGCGGCCTGTGATGGAGTTTCCAACTCGATTTCATAAACCACTTCCGGGAGCTGCCGGACGATGTAGTCGTTTCCCGTCTGGTGGAAAATGACTCCACCATCGGTCAGACGGGCCTCCAGATCGAAGCCGAATTCCGTGCCATCCGCCGCGATTCCACGCCAACGGCGTTTGAGAAACTGGCGGCGTTCAGCCGACAAGGTCACCTGCCTTTCGGGCGGCAGGGACGAGGACTCGGCGAGCAGACGTTGAATCAGATGCATTTTCAGCGGATGAATGAGAGCTGCGCCACGGTCGGTTTCCCATGAGCAGATGTCATGCCGAAACAATTTCCCGATGGCGGGCTGTTTCGAGGTTGAGCCGCGCCGAAATCTCGCCATCCTCCCCGGATGACTGAAAATTTCCACGGCTGGGCCGCCACCACCTCCGGAGCCGCCCTCACAGAACTCGAATTCAACCCCGGCGAGATGCGCCCGGAGCAAGTGCAGGTGAAAATCGAATCCTGCGGCATCTGTCACTCGGATCTCTCGATGCTCGACAACGAATGGGGGAACGCGACCTATCCGCTCGTCCCCGGCCATGAGGTCATCGGCGTCATTGAAAAAGTCGGCGATCATGCGAAGGGCCTCGCCGTCGGTGACCGTGTGGGACTCGGTTGGTTTTCCGGCAGCTGCCTTTCCTGCCAGCCCTGTCTATCCGGCAGACACCAGCTCTGCGCCAGCGCGGAAGGCATCATCGTCGGCCGCCACGGCGGATTCGCAGACCGGGTGCGCGCCGATTGGGAATGGGCGATCAAACTGCCCGCCGCCCTCGATCCAGCCAGCGCCGGTCCGCTGTTCTGCGGCGGCATCACGGTTTTCGGGCCGATCGTCGATTTCGGCGTGAAGCCGACCGACCGCGTGGGCGTGATCGGCATCGGCGGGCTGGGTCACCTGGCACTGCAATTCCTCAACAAATGGGGCTGCGAGGTCACCGCCTTTTCTTCCAGCGAGTCAAAAGCCGACGAAGCACGGAAACTCGGCGCCCACCATGTCATCGGCACCCGCGACAAGGACGCGCTGAAGAAACTCGCCGGCACCTTCGACTTCATCCTCGTCACCGCGAACGTCGCGCTCGACTGGGATCTGTTCATCGCCGCACTCGCTCCGGACGGCCGCCTGCACTTCGTCGGCGCGGTGTTAGAACCCGTGCCGGTCGCCGCTTTCTCGCTGATCGGCGGGCGGAAATCGATTTCCGGTTCCCCTCTCGGCTCGCCGGCCACGGTTGCGAAAATGTTGGAATTCTGCGCCCGCCACCAGATCGCTCCGGTTACCGAGACCTTCGCGATGAAGGACGTGAACGCCGCGCTCGACCACTTGCGCGCGGGCAAGGCGAGACATCGGATCGTGCTGAAGAACCCAATTTAGAAATCCGGCGGGATCCTCTCGTCGGAGCATCAGGTCCGTCACCAACTTGGGGGCGGACCGCCGCTTGTAAAACGAGAAAAATGTGGCTTATTGATGCTGTCCTCGAGTCTTGTCAGCCGTGGAAAAACCAAGGAGGTCACCATGAAAAAGCTACCCGTTCTCATTGGGCTGTTGATTTTGGCACTCGGCCCGGTGCCGCCCGCCTGCGCCCAGACGAAAGCCGCTGGCGCTGAAGTGATCTGCGATCGGGCGTTGCTATCCGCTGTCGGCAGTTTGGCGGACGCCCATTTATCACAGACCCGACAGACGCTGGAAATCCTCGCCCGGACCGCGGAAGTGCAATCCGGCCAATGGGAACGCATGAAACCGTTGGTGACCGCATCCTTGCCGCCGATGCTGCCGCAGGTGCTCTGGTTCGCGCAGCCTGATGGCGCTTACCACACATCGGCCGGAGGACAGGCCGCCCAGAAGCTGATCGACCGCGCCTATTTTCCAAAACTGATGGCGGGCGAGATGGTGTGCGGCGATTTGGTGGTCAGCAAATCGACGGGAAAAAAATCGGTGATCATCGCAGTGCCCGTGACCGATGGAGGTCGGGTGGTAGGCGGGCTTGGGGCCTCGATTTTCGTGGACGACCTGAGCCAATTGCTCAAGCAGCAGTTGCAGTTGCCGGCCGGATTGTTGTTCTACGCGTTAGCTCCGAATGGGCTGACCGCGTTTCACATCGATCCAAAACTGGATTTCGTGGATCCACGGGAGCTTCAAAACCCGAGCTTGAGCGAAGCCGTGCGGACGATCCTGAATGGGACGGCGGGCGAAGTAACCTACGAATTCAACGGTGCACCGCGGCATGTGGTGTTCAACACCTCGGCGCTGACTGGCTGGCGGGTGGTGTTTGGCCGCGTGCTGTCAAAACCAGGGGAGTAGGGAAAACAGGCCGGCGGAACAACCACCAGCTCTCCGACTCACCTCAACATCGGGTGGGGCAACACCAAACAGATGGAACACTTCATCCGCAAGGCCGGCTTCCTTGGCGGCGGGGAATTGTCCGAGTGGCCGCGCCAAGGTGGCCAAGCATTTGGTCCCGAAGCTGCGGCATGGGCACACCCCGGACTAACCACCCGCTGGCACCTTACCGCGATGAGAACTGCCGGTCATCCGGGCGCCCGTTGACCGGGCGCGCAGGCTGCGTCTATCCGCTTGGACAAAGTCCTGCGTCTGAACCGTTCCGGATCCCGCCGGCTTTTGACAAAAAAAAACGCCTGTCTCGCGACAGGCGTTTTTCGTTGAATGAAAGCCGACAAGATTAGTTCGTCACGCGCATCGGCATGAGGACGTAGAGGAAGGTGCCTTCGATGCGCAGGACGCCGGGGCTCATCTCGTCGATCAGGTCCAGATAGACATCCGCAGTGTCGAGCGCACGGAGCGGGGCTTGGAGGAACTCGGGGTTGAAGGCGATCTGCATCGGTGGACCTTGATAGATCACGTCCATCGACTCCTGCGCCTCACCGACGTCCGGCGAGTTCGCGGTGACTTCGATGTGGTTCTCGCTGAAGACGAGTTTCACGGAGTTCGACTTGTCCGAGGAAAGCAGGGAAACGCGGCGGACGGTTTCCAACAGCGCCTCGCGGCCGATGACGACGCGCTCGTTGCTGTCGCCCGGGATGACCTGGCGGTAATTTGGATAGTTGCCTTCGATGAGCTTGCTGGCGAGCAGGCTGTCACCCACGGCGAAGGAGACCTGGCTGTCGCTGAGCTTGACGATCACCTCGCCGGCGTCGCCTAGCAGGCGTTGGAGTTCCTGCACGGCCTTGGTCGGGATGATAACGTCCGTTTCGTGGGAAGCGGGGAATTCGAGGTCCGCATCGACCATGGCGAGGCGGCGGCCGTCGGTGGCGACGAGGGTCATTTTCCCGTCCCGGAAGGAGGCGAAAATGCCGTTGAGCACGTAGCGGGTCTCGTCGGTGGAGATGGCGTAGGAAGTCTTCTTGAGGCCGTCGCGCAGGGTGGCTTGCGGGATTTTGAAGACCTTGGCTCCTTCGAAATCGGGGAGTGGCGGGAACTCCGCCTCACCGAGACCGATGATTTTGAAAAACGACGGGCCACTGCGGATGGAGGCGTGGTTTTTCGCATCCACGGAGACTTCCACCTCGCTTGCAGGAAGCTCGCGGATGATGCTCACGAGGCGCTTGGCGGGCAGCGTAGTGGCTCCCTCCTTTTCGATCTGCGCCTCGACTGAGCCGGTGATGCCGACGTCCAGGTCGGTCGTGGTGAACTGGATGCGGCCATCCTTGGCCACCAGCAGAACATTGGAAAGAATGGGGAGAGTGGTCCTCGAACTGACCACGTGTTGGACTTTTTGCAGACCGTCGAGAAATGCTTCCTTGGAGATGCGGAACTTCATAAGATAAGGAACCTGAGGGGTTGTTGCGGTGCAGTTTCCGCTTTCGATGCCCCTTGGCAAGCCTTCTGTGAATAATCCCGAAAAGTGAACGGATCAGCGGCGGAGTTGCGACTCGATGCGGGCGATGCTTTCTTTCAATCCCGGCTCGTCATCGACCCGTTCGGCGACTTTTTTGCAAGCGTGGATGACCGTTCCGTGATCGCGGCCGCCGAATGCCTCGCCGATTTCCATCAGGGAGCCCTTGGTCAGCGAGCGGCTCAGATACATGGCGATCTGGCGGGGAAACGCGATGCTGGCCGGCCGGCGGCGGCTGGTCATATCCGCCAGCCGGACGTCAAAATGCTCGGCCACGGCCTTCTGGATGGAGTCGATGCTCACCTGGCGGCTGGCCTCCTCGCGGATCAGGTCGCGGAGCAGATGCTCGACTTTTTCCACGGTCACGCTCTCGCCGGCGAGCGAGGCGTAGGTGGCCACCCGCATCAGCGCGCCTTCGAGGCGGCGGACGTTGGTGCGGATTTTCTCGGCGAGGAAAACGAGGACCGAGTGGTCCACGCGGACCTTCCAATCGAGGGATTTTTTCTTGAGGATGGCCATCCGCGTCTCCATCTGCGGCGGCTGCATCTCGACGGTGAGGCCACACTCGAAGCGGGAGATGAGCCGCGGCTCGAGACTCTTGATTTCACTGGCCGCGCGGTCGCTGGTGAGCACGACCTGGTTGCGGCCGTCGAGCAGGGTGTTGAAAGTGTGGAAAAACTCTTCCTGCGAGCGCTCCTTGCCGGCGAGGAACTGAACGTCGTCGATGAGCAGCACGTCCGAGCTGCGGTAACGGCGGCGGAATTTCTCGATATCCCCGCGGCGGATCGCGTCGATGAACTCGTTGGTGAATTTCTCACAAGTCAGATAGATCACCCGCGTGCCGGGCTGGCGGCGGAGCAGCTCGTGGCCGATCGCCTGCATGAGGTGGGTCTTGCCAAGCCCGGGGCCACCGTAGATGAAAAGTGGATTATAACCGATACCGGATTTCTTGGCGACCGCCTCGCAGGCGGCGTGGGCGAACTGGCTGTTATCGCCGACGACGAAGCTGGCGAAGGTGTGGGCCGGATTGAGGCCGGCGCTCTTGATGCGCCTTTCAAGAGCCTCGCCTTCGAGCGCCGCCGCCTTGGTCGGGCGCGCCGGGGCTGGGTGATGGTGCGGAGAGCCACCCGTTGATTCGTTAGGGCTGTCGCTGTCGTCACTGACGACGATCCGCACTTCGAGCACGTCGCTGAAGACGCCGGTCACCGCCATGGTGAGCTCCGGCAGGTAGTTCGTCTCGATCCATACCTGATGGATCTCGCCGGGCACCGCGATGGAAGCGACGTCGTCCTCGACGCCCATCCATTTGGAAGCGCGGAACCACCGGGTGAAAGCGTCATCGCTGACTGTCGCCCGCAGGGCCGTGCAGACTTTTTCCCAGCCGTCGTTTTCCAACGGGCCATCTGCGGGATCGACTGCCAATTCCTGCGTTGCTACTTCTTCGGGTTCCATTTCTGATCAGTCTTTTTTTGAAATTTTTCAGGCCGTGAGACACATCCTCCCCCCGGAGTGACGTCGCATGGCGAGGTGCGAAAGATGCGTGGCCTAAGCCGTTCCAGGAAAAGCTTTTTTCATGCTCCTAACAATCCCTCCCGGCGAGCCGTATTCCACAAGGGTTCCACAGCTCAATTTATTTAAAACTTGACCCTCAATTTGCTTCGTTTTTCCGAAGTATCAACGCCACTAATTCAGACGAATCGACGTATGCGATTGAAATCGAGGGACTCGCAATGTGACAATTCCGTTTGAATTGGCTGAGCGTGGAGAACGATCCGAGCAGCACCGGTCTTACTCCACGAGAATCAAAGAATTGTGAGAACCGGCCCTTACCGGGAGTTTTTCCCAAACGCATGTTGTGTCCGGAAACAGAGTGCCACAGCGGTCGTCACAATGGTGCCCGCCATGATCCGCCAGGGGAACTCGATCACTGGCAGCCAGTCGAAATTCCGGTAAAGCGGCTCGCTGGCGAACATCTTCCAAACGTCGTTCGGCAGGTTGCTCAGGTAGGCGACGGCGATCATGCCGGCCACCATCGCGATCATGTTCCCGATCTCGTTGCCGCGCGTCGTGGTGAAAAGGGCGACGATGAAGATGCCTAGCAGCGAGCCGTAGGTGTAGCCGAAGCTGCCGAGGATGATGCCGATGATGCTGAGCCCTGGATTGTGCGCCTTGACGAAGGCCGTCGCGAGACCCACGCCGATGAGGATGAGCGCGAAACCCACGGTGCTGAGCTTGATGATTTTCACCCGCGCGTGTTCGTCCGCCGGGGTCTTGAACCAGCGGAAATGGAAGTCGCGGGAATAACTGGTAGCCAGCGCGTTCATGGCCGTGCCGAGCGAGCCCATGGTCGTGGCCAGCACGCCGGCGACCACCAGGCCACGGAGTCCGCCGGGCATCACGTCGATGACGAAGTAGGGGAAAATCCGCGTGCTGTCGGGCTTGCCGCCGGCCATCGGCAGTGAGGGGTCGTTCACCACGTGGCCGTAATAAACGGAAAGCAGGATACCGATGGTTAGGACGGCGTAGGTCACCGGAATATCCGCCAGTCCTGACAGGATTGTCGCCACCGCGCTCTGCCGTTTGTTCTTCGCGGTCAGCATGCGCTGCACCATGTCCTGGTCCGTGCCGTGGGTGGCCAAGGTGACGAAGAGCGAACCAAACAAAGCAGCCCACACCGTGAACTCGCTTTCGAGCACGCTCTTGATGGCCCCCCAGGCGGATCCATATTGGTTCACGAATTCCGCCGTCGGCGGCACGTCTCCACGCCACTCCCAGAGTTTCAGGTCATGCGCTCCGGTGAGGTGGCTTTTCGCACCCTCCCACCCGCCCGGGATGTGGCCTAGCAGGTACCAGACGGAAAAACCCAATGCTCCGAACAGTACCGCGATTTGCAGCACGTCCGTCCAGATGACCGCCTTGATCCCGCCCACGGCCGTGTAGGCGGCGGTGAGCAGGCTGATGAGGACCAGCGCCCCGCCGGTCACCCAGAATTGCTCCCAAACCCCAAGTGGCCGTTCCGGGTTCAACTGATTCCAAATCACCACCACCAGCAGCGTGGGCACCCACAGCCGGGCACCGCTGGCCAGCGAGCGGGTAATCAGGAAAATCACGCTCGCCATGCTGCGGGTGCGCGGACCGAACCGGAGTTCCAGAAACTCGTAAATACTCACCACGTTGTGTTTGTAGTAAGCCGGAATGAACACCGCGCTGACCACCAGTCGCGCCAGCAGGTAGCCGACCATCAATTGCGCGTAAGTGTAGTTCCGCAGTCGGAACCCTTCGCCGGGTGACCCGAAAAACGTGCCCGCGCTGATCTCCGAGGCGAGGATGGACGCCAGCACCGCCCACCACGGGATCGACCTTCCGCCGAGCGCGAAATCCGAGACGTCGTTGTTCCGGCGGCTGAAGTGCCATCCGATCCCGAGGATGATGGCGAAATAAATCCCAATGATGACGAAATCCAAGCTCAGTGCCGACATGCGCCGCATGCTATGGCCCCGCCCCTGCGTTCCAAGCCCCAAGTTCCCGCAGAAAAACCAACCCATTCGTGGGATAGACGCCCCCATCCGGATTCTTCTAAACTTCGGTAATGAAAACCCTCTTCCTATTGGCTGGCATCCTCGTCGCCGCCGTTTTTCCCATCGCTGCGCAGGACGATCGCCCGGTCGTCAATGATCGGGATGCTCCGAATGAAAAAGTCACCAAGAACCATCTCCCGACGCTCTGGATCGCTGGCGATTCCACCCTCCGCTCGAATGCCCCGATGCGCGGCTGGGGTCAGGACCTCGGCACGTTTTTCGATCCCAAGAAGATCAATGTCATGAACCGCGCCATCGGCGGCCGCTCGTCGCGCACGTTTTTCAACGAAGGCCGGTGGCAGGAAATTCTCGACGGCATCAAGCCGGGCGATTTCGTGATCATCCAGTTCGGCCACAACGACGTGGGTCCGCTCGATGAGCGAGGGAAATTCCGTGGCTCCGTCAAAGGCATCGGCGAGGAGACCGAAAAAGTCACCAAGCCGGACGGCACGGTCGAGGAAGTCCGCTCATACGGTTGGTATCTCCGGGAAATGGCCCGCAGCGCCCGCGAGAAAAAGGCGAAGGTCATCCTCTGCTCGCCCGTCCCACACAAGAAATTCGACGCCGAGGGGAAATTCGTCCGCGACTGGGCGGAGCATCGCGGCTGGGTCGAGGCCTGCGCCAAGGCGGAGCGCGCCGCGTTCATCGACCTCGCCGAATTGATCGGCAGTGCCTACGACAAGCTCGACCCATCCACCGTCGAGAGCTATTTCGCCGACAAGGGCACCCACACCAGCGCGGCCGGCGCACTTTTCAATGCCAGGACCGTCGTTGCCGGCCTCCGCGCGATTCCGACCGCGCCGCTGGACCCGTTTCTCAACGACGCAGGGAAAGATATTCCGGCGTCTTGAGTGAGGGAGCCATCGGGAGTGGGTCGATGACGCGAAAAAGCCGGACAGGTTTCCCTGCCCGGCTTCTTTGATAGATAGGCTTGGCGGTTGGAAACCGCCGCCACGATTTACATCATGCCGCCCATTCCGCCCATGCCGTGGTCGTGACCACCGCCGCCGCCACCGGCTGCTTCCTTGGCAGGAAGGTCGGTGATGAGGCACTCGGTGGTGAGCAGGAGTCCGGAGATGGACGCTGCGTTTTGAAGCGCGGTGCGGGTGACCTTGGTCGGATCGACAACACCGGAAGCGATGAGGTCTTCGAACTTGTCGGTCGCGACGTTGTAGCCTTCGCCGCCTTTGCCGTTTTTGACGTGCTCGACGATGAGTGCTGCCTCGCGGCCGGCGTTGGCGACGAGCTGGCGAAGCGGTGCTTCGACGGCGCGTGCCACGATGCCTGCGCCGGTCTTCTCGTCGCCGGTGAGGCCGAGATCGCCGATCGCTGCTTGGGCGCGGATGAGGGCGGTGCCACCACCGGCGACGATGCCTTCTTCAACGGCCGCACGGGTCGCGTGGAGGGCGTCTTCGACGCGGGCTTTCTTTTCCTTCATCTCGGTTTCGGTGGCTGCACCGACGTTGATGACGGCGACGCCGCCTGCGAGCTTGGCAAGACGCTCCTGGAGCTTCTCGCGGTCGTAATCGCTGGTGGTGTCTTCGATCTGGCGGCGGATTTGATTCACGCGGCCGGTGATGCCTTCGGAAGTGCCGCCACCTTCAACGATGGTGGTGTTTTCCTTGGTGATGGTGACGCGCTTGGCTTCGCCGAGGTCGCTGAGTTCCACGCCTTCGAGCTTGATGCCGAGGTCTTCGGTGATGACGCGGCCACCGGTGAGGATGGCGAGGTCTTCGAGCATGGCCTTGCGGCGGTCGCCGAAACCAGGAGCCTTGACGGCAGCGATGTTGAGGATGCCGCGGAGCTTGTTGACGACGAGGGTCGCGAGGGCTTCACCTTCGACGTCTTCGGCGATGATGAGGAGCGGGCGGCCGGTCTTGGCAACCTTTTCAAGGAGCGGAAGCATGTCCTTGAGGGACGAGATCTTCTTCTCGTTGATGAGGATGTAAGCGTTCTCGAGGAAGGCTTCCATGGACTCGGGGTTGGTGACGAAGTAGGGGCTGAGGTAGCCTTTGTCGAACTGCATGCCTTCGACGACTTCGAGGGTGGTTTCGATGCCTTTGGCTTCTTCAACGGTGATGGTTCCGTCCTTGCCGACCTTGTCCATGGCTTCAGCGATGATGCCACCGATTTCCTGGTCCGAGTTGGCGGAAATGGAAGCGACCTGGGCGATTTCCTTGGCGTCGGAGACGGGCTTGGAAAGAGCTTTCAGTTGAGCGACGATCGCTTCGGTGGCCTTCATGATGCCGCGTTGCAGCGAGATCGGGTTGGCACCGGCGGTGACGTTGCGGAGGCCTTCCTTGTAGATGGCTTCGGCAAGCACGGTGGCAGTGGTGGTTCCGTCACCGGCGATGTCGGAGGTGCGGCTGGAAACCTCGCGGATCAGCTGGGCACCCATGTTTTCATAAGGGCACTCAAGTTCGATTTCCTTGGCAACCGAAACACCGTCCTTGGTGATGGTTGGGGAACCGAATTTCTTGTCGAGGATGACGTTGCGTCCTGCTGGTCCGAGCGTTGCCTTGACGGCGCGCGCGAGTTTTTCCACACCGCGCAGGAGGGCCTGGCGTGCGGCTTCGTCGAATTGGAGTTGTTTGGCCATGGTAGTAGTTAGACTTAGGTTGAGATGTTTTTGTTAATGGGTCACGGGTCATGTGTCATGGGTGGGAGAGGAAGAATCTTCACTCATGACCCATCCACTCATGACTCGTGGCGTTGGTGATTAGCCAACAATGCCGAGGATGTCGGATTCGTTGATGATGAGGACTTCCTGGCCGTCGAGTTTGACTTCGGTGCCGCCGTATTTGGAGATGAGGACCTTGTCGCCGACCTTGACGGTGAAAGCGATGTCCTTGCCATTGTCGTCCTTGCCGCCGGTGCCGAGGCTGAGCACTTCAGCTTCCTGAGGCTTTTCCTTGGCGGTGTCCGGAAGGACGATGCCGCCGGCGCTGATGGCGTCGGCTTCGAGACGTTTGACGAGGACGCGTTGTCCGAGTGGTTTGATGTTAGCCATAATGTTGTATGTTCTGGTTTGGTTTTCTGTGAGAAGCCACGCCGCCGGAGCGGAGTGGAAAGTGTTCAGGGGAGAGTGGATTCGAGGGCTTCGAGCCAGGAGTCGAGTTCCTGGTCGAGGCGGGTATCGAGGAAGTTCTGCCAGGTTTGGAAATCGCCGGTGTCGGCGGCTTCGAGGGCGTTGTAGTAGTCTTGGCGGAGTTCGGTGGGAATGGAAATCGGCGGGTATCCGGCGGCGAGCAGGATGAAATTCATCGCAAGGCGGGCGGTGCGGCCGTTGCCATCGGTGAAGGGATGGATGGAGGCGATGCCGTGGTGGAGTCTCGCGGCGCGTTCGACGGGATTGGCGATGGCGGAGAGGCCGGCGAAAAGCCCAGTCATGAGATCCGGGACTTTGATCGGGTTAGGCGGAATGTGATTCGAGCCGGAAATGCGGACAGCGCCTGAGCGGTAGGAACCGGCGTGGCTGTCTTCGACGCGGGTGAGGACGATCTGATGGAGATCGAGAAGATCGCGCTCGGTGAATGAGGAGCCGGGTTGGGCGAAGGCTTTGACGCGGTCCCAGGCGAGGGCGAGGTTGACGGCTTCGAGGTGGTCCTTGAGCGGCTTGCCGGAAACGGTGACGCCTTTGGAAAGGACGAGTTCGGTTTCGCGGAGCGTGAGGGAGTTGCCCTCGATGGAGTTGGACTCATACACCATCCGCACATCCCACGCCGCCGCAAGGCTGGCGACCGACTCCGGAGAGAGCGGGCGCAGCGCGGCGAGGCGTTGGTGTTTGGTGGTGAGGGTGGTCATGAGCGGACACGTAACGGCGATCGTTGGTCGCCGCGAGTGGGATACATGAGGGAAGAATCGAATCGCGGCGACCGGTGATCGCCGCTACTTCGATCAATCCACGACTTCGGCGTCGACGACCTTGCCTTTGGCTTGTTTCGGCTCGTTGGAGGCGGACTCCTCGGCGGGTTCGACGTCGGGTTGCGAGGCGGCTCCGGCTTGGGCGTGCTGGGCAGCTTCGGCGAGGGCTTGGAGTGAGGACTTCGAGTTCGGAAACGGCACTTGTTGATCTTGTCCACATCGTCGCTGGAGATCGCGTCCTTCACGGCTTGGATCTTGCCGTTGAGCATTTCCTTGAGTTCGGCCGGGGCGTTGTCGCCGAGTTCGCCGAGTTGTTTTTCGACCGAGAAGACGAGGTTGTCGGCCTTGTTCTTGGCATCGACTTTTTCAACGCGCTTCTTGTCTTCTTCGGCGTGGGATTCGGCGTCGCGCTTGGCTTGCTCGATCTCGTCCTTGGAAAGCCCGGAGGAGCCTTGGATGGAGATTTTCTGTTCCTTGCCGGACTGTTTGTCCTTGGCGGAAACGTGGAGGATGCCGTTGGCGTCGATGTCGAAGGTGACTTCGATTTGCGGCTCGCCGCGGCGGGCCGGGGCGATGCCGTCGAGCTTGAAGTTGCCGAGCAATTTGTTGTCGGAGAACATCGGGCGCTCGCCTTGGCAGATGCGGATATCGACGGCGGGTTGGCTGTCGGACGCGGTCGAGAAAATCTGGGATTTCTTGGCCGGGATGGTGGTGTTGCGCTCGATCATCGGCGGTGGCGCGGGAGCCTTCCGTTTCGATGGAAAGCGTGAGCGGGCTGACGTCGAGAAGGAGCACGTCCTTGACATCGCCGCGGAGGACGCCGCCTTGGATGGCCGCGCCGATGGCGACGACTTCATCCGGGTTGACGCCTTGGTGAGGCGTTTGGCCGGCGAGTTCGCGGGCGATTTCGACGACTTTCGGCATCCGGGTCATGCCGCCGACGAGCACGAGCTCGTTGATTTGCGCGGCGGTGAGGCCGGCTTCCTTGAGGCAGTCTTTGACCGGCTTCTTGGTGCGCTCGAAGAGGGAGTCGGTGAGTTGCTCCAGTTTCGACCGGGTGAGGGTGAGCTGGATGTGCTTCGGTCCGGTCGCATCGGCCGTGACGAATGGCAGGCTGATGTCGTAGGACTGGGTGGAGGAAAGGGCGATTTTCGCTTTTTCGGCTTCTTCCTTGATGCGCTGGAGGGCGTCAGGTTGGCCGGAAAGGTCGATGCCTTGGTCCTTTTTGAATTCGCCGACGATCCACTGGATCAGGGCGTTGTCCCAGTCGTCACCGCCGAGCGATGGTGTCGCCGTCGGTGGCGAGGACTTCGAAAACGCCGTCGCCGATTTCGAGAACGGAGATGTCGAAGGTGCCGCCGCCGAGGTCATAGACGGCGATTTTTTCGTCGGACTTCTTGTCGAGTCCGTAAGCGAGGGCGGCTGCGGTCGGCTCGTTGATGATGCGGAGCACTTCGAGGCCGGCGATTTCGCCAGCGGCCTTGGTGGCGTTGCGCTGGGAGTCGTTGAAATAGGCGGGAACCGTGATGACGGCCTGGGTGATTTTTTCACCGAGCTTGGCTTCGGCGTCGGCCTTGAGCTTGCCGAGGACCATCGCGGCGATTTCCTGCGGCGAGTAGGTTTTCTTCTCGCCGGCCACTTCCACCTGGATGTGGGCGTCGCCATTCGCGGCGGCGACGATGGTGTAGGGCATGCGCTTGTCGGCGTCCTTGAGTTCCGAGAACTTGCGGCCGATGAGGCGCTTGGCGGAGAAAATGGTGTTTTGCGGGTTGGTGACGGCCTGGCGTTTGGCGGCTTGGCCGACGAGGCGCTCGCCGTTTTTGGCGAATGCGACGACGGACGGGGTGGTGCGTGCGCCTTCCGAGTTTTCGAGGACAGTGGATTCGCCACCTTCCATGACGGCCATACACGAGTTGGTGGTTCCGAGGTCGATTCCGAGGATTTTGGACATAAGTTGGTTTCCTTTCAGTGGGTGCCCGGTTGGGCGGTGATGTTGCTCACGCTTTCGCAGGGTTCGTGCCGTCGCAGTTTTGAAAAACTTAATTTATTGTGGATCAATGGATTAAGATTTTCCAAGAATCTCCAACAAAGTGAAAATGGCCGAATTCGCGACAAGGTGTCGCACTTAGTCAGTGTCAGAATGACGCGGTGGGCGAATCAGCGCGTCTGGAGATGAACGCGCTCCTTGAATTTTTGCCCGCCAGTAGGTTCGGATTCAGCCCCGCCGACCTACCCACTGGATAACATTCCAGCAGAGGAAATCCGTTTGGGTCTTGTGTGAACTCGGCAACCGCTCCTAAGGTCCGCGCCACTTCATGCGAGCCCAGCCGTTCAAATGGATTGCGCGCGGTGAACCGTTTGAAAAACAGACGAACGGTTCGTCGGGCACATTTCCGCCGATCCTCGAGCACCTGATCCGTCAGCGCGGGCTCCCTGTCGGCGTGGATCTGGAGGGCTACCTGCGGCCACGGCTGAAGGACTTGGCGGATCCATTTCTCATTCCCGACATGAGAATCGCCGTCGAGCGGGTGCTGGCGGCCATCGACCGAAAGGAAAAAGTCTGCATCTACGGCGATTACGATGTGGATGGAGTGACGTCGATCACCCTGATGCGGCGCATCCTCATGGCTTACGGGCTGACGCCGCGCTATTTCATCCCGCGCCGGGGGCCGGAAGGATACGGGTTGAGCACGGCCGCGCTGACCCGCTGCATGGCGGAGGGGCCGAAGCCGGATTTGCTGATCACGGTGGATTGCGGGACGGTCTCGGTGAACGAGGTCGCCGCGCTGCGGGCGGACGGGATCGACGTGCTGATCGTGGACCACCACGAGCCGGATCCCGGCGGGAAACCGGATTGCTGCGCGCTGGTGAATCCGAAATGCGGCACTGAATTCACCTATCTGTGCGCGGCGGGCGTCGTTTTCAAACTCGGCCACGCGCTCTTGAAGACCCGCCCGGTCGATCTGGATCTCAAGGAACTCATCGACCTGGTGGCAGTAGCGACGATTTCCGACATCGTGCCCATGGTCGGCGAAAACCGGCTGATGGTCCGCCACGGGCTGAAACACCTGCCCAGCACGCTCAATCCCGGCCTGCGCGCGCTCCAGGAAGTCACCGGCATGAATGGTGCCGCGACCTCGATGGACGTCGGATTCCGCATTGGCCCGCGCTTGAACGCCGCCGGGCGGATGGATGTGCCGGAGGATGCGTTGGCCACTCTTACGACCGATTGCCGCCGCCTCGCCCACGAACTCGCGCAAAAACTCGATGCCTATAACAAAGAGCGCCAAACCCACGAAGGCCTGATTCGTCGCGAAGCGGTGGAAATGCTCACGCGGGACTTCAATCCCGAACGCGATCCGGTGATCGTGCTCGGCTCGCGCTCATGGCATCACGGCGTGGTCGGCATCGTCGCCTCACGGTTGATGCGGCAGTATCACAAGCCGACGTTCGTCATCGCGATCGACGAGGACGGCGTGGGAAAAGGCTCGGGCCGGAGCATCGACGGGATTTCCCTGGTCGAGGCGATCCGCGCCTGCGAGGACGATCTGATCGCCGGCGGCGGCCACGCGATGGCGGCCGGGCTCTCGATCCACGAGGACAAACTCGACGGATTTCCGCGCCCGTTTTTCGGAATACGTTTTGAACAACAGCAGCCCGGAGCAACGCCTGCCCAAGCTGATGTATGATGCGGAAATCAGCTTCGACCAGCTCTCCCTGGAATTCCTCGCCAGCTACGACCTGCTGCAACCCTTCGGCAGCGGAAATCCTCAACCCGTTTTCATTTCCCGCGACGTCGGCTTGAGCCGTTCCCCGCTGCACATGAAGAACAACCACCTGCGCTTCATGCTGCGCCAGGGCTATCACGAGCAGGACGCCGTCTTCTTCGGCGGCGGTGAATATCCCCTGCCCGATCCGCCGTGGGACATCGCGTTCACCATCGACCGCAACACCTTCCGCGGGCGGACGACGCTGCAATTGATCATCCAGGACGTGCGCGCGGCGACTGCGGACTAACCGGAATTCCGGAATTTACTTTTCCCGCAACCGATTTCCCTTCAATTCAAAAGCCATGACTCACGCCGCGGACTTGGAGAAATTTCATCCCCAGTATCGCGAACTTCACGCTGAGCTTCTCGCGCGGCCCTATCCGGTCGTCGCGGGTCAGGTGATCGTATCGCACCGGGTGATCCATTTCCTTCCAAGCGAGGCGGTCGCTCACCGCGCGGCGGTCACAGAGCTGGCCGAGCGGGACGATGTGGCGGCGACGCCGGAAGAACTGGGATTCCAACTCCTGCGCTGGAACGGCGCGGAATTGCGGATCGAGCGGCACCCGGAGTTCACGACGTTCACCGTGTTCGCGCCGCAGACGGGTGCGCCGTTTTCCGGATCCGCCATCGATTTCCTGCCGGAAGGCTGGTTCGACGGCATCCCCGGCCGGATTCTCGCAGCGGTGGAAATCGCCAGTGAACTGGTGGCGAGCAGTGATGCGGGCACCACCAAAACCATGGAGCGGGTGCTGGAAACATTCGGCCAAGAGCAGGTGGTCGGCGGCTGGGTGGTCGAACGGGTCGCCTCGGTGTGGAGCCATTTTCGCCCCGACGATCGCGGCACCACCCGGTTTCTCGTCCAAATCCACCGCCTAACATCCGGACGTTACGGAAGACTTCTGCAACGGCTGGTGGAAATCGAAACCTATCGGATGGCGGCGATGCTAAGCCTGCCTCTCGCCCGCGAGCTTCTGGCGCAGGTTGAGGAACTGGAGACTCAGCATCTCGGCCTGATGGAACGGGCCGACGGCGATGAGCAATCGCTGCTAGGAAAACTAACCCACCTTTCGCTCGCCACCGAACGTCTCCAATCACGCTGCGGATCCCGCTTCGGACTGACGGAGTCCTACGCCCGCATCCTCTCGGCGCGGGTGAAGGAGCTGCACGAAGAACCCGTGCCGGGCTATCAGACGCTCGGCGAGTTTTTCGACCGGCGTCTCGTCCAGACTTGGCACACCTGCGAGCGGGCGGAAGCCGGGTTGAACGCGCTTTCCGAGCGCCTGCAATCGACCACCGGATTATTGCGCACCCGAGTGGAAGCTGGCGTGCTAACCCAGAACCACCACCTTCCAGCAACTGTGGACCGCGGAACCGTCGCTCCATTGCGCCTGCAGCACCGGGTCGAAATTCTGTTGGTGGTGATCCTGACCTACTACTTCGCCGGCTTCCTGAAAATTGTATTGGATGGCATCATGGCGTTCGGGCTTCGTTTCAACTCCTCGCTGGTGGTCGCCTTGCTGCTGCCCGTGCTGGCTTACGGAGTGTGGAAATTGGTGCGATATGCCACTTCCAAGGAGTGAAACCGCCTGCGCGACCTCACCGCGGCTGGATCAGCGCGGGCAATTCCAGATCGAAGCGCACATCGTCGTTTTTCAATGGCTGATGGACACCCACCCGGATCGCCCGGCACTGCAGCATGGGCAGATTCCGCTGCCACGCAGTTAGAGCAGCGATGTATCGACCTGGCCACGGTTCGTGATACATCGACGGCCCCATGAAGTTGATCCACCCGCCTTGGGAATCCTGGTGTTGGATGAGCACCTGCAATCCCGCTTTAACCATTTCCGCACGCAAAGTCGGCAGCCGGTCGTCTTTCGGTTGGAAAAAACCCAACGAACCCGTCTTGCCGCTAATCCGGTCGTCCTGACCCACCAGTTGCCTCTGCGTGAGGTAAGACGACAGCCGCATTTCCCTCCCGCTGCTCTCCGTCATGCGGAATTCCACCAACATTGCCGCCGTCGAATCGGACCGGAGGCGGCTGCGGATGACATTGCCGTCCTCCGATTCGGAATTCACGTTCAGGCCTCCCCATGTGCCACCGCTGCTTCCCTTGCTGCTGAAGCGCAGGAAAAACCACTTGGGCCGGGAAATTTCCACCACCCGCTCGCCCACGGACACCCCGAGAATTTCCAGGGTTCCTCCATCCTTGAAGGTCACCGTTTGGCGTGGCCCGTTCGGCGGCGGCTTCGGGGTTGCCAGCAGCTCGAGATTCAGCGCCACCGCGATCAAACCCACCACCACGACCAGGCCCGCCAATGCGATCAGAATCCTCCGTTTCAGCGGGTTCGTTTGATTCATGAACCAGATTTCGCAGGATCTATCAAAGGCTCAAGCGTCAAATCCGCCGCACCATGGGCTTTGTTTTCAACCCGGCGGCGCTTTTGTTTGACCGGACTTACCAAGCGCGCCTACGTTCCGGATGCTTGTGAAAGCTGCATTCGCAGGTTGTGGCATTTTTCGTTCCCGGAGCACTTCCGGGGAGTGCCGTGACCCCCGCATGCCCTTCCCTTGCGGAAAGTAAATCATCATGATGGATCTCAGTCGTTTCTTAGACAAACCCGTTCGATACCGGACAAACCAACGTCGCCGCGCTGCTCGCCTTCACCACCGACCACCTCCAGCGGATGGTCACCCACGACACCGACGGTGCGTTCACCGCGCGGATCGCCGCCACTTCCACGTCGCTGTGGATCGTCGAGGACGGCGTCTCGGATCCCAAGGCCAAGCTCGGCCTGCGCAAGGCACGCAAAAAAGTGAAGGACGATTTCCACGCGAACCTCGCTGAAAACGTCGCCCGCATCGGCGCGGTGGTCGTCGCTAAATTCGGCGCGGACACTCCGGAAATCACCGATTGCCTGCCACACGGCCATGCGGTTTTCAGCGATTGCCGGGACGACCAGGTCGCCGCCCACCTCCAAAAACTCATCGACGGCGTCACTGCACTTCAGCCCGCGCTCGGCTCCGCCCCGGTGTCGGCCGCCACCGATCTACTTGCCGCGTGGACCACTGTTTACAAGGCAAGCGAGATTTCCACCACCCGCAACACGAGCAGTCAGGAAAGCAAAAACGCCGCCCGCGCCGACTTGCGGGAGGTGCTTTTCGTAAATCTGTTGGAAATCGCCGGAATGTTCCCCGGCCAACCGGACAAGCTCGCCCGCTTCATGCAACAAAGTCTGTTGGAAAATCCACCCGAAGCCGCCAAAGTGCCGGTTTAGGTCGCATCGACTCACCGCGGCTGGACCAGCTCGGGCAGTTCCACTTGGAAGCGGACGTCGTCTTTTTTCAACGGCCCGTGGATGCCCACGCGGATTTTCGCCCCGGGACCCAGCAGTTCCGGCGGGAAAGTGCAGCAAAAACTTCGCGAGAAGTTGAATCCGCCATTCGACTCACCTCCTCCACTGCCGCCCATCCCAGGGCCGGACAGCCCGCCCGATACGCTGCTCTCGCCAGCAAACAACGGGAACGTCCACTTGTCGCCTTCGCCTATCCGGCTCTGGATGGTTTGCATCGCCTTTCGATCACTATTCCCTTTGATGTCGTATTGAAGCTCTTTCCAGTCCTTCTGTGCCTCACCATACCATCCGGGAGAGGGTGAAGTGACCCGGCAGGTCGGCATCGTGTGGACTCCGAATAGCGCCGCATCCACACCCGGCTTGAAGTCGACCGTCAGTCCGTCAGGGCTCACCACGCCCTCCAGAACCGTGAAGCCCGCATGGACGGAGCGAGGGTAATTCTCGTTGCGGGCCACTTGGACATTGAACGCCATGCGTCGCGAATTCATGGGCAGGAAGGCACCGAATCGCCTCTTTTTCCCGATCATGTCGCTTCGGAAATTCAGCTTGTTTCCCCATTCATCCTCGGCGCACATGTAACTCTCCCAGAAGGAGACAGGCCCGTATTTCATCCCGGGAACCGGCGCACCATCGTATTTCAAATCCATCTCCACAGCGGCGAACGGATGATCCCCCGGCGCACTGAACCGCTCCACCTGCCGCAAGGTCAGCGTAAAATCGCTACCACGATGCACCAGCGGGAGTGCCGCACTCACCACCCCGGCGATCGCCGCCGGAGCTTTCCTTAAATCCGGATTCGGCAGCGAAAACTCCGCCACCTGTCCGTCTGCCAGAATCGCCCGGAAGCCCAGGATCGGCAGATTTCGCTGCCATGCCGTGAGGACCATCATGTAGCGGTCCGGCCAGGCCTCATTAAAAAGGAAAGGTCCGGTAAGGTCGATCCATCCGGCATGGGGGTCACGCTGCTGGACCAGCAACTTCAGTCCTGCCTTCTTCATCGCCTCACTCATTTTCTCCACGCTGTCATCGAAGGGACGGAACTTTGAAATCCCGTGCTTCCCGCCCAGACGGACGTCCTCCTGAACACAGTCGCGAGCGGTCAGATACGACGGTAGTTGGACAGGGATGCCGTTAGCTTTCTCCAAGCGGATTTCCAACAGCATGCCGGACGATGCTTCGGTAAAGGCCCGAAAACGCACGGCCCTGCCATTCTCCATGAAGCGGACCACCGACAACCCCCTCTCGTTGCCTCCCGATGTGTAAAGTGAGGATCCCAAGTTTTTGATAAACATCGTCGGAAGAAAGGACTTGGCCGCGGAATCTTCAATTACCCGCTCGCCAAGCGATACCCCGAGGATTTCCAGTTTTCCACCATCCCTGAATTCCACCGTTTGCCTTGTCGCTTTTGCTGGCGGCTTCGGAGTCGCCAGCAGGTCCAGCCTCAGCGCCAGTGCGATCAACCCCACCACGAGGGCGATGCACGAAATCGCCACGATGACCTTGCGTCTCAGAGGGATTGCGTGGTCCATGCCGCAATCTTGCAGGATCTAGCAAACGGGCAAGTCCTCATCTCACGCCGGCGGCGCCTTCCAGATCAACCGCACCGCGTCGAGCCGGACGCGGGCGTTGGCGATGACGGCGGCGAGTTCGGCCTCGCGCTCGATCAGCGCGGCGATTTCCTCCGGTTTGATGTGGTCGTTCACCTCGGCCAGGTCGCGAAGACGTGCGGTTTCGTTAGCCAGTTCGGCGTGCATCAGGGTCAGCGCCTCCTCGATGACGGCATGGCTCTTCGCGGTGCCGAGCGCCCGCGTCTGCTCGAGCATTTCCGGCAGGAATTTCCGCTTCACCGCCTCGTTCCTCATCAGGCTGGCGGGATCGCCCTTGCGCAGCACCGGCCTCGCAAAACCGGCGTTCTCCGTGTGATCCGCGCCCTTGTGATCGACAATGATCCGCAGCGGCGTCTGTGGCAGGAACCGCTCGACGTGCAGCCGCGCCGGGGCCACGCACTCGACGACGATCCATGATTCCAACAAAATGATTTTCTCCCCGGCGGAATCCCACACGCCGAAGGTCGCGTTCCCCGCTTCCGAGCCTAACATGAGATCGAGCGCGCCGCGCACCATCGGATGATCCCAGGTGAGGAATGCCTCCTGCTCCCGCTCCAGCGCACGCTGGCGGTCGAGCGTCACCGTCATGCCATCCGGCGGCAGCGAGGGGAACGCATCGGACTTCAAATTCCCCGGCAGCAGGAAATAGCGCCGTCTTCCAAGCTCCTCGATGTGCAGCCCGGAGAACTCGAACAAGCGCATGAGAAAGTCCTCGAAACCCGCATCCTCATCCCACTCGCGGATCTTTTCCACCAACCACGCCGACCGCTCCGGCCGGTGCGAACTCCGCTCTAGCAGTCGGTCCTGCCCGCGGGCGAGGCGCTCGGAAATCCGTTTCCGGCAGACGAGGGTTTTGCCGATCAGTTCTTCGATGCCTTCGCGCTCGCCGATGGCCTCCTCCAGATCGAACCGCAGCTCGCGCTGGATCTCCGCCGCGCCGGGCGGGCTGGCGCGGAAAGCGTCAAGCCCTTCTTCGAGCCAGCGCATCCGCGATTTCGTCGCCGGTATCTGGCAGATAAGGCACATGCACCTGGATCGTGCCCTTCTGGCCGATCCGGTCGAGCCGCCCGATCCGCTGCTCCAACAGATCCACGTCCTCCGGCAGATCGTAGAGCACGAGATGCCGGGCGAATTGGAAATTCCGCCCCTCGCTGCCGATCTCCGAGCAGACCAGGATTTGCGCGCCGTCTTTCTCCGCGAAAAACGCCGCGTTCCGGTCGCGCTGGAGCAGCGTGAGGTCTTCGTGAAACAAAGCACCCTACCACGCCGGTCTCGTGAACGAAGTGTCTTCCAACACCTCCTCCGCCAGCTCGCGCGTCTTCGTGATCACCAGCACTTTTTCCTCACCCAGCTTCTCTAGCAGTCCGATCAACCACTTCACCTTGTCCTCCACCGCGACGATCCGCGGCTCGCGCAGCGGAAAGCCGCCGAGCTTGGCCCGCGTGTTCCGGAACATCACCCGCCCGACGCCGAAGCCATCGAGCAGATCCGAAATCAACCGCTCCCGCGCCTCCGGCTTTCCAGCGATGAGATCCGCCACCCGCTTCTCCAACCGGTGTCGTCCGGCGACGAGATTCTTCAACCGTGACACAGGCATTCCTGCCTGTTCTCCCGCCGCCAGCGCCTCCACCACATCCGCCACCTCTTCGTAATGCAGCGTCTCCTCGCGATACTGTTGGAGATCCACGTACCGGTCCGGATCGAGCAATTGCAGCCGCGCGAAATGTCCTTCCGGCCCGAGTTGCTGCGGTGTGGCGGTGAGCAGCAGCAGGCCTTCCGTGGTTTCCGCCAGTGTCCGCACCACCTCATACGCCGGCCCGGCCGCTTCCGGTGACCACTCCAGATGATGCGCCTCATCCACCACCAGCACGTCCCATCCCGCCTCAACCGCCTGCGCCGCGCGCTCCTCATTTCCAGCTAGAAAATCCACCGCGGCGAGCACCCACTGGCTGTCGAGAAACGGATTGCACCCGGGATCGCCATACTCGATCGCCTCGCAGCGCTCCTCGTCGTACAGGCTGAAGGAAAGCTGGAATCGCCGCAGCAATTCCACGAACCACTGATGCACCAACGGCTCCGGCACCAGGATCAGCACCCGCTCCGCACGTCCCGTCAGAATCAAGCGGTGCAGAATCAAACACGCCTCGATCGTCTTCCCCAATCCCACCTGATCCGCCAACAAAACCCGCGGCCGCGGGCGGTTCGCCACCTCGTCAGCGATGAAAAGCTGATGGGGAATCAAATCCATCCGCGCGCCCGGCCAAGCCGCGCACCGGCGAGCGCCGCATTTCCGCACGACGGCGCAGGGCTTCGCCGCGCAGGTCGAAATCGGCATGTTCGTCGAGTTTTCCGCCGAACAGGCGCTCCTCCGGTTTGCTGAAGCTGATGGAGTCGGACAAATCCGATTCCAGCACCTCGCCGCCGTCGGTTTCATAAATCCGTAAACCGCGCTCCTCCCGCACCCGCTCGACGGTCATTTCCGCGCCCGAGTGGACCTTGATCCGGTCGCCGGGCTGGAACCGCACCCGCCGCAGCGGCGCGGTGTCGGTGGCGTAGATCCGCGTTTCGCCGGCGGCCGGAAAGGCGATTTCCACCCGTCCATCGCCGCTCTTCCGGATGATGCCGAGGCCCAGTTCCGGCTCGCCATCGCTCACCCAGCGCTGCCCGCGCGTCCATGTATTTTCTGATCCGGCTCGGTCCGACATTTCCGCGGAGCGAACCCGGTCCCGTCCGGAAAGGAAAGCGCGGACTCCAGATTTTCCGCTCCCCCACCCGTGACTTCCGGTCTTGCGCGTCCGCCCGGCGCCCTTTAAACGTCCGCCCGCATGGCCACGATCAACTCCAATTTCCTCAAACTCAAAGCCGGTTACCTGTTCCCCGAAATCGCCCGTCGGGTGCGCGTTTACACCGAAGAAAACCCCGACAAAGCCGCCCGCATCATCCGCTGCGGCATCGGCGACGTGACCGAACCGCTGCCCGCCGCCGTGGTCAAGGCGATGCACGATGGGGTCGATGAAATGGCCAGCCGCGACACCTTCAAGGGCTACGGCCCCGAGCAGGGCTACGAATTTCTCCGCCAGGCGATCGTGGACAACCAGTTCGCCGACCTGGGCATCTCCGCCGACGAGGTTTTCATCTCGGACGGCTCGAAGTGCGACACCGGCAACATCCTCGACATCTTTGGAAAAGGAAACGTCATCGCCATCACCGATCCCGTCTATCCGGTTTACGTCGATACCAACGTGATGGCTGGAAACACCGGCGACGCGGATGAAAAAGGCGCCTACGCCGGCCTGCTCTATCTTCCCTGCAACGCTGCCAACCATTTCGTTGCCGACGTCCCCACGAAAAAAGCCGACCTCATCTACCTCTGCTTCCCGAACAACCCGACCGGAGCCGTCGCCACCCGGGCGCAGCTCGAAGCGTGGGTGGAATACGCCAAGGCGAACGACGCGATCATCCTGTTCGACGCCGCCTACGAGGCCTTCATCCAGGACCCGGAAATCCCGCGCTCCATCTTCGAAATCGAAGGCGCGCGTGATTGCGCCATCGAGTTCCGCAGCTTCTCGAAAAACGGCGGCTTCACCGGTGTCCGTTGCGCCTACATCGTCATCCCGAAAACCGTTAGCGGCAAGTCCGACACCGGCGAGTCCATCCCGCTCCATCAGCTCTGGTCGCGCCGCCACAGCACCAAGTTCAACGGAGCCAGCTATCCGGTCCAAAAGGCCGCCGCCGCCGTATTTTCACCCGAAGGAAAACAACAGGTCAGCGCGCTCATCGAGCACTACATGGGCAACGCCAAGCTCCTCCGCGAAGCCGCCGCTGCCGCAGGGCTTCCCGTCTTTGGTGGCGAAAACGCACCTTATGTCTGGGTCGGCTGCCCGGCTGGGCTCACTTCCTGGGACATGTTCGACAAAATGCTCGGCGAAGCCCAGGTCGTGATCACCCCCGGCTCCGGCTTCGGCTCGGCAGGCGAAGGCTATTTCCGCATCTCCGCCTTCAACTCGCGCGCGAATGTGGAGGAAGTCTGCCGCAGGTTGAAAGCGCTGGTGGCGTGATTCAGCCCTCCACTCAAGCCGTCTTCACCAGCGTCATCACGCACTCGAGGTGGCGGGTGTGCGGAAAGAGGTCGAAGGGTTGCACGTCCGCCAGCTGATAGCCGCCGTCGCCGAGGAGCTTGAGGTCGCGCACCTGGGTGGCGGGGTCGCAGGAAACATAGACGACGCGCGCGGGACCGAATTTCACCAGCTGGTCGATGAACTCCGGCGTGCAGCCCTTGCGCGGCGGGTCGATGACCACGGCCGTTTCCGCGGCGGGGAAGCTGATCTGGTCGAAGATCGCCTCGGCGGAAGCGGTGAGGAACTTCGCGTTGGTGATGGAGTTGGCGGCGGCGTTTTTGCGGGCCCACTCGCAGGAGGTCTCGGAAACCTCGACCCCGGCGACCTGCTGCGAAGTCTTTTGCCAGAGTTAGAGAAAACAATCCGGAGCCGCAATAGGCGTCCACCAGGAATTTCGCACCGCCGGCGGCGGCCTGTTTCGCGACGTAGCCGGTGAAGGCGGGCAGGATGAACGGATTGTTCTGGAAAAAGTCGCCTGCCAGGAACTGGAATTTCAGATCTCCGACCTGCTCGGTGGCCACGGCGCGGAAGTCGGTTTCCACGCGGTCCTCGGTGGCGCGCAGCAGGACGGTGGCACCGCGCTTGAAGGTGTTCGCCCGCTTGCGCAGGTCCTCGCGGATCGCGGGCAGCTCGCGGTTGATCGTGTCCATGGCGATCGGGCATTGCGGCACGTCGATGAGCGACGAGCGGCGGCCGAAGGCGAGGAAGCCGATCGGCCCGAGATCGCCGTCCTTGGCCTTTTCAAAATGCGGGGTGATTTTCGAGCGGTAGTTCCAGATTTGCGCCGAGGACAGGCAGTCGTTCACCGGAAACGTGATGGCGGCCATGTGCTTCATCAGCTCGCCGACCTGGCGGGTCTTCCACGCGAGCTGCTTGTCATAGGAAAGGTGCTGGTACTGGCAGCCGCCGCACTCGCCGAAGAGCGGGCAACCCGGGGCGATGCGGTCGGGGGAGGCGATGAGAACCTCGATGAGATCGGCGTGGGAGCAGTTTTTGTCGTTGCGGAAAACACGTGCTTTCACGACCTCGCCCGGCAGGGAAAACGGAACGAAAACCACCCAGCCGTTGATCCGGCCGACACCGGCGCCGAGATTGGTCAGGGCATCGATGGTGATCTCGATTTCCTGATGATACTCGAACGGTGTGGGGACAAACTTCTTCGGCGGGCGTGGAAACATGGCGGGCCGGAAGCATGTGCGGAGGAATCCCGGCGGGCAATCGATTTCAGCAGATCCCGGCAGACCATGCAGCGTGATGCGCAGCAAACGCATTGCGGAAACGGCCCGCAGACCGCAGCATCCGCCCGTGATTGAATCTCTGCAGCGCATCAAGGAAATCTCGCCGCACGCCGAACCGATCCTTGTCATTTCCCTGACGGCGATTCTCGGGCTTCTGCTCGGAAGCATCCGAATCGGCGGCATGAAACTCGGCGTCGCGGGCATGCTTTTCAGCGGACTGCTGCTCGGCCATTTCGGCTTCACGCTGGATCCGCACTTGATGGCGTTCCTGAAGGAATTCGGTCTGGTGCTCTTTGTTTTCACCGTCGGCCTGCAGCTTGGCCCGGGCTTTTTCAACTCGCTGAAAAACGAGGGATTGAAGTTGAATTCCATCGCCGTCGCCGTGGTTCTTTCCGGCGCGGGCATCGCCTTCGGCGTCGGGCATTTCCTGAACTGGGACCTCGGCGTCATGGCCGGGACACTGTCCGGAGCCACCACCAACACCCCTTCCCTCGGCGCCGCCCAACAGGCGATGGCGAACGTGACGGACGGAGCCCGTCAATCCAATCTCGCCGCAATGGCCTACGCGGTTTGCTATCCGTTCGGTGTGCTCGGGATCATCCTCGCCATGGTGATCATCCGCCTGGTTTTCCGCATCGATCCGAAAAAGGAACTTCTCCTCCTCCAACAAAAAATGGCGGAAGGCGTGAGCGAGGTGCGTCGTGCGACTTTCATCATCGAAAACGCCAACCTCGCCGGCGAGTCCATCAAGAACATCCCCGGACTCGGCGACGACTGCATCGTGGTCTCCCGCATCCGCAGGAAGGCGGACGAACAGACGCAGGTGGCCACCCGCGACACGGTGGTGCAACTCGGCGACCGGGTGCTTGCCGTGGGCTCGCCGGAGCAACTCCATCGGGCCGAGCTCAGTGTAGGCCGCGAAGTGGACGAGGACTTGCGGACCAATCCGGGTACTATCACCGCCAAGCGCGTGGTCGTCACCCACAAGGACATGGTCGGCAAAACCATCGCCGCGACGCAAATCACCCAGCGTTTCGGGGTGACGGTCAGCCGTGTCAGCCGCCAGGACATGATCCTGACCGCCGTGCCTAACATGCGGCTGAATTTCGGCGACATGCTCAACCTGGTGGGCGAGGAGGCGGCCATCGACCAGGCGGCCAAGGTGCTGGGGAACTCGGTCCGACAACTCAACGAGACGAGTTTCGCTTCGATTTTCCTGGGCATCACGGTTGGGATTTTCTTCGGACTCTATCCGTGGAGTCTGCCCGGACTGCCCGTGCCGCTGCGCCTCGGCCTGGCAGGCGGCCCGCTGATCATCGCGATTCTGATGGGCCGGCTTGGAAAAATCGGCCCGCTGGTGATCTACATGCCCATCAACGCGAACACCGCCTTCCGCGAACTCGGCATCATCTTCTTCCTCGCCTGCGTCGGACTCGGCGCGGGTGGAAAATTCGTGGAAACCGCCTTCTCCGCCACCGGCCTGCAATGGATGGCGCTTGGCGCGGCAGTCACCACCCTTCCCCTGCTCGTCATCGGCGTGATCGCCCGGAAGTGGCTCAAGGTGAACTACCTCACCCTCGCCGGCGTGCTCGCCGGCAGCATGACCGACCCGCCGGCCCTCGCCTTCGCCAACAAGCTGGCGAACTCCGACTATCCGTCACTGTCCTACGCCAACGTCTATCCGCTCACCATGCTGCTGCGGATCCTCGTCGCCCAGGTGGCCGTGCTGTGGTTGTCCTAGCAATCGCCGTGGATTTGTGAGAGATCGTCCGCACGTGAACCCATCAAAATGAAAATCCGCATCAAATCCATTTCGCCGGCGTCCCTCGCGATGACACCCGGCGTTGTCTTCTTGATTCCAGGAACCATCCTGGGATGAAAACCTCGTTCTGGACCTACTTCACCAGCGCCTACGGGATGATCTGGCTGGTGATGCTCGGCTGCTCGGTGATTTCGAGTTCCCACATCAATGCGGGGATTCCCGGATTGATCGGATTTCCGATCCTGGCTGCCGTTTACGCTTGGATCCGTTGGGCCAAGGATCGTGACGAAATCTTGCGACAGAGAAGGACGCACCGGGTAAGGAACTACGAAGACAAGACGCAACAGGAAGACTCCGTTCTTCCACCCCGACTGGGCGAGTTTCTCCGGGCGCATCCCGAGTTTGCGAGGACACCGAGGAAGGTGAGGGACGCATCGTTCCACAACTGGCTCAACCACCCGGATAATCGATAGTCCCGATCCGGCTTTGCAACCGGACATGAGCAATCCCCACCAATCCACCTATGAAAGCAACCATCTCACGAATCGGACTATTATCCATCGTTCTGGCAAGTAGTGTCCTGGCGCAGACCGGCAATGAAAACTTCCCCGCTCCGGGTAGAACCTACAACGTCGCGTGGGCGCAGGGCGCGCGAGTGGGTAAAGCACAAATCAAGGTGCCTCGCAAAGGTGACGGTTCCTGGATCTTTGTCGAATATTCCCACCTTTACCTCCCATCACTCCCGCTGCCACAACCTCTTCCAGCCAGTGGTGCCAAGCCGCCAAAACCTCCTGAGTGGGTGAAGTCCGACGTCGATACCCGGGAAATTTGGATCAATACGCAATGGCTTGTGGACGCGTCGGAAATCAATGCCGGGAATTAACATGAAAATTCGAATCAAATCCATTTCGCCCGGGGCGCTTGCTTTGACGCTAGGCGTGGTCTCCTTCATGTTAGGATCCATCATCGGAATTCTCGGAATCCTGGCTGCGGCGGCAGGAACCGATTTCACCATGAGCGGACCGGTTACTTTCAGCGGCAGGGGTTCGGGCATGTTGCTGCTCGCGATCGCCTATCCGTTTCTTGCTTCCATCGCCGGGGCGATTGGCGGATTCCTGATTGCGTGGATCTACAATTTCGCGGCTGCGTTCACCAAGGGAATCGTCATCGAGACGGAGCAGGTTGATGAGCATGGAAACCATTACTAGGGAAATGAAAACCATGAGTTCCCTCATTTGCCAGGCCATCATACTCATCGCGAGCCTCATTCTCACAGCTTGCTCCAGATCCGAAAAACGGTGGGGCGGAATCTCCGGAGTACGGTCGCTACCATCGGAAGTGCCGTTTCAGCTCTGTTACGATCTTCAAGGAGACCGCTACTCGGGGACTTTTGATCGAGCTAAGGCAAGGCCGAAGTTTGTGATCCTGTGGAAGGCGCGACGAAAAGGGGCATCCACTTATGACAGTAACAATCGTCTCTCAGAGATTCACGACCGCAAGATTGTCGTTTCATTCAGCGACAAAGCCGTTTACGCACTCCAACCCAACCACTCGCTGAAGCGCCTCCCCTTGTCAGCAGCCGAGACCGATCTTGTCCTAGAGTCATTCATGGACTCGACCCAACCAGGGCCCGCAATCGAGCTTTGGGGCAAGAGTGTCCTCCCGAATCTTTCAACCGTCGAAGATCCGACCTGGAATCCACCGCCAATTCCCGCTACTCGCTGATCAAACAAGGGTTTTGGCAACTGGCTGCCACCAGACAGGATGTCCGGGGCAACCCGCGTTCAGAATTAACGCGCTTCCTGTCGATTTTCGATCGGCATCCCGTGAACCCGCCGGATTTGAGGGGCGCGGGTTGACAGCCATCTGCAAGTGCGGGCCTTGATCCCGGGTGGCTGCTGGTTTATCAAACGGCAGGAAAATTCATGGCAACTCAAAACACCGTCCCACCCGCCGCCACCGCGCCTTGGGAAATCAAACGCGGCCCGAACGGCGATCACCTCGTCCGCCGGTCCCTGCCATGGCTCGGCGGAATTCTGATTCTGGGCCTGATCGTGTGGGGGCTGTGGCCGAAGCCGGTCGTCATCGAAACCGGCACCGTCGCCCGCGGGCCACTGACGGTGCGCGTATCCGAAGAGGGCAAGACCCGCGTGCGGAACCGTTATGTGGTCGCCGCTCCGGTCGCCGGGAAAATGCGCCGCGTGCCGCTCAAGCCGGGCGACGAGGTGAAGGCTGGGGAAACGATTTTAACGGCCATCGAGCCGACCGCCGCGCCGCTGCTCGACCCGCGCGCCCGCGCGCAGGCGGAGGCGGTGGTATCCATGCACGAGGCGAACCGCCGACAAGCCGCCGCCACGCTGGAGGCCAAGCAGTCCGCGCTGAAGGTCGCGAATGCCGACCGTGACCGGATGCGCTCGGTCACGCTCAAAGACAGCCTGTCCGAATCCGACCGCGATAAAATGGAGGGCGATGCCTCGATGCGCGCCGCCGAAGTCCGCGCCGCGGAGTTCTCCCTGCAAGTCATCGATTACGAACTCGCCCAGGCCCGCGCCGCGCTGGAGCGGCCGGAGGGCAACACGGCAGGAAACCTCGTGGAGGTGAAATCCCCCGTGTCCGGCCGGGTGCTCAAGGTGATCCAGGAAAGCGAAATGGTGGTGAGTCCGGGAACCCAGATTCTGGAAATCGGCGATCCGTCGGACATCGAAATCGAGGCGGAAATCCTCTCCCGCGACGCCGTGGCGATCCGTCCGGGCGACGCCGTGGAAATCGAACAATGGGGCGGCGAAACCCCGCTCAAAGGCCGCGTCCGCCGGGTGGAGCCCGCCGCTTTTACCAAGGTTTCCGCGCTGGGCGTGGAGGAACAGCGGGTCATCGTGCTCAGCGACCTGCTCGACATTCCGGAAGCGGCGAAAGCGCTGGGAGACAGGTTCCGGGTGGAAGCCCGCGTGGCGGTGTGGCATGGAGAGGACGTGCTCATCGTCCCGGCAGGGGCCCTTTTCCGAGAGGGAAATGCCTGGAAAACCTATGTCTATCGGGATGGTCGGGCCGCGCTCACCGCGATCGAAGCGGGTCACTCGGACGGCCGTTTCACCGAAATTCTATCCGGTCTCGCGGCGGGTGACGAGGTGCTGCTCCACCCGCCCGACACGATCCGCGACGGCAGGGCAGTGGTGAAGCGGCAGTAGCAGCCGCCGCCCGTCGGTTTTGCTTGGCTGGCAATCCGGGCGTGATAGGACAGGAGGCATGAGCGACACCGCCACCCGCATTCCCGAAGACATCAAAACCGCCATGAGGGCGAAAGACAGCGTCGCCCTCAACGCCCTGCGCGCGTTGAAAAGCGCGCTGATGAACGCCGCCATCGAGAAGGGAAATCTTTCCATCGTGCTCGACGAATCCGAGGTGCTCGCGGTGATCCGCAAGCAGATCAAACAGCGTGTCGATTCGTGCGAGCAGTTTGAAAAGGCCGGCCGGCCGGAGCTCGCCGCCACCGAGAAGACCGAGATTGAAATTCTTTCCCGCTACCTGCCCGCCGCGCTCGGCGAGTCGGAGCTGGCCGCCATCGTCGAGCAAGCCGTGGCTGATACCGGGGCCACCGGCAAGGCCGATATGGGCAAGGTGATGAAGCGCGCCCAGGAACTCGCGGAAGGCCGCGCGGATGGCAAACAGCTCTCCGCCGCGGTGATGAAGCGGCTTTCCTGAATCACTCGTGCAGATACGTCCGCGGCCGATAGAAACAGGCGAACGGGATATAAACAAACGTCGCCCCAAGCACCAGCCAGGTGAAGAACCGGAAATAGGCGGCACCTTCCATCTTGCTCTGGCCGCCGGAGAACTCGGTGCGCGTGAATCCAGCCTCGGCAGGCTTTTCCTTGATGCCCAGCGCGGCCTTGCGGCGGCCCAACCAGGTGTCGGCGGAGGACGGCGCTTCACCGCTGGTTTTTTCGATGATCATGCCGATGTCCCACTGCGTCTTCGTCTTACGGTCCGGGCCGGCGCTGGAAATCCGGGCGTGGGATGAATCGATGAGATGATACACCAACGGATTTCCCCATGGATCCCTGGCGTCGCCTAGCAGTTTCTTGCCCTCCGCATTCGAAGGAAAACCAGCATCGGAACGAGCTTCGATGCGGCTGGCGGCGGCGAGGAAAATTTCTCGGCCGGGGATTTCCACTGAGTCCAGTCGGCCGTTTTCGCAGCGGGCGATGAAGTCATCCGCCGTGCCGGTCACGTCGTCGTGGCCCGGCAGGACGATGGTGCGCGGCGACGCCTGCCAGTCGACGGGGAGTTTCGCGGTCGCTTCGGCGAATTGCGCGCTGGCGGGCGACGGGATGGCGATGAAGTGGTTCAACTTCGCGGTGAACTGGTTGCCGCCCCACACAGACAGCCAGAACAGCGACATGACCCAGGATTTCATCGCCTTGGGTGACTGGGTGTAGGCGAACTCGAGGCCGACGATGGCGACCATGATTTCCGCCGCGGTGATGATGCCGAACGCTCCGATCTGCCAGCCGACGGATGGCCGCTGGCCGGCGTCGATCCAGGTCTGGATCAAGGTGGTTAGACCGAATGAAACGGTCATCAGGATCATCCCGAGCCCGATCTTGCGCAGCGGCGTGAGCGGGAAAAGCCGGTTGATCCGCGGATAGATGACGAAGGTGAAGAGCGGGATGTAGATGAGGATCAGGATCGGGTTGACCGCCTGGATCTGGGATTCCAGCCAGGTGATGCCGAGGAAGTTCAAATCCATTTGCTGCGCCTGCAGCACCCATGAAGATCCGGTCTGGTCATAGAGCGACCAGAAGACGGCAATGAAGGTGAACAGCGGAATCAGTTTCCCTAACGCGATCAGCCCCTCCCCGGAGAACGCCTCTTTGAAAAACCCGATTCCCGCCGGCGGGATGTGGACGAAGCGGTTCCGCCCGAGCCAGAACATGAACGTCGCGATGGCCATCAGCACACCGGGCACTCCGAACGCCCAGTGCGGTCCCCAGTGTTTCAGCAACCACGGCGTGAGCAGCGTGGAGAAAAACGCGCCGAAATTGATGGAGAAGTAAAACCAGTTATAAATCTGCGAGATGAGGTGGTGGTTCGTCTTCCCGAACTGGTCGCCGACGTGCGCGGAGACACAGGGCTTGATGCCGCCGGAGCCGATGCAGATGAGGAGTAATCCGGCGAAGAGCCACCATGGCGAGTTGCCGTAGCTTCCCATGCAAGCCAGCGCCAGGTGACCGAGGCAGTAGACGATGGAGAGCCAGAGGATGGTCCGGTATTTCCCGAAGAATACATCCGCGACCAGCGCGCCGATCAACGGCGTGAAATAGACCCAGCTGGCGAAATCATGGTAATATCCCACCGCCTGGTTGTTCGACATCGCATTCCCCGCCCGGCCATCCATGAAGTGCAGGTACTGCACCATGAACACGACCAGGATGGTGCGCATCCCGTAAAAGGAAAACCGTTCCGCCGCCTCGTTGCCGATGATGTACGGGATGCCCGGCGGCATCACATCGGTTTCCTGCGGCGTGGTGCGGTAAGGCATGTCAGACGGATAGACTACCAGCGGATCGCCGCTGCGGCCCAGGTGAGTCCGGCCCCGAAGACGACCAGCACGATATGGTCGCCGCGCTTGAAGGCACCGGAGCGGCTCGCCTCGTCGAGCGCGATTGCCACGGCGGCGGCGGAAGTATTGCCGTATTTGTCGAGATTCACGAAGACCCTCTCGTTAGGAACTGCCAGACGGTCGGCGATCGCGTCGATGATGCGCAGGTTCGCCTGATGGGGAATCACGCAGGCGATGTCCTCGGGCTTGAGACCGGCGCGGTCGATGACTTTTTCCGCAGCTTCCTTCATGCGGTTGACCGCGTGTTTGAAGACCTCCTTGCCCATCATGGTCATGGAGACCAGGTGGTCGTTCACATTTTCACTGGTGATCGGGCAGGCGCTGCCACCTCCCGGGATGTTGAGGAGATGGGTGAGGTTCCCGTCGGTGCCCATCTCGGTGGCGAGGATGGAGCCTTCTTCCGGCTCGGCACACCGAAGGACCGCGGCTCCGGCTCCGTCTCCGAAAAGCACGCAGGTCGCGCGGTCCTCCCAGTTCGTCACGGTGGAGAGTTTCTCCGCGCCGATGATCAGGGCGTTCTTGAAAGCACCGTCGGAAATGAGGCGCTTGGAAATTTTCATCGCATAGAGGAAGCCCGAGCAAGCCGCGGAGATGTCGAAGGCGACGGCTTTGACAGCTCCCAGACTCTGCTGGACGTAGCAGGCGGTCGCCGGCGTCAGCGTGTCCGGAGTGATGGTGGCGACGATGATCAGCTCGATGTCCTCGGCGGCGAGACCGGCTTGTTCGAGCGCGTGCCGGGCCGCGTGGGTCGCCATGTGCGAGGTGAATTCACCCTCGGCGGCGATCCGGCGCTCCTTGATGCCGGTGCGGGAAACGATCCACTCGTCGCTGGTGTCCACCAAGATCGAAAGTTCCGCGTTGGTCAGGATTCTCTCCGGCACATAACTGCCGGTCCCGGCGATGCAAACTTGGATAGGGGACAGGATTTCGCTCATGCGGCGGGAGATTGGAACCCACGAACGGTTGCCACAAGCGCGAAGTGAAAATCCAAGTTATCCGAAATTACGCTTCCGTCGGAGCCGTTTCCGAAATCGCGGCGAGCGCCTGCTCAATCTGTGGATTCACCCGGTTTTCGACGGTTTCCATGCCGACACGGATCGCATTTCGCACGGCCAGCGCGGTGGAGGACCCGTGGGCGATAATGACCACGCCGTTCACCCCGAGCAGCGGACTGCCGCCGTAGGTTTCGTAACTGCTCTTTTCCTTGAGCGCCTTGAACGCACCCTGGGCGAGCATGGCTCCGGCGATGCGCAGCGGATTGCCTTGGATCTCGGCTTTGAGCCACTTGGAAACGGCCTTGGCGGTCGCTTCGATGGTCTTGAGCATGATGTTGCCGACGAATCCGTCGCACAGCACCACGTCCAGTTCGGTCTCGAAAAGGTCCCGGCCCTCGACGTTTCCGACGAAATTGATGCCGGGCGTCTGCTTGAGCAGCTTGAAGGTTTCCTTGGTGAAGGTGGTGCCTTTTTCGTCTTCCTCACCATTCGACATCAGGCCGACTTTCGGGTTTTTCACGCCGAGCACGCCGCGGGAAAAGGCGGTGCCCATGACGGCGTAGGCGACGAGGTGTTCGGGCTTCGCCTCGGGATTCGCACCCGCGTCGAGGATGTGGCAGATGCCGAATTCATTCGGCAGCGCGGAGGCGATGCCGGCGCGGTCCACTCCGGGCAGCGTGCGCAATTTCAGCGTCGCAGCAGCCACGGCGGCTCCGGTATTTCCTGCGGAGACGAATGCGTCCGCACGGCCGTCCTTCACCATGTCCATGGCGATGCTGATGGAAGAAAGTTTTTTCCGCCGCACGGTTTTCGCACCCGGTTCAGCCATGCCGATGACCTCGGACGCGTGGACGATGCTGACCCGAGGATCATTCAGGTCCAGCCCCTGGCGCTTGCACTCCTCCTGAAGGACCTCCTCAACTCCTACCAGATAAAGGTGTTGTAATTTCGGATAGTATCGCAGGGCGTCGATGGCTCCTCCGATATTGACGGCGGGGGCGTGGTCCCCGCCCATGGCGTCCAGGGCGACTTTCATGCAGGATCGAGAATGCGTTGGTGAAATAGGAGGAAACGAAAAATTACCGCAAGAGGAAATCCCCGAGCGGTAATTGATTCAGAAGGCACATCGGAAGCCTCAGAGAGCTTCGACGTCGAGCACCTGCCGGTCGCGGTAGTATCCGCAGGATGGGCAGGCGATGTGCGATGGCACCCGGCTGCTGCACTCCGGGCAGCTCTTGAAGATCGGTGCACGCCAGCGGGTAGCGCCGCGGCGCATTTTTTGGCGGCTTTTGGATTGGCGGCGTTTTGGTACGGCCATGGTCGTAGTTTAGTTAAGGTTGGTCCTTGAGGTCCTTGAGGATGTCGAGAGCTGACCATCGGTCGTCGCTCTCGGCGCGGGGCGGAGTGGGTAGCCCATCTTCCGGCGACTTGTCCACTGATAAATATCGGGAATCGATTTCGCACTTCTGCGGCACGTCGCCTTCCTCGCACCGCGGGTCCACCGGGAAGTTGATCAGGATCTCCTCGCGCAGGGCGTCGGTGACGTCGATGTGCCCTTCTTTTTCGATCTCGATGGAGACCGCGGCGTCGTCCAAGCGGATGGTCTGCACAAAGGGATGCAGCGTTCTCACGCAGGTGAATTCGAACGCCGCCGACAGCGATCCGGTCAGCAAGAGCTCGGAGCCGAAGCGGTTCGCCAGCAGCTCATACGCCAGCGGGCCGACCGCCTGCGCGTCGTCATCCGGCAGGTCGAAAATTTCCTTCGGCAGCTCTCCGGCGAAGCTCTTTCCCTCTTCCGGCAGGTTGGCCAGATCGACTATCAAACGTCCTTTCATGGGCGGAATGTAACCCGCCGCCGCCTCCCGCCAAGTCGCAATTATTTCCCGCTCGTCACCGGAAATACGCACGCTAATTTCCCCGCACCATGCCCATCGACGTTCCCCTGCTCGCCCGCATTTGTGAAGCTCCCGGCGCTCCCGGCTTCGAAAAGGAAATCCGCAACCTCGTGCTCACCGAGCTCAGGGGCCTCGCCGACGACGTCCGCGTGGACAACATGGGCAACGTCATCGCCCTCAAAAAAGGCCGCTCCGCCGCGAAAAAAACCATGGCCGCCGCCCACATGGACGAGATCGGTTTCATCGTCACCCACATCGACGACAAGGGCTTCATCCGCTTCAATCCCGTCGGCGGATTCGATCCCAAAACCCTCACCTCCCAGCGCGTCATCATCCACGGTCGCAAGGACCTCATGGGCGTCATGGGCTCCAAACCGGTCCACATCATGTCGCCGGACGAGAAAAACAAGGTCGTCAAAATCACCGACTTTTTTATCGATACCGGCCTGCCGAAAAAGGAAGTCGATAAAATTGTCGCCATCGGCGACTTCGTCACCCGCCACTCGCCGCTCATCGAACTCGGCGACTGCGTGAACGTGAAATCCCTCGACAACCGCGCCTCCGTCTTCGTCCTCATCGAGACCCTCCGCGAGCTGAAAAAATCCAAGCGCAAGCCTGCCTACGACTTCCACGCCGTTTTCACCGTCCAGGAAGAAGTCGGCCTCCGCGGTGCCCAGGCGTCCGCGCTCCAGATCCAGCCGGATTTCGGCTTCGGCCTCGACACCACCATCGCCTACGACGTCCCCGGTGCCGCCCCGCAGGAGCGCTGCACCTCCCTCGGCGAGGGCGCGGCCATCAAGCTCATGGACTCGTCCGTCATCTGCGACTACCGGATGATCGAATTCATGAAATCCGCCGCCAAACGCCACAAAATCAAGTGGCAACCGGAAATCCTCGCCGCCGGCGGCACCGACACCGGCAGCCTCCAGCGCATGGTCGCCGGTGGCTCCATCGCCGGCGCGGTGTCCATTCCCACCCGCCACATCCACCAATCCATCGAATCCTGCCACAAGGAGGACATCGCCGCCTGCATCCTCCTGCTCGCCGCCTGCGTCTGCGACCTCGACCAACACGATTGGAAATTCTGAGTCCACCCTGTCACACAGGCATTCCTGCCTGCTCTTTCTCTGACCGGCTCCGTGAGACAGGCATCTTGTCCGGGCATAGCCTAAGGCGAGATCCTGCCAGCTTCTCCCCACTCATCCGCCGCATGATTTCCCCCGAAATCATGCGGCTTTTTCATGCCGTTTTTCCGGATTGGAGTCGGGGAATCCTTGGAAGTCCTTGTAGGGAAAATCTTTTACATTTCGCATCCAATGGCTTGCACCGAAAATCACAACGGATCCTGGGATATTTCGTTAAAATTAAAGGATTTTTTCAAATTTCCCGGGACAGACTCTTATCTAACAGGTAGAGAAAAAATTCGATGCCCCTAGACAGCCGCCGGGTGTGATCCGCCAAGACTCGCAAGCCCTAGATCCTGCTCATGATTTACATCGTAGCTACACAGCTTAAAACACCACATCTTGTATTGTGAATAATTTGTGGATACCACATGAGCAAAATCGGTTTGACCCGGCTCGTCGATTGCTGGCAGTCTCCGCGACGCTGCGCTTGTCGCACCACGGCAAACTCACCCACTTTTCAACTTCGTCAAACTCCATGTCCACCACTCCACTCCCGCCGCCACCACCACCGTCTCCCTCGGAAACAAAACCTTCGTCCTCGACCGCGAAAAAGCCGAGCTCGCCTACGCCGGCAAGCGCGTGATCAACGGCAAGGAAACCATGTTCTTCAACATCCTCCCGCTGAAATACCAGTGGGCGTATGACCTCTACAAGACGATGAAGAACAACCACTGGGAGCCCGAGGACATCACCATGCAGAAGGATGTCGAGCAGTGGCGCTCCGATGAAATCTCCGACGTCGAGCGCTGGATCATCAAGATGGGCATCGGCTACTTCTCCGCCGCCGAAGGCATCGTCGGCGACAACGTGCTCCACGTCGTCCGCGAAGTCGTCACCGCCCCCGAGCTCAAGCTCGTGCTCGGCCGCCACGCCCACGAGGAAAACATCCACGCGGACTGCGCTCGTTTACATGATTTCCTCCCTCGGCATCAATCCCGCACGAGTGCGAGGCGATGTTCGAGGACATCCCGTCGATCACCGCGAAAAACAACTTCGTCGTCTCCAACAGCAAGGCCCTCCGCCGCGACATCGACCTCACCGATCACCGAAAACAAGCAGGCGCTCGCCAAGAACATCTTCATGTTCGGCCAGGTCATGGAAGGCACCCAGTTCTACGGCCTCTTCGGCATGATCCTCAGCCTCTACCGCCAGAACAAATTCCCCGGCATCGGCCAGATGTTCCGCTACACCCTGCGCGACGAGTCGAACCACATCGAAGTCTTCCGCAACCTGCTCATGGACCTCATCGATGAAAACCCGGACATCTGGACCGAGGACTTCCGCGAGGACCTCCGCGCCACCATGAAGGAAGGCATCACCCTCGAAAAATCCTTCATCCGCGACTGCCTCCCCGTCGCCGGCCTCGGCCTCAACTCCGCCGATTTCGAGCAATACATCGACTACATCGCCGACCGCCGCCTCACCTCCTGCGGCCTCGCCCCGCTCAACGAATCCGTCAGCAACCCGTTCCCCTGGCTCGCCGAAATGATGGACATCAAAAAGGAAACCAACTTCTTCGAAGGCCGCGTCACCGAATACCAAAAAGCCTCCGCCCTCGCCTCCGTCGACGACGACGAACTCTGATTCCAAAGTGGCTGGGACATCCTGTCCCAGCCCATTTCAAAAGCGTCTCGCCCTCGTATCCCTCTCCTACTTCCCATCTCTTCTCCAAAAACTCCGCTCCACACAACTCCATGTACCGCTCCCTAAATCTCAACGAAGACCTCGCTCTCAAGCAAGTCATCACCGACCGCTTCTCCCTCTCCACCGACCGCGGCTTCAACTGGCGCGACGTCCTCTCCACCGAAAAACGCCACCGGTCACCGACATCATCATCACCCGCGGCACCACCGACTCCCATTTCTCCCTCGAAGACGTCGCCGACGCCATCGGCGACTCCCTCACCGACCTCCTCATCTCCCGCCGCGAGGATGAAAACATCCATCTTCTCCGAGGTCAACCGCAAGTTCGTCTCCGACGTCGCCCACTCCGTCGCCGCCTTCCTCACCACGTCCCTCGAAGCGACGGCCGCCTCCGCCTTTCCGAGGCCGATCTCTATCTGCTCATCGAAAAAGCCCTGCTCGAAAACGAAGCCTACGACGTCGCCAAGTCCCTCGCCTTCCGCCGGTCCATGGAAAAAACCGGCACCGTCGATGTCCACACCGGCCCGCACGCCCTGCCCGTCCGCCTGATCCGCCGCAATGGCAACGTCGTCCCCTGGTCCGAGACCAAAATCGAGATCGCCGTTCGCAAAGCCTTCCTCACCATCAAGGAAAACCCCGAGCCCGCCGTCGAAGTCGCCAAGGGCGTCACCGACCGCATCCGCCGCGGCGATTCCTCATTCGTCCACATCGAGGACGTCCAGGACATGGTCCAGGAGGAACTCATGCGCCAGGGCCACTTCAAGGCCGCCACCCACTACGTCCGCTACCGCGACGAGCGCGCCCGCATGCGCCGCGAAGAAGAAGACAACGCCGAGGATCCCGACCAGGAGCTGATGGTCACCGTCACCTCCGACGAAGGCATCTCCTCCTTCTGGGACGGCACCGACCTCCGCAAGCGCATCGCCTACGCCTCCATCGGCCTCGACCTCAACATCACCGACGTCGAAATCGAGCGCGAACTCCGCCGCTCCGTCGGCAACGAGATTTCCGAAAAGGACCTCAAGAACACCATCATCCTCAACGCCAAGGCCCTCATCGAGAAGGACGCCGACTTCGCGAAATTCGCCGGCCGCATCCTCCTCTCCTACATCTACGAGGAAGTCCTCGACTGGAGCATCCTCAAGGACGGCATCGACAAACTGAAGCAAGCCCACAAAGCCGCCTTCAAGTCCTACCTCAAGCACGGCGTCGCCATCAAGCGCCTCAACCCCGAGCTCCTCGACCTCTACAACCTCGACAAACTCGCCGAAGCCTTCGATCCCACCGCCGACCTCGACTTCGACTACCTCGGCATCCAGACCCTCTACGATCGCTACCTCATCGTCGACAAAACCGGCAGCAAACACCGCCGCATCGAGACCCCGCAGTTCTTCTGGATGCGCGTCGCCATGGGCCTCTTCAAGAAAGAGGAAACCAAGCGCGAGGACTGGGCCATCCGCCTTTACAACCTCTACAAAGGCCGCCGCTTCTGCTCCTCCACCCCCACCCTCTTCAACTCCGGCACCCTCCACAGCCAGCTCTCCTCCTGCTACCTCTACAAGGTGGACGACTCCATCGAGTCCATCATGTATCGCGGCATCGCCGAAAACGCCTTCCTCTCGCAAATGGGCCGGCGGCCTCGGTGGTTCATGGACCGCCGTCCGCGGCACCGGCGGCTACATCCAGGGCACCAATGGCGAATCCCAAGGCATCATCCCCTTCCTCAAGCTCCACAACGACCAGCTCGTCGCCGTCAACCAAGGCGGAAAACGCCGCGGCTCCGGCTGCGCCTACCTCGAAACCTGGCACAACGACATCGAGGACTTCCTCGACCTCCGCAAAAACACCGGTGACGAGCGCCGCCGCTGCCACGACATGAACACCGCCAACTGGGTTCCCGACCTCTTCATGAAACGCATGGAAGAGCGCGGCACCTGGACCCTCTTCCGCGCCAACGAAGTCCCCGATCTCCACGACCTCTACGGCTCCGCCTTCGAGCAGCGCTACTGCGAATACGAGCAAATGGCCGCCGATGGCAAAATCTGGTCGCGCCCCCTGCCCGCCCTCGAGCTCTGGAAATCCATGCTCAAGATGGTCTTCGAAACCGGCCACCCATGGATCACCTTCAAGGACCCCTGCAACGTCCGCAGCCCGCAGGACCACTGCGGCGTCATCCACTCCAGCAACCTCTGCACCGAGATCACCCTCAACACCTCCGCCGACGAAACCGCCGTCTGCAACCTCGGCTCCGTCGTCCTCGATACCCACATCACCCGTGACGGCGCCCTCGATCACGAGATGCTCAAGGAAACCATCACCGTCGCCATCCGCGCCCTCGACAACGTCATCGACATCAACTTCTACCCCACCGAAGCCGCCCGCACCGCCAACACCCGCCACCGCCCCATCGGCCTCGGCGTCATGGGCGTCCAGAACGCCCTCTACAAGCGCAACCTCGCCTTCGCCTCCGATGCCGCCGTCGAGTTCAATGACGAGTTCATGGAAGCCATCGCCTACTACGCCTACAACGCCTCCAGCGACCTCGCCTCCGAAGTCGGCACCTACAGCAGTTACAAAGGCAGCAAATGGGACCGCGGCCTCCTCCCGCAGGACACCGTCGATCTCCTCGAGACCGAGCGCGGCCGCAAGATCGACGTCCCCCGCGGCGGCAAAATGGACTGGTCCGTCGTCCGCGAAAAAATCGCCAAACACGGCATGCGCAACTCCAACGTCCTCGCCATCGCCCCCACCGCCACCATCTCGAACATCATGGGCACCACCCCCTGCATCGAGCCGAACTACAAGAACCTCTACGTCAAATCCAACCTCTCCGGCGACTTCATCGTCCTCAACAGCGAGCTCGTCAAAGACCTCAAGAAGGCCAACCTCTGGAACCAGGAAATGCTCGACCAGCTCAAGTATTTCGACGGTGAGCTCGACGCCATCGACGACATCCCGGAAGCCCTCAAGCACAAGCACAAGACCGTCTTCGGCATCGACTACGAATACATCATCGACGCCGCCGCCCGCCGCCAGAAGTGGATCGACCAAAGCCAGAGCGTCAACCTCTTCCTCGCCACCCCCGAGATGAAGACCCTCTCCCACATGTATCGCCGCGCCTGGGACAAAGGCCTCAAGACCACCTACTACCTCCGCACCCTCCAAGCCTCCAACATCGAGAAATCCACCATCGACGTCAAAAAGGAACAACGCGGCGTCATGGCCACCCAAACCGCCGCCACCGCCGCCGGAGCCAAAACCTTCACCGCCGAGGAAAAGAACGCCTGCTCCATCGACGCCATGCTCAACGGCGGCACCTGCGAGGCCTGCCAGTAACCACGAACTGTAGCGGCGGTCTATGACCGTCGCTCTTCATCCAAATCCGGTAGGGCGTGACCGCCGGGCGCGCCCACTTTTCGCCAACCGCGCGAAGTGATCAGGAATCAGCCCGTGAAAACGCCACTGCCAACCCTCTACCTCTTCGCCGGTTCCAACGGCGCGGGCAAGACCACCTTCGCCCGCGCCTATCTCCGCCAGCTCGATCCCATCCCGCGCTTCCTCAACGCCGACGAGATCGCCCGCGGCCTCTCACCGCTCGATCCACAAAAACTCGCGGTCAAGGCAGGCAAGCTCCTGCTTCGTGAAATCCATGACTGCATCGAATCCGGCATCTCCTTTGGTCTCGAAAGCACTCTGAGCGGCACCACCCACGCCAAACTGCTAGAGAGGCCAAATCCCTCGGTTACCAAATCGAACTCCACTACCTTTGGATTCCCTCACCCGCACTCGCCATCCGCCGCATCGAGCAACGCGTCAAAATGGGCGGCCACTCAATTCCGGAGGCTGATGTGCGCCGCAGGTTCGCCCGGAGCCGAACCAATCTCATTCCAGCTCTATGGCCCGCTCGCCGACACCTGGCAGGTCTGGGACAACCCCAACGAACCTCCGGCCTTGCTCCTGAGCTCCGATTCATCCACTCTTGAGCCAGTTGGAACTACTCCTATGAAAACCAAACCGAGCGAATCCAAGGCCGCACCGAAGCCCATGACCGCCGTCCAGCGCGGCCAAGCCGCCGCCAAAGCCATGGCCAAGGAACTCCGCGCCGAACACAAACGCTGGAACCTCCCCCTGCTCTCCTGGAAAGACGGCAAAGTCGTCGCCACCAAGCCATGAACGCTGCTCTGCTCACTGATCACCGCTCACTCGGCACTTCTCCCCTCTTCCCTGAAAACTGAACACTGAAAACTCGCAAACTCATGTCTACCATCGACGTCAAAAAGGAACAGCGCGGGCTCATGGCCTCCACCACCGCCGCCCGCGAATACTCCGCCGAGGAAAAAATGGCCTGCTCGCTGGATGCCATGCTCAACGGCGGGACCTGCGAGGCGTGCCAGTGATCAACACTAGGAACGGCGGTCGAATGGCCGCCGTTCTTATTTCTCCCCCTGATGAAAAAGATCGACCTACACATTCATACGTCGCCCACCATCAGCGACAGCGCCTTTGAGTTCAGTCTTGAAGAATTTCGGCGCTATGTTGTCGAGGCGAGCTTGGATGCGGTAGCGATAACAAATCACAACTTCTTTGACCGCGAGCAGTTTGCCCAGATCGCCGAGGCCCTTACCATTCCTGTCTTCCCAGGAATCGAGGTAAATCTTGAGATGGGTCATGTTCTCGTAATCGCCGATCCGGAAAGCGTAGTGGAGTTCTCAAGGATGTGCGCTGAACTGACAAGCGATGTACCACGCCCCCTTCGGGATTATATCAATATAGATCGCCTCGAGCACATCTTCGGGGACCTCAGCGCCTTTCTTGTCATCCCTCATTACGACAAGAAACCGGCGATCCAGGGAGAGGTTCTTGAAAGATTGCGGCCCTGCATAGCGGCAGGAGAAGTGGATAGTGAGAAGAAATTTGTCCGCGCTATTCGGGACCCTGATAAGTTCACACCAGTCCTTTTTAGCGATACCCGAATCAGCATCGCCCATTTGAAAAATTTACCGACGAGGCAGACCTATGTAGATTGTGGCGATTTGACCATTGGAGCAATCAAGGAATGCCTTCGGGATAAATCGAAAGTGGCTTTATCACCTGACGATGGCAACGAGCTATTCCAACTCTTTGAGGATGGACAGATGCTCTCAACAGGGCTCAATATTCTGCTGGGCGAGCGTTCATCCGGCAAAACTTATACCCTCAATCGCATCGTTGCGACCTATCCAAATACCAAGTATATCAGGCAGTTCTCCCTCGTGCAGACCGACGAAGAGGCCTACACGAGGAGCTTCAATGAGCACATCCAAAACAAGCGCAGCTCGATGGCGGATGGTTATCTTTCTGGTCTCAAGGGCGTGCTGGACGAAGTCGTGGAGATTGACTTGGCGGCGAATGAGCGTTCGCTGGGGGAGTTTGTCGAATCTCTCATCAAGTCAGCCCAAGAAGCTGACCGGCGAGACGCTTATTCCAGCGCCGCACTATTTGATGAAGAAAATTTCCCGATTCCGTCCGGGAATACACTTAAAGATCTCATCCAGTCCGTCCGTCAGATCATCGAGAACATCGAGTTCCGCGAGATCATCGAAAAGCATGTAGATTTGGCCGCCGTGAAGAGCCTCGCCTGCGAACTTATCGAGCTTTTGTGGAGAACGGACATTGGAGGAAAAAAAGAAGACTTACGTTAACGACATAGTCACGGACATCCGGGACAGTCTTCACGTACCAGCACCACAGCCGCCCATGTTAAGGATGTCGATCTCTACAAAGTGGCACTTGATAGAAAGCGGGTAGACCGCTTTGAAGAGATTGTACACGGTATGCAGGAAGAAGGCGTGGTTTCGCAGGACAATGTCCAAGGCTTCGTTGTCGAGGTGCGCAAAGGCCCCTTCACCGGAGCGGGAGAGATCAAAGCCGTCAGTGGAGTGAGAACGGCATTCAGTGGTGCATTTCAGAAATACTCTCAGCCCTATGATTACCTCCGAGATCTTCTCACCAATGAATCTTTATCGCGAGCCGAACTCTACAAATATTTCGTCAACATCACCTACCGTATTCTCAACCGTGACGGATACGAGGTCTCTGGAGGCGAGCGTTCGGAGTTCCGGCTGCTTCAGGAAATCAAAGATTCACAGAACTATGACATTCTTCTCATCGACGAGCCTGAATCCTCCTTCGACAATTTGTTCCTGAATGGAAACGTCAACAAGCTGATCAAGGAAATCTCGCAAACAATGCCTGTGGTAGTCGTCACACACAACAGCACCGTTGGCGCGTCTATCGGGGCTGACTACCTCCTTATCGCAAAGAAGGAGCGAAACGACGGCGAGATCGCCTACAAGATTTACTCCGGCCACCCAACAGATCGAAAACTCCTCCGCCCCGATGGCAGTGAGATAGACAACTTAGAGCACATGCTGAACTCTCTGGAGGCGGGCCGCGAAGTTTACTCAAAAAGAAGGGATACTTATGAAGCTATTAACGATTAATTCTGGGAAAGGTCACTTCCTGAGGGATGGAGAAGAGCAACCGATTGACCAGTTGACCAAGGAAGACATCCTCCGGCTAGTTGATCTAACATTGGAGGAAAGTGAGATCGAATTCGATGCATACAACGAAGATTCACTGCACAATCAAGCTCACCAAATCATCTACAAAAACATCTACACCAAGCTGATGCGCCTTCGGGAACGCCGAAATGAGTTTATCAATGAATCCGAACGACTTTTCCTCGTTGAGTATGAGAATTATCGTTCACGATCGAATGAGGCCGGCTGATTTCATGAGGGCAATTTCCTCAAAAGACCAAACATACTGTATAAGTCATCATTTGAGCCTTAATTCCTTTCATATGACATTAGCAACAAGAATTTACTGAATGGGGTCAGGTCTCGCATTTCAACATTATCGCTTCTACCAAGATTCAAAATGAATTGGGGCAGTCCTCGCAACGAAACATCCTGGTTCGGTCACGAAGCCTCAAACGAAGAGCTCTAATTGTCCATTTTGATTCCAAAGTAACTTATGAATGATGATGACCATTATGAAACCCCACAGGCTTATCTCGAAAGCTTAATGGAAGAGCACGGGCTGTATCTAGACGACAAGAGAGGTTTTAGATAAAGAGTTCGAAATTAAAACTAGGGATCTGGTTGCGCAATGTTCCGAAGATTTTGCACAGATCGGGATTGAGCGTGAGGATCCGCTCGAAGGTGTTATTAAAGGAAAATGGGAAGAGGTGCTCTCGGTGGTAAATCCTTCTCTTGCATCCGAGGCTCGGAAATCAATCGCAATTGGCGTTCTCACGAATCCAGTTTTTAATGCTGTAATCTATCGTAGCGATAATGCGCAGCATGCGATTCTGATCAGTACAGAGGATTGATGATGCTTTTGAATGAATTTTTGCTGCTTTCTCTCGCGGCGCAATCCCCAGAATCAGTTAGTTATTATTCAAAAGGTCCTGAAGAAATTCATCCTGAAAAATTTTTATATCTAATTGGTTCCATCATCGAAGAATATGTTGATACTGGAAATTTTAGCCCTGCTTGGGTTCTGTTGGATGAGAAGAGTCGAGCCTCAGAAGTACGTTCACTTGCACTACATTTTGGGAGAGCTCTTTGTCGTCGCGCACGAGTTAGGGCACTTTTTAAATGGTGATTTCGAGGACGCGCAGTGTTTTCGTGCTCTCAATCCATCGGGTGGGATGGCGGGTATTTTTGTGAACAAGAACCATGAGAGGGAATATAAGGCCGACGAATTTGCGTTTGCCACTCTGTTGCTTATACTGCGAAAGATGAATCCAAATTTGCCAGCAGTTTTGCCTCTTTTTAACGGTGTTGTATTACTTTTCAATCTATTCCAAGGTATTGGTACATAAGGATAGTTATACGCACCCATCCTCTAGAGATCGACTTTTGAATATTATATCAAAATTTTATGGTGAGGAAGCGGCGCGCTTGATGGAAAGAAGTTATCAGGAGCAGGGTTTGCTGGGTGGTTTCCGGACATTTGATGGGCAAACAGTCGATGATCTTCTCCACAGTGCCGCT
>CAWJDV010000004.1:0-411061 GCA_963841745.1 uncultured Verrucomicrobiae bacterium | reverse complement strand
TCCGCAAGCGGCGCAGTGTCTCGATGCCGTCGAGCCCGGGCATGGCGATGTCCAGCAGCAGCAAATCAGGATGAAGTTTTCGATAGAGTTGAAGTGTGGCACCGCAGTCGTCGGCTTCGCCCACGACGCGGAAGGCGGACTGGGCGTTGAGCATGTTGGCAAGGCCAGCGCGCATCACCGCGTGGTCATCCGTCAGTAGCAGTTGCAAGGGCGGTTGGAAATCATCACACATTCTGTCGCGCTGAATTTGATAGGGCGACGCACGCGCTGTCTATTGGCCAGGTGGCCAAAAGCCGGGAACCGGGAGATGGGTCTGCCTCAAGGTTTCAACAAGCCGCGCTCAAAGCCGCGCGACACCGCTTCCGTCCGGTCGGCGGCTTCGAGCTTCACCAAAATCGCGGCCACATGCGCCTTGGCCGTCCGCCGCGTGATGCCTAGCAGCTCGGCGATGTCGGGATTGGTCAACCCCTTGCGCAGCAGCCCGAGCACCTCCGTTTCACGCACCGAGAGCGGCTGGCCGGCCGATTGCTCGACCAGTCGGAGTTCGATATTGGGGCTCATCACCCGCTGGCCCGCATGGCACGCCAGAATCGCGGCGAACAATTCCGCCGGGCGCGCGGACTTGGAGATGTAGCCCGAGGCCCCGGCGTGAAACGAATGGACGATGTCCTCCTCCGCATCCGACGAGCTGAGCATCAAGACGCGCGCCCCGGGATGTTCCGCCCGCAACCGGCGCAGCGTCTCGATGCCGTCCAGCCCGGGCATGGCGATGTCCAGCAGCAGCAAATCGGGCTTGAGCTTTCGATAAAGTTCGAGCGTCGCGGCACAGTCGTCGGCTTCACCCACGACGCGGAAGGCAGCCTGGGCGTTGAGCATGTTAGCCAGTCCGGCGCGCATCACCGCGTGATCATCGGTTAGGAGGAGTTGGAGGGGTGGTTTCATCATTCAGGCGAGGTCCTCGTCAAATGATCCCAGCACCACCTCGGCCACCACGCGGGTGCCCTGACCCGGGCGGCTTTCGATCCGCAGCTTTCCGCCGAGGCGCTCGGCGCGTTCGCGCATGCCGCCCAAGCCGAAATGGCCGCGATTCGCGGGAGATGGCCCCGCCGGGTCGAAGCCCACGCCATCGTCGGACACGACCAGCGTGATGCGACTGCCATCCGCAGCCGCGGCAACCCGCGCCTCAATGGTTGTCGGGCGGGCATGCTGGAGGGCGTTGTGAATGGCCTCCTGGGCGACGAGCAGCAGATTTCCCGCGACGAAATCCGACAGGCGCGGCAATTCACCTTCGGTAGCGACGGTGATCCTGGTCTCGCGGCCCTCATTGAGTTGCTCGGCCAGCCCGCAGAGCGCCTCGGCGAAGGTGCGGTCGTGCAGAGGGAGCACCCGCAGCGCCCACACCGTGCCGCGCAAATCCTCCTGGGCACGCCGCACCATCCGCCGGGCGGTTTCCAGATGGTTCGCCTTCCGTTCATCCTTGGGCAATGACTCCGCTTCGCAGGCTTCAATCTGATAGTTGAGGCCGGTGACGTTTTGGAGCAGCGTGTCGTGAAGGTTCGCCGCGAGCCGGTTGCGCTCCCGCAGCGTCGCCTGAAACTCGATGGCGGCATCCCGGCGGGCGCGCATTTCGGCGACGAGGAGCTTGGATTTGCGGCGCAACTGGTGCCGCAACTGCGATACCCAGAGCACGCTGCCGCACAAGGCCACCAAGCCCACACTCAACAAGGCCAGGAGCCGCCCGGTGGTCCACCAGGAGGCCGCCCGGAGCACGGTGATGTCTGCGGGCGAGCGCAGCAGCAGCCGGAATCCAGCGGGCTCGACCTGAGTCAAGGCCGGCCAGGATGCGGTCATTTCCATGGCGCAAATCCCCATCACCGAGAGATCCGAGCCGAGGCGGAGCTTCGCGACACTGCTGGCGGGTGTTTCGGTCCCAAACGCTGCAACGATGTTGTGCCCCTGGTGGTTCACGTGAAGCCGCACCGGTTGACCGGGAATGGTTTCGACACTTTCCAACCGCCCATCCAAGCTTACCAAACGACCATCGAAATCACTGAACTCCAATTCACGCAAAGGGTTCGGCGGCTGGGTGGCAAGCTTCCAGTCCAGTGGAACCGGAACCGCCGCGGGGGGCTTGGCACCCCCCATTTTACGGAAAACCGCCTCGCGCAGTTCCGCGTGATACTGGGGGATCTCCACGAAGCCGGCGGCTTCCACCTGCTCGCCGACGGCCAGCTTCTCCGGTTGCGTCGTGGTGACACGCACCGCGCGGGGGCCGGATTGCAGATAGAAAAACTCACCTGGCCGGCTCAAGGTGACCACGCCCTGGATGCGCTGTCGATGGGTGGTCGTTCCCTCGGCCGAGAAGGGCTTGAGATTGTCCAAGCTCGACGCCGCAATGGAGAACGGGTCGGGAGGCGGCGGGCGCAGGATTTCAAGATCACTGCGATCCGTCATGAATACCCGCACCCCCAGCAGTTCCCCGCGGCGGTTGAAAAAGGGAAGTGTTCCGCCACGGACGCGGACCCACGCGTCCACCAGCGCCGCCGCATCGAACCCCTCCGGTTCCACACTGAGGGCGGTGAAGTGCCCACCCCCTTCGGTGGCGATCAGCAACTCGACAAGCTTCCTGATGCTGCTGTCCGGGAACTGGCCCACGGTGATGGGTGAAGTCCCCACGCGCTGCACCACGCCTTGCAGCGACACCCGCTGACAATCAAATACCCCGCTCAGCAACTGGGCCAGGGTGACATCCGCCGCAGCGGGCAACTCCGCCGAGCCCAAGGTGCGGATGCGCTTTGGCACGATGGTCGGTGCGAAACCGCCCGGATTGGTCACTCCCTCGACTTCGAGCAGCATTCCCCGTTTCCATCGACCTGCCTTGCCGTCTCCGGATTCCAGGAGACCGGCTGTTTTCGCTTCGAACGTCCGGACGAAAATGCCCTTGTGAGCACCTTGAATGATGATATTTCCGTAGGGCCCGGGAAAAGCCAGGGTCACCACTCCGCGCACCTTGACCGGCAGGCCTTGAGCCGCCACCTCGCGTGGCAGCGCGCGGATCTCGGCGATGTTGGTCAAGTGCGCCGGCTCTTGCGCCTGGCTCCCCACAAGCAATGCCAACACCAAGGCGACGATCCATACTGGATGGCAAGTCATGATCACGGGCCGATTCACGGGCCGACGCTAGTTGAATGGATGGCACTTGGCAAACGAACGCTTGTCCGCTGGCTGCAATGCAGGAACTATCCATCAGTCGGATCCATAGCCGCAGTGTAGTTGCGGGCATCGGGAATACCATGCTCGTCGAATTCATCGCCAGGGATGATACCGCCAGGGATGATCTTCCTGCGTAGTTTCAACCCTCGCCCTTGCAAATGCCGAAGTCACGGCAGCGGCAGCGGCAGGGACGTCATCCGGCGTGCTGCCATTTGCGGCGGCGGGTTTCATCAGAGGAGAAACAAGCGCCCGGACGGTGTCCGGACGCTCGTGTGGTGTCCGATCAGGGAGTGACCGTCACGCTGAGGCGGGCGAATTTCTTCGGCGCACCGGTGGGCAGCGAGTAAATCACCTCGTCCGGATTCGTTTCATTGATATTCGCATCCGGCGGGACGATGTCGGTCCAACTGCCAAGGGCGAGGGTATCGGAGATCTGGACCTTGAAGCTGCCGATGAAGGCGGGATCCTTCGGCCAGGTGATCTTGTCGCCGATCACTCCTGGATTGTTAGTGAAGGTGGAACCGGTTTCGCCCATGAAGTATTCCACGCCGTTGGAGACGCCGTCGTTATCATGATCGAGATCGGCGGCCTGACCGGGAGCGTAGGCGTTCGCCCAGACGGAGTAGCCACTTGCCGCGCCCGCCGTGTAGACCAGTTTGAGGGTGTTGCCATCCTGCTGGACCTCCCAGGTGCCGGTGCCGATGGTGAAGCCCGAGGCATCCACGGCAAGTCCTGCCGGATTGGTGACGGTCAGCAGGCTTGCGCTCAAGATGGTGAACGTGGCATCGGCTTCGGTGAAGTTGGCTAACAACTCATTGTTGTCATCGACCAGCACGGTTAGCGCGCCATTGATGGTGACGGTTCCCGCATTCAAGTCGGGGGCGGCGGTCCAATCAGTGACGATCCATGGGAAATTGGCTCCGTCGGCGTAGGTCGCGCCGTTGATGATGCCGTCGCCGCCGAGACCGGCGCTGGCGCTGACACTGGTGGCCCCGGTGGCCGCAGAGCTGTCGCCGTCGATGAGGAGATTCCCCTCGGTGATCGCTGTCGCACCGGTATAGGTATTGGCACCGGCGAGGGTGACATTTCCAGTTCCAATCTTGGTAATGCCGCCGCCGGTCGATCCGGCATCTTCGAGGATGGGCGCCAGGGAGCGGACTTGATGATTGTTTGAGTCCAGCGTGATGCCACCCGCCAGCAGGTTGACGGTGACGCCCGTGATCCAGTCGGCCATATTGCTGTTAGTCGCCTCCAGCATCCCGCCATTGAGATTGAGGATGCTGGTGCTGGTGGTGAGGTTGCGGAATCCTCTGGCGGCAAGAGTGCCGCCGTTGAGGTTGACGGTGGCCACGCCGCTGACGGAATCGCCGATCCGGAAGTAATTCGGCGTGGTGGCCAGCGAAGTGGAATCCACGGTTAGAGTGCCTTTATTGTTGCTGCGGGCCATGAGCAACTCACCACCGAATGAGAAGGTGGAGTTGATCAAGACGAGTGTGCCGTCCCCGGAGTTTCCGAGGGAGGTGTAGAACGGCGCGTTCCACGTCGCACCGGTGAGGGTGACGACACTGGCGTTGTCGATCTGGGCTCCGCTGTCGGCGGTGGCACCGGTGTGGGTGATGGTGATGCCGTTGATATAGACATTTCCTCCGTTGGTATCGAACGCGTTGTTGGCCGCCGAAAGTGTCAGGACGCTGTTGCCGCTCGCGGTCGTGTCGTGGATGACTTTCCGCCTCACACCATCGAGTTGAAGGTTCGAGAGCGTTTGATCGAAACCGTTGAGATCAAGGAAGGCCCCGGCACCCTCGGGGGTTCCTGGAGGTGTAGCGGTGGGAGAAGCCGCCCATGTGGCGCTCAACCGCAATTTCCGATTCGTCGCAAGGCGATCATCCCCTCCCAGACGCAGGTGGCTTTGAGAGCCGAAATCCGCCAGGAGGTCGGTCTGACCATCCAGGGTGGAAGTGCCGTTGAGGATGAAACGCTGAACATGGGTTTCCGCTCCACCACCGCCCCACAGTTCGAGAGTTCCTGTGCCAGTGATGTTTCCTCCTAGCGTCAAATTGTTATTGGTGCCTCCGGAATACATGCCGATGCGAGCCTGGGCACCGCTGACCGAGATCGGTCCGGCCAAGGTCCCGCTAAAGCCGTCACGGTTGAAATAAATCGCGCCACGAGTGTTATCGGTGCCGGCAAGTGGTCCGCGGCCCGTGATCGCCCATGAAGCGGCGGTGGTGGTTCCATCGGCGTCAGTACCATTCCGGCGAACTTGTCCGTTGGCGTTGACGATGACGCTGGCTCCGGCGACCGCGTTGTCGTGATCCAGGTCCAGCAAGGCGTTGGAGTCAACGGTCAGCGCACCCGTATAACTGGTGCTATCGGATTTGAGAACGACCTGCCCCGCGGTCTGGCCAGCACCGGGAACAAGCCCCTTCACGGCGAGATCACCGCTGCCATTGAGACTGCCGGTGACTTCGATGGTCCGGGTGGGAGCCACGGTATCCAAAGTGGATGCGGCGGTGACGGAAATGCCGTCGGGCACGAAGAGTTTGGCGGTGTCCGGGGTGGCACCAGTGGCTCCGTGCAGGATCGATCCGCCTGCCAAGGTCAGCTGGCGGATCAGATTGCCGCCACTTGCCTTCAACAGCATGCTGCCGCCGGTATCGATTGATAGGGCGGAGCCGCCAAACGGAAGATAGGCCCCGCCGGCCTGGGTGCGGAGTTGGAAGGCTCCGGTGAAGTAGTTGCTCTCGGTGGTGGGTGCCGCGAGGCTGTCCCAACCGCCGGCTGAGTTCATCGACGTGGCGCCGGAAGCGTCATCGGCGGTGAGGGTGACATCGGTGAACGAGGCCGGCTGATAGTGATAGACCCGGACGTAGTCGAAGGAAACATTCTTGGGAAAGCCCCCGGCCGTGGGATCAAGGCGGAGCGACGTGAGGTTTTTCACACCGCCGGGGAAAGTCAGGCGCACGGTGTGGGGTTGGGCGTCTTCAGGGACGGAGATCGCCTTCGACTTGCCGCCTGCGATTCCGCCGCCGTAGTCGGCCCAGAAAACGGTGCCTCCGCCAGATGCGGCAGCCACCAAGGGGTCGACGGTGACCTTGAATTCGACGATGGTCGAGTAGCCGAGGGGAAGCGCGGTGAAAGTGCTGGTAAGCTGCGGGTCGCCGCTCGTGACGCTACCGCTGATGACACCACCAGCGACGGTGAGCGGTCCAAAGTTGGTTCCCGCCCAGCCTTCCGGGTCGCCATCGGTATCAAATTCCCAGGCCTTGACCTGGGTGTGCGTGCCGGGAATCGCTCCGACTGGGTCAATTTCCACAGTCTGGGCGTAGAGAGCTCCGCTGAAAATCAGGCCGCTGGTGGCAAGCAGTAGGGAGAAACGGTTGGTTTTGGTGGGTTTCATGGATTTTTTATGGGTTGGTTTTTGCGGATCTGGAAATGGTCTAAATTTACACCGCCCTTGGCCAATCACTTCACCGTCGCCTTCAATGTATGAAAAATCGGCTCGTAAATGTCATCCCGTATTCATGGGAGGACTTAGCCGGAGAAGGGCGGAAAGTTTTCGAGCGGCGAATCATTTCGAGAGACCAGCGGTTGGTCGGGCAGGGTTTACGTATCGATCAGCTTACCCCGGGGACGAGGCACGGCAATCATCCGCAGGGATTATAATTCAAACCCCGCCGGAAAACCCAAAGAACGCCCCATGGCGCGATCCGTGTGAGGGGAATTCCGACCCCGAAAAACCAAAAAAGTGCGGCGGCCGCATGGACCGCCGCACTCACCAACATCGCCATTTCCCCGCAGCCATGGGCGCTGCGGGGCCTGGGAATCCGATCAGGGAGTGACCGTCACGCTGAGGCGGGCGAATTTCTTCGGCGCACCGGTGGGCAGCGAGTAAACCACTTGGTTCGGGTTGGTTTCATCGATGCTGACATCCGGCGGGACGATGTCGGTCCAACTGCCCAAGGCGAGGGTGTCGGAGATCTGAACCTTGAAACTGCCGATGAAGGTGGGAATCTTGGGCCAGGTGACCTTGTCGCCGATCACGCCGGGATTGGCGGTGAAGGTGGATCCGGTTTCGCCCATGAAGTATTCCACGCCGTTAGGGACGCCGTCGTTGTCATGATCGAGATCGGCGGCCTGACCGGGAGCGTAGGCATTCGCCCAAGCGGTGTAGGAGCCCGCGGCAGCGGTGGTATAGACGAGTTCCAGGGTGTTGTCGTTTTGCTGGACGTCCCAGGAGCCGGTGCCGCTGGTGAAAGCGGAGTCATCCACGACGAGCGCGGCTGGATTGGTCACGGTGAGTGAACTTGCGCTCAGGATGGTGAACGTGGCATTGGCCTCGGTGAAATTGGCCAGTGCGTTTTCACCCACGACCACGGTCAACGCGCCATCAATCGTGACGGTGCCGGCATTCAGGCTGGGGGCGGCGGCCCAATCGGCGACGGTCCATGGGAACCTGGCTCCGTCGGCGTAGGTCGCACCGTTGATGGTGCCGTCACCGCCGAGACCTGCGCTGGCATTGACGCTGCTGGCTCCGGTGGCGGCGGTGTTGTCCCCGTTGACGATCAGATTGCCCGTTAGGACGCTGGTGGGGCCGGTGTAGGTGTTCGCCGCGGTCAACGTGAGGGTGCCGAGCCCGCTTTTGGTGAGGCCGCCATCCGGGGTGGCTTCCAAGTCCGCGTCATGGATGAGCGGCTGGTTGATGGTGAGCGCGAAGTTGTTGGTGTCGATTTTCGCGCCGCCGGCCTGCACGTTGGCGGTGATGGTGGTGGTGGTGTTGGTTTCGATGAAGTCGGTGCGGTTACCCTTGGCCTGGAGTTGGGAACCGTTGAAATTGATCGTGGCGGCGGCGGGAGTTTCCGTATCGGCGCGGGCATTGAAAAACAGGAGTCTGACTTCACCGCCATTGAGATTGATGGTGGAGGTGAACGGCGCGGCATTGGTCAGCGACAGGTTGTTCAAGTTTGCTAGGCCTCCGTTGACATTGAAAACCCCGTCGCCGGTCCAGCCGACGATGAACTCGAGAGTGTTCGTCAGGGTTCCGCTATCGAGAGTGGCCGTCCCGGTGCCGGCTCCAAGGCCCACCGCAAAGTTGCCCGAGCTGAAGGTTCCGCCGTTGATTCTCAAGGTTGCTCCAGCGGCGACTCCATTGGCGGTTTGGCTACCCGTCGTAAGCGAGCCGGAGGCGATTTCCATGGAGCCCGCGTCCACCCGGATTCCGCCCAATCCCAGATTGCTGGTGGCGGTGGATAGAGTGAGCTTCCCGGCGCCGGCCTTGCGGAGTTGGGCGCCCGCGGTGGCGGCATCAGTTCCGAGCACTCCGGAGAAGGTGGAGTCGAACCCGTTGGTGTCGATCCGCCCGATTCCACCGCCGCCAAGCTTGATGCCTCTGGCAGAGTCAAAAGCCGAGAGCAATCGCAGGGTGGCGGCGGTGCCATCAACCAGTTGACCGGCATTGAACTGAACGAAGTTGGCTGCGGCTCCCATGCTGCCATCGGCAGCGACCTCGAGAACGGATTGATTGGAGAACCGGATGTTGTTGGTAAACGTGTTGGCTACATTGCTGAGGGTGAGAGTTCCCACGTCTACTCCGGCAAACAAGATGGCCGCCGTGGGCCCGGTGCCGCTGACGACCCCGCTGATTTTCAAATTTTGGCGGAGAAAGAGGTCTCCCGGGGTCGCGAAGTTCAGCAGGACGTTGCCCGTGAGGTTGAGAGGAAGCAGCGCCAGCCCGGTGCCCAGTGCATTGTTGTTGATGATGAGGCGGTTGGTCACAAAATCCACATTGTTGGCGATGGTCCTTTCGGAACCCGTGCCGAGTGACGAGATGAAAACGTTTCCGCCCTGACCGAAAATCACCTTGTTGGAACTGGCTCCGAAAGGGTTGTCCAAAGTGATGCCGGTGGCGGAGTTATAGAAGCGTGTGGTACCGGTCTGGGTGCCGGCCTCGCTGATCACAAAGTTGCCGGTGACGTAGGTCTGGGTTGCATTTCCGGCGATGGGCACGTCAATGGTCGTGGTGTGAGTGCCCAGTGAGTTTTTCAGGACCGCAGGGCCGGTGAGTGTGAGCGGCCCGGTGCCCGTGAGAGTGTAGCCGGTACTTCCGAAATTCAGGTATCGGGCGGTGATGGGCCCGGGGAGAGTGACGATACCGGCGGTCCCCGTGAAAATCGCCTCGTTTCCACCGGTGGGAGCCACTGGCCATGCCACCTGGCTGGTGCCGTCCCACCAACGGGCGGTGGCGGTGTCCCAACTGCCAGCACCTCCGGGTGCCGCGCCGGAGGTGATGCCGGGGTCCCAGGTCAAGGCGGGGATTACGGGATTCGACGAATAGACGCGGAAGTAGTCCAGTGAAGTAACTTTACCCTGACCGACCACATCAGCAGACGGGTCGAGCCGGAATGTTGTGAGTTTTCCGACCAACTGACCGGAAAAGGTGATTCTCACGGTGTGAGGGAGACCATCGGTGGGGAAGGTGGGCTGGGGGATGGAGATGGAGCGGATACCGGCAATACCGCCCGCATCGTTCGCCCAGAACAAGTCGATGCGCGAGGTGTCGGCGATGTCCTTGGTGATATTGAACTCGATGATCGTGTCAGTGCTGCTCAACAGGTTCAGTCCCGAGCGGGTGAGTGTGGGGTCGGTGTCGGTGACGACGGTGCCATGGGTGCCGGTTAGCTGACCGCCGGTAGGGGTGCCGGGAGAAAGGGTGAACTGGCTGTTCGCAGTCCAGCTTTCCGTGTCTCCATCCGTGTTCCATTCGCTGGCGAAGATAGAGGTGTGGGAACCGGGAATGGGGGTGACGGGGTCGATTTCAACCGTTTGGGAGTAGCTGATCTGAGTGAATACCGCCGATGAGGCGAGCAGGAGGAACGCGGAGTGGATGGATTTCATGGTTTTGGTTTTTTGGTTTAGGTTACAGTCGCGTGAAGAACGGACAGCGGAAGAATTTCAACGAAGGGATTTGTCACGGCGGCGGCGCAGAATGCCCAGCAGGCCCAGACCTCCCACCAATGCGAGATTGCTCGGCTCGGGAACCGCGGACCAGACGAGGTTCACATCGTTGCCGCCACCTGAGAGGGTGGTGGTGAAGGATCCGAGTGAGGACCAGGAAGACTGGTCGTTGGTGATGGTGAACGCTCCTGTGAGCGAGCCGAGACCGGTGTTGTTGAAAATGCCGGACCAGGTCTGGTCGGTCTGCCAGAACGGCACGGCGGTCGGCGAGTTTCCGCCGAGATTGAGCAACAAGGAGGCTCCGGTGATATCGGCATCGCCGCCGGTGATGGTGAGGGTGTCGAAGTTGGTTCCCGGGCCCGTGGTTGCCGCTGCGGCGAGGTCCCATTCATAAATGCCAGCCAGGCTGACACCCGCTGCGGCGGTAAGGTTGCCGGCGGAGGCGCTGGTAGCCCCTGGAGCGAGAGTGGCTCCGGCCGCAAGGGTCAGCGCACCCCCGAGCGTGCCGTCACCGCCAAGGGCGGCCGTGCTACTCACATTCACCGCACCGGTGGCCAAACTGTTATCGCCATTGACGAGCAGCGTGCCCGCGGAAACGGTGGTGGTGCCGGTGTAGGTGCTGTCTCCGGTCAGAGTCAGGGAGTTCGAACCGTCCTTGGTGAAACCACCGGCGACGGAAGGCATGTCGCCCATCGGGCGGACGATGGTGGCGCTGGAACTGGTGGTGTCGATGATGGTGTTGCCGGTGCCGAGGAGGACGGTGATGTCGGACCCGGTCGCGCCGTCGTCGTCGATGAGGTTGGTGGTGCCGGCAGCGGAGTAAAGCGTGCCGCCGTTGAGGTTGAGAGTGAAGTCGTTGGCGGAGGCGGTATTGTTGAAGATCCGTTTGCGCGGTCAGGGAACCGCCGGAGAGGGTGTAGCTGCTGCCGTTCCCGCCGTCCTGGTGATAGAGATTGGTCACCGTGACGTCGCCACCGCTTTGGGTTCCAACCGAGGTTCCGTTGTGGCCGAGGACGAGATCGCTGGCGGTGACGGTGCCGCTGTTGAGCTCAAGGTTGCCATTCGCGCTGGCTCCGACTTTGAGGGCTCTTGCCCCCGCCGACGTTGAGGGTGGCACCATCAATGGTCAATGTGCCGCCGCGGGCACCAGCCCCGACGGTGTAGGCGCCGTTGAAGGGATCCACGCCGGTGGTCACGAAGGTGCCGGACTTGAGGATCAGATTTCCACCGTTGGCGCTGATCGCGCGGGATGAGAACGTACCCGCGCCCGGGTCGAGTGTCGTCGTGCCGGCACCTGTTTGATAGATCGTTCCGGTTCCGGAGATGGCGTTGGTGATTGTCTGGACATCCGAGCGATTGAATTCGAGAACAGAGTTGTTTGTCACGCTACCGCTGCCTAGTGTTCCAGAGCTGCTACCTGCGCCGATCCGGAGCGTGCCGGCAGAAATCGTCGTAAGACCGCTGTAGCTGTTTGCACCGGAAAGTGTGAGCACGCCGACGCCGAGCTTGGTGAGAGTTCCTACTTGGGACACCGCGTTGGTGAGGGACTGGCTGATGGTGATGTCTTTGCCAGTTGCCACGTCAAACTTCGCACCATTCGAGGTGACGAAAGCATTGGTCAAGCCACCCATATACACCGCACTTGCGGCGGCTGGCTTGAGGGTGCCGCCGTCGAAGGTGATGGTCGCGGTGGAGCCGATGCCTCGTATCGTAGGGAACGCACCCAAGGTCACGTCCGCCGTGCCGCCGATGTTGATGATTGAAGTATTGGCTCCACCTGCGGACAGAGAGCTGAAAGTCGTGGCGACGAACACCCCCGATGTTAGAATCGAGCTTCGCAGCAATGGAAGCCGTCGAGGCGGAGTCGGCCGAGTTGCCTCCGAGTCCGAGGGTGGTGACGGTTGCCGTGCCTCCGGTCTGGGTGAAGGTGTTGTCGGTATTGACATTGTTGGCGGAGCCAGTGCGGCCGACCTGCAAATTCCCGGAAGTGAACGAGCCGGTGCCGCTGAGATTGAAATTGTTGACGTTGGTGCCGACGGTGGCGGTGTTGACCCCCATGATCATGTTGCCCGTCAACGCACCTGCGCTGAGGTTGTAAGTGGAGGTTCCGTTACCGTTACCTAGCAAGATTCCGCTGCCGGCCACTCCTGAAATCGTCCCTCCCGTGTGATTGACTATCGCTGTGCTGCCCCCGTTTCCAATCGTGAAGGAACCGCCTAGGCTGAAGTTTCCATTCTGGAGGTTCAAGGTTTGGGAAACCGCTCCACCGCCCCCCAGGGTGATGCCGCCTGCCATGGCGGTCGTCCGATTGCCGGAGAGGGTGAGAGTGCCGTTTTGCACGTTCGTCAAGCCTCCGTAGGTATTCGCACCGGCGAGGATCCAGGTGCCGGTGCCGGTCTTGATGACTCCGGCAGTTTTGCGGATACCGGTTCGTCGAGATTGGTCAAGGTGCCTGGTCGGTGTTGACCGCGCCGCTGATTGAAGTCTTCCGTGCCAGTGAAGGTCAGCGTCACGTTGATTTGCCCAAGCCATCGAGTCGGCTATGAAGGTGACTGCGCTGAGTAAGTCAAATTTCCGCGGTGTAGCGTTCGAAGTTCGCTTTGCCGAGGCACCGATCCAAAACGGGCGGACTGTGGCAGCTGAATGTATGGGTGTTTGCGCTGTTATTCTGAATTGAGTGAGAGTGCCCAGCTCGCGAACTGCATCCTTGTTGGCACTCGCTGTCAGCGTCATTGGCGGAGGCCCCGCTGCTGAAGATCAGCGAGCTGAAATTTCCCCGAGGTCCACGTTGGCGGTGGTTCCGCGGGCCTGGACTCCGACAGAGATGTCTGGACCTTGACCGTGGTCATGGCGGCATCAGCATCCCAATTCTCAGCAGTCCCGAATTTGTATCCGCACCCCCGCCATCCCAGGTGAATGTAGCGGCGGTGGCGGTGAGGGCGGTAGCGAGGAGGACGCTGGTGACGAAAGGAGACAGGATCTTGGGTTGCATTAATTTTAAGTCGGAAGTCGTGAGGCCTTCAAGCGACTGTTAGCCAGCCACTGGAAGGTTTTGGAGGATGGAGGATTTTGAAATCTATCTGCCGGATTCTTCCCGGGTGGACGGGAGGAGTGGCGGGCAGAATGGGCTTTCGGTCGAACTGGGTTGGATTGGATTGAAGACAGGTGCCAACAGGTGGCTGGAATCTCAAAGAGCCTGCCGGTCAACGCCCCTTGACTCGTGGAATCTAGGATTGCCGACGATTTCCCACAATTATCCCTAGGGATGATGTTTGGAAATCGTGCACATGCCCGGCCGGAACCGGGTCGTCGCAGGGGTTGAAAGGGACACCCAAATGCCACCGGAACGCCGGCTCTGTGGCGGGCACCCTGGTGGCAGATGGATCGTTTTCGCGAATTAAGGTTTGGTGATGTTGAGGCGGAGGAACAACTTGCCGGCGGCCGCGTTGCTGTTGGGCACGGTGATGGTCATGTCGTCTGGCAGGGCGCCGTTTTCGTTGACGAGAACCGGTGTGACATCGGTCCAGGTGCCGAGGTTGGTGCTCCACTGGCCGACCTGGGCGGTGGCGGGTGATTCGGATTCGTCACTGCGCTTGTAGCTCAGGATCTGATTCGACGCCGACGGTCGCCAAGGTAGGCAGGATGGCTTGCGAGGAGACGACCGGGTTTCCGTTGAGGACGAATTCCAGCAGGTTGCTGATGCCGTCGTTGTCGGGATCCGCAGTGGGGAGCTTCTGGCCGGCGCTGAGCGGCGGGGTGTTGAAGGCCGGGCTGTCGATCCAGGTGGCGAATGGATCGGATCCGGCACCCACTTGGATTTTGCCAAGGCCGGTGATGGCTCCACCACTGTTAGTGGAATCGTAGAGACCGGTGGATTGCGGCACGCCATCGATGACCAGAGAGGCAACCGTGTCGGTGCCGGCATTGGGCAGGTTCAGGATCGCGGGTGATGCGGCCACGGTGCCGATGGTGAGCGTGGAGGTATCGGCGAGGTAGGTGCTGCCAAGGCTCAGAGTTCCGTCCACCACGGTGGTGTTGCCAGTGTACGTGTTCGCACCGGTGAGGGTGAGCGTGCCGGTGCCGCTCTTGGTGAGCGTGCCGGTCTGCGACGGGGCGTTCTGTAGGATCTGGTCGATGGCGATGTCAAAACCGTTAGTATCGATCTTGGCTCCGTTGGCAGTGAGGAAGGCACTGGTGAGACCGCTCATGTAGGCGGCGTCGGTCGCAGCGGGAAGCAGCGTGCCGCCATCGAAGGTGATGGTGGCGGTGGAGCCGGTGCCGAGGGCGACCGGTGACACCGCGCGGCCCGTCGGGAAAGCCGGCAAAGTGACCTGCGCCGTGCCACCGATGGTGATGGCGGAAGTCACGCCGCCTGCCGCGGAGAGCGAGGAGAAGTTGGTGGCGGCGAACGTGCCGCCGGTGAGGTTCAACGTCGCGACGACATTGGCGGTAAGGGCCGCATCCGCCGCCGCGCCACCCATTCCGAGGCTTGTTAGTGTCGCGATGCCTCCGGTCTGGCTGAAGAGGTTGGTGGTGTTGGTGGAGCCCGCCGCGTCGGTGCGGCCGATTTGCAGCGACGAGGTCAACTGGCCGGTGCCGCTGAGGACGAAGGTATTGTTGTTCGCAACGGTTGCGGGATTGACGCCCATGCGGATGCCCGGACCGTCTGAAATCAAAGTTCCGCCGCTGAGGTTGTAGGTCGTGGTGCTGTTGCCATTCCCCAACAGAACCCGGCTGCCGGCGTTCACCGTGATGGTGCCTGCGGAGTGGTTAACGACGGCCGTGTTGCCGCTCTGACCGATGACGAACGAGCCACCTAACGCAAACGTTCCATTCTGGATGTTCAGCGTCGGGGAATCCGCAGTGCCGCCAATGGTGATGCCTCCCGAGTTGACGGCGCGGTTGCCGGAGAGGGTGAGCGTGCCATTTTGCACGGTCGTGGTGCCGGTGTAGGTCGGTGCGCCGGAGAGGGTCCATGCGCCGGTGCCGTTCTTGGTTACCGACGTGGGGTTGATGACCCCCGGGATAGTTAGAATTTGGAACGTCGCGCCCGCCGCAGTCGTGGCGGCACTGAGGGTGACGACCGAGGTGGTGGTATTGATCGCGGTGATCGTGGTCGCTGCCGGGATGCCCGTTCCGGTGATGGTTGCGCCGACGACGATGCCCTGCACGGAGGAGAGAGTCATTGTGGTCGCTCCAATCGCATAGGCGACCGTGTTCTGGGTTTGTCCGGTGGTGTTGTTGACGATGGAGCCGGCAATTTCGCCGGTTCCGGCGGTTGATCCGTTGAGGGTCAGGGTCTTGCTGCGGATTCCGGTGGCGGTGAAGTCGCTGGTGAACTTCAAGTTGCCGCTGCCGGCCTGGGTGATGACCGTCCCGCCCGTACTTCCGGCAAGGTTGATGACGCGGTCGGTGGTTTCGCCGGTGCCGTTGTAGTTGAGGTTTCCGGTGGATCCTGCGGAGCCGATGTCGATCGTGCCGAGGGCGACGGTGACCGGAGCGCCGAGGTTACTGTTAGCGGAACCGCCGACGACGCTGTTGAGGGAGCTGACGATGAGCGTGCCGTTGAGGACCTGGGACTTGCCGGTGTAGGTGTTCGCGCCGGAGAGCGTCCAGGTGCTTGTGCCACTTTTCTGCACGGCGGAGGTGAGACCGCCGGAGCCACCGTTGCTGATGGTGCCGGTGACGGCGTTGCCGGTGTTCGAGCCCAATAGGGTCCAGACGTTGCTGAGCGCGGAGGCCTGGCTTCCGGTCAGGTTGCCAAGGGTGAGAGTGGCCGTGGTAGGAGTGAAATTGATCGCACCCGGTGTTCCTGCGGTGCTGCGCAGGTTGGCGATGAAGAGGCTGTAGCCGTTACCGCCGGTGACGTTGAAGGTTCCGGTTCCGATCGCGGAGTTGCCGGAACTGCCGTTGAGCTGGATCACTCCGTTGGTGCCGGTGCCGTTGTTGTTGACGTCGATGGTGGTGGAGAAACCACTGCTGCTGCCGATGCTGTTGGGAAGGCTGATGGTGCCGCCGCCGTCGATGAGGAGGGAGAGCTTGGTGGTGCCGCTGGCGAAAACAACGCGGCTGGTGCCCAAGGCTGCGGGATCGGTGGCGACCAGGCTGCCGGCATTCAATGAGACGATGCCGGTGAAGGAGTTGGCTCCCGTAAGCTTCAAGGTTCCGGCACCGGCTTTGAGGAGACCGCCCGAGCCTTGGTTTAGAATTTCGCTGACGGTGAAGATGTTGGTGGCGTCGTTGATGTCGAAACCGGCGGTTTTTCCACTAACAATCGAGACCGGGTGGCCGCTGATGGCACCGGAAGCATAGCTGGTGAGCGCGGTGCCGGTGATCTGCAGATTGCCGCCGTCGAAGATCAGCGGGTTGGCGTTGCCCAGGTTTTCAGTCGTGCCAACGCTGAGGGTTCCGGCGCTGAGGGTAGTGGCACCGGTGTGGAGGTTGGTGCCGGAGAGGGTGAGCACGTTGCCGCCAAGCTTGGTGAGACCGCGGGTATTGGCCGGGGTGCTGGTGGCATAGGTGATCGAGCCAGCGCTGGTGTCGAGGCCCACGGATGAGGCGATGTCATTGGTCACGCCAGGCAGGGTGCCGGCGAACAGGCTGTCCACATCCGTGAGGAGGAACTGGGGTGAGGCTGCGGCCACGCCGAGGATGATGGTGGCACCGGCGGCCACGGTGACCGTCCCGGAGGCGGGCTTGGCGCTGGTGTTGAGGAAGCTGAGGGAGCCTGCATTGATGGCGGTGCCGCCGCCATAAAGGTTTGCGCCGGAGAGCGTCTGCACACCGGAACCGATCTTGGTGAGCGCACCGCCGCCTGAAATGACGCCTGCGTAGGAAGTGTTTGTGTTGTTACCACCGGTCGTAAGCGTGGCGGACCCGAGGGTGACGTTCCCGCCTGTGGCGCCGCCGCCTGCTAGAGAGCCGATTTGCGTGTCGAATCCATCCAGATCTAGGACCGCGGTCGCGACGTTGGCGGTGGAGACCGCGGTGTTGAGGCCGAACGCGCCGCTGACGCCGGGATTGGAGGCGACGCCCGCTTTCAAGGTGCCGGCGCTGACGGTGACCGCTCCGTTGAAGGTATTGACGCCGGAGAGAGTCCAGGTGCCGGTGCCGTTTTTCGTGAGCGCGCTTCTGGCCCCGGTGGGGATCGATACCTCATTCATCGCGCCGCTGATGGTGCCATTGAAAGCGCCGGTGAGGTTCAGGGTGTTGGTGTTGCCGGAGACCAAGCCGTCACCCCGGAATCCGACCGAGCCCAGCGCGAAGCCGGCGGTGCTGGCGTCGAAGGTTTTGGCGGAGTTGAAGAAGACCTGGATGTTGTTCGAGAGGGTCTGAGTGTTGCTACTGTTATTCGCCAGCGAGGTGGTGGCGCCGATAAACTGAATGTTGTTTCCGGTGAACGTGTAGGCGGGCGAGCCTGCGGCGAAGGTGAAGCTGTTCGGGTTGGTGCCGCTGGAGAAATCCCAGTCGATGGCGCTGCCGGTGCTGGTCGCATTCCATTCGTAGGTCTTGGCCCCGCCGGTGGGGGCGATATCCCCGACCCAGTTTGCCGGAGTGGTGGCCTTGTTGTCGACACCACCGCCGTCCCAGGTGAAGTCGGCGGCGCTGGCCGCGAGAGAAGAGATGAACAGGATGACAGAAGTACGCGACGCGTGGCTGACCGTGGCGGATAACAGGGAATTCAGGGATTTGGATTTCATGGGATGATGGTTGGAGATGGAGTTGAGTTTGGATCTTCGGGGTCGGGGAAAAATCGGTCAGTTCGTGGTGCCGATGGTGCCGGGCCAGTATTTTTTGATGAATTCCGCACTCGATAATTTAGCCGAGAGTTTTTCGATATGGCCGTCGGCAAAGAGAACGAATTGATAGTTTCCAAGCGAGACCCTGCGGACCACCGATGTCGTGGTAGGCGTGGGCGCCGCTGCCGAGATGGTTCGGAGTGCCCGAAGACCCTTCATGCCACTGGACGACCATGGCGGCCGTTTCCGGAGAGTTGAGCATCGAATAGCGGATGCCTTTGTTGAAAGGCAGCTCTTTCCAGCCGCGGAAAGCGCTGCCGTTGGACCAATTGGTGGTCCAGGGAACGATGGCAAAGCTGCGCTTGTAAGTGTCCTTGGCGCGCGGCTGCTTGTCGGACGGGGAAGTGAAGACTTTGGCCACACTATCGAGATCCGAGGTGGTCCTGGAGCTGATGTTGCCGGTGCCGGTGGGTAAATTCGAGTAGCCCAGAAATGGAAGCAGGCTGCGGTCCCAGACCGGGTCGCCCTGTTGGCTGGGGAAGCGGCCGTTTTCCGCAGTGTAGGAAACCAGAGCCACGCCGAGCTGGCGGAGATTGGCGGTGGTGACGGATTCATCGGCGGACTTTCTCATCCGGGAGGCCATCCCGAACACGATGGCGGCAAGCGTGGCGATGATGGTGACGACGACGAGAAGCTCCACCAGGGTAAAGCCCGGGCAACGGCGGATGGGTGGGGCTGTCATGGGTTTGGCGCCAAGCGCATGGGAACATCGCGAAAGCACAACGACGTCCGCTGCCACAAGGTGACCCGGCGCTCCCAACCGCACAATTATCCCAAGGGATGATTTTTTGCAGGAACCCGTTTTCCAAGTGTGGTTTGCCGGGCTGACGGATAAGTTTCCGACTCAAGATACTCTCGTCATCCTGTCCCGCCGTGAGAGATTGACGCCAGTTAGTCAATCGAATGCCTTGCCAAACGCCCGATCATGCACAACAGCTTGTTCCAAGTTCATTATCCGTCTGACGTGCCAGGCAATCTGGCAAAGCAACCATGTTAGACCAACATTCCACCCTCATGAAATCCATCCTCATCCCCATGATGCTCTTCACCATGGTTTCCATCCAAGCCGGTGCCAAACCGGCGGTGATTGCGGTAAACGCGACGAAAAGCCCCCTCACCTCCTATGTGATCCAACCCCGTCGGGTGGTCTGGAAATCCGAGCAAGGCGTCACTCACTCCGAAAACCTGCTCAAGCCCAAAAGCGGCCAGGCCGTACTGATAGAACCCGTGCCGCCGATGGTGATGAAGCCGGGCGCAGGCGTGGTCATCGACTTCGGGGTGGAAATCGCTGGCTCGATCGAGCTCTTCACTCCCATGACCAAGGAAAAGACCATGCCCGCCGTGCGCATCCGCTTCGGAGAGTCCGTGGCGGAAACGATGGCGGAAATCGGCGAGCGCGGCGCGCAGAACGACCATGCCTTGCGCGACCAGGTCGTCAAACTGCCGTGGCTGGGAAAAACCACGATTGGTCCCAGCGGCTTCCGCTTCGCACGCATCGACAACATGGACCCGAAAATCGATGTCGAGCTCAGCCAGGTCCGCGCGATTCTAACTCTCCGCGACATTCCCTACACTGGTTCCTTTAAATGCTCCGACGAGCGGCTCAACCAGATCTGGGAGACCGGTGCCTACACCGTGCATCTCAACATGCAGGAATTCCTGTGGGATGGCATCAAACGCGACCGCCTCGTCTGGCTCGGCGACATGCATCCGGAGGTCAGCGTGATCAACAGCGTCTTCGGCCACAACCCGGTGGTGCCCGACAGCCTTGACATGACCCGCGACGTCACGCCGGTGACCGAGTGGATGAACGGCATCAGCTCCTATTCGATGTGGTGGATCCTGATTCATGAGGATTGGTACCGGCATCATGGAAACCTCGACTACCTCAAACAACAACAGCCCTACCTGACCGCACTCCTGAAGCGCCTCACCACCTACGTCGGCGCGGACGGCCGCGAAAAACTCGATGGCATGCGGTTTCTCGACTGGCCGACGTTTGAAAACAAAACCGCCGTCCACGAAGGGCTGCAGGCGATGATGACCCTGACCATGGAAAGCGGTGCGCGACTGACCGAAATCCTCGGCGACAAGGAGACTTCCAAGCTTTGCACGGACACCGCCAAGCTGCTGCGCACGCACAAACCGGAGGCCAGCGGCCGCAAGTCCCCTGCCGCGCTTCTATCACTCGCAGGACTCCGCGATTCGGCGGATGTGGCGAAGGTTCTCAAGAAGGACGGCCCCAAGGACCTCAGCACTTTTTACGGTTTCTATGTGCTCAACGCGCTGGCGAAATCCGGCGACGTTGATACCGGCCTCGATTTCATCAGCCAATACTGGGGCGGCATGATCGACTTCGGAGCCACCACCTTCTGGGAGGACTTCGATCTCGCATGGACCGAGAACGCGGGCCGGATCGATGAACCGGTGGCTTCCGGAAAAAAGGATCTGCACGGCGACTTCGGAGCGCATTGTTATGTCGGTTTCCGCCATAGTTTCTGCCACGGCTGGGCCGGCGGTCCCACAGCATGGCTGAGCAAGAACGTGCTGGGAGTGGAACCAGTGGCTCCCGGATGCGCGAAGGTCAGGATCTCACCCAGGCTCGGCCGCCTGACATGGGCGGAAGGCACCTATCCGACTCCCAAGGGACCGATTCACGTCCGTCATGACAAACAAACCGACGGAAGCGTGAAATCCACCATCAATCTGCCCGATGGCGTGGTCCAGGTGGAGTGATCTCCTTCATTTCCCTTTCTTCTCCAGATACCTTTTGGCGATCGGCTTGAAGCGCTCGCGCATTTCCTCCGCCGTGCCGATGGTTAGATAAACATCATATTCAAAGACCAGGCCCGGAGTGATGGCCATCGTGCGGATCGGTGCGAAATACGAACAACCGCCGCCTTTCGGGCCGGGAGGGCCGGGGTGGCGGTAGGTGGTGATGCGGTCGGTGCCGGGAAACAGCACGCCCACTCCGCGTCCATCAGGACCTACGAAACCAGCCCAGTTCTCCGTGATCGCCTGGTATTCATTCGGCCAGCCCGGCTGCCGTTTGGTGAGCTCTTTGTCCATCCATGGCTCGGCATCCTTGTAGTAAACGAGGTCTGCGAGCGCATAATCCACAAATACCGCCGGCAGCTCCTGGTGCGTCGGCGGGTGGGTTTCCTTGCCGCGATAAGTGAACCGGAAGCGAATCCGCGCGATGTTGTCCGAGAGCGTGATCCATTCCTCCATCCGGCAGTCCTCAATGTCCTCGCCGCCGGCCCAGTTCACCGGGATGCTGCGGACGTAGAGGGTGCCGTCGGTTTCCTTCACTTCGAGCAGTTTCGCCGGTTTGTGTTTGTAGTCGCCGCCCTGCACCGGGTTCCAACGCCAAGGCTTTTTCACCCATAGCGAACCGTCCGGTTTGCCATAATAGGACTGCTGGATGAAGCGTCCTCGGTCGGCGTGATTTAACAGATTCCGGTCCGCAGGCAGTTCGGAAAACCAGTAGATCGATCCGCCCGAACTCAGATCCACGCCGATCTTGATCTTCCCGTTTTCGATGAACTTCTGTTTCGAAGCCACCTCGGGAACGGGTTCGGCGAAGGCGACGGAGGCGAATAAAATCCATGCGGTGATCAAACGAGACATGCCACACGATACGGCAATGTTTTCGGAATGTTCCATCGCGTTTTCGCGGGATAATCCCTAGGGATGATATCTCCCACTCCCGTAAACAAGGGATGACTCGTTTCGAAAAATTGCGCTAATCTTCCGTCGGGAACCGCTCGGATAACAACCGGATGATCCCGACCTAAAACTCATGCAATACGCCACCCTATCCTGGGTCGCCGGTTTTTCCGTGGCTCTTGCGGGCCTCTCGCCCGCAGTCATGTATAACCGGGACACCGGCAGTCCGAAGTCGATCGAACTGGCAAACCTGCAGCCGTTCACCAGCCGCGCCAACATCGGTGGCTGCAGCGCCGTGTTGATCGCGCCCAACGTTCTGCTCAGTGCCGCGCATTGCACCAGTTACGCCGCCACCGGCACCCTTACGGCGAATTGGAACGGCCAGTCGCGCAGCGGCGCGGTGTTCACCAACATCGGCGCGGACCACATCGTCATCGTCACGAGCACCCCCTTCGACAACACGCTCGGCAAAATGACCGCGCCCTACTCCGGCTCCACCGAAAACGGGCGGCTGGCATGGAAGGTCGGCTACGGCGGCAACGGCGTGATCGGCACCGGCGGCACGGGCCCGTTCTACGACAATATTTTCCGGGCGATGACCACCCGCATCGAGGTCAACAACGTCGCCTCGCCACCGGCGGCGGTCACTACGGACTATCTCTATTACGACTTCGACGGCCCGCCATCGCTGCCGCAAAGCGCGAGCCGCCCCACGACATGGTATGAAGGCGGCACCGCGCCGGGAGACTCGGGTGGCCCGCTTTACATGTATGAAAACGGCCGCTGGTTCGTCATCGGCGTCACCAGTGGTCCGGATGCCGGATTCTATCGGGACGGCCGGGTGCGCACCGACATGGCTCAGATCGAAAGCCTGACCACCCACACCTGGGCGCGGCCTACGGTTCCCGCGTTAGAAATGAAATGGCTCGCGCAGGATCTCGCCACGACCGTCGCGAATGGTGCCGCCGTCACCACCTGGCCGCGCCAGGGAGGAACCGATGCGTGGAGTGCCGCCACCGGCACCGCCACGCTCGCCCACGCCGCCACGCCCACCGGAAATGCCGCAGTGGATTTCCCCGGCACCGCGCGGCTCGAACTTCCCGCGATTTCCAATCCCACCGCCGGCGAGGCCGCGTTCACGGTCGCCATGGTCGTCCGTGCCGATGCCGTGGGAACCGGCACCGAAACCAGCTGGTCCGACAACACCGGCCTGCTGGATGCCGACGAGGCCGGCAGCGTGAATGACTGGGGCCTCGCCCTTCCGTCCACCGGCAAGCCGGGCCTTGGCATCGGCAATACCGACACCACCACCTACACCGCCGGCAGCTCGATCGCCGACGGCCAGTGGCACGTCGTCGTCGCCACCTGGGATGGCTCGGAAATCACGGGCGACGCCGTAGGACTTGATAGAAACATTTCCGTGTATGTGGACAGCGCCTCCAACGTCACCCGCAAACAGGGCGCGGAATTCCTCAACGTCGCGCGCAACGCCACCACCCTGACGCTCGGCGGCAGCCGCAATGCCGCCCGCTTTCTCGACGGCCGCATGGCGGAAGTCCGGCTCTATCGGGGCGCTCTCGACGCTGCGGCGGTGGACACGCTCATCAAGGAACTGAAAAGCACCCACATCGCCCCGCAAGTCGGATTCGCGCTGACCCAGCCGGCCAAGGGCAGCGTGGTCATTCCGCTCAATCAAGGATTGGTGGTAAACGGCACCCTCACCGGAAACTCCCCGGCGGTGAACATCACGCAGTCCAGCGGCCCGGGCACGGCGGTGATTTCCAGCAGCACCACGCTTCCCGCGCGGCTCACCTTCCCGGCGCTCGGAACCTATCAGTTCAACATCACCGCCACCGACGGCAGCTCCACCTTGGTCACTCCCCTGACGGTCGAGGTGGTCACCACCGTGCCGGTCAGCGCAGGTTCCAGCACCCCGGTGACGAGTGCCTGGACGACTCAAAACATCGGTGGAGCCACCACCGCCGGCTCCCAAACCATCGGCGCGACCACCGCCTCCCTCACCGGATCCGGCATGGGACTTGAGGAAGTCAGCGACTCGATCCGCTTCGCCTGGCGATCTCTATCAGGAGACGGCACGCTCACCGCACGCGTGACGAGCTTCGCCGCTAACAACGGCGGCAAGGCCTTCGGCGGAGTGATGCTGCGCTCGTCGCTCAACCGGGAGAGCACCAACGTCGCGGCCTCCGTGATCAGTGGAGGCGGACTGCGGTTCACGCGGCGTTTTGAAGAGGCTGCCTACACCGAACCAACCACGCTCACCCTGCGCGCGCCGTACTGGGTGCGGGTGAAACGGGTGGGCAACAATTTCACCGGCTTTCGCAGCGAAGATGGCGTCACCTGGGTCCAACAGGGCGCCACCACCGCCATCGGCACCATGCCGGCGAGCGCGCTCTGGGGACTGGCCGTCACCGCCAGGACGAACGCCGAGACCTCCGAGGTGAAATACGACAACATCCTGCTGGAGCCTCTCGCAGGCCAGGCGGCACCAGGTAACACCTGGACCGGCGCGGACATCGGTGCTCCCACGGTGGCCGGCTCCAACTCCATCGCCGGTTCGGTCCGCACCGTCAGCGGCAGCGGAACGGACATCGGCGGGACGTCGGATCAATTTTACTATCTCTCCCAATCCTATGCCGGGGACGCCCAGCTCACCGCGCGCGTCGTCTCACAGGACATGAGCGCCGCCAACGCGCTGGCCGGCGTGATGGTGCGCGCTTCCAATGCCGTGAATGTCGAAAACGCCTTCACCGCCGTGACCCCGCTCAGCGGCCTGCCCTTCCAGTCCCGGACCACCGCCGGCGGTGCCACCACGGCGGACAGCACGGGCACGAAGGACTACACCGCGCCCTATTGGCTGAGGCTGACGCGTGCCGGCAACGTCTTCACTTGTTTCCGTTCCACGGACGGTACCGCCTGGATCCAGTTCGGCCCGGCCGTGACCATCGCGGACGCGCCAGCCACCATGTTCGCCGGGCTGCACATGGCCTCCATCAACAACAATGGCAACTCCGTGGCGAACTTCGACAACATTTCCCTGATCGAAACCAGCGGCACCTTGATCGCACCGGCCATCACCTTCGCCACCGGGCAGAATCCAAACGTTGCTAACAATTTCACGCTCGCCGCCGCGGTGGACCGCGCTTCCACCTGGAGTTGGCAGCAGGTCTCCGGCCCGGGCACCGTCACGTTCAAAACCCAGAACACAAACGCGCCGCAGACCGCGTTTACGGCGGCGGGGAACTACGTCATCCGTGCCACCGCCGAGGCTAACGGCGTCACCACGTTCATGGACCGGGCGCTCGATCTCTCGCTCGACGCACGCTGGAACTTCAACACCTCGCTCGAAGGTTGGGCCACGCTCAATCCGGTGGTTGCCAGCGTCGCGAACGGCATGATCAGTGCCGCCGCCGCTCCCGATCCCCAGGTTTCCAAAGGCAACGCCGTTTATGTCAGTGGCAACCTCGCGAAACACATGCTCGTCCGCTATCGCAGCACCGCCAGCGGCAACAGCCAGCTTTTCTGGGGGCGGATCGGAGCGGCAGGGATTGTCGGCGCACGTTCCGTGACGACCGCCTACACGACCTCGGCCAACCTCAGCGGGGTGCTGCTGAATCCCTCCGCGCATGTGGACTGGGCGGGCCAGATCATCGCGGATTTCCGCTTCGATCCCACTGGCTCGACGGGTTCCACCTACGACATCGACTGGATCGCGCTCTCAGACGGCGATTATGACAACGACGGGCTCACCGACATCCAGGAAACCGGCGCGGACCCGGACAACGACGGGCTTCCGAATTTTGAGGATCCCGATTCGAACAACGACGGCACGCCGGACGCCTTCCATGCCTGGATCGCCGGTTATCCGGGGATTTCGAATTCCACCCCGGGTGCCGACCCTGATGGAGACGGCTGGACCAACGAGGACGAATGGATCGCCGGAACGATTCCTAACAACAATACGTCCCGTTTCACCACCACGGTTTCCACCACCGGTCTCACCTTCACCCGGGTGGCAGGCAGGAACTATGAAATCCTAACATCCATCAGTCTCGGTCTGTGGTCCAGCCTCGGCATGGCACCCGCAGGCACCGGACCGGTGACGATTCCGCATCCCGCCAACCCGGGGCCGCATCGTTTTTACAAGGTGTTGATCACGCAGGCCCCTTAGAGGCGGTCTGAAAAACGGAGCGCTGACTTTAGTCGGCCAGTTTAGCCCGAGACTTTTCCGCGCAGATTCATGAATCAAGGCACCACGAATCCGACGAATCTTACGAATCTTTGATTTTAAGGTCAGGGCTTTGTCACGAGCAGGCGGACGAATTGGCGCGGATGTTCGCTGCGGGCGGAGGTGACGCGGAAGGTCGCTTGGTCGGTGCTGCCATCGTCAATTCGGAGGGCATGCTCCGGCCCGGAATTCCACGTTTTAAGATCCGTGGAGACCTGAACCGTGTAGGAGATGTCACCAATCACAAGCGGTTGGGTGAAGGTGAATGTGGCATGGGTCTCGCCGTTGACGGATTCCTGACCCATGACCGGCAAGCCGAGCGATGAGGCGGTCTTGGGTTCTAGGGCGAGCGCATATTCCAGCAGGTTGGTGCTGCCGTCCTGATCCGGATCCGCGGCGGGACCGCTGATCGTGGAATCCGCCAGCTCGCCGATGGTGAACTTCCCTTGCTGCCAGGCGCTGAAACTTTGCGGCGCGGACAGGACGATCACATTCATGGAGTACGATGGAAAAGTGGCGGTGAAGGATTCGCCCGCGTTGTCAATCGGAAGCACTGTCAGGTCGGCATTGGCCAGATCATTCGCCCTGGCATATTGATAGATCACCGCATCCCCGGAACCTGGTAGAAACCGTGAGAGTGAAATCCGGGCGACGAGATCCGCGGTCGGGCTCTTGTTGACGACAAGCAGGGCGAGCCTGCCGTCCACCAGGCGTGCGGCGTGCGCGGCGAGCAACGAGGAACCGCTCGCCGCGCTGAGGACCGCATCGCCATGGCGGCCCCAGTGGGTGAGAAGTTTCGCGGCATAAAACGTCGGAAACGGCGTGTTGACCGGTGTGTCGCTGCGGTCGCCGCTGGCAAGCACGCCGTAGCTGCCGAAATTCCTCCAGCCATAGAGCGACGGGCTGTTGTTTCGAGTCGCATCGCTGCCGCTGCGCAGGTCCCACCACATGCAGGCTTTGAATTCCGTGCGCGCGATCTGCCCGATCATGTCGGCCATGAACAGCCCGTTGACGAGGCTGACGCTCTGTTTTCCGGGAGTGGTGAACACGGAGTTCACCTCGGTCATTTGCAACTCGATGGTTTCACCGCCGGGGCCGAAGTAGTCGGTGATCATCTTGCGCAGGTTCACGGCATTGCCTGCCACCGTGGAGCTGGCTTGTAATAATTGCGCGTCATTCTCCGCACCCGGAGCCTGGGCATAAGAATGATAGACGAGAAACTGCGGCGTGACGCCAAGAGCTTTCAAACGAGCAAGCACGACCGGCGTCCAGCCGCGGTGCGGGGCGTTGCCTTCATTCGGATTCGCTACGGAATGCGTGGCGCTGGGATAGGAGTCCTGGCCGGTGATGCCGACCGCGCCGATATGAATGCTGTCATCCGCGAGCCGCATTTTCACGGCGAATACGGCGAAGGCCTGGGCATAGGTGTAAGGATCATAAGGGAGGCCCGACAACCCGCTGCCGCTGGTGCCGTGAAGATCCTTTTCCCAGGAACCATAACATTCATTTCCAACCTCCCAGTATTTCACCCCGAACGGACTTGAGCGTCCGATCCTCAGAAAGTTATATCCATCATCCGTGGCTAGCGGCGAAGCGGCACGCAGCGCGGCCCAATGTCCGGCCGTTTTCCAGTCGCGGCCCATGCTGTCGATGCCGAGGCCGTTTGCATTGGCGGGACTGGCATTGCAATACGCCACCCATGCCGCGGCCTGCTCGGGAGTGCCGCTGCCATAGTTCACGGTGATGCACGCCTGCGCCCCGAGAGATGAGGCCATCGTCGCGAATTTCGGCGGACTCGCCACCCATTGGAACGACGCATTGGTGACGCCGCGGTTCGTGTGCCAGTTGTAGTCGTTCGAAATGCTGCCGCCGGGATAACGCAGCACTTGCATCCCCATGTCGGTTAGCAATGCGGCGTTGGTCGCATTGCCGGTTTGAAAGTCCCACACGGCGGTGTTGATACCGTAGATCCGGCCGTCGAGGGTTCTCAAGACCGTGCCCGCATCCACATCGATCTGGATCTCTGCCAGCATGGGGCGTGGCAGGAACGCAACGAATAGAACTGCTCGATGGAGGAGATATTTCAATGAAGTGCAGGCACCGGAAAATCTAGCGAGTCACGTCGTAAACCAGGATCCTGCTGCTGAGCCGGACCAATTCGTCCTTGGCTTTCAGGTGGACCGGATGGACGGCATAGTCCTCAAGGGCCGCCGGCGAATCGAAACGCATGACATATCCGATGTCGAAGGAGTCATCCACCGTGGGTCGCTCGGAAGGCAGGGCGATCCCGGAGTCCAGGAAGCGAAGGCCGGGAATGGCACGGAGATCCCGGCCGATTTCCATCAGGGCTTGCCTGTCCTGTGCGTTGCCCGGGCGCTTGAGCCAGACAAGGACCACATGATCCACGGATCCGGGTTTGGCCGGTGGAGCGATGCCCGCGCAGGATGAGAAGGCGGCTGCGGCGAGCACGGCAGCGAATCGTTTCATGGCCTTTCCTGGATGGATTCCTGAATCAAAAGAATGCGATGAGCGTGGAGGATCAGGACTTCGGCTTCACCACCAGGTAGTATGAGGTGGGCAGCTCGGTTTTCACGTTCACGTTGCGGGTCGAGCCGTCGCCGAAGAGAACATTGGAAGTTCCATTTTTCCATCGATAAATCCGCGAACTGTTGGTGACCGCGCCCACATTGTTGAACCACCAGTAATCGTTGCCTTCCGCCATGAAAACGGTCCGTTCCGGTTGCTCGATGGATGCGTAGGACCGGGAATAACCGCGGGCATTATCCGGGCTATCCTTAGATTCATAGAAAGGCAGGTTCGTGCCTCCGCCATTGATGATGTAGTTCCAGCGGATCGGAAGTCCCTCCGCAGTCAGGGCGGAAACTCCGTCGAAATAACCTTCCGGCTCGGTCGGACTTGCCGGCACATTCTTACTGCCGGGCCGGAGGAAGACTTCACTATTGAGATAGGGTTGAATCATGGTCGGCCAATTAGTCCCGCCCTTGCGGCTCATCGGAAGATATCCGTTGTTCTCCGCAGTGAACGTGCTCATCCCGATCCCGAGCTGTCGCAGCTGCCCGAGACTCACGGCCCGGCGGCTGCCGTCGCGAATTCTGCTGAAGCCCATGAAACCCAATGCCGCGAGCGCCACGATGATGGTGATGGTCACCAGCAATTCGACGAGGGTGAATCCGGAGCGGGTTTTGATTTTGATTGATTTCATCAGCGTGTGATTTGTTTGAGATTGGTGGTTTGGCAGTCGGATCAGAAAAGCTGACCGATGCGTGAGAACGACTTTGACTTAGGGTTTTCGGAGAGCTGGATCCGGAATGTATTCCCGCAGGAACCGCATCCATCCCAACTCTCTGTAACCTACACCAAGACGGCAGTGGAAATCATCCCGTGTTCACGGGAAAATTATACAACCCGCGCGAAGTCCGCCGCCGCAATGGGCGGTGAGGGCGGATCCGGAGATGCGTCCCTGCTGCTTCCCGATGAATCACCTAACGGTCATCGCCGGCAGCTCGCAGTTGAAAAACCCGCAACGGGGTGGGCTCCGGCCATGGCTCGGGCACTGGCCGGTCACCGAGGTTCGTCGGACCGGTTTCCCAGCGGACTTGATAGTGGATGCCGGCATCTGCCGGCTTGCCGTTGTCCGGCAGCCAACGGACCTTCATCGGCCGCAGCGGGAAGTGGATTTCCGGTTTGCTTCGCTCATCCTTCCAGGAAGAAACGTGGTCGTCCGCCGCGGGAGCTTGAGCGTCGGGAGGATCGATCGGTTCGAGGGTGGCCTCGTCGAGGAGGATCCGGCGGCTGCCATCGCGCTCCGACCATACCCGCAGTTCGAGGCGGCCGTTTCCGATCGGTTTGACCGGCCCCGCGCCGAGCGGGGTCGGGATGGCACCCCCGCCGCCGAAGTCCCAGCGGAAATCCCAGACGTGTGCGGTGACCCGTTTCCAGCGGCCTTCCTCAAAGCGGGCCACATTGATCGCGCTGTTACCCCCGGGCGCATAAATGTGATAGGTGGCCACCGGCCGCTGGCGGCTGTCGAAGCCGAGCCATTGCAGCGGATTGAGCAGGCCTGCCTTGGGCTTCGCCGGATCGATGACGACATGTGGATTGTCCGAGTTCACGGGAAGTGCCAGATCCGTGCCCCCGGCGCTTTTCCACGACCTGAGGTCCGGGGAGACCATGTAACTGATCGTGTGGTTGGAATCGGCGGCGGGCGTGTCGCGCCACATCCACAGGCAGTGCCAGCGGCCATCCGGGCCGAGGCGCGGGCCGCCGTAGGCACTCATTTCCCCGCGGCCATCCAACAAGGTGAGCATGGGTTCCCAAGTGCGAGCTTCCGGATCGTAGCGGTTGATGCGTTGGTTTCCCGAACCGCTGCCGCCCTCGCGGTATTCAAAATACAAGGTGCCATCCGCAGCGGTTAGAAAAACCGGATAACTCGGATTCGGCTCCTCCGGGGAAACCATGTGGGTGGCTTCCATGCTCTGTGGATCGTGCGGGCGGGCGCTGCGGAAATAGATCATGTTCGGCGGCGCAGCCGGTTGTTCGGATAGATCGCGGCGATACGGCACCAAGTGGATGATTCCCGCACGGTCCACCGTGAGGCCGATCAACGCGTGACTGCCGGCAGCCCAGCGGGTGACCACCGGAAAATGGCGACGCTGCCAGACATCCTCATCCAGTCGTCTCCAAGCGAGGGTGAGCCGGCGCTCGGCGTTGTAATAGGCGAGATACTGGCTCGGCCCGGCCGTGACGAGGATCGGCGGCGACGAAGGATGGGCCGACCAACTGCGGTCCACTTCCCACTCGCGAACGATTTCCTCCGAACGGGCGGAAGCAGTCAAGGCAGTCCATCCGGCGGCAACGATCAGACATCGGCAAACCAGCTTCATGGGCACCCGATACGTGCCGATGAGGTGGCATGTTTCGCCGGATCCCGGGCTTGCAGCGCTGGTTCTGATAGTGAGTCACCACGCACCGCAGCGCGATGCGTGGTGACCACCCGATCCGGTGAATCCCGGGACGCCCGGAAAACATCAAGGGCCGGTGACCTTGAGACGGGCGAAGTTTTTCACGGGTCCTGCGGGGAACGTGTAGGTCACGTTATTGCCGCTGATGGTGACGGTGCCGGGTGAGGCTTCCGTGGCCCAACTTCCGGTGGCAAGGCTGGTGGAAGTCTCGACGAAGTAGTCCGTGTCATAGACCCCGGTGTAGGTGGCGGCCTTGGTCCAGGTGATGCTGCTAACACCCCCGGTGGTGGTGACACTCGGGACCGGCGTGAATCCGGTGGTGTTGCCGGTGGGACCGCCGATGAAGTATTCGACTCCGTTGGAAACACCGTCATTGTCATGGTCCAGATTGGCCGCCTGGCCGGGAACTCCGTTGGTGGTGGCCCAGGTGTCGTAGTTGCTGGCGGATCCCACTTTGAGTTTGAGCGTGGTACCGCTGTCCTCAATGGCGAGCGAGAAGCCGGGAATCGCCGGGTCCAGCACCGGCGTGCCGGTGATGTTGCTGGCAGTCATCAGGGTGGCGGCCGCAGGCGTTCCGGTAACCTTCACCTTGGCGGTCGCACCGCTGAAGGTGACCGTGCTGCTGGAGGTGGTCGGAGAGCCCAGAGTAAATCCAAGGGTCGCCCCGCTGTCCACGGTGATGGGTGACGCCTGGCTGCCACCGACGAGGGCGAGGGTTCCTGTTTTGACCGAGGTCGGGCCGGTGTAGGTGTTGGTTCCTGTGAGAGTCGCGGTCCCGGCACCTTCCATGAGAAGCCCGGTGAAGCGGTTTTCATTCACACCATCCGCAATCGTGCCGCTGATGAGATAGTCTCCGGCTCCTTCCAGATTGAAGGCGCGGGTGTCGGCGGTGACGTTGGCGGGCTGGGCGTTGCTCAAGGTTCCGGAGAGTTCCAACAAGCCGCTGTCCGAGCGCAGGTAGTAGGTTCCGCCCGAGTTGGTGATGTTGATGTTTCCCGTCCAGACGTTGTTCCCCGAAACGTTCAGCAATGCGTGCTGGGTGGCGGCATCGATATTGCGGCCAGCCAGGTTGAGGGCCACATCGCTGACGGTCACGTTGTTGAGCAGGCGGATGCCTCCGACCGAGCTGCCGGCGGATGAATTCATGTTGGCGACCTTCACTCCCGTTCCGAGGTCGGTGGCGGAGTCCACTTCGATCCAGCCGTTGTTGCCGGAGCCCATGGTGATGCCGCCGGTGAAGTCATTCGCGCCAGACAGCGTGATCACACCCGGTCCGGACTTGGAGAGAGCCGCGCTTCCGGTGAGGGCGATGTCCACATCAAGAGTATGCGCTGCATCGCCGACGTGGAAGCCCCCTGTGGTGTAAGTGAAGGTGCGGGCGAGCGATGAGATCGATGCGATGCCGGTTCCGGAAACTCCGAATTCGCCACCGTTCACCGTGACGGGGGCGGCGGATGTTCCCAGCTTGGTTGTCGAGGAAACGCGCAGGACGCCCCCTTCGATGAGATTGGTTCCGGTGTAGGTGTTGTCTGCCGTGAGATCGAGAATGCCTACACCCTTTTTGTTCACGCCACCGCCGGTGGAGACACCATCCTCGGTGAGGATGTGGCCGATCGTGACATTGAAGCCGTTGCTGTCGATGACCGCGCCACCCGCCTTGACGACGGTGTTGGTTAGGGTGTCGGGGACGAAACTCCCACTGTTGGTTCTGGCCTGGAGGGTGCCGCCGTTGAAATTGACGGTGGTGGTGCCGCCGCCGGTTGAAAGGTTGTTCGCCCGCAGCGTGCCTCCGTTGAGGTTGAGTGTGCCGGTGCCCTGTCCGACGCGGAACGCACCGCAGGTGAATATGCCCCCGTTGAGGGTGGTGGAACCGGTCGCACCGTAGGCATTCAACACCTCTTTGGTGCCTGCATCAAAAGTTCCGGAATCCAGGATGAAGCTGCTTGTGCTGCTGATGGTATTTCCAGCAGTGAACACGAAACCTCCACCCGTCACATTGACGGTGGCTCCGCTGAGACGGAAGGTGCCACCCCGTGCGACGACGAACCCGTTGGTCCCATCAGGCTGTCCGGTTGATCCGCTGCCGCTGACCGTGACGGTGCCCGACTTCAGCTCCAAGGTGCCGGCGTTCGTATTGAGACCTGCCAGAGTGACCGCGTGCTCGGAGCCCGGATCATGAATCAAAGTACCGGCACCGGTCTTTCTCGCGCTGGCGGCCGTGGCGGATGAGTTCTTCAAACCACCGGTGAGCGTCGCGGTATTGGCGTTGGTTTGCAGGAAGCGGTTGAATCCGTTCAGGTCGATCGGATTCTGGAATGTCAGCGCGGAGTTGGCGTTCCCTCCGTTGAGAATGAGGGTGAAGGTGTTGAACTTGGTGTTGTCCAAGGGTGCCAGGGTGGTGAAGGTAAGCGCATTGCCAGGGGATGCGGCGGATGCGGCAACCGGGTTTCTGTTCAAGGTAACGGTGGTCCCGGAGACTGCGGTAACCCTCGAATCCATCGCGAGGCCGGTGCCGGTCACATACGTTCCGACCGTAATTCCGGTCGCGCTTGCGACGGTGATGGTTGCTGAAGTGTTGGTGAATGTGCCGGTGGTGGTGGCGGCGATCGTCGTGACCGGGACAAACGTGAAATCCGCTCCGGAACCGCCGATGTTCACGGCAAGATCACCTCCGCGGGCGGTGAATCCCATGGGGCGCAGGCCGTCAGTGCCACGGCCGAAGGAGATTTCGCCGGCGGCGGTTCCAAGGGCGCGGGTGAAAGTTCCATTCGTGCCGAAGTCCCCCCCTGCGGAGGTGCCTACGCTGAGATTGGTGGTGGAGGGAAGTGCCCCAGGTGCGCAATAAAGGGAACCTTCGCCTAAATTCGTTGTGCCACCCCAGCTGTTTCCCGCGTTGGTGAGGATCACGCCTTGATTGCTGCCGATACGGATGAGAATGCCGTGCGCTGGATTCGCCGCCGTGATGGGGCCGCTGAACGTGGTGGAAGTGCCCGTATTTCCGATCCGGACGGCGGCATCGTTGATGGTGACATTGCCGGCAATCGTGTTGGCACCTGCCGTTCCGCGGATCGCGCCCTGTGGGGCTTGGTTTCCACCGCCTCCGTTCAGGATCACCGGTGTGCCGGCTCCAAGCGATACGCCGCCAAGCGCGAGGAAACTGTTGTTCTTGATATCGACTCCAGTCAGTCCCGCAGTGGAGACTCCGGATTGGAGCTGGATGCCAGCGGCGTTGTTGACCGGGGAGGTGATGGCCCCGTCAATGGTGAGGGCTCCTACGATTCCGGAAAGATCGCCACCCAGGGTGAGAGTGCTGCCGCCGGTTTTGCTGAGGCCGTTCGCAGAGATGATGTTCGAACTGATGGTGGCGGACTGGGTGTTGGATCCAGGACCCGCACTGATCACCGGAGCGGGAGGCAGGAGCGGGCCCGCACCATCGGGATCGATGCCGTCAAGAATCAGCGGCGATCCGCCGACAACGTAAGAAGCAGCAGTAAAAGTGACGCTGTTGGCGGTGACACCTGGTGCGGCGATCGTTACTGCGCCACCCGCAACACCGAACGAAGCGTCATCATCACCTGTGGAAGTCGAGGGCCAGGCAACGGAAGTTCCCGCGGTGGGGGCATCATCCCAGTTCGTGGTTACGGTATCCCAGGTGCCGGCTCCGCCGTCGGCATTGGCGGTAGTGTCATTGCCGTCCCAATACAAGGTGGTGGCATGGAGCGTGGTGGCGGAAACGAGGGCGAGCGAGACGACAAGGAATGGATTGGAGCGGGATTTCATGGGGATTGGATTGGGTTTGGGTTGGATGGTGAGCCAAATCGCAGCGATGTGGCGAGGCTAAGAGGGCACGTAGGCCTTCTCGACTGTTTCCACATTATCACCGATGGGGAATGCATCGCATCCCGTGTATACGGGAATTCGTGCGGCCACCGCCGCTTACCACCAGAAACCCTCCCGTGCTCCATTTCCTGGAAATGAAATGAAAACGGCACAGGACATCCCGCCCTGTGCCGTTTCCCGCCCTGTCTCAATCAAGAGAACATCACTTCCTCACGGAATCACCACGTTCAGACGGGCGAACATCTTCTCTCCGGTGGCGAGAGCCTTGGGAATCGAGACCTGCACCTGGTCCACACCGGGTTCAATGTCGCTGGTCACCGCGATGACTACGCCGCCCACGCCATTCGTCGCAGGGGTCCAGCCGGCGAGGTCGGAACCATATTCCGCGGCGATCTCGATGCCGGGCTGGGTGAGCGCCAGATCCGTGCGGCGGAAGGTGAAAACCAGGTTGCTCGCGGTGGTGCTGACGGTGGGTGCGAGGGCACTGGAATTCGCGTTGGCATTGGCGGGGTTTGGCTGGCCGCCGATCACGAACTCCACCGCATTGTCGAGCCCGTCGTTGTCCGGATCCGCCGTGGCTGCGGCATCGCCGCCTGCCAGTCCGTTGGTCGTGGTGGCCCAGTAGTCAAACGGGTTGGCAACCGGGGTTCCGATCAAGGCGATGTTGTGGGTGTCCACTCCGTCATCGTAGTTGTAGGTGACGGTGTATCCGGGAATCGTCCCGTTGACCGCGGCAAACTGCGCTCCGGTGATCGCACTCGCGGCATTCACGATGATATAAACATTTTCCGTCGGCGCGTTGATGGTGGAGAGCTCCAGCTTCATCGCTGAGATGTCGAGGGTGCCGCCGACGATCAGCTGGTCGGCCGCAGCGCCGTCCATTTCCACCAGCAACGTGCCATCACCCGAGACGTTGGCGGCAGCGGTGAGGGTGCCGACCGAGGTCCCCGGGGCGATAGTCCCGTCGCTGTCCAGTGTGATCGCGCTGCCGATCGGGCCGGTGCCGCCGAGAATCGCGCTCTTGGCCGCGCCGATGCCGTCACCGACGGTGACCGCGCCGGTGGCTCCGGAGTGGTTGGCATTCACGATCAGGCTGCCTTGGTTCACCAGCGTCGGGCCGGTGTAGGTGTTGGCGGCTTCTAGGGTCAGGCTGCCGTTGCCGATCTTGGTGAGGCCGCCGCCGGTGGAGCCGCTGTCTTCGGTGAGGATCTTGGGAATCGTGATGGCGAAGCCGTTGGAATCGATGACTGCGCCGCCGGACTGGACCAGCGCATTGGTGATGTTGGCGTTGATAAAGCCGGTGTTGTTTTGTTTTGCCTGGAGGATGCCACCATTGAAACTGATAGTTGAGGAGTTCGCATCGCCGTAGAGACGGTTCAACCGCAGCGTTCCGCCGTTCAAGTTCAGGAAACCCGTATTCTGGGTGACTTTGAAGCCATTGCAGATGAACAAACCGGCGTTGAGCGTGGTGGTTCCGGGGGCACCGTAAGCATTCAGCACTTCCCGGCCATCGGCATTGAAAGTGCCGCTATCGAGAATGAAGTTGCTGTTTCCGCCTCCGGTATTGCCTGCGGGAAAAATATAGGTGCCGGTGGTGGCATTCACATTTCCGCCGTTCAGGCGGAAGGTTCCACCCCGGGAGACGATGAATCCCGAAGAGGCCTCGGGCTGGGATGTCGGCGCGGAACCGGTGACAGTCATGGTTCCGGATTTCAGTTCCACGGTGCCTGCGTTGGTGTTGAACCCTGCGAGACTGACGGTGTGCGCGGTGCCCGGATCGTAGATCAAGGTTCCATTGCCGGTCTTCCGGGCACTTGCGCTGCCGGCGGAGTTTTTCAAGCCGCCGGTGAGCGTGGTGGTGTTGGTGTTGACCTGCAGGAAGCGGTTGAATCCATTGAGGTCCAGCGGATTTTGCAGAGTGAGGTCCGAATCCGCGTTCGCCCCGTTGAGCACGAGGGTGAAGGAATTGACCTTGCTGACATCCAGTGCCGCCAAGGTGATGAACGAGAGCGCGGCCCCGGCCCCCGCAGCCGTCGCGGCCCGGTTCAGGGTGACAGTGGTGCCGGAGATGGTGCTCACCCTCGTATCGGTGCGGATGCCAGGGCCCGTGACATACATGCCAACGGCGATTCCGGTCGCGCTGGCCACGGTCACCGCCGAGGCACCGCTAGCCCAGGTGCCGGTGGTGGAGGCGGCGGTGGTGACGGGAGCGAACACGACGTCCGCACCCGCGCCGCCGAAATTCAGGCTGAGATCACCGCCGCGGGCGGAGAATCCCGTCGCCCGCTGGCCGTCATTGGCGCGGCCGAAATTCAGCTGCCCGGCGGCATTACCAATCGCGCGGGTGAAGGTGCCGTTGGTCCCGAACTCCGCGGGATTGCTGCCACCTAGAAAGACCGTGGTATTCGCAGGGAGTGCGCCCGGATAGAAATAGACGGAGCCCTCGCCGACCTGGGTGACGCCCTCCCAGCTGTTGAGGGGATTGGTAAAGGTGACGCCCTGGCTGTTGCCAAAGCGGATGTATAGACCGTTAGACGCGGGGGTGCAAGTCACCACACCAGCAAGGGTCAGCGAGGTGCCGCTGAAGTTGGAAATACGGGTATTGGAGGTGAGGACGTTGACCGGTCCACTGACGGTGCTGGTACCAGAGGTCGCACGGAGTGTGCCGGGCGTTGAATTCCCTCCCTGCCCGGAAAGATTGACGGTGACGCCGGAGCCGATCGATGTGTCGGCCAGGCCCAGGAACGAGCCGTCTGCCGGGGCAGGAGACGCGCTGCCGTTGACATCAATCTGGGTGATGCCACCACCGGCATTCGCACCGGAGAGGATGATTCCCGCATTGGCAACGCCGGTGGTGGTGGCGAGCGTCAGCGTGCCGCTGAGCGCGCTGTTATCGCCGCTGAGGGTCAGAGTTCCATTGCCGGATTTGGTCAGGCCAGCGGTCCCGACGAGATTCGCACTGACAGTCGCATTGACCGCGCCGTTGATGACCGGGGTGGCAAGCGAACCGTCCAAGGTGAGTGAACCTCCCGTAACTTCGTAGTTGGCAGTGTTGAAGGCGATGTCGTTCACCGTGATGCCGCCAGCATCCACGGTGACGATGCCAGTGATACCGCCGAAGACCGCGTCGTCATCGCCGGTTGCCACGGATGGCCAGGCAACGCTGTTACCGGCGGTGGCGGCATCGTCCCAGTTCGTGGTCACGGTGTCCCAGGCGCCGGCTCCTCCGTCGGCATCGGCGGTGGTGTCGGTGCCGTCCCAATAGAGGGTGGCAGCTTGGAGGGTCGCAGCCGAAACGAAGACGAAGGCAGCGACGAGGAATGGATTTGAGCGGGGTTTCATGGTTTTTTTTCGTGGGGTTGTGAATTGGGATTTTGGGGCAACAACAAAGGTGGCAATCACCGGCGGCGACGCAGCAGGCCGAAGCCTAGCAAGATGCCGGCAAGCGCGGAGGTGGGCTCGGGGACGGCGGTCCAGGTGAGGGTGGACCCGGTGACGGAGAATGAACCGCGGGCTGCCGTCAAAGACGTCATCTCGGTGGTGTTTTCAAACCATTTGACGGTGGTAAAGATCGTTGAGAGATCCGTTGCCGACCCGGTGACAGTAAAGATATCCGACCAGGTCTTGCCAGTATCCCAGAAAGCATCAGCAAAGGCATTGGTTCCGAGCACCACCTTGAACACGGCACCAGCACCACCTAAATCTCCAGTCACGCTTACCTGATCATAGCTGCCGTTGTTCGGCACGGCTCCCGGGTCGGCACCATTCGTCGCATTTAGATCCCACTCGAAGATGGAACTAGCTCCGGAATAACTGAGGTGGCCATCGATAGTTTGTGAGCCAGGACTATTGCCGACAGCGTGCGTGCCTTCGATGGTGACTGTGCGGAGCGTGCCCGCGTCGTTGGCATCGACCGTGCCGATCCCGCTCAGCGTCTGGGTGGAACCGACGGTGAAGCCTCCGGTCTTCGCGCTTACATCCAGCACCGCACCTGAAGAACCCGTGTCACCGACGATGATTTGAGCGCTGTTGTCAATCGATCCAGTGGCACTGAGCGTCAGCGTGCCGCCGTTGATGGTAGTGGCCCCAGTGTAGGTATTCGCTTCGGTGAGCGTGAGGGTGTTTGTTCCCGCCTTGGTGAAGGCTCCAGCGACAGAAGGCATGTCGCCCATGGGCCGGACGATGGAGGCGTTGGATGCCGTTGTATCAATGATGGTGTTGCCGGCGCCCAGCAAGACCGCGATCTGGGTGCCTGTGTTTTGGTTGTCGATGAGATTGGCGGTGTCGGTCGCTGACTTGAGGGTGCCGCCGTTGAGGTTGAGGGTGAAATCAGCCGTGGAGGAGGTATTGTTGTAAATCCTTCTCGCTGTTAGCTCGCCGCCCGTGAGGGTAAAGCTGCTCCCGGCACCAGAGTCTTGGTGATACAGATTGGTCACGCTCACTGTGCCACCAGACTGCGTTGCCACGCCTGATCCGTTGTGGCCAATGACTAGATCGTTGCTGGTGACAGTGCCGCTCAGGATATTGAGACTGCCGCCGGTAGTGGCCGCAATCTTGAGATTGCTCCCGCCTCCAACATTGAGGGTAGCTCCATCAATAGTCAGAGTGCCTCCGCGCGCACCTGCTCCGATATTGTATGCGGATAGGTTTGGGGACGTTGTGGAATCCTTGGCGGTGGTGGCGTAGGTGCCGGATTTTAGAGTCAATTCACCCCCGTTGGCGGAAAGCGCGCCCAGAGACTGGGAAACGGCACCCGGGTCCAAGGTCAGCGAGCCGACTCCGGTTTTGAAAAGAACCCCGGTCGTCGTGGGAACGGACCCGGTCATGGTGAGTGCGCCGGCTGCATCGGAGACGTTGAAGGTCGCCGAACCCCCAGTGTTGATGGTAAAACCGCGATTTGAACTGGCTGCCGAGGCGGCAGAAAATTGTAGCGCGCCGCCCGCAAAGACGATGTTTGAAGCATCACTCGTTGCCGCACCTAGATTGCCTGAAACGCCGCCGTCTCCGAGCGATGCGACGGAAATGGTTCCCGCGCTGAGCCTAGTAACGCCGGTGTAGGCATTCGCAGTAGAGAGAGTCAGGGTATTCGTTCCAAGTTTATTCAATCCCCTCGTGCTCGAAGTGATGGCTTCTGTGTGATCGAAATCTCCGGCGCTGGTGTCGATTCCTACAAATGAATCCACATCGTTGGTGACATTGGCAAGAGAGCCTGAAAAAAGCGCATTGACGTCAGAGGAACCAAAGAAGCCCATCTCGGAAGAAACGCCGAGGCCCAAAGTCGTACCAGCCACCGCCGTGGTGGTGCCAGAAGCCGGTTTTGCGGATGTATTGAGAAAGGTAAGCCCACCTGCGGTCACCGATGTGCCACCGCTGTAATCATTGGTGCCGCCCAGCGACAAGATTCCGGCACCTTGTTTTGTCAGACTCCCGGAACCGGTAATGGCATTACTAACACTGAATGAATCCGAACGGTTGAAGACAAGTGACGCATTGTTGGTGACCGGGGCACTGCCGAGCGTGCCGGAGGTTCCCGCGTTTCCGATTTGAAGCACGCCGGCAGTGATGGTGGTCAAAGTCTCGGTCGTGTTACTCGCACCAGACAGAATCAGGGTTCCAGTTCCCTCTTTGGTGAGGGTTCGATAGGTTGCAGGGGATGTGATATTTCCGCTGACAAGAAAATCGCCGCTACCGGTGAAAATGGGACTCCTAACACCAACCGATCCCGAAAGCGTAAGTCTGTCACTATCGGATTGGAAAGTAATTCTGGAACCTCCACCGCCACTCGACAAGTTGGTGGCCATTGTGTTATTGCCCGAGATGTTGATGATCGAGGGCAGGAAATTGCTCCTTGAAGTCATTGCTGCCACCGAATTCGTGACGGTAATTCCGCCCGTCAACTCCAGGCGGGACTGGTCATTTCCTCCGCCACCTCCGATAGTCAGGCTGCCGGTGCCCAGTGCCGATCCGTTGGAAATCCGGAGTGGATTGATGGCTCCCTGGCTTTGAGCAATGGTGGTGCCGCCTGCGTGGGTATTGGCGTTGGAAAGCAAGAGAACGCCGGTGCCTGTCTTCGTGAGTAGGCTGGCACCGGTGCCACTGAGCACGCCTGAAATCTCAGCTTCAACGACTGCCGACCCGTTGGTAGTGTTGATGGTCCGCGTGGCGGCATTCAGGTTGATGTCGTTGGTCCAAGTGATCTTGTGAGTGCTGGCCGCAGCACCGAGAACGACGGTGGAGGAGGTGAGTCCGTTGGAACCCCAGACGAGGCTGGCTGCGGTGGTCCCGCCGGTGGTGGTGACGAAGGTGAGGTTACGGTCACCGCCGGTGGCATAGAAGCCGGCATTGGTGCCTGTCCAGCTGACGCCGCCTTTGCCCTCGGCGTTGGAACCGGTGTACCACGCCGGGGTGAAATCGGCGGCTGCCAATTCAATCAGGTTGGAATTCGCACTGCCCGAGAAGCGGAGGTGGGAGGAGGGACTGAAGGCATTGGCCGAGTTGAGTTTGATGACGGAATTGGCTATCGACATGAGCACGTCACCGGACATGCCGGTGTTATTGCCTGAGAGGGTCAGGGTTCCTCCCGTGCCGCCGTTCCATAAAATCGCGGCGCGGACGGTGGGGGAAACATCCTGGATGTTGCCGCTGAAGCTGGCGGTGCCGGAGTGGCGGAAGCCGCCGATGACGGTGCCGTTCCCGCCAAGTTGAATGTAGCGCCCGCCGCCGAAACCACCCGCGGTCAGGTCGAGTGTGCCGTTTACCGTCACCGAGGTGGTGCCGGATTTGGCGATGCGGTCACCCACGGTATTGAGTGTTGCTCCGCTGTCGATAGTGATTGCGGTGGACGAGACCGTGTTGGTTCCCGCGAAGGTGACAGTGCCGGCCTTGATGTTGAGGTTGGTGGCCGTCTGCGCGGCGTTGATCGTGGCGGTGTAGGTCCCGGCTTGATCGAAGATGGCGTTGTTGGACGCGGTCCAAGTGGTCAATGACCCGCCGCCGGAGGTGGCCGACCAGACGGAGTTGGCCCAGTCATCGGAGAGTGGGGAGGGATTCCAGTATTGATCCGCAGCTTGGGTGAAGGTGATGCCTGCGAGGGACAGGGTGGCGACAAAAAAGAGGGGATGGATACGAGTTTTCACAAGGTGGGTTCTTAGGGGTTTCGGGAGAAGGCGGTGTCGGGCGACCGGGGATGAACCAGCCCTACCCTGAAAAGCTACACAACAGGACGGCCGGAAATCATCCCGTGTATGCGGGATTTTGATCCGGGATGGAGAATTCTGGATTCGCGTCAGACCCGGCCGGCGAGACGCACGCCGGGTGGATCCGCTGCCGCATCAACCGCGAAGGTTGCTGAGTCGGCATGGAATCGGGGCCAACCACGGAAACGCGGCCTTGTCCGGAGGTCGCGAGGCAGGGAATGGCGGACTACGATCCGCCAGGGCCCATGAGGGGCCAATGGGGTGAGCGAAGCGCTTTATATTGGCACCCCATGGGCAAGGCGATTCGGAGATCGCCTCTCCATGAGTGCCTTGCGCTCGCAAACTCCCGCATAGGCATCGATTCTGCGCTCTTTTGCTTTCGTGACAAAATTAATGAGGAAGGCAGGAAGTCAGGAAGTCAGGAAGGGGGTGGCTCCAGCCTCTTTTCCTACCTTCCTGCATTCCTCATCAGAACTCTTCCACCGCGTGTCAGGCAACCGGATCAGGATGGTTCGTTCTTCATCCTCCCTCCATTTTCCGTGTACTCCGTGCAATCTGTGGTTCCAGTCTCCCGATTCAGGTTCAAACCACCGCAAACTAACACTATTCCCCGGTGAGCTCCTTCTTGAGGATGTCGTAGTAAAGGCGGGGGTTCCCCGGGTCGGGGGAGATGTGGTGGGCGGATTTGGAATTCGAGACATCGGCGATGCCCCAGAAGATGGAGTCGCAGGTATCGTCGTAGGATCCATAGACGCTGTATTCGCTGGCCTCCTTGGCCCAACGGACTTGTTTTTCCCATTCCTCGGCGCTGATCTTGTGCCAGGTGGCGGGCTCGACGCCGCCGTTCGGTGAGACAAAGCGGACTGAGCCGGATTTGTTCTGCCACTTGCTGCGGTAGCCCCAGCCGTCGGACTCGTTAGGGTTCTGGATCACCTGATTGATCTGGGTATTGCCGATGCGGAATTTCTCCAGGTGGTTCTTGTATTCGGGCTTGGTTTGCTCGAATTGCTTCCAGTAGGTGTTGCCGTCGTTGAAGGCGAGCAGCATGGGCCGGTCGTCCCCGTGGCCGTAGCGCCGGTAGTGGGGGTCCTTGGCCCAGGTGTCGTAAACTTTGCCCGCGATGTCGTTCCAGAACCCGAAGGGTCCACCGGGGACCATGCGTTTCTTCACGTCATCCGAAGTGAACTGGGCGCCGATGAAAGCGAAATAAGTCATGCCTTTCTCTTGGGTGACTTTGCGGATGTTATTCACTTTCGGTTCGTAGCTGCTCCAGAAATGAGTCCACTGGGAGGCGTTGGTCATGTCGATGATAACGGTCTGGATGCCGGCGTCCTTCATCTTCTGCAGGATGTCGCGGGTCTGCCCGATGTCCGAGTAATCGTGATTGGGAACCATCTTGCCGTTGACCTCGAAGGTGGTGCCATTGTTGCTGCTCCGGCAGCAGATGAGGACGTGGGCGCAGGGGTGGCCGGCGACGGCGGTCGCGGGCAATGCGAAGGCTGACATACTCAGGCAAAAGCAAGAGCGGAGCATTCGGGAGACGGATTTCGTGAAGAAATGGAAGTCAGTGTTCATGTTCGGAGAGTCGGGTTTGGGCATTTCAGCGTGGTAAATCGACGAGACGTCCTGATTGAAGTCGCGCCGGCCCGACAAGGCCGGAAACTTCCAGCGGCGCGCCGGCCGACGGGCTCCGGATGGTCCAGGTTTTGCGTTGTGCTTCCGGGAGCGCGGCGTCGTAGGCGAGGCGGTTGAACCAGGTGTTGGTCACCTTGATGGAAACCGTATTCGCGCCGCTAACAAGATGGGACGTGATGTCTGCGCGGAACGGAGGTGCCCACAAGATGGCTGCGGGTTTGCCGTTGACCGTGACTTCGGCGATCATCGAGACACGGCCGAGGTCCAGCATGAAACGGGTGTCGGCGGCAGGCGCTTCGACTTGAACTTCGCAGGTGTAGGTGGCGGAGCCGGAGAAGGCCCGTGTGGCCGGATCGGCGAGGGCGGACCAAGGAGTGAGTTCCGGCAGGTCGATGGATTCGGGCGCGTCCCAGCCAGACGGAAATGCCAGCTTCCATGGTCCGGCGAGCGGGATGGCCGGGAGTTCCGGCACGCGGACTTGGACCGTTGAGCCATCGGCGCGCCGGAGCTGATAGTTTCCTCCCTGCCAGGCGAGCAAACGTTGCCCGCCGTCGAGAATCTCCGCGGATAGAGGCGGGGCTTCCACCTCGGGTTGCAAGAGTCCGCCCGGCTTCAATCCCTGTGCGGCCTGCGGTGGATTCCTGTCCACGCGTTGCGGATCCATCAGATCGACGATCGTTTCGCCATTCCGATCCATCCGGGTGAACCCATCGTTGCTTTCTCCCTTGCGGAAAATCACAAACACCGAGCCCGCTGCGGGAAGATCGAGGTGGACGCGGGTTTGATTTCCAGACGCCTGATAGAAATCCGTGGGGCGGCCCGTACCTGTGAGTGGATTCCACAATTCCGGCACGCCTAGGCTTGCAAACTGAAGATTCGCATTGAGCGGAAACCGGCGGTCGGCCGCGATGAAATAGATGTCCGCTTCCTCCGTGCGCCGATGACACCAGGTGGCCGCGCCCGCACCGGAAACATCCGGCCCGACACCGGCTTTGTGCAGCGCGGATGCAAGTCCCCCACCCCACAGCAAGCGACCTTTGCCGATTTTCCGGTCACCGCTTGCGGCACTCCAGAGCTCGCCGATGATTTGTTTGAATTTCAAATCATCTCCAGCGCCGCCGCTGAGCGAGGCGTTTTGGAATGAAGGGGTGCCGATCACGGTCGCGCCTTGTTGGATGAGATCGCGCAGGCGGGTGAGCGACGGCAAGGTGAGCCGGATTCCGTCGGGAAGCCAGAGGGCTTTCCAGGTGACACCTTCGGGAGTTTTCAGATTCCCATCGGCGACGCTGATGCGATGGATCAAGGCGTCCGGATTCAGATAGTCAAACTTGATGCCCTCGGGGAAAACCGGCTCCTGGCGCGGCTTGTGATCGAGGTCGTCGCCAAGATACCAAAGCACGTCGGCCACCGGTTGCCCTTGTTCGAGCATGAACTGGCATCGCGAGAGATAGCGCGTCCATTCGGGCATGTAGGGCCACCACGTCTGGCCGCGGATGAAGGGCGTGCCGATCTGCGCGCCGAACGAGGTGCCCGGTACCACATCGAGCCGTGGATTGTGGGTGTAGGTGTGGAAGACGAGATGATTGAGTCCCTGCGCGAAATGCCTGTCTGCCAGATGTTTCAACATGAAGGGATGTTCGTTCCACTTGATGTCGATGTTGGTGAACGACTCCGCCGCGATGCGCTTTTTCCCATAGATGTGCGCGGCGGAAACGGCGGGCAGCATCGGCTTGCATTCGAGGCCGCCCCAGTGCGGATCATTGGGATGCCAGAACTCGCACATCGGGATGTCCGCCTTGCCATAGTATTGGAGGATGTCGCCCGTCGGGACATCGCCCGGGCCGGATTCGAAGGAAAGTTTCATCCCGCGCTCGCGACCGAGGGTGGCAAGGCGTTCGTAATAGTTCGTGACTAGCAGGTCGTTGAGCGTGGCGCGCCAGTCGCGGAGGAAGCGCTCGCTGGTTAGATGGTCTCCCACGACGTATCCGGCCAGCGCCGGCAACCACGGGCGGAGCGCGTAGCCGCGGAGTCCGGAAAACTCCTGCTCCATCGCCGGAGTCCAGGTCTGGGTGTGGCATTCCCAACTATCGATCACCATGCCTTGCAAGCGCCCCGCATCCGCCGGGCCGCCCGGTGCGGAAATGCGGCCGATGTAACCCGCGAAATGGGCGTCGGCACCTTGTTTGGAGAGCTTGTCGCACTCGAAACCGGTCGCCTCCTTCGGTGCGGGGCCGTTCCTCGCACCGGTGTTGACGTGACCGAAACGCAGCACCGTCCATTTTCCAGCGGGAGCCTTCCAATTGAGTTTGCCCTCGGAATCCAGACGTCCAGTTAGATCAATGATGCTGGCGGGAGTGATTCTCGTGGCTTTATCCTGAACCGGCGGTTGGCTTCGATCCAGACTTCGCAGCACATAGCCCGCCTGGCCATGCCAGTCATCGACACGGGCGGCGGATGATAGCCGAAGCTTGGTGATTTCCAGCGGAAACTTGTTGTCAAACGAGATTCGGAAGGTGCTCGCCGTGGCATCCGGCAGGGCGAGCACGAGCGGTTGATCATCCTGCCAATTGCTGCGTGGAATCTCACGGCGGGCGATGTCTATCAGGCCGTTTTCCCCGACTGTTTGAACGCGGATCGCCGCCCCGGGATCGAAGCCCCGGCGTTTGGAGAATTTTTCCACCGGCGGCAGCTCCAAGGATCGCAGGGTGACGGGTTGGGCGAATGAGACCTCCACCCAACCCGGTTTTGCAAATCCAACAGAAGCGTCTTTCACCCCATTCAACAGATCCGCCCATGGCTGCTTATCGTCACTTCCGCGCACCGCTGTGGGGATGAGGTGGGCGCCGTCGTCATCCGCCGGGGAGGGAAACGCGACCACGGCCACATCGCGGTAGTCGCGCCAGTCTTCGGCGCTCGGTTGCGGCTTTGGCAAGGCGATGGAAACATTAGCACCACCCACGACATCCGTACGGCTGGAGACCAGGTGGCGCATGGCGTTTTCCGGCTTGATCCACGGACCGCCGGACATCGCCCAGCCCGGGCAATTCTGCATGGTGAAACTCAAGTCGAGGCGGCGGCATTCGTCGGCCGTGTGGGTGATCATGTCATCCCATGAAGGACTGAGGCAGGTGATCTGCGGCGTGACGCCCGGCCATGGTCCGCCGAACTGGCCGTGGAAGAGTTGGATGCCACTCAAGCCCGCACCGGCGACGGCTTCGAGATCGGCGGTTAGGCCCGGCTTGGCGACATTGCCGCCGATGAGGTGAAACCATGTCTCCGGCCGCGAATCGTGCGGTGGCTCGGCGAATCCGGCAGCCAGCGGGTCGGCAGCGAGAAGGAGGTTGCTGGCGGCAAGGAGCGATGAAATGGAGATGCCCGCTTTCAATAAGCAGGGTGAAAACAGGCGAAGTTTCATAAAAGAATCAAGGTTTCGCCACGGCGAGGGCGATCGTGTTGTTGAGCCGTGGGCCGATGTTGACGAACAAGTAGAGCGCTCCGTTTTCTTCAAAAAAGCAGGGACTCATCAGTGCCAGGTTATCCGGTCCGAATGCAGCGGCCTCCATGAATTTTCCAAGTGGTTGAGCACGGGTGAAATCCGCGTCAGGCTCATTCTGATAGAGATTCGAACCGATGCCGTTGATACCCTCGCCGCGATTTGCATTGGCATGGGAAATAATATAGGTCCGGCCCTTCCACTTCAGCAACCACGCGCCTGCCACCTGGTCGGTGCCTGAGGGTGGATTGATGAGCGGTTCGGCACGCGGCGTCCACGTGCGCCCATCTTTCGACCAGGCAAGATAAATCCGGCGGGTCCCGTGGTTGTTGCCCATCAGAAGCATGATGAAGCGGTTGTCCACGCCCGGAAGTTTGTGTTCGAAAACGCGCGCGTAGGACGCCTCGGACAATCCCGGGAAATCCGCCGTGGTGATGACCGTGCGGTCGTAGTCGAAATGAATTCCGTCACGCGATGTCGCCAGCCGTGTTTCGGAGTTCTCACCATGGAAATAGAGGAACACGCATTTCTCGGTCTCGCTCCAAAGCGCATGGGGACCGGAGACATGGGAAACCTGATAGTGCGGCTTCCAGTCCCGCGAGATGAGCGGGTTTTTTGCAAACTCTTTCCAAGGCCCCTGCAAGTCGTCGGCATAGGCCATGCAGATTCCGCCCGGCGCATCGTGGGGAGCGTAATAGAGGTAATAGCGGCCCAGTGGATTCGGGAACCGTCCGTGGGTTGCGACCACGGATGGAAAGATCAAATCGTCATGCGGCCGGTAGCGCAGGCCTTCATAACCGAGAACCATCCCCTTCGGCTCGAAGTGCGGGAGCCCTGATTTGGATTCTTCCGCGGCTGTGGTGATTTGGAACCCGCATAAAATCGCCATCAGAAATCCGGGAATGGTCCGCAGTGAGTTGTTTTTCATAAGTTGGCGACGATTCATACCAAGAGGCCTTTCATCAATTGACCGTGCACGTCGGTGAGCCGGAAATTGCGGCCCTGATAGCGGAACGTGAGCTTCTCATGGTCGAGGCCCAGTTGATGCAAAAGGGTGGCTTGGAAATCGTGAACTCCCACCGGGTCCTTGGTGATGCCGTAGCAGAATTCATCGGTCTGGCCGTAAGCGTGGCCGGGCTTGAAGCCGCCACCCGCCGCCCACATGGTATAACAGGCACCGAAGTGATCACGTCCGTGGTTGGGTTTGGTCACATCACCCTGCACGAAGACGGTCCTGCCGAACTCGCTCGCCCAGATGACCACGGTGTCTTCCAACAAGCCGCGCATTTTCAGGTCCTTCACCAGTCCGGCGGATGGCTGATCGGTGTCCATGCATTGTTTCTCCAACTGGGTGGGAAGATTGGTGTGCTGATCCCAGCCCGAGTGCATGATCTGGACGAAACGGGTGCCGCGCTCGACCAGGCGGCGGGCCAGCAGGCAGTTCCGCGCATAGGACCCGCTACGGTGCACGTCCGGCCCATAAAGATCGAGCACGGCTTTCGACTCGCCCGTGATGTTTGTCAGCTCCGGCACGCTGGCCTGCATGCGGTAGGCCATTTCATATTGGGTGATGCGGGTGTCGATTTCCGGATCGCCGAAATCGTTGAGATGGTGATGATTGAGTTCTGCCAGATCATCGAGCAGCGAGCGCCGCAACGGGCGCGACATGCCATCCGGATTGGTCAGGTAAAGCACCGGATCGCCATCGCCGCGGAAGCGCACGCCCTGGTGTTTTGAAGGGATGAAACCGCTGCCCCAATAATGATCGAAGAACAACTGCCCGCAGGTTTTCTCGCGGTCGGAGGAAGTCATGACCACGAAGGCGGGCAGCTCGTTGGTCAGGCTGCCGAGCCCGTAACTCGCCCAGGCACCTAGGCTGGGCCTGCCGGGAATCTGGCTTCCGGTGAGCAGAAAGGTGACTCCCGGCGCGTGATTGACCGCCTCGGTGTGCATCGAGTGGATGAAGCAAACATCATCCGCGATGCTGCCAATGTGCGGGATGAACTCCGACAACCAGCGGCCGCTGCTGCCGTATTGGCGGAATGGCTTGAGAGCGGGCAGGATCGGGTATCCCTTCTGGCTCGCCGTCATGGTGGAAAGCCGGGTGTTCTTTCTCACGGATTCCGGCAATTCCTGGAGCCGGTGTTTTTCGAGATTCGGCTTGTAGTCGAACAAGTCCACCTGCGACGGCGCGCCGCCCTGCCAGAGGAGGATCACGCGTTTTGCCTTGGGGGCGAAATCGCTGAGTTGGGAGGGCATCGCGTTGGCCGCCAGCCCGTCCTCGCCCAGCAGGTTGGCCAGCACCGCCGCGCCGATTCCACCCGCGCTGCGGCCGAAGAACTGGCGGCGTGTGAGGTGTCTTTGATGTTGAAGAAACGGGTCCATAAACATTCAATCAGATGTTATCCACGCGTCAGCGCCTCGTCCAGATTGAGGATCGAAAGGCACACCGCCGAGAGCGCGGCGACGTAGGCTGGCTCGCCAGGCAGATCGCGGGCCGCCTCGCCATGGGCGAGATAGCGCGACGCAGCCTGTGGATCCGCAAGAAATTCGCGATGCGCCTTGTCGAAGCTACGGCGCAGGATTTTCAATTCATGATCGTCCGGCTGCCGCGAACAAACCCTTAGCCAGGCGCGGGAGAGTTGTGCCCCGGTGTCGCCGGTGTCGGTTTCACGGATGACATTGGCAGCCAAGGCTCGCGCGGCCTCGTTCCAAGTGACGTCGTTGAGAGTGATAAGCGCGTGAATGGGTGTGTTGGTGAGGGAAGGCTTGACCGAGCAGATCGTGCGCGACGACGCGTCAAACATGTTGCCCGGTGCCACGGTGCGCCGCCAGAAAGTGTAAAGACTCCGCCGGTAGAGATCGGCCCCTTTCGACTGCGGATAGGTGAAGTCGCGCTCCTTGGTGATCGATAGTCCATCCCAGATGCCGGGTGGCTGATAGGGATAGACCGGCTTTCCTCCCATCTCCCGGTTGAGCAGCCCGCTGCTTGCCAGGGCGACGTCGCGAAGCACGGGCGAGGACAAGCGGTAGCGCGGCGCGCGTGCCAACAACTTGTTGGCTGGATCCATTTCCAACAACTCCGCCCCGACTTTCGAGGATTGGCGGTAAGTCGCACTGGTCACGATCAACCGGTGCATGTGCTTCACATCCCACTGCTTGTCGCGGAACTCCGCCGCCAGCCAGTCCAACAGCTCGGGGTGGCTCGAAGGGTCCGCCTGCACGCCCAGGTTTTCAGAACTCTTGACGAGGCCCACGCCGAAAAACAATTGCCAGTAACGGTTTACCTGGACGCGGGCGGTGAGTGGATTTTCCGGACTCATCAGCCACTTGGCGAGACCGAGACGATTGTTAGGAAGCTCCGGCTTCATCGGTGGCAGGCATTCCGGGGTGCCTGAGTGGACCTCTTCCGCGAGGGATGTGTAAACTCCCCGCGCATGGACATGGGTTTTCCGGGGCTTGGCATCCGACATCACCATCACCTTGGGCAAGGCGTCGCGGTGAGCGGCCAAGGCGGAATCCGCCGCTTGCTTTGTCTTCCGCGCGGCCACGGCGGCCGGGTGCGATGATGACTTGATGAAATAGTCCGCCATCGCCTTCTGTTCCTTGGCATTTCGCTGCGCGGCGGGCTTGGCGAGGATCGCCGCGAGCGCTCCGGGGAATTGCTGGAGAGCCACAGGCTCCGGCGCGGTGCTGGAGGAAATCCGGAAACTCCCTAGCAGATGGCGGACGTGGGGTGAGCGGAACTCGAGGACGAGCTGCACCGCCTGCCCGGCCGGAATCGGCACGGCAGGCTGCACGACGATGAAGTGCGGAGTGGCCACGTCCGGATGGAATGCCCACGCCTTCGACGGGTCGTCATCGAGCACGCCTTCCGCGCTGAAGCCTTTCTGTGAGAAATCAGCCGTGGCCTTGGCGAGTGACACCTCATTTCCATTTGCGGAAACCCTCACGCGGGTAAGCACGGCGTTCCCGCTATCAGAAAGACCCGCGCCGCCCTGGGGCAGGCGCGCGTTGGGAAGCGTGTCGATCCGGATGCCGGTGACCGGTGCGGTCTGGACAGGAAGCTCGATGCGATACTCCGCTTGATTCGGCGCGTTGCCGCTGGCGAAGACAGTTTTTTCCGCGGTGATTTCCAAGCTAACACCCAAGTCGGCGGTTGCCGATGTCGGACTCAAGGCGGTCCATTCGATGATAGGCCCCTGCAACAGCGAGTTTTCCCATTCGGTGAGGGCGGCGAGCACATCGGGCGGAGTTTGCGCGGCGTCGGCGGCTTGTTCTTCAAGCTGGGCGAGTCGGTTCATTTGCTCCGGTGATCCCGCATGAATCCATGGATCCGCGATCCGGTATTGCCCGCCACCGGGGGGCATCCCGGTTTCCGGCACCTGGTTGAAAAACGCCATCATGCGATAGAAATCGCGTTGCGGGATCGGGTCGTATTTGTGATCGTGGCACTGGGCGCAGGCCATCGTGAGACCGAGCCAGGTGGTGGCGGTCACGTCCACGCGGTCCACAAGAATGACGTTGCGCTGTTCCTCGGGAATCGCGCCCCCTTCGCCATTCAGGAGATGATTGCGATTGAATGCGGAGGCGATTCGCTGATCGAGGGTGGCATTGGGTAACAGGTCGCCGGCGAGTTGCTCCACGGTGAACCGGTCGAAGGGCATGTTGTTATTCAGGGCTCGAACCACCCAGTCACGCCAGACGTATTGATGGGTGTCGCCGTCTTGTTGGAAACCATTGCTGTCCGCGTAACGTGCCGCGTCCAGCCAGGGCAATGCCATGCGTTCACCATACTGCGGACTTGCCAGCAGGCGGTCCACGGCAGCCTCGTAAGCGCCGGCGGTGTCATCTACCAGGAAAGCGGCCAGTTCTTCCGGTGCGGGAGGAAGACCGGTTAGGTCGAGACTCAACCGGCGCAGCAGGGCGGATTTTGGAGCTTCCGGCGAAGGCTGGAGCCGGTGCTTCACGAGTGAATCGAAGATAAAAGCGTCGATGGGATTCTTCAACCACGACGAAGGAGACGGCTGCGGCACGACGGGTCGGACCAACATATCGAAAGCCCAATGGCTGCGGTATTCCGCGCCTTGTTCGATCCACTTCCGGAGGATTCCGACTGCGCCGGGCGGGATGGATTTTTTCGATTCCGGCGGAGGCATGATTTCGTCCGGATCATGGCTGGTCATTCTTGCGATCATGCTGCTGGAATCGGGTCTTCCCGGCACGATCGCGATTTCGCCGGATTCCGCCGGGCGCAGCGCGTCTTCCCGGCGATCCAAACGGAGCCCGCCCTTGCGGGTGCCTGAGTCCGGACCGTGGCAATTGAAGCAGTTTTCCGAAAGGATTGGCAACACCTGGGTGCGATAGTCCACCGGATCCGCGCCCGCGCCCGACATCAGGCAGATGCCGGAGGCGATGATTGCTTGCGTGATGCGATCCATGAGTTGGAAGTTATGGTGGAAAGCGAATGGGTCTCCGATACCTGACTCCCGGTTGGGACCTTTCACCTGAAAGGTCCCGCGGCCAAGTCCGGATGATCCCGAGAACACGGGATGCCGCTGCAATCGACACTGGAATTTGTGAAAGGTAGCGTCACACTTCATGTCCGTTCGTAATGCCCGTTTTCTGGTGGTGTCGGCCTTCGTTTTTCTAGGTCTGTCGCCGCTGCCCTCTGCGGGCCAAGGTCGTGCTGATGAAGTTCCTACCCGGATCCGCCTGCCGTTGTGGCCGGAGGGAAGCATCGCGGCGGGCAAGGAGTCCGAGGGCGATCCGGCGGTGCCGACGGTGGACGTGCACTTGCCAGATCCCGGAAAAGCCACGGGCAGCGCCGTGGTGGTCTTGCCGGGCGGCGGCTATGGTGGAATTTCCATGGACTTCGAAGCGGTGCACGCGGCGCAATTCCTAACATCCAAGGGAGTTGCGGCATTTGTGGTGCGCTACCGCCATGCGCCGAGGTTCCGCCATCCGCTGCCGATGGAAGACGCTCGCCGGGCCGTACGCCTGGTCCGCTCACGCGCCGCGGAGTTCAAGATCGAGCCGAACCGCATCGGGCTGATGGGCTTTTCCGCCGGTGGCCATTTGGCGTCCACGGTGATCACGCATCTCGATGGGGGTGATCCGGCAGCCAGTGATCCGGCAGCCAGTGATCCGGTCGCCAAGGTATCGGCACGCCCGGACTTTGCCATTCTGGTCTATCCCGTCATCACCTTCACGGAAGAAAAGTTCGTGCATAAGGGATCGCGCTCGAACCTAACCGGAGACAATGAGAAACTATGGCCTCAACTTTCCAGCGAGCGGCATGTTACCAAAGACACACCACCGGTTTTCCTGATCCACGGCGGGAAGGACAAGGGAGTGCCGCCGGAGAACTCCATGATGTTTGCCGATGCGTGCCGGAAGGCCGGGGTGAGTGTGGAATTGCATGTTCTATCCCATGGCGAGCATGGATTCCGCGATGATGCATTGCGTGGCGAGGTCTATGAATGCCTTCAGCGCTGGCTCGCCCGGAATGGCTGGCTGCGTTGATTTCATCACGCATGACAAGATCCGAAAGAACCCAACACCCATGAACCCAACCCGGATTACCCGTCGCCATGCGTTCCAATGTCTGGCAGCCGCCGCAGCGCCTTTGATCCTTCCTTCGAGACTGTTCGGACAGGGCGCGCCTTCGAAGAAAATCCATCTTGCGATGATCGGAACCGGCAGACAGGCCTATCACACCAATCTGCCGACCTTGCTCGGCATGCCCGACGTTCGGGTGGTGGCCGTGTGCGACGTCGACCGCCGCCGCGCGGAGGCCACAAAGTCGAAGGTCGACAAACACTATGGGAATAGCGACTGCAGGTTGTTCACGGATTTCCGCGAAGCGCTCGAAATGCCCGACCTCGATGCGGTCATGAACTCCACCCCGGACCACTGGCACGCGCTCATCTCGCTGGCAGCCATCGCCAAGGGCCTGCATGTCAGTTGTGAGAAACCACTCACGCGATACCTTGCCGACGGCCGTCTGATCGCCGACGCGGCAAAGAAAAAAGGCGTGGTTTTCCGCACCGACACCGAGTGCCGGTCTCACAGCTACATGACCAAGACCGCGGACCTCGCGATGAATGGCTATCTCGGAAAAATCACGCGCTTCGAAGTCGGTGTGCCGCGCGAGGTGGAAGGCGAACTTGGCAACCCCGAGCCGATGCCGGTTCCCGCGCATCTGGATTATGAAATGTGGCTGGGGCCGGCGCCCTATCAGGAATACACGCGCGACCGCGTGCATCCCGAGGATCTGGCAGGCAGGCCGGGATGGATGAGGATTCTCGATTATTGCGAAGGCATGGTTTCCAACTGGGGCACGCATCTGATCGATGTCGCCAGTCTGATCAACGGTTCCGAGCGCACGGGGCCGGTCTCCGTCGAAGGCACCGGCCGCTATCCCGAACCCGGCTCCGGACTATGGAACACCCTGCTCGCATTCGATCTCCACTACCGCTACTGCCAACGGGGTGAAGCTCGACTACAAGATCGACGTGCCCTACCTGCGTGTCGAAGGCGAGGAAGGCTGGATCCAGGCCCACTGGAACAGCGCGGGCGGATTGAAGGCCAGCGACCCGAAAATCCTTCGCACGGTTTTCCGGAAAACCGACACTCCGCGTGCCGACCCGCGGCGACAAGGCGGACTTCATTTCCGCGATCCAAAACGGCACCACCGTGATGACGGACGCGGAGATCGGCCACCGCACCTGCACCATCGGACAGATCGGCCACATCGCGATCCAGCGCGGACGACGGCTTGAATGGAACCCGGAAACCGAGCGCTTCACCAACGACGACGAGGCGAACAAACTGCTGAGTGCACCCATCCAACCCACCACCAAGTAGATGCACACCACAGCCACCACCCGCCGCGCCTTCCTCGGCACCGCTCTAGCCGCCGGCTCACCGCTGATCCTGCCAACCCGCGTCTTCGGCCAGAACGCACCGAGCAAGCGCATAACCGTCGGTATGATCGGCTGTGGCCGATGGGGCAGCAAGATCAACCTCGACCCCTTCCTTGCCATGAATGATGTCACGGTCGTCGCCGTTTGTGACGTGGACTCGTGGCGCATGGAGTTCACCCGTCAGAAAATCAACAATCACTATGCGAAGTCCTCGATTTCCGGTTCCTACAAGGGCTGCAAGGCCTATGGGGATTTCCGCGAGCTGTTGGCAGAACCGGGCATCGATGCGGTGATGGTTTCCACCTGCGACCACTGGCATGTTCCTGCCGCGCTCGCTGCGGTTAGATCAGGGAAAGATGTGTCTGTCGAAAAGCCCATCTCGCTGAGCATCGAGGAAGGACGCCTGCTTGCCAACGAAGCCAAGCGCCTTGGCCGCGTCACCCGCAACGACAGCGAATTCCGCGGGGATTCGCGCATGCGCCTTGCCGCCCAGGCCGTGTTGAACGGACGCATCGGCAAACTGCGCAGAATCCAGACCACCGTGCCGGCCGGAGACATCACCGCACCGCCTGTCACCACTGCGGATCCCATTCCCAAGAACCTCAACTATGATTTCTGGCTCGGCCCCTGTCCGGAGGCAGATTACATCCAGCGCCGCGTCCATGATCCGGAAAAATTCGACCGCCCCCACTGGATGCGCGTCCTCGGCCACTGCGAAGGCATGATCACCAACTGGGGCACCCACCTCAACGACATCGCCCAAATGGCGATGGGCACCAACGAGTCCGGCCCGGTCTGGGTCAAGGCCGCGCGCTGGAACCTCCCGCCCAAGGAGAACCTCTGGAACGTGCTCGTGGATTTCGACATCAACTACCGCTATGTTAACGGCGTCGAACTGAATTATAAGGTCGGCGGAAAGGAAGTCTATATTCGCTTTGAAGGCGACGAGGGATGGATCAAAGCATGGTATATGGGGAAGCCCGATCCAAAGATGCCGGACATCGAGGTTTCCGACCCGAAGATTCTAGCGAACCTGGACAAGGCCGGAATCCAACTGCCCTCCTGGGGCGACAAGCAGGACTTCATCCGCAGCGTCAAATCCCGCGAACGCACGATGCAGGACGTGGAATACGGCCACCGCACCAACTCGCTCTGCCAACTCGGCCACATCTCGGTGCATCTCGGCGGCCGGGAAATCACCTGGGATCCCGCCAAGGAACAATCGCCCGACCCCGATGTGAACCGCCTCACCCGCCGCCCCGAATGGCGTGGCCACTGGCTCGACGAACACCCGCGGGCCTGAAAGATACGGGGTATCGATATTTTACGGAGCGTCGGGCTTGCCGTCCTGGTTGGAGTCCAGATCCCACTGATCGGGCGTGCCGTCGCCGTCGCTGTCTTTGGTGCCTTCGACTTCGTTGGGAATCCCGTCCATGTCGAAATCCGGCCGGTCTGAGCCCTTGTCCAGTTCTTCCAGGAGATTTTGCGGCATCGGTTTTCCTGCCTTGTAAGCGTGGATGTAGTCGCGCATGAAACGGTAATACATGTCGCCATAGGGTGCCTTGACCGGTTCGATATCGCGGGAGAATTCAGGCTTGAACATATCGACAAACTGGACCCGCCCATCGGGACCGTCTTTCTGGCGCTGGGCCATCAGTTCGTTCCACCAGGTGATGGTCACAAACTGCGGGCGGATTTCAAATGCGCGCAACCACTGCTTCTGAAAGGTCCGGCCTTGGGCGCGCGAAGTTGCGGTTTTTTCATTGCTCATGTAGTCTGCCTGAAGAGCGGCACAAACGACCATCTGCTCCGGCCGCTTGTCGGGCGCAAGGCTTACCGGTTGGGGGTATTTTGAGAGAAATGACCATTCTCCGTCAGCCATCTTCGACTTCAGCCCCCACATGCGGCGGATCGTGAGCGCCCGCTTGATTTCGGGGGACACGCGATCAAACTCTGCGGTCGTGAGATACATCGGCTTCGGGCCTTGACCATCGTTCAGATACAACCAGGCGGACGCATGGGCGGGTTTGGAATAGTAGCGATCATATAGCTCCCCGGCGAGTTCCCAGGGCGACCACAGCATGATCTTCGGAGAATCAAGGCCGCGCTTGGAACGGGACTTGATGAGATCCAGCATCTTGTCCAGCGGATCATAGAGATATGCCTGCTTGTAGGGGGAGCCGGGGACGACATTGGTGGCATCGAGCACGATGTAGTCGATCCGCGCCTCTTGGAAGAGCTCGAAGTGATAGTTCATCACCATCGAATCGTTGCCAGTATAGTAGCCCACGGCGGGCTCCGCCCAGAAATGCCATGACCCCTGTGGACCGAAATTTTCCGGCGTGGCCTGTCCGCCGGCCATGATCTTCTGGATGTTCCGCGGAGTCTCGTTCGGTTTGCCCTTGTAGGCGAGCGTGTGCCATGAGGCATAATTGATTCCAACGATGCCGCTCTTTCCAGTCGCATCCTCGATCTCTGGCGCTGGGGCTGCGTGCAGCATTTGCGCACAGAGCGGCAGGATCATTCGTAATTTTTTCGTAAGCATATGGTTCGATAATTCTGGCTGATAGCAATTTTCCTTTGGGGTGAAGGCCGTTGAGAGCGCTGGTGCCCGGACCGGAGTCAGGGAATCAGTGCCGGACCGGGTGACCTGATTCAGAGGAACTCAATTGGAGGGTCACCGGGCCGAGCAGGCCGGATGGAAGCAAGGGCGTGGTCGGTTTGAACAAACCGCCGCGCAGGCTCCGGGTTTCAAAGGTGAAGCGACCGGCCGGATACGCCTTGCCGCCTAGCAGTCCCGACGGGAATTGCACCGTGCGCACCTTGGCATCGGCCGGCTGATGGTCGCCAATCAGCCGGTTGACCCAGCGGTTGGCGACTTCGATCTCCAATTGATTCCCGCCCGGCTGGATTTCATCGGTGATGTCCACCTGCCAGGGCGCGCACCACACCACGCCAAGGTCCTTTCCGTTCAGACGGACGCGCGCCATGTCGTGGACGGTTCCCAGATCGAGAACGATTTGCTTGCCGGATGGTGGTGGTGCCTGAAACGACTTCCGATAGAGAGCGATGCCCGAATAGTATTTGATGCCGATGTCCCCATGCCCGGTCCAACCCACCAGGCTGTCGAATTCCACCTGCGCCGGCCCGCCCCATTTCGGGTCGAAGGCAACTTCCCACGAACCGGTCAGTTCCGTGAGTTTCGTGAATGAGGGGAAGTTATCGGTTTGATTCGTTTCCAACTCGTTTTGCGAATCGAACACCACAAACAAACTTTGGAACGCCGCGAACGTCAAAGGAACGGTGGTCAGTCCGCCGGCCTGTTTGATTTGCGGGAGCGCGCGTCTTTCTCCTGTCACCGGGTCCCACAATTGCGGCTTCCCTTGTGCGACGCGGAATTGGCAGTCCGCCTGCACGGATTCTCTGCTGCGGTTGGCGACAAAATAGATATCCCGGTTGGCGGTGCGGCGATGTCCGTAGCGGATCGGTCCGGTAGAGCTGAAATCCTCCGGCACGCCCATCGAACGCAGCAGGCCCGCTGTCAGATCGTAGGCCGGATGGAGACCCGATTTTCCAGATGACCATTCTCCGCCCCAATGGATGGAGCCTTTGCCGAAATCGCGTTTCGTTGCCTGCGCGGGCGCCACCGAGCCGCCCCAAAGATCCAGGGTTAACGATTCCACCTCGGCATCGCACGCGGGATAACCGGATAGGCCCGGAGATTTCCCGGGTGGTGAACCGACGACCGTGGCACCGGCGCTTACCAACCCGCTGATTTTCCGGAGCAGCCGCGGCGTCATGGTTTCGGATCCGGGAAGCACCAGCAGGCGATACGATGTGCCACCGGGAAAGCAAATCAGGCCATCCTTCACCTCGGCGCGATCCATCAGGATGTTCGGCGAACAGCCGTCAAAGCCGTATCCTTTCTTGTCGGCAATCGGCGCGGCACCCTCAAGCGCGTCAGCCGGCGGAAGGAACACCTGCGGCGCTCCTTCCGGAGTCAGATAGAGCACATCGGAAACCGTCACGCCTTGACGCAACATCTCGGAACAACGGCTCACGTAGCGATGGTAATCACTCACCATCGGCCACCATGTCTGCCCGCGGTCCCAATGTACGCCGTAAGGTCCCATCGTCATGCCCGGTTTGTGTTCGGCTCCCAGCGGCTGATGCGCGAAGGTATGATAGACAAACCGGTTGATGCCCATGGCGAACGCCCAGTCACCCTGGTTCTTCATGGAAGTCGGATACTGCCGCCAGGCTTCCTCGGAGGCGGCGGTGAACGCTTCCGCGGAAACAATCGGCCGCCCCATGACATGCGCGATCGAGGACGCCTCGACACAGGAAAAGGACGAATCAAATCCATAGCCCGCACTCCAGAATTCCGCCATGGGGACATCCGCCACCGCCCCCAGATCCAGATCCGCCGTCGGATTCATGTCATAGGGTTCGATCGAAAGTTCCAGACCTTTTTTCGCCCCCCATTGCTTGGCCGCTTGGGCGTGCTGTTCTAGCACCAGTTCCTGTGCTGTCAGCCGGACGTCCCAGAGGAAACGCTCCGAGCGTTCCAAGCTTTCGATCACCCGTCCGGAATAGACCGGCAACAGTGGGCGCGCGTCGTAACCGCGCCGCCTTTTGAATTCCTCGAGAAACCTGGCCGTCCAGTTTTGCGCGCCCATTTCCCAGCTATCAATGTGCAGCGTGGTGAGCCCGTGCTTCTTCGCACGGGGACCGATTTTCCGAAGCAGGCTGCCGACATAATGATCGAGATGGTCCGTGAGCGCCTGCGCATCGAACTTATCGGTTTCCAATCCCACGCCCGGCTCCGGAGCGGGGCGGGTGCTCGCTCCGGTCGTGCGCCTCCCCATGCGGAGAATCGTCCATTCGCCGGCCGGCACGTCCCAGTTCAGCACGCCATTCGCGCCCAGGCCGGCGGTTAGGTCGTGGATTTCCTGCGGCGATATGACCGCAGATGGTTCCGGTTCGGCGTGTTCCGCTTTAGTTGCCAGATAGGGTTTCACCTTCTTGGCGGAAGTGAATGGCTCGCGGACATACAAGGCCTTTTCGTTGATGTCAGCAATGACCGGCGGCCGGTTCGGAAAAGCGAAAACCGCCACGTCTTCGTAAAATGGCGACTGCAATTTGTGATATTGAGTCGAGCGCTGCTCCGGCACGGGAAGCGCCGCATTGAAATTTGCCGGGCCGGTGACATTCACGGCGCTGGAAACCAGGTGCTGCATCGATTGTTCCGGCTTCACCCATGGCCCGCCGCTCCCGCACCAACCGGGGCCGGTGCCCAGCGAAATGTCCAGACCCAGGCGCTCGGCATCATGCACGGCTTTGGCAAACAGGTCCTGCCACGCTTCGCTCATGAATTTGACCGGTCCCTGGGGAACTCCGACATTCACTTCCAAAAATACCAGATTCCCCAAGCCCGCCTGCTTCATGGATTCCAGATCGGCGGTCATCTCCTTGCCGTCGAGATTGCCGTCCATGAAATACCAATACACGCCCGGCCGCGCCGAATCCGGCGGATTGAGAAAGCGATCTGCCAAATCGTCCGCCCGCATGAAGGATGAGCCGCCGGCCATGACAGCTAACAAAAAGGCCGTTCTGACGCTAAGTCGATTCATGGAAGGCATGACTAACGCACGAGCCAGATGTTGCGGAACTGCATCGCATTGCCGTGGTCCTGCAAGCGGATGCTTCCATCACCTTTCGGTCGAATCATTCGGGTTGCGAACGCGTGCGCCGTGGCGTGACGGATTTCCTCATCATGGTGGATCGTCACGCCGTTGAGGCGCACCTCGATCCTTGGAGCGGATATCATTTCATCGCCCTTCCAGACCGAGGCCTTGTATTCGACATCATAGGTCTGCCAATCCATCGGCGGGCGGGCGGCGTTCACCTTCGGCGGGCTGGTTTTGTAGAGCGCTCCGCATTCATTCCACCAACCTTGCAAGCCATAGGAATTGAGAATCTGCACTTCATAGTCCTGTTGGAGGAACAACCCGCTGTTGCCCCGGCTTTGACCGGATTTGCCCGCTTCCACGGGGTAACGGAATTCCATGTGGATCTTACAGTCGCCGAATTTTTCCTTCGTCTGGATGTCGCCACCGAGTTTGTTCTTCCGGTTGTCCTTCCAGAGAAAACTTTCAACCTCCATCCGTCCTTGATCGAGCGGATGCCAGGTCACCGGGCGACCATCCGCATGTTGCCACGCATCGAAGTTTTTTCCATCAAACAACACGACGGCTCCGGCAGGCGGTTTTGCACCCAGCGTGGGCGAGGAGCGGACGACGCGTTTAAGCTGGAAATTCACCCCCTCGGCACTTCCGTGTCCAGGCCCGCTTTTGCCACTCAAGCCATCCTTGGTGACCGTTCCTTTCCAGCCTTTATCTTCGAAACGGATCACCTCACCGTCGAGCTTTCCAACAGTTTCGAGGTAGGGATCCGCGCGTCTGTCGAGCTCCTGGAAAAACTGCACCCGATACTCGCCCACGCGGACGTTGACCACCTGGGCTGTGAGGGGCTTGTTGATGTCGAAATAATGTCCTTTCGGCGCATCGATCCATTCACCCTGATAGTCACCCATCAAAGTCAGGTCGGCGGCGGCGACTTGTGTCCAGTCGGGAGAAATCCCCTCAACGGCGGCTGAAATGCCACTTCCCGCGAGCCAGGCGGCGGCGATGAAAAAAATACGACTTGTCATAGCGTGAGTCGTGCACCGAGGCGCGGGTGTTTGACTTGTTCCGGATTGTCGATGACCTTCTCCGCGGCCGGGTCCCACTTGAGGGGTTGCCCCGAGTCGAGCGCGACGATGGCGAGTTGACCGAATGAAGCTGAACGATGCGATCCCTCAGGATCGGAAACAGGCAGTTTCCGGGCGCGGACACAATCGATGAAGTTCTGATAGTGACTGGGTGGCTTGGTGACGAAATCGGCGGGAAGGTTCCGCAGAAGTTCGCGGTCGGAGGCCTCCAGCTTGCCGCGATCCACGTGGATCCAGCCGTTTTCACCGGTGAATTTCGTGCCGCCGAAATCACTGCGGACTTCGATCACGCGCCCATCGGCGAAGGTTCCCTGATAGGCATACTCGGTATAGGTGTTGAAGAACGCGTGGTTGCCACGCTTTCCGGTTCCTTCGACTTTGACCGGACCGGTGCGGTCGAGACCCAACGTCCAGAGGGCGATGTCCACGTGGTGACCCACCCAGTCGAGCAACTGACCACCGCCGAAGCGGTCGTGCCAGCGCCAGTTCCACGGATGTAGCATCGGATGATAGGTGAATTCTCCGGCCGGACCGCACCAGGTTTTCCAATCGAGATGGGCGGGCGGCTTGCCAACAAGTCCGGCGATCTGGTCCTCGGGAACATGTTTCTGAATGCCCATTCCGGAGGGTGTGCCGCATTCGTAGCGGGAGAGTTTTCCGAGTGTGTTGTTCCGGATCAAGGCATGGAAGCGGCGGAACTCTCCCGACGAACGCTGCCAGGATCCGGTCTGCCAGACGCGCTTGTTGCGCTTCAGCGCATCCACTAACATGCGGCCCTCCGCGAGGCCCCAGGTGAAGGGTTTCTCTCCGTAGACATCGAGTCCGGCATTCGCCGCATCGATGCCGATTTTGGCGTGCCAGTGGTCCGGGGTGGCGAGTGAGATCGCGTCGAGTCCGGGGTGTTGGAGGAGGTCGGTGTATTGCGCGTATGCCTTGCAATCGCTGTTGGCGTATTTCTGATCGGCTTTCGCCTTGGCTTCATTCAGGCGGTTGGAGTCGGTATCGCAAACCGCGACCACGCGCACACCGGGCATATTGAGGAAATTGATCATGTTTCCCGAGCCCATCGCCCCATGGCCGATCACGCCGATGGTGATTTCATCATTGGGAGAGGTCGGCTGGGCCCGCAGCCAGGTCATCGGAGCGAGACCCAGTGCGGAAATGGAAGCCGCAAGAAACTTGCGGCGTGGAAGGGTGTGTTGGGTCATCATGACTGATTGTTAGTTGAAGCGGCGGATCACGGCATCATTACGTTGAGCCGGACGAAAAACTTCGCGCCTGGTGCGAGTGAGCGCGGAATCCGCACCTTCACCTCGTCCATTCCGGGTTCAATGCCGCTGGTGACGGCCGTGGTGACGCCGTTCGCTCCGGCGGTTGCGGTTTGCCATCCCGCGAGCTCGGAACCGTATTCCACTTTGATCGCGATGCCCGGCTGGCTGAGCGAAACCGTGCTGCGACGGAAGGTGAAAACCAGACCATCGCCGATGATCGTCGCCGTGGGTGATAGGTGATTGGAATTGGCACCCGCAACGGCCGGGTCCGGTTGGCCGCCGATGACGAATTCGATGAGATTGGCCAGCCCGTCGCGATCAGGATCGGCGAGGTCACCCGAGATGGTTTCGTTTGAAGCGTTGGCACCGAATTTCTGGATGCGCCAAGTGATGACCGGCAGGGGCGTCCATGTCAGGTTGGTGCTGGTGCCGACGGTCTGCACGGCGAAGGTTCCGTAGTTGGATGCCATGCGTCCCGCGGGGTCCGGCGAGACGGTTCCGAGGGCGATAGTGCCGGTGGTCGAAGTGGTAGTGAGGATCGTCCAGGAGCGGGGCTGGGTCCAAAAAACGTTGTTCAATGCCACGGCGCTGGAAGGAGGATTAAGCGTTACGTCGATCACCGCGTTGGTGTTGGCGGCGAAACTGCCGGCGCTGAAGGTGTTAGCTCCGGTGGATACACTGTTAGCCGTGAGCTGCCAGCCGAGCCGGAGTTGACCGGTTGCGGAGGCGTTGACCGTGCCAAGCGCGCTGGCCCCACTTCCAGAAACGATTAACTTGCCGTTGTTCACCGTGGTGCCCGCAATGCTGGCTGCGGGTCCGGACAAGGTCTGCGTGCCGGTGCCGGTTTTGATCACCGTCAGGCCGACAGCGCGCACGGTTCCAGAAAAAACCCCCGATCCATTCGCCACGCCGAGAGTGAGCGAGGTGGTGCCGCCGTTGAGGCCGTTGGTGACGGCACCGGTTCCAGCTAGAGCATCCACCCGCACCGGGCCGCCGTTCCAGACGTCCAGTGTGGTGCCTGTGGCGAGGGCAAGTGAGGAGAAATTTTGCGTCCAATCCGAGTTGGCGAATGTGCCGTTTCTCAGCATTCCGCCGGTGATGTCCAGCAGCGATCCGGCTTGCAGCGAGATGACGCAGCCTTGGCCGTCGGCGGACAACTGCACCATACCCGTGCCGGACTTACGGAAGGTTCCGCTGCCGGTGACGACCGTTTTCGCAGCGTTGGGTGAGTGGAAGTTGAGCGTGCTGTTGGAGAAGAGTTCAAACACCGCGTTGTTAGCCAGTTCGACCCGGCGACTGGTGAATTTCCCGGCAACCCGCAGGGAGCCGCCCTCGACGCGGGTGGTGCCCGGATAGACGGAATCCGCGTTGAGCATAAGCGTCCCGGCGCTGGATTTCAGCAGTCCTTGCGAACCGTAGAGCGGGACGTTCATGACGGTTTGCCCCTCGCGGACGGAGACCGTTGAGTAAGCGCCGCTGGACGGCTGCAGATTGACGAGGCCGTCCTCGCTGGTGGAAAAGGTGCGGACCGCGGGGATGGCTCCGTCGTCACTGATCGTGATGCCGCCGATCGTGACGTCGCCATTCACCGAGATGATTTGATTCGCGGCGATGTCGTTGGTGAAGGTGGCCGTGTTTCCTGTGCCGAATGCGGTCACGCCGCCGGTCCATGAGCTGGTGTCCAGCCATGCGCCGATGGCGCCGGTTTTACTCCAGGATCCATTGTTAGGGCTGGCGGAGGGCAGCGAACTGGCACCCCCGTAGAACGTCCGCAGGGTGGGCACCACTTCGCGCGCCTGGGTGGCGGACGACCATTCGAGTTTCAGGGTGCCGGGACCGGTGGCGCGGAAATATTCCACCTTGATAGGCAACCGCCTGGCCGGCGACGAGAGACACCGTGCCCGTGCTGGTGACTGGCGCGCTCTGCACCAGCCATTGGTCGATGATCAGGGTGTTGTTGACCCACACGCGCACGCCGTCGTCGGCGGTGGCGTGGAAGGTATAGGTTTCCGTGAAGCGCGGCTGGATCGAGCCGGTGAAACGCATCGAGTAATTGGAAAACCGCTGCAAGGCCGGGGCGTATTCGTAGGTCTTCAAGTCCGCCCATGAGAAATTGAGCGACGCTTCCTGGCGGGTGCCGTTAGCGCCTGAGAGCAAGGTGCCGAAGTTGGCTCCGTCCCAGTATTCAACATTGAGCCCGCGGCCGCGGAAATAGAGATAACCCGGCTCGCGGATCGGCTCGCCGGTGGAATGTCCCTGGCCGTAGAGCACCGTGTTGTTCGCCTTCACGCCTGCCTGGCGCATGGTCTCCGCGACCTCGCAATACCACTCGGCACCGTCATCGGAACCACAGCCGTTGAAATACTTCACCCACCCGCGCTCGGCGGCGGGGACGGCAGTTGGATCGCCGGATGCGATGGTCACGCCCGGAGTGCCGATGACCCCTTTGATCACTCCGCGCCACTCGGGGCGGGTGGACATCAGGGTGAACAAATCGCCGCCGACCGACCAGCCGGAGACGTAGAGTTTTTCCGGATCCGGATTATAGTATTTCTCCACCAGATAGCGGGCACCCTGCATCATCGGGATGATGCCGTTGTCGATCATGATGTCGGCCTCGTCATAGCCGTCGGTGTAGAATGGCTGGTTATCCCAGAGGCCGAGGTTCACAAGCACGATGTTGTATTTATCAATCCAGCTCCACTGCCCGTCGGTGGGCGGGATGATATCCTCCTTGATGACGTAGATGACCGCCGCCTGGCCGGACTTGTCGAACTTCTGCGAGAGACGGATGGCGCAGGCCTTGTGGTCGTTGGTGGGATTGTTGGTAGTGATGTTTTTCAACACCGCATATTGGCCCGGCTGCAGGTTGGCGAAGGGTGTTTCATTGGCCGGAACCGGCGATGGCAGCGGAATGGGAAATGCCTGGGCGACAGTCCATGCCAGCGCCCACAGCAGCATCGTTGTAGTATGGGTTTTCATGTTGGGTTTGCTACACCGATGACTTCGGCTCGCCTTGAATCGCCATGGATTATGAATCCGATTCGATTCGGGAAACCATCCCGCATACACGGGGTTTTTCCCACTGGATTTGAACGTTTCTCCCGCAAACACGGGGAAAGTTCGCTGGCCGGCCAAGCGTAGGTTTCAGCCAGTGACGCGCGTGATTCGCGCTGAAGCTTCTGCCATGAAAATCCGATTTTCCGCCCGTTTGTTCCCATCGTCCGCGGTGTTGTGCCTGTTCCCGGCTTCGCTGGCAGTTGCCGGGACCCTCCCGGCCATCCATGACGAATACAATGCCACGCTGCGAGCGCAGGTTCCTCTGGAACAGGGCTGGAAGAATCCTCCCCTCCTGGCCCGGACGCGTGTCTGGTGGTGGTGGCTCAATGGCGACACCGACAAGCCAACCATCACCCGCGACCTCGAGGCGATGAAGGCCAATGGTATCGGTGGTGCCAACGTGATCGATGCCGGTGGCGACAATCAGGAAGGCAACCGCCGCGTGCCTCACGGGCCGGATTTCGGCTCGAAGGAATGGCGCGAACTTTTCAGTCATGCCGTGACCGAGGCCGGACGGCTTGGCCTGGAACTCGGATTCAACATTCAAAGCGGCTGGAATCTCGGTGGTCCTGCTGTGCCCATCGAGGAATCCAGCAAACGGGTGAGTTTTTCCAGAACCCCGGTCACACGGCGGCATGGCACTCGATGTGGCACTCGCCCAACCGCCGTCAAAAGCCGGATTCTATCGGGATGTTGCGGTGTTGGCCGTCCCTCTGGGGAAACCGGCCGTCACCGCGGCGAGGATCATCGCGAGTTCCAACCAATCCGGGATGGATCCGGGAAAGGCATTGGACGGCAACCTGAATACGTATTGGGTCAGTGGAACCAACCGATCCGGCGACGGCCCCAGCGAGACACAACCGCAATGGTTGGAACTTCGTTTTGAAAAGCCAATCGCCGCCGACCGGATGGTCATCACTCCGCGCCCGGGATACGGCCCCAAGCGCGGAAGGATCGAACGGATCGAAGAAGGAAAACCACGGCAAATCGCCGCTTTCAACATGTCTTCGAAGGACCCCGCCACCATCCGCTTCGAAGCGGTGGAGGCTTCAGCTTTCCGCATTGTGATGGTCGATGCCTGGGATACCAGTCCGGGACCACCCCGCAACGTCCAGATCGCGGAAGTCGGATTGTTTGCAGGACACGACGCTGTGGCGGAAGGGCGTTCCGGCGGTGGCGGCATCCGGCATCTCGATCAAAAAGCCTATTTTTCCTATCCCGGAAGCTTCACCGGCACCGAATCCTGGCACCTGATCGAAGATGCGCCGGACTCACCGGCCGACGGGCTCACCCAGCCGGAGCAGGTGGTCGATCTCACTTCGATGATGGACAAAAATGGCCGCCTGCGCTGGCAGGCACCGGCCGGAAATTGGGAAATCCTGCGACTCGGATACACCGCCAGCGGCGCGCATGTCTCGACCCACAGCGAGAATGCCGGCGGCCACTGCATCGACTATCTCGACCGCTCGACGCTTGATTCCTACTGGGAGAAAACGCTCGATCCCATTTTCGCCGAGGTGAAGCCCTACCTCGGGAAATCCCTGCGTTTCCTGCACACCGACTCCTGGGAGTTAGGCCCTGTCAACTGGACCCGCAACATGCCCGATGAGTTCAAACGTCTGCGCGGCTATGACATCAAACCGTTTCTACCCGTGCTCGCCGGACACATCATCGGCGATCGCACCACATCGACCCGGTTCCTCAACGATTTCCGCCGGACGCTCGCCGATCTGATGGCGGAAAACAAATACGCGGGGTTCTCGGAAAAGGCACATGCGCTCGGTCTCGGGATCCATCCGGAATCCGGTGGTCCCCATGCCGGTCCGATGGACGCGCTGCGCAATCTCGGCATCAGCGATGTGCCGATGGGCGAGTTCTGGTCCACCTCGCCCCGCCACCGGGTGCGGGATTTCCAACGTTTTTATGTCAAGCAAACCACCTCCGCGGCGCACACCTACGGGCGGCGCGTCTCGCTGGCAGAGGCGTTCACCAACATCGGCCGACACTGGCAGCATGATCCGCGCTCTCTCAAGGCGACCTTCGACCGCGCCGCCTGCGAGGGCCACAATCTCACCATGTGGCACACCTTCGACGCCTCGCCCAAAGATCGCGGTATGCCGGGTTCCGCCTACTTCGCGGGCGAGCATTTCAATCCGAACGTCACCTGGTGGACCCAGGGCAAGGCCTTCATCGACTACATGAACCGCTGCCATTTCCTTCTCCAGCAAGGTCTCGGGACTTCCGACGTGCTGCATTTCTATGGCGAAAACGTTCCGGCCTTCGTCCGCCTCAAGCGCGATGATCCTGCCAAGTGCCTGCCGGGCTATGACTATGATGTGATCGACATGCGCGCATTGATGGAGCGCACTTCGGTGGATGCCGCGGGAAACATCGTGCTGCCCGAGGGGACGTCCTATCGAATTCTATCACTTGTCCCGCACGATGCCATCAGCCTGCCGGTGCTGGAGCATGTGGCCAAGCTCGTGCAACAAGGCGCGACAGTGGTCGGCCCGCGCCCGCAACACCAATTCTCACTCAGCGGCGGCAAAGCGGCTGACAACAGGTTCTCCGCGCTGTGCGACCAACTCTGGGGTAAATCGTCATCCGGCACGAACCGTTATGGAAAAGGCCGCGTGATCCAGGGCATGACCACCCGCGAGGTCTTGCTGGCAGATCAGGTGCCGCAGGATTTCGCATGGACCGGTGGCGATGCGGACACCTTCATCGATTTCATCCAACGCCGCACCGACGACACGCGGATCTACTTCGTGGCCAACCGCAACGACCGGGCGGAAAATGTGGAACTGCGATTCCGCGTGACCGGACGGGTGCCGGAATTCTGGGACCCGGTGACCGGCGGGCGCAGGGATGCCACGGATTTCCGCGAGGAAAACGGCACCACCGTGATTCCCTATCCGATGCACGGCGAACAGGCGTTTTTCGTGTTGTTCCGCAAGCCGGTCCCGGCGGGCGAGGTCAAGCGCGCTCCCAACGTCGCGAAATCATCCCCCGCGCAGGAACTGACAGGCCCGTGGGAAGTATCCTTCGATCCCGCATGGGGCGGGCCGGAATCCATCACCTTTGACACACTGACCGATTGGACGTCGCGACCGGAGGAAGGCATCCGTCACTATTCCGGCAGTGCGACCTATCAAAAATCCTTCACCGCCCCGGCCCGTCAAGGACCGGTGTTCCTCGACTTGGGAAATGTGGACAGCCTGTGCGAGGTGAAGCTCAACGGCCACGACCTCGGCGTGCTGTGGAGCGCGCCGTTCCGCGTCGATGTCACCGGCAAGCTCAAGCCCGGCGACAACCGGCTTGAAGTGAAGGTGGTGAATGTCTGGGCGAACCGGATCATCGGCGATGCCAAACTGCCGGAAGCCCAACGCCGGACCCGCACCAACATCACCCAGCTGACCAAGGACACGCCGCTGGAACCCTCCGGATTGTTAGGCCCGGTGAGGTTGTGGGTCGGCGATGGCGGCAGGGAGTGACCGACTCACCAGCCGGTGCGTTCGTTGCGTTTCACAAACTGCGCGGCTTGCGGGCAGTTCGGCGAGCGCATGTTCGGGCCGTCCCATTCCATTTTCACGCCTTCGCCCACGCGCAGGGCCACGCATCCCAACAGAATGATTTCGGTGAGGTAGCCTGCGATTTCGAAGTTCGAATAGGCAGGTGCGCCGCCCTTGATCATCTCGATCCACTCCTTGTAGTGACCGGGCGAACGCGGGATGCTTTGCTCCACGGCCTTGACGGCTTCGTGCTTGTCACCGTGCACGAATTTCTCATCGCCTTCGAGCTTGAGGAAAAAGGTCGCACCGTAGTCGTCCGGCGCGAAGAGTTTGCCTTTTTCGCCGATGATGAGACATCCGGAAATCGGCAGTTTACCGCGAAGATTGACGACATCGTTGACGATATCCGGATAGGGACGCAGCGGCGAGTTATCCTTGGTCGGCTCTCCATCATACCACCAGAACTTGAGGGGTGGCAGGCCATCACGCTCGGGAAACTCAAAGCGGATGCGCGAGGTGAGTGGATAGGTTTCCGGGAAAATCTTCGAAGCCATCTCACACTCGACCAGCGTGGGGTAGCCGAGTTTGAGCGCGCGGAATGGCATGTTCACCGTGTGGCAGGCCATATCTCCCAAGGCACCGGTGCCGAAGTCGTTCCAGCCCCGCCACTTGAAGGGATGATAGATTTCCTTCAGGTAGGGCCGAAGCTGCGCCGGGCCAAGCCAGAGATTCCAATCCAGCTCCTTGGGAAGTGGATCATCCCCCTTCGGTCGCTCGATGCCTTGCGGCCAGATCGGGCGGTTGGACCAGACATGGAGCTCCAGCGGCTTGCCGATGATGCCGGACTGGATCACCTCGACCGCGCGGCGCAATCCATCGCCCGCACTGCCCTGGTTGCCCATCTGGGTGGCGAGTTTTTTCTCCCTGGCCAGGCGGCTCAGTTCGCGGGCTTCGAAGACGGTTTGCGTGAGCGGCTTCTGACAATACACATGCTTGCCCATGTCCATGGCCATCTTCGCGGCGATGCCGTGCAGATGATCGGGTGTGGAAATGGTCACCGCGTCGATCGAATCGCCCATTTCCTTGAGCATCTGGCGGAAGTCCACGAACTTGCGGGCATCCGGATGCTGGGCCGCTTTTTTGTCCAGCATGCGCGAGTCCACATCGCAGAGGCCGACGATGGTGGCACCGGCGGCGGCGGTTTCCTTCACGTCGCTATCGCCTTTCCCACCCACCCCGATGCAGGCGACGTTGATCCGGCTGTTCAGGTTCTGCCCGCGCACGATGGCGGGAGCTCCGAGAAAAAGTGCGCCGGCACCAAGTCCGGATTGTTTTAAAAATTGGCGGCGATGGATGGATGACATGGGATTGGGTTGAGTGAGGCTAAGAAAGGGAATTCACCGCTTCGATGCCGCGGCGGATCCCGATCAATGTCAGTCGGATACGGCGTAAATCACCCGGTTTCTTCAATAACTTCCTGAGTATTTGAGGGAGGGACACCTTGATGAAGACAGGGACGATCCGGGAGACATTGAGCCCCTCAGCACGGACATCTGCCATTCCCAAGTCAGCCACGCTCGTCGGGAAAATGGCATTGGATGCCCTTCCACGTCCTTGCTGCGTCTGCAGCGGCGGGAAAAACCCGTTCCAGTCCGGAAATATCCGGCAGGGTGATCCCGTATGCACACGCCTATGAAATTACCCGTTTCCCTGTTCATCACTCTCGGATCCCTCACGTCATTTGCCGGTGCGGAAGAATGGATCCCGCTCTTCAACGGCAAGGACATGAAGGACTGGACGCCGAAGTTCGCGGACAGTCCGATGGGGGAAAATCCCCACAATGTGTTCCGCGTGGAAGACGGTCTGCTGAAAGTCAGCTATGCGGACTCCGGCGAGTTCAAGGGCGCGTTCGGCCACCTGTTTTACAAGACGCCCCACAGCCATTACCGGATCCGCGCGGAGTTCCGGTTCACGGGAGAACAGCAGAAGGGAGGCCCCGAGTGGGCGTTCCGCAACAACGGACTGATGCTCCATTCCCAGGCCCCGGCGACGATGACGCTGGACCAGAAGTTTCCGAATTCCATCGAGGTGCAATTCTGGGGCAATAATTCAGCCGAGGGCGGAAAAATCTCGAAACGCCCCATGGGCAATTTGTTCACGCCCGGGACCGTGGTCACCAAGGACGGCAAAGACTACAAAGGTGGCGGCGAATCCTCCTCATCCGAGCCATTCAGCGGTCTCGAATGGGTCACCGTCGAGGCGGAGGTGCGCGGCGGCGAGGAAATCATCCACTACGTGAACGGCAAGGAAGTCCTGCGATATCAAAATCCCAGACTCGCCGACGGCAAGCCGCTAACAGGCGGATACATCGCGATCCAGGCCGAGACCCATCCCACCGAGTTTCGCAAAATCGAAATTCTTCCGCTGGAAGGCGATTCGTCTCCATCACCGGCGAAATAAACCGCATCCATCAGAGGCTGTCTTAAAAATCAAAGATTCGTAAGATTCGTCGGATTCGTGGTGCCTTGATTCATGAATCTGCGCGGAAAAGTCTCGGGCTAAACTGGCCGACTAAAGTCAGCGCTCCGTTTTTCAGACAGCCTCTCAGACGCAAAACGGGGTCGCCGACCTCCAATCGGCGACCCCTTGGATTCCGGAGAAAACCCATTAACCCCGGAAAATTCTCAATGCGACGCACGCAGGGTCTCATCCCTCAGGACTTGAGGCTTCATGATCTTCCATGATTCGATGGCCTTCGTGAGTTTCTGCATGTCATCGCCCGCAACCGCGAAAAACTGATGGCCGATCGGGCCGCGGTAGCCGCTGTCGCGAACGAGGCGGAGGAAACCTTCCGTATCGAACGTGCCGGATCCGAGAGGCAGGGTATCCCAAACTTTCGGGCCCTTGCCGGGAACCGGAGACGCGCCATTGATCGAAACCAGGTTGAGATAAGGTCCCGCGGTCTTGACCACTTCCGCAAGGCGCTCGCTGTTACCGGCGAAGAGCTCGTGGCAGAGATTGATGGTGACGCCGACGTTGGGGAGATTGACCTGTTTGACGACGCGCACGGCATCCTCCGCAGTGGCGACGTAAAAGCCGGCGTGTGGATAGATCGAGACCTTGAGCCCGGACTCGGCGGCCATGCCGGCGATCTCGCGGACGACCTGCGCGGCCTCCTTGTCCTGCTGGCCGGGTTTCCCATCCCGCAAAGTCATCCAGATGATGGTGTCGGAGCCTTTCAGCATGCGGATGGCCTCCTTGACGCCGGGGTCGTAGGCGGCTCCGGGCTTATCGACGAAGGTGTAAAAATACATCGCCTTGATCGGCACCTTGGCGGCCTTGCACGCGGCGATCTTGGTCGCGAAATCCTTGGGGTTGGTGAAGTTGTAGTGGATGCCGTCGTAGCCGAGCGACTTGACGGTCTCCGCTTGTTTCGGGGCTGGCCAGACTCCGCGGCCGACGCCGTTGTCGAAGGCGAAGAACGGCCAGGGTTCGGCAGTCCCGGCCTGTGAGAATGGCGCGGATGCCAGCATCAGGAGGCAGAAGAGGGAACGGATCGTGAGGCTGCGGTTCATGAGATGGTGAACGATGACGCGATTGGCGAAATTTCGCGAGTCCGCAGGTATCCCGAGAATACGGGATCAGGGCAGGAGGAGGTTCGCTCAAGCCGCTTCGGAGATGGCAGCCCGGGGTGTCTGCGGAATCCGGGGACGGTTTCAGGGATTGGCTGTCGAATGTAGCTCAGCCCTGCCTGCTAGGACCCGGAGTTTGGCTGTCTTCGAGCGGCTACCAACCTTGGTGCCTTCGCATCCCGCGTCATACGCCGGGATGCGGCGAATTCCCAAGTTTTCCCTCGCCGTCCCGCCGCCAGCAGTTAGCCTTCCGCTAGCTCATGCATTGGACCGAACCCGCCACTTCCGACGACTTCGCATCAGCTCCAAGCCCGGATCCCGGAAAACGTCACCGAACTCCTCGCCGCATGAACCCGGACATCATCCACTTCCTCACCTCGAACTTCGAGGCCCACGCCCAGCAAACGGAAACCGGCGTCGAATACTGGCTGGCCCGGGACCTCCAGCACTTGCTCGGTTACGCCGAGTGGCGGAATTTCAACCAGTCCGCCGTTTCCAAAGCGAAAGTCGCCTGCGAAGTCTCAGGCCATCCCGTTTCCGATCATTTTGTTGACGTCAACAAAACGATCCAAATGCCCAAAGGCGCGGAGAAGGAAATTCCTGACATCCTGCTCACCCGCTACGCCTGCTACCTCATCGCCCAGAACGGAGACTCCCGGAAAGAGGAAATCGCCTTCGCGCAGACCTACTTCGCCGTCCAGACCCGCCGCGCGGAGCTGATCGAGAAACGCCTGCTGGAAGCCGAGCGAGTCCACGCCCGGCTCAAGACCCTTGCCGCCATTCCCATCGCGATCCCAATCCAGAATTTGTCCCGGCATAGTGCAACGACGCCGGACGGGCTGTGCGGCGATATCAAGCAGGGGAACCCCTACTACGAGGACCTCCAGGATACGAGGATTCAGGACTCCTTCGGCCGCTTCGACCTCGCTGTAGGCCAATAAATCTCCTCTTTTAAGTGACTGCAAACGAAACAACACCATTACCTGCCGACCCGGCTCGGCAGGCAGATGCGATGTTGCGCGCTTGTGAGTATCAGGTTTTACAAACTGTAAGCGCTTGGCTGGATCTGCGTGGAACTGAAGTAATATTTGTGGAGGGCTCGGAAGATTTCGACATTCATTCCAATGATCGAGCCGAGGCAGTTCAGGTAAAGACGTCTCCGCAACCGATCTCACTTGGGCAAAAGGAGGTCTTAAAAACTCTCAACAACCTCTGGAAGCTTCGCCAACAAGTGCCGGGTCGTTCTGTTGGAATGAGGTTTCTTACGATAGCTCCGTTCACTGTGGAGTTAGGAAGTCCTTTTGGAGCCGGTGTAGCTGGTTTGGATTTGTGGCAGCGCCGCCTACTGAATGACGACGAGGCTATCCAGCTGTCCAATTTTCTAGCAAAGCAGGCACATTTGGACCCTAGCTTTGTGACTTGGCTGGAACGCGCAAATCCTAGCGAAATTAGGCGAGAGCTTGTGGGAATCATGACGTGGCAACCACAGGCAGAAGAAGCGCATTTCGTAGAACGCGGAATTCACAATAAGTTGGTGACTTTCGCCGAACTGCGCGGAAGGGCACCCGCTTCGTTGCTTAAGCAAGTAGCCGTGCGGTTGAAAGAGGAAATCTGGAAAATTCTTCGGGAACCCGCCCCAAGGCGGCTGGATTTGTTCCGAATCGAAGAATTGTGGGAAGATGTCACGCGCGTAAGTATACCGCGTTCAGCCCATGAAGCGTTATTTAACGCACCCGCATCGCAACCACCCACACCGCCCAACCGGCCACCGGATTTACTTCGCATGGGGGTTCCTCCTCTTCCGGGGGCAGTCGCTCAACGGACGGATCTTGTGGCGCAGTGGCGGGCCTTACTTTCTAAAGGCGGGCTGCTGAATATTCATGGTTCGACCCGGATGGGGAAAACGACATTAGCGAAATTAATCGCCTCAGCATGTTCTGGTGAATGGCAATGGTGGTCTGCCGCGCGAAAGACGCCCGACGAAATACTGCGTGAACTTTCGATGTTGGCTACGGAAGTCGCGCGATTGCGAGATGTCGCAGATGTTGTTCTCGATGATCTCGATTTTTCCCCTGCTACAGTCCAAGGCATGGACGAGGCGCTTGGAGATTTGTTGGCGCTGGTGAATGGCCGTCGTGGACGCATATTGATCACTAGCCAAAAGCCCATACCGGTGAGGCTTCAGCACGCACTTGGGATTCCTGCGGGACAGATCGTGGCAGTACCGCGAATGGAAGAGGAAGAAGTTGCGGAACTTGCAAATGCACTCGGGTGCAAGGACGGAAAGCGTAGCATTGATTGGGCTCGGCTCGTCTGGGCTAGCACGGATGGCCATCCTCAACTTGCCGCCGTCCGCTTGTTGGCGCTGCGAGAGCAGGAGTGGCCATCGATAACGGTGGAATCTATCAATCCAGGTGTTGCCGCAGTTGACGCCGAAAAGGCAGATGCCCGCGAACTGCTGGACGGCCTGCCGCATCCACAGCGGGAATTACTACATAGGCTGAGTGTATTTCCTGGAGTATTTCGTCGTGATCACGGAGTTGCAATTGGTGCGGTAAAGCCATCAATTGGTTCTCCCGGCAATGTTTTCAATCCGTTAATTGGTCCTTGGATAGAGCCTTTACACGCAGAGTATTTCGCCCTCTCTCCTCTTTTGGTGGACGGAGCTCGCGCAGCACTCGCTCCGGCTGATTTTAAGAAGCTACAGAATCAAGCAGCAAAGGTACTGCGAGATACGAAACCCACTTCAACATTGGAAGGAGCCCATGCATTCTCGCTTCTTTGGCAAACGCGCAATGGAAATGCCCTATTGGGATTGACTGGTAGTTGCGTGGACATGGATCATGAACTCTTCGCGACTTTGGCCGAGGAACTGTGGTGGTTCACAAGGGAGGCAGTAACTCCAGGGCAGCAGCTTTACCCGGAAAATCCCCCTATCAGCTTGAGCTTGCGTTGGTTTCAATTCCGAGTCGCGCTTGGAGCAGCTCCCGAGCGTGCGGCTGCAATTGTTGAGGCATGGCGCTGGGAACTTGAACATGGCAGTCATCCTGATCCAACGCTCATGCGCTTTATCTTTGCCGGGGAAATACTCCAACTTCATCAGGTGCCAATTTCTGGGGGCATGGTGATAGCTCTTCTTCACGATATGGAAGTAGCCAAGATGAAGTATCCAGACATCCCTCTCCCAGAATCCTTTCCCCTCAGTGAGATCGATGAATCAGGACACTTCCCTGATTTGGACGACATTGTCTCAGTTCTAAGCTTTGTCAGCTTTCAGCGTTGCACCAATATTGGTTATCTTGAGGAGTTTCTTACTGTTCTCGATGATGAGGAACCACAGTTCCGAGAGCGAATACTGCTTGGATTCGTGGGCGGCGGGATCTGCGTGCAAATGGCGTTGGACCGAGCATGGCTATCAGAGTCCGAACGGCAAGTTCCCGACTGGGCGCGCTGCCTGAAAGTTTTTGAACAAGCGTTTGCTCTGGGGAGGAAATGGGAATGTAGTCCACTGGCGGTTGCCGCAATGCGCGGGATCTGCGTTGTGCTCGATGAGTACATCAAGGATCACCGAGCTGCACACGAAGCATTGGATCGGATGGCAACTTTAGGTGGCTTGGCCTCACACGCCATTCATGATCGCCGTGCGTGTATCTATTTCAGCGAAAAGAACTATCCTTCCGCAGAAATCGAATGGCGCCTAGCTCTTGCTGAATGGCCTAAAAATGTTGCGTCATTTGATAATGGCGCAGCCTTCGCTGCAAGAAGTGCGGGCGTCTCTGCAGCACGACAGAAGCGCTGGGACGCTGCTGCGAAGTGGTTCATTCAAATAGTCGAGCGCCTACCGACGAAGAACGAAATCGCATTTATGGCAGGAGCTTACGCAGATGCCGGTTTTTGTCTTTGGAAGGCGGGTAAGCCGCGCGAAATGATGTCGGCGTTAATTGAAGCTTGGCGTCTTGCGGAGACATTGCCATTGGGGCGGGAAGATCTGCGTGCCTTTACGAGCCGTAAGACAATTGGACATGTGATCGCATGGCTTCATGGCACAGCAACAGATTTTGGCGTTGGAGAGTTGCATGAACCTATTGCGGGCACGTGCAGCAGTGCGGAGACACCAGAAGCGATGAGGGAGTTGCCTGAGACCGAAAATGCCGCAATATGGGTTTTCTTGAGGAGATTGGAGCGCGAGTTAGACACCGGAAATAACGCAGCTTCTTTGGGACATAATGCACTTGCGACAACAGCAAATCCCGCGATTCGTTCAATTGTTTCGGTTGAAATTGTCACACAAGCTTTGATTTCTGGAGACATCAGCAATCTTCCATCTGATATTATTGAGATGGTGCGAGCGGTCCAAGTGTCAGCCGCACTCCTGCCAGAATCGTTTTCTACAGGGATAGCTCGCACTCCTCCTGAGGAATTCGAGAGGACAGAAATGCTTCGCGGCGCTCTCGCGTTTCTAGCTGGATTGACCGCTGCTCAAGCTCATGGACGCAACTGGCACGAAACGCTGAAAGATTGGCGTGATTCGCTGCCGAAAAATGCTGGTAAAGGCTGGCACGATTGGTTCGACGAAATGGAACGTGTTTTGGGAGGGAGTTTGTTGGAAGCAAATGCATTGGTTCGCAACCCCGGCCAAAATTGGATTGGGTCTATGCTGGGGGCGTGGCTCGTGCTCCTGTCAAACGAGAGTTCTGCAGAAGATGTGTATTTTGCTCACGCTCGCTGGCTCAGTCTCGTGAAAATGTCGCCATGGTTGAATCATTCGGCGGACGCTTTCTGTTACCAAGTAGAGATCACATGGGGGCGTGTTGTTCTAATGCCAGCATTGTTGCGCCTACCTCGTTTAACGATTCCAGCCATTCAAGTTGCTTGCTTACAGGAAAGACGGGGACTCTCAAAGGCGGCAAGTATTCTTCTCGCTGCTTCACCAGCGGTGTCCGTGAGTATGGCTTTTGAAATGGAGACTGCGATTCGGAAGATGGTGAACAGCTAAGTTCCAAGGGAAAACGTCCATCATTTCCTGAACCGCGGCGATCAGGGGAAGGCGATGGTCGTTTCCATCGACAAGCTGACGACGCTGCGGAGTGGGAGGGGGAGAAAGCCGGATCATGGATTTACCGCAGAGACGCAAAGTTCGCAGAGGATCGCAAGGTTGACTTCGATGAATGATTCGCTGCGTCCCTCTGCGGTGGATTCTTGGATGATGAAGCAAAGCCTCCGGCGGGAGAAGGTGAAGTGCGACGGTCATGGACGCGCCGCTGCAAGCGTCGGGTGCGGTCCGTTTCAGCCTGCCTTTTCCGCCCTTGGGGGTTGTTTCACCGCCTGGAACCTGAAACTCTCCGCCCGTGAGTGTTCCGAATGCGCGTGGGGATGAGGCCGTCGGCGGGTTGAACGAGGAGGAGGTGAAGCGCCGGCACATCCTGCCCAAGGCCCTGGTGGTCGGCGTGGTGGCGGGCGTCATTGCCTCGGCTTTCCGGCTGACGTTGAATCAGGCCGAGCATTTCCGCGAATCCACCATCGCCGGGCTCGCTCCGTGGCTGGCGGCGGTCGTCGCAATCGGCGGCGGAGCGTTGGCCGGCGGCATCGGGTTATGGGTGGTGCGGCGGTTCGCCCCGGAAGCGGCGGGCAGCGGGATCCCGCACCTGAAGGCGGTGCTGGATGGGGAAACCGGGATGCGCTGGAAACGCCTGCTGCCGTTGAAATTCCTCGCCGGCGTGCTCAGCATCAGCGGCGGGCTGGCGCTCGGCCGCGAGGGACCCACCGTCCAGATGGGCGGAGCCGCGGGGTTGATGACCGCCAGTTGGTTCCGGATCAAAGCGGGCTTCGGCGAGCGCAAGGCGCTGATCAGTGCGGGCGCGGGGGCCGGACTCGCCGCCGCTTTCAACGCCCCGCTGGCGGGGCTGATCTTCGTGCTGGAAGAACTTCAGGGAAATTTCACCCCGGTCGTCTTCGTCGCCGCGTTCCTCGCGTCCGTTTCAGCCGATGTCGTCTCGCGGCTGCTGGTGGGTGGCGATCCGATTTTCTACCTGCAGCATCTTCCGGTCACGAGCTTGCAGGAGCTACCACTCGCCTTCCTGCTCGGGATCTTCGCGGGATTTGCCGGCATCGGCTTCAACCGCACGCTGTTGGGCAGTCTGGATTTCGCGGACCGTTTTTTCCACCGCTCCTATTGGATTCCGGGAGCCATCGCCGGGGCCATCGCCGGAGCCGCCGGGTGGTGGATGCCCGGTCTGGCGGGAGGCGGCGGAGCCATGGCGGACAAGGCCATCAGCGGGGAATTCGCACTCGGGCTGATTCCCCTGCTGCTGCTTTCGCGCTTCGCCCTGACCATGATTTCCTATGGCTCCGGCTCGGCGGGCGGCATCTTCGCTCCCATGCTGGTGATCGGAGCCTTGGGCGGGCTGTGGTTTGGAATGTCCGTGGAGGCGGTGGCACCTTCGCTGATGATGCATCCGCAGACCTTTGCCCTGCTCGGCATGGGTGCGCTCTTCACCGCCGTCGTCCGTGCCCCGCTCACCGGCATCGTGCTGATGGTGGAAATGACCGGGCAATATGACTTCATGCTGCCGCTGCTGGTTTCCTGCCTCACTGCTTACGCCATTGCGGAAGCTTTCCGCGCTCCCGCCATTTACGAAGCGCTCCGTCATCGGCGGGCCGCCGCGCGCTGAAAACCTCCGGCTCCTGAATCGGGTCCTCGCGGATCAGCACCGATCGGGAAGATGGATGGCGAAAGATGACTCGGATTGACAACTTCCCGGCGCAGGTTGAGGGGGCCTCGACAGTTCCAAATCGCAGAGATTTCCGCATCCCCGGGTCGGTCGGTTTATTCCGGCATTTACGGGAGGATGTTTCCCCACCCGAGAAGCCACCCTAACTCAATTCATCTTCCATGAACTCAAGCACGAGGTCGATGAGTTCGTCGAGGCCGGCGGGGAGTTCTTCTTCGATGGTGGCGAGGTAGTCCGCTTCGGTTTCGCTGTAGTCGTGGCGGTCCTCGCTGCGGGTTTCGCACCAACGGCTGGCGTTGAGGGGATCGACCAGGGTGGTGGCGCCGATGAGTTCGAAGGAGTTGATGATGCGCTGGTGGTTCAGTCCGCTCTGCCAGAAGCCATGCAGGCCGTCCTCGCTTTCCAGAAGCGGAATGGTTTCATACACGTCCATCAGGGCACGTTCCTCGCGGCTGAGTGCCCGCTCGGACGCTTCGCTCTCAAGGCGATCGACGAGGATCTCCACTTTTTCGGGCCATTCAATCGGTTCTTGGGAAAACATTTCGCGCGGGGTCTAGGATACGGGAGCGGTCCTTGCAAAGGCTATTCCTGGTTCGCCTTTCCACGGCGATCACCGCCGCAGATGAGCGTGAGGAGGCGGAAGAGATATAACTACAGATTTCGCGGATGAGCGCAGATCCGCAAGTCCGGAATCCAGAAGCGACGTGCCACCCGGCCACCTCTCGTTGCTACAACAACGTCCAGCAAATCGTGAAACGCGGTTTGGCCGATGCGGAGACGCTGCTGGAGAGAACGGTCGGGGCTGATCCGAAAAAGCAGGCCGTCAATATAACATCATTGCCCGTCGAACTCGTATCTCAGCGCGGAAAGGCAGAACAGAGTGGCGGTTTCGACCCGCAGGACGATAGCGCCTAACGAAACCGGCAGAAACCCAGCGGCGAGCGCGGCAGTGGTTTCCTCTGCGGAAAAATCCCCTTCCGGCCCGACCAGCAACGTGGCTTGAATGGTCCCCGGATGATCCCGCAAGACCGCCCGCATCGGACGGGCTCCTGGCGCGAGCGAGGCGATGAGTTTCAAACCGGGAGCGTCAGCCCGGGTGGCGATCCAGCGGTCGAATGTCAGTGGTTCGGCGATATCCGGAAGCGTGTCCTGCCCGCACTGTTTGCAAGCTTCGAGCGCGTTGCGCCGCCATTTTTCGGACTTGCCGTCGCCCGGTTGGACGACGGTGTGGCGGGTCACCAACGGCTGGATGGCGGCGATGCCGAGCTCGACGGATTTCTGGACGATGAGGTCCATGTTTTTCCCTTTCGGAATCGCCTGCGCCAGAGTGATGGCGGGAAGCGGCGCGCGGGACAGCAGGATTTCTCCCAGCTTCAGCGGGATCCGGTCGCGAGAAACCGATAGGATTTCCGCAGCCGCGCGGCGGCCTTGGCCATCGAAGACGATGACCGAGTCACCGGTCTTCATCCGGAGCACCTGCGAGAGATGACGGGCCTCGTCGCCGGTGAGGGCGGGGTTTTCCTGCCAGGTTTCAGGTGGGAGGTGGAATCTAGCCATAAGGAGCGGGGACATTTCTGTCTCCGGTTTGAGGGTGAAAAGTGGCGACAGGAATGTCGCCACTCCTTATAAGTCAAAAAACCGCTTCGCCTTCTTGAAGAAACCTTCCTGCATCGGCGAGTTGTGGTCGCCGATGGACTCGGAAAACGCGCGGAGTTTTTCCTGTTGCTCGCTATTGAGCTTGGTGGGGACTTCGACCTGCACGGTGACGTTGAGATCCCCACGGCGGCCGTTGGTCAGCGAGGGCATGCCTTTTTCGCGAAGCCGGAAAACGGTGCCGCCCTGGGTGCCGACGGGGATTTTGATGGACGATTGCCCGTCGAGCGACGGGACCTTGAGCTCGCCGCCGAGCGCAGCCACCGAGAACGGAAGCGGCACCGAGCAGAAGAGATCCGAGTCGTCACGTTGGAAAACGTCGTGATCGCGGACGTGTAGGAAAACGTAAAGATCGCCCGCCGCGCCGCCGCGGACGCCGGCATCGCCATTTCCGGAAGAACGGAGGCGGGTGCCGGTATCGACGCCTGCGGGGATGCGCAGCTTGATGCGGCTGTCGCGCTGGACGCGGCCGTCACCCTTGCAGCTGGTGCATGGGTCGGAAATCGTTTCGCCGGCACCCCGGCATTCCGGGCAGGTCGTTTGCTGGATGAAAATCCCCGCTTGGCGAGCAACGACGCCGCGGCCGCCGCAGGTGGAGCAGGCTTTGATGCCGCCGGAGCCTTTGGTGCCTTTCGCGCCGCAGGGTTCGCACGGGACGTAGCGCTCGATTTCCAGCTCCTTCTCGACGCCGCGGGCGGCTTCTTCGAGGGTGACTTCCAGATCGTAGCGCAGGTCGCTACCTTTTTGTTTTCCCGAGCCGCGGCGCGAACCGCCACCGCCGAAAAACTCCTCGAATCCGCCACCGAAGGCACCGCCGAAGACTTGGGAGAAAAGATCCATCGGATCGTGGAATCCGCCGCCGCTCGGGCGTCCGCCGCCACCGTTGAAGGCGGCGTGGCCGTAACGGTCGTAGGCGGCGCGCTTGTCCAAGTCGCTGAGCGCTTCGTAGGCTTCGCCGAGTTCCTTGAACTTGTCCTCGGCGGTGTGGTCTCCCGGGTTTTTGTCCGGGTGGAACTTCACCGCGAGCTTGCGGTAGGATTTCTTGATCTCGTCGGCGGAGGCGTCCCGGGAGACGCCGAGAATTTCGTAATAGTCGCGTTTTTCAGCCATCTTCTTTATTCTGCCGGAGTTGGGACTTTGGATACGACCACGCTGGCGGGGCGCAGCAGGCGGTCGCGCAGGCGGAACCCGCGGCGGGTGACTTTGAGAATCCGGCCTTCCTCGCCGGCGGCGCATTCTTCCTGGGCCACGGCGTCGTGGAGATTCGGGTCGAACTGGCCGGTGGTCGGGATTTCCTCGACGCCCTGGGAGGTGAGGAATTCGTTGAGTTGGCGGCGGACCATGTCCATGCCGATGTAAATCATGGACTTCGTGTCCTGCGAGGCGGCCTGCATGCCCATTTCGAAATTATCGATGACCGGCAGCAGTTCTTCCAGCAGGCGCTGGTTCGCGTAGCGGATCGCATCCTCGCGGTCGCGAGCGGTGCGTTTGCGGAGATTGTCCATCTCGGCGGCGGTGCGCAGGGAAATTTCCTTCCACTTGGCGGCCTCGGCTTCGAGTTCCTCCCAAGGATCGAGCGCAGGCGCGGGATCGGCGGCGGGGGCGGGCTCCGCTGCGGCGTCGGTCACCGGGATTTCAGGCGCTTGGTTCGGATCGTTGTCGGCTTGCATGGGCGATAGCTGTAGTCATGAAACCGCCAGCGTCAACCCCGGGGCGAATTGCGGGGGGCTGAAATGAAATCTCATTCTCTACCAATGACCAATCTTTCGCAATCCATCAGCCATTTTGCAGAATCAGTTTGAAGTGCCGCTTCCCCGAAAAGCGAAAAGTCCGAAATCTCCGCTCATCCAGCAAGGAACTCGCGCTTCACGCGGGACGCCAATTGGCGCGCCGGATTGCTTCATGAAAGGAATCCGGTTCGGGAGACGACGACGGACTGGATTCGAGGCACCCCATGAATTCACCGGCCCGCTCGCCAAAAGCAACTTGCTTGAATTCCCGCGCCAAGAGCTCGCGGATGACGTCGGATTCGGATTTCTTCAGCCGCTTTGCCGTCTCTTTCAAAGCCGCACGCTGCTCCTGCTGCAAGCGGATCGTGAGCGTCGAAGTGTGCATGACTGAAAACTACCCAATGCGCGACAAAACGCACGACGCTTTGCCGGTTCGGCCCACCCTAGGAAATCCGCTTGCCATCACAGGGCTAGGCCGGTAACCACTCGCCCCCACCGCCACTGTGCGCGGATTCTGATTTTCATTTTATGAAGTTGGCGAAGTTGCTCAGTGCGAACCACATCCTGCTCGATATGCAGGCGGTGGAGCACTGGGCGTCGATCGTGGAACTGGTGGGCCATCTGGTAAAAACCGGCCAACTCCCCGCCTCCCAGGAGGCTGAAATGCTCGAAGCCTTCAAGGCGCGCGAGGAATCCGTCAGCACCGGAATCGGCTCGGGCGTGGCGATCCCGCATGCGTTTTCGGACCATCTGGATCACGTGATCGCCGTCTTCGGCCGGTCGCGGGCGGGCATTGATTTCGAGGCGCTGGACAACAAGCCGGTGCATTTCATCGTGCTCTTCATCGTGCCGCGGAAGAACTATCACCTGCACCTCCAGACGCTGGCGGCGATCGCAAAGATGTTCACCAACTCCGAGGTCCTCCGCCAGCTCGGCGCGGCGGAAAGCCATGAGGAAATCCTCGCGATTTTTGATTCCCGGCCGGCCCGCGTGGGCGCTTGATCCGGGTGCACCCGCTATTTTCATGACACTTCTTCAGGAACTCGAATCCCGCCTGGCCGCCGCTTTGACCGCAGCTCTCGGCGCGCCCGCCACCGCCGCCGTGACCTCCGCCGCGGATCTCCGCTTCGGCGACTATCAGTCGAATGCGGCGATGGTGCTCGCCAAACAACAGAAGACCAATCCGCGCGCGCTGGCCCAGCAGATCATCGATCGGCTGGAGCTCGCCGGACTGGCCACTGCCGACATCGCGGGCCCTGGATTCATCAATTTCCGCATCCTTCCCGAGGCCTACGCGGCGCGGGCGGCCGCGTTGATCCGCGACGGGCGGCTGGGTGTTCCGGCCACCGGCGCGGGCAAGACGGTGGTGGTGGATTTCTCGGCACCGAACGTCGCGAAGCCGATGCACGTCGGCCACATCCGCTCGACGATCATCGGGGACTCGCTGGCACGCATCGCGCGGTTTCTCGGCTTCAAGGTCATCGCTGACAACCACATCGGCGACTGGGGCACCCAGTTCGGAATGATCATTTACGGCTGGAATCACTTCCTCGACGAGGCGGCGCTCGCGGCGGATCCGATCACGGAACTGGTCCGCGTCTATCGGCAGGTGAACTCGATCAAGGAAGATCCCGGCGTGCTGGATGCCTGCAAGCTGGAGCTGGTGAAACTCCAGGCCGGCGACCCGGAAAACCTCGCGATCTGGCAGAAATGCATCGATGTCTCGAAAGCCGGATTACAGAAAATCTACGACCGGCTGGACGTGAAATTCGACTACTGGCATGGCGAGAGTTTCTACAACGACCGCCTGGCCGGCACCGTCGCGGAGTTTCTTGAAAAAGGCATCGCCCGCGAGAGCAACGGCGCGGTTTGCATTTTTTCCGACGGCACCAAGCCTCTGGAACAAGACCCGTTCAAGGTCCACAAGGAGGACGGCTGGACCGACAACCCTGCGATCATCCGCAAGGCGGACGGCGGGTTTCTCTACGCCACCAGCGATCTTGCGACCATCCAGTTCCGCATCGACGAGTGGCAGGCGGATCACATCTGGTATGTCGTCGGCGTGCCGCAGCAGCTGCATTTCCGCCAGCTCTTCGACGCGGCGGCGCGTTGGGGGAAAACCGCTGATTTCCGGCATGTCGAGTTCGGCTCCATCCTCGGCGACGACCGGAAACTGATGCGCACCCGCACCGGCGAGAACGTCGGACTGGTCGAAGTGCTGGAAGAAGCGGTCGAGCGGGCCGCCAAGGCCATCGCCGAAAAGAACCCGGACCTGCAAGGCGAGGAAGCGATGAAAATTTCCGAAATCGTCGGCATCGGTGCCGTGAAATTCGCCGAGCTCTCACAAGGTCGGCTCACCGACTACGTTTTCTCGTGGGACCGGATGCTCGCGCTGCAAGGCGACACCGCGCCTTATCTGCAATACTCGCACGTCCGGATCCGCTCGATTTTCCGCAAGCTCGACGGACCGTTCGATCCAGCCAGCGCGGAAATCCACCTCAACGAAGCGGCGGAAATCCATCTGGTCCGCCTGTTGGTGCGTTTCGGCGAGGTTCTGCCGACCATCCTCGAAGACTTCCGGCCGAACCTGCTGGCGAACTACGTGCTCGAACTGGCCCGCGCCTTCCACTCGTTTTTCGAGGCATGCCCGGTGCTCAAAACGGAAGAACCTATCCGCTCCAGCCGCTTGGCGCTCTGTGAACTGACTTCGCGCACCTTGAAACAAGGGCTCTACCTGCTCGGTATCGATGTGCCCGAGCGAATGTAGTTTTCACACCTCGGGGTGACCGGAACAATCTTGATGTCCGTCCGAACATCCCTACACTAGTCGGACACCTCCTCCCATGCCTGTTCCTCCATTTTACGTCATCGGTCACAAAAACCCGGACACCGACGCCATCTGCTCGGCCATTGGATACGCCGCGATGCTGCGTGCGGTGGGCGAGGAACCCCAAGCCGTCGCCGCGCGCTGTGGTGAAATTTCCCAGCGGACCAAGTGGGTGCTCCAGCGAGCCGGCCTCGAAGCGCCGGTGCTGTTGACCGACGTGCGGATGAATGCCGGCATGATCTGCCACCGCAAGGTCATCAAGGTGAGCGTGACCGACACCTTCCTCACCGCCTACCGCCGGATGCTGGCTGCGGAGATCCGCTGCGTGCCGGTCGAGGATGACGAGGGAAATCTCTGCGGCATCCTGCGCTATTTCGATTTGCTCAAACTCCTGCTGCCCGCCGACACGGAAGGGCTGAGCGTGCGGACCATCCACGTATCGCTGGCCAAGCTCGCGGACACGCTGCAGGCGGAGAGCCTTGGCGCGATGCTGCCCTCGCCGGAGTTCGAGGAGGACCTGATTCTGCTCGTCGGAGCCTCCTCGCAGACCACCGTCGACCGCCGCCTCAAGGAAGCGGTGAAGGACAACAACGTCGGGAAGATTCCTCGTGATCTGCGGTGACCGGCCCATCGTCCAGCGCTACGCCATCGACCACGGGGCCCGCGCCTTGCTGGTGACCGGCGACAATGCGATTTCCGCGGAAATCCTTTCCTACGCCGCGCGCAAAGGCGTGGTGGTGCTCCGCTGCCATCAGGACACGGCCAGCGCCTCGACCCTGATCCGCTGCTCCCGCACCGTCCGCCACGTGATGGAAAAGGACTTCCTCACCCTCACCGCCACCGAGCCGGTCTCCCGCCTGCGGAAAAGCCTGGCCGCCATCGACCAGGACCTTTTCCCGGTGCTCGACCACGCCGGCGGAAAAATGATCGGCGTTATCGCGAAATCCGACCTCGTCGACCCACCGCGGATGCGCATCGCACTCGTCGACCACAACGAATACGCCCAAGCCGTCAACGGCGTGGAGGAAGCGGAAATCACCGAGGTCATCGACCACCACCGCCTCGCCGGCGACCTCGTTTCCCGCGAGCCGATCCGCTATCTGAACGAACCGGTCGGCTCGACCTGCACGCTCGTCGGCCGGAAATTCTTCCACCGCGGCCTGATGCCCCCGCCCAGTGTGGCCATGTGCCTGTGCGCCGGTATCGTCTCGGACACGCTCTGCCTGACCTCGCCGACGACCACCCTGCTCGACCGGGAAATGCTCACCTGGCTGAGCGGTGTGGCCGGCGTGGATCCCAAGAAATTCACCGATGAGTTCTTCGCCGTCGGTTCGCTCATCGCCAGCGGCAGCACCGACGAGATCCTCAACGCCGACCGCAAGTCATTCACCGAACAAGGCTTGTCGATCAGCATTTCCCAAGTCGAAGAGCGCGATCTGGTGGGCTTCGCCGCACGCCGGGCGGAGCTCGAGAGCGCGCTGAAGGAACTTTACGAGCATGACAAATACGATTTCGCCGTGCTCGCGGTGACCGATGTGGCGCTGCATCACAGCATGATTCTGGCGATCGGAAAAGAGACCGCGCTGGCGAAACTGCCGTTTGAGCGGATCGACGACTCGCTCTTTCACGCTCCCGGAGTCGTCAGCCGCAAGCGCCAGATTTTCCCGGCGGTGTGCGAGGCGATCCAGCACGTGGGGTAAACGACAAAACTCAACTATTGTTCCAGATACCCGCTTAACGCTTCACGCAAAGCCGTGCGGGCCCGAAAAAGCAGGCTCTTGACCGCAGAGACCGACAGGCCGAGCACGTCGGCGATTTCCTCGTAGGAAAGCTGCTCGTAGCGGCGCAGCACCACCGCCATCCGCTGGGTCTCCGGCAGTGAGGCGATCGCGTCGTCCACCGCCTGTTGGAGTTCCGCCTGAAGTAGCTCCGCATCCGGCTGGCGGTCCGGGCTGGCTTCGACGAGTTGGTTGGAGTTCTCCTCGCGCTCGTCCGAGGAAACCTCCTTTTTCCGGCTCTTCCGGCGGGTTTCATTGAAGACGAGATTCCGGGTGATGGTGTAGAGATAGGTGGTGAACTTCGCGTCCGGCCGATAGCGTTTCGCATTCCGCCAGATGCGCAGGAACACCTGCTGGGCGATGTCTTCCGACTCGGAAGCATTTCCCAACATCTTGGCGACGGTGCCGATGACGGCGTTTTGGTGGCGCTCCACCAACGTGCGGAAGGCCTCGTGATCCCCCGCCCCAATGCGCTCCATCAATGCGAAATCAATGGCGCTGCCGTCAGCGACCGGATTTGGAACGGATTCAGCCTCCATCTTCAGGAAAAAAGGGGTAGCGGCGACATCGGCGCTGAACATGGGGCATTCAACCTCAGCGGCCAAGCGAAGTTGCGCGGGAAAACCATGAGCATCAGAGTTCTGCTGATTTCGCCCACGCCTCCACCTCGTCGTCCAGGAATACCTCCTCGATGACCTCGCGCGCCCAGTCCTCGCGTTTTGCCAGTTCATTCAACATCCGCCAAGCTACCACCTGCACCGCCGGCATCTCGCTCCAGACGACTTCCGCCAGGCACTGCCACTCGCGGCCTTGCAGCCGTTTCGGGTGATCCAGAACGTCTTGGCAAGCCTCGCTAATCAACAGTGTGCGCTCGATGTCCGGCTCATCCGCCACGGGCGGCACCTCGTAAGGCCGCAGCGGAATTCCGGACACACCGGTAAGTTCGCATTTCGATTTCGCCCGCCGCGCCAGGTCCTTGCCGAGGGCCTGCAAGGCCATCACCCGCGCCTGATGCGTTTCATAACCTTTCCCCATGCGGGAGGTTAGCACGGGAAACCCGGCACTTGAAATCCTGAATTTCGCGAGTCGCCGCCTTGTTCCATTCCATCCCCATGAGTTGTGCTAGCTTCCGCGTTGTGAAACTGACGAAGTATCATCCCTCGATCCGGCGCTTGCAGGAGGACTTCGCCGCGCGCATTGCCCGCCGGAAATACATCGCCGCACGCGGCCCGCGACCGCCGAAGGGAAAATCACCGACAACAGCGAGCCCTGGCTGGCGAACCCGAATTCGGTTTCGGATGATCGGTATATCGCGCGCAAAGTGAATGACCGCGTTAACGTATGGAAACACCTATACTGACAATTTCATCCGTGACTTGACCCAACGGCACCGGGTGATCGTCCTTGGCGGACTGGCCGTCATCGCCCACGGCTTCAGCCGACCCACCTATGATGGCGACATCCGGCTTGATCCGATGGGCAGCAGCACCGAGTGGTCCGGCTTCTTGGAAAAGGCGTGTGTTGATTTCGGAGGGCTCACCCTGCACCGGCTGCCCGGCTGGATTCCGGTGTCGGGGCAGGATTTGCAGGACATCCTCTATCTGGAATCCGTCGTCCGCACCGACTACAAGAACCGCCTCCCCACCGTCTCGTTGGCACAAGCGGAGGCCATGCTCGGCCGCTATTCCGAGTGGCAGGTGCCTCTCCCCGCCCTTCAAAACCCGTCTCCCGGAGTTCGCGAACTCGCCATGACCCACCTCCGCGAGTTCGCTGCGGCGGGCGATCCGTTCTCGCAGGCGATTCTGGAAGGCCGCGAGCTACCGTGACAGCCAAGCCACCGCCGATTTCGCCGCCCGCGTGCCGGTGGCGAAGCAGCCTTGCATGAGGTAGCCGCCGGTGGGGGCTTCCCAGTCGATCATTTCCCCGGCGAGAAAGACGCCGGGGAGTTTTTTCAGCATCAGCGTCCCGTCGATCTCGCTCCAGCAGACGCCGCCGGCGGAGGAAATCGCCTCGTCGAGCGGGCGCGGGCGGGTGAGCGGGATGACGCAGCGTTTCACCTCGCTGGCGAGAGAATCCGCGTCCAGCCAGATATTCCGGGCGAGGATGGCGTGGGCGGGTTCGCTGAGTTTCCAACGGATCCGGGCTTCATTGAGGAAATCGCGGCGCACGGATTGCATTTTTGCGACGAGCTGCTCGTGGCTGAACGTCGGCTTGAAATCGATGGCAATGGCCGGCTCCGACATGGCGCGGAGGGCAGCGCCGAGCTGATAGATCGCGCCGCCTTCGAGGCCGTAGCGGGTGACCATGAGCTCGCCGATGGCGGTGATTTCGCCCGCCCGGACATGGATGTTTTTCAGCGGCTTTCCTTCAGCGGCCGCGAGGACTTCAGGCGGCCATTCGTGTTCCCATCCGCAGTTGGCGGGTGCGAGCGGGTGGTGGGCGATGCCGAGGGTTTCGAAAATCGCGGTCCAACCGCCGTCCGAGCCGGTTTTCGCCCATGACCCGCCGCCGAGGGCTAAAATGACGGCGTCGGCGGTGGCGAATGCGCCACTGGAAAAGCCCAGTCTTCCGGATTCGAGCGAGACCAGGCGGTGGTTCATTTCGAAACGCACGCCCAGCCCGCGCAGCCGCTCGATCCAGCGGCGAAGCAGAGGCGCGGCTTTGAGCGCTCGCGGATAGACCCGGCCGCTGGTGGCTTGGAAGGTCTCCACGCCGAGTCCAGCCGCCCAGGCACGGAGCGCGGCGGGATCGAAATCGCATAGAAGACTCTCCCAGATTTCCGCTGGCTGGCCGGGTCCCGAATACCGGGTCCCGAATCGATCGAGCGACTCGCCGTGGGTGAGATTCAGCCCGCCTTTTCCAGCGACGAGGAATTTCCGGCCGACCGAAGGTTTACCATCGTAGAGCGTGACTTGCAGCCCGGCGGAGGCAGCCACTTCCGCCGCGCGGAGACCGGCCGGGCCGCCGCCGATGACGGCGAGTTGGGATTGGGAGTGCACGGGCGACAGGTTATGAAGATGGCGGGGTTTTGCCAGTGGTGATTGTGTTACCTAGTGAAACCTTGCTTGCTCCAGCCGGAAAATTGATAGAACCTCCGCCTCGTGGAAACAACCGGAGAACCACTCGCCGCCGCCGCGCACACCAACGATGGCTTTTTCAAGGCGGTATTCTCCCAACCGGAGCATGCCACGGCGTTTTTCAAAAGCCACCTGCCACCAGCGCTCGCAGCGAAGATGGATTGGAACTCTCTGGTGGTTCTCCCCGGCTCTTTCGTGAAGACCAGTCTCCAACAGGTGCATTCCGACCTGTTGTTTTCCGTCCGGATGGGTGAGCGGGAGACGTTGCTGTATCTGCTCTTCGAACACCAAAGCAGCCCGGATCCGGTGATGCCGCTGCGTCTGCTGGGCTACGTCACCGAGATTTTCATCCAGCATCAGAAAACTCACGGTCTCCCGCTTCCACCCGTCCTACCCTTTGTTTTCCACCAGGGGCCCGAAGCCTGGAATATCTCCACCGCCTTTGAAGACCTGTTCGCACTGCCCGACGCACTCGCCGCCGACCTGTTGCCGTTTCTTCCGAAATTCCACCACGCGCTGCTCGATTTGACCCGCTTCGATCCGGACACCGGGGAGGCCGATACCCGTCTGCGAGTGGTCCTGCAGTTGATGAAACTCTCGCGGCAAAAGGAATTGCTGCGGTTTTTCCAGTGGTTGGCCGGTTTCCCGTCCGATGAACTGCCCGACACCCTTTTGGGACTGATGGTGCTCTACGCGCTTCACTCCGACAGCGACCTTGACGCGGAAAAAATTTATCATAGCCTCTCAAGCAATCCCGAACTCGAAAGAAATACCATGTCCGTCGCTGAAAAATTAATCGCTCAAGGTCGAGTCGAGGGTCGAGTCGAGGGTCGGGTTGAAGGACGCGTTGAAGGACTTTGGATTGGTAAAATTCAAATCCTCGAGGAATTCCTCGACCTACCGGTGAGCTCTGGCGAGACGCTTGAAGGCCTGAGTCTTGCGGAACTCAAAGCGATGCAAGAGCGGCTCCACCGGGAATATGAGCTGCGCTTCAAGCAGCCCTGACGCTCCATGCCTCTTCATGCGGGACTAAACAACGATGACTGGATTCCTTGAAACACGGGGGTGGGTTGACAGACCCCCGCTCCACCCCCATGGTCCGCGCGTTTCCAGCTTCTTGCTTTTCCCATGATATTCAAAAGTCTCTGTCGCCACGCCGGTATCGGCGCGAATTCCTATCTTCTAAAAACCAAGACCGCCAAGGTCGTGCTGGACGCCGGGATGCACCCGAAACATGAGGGCTCGGAGGCCGTGCCCCATTATGAGTTTCTCGGTGCCGGCACCGTGGACTCGATCATCATCACCCACTCGCACCTCGACCACGTGGGGACCCTGCCGGTCTTCCTCCAAGGACAATCGCAGGCAAAAGTCTTCCTCTCCCCGGAAACCGCCGAACTCGCCTCCGCGATGCTTCACAACTCGGTGAACGTCATGCAGTCGAAGCGGATCGAGCACGGCATCGCCGAGTATCCGCTGTTCGAGCACCGCGAGCTGGACGACATCGAGGAAGGCTTCGAAACTCGCGCCGTCGAGCGCCCGTTCGACCTGGATCCCGCAGGCTCGATCCGCGGGACCTTTCATGACGCGGGGCACATTCTAGGTTCGGTCGGGGTGACCATCGAGGCGGATGGAAAAAAGGTTTTCTACACCGGCGACGTGAATTTCGAGCACAGCACGCTGCAAAAAGGCGCGAATTTCCCGGAAACCACCGTGGACGCGCTGATCGTGGAAACCACCCGCGGCGAGCAGGCGCGCGATCCGAAATACGACCGCCCGACCGAGGAGGACGCTTTTGCCGCCGCCATCAAGGGTGTGATCGAGCGCAAGGGCTCGGTGCTGATCCCGGTGTTCGCGATGGGTAAAACCCAGGAGGTGCTCGGCATGCTGCACCGCTTCAAAAAGGAGGGACTCATCCCGAAGCGCACGCCGATTTACATCGGCGGACTGAGCACGAAGATGACCCAGGTTTACGACCGGTTCAGCGCCCATTCGCGCCGCCACCTGCCGAATTTCCGCTTCCTCAAGGACATGGAACTCGAAGCCGGCAGCAAGAAGCGCAAGGGCCCGATCCCGTTCCACCCCGGCTGCATTTACGCGCTTTCCAGCGGCATGATGTCCGAGAAAACCGTTTCCAACAACTTTGCCCGCCAGGGAGTTTTGGAAAACGCCAAACACGGACTTTTCTTCGTGGGCTATGCCGATCCCGAGACACCCGGTGGAAAAATCCGCCTCGCCAAACCCGGCGACATGGTGGTGCTGGACTCGGCGTTTCCGCCGGTGCCGCTCAACTGCGAGATGCGCATCTTCGACTTCAGCGGTCACTCGACCCGCGACGCGATCCTCAACTACATCCTCAAGGTCGCTCCGAAAAAAGCCTTCCTCGTCCACGGTGACGACGGTGCGGTCGAGTGGTTCCGCCAGGAAATCAAACGCCTGCTGCCGAACACCGAGGTCATCGTGCCCGAGCCCGGCGTGGAATACGAAATCTAGGCCGACGCCCGCGCCGGAAACACCAGGTTCAGCAGCATCGTGAGCACGAAGTTCACGATCAGGATCGCCAGGCAGGAGTAAACCATCGCCCGGGTGGTGCCGCGCCCTACGCCGACCGCCCCCTGCTCGGATTTCAGCCCTTGGTGGCAGGAAATGACGACGATCAGGACGCCGAAAAACAGCCCTTTGATCAGGGCGATCGACACATCCGTGCCGTCGGTGTGCTTGTCCATTTGATTGAGCCAGTAGGCACCGTTCACGCCGAAGGGGCCGGTGCCGACGACCCACGACGCGAAAATCCCGAAAGCGGCGGACTCCGCGATGAGCAGCGGCATGGAAATCAGCATCGCGAGAAACCGCGGCGTCACCAGGTAGTCCACCGGATGCACGCCCATCGAGCGCAACGCGTCGATTTGCTCGGTCACTTTCATCGTGCCGATTTCCGCCGCCATCGCCGCGCCGACACGGCCTGAGAGCATCAGCCCGGTCACGGCGGGGCCGAGCTCGCGCAGCATCGCGATGCTCACCAGCGGACCACCGCCAGTCTCCATGCCGAGCGGCTTGAACTGGAACATCGCCTGCGCCGCCAGCACCGCGCCGGTGAATGCCCCCGTCACGATGACCACCGCCTGCGAGCGAAAGCCGGTTTCCACGATCTGCTCCAGCACCATGCGGCAGCGGATTTTCCCGTGCACCAGCGAGTCGCAGACTGCAGCGACGAGCTTCCCGACCTCGCCGAGGTAGGTGAGGAAATCCAGCATGCCGCGCCCTAGAAACCGGATCACGTCGCAATCATGCCCGATAAATTCCCCGTGGCAATGAAGTTGACCGCCGCCGCATCCCGCGATAGGTCGCAGCACGCGATTTTCCGCGCAACCCACTCCAACCGATTATGCTCGAGCCACTTTCCCAAGTCCTTCCCCAGATCGCCGTCATTTCCGCCATCGCCGCATTTCTCGGCTGGATGATTCGTGGCCTGACCACCAAGCCCGCCCCTGCCAAGGCCGCGCCAGCCGGCGAAAAGTCCCAACCGGACCGTGCGAAAAACCTGGAAGCCTCCCTCGAAAAGTCCAAGGCCGCCCACAAGGCGCTCAAGGCGGAACTCGACTCCCTCCAATCCGCGTCCGTCCCCAAGGCGACCCATGAACGTACCGTCGCCGAACTCGAAACCGCCCGCAAGGCGCTCGAAACCGAAACCCGCCGCATTTCCGCCGTTGAGACCGACCTGAAAAAGGCCCAGGAAACCATCAAGCAGCTCAACGCCCGTCTCAACGACGGCGAAAAAGCCCAGAAGGACCGCAGTTTCGCCCTCGAAAACGAGCTCTCCAAGACCCGCGAGCAACTCGCCATCCTCCAGAACCGCCCCGACGACAGCGCCGTGCTGAACGCCGAAATCGAGCGCCTCCGCGAGTCCGTCGCCGTTTCCTCCCGCTTCGCCGGTGAGGTGAGAAAGCGCGAAGCCGCCGCCGTCGAAGCGCTTGAAAAGGCCGAGGCCAAACTCGCCGAAATGAACGACCCATCCCGCCCGGCAGCAGTTTCCAAGAAGATCGGCCCGGTGGTCGATTCCGGCCGCATCGCCGCCGCCAAAGCCGAAGTGCTCCGCCTGGTGGAAATGAACCGGCAGAAAGAAACCGCCGCAGTGGTGGAAGAGGTCATTGTGGAACCCGAAATGGTCATTGCGGAACCCGAAGCGGTCATTGCGGAACCCGAAGTGGTCGTTGCGGAACCCGAGGTGGTCGTTGCGGAACCCGAGATGGTCGTCGCGGAACCCGAAGCGGTCGTCGCGGAGCCCGAAGGGGTCGTCGCGGAGCCCGAAGCGGTCGTCGCGGAGCCCGAAGTGGTCGTCGCGGAACCCGAAGCGGTCGTCGCGGAGCCCGAAGCGGTCGTTGCTGAACCCGAAGTGGTTGCTGCAACCTCTGAATCCGCTCCCGCCGCAAAGAAGTCTCCAGCCCACGCCGAGCTTTTTTCCCTCGATTGATCGTCGGCACGTAGGAAGAAAACCGAGCGGATTGTGTTTAATGACAACCTCACGGCAGGCGTTGTAAAATACACGAAGATCACGCAGTAGCTCATTCCGCTCTCGATGATCGTGCCGTTTCTTGGCTTTTTAGTCGCACCCGACTCCGCATTCTTTCGATCTGAGCTGGTTGCTATCATTTTGAAATGGTTCCTCCTCCTGCTTTTAGGAGGCTTTCTGATTTCAATTCCTTTTGTGTTCATTGAGCACCCGAAATCCGGATTCAGATGTCTTGCCACTGTCGCCGCGTCATTCCTCATTGTTGTGTTCATCAGTCAGTATCCAGTGACTCAGGAATATGACGGCTGCGCATGCGGTTTGAGAAGGTCGTGGTATCCCTGGCAAAGTCACCAGTTGAAATTCACCATCGAGAAATCAGGGAACCCGGGTCATGAACACAGAATTTGGGACCCGCAGTTCGTGATTTCCCCATACATTCCATGGTGACAGGCGAAAATGCCGTGAGCCGTATTAGGTAACGAACCCGGCGAAGTGTGGCGGGCCATTTGGCTTCCTACCCATTCAAAGGTTGCTACGGCCGATTCACCTTTAAACGGCCAAACATTGCGGAGTTCTCACCTTTGGGAACCGCCACGCTGACTGCTTGGTGGCCGTTTTCATCCGTAGTATCAAGCGCGACGGCCACATCGGTCGGGGCGGTGATCTTGATCTCCTCCCAATGGATCAGGTCGGAGCTGTATTGAAAGATCTGTTCCGTATCATCTGCCGAAGAAGCGCGGCGGCTGAATCGGAACAGGAAGTCGCCTCCTCCTGCGGAGAGTGTAGGGAGGATCGTCCTCGAGGCGACCGCGGGATTTCCGGCCAGAGTGTATTCCATCAGATTCGGGATGCCGTCGGAGTCGGGATCGGCCGATTCGGTTTTATTGGCTAGACCGCTCTGGCTGGACAACCAGCTGATGTAGCCGGAATCAGGGATGGCTGATAGGACGAGGCTGTGACCTCCTCCGCATGCCATCGAGACGATCCGCTTTCCATACAACTCACCGGTGTCGATGACGGTCGCGGGGACGCGGCTGGTCGAGGCCACAGACCCGATGCCAAGTTGCCCGGAACTGTTGATTCCCCAGGTGGCCAACCGGCCGCTGTCGCAGAGCGCCATGGAGACATCGAGCCCCGCAGCGATCGCAACAACGGATTGGCCGGACAAAACGCCCGTATTCGATACGGCAACGGGAATCCGACTGAGCGTCGAGCCGTTGTTACCCAGCTGGCCATAAAAATTGTAGCCCCACGCCGCGAGAGCTCCATCGGAACAGAGTGCCAGGCTGTGTGCATTTCCCGCAGCGATGGAGACTACGGTCTTTCCAGCCAGAAGCCCGCTGGTGGCTACCAGAACCGGAACCCTGAATGGGGAACTCGAGCTGTTATTGCCAAGCTGGCCCTGGCCGTTCCCGCCCCAGCTCGCGACCGTGCCATCGGAGCACAATGCCATGGAGTGACTGCCACCCGCGGCGATGGATTTCGGCGACTTGCCGGACAAGACGCCGGTATTGGTGACAAGAACCGGGACATTGCTGAAGGAGGCGGTGCTGTTGTTTCCAAGCTGACCGGAGGTGTTAAAGCCCCAACTTGCGATCGCTCCGTCCGAGCAGAGCGCCAGGGTATGCCCGACTCCCGCGGAAATGGCGACCACCGTCTTGCCTGCCAGGACACCGGCGACGTTCACATCCACGGGAACATTGCTGGAAGCTACCGTGCTGCCATTCCCGAGCTGCCCGTAGTTGTTCAGTCCCCAGACCACCACTTTACCATCCGAACACAAGGCCGCGGAGTGCCCGGTTCCCGCGGCCACCGCGATCACGATTCGCCCTTGTAGGACGCCGCCGTGATTCACTATGACGGGCACCCTGCTGCTGATGACCGAGTTATTGCCTAACTGACCGGCATTATTCAATCCCCAGGCTGCCACGGTGCCATCTGCCAACATGGCAATGCCATGCTGCTCACCGAGGGAAATGTCCATCACGGTTTTCCCCGCCAAAACTCCCGACTGATCCACCGGAACGGGAACCCTGCTGCTTGCCAGACTGTTGTTCCCAAGCTGGCCCGACGAATTGGCGCCCCATGAGCTGAGGCTCCGTCGCGCCCATTGCAGGACCAGATCGTTGCCCGTTCCTCCATGATAGTTGACGGCATACCGATAGATCCGGCCTCCCCAGGCGAGTTCGATGATCTGGCCTTGCGCCAGATTGGTGAATCTTCCGGTAATCGACCCCGTCCCTGTGAGATTCACGACGACAAGGTCTGATCCCGCCGCCGGCACGAACCCCAACGATAAATCCGCCACCAAACCTGTCGCGTCGTAGGCTGGAAATATCGCGGGGACATCAAGGGCCGAGAGATAAGTCGCGGTGATGTCGGCACCTCTCACGATCGTGATGGTATAACTCGTAATGCTCTCGTCAAAAAGCGAGACCAGCACCTGGACCGTATTGCTTCCACTGGATAGGGCGATGTTGTCGCTCCAGTTTTCGGCGTCCACGGTGGTGCCATCCACACGAATCACAGAAGCGGGGTCCTGCGCGAAACACCTGATCCGGATGCTCGCCGTCGCGCCGGGAACGGCCAGGGCGTAGGAAGTCACACCGGCAGACAATCCGGGAGTCAGGATGCCCTGAGTGGCTGTTATTTCTGACAATCTTGAATTGGCAGACCCACCGACGATCGCGATGGAGTGGAATTCTCCGGCAGAAGCCGACACCGCTGGTTTTCCCACATCCTGGCCCAGGCCAAGAGTATTGACTGGAATGTTTGAAGCCGAAGTGGTGCCGTTTCCCAGCTGTCCCGCGGTGTTCTGCCCCCAACTACTAACGGAACCATCCGAGGATACGGCCAGTTTGTGGTTTCTCCCTGAGGTTAAAAGCGCAGGAATTTTCCCGGAAAACACACCGGCCGCGCTAACAAGTTTAGGCAGTGCGGGTTCGTAGGAGGTTCCACCCCACTCCGCGAGAGTTCCATCCGCACACCATGCGGAAGCGCTGAGGGCACCGGCAGAAATCAAGCGGATGGTCTTCCCTGACAAGACTCCGGTCCTGCTCAGACCCACTGGTATCAGGCCCCCAAGTTTGCCGCCATGCCCCAGTTGACCCAGGCTCGCACTTCCCCAGCCTGCCACGGCTCCATCGTCACAGAGCACCAGGCAAAAACTGTCTCCGGCGGAAACCGACAGGACGGTTCGGTTGATCAACATCCCCGTGCGCTCCACCGCCACGGGGACGTTTGAACCGCCCTCGATCGCAGCTCCAAGCTGCCCGTTCGCATTTAGCCCCCAAGTCGCGATGGTTCCGTCGGAACACAAGGCGATGCTGTGCTGCTCGCCTGCAGCAATCGACACCACGGTTTTCCCCGATAGCACGCCGGAAGCATCTACCAGAACGGGCAGCGTCCTGTCGATCAACGTGCCATCACCTAACTGTCCGCCATGGTTTCTCCCCCATGCGGCGATGTTTCCGTCGGCACAAAGCGCGAGACCATGATATTGGCCGGCGGCGATTGCGATGACCCTGCGGGTGCTCAAAACACCCGCCGTGTCCACGTTGAGCGGGACCGAACTGTTCACCGTGTCGCCGGATCCAAGCTGCCCGTATTCGTTTGCGCCCCAGGATACCACTTTCCCCTCCGAAGTGAGCACCATGCAATGGGCTCGACCGCTCGACGTCGCTAATGGAATCTTGCCCACCAGGATGCCGGAGTGATCCGCCGGGACGGGAACCGGGCTCGACGCCGATCCGCCGTTTCCGAGTTGGCCCGCGACATTGGAGCCCCAGGCCCAAATGCTCCGGCGCGCCCATTCCAGGACGAGATCGTTTCCTGTCCCGCCATGGTAATTGACCACGAATTTGTAAGCCAGCCCGTCGAACATCAGCGACACGGGCTGGCCTTGCGTCAGGTTGGTGAATTCACCCTCGATGAAGGCAAGTCCCGTGTTGCGAACAACCGTTAGACCCTGGCCCGGCAGCGGACGGAAGCCGAGCGAGAGGTGGGCCGTCAAGCCGGTGGCGTTGAACATCGGAAATTCTGCCGGTATGTCGCCGGCTGCCAGATAAACATGGTCAATCCCAGCCGGTCGCACCACCCGGACGCGATATTCCGATTGATTGCCATCCTCGGCGGTGACCGTCACCGGAATTTCGGTGACCCCGACTCCGACGGCTACCAATCCGGACGGCACTCCGGATAATGCGGAAACCCCGTTGATCGTCAGGGTTGCGGATGAATCCCGTGTCGTGGCGATCAAAGCCACGGAGGTAGTGGCAGCGCTCACGCTGGCCGAGTAATCCGCCAGGTCCGGAAGCAAGGCAGGTGAGAATGCGGCGCCTGTTACGGCCAGTTCCGAGAGTTTCGAGTCCGCCGGCTTCGCCACGATGGCCAGGGAATGCGACCCTCCACCCGCAAGCTGCATGACGGGATTCTGACCGAGGAAGCTTTCGCGATTGACCGCACCGGGAACCAGCCGGTTCTCCCCATCGCTGTTTCCAAGTCGCCCGCCAGCCCCCTCGCCCCACGAGGCGACGGAACCATCCGTACAGAGGGCCAAACTATGGGTCCCTCCAGCGGATACCGATTTCACTTCCTTTCCTGCTAGAACTCCCGATGAGATTACCAATACCGGGAGCGCTGAATCTCCGGTGTGGTTGATTCCCAACTGCCCTCTCGAATTGCTTCCCCAAGCGGCGATGGCGCCGTCCTCACACAAAGCCAGCACATGCCCCCCTGAGGTCGAGACCTCGGCCACGGTTTTTCCCGCTAGAACTCCAGTCCGGACCTGCTCGATCGGCACGGTGCTGCCTCCGCCCCATTTGGCGATCGTTCCATCCGAGCACAAAGCAATCCGCAGGCTTCCGCCAGCGGCAACGGCCACGACCTCCTTCTCCGCCAGCAATCCCGAGCGATCCACCGCGACCGGAAGGGTGCTGGATTTCTTCGTCGCATTCCCAAGCTCCCCGTTCTGATTGCTCCCCCAGCCGACGATGGTTCCGTCCAGGCAGAGCGCGACAAAATTACTCCCGCTTCCCGCGATCGACACGACCTTTCGCCCCAACAGATCTCCGTCGTAGCTGACGGGATAGGCGATGAAATCCTCCCCATTGAATTCCCATCTCACCAACGTTCCGTCCGAGCAAAGGGTGAGGACCATTCCGTATGTCGGGGCGACGGCCACTACGGTTTTGCCAGTCAGCAATCCTGAACCATCCAGAAGTTTGGGAACGGCGATCGCGGCAGTCGTCTCAAACGGCGATTGATAACCACCCCAAGCCACCGCCGAGCCGTCGGAACAGAGCGCCACACCGGTGTTCGATCCCGCGGCCACCCGCAGGACGGTTTTACCCGCCAGAACGCCGCTGGTGAGCACGGGCATCGGGGAAGAAGCGTCGAACTTGCTGCCATTCCCCAGCTGCCCGTCGTCGTTGGAGCCCCAGGAAAGCACGTCACGCCGGGCCCATTCCAGGACCAGATCATTGCCGCTTCCCCCGTAGTAATTCGCGACGAACCGGTAGGTCAGGCCATGGTAAGTCAGGGCGATTTCCTGACCGTGGACAAGGTTGTCGAACTCACCCGAAATGAAATCCCGCCCGGTGTTTTCCAACAAGGTGAGGCAGGTCCCGGGAGCCGGCGGGAAGCCGAGTCGCGATGTCCACCTGCAATCCGTTAGCATCGAATGCCGGCAATGCGCGGGGAACCTCGGTGGCGGAGGTGAATACCGCTGCGATATCGCCTGGTTTCACCACTTTCAAGGTGTAGGTGGTCATGGTTCCATCTTCCGCCGTCACCGCGATTTCGATGGGGTTCGTCCCAGGTGATAGGGAAACGTCAGGACCCGCTTCTCCCGGTAGCACGGCAATCCCGTTCACCATCGATGTAGCACTGGACTCACGAGGCACGGGCGTCACCGTGACGGTGGTTGCCGTGGAATTCACACTGACAGCATAGTGGGTGACGTCGCTAGCTGCGGTTGAAACCGAGACCCCGCCATTCAGGGAAATCGAGGCCAGTTTGGAACTGGCGGGGTGCGCGACGATGGCAATGGCATGACCATAGCCAGCAGCCACCTGTGTCATCCGCTTTGCGGGATGCAGGCCGAGAATCGGGCCGGGAGCCAGATTGCTGTAAGTGTCGCCCGTGCCGAGAAAAGACTGATTTCCCCACACGGCTCCCGAGCCATCGGTGGCGCAGGAGAGCGAAAAATCGTAACCCGCGGCGATGGATCTGACAGTTTTTCCGGCCAACTCCCCGCTGACTGTAACAGCCACCGGGCCCAAGCTTCCCAACGCCGATCCGTTTCCCAACTGGCCGTAGGAATCATTCCCCCATGCCGCCAAGGTTCCATCCGAACACAGCGCGAGATTGTGCCAGTAGTTGGCGGATACGGCTGACACCGACTTGCCCGCCAAAACACCTGTGGCATCCACCGCTACCGGAACACTGCTGCCCGAGGCGCTCGAAGTCCCAAGCCGCGCAAATGTGTTAGACCCCCAGACAACCAGAGTTCCATCCGAGCAGATCGCCAGGCTATGGGCTGCTCCCGCAGCGATCGATGTCACGGTTTTCCCGGCAAGCACGCCATGGTGACTGACTGCCACCGGGACGCCCGAATCGGCTGTAGAGCCGTTTCCGAGACGCCCATCTTCATTTTTGCCCCAGGAAAAGACCGTCCCGTCCGAGCAAAGGGCGAGGCTGTGATCATCTCCCGCAGCGATCGCCACCACGGATTTGCCGGCCATCGTTCCCGACATGTCCACGGCGACCGGAAGATTGCTGGCAGAAGTGCCGCCGTCGCCAAGTTGTCCTGAAGCATTGTCCCCCCAAGCGAAAATCAAGCCGTCGGAGCTCAGAGCCAAGCTGTGTTGTTTGCCTGCGGCAATGCCGACCAGCAACTTGCCGGACAGAACTCCATCCATGTTGACCATCCCCGGAACCAGTCCGTTGGAGTTGCTGCCGTTTCCCAGTTCGCCATTTCCGTTATATCCCCATGCCGCGACAGTCCCGTTCGAGAAGAGCGCAAGATTGTGAGCGGATCTTGTCGAAATCCCGAAAACCGCAAGGCCGGAAAAAGCGCCCGCCGCATCCACTTCGGTTGGAATCGAAGGGCGCAGATTCTGTAGAATGCCCAGTTGGCCAAGATTACCCTGTCCCCATGCATGGACACGCGTGCGGGACCAGGTAAGAACCAGATCGTTACCAGAGCCTCCATAATAATTGGCGACGAACGGGTAGACTCCACCATTGTAAGCGAGGCCTACGACCTGGCCATGAGACAGATTGGAGAACCTTCCTTCGATGAAAGCCAGGCCCGTGTTCCTCACCACCATCAAGTCGGTGCCGGTTGTCGGCACGAAGCCCAGCGAGAGATTCAGCTCGTTGCCCGCGGCGTAATATCCCGGTGCGGTGACGGAAATATCGGAGGATGTTGAGAAGTGCGCGGTGACCGCGCCCGCCTCAGCACGGCTGGAAGTGGAAAACCACAACAAGAAAAAGACCTGTATCCACCTTGAGACGATATGGGTGACTCGACACGACCGAACGTGTGCATCTGCCTGGCGATAGAACCTTCTCATCTAGCTTCAAACCATTGGATTTCCGCCAAATTTGGCAAGGATAAAACCGATGGGCGCGCACTCCTAACATCACGCCCCCAGCTTCGGATCGTAGTCCTTCGGTGCGCGGATGATTTTCTCGATGCCGTGTTTGGTGACGAGATTGCCCGCACTGGAGCGACTCTTGATGCCGAACTCGGCGAAATGGAGCGGGCGGATGAGGTTGCGCATGCGCAGACCGGACTTGAGGTGGACCAACAACATCTGCGCGGCGCTTTCCTCGTTGGTCTTGTGGAAGGCGAAATAGAGGATGCGGCTGTTGGGCGTGCCTTTGGTGAGGTCGTATTCCTTGTCGCGGGTGATGCCGCCGACGGTGAAGCGCTTGGCGAGGATGGGGCCGTCGCGACCGTCCCGATAGATCATCGAGTAGATGAGATCCTCGTCCTTGCGGAAGATGGCGACGCGCAGCGGTTTCTGGCCGACGAAGACCTTGTCCGCGACCTTCATGACGCGCATCTTGCCGTCCTGGGTGAAGGCGATGATGTCGTCGATGGTGGAGCATTTTTCGATCGGGCTCGCCGTCCTTTTTCAAGCCGTAGCCGGCGAAGCCGTTCTTGGCGTCCAGATAGAGGGTCTCGGTGGCGGCGACGACCTGCATCCGGTCCACGCGCTCGAACGAGGCGATCTCGGTGCGGCGCTCGCGGTCCTTGCCGTATTTCTTGGCGAGCTCCTCATACCAGCGGATGGTGAACTTGGTGAGGTTGCGGAGGTTCTTCTCGGTTTCGTCGATGGTTTTTTCGAGCCCGCGGATTTCCTCGTCGGCCTTGAAGGCGTCGAACTTGGAAATGCGCTTGATCTTGATTTCGGTTAGCCGGACGAGATCCTCCTCGGTGACCTCGCGTTTGAGGAGTTTCTTGAACGGCTTGAGGCCGTCGTCGATGGCCTTGAGCACGGCTTCCCAGGTTTCGCACTCCTCGATGTCCCGATAGATGCGGTTCTCGATGAAGATCTTTTCGAGCGAGCTGAAGTGCCATTTTTCGGCGAGCTCGCCGAGTTTGATTTCGAGCTCCAACTTGAGCAGGTCACGCGTGTGGTGCGTGGTGCGGCGGAGGATGTCGGAGACACCCATGAACACCGGCTTGCCGTCGTAGATGACGCAGGCGTTAGGAGAAATGGTGAGCTCGCAGTCGGTGAAGGCGTAGAGCGCGTCGCGCGTCTGCTCGGCATCGGCACCGGCGGGCAGATAGACGAGGATGTCGGCGTTCGCGGCGGTGTTGTCCTCGATTTTCTGGATCTTGATCTTGCCCTTGTCGGCGGCGGCGACGATCGACTCCATGAGAGCGCCGGTGGTGGTGCCGAAGGGGATTTCCGTGATGCGCAGGTAGCCTTTTTTCTCGGTGGAAATGCGGGCGCGGACCCGGACTTTTCCACCGCGCAGGCCGTCGCGGTAGTCGGACGCGTCCATGATCCCGGCGGTGGGGAAATCGGGGACCAGCGAGAACGGCTGGTCGCGGAGCACGGCGATGGCGGCTTCGATGAGTTCGTGGAAATTGTGCGGCAGGATCTTGCAGGCGAGTCCGACGGCGATGCCCTCGACGCCTTGGGCGAGGAGCAGCGGGAATTTCACCGGCAGCGTGTCCGGCTCCTTCCGGCGGCCGTCGTAGCTGGGGAGCCAGTTGGTGGTTTTCGGGTTGAAGACGACGTCGTTGGCGAACTTGGTGAGGCGGGCCTCGATGTATCGCGGGGCGGCCGCACCGTCGCCGGTGAGGGTGTTGCCCCAGTTTCCCTGGGTGTCGATGAGCAGGTCCTTTTGCCCGAGCCCGACGATGGCGGCACCGATGGACTGGTCGCCGTGCGGGTGGTAGTTCATCGTGTTTCCGACGATCCCGGCGACCTTGTTGTAGCGGCCGTCGTCGATTTCATCCATCGCGTGGAGGATGCGGCGCTGGACCGGCTTGAGGCCGTCGAAAAGGTGGGGCACCGCGCGCTCGAGGATGACGTAGCTGGCGTAATCGAGGAAATAGTCGGAATACATCGCTCCAAGCGAGGCATGTTGGTCCGGGTCGTGCGTCATGTGGGCGGATGGTTAAAGAACCCGGAGCATCGGCGCAAGCCTGAGGTGACAAGAACGTTTCCTACGTTCCGTATCCCGGCCTTGCCCTTGATTCCGGGGGTGCTAACTCATTCATCATGAAACACTGAAATCATCAGCGGCTGCGAAATCGCCCGGCGGGACTGGCTCAAAGCCGCCACCCTCGGCGGGGCGGCGGCGGTGCTGTCCGGCGCCAGAGCTGCGGCCGAACCTGCGGGTGCCCCTGCTAAAAAAGTCCGCGGAGTGGTTTTCATGGTGTCCGACGGGATGAGCCCCGGCGTGCTGACGCTGGCGGAATCCTACTCCCAACTGACCCGGAAAAAGGGCACGCAATGGTGGTCGCTGCTCAACGACCGCCAGGCCACCCGCGGGCTGATGGACACGGCTTCGGCGAACTCGATGGTCACCGACTCCGCCGCGGCGTCCAGCGCCTGGGGCGGCGGACAGCGGGTGAACAACGGCAGCATCAACATCGATCCGGCGGGACAGGCCGTCACGCCGATCGCCGAGATTCTCAAGAAAAAGGACCTGCGCATCGGCCTCGTCACCACCGCCACGGTGACCCACGCGACACCCGCCGGATTTGCGGCATCCGTGCCGAAGCGGAATGATGAGAACTCCATCGCACCGCAATACCTCGACCGCGTGGATGTGGTTCTCGGCGGTGGTTCGGGATTTTTCGACAAAAAGGACCGCCCGGACAAACGCGACCTTTCCGGCGATTTCGCGAAGGCGGGCTACGGCATCGTCCACAACCGCGACGGACTGCTCGCCGCCCGCGAGGAAAAGCTGCTAGGCACCTTCACCCGCGGTCACCTCCCCTTCTCGATCGACCGCAACCACAACCCGGAGATGGCGGCCAAGGTTCCCACGATTTCTGAAATGGCGCAGGCGGCGCTCACCCGCTTTCTATCCAGCGACAAGCCGTTTTTGCTGCAAATCGAAGGCGCACGCATCGACCACGCCGCGCACCTGAACGACATCGGCGCGCTGCTGCACGACCAGCTCGCCTTCGACGACGCCGTCGCCGCGGTGCTCGCGCTCATCGGCACGCGCGACGACATTCTGCTCGTCGTCACCAGCGACCACGGCAACTCGAACCCCGGTCTCAACGGCATGGGAAAAGGCTACGACGAGAGCACGCAGCGGTTCGCCAAGATCGTCAATTTCAAGGCCTCCCACGAGCGGTTGCTAGGCGAATGGGGGAAAATGAACGGCCGCAGTGCGGAGCAGGTGACCGAATTGGTGCGCACTCACCTCGACTTCACGCTCAAGCCGGAACAGGCCGAAGCGTTGTTTCGAAATCGTCCGGAAACACCCGGTCATCGAGTGGAACGAACAGCTCGGGAAACCGGAAGGATTGCTTGGGCAATTCGCCGGAAACCACACCGGCATCGGCTGGACCGGCACCACGCACACCTCGGATCCCACGCTGGTTTCCGCGTGGGGTCCGCAGTCGGACCGGTTTGCCGGGATGGTGAGGAATTCCGATGTGTTCGGGGATCTGATGGAAATGCTCGGGTAACGGTGATTATCGGTCGCCGCCAGATTTCACGAACGCCACCATCATCGCGAGCCAGCTGAGAAACGCCCCGGCGTAGCTTCCGAGATGAATACCGGCCACGCGGTTGAAGGCGGTTGCATCGGGGACGCCGAAGGAATCCAACGCATCCCGCCAACCGGGGCGATTTCCCAACAGCCCGGGTCCGGCGAAGTAACCCGCGACTCCGGATAGAACCGTGATGCCGACGATGACCGCCATCGCCGCCATCACCTTTTTTCCTGGTGACTCGAATTTCGGCAACGCGACTCGCGCGAGAAACCAGGCCGCGATCAATCCCACCCACCAGGTTGCTAGAAATCCGATTTCGGCGACGAACAGCCGTGGCGGAAACCCGAAATCCGCACGGCGGAACTGGTCGAATTTCATCCGGGTGAAATACTCCGGCGAGATCGTGTAGGTGATCTGGTCATGAAGGATGCCGAAACATCCGGCGATGAAGGCACCGGCGAAAGCGAGTCAGGGCGGCCTTGCGCAGGATCGCCCAATCGGCGGGTGGCATGAGGAATTTTCTCAAAACCCTCAGTGCGGCAGCTCCGCAATAGCCCGCCAGAATTTCCTCCACCGGTGCGAGGCGGCCGATGCCTTCGTAACCGCAGGCGAGATCCCCTTCCGCCGGGCCGACGAAGGTGCAGCCGTCGGCGGTGAGTTGCGCGAGATTCCGCTGGGTGGCGGGGTGCAGCCACATTTTCCCGTTCATGGCCGGAGCGATGAGGACCGGGGTGGTGCGCGGCAGGGCGAGGTAAATCGAGGAAAGCGTGTCGGGCGCGAGGCCGTTGGCGAAGTTCGCGAGCGTGTTCGCGGTGGCAGGCGCGACGAGCAAGCAGATCCGCGCGGTCGGCGAGTTCGATGTGGCCGGGTTTCCACGATTGTTTTTCATCCTCAAGCGAGACGAGCACCGGCTGGCGGGTCAGCGTCTGGAGCGTGAGCGGAGTGATGAACTCCACCGCCGAGCGGGTCATGACGACGTGGACTTCGTGGCCGAGTTTCACCAGTTGCGACGCGAGATCGGCGGCCTTGTAGGCGGCGATGGATCCGGAAATGCCGAGCACGATGTTCATGATGGAATGGAGTTTAGCGTAGCATCGAAACCGCCTTTTCCGTGGCTTCGGCGAGAGCGGCGACGTCGCGCTCGGAATTATAAAGTGCGAAGGACGCCCGCACGGTGCCGGTGATGCCGAAGCGGGCCATCAGCGGTTGGCAGCAATGGTGGCCGGTGCGCACGGCGACGCCCATCTGGTCCATCAGCGTGCCGAGATCGTAGTGGTGGACGCCCTCGACGTTGAAGGAAAGCGCGCCCGCCCGGTCGGCTGGGCCGTAGAAGCGGATCCCGGGAATCGCCCGCCAACGCGTCGGCGGCGGAGCGGATGAGCGCTGTTTCGTGCTCCTGGATCGGGCTCAGGCCGATGCCGTTCACGAAATCGATCGCCGCACCGAGGGCGATGGCGCCCTCGATGTTCGGCGTGCCGGCTTCGAACTTGAACGGCAGCTCGTTGTAGGTGGTTTTTTCGAAAGTGACCTCCTTGATCATCTCTCCGCCGCCTCGCCACGGCGGCAGGGAGTTGAGCACGTCCGCCCGGCCCCAGAGCACGCCGATGCCGGTCGGGCGCGTAGATCTTGTGGCCGGAAAACGCGAGGAAATCGATGCCGAGCGCCTGCACGTCGATCGGCACATGGGCGACGGCCTGCGCGGCGTCGATCAGGACAAGCGCGCCGGCCTTTTTCGCGGCAGCGGTCATTTCCGCGACCGGATTGACGGTGCCGAAGGAGTTGGAAATCCAGGTGAGCGAGAGGATTTTCGTGCGCTCGCTGAGCAGGGAGAGGAACGCGTCCTGATCCAGCGTGCCGTCCTCGTCGCAGGGAATCACCTTGAGCACCGCGCCGGTCCGCTCGCAAAGCATCTGCCACGGAACGATGTTGGAATGGTGCTCAAGGGTGGAAATGAGCACCTCGTCGCCCGGCTTGATGCGGCCGGAAAGGCCGAGCACGTTGGCGACGAGATTGATGCCGTCGGTGGTGCCGGAGGTGAAGATCACCTCGTCCGGAGAGGCGGCGTTCAGGTAAGTGGCGACGGTCTGGCGGGCATTTTCAAAGGTCTCGGTGGCCAGGCGGGCAAGGTGGTGGGTGCCGCGGTGGATGTTGGCATTGATCGCCTCGTAGTAGTGCCGGGAGGCCAGCAGGACGGCCATCGGCTTCTGGGTGGTGGCCGCATTGTCGAGGTAAACCAAGGGCCGGCCCTGGATCGGATTGATCGAGGATCGGAAATTCGGGAATCAGCGAATCGGTGTGGAGCATGGGAGAATTTTCCGGCGTCGGTGCGACGGCCGGAGATTGGAACATGGCCGCCCGGGCCGCAACGCCGGATTTCCTCCGCCAAAACATCTGCCCTTGCGGTGCGGGGGATGCGCGGCTTGAATCCCGCCCCACAGAGCATGTATCTGCTGAAAAAAGTCATCCAGCTCCGCGAGCACGCCCACCCGGACCACGAAAAGCCGTTTCTCGAGCACCTGGAGGATTTGCGGACGATGATCACCCGGGTCGTGATCACGCTGGTGGTTTCCATGATCATCTGCTTCGCCTTCAACAAGCAGCTGATGGAGTTTTTCCGCCATCCGGTGGACCAGGTGCTCGTCACCCAGCTGAAGGCCACCCTGCCCACCGACGCGCCTCGCCCGCTGACGGTGGAACTTTGGGGAAAAGCCCGCAAAGTCGAACACGCCGCGATGAACCTCGACGCCGAACAGCGCGAGGTTTTCTATCAATCCCTCGGTGACGAAAATCTCGCTTTCCAGGCGAAATCCATCAGCCTGCTGCGCGCCGCCATGGCCCTGCCGGAGGAAAAACGCGAGAGCTTCGTCAATTCCATCGACGGCGACCGACGAGCTGAAACTCCAGCTCAAGGCGCTGCTCGCAGACCAAGCCGAACACCGACAGCGACGGCCAGGGAAACCTGAAGATGATGTCCGCGCTCAAGCCGACCGAGGGCTTCATGCTTTCCATGAAACTTTCCTTCGTCGCCGGCATCGTGTTGTCGTTTCCGCTGCTGCTGCTTTTCATCCTCCAGTTCGTGCTGCCCGGCCTTCACAGCCACGAGAAGCGCGTGATGTGGCCGGCGATGGCGGTGGGCTTCGGGTTGTTTCTCGCAGGCACCGCGTTCGCCTACTACTGGGTGCTGCCGCGGGCGCTGTTGTTTTTCTACCGAGTGGAGCGGCGGCATGGGCATTTCCAACGACTGGCGGATCGGCGAATACATTTCCTTCGCCACCCAGTTCACCCTGCTCTTCGGCGCTGTCCTTCGAGCTGCCGGTGGTGGTGATGGTGTTCGTGAAACTCGGGCTGCTCAGCTATGAGACGATGTCCAAGACGCGCTCCTACGCGATCGTCGCGATCTTCGTGGCCGCCGCCATGCTCACCCCGACGCCGGACATCTTCACGCTGCTGCTGATGGCGCTGCCGATGATCATCCTCTACGAAATCTGCATCTGGCTCGCCTATTTCGACCGCAAGAAAAACCGCATCAAGGAAGAGCAGGAAGCCCGCGAAAGCATGGAGCGCCAGCTCGCCCGCGAGGAACAAATGCGCGCCGAAGACCCGACGGCGCATGACCACGCCGGAAGACCACGACTGGCATCAAAACCACCCGGATACCGACCACCACGTCCACGAAGCGGGCGACGACGGTTGGCACGACGAGTATCCCCAACAGGATCACCACGCCAGCGACGAAATCCCGAGATCCCAGAAATCGACGAGGTTCCCAAGATCGATGAAATTCCCGAAATCGACGAGGTCCCCGAGCTCGATGAAACGCCGCCGGAGAAAAAGCCCGACGACGGAGACCAGCCTGGCAAAGACGTCTGACGCGATTTCCGATGAACCAGCTCAAGCCACTCAAAGACGACAGCGCCCGCTCGCCCTTCGCCGGCTGCGCCATCCTCATCGCCGCCCTCGCGGTGATGGTTTTTCTCATCGGATTCTCGGTCGCTCACGCTTGTTCCGCCAGTTCAATGAAATCGCGAAATTCACCGACACCAAGCCGGTGCCCATCGAGGTTTCGTCCGTCGAAAACAAGGAAGCCGAACTCAACAAGCTGGCCGAGCGCATCGAAGCCTTCCGCCAGCAACTCGCCGGCGACGACCGAGGCCTCGCTCGCCCTCATCCGCCGACGAGCTGAACCTCGCCATCGCCGCTTACGACGCCTTCAAGGAACTGCGCGGCACCTTCCGCGTCACCAGCATCGAGGGCGAAACCCTGCGCATCGCGATTTCCTTCCCCCTCAACGGCAGGCCGCGATTCGCGCACGAGGGCGAACCCGGCTGGATCGCCTCCGACCAGCGGTTTCTCAACGGCACCATGGTCGCCCGCCCGAATCTGCTGAAACGCGAAGTCATCCTCAGCCTCGACACCATCGAAGTCCCCGGAAAGAAAGTCGCCGCCCGAGTTCATCGACCAAATGTCGCCCTACCGGATCACCGAGCGCTATCTCATCGATCCGGTCATCGGCCCGGCGATGGCCAAGCTCACCCGTGTCGGCATCGCCGATGGCAAGCTCGTGCTCACCCGCATCCCGGGCGAAACTCCGGTGGACATGATCACCGACGAGCAGGTCGATTCCGCCAGCACGCCGACTTTTCACCGTGCTTGGCATTGCGGCAGCTTGTTTCCTGGTGTTTGCCGGAATCATTGTGTTCATCGGAATCCGCGCGAAAGCCCGGAAAGCCCGTAACCCATAGGATTTCAAGACAAAGCAGAGTCACCACACCGCTCCAAAGCCAAATCATGAAACATCTGACGATCCGCACCGCCGTCCTTGGCCTCGCCATGACCACCTGGATTTCCGCCAAAGATGCCACCTCGCCCACTCCGGCCGAGGCCGAAGCTCACCGCTTCCGCCGAGGTGAAAGACCCGGAAATCGAGGCGAAAACCAAGGAACAGGAAGCCCTCGCCGCCGAAAACAAACTCCAGGCCGAACGCCTCGTCGCCGCCACCAACGCCATGCGCGCCGAGGTCGACCCAACTGAAGACTGGAGCGCGAACTCATCACCGAAAAACTCGCGCTCGAGACCACCAAACGCCAGATCGCCCTCCAGGACGAACTCGCCAAAATGGAGGAGGAAAAGGAAAAACTCGCCGAAGAAGGCGAACTTTCCAAATCCCGCGCCGAGAAACTCGCCAACGATCTCAAGGCCATCCAGACCGAGGCCGCCCTCGAAATCACCCGCCTCCAGAACGACATCGCCCGCATCGAGACCGCCGACAAGCGCGCCAAGTTCGCCGACTCCAAGCCGGTCTTCCTCAAAAACCCGCTCAAGGAAAACGGCATCCTCGTCGTTTCCGACCGCCGGATTCCGCTCAACGGACTCATCAGCCACAGCACCGCGGATTTCATCACCAGCCGCATCCAGTATTGGAACAACAAGGACCGCGAGCTGCCCATTTTCATCGTCATCGACGCCAGCCCCGGCGGCTCCGTGATGGCCGGCTATCGGATTCTCAAAGCCATGGAATCCAGCGACGCGCCGGTGCACGTCGTCGTGAAATCCTTCGCCGCCTCCATGGCCGCCGCCATCACCACGCTCGCCAAGGAATCCTACGCCTATCCGAACGCCGTCATCCTCCACCACCAGATCAGCTCCGTGGTCATGGGCCAGCTCAACCTCACCGAGCAGCGCGAGTTCCACCAGGAAAGCGAACGCTGGTGGGCCCGCCTCGGCACTCCGGTCGCTAACAAAATGGGCATCACTCCCGACGAGTTCATCAAGAAAATGTACGCCATTCCTCCAGCGGCGACTGGAGCGAATTCGGCGAACAGGCCAAGGAGCTGAAATGGGTGAACCACATCGTCCACGGCATCGACGAAACCTCCTTCACCAAGGATCCCGATTCCGTCGAACCCGCCAAGGCCGCCAAACCGGCGACCCTCGCCGAAGAAGTCGACGCCTCGGGCAAACCCTTCGTCTGGCTCCCCCGCCTGAACCCGAAGGACGTCTATTTCCTCTACAATTCGGACTGCTTACTACCGGATGCGCTGAGTGAAGAGTGACACAGGCATTCCTGCCTGTTCTTAATCAAATCCCACCATGCTCGAAGACGATTTCACCTAGGTCATCCGCAAGGCCTTCAAAGGCCTCAACCTCGCTCCCGGCGAAGCCGCCTCACGAGCCGGTCTTCCGGAAAACGCGGTGCTCTCGTTCTCACGCGGAAACTTCTCCGCAGACACCGCCCGCCGCCTCGCACCGACGCTCGGCCTGAATCCCGGACGCCCTCGCGAATCACGACACCTATCTGCCCAAGCCGCTCGCCCTGCCGTCCATCCACCGCCTCGACCTGCCCTTCGGCGAGGAACGCGTGAACGCCTGGCTCGTCTGGACCGGCGACACCGCCATCCTCTTCGACACCGGCTACGAACCCACCTCCTGCACCGTCGCGCTCGACGCCCTCGGCGCGCCCGCGCTCGAACGGATCTTCGTCACCCACGCCCACGTCGACCACATCGGCGGCATCCCGTCCTTCATGATGCGGGGAAATATCCTTCACGGCGCGAACATCGACAACGCGCTCCCCATGAAACCCGGCGACTCCATCCACTGCGGCGACCTCATCGTCCGAGCCTGCGATCTATCCGGCCACGCCAATCCCGCGCTCGGTTTCCACCTCGAAGGTCTTTCCCAACCCGTGCTCGTCACCGGCGACGCCCTCTTCGCCGGCTCCATCGGCGGCTGCGCCACCCCCAATCTCTATCAACACGCCCTCCGCCGCTTGAGGGAAGTCCTCGCTCCCCTGTCCGACTCCACCGTCCTGCTCCCCGGCCACGGCCCGGCGACGACCCTGGGAGAAGAGCGCGTGAGCAACCCCTTCTTATAAAGGAGCGCGGACACTCCTGATTCGGGAGATTGCCAAATTGAGGAAAATTTCATCGCCCGGGGCCGGACCTACCGCTAGTGGTCAATTACTGCCCCCAGCGCGTCATGAACAAGACTTCCGCCACCGTAACCGTCGTCATGTGCGCGCTTGGCCTCGCCGCCGGTTACGCCGCGAACCGGCAAGTCCCAGGCGGCGAAAAATCAACCAACGCCGCTGCAGTGGCGAATCCCGCAAAGCAAGACTTCTCGCAGACGACCGCGGCAGAAAAAACCCAAACTATCCATCTCCCCAGCATCCGCTCCGACGAGACGCTGGAATCCCTGATCGCCCAAGGGGGAAATGTCACCTACGCTGGCTTGGCGCTGTGGTTGGTCGATGCCAGCGGGCCGGAAATCGCCGCTTACTGGGAGTCCCATCGAAACAACTCCCTCAATGGCGATTCCAACGGCGATCTCCGCCGCCTCATCTTCTACAACTGGACCCGCCTGGATCCCCAAGCGGCAATCTCTGCCGCTGCTGGAACGCAATGGGCTTCAGCTCCATGGAGTGCATGGGGCGCCGTCGATCCACCAGCCGCGTTGGCAGCCGCCGGTCCGGAGCAAATGAAGAGCGTCGCGGGTGGGATCGGACAAATGCAGCCAGAGTGGCTGCGCGAACATTTCGACCAGATTCCAGAGGAGGCCCGCCGCAATGCTTTGAATGGATTGATGACTTGGAAAGAAGACAGCGACCACGTTGCCAGATTGGATTTTCTCATGGCTCAGGGCATGGGCTTCAACCCTGCTGCCTTCAAGACGCTCGCCCGCAAGGACCCCTGGGCGGCTTACGAATGGCTGGAAAAGAACGACAAGCTCGACGCCCGTGAAGGCGGCACAATGGACGTCCTGCTGACCACCATGAAGGACGCGCACCCGGAGGATCTCGAGCGGCTGGCGGCGACAATTCCGTCCGGAGCATTACAGCAGAAAGTCGAGGATGCCATTTTAGAAAACCTGCTCGCCACCGACCCCGCAGCCGCCCTTGCCCGGGCGAAATCCACCGACGCCCCCTTGATCGCCGCCAAGCGGCTGGCAATCATCGGAAACTCGCTGCTGGCATCGGATCCGGAAAAGGCGTTCCAGATCGGAGCGGACATCCTCGCTGCCAGCCCCTTTCAACTCGCCCCGGAAAGACGGATCGAAATTGGCAATGACAGCTCCTCTTGGGGTGCGTCCGACTACACAGCGCAAACCTTCATGGAATCACTCCTGATCAAAGACCCCGGGAGAACCCTTGAAATGACTACCGTCGGCCAGGAAACCGCTTCCAAACCCTTTCAGGAACTTGCCGGAAAATGGGCCGAACGAGATCTCGTCTCCTTCACCGAATGGGTGAATCGCCAACCAGCTTCCCAAATTCGAAGTGCCGCCGCAGGTCAAGTTGCCAACCAACTCACCTCCCAAGGCCATTTCCAAGAAGCCGCGGAATGGGCCATCAGCGGGGATAAGGGTAACCTCTACAATCTCGCCTGGCGGTGGGCACGCAGCAATCGCGCGGAAGCATCCGGTTGGCTGGACACCGCCGATCTGCCGGAGTCCGAAAAAGGCAAGCTCAGGAACATCATCAACCGACAAGAATGACTTCCACTCGCCTCTCCGCCATCGCCCCGGGTGTGCTGGGATTTCTCGGCATGGCCGCGCTTGGCTGGCACTTGGCCACCCCTGCCTCTCGTCCGGCCAGCGAAGAAACCGCATCCGCCGGGGAGGCTGCACAGAATTACAAACGCCCGCCGCGCCCGCAGCGAGCTGATAGCCTCGCAGCCGTGCAGATGCGCGCCATCCGCGATGCCGGTTCTCCTTCCGAAAGGTTGCGCGCGGTGGTTGCCCTAGCGACTTCTTTGCCTCCCTCCGAGTTTGCAGCATGGGTCGAGGGGGATCGCTTTAATTTTCGTAAAGGCCCGGAACTCGACGTTTTCCGAATGATTCTCTTTGAACGCTGGATCAAGGAAGACCCCGCCAGCCTCATCCCGTGGGCGATCCAGAACAACCACGGACAAGCCGCCCGCGCCCTCATCGCTCTGGCAAAAGACGACCCCCAACGGCTCATCGACCACTTCCACGCCAATCCCAACCCCAAGTCCGAGTTCCAGATTCTTGACGAGGTGGCGAAAAAACACCCCACCCTCGCGCTCCAGCGCTTGCAAGAGCTTTCCGAGGCGGGACTTCCCTCTGGGACCATAGAGATGGCCAAAAGCATGCTGGTCGAGCTCGCCAAATCCTCACCCGCAGCCCTGCAGGCCACGCTCGAGTCACTCGCCCCAGACCTGCGGGGGGAAGCTGAGACCGCGCTCAGCGGCCAGCGCCTAGCAGCTTCGTTCTCGGCAGAAATCCGTGCGCTGTGGGACCACCCCGACGGCTGGCGCATCTTCGACAGCAATGTGTCTGACAACGGCGAGCTAGCCACCCAGGCACTCGCCCAAATCGCCGATTTCCCAGAGAGCTGGAAGGCGCGCATCGTTGAAAGCGCCTACCAATTCATCAATGATCAAAACGGCAAGGATTGGTTCAACGCGGATTTGGAAGGTGCCGGATTCTCCGCCTCGCAAGCGAAGATGATCAGAGAAAGGACGCTGGCAGGACTGGCCTCCAGTGACCCGGAATTCGCCCTACAGAAGATGACGGAATCAGGCATGGATTCCAGCACCAGGCAGGACATCATCAGTAGCGTCATCCGCGGCGCGAAAGGCGACGAAGCGAAAATCGCCGAACTCCTGCAGTCGATGCCCACCGGGGAAGACAGACAGTTTTTCCTGGATCAACTTCAGATTTCAAAAATCGCCAAAAGCGAAGGAACCAAAGAACAGCCGGTCGAATGGCTGGATAAACTCGGTGCCATCGACGGGACCAAAGCCCGACCTTACGAAATCCTCAACCAACTGCGTGGCTGGGACAAGGCGAAGGTCGCCGAGTTGAGAGATGGATTCAACGGGTTGCCAGTCGAGCAGCAGCAGAACATCGGCAGCCTCGTGGCAGCTGGCGGAATGTATGTGCAAATCGACCCCGGATTTGCCGGAGACGCGATCCGCGCGCTGGTGACCCACCCTCCTGCCTACATCGATCCCAACCGGCGCGACGACCCGGTCATGGCCAGCTCTCACTTCGCCGTGCAGCTCTCCGTCAACGACCCCGCAGCCGCCACCTCCTGGATCAATACCCTGCCGGAAGGCGACGCCAAACTCTGGGCACGCAAGAATGTGGCCGCCAACTGGAATCAATACGACCCCAAGGCCGTCACCCAGTGGCTGAAAACCCTGCCCGCGGACGCCCGGGACCAAGTGACGGAATATTTAAAGAAACAGAAGTGATCTTCCATAAGGAGCGCGGACACTTCTTATTCCCGCTCCAGATACATCCGCGAGCCTAGCACATACTTTTCCGCCCAACTCTTGATCTTCGCCTGCTCGTCGAGCGACAGCGTCCTCACCACCTTCGCCGGCGAGCCCAGAACCAGCGAACCCGGCGGGATAATCGTCCCGCCCGTCACCAAGGCTCCCGCGCCGACAATCGAGCGCTCGCCGATCACCGCGCCATCGAGCACGATCGCACCCATGCCGATCAGCACCTCGTCCTTCACCGTGCAGGCGTGCAGGATCGCTGAGTGTCCCACCGTCACCAACTCGCCGACATAACAGCCGTAATCATCCGCCAGGTGGATCACCGCGTTGTCCTGAACGTTCGAGCGCGGACCGATGACGATCTCGTTGATGTCGCCGCGCAGTGTCGCGTGATACCAAATGCTGGTCTGTTCGTGCAACGTCACCCGCCCGATCACATCCGCGCTGGCGGCGATGAACGTGCTTTCATGAACGGTCGGGGAAATACCGGCAAATGTCTCGATGGCCATGTGGAGAGATTACCGGCAAGTTTTGCGGATCGCAAGCAGGGAGGAATCACAGCGAGTTCACGATTTCCGCCAGGATTTGCAGGCCCCGGGGCTGGATGATTCCCATGCCTTTGCCCGGCAGGAACCAGACGCCCTGCCCGGTGTCCCGGCAATAGACGATCTCCGCGCCCTCTGGAGTTTCCGCCCGATAGAATTTCGCGGATGCGTTTTTCTGGAGGAACTCGTTGTAGCGGATGCACCAGGGATCCGTCGCCACGGAGAAACGCGCCTCCCCGAGTTGTTTCAGTTCCTCCGGCGTCGCGGGGCGGATGGTTTTGAGGATGGAAACGCGGCGGTTTTCCATCGTTTGATCGGGCCAGTCATCGTCATCGTAGCTCATGGTATTTGGGGGTTGGGGGTTGAGGGAAAAAATCTACATCGCCGCAGTCCGCCGGGCAAGAAGGCGGATGCCCGGGACGGCCGTCACGCCGTGGGCGAAGATGCTCAACAGCACCGTAGCCATCACCGCAAGGCGCGTTTCGTGCTCGCCCGGCAGCTGCCCACCCTCCTCCAGATAGACCAGCCCGAGCACGATGGACGCCAGCCCGCGCGGGCCGAACCAGCCCATGAAGGCGACCGTGCGCTTGTCCAGACCACACCCGGCAAGCGAGACCGCCACCGGCAGCATCCGCACCACCGTCAGGCTCAGCACCGCGTAAAGGAAATGATTCCATCCGAACAATCCCTGATCCCGCCCGACTATCATCCCGAACAGGAAGAAAACCGATAGATTGAGGATCTGGCCCCATTCCTCGGTAAACTCCACGCTGTGCCTGCCGGCCTGCTTGAAGCGGACCTGCACGAACAAGCCGGCGGTGAAGGCGGCGATAAACATGCTCGCACCGATCGGCTTGGAAAGCATCAGGCAGAACACCGGCAGCGCCACCACGGCGATTTGTTGGAAAGACTCCGCCATCCAGCCCGACCGAACTGAAATGTGGATCAACCACCCGCCGGCCAACCCGATGCCAGCCCCTGCCAGAATCCCCCATCCGAGTTGCTCGCCCAAGAAACGCAGGAAACTCGCCTCCCCCGTCCCGGCCACCGCCATCGCGATGAAAAACAGCAGGAACGGCACCGACAATCCATCGTTGAGCCCGGCCTCGACGTTGAGCGCCTCGCGCACCCGCAGCGGCACCAGCGGGCTGTTCACGATGATCTGGCCCAGCCCGGCGTCCGTAGGCGCGAGGATGGCAGATAGAATGCCCGCCTCCCACAGCGAGAGCTGCGGGAAAACCAGCTTCGCCGCGACCGCTCCCAACAGAATCGTCAGCAGCATCCCGACACTCAACAACCGCGCCGGAAGCTCGCGGATGCTGCGGAGGACCCTCAAGTCCGTGCGGCTCGCATCGGTGAATAACAGCAGAACCAGTCCGATTTCCGCGAGCTTCAGGAATCGACCGGGATCCAGATGCGCGCTCAACGAATCCACCGCCGGATAGGCAATCACCCCCGCCACCGTGAAAATGATCGGAGCCGTGATCACGGTCTTCTCCAACCTGCCTGAAACCAGGCTGAGAGCGAACATCAGGCAGATGAACGTGGCGAGAAGCACGGGGGCGACAATGTCAGAATCACGGAATCGATCAAGGCGCGGTTTTCACCGGGATCGGTGTCACAGGTGGCGGTTTGCGGTTCATTTCAGGAGCCTTCGGCGCCTGATCGGCAGGTGCGGGCTCGGGCATGCGGACGAGCAACCACGACTGGACGCGGTTCCTGTCGAAGTGGATCGCCACCGTGCTCACGTCCTGCGTGAGATTGGCGAGTGTGGTGGCGAACACCGTTCTCTTGTTGTCGCCGATGCGCCACGCGACGTTCTGCGTCTCCTTGTCCACTTTTCCGGCGATCATCTTCTGGTCTCCAGTCAGCGAGTTTTGATAGCCCCCGCTGATGATCCCTTCCCGGTTCACCGAGATCTGGAAGAACATGACGGGTTCGCCCTTTTCCTCCTGGGCCAGCGCGAACACACCTAACGGCATCCACTCCTCGGGCTTGCCCTCTTCCGCCGGCGTGGGTGGCGGCGGCTCTGCGACGTCTTCGGCGAGCTGCACGATCGGCTCGTTGTATTTCGCCGCGGGGATCGGCTTGTTATCCACGTAAACGGTGTCGCCTTCGTAAACCACGGTGTTTCCATAATCCACATAGACCGGCGGTGGCGCGGTGGCATAGACGAAGGAAGTGGCGGCCGCCCAGGTGACGGGTCTCCACCACCACCAGGGATTGACCGGATAGAGACGGGCGGAGCCGTAACCCCAGCCGACGTGGCCCCACCAGCGGTCGTCGAAACAATCGTCATAAAAATCACGGGCGTTGCCCCAGATTTCATCCGCGCGGTCGTAGCGGTAGTCCCACATTTCACCACGGTGCTGCTGCCAGTCCTCGCGGTTCTGATCGCGCCAGTTCTGACGGTCGCTCCGGGCGTTTTCCAGATTGTTCCAGCGGCCGTCACGATTCTGTTGGAAATTATCGCGCCGCTGCCGGGTGTTGTCCTGCCACTTGTTCCAGGACTCACTGCGATTGTTCACGCGCTGGTTCCACGGTCCGTCGCGGTTTTGCGAGCGCTCGCTCCAGTTGTCCCGCTGCTGCGGTCGCTCGGCCACCCGGTCACTCCGGCGGTCGGTTCCAGTGCCCGCGCCTAACCGGTCACCGCGCCCGCCTGCCGGAAGTTGGCTGGGACGGTTGGCGAGCGCTCCACCGGCAGCGGCTCCGCCGGCAATGCCCAGGAAATTCCCGACATCGCTGGAGCCGGGTCGCGTGACCGATCCTCCGCCGGGACGCGTGGCGGTGCCACCACCCGGACGCGTGACTGCGCCTCCGCCGGGACGATCCGCCACTCCACCTCCCGGACGAGTGACGGCACCACCACCGGGTCGATCCGGCAATCCGCCCACCGGACGGGACGGCAGCTGTGAGGGCCTGCTGGTCGAGGGAAGCTGTGAAACTCCGCTTCCGACCGACGGACGGCTTCCCGCCGAAGGACGGGTGGCGGCGGACGACGGCGGGAGGCGACCGCCGTTAGACGGCTTTTGGGTGGGCCGTGAACCGGTGGACGGTCGTGAGACGGAACCGCCGCTGGTCGGACGCGAGTAACTGGATCCACCCGTCGGACGCGAACGCGAAGCGGACGATCCGCCGGATGGACGGGACATGCTGCCACCGCCGGATGAACGGGCACCGCCGCCACGCGCCCCCCACCCCCTCCTCCCCGCGCACCGCCGCGGGCTTCGGCAATCGGAATGCCTTGGAGAAAAACGGCGAGCACCGCCATCACGGACAGATGGAAATTGAATCGAGTTTTCATGGTGTTATTCCCCTTTCACGCGGTTGATTTCAATGCGACCGATGCCCGGCTGCGGCTCGCCGTCGAGCGTGCGGTTGGAGGATTCCCAGAACAATCGGTCCGGGCCGGCCTTGGTGAGCGTGTTGTCCGCCGTGGTGCGGCTGCCGTCCGACGTGTAGCCGATTTCCCGCACCAGCCAGCGTTGCCCGTCCCGGGTCCAGCGCCCATCGGTGAACCCACCCTCGTCGTCGAACGTCCACGAGCGGATGCTTTTGTCCACCGGGTTCCAGCCGATGATCTGCCAGCCTTCCAGCACCGGCTCGTCACCGCGTTTCACCGTCACGTTGCGGGAGATGAAATTGCCGCCACGCGCCGCCTGATAACTGCTTTTCACGGTCAACCCGGCATCCTTGTCCGCTTCACTCCAATCGCCGATGAGCCATTGAAGCTCGGACAAATGTTCACCCGCGGTGACGACCGGAGCGGGCGTTTCCACCAACTGGCTGATTTTCCACTTGCCGTCTTTTTTCACATGCACGGCGGTGAACAACGAAGAAGCCTCCTCGCCATCCTGCGAGACGACAGTGGTGGAGCCATTTTCGACCACCACCTCGGGCGCGAGCACTTTCACCGAGTCGAGATGGATCTTCAGCTTCGCCCCCTTGTTAGCCATAGCGGCGGCGCTCAGGGACGCCTCCAGGGCTTCCTTCCCTTCGACCACCCGGCCGTCTTCCGAGGTATAACTCACATCCTCCGTGTAGAAATCCGCCAGTGCCTTGATGTCGCCTTTGGCGTAGGCCGCCTCGTAGGCGCGATCATTGGCAGCCACGGCGGTCATTTCCGGAGATGAGTGGGCAGACTCCTTTTCGGCATCCTGCGCCGCGCAGAAGCCGGCGGTTGATAGGGCGATCAATGCGATGACATACGCGGTTTTCATGACGGTCGGAGTGAGGGTTAAAATGGACGATCCAACCGGATGCTTGCATAAACCATCGGTCGTCGCCATCGGACCAAGGTCTTACATCGACCCACCCACACGCTTGACCAACCCGGGTTAAATCAGGATTATTTCTTCAGGATCCCAAACCGTGATGATCTCTGAATCCCCCATTATCACCATGCCCCCGGCACCGCAGGATGCGGACGCCCTCGTGTGCGTGGTCGATGACGACGAGTCGGTGCGGCGTTGTTTCGAGCGCTTGTTGCGATCCGCCAGACTGCCCGTGGAAACCTTCGCCACGGCCGGGGCTTATCTTGAGCGCAAGACCCACCCGGGCCCGGTCTGCCTGGTTCTCGACGTGCGGATGCCCGGCCTCGATGGATTCGACCTCCAGAAAGCGCTCGCCGGCCACTGCGAGCAGATCATTTTCCTCACCGGTCACGGGGACGTGCCGATGTGCGCGAAGGCGATGAAGGCGGGTGCCGTGGATTTCCTGACCAAGCCGGTGGACGAGGAAATCCTCCTTTCCGCCATCTCCCGCGCGCTCGACCGGGCGCGCGAATTCCGAGCCAGCCATGCCGCCCGCAATGCAGCCCGCGCGATGGTGAAATCCCTCACCCGGCGCGAGTCCCAGGTGATGGACTGCGTCATCGCGGGAATGCTCAACAAACAAATCGCAGCCCAGCTGGGAATCGCGGAAAAAACCGTGAAAATCCACCGTGGCCGCATGATGCGGAAAACCCGCTGCATCTCGGTACCCGAGCTCGTGAGACTTGCCCAACGAGCCCTCGACAGCCCCTCACCCACGCACTCCTAACACAGCCATGAGCCGCTTCAGGATCACTCCCAATCCCAGGACAGCCATCGACGGCCGGGTGGAACACGACCTGGCCTCGGCACTCCGCCTGCAGCGACTGCTCGCGGAGATTTCCTCGCGCTTCGTCACCCGGCCCGCCGGGCGGATGGATGACACCATCGAGGAAACCCAGCGACTCGTCTGTGAGACCCTCGGCCTGGACCGCTCCACGCTCTGGCAGATCACCGGCGACGGCGCGGAATTGGTGCTCACCCATTTCTGGCAGCCCGTCGGCGAGGTTCCGCTGCGCCGGAATTTCATCACGAACCGCAATCTCCCGTGGGCGGAAGGAATGGTCAGGCGCGGCGAAACCTTTCATTTTTCCAGCCTCGACGAATTGCCGCCGGAAGCCGCCCTGGATGTCGAGACCCTGCGGCTCCACGGCACCCGGTCCAACGCCACCTTTCCCCTCGTCGCGGATGGCGGAGTCTTCGGCGCACTCGCCTTCGCCATGACCCGCGCGGAACGCCAGTGGACCGAAGATGAGCTTTCCGGCCTGCAACTCGTCGCACAAATCTTCGGCCACGTCATCAGCCGACGGCGCTCCGAAGAGCGGGCGGATCAACTGCGCGAGGAAATCCAGCGCTCCACCCGCGCCGCCGAGCTGGGAGAAATCGCCGCCGCCCTCGCCCACGAAATCAACCAACCGCTCACCACCATCCTCGGCAACGCCCAGGCCGCCCGCCGGTTTCTCGACCAGGGAACTGCCACCCCGGCGGAATTCCGAACGATTCTCGACGACATCATCCGCGACGACAAACGCGCCGCCGAGATCGTCCACAACCTGCGCGACATGCTCGCCGGCAGCCCCGCCCGGCGGGAAACCACCTGCCTGAACGCGATCATCCAGGAAACAGCCCGGTTTCTCCACACCGACATGGCGGCCGACGCGGTGGACTTGCAGCTCGATCTCGCCCCCTCGCTGCCCCCGGTCAGAGCGGCACCCGTGGAAATCCAGCAGCTCCTCATCAACCTCATCGGCAATGCCACCCGCGCCATGCGCGAAACTCCACCGCCGCAGCGCCGCGTCATCATCCAGACCCGCCACGGCGGCCGCATGGTGCATCTGCGTGTCAGCGACCACGGCTGCGGCATCCCTCCCGGGCACCTCGACCGGATCTTCGAGCCGTTTCACACTACCCGCCCCGACGGCCTCGGCATGGGTCTCGCCATCTGCCGGCGCATCGCGGAATCCCACGACGGCCGCATCGTGGCCGGAAATGCCACGACCGGTGGTGCCGACTTCACCATGTCCCTGCCCTCTATTTCAAACCGGACCGCAAAGTAGGACCATGGTCCGATAGCCGGACGACGCGCCGGGTGATAGCGTTCCGGAGTGATGGGAGAAACCCGTCCAGCTTCCCATCCCACCCCGGCGGTCGATCCGCTCCAATGATGAGCCCCCCCTTCATCGGATCCCCAACCGGTCACTTCCACCCCCTGAAACCATGATCCCTAACCACCGATCCATCCCCGGCCTCACCGCCTGCGGACTCGCGGCGCTCCTCGCCGGATGCGCCTCCAACAGCTCACTTGCGAAACTCGACACCAACCGGGACGGCTCCGCGTCTCCCGTCGAATTCGAAATTCACATGAAAAAGGAAGTCTTCACCCGCATCGACACCAACAACGACGGCAAGGTCACCAAAGTGGAGTGGAGAGAGTTCAATCCCAAGGTCAGCGAAGCCAAATTCAGCAAGACGGACAAGAACCGTGACAACTCCATCAGCCGCACCGAGGCGGACGCCGCGTTCGATCAGGAAGGCAGTTTGAAAAAACTCTTCACAGCGATCGACACCGACAAAAGCGGCGGTCTCAGCTCCGACGAGGTCTCCGACTTCCATTCCAAGGTCCAGCAGCAATCCGGACCAAGCCCTGCCGAAAAAGTCACCCAAGCAGTCACACAGCCATGAAACGCTCATCCCTTCTCGCTCTCACAGTTTCCATGCTGGCAATCACCGCCTGCTCACCGGATCCGAATGTCCGCCGCGGCCAAGCCACCGGCGCGGTCGTCGGCGGAGTTGCCACCGGACTCATCACGGATTCCTGGGGCGGAGCCGCCGTCGGGGCAGCCGTCGGTGGTCTGGTAGGCGGTGAAATCGCAAGAGGCCGCTAGACACCCTCCCGAATCGGAGTTTTCCTTGCTCGAATCCAACCCGCCAAACTCATGATCAATCCCAAACTCCTAGAACAATTCCACGTCAAGCCCGGCACCGAGGTTAACCTCAAGAACTACCTCACCGACTGGACCGAAACGGACGAGGCGAAGGAACTCGGCAAGGACGTCATCAAGGAGCGTGCCGCGGAAATTCTCGAGGAAACCCGCAAGCAACTCAGCGAAGCCCAGGAACTGTTATACGCCAGCGACACCCACTCGGTGCTGCTCATCTTCCAGGCGATGGACGCCGCCGGCAAGGACGGCACCATCCGCCACGTCATGTCCGGGGTGAACCCCCAGGGCTGTCAGGTTTACAGTTTCAAGAAACCCTCCGCCGAGGAACTCGACCACAATTTCCTCTGGCGCTACATGAAGTCCCTGCCCGAGCGCGGCCGCATCGGCATCTTCAACCGCTCCTATTACGAGGACGTGCTCGTCGTCAAAGTCCACCCGGAATGGCTGGGGCCCGGCGCACCCGCCGATCCCGATAAAAAATTCTGGGAGAAGCGCTACGAGGACATCAACAACTTCGAAAAACACCTCTCCCGCAACGGCACCCTCATCCTCAAGTTCTTCCTCCACCTCTCCAAGGACGAACAACGGCGGCGTTTCCTCGAACGCCTGACCAACACCGAGAAACACTGGAAATTCTCCGAGGCCGACCTCGCGGAACGCGAACACTGGAAGGCCTATCAAAAAGCCTTCGGCCAGGCGATTTCCGCCACCAGCACCAAACGCGCTCCGTGGAACATCATCCCGGCCGACCGCAAATACGTCGCCCGCGCCCTCGTCGCGGACATCGTCACCGTGGCCATCCAGAACCTGGGGCTGGAGTATCCGAAAGTCTCGAAGGAAAAACTCGCCACCCTTGCCGCCGCCCGGGCGAAGCTGGAGAAAAAAGACGAACCGTGACCGGTCCAAGTCAGTAGTTCATGAACCGCCACCCCTCATCCCGTCTGGCGGAATTCCTTCCCGCCGCCGGCTGGCTGCGCGGCTATCAGCCCAGTTGGCTGCGGGGAGACGTCGTCGCCGGCATCACCCTGGCGGCCTATCTGATGCCCGCCGGCATCGGTGACGCATCCCTCGCGGGCCTGCCACCGGCAGCCGGGCTTTACGCCTGTTTGTTTTCCGGGCTCGTCTTCTGGCTGTTCAGCAGCTCGCGGCACACGGCGGTCACCGTCACCTCGGCGATCTCCCTACTCGTCGGCTCCACGCTCGGTCCCATCGCCGGGGGGGATCCTGCCCACTACGCGGCGATGGCCTCCGCGACCGCCGTGATGGTCGCCGCCCTCGCTTTGATCGCCCGATTCTTCCGCGCCGGTGCCGTCGTGAACTTCATTTCCGAATCCGTGCTCGTCGGATTCAAATGCGGCGTCGCCCTCTATCTGGCCAGCTCCCAGCTGCCGAAACTCTGTGGAATCAAAGGCGGCCACGGCGATTTCTGGGAGAAATCCGCCGCGTTCATCAAGCACGCGCCGGAGACAAATCCAGCCTCGCTCGCGATGGGCGGAGCCGCGCTGGTCGTCCTGCTTCTGGGAAAAAAATTCCTGCCGCGCATCCCGGTCGCCCTCGTCGTGGTCATCACCGGACTGATCATCGGCGCGAACTTCGACCTCGCCGGGCGCGGCGTGAAAATGCTCGGCGAGGTGCCGCAGGGGCTGCCGGCATTCGGCATCCACGGGCTGGAGCGCAGCGACCTGAACGCCCTGCTGCCGCTCGCCATGGCCTGCTTCCTGCTAGGCGCGGTGGAGACCGCCGCGATCGGACGGACCTTCGCCCGCAAACACGGCTACCGGCTCGACAGTAACCAGGATTTCCTCGCCCTCGCCGGAGCGAACCTCGCCGCCGGACTCGGCCAGGGATTTCCCACCAGCGGCGGCATGTCGCAGTCGCTCGTCAACGAATCCAGCGGCGCGCGCACCCCGCTGTCCGGATTCGTCGCCTCGCTCCTCATCCTGATCGTCATCCTGTTTCTATCAAGCGTGCTGCAATTCCTACCCCAGCCGGTGCTCGCCGCCATCGTGCTGGTCGCGGTGACCGGGCTTTTCAACATCGCCGCGCTCAAACACATGTGGAAGATCAGCCGCGGGGATTTCGCGGTGGCTGCCACCGCTCTGCTAGGCGTGCTCGGCTCCGGGTTGTTGATGGGCGTGCTCATCGGGGCCATCCTTTCGATCCTGCTGCTGCTCCGCCGCGCGATGGCACCGCACACCACCGAACTGGGTCGCGTTGACGGCACCGACTACTTCGCCGACCGCATCCGCCACCCCGAAAACCAGCAGGTCCCCGGTGTCTTCATTTTCCGCTGCGACGGAGGCATCTTCTACTTCAACTCGGAACACGTCAGCGACCGATTCGTCGAGTTGTTGGAAAAACGCGAGGACCCGGTGACCCGCGCGATTTTCCTCATGGGCACGGTGCCGTTGCTCGACATGGCGGGCGTGGAGTTCCTCACCGAGCTTTACGAAACGCTCAGGAAGCGCGGCATCGAACTCCACCTCGCCGAGGCCCACAGCACCGTCCGCGAGATCCTGCGCCGCAATGGCTTCGAGCAACACTACGGCCCCATCGTGCCGGACCAGACCATCGCCACCATTCTCCAGAAAACATTAGAACAACCACGAACCAACACCTGACAAAATGACAGCCCTATTGAAATCCACGCTCCACCCCCTGCTCGCCATCGCCTCAATGGCCATCGTTTCCTGTTCCACCAACGTGGAAATGCCAAAAGGCACCAGCAAGGGCTACACCTCCGCCCGCCTCGTCCAGCGCAACCCCAACCTGAAGGCGGACACCGCCACTCAAACCCAGGTGCACGGGATGATCCAGAAGTCGATCGCCAAACAGTTCACCTCACACGGCCTCAGCTATGGCAGGAATCCTGCCCAACTCACCGTCGCCTATCTCGTCATCTACCAGGAGCCGGGCATGACCGCCCGCTACGAGGACTACTTCGGCTACGGCCGCTCCACGGAGGAAATCGCCGATCAAGCTCACACCCGCGGCGTCATCGACAACCAGAACCCCGATTACTTCAAGCGCGCCGGCATCGTGGTCGATGTCATCGACTCCAGCACCAACAAGCTCGTCTATCGGAACTTCGCCGCGGGCGACGTGGTCACCGGTGCGTCGGACGCCACCCGGTCCGCCCGGATTGACGCCGCAGTCGGGCAGGCGCTGGCACCGTTTTTTGGAAAAGGTTGAACCAGCCGCCTGATATGGCGGCCGGTCAGGAAAGGATCATTCATGAAACAGGAAAACTCCCCCGATGCCGCCGAGAAAAACCGTTTGAACGAAGCGCGCGAAGCGGGCATTCCATGGAAGAAATGGGGGCCCTATCTCAGCGAGCGGCAGTGGGGTACGGTCCGCGAGGACTACAGCGAGAACGGTGACGCGTGGAACTTCTTCACCCACGATCATGCCCGTTCCCGCGCCTACCGCTGGGGTGAGGACGGCATCGCCGGCATTTCAGATGACAAGCAGCGACTATGCTTCGCTCTGGCCCTGTGGAACGGCAGGGATGCCATTCTCAAGGAGCGGTTGTTCGGCCTGACTAACAGCGAGGGGAACCACGGGGAGGACGTGAAGGAATACTACTTCTACCTCGATTCCACGCCGACCCACTCTTACATGAAGTATCTCTACAAGTATCCGCAGGCGGCATTCCCCTACGGCGATTTGTTATCCGTCAACGGCCGTCGCACCCGCGAGGAGATGGAGTATGAACTCCTCGACACCGGAGTTTTCAAGGACGACCGCTACTTCGATGTCTTCGTGGAGTATGCCAAAGCCGGTCCGGAAGATATCCTGGTGAAAATCACCGTCGCCAACCGCGGACCGGATGCTGCGGGGTTGCACCTGCTGCCCACGCTCTGGTTCCGCAATGACTGGGCGTCGTGGATCGCCGAATCCAACCGATCCCCCGGAAAGCCAAACCTCAGGCAGATCGAGGCGGCCTCGGGCACCAGCGCGGTCATGGCCACCCAGCCGCTGTTGGGTGACTTCGTCCTCTCCTGCGAGGGTGCCGTGCCGCTGCTTTTCACCGAGAACGAAACGAACAACGAACGGCTTTTCCCCGGACTCAAAAACGACAGTCCCTACGTGAAGGATGGCATCAACAACTGCATCGTCCACGGCGATCAGCGTGCCATAAACCCCGCGAAGCAAGGCACCAAAGTCGCGGCGCACTACACGATCGATGTCGGCGCCGGTCAGACCACGACCATTCGACTGCGGCTGGCCAAGTCCTCACCGGGTGGGAAGATCAGCACGTTTGGGCAGGGCTTCGAGGAAATCTTCGCGGACCGGTTGCGTGAAGCCGACGGCTTTTACCAATCCGTCACTCCCCCATCAGCCAGCGGGGACGCGGCCAACGTCATGCGCCAAGCCCTCGCCGGCATGCTCTGGAGCAAACAGTTTTTTTTCTTCGACGGAGACAACTGGCTCGATGAACACAACTCGAACCCGCTCCATTCCGGATATCACAACGCCCGCAACTCGGAGTGGTTCCACATGCTCAACCAGGACGTCATCTCGATGCCCGACAAGTGGGAGTATCCCTGGTATGCGGCGTGGGATCTGGCCTTCCACACCCTCCCGCTTTCGATCGTGGACCCAGACTTCGCCAAGGATCAGATGAAGCTGATGCTCAAAGGCTCCTATATGCATCCAAACGGCCAAATGCCGGCCTATGAATGGAATTTCAGCGACGTGAATCCTCCGGTGCACGCTTTTGCGACGCTCTTTCTACACCGCACGGAGCTGGCTCTGCGCGGGGAGTCGGACCTTGATTTCCTCCGGGAAACGTTCAACAAGCTCGTGCTCAACTTCACCTGGTGGGTCAATCGCAAGGACCGCTTTGGCAAGAATGTCTTTGAAGGTGGCTTTCTCGGCCTCGACAACATCGGCGTCTTCGACCGCAGCGCTCCGCTGCCCACGGGCGGCCATCTCGAGCAGGCGGACGGCACGGCGTGGATGGTGCTCTTCAGCCAGAACATGCTGGAGCTCGCGATCGAACTCGCCAGCCAGGATCCCATCTACGAGGACATGGTCACCAAGTTCGCGGAGCATTTCTACTTTATCGCCGCAGGGATCAACCGGTCCGGGCAGGACGGCATGTGGGACGAAGAGGACGGTTTCTACTACGACCTGCTGCGGCTCCCCGATGGGAGCGCCACCCGGCTCAAGGTGCGCTCCATGGTCGGACTCCTGCCCCTGTGCGCCACGACGATGATCGAGAAGTCGCAGCGGGAGAGCATCCCGGGGACGATGGATCTGATCATGACGCGCCTGGGACGGATCCCCGAACTCAAGGAATCCATCCACCCCACCGGGCCGGGACATCTCGGCGTCGCCGAGCGCGGGATCCTCGCCCTGGTCAATCCGGAACGGCTGCGCCGAATCCTAACGAAGATGCTCGATGAGAACGAATTCCTGAGCGCCTACGGCATCCGCGCGCTTTCCAAGTTCCACGAGCAGCATCCGTATTGCTTCTACGTGGATGGCCGGGAGCATCGGGTGGACTATCTGCCAGCGGAGTCGAACACCGGGATGTTCGGCGGCAACTCCAACTGGCGCGGACCGGTCTGGATGCCGGTGAACGTCCTCATCCTCCGCGCCCTCCTCAACTTCCATCTCTACTACGGCGACAATTTCAAAATCGAGTGCCCCACCGGGTCTGGCAACCTGATGAACCTGTTCGACGTCGCCAGGGAAATCGCCGATCGGCTGGGCCGGATCTTTTTGCGCGACGAACACGGACGGAGACCCGTCTATGGCGGAACCGAGAAGTTCCAGAGCGATCCCCACTGGCGCGATTACATTCTGTTCTACGAATACTTCCACGGCGACAACGGTGCCGGGTCTGGGAGCCAGCCATCAAACCGGCTGGACCGGACTCGTGGCCAAGACGATGCAGCTTTTCGGCTTGCTGGATTCAGAAACCGCCTTGACGGGCGGCAAACCGGCCGCGTTCGTCCAGCCCGCCGGGTAGGCCGAATTCATCAAACACCCGCAGCCTCGCGAATCGCTTCTAGCTCTTCCCGAGCTCTCCAGCAGCCTGCTGATGCTTTTCTGCGTTCCGGTCCTGCTGCTGCGCCGCCGTTGAGTAATTGCCGGTGAAAAGCGCTCCAAGGCTGTCGCAGGGCGTGTCCGTCAGCCCCACAGCCGCGCGTATGTCTCCTGGAACACTTGGATGACGACCTCTCCCCAGAAGATGAAATATCCCACGGTGAAGAGAAACAACCCATGACCGGCAATCATCCCGAGACCATCGCGCTTCATCACACTGAAGGTGAGCACCACGGCGACGAGCGCGGGCAGGGTGTTGGTAAACGGCGGTAGCGGAGGCAGCGGGAGCATCAGCAACAAGGCGGCCATGATCACCACCCCAGCATGCAAGCGCAGTTTCCAGTTAGCATCAGTCAAAAAAAACCAACGGGTGCGCAAGCGCCGCTCCAGCCAACCGATCAACCGGCTGCTCGCGGCGATCAACTTGGCGAAGAAGTCGCACGGCAGATGCACCCGTTTCAGGCGCTCCGGCAACCACGGCGGAAGGCCCATGAAATGCCGCAGAGTCAGCAGCAGGATGACGAGTCCGAAAGGCGTGGATAAGCCCGGGATGGTCACCGGCGTGGAGAATGGCAGCGCACACAACAGGACCAACAATGCGGAAGCCCTCGCACCCAACGTGTCAAACACCTCGCCCAAGGCCGCCGACCGGCCCTCGAAGTGGCGGCCCAAGGCCCGCAACTCCCCGGCCAGCGAAACGTGAGCCGTGGTTTCCGATCCGGTGCTGACAGCTTCCCGACTTTCCATCTCTACGGTTAGAAAACGAGCTGCGACTTCACACCGCTTCCTTACCGCGGACCATGGCCAGGATACTTGCCGGATTAAGACCCTTCGCACGCTCTTGAATCGCGGGGAGATGCTGCGCATGCAATCCCTTCGCCTGTTCGCTGAGCGTGTTGAAAAGACTCTTCAGCTCGGGTCCGGATAGACGTTTGCCTCCTCCGTGATACTTCTCAGCGACGTGGCCGATCGCATAGGTGGAGGCAAACGAAAACGCCGAGCCTGTTACTTGATTGGCGATTTTCCCGGCGGTCTTGCCACCGAGCTTCTTGCCGAAGCCACCCATCAGTTTGCGGGCGAACCCTTCGACAACCTGCGATCCGATCCCCACTCCGGCGGTTGCCAGAAATTCCTTGATCAACGAGCGGTCCTGTTCCACGCCGTGCGCCTTTCCGATCCGATAGACCATTTTCATCTGCATCGGAATGATCGCCATCGTCGCGAATGTCTCGGGCAGCAACTCGAGGGCACCATTGAGAATGGAATACTTCAGGATCATGCTGCTGTTATCCACGCCGCCCACTTGGCCGAGTTCGCTGGAGACGGGAGCCAGCGACAAGGCGTCCACCTCGTCATCGACGGATTTTGAATCACTCACCGAGAGTTCCAGCGCCTGGCGGAGTCGGCTGAGAAACTCCTGCTCGGGTGCGGTGATGCTCCCCCCGGCTTCACAAACCGCCCTTGCCATTTCGTAAGCCAGAAGGCGGTTCTGCTGGGAACCAAGACCGCTGACCACGGATTCGATGGAGATTTTTCCCATCAGTATTTTCCGGGAAATCTCCGCCAGGTTGTCGGACTCCAGTTCCGCGGCGATGCGGGTGATCTCCTCGCGCTCGGAGTCGGATTTGTCTCCGTCTGAGAAAGCCGCGAAAAGGCAGATCGCTAGCAGCGACTCATTACTGGTAGAATTTTCGGTGGTCGGGATGTTCATCGTCGTAAGTTGAGTCCATACGGAACAATGAAATCGAGCGTCTCCGCACTTGGAAAATCCTACGAGTTTTCCACGGGGTTCAATCCCGGGCCTTCAGTTAAAAGCGTTGGGAATCAGGCACCCGCGGCCTCGCGGATGGCTTCGAGTTCTTCCCAACGGGTGTAGAGCTTGGCGACCTTCGCTTTTGCGGCATCGAGTTTTCCGACCATTTCCGGGATTTCCGCGAAGCGTTTTGCCTGGAAATCCGGGTCGTGCAGCAGCGCCTCGAGGGACTCCGCTTCCTGCTCGATGGCGAGAATGGCGGTCTCCATGCCTTCGAGTTCGTTCTTCTCGTTGAAGGTCAGCTTGCGGCCTTTTTTCGCAGCCGGTGCCGCGGACGCAGCCTTCTGGCGGGCAGCGGCCTCGCGCGCGGCGGCTTGCGCCTGGATGCGCTCCGCAGCCTCGCGGGCCTGGCGTTTTTCCAGATAGTAGGAGTAATTCCCCGCCTGCACGGCGATGCCGTTGTCCTCGAAGGCGATGATCTGGTCGCAGATTCTATCAAGGAAGTAGCGGTCGTGGGAAACGACGATCACCGAGCCGTCGAACGCCGCGAGCGCTTCCTCGAGCATCCGCAGCGAGGGCAGGTCGAGGTCGTTGGTCGGCTCGTCGAGCACGATGACGTTGCCGCCGTTTTTCAGGACCTTGGCCAACATCAGCCGGGCGCGCTCGCCGCCGGATAGAAGATCGACGCGCTCGTTGATGCGCTTGTCGTCGAAGAGGAAACGCCGGAGATAGTTCCGCGCGCCGAGCGGCTGGTTGCCGAACATCAGCTTTTCGTTGCCGTCGGAAATCTCATCCAGCAGCGAGCCGGTGCCGTCGAGCGCCATCCGCGTCTGGTCGATGTAGTTCACCTTCACCCGCTTGCCGGTGACGGCGGTGCCCTCGGTCGGTTCGAGCTGGCCGAGACAGAGTTTGAGCAGGGTGGTTTTGCCCACGCCGTTGCGCCCGACGATGCCGGTGCACTGGCCGGGGCGCAGGCTCAAAGTTAGATTCCGGAACAACCAGCGCGGCGATTTCTCGGAACCCACATTCACGCCAGCGCCTTCCAGCTCGACGACGATGTTCCCGAGATCCGGTGCGGGCGGGATGAGCAGGTCCATTTCGCGCTCCTCGGGCGGCGCTTCAAGGCCTTCGATTTCGTAATACTTGTCGAGCCGGGTGCGCTGCTTGGTGCCGCGGGCTTTGACGCCGGATCTGACCCATTCGAGCTCCTCGCGCAGGAACCGCTGCCGCCGGCGCTCGGTCTGGCTGGCGATCTGCTGGCGGATCGCCTTGGATTCGAGGAACGCGGTGTAATTTCCCGGATGCGAAAACGCACGGCCCTGGTCGATCTCGATGATGCGCGTGGCGATGACGTCGAGGAAGTAGCGGTCATGGGTCACGAAAATAACAGCACCGGGAAAGCCCTTGAGATATTCTTCCAACCAGCGGATCGACTCGGCGTCGAGATGGTTCGTCGGCTCGTCCAGCAACAACAAATCCGGCTGGCAGGCAAGCGCGCGGCAGAGCGCGACCCGCCGTTTTTCTCCACCTGATAGCGGGCCGACGATCGCATCGAGCGGCGGCGTGCCGAGCGCGGTGGACGCGGCCTTGATACGGGCGTCGAGGTTCCAGCCGTCGGCGTGGTCGATGAGGTGGAGCAAATCGTTCAGCTCGGCATCGCTGCCCTCGCCGTTTTCATAGCGGCGGATGGCCTCGACGATGTCGGCGGCACCCGAGGCGATGTTTTCCTGCACGGTGAGTTCCGAATCCAAGCTCGAATTCCTGCGGCAGATAGCCGACACGCAGCGCCCGGCGCAGGGAAATTTCCCCGGAGTCCGCCATTTGCTGGCCGGTGAGGATCTTCAGCAGCGAGGTTTTGCCGCAGCCGTTGCGGCCGACCATGCCGGTTTTTTCCCCGGCGGACACGGCGAGGGTGACGCCGTCGAGCAGCGTTTGGTAACCGTAAGTCAGGCGAATTTCGTTGGCAGAGAGGAGAGCGGACATGAAGCGGCGCGGATGTGCCCTATCCTGAGCGAAACGTCCATCGCGGATGCGAATTTCGGGATCAGGCTTGGAAACCCGCCGTCCGGACGGTGGCCGGGAGCTGGCGGGAATCGCAGTTCAGGCCGAGGGAATCGAGCTCCGAGTAAATTTTGCGCAACCAGACTTTGACGCGCTGGCGGTCGAGCATGCCGAGGAGTTGAGTGCCATCTTCGGAAGCATTGACCGCGGACCAGAAGCTGGAATTCGAGTGGTCCACCTGACGCATCGAGCCTTCGTGAAGTTTCGGGAGTTCGAGGAATTTCGCACCGAGTTCCTGCGCGCGGAGTTTCTGCGGCGATGCGTGGAAGGCATCGAAACGAGCGCCGCGGCCGTGATTCAGGACGATCACGTAGCGCACCTCGGTTTTAAAATCATCGAGCAGGCGGCCGAGCATTTCCAACGAATCGCGCCCGTCGTCGAGGATGTGCCAGCAATTCACCATGACGCCGGCTTCGCGGAAAAGTTCGAGCACGCCGGTGTCATCCATCCACCCGCGCAGCGAGGTGCTGCTCTGGGCGGCGAGGTCCACCACCACCTGCACGTTGCGGCCTTGCAAGGCGGCTTCCGCGAGGCGGTCGAGACTTTGGAAATCCTCCAGACCCACGTGCTCCGCGAAATCCTCATAAAAACGCATGAACGAGCCGTGCGAACGATCCGAGTCGAAGCCCTTGAGCGGAATGTTCCGGTCGATGCAATACTGGGCGAACACCCGCGACATCACGGATTTGCCCACTCCGCCTTTTTCTCCGCCGATCAAATGCACTTGGTTCATCGGCGCGGGACTTAACACTTTCGCCCCCGCTGTCAAAGCGCGATGTGCGGCAATCAGTAGTCCGCCACCGGACTGCTTGCCGGGCTTGTCTCGATTTCGGGAACAGCTGCGGCGAGCGCGGCCAGCGAGTCGAAGGTTTTCGCCCACTTGTCCTCGGACCAGAGGAGCGGCCCGTGAAGTTTCTTCCGGCGGAATCTGTCCAAGCGCTCGTGCGCCTCCTCTGTCATCCAGTGCGGCAGCTCCGCGATCGCCCGCGCGGCGACTTCCGCAGTGTCGGTGCGATGGCAGATCAACGCGAGATCATTGCCGGCCTCGATGGCGAGTTTCACATCCTGCCCGCGGCCGTAGCGGTTCGTGATCGCGCCCATGTCCAGATCGTCGGTCAGCACCAGATGCCGGTCGAAACCCAGCTGGTCCCGCAGAAACCGCCGGATGATGCGCGGCGAGAGCGAGGCGGGGAAATCCGGATCGATGTTAGGAAATTCCACGTGAGCCAGCATGATCGCGTCCAGCTCCGGCATCAGCGCGGTGTAGGGGATCACATCCTCGCGCAGCAGCTCCTCCAGCGTGGCGGGCGACGACGGCAAGTCGTGGTGGGGATCGGACTGCGCCCGGCCACAGGCGGGAAAATGTTTCGCACAACTCGCCACCGAGCGTTTTCTCAGCCAGCGGTTCCACTGCCCGGCGTAGTCGATCACCCGCTGCGGGTCGCGCCCCCAACAACGGCCGCGAAGGGCGTTCTGACTTTCCGGAAAATGATCGAGATCCAGCACCGGGGCGAAATTCAGGTTGATGCCAAGCAGCCGCAGCAAGTCCCCGGTGAACGCGCCGGCTTCCGCGATTTTCACCATATCCTTGTGGGCAGCGAGCGCCGGAGCCGAGGGCGCGACCGGCGCGATCTCCCGGGTCCGCGTGACCCGCCCGCCTTCCTGGTCGATCGCGATGATCGGCATGTCCGAAGACAAATCGCGCAGATCGTCCGTCAGCTTCCGCGTCTGGGCGGCGGAGACAATGTTCCGGGTGAAAAGAATGTAACCCGCCGGCTGAAGTTTGCGAAAAAGCGCCGCCTCTTCCGGAGCAAGTTCCGGACCAGCGATCCCAAGCACGAGTAGCGAGCCATCCATCATCAGCGGTAAAAAAGCACCCGGACCGGACCTTGTCGAATGTGTTCCGACTGTCCCAGTCGGATTGCCAAGACACAGCTCCCGACTGAGACAGTCGGGACACAATTTCCCTGCACCAGCCCCGGGCTTGCCCAACTGGAATCCAACTGAGAGATTCCCCGTATTGGACACCACCTGGAAAAACGATCTGCCCGAGGGCTTCGACCCGATGACGGCCAAGGAACTCCGCCAAAGCCTGCGGCGCGGCAGTTTCGTCTATCCGTTTCTCGCCATCCAGTTGTTCGCCGTGGTGGCGATGGCCGTGGAATTCAACCTCGGCCACGCGACTGAAAGCACGGAATACACCGGCGCGCTCAATGTATGGTTGTTAGGAACATCAGGACCGTTCTGGATGGTCGTCGCGGTGATCTGCCTGGTCGTGATGCCGCTGGGCGGGCTGATCCTGATGGGCCAGGAACTCGAGGAGGGAAATCACGAACTGCTGCTGCTCACCAAGCTGGACCGGTGGAAAGTCGTCTTCGGGAAATTCATCACCCTCTGGGGACTGTGCGCGCTGACCTTTGTTTCCCTGCTGCCCTATGTGGTCGTGCGCTACATGGTCGGCGGCATCGAGTGGTGGCACGAAGCCGCCTGCGCGGGCACCGTGCTCGGCGGCTCCGCCATGCTTTGCGCCGGGGCGATCGGGGCATCCGCGTTCAAGCGCACGGCTGCTAGAATCGCCATGCTCGGGCTTTTCCTCGCCTCGATGATCCTGGGTTGTGCCGCACCGTTGTTTGGCATCGGCGCGCAAAGCGGCTGCGGCTGGCTCTATCACATCACCGCGCTGGCGGCGGTGGTCGCCTTCACCCTGCTCGGCCTGGCGCTGGCCCGCTCGCGCTTGCGGCTCGCGGTCATGGCCTATGAAATGAACCCGAGTGCGATGATCATCGGGCTGATGGTTTTCGCTCCGTTTGTCATCGGGCTGACCACGGCAGTCACCCTCGGCTGGGGCGGCGCGCTCGGCCTCATCGGGCTCGCGATCGTGGCGGTGAAAATGGATGTCACGCCCAAGGCCTCCACCCGAAAACCGCCTCCGCTGCCCGAACTCCCGCCTGCGGAAATTTAGGAAACCGCCCGTTTCGGACGGCCGGCGTGTTCCTTCGCCTCCAGCTTTTTCCGCTGCGGCAGGAACGGCGTCACCAACGAGGCCTCGAAATCGAACACCTCGGAGAAATCCTCCTTTTTGTCCGAGTCCTGCTTGCCGAACACCTGCTCTTCAATGAGATGGAACACCATGTCGCCGACATCCTGGCATTTCCGGATGCTCCACTCGGTCATCAGCGTGGACGCCATCGGCCCGAATTGTTCGAGCGCGAAATCCCGGCAACCGGCGAGCAATTCCGGTCCACTCACGTGGCGGGCCTGGCCACCATTCGATTCGGCGATCCGCTTCAAGGTGAAATCCAAGGCGTCCTTGAGAAAAAAGTAAGCGTGCGGATCAAATCGTTTGTCCCGCTTGAGAATGGAGACGACGGATTGTTCGAATTGCACGGCTTGCATGGGCGGAAATATGCAAAAACGACGAGCAGTGTCAAAGCGCTTTAAAAATTCGTTCTCCATGCATGAAAGACGAAGGCCCGTTTCCGACCGTATAACCGGACGAACGTTGACCGTTCTCCGTCCAGATTCACCATGTTTCCAGCCAACCTCACACGCCTCTTTCTCCTCTTCGCCGTCGGCACCGCCACGGCGCAGGAGATCGCGATGAACGGTGAGGCGATTTACATGAAACACTGCGCCTCGTGCCATGGCGACAAGGGCCAGGGCGTCCCGGATGAGTACGAAGATCCGCTCCACGGCGACCGCTCGCTCACCTCCCTCACCCGCTACATCGACCGCTACATGCCCGAGGAGGATCCCGATCTCGTTTCCACCGAGGAGGCCCAGCTCGTCGCCGAATACATCTCGGGCGCGTTTTATTCACAACAGGCCCGGGCGAAAAGCGAGCCACCGACAAAAACGCGCCTTCGCCCGCTTGACCAATCGCCAGTTCCGCGAATCGGTCGCGGATCTCATCGGCAGCTTCGGCGAATCCCCACCTCCCGGCCACGGCACCGGATTGGCGGCGAAGTATTACCAGTCCGACGGGATGAACAAAAAGGCCAAGCTCGCGTTCGAGCGCGAAGACCCCCAATTGGATTTCAACTTCGAATCGAACTCACCTGGCGATGGCATCACGGCGGATCAATTCTCAATCGCCTGGAGCGGTTCGCTGCTCGCCCCGGCAACCGGCTGGCATGAATTCCGGATCCGCACGCCGAACGGAGCGCGCCTCTACCTCAATGGCGAACTCCGAAACGGCGACAACAACTCCCGCGACGACAGCGGTGGTAAACGCCAACCCGCGCTCATCGACGCCTGGGTCAGCTCCGGCGACGACGAGGGCGAAGTCACCGCCCGGATCTTCCTGCTAGGTGGTCGGAGCTATCCGATCCGCTTCGATTACTTCAAGTTCAAGGAAGCGCGCGGGAGAGTCCGGCTGGAGTGGAAACAACCCCGCGGCCAGTGGCAGGCGCTGGCAGCTCCGTTCATTTCGCCGGCTCCGGCAGCTCACGTCGCAGTGATTTCCACAGCCTTCCCGCCGGACGACGCAAGCGAGGGCTACGAGCGCGGCACCGGTGTTTCGAAAGATTGGTATGAAGCCGTCACGGCGGCTGCGATCGATGCGGCGAACCAAGTCGTCGCCCGCCTGCCGAGACTCAGCCGCGTGAAGGAAGACGACCCTAACCGACTCGAACGGTTGAAAAATTTTGTCGCCGACTTCGCAAGCCGAGCCTTCCGCCGCCCTCTCGACGCGGATCTGCGCCGCCGGTATGTCGACTCGGTATTCACCGCCGGCATCGATCCCGAGCAGGCGGTCAAGCGCGCCGTCATCCTGATCCTGCAATCCCCGCGCTTTCTCTATCCGGAGTTCGCCGGCAAACCGGACGACCACACCGTCGCCACCCGCCTCGCTCTCGGTGCGTGGGATTCCATCCCCGACAAAATACTGCGCGAAGCCGCCGCCGCGGGCAAACTCAAGACCGAGCAGCAGATCGCGGAACAATCCCGCCGCATGATGGCCGATCCGCGGGCGAAGGCCAAACTCGCCGGTTTCTTCGCGAGCTGGCTGAAACTCGACGTGGAAGCAGACCTGCAAAAAGACGCCGCCCAGTTCCCCGGCTTCGACGATGCGCTCGTCGCCGATTTGCGGCGCTCGCTCGAACTCTTCGTCGAACGCGTCGTGTGGAGCGACACTTCCGACTACCGCCAGCTGATGGAAGCGGACTACCTGCTATTCAACGAGCGACTGGCGAAATTCTACGACACGCCACTGCCCGACGGCGAAGGCTTCCGGGAAGTGAAACTCGATTCCGCCCAGCGCGCCGGAGTCGTCACCCATCCCTATCTGCTGGCACGGCTCGCCCATCACCACGAGACCGCGCCAATCCTCCGCGGCGTGTTCATCACCCGAAACGTGTTAGGCGGCATCCTCAAGCCGCCGCCCGAGGCGATTTCGTTTCTGGACAGCCACTTCAAGCAGGAAATGACCACCCGCGAAAAGGTCGTGCAAATGACGAAGAACACCTCCTGCATGACCTGCCACGAGACGATCAACCCGCTCGGATTCTCGCTGGAGCACTTCGACGCCGTCGGCCGCTTCCGCCTGACCGACAACTCGCTGCCGGTCAACCCGGAGTCGGATTTCGAAAACTTCGACGGCGGCACCGTCCGCCTGCGCGGCCCTCGGGATCTGGCGAGCCAGGCGGTTGGTTCCGTCAGCGCCCGCCGCGGATTCGTGCGGCAGATGTTCCAGGCCATCATCAAACAAAACCCGCGGGCTTACGGTCCGGGCACGCTTCTCAAACTTGAGAAAAAGTTCACAGCCTCCGCCTATCACATCCGTGATTTGCTCGTCGAAATCAACACGCTCGCCGCCCTCGAAGGCGTCATCCCATCCGAACCATGAACCTCAGCACCCGCCGCCAGTTTCTCCGCCAGTTAGGCCTGTCCGCCGCCGCGCTGCCATTCCTGCCCGCCCTGTCGTCGCTGGCGCAAGGGACTACAAGCGGGAAACCACAGCGGATTATCTTCATGTTCACGCCCAACGGCACCATCCCGCCGGAATTCTGGCCGGACCAGACCGGGCCCGACTTCCAGCTCAAGCGCATCCTCGCGCCGCTCGAACCGTTCAAGAGCCGACTGATGACGCTCAACGGCATCTGCAACAAGATCCGCGGCGACGGCGACGGCCACATGCGCGGCATGAGCTGCCTTCTCACCGCCGACGAGCTTCTCCCGGGAAACATCCAGGGCGGCAGCGACAAGCCAGCCGGCTGGGCGCGCAATATTTCCATCGACCAGGAAATCCGCAATTTTCTCCAGGCGCGGCCGGAAACCGCCACCCGCTTCGGCTCGCTCGAACTCGGCGTGGCAGTTCCTAACCGCGCCGACCCATGGACGCGCGAATCCTACGCCGGAGCCAATCAACCGCTCGCCCCGTCGAGCGATCCTTACGCTTCGTTCGAGAAACTCTACGGCCAGATGAAGGATCGCGAAAACGTCGGCAGCGTGCTCGACGAAGTTCGTGCCGATTTGCGAATCATCGCCGCCCATGTGGATCGCGAGGAAAAAGAACTGCTCGACCAACACGCCACCTTCGTCCGCGAGATGGAGAAGAGCCTGCAAAGCGCCGAGACCACCAACCTGATGTTCCCGCCGCCGCAATTCGAGGCCGGCGTCGCGCTGGACAACGACGGCATCCCGAAAATCAGTACAATGCAGACGGATTTGTTAGTGAGCGCCTTCGCCAACGGCATGGCCCGCGTCGCCACGCTGCAATACACCAACAGCGTCGGCCAGGCCCGCATGCGCTGGCTCGACATCCACGAGGACCATCACGGACTTTCCCACGAACCGGACAACAACGCGGACGCCCAGGAAAAACTCGTGAAGATCAACATCTGGCTCTGCGAGCAACTCGCCTACCTCGCCCGCAAACTGGACTCCATCCCCGAGCCCGGCGGCCACGGCACCCTGCTCGATAACACCACCATCGTGTGGACCAACGAACTCGGCAAAGGCAACAGCCACTCGCTAGACAACATCCCCTTCGTGCTCGTCGGCGGCGGACTCGGATTCAAGACCGGTCAATCGCTGAAATTCGACAAAGTCACCCACAACCGTCTCTGGTTGTCCATCGCCCACGCTTTCGGCCACCACATCCCAACCTTCGGCCACAAGGGCTTCAGCGAAGGTGGCCCTTTAGTGTTAGGTTGATCAGTTGTTCCCCAACCGCTTCACGAATTCGTCCAGCAGCGACTTGAGCCGCGGTTCCGGGGCGATGGCGGTGGGCTTGTCGAAGCCTAACCAAATCGCAGTCGCCCCGCTCGGACCGAGGCGCAGCGTCCAGGCGTCGCGCTCGGAGCCGGTAGCTCCGGTGAAATTGCGGGTGCCGCCGGAGCGTTCGAGCACGCTGGTCGCGTCCACCGCCGCCGCAGGACTGAGGGCGGCGTTGAGCTGGGGCTTGGCGGTGTAGATCACCTCGCCGGAGGAATCGCGGATTTCCTTGATGAGATAGGGCTTGGCGCGTTTTCCCTGGTTGCCGAGCGTGGCGAGTCCGATGGACATTTCTAACGGCGTGGCCGCGACCGAGCCGCGGAACAGGTCTTCGGTTTGCAAAAACGGGCCGGCGATGCCGCAACGCTTCGCAAGGCGCTCGACCTCCATCGGACCGATCTGGCGGCCGGTCTGCACGGGCTTGCCAGGCAGCACCAGCTTGCCGCGCTCGGCGGCGGCGGCGGCGACGAATGGCTCGAAGGCGGAGCCGAGATCGCGGCTGGAGCGGGTGCGATCGAAGCGGGAGTGGGTGTAAGTTCCGCCCGCCGATGAGGGCGAGCGTGGCTCCGGTTTTGGTCTCGGTGGTGACGGCGGCGTATTGCAGATAGGTCGGTTCGGTGCCGGCAACATGCTTGGCCTCGGTGGGATGCTTCCAGGTCTTTTCACGCTCCAGATCCTCGACGGCGCGGGTGAGTTCGATTTCCAAACGGTTCTGCCAGCCGGCGTCCAAGGTGGTGCGGACTTGCAGGCCGCCGAGCTGGATGTCGTCGGCCGTCGAGAACCCGGTCGAGTTCGCGGCGGACGGCTTGCAGGGCGTAGGAAGTCTGGGTTTCGCGGTGCTCTTCGTTGACCAGTTTGACCGGCTCGGCAGCGATCCGATCGCGGCGGGCCTGTCGATGAGTCCCATGGCGATGAGCCGGTTGAGGGTCTGGTTGCGTTGTTCGATCGCGGCGTCGAGATTGCGGAACGGCGAGAAAATGTGCGGCCCGCGGATGATGCCGACGATCATGGCGCACTCGCCGTCGCTGAGTTCGCGAGTGGTTTTTCCGAAATAGGTTTGCGCGGCCTGCTCGATGCCGTCCGCTCCGGCCCCGAAGTAGATGCGGTTCAGATAGTGGGTGAGAATCTCGTCCTTGGTGTAGCGGGCCTCGACACGCAGCGTGAGCGCGATTTCGAGAAATTTACGGTGCAGCGACTTCTGCTTCATTTTGAAGGAATTCCGGGCGAGCTGCATGCTCAGCGTGGAGGCTCCCTGGGTGAAGTCCCGGTCCTTCAGATTTCTAACTGTCGCCCTGCAGCAGTCCGCGGACGTCCACGCCGTTGTGCTCGAAAAATCGAGCGTCCTCGCGGGCGCGCAGTGATTTCACCAGAAAATCCGGGATGTCCTCGCGCTTGACCAGCTTGCGTCCCTGGCCGCCGGGAGCGGTGATTTCGACGCCCTGGCGATCGTAGATACGTGGTGCCGGCGGGAAGCTTGGCGACCTCGTCCATATCGAAGCGCATCGCGAGCATGAAGTAGAAGAACACGAATCCGGATAGAAGGACGAGGCCGACCACCGAGAGCAGGAAAAGCAGCCGCACCGGCCCGTGCAACCATTCGGGAAGCCAGCGCTTCCAAAACGGAGGGGGTGGGATGGGCCGCCAGGTGGACATGGGAAGAGGTTGATGTTGAGATTGAGAGTTGATAGAAAGAGGATGAGGAGAGGTGTTTCCTAGCTCTCAACCTTCAACCCTCAACTCTCAACTCTATTCGACCGGGATGGCTTTGAGCGGGATGTCTTCGTCCTGCTCGTCTTCCGGAACGGGCAGCGGCTCTGAGTGGGGCGGATTCGGGGACGGCCATGGCGACGGCAGGCTCCGCGGGAAGAGTCGGACTCGTCGACGGCCTGCGCCCTGGCGGGGTGGAGCGGGCAGAGGTCGTTTTCCGGCAGGGCGATGTCGGCGGGGACTTGGTCGACGTAGGCGGATTTCGCCTCGCGGCAACCGGCGGTGGCACGTCTGCCGGAGAGGCGGCAGAGTTCGATTTCCACCAGATTGACCTTGCTGTTGAGCTTGCCGGCCTTGTAGCCGAGGCGGTCGGCGGTTTTCATGATGTCCACCCAGACGGGCAGCGAGAGGGTGGCGCCGTAGCCGCCCTGGATGGTTTTTTTCGGCGTGTCGAAGCCGACCCAGACGGTGCAGGTGAGGTTGGAGGTGAAGCCGGAGAACCAGGCGTCCTTGAAGTCGTTGGTGGTGCCGGTCTTGCCGCCGCAGGGCTTGTCGAAGCCGAGGCGGGTGACGGCGGCGGCGGTGCCGCGGGTGGCGACTTCATTGAGGATGCGGGACACGGACCACGCGGACCCGCCCTTGGCGGCGGGGTAGGAAAGCGGCAGGGTGGAGTAGAGGACGTTGTTGTCGCGATCCCGGATTTCCGAAATCAGATAGGGCCGGAAGCGCTCGCCGCCGTTAGGGAAAATGGTGTAGGCGGAGGCGAGTTCCCAGGGCGAGGCTTCCCACGAGCCGAGGAAGGAGGAGGGATTTTCCGGCATGGGGGTGGTGAATCCGGCCATCCGGGTGACTTCCTTGACCTGTCGGAGATTCCGGCATAGTTGCCGACGCGCACGGACATGGTGTTGCGGGAGCGGATGAGGCCGTAGGAAACCGGATGCATGCCGCCGAATTTGCCGTCCGAGTTTTGCGGGCGCCAGGTGCCGCCGCCTTTGATTTCGCCGCTCTGGATCGGGCCGTCGCTGATCGAGGTGTTCGGCCGCAGCCCTTTGTCGAAGGCGGCGAGATAGACGAAGGGCTTGAACAAGCGAGCCGATCTGGCGGCTGGCCTGGGTGGCGCGGTTGAAGCGGGATTCGTCGGCATCGCGTCCGCCGACGACGGCGAGCACGGCTCCGGTGCGGTTTTCGACGACGACGGCGGCCCCTTGGAGGTATTCCGGTTCCTTGCGCTGGTCTTCCGGGATGTCGCAGCCAAGCGGTGCGTGTCTGGTGCGGATAGCCGGAAAGTCGCTCGACCTCGCGGAGTTTCTTGTCGAGCGCCTCCTCGCCCTTTTTCTGGATGCGGAGGTCGATGGTGGTGGTGATGTTGAGGCCGCCGAGCTCGATGTTTTCCTTTTCGAGGATCACTTCCAAGATCGCGGCGGATGGCGTCCATGGCGTAGGATTCCTGGGCCTCGCGCCGCCATTTCGGCCGGACTTCGATGGGTTCCGCCTTGGCCATCTCGGCCTCCGCCCGGCTGATGACCCCGGCGTTGACCATCCGCTCGAGCGTGGTGCCGCGCTCGCGGGTGGCGGCTTCCATCGAGCTGAAGGGATTGAAGGAATCCGGCCCGCGGACGATGCCGGCGAGCAGGGCGGATTGCGAAAGGGTGAGCTCGGACGGGTGCTTTTCGAAATAGATGCGGGACGCCTCGCCGACGCCTTTGATTTGCCGGCCCCAGTTGATCTGGTTGATGTAGGCCTCGAGGATGTCGTCCTTTTCCATGGACGGATTCGAGGCGGATGGCGATGGCGATTTCAAGCAGTTTGCGGTCGATCTGGCGGGCGAGGTCGCCGCGTTTTTCGCCTTGTTTGAGTTTGAAAATATCGGACGCGAGCTGCTGGGTGATGGTGGAGGCTCCTTCGCGTTTGCCCTTCATGTTCTGCAAGCCGGCGCGGACGATCCCGATCGGGTCGAAGGCCCCGTGGCGGTAAAACCGCTCGTCCTCACGGGCGATGATGGCCTTGCGGAAATTTTCCGCGACCTGATGAAGCGGGACAAGCGAGCGTTTTTCCCCGTGGATCCGGCCGATTTCCTCGCCGAGTCGGTCGCGAATGATCGTGCGCTCCGGCATGGCATGGACCTTCGACAGGTCGATAACGCTGGGAGCGGATGCCGTAGACGACGGAGAGAAAAGCGAGCACGTAGAGTCCGGCGACGACCGGGTAGCCGCGACCCGGATGAAAAATTTCAGCGGCTGGCCGAGCTGGCGAGTGAAGAGGTTGAACAAATGAAACGGCCAGAACAACAGAAGAGACAATGCTCCGGGGCCTCGTCGACTGGGATCGATTCTCGGGCTCTTCATTTGCGGCGGTGGTTCGATTCCGGCGGGTTGCGTTTTGGCATCTTCGTGCAAATGGTAAGCGATTCTCAGCCAGTGTTCCATCCTTGATATCTGGAGAGACAAATTCGTGTTTTAACACCGCTCTGAGACAAACAACCATGAAAGTGAATTCATTTTTTCCTATCACCGCCGTTTTTCTGGGCATGATGCCCGGTCAGCTGTCAGCGCGTGAACCGGTTCGCGATTTGAATGATCTATCAAAACTGGAGGACAAGGTGGAAGCGGTATCCAGCAAGGTGATGCCTGCCACCGTCGCCCTGCTCTCGGAAAAAACCCAGTCATCCGGCTCCGGAGTCATCACCACTGCGGATGGTCTCATTCTCACCGCAGCCCACGTCATCCAAGGTGCGGAGGAAGTCACCGTGGTTTTCCCCGATGGCGAGCAAGTGCAGGGAAAAGTTCTTGGAGCGAATTACTCCAAAGACATCGGCATGGTCCAGATCCAAGGCAAGGGTCCGTGGCCGTTTGCCGGGATGGGCGCGTCCAAGCCACTGGCCGCTGGCGACTGGGTCGTCGCCCTTGGCCACTCGGCCGGATTTGACGCCGCGCGCACCCCGCCGGTTCGTTTCGGCCGCGTCGTTTCGAAAGGACCGGGGAATTTTCTCACGACCGACTGCACCTTGATCGGCGGCGACTCGGGCGGCCCCTTGTTCGATCTCGATGGAAAAATCGTCGGCATCAATTCCTCCATCGGAGTTTCCCTGACGAACAACAATCATGCCGGCATCGACGGTTTCAAAGAAGACTGGGACCGGATCCGCGCCGGCGAGGCCTGGGGCAAGTTGTCGATGAATCCATTCGCCAATCCGGAAATGCCGGTGCTCGGCATTGTCTTCGGAGAGCGCCGCGCCACCAGGGGCGTGCCCGTCGAAGGGGTGGTTCCGAAATCCCCGTCGGCAGCGGCCGGCGTCCGGGCAGGTGATGTGATTCAGTCGATCGACGGAAACACCATCCGGGACGCGAACAAACTCCTTCAGGTGCTCGCCAAGCAGCAACCCGGCGACAAAGTAAAACTCGGTATCCTCAGAGACCGGAAGAATCTCGAAATCGACGTGATCCTCGCCCGTCGTGAAGCACTTTTTCAAGAACGATGAAAATGAAACCTATCCACTGCTTAGCGCTCGTCCTCGCACTCCAAACTTCAATCTATGCCCAGGACGACATTCCACTGCTCCTGCCCGAAGAACGCCGGGCAGTTGACGAGCAGGCGGACGACTTCAATCGAGCCATTCAACCTGCGCTCGCGGAAGTGTCGAAATCCACCGTGAGAATTTGGTCCGGATCCCGGCGACTTGCCTACGGCACAGTGGTCGGCGACGGTAACCGGATCCTTACCAAATGGAGTGAAATCGCCCGCGCCCGAGGCGAACTTCGAGTGGATGCCGCCGACAACGAAAGCCGCGATGCCAAACTGTTCGGTGTGTACGAAGACGAGGATCTCGTGGTTCTGGAAATCATCGGCAAACCGCTCACTCCCGTGAAGTGGTCGTTCGAAACACCGAAACTCGGTGGTTTCCTCGCCGCGCCACAGCCGGATGGAAGGCTTGCTGCATTCGGCGTGGTCAGCGTCCCAAGCCGGAATCTGAGAGAAACCGACCTTGCCTATCTCGGAGTGGAAGGCGACCCCGAATACGTGGGCCAGGGAGTGAAAATCAAAAAGGTCGCGGATGACTCCGGAGCTCAAGCCGCCGGTCTCAAAGCGGGAAACGTAATTCTCAAAGTCGGCGAACGTCCGATCTCCGGCCTGCTCGAACTCAAAAACGCCCTGACCGGTGTCTCTCCTGGACAAAACGTCTCACTGCTTGTCGACGCCGGTGACAAGGAAAGAAACATCACCGTCTTGTTGGGCAATCGCCCGAAAATGCCTCAATACTTCGGCGGACGGCTGGAACAAATGGAACGCATGGGCGGTCCCGATCAGCCAAGTCCGCGATTCTTTCACACAAGTCATCCAGACCGACATGCGACCCAAGCCGAATCAAGTCGGCGGTCCTGTGGCAGACCTGAAAGGACGTGTCGTCGGCATCACCATGGCCCGCGCTGACAGAACCCGTTCGTTCGTGATGCCAGCGTCGGCCATCGTGGAACTCCTGAAGAAGGAAGCGGGGAACCCTGCGATCGCCCAAGTCCGGGACCTTGATGAGGCAACACCAATGGCCACCCGTGGCGCGCCTCCATCAAATATGATTCCACGCGGCCGTGCGATGCCCGGCAATGAAGAGCGGATGCGCCGTCACCTCAGCGACATGGAACGCCTGATGGAACACATGCGCTCGGAAATGGAAGCACTTGAGCAGCCGTGAGGGACAAAACTGCCTGTTTGAATGGTTGGGTTTGATTGACCTTCGCCAAACTAATCAACCGGGCCGTGCAAATTTCCCTGTAAAGCCGTTCGATTGCGAAGTGGTCTGCGATCAGTGTGGAAAACTATGAGCAGTTCCCGCCCCGGGCTTCTTTCAGGCGGACGAGAGAGTCGTCTAAGAGAGCTTGTTTGTAGATCCAGACAGCAGACCACCGGATGAAACGCTGGGTCGGCGGGGTGGTTTTCTGGAGCGTAGTGTTGATGAAGTTTCCGACGGTTCGGATGATGCCGGCCGCCACGGAAGCAGGCTCCGCCGCTTTGGAACGGGCGGGTTGTTTTTTCTCCTCCAATTCGTCGCGAAGGCTTTTGCTGTGGCCGAGGTATTGTTCAAATAACAGCAGCAGGTTGTGGGCAAGGCACTCGAATAGCACAATTTTATGCTGCTCGTGGCTGTGACGGAGTCGTTCGTCGATACCGAGGCGGATGATGCAATTCTCCCGGCTCCCAAGACCGGACACACCGGCAGCCACTATCCCAACAAAAAAAGAGCCCGGCTCCGAGCACTTGCATGCTTGGAGCCGGGCATATACCTGGCGACGACCTACTCTCACAAGACCTATCGTCTCACTACCATTGGCGCTGCGGCGTTTCACTTCCGGGTTCGGAATGGGACCGGGTGGTTCCACCGCGCTCTGGTCACCAGAGGGTAATTTCAGGGGCAGCTATTTTTTGCCGCTTCTGGAACTAGGACTCTGGGGATCTGAGCTATGTATTTTGACGGACAAGCGGGCTTTGCTGCCTTTCGGCCGCCCGCTCCCTGACATCCACACGGAGATTTCCAATCTTAAAACCTGACAACTCCAATCCATTCACGGTCACTTGCTTTCACTAATTCAAAAATAGGAATCAAGCCAAACGGATGATTAGTACTTCTCGGCTGAATACGTTACCGCACTTACACCTGAAGCCTATCAACGTCGTAGTCTTCGACGATCCTTAAGGGAAAATTCATCTTGGGAGTAGCTTGGCGCTTAGATGCTTTCAGCGCTTATCTATTCCATACTTAGCTACCCGGCCATGCCCTTGACAGGACAACCGGTGCACCAGAGGTATGTCGATTCCGGTCCTCTCGTACTAGGAACCGAACCCCTCAATTTTCCTGCGCCCACAGAGGATAGAGGACCGAACTGTCTCGCGACGTTCTGAACCCAGCTCGCGTGCCGCTTTAACCGGCGAACAGCCGGACCCTTGGGACCTTCTCCAGCCCCAGGATGCGACGAGCCGACATCGAGGTGCCAAACTTCATCGTCGATATGAACTCTTGGATGAAATCAGCCTGTTATCCCTAAGGTACCTTTTATCCGTTGAGCGACGGCAATTCCACATTCAACCGCCGGATCACTTAGGCCTACTTTCGTATCTGCTCGACTTGTGGGTCTCACAGTTAGGCGGGCTTATGCCTATGCACTCGACACACGGTTACCGACCGTGCTGAGCCCACCTTCGCGCTCCTCCGTTACTCTTTGGGAGGATACCGCCCCAGTAAAACTGACCGGCTGACAATGTCCCTCGCCCGGATTCACGGGTCGAGGTTAGATCTTCCAACACCCAAGGGTGGTATCTCACTGGCGACTCCGCCGTTCCCTAAAGAACGGCATCAAAGTCTCCCACTTATGCTGAGCATGAAAATCGAAAAACCAATGACAGCTTACAGTTAAGGTCTATAGGGTCTTTCCGTCCTTCTGCGGGTAGGCGGCATCTTCACCGCCATTACAATTTCACTGAGCACCTGGTTGAGACAGCGCCCAACTCGTTTCACGATTCGTGCAGGTCGGAACTTACCCGACAAGGAATTTCGCTACCTTAGGACCGTTATAGTTACGGCCGACATTCACGGGGACTTGGGCTCAAAGCTTCGCATTGCTGCTAACATCTTACCTTAATCTTTCCGCATTGGTCACGTGTCACATCCTATACTTGGTCTTACGACTTGGCAGAATGCTGTGTTTTTGCTAAACAGTCGGTTGGGCCATTTCACTGCGGCCTGGATGAATCCAGGCACCCCTTCTCCCGAAGTTACGGGGCCAATTTGCCGAGTTCCTTAACCAGGGTTCACTCTTACGCCTTGGTATATTCTACCCACCCACCTGTGTCGGTTTGCGGTACAGGTTCCTTAGCATACACCGGATCTTTTCTCGGCACCGCCTTTGGTAATACGGATCGGCCGTAGCCTCACCTCGGAATTCAATCACTTAGTTACCTCCAGCCATGCGTCAATCCGGGTTAAGGGTCGGAAGTGCAGGAATATTAACCTGCTGTCCATCGGCTACGCCTATCGGCCTCGCCTTAGGTCCTGACTAACCCCGGGACGAAAATCGTAGCCCGGGAAACCTTGGGTTTACGGCGGACGGGGATTTCACCCGTCTTATCGTTACTCATGTCTGCATCCTCTCTTCTTGACGCTCCACGGTCAGTCGCCATCGCGCTTCGACGCAGTCAAGAATGCTCCTCTACCGCTCCAGTCCCCAGGGACTGAAGCCCAGAGCTTCGGTATACCGCTTATCGCCAATCATTTTCGGCGCAGAATCTCTCGATGAGTAAGCTATTACGCACTTTTTAAATGGTGGCTGCTTCTAAGCCAACATCCTCACTGTCTGTGAAATTCCACATCCTTTCCACTTAGCGGTATTTAGGCACCTTAGCTGCTGATCAGGGTTGTTTCCCTTTTGACGATGAAGCTTATCCCCCACCGTCTCACTGCCGCGCTCTGTTGAATGGTATTCGGAGTTTGATAGGGGTTGGTAGACGGGTATGCCCCCTAGCCCTTTCAGTGCTCTACCCCCATTCATAAACACGCGACGCTGCACCTCAATGCATTTCGAGGAGAACCAGCTATCACGGGGTTTGATTAGCCTTTCACTCCTACCCTCAGCTCATCAGAGAATTTTTCAACATTCACCTGTTCGGTCCTTCACGCAGTATCACCTGCGCTTCAACCTGGCCAAGGGTAGATCACCTCCGCTTCGGGTCTAGCACGTGCAACTAAACGCCCTGTTCGGACTCGCTTTCGCTTCGCCTCCGTCCCCTAAGGACTTAAGCTTGCCACACATACTAACTCGCAGACTCATTAAGCAAAAGGCACGCCATCATCCCCGAAGGGACTCTGACACCTTGTAGGCACACGGTTTCAGGTTCTATTTCACTCCGCTCACAGCGGTTCTTTTCACCTTTCCCTCACGGTACTTGTTCACTATCGGTCGCTAACTAGTATTTAGCCTTATGCGGTGGTCCGCACAGATTCATACGGCGTTTCACGTGTGCCGTATTACTCAGGAACACCCTAGGGCCTCGTTGGATTTCGGTTACGGGGGTATCACCCTCTCTGCCGGAACTTTCCAGTTCCTTCACCTATCCATTGAGGTCCCACGACGGGGTCCTACAACCCCGGGGACAAGTCCCCGGTTTGGGCTATTCCGCTTTCGCTCGCCACTACTGACGGAATCGATTCTCTTTCTTTTCCTCCGGTTACTGAGATGTTTCACTTCACCGGGTATCGCGTGTCTTTTCCTAACTTCCGTTGCCGGCTTCAGAAAAGAACGATGACGTATTAATGTCATCAGGTTACCCCATTCGGAAATCTCCGGATCAAAGCGTACTTGCCGCTCCCCGAAGCTTATCGCAGCTTATCACGTCCTTCATCGCCTGTTAGCACCAAGGCATTCACTGTGTGCCCTTTAAAGCTTGATTCCTAATTGAAATCAGCCACGCGGACCTGTCCTTCTTGCGAAGCCGGTTTCCACGCTTTGTGGATCTTTCGATCCACCTACTGTTGACCACCGTAGTGGTCAACTTTGCCGTAAAAATTGATGTATTTGGGAATTAGAATATATTCAAGGACCGCTAAGAATGGCTCGTATTTGAGTCATCAATATTTATTGCAGTCTTAAAATTATATTTCTCCATGTGGATGTCAAAGAGCGGACTGTTTTGTCAGTATGGAATCAAATCGCGTTCGAATAAAAATGGTGGGCCTGATAGGACTCGAACCTATGACCCCCGCCTTATCAAGGCGGTGCTCTAACCAACTGAGCTACAGGCCCAATTGATTTTTCAAGAATCGTTTGCTCCTGGGTGTTACCCCGCAAGCTCGAGACGGTTCCTGAAAGATGGTGGAGGTTAACGGATTCGAACCGTTGACATTCTGCTTGCAAAGCAGACGCTCTACCAACTGAGCTAAACCCCCTTTACCGAGGGCGCGATTTACAAGAGGAAGAAAGACTAAATTGTGCGTTGCGTGTCAAACGTTGCAGTGGCTTCGGACGCCGTTTCAGGCATCCCTTTTAATAAGCGTTTTAGGTGTAAGTCCTTGCGGACTTACAACCCCAACTGCCATTGCTGGCAGCGGGGCTCGACCTTTCGCAGTGACCATGAGAATGGTTTGCGAATTTCTCCGTAGAAAGGAGGTGATCCAGCCGCAGGTTCCCCTACGGCTACCTTGTTACGACTTCATCCCAGTTACCAGCTACACCTTAGGACCCTACCCCCTTGCGGTTGGTACGGGCACTTCGGGTGCGACCGGCTTCCATGATGTGACGGGCGGTGTGTACAAGACCCGGGAACGTATTCACGGGGCCGTAGATGATGCCCCATTACTAGCGATTCCAACTTCATGGAGGCGAGTTGCAGCCTCCAATCCGAACTGAGCCCAGTTTTACAGATTTCCTCCACCTCGCGGCATCGGTTCTCATTGTGCTGGGCATTGTAGTACGTGTGCAGCCCAAGGCGTAAGGGCCATACTGACCTGACGTCGTCCCCACCTTCCTCCCAGTTGATCTGGGCAGTCTGACTAGAGTTCCCACCTTGACGTGCTGGCAACTAATCACAAGGGTTGCGCTCGTTGCGGGACTTAACCCAACATCTCACGACACGAGCTGACGACGGCCATGCAGCACCTGTGCAAATTCCCCGAAGGGTCACACGCTTTCACGTGTTTAGAGATGCATGTCAAGCCTTGGTAAGGTTCTTCGCGTTGCATCGAATTAAGCCACATACTCCACCGCTTGTGCGGGTCCCCGTCAATTTCTTTGAGTTTTAGTCTTGCGACCGTACTTCCCAGGCGGCACGCTTAACGCGTTAGCTCCGGCACAAGGGGGGTCGATTCCCCTCACACCAAGCGTGCACCGTTTACTGCTAGGACTACAGGGGTATCTAATCCCTTTCGCTACCCTAGCCTTCGAGCCTCAGCGTCAGGAATTGTCCAGTAGCTCGCTTTCGCCACGAGTGTTCCTCTTGATCTCTACGCATTTCACTGCTACACCAAGAATTCCAGCTACCTCTCCAATCCTCTAGCATGGCAGTATCGGATGCAGTTCCGGGGTTGAGCCCCGGGATTTCACATCTGACTTACCACGCCGCCTACGCTCCCTTTACGCCCAGTGATTCCGAACAACGCTTGGGACCTTCGTATTACCGCGGCTGCTGGCACGAAGTTAGCCGTCCCTTCCTCTTCTGGTACTATCAATCATGTTTGCTATTAACAACCATGCCTTACTCCCAGATGACAGGAGTTTACAATCCGAAGACCGTCATCCTCCACGCGGCGTTGCACCATCAGGGTTGCCCCCATTGTGAATTATTCTCGACTGCTGCCACCCGTAGGTGTCTGGACCGTGTCTCAGTTCCAGTGTGCCTGATCGTCCTCTCAGACCAGGTACCCGTCGTAGCCTTGGTGAGCCATTACCTCACCAACAAGCTGATAGGGTGCGAACCAATCCTTCAGCGGCAGCCTTGCGGCCACCTTTAATCTTGCGATACCATGGGGTATTAATCCAAGTTTCCCTGGGCTATTCCCCACTGAAGGGCATGTAATTCACATGTTACTCACCCGTGCGCCACTAGACTGAACTCGTATTACTACTCATTCAATCCCGTGCGACTTGCATGTCTTAAACACGCCGCCAGCGTTCGTTCTGAGCCAGAATCAAACTCTCCGTAAAAATTGATTTACTCATCAAGCGGAGCAAGCTCCGCATAACTTTGAATCGGGGTGTCGGGACTCATTTGAGTGATCCCGACTTCCACGCATCGTTGGTCTTTCAACCTGAATCTTTCGACTCCCGACGCGCAGCGCACAATTTAATCTTTTTCCTCTTCTCAGCGAAACCTAGTCTGCTTAGGACCGCCACATTCAATTTGCATTGATTCTTGGCACGATTACCGCTGAGCCATACTGTCAAAGAGCTTGTTTCGAGGGGACTAAAAAGCCGATCGGGTGGGTTTACCGAAGTAAGCACCGCGATCGACATCCTGTCTCTCGGTCGCCCTCCGTCGTGGCGACGGGCGGAACCTAGTCCCCCCAACCGATCCGGGTCAATCCATTTTGTCGTGTTTTTTGAAGATTTTTTGATCTCTTGACGCAAGCAATTGACCTTCTGCGACTTAGTTTCGAAATAGCTCAAATGATTGTGCTACCTTTGGCAGTCCTTGTTCCCTGATTGCTGTGGAGTTCGAGCTGTCACTCGCGACTTCGACATTGTTCAACCTCCCGACTAACTTGAAGTGTTATGCGGCGGGTTGGATGGTTAGGCCGAGTCCGGCGGCTTGCTCTTCCAAGGCTTTGCGGCGGCGTGCCTCGTTCTGAGGGGTGAGCTTGAACGCCTCTTTTTCGTCGTAGGATTTCTGGCTCTTGATCATGCCATGGACGATTCGTGCCAGTTGGTGCGCGGCGGCGGTGGTTCCCTCCGCCTTGCCCAGCTTGCCCTTCATCCGGCGCAGGTAACCCCCATTTGGGTTTGGGATCTTTGCAAGCCGAACACACCGAGCCGGAACGCGCCCGCCCATCGGCTTTGCACCTTGCGCGTTTTGGCCTTGAGCACTTTGCCGCCACTGATCCGGTTGTCCGGGCACAGCCCCATCCACGGGGGGAATCGCTCCGGGGTGGGAAAGGCGGCCAGCAATTGTTCCCGCGTGCCGATTTCGCTTATGAGCGCGCAAAACAGCCCGGCCGAGAAGACATGCTGGAGCTTGAGATTCATCTCGGTGAGGGATTTCATGGCGGCGGTCTTGATGCCGCAGCCTAACAACCAGTCGCGCAGCGCGAGCACTCCGCTGGTAAAGGTCGCGTAAGTGCGAACCGGTTCTTCACAGCGACCTGGCGGCAAGGCCACGACGAATTCCTCGGCCCCCACGTCGATGCCAGCCGCGTCGGGGTGGGTTTAAGTGTTGATGGATTGCTGCGGACTTGCACCCTTCTTGCGGGAACGGCGGGAGGCGGCCTTGCCGCCGGATGGCTTTCTTTTCATGTCGTCAGTGTCCTTGGGTGAGGTCTGACGCAAGGGCAGCTGACAGAAGAAGGATGAAAACGAACTCCCGAACGGGGTCACAGTGCGGCCAGCCGAAACCGGCCGCACAGTGCCATCAATGATCCACTCGCGGGAGCTGCGGCCATGCTAAAAAAGCGGGGTTGCGATCCAAAAATCATGCCACCGTCGGATATCCCGCCTACGCCCTGCGGCAAGCGGAAAAAATTCCACGGCTCACTTTCGCGCGCAAGTCCAAGCTACTCTGCATTCCACACTCCAGCGCAGCGCGGGTTCTGGTGCCAAAAAGGAATATGAGCTCACTCGCTGATGGCCTGTGAGCGAGGCGTGTGGTGTTTGCTATTGGGGGCTGCGGCGTGGTCGATTTCCACCCGCTGAAAAGCAGCGCAGCTTCGTCTGGCAGACCGGGAAGCCACTTGCCACTTAGCCAACACCTGAGCAAATGCATTAACAGTAACACTGGTCTACACTACATCGCTACGTGATGGCTCGGATGTTATTCAATTCATTGCTGATCCGAGTGAAGGCACGGAAGATGTGATCACCTTTTACGTGCAGGACGCTGACCTGGACTGTTCGACGGTCACCGCTTTGGATCTGGCGGCCCACTCCGGACATGAGCATGGGGTGGGTGCGGATGGCTTCGCCGTGATGCTCTTCGTCGTAAAAGCGCAAGTAAAGGTTCCACCAGCTGTAAATCAGGTCGATGAGGTTGACCATAAGCCGGCTGGAGACGGGCTGGCGCGAGGTACAGCCGTTTCATCCCAATTGGTTTTTGAGTTTTCGTCGAAGCAGTTTTCGACGCCGGCACGGTCGCGGTAGGCATTGGGAATGACAAACATGAGAAAGCTTGTCAATCTAACACACCAAGACGACTACCGTAGCCGCCACAGATGAAGGCTCCCCCCCAGCGCAGCGGGGCATAAAACGGGCGGAAAGTTCTTCGAGGAGCGGCCAGAGTCCGGGCAGGCCTTTAGCGGCCATATGTTCGTTGCAGGGACGTGCTTAGACGCCGACGCGGATGCGCAGATTGGCGACGAAGTTACTGTGATAGACGTTGCTGGGACCGCCGGGTTTCTGCGGGTTATAGTTGAATTTGGCTCCTTGTAGATAAGCCGTAGAGGGGCTTGACGGTGACGTCGATGCCGAGGCCCCAAGGCATCCCGAGCATGGGGAGATGCTGCCGAGGATTTGAGTGGACAGCCAGTCGAGGCTGGCGGTTTTCTCGGTGCGCCCAATACCGAGGCGCTCGGCATCCTCCCTACCGGTTTCGCTCATGCCTAGCAGGCCTCGGTTGAGGCCGTCGTCAGGAAGGGCGTTGATGTGGGCGTCGCGCACGCTGAGTAGCGCGGTGCCCAAGACTCTGCTGCCGCGGCTGCCGGTGCAGTGGATGTGGCCTTCGCGCAGGAATTCTTCCCACCGCCCTCCGGCATGTAGAAACGTGATGAAGGTTAGACCGTATGCCAAAAATAATTTCCGAAACTCCTCACAAAAGGCTGGTACGACCTTTTGAAGTAGATAGAATGGCCGCATCTGTCGTCCCCGTCAGCTCCCCAATGAGGAAACCTGCCCGCTCGCCGAGCTTGAGCAGGCCATGGCGTATTGTCCGGATGGCAAATCCTACCGACGCCTCAATGCCATCCACCTGCTGCTCATCGGAGTCGCCTATGACCTGGTCCTGCGCAACGGCGGACGCGGCGAGCGCTGCCTAAGAGGCCGTCTTAAAAATACAAGATTTCTGAATTTTAATCTGTACTAATTTAGTCATGTATTGGAGAAGCTCGGCATGGCCAGTTACCCAAGCAGCATGACGGATTCCGAATGGGAAATTCTCGAACCTCTATTGCCCCCCAAGCCTGACACCTTGCGAGGGCGTCCACAGGAGAATTCGAGGCGGAGCATTGTGGACGGCATCCTCTATATCAGCCGCACGGGTGGCTCTTGGCGGATGATGCCCAATGACTTGCCCCACTGGAAAACCTGCTATCATTACTTCCGGCTGTGGGCCAAGTTGGGTTACTGGGAACAGATTCACCATGCCATTCGGGACATGGCCCGCCTCGCGGTTGGAAAAAAAAAGCCCCGACCGCTGCGATTATCGATAGTCAAAGCGTTCGGACAGCTAGCCAGTCCGGAGTTCGTGGTTATGATGCGGGTAAGAAGATTACAGGAAGAAAGCGACACGTTCTGGTAGATACGCTGCGCAACATCCTCGCCTTGAAAGTGACCACGGCGGATGTGCAGGACCGGGACGGCGCGAAGTTGTTGCTCAACGTGCTGACCATGGCATTCGGGTGGCTCATGCTGATCTGGGCGGACGGTGGCTACGCGGGAAAACTCATTGAGCACGTCGCTGAGCTTCCCCGTCACCGACGCGTGAAACTCAAAATTGTGAAACGCTCGGACGACGTCAAAGGATTCAAGGTAGTGCCCAAACGATGGATCGTGGAGCGCACGTTCGAATGGTTGATCCAATCACGGCGGTTGATTCGGGATTATGAAGTGAAGATCGAACACTCGGAAGCCATGATCTATCTGTCGATGAGCAAGCGAATGCTTGCCAGAATCGCTGGCTAGATATTTTTAAGACAGCTTCTAAGACTCTGGATCTCGCGCTTCAACGAGCAAGGCATCGACGGACTCACCCATCGCCCCCGCAACGGACGTCCTCGCAAGCTCACCGCCACCGACATCGAGTCGGAAATCCTACCCGTCGTTGATGATCCCACCCTCGCCGGCCAACTCCACTGGACCGCCGTCAAACTCTGCGGCTGGCTCCGCTAGGAAAAATCCTTCGACATCTCCTACCGCACGCTCGTCCGTTATCTTCACAAGCACAACTACGCCCGCCGCATTCCCCGCCCCATCCCGGAGCCGCCGAATCCGGACCAATGGGCATTGAAACGTGAATCCTGCGCCGCCGAACTCGCGTCCTTGTTAGCCGACCCCGCCGCCCGGGTCTTCTTTGGTGATGAAGCCGGCTTCGAGGGAGATCCACGCCCCCGGCACCGCTGGGTCAAACGCGGCAGCCGCCCCACCCAGGGCTATCATGGCGGCCACCTCCGGCGAAACATCGTCGGCGCCGTCGAGCCAGCCACCGGCCAACTGGTGAGCCTCATCGTCGCCCACTGCAACACAGAGGTCTTCCAAGCCTTCCTCGACACGATGGCCGATGAAATTCCCGCCGAGCCAGGCATCCAAATCCACCTCGTGTTGGACAATGCCGGTTGGCACAAGACCGCCTCGTTGAACTGGCATCACATCAAGCCCGTATATCTTGCGCCCTACAGTCCCGACTTCAAATCCATCGAACGCCTCTGGCAGCATCTCAAGGGCCAGCCCATGGCCGGTTATCTGACCAACGACGGCGAAGCCCTCACCGAGAAGCTGCTCGAATCGCTCCAAAGCCTTTTGGACAAACCGGAGCTCATCCGCTCTGTCTGCTCCCCGCCGACCTTCAATCGAAAATGACTTTTGGCAAACGGTCTAGAAGAAATCAATGTCGTTGGAGCACCCATAGCCCTGTGATTTGGTCACTTCCCTCGATCTGGCGATCTTTCCATTTTCCTCTCTAGGTCCGATTCTCATCAATTGTCAACGACTCCCTTTTTTAGGCGAAATGAAACCGGTTGGATTCGTCTGACACCTTTGAACAAAACGCTTCTCATTCCGGACTGGGTGGCGGCGCGCGCCTCGTTTTTTGCTGCCGAGCAACAGGGCTGCTTCAGGCAACAAACCGCTCAAGGCCATAGGGAGCCGACAGATTAAGGGGGCTTTGTGCCGCCGATTGAGCCTCCACCCGTTGTGAACCATCGCGATTTCCGCTGTTCCAACGTTACAGAGGCGAGTTGGTTTTGATGCCTGCCAACCGTGGTTTCAGTCCCACAGAATTCTATCAAAAACAGCATGAATCTGAAGAGATTGGACAAACGGCTCTTTTTGTTTCTTACTACGATAATTTTTTCCATTGCCGCGTTTAACAGCAGGCCATTATCGGAAGAATTTTTCGACTTACTAGATTACAGGCGCACCGCAAGTCTCGTCTGACGGCTCAACGGGAACTCCTGAGCTACTCGCGCATGGGAACGACGGTGAATGCCCACCAGAAGACCAACGGCGGCCAGGCTGAAAACCAAGCTGGTCCCACCATAACTCACGAAAGGAAGAGGGAGCCCGTCATTTGGCAGCAACGCGGTGGTCACACCGATGTTCACCATCGCTGGAACGACAATCACGCACGTCAATCCCAAAGCCACGCATCGGTTGAATACATTGTTCGCTTGAAGCGCGATGCCACATCCTCCAATGGCGATCAGAACATAACAAGCCACCACTCCCAGCGTGAATGGCAACCCCAACTCCTCACCCACCACCGGGAAGATGAAATCGATGTGCGCGAAAGTCAATGTCCCGAATTTCTCCACCCCATTGCCCAGACCGACTCCCCACGGACCTCCGTTTCCAAGTGCGAGCAGTGCCCGCCACTGCTGCATCCCCCGGTCAAGCTGATGAATGGGATTCTCGAGATCCAGCCACGCCTCGATGCGCCCCCAACGGTTAGCATCATGGTAGATGTAAAACGCCGCCCCGAATATTACGGCAAGTGCAGTTGGAACCGCGTAGATCATGCGGGTTCCAACACAAAAGAGGATCGCGCCCACCGCGACTGACAGCGACAAAGCGGTTCCCACGTCGGTTTCTCCGGCGATGAGCACAATGGGAATTCCAGAGATGATCCCAGGAATGACAAATCCCCTCCAAAACGTATGCACTTCCGTCTGCCAGCGCGCGAACCAAGATGAAAGGGTCAATACAATCACGATTTTTGCTGCTTCAGACGGTTGGAACTGCCCGATAATCGGCACCTTGATCCATCTGTTGGATCCATACTGGGGCTCGGCAATCCCCGGCACGAAACACAAGACGAGCAGAAAACACGCCCCGACCAACATCCATGGGGAAACCCTGCGGAGAAATTCCAGCGGAACACGCGACGCTGCCACAGCACCGACCAGTCCCACCACTACCATGACCGCCTGGCGGGTAAGGAAATGATAGGTTCCGAACCCTTTGACCCATGCGCCGGTGCTCGTTAGCATGATAAGCCCGAGTGCGACCAAAGCGGCGACAGCTGCACAAAGAATGATCGAACAGTGGCGGGTCATTGAATGAAATTTTCAGTTGGGAATCACCAAGCTCATACCCACCTTCATCTTCCTGGCGTCACTGATGCCGTTAGCCTTCATCAGGGTGTCTTGGTTGACCTTGAAGCGATTTGCGATCCGCCAGACGCTGTCACCATTCTGAACCACGTAGGTTTTGCCGCTGGAGACGGTCTGCGCGCCGCGGACCAGGTTGACGTTGGGTTTCACCAACTGGGCACGGGGAGCATTGCTAACATCCACCGGCAGGGCTTCCACCAACCCACGATCGCTATCCACCGGAGTCTGGCTGCGGATTGCATCGACTTCGGGCGGTTCGGCAGCGACGATCCGTTTCGGCGGAATCTTGAGCAGCAAACCCGGCACGATTTCAACATGTTGGTTCACCAGGCGCAGGTCTGCCTCATCTACTTCCGCCTGCGCCGCAATGCGGGCGTAGTTGTCGCCCTGCATGACCACATAGGGTTTCTCACCCGATGCAAGTCGTGGCAGATCCATCCGCCGGGAGACGCTTGCCACAGGTGAAACGGCTTCCCTTTTCTCTGCGGTACCGGCTTTCGAGACAACGGGCGTCCGGCCATCCAGAAAAGTCTGATGCACGAAAATCAGCCCGATCGCCACGATGTGAATCAGGAAGATGATCGTCAGCGCACGCGAGATCTTCGAGCCGCTTTCGTCGGTCTCCATTTCCGCTGCCGCAGCTGCGGCGACGCGTTGTTTGCGATTTCCGGTGACCGCTTTCAAGCGTTTGAACATTCCCTTGGGTACGGGACGGCGTTTAACAGGCAGTGTGTGGGGCTTCATGGCGTTTAGCGAAGTTGGTGAACGAGATCCCGGAAAGCATTTCCGCGTTGTTCGTATCCGGTGAATTGATCGAAAGAGGATGTTCCAGGTGATAGAAGGACGGTAGAGCCACGCGGAGCTAGCCCGCGGGCCGTGGCAACCGCGTCCGTTAGGTTTGATACCGACTCACAGGGCACAGCTTTGGAAAAAAGGTCCGCAAGCGGTCGTGCGATCTGGCCAAAAGTGACGACAGCCAGTGCTTTCTCCACAAGAAGTGGCACCACGGAGCTGTAATCGAGTCCCTTCTCCTTGCCGCCCGCAATGAGGACCACGGGCCGGGTTTGCGACCTCAAGGCGCTTTCAAGCGCATGAAGGTTCGTCGCCTTCGAGTCATTGAGATACTCGACTCCATCAAGAGTCCGGATGAGTTCGCAGCGGTGAGGAGGCGGAGCATATCCATGGAGCGCTTCGCGCATCGTTGGCGCGGATACACCCAGAGCCTGACAGCTGGCGAGCGCGGCCATCAGGTTCTCAGCGTTGTGGAGCCCCCGCAGCGCGGTGTCGCGATCCATGTCAATCCAAGTATCACCCCCATGTTCGATGAGATGCCCTCTGGAAAACCAGTCCGCAGATTCGTCTGTCGTTGAGAAGGTTACTTGCTTTGCAACCAGATTGGGCAAGGCCTCCCCGAATCTAACTACTGCGGTATCTTCCACTGTTTGGTTCTCGAAAATTCTCAACTTGGCTGCCAGATAAGCCCCCACCGTCGGGTATCGGTCCATGTGATCGGGTGCGAAATTCAGCCACACCGCCACTACCGGATGCAGCGTGCGGATCGTCTCCAACTGGAACGAGCTCAGCTCCAGCGAAACCACCGCAGGAGGAGCCGCCTGCAGCACCACCTCGGCAAACGGCGTGCCATAGTTGCCGCAGGCCGTGCCGCCTAGCGAGGCATGGGAAAGGATTCGCTCCACCAGCTCGGTGGTCGTGGTTTTTCCATTAGTCCCGGTAATTCCGACGATGCGCCCTTGATAGTAACGAGCCGCCAGCTCCACCTCGCCGAGGACTTCTCCTGCATGCTCGGAGAACGCCGCAACGTATGATCCGTAGGTATCGATGCCCGGACTCACCACCAACAGGTCCGAAATCAATTCCCGACCGGCGGGCTCCATTGCATTCGGATGGATCTCCACCCCGGCGGGCATGTCAGCGAATGCCTCCACACCCGCGCGGTCCCATGCGGAAACCTTTGCGCCCTCACGCAGCGCGAGCGCCGCAGCCGCGCGGCCGCTGCGTCCCACGCCAAGGATGGCGACATGTTTTCCGGCAAGGTCCATGGTTGATTCAGGCTATCTTGAGAAGGGCGAGTCCGAACAGGGCGAGCATGATGGAAATGATCCAGAAGCGGATGATGACCTGGTTCTCATGCCAGCCTAGCAGTTCGAAATGATGATGGATGGGAGACATCTTGAAAATGCGCTTTTTGCGCAGTTTGAAACTGCCGACCTGAAGAATGACCGACATCGCCTCCATCACGAACACTCCACCGATGATGATGAGCAAAAGCTCCTGCTTGGCGCAGATCGCCGCCGTGCCGAGCGCCCCGCCGATGGCGAGCGAACCGGTGTCGCCCATGAACACCTTGGCCGGGTGGCAGTTGAACCACAGGAATCCGAAACACGCACCTACCAGCGCCATTAGGAAGATGGCCAGTTCGCCGATATAGCGGTTGTGCGGAATGACCAGATATTCGGTCGCCATGTAGAAATGACCCGCCAGATAGGCAAGAAACGCATACGAAAGCGCCACGCTGATGGTCGTCCCCGTGGCCAGTCCATCCAGCCCGTCCGTCAAATTCACCGCGTTCGAACAGCCAACGATGACCAGCGCGAAGAAGGGAATGATCATCCAGTGCAGGTTGACGATTTCCTCTTTGAAAAGCGGAAAACAAATGGCCCCGATGTCGATGGGATTTTTCCCGAGTCGATAGCCTGCAAGGCCGTCTGCAATCTGTTGGGGAGATGCTCCGAAGCCGGAAATTTCCTTTTTGAAGTAGAGAAAACTGGCTGCGACCAGAGCGATAATCAACTGCCAGGCAAGTTTCTTCCGGCTGCTGATCCCGTCGGACTTTTTCTCCTTCACTTTCTTGTAATCGTCGCAGAACCCAAGCAACCCGCAGGCCGCCATGGTGCAGGCGCAAACTGCGATGAACGGATTCAGAGGGCGGGCGAACACCAAGGTCGAAATCAGCACCGAGCCGATGATGAGCACGCCGCCCATCGTCGGAGTGCCGATCTTGCCACCTTGAAGTTCCGCTAGTCTATGAACTTCCTCTGCCGTGCGAATCGGCTGATTGACTTTGAGCGAAATCAAGCGCCGGATCACCCGCGGGCCGAAGATCACCGAAAGGATGAACGACAGCAGTCCGGCGCTTGCCGCGCGGAAAGTGATGTATTGGAACAGGTTTAAAAATGAAAAGCTATAGGCCCACCCCTCCTGACCGGAGGCTTTTTCGGCTTCAAATGCCTGATACCAGAAATCGTAAATTGCGGGGAGCATCAGTTTCGGGGGAATGCTGCGTGCATCACGCGCTCGACGGTTGCGGTGCGACTGCCCTTGAAGAGCACCACGTCACCGGGTTTCACTTCACGAGTCAGCCACTTGGCGGCTTGCTCGAGGTCGGAAAAATGGGGCGAGTTTTTCGCACCTTCGGCGATCCCCTCGGAACCTTCCCCCACCGCGATCACCGTGAGATGACGTTCCGCAGCCAGGGCGCCCGTCCGCAGGTGTGCGGCGGGAGCGTGCGGGCCGAGTTCACCCATCCGGCCAAGCACGATGATGCGGCGCGAGCCGTCCGTGACCGGCGTATCAGCCAGAGTCTCGATGGCCGCGGCCATCGACTCGGGGTTCGCGTTGTAGGTATCGTCAATGACCGTGGTCCCGCGATACTCGTATCGACCGAGCCGCCCGCCGGTTAGGACGGCGTTTGAAAGCCCGGCCGCGATTGCCTTGGTTGAAATTCCGAGCTTCCAGCCGACCCCTGCAGCTAACAACGCATTGGTCACCATGTGCCGTCCGGGCACAGGCAAAACGACCTCCGCGGATTCCTCTCCTTCGATGACGAGGGTGAAGGAAGTCCCGTCCACGTCGAACCGCAGGTTCTCCGCTCGCACCAGACCGCGGCCGTTGCCGACGGCGATCATGGACGCCTTCGTCCGCTGGCGCAGGTATTCCCGAAACTCACAGGTAGCGGGTAGAAAGAGGATTCCGTCCGCCGGCAAGGCGCGTGCGAGCATGCCCTTTTCCTCGGCGATTGCCTCGCGGGTCTTGAGAAACTCGATGTGCGCCGTGCCAATGTTCGTGATGATGCCATATTTCGGCCGAGCGATTTCACAAAGCGGTGCGATCTCGCCTGGGTGGTTCATCCCCATCTCCCACACCGCGGCGGTGTGATCCGCCGTGGTCGCAAGGACAGTTAGCGGCACGCCGATGTGGTTGTTCAAGTTCCCGAGCGTTGCCGAAACATTGAACTCCCTGGAAAGCACCGCTGAAGTGAAATCCTTGGTGCTGGTCTTGCCATTGGAGCCGGTGATGCCCACCACCGGGATGTCCAACTGCTTGCGCCACCAGCAGGCGAGACGCTGCAGGGCCAACAAAGTATCAGGCACAACGATCACCGCAGCGTTGGCGGGAACCTCTCCTTCCCAATGCCCCACCACCGCGACAGTCGCACCGCCTTCAAGCGCTTTGGGGGCAAACAGGTCGCCGTTGAAATTCTCCCCGCGCAGCGCGAAAAAAGCCGAGCCCTCCGGCAGCTTGCGGGTGTCCGTGGAAACTCCGCCGGACACCATCACGTCACCCCGTCCCGCGGCGAGCGGCACGCCGAGGATCTCCGAAAGCTGTTGGGCGGATATCGTCTTCATCGCATGTCTGTGATGGCTTGGGCTCGGTCGCGAAGCGCTTTGCTGGCGTGTTTCCTGTCGTCGAAGTCGATGGTTTCGTCCGCAAACTGTTGGGTCGTCTCATGGCCCTTTCCAGCGATGAGGATGATGTCGCCGGAAAGCGAGTTCGCGATGGCGAAGTCGATGGCCTCGGCCCGGTCCGGAATGCTGCGGAAGGTCTTGCCCCTGAGCCCGCCCTCGATCTCGCGAATGATCGTTAGAGGATCCTCGGAGCGGGGATTGTCGGAAGTGACGACGCACGCGTCGCTGTGACGCGCGGCGGCGGCGGCCATCAGCGGGCGCTTGGTTTTGTCGCGGTCCCCACCGCAGCCGAAGACGGTGATCAGGCGGCGTGGATCAAGCTCCTTGAGCGTGCGGCAGGCGTTTTCCACGGCGTCGGGAGTGTGCGCATAGTCCACGAAAACCGTGGCACCGCCGGCGTTGCCGACGTTTTCCATGCGTCCGGGCACCTGGGGAGCCTCGACCAGCGTCGCCACCGCTTCACGCGGTTTGATGCCACAGGCGCTGGCGGCGGCGATCGCGCCTAGCAGATTGTAAACATTGAAGCGTCCGATCAACGGAGCCCGCACGAGATAGGTTTTACCTTTGGCCGCGAGTTCGAACTCCATGCCCCGTGCGTTCTGCCGGAAGTTGTTAGCCCGGAAGTCCGAATGCACGCCGAACCCGAAACGGATCACCGGCATCTTGCCGTCCAGCGACGTTGCAAGCTCAGCCCCGTAGGCATCGTCGGCATTGATGACCGCCACCGGCTTCTTCCCGAGTGGATTTGCGGCAAGCTCGTGGAACCATTCCGCCTTCGCTTTGAAATACGCGTCGAGCGTGCCGTGATAGTCGAGATGATCCTGCGTTAGATTGGTAAACACGCAGGCGTCGAAGCCGACGCCGGAAATCCGCTTCTGATGGATGCCGTGAGAGGAGACCTCCATGGCCACGCCACGGCAGCCGTTGTCACGCATGCGGGTGAGCACGCCGGCAAGCTCGATGGAACCGGGTGTGGTGTGCTTCGCGGTTTCCACGGTCTCCCCGTCGTCGACGAGGATGGTTCCTAACAAACCAGCACGATGCCATGCCGATTTCATCAAGTGGTGGAGGAGGAAAGCGGTGGTTGTCTTGCCGTTGGTGCCGGTGACACCCGCCATTGACAGATCCTTCCAGGGATGGCCGGCGAGCGTCGAAGCGAGCGTCGAAACAGCCGCACGGCTATCAGGCACATGCAGCCATACCGCGGGCGCGGTGTAGTCGGACGGGGGAGCGGATTCCGCCAGAATCGCGGTGGCACCGGCGGCGAGCGCGTCATTGATGAAGCGGTGGCCATCGAGGGAAGTGCCGCGGATGGCCGCGAAAATCATGCCCGGGGCGGCCTCGCGGGAGGAGGCGGTGATGGCATGCACGTCCGCATCCAGCGATCCGGAGACCGTGACACGTGACAGACTGGAAACAAGATCGCGGAGAATCATCGGGCGGCAGTGGCAAGCGGGGGTGAAACGGGTTCGGTGGGTTGCAAATTCATGTGGGATGCGACACGGGTGGCGATTTTACTGAAAACCGGCGCGGCGATGGTTCCGCCGTATCGATTCACCCTCTGGGTCCGCGGGTCATCGATGACGACCACGCAGACGAATGCCGGGTCCTGCGCGGGCATCATCCCGGCGAACGAAACGATGTAGCTGTTTGCCAGATACCCGCCCTTCGGATTGTGCTTCTGGACGGTGCCGGTCTTGCCCGCCGAGCGGTATCCGGAGACGGCTGCGCGGGTGGCGGTGCCGCCGGGCAGCACGACTTTTTCGAGAGCGGCGCGCATTTGGGCGGCGACTTTCGGTTTAAGCACGGTGCCAACCACTTCTGCCGGATAGTTTTCGACCACGGTGCCGTCGTTGGCGATGATCGCCTTGATGATATGAGGCTTCCGGAGCTTCCCGTCGCTGGCGATGACCGAGTAGGCACAGGCGAGCTGCAAGGGCGTCACGTTCGATGCATAGCCGAAACAGGCGCGGGAAAAGTCCATCACATTGCCGGTGTCGCGGGCGATGCCGGAGCTCTCGCCGCTGAGCTGGATGCCGGTCTTTTTCCCGAATCCGAAGTGATGGAGATATTCGTAGAACCGTTTCGACCCGAGTTGCCGCCCCAGACTGAAGGTGCCGATGTTGTTGGATTTCTGAAGGACTCCTTCGAAGGTGAGGGATCCGGCCGGGTGATCATCCTTCAATTCGACTCCACCCGAGTTATAATAACCGTTGTGACAGAAAACCGAGGTTTGCGGGGTAACCAGTCCTTCGTTCAACGCACCGGCGGTCGCGACGATTTTAATGGTGGAGCCCGGTTCATAAATCGCCTGGATGGCGTAGTTATAGCCGTTCTCAGCGATGTCCTGCTTGTGATTGAGATCGAAATGCGGGCGGCTCGCCATGGCGAGGATCTCACCGGTTTTCGGATCCATTAGAATCACAGCTCCCTTTTTGGACTCGAACTCGACGAGTCCGGCGTCCAGTTCCTCCTCGACGATCGACTGGAGGCCCATGTCGATGGTGAGCTTCACGTTCAATCCGGCGCGCGGCGGCTTGAGGCTGCCGGAATTCCCGGAACGACCAGGCCGCGGGCGTCGCGGTAATGTTCACGCGTGCCATCCCGGCCTGCCAGAAATGTCTCCATCGACGACTCGATGCCGAAAAGTCCGAGCACCCGGGTGTGCGGCATGCCATCCTCGTCCTTCTTCACAACCTCCCCGGTGAAGCCGGTGAGATGAGTCGCCAGATCCGGCGCGGTGTACCAGCGCTTGATTGAATTCTCGAACTCAAAGCCCTGGATCCAGTGGGTGTCGATATCCTCGCGCAGGTTGTCGGCGATGTCCTGCGGGAGATCCTTGGCGATGGGCACCCACTTGCCCTTGCTGTTGACGATCTTGTCGCGGAGCTCGTCTTTGCGCATCCCGAGCGGCCGGGCCAGAATTCCGATCGAGTAGGCGAGATGCTTCTGCACGAGCATTTCCGCCGATTCCCTGGAAAGCAGTTCACCGCGCAGCCCGCTGATGCGGCGGCGCTTCTTCGCTGGATCAAGTTCGTTCCATCCGGGTTCGCTGCTGGCTTCCTGATAGGCCAGACCGTAGCTGGCCATCTTCGGGTCCATCAGATGGTTCTTATCCACGAAGACCGTGGAAACCGGGATGCTTTTGGCAATCGGTTCCTCACGGCGGTCCACGATCATGCCGCGGAGCGCTGGAAGTTTCTCCGTGCGATGATAGGCCTTGCGTGAGCTTTCCGCGTAGCGGTGGCGATCAACCAGCTGGATCTGGATCAATCTGCCCGAAAGCACGCTGAGCCCGGTCACCAGGACCGAGCACAAGATGATACAACGGGATTGGAAAGCGGGATTCACGGGCTAAGGGGCGGCGGACGCGACGCTGTGACGGCTGAGGGTGGCGGCATCGATTTCCTCGACGACTCCCATGGGAATCGGCCGCAGCGCGGAGCCGTTGGACTCTATCTGTTTGCGGATGACGAAGCGATTGAGAAGCTGGTCCATCCGCATCTCGGTGGTGCGGATTTCGAGGCGCGCCTGCTCGACGCGGCGGTCGATGGCATCGATCTCGCGGGAAACCTGGATCTGCCGGTTCTTGTAAAACGCATGCAGCACTCCTCCGGCCGCGGCGATCGCGGCGGCGAGAAACAACGAGAAAAACACCGAGATCGGCGTGCGGGATTCTTGACGGCGGCGGTTCATGGCTTGAGGTCTAAAAGCTGGGCAACCCGCAGTTTCGCACTGCGGGCTCGCGGGTTCAGGGAGATTTCCTCGGCGGTGGGGCTGATGGCTTTCCTCGCCAGCAGCCGGAATTGATAGTCCGGATTCGGCCGGGGTTCCGGCCACCCCGGTTCATCGAGAAACGGAGTGGATCGGTGTTTCAAAAACCGTTTCACCATGCGATCTTCGAGGCTGTGAAAAGTGATGATGAGCAATCGCCCGCCCGGCTTGAGGGCGGCGGGCGCGGCGGCGAGGGCGGTGGCGAGCGATTCGAGTTCTTCATTCACCGCCATCCGGATGGCTTGGAAGGTCTTGGTCGCCGGATGGGTCCGACCGTGGCGGCCGATGGCCTTTTCAATGCAGTTCGCAAGATCCAGCGTGGTGACGAAGGGCCTGCTGGCGCGCTGTTTGAGGATCGCTCCGGCGATGCGGCGGGCACTGGATTCCTCGCCGTATTCGAAGAGGATCCGCACGATGTCCGCTTCCGGCCATTGGTTGACGATGTCCGCGGCGGTGCGCGGGCTGGAAGGACCCATCCGCATGTCGAGCGGCCCTTCCCGCATGAAGGAAAATCCGCGCACGGCGGAGTCGAGCTGCCTGGACGATACCCCGAGATCCATCAGCAGGCCGTCGGCCCGTTCCCCCCTTTGGATCTCGGGGATTTCCGGGAGGCGTGAGAAGTTGCCTTCCCAAGTGGAAAACCGTTCACCATAGACTGCAAGCCGGGCGCGGGCGTGGGCCAGCGCTTCAGGATCGCGGTCAACGCCGAGCACGCGGGCACCGGCTTTGAGAAAAATCTCGCTGTGTCCGCCGCCGCCGAGGGTGCCGTCGATGATGAACTTGTCCGGTCCGGCTGTCATCCACTCGCCGATTTCCGCGGGGAAAACCGGCAGATGATAGTCTCCGGCCCCGCTGGTTTCTGAAAAATCGACAGGAGCCTGCGCTGACAACCAGCCAGGAGCAGCGCAGGCAACCATTTGTCCGACTTCACGGTGTGCTGTCCCGAGCTCCCCGTTTTGTCCCGATAGAAAACCTGTCGATGGTCGCGCCGACAACACCCCTGAAGCGGCACGGACCATCGATTCAGAAAGCGAGTGGAGCAACATCCCGAAAGACTCCACGCGCCAAGCTATGAAATTCACCAGACGCCGCACCGACAACCAGCCAGGAGCGGTGCGGACGTCTGTTTGGATCGACGAACCGGCGTGCTGTCCCGAGCCAACCGATTCGTCTGAAAGGAAAACTTGCGATGGCCGCGCTGACAACCAGCCAGGAGCAGCGCGGACCATCGATTCAAAAGGCGCGGAAGGTACTGTCCCGAGAAACTTCGCGCGCCCAGCCAATGAAAAGATCACCAGGCGCCGCACCGACAACCAGCCAGGAGCGGTGCGGACGTCTGTTTGGATCGACGAACCGGCGTGCTGTCCCGAGCCAACCGATTCGTCTGAAAGGAAAATTTGCGATGGCCGCGCTGACAACCAGCCAGGAGCAGCGCGGACCATCGATTCAAAGGGCGCGGAAGGTCCTGTCCCGAGAAACTTCGCGCGCCCAGCCAATGAAAAGATCACCAGACGCCGCACCGACAACCAGCCAGGAGCGGTGCGGACGTCTGCTTGGATCGACGAACCGGCGTGCTGTCCCGAGCGAGCCGATTCGTCTGAAAGGAGTCCCAACCCTGACATCCGCGCGAATGCGGCCGGAGCCGCAAGATTGCGGACCGCGTCGAATGTCAGAGTTGGTGGGGTGAACAACATTGCTGCTGTTGGGTGTGTGTGGGTGAGAGTGGGGAAAATCAAAGGATGCCGAGATCGTCGTCCTCGTCCGTTTTCTGTTCGATTTCGAGCACGCGGACGTGGTTGCTCTTGCTCCAGACTTCGAAGTGCAGACCGCGTCCCGCGAGCACCACTTCCGATTCGGCGGCGATGCCGGCTGCCTCGCTGAGATCTTTTGGGACAAGCAGCTTGCCCTGGTCATTCACGCTGGCCACGCGGCAGAGCATTGAAAGGCGACCGAGCATCGCCGTTTTCTTGGCGGGTGTCAGATCGCTGTTTTTGACGGTCTCCACGCGCTCGTCGAACGCTTGTTGGCTGAGCACCTTGATCACTGGCATGTCGTGTGTCTTGGACGACAGGAGATATAGCACCTCACCGGCCGCCGGGCGCCACGCAGTCGGGATGGAAACCCGATACTTCGGGTCCATCTTGTAGGGCGTGTAACCCATGTAGGCTTGCGTGGTCATACTCACTGGTCGGCCTGACTGCTGTGTCAGTGCCAAAAAGTTACACTGAAATACACTTTGCCCACAAGAATAATTTGAGACATTTTTATTAAATCCATATCTCATTGATTACAAGCAATTTGAAATAGAGTTGAATTTGCGTTTCTTGCCAATCCTTCTGAAAATTTGACCTAAACCTACCAAATTTTAGGCGACACTTTGCCAAAAATAGGCTCAAATCCGGTATATTTTAGAAAATTGGCAGTCAGGTGTACTCAAAACCCGATTTTTTAATGAAAGTGTACCTGCCCGCTCCAATTCCAGAATCCCTCGCTCTCATCTCACGTCTCAAATCTCGCCTTGTCTTTATTTGAGGAATATTAGAAGACCTTGAACTGTGATCCGGCTTAATCATTGGTTGGCAATCCTGCTTTGTTGGGGAGCCTTTGCACTTCACGTCCACGGGCAGGAGTTACCCGGATGGCTTGCGAAAAACGGAGGTGAAAAAGCACCACCTGTCTTCGGGGTCTCGGATGAAAGTCACTTTTTCAACCGGAATTCCGGAGCTTTCAAACGCATCTCCGATCAACTCCGCGAACTGGAAATGGATCACGGATACAAGATCTATCTGGTCGTGGAGCCGATGCTCATCGCTTCCACGCCTTCCGAGCTTGCCGCCGAGTTGCGTCGGGCGTGGATCCCGGATGGGAACGGGCTCGTCCTCGTCTTCGAGTCAGGCAGCCGCCATCTGGGGCTCGGCTGGGATCTCACGAGCCGACCGGACCACCCCCTCGGAAATTCCTCGCAAGTCCCATCCCATGAAACATCGGCCATGCTCGCGAGGGTCAGGGATTCCACCGACGAAAGCCTGGCTCCGGAACCCTACCTCGAGGCGCTGGTGGCAAAGCTCGTCCGCGAGCACGAAGGCTATTTCTCCCGCCGCACCGCGCCACCACCGCCGGAGCGGTCGGTGAAAATGGGCCTGCTCATCATCGGCACCCTCGCGCTGTTAGGCCTGGGAGCGATCGCCGTAGGGGCGTTGGTCCGGCATTCCAGCATCACCGCCGCCGACCGGTTTCGCTTCCCGGTGGTGGATCGGCCGGAACGCCTCGGCGCCCCCTGCGGAGGAAGCGTCACGTCCCGCAGATTCGCCCCGTCGCGGTCGCAGCCGTGATTCCTAACTATGCGTCACCTCGTCCGGGGACTTCAGCCTGCGGCGACGCACCGGCAGATGATGCGGCAGGATGGCGGAGAACAAATGAACGATCGGATAGGCCAGCAGTGACATGATCACACCCAGGGCGGTGAAGCCTACGATCCAGTTGCTCACCGAAACCACGCCCACTCCATACAGGTCGACGTGCAGTTTTTCGAAGGGGATCGGAATTGAAAACGTCTCGATGAGCCACTGGCCCAGCCGCACTTGTGCGATCCAAAACGGCACATTGGTGAATGGATTACTGACGAAACAAGCCGCGACCGCGAAGGGCACGTTCACCTTCATCCGCATGGCGAGAATAGCCGCCACGATCGACTGCGGGATGAATGGGACCATCGAGAAATAAAGGCCGATGGCCAGGCCGGATGCCACGGTGTCGCGGCAAGGAACCCACAAGCTGCGCTCGAACAACGGCTTGGAAATCTTCTGCCACCATGGGCGGTGGCGGAGCTTCCGGTGTCGCAAAGCACGAAACGCCCTGCGCACCATTCGGAGATAGTGGACTTTCATGGTTGCGGCGGCATCAGGCCGGGACCATCCGCCACCCGACCGGGCGAATCAACCTCAAATGCCTTGCTCCTCAGCGACCGGTTCCGCAACTTACGGGGAATTCACCATGGAACTCTGGCAAGCATTCATTCTCGGCGTGATCGAAGGAATCACCGAATATCTCCCGATCAGCTCCACCGGGCACCTTCTGGTGGCGCAACACCTGATGGGAATCGGCACGGCGAACCCCACCGAAAAAGTCGCTGCCGACACGTTCGCGATTTGCATTCAAGGCGGAGCGATCCTCGCGGTGCTCGGACTCTATTTCAAGCGGGTGCGCCAGATGATCCAAGGGCTGCTCGGCCGGGACGCAGAGGGCTTGCGACTCGTCATCGCCATCATCGCGGGCTTCCTGCCGGCGGCGTTTTTCGGGGTGCTGTTCGATGATTGGATCGAGTCCAAGTTGTTCCGCCCGTGGCCGATCACCTTCGCCTTGTTCGCCGGCGGCGTTGCGATCCTGGGCTTGAGCTGGTGGAATCGCAAAAGGGGCGTGCGTCCGACCGGCAAGGAGCTGGTCGAACTCACGTGGAAGATGGCCGTGGTCATCGGGCTGCTGCAATGCGTGGCCATGTGGCCGGGGACCAGCCGCAGCTTGATGACGATTTTCGGTGGATTGGTCGTGGGGCTCTCCTTGAAGGCCGCTGTGGAGTATTCATTCCTGTTGGGAGTTGTCACTCTCACCGCCGCCACCGCGAAGAAGGCGCTTTGGAAAGTGGAGGGACTCGATCCCATCTACGACGTCTGGTTCGGCGGGACGAAGCTGATGTGGAGCACTTACGGCGCTTTACCACTGCTTGTGGGAGTGGCCGCCGCCGCCATTTCCGCCGCGCTGGCCGTGAAGTGGCTGGTCACCTATCTCCAAAGCCACGGGCTGGCGATTTTCGGATGGTATCGCATCGCGCTTGCCATCGTCCTCGGCGCACTCTTCGCCACCGGACTCGTGCAGATCTGACTTAGCACAGCCGGACCATGTCCTTGATGAACTGGCCCCAGAGGAAAACGAGGCCGCGTGTCGAGTATTTGAAATGCCCGTCGCCGGTAAGCTCGATCAGTCCGGCGGCGACATTGTGATCCACCTGCCGGCGCATTTCCTGTTCGATGGAATCTTCGATTTCCTCGGGGTCCGGCATCCTTAGGTGTTCCGCCGAGAGTTTGACGCGGCTGAGATATTTCCGATGATCGGAGAGAATCTCGTGAAAACAACTGCGTTCGCACGGGACGAGATTCCACCGCACGTTCGGCGGGCACTCCAAAGTCGGGGCAAATGGGAAATTCGTGGTGCGCCAGATTCCTCCGTTTTCGTCGAGGGAAGTGATGGAAATGAAGGCGAACGCCACATCACTCTGCTCGCACAGGCAAACCGCGGCTACCGCGCGCTCCTCAGGATGCCAGAACAGCCGGAAGAATTGCTGCATCCCCGCCCATTCCCAACCGCAGTCCGAGACATGCTCGAAGCCCGCCTCTTCCATCGCCGCGGCGGCTTCCGTGGCGTTCGGGAAAAACGACGGATTCGGCACCTCCCGATGACGGAGACGGTTGTTGAGCGGCAACCGCATGCGACGGATGCGGGTGAGCAACTCGATCCACGGCAGGAAAAACCAAAGGCCCACGCCTAAGCCCCCCCACCCCGGACTTCCCGTGAGAAAATAGAAGAACAGATAACTCGCGACCAGCAAGGTCAGCGCCCCAAGCTTCCGGAGCAGGTTGGTCCGCGACGAGCGGAGAGCCACGGCAAGAACGACCAGGCCGATGACAATAAGAGTTTCACGCATGAGTTTTGGGACAATGGGAACGTGCCTCGCAAGCACCAGTTACGAGTTCCACGGATGGCGGAACCGCGCAAGAGCTTGTTTTTTCACCTCAGCCCCAGGATTGCCCGAGAAGCGCCCGCAAGCGATCCGGATCGGTCGCCGATGTCTTGGCCACGAAGCCCCGGGCGTGGGCGAAATGCACATCTTCACAGTCCTGGATCCGTGTAAAATCCAGCCCCGGATGGTCGTTGTGACGCGACAATCCGAACCCGACGCCCCGACGGTCCGGATAGACCAAACCGGCGACATTACTCGCCTCCGGCCGCGACTCGATGAACCGCGCCAACCCGGCGGAAGGCTCATCCGGCATCGGATCGGTGCGCGGCAGGAACAACACCTTGAACGGACCTTTCGGCGTCTCGATTTCCCAGAACTCCCCGACATCTCCGATGAAATCCAGCCGCTCGCGGAGGTTTTTCAAATAATCCAACAGATCCGCGCCGATCCAGCGCATCACCTCCCACAGCGGTTCGCCCGGCTGAAGCTCCGACACCGAGGCGAAACGGCGGAGCAGCGTGGTATCGATGGGTGAGTTGAGTTTGAAGAGGGTTTCCCGAGCCACGCCGAGCCAACGGGCGGTTTCGATCGGTCCCCGGGTGTCGAACCATTCGGCCGGCTCCAACCAATCGCAGAATTTCAACGCGTCCTCGTAAACCCCGAGATGCTGCAACACCAGACTCAGCGCACACATCGGCGGGTGGTCTTTGGGAAACTGGTGGTGATCGAAATTCCCCCGCTCCGGCGCATGCTCGTGACCGACGTCGATCACGGCGGTGGATGGATCCGCGAGGTCGACACCCGTCGGCTCTCGACGGACGATGGTCACCGGGTGCTCGGCCAGCAGGAGGCAGCAGGCGAGGAATTCATCTTTGTGGGAGCCGCCGGGGTGGGTGAGGATTTGAGAAAAAGTCATGCTGAAATCAGTGGGGACGCGGCACCTTAGGGAGTCCTCTCTGCTTGGGAAGCCTTTTGGAAATTCGCCCGGCAATCCGGAAAGAGGAAGAACTCGAAATCTCAAAAAAGGCGGGATCCCGTGGTGGAAATGGAACAAGCAGGCAGCCGCTTGTTCCGGCAAGGTCCGTGCCACGATTTGTTGTGATCGAGCGAAGGCTGGATGCAATGCAACTCACCCAAGCCTCACCCGCAGGTCGCGAGCACGCCACAACACCCCGGCGCCGCTTTTCCGCTCCCCTTCATCCGTCGCGCTCCATCCTTTCGCCTCTCTGTGAACCGTTCCCGAGCTGCGGCGAACGCCTTGTTCACAAACGCCTTGCTGCCGATCACCGCACCATCCGAAAAATACCTGACCCGGCAGCGCAGCATCGCCGCCAGCTTCAATTCCGCCAAAACCGTCCCGTTGTCGCCCACCCCAAACACCTCAGTCGCATTCATCTGCCGGCGAACCACACCTTCCTCCACCGCCGCCCTGCCACTCTTCCTCCCCAGCGCCAACCCCACCGTCCGCCGGTAAACCCGCGAAACCTCCCGCCACCGCTCCGCCTCGAAACCCACGCCGGAATCGCTCATGCACGCGCGGACCAGTCCCTCACGCGCCTTTTTCCCATTGCCCTTCGGCCCGCCGCCCACCGCTTCTCCATAGCTGCTCCAACGATACTCCGCCGGATCGCACCGGATTCAAATCGATGTAAGCCGCCATCGTCCGCGCCGCGATGCCGCTGTGGCGCACCGGATGTTTTCACTCTCAAATGGCACCACCGCCACCACTGCAAGAGTACCGTTTCTCCTTAAAAAAGGAAATAGCGCTGGGCCATCGGGAGAACTGACAGCGGCTCGCAGCGCAGGGCCTCGCCGTCCGCGGTGACAGTGTAGGTGTCGGGATCGACCTTGATTCTGGGCAGGGCGTCGTTGAAAGGAAGATCACTTTTGGTCACCGAACGGCAGTTCTTCACGGCGACGAGGCGTTTGGTCAGGCCGAGTTCGTCGAGGGAGCCAGCTTCGAGGGAAGCAGCGCTAACGAAGGTGACGGAAGTGGCGGCAATGGCCTTGCCGAAAGCGCCGAACTGTGGCCGGTACATCGTCGGCTGCGGCGTAGGGATGGATGCATTCGGATCGCCCATGTTGGCCCAGGCGATGAGGCCGCCTTTGAGAATGGTCTCGGGTTTGACGCCGAAAAAAGCGGGTTTCCAGATCACGATGTCCGCGAGTTTTCCAACTTCGATGCTGCCGACTTCATGGGCAATGCCGTGGGTGAGTGCGGGGCAGATGGTGTATTTCGAAACGTAGCGGAGGGCGCGAAAATTATCGGCGGCGGGGTGGCTCGGCCCTTCGAGCTTGCCGAATTGGACTTTCATCTTGTGCGCCGTCTGCCAGGTGCGGGTGATTGTTTCTCCGATGCGGCCCATCGCTTGGCTGTCGGAGGACATCATGGAAATCGCACCGAGATCGTGAAGGCGGTCCTCCGCGGCGATTGTCTCGGGGCGGATTCGGCTTTCGGCGAAGGCGACGTCTTCGGGGATGCGGGAGTCGAGGTGGTGGCAGACCATGAGCATGTCGAGATGCTCGTCGATGGTGTTGCTGGTGAAGGGCCGGGTCGGATTGGTGGAGGACGGGAGCACGTTCGGCTCGCCGCAGACGCGGATGATGTCGGGCGCGTGACCGCCGCCGGCGCCTTCGGAGTGATAGGTGTGGATGGTGCGGCCCTTGAAGGCGGCGAGCGTGCTTTCCACGAAGCCGGCTTCGTTCAAGGTGTCCGTGTGAATGGCGACCTGGATGTCGAACTCGTCGGCGACGGTCAGGCAGGTGTCGATGGCGGCGGGCGTGGTGCCCCAGTCTTCGTGAAGTTTCAGCCCGATGACGCCGGCGAGGACCTGCTCGCGGAGCGGCTCGGGCGAGGAGCAATTTCCTTTTCCGAGAAATCCGAGATTGATGGGGAACGCCTCGGCGGCCTCGAGCATCCGGTGGATGTTCCATTTTCCCGGGGTGCAAGTGGTGGCGTAGGTGCCGTGCGCCGGGCCGGTGCCGCCGCCGATGAGAGTGGTGACGCCGCTGGCGATGGCGTGCTCGATCTGCTGCGGGCAGATGAAATGGATGTGGGTGTCGATACCGCCGGCGGTGACGATGCAGCCTTCGCCCGCGATGACTTCCGTGGCGGCACCGATGGTCATGGTGATGCCGTCCTGGAGCAGCGGATTTCCGGCGTGGCCGATGCCGACGATGCGGCCGTGCTTGATGCCGATGTCGGCTTTGATGACGCCGTGGGCGGAGTCGAGGATGAGGGCGTTGGTGATGACGAGATCGAGGGAGTCCGCATCCAGCGCGAGCGGGGACTGCGCCATACCGTCGCGGATGACCTTGCCACCGCCGAATTTCACTTCGTTTCCGTAGCCGCCGCTTTCGGCAATGAGGTCGCGCTCAACTTCGATAAAGAGTTCGGTATCGGCGAGGCGGACTTGGTCACCCGTGGTGGGGCCGAACATGCCAGCGTAGTTGGCGCGGGTTTGTTTCATGAGTCGAGCGGGCCGTTGACGAGATTATTGAGTCCGTGGACCTCGCGGGTCCCGGCGAAGGCGACCAGCGGGACTTCCCGGGTGTCGCCTGGTTCGAAGCGGATGGCGGTGCCGGCGGGGATATCGAGCCGGTATCCACGGGCCGTGGCGCGGTCGAAGTGGAGCGAGGAATTCACTTCGGCGAAATGGAAATGACTGCCGACCTGGATCGGGCGGTCACCGGTGTTCGCCACTACAAGACTCAGTTTGGCGAGGCCGGGGTTCAGGTCGAGGTCGGGCGCACCGGGCGGGGTGATGATTTCTCCTGGGATCATCGGACGGGGTTGTGAACGGTGACGAGTTTGGTGCCGTCGGGGAAGGTGGCTTCCACCTGGACGTCGTGAATCATTTCGGCAACGCCTTCCATCACCTCGTCGCGGGAAATCAGGGTAGTGCCGTAACTCATGAGCTCAGCCACCGATTTCCCGTCGCGCGCCGCTTCGAGCAACTCGGCGGTGATCAGGGCGACGGATTCCGGGTAATTCAGCTTGAGCCCCCGGGCACGGCGTCGGCTGGCGAGGTCGCCGGCCACCACGATGAGAAGCTTTTCCTGTTCGCGCGGGGATAGATGCATCGAGGAGTGCCGTTTAGAGGATCGGGAGCAGCGAAAGGGAAACCACGCCCACGGCGAGAGCACTGATCCGCAAACCCGGTCTGCCATTGAGCACGACGACTGCGAGGCTAGCGAGGGACAGACCGATCAGGACGAAATCAAACGCACCGTGCGAGTGCAGGAACGTCGCCCGGAGGAAATCAAACTCGTCTGTCTCGTCGGGATGATAGTGCCCGGGATGGGCGAGCAAAAGGGAAGGGAAAAGGCAGGTGACAACACCGACCCAACGGGTCAAAAGCCGAAGCCAAAGAGAGGATTGGAATGATTTCATGGTTGGGATGGCACTCATCTTCGCAGCGAGCAATGGGCATGCCAAGCGGGTTACGAAAAAAACCATGCCCTCCGGGGAGGACATGGTTCTCGAACCAAAAAACCAATCAGCAGAGATTTTCGGGACTACTCCTTGGCCTTGAACGTGCCCTTCAGGAAAGGCTCGCCGTACGACGTCCTTGTATTCCTTGAGAATCTTGAACTGGCCGTCTGCCTTGGTCTCACCGATGAAGACATTCTTGGTGAGGTGGTGGTTCTTCTGCGTGGTGACCTTGCCACCCGGGCCGTCGAAGGAAAGGCCGCTCTTGAGTGCTTCCATGACTTTTTCAGGTTCGAAAGAGCCTGCCTTTTCAACGGCAGCTTTCCAGAGGTAAACACCATTGTAGGAAAGAACCATTGGCGAGCAGGTCACGCGGCCTTCCTTGACGATTCCGGGAACGTCCGACTTGGCGAGCCAGGCCTTGAAGTTCTCCACGAACTTGGCGTTTTCCGGGCTCTTGATCGACTGGAAATAGGTCCAGCAACCGAGTTGGCCGACGAGCTGGCTCGCTGGCAGACCGCGGAACTCGTCCTCGGAAACCGAGAAGCTCACGACCGGGCAGGACTCGGCGTCGAGACCGGCAGCGGCGTATTCCTTGAAGAAGGGAACATTGGTGTCACCGTTGAGAGTGCTGATGACGCACGCGTCACCGCTGGCGGCGAACTGCTTGATCTCGGAAATGATCTGCTGGTAATCGGTATGGCCGAACGGGAGTGTATTTCCCGGCCGAGATGATCTTGCCGCTACCGTCCTTGGTGAAGCCGCCGCCGATGTTTTCGAGTGGCACGCCCTTGCTGAGGAGATACTCGAGGAGCACGAGGTTGGTGGTCTGCGGATAGACATAGTCGGAACCGAGCAGATAGAACTTCTTCTTGCCCTCGGCAAGCATGTAGTCGACGGCCGGAGTGGCCTGCTGGTTCACGGCCTCGGCGGTGTAGAAAATGTTGGGGGACATTTCCTCACCTTCGTATTGCACGGGGTAGAAAAGCAGGCCCTTCTTCTCCTCGAAAACGGGGAGAACCGACTTGCGGCTCACCGAGGTCCAACAGCCGAAGGTCACGGCCACCTTGTCCTGATCAAGAAGCTGCTTGGCCTTTTCCGCAAAGAGCGGCCAGTTGGACGCACCGTCGACGACGACAGGCTCGATTTTCTTGCCCATGACGCCGCCCGCGGCGTTGATTTCGTCGAAGGTGAAGAGCAGGACGTCTCGAAGGGAGGTCTCGCTGATGGCCATGGTGCCGCTGAGGGAGTGGAGCACGCCGACTTTGACGGTGTCCTGCGCGAGCGCAGCGGCACCGGTGAGGGTGATTGCCGCGAGTGCGGTAGGAAGAAGTTTGTGGATCATTGTTTTAGGGAGGTTTTGTTTGGTAACTTAACGAACAAGCCAGGATTATGTGTCGAATCCCGCGAGCAACGATTAGCTAAAACCGTGCCATTCGGCGAATTTCTTGAATGGCTCCATCTTCCCCGGGGAAGCTCCACCGCCTCCCCTGATCCCGTCCAGCGTCTTGAAATGGAGCACACGCCCCCCCTTGCAACCCTGCTTCGAGACCTGACGAAACTTCCAGACTCGACAGTCCGGGGGAAAAACAAAAACACCTTCTCAAGCGCGCTTGCCGGCGGCGCTTGAGAAGGTGTTTCAGGGAAAAGCAAGCGGGAGAGTACTGAGGCCAAGTGGTCATTCGCACTCTCCCGCCGCAACCTTTCAGCAGATAACCAATCCGAGAATTAGAAACTGGCGGAAAGGCCGAAGTTGTAGGTCAGGAACTTGTTGGTCGGGTTGTTCGGAATCACGGAACCAGAGGTCCAGTAATAGTTCGCACCGGCGATCAGACTCCATTCACCGTAGCAATCGCCCATGAACTCAAGCGGATATGCCGCTTGGAGACCCACGGAGGTGTAGGCGTAGTCGTTACCACTGCCGCCAAAAGCTTGGCTGCGGTTGTAGTCCTCGCTGAGGACGTAGGCGAAGTTCACCGGGGTGGACAGCGAAACCGGTCCCAACTCGAAAGTGTGGGACAAGCCGAGCACCAGCAAGGAGCCGGTGTCACCACCGGAAGCACCTTCGGTCAAACGGTTGTGCCAAGTAAGACTTGGGGAGAGGAGGGTGTCATAAGCTGAGCTTGAGGTCAGCGATCTGCTCCGTGGAACCACCGTAGATCCAGCCTTGATAAGTTCCACCGATGGTGAACTTGTCGTAGGTCCAGGCAAGTCCGGTCCAGAGGTCGATTTCCTGAATCTTCGCGCCAAGTGGGGCATCAAAACCTTGAGGTGCCTTGGTGTTCACATCCCACCAGGTTCCGGCGGTAAGCACGAAGTTTTCTGGAAGTTTGAAGGAGAACTCCAAAGACGGGTTGAAGCCCAGATCTCCGAGGTGCGATCCGTCCGCCCACACGTCTTTACCGTAGGAAATGAAGTGTGAGTTGGCGGCAAGCGTCAGAACTGCGGAGATGCAATCGTCCTCAGCCGGTGCGATCGGTGCGGGAGCGGTGACGGTTTCGGTTCCGGCGATTGCGGTCCCGGCGGTCAGGGCGATCGCGACGATCGGCAGTTTGATGAAGTTAAGGCAGTGCTTTCTTTTCATGGTTCAGTGTTTGGTTGATGTGTGAATGCAGATGATCCTGCTCGCCCCGTGTGCCAGCTTAATCCATGCCAGTCAAGAAACTTTCATGAGTAAAAATCCTTAGTTTCATGAGTTTTTTTGAACGTTTTTGAAAGGCATTAAATTTTTCCTTACCTTTCGGGCTCCTAAATCAGTTTGCAGGAATTTTGAGGCAAAGTAACGAAGGTGTCCGGACGATCAAAAAACTTTGATTTTCCTAGACTGTGAGGAACTCTTTGACGATTTCGTCGGTGAGTCCAGCCATCCGACCCGAGGCCGCGACGGCCCCGCGTTCGAGGATGGCGAAGTCGTCTCCGAGCTCCTTGCAGAAGTCGAGATACTGCTCGACGAGCAGAATGCTCATTTCGCCCTCGGCGCGGAGCATCTTGATCGCATCGCCGATCTGATCGATGATATTGGGCTGAATTCCCTCTGTAGGTTCGTCGAAAATGAGCAGCTTGGGCTTGGTGAGCAGCGCGCGGCCGATGGCCAGTTGCTGCTGCTGCCCGCCAGAGAGCATGCCGCCCTTGCGATGGAGGAATTCCTTGATGATGGGGAAAAGCGTGTAGATGCGGTCCACTTGGGCGGGATCCTTTTTCCAGCCCCGGGCATTGAGGCCGATGAAGAGGTTTTCCTCCACCGTGAGCAGCGGAAAAATGTCGCGGCCTTGAGGAACATAGCCGAGACCGATGCGGGCGCGGTCGGCGGAACCGAGCTTGGTGATGTCCACTCCTTGCAGTTCGAATTTGCCGGAATCGATCGGATAGAGCCCGGTGAGCGCCTTGAGCGTGGTGCTTTTGCCGACGCCGTTGCGCCCCATGAGGCAGAAGACGGACTTGGGACGGATGTTCAGGTTGATGCCGCGCAGGATGGCACTGCCGCCGATGGAGACCCGGAGATCGGAAATGTTGAGGTTTTCCTCGGTGAGGGTGGCGGTCATGGCAATGTCAGGCGGCTTTGGATTTCCGGCCGAGGTAAACTTCGATGACGCGCTCGTCGGACTGGACCTGATCGACAGGCCCTTCGCAAAGCACGTGTCCTTGGTGGAGCACGGTGACTTTGCGTCCCTGGGAAATCTGGCGGACGAAGGTCATGTCGTGCTCGATGACGACGATGGTGTGCTTTCCGGCCAGCGAGAGCAGAAGCTCGCCGGTGCGGTAGGTTTCCTCGTCGGTCATGCCGGCGGCGGGTTCATCCACGAGCAGGAGCCGCGCCTCCTGCGCGAGCAGCATGCCGATTTCCAGCCACTGCTTCTGGCCGTGGGCGAGGATGCCGGCCTTGCGGTGGGCACTGTCGCTGAGCTTGATGATTTTGAGGATTTCCGCGATGCGGTCTTTTTGCTGGGGGGTGATTTTCCCGAACAGGCTGTGCCAGATGCCGCGGGAGCCGGCGAGGGACAGGATCAGGTTCTCGCTGACGGTGTGGTCGTTGTAAACCGTGGGGGTCTGGAACTTCCGGCCGATGCCGAGGCGATAGATCTCATACTCGTTCAGTTTGAGCAGATCGTGTTTTCCATCGTCCCACTTGAGGGTCCCGACGTCGGGTTTGGTGCGGCCGGTGATGAGGTCGAGAAAGGTGGTTTTACCCGCTCCGTTGGGGCCGATGACGGTGCGGAGTTCGCCCTCGTCGAGATAGAAGTTGAGATCGTTGATGGCTTTGAAGCCGTCAAATGACCGCGTCAGCCCCTCTGCGGCGAGCAGGAACGGCTTGGTTTTGAGATGGGGAGTTTCGACAATCATGGGTCGGTGGCGGGAGATTTTCCGGAGGTGGCAGGGGCCTCGTCGTCGTCCTTTTTCTTCTTAAACCGGGCGAGGAGCCCCTGGATCTGAGCGGGAAGTCCGATGATCCCTTTCGGCATGAACATCACGACGAGGACGAACGTGCCACCCAGAATCAGGAGCCAATAATCCGGATAAGCGCGGGACGCCCAGCTCTTGACGGCATTCACGCTTATTGCGCCGATCACCGGGCCGGTGAGAGTGCCACGTCCACCGAGGGCGACCCATACGACGGCCTCGAGCGACTTCTCGGTGGTCATTTCGCTGGGATTGATGATGCCGGCTTGCGGCACGAAGAGAGCCCCGGCGAAGCTGGCGATGACCGCACTGATGACGAAGATGAAGAGCTTGAAATTGGCGGTGGCGTAACCGGAGAAGAGCACGCGGTTCTCAGAGTCCCGGATGGCGCGCTGGATGAGGCCGAAGCGGGAGTTCGTCAGCCATTTGCAGCCAGCCACGACGACGACGAGGAGAATCGCGGTGGCGATGTAGAGCCATCGCTTGGTGGAATCCTCACGCAGCGAGTCGGCCGAGCAACGTCTTGAAATCGGTGAAACCGTTGTTCCCGCCCATCAGAAGCTCGTTGCGGAAAAACAGCAGAGCCGCGCCATAAGTGAGAGCTTGGGTCAGGATGGAGAAATACACTCCCTTGATTCGTGAACGAAAGGCGAGAAATCCGAAAACATAGCGCCAACAACCCGGGAACGAGAACAATCATCAGCAATGCGAACGGAAAACTGGTAGAAAGGCATGAAAAACGACGGCCATTCCGTGCGCCCGACCATGCTGAGGAAGGTGGGCATCCCCTCGCCACCGATCATCCGCATGAGGTGCATGCCCATCATGTAGCCGCCGAGCGTGAAAAACAGCGCCTGCCCGAGGCACAGCAGACCAGTGTACCCCCACAACAGGTCGATGGAAATGGCCAGGATGCCGTAGCAAAGGTATTTCCCCCAGTTGCCCAGCGTGAAATCCTCGAAATGACGCCGAATGCATTCAGCACCGGCATGACCACCACTAGGAATGATCGCCGCGAGGATGAGAAGGGGCAGGTGGAGCCGACTGGTGAAGGGGGTTTTGTTCATCGATCAATCAAGGCTGCGGGAACGAGTGACGAAGAGGCCGGCCGGACGCCATTGCAGGAAAAGAATGATGGCGCCGAGGACGAGGATTTTCCCGATGACCGGATTTCCGAGGTACTGCTGGAGCGTCTGGTCGGCCATGCCGATGCCGAATGCGCTGATCACCGTGCCAAGGATGTTGCCGACGCCACCGACGACCACGGTCATGAAGGAATCGACGATGTAGAGCTGGCCCATCGGGGGGTCGACGTTCCCGATTTGGGAAATGAAACGCACCGGCCAGTCCGGCGAGTCCGCAGCCGAAGGCGAAGGTCATCGTGTTGACTCGCTCGGTGCGGACACCCATGCAGGCGGCCATGTTGCGGTTCTGCATGACGGCGCGGATGAGCAGGCCGAGCGAGGTTTTGTTAAGGACCAGCCAAGTGCCGACGATGATGAGAGCGGCGAAACCAATGACAAACACCCGGTTCCAGCCGAAGACGACGTCGTTGACGGTCCAATTTCCCGACAGCCATGACGGACTGGATACCTGGACGTTGTTCGAGCCGAAAATCAGCTTCAGGACCTGCTGCATCACCAGCGATACCCCCCAAGTGGCGAGCAGCGACTCGAGCGGGCGCTTGTAGAGAAACTGAATGACCGAGCGCTCAAGCACGATTCCGACAAGCGCAGCGACGATGAAGCTGGCAGGAATCGCCGCGACGAAATACAGGCTCATTCCTCCTTGGCCGAGAGACATGCCGGGAATCGAAATCGAATACCCGAAAGGCGAGAGATTGAGCCCTTGGCCGAAAATGTTCTGAATGACGTAGGTGGTGTAAGCACCGACCGCGATGAATTCGCCGTGCGCCATGTTGATGACGCCCATCAGACCGAAGGTGATCGCCAGACCGATGGCGACGACCAACAGGACCGAGCCGAGCGAAATCCCGCGAAACGCCGTTCCTACCGCGTTGATCCGTGGCGATGTGGCGCTTCGATCGACCTCAACGCGGCTCCGGCGGCCGTCGATCATCGGCTTGTCCCCCGCTTTCTCAGACTCCGCCAGAATCGTTTTCATCGTATCGAAGGCGGAGAGCGACTGGAGTTCGCCCAGCTTGTTGCAGCGCCGCGATGCGCTCCGCGGGAACTGATGAACGGAGCTGGATGATCGCGATGGATTCTTCGAGAGCCTCGAAGCGCTTCGGGTCTTTCTCCGTGGTCTTCAGAAGCTGGAGCGCGGGAAGTTTTTCGGTTTTCTGACCGATCGCCGAATCCTGGATCGCCCGGATTCGCTTGGCCAAATCCGGATCCGCCAGAGCGACCAGATCGGCCACCTCCTTCATCGCCTTGCGAAGGCCGGAATCGGTCTCGGCATACTCCACTTCCTTGGGATTGATCCGGATCGCGGAGCCATCCGCCGCCAGCAAGGGCGTGCCGTCCGACCACCCTGACCGTGGCGAATGAACCCGCCCCATCCGCCGCGCCTGAGAGGAGAACCGGAGTGGCAAGCCCGGCGGCGTCCTTGTGAATGAAAATTTCCCCGCCCTTCCATTTCTCAAACCAAGTCACCGCCTCAGGCAGACGGTCTGAGCTTCAGAGAGAGAATGAGCTCGCGCTGCGCGGCCGGAGTCTCGGCAACGGTCGCCGCCGCGATGACCTCCTGGATCGACTTCTCCTGGCCCTGGGCGGAAGCAACCGCCGGAATCAACCCAGCGACCACCAAGGCAGCCGGCAAACATCTTGAGAAAGTTTGAGAAATCCGGTTCCGCATGGGCTTTCGGCTGTGGAAGCAACCGCTCGTGCCACCCACTGTGGAAATCAATCGGCGCGCAGCCATTCACCCTTGATCCTCAATCCTCAAGAGCGCTCGACAAAACTCAAAGTGGCCGCGCGTAGCTATTGCAGCGGTTGTGCCAACCCTCCTCCCAGCGTTTTTCACCGCGGGCCGGACGGTGAGTTCGCGATCCGCCGGGAAAGAATCCGTTTCGCCGAAGCTGAAAATTCCACAGCCGCCGGCGCACCCGCCGGAACCTCCTTCATCCCACCGAGAACCTGCATCAATCCCCAGCCGTAGCCATTGTATCGCTCGGACACCTGCGTGCCCTCGCCCTTGAAATTCACATAATCGATCAACGCGTAAGTCCCTTGCGACGTGGCCGCCACCTTCTGATAATTCGCCGCGATCCGGTCCTTCTCACTCGCCGGTGCCGCAGCGAGAATTTTCGGCAAGGCCGCTCGTGACCGGGCGATGATGAAATCCGTCTGCAGCCCGACATTCCCCGCCAGCCACGTCCGCAAGGAACTCAAACGGGCCCCTTTGAAATCCTTCTGAAACTCCGCCTTCGTCTTCCACGGACTGTGTCGCTCAAGCGCGACCGGCGGAATCTTGGCACCCACTCTTTTTGGCGAACGCGACAAACGACGGCCAACTCTCCTCGAAGCGCCCCTTGAAACCCGCCGGATACCAAATGAAATGCCCGATCCCGAGCGACGGAAATTCCTCCCCGCCGTTCCAACTCGTCAGCCCGTCCACGCTTCCCGCGCACTCGTTCTGCCAGATTTTCCGGCCGATTTTCGCCTTCTGACCGGCAGTCAGCTCGGCAGCCAGGCCCATCGGAGCACACACCATCAAAGCAGCGACCACGGAACAAACGATACGGGCGACTTGCATGCCCGGAACCTAGTCCCTACTCTCCCCGCAACCGCAAGTCCCCTCCCCGCCATGAACCGCATTCCATGGGATAAAATCCTCACCTTCACCCCGCTCGACCTCGGCAAACTCCTGCTGAGCGCCCTCATCATCGTCTCGTGAACAAGATCCAGCTCGTCAATGACCGGCTCTCCGCCCTCCTCATCGCCCTGCCGCTCACCTCGCTCGTCGCCATGATCTGGATGCATCAGGGCGGACAGATCCTCCGAGCGCCTCGCCAACCACGCCGAAGGCACGTTTTGGTTCGTCCTCCCCACCCTGCCCATGTTCCTCATTCTCCCATGGATGCTGCGGCACGGCTGGAGCTTTTGGACCACGCTCGCCGTCGAACTGCCTGCTCACCGTCGCTCTTCTTCTGGATCACCGTGATCGTCCTCCGCCGCTTCGGCATCGACCTGATGCCGAAATGACCTCCGGAGTCTGAAAAAATCCTCCGAAAAAACAACCAGATAAGGCTTGTCAGCTCGTCCGATTCTCTGGTTTGACCATCGGCCCGGCGTTAAATCCGGAAAATTTGTCACATCCTTTTGTTTTGAGCGAAAAAAAACCGTCCCTGCTCCCTGAAAACGTCATCCCGTTTGAGCAAGCACGGCCGATTTCGCGATTTCCCGGTTCTAATATGAAAAGCGATCTCCTTGATAAGGCCTCCGAAATTGTCACCGACCCCCTCGTCCTGGTCAATCTGGTCTCCCAGCGCGTCAAACAACTCAACAGCGGGCGCTCCCCGTTGATCGCCACCCGCCCCAGCATGGGCGTGGCGGACATCGCCCTCACCGAGATCATCGAGGGCAAGATCAAGCTGATCCAAAGGGAAGCCCCCTGAGCGGATCGCTCTCCTAGTCCAGCGATGCCTCGCCATGAGCGCGGAAATCGCCACCAACCGGAAAGCCGGACGCGATTTCAACATCACGGAGAAATACGAGGCCGGAATCGAGCTGAAAGGCACCGAGGTCAAATCGATCCGTGCCGGCAAGGTCAATTGCGCCGACGCCTTCGCCCGCGTCGAAAACAACCAGGTCTTCCTCTACGGCTGCAACATCCAGCCCTGGCAAACCGCCGGCGAGTGGTATAACCACGCGGAAAAACGCCCCCGCCGCCTGCTGCTCCACAAGCGGGAAATCCTCAAGCTCGCCAACGCCACCGCCGTCAAAGGCTGCTCGCTCCCGCTGCTCCGGATTTATTGGAAAAACCGCCGCGTGAAGGTGGAAATCGGCGTCGGCAAGGGCAAGACCCACTCCGACCAGCGCCAGGACCTGAAAGAGCGCGTCGAACTCCGCGAAGCCCAGCGCGAAATGTCCCGCTTCAACCAGCGCTGAATGCAAATCGTGGGGGCGGTTTCCAACCGCCAAGCCCCGCTCACTCCTTCTCCGGCTTCACCCGCGACGGAGGATCCGTCGGTGGCCGCGAAATCACCGCTCCCGATGGATTCGCAGTCTTCGGCGCAGTCGGATTCGTCGAACGGAAATCTCCCTCCTGCGGCATCGCCAGCATGTCCGGCATCCGCAAGCCGTCATCCACCGGCAGGGTCGGTTCCTCAGGCACTGGCGCTTCCGGTTCCGGCGCTTTCTGCTTCTTCTCAACCGGTGCCTCAGCCACGACCGTCGCCTTCGGCGCCGCGCATGACATCATCGCCACCGCCATCCCGACCATCCCGCAAGCCTTGTAAGTCATCATTCCCATGTTCGATCGCTGCATTTTCCACAGCATCACGCCGCGCCGCAGAAAAGCGGTTTGTGCCACCTCGCGCAAGAGCGAACCTGTCGCATTCTCCCCTTGAATCCCACCCGTTCCCACCGAACACTGCCGCCGTCCATGGCCACCGCAACTTCTCCCAATCCCACCTTCCCCGACTCCACCGGCCACTTCGGCCAATTCGGCGGCATGTTCGTCCCGGAAACCCTGATGGCCCCGCTCCAGGAGCTCGCCACCGCCTACGCCGCCGCCAAGGCCGACCCGACTTTCCAGGCTGAACTCGACGACCTCCTCCACAACTACTGCGGCCGCCCCACCCCGCTCTATTTCGCCGAGCGCTGGACGGAACTGCTCGGCGGCGCGAAAATCTACCTCAAGCGCGAGGACCTGCTCCACACCGGAGCCCACAAGATCAACAACGCCATCGGCCAGATCCTGCTCGCCAAGCGCCTCGGCAAAAAACGCATCATCGCGGAAACCGGCGCCGGCCAGCACGGCGTCGCCACCGCCACCGTCTGCGCCCGCTTCGGCATGGAATGCGTCGTTTACATGGGTGCCGTGGACATGGAACGCCAGGCCCTCAACGTCGCCCGCATGCGGCTGATGGGTGCCGAGGTCCGCGCCGTCACCGCCGGCCAGGCCACGCTCAAGGAAGCCGTGAACGAAGCCATGCGCGACTGGGTCGCCACCGTCGATCACACCCACTACATCCTCGGCTCCGCGCTCGGATCGCATCCGTTTCCGATGATCGTCCGGGATTTCCACCGCGTCATCGGCGTGGAAGCCCGCCAACAGATCCTTGAAAAAGAAGGTCGCCTGCCGGATCTGCTGGTCGCCTGCGTCGGCGGCGGCTCGAATGCCATCGGCCTGTTCCACCCGTTCCTCCAGGACGAAGACGTCCGCATGGTCGGCGTCGAAGCCGGTGGCGACGGCATCATCCCGGAGCGCCACGCCGCCCGCTTCCAAGGCGGAAAACTCGGCGTGCTCCAGGGCACCAAGACCTGGTTGCTAGCCAACGACGACGGCCAGATCGAACTCACCCACTCCGTCTCCGCCGGCCTCGACTACGCCGCCGTCGGCCCCGAGCACGCCTACCTTCAGGACATCGGCCGCGTCGAATACACCTACGCCACCGACGACGAGGCGCTCGCCGCTTTCAAGGAGCTCGCCCACAGCGAAGGCATCATCCCCGCCCTCGAAAGCGCCCACGCCATGGCCTACGTTTCCAAAATCGCCGGCAGCCTGCCGAAGGACTGCATCCTCATCGCCAACCTGTCCGGCCGCGGCGACAAGGACGTGGAACAGGCGTCGAAGTATCTGCTCTGAGCCGGACCACTCTGTTGGACTGGCCCTAGCGAAAAATCAGTCGGTCTTGCGGGACTTCTTCGTTTTCTTTGCCGCCGACTTCTTGAGATCCGCTTTGAGTGCCTTTACTTTCCGCTTTGCCCGACTCGCGGCTTTTCGCGCGAGCTTCACTGCCGACTTGGCTTGCTTGAGATCGGCTTTCGCCGCCTGCAACTGGGTGCGCTTGTCATCGGCCGGTTGATTTTCAGATAGATCGTTCATGGGATTCGGTGATTCACACCCGGACAACTTGAAACATGCAAGCCGGCCAGGAATTTAATGTGACACGATTGTCACCCGCAGACGGAGCAGCGGACAACTGCTCAATTGTGACAATTCATCGCGGAAGGAAAATCGATCCGAAAGCCGGAGGCTTCAAGGAATGTCGGAAGAAATGAACCGTGCCAACTCCCCGGGTGACAAGTCGGTCACACAGGTGATTTTTTTGTAACAGGATTTCCGTTGGGAGGAATCACCCGGCTCATAGTTTGCCGCTGCCCCTCAAACATCGGCAACCATGAAACCACGAAAACTCCAATTCCAGATCGCGGCCCTCTGCTTGGGCGGACTCGCGGCATCCACCCCGCTCGCACAAGCGGACATCATCATCACCGAGGTCAACTCCAACTCCGCTGGAGGCGACTTCTTCGAACTCCATAACACCGGAGCCTCCGCCGTGGATCTCACCGGTTGGAAATGGGACGATGACTCACTAACTCCCGCATCCGGCGCAACGTTCGCCAGCGTCTCGATCCCCGCGGGCGGCGTGCTCGTGGTCAGCAACGGAACCGCCGGAACCGAAGCCGCCTTCAAAACGGCATGGAACCTTGGCGGCGACGTCACCGTGGTGGCCACCGGCGGCCCCGGCCTCGGCAGCAACGACGCCATCGCCCTGTTTGATTCATCCAACAACTTCGTCACAGGCTTCAACTACAAGACTGCCGCAGTCACCGTCGGAGCCATCACGATTCAACCCTTCGCCCGCCCCGTTGCGGCCACCCCGCTCGGCGGCCATGCCGGACCTTCCGCAGGCTCCACCTTCGGCGATGCGGTTTCCGCCGTATGGGACGGGGTTTCCACCGCCAGCCCGGTGTATGTTTCAGCAGCCGTCGGAAGCCTTCAGGTCCGCTCGCAAGCAGGATCCATCACCAGCATCGGCTCACCCGGAACTAACGGACTCTTTTCAGTCGCCTACGTTCCACCGGCTCCCGCAGTCATCACCGCGGACACCACGGTGGTTCCCGCAGGCGAGCTCCGCATGCGGAAAATCTCGTCCGTGAGCCTCTTCGGCTCGGAAATTTCCGCCTACGATGCAGCCAGCAAGCGCATGTTCGTCACCTCCAGCTTCGGCCTCCAGATCGTGGATGCGAGCAATCCCGCCGCTCCTCAGTTGCTCAGCATCGTGGACTTCAAGGCCCCCGCCATCGGCCTCAACAGCACCGACGTCACCAGCGTGGATGTCTTCAACGGTAAGGTCGCCGTCGCCGTGCCAAACGCAACCAAGGACCTTCCCGGTCACGTCGTTTTCCTGAACGCGGCTGACGGTTCTTTCATCAGCAAGGTGCAGGTCGGCGTGCTTCCCGACAACCTCACCTTCACCCCGGACGGCACCAAGGTCCTCACCGCTGACGAAGGTGAAATGCTCACCGGCGGACTCGACCCCGCCCCCGGCTCGGTCACCATCATCGACCTCGCGGACATCAACACGCCCGTCGCCACCGTCGTCGGTTTCTCGTCGTTCGATGCCAGCAAGGCCGTACTCAAGGCTGCCGGCGTCCGGATCTTCGAGGCCAGCCCCGGCGTGCTGAAAGATCCGTCCGTTGACTTCGAACCGGAATACGTCGCTGTTTCCCCGGATGGCACCAAGGCCATGGTCACCCTTCAGGAGGCCAACGCGGTCGCCCTGTTGGACATCGCCACCGCCACCTTCACCTCCATCGTTCCTCTCGGGGAAAAGGACTACAGCGCCCTGCTCGCGGACTTCAGCGATCAGGACGGCGGCGCCAATCTAGCGACTGGCAAGCCGGTCTTCGGCCTCTACACGCCGGACGCCATCGCCTCCTTCAGCGCGGGTGGAAACACCTACTACATCACCGCCAACGAAGGCGACGACCGCAACGACTTCCTCACGGAAACCACCACCGTCGCCAACGCCGGCTACGTCCTGGATCCCACCGCGTTTCCAGACGCCGCCGCGCTCAAGGCGAACACCAGCCTCGGCCGCCTCGTCGTTTCCAACTCGCCCGGCCTCCGCGGTGATACCGATGGCGACGGCGACATCGACCGGATTCTTTCCTACGGCGGACGCTCGATTTCGATCCTCGATTCCAACGGTGCCCGCATCTGGGACAGCGGTGATCTGCTGGACCAGAAACTAACCGCCATCGGCACGCCCTTCTTCGATGACGGCCGCAGCGATGCGAAGAGCATCGAGCCGGAAGGCGTGACCATCGGCGAGATCGACGGCCGCACCTATGCCTTCGTCGCCCTCGAGCGCGCCCGCAGCGTCGCGGCGTTCGATGTCACCAATCCCGCCGCCGTCACCTACGCCGGCCTGGCAGCCAACGCCACCGACGCCAACCCGGAAGGCATCACCTTCATCTCCAAAGCCGACTCCCCTAACGGCCAGCCGATGATCGCGGTGACCAACGAAACGAGCAACACGCTCACCTTCTACTCGGTGGCTCCCTACACGCTGCAAGTTCTCCACCTCGCCGATGCCGAGGCGGGCCTGCTAGCCTCACAGACCGCGCCGAATCTGGCCGCTCTGGTGGATGCCTTCGACGGCACCTATCCGAACACACTGATCCTGGCCGGTGGTGACAACTTCATCCCGAGCCCGTTCCTCAATGCGGGCACGGACCCGGCTCTCAACGCGGTTCCTTTCATCGGAAAAACCGCCTTCGCCCGCCCGGACATCGCCATCCACAACGAGATCGGCGTGGAAGCCTCCGCCATCGGCAACCACGAGTGGGATCTCGGCACCGCCGTCTTCACCGACGCCATCCGCCCGGACGGCGCATGGCTCGGAGCGCAGTTCCCGCACATCTCGCTGAACCTCGACTATTCGGCGGACAGCGCTGCTAACGGCCGTTTCGTCGATGTGCCGCTCAACGGAACCACCACCCCCGTTCCTGAGTCCTCGGTGAACAAAAACAAGCTCGTGCCCACTGCCGTCATCACCAAGGGCGGCCAGAAAATCGGCCTTGTCGGCGTGACCACCCAGCTCATCGAAACCATCTCCTCACCCAGCGGAACCGAAATCAAAGGTTTCCCAACCGGCGCGGGACCGAATGGCGAGATGGATGACATGGACCTGCTCGCCTCGCAGATCCAGCCCTACATCAACGAACTCGCTGCGGAAGGCGTGAACAAAATCGTGCTGATGGCCCACCTCCAGCAGATCACCAACGAGCAACTGCTCGCCACCAAGCTCAGCGGCGTCGACATCATCCTCGCCGCCGGATCCAACACCCGCCTCGGCGATGTCGATGACGTGGCAGTTGCATTCCCCGGCCATACCGCCGATTTCGCGAACACCTATCCGCTCGTCACCGCGGGCACCGACGGCAAGCCGACGCTCATCGTGAACACCGACAACGAGTTCACCTACCTCGGCCGCCTCGTCGTGGACTTCGACGCCTTCGGCCAGATCATCACGCCCGAGCTAGCAGACCGCGTTGCTGAAAACGGAGCCTACGCCTCCACCGCCGCCAACGTCGCCGCCGCATGGGGCGTGTCCGAAGCCAATCTTGCCAACCACCGCGTTCGCGGCGGGCACCAAGGGAGCCAAGGTCAAGGCCATCACCGATGCCGTGCAAGGCGTCATCAGCCTCAAGGACGGCACCGTTTACGGCATCACCAACGTCTATCTGGAAGGCGAGCGCTCGTTCGTCCGCAGCGAGGAAACCAACCTCGGTGACATCACCGCGGATGCGAATTCCAACGCCCTCCGCGCCATCATCGGCGGCACGGCTCCCATCGTATCCTTCAAGAACGGCGGCGGCATCCGCGCCCAGATCGGCGCGGTTTCCAGCGCCGGTGGCAGCGCCCTGAAACTCCCGCCACCAGCCAATCCGGCTGTCGGCAAGCCGGAAGGCGGGGTCTCACAGCTGGATATCGAAAACGCCCTGCGCTTCAACAACAAGCTCATCGCCTTCGACACCACGCCGGCCGGACTCAAGACCCTGCTCGAACACGGCGTCGCGTCGTGGCCGAACCAAGGCCGCTTCCCACAGGTCGGCGGAGTCGCCTTCTCGTGGGATGAGACGCTCCCCGCGAACAGCCGCATCCTCACGATCTCACTCATCGGCGAGGACGGTCTGCCATCCGCGGCGATCTATCAAAACGGAGCCGTCGTTTCCAACGCGCCGGCCACGATCAAGGTGGTGACCCTGAATTTCCTCGCCAACAACGGCGACGGTTATCCAGTGAAGGCCAACGGCGACAACTTCCGCTATATTCTAGCGGACGGCACGCTCGGCGAGGCGCTTGACGAAAGCACCGACTTCACCGTCGTGCCGCAACTCCCGGGAAATGCCGTGGGAGAACAAGCAACGCTGGCCGCCTACTTCAGTTCGAAGCACCCGACGGCGGGCACCGCCTACAACACCGCAGACACCACCGCTTCACTGGACCTCCGCATCCAGCGCACGACCGTCCGCGCGGACACGGTTCTGCCTTACACTGACGCGCAGGCCCTGACGCTCAACGCGTTCTCGCCCGGCATGCTCGCCATCGGCCGCAGCCCGAGCCTGATGCTCACCCAGCCGGACCTCGCTTCGGCCGTGGGAGCGACGCGCACGGCGGGACAAGCCGACGTGACTTCTAACCCCTCCGCCTTCAGCCTCTACACCGCCAGCTCCATCCAGGACCTGCGCGGCACCGGGAACCTGCTGATCCAGGCGGGCGGCGCGAACGTCACACTCACCCTGCCGCTTCAGAAATCCACCACCCTCGGCGGCTGGGAGCCCGCCGACGCGGATCTCGAAGCGAGCTTCCCGAAGACCGAAAACAAGGAATTCTATCGCGTCATTCTCCCCCAGTGATCGCCTGACCGCGCCTCACTAACATCCAGAACCCCGTCCGGCTTGCCCGGGCGGGGTTTTTCGTTTTTTGGATCAAAGCGGGCGACCCACTGACTTTGACACCTTACGCACCTCCCACCTGAGAAAATCACCCAGCCCTTCACTCGACTTTCATCCAATCGACCTTGAGCGAGAACGGCCCCTCGCGCTTGTCTGCGATCAGAAAACTCATTTCCTCGACTTGTGATAGATTGGCAGGAGGTCCGTCCAGAGCGTCCCCGTGGTGGCTGGGTTTCAAATCGGCGAATTTCACTTCGACTTCCGTCCACTTGTCACGCGTGGTCGGGAATTCCACACTGTAAGCGATCCGCGACCCGCGGTGCCGGGCATCCGTCGCGAGTCGCAGCTGATAGGTCCGACCATCACCCATCACACGGAGCTTTACTCCCGTTTTACCGCTCAAATCGCAGGCAAGATCCTGGATCCTTACCTGCGCGAAACCACCGTTGTTCTCCAGCGAGAGGGATCCCGCGAAAACCAACAAGCCGTCAGTCACCACAGCACCGCCTTTCGACACGCCTCCCATCACGTCGTCGTTTTGCGCGGTCCACTTCGGCTCGGTCACATCACCATCGAACTTCAGATGCAGCTCCGCTTTGCGTTTGGAGACGTCAGCAGCAGCCGCAATCGGAATGATGGGAAGAATTGATATCACAGCCAGGAAGATAACATGCGGAAGGGATGAGGTCATAAGGCTATATTGGCGGGTATTGCCTCACACGCAACCGACTTTGACTCGCAATGCAAAGACCGGACCTCACCGCATCATCGCCTGCGTGGCCGGTTCCCATTTGAGCCCCCAGTCACGCATCGCCTCCAGCACCGGCCGCAGCGAACTTCCCTTTTCCGTCAGGCGATAGCCCAGCCGCATCGATCCATCCTCGGCGGGAACCTGCTCGGCCAGGCCGTGGCGCAAAAGCCGCGCCAGACGGTCACTCAGGATATTCGTCGGAATGCCCTCAGGTGAGGCGATGAAATCCTTGAAGCGGGAACGACCGAACATCAGGTCGCGGATGACCAACAAGGTCCATCGGTCGCCACAGATGTCCAGCGCGCAGGCCACCGGACAGGGAGAGCGAAGAGGATCGCCCGCCTTGTTCTTCAGTTTTCCGGATTCCTTTCTGGGCATGGAAAAACCGTAGCAGGAAAATCACTTGCATTCCACAAGTCTTTTCACTTGCATTTCACAAGTATTCAAAGAAGTTCACCACATGATGAACGAACCGCAACTCGCCGCGCCCGGTGCCGGACTTCCCTTCCCTGAAAATCTCATCGCCCGGCTTCTGCTAGGGATGAAACGCACCACGGGAAACCCACAATCATTCACCGCGAAGTTTGTGGCGGAGCGCCAACTCATCCGCAACCTGATCTCCAACAAGAGCGACGCCGCGCTCTCGACGCGCGTCCTGATCGCCCGCCCAAAGGGTCTGGAGGACAGCAGCCGCTACTGGTCGGTCTGGATGACGCTCGACCACCTTCGCATCGTTCATCACGCCTTCGTCGGCATCTTGGAATCGCTATCCACCGAACAAGTCCCGGAGGGCGAGGCCAGCACGGCAGCCGTGAAACCGGATGAGCGGGTCACTGCCGCGGTGGTGACGGAGTATGAAGAATCCTGTGAGGCCCTGCTTGCTACGATCGGACGTATCCGGAATTTCAAGACCGAGGCGAAATTTTCGCATCCATGGTTCGGTCCCATGGACGCGCGTGGCTGGCTCGCCCTCAGCGGCGGACACATGGCGATCCATCGGACGCAGATCGAGCGGATTCTGAAAGGTCTCTGATTCATGGATCGCCCGCTATCGCTCACGTGGCGCTTCGCCTCCATCAGACTTTCCTCGAAGCGCCGAAAAAAGGCCGAAACAAAAACCTAAGATCAACTCAAATGAAACAAAAACACTGGATGGTAATCCCCCTTCTCATCATGCCGCTGCTTACCTTCGTTCCTTCCTGCGCCTACACGGCTCCCTATCGGCGTGTGGAAGCAATTTCCGATCAAACAAAAACCGCGGTGGTGACCATCAGCGCGGTCGAAAGCAGACCCGGACAACAACGCGCCTTTTTCGCCGATACCAAAAGTGTGTTGGTCGACCTTCCTAACCAAAGCGGACTCCTCGGTTACTCATTTCGCTTCCAAATCATCGGACGACGAGCGTGGACGATGACCGCTTGGAAAGACGAGGCTTCAAGAGATCGATTTGCCGCGTCGCCCATCCATCGCGCGGCCGTCAAAAACAGCCGCGTCACCGCACAAAACATGCGCTTCGTCACTATCGAGGTTCCGGTTTCCAGCTTGCCCATGAAATGGCCCGAAGCGCTGCGGCTGCTGGAAACAGCGTCGGCCTATGAATGAGGTCACGCCACCGCGACCTCGATCTGTTTGTCCACGTCCTCGCGCAGGTTCTCGATGATGTAGTCCTGGCGGTCCGGGGTGTTCTTGCCCATGTAGAACGCTAACAATTCTTTCACGCCCTTGCCTTCCTCATATTCCACGTGGTCCAGGCGCATGTCCGGGCCGATCATGAAGCTGAACTCGTCGGGCGAGATTTCACCGAGGCCCTTGAAGCGGGTGATCTCGGCGGCTTTGCCGAGTTTGGCCATGGCTTTCTTGCGCTCGTCATCGTCGTAACAGTAGATGGTTTCCTTCTTGTTCCGCACGCGGAAAAGCGGGGTTTGCAGGATCCAGAGATGGCCGTCGCGGATCATTTCCGGGAAGAACTGGAGGAAGAACGTGAGCAATAACAGGCGGATGTGCATGCCGTCCACGTCGGCATCGGTGGCGATGACGACTTTGTTATAGCGCAGGTATTCGATGCCGTCCTCGATGTTGAGCGCGGCCTGGAGCAGGGCGAACTCCTCGTTTTCATAAACGATCTTGCGCGGCAGGCTGTAGGTGTTGAGCGGCTTGCCGCGGAGCGAGAAGACCGCCTGCGTTTCCACGTCGCGGCTCTTGGTGATGGAACCGGAGGCGGAGTCGCCCTCGGTGATGAAGAGCGTGGATTCCTCGCGGCGCTTGTGCTTGCTGTCGTAGCGCACGCGGCAGTCGCGGAGTTTTTTGTTATGGACCTTCGCCTGCTTGGAACGCTCCCTAGCAAGTTTCTGGATGCCCTTGAGATCCTTGCGCTCGCGCTCGGCGGAGAGGATGCGTTTCTGGATGGCCTCGGCGACCTGCGGGTGCTTGTGCAGGTAGTTGTCGAGATTGGTCTTGAGGAAATTCCCGATGAAGGTTCGCAGCGATTCTCCATCAGGAGCGATACCGGCCGAGCCAAGCTTGGTCTTCGTCTGTGACTCGAAAACCGGCTCCATGATTCTAACGCAAACCGCGGCCTCGATGCCGGCACGGATGTCGGACGGTTCGTATTGTTTCTTGTAGAATCCGCGGATGACGGTGACCAGCGCCTCGCGGAACGCGGCGAGGTGGGTGCCGCCCTGCGAGGTGTTCTGACCGTTGACGAAGGTGTAGTATTCCTCGCCGCTTTCCGGCGTGTGGGTGAAGGCGATTTCGATGTCCTTGCCGACGAGATGGATCGGCGGATAGAGCGCCTCGTTTTCCATTTCCTCGCGCAGCAAATCCAACAGACCATCCTTCGAGCGGAACTTCTTGCCGTTGAAATTGATGGTGAGTGCCGGATTCAAATAGGAATAGTAGCGACACATCTTTTCCACGAACGCTTCCTTGAATTTCGCCTTGGCGGGGAAAATCGTGCGGTCGAGCTCGAAGGCGAGGCGGGTACCGTTAGGGCCGTCGTCGCGCTTCGGGTTCTTCATGTCCAGGGTCAGCTGGCCTTTCGAAAATTCGAGCGCCTTGGTCTCGCCGTCGCGCCATGCCTGGATTTCGAAGAAGTTGGAAAGCGCGTTCACCGCCTTGATTCCGACGCCGTTCAGACCCACGGATTTTTTGAACGCCTCGCTGTCATACTTCGCCCCGGTGTTGATCTGGGCGGCACAGTCAAAAAGTTTACCGAGCGGAATCCCCCGCCCGAAGTCGCGCACTTCCACGCGGCCTTCCTCGTCGATCTCGACCTTCACTTCCTTGCCGTAGCCCATGATGTGCTCGTCGATGGAGTTGTCCACCGCCTCCTTGAGCAGGATGTAGAGGCCGTCGTCGGGCGAGGAGCCGTCGCCAAGCTTGCCGATGTACATGCCGGGGCGCATGCGGATGTGTTCGCGCCAGTCGAGGGATTTGATGTCGTCTTCGGTGTAGTCAGCAGCCATGGGGAATTCGTTTCGGAAGTCCTAAACGGTTGCCACCCGGGACGCAAGGGCGGGAAACGACCGCCTCAATTTCGGACAGTAAAAACCACGAAACTGGGACGAAAAAAGGGGATACCGGACGAGACCGACACCCCCCTTTTCACACATCAGAACTCCTTACTGCACGCCGAGGCGGACGAAAATGGCGGGAGCCTCGCCCGGACCGGTGATGGTGGCGGTGGCCTCGATGATTTCGGGATCGGCTTCCGCTGGAGAAACGACGGACTCCACGAAAGTCACGGTGTGGCTGCCGTTGTCCTGTCCGCTGGCGAACCACGCTGCCAGATCACTCGACCACCTCAGGCTGCCTCCCACGTCCGCCCGGTTCTTGGCCCGCGGGTAGCGGACTTTGAAGGTGCTGGCGCCGGTGGACGGGATTTCCACCACGCCGCGGCTGCCGGGGTCGCCGGGCAGGGTGCCCATGAAATATTCGATCACATTGGCGTTGCTGTCACCGTCTGCGTCGTCTTCCGGAGCACGTTTGGCGGGATCGATGATGTTAGCGAAATAGAAGCCTTGCTCGGGTTTGTCGGTGATGCTGGCGTCCGCAGTCGCAGGGCTGCCGGCGGTGAAGGCGGCGCTCGCACCGAGCGACAGGGTGACCGTTTCCAAGCCCTCGGCCAGCGCGTCCGGCTGGACGGTGAGTGGGAGCGTGGCGCTGGCTTGTCCGACCGGGATGGTGACAGAGGATAGGAATCCGGTGTAGTCGCTTCCTTCCGTGCCGGACCCGGAGGCGGTGAGTGGAACGCTCAACTCGGCCGTGGTGGAACCAGTGCGGGTGACGGTGAAGGCGAGCGCTTGATCGGCTCCGGCTTCTCCGGCGCTCGCGTCGGTGGCAGCGAGGGTGACCTCGGGCAGTTGCGGGGCGGTGAAATTCACAATCAGGGCAGGGCGCTCGGCGGCGACGGAGTGTTCGCTGGTGCGGATGTCGATGCCGTTAGTCCCCGCGGGGAACGGGATGAGCGCCAGGCCGTGGTTGGTGGAACCGTTCGCCCACGCCTGCACGGCGGCGGTGATGTTGAGGTCAAGCGTGCCGTTGGGCACGTTTCCGTTCGCGTCATTCGCGCCGACGGTGGCGAGAATGGTGCTTTCCGCATCAGAGCCATCGGTCTGGACGCCGCCTGCCAGAGAAGTCCAGGTGGTGGACTCGTCCCAGGTGGTCAACATGCGGTGGACGTTCAGACCGGAGCCGGGATCGAAGACGGTGAGACGGAGCGTGGCGCTGTTGATCGTGCTGCCGGCCGGAATCTGGGTGACGGCAGCGCCGATGAGGTTTTCAAAGCGGATCAAGCCGTGGTTCGGCGCGGAGCCGGGATCGCCGTCATCGCCGTCGATGCTCATGTCCGCGTTGTTTCCGTAGGCAATACCCTGTGATGCGCTGTCGCTGCGGATTTCCGTATCCACTGTGCCTGCGTAGCCATCCGTGCCATCGCGGAAGGTGAGGTCGGTGACGGGAAGGACCGTGATGGAAACCGGCGCCGAGGTGGTGGTGGCGGCATCGTTGTCGGTGGCCACGGCGGTAAGCGTGTAGGCACCGGGCGAAACGGCGGGCCAGGCGAGTTCATAGGGAGCGGTGTCGTCTTCACCGAGCTTGTTAGACCCCTCGAAGAACTCGACCTTGGAAACGATTCCGTCGCTATCAGAGGCGGTGGCCGCGAGATTCACGGTGCCGCCGGGGACGGATGAGTCGTTGCCGGGCTGGGTGATGGCCACGGTGGGTGCGATGTTATTTGGATTGGTGACCGTGATGTTAGCGACGGCGGAATCAGTGATCGCACCCTGGTTGTCCGTGGCGCGGGCGCTCACGACATAACTGCCGCTCGGCGGACTCCAGGAGAATTCATAGGGAGCCTCGATGTCCTCGCCGAGCTTGGTGGCTCCTTCGAAGAATTCCACTTTGGCAACCGTGCCATCGCTGTCGGCGGCGGTGGCGGTGAAGCCGACGGTGGCGGGCTTGGCGATGGTCGCGTCGGCGAGCGGGGTGTCGAGGGTCACGCTGGGAGCAAGGTTGGTGGAGGTGCTGAAGCTGCGGGTGGCGCTACCGACCGAGTTCGTGCCGTCGCTGACTGCGGCATACCATTCGTATTCGGACTCCGCAGCGAGGCCGGTCCATTCCACGGTGGCGGTGCCGCCGGATGCGGAAACCGTGCCGAGCTCCGTCCATGCGCCGGGGCCGCCCATGTCGTAGGGAAGCGTGAACTGGCTATCAGCATCGGTTTCGAAGGTGCTGGTGGTGGTTTGATAGGTTTTCGCGGAAATGGTGTTGTTCGCCGGGGAGAAGACGAAGTAGCGCAACCAAGAGTCGCCGCCATTCGCACGGCTTTGATAGTCCTGGAGCACGGTGTATACCGTGCGGCCTTCGAAAACATCGGCGCGCTGGCCCTCGCCGTGGATGTGGCCGCAGAGCATCAGGAACAGGTTCGGGTTGTCCTTGAGGTTGTCATAAACCGCCTGGCCGTGGCCGCCCCACGTGGCGGGGTTGCCGGTGTTGATGAGCCAGTGGCTGGTGATGATGGCGCGGCGGTTCGGATGGGCTTTCAACAAGGCGTCCGCCCAGTCGAGCACGGCTTGGTTTGCCGAAGTGCGGTATTCCATGTTGATGACGATGAAGTCGAGGCCGCTGGCGCTGAAGAGCTGATAGTTGTTATCATTGTTTGTGCTGTAGTTGCCGCCCCAATACGGCCGGCCTGTCCAACGGGAGGTGCCGAAGTAGGTGTTCCAGAATGCGGAGGCACCGTCCGGGCTACCGATCGGCTGCTGGTCGTGGTTGCCGGGCGCGCCACCCCACGGGATGCCATGGGTGAGCAAGGTGGTCAGCGGATCTTCGATGATGTCCATCGCGCCGTCGGCATTGATCCATTGCTGTTCGATGGTATCGCCGTCCTGCACCATGTCGCCCATGTGGGCGACGAAGGCGGTGTTGAGCGTCCCCTTGGAACTCACGATCCAGCTGGTCTGGGAGGTAAAGTTGGCAAGCCGGGTGCCGCCGGTATTCTGCGAGTAGAACTGCGTGTCAGGCAGGGTCACGAGCGTGAAGTCCGGACCGGGCGCGGGTGCTTTTTCACGACCGTAAAAGGTCACGGTCAGCGCTTGGTTTTCCGGATCGGAAACGCCGGCTTCGAGCGTGACCATCCCGGCGGTGCCGATGTTAGTCGCAAGATCGGCGGGCGAGGTGAGGGAAATGACCGGAGACTGGTTGGGCGCGATATCCACCGTGATCGCTGCCGAGGTGCCGGTGGCGGTGAGATTGTCAGTGGCCACGGCGGTGAGGGTGTGGCTGCCGAGTGCCGCGCCGTTCCAGGAGAATTCGAAGGGTGCGACCGTATCCTCGCCGAGCTTGATGACTCCGTCGAAGAACTCGACCTTCGCGACGGTGCCGTCAGAATCACTCGCGGACGCTTCGATGAGAATCGGAACGCCAATGATGAAATCCGCGCCATCGGCCGGGTTGCTGATCGAAACAACCGGAGCAGCAGTGACCGGCGGATCGACCGTGAGGCTAACGGTGGCGCTGGTGCTCCGGGTGCCATAATTATCCGTGGCGCGGGCGGTGATCGCGTAAGTCCCGGCGGGGAGTCCGGTGATATTGAACTCATACGGCTCGCTGGCGTCCTCGCCCAAGAGGGAACCGCCGAGCAGGAACTCGACTTTTGCAACCGTCCCGTCGGCATCGTCCGCATCCGCCGCGATGGTGAAGGCGGCGGGCGCGGTGAGCGTCGATCCGGTGAGCGGGCTGGTGACCGCTACGGTAGGCGCTTCGTTTTCCACGATGGTCGCGCCCTCGCTCCAGATCGGGCCACCGGTGAGCGTACCGGTAGAAAGACCTGCGCTACTTGCGGCGGTGGTGCCGGTGCCTTCGTTGAGGCCGAAGCGCCCGATGAGTCCGGGGGCGGATTCGATGGCGAGATCCTTGGTTTGCGAAATCTCCGCCGCGCTGCGGGCTAAGTTCCACACGCGGACCTCGTCGATGGCTCCAGCAAAGGCTCCCTCGCGGACGCCGGTGGAATTCAGCGCCGCGCCGATGGCGAAATGTTGGATGCTGTCGTAGCGCGGCAGGGCGCCCGAGGCAGCCGTCGCAGTTCCCACGGCACCTCCGTCCAGATACATCGTCCACGTCGCCGTGGCTCCATCGTAAGTCACTGCGGCGTGATGCCACTCCCCATTCACGATGGGTGTGTTGGTGGCGGTGATCGGATAGTTCTGACCGGCGGTGAGGCCGGTGGCGGGATACGTTTCGAAGTCGGCGACGAGGATGCCGCCCGTGGTGATGCCGAAGAAGTAGTTGCAATCGATGTTCGCCCCGTCTCCCTCGCCACGGCCCTTGCCGAAGAGCGGAACCGCGGTCACGCCACCGCTGCCGGAGCCGCTCGTCGCGCCCGCGCCGTCCTTGCGGAACCAGCACTCGAGCGTCAGACCGTTCGCCGGCGGGCCGCCCGCTCCGAGTTCGGGAGCCGCGCCCATGGTGACGTAGTCGTTCACGCCGTCGAACAGCAGCGCGGTGTTGGACGGAAGATTGTTCGGATCGAGCGTGACGCTAACAGCGACCGCGGAGCTGATCTTGGTGAACCCGTCATTGTCCGTGGCGCGCGCGGTGAAGTTATAGCTACCAACCGCCAGGCCAGGCTGAGTAAAACTGAACGGTGCCTCACTGTCCGTGCCCACCACCACGCCGTTCCGCAGGAACTCAACCTGTGTCACGCTGCCGTTCGCGTCGCTCGCGGCCGCCTCGATGTTGAAGCCGCTGCCGCTGATGAAACTTGCTCCGTTGGCAGGATTGGTGATGGAAACGGTCGGCGCGACCGGTGCCTCGAAAAAGGCGAAACTGAACATGTCCTCGCCGCCTGTCGCCCCGTCTTCCAACACTGGCACAGCTGTCGTGCTGACGATGTCGCGGCTTTCGATGACATAGCGCGAGTTCGCATCGTCCCATTGGTAGGAAACGATGTTGTCAGCATTGTTAGTCGCGCCGCCCTCGGGGCTGATGACCAGAGTGCCGGTGGCCGGACTGATGCCGGATCCGCTCAGATACCACTGCCCCGCGCCACCCTTCGTGACGGTGAAGGTGCCGCCGCTCACGTCGGTGCTGGCGTCGCTGTTCACGCGGCCCAAGGCCTTGAGAAACTTCGTCCCCACGTCGCTGACGGGAAGGTAGGCGAAGGCGATTGGATCCTGTTCCGTGCCGGTGCCGGTGCTACCGTTGTCACGCACCCGCATGGCAAAGCTGCCATCGGCGTTGGCGGTGGAGTTGGCATAGTTGTCCTCATTCTTGAGATGGTTCACCAGCAGAATTCCATTCTGCGAGGTGTAGTTCGCATTGATCGAGGTGAGATTCAGGCCGAATACCCCACCACCCGCCGTGGTGAACTGTGTGCCGAGATTGATCCCCGCGCTGGCCTTCAGCGTATCTGTAACGCCCGTGTTGGTGTTTGTACTGTTACGGGCCGTGCCGCCGAGCCATTGGGAGTAGGGAAGGAAGGCGCAGGCCACGTTCTGGTTCTGTTCTTCCGCATTCGGCGCGCGGAAGAGTGCCAGAAAGTAACGGCTCGGCGAGGTAGTGCTGTCCAGCTCCACTCCCACCGTGGTGTAAAACGTGCCGATCGTCTCGCCTGCGGCATTGTTGTTTCGCCCGTTTTCCGCGACGGATGCCACCAGCACGCCGGTGTCGTAGTCATTCGTATTTCCGAAGGTGACGTTGTAGTCCGCCTTGGTGCTGCCGGACCTGATGGCGGCATTGGATGAACTGCCCGGTCCGAAACTCAAAGTCACGGAGGTCGTGTTGTTGCCGGAGTCGTTTTGCACGACGTTGAGATTCCCAAACTCAGTGGTCTGGGCGGAGAGGAGCGCCGGAAAAAAGGCGGCGCAGGCGAGAAGGCGGAGTTTCATGGATGGAGTGGGGACGATGAGGGAGGGGCGGAGACGGGAGGTGGAGAGGATTCGCCAAGCGCGCTTCGGACTTGGTTCAGGAGGGAGAGATTGGTGGGCGTGCCGCGTTCGAGGCTCGGCAGGGAGAGGAGCCGGTCGCGCAGGGAGCGCCATGCGGTTAGCGATTCATCGCTTCGTCCCGCCTGATGAAGCAATTCCGCGCGGCGGGCCATCCACGACTCCTCGCGCGGAGCGGATTTTTGCAGCGCGTCGATGCGCCCCAGCGCGGCATCCCAGGCACCGGCTTTGGTTTCGATTTCCAACGCGCAGAGCAGCAGCGAAGGCACGTCACCCGCAGCCTTCAAGCCGGCGTCGATCGATGCGCACGCTTCCTGGATCTTACCCGCCTGAACGTGGCAGGTGGCCAACTCCACGATCATGTCCGGTTGTGGCACGGTCGCAAGATCCACCGCCCGCTGGAAATCGGCGGCAGCTTCGGCTGGCCGGCCCAGTTTCACCATCACCCGGCCGCGGGTGGTGAGCGCATCCTGGTGGCGGGGGCTTCCGGCCAGGAAAACGTCGAGCACCTTCTTCGCCTCCTCATCCTTGCCAGCAAGATGGAGCGCGAAACCACGCAGGAAATCTGTCGGATAGACCGAAGGCGCGAGACGCTCGACGAGTTTGATTTCCCTGATGCAGGCACGCCAATCCTCGTGCCCGGCATGTGCCTCGGCCAGCTTGTAGCGCAGCGCGGCGTCATTCGGATTTCGCTGCAGTTCCGCCGAGAGCGCCGCCACCACATCGTGGTAGGCACCGTGTCCGGAGGACTGACCTCCTAGACCCAGAAAGGCGATGACAAGCGCCGGCAGCACCCGCGGAAGGTTCGAAACGAAGCGGATGCCGGGCGAATACCGGGTAACAGCTTCCAATCGGCGACAGACTGACATCATGTGCGACAAACTGCGGTGAAGCTGGTGAGCCCATCCCCATCCAGCAACCGGTCGTTTGTGAAGATTCCGCCATAATGACGGTCATCTGTCATCCTCCGTTTCGCAACTTCGGAGTCCTACTCCCGCTCGAAACGCAGCCGCAGGAAACGTGGAACCATTGGATCCACGCCAAACGGATCGAAGGCGCGGACGGTCTCGACCGATCCCGGCGTAACTGTTTCCAGCGGGACGGCCGACCAAGTGATGAAGTCTTCCGAAGCTTCGGCGAAATAACGGATGCCCGGTAGGTTAGCGGGGCGCGTAAAGGTGAGCGAGAAGCCGCCCGGTTCCAGGACGCCTTGCACGGGCGGAGTGAATTGCCGTGGGTTCACGCCGAGCGCGTATTCGGCGAGGTTGGACAGGCCGTCCGCATCGGGGTCCGCCGGATCGGCGGCAAGTCCTTCCGTTTGTTCAAGCTCGGTGAAATAAGTGTTTTGCCAGAGAGCGAGTTCGTCGGCCGCGATAACGAGCGTGGCAGAGGAAGCACCTTGAAAATTGGGATCGGTGATCGTCGCGGTGACCGGATAGGAACCGGCAAGGGTGGGAGCCGCCGAGGAGCCGGCATAGAGGATCGCGAAACTCTTGCCGGACGGAGTGGTGGTGACGGTCACGGATTTCGGATCACCGTCATAAGTCGCCGCAAGGCCGGTGATTTCGAGGGTGGCGGTGGCTTTTTCGATGACGAGCGTGCCAGTCGCGCTGCCCTGATAGTTGGGATCGGTGATCGTCACGGAGACCGGATAGCTGCCCGCGTTCGTCGGCGGCGTGGACGAGCCGTTGTAAAGGACGGTAACCGCCCGACCGGCTGGCGTGGTGGTGACTGTGACGGATTTCGTGCTGCCGTCGTAAGTCGCCGCAAGACCGGTGAGTCCGACGGTGGCCGCTGCTTTTTGGATGACGAGCGTGCCAGTCGCGCTGCCCTGATAGTTGGGATCGGTGATCGTCGCGGAGACCGGATAGCTGCCCGCGTTCGTCGGCGGCGTGGACGAGCCGTTGTAAAGGACGGTAACCGCCCGACCGGCTGGCGTGGTGGTGACTGTGACGGATTTCGTGCTGCCGTCGTAAGTCGCCGCAAGACCGGTGAGTCCGACGGTGGCCGCTGCTTTTTGGATGACGAGCGTGCCGGTCGCGCTGCCCTGATAGTTGGGATCGGTGATCGTCGCGGTGACCGGATAGCTGCCCGCGTTCGTCGGCGGCGTGGACGAGCCGTTGTAAAGGACGGCAACGGATCGACCGGCAGGCGTGGTGGTGACGGTGACGGACTTCGTGCTGCCGTCGTAAGTTTGACTCAAATTCGCCAGGCTCACGGTCGCGGAGGCACGGGTGACGGTGACGCTGGAAGTGTCCGAGCGCCCGCTGCTGCTCGCGGTGACGACATACGGCCCACCCGCCGTGGTTGCGGTGAACAATCCGCTGGTATTGACGGTTCCTCCGCCACTGGTTGACCAACTCACGACACCCGCCATGATCTGGCTGAACTGATCAAACAAAGTCGCGGTGAACGCCTGGGTCGCATTCACGGCGAGCGCGGCGGAAGGCGGATTCAAAACCAGGCTGCCGGCGGTTTGCACGACGCGGACATTGACCGAACTGGTGACACTGAGACCCGGCACATCCTGGACCGTGACCGACAGCGTGTAGTCCCCGGTGGCCGGGAAGGTGGCGGTGCAGTTTTTCGCGGCGTTGGTGCCGTTGACCGAAAAAGCGACCGCGCCGGCCGGACCGCTGACCTTACTCCAGGTGTATTTCAACAAGGACTCCCCACCATCGTCGGTTACGGTGACCGAAAGGCTGGTGGAAGCCGCGCGGACGATTTGATAGAGATCGGGCGCGGTTTCCAGCGGTGAGGTCCTGGCCGCGCTGGCGATCACTGGAGCGGTGTTGGCAGCGACAGGGATGAGGAAAGCCCGCATGACCGCCATGTGCTGCATGGCGGCAGCGTCGCTGTCACCGGATAGAATCGGAGTCGGCAGGAACGCGTAAGGCACGGTCACGCGGCTGTCATAAACGAGACCATTGGTAAAAGTCCTTGTGCCGATCACTAACGGGGTGGCACGCGCATTCAGATCGGCATCCGGGATCACCCAGTCGTAGGGAGACCCGCGACTGGCGTTCGTGTCGCCGTCGCCGGCTTGATCGGCCGGCCATGGACTGGTGGTGATGAACACGCCCGGCATCTCAGGTGGCGTGGGGCTTTGATTCGCAACCGAGAGGGTGTTGATGCAGGCCTCGGTGCGGCTGCCCGTATTGAAATCCCCGCCGATGACGAGGTAATCCGCTGCTGGAATATTCGCGGCGATGAGTCGGAGAAGTTGCTTCGCCTCGTTGTTGCGGCGCGTCGCGGAATCGGAAGACGCTTTCAAGTGGACACTGATCGCCCACAAATCCTTGTCGCCCGGAATGTCGATTCTCGCCCACACAAAGTCCCGGTCGCTCAAGGTGTCGTCATCCTCCCACTCTCCCGCACTGATGATCGGATAGCGGCTTACGATGCCATTTGGAATCCCGGCTCCGGCCTCCCGGAAATAGGAAAACGTGCTGCCGAAATTCATATCCACCCAGTCCCGGATGTCCGTGGTCGAATTCCCCAGGTAGTTCAGCTCCTGCACCAGCGCGATGTCCGGATCCAGCCCTTGGAAAATCCGATTGCCCTCGCCGTTGTCGTAGTCCTGGGTTCCGGTCGAAATGTTCGCCGCCATGATGCGGATCACCTCGTCCGCCATCACGGACGAGCATGCGACCACCCAGCCGAGAGCGAGAATCACGAGCGGGGCGAATCGGCGGGCGAATATCATGGGACGACGGGGAGGTGCACGTTGCGCGCCATGACTCGGGTTTTTCCGCCCGCCGGTCAAGGGCGACGGTGCCAATGGTGCCGCAGAATCCCGGTTTTGTGACAATTTCCCGTTGCCAGCGTCGAATGGGTCACCCAGCGTCCCGGCGCAATCTCATGGACTGGACCTACAACATTCTCGGACCCGACCCTGCGGCGGGCCTCATGGTGGTCCTTATCCTCATCATCATCGAGGGCGTCCTGTCCGTGGACAATGCCGCCGTGCTCGCGACCATGGTCATGCGGCTCCCCGAGGATCAGCGCGGAAAAGCCCTGAAGTATGGCATCATCGGCGCCTACGTTTTCCGCGGTCTGTGCCTCGCGCTCGCCGCTTGGCTCATCACCATCTGGTGGCTGGAACCACTCGGCGGACTTTACCTGCTGTGGCTCGCGTGGAGTCACTTTTCACGACACAAATCCGTCGTCGAAGAAGGCGTCGAAGCGGTCGAAACCGAGGGAAACGTCCTCTACCGCTGCACGATCGGCCTGCTGGGACCGTTCTGGGCCACCGTCGTCGCCGTGGAAGTCATGGACCTCGCGTTCTCGATCGACAACGTCGTCGCCGCCATCGCCTACGTGAAAAACTACCCGATGCCATCCAAGCTCGTGCTCGTCTGCACCGGCGTTTTCCTCGGCATCCTCGCCATGCGTTTCGCCGCCCAGGGATTCGTGAAACTCATGCAGCGCTACCATTTCCTCGAAACCTGCGCTTTCGTCGTCATCGCCGTCCTCGGCGTGAAGCTCGTGCTCAGCGTCCCCCGCCACTTTCTGGATAAAAGCACCGAATTCCATGCCTTCCTCGCTTCCAAATCAAAAGCACTGACCTCGGTCGGCGATGCCATTCACGACTTCCTCGCCAGCCACTATTTCGACATGGGCACTTCAGCCCTCACCCTGCTGATTTTCATCGTCCCCGTGGTCATCCACCGCCTCAAAAGCAAGCCGACGGAAGCCTGACCTCAGCGGATCAGGAAATAAAACGCCACCGCGAAGAAGCCGAACCACACCGAGACCACTTGTGTCACGTTGAGCGCCCGGGCACCGGAGGACTCGGCCGGATCGTCTTTGTGAAAGCCGAACAGCGCGTCGTATTTCACCAACATCCACAGCCCGACTCCCGACCAGGCGATGAGAAAAAGGGCGAGAGCGAGCTTGATGAGAATGATCATGGAATATCACCGGACAGACGCCGGCAACGGAGAGCTTGAGCTTGGTGCTCTCCACTGACAACCGATTTCCTAAATCGAAAACCTTGCTAATTGAGATTGGATCGCAATAAAAACCCCCGTGAGCCAATCCAAGCCCCCGGGAAAATCCGAGCAAACCGCCGCCGAGATCTGGTGGGGCGAGGGAAACGAGCTGCGATGCGGCCGCGTGACCGGACGGATCACCTCCGGCGGCTGGCGCTGGAACCTTTCATCAAGCGGCTCGATCTGGCTGTGGCTGAACCGCGAGGGCAGCGGCCTCGTGTGGGGCGAAAACGACCGGTTCATCCTTAAACCCGGCATGTATGCCATGACCGGCGGCGGCCAGGCGGGCGATTGGTCGTGCGTCCGCTACCCCGGAATGCACACCCTCGAAGTGGTCGTCATCTCGCGCGAATGGCTGCGCGACCGGCTTGGCAAAAACACCGAGTGGCTCCACCCCGAACTCGGAAAATGGCTCAAAGACGCCGGATCCATCGCCTTTTGCGGCCTCATGGGTGTCTGGGAGCGCGACCTTTGCGACGCCCTTGCCCGAGCCGCCCGTGATTCCGGCCCCAGCCGCCTGCTCGCCGAAGCCCGCGTCCTCGAATGGGCCGCCGTCCGGCTTTTCCGCAATAAATCCGGCGACGGCGGCGGCGGATTCTGCGCCACCCTCCGCGACCGGGATCCGGTGAAACGCGCCATCCATCTCCTCCGCGAGCGGCTCGACCAACCACTCGACCTGACCGCCATCGCCAAGGAAGTCGGCGTCGCCCCGCACCACCTTTCCCGCCGGGTCGGCGCGGAAACAGGCAGCACCCTCCAGCGCCACCTCCGCCGCCTGCGCATCGAACGCGCCTGCGAGGCACTCGCCTCCGGAAAAATGAACGTCACCGAGGTAGCGCTCGAAGTCGGCTACCAAAGCCTCAGCCATTTCGCCAAAGCCTTCCGCGAGGAAACCGGCGAGTCGCCGAGCAAGTGGCTGGCCCGTGAACGGAACTGAGAATGCCAGGCAGCCTCAATTTCCATCACTGAAATTTCTCGTCTCCCTCTCTGGAATTCCGCAGCGGGGATTCTGTGTTGTTTCGTGACTCACAGAGGCAATCGCCGCCGCATTCGGTCGCGAGTCCTGATGCGGATTTCATGAAATTTCCAGATTGACACAAAATATCCCTCGGCGAAACGTCCTGCCGTGTCGCTTCGAATGTCTTTGGCTGCCGCTGACCTCGAAGGCTTGGGTCCTCGGGAACGTCCAGAACCGCCAACAGGGCTGATCACGGATGAGCCCGACTCGGGGCGACTCAAAGAATTCAACGCCCATTGGGATTTGTGCCGGATTTCAGTCAGGGCCTACCTTTCCAGCCTTCTTGCGAACCGAAGCGACCTTGAAGATTGCGTGCAGGAGGTGGCCATGATCGCCTGGAAAAAAGGGCCGATGGGGGAAGGCGAATCCGCGTTTCTCGGGCATTGCCTCGCCTCCGCTCGATTGATCGGGATGGCGGCATTGAGAAAACTGGGGAAATCCCGGGTGCGGTTTCTTCCACCGGAAGTGGCGCTTTCGCTCGCGGACGAGGTCATGCAACAAGAACAGGCGGAACCTTCACCTGCCGACCGCATTCTCGCACTAAGGGCCTGCATGTCCCGCCTGGACGAGCCTCAACGCGCACTGCTGGCGCTGCGCTATGCCGGAGATGGGAATGCCCGTCTCAATCAAGCGGCGAAGAGCGAGGGCAAGACTCTGGATGCGATTTATAAAAAACTTGAACGGCTCCGGGCAAGCCTGCGGGATTGCGTGACGAAACGGATGGGCGGAGGCGGCGAACAATCCTGACATGAACGAACCGGATCCGGAATTGAAGTCTCTGGTCGAGGCAATGTTGGATCAGCGGCTCGATCCCGAGGGGGCGCACCGACTCGCCGAACGGCTGCGCGAGGACCCGGCGGCCACGAAATATTGTGCCGGGGTGCTGCGCTTCGACGCCGCCATGCAGGACGAGTTATGCCCGCAGGAAATCGAATGGACCGACACCCGCAAAGTCACGCTCCGCAAACGCGATGGCGAGCCGGGCCTTGAATTGCAACGCAACCAGTCGGTGCGGTTTGGCACCGGTGGAAACGGCGGAGACGCTTTGATTCAGGACAGTGGCGCGACCCGCCGTCTCAGACCACTTTGGTGGGTGGGGGCATTTTTCCTGGCCGCACTTGTCGCGGGAGGACTGTTTTTTTCGAGTCGATACGGGAAAGCTCCTGTTGCAGACGCTCCGGCCCTGCAGTTGTTGAATCCGGATTTCGAAGCCACCGACCTCACTTTTCTCCCGGAGCCGACCAATCGGGCATTGGTGGATTGGCAGGACTATTTCGTCACGGAAAACGCCGAAGTGGCCGAGATCAGCCGGGTCACCGGGGGCAAGGTTCTGCCGAAGACCGGACGCAACGTGGCCCGTTTGTGGAATTATGCCTACCTGACCCAACGGCTCCGCAGAACTGACTCAAGCCCTTTGTTAGCCGCGCCTGGATTGAGTGTCGCGGTGTCCGGCTGGGCATACGTGTTAGACGGTCCGACACCACCGGATTCCGGCACGGTGGATGCACGCCCGGCGGGCGGCACGGGCGAAGCCAACGAGCCATTCGCCCTGCGCGGGTCCTTGCGTTTTGTCGCCGGCGGAAGTCCGGGGATGGTCCAATACGAGGCGGCCAGCGCGATGGTGACCTTGAAAAAAGGCGATTGGCAGCGGTTCCGCATGGAACTCAGGCTGCCTGACGATCTGCTGTTACCTGCCAGTTACGGCGTCGCCCGGACGAAGCTGGATCTCACTGGCAAGGAATTGTCCCTCTCCTTGGACAGCCTGTGCACACACGGCTATCAGCTGCTGCTGGATCAGCTCGCCATCGAAGAACTCCGCTGACCTCCGGCAGGAGTCCGCGTGGAGTGCCGCCTGATCGGATTTCTTGGTGATTTCCCGCAGAAATCCGATTTTTGAAATCCCATGTCAGGATTTCTTTCCGCCGGACACTTCTGTTCGGGAGCATCAATCTCCCAAGTCCGCAATCGCAGGTCATGCCAGCATACAAACTCATGTTCTTATCCTTCTCTTCCCTGCGATTCGCCAGCAAGGCACGTCCGCGCCCCATGAAGACGTCCGGCCGGGTCGGGATCGAACTCGCGCGCCGCAGCAGCAGGGGTTTCACCCTAACCGAGCTACTTGTCGTCATTGCCATCATCGGTGTTCTCGGGGTGCTGTCGGTCTATGGGATCCGCGCAATTCGCCAGAATGCCCATGCCGCCAATGCAACTTCGTATCTGCGCCAAAACGCCGCTGCGGTTCAAGGGTTCGTCGCTGACAAGGGCCGCTACCCCGAAGCCTGGGACTTCCGCGGCGGCAGCGGCGGCGGCGCGTGGTCTTGGCAAATCCGTGACTACCTCGGCTACCATAGTGACAAATCGTGGCCCGCGGAATCCCTCCTTCACCCGCGCCATGGCACCAAAGGCCTTGATGAGGTCACCGGCTGGGACCGTGAGAACCTCCACCATTTTGCGGCGTCCGCCGTCCTGTTTCAGGATGTGAACGACACCAAGACTTTCGTTAGATCCGTGAAGGTGAACAACCCAAGCTCCACCATCATGCTGGGCGACGCCCCTTTGAAAAGGCGCTCTTTGCCAGCCAGCGGATGCAATGCCGCCTGGTGGTCCCTCCGCGAGGGCGCGGTCAGTGGCACACCTAACTCTCCGATACAGCAGTCGATCGTCACCGATTCGGTCGAATTCTGGCTGAACGGCAAGGCCCACTTCCTATTCGCCGACGGCCACGTCGAAGTCCTCGCGCCCAACGAGGTTCTCCGCAAACACTTCCAGCTTTGAATCCGAAATCACCCCGCCTGTCATCGACACTCTGAAAACCATGTCCATCCGCATCAAAGCCACTGCGCTGACCTATCTGTTTTGTGGTTCCGCTTGTGCCAACACCGTTTGGCTTTCCTCGCTCGATCTCAATCAGATGGCGGTGGGATGGAGCGTGCCTAAAGCCGACCGCAGCATCACCAACCGGCCGATCCGCATCGGAGGAAATCCGTTTGAAAACGGCTTGGGCACTCACGCCCACAGTCGGTTGCGCGTTTTCCTGGATGGAAACGGCGAACGTTTTCGAGCACAAGTTGGTATCTCTGACGATGTGGAGGAGAGAGGCAGCGTCGAGTTCATCGTTCATGCCGATCACAAGGAAATCTGGCGCAGTGCTCCGATGAAAGGTGGCGATGCTCCAGTGCCACTGGACCTCGATCTGGCGGGAGTCAAGGTTCTCACCCTCATCGCAAGCGATGGCGGCGACGGAATCCAGGACGATCACGCGGCGTGGGCGGACGCATCCTTGCAAATGAAGCCCGGCACGCCCGATCCCGTCGCACTCCCCCCGCACGAAAGCATCCGGATCGCCACCCGGAATCTCACCTTGGATTTCATGCTTGGCGATGACGGACGCCTCTATCAGGTCCCGTTGGGCGGCGGTGGTTTGGATGTCTCAAAGCGGGTCCACGAGGCTTATCCGCAATGGGGTGACGGCTACATCTACGAACCCGCGCTGCAAGTCACCCATGCGGACGGCAACACCTCGACCCGCCTTGACTATCAGAAACTTTCGATCACCAAGGAGGACAAAGGACGCGAACTGCATCAAATCCATCTGCGAGATCCGGCCTATCCCCTGGAAGTAACACTTTGTTTCCGCACCCATCACGAACTCGACGTGCTCGAGCAGTGGACGGAGATCCGCCATCAGGAAAAAGGCGGGATCAAGCTGGAACGGATGGCATCCAGCGCTCTGAACCTGCGCCCGTCGGATGTGCGGCTGACGCAGTTTCAAGGGGATTGGGCGCTTGAAATGCAGCCATCTTCGGAAACACTCACGCCCGGAACCAAGATCATCGATTCCAAAATCGGCGTGCGGGCGCACCAGTTCCGCAATCCGTCGTTTCTCCTGGGTATTGACGGGCCGGTAGATGAAAGCTCCGGCCGCGTCCTCGGCGGCACGCTGGCCTGGTCCGGCAGCTTTCAGTTTGCCTTCGATCACACCGGATCCACGCTGCGGGCGCTGTGCGGAGTCAATCCATTCGCATCGGCCTATCATTTGAAACCCGGCGAAGTCTTCACCACCCCCGCCATGATCTGGACTTGGAGCGATCAAGGTGTCGGAGAAATGAGCCGCAAACTGCACGCATGGGCCCGCGATTTCGGTGTTAGGGACGGCCGTGGCGACCGCCGCATCGTGCTGAACAACTGGGAGGCGACCGGATTTGACTTCGACTTCGACCGCATCGTGGGACTTTACGATCCGGGTGTGAAAATCGGCGCCGAGCTCTTTCTGTTGGATGACGGCTGGTTCGGCAACAAACACCCGCGGCTGAATGACACCGCCGGTCTCGGGGATTGGGAGCCCAACCGCTCGCGCCTGCCGGACGGACTCGCCCCGCTCGCGGCGCAAGCAACCCGGCGCGGAATCGACTTCGGGATCTGGATCGAGCCCGAGATGGTCAACCCGAAGAGCGAGTTGTTTGAAAAACATCCGGACTGGGTGATCTCTCAGAAAGGTCGCGGACTGGAACTTCAGCGCAGCCAACTGGTGCTCGATATCACCCGCCCCGAGGTTTGGGACTTCGAGTGGAGAGTCATCGAGGACGCGCTCGGTGTGCCTGGAGTCACCTTCGCCAAGTGGGATTGCAACCGCTACCTCACCCAGCCGGGATCCTCATCGCTCGCGCCAGACCGCCAGTCGCACCTCTGGATCGACTACAACCGGGAACTCTATCGCCTCATGGAGAAGACCGCCGCGACGTTTCCTGACACCACCCTCATGCTTTGCTCGGGCGGCGGCGGGCGGGTCGACTACGGTGCGATGCGTTATTTCCACGAGTTCTGGCCGAGCGACAACACCGATCCCGTCGCACGGGTCCCGATGCAATGGAACTACTCCTACTTCTTCCCGGCGGTGGCGATGGCCAGCCATGTCACGCACATGGGGAACCGCACGATGCACTTCGCATGCGGTGTGGCCATGAGCGGGCGCTTCGGCATGGATCTGGATGCCGCCAACCTATCAGAAGAGGAGCGCGCGGTTTGTGGCGGCGCGATCCGGGCCTACAAGGAAATCCGGGACGTGGTGCTCCACGGTGATTTGTTCCGGTTGGAAAACCCGCATGATGGCTACCGCGGCACCATGAACCACGTCGCCCCGAACCAAAGCCGCGCCGTGATTTTCGCCTATCAACTCAAAGCCGGCCCCGCCGCGCCGGTCAAGCCGCAGGGGCTGGACCCGGAGCGGAGGTATGTCGTTAGAGAAATGAATCCCGCACCGGGACGCCAGCCTTTGCCGATGGAAGGCCGGACTCTCACGGGCGCGGACTTGATGCGCTCCGGAATTGCTCCCTCATGCTCCAGTCCGCTGGAAGCATGTGTCATCCTGCTCGCACCCGTGGAACCGCAAAAGTGAGCATCCGCATGCGCCAGCTCCGCCTTGCCACGCTGTGGGTTCCCCTACTGGCCATGCCATCGGCTGCCGCCGGTTCGCCCCGGTGGCCGCTGGCATCACCCGATAGATCCTGTGAGATCGTTCTCAGCCTTGGGGAGGACGGCAAGTTGGCCTATCAGGTAAAGCGCGCGGGCAAGGTGGTGCTTCAGGACTCGCCGCTGGGGCTTGTCCTGGGGACAAACGACTTCACCGGCGGCTTGCGGTTCCGCCAGGCTGGAGCCGTGGAGACCCGGCGCGAGCGATACGAACTTTTTGCCGGGATCGTGCCGCAGGTTGACCGGATCGTGAATCACCGCAGCGTGGAGTTTTATAAAGGCAAACAGCCTGCGATGGTTGTGGATTTGGCGGCCAGCGACCAAGGCGTTGCGTTTCGATACCGCTTCCCATCACGCACCGGAGGGACCCGCGAGGTCTCGGAGGAAAAATCCGGCTTCCACCTGCCTCCCGACGCCCGCGGATGGATGCAGCCCTATCACGCGGCCGGGCCATTCACGCCGGCCTACGAGGACTTTTATTTTCATGTTTCCCCTGGCGATTCACCGCCACGCTCGCGGGAAAAACCGTTGGGTCTGAGTTTTCCGGCATTGTTCAAAGTGCCTTCGGCGGATAGCTGGATGTTGATCACCGAGGTGTCGGGAACAGATCCGTATCCCGCTTGCCATCTCGCGGCGGCATCCGCGAACGGAGCCTATCAGATCGCTTTTCCCAGGCAGGATGAACGCCGTGCCGAGGAGTTCCCGGAAGGCCCCGACCGGCCCAAATACCATCTTCGCTGGACCATGCCGTGGCGCACGATCGTTCTCGGTGGAAACGCGACCGACATCGCCACCTCCACCCTGGTGACCGATCTGGCACCGCCGTCGCGGATCGCCAACACCTCATGGATCAGACCCGGCCGCGCCTCGTGGGCTTGGTGGTCCCATCCCGAGGGGCCTTTCACCGAGGCCGCCTTCAACGGGTTTACCGATTTCGCCGCGGATATGGGCTGGCAATACACCCTTTTCGACGCCAATTGGTGGGATCCGGGTCTAGCTCCGCTGATCCGTCACGCCGTCTCCCGGCAAGTCGCCCCGATGATGTGGACCCATGCGCGCGATTTCGAAGGTATCGAGAAACGCCGGAGCAAGCTCGACAAGATCGCCGGCGATGGAGCCGTCGGCTTCAAAGCGGACTTCTGGTGTTCTGACCGCCAGGAAACCATCGAGACCATCCAGGCCCTCTTCGCGGATGCCGCGGATCGGAAATGTCGCGGTGCTAAATGGCACACCGGTCTTCGCAGGCACTCCATCGCCGACCGCGACGCAAAGTGGTATGACCTACCACATCCAAGGCAGCGGGGATCTGGCGACATTCACAAGTCCCGTCTCGGTGGTGGATCCCGTGACTACCGACCTGCCTGGGGCACCTGCCGGCTATGAATACCGCACCTTCAGCCTGGATGGCTCGGATGGACTGCCGTCCAAGGGTTTCATGCGGGTGGAAATCACTCCCTGAGTTTGTTTGTGCGTGTTTCAAGCCCCGGTCGCAACTCGCGGGCGGGGCTTTCCCGTCCCCGACCTTGCCTGTCGATAAAGCCCGTATAATTTCACTTTGCATTTTCACGCGGTTCCCCATCCAACCCAACCCATGATCCAGAACATCCTTGTCCTTGGCTCCGGTAGTGCCGGACTCATCGCCGCCCTCTCCTTGAAGAGAAAAATCCCGCAGCTCGCGGTGACCATCGTCCGCAGCCCGGACATCGGCGTGATCGGCGTTGGCGAGGGAACCACTCCGAATTTCCCGCGCCACCTCTTCGACTATCTCGGCATTTCCCGCCGCCGCTTCTACGAACTCGCCGAGCCGACCTGGAAGCTCGGCATCCGTTTCCTGTGGGGATCCCGCGGCCGCTTCGACTACTCCTTCAGCCATCAGATGGATAGCCACTGGACTGACCTGCCGCGACCTAACGGATTCTACTGCGATGAGGATTTCTCTAACGTCGATGCGCCCGCCGCGTTGATGCGCGAGGACAAGGTCTTCCACCGCCAGCCTAACGGCGCACCCGACATCCAACCGTGGCATGCCTTTCACATCGAAAACGAAAAATTCGTCGCAATACTGGAAATCATCGCCCGCGAGACCGGGGTGGAAATGATCGACGACCGGGTGACCGGCTCCGAGCGCGGTCCGCAGGGCATCGCCGCCGTGAATCTCGAGGACGGCCGGCGGCTCGAGGCGGATTTTTTCGTCGATGCCAGCGGCTTCCGCAGCGAGCTGCTAGGAAAGGCGCTCGGGGAGCCTTTCGAAAGCTTCGGCGGCACCCTGTTCTGCGACCGCGCGGTGGTTGGCGGCTGGACCCGCACCGGCGAGCCGATCCTGCCCTACACCACCGCCGAGCAGATGGATGCCGGCTGGTGCTGGCAGATCGAGCACGAGCACCACATCAACCGCGGCTACGTCTATAGCTCGCATTTCATCTCCGACGAGCACGCCGCCGCCGAGTTCAAGCGCAAGAACCCGAAAACCCCCGACTCGCCGCGGATCGTAAAATTCCGCAGCGGCTGCTATCAGCGGATGTGGGTGGACAATGTTGTCGCGATTGGAAATGCAGGCGGTTTCGTCGAGCCGCTCGAGGCGACCGGCCTGATGATCGTCTGCTCCCATTGCCAGACGATGGTGGATTTCCTGTGCCACTGCGAGCTGGAGCCCACCCCGTCCATGCGCGATCTTTACAACGAACTCACCCTCGCCACCTGGCACGACATCCGGGACTTCCTCGGCCTGCACTATAAGGTCAACACCGGCCTCGACACTCCGTTCTGGCAACACTGCCGCACTGAAACGGACCTCTCGCACATCCAACCGCTGCTCGACTTCTACGAGGAAAACGGCCCCACCGGTTTCTGCCGTTACCGGATGCCGCGCAGCCAAAGCGACTTCGGGATCGAGGGCTACTTCGTGATGCTTGTCGGCAACCAAGTGGCCTACCGCAAGAAACACGATTCCACACCCGAGGAACTCGCCCGCTGGGAAGCCCACCGCGCCGCCCATGTTGCGAACGCCAAACGCGGACTCGATGTGAAGGAGGCACTCTCCTACGTCCGCCACCCTGGCTGGCAGTGGAACGCGGAAACTTCACGCTGAAAACTTCGCCAGCCTAACAATCTTACTTTGCCCGAGGCACGCCGCGCAATCATGCACCGAGGCTACGGCCGGCGACGGATCAGAAACAGGCATGCACCTGCAAATCGAAACCGCCTGTGAGTCAGTGAAAGACTGTCCAACTTGCGAGAACCCGCGTCATTCGCGCCCTTGAACGGCCGGTTGCCCGATTTTGGGTAAAAACGCAACTCCCCGTCAATCGACTGCAAGCAGGCGTTAGCCGGAAGGTCCCATGTCCGCGCATCATCCCCGTGACATGAGTTTTCCAATTCCCTTCAAAACCGCCGTCGGCATGATCCTCGCCGCCTCGCCCGCTTTCGCGTCTCCGACACTCACCAAGCTCCACGATTTCAACAATGCGATGCCCGACATCGGAATTCAGAATCCCTACGACAGCCCGGTTCTCATGGGCTCGGAACTCTGGTTCACCTCACAAAATGATGGTGCCAGCGGCTTCGGGACCTTTGCCAGCTTCGACCTTTCGACCCAACTTCCCACCACCCGCGGTGGCACGGGCGACCGCGGAACGATCAACTCCTACGATCCGCCCGCCCCGCCCGCTTCCGCCAGCTCGGTCCTCTGGAATTTCCCCTCGAGCCGCCCCGCGACCAACCCGAATACCGCTCCGGAAAACGTAGCGATCATCGATCGCGGACCACTCGGAAAGGATATCTACTTTCCCACCAGTGCCGGAGGCCCGGGCGATGCGGGGTCGGCACGATCCAGCGCTACCAGACGGGTGATGCTTCTGCCCCCCAGGCTTATGCCTTCACCGCCGCGCCCGATGCGCGGCAGCCCTTCAAAGGCTTCACCCCGGTCGGCACGAAGCTCTATTTCACCACCTTCACCGGCGGGAACACGGGAACCGGCGCCACCAACAGTGCAGGCACTCTCACCGAGCTTGATGTCGCCCTTCGCGGATCTTAAAACTACCAGAAATTCGGCACGCCGTCCCTGCGCAACGTCGCCAACACCGGCCCGTGGATGCACAACGGCCTCTTTCCCGAACTGGGCGGCGTGTTGAACTTGTACCATTCAGGAATGCCGCAACCGAAGCCCAAGGAATCCCAGATAAACGATCCTCTCGTCCCTAGAACAAGCCATCTGCTCAAGCCTCTGAAGCTGGACATGCAACAACTCGCCGATCTCGAAGCATTCCTCCACGGCCTCGACGAGCGTCCATCACGGATGCTCCGGCAACCCTTCCCGCCGTTGAAAACTCAAGCGCCACCGTGAAAAGCCCGAACCACGCATTCCACACTTGCGTCATGTTCAACGCCCGCGCCCCGGAGGACTCTGCGCCACTTTCTGCGCCGCCTGCGCATCGAACGCGCCTGCGAGGCACTCGCCTCCGGAAAAATGAACGTCACCGAGGTAGCGCTCGAAGTCGGCTACCAAAGCCTCAGCCATTTCGCCAAAGCCTTCCGCGAGGAAACCGGCGAGTCGCCGAGCCGATGGGTGGACCGTAAAAATCCCTGAAGGCTGGAGGCACCCGGCGGATTGCGCGATTTTGCGTAAAAAACGCAACTCACCGTCAATCGACAGCAAGCAGGCGTTAGCCGAAAGGCTCTTTACCCGCGTAAGATCCGCCCGGCATGAACATCCCTACCTCTTCCGGCACCGCCCTTCGTTGGCTCGGCCTCTCGCTGGCGACTCCCCTCACCTTCGCGGCTCCCACGCTCACCAAACTCGCGGATTTCAACAATTCGACCCCCCTGTTTTCGCCCGCGCCACAAAACGTGAATGACTCACCCGTCCTCATCGGCGGGAAACTCTGGTTCACCTGTGAAAAAGGTGGAGCGAACGCCGTCGGTTCGCTTTCCTACTTTGATGTTTCCACCCACGCCGTTTCCGTCGCTTTGTCCTTCGACAACAACACCGGCCAGACCCCCAAGGCATCGCCGGTATTCGACGGGAATTCCGTCTACATCACGACGATCGGAAGCACCTCCGGCTCGATCTACAGCACGCTATTCCGATATGACATCGTCGCCAATACCTACGAACCCAGGCTCTGGGAGGCCACCGGCGGCAGCACTCCGCACGCCCGCTCACCGTGGGGAGGCGTAACCATCATCGACCGCGGCACCGACGGCAAGGACCTCTATTTCAACACCTATTCCGGCGGAGACCCGAGCTATGGAACCATCCAGCGCTATCAGACTAACACCGGACTGACCACCCAGGTCCACGCCTTCCCCGGCAACCCGGGATCCCGAGCTCCCTACAAGGGCTTCACGGCGGTCGGCACGGATCTCTATTTCACCACCTTTAACGGCGGAACCGGCCTTGGAACCTTGGGAAAACTGGACGTCTCGGTCCGCGGTGCGGAAACGGTCAGCGTTCTGGCAGCCATGCCGACGGTCACCGACAACTACGCCCAGTTGCCGAGTCACAATCCCTACTACCGAGCCTTGGATCACTCGCTCTATTTCACAACCGTCGGATCCAACACCCAGCCAGGCGCACTGATGAAGTTCGACCTGAATACCAGCACGCTGTCCTTCCTCCACAAAATCCAGGGAGGTCCGACTTCCGGCAATTTCCCGGAAGGAAACAAGTGCTACGGACCGGTCGCCGAGTGGAACAAAGCACTCTACTACACCACCATCGGCGGCGGAGCCAATGTCCCCACCGGCACCGGAGTGGGCGGAACGATCAACCGCTACAATCTCCAGACCGGCGTTCACGAAACCCTCTTCAGCCTGGACGCCGGCACGAACAATGGATTCGGCGGTGAAGTCCGTGGCGGTTGTGTCTTCAACGGATCCACCAGCAACCCGGCATTCTATCTGATTACAAAACAGGGAGGCCTTTACGACCACGGCACCGTGCTCCGTATGGATCTCGATCCCGAGATCGCTCCGTCCACCTATGAGTTGTGGATCACCGGTTTTCCCGGAGTGCCCCCGCGGGATTCCGCGCTCAACGCCGATCCCGACGGCGACGGGCGACCTAACCACGCTGAGTTCGCCTTTGGCACCTCTCCGCTCTCCGGTGCCGATGGCAACGGCTTCACCGCCATTTCGACTCAATCCGGACTCGAAATCCGCTGGACCGCACGCAATGACGGCAGCGTCACCTATTCCGTCGAAGGAAGCCCCACACTCGGTCAGGGGGACTCTCCGTGGACATCCGTCGCGGCCCTGCCGGAAACCATGGCGGTGCCCGATATCGCAGTGCCTTTCGACTGCGAACGCCGCCGGGTCGTCATCCCGATAGACTCAGTCACCGGATTTTTCCACGTGAAAGCCACCCTCAGTTCCACCGCATTGCCATGATCACGCACCATTCCAGATCCACATCACCATCCGGATTCACTCTATCCGAAATCCTGGTCGTCTTCGTTATTATTGCCGTCCTGTGCGCGATCGGTTTTCAAACCTCTACCCGTTCGATTGAAAAGGCACGCTGGGTGGTCGACCTCGGCAAGATGCGAGGCATCAACAGCGCGATGGTCTCACGCGCCGTGGAAAACAATGATATCGCCTACACCAAGCAGGAAACCGGAAACTCCGTTTACCGCGAATGGAAGGATCCGATGAGTCTCTGCCAGGTTCTCCAGGATTACATCACCGGCGAGGATGCCTGGCTCAGCCCCAGCGCCAATTCGCGGCACAAAACCTACAAAAACAGCTACGCATGGTCGCAGGGATCCAAAATTTCCTTCGATCTGCAAAATCCCGAAAAGAGTTGTCGCATGAGCCAGGTCGAGAACCCCGCGGGCGTCCTTACCCTCTGGAACAATTTCGGTTATACCCTCCCCTCCGGATTCAACCGCCCGGAGTCCAACAGCGTGGGCCCCAAACAAGCTCCCAAAAACTACCACTACCGCCCATGGAACGGGAAATCCGCGGTGAACTGGTTCTACCTCGACGGCCATGCAAAGACTTTCTAATACTCTATCCATTGTAGCGTGCTCGCTGTCGCTTTGCAGCGCCGCGGTCTCCGGACAAACGCCTGAACCCGCCACCCGCGAGGAACTCGTCCGCTGGCTGCGGGTGGAATACACCAAGCCACCCGCCGGATGGCCGAAGCCGACACTGGACGCCGGCGTCGCCCACCTCGAACTCGGCCCGCCCGGCCCCGTGCCGTTTCCCGAGGGAATGAAACCCACCGGGGAAAAACAGAAACTCGGACTGTCCCTGTTTTTCGACCCGCGCCTGTCCGGTTCCCAACAGATTTCCTGCGCCCGCTGCCACGATCCCGAACACGGCTGGGCCGATGGCCGATCCCAGGCGAATGGCGTCTTCATGACCGCACTCGACCGCAACACCCCCGGGCTCGCCGGTGTGGGTCACGCCAAGTCCCTTTTCTGGGACGGCAGGGCTACCACCCTCGAGGACCAGGCACGCATGGTCATTCTCAACCCCAAGGAAATGGCGGGAAACCCCAGGGAAATCGAGAATCGCCTCACCGCCGAGAAGGAATTCTATCAACCGATGTTCCAGGCGGCTTTCGGCGATCCCGCCATTACATTCGACCGCGTGGTCCAGTCGCTCGCCGCGTTCCAGCGCTCCCTTCGAGCGGGAAACAGCGCGTTCGATCGGTTTCTCACAGGAAAACCGGATGCCCTCAAGGACGATGCCCTCGTCGGCCTCCACCTCTTCCGCACCCAGGGCCGCTGCCTCAACTGTCACGGCGGCCCGATGCTCAGCGACGACCAGTTCCACAACGTCGGTCTCACCTACTATGGACGTCGTTTCGAGGACACCGGCCTTTACGCCATCACGAAAAAAACCGGAGACATGGGCAAATTCCGCACGCCCTCTCTCAGAAACGTCGGCAACACCGGCCCCTGGATGCATAACGGACTGTTCTCGCAACTCGGCGGCGTGCTCCGCCTCTACAACGCCGGCATGCCCCATCCAAAACGCAAGGAAAGCCAGAAGGACGACCCGCTTTTCCCAGTCACAAGCCACTTGCTGAAACCACTCAACATGAATCCAGATCAACTCGCCGATCTCGAGGCGTTCCTCCGCTCCCTCGACGAGCGCCCGGTCCGCTTGCTCCGCCAGCCGTTTCCATCGTTAGGCGTGCGGCCCTCGCCGGACGTCCCGGTCCCAGCCACGGACGGAGAAGGTCAAACGGATCTCTCCGAATGAATCATCCAATGAAACGGGAAGGGCGATGTGCCGGATTTCGTGAATCACTGGATCAATTCCGCTGGGCATGCCGATTCACGGGAAATCACGCCATCCGCTCGTGAATCCGCCGCAGCAACTCCGTCGTGTGTGGCATGGCGACTCCCGCTCCGATCGCCCGGCGCAGCGGCTCCTCCCAGATCGGAGCGACCTCCACCTCCCGGCCTTCCACAAAATCGATCATGCTCGAAGTGCGATAGGGTCCCATCGGCCGTGTCCGGTCGATGTTGAAATCGATTAGATCGTCGCTGAGATCCAGCCCCAGCGCCCGCGCGGCGGCGATGACTTCCGCCATGAGGGCGCGCAGTTTGTCTTCCGTTTCCTGAGAGGCTAGCAGCACATCGGTGGTCACGCCGCCTTCCGCCACGGAGAGACCGTTGAACGGGATGTTCCAGACGAGTTTTTCCCACTGGGATTTTTCGAGATTCTCCACGGCCACCCCTTGGATTCCGGCGGCTTTGAAGCGCCTTTCCAGCTCGGCGGCACGGCCCGTTCCATCCGGCCGCCACTCGCCGAGACTCACTCTGCCGCCAGCGGAGTGGCTGACGAGACCCGTTGAAATCCGGTTGATGCAGACAAAACACAGTCCGCCGAGCACCCGCTCCGGCCCGACGATTTCTGCCAGCGCCTCACAGTTTCCCAGACCGTTCTGGAGGGTGAGCACCTGCGTCCCGGCGTGCAGCAGTGGCGGCAAAACCGTCGCTAACTGATGGTTCGCAGTCGCCTTCCAAGCGACGATCACCAGATCCACCGGCCCGATTTCCTCCGGCGACCGGTAAGCCTGCATCTCAGGCAGTTCGAAATCGCCGTGCACGCTCTCCACCTTCAGCCCGCGCTGCGAAATCGCCTCGAAATCCGAACGCAACAGGAACCTGACGTCCTCGCCCGCCGCCGCCAGCCGTCCGCCGTAGTAGAGCCCGATCGCTCCCGAACCGACGACCGCCACGCTTTGAAATTCCAAGACACGAGTGGAAAAATCAATCGTCCTTGAAGCCCTCCGCCCGGCGCTCGTCGATGCAGCGGGTCAGCCACAACACGAGTTTCTCGGCTTCCTCCGACTCGTTGCGCATCGAGCTGAGAGCCGCCCAGTCGAGATGCGGGCGGGATCTCGGCGCGGCGATCCGGTTGATGTCGAGCTTGGCCATGATCGCTTCCGTTTCGCGCGGATGGGCGTTCAGGATATTCGCCGGCCGCGGGAGGTCTTCCAGCGCCTCCGGAGTCAGCCCGAACGAAGTCACACCCACCCCGAAACTCGCGCTCAACCGGCGCAAACTATCCGCCAGAGCCTCGTCCTCGATGGGGGCCGCGTAAATCAGCTCGCCGCCCTGCGCCCACATCGAAACCGCCAGAGTCTGGAAAAAATCCTCCCGATAGGTCTGCAGCGACGGTTGGATTCTCAGCCGCGCGGCATGCAGCCGGAAGGGCGCGATGCCAAGGCGTTGTTTGAAAGAGAGCATCGTTTCATCGAGCGTCATCTCCTCATCCGCAGTGCCGCCGGTCTCCCAGTCCACGAGCACCAGTTCTGGGTATTTCCAAAGATTGCTGATCGGCGAGTCCTTGCCGAACGCCTGCCGGAAAGCGAACGGAAAACGTCCGTTGATTTCGAAATAACGGGTGACCACCGCCCGGAACTTGCGGATCCGCAGCATCGCGCCGTCGACGAGTTCCTGGTCGGCCGTGGTTAGATCATCGAGCCGTCCCTGGGTCAGCGCCAGCAATTCCTGGGCTCCGGAAAGCGCCGGCAGCGGCGCGCTCCTGCGGTAGTAGCCCTGGCCTTTTTCCACCTTGGCGATCGGCGAGGCGGGGTCGCACGACATGATCGAGAAGTGATAACGCAGCGACGCATCCGAATAATTGCCAACCAGTTGCAGGCGCGTCAGGCGGATCAACTCAGTCCCCTTGATCGAATCTGCGGGGTTCCCCGGGAGGAGGGTCGGGAGGATGTCGGTTAGCTGCTTGCGGAGACTCATAAAGGGGGTGGCAACGACTCATGCGTTGCCCCCATCCAATTCCCCCCACCCCGGATCATCAACCCCAAAAATCTGGATTTTAAAAATTAACCAGCCCCGGCGACGGTTTTTTGAAGGAATCCGCCACAAGACTTGTCCAAGCGGGCGATTGCCCCATCTTACTGCCATGAATTTCAAATCGATCGCACTCGCCCTCGCCTTGGTTTCCAGCGTCCACGCGCAGGACCTCGTGCCGGACGCCAAGCAAATCCTCGAAGGAGCCCGCATGTCCGCCACGCTCACCAAACTCGAAGACGGCCTCCGCGGCAATCTCCGCAAAAGCGGCTCGAACACGCCCATCACCCTCTTCCTCATGGGCCAGGACATCCAGTTCCACTACACCGAAAAGGGACAGCCGCTGCGGATGTTCCACATGCGGATCGGAGACGAAAACTTCAATCTTTTTGAAAACGTCGGCGGCAAGATGACGCCGTTCCCCGCCGCGAAAATCGTCGAACCCATCGCCGGCACCGACCTGACCTACGAGGATCTCGCACTGCGCTTTTTCTATTGGCCTGATCCCCAGCTTGAAGGTGAGGAAAACGTCGGCAAGGAGCCTTGTTATAAAATCCGGGTGAACAAACCCAGGAACTCATCCGGGAACTACGACGTCGTTTACGTCTGGGTGCACAAGAAATTCGGAGCCTTCATGCGCATCCGCGGTCACGACAAGAACGGCGGACTGGTGAAGGAATTCGAGGTCGAGGACATCATGAATGTCGCCAACAACGTCTGGACGCTCCGCAAAATGCAGGTCGCCACGTGCGATCCCAAGAACGACGGCCGCCGGATTTCCATCACCGACGTCGTCTTCGACTCGCCGAAGAAAGTTGCCCCCCGCGGCGTGCGGTAACCCTAACTGGAGCGCGGGATTGATTCCGCGCGAACCGGTCTCACTCCCCGAAAAAAAATACCAGCGTCCCCTTCTGCTCCCCACCCACCGTCACCGGCTGGCTCGCCGGCCCCGTCTTCCCAGGCGTGATGAACTTCGAGCCGATCGCCGGAATCTCCTTGAGAAACGACACATCCCCCGCCGGAAACGCGACCGTCGTGAACGGATGGCTGATCCGCGGCGTGCCGATCCGCAGATAGGTCCCGGGATCCGGACTTGTCACAGTTAGAGGACCGGAAACCGTGTCAAATTTCGCCCAGCGCAGTCCTGCGAAAAATCCCTGGAACTCGGGATATGTCCACAACTCACCTGGCTGGATTTCGTTCCGCGCGATTTCATGCACGCCGAGCCAAGTCCCCGGCAGGCGATTCTGCCAGACCCGGTACGGCCCCTCCCCCAGCCATTTCACCGATTTAAGATTCTCCTCTGGGTGATCGAAAGTGATCCCGTGATAAGTCACCTCGCCATCAACCCGGTAGGAATAATCCAGCCGAAGTTCGCCGGATCCTGTCAGCGTCCAGCGGAACCGTTGGGATCCACTCACGCTTTCCACCCAATCCGGCCCGCTGCTCACCTTCGACTCAGCCACCACCGGAAACCGGTCCGCCTGATAGGCGGCGCGCATCCGCTTCACCGCGGGTTGTCCGCCGTCCACCTGCCGGAAATTCGATAGACGCACCGCCGCCACAATCTGCGGCGGAAATTCATAGACATTCCCGTCGTTGTTGCGGCGGGTGGCGTCGTAGAGGGTTTTCCAGAATTCCCCGTCGGGGGAAATTTCCAGTTTGAAACCCGCCCAGTTGATGTTTTTTGATAGACCGAGATCGATCTCAAGCAGGTTCAACGTTTGCGGCCTATCCAGTTTCCACAGAACAGTGACGCCCGGATCCACAGGCACATCCTGCCATGGGATTTCCCCCTTCGCCGGACGGGCGAACACCACTCGCGGGCCGTTGGTGAACGAGGAAACACGATCCCCGCGCCGCACATTCATCAGCATACCGGTCTCCGCATCGAAGCTCGCGGTGAGTGTCCCCGCTTTCAATTCAGCGGATTTTCGGAGTTCTCCACAGACGTCGCCGAAGCGATCTCCGCAGGCTGCTTTGAAAATGACAGGATCGGCCAGACCCAGTTCCAAAGCTCTTGTCCCGAGGAATCCGCAACCACCATCGAAATCGCATCCGCATCCTGCCAACCGCCCGGCAATTTCAAGTCCAGCTCGCCATCCGCCCCGGCCGCGATGTCCGGCGAGGCGAGTTTGCCGCTTCCCAGCACTTCGGGCGCGGTCTTCGCGTCCGACGGCTTCGGAAATCGCAGCAGTTTCCACTCGAACTTGCAGCCGGCCAGCGACAGGAAATCGTAGCGGTTGTGAACCGTCAGTTTCCCCGTGAACTTGTCATCCAGCACCGGCGTGTCGATCCGCACCGGCGAGAAAACGTCCCGCACCGTGAAATAACTGCCTTCCTTCTCATGATGCGGACCGACGATTCCATCCGGCGCGAATGTGCTGAAAACATCGATGCGCCCGTTCTGATCCGTGCGCATGATTCCCTCATCCGCGAGCACCCAGATGAACCCGCCGCCGCCGACGGGTGAGTTCGAAATCGCCTTCCAGTAATCCTCCAGTCCCGCACCGCCGCCACCGTCGTAAAGTGCGTGGATCATCTCCGTGGGCATCACGATGTTAGGACCTGCGAGGCGTTTCGTCAGATCATCGAACGGTGGATAGTGTTTCGTGTCCACGCCGTTGAAGGTCTCCCACGGATGCAGCACCACGCGGTCCTGCGGATCGTAGAGCCTGAAATCGCCGTCCAGCTCGCGATTCCATCCGCCCTCGTTGCCATTGTCCCAAAACAGGATGGACGGGTGGTTCACGTCACGGGTGACCATTTCCCGCACCAGCTTGCGGCCGATCTCCGTGCCGTGTGCCTTCTGCCAGCCGCTGAGCTCGTCGATGACGTAGAGACCAAGCTCGTCGCACGCTTCAAGAAACGCGACATCCGGCGGATAGTGGCTCATCCGGACGGCGTTCATGTTCATCGATTTCAGCAGTCTCACATCTTCATAACAGTCTTCCGCATCGAGCGCCCGTGCCGTCTCCGGGCGGAAGCTGTGGCGGCAGACGCCCTTGAGCAGGATGCGTTTTCCATTGAGGAAAATCCCCTGCCCTTTCCGCACCTCGATGGTCCGAAAACCGAAGCGCTGGGTGACCTCGTGCAGGTTCCCGCCTCCGTTCTTCAGCGCCAACCGGACCGTATAGAGATGCGGCGTTTCCGCCGTCCACAGCGCGGGATCCTTGATCTTGGTCTCCACCGCGACGCGGCTGCAGCCGCCGCCCGGTATCTCCGCCGTGAAAACTTCGCCCGCCGGATTTCCCGCCGCATCGAAAACCCGCGCCTCTAGCAGCGCGGACTCACGCAGGTTTCCGAAATCCACGTTTGCCTTGAACACGCCATCCGCCGTCGCATTCACCGACACCTGCTCGATGCTGCGATCCGGCACCGCTTCCAGGAACACCGGCCGGAAAATCCCGCCGAACACCCAGTAGTCCGCGTCCCGCTCGGCTCGCTCGGTCAGCGGGTCCGCCGAGCGCTTCGCCACGTCCACCTCGAGGACGTTTTCGCCGCCTGGATTCAGGAGTTTCGTGATGTCATGCCGGAATCGATAGAACCCGCCCTGATGCACCGGCCCGGCGGATTTTCCGTTCACCGTGACCGCCGCGTCCGTCATCACGCCGTCGAAAACCACCCGGATCCGGCGGTCCTTCCATGAGTCAGGCACCGTGAACCGGGTTTTGTAGATCCCATGTTCGTCAGATTTCCCTGCTGGGCTTTCACCGTAATTGTAAGTGCCGAATCCGTGTTGTTCCCAGTTCGACGGCACCGGAATCGTGGTCTGCTCGCCCGCCCGGCGCCCCTTGGTCACCGAGAACTCCCATGGCACCGCATCTTTCGGACCTCTCCCGGAAAGGTAACGAATCTCGGTTTCGGCGGCGGGTGCGGCGTGAATTCCCGCCATCACGAGGCCGAGAAGGGTGCAAATACGGAGTTTGATTGAATCCATGTCGATGGGTTTGGAGTTTCGCTTACGAGTCAAGCCGCCGGCTTCCTTCAAGTCCATCCCCCGAGTGGGTGGGGACACCGCCTGGTTTCAGGGTTGCCCGCCGGCGATTGCCAGCCCACCGTTTCCGCTGAAATCATGCTCCACTGGACCGACGCCCACAACCATCTCCAGGACCCGCGCCTGGGAGATCCCGGCCCGGTGATGGCCGCGATGAAGTCCGCCGGCGTCATCCGCTGCGTGGTCAATGCCACCCGCGAGGCCGACTGGCAGGCCGTGGAATATCTAGCAAGCCGCGAACCGGAATTCATCTCACCCGCGTTCGGCATCCATCCCTGGCAGGCGCACACCGCGGCGGGCGGCTGGCAGGATCGGCTGAAGGCGTTGTTGGAGATACACCCACACGCGTCCATCGGCGAGTGCGGGCTGGACCAATGGATTTCCCATCCGCTGCTGGATGTACAGCGTCCGATATTCATCGATCAACTCCGCCTCGCCCGCGAGATGGACCGACCGCTCACCATCCATTGCCTCAAGGCGTGGGGTGCGTTGTTCGATGCTTTTGCCGAGGCTCCCCCGCCTTCGCGGTTTCTCATGCATTCCTTCGGTGGGTCGATCGAAATCGCCCGCAGATTGATTCCGCTAGGTGCGTTCTTTTCCTTCTCCGGCCACTTTCTGCATCCCCGGAAATCAGCCGTGCTCGACGTCTTCCGCCAACTGCCGCACGACCGGATCCTGCTGGAAACCGACGCGCCGGACATGCTGCCGCCCGGTGAAATCATCACTCATCCCCTTCCGGAAAACCACAACCACCCGGCCAATCTTCCCGCCATCGGCCACGCCCTCGCCGCCGCGCTCGGGATGCGGCCCGACGATCTCGCGGAACTCACCCGCGACAATGCCCGGCGGTGTTTCGCTAGCTCGCCCGATCCGCGAACAGCGGCACCAAGCCAAGCATCAGATAGAGCGTAAGCGTCCACACCGCGGAAATCATTTCGATCCTCTTCCCCGCCAGTGATCCACGCAGATAGGCCGGTTTGAGCGCCAGGGCAACCAGTGCGATGGGAGCAAGCGCGAGCGAGACAGGCACCATGAAGTCGATTTCCCGAGCAGCGGCGACCGCACAAACGAGGGTGGCAGCCAGAGAGCCGAGCCACACGTTAGACGCGACGGACTTCCCCCACAGCCGGCTGTAAGTCTCCACGCCCTCCTCCTCATCTCCCGGCTGGCGCAGCTTGCGGCCGATCTCGATGACGATGCCGTTGAAAAAACTCGCTGCCAGAAACCAGCCGAGCCCCGCCGGTGCCGACGACCCGCGCGGCAGCCATTCGCAGGCGGTGCCGAAAAAATCCACCAGCGGCATGATGCCCATGTGGGTCACCAGATAGACGATCGGGCGTTTTTTCAACCAGTCCCGGCAAAAGAACTCCACGCTCATCAGCGCAAGATAGATCCAGGCGATGGCGAGCACCCACAGCAGCCGCAGATCCAGCGCGAGCACCAGTCCGACCTGCGTCAGCGCCGCGATCCCGAATACCACCCGCAGCTCCCGCAACCTCACCAACCCGCGCGGCACCGGGCGATATGGCCGCCAGCGCGCGTCTTCTCCCGCATCCTTGAATTCATCCGCGATCCTCAGTTGCAGGAACATCAGCAAACACACGCCGAACGCGGTGAGGATCATCTGCCAGGTCGGAGCCGGTGCCCCGCGCAGCAGCGAGGAAAACGAAACCGCGCACGCGCTGAAGGCGAAGATCAGCGGGCCGTGGGCGAACAGCGGGAAACGCTCCTTTTGATAGATCCACCAGCGCTTCATGGAGCCTTGCGGGTGCGCGCCAGCTTGCGGTGGGCGCGGGAGAAATGACCCGCACTCAGCGCGGCGATGATCGAGAGCTCGCCGGCTAACAGTAGTCCGGCGCAGACCTCCGCAAGCGCCCGGGCATTTCCCGATCCTGCCAGCCCCATCAGATCGAGGCAGGCTTTCTGCGTGGGCAGTCCGGTCCCGCCGCCCACGGTGCCGACCATGATGCCGGGCAGTGTCACCGAGGCGTAGAGCCCGCCGTCCGGCGTGACTTCGAAGCGCGTCACGCCGGTCGCGGACTCCGCGACGCAGGCGGCGTCCTGGCCGGTTGCCAGATAGAGCGCGGCGAGGCCGTTGGCGAAATGTCCCTGAATCCCCAAAGTGCCGCTGAGCACGCCGCCGATCGCCGACATCCGCCAGTAGTCCGCCATCGCCTCCGGCGTGGTGTGCAGCAGCTTGGAAATCAATTCAGCGGTGAGTTTCACTTCCGCTGTCACCTTCTTGCCGCGGGCGGAGGTGAAGGCGCGGGCGCTGGCCTTCTTGTCGCCGGATAGATTCGACTCCACGTAGTAGCGCAGCGGTGGGACCGGCGAGCAGGCGAGGATCTCGTCGCACACCGCCTGCGTCGCGAGCGTGACCATGTTCTGGCCGGACGCGTCGCCGGTGGTGAACTCGAAATTCAGATAGACGTGGTTGCCCTCCACCGTGCAGCCGACGTCCACCAACACGCCGTGCGACGTGGTGGTCGCCGCGATTTTCTGGAACTCCTCGAAGCGCCCCAGCGCCCAGACGACGAACTGGCAGGCGTCCCCCGCCGTTTCGAAAACAAAGGCCGGCGCACGGCTCAGGCTTTCATAAAGCACCATCGCCGAACACCCGCCGGCGGCGGTGAGGACGCGACAGCCGCGGTGATAACTCGCCACCAGCGCCGCCTCGGTGGTGGCGAGTGGGATCCAGTAATCGCCCTTGGCCGCCAAACCGTTGACCCGCAGCGGCCCGGCCAGTCCGAGCGGCATCCGCATGAGGCCGATGAAATTCTCGATGTTCCCCTGATAGCGCGACAGCTCGTCGTTCGCGCCGTGCAGCAGGATTTCCCGCAGCGCGGGATCGCCGCCGATTTCCTCCCAGAATGCCATCGCCCGTTCTTCGGTGACTTTCGCGGTTCCGGCGGGCACGGCGGGAAGGTTTTCCAGATCCGGCTTCAGGCGTTGCGCCGCGTTTTCCAGCGATCCGGTCCCGAGCATCCGTGCCGCGTGATCCTGCGTCAGTCCTCGTTTTCCGGTCATGGAAAAACGATTGTCGGCCGGGGCGGCGGCGTCAATGGATTTGGACCAGCGTGACACAGGCATTCCTGCCTGTTCTTCGTAACCGTCAGAAGTTCGCGCTTCAGCGTGCTCTTCCAAGTTCTCTCAAATCCCCGGCGGCCGCTCGTGATCCGCCGCGATGTAGAACGGTTCCGCCTGTCGCCACAGGGTGGCGAGATATTCCGTGTCCGTCTCATCCACCAGCCCGCATTCCGCCTGGTCGCCGGTGGCGAGTGCGGCGCTGGCCAACACCAGGTTCAGCTCGTGATAGACCGCGGGGTCCTGCGGCTCCATGTGGATGATGAACTGGAAATGACGCCCGCCCGCCCCGGCATCTTCCGGCGGCTCGTTCTCCATCACCCATGCCGCCCGGAAATGCAGGTGCTGCCGCAGGATCTCGAACACCGGTTGCAACAGGTCCGTCGGATAGTCCGCCGGATCGATGAGACGCAGCATTTCCTCCACCACCTTGCCTTCCAACTCTTCCGGCTGGAAAGCGCTGCCATCCGCCACGTCCCGCATCAGGTCCGGGTTCATCGTGATCATGCCGGTCGCGCAGCCCATGTTCAGCACGCCGCGGATCTCCATCTTCGATAGAATTCCCAACACCAACACCGCCTCCATCGACGCCGCCGCGAACCGGTCTTCCGGCACCTGGTTCGCCTCCAGGCATTCCTGCAGTCGCTCGAAGGACGAATACACCGGCACAAACACCCCGTTCGCATCCTCCAGCTCCGCGAACGGCGACCGCATCCCGTCCTCCAGTTCCACCTCCCCGCCGATGATCTCCGGATGAAACGGCGTCACGAACCACAACTCGCCTTTCCCCAGCTCCCGCAGAAACCGGGGCAGCGCCGCCTTGCTTTTCGAAAGCGCCTGCAGCGCGCGGTCCAGGTCGTTGGCGGGGACTTTCTTTGGAGTCATTGAGGTGAGTTTTTCAGAATCCACCGGGGAGGAAATGAAAATCCACCGATGCCGCGCCGCGGCTTTCCACTCTCTTCACGGAGCGCCGGATTCATCCGGCCCGGTAGCGTGGGGATGATGGGAGGACCATGGGGAGAGGATGAACGGGATGTTGCGTTGGCGGGCGATCCCTCACCTTTCTCTTGAGGCTGGCTTCATGGTGGAGCCGTTGCACCTTCAGGCGCGGTGGCGAGTGTCTCGACAGACAACCACAAGAAGCATCGAAACCGAGGTCCCTGTTCCTCCTTTCGTAGCTCCAGTTTTTCAAATGAAGGCCGTGAAATCTTCATGCCTTGAGCGGCCAGAGCCTTGGAAATTCCGGTAACGGTCGGTGTGCCCATGACGGCTCTCGCAAAATCCGCCCTCAACGCCACCATCTTCGGGTTATGCATGTTCCCGGCCGATTGCCTGGCGGCACCAAGGACTTGCGGCGCGTTCTTTTCGAGCTGCTCGAAAATCTCTTTTTGGAAGGTCTCGTCCGGAACAAGCTCGTGGATGGTGATAGTTTGAAGGGCGGCAATATGGCCAGACTTCGCGAGCTTCCCGACAGCCTCGCCGATCGTCTGCGCGCCCCGGTCCACTTCGGGATGATAGATCAGCACATACCGATCGCCAACCACCGCTGTCGTTTTTGGAACCACCTTGGCATCCCACCCGGCAATCGCAGAGCCACTCGCAAACATGAGGGCAAAGGCAACAAGGCATCGATTGATCATGACGAAAAATTGGAGTCTATTTTCCGAAGCGATGCCGCGCCGCGGCTTTCCACTCTCTTCACGGAGCGCCGGATTCATCCGGCCCGTGTAGCGCGTGGATGATGGGAGGACCATGGGAAGAGGAGGGATGATTGTTGAGGGGCGAGGCTTGACTCAATTCAAGCGGCGTCAATGTCTGTTATTTGGGACTGGCCCCGGGGCACTCACTTTATTGTCCGGCTTCTTGTTCTTCTGTCGTGGATAGCGGATCGACTTCCATCATCAGAATCAAGCCTTCCTCTAGCGTGAAGCGATGCCCGACGATATCATCTGCGATCATGGCTCCACTCAAGTCCCGCACAATCTGATGCACCTTAACTAAAAACACTCCTCCTTCTTCGGCATGAAACGCTACGGGTTCAACGTGTGGGTCAATCTCGCTCCACTGCTCTGTCCAGTATGCCCGAATCTCTTCTGCACCCCGGACGAAACCACCATTGAAAGCTCGCGGCCACGCTACATTTTGGGTCATAAGTGCGAGAGCAGCGTCAGTATCCCGAGTGTTGAACGCTTTGTAAGCCGCACGGAGTAAATCGATTTCTGGAGTATCTTGATCTCGCATAGGAGGTTTGTGGATGAATTTTCTTGCCTAGCGTCAAAGAGCACGCACCGCCACTAGCGGGGGCGCACGTTGAGACGGGAGTTGGGGTTCATATTACGGGTGATGCTGCCGACAGAGCGGCTAGTGGCGGTTGCTGTGTCTCGTCTTGTTAGGCTTCTTCATCGTCTTTACAAGAAATCGCCTTGAGCATATCGACCGGGACTTTGATTGAGTTCTTGCTTTGGCGCTTCTTGAGAATAATCAGGGCGCCCCCTAGAACAATGGCGAGCACTCCGAACGAGATGCACGACGTCTTCTCAAGAGCGCTGAACTTTCCAGTCGGGCTTTGTGCGGTTGTAATCCACGAGCCAAGAAACAGACTGAAGACCATCAAGGCGATCGAATAGAGTAAGGAAATAAACACCTCCCATCCGGCCGCATCAGCACGGACGAGCCTTACCGTCATATCCTTTGGGAGGAAGGCTCCAGTATCGAACCCAGTTGGTTCGTCGCGGACTGGAGCGAGGCTGTCAGGAGTTCGACTCATTGCCCTCCTCCTTGTCGCTATCAGAAATTGAGGCCATTTGCTCTCGGTAGACGGTATATGTCAGCATCACTGACGGGTGTGATGCATTGAGCTTCGACACATGCCACGAAAAGTAGACTTTATTTCCATTAGCAATGCCGATCTCTTGTGGGACGACAGAGAAAAACGACATTGGGCTGCAAGGAAGCTTGCCAGAAAACTCGTATCGCAGCGTAAGCGTCTCAGGCTCAGGAATCTTCTTGGTTGTTGGCTTTCCATCAACAGCTTCGGTCTCTCCATCCTTAAAGACTAGCTTTATTGTCAAAGAGCCTACGGCTATAGAAACGCCGTCGTTCGAATCGAAAACTATACTGCCCGAGGTGAGCACTTCGAAGCGACCAGTAACAATTGTGATTTTTGGAGGTGGGTGCATGTTAAATTTCTTGAGCTAACAGATGTATTCGTGGCATGTGGCAGGGTGATATCAAGGCAGCATTCGGTGCGGTGCAAGCCAGGAAAAGATTGATGGATCAATGCTTTGCGGAGTCCCGGCGTGTGTATATCAGGAAGTTTCCGACTGGAATTTTGCGGTGAGATGACCTAGCAGATATCACGGGTTTGGGGACGGGGTTTCCGGGTTTCGGGGGCTTGGGGGGACTCAGGCGGCGGGGGCCGGGGCCGGGGCGGGTGGGGTGGCGGGCGGAGCGGGGACGTCTCCGGGCTCGGGTGCCTCGCCTTCCAGGGTCTCGAAGGTGATGCCGTAGGAGCGCATGATGTCGCGGGCGGTGCCGGGCTCAAGCTTGCGGGTGGCGTGGCGGAGCTCGTCGATGACTTCCTGGGCGAGCTCGGTGGCTCGGGGACGGGCGGTGCGGATGAGTTCGAGGATGGCCTGGAGCTCGCGGTCCGCAGGGATGATTTCCTCGGCCTCGCGGGTGGCGGTCTGGAGGGCGGCGTCGAGCTCGGCAGCGGTGGGATTGGCCATGGCCGGGAAGCCGGCCTGGATGGCGGCGGGATCGCCGGCGATGAGCTGGCGGGCGACGGTGCGGCGGTCTTCGCGGCTGGAGAGGGTGGGCACGGTGCCGGCGTGGTCGATCTGGTGGAAGTCGAGCACGGCGGCGCTGTGCTTCATGCGGAAGGTGCGGCGGGCGAGGACGATGATGTAGTCGCGGATGTGGGTGTCGAGAATGTCCTCGGCGGTGAGGGCTTCGGAGGTTTCCTGGGTGACCTTGCCCTCAAGGGCGGCGCGGCGGGCGAGGAGGGTGGCGTGGCCGGGAACGGGGGTGCCGTTTTGCGTGGTGTCACTGAGGAATGCGGAGATCTGGGTGAGGAGTCCGGCGGGCAGGTAGCTGCGGCTCTGGGCGGAATCGCCAGCGGCGGTCTGGAGGGCGGTGCCGAGGAGATGGACTTGTCCGGCATCGGAGCGGGGTGGGCGAACGCGTGGCATGGTGGTGGCAGGTGTGGGATGGGGAGTGGTGTGTGGAGGTCGGAGAAAGCGGATTTTCTCCGACGGATAGGTTGATAGGGAAACTGGGAGAGTTTGGCAAGGGGGGAGGTGGATTTCGCCAAAAGTGTGACCATTTGACGCGAAAAGGGCTGAAAACGCCGTCCCGAGGGGGAATGGGCGGCGAGAAGGCTCCGGGACGGCGTCCGGGGGATGGATTCCCGGCCAGCAGGGCGCGGGACGGGGGACGAAGGACGTATTTCCGGCGGGATGGAGTCGGGACGGGGGCTTGGGGATGGATTTCCGGCGGGGTGAGGTGGGGACGGGGGCGGCCGGGCCTTGCGGTCGGGGAGATGCGGGATTACAACCCGGGGGTGGACGCAATCCGGTATTATAACAGGCACACGGGCGCTCTGGAGACGGAGCAGGTGTATGGGGAGGGATTCCTGCGCTGGTCGTATGGGAATCCGCTGGGGGCGATCTCGCGGGAGGGCTTCGTGAAGCGGCCGTTTTTCTCGAAGTGGTACGGGCGGCGGATGGATGCGCCGGAGTCGGCGGCGCGGGTGGCTCCGTTCATCAAGCAGTATGGGCTGGATCCGGCGGATTTCGCGGATGCGGCGGACAGTTACCGGAGTTTCAACGAGTTTTTCTACCGCAAGCTGAAGCCTGGAGGCGCGGCCGGTGGATGCGGATGAGGACAGCGTGGTGTTCCCGGCGGACGGGCGGCATCTGGGATTCGAGCGGGCGTCGGCGATCGGCGGGGTGTTTGTGAAGGGGCAGAAATTCGATCTGGCGGCGTTGCTGGGGGACCGCGAGCTGGCGGCGCGGTATGCGGACGGGGCGCTGGTCCTGTCGCGGCTGTGTCCGGTGGATTACCATCGGTTCCATTTCCCGGTGGCGGGGGTGCCGGGGGAAACGCGGTTGATCGAGGGGCCGCTTTTCTCGGTGAACCCGATCGCGCTGCGGAAGCGGCTCGGGTATCTGTGGACGAACAAGCGGACGATCACGCGGCTGGAGACGGAGCGGTTCGGGACGGTGCTGTGCCTGGAAATCGGCGCGACGTGCGTGGGGACGATCCGGCAGACGTTCACGCCGGGAGTGGCGGTGGCGAAGGGTGCGGAGAAGGGGTATTTCGCGTTTGGCGGGTCGTCGACGTTGACCTTGTTCGAGCCGGGCCGGGTGAAGCTGGAGGCGGATCTGGTGGAGAATTCCGCGAAGCAGGTGGAACTCTACGCCCGAATCGGCAGCCGCATGGGGCGCACTGCTTGACCTTTTCAGGAAAAAGCCGTCATTTTCGCCGTCCCGCATGTCGAATCATCTGAAGAACCTCGAAACCCACGCCCGGGAAGCCCTGAAACCCGCGCTGGAGGGCCAGCTCTCGCAGTCCGAACAGATCGATCTCTACAAGCGGTTTCTCAAAGTCGAGGAGCACCGGATCCTGCAATTCCACCGGGCCGGAGCGGGAGGCCTGGAAGTGGCCCACGCCCGCGCCGGGCTGATCGATACGGTGCTGCGCACGATCCACGAGGCGTCGATCAACGCGAACAAGGGTCAGGAGCTGCCAATCGCGCTCGTGGCGACCGGCGGCTACGGCCGGGGCACGCTCAACCCGCGCTCGGACATCGATTTGCTTTTCCTGCTGCCGCGGGCGTCCACCAAGCTGCCGCCAGCCACGCAGGAGTTCATCCAGAACCTGCTCTATCTGCTATGGGACGTCGGTTTCAAGGTCGGCCACGCGTGCCGGTCGATCAACGAGTGCATCGAACAGGCGAGGGCGGACCAGGAAAACAAGACCGCGCTGATGGATTCGCGGCTCATCGCCGGAGACGTGGCGCTATTCGAGCAGTTTCAGGAAAAATTCAGCAAGGAGTGCATCCACAAGGGACAGGCCGCGTTCTTCGACCTGCGGCGCCAGGACCTGCGGACGCGCCACACGAAATACTCGCGCACCGTCTTCCTGCAGGAGCCGAACGTGAAGGAAAGCTGCGGCGGGATGCGCGACTATCAGAACATCCAGTGGGTCGCGCTGGTGAAACGCGGCAGCGGGAACCTCAAGGACCTCGTCGACGCCAAGCTGCTCACCACCTCCGCCTGGCACGAGCTGGAGCAGGCCTACGATTTCCTTCACCGCGTGCGCAACGAGCTGCACTATCACGCGGAGAAATCCACCGACCAGCTCACGCTCCAGCTTCAGGGCGTGGTCGCCACCGCTTTCAACTACCCGCAGAAGAGCATCTTGCGCAAGACCGAGGCGTTCATGCGCGACTACTACCGCCACACGCGCGATCTCTATCGGCACACCGGCTCGCTGATGGAAACCTTCCAGATCGAGGAGGAGGACAAGTCCGACAACGGGCTGAGGTCGTTCCTCACCTTCCGGAAAAAAAGCCGCGAGGAGTTCGACGGCTTCGTGGCGCGCGACGGACGGATCTATCCGGCGAACTCCGACATCTTCAAGGACGACTCCGGGCGGTTGATGCGGTTGTTCCAGCACTGCCAGGTCCGCGGCCTCAAGCTCAGCCCGCCGATGCGCAAGCTGGTGAAGGAAAACTGGGAGTTGATCGACCGGCCGTTCCGTTATGCGAAGTCCAACCGCGAGACCTTCCAGGCGATCCTCGAGCGCAAGGGCGACGTGGCCGGCACGCTGCGGCAGATGCACCGCGTCGGGTTCCTCGGGCACTATCTGCCGGAGTTCGGCGCGCTCGACTGCCTGGTGCAGCACGAGTTTTTCCACCGCTACACGGCGGACGAGCACACGCTGCGCTGTGTGGAGCAGCTCGACCAGCTCATCGCCGAGACCAACCCGCGGCGGGAGATCTACCGGCAGCTTTTCCATCAGATCGAGGATTCCTACGCGCTCTATCTGGCAGTGATCCTGCACGACACCGGCCGCGCCGAGAACGTGCGCGAGCACATCGACGGTTCCGCCATGCTCGCCTCGCGGCTCTGCAACCGCCTGCAGATCCGCGGTGCCCGGCGCACGCTGATCATGTTCCTGGTGGACAACCACCTGAGCTTCTGGCGGACCGCGACTGCGAGAAATCTCGATGATCCGGAAGTCATCGCCGAATTTGCCAGCATCGTCAAAACCACCTCGAACCTCGACGCGTTGTTCCTTTTCACCTTCGCCGACTCGAATGCCACCTCGCCCGACGGCTGGACCGGCTGGAAGGAGAGTCTGATGCTCCAGCTCCACACCGCTACCCGGAATTTCCTCGATGGCGGCCGGGAGAAATACTCGCGCAAGCTCGACGCGGACCGCAAGGCGCTGCGCGAGGAGGTGCTCGGCATGATGCGCGAGGACTATCAGGCGGACGTGAAGCGTCACTTCGAGCAGATGCCGGCCGCCGCGTTCAGCTTCCGGCAGGCGGCACAGATCGTCACCCAGGTGCGCACGGTGCGGCATTTCCTCCAGCGCGAGGCCGAGACTTCGGATCCCAACGCATTCTGCATCAAGTGGATCGACCAGACGGAAAAAGGCTACACCGAACTCGTCATCGCGACCCGCGACAAGCCGCTGCTGCTGGAAAAAATCTGCTGCGCGATCGCCTCCGAGCAGATCAACATCCTCTCCGCCGACCTGTTCACCCGCAAGGACCGCATCGTCGTCAACATCTTCCGCGTCTGCACCACGAACTTCGAGCCCGTATCCGCCGCCTCCACCCGCAAGCGGTTTCTGGACACCTTCGAGGCCATCCTCGTAGCGGAAAGCTACGACCCCGAGAAATACCTGCGCCGCAAGGTGAATTTCCTTAGGCCGCGCTCCGACCACGGCATCACCGTGCCCGTCCGCGCCTACGTCAGCAATGCGATGCACCCCACCTGTACCACCGTGGAAATCCAAGGGCTCGACCGGATCGGGCTGCTTCACGACCTGTTCCACGTGATCAACCAGCACGGTCTGAATACCGCCCACGCCCGGATCTGCACCGACAAGGGCATGGCGATGGACACGCTCTACATCACCACGCGCGAGGGGAAAAAAATTGAAGATCCGGTCCCGCTCAAGCAGATCGAGGCTCAGTTCACCGGGCTCGTCTCCCGCCCGGAGACCTCCGACTGATGTGGGCCGGATTCCTGTAAATCCAAAAGAATCCCCATTTTCAGCAAGATTCTTCTTGGCATTCCGCAGGGGATCTTGCAATTTCCGCGCCCGCCCGACTCCCGGGCACCTGCAACAGACGACTCAATCTCATGTCCGTATCTCTCCGACTCAACCGCAAGGGCACCAAAGACCGCCCTTACTATAAAATCGTTGCTGTCGACAGCCGCAAGCGTCGCGACGGTCGTTTCATCGAGCAACTCGGCACTTACGACCCGCTTCTCGAAGGCACCAACTTCACCATCGACCTCGCGATCGCCGACAAGTGGCTCGCCGTCGGAGCCAAGCCTTCCGAAACCGTGAACAGCATGATCCGCAAGGCCCGCACCGCGGCTGCCGCATCCGCCTGACTCGGAGTTTCATCTGAATTTCCCAAAAACCGTGTCCCTGCAAAGGAACACGGTTTTTTGTTTCCGCCCATGCAACCGGTTTCCTTCGAGCAATTCATGGCGCAGGCCTTGCACGATCCGCAGCACGGCTACTATGCCCGGCGGATCACCGGTGTCGGGCGGCGGGGGGACTTCACCACCGCGCCGATGCTTTCCGAAGCGCCTGCCCGGGCGATCGCGGCATGGGTGGCGCGGGCATTCCGCGAATCCGGCTGCCGGAATCTCATCGAAATCGGCCCGGGCGAGGGAACGCTGGCCGCCGGCGTGCTGCGCCATCTTCCGTGGCACGTCCGCTTGAGAACCCGGCTGCATCTGGTGGAAACCTCGGTGCCTCTCGCAGAACAACAACGTGAACTCCTCGGCAAACGCGCCATCTGGCACCGCAGCCCGCAGGAAGCGCTCGCCGCCTGCGGAGGAAACGCGGTGATCTATTCGAACGAGCTGGTCGATGCGTTTCCGGTCCGGCGGTTTCAGAAAACCGCTGTGGGCTGGCAGGAATTGGCCGTCCATTTCGACGAAAACCAACAGGCACACGAATCCCTGCTCTCCCCCGCCCCGCTGCCGGATTCCTCCGGGTTTCTCGAATCCCATCCGCTTGGCCAATGGATCGAAGTTCACGATTCCTATCACGGGTTTCTCAAGGATTGGCTGCCACTGTGGAAATCCGGGCGCATGCTCACCATCGACTACGGTGCGACGGCGGAGAATCTCTATCACCGCCGCCCCCGCGGCAGCATCCGCGGTTATCTCTTCCAGCAACGGCTCGAAGGCCCGGCCATCTATCAAAACCCCGGCCGCCAAGACATTACCGCGGATGTGAATTTCACCGATTTACAAAACTGGAGCGAGCCTTTTGTTAGCAGGCAGAGAATCACGAGCTTCGCGGAGTTTCTCGAAGGCTCGTCGGATGCCGCCGGACTGATGGATCCACACGGTGCGGGTGGAGCTTTTCTGGTGCTGGACCAGAAGCGCTGATCTCTCAGAAAATCCCGAGGTCATCGTCATCCCTGACAGCCAGCACCGCGCGGGCCTCGCGCAGGAAATCGTGGGATTGCGCGAGCACATCGATGATTTTAAAACGCGTCTCATGCCGCCATTTGGGAGTGGCGAGGGCTTCCTCTTCGGCGGAGTCGAGGGCACTCAAGGCATCGCGGAGGTAGCCGCGCGCTTTCTTGAGGCGGACGATGACGTTTCCGGCGATGGACCGGTCCGGTGGCCATTCATCATAGCGGGAAGCCATGCCAAGAGCACCGGCGAGTTTCGCGCTGGCGCTGGTCACACCGTTGACGATTTCCCGCAGCGGATGCTCGTGCTGTGAGTCCTCCGCGACCCATCCGGCATTCTGGACGTCGTGATAAAGTTGAATGCCGAGATCGCTGCATTCTTCCACCAGCGGATGACGTTTCTCATCGAACGGGTCCTCGCCTTTCCATTTCTCGGCTTCAAGATCGACGAGTGCCTCTTCGGCGATGGCGTTCATTTCCTCGATCCACCGCCGCCGTTCCTCCACCTCTTCCGGCGTGAGCTCCGGCTCTCTCTCACCTCGTTCCCGCATCAAGCGGGCGCGTTCCTCGGCATAAACCTGGTCGAAGTCCATGATGTCGAGTTCACCCCGCTCGAGTCGCGCAGTCACCCGATCCAGCAGCAACTGCATCCTCTCATCCTCGGCGTCTGCCTGGGCTTCTTCCAGTGACTGTGGTTGCTCGTCATCATCCTCCACGTCCGCATCAGTCACGGCCGCACCGATCCGTTCCATGAAGTCCTCCATCGCCTCCGAGCTTGCGGATTGCCGGGAGACCTCATCCGCTTCGGTAAGGATCCACGCCGGCTCCGCGTCGAGTTCGAGCTGATAGTGCGCGGCTTCGATGACGACGCGCCCGTTGGTGCTGCTATACCATTCCAGATAGAGTGAATTCCCCCAATGCCACGGAAACGGCTGCTTGGCTTTGTAAAACTCCATCAGCTCGTCCATCGTGCATTCCGGGACCTTGACCTTGCGCGAGGCGGTCATGTCTCCGACGCTGCCGTGTTGATAGGCGGCAAGTCGCGAGCCATCGCCCGGTTTCGCTTCGGGGTTGGTGAACTTGAGGAAGTGACCTGCCAGGTCGCGCCACGGGTTCCCCTCCAGCTCCAGTTCCACCGCCTCGTCACGCCCGGCGAGCCAGATTTTCCCGGTCACCCGACCGCGCGTGCGGTTGTCGATTTCCCCGCGGACGACTTGCTCTTCGATGCGCCATGCCATGCGGGAATTCTCAACGTTTCGTCGCCGGGATGGCGAGGATTTCCTGATCTACAGATCAGGATTGAAAAACGGATCGGTAGGTATCGAGAAGCCGGGGCATCAGCTACACCGGAATCGCCAAGAGCTTGATCCGATCACGCACAGTCTCCGACTTGAGCCTTGCCGTCGCGTAAAGTTCTCGAACCAGTGCCAGATCTTTGGGGCGACCGACGAGGAGCTTGACGGCTGCGAGATCGTGGGGATCCAATGCGAGCGCGGCTTGAGTTTCGGGAACCGGGACCAGGCGATCCCGCCAGCCGGTCGGAAGGGTTTCGAGAATTGAATCCCGCAGAATGTCTGCGTGATAGCCGTGGATTCGGAAATAGGCGCGGTTCTCGCCCAATGCCTCATCAAGCATGATTGCGGTGAGTTCATCGAAAGGGTCCGGACAGAGATCAGCAACGAGTGTGGATGCCAGCGGACCTTGGGGATCTTCCAGGTCCGGAAAGGATGCCAGCAGCGAAGCGGACCCAAGCACTAGCAGGGGAACCTCCTCGGCAAGCGCGTGGGCGGAGCGGATCAGGTGTTGGAGGGCCGCCAGGTTCATTCAGTTGGATTCAGGCAGGAGAGGCCAGCAAAGGGCGAGCAGGACTTGATCCGCTCGCTGTCGTGGTTCGGCGCGGCGAGATAGGCAATAAACTCTTGAAATGCTTCGGGTGAATTTTGGGCCGCATGAATCCGGTCCTGCCATTCAATCAAGGGAGCTGGATGGACCCGGCCAAGCGCCAGCCAGCGGTCGATGTTGTCGAGCGCGATGACGAGGTCGGCGGGATGTGCCGCGATGTGTCCGGCAATGCGCTGCCAGCGGAGGACCCGGTCCTCGCGGCGGAAATGGTGGTCGTCGGTGGATGGATTTGAGGTATTTCCCATGACTGAGCGAATTCGCTTTCCGGTTGTAAGGTGACTCAGGTCCCGGTGTTTGGCGAGCCATTCGTAAGGCACCCACTCGCGGCGCCCGGTGATCGCCGCTACGCAAAAAAGCCGGACGGGGCGAACCCGGCCGGCTTTTGTGTGTAGCGGCGGTCTTGCGACCGCGGCTGTTTGATTAGTCTTCCTGACCCGGGCTCCAGTCTTCGGAGGCGGCGGCGGCGAGGTTGAACGCTTGCTCGAGGCCGACCATCTCGGAGGATGGGCGGAGGGACTCGAAGCTGGCGCTTTCCTTCTTCAGCTGCTCGTCGGAGTAACCGACGGCCTTGATGGAAAGACCGATGCGGCGCTCGACCTTGTCGACCTTGATGACGCGGGCTTCGATCTCTTCGCCGACCTTGATGATGTCCTTGACCTTCTCCACGTGGTCTTCGCTGAGTTGCGAGATGTGGATGAGGCCGTCGATGTCACCGTCGAGGCTGATGAAGGCGCCGAAGGACGCGATCTTGGCGACGGTGCCCTTGACGAGGTCGCCGACCTTGAAGCGGCTGTCGATGAGGGACCATGGGTCGCCTTCGGTTTGCTTGATGCCGAGGGAGACGCGTTGGTTGCCCTTGTCGATGGCGAGCACGATGGCTTCGACTTCGTCGTTCTTTTTGAGAACTTCGGACGGGTGGTTGATCTTGCGGGTCCAGGACATGTCCGAGACGTGGATCATGCCATCGATGCCTTCTTCGAGTTCCACGAACGCACCGTAAGCGGTGAGGTTGCGGACCGGGCCCTTGATGGTGGCACCGACCGGGTAGCGGAGTTCGATTTCATCCCATGGGTTGGAATCGAGCTGACGCACGCCGAGCGAGATTTTCTGCTCTTCGATGCTGATGCCGAGGACGACGGCCGAGATTTCCTGGCCGATTTCCAACACGTCGGATGGACGGGTGATGCGCTTGACCCAGCTGAGTTCGGAAACGTGCACGAGGCCTTCGACGCCTTTTTCGATTTCGATGAACGCGCCGTATGGCAGGAGCTTGGTGACGCGACCCTTGACGTTGTGACCGATCGGGTATTTCCGCTCGATGTCTTCCCATGGGTTCTCGGACATTTGCTTGAGGCCGAGCGAAACGCGCTCTTTCTCGCGGTCCACGTCGAGGATGACGACATCCACGGATTGGCCGATGTGAAGCAGTTCGGAAGGATGGTTGATGCGACCCCACGACATGTCGGTGATGTGGAGCAGGCCGTCCATGCCTGCGAGATCGACGAAGGCACCGAAGTCGGTGATGTTCTTGATCGCGCCGGTGACCTTGTCGCCGATTTTGACGGACTGGAGGAAGACCTGGCGTTGCTCGGAGCGCTCGGCTTCGATGACTTCGCGGCGGGAAAGAACGATGTTCTTGCGCTCGTCGTTGACCTTGACGATTTTGAATTCGTAGACGTTGCCGACGTATTCGTTGAGATCTTTCGGTGGAATGATGTCCACTTGTGAACCGGGAAGGAAAGCTTCGACACCGACGTTGACGGTGAGGCCGCCTTTGACGACTGCCTTGACCTTGCCGCGGACGAGACCGCCGTCTTGGAAGACTTTGACGATTTTTTCCCAGTTTTGTTTGTGGGCGGCCTTTTCCTTGGAGAGGACGACCATGCCCTCGTCGTTTTCGAGGCGCTCGAGAAGCACTTCGATTTCGTCGCCGATTTCGATTTCCTCATCCTCGAACTCGTTCGACGGGATGGCTCCTTCGGATTTGTAGCCGATGTCGACTAGGACAACTTGGGGACGGATTTCAAGAATCGTGCCCTTGACGATCGAACCTTCGCGGAATTCGCGGAATTTCGAATCGATCAGGTCGTTGAGTGCCTGGTTGGTGGGTTCCGCACATGCGTAAGCCATAATGGTATCTGGTTTGGGGTTGTGTTGTTGGTTTCGTTTCCTTCCTGCAATTGCCCCGGAGGATAAAACTGACAGACACCGGGGCGCCAACCGTCTGCCAGTAGAAAGAAAAACGGACGCCGAGACTACTGCCCGGAATGTCTATGGCAAGGCCAAACGAAGGGAAATTTCGGGCACCGGGGCGGAAGAAGCCGCCGGTTTTTTCACGGCTTTTTCAGCGACTCAAGGATTCCCTCGCACCCGTCTTCCAGCATTCGGATGACGTGGTCGAAGCCACGCTGTCCGCCATAGTATGGATCCGGCACCCGGAGATCGTCGTGGTGGCGGCAGAAGCTGACGAACGGGCGGATTTTCGAATGCAGCTTGCCGGTTTTATCCAGCCTTTGCACGTCCGAGAGATTCGACTCGTCCATCGTCACGATCAGGTCGAAGGAGACGAGGTCATCCGGCTGGATCTGCCTTGACTGCCCTTCGATCGTAAATCCCTTTTGCCTGAGCGATTCCGACATGCGCGGATCGGGCGGAGCGCCTTGATGATGGCCGATGGTGCCCGCGGAATCGATTTCGAATTGCTCCGCCCAACCGGCGTCCGCCACTTGCTTCCGGAGAATCATCTCGGCGGCTGGCGAGCGGCAGATATTCCCAAGACAGACGAAAAGAATGCGATGTCGGAAATTTGCGGAGATCATGGGTAAATCGGAGAATTGGCTTGGGAAAATTTGAGGCCGCTTGTTGTTTAAATCGAACGTGAGTTCGGATGAAAGATCGTTGATTCAAAATACTTCGCAACCATCGATCACTTGCCGGGTTGTGACATTACTTTATTTAGATTATGAAAAACCCTTGGATATTTCCCGTTCTTGCGTTGGTGGTCGGTGCTGCTGGAGGCTATATTTCCGGAAAAAATTCCGATGCAAGTGCCAGTGCGCCAAGCGCCGAAGACTCCGCCCAGCGGACCCGCTCTTCCTCCCGGAATGATGGCGCAGCTTCGGAGACTGGCACGAAAAAGACGCGTATTAGCGGCACCAGCACGGAGCAGATCGCACGGATGCCCGGCAATTCCACCCGGGTCCAAGCACTGATGGACTTCTACGCCGGCCTCACCCCCGAGCAGCTTGAGGAAGAAGCAGGCAAATTGAACGGCCTGCCGATGGGTGAGCGGATGATGGCCTCGTTCCTTCTCTTTGGGCGCTGGGCGGAAGTCGATCCGACCGCGGCCATGGCCTTTTCCAGCACCATGGGCATGGCAGGCGGCTTCGTGCGCCCGACGATTCTTCAAAGCTGGGCCAGCGTGGATCCGGCGAATGCTGCCAAATACTACTCCGCCAATCCTCGCGAGTTCGCGATGATGGACATGATGGGTGGTGGCCGGGGCGGCCCGATGGGAGGCGGCCAAGGGGCTTCTTCGATCATCGCCACCGAGTGGGCGCGCCAAGATCCCGCCGCGGCCCTGGCATGGGCCAGCGCGCTCGCCACCGGTAAAAACGAGGCGATGACTGCAGTCGTCGGAGAAGTTGCGAAGACAGATCCCCGCAAGGCAGCTGAAATGATTGCCAAAATGGACCCGGAGGAGCGAGCCGGTGCCTACCGCTCGGTAGCGGCTCAATACGGAGCTCTCGATTTCGCCGAAGCCCAAACCTGGATCCGCACCCTGCCTGCCGACGACCAGGAACGCGCTCTCGCCTCGGCGATCGAAGGACTTTCCGGCAAGGATCCGGTCGCCGCGGCCAAGCAGGTTTCCGCAATGGCGGACGGCGAAGCGAAGGATCGCCTCGTCGGCGATGTCGTAAGGGATCTCGCACGCAAGGACACCCAGGCCGCCGAAGATTTCCTCAAGGAGCAGACCAGCGAGCGGGCTCAACGGGACGCGATGCGTGACCTGTTGCCGGCCCTGACCGGGAAGAATCCGATCGCCGCGCTGGCATTTGTGAATTCCTATCAGCCAGGCCCGGTCCGCGACAGTGCCGCACAGGCTTACGTCTGGAGCAACAACACCGGAGAACCCGCCGATTTGATCAAGGTCGCTGAAACCATTACCGACGAGGGAGACCGGAACCGCACCGTGGGCATCGCCGCCATGCGCTGGATGCGCGAGGATCCCGTGGCAGCAAAAGCCTACGTCGAGGCATCGACCAGCATCTCGGATGAAGCCAAGGAACGCATCGTGGAAGGCCGCGGCATGTGGGGCGGTCGCCGCGGCGGCGGAGGAAACTAACTTCCCCCGGAATCAGAATTGAAGCCGTGGATCCTCCGGGATTCGCGGCTTCATCATTTCAACATCCGGCGTCATTCGGCGGATCGCCACCTCCGGCATGCTGGACAATCCGGCATCCTCACGAAATACTGGCGCGCCTCTTAACCCCAAGATCATGACCATCGCAAAACGTTTGATCCTCCTGCTGGCGGTGCCGCTTCTAATTATCCTTGGAATCGGATTCGCGACCCGAAAGGAAATGGAGCGGATCGAGGAGAGCACCCGCTACATGGCGGAATCCCGGGTCGTCGCGTTGGCGAGGATCGGCGACATCACCCGCAATTTCGCGGAAATGGCGGTTTCCACCCGCAATGCCATTTTGGAAACCGATCCGTCCCGTCGGTCAACCGCACAGGCCAAGGCCGATGCCGCTCGGATCGAAGTGAGACTGTTGTTGGATGACTATCAGAAAAACCGGGTCGGCAGCATCAAAGGAGGAAATTATCTCCATGAATTCCAGAAGATCTGCGAGGAGTGGATCGTCAAGATGGACGAGGCCAAAGCACTCGTCGTCGCCGGCCGCACGGACGAGGCCGAAACGATATTGGCCGACCAGATCGCTCCGCGTGGCGAGAGACTCAGCCAGATTTCCAAGGAATGGACCCAGCTCAACGAAACCCTCGCGATCCGCGCCGGCAAGGCGGCGATTGATAGCATCGAGAAATCCAAGCGGAACCAGATGTTCTCGGTGGGAGGCGCACTTCTGCTATCAGGCTGTCTCGGGTGGCTGACGTTTCGAAAAATCATCCATCCCATCCGGGCGCTTCAAACTTCGGTCGAAACCATCGCCCAAGGGGACTATGCCAACGTGGTGCCATTCACCGACGGCACTGACGAAGTCGGCGCCCTGGCACGATCCATCGCAGTGCTCAAGGAAGGCTCCGCCGCGATGGAGGAGCAGCGCTGGATCAAGGCCCACGCCGCACGGCTCACGGGGGAATTGCAGGTCAGCGCGTCACTGGCGGAGTTCGGGCAACGGCTCACTTCGGGGCTGGTCCCCGTCCTCGGCGGCGGGGTGGCGGCTCTTTACACATTTGCGCGGGACATCGAGCGCCTGTCACGGGTTGCCAGTTATGGTCTGGCGGAACATTCCGGACCATCTAACTCATTCGGTCTTGGAGAAGGACTGGTCGGTCAGTGCGCCGGAGATCGCAAACCGCTCACACTCACCGAGCTGCCCGAGGGATTCTGCCGCATCGCGTCCGGCCTGGGAGAAGCCTCGCCCACCCAAGCAACCGCGTGGCCGCTGCTCTCCAGGAAAAATCTGCTAGGCGTGTTCGAGTTCGCTTCCTTCCATCCCCTCACTTCGCGTGAAAACGCACTGCTCGACGAGATCCTGAAGGTGGCGGTGATGAGTCTGGAAATCCTCCAGCGGAATCTGCGCACCCAGGAACTCCTCGATCAAACGCAGGAACAAGCTCACCAACTTGCCGCACAAACCGAAGAACTGAGAGAAGCCACGAAAAAGGCGGAAGAAGCCACCGAGATGAAATCGATGTTCCTCGCGAACATGAGCCACGAAATCCGCACGCCGATGAACGCGATCATCGGCCTCTCCCATCTCGCGCTCAAAACCCCGCTCAACCCCAAGCAGCGCGACTACGTCAGCAAGGTCCACAACGCCGGCACCTCCCTGCTCTCCATCATCAACGACATCCTCGATTTTTCCAAGATCGAGGCCGGCAAGCTCGACATGGAGAACATCGATTTCCAAATCGACGAGGTCCTCAGCTCCGTCACCACGCTCACCGCGCAGAAGGCCCATGAAAAAGGCCTCGAATTCCTGGCCGACGTATCATCCGCGATCCCCGAGCATCTGCGGGGCGACCCGCTCCGCCTCGGCCAGATCCTAACCAACCTCGTCAACAACGCGGTGAAATTCACCGAGCAGGGAGAAATCCGGCTCAACATCGAACTCGTCGAACAAACCGGCGAGAAGGTGCAGTTGAAGTTCTCCGTGCGCGACACCGGCATGGGCATGACCCGGGAACAGTCCGGCAAGTTGTTCCAGGCCTTCTCCCAGGCGGACATGTCCACCACCCGCAAGCACGGTGGCACCGGTCTGGGACTCACCATCTGCCGCCGCCTGGTAGAGATGATGGGCGGTCAGATCTGGCTGGAGAGCGAGCCCGGCGTGGGCAGCACTTTCATTTTCACCGTCTGGCTCGAACATAGGTTTCGCGACGGGTCAGGGCAGAGTCCTGCCAGAACAACTCGCCAAGCTCCGCGTGCTGATCGTGGATGACAATTCCGCCGCGCGCGAAATCCTCGCAGAAGCCACTCGCGGATCTAACTCCAAGCGTGGACGCGGTGAGCTCCGGCGCGGAAGCTCTGGCCGCCGTCAAGCAGCATGACGCCGCCACACCCTACGATTTGATCTTCATGGACTGGCGCATGCCGGGCATGGACGGCTTGCAAACGACGCGCCGGATCAAACAAGATGAGCACACTCAAGAACCAGCCCGCCATCGTGCATGGTCACCGCATTCGGCCGCGAGGAGGTGCGCGAGGAATCCGAGCGGCTGGGCATCGACGGCTTCCTGGTCAAGCCCGTTACCCGCTCCATGCTCGTGGACACGCTGGTCACGCTGTTCGCACCTGACTCGGTCGAGATGGCACAAGCCGGCTCGGACGATCGTCATGCGGGCACGACTGCTAGGCGCGCGGATCCTGCTGGCCGAAGACAACGAGATCAACCAGCAGATCGCCGTGGAACTGCTTGAAGGCATCGGAGCCAAGGTCACCGTCGCCAACAACGGCAGTGAAGCGGTGGAGCACTTGCTGCGGGAGCCGACGCCTACGACCTGGTGCTGATGGATCTGCAAATGCCGGTGATGGACGGCTACGAAGCCACGGTGAAAATCCGCTCGGAAGCCGCATTCGCCAAGCTGCCGATCATCGCCATGACCGCGCATGCCACGATTGAGGAAAAGCAAAAGTGCCTCGACGCGGGCATGAACGACCACATCTCCAAGCCGATCGATCCGAACATCCTGTTTGAAACCGTCGGCCGTTTCTATCAACCGCCGCCGGTCACCGAACCCGTCGGGCAAACTGTGGCGGTCGATATTCAACATCCGGAAGAACTCCCGGCCATCGATGGCCTCGACACGCAGGACGGCCTGACCCGCGTCGCCGGAAACCGGAAACTCTATCTGAAACTTCTCCGCCAGTTCGCCGAGCAACAAGGACCCGCCGTCGCGGAAATCACCGCGGCGCTGGCTCAGCGGACGATCCCGCACTTGCCGAGCGCATCGCCCACACGGTCAAGGGCGTGGCCGCGAACCTCGGGGCCAAACAGGTGCAAGCCGCCGCCAGCGTGCTGGAGGAAATCATCCGCCACCGCGGCTGCGGCATCTGAAACGGAACCAGCGTTGCAACAAGTCGCCAAAGCGCTGGATCCGCTGCTAGTAGCATTGAAGAAATCTCTGCCCAGTCGCCAGAAATCGTCCCAGCTCGCCGCCGGAACACAACCGCCTCCTGTCGATCCCGCCCAAACCCGTCGCGGCTGCGGAACAACTTGCCAAACTGCTCTCCGACTTCGACTCCGGCGCGGTGGAATTCATCGAGGCCAACCGGGCGGCGTTGAGTGCCATTGTTTCCCGGCGAGGCCTGGGCGGAGTTTGAAAAACTCGTGCAGAATTATGATTTCACCGATGCCGAAACGCAGTTGGCGGCAGGCTTTGAAAAATTCCAACATCTCATGAAGAACCTATCCGACTGCCGCGTCCTGATCGTGGACGATGCCAAGGCGAATCTCGACATCCTCGTGGAGGGCTTGAAGGCCGACCACAAGCTCAGCCTCGCGATGAATGGCGAAATGGCCTTGCAGATCGCCGCGACGCACGCCGCCCGACCTGGTGCTGCTCGACATCATGATGCCCGGCATGGACGGCTATGAAGTCTGCCGCCGCCTGCGCCAGATGCCGGAGACGGCCGACGTGCCGATCATGTTTCTCTCCTCGCTCGAAGAAGTGCAGAACAAAACCCGCGGCTTCGAGGCGGGGGCGAACGACTATCTCACCAAGCCCTTCGAGATGCTGGAAGTGAAGGCCCGCGTGCGCTCGCTGCTCAAGGCCAAGGCCTACAGCGACGCGGTGAAGGAACAAATCGCCAGCGAACTGCGCGTGGCCCGCGAAATCCAGATGGGCATGCTGCCGCACGATTTCTCCGCGCTGGAGCCGGCCTACGGCGTCGAGTTCGGCGCGGTGCTGGAGCCGGCCCGCGAGGTGGGCGGCGATCTTTACGGAGTCTGCGCGGCGGCCAGCGACCGGTTGGTGGTTTTCCTCGGCGACGTTTCCGGCAAGGGCATCCCCGCCTCGATGTTCATGGTGCGGGCGATCAGTCTGGCCCGCTTGTTGGCGCGGGACATCGTCGAGCCGGAACTCATCCTCGCCCGCCTGAATGACGAACTCTCGGAGGACAATCCATCGTTCATGTTCGTGACTTTCATCTGCGCGGTGTTCGATCCCGGCACCGGAAAACTCACCATCGCCAACGGCGGCCATTGTCGGCCGGTGCTGATTCGCGCGGGCGAGCCTCCGTGCTGGGCGGTCAAGAATCTCGGCACGGCTCTGGGCTTCGATGCGGGCCTGGAATTCGAGCGCACGGAATTGACGCTGCGCCCGGGCGATTCGCTCGTTTTCTACACCGACGGCGTGAGCGAGGCGTTCAATCCGCAGGACGAATGTTACGGCGATGACCGCCTCATCGCCGACACGACCGCGCTGGCCGGACAATCCGCGCCGGACCTAACCGCCGCCTTGCTCGCGAAGGTCCACGCCTTCGCCGACAGCGCGCCGCAGTCCGACGACATCGCCATCCTGACGCTCAAAATCAGCGTACCAGGGAGGACCGCCCATGACGCTGGAACTTCACGGCACGCCAGAGGAAGTCATGCGCGCGGTGGAAGCGCTTGCAGGAATTCGGCGAGGAACAGGAAATCCCGGCGAAGATCCTTTTCGGCCTCACGCTCGCGCTGGAGGAATGCGGCAGCAACATCGTCAACCACGCGCTGCAACGCGATCCGGAGCAGGACCTTCCGCGTGACGCTTCGCCCACACCGGCGGCGAGATAATCATCGAACTGCGCGATCCCGGCGCCGAGTTCGACCCCACGCTCGCACCTCCGGGAGACGGCATCGCCGACGACGACGAACCGCCCGGTGGCTGGGGGATTTTTCTTGTCCGGAAATACACGGATGAGATGCGCTACGCCCGCGAAGGCGGCGAAAACGTGCTGCGGCTCATCAAGAAGCTACCTGAACCCGTTTGAAATGCTCTTGCGCACACTTAACGACTCACTAGCGTCAGCTGCAAACCATCGAATTAGAAAACGATCATGCCACTCGAAATCCAAATCCTGCAAAACATCGGCTCCCAGAACACGGGAGCCATCACCGTCAAACTCATCGGCAGCCTCGACACCGCCACCGCGCCCGAACTTGGAGCGCGAGCTCGGACCCGTTCTCGCCCGCTGCGGCAAGGACCTCATGTTCGACCTCGCCGGCTTGAAATTCATCAGCAGCGCCGGCCTGCGCGTGTTTCTCCATCGTCCGCAAGCAGCTCAAGGAGCGCGGCGGCCAGGCATCCTTCATCAACATGCAGCCGCAGATCACCGAGGTTTTCGAGATCATCAAGGCACTTCCCGGGCGTCGGCGTTTTTGCCAATGAAGCGGAGTTCGACGCCTACCTGGCGGCACGCCAGAAAATGGTCGAGGAAGGTCAGTAACAAGTCGTTTCAAACCAAGACGATCATCAGGCGGTGCTGGGAAGATTCATCCCGGCCGCCGGCTCCTGGATCAACTTCCTAAGCTGTTGATGCTTGCCATTCAAGTGGGGATCTTCCGCGAGTAGTATGTCCGCCAGCGCCTTTGCTTCCAGCAACAGTGGAAGGTCAGTCAGAAAGTCCGGGAACTTCAGATCTGATAGACCGCTCTGCACCGTCCCGAGGACGTTGCCGGGTCCACGAATGCGGAGATCCGCTTCCGCGATTTCAAATCCATCGGAGGTGCTGACGAGGACTTCGAGTTTTTCCAGCGATTCCGCATTCTTGCCGTCCGTCAGCAACACGCAGTAGCCCTTGTGCCCGCCGCGGCCGATCCGTCCGCGGAGCTGATGAAGCTGGGCCAGACCAAAGCGCTCGGCATGATGCAGAATCATGACGCTTGCATTGGGCACATCGACGCCGACCTCAATCACGGTCGTTGACACAAGCGCATGAATCTCCCCATTGCGGAACCGATCCATCACCGATTGCTTTTCCTCGGGACGAAGTTTCCCGTGAATCAAGCCAACCTGATAGAAACTCAGACGCTTCTGCCATTTCTTAAACGCCTCGGTGGCCGATTCCACTTTGATCTTCTCGCTTTCGTCCACCAGTGGATAGACCAGATAAGCCTGCCGTCCTTGTGACAACTGATCCTTCACAAACCGCGTCACATCGGATTGTTTCGCGGCTTTTCTCATGGCGGTGATGATTTTGCCCCTGCCTGGAGGTTTTTCATCCAGTAGAGAAACCTCGAGGTCACCGTAAATCGTCATGGTCAAGGTCCTTGGAATCGGTGTGGCCGTCATCACGAGCACATCAGGTATGACTCCCTGACGGATCAATGAAGCGCGCTGGGCCACGCCGAACTTGTGTTGCTCGTCGATGACGACAAGCCCTAGGTCTTCGAACGAGACCGAATCATAAAGCAACGCGTGGGTGCCGATGATGATCTGGGCCTCCCCTTCCGGATGATTTCCCTCATCCCGGTTCCCGGTCCTCAGCGCGATCCTGATTCCCAAGGGATCGAGCCAACGACAGAATGTGAGATAATGCTGCTCCGCGAGAATCTGCGTGGGAGCCATGAGTGCGGCTTGGCATCCTGATCCGATCGCAAGCAACATCGCCGCCATTGCGACGAAGGTTTTCCCCGAACCGACATCGCCCTGCAACAACCGGTTCATCGGCCGCCCGGATCGCATGTCGGCCAGGATTTCCCGGATGGACCGCTTCTGTGCGTTCGTCAGTTCGAATGGCAATGCCGCATGGAATTGCCTGAAGAGTGAAACGTTTTTCCCAAGCACGCGTCCAGGGTGTTCATGATAACGGAATTTTCTCCAAGCGACATTAAGCTGCACGCAAAACAACTCTTCAAACGCGAAACGGCGGCGAATAATTCTAACATTATCAACATCCTCGGGAAAATGCACACCCATGAACGCCTGCACCTTGGATGCACCCTGATCTTTGTCGCAAACCCAATGAAGGCTATCCGGATCAATATTTGTTGAAAACGTATGGATAATCTCACGCAACCGCCGCTGCCCGATTCCGGAAATGTTTCTGTAAATCGGAACAATTCTCTCCAGATGAATCGACGCGTCGCCATCCCGAATCACTTCAATGTCCGGGTGATCGATCACCAGCCGGCCGCTCACATCCTTGACGCGACCATAGACGATCACTTCATGGCCGGTGGCGATGAGATTCTGAATGAATGGCATGTTGAACCAGCGGCAGGTGACCTTTCCCGATCCAAACACACCACCTGAGCCATCCATCACGATCGCCTCGTAAAAGCGCCGTCCGGGGCCAAAGTGCCTGAGAGAGGCATCAATCACCGTTCCCCGCAGGCACACGGCTTCGGGCGTCGCTTGGTTGGGAAAGGCATCGAACCGCCTTCTGTCCTCATACCGCTTCGGGAAATGATCCAACACGGATGAAACCTTGCTGAAACCGGCCGCCGAGAATGCCATTACCTCCTTTGCCGAAAGAAGTGGAAGGGACGCCAGTTCTTGGTGGGCCGAATACACGCCGATGAGTTCCTCGTTTCCAGGTGCGAACTTATGCCGACGGGATTTCCGCGAGTTTCTTGAGGTAGGAGTAGCTGTAGATCCCTGACGAGTGTCCATCGGCCCAGAAAAGCTGGATAGCATATCCACCCACTCCTTCGAACCGGTTTAGTTCGAACGCGTGCTGCCCGTAATCCACTTTGGGCCGAAACACTCGCCCCAGGGCATCAGGCTCACCCTGACAACCTGCGCAAGGACAAGATCGCCGGAGCAAAGGGAGTGGTAGGTAGGCCTCGAATCCGTCCGTAAACGACAGCGCGAGTTCATTGCCTATCAGGGTCGCGTGTTCGAGAGTCGAAGTCATTGAGAATGATTGTGCTATCCGAGCTCGCCGTCGATCCGATATGCACGCCTTCCGAAAATTGCCGATCCCACTCTGACGTGCGTGGAGCCCTCTTCGATCGCCACCTCGAAATCAGCACTCATTCCCATGCTGAGAGAGGGCATCGAGACACCAAACTTCATCTCAAGATCGTCTCGCATTTCCCGCAGTGTGGCAAACCAAGTTCTGGCCGATTCGGGATCAGCGACTGGTGGAGGAATGCACATCAAACCCAAGATTCCGAGGCGATCCAGACTCAAAAGGTCGTCCATTGCCTCATAGAGCTCGCCAGGCTCAAAACCACCCTTGGACAATTCCTTCCCGATATTCACCTGAAGGAACACATTGGGAAACAGACCCAGTTCCTTAGCGATTTCATTAGTGTATGCTGCGAGTCTCAGCGAATCAATCGCATGAACCACCTCGAACAATCCAAGTAGTTTCCGCACCTTGTTGCGCTGGACCCTGCCAATGAAATGCCAGTGCAAGGAGCCTGGCAGTTCGGCAATCTTGGATTCAGCTTCCTGCAGTCTGCTTTCTCCGAAATGAAGCTGCCCCGAAAGAACAGCGTCCCTGATATCGCCACTTGAGAACGTTTTGGATACGGCAATGAGCTCGACCGATCCGACATCGCGGCCTGAACGGCTGCAAGCTTCAGCAACCGCCGCCTTGACCTCGGATAGATTCCTTGAGACGTCAGACATCACCGGGCTTCAGCTGTACCTTTGAGCAGGCCGGCGATACGTGCGTTCTCGGTGAGATCTACGAGATCCTTGAGCACGGCGAGAGACTCCCGTTTGGTAGGGTCCAATCCCGTAGGCCATTTGGGTGTTTCGTCGAGATCATCCGCCTCGTCCTTGGCTCTTCGCATGTAGTCGCCACTGTCATCCGCTGGGTTGTAGGATTTCAAATCCGCTCCTTTTTCGAGGTCTTCCAGAGTGATTTTGAAAAATTTCAATGAGTTCCTGTCCTCCTCACTCATTTGGGCAAATCGCGTCCGGCGTTCGGCGTTCCTGAGTTTTTGGAGAGTATCGGACTCTGCAAGCTCCTTCTCCCGTTCAACCTTGTTCAGGGAAAGCCGATTTTCCTTCAGGCGGTCCTTAGCCTTCATGACGTCTTGGATCACGTAGGAGAAATCCTTGGATGTATTCAATCGCTCCTGGCTGAGTTCCTTTAACCGGGGAATGAACAGCGACTGGGGATCAAGTGGCGCAAAATCTCCTGCTGGCCGGATTCGATCATGAGGAAGAGGATGGTCAAGATACGCCTCTCCCACTTCCAGAGCATCTGTGAGACTGGGAATGACAACATTTGCTGCGACACCGTCCATTTGAGTGGAGGAGCCGGAGGGTCGATAGAATTTCTGGATCGTCACTTTGAGAAATCCAGCACGATTGCGCGCCGCAAAAAGCGGAAGCATCCGACCGATATCCATCGGTTGCTGGACGGTCCCTTTTCCGAACGTGGAGGAATCGCCAACAACCACGGCACGATTGAAATCCTGAAGAGCACCTGCGAGAATCTCGCTCGCCGAAGCGCTACTCTTGTCCGTGATCACAACCATAGGTCCGGTGTAAATCGGCTTCCCGTCATCAGATTCCTTTACCTGAATCTGCCCCAGGGTGTTCTTCACCTGCACCACTGGGCCCGAATCGAGGAAAAATCCGGTCATCCGCCGAACCTCCTCCAAAGATCCTCCTCCGTTGTTCCTAAGATCGATAACCAGTCCGTCGATCTTCTCTTCGTTCAGACGCATGAGGATTCGCTCCACATCAATCGAACTGCGGATTTTTCCCTCTTCGAAATCAGCGTAGAACGAGGGCAGGGTGAGGACTCCCAAGCGGCGCGTCACTCCTTTTTCAGATTTCATCTCGATAACTTCGGCACTTGCCTGCTCGTCCTTCATCTCCACCTTTCCGCGCTTGATCACCACAATTTTGGTTTCTCCTGGCGGACCGCCAGCAGGCTCTACTTTCAACGCCACATAGGAATCTTCCTTGCCTCGAATGTAGTCGACCACCTTGTCAATTTTCATAAACATGATATCGACCATATCCTCGGGTTTTCCCGTGTTCAGCGTATCAACTGCCACCACCCTGTCATTGAGCTTGAGAGTTCCCTCCCGATCGGCTGGTCCTCCAACGACGATACCTTTGATCTTGGTCGCACCATCCTCCTCCCCTTGCAAAAGAGCACCGATTCCAACCAACTCGTTCTTCATCCCGTCTTTAAACCGATTCATCTCCCGGAAACTCATATAATCAGTGTGAGGATCATACGCCCTTGCCACTGAACTTAGGAAATAATTCGCGATTTCCTCCTCATCGGCGTCTTTCACACTGTTGAGAAATCTTTTATAGCGAAGAGAAACCTTTTCCTTGGGACTCCGGTCGGAAACACCCGGATCGGGTTTATTTTGCTCTCTGGAAAGTTTGGTCAGAAGTTCACGGCGGAGCATCTCGCCCAAGACCGCCTCTTTAATCTGACGTCTCCATAAATCCGAGGCCTCCTTTTCGTTCCTTGGCCACGCCGCGTTTTTCCGGCTCAGCATGATTGATTCATCCTCAGTAAAGTCAAAATCCGCTCCTTTGAGGAGTTTTTCGGCTAATGCCACCCGCTCCTCAACCCGCTTCCCAAACACCCGGTAAATTTCCATGGCTGCGGACATGCTTTCTCCATGAAGCAACGACGTGTGGAGTTGATCGCCGTATTTGGCATTGAATCCGTCGACGTCCTCTTGGGTGAAATACAAACGCTGAAAATCGAGATCCTTTAAATAATCATCCAGAAACCTTTGGCTCAACTCCCCGTTAAAGGGCAGTCTTGCAAAATGACTGTTCTGCAACATGATGGCCATCTGGCGACCAACCTCGTTGAAGTCGGCCTGCTGCGCGCAGGCCGAACAGGACAGGGCGATCAACACCACGGCAGATGCGATCTTTTGAAACCATAAATTGATCATGACGGTGTAATTACGCGAGGCGGAGTTTCAATAAAGTGCCATCAGATTCCCGAATGTCGATTTCTAAAAGCGGGTGACACGCTTCAGCGCGGCGCCTTCTTTTGAGAAAGCCAGCGTTGAAAGTATGCCTCCTTGGCTGCCCGCTCAGTAGCCTCCAAATCCTGGTTTTGACCATTCAGGAACATGTCAGCCATCAACGGACGGCGCCCGAGTGTGACCTCCAGGTCGACCAACTCGCCACCGCGCAAAACCGTCAACCGGGCCACCGTGGTCGGTTTCATTTTCTTGATACTCTCCCGAAACGCAGGCGTCGCCTCGACTTCCCGCCAAGTCACTCCTTCCAAAGCGACTATCAAATCATTCAACAGAATTCCAGATTTCTGACCTGGGGTATCAGCTCTCACCTCCACCACTCGAACCGCATTGCGAGCCTTCGGGTCTCCGGGAACGGTCACTATGTCGTCTTTCATTGCCAGGGCGATGCCAATATACCCTTCACCTTCTTTCATGTATTCGTCGGTCACCAGACTGCGAAGCACATCAAGGCATCTTTCCCTGACTTCAGGATCAACTGCGAGTTGCGAATACCTGAGAAACTCCGCCATGGCAGTCCTCGGATTCTTCCGACCCCATTCAAGAAGCTCTTGTTCGGCACGCTCGCGAACTTTGAATTCCGAAGCTCCAAGGTCACTAAGCTGTTGTGATGGAATCCCGAAATCACCGGCAACACAGATCTGGCCAACCCAAAGAGAAAGCACAACAGCCAGCAGTCGCGACGAAACTCGAGCCTCACCCGTTTGCATCGGAGTCGCCATCAGCCGCTTAGTTGCCGAGCATGTTCTTCTGAGGCACTTCGATGGTGTCGTTGGGCTGCACCGGGACATTCATGAACTGCGCTTTTGTAAGATCATACAAGGTCTGCCGTCCATTCCTGAAAAGTTTCACCCGTTTCATGCTTCCAAATTCGGTTGCTCCTCCAGCAGCCTGAACAGCCTGGTAAAGAGTGAGTCCCTTGCGGAATGGTTTGGGCCCCGGCCCGCGCACCTGCCCCCCTAGATGAACCATCTGCTCGTCGATGCTGTCACCCGTCTTGGAGATAACTTGGATCGTGGGATTTGTATAGATTCCAAGACTCTTGTAACGAGCTTGGAGAGAGGCAGCCAGATCCTCGTTCCTAAGGCCGGCAGCCCGCACAGTGTCGATGAAGGGCATGTTGATGAAACCTGCGTCGGATACCGGATAAATACCGTCAATTCGCCCTTTTTCTTCAGCTGGCACACCTGAAATAGTAATCTGAATCGCCTTACCTGATTCAATTTGCGCTTGAGATGGCAGGAAAAAAGCCACCAGCAGGAATAATACTGTGAAAATGGATTTGGAGTTCATGTGTTTTCTTAAGTTCAAGGCTCAATACAGTTCGGAATCATTCGACCGTGCCCCACCGGACTGCGGTTTGGCAGGTGCGGTCCCAGTGCCGACCATCGGTCCGATCTGGGATTCCGCTGGGGCATAATAAGTATAATAGCTCGTGTAATATTGATATTGGCTGTCGCTCCGCACATCGACATTGTTCAACACGACACCGATGACGTTCCCGCCCACATTTTCGACGGCCTGCTTCACTCGGAGCAGCATATTTCTCGGCAATTTGCGATGCTGCACCACGATCATCGTCAAATCGACCTCACTTGCGAGAACGGATGCGTCGCTCACACCAAGAATCGGCGGACTATCGACAAGGACAAGATCGAAGCGCTGCTTCACATCTTGGATCAGTTCGGACATCCGGCGGGAGTTGAGTATCCCTGCCGCATCGGCAGGCAGGATTCCCGACGGCATGAAATAAAGGTTGTCGACTGGCGTTTGGAGAATCACATCCTCCAACATCAATTCTGTCGTCAGGTAATTAGTCAGACCCACGGAATTGTTGATATCGAAGAACGTGTGAAGACGAGGCCTCCGCAAGTCAGCGTCGATCATGAGGGTGGTGTATCCTCCCTGAGCGCAAATATATGCCAAGTTGACCAAGGTCGTCGATTTACCCTCACCTGCACCACCCGACACCACCGTAATTGCGTTGTCTTCCGGGTTCTTCCGGTTGAATTCGATATTTGTTCTTAGAATCCGGTAAGCCTCGGCATCGGGGCTCATGCCACTTTGCTTGTGTAAGACACCAACATCCTTGGGAATGACTGCAAGCACGGGGACTTGGAGATAACGTTCCACATCTTCGAGGCTTTTGACGGATGTATCGAGATACTCCAAGAAGAACGCGATCCCGATTCCGAAGATCATTCCGACCACGGCACCAAGAACCAAATTAAGCGTGACATTCGGGCTGACCGGACTTTGTGAGATTTGGGGTTCTTCATGAACGACGATGCTTTCATCCGTCATTTTATCAGTGATGTTCTTGCTGATCTGTTTCAACCTCATCGATTGCAGCAATTGCTGATCGGTTTCAAAATCACGCTTCGCGTCGACATAGTCCTGTGCATCAAGCCCTCGTTTGATGGCTTCCTCGCGGGTGTCGTCCTTCATCACTTCGACGTTTTTCAGTCGGTCTGTCGCCATCTCCAACTGCGCCTGAAGTGTCGCCCTTAAATTGACGACACCCTCATCGAGTTGATTTTTTATGCCCTTGATCTGATCCATTGCCGCAAGCACGGTTGGATGACGATCACCCAATCCATTTATTTTCAACGCCTCCACGTTTCGCTTTGCCTCATTATATTCGGGCAGCAGGTTTTTGATGACATTATCAGGTAAATTCAATCCAGCTGCATAGACCATGAGTTGGTCACTATCGTATTTCAAGAGGCTGTTGATCTGGCTCTCCAGCTGCATCTTTTCCTGTTCAAGCTCGTTGAACGTTTGAAGAGCGCTCCGCGCCCCTTGATCCTCATCGACACCCGATTGCCCGTAAAACGAATCCTGTCCCTTGTAGATGATTCCTTTTGTCCTGACAATGGTAGCGAGCACTTTCCGCCGCTCCTCGACCTTATCCTCCTGATCTCTCACCGCTTTGTTCAATTCATACAAGCCTTTGTCAGCATCCCGGCTTTCGATTTCAGTCCGGTAGGCCTTATAGGCCTTCGCTACTTCAGCGGTCACATTCCGGGCATCTTCCTTATCCGTGTGGCGGACAGTAATGGAAATCAAATCCGTACCCCGAATATTTTGCGTATTGACGATTCCCTTCAGAATTCGAATTGCCGTCTCCTTATCGACTCCCCACTTGTTTACCAAAGACAGATTTTCGACAACCTTGGCGAGTGAATTGCTGCTTTTGATCTTTTCGAACTCCGTTCCGAAGAACTGGGCCGTCATCGGGGTCGTTCCATAAGAAGGGCTGTTCATCCCTTCGAAAGGGGACTGCCCGATGGACTTCGGCTTCACCTCGATAGTCGCCGAACTTTCGTATTTTTTAGGCATTACATAGGTGATGACTGCCGCGGTCATGAAGACCAGAAGCAAGGTCAAAAGGATGATCCCATAGCGGTTTTTGATGACCTGCCAGTAGTCGACCGCATGCAGCGATGCCTCGTTTTGCTGAGGAGACGAAAGATTCATTGGTATTATTGTTTCACGGTTTGGACAAATTTCCAGCTGAAATAGAAACTCCCGCAATGAAAGTCATTGCGGGAGTTTCCAATCAAAGAGGTGATTTTTTCGGTAAATTCAGGTTGAGTGGATCTCTTCCGAATAATCAGAATTCTGCGCTAAGACCAACGTTAATCCGATTACGATCATAGTCCTGACCAGCAATATCGGAAGTTGAGTCCGTGAAGTTGTAGGTTACTGTTCCAGTGAGCATTTCATTCAACTTAACTGACAAACCAAGATTGATGTTGTAGATCTGTTGATCGAGATTATCGATGTTGCCCGCAAAGGGAGGCGTGTTTAGTGACTGACCTCCCTCGAACCAAGTTGGAAGATAGTCAACTCCACCGAAGACCGAGAACATGGGGGAAATCACATACTCGGAAGAGACTCCGATACGGAGTGCGCGGGTGTCGTTATATTCGACCAGTCCAGCAACAGGATCAAACTGAACGGTGTCGTAACCTTCGATTCCATATCGAGTGTAGGCCCTCACACTGAATTGCTGATTCACTTGGGAACTCATTGCGAACTCCAAATACGGACTGGTGTAATTGTCGCCATCCTCCACATCGTGAAACTGCGCACCAGCTCTCACAATACCAATGGTGTTTGGACTAAAGCGATGTTCAGCACCCGCGAGGAGGAACTGATCGGTATAATCGGATGCATTTCCCTGAGAATAAGTACGCCCGTAGCGATAATCGCCGGTGAGTACAGTCTGTGGACCGAGCTGATAACGGAACTGGTTGTAGAGCTCCCAACCATACTGATCGTTGTCATTGTTGACGCTGTCGGCGTAACTGGTCCCGGTAACTCTTAAACCAGTGTAAGTCGCAACCCGCTCGGTCCAACGGTAACCGACCGAGTTGTCGCTTTGCCAAAAGAAGTACTCCCCTGTCTGGGCGGATGACGCGTAACCGTATGAGTAGTCAGGATTCAACTCATATGAGACAAAATTGCGACTGGAAAAACGAAGTCTCTCACTGAAGCGGTGGGTCAAATTGACGCCCAGACGCGACTGGCTGTTGGCATCGTCAATCCCAGGAGGCGCATCGAAATAGTAAATGAGGCCCAGTCGGGCGTAAACATCCCAAGTAGTCTGTGGAGTGATGTTGACAAATGACAATCCCACGTAGGGATTAAGACCGAAAGAATCCTGTTCAGGCCCAAAACCACCAGCGTTGATGTTGTCGTCGTAGAATGCGCTCATCCCGACCACCCATTTAAGCGGGAGGGATTCTTGCGCCTCACTGCCGACGTAATAGAGGCTTTGCGCGGTAGCGGAGCCTGCGAGGAGCAGGCAGCACATGCCGATCGAAGTATTTATTTTCATGAAATTGGACGGGTATTTGGGTGTTCTGGGAGACATTCGATTAGGCGCAGCTGCGGTTGATCAACTAACCTGGGTGAATTCGACAGGAGGCAACTCATTTGGCGGGCCTGGTGGGAATTCGCCCGGCGAAATTGGTGGCGGATTAGGGATAACCGGCGGCACAACCGGCGGCACAACCGGTCGGATGATGACTGGCGGGACGACATTGATTGGCGGCCCCACTGGCAAGAGCGACGATCTACCCGGACCGATCAGCGATGCTCCACCAGGACCACCTGGAGTCGGGCCAACTGGTCCTTGCCCAGGGAAATCCAAAGGATTAGGCATTGCGGCCACTTCTCCGGCAGGTGCCTTTGAATCTTTCGAGCTATTGACTTTTCCTGTTTCCCCAAGGTTGGGATCAAGCAACGCGATCACCGCTTGGACCTCACTCAATGAGTCTGGCGCAACCGCAACTGCACACTGCGAGACCAACCGCATTTGCTCAGGAGCTGCCGTGGCCGCCGCTTGAACAATTGCGGCGACTGTTTTCGCATTAGCAGTAGACCCTTCGATGGCAGCCTTGACGATTTCGCACGCACAGCCCGGCGCCGCGGCTACTTCCCGTGAAACTAATTCAAGAACGTTGGAGCGATCTACAGCGGCGGCGTTTTTGATGGAAAGTGAAAGCGCCAGACAATCAGTTGCCGCGCTGGCTGACATCAGCCCGAACGCGGCACTAAGGAGAATGAAACCGGTGTGTTTTTTCATTGAGGTTGTTTTTTCGGGAGTGTTTGGAAATTAGCATGGAGCGGGCAGCGGGAATCGAACCCGCATGTCTAACTTGGAAGGATAGCGCTTTACCACTAAGCTATGCCCGCTTTCCCGGGACAGTTAACGCCACCTCCCGTCTCCCATGCAAGTCTTTTTTGAAAACTATCGGAAATAAGTGCTCGGCCCCACACATTTTTACAACCAATTTATTTTCAATAAACTACGAGTATTTTTGAATGATTCGAAAACGTGCAAATCGCATGCCGGCGTCCTCATTCAGGAATTTCTAATTCAATAGCCTCGAATTCACTCAAAGCCAGTGTCCGCACGTCCTTCGGTGCTTCGGCGGCGAAGTTTCCGCAAGTGAGTGACTCACAGCCCGCTTGGATGATCCAGGAATTCCCATGGGATCGAGAAGACCTCAGCAATCTTGGAGCTGATCGCCTTCACCCCGAAGGTTTCAGTCGCGTAATGGCCTCCATAAAACAAATTCACTCCAAGCTCCTCGGCAAGTGGATAACTCCAGTGGGGCCCCTCGCCTGTCACAAAGCAATCGAGACCCACGGATGCGATTTTCGCAACTTCGCTCCCCGCTCCGCCAGTGATGAGCCCTACTTCGGAGACCGTTTCAGGTCCTCCCGGACAGAGATGGACTGGACCGCCAAGAACTTGGCGCAATTTACAATCGAGCTCGGCGCGGGATCCCTGCCATTTACCACGAAGCCCGATCATCAAGCCCTTATGATCAAAAAACGGCTTGGGATCTACCAGTCCCATACCCTTTGCCAGCAGAATATTGTTCCCAAAAACAGGGTGAACATCCAAAGGAAGGTGCGACGAGTAAATGGCAAGATCCGCCTCCATGGCGATTTTGAGCTTCTTATAAAACGCTCCAGTGACCGGCTGGATCCCCTGCCAAAACATCCCGTGGTGGACCAGGAGCAGGCCTGGGCCACCCGCCGCTGCAGCCTTGATGACGGGGAGAGAGGCGTCCACCGCCGCCACGATTCTTGAGACTTGTCCGCTGTTGGCGAGTTGCAGGCCGTTCATCGCGCCCGGGTAGTCCGAGATTGTTGACGTTTTCAGTTCGCCATCCAGATGTGCCACCAATTGGTCGAGTGAAGCCATGCCCCAGACTAATCATGTCGGCTCCAAATGACAACGTCCGGAGTTGGGGCGATTTCCACGCCTTCGGAAAACTCCACCATGTCGCGGGCCATTTCCACTTCCCAACGGATTGATTGTCCGTTCCATACGATTCCGAGACTGGCGGCGTGAAGCGCGTGCCGCGGCAAAATCAAGCACTCCTGCAATTCCGCCGTCAAGCCGGTGTCCATCCATTGCAAATACTCCGATCCATCGCCCGAATAGATCTTATCGCCCACAATCGGAAATCCCGAAGCCGCCAAATGCACCCGGATCTGGTGCATCCGCCCGGTTTCGGGCAAACAGCGAATCCGCGCAAACCGTCGTCCCGCCCTCTCAAACCGCTCCTCCACCTGAAATCGAGTCAGACAATCACGCCCAAGCGGGTTGACCACCTGCCTGACCCAGATGGCCGACGGTCCCAGCTCTCCAGCTCGGATAATCGGCTGGGCGCACTCCCATTCGTGGGATTCAGGCCAACCGTGGACGATCGCCAGATACTGCTTTTCCGCCTGCCGCCGCTCGAAAATCCAGCCGAGCTCGCGAGCCGCTTCCTTGTTTTTTGAAATCAGCACCACACCGCTCGTCTCCCGGTCCAAGCGAGTCACAATTCCGAGGCTGGCACCGTTTTGAATCTCGTAGGCAAGCAGTTGTTCCAGCCCGCCAAGCAGCGTGGGTTCTGGCTTGTTGTTCGCCGGATGGACGATCAACGGCGCGGGTTTATCCACTACGATCCAATCGTCGGACTCGTCGATCACCCGGAAATTGACCACCACTTGCAAACTCATGATCCCGTTTTCCCGACCACTTTACAAAAAAGCCAGAGGCCCGCAAGCGAGCCTCTGGCGATTGTAATTCCAGATCAATCCCAGTGACTAGGACTTGTAGCGGAGACGCTTTTTATGGCGGTTCTGCTTCATGCGCTTCTTGCGCTTGTGTTTGTTGATCTTCGTCTTACGGCGTTTCTTGATGGAGCCCATGGCGGTTCGGGGTTAGGTTACGGTGAAAGATTAGGGGACGATTTTGTTGAGCGGATATTCGATAATCCCCTCTGCCCCCAGACGCTTCAGTTCGGGAATCATGTCTCTGACGACGATTTCGTCAATCACTGTCTCAACGGCGACCCAACCTTCTTCGGAAAGCTGGGAAATCGTCGGACGGCGGAGCGAGGGGAGTTTTTCGAGAAGTTCGGGCAGGCGGGCCGTCGGAAAATTCATCTTCAGCCCGACTTTGCCGCGGGCGCAGAGGGCGGCTTTGAGCAACAGGGCGATGCGATCCATCTTCTCCATTTTCCACGGATCCGCTGCCGCGGTCGGGCTTGCGTAAAAGTGGGGAAACGACGTCAGCAGCGTATCGACGATGCGGAGGTGGTTCGCCTTGATCGAGGATCCCGTCTCGGTCACGTCCACGATGGCGTCTACGAGATCCGGCACTTTCACTTCGGTGGCTCCCCAGGAAAATTCGACTTCGGCGTTGATTCCACGCTCCTCCAAATAGCGGCGGGTGATTCCCACGCCTTCGGTGGCGATACGCTTTCCTTCAAGATCTTCCGGTTTACGGATCGGCGAGTCTTCCGGCACGACCAACACCCAGCGCGTCGGGCGGGTGGTGGCCCGGGAATAGGGCAACTCGGCGAGATCGATCAAATCAACCCCGTTTTCGTAGGCCCAGTCATAGCCCGTGATCCCGCAGTCGATGAATCCCTGCCCTAGATACCGCCCGATTTCCTGCGCGCGGATCAAATAAAGATCGAGTTCCGGGTCGTTCGAAGTCGGCCGCAGTCCCCGCGAAGAGACGTAGATCTCGTAGCCGGCCTTGGCGAGAAGCTCGACCGTCGGCTCCTGAAGACTGCCTTTAGGAATCGCAATTTTGAGAGTTCTTGATGGTTCCGACATGGAGGGGGGCGGTTTTGATCCGCGAGCCCCGGGGAATCAAGCCAAGTTTTGAATAAATACGTGAAACTTCGATTTCCCCGCGGCGTTCTCGAAAGAACCCGCCGCCCGCCAACCGTTCTTGCGTGCAGCCCCGTTCCGTCCATGTATCTCTTCCGCCTTCTGATTCCACTCGCTTTCAGTCTTTTCTCGGCAAACGCCGTGGAGTCGATCACTCCGCCGCGCGATCCGAACTATAAACTCGTGTGGGCTGATGAATTTGACACAGACGGCCCTCCGGATCCCACCAAGTGGAAATCCGAAACCGGGTTCGAGCGAAACGAGGAGCTTCAGTGGTACCAACCCGAGAATTCCCGCTGCCAGGGCGGCGTGCTCGTCATCGAGGCGAGAAAACAGCAGGTGAAAAATCCGGACTACATCCAAGGTTCCGGAAATTGGAAGAAAAACCGCCCCGCCGCAGAATACACTTCCGGCTCGCTCATCACCATCGCGGGCAACGAGTGGCACTTCGGGCGCGCGGAAGTCCGCGCCCGCTTCAATGCACTCCCCGGATTGTGGCCTGCCATTTGGACCACCGGTCTCGGTCGCTGGCCACACGCCGGCGAGATTGACATCATGGAGTTTTATCAGGGCAAGATCCTCGCCAACTTCGTCTGGGCCGGGAAATGGGGCAAAGACTTCTGGGCAAGCTCCCACCACCCCATCGAAAAATTCGGCAAAGTCACTTGGAACGACCGCTTTCACCTCTGGGTCACCGAGTGGGATCAGGATAAAATCTCCATCTACCTCGACGGCCAACTCCTCAACACCCTCCCCATGAAGACCACGACCAATCAGGACGGTCCGCCGATCAACCCCTTCCTCAAACCCCAGAATTTCCGCCTCAACCTCGCCATCGGAGCCGCTGGTGGAGATCCGTCCAAGACCCACTTCCCCCAGCGTTTCGAAGTCGACTACGTCCGGATCTACCAGAAATAGCTCCCCGAAGCTTGATTCCCGCCGCCGTATCTCCAGATTCGCCCCATGCCACGCCTTGCCCTGCTCCAATCCGGCACCTTCGCCACCAAAGCCGAAGCCTTCGACCACCATGAAACGCTGATCCGCGAAGCCGCGGCGGGCGGCGCGAACATCGTCGTCACCCAGGAACTTTTCCTCACTCCTTACTTCTGCACCGTCGAGGATCCCGCACTTTTCGACCTCGCCGATCCTGTGCCCGGCCCGGTCACCGACCGGCTCGGCAAGCTCGCTGGCGAACTCGGCATCGTCCTCATTTCCTCGCTGTTCGAGCACCGCGGCCCCGGGCTCTATCACAACACCGCCGCCATCCACGACGCCGACGGCTCACTGATGGGCTTTTACCGGAAATCCCATATCCCGCAAGACCCCGGCTTCGAGGAGAAATTCTACTTCACCCCAGGCGACAGCGGCTGGCCGGTCTGGGACACGAAGTTCGGGAAAATCGGCGTTCTCATCTGCTGGGACCAGTGGTATCCGGAAGCCGCCCGCCTGATGGCCCTCGGCGGTGCGCAAATCCTCGTCTATCCCACCGCCATCGGCTGGTTACCTGAGGAAAAAACCACCCTCGGCGACGCCCAGCACTGCGCTTGGGAGACCGTCCAGCGCGGCCACGCCGTCGCGAATGGCTGCTACCTCGCGGCTGTCAACCGCAGCGGCACTCACGACGGCACCGAGTTCTGGGGCCGCTCGTTCGTGGTGAATCCCTACGGCGAACTCGTCGCCAAGGCCTCCACCGAGCACGAAGAAGTCCTCTACCACGACCTCGATTTCCAAGCAGTCGAGAATTTCCGCCGCATCTGGCCGTTTTTCCGCGACCGGCGGATCGATGCTTATGGCGACTTGACCCTGCGCTGGCGCTCTACTTGATCCACTTGAGTGACGGGACCATCATATTCCTTCGCTTTTTCTAATCAATCTACCACAGAATTTAGACATTTCCCGGCGGGTGCATGGTGCCCACATATCGCCCTTAAGCGCTTATCCTAAGCAATATATAAGGCACACGCCATTCATGCCTTTCTTCATCCGCTTTCCTGCGGACATTCTCCTCGTCAGCGATCTCCTTTACTTGTACTCGCTCAGGGGAACCCTTTCCCGAGGCGATCTTCATGGAAATCCCCCGCTCCATCTGCCCAGCAGCCCTTGTTTTGCTTTCTGCCCTGTCCCGGCCACCGCTGGCAACTGCCGCGACAGTCCACATCGGCGAATGCAAAACCCAATTCACCTCAACCCCGCCCGTCGGCGTGTCGACGATCAACCAGGCGTCCAGTTACACCGTTGATTTGAGCGAGGTCTCCGGACTCACCGTCGGCATTCCGATCCGGATCAACTGCACCCCGGACAACGCCTTTTTCTGGATCGGTGAATACAGCGCTGACACCGGAACCCTCGCCAAGCAATGGACGGTGGACACTGAAATCACCATTGCAGGCACGACGACTGTCTTCACGGATACCTGGGGCATGGGTCCTCTGCCTTACGAGAATCAGGGCAACACCACTTCGGAAGTCGGCTACAATTTCGGCCCGAGCCCTGTCACCCGCTCGATCACCGTGCCGTGGGGCACGGATCTGAGCCAGCTTTCCTTCACGGTTCGCGACCGGTCATCCATCACGGCGACCAATGGAAAATTCTACAAATCCTCCATGAAAGTGAGCGGTGCCACATTCACCACCAGCTCCATCGCCGTGCCGGAAATCGCCGTCGAAACTTCGCTCGGCGCGAATCTGGAAACGGCGGCATCGGTCGATTTCGGCACTACCGTGCAGACCAGCCCGCTGACGCTGAATTTCGTGATCAGAAACACCGGTGCCGTAAATCTCGAACTTCCACCCTTCGCCATCACCCCCTCGGATCCCGCGGATTTCACCTTCACCGGACCGGTCCTCAACAGCATTCCGGGAGCCGGCGACACCAACTTTTCAATCACCTTCACCCCGACCGCCGGCGGCCCGCGCACCGCCATTCTGACAATTCCCAGCAACGACCCGGATGAAGCCATCTTCACCCTCCAACTCTCTGGCACCGGCCTCTCATTCACCGCCGACACCGACCAGGATGGCTTGAACGACGCCGCAGAATTCAATCTCGCACCGCTTGGATTCGACTGGCAGCTCCCCCAGCCCGCACTCGTGAACACCCTTCTCACCCACGCGAACGGCGCGGGCCTTTTCGCCACTTCCCAAGTCCAGACGCTTCATTCCGGGACGCCGCTCATCGCCCGCAATCCAGCTACCGGCAAAGTGAAGCTCACGATGGATTGGAAAAAATCGACCAACCTCTCCTCCTTCGCCGATTTCGCGGTCAGCCCCGCCCAGGTCTCTGTGAACGGCTCCGGAGACATCGAGCTCGAATTCACGCCGGCCGACGACGCGGCGTTTTTCCGGGTGCAGTCGAATTAGCGTTTTTTACGCTTCCTCGCAGACCTTCGGAATCCAACAGCTTTTCCGAAAAACTTGCCGACTTGCCGAGCCCTGCGGAAGTTGCCAGCTTGCCGCTATGAAACGTCTGTTTGCGCCTCTCCTTGCCTGTTTGCTGACCTCTCTCTCCCAAGCGCAATCCTACGCACCGGTCACCGACAAGCCACCCGCCCTCGCCCGCGAATTCCGCGGGGCGTGGATCGCCTGCATTTACAACATCGACTGGCCCAGCTCGCCTGGCCTCAGCGCCGGTGCCCAGCAGGCGGAAATGCGCTCGATGCTCGACAAACTCGCAGCCCTGAAAATCAACGCGGTGATTTTCCAGGTCCGTCCCCAAGGCGACGCCGTCTACGCCTCGTCCATGGAACCTTGGAGCACCTGGCTCACCGGCACCATGGGTCGCTCACCGGGCTATGATCCACTCGCCTACTGCATCCAACAGGCCCACGCCCGCGGCATCGAGGTGCACGCGTGGTTCAATCCGTTCCGCGCCCTTTCGAACAATTCCCAGCAGGTTGCCAGCAACCATGTCACCCGCACCGCCCCCGGCACGACCCGGAAATTCGGCAACATGACTTGGGGCGATCCCGCCCACCCGGACACGCGTGCCCGCGCGCTCAATGTCATCCTCGATGTGGTCCGGCGCTACGATGTCGATGGCGTCCACCTCGACGACTATTTCTACCCCTACCCCTCCGGAAATCTGCGTTTTCCGGACGGAAAAAGCCCCGCCCAGCGCCGCGCCTACGTGGACGACTTCGTCAGCAACCTCTACTCCGCCGTGAAGCGCCAGAAATCTTGGGTCCGCGTCGGCATCAGCCCCTTCGGCATCTGGCGTCCCGGCGTCCCCTCAGGTATCGAAGCCGGCATCGACAGCTACGAGCAACTCGCCGGCGACTCGCGCAAGTGGCTGAAAAACGGTTGGGTCGACTACCTCGCACCGCAGCTCTACTGGCGGATTTCCCCCCAGAAGCAAAGTTTCCCCCTGCTGCTCACCTGGTGGCGCCAGCAAGGATCCCGTCCCGTCTGGCCCGGCATCGCCACCGAGCGCATCGGCGGATCCGACGGCCGCGGCGCCTCCGAAATCACCAACCAAATCGATCTTTCCCGCAAAATCGGCAACAACTGGAACGGCCACATCCACTGGAGCGCCAAGAGCCTCGTCCGCAACCAAGGCGGCATCGCCACCAAACTCGCCGGCACTTACACCCAGCCCGCCGCCGTGCCGCCGATGCCGTGGCTCAGCACCAAGGCACCTGCCGCACCCGGCGTCAGCGCCTCCGCCCAAGGCGAGAGCACCACCGTCCGCTGCACACCCGCCGGCAACACCTCCAAACTCGCCATCCAAGCCAAGATCGGCGGCACCTGGCGGACGATGAAAATCGTGCCCGCCGGCGCACAGAGTGTCACCATCCCGCGTGCCGACGCCATCGCGGTGACCGCACTTGACCGCTTTGGAAACGCCAGCCCGCCGAAGGTTCTCGGGCTGCAGTGACCTCCATGATTCCGCCGAATCCCTACGCCCCGCCAACCGCACCGCCTCCTGCCGAGGATCGTGCCTCCCTCGGGGAGCTCGTCCGCGGCTGGGAAAAACTCCGCCTGCTTTACAACGGCATTATGATCCTGCCCGGTCTCGGCGTTCTTGCCCTCTGGATCACCCGCCAGCACCTCCCGATCCCAGCCGCCATCGCCGGTGGCATCGTCGTCGGCATCGGAGCCAACATCGCCTTCATGCTTGGCCCGCTCGCCGAACTCTACCTCCGCGGCTTCCTCAAAAACGGAGCTCCCTTGGGAAAAGGCCGCCTGCTGATCTTCGGCGCAGGCCTCATCGTCTCCGGCGGAGTAGTCGTCATTTCCGGGATCCTCCCGTTTCTTTGAAATACAGGCATGCGCGATGGACTCGAGCCGCCAAAATGAAACTTGATGGGGCTGCGGCAGCTGATAGTTCTCCCGGGTGATCGCGGAAGAATTCAAATAATCCCTGAGGGCGCTGACCTCGTCCGAATTGCTCGAAACTCTTCAGTTTATGGAAGAGCGGAAAGCTCAACTAAAGATCAATGCATTGGAGTCGGACCGGCAGACCGAGGTCTTTAACGCCAAGTAAAAAATCTTCACGGATTACGGCTCGCTGCTATACGACCTTGCGCAATAACTGACCGATTCCAACCTCGACACTCGAACCATCAATTCCGATTCGTCCCCATGTTCATCATCCGCTTCGCTGCAAAGGCCGGTCTCTTGATGGTCATCTTCGGCATTGTCTCACTGGTCACCGCAATCACGCAGCGGAAACTCGAAACTCTCAGCATCGAAGCGATTGCGACCAGGAAACCGGATTCAAGGTGGGTTCGAATCGAAGGTGGCGTGTTCGACCTAACTAACGCCTCGGCGATTTCATTTAGGGCAGTCGACACTCCCTTGAAGTTGTATGTCCCGTTGGTCAAACCGGACCATGATGCCGAAAAGGATCTCATTCACGCTCTCGTCGTTACCGACGACCGGACCATCTTGAAACTTTACAAGGAGTTCCAGGAGGCGGGCGATGCGAGTGTGACGCAGGGAGTGGAATTCGCCTTGAAAGACGCAGCAAGACTGCGGGCTTCCCGAGCTGTTCAGGGGTTGATTCTGTCCGACTTCGAAAGAGGCGGCTATGAAGAGCGCAAAATGAGCAAAAGCTACGAAAACGGCCTCGCGGAAGAAGTCATCATCATGGAGGAAGGTCAAAAACCATCCTTCGCCGGTGCAATCGCTATGATGGGAGGTGGACTGGTCCTGTTCATCGGGTGCCAGTTTTTGATCCGCACTTTTGCCAAGAAAACAGCTGTGCCGCCCCCTCTTCCTCCCACCATTCCGCCGCCCCTCCCTCGGTCCCGCTGATCGGCGCGCACGAGTTCGAACCCGCTCAAACCAAAATACCCCAATCCAACCCTTCTCTGCCCTTGCCACAGGCCGGATCAGCGCATTGACTCCCGCCCACTCAAAATTTCCTCACCGTGAAAGCCCACGAACTCTACACCGCCGTCGACCCCGCCTTTGTCTCTCAAATCCTCGATTGGTTCCGCGCCAACGACAAGAATGTGTACCGCTCGGCCGTCGCCACCCTTGCCACCAACCGCAAGCTCCGCCCCGTCTTCATCGAGAAAAAATCCATGGCCGAGCAATACGCCTGGATCCACAAAACCCTGAAGCTCAAGCCCTGCGACACCATCGGTGAGCACCTCCTGCAAGCCTACCTGATGGCCGGCCAACAATCGCTGCTCGCCATGTTCTGCGACGGCATGGGCATCCCCCACGATGGTAAGGGTTCCGTCGTCGGCGACCTGCCCAAGAAGCTCGATCCCGAGCGCCTCAACACCACCATCGACCGACTCATCGACATCTTCGAGCCCCGCCTGCTCACCGTTTACCTCATTTGCTTCAACATGCAGAAGCCCGACGGCTGGCCCGAGCTCACCGCGAAACTCGAGTCCGACGAGCGTCTCAAGCTCGCGTGAGGAATCGGGGATAGTCGATCGGAGATGATGGATCGGCGGCGCGTCCGCCAGCACAGGTCTTCGTTTTTTCATCCACGATCCTCAATCCCCAATCCACGATCCTTCTTCCCATGCCCAAGGTCTACGTCAAAACCTACGGCTGCCAGATGAACGAGCGCGACTCCGAGCAAGTCGCTCCGCATGTTCAGCGAAGGCGGCTACACGGTCACCGCGGATGAAAACGAGGCGGATGCCGTGCTCATCAACACCTGCTCCGTCCGCGATCAGGCGGAGCAGAAAGCGCTCGGTAAAATGGGCACCATGATGCACCGCGGGCGCGACCGCAAACACGTGGTTTACGGGTTCATGGGCTGCATGGCCCAGTCGCGCGGCGAGGAGCTTTTCAAATCCGTGCCCAGCCTCGACGTGGTCGTCGGCACCCAGAAATACCACAAAGTCTTCGAATACGTGGACACCATCCTCCAGCGGCGTCTCGAAGCCCGCATGGACGACCCGCAATTCTCCCTCCGCGGCACCACCGTCTGCGACACCGCCGAGGAGGAAGGCTCGCAAAACACCATCCGCGACCACGTTCCCAAGGCGCACGAAGCCTCCGCCTTCGTCTCCATCATGCAGGGCTGCAACATGCGCTGCTCCTTCTGCATCGTCCCCGACACCCGCGGCAAGGAACGCGGCCGGCCGATCGCCGAAATCGTCGGCGAGGTCCGCCACCTCGCCGCCCACGGCGTGAAGGAAATCACGCTGCTCGGCCAGATCGTCAACCTCTACGGCCGCACCGAGTTTCCGAAAATCGACGGCAAATCCCCGTTCGTCCAACTGCTGGAAGCCGTGCACGAAATCGAAGGCATCGAGCGCATCCGCTTCACCTCGCCGCATCCCATCGGTTACCGGGACGACCTCATCGCCGCCTTCACCTACCTGCCGAAACTCTGCTCGCACATCCATTTCCCGATGCAGAGCGGCTCCGACCGCATTCTCCGCGAAATGCGCCGCCCGTATAAAAACGAAAAGTTCATCGAGATCTGCGAGAAAATGAAAGCCGCCCGCCCCGGTCTCGCCATCACCACCGACATGATCGTCGGTTTCCCCGGCGAGACCGAGGAAGACTTCCAAGCCACCATCGACACCGTCGAGCGGCTGAAATTCGACAACGCCTTCGTCTTCCGCTACTCGAAACGCCGCAACACGCCCGCCGCCGAAATGGACGGACAGCTCGACGAATCCGTGAAGGAAGAGCGCAACCAGCGCCTGCTCGCCGTGGTCGATCGCCTCGCCATCGCCAGCAACGCCGCCGTCGTCGGCACCCGCCAGCAAGTGCTCTGCGAAGGCCCGTCGAAAAACAACGCCGCCCGCCTCACCGGCCGCACCCCGCAGAACAAGATCGTCATCTTCGACGGCGACCCCGCCCGGCTAACAGGCCAGCTGCTCGACATCCAGATCGAGCAATCCACCGGCTTCACCCTCTTCGGCACCGCGTCCCTCGCCTAAGGAGCGCTGGCTTCAGCCGGCCAGGGAAGCCACCCGTCGGCCAGCCCTTCACCAAGGACTCCCCCACCGGACCGCGAGTCTCCGAACTCGCCAGTGAAAGAGAAGCCCATGAAGAGCCGAAAGAACTCCGTGCCCCATGGAGAAGAGCTTCCCCCTGCGGCCCGAACCCCAAAAAACTGCCTGCGGACACTGCTCCACAGACAGTTTTGAAGTAAAGAGGGGGGAGACGGGGGGGAGGGAGAAATCGAATCAAGCCACCCGGCGGCGGCGCAGCAGACCGGCAGCAATCAGCAGCCCGGCCAAAGCGCTGGTCGGCTCTGGGATCGCGGCAAAGGTGCCTCCATGGTTCACGACCGCCCATACGGAAGTCCCACCTGAATCGTAACCGAAAGCACCGATATAGCTATTGAGGACGCTACCGAAAGAGATTTGGAAATCAGCAAAAGATCCCATGTAGTTCTGTTGTCCGGGTAGGGCCGTATTTCCAACGTTGCCAGCCACTGCGAAATCCCAGACGCCGCCATTGATCGATCCAAGCACACTGTCTCCTGCGAGGCCACTGGCGGTGAGTTGTAGCACGTAGGCATCCGATCCCGTTCCACTGATCGAAAACACATCCGAACGGCGGATCGCATCGTTGCTCGCGACCGAGCTGTCGCTGAAACTCATTTCCAGGGTGGTGGCCGCGCTGCTCGTCCCACCAAGGATTTTAGCGGTGGTGTCGGAATAGGCAGTGCTGACAAAACTACTCGTCAACGTGCTGCTAGTGCCGACATCGAAAACAGCCGAAGCGGCCACCTCACGGTTCACCAGCGCAGCCGAATTCGAAACGGTGATCGTGTTAGCGATGGGAGACGCCGCAGAGATCTGAAGTACCGATGAGCCCCCGGAGACCGCAATCCCTGCCGTCCCTGCGGCGCTGGTAGAGGAGAGAACCAAGGTCCCGGCACTTAAAGTTGTCCCACCGGTGTAGGTGTTGCTCCCCGACAAGGTGGTGGTGCCCGCTCCCGTTTTCACCACGCTGTTGACGTTTCCTCCCGTGTCAGTGATCTGCGATCCGAGAGTGAATGACTCGCCACTGCCGGGCGAGAGGGTGACGGTTTGCGCTCCCTCCAAAACCACGCTCTGCTGCACCCGGCCGGTGACGATCGCAGTGCCACTATTGTCGTAGGCCCAGTCCTTGATCACCGCTCCGGACGTATTGCCCGTGAAGACCACGCGCATCCATCCGTAGTTGCTGCCGTTCAACTTGAAGCCGATGTAACCTTCCTGCCCTGCGGTGAACGTGGTCCCCAAATGCGTCTGGGATCCACCATAGCCCGTCCCAAGGAGCAGGCTGGTGTCGATCGTCGAACCTACTGCAAAATTCTGTAGCGCACCCAAATCCCCCGCAACCGTGCGCCCCGGTTGCAACAGGTCGTTGTTGGCCACACCCACCCCACCGAAGAACGGATTGATCGATCCGCCACCTGCCAAGGTCACGGTCACACCGGTGAAATCGAGCGGAATGGCGGTGTCGAGCAGATTGCTGTAAATCACGTCCCCCGAAGCGGGCAGGCTCAAGGTGAGCGCTAGGAAGGCGAAAGAATACCAATGTCTGTGTTTCATGGTGCTTGAAGTGTGTTTGGGGTGGAACCGGCAAGCGGTCAGTTGCTGGTCACGGCCACCCGGAAAAATGTCGGTTTTTCAACCCCTCGCGTCGTTAGAATGAAGAACGGATAGGGCACGGTCACCGCGTCCATGGTGGCGTCAGATGCGACGACGGTCGGCGGGTCCTTGCTATCGACCCAGATGTCCAGACCGGCACTGAATTGCACGGTGTAAGTCAGCCCCGCATTCATATAGTCCTTGCGGCGGCCGAAGACGGCCCGGTAGTCCACGCCGTTTTCGATATTCGTGATGCTGGTGGTGGGCTGGCCATTCGCGGTGATGACGCCGTCTGCGTAGGTGATGATGCCGGGCGTTGACACCGTCGGATCGGTGCCGAAGGCGAATTCCAACAGGTTGGAGAGAGCATCGTTGTCCGGGTTGCTAATCGTGGCGGTGTCGATAAAACTAGGGAAACCGGCGGCCCAATTGGCATAGATGGAGATCACCGTCACATTCACTGTTGTGGTTACGTTGTCGTAGTTCGCTGCATCGGTTGGCGTGAAAGTCACACTTTGACTGGCTGTTCCTACGTTTGGTGCGGTGGAGGGAGTCGTAAAAGCAAATGCGCCGGAGACATTGGCGGAACCTCCAGATAAAGTGGAGCCAGCCAAGGTTTGACCGAATGTGATCGTTGAAGCGGTTGGGGGTGATGTAATCGTCGATGTCGCTTTGCTGACGATATTCCCAGAAGAGGCAGTGACGATGTTGACCGGCGTGGCATTGGTGCTGGAAAGGACGATGTTTTGAGAGTTGTAGCTGCCCGAGACTGGGGCGGTCGCTGCGAGACGAATTCGGAGAGACCCACTGGCCGATCCGCTGGACTGCGGGAAAGTCGCGGTCGAATTATAAGCTATACCATCTGAGGAAACTTCAAAACCAGTTGGGGCAGTGGCCGTGATGTTTCCCATCAAATTTTGGCCAGATAACGAAAATGCCTGATCTGCCGATGCCGTTCCATAAGTTGTCACAAAAGGTAGGGGTGAACCTCCGAACGTAATGACCGGAGCATCAGCGGCTCGAATCTGGATATTGTCAAAACGGTTGTTTTGACTGGTGCCCGTGGACCCAGACACGGTAAGGCGTAGGTAGGCAGTTGGCGCTTCGTTCAGACCATTGATTGTTGCAAGCGTCTTTGATCCGAAGCTTGAAGAAATTGAGCCAATGGTCTCAGCAGGAGTCCAATTGGTTCCATTGGTGCTTAACTCCCAAAGATGGGTATCAAAGCCAGTACCTGGTCTTTTGCGTGGCATAGCTAACTACCAAACCGGCGCGGGCCACCATACTGAATTTGATGACCATTTTCTTCCCATTGGCAGAATTGCTGCTGCCACCAAGCAAGGCCAAACTGGCTGGAGATGTTGTTGTCGTTGAAAATCCCACCCCCGCGTTTACCGCAGTTCCAGCAAAGCCGCTAAGTTCCGTGGATGCAGCCCAACTGCTTGAACCGTTGCTACCATCCAAATAGATTGCTCCCGAGCCGATATTGGCATTGTAAAGGGTTGGAGAGTTTGGCGAGGCCGCCGCAGCCGTTCCGCCGCTGGTCGTGGTCTGGAAATCCCAACCAGCAATCAGTGCCAACTCGACCGTAATATTTCCAGCAACGTAGGAAATGCTATAATTGGAAGCGGTGAAGGTTCCGCCCGTGACAGCTGAGGCGGTGACTTGCCCGGTGTAAACCCCGGCGGCATCACCTGCCGCCCCGCCCGAACCATAAGCGATGGTAACCGACCCGATGGTTTCCGGAGAAACCAGACCGCTGCTCGTGAAGGCCGTCGAACCTGACCCGCCGGTTAAGGCCGTCCCGAATGTCTTCGTCACACTATTCGCCGTGATGGTTAGGGGCTTCGAGGTGATTGTGCCGCTGGCCGCTCCGTTCGCGAGACTGTAATTGGTAGCCAGACCGCCGTTGCTGCCATTCTGAAGGGTGTAAGTAACTAGATTATCCGCATAAGACCCGACATTTGCGCTGGGATAGTTTGCCACGAAACCTGTGACAGTCACGGTCTCGGTTCCCACAAAGCCTGAGAGCGTCCCTAGCGTCAGTGCCCCGGCGGTCGAGTTCCCATTGTAAACTTTATCGGCAATGGAAGGTGTCGTAATGGTCAACGCAACTGGCGTGATATCGGCACTCAAGCCCGTGGGCTGGGACACCGAGTAGTTGTCACTTGGCGCGGTGTATCCGGTCACCGTGATCGGTTTGGCCGTGCTGGCAGAGGCGGATGAGAAGGTGGCAGTGGCCGTTCCCGCAACGGCGAAGGTTTCGCCATTCTCTAGACCGACGTAGCTTGGCGTGCCGCTGAATGATGCCACGGTCGTTTGGTCATATTCCTTGTTGCTGCCACTTAGCCCGGTGATCGTAAGTGCTTTCTTTGCCACCGAACTGGAGGCGGTTGCCACTGTTTTGGAAGTGGCTCCGCCACCAGACACCGTAATGTTCCCGGAATAATCTCCGAACGCGGTGGTAGCTGCCAACCGCACAAAAACCGTTGTGCTGCCCAAAGTCCCGCTGGCTGGCACGGTCAGGGGATTGGAGTAGTCTCCACCAATGCCGGCCTCGAAGCCAGCGGGTGGCGTAATCGTCAAATCACCCGTCAGAAAGATGCCAGCAAGAGAGAAACTCGCGGGCGAGGTCGAAGCTGTGCCATAGGTTGTATCCACTGCCGAGAGCGTGCCATTGACCGTAATGGTTGGATCGGCAGTGACCGTTAGTGGCGCTGAGACGTAAGTTGGGGTGTAGTTGGCAATGTCGAATGAGCCCCCGACGGCCGACGAGGGCGTCACTTGATCCACGTAGGTTCCCGCGACAGCGCCTGAATCAGCGCCGGCACCGTAGGTGATGGTGACGGAGTCGATGGTTTCGGATCCTACAAGGCCATCACTGCTGAATGCGGTTGATCCGGTGACGGGGCTTGCCAACGTGTCTCCGAAAGGTTTGGTGACTGGGTCGGCAGTAATAGTGAGAGCCTTGGGATCCACGGTAAGGGTTCCCGTGTTGTAAGTAATGGAATAGTTGCTGGCAGTGAAGGTTCCGCCGGTCGCAGCGCTTGGAGTGATCGTATAACTGGCAGCAGCAGCCGAAGCCGCGCTGCCGCTGGAGGTCAGTGTGACCGACTCTATGGTCTCGGAATCGCTCAAACCACTGGAGGTGAACAAACTGGTGCCAAGCGTTAAAGCTGAGCCATAAGTCTTGGTTTGGGCACTGGCGGTGATCGACAATGCTTTTGGCGTCACCGTGTTCCCACTCGCTGCAGTCGTCGACATTGACCGAGGTCGCGCCAGTGCTGGATAAGACGACTGCGGTGGTGTTGTTGTAATTGGCGGCGGCGCGGGTGGCCGCAAATCGCACCCATACTGAAGTTCCCGAAGTCACCGAAACCGAGGAAGTGTATTCAGAGGTCTCGCTGGTGGAAACCTCGTAGCCCGTTTGAGCCGTGGCGGTAATGTTGCCGGTCAGGTTCGTGCCTGCGGCGGTAAAGCTCACTCCCGCTGATGCCGTGCCGTAGGTGGTGGAAAGTTCGGCGGCTAACGTTGCTGCGGTGAGGGTGGGGGTGGGGCCAGCCGCCGTCGCAGTCAGCGACACGTTATCTAGACCGATTCCCTGGCTGTTGCCTCCAGTAGTGTTGAAATTCCAGCGCAGGTAAAAAGCTGCACTGGGAGCTAGGGAGAGACCGGTGATGTTCACCGTCTTGCTGACGACAGTACCTGTTGTAAAGTTGTAGGCGCTGGCTCCAGTGGCAAATGCTCCCGAGTCGCCAGCTGTTTGAGCTGTCCAGCTTGAACCATCGGTGGAAGTGAAGAATGCCACGCTAGCAGCAGCGGTATTGATTCGATAGCGTTCATAATCGAAGGAAAGAGTCAGCGCGGAAATGGTCGATCCAGTATTGTTCTGATAAAACACCATGATCGAGTTCGGGTTCGCGTAACTACCTGAGGTCATGAATCCAGGAGCACGTTCACTGGCGGAGCTACCCCAGTTGTATCTCGCGCCCGTGGACGGGGTTCCAGTGCTTGCTTGCTGTGTAACGGCTGTGACGTTAGCTACTGTAGCATAGCCTGCGGTTGATCCTGCACCAGCCGCTGACATCTTCCAACCCGCTGGAAGACTCGCTGTCCCAGAAGCTGCCATGCTATCAAAATTCTCGCTCACCGCGCTTGTATTCGGAATTGAAACCTGGCCCGATCCCGTCTGAGCCACAGCAATGAACCCGGCCAAAGCAACGAGCCAAAAGCGGAGGGCGGACGAGAAGACCGAAGAGAGACTGGAGATCCGAGACTTGAGATCTGAAGAAGTGGAGCGTAAAGATTTCATGAAATTCGATATCGAAGTTGTCAGGCGGCAGGGCTGGCGCATGGAGTGGGAGGACGGGGAAGAGAACGGAATCGGGAGGAAGGGCGGCGGCAGAAGACTGGCATGAACCATGGCTCCTCCTTCACACCGATCGTGAGACGATTTCGTCGCAAAGCCGGGGAGAGGGGGAATTGATGCAAACGGGCTGAGCAGTTGCCGAGCCATTGAAGCCGCGATTCGTCGATTTAACGGGCTATTCCCGGCATCTTCCTGCCGGATTTCCATTCAAATGGCCGATACAGCAATCCGACTCATGAGTTAGGATCTAGCTCATTCGCCCGGCGCACGGGTGGCCGGAATCCAGCGAAATCCCGCGGCGGGTGGAGGTCCGCGAATACGGAGTGCGGGGACATGTCACCGCTTTCCCACGGGTCGACATGTCGGCCAGTGGGAAAGCTCCGACTTGTCGAAGCACTCCAAGACCGTGGTGAAACCGGCTCAGACAGCCGGACACTTTGCGGGAGCCCCCCCAGCCTAATTCTGAGCCTCCGCCGTCAGATCGTCGAACGCCACCTCGCCTTCGCCTTGGATCAGGATGACGGAAAAATCGATTTTCTTGCTGCCGCCCACCTGGGTGAAGGTCCATGACATGTCATGCCACTCGCCGTCCACCTCGAGGTCCCGGTTGGTGTAGGTGGAGCCACCGTCCATGCGCTTGCCGCGGAGCTCCAGGCCGGGGCCTTTGTAGTCCTTGCTCTTGTAGCGGAACTTCACGACCACACTGACGAGCCCCTTGGTATCGACTTCCTGCCGGAACGAGACCGGGCCGTTCTTCTTGGCGGAGAGCAGGAGGAAGCGGTTGGCCGGCTCCTTGTCCGCCTCTTTCGCCGGCTCGCCCTTGGCGGGCTCGTCCTTGACCATCTTCCCATCGCCCTTCCACCCGCCGGCGGTGTCCATGGTGCCGTTGTCGAAAAGGTTTTGCGCGCAGAGGGGAGCGGCCAGCGCCATGAAGCAGAAAACGGTGTTTTTCATTTCCCCAGTCCTGTCGGATAGAAGCAGGACTGGCAAGTTGAAAACCCGTGTTTTTCATTGGCAAGCCGGGCACCGGCCGTCAGCTTCCCGACAGTCCAATCGCCTTCCCCATGTCCATCATCCTTGGTTGCATCTTCGGTTTCGTCGTCTGGTTTCTCATGCGTTACCTCGTCTCCGGGATCTACACGGTGGATCAAAACGAACGCGCGGTGAAAACCATTTTCGGCCGTGCCGAGCGGATCCAGAACCTGACCACCCTCGATGATCCGATCTCGGACGTGCTCAGCGCGGATCAGAAAAAACGCTACAGCTACCCGCAGGTCCGGGTGATCCTGCCGGGCGGACCGTATTTCAAATGGCCGTGGGAAAAAATCCACAAGGTCTCCATCGCCACCGAGACGGTGAACATGGCGTTGGACCCCGAGGACTCCACCGCGAACTACAACGGCACCATGCTCGAAGCCGTCACCAAGGACCAGCTCAACACCGGACTAACCGGCCAGATCCGCTACCGCGTGGCCGAGCGGAATCTCTACGCATTCCTCTTCGGCGTCAAGAATCCGTTCTGCCCACGTCATGGGCTACTTCGTCTCGGTGCTGCGCGAGCGCATCGCCAACTTCGAGGCACCCCGCACGCCGCAACGCAGACGGCACGCCCGACACCGCCGCGGTCATCGGCATCTCCATCAACGACCTGCGCAAGAACCTGCGCGACCTGAACGAGCACATGGACCGCGAGTGCACTTCGTCCGCCGCGCGCTACGGCATGGTGCTCGACGCCTCGCTCATCACCGGCATCGATCCGCCGCCCGAGGTCGAGTCCGCGCTGGCCGCCATCAACACGGCCTACAACCAGGTCTCGTCCGACATCAGCCTGGCCCAGGCGTCCGCCGACCAGAAGATCGTGCAGTCCAAGCGCGCGGTGGAAATCGAAACCCTGCGCGCGCTGGCCGAGGTCGAGCCGCTCACCCGCCTCGCCGCCCAGCTCATGACCTTGAAAAACAGCGGCCGCGAGTCACTCCGGGCCTATGTCCGCAACGTCCGTCTCGCCCTGTTTGAAAAGGCCCAGCAAGTCTTCGTGGAGATCCAACAAATGAACTTCCTCATCGCCGCCGCCGTCACGTTTTTCGCCTGCGCCATCGGGTTTCCGATCCTGCTTTGGAATCGCCCGGCTGCTCGGGCTCTACGCCATCGTCCAGGAGCGCCAGTGCAATGTTTACGTGCTCTTCGGCAAGGTGCTCGCCATCATCGACGAGCCCGGCCTGCACATCCTGCCGTTCAAGTTAGGCCCCGCCTCGTTCATCGTGAACTGGCTGGGAAAATGCCACATCCTCGACATGCGGCTGGACCAGGAATACCTGCGCAGCCAGCCGGTGAACTCCGAGGAAGGCGCGCCCATGGGCATCGGCATCTGGTATGAGATGTTCATCAGCGATCCGGTCGCCTACCTGTTCAAGAACAGCGATCCGCGCGGCTCGCTGTCCGCCAACGTCAGCAACTCCACCGTGCGCTGCCTCAGCAACATGCCGCTCGCCACGATGATGGTGAACCGCCACGCGATGAGCGAGACCGTGCGCGACGAGGTCTCGCCGAAGTCCCACGAATGGGGCTACCAGCTCGGCTCGATCTACATCCGCAAGGTGCATTTCCGCGACGTCGGCATGATCCGCCAGATCGAGAGCAAGGTGGTCAACCGCCTGCGCCAGGTGACCTCCGCCATCAAGCAGGACGGCGCGAACCAGGTGAGCATCATCACCAGCACCGCCGAGCGCGAGGCGGCCATCGAGTTCGCCAAGGCCGCCGCCATCCGCCCGCAGATCGTCGGCGAGGCGTTGCAACAGATCTCCGAGGACGAGGAGGTTTCGGAGGCGATGTTCGAGATCCTGGAAACGCAGAAAGTCATCGGCAGCGGCGCGCGCCTAACCGTCCTCCCGCGCGGCGGGGAGTTGCTCGCGCAATTGATCGCGGGACAAACGGATCATCCCAAGACGCCGCCGCCTTTGTCATGAGCGATGATGGAATGGATCAACGGATGAAACCGAAACTACGGATCAACTTCGAAGACTTTTGGAAGAACTTCAAGAAGACCGACAACTACTTCTATCACCTGCTCAGCCGGCACTACGACGTCGAGCTCTGCGACGACCCGGATTTCCTGATCTACTCGAAATTCGGCAAGCGTCATAAGCACTACAAGTGCGTCACCATCTTCTTCACCGGCGAGAACCGGCGGCCGGACCTGAACAAATACGATTACGCGTTCACCTTCGACTATCTGGACGACCCGCGCCACTACCGGCTGCCGCTCTACGTGTTTTACGGCGACCCGCAGGCGCTGGTTAGAACGGACGATTTCGACGTCGAGGCAGTCCTGCGGGAGAAGACCGAGTTCTGCAGCTTCGTGGTCTCGAACGTCGACAGCAAGTTCCGGATCAAGTTCTTCGAGCAGCTTTCAAAATACAAACCGGTCAATTCCGGAGGCCGCGTGCGTAACAACGTCGGCGGCCGGGTGAAGGACAAGGCGGCCTTCGTTAAAAAGCACAAGTTCAACATCGCCTTCGAAAACGGATCCTATCCGGGATATACCACCGAGAAGATTTTCGAGCCCATGCTGGTTAACACGATCCCCATCTACTGGGGGAACGAGCTCGTGCACCGCGATTTCAATCCGAAGTCTTTCGTGAATTATTTCGACCACGGCAGTCTCGACGCGCTGGTGGAGCGGGTGATTGAAATCGACCGGAACGACGATTTGTTCCGGGAATATCTCTTGCAGCCCTGTTTCCCCGGCAACGAGCTCAACGAGTTCGTGAAACCCGAGAACGTGCTGGCGCAGTTCCACCGGATTTTCAACACCGAGATCCAGCCGGTCGCGAAGAGGCGGAAGCGGTTCTTTTTCTTTTGAAGGAGGCAGGAATCGACCTCCGGGCGGTCCGCGAGGATGGGTGAGAATGAACGGGCCTGCCACGCCAGCGGCGTTCCGCCCTTCAGCCCGAGGTTGCCGGTGACGGCTACCTTGGGAACCGGATTCCCGATCTTTCGAACTCCAACGGAGTTCCGGCACGGACGGACTTTCCGAACGTCGTCCGCACTCCCGAGGACCGGAACCACGTTGTGGTTCGATTCTTTGAATTCAGTTCCCCAGGGTAGGCGTTCGTTCCTCACGACAACCCTGGACTGGAGGGCGGAACACCTTTGGTGTTAAGAGCGATAATCCAATCCTTGAAGGCATTGCGCTTCAGCATGCTCTGCACGAGGACAGGCTGAAGGCTTGGACCTAACTGACAAATAGCACAATGGCGGCGAAAGATGCTGGCTTTCTGGCCGTTCTTTCGCAGCGTATTGGCGATGCGGAATGAATTCGGCAATCCTGTCTCGGGCAGGATGAATCCTGCGCTCCCGGTCTCACATCTCCAGCATGAGACGCGCCGGGCTTTCGAGGCAGTCCTTGATGCGGATGAGGAAGGTGACGGCTTCCTTGCCATCGACCAACCGGTGGTCGTAGCTGAGGGCGAGATACATCATCGGGCGGATGACGACCTGGCCGTTGAGGGCGACCGGGCGCTGCTGGATGCTGTGCATGCCGAGGATGCCGCTCTGCGGCGGGCTGAGGATGGGCGTGCTGAGCAGCGAGCCGTAGGTGCCACCGTTGGAAATGGTGAAGACACCGCCGGTGAGGTCTTCGAGGGTGATCTTGCCGTCCTTGGCCTTTTTGGCGTAGTCGAGGATGTCCTTTTCGATTTGCGCGAAGGACTTTTTATCGACGTCACGCAGGACGGGGACGATCAGGCCCTTTTCGGTGCCGATGGCGACGCCGATGTCGTAGAAATGGTTTTCGATGATGTCGGTGCCTTCGATGCGGGCATTGACGGAAGGGATGTCCTTGAGGGCCTGGGCGACGGCTTTGATGAAAAACGACATGAAGCCGAGTTTCACGCCGTGCTTTTTCAGGAAGTTCTCCTGCACGTCCTTGCGGAGATCCATCACCGCGGTCATGTCCACCTCGTTGAAGGTCGTTAGAATCGCCGCGGTCTGTTGGGCGTTGACGAGGTGCGTCGCGATCTTGCGGCGCAGCATCGACATCTTCTTGCGGGTGGTGCGGCCGTCTGAAACCTCGGAGGCGGTGACGCGCTCGGGCGGTGCGACCGGGGCGGAGAAGTCGGGTTTGGGGGCTGGCGCTGGAGGAGCGGCCGGGACTGGTGCCGGGGAGGGACTGGGAGCCGGCGTGGGAGAAACGACTGGGGTCGGGACTACGGACGGAGCGGGAGCCGGCGTGGCTGGCTCGGACGGGCCGGCTGAAGCCAGCGCTCCGGTGTCGATGGTGGCGATGACGGCGCCGATGAAGACTTCCTCGCCTTCCGGGGTGAGGATTTTCAAACGCCCGGAAGCGGGTGCTTCGAGTTCGTTGGAGACCTTGTCGGTTTCTAGAGTGACTAGGATCTCGCCTTGCACGACTTGCTCACCGTCTTTCTTCCGCCATTGCGCGACGTTCGCAGAGGTGATGGATTCTCCGGCGGCGGGGACCTTGAGCTCGACGACGGCACCGGATTCCGCCGATGCCGGGGCGGGTGCCTGAACGACAGGTGCGGCGGCAGCGACCGCTGCGGCGGCCACGGCGATGTCCCCGGAGATGCGGGCGATGACGGTGCCGATGGAGACTTCCTCACCTTCGCCGACGAGGATCTGGAGTGTGCCATCGGTGGCGGCTTCAAGCTCGTTAGAGACCTTGTCGGTTTCGAGCGTGACGAGGATTTCGCCCTTCACCACGTGATCGCCGTTTTTCTTGTGCCAGCGGGCAACATTCGCGGAGGTGATGGATTCGCCGGCGGCGGGAACTTTGACGTCGAGTGACATGGATGAAGCGTGGTGAGAGTTAGGGAAAAATTTCGGAATCAGACCTCGAAGGCCTGGACAAGGAGCGCCTTTTGCTCGCGGTAGTGCATCGCCTTGGATCCGGCGGCGGGACTGGAAGCAGTCCCCCGGCCAGCGTAACGGATTTTGCTGCCGACGGCGCGCTCGAGGCGCGGGAAGATATACGACCAGGCCCCCATGTTGAGCGGCTCTTCCTGGCACCAGACGAAGTGGGAGGCGTTCACGTATTGGCTGATGATGGCACCCACCATCTCGCGGTGGAACGGATAGAGCTGCTCGATGCGCACGATGGCGGCGGTTTCGATACCCTTCTCCTGACGGTGCGCCATGAGGTCGTAGTAAACCTTGCCGCTGCAGAAGATGATGCGGTCGACATCGGCTGGATTATTGAAGACCTTGATGTCCGGCAGGATTTCCTGGAAACAGGTGCCTTCCATGAAATCAAATTCCTGGGAGACGGCTTCCGGACGACCCAGCAGGCTCTTTGGCGTCATCACGACGAGCGGCTTGCGGAAATCCCGGTGCTTCTGGCGCCGCAGCGCATGGAAATACTGGGCCGGCGTGGTGAAGTTCCCGACAATCATGTTTTTCTCCGCACACAGCTGGAGGAAGCGCTCGAGGCGGGCGCTGGAGTGCTCGGGGCCCATGCCTTCGTAGCCGTGCGGCAGCAGCATGACGAGATCGCTCGGCGTCTGCCACTTGGACTCGGCGGAGGAAATGAACTGGTCGATGATGACCTGCGCGCCGTTGGAAAAATCCCCGAACTGGGCTTCCCACAGCGTGAGCATGTTCGGATAGGAAAGCGAATACCCGTAGTCGAAACCGAGCACGGCGAACTCGGATAGAAAGGAATTGTGCACGCAGAATTTCGCCTGATGCGGATCGACATGCTCCAGCGGGATGTAGCGCTCGCGCGTCTCGTAGTCGTAGAAAACCGCGTGGCGCTGGGAGAACGTGCCGCGGCGGCAGTCCTGGCCGGATAGACGCACCGGCGTGCCTTCTAGCAACAGGGAACCAAAGGCGAGCGATTCGGCGAAGGCCCAGTCGATGGGGCCGCCGTTCGCCAATGCTTCGACACGCCGCGGGATGAAGCGTTTTTCGAGAGTCGGGTTCAGGTGGAAATCGCTTGGAGTCGTGGTAAGCACGCTGCCGATCTGCTGGTAGGCGTCGCGATTGATGCCGGTCGGCACCGGGGCGTGCGAATACGGCGGCTGGTCGATGCCGGTCGAGCCGCTGAACGCGGTGCGGTCCCCCGCTTCCTGCAGGCTGAGCATTTTCTGATAGCCGGATTCAAGCTTCTCCCAGATCGCCTGTTCGAGCGATTCCAGATCGGCGTAGGAAATGACGCCCTCGGCGACGAGCTGCTGTTTGTAGATTTTTCCGAAAGTCGGACGCTCGGCGATTTTCTTGGCGATGATCGGCTGGGTGAACGCCGCCTGGTCGGCCTCGTTGTGGCCCTGGCGACGGTAACAATACATGTCGAGCACGATGTCGCGGCCGAATTTCTGACGGAACTCAAGGGCGAACAGCGCGGCCCAGTAGAGTTCCATCGGCTCCTCACCGTTCACGTGAAGGATCGGCGCTTCGACCATTTTCGCCACGTCGGTGGCGTAGGCGGACGAACGCGCATCGGCCGGCGCGGTGGTGAAGCCGATCTGGTTGTTGATGATGAGGTGGATCGTGCCGCCGGTGCGGTAGCCCTTGAGCTGGGAGAGATTGAGCACCTCGGTGACCGAGCCCTGGCCGGCGAAGGCGGCGTCGCCGTGAAGGAGGATCGGCAGCACCTGCTGGCGGTCGATCTCGCCACCGCTGAGGTCGTTGAGCACCCGCTGGCGGGCGCGGGCCTTGCCCTCGACGATCGAGTTGACGGCTTCCAAGTGACTTGGATTCGCGGCCAGGCTGACGCGGACCTTGCCGTCCGGCAGCTCGCGGATGCTCTCGTAGCCGAGGTGGTATTTCACGTCCCCATCGCCTGCGACCGTGTCCGGCTCGTAGGTGGGGGTGAATTCATAGAGCAAGGTGGTGAGGGATTTCCTGACGAAGTTGGCGAGAATGTTCAGCCGTCCGCGGTGGGACATGCCCATTTCGATTTCCTTCACGCCTCGCGAAGGGCAGCCTTCGAGGATGGCGTTGAGAATGATCATCGCACCCTCGCCGCCTTCGTTGGAGAAACGTTTTTCGCCGAGGAAACGCTTGCCGAGGAAATTTTCGAACGCCTCCGCTTCGAGCACCCAGCAGAGCGAATTCAGCTTTCTCGCGGGAGTTTCCTCGGACCGCACCGCGTGCGTTTCGATCCGCTCGCGCACCCAGTGGCGGACGGTCGTGTTGTGGATGTGCATGAACTCGAAGCCGATCTTGTTCGAGTAGGTCGCCTCCAGCGCGGCCACCATGTCGCGCAGCTTCATCTTGTGGCCGTGGCGGAAAAACGAATTCCACACAATCTTGTCCAAGTCCTCCGTCGCCAGGCCGAACTGCTCGATCTTGAGCCGCGGATTGTGCTCCGCCGGCTCCAGCGGATTGATCGCCGCCTGGGTGTGGCCGAGCGTGCGGTAATTATATATCAAACTCACCACTTTACCGAAAAACGCCAGATCCGCGTCGGAAGCCGTTCCCGGTGCCGAGGCTACTCCGGCAGCCGTCGCCTCTTCCTTGCGTTTCACTTGGGCGGCCCCCAGCTCGAAGCCCTCGAAAAACGCCGCCCAAGTCGCATCGACCGACTTCGGGTCCTCGCACCATTCGGAGTATTTGGATTCCAACAATTCTGCGTTCTGTCGCGGCGAAACCGAAGAGTTCATGTGAAATGGGTAAAATATCGTGGCGAGCCCGCAAATTTCCCGCTTGGCCCGCCACGCACGGCGCTTCATTAAAGGGCACAGTGCACCGCGTCAACCGCGCAGGCACGAATATCACCGCAATCCACGGAACCGAAATCATGATCGAAGTGAACGACCTTACCAAGCGATACGCCCGCCACGAAGCGGTCCGCGGCATCAACTTTTCCGTCGCCCAAGGCGAAATCGTCGGATTCCTCGGCCCCAACGGCGCCGGTAAGACGACCACGCTGAGAATGCTCACCGGCTACCTGCCACCCACCTCCGGCACCGCCACCATCGCCGGCTTCGACATCTTCCGCCAATCCATCGACGCCCGCCGGAAAATCGGCTACATGCCGGAAAACGTCCCGCTCTACGAGGACATGCGGGTGAAGGAATACCTGAAATTCCGTGCCCAGCTCAAGGGCCTCGGCAGCAGCGACACCCGCCGCCGCGTCGGCGAGGTCATCGACATCTGCGGTCTCGACAGCGTGCGCCGCAAGATGATCAAGACCCTCTCGAAAGGCTACCGCCAGCGTGTTGGCCTGGCCGATGCCCTGGTCCACGATCCCGAGCTGCTCATCCTCGACGAGCCGACCAACGGCCTCGATCCGAACCAAATCCGCCAGATCCGCGAGCTCATCCGCCACCTCGGGCAGACCCACACCGTGCTCATTTCCACCCACATCCTCTCGGAGGTGGAAATGATCTGCAACCGCGTGATCATCATCGACGGCGGAGAAATCAAAGCCGCCGACACCCCCGCCAACCTCGTCGGCCAGATGCGCGCCGCCGGCCGTATCCAAGTGGAGATCCAGGCCGACACCGAAGTCGTCGCCGGAGCGCTCAACCGGATGGAAAGCGTCAAGAAAGTCACGCCCGAGCCGCTCGACGGCGGCTGGACGCGCTACACCGTGTGGGTCGATTCCGGCACCGATTCCCGCGAACGCATCGCCCGCCTCTGCGCCCAATACGGCTGGCCGCTGCGCTCGCTCTTCCGCCACGTCGCGACGCTGGAGGACGTGTTCGTGGAACTGACGCGGAAGGACTGAGGTGACCCAAGGATTCCTGCCTGTTCTTCCTAATCTCCCAGTCCCTTCGCATACACCTCATCCTCCGTAAAAACGATGATCATCGGACGGCAGCAGACTTCACAATCGTAGTCCACCTCTGTCGGCATTTCATCCGGGTGCGGCACGGCGACTTCGAAGACTTCAAAACAGGTCGGGCAAGTGACTTCGGCGAGTTCCATGACGGCAGGGTAGCGGCGATCCCCACCTCATTGCAAGCCCACCACCACCCTGAAGAACCTCGCCTGCGCGCCGCCCGACAGCAGCGGATAGTTCAGACCAGCCACCTCATTCACTCCATCGCTGGCTAAAACGGTGGGAGCGGTGGTGTCAGTCTCCCAACTGGAGAGGTCGGCGCTGAACTGTGCGGTGTAAGTGAGACCCGCAGCCACGTAATCGGCGCGTCGGATGAATTTGGCGGTGGGGGTTCCGGAGAGGATCTGCGTGGTGATGCCGCCGGGTGTGATGACGTTGCCCGAATGGCTGAGTTCGTTGCGTGAGGCAGAAGCGGGATTCAATCCGAAGGCGAAGTTCAACAGATTGGCGAGGCCGTTGGCACCCGTCGCATTGGGATCGTCCCCAACGACATTGGCTTGCGCCCATTGCAGGAACGCCGGGCGAAGCTCATCCGCGCCGATGTCCGGGGTCGTGAGTGAGCGGGTGTCACCATCGTAGTCGGTGGTCACTCCGGCGATTGGAGTGCCGGAGTTGTTGACCAGAACATTGCCAGTCGGCACGAGATGAAGGTTTCCGTTCGCAGGATCCACGAACATCGCACTGGTGTAGTTGCCACCAGGGTTGCCCGCGCTGGAGTGGATGTCACTGGGGACCAGTCGCCTGCCATTGCGCGAAGTTGATCGGAATGCCGGGCGTGCTGCCGCCGAGGCCGGTTCCGGCGTCGAAAAAATCCGCGGCGTTGTTTAGGCCGCTGCCGGAATAGATGTTGGAATCCATCGTCAGCGAGCCGGTGCTGGCAGTTGAGTAGTTGGCAGCATAGTGGTTTCCGCCGCCGGTGCGCAGGTTCAGGAAAAGGTTGTTTTTCACCGTTGCGTTGGAGCTACCGCGTGCGGATAAAGGCCCAACTGCTATAGCCCGCAATGGTAGTGCCAGTGAGAAGAACTGTGTTATGAGCGATTACAATCGTGCTGCCGGCGGTTCCACCGTCGCCAATGCCGTAGAGAGTTCAGCGGCGTGGTGCTGAAGGAGCTGAGCGTGACCATGTTGTTCACCACCGTCACACTCTGAGCCTGCGCTCGTGCTGCGAAATAGATTCCAGCTGCCACGCTGAAGCTCCCGGCCGTCATTGCCGATGTTCCAAAGGCGGTTGCCGTGCCACCGTCATGTTGCCTGATTGGGTGCCGTATGGAGATGCCGTGAGTCGAAACTCGAACGTCAGGTCGTGCATGATGTTACTGCGGATCGTATTCGTCCCGAGTCCGTTGAAGGAGATGCCGATAGTCAGCGAGCTGTTCGCGCGGCAGTCTGATAAATTGTGTTACCCGTGATCGCTCCACGAGCTCGCTGCCGGACTGCACATACAGGCCGCATAACTCGTGAAATTGAACATCTCGTTGTTGGAAACCGTGTTGTTGCTGTTCGCCACTGCATCGGAGGTGTCCACTCGATAATAACCAGGGTCCGCGGGCACGCCGGAGCGTATCGCTGCGGTCGCGGATGTGATTGCCCGTCACCGCGTTGTTGTCGTTGCCCGTGGTGATAGCCACTTGGCTGAACCACACCAGGCCACCTTGCCCGTGGCGCCTTCGATCACGCAGTTTTGCACCGTGTTGTTCGAGGCGTCGTTTGTGAAGAGGACGGGTCGCCGCCGATGCCGCTCGTGTTGCGAAGGGTCAGGTACCGCCCGCTGCCGCCAAAGCTGCCGTCGATCGTCACGCGCTGCGCTCCAATCATACGAATCAAGCCGCTCTCGGCCGCGCCGGAAATCGTGCGCGTCGTCGCGCTGTCCGGTCGAATCGTCACGGTGAAGGAGGTTTGCGACGGGATGATAGTTGGCGATTGCAACGCATTGAGCACCGTGCTCCCGTCTTCTGTGGTGTCGCCGCTGAGGCTTCACTGTGAGATTGCCCATCAGCACGCCAGAGTTCAGCGCGGCAAAGAATCCGCCCGCGCCGGTGAGACTGGAATAGGTGCTTCCCGCGACGCCGACCGTCACCGTGCCGCTGAGCGTCTCCGACGCGGTAGCTGTTCACTCCGCAGCCTGGTTTGCCGTTGATATTCTGCACGGGAGGATTGGCCGAAGCCGTTGCGGCAGCCGGGCTGGAGGCGAGGTTGTTTGCCGCGTCCTGCGCCACCACGAAGTATTCGATGTTGTCACCGTCGGTCACGTTGCCGCCATGGACGAGTGTATAGTCGATAGTGAAGCTGTAGGTGCCGCTGCCGCCGTGGGGTGGCGGTCACGTATTTCCAGCCGTTGTCGGCAGCGGTGTTGCCGACGAAAATATCGGTGTCCGTGGTCTTTTTATAAGTAGAGCCTCGGGCCCGATCGCACCTCCGGAAACAGTGCCGGAACCGGGTCCAAAAACCGGATCAACGATGGTGGCCCAGCCGGTGAGCGTGCGGTTGTTTGTGGTGCCGTCGGAAAGTGGCGGGTGGCTGATGGTCGGCGCGATAGTTGTCGATAAACGTGAAATTCGCCGGCGTCCGCCCCGATGTCCACGGGCGTGAGGGTGCTTCTGCGTCTGGCCGTCGAAATCATCGATGACGGCGGCAGACGGCGTTGCCCTCCACCCTCGGCAGGATTGCCAGCTTGCAGGTGTAGATTCCACGGCGGTCGCATCGCCCGTCGGATTGACAAACAGCGGATCGGTCACGGCGCTCGAAGCATCCTGCCCCGTCGCGGCCTGCCACGCGGCGAGGGTGCTGACGTTCGGTGCCGTAGTAGAACCGAGCATGCCGCCGGTTGCCGCGTGGCGAGGAAGATATTGTTGTTCGCGGTGAGCCCGGCGGGGTTCGCCGCAATGCCGCCGTATCTCACGGCGAAGTGTCTTGTATTTGGAGCACCACTGTTGCTGCTGCGGGTGTTGGCGAAGAGGTTGTTGCGGAAGTCGCGGGTGTTGCAGTCGAGCCGCTGACTGCGGAAGGCATAGGTGTTGTTCGTGAGTCGGAAGTCTGCATGCCGCCCACTTAGACGGAGTTGTGGTAGAAGTTCCGGCCCGGCGTAGAGCCGTTGTCGTCAGATCCCGATCACCGCGGAACCGCCTCCCGTGCTGGATCCGTCGGCATCGAGGCCCACGCGCACCATGTTGTTCTGGGCGGTAAAGGTAGCCGTCGTCGAAATACATGCCATACAACCATCGATGACGTGCTGGTGGAGGGGATGGCCAGACTGTGCACCAAGATTCGCGTGCGATGAGATTCGGGCCGGTGGTCGGTGTTTCCCGCGTAGTAAATCCCGAAGACGCTTGCGCTGGACGAGCGCAGGTCGGTCGAGTTGGCCAGCGAATGCACGACGTTCCGGGAAACGGTCTGGCCCAGCCACGGTCGAGGACTGGCTGATCCCGATGCACTGGACGCTGCGGTGGTTGTTGTCGGGTTCCCGCTGGTTGTGGACAGGTTGCGGACGGTGTTGCCGGTGATGGTGTTCGCCCCGGCGGAAGTCACGATGCCGCGAATCTGCGCCGCTGCGTGAAGGTGCCGAGCGTAGTTGTTGTCGAGATTGGCCACCGTGTTGCCCGCGATGTTCGCGCTCGTGTTGCTGGAGCTGAGAATGCCCGTGACTCTGCTGTCCGGTGGTGGAGGTGGACGAGGTGGCGGCGTTGAGGCTGTTGGCGGTGGTGGTGCTGCCCACGGTGTTGTCCCGTAAATGACGCTTGCTCCCGCCGGTGACTTGAATGCCGACCAGCGAGGCGGAGACGGTGGCGTCCGATCCGCTCGCCGTGATGGAGCCGATGGTGTTGCTGGCGATGGCCACCGTGCCGTTGCTCGCCGGAGCCGATGCCGAATGCGGTGCCACCCGTCACCGAGGTGGTGACGGAAATCGAACCCGTGCCCGTACCGCCGCCGATGATGTTGCCCGTACACCGTGCCGATGTTCACATTCCCCGGACTGCGCGTAAATCCCGCTCCAGACGCCGGGCAGCGCGGTGGCATGTCCATGGAGCTCGTCCAAATCATGTTCTTGATGGTAGTTGCCCTGCACACTGCTCTCGGTGGTGTTGCCGACACTGAGCTGGATGCCGACGAATCCGGATAAGCCGCCGACAGCGTGCCGGTCGTCGTCCACTTCTGCGTGCCACCGCCGCCTTCGGCCCGGATCGCCGCCGATGAAGTTGCCGGCGACTGGTGAAGTTTGCTGCCGGAGGACTTGTCGCCGACGTGAATGGCGCGGACCGTAGCGGCCACCGCCGCACGGCTGCACCGTCTGGTAGAAGCTGTTGCCCATGATGCGTCCAGTCCGTGTTGCCGCGTGTCGAGTCGCACTCCGGCAGCATCGAATCGGCGGCGGGCGATAGAAATTGAAGACATTGCAGTTAGAGATCGTATTGCCGCTGTTGTTCTGCGCCGTGGCCGTGTTGTCCTGATGAATAGATGCCGATTGCGCGGTGTGGTCGCGCCGTCGCGGACGTCGCAGGAGTCAATGGTGTTGTTGTCGTTGCCATTCGCGCCGGTGGTGGTGCTGAAAACGACGGTGCCGCCGCTGGCGCTGGTGTTCACGCCTTGCAGCGTGAGATCGCGCAGGGTGTTGTCGCTGGCCTCATTGATGAAGCGCACCGCCACGCCGCTGGTGCTGGTGTTGGCGATGGTTAACTCCTTGGCCGTCCCCACTCCGCCGGGTCGCCCGTCGAAGGTGACAAACTGCGCGCCGTTCAGATCCACCGTTGCCGCCGTGGTGTCGGCACTGGTGATGGTCAGATCGGTCGCGCCGGATTCCGGGCGGATCGTAAGGGTATTCGCTGTCGAGGTGGGAAGGTTGCCCAAGGTGAGAGGAAAAGTTTCGACCGCGGGCAAATAGTCCTGCTGGAGCTCCAGTACGATGGGGCCGGAAAGAGTCTGACTCTGGACATCCACGATCGCGGCGGCAATGCTGGCGTAGTCACCCGTAGGACCGATGGATTTCGTTCCCGAGAGCGGAGCGGCGGAAAGCGGGACGACGGCTGCAATAAGCCATGCGAGAACGTATTTCATTGGGTGGAAACGAGATTTTCGAGGATTTACAGCTACAAGGATGACTCACCGGAGCCAAGGTAATTGTCAGAATATCGGGTACATCTAGCGATTTCGTAGAGGCGTTCCGAGGTTTGTAGTGCTAGCTTCAACCGATCTTTGGCGGAACTGAAGACCGGTTGAAACCGGGACTACTTACGAAGATTCCGCCCCCACATCCCCACTTGCATGCGTCCCCCGCTCTGCCATCCTTCGCCATCATGGCTGAGAAAACGCTGTTTGAAAAAATCTGCGACAAGGAGATCCCGGCGACGATTGTTTACGAGGACGACCGCTGTGTGGCGTTCCGCGACATTTCACCGCAGGCTCCGGTGCATATCCTGGTGATTCCCCGCAAGGCGATCACGCGGATCGGCCTGGCCGCAGCGGAGGACGAGGCGGTGCTCGGGCACCTGTTATTAACCGCCGCCAAGGTCGCCCGCGGCGAGGGCATCGCGGATACCGGCTACCGGCTGGTGATCAACAACGGCCGCGATGGCGGCGAGGCGGTTCCCCATCTACACGTCCACCTGCTCGGCGGACGCCAACTCCAATGGCCACCCGGCTGATGAGAAAACGCCACATTTTCAAACTCTTCGCCACGACGATGCTCGCCGGCACCGCGTGCAGCCACAGCTCCCCCACCCCGCCGCCGCGGGTGCCGCGGGTAGTGCTGGTGCATGGCATCTTCGAATCGGGAAAGAAGTTCAGAACCTTCAAGGACCACCTGGAGGCGCGCGGATTCGAGGTTTATGTCCCGGCGCTGGATCACCCCGACGGCCGTGGAGGATTGGAGAAACTCGCTGTCGGACTGAAGCGCGACATCGACAAGAAATTCGGCCCGAAAGCGCCGATCAGTATCGTCGGCTTCAGCATGGGCGGCATCGTCAGCCGCCAGTACCTGCAACACCTCGGCGGGGCGGCGCGCTGCGAGAATTTCATCACCATTTCCAGCCCCCATCACGGGACGGCGCTGGCGCTGGGTCTATCCGACGCGGGGAGCCGCACAAATGCGCCCGGACAGCCCGTTTCTAGCGGAACTCAAGCGCTCGGAGGACCGACTCGGCAACATGCGGGTGACCTCCCTACCGCACGCCGATGGATCTGGTCATCCTGCCACCGAAGAGCTCGGTGTGGGAGCGGGCGGAAAATCTGCAATACCCCGTCATCCTGCATCCGCTGATGCTCGAGTCCCACAAGGTGCTGGCAGACGTGGAGCAGCGGCTTTTGAAATGACCATTTGGAAAGCAAAAACCCCGCCCGCCGTTAACCGGCGGGCGGGGTTGATGGAATCGGGCGGAACGATTACTCGCCGTCCGTTTTCACTTTTCCGAGCACTTCGACGCGCACTTTGGCCACGCCGCGGTGGACAAAGCCAAGTCTTTCGGCGGCACCGATGGTGACATCGATGATGCGTCCCTTGATGAAAGGACCGCGGTCATTGATGGTGACGACTTCGGACTTGCCGTTCGCCTCGTTGATCACGCGTACCTTGGTGCCCATGGGCAGGGTCTTGTGAGCGGCGGTGGCTCCGTTGTTGCAAAGCCGCTGTCCGCTGGCGGTCTTGGTTCCGTAATTGGTCCGGATGGAATACCAGGAGGCTTTGCCGTGTTGTACCGACTTTACCGCGAGTTGCGGATTCGGTCGGATTGTTTCGTTGTTTGGTGTTTGCATTCCCGGTTGTCGCGCAACTGGGAATAAGGATGACGCCGGCGATTGCCAGGGCCACGGATTTTAGGTTCCGGGTCATGTTCATCGTGTTTAAGTCCCCTTCGGGGCAGGCGCCTGCATAAAAGACCCAACTGGAGGACACAAGCAAAAACTACCCAGCCAAAAACCGACTTAAGTTGTTCTATTTTCAGCATTATTCAACAAACTATTTAGGATAACTTAACAATTTTCTGGCCAATCTGGCACGGTTTTTGTTAACAGAACCTTAGATGCTTGAGCAACGGATACCATCCAACCGTCACCGGTTCACCGGTGCGGATTTGGATTTCCTGTGCCGTCGGTGCTGGCACCGGGCGAGCAGCGGCCGCATCTGGAGAAAGCTCTGGGCGGATCCGGAAGCGCTGCGCGAAATCCTGGATCTGAAGGAGGTTTTCCGCGGGCTGTTGGATGCTCGCCTGCACGCTGCATGTTTCGCCGAGATTCTATTTTTACGTGTTGGTGCGGCACGCGTTTCTTCAAGCGGACCTGACGAACGCGGAGCTCGCGAACTATGTCGCCGGGGTGATGACCAAGCGGATCTGCCCGTCTCCCGACGACCGGCTGCAGAACATTGTCGGCGGCCTGACCCACGCCTCGGACTTCATCGCCATCATTTCCAACGCGAAGGGCCGGATGCGTTTCCACCTGCAAGTGGCTGCCGGAAACCAGTTCCTGGTGCTCAGCGGTCTTTATCCGGAATTTCTCAAACGCCGCTGCGAGGATTGGGGGGCCCCGGATCTGGAATTCTACGAATCCTTCGCCCAGCAGGCGTTCCGCAGCGCGGCGGACGAGCGGCTGGCAGCGGGGACCGTCTCGCGAAACCTGTTGGGCGCGCTCTCGGAAGCGATGCCCACCGCCCGCCGCTCGCTGAACCGGGTGGCGGAGGAGTTTGTGTTTTTGGGCGGGTGATCGATTGGAGCGCGGAATTGATTCACGGTGCCTCCCGCCAGCTCGCGCGGGCGAGCCGCCAGCCGTCATCTTCCTTTTCCCAGTCGAAGGTGGCGTCGAATTTTCCGTCGGCCGGGCGATAGGTCGGTAACTCGACGAGGCCTGTGAGTGTGAGATGGACCTGCGCCTTGTCGCCGGTGACATCGATGGAGTGGATTTTTTCCTTCTTGAAACGCGTCTGCTTGGCTTGGTCGCAGATCCACGAAAACGCGGATTCCAGCTCCGGGCGTTCGAAGCTGCCACTGGCTTCCCTGATCGTCGGATTTTCGAGTTCGATGCGCGGCGCGAGCAGGGCGTTGAGCGAGTAAACCGCCATTTGCCGGCCGACTTTTCCGCTTCCGCCGTCAAGCGTGAGCGTGGACAGCAACGACATGGTGCGGCGTTTCACCACCTGGGTCGGCGAAAACCACCAGATTCCGAAAACGGCGAGCAGGCCGACAGCGACCAGCGGGATGGTGAAGCGTTTCATGACGGGGATGCTGCCTGTTGGTTGGGATCGTAGAAGATCCGGATGTCCGCCTTGTCAGTGCCTAGCAGTTGCTGGGCGCGCTTGAGGGCGGCGCGGGTGGATAGATTCGGATTCCGCGGGTTGGTCAGGAAGATGTTGCTCTCACCGGTCCGGCGGTCGCAGCCGTCCTGCAGCGTGACGAGGATGCCGGACTTTTTCAAAACCCGGTAAACCTCGCGGGTCGCTCCGGACACGATCAGATGCAGGCCTTTTTTCCGCATGAAGAGGATCAAGTCTTCCAGTGCCATCACGCTTGTCGCGTCGAGATGGCGGGCGTTTTTCAAGCGGAGGATGATCACCTTGATCGCCGGATCCGCCGCGGTGCGGTGGATCTGCGTGCGGAAGAGTTCGGCCGCCCCGAAGAACAGGTCTCCTTCCACGTGGACGATGGAAATCGCGGGAATCGGCCGCTGCCGCTTTTCCCCCATTTCCCGCAGCTCGCCCGCCTCGCTGAACTCATACTCGATCAGATAGGGATGACTCGCCTTGCGCAGGAAGAGGGTGATGGAAATCGCCACGCCGATGAAGATCGCCACGTGCAGCGGTGCTAACAACGTGGCGATGAACGTGATGACCAGCACCGTCGCATCATCGCTGGTCGAACGCAGACAGATCCGGATGTGGCGGATATTAAACAACGAAAACGACAACGCGATCACCAGCGCCGCCAAGCCCGGCTTGGGCACGAAGTCGATCAACGGCACTCCCCACCCGACCGACGCTGCGATCAGGATCGCGAATCCCGCCGTGTAAATCCCGGAAAACAGCGAGGCGAAGCGGGTCCGTGCGCCGGATTCCTGGTTGAGCATCGAGCGCGTCAGCGAGCCGGACGCCGGCATCCCGCCGGCGAAGGCGGTGGCGAGGTTGGCCATGCCCACGGCGAGCATGTCCTGGTTCGCGTCCGAGCGGTCGCCGGTTTTCGACGCCAGCGTTTTCGCCATCAGGGTGTTTTCCAGCGACGCGAGGAAGGCGATGGCAAAAGCGATACTGAGAAGCACCGAAATGTCCGCGAAAATGTCCGCCCGCATCAAGTGGGGCATCTTGAACATCAGGTCCGCGAAGTTGAAGGTCTCGAAGGTTTTCACGCCCTTGAACGGAGTCACGCCCGCATGGATGAGCGAGCCAAAGGCAACCGACGAGACTAACAACGCCAATGCGAATGCCGGCCACGTCGGCCGCCATTTCCGGATCGCCCAGAACACCAACAGAGTCGCCGCACCGATCAGCACCGAGACCCATTGCGTGTGGTGAATTGATCGTGCCAAGCCCAATAACAGCCCGGCGAAGGTCGACGACGTTTCCTCGCTGACATAGTCGGACAAGCCAAGAAACGGCTTCAACTGGTTCGCCACGATCAACACCGCCGCGCCGGAAATATAGCCGACTAACACACTGCGGGAAACATATTGCAGCAAGTCCGCCACCCGCAGCAAGGCCCCCACCGTGGCGATGAGACCGACCATCAGGACCAGCAGCGGGATCAATTCCCCCCACCGCCCGACCAGTGCCGGGTTCACCGAAAAAAAGCTGAAAAGCATGAACGCCGTGGCATTCGTGGGCCCCAGAATGGTATGCCGCGAGCCGGCGAAAAAGGGCGCCACGATGGCCGCCACCGCCGTGCTGATGATGCCATAGACCACCGGCAGTCCGGCGATGGCCGCGAAGGCGATGCCCTGGGCGAGTGCCAGCACCGTCACATTCCCCGCCGCCCACACGTCGGCGCGGAATTTCGCGGAATCATAGCGTTTCAGATCCCTCATGAAGGGAGTGAGGACCACGCGTTCCGCCGCGAAAAAATCCCGGACGTTGCGGGATGCCTTCACGAGCTCACGGACCACTTTCATCAACTGAAGCGCACCTTGCGAAAGAGCACCAATCCACACAAGACGCAAAGCACATTGGGCGTCCACAGCAGGATGGTGGACCATTGCCCGGACTTCACCTGGTCCGCCATCATCGTGATGAGGAAATAACCGGTACCGATGAGCACGCTGATCATCAGCCCGCGGGTGGTATCCCGACGGTGCGACTGCAAGCCCAGCGGCACGCCCACGAAGGCGAACGCCAGGCAGGCCATCGAAAAGGAGTAGCGCGTCATGATCTCGGACTCCAGTTTCACCCTCGTTTTGACAGGCATCGCCGGATCGTCCGCGATTTCACGGCGGATCTGCTCGTTCGACATCAGGCCCGGGCGCATTTTCCGGTCGCGGGTGTTTTTCAGGTCGATCACCAGTGGCTCCGCCTCGCCGGCGAAGATCATTTCCACCTCACCCTCGGCGTTGCGGGATTCGAAATACGCGTCCACCAACTTCAACCTCAGCTGGCTTTTCTCGGTGTCCACCGACAGCGCCGCCCTCGCCGCATGCACATAGGTCATGCCGGAGTCTTGCGCCTCGTCCTTGGGCAGCACGTGAAAATGAAACCCTTCCACCCACTCGTCGCTTTTCCCCTCGATCAGCAGTTTCTGGACTTCCTGGCCGTTGCCCTTGAAGTCTCCCTGCACCACTCCCGGCTTCAGCAGCGAGGCCGGATCGCGCACCGCCTGCTCGTAAATCAACTGCCGCGTCGATGACTTCGCGTTCGGCACCACGTTCACATTCAGCCACAGGCTCAACGCCGACAGTAAAACGCCGATCAGAAACACCGGCGCGGACAGTCGCGCCAAACTCAGGCCCGCCACCCGGAAACTCGTGATCTCATGAGCCGACGACATCCGGCCGAACACCATCAGCACCGCCGTTAGAAACCCCCACGGGATCGTGTACATCAGCGACAGCGGCAGCACCCCGATCACAAACCGCAGCACCAGCCCGAACGGCGCTTTCTGGTCCACCAGCAAAGGCTGGACCTGTTTGAAAAGATTCCCCAACACCAGCACGATTCCCAGCACGATGACCGCGTACAAAGTGCCCGTAAGCACCTGTCTCGCAATGTAACGGTCGGAAATACGCATGAACCTGCCGCACTCTGGATGCAGCGTCCCCCCTGTCCAGACTCCAAGTGACCGGGTGGATTTTCAAATCTCCCGCCCTGCTCAATTCACCTTCACAGTGACCTTCGGCTTGGTCTCCATCTTCACGCCCTCGATTCCCTTGAGCGCCTCCATCGCCGCCGCGGTATCGTTATTTCCGGCGGCGGTGAGTTTTTTAAATGTCACGGGCTTATCGAGCAGCTTGCCCATTTCCATCTCCACCAGGGTGATCGTGTTCCCGTCGCGGTGGCTGGCGTCGGTCTCGGCGATGCCGGGTTCGACGACGAGCTTGAAGGACATTTTCATGTCGGCCAGCATCTCCTTCATCATGCCTTCCATCTCGGAATTCCCCGCGAGGTCGGGAGCGGCGTCTGCGGCGGGCTCGCCGGCGTCAGGCTTTTCGGGTTCAGGCATGGTGATCGTCAGTGTGCCGCCGGTGTAGTTGAAAGCGACGGGCTTTTGTTTCGCGGCCTCGGCGGCCTGCGCGCCCATCGGCGACAGGTCCTTCATGCCGTCGCCAGGAGAAATCGTGAGCTTGTTGATGTCGGTGAAGCGGTAGGTGGTGCGGGCTCCCTTGTTAGCACCAACGGTGAGCGGCTCGGATTTTTCAAACGTCACGCCCTCGCCCATCGTGGCGGCCTTGGCCTTGGATTTTTCCGGGGAGAACAACTTGGCGCGCTCATCCCCTCCAAAACCGCTTCCGGAGCCAGACAACATGCTTAACGTGTGGATGCCCAGCGTCGTCTGCTCTACCAGCGTGCCACTACCGTCCTTGTTGAGATGGATGGTGGTTTCGCTTTGCAGACAACCCGGCAGAAGCAAGGCGGACAAAGCGGCGGAGAAGAGGAGGAAAACGCGTTTCATGGATTCAAAGGCTTCTTTAAATGTCCGTGGAAGATGGATTGCCTGTCGCCAGAAAACAAGCCCTCAGAAAGGCGGCGGCAGCGTTGTGGCGCGTAAGGAATCCGCAGGCTGGAATTTTGAACGGCGGGTTTCCCGCCCGGAACGATCCTTGCCACGCGGAATATTTTGGAGAATTTGCCCGTTGCCAGCCGGGCCTGACTGCTTAAAGATCCATCCACCGATGGCTGAAAACATTCCTGCTGTTGAAATCAAAAACCTGGTCAAGGACTTCCGGACGTCGTTCAAGAAACAGATGTTGCGGGCGGTTGACGGGGTCTCGATCCGCATCATGCCCGGCGAGGTTTACGGCCTCATCGGTCCCAACGGCTCGGGCAAATCGACGACGATGAAGGCGCTGCTCGGGCTGGTGGCACCGACCGCCGGCACCTGCGCGATCTTCGGCAAGGACTCGCTCAAGGTGGACTCGCGCAACGACGTCGGTTTCCTGCCGGAAAACCCCTATTTCTACAAACACCTCAGCGGCGCGGAAACCCTGCGCTTTTACGGGAAACTCTGCGGTTTGAAGGGAAAAGTCCTGGAAGACCGCGTGAGCGAACTGCTCGCGATGGTCGACCTCGAAGGTGCCCGCGACCGGCGGATCGGCGGCTATTCCAAGGGCATGCTACAACGCATCGGCCTGGCACAAGCGCTGGTGCAGGAGCCGCGGTTGGTGATTCTCGACGAGCCGACGGCCGGCGTGGACCCGATCGGATCGCGGCAGATCCGGGATTTGATTTTCAAGCTGCGTGAGCGCGGCATCACGGTTTTCCTGTGCTCGCACTTGCTGGAACAGGTGCAGGAGGTTTGCGATCATGTCGGCATTATTTTCAAAGGCAGGATGGTGAAGGAAGGTCGGCTGGAAGACCTCATCGCCATCGAGGACCAGACGGAATTCATCATCAAGGACGCCAGCCCCGAGTTGGTCTCCCAGATCAACGAACTGGTCACGAAATCGGCGGGAGCCACGCTGGTCCGCACCGGCAAACCGCGCACCACGCTGGAGCGGCTGTTCCTCCGTGAAACCGTCAACCGGGAAGAAGAATCATGAGCACGACCACCGCAACCGCCTCCCGCGGCTCCCACATCGGCCGGATCCTGGTGATCGCCCGGCACGCCTTCACCCAACTGGTGCGGATGAAGGTGTTCTATTTCCTCGCCGTCTTCGCGGTCATCGCCATCGGCAGCAATTTCTTCGACCTGCCACAGCACGAGGGCCCGGAATCCGTCGGCATCAACGTGCTGCGCTCGATCAAGAGCTGGTCGCTCGGAACGATGACGTTGTTCTCCGTGGTGCTTTCCATCGTGGCCACCGCGCTGCTGCTGCCGAAGGACGTCGAGGACCGCACGCTCTACACGATCCTGGCGAAGCCGGTGCCGCGCATCGACTATCTGGCGGGGAAGCTGCTAGGCGTGCTGATGCTCGTCTTCGTCTCGCTCGCGCTGATGGACGTGTTGATGACCGTGGTGCTGCAGATCCGCTCGTCGATGGTGCTCGAGCAGCAGTTGGAAATGGCGAGAGCCCTCGAATGGCCGCAGGAGGCGATCGACTCGCTGAAAACGGAAACCGCCGCCCACGGTCCTAACTGGTCGCTGCAAGGCGCGGTATTCGCCATTTTCCTGCGGGCCTCGATCATGGCTTCGCTGGCGCTGCTGATTTCCACGTTCTCGTCGAGCACGCTGTTCACGACCATCATCAGCTTCCTGATCTATTTCATCGGCCACTTCCAGGCGGACATGCGGGACGCCTATCTGAGTGCCGGGCAGGCCGGTGAAGGTGTGCTCGCCCGCATGTTGGCGCTGCTGCTGTCACTGGTGCTGCCGGATTTCCAGATTTTCAACGTTATCGACGCGGTGATCGAAGGCCAGGCGATGCCACTTCTGATCCTCGGGAAGCTGACGCTCGTCGGCCTTTATTACGCGTTGTTCTTCACCGTCGCCTCGTGGTTCGTCTTTGCGGAAAAGGAATTCTAATCCCGTGAAAAACTGGCACCGATACGGAATCCTGGCGGTGGCGTTGCTCGCCTTCGGAGCGGTGCGCCTGCCATTCGAAGCCCGGCTCGCCAAGGAACTCCGCGCTGCCGGGCTGACACCCACGCCGATGGAAGTCGGCACGCGCGACCGGATCGGCCAGACCAGCAGCGCGGTGGCGCTCGGCGGCCTGCGCACCCTGGTGGCCACCTTCATGAACCTGCGGGCGTTTTCCTATTTCCAGGAACAACGCTGGGACGACGTTGCGGAGACCTTCGACACCATCGTCGATCTCGCACCCCGGACGCGCTACTACTGGGAAACCGGTTCCTGGCACTCCGCCTACAACGCCGCGTCCTACTACATGAATGACTCCACCCTCCCCTCGCTGCGGCGGAAGGAAGCGTGGCGGGCATCGATTCTCCGCGGCCGGGCCTTCCTCGAGCGCGGCATCAAAAACAATCCGAATGACTGGAGCCTCGCGGCAAATCTCGGGTTTCTGCTCTCCGATACCAACAAATTCTCCGCTTTCCGCGACCCGAACGAAGCGTTCGCCGCCGCCGCGGCAGCCTACCGCCACGCGGCGGACACCGGCAGGGCGCTGCCCTACGTGCGCCGCGCCGAGTTCTACGCGCTCGCCCGGGTGACTGGAAAAGAAAAGGAAGCGCTGGCCCTCGCCCGCTCGCTATACGCCGAGAACCAAAACCGCACGCCCACGCTGCTGATCCTCCTCCTGGTGCTCGAGGCCCATGAGAATCCGGACCTGGACACCACCGCACGCGCCATCGAGCTGTTCGAGACCCCGGAAAAAGCCTACGAGGCGCTTACTGGACATTGGCACCGGGTTCGCGAGCGGTTTCCCGTTTACGGCGTGGCCGGAGCGCTCGAGGCCCTTGAGAAAAAGCTGAACATCCCCGTGGAAAAAAGCATCTTCAGCCAGCCCATGCCCGGCCCCGTCACCCCTGACGACTGGTTCCAAAAATAGGCGAATGGGTTTCGCCTCGACAGTGCCACCCCACGCGCCAGACTCAACTTCTCTTTTCCAGAATACCCCATGCGGATCGCTCTTTTCGGTGACATTCACGCCAACCTCGAAGCCCTCGAGGCGGTCCTCGCCGATGCTTCGAAACAAGGCGCGACCGACTACGTCTGCATGGGCGACATCGTCGGCTACAATGCGGATCCCGCTGCCTGTCTGGAAATCGTCCGGGCCATGAACTGCCCGACCGTCAAGGGCAACCACGACGAAGACGCCTCCGGCAGCCACTCGCTGGAAACCATGAATCCGGTCGCCGCGACCGCCTTGGAATGGACCCGCCGCCAGCTTTCCGAAGAGCAGCGCAAATGGCTGTCCCGCCTCCGCATGGTCCGCCAGGTCTCGGAATTCACCGTGGTTCACAGCACACTCGACCAACCGGCGAACTGGAACTACGTGACCAACCGCTTCGACGCGATGTCGAATTTTTCCTATCAGTTCACCCAGATCTGCTTCCACGGCCACACCCACGTCCCGCGCGTCTATGTGAAGACCGACAAGGTCGTCGAAGTGGCCGCCGAGTCCGTAGCCATCGAAAACGGCGCGAAATACTTCATCAACGTCGGCTCCGTCGGCCAGCCGCGCGACGGCGACTGGCGGGCCTGTTATGCGATTTACGATCTCGATCACAACCTGATCGTCTTCCGCCGCGTCGAGTATGACATTGCCAAGGCGCAGGCGAAGATCATCGCAGCAGGCCTCCCGCCGATGCTCGCCGAGCGGATCCAGGAAGGACGCTGATTCAAATTTTCACGGTGCGTTCATCGGCATTTCACACAGGGCGTCCACAGATAGCCGCATGGATACCGAAGCGACGCCGAGACCCCGCCTGATCACCCGCAGGAACGCCCTGCGCCTGGTCACCGCCGGAGCGGCGGGCTCGTTCGTGAACGCCGCCTGGATCGAACCCGAAACCCTATCCGTCACCCGCCAGGACCTCACCTGCCGGAAACTCCCGCCCGGCCTCGACGGCCTGCGCGTCGGACTTCTATCCGACTTCCATTTCCGCCCGGACCAGGACGCGGAGCTGTTGGAAAAAGTCGTCGCGGAAGTGCGCCGCGAGAAGCCTGATCTCATCGCCCTGACCGGAGATTTCATCAGCTCGGATCCCTCCGTGGTCGCTCCCATGCTGCGGCAGTTGGAACCCCTCAGCGCCGAGCACGGCATCTTCGCCGTGATGGGAAATCACGACGGATGGAACGCCAGCCCCGCAGCGATTAGACGGCAGTTTGAAAACGCCGGCATCTCGTTCCTCATCAACCAGAACAGCCTCCTGTCCATCCGCGGAGAATCGCTGGCGGTGGCCGGCACGGATTTCGTCTGGCGCGGCCGCCCGGATCCGGAACGAACCCTGCGAGGAATAGCCGCCGAGACACCCATCCTCGCGCTGGTCCATGAGCCCGATTATTTCGACACCCTGCGGGCCCGCCGCGACATCTTGCTGCAACTCTCCGGCCACACCCACGGCGGCCAATGCAGGGTGCCTTTCATCGGCTACGTCCCGAAGACTGTCACGCAAGGCAAGAACTACGTCTACGGCGGCTTCTCCCGCGGAAACTCAAATCTCTTCGTCACCCGCGGCGTCGGCACCACCGGTCCGCGCGTCCGCTTCGCCTGCCCGCCCGAGTTGGTTATCCTGACCTTGCGCACCATGCCGGACGTGTGAAGCATCAAGACTACCACCATGACCGCCTTGGACCTCGCCCGTTCCGCAGCATCCGACAGCTCCCCACCCGCCGGGATTTCCGCCGCAGCCCGGGCACTCTGGTTCGCAAAAGCGGGCCAATGGGATGCCGCGCACGATCTTTGCCAGAACATCCCTGGCGACGCAGGTTCCTGGATCCACGCCTATCTGCACCGCGAGGAGGGCGACGCATCCAATGCCGCTTACTGGTATGCCCGCGCCGGGAAACCCATCCCTGCGCCGACCGTGTCCACGGCGGACGAATGGACCGAGATCGCCACCGAATTGATCTAGCAGGTTAATCTGAGCATCTTGTCGTGGTATTCGATTCCCCAACCGCGCAGGATGCGGATCAAATCCTCATGAATAGAACCGTCAGGCGAGTCGTTTCACCCCTGACATGAAAAACATCCCAATCATTGCATTGAGCGCACTTCTCATCGGCTCGGCAGGAATCGCCGATGCAGGCCCTCTTGAATTCCTCTTCGGCTCCCGCCATGAACCACGGAATGAACGAAGCTACGATCACGACCGTCGCGACGATGACGATGATGACGATGATCGCGGCCGTCATGACAATCGGGGCGGATATGATGATCGGGATCGTGGTTATCGCCGCCCGATGAGCACCGAAGCGCGGGCCCAACTTCGTTTGAGGGAGCTTGGATACTATCGCGGCTCCATCGACGGCTCATTCGGCTACGGATCGAGGTCTGCTCTAACCCGGTTCCAACGGGACTACCGGCTGCGCCCCACAGGCTGGCTCGACGAACGCACCCGCCGCGCCCTGAGGCTCTAATGGATTTTCTCCCTTCTATCGGACTGCGGGGACATGTCCCCGCTTTCCCACTGCCCGACATGTCGGAGCAGTCCACACCATCCATGACGACTCTTCATCCTGCCCGCCAATTTCACAGACAACCGGCGAGATAATCCATGGCGTCGGGAGCGCGGTGGAGAGCCAGTGAGAAATGACCCTCCGACTCATCCAACTGAAGCCGTGAACCCGGGATCCTCGCCACCAGTTTCCTCACGAGTCCCGCCGGAATGTTGCGGTCCTGTCCGCCGTGCCAGTAACAGACCGGCTGCCGGATCGATGACAAGTCCAGTTTCCACTCATTCAGATAGATATCCGCATCCGCCATCACGCCGCTTCCGCCCTGCCGGACACCTTCTTCGAAACTCGCCACGAAAACCGGCACCCCGCGCGGGTTGCTCCGCAGCACTTCACGATCTTCAGCAGGCAGGCTGGCCAGCAGCCATGCCAGTGGCGGACGGTTCAGATTCCCGTGCGCCAACCAACCGCCGACTTTGAAAGCCGGGCTGAAACACGGGGATGGCATCCATTTCATGGCAATCATCGCCCGATAGACCGGATGCAACCCTTGCCTCTCATCCAGCGGCCCTAGCGGCACCGCACCACAGAGCACTGCGGAACCTACCACCCGGTCCGGCATCCGCTCGACGCAGGGCAGCACGTAGGGCCCGCCGCCGGAAACACCGAGCTGCGCGAAGTGCCCGATGCCATGCGCGTCTGCGAATTCCTCGATCAAAGGACCCCAATCCTCCAATCTCCTACCCCGAACCAGCGTCGATTGCCCCATCCCCGGCCGGTCGAGGGCGATCACCCGGATCCCCCGCTCGCGGGCGAGATGGTGCACGGCCCGCGCCTGCAACCGCGAACTCGGCCAGCCGTGATAGAACATCATCACGCCTCCGCCGGGATCGCCGTATTCATTCCAAGCAATCCGGTCTCCCCGCCGGTTGAGCCAAAATTCCGGTGGCCCGACCGGCGGGAGGTTTTCCAGATATTCCAAATGTCCGTCTGCCGGTTTCATCGCGGAGACAGTGCGCCATCGGGCGTTGGCCACAAAGGAAAATGGCGCGCGATGCCATGATGCCGTCACTCCATCTGACCGGGCCAGACGCGGTAACCCGTGGCCTCGAAGTGACGGTCAAAGCCAACATATGGCGGGATGAATCCCACCCTCCGAGTTAGACGCTGCAAATTACCACTCCGCGCCGGAGGCTGGCGAGCGGATCCTCGCCTAGCGGAACGAACTCCTGCCCGACAAACCCCGTGTAGCCGGTATCTGCAATGGCTCGCATGATGGCGGGGTAGTTGAGTTCCTGGGTGTCGTCGATTTCGTTCCGCCCGGGGCAGCCGCCGGTGTGGTAGTGGGTGAAATAACGGTGGTTCTCGCGGATGGTGCGGATGATGTCGCCCTCCATGATCTGCATGTGATAGATGTCGTAAAGCAGGCCGAAGTTTTCGCTGTCGAGCTCCTTGCAAAGCGCGACGCCCCAGGCGCTGCTGTCGCACTGATAGTCGGGGTGGTCGATCTTGCTGTTGAGCAGTTCCATGCAGAGGATCAGTTCGAGTTCTTCGGCAAGAGGGAGCAGACGGCGGAGGCCGGTGGCGCAGTTTTGCAGGCCTTCTTCGTCAGACAGGCCCTCGCGGTTGCCGGGAAAACAGATGACTTGTTTGGCCCCGCCGGCTGCTGCGGCTCGCATGTGGGGCTGGTAGATTTCCACGAGTGTGTCGTGGTGCTCGAGGCGGTTGAAGGATTTCTCGATGCGGCCGACTTCGGTGCCGTCGGGAGTTTTTCCGGTCGGGAAACTGATCATCGCGCAGGTGAGGCCGTGGCTTTTCAGCAGCGGAAGATCGTCGGGCATGACGAGTTCGATGGAGGAAACGCCGATGTCTTTGGCGGCGAGGCAGAGGTCTTCGAGAGGAATGCCGGCGTAACACCAGCGGCAGAATGAGTGATGGATGCGGGACATTGTTAGATAAAGGAAGAACAGGCAGGAATGCCTGTATCACGCCTAGCAGATGAGGCGCTCGCGGAATTCCGGGGTCCACAAGGCGGCGACGATGGTTTCCTGGGCGGCTTCCATGGTGGCGCGCTCGGCGGGATCCTCGTCTTCGTGGCCGGCGAGGTGGAGGAGGCCGTGAACCATGTAGCGCAGGATTTCGCGGGCGAGCGGCTCGTCGTATTCGGCGGCTTGGCGCTCGGCCACTTCAGCGCCGATGACGATCTCGCCGTGATGGAAGGTGATGACGTCGGTGGGGCCCTCGATGTCCATGAAATCGCGGTGGACCTGGTCGCTCGTGGCATCGTCGACGATGGCGACTTCGAGAGTGGCGAGGTGGGACAGCGGGCAATCTTCCTCAGCGGCGTTTTCCAAGGCGAGCCGGGCGGCTTCGTGGGCCACGCTTTCGAGCGCGGTGAGCCAGTTTTCCGGGATTTCGGTAGCTTCCTGGTTGTTTCCGATGATGACTTCGAGCGACATGAAGGGGGTTTTCTTCCGAGGGGGAGATCAGGCGCGTTTCGGCATCGGGATGACACGGCCGCCCTGGGTGGCGTCGTTGACGACGCGCTTGGTCGCCGTGGCCGAGCGCTCGTCGTCCTTCGGATAGTCGATCCGGCTGTGGAGCATGCTGCGGAGGGTGGTGGAGAAGGTGTCCTTCACGATGGCGAGTTCGCGCAGGGTCAGCGGGCAATCGTCGAGCTGGCCGTCGTTGATCTTGGCGGCGACAAGGTCGTCGACCATGGCGCGGATTTTCGCCGGGGTGGGTTTTTTGAGGGATCGCGAGGCGCTTTCGATGGTGTCGGCGAGGGAGATGATGCCGCTTTCCCGTGTGCTCGGACGCGGTCCGGGATAGCGGAAATTTTTCTCTTCGACGGTCGGCAGGTCCTCGGGGTTCTCGATCCGCCGGTCGACCTTTTCCATCTCGGTCTTCTTCTGCTCCTGCGCGCGCCGGTAGAAGAAGGCCACGAGGGAATCGCCGTGATGCTCCTGGATGACGTCGATGATGCGGGGGTTGAGCTTGTGCTTCACCGCGAGGTCGACGCCGTCTTTGACGTGGGCGGTGATGATGAGCGAGCTCATCGTGGGGGTGAGCGTGTCGTGGGGGTTTTCCGCGCCGTCGTGTTGGTTTTCGATGAAATAGCCGGGTTTTTTGAGTTTTCCCACGTCGTGGAAATACGAGCACACGCGGCACATCGGGGCGTTGGCACCGATTTTCTCGGCGGCGGCTTCGGAAAGAGCGGCGACGACGAGGCTGTGGTGGAAGGTCCCGGGAGCCTCCAGCTGCATGCGGCGCAGCAGCTTGTGGTTCAAGTCGCTGAGTTCCAGCCAGCTGATGTCGGTGGTGAGATGAAATACGCCCTCGAAAAGCGGCAGAAGTCCGCTGATCAACAGCGCCGTGACGACCGCAGTCCCAAAAGCGGCGGAGCTGCCAGTGCCGAGGACCTGCAAATGATCCATGGCATCCGGCCCGAAGCAGGCGGCGATGTCGAGGCGACCAAGTGCCAGTCCGGTGACCAGCGTGACGGCCCCGACGTAGATCCCGGCCTGCAGGAGCTTGATGCGCTTCCGCACTTGGTAGGCGAGCAGGACGCTGGTCATGCCACTCACCAGACTGAGGATCATGTAGCCGAGCACGTCGGGCTGCGGGACAAGCAGGCAGCCGATCAAGGTGACGTAAACCGCTGAAAACGAAGCTACTCCGCGGCCCAGCAGAACCCCGTGGAGCATCGGGGCGAGGGCGAAGGGAACCACGAAAAACCGGAACACCTCGGGAATCGCCCCGGAATCCACCAGACCCATCATCACGCGAACCGTGAGCAAGTGCCCCATCAGCCCGCCGAGCACGAGCACCACCCGGCTGTTCCGGCGGCAGGAGGCTTGCAGGCTCACCTGGAACATGACGATGGCGGTGACGGCGATGATGAAGCCGTAGAGCGCGCCTTTGAGGGGCTCGTTCGCGAAGGCGGTGCCATCGGAAGACTTGAGCACGAGCACCGCACTGCCGACCGCGAAGGTGGCGTAGAGCGCGATTTTCACCCAAAGACTGTCCTCCAATGCCTGAACGACAGGATTTTCACTATGAACCCTGCGCTTTTTCCCCGAGGAGAGTCCCTGACTGGCCAAGCGCCAGCGTTTGATGGCATCCAAAAATCCCACGGCGGTAAGTTAGAGTGATGATGCTCACAAGACCCCTCGACGGGTGCCTTGCGGGGCGGGAAGCTACCCTGCATTCCCCCCCTTGGCAATCTGCATTTTACAGGCGAAATCCGCCTATTGCCCGAGCACCCACGAAATGTGCGGCGTGTAGAGGTTGGGCTCCAGCAGGAAGGAATCGTGCCCCTTGTCGGAGTGCGCGGTGATGTGCATGACATCGACCTTGGCCTCCTCCAGGTGCTTCACCAGCTCCGCCTGCTCCTCGGGATAGAAGCAGAAATCCGAGTCGATCGAGAACACCAGCCACTTCTGCCCGGCCAGCCGCGCACGCTCGAAGAGATCGCCTGGAGCCTCGGCGTCACCCTCCTGGGTGGCGTCGTAGCGGGACCACAAGTCGATGATCCTCAGGTAGGTGTTCGCATCGAAGCGTTTCACGAATTTTTTCCCCTGATGCAGCATGTAGCTCTGGAATTGGTCGCGCACCCGGTACCAGGCGAGCACGTCGTCCGGCTGGACCACGTCCTGCCGCGCGCGTCGCTCGATGGAGTCGAGGTGGACGAAGGTCTTGTGGGAGATCATCCGCGCGAGCACCAGGCCGTAAAGCGGAGCTTCTCCATCGTAGTAGTGGCCGCCGTTGAAATGCGGGTCGTTTTCGATCGCGAGGATCTGCTCGAACAGGATCAGCCGGTTGAGCACCGTGGTTTTGAAACCCGAGGCGATGACGATGACATTCCGGACGCGCTCGGCGAAACGCGTGGCGAAGGTCAGCGCGATCAAACCGCCGACCGACGGGCCGACCACCGCGTGGAGGGCATCGATCTCGAAATGGTCGAGCAACCGGGAAAAAACCTCCACCTGATCCGCGGCGGACACGGCGGGGAACGCCGCGCCCCAGGGTTTTCCTGTTTGTGGATTCGTCGAAGCCGGCCCGGTGCTGCCGTAGCAACCGCCGAGATAATTGGCGCAGATGATGAAATATTTGTCGGTGTCGAGGGCCTTGCCCGGGCCGATCATCGATTCCCACCAACCATCGTGCATTTCCGGCTGCCACAGCTCGCCGACGCCCTTGATTTTCGGATTGAATCCGGCCGCGTGATGGGAGCCTGAGAGGGCGTGGAAGAGGAAAATCGCGTTCGATCGGTCGGCATCGAGTTCGCCCCAGGTTTCGTAGGCCAGCGTGACTCCCGGAAGCTGGCCGCCGTCGCGCAGCCGCACCGGTTCGGCGGGGCTTCCGGTTTTGAAAAATTGCGTGCGGGTCTCGACGGGCATGCGCCAAGCCTAGACAGCCTCCAGCCTGCAACGCAAGGGTCTGCTGAAGCTTGCTTGCCGCATCGCCACCACACTGTTATCTGACAGGCATCGCAACATTCATGAAATCAGCAATCGCCCTGTCCCTCTCGCTCCTTCTCTGCGCCTGTGGCCCGTCGGGCGGCCCCAGCATCACGACCACCGGCGTCAGTTCCGGGCAAGGCGGGCTCGGGTTTCTCCCGAAACAAGCGGAACGAGGAACTCTCTTCACCTACTATCAGCCAAGGGCGGAGTCGAAGTGGAAAAACAACTGGGCCGGGCGGCTCGACCTCACCGGCGTCTCTTGGAACGACCCGCGCACCGCCACGCTGATTTCTCCCAGCCACGTGGTGATGGCCGCGCATTTCCCCCGGCCGGCGGACGTGCCGGTGATGTTTCACGATAAAAACGGCAAGCCCTACGAGCGCTTCATCGCCAAAGTCCGTCCGCTCGGCGGCGTGGGCGACATCGCCGTGGCCAAGCTGAACCTGCCGCTGCCGCCCGACGTGAAATCCTACCGCCTCGCCAAAGCCAGCGAAGCCACGATCGGCCGCCCGGTGATCGTCACCGACCAAACCAACACGCTCTCGGTGCACCGCATCGCGGCGGTCAACGGCGGCTCCATCCGCTTCGAATACATCCCCGGCCTCAATCCCTACTACGGCAGAAACCTCATCGTCGGCGACAGTGGAAACCCGTCATTTCTCCTCCAAAACGGCGAGCTCGTCCTGCTCGAAACCCACACCACCGGCGGCCCGGGCGCGGGTCCGTTTTACGGCGATCCCAAAGTGCAGGCCGCCATCCGCACCGCGATCTCCGACATGGACTGACGGGAAAGGGAAATTCCCCTCACCTGTGTTCTTCCTGCGATGTTCCATCGGACAAATGGGCCTCCATCGCGGCAAGCCGGGCTTCCAGCTCTTTCACCCGCTCCTTCCAGCCACCGAGCCGCATGAGATTCGCGTGACCCTCCGCCGCTTTGCGGTGAGGCATCGCCGGGTAGCCGGTGACAAACATTTTCGACGGCACGCTCTTCGAAACCCCGGCCTGCGCTCCCACAATCGCTCCGTCTCCCACCTCGAGATGCCCGGCCAATCCGGCCTGCCCGCCGAGCATGACGTATTTGCCAATCGTCGTGCTGCCGGAAATCCCGACCTGGGCCGCCATCGCCGAGTGATCGCCCACCTTCACGTTGTGGCCGAGCATGACGAGGTTGTCGATTTTCACTCCCCGGCCGACCACCGTCTTGCCGAATCGCGCGCGGTCCACCGTCGAGTTCGCTCCGATTTCCGAATCGTCGCCGATTTCCACCGTGCCGATGTGAGGAATCTTCCGCCACGCGCCGTTTTCCAGATAATTTCCAAATCCATCGCCACCGACCACCGATCCTTCGTGCAGGATCACCCGGTCGCCCACCGTCACCCGTTCGCGGACCACGGCATTCGCCCGCAGGATCGTATCCGCGCCGATCACCGCATCCCGGCCGACGTAACATCCGGCCACCAGAACGGTCCGGGCCCCGATCACCGCGCCGGGCTCCACCACGCACAACGGCCCGATCCTCGCTGTCGGATCGACCTGCGCGCATTCCGAGACTACCGCGCTGCGATGGATTCCCGGCTCCACCACCGGATCACAGGGCGGCCCAAGCAGGGCGGCTGCCAGCGCCATCGCCTTGTCGGGCGATTTCACACGAACCAACGCGCTCTGGCTTTCTCCGTCCCAGTCCTCGCCGACGATCACCGCCGCTGCCCGACTGCTCGCCAGCAAGGCACCGTATTTCGGATTGGCGAGAAAACTGAGATCTCCCTCACCGGCTTCCGCCAGGCCGGAAATGCCAGTGATTTCCAATTCCCCGTCGCCATCCAGCACGCCGGCGACTTTTTCAGTGATTTCCGCGAGTTTCATGCTTCTCGAAGTGGTAGGTTGAGTTCCCCCGATTTTCTATCTTGTGCTTCGCCCGGGTGCAAGACTCACTTCGAGAGCAAGTAGCAGGCCGAGGCTGAGACATCGTCATAAGGAGGGTGGACATTCCTGTCCGCCAGCCAATGGACCGCGCAAGAAAAGCGCCGGCAGCGCTTCTCCTTTCTCCCCCCATTGTCATCCGCGACAAGAATGTCGCGGCTTCTTATTTTCCGAACAACCCACGCGCCGCCGCATACTCCGCTGCCAGATCGAACCCGATGTCCACCTTGGGATCGATAATCTGAAAGCCGACATACTCGATGCACAGCAGGTGCAGCCCGGAAAATTTCCCCGGAATCGAACGCAGCGAGTACTGCTCCGCCGGGTCGTTCACATCCAGCCTGCGACTGCCGAGCATGGCGATTTCAAAGGTAATCTTCTGCACTTCCGCGCGCGGCATGCCCTCGAAGCGCTCCATGGCCCCGAGACAGAAAGACATCGCATCCGGCCGGAGGCCACCGCCGCGCATCCGGAATGTCTGCTCGGCGGCGCTCGACACCACATCCCGGCGATCCGCGGCCGGGCATGAGAACAAGCGCACCAGAAACCCAAGCTGATAGGCCACCAGATAGTCCACCGCACGCGTCCCCGGCCGGTACCGCAGGAAGTGCGCCGGAGCGTTTCCCCGCGCGGTGGTGATCGACGCCATCACTTTCAAATCCGGATCCTCCGCCACATGCACGGGCCTGCCGGAAAGCGCTTCAACTTTCCGGATCATCTGCTGGGCGGCGGGGTGCAGGGGCATGGAAGATTCTATTGGGATTGGGTCTTTTGCGTCCCAGCGTCGGCCAGCATGAGCTCGAACAATTTCCCGATGTAGGTTTCCGGCTCATCCTTCTGAAGCAGCACATGGGCGGCGGCGAAGTCGGCCTCGGTCTTGAGCTTGTCCCACCAACTGATTTGCCGGAACGAGGTGCCGGAAATAATGAAGGAGTTGAGTATCAGATTCGGATTCTCCGGCTTGAGTCGGGTTTCGAGATCTTTAATGGTCTGGGCAAACTCGATCTTCGGATCATTGAAGCCTTGCGTATGAAGCAGGCCTTTGGGATCGACGAAGCTGAGATACTGGGTGTCGCCGACGAGAAGCCAGACGATGAAGTCAGGATAGAAATTCCCGGCTTCGAAGAAACCGATGCCTTTTTTACTGCGATTCCGGAGGACATAGAGTTCTTTGCCCTCGAAAAAGCCGGGACTGGTTTGATGGAACTTCTTGAGGTCGTTGATGAAGTCCCACTCGCCTTGGTTGAGCTGGATCGGGGAGACTTCGACCATGGCATTGCCATTGATGGTGATGACCGGAGCATAGAGGTGTGGGTCCCACTGGAGACCCTGGACGCCGCGGTAGCTGAAAAGCTTTCCGCTCTTCACGGTGGCGGATAGATCTTCGATTTGTTGGATCAGTTCGGTTTCACTGCGGTCGATCTGGAAAATGTATTCTTTGACGAAGTTCGGATCGTCCGAGGTCAAATCATAGACTTTGGCGTGTTCGCTTTCCCACGCCTGCTTGCGGAATTTGTAGAGTCGCTCGCAGTAGCCGCAGAGCAGGGCTTCGGCGATTTGCTGCCAGACGCGGACCTTGTCGAAACGGGAGGTGCTGAGTTCTTCGGGCGGGATGTAGAGGCAATACCAATGAGGATCGGAAAGCAGACTTTCCACCGCGGTGCGCGACACGCTGAGGTTGTAGTAGCCTCGCTCGTTCTTGAGCTGTTGAAGCCGAAGATGCAGCGACTCTTGGTCGAGAAAGGCGAGGTGATGCTTTTCCAGTTTCTTTTCGGTCCGGCTGCCCATCAGGGCGACGTTGGTTTGCCCGGTTGCCTTCATCGCTTCGATGCGCGGATACCAGTCCACCTTCACGGGCGAGCGCCGGAAGTGGTTTTTCTCCAGATCGAGGACCGGCCTTGGAGCATCGCGTTTGAAATCGATGTCGTCGGGCACGCGGATGACCTTGAGTTTTTTCAACGGGAGATCCGTGAGCGTCGGCATCGCCGGGACTTCGACGGTTTCCCAATCGGGATCGGTGTTGACGCCTTCCAGTTCGAGGTAAGCGCGGAACTGCTCCATGTAATCCGCGCGGACGCCGAAGACGTCGAGCGTTTCGCACAAGGGCAGGAACCGGCTTTGGGCCTCCGTCGCACCTTGCATGATGGGCAGGTTCAGCGTTTTGAGTGCTCCGCTGCGTTTCAGCGTGGTGTTCCAACCTTTGAGGCGGACGCCGCGGCCGAAGAGTTGGATGATCTCGGAGCCTTCGCCCTGGCCCATGTACATCAGACCGATGGCGGAGACTCGCCAACTGCTCCAACCCTCGGTGAATTTCTTGGAACCGATCAGCAGATGGATCTTTGAATCCGTTTTTGATAGATTCCGGAAAAGCGAGCCGCCGAATTCCTGGTCGGACGTGGCGAGGTGGTTCGGGTGCTCGCCGCAGAGCTCATGCAGCTTCTTTTCATCGCCGACGTTGATGACACCGAAGGGTTCCGAGGCCCCGAGTGACAGGCTCAATTCACCTTGCGCTCCTTTCAAATCCCGGACGTGCAGGATGCCGCCGGTGGATGAGTTGAAGAAGGACTTGAGGATGTCGTCGAAAACCTGCTCGCCGCTTAGTTTCAGCTTCTTCAAATACGGGAATGAATCGGCGAAAAGGACGCGGTTCTTTTTGTCGATGAGTCCGTCCGTGCCATCAAGCAGCATGTCCAGGTGATGGATGGACTCGCTGCGCCTGCGCGAAAACTCGGCGAAGAACAGCAGGACATCCACCACGTCGGAAACCTGATGTTTGCTCTCGGTGCGCACGACGTTGACCTTGGAGCCGAAGAACACCCAGAGCGGGCGCTCTACGTTGAACACGGCGAATTCCGCCGAGTGATCCAACCAGATGCGGAGCTGCTGATAGAACGAAAGCAGGGCGGCGGTGAGGTAGAGCTTCCGCTGTTCGTCGGACTTCTGGTCCTTGAGATTGAGGATGCGGTAGTGCTTGCCGTAGCCGTCCTTGTGGAAAAAGCGGTAGCTGTAATCGAAGAGGATCCAGCGGGCATAGTTCTGCTCCATCTTGCGGTCGTTGGCCGCTTTCACGGACTGCCCGAAGGTGGCGGAATACTCGAAACTGAATCCATCGCGGCAAAGTTTCTCGCGACGTTTCATCCATTCCTCGCCGGATGACCCTCGATGGCCTTCGTCCACTAACACAAGATTGTTTCCCTCGAAACAATCCACGGCCACGGTCTTTTCCTTCGATTCATCGGCGAGTTTGTTCACATCGATGATCTCCACGGTCTGGCCGGAAAACATGGAGCGCATGCTGGTGCCGTCCTTGTCGAACAGCTCGGCATCGATTCCCGAGCGGGGCTGGCGCAATCCTCCTGATACGATGCGAGATCTCCTTCATAAAGGACTCATTTTGTTCGGACCAGACGAAACTACGCAGCCTAATCGAAAGTACCTCCTTAAGGAAAATATGACCGAGAATGTCCCGTCTCTTCTGTATTTTGGCGGAAGCGATGATGACTTGTTCATGTCCATGAAGATTGAATTCACCAACCCAAAGCCGGTTGGGGTTGCGAGCTATCTTATCGAAATTCCAACACGAAATGGACAAGGGCTCAGGCGACCGGCAGTGGCAAGACCTTGCAGATGCACGTCAACATCCTGCAATACCTCCACCACCTCCAACAGGCGGGTCGCCGGCATGAGCTGAACAAGATCATCCTGCTCACTCCCAAAGAAGGACTCAGCCTCCAGCACCTCAAGGAATTCGCCGATTCGGGAACCGGACAGGGCATTTTTGTAATCGGGTGCACTAGTGGCTCGAAATACTCGTCTGGGGCCCGCTTTTTGTTTGGCCATGCCATTGAAACAGGCCGGTATACTTCACCATCATCATCAATATGGCAGTAGGCTGACTCTCCTCCACTAAAATCATTAGATGCGATCCATTGCCGCAATTCTTTTCGAGCTTGGGGAGTGATTCCGCCATCTCGCTTTATAAGCGCCGCCGCTTTATGAAGAATTTTACCGGCGTTTTTTTTGTTTCGCTGGAGATTTTTCTTATTTTCAAAAATCCATTCTGGATCTGCGGCTCCCCAAGCAATGTATTCATGCTGCGTAGATAATCCGTAGGCGTCTCCCTTGGGGTTTCGCTTATCCCAAATGATAGGACCCAAATATCCTCCGGTTGGCAGTAGCGATTCGAGCAACTCTTCAAGGCGGTAGTAGGCGACTTTCCACCGGATGGTGAAAAGCGGCGTGATTTGGGTTTTCTGCTGGAGGCGGGACTCCAGCGCGGCGACGAGGGTTTTGCGCTTTTCCTCGATCTCATCTTCGATCTCGAAGATGCGCTGGCGCTGGCGGCGCTTGGCTTGTTCGAGTTTGAGAATCTGGTCCTGCATCGCCTTTTCCTCCTGGAGCGTGGGGGCTTGCCGGGAACGTCGCTGGAGATCGCGGATCTGGCGTTTCAGATCTTCGAGCTGTTTCTGTGAGGCGAGTTCCATGTCCTCGGCCCATTGGTCGAGCTGGTCGCGGGCTTGTTGGAAATGGCGGTGGTTGGTTTCGAGGGAACGGTTGAGCGTGGCGGCGACGTGGCGTTTCGCCTCTTGGCCGAGGCGTTGTGGAGACTCGGGAAAAGAAGGGCTGGGACTGGAAGTCCCAGCTACGCTGAAGAGTTTCTCGCAGGTTTCCTGATTGAGATCGTTGCCCGCGTCGTCGAAGGCGGAGAAGAGCAGGTATTCCTCGCGTTCTAACGAGTCGATGCGGAGGTGCTGGAGAGTAAGCCAGCCGGATTTCCCCTTGAGCTGCTCGACGACGCTGATCTTGGCGGGGTGGCGGGTGATGTCGAAGACGAGCTCCGCCAGCGGGCACGGGCGGCCTTTTCCCTGTGTGAGGGCGTGCTCGCCGAGCGGGTGATTCAGCCGATAGAGAAACTCGCCGGGGATGTTGGCGCGGCCTTTTTGGATGAGCCGGTAATGCCCCGGGCGCGCGGCGGTGATCGGCGACTCGCGGAGCTCGAAGGCGAGCGCGTCGTCATCGAAAGCGGCGGAATCTTGCAGTTCGAAACGGCTGAGCGCCCAGAACAGCCGGCCGATGCGGTCGAGCTGCAGCCGCGCGCCTTCGAGCCGAACCTTGAGGCGCTCGTGGACGTCTTCGTCGAAGTGATCGAGCAACATCTGCCGGGTCTCGCTCATGCGGGACTGGATTTGCTGGTCGAGTTCTTCCCGGAGCTGTTCGAAGGCGGCTTTGATTTCCTCGGAGGAGCGGCACTGTTGATAGATCTCAAGCACGCGGCGCTCGAAATCGATGGTGCCATCGACCAGGCCGAGGATGTCGTCGGAGGTGTCGAAGAGCGTGGAGAATAGGTGGAACTTGGTTTCGAGGAGTTCGTGGACGCGGAGGTCGGCTTCGTTGCGCTGGTTGAGGAAATTGATGACGACGACGTCGTGCTCCTGGCCGTAGCGCTGCACCGCCGGGGCAGCAGCAAATGGTCCGTGAAAGAGCAGCCTAGGAGAAAGCGGAACGGAATTCCCTGGGTCGCCTGTTTCTCATCTCATTGACTGCCCTCTCGTCGAGGGGGCGCTACCTGGTTCTTTCTCCTCACATGGGCAGGCGGAATGAAGTTCAGCGCTCCGGCTTCAGGAACACGCCTCTCCCGACCGCACCTCCGCCAGCAGGTTTCGTTCATTTGCCCGCCCGGAGTTTCATGAACCAGTGCTGCTGTTCCACCAGCCCTGAGGTGGACGACGCGGGACGATTCGTCACCGCCCAAGTCGCACTACCGGAAAAAATCTGCATCGCCTGCGCCGTATCCGCCGCGCGGATGTCGGCGTCGCGGACCTGCTGGAGCAGTGGCGCGGCGCGTTCCCAGCGGGCGGCATAGGCTCGTAGCACTTCTTTCTCGGTCGCGGTCATGGGTGGAACATAGTCTTTGGGGATAGGGGTGCCAAGGAACCATTTGGAGACCCGCTCAGGCCGGGGAACTGGGTTTTCCAAACAATCGGGCGGAATGAAGTTCCGCGCTCCGGCTTTACGCCAGTGCGGGCTCGGCGAGGCCGGCGCGGACGAGCAGCGGTTCCTGGTCGGGATCGCGGCCCATGAAGCGGCGGTAAAGCTCGTCCGGCGGCACGGAATTCCCCTTGCTGAGGATGTGCTCGCGGAAGGCGGCACCGGTTTCGGCATTGAGCACGCCCTCGGTTTGGAAACGGGTGAAGGCGTCGGCATCGAGCACTTCCGCCCATTTGTAGGAGTAGTAACCGGCGGCGTAACCGGTCGGGCTGCTGAACAAGTGGCTGAAGCGCCGCATCATCGAGGGCGACGGCGTCCCGAGCGGGGCGAGGTAGTCGGCGAGCACCTCGCGGTCCACAGCATCCAGATCCTTGCCGAGGTGGTCGGATAGATGGATGTGGAGTTCCAGATCGAGCTTGGCGAAGGCGAGCTGGCGCATGAAGACCGAGGCGCTCAGATAGTTCTTCGCGGCGATCATTTTCACAAACAGATCCTCCGGAATCGGCTCCTCGGTCTCGAAATGGCGGGCGAAGAGATCGAGCGACTCGCGGTCCCAACAGAAATTCTCCATGATCTGCGAGGGCAGCTCGACGAAGTCCCACGGCACGTTCGTGCCTGCCAGGGATTTCACGGAAACCTCGCTGAGCAGGCCGTGCAGCAGGTGGCCGAATTCATGGAAAATCGTCTCCACCTCGCGATGGGTGAGCAGCGCGGGCTTGCCATCCACCGGCGGACTCATGTTCCCGATGATCAGCCCGAGGTGCGCCTCGCCGAGCGCGCCGGTGTGCAGCGAGTTCATCCACGCGCCACCGCGTTTCGACTCGCGCGGATGCCAGTCGGCATAAAACGAACCGAGATGCGCGGCGGTTTTTGAATCGTGGATCTCGTAGAATTTGACTTCGGGATGCCAGGTTTCGATCGGGGATTGGGGATCGGGGATGGTGGATGAAGAGGTTCCGGGCTCGAGGAAGACGGTTTCCAACTCGCGGATGGTGATGCCGAAGAGGCGCGAGGCGATTTCGAACATGCCGGCCATCACGCCGTCCACCGGGAAATACGGACGCAGCGCCTCCTCGTCGAAATCGTAGTTTTCCTGGCGTTGTTTTTCCGACCAGTAAGCGACTTCCCACGGCTCCAGCAAGCCAACCGGCTGGCCGGATTTGGCGGCCTTGTATTGACCGAGCTGTTTATATTCCGCTAGAAACGCCGGATGGATGCGGGTGTGGAGGTTGTCGATGAATCCGAGCGCCGTCTCGCCGGATTTCGCCATGCGGCGGAGCAGGGTGAGGTCGGCGAAATGCTCGTGACCGAGGATTTCCGCCTTTTCGTGGCGCAACTCGAGGATGCGCCAGACGAGCGCGGTGTTGTCGAACGCGCCGTAGCCGCCGACTTTGGATGACGCCTCCCACACCTGGTGGCGGATGTCATCGTCGTGCAGGTGCTGCATGATCGGGAACATCGAGGGAAACTGAAGGGTGAAGCGCCACGCGTTTTCAAGCCCCTTCGAGCGGGCGTTCGCAGCGGCTCCGGCCTTGGCGGACTCGGGCAGTCCAGCGAGTTTGGCCTCGTCGGAGATGACGAGTTCCCAGGCGTTGGTCGAGTCGAGCACGTGCTCGGAATACTCCTTGGTGATCTTGGAAAGCTCCGCCTCGATGGCGGCGATGCGCTCCTTTTGAGCGGGAGGAAGGTCCGCACCGGAGTTGCGGAAATCGGCCAGCGTTTCATCGACGAAACGGCGTTGGATCGGCGTCAGCGTGGCGATTTCCGGACCCTCGCCCGCCGCCTTGATCACTGCCCACAGCCGTTCGTTCAGGGCGAGTGACGAGTAGAAATCCGTCACCTCCGGCAGCATTTTCCCAAGCGCCTCGCGCTGCGCCGGTGAGTCGCTCACCGAGTCCAGATGGTTGAGCCTGCCCCAGCCGCGGTTGAGCTCTTCGCTGGCTTTTTCAAACGCAAGAAACGTCGATTCATAAGTCGCCGCACCCGGATCCTGAGCACAAATCGCCTCGATATTCTGCTTCGCGATCTCCAGCGCGTGGCGGATGTCCGGCTCCACGGCTTCGGGGACGAGGGTGGACCAGCGGATGTGGAAATCGGGAGCAAGGAACGGGTGCATGAGTGGATGGGTCGTTGAAATTACCGGCGGGCGAGAATAATCGCGGAAACGGGTGGCTGACAACCAATTCAGCGCCCCGGTTGGATTCCCGACCACCATGGATCGAGTTGAGTGTTCAGAGGCCTGGGGCTAGGGGTCGGAAAATGAAGGGCCTATTCTTGCCCTGACCTCCAGCCTCTGGACCCAAGCCCCTCAACCCTCCTGATCACCCTCTTCGACGCTTCGTTCGATTCGTCAGATTCGTGGTGCCTTACCTCTTCAATTTCCCCGGATCCTCACCGCAGCCAAGCAGCAGCGCCATCACCCGAACCGCAAATCTCCACTTCGAATCCCAAGGCCGCTCCGGCCTTACGATTTCCCAACCCGCCTGCTTTGCGATCCCGGTGAGACGTTCCGATGGATTCACCAACGTCACAGAATCACACAACTCAAGCATCGGCAGGTCCGCGCAACTGTCGGTGTAGCCGTGGCAATTCCGTAGCTTTCCATGCTCGAACCACGCCGGCGGCAGCACCTCCATCAGCCGCGCCACCTTCGCCGCGCCCTTGTGGTTTTCCAAATCCGGGAAAAACGCCCCCAGCTCGACCGGTGTCCCCAGCGTCAGGTCAAACCCCAGTTCCCGCCCGATTTCCGCCACGTAGAACTCCGGGCTCGCCGAGGCCAGGATGAGAAAATCCCCCGCCGCCCGCTGGGCTTCCAGTTTCTCCCGCAGCTCCGGGTAGATCGACGGCATCAGTGAAGCCGCGAATTCCCGCGAGTATTCCGCCAGCACCACCGGATCCATCCGCCACAGATAGCTCAGGAAAACCCGCTTCATCCCGCCCGCGCCCAGCAGCCCGGCGAGCGGCAGGAACACCAGGAACACCGGCAGGAAAATCCCCCGCCACGGCTCCCGCCGCAGCACGAAATGCCGGAACAACAACTGGCAGTCCCACGCGATCAAGGTCCCGTCCAAGTCAAACAAAGCGATGCCTGGAGGCGGTGATTTTGGTGAGGAAGCAAGCACGCGCCGACCATCCAGCCATCCGCGCGCAGGATCAAGAAAACTGTCCCGGCATCCCCAAGGAGCGGCGGACTCCGATCCGCCGACGCCCAATGGGAGCCCATGGCTGGAGAAATCCGCCTTTCATTGACGGCCGCAGAAAAGCAAGGACTGGCCCGCCATATTGCGTCTTGCCCAAATCCCTGCCGCCATGCGATCTTCCCCTCATGAGTGAAATCATTTTTGAGGTGCTTGAGGATGAGGTGGATGGCGGCTTCGTTGCAACCGCTCTTGGCCATGCCATCGCCACTCAAGGTGATACCGTCGAGGAACTGCGCATGATGGTGCGCGACGCCGTGCACTGCCATTTTGGAGATGGCGAAACCGGCCCGATGCCCAAGATCATCCGCTTACATTTCGTCCGCGATGAAGCGCTGGCGGTATGAAAATCCCCCGTGATATCGACGCCTCCGTCCTTATCCGTGCACTGCGGATTCTCGGTTACGAATCGATGCGCCAAGCTGGGTCCCACATCCGTTTGACGACCACCATGGGCGGAACCCATCATGTGACGGTTCCAAATCAACGGCCGCTGAAAACCGGCACCCTACTCGGTGGGATATTGAAACCCGTGGCCGCTCACCACAAGCTCACCCTCGAGGAATTGCTCACCAAGCTGGATTTATAAACCGGCCGGGAACTCCGGAATCTCCAAAAGCTCTTACGATTCACGGCACCCGAAAGAACGGCGAACCTGGCCCGACAAAGCTGAAACTGAAGCCGGCGCGCGTCCGCCGTACCCGCGGGCGATCATGCATTGCCTTCCCTTCCAGCCGACTCGCTTGCCGCCCGCTGATTCACATCAGTTCCGGTCTTGCTCCAAAATCCCAGCAAGAGTATTCTTTCGATGTTGATAGAGGTGGAATGGCTACCACCCGCGTCTTTCGCAAAGGAGGAGACACTCCCTGGCACCAACGACATCCACCTGTGCAAATCACTAAATCAATAATCCTTCTATGGATTGGATCCTCCGCATTCTCAGCATCATCATGCTATATCAGCGGATCAACCCAAGTCCTCCGAATCGTCAAACCCTATCTCATCAATGGCGAACTTGAAGGGGGCAAAGGATTCTCAATCGCTATGCCGATACTATTTGCGGGGATTGTTGCCATTATTGGCCTGACCGCTGCATTAACAGGATTGATCGGTTCACTACGCCATGATCAGAATCGAATTTTTTGCACCCCACATCGAATCGGCCTCCTTTTTCTTTGCCCACTTGTTATGGCGCTTCTTGTATTCGCCAAATGAGACCTAGCGGCAACCTTCGCGTTATCAGCAATGGAATTGTTGCCGGAGCTAATGACAGCACGACGGCAATTCCTTCACCTCCGTCTTCGGCTCAGCGCCATAGAATGCCGGTGGAATCGTGCCTTGCAGCCGCACGGCTAACACCACTGCGGTGACCAGCGCCAGCCCCCTTCTCACCCGTCCCATCGCCAGCGGCGTCATCTTCGCGCGGATGCGGTGGAACTGGTGTTGTGCGAGCCAGAGCAACGGCACCGTGCCCAGCCCGAATGCCAGCGTGAACTCCGCTCCCTTCGCCGCAGACCCGGCGAGCAGCGCGGCTCCGAATACCAGATAGAGCGGGCCGCAGGGTAAAAACGGCGTGAGCAGCCCCATCGCTGACGCACCGCCATAAGCGGAGAGCTTGCACGCCTTGAATCGGGCTCGCGCGGTGAAGCGGTTCAAGATCGCCGGGCGAGGGATCTTCTTGTCGAGGCCGAACGCCATGACTAACAAAACCACCACCATCACCCATGGCAGCAGCACCACGGGCGAGTCGAAAAACCACTTGAGCGGCTGCTGGCCGAGCGCCCCGCAGATCGCGCCGATGATGCCATACGAAACGAGCCGGGTGCTGTGATAGAGCGAGGCCGCGGTGAGTCGCTCGCCCTCGGATTTCGCCAAGGTGCCGAGCCCGCACGCGATGGGTCCGCACATGCCGACGCAGTGGAAACTGGTAACAAGTCCGGCGACAAGGGCTGCGGCGACCGTGGTCATGATCGTTCTAACGTTGCACTTCGATCCGCTGCGGCGTGTGTTTCACGGCGATGGAAATCAACGTGGACCATGCGGCGAGCAACAGGACGAAGGCGAGCACGATGTAAATCCAAGGATTGCGGAAGACGAATTCTGAGATGGTTTTCATGATGGTTAGTCTTTGTCTTTGTCTTTGTCGTGATCCCCGTCGCGATCCCGGTGAACGGATTGCGGATTCGGGCCGAGGAAGCGGACGGTTTTCTTGAGCATGACGTCGCCGGGGTCGGCATGGACGTCGATGGTGAGATCGGAGGTGCCGATATAGGCATCCACCGGAGCGTAGACCACGCAGGTGCGCGTCATTTCGCTGAGCGGGCCGACGGTGAACGATTGCTCGGCACCGCTAAGCTGATAGCCCGGCGGAGTTTCATCTCCCAGCTTGATGGTGATGGTGGCCGTCTGGTTGCGCTTGTTGAAGACGCGGACCTTGTAGATATTCCTCACCGAGTTCTCGTCGCTGAAGAATCCAGCGCCGCCGTTGCGGGAAATGGTGGCGGTGAACGGCCGCGCTTTTTTGGAGGCGACGAGCGTCAGAGCCCCCAGTCCTAGCAGGGCGAGCAAGCAGTAGGCATAGATCCGCGGGCGTAGGAAACGACGCTTGATGCCCGCGAAGCCGTTGAAGGAATCATAGCGGATCAGCCCCTTCGGCCGGTCCACCTTGGTCATGATGTCGTCGCAGGCATCGACGCAGGCGGTGCAGCCGATGCATTCGAGCTGGAGGCCGTTGCGGATGTCGATGCCGGTCGGACAGACCTGGATGCAGCGGCGGCAGTCGATGCAGTCGCCCTCCGCCTTGCCCTTGGCACCTCGCGGTTCGCCGCGTTTCTCATCGTAGCCGATGTTGATGGTGTCATCGTCCGTGAGCGCGCTCTGCAGGCGGCCGTAGGGACACATGATGATGCAGAACTGCTCGCGGAAATACCCGAAACAGAACCACAGCACGAGCGTGAGGAAAATCACCACGCCGAACGCGGTGGCATGCTGGAGCGGCCCTTCCTGCATGAATCCGTAGAGCCGCTGCAACGAAACGAAGTAGGAAAGAAAAACGTGCGCGATCAAGGCGGCGATGAGGGCGAAGAGAAAATGCTTGGACACGCGCTTGGCGATTTTTCCGCTGGTCCAAGGTGCCTTTTCCAGCGCCCGGCGGGCCATCGAGTCGCCCTCGATCCAGCGCTCGATCCGGCGGTAAACGTGGTCCAGAAAGACCGTGTAGGGACATGCCCAGCCGCACCAGATCCGACCGAGCAGCGAGGTGACGAAAAACAATCCGAATCCCAACCCGCTGATCGCGAAAAACATCACCCACAAATCCTGCGGCACCAGCGTGAGCCCGAAGAGGTGGAACATGCGGTTTTCCACATCCAGGAAGACCGCCGGGTTTCCGTTGATCGGGATCCATGGCAGCAGGACGTAAACGGCGATCAGCACCAAGCCGACGAGCCGTCTTGCGATGGTCCATGGCCCCTTCACATCGGCCGGATGCAGGAAATAGCGCGAGCCGTCGTCGTTGATGCTGGTTACGGAAACCAGGTTCGGTGATTTGGGAGCGGCCATGGGAAAGTGAGACAGGATCGTCCCGCGATGTCGAAGCCGCTCCGCATCCCCTGTGCAATGATGCGCAGCGTTTGCCTGCGGGTATTTTCCTAGAAATCCAAATTTGAAACCGCCTCGCCGACGGCTTCGATCACCGTGCCGACGAGATCCAAGCCGTCGATGGAATCCAACACCCGGGAAAGCGTGCGCCGGATGCCAAACGCACCGAAGAGGATCGCGAACACCCCGCCGACGGCCTCGGCCACTCTCGCAGCGTCGGAAGCCGCCGGCCATCCGAACCAACAGGCGGCAATGAGAAGTATTCCTCCAATCAACAGAGGCGATTCGAAACCCCATCGACAGCGTCTGCACCCGCAGCGAGAGCAGCTCCTGCTCGGACACGACGTGATGGCGCTTTTTGGATGCTTTCACGCCCGCCTTGATGGCGCGGCGTTCGATCATTTCCCGGGAAAGCGGCATGAAGGTCAGTTGGCGAGCACTTCCCGGGCCCACGCCAAGGCCATCAGCGAGTAGCCGGTGCCGTAGGGCTGGTGGTAGTCGTAGAGCGGATAGTCCCACCACGAGCCGTCTTTTTCCTGCCGCTCCAGCAGGATCGCAGCGAGGCGTTCGGCGTAGGCGGCCTGTTTTTCCTTCGGAAGAAGCCGCACGGACTCGGTGAAATAATAGATCCCGTAGTAGTAGAAATAGCCGGCGATCCGGAATGCGCCTTCATGCGGCACGGGGCGCTTGCGGACGTTGCTGAGAAATCCCTCGCGGTCGAGAAACCGGTCGGCCCAGGTGATGAGCACTTCGTCCGTCACCGCTTTTTCCCCGAAGACCCGGAGCGCGGCGTTGCAGGCTTGGGACCGGGCGAGCGAACCGGCCGGGCGGTTGATGTCGGCGCGGGGACGCATCCGGTGGGCGAAGGAATAGGCGTAGGAAAAATCCGGCGTGCGCTGCATGTTGAGGCCGACGATCGAGTGTTTGACGAGTTGCTCGTTGAGCTTCACGCCCATGGTGGAGCGGGCCTCGTCCATGGCGAGCAGCACGGTGGCGGTGGTGAACGAAGTGGGGATTCCGGAGGGTTTCTGGGTGGTTAGCTCGTCAAAAACATCGAGGTAGCCCCAACCGCCGTTGATGTCTTCGTAGCGGTCGACGAGATTCACCTGTTCCTGGGCGAGACGAACCCACCCGGCCTTTTTCGCAGGGTCGGATTCGCGCTGGTGGAGCCGGGAAATGGCGCGCAGTCCGTAGGCGTGGCCCCAGACATTGTAGGTGGTGGTGGGATCGGCGCGGCGGAGATTCGGCAGCTCCGCGGCGGTCCAGGCGGCGGCCTTTTCGATGGCAGCGATGGCCTCGGGTCGCGGGTCCGCGGCATCGATGAGGCCGGAAAGGGCGAGTCCGGACGCCCCGGCGCGGTAGGCGTGGTGGGCTCCGGGCAGCGGCGCGTAGATGTTGAGGTTCTTGGTGCGGGTGGCGCTGCCCCACGAGCCGTTTTTGTTCTGGGCGGCGATGAGAAAGTCCACCCCGCGGCGGATGGAGACGTCGATGGCTTCGCGGGAAACCTCAGCCGCACGGGAGAAGACGCAAGACAGCAAGACACAAGACGCAAGACGAATAGGGAAAGATGATGTCATCGCGATGCTGTTTTCTTGCGTCTATTCCTTCGGAACGACGATCACCTGGCCGACTTCCAGGCCACTGAGGATCTCCGTTTCGTCGCCGGAAACCCGGCCGCGCCTGACCGGGCGGGGTTCGGTTTTTCCATCGGCGAGTTTCACCTCCACGGTCCAGCCATCGGCACCGAAATCAAGGGCCTTGCTGGGCACGGCGATGGCGGACGCCTGTTGATAGGAAATCAGTCGGATCTGGGCGGTGGCGCCGGCGACCGGAGTGAATTCCTTGGGCCAGGTGACCGAGAAGTCAGCGCGGTAGGTGCCGCTGGTGTTCGGGGCGTCGGCGAGGGCGAGCAGCTTGACGGGGATTTCCAACTCCTCGCGGCCGGCGAGCGTGGCGGTGCCGGCGAGCTCGGGCTTGAGCGAGCGGGCGGTCGCCTCATCGAGAAACGCGACCCACGCGAACTTGGCCGCACCGGGAACAAAAGTGGCGAACGCGGTGTTCACAGGCGGCTTGCCATGAGGCACGAGGCCTTTGACCAGCTCGCCGGTGGTCCAGCGCCCGTTCTCGATGGAGCCATGATAGAAAACTCCGTCGGCGGCAGCCTTGATCTCGAACTGGGTGCGGTCGGACTCCAACTCGGCGAGCGACTCCAGCGCACGCTGCCGGGCGGTCTTCAAGCCCTCCAGAGCGATCTTGGCGAGCTCGACGGACCGCGGGATGTCGGCATCGGCTTTTTTCAGATTGATGGCGGTGTCGCGCTCGCTGTCGCCGAGGGTCTTCGCCTCGCGGGGCAGAGTGACTTCGAGCGTGCGCTTGTGGTCGAGAATTTCCATCCGCAGCGCGAACTCGGCGGCAGCGACCGCGTCCTGCTGGCGCACGAGGATGATTTCCTCGGTGTTCTCGGTGATATCGTCCGCCTCGTACATCTTGGAAAGCTGTTTGAGTTCCTCGCGCTGGTTGGCGAGAATCTGCTCGCTGCGCTTGAGCGCCTGAGCGGCGGATTCCTCGGTGGCCTTGCGCCGGACCTGGGTGAAATAGGTGTTCTCCTGCTTGGCGATTTCCGCCGCGCGGCGGACGGCCTCCAGCTTGTTAGGAGCGGTTTCCTGGAGGATTTTCGCGTCCTGTTCTGCCTGGGCGAGGGTGAGTGCGCCGGCGGCAAGTTCGCGGCGGGTATCCTCGATTTTCCGGTCGATTTCCTCGGCATCGAAGCGGACCAGGACGTCGCCCTTGGCGGCTTTCGATCCGTGAGCGGCGATTTGCGTGATCTTAAAATCCGTCCACACCTTCGGCTCGATTTTCAGGAGCACGCAGTCGCCACCCGGCAGAGCGGCGGCGGTGAAGGACTTCTCGATGGAAAACGGCCGGAGTTCGATCGTGACCTCACCGGCGTGAGAAGCAGCTGCAATCAATGCGGGAATGAGGTGAAAAGGGGTGAGTCGAGCCATGGGTGCGCCGCAATCAAACACGGCGCGGAGGAAAGATCAATCCGCCGCTTTACCTTTCCGGGCGAGCCAGATGGGCAGGAAACGCGGGCGTTTCGCATTGGGCGAGGAGGGTACGGTGAATTCCGCGACTTCGAAACCGGAGCCTTGGAGGCGGCGGGTGAGGTTGGCGACGTGGCGGGAGCCGGCGATGGCAAGCAGGCCGCCGGGTTGCAGGGCCTCGAATGCGGCGGACACCCAGCGGCGCTCGTCGATCCAGGTGCGGTTGCGGGGGCCGGTGGGCGAGGCGTCGAGATGGACCAGGATGGCGTGCAACAGCCCCGCGTGCTTGATGAGTGACTGCGGGCCGCAATCATTTTCCAGGGTGACGCGGGCATCGGCCAGCAGCGGGCTATCAGGAATGTGGGCGCGGTGCCAGTCGGGGATGGCGGCGAGCGGCTCGGCGACGAAGAAGGTGGCGCGCTTTTGAGGAAGTTCCTTCGCCACGGCGGCGAGCGTGTGCCCGAGCCCAAGCCCGCAGAACCAGATCTGCGGCTGGCGGGCCGGGCGGAATGGAGCACAAGCAAGCCGGGCGAGCTCCTCCTCCGCCGCCCGGGTGGCTGGGCCGCAGATCTGCTGGCCGTGGACGAGCAGGGATTTGCGCCCGTCGTGCTCCTGAAGGGAAAGGATGTTTCCGTCCGGAAGCTGGGTTTCTGCGAGAGTGATTCGTGGTTTCATGGCGCTTGGGGCGGGCACGGCTTAGGGGAAGAATGCCGCCCTGTCCACAGAACCTTCCCGGGTGATTTTTTCGTTAGCTCCTTTTAAAACAAAGAACCCCGGCCGAATCGACCGGGGTTTCATGGTTTTTTGTTGATGGATGCAAGGGTGCCGAAGCCACCTTGGGGGTTTTTACAGGCTGGCCTTGAGGACGGAGGACGGCTTGAAACCGACCGACTTGGACGCGGCGATTTTCATGGCTTCTCCGGTCTTCGGATTGCGACCTTGGCGGGCAGCGCGCTTTTTGACTTCGAAGGTTCCAAATCCAATGATTTGGACTTTTTTGTCCTTCTTCACACCTTTGGCGATGGAGGAGAGGACAGCTTCGAGGGCTTCGTCGGCGGAACGCTTGGTAGCGTCTTTCCCGAGGGCGGCTTGAATGGCTTCAATCAGTTCAGATTTGTTCATGGCAGCGACGTTTGTGCGAATGGCACCGGGCCTTGGCAAGAGAAAATCTGTTGAAAATAAAGGGAAAAATCCACATCGACTGCTTGACTTGTACGACGGTTCTAGTGTTACCCGCGAATTTGGATAGACCACTCCAAGACACCTGAACACGGGGTGAGGGCCTCTCTATCCAAGATGACACCCGCACGGCGGCGGACTCTCCAGCAGCTCCCGCCGTTTCATTTCCCGCGGTGGAAAGTCGTGTCCGATTCCTGATAAACAAAGGCTTCTCACGAGCTTGTGAAATTTTTCACAAATAGAACTTGCTGAGGCTGGCGGCGATCCTTTAAAGACCCCGCGCCTGCCGTCAGCGGGTTTCCTGCATGCGTTTTCTCCTTCCTACCACGATTGTTTGGCTCTTCGGATTGATCTCTGCTTCCGCAGCAGCGGAGGGGCACGACCATCTCCCGTCCTATGCCGAGGAGATTCTGCGCATCGGCAGCTTCGTTATCACCAACTCGATGGTGATGGTTTGGATCGTGGCCGCGTTCATCATCATCGTGGCCCAGTTGGCGACGAAGAAGATGTCGACGGTACCCAGCGGACTGCAGAATTTCGTCGAATGGCTGGTCGAGAGTCTCTATGATTTCCTCGAGGGGATCCTCGGAAAACACCTCGTGAAGCGGACGTTCTGGTTCTTCGGGACAATTTTCATCCTGATTCTTTTCACCAACTGGTTCGGACTGATTCCCGGCGTGGGAACTGTCGGCTGGAAGCTGACAGGTTCGGGTGTGGATCCTCACGATACCTTCCGCCCATTCCTCCGCGGTGGAAACGCGGACCTGAACATGACCGCGGCGATGGCCTTCACGTTCGCACTGCTCTGGTTCTTCTGGGCCGTCACTGAGAACGGCTTGAAAGGTTTCCTCGCACATATTTTCGCGCCGAAGGGCAAGTTTTCCGGAATCATGAGCCTGATGATGCTCGGTGTGTTCGGATTTGTCGGGATTCTTGAAGTGATATCCATCCTGTTCCGGCCAGTGGCGCTTTCCTTCCGTCTCTATGGAAACATTTTCGCCGGTGAGAACATCCTCGAAAACATGATGTTCATGGGCGGCAAATGGCTGGCCTGGCTGCCGCCGCTTCCGTTCTATTTCCTCGAGCTGCTCGTCGGCTTGATCCAAGCACTCGTCTTCATGCTCCTCACCGCAGTCTTCCTGAAACTGATCTGCGATCACGGTGACCACGACGAGAAAGAGGGCGAACATTCGCACTGAGATCCCTTTCCCGCATTCGACCATGGACCAAACCGTGGGAATCGGAAAAACAAACAACCATACCAATTGATACCATGTTGACTCCTATCCTCGCCGAACTTTCCGGCAACATGCACGTTGCCTTCGCCGCCATCGGCGCCGCCATCGGCATCGGTCTCCTCGGCTCCAAGGCCGCTGAAGCCACCGGCCGCAATCCCGGTGCCGCCGGTAACATCCTGACGCTGTCGATCATTCTCGCAGCGCTTATCGAAGGTATCGTGTTCTTCGCGATCTTCCTTGTCAGATAATCCAGCTCCGGCCGGACTGGGGAAACCCGGTCCGGCTTTTCCTTCCCGATCCATCGTTTTCTCGATTTTCCCAACGAATTTTTCCCAGACCATGTTCGACCTACTTGCCGCTGCTGCCCCTGTCGCCGAATCCGATGGCGTTGTGGGTGAAATCTTGAAAACTTTCAATGTCACTTGGCCGCTCTTCATCTCCCAGTGCATCAGCTTCCTGATCGTCGCGTTCCTGTTGAAGAAATTCGCGTTCGGACCGGTTCAGGCAATGCTCGAACAACGCCGTGCGAAGATCGCCGAAGGCGAGGAAAAACTCAAGCGCATCGAAAAACAACTCGCCGACTCCGAGGCCAACACCGCCGCCGCCATTGCCAAGGCCAATGATGAGGCGATCCGCCTGATCAACGAGGCGAAACAAGGAGCCTCCGTTTTCTCCGAACAGAAATCCCAGGAAGCGATCGCCCAAGCCCAACAGATCCTCGCCAAGGCGGAAGCCGCGGCCAAGGCCGACCGCGAGCGCCTGACCACCGAACTGAAGCGCGAATTCGGTCGCCTCGTCGCCCAGACAACTTCCCAAGTCACCGGCAAGGTGCTCACCGCGGATGACCAGAAGCGCATCAACGAAGACGCGCTCGCCAAGGTCGAAGGTTGATTTCCCCCATCTCCTTCCCATGAAAATCTCCAAGACCGCCGCCGCTTCCGCACGCCGATTGTTTGGTCTTTGCCAAACGGATGGACGGTTCGATGAGGCGAAACTGCGCCAGGTGATCGCCAGCTTGATCCAGTCCGCACCGCGCGACTACAAGGCCATCCTGTCCGCACTCCAGCGCCTCACCCGGCTTGAACTTGAGCGCCGTGAAGTCACGGTGGAAAGCGCCGTCACTCTCGACGACGAAACCCGCCAGCGCGTGGCCGCCGGCCTCGCAGGTCAATACGGACCCGACCTCGTGGTCCAATACCAAACCACTCCCGAGCTTCTGGGAGGCCTCCGCATCCGCGTGGGCAACGATGTTTTCGACGGCTCCGTGCAAGGCCGCCTCGAACGCCTCGCCAATGCATTTTAATCTTCCATCTTGCTGAAAAACCGAACACCGATCCCTAGCAAACTTTTCTTATGAGCAGCATCCTTCAGGAACTCGAACAACAGATCGCCGGCATCACGTCGTCCGTCGAAAAAACCAATATCGGCACCGTCCGCCAGGTCGGTGACGGCGTCGCCAAAGTCGAAGGTCTCTCCGACGTCATGCTCAACGAGATGATCGAGTTCGGTGGCGGTGTCACCGGGATGGCGCTCAACCTCGAAGAAGGTGAAGTCGGCGTCGTGTTGCTCGGTGACTACGCAGCCGTCAAGGAAGGTGCCGAATGCCGCACCACCGGCAAGCTTCTTTCCGTCCCCGTCGGCGAGGCCGTCCTCGGCCGCGTGGTGAACGCGCTTGGCGCTCCCATCGACGGCAAGGGCGACATCGCCGCTTCCGCGAACTATCCGATGGAGAAAATCGCGCCGGGCATCATCAAGCGGAAGTCCGTTTCCGTCCCCGTGCAGACCGGCATCATGTCCATCGACGCGATGATCCCCGTCGGCCGCGGCCAGCGCGAGCTCATCATCGGTGACCGTGCCACCGGCAAGACCACCATCGCCGTGGACACCATCATTTCCCAAGCCCAGCAAAACAAGGCGGCGGAAAACGGCAAGCTCCAGAACCACAAGCCGATGTATTGCATCTACGTCGCCATCGGCCAGAAGCTCTCCAACGTCGCCCGGATCAACAAGATCCTCGATGACGCCGGTGCCATGGAATACACCACCATCGTTTCCGCTTCCGCATCGGACGCCGCCGCGATGCAGTATCTCGCGCCGTATGCCGGTTGCGCCATCGCCGAGTATTTCATGGACCAGGGCAAGGACTGCTTGATCGTCTTCGACGACCTTTCCAAGCACGCCGTCGCCTATCGTCAGGTGTCGCTGATTCTCCGCCGCCCGTCCGGCCGCGAAGCCTATCCCGGTGACGTGTTCTACCTCCACAGCCGGTTGCTCGAGCGCTCCGCCCGTCTTTCCGAAGCCGCGGGTGGTGGTTCGCTCACCGCCCTGCCGATCATCGAGACACAGGCCGGCGACGTTTCCGCCTACATCCCGACCAACGTGATTTCCATCACCGACGGCCAGATCTATCTGGAAACCGACCTTTTCTATCAAGGTGTCCGTCCCGCCATTTCCGTCGGTCTTTCGGTGTCCCGCGTGGGCTCCGCCTGCCAGACCAAGACGATCAAGTCCGTCGCCGGCACCACCAAGCTCGACCTCGCGCAGTATCGCGAACTCCAGGCCTTCGCCCAGTTCGGCTCCGACCTCGACGCCTCGACCAAGAAGAAACTCGACCGCGGCGCCCGCATCGTGGAGCTCTTCAAGCAGAATCAATACAGCCCGCTCGCCATGGAGATGGAGTCCATCTATCTCTTCGCGATGCAGAACGGTTACTTCGACGACGTCGCCGTGGCCGATGTGAAACGTTTCCAAGCCGCGCTCGGCGACTTCTTCAACACCCGCAAGGGCGAACTTCTCGACAAGATCCGTAACGAAAAACCGGACCTCAAGAAAGACAAGCCGATGGTGGAAGCCGTCAGCCAAGGCATCGAGGACTTCAAAAAGTCCTGGAAATAAGCTTCTTCCTCTTCCTTGATTCTGGATTCCTGACTCTACCCTCTCGATAACATGGCAAACCTCCGCGACATCCGCCGGCGCATCAAGTCGGTCAAAAACACCGCGCAGATCACCCGCGCGATGCAGCTTGTCGCCGCGGCCAAGATGAAGAAAGCGCAGGACCAGGCGCTGGCCGGACGTGAATACGCACTCCAGCTCACCCAGGTCCTGTTCGACATCCGCACGAACTTCAGCGAGGAATCCCACCCTCTTCTGGAACGCCGCGAGGGCAATCGCGAGCTGGTGCTGGTGGTCTCCACCGACAAAGGCCTTTGCGGACCGATCAACACCAACCTTGCCCGCAAGATCAAATTGGAGACCTCGCCGGACGCCCATTTCGTGACGGTCGGCCGCAAGCTCCGGACCATGGGCGAGAAGCTCGGCATCAAGATCATCGCGGATTTCACGGTGAAGGATCCGGTTCCATTCGCGCAAACCCGTCCGATCGCCAAGTTCGTCACCCAACAGTTTTTGGATGGAAATTACGACAAAGTCTCCATTGCCTTCACCAGTTTTGTAAACACGCTGCGCCAGGAGCCTGAAGTGGTCACGCTGCTGCCCATCGGCGGCCAGCACAAAGGCGAGAAGCGCGCGTTCGAAGCCGTCGGCGAGGGATTCTCCGTCGAGCAGCATGCCAAGGATCCGACTCGGGATTACATTTTCGAGCCCAGCCCCGGCGAGGTGCTCAAGGCGATTCTCCCGCTCTACGTCAACTACGAGGTGTTCCAGGCCATCTCGGAAGCCCGCGCCTCCGAGCACTCCGCGCGGATGGTCGCCATGAAGGCCGCCACCGACAACGCGAAGAAATTCATCAAGGAGCTCACGCTCGAATACAACAAGCTCCGCCAGGGAGCGATCACCGCCGAACTTCTCGAAATCACCACGGCCATGAAGGCCATGGAGTAAGTGCCGAGTGAGCAGTGATCAGTGATCAGTGCTTGCGAAATAAAGAATCTTTTTAATCTCCATCCGCCACAATTACCTTCTGATCACTGATTACTGATCACTTCCCACTTTTTCCCATGAGCAACACCGGAACCATCGTCCAGATCATCGGCGCCGTCATCGACGCCGACTTCTCCAAGGCAACCAAGCTGCCTGAAATTTACAACGCGTTGGAGATCCATTACGTCCTCAACGGCGTGGACACCAAACTCGTTCTCGAAGTGCAGCAGCACTTGGGCGACGGCTGGGTGCGTGCGGTCGCCATGTCCACCACGGACGGCCTTAAACGCGGCATGGCTCTCGCCGACCTCGGCAAGCCGATCTCCATTCCTGTTGGAAAACAAGTGCTCGGCCGCATTTTCAATGTCACCGGTGATCTTGTGGACGAAAACGTGCCACTGGCAGACGTCAATTTCCGCTCCCCAATCCACCGTCCCGCTCCCGCTTTCACCGAGCAATCCGCTAACACGGAAGTGCTCGCCACCGGGATCAAGGTCATCGACCTCATTTGCCCGCTGCTCAAGGGTGGTAAAGGCGGCATGTTCGGTGGTGCCGGCGTCGGCAAGACCGTCGTCATCATGGAGCTCATCAACAACATCGCCAAGGCGCACGGTGGTTTCTCCGTCTTCGCCGGTGTCGGTGAGCGGACCCGTGAAGGAAACGACCTCTATTGGGAAATGATCGAGTCCGGAGTTATCGCCACCGAGCGCGACGAAAAAGGTCATCCGAAACTCAACGAACAAGGCAACCCGATCCTCATCGAGGGCTCCAAGGTCGCCCTTTGCTACGGCCAGATGAACGAGCCTCCGGGCGCCCGTCTCCGCGTCGCGCTCTCCGCCCTCACCATGGCCGAGCATTTCCGCGACGAGGACAACCAGGACGTGCTGCTCTTCGTCGACAACATCTTCCGTTTCTCCCAAGCCGGATCCGAAGTGTCCGCGCTGCTCGGCCGGACGCCGTCCGCCGTGGGTTATCAGCCGACCCTCTCCGAGGAAATGGCCGGTCTGCAAGAGCGGATCACTTCGACTAACAAAGGTTCCATCACTTCCATCCAGGCCGTTTACGTGCCTGCGGACGACTTGACCGACCCCGCTCCCGCGAACACCTTCGCCCACCTTGACGCCACCGTCGTTCTTGAGCGCTCACTCGCCGAGCAAGCGCTCTTCCCCGCCGTCGATCCGCTCGCCTCGACTTCGAAGGCGCTCGCACCCGACATCATCGGTGAAGAACACTACCGTGTCGCCCGCGGAGTCCAACAGGTGCTCCAGCGCTACAAGGACCTTCAGGACATCATCGCCATTCTCGGCATGGACGAACTTTCCGACGAGGACAAGATGAGCGTCTTCCGCGCCCGGAAAATCCAGCGTTTCCTCACCCAGCCGTTCCACGTTGCGGAAGTTTTCACCAACGTCCCCGGTGTCCTCGTTTCCATCGAAGAAACGGTCAAGGGCTTCGCCCAAATCCTCGACGGCAAGCTCGACGATGTGCCGGAAGGCAACTTCTACATGAAGGGCGGCATCGAGTCCGTGTCGCGCGACTAAGGGATTTGAAATCTCAAATCTCAAATTTCAGATCCAACCGCCATGCCTCTCCTACTCGATATCGTCACCCCCGAGAAAAAGATTTTCTCGGGCGATGTGGACAACGTCTATCTCCCGGGAGCGGACGGTGAAATGGGCATCCTGCCGCAGCACGCCGGTCTGGTGACCGCCTTACAGCCGGGCGTCCTGCGCTACCTCCACAAAGGCAAGGTCGAGACGCTCGCGATCGGCTCGGGCTTCGCCGAGGTCACCGGAACCAAGGTCGTCGTACTCACCGACAGCGCCCTCGGCGAAGCGGAAATCGACGAAGGCAACGTCGAGGCGGCCATCCAACGTGCGAAGGAGAAGCTCGCCTCCGTGGACCACAACCTCGACTCCGAGGAAGTCGCCTACCTCCAGGGAGTCATCGCCAAATCCGCCGCCGCACTCCATTTCAAGCGCAACATCCGCCGCTGATCCTGCACATCGAACGGTTTCAAAGCCCGCCCCGGCCTATCCGCGGCGGGCTTTTTTCCGGATGGTGATGGGGCAAATCCAGGCATTGCCTGCTTGACGCCTCCAGTGCGAGCCTCTTAGCTCCCGCCCGGAAGCATTCCTATGATGGTAAATTCTGCTAGCTCAACGATTCTCCAAAGCGGTGGCGCTGCGGACGGTCCCACGTGAGATCGACGCGCGCCCCTGCCGGTGCGTCGTCCGTTGATCGCATAGATGCGGAGCCCCTTGCTCCGCTTCCGTTTTCCCTATGATGCGGGCGGCTTGGCCGTGACCGCACACGCCATCCCCACCTCCATCATTCTCCTGTTTCCCATGTTCTCTCAACTCTTCCAAAAAAAACGCGGCACTTGGAAAGACGATGCCCTCGCCGGCCTCACCGTGGCGCTGGCGCTTGTTCCCGGATCGATCGCTTTCGCCTTCGTCGCCGGAGTCCCACCGCTGTCCGGGCTGTACGCCGGATTTTTTGTCTGCCTGATCACTGCCGCATTCGGTGGGCGACCAGGCATGATTTCCTCCGCGGCGGGCTCCCTCGCGGTGGTGATGATCGCGCTGGTGGCCGAAGGTGACCGCCGCGGCGGACCTGGCGCGGGAACCGAATTCCTGTTCATGGCCGTGATCCTGATGGGACTGATCCAGGTGGGCGTCGGATTGCTCGGACTGGGACGGTTGATTCGCCTGGTTCCGCATCCGGTGATGATTGGATTTGTGAACGGCCTTGCCATCGTGGTCTTCATTTCCCAACTCAGAATGTTCCGCGAACGGGACGGCGCGGTCGTGGGCGACTGGCTGCAGGGGCCGCCGCTCTACACGATGTTAGGCCTGGTCGCGCTGACCATGTTCATCGTCTATCTCCTACCAAGGTTCACAAAGAAGATCCCGGCATCGCTCGCTGCGATCATCGCAGTGAGTCTGGTGGTCGTTTTCGGGTTGGAAACGCCGACGGTCGGTGATCTATCCAGCGTCAAGGGCCCCTTCCCCATGCCGCACTGGCCGGACGTGCCATGGACCTGGGAGACATTGTGGTTCATCGCCCCCTACGCGCTGATCTTTTCGATGGTGGGACTGGTGGAATCACTGATGACATTGCAATTGATCGATGAAATCACCGAAACCCGCGGCAAAGGCAATCGTGAGGCCGTCGCCCTCGGCGCGGCCAACGTCGTCTCGGGTATGTTCAGAGGCATGGGCGGTTGCGCATTGGTGGGCGAGAGCCTGATCAACATCAGCTCGGGCGGACGTGGCCGGATGTCCGGCGTGATCGCCGCGGGCGCGCTTCTAACGTTCATTTTGTTCGCCTCGCCGCTGATCGACCGGATTCCGGTCGCCGCGCTGACCGGGGTGATGTTCGTGGTGGTGATCGCAACCTTCGAGTGGTCGAGTTTGAACACGTTCGGCAAAGTTCCACTGTCGGACTTGCTGGTGATTGTGGCGGTAACCGCGATCACCGTCTGGCAGGATCTGGCGATAGCGGTGTTCAGCGGAGTGGTTCTATCAGCCCTCGTGTTCGCCTGGAAAAGTTCGAAGAACGTGCGGCGTTCGCTGCTGAGGGATTCGGAGCAAGAGCGGGTCTATGGATTGGAAGGACTTCTTTATTTCGGATCGGTCCGGGATTTTTCCGAAAAATTCGATCCCGGGAGGGATCCTGACCAGGTGACGCTGGATTTCCGTGATGCCCGGGTGTGTGACCTATCGGGCTTGGAGGCGATCCGTTCGTTGGCAGAACGCTATCGAAAGGCTGGTAAAGCGCTGCATGTCCGGCATCTATCACCCGATTGCCGCCGGATGTTGGAGCGCGCCGGAAGCCTGGTGGACGTGCAGGTAGCGGATGATGATCCCGCGTATCTTGTCGCCCGTCTCGGTGGCTAGGCGGTTTGCCTTCTTCTGACATTTTCCTCAGCGGTCCAATGCCTTGTTCGGGAAGATCGGCGAGGGCTTGCGGCGGTTTTCCATCAGCTTGAGCATCGCGGCGACGCGTTCGGGCTCCTCCGGCGCAAGGTCTTTGGATTCCGCCAGGTCGCGGCCGAGGTGATAGAGTTCGGGTTTCCCGTTCTTCGCCACATCGTATTGCACGAGCTTCCAGTCGCCTTGGCGCAGTGCCCGGCGGGTGTCTTTCTCGTGGAATTCCCAGTAGAGGAAGTCGTGGGCGCGCTGCCCGCCCTTGCCGGTTAGAACGGGAGCATAGGAGATCCCGTGCAGACCATCCGGGCACATCCACTCCCGCAAGTTCGCAGGCGGTCGGCAGGAAATCCCAGAACGCGCTGGCGTGGTCGCTCACTCCGGGTTTGGCAATGCCTGCCGGCCAACGGGCGATGGTCGGCACGCGGATACCGCCTTCGTAGAGATCGCGCTTGCCGCCGCGCAAGGGACCGGACGAGTCGAGCATCTTGGGATCGTAGCCGCCCTCGTAGTGGGAGCCGTTGTCGCTGGTGAAAACGATCAGCGTGTCGCGAGCCACGCCTTTTTTCTCCAGCGCGGCGAGCACCCGGCCGACGTAGCCGTCCATGGCCTCGACCATCGCACGGTAATGGGCGGCGGGATTTCCGACCTCCGTGTAGTGGCCTTTTTTCGGAGTCTTCCCGACAGCACCCGGCACCGAGCCTTCCGGCCCGAGCACGCGGGCATGCGGGATCGGGTAGGAGAGGAGCAGGAAGAACGGGTCCTCGGTCTCACGGATGAAACGCTCGGCGCGCGCGGTGTAGAGTTCGACATCGTAGGACTTGCCGCTGTGGAGCTTGTTTCCCTCCAGCTCGACCTTTTTTTCCTGGTCGTAAATGAAGAGCGGATACCGGAAATGGCCGTCCTTGTGACTGGTCGTGCCGTAGAAGACATCGAAGCCTTTGTTCAGCACGTGCTGCGGGTTCTGCGTGTTGCCGGAGACGCAGGACTTGCCGATCATGGCAGTGCGGTAGCCGGCGCGTTGCAGCAGCGTCGCCACCGTTAGATCTTCCGGATCCGGTCGCAGCTCGAACTCGCCGTTGCCGCGCAACCAGGTGCTGCCGGTGTCCAGTCCGGTCATCAGACAGCTGCGCGACGGCGCGCAGACGGTCGAGCCGGAATAGTGCTGGGTGAAACGGATGCCTTCGGCGGCGAGTTTGTCGAGCACCGGTGTTCGGATCGTTTTCTGGCCGTAGCAGCCGAGGTCGCCGTAGCCAAGGTCATCGGCGATGATGAAAACGATGTTGGGCTTTTGCGCGAGAGCCTGGGGCAGGACGAGCGCGAGAACAGCGGCGGCGATGGCTATTAGTTTCATCAGGTGGTGGCGTGGAGGTTGGATCAATGATCGATGATTGGTCACTTGGCCAGCCGGGGGGCGGAGTGGCCTTGCTCGCGGATTTTCTTCAGCAGCGCCTTGAGTTCGGCGACACGTTCCGGGTGTTCGGCGGCGAGGTTGCGCTTTTGTGCGAGGTCGTTTTCGAGGTCGTAAAGTTCGACGGGGAATGGGTCGGCGGCGGGCATGCCGTGTTTTTGGTCCCAACTTGCCGGCGGCTTGCGGAGGTATCCGGTTTCCGCATCAACGAGCAGCCACTTGCCGTCACGGATGGCGTAGTGGTCCTTTTTCGTGTTGTGAATGTGGGTGCTACGAACCGTCTCCGCCTCGCCCTTAAGCAGCGGCAGGAGATCGTGGGAATCCTCGGCGGCGTCCACGGGGAGCTCGTAGCCGAGGGCGGCGGCGAGGGTGGCCATGAAATCGATCTGCGAGACAAGCGCGTCGCTGACGACTCCAGCCTGGGTGATGCCGGGCCACTTGATGATCGTCGGCACGCGGTGTCCGCCTTCGTAGATGTCGCGTTTAAGACCGCGCAAGGGATGGGACGACCAATGGCCGGATTTTTCGTCGCGTTCCCAGGCGTAGTGTTCCGGACCGTTGTCGGCGGAGAAGATCACGATGGTGTTGTCCGCCTGACCGGAATCCACGAGCGCCTTGAGAAGTTGGCCGATCGAGTGGTCGGTTTCATAAACGAAGTCGCCGAAGGGGCCGGCCTGCGATTTGCCGTCGAATTCGTCGTTCGGAATGATGGGGGCGTGGGGCGATGGGAACGCGAAGTAGAGGAAGAAGGGTTTTTCGGAGTCCTTTTTTGACTTGATGTATTCGACACCACGGCGGGTGGTCTCTGGAATATTCTGGTAGGGATCCCACCCGGTGACCATGGGGCCGGGTCGGCATTCCCATTCGCCCTCCTTGATTTTCTTCCATTTTTTGGTGTCCATCATTGTGTCGGGAGGCGTGAGCACCTTGTCATTTTCGATCCAGCAGTAGGGCGGAAAATTGATCACCGTGTCGCCGAAATAATGGTCGAACCCATGCGCGAGCGGGCCGTCGGGGATGGGCTTGGACCAGTCGAAATCCCCAGGCGCGATGCCGTTTTTCTTGGTGCCGGGTTTGCGGATCGCGTCCCAATCCCAGCCAAGGTGCCATTTGCCGATGGCTGCGGTTTGATAGCCCTTGGCCTGGAGCATCTCGGGAAGGGTGAGGCGTTCGGGTTTGAACACCGATTTTCCGAATGAATTCACAATGCCGTGGAAATCGCGCCAGTGGTGGCGACCGGTGAGCAGCGCGTAGCGCGAGGGCGTGCAAACACCCGAGGAACTATGGGCGTCGGTGAAACGCATCCCGAGTGAGGCGAGCCTGTCGAGATGGGGCGTGGGAATTTTCGATTGCTCGTTGTAGCAGCCGAGATCGCCGTAGCCGAGGTCATCGGCGTAGAGGACGAGGATGTTGGGTTTGGCTTCGACGGCGATGGGACAGAGGGAGCCGAGAAGGAGGAACAGGCGGAGGATTTTCATACACAGATGGAAATTCTCTATGGGCTACGTAAAAACGCGAGCCTCCAGTTTTTTCTTACGAAAATTCCCTGTCGATCACCGCTTGCAAAAAACGTACCCCTACCTCACAGCGGTTCTCTGGTCGGGGGTCTCCAGGAACCGCATGGCAGGTTTTCGATAGATACCGGGCGTTTGGGATTCCCGCATTCCCCCTCGAAGCGGATTGTGCAGGGATGCGCGTGAAGTTTGGCGAAAGCCGTCCAGACGGCAGTACCACAGCCTGATTCAAGGTTGCGGACTCTGAACAATGCCTTTAGGTTGCCCGATGGCACCTAAGAAAAAGCGGAATGTCCCGCGGGCGAAGATCACCGCGCTTGAGCAACATGTGACCGCGGATGTGGCCGGAACTGATCCGAAGCACCCGGGACGCCCTGGAAGCGGTGCAGGACGTGAAACTGGCGGCGACGGAAGGAACCCGCTGGCCGTTGTATGTCTCCGCCAGCGAGGATCCGCGCCGGGTCCGCGAGCGATTGCGGAAGACCTTGGAGCCGGGCGCTTTCCGTCAGATCGACATCCGGATCCTCAGCGGTGCCCCTGAACAGATCACCGAACACGGGTTGGTCTATCTGCCGGGCCGCTACGTGGTGCCGGGCGGGCGCTTCAATGAAATGTACGGATGGGACAGCTATTTCATCGCGATGGGACTGCTGCGCGAAGGGCGCGTCGGGCTGGCGGAATCAATCGCAGACCAGCAGATCTATCAGGTAAAACACTATGGCACGGTGCTCAACTGCAACCGGACCTACTGCCTGACCCGCTCGCATCCACCGTTTCTGGGGAGCCTGGTGCTGGCGGTGTTCGAGGCGAACAGGACATCGAGTGGCTGCGCACCGCGCTGCCGCAGGTGGAACGCTATCACGCGTATTGGACGAGCATGCCGCAGTTCATTCCCGGACTCGGACTCTCCCGCTATTTCGCCCTCGGCGAGGGCCCGGCACCGGAGGTGCTGCACGGCGAGATCGATGCCCACGGCCGCAATCACTATGAGCGGTTGCGCGACTGGCTGCGCGCCCACGGCGACGAGCTTTCCACGGCACAAGTCTGTTATAACGCGTCCACCGACAGCCTGACGCTCGCCGCTTACAAGGACGACCATACCGTGCGGGAGTCCGGCTTCGACCTGACCGGGCGCTTCGGCCCGTGCGGCATGGGCATCCGGGATTTCGCGCCGCTGTGCCTGAACACGCTGCTGTGGCGGATGGAAAAGGACATCGCGGAAATCCGCCGCCTGCTGGACGCGTCGCCGCAGTCGGTTGAATACTGGGAGGAAATCGCCGGCCAGCGCGCATCGGTCATGCAAAAGCATTTCTGGGACGAGCCGGGCGGACTGTTCCTCGACTGGCAGCTCAGCAAGCGGAAGCGGCGTCCCTATCCGTTTGCCACCACCTTCTGGCCCTTGTGGGCGGGATGGGCCACCGCCGCACAGGCGGCACGCGTGGCGTCCAACCTGCATCTTTTTGAAACTCCGCATGGCTTGCTCACCAGCACCACGACCACCGGTTGCCAATGGGACGCCCCGTTCATGTGGGCTCCGCTGGTGCTGATGGCGGTGGAGGGGCTGGACCGCTACGGCTTCAAAGAGGACGCCGCACGCATCGCCGACAAATTTCTAATCACCCTCTCCACCGAGTTCGAACGCACCGGCCGGCTGTTCGAGAAATACAACGGGCTGACCGGCTCGTCGGAAATGGGTGACGACATCATCTTCGGCTACGCCACCAACGAACCGGGATTCGGCTGGACGAACGCATCGGTTCGGATCCTCGCGAAATACGCGGCCGGAAAAAGCGCCGTGACGTGAACATCGAACCCCGGTGAAAGAAATGGCAACATCCCGCGTATGGTAGAGGCCCGATCTTGTCACCAAGGCAATGAAGAATACCCACCTAACTGACAATGGAACATACTTGGAATTTCGAACGGCTTCGCCAATTGATAGAAAATCGGCTGGACGGGCGGAAATTCATCGTGGTCTCGAACCGCGAACCGTTTCTCCACCAGCGTAAAGCCAACGGCACGGCGGAGTGCATCCGCCCGGCGAGCGGGATGGCCACCGCGCTGCACCCGATCATGATGGCCTCCGGCGGCACCTGGGTGGCGCACGGCTCCGGCACGGCGGACCGAGAGGTGGTGGATGAAAACGACTGCGTGATGGTGCCGCCCGAGAACCCCGGCTACAAGCTGCGGCGGGTTTGGCTCGATCCCGAATTGGAACAGGGCTTTTACTACGGTTTGTCCAACGAGGGCCTGTGGCCGTTGTGCCACATCACGTTCACGAGGCCGGAATTCCGGCCTGACGACTGGCGGGATTACAAGGAAGCCAACCGCATCTTCGCTGAAGCCGTGCTGGAGGAAACCGGGGGCGAGCGCGCTTTCGTCTTCATCCAGGACTATCACTTCTGCCTGCTCCCCCGCATGCTCCGCGAAATGAGCGGTGGCCGGATCGTCTGTGCCCACTTCTGGCACATCCCCTGGCCTAACCGCGAAGTGTTCCGCGCCTTTCCGTGGGGCGAGGAGCTGCTCCATGGATTGTTAGGAAACAACCTGATGGCTTTCCACATCCACTACCACTGCCAGAATTTCCTCGACACGGTGGACCGGTCCATCGAGGCGCGGGTCGATACCGACCGCCGTGAGATCACCCGCGCGTGGCCACGTGACGCAGGTGCGGCCGTTCCCCATCAGCATCGACTTCGAGGAGGACAACCGTCTGGCGCAGATCCCGGAAGTCAGGGTGGCGATGGCGCGGTGGAAGGAGCGCTTGCCGGGCCTGGGCGGCCGCAAACTCGGAGCCAGCATCGAGCGGCTGGATTATTCGAAAGGGATCCCGCAGCGCTTGCACGGGATCGAGCATTTTTTCGAGAACCACGCGGAATGGCGGAACAAGGTCTGCTTCGTGCAGGTCGCCGTGCCGAGCCGCGACCATCTTGCCAGCTATCAGGCGGAAGAGGCTCGCGGTCGATCTGGCGGTGGCGAGGATCAACGAGCGGTTCGGCACGCCGGACTGGCAGCCGGTCTATCTGCTCAAGGAGCACCACGGCACCACCGACATGATCGCGCTCCACCGGCTCGCCGACTTCTTCATGGTGAACTCGCTGCATGACGGCATGAACCTGGTGGCGAAGGAATTTCTCGCCAGCCGCAGCGACGAACGCGGCGTGCTCATTCTCAGCGCCTTCACCGGAGCCTCGCGCGAGCTGAACCACGCCATCGGGGTGAATCCCTACGCCATTGAGGAGGTTTCCCAAGCCATCGACAGCGCGCTGACGATGAGTCCGCGGCGGCAGAAACGGCGCATGCGGCTGATGCGGGAACAAGTCGCCCACCAGAATGTCTATCGTTGGGCGGGTCGGCTGCTCATGACCATGCTGCGGGTCGAGCAAACCGACGATGATGACGACATCTAGCAAACCAAACGCACGCCGCACTTCACCCATCCGCCATGCGACCTCATTGGAAAGAATCCCTGGCCGACTTGCAGTCACAGATCTCGGGCCATTCCCGGATCCTGATTGCGTCGGATTTCGACGGCACCCTCTCCCCGCTGGTCGATCATCCGGGAGATGCCGTTCTTTGTCCCGAAGCTCCGGTTGTGTTGGCCAGACTCGCGGCGATGCGGCCGCAGGTGAGGCTGGCGTTTCTATCCGGTCGCAGCCTCGCGGATCTGGCGTGTCGCCTTGGTCCGGCAAGTCGAGCACGCCATCCTTGCCGGCAATCACGGGCTGGAGCTTCGCGGAGCCCACCTTGACTGGATCCACCGGATGGCGTTCGCCGCCCGCCCGCAGATCGAGAGCCTGATCGAGGAGCTTGCTCCCAGCATGGGAGAACTTGCGGGTGTGGAGTTAGAGGACAAGGGGGCTTCACTCACCCTGCACTACCGAAGAATGGATCCCGTGGATTTCCCCAAGCTCCGCGCGCTGGTCGATGACCTTGCACTACCGGAACAAGTGCGGATGCATGAGGGGAAGATGGTGTTCGAATTCCGCCCGAAGGTGGAATGGAACAAGGGCTTCGCCATCCGGCGCATTCTGCGGCGGATCGACCTGTCGGATGACGCGGTCATCTTCCTCGGGGATGATGCCACGGATGAGGATGTCTTCCGCGAACTAGAGCCCCACAGCGATCACCGCTGCATGTCGGCTCGGGGTTGGTTTCCAGTGGAGCCAGACTCAATGCCCGTGATCCGGCAGACGCCGTTCATTTCCTTGCCGCTGTCGCATCGTTTCTTGAAGAATCACCCGGCTCGCCGCGTGACGGCGATTGACCCGGACGCCCTTCATGAACCTCCACCTCCCCAGTCGCCAAACTGGTAGTTCCCCTTAAGTCCTCGCAGCTTCCTGCCTCGGTAGACGTAGCCACCGGTGGTGCTGATCCCTTCCGAACGGGCATAACTGTGCATGGAGCCGATAAATGCCACGGTCGATTGCTGCAGAACCGGGGTTTTCGGATTGGCGGATTTCAAATTTGGCCACAGGATTTCGATCCGAATCCCATGACTCCAAAAGACGAACCGATTTTCTCCAACAAGCGCATCACCCGCCTGGCCGAGACCATGGCCATCCCGGCGGACGAGCTGGAAACCCTCATCAGCGAAGGTGAGACCCACTTCTATCCGGCTGGAGCATGGCTGTTCCACGAATCCATGCCCCGACTGTGGATGGGCATCGTCGAGGAGGGCGAGGTGGAAATCGTCCGGGGAAATCACGGCCACACGACCCGTCTGGCCACCCTCACCCGCGGCGCGGCCTTCGGCGAGGGCGTGCTGTTGGACGATCTGCCGCACTCCGCCTCCGGCGTGGCGCTGACCGATGTGAAGGTCCGCCTGATTCCGCGCGCCGTTTTCGAACGCATCCGCGCGGAGCAGCCGGAGGTGTTCTATCGAATGGTCGGCCACATCGCGCGGCGGCTGAGCACGCGGCTGCAGGCGGCCAACGAACTCTACGTTTCCGGCGTCTCCCCGGTCGTCGCCACCTGGCGCAAGGAGCACGATTCGCTCGGTGAGCGCGAGCTGCCGGACACCGCCTACTACGGCGTGCAGACGCTGCGCGGCATGGAGAATTTTCCGATTTCCGGCATCCCGCTCCACCACTTCAGCCACTTCGTCCGCAGCCTCGCCTACGTGAAAAAGGCCGCCGCCATGGCGAACAAGGAACTCGGCGTGCTCGATGCCGGACAGAGCCGACGCCATCATCGCCGCCTGCGACGAAATCATCGCCGGAAAACTGCACAAGCATTTCACCATCGACATGATCCAGGGCGGAGCCGGCACCTCGACGAACATGAACGCCAACGAGGTCATCGCCAACCGCGCGCTCGAAATCCTCGGCCACCGCAAGGGCCAGTACGAGTTCCTCCACCCGAACGACGACGTCAACTGCTCGCAGTCCACCAACGACGCCTATCCCACCGCCATCAAGCTCGGCGTCATTCTAACCATGCGCGACGCCACTCTCCGCGCTGCGCGAACTGAAGGCCGCGCTCAACGCCAAGGCCGAGGAGTTCGCCGATGTCCTGAAAATGGGCCGCACGGAAAACCAGGACGCCGTGCCGATGACGCTCGGCCAGGAATTCAGCGCCTACGCCGTCATGATCGGGACGGCATCCGCCACCTCGAGCGCGCCGGCGAGGAGTTCCTCGACATCAACATGGGAGCCACCGCCATCGGCACCGGCATCAACAGCCCGCCGGGCTATGCCGAGCTCTGCACCATGCACCTCGCGGACGTCAGCGGCCTGCCGGTTCGACTCGCGGAGAACCTGGTGCGAGGCCACCCAGGACTCCGGCGAGTTCTCCCTGATGAGCGGCGCGATGAAAACCGCCGCCGTGCAGCTCTCGAAAATCTGCAACGACCTCCGCTGGCTCTCGTCCGGCCCGCGCTGCGGACTCTATGAAATCCGCCTGCCCGCCATGCAGCCCGGTTCCTCCATCATGCCCGGCAAGGTGAATCCCGTCATCCCGGAAGTGGTCAGCCAGATTTGCTATCAGATCATCGGCGCGGACGTCACCATTTCCATGGCCTCCGAGGCCAGCGAGCTGGAGCTGAACATGGCCGAGCCGATCATCGCCTTCAACCTGTTCTTCGGCCTCACGCTCCTGCGCAACGCCGCCATCGTCCTGCACACCCGCTGCATCTCCGGCATCGAGGCGAACCGCGAGCGCTGCCTGGAATACGTGCAGAATTCCATCGGCCTCGTCACCGCGCTCAACCCCGTGCTCGGCTACGAGACGCAGCGCCGCCATCGCCAAGGAAGCGCTCGCCACCGGCGCGCAGCGTTTACGACCTCGTGCTGGAAAAAGGCTGGCTCACCAAGGAGGCACTCGACGACCTGCTGACCCCGGAGAACATGACAAGACCTCGTTAGAAATCAGGTTCACCAGTCCCGGGTGGATCCCGCCTTGGGACCGTATGTGCCGCCTTCCAGGCCACTTGCAGCGGCAACCAGATAGAGAACCCCGGTCGCGGTGTTGATTTGGGATGGAGTGGTGTAGGTCACCGAGGCGACCTGTGCCGGGAAGCGGAGGTATCCGCCGACGCCGTCGTTGGCCGTCCCGAAAATGGTCGCACGGGTCACCGCTCCACCGACGATGTTCGGGGTGACGCTGGCATCCGCCTGCGCAATGTCGTTCATGGCGGCATGGCCGCGGACGGCTTGCTGCACGTTTCGGAGGTTGATGACATTGGCGGCGCGGTCCGAGCCTTGTTTCCAGGCTTTTGCTCCGACGAAGAGAATTGAAACAAGCGACAGCAAGACGAGAATGACTACTGTTAGTTCAATCAAGGTCATTCCGGATCTTGCTTCGATATTGCGGGTGGGGGACGGTTTCATGGTGGTTGATCGGTGGGGGTATCTATTCTTTGCGATGGAGGTATCATGGACGATGATTCGCGAATCTTTAATAACGACATCGCGTGGCTACGCCACCGCGTAGCTGAGCGGGAAGTTTCATCCAGCAGATCCACGACAACCCTCGATGCGCGTCCGGGACATCAGCCCGGGAGACCCTTACTCGAAAAACCGCTTCAACGTTCGCTGCTCGGCGGGATCGAGTGAATCCCGCCAGACCCGGTCACCGCCCTTGCCGGTGGCTTCGGTGGCGCCGCCTTGGGTGGCGGTGGAAGGCGACTGGTCCACGTCGTGTTCGCCGTCCTGCAGTTCCAGCAAATCACCGGGCGTCGCTCTTGATAGATCCTTGGCCGCAATGCCGGTTAGTTTTCCGGTTTCCGCCCGGTCTTTTTCGGCACCGAGCAATTTGGGATCGTGACCGGGCCCGCGGTTGACGCCGCCTTTTCCGGGACCTTCCCCTTCTCCCTCGCCTTCTCCCTCGCCTTCTCCCTCGCCTTCTCCCTCGCCCCATCGCCCTCTCCATCGCCGGCCAGCAATTCGTCGGACCAATCCTCACCCTCACCTTTCCCCTGGCCATTCTTCATGGCCTCCGCATTCTTTTTCAGATTTTCGCGAAGCTGTTGCATCTGCTCGGGAGTCATCTTGGCTAGGTCTTTCAAATCGAGCTGTTTCATTTGTTCCAACAGTTGGGGATTCGGCTTCATCGCGCCGTTTTGGAGGCCCTGGAGCGCTTGGTCGAACTCCTCCATCATCCGGTTCTTCTCCGCCTGATTGGCGGCTCCGGCGTTCTTTTCCAAATTTTCCAGCGCCCTTTCCGCACGGCCCAGCTCCCGTTCGATCCGTTCGGTCTCAGCACGGTGGGATTTTTTCAAGGAATCCGTAGCTTCCAGCGACGAGTGGCTGAACCATTGCTCCTCCTCCTGGGCTTTCAGCTCGTCGAGTTTCTTGCGCGTTTCTTCGAGATACTTTTCATCAACGACTTCCTCCTTCGTGAGTTGGTCGAGTTCCGACGCAAGCTGTTTCCAAGCTTGCGGCTGCTCCGGCGCATCCGCTCCGGTGAAACCGCGCGCCGTCAGCGGAATCCACATCCCGGCGGCCAGCAGCAGGAGAGCTCCGAGCGGTGGAACCAGCAACCGCGGCCATTGCCAGGCGAGTCCCGCATTCACCCGCTCCACCGGCTTGGGCCACGGCGCGACACCGGCGCTGGCGGCGGACAGCGAGTTTCTCAATCGCATCGCCGCCTCGATCCGCACCAACGACTGCTCCGGCCGCTCGAATTTCCGCGCCGCCCATGCCCAGCAGCCGATCGCCAGCAAAACCACCATGATGCCGACTGAGGTGATCAACGTCCAAGGTTCGATATGGGGGAAACCACGCCTCACGACCAGCAGCGCGGCAGCTCCAGTCAGGGCGGCAATCAGTAATGGAGCCGCCAATGTTTCCAGCCACCACGCGAGGTTCACCTGGCGGGCCACTTGTCTCGAAAAGGCCAGCCATTGGTCTCGATTGGATCTTGCCGGGCGGGAACTCATGCCTGCGAAGATAGGGAAAATCACCGGGAATGCGACGGGAATTTCGCGACCCGCGGAGGTCATCAAGTCTCACGCAAAAAGGCCCCCATCCGCCGGTGAGTGCGGATGGGGGCGGATCTGGAAAAGAGGGTCTGCCTTACGGCTTCACAGGCTCCGGCTTTTTCGCCCAGACGGAACACCAGCCGCCCGCAGTGACCAGCTTGCCAGCGAAGGCAGCGCAAGGACCGGTCGCTTCTCCGGGCTTGCCAGTGTAAAGCGCACAGTTGTCGCATCTCTGTTCCGCCTTATGAAGAGGGTATTTCACGGCGTCCACCTTGGTAGTGTCCTCCTTGTAACCAAGCGCGACTGCCATGGGATCATCCTCGGTGAGCTTCACCGGCGGCGGTGGGGCTTGGCCGAACGCATGTCCACACCAGAGGGCGGGCATGGCGGCGGAAACGGCGAGCTTGCTGAGGAAATTACGGCGAGTATCCATGGTATTTGATGTGGTTGATGAGAACGCTACGAGCTTCGGACATTTTATAAACCATGCACGCCTTGAATTACGAAAACTTCCGCAAATCCGGCTAAATCCAACGGATCGGGTCGCCCAGCGATTCCACGACCTGATCCGCGCCGTGGGCGGTGAGTTGCGCGGCGGAAAAGCTGCCCGTGGCGACCGCCAGGCAGCGGGCTCCGATGGCGTGGGCGCAGGCGATGTCCTTCGGCGTGTCGCCGATGACCCAGGTTTCGTGAGGACTGAAGGACCTTCCGGCATGGGCGGACGCGCGCTCAAGCGCGATCGGGCCGAGACGATTCCGGTCGGCGTGGTCGCAGCCATACGCACCGAACGGAAAGTACGCCGCCAGACCGAAATGGCGCATTTTCGCTGCGGCACCACCGGCGGCATTGCCTGTCAGCAAACCAACCGTTGCTTCCGGGTGATCGCCCAATTCGGCGAGCAGTTCCGGGACCCCGTCATAAACCCGGCCGGGAAATCCGCCATGCGCGAGATTCCAGTGAAGCCGGCCCAGATAGATTTCAAGATAAGCGTCGAACCGCTCGCGGGTGTGCTCGATTTCGAAATGGCTGTGGATGTTCGCGATGATGCCGAGATCCGTGCTGCCGGCAAGATCGAGCGCCGGACCCTCGTGGCCGAAAATCTCGCGGGTGGCCTCGTTCAAGGCCGCCATTCCCGCACCGCCGGTGTCAACCAGCGTGCCGTCGATGTCGAAAAGATAGAGCATACGATCATGGCGGCGGTTTCCAACCGCCATGCCAAAACGTCAAGTGAGGCCGCAGCGGCTAAAAAACCACCACGGCCCGATGAAAAATCAAGCCTTTGGAGCTTCTTCCACTTCCGCAGGAGCAGAAGCCTCTTCGGAGACCTCGTCGGTGACTTCATCCGGGACGAAGTCATCGTCAGGGATTTCCTCATCCACGCCTTCTTCCGTTTCGAAGTCATCCTCTTCCATCAGTTCGCCGTGGAACAGGTGGAATCTGCGCTTGCGCTGGTGCGCGGGAAGCGGCGAGAGAATCATGGCGACGGCACGTCCGTTGAGCCGCGGTGCCTGGTCGACCTGGGCCATCGACTTGAGATCCTCGATAATCCGGTTGAGCACCACGAAACCGAGGTCCTTGTGGGCGTTTTCGCGACCACGGAACTGCAGCACGAAGCGGCACTTGTGGTTGGTATCGAGGAACCCTTCGGCACGACCGAGCTTGATGTTGTAGTCGTGCTGCCCGGTGCCCACGCGGAATTTCACTTCCTTCATGCGGGTGGCGCTTTTCGACTTCTGCTTCTTCAGCTTCGCCTGCTCGTATTTGTATTTCCCGTAATCGACGATCTTGCAGACCGGCGGGTCCACTTGACCGGCGATTTCGACGAGGTCGAGGCCGAGCGATTGGGCTTTTGCGAGTGCGTCGCGCGCACTCATGACGCCGAGTTGGTCGCCATTTGCCATGACGACACGGACTTTCGGGGCACGGATTCGGTCGTTGATCCGCGTCATATCGCGGTAACGACCCCTGTTTGGATCTCTTTGTGGCTTAGCGATGGTTTTGTCCTCCAGTGGATGGGTGCAACACACCGCTGCGCGGACGGACAAGGCCGCCGCACGATATCGGTGCGAAGAAGGGTGCGGAACGATGGACCAAGCGCCGGATCATAGATCGGAGACAGCGGGTCGGAACCGATCCATAAGATCGGCTGAGGGGTTCAAATCGTATCGTTCCAGGGAAATCATTGAGCGGCGGGTGCCGGGGATCGTCATGCCAAAGTGGGGGAGGAAATGCTTTCTTCCGACACGATGACTGCGTCTAAGGCGATTTCATACGACTCTTCGTGAAATCCGGCAAGTCTCTTTTTCTCGGAACACCGATGGGGCCAAGGCGATTGGGTCGCCGCAGATTGAACTCCGAAAGTGTCGGGTTCGACCATTAGAGCCAAACAAACCCGCCTGATTCTGCGTGATAGAGGCGTCATGAGCACCATCCCGCTCGATCCGCAGCCAATCAATCGCCTTGCCGAAACGGTGAGCCCGCCATCTCAGGCACTTGCCGGCACCGCCTTCCCGCGTCGACTGAACTGCGTCCGCCAGTCCACCTTGGCCGTCAGGAACATCAGCCAGGCGAGTGTGGCGACCCCGCAGACCGTCAGGGTGATGCCCGTGAGTCCGTCGAAGAAAAACGACGCGCTGAACAACACCAGATAGGCGATCTGCGCGGGCAGCGCGACCTTGAACAACGCGTTTCCGCCCACCACCCGCAGGTAGCCGCCCACCAGCACCAGCGAGACCACCGTGGCGATCGCGAAGCTCGGATAGATCGGCAGCAGGTCCACCAGATAGGCGAACAGCAGGTGGAAGGCGAAGAAGCCGGCGGAGACGAAGAACACGTGCATCGGATGCAGCGGCACGCCCTTCAGCCCGCCGACCAGCAGCAGGACCGTCACGAAAAACACCAGCGAGACCGGCGCGAAAAAGGCGATCCGCGTCGCCACCGGACCGGCGTTCAGCAGCTTGGGCATGTCCATCCCGATCGACGGCACCGCCAGCACGTCCGGATAGTTCCAGACCAGGTCCCAGCCGTTTCCGTCGTTCTTCCGGTCCTCGTCGCGGGGCGAGCCGGTGCCGACCGGGAAATTGATCTCCGTGAAATCCGTGCGCATTCTCAGGAGAAATCCGGCGATGCGCCGCTTGTCGGGAAATCCGTAAATCCAGCTGCCGGTGCCCCGCGTCTGATAGCCCGCATGCAGCGTGATCCTGCCGGACGCGGGCAGCACCACCGCCCGGGTGGCCATGCCGGACGCTCCGGGGCGGAACGGTTCCGCCGCCGGCTCATCGCCTAACCGGAACTCGAATCCCTCCAACTTCTCCGCCCCCGCCGGCAGCGGAAATGAAACATAAACCGTCTGCGGAATGCGGGTCGGATTCACGAACACATACTCCGCCCTTGAACGCCACATCGTAAGTCCGGTGGCGGAACAGCCCGCGTTGTTTCGGGACGAATTTCAAATCGACCGTCACATCCGACGCCGCCGGCAGCAAGGCCGCGCGGCCACCCGGGGCGTTCGGCGTCTCGAACCACGCTTCCGGGTGTTTCTGCTCCAGCGGCGGATTCCAGACGCCGGCGACTTCCTGCGACATGGTTTCCGAGGATTCACGCGTCCGCTGCGACATGGCGGTGGCGAGGACGAACCAGGCCACGGTGGTGCAGCCGACAATGGCCAGCGAGGCGATCAAATGGGTGGTTTTCATGAGGTGGTGGAGGTTAGTTTTTCAAATCGGAGCGTTGATAGAAGACGTTGGTTTCCGGCCGCTCGTCGCGGCACAGGTTCTTCCGCAGGGTCAGGCGCGAGGGCGGCTCGTTAGGCTCGGCCGAGCGGAGCAGGTTGCCGTGGGTTTCCGCCTGATAGCCGCGCGGCAGTTCGATCTTCCAGGTCAGCGCCCGGATGAACAGCGGGGTCTTGGGCAGTGCCAGCGCCAGCGTCCCCTCCACCGGATCCATCGCCGCGGCGCGTCCGGTGAACGCGAAGGAGACCCGGGTTTTGTCGCCGCTGGCAGGCAGGCTGACTTCGATTTTCCCCTCGCCGAGATTCACCGGCGTCGCCGATTGCCCGCCGACCTGACAGGACAGCAGCGTCATTCCCGGCGGAACATCAAGTGTCACCCCGAGCATCCCGCGGTGTTCCACGTTCATCACGCCCTCGACCAACATGGCTCCGTCCGGCTCCAGCTTCACCGCCCAGACCGCCTCGCTGACGGTCGCCTCGGCGGTCGCCACCACGGGAAGCGGATTGACCGTTAGCTCCGCCGGACCGCGCGGCTTCTAGCTGATAACAGTTCACTCCGTTGAGTCTTTCCATAAAACCGGCAGACAGGCCTTTCGGCGGAAACGGCCCTGCCAGTCCATCCGCCGAGTAGGTGAGCTCCGGCGAGCCAACGATGATGAACCGGGTGGGAGTTGAATCCCTGCCCGGCCCGGCAGGCGCGTGAAGTTTCCAGATCCGATCCAAGGGCCGCCGCGGAAGATGATAGACAATAACAATCTCCCGTTCCAGCTGCCCGCGGGTTTTCCACTCGATCTGCAATCCCAGCGATCGGTCCGCCCCGCGGATGATCCTCTGCCCCACGAGATCGCTTCCTGTCGCCTTGACCTCCCGGGCATCCGCCGGAAGAGACAGCGTCGCCGCCACCCCGGATCCGCCGGTGGCCGAGGCGCGTGCCATTACTTGATAGACAAGCCCGCCGTCCTCAGGAATCACCAGCGCCTCGTTCTGCCAGCTCCACGAAGAGGGTTCCGGCGGTCTCAGCGCCTCGCGTGTTTCCTCGCCACCCAGCATCCGGATTTCAAACGTGCCACCTCCCAGCGGCAGCGGCAAGAGCTGGTTGGATCCCAGCAAGTGCTCCCGCCCGTCGATCTTCACCGCGACCGACCATTCCTCGCCGAGATCGCCCGTTTCGAAAATCGCCGCCGGGCAGGCAGGCACTATCAGCCCTGCGCCTTCGGTCCCGAACGATGGCAGCAAGCGCATTTCAATTGCCTGCGCTCCGGTTTTCTCCAGCACCTGACAGAGCATTTTCTCCTGAATGAGAATCCGTGCATCTTCGGGTTTCTGGCTCTCCACCGTCACGCCGCCACCCACCAGCGGGATCATCGCCAGCCCGTCCGAAAACGTCGCGGTGCGGAACGAGGAGTCCAGCACCGGAGTTTTTCCTTCCAGGTTCAGCCGGAACCGCGCCGATAGAAGCGCGGAAACCGGCTCGCGGCTCACGCACCGGGCGGGTGGCTCCGGTGATCAGGGACTTCAGCTCCCCGTAGGGCAGTCTCACTTCCGCCTGATCCAGCCCGGGCCCGGCTAGAACCAGATTCGACGCAAATGCGGAGACAACTAGCAGCTTTTTGATTTCGGACATGCACCATCCTTCCAACCTGAGGATGAAACCCTGATGAAGCCTTCATGAATTCTTCAAGCATGGCGGAAGCGAATCTCCACCAGCAGGCAGTTCACCTTTTCCCGATCAGGCTGCTCCTGCAGGCTTGAAGCCTCAAAATCTGTCACGACGTTCGCAAGCTGTTCCTCCGCGCGGCTGACGAGATCTTCATAGTTGAACTCCCCCGCCCTGACGCGCAGCAGATAATCGCGGTTCGGCCGGCGAATGCGGAGCGCTCCTTCGCGGGCGATCTCGCCCGCCATGTCCAGCAGACGGATGGTGTGCAGGAGGTTCTTGGAATCATAGCCGCGGCCGTGCTGGGAATTCGTGATGTAGCGCTCCTCGTTCCGCTGGCCGACCCATTCCCAGTACTCCCGGTGTGCCTTGCAGTGGGCGCGGAAGGCGTCGTGGTTGAACTGCATCCATCCGATAGGTTCGGCTTCTTTGGGCACGCTGCTGAAAATGAGCGTGTCCGGATCTTTCGGGGAAACCAAGCCTCGATAGTTTGCGTGTTCATCGTGATAGATCGCGAACATCCCGGCGGCGTGCTGGACCGATGTCAGCCCGCATTTTTTTGGATCGAAATTTCTAGCAGCAAGCCATTCGATGACCGGCACGCTGCCCTGGCCTTGCGGCACATGGCAGAAATCCAGCAGTGTCAGGCGTTTCTCCGGCTGCGGATTGACAATCTTTTTGTTCAGCCCACGCGCCTTGCGGATCTGCCCCATCGCGTATTCGCCGAAGGTCTTCGCGCAGAGCTTGGAGAGGAAAATCTCGGGTTTCAGCAGCCCAAACAACGGGTGTCTGTAGCGAATGCAGTCGTCCGGCATTGCCAGAAGCTCCAGGGCGTTCGGGTTGTTTTTGAGGAGCAGTGAAACGAAATGCCCGAGCTCGTAATAAACCTGGTCGTTACGCTCGTCGGCCACCTGCTCGATGGCGTCCAGCCCCGCGAGGAAAGAACGCGGCGCGACGAAAACTCCCCGCCGATCCTCATCCGAGCCTTCGATGGCAGTGCCGTAGGCGTGGCTGCCGGCTACCGTATCCAGCAGCAACAGATCCGGGCGACGAATGCGCTCCAGGGTGAAATCAGCCGGTTGGAGAAGTTCGGCCGGTCGACGGATTTCGCTCCGTAACAGGCGATCCAACGAGGGCAGATCGCCGCTGCCTTGAGGAAGGGTTGTCACGCTTTCCTGAAACTCGTGGAGAAACGCGTCCAATTCCGGGAGACGTTCCATTCGCTCGCATTCCGCCGTGCGGGCCTTGTGTTCCAGCAACTTCGGAATCAGCGCCTGAATGATTGGTGGTGCGATTTCGAAAAGATCGCCAAACGGCACGGGTGGAATGGTGTGTGTTTCGGCGATCCATTTCGCGGCAAGCACCGCCCGAAGCGCGTAAAGATAATCCTTCGCCCGCACGGTCTCGCTGCGGAGCTTCCCGAGCACCATCTGCTTCGCGAGTCCGCGATAGTGATCCGAAGACGCGCGCGGAGAGAAAATTTTGCAAGCCATCGCCTGCCAGCGTTCGCGGAATCCATTTTCATTCCGATAGATGATCGGCGAGTGCAGCCACTCGACGAGCGCGCCATTCGATTTCCCCAAGAGCCTCGCCGCCTTACGAATGTCCCAACCACCCGCGTCCAATTCGCCTTCCAAGGGCAGATCGATGGATTCGAGACATTCTTGCACGGAAACGTAGGAAGCCTCGTCGCGAATGAAGATAAACCGGATGTCGTAGTCGCTATCTGGCGAGGCAAAACCCCAAGCGCGGCTGCCAGACTCGACCGCATAGACGATGCGAACGCCGTGGGTGGCTTCGATGCGGGTGAGGAGGGTGTTGATTTCGGTAAGCAATGTTGTGTCGAAATCCAACCGGACGAGCGGATGAAAGGAAAGCCTGCGTTCATGCCCGATTGCCGGAATGTGCAGTGCCTGCCCGAAATTCGGATTCAGTGTCCCATCACCTTCAGCCCGGGCACCCGGCTGAAGTGCTTCGCGTTGTTGGTCACCAAGGGGAAATCCCGTCGCCATCGCCGCTGCGGCGATCCAAAGGTCATTTGCAACGATGAGCTGGCTGCTTTTCCGCAGGCGTGAGGTGATTCGAGCAGGGTCTAGATACAGGAGGCGAGATGCCTCCTGCGACGGTCTGGGACAGGATGTCCCAGCCACTGTGAAGAAAAACAAAAACCGGCGTCCCTTGTGAGGACGCCGGTTTGGTGATGATTATGTAGCGACAGGAATGTCGCTACTCCTTATTCGGCAGCGACGGGCTGCTGGGCTTCGTGCTCAGCGGCCTTTTGGTCGCGGAGCCAGGCGCGGCGGGACATTTTTACGCGGCCTTTTTCGTCGACTCCGAGGCACTTGGCGGTGATGACGTCGCCTTTTTTGACGATGTCCTCAACGTTTTCGGTGCGGCCTTCGGCGAGTTCGGAGACGTGGACGAGTCCGTCCTTGCCCGGAAGAACTTCCATGAAGGCGCCGAACTGGGTGATGGAAACCACCTTGCCGGTGTAAACCTTGCCCACTTCGATTTCCTGGAACATGCGGTCGATCATCGCCTTGGCGCGCTCGAGGCCTTCTTGCTTGGAAGCGTAGATGTGCACGGTGCCGTCGTCCTCGATGTTGATCTCGGCGCCGGACTCGGCCTGGATGCCCTTGATGTTCTTGCCACCTGGCCCGATGAGCTCGCCGATACGGTCCGCAGGGATTTTGACGGAAACGATGCGCGGAGCATGCGGGCTGAGTTCACCGTGGGTCGAGATGGACTCGGCCATTTTCTCAAGGATGGCGGTGCGGCCTGCCTTGGCGATGTGGATGGCTTCTTCAAGCATCGCGAGCGGGAGGCCGGCGAGCTTGAGGTCGAGCTGGTAGCCGGTGACACCTTCGCTGGTGCCGCAGAGCTTGAAGTCCATGTCGCCGTAGAAATCTTCCGAACCGATGATGTCGAGCAGCATCTTGTGGGACTTCATGGAGCCGTCTTCGTTGTTCTCGGTGACGAGGCCGACGGAGATGCCGCCGACCGGGCGGATGAGTGGGACACCGGCGTCGAGCAGGGCCATGACGCCCGCGCAAACGGAGGCCATCGAGGTGGAACCGTTGGATTCCATGACTTCCGAGGAAACTCGGATGGCGTATGGGAAGACGGTTTCGTCAGGGATGACGGGCTCGATGGAGCGCTCGGCGAGCGAACCGTGGCCGATTTCGCGGCGGTTGATGCCACCCATGCGTCCGCATTCGCCGAACGGAGAATGGAGGGAAGTTGTAGTGGAGGATGAAACGCTTTTCGTCTTCGCCACCGGCGTAGTTGTCGAAATGTTGCTTTTCGTCGGCAGGTGCCAAGGTGGTGATGGCGAGCGCTTGGGTTTCTCCGCGGGAGAAAATGGCGGAACCGTGAACGCGTGGCAGGGTGCCGACTTCTCCGTAGAGAGTGCGGAGGTCACCGATGGCACGGCCGTCAGCGCGGACGCCTTTTTCCATGATGGAAATGCGGAACGCCTTCTTTTGAAGATATTCGAAGGCCTGCTCGACGTCGAAGTCGGTGGCTTCCGGAGCACGCTCCTTGATGGCGGCTTCCACTTCGTCGCGGAGTGCGCCGACTTTCTTGGCGCGCTCGGTTTTCGATGGCGCGTAAATGGCGGCTTCGATGCGGTCGCCGGCGATTTCGTAGGCGATTTCGAGGAGGTTGTCCTTGGCGACGGTGAGTTCGTAGGAACGCTTTTCCTTGCCGGCGAGTTTCGCGAGTTCTTCCTGGGCGGCAACGAGTTTGACGACGGCTTCCTGGGCGAAATGGAGAGCTTTGATGAACTCGTCTTCCGGGATTTCGTCGGCTTGACCTTCGATCATGATGACGTTGGTCTTGTCGCCGACGTAGATGAGGTCGAGGTCGCTTTCAGCGCGCTCGTCGTGGGTCGGGTTGATGACGAATTGTCCGTCCACGCGGCCGACGCGCACCGCACCGATCGGGCCGGCGAAGGGGATGTCGGAAAGGCAGAGGGCGGCGGAGGCACCGTTCATCGCGAGGATGTCGGAGTCGTTCACGCCATCGGCGCTGAGCAGGATGGCGACGATCTGGGTCTCGTAGAGGTAACCTTTCGGGAACAACGGGCGCAGCGGGCGGTCCGTCATGCGGCAGGTGAGGATTTCCTTTTCGGTCGGGCGACCTTCGCGCTTGAAGTAGCCGCCTGGGAATACGCCGGCAGCGGTGGCTTTTTCCTTATATTCCACGGAAAGTGGGAACCAGGTCTGGCCGGGCTTCACCTTGGTGGAGGAAACGGCGGTGACGAGGATGATGGTGTCGCCGCAGCGGACGGTGACGGCGCCATCGGCGAGTTTGGCAATTTTGCCGGTTTCGAACGTCATCGGGTTGGTTCCGACATCGGCCGTAAGTGTATGGATATTCATAATCAGTATTTTGTTTTTCTTTTTTTCAGTGCGTACGGCCCGTCCGGCAGGATGCAGAACGGGCATTCATCGTTTTCAGACAAATTCCGCAGTGCGCAAGTAGGCGGGCTGCGGAGGGATGAGTCTGACGATCCAGGCGAAATTTTCGAGTGCCTGGACCGCTTTGCAAAACAGCCACGGGAACTTCCCGTGGCTGCGTTTGCGAAATTGGATTAGCGGCGGAGGCCAAGTCCAGCAATGATCTGCTGGTATTTTTCCTCGGAGCCTTTCTTGATGTAATCCAGCAACTTGCGGCGCTGGGAAACCAAGGTGAGCAGGCCACGGCGGGACGAGAAATCCTTCTTGTGGATGTTCAGGTGGTCCGTCAGATGGAAAATCCGAGCGGTGAGGAGGGCCACTTGATAAGGGGCGCTGCCGGTGTCTCCTTCGTGGAGTTGATAGTCTTTAACGTTGATTTCTTTTGTATCGGCCATGGTCGTAGGGGATGGATCCAGCGGTCGCCGGATCGTCCTAGGTTGGAGGTTGAGCGCGGAAGAAAGCGTCCGGGGGGCTCGTTTGCAAGTTAATTGAGGCGGGTGCGGGAAGTTTTTAGAATAAGCGTGCCCTCCCCATCAGCACACGACGACCGTTTCCATCCCGAGAAGTTGTCCGAGTTTCCTGATTTTCCCGGCGACGTGGCCGACGCCGACGGCGCAGTGGTGGGCGGGGCCCTGCACGTTCCAGTCGTTGACGAAGCGGCGGGCGCCGATCGGGAAGCGGTAGCGGGAGTTGGTGTTGCCGATTTCCAGGATCGGGCCGGGCACGGATTCGCCCTCGGCAACGAGGAACTTGAGCCGTCCATCGACGGTCTGGACCACGCTGAGCAGGGTGACCGGGCCGTGTTTCACCGACATTTCGACCGACAGACCCGCGTCCGACCTTGCCGTGGAAGACCTCGAGCGGGCGGACCTTGGTTTTTCCCTCGGCGATGGCGATGTGGCCGGGGCCGTCGTGCCCCATGAGCACGATGTCGTCGTGTCCAGTCGAGCGTGTAGTATTCCGTGAACGATCCGCCGACGCCGAAGGAATCGAGGATTTTCATGGCCTGCACGTTCTTGATTTCCATCTCGCCGGCGACCGGAATGCCGCGGGCGGTGAGCAGGGAGTTGCCGAGGATGATGGAGGAAATGGCGTCCTCGTTTTCGGCGTTGCCGGTGCCCATGTAATAATAGGCCAGCGAGCCGAGGTCGTGGATTTCGACCAGCTTGTCCAAGGCCACGGAGGTGCGGGCCGCGCGTTCGAGTTCCGGCTGCGAACAATCCGCCTGGACGTCGAAGGTGGTGCGGAAATCAGCCACGCGGGCGGTGATTTCCGCCTCGGTGACATCCCGGCGCAGGGCGGAAAGTTCATCGACCTCGACGATTTCCATGTGCCCGCCGAAGTGGGCGCATTGCTGGGTGAGGTCCGAGTAGATGTCCAGCATCCCGCTGTAATAGTGGCCCATCACGCCGAGGCGGTTGTGGAACATCACGCCAGCGACGCGGGCGGCGTCGATCCAGGCGTCGACCTCGTCCCAGCACTCGGGATCGTCGTGGAGCATGCCGGTGATCTGATGGAAATCGATGCGCGAGCGGTTGAAGACGTTGGCGATTTCCGGGACGGGGCATGCGCCGCAGTGGGCGAGCCACTCGCCGGTCATTTTCGTGCGGTCGCCCATCCGGTTGAAGGTGGCGTAGTCGATGGCCGCCTGCGGGTGATAGATTGAGGATGATGACAGGCACCTTGGCGCGCTGGACCACGGGCAGCACCGTGGATGATAGCGCATAGGTGGTGACGTGGAGGAAAATGAGATCGACATCCTCGCGGCGGAAGGCATGACCGGCTTCGAAGGCCTTGGGCACGGTATCGACGAGCCCGAGATCGACGATTTCCACCCCGTCGCGGGCGAGTTTGGAATGGACGGTGGCGAGGTAACCTTCGAGCCGTTCCTTGAGTCCGGGGAACTGTGGCCAGTAGGTGTCCAGGCCGATGCCAAAGAGTCCGATGCGGGTGGTGGATGCCATGGTGAGTCTGAGTTTCAGGTTTTGAACGAGCCTTCGGGATGGAGGCGATGCCCGACTCTGTGACGATGGCTTGATTTCCGCCATGCACGATCTGATCATTCTGTTTCACGATCTGACAGCATCCAGAAACCATGAATTCGCGCCGCAATTTTTACCGCTACCTGCCACGGATCGGGAATGACTCGGACTGGGGTGCGCGGGTGCTGGACGCCGGCTACGGATCGATTCCGCCGCACGCTGCGTATCCGCCGGCGGGACATCCGGAGGATCATGCGTTTTCTTGGGAGAAGGGCCGGCGGTTGGTGGCTTACACGTGGGTTTACATCATGGCCGGGCGCGGGATTTTCGATTCGGAGGCCTCGGGGGAAATCGAAATTCATGCGGGATCGGTCTTCCTGGTTTTTCCCAACGTGTGGCACCGCTACCGCCCGGATCCTGCGACGGGCTGGGATGAATATTGGGTCGAGTGCGAGGGTGAACTGTTGGACGGAGCCATCCAGCGGTCGGGGTTTCTGGCATCCGCGCCGGTGATGCAAGTGGGACTGAACGAGCCGTTGTTACGCTGTTTTCTGGACATCGCGGACATGATTGAAGAGGAAGCTCCCGGATTTGAGCCGATCATCGGGTTGCGCTCGGTGGAGATCGGTGCGCGGATCCGCAGTCTGCTCAAGGCGTCGCATTTCCATGGCTCGATCGACGCCGACAAGCTGGTGAAACACACGCTGGCGCGGATGCGGGAGGCCTTGGAGGGCACGCTCGATCTTCAACTCCTGGCGCAGGAGTTGGGAATCAGCTATTCGACCTTCCGGCGGCATTTCAAAAACACGACGGGTCGTGCCCCCGGAGACTGTTTCATCGAAATGAAAATGAACCGCGCCCGTCAGCTGCTGGCGGGTAAAAGCATCCAACAGGTGGCCGATCAGCTGGGATTCGAGTCGGTTTATTACTTTTCCCGATTGTTCAAGGCGAAGATCGGAAAGCCACCGGGTTTCTATCGGACACGCTGAAGCGAATGCACTTTTTGATCGTGTCTGGGCAGCCTGATGGGGCGCTTTTGGCGCGATCCGCAGGCAGAAAGTAACCCAATTGGGTTAGAGCCGCCGACTGGCCGGAGAGAGTATTCTCAAGGACTCGATGAGATTTCCAGCCTTTGCCTTTTTGTGCTTTTTCACCGCCGCATCATCGATGTGCGCGGGGCAGGTCTCGCTGAGTCAGGACGGGGCGACGTTCAAGATCGCGAACGGCCATCTCTCCGCCACGATCGAGAAAGCCTCGGGCAAGATCACCTCGGTGGTATTGGACGGACAGGAACTGCTCGGTGGCGGGACGGGCTATTGGTCGATGGCGGCCACTTCCGCCGGCGCGCAGGTCCGCGGTTTCGGCCTCTCGCAAGAGCAGTTTGTCGCGGTGGATCCCGGATCGAACGGTGGCGAGCGCGCGGAGGTCGCCTGCCGGTTCCGTGGGACCGGAGCCGACGGGGCCTACCCGGGAAACTCGGAAATCCGGTATGCCATCGACCGGAATTCCACGACACTTTATGCGACGGCGATCCTCGCCCACGGCGCGGGAAACGCCCCTTTCCAGATGGAAGAAGGCCGCTTCGTGATCAAGCTTGATGCGGGGATTTTCGACCATTTGACCATCGACAAGGACCGCAACCGGGTGCTGCCCACCGGCCGCGACTGGGATGCAGGCACCCCGCTCAATCTCAAGGAAGCCCGCCGCATGACCACCGGCACGCATGTCGGATGGGCGGAACACAAATACAGCTACTCCGCGATTCTGGAACATGTCTCGGCTTATGGATGGCTCGGGACGAAGCAACCGTTCGGCGTCTGGATGATCAATCCCAGCGTGGAATACATCGCCGGCGGCCCGACGAAAATGGAGCTCACCGGCCATCGCGATGTCGGCGGCACCTCGCTCCCCACCCTGCTGAACATGTGGCACGGTAGCCACTACGGCGGCACCGTTTTGGATCTAGGAAAAGACGAAAAATGGTCGAAAGTCATCGGCCCGTTCGCCATCCACTTCAATCAGGGCGGCAGCCCGGACACGCTCTGGAAATCCGCACTCAACCAAGCCGCCGCCGAGCGCGCCGCCTGGCCGTATCCATGGGTGCGGCACGAGAACCACCCGTCGCCAGCGGAACGCGGTGGCCTGACCGGGGCCATCCGCATTAGCGAACTCCGCGCCTTGCCAGCGGCCCCGCAAACCTTGTGGGTCGGCCTGACAGCTCCTTCCTATCAGGCAAACCGCGACACCATCGGCTGGCAGCAGGACGGCAGGAACTATCAATTCTGGGTCAAGGCCGGGCCGGACGGTGGGTTTTCTCTCCGAGGCGTGCGCCCGGGAAATTACGTCCTGCGCGCATTCGTGGACGGCATCACCGGCGAATTCGAGCATGCGAACATCTCCATCGTCGCCGGCAATACCCACTCCGCCGGCGAGCTCCTCTGGAAGCCCGAGCGCGCCGGACCGACGCTTTGGGAAATCGGAATCCCGGACCGCAGCGCCGCGGAATTCCGCAACGGCGACCAATATTGGCACTGGGGAAACTACCTGAAATTCAAATCCGATTTCCCCCATGGCGTGAACTTCCTCGTCGGCAAGAGCGATTGGAAAATGGATTGGCACGTCTGCCAACCGCTGGATTTGTCGCCGGCCTGCGAGGTGCTGGGCAGCTCGACCTGGACGGTGCGATTTCCCCTCGCGGAAATCCCCGCCGGCGGCACCCTCCTGCGCATTTCCTTCTGCGGCTCCCGCGCGGGCTCCCGCCTCGCCCTCTTGCTCAACGGAACTGAAATCGGAAACACCGGCCCGCTGCCCGAAAACGGCACCATGCACCGGGATTCCCATCGCGGGATTTCCTTCGTCCGCGCCTTCCCCATTCCCGCCTCACGCCTGCATCCCGGGGAAAACGTCCTGCAATTCCGCTTGGATGGAAGAAGCTGGCACCAGGGGTTGCTCTACGACCACATCCGCATGGAGGAAGTGGCTGCTCCACCCGCCGTCGCGCCGGAAGTCAGCGGCGAGCTTGACGGTCCTCCAAAGGGCAATTCCGACAACAGTTGAATTCCCGATACCCCTTTCGGGTAAACGACATTTGGGGATCCTTAGGCGAGAGTTGCAGGGATATCACTCCGCTTTTCCACCATCGGGAAATTGATCTGCCCGCCATGAACACCGGCGGACGTCACACTCTCGAAGAACTACCCGCGGCCCCATTCCGCACCGATCCATGAAACCCATCTCCCTTTTTCTAGCTGCCAGCCTTCTACCTGTCGCCGCCCAGATCCCCGCCTTTCCCGGGGCCCAAGGCTTCGGTGCCTACGCCACCGGCGGCCGCGGCGGCGACGTCTATTACGTCACAAACCTGAACAACAACGGCGCGGGTTCGCTTCGGGAAGGGCTCAATTCCACGCCCGTCGCCGGCCGCACCATCATGTTCGCGGTCAGCGGCTACATCCCCGTGGTTTCGGATACCAATTTCAATGTCCCATCCAAAGTGACCATCGCCGGTCAAACCGCCCCCGGTGACGGAGTCGGCCTGCGCGGCGGACGCATGCTGATCAGCGGATCCAATTCCATCATGCGTCATTTCCGCATCCGCCACGGCAGAAACGGCACCGGCGGCGATTGCCTCAACATCGCCAGCACCGCCTCCTCCACGATGCTCGACCACATCTCGATGATGTTCAGCACCGACGAGAACTTCTCCTTTTTCAACAGCTCGGTGAACAACTTCACCATGCAGTATTCCAACACCTCGTGGGGCATGGAGCGGCACAACGCCGGCGGCCTCTGGGATCTGCAGAACGGCTCCTGCCACCACACGCTCTGGGCGCACCACCGGACCCGGAATCCGAAGGCGCGGCCATCGATGTTGGAGTGGATCAACAACGTCACTTTCCACTGGCGCAGCGAAGGGTTCATCATGGGCGACTCGCAGACGCCGGCCAACTGGAAGGCGAACGTCCGCGGATGTTATTATATCTCGATCGAGGATCCCGATGACAACTTCGGCATCAAGATTACCGGTCTCGTCAAGGCCCAGGTCGCGACAAACGGGGTGCCCAACTTCAGTCTCTATTTGAACGACACCTTGTTCGACAACAACGACAACGGCCTCGTGGATGGCACCAACCAAGGCTACGGCATCGTTTCCGGCTCCGAGTTCACGCCCGGCGACGCCGTCGGCGCGAACCGTTATTACAAATCAGCCACGCCCTTCACCGGAGCCACCGGCACGGCGCTTGTCACCGTCGATGATCCGAAAACGGCCTACAAAAAAGTCATTTCCTCCGCATCACCCCTGCGCCTGGACGCGAACTACTCCGGTCCGCTCCGAGACGAACTCGATTCGTTGCTAACGGACAGCGTGGTGAACCAATACAGCATCCTCGTCCAGAAAGACGGCAAAATCGCCGGTGAGGATCCTTCCAGGACGACCAACGGCGAACAACTGCTCGCCGACCAGTATGGCATCACCAACAACGGATTCGGCACGCTCAACGGCACCACGCCGCCCACCGACTCCGATCTCGACGGCATGCCCGACGTCTGGGAGATCACTCTCAACGGCTTGAGCGGCATGACCTTCAACGTCGCGGCCGACGATCACAACACCGCCTTCACCGTCGGCCAACTCCCGAACACCTTTTTCCCCACGGGCACTCCCACCGGCTACACCTATCTCGAGGAATACCTTCATTTTCTAGCCGTGCCTCATGTCACCGTGGTGAAAAACACCGCCGGCGCGCCATCCGTCCAAACCATCGACCTGCGGAAATTCACCGATGGATTCACCAATGCTCCCGCCTTCACCGTGGCAAATGTCGTCAACGGCACGACCCAGCAGTTTCTTGCTAACGGCACCACGCCGTCGTCAACCGGTCCGATCGTGAAATTCACCCCCACACTCAACGCCACCGGCCGCGCGGGATTCAACTTCACCGTCATCGACGCCGAGTCCAGCCAGTGGACGCAGCAGTTCGCCATTCTGATTTCGGCCTTCGCCGCTCCCCGCGACCTCGTTTGGAACGGCGACGGCACCGCGAACGCCTGGAACGACACCGCACCTAACTGGAAGCAGCCCTCGGGTGCCGCCACCACCTTCAGCGTGGGCGACACCGCGCTCTTCGACGACCGCGGATCCGCCGCCCCGGCGGTCAATCTCACCACCTCGCAGACGCCGGGCTCGGTGCTCGTTACCGGGATGAAAAACTACACGCTGGGCGGCACCGGCACCATTGCCTCGACCGGTTCGCTCACCAAAGCCGGAGACACCACGCTCACCCTCGCCGCCTCCAGCAGCTTCGCCGCAGGCACCTTCCTCAACGGCGGCAGCATCAACCTCAGCAACAACACATCCCTCAGTGGCGGCAACGTCCGGTTCTCCGGCGGAGCCACGCTGAATGTGAATTATAACAGCTCATCCTACTTCGGTCTCAATCCGAACGTCCAGGTGGACGCCGGCTCCACCGGAAACATCAATCTTTCCCAACGCTCCGAACTCAACGGCTCGCTCTCCGGCGGCGGCACGTTCAACATCTTCTCCCCCTCGAACCTCGGCTCCGAAGGCAGGGTGTATTTCGACGGAGCCTCCGCCGGGTGCACCGGGCAGGTCAACCTATCAGGCGGTGCCACGTCCCCCGGAAACGGCGGGAGAATGGCGTTCCGGGCGAACGGCGGTTCGTTCAACGGCTTCGGCAGCGCGAAACTCAATCTCACCGGACTCGATCTGTTCACGACTAACAATTCCGGAGGAAACACCTATGCGCTCGGCGAACTCGCAGGTGATGTGAATTCACGGCTGCGCGGCAACTATCTCAACGGCGGCGGCCCGACGACGTGGTCGATCGGTTCCCGCAACACGAGCGCCACCTTCGCCGGCGTCATCATGGACGGCACCCGCGAAGACGGCTCGAACAGCCCCACCAACCTGACCAAGACCGGCTCCGGCATCCTCACCCTGAGTGGCACCAACACCCACACGGGAGCCACCACCGTCAGCGGCGGAACCCTTGCCATCAACGGCGGCCTAACATCATCCCCGGTCACGGTCGCCTCGTCGGCGACCCTCATCGGCACCGGAACTTTCGGCGGGCTCGTGACCATCAACAGCGGCGGAATCATCAATCCCGGGAACGCCACCACCACCTATCGGGCGTTGCCGGCGAATGGCGGACTAACCGTCGCCAGCGGCACGCTCGTCTATGATCTCTCCAACAATCCCGCGGGCACCAATGACAAGATCACCGTCGCCACAGGAACCGCCACGAATCTCAGCGGCACCGTCAATTTCCAACTGAATTTCATCGACGGTTCGCTCGGAGCCGGGACCTACAATCTGATCGACGGCGGAGCCACCCAGTCGGTCAGCGGCCTGACCATGGTCCCTATCATCCCCGCCCCCACCGGCACCACCCGCCAGACATTCGCTTTATCCCGGCCCGCATCCGGCACCACTCCCGGATACGTCAGACTGACCGTGACCGGAAACGCCGGCAACCTCACTTGGACCGGGGCCAACGGCGGAGTGTGGGACCTTGCCACCACCGCGGGAAACTGGTCCGGAGCATCACCCGACACCTTCAGCAATCTGGATCTCGTCACCTTCGCCGATGGCGCGACCACCGGAACCGTCGCGCTAACAGGCAATCTCCAGCCGTCCCGCATCACGGCGGCGAATGGCAGCCTGGCCTACACGCTCACCGGCACCGGCAATCTCGGCGGCAGCAGCCAGTTGATCAAAAACGGCAACGCCCAGTTCACCATCGCCAACAGCGCCGCCAACACCTTCACCGGCGGCACCACGATCAACGGCGGCACCCTCAGCCTCGGCAACACCAACGCCCCCCTCGGCACCGGCGTCATCACGCTCACCGGCGGCAAGCTCCTGCTCCCCACCGCCATCTTCCTCTCGAATTCCATGGTCTTCTCCGGCAGCAGCGCCATCGCGACCACCAGCGGGAATTCCGCCATCCTCAATTCCACCACGGGAACCCTCTCCAGTGTAGGAAGTGCGACTGTCGATCTCAGTGGTGTAAACAATATCCTGAGCATCAACGGCTCCATGAGCGGCTTCACCGGCACCTTCTCCTTCGGCGCGGGTTCCGGAACGGTGCGGCTGAATTCAAACAGCAGCGGTTCCGCCGACGTGAACTTCGGCAGCCCGAACGCCCACTTCGACCTCGGCTCCGGCAGCGCCTATCTGAACAACCGCAACGGCAACATCACCATCCATCTCGGCGCGGTCTCCGGCGGCCCTAACACCCACCTCTACGGCCGCCAGAGCGGCAGCGACGCGACCGTCACCCGCTACATCGTCGGCGCGCTCAACACCTCCACCACCTTTTCAGGAATCCTCTCGAACGCCGGCGATCTCTCCGGCCTGAATCTATCCAAAGTCGGTTCCGGCACCTGGACCTTGGGCGGAAACTCCAATTTCACCGGTTCTTTCGACGTCGCCGCGGGCACCCTCGCCATCACCGGCAGCACAATTTCCTCCAATGCCACCACGGTCGCCACCGGAGCGACGCTCTCCCTCGCCGGCGGCACCTTCGGCACGGAATCCGTGAACAACGCGGGCACGGTCTCCGGCTACGGCACGCTCGCCGCGGACCTCAACTCGGAAGGCACGCTCACCGGTCGCGGATTCGCCACCGGCACTCCCGGCACCTTGAATATCGGCGGCAACGCGTTTTTCGACAGCGCCTCGATTCTCAAACTGCGCGGCGGCGTCTCGTCGGATCTCGTCACTGTCAGCGGCGATCTAACCCTCGCGGGAACCGTTCAAATCTCCCTCGCGCCCGGCACCTCGTCCGGCCGTTATCCGTTAGTGACCTGCGCGGGAAACATCGAGCTCGGCACGCTTTCCCTCACCGGCACCACCGGCCATCTTTCCACCAGCGTCGCCGGCCGCGTGGATCTCGTCATCGACGACTCCGACGAGGACGGCCTGCCCGATTCTTGGGAGCAAACCCACTTCGGCAACCTCGCCCAGACACCCGCCGGCGACAAGGACGGCGACGGCAGCAGCAACCTGGTCGAATACCGCCTCAACCTGAATCCATCCAACGGCGGCAACGCCTTCCGCGCCGGCATCTCCGGCCATACGCTTACCTGGCCGAGCGCGCCGGGCATCGTCTTCACGGTGAAACGCGGTTTCTCCCTGGAAACGACTAACTGGGAGTCGCTAGGCACGGTGACCGGCGGCATCGGTGGCACCGCCACCTTCACGGATCCGTCCGCGTTTGAGAAGGCCTTCTATCGGGTGGAGTTCGCCCCATGATCCACGTCTCACCCTGGGCAGCACCGATGCTGCTGAACCACCACGCCTGCGACGCCGTAATATACTGGCACTGGGAGCCGATCCCAAGAAATTACACTTGGCGACGCGGAGCCGCGAAGCATGACCGCATGGACGGAGGGCCGGAGTTAAAGCCGTCTGGGTCGTTCTTCACCATGGGGCAAAGGCCCGAGTCTGATTGGAGCCGCCCCGTATCGAGCCATACGCAGGGTGGTGTGGGACCCAGGAACTAATCACTTCCGGGGACCCGATTCACCTTCGGATTTTGATGTGTCAGATGGAGTGTTCAATCGGTACAAATCAACTGGGAATAATTCTGTACGGGCCGTGATTCCCTGATTTTTCAAGGATTTCCTCAACTTGGGTGCGTCTATCGTGCGATCCAGTCGGGTGCGATTCCGGCTGACAGGCCGCGCCTGATATCGCGTGGGGACATGTCTGAAATGCTGACACGCTGAGAACTTGCCAGCCATCGCCCTGAGGCGACGCCGTGCTTCCCGCCCTTGCAATTTCCCCGCTGGCTCCGGATGCTCTTCGGATGCTCAAGCAACAACGCGCCGATCACCTGCTGCGCCGGCTTCACGAACTTTACCCGGAAACTCCGGTTCCGCTCGATCACCGGGACGCCTACACGCTGCTAGTCGCTGTTCTGCTCTCGGCCCAATGCACCGACGTCCGCGTGAACCAGGTCACGCCCGCGCTCTTCAAGCTCGCCGACAATCCGCACGACATGATGCACGTCCCGGTCGCGGAAATCCAGGCGATCATCCGTCCATGCGGTCTCTCGCCGAAAAAATCAGCGGCGATTTCCGAGCTTTCGAAAATTCTGGTCGAGCAGCACGGCGGCGAGGTTCCGCAGGATTTCGACGCGCTCGAAGCCCTGCCCGGCGTAGGCCACAAGACGGCGTCCGTCGTGATGGCCCAGTCCTTCGGCGTGCCGGCATTTCCTGTGGACACCCACATCCATCGCCTCGCCACCCGCTGGAAACTCACTTCGGGGAAAAACGTCGTGCAAACCGAGCGAGACCTGAAAAAACTCTTCCCGCGCGAGTCGTGGAACCGCCTGCATCTCCAAATCATCTTCTACGGCCGCGAACATTGTTCCGCCCGCGGCTGCGATGGAAAGAGCTGCCTGCTCTGCCGCGAGCTTTTCCCCAAAGACGCGGGAAAGCGCTGACAAATCCTCCATCCGGCCTCAATGGACCACACCGGTCACGGCACCGGGAATCCGCCGTTGGTGCTCCCTGAGGGCGCGGATCACCGGCGGCGCGCCTTGGATGCGCAATAGAATCCGGTCGCAGGAATCGCGGACCCAGCGCAGGTGGAGATCGCTTCGCTGCTGGCCGGAAACCACCGGGAACCTTGCGCTGCGCTCTTCATCCGGCCGCTGGAGTTCGATTCTCTCCAACAGCGCATACATCTGCGGATCCTCGAATCCCGAGTCGATGTTTTCCCGGATGCACTCGAAGAGAAACGGCAGATACTCGGTCTGCGTGCGGATGGTCGTCCGGCGGAGGGGAGTGAATTCGCGGTCCAGCTCCTCCAGGATTTCCTCGGAACTCGCCTCCACCGCGCCATCGTAGTCACGGCCCCAGCGGCGTTTGAAAATCACCACCAAGGCCCATGCGACCGGCCCCGCGAGGAGGACGCAGAGGTAGAAAAATCGGGAAAGCGCCTGCAACGGTTCCATCAGACCACCAACCTGACCCGGATGCGGCCGAAAGGAAAGTTGGAAATTGGCGACCGCGGGATCCGGCCCGGCAGCCGTCCATTCACCGGAACCACTCTTGGGGATCCACCCCGTAAAACCCACTCAACTCGTCGTAGAGCTCCGGATATTTCTTATGCAATTGCCGGGACTTTTCAAAAAACGTCTCCGTGGCGACCGCGAAGAACTCCGCGGGCTCGGTCGCTCCGTAAGGATCCAGAATGCAGCGTTTCCCCGCCTCCACCAGTTCCTGGAATTCCGCGTAGTTCGAGCCGAAGACCCGCGCCCACGAGCGGTAGGACTCGCGACAGGGCAGCGCCGGCGCCCCGTCCGTGTCACCATTCTCGTGATCGAGCTGATGGGCGAACTCGTGGAACGTCACATTCCGCGCGTCGTGGATGTTCCGCGCACCGTGCTCGACGGAATCCCATGCCAGCACGACCGTGCCGCTGCTCCACGATTCCCCGAGCCGATGCACCACGCCTTCCGTGACGATTCCGATTTCATCCCGTTGCCTTTGCACAGAGCTGAAAGTCGTCGGATAGAGATACACGGTGTTCAGGTCCGGATAGGGATCCCCCGCGCGGTTCAGCACCAACATGCAAGCCTGCGCCGCGACGGTGAGAATCATCTCCTCAGTCAACTCCAGCCCGTTGCACCCCTCGAAGCGGGTGGTGGCGATGAACCGGCCGATGCGTTCATGCAGCCGAAGTTTCAAATCCTCCGGCAGGCGTGAATACAACGGCACGTCCGCTACCAGAAACTCCGTCCATTCCTCTTTGAAAAAGTCCTCAACCCGCTCCATCTCGGTGAACAGGGATCTAATTTTCTGCCAGATCATCGGCGTGACGATGACAGGATCCGGATCCGGTTCCAGAACCGTTTCCGGACCGCAATCACGGCAATCACGCCACCATCTGGGAATCGCGCTCGGCGGCAAGTTCGGCCTCGAACTCGGCCTCCAGTTTCGCCTGGATGCCCGCCTCGCTGGTATTGAACGCCTCCTCCTCGGCGGCTTGCGCGACGGCCTGCTGGGCAGCGAGTTCCTGGTCCTTCGCGGCTTCGCGGGCCATGCGTTTGTCCAGTTTCCGCTGTTCGCGCTCGCGGCGCTTGTAATCTTTGCTTGGTGTGACGGCCATGGGTAAAATTTCCTTTCGCTTGCTGGGTCGTGGCAGTTTCGCCAGCCCCGTTGCGGAGGCGGCGACCGCCGGTTCGCGACCTCATACAGGGCGGCACGACTCCGAAGCAATGGAAATAATGGAAAATGATCGCAGCGGAAAAAGCGTGAACTTCGCGGCAGCCGTGGTGGAATGGTCCGGATGAGTGGAGAAAAGGGAAATGAGGCCACCCGCGGCGGAGAAAACCTGGCAGCGGATCCTTTCGGGGCGCTAGCCGGACTCGGGCACCTGCCTGCGGGACCGGATGATCCTCAAGCCGCCGACCGGGCCACCCCGGCGAAGACTTCTCTGCGCGGCCTGAAAAGCACCAATCGGGGCCGGGTGGACATCGTCCGCCAAACCGCGCACCGCGGCGGCAAGGGAGTGACCGTGGCCAGGAATTTCACCGGCATCGGGCTGGCGGAGAAGCAGGAACTCGCCAAAAAAATGCAGAAGGCCTGCGGCGTCGGCGGCACCGTGAAAGACGGGTGCATCGAAATCCAGGGCGACAAACGCGAGGAGATGAAGCGCATCCTGACCGAAGCCGGCTTCAAGCCGGTTTTCGCCGGCGGCTGAGCGAGCCGGCCGTGCCACGAGTCGCCTCTCAGCGACGGGGCCGCCCAGCAGAACAAAGTTTCAGGGCATTGTCCGCAAAATGTTGTCTGCATAGTGTCAGTAAAATAAACAGAATTTACTTGCCCATTTAGGCTGGCTGCAGCAGAGTAGGCGTATGCGGAAGTCACGATTTTTGGCTGGGTGGCGGGATTCGGCTTCGAAACCGGTGATCTATCACTGCGTCTCGCGGGTCGTGGACCGGCGATTCGTGTTTGCGGAGCGGGAATGCGAGGTGTTCCGGATGTTCCTGCGGATGTATGAGAATTTCTCGGGCTGCCGGGTTTTGTCTTACTGCATCATGTCCAACCACTTCCACCTGCTGTTGGAAGTGCCACCGATGGCAGGGGGCGGGCTTTCCGACGAGGTGCTGCTGCGACGTCTTTCCGCACTCTACTCGGATGCGTTCGTGGCAGGGGTCGCGGCGGAGTTGGTGGAAGCACGGAAATCCGGGGCCGAAGGCGGAGCTGCGGAAATTCACGCCCGTTTCACCTACCGGATGCATGATTTGAGCGAGTTTATGAAGGGCCTGCTGATCCGCTTCACGCGCTGGTTCAACCGGACCCACACCCGCACGGGAACGCTTTGGGAGGAACGTTTCAAGAGCGTGATCGTGGAAAGCGGCGTGGCGGCACGGACGATCTCGGCTTACATTGATCTCAATCCGGTGCGGGCCGGAATGGTGAAGGATCCGGCGGATTATCGCTGGAGCAGTTATGGCGAAGCGGTGGGCGGCGGGACGAAGGGCAATGGGAAAAAAGCCCGCGAAGGCTTGGTGAGAGCGTATTTTTGCGATCAGGGCGTGGGATTCGAAGTGGAGAAATGGCCGGAGGTGTCGCGATTATACCGGCGGCTGATGGGACTGGCCCTCGCCAAAAAGTCGGGACGCGCGGAGGTGTCACCATCGGTAAAAGGGCTTGGCCAGAGCACGAGGAATACGGCGGAAATGCTGGCGAGCGGCGACAACGAAACCGTTTTGAAGGATCTAGGACTGGCGAAAATGCTGTATTGTCGGGTGCGCTATTTCACGGATGGCGCGGTAATCGGCAGCAAGGAGTTTGTAAACGCGGCGTTTGCGAGTGCGCGGGAGCGATTCGGCCCCAAACGGAAGGACGGAGCCCGGGTGATGAAAGGCAATGGCAGCGGCGCGAAGGGAGTGCTGTGGAGCTTGCGGGATCTGCGGGTCGGCGTTTGATTTGGACTTTTGGCAACGATGAATGGAGCCGCCCCCTGCGCATCAGCCGTCTTTAAATTTCGGTCTAAGTGAAGTTCTTGCTTACCACTTACTGTCGCATTTGACCACGCGATCGCTCCTTCCATAACGCCTCCCAAACCAGTGATGACCTGCGGCGGGCGGCGATCGCCATTACCACAGTTTTGAGAATTTCCGGGAGAATCGGGTGCTACTCGGTCGCGACTGCGGGCACGGGCTCGACCGCGGTCGCGGCTGTGGTCACCGGGGTGCGGTCGGGGATGCTGCGGATGTTCATCCGTCCGGTGGTGGGATCTTGATAGACGCAGGTGAGCCAGCGCCGGTCCTTGCGGATGGCGCAGCGGGTTTCCGTGAGAAGGTTCCAGCGGCCTTGGTCGAAAAACTCGAAGCGCACGGGAACGACCGCGCCGGGCTCGCCGGCGGGTTCCAGATTTGCAACGCCTCCGGGCTTGGCCTCCACGTAATCGCGGGCGATGGCTCCGCGGATGGGGTGCGGCGAGACATTGATCATGCGGTAAACGCCGAGGGGGAAATCCTGAAGATCATGGTTGAGCACCAGACTGCGATACGGCTCTTTGCCGCCCTTGGGATCGGGAAAGAGGATGACGAGCGCCCGTGCGATGCCAGTGGGGAGTTTGGCGGTGGCGAGCACGGGATGGGTGATCTTGCCTTCCACGGTCACGGGCTTGTCGCAGATCCGGATCGCGCCATTGACGGCGACGGTTTTCACCGGGCCGACGATGTTCGCGGTGGAGAGTTGGATTTCCTGGTAGGTTTCGGCCCCGGTCATGATCTGGACTTTTTCATGCCCGGGGACGTAGCCAAAGGCGTAGAAGGATGCCGTGATTTGTGGCAGTGCCTCGGCGGCGCCGAGCACTGCGGCCAGGTGAGGAATGATGGCTAAAATGAAGAATTTCATGAGACCGGGTTTTCAAATCTCGGATGGCGACAACCAGCGGAAGCTCACGATTTCATAGCGCCTGCCGAAGCGGGTGTTGAGGGATTTGGTCGGAGTGACCCATGGTTTGTCCTCGGAATCCAGATACTCGGGAACGCGCTGGACGACGGCTTCGCACCAGGCTTTCACCTTGGCCCCGCTCGCCGGCCCGGCCTCGCCGTAGGCACGGATGCGGAAGGTGTCGCCGCGCACGGTGAGCACGGGCGCAATGGCGGTGAGCAAGTCCGCCTGGGAGATCACGCCGGGGGCTCCGTCGGCGGTCGTGCCGTTGGCCACGGTGGCGGCGGTGCTGATGGAGTCCTTGTTGATTTCCGCGCGTTCGAGAGCCGCTTGCAAAGCACCGGCCTTGCCCAGCGGTCCGGCTTCCGGGCGGCGGTTGACGAACTCCGCGATGGATTGGAACGGGCCGCGTTCTTGGATTTCCTTCACGATTTCCTCAGCCAGGCGGCGGATCTGCGGCTTGGTAAGCCGGCGGTGGCCGTTCCACTTCGCGAGGTCCTGGCCGAGCGGATCGTTGGCTGATTCCAGGGAGACACCATTGCTAGGCAGATGGCGGCTGAAGGCGGAGTCAGTGCCTGTGGCGGAAATCAGGACGCCATCCTTGGTCTGCGGAACCTGGCTGCCGAAGGTGCTGTTGAGAAAAGCCTCCCAGACATCAACCCGCATGCTGTTCACGTTGAGCGGCGAGTCGATGAGCAGATGCGCGGCGGATTTCAGATAGCCGTCCGGAGCGGTGAGCGCATCGGAGATTTCCGTAACGCTGCTAGAACCGCGGTGCGGAATGAAGCGTGGATTCGCGAGCGGGGTGCCTTTTTCAAACAACCCGCTGATGGCGTCCTTGACGCTGGTCTTGCGGTCGAGCGGACCGCCCGGATCGGCAAGGCCGGAGAAGAAGGATTGGTCAAACAGGGAGGAGTTCGCATGGAAGGAATGATCCAACAAGGTGCGCCCGGCATCGTCTTTGCGGACCACCGAGGGATCGAGAACGGGCGGAGCGAACGAATTCGCCACGACCTGTGAGACCAGCGGCAACTGGCCGCCGGCATTGAGCGGGGCGTGGCTCAACTGGCCGAGCGAAAGGGCGGGCGCGAGCGGAATCGAGCTATGGGTGGCGAATTCCAGCCCTGATTGGGCATAAATCCCCGGTCCGCCGTAGCCCCGGTTTTTGGTGTTGCTGATTTCGATGGTCGGGCTGGCGGGCGGCCAGTCGGTCATGGCCTCCCACTGGAGCTCGTATTGATGGTTCGCCCATGGTTCCTTTTGATCGAGACCGGCGGAGGCGTACAAGTTCACCGGCGCGTTGTGAATCCAGCCGCGGGAGGGAAACTTGGAATCGCGTTCGGTCTTGAGCTGGAACGTGGTGATGAGGAAGGGCTCCTTGAAGCGCACCACCGGCGGGGGCTTGGTCCCCACGTAATTGTCTCCCTGGACGCCTCTCGCAATGTCGCCGCTGACGACGACCGACGGCAGGTCATTGGGTGAAAAAGGCGGGAGAAATTCGGCTTCCTGGTCAGCGTAATCCAGCTCGATGCCGCCGACGCGGAGCGGGCTGGCGGGCGGGCCGACATAGTATTTGAGAAATCCCGAGACCTCCTTGCCGCCGGTCTCCGCAGGTTTGTCCACGGCGGCGCGACCTTGTTTCACTTCGATCTGGATTTGATCACCCGGTTTCACCGGAACCGAGCGGACCGTTTTGCCATAAATCTGACCATTGTTGGCGCCATTGGAAGAGACACAGACATTCATGGTCGAAACGCCACCCACTGCGGCACCGCTCGCATTGCCGGCGGGAGGTTCGAAGCCGGGGCGCAGATCAAGGCCAGTGACGGAAAACTGGTTGTTGTAGGTTTTGACATGGTTGGACGCGCTGAGGACCACGTGCTCGCCGGGAGCCAGGACAATCTCGTTGGATCCTTTTTCCGGAAGAAGATTGAGGCGGTAAAAGGTATTCGCGCGGCTGCCGAAACCTTCGCTGACGAAACAGTTGGCAAAATGGGTGTATTCGGAATTGATCAGAGTGCCATTCTTATAGAGCCGGAACATCAGCGGCACGCGGTAGAGGTCGATGCGGCCCCCGCTGAAACGCAGGTTCACGTTGTAGGGATTCCACAGCGTGATGACCGGATCGACGACCAGCCAGGTGATATATAAATCCTTGTTAGGATGGTTGGCGGGCAGGGCGGCGTTACCCGGTCTTGCGAACGAGTCGAGGCCCTGGTGCCAGCCGAAGCTCAGGCTGAAGACGAACTGTGCCTTGGCGATGACGGGAGCGAGCTGCTGGGATTGGAAAAACGAGTGGCTCTGGACCGCCGCGCCGGTGGTGCCCGGCTTGGGTCGTTCGAGGTTGGTGGTGTTGATAGATGGATTCAGTCCGCCTGTCAGCTTGTCGTAGAGACGATAGTGGGAATAAAGCAGATTCCACGAGGGATCCGGACTGGGGAAGGCATTCGCTCCGTTGAAACGGGAGGGTGCCGGTGCCAACGGGGTGCCGGTCCCCGAGTAAAGGAAGCGGTCCTTGTAGCCTTGCGGCAGTCCGTTGGGATCGCTGAACAGTCGGGACAGGTCCACCGCAAGCCCACCCTTGGCCACGTCCGCCATGACGCCCGCACTGCGCGAGGTGAGATCATGGAAACCACGGTCGGCAGGCACCAGCCCGGTGAGCCCGGACTGATCGGCTGTGACGAGTTTGGAGCGCTGGGCGGCGAGCGATTTGAGGGGGCTCCAATCCCGCTGGGTGGTGGCCGCGTAACCCGGAAGCGGGGCGGCCGACATTTGCTCCACACTCGCGGTGACCGAGGTGCCCGCGGGCTCGGGGAGCGCGATCGGAAGCTTGGTGGATTCGTCGAATACCGCCCAGGCGAAACCGCTGCGCGAGATGTTATTGGCGTTGGCGATGGGCACGATCTGGGCATCCACCTTGTCCGCTGTGGTAGAGCCTTGTGCCCCTCGGACCAAGGTGGCCACATTTCCGGAAGGCGCGTTCCTGGCGAAGTCGCGACCACTGACGAGAGTTAGATCACGCGACGAGGTCAGCCAGCGAAGGAACTGCGAGGTTTTGCGACCTGTGAAATCCGGGCTGCCCGTGCCATCCCATTTCCACCCCTGCCACACTCCGGTGAGGTGCGGCTGCGCGACGTCCGGGCCCTGGATTCCAGCAGGCGCGGTCACCCGCTGGTCCGGGCCGGTGGCGGTTTGCAAGTCGCCGATGGCGAGCATGAGGGCCATGCGGGCGTTTTGCCGGGCTTCCCGGGACAACTGGTCCGCCGATGACGAGCGCAGGGAAATGCTGGAAAGACTCAGCAGGCCCACGGCAATCACGGTCAGCAGGATCATCAAGCTCAAGGTCACGACCAGCGCAAAGCCACGCCGGTGCCCGGACACAAATTTCATTTCACCAGGTTTCATTGTTTGTTGGGTTTCCAGGTTGGGTTTGAAGGTAAGCGTGCGCTCAGCGCTTGGGATTTTCTCTCAGCGGGACGCTCTTGATGTTCATCCTCTTGCTAACAGGATCGAGTTGGAAACAAACCAGCGTGCGGCGGTCATCTCTTGCGGCCCAACGCGCGCTGGTGAGCAGCGTCCAGTTGTCGCCGGATTTGTAATCCAGCCGCACCGCAAGCGACTCGCCGGCGGCGTGGTCCGGCGTGAAAATCCGGCTGCCAGCGCTCTCGAGTTCGATCTCCACCTCCTCGTGAATGATCCGCACGGGGTTGGGAGACAGGTTCACCAGATGGAAGCTGCCGAGCGGAAACTTCTTGGGATCCGCCTCTAACGCCTTCGAATTGTAGGCCAGCTCCTGATCCTTGCCGGCGGCGTGCATGACGATCATCGGCTGGGCGATTCCGCCGATTTCCGCGTTGGCCACCACCGGATGTTTGCCATCCTCGCCGGCCGGGCCATAGAGCAGGATCCGGCCATCCTCGACGAGCGCATCCGCTGCCTCGACGATGTTCGCCGTGGACAGGCTGACGCTCTCATAACGTTCCGCGGTGGTTTTCACGAAGACCGATTTCAACCCATCGGCATAGGCCATGCAATAGATGGAAACTGACAAATTTTTATCCTTGCCGGCGGCATGAACCGCCGGTAGCGCGACGAACAGGGAAACGAGCATGGCCAGCCGCGGGAACATGCGGGCTGCCCGGGTGACGGAAGACAGGAGTGTGTGTGACAGGTGCATGAGATGGGTTGAGGAAGGGTGCAGGGACCGTGTCGCACGGGGTTGGGCGGGAGCTGACATACCGATGGATCTTTCCCGCAGCCCTATTGGCGAGCATCTCGCTTTCCGGAAATCCGGACAACTGGGCAAAACTGCCCATCGCGCGAGCTTGTCGGATATTTCCTCAAGTTCACCACTCCGGGTGCGAAACCGGACGACGGGAGATTTGAACAGGTGTGGCAGGTGCATGGGATGGATTGGATTCAATGGGTTCGACGCGGACAGGGTATTCATTGGGAAAAACGGCCCGATCCTCGACATGGGTTCAGTATGAATTTGCCGCGTTCTTGGGAATCTCACGCGGAAAATGAATTGAGCCGGGAAAGGTCGGGTTGGAGCAGCATAATCGTATCAAGGCAGATTCCAGCCAGCGCGGTAGAAGGTTTGCGGCGTGCTTCCCGGCAATGAATCATTGAGCCGGACGGTGATGCGGCTGGTGCCGGTAGCGGGGTGGTTTTCGCGGGCAATCTCGTGAAAACTATTGGACGGCAGGCGCGTCCAGTGGGTGAGGTCGGTGCTGGATTCGACGAACAAGGTGCAGTCCGCGGCATCGAGCGGATAGGACGAGGAGAAATCCGCGCGGAGCACGCCGCCTTCGCTGACGATCTTGCCGCTGAAAAGCGGGCGCGCGGAGGCGGTCCGGGGATTGGTCTGGAAGCGGTATTCCTCGTTGTTGGTGAAGCCGTCGCCATCTGGATCGGCGCTGCCGCCGGAAATGAGCGGGTTTGCCAGTTCCGGAGCGGTGAAATTCAGGGCATTCCACGCGGTGCGGCCTGGGAAGACACGGACGGTGGTCTGGGCGGTGATCGTGCCGTTGAGCGTGAGCGTGTAGGTGGTATCAGAACCGGGCGTGACATCGAGGTAGCCGATGCCGTCTACGGTCTGGGAGAGGACATCCCCCACCCCTTGGCTGATCGTGAGCGTGGCGGGTGGGCTGACATCCCACTCCAGGGTGGCCGCTCCTCCTTGGACGATCGAGGGCTGCATCGCCCCGAAGGCGTGGATCGCGGGCGGGCCCGCGGCGGTCCCGGTTAGCCCGGTCCGGGTTTCGGAAACGGCTTCATCTCCGTAGGCGATCTCAATACGATAGGTGGTCGAGTTGTTATAAACCGGCGGGCGGTAGCGGCAGCCGCGGACGCGCATCGCATGCACGAGTTCGCCGGTGGTCTCGTCATAGACGCGCACGACCGGATTCTCGCGCCAATGGGTGTCGATCACCGGAAGGTAACCGGTGGGTAAACGCCCGTCGTTGTCGGTCTGGCGCACGGTCTGCGGCCAGTCGGCGAACTGGGAGCCGGTCTGCGGGAACTCCGGGTCAGCGTGGATCGGCCAGGCCTCGAAGGTGATTTCCCGGGTTTTCCGGTTCACGCGGGTGATACCGTAACCCGCGCCGCGGTCGTGGTAATTGGGCGGATTGACTCCGGTAGTGCGGTTATAGTATTGCTCCGAGTTGGCCGCGCCGAGGATGGCGAAGTGGTGCGGGTCGGTGGCGGTTAGGTTGGGTGTCACGCCGTCCGGCAAGGTGCCGGCACCGTTGAAAAAGTAGTCGCCTTTGTAGGGGCCGACGATGGGCGTGGGGCCATCCGCGTTGTGAACCGGGTCGAAAATACGCGGGAAAAAGTTGGACATCGCCGGGGCACCGAAGGAAATCCCGGCGTCGCGCGGGCCGTCCGCTCCATGATGGGCAAGGGTGCCGATGTGCTGGTCGCCGGCCAGTTGAAACATGCGCGAAGTGCGCATCAAGCGCCACGCCTCGTTGCGGCGGTGGGTCGGCCAGCCGTGCGTGTCCCGGTCGTTGACTCCGTAGAGGAACCCGGAACTGCGGTGCGTGTTGAGATTGCCGAGCGGCGATTGGGAGGCGACGAGTTTGAGATCCTGGCCGACCCAGTCTTTGTTCCACTGGCGCAGGAACTCGTGCTGGCGCTCGCCTAGCAGGTGCTGCTGTTCGAGGGTCCCCGGGGAATTCGGGCCGGTCTTGAACTTGCGGTCCTCGAGGATGGCGAAGCCCAGCCGCCCGTAGGTCATGCCGGTGAAATAGACGCCTATCCCCTGCGCAACGGTGGGCGGCGGCTGGACCGGGTTGTAGGGATCGGGATCGGGAAGGTTAAAGGTGTGGGCCCGCTCGGACATCCGCACCCATTCGGGTGGCTCGATGTAGCCGCCGGTTGACTCGTTAGTGGTCGCGATACCACCCTCGCCCCACAGGTTTCCTTGGAAAACATCGTGGTCGTCCGGGATGACGACGGTCGGAATGTCGCGGGCAAGCTCGCGCGCCTGAAGCATCCACAGGTACCATTTGTAGAGAAAATCGAGCTGGCGGTTGGTGTCGCTCGAAGTGTCCTTGGTGGTCGGCTGGGGTTCGTAGAGTTGGTCGCCGAGGGCGAGCAAAACATCGGGCTGGTGTTTGGCAATGTGAGCGAACGATTGAGGGTGCGGATGCCACATCATCACCGGCGACCAGTCGAAGCCGTTGTTCATGAGGTTGCCGTCGTTGATGCGCTGGCAGTTGGTGACGGCGATGACGATTTCCTCCTTTTCCACCGGGTCGCGGCGAATGGTGCCTGTCCATGCATAGTCGGTGCCGCCCACGTTCACTCGCAGGCGGTAGGGCGTGTCCACGGCATCGTTCCAGCCGGGGATGGCGAAGGTGGCGGTATAAGACGAGAGGTTGTCGGTGTTATCCACCGGCGCGGTCGCGATGTTTGTCCATGCCGAGCCGTTCCACGTATCGAGGGCGACGCCCGGGTTCGAAGCCAGGCTCAGCGGCGGGAGTTGCGCGGTGATTTTCAATTTCCCCTTCGAGAGCGTGTGCATCGCCCCGAGGATGGCGAGGTGGCGGTCAGGCTCCGCTTGCAACGCGGCTCCGTTGCCGGAGAAATCATCGAACCAATGGGCCGCCGACGAGCTTCCGCGGTGGGTCAGCAAGCCGAAGCCGCCAAGCACCCGGTCCGATGGCACGGAGAAATTCACCGAGCCGCCCTGCATGTTAGAAGCGTCGAAGGCGGTGAGCGTGAGCGTGTAGGTGCCGGGGCCGGCGTTGTAGGTGGCGGCGAGATCGAGACGGGTATTTTGCGCGAATCCACCGGTGGCGGCAGCCGTCGTTAGTGCGGTGACCGCGCCGGTCGAGTAGTCCTCGATCACAAGGTTGCCACCGCCGGTGATGCCGAGGAAAAGCCCGAAGTCGCGCCCCAGTCCATCGTGCACGAGCAGTGCCGCGCGCCAATCGAGATTCGGTCCCGCGCCGAGCAGGAAGCCCGCCCGCGATCCGGCGCTGTTGGTTCCGGTGTTCAACCCGGTGCGCACGCTTAGCGAAAAATCCCCCCCATTGCCACGGATCGAGGTGCCCGGGCGGTGGAGCGTGAGTTGGTCGCGGGTGCCGTTGATGCACTGCACGCGGCCAACGCTGACCTCCCAATCTTGCAGTCGGTTCGCCCAATAGCCGGGACCGGCCCATGGCTGGTCGGGCGTGCTGTTCCAGTTGTCGGAAAACCCGCCATCCGGGGATCCGGCGGGCCACACGTCGAGCCGCACGTTGTCGAAGCTTTGAAAATTCGCCAGCGCCTGATTGTTCGAGCGGAACCTCACGCCGACGGTCTTTCCTGCATGGGCGTCAAGCGCGCCGGCGGGCACCGCAAGATGGTAATGGTCCCATGTCCCAATCACGGGGGTTTTGAAATCGTAGGTCCGCGAAGCCACCGGCAGCCGCGAGCCGTTGTCATCGACGTAGAGTTCCGCGATGATCTGCCGTTGCGGTGCCTCTGACTGATAGGTCCCGCGCTTCAACACGAAGTCGTCGAGGCGTGCAAAACCGGCGGTGCTGCCGTCGCCGTCCACCCCTTCGAAAAAGGCGAAGAGCCGCTTTCCAGCGGCCGCCGCACCCACGGCATTAAAGGTGAGGGTCGCCGATTCGTAGGTGTCGTTCTGGGTGGAAACGGGTGCCTGCAGTGTCTGCAGCACGGTTCTTGATCCACTGATGGTATTGTCTGCCGTGGTGTAAAGGGTGACAGCCACTCGATCAGTTGCATCGTTCCAGTTGCCAGCATCCCGCCAGACGAAGGAGACTTGGAAACCATCACTGGCTACAAGAGTGTGCCCGGTATCCACTGCGAATTTGCGGAGCCCGTTTTCCGCCAGCACGGCGTTGCGGGTGCCGTCGAACGGGACGTCCGAGTTCGTCGCCTGGGCGGCTTGGCTGCCACCGAGATTGTGCCATCCCGGGGTGTCTGTGAAATTGCGCGAGCCAGTGACCCCGGCAGGATCGTTGAAATCCCCGTTTCGAGTAGCACCGCCGACCAGAGTCTCGGCCGCCACGAAAACACCACCGCCGCCAGGGAGGTTTCCGGCAAACATCGCGGCATCAAAACGCAGCGAGAAGGAGTCTCCCGCCGCACTCCCATGCGATGTCATCTGCCACACCTCCGCGCTGTCCTCGATGCTCAGCCGCCACCTGCCGTTGCCATAGTCCGTGCCGCCGTCAATCACCTCGGCGGTTCCGCTTCCATCCCAGCCGATCACCGATGAATCCGAAACGGGCGTGCGATCGGTGCCGTTGTTGACCTCGCCTGAGAAGTTCAAGATCGGAACGGGAGCGGCAGTGGCCATGCAGGAAACGATGCCTCCCCCCAGAAGAATATGGGTTAACTTCATAGGATTCATCCCGAATAGAGAGAGATAAATCGTGCTGACAACCACAAACCTTTGAGTGACGGAAAAGTGCAGGAGATATCCGCAAAAGTTCAATGATTTTTCCCAAGAGACATGGCAGCTTGGCCATCGTGTCTCTGAAACAGACCCCGCCATCAGGTTGCTGAAACCCAACCAGCCCCAACCCCCATGAAACCCAGAAAAATCCAATTCATCCCCACCGCCGTCATCACGGCATTTGCCAGCCTGGCTTTCTATCAATCTGCTTGCGCGGAAACCTATTATTGGGATGCCGACGGTGCCACCACAGCGGGCTTCACCACTGCGGCAAGCGGCACGTGGGGCACGAGCGCGTTCTGGAGCACGGACAGCACCGGCTCGACCAACGGGGCCAACACCACCATCACCGACGTGGATGACGTTAATTTCGGCACCGCCACTTCGGGATTCGGCACGGCGTCCATTGTTGCGCTTTCCGGCTCGCAGAGCGTCAGAAGCATCACCTTCGGAGCGGGAAACACGGCTACCTTGGCAATCAGCAATACCGGCCTCGTCCCCCTGACCCTCGGCAGCGGCAGCGTGATCACGAATAACTCAGCTTCCACTTTTACCATTGGCGCCCCGTTGGCCGGTAGCAACGGCTTTGAGAAAGCCGGGACGGGAACTCTGATCCTGAACAACAATAATACCAACACCATCAGCGGTCCGGTGGTGGTTTCCGCTGGCACCCTTAGTATCCAAAACAAGCCCCTCAACAACGTATCGTCTGTGGCGATTAACGGCGGCACGTTGGTGATTGCGACCCTGACCGCGAATGCCATCGGTGCCGACAACAACGCCAAGATTTCATTTTCTGGCGGCACCCTCCAATACAATGTGGACACTCCCAGCACGGACTATTCCGCCCGCTTCAGCACGACTGCCAACCAGCAGTATAAGATCAATGTCATCAGTGTCTCGGGGACGCCAAAGGTTGTCACTTTCTCCTCAAATCTCGCGAGTGCGGGTGGCACGCTGACCAAAACCGGCCCCGGCACTCTGATCCTTGCCGCAGACAACACCTTTTCCGGTGCGACCACGGTGACTACTGGCACACTTCAGTTGAACAACGCGCTTGCTCTTCAAAACAGCGCGATTGATACGACCGGAAGCATCACCGGAACCACCGCAGCGGGAATCATTCTCAACGGAGTCACCACCCCCACCTTCGGCGGCCTCACTGGTAACAAAAACCTCGCCTCCTTGTTCAACTCCAGCACCGGAAACTACGGCTCGGTCAGCGAGGTGAAGCTCAACCCCGGCACAGGTGCCAGCCACAGCTACTCCGGCGTGATCGCCAACGGAGCAGCCAACATGAAGCTCACCAAAACCGGTGTCGGCACACAAACCCTCACCGGCCCCAATACCTACTCCGGCGACACCACGGTTTCCGCAGGCTTCCTCACCCTCGGTGCCAACAACGTGATCGGTGACAGTTCCGTCGTCAAACTGGACGGCGGCACCCTGAATACTGCAAACGGCGTCGTCGAGAGCCTCCACAGCATCCAGGCCACCGAAGGAAAGTTGCTCCTCGGAGCCAGCAGCACTGCCGGCAGCGCGGACATCACCTTGCTCAACGACAGCGTAATCCACAACATCGACGTCGGAATCAACGGCACCTTGCGCCTCGCAGCGAACAAAACCCTCACCCAGACCGTCACCGGCGTGACGGCCCAGCTTGCCACCGGCGATACTTTCACTCTGGATATCGGTGCCGGTGGCATTGCCCACCTGTCCGGTGCCCTCAACAGCGGTGGTGGCGATGGCGGGGTGACGAAAACTGGAAGTGGAACCCTCAGACTGACCGGTGCGACCAGCCAGTGGGGAGGAGCCACCGTCATCGAAAACGGCACGCTCGAATTCAATACCATCGGCGACTACAATGTCGTCAGCAGCCTCGGCGACGGCGACAACGGTGCTGACCTCGCAGGCACGAACGACGCGATCATCCGCATCGGTTCCACCGCGACTGCCGCCACCCTCAAGATGATCGGCACCGAGGTGAAGAACAGCTCGAACCGCTCGATCCAACTCGGCGATGCCGGCGGCGGCATCGATGTCGATGATGCCGCCCAGACACTCACCCTCTCCGGAGTCGTCAGCAACGCCACCACCGCGGGATCTCTCACCAAGACCGGTGCCGGCACGCTGGTTCTCTCCGGCACCAGCAACAGCTACACCGGCGCGACCACGGTCACCACCGGCACACTGGTGGTCGATGGCTCCACCGCTGCCGGCAGCGCCGTCTCTGTCGCCTCCGGTGGGACTCTGGGTGGCACCGGAACGATTGGCGGCACGCTCGCCCTCACCGGCAAGCTGGCTCCGGGGGCCGCCGGGGTGGTTGACATCGAGACCTTGGACGCGGGCACCACCACTTGGAACGGCGGCAGCATCTGGAATTTCGACCTCAGCTCGAGCGACGATACTTCCGACAAGCTCGTGATCACCGGAGACTTGGTCAAAGGCACCGGGACTCTTGGAACGGACTACGTGTTCAACTTCATGGGATCGCAGCCGGTTTGGAACACGACCTACACGCTGGCGACCTTTGCTTCGGCCATCGATTTCACAAACGGGTCCAATTTCACCGCCACGAACCTTGGATCTGGTTCCTACAGCACCAGCTTCTTCACCCTGAACAGCAACAGCCTCACCTTCACCGCCGTGCCCGAGCCGACCACCGCGCTGGCCGGCCTGCTGCTCACCGCCGGGCTGTTGCGCCGACGTCGGCGTTAAGCCCAAGCCAGACATGGACAAGCCGTCCGCCATCGGCGAGTCTTGGCTACTATTCGAGTGCTGACTTCCCCCGAATAGAAGCCCTATCACTTCCTAACCCGATTCCACCTCATGAACTTAAAAACCCGATTCTGCCTGCTGCTCTCGCTCGCCACCTCCATCGCCGCCGCCGATCCCGCCAAGCACGGCGAACCGCCGGTCAAGGCACCGTTTCTCAAGGGCGAGGATTCCCTCTGCGTCAACGATTGGTGGGAACGCCCCACCGGTGACATCATCGATCTCAAAGTGCCGCGCGACCAGGTCGTGTGCTTCGGGATTTACACCGTTCACAACCGCATGCTCAAACTCACCGCGCAGCTCTATCCGCTCTTTCCCAAGGAAACCCGCGAGGTCCGGCTAGAAGTTCGAAAAAGACGGTGCCTGGACCGAAGTCGCACGCCAAAAGGTCAACGACCTCGGTTGGTCCACCAGCTTCCGCATCGCCGACTGGGATGACTCCAAAGATGTCAAATACCGGCTTCTCCACGGTGAGAAAGCCTCCTTCGAGGGACTCATCCGCAAAAACCCGGGGGCCAAGGAGGAAATCGTCGTCGCCGCCCTTTCCTGCAACTCGAACAAGGACCGCGGCCTGCGCCCCGAATATGTCCGCAACATCAACCACCAGGATCCCGACCTTGTCTTCTTTGCCGGCGACCAATCCTACGACCACAAACAACACACTGCCGCCTGGCTCAAGTTCGGCCTCGCCTTCCGCGACATCTTCCGCGAGCGCCCTTGCATCACCATTCCCGATGACCACGACATCGGCCAGGGCAACCTCTGGGGCGAGGGCGGCAAGATCGCCAAAGCCGAGGCCGGCCACGACGGTGGCTACTTCTTCCATCACGAATACGTCAAAATGGTCGAGCGCCAACAGTGCGCTCACCTGCCGGATCCCTACGACCCGACACCCGTCGAGCAAGGCATCGGTGTTTACTACACGCGACTTCTGCTAGGCGGGATCGATTTCGCCATCCTCGAGGACCGCAAGTTCAAGACAGGTCCGCTCGGCCGCCACCCGATGAAAGGCCCGCGCCCCGACCACATTCTTGATCCGAACTACGACCCGAAAGTCATCGACACCCCGGGACTGCAACTGCTCGGCGACCGCCAGGAAAAATTCCTCGCTGAGTGGGGCAAGATGCGCGACGGCGTGGCCATCAAGGCGGTCCTCTCACAGACCGGCTTCTGCGGCGGCGCACATCTCCACGGCTCGCGCGACAACCGGCTCCATGCCGACCTCGACTCCAACGGCTGGCCTCAGACCGGCCGCAACCAGGCGCTCGAACTCATCCAACAAGCCCGCGCCGTCCACATCGCTGGCGACCAGCACCTCGCGACGTTGGTGAAACACGGCATCCGCGATTTCGGCGACGGACCCTGGGCCTTCGTGGTGCCGGCCATCGTCAACAACTACTACGGCCGCTGGTGGTGGCCCGAGGATGAAAAACCCGGTGCCAATCCCGTCGCTGGATCCCCGCTGCCTTGGACCGGCGATTATCTCGACGGCTTCAACAACAAAATCACCATGCTCGCCTACGCCAATCCCGAAAACCGGCTCCAAAACATCGCCGGCATCAAACCCGGCGACACCCGTAACGCCGACGCCGACTGGGGCCACGGCTATGGCCTGATCCGCTTTCACAAGAATTCCGGTGAGGTCACCTTCGAATGCTGGCCCCGCTTCGCCGATGTCACCAAGCCCGGTGCCCGCCAATTCCCCGGCTGGCCCCAAACGGTCAAACCCTGAAACCACCGGCAAACTCCGGCATCACGGAATAGGCGGCCTTCACTCTCGCCGCCCTAGCCGGGTTCGCCCCAACGGCTTCCCCGGGAGACTGACGTGAATGTTCAGGATGCGGGCCGATGCCGCATGCCTTGATTCAATCTCGCCGACGTTTGAGAGTGACGCGAATGTTCAGGAGATATCCGCAAAAGTTCAATGATTTTTCCCCGATCGCATGCCAAATTCAACAAGGTATCTCTCAATTAAACACTGCTAACAAGCCACTTAAAATCCAACCCATCCAACCACCATGAAACCCAGAAAAATCCAATTCATCCTCACCGCCGCATCCACACTCCTGCTCGCGCCCGCTGCCTTCGCCTTGGACGGCACGTGGACCAATGTTGCCGGAGGCTCGTGGGACACCCCCGGGAACTGGCTGACAGACACCGCCTCCGATTCCGGATTCACGGCCAATTTCAATACACTGAACCTACTCGCGGATGCCACGGTCACCGTAGACACTGACCGCACGATCGGGAACCTCGTTTTCGGAGACACGGACACAACCTCGGCTGCAGGATGGATCCTCGCGGGTGCGGGTGATCCTGTAGGAAAGCTAACCCTGGCCGGAACCACTCCCACCATCACGGTGAACGCATTGGGAACCGCCAAGAATACGACCATCACCGCCACGCTTGAGGGAACCAGCGGATTCACCAAAGCCGGGGCCGGAACCTTGGTTCTGAACAACATCACCAACACCATCAGCGGCCCGGTGGTGCTCTCCACCGGCATCCTCAACATTCAAAGCAGGCCACTGACCGGCGCCACGTCCGTGGCGATCAATGGCGGCACCCTGGTCTCCGCCACTACGGGCTTCAAACCGATGGGTGATGCGACAATTACTTTTGGCGGTGGCACCCTCCAGTATAACAACGACCCCGGCTACGACTACTCCGCCCAGTTCGCCACAACCGCCAGTCAGCAGTATCGTATCGCTGTCGTTACTGCCGCTGGTCCCGTCGATCGAATTGCGACCTTCTCCTCCAACCTCGCAAGTGTGGGAGGCACGCTCACAAAACTTAGCACCGGCGTCCTGATCCTTGACGCCGCAAATGACTTCAACGGCAGCACCACGGTGTCTGCCGGCACCCTCCAGTTGAACAACGCCCTCGCCCTCCAAAACAGCGCCATCAATACGACAGCCAGCATTGCAGGAACCACCATCGCGGGACTCGTCCTCACCGGAGTCACCAGCCCCACATTCGGCGGACTCACCGGCAACAAGGCGCTTGCTTCGTTGTTTGACACCGACTCCGGAAACTACGGCTTGGTGACCAACGTGACTCTCAATCCCGGCACGGGCGCGGACTACAGTTACGCCGCCGCGATCGCCGATGGTGCTGGAGGCATGACCCTCACCAAGTCCGGCGCGGGCAAACAATCCCTCACCGTCGCCAACTCCTACACCGGCGGCACGATCATCAATGGCGGCACCCTCAACTACGGCAACGCAACAGCCCTCTCCACGGGCCCCATTTCCTTCACCGGCGACTCAATCCTTCAAGCCGGCGTCGCCACGACCTTGGTAAACAATATCAGCGTGGCAACCGGCGTCATTGGAACCATCGGAACCAGCAGCTTTGCAACGACTCTCAGTGGAGCAATTACCGGAGACGGAATCCTGGCCAAAGGAGGCACTAGCGTGCTCACACTCACCGGTGGCTTGGCCAACACCATTTCAGGCGGCGTCATTGTCTATAGCGGCAGGCTCAACGTGACCGACGGCCTGTCACTCACAAACGTCGGCCCTGTCACCGTGGACTCCGGTGCTTCCCTGAACTACAGCAAGGCCTTTTTGCTTGATGACGTCATGGCTAACAACATCACCATCAGTGGTCCTGGAAATGGCACCTTCGGCGCGCTCAACCTCCAGGGCGACGTGGACGCCACCGGCACGATCACCCTCGCAGCCGATGCGACGATTACGCATAACTTCAACAACGCCACCATCAGCGGTTCCATTACCGGCATCGATCGGAATCTGACACTGACAACGACCAATCCTGCTCAGCCCGGCATCGTCATCAGTGCTCCCATCAGCCTCGGCACCGGCGGTATCACCGTGAACGGAGCCGATGGCACCCCCGAGCTACCTGAAACCAACACGGTCACCCTATCCGGCACGAACTCCTACACCGGTGAAACCCGCGTGGTCACAGGAACGCTGATTCTTAGTGGTAGCGCCCGGATCAATAACTCATCGACGGTCCGCATCGATTCCGGAGCGGTTCTCAACCTGGATTTCGCAGGCACGGACACGGTGGGCGCCTTGTTCCTCCCGGGCGATCCGAATCCAAAACCTGACGGAACCTACGGCTCGCTCGCTTCCACTGCCACTAACAAGAGCGCCGACTTTGCGGGCCTGGGAATCCTGCAGGTGGGCGGCAGTGCCGACGACTACACCACCTGGGCCACCACCAACGGCATCCCGGGGGAACCGTTTGACGATGACTTCAACAAAGACGGCATCAGTAATGGCGTCGCCTACGCCCTCGGCCTCAGCCCAACGGTCTCCAGCCAGCCGGCAGGCGTGCTTTCCGGCAGCACGATCACCTTCACCAAGGGAGCGGACGCCATCAACAACGGCGACGTGACCTGGATCATCGAAACCTCCCTGACCCTTTCCGGCTCGTGGGCGGAAGAGGTGATACAGGCTCCGGGCAACGCCACCGCGACGATCAGCTACAACCTCGATCCGGTGCCCGGCACTCCGAAGAAGTTCGCCCGCCTCAAGGTGGTGAAGGCCCCCTAACTTCCCCCCGTCATACCGCGGCGGCCTTCCATCAGGGAGGCCGCCGCCTACCCCCCGTTTGACGGATGTTTCCCGATTTCCGATTCCCGCTTGACCGAAGCGATCCAACAGCCAAACCCACGATGACACCACCACCCATGAAACAAACCACAAGCCACCGGATCGCCGGCATTTGCCTTGCATCGCTTCTTTCGTTAGGAACCGGCAGCGCACGTGAAGCAACCGCAATCGACATGGCCGCTTTTGGCGCGAAGGCCGACGGCAGCGATACGACACCCAGCGTGCGGGCGGCCCTGGAAAAGGTCCGCAGCGGTAAGGCGACCAAGCTGACGTTTCCGCCCGGACGTTATGATTTCCATCCCGAGCGCGCTTCAGAGGAATACCTGTTTGTCAGCAACAACGACGAGGGACTCAAACGCGTCGCGTTTCCCCTAACGAACCTCGAAGGTGTGGAGATCGATGGCGGTGGCTCGACGTTTGTATTCCACGGCTACACCATACCATTCCTGATCGATAAATCGACCGGCATCACCCTCAGGAATTTCTCGGTGGACTTCAGCCGCCCGTTTCACTCGGAAGGAAAAGTCCTGGCCATCACGCCCGACCACGTCGATTTGGAGTTTTCGAAGGAATTCCCCCACGAGATCCGCAATGGCGTGCTCGTTTTCACCGACGGACAAAAGGGCTCCGGGCCGGCCACGACGGTGAGCAGTGGAGAGGTCCTCTATCCTTATGGCAGCCTGCTCGCCTTCGACCCCGTCAAACGCGAGACCGCCTTCATGGCGAAGGACCGCTACAAGGTGGGCGAGGGCATCGCCGCTGACAAACTCGGTCCTAACCGGGTGCGGCTCAAGATCCCCGACATCTCCGCCAAGGTGGGGGATGTGCTGGTCTTCAGTCCCAAAAACCGCGACGTTCCCGGGATTGTCATTTCCGATGGTTCCGGCATCCATCTCACGGACATCACGCTCCATCATTGCGGCGGCATGGGCGTGATCGCCCAGCGCAGCGCGGATTTGTTCGTGAAAAAACTGCGTGTCACCCCGCCTCCCGGCGGCGCGCGGATCGTGAGCCTAACGGCGGACGCCACCCACTTCGTGAACTGCAAGGGCAAAATCGAGCTGGTGGATTGCCTGTTCGAGCAACAGAAAGACGATGCGACTAACATCCACGGTCTCTATGCCAAAATCACAAACATTCTCTCTCCCAATCGCTTCGAAGTCACCCTGATCCATCCGCAGCAAGCCGGAGTGGATTTCATCAAGGCCGGCACCCGTCTGGAACTGAACGACGGCCCCAGTCTGCGGGAGGAAGGATTTGCGACAGTCAAATCCGTCGAGCGCATCAACAAGCACCGGACCATCGTCGAGATTGAAGGCTCCTTGCCCGCGAGCGTCACCCTCGGCGATTCCGTGGCCGATGCCGATGCCAACACCGCGGAGGTCCTGATGCGCGGCTGCGTGCTGCGCGGCAACCGGGCCCGCGGAATCCTGCTAGGCTCGCGCGGCCGCACGATCGTCGAGGGCAACACCTTCCACACCCCCGGCGCGGCGATCCTGTTTGAAGGCGATTCCCGCTTCTGGTTCGAGCAGGCCGGCGTTCGGGATGTCGTCATCCGCGGCAACACCTTTGACAACTGCAACTACGGTGTATGGGGAACTGGCTGCATCCAGGTCGGCTCCGGCATCGCGGATGAATTCAGAAGCACCTCCCGATATAACAGGAACATCCGCATTGAAAACAATCTGTTCCGCGCCTTTAGCATGCTGCCGCTGCTCTCCATCTATTCCGTCGACGGACTCACCTTCACCGGTAACCGCCTTGAGAGAACCAAGACCTATTCCGCATCCAAGGAGGGAGAGTGGAAAATGTTCAATATCACCGATTCCGACAACGTAAAGGTGGAGGATCCGGCGACCCTTTCCGTCACGCCGCCAACCGCGACTTCCGCGAATTGAATGGCCGGGCTCCGGTAGCCCGTCCTTTAGCATCATCATGAAAAAACCCTTCATCATCCTCGCCTTCGCAGCGGCTTCCTGCACCGCATTATTTGCCTCACCGGCCCAGGCCGCACCCGAGACAACACGGCCCAACATCCTCGTCGTCTTGGCCGACGACCTCGGTTATGCCGACCTGAGCGTCCAGGGCTCGAAGGACATCCCCACGCCTCACATCGACAGTCTCGCGCACAATGGCGTCCGCTGCACCTCGGGCTATGTTTCCTCCGCGATGTGCTCGCCGAGTCGCGCCGGCCTGATCACCGGCCGCTCGCAGTCGCGCTTCGGCCACGAGGTCAACTGGGAGCCTGACTGGCCCGCGGATCCCAATGACCCGCGCGGGCTGCCGCTCACGGAAAAGACCCTGGCCGATCATCTCAAGGCCGCGGGCTACCACACCGGCGTCGTCGGCAAATGGCACTTGGGAGAAGCCCCTCCCTATCACCCGAACCGCCGCGGCTTTGATGAATTCTTCGGCTTCATCGGCGGCGGGCACAACTATTTCTGCGGGGCATACAGGGACACGCCGCCGCAAAATTATTATAACTCCCCACTTGAGCGCGATGGCGTGCCACAGCCCGTCACTCCGGGTTACCTCACTACCGTGCTGGGCAACGAGGCCGTTTCCTTCATCCATCGCAACAAGGAAAAGCCCTGGGTGCTCTACACCGCTTTCAACGCGCCGCACACCCCCAATCAGGCCACTCCGGAATTGCTGGATCGCGTGAAGCACATCGCCGATGAATCCCGCCGCACCTATGCCGCCATGGTCGTCGGCATGGATGACGCCGTGGGCACGATCCTCAAGCAGCTCCGCGAGGACGGACTCGAAGAGCGCACCCTCATCTTTTTCCTCAGCGACAATGGAGGAACCACGGAAGACAATACGAGCTCTAACGATCCCTTGCGCGGACGCAAGGGAATGATGTGGGAAGGAGGCATCCGTGTTCCCTTCATCGCCCAATGGAAAGGCGTGCTGCCCGCCGGGAAAACCTACGACCGCCCCGTCAGCAGCCTGGACATCCTGCCCACCGCCCTCGCCGCGGCCGGAGCCTCAAGCATTGCCAGCAAACCGCTCGATGGCGTGGATTTGGTGCCCTTTCTCAGCGGCAAAAAAAGCGGCGACCCGCACGAGATGCTCTTCTGGCGGATGACCGAGCGTGACATCCGGGCCGTGCGCGACGGCAGCCACAAACTCGTCAAGCAAGGCGAAAAGCCCAACCTCTTCAACTTGGCCACCGACGTCCGCGAAGCCAAGGATCTCGACACCAAGCAACCCGAAGTGCGGGACCGGCTGCAAAAGGCCTATGACGAATGGGCGGCCGCCTTGCCGAAAGCTCTGTGGACGGTTTATAAGAATCCCGAAGCCGAAGCCGAAGAAGCCAGGAGACGCGCAGACCGCAAGAAAGGCAAAAATTGAATGCAATTGTCCGGAACCCGTTTTGATTGTTGATCAGAAATGAAAATGGCGTTCCGCCACTTCAAAAATCATCAATCAAGTCCCGGCAGCCACGCCCATGAAACCCATCCTGTATTGCATCGCAATTACCCTGGCCACCGCTTGCTCCCTGGCGAGCGCGGCGGATGCCAAGCGCCCTAACATCCTCTTCATCCTCGCCGACGACTGGGGTTGGGGAGACGCCGGGGCCTACGGACGCACCTGGATCCGGACGCCCGCCTTCGACCGCTTGGCGAGCGAGGGACTGCGCTTCGACAACGCCTACACGCCCAACGCCAAATGCGCCCCGTCGCGCGCGACGATCCTCACCGGACGCAATTCCTGGCAGCTCAAGGAAGCCGGCAACCACGGCGGGTTTTTCCCCTTGGAATTCAAGACCTACCCCGAGGTGCTCGGCAAGAACGGCTACTTCGTCGGCATGACGGGAAAAGGCTGGGCACCCGGCACCGCGCTCAATGCCGAGGGCAAACCCCGCCCGCTCACCGGTCAGGCGTTTGAAAAACGCACCGCTCCCCGCCCGACCACCGAGATCGACGCCAACGACTACGCCGCCAATTTCACCGACTTCCTCGATGCCACGCCCGCAGACGGCCCGTGGTGCTTCTGGATGGGCGTTCGCGAACCCCACCGCGATTACGAATACGGCACCGGCGTTGCCAAGGGTGGAAAAAATGTCGGCGACATCGAACGCGTGCCGTCCTACTGGCCGGACACAGCCACCGTCCGCAATGACATGCTCGACTACGCGCTCGAGGTCGAACACTTCGACCGCCACCTCGGCCGCGTCATCGAAGATCTGGAAAAACGCGGCCAGCTCGACAACACGCTGATCGTCGTCACCTCCGACAACGGCACGCCCTTTCCCCCGCGAAAAGGGCAACCTCTACGAAGCCGCCAACCACCTGCCCTTCGCCGTGATGTGGAAAAACGGCATCCAATCCCCCGGCCGCGTCGTGCGCGACTATGTCAGTTTCATCGATCTCGCTCCGACCTTCCTGGAGGTCGCCGGCGTTCCGTGGGATGAATCCGGCATGGCCACCACTCCCGGCAAAAGCCTCACCGACATCTTCAACTCCGGCAAAACCGACACCATCCAAGCGGGGCGCGACCACCTCGTCCTCGGCCAGGAACGCCACGACGTCGGCCGCCCCAAGGATCAAGGCTATCCGATCCGCAGCATCATCAAGGACGGCTGGCTCTACTCGCGAAACTTCACCCCCGACCGCTGGCCGTCCGGCAATCCGGAGACCGGATACCTCAACACCGACGGCGGCCCGACCAAAACCGCCATTCTAAACGCCAACCGCGCCAAGCCGAACGATCCGCACTGGCTGCTGTGCTTCGGCAAGCGGCCCGCCGAGGAGCTGTTTGATTTGAAAAACGACCCCGACTGCGTGAACAACCTGGCAGCCTCGTCCGGGCAGCAAGCACGCCGCGCCGCGCTCGAAGCGCAATTGTTAGCCAAGCTCAAGCAACAGGACGACCCGCGCCTGTCCGGCCAAGGCGACGTGTTCGACAACTACCCCTACGCAGGCCCCGAACGCGGGTTGTATGAACGCTACCTCAAAGGCGAAAGAATCAAGACCGGCTGGGTCTCCCCCACCGACTGGGAGCCAGCGCCGTTAGAAGATATCGCCCAATAACCATCAAATCCGATCTTGAGCACACGCCTACCCATCCCAATCCGGTTTCTACGCCTCAACGCGTGGCTCGCGGCCATGGCGCTGATCGCTCTGACGGGATGCCAGGAGGACCAGGAAGATCACCTGGCGGCGGCACGGCCGGAGAAGGTCGTGCTGAGCGAACGCTCCGAGGAGCTCCGCGCCTTGATCGCCGCGGAACTTGCCGCGGGAAACAAGCGCATCGTCATTCCGCCCGGCCGCTATCGCGTGCAGGCGGAACGCGGGAGCCATCTGCTTTTCTCGAATCTATCCAATGTGGAGATCATCGCCGAAAACGTCGAGCTGGTTTGCACCTCAACCGTCCGTGCCGTGAAGTTCGATGGCTGCTCGAATGTCTCCCTGCGCGGGCTCACCGTGGACTATGATCCCCTGCCCTTCACTCAAGGCAAAATCACCGCCATGGCCCCGGACAAGAGCTGGATCGATTTCGAGGTGGCCGAGGGGTATCCGGAAAACGCCCTGCGCGAGCCGGTTCAGATTTACAACCCGGCGACCCGCACCCTCCGCCGTGGCGATGCACGATGGAATGAGGAAATCAAACCGCTCGGCAACCGTCGCTACCGGGTCAGCAAGGCCCCGGGATACCGCGTGGACCCCGCGGATGATACCGAACAAATCGGTGACATCCTGGTTGCTAAAAACGCCTACGGCAAACCGGGTTCGCCTCACGCCGTCGAGTTGGAAAACTGCAGGGCATGCGCCTCGAAGACATTACCGTTCATGCCTCACTCGCCTTCGGATTCCTCGAGCGCAACTGCGATGGCTCCACCTATCTGCGCTGCATCGTGGATCGTCGCCGTCCCGAAGACGATCCCGTCAAGCGCGCCCTGCCACGCATGCGTTCGCTCAATGCCGACGCGTTTCACAGCAAGGATGCCGCCAAAGGCCCGGCCATCCTTTCCTGCACCGCCCGCTTCATGGGCGACGATGCTGTGAACATCAACGGCAGATATCACTACGTGCGCGGCAGCAGCGGCCGCGAGGTACGCATCGCGATTCTCGATCAGCCGAACCACCATCCAGGCGGGCGATCCGGTGGAGTTCCTGCCCTATTCCGGAGCCCGTCCGCCGGACGCCGTGGTCGTGCAAACGCAACCGGATCCCACGCCGATCACCGGGGAGGAAAAAGCCTTCATCCGCAAGCTCGGCCTGGACGAAAGAGTCCGCACGGGACTGCTGGAGGGAGAGGCGCAGCTTTATACGCTCACGCTGGATCGTGAAGTCGCGCTGGCGCCAGGTTCCGCGCTTTGCTGCCCGCTGCGGCTCGGCAACGGGTTTGCCGTGAAGGACTGCGACTTCGGCGACAACCGTTCCCGGGCCATCCTCATCAAGGCCAGCAAGGGCGAGGTCAGCGGCAACCGCATTACGAACAGCCGCATGGCCGCGGTGCTGATTTCCCCGGAGTTCTGGTGGATGGAGGGTGGCATCTCCTCCGACGTGGTGGTGAGGGAAAACACCATCAAGGGCTGCCTGCAAACCCCGATCCGGATCCTCGCCCCGGGTGGCAACCGCCGCCCCCTGCCCGCCGGCGCGCATCGCAACATTTCCATCCTCAACAACCGCATCGAAGACAGCGCGTGGCCGCTCATTCACGTGACTTCGACCTCGGGCCTGACCATCGAGGGCAATGTCCTGCCCGCAGCTCCTCCGGCAAACCATGCGGCTCCAGCAGAACCCATCCTGCTGGAGAATTGTGAAGACAAAACCCTAGTGCGCCATCATCATGTCTCGCTTCCTATCATCCTGCCGCTGGGCGCTGCCGCTCGTGCTGTTGCTCGCACTGCTTGCCATCCTCCGGCTGCAGCCCGAAGCGGATCACCGCCTAGCCGATGAGACGGCGGCATTGGCGGAACGGCAGGTCGATGCTGCCGCACTCGACGACTTCGACACCTGGCTAGCGGCTGGCCAGCACCCGGACACACTCGCGCGCGGCGTGGAACTGGCGCGGGCGCGACGCGTCGCGCTGAAGGAACTCATCCAGCTCGATCCTCAGGCAGCGCTCGAAAATGCGGTTCCCTACCAGGTTAGGCGGCAATTGCCGGAGCCGGTCGTGGCGCTGTTGGAAACTCCGGTTAGCACAACGGCGGACCTCGATGTGGAGCAGGCCTGCGGTGGGCCCGACGGACGCTCGTGGCGGGCGCATTGGCTGACGCTCGACGGTCAGCGCGTGCGCGTTTTCACCTACGGCCAGCGGGCCGAGGTGATGAGCAAGGAAAAGCTATCCGTCCACGGCATCGCCATCGACGGGGTGATGGCGATGTCGGGACGACCCGCTGCGGGAATTGCCCGCGGAGGAGGTGGCGGACCGGGGATTAACGGGACGGGTGGCACAACTGGGCAAACGATTGTTAGGAGTAGAATCGGATGCCGCATTGGAAGCCGCGCGGCAGCAGCTGCGCGAAACGGAGGAGACGCTGGGCCCCACGGCCATGCCGGCTTACCGCGAGCTGGCACTGGGTCAAATGGAAGGCATGTTTCCGCTGGCCATGCAGGATGGCACGGGCGGAACGGAGGAAGACCTGCCGCCGCCGGTGGCCGCATCGGCATGGACGGAGGGTGCCAAGACGATGCTCTACATCCGCGCGCGCTTCGCCGATGAATTGCCCACCTACGAGCCGGTGACACTGAGCACCGCGCAGGCGCGGCAGGGCGAGGCGGAGGCGTTCTGGCAGGAAAATTCCTATGGCAAGTCCACCCTCACCACCACCTATACCGCCGTGGTGACACTGCCGAAAAATGGCGGCGACTATGTGAATGATTTCAACGCCCTGCACCTCGACGCACGCGCCGCGGCCCTCGCCGCCAACCCCGCCTGGAATCACGCCAACTTCAGTTTCTACACCGTGATCACCAACTATGCGACCAACGCCCAAGGCAACGGCTTCTGCTACACCGGCATCGCGCAGCTCGTCGGAAAGGCGTCCCACCTCCTCCGCAACTTCATCTCGGTGCGGACGGCATCGCACGAATACGGCCACAACCTCGGCCTCAACCACTCCGAATACTGGCTGACGGATTCGCCATCGCCCATCGGCGAGGACTCGAAGCCCGGCGGCTACGCGGGGGATGCGGCGGATGACGAACGCATCGAATACGGGCACCGATTCGCGGTGATGAACGGGCTGGAGGGAACGGGAGATTCGGACAGCGGCCGCGCCCATTACGCGGCCAGCGACAAGAACCGTCTCGACTGGCTGGCGACCGCTGACGGCGACATCCTCAGCACCACCACCAGCGGCACCTACCGGCTTCACCGTCACGATGTGCGGAGCGCGGATTTTGGCACCATGACCGACGGCGTCGCACGCGCGATCAAGATCAACCTTCCCGCCACTGATCCGACCGGCTTTACCGAACCTTACAAATACTGGCTGAACTACCGTTTGTTGCCGACCAATGGCATCGCCGAAAACTGGCTGCCCCACGGCCTGCAAGTCGATTGGCGGCGCGACGGCAGCGGATTCCGCGCGGTGCAGTTAGACATGACTCCGTATTCGCGGGACAGCGGTCCCTACGGTGCCACCCCGGGGCCTTACAGCGACAACGACGACAAGGAAGACGCCGTGCTGCCCATCGGGCGCACCTTCAGCGACACCGGGGCGAACATCCATTTCACGCCCATCGCCAAGGGCGGCAGCAACCCGAACGAGTGGCTGGACGTGGTGGTGAACATCGGCACCCCGGGCACCAACGCCGCACCCGTCATCTCCAACCTTGCCGTCAACAATTCCAACCCCGCCGTCGGCCAAACCATCAATTTCTCCATCACCGCCACCGATCCCGATGGCGACGTCCTCGCTTACCACTGGGACATGGGCGACAACAACCTGCAGATCGGTCAGTTCAACAATCCCAACCAGACAAAAAGCTGGAGCGCCGCCGGCTACTACGTCGTGCGCGTCGAAGTCTCCGACATGAAAGGCGGAAAAACCACCGCCTCCCGTGTCATCTCTGTCGGCAGCCCTGCCAACAACGGCATCTGGACCAACGCGTCCGGTGGCTCGTGGGCCACCAACGCCAACTGGACGGGTGGCCTCATCGCCGGTGGTGAAGGAAACACCGCGGACTTCAGCACCCTCAATCCCACCACCGACACCACCGTCACCCTCGACACCGCCCGCGCTATCGGAAACCTCATCTTCGGCGACAGCACCCCGAACAGTGCCGCCACCTGGTTCATCACCAACGGCAGCGGAGGCTCGTTGCTCCTTGCCGGAAGCTCGCCCACGATCACGGTCAACCCGCTGGGTTCCGGAAAATTCGCTAACATTTCCGCCCTGCTTGGTGGATTCAACGGCTTCACCAAAACCGGCACCGGCAACCTCATCCTGAACAACGCCAACAACACCCTCAGCGGCCCGGTCGTGCTCACCGGCGGCAACCTCCAGCTCAACAGCTCGTCCCTCAGCGTGGCCACCTCCGTCGCCATCAACGCGGGCGGTCTGGTGGTCGCCACCTCCGCCGCCAACGCCATCGGCGGCACCATCACCTTTGGCGGCGGCAACCTGCAATTCAACAACCTGCCCGGCACCGACTACTCCGCCCAATTCAGCACCGCCGCCAACCAGCCCTATCGCATCAGCGTCGGCTCGGCTCATGAAGTCAGCTTCAACAGCAACCTCGCCAGTCCCGGCGGCACGCTCACGAAACTGGGAACCGGGACCCTGATCCTCGCCGCGGCCAACGGCTACACGGGCGGCACCACCCTCTCCGTCGGCACCCTGCGCTTCGGCAACGCCTCCGCGCTGGGCGGCGGTACCCTTTCCTTCACAGGAAATGCGACCCTCCAGGCGGGCATTGCAGGGGTTCTGGCCAACCCGATGAATGTTGCTACCGGCGTCACCGGAACGGTGGACACCAACGGCAGCAACACGACACTCGGCGGAACACTCACAGGCGGAGGCAACCTGGCCAAAATTGGCACCGGCACACTCAACATCACCGGCGGTGCCTCGGGAAACACCCTATCAGGACCTATCAACGTCAATGCAGGCATCCTCGCGATCGACAACGTCACCCCCAGCCCCGGCATCCAGTCGTTCGCCAACATGAACGGTGCCGTCACAGTGACCTCCGGAGCGGGCTTCAATTTCAGCCAGAGCTTCACCGCCGACAATCTGGAGAACAACATCACCCTCAGCGGTCCGGGAGCAGACGGCTTGGGAGCCTTGAACCTCTGGCGCAACGCGACCGCGACCGGAGCGATCACTCTCGCCGCGGATGCCACCATTTCCCATACCTTCAACACCGCCACCATCAGCGGCTCCATCACCGGCACGAACCGCAACCTGACACTCGCCACGCTCACCGCCAGCCAGCCCGGCATGACCGTCAGCGGACCCATCCAGTTAGGCACCGGCGGCATCACCGTGACCGGTGCCGCCAACAGCGGAACCTTCAGTATCCGATTGAGCGGCAACAACTCCTACAGCGGGGAAACCCGCGTGGTCTCGGGAACGCTGATGCTCACCGGAAACGCAAGGCTCAACGATTCCTCCACGGTCCGCATCGACTCCGGCGCGGTCCTCCACCTCGATTTCGCCGGCACCGACACGGTGGCAGCCTTGTATCTCGGCGGCGACCCGAATCCGAAGCCTAACGGAACCTACGGTTCATTGACTTCCACGGCGACTAACAAGAGCCTTGATTTCCTGGGAAACGGCATCCTGCAGGTGGGAGCCACTGACAACTACACGTCCTGGGCCGCCAGCCAAGCGCCCCCCGTGACCGGCGGTGAAAACGGTGACGATGACAACGACGGTGTCAAAAACCTCGTCGAATACGCCCTCGCCGACGGTGGTGAGCGCGGCGTTCTCAGCGGCAACACCGTCACCTTCACCAAGCGCGGAGCTCCCTATGGCAGCGATCTCGCCTACATCATTGAGATTTCCGAGACCCTTGATGCCAACTCATGGTCGCCCGCCGTGACGCACGGCCCCGCTCAACTCGGCTCGGCTATCAGCTACACGTTCAGCCCGAATTCCCCGGTCAGACAATTCGCCCGCCTCAAGGTGGTGAATTCGCCGTAACAGGCGACGAAACTCGATGAGATGCAGCTCAATACCTGCGACGGCCCGAACTTCGCAGATGGGATCGCTGCCACCGCACAGCTGCCATGGGCGCCATTGAGCTTCGGGCTTCACATCATGGTGAAGGTGATGCCGACATCGAACGCTTTCGTGGTCCACACCAGTCATGGTTTCGTAGGCGTGGCCGCCGGGCATCGGCACGTAGGTGCAGTAACGCATAGTCGCCGGATATCCTCCACGGAGCGTTCCGAGGCTTCGACCGGCAGGCACGGCACTTCTCGCAATCCGAGGCGCTTCAGTGATTCATTAAGTCGGTAGAATCCGCGGATTCCCTTCACCGGCACGATTTTGCCCTTGCTCACGAAATCATGGAACGTGCTGCGGGGTAATGGAGGATGAAAATAACGGCTGATCGTTTCCCGGCGGACAGCGTATTCCGGGTAGCTCGGGGGTGGTGTCTTCGGCTGCGATGGACTCATTTCGGGATGCTCGATCCCCCGCGAGTATTTGTCACCGGAAGAAATACTTAAGAATCCTAAAATAGTTGCCAGTCCAGTTGCCAAAAATGCACCATTAATCCGGATTTCGGGGGGCCGGGGCGGATTTCGGCGGAGGAGGGGTATTCTATCCGGAAACGAAAAAAGCCCTAGAAATTAGGGCTTTTCGGCGGTTTTAAAGTGGTCGGGCTGGCGGGATTCGAAC
>CAWJDV010000003.1:0-790034 GCA_963841745.1 uncultured Verrucomicrobiae bacterium | reverse complement strand
TCAAAGACCGCCCTGCCTACGCCCCCGGCTGGGTCATCATGAGCGCGCAGAATCCCTTCGCCGCCCTCGACGCCATGGTGATACTCCGCAAGCCATCCAGGAAGTCGCCTCCGCCGATGTCCTGCTCGCCGTCCAGCACAGCCTGCGCACCTTGCCGAACGACCCGCTGGTCACCAACCAGTGGCATCTCGTAAGCGCTCCGGCGCCGCTGTGGCCAGCTAGGACATGAACATCGAAACCGCCTGGAACTACCCCGCCGCCACCGGCACGCGCGGTTCCGGTATCCGCATCGGCATCATCGATGACGGGCTGCAAACTTCCCACCCCGACCTCTTCCCCGAATGCCGACACCGCCAACGACAAGGACTGGAACGGCAACGACGCCGATCCCAGCCCTGTTTCCAGCGACGACCACGGCACCGCCTGCGCCGGAAATGCCGCCGCCAAGGGCAACAATGGCATCGGCGTTTCAGGCTCCGCGCCGGAGGCCACTTCGTCGGCATGCGCCTCATCGCCGCCGCCGTCACCGACGCGCAGGAAGCCGAGGCCATGGGCTACCTGCCGGAAATCATCCAGATCAAATCCAACAGCTGGGGCCCCGACGACACCGGAACCCTCCTCGAAGGCCCCGGGCCGGTCACCCTCGCCGCACTCCAGTCCGCCACCACCACCGGCCGCGGCGGCAAGGGCAGCATCATCCTGGCTGGCGGCAACGGCGGCGATGTAGGTGACAACTCGAACTACGACGGCTACGCGAACTCGATCCACACCATCGCCATCGGAGCCACCGACAGCGACGGCCGTCGCGCCTATTACAGCGAGCCCGGCAGCAACCTCATCGTCTGCGCCCCGTCCAGCGGCGACGCTGACACCCTCGGCATCACCACCACCGACCTCACCGGCAGCTCGGGATCGAACACGGCACCCTCTTCAAGCGGTGGAGACTACACCGATGAGTTCGGCGGCACCTCGTCCGCCACGCCCTCCGCCGCCGGTGTCGTCGCCCTGATGTTGCAGACAAATCCCGAACCTCGGCTGGCGCGACGTGCAGGAAATCCTGATCCGCACCGCAGTCCAGCCCCCCGCCTCCACCGGCTGGGTCACCAATCCCGCCGGCCTCGATTTCAACCACGACTTCGGTGCCGGTCTCATCGATGCCACCGCCGCCGTCAACCTCGCCGCCACCTGGGCCAGTCTCCCCGCCCAGACCTCCACGACCTCGAGCCAGACCACGATCTCTGCCGCCATTCCAAACAACAGCGCCGCCGGCACCACCCGCACCTTCGACCTCTCCGCCTCAAACATCCGTGTCGAGCACGTCACCCTCACGCTCAGCGCCACCCACACCGCCCGCGGCAATCTGGAAATCACCCTCACCTCACCCGGCGGCATGTCCAGCACGCTCGCCGCCATCCGCTCCGACACCGGCGACAATTATTCCAACTGGACCTTCAGCAGCGTCCGCAACTGGGGCGAACTCTCCACCGGCACCTGGACGCTCAAGGTCGCGGACCTGAGCTCCACCGGAAACTCCACCGGCGGCACCCTCACCGCCGCCTCATTGAAAATCTTCGGTTCACCGGGCACGCCCGTGAACCCTGCGCCCGTCGCGCTGATCAACCAGCCCGTCGCCGGCCAGATCTTCAGCCCCGGCACCACCGTCGGCGTGGAAATCACCGCCACCGACCTCACCGTCGAGGGCACCGCGGGCACCGTCACCCAGGTCGAGCTTTTCGACAACGACGTGTCACTCGGTATCGACACCGCCGCGCCCTACTCGTTTTCCTTCGTTCCCGCTCTCGGCAGCCACTCGCTCGTCGCCAAGGCCACCGACAGCGAAGCCGCCGTGGGCACCTCCGTTTCCGTCGCGATCAGCGTGGTCAATCAGGCGCCGGTCATCACCGCCGCCACTCTATCCGCCACGGGCCAGGGTTATTCGGACGTCCCGCTCACCGTCTCATCCATCACCGCCACCGATCCCGAGGGCGCTTCCATTTCCTACTCCTATCAGTGGCAGTCCAGCATCAATCAAACGATCTTCACCAACGAGCCCGGCGCAACTTCCGGCACGGCCCCCGCCCTCGCCGGGAAACTCCTCCGCTGCGTGATCACCGCCTCCGACGGGAACTCCAGCAGCTCGGCCTTCACCACCGCCGCCGTGAATCTGCTCACCCGCCCCGGCACCGTCGCGACTGCCGGTTCCGCCTATTCCTACACCAGCGGCCTCGTCCTGCGTGGCACGGATTCCGCGCTCTCGCGCCGCGCCATCATCAACGAATTCAGCCAGGGACCATCGGGCGGCACCGCCGAGTGGATTGAAATCCTCACCCTCCAGGCTGGCAGCCTCGCCTTCTGGGACATCCAGGACGCCGCCGGAAATGCCGTCGTCTTCCTCGACGATCCCGTCTGGGACAACATCCCCGCAGGCACCGCCATCGTCATTTATAACGGCGATTCCAAAGACCCCATCCTCCCCGCCGACGACCTCGACCCTGCCGACGGCCGGATGGTCATCAGCAGCACCAACCCGGACTATTTCGACGAAACCTACGACGCCTGGCTCCCGCTCGGAAACAGTGGCGACGCCATTTTCCTCAGCGATGAGCAGGAGATCACCCTCCACTCCCTCGCTTACGGAAACAGCACCGCCACCACGCCTAACATCGGCAGCGTCGGCAGCGCCAAGTCCGCCTACTTCGCTGGCGACACGGACACCGGGGCCGACCTCGCGGTAAACTGGCGTGTCACCACCTCGCTCACCTCCCGCGCCATCGCCCCGCGGGTCGCAGCGACTCTTCCCATCGCCTTCGGCGGCCCGTGGTCACCACTCCCCACCGGCTTCACCGGCACCGGAATGGGCAGTCCCTACAACACGAGCCTTGGCGGAGACACCGCCGCCGGCTCCGCGAAATTCGACGACGGAGGAGACACCTTCACCGTCGAGTTCTCCTCGCAGGCCGCCACTCTCAGCTATCAGATCAAGGGGAATCCCGCGTCCGGTAACGCTACGGCGGGAACCTTCCTGATCCAGCAATCCCCGGATGGCACCACCTTCAGCACCCTGCGCACGGTGACCAATGCGACCACCACGGACACCGCCTACTCCGACACCCCGGCCGCCACCACCCGCTTCATCAGGTTCATCTATCAAACGAAGACCGCGGGGAACATCCAGTTGGACAAGCTCGCCATCACCTCGGCCGTTTCCAACGCAATCACCCTCACCGTCTCCCCCACCGCCTTCGCGGAAAATCTCGGTGCGTCTGCGGCCACCGGCACCGTCAGTATTTCCGCCGCACTCGGTGTGCCGCTAACCGTCGCGCTCGCCTCATCCGACACCAGCGAGGCCACCGCGCCCGCCACCGTCACCATCGCCGCCGGCCAGACCAGCAGCCCGGCCTTCGCCATCACCGCGGTGGATGATCTGGACTCGGACGGCCCGCAACAGGTGGTCCTAACCGCCTCTGCCGCCGGCTATGCCAACGGCACCAGCACCCTCACCGTCACCGACAACGAGCCCACCGTCGAGGGCGTCACCCCCGCCGCCGGGAACAACAACGCGAACATCGCCTTCGTCGCCGCCCTGCGGAACGGCAGCCTCAACGCCCCGGCGCTTTTCCGCATCGGCGTCGGCGCGGTCATTCCCGCCACGCTCACGCTTGATCCCGTCACCGGTCTCTTGAGCGGCACCCTCGACATCGGAAATCCGCCCGGTGACTATCTGATCGTCATCGAGCGCTACAACACGCTCGGCGAGACGGTTTCGCAATCCTACACCCTCACCCTCGGCGCGGGAACCGGCAGCTCCTACGCCACCTGGATTTCCAACTACAACGGCGTCGGCACCCTCACCGCCCTCGGCGACGATGCGGACGGCGACAGCCTGCCTAACGGAATCGAAAACCACCTCGGCACTCTGCCGGACTCAAGCAACCCCGGACTGACCCAGGTTTCCACCACCGCCAGCACGCTCGTCTTCCGCCACAGCCGGACGAACACCCCGGCCACCGACCTGACCGCCAGCTACGAATGGTCCGCCGATCTAGCGGCATGGCACCCATCCGCCACGACCTCCGGCGGCACCACCGTGACCATCGTCGCCGCGACGATCACCGACACGGCAGCTCCCGCGAATGATCTCGTGGAAGTCACGGCCACCATCAGCGGCACGCCCGGCCAAAGGATTTTCGTCCGACTGATGGTGGCCCAATGATCAATGCGCCGGTCCTTGGTGCTCCTGGATGTATTCCTGTTTGAGACCCAGAGCTTCCGGCGCGTGAAGAACCAACATTTTCATCCGGATGTCCGCGGGGATGGTCTTGCGGGTGGCTTTGGAAACGATGATCATCAGGCCGATGGAAAGCGGCACGGACCAGATCGCCGGTTGCTCGCAGAGGATGCGTAGCAGCGGGTGCGCTTTCCAGAAATCGTTGAGACCGGCGAACCCGGCGAAGATCTTGCCCATCGGCCCCTTGTCCAGCGCGAGGGTGCTGATATTGACAATGGCTGCGGCAACCAGCGCGGAAAGTCCGCCGGTGAGCATGCCGGTGGCGGCTCCCTTCATCGTCATCCCACGCCACCAGACGCTCATGAAAAGCAGCGGGAAATAACTCGCGGCTGCGATGGCGAACGCCTGACCGACCATGAAGTTGATTTCCAGCGGCTCCACCATCGCTCCTAGCAGGACTGACACGCCACCGATCAGGATGGCGCACCACTTGAACATCCTCATCCGCTGCTCCGGCGTGGACTTGGGTCGGAGCATCCGGCCGTAAACGTCGTGGGCCAGCGCGCCCGTCATCGACACCAGCAGCCCGGAAAACGTGCTCATGAACGCGGCGAACGCGCCCGCACAGGTGATGCCGCTGAGGATGGAACCAAGCACCCCGTATTTTTCACGGATCAGGATCGGCAGTTCGAGCACCACCTTGTCGGGGCCCTTGGAACCGGTCGATTCGTAAAGTTCCGGCAGGAAGTTGCGCCCCAGCACGCCGAAGACCGGCGGGAACAGATAGAAAACCCCGATCAGGATCATCACCCACATCGTCGTCCTCTTGGCGGCGACTCCATCCGGGTTGGTGTAGAACCTCACGAGAATGTGCGGCAGTCCGGCGGTGCCGCACACAAGCGCCACAATCAGGGAGAACGTGTAAAGCAGGGAAAGCGGACGAGCTTGCTCCGGGGTCAGGCCCGCGGCTTTGGCGGCCTTGGTCGTGAGCGGGCCGAATGGCGCGATCCAAGCTTCGTCCGAGGGTGCCTTGGCGGGTAGGGCCTGGCGCTCGGTTATTGCGGGATCGACCGTCTGCACGATGGCCGGCGGCGGGGTACCGGCCGCATCCGTTTTGTTGAGAGAAAGGTTTTTTCCGTAACCTCCAAACACCGACAACAATACGAAGACCGGCACCGAGATGGCGAACATCTTGATCCAATACTGCACGGCTTGGACCAGCGTGATGCCTTTCATGCCGCCGAGCGCGACATTGAGCGTGATCACCGCGCCGACCACCGCCACACCGACCCAATAGGGCAGGCCTGGAAAAATGTAGGCAAGCGTGGTTCCCGCACCTTTCATCTGCGGCATCGTATAGAAGAATCCGATGAACAACACGAAGCACACCGCGATCTTGCGGAAAACCGGCGAGTCATAACGACCCTCGGCGAAGTCCGGGATCGTGTAAGCCCCGAACCGGCGCAGCGGCCCGGCGATGAACAACAACAGGAACAAATAGCCGCAGGCATAACAGACCGGATACCACAGCGCGTCGTAGCCGGACAGCATCACCATCCCGGCGACGCCCATGAAACTGGCGGCGCTGAGGTACTCGCCGGAAATGGCGGAGGCGTTCCAGCCGACAGAAACCGAGCGCCCGGCGACGAAGAAGTCGGACGCGGATTTGGAGGATTTCGCCGAGCGAAATCCCATCCAGATGGTGATGACCACGGTGATGGCCGAGAAAGCGAGAATCCAGGGATCGACGTTCATGATGACGGTGGATGGTTAGGATTGGCGCTTGTTGCCCTCGGCCGCGTGATGGACCTCTTCTTCCTCAAGCGCCATCGAGCGGGTGATGAACACGCGTGCGATGATCCAGACGTAGGGGAAAAACAACACCCCGAGAATCAGCCAGGTCAGCGTGAAGCCACCCACCCGCTGCGCCATGAATGTCGGCACGAAGTAATTGAGCAGTGGCAACCCGAACAGCAGCACGAGAAACGCGCCGGCACAGGAAATCGAAAGCTTGAGCTGGCGCGTCATGAGTTCATGCAGAAACTTCTCGCTGTGGATGAAGTCGCCCTCTTTGGGTGGTGTTTGAGACATCGGGTTGGGTGGGTTGAGTAGGGCATGAGAACAGGAATCCCCGCGGCATGCGTCAAGAACCATTTCCCGCCGGGGATTGACTCATTCGGGGTAACGACGGTCCATCAACTCGACCGACGGAATTCCCGGTTTCAAACCCGCGATTCTTCGCTACGGTCTTTTCATGTCGCTGCTCGAACACTTCCTCGACCCCGCCACCGTCTCCCTCAAAATCTGCGGAGTGACGACACGCGCCGACGCGGACCGTCTCGTCTCAATGGGAGTGGAGGCACTGGGCGTGAATTTCTGGCCGAAGTCGAAACGCTACCTCGCGCCGGACGATGCCGCTTGGTTGAAAGAGCTGGATGGAAAAATCCTGCGCGTCGGAGTCTTCGTCAACGAGCCGCCCGAGCTGCCGCTCCGACTCGTGCACGAGGGCTTCCTCGATGTGGTCCAACTCCATGGCGACGAAACTCCGGAAGACGCCGCTGCATTCCGCGATGAGGAAATTCCCTTCATCAAGGCCATCGGCGTGAAGACCCTCGCCGACTTGGATCGCGCCACCGAATTCGGAGCCGCGGCGGTCCTGCTCGACGCGCACGCGCCGGGGATCTACGGCGGCACGGGCGAGGTCTTCGACTGGGAGGTCGCCTCCGATTTCCGCAGGCGGCATCCGCAGCTGCCCGTCATCCTAGCAGGCGGCATCGTTCCGGGAAACGCCGGGCTCGCCGCCATGAGCGTGCAACCCGCCGCGCTGGACATCGCATCCGGCGCGGAGATTTCCCCCGGCATCAAGGACTTTGAAAAGGTCGCCGCGTTTCTCACCGCCTTGCACCGCCCACCCGCATGCTGACCGACTCCCACTGCCACCTCGCCTCCCACCGGTTTTCTCCAACAGAAATCCCCGATCTGCTCGCCCGCGCCCGGTCCGCCGGAGTCACCCGGATGATTTCGCTCGCGACCAGCCTGGATGACATCGCCGCAAATCTATCCATCGCGGAGGATCCCGCCGTGCACGCCTGCATCGGCATCCATCCCTGTGACGTCCATCACGCGCCGGACGACGCGACCACGCGGCTCGCGGAGTTTGCAAGCGACCCGCGCGTCTGCGGCATCGGTGAAACCGGCCTCGACTACTATCACCCCGCGCCCGACGGCTGGGACGAGCAGGATTTCCGCGAGCGCCAGCGAGTGTTTCTCCATCAGCACTTCGAACTCGCCGCAGCCTCCGGACTCAACCTCGTCATCCACACCCGCGACAAGCAGGGCGACGCCTCGTTCGAAGACGCGCTCGCCATCTACAGTGGTTACCATACCTCGGTGCGCGCCGCGTTCCATTGCTTCATCGGTCCATGGGAGAATGCGAATCGCGTGCTCGACCTCGGCGGCCTTGTTTCCTTCGGCGGAGTTGCTACTTTTAAAACCGCACTTCAAGTCCGCGAGACCGCATGCCACTGTCCGGCCGGATCCTTCATGGTCGAAACGGACGCACCCTATCTCGCACCCGAACCCCATCGCGGAAAACGGAACGAACCCTCCTTCGCCAGAAACACCGCCGAGCGACTCGCATCGATCCGCGGGGAATCCTTCGAGCAACTCGCACTGCACACGACCGCCACCGCCAGCCGGTTTTTCCGCTTCCGCCCGGAACCGATTTGAATAAACCATCCGCTTCTCGACGTTTCAATGCCCGGACGGCGTCCCCCGCATCCGTCCTTCACAACCCGAACCCAAACCGCTACATCCGCACCATGACTCCGATTCGCATCCTCGCCCCGTCACTTCTCGCATTCGCGTTCGTCTCCTGCGCCTCGCAGAAATCCGACTCCTATGACACCGCCAATCCCTACGGCGCCGCCGACCCCGGTGCGATCAATCCTCCGGCCACCTCCGAACCCGCCAACCCCGTCTATGACACTCCCGCGGCTTACGAGGAAACCGGCGCTGCTCCGTCCGCTCCGATGTCAGCCGCCGTTCCAGCCACACCTAACATGCCAGCACCCGCCGCACCAAGGCCCGCATCCAACGGTGCCGCCATCATCCACACCGTCGTCGCCGGTGACACGCTTTCCGGCATCAGCGCGAAATACAAAGTCCCCTCGGCCGCGATCAAACAGGCCAACAACATGACCAAGGACACCGTCGTGCTCGGCAGGAAGATGGTCATTCCACCCGTCCAATAACAACCCACCCCGCCGTCGCGAGTTTTCCCACTTGCGGCGGCTCTTTCTTTTTCACCATGCGACATCGCTCCACCATCATTGCCTTGCTCGCGGTCTTCTCCGTGGCGTCCGCCGAAACCAAGGACGCCGCCAAGGAGTCGGATCTCCCGGGACAGAGCCCGCGCGAGGTCGCACTGGACCACCTGCTTTCCGAGCGGGAATCGGATCAAGCGATGGAAAAAGTCATCGCCGCGGCGAAACAGGCCGGCGTCAAGGACCAGGCGATCATCGAGGCCCGTTTCCTCTATCATATCGACCGCCGCGAGGACGCCGCCATCGCCGCGATGCTGCCCGAGTTCCTCAAACAACAGGAACTCTTCCGCATCGAGGACTCCGCGATCTTCAGCGTGAAGGAGGATTGGCTTGCCGTTACCGAATACGTGAAGGCCATCGCCGCCCTCAAGAAGGGCGACAAGGCCGCCTTCAAAACCCACATCACCGAAGCCTTCTGGCTGAGTCCCCGCCAGGCTTCCGCATTCGCGCCGCACATCGACCGACTCCGTCTTGAAGAGTCGATGAGCTCGGTGAGGATCGACTTCGAATCGAGGTTTCTCGCACTCGGCGGAGGAGACGTCGTCTCTCTCAGCAGCCTCATGAAAGACAAGAAAGCGATGATCTTTCACTTCTGGTCACCGGCGAGCCGCGAGTGCGAGGCAAGCATGCCGGACTTCGTCACCACCGCGAAAGCACTCGGTGAAAAAGGCATCGCGGTCGCTTCGATCATTCCTGACAGCAATCCTGAAATCATCGCAAGCGCGCGTGCGATGATCCAACCGCTAGGAGCGCGGGCACCCGGAGCATGGCTGATCGACCGCAAGGATGACCCGCTCTTCCGCGAACTCCGCGTGCAGGCCATGCCGGTCTTCGTTCTCATCTCTAACGAAGGCAGGGTGCTCTTCAACGGTGATCCATCAGACGACGCGTTGTGGGACGCGTTCGGGAAACTCGATCCGGGCATCACGCGTCCGGAATCCGCCGGTCTGTCAGAGTGACGCTTCCCGTCCAACTACGGTCGGCATAGTATCCGATTGTGCTGCGTAAAAATATTTCGGTTTTCTTTAAAATCGACACATTTCAACTTGACGGATGTTCCGACTACTAGTTTCCTCGTGGCAGCGAAGAGACACCATTCATGGCGCGGCCCATCCATCCATCCAATCTCGAACTTCAAGCCCTATCAGTCCTGTGGCACGAAGGTCCTTCTACGGTAGCCGCCGTACATGAGACACTGCCGGACCGCAAGGACCGCGCCTACACCACGGTGCTCTCCGTAATGCAGAGTCTCGAGCGCAAGAGTCTCGTCAAACGCGCGCTGGTCGGCAGGGCGCATGTTTACGAAGCAGCCTACTCCCAGGAAGTGATCGTGCAGCGCGCGACCCACGACTTCCTGACTAACGCTTTTGGAGGACGCCTCGGTGAGGCGCTCCTCGCTATCCTCTCCGCCGGCACATTAACGCCGGAAGAGAAAACAAACATCGAACGCGAACTCCAACGACACAAAACAATGGCTGCAAAAAAAACAGCGAAAAAAGCAGCGGTCAAGACCGCCAAGAAGGCCGTGAAGAAAGTTGCCAAGAAAGCCCCGGCTAAAAAAGCCCCGGCCAAAAAGGCAGCCAAAAAAGCGGCAACCAAAGCCCCCGCCAAAAAGGCTCCTGCCAAAAAGGTAGCCAAGAAGGCGGCGAAGAAAGTCGCAAAAAGTGCCAAGAAGGTCGCCAAAAAAGCGGCCAAGAAGGTAGTTGCCAAGAAAGCCGCTCCTGCCAAGAAGGCAGCCGCGAAAAAGGCCGCTCCTGCGAAGAAGGCCGCCAAAAAGGCCGCTCCCGCCAAGAAAGCACCCGCCAAGAAGGCTCCTGCCAAGAAGGCTGCCAAGAAAGCAGCGAAGAAGTAATTCCGAATCCCGGTGGGAAGACAGGCGGTTCGCTTACGGGCCCATCGCCTGTCCACTCCCGTTCCTGGGTTTATCAACGGCGGGGGATCCTTGGATTCCCCGCCTCTTTTTTCCCCGAAAAAAGGGATTGCATCCCATGCCGCGCCCGTCCTAGCTTCCCCCGCCCCCGACGGGCATTCCCCATGCGCGGTTAGCTCAGTGGTAGAGCACCTCCCTGACACGGAGGGGGTCACTGGTTCGAACCCAGTATCGCGCACCATTTTTCTCTTCAAGCCTAACGATCCCATTGATCCCTGCGATGAACGCAGTGCCGCCCGCACCTGAAGAGCTGAGCGCTCTCCTCCGGCTGCTCGATGATGAGACTCCCGCAGTCCGCGAACGCGTGGCCCAGCGCTTCGCCCTTTGCGGCGGAGATCTCAGCGAATGGCTCGCGACCCAGTCGCGGTCATTGAGCCGGCAGGAAAAATCCCTGCTCTCGGAAATGCTGGCCGCTCCCCGCCGCGAGGCCCTCTCGCGGGACTGGGTGGCTCCTTCCGGAGGCGCCGCCGCCTTGCAGGAGGACTGGGAATCCTTCGAAGCGCTCCTCCGCATCCTGTCAGACTTTATCCACGACGGCATCTCGCTGCGCCAACCACTTTCCGACGCGCTCGATCTTCTCGCGGAAGAAGCCACGGACGAGGGCATCACCACCGCCAACGAACTACGGTCCTTCCTCTTCGACGGCACCCGCCTGACAGGCAACCAGGCCGGCTACTACGACCCGCGGAACTCGGACCTCGCCTGGTCCATCGCGGAAGGACGGTCGAACCCGTTAGGACTTTGCCTCATCTACATGCTCGTCGGTCGCCGGCTCAACTTCGATATCGAGGGCGTCAACTTCCCCGGCCATTTCATGTGCCGCATCTTTGAGGACGGGTATCCGATCGTCATCGACTGCTTCGACCACGGCCAGCTGCATCTCCAGTCAACCCTGTTGGAAAGTCCGAACCTCACGCGCCCGCAACGGAACCTGATCCGCGAGTCCGTCGGTCCTGGAAACATCCTGTTGCGCCTGCTCAACAACCTGCACGTGGCGTTTGAAAAAGCGGGCAGGGACGAGGACGCGCAGCTGGTGAAGGATCTGCTAGGAACATTGGAGTGACTTCCTACCAGACGCCCAGCGCGGTCAACTGGTGTTCCGCCGCTTCCGCCCAGCCTCGGTTCGCCGCGGGTGACGCGGGTGACGGATGCAGGACCCGCACGACAGTCGCATCGCTTCCTACCGCTTCGGCCGCGCGTCTCAGCCGCTCTTCGGCGAATCCGCCGACGCCGACCAGCCACGACGGCTTGAGCAACCCGATGACTTCCTGCAGGTGCTTCTGGCACGCCGCTTCCACCGGAGCCATCTCCGCGGCAGAAAGCTTGTCAGGCGTTAGATTCGCGCCGGTCGCGCTCATCCAGACGAGCGGGCAGAAATTCAGGACGAAGTGCCCCTTGAAAAACTCACCGGCATTTTCATAGCGCGAGGAAAAAAGTCCCCACAGCCGCCGGCCGCTGACTTCGGAGCGCGTGCATTGAAACCCGTCGACCGGCCGCTTCGGGTGCTCGTCCGCAGGCTTTCCGACCTTTGTCTCGATGCCCATCCAGTCGCGCACGGCGGCCACCTCACCGAACGGCACGCCGGTCTGCGCCATGCCGAACGGGCCGGGATTCATGCCGAGGAACACGACGCGCTTCGTCCCGCCGCCGTAGCGCTCGAGATACTGCCGGTGCGGCTCCCACGCGTAGTCCAGGGTCCGATAGACCCGATCGACCGGCGGCGAGAATTCCAAGTCTCTCAGCGCGGCGGCCAGTCGTTTGGTGGAGGCGGTCAACTTGCTCATGAAATCGAAGGCGGTCAGCCCCTCCACGCGAAGACAAGCACCAGCAGCGCGACGGGCAGATAGAGAAGGGTGAAAAAGAAAAGTCGCCGGGCGGACGCCCGTTCCCCGTCGCGGGCAAACTTCAGCGCGAGCGCCATCATCATCAGCGCAAGCAAGGGGCCGATGACGGTCCACAACAGATTGGCGAAGCCGAGGAACGCAGGCATCAGCGAAAGCAACGCGAGCACCAGTGAGAAAAACGCGGCCAGCATCCCGCTCTTGCGTCCGGTTAGGTCGCCGTTCGACCACATCTTGTAACCCACCGATTCGTACTCCTCGTGGTGCAGCCAGTTGATCGCGATGAAGTGCGGAAGCTGCCAGAAGAACAGGATTCCAAAGAGAAACGCAGCCTCCCATCCAAGCGCGCCTCCCGCTCCGACCCAACCGATGACCGGTGGAATCGCCCCGGGAATCGCGCCGACCAGCGTGTTCACCGAACTCAACCGCTTCAGTGGCGTGTAAACAAAAACGTAGATCGCGACGGTCGCCGCGGTCAGGTAGGCAGCAAGGTTTCCGACTTGCACCGCGAGGTGGATGATGCCGACGGCTGAAAGGATCCAACCGATCCCGAACGCCACCAGCGGATCCATCCGCCGCGACGGCAGCGGGCGGTCCGCCGTGCGCTTCATCCGGGCGTCCAGATCGACCTCCATCAGCTGGTTGAAGGCAGCCGAGCCGAACGCCACCGCCGCGGTGCCGAGGATCGTGTGAAGCAACTTCATCCAGTCCATGTCCATCCGGGAATGGATCAGGAACCCGAAAAACGTCGTGACGAGCACGAAAAAATTCAGCCGCACCTTCATCAGCACCATCAGGTCCTGCCGCAGTCCCGGCGGGGTCTGCGGGATCGCCTCGTCCGCGGTGGGTTTTTCAGTGGTTCCGGATTCGTCCATGCGTGCGGCGGAACCATGCACACGATCCGGAGCTTTCCAAGCCGTGACTTGTCGATGGAGTGCTTTCCCACATCTGGCGGACTTTCGTATCAATCGGTGAACGAGGAGCCCATTCAACGGAGCGTGGTCGTTTCACCCAAGCCTCACCCGCAGGTCCCGAGCACTCCACAACACCCCGGCCGCCGCTTTTCCATTCCCCTTCATCCGCCGCGCTCCGTCTTTACGGCGCTCCGTAAACCTTTCCCGCGCTGCCGCGAATGCCTCATTCACGAACGCCTTGCTCCCGATCACCGCGCCGTCCGTGAAATACCTCACCCGGCAGCGCAACATCGCCGCCAGCTTCAAGTCCGGCAATACCGTCCCGTTGTCCTCCGCCTCTAACGCCTCCGACGCATTCATCTGCGGGCGAACCACGCCTTTCTCCACCACCGCCCTGCCGCTCTTTCTCTCCAGCGCCAGCCCCATCATCCGCCGGTACAACCGCGAAACCTCGCCCCACCGCTCCGATTCAAACCCCACGCCCTGATCGCAAAAATACGCCCTCACCAAGCCTTCACGCGCTTTCTTCCCATTCCCTTTCGCCCCGCCGCCCACGGCCTCCCCGTAGCTGCTCCACCGGTATTCCGCCGGATCGGACACCATTCCCGGCCCGCACCGGATTCAGATCGATGTAAGCCGCCATCGTCCGCGCTGCGGTGCCGCTTTCCACGATCACGCTCTTGAACCGGTCCTCCCACAGCGTGCCGGAGCGCGAATGCGCGCGATTGAACCACTTGGTAAAACGTTCCAGCAGCGATTTCATGAACTCGCTCAAATCATGCATCCGCCGGGTGTAACGACCACGGATCTCCTCCACCCTGCGCACCGCCTCCAGCTTCGCCATCGCCAGTTCCTGCGCGGGATCCAGCGGAATCCCCATTTCATCGACGGGCGGCAGTTCAAACTCACCACGCTCCCGGACTGCTGCCGCCTCTTCCAATTCCTTGGCGACCTCAGCCACCTGCGCTTCGCTGTAGAAAACGCGCAGCCGTTGGAGCAATTCCTGATCCGGGATGCCACCCTCCGGAACTGGCGGTAATTCCAGGAGAAGATGGAAGTGATTCGACATCAGACAATAAGACAACACCCGGCAGCCCGTGAACTTCTCGCACATGCGCATCAGCATCCGGAAATGCTCCCGTTCATCCACCTCCAGCACGAACTGCCGCCCCACGACCCGACTGACGCAGTGGTAAATCACCGGTTTTTGCCGCGAATCCTTCCAAGGCGCCGTCCAACGCTTGCGGTTGTTCATGACGGGTAGGCTAGAGCGAGGAAAAGGACTTGCAAGACAAAACTTGCATAAAGCATGGCTTTTTGAATGGCATAAAGCATGGCTTTTTGAATGTTTTGAATGGCATAAATCCCACCCAGGTCCTCGACTAAATTCGAAAAAACCGCCGCCGATTCCCTGCATCTCCCGAGTTTCCTTTCCTATCGGATCTTGCATTTGGATTTCGAAATCACTGGGTGTCTCTTTGAGGGAAATCGTGTCGGATCTCGAGCAGAAGTTCGAGTTTGAATGCCGGGGCCCGGCAGCCCGGCGGCGACCCGTGAATGGAGTGAATTCCCTCCTTATCCAAGGTTTACAAGCAAACCCCCGCCACGCAGCATCCGGCGCATGCGCTTCCGCCACATTTTTCCCCTGCTGCTCATTCTTAACGCTTGTGAGTCGAAAAAGCCCGAACCCATCGCCAAGGCAGCCCCCACACCGCAGAACGCCACCGCGCCGGAGGTGAAGGCGCCCAAAGCGGACATCAAGTCCTCGGTGGTCCGCATCAATTCCACCCAGCAGTCGTGGAACCCCGGCCAGCCGTGGGAGAAAAACCCGCCCAGCCAGCGCCGCGCGCTCGCAGCAATCGTCGCTCCGCAGCGGGTGATCACCACTGCCGAGCTCGTCGCGGACGCCACTTACCTGGAGTTTGAATCTCCCGACGGCATTCGTTTCGCCCAGGCCAAGGTGATCGCCGTGGACTATGAGGCGAATCTGGCGCTGCTCGGTCCGGTTTCGGAAAAGGAAGGCAACACCCTCTTCGAAGACACCGCGCCGCTGAGTATCACCACTCCCCCGAAGATCGGCCAGACGCTGGAAATGCTGCAGATCGAGGACAACGGACTGCCGCTGCTCACGCCGGGCACGCTCCAAAGCATCGACGTGACCTCCAATTTCCTGCCCGGCCATGGCTTTCTCACCTACCTGGTCAAGGCGTCCATGCAGAGCGCCGCGAGCAGTTACTCACTGCCGGTCCTGCAAGATGGAAAACTCGCCGGCGTCCTCATCAGCTACAACTCGAAGGACCAGATCAGCGAGGTGGCCTCCACCGACATCATTTCCCGCTTCCTTCAGGAAAGCGCGGACGGCGACTACAAGGGCTTCCCCAGCCTCGGCATTTCCATCGCCCGCACCGAGGACAACTCCTTCCGCCAGTGGCTCAAGCTCAAGGACGACCAAGGCGGCATCTACATCCAGAACGTCCGCAAGGGCGGTGCCGCGGAAATCGCCGGGGTGAAAAAGGGTGACGTCCTGCTCGCCATCGACGGCCAAACGATCGACCGCCGGGGTTACTATCAGCACCCGAACTACGGCAGCCTTTTCTGGGGCCACCTGATCCGCGGCGAGAAGGCCACCGGCGATTCCGTCACCCTTTCGTTGCTGCGCGAAGGCGAGCCGCTGGAAATCAAGGCCACCCTCACCCGCGAGGAGGAAAGCGCCCGCCTGGTGCCCGGCTACAACTTCGGAAAAGCACCGAATTACCTGATCAAGGGCGGCCTGGTCTTCCAGGAACTTTCCCGTCCGCTGATGGAATCCTACGGTGAAAACTGGCAGACCCGCGCGCCACTCGAATTTCTCGATGCGATGGAAAACCCCGAGCAATACGAGGGCAAGGTCGACCGCATCGTCTTCCTCAGCGGATCCATCCCAACCCCGGCCACCGTCGGCTATGAGAGCCTACGCAATCTCATCGTCCGCAAGGTGAACGGCAAGGAAGTGAAGAACATGAAAAGCCTCATCGAAGCCTTCGGTGGCAATCTCACCGAGCGCCATTCCATCGAATTCGCCGAGCAGAACTTCACCATCTACCTCGACGACGCCACCGCCACTGCGGTCGATTCCCAGCTCCTCCAGCGCGGCATCACCCGGCTGTCGCGGGCGGAGTGAACAGGAGAAAACTCATTGGCCGCTTGATCGGCTTGTGACGAATCGCTGTCGAGTCGAGTGCAATCCGAGGAATGGAACTTCCTCGTGGGCAACGTCTTGGAGTAAAAATTCGCGCGTAGGGTAGTGCGCTTTGCGCCCATTTTTCGGACGATTTTTAAAAAATGATTGCCCCGGCGAGACCATTTGATAAATTTTTATAGATCATCAACGCATTGATGCTTTCAATTTATCCTATCAATTTATCCTATGATCCGCGGATTTTTTCTCGTCTTGGCCGTTTGTGTCGCTGTTTCACCCGGCGTGTCCGCGTGGACGCCGGGAACCGGCAGCCCGACGGCGGCGGCGGGATTCGTGGTGGACCCGATGGACCGCACCGACGTGCTGGCGTTTTACAATACGGTTTACACCGCCTCCGAGAACTATGCGGCCAACATGGCGTGGACAGGAAGTTTCGCCAGCGGCGTCGCGGGAACGACAAGCGCGGCCTTCAAGGAGGACGTGCGGCGGCGGATCAATTTCTACCGGGCTCTCTCGGGACTACCCGGGGATATTACATTGGATGCCACCAAGTCCGCGAAAGATCAGGAGGCGGCGCTGATGTTCGGCCGTAACAACGCGCTCAGCCATACGCCGCCGAGCAGCTGGATATTCTACACCGCAAACGCCTACGAGGCGGCGGGAAAAAGCAACATTGCCCGAGGCAATTACGGGCCGGGTGCAGTGAACGCCTACATGCGGGACGATGGGGCCGGCAATGAATTCGTAGGACACCGCCGCTGGATCAACTACTCGTGCGCGCAGTCCATGGGCACCGGGGATGTGCCCGCGCAAGGTTCCTATTCCAGCTCCAACGCGCTCTGGGTGCTCACCGACTTCAAAGCCGCCCCGGTTCCGAAGTTCGTCGCCTGGCCGAATCGCGGTTACGTCCCTTTCAACTTGGTGCCGGCCCGCTGGTCGCTGTCCTATCCGGGAGCGAATTTCGCTGCGGCCACGGTGACCATGACACAAGGCGTCACCAACATTCCGACGACGATCATTTCATCAAGCACTCCTTTTTCTTATGGCGACAACACGCTCGTCTGGACTCCCGGTGGACTGCCCGCGTCGGTCGTCACAGACACGCCCTACCACGTGACCGTCTCAGGTATCAGCGGATCCGGTGTCCCAACGAGCTACAGTTACACCGTGACGTTGTTTGATCCGAGCCTGCTAAACCTTTCCCCGACCATCGCCGGAAGCGACACTCCGCCGGCGACCGGAGCGGTTTACACTTTCAACAGCATCGCCCAGGCGGATGCTTATGAACTCCGTGTGGCCTCGGCAAGTGCGGCCGCTTGGAACGAAGGCGCGGAAGATCCTTCTTCCAAGATCGTGGCAGCGACGACCGGATCGTACTCGCTCCGCCAGTCGTCGCGGGTCAGAACCGGAACAAAGGCATTCCATTTGGCGTTCCCGGACTCCAGCAGCCAGAGTTTTGTCATTGCGCGGGACATCATTCCATCGGCATCGAGCAACCTACAGTTTCATGAGCTCGCACGATCCACAACGATCTCGAACACACTCGGCGCGGAAATCTCCACGGACAACGGCGTTTCCTGGACAAGCATTTGGAGCCGCAGTGGGGTGGGATGGGACAACCCGAACCTATGGGAAACGGCGTTCACCGGGCACAATATCAGCTTGGCAGCCTATGCGGGGCAAAGGGTGCGGATTCGGTTCATTCTGCGAAACGGTGGCAGCTATGTCGCCGTAACCTCGACCGATTACGGATTCGTCATCGACGACGTGACGGTGACCAACGCCAGCGAACTTTTGGGCGAAATCACCACCTCGCTCGCCGGCGCGGCCACTTCCTTTACGCTGAACGCAGCGTCCGCAGGTGCCCCGTTGGCGGCGGGCACAACTTACTACCTGAAAATTCGGCCGAATGTCGGCACCCGCTGGTTCGCTGACGGTGCCTCGAAAGTCGTGACCGCGCAGGCCCCGTCCGGTTTTGCCGCTTGGGTGACCACCCAATATCCGGCGGTGACCGGCGGACCGACCGCCGACCATGACAACGACGGCCTGATGAACGGTGTGGAATACGCGTTCGGCCTGAATCCAACCGCAGCCACCCCCGGCTCGGCGTTGCCGAAGCCTTTGATTGTTGGAAATAACTATACCGTTACCTTTCCCCACCCCGCAGGCGTCACCGACGTGACCTATGGCGCGCAATGGTCGCCCAATCTTGCTACATGGACGCCCGTTACGGACACGGGCGGCGGAGGAAACCACACGTTCAGTGTGAACAAGGTCGGGAAGGGCCAGGTGTATTTCCGCTATCAAATTGTAGTTGGGCCGTAAGGCCTGAACGACGGCAAATGGATTCTGGCGGAATGGATTCCGCGCCCCAATTCTACGCGGACCGGCGCGTCTCGTTGCGGTCGTAATGGAGGAAATGCGCCCAGCTCTCGTCGGCCAGGCCGTTTTCGTGCATGCCGAATAGCGGCCGCCAGCGCGGGGCAAGCGGTTTGCTTTGCGGGTGCATGTTCGCTTCGTGCGGCAGCTTGTTTCCCTTGCGCGTGTTGCAGCGGAAGCAGGAGGTGACGATATTGTCCCAAGTGGTGCGCCCGCCCTTGTCGCGCGGAGTGACGTGGTCCAGGTTCAGCTGGGTTTCCGGCAGCACCTTGGTGCAATACTGGCAGGTGAACTTGTCGCGCAGGAACACATTGCGGCGGGTGAATTTCACCTCCAGCCGCGGCAACCGGTCGTAGACCGAGAGCACGACGATTTTCGGAACGCGGATGGCGATTCTTGCTCCGTGGATCATTTCCGCATCGGCATTTCCGATCGAGTAGGAAATCCACGAGGAAAGATCGTGGGAATTGAACCGCTCTTCACCCTCGACCTGCACGACCTGCGCATGGCCGAGGCAGAGCAAATGGAGCGACCTGCGGACGGAGCAGGTGTGGATCGGTTGCCAGAACCGATTCAATACGAGCACGGGATGTTCGAGCACGGCATTCATCACCTTTCCCAAACCAATCGCTGGCAAGCTAGCAAAGCCTTTCGCCGGGGCAACCCAAAAGCTCGCGAAATCCATTTCCCCGTCGAGGTGGCGAACGCTCACGTCTGCCTCATTTTCCGAACTCACGTCACCAGCGCCGAGACGGTCGCCTTGGCATCGCCGTAGAGCATGCGGGTGTTCTCGCCGAAGAAGAGCGCGTTTTCGAGGCCGGAGAAGCCGGTGCCCTTGCCGCGCTTGAGGCAGTAGACGGTCTTGGCCTCGTGGGCGTTGATGATGGGCATGCCGTAAATCGGGCTGCCGGGATCGTTGAGCGCGGCGGGGTTCACCACGTCGTTGGCACCGATGACGATGGCGACATCGACCGTGGACATGATCGGGTTGACCTGGTCCATTTCGAAAAGCTGTTCGTAGGCGACGTCGGCCTCGGCTAACAGGACGTTCATGTGGCCGGGCATGCGGCCGGCGACCGGGTGGATGGCGAAGCGGATTTCCGCGCCGTTGGCTTCCAGCAGTTCGGCGAGTTCCTTGACCGCGTGCTGGGCCTGCGCGACGGCCATGCCGTAGCCCGGAATGAAAACGACGCTCTGCGCGGCTTCGAGCACGTAGAAGGCGTCTTCGGTGGAGGAGGCTTTCATTTCGCCCTTCACCTCGCCGGCGGCTTGCACGGTGGAGCCGAATCCGCTGAACAGCACGTTGCCGATGGTGCGGTTCATCGACTTGCACATGATCATGGTGAGGATGATGCCGGAGGCCCCGACAAGGCAGCCGGCGACGACGAGCACGTTGTTCAGGATGATGAATCCGGCCATGGACGCGGCGATGCCTGATAGGGAGTTGAGCAGGGAAATGACCACCGGCATGTCACCGCCGCCGATCGGGATGGTCATCAACACGCCGAGCACGAGAGAAAGAGCGACTAACACGATTCCGGCAACGAAAGCCATCTGATTGTCCACGCCCACGGTCATCAGGCCGATGCCGACGAGCGAGGCGGCCATCACCACGAAGTTGATGAGCTTCTGACCGGCGAAGAGCGTGGCCTGGCCGGAGAGTTTCGCGGACAGCTTGCCATAGGCGACGAGGCTGCCGGTGAAGGTGACGCCGCCGATGAGGATCGTCAGGCCGATGGCGACGAGCACGAACCAGCCGGGCACGGTGACGCCGCTCTGCGCTTCCAACAGTTTCAGATAGTGGCCCATCCCGTTGTCGCGCAGCTTGACGTATTCCGCAGCGCCGACGAGCAGCGAGGCGAGCCCGCCGAAGCCGTTGAAGAGCGCGACCATTTCCGGCATGCCGGTCATCTGCACCCGGTAGGCGGCGACGATGCCGATGACGGAACCCAGCGCGATGCCACCGGCGACCATCCACCAGTCGAGGCCCAGATAGAGCAACGTGGCGACCACGGCCATCAACATGCCGACGGAGGAAAGCCGGTTGCCGCGGCGCGCGGTGTCCGCGGAGCCGAGCATCTTGATCCCGAAGATGAACAGGATCGAGGAGATGATGTAGAGCAGATTGATGAGGACGGCGTTCATGGCTTGGGTCCTCCCTTTTTCCTGAACATGGCGAGCATCCGGTCGGTGACGATGTAACCGCCCACCACGTTGATGGTGGCGAGCACGACGGCGCCGAAGCCGAGCCATTTCGCGGCAGGAGACTCACCGACGTTGAGCGCTAACAGCGCGCCGACGATGGTGATGCCGGAGATCGCGTTGGACCCGCTCATCAGCGGCGTGTGCAGCTGGGAGGGAACTTTCGCGATCAGCTCGAAGCCGAGGAAGATCGACAGGGTGAAGGCGAAAAGCAGTAACAGCAGTGGGGCGAGTTCCATGGGAGTCAGGGGTTTTGAAAGCGTTCGTGAACGATCTTGCCATCGTGGGTGAGCATGCAGCCCTTGATGATTTCGTCGGTGAGCTTGAGCGGGAAGGTCTTGGCCTCGGCATCCCAGAAGTGCTCGATCAGGTTCACCATGTTCGCCGCGAACATCTGGCTGGCATGGCGCGGCACCCGGCACTCCAGCGCGCTCCAGCCGATGATCCTAACGCCGTTGTCAGTGACGATTTCCTGATCCGCCACCGTGCCCTCGACATTTCCCCCGCCCTCGGCGGCGAGGTCCACGATGATGCTGCCGGGCCGCATGCCGGAGATCATTTCGCGGGTGAGGAGAATAGGTGCCTTGCGGCCGAAAACCTTGGCGGTGGTGATGACGATGTCGCAGGCGGCGCAGACTTTCGCCATCCCGTCGCGCTGGAGCTTCACCTGCTCCGGCGTGAGTTCCTTGGCGTATCCCTGCTCGGTCTGGCCGACCTCGCCGATGTCGATTTTCACAAATTTCGCGCCCAGCGATTTCACCTGCTCCTCGACCACCGGCCGGGTGTCGAAGGCCTCGACCCGCGATCCTAACCGCCGGGCGGTGGCGATGGCCTGCAAGCCCGCCACGCCAACGCCGATGATGAACACCTTGGCCGGAGAAATCGTGCCCGCCGGAGTCATCATCATCGGCAGGATCGAGTCGAGCTGGTCGGCGGCGGTGATGACGGCCACGTAGCCTGCTAGATTCGCCTGGCTGCTGAGCACGTCCATCTTCTGCGCGATGGTGGAGCGCGGAATGAGCTCGCTGCACAAGGCGGTCACCCCGGCGGCGGCGTAGGCCTCGATGCGCTCGCGCGAGCCGAACGGGTCCATCAGGCCGGTCGCCAGCGAGCCGGGTTTCTGAAGGCGGATTTCCTCGAGCTCCGCCGGAAGCACGCGCAGCACGAAATCCGCCGCGCGGATGGCGCCGGCCCGGTCGGAGACGATCGATGCGCCGGCGGCTTCGTAATCGGCATCCAGATGACCGGCGGCCAGTCCGGCACCGGATTCGATGCCGACCTGTGCGCCGAGTTTCACCAGCTTGGCGGCGGCTGCGGGGACCAGCGCAACGCGGGTTTCCAGCGGACGGGTTTCCTTGGGGACGAAAAACAACATGACTTCAGCCGGGTTTTTCAACGCCACAGTAAAGCGAAAAACCGCCGCGCCTCACAAGGGCAATCTGACAAGGCGATAACCGGTGCTGAGAAAAAGACGGACTTTGCGGGTCCGCCTAGGCGAAGACTCCGCTCACCGGCTTGGCCTTATTTCCGACGGTGAAGGGACGGCCACTGGGGCTGACGACGTTTTTTTCAATCGGCATCCCGCAGGCATGGGCGACCGTGGCGTGCAATTCACCGACCGTGACCGGGTCGCTCGCCACCTGGCCACCTGCGGCATCGCTCGCGCCGTGGACGAAACCACGTTTCGCACCGCCGCCGGCGAGGACGCAGGAGAAGACCAGCGGATGGTGCCCGCGCCCGCTGCCGTCGAACTGCGGCTTGCGGCCGAACTCGGTGGCCACCACCACCATCGTGCTGTCCAGCAGCCCTCGCGCATCGAGATCACTCACGAGTGCGGCGAACGCCGTGTCGAACTCGGAGCCGCGGTCCTCCATGCCGCCCTCGATGTCCTTGTGCATGTCCCAACCGCCGCTCTCCACTTCCACGTAACGCACGCCGCCTTCGATCAAACGGCGTGCGAGCAGACAACCCTGGCCGAAACGGTTTTTGCCATACTTCGCCCGCAGATCGGCGGATTCCTTGTTGAGGTCGAAGCATTCCAAATCCTTGCCCTTCATGAGGCGCAGCGTGCTTTCGTAAAACTCGTTGTACGCGGCCACGCCGCTGTCCTTGACCGTGCCGGTGAATTTCCGGTCCATCTCGCCGAGCAGAGCCAGATCGCTTCTCCATGGTCGCGGCATCCGCGCGGGAAACCGCGTTTGTCAGGCCCTCGTCCGGATCGAGGATCGGTAACGGGCTCATGCTGGCGGGGAAAAATCCGTTGCCATGGTTGGAAGGACGGTTGATGCAGACGCTGCTAGGCAAGGTCTGGTGACTGGCTCCGAGGTAGTGCTGCCCCCAGGCACCCAGTGTTGGATGCACGATGGTTCCGCGTTTTTCGAAGCCGGTGCGCATCAGATAGCGGGCCGACTCGTGCACGCCGACCTTGGCCGTCATGCTGCGGATGACGGTGATCTTGTCCGCGATCTTCGCGGTCTCTGGCAGAAAGGATGAGATTTGAAATCCGGCCTTGGTGCTCACGGCGTCGCCCGGGCCTTTCGATGCGCCGGTCTTGGGATCGAAGCTGTCGATCTGGCTCAAGCCGCCGGAGAGCTGGAGCATGATGACCGCCTTGGCCTTGCCGAAACCGGCCCCCTTGGCGCCAGTCGGCGGGACCTCGCTGGCGCGCAGGCTCTCGCCCGGCATGAACGGCAGCAGGCTGATGCCGAAGGCGGCTTGCGCCATGCGCTCGACGAAGGAGCGGCGGGAAATTTCATGGAGTCGGAGCAGATCGGATTTCATGGCGGGTGGGTTTACGGGATGAAGAGAAATTCACGGGAGTTCAGGAGGACCCAGGCGAGGTCGTTGATCGCGAGCCCGTCTTTCATTGCGGCGAGCGCCTTCCCCGACTCATCCGCGCTTGGCTGGCGACCGAGAAAACTCAGATAGAGCGAGGCGATCTTGTCCGGCGGGCGTGGTGGCCTTGGTTGCGGCGGCGAGTGCCGAGGAGCCGCTGGCGATCATTTCCTGCACCGGGCCGTTCATGAGCTGGAGCATCTGGGGCACGCTGCCGTCGGTGGTGTTGGTGTCGCTAACAAGCCGGTCGCTTTGGCCGAACAACCGCAGGAAATGGTTCTCCGGCGCGGGCTGCGGCAGCTCGCTGGCACGCGCGAGAACCAGGCCGGAGCGGATTTGGGGGATGCCGCCTTCGTAACTGGCAGCCAGGGCTCTCGGGTTCATCTTTCCGTCTTTTTCCGCCGCCGCCGCCTTTCATGGACGCACCACTTGCTTTCATTTCGGTGACTAACCGGCTCAGCGTCGCGGCATTGATCTGGTCATCGGGAACGACGGTCTTCTGAAGGTCGTCGCCACGGCGGAGGAGGATCTGGTCGGCATCATCGCCGGCAGCCAGGGTCACGATGGAATCCCACGCCTGCTCGGCGCTCATGCGGCGCAGGGTGGGGCCGGGAAACTGATAGCTCTTCGGATCCTCGGGAGCCTCGCTCGCCTGCCGCTGATAGGCGGCGGTGTTGTAGAGAATTCGCTGGAATTCGCGCAGGTCGAACCTGGCCTGCTTCATGTAGGTGGTGATGAGTGCGAGCAGCTCCGGATTGCTCGCGCCGGCGGGATCGTCCAGATTGGAAACCGGCTCCTGCACCGCGATGCCGAACGCTTTTTTCCACAACCGGTTGGCGATCGTGGCGGCGAAGCGCGGGTTTTCCGGATGGACCATCCACTCCGCGAATTCATTGCGGAGCTGTGACGGCTTCACGTCGTCGAGCTGATAGGCGGGATTGGTCTTCGCGGACGCGTCCCAGCGGATCAGCTCCGGTTTCACCACCTCACCCGGCTTGGCGTCCTTGTATTTGTAGTCCGCAGGAAACTTCAGGTGGTTGGTGGGCAGGTCCACCAGGTTGTAGGCGTTGGGGGTGAAAATTGTTTTGGCCAGGTTTTTCTCCGCCTGCGAGATCGAGTCCGACTTGGCGAGGCGGCGGGATTTTCGATAGACGTCCTCGTGGTAGCCGTCGGTCGCGCCGAAGAACGCAGCCATGCTGTAGAAATCCCGCTGCGTCCAGTCGGCCGACGGGTGGTCGTGGCACTGGGCGCAGGAGACGTCGGCTCCGAGGAACGTGGTGAGCAGGTTGGACACGCCGTCGAGCGGCATCTGGGCGTCACGCAGAAGGAATCCGGCGGCACCGTTTTCATTGAGTTTCCCATCGGCAGTGAGCATGTCGCGCACCATCACGTCCCAGGGAAGATTCATGGCGATCTGGTCCTTGAGCCAATCTTCGTAGAGGAACGCCTTCGCGCCTTTTCCGTAGTCGTCCTTCACGCGCAGCATGTCGGCGAGCCAGTTGAACATGTGCATCGTGTAGCCGGGCGAGTTCAACAGCGAGTTGACCAGGGCTGCACGCTTTCCGGGCGAAGTGTCTGCGAGAAACGCGCGCGCCTCCCGCTCGGTGGGAATGCGGCCGATGACGTCGAGATGGAGCCGGCGGACGAACTGCGCGTCACTCGCCGGCGGGTTCGCTGCCGTTCCACTTTGTTTCAGCGCGCCGTTGATCGAATCATCCAGCCGGGCGGCGGCCTTCACGATCACTTCCTGCGCCATCGGCGGGCGCGGCTGGGCCGCTTTTCGGGCTTGGGCGAACTGCTGGTCCTCGGCACTCAGGCGGACCAGCGGGAAGCGCACGATGCGCTTGTCCTTCTGCTCCACCGTGACGATTCCATTTTCAAGCGCCTTGAATTTCGCCTCCAGTTTCCCGCCGTTTGAGGCGGTCCATGTGTGCCAGCCGCCGGCAGCGGGTTGATCCACCGGAACGGCCGCCTCTTGTGCCAAGGGTGCATCCGGGCGGTTTTTGCCTTTTTTGCCCGGCGGAACCGCCAGGAGTGCGACGGAGGTCGTCAGAAAAGTCGCGGAGAGGAGGAATGAGGGTTTCATGAAATGGGTGACTTGCGGGATAAACTCCATTTTGGAGCCGATGTTGCGCATCAATCCAAGGCAAACCAGGAATCAAAGAGTTCCGCTAGAGCAACATCCATCATTTGCCGGAGCGGATCGCTTGGGCATTGATGATCAGGGCATCGGCGGAGGATCCCTCGGCGACCTTGCCGGTCACGGTGACAGTGCCGAGGTTCGCGAGACCACCGACGCCTTCGACGGACTCCTTGAGCACGCGTCCATCGGCACCCACGATCTGGATAGTGGCGATGCCGCGTTTTTTGTCTTCGGGCGAGTCGCAGCAGTTGTCCCAGGGCGTGGTGCATTTGTCGGCGGGATCTTCATTGCAGGGAGTTAGCACTTCGGGATCGCCGAGGATGAAGGCGGAGCGTCCCTCGACGAAGGGTTTTTCATTACCCATGATTTTGCCGCTCACGGTGATCACATCGCCGGGTTTGGCGGTGGCGCGGATGAGATGGATGGGCTTCGGCTCGCCGGTGGGCGAGGCGGCGAGCACGGCGGAGAGAGCAGCACTGGGGGCGCTTGCTGCTGGAGCGGCGGCGGTGGTTTCTTTCTTTTCGCAAGAGGCAAAAAGAGCGGCGGTTGCGAACGCGAGGCAGATGGTTTTCATTTTCATGGGATGGTTATGTTAGTGAATTTCAGGACATGCGGAGAGCGGTGGGAAGCGGTGGCTTGAGGCAGCGGATGGCGGGCGGCAGTGCGCCTAGCAGTCCAAGGAGCAGCCCGGTCAAAATGCCGGTGATCGCCACTCCGGGACCGACTTCCAAGGTGAAGGTGCCGATGGAAAAGGGAATCGTCCTGCCGTCCAACAAGGCGACGGCGATGACGGAGGCCAGCAACGCCCCGGTGAGGCAGGCTAGGGTGCTTTCCTGGACAAGACTCGCTAACAAAGCGCCGCGCCCGAAGCCGATCGCTTGCAGGGTCGCCATTTCCCGGACGCGGGAGGCGAAGGCGGCGTAGAGCGTGTTGACGCCGCCGAAGAGCGCGCCGGCCGCGATGAGGCCGGCGGTGATCCAGGTCATGGCGCGCAGGGGTTTGAAGAAGGCGCTGAGACGCGAATAGTAGTCGCTCTCCTTCAGCGCGCTGAGTTCGAGGTCGAGCCGCTGTTTCGCGAAGAGATCGGCTTCCGCGAAATCGGCGGGATCGTCGAGGCGGAGGACGACACATGAGAGTGTTTCGCGTTTTGCCAACACCCGAAGATCGCCGAGCGTGGCCCAGATTTCGGATTCCAACACGGTGCCCGGGGCGGCGAAGATTCCGGAGATTTTCAGGGGTTGGTTTTCCAATGTCAGGATGCCGCCGATTTTGAGATCGCTTTCCGCGAGGCCGAGTTTCCGCCAGGCGAGTCGGCCGACCATGAGCTCGCCCGCGCCTGGGAAATTTCCCTCGAGCAACCTCACCTCGGGATGGACGCGCAGGGCTTGCAGCGTGACGCCGCGCAGCATCGCCTGGCTTGTGCGTCCGTCCGGCAGGCCGAGATAGTTCATGTAGTGGATTTCACTGGAAACGGCGCGCACGCCGAGGGTTTCGGCGATGCCGGGCACGGCGGCTTCCGCGATGCCGGCGGTGCGTTCCGGGACTTCGCTGCGCTGGATGCTTTCTTCGGAACCCGCGCCGACGAGGATGACATTGTGCTCGGATCCGGAGGCGGAAAGCACGCGCTTCATCCCGTTGTTGATGGCGACCGAGGCCATGACTAACAACACAACCATCGCGCTGCCGCCGATGGTTTGGAGCAGTCTGGATTTGGAGCGGAACAAATTCCGCACGGCATAGGAGAGCGGAAGCATGGTCTAACTGCGGAGGTTCCTGACGATGGGTTGGGTCATGGCCTGCCAGGCGGGCCACAGGGAGGCGAAGATCCCGAGGCCGAGCGCCGCCAGCACGCCGATGACGATCACCGTGGCGTCCGGCTGGATGGCGAGCGTCTGGCCTTCATTGCCCATGGTGAAACTCTGCCAGCGCAGAAACGCGGCGGCCATGCCGACGCCCACCACGCCACCGGCAAAACCTAACATGCCGCCCTCACTCAGCACGAGCCAGCCGATGGCGCGGCCGGGAAATCCGAGCGTGCGCAGGACGGCGTTTTCCTTCACCCGGCCGCGGACGACGAGCAGCAGAGCGTTTGCGACCAGGCCGCCGACTGCGATGACGGCGGCGACGCCGAGCCAGCGGGTGAAGCCGATCAGTTCGACGAGTTCGGACGCGGTTTCAGCGAAAAACGCCTTTTCCGGACGGGTGTCGGTCGGCTCCTGACCGCTACGGAAAAGTTCGTCGATGGCGGTGGCCACGGGTTCGAGTTGCTTGGATTCGGCGACTCTCACATTGAACTGGGTGACCACGCCGAGCCCGGCGCGCGAGGCTTGTTGGAGAAATGGAAGTTTCACATAGGCGACGTTGTTGTCCTGCGCGAAGGGCGAGCGGAGGATGCCGGAGACCGTGACGGTGACGCCCGCGGCATCGAAGCGGTCGCCGGGTTTCAGGCCACGGCGTTTGGCGAAAACCCCGCCTAACAACGCGCCATCGTCGCGCCGTTTCCACTCGCTTTCGCTGCCTGCGATGATTTCGATCTCGGGCGCGAATTTCCGCAGCAACTCGTCGGGCACGCCGCGGAAGGTGATGACGTCGAGGGACGCGCCACAGTTGTTGACGACGATCTGCACGGGGATCACCTCGCGCACGCCGGGGATCCGACGGATCTCACCTGCGTAGTGTTCGGGCAAGCGGCTGGCGGACGGGCAGAAGCGGTTTTCCCGATAGACGACCAGCGTGGTGTCCGCCGCCGAGGCTTCGGTCGCCTTGCCGAGCGAGCGCTGGAGTGTCTCGACGGCGGTGAAGAGAAACATGCCGGAGGCGACGCCGAAAACAGTTAGCAGCGAACGCACCCGATGGCGGGTGAGCTGGATCCAAGCGAGCTTGAGGAGGTTGACCGCGGCGTTCATAGATTCTCCAGCAGTTGGCCTTTTTCGAGATGCAGCGTGCGGTCGGCGGCGGCGGCGGCTTTCGCGTCGTGGGTGACCATGACGATGGTCTTGTGATAATTCTTTGAGAGTTGGCGGAGTAACTCGAGGATGCGGACGGCGGATTCGCGGTCGAGATCGCCTGTCGGTTCGTCCGCGACTAACAACGGTGGATCGGCCACCACGGCGCGGGCGATGGCGACACGTTGTTCCTGCCCGCCGGAAAGCTCGGACGGGGTGTGGTGCATGCGGTCGGATAGGCCGACGAGTGAAAGTGCGGTTTCCACGCGGGCGTGGCGTTCCTTTTTCGAAATCGGCGAGAGTAGCAGTGGCAGCTCCACATTTTCAAACGCGGTGAGGACCGGGACGAGGTGATAGAGCTGGAAAATATAGCCCACGTGGTTGGCCCGCCACCTGGTGAGGTCGCGGCGGGAGAGTTTTGAGATATCAATGCCGGCGATGACGAGCGAGCCGCTGGTGGGCGAGTCAATGCCTGATAGAAGATTGAGCAGCGTGGTTTTTCCCGAACCGGATGGTCCCATCAGCGCGAGGAATTCTCCTTTAGGCACATCGAGGTCGAGCGCTTCGAGCGGAGTGACCACGGTGCTGCCCTTGTGGTAGCTTTTGGAAACGCCGCGGCATTGGATCATGGTCTCGCTCATGGTTTTTGCAGGGTGGGGTTGACGCGTTGGCCGTCGTGGAGATTGGCAGGGGAGAGGACGACCCATTCACCGGGGCGGAGTCCTTCGGTGAGGCGGATGTGGCCATCGCGCTTTTCCGTCGTCATTTGAATGGCGCGCTTGGACACCCGCTTGGATTCCGGATCGCAGACCCAGGCGCTGCCGTCCTTCGCGGCGGCTTCGGGAATCCAGGTTGAGACGGTTTGCGACGAGCCGGTTCCTGTTGGGGAAACTCCGAGGAATTCCACCCGGCAAAGCATCTCGGGGCGGAGTTGCTCCACCGGATCGGTGATGCTGACTTTCGCCTGGAGGGTGTTGCGCTGGAGGTCCGCCTCGCCGGTGATGCGGGTCACCACGCCTTCGAAAACCTTGTCGGGAAGCAGGCTGCAGCGGATCTTGGCGACTTGGCCGATCTGCAACCCGGCGGCGTCGGCCAGTGGCACATCGACTCTAACTTGAAGCTTCGCGGGATGATAGAGGATCGCGATGGTGGAGCTTTCCGGATCGTTGTCTTGCAGCATTTTCTTCTGTCCCGGAGCGGCGAGAAGCCGCAACACGCGCCCGTCGGTGGGTGCTGGGATGACGGTGCGGGCAAGGGCGAGTTTCGCTTTTTCCACTTGGATGGCTGCCGCTCGGATCTCGTTTTCCTTGACCTGTGTTTCCAGTTTGAGCCTTTCGATTTCGGCCTCGGCTTCGGAAGTGGATGCGGCGGCGACAAGCAATTGTGCGTCTTCCCGGGCGACCCGCAGCCGGGCAGAGACGATTTCCTGCTCCGGAACCGAGCGGGCGGAAAGTCCTTCGTAGCGGGCTAACCGGTCCGCCGCCTCGTCGCGCAGGGTTGCCGCGGACTTGGCCATGGCTTGAGCTCCTTCGAGTTTTTTTCTGGCAGATTCGATGGCTGCGAGGTGGGCGTCACGAGTGGAATGGAGCGTTTGGTGATTTTGCTCCGCCGTTGCGAGGGTGAGCCGGGCATCTTCCGAAATCAGGGAGGCGAGCGGTTCGCCCTTTTTCACCGCCTGGCCTTCCAGTACGTGAACGGTTTCGACGACGCCATCGATCAGCGAAGTCGCCTTGATCGGCAGCGGGTCGGGCTCGATCCAGCCGCTAGCCTGGAACAACAGGCCGCCGGCGGAGGATGGTGGAATCGCTGACGAGTCCGAGATCGTGGCCGGCACGAACGCGACTTTCACATCCGGAGCCGGCAGCAGTCGGTCGCGGAAGAGCGCGAGGAAAAGCAGGGCAAATCCGGCGACAATGGCCAGCGGGATGAGCCAAGCGGGCATGCGCCGCCCCGGCGCTTGATCGGATGAGTTGCGGGAAAGGGAATCGAGAGAGGTATTCATGGAAATTTGGAAATCTGGAGAGCGGCATACCCCGGATGCGGGTGTGCAAAACAACCGCGCTAACAGCGCGCGGCCACGGACGGCTGGGACGCCGCTTCTACAGTCTCCAGATTCCCAACACCGCTCGATACGCGGCGGGCGAGGTCGGCCCGCGGATCGGTGCGGACACGACAAAACACTCCCTGCACATCCAGGTCACCGCATGGATCGGACACAGAACCTGCGGCACATCCGTGACCACCGCAGGAGGTAGTTCGACGGGCAATTGAGGCGCTCCCGCATCCGGCAATTCATGGAGATCGACACAACATGGATCTGGCTCCGTGGTTCCCCGGTTGCAATCCGAGCAGCACTTGGAATCCGCTTGAGAGGAATTCAGCCCGAATTCCAAAAGGCAGAACCGGACAGGCGAAGCCGACGCGGGAATCAGAAATCCCACGCAACATAGCAACACCGCTGCCATTACTTGTCGCACGGCGAAAGGCTCACTTTGCTGACTGCCTGGGTCAAGGGGCAATTTACCGGCGTGATCCAGTAGACAACGAGTTCGTTTGATTCAACCGAAGATGACAAAATCCTTCCCATCGCCATGTTCCAGGCGAGGTTTGGCCGCTTGCGCGAACCCACACGGTCCACCTAGTTTTCCGCATGCCCGATCCCTTGCCACGCGATGTCATGAACGAGGGTTCCCAAGGACCGCCAAGCGTGCCCAGCTTTGCCGAAGCGTTGCGTTTCTGGTGGAAACTCGGCTGGATCAGCTTCGGCGGGCCGGCGGGGCAGATCGCCATCATGCACAAGGAAATTGTCGAGCGGCGCCGCTGGCTGAACGAGGAGCACTTCCTCCACGCGCTGAATTTCTGCATGCTGCTGCCTGGCCCGGAAGCCCAACAGCTCGCGACTTATCTCGGCTGGCGGCTGCACGGAGCTCGCGGCGGGATTGCTGCCGGCGTGTTGTTTGTCCTGCCATCCATGTTCATCCTGCTAGGACTGAGCTGGCTTTACATGGCTGGCGCCGACATCGCATGGGTGAACGGACTTTTCTACGGACTGACAGCGGCGGTGATCGCCATCGTGGTTTCCGCGGTGAAACGGATCGGCTCGAAGGCGTTGAAATCGCCCAGTCTGTGGGCGCTGGCCGGGCTGGCGTTCGTCGCGATCTTTGTTTTCAAGATCAACTTCGTCGTCATCATCCTCACGGCGGCGCTCATCGGCTACGTGGGCGGAAAAATCTATCCGAAACAGTTTCCCGCCGGAAAAGGCCACGGGAAGTCCGGGCACGAGACGCGGCCCTGCGTGGAACTGCCACCCGCTCCCAAAGCGACGTTAGGGCGCACGGTGCTGATCTCCACGCTTTGCCTGACTCTGTGGTGGTTGCCGTTGATCGGCGTTGGGCTCTGGCTGGGATGGCAGAGCATCCATTTCCAGGAGGGTTTGTTCTTCAGCAAGGCCGCGCTGGTCACCATCGGCGGGGCGTATGCGGTCCTGCCTTATGTGGCGCAGATGGCGGTGGAGAGATTCGGCTGGCTGTCGCAGACCCAGATGATGGCCGGGCTGGGTCTGGCGGAGACCACGCCGGGGCCGCTGATCATGGTGCTGCAGTTCGTCGGCTTCGTCGCCGCCTGGCAGAATCCCGGCGGCCTCACGCCGCTCGCCGCGGGCATGCTCGGCGCGTTGGTGACGACATGGGTGACATTTCTCCCGTGTTTCCTTTTTGTTTTCCTCGGCGCACCGCACGTCGAGGGGCTGCGGGAACGTCCCGGCCTGTCCACCGCGCTCACCGGCATCACCGCCGCCGTGGTGGGCGTGATCCTGAACCTCGCCATCTGGTTCGCCTGGCACGCGCTGGCACCGGCGGGCGGCACGTTTGATTTCTTCGTCGCCGTGGTGGCCGTGGCCTCGTGGGTGGCGATGGAGCGCTTCAAAATCGGCGTGATCCCGACACTCGGTGCCTGCGCGGTGCTCGGGACGATCTGGAAAATGCTTTGAGGAGCGGCGATCTTACTGTCGCCTCTTCATGCTTGATGAAGAAGAGGGACAGCAAGGTCCCGCCTCCTCAACCGGGCCTCCCGACCTCAGAAATGGAAGATCACGCCCGTGGTAAATCCATGGTCGAAATCTTTCGGTGAGGTAATGGGAAACAGGTATCCCGCGCGGACGTCGAAGCCGGCCGCGAAGCCGTAGCTGACGCCCACAAGTCCTTCTAAACTCGTATCGCCCTTGTCAGAGCCGTTGAGCAGTGTGGATCCGATGGCTTCGAGATGGATGTTGAACAGGCCGGCGTTAGAGGTCGCATGGTGCTCGTGACCGGCGTGGGGCTCGTGCTTTTCACCGAAGGATTTCACGAGGCCGAAGCCGAAGAGGAGCTCGGTGGAGTCCGCGTCGAAGCCATGCTCGACGGCGATGTTGGAATTGAGTGTCCACCAGTTTCCGAGATCGTTCCACATCGCGATGCCCGGGGCGATGGCGGTTTCGCCGCCGAAGGTGCTGCTTCCTGTCGGCAGCACGACCTCCACCTGGCCGGTTAGAAGAAAACGCTCGCTCTCGACGAGCAGGGCGCGGGGCACGATGGCGAAGTCACCGAAGCCGGAGGCCGATGCCCCACCTTCCTCGTCTTCCCAAATGTAAGGGACCTCCATGATCACGCCGAGCCGGCTGGTGAAGGCCCATTCGAGTTCCAGCTCGGTCTCATGTTCGGTCACGCCCTCGCCCTCGTAATAGGCATAGTCCAGGAAAAGGTCGCGACCGGTGAAGGCGGGTTCGATCCCGAAGGAGTGGACGTAGGGCGTGCCGAGCTTGCTGAAGTGAATGTGCTCGAAGGGTTCGAGGAAACCCTCGGCGGAGACGAGGCTGGATGAAATGACGGCGAAGGCGAGAGAGCTTGCGAGTGGTTTCATGGCGCGGCGAATCGAGCATGCGACGGAAGCGGGCGCAAGCATTCATTGCACACCAATTACAACAACTCCAAAAATGCGTTTTGATCATGGAGCGCTTGAGTAGGGAGCGGCGACCTTATTGTCGCCTCTTCATTCCTGATGAAGAAGAGGGACAGTTAGACACCTCCTCCCTACTTCTTCGCACCGCAAGTGCAGAGCCACTCGACATGCTCACAGGTGGCGCACTTTTTGGTGTCATAGTGCATGCGGGCGGTGATGGACTTGGCGGAGTCGCTCTCCTTGTATTGGACGATGAGCCACTCGCCGCCTTTCGGGGCGGTGATGGTGAAACCGGTATCGCTCTTGGTGACTTCGAGCTTCACGGGCTTCTCACGGGTGCCGCCGGTCGCGGTGAGGCTCTGCGCCTCGACCTTCACGGGCTTCATGTCCTTGTCGAGCACGGCGATGTGGAGCTTGCCGTCCTTTTCGGTGACCTCTCCATGCATGGTCTCATTGGTGCTGAATTCGAGGATGCGGCCCTTGTTGGGGCCGATTTCGATGTCGCCATGGCCGAAGGCGAAGCCGGCGGTGAGGGCGAGGAGGAGGGCGGTTAGTTTGGTTTTCATGTTTCGTTGGTTGTTGGTTTCTATCGGGCGGCTGGAGCGTCCAGCCTGAGAGCGTTTTCCGCGGCCTTCCTGCCGATGAGGTAAAAGACGGCGGGAGTGACGACGAGGTCGAGGAGGGTGGAGGAAATCAATCCACCGACGATGGCGACCGCGACGGGATGGAGGATCTCCTTGCCGGGCTCACCGGGCGCAAGCACCAGCGGGATGAGTGCGATGCCTGCGGCGAGCGCGGTCATGAGCACGGGCACGAGTCGTTCCTGGGTGCCGCGGGTGATGAGGGCGACGCCGAAGGTTTCCCCCTCGTGGCGCATGAGGTGGAGGTAGTGGGAAATCATCATGATGCCGTTTCTAGCAGCCACGCCGCCCACGGCGATGAAGCCGACGAGAGTCGCGATGCTGATGTTGTCGATTTTCCACCACGTGAAAGCGAGTGCCCCGGCGAGCGCGAGCGGCAGATTGAGCATGACCTGGAGTGCGAGCGAGAGGCTGCGGAAATAGCCCGTTAGCAAGACGATGATCACGCCGGTGACGAGCCCGAAGAGGATGAGGATGCGTTTGGAGGCTTCCTGGCGGGCAAGGTATTCGCCCTCGAAGCGCAGGCTGTAGCCGGGAGGGAGCGTTACTTTTTCCGCGACGGCTTGCTGCCAGTTTTTCACGAGTGATTCGAGATCGCGCTCGCCGGTGTTCGCGCCGATGACGATGCGGCGCTGGCCGTTCTCGCGGTTGATGACGTTCGGGCCGTTCACCTCGTGCACGTTGGCGACGAGGAAAAGCGGGATGTGGCGGTCGTTAGGAGCTTCGATGAGCAGCTCGCCGATTTTGTCCGGCCAGGTGCGCCAGGACTCCGGCAGGCGCATGACGAGTTCCACGGTGGCCTCGCCCTCGCGCAACTCGCCGAGGATGCCGCCGCCTAACAATCGCGAGACCTGTGCGTTGATTTCGCCGGGAGCGAGGCCTTCGCGGCGGGCGCGCTCGCGGTCCACCTCGATGCGGATCTGCGGGATGGGCACCTGGGCTTCCAGATTCACGTCGGTGAGGCCGGGAATCGCTTGGCCGGCTTCCTTCACCTGCGCGCCGAGGCGGCGGAGCGTGTCGAGGTCCGGGCCGTGGATTTTCACCGCGATCTTGGCGGAGACTCCGCTGAGCATGTGGCTGAGGCGGTGGCCGATGGGTTGGCCGACGTTGACGAAGGTGCCGGGCACGCCTTTGAGCTTCTCGCGGATCTCGGCGAAAACTTCCTCGCGGTCGCGTCCACCTTCGCGGAACTCGACGTCGAACTCGTTCACGGAGACGGGCATGACGTGGTCGTCGCGCTCGGCGCGGCCGGCACGGCGGCCGACGGTTTTGACTTCAGGGATTTCCAACAACAACTTGACGGCCCGACTGCCGACTTCATTCGATTGTTTCAGCGAAGTGCCCGGCGCGCTGGCGAAGGAAATGGTCGCGCTGCCTTCGTTGAAGGTCGGCAGGAATTCCTTGCCCATGCCCGGATAGAGCATCCCGGCACCGACGACGAGCAGGATGGCCACGGCGACGACGACGAGCGGCGCCTTGAACGCCGCCTTGAGAAAGGTCACGCGGGTGATGAATTTCAATCCGCGGACCAGTGGGCCGTCGCGGTGTTCCCGGCCTTCCTTCGGCTTGAGCAGAAACGAGCACAACACTGGAATGACAGTGAGAGAAACGACGAAGGACGCGGCCATGCTGACGATGGTGGCGATGGCAATGGGGCGGAACAGGCGGCCTTCCAGTCCGGCGAGCCCTAACAACGGAACGAACACCAGCACGATCAGGATGGTGGCGTAGAGGATGCTGGAGCGCACCTCGCTGGAGGCGGTGGCGATGACTTCGAGCCGCGGCTTCGGATCGGGCCGCGAGGCGTTTTCCCGCAGGCGGCGGAAAACGTTTTCCACATCCACGATGGCGTCGTCCACCACCATGCCGATGGCCACGGCAATGCCGCCGAGCGTCATGCTGTTCACGCCGGCGCCGAACCATTTGAACGTGATGAGCGTGATGGCGAAGGACAGCGGAATGGCGGTGAGCGTGATGAAGGTGGTGCGGAGATTCAGCAGGAAGAGAAACAGGATGATGGTGACCATGATGGCACCGTCGCGAATGGCTTCCTTGAGGTTCCCGACGGCGTGTTCGATGAAATCTCCCTGACGGAAAAGGATGCCGGCCTCGACTCCAGGCGGCAGGCTTGGCCGGAGTTCTTCCAGAGCTTTCTCGATGGCGGCGGTTAGTTTCAAGGTGTCAAAGCCGGGAGCCTTGTCGACGCTGAGCACGACCCCGGCGGTTTCCTGAGTGTCGTTTTCAAATGAAATCCCCGCATCGCCGCGCATGGTGGCGACGCCGAATTTCACCGTCGCCACGTCGCCGATGGTGATGACGCGGTCTCCGGCGTGTCTTACCGCGGAGGCGGCGATGTCGGCGGGATCGGCGGTCATGGCGAGGTTGCGCACCATGATTTCGCGCGGGCCGGACTGGAGATAACCGCTGGTGTCGTTACCGGCTGATAGAGTGACGGCTTTTTCCAGTTCGTCCAGGGTCACGCCCTCCGCCTGCATGCGGAGCGGATCCGGCTCGACGTGGACCTGCTTGACTCCGCCGCCGATGGCGAGAACTTCGGCGACGCCGGGGATGCTCTGCAAACGTCGGGCAACATTGAGCTCGGCGTAGGTGCGCAGGTCCATCGGCGCGATGGAGCCATCCTTGGACCGCAGGCCGACGAGCAGGATTTCCCCCATCAGTGAGGAAACCGGTGTCATGCCCGAAGTGGCACGGGCGGTGAACTTGACGGATTGCAGGCGCTCCTGGACGAGCTGGCGGGCTTTATAGATATCGGTGCCCCATGCGAATTCGACGAAAACGAGCGAGAGGCCGACGTCGGAATTCGAACGCAGCCGGTCGAGGCCGCCAACGCCTAACAACGCATTCTCAAGCGGTCGGGTGACGAGGATTTCCACCTCCTCGGGCGCGAGACCCGGAGCCTCGGTGAGCACGGTGACGGTGGGCTTGGTCATGTCCGGCAGGACTTCCACGGGAAGCTCGCCGGCGGTGCGGATGCCTAGCAGAAGAACCAGCAGCGCCAGCGCGAGCACAAGCACGCGGTTCTTCAGCGAGAAGCGGATGAGGTGATTGAGCATCGGAGCTTAGGCTTTGGTGCGGGTGCGGAAAACGAGAGGCGAGGCCAACAGCAGCAGCAGCAGCACTCCGCAGGCGATGGATAGAAACAGGACAAGCATGCCGGACGACCCGTGATCGTGGTCGTGGCCGTGCCCTTCACCGGAATTCGCCGCGATTTCTGCGGCGGACATCTCGGTGCCGTCCTCGTTGTGGGGATGGCCGTGGGCGGCATCGAGCGCTTCCTTGAGCGAGGCGCTTCCCTTTCCGGCGAAGGAAAGCGAATACGCGCCCTTGAGCACGACCTCATCGCCGGGCAGCAGTCCTGATAGGATCTCGACGCGGTCGCCGGCGATTTCCCCGACGGTGACCGGCACGCGGACAAAGGCGTTTTCCAGTTCGTAATCCTTGATGAAAACGAAGCGGTTCGCGCGATCGCCTTGCAAGGCGTCGCGCGGGATGCTGGTGACGGCCTCGCGTTTCGAGGTGACGAGGGAAAGCTCGGCGCGCATGCCGGGGCGGATGCGGTTGCCGGGGTTGGGGATTTCGAAGATCGCCTCGACGCTGGATTTCACGGCTTCATCGCCCACGCCAAGCCGGAGGAACTTCGCAGTGACCGTTTCCGGACCGATGGCGGGGATCCCGACCTTGGCCGTTAGTCCGTCGGCGAGGATGGCTGCCTGGTGCTGGGGCACGCGGGCGACGACCCAGACCTGTGAGAGATCGAGAATTTCCATCAGCTCGCGATCCGGCTCGACGGGGCCGCCGAGGTGGAGCTCGGAGCGGATGATGAGTCCGTCAGCCGGAGCCTTGAGGTCGATGGCAGGTGGCGGACTACCGGGCTGGCGGCTTTCCACCCGACCGAGGAGCTGGTCTTTTTCAACAAACTCGCCCTCGTGGGCTAGCACTTCCACGGCGCGGCCGGCGATGCGGCTTGATAGAACGGAGTGGCTTTCGCAGGTGTGTTCGATTTCGCCGAGCACGAAGATGGAGCGCTCGAAAGCGGTTTCCTCGACCTGGACGGTCTCGATGCCGAGATTCGCGACACCGCTGGCATCGAGCACGACGGTGTTTTCATTGCGGGGCGGAGTCTGGGCTGCGGCTGTGACGGCGAGCGCGAGTATGATAGAGAGAAATTTCACGGACGGATGATGGTTAGTTTTTGCCGAGCGCGGTTTCATGGCGGACGCGGGCGAGGTGGAATTCACGAAGCGCGTCGAGTTTCGCAGCCGAAAGCTGGAGGCGCTTTTCGCGAGAGCGGAGGACGGACTGGATTTCGCCCTGGCCGTTGCGGAAGGCGGCTTCCGCCAGGGCGGCCTGCTCGGCGGCGAGCGGAAGCAGGGTTTCGTCGATCTCGCGAATCATTTGCGCCCACTGTTCCATGCCGGCGCGCGCGGTTTCCGCTTCGAGCTGGATGTTGCGGCTGAGGGCGACGGCTTCCATTTCCTTGCGCTGTTGTTTTGCTTCCGCTTCCTGGATCGCGCCTTCGTTCTTGTTCCAGAGCGGCAGCGGGATTTTCAAACGCAGGCCGATGATGGCTTCATTGTCGTAGCCATCCGGAGCGTCCTCGGCACGCCCGGCACCTGCGAAAACGCCGCCTTCCAAGTCGTCGTAGCGGCGCGCCTGTTCGAGGGTGACGCCCTGCGCGGCGGCGAGGGCAGCGAGCCTTGCCGCTTGCAAATCGGGGCGGCGGGAGACGTCGGTGCCCGCGACGGGTAATGTGGGTTCCGCCAGGGTTCCGCCGACGCTGAGGGACTCTCCGGGGCGCATGCCTAGCAGGGGCTTCAGCCCCCCGACCAGCGCGGCTTCCTCTGCATCGAGCTGGCGGGTTTCCAGCGCGAGGCTGGCGGTTTCCAGCCTGGCCTGGCCGGCGTCTAGCAGCGAGCCCTCGCCCTTTGCGGCGATGTCGGCCAGGGATTCCGAAAATTCGCCGGACACCCGGGATTGCTCGCGGACGAGTGCGCGGCGCTGGCGGTTGGCGAGGATTTTCACCACCGCCTCGCGGGCCTGGCCGGTGAGTTGGCGCTCGACTTCGCGAACCTCCGCCTCGGAGGCTTGCAGCTCGGTGAGCGAAATTTCCTTTTCCAACTGCAAGCGACCGGTGATGGGAAACCGCTGGGTGAATCCGATTTCGAATTTTCCTTCGCGGAAATCCGGGTTGTGTTCGACGCCGGTTTCGAGCTCCGGATTCGCGAGGCGGCCGGACTGGTTCATGCGCCCGACGGCTTCCCGGATGCGGAGACGGGCGGCTGCCAGATCGGGATTCTGGGCGCGGATGCGGTTGCCGACACTCGCAAGCGAGACGACGACGGAAGGCTCCGAGCGGAGCGGGAGGGCGGTGGTGGCGGATGCCAGCACGGCCAACAGATAGAGCTTGGGCATGGTATTTGAGTGGATGGGCCACGCGTAAGAAACGCGGGCGCGAAAAACCGATTGGACTGATAGATCCGGCCAGGCGTGACGGTGCCGGGCGGGAAATGACGGCACGCCACGTGGGCACGACGGAGCGCGATCAACGGGCGCTCAAATCAACGGCGGTTTTTCCGAACTCAAAAACGGCTCTTCCGGCGGAAACTCGCCTTCATGCCGGACACTCGAAAGGAATGACCCCGGCAAAAGACCCAACCGGCAGGGAGAATGGTTTTCCAAACCAAGCGGCTGCGCAAGGGAGCAGCACTCATGGTGGTGATGGTGGTCAGGATCGCCGCCATCATGGCCATGACTGTGGCCATGCTCGTCGTGGTGATGATCATGGGAGCAACACTCGCTGGCTTGGTAGCAAGCGGTGATGACATTGATGTCTTTCGAAGCAAAGACCCGGACATTCAGCCCGGCGATCATGCCGAAGATCATCAACCATGTGAACATTCTCCCCATCTGACGGCGGAGGCTCGACGCGATGAGGCCTCAGCACAAGAAAAATTTCCAGCCCACGCCCGACGGGTATTCGCCTCCCGGGAAATAGCCTTCGGGCACCACGGTGATTCCGGATTCAAGCTTGACGGCACCCGCCGACCTAACGCTTTATGCGGTCGTGAAAACCCGATTGATCCGTGTGGGGGGAGTGTTGCTCGGTTCGGCGGCTCTGGGAATGAGCCAGACCGACGCCACGTCCGAGCTGAGAAAAGAACTGGACGCGCTGCGGGGCGACTACGAAAAGCGCATCAACCAGCTGGAGTCACGGATCCGCGAGCTGGAAACCCAGCCTGCCAAACCGAACGCGGAAACCGATTCGTCTCCGGAGCCAGAAGCTGACGCGCCGCGGAAAACCCGGAAGAATCCGGTTGCTACCGACGAAGCCGATCCCGCACCGCGGAAAAAAACCGCTCGAAAAATCGACGGCACCGACCCGGAACCCACCCAGACAACCGAGGAGATCCAGGCCCGGGAATTTGAAAAATCCAAAAGAAAGGCCGCGGACGAACGGTTCAAAGGAGGAACCGAGATCCGCGATCTCGCCATGGGGCTGAGCGAGGAAAATCTCCTCGCCGAGCGGATCGAAGAAGTGCTCGAAGGCTACCTCGACATCACCGGTTATTTCCGCGCCGGCTACGGGCGGGCTAACACAGGCGGCCCGCAGCAGGCATTCGGCATCCCGGATCTGGCGAAATACCGGTTGGGAAACGAAGCGGAAAACTACGGCGAGCTCGCGTTCGCCAAGACGTTCTATCCGGTAGGCCTGTTCGCCGGCGGAGCCATGGATGACTCCGGCCCGGTCGCCCGCATGACTTACCGCCTTTCGTTCTACAATCCTTACGACAACTACGGCACCGCGTCGGACACCGACTTCGCCTCGCCCGAAGTCTGGGGTTCGATCGCCAATGTGATCGACGGAATGCCGGACGCCAAAATCTGGGCGGGCAACCGCTTCTATCGGCGCCGCGACATCAACATGAACGACTTCTACTTCTGGGACATGAGCGGCGGTGGTGCCGGCATCGAGGACGTGACCGTCGGCAACGGGAAAATGGCGTTCGCATGGATCGGCGACGGCGCGCAGAGCGGAATTACGAATGGTTTCGATTCTCCGGATCCGGAAAACGCCGCGGGATTCAGCAAGACGAATTTCGACCTCCGCTACTACGACTGGGCGTTTCTCGGCGGAAAAGGCGAACTCGGACTGATCTACGCGTCGGCGGAATCCGGCGATGATTCTTCCGGCAACAGCGCGGACGACTCGGATGGCTTCGCGCTCAATCTGGTGAAAACCGACGAGGGGTTTCTGGATAAAAGCAGCCTCAACGTCGTTTCGCTGCAAATCGGCACCGGCCCCGCCTCTTCTTTCACCTCCGGCTTCGAAAGCTACAGCACGCCGGATGGCTCCTTCATCCGCCCGGTCCCCGACGACGCGTGGCGGTTCCGGGCGACCGAGCAGCTGGTGATCCAACCGGTCGAACAATTTTCCTTCGGAGCGGCCATGGTCTATCAATACACGGATTACGGCCTTGAGATCCCGGACCAGCATTGGCTCTCGGGAGGTGTGCGCCCGATCTGGCATCTCACTGACGCGTTCAGCATCGCCCTCGAAGGCGGCGTGGACTGGGCCTCCTCGACCCAGGGCGGCGAGGGCGGCACTTTGGGCAAGTTGACCCTCGCACCGCAGGTTTCACTCGGAAACGAATATTTCAGCCGCCCCGTCCTACGCGCGTTTTTCACCTACGCCATGTGGTCGGACGGGCTCCAAGGCGAAGTCGGCGGACTCGACTACGAAGGGCGCACCACCGGATGGACCTGGGGGGTGCAAATGGAATCCTGGTGGTGAACCCGACAAATCACGGCCGCACCCGGACGTTTCCCGCGACCGGTGCCGGATCGAGCTTTTTGGTCAACATTTTGCCTTTCGGATAGTTGATCACCTCCTTGAGCACCGAGGGTTTGTCGGATGCCGCCTGGCGGAAGGCGGCCGTGGTCGTTTGATCCAGCACCACATCCCCCGCCTCGCTGAGCAGGACAAGCAGGTAGCCGACATACTGCGAGCCGCCGACGTTGCCGACCCCCTTGTTGTCGCTGTCGTAGCTGGTGATGAAGGGCTCCATCTCCTTGACGAAGGTCTCGCCCGGCTTGATCGAAGCCTCCACCGACTGGGAGGAAAGAACTTCGTAGAGCTCCGGCGTCCGGCGGTCCTGGCCGATGAACACGATTTTCCCGCTGACGGGCGGCACGGCGATCGCGTTGCTCGGATTGCTCAACTTGACGGTGCAGGTGATTTCCTGCTTCACCATGTAGGAGCTGTTTTCCTTCTGGCGCCGCTTGCCGATGACCACATCGGGCTGGATCTTCGGAATCACCGCCGGCATCTGCGCGGCCTCCTTGCGGATGAGTTCCTGGGACGCATCCGCGAAATTGCTGATGGGCAGGGAGAACTCCTTGCCCGCGCGGCGGAATGTGACGAAATCGTTCACCAGGGAAACCAGCTCGATTTCAATGGCCCGGCCCTTCTGGTCGGTCACGGTAATGGGAGCCCCGTGGAGGAAACCGCCGGAAATGCCCACGCAGGCAAGGCAGACGGCAGGCAGGCGGAAAATCATTTTTGCAGTCATGCCGCGCAGACTAACCGGGTGAAGCTTTCAGACAACTCTAAAATCCGCGGGGAATTCCCATCGCGGGGGTCGCCGGGCCTTTCCCAGCGGTCTCCTGCGCGGATCCACGCCTCGCGCGGGGCATCCCTGTTGAACGAGATCTTGCTAGGTGGTTTCCTCACTCAAACATCTTCAGTTGATCGAGGGTCTCTTTCCATTCTTGCTTTTGCAAGAGATACAAGGGCTGCACGATGTCATGGATTTCAATTTTTGAAGATTGATCATATCTGATGAAAGCAACAGCGACATGCATGATGGATTCTCCTTTGGTTTCCGGCCTTCGATTCATCTCGGCATTAACTCCAGCAAGCTCGTAATCCGCCGTCCTTTTGTAGACAAACTCGTTGATTCTGGCGATGGAAGCCGTGCCTGTCCGCTCAAGAAGCATTTTTTCCAATCCGGGGTTGATGCCGAACATTTCGACCTGATGCGGTTCTTCATTTCTGGATGAACAGGCGACGAGCCATACGGCAGCACAAGAATTCATCAGGCACTGCAGGATAGGAATTTTCATGAAAATGGTCCTATCATTGTTTCCCGGATTTTACGATCTCAATCACCTGCGCCCAGGCCCAATCCACGCGGTTGCCCACACCGCTCAGGGCGGTTTTCTGGAAATTCGCGGCGAGCGTGCCTTCCGTGACCTCGTCCCAGAAGCCGACGCGGCCGTCCTCGTCGATTTCCGGCAGCAGGATCTCCGCAGGCTTGCTGCGGGCGGCAAGCAGGGTGAGCTCCTCGTCCAACATTTTTTCCGGTGCCAGCAGCAACAGGGGTTTCTGTTGGAAATCACCGTGGGAATGCACGCTCTTGCCAGCGCAGAGAATCCGGTCCGCATCCTTCGCCCGGCCGCCCAGCAGGATTTCCACGTTTGCCCCCAGTGCCAGTTCCCGCAGCAGTCGGGCGGACTGATCGCCCATCACGGCCTCGTCCACGATGAAGCCCACGGAACGGGCCGTGGGTGCGGCGGGAGCGAGGGAGGTGACACTGCGGTTTTCACCATCGCCGCCGAATCCCCGTTTGAGCGGGTCTCTGCCGCTTTTCAGGAATCCTACGGCGAACAACGCGGCACATCCCGCCAGCACGCCGCCGCCTGTCGCCAGCAGTGGAAATTTTCCCACCCGCTTTCTCCTGCCCACGGCGAGGGTCACCAGAACCACAGCGCAGGCAGCGGGAATGAGCCACAGCCGCCAGTCTTCCATGGTGGTGCTGAAGATCCCGGCGACGAGGAAGGCGAGGATGGACGCACGCAGCGCGACCGTGACGGGTTCCCCGCTGCGTGGCCTGGTCCACACCCAGAACAGCACGAATCCCAGCAGAACCGCGCCGGACCACAGCCAGCCTTGCTCGACGAGGAACGTCAGGTAGCTGTTCACCATCGTCCGATAGCCTTCCTGCCGGTCGAGCGGCTGATACCACTGCATGTATTGCTCACCGGATTTTCCGGTGCCGAAGCCGCGCCCGTTCTCCGCTGCCATTTGCAGCGCGCTGTTCCAGAGTTCCATCCGGTTTCCCACCGAGGCGTCTTTCCCGAGTGCTTCGGTCGAGCGCGAGCCGAGGCCGTTCCACATCGTGCCTCCTGCCAGGACGCCCACGAGCAGGAGCGAGAGCCAGATCTCGCCCCGCTTGTGCCACGAGGTTTCCCGCTTCCTCATCCGGAGAAGCGCCCGGGCGACCAGATAGAACAAGGCCGCAGCCGCGGCGACGAGACCGCCGCGCGAATACGTCATGATCAGGCAATACCACGCCCCTAGCAGCCCGGCCGCCGTCACCAGCAGCGCGGGAATCTTCAGCCACGGGTTTTTCAGCCGCCATGCCAGTTGCCACAGGCACCACAGCAGCGGCACGGCGCAAGCGAAGATCACCGCCGCCTTGTTCGGATTCTCGAAGCCGAAGCTCCAGCGCAGGGTTTCCCCGTAAAAGTATTCCACCGGTGTTTCCATGATTATTGTCCTTCTTCTTTAAGTCCCCACAGCTTCGCGATCGATTCACTCGGCAGATAGATCCGCGAGTCCTCGGCCACGGATTCCCGGGCGTCCGGGCTGTTCGGGAAATATTTCCAATCCTGCCCGTCCCCCACGTAGGGCATCTTCTCGCCCTGCAGCGCCAGCCGTTCCGCTACCGGCGTCTGGAACGACCGGCGTTTTCCCAGGTCCGCCTTCGTGTGATCGTCGTAAAACTTGAGGAACTCCATGTTCAGCTTGTCCACCGCAGGGCTCCCTTCATGGACCATGCCCAGATAGGAGCGGAACAGCGGCGCCGCCCCCACGTTCCGCAGGCGGTCCACCACTTCCAGCGAGGCGTTGTAGCTGTCGTCCGATTCACCGATGGTTACCAGCCAGGCCACTTCGTTGCAGCGGGCGTTCGGCGTGTCGAACCAGCTCGATGAATTCACCGCCACTGCCGTCACCCGGTCCGGTGCCCACATCGCGAAGCGGTGGACGAACTGCGCCCCGCCGGAGAGCCCCTGCATCAGCAGCCGTTCCGTGTCCACCGGGTATTTTTTGGAAACGGTTTCCAGCGCCTCAAGCGTCGCCTTGCCGGAAAATGACTCGGGATAGTAGTAGGCCAACTTTCTGTCCTGCCCCGCATCCTTCGCCTGTTTGAAAGTGCAGGACATCACGAACCAGTCCCGCTGGTCCGCCAGCGCTAGCCACGGCGCGCTGCCCGCCAACTTCTTGAGTCCCTCCTGGTTGAGGTGCGGGCACAGGAACAGCAGGCGATACGCCTTCCCCGGCCGGTAATTCTTCGGCACCCGCAGATAGAACGGGATCTCCTTGTTCATGTCCGAGCGCGTCTTGATCGTGAAGGTCTCCACCCGCTCCGGCAGTGGCTCCACCGTTGACGCCGGTTTCTGGGCATTCGCCGCCGATAATGACGCAATCCATAACAGAAGCCCAGTCGTCACGCCCCGCGCCCAACACCATTTCCTCCCCCCTCTCCCATTCGTGTCCATTCGCGTCCATTCGCGGTTAAAATTCCCCCTGCCCCCGGAGGGCCACCGTCGTTCTGCTTGTTGTCGATTCATGATTGTTTTGTCAGCGGTTCGATTCCTCGTCGGGTTTATTCACCCCCCTCCTTTTCCCAAACCTCCGCCACCTCTTTGGATGGCAGCTCGATTCGAAATTCCTCCGGGATCGAATCCCGCTCCGCCGGACCCACGCTCCGGTAAGTCTGGATATCCCCATACCGTGACACCCGTGACACAGGCATTCCTGCCTGTTCTTCCCGTGACATAGGCATTCCTGCCTGTTCTTTTCTCCCACCCGCCTGTTCTCCCCTCCCCGCATAGCACGCCAGAAACACCTCCGCCATGTCCCTCACCGCCGGAGTCAGCGCGTGGCCCGTCTCCTTGTAGGACCGCCACACCCATGGGCAGCCCAGTCGCTGGCCCTTTTTGAAGAATTCCCAGGTCGCACCGTACCGCTCGTCCGCCTCGCCGCACATCACCAGCGCCGGCACCTTCCTCACCCGCGCCGTCGGCTCGCTCCACCAGCCGGCGGAATACGCCACGAACGCCCTCACACGCTGCGGCTGCCACAGCGCGAAGCGGTGCACGTAATGCGCCCCGGCGGAGAACCCGAAGAACAACACCTGGTCCGTCTCCGCTCCGGTCCGTTTCCCCACCTCCTTCAGCGCCTTCTCCATCACCTCCCCGCTGCCCTGCTCCGGGTAGTAGTATCCCTTGCCCTGGTTGTTCTCTTTTCCCTCCGCGTGGAAGGTCGGCGCGAGCAGGATCAATCCGTGTTTCGCCGCAAACGCCCTCCAGCGGGCATCCAGCATCTGCCCGCCGCTGCCATTGTAGCCGGGCACCAGGACCAGCACTCCCGCGCCGGGCCTGGCTTCCTCCGCCTGCCATGAGCTGAACGGCACGTCCATGCCACGGCTTGAGACCACCCACCGCTCCTCTGCTGCGGATAGGACGCAGCAAAGAAAAGAGAGCAAACAGGCAGTTTCTCTGATCATTAGGGTTCTCTTTTCGATGTGCAAAATCGGCCTGAGCCTATTTATGGGAAGTATGTCACAATCATTCCGCATCTAATTTAGAACGCTTCGTTCGCTCATAAACCTGATCGGAAAATGGTTTGAGAGAACCCGAAACAAGTGTATCCCCGATATCGATGTACCAGTTTTTACCAAGCGTAAATATTACCATCGATGTGCCAGATGAAGCGCCATTGGCTGTGACCTCCGTTGGGAACGTCGCATAAATCTTCTTGCTCTCCGAAACGGTTTGATTCCAGAGCCGGGTGGTATGGGACGGTGCTGAAAAATGGATCCGTGATTTTTCCAATTCGACCACTCCCTTGGTAATGAAAAAACTCCTGTTGATCCTCAGGAAATCCCAAACCGGCGTCGTCGACTCGGAATACCCTGACTTCAATCGAATGGTTTTTGCAATATACTCGTTGTTCCCGAAGAATTCCACTTCATCTATTTCTGATGGATCGTCTTTCTGCATCAACAGCTCGTAAAATTTAGGTATGATCTTATCTGGGCCTAAAATTTCGCCCGTGGCAGAAGTGATCATTAACAATACAATCAATAAAGCCTTCATATCTATTCTGGTTGTGAAAGACTCCCGGTCGAATCGGCCACTCGACCGTTGGCCGTGTGCACTTGATTTGGAATATTCGAACCGCCCTCATGATTGACCCCGGCAGCTTCCAAACCCGCGGTCAGTGCATCTGCACAGTTGTGAGAGCCGACACTGTAAGGTGCGCTATTGGCATTTGTGGAAAAGCCATTCCTTGCTGCAGAGTCTTGTTCCGGAGTCGCATCCCATTGGTTATAGCCATTGTAACCTTGACTGGCAGCAGCGTTAAGAGCAGCCTGAGAAGAGCTATAATTCTGAGCTGTCAAACCATTTGAACTTGAAGCCGAACTCGAAGCAGAGCCGAGAAACCCGCTACCGTAAGATTGGAGTTGAAAGTTATTGCCACTACCAGAAATCATGGCGGTATGGCCAGCGCCGGATACGGCATTGCTGTTGGTTATTTGCCAAATTTCCAAACCCATGCGGTCCACACAGTTAATAGACATGTTGTTGACATACAATTTATTATTTGCTCCATCCGGAAATCCACTGGGATCCTCCGAGGTCCATCTTCCGACTTCCGGATTGTAGCTGCGGTATTTAAATGAGTATCCACCTGACAAAGCGAGGTAAGGCTTGCCGGTGTAGAAAGCCGATTCCGCCGTCGCGGTGGCCTGGTTGGTGGCTTCCGATGCTTTTTCAGCCCGCCATTCGGCGAGTTGTTTTTCAGTTTTGAACTCCGGGAGAGGAGCTTGGAATGCCGCGAAGGCGGTGCTGGTCAGGGCCGCCACGAGGGCGAAGGTCAGTTTGGTTTTCATTTTTGTTTATGTGTTACGTCATCGGGAGATTGGGAAAAAGTAGATGGATGAAGCGAAACGCGGAGGTGCAGAGGTCGCGGAGGAAGACGCTGAGGAAGAAAATCGGATATTCATGGTGGGGACTTTGGTATTCTCCGCGGCGCTCTCTCCGCGTCCTCTGCAACTCTGCGTTTCGATGGATCTTCATTCCCGGATCACGGGAAGCAGACTGGTGATTTCCGGTAGGTTGTAGGCGTGCGGGCTGGTGCTGGATGGAACCTGGTCATCGGGGAGGGCGACGACGGTGTAGTCACTGGTCACATAATTGATCTTCGCCAGCGTCTCAAAACGCAGTTTGTGGCCGGAGAGGGATTGCAGGCTGTTCCCGGGTCCGGCGACGAGCTCGATCTCCCCGGGCGCGGATTTCCACAAGAGGACTCCGGGAGTGCCCTGGTGGGTGAATCTCACGAGGAAGAGGTTCAAGTTCCCGCCGTCCTCGATGGCCACGCTGCTGGCGTTCTCGATCTTGAGGGAATTCCGGACGGCCTCGCGGTGGTTCTGGTATTGGACGGCGCTGAACCCGGCGACTCCCAGGAGACAGAGCAGCTTGAGCACCGAGGCAACGTTTGAAGTCACCTTCCGGACGGGGGCCGGGCGATCATTGACGCGCGGCGCGGCGCGCGGCCGGAAGGTTCCGGCGCGGGATGGCGGAGATCCTCGGCGCGCGAAAGCAGGAATCTCAGGCGCAGTGAAGGAAGGAGGTGGAAGCGGTTCGCTCATGGTGGTGGTTGGAGGAGGATTGATTCTTTGTGTGGTGAATGAGGGTTTGGGTTTTTCAGGAAAAAGGGGACATGGAACAATGAGGTGATTGAGCGAGTGCAATTGGGAGTAATCTCACTCTTCCACTTCGATGTTCGATGTTCGATGTTCGATGTTGGGAGTTCGATGTTCAACGTTCATCGTGGCCCTCCTGACTTCCCCGCTGCGGATTGGACAGCGGGGAAGAAGTAGTTAGGTGGCGGTTTGTTGGCTGTCATCAGAGCAGCCTGCTGTCACTTAATGTCAGCTATTCGGGGCTGACCCCATTTACTCTATTTTTCCTCAAACCTCCGTCCAAAGCGTTCAAGCAGAAAATCGAACTCCGCTAAACCTCGATAATGTGGTCCCGTATATCCTGCAAAGGAATAAACTAATTTTAACTTGCCATTCTCTAATTTCTTTAATGGGAATAATGAATTTACGTAATCGTCTTTTATGGAAACACCTGCCCATCCACCAAAAAACATCCATTTTTCATGATGAGACTTTTCAGGAACATTGCAGAATAATCGATTGAATACATAAATTTTCCCCGCAACATCAGAATTAAAGTTTTTTTGATAACTCATTTCTAGCTTTTCTACAATTTCGCGAGCGTTACTGGTTTTCAAAGATAGATATTTTTCAAGGATCGATGTGAGCTTATCCCCATCGGTCAAAACCTGTTTGTCAGATAGTCTTGTCCAGGATGATGCAGATTCTATCTCTTTAGTGGCATCTTCAAGACTAAAAGCTAAGGAAATGCTATTTGTTGACCATAGAAAAATTACTGATAGAATAATGATCAAGTTATTTTTCAACATGTTCATTCCCACGAAAGAGTAAGATTATGGTTAAACCCAGTGCCTGTCCACCAGTTCGGTTCGGTCAGCCTAGCATGCAACCCCCCAGCCTCTGGGACCGCATTTGTTGACCAACTACCAGGTGAATTTCCCCAGTCTGCCGAGGTGTGAGAACCTGTAAACACGGAATCACTATAGAAATCTACTTTTCCCGTGAAATTGAATGATCCGTTCGTGGATGGATCGTAGGTTCTAGTTCCGAAGTAATCCTTTCCGTTGATAGTGCTAGTTACCTCAACTACGCCACCATTGACCCTCCACGCTTCCCAATATTGCGAAGTTAATGGGCCTGGAGCAGTCCATGGAGTTCCATTGTCATTGAATACATTTTCCGTGAGCTGTATGTGCTGGACTACCCAACCACTCAACGATGAGCCAATAGCCCAACCTACCTCCATTTCTGCCGCTATGGTCTGACCTATCCGCTGAGCTGCTGTAATAACTGTAATATTAAAGTTAGACCCTGATAAAGTGCTTGCAGTAGGGGTGCCAGTGAAGCTCACTGCATCAAGACCCAATGCATCAAGTTGAGTGGTTGGTCGTGGTGCGTAATAGCTTCCATTTGCACCATCAGGAAATCCGCTTGGATCTTCTGATGTCCACCGAGCCACTTCCGGATTGTAGCTTCGATATTTGAAAGCATAATTGCTGGATGATGCCAGGTAAGGCTTACCAGTATAGAATGGGGTTACCTCTGCCGCGTAGCCTTGTCTAGTGACTTCGCATGCTTTCTCAGCCCGCCAGTCGGCGAGTTGTTTTTCGTTCTTGAACTCCGGGAGGGGAGCTTGGAACGCCCCGAAGGCGGTGCTGGTCAGGGACGCCACGAGGGCGAATGTCAGTTTGTACTTCATTTTTGTTTTATGTGTTTGGTTTCTCCGGCGGGAGAGGGGTGGGAACATCGAACATCGAACGCTAAACATCGAACGTCGAAGTGAAGAGAATGAAGATGAAAGAGAGGCGGACTTTGGCTTTATCCTTCGATGTTCTACCGCTTCGTCGGCGGTAGCTGGTTGGTTGTTGGAACCGGATTCGTTGGCGAAGAAGGAGTGTCGGCTCCGAGGGAGCTGCTGCTGGAACTGGACTTGAGGGGTTGGCCGAAGGAGGTGAGGCGGGAGAAGTTCACGCCTGCGGGACCGACGGTGGCGAGGGTGGTGCCTAGCAGGTCGTTGAGGTGCCAGGTGATTTCCTCCGGCTTGCCGACGGGGTGGGAAGCGATCGGGATGCCGCCGCTGGGATGGGACTCGATGATGTAGAGGGTGTCGTTGCGCTTGAGGAGGGCGAGGCCGTCCCAGAGGAAAGTTTCTGAAGAGGATCGGGGGATTGGGGATCGGGGATGGAGAAGAGGAAGAGATTGACGATTGAGGATTGTTGATTTTTGAACTTTGATTTGAAGAGATAGAAGCCAGGTGGCCGTCGGGCCAGTAGGTGTGGGTGGCGGTGGTGCCGTCGGGTAGGGCGAGATGGGTGAGTTTGTCGAGCCAGCCGTAGGTGTTTTGCGGCCGGGTTTGGGCTTGCTGCCGCCCTTGGTTGCTTGGACCCTGGGATTTTTATGTTCACCGTTCAAGAGGCTCTCAACTTCCCCGCTGCGGAATGTAAGCAGCTGGGAAGAAGGAAAGAAGCGGCTGTCTGTTTTTATTTAGAGCTTTGGATGTGATGCGGCGAGGCCTGACCCCATTGAGGACCAGCACTCCTCCCGTGCCGGGCCTGGCTCCCTCCGCTTGCCATGAGTTGAATGGGACATTCATGCCATGGCTTGAAACCACCCACTGCTCCTCCGCTGCGGATAGGACGCAGCAGAGCAGCAGGAGCATGAAGGCGGTTTCTTTGATCATCGGGTTCCTTTTCTGGATTTACGATTTTGGCTGATTCAACTTGTTCCGAATGTCAGTTATTGGGGACTGACTCCGGGGCCACATTGTCTACCATGTTTTTTTCTTATGCCCAGTTTTGATATCTAAGTAAGTAAAAGAATCATTCATCTTCAATCCGGGCCATCCTTTTTTTGTCAGAAATTGATTTATTTCTTTCCAGCTGTTGAATTTATTTAATTTTCCTGTATTGGTATCTAGGAAAAAAAACGTCTCATCTTTGTCATCAACCCATCCATATATACAATTTTCACGAAAGCAAAACTGGCTAATAGGACTCTCAATAACATTTTTTTTATTACTATTTTTTAGATACGTATGGTCTCCCCGATCTACCGATAATATGTATCCATTCGGAAAATTCAGATGGGCATTTCGGCACGAAACGATTAACAAAGATAATATAAATATAGCAAATATTTTATTATTCAATCAGAAATTCTCCTCCTACATTAATACTCCATGAACCATTTATTTTGTAAGGTGTGCCGCCAAACTGTGCTGCTGCTGCGAGCCAACTTGGCGCACTTGGCGAGCTTGAGCTTCCATATAGCGCCTCAATCAAGCTTGATGGATCGGTGAAATCGTCGGTGTAATTTATGGTGCCAATCGCAGTATATCCCACGTATCTTTCACCTGTAATAGGATTTGTATTGGGAGTGCCATATGTTCCGGTAACATTTCCATCTAATACACCAGCTCCAAAAGCGAGCAGAACTGAGCTAAAAGAATAAGAGTTTGAAAAGCTATCACTAAAAGTTGTTGCTCCAGTTGTGTAAGATTGAGAGGCTGTTGAGCGGATCTGATTTTCAAATCGATAGGCTCCACCACTCGGTGATCTTTCTGCAACATCAATTACTTCTTGAAGCAAGCCCGCAGTCGATAGCTGCACGTCATTTCCCTCACCGGTATAGAAATGGTATATAAACGCAATATTCCCCCAGGCAAGTCCATTTGGATCAAAACCGCTCAGTGGATCGTTGTTATAAATACTTGCATTCGCCCCATCTGGAAATCCGCTAGGGTCTTCCGAAGTCCACCGGGCAACCTCAGGACTGTAGCTGCGGTATTTGAACGCATAGCTACCGGATGAAACTAGGTAGGGTTTGCCGGTGTAGAAAGCGGAAACATCCGCCGCGTAGCCTTGGCTGGTAGCCTCGGACGCTTTCTCAGCCCGCCATTCGGCGAGTTGTTTTTCGTTTTTGAACTCCGGCAGGGGAGCTTGGAACGCCGCGAAGGCGGTGCTGGTCAGGGCCGCCACGAGGGCGAAGGTCAGTTTGGTTTTCATTTTTGTTTATGTGTTACGTCATCGGGAGATTGGGAAAAAGTAGATGGATGAAGCGAAACGCGGAGGTGCAGAGGTCGCGGAGGAAGACGCTGAGGAAGAAAATCGGATATTCATGGTGGGGACTTTGGTATTCTCCGCGGCGCTCTCTCCGCGTTCTCTGCAACTCTGCGTTTCGATGGATCTTCATTCCCGGATCACGGGAAGGAGACTGGTGATTTCCGGTAGGTTGTAGGCGTGCGGGCTGGTGCTGGATTGAACCTGGTCATCGGGGAGGGCGACGACGGTGTAGTCGCTGGTCACGTAATTGATCTTTGCCAGCGTCTCATAACGCAGTTTGTGGCCGGAGAGGGATTGCAGGCTGTTCTCAGGTCCGGCGACGAGCTCGATCTCGCCGGGCGCGGATTTCCACAAGAGGACTCCGGGAGTGCCCTGGTGGGTGAATCTCACGAGGAAGAGGCTCAAGTTCCCGCCGTCGTCGATGGCCACGCTGCTGGCATTCTCGATCTTGAGGGAATCCCGGACGGCCTCGCGGTGGTTCTGGTATTGGACGGCGCTGAGACCGATCAGTCCCAAGAGACTGCAAAGCTTGAGCGCCGAGGCAACGTTTGAAGCCGGCTTCCGGGCGGGGGCCGGGCAATCATTGACGCGCTGCGCGGCGCGCGGCCGGAAGGTTCCGGCGCGAGGTGGCGGAGATCCTCGGTGCGCGAAAGCAGGAATCTCAGGCGCGGTGAAAGAAGGAGGTGGAAGCGGTTCGCTCATGGTGGTGGTTGGAGGATGGATTGATTCTTGGTAGGTGAATGAGGGGTTGGGTTTTTCAGTAAAAAGGGGGATGGAACACCGAGTGAGAGAGAGCAAGTGGGAATGATTTCTCACTCTCCCACTTCGACGTTCGATGTTGGGAGTTCGATGTTCGACGTTCAAGGAACTCCTGACTTCCCCGCTGCGGGTTGGACGCAGCGGGGAAGAAGGAATTAGCCGCCAGTTTGTTGGGATTTATGGCCTTAGATATGAATCTGATCGCCCTGACTCCAATTTCGATTGTCTGACCTAGTTGAGCGTTGGGTAGGTGCTCATTATTTCTAGGGTTACGCCTTCGAATGGATGCTCTACTATCTTCTCATTGACATTAACTTTGTTTTTACGTTTCCAACGGACATCTTCTTGACCATTTCTTTTCAGTATTAGTATTGACTCTAGAAACAGACCACCATCTCCTTCATTCACAATTTTATAATTATGGTTGATTTTTACGCTAATCACCCCATCAGCGGCAAGTGTAAAGGTTCCACTGTCTTCATTTTTTGAGATGCTATTGAGATTATTTGAACCACCTCCTGTCGGACCTCTCATGGTCACCTCAATATTTGTTCCTTCGAGTTTCTTGGGTTTACAGTGTCCGCAGAGCATAGAAATCAAAATCAAAGCAAATATGTTATGTTGCATTTAAAGTTATTCCACAGCTTTAAACATGAGGGTGGTATATGAACTTACTTTATTTGAAGAATTACCACCGGACCAAGCTAAACTTAGGCCAAATGCTCCAGCGTTAGTCAATCCCGATCCCTCATACATTGAGGCTGCATTTAATATTAATGTTCCTGTATGATCCCCAACAGTTGAATTCCAGTTCGCAGCTCCAGATAAGTCGCCATCAACCGTGTCCCATCCACCAGATCCTCCAACCGAAAATTGTAACTGGCCTTTTGAGTCGAGAGAAATATTAAAACTAACTTGTAAGGTTGTTTCAAGATTTTCAATATTACCTAACGCAATGCCGTGCACGGTTCCTGACGTGCCCGTGGAGGTAGCTGTAATGTCATCAGTATAGAGAGTAGCATGGGAAGTCTCTTCTTGCATCCCGTCCCACCAACCCGTATCTACCATTCCCGAATTGCTTCCATATGTAATTCGGGCACCAACCAGTTGCAGCTTCCAGAGTCCGTTAGGATCAATTTCAGAAATAGGATTGGGTGCATAAATACTCCCGTTCGCCCCATCGGGGAAACCACTGGGATCTTCCGAGGTCCAACGCGCCACCATAGGATCGTAACTACGATATTTGAACACATATTCACCAGATGATGAGAGGTAGGGCTTTCCGGTGTAGAAAGCGGTTCCCTCGGTGGTGTAAATTTGGCTGGTGGATTCGGACGCTTTCTCAGCCCGCCATTCGGCGAGTTGCTTTTCATTTTTGAACTCCGGGAGCGGAGCCTTGAATTCCGCGAAGGCGGTGCTGGTCAGGGCCGCCACGAGGGCGAATGTCAGTTTGTATTTCATTTTTGTTTTATGTGTTTGGTTTCTCCGTCGGGAGAGGGGTGGGAACATCGAACATCGAACATCGAACATCGAACATCGAACGCTAAACATCGAACGTCGAAGTGAAGAGAATGAAGATGAAAGAGAGGCGGACTTTGGCTTTATCCTTCGATGTTCTACCGCTTCGTTGGCGGTAGCTGGTTGGTTGTTGGAACCGGATTCGTTGGCGAAGAAGGAGTGTCGGCTCCGAGGGAGCTGCTGCTGGAACTGGACTTGAGGGGCTGGCCGAAGGAGGTGAGGCGGGAGAAGTTCACGCCTGCGGGACCGACGGTGGCGAGGGTGGTGCCGAGCAGGTCGTTGAGGTGCCAGGTGATTTCCTCCGGCTTGCCGACGGGGTGCGAGGCGATGGGGATGCCGCCGCTGGGGTGGGACTCGATGATGTAGATCGTGTCGTTGCGCTTGAGCAGGGCGAGGCCGTCCCAGAGGAAAGTTTCCTTGGAAGACGAGGACGATGGAGAAGAGGGGACAGTAAGGTCCCCGCTCCTTATTTCTGCAAGGTGGCCGTCGGGCCAGTAGGTGTGGGTGGCGGTGGTGCCGTCGGGGAGGGCGAGAGCGGTGAGTTTGTCGAGCCAGCCGTAGGTGTTCTGCGGCTGGTGGCCGGTGCCGAGCATGCGGCCGGCGCGGTCGTAGGTGTAGGCGAGGCTGCTTTTGGCGAGTTTTTCCAACGCTTCCGGGTTCTTGGGCAGGCTGGCGACGGTCTGGACGGTGGCGGGACCGAGATCGAGGGCTTTCACGAGCTGGTTCGCCGCGTTGTAGGTCATGGCGGTGAGCTGGCCATTCAGCAGCTTGGTCCGCATGTTGCCGGCGAGGTCGTAGGTGTAGGCCTCGAGGACGGATTGGTCGGAATCGTCGATGACCTTGAGCAACTGGCCGCTGGGATCGTATTCGTAGCGCAGGGTCTGGCCGTTCCAGGTGCGGCGGGTGAGTTGGTCGGCGGGGTCCCACTCGTAGATGAGCTCCAGCGGCGAGGTGAGCCTGCCGCCCAGGAAGGTCATGCTCCCGAGGTGGCCGCTGGAGTCGTAGCCGATGTCCACGGTTAGGGCGGGTCTGCCGTTTTTCGCCAGGCCGTAGGTTTTCTGGACGGGCCTGCCGACGAAGTCGTAGCGGTAGCTGATGGCGGGGATGCCGTTGGTGAGGATGCCGGTGAGCCGGCCCTCGGGATTGTAAGTCTGCTCGGTCTGCTGGAAAGCGACGTATTCGGTGGGCTTCACCGGATCGGTCACCAGCTTGGAGATCATCAGCCCGGTGCGTTGGCCGCGGCGGTTGTAGCGGTAGCTGAGCAGGTTCTCCTCGGTGCCGCAGACGGCGCGGGTGGCGGTGAGCTGGCCCAGCTCGTTGTAACTGGACTCGAAGGTGGTGTCCGGCCCGGTGACGGAAACCGGGCGACCGTCCTTGTCGTAGGCATAAACGAGCTTCTGGCCGCCGCCGTAGTCGATGGTGGCGAGCGGGCCGGACTTGTCATAGGTGTGGCGGATGACCTGCTCGCCATTGGCGCGTTCCAGGAGTTTTCCGGTCTTGGGATCGTATTTCCAGGTCTGGGTGCCGCCAAGGGCATTGGCCTGTTTGGTCATGCGCCCGGCGCTGTCGAACTCGAAGGTGATCTTGTTGCCATTGCCGTCGATCTGGGCGGTGCGGCGGTCGGAGTCATCGTATTCGTAACGGGTGACGGAGCCGTTCGGCGCGATCTGGGCGGTGAGATTGCCGCGCACGTCGCGCTCGACCCGGGAAAGCCGGTTGAGGGAATCCTTTTCCCCGACCACGCGGTGGAATTCATCGCGCACCAGTTCCTTGGTCACTTTGCCATTACGCTTGATTTGCGCGACTTGTCCATCCGCATCGTAAACCACCTCGGTCTTGGAACCGTCGACGGCGATCTGGGTCTTCACCCGGCCGTTTTCATCGTATTCCACACTCTGCTTACGCCCGGCGGAGGCGACGGAGTTGATCCTGCCGAAGTCGTCGTAGGTGTAGGAAACCTGGTCGCCGACGGGATGGGTGACGGATTCCAGCTCGCCGCGGACGGTGTAGGTGTAGCGGGTGAGGTCTCCGTGGCGGTCCTTCGCTCCGATGACCTTGCCGTCCTCGTTATAGGCATATTCCGCGATGATCTCCGACTTGCGGCGGTTCCCTTGGCGGACACGCAGCGGTTTGGGTTCCCAGTCGAGGCGCTTGGACGGGCGGAACTTCGGATCGTAGTCGAAGTAGGTGCTCACGCCCTTGTCATCGACCGTCTCGGTGAGCAGTCCGGTCTTCCGGTCGTAGCGGTACTCGACCATGAGCTTGCCGTTTTCCTCAACCCGCCGGAGCTTGCCGTCGTATTTCTGGCCGGGCGAGCGGTAGTAATAGTTCTTCTGCTGGGCTCCGTCCCGCTGGGTGGTGACGATGCCGCGTGCTTCGACATATTCCGTCTTTTCGATCAGGCCGCTGCGGTGGGTGACGGTGACGTCAGCGGGATTCCAACGCTCCTTCTCCTTGGCCATGAGTCCGTAAGCATAAGTGCGCGCCCGATCCTCCATCAGCCAATAGTTTCCGGGCTGCTTTCTGGCCGTGAACTCGTCGCCCGGCGTAAATGCTGCCGGAGGTTTCACGTACCGGGTCTTGAACTCCTCGACCCGCTGGGGATCTTCGGTATTGCCAATTCCGACCTTGGTCAGCACTCCCCGCTCCGGGTGGTAGAGAAATTGAGCGGTTTCCCCGACGGGTGGTTCCCAAGCCTTCAAGCGTTCGACCGTGCCATCCTTCACGTAGGCGAAGCGGTGCAACTGTCCGTCGAGCTTGAAGCTGGATAGACGTTTGTCCTCGTTATAGAGCGCGGCGAGCACGAGTCGCCGGGAATTGCTCGGAATGTCGCGAAACTGGACTCCTTCGAGCCGGCCGTTCTGCCACTCGAACTCCAGCATCCGCCGGCTGGGAGAAACCACGCCCTCCAGCTTGCCCTTGCTGTAATGATATTCCCAGCCCTCTTCGTTCGTCACCGTTTGCTTGCTGGGAGAAACCTCGGCCTTCCACACGCGGTCCGCGCTGCGGTATTCGCTGTTTCTGTCAGGATTCTGCTGGAGTGCGACCTGGCCACCCGAGGGCATGCTCCATAACAGGACTCCCCTACCCACGGGCAGGATGGAAGACTCCAACTGCGGGCAGAACCAGCCGCTGCCAAACAGGCCCTCCTGGCTGCGCGTCGTCAGATAGACGAGCTGCAGCGGGAAATTGAATTCCGGGGAGGCGTTCACGGTTCCTAGCGGGTAGTCCACCGTCCAGCCACCGGTTTGCAGCGCCCTGCCGGTGGTGGGAGGACTGAAGGTCCATGATGGCGCGGCCGCTTCAAGCCGGGGAATGGCGATTGACAAGACCAGCAGCGACACGGCTAGCAGCCGCTTGCTGGAGCTTGCTGGAGCTTGCTGGAGCTTGCTGGAGCTTGTCCTGCAAGCGGATCGATTCGGGTGCTTCATGGAAGGAGGGGGTAGTGTGTTCCTGGCCGGAACCGGCCAAAACTGGCTTGTGGGACCCGGCTGGCAAACAATCGGGTAGAGTGAACCCAACTGTTGGGTTTTTCACAAGAAACCAATTCGGAACTCCAGCGTTAAACTCTCAAGTTGTGTGGGTTGGGTCGGAAAGTGGTCGAAGTTTCACAAAATTGCATTCTGAGATTTGATAGATTGGAATTTTTCGAAATGTGGCGAATCTGTTACCACGAGATTGTTGCCAGGTTCATATCGGGCTGTTGGGTGTGCCGATAGTGATACTGCGAGGAAATGAAAAAAGCCGCATCCCGTTGCGGGATGCGGCTTTTTTGTGGATTCAATCGATCACGCGCGGAGCGTCCATTCCGGCAGGTGGACGATCTCGCCACCCTTGAGCGCGGACTCGTGGGCGAGGATGCCGGTGCAGGTGATGTTCGCGCTCTGCACGGCGTTCGGATAGGCATCGACGCCGGTCTGGAGCATTTTCACGAACTGATGAACCAGGTGCGGGTGGCTGCCGCCGTGGCCCGCGCCCTGGGTGAAGGAAAGGTGTTCCTCGCCGCCTTCACCGCCGTAAACGCCGCCGGTGGTGAAGAGCTGGATCTCTTCTGGCAGATAGTGTGCGAAGTCCGGGCACTTCACTTCCTCGGGGATTTCCGGCTCCGGTTTCTTGGCGGTGTGGATCACTAACGGGTCGTGCTCGATGAGCGGCCATTCGACGGATTTCTTCGTGCCGTAAACTTCGAAGGACTCGCGATACTGGCGGGCGACGTCGAACAGTGAGCGCACGACTTGCGCTGCCAGATCGCTGTCCTTCATCTTGATGTGGCAGGTCTCGATGGCGAACGGCGAGCCATAACAGGCGTGCATGTCCTCGGCGATGGTGCCGGAGCCGAAGCAGGAAACATACTCCGCCTGGCTGCCCATCAGGCCGAGGATGGGTCCGACGCAGTGGGTCGCGTAATACATCGGTGGGAGGCCCGGCCAATAACCCGGCCAACCTTCCATGTCCTGCTGGTGGGTGGCACGGAGGAACTGGACCTTGCCGAGCTCGCCCTTTTCATAGAGTTCCTTCATGAACAGGAACTCGCGGGCATAGACCACGGTTTCCATCATCATGTATTTCAACCCGGTGGACTTGCAGAGGTCGATGATCTCCTTGCACTCGTCGAGACTGGTGGCCATCGGCACGGTGCAGGCGACGTGCTTGCCGGCCTTGAGCGCCTTGATCGACTGCTGGCCGTGATCGGGAATCGGCGAGTTGATGTGAACGGCGTGCACGTCCGGATCGGCGAGCAGGTCATCGTAGGAGGTGTAGCGCTTTTCGATGCCGAACTTGTCGCCGACCTCGTCGAGTTTCGACTGGGTGCGCTGGCAGATGGCGTACATGTTGACGCCCTTGAGACGCTGATAGATGGGGATGAACTCGGCTCCGAATCCGAGACCGACGATGGCGACATTGATTTCTGACATGAGTGGGTTGCGTTTGGGCTTGTGGATGGAGACACGCTAGCGGAATTCCGTTCCGCGGCTTGTAGATTCGCGGCGTGCTTGTGTAGGATTCCGACGAGGGATTGGGAAATAAAGGAAATTCTCACCTGCCGCCCAGCGGTGGAACCGGGATTTCCTGGCGGCGTTCCAACCGGTATTGACTGGCGGTCTGGCCCATGTGCCGGCGAAACTGCCGGGCGAAATCACTGTGATCGTAAAAGCCGGACTCGAGCGCCACGGTCGTCACCGGTTGGTTGGTGCGGACCAGCAGGTCGCACGCTTCGATCACCCGCATCCGGATCATGTATTCCTGCGGTGTCATCTGGAAGGTGGCGCGGAATTTCCGCTCGAACTGCCTGACTGACATGTGCGCCATTTTCGCCAGCAGCGGGACGTCGAGTTTTTCGCGGAAGTGGAGCTTCAAGTGATCCGCCACGATCGCGAGTTCCAGATAGGGCTGCATCGCCGCGCGCTGGGCTTCATAGCTGCGCACCGTGCCACACAATCCGCAGACTTTTCCGGAGGTGTTGAACAGCGGCAGCTTGTCGGTGATGAACCACTCGGGCTTTCCCTCCTGGTTGGGAAACAGCTCGATGATTCCCAGCAACGGCTTACCCGTGGATATGACCAAATCGTCGTCCTTCCGGTATTTTTCCGCCAGGCGGGGTGAAAAGATCGAGCTGTCCGAGATTCCGATGATTTCGGACTCCTTTGTGAATCCGCAGCGTTTGACGAACGCCGGATTCCCCGCCATCAGCCGGCCGGATAGATCCTTGGCGAAAAAAAGCGTGCCGGGCAGATGGTCGAACAGGTGCCGGAATTGCCCGGGCTGAAGCAGCTCGTCCCAGTTTTTCCGCACGTCTTCAGGAGTCATGTGGCGGGATCTTACACAAAGAACCCGCAATCCTACAAGCGGGCGCTCCTTGAAATAAACCAGATTGATCGCACGTTCAGCAACGAGCTGTTCATCCCAAGCCCACGCCTCCGCATCGCATGAAAAAAATCCTCTTTCTCCCGCTCGGGATCCTCGCCGTCGCCATCGGTCTTGCACAATCCGCGAAGCAATCCGCCCCCAAGCCGCGCCATGTGCAAATCCTGTTTCTCGGCGCACCCACCGCGGCGCATCCCGGCCACGATCCGGTCGAGCGCTACCGCGTGTTGAAAAAAGCCCTCGGCGTGGACGGCATCGATCTCACCTACACCGAGGACCTCGCCGACCTGAACCGCGACGTTCTTGACCGCTACGATGGCCTGATGCTCTACGCGAACTGGAAACAAAACGGACTGATGGATCCCTTTCAGGAAAAAGCGCTGCTCGGCTACGTCGAGGATGGCGGCGCGTTTTTGCCGATCCATTGCGCCTCCGCCTGTTTCGGCGGCTCGGACGCCTTCATCAAACTCGTCGGCGGGCGTTTCAAGTCCCACGAGACCGGCGTCTTCACCACCACCATCGTCGCCCCGGACCACCCGGTCATGCGCGGCTACCGCGGATTTGAAACGTGGGATGAAACCTACGTCCACGACCGCCATGGCGACGACCGCACCATCCTCCAGCTTCGCGAAAAGGAGCCGTGGACATGGGTCCGCAATCAGGGGCAGGGCAAGGTATTCTACACCGCTTACGGCCATGACATGCGTTGCTGGAACCAGCCCGCGTTCCACGAACTTCTGCGCCGCGCCATCCTCTGGAGTGTGGGCGAGGAAGTCCGCGCCAAGCTCACCGCGATGAAACTCCCCAAGCTGGAGCAGGAGGAAATGACCCTTCCCGGCTACCGCGAGCGCAAGACCATCACCAGCGGTCAGAAACCGCTTTCTCCCGAGGATTCCCTCAAGCTCGCCCAGGTTCCTAACGGCTACGACCTCTCGCTCTTCGCCTCCGAGCCCGACATCGTGAACCCGATTTACATCACCTGGGACCACCGCGGCCGCGCCTATGTCATCCAGACCGTGGACTACCCTAACAACCTCCAGGCAGGAAACATCGGCCACGACCGCATCCACCTCTGCGAGGATACCAACGGCGACGGCAAGGCGGACAAATTCACCCTCTTCGCCGACAAGCTTTCCATCCCCACCTCCGCCGTTTTCGCCAACGGCGGGCTGATCTGCACCAACGGTTCCGAAATGATTCTCCTCAAGGACACCGACGGCGATGACAAGGCCGACGTCCGCCAAGTCCTCTTCAGCGGATTCAAAACAAACGACACCCACGCCGGCGTTTCGAACCTGCGCTATGGCTTCGACAACTGGGTCTACGCCACCATCGGTTATGCCGGATTCGAAGGCACCGTCGGCGGCGAATCCCACAAGTTCTCCACCGGGCTCTTCCGCTTCAAGCCGGACGGCAGCAAGCTCGAGTTCCTGCAAAACACCACCAACAACACCTGGGGCCTCGGCTTCACCTCCGATTTCGACATCCTCGGCTCCACCGCCAACGGCAACCCGTCGTGGTATTATACCTTCGCCAAGGACATCTACGCGCAAGCCGGACTGCCGCAGCCGAAGACCCCGAACGAAGACGGAAATCCCAAGTTTTTCCCCGCTTCCATGGACATCCGCCAGGTCGATCAGCACGACCGCTATACCTCCGCCGCCGGGCATTCGTTCTACACGGCGGAGCGCTTTCCCGAAGACTATCAGGAAAAAATCGCCTTCGTTTGCGAACCCACCGGCAAACTCGTCGGCCAGTTCGAAGTCACTCAAAAAGGCGCCGGCTACGTCTCCCGCCAGCTTCCTAACAACCTCTACTCCAGCGCCGACGCCTGGTCCGGCCCGGTCGCGGCGGAAACCGGCCCGGACGGTGCCGTCTGGATCGCGGATTGGTATAACCTCATCATCCAGCACAACCCGACACCCAACGTGAAATCCGCCGGCTACGACGCCAAGACCGGCCGCGGCAACGCCTACGAAACTCCTGTCCGCGACACCCGCCACGGCCGGGTCCTCCGCGTCTATCCGACAGGCAGCAAGAACGACACCTATCCGAAACTCGTGGCCACCGACCTCGACTCCCTGCTCGCCGGACTCGCCCACCCCAACCAATTCTGGAGGCTCCAGGCCCAGCGCCTCATCGTGGAATCCAAATCTTCCGTCGCTGCTGCCAAACTCAGGGAGATCGTGAAATCCAGCGCCTCCAGCCGTGCCGGGATGCATGCGTTTTACGCCCTGCAAGGCCTCGGCGCGCTCGATGCTGACACGGTGCAAACCGCCCTCACCTCCTCGAACCGTGGCCTCCGCCGCGCTGCGCTTCTCGTTGCTCCGGCCGACGAAACGCTCGCCGACACCCTGGTCAAAAACGACACCATCACCGCCGCCGATCCGCGGGAGCTTGCGGAAATCTTTGTCGCGCTGGCCCGCGTCGCACCTTCCGAGCGAATCGGCAAGGCGCTGCACGCCACGCTCACCGCCAAGAAGGACATCATCCTTCCGGACGCCACCCTTTACAGCGCCTGGCAGGCCGCCGCCCGCCGCCACGCGACTGGAGTGCTTGCCTCCGCAGGGTCCATCCCCGCCGAGAACGCGGCACCGGTCAATTTGCTGAAAGACCCCGGATTCGACGGCCCCGGCCTCGGTGCCTGGAGCCTGCGCCCCTACAGGATCGCACGCCCCGACTCCGCGGAAATCAGCATTTCCCCCGGCGGCAGGAATGGCGGCACCGCTCTCAAGATCACCTGCGCCTCCCCCGCCGACATCGGTGCCGGAGCGGAAATCGCCGTCACCCCGAACACCCGCTACCGCTTCGGCGGCTGGATCCGCACCGAGAACTTCCAGAACACCGGCGGCAGAGGCGCCCTGTTCAACAAGCACGGCGGCCCCGCCAGCGAAGCCCTTTCCGGCACCAAGGATTGGAAGGAATTCAACATCGAGTTCAACAGCGGCAACGAATCCAAGGTCCTTCTCCACTGCCTCTTCGGCGGCTACGGCGGCGGCACCGGCACCGCGTATTTCGACGATCTCCATCTCCAGCCACTCGGCGCCGGCGGCATCGAATCCGCGATCACCGCCGTGGCCACCCATCACGCCGAGAGCAAGAATCCCGCGGCTCCCGCCAAGGAAATGGTCCGCAAAAACGTGCCCGTCACCGCCGTGCATGAGCGCGGTGCCGCCATTTACAGCCGCACCTGCATCGCTTGTCACGGCCCGGACGGCAAGGGGGTTCCCGGTGCCTTCCCACCGCTCGACGGTGCGGACTGGGCCGTCGGTGACCCATCCATCCCCGTCCGGATCATCCTCGCGGGACTGCAAGGCCCGATCGAGGTTTCCGGCCAGAAATTCAACAACATCATGCCGCCTCACACCGATCTCAAGGACTCGGAAATCGCCGATGTGCTCACCTACGTCCGCCAGACCTGGTCGAACGACGCCACGGCTGTCAGCGAGGATTTCGTGAAACAAACCCGCGCCAAGTTCGCCGGCCGCAGCGCCCCGTGGACCGCCGCCGAGCTGAAATGACAGTTTACGTGGCGGCCGGCCGGCGCTTTACTGGCCGCCTCGTATGATCCAGAAACCCATGACCCGCCGTCTCGTCCTCGCTCTCACCGGATGTTTCACCGCCGCCGCTCTAGCCGCCGATCCGGTGCCCCCGATCGACCCGACCAAATATCCGGCTCCGGTGCGCGTCGCCTGCGTCGGCGACAGCATCACCCAAGGATCCGGCGCGGCGAAAGGAAAGTCCTACCCGTCGCAGCTTCAGTCTCTGCTCGGTGACGCGTGGGTGGTCGGAAATTTCGGCGTCAGCGGGCGCACCCTCTTGAAAAAAGGCGATTTCCCCTACTGGAAGGAAAACGCCTATCAGAAGGCCCTCGCCTTCAAGCCGGATGTCGTGATCATCATGCTCGGCACCAACGACACCAAGCCGCAGAACTGGAAACATGAAGCCGAGTTCGTGGCCGACTACACCGAGCTCGTGAAATCCTTCCAGAACCTCGAAAGCAAGCCCAAGGTCTACGTCTGCCGCCCCTGCCCGGTGCCGGAGCCCGGTAATTTCGGGATCAACGAGGCCGGCGTGCAGGAGCAAATCAAACGTCTCGACGCACTTGCCGCGGAAATGAAACTCGGCGTCATCGACATGCACGCCGCCCTCGCCGACAAACCGCAATTGCTGCCGGACCGCGTCCACCCGAACACCGAAGGCGCGGGCGAAATGGCCGAAGCCGCATTCGCCGTGCTCACCGGGAAAGCCGTCGCCAAGACCGAGTGATCCCGCGGAAAATAGAAAGGCGGCAGGTCCGCCCTGCCGCCTTTCCGAAAAGTGGTGAGCCGCCGTCGCCCCGAGCCGCGCATGACGCGAAGCGGTGGCCGCTCATAAAGTTCATCACACAAACAACATTGGTATAAACGCAGCCGGACGGTGGATTGTTTCCAAATTTTTAAAGTTTTTCACCCGGGAATCCAATCCTTCGCACCTTCCGGGGCCACCGCCGCCCCAAGCCATGGACGACTTGGGGCGGTGGCCACCCCGTCAACGAACGGACACGGGGGGAATCCACCCCAATGGGCCGCCGGCAGGAAGCCATTCCCGGTGACGGAATTTTCACCCGGCCTTGCGGTGGAATCGCTGCCGTGCTAACTCCAGCGGCAGATGGGCATCGCAGACCGGGAATATCATCGTGAGGACCAACGCGGAGGCGGTGGTTTTTTTTCGCAGCTCACCCCGGTGGTGAAATGGCTGCTGATCGCGAACCTCGGGATTTACTTTCTCGATCTTTTTCTGGGCCATCCGATGCGGAACTTCGGGGCCTTCGCCATCCAATCCGCCGTGTTTGAAGGGCGGATCTGGGAGTTCTTCACCTTCCAGTTCCTGCACGGCAGCGTGGGCCATGTGTTGTTCAACTGCGTGGGAATCTTTTTCTTCGGTCCCTGGATGGAACGCTGGTGGGGCGCGAAAAAATTCACGATCTACTATCTGCTCTGCGGAGTCGGCGGAGCCGTGTTTTTCACTTTGTTGGTCATGCTGGGTCTGCTCCCCGGCGATGACCTGTGGACGCCTTTGGTCGGGGCCTCCGCCGGAATTTACGGCATCCTCATCGGCGTGGCGGTGATCGCGCCGAACCTGCGAGTGGCGCTGTTCTTTCCACCCATCGAGTTATCGATGCGGCAGCTCGCGATCGCCCTGCTGGTGATTTCCACAGGCTCCATCGTCCTGAAATTCGGCGGCAACGAAGGTGGCGAGGCCGGCCACCTCGGCGGCGCGATCCTCGGCTTCCTCCTGATGCGTTACCCGAACCTGCTCGGCGGCGAGCCGGGTGTGGAAATCGTGAAGCCCAAGGTGTCCAGGCCGCCTCAGGCACCGAAACTCCGGCCGCGCACGGAAATCGAAAAAAACCAGGAAACCGCGGTGGATGCCATCCTCGACAAGATTTCCAGCCACGGATTCCAGAGCCTCACCCAGGCCGAAAAAGATTTTCTTCACAAGGCCTCCAACCAAAAAAAAAACCCATGATGACCGACGCGGAAATGATCGAATCCCCGGATGCCGGGCAGCAACTCGCCCGCCTGCGTGCCATCATGCACCGCCTCCGCGCACCCGGTGGCTGCCCGTGGGATGCCGAGCAGACGCATTCTTCCATCGTCCCGAATCTCATCGAGGAGGCCTACGAAACGGTGGATACCATCCGCCGCGGCGATTACGAGCACCTCAAGGAAGAACTCGGCGACTTGTTATTGCAGGTCGTTTTCCACAGCGAGATCGCCGAAGAGGCCGGGCATTTCAGCCTGGACGACGTCGCCCGCGGCATCAGTGAAAAACTGGTGCGCCGCCACCCGCATGTTTTCGGCTCCAGCGAGGTGGCCACCACCGACGGCGTGCTTCAACAATGGGACGAGATCAAGCGCTCGGAGAAAGGCGACGAAGAGCAACCTTACCTCCACGGCGTCGGCAAAGGCCTGCCCGGCCTGCTGCGCGCCTCCAAACTCCAGAAAAAAGCCGCCAAGGTCGGCTTCGACTGGCCGTTGGAAATCGGCGTGATCGCCAAGATCCGCGAGGAACTGCTCGAACTGCAATCCGCGGTGGACGCGCAGGATCTCGACGCGATTTCCGAGGAGATGGGCGACCTGATGTTTTCCGTCGTCAATCTCGCCCGCTTCCGCAAGGTCGATCCCGAGGTCCTAATGAACACCGCGAACAACAAGTTTGAAAACCGTTTCGGAGAAATGGAGCGCATCCTCAAAGCCAAGGCCCTGACTCTTGAAGCCGCGACCCCGGAACAAATGGAAGACGCCTGGGAAGCCGCAAAAGGCCGGGAACGGTGAACACCGGGCCGACCGCTTCTGCTAACCGGGATTTTGCCCGCCTTGGAGCGCGTGATACACCTTGAGCGCCGCGAAGGCGTCGTTCGCGGCATACAGCAACTGCCGTTCGGTGAGCTCCTTCATCGCCCAGTTCGAGGTGGTTGTGGATTTGGATTTCAGGAACTTGCGGTTGAAAAGCAGGGCGACCGCCGACTTCGCGCCCACGGCATTCCGGTATCCCAGTTGCTTGAATGAGCGGTCGAGGTCGACAATGGAACCGGGCCGGATCCCGAAACGGTGGGAAATCTGATGAAGATCGCCGCCCAGTCCGAAGCCGATTTTCGTGAGTTCCGTGGATTTCAGCAGTTCGACGATGGCCGGGTGGCTCTCGGCACAATGCGATTGGAAAATATAGGCCTTCTCGACGGTGGCGAACTGCAGCACGTGCGGCCCCTCAGAGACCTGGCCCTTGTGGAAAGTCGGCTTGGACTCGGTGTCGAAGCCCACCAGCCCGGCACCCATCAGCTCGGCGAGCGCGATTTCCGCCTGTCTCGCCTCGGTGACCACGTAGATCGACTCCAGACCAAGGCCGTCAAACGGCTCGAGTTCAGCGATGTCGGACTTATGGGGAATGGATCTGTCAGGAGTCATGGGCGGCGGGAAAAACCACGGGAAGTTTCCCTGTGGAGCGAGACGATAGGCCGGAAGAATCGCGGGATCAAGCAAATGGTGGTTAGAACATCTTCCAATGTAATGCAATGATTGGGAAACATGCGTTTTCCCGAACCGCAAGGACCGGCTGACAAGCCCGCAGGCCTGGCAACCGGTCCCGTTTGCCTTCGCACGTCCGCTCAGACCGCCAACGCCTTTTCCGGCAGGAACTCCGGGCGGTAGCGCAGCAAACAACCGACTCCGCCATGAGTCGCGAGCAGCTCGTCGCCCTCGCAGACCTCGATGGACAGATCCCGTGCCGTGGCGAGTCGGGTGAGCTCCTCGCGTCCGGCCTTGGGAAGCTCTTCGGAAATGACCAGTTCCGCCGCGTAGCCGCCGAGGATGGCGTCGCGCGAGTAGTCCACGCCCACCACCGCCAGCCCGCCGCGGCGGACTTGCTCGTGCAAGCGGCTGACCGTGTCGCGCGATTCCGCACGCTCGGCTTCGACGAAGGTATCGATCGCCAGCTCCAGGACGGTGGAGTAGTCCCCGCCGGACGGCGTCTTGAGCAGCTCGCCGACGACGCGGGCCCCGATGTGCTTCGGCAGGACGTCGCGCAAGCCGGAGACGTGGCGCGGATTTCCAGCCAGAATCAGGTGGTTGTGGCCGCGCCGCGACATCAGATTGGTGATGATGGTCACCTGGTCGCGGTGGAACTTGTGGTCGCACTCGCGCTTGCGTTGGTGGAAATGCTCGCGGCCCCATTCGCGGCCCAGCCGGCCGCCCATCTCCGGGCGCTGGGTGAGGATCGCCTCGCTCACGGCTCCCAGCGTGACCTCGAAAATCCTCGACGCGTCGTCCGTGGAGATGACCACCACGAAGCGGTGGAAACGGTCCTTCAACTGCACCAGCGGAAAAATCACGGGCCGGGTGGAGACATCGAAGTGCAGGTCCAGCGAGGCGCTGAATGGCAGCACCAACAACAATGGATCGTCACCGTGGCGGCTGAAAACGGCAGCGCTGCGGATTTCTTCCGGCCACTCGCGGGAAATCTCCCGGATCACGTCCTGCCGGGCGAGATCGAAAAGCGGGCGCTGTGCCGCCGCCAGCGTGGACCGGGCCGCCGTCGACCAGAGGGCGAATTTGGATTTAAGCGCGTCGGCACTCTGGTAGAGATCGAGATACGCGCTGACGATCGGCGCTTCGGATTCCGGCAGGTCCGCAAGCTCGGAGATATGGGTTCCGAGAAGATTCATTTCATTCATGACGGGGTTTGTAGGCATCCGCTGAACTTACTCGTTTTACCCGGTCTGTATGGTGGAATTCTTCCTGAATTTTCCACCTGCGGCGCAAGGGCCCTCAGGAAAGTTCCTTGAGCGAGACGCGTCCGCGCTGTTTGGTCTCGGGATCGTCCCGCTCCTTGTTAGGCATCGAGAGTCCCAGTTCCAGATAGCGCTTCGCCTCGGCCTTGCGCCCCATCATTTCGTAAGTGCGGCCGAGCTCCACGAAATGCACGAGGCGCTTGGAATTCAGGGCGATGGCCTTGCGGAAGCACTCCACCGCGGTTTCGTTAGACGCGGCGGGCAGCTTGCCGTAGATGATGCCGGCAAGCGCGCGGGTGGCTCCGCCGATGTTCGCGAGCGACTGGTGCCAGCGGCCTAGCAGATGCCAGGCATAGTCGTTTTCCGGATCGATCTTCACGGCCTTTTCCGCCGCTTCCTTGATGCGCTTGGAAGCTTCGACCATTTCGCGGTTGCTCATGTAAGGAGTGAGCTTGCCAAGGCAGATGGCCACGCAGAGGTGCGGATCGCACTCGTTCGGCGCGAGGGCCACGGCGCGTTCACCGTAGGCGAGTGCCTTGCGGCCGGAGGCGATTTTGTCGGCCTCTTTCGGCAGGTCGTTCATGCGCAGGGCGTATTGGCGGGAGATTTTCACCAGCAGCGCGACATTGTCCGGCTGGAGCTTTTCAGCCGGCAGGTAGTATTTCAGCGCTTCGTCGAACTGGAACTTCGCCTCCTGGGCGTCGCCGGATTTCACGAGCTCTGCAAAATCGGCGAAGGCGGAAAGCGCGCTGCAGAGAAGGATCAGGAAAATTTTCATGGGCGAAGAGTAAATCAAGCTCCGGAAAATTCCAGAGGCGGATTTTCATTGCCGGTCGGGCGAGGAGCGAGACGAAAGCCGCATTCCGACCTCGATCGGCGAAACTTGCCACCTCACCGCCACGTATGCTGCCGATCATGGAAAATTTCTCAGCACCGGGATTCGGGCGGCGATCGTTCATCGGCGGAGTCTTCGCGGCGGCGGGCGGCATCGCGCTTTCACAGGAAACAACACCACCCGAAGCACCCAGGGTCGCGGGAAACCCGCTGGTCTATCAATTCAAAATCGGCGACATCGATGCCTGGTCGATCAGCGACGGGCACAGCCTGATGGGCAAGGGGAATCCGCTCGGCATGATGTGGCCGGAAGAAGACCGGCCGGTCATGAAAACCTGGATGGAGGAACACAACGAGCGGATGGAAGGCATCCCGCTTTACATCAACATTCTCCTGATCCGACGCGGCAAGGAGGTCATCCTCTTCGATGCCGGATTCCGGCCCGGCAAAAACCCGAACTGGGGATGGTTGTCCGACGGGCTGGCGCAAATCGGCATCTCTCCGGACCAGGTGACCGCCGGATTTCTCAGCCACGCGCACGGCGACCATCTGGAAGGATTCGTCCGCGACGGCAAACCGGCGTTTCCGAACGCAGCATTCCACTATCTGCCGGACGAATACGAATTCTGGCATGGACCAAATCCGGATTTCTCCAAGTCGCGGCGGAACAAACAACAACTGCCCGGCATGGTCAAAAGCGTGCGCGCTGACTTCGAGGCGCTCAAGAATGTGTCCCAGCCGATTCAACCTGGCACGGAGCTGTTCGGCGGCATGGTGACGATCGAAGCCGCGCCCGGCCACACCGCCGGGCATGCGGTTTTCCGGATCAAATCGGGAAATGAATCGCTGCTCCACATCATGGACCTCGCCCACCACCACGGGCTCAACCTGCACGATCCCGACTGGACCATCGAGTTCGACCACGACCCGGTGCAGTCCGTGGAGACCCGGAAAAAAATCTTCGCCCGAGCGGCGGCGGAACGGACGCGATGTTATGGCTTCCACCTGCCGTGGCCCGGACTCGGGCAGATCATCCCCGTCGGAAACGGCTACCTCTGGCATCCGGAGCGTTGGAGCTGGGGGAGCTGAAGAGGCACGCGGAAAATCCCGGCCCCGCGCGCAAAAGGCCCCGCACCGTCACGGACGGCTGTCACTCACATCCACCAGCATGGACGAGACCGCCAGATCCGATGGTGCGACGACTTTTTCATCCAGCGGAACCTTTCCCAACCCGCCGAAACGCTGCTCGATGAGCTTCTTCACGCTGGGCTTTTCCAAATCATAATCACGGAAACGCCGCGGGGCACACAGCTCGACCCCACCGCGCTGATAGACCTTCCAGACGAGCTCGGAGCAGTAGAGATTGCCATCGTCCCACAGGAACCGTCCGTCGTAGTTCCTGCCGATCTGCGCCTCGGCCCAGCTGCGGGCTTTCTGATAGTCCGCGGGAGCGAGCGGTATTTTGAGCCGCCGCGCGAGGAACGAACCGGGCTTGCTTCTGGATTTGAATTCCTCCAGCGACACCACGCCCACCGGCTGCACCGCCTCCAGCACCATCAGTTTTCCCTCACGCCGGAAAACGATCCCGCAGTGGGTGTATTTCGAGCCTGTCGCAGCGATGATCGCCTCGCCTTGGCCCCGCTCGGAGCCCGTGAAGACGACGTCCCCTTCCTGAAGTGACGGCTCCGCAAAAGCCAGCGAACCCAGCGCGAGAAGACCGAAAACGGAAAATTTCATGGCCGGAACATCCGCTGGTGTGCGGATGAATTCAAGCGATGAACCGCCGGACCGGGAGCTTTGCCCGTTCCATCACGACGTCCAAGGAAATCGCCCCGGCTCAGACTCCTTCGTCGAGATTGCGATTGCTCTCGTGGCGGAGGTCGCGGGCGACTTCGAGGAAGACCGCGTCCTCGCCGATGTTCACCGCGAGGTCGCCGACGCGTTCCAGCGAGCGGGTCACCAGGATCAGGTGCAGGTAGTCCTGACTGCGCCCGTTGCACTGCTCGATGCGTGAGCCGAATGTCGCCGTGGCGGCGTTATGCAGGCGGTCGAGTTCCTTGTCGCGGACGTGGAGTGAGGCTCCCAGCGTCGCATTCCGGTCGCTGTAAGCGGAAATCGCGTCGCGCAGGAGATGGTCCGCCAGCGTGTAGAGCGGTTCGATCAAGGTGGCGTCCGGCAGCTCCTGGCTGGCGCTGATTTTCTTGGCGCGCTTCGCGATGTTGGTCGCGTGATCCGAGATGCGCTCCAGGTTCATCGAGATTTTCATCGAGGATACCACCAGTCTCAGATCCGTGGCGACGGGGTGGAAACGGACGAGGATGTCCATGCCGAGCTGGTCGATTTTCCGCTCGCAATCGTCCACCTCGTCGTCGTCCGCGATGACGGCGTTGGCGAGTTCCACATTTCTCTCCAGCAGCGCGCGGATCCCCCGCTCCAGGTTGTGGCGGGCCTTGGCGGCCATCGTCAGCACTTCATTGCGCAGGGCGGCGATGGCTTGGTCGAAATCGCGGAGGATGTGGGAACTGTGCATGGAATCAGGGGGTGGTGAATCATTCAACCGAAGCGTCCGGAGATATAATCCTCGGTCTGTCGCTTGGCGGGGTTCGTGAAAATTTTCGAGGTGAAATCATATTCCACCAGTTCGCCCAGATAGAAAAATGCGGTGCGGTCGGAAACCCGCGACGCCTGCTGCATGTTATGGGTCACGATCACGATCGTATAGTTTTGCTTCAACTCAAGGATGAGTTCCTCGACCTTGCCGGTGGCGATCGGATCGAGCGCCGAGCACGGCTCGTCCATCAGGATGATCGCCGGATCCACCGCCGTGGTGCGGGCGATGCAGAGCCGCTGCTGCTGGCCGCCGGAAAGTCCGTAGGCGCTCTCGTGCAACCGGTCCTTCACCTCATCCCACAACGCGGCGCCGCGCAGGGATTTCTCGACGATGCCATTGAGCACGTCCTTGCGTTTTTCCCCGAGGATCCGCGGGCCGTAGGCGACGTTTTCGTAAATGCTGCGGGGAAATGGATTCGACTTCTGGAACACCATGCCGATGCGCCGGCGGAGTTCCACGCCGTCCACTTGCGGGCTATGAATTTCAATGCCCCCGATCCAGATGCCACCGCGCACGACTTTGGCACCGGGGATGAAGTCGTTCATGCGGTTGAAACACCGCAGCAGCGTGGACTTCCCGCAACCGGACGGGCCGATGAAGGCGGTGACCTCGTGACGCTGGATGTCCATCTTGATGTCCTTCAACGCGGTGGACTTGCCATAGTTGAAATCCATGTCCTTCACCTCGATGGCGGGAACTCCGGGAGTGGTGGCGGATGAGATCATATCAACTGAAGCGTCCCGAAATATAGGCTTCGGTCTCCGGGTTCACGGGTTTTTCGAAAATCTGCATCGTCTCGCCGTATTCGACGAGACGACCCATGTAGAGGAACGCGGTGCGGTCCGAACAGCGGGTCGCCTGCTCCATGTTGTGGGTGACGATGACGATGGTGAATTGTTTTTTCAGGTCGAGAATCAGATCCTCGATTTTCAAAGTTGCTAGCGGATCGAGCGCTGCGCACGGCTCGTCCATCAGCAGGATTTCCGGTTGATTGGCGATGGCGCGGGCGATGCACAACCGCTGCTGCTGCCCGCCTGACAGACCGAACGCGGACTCATGCAGCCGGTCCTTCACCTCGTCCCAAAGCGCCGCGGCCTTCAGCGCCCACTCGACCGTGGCATCGAGCTCGGAGCGCTTCGACCGCCCGGCCACACGCAGGCTGAAGATGACATTTTCATAAATCGACTTCGCGAACGGATTGTATTTCTGGAACACCATGCCCACCCGCTTGCGCAGGGAAATCACCTGCACGGACGGATCGTAAAGACTGGTCCCGCCGATGCGGATGTCTCCCTCGTGATGCACTCCCTCGATGAGGTCGTTCATCCGGTTCAGATTGCGCAGCAGGGTGGATTTCCCGCAGCCGGACGGGCCGATGAGCGCGGTCACCTGGTGCTCGGGGATCGCCATGTCGATGCCGAAGATCGCCTGCTTCTCACCGTAGTGGAAACTGAAGTTATCCACCTGGATGAAATCGGGGCGGGCTTCTTGCCGGGTGGTATCCTGGGGCTGCGACATGAAGATGGTTTAACCGCGAATGAACGCGAATGGACGCGAATGGATAGGTATTGATACGAATTTTTTCATCAAATTGGATTCGCGTTTATTGGCGTTCATTCGCGGTTTTATTTTCTAGAACGAGCTCACGGCGAAGCGTTTCTTGAGGCGGTTGCGGATCAGGATGGCGGTCAGGTTCAAACTCACGACCACGACGATGAGCAGAAGCGCCGTGGCGTAAACAATCGGCTTGGCCGCCTCGGCGTCGGGGGATTGGAAGCCCAAATCGTAAATGTGGAAACCGAGGTGCATGAACTTGCGCTCCGGGTGGATGAACGGCGCGATGTCGTCGATCGGCAGCGAGGGCGCGAGTTTCACCACACCCACCAGCATCAGCGGAGCGACCTCGCCGGCACCGCGGGCCATGGCGAGGATCACGCCGGTTAGAATTCCCGGCAGCGAGGCGGGCAGCACCACGCGCTGGATCGCCTGCCACTTGGAGGCACCGCAGGCGAGCGCCGCCTCGCGCACGCCGCGGGGGACGGCGGAGAGTGCTTCCTCGGTGGCGACGATGACCACCGGCAGCGTGAGCAACGCGAGTGTCAGGGACGCCCACAGGATGCCGGGCGTGCCGTAGGTCGGCGTCGGCAGGCTGTCGGCGAACAACCAGCGGTCCACGCCGCCGCCGACGAAATAGACGAAGAACGCCAGTCCGAAGACGCCGAAGACGATGGACGGCACGCCTGCCAGATTGTTGACGCTGATTCTAACCATGCGGACGAAAATCCCCTGCTTGGCATATTCACGAAGGTAAATCGCCGCGATCACGCCGAAGGGAGTGACGAAGACACTCATCACCAGCGTCATCACCACGGTGCCGAAAATCGCCGGGAAGACACCGCCCTCCGTATTCGCCTCGCGGGGATCCTCCGTTCAGGAATTTCCCCATGCGGTGGAACATTTCCCCGACCCGCGAGAAAAAGCCCGCGCGGTTCGATGGAAACACGTCGAGCAGGTTTCCGGCCGGATAGGTGACCTCCCTGCCGTCGGCGGTGACACCGAGGAAACTGGATTCCGCCAGCGTCTTGCGGATCTCGGCGGCCTGCGGCCTGGAGTTTTTCGAAATCCGTCTGCAACTCGACGCGCCGGGCGGTGGCGACCTGCGGATCCACGCCGTTGGATTTTTCAGCACGGGTGAGAGCGTCGAGCTCGCGGCTGATCGCGCCGATTTTCTTGCGCTCGATCACCAGCAGTTCCGTGCGGGCGGTTTGGCCCTGTTGGAGAATTTTTTCAAGCGCCGCATTGAATTCGGCGGAGCTTGCTTCGATGCGTCCGCCGGGTGTCTGCAAGGCCACGGCATTGACGATGGCTGGGCCGTATTCGAGGCGCTCGACGAGCAGCAGCGACTCGGGCCGCGAAGTGGCCTTGATGCTGGAGCGGTCGATGTAAACGAAGGCCTCGCCGTTCAAATCCTTGTTGCCGCGGAACACCTGGATTTCCTCGTGCAACTTCCCTTGCGCGTCGCGTCGCTCGGTTTCCTGGGTGATGTAGCCGGCGATTTTATCGATGGCAGCGCCTTTGGAAACTTCCATCAGATCGATGCGCCGCGGCCAGAACGAGGACGTGCCTTTCACCAGGATGAGCAGGAACAATCCGAGCGCCATCACCACCCCGAGCGTCAGCCCGGCGGCGGTCAGCCAGACCCACGGCTCGCCCTTGCGGGAGCGGCCGGTGGTGGCGAAGGTCTTGGCGTCGGGTTCCATGGGTTAGACGATCTTGTTGCGTTCGCGCAGGCGCTGGCGGAGGACCTCCGCGAGGGTGTTCATGACGAAGGTCATCGCGAAAAGCACCACCGCGCCGAGGAACAGCGTGCGGTAATGGGTCGACCCGACCGGCGCTTCCGGCAGTTCCACCGCGATGTTGGCGGAGAGCGTCCGCATGCCGTTGAAGATGTTCCAGTCCATGACCGGCGTGTTGCCGGTGGCCATCACCATGATCATCGTCTCGCCCACCGCGCGGCCGAAGCCGATCATCAGCGCGGAGAAAATCCCGGAGGAGGCGACCGGCAGCATCACCGTCCACACCACCTGCCAGCGGTTCGCACCCAAGGCGGAAGCGGCGGCGGTTAGGTTTTTCGGCACGTTGGAAAGCGCGTCCTCGGCGATGGTGAAAATCACCGGGATCACCGCGAAGCCCATCATGAATCCGAGCACCATCGAGTTCCGCTGCTCGAAGGAATTCCCCGTCGCCTGCGGCCACCAGAGGCGGAAATCCGCGATTTCACGCCCCGTGGCCGGATCCTTGTAAATGAAAAACCAACTCTCGATGACCGGGCCAAGCTGCCAGCCTAACCAACCCGCCAGCACGAGAAACGGCAGCACCACCAACCACTCGCCGCCGCCTTCGAAGCGGTTGCGGATGGAAATCGGCAGGCGGCACCAAGCGTAGCCGACGAGCAACGCGCTGAGCGGCACCATCATCGCCACCATCACAACCGATGGCACCCGCGTTTCGAGAATCGGCGCCAGCCACAGACCTGCTAGAAACCCCAGCACCACGGACGGCAGCGAGGACATGATTTCCATCACCGGCTTGACGACCCGCTTCACGCTGAGCGGCAGGAATGCGGCGGAAAAAAGCGCTGCCAGCAAGGCGACCGGAACGGAAAACAACAGCGCGTAAGCCGTGCCCTTGAGCGATCCGAAAATCAGCGGCACCAGCGACAGCTTGGGCTCGAAATCATCCGTCCCGCCGGTGGACTGCCATTGGAACACCGGTTTCCCGCCGCCTTCATACCAGACCTTGCCGAAGAACGCCCGCCAGCTCGCGTCCGGATGCGGATCGTGCACGGCATAACGGCGGGCATCGCCGTTAGCAGCGGCGGCGATGAAATGCTCGCCCTTGGCGTCGAGCACGGCGATGACCGGATCGATATCGAGCGTGCCCGCCCAGCGGACCGCGCCGGAGGTGCTGTGGCGGATCGATAGATCGCGGCCGGTGCCGGTGAGGAAGGTGCGATTGCGCTGGCTGGCGGCGAAGATCACGAGTCCTTCGCCGAGTTTCGGAAACACCTGCGTTTGTCCGAAAAGCCGCTCGCCCGCCTCATCCGGGCGGAAAAGGCTCCATTGCTCCTGTTGCCCATCCGCGCCGGTGATGACCACGGAGACGCCGCCGAAAAGGAAATCCAGTTGCCGCGGAGCCACGCCGTCGAAGGGCTGGAACACCTGCCGTTTGGAAACTCCGTCCGAGTCCGCCAGGAAATAGTCCACCTCGCCGTTCACACAGCCGACGAGCACCATCGCGCCGTTGGGTGATGCTTTTACGAGGATCGCTTCGGCCGTGAGCATGGAAGTGACGTTGACTTCCTCGGCCAGGGTGAGTTTCCCCTTGCCCACGAGACCTTTTTTCATCGTGAGCCGCAGGACGGATACCGATGAACCAACCCCCTCGCCTCTCTTCGCCACGATCACCCGCCCGGCACCGGAGTCTCCGTAGCTCACCGCCGTTACGGGACCCGCGCCATTGGTGAGGACGAACCATGGCTCTTCGGTGAGCGACGGCACGACCTGCGATTTCCCGTCCGCCGCAAAGGTCCGCTCGTAAGTGACGAGGAATGAACCCACCCGGCCGTCGTCCAGCCCGAGCGCGACCCGCCGGTGGACCGTGTCGTAGGCGAGGGCCGTGATTTTCAGCCCTGTGAGTCCCGGCAATGGCAGTTCCTTGCGTTCGCCGTTTTCCACACTCACGAACACGACCTGGTCGCCGCCAGCGTAGAAAAACGGCAACTCGCCCCATTCATCGACGCCGAGCACCGCCGGCATCGCCGCCGTGGCGACTTGCCCGGCAGGTTTCACGGCCGCCGATTTGAACAACGGCACCACCTCCTTGCCGATGAAGTAAAAAATCCCGAAAACCGCGATGATCACGCTGATCCCCCCGAACCGGATCGCCCCGCCCATGAAGTGGTCGAACCACAAGGTGGACCGCGAAACGTCGAAACGTTTCGGGTCCGGGGATTTGAAATGTTCTGACATCAGCGAGGGATCAGGATCAGGCGCGGAAGACAGAAGTTAAATGCGGATCACTTGGCAAGCGATTCGACGACTTCCGCCGCAACTTCCGCCGGCATCGGATAATAGCCGTCCTTTTCGACGATCGTCTGACCTTCCTTGGCGAGCACGAACTTGAGGAACTCAAGCGTGAGCGTGTCCAGCGGCTGGCCGGGCTTTTTGTTCACGTAAACCACGAGGAAGCGGGCGAGCGGGTAATTTCCGTCAAGCGCGTTGGTGTAGTTGGCCTCGTAAAAGGTGCCGTCATCGCCGGCGATCGGCAGGGCGCGGACGCCCGAGGTTTTGTAGCCGATGCCCGAGTAACCGATCGCGTAAGGATCCGCGCCGATGCCTTGCACGACGGCGGACGAACCGGGCTGCTCTTTCACCGTGGCCTTGAAGTCACCCTTGGAAAGCGCGTGCTCTTGGAAAAACCCATAGGTGCCGGAAGCGGAATTCCGTCCGAAGAGCGAAATCGCGCGGCCCTTCCAGGCGTCGAGTCCGAGTTGGCCCCAGTCGGTGATGTCGTCGCCGCCTTTTTTGCGGGTCTTCGAGAAAATCGAATCCACCTGCTTCATGGTCGCACCCTTGAGCGGGTTGTCCTTCTGCACGAAGACGGCGAGCGCGTCGATGGCCACCTTCACTTCGGTCGGTTTGTAACCGTATTTTTTCTCAAACGCGTCGATTTCCTCGGCCTTCATCAGGCGGCTCATCGGTCCGAGCTGGGCGGTGCCTTCGATCAAGGCAGGCGGCGCGGTGGAGGAGCCCTTGCCCTCGATCTGCACGTTCACGTTTGGATACGCCTTTTTAAAGCCTTCCGCCCAGAGGGTCATCAGGTTGTTCAGGGTGTCCGAGCCGATGGAATTCAGGTTTCCGGAAACGCCGCTGACCGCCTTGTAGGTGGGTAGCGCCGGGTCGATGTGGGATTCCTCGGCGAAGGTGGCGGTGGCCATACCGAGCAGGAGCAGGAGTGAGTGGGTAGTAGTTTTCATCTGTGAATTGGGTAGAGGTTGAGCGGGGCGGGACCACACCCGACGCGTGACGATCTCGTCACACGACGTGTCCGGTCCCCACGTAAATTACCAGCTGATGCGCAAGCCGGTGGTCCAGGCGAGACCGTCGAAGTCACCGCCGTCGTTGGCTTCGTCACGCATCGAGACGTATTGAAGGCCGGTCTGCAGCTTGAGCTTTTGGCCGTAGATGTAGTAGTTCAGGCCGAGGTAGGCTTCCTGGTACTGGTCGCCCTTGGTGCCGCGCATCGGCTCGCTTTCGTAGCGGGCGAAGCGCACGCCGTTGTCGCCGTCACTCTCGATGAAGGTGTAGCGGAAGACGGCCTGGAACTTGTCGGTGAAGTTATAATAGGGCATCACGGACATTCCCCAAGTGCTTTGCTGGCTGCCGAATCCATTTCCGGCGGAAAGGTCGCTGCGGATGCCGAACGCATCCTTTTCATAGCGGAAATTGAGCGAAGCCACGTTGTCGAACGAGCGGTTGGTGAAAAGCGCCGGGCTCGACGGCGTGTCCTCGTTGTAAACGTAGTCGAGCGCCAACGTCGCCTCCTTCGCCCCCATCATTTCGGAAAAATCGTAGCCCACGGACAAGAGCCACGAAGTTCCGGCGTTGAAGTAACCGAACTCTTTGTCTTCCTCGCCCTGGGAGAAAACCCCGGCGTTGTAGAGCCAGTTGTTGATGGTCCCGCCGACGGTGATGCCCGGGATATACTCGTTGGTGAACCAGAAATTGTTGGTGAGGTTGCTGCGGTCGATCGCCAGCAGTTCCTTGGACGAGGTTTTCCCGTCGAGCGTGAACCCCATCCCCTGCTTGCCGATCTTGATGCCGAACTCATCGCAAGGCTCCCAGCCGATGTAGGCATCCGTCAGCCGCTGATAGAGCGGATCCTCGTCCGGATCGAAATCCGCCTCGATGTGGGCGGTGAAATCCTTGAACAGGGTGGCCTTGAAGCCCGCGCGCAGGCGGCGGGTGTTGAATTCCTCGTAATCAAGATCGTCGTCGATCACACCTGACTTGGTAGGCGCGCCCTCGCCGTTGATCAGCGCGTAGTCGAACTGCGCCCGACCGGTGAACGCCAGTTTTTGGATATAGGGATTCGAGGAATCCTTGTAGAGCACGGCGGCGTCGAACAGGGATTTGAGGAAATCCGGTGAGCTGGTCGCTTCTTCGGCGCGGGTGACGGCGGCCAGGCAAAGTGACGACATTGTCACGGAGGCCACGATTCGGGTTTTCTTGTACATGTTTCTCATGATGAGTGATTTGTAGGATATGCCGCATCCCTTGGCGGACGCGATGTGAGGAAACTGTCACAATTCTTCGGGCCGACTAGGACGCTTATGTGACAAAAATGTCACGTTTCGTCACATTCAGAAATCCTCACTTCCGGGACAAGCGGCGGTCAAGCGACCAGGGTCCGGCACCGACGATCAGCAGGAAACCCGCGCCGAAGATCATGCACAGGTCGTTCCGCGACTCGTGCAGCATGGCCCAGAATCCGTAACGCGGCAGATCCCGCAGGGAGAATCCCCAGAACCCGTGGCCGAGCAGGATCGGAATCTTGATGGAAAGCATCGCCACGCACATCGCAAAAATCAGCGGGATCGCCGCCAGCCGGGTGCAGAGTCCGAGCAGCAGCAAGGTGCCGCAAACGACTTCCACCGCCCCGACGAACGGCCCCATGATTTCCGGCATCGGAATCCCGATTTTCGCGAAGCGGCCGGCCGCCAGTTCCGCCGGATAGAGGAATTTCTGAATCCCTTCGGTGAGGAAAATCCCGCCGGTCATGACCCGGATCAGGATCGTGGCGGCGGGGGCTTCGGTGGCGAGGATGCGCTGAATGAGGGGATTCATGAATTCAACCGCCCGTCGCGCGGCGCAGGGCGACTTGCGCTTTGTTATATTCCGTGACCAGTTCGAACCAGGCGAGGCGGGCGAAACTGAGGTCCTCCTCGGAGCGCAGCGTTTCGAGCACGCCGCCGACACCGGTGGCACCGCGGCCGAGGGAGAGTTGATAGGATTTTTCCGTGGCCTCCAGCAGCTTGCGGACGGTGACGAGGCGGGCGTCCACAGAGCGGACGCGGGCCATCGCTTCCAGCACTTCACGGGTGATACGAAGGCGGGCTTTCTCCAGTAGAATGTCTTCGGACGCTTCTGCCGCGCGGGCACTTTCGGTGCGGGCATGGTCGAAGAGTCCGCCCGGGCCGATGCGCCAGCCGACGCCGAGCATGAACTCGGAGCTGTCGTCGAAATTTCCCGTGTTGCCGTTCTTTCCGCCGCCGAGCCCGCCGGTGGTGGCGCGCAGCGAGAGATCCGGGATGAGCGGGCCTTTGACGGCGCCCTCGGTTTCGGCACGGGCGGCTTCCAGCAAAGCCTCGCGGCTGCGGAGTTCCGGCCGCTTGTCGAGCGCGCGGCGGACCTGCTCGCCGAGCGCGGCGGAAGGCGCGATATATTCGAGCGGGACGAGTTGGGAGTCGGTGCCACGGAGATCGAGGCCGTTGGGCAGGCGCAGCATTTCGCACAAGCGGGCGGAGGCGATCTGGATTTCTTCGAGCGCCTTGCGGGAGGCGATTTCGTGGCGCAGCGCCTGGGCCTGGGCGCGGTATTGATCGGCTTCGAAAGCCACACCCGTCCCGACGGCGGAGGTGACCTGGCCTTCGTAATCGGCGGCGAGGGTTTTGGACTGCTCGCTGACTTTCATGACAGCCTGGGCGCGCAAGAGATCGAAATATGCCGCACTCACGTCGGCGAGCAGGTTCTGGCGGACGGATTCCACGGCATGACCGGCGGCGGCGGCGCGTTGTTTCGCGGCGAGCGATCGATAGATGGCCTCGCCGATGCGGAGCTCGGCGACAACGCCCAGGCCGGCCTGATAGGATTGTTTCGAAACGTCGGTGATATTTCCGGGAGTGTCCTGGGTGTTGCCGTCGAGGCGCCGATAACCGGCACCGACGGTGAACCACGGGAAGAATTTGTTGCGGGTCTCCGCGTATTTCGCCTCGGCCTGGCGCACGTTGTTGCGAGCGAATTCGAGATCGATCGGATTCGCGCCGGCGAGACGCAGCGCGGTGGCCAGATCGATGGTCGAGGATTGTCCGGCCGCGAGGGCGGGAAGCAGGGCGGCGATGAAGAGGAAAGTGCGCACGGTGTGGAACTTGGGTTTGCGCCTCACTTGGCGATGCTGACCTCCTGGCCGTCCGTCAGGGTGAGTCCGGTGAGGACGGCGAGAGTTTCGCCTCCTGTCAGGCCGTTGAGGATCTCGACTTGTTTGGTATCATTGAAACCGGGAGTGACTTTGGTTTTCACGGCCTTACCGTCCTTGATGATGAAAACGGAGGAGGATGTCTTTTCAGTTAGCAGCGCCGCGGCGGGAATGAGCAAGGCATCGGTGTGGGTCTCGGCGGCGAGTTGGGTTTTCACGTAGATGCCGGAAAGCAGTTTGCCTTCGGCGTTCGGCAGGTCCACTTCGACAGTGAGAGTCGCACTGCCAGAACTGACGCTGCGGCCGTGGCGGGAAACCTTCGCCTCGATCGGCGGCGATGTCGGTGAGAGCAGCACGCGGGCGAGCGTGCCGGGCTTGATGAATGCCGCCTCGTTTTCCGGAACCGGCACCTTGGCGCGCAGCACGGATAGATCGCAGACCGTCACCGTGGCTCCCTCGCTGGTGGTCCCGCCGGCGGGGATGTACGCGCCGGGATCGGCGTGGCGGGCGGTGATCATGCCATCGAACGGCGCAACGATTTTGGCATATCCCAACAACACCTCCGTACGTTTCAGCCCGGCCTCGGCGATGCGCAGGCGGCCATCCGCCTCGTCGATGGATTGCGGCAGAACGAGTCCCGGAGCTTTCGCCCGGGCGGCTTGAAGACGGTTGAGTTCGGTCGTCGCGACTTCGACTTCGGCCACGGCTTTGACGCGGTCCGCCTCGAGTTCCGGCACTTCGAGCATGGCGATTTCCTGGCCGGCTTTGACCACGTCGCCCACATCGACGGCGATGGATTTCAAATGCCCGCCGACCTTGGCGTGGAGGATGGTTTGCTGGTTAGCTTCCAAGCGCGAGGGCACAGTGACCCAGCGGTGGATGGTGCCCTTGGTGGGCGAGGCGACGGGCACGGTGACCGCCGCGCAGGGCAGGGCTAACATAAACAGGAGTGGCAGTGTGCGCATGGTGAAATCAATGAATGGCGGGTGAGTGGAGTTCGCTGTCCGGATCATCGGGATCGAGCGAGACGGAGCGGGTGCGCTTGCCGGCGAGCAAGGCGAAGAAGGCGGGCAGGATGAAAAGCGTGGCGAGAGTTGCCATGGCGAGTCCGCCGACGACCGCGCGGCCGAGCGGGGCCATTTGCGCGGCACCACCGCCGAGGTTGAGGGCCATCGGCATCATGCCGGCGATCATCGCGAAGGACGTCATCAGGATGGGCCGCAGGCGGCTGGCGGCACCGCGGATCGCGCCTTCGCGGGCGTCGCCGCCGTTTTTCAGACGCTCGCGTTCGGCGAAGGTGACTAACAAAATCGCGTTTGCCACCGCCACACCGACGGCCATGATGCTGCCGATGGCGGACTGGATGTTGAGCGTGGTTCCAGTCAGGTATAACATCGCGATGATACCGACGAGTACGGCGGGGATGGTGGAAGTGACGGCGAAGGCGAGACGCCAGGATTGGAAATTCGCGGCCAGCAGGAAAAACAACACGGCCACGGCGATGCCGAGTCCGTTGGTGAAGCCGCTTTCCAAGGCAGCCAGCGTGGGTGCCTGGCCGCGCAGATCGACGGTGGTTTTCGGCGGCGGCGCACCGGCATCGGCGATGGCCTTGCGGACTTGGGTGAGGATGCTGCCGAGGTCGGTGCCGTGATAGTTCGCGGTGATGGATAGAAATCGTACCATGTTGTAGCGCTCATACTGCCCGGGGCCGGAGCCTTGGCTGATTTTCGCGATGTTGCGCAACAGCACGGGCTCGCCGCCCGACGATGGGACCGGGACGTTGCCGAGGTCCTCGAGGGTTTTGGTTTCGGACTGTGGTATCTGGACTTGCACGTTGTAGGAAACGCCTTTGGTCGGATCGCCCCAGAAATTCGCCTGGGTGAATCGGCTGGAGGTGGTGGCGGCGACCATCGCGCGGGTCACGTCCTGCATGTTGACGCCGAGCTGGCCGGCGCGCTCGCGATCGACATCGATTTTCACCGAAGGGAAATCGAGCTCCTGCGCGATCTGGGCGTCGCGCAATTCGGGGATCTTGCGCATCTCCGTGAGGATTTTTTCGGCATGGCCGCGCGAGACTGCCAGATCAGAGCCGCCGATGGCGACCTCGATGGGTGTGTTCGATCCAAACGACATGACGCGCGAGGTGATGTCGGCCGGTTCGAAGGAAACGCGCAGCGAAGGAAGTTCGCTGGCGAAGGCGGCTCGGAGTTTTTCCTGAAGCTCGCCGACGCCGACGCCGCTGCCTTCCTTGAGTTGAAATGCGAGCCAACCTTCCTCCGGTCCGCCGTTCCAGAGGTGGATCAGGTTGACCGGATAGTTCGGCGCGTGCACGCCGACGAGACCCATGCTGAGAGTGACGTTTTCCTTGCCCGCCTCGCGGTCCACGATGGCGAGCACGGCTTTGGCGAGTTCCTCGGTCTTCTCCACCTTGGTTCCGGCGGGTGCGCGGAATCGCATGGCAAACTGCCCGGCATCGGTGCGCGGGAAAATTTCCGAACCGAGGCGCGGACCGACCAGCCAGATGAACCCGACGGCGGCTGCCAGATAGATCGGAGCGAGCAGCCAGCGGCCTGCAACGATAGGTTTGAGCAGCGCACGGTAGGGTTTGGCAGGACCGAAACTTTCCTCGCTCGCATGCGTGTTCATGCCGCCGTGGCGCAGGAACCAAATGGCAAGGACCGGCACCAGCGTGGAGGAAAGCAGGTAGCTGGCGATCATCGCGAAGCCCACGGCGAGGGCCAGTGGTTTGAAGAGCGCACCGGCCGCGCCTTCCATGAAGAAGGCCGGGATGAACATCGCGAGGATGCAAAGCATGGCGAGCAAGCGCGGCATCGCGGTTTCCCGGATCGCATCGGCGGCGGCACGCGCGGGCGAGTCTCCGGCGGCGAGGCGCGTGTGGATGTTCTCGATGGCGACGGTCGCCTCGTCCACCAGGATGCCGACCGCGAGCGCGAGACCGCCGAGCGTCATCAGGTTCACCGATTGTCCGGAAACCCACAGCGCGAAAGCGGCGGCTAACAAGGAAAGCGGAATGTTGATGACGACGATGAAGGCGCTGCGGAAATCGCGGAGAAATACCAACACCATCAGGCCCGTTAGAATCGCGCCGAGTCCGGCTTCTTTCGCGAGTTCCTCGATGGAATGCCAGACGACCGGCGATTGGTCGAACTCGTAGGAAACCTTGATATCCTCCGGCAAAGCAGCCTGGAACTTGTCCATGTTTGCCCGGACTTGCGAAACCACGGCCAGCGTCGAGGCCTCGGCGCGTTTTGTCACCGGGATATAAACCGTGCGGCGGCCGTTGACCAAAGCATACGAGGTCACCAGATCCGCGCCATCGGCGACGGTTGCCACATCGCGCACATAGACGGCGCCGTCGGCCATCGAGCGGAGCGGAACATCGGCGAGTTCGGCGGGTTTTCCGACGATGGCATTGGTGGGCACAATCGGGTAGCTGTCGCCGAGATTCATGTTTCCCGAAGGGGAAATCACGTTGGCCTTGGCGATGGCTGTAACCACTTCATCCGGCGTCAAACCACGGGCCCGCAGCTTGTCGGGATCCACATTGACGACGATGGTTCGCGCCGAGCCACCGAAGGGCGGCGGAGCGGAAACCCCGGGCAGCGTGGCGAACATCGGGCGCACCTTGTTGAGCGCCTCGTCCTGCATCTGGCCCATGGTGCGCTCGGGATTGTCCGTGGCGAACGTTAGATAACCGACCGGCACCGAGCCGGCATCGAAGCGCGTGACGAAGGGATTCGGCGCGCCGGCCGGCATGAAAGCGCGGGCGCGGTTTACATAGGCGATCGTTTCCGCCATCGCCGCCGCCATGTCGGTGCCCGGATGGAACTGGAGCTTCATGATCGAAGCGCCCTGGATGGTCTTCGATTCGACGTGCTCGATGTTCGCGATGTAGAGGAAATGGTATTCGTAGAAATACGTGAGATAGGACTCCATTTGCGCCGCATCCATGCCGCCGTAGGGCTGGGCGACGTAGATGGTAGGGATTCCCAACGGCGGAAACACGTCGCGCGGCATCTTTTTCAACGCGAGCAAAGCCCCCAGCGCGATGGCGAGGACGACGACGATGACGGTGAGCGGGCGGCGGAGGAGCGAACCTGAGATGGAATCCATTCGTGGGGAAAATGTTGCCGGGAGGCGGGTGCCTCCCGGGTCGGTGATCTTGGGCGCACGCCTACCCCACGCAATGAGGAAATCCTGAAGATTCGTTCAGGAAGGCGGTGAGTAGGCACCTTTCGGAACAGAGCGGTTCTATCGTAGAAATCGGCGCTTATTGGCTGTAAGACCGCAAGACGGACTTCACACCTTCCGGATCCCACTTCAGGAGATTCGAGTCGTTCATGGCCTTCATTCCGTCGTCCGAAACAAAAAGGCATCTTGATTTGGCATCAGGAGATCCCGCGACTTTTGCGTCGGGCGTTTCCCACAGGTAGTTGGAGTTGTCGAAGATGTGCAGACGCAGCACCGGTTGCCCCGTTTCCAGATCCACCAGAATCGGGCGCGATCCGCTGCCACACATCCAGAGTCCACGTTTGTTTGAGGACACACCCACGACCTGCAAATCGACTTCATCGGCGAACGCCCGCCATGGCTTGGACTCATGAAGAACGGAACCGTCGCGGGCCGCATGGATTCGATACCGTGCCGGGTTGGCGAAGGTGGAATAGGTGAGAAACCAATCCGGCGCGGATGCATGGGTTACCGGCAACATGTCATTTCTGGAACCGAGACTTGGAACCAGCTCTGTCCGCTGCTGCGTTTTGAAATCATAACGCCACATGCCGGTGAAGCCCATCCACGTCAGCCATTGCTGATCCGGATCGACCCACACGGCGGTCAAAGTGTCGTCACCCGGTCGTTTGGGAATGACGCCCGCGACTTCCCATGTCGGGGCTTTCCTAACGACATACTCCGGCTTGTCTGCGGCAGCATCATGAAGGCCGTGGCGGCCGTCCGCTGAGAAAATGCAGCGCAATCCGATTCCGAGAGGAAACATTCCTTCTTTCCCGGTCCTGCCTCCATCCGTCCTCTGAATGAAGACATGTTCACGATTGCGAAAATAGATTCCATCGGTTCCGCAGGTTCCCGAATCGAAGACATCAGCGGAAGGGGGAACCAACTTCTCAATGAGCCGCCCGTCGTTCTGGAGACGGAAGCGGGGGCTCTGGGGCAAAATCAGGTCCTGAGCCGACTCTGACTGAGGACGAGTTGCGGGTTGAACCGCTTGCTTTGTGTTGAAAAAGCGCACGTCGCCATCTGACAGCGATACATGGACAAATCTATCATCTTCCCGAACGATTCCGAGCCACTGTGCCCGCCCGTCAAATAGAACCCTGTCAGCCACTTCCATGGGATCGATGCCTTGTTCCGCCCCGAACGATTGGAGTTTCTCGCCAGACTTCGCATCCAGCACCACCATGCCAGCGGGACTCGTGGCGAAGGCCAACTTGGATTGATCCGAGCTCCAAGCCAGGTCGTTGATGCCTTGAATCGGTAGTGTCTGCCAAAGCTCCTTCAAATCCGCAGTGGATCGAATAGTGACCGTTCCATTGGTGTTGCCGACAGCGAGCGCAAGCCCATCGGGTGACAACCCCACCCCGAACGCGGCGGGTGATTGGGTGGCATGTCTCCATTGATTTTCATTTCCTTGGATCGATGCCACAAAGACCCCGCCAGAGGTTGCGAGGGCCAGCGAGTCGCCCGCAGCGACCCCGAAATAATATGGAGCAGGTTTATCGGATTTGATTCGCCCAACCTCTTTGAAATCCTTGTCCAGCGCCACGGCGGCTCGATCACTCAGGAAGACCGCTGTGGCGCCATCGTTCATCAGATCGATTCCACTTACGCCCCGGTCCCCCTCCACATTCCATCGGTGCGTGATGACTTGCCTGGTGAAATCAACACGCTTCACGAGTCCAACTGAAGCGATGGTGAGAAACGGAGGTTCAAGCCGGGCAATGGAGCGCGTCTCGGCGTCACCGTCCTCCCAAACAGTCGCGCCGGTCAGTCGTTTCATGACGACCGCACGGCCATTTCGGATACCTGCGATCAGGGAGCCATCGGGGGAAACGGCGATCGCCGCACCCATGGGATCAACCGGTGGAAGTGTCTGTAGCAAGGTTCCCGAATCCGCTTTCCAAACCCGGATTTCTCCACGCCGGCTTTTGCTGACAAGAAGCTGGTCGCCCGCCGCCCACTGGATGCGATAGGCGTCCAGCGCCGGTGCCGATTGGATAAGAAGTCGTGTTTCGCCAGATGAGGTTGTGGCGAACAATACGACTGCTGCTAGTTTGCGAAGAAAAGGTGCGGGCATCGTAATGGGGATGGAGAATTTACAATCGATCAAGCGAAGCTAGCGGAACCCGGATGCGGAAGATGCTGCCACAATCCGATTCCAACTCGATGGTGCCGCCGGATTGCCCGATGAAAAGTTTTGCAAGTGCCAGGCCGAGTCCCGCGCCGCCCTCGGCCCTCGAGCGCGCCTTGTCGATGCGGTAAAAGCGCTCGAACACCTTCTCGCGATGCTCGGCAGCGATGCCCGGGCCTTCGTCGGCGATTTCGATGACGGCCTCACTTCCAACTGCGAGACAAACCACGCGCACCGTCGAATCCGGCGGGCTATAACAAATGGCGTTGTGCAGAATATTCATCACCGCCTGGCGCAACAAGACCCGGTCGGCGCTGACGATCAATCCAGGCTCGCTTGTGAACTCGATGCGCTGCCGCTTCTCGGTGGCCAGCACCTCCAGGCTGTCGCAAACCTCGCGTGCCAACGCGTCGATCGCGAGCGTCTCCGGGCGCGCGGGTAGTCGTCCGCTTTCGACGCGGGCAAGCATCAACAACGTGTCGGTCAAATCGTTCAAACGCTGCGCCTCCTCCAACATGCTGCCGATCGTTTCGCGCAGCGCCTCGGGTTCGCGGTCCTCCCGCAGCGCGATTTCACCGACGGCGCGCAGGGCGGTTAGAGGCGTACGGAGTTCGTGCGAAGCGTCGGCGGTGAAGCGCTTGAGCGAATCGAACGAGCCTTCGAGGCGCTGGATGGTTTCGTTGAAAACCGTCGCGAGCTGGCCGAGTTCGTCGTGGGGATTCGGATTCGGCAGGCGTTTGCCTAACGACTCGGAGGTGATCTGGCGGGCCTCCGCCGCCATGTCGCCGACCGGTCGGAGAGCGCGCCCGGCCATCAAATAAGCGGCGAACGCGGCGAAGATAACGGCGAACGGCATACCAAGGGCAAGGCCGGCAAGGATGCGGCGAAGAGTGGAACGATGGCCCGACTCGTCACGGAAAACCCGCAAAGTCACGGTGCGACCGCTGAGGGTCGCCGGTTTCTGAAACGTGCGTGCCGGGCGGTCACCATCCAGCAGAATCGTGTAAAAATCGGGGGCTGTCGCCATCGCGGGGTTGGGTGGCTCCAGCGCCTCAGCGCCATGGGCCGGCCAGTGTTTCAACAGCCTTTCGTTTCCGTGCCAGACATCGAACCAACTCTCCGCGTATCCCGGACTCTCGGGGGTGGCAGGGCTGCTCTTGCGCCATTGGATGCCGCCGCGGCCGTCGTCCTCCAGGTGAGCCTCGATCAAGGCCCAGTCGATGCGCAGTTGGCGGTCCATGTCGGCACTCATCTGCCGCCGGATCAGGCTGTAAACCGCAGGCAACAGTGCCAGCAGGATCGCGCTGGCGACGAGCGTGAACGAAACCGCAAGCCGCAGCCGCAGCGACCGGCGCTGCCACCAGCTTCCCGCGACACCACTCCGCGTTGGATCGTCGAGGACCGCTCATTGGGCTCTGATTTCCCGTTTCCCGGAAATGAGAAAACCCACTCCGCGGATGGTGTGGATCAGGCGATTCGCGTGGCCCTCGTCCACCTTCTTGCGCAGTCGGGCGAGGTGGACATCGATGACGTTGTCGAGCGGCGTCGAGCGGTTCGTCTCGCGCCAAACCTCGCGCGCGAGCATCGCACGGGTGACGACCTGGCCCTCGTAACGCATCAGATAGACGAGCAGCTCGAACTCCCTTGGCGTGAGGGCGATTTCATCCGGGCCACGCCACGCCTGGCGGGTGCGGAGGTCGATCGTCAGATCGCCGACTTGTTTCCGCATGGCCTCCTCCTGTCCAGAGCGGCGCAGCAGGGCGCGCAGTCTTGCGAGCAGTTCCGCAAAGGCGAACGGCTTGACCAGATAGTCATCCGCGCCGCTATCGAGGCCGAGCACCCGATCCTCCACGGCATCCCGCGCCGTCAGCAGCAGCACCGGCGGCTTGGGGCCGTGCTGGCGGAGCGATTTCAGGATCTCGATCCCGTCGCGCCCGGGCAGCATCCAATCGAGCAGCACCAGATCGAAGGCTTCGGAAGACAGACGCGCCAAGCCTTCGTCGCCGGTCTTGGCGACCGAGGCGGCGTAGCCCTCCGCCTCCAAGCCGCTGCGGATCGCGCGGGCGGTTTTCGCGTCGTCCTCTACGATCAGAATCTTCATCCGAAGCGGGTCTAGGGAATCCAGCCACACGCATCAATCCGAATTCCGGATTTAGCGCCGACCCCTTGGCAGCCGCCCAACCAAACATCAAGGGCATCATCATGATACTTGGCGTTTCGACTCCCAACGACGGGTCACGGGCGGAAATGCCAAACAAATTGCCCGCTGTCTTGAAGCCAGAAACCCTTGTGACCTCCGTCAGCCAGCTGCGCTCCGCCGGAATGCGACGCTGCTGGCTCGTCACGCGTTTCAGCGGGCACGGCCTACTTCGCATGACTCATCTGCCGCTCCGGGAAATCGTCCGGCAGCTCGACCCTATGAAAGTCCGCGAGAGTAGAATGCCCGCTGAGATAAATTTTCTTTTCCCGACAAGCATTCCTTCATCTTGCATGGATCTGCCTGAGTCGTTACACCACCAAGAGTGGCCCGTCAGTCTTCAGAAAATCATCCCAAGCTCTGGAAGTGGCGGATCGAGTGGTTGGCCCAGACTGGCGTCGAAAAACTCGTGGGTTTGTTCCCCGGGCCGCTGGTTTTCAGCTTCGGCGAGGCACTGGGTGGGATTGCCTGGCATTTCATGCCATTCCGGCAGCGGGTGATTTTGAGAAATCTGCGCATCGCGTTCTACGGCGAGCATGATCTGCCGACCTTGCGGTTGATGGCCCGAGAGACCTTTCGCCGGACGGCGGGCAATTTATTATCCGCCATGCACTCGACACACCTGTCGCTTGAGGAAATTGACCGGATCGTCACCGTTGAAAATCAAGAACTTCTGGAATCCGCGCTGACCTGCAGCCCCGGTCTTGCGCTGATGCCGTCGCACATGGGGAACTGGGAGCTGCTCAGCCGCATCAATTTGAAATTCCCTCCCGGCCACAAAATGGGCGCATTTTACCGCCCACTGAACAACCCGATTCTCGACGCCCGGGTGCTCGCCCACCGGGAACACGAAGGCACCCGGCTATTCTCCAAGCGGGACAGTTTTCACCACGTGACCGGGTTCCTGCGTGAGGGTGGGATTCTGGGAATCCTTGCGGATCAACGGGTTGGTCATCAGGGCGAAGTCGTGAGATACTTCGGCCGACTGACGCGCGCCAGCCCGCTGCCCAGTTTGATGGCGCGGCGCAGCAAGAGCGAAATTCTCTCGATGTCGGTGCGCACGGTGGCTCCGGGGAAATGGGCGATCCGCTACCACCGGGTGAACCGCCCGTTCAAAACGGCGGATTGCATGCTGGCCATCGAGAACGCGCTGAAGGAGAGCCCGGTCGACGTGTTTTGGTTCCAGGAGCGGTGGAAGGTTTACGTCAGCAAGAAAGTTTCGATCAGCCAATGGCTTGGCTCGGATTCGATGGGCGAGGGCAAGCCACACCGGGCACTGCTTTGGCTGGCGGGTGCTCCGGCTGGGTGGCAGATCCCGGACGAATGGACGCACCCGGATGTGATTTACGAAATCGTGCTGGCTCCGGGGCAGGAAAAACCCGCGTGGCTCGTCGGGGCGGAAATCGTCCACATCGTTCCCATCACCCAGGACCGCGATCTTTTGCGAAAATCCATCGAAACGATCGATCTCGCCGCCGGGCTTCCCATCGACTACATCCTGACTTGTGGTGCTCCGAAGGCGCTGCTGAAAGCCGCTAAGAAAGAATCCATTCCACTGGTTTCCCTGCCATGAAAGTGATCCAAATCCTACCCGAACTCAACGGCGGCGGCGTCGAGCGTGGCACACTGGAAATCGCCGGATTTCTCGTCGGGCGGGGTGACGAATCCATCGTCATTTCCAACGGCGGCCGGATGGTGGCGGATTTGGAAAAAGCCGGCTCGCGGCATTTCACGATGCCGGTCCACCGCAAAGCGCTCGCCTCGCTCGGGCAGATCCCGAAATTGCGGCGGCTCTTCATCACGGAAAAACCGGACATCATCCACCTGCGTTCGCGGCTTCCGGCGTGGCTGGCATGGCTGGCGTGGAAAAGCCTGCCCCGCGCGAGCCGGCCTCGGTTGGTGACGACGGTGCATGGATTTTACTCCGTGAACGGCTATTCCGCCGTGATGACGCGGGGCGAGCGGGTCATCGCCGTTTCCGAAAGCGTGCGGGATTACATTCTGAAAAACTACCCGGAAACGGACGCCGCCAAGATCCGGGTGATCCACCGCGGAGTCGATTTGGCGGAGTATCCGGTCGGATTTTCGCCCTCCGCCGAGTGGCTGGCCGCGCATCCGGTGCCAGAGGGACGGATCCCGCTGCTCATGCCCGGCCGGCTCACGCGGTGGAAGGGCCAGGAGGATTTCATCCGGCTCATCGCCAAATTGATCGAATCCGGGACGCCGGTCCACGGCTTGATCGTCGGCGAGCCGCATCCCAAAAAACTCGCCTTTCTCGACGAACTCAAGCAACTCGCCGCCTCGCTCGGCGTCACGGATCACGTGTCGTTCCTCGGCCACCGCACCGACCTGCGGGAAATCATGGCGGTTTCCGAGATCGTGTATTCGCTTTCCCACGATCCCGAGGCGTTCGGCCGGGTGTCGCTGGAGGCGCTGGCGCTCGGAAAACCGGTCATCGCCTATGACCACGGCGGCGTGGCCGAGCAACTGCGGGCGATTTTTCCCGCAAGGCCTCGTGCCGGTTGGCGACTTGAACTGCGCCATTGACCGGACCGGGGAAATCCTGAACCGTCGCCCGACGCCCTCGTCGGCAGAGGCATTCGCGCTGGAGCGGATGCTCACCTCCACGCTCGAGGTTTACCAAACCGTTCTCAAGGACCCGCGCCGATTGAAGCAAGTTGTCTGTATGAAGTGGGGCACCGTTTACGGCCCGGAATACGTGAATATCATGTACGCCATGTGCCGCCGGAACATCACCGGCGACTTCACGCTCATCTGCTTCACCGACGACGCCACCGGCATCCGGCCCGAGGTGAAATGCCTGCCCATCCCGCTGCTGGATGCGAAATCCCGCCGGACGTGCCCGGGAAATGGCCGAAAATCGCGCTCTGGGGCAAGGAGCTCGGCGGACTCACCGGCACCGCGCTTTTCATCGATCTCGACTCGGTGATCGCCTCGAACATCGACGACTATTTCACCTACGGCGACCCGTCCGACGTGTATGTCGCCCGCAACTGGGTGCGGTGGATCGGCAAACACGGGCAGACTTCCGTGTTCCGTTTCCCGATCGGTCAGAACTCCTACATGCTGGAAAACCTGCGGGCGAACTCGGTCGAGATTTCGCGGAAATACCGGTTCGAGCAGAATTACGTGACCGCCGAGGTCAAGAGCGGGGTGAAATTCTGGCCACACTCGTGGACCAAACATTTCGGCCTCCACTGCATGGGAATCTGGCCGTCTGCGCTACCTGCGGCCCCCGGTCCTGCCGCGCGGGGTGAAAATCGTCACCTTCCCGGGCCATCCGAAACCGCCGGATGGCATTCTCGGCCAATGGTCGGAAGGCACGCCGCACCTGCCGCGGCTGGAATACATCAAGTGGGTGTGGAACAAGCGCCACAACCGAAAAACGCTGGCGGCGCTACATCGGCCGCTTCCTTTTCCCCTCCCCTTGGGTCAAGGAGTTCTGGCGGGAGTAGTTTTTCCTCACCGGCATGAACGGCAAACGCATCCTGTGGATCATCAGCGAGGGCAGCCCCGGCCATGTCAGTCAATCCATCGGCCTGGCCGCCGCGCTGGCGGAAAAGTGGCCGGTGGAAATCCGCCAGTTCGAATGCCGGCCCAAGATCAGCGGCTTCGTCCGCCATTTGATCCGCTTGTTCTGGATGGGAAAAAGCGGCCGCCCGTTGCCGGACTGGATGTTGGATGGTCCGCTCGGTCTGGAGCGGGCGAAAGCGGGCGAACCCCCGCCGGACCTGATCCTTTCCAGCGGCGGACGCAGCGTATTCGCCGCGCGGACGCTGGCGGTGAAATTCGGCGTGCCGTTCATTTTCCTCGGCGAGCGGAAGCCATATCCGCCGGATTGGTTTCATACGGTTTTCACGCCGTCCTCGCTGGAAACGGCGGCCAACGACCTCCGGATGGACGTGATTCCCACAAAAATCACCCCGGAAATCGTCAATCAGGCCGCAGCGGATTGGACAGACCGACCGACGGGTCGGCTTTGGGCGATGCTCATCGGCGGCAAGTCGCGCAGCCATGATTTCCAGGACGCTGACTGGGAAGACCTCGCGGAAGGCATGACCCGCTGGCCAAGCGTGAGGGAATCCGCTGGCTGGTGACGACTTCCCGCCGGACGGGCAAAGACGTGGAATCCAAGCTGCGCGGATCTTCTGCCGCCGGAAATCGTGGCGGATGCCGTCTGGTGGTGCCACGAGCCGGAAAAGAAACTTGCCGCCTACCTGGGCGCGGCGGAAGTGATCTGGGTGACGCAGGACAGCATTTCCATGGTGACGGAAGCGGTCGCGACCGAGAAGCCCGTGGTGGTGATCCAACCGCGAGCACACGTCATTTCCCGCCAGCAGTTTCATGCCGGGTTATCTGGCGAATCTCGAATCGCTCGGCCTGATTTCGCGGCTGCCAATGAGGGCGATCGATGGTTTTTCAAAACGCACGCAACCCTCCCGAGCCGGGTTTTCCACCGCCGCCTTGGCGGAAATCACCTTGAAGCGATTGGGATGGCGTGAAGCATAGCCGTTCGATGACATCCCGGCCGGTATTGATTCTGTTTGCGAACCTGAAGGGGAATCTCGGGGATTTCGCGATCTTGCACGCCATGCTCGTCGAGCTGGGAAAGCGCTATCCGGGCGCGGGAAATCCATGTCGCTTCCCACGGCCAGCATGAAGTGGACGAGGCCCGGCTGGAGGCATTTCGCAGGCAGGCGACGTTTGTTTATAAGGGGCAAAACGCCGTTCAGGCGGATTCCCAGGGTGCTGAGTATTTTCAAGCGGATCGGTCTGGAGCGGTGGCTGAGCGGGCAATTGATCGACCGCTTCAGCGATCAATTTGCGACCGATTTTCCGGTTTCCGCCGCGGCGGATTACGAGGCGGTTTTTTTCGCGGGCGGCGAGCAGTGGAGCGGGTTTTCAAATGGAATCACCATGCTGTCGGTCCTGTGCGCGATGTCGCGGAGCAATCGGAACATCTCGATTTTCCCGTTTTCGGTGAAGAAGCGGCTTCTGCAGTCCTACTCGACCGAACGGCTGGCGTCCTGCTTTTCGCGCTTGTCAGGGAAATTGATCGTGCGCGACAGCCATTCCGGCGAAATCGTGAAACAGTTCGCCCCCGGCGTCATCAACGGCGCGGACTGCGTTTTTTCGCTGGCGGATCTAGCGGTGGACCTGCCCGCCGCGCCCCGACAGGAGCAGAATCCCGTGATGATCGCCGTTACCGAAGGCGATGGTTCGCGCGCGGCGGATTTGCTGCCCGTGATCCGGAATTTGCTCGCTGGAGGTTATAGAGTCCGGCTGCTGACAACTTGCGAGCGAGAGGATTTCCGGGATCTGCAACAGTTGAGCAAAGCGCTGGGGATCGAGTTTTTTGCGCCAATGACGTGGCAGGAGGTCGTCGCCGAGTTCAAGTCATGCGCGATGGTGGTCACCAACCGGTTGCATTGCATGATCTTCACGTTTTTTGCCGATGTACCACTGATTCCCCTGCTGAACCGCGAGAAAGTGGTGGGAGTTTCCCGGGACGCGGATCTGCCGCACGCGCTCAGGCATGCCTCCGAGCTCACTCCGGCGAGAGTGGCGGAATTCCTGCGCAACGAAGAACGCATCCGGAGCAAGATGGCCGCATACCTGGAGCAAGTCAGCCAGTCGCATTTAAGCCCATAATGCTCACCCGTAAATTGGGCGAGATCACACGGCACCATCGAACGGGGCGCTGGATAGCGGGGGATGGATGGCGGAATTGCGATCGGCTTTCATTCACCTGCAGGTGCTCGGCCAGCGACTTCACAAGTACATCGGTGGCGACATCCACCATTGGTCCACCCTCCAGCGGGCCGTAAGGGAGGGGGGACCTGATGCAACTCTTGCTTGATCGCGTCCATGCCGCCCAAATCTTTTCCGATGGTGTTCAGCTCAAGCTCCCCTTTGCTTGCCACGAGAAAATAAAAAATATCCAAGTCAGAAACTTTCCCCCAAAAGCCTAATGGGCGACCGGCGGATCTCATTGATAATGAGCATACACCCGAAGGGACTCGAACCCCTAACCTTCTGATTCGTAGTCAGACGCTCTATCCAATTGAGCTACGGGTGCCTTGCGGCTTGCGCGGGGCGGAAAGAAGCCGATTTTTTGGGTAACTGTCAAGAATTTCGGCATGAATCTTTTGCGGCCCAGTCCAAGATGGATCAAACGACGGATGGAGGCCTTGGATTTTCTGGCAATCAGGAGTGAATTGGGTCCCTTGAGTCTCAGTTTTCCCGCTTTCGTCTGTCTTGCGAAGCGGCAACCGGAAAGATAGCGTCGAACAGGAATGAGTCACCAATCGCTTGAAACTGAGCCAACAGGGCGACGCTGGTTGGGCTTTTGGTGTATGATCATTCAGCAGACTCAAAACGCCTTCACCGACAAGATGGCCCAGTTCACGCTGATCCCGCTGGGGGTGGCGGTAGCATTTTCCATAACGATTCCGGTAGGGATGGGAGTGGTGGTGGACGTGCCTTCCGCTGCCGGACTGATGATGGCCCTGCCGATGGTTCTATTCGCGCCACTAACCGGATGGGTGAGCGACCGGTTTTCCAAACGCAACGTGATTTTGGCGACCTCGGTCGTGCAAGCGGTGATACTGGGGGCCATTTGTTGGGCGGTGGTGATCCAAAACATGCCGCTGGCGCTGTGTGGATTTTTCGCGCTGGCGGCGCAGGGGGCTTTTTTCAGTCCAGCGAAGATCGGGATCAACAAGGAATTGGTGGGCTCGAACCATCTTGGATTTGCCTCGGGCATGCAGCAAATGACGGCGATGTTGGCGATTCTTGCCGGGCAGATTTTTGCAGGCTGGCTGTTTGACCGACGTTTCACCGGCCATGGCGGCGGGGTGGCCATCGCCTGGCAAGCGGCCCTCGGCCCCTTGGTGATTCTAGCTGTGTGCTCGGTGGCAGGCCTTGCAATCGCCTGCGCGATTCCACGGGTGCCGGCGCAGGGAGGGCCGAAGTTCTCGGCGAGAATGGCGGTGAGTCATTTTATCAATGTGGCAGAATTATGGCGGGACATTCCATTGCGAAGAGCATCATTCGGGGTGGCGTTTTTTTGGGGTTTGGCTGCTTTTATCAATTTATGGGCAGTAAAAATCGCCAAGGAGATGACCGGCGGAGGTGAAGGCTTCGGGACGATGTCTTCGGTATTCATGGCGGCCGCATCGTTGGGAATGGCGGCTGGATTTGGCTTCGCTGCTTTCCTCCTAAGAAAGCGAATCGAGCTTGGTTGGGTGCCGGCGGCTGGAATTGTCATGACACTTGCGGCGACAGGATTGGCATTTATCCCGCCTGGCGGCCCGTCGTTTTTGATTTTGCTCGGGTTACTCGCATTTTCCGGCGCAGTCTTCCTTGCCCCGTTGACCGCTTGGATGCAGGACCGCTATCCGGCGGCAAAACGAGGAAAATTGCAATCGGCCGTCAACCTGCAGGATTGCATCGCAGCCATCATCGCCGTGCTGTTCATTGGAATTTTTGAAGCCGCAGGGAAAATTTTCGGGATTTCCGCCTCGGTTGATTTCCGGCTCGAAATCGGGTTGATCGCAATCATCTGTGGCATGGTGACATTGTCCCTGTTGCGGCTGCTACCCGGCGATTTCATACGCCTGGTCGGCGGTGCGGTGATCCGGTCGATCTACCGGATCCAGGTGGTCAATCCGGAGCGGATTCCGGGCAAAGGGGGGGCCTTGCTGCTGCCGAACCATGTAACCTTTGCGGATGGGTTGTTCATCTCGGCGGCCTGTCCGCGACCCGTCCGCTTCGTGATGGACGAGGCGTTCATGGCCAAACGCTCAATCCGACTGTTTGTAAGCATTTTCGATACGGTAACGATCCGCCGCGACCAGCCGCGCGAGGCCATTCGCATCACGATTGACGCCTTGAAAAGGGGCGATCTGGTGTGCTTGTTTCCCGAGGGCCAGCTCACGCGCACCGGAACTCTCAATGAACTTAGGCGCGGATTCGAGTTGATCGCAAAAAAGGCCGGTCACCCGCTGATTCCGATGTGGTGCGATGGTTCTTGGGGCTCCATTTTCTCCTTTGAACGTGGGTGCTTTTTTCGGAAATGGCCCTATCGGCGTCCCTCTGGAATGATGGTGGCCTTCGGGAGAGAAGTTCGTCCCGAAGATGCGGATTTGGAAACTGTCCGGCAGGGATTGTTATTAGCGTCCGCCGAAGCACTGAGCAAGCGCTTCGAAACATCCGCCTGGGGAACCAGGATTCCCAAGGGCAAAACTGAGCTCGTCCGAAAATTCAAAGCGAATGACGAATCAACCCGTTACAGAATATGGGTGAATGGGCACCAAATTGGTCAAGTCAGCGGGCTGCAACGGCGTCAGACATTTCGCGTGTTGCATGACGATCCCTGCCTATCAGGCCTGCCAAGTGTGTTGCTGACTTTTCCCGAGCTCTTTGGAGCAGAGTGGGAAGCGCTTGATACAGTGGATGGGGAGCAATCCGCGGCATGGGTTGGTGGGGACGAGTTGCGCCGTGAATTCGGGCATACTCAGCTATCGGCCGAACTCGTATTCTACGATTTTGGTCGGAGCGCACTGAATCCGATTTTCCGGGCGGGTTTATTGCATTGCCCATGCCTTGCCGTTGATGGAATCGTGATTGCCATGTCCATGCCCAATCCGCGGAAGCCGTCGTCTGACGGTGAGGAGCAGTTGGGTCATAAACTTGGCACATGGGGGAAACTGCTTCCAGGTTGGTACCTTCATCCATCGGAAAACGGAGCTCTCCGGGCATACGGACCGGCCGCTTCCAAGGAGGGTCTCGCACTTCCGACAGGAAGTTTCCTCGATGCAGAGGGTTTTCTAAGTCTCAACAAATAAATCACTTATTCCAATCGACCACCTCAACTCCCGCATGGGTTTTTCCCGTCAAGTTGATCAAAAGTTTTCCGACCACGCTGGAACAAATCGGGAGTGGTGTGGTAAAAACGATCGAACTGGCGATTGAACGTATGAATTGACATAAATCCGAGGTCTTTTGCAACGTCTACAGGCGACTTGCCACCCTCAAGTTTCCGCCTGGCTACGACCATCCGCTCAAGTTTCATCCAATGCTTTGGCGATAACCCGATGTCCCTGGTGAATAGTATGTGGAGATACCGACTGCTACATCCCAGAGCGCTGCAGACGTCGGCGACCCGGTAGCCTTTAGACAGAGCCAGCCTTTCGAGGCAGTAACTCTTTCCAGAGAGTGACTCCACGACGCGCCATGTTCGATTTGACCGGACAATTTTCAAAGACAAGGACTGAATGAGATTCAAGGTATTCTCTTATCCACACGCAGATTGGTCAACGTACCTTTTCGGAACTTCCCAGTGAGTCATTGATAAGACAGGACTAACCCGAATAATGCAGATGAAAATATCATGATTTTCCCTAAAATGCAGGTGATATTCCTCTTTGATTGATGTCGATTCGAATACGACTTCAAGATTTACTCGCCCTGTGATTGCTTCCGCTTTGAAACCTTGTCTTTTAGCAGCTCGACCTAAAACCTTGCCTGCTGCCATTGTCCCGGTGTGGTCAGGGTGCGTGCTTGCGCTGAAACTGACAGGTCGATTTGACCTGGTTCTTGCTGCTTGCACGCTGGTCGGCGCCGTCGCGATTCAGATCGCGACGAATTTCTTCAATGACGCCATTGATGCCCGCAAAGGAGCTGATACCGAACGTAGACTCGGTCCGACGCGCGTCACGGCCTCGGGCATGATGACGCCCCAAACCGTGATGGGACTGGCCTGCGCTTTTCTCGGGATTGCAGCACTTTGCGGAGTGGTGCTTTTTAAAGCAAGAGGTTGGCCCATCCTATTCATTGGGATCCCATCAATGTTTCTCACTTATGGCTACACCGGCGGGCCGGTTCCGCTCGCATATCGCGGCATGGGTGAGCTGTTTGTGATCATCTTCTTTGGTTTTATTGCAGTAATTGGAACGGTCTTCATACAGACCGGGGAATGGCTTAAAGAAAGCTTTCTGTTGGGCCTGCAGATCGGATTGCTTTCCTCGATCCTTATTTCTATCAACAACATGCGTGATCGCGAAGAAGACGCCACGACTGGAAAAATTACCCTTGCTGTCAGGTTCGGCCCCAGATTCGCCGTAGTCCTAATCTGGTTGGAGGTGAAAATCGCCGTTTTTGCAGGATTAGGCTGGATTGCTTTCGGACTTCCAACTTTAGCGATCGCAGGCGCACCGGTCTTTTTGATCGGGTTGCGAATCATTTGGGGGGTCATTACGACCACACCAGGCCCTGCATTCAATCGTTTACTTGCTCTTGGCGGCATCCAGCTGATCCTATTCGCCTTGCTTTTCCACATAGCCTGCCTGCTTGCTACTTAGGAAACAATTCTCCCGGTTCCCAAGACCGGACACACCGGCAGCCACTATCCCAACAAAAAAAGAGCCCGGCTCCGAGCACTTGCATGCTTGGAGCCGGGCATATACCTGGCGACGACCTACTCTCACAAGACCTATCGTCTCACTACCATTGGCGCTGCGGCGTTTCACTTCCGGGTTCGGAATGGGACCGGGTGGTTCCACCGCGCTCTGGTCACCAGAGGGTAATTTCAGGGGCAGCTATTTTTTGCCGCTTCTGGAACTAGGACTCTGGGGATCTGAGCTATGTATTTTGACGGACAAGCGGGCTTTGCTGCCTTTCGGCCGCCCGCTCCCTGACATCCACACGGAGATTTCCAATCTTAAAACCTGACAACTCCAATCCATTCACGGTCACTTGCTTTCACTAATTCAAAAATAGGAATCAAGCCAAACGGATGATTAGTACTTCTCGGCTGAATACGTTACCGCACTTACACCTGAAGCCTATCAACGTCGTAGTCTTCGACGATCCTTAAGGGAAAATTCATCTTGGGAGTAGCTTGGCGCTTAGATGCTTTCAGCGCTTATCTATTCCATACTTAGCTACCCGGCCATGCCCTTGACAGGACAACCGGTGCACCAGAGGTATGTCGATTCCGGTCCTCTCGTACTAGGAACCGAACCCCTCAATTTTCCTGCGCCCACAGAGGATAGAGGACCGAACTGTCTCGCGACGTTCTGAACCCAGCTCGCGTGCCGCTTTAACCGGCGAACAGCCGGACCCTTGGGACCTTCTCCAGCCCCAGGATGCGACGAGCCGACATCGAGGTGCCAAACTTCATCGTCGATATGAACTCTTGGATGAAATCAGCCTGTTATCCCTAAGGTACCTTTTATCCGTTGAGCGACGGCAATTCCACATTCAACCGCCGGATCACTTAGGCCTACTTTCGTATCTGCTCGACTTGTGGGTCTCACAGTTAGGCGGGCTTATGCCTATGCACTCGACACACGGTTACCGACCGTGCTGAGCCCACCTTCGCGCTCCTCCGTTACTCTTTGGGAGGATACCGCCCCAGTAAAACTGACCGGCTGACAATGTCCCTCGCCCGGATTCACGGGTCGAGGTTAGATCTTCCAACACCCAAGGGTGGTATCTCACTGGCGACTCCGCCGTTCCCTAAAGAACGGCATCAAAGTCTCCCACTTATGCTGAGCATGAAAATCGAAAAACCAATGACAGCTTACAGTTAAGGTCTATAGGGTCTTTCCGTCCTTCTGCGGGTAGGCGGCATCTTCACCGCCATTACAATTTCACTGAGCACCTGGTTGAGACAGCGCCCAACTCGTTTCACGATTCGTGCAGGTCGGAACTTACCCGACAAGGAATTTCGCTACCTTAGGACCGTTATAGTTACGGCCGACATTCACGGGGACTTGGGCTCAAAGCTTCGCATTGCTGCTAACATCTTACCTTAATCTTTCCGCATTGGTCACGTGTCACATCCTATACTTGGTCTTACGACTTGGCAGAATGCTGTGTTTTTGCTAAACAGTCGGTTGGGCCATTTCACTGCGGCCTGGATGAATCCAGGCACCCCTTCTCCCGAAGTTACGGGGCCAATTTGCCGAGTTCCTTAACCAGGGTTCACTCTTACGCCTTGGTATATTCTACCCACCCACCTGTGTCGGTTTGCGGTACAGGTTCCTTAGCATACACCGGATCTTTTCTCGGCACCGCCTTTGGTAATACGGATCGGCCGTAGCCTCACCTCGGAATTCAATCACTTAGTTACCTCCAGCCATGCGTCAATCCGGGTTAAGGGTCGGAAGTGCAGGAATATTAACCTGCTGTCCATCGGCTACGCCTATCGGCCTCGCCTTAGGTCCTGACTAACCCCGGGACGAAAATCGTAGCCCGGGAAACCTTGGGTTTACGGCGGACGGGGATTTCACCCGTCTTATCGTTACTCATGTCTGCATCCTCTCTTCTTGACGCTCCACGGTCAGTCGCCATCGCGCTTCGACGCAGTCAAGAATGCTCCTCTACCGCTCCAGTCCCCAGGGACTGAAGCCCAGAGCTTCGGTATAACGCTTATCGCCAATCATTTTCGGCGCAGAATCTCTCGATGAGTAAGCTATTACGCACTTTTTAAATGGTGGCTGCTTCTAAGCCAACATCCTCACTGTCTGTGAAATTCCACATCCTTTCCACTTAGCGTGTATTTAGGCACCTTAGCTGCTGATCAGGGTTGTTTCCCTTTTGACGACGAAGCTTATCCCCCGCCGTCTCACTGCCGCGCTCTGTTGAATGGTATTCGGAGTTTGATAGGGGTTGGTAGACGGGTATGCCCCCTAGCCCTTTCAGTGCTCTACCCCCATTCATAAACACGCGACGCTGCACCTCAATGCATTTCGAGGAGAACCAGCTATCACGGGGTTTGATTAGCCTTTCACTCCTACCCTCAGCTCATCAGAGAATTTTTCAACATTCACCTGTTCGGTCCTTCACGCAGTATCACCTGCGCTTCAACCTGGCCAAGGGTAGATCACCTCCGCTTCGGGTCTAGCACGTGCAACTAATGTCGCCCTGTTCGGACTCGCTTTCGCTTCGCCTCCGTCCCCTAAGAACTTAAGCTTGCCACACATACTAACTCGCAGACTCATTAAGCAAAAGGCACGCCATCATCCCCGAAGGGACTCTGACACCTTGTAGGCACACGGTTTCAGGTTCTATTTCACTCCGCTCACAGCGGTTCTTTTCACCTTTCCCTCACGGTACTTGTTCACTATCGGTCGCTAACTAGTATTTAGCCTTATGCCGTGGTCCGCACAGATTCATACGGCGTTTCACGTGTGCCGTATTACTCAGGAACACCCTAGGGCCTCGTTGGATTTCGGTTACGGGGGTATCACCCTCTCTGCCGGAACTTTCCAGTTCCTTCACCTATCCATTGAGGTCCCACGGCGGGGTCCTACAACCCCGGAGACAAGTCTCCGGTTTGGGCTATTCCGCTTTCGCTCGCCACTACTGACGGAATCGATTCTCTTTCTTTTCCTCCGGTTACTGAGATGTTTCACTTCACCGGGTATCGCGTGTTTTTTCCTAACTTCCATTGCTGGCTTCAGAAAAGAACGATGACGTATTAAAGTCATCAGGTTACCCCATTCGGAAATCTCCGGATCAAAGCGTACTTGCCGCTCCCCGAAGCTTATCGCAGCTTATCACGTCCTTCATCGCCTGTTAGCACCAAGGCATTCACTGTGTGCCCTTTAAAGCTTGATTCCTAATTGAAATCAGCCACGCGGACCTGTCCTTCTTGCGAAGCCGGTTTCCACGCTTTGCGGATCTTTCGATCCACCTACTGTCTGACCACCGTAGTGGTCAACTTTGCCGTAAAAATTGATGTATTTGGGAATTAGAATATATTCAAGGACCGCTAAGAATGGCTCGGGTATTTCGCCGAGTCATCAATATTTATTGCAGTCTATAAAATTATATTTCTCCATGTGGATGTCAAAGAGCGGACTGTTTTGTCAGTATGGAATCAAATCGCGTTCGATGAAAAATGGTGGGCCTGATAGGACTCGAACCTATGACCCCCGCCTTATCAAGGCGGTGCTCTAACCAACTGAGCTACAGGCCCAATTAATTTTTCAAGAATCGTTTGCTCCTGGGTGTTACCCCGCAAGCTCGAGACGGTTCCTGAAAGATGGTGGAGGTTAACGGATTCGAACCGTTGACATTCTGCTTGCAAAGCAGACGCTCTACCAACTGAGCTAAACCCCCTTTACCGAGGGCGCGATTTACAAGAGGAAGAAAGATTAAATTGTGCGTTGCGTGTCAACAACGTTGCAGTGGCTTCGGACGCCGTTTCAGGCATCCCTTTTAATAAGCGTTTTAGGTGTAAGTCCTTGCGGACTTACAACCCCAACTGCCATTGCTGGCAGCGGGGCTCGACCTTTCGCAGGGACCATGAGAATGGTTTGCGAATTTCTCCGTAGAAAGGAGGTGATCCAGCCGCAGGTTCCCCTACGGCTACCTTGTTACGACTTCATCCCAGTTACCAGCTACACCTTAGGACCCTACCCCCTTGCGGTTGGTACGGGCACTTCGGGTGCGACCGGCTTCCATGATGTGACGGGCGGTGTGTACAAGACCCGGGAACGTATTCACGGGGCCGTAGATGATGCGCCATTACTAGCGATTCCAACTTCATGGAGGCGAGTTGCAGCCTCCAATCCGAACTGAGCCCAGTTTTACAGATTTCCTCCACCTCGCGGTATCGGTTCTCATTGTGCTGGGCATTGTAGTACGTGTGCAGCCCAAGGCGTAAGGGCCATACTGACCTGACGTCGTCCCCACCTTCCTCCCAGTTGATCTGGGCAGTCTGACTAGAGTTCCCACCTTGACGTGCTGGCAACTAATCACAAGGGTTGCGCTCGTTGCGGGACTTAACCCAACATCTCACGACACGAGCTGACGACGGCCATGCAGCACCTGTGCAAATTCCCCGAAGGGTCACACGCTTTCACGTGTTTAGAGATGCATGTCAAGCCTTGGTAAGGTTCTTCGCGTTGCATCGAATTAAGCCACATACTCCACCGCTTGTGCGGGTCCCCGTCAATTTCTTTGAGTTTTAGTCTTGCGACCGTACTTCCCAGGCGGCACGCTTAACGCGTTAGCTCCGGCACAAGGGGGGTCGATTCCCCTCACACCAAGCGTGCACCGTTTACTGCTAGGACTACAGGGGTATCTAATCCCTTTCGCTACCCTAGCCTTCGAGCCTCAGCGTCAGGAATTGTCCAGTAGCTCGCTTTCGCCACGAGTGTTCCTCTTGATCTCTACGCATTTCACTGCTACACCAAGAATTCCAGCTACCTCTCCAATCCTCTAGCACGGCAGTATCGGATGCAGTTCCGGGGTTGAGCCCCGGGATTTCACATCTGACTTACCACGCCGCCTACGCTCCCTTTACGCCCAGTGATTCCGAACAACGCTCGGGACCTTCGTATTACCGCGGCTGCTGGCACGAAGTTAGCCGTCCCTTCCTCTTCTGGTACTATCAACCATGTTTGCTATTAACAACCAGGTCTTACTCCCAGATGACAGGAGTTTACAATCCGAAGACCGTCATCCTCCACGCGGCGTTGCACCATCAGGGTTGCCCCCATTGTGAATTATTCTCGACTGCTGCCACCCGTAGGTGTCTGGACCGTGTCTCAGTTCCAGTGTGCCTGATCGTCCTCTCAGACCAGGTACCCGTCGTAGCCTTGGTGAGCCGTTACCTCACCAACAAGCTGATAGGGCGCGAACCAATCCTTCAGCGACAGCCTTGCGGCCACCTTTAATCTTGCGATACCATGGGGTATTAATCCAAGTTTCCCTGGGCTATTCCCCACTGAAGGGCATGTAATTCACGTGTTACTCACCCGTGCGCCACTAGACTGAACTCGTATTACTACTCAATTCGATCCCGTGCGACTTGCATGTCTTAAACACGCCGCCAGCGTTCGTTCTGAGCCAGAATCAAACTCTCCGTAAAAATTGATTTACTCATCAGCGGAGCAAGCTCCGCATAACTTTAAATCGGGGTGTCGGGACTCATTTGAGTGATTCCGACTTCCACGCATCGTTGGTCTTTCAACCTGAATCTCTCGACTCCCGACGCGCAGCGCACAATTTAATCTTTTTCCTCTTCTCAGCGAAACCTCAGTCTGCTTAGGACCGCCACATTCAACTTTGCATTGAACCTTGGCACGATTACCGCTGAGCCATACTGTCAAAGAGCTTGTTTCGAGGGGACTAAAAAGCCGATCGGGTGGGTTTACCGAAGTAAGCACCGCGATCGACATCCTGTCTCTCGGTCGCCCTCCGTCGTGGCGACGGGCGGAACCTAGTCCCCCCAACCGATCCGGGTCAATCCATTTTGTCGTGTTTTTTGAAGATTTTTTCGAAACCTTCATGTAATTGACTCATTATTAGCACATAAGGTCAGGAGATAGTTTCTTTGTCGGACAACCTTTCGGTTCATTGATCTGTAAAAGGCCCCCATCCCGACCGATTCAGCCGAGCGTGCACAACCATCACTTCCTATTCACTGGGTTCCATCCCGAAGTGGTGCGCCCCAATCCAGTCTTTGCACTTGGAAAACCTTATGGAAACGCTGATGCTTGCTTCAATGCAAGACCTCGTCCGTGTTGAGCCTGATCGCCCTCCTCCCCACCCAGGCCGGATGCGCCGTTTTCCTCGGAGATGGCTCGAAATCCATCGTATTCTACATAGATCCCGGAGTCGGAGCATCAATTAACGCTTCTTTGAGCGGACAACATCCACCACGACCGCTGACTCACGATTTGTTTCTGCTCACTCTCCAGACCTTTGGTGCAAAGGTGACCCGGGCAGTGATTGTGCGAATGGAGCAGGAGATCTATTTCGCGCGCCTCATCATCGAGGCGGAAAACGAGATCATGGAACGCAAAATCGTCGAACTCGATGCGAGGCCTTCCGACTGCCTGGCCCTTGTGGTGCGCTGCGGAGCCCCGCTGTATGTAGTAAGGGAGCTTTGGGACAAACTGGACGACATGTCCGGCGTCCTTTCTGAGATGCGAGAAAACAAAGAAGGTGGCGAATCCGGTTCCGATGATTTGGGGATCGTGTGATTTTTTACGATTCCCCTCTTGCGGCGGTTCCAACCGGTTTTACGATTCCAATTATGGTTACCATGTCAGCCCCCTGTCTCCCTGATTACTTTCGCGAGGAAATCCTACTTCATCCGGAAAACCGGAAGTTTCCGGCCTTCGATCTTTCGAGGCTTCTAGGGACAGTGTTTGAGCCCACCCAGGGCTGCCGGACATGCATCCTGATAGATTTCGATGAGCCGGAGCTTCTGATCAAGGATCACGCCTTTTTGGATTTGCCTGGTTTCCCGGTCCAGAAAAACGCTCATAAACATTTCTATCTCGGACTTCAGAACGGCGTCCTTGATGAGCTTGGGATGACTGGTGGGGAAATCTACGCTTACCGCTGCACCCACGGATCCAACCTCGATCTGGCAGACGAAGTGTGGGACTCCCGGGGCAGCCTGCTTTCTTTGGATCGGGATATTTACCCAAATTTCGATCTCATTCTCTGCATCTCCACATTTTCCGCCACTGCCCCGCTGACGGCAAAATGCAAACAATACGGCTTCCGCGGTGCCACGCTTCACGGACTCAACGACATTATCCTTAACTCAGGCCTTGCCGTGGACTATCACGAAGTGTCTGCAGACGCGGAGCGACTGCGACTCGCTCTAACAAAAGCGGACTCGATCGAGATCGACTTCGCGCTTGAAGACGGCCGGGTGCTAACTGCATGGCTGGGGCTCGGCGGTCAGGAGGCACAGAAATCCCACGGTCTCTGTAACGGAAAATCACCGGATATCGCCAATCTTCCTGCCGGCGAGGTTTACTTCGTTCCCACCGATGCGCACGGCGAATTCCCGATGAAATACGAGGATGGAACCCTAGGAGTCCTCCAAGTTGAGAATCGCTGTATCATTCATTCCGCGCTTATTCAAGGCAATCAGGCCACCATTGACGCGCACAATGCCCGGCTTTTGGACGATCCAATGACGGGCACCTTAGGCGAGCTCGGTTTTGGCACGCAGGTTCTCCCAGTTTCGTTTGCGGATATTCAGGATGAGAAAGTTCTCGGCACTTGCCATCTGGCAACTGGGCGCGACGACCATCTCGGCGGTGACATCCTTCCAAGTATGTTCAAAAAACATGCAAATTCGACTCACGACGACATCCTGTTCGCCCCTCACAAGACTCCGAATTTCAATATCAGCCAAGTCCGGATGAAGCGAGGGGCCCAGAAGGAAGTCCTTATTGAAAACTTCCAGCCGGCACGTTATCTCATCGACGCGCTGTCAGCGGGACGTTGAGTCGGGCTGTGCGCCCCGCAGGCTTCTTCGCCCGAGTAAGATTCTTCGACCCACCAGCCCGTATTTCGGCGCGAAAAGCAGCGATAGGACAAAAAACAGGGCCTGCAACAGGACAATGCAGCCTCCGGTTGACCCCTCGATGTGATAGCTCAGGAAGATACCCGTCCATGTGGAGCCCACCGCCGCCGTGACTGCGATCATGAGCATCCGGTCGAAGCGGTCGGTCCACAGGTGCGCGATACTGCCGGGAGTTACCAACATCGCGACGACCAGAATGATGCCAACCGCCTGGAGCGATACGACGACTGCCATTGATATCAAACCAAGCAACAGGTAATTGAGAAATCGATCCGGCAGCGCCATTACCCGCGCCTGGCCGGGATCGAAGCACATCAATAGCAGATCCCGGCGCAGCACCAGCGTCACACCAAGCACCAAGCCACCTAGACCCAGCGTTTGCCACATTTGTGATCGCGTGATTCCAAGGATACTCCCGACGAGGATGTGGTCCAGATGCATGTCCGACGGCGTGCGACTGAAGAGCACCAACCCGATTGCAAACAACCCGGTAAAGACCACCCCCATCACCGTGTCCTCCTTGATCCGGCTGTTCTGCTTGATGAAGCCGGTGCCAACCGCGCAGAACAATCCGGCGATGAACGCTCCGATTGATAAAGGTAGTCCGGCAATATAGGCTAACACGATTCCCGGCAGCACCGCATGCGAGATCGCATCACCCATGAGTGACCAGCCTTTGAGGATCAGGAAACATGAGAGCACCGCGCACATCGTGGCGACCATGGTCCCGACTAGCAGGGCATCGCGCATGAAGGCGTATTGCAGTGGCTCGAAGAACTCCGTCATGGTGTGGGGGCGGATTCGGTTGAGCGCAAGCGGCGCTTGGAAGCGAGAATTCCGTGTTTTGGAGCGAACACAAATGCAGCTAGGAAAACGAGAGTCTGAAGCGTGACGATGCATCCGCCGGTCGCGCCATTGAAGAAGTAACTGGCGTAGGCCCCGACCAGGGATGTCACCACGCCCATTACCGAGGATAGCCAGAGCATTTTCCCAAAGCGATCCGTCAGGAGATACGCCGTGGCACCCGGAGTGATCAACATCGCCACTACGAGGCATGCGCCCACCGCTTGCAGTGCCGCTACGGAAGTGGCCGCGAGCAGGGCGAGAAGGGTGACATGCAGCAAACCCGAACGCAGCCCGAGCGTGCGGGCTTGATTGGGATCAAAACAAAAAAGCATCAGGTCCTTCCACTTTAAACCCAATACCAGCAGCGTCACCGCACTGATGGCGATGACCTGCCAGATGTCCGAATCCGAAATGCCGAGGATATTCCCTAGCAGAATGACTTTCAAATCCACCCTCGCGGGAAATAGCGAAATCAAAACCAGTCCGAGCGCGAAGTAAGCGGTGAAAACGATCCCGATGGTGGCGTCCTCGCGGATCCGGCTCTTCGCCTTGATGAACGCCATGGTCCCGGCGGCCAACAGCCCGGCGACGAACGCTCCCAACGCGAACGGCAAGCCGAGGATGTAAGCCACAGCCACACCCGGGACGACCGCATGGGACAAGGCGTCACCCATCAGCGACCACCCTTTAAGCGTCACGAAGGATGAGAGAAATCCACAGGTGCCGCCGACCAGCGCGCTGACCCAGATGGCCCGCAGCATGTAGTCGTATTGAAACGGAGTCAGCAGGGATTGGAAAAGCTCAGTCATGTTTTTCAGAACGTTCCTTCAACAGTTCCGCATGCTCCTTTCGGTCCTTGTATTCGAGGTGGCCGTCCTTGCCGAAAATCAGCGGCCGCTCGTCGTCGGTCAGGACGCGGATCGTCCGGCCGTCGTGCTCCTGGATGGTGGATTGTTCGAACTGGAATTGCCGCAGCACACCGCCGAAAGTTGCTGATAGATTTTGTTCGGTGAACACCTCGGAAGTCGGACCGTAGGCGAGCACGGTGCGGTTGATGAGCACCGCCTGATCGCAGAACTCGGGCACGCTGCCGAGATTGTGGGTGGAGACAAGGATGATGCAGCCGGCCGCTCGAAGCTCCCTGAGGAGCTGGATGATCGCCTCCTCGGTGTTCACGTCCACCCCGGTGAACGGCTCATCCAACAAAATGACCCGTCCGCCTTGTGCCAGCGCGCGGGCAAGGAAAACGCGCTTTTTCTGACCGCCGCTCAACTCCCCGATCTGGCGGTCTTTGAATTCCCACATCGAAACGCGGCGCAGGCTTTCCTCGACCTTCGTCTTGTCGATCGCCCGCGGGATGCGCAGGAAATTCATCGCGCCGTAGCGCCCCATCATCACCACGTCCCGCACACTGACGGGAAACTGCCAGTCCACCTCCTCCGCCTGAGGGACATAGGCGACGAGATGCTTCTTCAACACGTCTCGGATGGGCAGGCCGTTGATTCTCACGGTTCCAGTCCGGGGTTCCACGAATCCCATGATGCTCTTGAAGAGTGTGGACTTGCCGCTGCCGTTCACCCCCACCAAGGCGCAGATCGTCCCCCCGCGGAGGTGGAAAGTCGCGTCGTGCAAGGCGAGGTGGCCGTTGGCATAGGCCACCGACACGTCCTCGACATCCAGCCGCGGGAAATCTTCTTGATGGGTCATTTCGAGGGGAGAAATCCTTTCACAATCGTCTCGGCGTTTGCTTCCAACAGTTTCAGATAAGTCGGTGCCGGACCATCCGCAGCGGTTAGGGAATCCACGAAGAGAACACCGCCGTAACGCGCTCCGGTTTCCTTGGCCACCTGCTGGATGGGTTTATCGCTGACGGTGCTTTCGGAAAAAACCACCGGAATCTGATGCGTTCGTACCCCGTCGATGACCTGTTTCACTTGCTGCGGTGTCCCTTGTGCGTCGGCATTGATCGGCCAGAGATAGAGTTGCCGGAGTCCATAATTCTCACAAAGGTAGGAAAACGCGCCCTCGCTGCTGACCAGCCAGCGCTTTTCCGGCGGGATCCCGGCCAGCTTTTGTCGGACCGGCTCATCCAACGCCTTGATCTTCGTCGTGTAGGCCGCCGCGTTCGCGTTGAAGACCGCTTCGTTTTTCGGATCCATCTTCACCAAAGCTCGGCGGATGTTCTCCACATAGATCACGGCGTTCGCCGGTGACATCCATGCGTGGGGATTGGGCTTTCCGGTGTAAGGTCCTTCGGAAATCCCGACAGGCGTGATGCCTTCCGTCAAAACCGCGCCGGGCACGTCCTTGACGTTGGTGAAAAACTTCTCGAACCACAACTCGAGGTTCATGCCGTTCCACAGCACGAGGTCGGCGCTTTGGGCCTTCACGATGTCCTTGGGCGTCGGCTCGTAGCCGTGAATCTCCGCCCCCGGCTTGGTGATCGACTCCACGTCCGCCGCATCTCCCGCGACCTCACGTGCCATGTCCGCAATGATGGTGAAACTCGTCACCACCTTTTTCCTGCCCGAGTTTTCCTCCTTTTTCACCTCGCCGCACCCGGTGAGAAGTCCGGTCCAGGCAATGATCGCAAGGAACAGGAATCCTCGACGATGAGTCGTGAATTCCCGGACACCGAATTTCATAAACGCTTCAATGGCAGGTTTCATGTTCGATTCAATGTAGAATATTAGATAAGGCTAAATTTCCGATCAAAACTTCGTGCTCATCCCCAAGAAAGGCGAGTAATCGGCGGATACACCCGTAAGACCGATGCGAAACCCACCATCAAACTGCCAGGTGGGAGTCAGCAGCCAGGTCATGCCCGTATTGAAATAGGCTTCCCAATCCGATCCGGATTCCGCACTGAGCACGCTTACCAGCTCGAAAAATACAGCGGTTTGCTCCGTCAGCGCGTGACTGGTCGTGGCCGAAGTCAACCCGACGAGGTGGTAGTCGCGGTCCTCGTTGGCCTCCACATCCAACTTCCCCATGACCGCGCAGGACCAGCCGCCCGGCCCGTCGAATGCGAAGGGAACGATTAAGCCGCCCTCGACCTTGTCGCTGCCCAAACCGCCGTTCGAAGTGGGAAGCTGGATGAATGGCATCACCGCCATCGACGTGGAGCCCTCGTCATTTCCCCATAGATTTCGCTTCAGTCGGAGTTGCAGGTCGCCGAAGCCTTCTTCTCCGTTGTGGACTTGAGTGAAAAACGGCGTCACCACCTGGAAATCCGTGGAACTGTCGAGACCGACCTTGGAATTGAGCTGCCCGAAGGAAAACTCCCGGTAATTCCCATCGCGGGTCCAAGCCGCGATTTCCATTTCGAACTGAAAATTTCCAGCATCCACGGTGTGGGTGCTTTCTGTGGTATCTGGCCGGTCCGCGCTGAGGGGCCTCAATTCGGCAGCGCCGCAAAATTGGAGAATCAGAACTTGGACGATAAATGGCAACGCCGCACTCTTCAATGGGGATGTCTTCATGTGAGACAGAATTAGCCTAGGCTAATTTATGTAATCAAGGCTAATTTCGTGATCCACGAAATTTTGGAAGCTTGGCCCGTTGGGCGTCAGGAGAAATTGGGGAAAATGCGGGAAAATGCGGGAAATCCGCCACGTTTCATTCGTCCTCGATCAGAAGCCGTCGCGGGCGCTTCAGCGGGATGCCTTCCTCGATGTCCCCGAGATCGAGACTATCGAGCACGTTGGTGCTGCGACGGACCAATCCCGACTCTGTCGAAATCGCCGCGAAACTCGGCACCTCGGTGTGATACGGATCATCGCCGAGGAGAACCGGCTCTTTCGGCCGGACCGGCACCGCATCGAGCGCCGGCATGTTGAGAATCGCGTTTTCAGGAGAAATCCCCTCGCTCAGCGCGCCGGAATGAACGGTGCAGAACGGCAGGTTTTCCGTGCCCTTGCGGAAGTATTCGACCACCGCTGTGGACCGCGAACGCACGGTTCCCGAGGAAATGTCCTCCACATGCTCCTGGCAAAACTGAGTCGCCCGCTGGCCGGAAACCGAACACACGCCGACCTCCGCCACTTCCGCTGGAGGGCCCAGCTTGCCACCGCCGAATGACGGAGCCGCCGCATTCATCGTGGCCTGCCACACCGGCATCGACAAATCCCGGCTGAACGCTCCCGGGTAAACCGGTTCGCCATTTCCCATCAGGAATCCAGTCCATACTCCACAAGTGACCCGCTTGTTATAACCGACGAACCAGGAATCCGTAAACCCGTAAGAAGATCCACCCTTGCCAGCTCCGTGGAACGGCCTCTCGACCAAACCGTCCAGAACTCCCTTCGAACTCCCCCGGTAAAGCGAGCCCGCCAGCATGCTGTGGACCTGCCATGCGGTCGCCGGGTCGATCACCTTGGTCGAGATCACCGGTTGGCGCTGACGGCGATACACCACCCGGCCAGCCGCGTTCTCCACCCGGTCCAGATAGATCAATGTTTCCGGCCCCGACATCCCGCCGCGGGGAAAAACCGACATCGCCCGCACCGCCTGTTTCATCGAGACTTCCTCGAATCCCACCGCCAGGCGCGGCAGCAACTCGGCTTTTTGCAACGGCAAACCGAAGGCGACACTCGTATCCACCACTTGTTGCAAGCCCGTCAATCCGGCGAAACGAACGGTGGCGGCGATCTTTGAGTGCTCCAACGCCTCGCGCGCCGGGATTTTCCCTTCGTAAACCGGTGAGGAAACTTCCATCCCCCACTCGCCGAGAATCCCTTCCTGCCCGCCCACCATCACCGCCCGGTTGTCCATCGGCTCATCTTCCACCAGCGTCGCCGGTGTCAGGTTTCCATTCAAGCCAGCGGCATAGATGAAAGGGAAAAACGCAGTGCCCAGCGGACGTTTGCCGAGCTCGATGAAGTCGAACTGCGCCTGCGAGTAGTCCCGGCCGCCGACGTGGGCGAGCACCTCTCCCGTCTCGTGGTCGATCATGAGCACGGCTCCCTGAAGATATTCCGCCGGCTTGGAACTGCTCTTCCGGTAATCCGGATATTTCTGATGTTTGTATCCCGACTTGGATTCCGCTTTCGCCAGGCTTTCCAACAACGACTTCTGCGCCGCATTCTGAGCCTCCGCGAGAATCGTCGTGTGAATCCTGAATTTCCCGGAAGCCAGCGCATCCTCGCCCAGCGCACGCCCGACTTGCTCGGCGATCCGTTCGTAGAGATGCGAAGTTCCGCGGCGCAGCGGCTGCGAGTTCAAGACAAGCGGCAGCGCCTTGAGCCTGGCCAGCTCCGCCTTGGAAATCATCCCTTCCTCACGCATCCGGCCGAGCACGTAGTTCCGGCCCTCCTTGTTCACCGCCGGGTTGTTGAGCGGCGAGCGCCCGTTCGGATTCTTGATCAGAGTCACCAGCGAAGCGGATTCCTCCGTCGTCAGCTCCATCGGCTCCTTGCCGAAATATCCCAATGACGCCGAACGGATTCCATAAAATCCACTGCCGAAATAAATCCGGTTCAGGTAAAAATTCAGGATTTCCCGCTTCGAATACCGGTCCTCGATCCGCCGGGCCAAGAACGCTTCGACCATTTTCCGTTGGATCGTGGTCTCCTTGCGAAGGACCGCCTCTTCCTTGAGATTGTAGGCATTCCTCGCAAGCTGTTGGGTAATCGTGCTCGCCCCCTGGTTGCCACCCTGCACGTTCAGCATCACCGCGCGCGCCACGCCGATGTAGTCCACACCGTGGTGGGTGAGAAACCGCGAATCCTCGCCGGCCCGCAGTGCTTTGATGAAAATTTCCGGAACCTGCTCGATCGGAATCACACTGCGGTTCTGCACGAAAATCCGCCCGATCTCCTTGCCATTCCGATCCAGAATAATGCTCGGCTCCTCCAGGTCATTGATGCGATCCAGATCGTATTTCGCCGCCCGCTCGCGATATTCCCTCGTGTAGCCGTCCACAAAAACCCACCCGCCGCACGCCACCAGAAATCCCAGCAAGAGCAGAAACAACCAGAACCCCGGGCGCAGGAAGAACCAAGGCTTGCTGATCTTCTTTCGATTCGTTTTTTGAGTGGTAGCCATGCCAGATCCGGATCCATCACCGCCCTTGAAGGCAGTCACACGGGCGAAAAGCTACCTGAGTGACGTGCCGCCCGCAACTCCTTCGTTGGGGGTGATTCTGCAAAAGCGGATCGAGCGCGAGGGCCCCCTCCGGTTCGCCGATTTCATGACCGCCGCACTCTACGAACCGCGGCTCGGCTACTACGCCAGGGAAACCCGCCAAGTCGGACGAGGCGGGGATTTTTTCACCAGCGTGAGCGTGGGACCCTTGTTCGGTGAACTGCTCGCCCGACGGTTTCTCCGCGAATGGAGGGAATCAGGCAGCCCCGGAAAATGGCGCATCATCGAGTGCGGTGCCCATGACGGCACCCTCGCCGCCGACATCCTCGGCGCAATCTCGCTGCTCGATCCGGCAGCCTTCGCCACGCTCGAATACGTCATTCCCGAGCCGCTTCCCCTGCTGAAGGCCGCTCAAAAACAAACCCTCGCTACCTTTCAGAAACACACCCGCTTCGTCACCACCCTCGACGAAATTTTCTCCGATCCGCTGCCGGGCATCGCCTTCGGAAACGAACTTCTCGACGCACTTCCCTTCCATGTCGTCGAGATGCACCCGGACGGCTGGCGGGAATGCCGGGTCACAACCGATCCAAACGGCGGATTCATCTGGGAAACCAACCATCACATCGCCGATCCAATCCTGTCCGACGCCCTCGCCCTGCTCGGAACCCAATTCACCACCGGCTACCGCACCGAGGTCCGGACGAACTACCACAGCTTTCTCCAGCCTCTCACCCGCGCCCTCTCCTCAGGACTTCTCCTCTGGCCCGACTATGGCTTCGCCCGCCCGGAATACTACGATCCCAACCGCAGATCCGGCACCCTGCGCACCTTCTCCAAACACCGCGCTGCGGAAAATCCCCTCGAAACTCCCGGCGAGATCGACATCACTGCCCACGTCGATTTCACCGCCGTCGCCGAGGCCGCCATCGCGCTGGGTTGCCATCCTGCCACCTTCCGGAATCAAGGAGCCTGGCTCACCGAAGTCGGCCGGGATTGGCTCCTCAGCCTCGAAGGAAATCCCGACGCCGCCGCGCTCCGCCAATTCCAAACCCTCACCCACCCCGCCCACCTCGGCGGCAGCTTCCACGTGCTCGAACTCTCGTGGAATCAAGCCGCCGCACCCGTCACCCCGCCGGAAACCTGGCACCGTCTCGGGATCAGCCCGCCCTAAACCTCCGCCCGGACAGCCCCGCATTTCCAGCAGGAATCGAACGACGCCGGCACCGCCTCGCCGCAGGAAATGCAGACCCAATCCGCCCCCGACACCGGCGGACTCTCCGCATGACTGCGCAGCAACTCAAGCGCCCGGTCGTAGTCCTCGTCATCCCGCACGCACAGCGACGGCATCACCGCGAAGGGCACCGCCAGATTGTAAAGACTCTCGTGACGGATCAAATTCGGGATACCCGCCTCATCCAGCACCGTCTTGAAATAACCCAGCCGCGCCAGATCGTGATGGGTATAAATTTCCTTCATGATCAAACCAGAGCCGCTCCGCTGATGGTCCACAAGCGGATTCTCCCGCCGCGCAATGTGTGCTTGCCCCGCGCCCGCGCCCCGGTAGAGTCCCGACCGCAAGCCGGGATGGCGGAATTGGTAGACGCGCCAGATTTAGGTTCTGGTATCGAAAGGTGTGCAGGTTCGAGTCCTGTTCCCGGCACTTTTGAGGAAAATTGAAATCGGATCACAAATAACTGATTTTCAATGAAATAAGACGCAAACTCGAGTTTCTTCGATCATTCGAATCCCGCTAAAATGCGTCAAAATGCACCGAATTGCCGATCCTGTTGCACAGTCCGTTGGAGGGTAAAATCACTTCTTTTTCGCTCACCCCAGCGCGAGTAACTCGGCCAGCTTCTCCGCGGCACCCAGAGCGACCCCAGAGCGACCCCAGAGCGATCAAGGCTGCGAGCGATCAGGACCAGCGTTCGCTTGCGCAACGCCGAGATCGGAAGATGGGCGTAACGCTTCGGATCAAAATCCACCGCTGCCAGGTCGGGCAGCACTGCGGCTGCTTGGCCGGTTTGAACAATCTTGGTCAGTTCCGTGAATGATGAGACGCGGGCGAACACTTTTGTAACGAGACGTTCCTTGGCGAGCCACGCGTGCCAGCGTTCTGCGCACTGGCCTCCGGCAGCAGTTCGGCGATTGGAGCGTTTTGAACAAGCTCACCGAGCGACGAACGGCCTTTCCAAAGAGCGTTCGCCGCGAACAAAGCGTAACCCACTTCCCCCAGCCGCCACCGCTTGATTTCCTTGGGAACGGCATCCTCGCGAACGATTCCGAAGTCGAGCCGACCGTCGGCCACCGCACGCACGACATCGACGCTGCGCATTTGTTCCAGTTCCACCATCGCATTCCCGAGCGCCGTGCGGATTCCCGCCAACCGCGGCACGAGCAACCAGTCGATGACGCTGCCCTTACCCGCCCGACGACCGCCCGGTTTTCTTCGGCCACTACTTCAAGCCGGCGGACTCCCCGACGCAGCCCGAGCGCCACAACGTCGCCTGCCTCGACCACTCCGCGGCCACCGGCGGCCCGCTCGTCGCCTACCGCTGGAAAGGTGAAGCCCGCATCAACCCTGAACATTACATCTCAGACTCATGAAACCCGACCCACAAACCCTTCCCCGCTTCCTCGCCGAAACACGCGACTGAGCCATCCAGATGATGGAGAACGCGGCTTACATCCAAAAGGAACTTCCCTCACTGGAAATGCCGGACGATCTGCGCACGAGCAGTGGCAAGCTCTGCGACGAGTTGATCGGAACCAAGCACGACCTGATGCACGAAATTTTCGCGGCGTCTGAATGGCTCGAATCAGAGCCTGATCGATTCGATCTCTGGAGAGAACTTATCCGGCCGTGGAAAACGGTTCGGCCAATCCGCTCGTCTCCCTCCTTGTCATGGAATCCGCTGTAAACATCCTGAACACAGCTCCCGCCTTTCCGGCAGTTTGTCAAAACGCTCTCAAGGGTTTTCGAGGCAATCGTGATGCCGGACAGTCAAATGGAAAAACACCGAAAAACCCTGGAGGCTATTTCTTTCCGAAAAAGCCGCCAAGACTGCCAAGCAATCCGCCCATTTCGGGGGTTTTTCCCGCGAGCACGTCATCGATCATGGTGTGATAGGATACGGGGATTTTGGTTTTCACAAATTCCGCGACCGTAGCGATCGCCTTGTCGGTCATCTCCTCGCTGAGTCCAAGGGCCGTGAGTTTTTGCTTGAGTTCGTTCATGGTCGGAGGGGATTGAAGCTTAAGAACAGGCTTGGGAAAGCCACTATTTTCCGAAAAGAAAAAATAACCGACTGTTTTGAATTGGCAACCGGGTTTTCGCTCGCCCGTGGTCGGTCAGTCGTCGAAAAAGTGACGGCCGTTCTTCGCGCTCTCCGTGGCGTGGTCGGTTTCCCAATACACGTCACGGCTGATGTCGGAAAACGTCGGCGGCTCGCCGTTCTCGGCAAATTCGACTGCCGAGCTTGCCTCCGCTTTCGCCTCATCGGAAATTCGCTTCGATCCGGTTTCGTCGAGAATTCCTTCCGCCACCAGATGCCGCTCCCACAGCCACATCGGATCGCGGGCCTTTTTAGCTTCGATCTCATCAGGGCTGCGGTATTTCTTGTGGTTCGCATCGGCGACGTGCGAGCCGTAGTAGCGATAGGTGGAAATTTCCAAAACCGTCGGTCGCTGATGCTTTCGGGCACGGTCGACGGCAGGCTGGATTCTCGCCCGGAGTTCATAGGGGTTTTCATCACTGATCAAATCCCATTCGATGCCGTAAGTCTCCGCCCGACGGGCCAAGCAATCCTTGAAGATGGACGAACGCGAGACCGACGTGAACATCGCATAGCCGTTGTTTTCAATGATATAGATGACCGGCAGCCCGAACAGTCCCGCCAGATTCAGCGACTCATGATAGACGCCCTGATTCACGGCACCATCGCCGAGGAAGCAGAATACCACTCCATTGACCTCCCGTAGCTTCAAGGCAAACGCCAATCCCGCGGCGAGCGGCGTTTGCGCTGCCGCGGTCGCATGACAACCCCAGTGGTGCCTGGAGGGAGCATAGAATGAAAACGCCCCGCCCTTCCCTTTCGAGCAGCCGTTCGTTTTCCCGAACAATTCCGCCATGCATGGCCCCATTTCCATCCCGGCAGCGAGCGCGTGACCCATTCCCCGCCAGCCGCTAATGCTGTGATCGTCCGGCTCCATCAAGGAACGGGCTGTCGTTGAAACGGATTCCTGGCCGATGTCGAGAACCAGGAAGCCCGCCATTTTCCCGCCGTTGTAATTCCTAAGCGCCACTTGCTCGAACCTCCGGATCCGCATCATCTGCCGATAGAGATCGATCTTCCCTTCAGCGGACCAATCGCGGTTGATAGGGTGATCACGGTAGTTCATGGCAGCTGTCGCCATTCAAACGCGGCCTCATTTCCTCGTCCATCCCGTTCTTTTCTCCCACTGCGAACGCCAGTCCTCGGCCTCGCTTTTGAAATCCTTGTCGTCGATGCGGTCAAGCGCCCAACGCGAGGCTCGGGAATTGTTATGCACCTTCAGAGCGGCTTGGGAAAATTCCGCGAAAGCCCGGTCGCGCCAGTCGCCGGCCGGCAGCTCATTCAGCCACCGGCCGGAGGCCTCCAGATTCTCGGCGAGGAAAATTTCCACACGGCGTGCTGGAAGAGCGCCATGGTCTCCTGCCGCACCGGCAGGGTCATCGCCCAATCGGCGACCTCGCGGGCCGCTCCATGGCGGGCGGCTTTTTGGAGCTGTTGCGCGGTTTCCCGCTGTTCGCAGTTTTCCCCACGCCTCCTTCATCGACTAGCAGATCCGCCAGTCCGAGCACGTTCACCGGTTTTTCGGAATCCCTGAACGCCGCCCAAACGACTTCCTCCCGGGCCGCGTGCGGCAGATCATCGATTTCGCCCGCGATCACTTCCGCCGGATTGCCGGCAAGCGCCCGACCTAACAAATTCGCCTTCACCCGCACCATCCGGTCGTCGTCTCCCAGCCGGACGATCTCCTGCTTCATCGTCGTTAGATCCACATCTCCCGCCGGCAGGGACGTGAACTCCATCAACTGCTCCGCACTCACCATCTCCGGCGGCAGCTCCGCGAAAATCCTGAAAAGCTCCCCATCCGTCACGCCACCCGCCCCGGACTGGACGGCGGCGTGGCAGATCCCGATCGCCAACGGCCGGTCACGCCAGGAAAGCTCCGCGACCCGGTTTGCTAGAAACAGCGGATCACTCATGCCCACCGCCTCCATCCACACCCGCCGCAACATGCCGGTGCCCACCCCGAACTGCCGCCCGCGGATCATGTCCCAGCCTTCCTGCGGGTTCCTTGCCAGGGCTTCCGAAAACACATCCAGCAAAGGGCCGCTTGGATCGAACCCGGAACCACCGTCGCGATCCCAAGCCTCGCCGAGTGCGGCCTCGATGGCGGCTGCCAGATCCACCTCCGCCCAGCGTTCCAGCAAATCCCGCTGCAGCCGGACGCGCTCCCTGGTAGTGTAGATCCCGCCTCGCAGCGCCTTCCAGGCTCTCGCGTATTCGCTGCCGGTCCATTGCTTGGCCGGACGATAGGCGGTTCCCGGCAGCCGACCCGGTTTCCCTGTCTTCGCGGCGGTCTCCTGTTGGAAAGACCCGCCACGGTCCGCGGCCTGCCACGCAAACAAGCCGCCCGTTGCTAACAACAACAGATGGCTCGCCACGAGAAGCGCCTTGGATTTACGACTCATGGTTTGCGCGGATAGAACTGTTCGCCCAGTGCGCGGGCCTGCGCGGGATTCTCTGCGGCGGTTGCCAGCAGGATCGAGTTCATCGCCGCTTCCCGGTGGATGCCGGGTGGCATTTGTTTCACCCACTCGATGTAGTCGTCGCCGTAGCGCCACAAGCAGGCCGGGGTGCGCGTGCTCCAGCCCTTGAGTTTCCGCTCCTGTTCTTCGGCGGATTCCGCATCCGGGACGTCGGCCAGGAAGCGCAGGAAATCATCCGGGGAAACATTCACAAAACCCAGCCAGGTGGAATCGAACAACACCGCGCGGCGCTTCTCCGGCGCCAGCGGATCGAGCAATGGCAACGCCATCTTCGGATCCTCCTCCGCAAGTTCCCGATACAGGGTCACCCGCATCGCCTCCTCGCCCGCGTCCGGCAGATTCGGCAAGCCGCGGCGCACCGCGGCCAGCACGTCGTCCAGCGACGCCTTTCCGTTGCGGAATTCAAACCGCCAGTCGCGGCCGTTTTCCAACAGCTTCACGACGTCCCCGCCCACCAGATCATCCAGCAACTCCTGCCGCGACCGGCCCTCGTATCCCGGATGCTCCTTCAGGATTTCCAGCCGTTGTTCCATGTCCAGCCCGGCCACGTCGAGAAGCGCGTCGTGCAGATCATCCCACGATTCGCGGGGCAGTTCGCCTTTGAGTCCGTCGCTTTTCAAAATCCCTCTCAGCCACGCGGCCGCCTGCCCGCTGGATCCGGCGAAGCCTGTGAGAAGGTCGATCTTTTCGGCGTTTCCCCGCATGCGCCTGACCATTTCCAGCAGTCGATCACGTTCGTCGAATCGTGTCGCCGCGCCGACCAACCGGAGGAAATGCTCGCCGTCGTCCGCCGGATTGTCCGAGACCAGCGGCTTCGCGCGGAACTCCCGGAACTCGTCCCTGCTAGGACTCCGCCAGATCGCCCCGGCGAGTTTCTCATACATGCCAAACCCGCCGCCCGCCTTCATTTCATTGAGCGCCACCGCGCACAAGGTGCCGAACGTCACTTCGTCCCTCGCCAGCCAGGCCACCGAGTTGAGCACGCCATTTTCCGTGGCGACCTCGATAAGCACGTGTTTATTGAGCAATTCCGGAATCCCCGCCTCCTCGCAGGCCGGATCGTTGAGGACGAATCCCATCGCCTCGACCGGGTTCTGTTTCATCCAGTGCAGGACACGCACCTCCACTTCCGCGACGCGCGCGGCCTGCTCGTCCCGAGTCAGACCGGCCCGCCAATCCGCGCCACCGAGACCGGCGACTGCGGAGACGACCGCGCCTTTCAAATCCTTCGCCACCGGCAGCGTCGCCTTCAATTCCGCATATCTCGATTTTTTTCCGGACCGTTCGTTCAGGAAATCAGCGAGCAATTCGTCACCGTCGCCGGCGGGAGACGGCCCGTCGCGGCCCGCGAGTTTCGTGAATTCCGGCGTGTCCTTTTCCTTCGCTGTCGCATTCTCCAAGGATTTCCGCACCACGCCATAGCCCAACACCAGCGCGAGCAAGTGGGTCACCAGCAGGATTTTGGACGTCCGGGCCATGGGTGGAAAAACGCCGGAACCCTCCGGGCGATTTGATTAGTGGCGGGTATAAACTTTTCCCGTCCATTCTGGAAACCATTAATTCACGTGGAGCCACAAACCCAGCGCGACTGGCGGATTCCGGGGTGTGGGAGAGTGTCTTGGTGAGGAGCCCGGGCGTTTGATTAAAATCCATTCACCTTGCCACGGCGCGATTCCAATTCGTAGCGTGTCGAATGACTCGAAGCCATCTTCTGATCGCAGGCGCGTGCATGGTCAGCCTCGGGCTCGGTTTCGTGGCCGGCGGCAGCCGGTCATCCGCCCCGATCGCTGGAAAAACCGAAGAAGCACCCACCCAATCCCGCCAGTCCAGATCCTCCTCGCGGGAACGCGAAAGCCGCGAAAATTCCGGCGACGAGATTCTCGCCGGCATCCTCAAAGGACGCTCCGCCAAGGATCTATCCGACGGCGAGGTGGCGAAGATCGTCATCCAGCTTTCGAAATACGATCCCACGCAGAGCCCCGTCGCCCGGGCGCGGCAGTCCTATCAGTTGCAGCTGTTGTTGGAGAAACTTCCCGCCTCCCGGCTGGAGGAGGCCGCGGCAGCCATCGCCGCCGACCCCGACAGCCGGCGCACCGGCGGCATCAACACGATCATGAACGCCATGGCGTCCAAGGACCCGCAGCGCGCGATGGCCTGGGCGAAAACGCAGAAGAACGCCCCCGCCCTGCTCGCATCCGTGCTCGGGACCATGGCCAAGGACGATCCCATGACGGCGGCGGACATCTATCGGGAAGGCCTGCTGGACGGCACTTTCTCCCAGAACGACGGCTGGCAGGCGTCCTACGGCATCGGCACGGCCATGGCGCGGCTGGGGAAAAAGGCGCTTTTCAATTTCATGGACTCGCTTCCCCAACAGCAACAGGGGAACGTCATTTCCAATTGCTATCGGGAACTGCCCGAAGGCGAACGTGCGGAGATGATGGACGAGATCTACCAGCGCTCCAAGGACGGCCGCATGCAGGAGTGGAGTTTCAAGAACATCTTTTCCAACGCCCTGTCCACCGACCGCGCCCAGGCGGAAGCGTGGCTGGCGAAGATGGAACCCGGCAAGGAGCGTGCGTCTCTCGAACTGTCCGCCGCCAACTCGTATTCCCGCAGCGGCGACCCGGACACGGCGCGGGAATGGATGTCGCGCGCGATCGCCCAGTCGGCAGGGCGGGAAAAGGAGGTGCTCGACGAGGCGATCGACCAGATGGGTTATAACAACCCCGGCGACATCGCGATTTTCGCCAGCCTCTTGCCGGCGGGGATCGAGCTCAAGGCGGAGGACCTCAAGAATCAGGCGGGGAATACCGCGTATCGCGGATTCAGCGGACTAACCGGTTTGGCCGCGGCCATCCGCGATCCCGCCGAGCAGACGAAGCTCATCACCACCGCGCTCGAACAATTCGTCACCCACACCGAGCAGAATTCGCAGCGATCGAGGCTGAACGCCACCGACTTTGAAATCTTCAGCCATCAGCTCGAAAAGCTCAACCTCACCGGGGAAAACGCCACCAAAGTCGCGGAAGCCTTCGCCGCCGCGCGGAGTGCCACGCCGAAACCCAAGGAATAATCCCTAAACCGTTGCCAGCAGCGACTCGTCCCAGTCCTTCCACACGGGATCCAGGTTCTGCCCGCGCAGCATGGCGGCGACCTCCGCCGGGCTGCGGTGGTCGGTGATTTGAAATTGCTCGGTGGCTTTCTCGCAGCCGGATTTTTCCTGCAGCTCCACGCGGCGGCCCTTCACGGTGAGGTGCAGGTCGTCGCCGCCTGCTCCGGTGTAGCCGCCGGGCTCGGTTTTGGCTCCGGCGGACATGTGGGTGACGCCGAGCGTGGCGATCGCATCCCGCAGCGGCGCGGGCTCACGGGTGGAAACGACGATGCCGACCTGCGGAAAAAGCAACCGGAACACCGCGATCAGTCGGACGAACTCCCTGTCGGGCAGATAGAGATCCGGGTCTGGCTGGTATTCGTAATTTCCGGCGTACGGCCGCATCCGCGGGAAGGCGACGGTGAACTGCGCCTTCCAACAATTTCGATAGAGATATTCCAGATGGGCGCACAGCGCGAGCGCCTCGAACCGCCATTCCGCCAGCCCGAACAACGCGCCGATGCCGATGCGGCGGAAGCCGCCGGCGTAAGCGCGCTCGGGGCAATCTAGCCGCCAGTTGAAATTCTTCTTGGGCCCGGCGGTGTGGAGCTGCTGATAGGTCTCGCGATGGTAGGTCTCCTGATAGACGACGAGACCTTCCGCGCCGTGGCTGACGATTTCAGAATATTGATCGTCCTCCATCGGCCCGACTTCGAGGGCGAGCGTGGGGATGAAAGGCTTGAGCGCGTCGAGGCAGTCCTGGAGATAGCCGTCCGAGACGAACTTGGGATGCTCGCCGGCGACGAGAAGCACGTTCCGGAATCCAAGCCCGTGCAGGTGCCGCGCCTCGGTGACCACCTGGGGCACCGTGAGCGTGGTGCGGAAAATCCCGGCGTCGCGGGAGAAGCCGCAGTAGCTGCAGTTGTTCACGCACTCGTTGGAGACATAAAGCGGGGCGAAGAGCCGCATGGTTTTGCCGAAATGCCGCCGCGTGAGTTGCTGGCTGCGCCGGGCGAGTGTCTCCAGCGGTCCGCCGGTTTCCTCGGAAACGAGTTGCAGGAACCGCCTCATCAACGGGGTGGGGTGCTTCAAAAGATCGGGGAAAACATCGGCGAATGCCATGGCGGGCGGAATGTGCTTCCTCCGGGGGCGCACGTCAAAGGCGGTTTGCACGGAATCCGCCGAACTAACAAAATCCCGGGTGCTTCACTCAAATCATTGCGGGCAACCCGTTGACAGCCGGGAGTCTAAAGCCTATGGGAACTCATGGTTTTTTGTCGCGGTCTACTCGCTTTCGGAATGGCGCTGGTGTCATTTGGCTGCGGTGGCATGCAGGACAGCCACACGTGGCAGGCGGCCGTGAACCGCCAGTCCGGGCAGCTTGGCTACCGCAACTGGATCGTCATCGCGGAGGCGTCGTTCCCCGCCCACAACCGGCCGGGACTGCGTCAGGTGACGGCGTCGGTGGGCGTGCCCGAGGCGCTCGACTACGTGCTCAACACGCTGGAGCAAACCCAGAATGTCCGGCCGCAAATTTACCTGACGCGGGAACTTCGGTCGGTGGAAAACGATTTCGCTCCGGGCATCGACGAGCTCCGCAAGCGCGTCAAGGAAGCCCTCCACGGCCACGAAGCCACCGAACTTGAGCAGCAATCGCTTCTCACGCTGCTGGAGGATGCGAACCGCAGTTTCGACGTGCTGGTCATCCGCACGACCACCGCGCTGCCATATTCCTCGGTTTTCATCGAACTCCAGCCGGGCTACTGGGACGTGGATTCGGAAACGCGGCTGCGCGACCGGATCGAGCGGGAACGGATGCAAAAGATCGTGCGGCCACTCTAGGATCGTGCATTCTCTCCGCGTGAGCCGCAAAGACGAAGAACTCCGCAGTGAACGGGAAGCAGCATGGGTCGGCGACGCCGTGCTCGCGCTTTTCGCACGCCAATATGTCCTCCGGGAGCGTAAATCAATGGATGGCGAGTGGTTCACCCGCCTGACATCCAACGACTTCCTGAGCGCGTTCGGGAATCCGACGCGGGTCGAGGCGTCGATCGGGAAGCTCTATCTCGATGGCGGGCTATCCGCGGCCTTCACGTGGATGGACGCCGAACTCATCCCGCTTTTCCGCAAGCAGATCGCTAAAAAGGGGTAAACCGAATCCCGATGGCCAACGACGCACCGCGGTGGACATTGGAGGATCTGGTCGATTTCGAACAGGCTGTGGCCTCATCGCCCGCCACTCCGGCAGCGGTAAAAACTGCGGTGATTGCCGCCAGTCGGGGACTCGAAGGAGCAGCAGCGCGTCGCACCGGGTTGCGCATTTGGTTGGAGGAAACGGGGAGAAATTCCGCCGGGAGGAAATTCACCTCGGCGCTGGCGATGGTCGGCGGCGGGCTTTCGCTGCTGATGTTTTTGTCCGGAATTTCCGCGACCCTCGGGATGCTCGACCGCGAGCGGGGAGGCATCAACGTCACGCTTTTTCTCGCCATCCTGATCGGCGGGCAGTGGCTGGTGCTGATGTTTGCCGCCCTCGCCTGGCTGATGCGGCGGCGGGCAGCGGAGGGGTTTTCCGGCGTGCAGGCGCTGGCGGGAAAACTCGCCCGGCGGCTGGCGGGGAACCGGGATGACGCGTGGTGGCAGCACCTCATGGACGGCGGCGGCGCACCGCGGGCGGCAGTGCTCTGGCGGCTGGCCCGGATGGCGCAGAAAGCGGGGATTTTTTTCAACCTCGGCATCCTGTGGGGGATTGTCTGGTTGGTGCTGGTGAAGCACATCGGCTTTTTCTGGGAGACGACCACGGAGGTGGCGATGTTTTCGATTCTGGAAAAATCGTGCCAATTCCTCTCGCTTCCCTGGTCGGCGTGGTGGCCCGGCGCGGTGCCGAGCCCGGATCAAATCAGGGCCGCTTCCTGGCAGCCCGGCCTTGTGCTTCCGCCCGGCCCGGCGGTGTGGTGGCGGTTCCTACTGATGGCGACCATCGCCTGGGGCCTTCTGCCGCGGCTCGTGCTTTGGGTTCTCGCTTGGCAAACCGGCCGCCGGGCTCTCGCGCGACTCGATTTCCAAGGCCGCAGTCACCGGATGCTGTGGCGTGAAATCACCGGCGTGGACCGGGTGGAAACAGACGCGCCGCCGCTCGACGGCGTGCTCGTGCTCGACGTGGGTGGCAGCGGGCTCACCGAGTCGGCGCTCCGGCCATTTCTCTTGCGCCGCCTGCGGGTGCATCCGGCCGCGTGGCAATCCACCGCCGTGCTCGATCCGGGTGCGGAGGAAGAAGCCGCCCGCTCGCTCGCGAAGGCACCCGCCGGCGTGGTGCTGCTGGCGGAAGGTTGGTCGCTTTCCCCTCCGCGGATGATTTCGCTGCACGGAAAAATCCGCGCCTGCGCCGGGCCGGAAGCGCCGGTGAAATTCCTGGTGGCAAACGTTGGTACCGATCAATCGCCCACCGCGGTGACTGCCGACGAACGCCGGGAATGGTCGCGGTTTGTCGATTCCCTGCGCGATCCGGCGGCCGAGGTATTCTTTTACGAAGACGCCTAACCCGCCTTGTAGAGCTCCGAGAAAACCATGGTCCCGCTCGCGGTCTGGAGGGTGCTGACCACGATGGCGTCGACGGTGGATCCCATTTTGGCGATGGCGTGGTTGACGACGATCATGGTGCCGTCCGGCAGATAGCCGACCGCCTGGTGGTCTTCCTTTCCAGTGCGGACGAGCGCGATGCGGATCCGCTCGCCCACGGCGATGGTGGGTTTCAGCGCGTCGTCGAGATCGTGGATGTTGAGGACGTCGAGGCCTTGGATTTTAGCGACTTTCGCCAGATTTTCATCCACTGTCATCAACCGCGCACCGAGCAGGCGGGTGGTCTCGATCAGGCGGCTGTGCAACACCTCCGACTCACTGGTGATGGTGTTGTCGTGGATGGAAACCTGCACATCGGGCGCTTGTTGCAGTTGCTCCAAACAGTCCAGTCCACGTTGCGCCCGGTGGCGGTCGGCATTTGTGCCCGCATCCACCTTCGCCTGCAAGTCGTCGAGCACGAAGCGCGGGACGATCAGGCGGCCGTGGAGAAAGCCGGAGCGGAAAATCCGCAGCACCCGTCCGTCCATTACCGCGTCCGCATCCAGCACCACCGGTTGGCCGGACGAGGCATCCTGGCGGAAGCGCACATAGGGGATGATGAAGGCGAAATCGTCGCGGTTGCTACGCAGGGCGAGCACCGCGCCGAGAAAGCCGAGGCTGGCGAACAAGGTGACGTTCACGGTCAGGCGCAGCACGTCCAGCTCCACGCCGGTGGCTCCGGGGTCGTCCTGGAGTTTGCCCCGCAGCGCCAGCTCCAGCAAACTGGCAATTTCCACCCGGGTGAGCAGCCACGCGCAGAACAACCCGACTGCCAGCCCGAAGCTGGCGGTGGAAAACCCCCTCAGGGTGAATCCCTTCATCAAGGTCTCGAGCCAGATGAAAAACGCCGCGACCCCGAGCCCGCCTAGCAGTCCGGTGACGATGGAGATGTCGATGAGGCCCTTGGTGCTCAGCGCGATCGCCACGCCCGCCGCCTCACAGACTAGCAGGTAAGTGAGACGCGCGACGTTGACGGACGGGTGGGAAGCCATGGAAAATTCGTTGCCGCACCTTCCGCGAGACCCGCCATTTCAGCAAGACGAAAGCGGAGCTTCCTTGGAGCGGGGGGGAGCCACGGTCCCGTCGTCTTCCGCTGGCGCGTCCTTGCCAGCCACCTTCGCAGGCTTTCCAAAATATCGACCCGGCCCGGCCCTTCACCAATCCGTAACACTATTGGCTGGAGATCACCCGGCATTCCCGTTACCACTAACACTGTACGACCTGAATCAGGCAGACCGGCATCTTCCCCGACAAGCACCGCCATGAATCTCCACGATTCGCCCATCACCGAAGACGACTTCCGCGCCGTGGTTCGCATCCTCGGCGATATTTACTCCATGGAGAGCAGTCCTGATGAAAAGCGCAGTCACCTCATGACCGAGCTTGGCCGCCTCCTGGGAGCCACTGCCTGGCTGTGGGGCGTCGCCCCGCTGATGGAACCTGGCCGCCAGCCGGTCTATCTCTTTCAGAACTCCGGTGGCATCTCCGACGACCGGATGGCGCTCATGCTCAAAGCCATCGAACATCCCGAAACCGGAGCCATGACCGCCCGGCTCGCGTCCGACATGACTGCCGCCGGATCCCACATCACCCGGCTCCGCCAGGACGTCATCGACAACGACTGGTTTCTCAATTCCTCGGCAAGCCCTTTGTGGCAGGCCGCAGACATCGGCCCTATCCTCTTTTCATTCCGGCCCATCCCGGGCTACGGCACCAGCGTCGCCGGATTCTATCGCCCCGCCACCGCCCCGCTCTTCACGGACCGCGAGGCCCGCATCGCCCACATTGTCCTGACGGAAGTGCCATGGCTTCACGAATCCGGCCTGCCCCATGAAGCCGCGCGTGATGTCCCGAAGCTGCCACCGCGCTGCCGCCTCATCCTCAGCCAGCTCGTCCGCGGACGCTCGCGCAAGGAAATCGCCGCGGATCTCGACCTCTCGCCACACACCGTGAATGACTATCTGAAACAGATATTCCGCCACTTCGGCGTCCAGTCGCAGCTCCAACTCATTGCCCGGCTTCGGAATGGGGATGGCAACGACCGCTGAACCGCGGACGGTTCCGGTGGTGTCGAATCCGCCTGTTTCCGAACCCTGCCTTTGTTCCGGCGGGGCTTGATCCACGCACATGGCGAAAGCGGTGGAACCGGGAACTGCCGAACCGCAGCCCCCCCAGATTTGGGGGGTTCACCGCCAGCGGAAATTTGATATTCTGCCTGCTGTCGGAATTTGCCCCCTGCCTTCCCCCCCTAACCAACAACCTGATTTTTTATGAAAAATCATCGATTCATCCGGATCTTCCGGATTCTCCCCATCATCACCGGACTCGGCCTGGGTTCGTGCGCCAATCAAACCGGAGTAAACAAGGAACTCGTCTCAAATCGTGACTGCCAATCGATCGCGAACTCGATTTTCAATGACGTGAACGCCTACCGTCGCGAACACGGCTCCCGGAATCTCCAGCGTCACCCGGGCTTGGAACGTCTCGCGATGGAGCATTGCGAATACCTGCGGCGAAACCGCGGCACGTTCAACCTCTACGGGAAAAACGTCAGCCACGACGGCGCTGAAGGCCGTTCGCTGGCCGCGATCAGAAACCTGAAGATGCTCAACTCCAGCGAGAACATCGCCTCCATCATGAGGAGTCCCACCGATGCACAAACTTCCCGGTCAATCGTCAACATGTGGGAGAAATCCAAGAACCACGAATATGGAATGCGCAGCGACGCGTGGACCCATACAGGGGTCGGAGTTTTGGTCGATGCGGATGGACAAGTCTTTGCGACCCAGCTTTTCGGGACGCTCAGTCTTTCGCACCTGGACACCCGCGAGCGCTTTATCCGGTTCTGACCGGAGCTCTCACTCCTGCTCGTCCGCCGTGGCCTTGATGTCGGTCAGGGCGGCGATGAAGTCGCCGAGGATCTCGGCGGGGACCATGATGGTATCCCGGTTTCCGCTGACGTCTTCGGTGATCTTGACGACCATGCCGCGGGCGTTCTGTTTGAGATCGAGATAGAAAGTCTTCCGATCCGCGAGAATCTTTTCTGTATGTAATAGGTCAGCGTCCACTCTAGTCCCGGGGTTGTTCGATCTATCCGAAGGATCGGCAGTGCCTGCGGAATGTCAATTGAATTTCTTGACCGTGTCGGGCGGGCGCTGTCCGATCCCGCTCCGATGATTTTTCAATGCCATGCGTGATCTCCTGCCGAGCGACCGGCCGGCGTTGGTGCTTGCGCCGATGCAGGATGTCACGGACCTGCCGTTCATGCGGGTGATCGCGCGGCGGGGCGCACCGGATTGGTTCGTGACGGAGTATTTCCGGGTGCATCCGGAGTCCTGTTTGAACCGCTATATCCTCCGCTCGATCGTCGAGAATGAGACCGGGCGGCCGGTGTTCGCGCAGATGATCGGCCGGGATCTGCCGAGTCTGGTCCGCACGGCGCGGGAGCTGGCGAAACATCCCGTGGCGGGCATCGATCTGAATCTCGGCTGCCCGGCGCCCATCGTCTGCCGCAAGGACGCGGGCGGCGGATTGCTGCGCAGTCCGGAAACGGTCAACCGCCTGATCGGCAGCCTGCGCGAGGCGATTCCCGGGAAGTTCACCGTGAAAACGCGGCTGGGTTACACGACCGCCGGGGAATTTCCGGAGTTGTTGGAGATTTTCCGCAGCCATGCCATCGACGGGCTGACGATCCACGGACGCACGGTGGTGGAGCGCTATCAGACGCCGGTGCATCCGGACTTCGTGCAAATGGCGGTGGCCGCAATGCCGTGCCCGGTGATCGCCAACGGCAATGTCGTGGATGTGGAAACCGGCCTGGCCTATCTCGCCCGGACCCACGCGGCAGGCCTGATGGTCGGGCGCGGCGCGATCCGCAACCCGTGGATTTTCTCCCAGCTCGCCGCCGCGTTTGGCTCGGCTCCGTCAGCGGCTCCGACCTATCAGGATCTCCGGGAATACGTGCGGGAGCTTTACGACGAGATCGCCCGCGAGACACCCAGGTTCAACCCGCTCGCTCACGTGCAGCGGATGAAAAAAACGCTGGCCTACATCAGCCACGGACTGGAGGGCGAGTTCGAATATGACATGCGCCGGGCGAAAACCCCGGAGGATTTCGAGGAGATTTGCCGCCGGCATCTGGATCACGACATCCCGCTGCCAGCCAAGCCGCCGGTGGGATCGAAGTTGTTCTGTGGCTTCGAGGCATTGGCCGCGGCGAATCGAATGCCATAGCGGGAATCCGGGTCATGGGAACCCGGACAAGGCTTTCAGCGCGAGCTTGCGGGCGCCGGGTTGTTTGAATTTCGGGTCGGCGGCGGTGGTGAAGTCGGCCTTGGCCTCGTCGGATTTACCGAGGACCAGATAGGCGCGGCCGCGGTTGTAGAACGGGTAGGCATCGGCGGGAGCGAGCTCGATGGCGATGTTGTAGGACTTGATGGCGGCGTCGGTCTTGCCGGATAGAAAAAGGCAGTCGCCGAGGCGGTTCTGGGCCATGGCGGTGAGCCCTGCGCGGCGCGGGTGGTCCTGCGGCAGGCAGTCGCGGATGGCGTCTAACGCGAGTTGGCAGGTTTTCATGGCGGCCTCGACCTTCGGCGACGGGCCGGTCGCTTCCCTGAGGTTTTCCTTGGCGATTTCCAGCAGAGTGTCGATGGGTGCGGCAGCGAAATCGGCGGGGCCGCTGGCGGCGGTGGCAAGGCGGAGGGCGTCGATGCATTCCTGTGACTTGCCGGCGGTGGCGAGCTGGTTGATTTCCCTGGCAGTGGGGATTTTGACAAGCTCGGCTTTCGGCAACGCGGGTTTGGGCGGAGTCGGAGCGGCGGGACCTGCCAGATAGATATCCTCGCCGACGAGGCGCGAGTACTCGGCGGGAATCTGCGCGCCCGCGGACTGGGCCATCACGCCGGCGCGGGTGCGTTTGAAAACCTGCTCGATGGTGAGGCCCGGGGTTTGCAGGTGTTTGAGGAGCTCGCCGGTGTAGAGGCCGTTGGTTCCGGCACCGTCCTGGGCGGTGTGTCCGGCGTCGGTGGCGAAGGCGATGAGCGATCCGGCGGGTGGTTTCATTTCCGCGAGTCCGCCGCGGGCGGTGGCGTCGCGAGCGCGGGGGTCGCGTGCCAGCGGGGTGTTGCGGCAGGCATCGAGGATGACGAGATTGCAGCGGGCACCGGCGGCGCTCATTTCGGCGACGACCTGCTCGGCATTGAAGAGCTTGGTTTCGGCAAGCATGCGGAGTGCCAGGTCAGCGGCTCCTTCCGGCTGATAGGTGGATTTGATAGGAATGAGGTAGTTGGAACCGGCCACCGAGATGCCGTGACCGGCGTAGTAGAACAAGGCGACTTCCGCCTCCTTGATTTGTCCGCGGAATTTGGCGACGGACTTCAGCAGCTCGTCGCGCGTGACGTTGTGTTCCTCGATGACGGTGAAGCCGAGGCCACGCAGGGTTTTCGAAACTGCCTTGGCATCGTTGACGGAGTTGCGGAGCGAGCCGATGGCGGCGTCGTATTTCGCGTTGCCGATGACGAGGGCGACGCGGGGCTTGGAGAGCGTTTCCGCGGAGAGGAGAATCAACCCCAGCGCGTAAACGGTGCAAATCGCGAATCGCAGGCGGCTGGACATGGAAGATTTCTGGTCGCCCTTTCCACCGGGGTCAATCCGAATGGCTGTGGCGACGCATCAACTCCGATTGACTCGCGGCGGGTGGGATCGTCAAACTCCGGCTGTGAGATACCTCGTCCTTTCAATCAGTCTGCTTGCCGTGGGATGCGCGGTGAAAACGCCGGTGACGGTGGAGGAACCACTGGTCGCCGGAGATGCAGGCGCTCCGTCGCAACTGACGCCCGCGGAATCGATGGCGATCGCCCACCAACTCTCTACCCATCCGTGGCGGCCATTCTCGGGGAACATCCTGCATGGCAAGGACAAGTCGGGCATCCTGGTGAACACCCCGGACGCCGGGCATGAACCGCAGCAACCCCGCAAAGGATGGTGGATCCCGGGAGTGGTGAACGAGGGGATTCCTTACAAGTGGGGCGGGTTCGATGGTCCGGATTCGTTCAATGCGGCGGTGGCGAATGGAGCCGCGGCGGGCGATGTCTCGTCACCCGCGAAGCGCCGCGCGGACAATGCGGCGGTGAGCGCCCACGCCGCGGGGGTGGATTGCTCGGGTTTTGTGTCCCGTTGTTTGAAATTACCGTCGGTCCATGACACCGCGAAATTGCCTTCCATTTGTGACGAGCTGCCAAGCGCGGCGGACCTGCGGTCCGGCGATTTGCTCAACATCCCACGCCGTCACGTGGTGCTTTGCGCCGGTTGGTCGAATCCGGAAAAAACCTGGATCTATTACTATGAAACCGGCGGTGGGCCGCAGTATTGGAAACCCGGGCTGAAAAGCGCACCGCTGGCCGCGATGTTAGGTCTGGGCTACAAACCGCTGCGCTACCGCGGCATGGCGCATCCACCGGTCAAGCCGGGCAGCAGTGCGAAGGAAGTGCTGACGCGCGCGGTGAAAGCGACGGCGGACGTGGTGCCGAATCCGACGGTGGGGGAACCGTGAGTGGATTCATGATTGCCATCGCTTGATAGGCGAGACGGATGCTGGCGGAACCTACACTGGATTACCGTTGCCGAAAATCTCCTCGGCGTAGTTCTCGCGGAGGAACTGGAGGTCGGCGCGGTCTTTTTCGCGGTGGGTCTTTTCCTTCATCCGATAGAGCAGGCGGGGGGAGGCGAAGGGGATCGGGACGCCATCGACCTCGCGGATGATCTGGTCTTGCGAGGCTTCCTCGTAACCGATGCCGCTGGCGGAGGCCATGAGGTCCACGCAGATTTCATCGCCGACTCGGACGACGGTGTATTTCGCGATCTCGCCGGGTTCGAGTGCGAGCACGGCTTTGTCGGGGAGGGATTCGAGGGCTTTATAGACCTTGGCCTCGTTTTCGGGATCGGTGGCGACGACGAGATCGAGGTCCATGGTTTCCCTACCATATCCCGCGCCGCGGATGGCGAAACCGCCGACAACAATATAACGCGTTCCCGCAGCATTGAGGATCCGGCAGAGATCGGCGAGATCCTGTGGGGTGGGAGCGCGAGAGACTAATTCTTCCTCATCCGAGTATTCTTCCTCATCCATAGATCTGCTTCTTCGTGACTTTTAAACCGATAAACACCTTTCGGCATCAACCTCACCGGAAGAGACTTCTGCCAGTCCTCCGCACGCTGGATCGTGAAGGTCTCGGTGCAAAGTGGATTCGGAGGACGGCGGCGACCCACTGTCTTGCCGACGGGATCGTCGATGTTGATGACGCTGACCTGTTTCATTGAAGCCAGATTAGCTCAGGTTGGGTAAATAGGAAGCTCTGAAAAAATCGGCGGTCGGTCATGATTGCCAGCGCTCGATGGCGAGGCGGATGCCCGCGGCTTTGTGGAGGGTTTCCTCGTATTCCTTGTCCGGATCGGAATCGGCGACGATGCCGGCACCGACTTGATAGACGATCTGGTCACCGCTGCGGACGAGGGTGCGGATGGCGATGTTGAGCGAGCTCTCGCCATTGTAGCCGAGCCAGCCGATGGCGCCACAATAGACGCCGCGGGGCGCTTGTTCCAGCTCGCGGATGATTTCCATGGCGCGTTTTTTCGGCGCGCCGGTGATGCTGCCACCGGGATAACAGGCGGCGAGCGCCGAGAGCGCGTCGATTTCCGGACGCAGGGCGCCGGTGACGGTGGAGACGAGGTGGTGGACTTGGGCGAGCGACTCGAGGCGGAGCATTTCGGTGACTTCGACGCTGCCGAACTCGCACACCTGGCCGAGGTCGTTGCGCAGCAGGTCGGTGATCATGACGAGCTCGGCGATTTCCTTGGCGGAAGTCTGGAGTTCGTAGGCGGAGCGCCGGTCCTCGTCGGGATCGGCGAAGCGCGGGCGGGTGCCTTTGATCGGGCGGGTCTCGATGCCGCGGCCGGAGATTTTCAAAAACGTCTCGGGCGAGGAGCTGAGGATTTCGCGGCCGTCGAGCTTGAGGTAGGCGGCCATCGGCGCGGGCGACGCTTCGCGCAGGGTTTCGTAGAGGGCGAAGAGATCGCCGCTGACGGTGGCGGTGAATGTTTGCGAGAGATTCGCCTGATAGATGTGGCCGGCGGCGATCCATTCCTTGATGCGGGCGACGCCGGAGGTGAATTTCTCCCGCGACGCGAGCGGAGTGAACGGGGAAATTTCCGCGGAGCTGTGAGTGTCGCGAAGCCGGGTCGAGAGCTGGCCGGTTTCCCACCAAGTGTGGTCGTGGTGGCTATAAATGATCATTTCCGGATAGTCGCCGAAGACGAAATCCCCTTCGTAATCGACCCATCCGCAAAGCCCGCCGACGGGGAAGCCGTGGTCGCCTGCGAGATCAGGACCGGCGGCGAGGGCCGTGCGGAGGATTTCGAGGCCGCCAGGAGTATGGATATTTCCTCGCAGGACTTCCACGGGGCTGGCGGCGATGACGGACAGCGGCTGGCTGGCACCTGATGGGAAGTTTCCCGAAGTGTCGAAGAAAACCAAGCCCGCGAGATGCCGCAAGCGCCCGGCCACCTCCACGGGGGTCAGGCCATCGAGCCGACTCGGGGTCGTCACGGAACGCATCAGGGATTTCGCCATCGCGGGAAGAACCAATGCGCCCGGCCCGGCGCTGGCAAGCCGGAACGGTGATTTCCGGCATCGCAATCCCGCCTTGCCGCCTGCCGCCGCGCCTGCTTCGCTTCGCGCCCCAACCTTTCAAACACATGGCCAACAAAGATGTCACCGATCCCGCCCGCATGGAAAAAATCGTGTCGCTGTGCAAACGCCGCGGCTTCATTTTCCAAGCGGGAGAGCTCTACGGCGGCCTCAACGGCTGCTGGGACTACGGCCCGCTCGGCGCGGAGCTGAAGCGGAATCTGAAGGACTACTGGTGGCGGAAAACCGTGCAGGAGCGCGACGACGTGCTCGGCATGGACGGCGCGATTCTGACGATGGAGCAGGTGCTGGTGTCGTCGGGACATGTCGGTGGATTTTCGGATCCGATGTGCGATTGCCTCCTTTCGAAAGCCCGTCTGCGCGCTGATCAGATTCCGGCACAGGACGGCACGGCGGTTTATTTCTCCGGAGCGAAGCATCCGGCGACTGGCTGGAGCATCGAGCGTGCGTTCGCGGTGCTTGTGGCCCCGGGCAAGGATCCAATCGAATCGCACAAAACGGCGCGTAAATTCTACGGCGAGCTGATGCCGGATAAGAAGATCTCCCCGAAGGAACTCGAACTAACGGAAGATCGTCGTGAGGAAGTCGTTGGCAGTACGGGCTTCAATCCGGAAAACGGCTCGCTGCTCACCGAGCCCCGCCAGTTCAACCTGATGCTGCAAACCAACTTCGGCGCAACCGGCGACCAGATCGCCTACCTCCGCCCGGAGACGGCGCAGTCGATTTTCTGCCAGTACAAGAACGTGCTGGATTCTAACCGCGTTAAGCTCCCCTTCGGCATCGCGCAGATGGGCAAGTCGTTCCGCAACGAGATCAACCCGCGGAACTTCACCTTCCGCTCGCGCGAGTTCGAACAGATGGAAATCGAGTATTTCTGCCATCCGGACGACGGACTCCGCCTGACCGACGAGTGGTTGGAGGCACGTCTCAATTTCTACGGCGAAATCGGCATCCCGCGCGAAAAACTCCATATCCTAGACATCCCGGACGGCGAGCGCGCGTTCTACTCGCAGAAAACCTACGACATCGAATACGAATTCCCGTTCGGCATCCAGGAGCTCGAAGGCGTGGCTTACCGCACGAACTACGATCTCGGGGTGCATCAGGAAGCTTCCGGCAAATCGCTGGTTTATTTCGACGAGGAGACGAAGGAAAAGTTCCTGCCACACGTCGTCGAGCCGTCCGCCGGTTGCGACCGCACGGTGCTCGCGCTGATTTGCGAAGCCTTCGACGAGGAAACACTAACCGACGACAAGGGCAAGGACGACGTCCGCACGGTGCTGCGATTCGTCCCGCGCATGGCTCCGATCAAGGTCGGCATTTTCCCGCTGCTGAAGAAGAACGAAGAGCAGGTCCGCATTTGCAAAGAGATCCAGAAGACGCTGCAACCGTGGATGACCGTCTTCTACGACGACGGCGGCGCGCTTGGACGCCGCTACCGCCGCCAGGACGAAGTCGGCACGCCGTTCTGCGTGACGGTTGATTTCGAAACGCTCGGCGAACAAGGCGACGAGCTGAAAAACACCGTCACCATCCGTCATCGCGACTCAATGGAGCAGGAGCGCCTGCCGATCAGCGGGCTGCTCGGCTGGCTCTTGGAGCGTGTGAGATAACGCGAAACAGACATTCCTGTCTGTTCTTCGCATCAAGCGAACCATCCCGCCGGCGGAGCGATGACCCGCAGCCCTTCGATGTGGGAAAAGTGCCCGTCGGAGGTCATCACCGCTGAGCCGGATCGCAACGCGCTGGCAGCGATCACCGCATCCGCTCCGGGAATGGTGATGCCCTTCCGGTCAAGGTTCCACGCCAGATCCGTGGCCTCGCTCCACAGGCGGTTGTCGGTGGGGACGTTGATCATCACGTCCATCAGCGATGAAATGCTTTGGAACGCTTTCAAGGATTTTATCCCCCGCAGTACTTCAAGGCGGATCATCCCGCAAATCACGAGGCTACCGCTGCGGAATTCCACCCACTCGTAAAGCGTTGCGACGACGTCTTTCCTCGCTCTGAGGAGGTCGATGTAAACGTTGCTGTCGATCAGGACGTCACTTGCCATATTTCGGTGGGGTTTCGGCGACTCTGGATGACATCAAATCATAGTTAGGGTCCACGGCATCACCCAATTCCTCAGGGGTCATGCCCATGCCGCGTTTGCCCAATTCGCGGAAACGCGCCCTGCGGTCCAACTCGCGCAAGGCCATTTCGACGGCCTCGGTCTTGCTGGCATAGCCATAAATTTCGATCACCCGGTTCAACAGGGCTTCGTCGATATGCATCGTCATTTTCATGCCATACCCGGTATGGCATTTCGCCTCATTTGTCCATCATTTTTCCAAATTCCCCGAAAATCCCTCCCTTCTTGATTCTTCCAAACCGTCCCGCCACTCTCCGTCCATGTCCGAACCCGCGCTGACCCCCATGATGGCCCAATACCAAGCCATGCGCCGGTCGCTACCCGCCGACATCATCCTGTTTTACCGCCTCGGCGACTTCTACGAAATGTTCTTCGACGACGCGAAAGCCGCCTCGCCGATCATGAACGTCGCCCTCACCAAACGCGGCGGCACCCCGATGTGCGGCGTGCCCTATCATGCGGCGCAAGGCTACATCGCCCGCCTGCTCAAGGCCGGAAAACGCGTCGCCATCGCCGAGCAGACGTCCGAGCCCGTCGCCGGAAAACTCGTCTCCCGCGAGATCGCCCGCATCCTCACCCCTGGCTCCATCGACGACGACGCGCTGCTCGACAACCAGCGCCCGAACTACCTCGCCGCCGTCTGCCGCCACGGAAAATCCGCCGGCCTCGCCTGCATCGACCACACCACCGGCGAGTTCACCATCGCCGAGTTCGCCGATCTCGGCCTGCTGGAAGACGAACTCGCTCGCATCTCCCCGTCCGAGCTGCTCATCCCGGACCACCAGACCGCCGAGTTCGGAAAACTCACCAACTGCCTGATTTACGAAGGCTACACCTTCCTCCCCGAGCACGCGACGCAGCTCCTCAAGGACCATTTCAACGTCCACTCGCTCGACGGCTTCGGCTGCGCCGGCCTCCACGCCGCCAGCGGGGCCGCCGGAGCCGTGCTGCACTACCTCATCCATCAGCTCCGGAGAAACTGCACCCACCTCCACCCGCCGCACGTCAGGGAAAGCGCCGACCACGTCCTCATCGACGCCGCCTCCCAGCGGAATCTCGACCTCGTCGATTCCCGCTCCGGAAAAGCCCACACCCTGCTAGGCGTGCTCGACCGCACCGCCACGCCGATGGGCGCGCGCCTGCTCCGCGACTGGATCCTCCACCCGCTCCGCGACCTCACCGCTCTAACTGCCCGCCAGGATCTCATCGCCTCGCTTCTAGCGGAACCCTTCCTTCTCTCAAAATGCCGCGACGCCCTCAAAGGCATCCGCGACATCGAGCGCACCACCTCCCGCCTCTCCCAGAATTCCGGCAACGCCCGCGATCTCCAATCGCTCTCCATCTCACTCTCCCACATCCCCGCGCTCAAGCAGGATCTTTCTTCCCTCTCCCAATCTTCAATCAACAGTCTTCAATCTTCAATCCTCCCCCGTCTCCACGAGTTCCACGAACTCACGGAAATGCTCTCCCAGGCCCTAACCGACGAGCCGCCCGCCCACCTCCGCGACGGCGGCGTCATCCGCGACGGCTGGTCGCCCGAACTCGACGAACTCCGCAACGCCTCCCGCGGCGGCAAGGACTGGATCGCCCGCTTGCAGGAAGACGAACGCAAGCGCACCGGTATCGACTCGCTCAAAATCAAATTCAACAACGTCTTCGGCTACTTCATCGAGATCACCACCAGCCATCTCGCCAAAGTCCCGGACGACTACACGCGCAAGCAAACCATGTCCAACGCCGAGCGCTACATCACCCCCGCGCTCAAGGAGATGGAGAACAAAGTGCTCGGTGCCGAAGAACGTTCCAAACAACTCGAAGCCGAACTCTTCGCCCAGCTCCGCTCGCAGGTGGTCACCCATCTGCCCGCCCTCCAGGAAACCGCCGCCGCCGTCGCGGAAATCGACGTGCTCTGCGCTCTATCTGAAGTCGCGCAGTACCACCGCCACTGCCGCCCGGTCCTCAACACCGGCAACGGATTCTTCGTCAACAACGGCCGCCACCCCGTGCTCGAACAAACGCTCACCGACGTCAAATTCGTCCCCAACGACACCGAGCTCGATCCCGACACCGCCCGCCTTCAGATTCTAACCGGACCCAACATGGCCGGCAAATCCACCTACATCCGCCAGATCGCGCTCATCGCCGTGATGGCCCAGATCGGCGCCTTCGTCCCCGCCGAATCGGCTACGTTAGGCCTGGTAGATCGCATCTTCTGCCGCGTCGGCGCGTCCGACGACCTCTCACGCGGCCAGTCCACCTTCATGGTCGAGATGAGCGAAACCGCCCTCATCCTCAACCACGCGACCGACCGCTCGCTCGTCATTCTCGACGAGATCGGCCGCGGCACCGCCACCTTCGACGGCCTCTCCATCGCCTGGGCCGTCGCCGAGCACCTGCACGACACCATCGGCTGCCGCACCCTCTTCGCCACCCACTACCACGAGCTAACGGACCTCGCGAACACCAAGCAAGCCGTCGCCAACTACAACGTCGCCGTTAGGGAATGGAACGAGGAGATCATCTTCCTCCACAAGATCCTCCCCGGAGCCGCCGACAAATCCTACGGCATCCAGGTCGCCCGCCTCGCCGGTCTCCCGAAAGTCGTCGTCGAGCGCGCCAAATCCATCCTCAGCCACCTCGAACTCCACTCCGTGAAACCCGAGGCCAAGAAACAAGGCCCCAAAGCCAAAAACACCGACCAACCTTCCCTCCCGCAACCCAACGCCCCTCAAATGGACCTCTTCGCGGATTTCTAGACCTGGACCGCGGGATTCATCCCGCCCGCGAAGCGAACCGCCAAAGCCCCGCCATTTCTTCCCCTCACCGGGAGCGCGGAATTCATTCCGCGCGGCCCCGTTGAGTTCTCAAGCGGAATTCCAAATTGACTCCGGATGATCATTTAACATCGCTTACCCTAACACTCCAAGGAAACGCATATTTAGCACTCGCCTCCAACCTCCCCAGCCCATGAACAAAGACCTCGCCGTTTTCGAAGGCCACGAAATCCGCCGCGTCTATGATGAGAAGACCGAAACCTGGTGGTTCTCCGTCGTGGACATCATCCAGGTCCTCACCCAGCAACCGGATTTCCAGACCTCCCGGAAATACTGGAACAAGCTCAAAGAGCGACTGGCCAAGGAAGGGAGCCAACTGGTGACAGATTGTCACCAGTTGAAAATGACCGCCACCGACGGCAAGCAACGACCCACCGACGTCGCCACCGCCGAAACCCTCCTCCGCCTCGTCCAAAGCGTCCCCAGCCCCAAAGCCGAGCCCATCAAACTCTGGCTCGCCAAAGTCGGCTACGAGCGCATGCAGGAACTTTCCGACCCCTCCCGCTCCCTTGACCGCGCCCGCGAGACCTGGCAGAAGCAGGGCCGCAGCAAAAAGTGGATCGAGCAGCGCATGACCGGCCAGGAAACCCGCAACAAGCTCACCGACTACTGGGCCGGCCACGACATCAAAAAGGGCGACGAATACGCCATCCTCACCAACATCATCCATCAGGAATGGGCGGAGGTCGGCGTTAAGGAACACAAGAACCTCAAAGGCCTCAAGACCCAGAATCTCCGCGACCACATGAGCGAGGCCGAGCTGATCTTCACCGCCCTCGCGGAACTCTCCACCCGCCAGATCGCCGAGAGCGGCCAAGAAGCTCAAGTGATAGTCGCTGCCAAATCCATTCTCTAGAAGTTTAGTAACAAAACATTTCAGATCGTGAGCAATTCCACCAATTTTGATTGTTTGATGTTCATCAAAGGCTTTCCGAAAGATCTTATTGTCGGGGATACTCAGTGGGGAGTTGGCAGCCTCGGCGACACATCAAAGCGGGTGATCGACAACTTGGCAGATTACGATTGTCACTTCGATTCTTTTCGAAAAGGGAACTCCGACAGGTGACGTTATGGCCTTTATTAGTCGATTCAACTCGACAGAAAGAAATGATGCCATTGATCGTTCCTTCGAACGACTGGATTGTCTATTGGATTGTTATTCAACTATTGCAGAAGCTCCCATCAGACATCCAATGTGAATTAGTCAGATGTGGAGAATCCATTGATGTTCAACTATTAAAAGTCGAGAGAGGAAACTACGCCAGATTACATGGAACTGATCCCAAGGCGATGAGTCAATGGAATGCAAGAAATCGACTTTTACTTGATCAACTTTTACAATATCTCGATCTACGTGCAAGGTGAAGGAAGCGGTGACTCTGAGTTGACAAGGGATTTGTTCTTTGCTCTTCGGATGTACCGACTTGGTAGCGAATCTCAATCACATGGCCTTGAGTTTTTGGCGAAATTTTCCGCTATGGAATGTTTGGTTTGTGGATCAGATCGCAATGATAGAGGAAATCTTTTAAAGGCTCGCCTGTGGAAACTTCTACTCAGCAGAAGAATTTTATACTGCAATCCCTAGGAGGCAAACTTTGGGAGCTTCGTTGCCGTGGATCTCCATAATCCAGGCTCGCTGAGCACTCCGTTCCTGATAGGCCATGCCAGCAGGTGTGGCAGTAATTCATTTGGAGAAAATCTTCGCCTGCGTCCTTTATTTCTATCTGCGAAAACCTCCGAACCGCGTCAAATGCAGAACAACTTTGGAGCCTCGCGGGAAAATTTTCAGCTCCCAGAACTAATCCAACCGGACATTTACCAGACGGCATCACCCAAATGGCAATTAACCGAATGATTATTGACCCAAAGAGAATAGTAACTGAAATTGGACCTTGGTTTGATGCCTTCTTTTTGTCACGAAAATGCAATAAACGGGACTTTAAAATCCACATTGCCATCCTCTTTGTCAGCGATGCCTAACATTTTTCGGCCGGACTGAAAAGCTCCTTGACCAGCACAAACCTTTTTCCAAGTTTCAAATTCTAATACAAAGCTATGCTGCAACATGAGATCCACCTCGTCTCCGGCCCGCCGGCCGCGGGAAAGACGACTTATGCGAGGGGACTGGCCGAACCGGATCGGCGCGGTGCTGTTGGACAGCGACGAGGTGACGGAGCGCCTCATCCGTGCCGGGCTGGCGTTGGCGGGGCTGGATCCGGATGACCGGGATTCGCCGGCTTACAAGTCCGCGTTCCGGGAGGCGGTTTACGAAACGCTGTTCGATCTGGCGCGGTCGCATGTCGGGCGACTGCCGGTGGTCATCGCCGGGCCGTTCACCCGCGAGGGCGGGCGATGCGGGGTGGCCGGGGCGGCTGGCGTTACGGCTCGGGGTGATGCCGGAATTTCACTACGTCTGGTGCGAGCCCGCCGAGCGGAAGGCGCGTTTGTTAGCCCGCGGCGAGGCGCGGGATCTGCCGAAGCTCGCGGAATGGGAGGTCTATGTTGCCACCTGCCGTGAGTCTGCCCCGGTCTATCCGCACCGGTGGATCGATACGTCGGAAACTCCAACGTTGCCGGCCTAACAGAGTCGATCGATTCGCAGCTTGCCTCAGGCTTGCCGGTCTGATGGAATGAGGGGTCGAATTTCAAACCCATGCAGATCCTCATCCAGCACAACGGCGTCCAACAGGGGCCCTATTCTCCCGAGAAGGTTCGGTCGTTGCTTGAAGAGGGCTTGTTGCTTCCCTCGGATCCGGCCCGCTACGAAGACGCTGCGGAATGGACGCCGCTGGAAACTCTGCTTGGAATCGAAGACGGCACTGAGCCCGGGCCGCGCACTTCGAAGCTTGCGGTTTGGAGTCTGACTCTCGGGATTTTCGGAATCATCACTTTGGGAATTTCTTCCATTGCTGCGATCATCTGTGGACATCTGTCCCGGAGAAAAATCCGGAAGTCTGGAGGATCTCTGGCAGGCAAGGGCATTGCCATGGCCGGATTGATTCTGGGCTACCTCGGCCTTATCCTGCCGATTCTGACAGCCGCCGGGTTTTTCGCCGGGAATCCGGCCATCACGAAAGCAAAGAGAACCACTGCCATGGCAACGGCCGTTGCGATCGAAAGCGCAGTGAACAATTTCTATACGGAATACGGCGCGATGCCCTCCGAGATCGCAATCACCGAATACTTCGAAGGACGTCTCGCTCGTGAAAACCCTGCGGGGCGCAGACCCTGCACGGAACCCGAGGAACATTCGGTTTCTATCAGTCAAAGAGAGTAAGCACAACAAAAACGGACTGGATCCCGTTACCTTCAAGCTCTTCGATCCGTGGGGTTACGGCTATCAGATCGTTCTGGACACCCGCTACACCGAAGAGGTCACCGTCACTCGCGGTGGCATCACGGAAACGCTCAAAGGCCGGCGCGCGGCGGTCTTCAGCTTGGGCAAGAACGGCGTCGCCGGAACGGCCGACGATGTGCGGACCTGGTAATCTGCCGCGTGTCATGATTTGTGATTTGGGTGAAATATGGAGAAGGGGTTTCAAACCCCTTCTCCATAGCCGCATGTCATTTCCGCTGGGCGAAGATCCAGCGATACAGCTCCGGATCGTCGTAAACTTGGACCCAACAGACGTGATCGACTCCGGGGTAGATGGTGACCTTAGGCTTACCTCCCGCTTTTTCGAGCGCGGCGATCATCTCCCGGGTGGCGGCCACCGGGACCGCGGAGTCCAGCTCGCCGTGGAAGGCGTGGATGGGAACGTCTTTGAAGCGGGCGGCGAGTGAGGGATCGCCACCGCCACAGATCGGCACGGCGGCGGCGATTTTTCCCGGCATACGGCCTAGGAGATCCCAGACGCCGAATCCACCCATTGAGATTCCGGTCACATAGAGGCGGTCGGGATCGACCGGGTATTTGGACAGAGTGTCATTGATGAGCGCGATGATGGGATCCAGCATTTCATTAGGCCGGCCCGCGGCGGAGAGCCGTTTTCCTTCGGGGTCGATCGGCGACCACCAGCGGTCCTCAGGGCATTGCGGGGCGATGAGGAAACAGGGTTGCCCGAGATTTTCCGCGGCCTTGAGGATGGGCATCACGCCGTGTCGGAGTTGAGCGGTGTTGTCGGAGCCACGTTCGCCGGAACCGTGGAGAAACAGCACGAGCGGATAGGTTTTTCCGGGTTCGGGATTTATCGGTGCACTCCAGCGGTATTTCACGACGCTGCCGCCCGGCGCCTTCCATTCGCGGGCTTCCGGTTGCACGGCTTGGGCGACGCATCCCGCCCACAATGAGATCAGCCATACTCGCCACATGGGACGAGGCTAGGAGCGCGCCGGTGAATGGAAAGGAAGAAGTCGGGGCCGGGAAACCGAATGGTTGCTTGACCCGGCGTCCCGCAGCGGTTGCAAAGGCGGTGCGTCCATGGCTTTTCCAAAGGGATTTCTTTTCGGCACGGCGAACGCCGACCACCAGGTGGAGGCTCATGATCCCGGGCGGGAGGACGTGTGGGATCTTTGGGAACGCTGCCAGGGGCTTACGCCGCGCGGACGGGCGACGGATTTTTCGAACCGCTACGAGGAGGACATCGCCGCGGCAGCGGGGATGGGCTGTAAATTGTTCCGCTTCTCGACGGCATGGGCGCGGGTGGAAGTTTCCGAAGGAGTTTTCGACGAGGTGGCGCTGGCGCACTATCGAAAAGTCGCGGAGTGCATCCGCGGGCACGGGATGAAGGTGATGCTCACGCTGCACCACTTCGTCTGGCCGGTGTGGCTGGAGCGCGACTGCGGCGGAATGATCGGGGAGAAGTTTCCGGATCTGTTCGCCCGGTATGCGGACCGCGTGGCGGTGGCGCTGGGCGACGTGGTGGATTTCTGGATCACCTTCAACGAGCCGAGCCAGCTCACGTTCGGTTATATCAAGCCGTGGTGGCAGAGCCGTTATTACATGCCGCCGGGCTTGCCGCGCGGGTCGGACGTGGATGCGGAGGCGGAGGCGGTGGGGAAACTGGTGCCTAACTTGTTTCTCGCGCATGCTAGGGCGCGGGTGGCGGTCCAGGCACTGCGGCCGGGGGCGAAAGTTGGCGTAAATCCGTTAGTGACGGGATTCCCGACGTGGTTGCAGATGCTGATGGATTTCGGTGCCTGTCATCGCGGGCTGGGTGAGGCGCTTTTCAAATTCACGACCAAGGGCGCGCTGGTGAGCGAGCGGGGCGATGTGGATCTGGTCATCGGCGGAGTGACGGCGGGAGATCAGACGCGGTTCGAAATGAGCGATCCCTATCTGCGGACTGGGAAGGCGGTGATGGTGAGACGGGATTTCGAGGGCGAGGGCATCGGGGCATTGGCAAAGCGGAAGGTGGGCGTGATCGGGGTGGGAAACCAGCCGGAGTCGTGGAAGCGGGATCTGCCGGGGACCTGCACGAAGAAACTGTTTGCGAACTACGACGAGGCCCGCGACGCGCTGCGGGCCGGCAAGGTGGACGCACTCTATGGCGATGCGTTTTTCCTGCTTCCGCCGGACGCGGAGGACCTGCGGTTTCTAGCAACCGGCCTGAGTGACGAGGCCTACGTGGTGGTCTCGCCGCACGGGCACTGGCAGCTGCTGGCGCGGGTGAACCGGGCGGTGGCCGCTTTCCAACAGGACGTGGCGGAGATTTCGCCGGCCGGGCGGGTGACGAAGGAGGCGCGGCGGCCGGTCTCGTTAGGCGAGGTGTTCGCCGGGGGGGATGAGGATCCTTCGAAGCTGGTGGAAAGCCGCGACATCCGGCGGGTGCGGCGGCGCGGACGGGTGCGCATCGGGATCCGCACGGATGCGCCGGGGATGTCCGGAGAGAACGAGGGCTTGGAAATGCGGCTCGCACGGCGGATCGCCTACGAAATTTTCCTCGATGAAGAATGCCTCGAAATCATTCCGCTAGAACCGAGCCACCGGCTGAAAGTGCTGGAGGCGAAGTCCGGTTGGCTGAACTGGGCGTGGCGGTTCTGGGGGACCACGACGCTCATCGCCAACGCGAACTGGTGGTATCTCGGCACGTCCGGGCGCTTGCCGCTGGAGTTGTGCCCGGCGGAAGCGGTGGGTGCGCAGGACTTCGTGGGGCTGGATTATTACTGGGGGCTGCCGACGTGGAAGCTGGGGAAATTCCGCTCGCTGGAAGACGCGGCGCACGGGAAATTCCTCAAAGCCCCGGTCTGGCCGCGCGGACTCTATCATGCGTTGCGGCGCTTCCACCGGTGGTTCCCCGGGCAGGAGCTATTCATCGTGGAAAACGGCAGTGTGCCGGTGGCGAACGGGGTTTCGCGGAAGGACTATTTGCGTTCGCATATCGCCGAAGTCGAACGTGCGATTGGCCACGGTGTGCCAGTGAAGGGCTACAATTTCTGGTCCATCACCTCAAACCGCGAGTGGGGCCACCCGTTTGATCCGAATACGGACTTCGGCCTCTATTTCGTCGATCTTGACAAGGATCCGGGCCTGAAACGCGTGGCGACGGACGAGGTGGAGGTGTACCGGCGGATCATCGCCGGCGATGGCGGGTTGACCACCGGCCGATAACTTGATAGAGTTCAATTTCTGAGACACCAGTGATTCACCGTTACAACCGAAAACAAGCCCTCCTTGCCATGCTTTCGTTATTGGGATCCTTGGTGGCCTATGGTTGCGCCTGGTCGTTTTTCAGATATGTGCCGGGGTTCGCTGCGGGATTTTACGGCGTGCGATGGTCGTCAGGAACGGAAATCTGGATCGCCATCTGCTGTCTGGCAGTCATCACGTTCAGCGGCTATCGCTCTTGGAAATCCGGCGGAGGGCCGCAAGGCTACCACGAGTCCGCACTTTATCATGAACTCGACCTGGTCTCAGGAGGCTCCGTCATGGTCGATCTCTATGCCCACCGGGTCACAGGTATAGCACACCTCCTGAGTCAGATATTCCTGGCGGGCCCGCTCTGGTTGTTCCGGGCCGGCACCTTGTGGTCAAGCCGGATACCGGCTGAATCCGGGCTGGAACAACGACTCGGAAATACCCTGTCCATCTTGCAAGAGATCAACAAGTGGCAGAAGATCACCGAACATCCGGACCATTTCGAAGAAATTCTCTATCTAGCCCGGATGAGGAAAATCGATTTCAGCGCCATCAAAGGGATTCCCCGCATCAAGGCGGATCGATCCACTTCCTGACTCACTCATGTCCCATTTGCTGTTCATCCGCAATCGCGGTGCCTTGGTGGGTGTCGGCCTGATCTGCACTGTTTATGGAATCATCTGGATCAAACGGGGGATTGAGGGCGACACGCTGTGCCCCGGCACTAATTTCACCTATTTTCCCCGTTGGTTGTTCATCAGTGCCGGTTTATTGGCGCAGCTACCCTTACCTGCGGCGATTTGGTATTTAAAATCGACGTAGATTCTCTGATGGATCTTCCCGGCTCAGACTGGAATCCCTCACCTTCCCTTGCGTCGAATTCGACCTGCATCAAGACGACGGAACCTGTGGATCGTTCTATTCACCTCAGATGGTGAGGATAGAGCAGCCTTGATCGGCCGGCACTTTGCGGCTACTTCAAGGGCCGCAAGATGGATCCCAAGCCCCCAAGTCTCGACGCCCTGCGCATCGACCGATCAAAAATCCCTCAGGACTCCGGAAACTGGCGGCTCTGGTGGATTCTACTCTTGTTGCTACTTCTCGCCGGAGCGGGTTTCTGGTGGTTCACCCGCACCAAGGCGATTCCCGTCAAGACCGCCGTCGTCGCCGCCCAATCCTCCAACTCCAGCGGCGGGCGCACGCTGCTCAACGCCTCCGGCTATGTCACTACCCGCCTCGACGCCACCGTTTCCTCCAAGATCACCGGCAAGGTTACCGAGATCCTCGTGGAGGAAGGCATGAAAGTCGAAAAAGACCAGATCCTCGCCCGCCTCGATGCCTCTAACGTCGAGTCCAGCCTGCGCCTCGCCGAGGCCCAGCTCGCCTCCACGAAACTGAATCTAGCGGAAACCGAGCCGATGGTGAAATACACCGAAGCGGAACTGGCCCGCCTCACTTCCATCGAATCCGGCCGCGCGGTCAGCCGCTCCGATCTCGGCAAGGCGGAAGCCGACGCGCTCTCCCAGCTCGCCAAACTCGAACGCCAGCGCTCCGACATCCTCGTCGCCGAGCGCCAGGTGGACGAGTGGAAACAACAACTCGATGACACCATCATCCGCGCGCCCTTCGCCGGCGTCGTCACCACCAAGGACGCGCAACCCGGCGAAGTCATTTCCCCGATGTCCGCGGGCGGCGGCTTCACGCGCACCGGGATTTGCACGCTGGTGGACATGGCGTCGTTAGAGATCGAAGTCGATGTCGGCGAGAGTTTCATCAACCGCGTCAAAGCCGGCCAACCGGTCGAAGCGACGCTCGACGCCTATCCGGACTGGAAAATCCCCGGCAAGGTCATCGCCATCATCCCCACTGCCGACCGCCAGAAGGCGACGGTCAAGGTCCGCGTCGGCTTCGAAAAACTCGACCCGCGCATCCTCCCGCAAATGGGCGTGAAAGTCGCTTTCCAAAGCGACGAGCCCACAGCATCCGCCACGCCCGTCCGCTCGCTCGGCATTCCCAAATCCGCCGTTGTGAAAATCGACAACAAAGACATCACCTGGGTGGTCAAGGATGGCAAGGTCGAGCGCCGCGCCATCACGGTCGCCAATTCCAACGGCAACCAAGCCACCGTCAGCGCCGGTCTATCCGCTGGCGAATCGGTCGTCCTCGATCCTCCCGCCACGCTCACCGATGGCACCGCCGTTACCGTAGAATCCACCCGATGAATCCACTCGTCCGCATCAGCAACGTCTCCAAAATCTTCAAACGCGGCTCCGAGGAAATCCACGTTCTATCCGGTCTCGATCTGGAAGTGCAGGAAGCCGAGTTCCTCGCCCTCATGGGGCCTTCCGGCTCCGGCAAGTCCACGCTGCTCAACCTCATCGGCGGACTCGACCGGCCCACCTCCGGCACCGTCCAGATCGGCGATGACCGCGTGGACCAACTTTCCGACCGCCAACTCGCCGCCTGGCGCGCCCGCCACATCGGCTTCGTATTCCAGTTCTACAATCTGTTACCCGCGCTCACCGCCGAGCGGAATGTGGAGCTGCCATTGCTCCTCACCAATTTAAACAAGGCCGCCCGCCGCCAGCACGTCGCCGCCGCGCTGTCCGCCGTCGGACTCACCCACCGCGCCAAGGCGTTTCCCCGCACTCTATCCGGTGGCGAGCAGCAACGTGTCGGCATCGCCCGCGCCATCGTCACCGATCCCACGGTCCTGCTGTGCGACGAGCCCACCGGCGACCTCGACCGCAAGTCCGGCGACGAGATCCTCACCCTTCTCCAGACGCTCAACAAGGACCACGGCAAGACCGTCATCATGGTCACCCACGATCCCCACGCCTCCGCCCGCGCCAGCCGCACCGTGTATCTCGACAAGGGCCAACTCTCCAACGAAGCCGCGCCATGAAATTCCTGCCACTCGTCTGGGCCGGATTGAAACGCCGGAAGCTGCGCACCGCACTCACGTTTCTATCCATCTTCGTCGCCTTCATGCTCTTCGCCTTCCTCGGCGCGCTCAAGGAATCGCTCGGCGGCGGCGTCAGCATGGCGGGGCAGGACCGGCTCATCACGCGCCACAAGGTTTCCCTCATCCAAACTCTACCGGAAAGTTATAAAACCCGGATCGCCTCGGTGGCCGGCGTCGGCACGGTCTGCCACCAGACCTGGTTCGGCGGCATCTATCAGGAGCCGAAGAATTTCTTCGCCACCATGCCCGTCGAGCCCGAGTCCTTCCTCGACATGTTTCCGGAATACGTGCTCAAGGACTCGGAAAAACAAGCATGGCTCGCCACCCGCACCGGAGCCATCGTCGGCCGCATGACGGCGGACCGCTTCAAGTGGAAGATCGGCGACCGCATCCCCATCCAGTCCCCGATCTGGGGCCAGCCCGCCGGGATGACGCAGTGGGAGTTTGAAATCGTCGGCATCTACGACGGCGCGAAAAAGGGCGCGGACACCAGCAGCTTCTTTTTCCGCTACGACTACTTCGAGGAAGCGCGGCAGAAGAACAAAGGTCAGGTCGGCTGGTACACCGTCCGAATCGCCAATCCCGACCAAGCCGCCCAAATCGCCTCACAGATCGACGAGAATTTCGCCAACTCCCCGTACGAAACCAAGACCGAACCCGAAGGCGCGTTCGCCGCCGGCTTCGCCCAACAGATCGGCGACATCGCCACCATCGTCATGGCCGTCGTCGGCGCGGTGTTTTTCACCATCCTGCTCGTCGCTGGAAACACCATGGCGCAGTCGGTGAGGGAGCGCACCGAGGAACTCGGCGTGCTCAAGGCCATCGGATTTTCCAACACCCGCGTGCTGGTGCTCGTCATGCTTGAGTCCTGCCTCATCGCCATCCTCGGCGGCTTCGGCGGTCTCGCCGTCGCCTGGCTCATCACCCTCGGCGGCAGCCCGGTGCCCAACATGCTGCCTATCTTCTTCATCCCGGTGAACAACCTCATCCTCGGAGCCCTGTTAGCCATCGCGCTCGGCATCGTCGCCGGAGCCATCCCCGCATTCCAGGCGATGCAGTTGAAAATCTCCGAAGCACTCCGCCGCGGCGGCTAACCGAGTGGCGGGGACATCCTGTCCCCTCGAATTCATTCATCAAAAAGACAGCTCAAACGGGCACCAGCATCCCATGATAGACGAGATCCCGCACCAGCTCCGTGATCCGCTCCGGCAGTTCCGGGATCGCCGCCAGCTCGGGGCGCGTGCGGATTTCCTCGACCATCGCGGCCGGGGTTTTTCCCCCGCGCACGAGGGCTAGCAGGCGCAGGAGGTTTTCATCAATCTGGCCATCGTAGGAAAGCCGGGCCGGGCTGGTGAGGCGGATGGTTTCGCGGTTCCAGCCATCGACACCCAGGGACATCCTGGCCTCCGCGCGGACGCCGTCCGGAACATTGAAATGGGTGTCCAGCAGGACGGGATTCGAGGCGAGCCAGGTTTGATTTTGAAGGACGCGGCGGACTTCGATCCCGGCGCTCGTGTCGAGGGATTCCGCGGCGCGGCTTTCGGTGCGTGTCCATTCCACGCCGGATTCGCACTTCTGGAGGATCATGAATCCGCCGCTGATGCGCTGGATTCCCGCCGCCTGATAATGCGAAAGCCAGCGCTGCATTTCATCCCTGGCCGCTTGCTCGCTGGAGAACCGCGGGTCATTGGAAATCCACTGCCACGCATAGGCGGCGGGTGAAGAGCAGTCGGTCTGGAACAACCACCGCCGCATGCCTTCTGGCGGCACCCACGAGAGCGGAGCCTCGGTCCAATCGTCATCGGCGGCATGCGTCCAGTTGATCAGCACCACGGCGATCCCACCGGGCGCGAGATGCGCGGGCACTTCCCTCAGCAGCCGCGCGCAGATCGGATCACCCACCGCCGATTCCTTGTAAATCATCGAACCACCCGGCGATTGCACATAAGGCGGATTGGCCACGATGAGGTCGAACGTCTCACCCGCCACGCTGGCGAATCCATCCCCTTGCCGGAAATCAATGCCCTCGATGCCACCCAGCCGCACCGAGAAGCGCCCTAACTCGAGCGCCCTGACATTCAAATCCGTCGCCACCACCGTTAGCCCGGCTTTCGCCAGTTTCCCCGACAGCCAACCGATCCCGCAGGCCAGCTCCAAAGCGCGCCCCGCTGACGGCGGCGTCAGCGACGCGAGCAGCATGCTCGACGGCCCCACGCCCATCACGAAGTCCTCGTTCCCTTCCCCCTGCCGTCTCAGGAAATCACAGGCGACCCAACCATCGGCCATCGGAATGATCTGATAGTTCGAACGGATCCATCCGCCGCCGGCCTGCAGGAAACCGATTTCCAACAGCCCGTGGATGGAATCGCCCAGCGTGAGCAGCGCGCGGTCACCATCGATCGGTTCGTCCAACGTGAAGAGGCGGATGAGCGTGTTCACCGGCGATCCTTCCGGCGCGAGCCCCAGCAAGGCCGCGCCGCGCACTGCGGATCGCATCCAATGCTCGGGTAGCCCGAGAGATTCGAGCGCCTCGCGGTGGTAGCCGCCCTTGAGGAGATGCCTGCGGAGCGGCGCGGGATCCCATGCTTCGAGATTTCGGAAAATTCCGCCGGAGCTCATTCGGTTACTGAGGGCGCACCCGATAGAATCCCACGTTCCCCGTGTTGGTGATGGCCGCCGTGCTCGTCGTCGCGCTGGCTGTGACGGTGCGCAGCGTCGCGAACGGCGTGATCAGATCCGGACTCCACTCGATGACATAAACCTTGCCGGCCACGCTGTTCCAGCTGAGCTGATAGTTCCCCGGCGAGCCGCTGGCGGGAGCGAGTTCGGCCCTGAAGAACGACGTGCCGGACTTCGGATGAGTGCCGAGTTGGAATTCCTCAAGATTGGTAAACCCATCGCCATCCGCATCCCCCGCGGATTCGTTGGTGCCGACCGAGAAGCCATAGGTCCTCTCCCAGGCATCCGGCAGCCCGTCGGAATCGGTATCCGGATTTGTCCCGCTGCCGACCGAGCCCGTCTTGAACCGGAAGTCGTAGTTGGAAACCACCGAGGTAAAGTGGTCGTAGTAGTAGGTGAAAACAATCCGACCGAAACTGAGATCGAACGTTTCCGTCGGCACATCGCCTCCGGCGGAAATCGCGATTGCGGACACAAGAACATCCTCCATCTCGATCCGCGCCGGTGCCGGACGCCCGGTATCGGGTGCGTAGTAATTCAAGTCCAGCGTCGCCTTCGCAAACCGTGTCCCCTTGGCACAGGCCAGAGTGAGCGGTGGCGACGCGCGATCCAGTCGTTTGGTGAAACCCAGCTTCCCCGCCGCCGCGGTGTTCAACTCCCCGCCGATATTGAATCCCCCGATCTCTATCCATTGCTCATGATTCGTCTCCAGCGATTCCCCTTTGATCAGGCCCTCGAAATCCAGCCAACCCGCAGTCTGGCCCCGGGCGGAAACCGCCATCAACAGGATCAACGCCGATTGCCGCCATGGCAACGCGGGCAGGTTTGCGAAATCACACCTCATTTGGTGCTGTTGGTCGCAAAGTTCCAGGTCGCCGTGGTGGTCGGAGTGGTGGGAAACCCGCCCTTTGCATCCCGCATGTAATAATCCGTCGTGATCCTCTCATAACTCAGGGAAACCGATTCCATCGGCCGATCCCCCCCTGACGTCGTACTCAGACTGCTCACGATCACGTTGTTCAGCGTTATTTTATAATAGGTGATGGGGGCTGTATCCTGGTTGGTGACAGTTAGTTCCAGGGTAATGGTCGGGTAGCGGGTTCCCATCGCGCAGCCGAGGAAGAGCGGTGGCGAGGCTCGGTCGAGGTATTTCGTCACGATAAGGTCGCTCGCGGTGGCCTTGCCCGCGGAGATTCCTCCTCCGGAGCTTGAGCCGAGAGTGACCGGAGTGGAAATGCCAGCCTGCATGGACATGATCTCGATCCATCCGGAGTGTTTGCTATCGGTGGACTCGCCGGTTACCTGGGGGCCGCTGTTGACGTCCACCTTGAGGAAGATATTTCCGGTGGCCTGTTGGGCGACCAAGGCCATCACGGGAGGTACCAGGGCAAGGGTTCGGGAAAGGGCTGAAGGGCGCGGGTGGGTGAACATCGCATCAAGCTGCCGCATACCGGGACCCGCTTGCAATGCCGTTAGACATTAATCTGCTAGCAGTAGATTGCATTTTGCAAAGAATCCCCGCACTCACTCCCGCGCCGGCATCCGAACCGTGCAACCCGCAATCCTACATCGGGACGAGTGGACTGCTAGTAAGCGAACCTCCCCGCCCATTGCCGGCGGATCCGCTTGGGAAGCAAACCGGCGGGGACATCCATCTTCATCCCCACGAACAACCTCATCCTCGGGGCCATGTTAGCCGTTGCGCTAAGTGGCGGGGACATCCTGTCCCCGCGAATTCATTCATCACCGAGGCAGGTAAATTGTCTCCCTCTCGCCCACTCCGAAAAAGCACGCACCCTGAATTCCGATGCACAAAGGGAGAAACCGATCTCAAGCCCGGGGCCGATTCGTCTCCCTCAGGCGCTCTTTGTAGAAATTGCTTTCAACCTCGCCTCCGCAGCCATGAATCCGGGTAAGAGCTCATAGATTTTAGTTAAATGGAGGCGACCACAAAGAGCCGACGCTAAGAGAGCAGAGGTAGCTAGAACTCGGTGAGAATGAACTCGCTCAAAGCGACGTCTTACCGGTCGGACAGGCTCTCAAGGAAGCTTCTTGCCGCCGCGTGGAAGGGAGAATCCGCCGCGTAACTGTAGAGCAGGATATTGGCATCGATCGAGATCATGGCGTGCGGAGGATCGGTTCCGCGTCTTGGAATGCGGCGGCGCGCAATTGGTCGTGGCTGAGGCCTTTCCAGCCAACCGTCGCTGAAACGGGCGGTTTCCACGGCGTGTCTGGGGGGAGAGGATTCGTGTCATAGACCTCCAGTAGAAGCTCGGCTCCACGGCGGAATGTTTCGGCGAGCGACCATTCCCGGGCCTTGGCGAACGATTTGATTTCGCGAAAGAGCTCCCCAGAAACCTGGATCTGCGTCTTTGTCATGCTGGAGAATCTACGACGCCAGCAATTTGATTTCAAATTGAGAGCCGCCGCTTGATTTACGAAAAATTCAGCGCGTCCATGTCGAAGACGACGGTGACGTCTTCCGGCAGCGGGGTTTTTGCGAGAACCTGTTGGACGTGGTTCGGTGAGCGGGCGGGCGCGGTGGGAGCGCAGGGTGATCTGGAAGCGGAACTGGCCGTGCGAGCGGATGAGCGGCGAGGGCAGGACCTCGCCGAGGGTGATGCCGTTAGGAAGATTTTCCGCGAGGCGGAGGTGCAGGGTCTGCAGGGTGAACTCGGCGCGGCGCTCGTGGGTGGAGCGGCTTGTTAGCACGGCGCAGTGGGCGTAGGGCGGGAAGGAGAACTCGCGGCGGAACTCCATTTCCTGCTCGGAAAAGCCGTCGAAGTCGTGCTTGCGGGCGAACTGGATGGACGGCGAGTGCGGGGTGAAGGTCTGGACGATGACCTCGCCCTCGAGATCGCCGCGGCCGGCGCGGCCGGCGACCTGGGTGATGAGCTGGAAGGTGCGCTCGCCGGCGCGGAAGTCCGGCACGTGCAGGCCGAGGTCGGCGTTGAGGATGCCGACGAGGGTGACGTTCGGGAAATGCAGGCCCTTGGCGATCATCTGGGTGCCTATCAGGATGTCGATCTTGTGGGCCTTGAAGGCGGAGAGCGTGTCGCGCAGTGCGTTCTTCCGGCGCATGGCGTCGGCGTCGATGCGGGCGAACTTCGCTTTCGGGAAAACCTTGGCCATCACCTCCTCGACCTTCTGCGTGCCGTAGCCTTGGAGCAGGATGTCAGGATCGCGGCACTCGGGACACTTGCGCGGGACGATGGATTGGTAGCCGCAGACGTGGCAGACGAGCCGCTCGTCGGTGCGGTGATAGGTGAGGGCGACGGCGCAGTGCGGGCACTGGCAGACGTGGCCGCAGGCGGTGCATTGGAGCGAGCGGGCGAAGCCGCGGCGGTTGAGGAAGAGAATGGACTGCTCGCCCTTTTCCAACCGCTGTTCGAGCGCGGTGCGGAGCTTGTCGGAGAGGATGGCGGGGCCGCCCTTGTGTTTGGTTTGCTCGATGCGCATGTCCACCACGCGGACGAGCGGCATGGATGCGCCGTCGGCGCGCTCGTTGAGGCGGAGCAGGTCGTATTTGCCGGTGAGCGTGTTGTTCCAGGATTCCAGCGAAGGCGTGGCGGAGCCTAACACGATGGCGCAGGGCTCGAAGGCGGCGCGCAGCACGGCGACGTCGCGGCCGTGGTAGCGCGGGACGTTTTCCTGCTTGTAGGTGTTTTCGTGCTCCTCATCGACGAGGATGAGCCCGAGGTCCGGCAGCGGCGCGAAGACGGCGGAGCGCGCGCCGATGACGATGCGGGCGGTGCCCTTGCGGATGCGGTGCCACTCGTCGAAGCGCTCGCCTTGGGAGAGATTCGAGTGCAGCACGGCCACCTGGTCCTGCATGGCGGCGAAGCGGGATTTGAAACGGCGGACGGTCTGGGGCGTTAGGGAAATTTCCGGGACGAGCACGAGCACGGTTTTCCCGAGATCGAGCGCGCGTTGGGCGGCTTGCAGATAGACCTCGGTTTTGCCGGAGCCGGTGACGCCTAGCAGGAGAATGGGCTTGGGCCCTTCGGGTCGGCGACGGCGGCGAGGACGACATCGAGCGCGGCGGCTTGGCCGGGGTTGAGTTCGAGAGGCTTGGACTCGAGGATTTCCTCGACGTTGTCGGCGTCCGGATCGCGGCGGACTTCCTCGGCGACGAGGCGGAGCAGGCCGGCTTTTTCCATGGACTTGAGCGCGGCGGCGTTTCCATCGCCGAGATCGGCGACCGGGCAGGCGCAGGTCGGGAGAGTGGGCGAGCAGGGAGAGGATGGCGAACTGGCGTGGCGCGCGTTTTTCCAGCTTCGCGAGCACCGCGGGATCCGGCGCGGCATCGAGCACGGCGACGCGGCGGGTTTTCGCGGAATTTTCCTCGGACCGCACGCCCTCGGGAAGCACCGAGCGGATGACGGACTCGATGCTGGAGCCATAGTAGTGCGCGATCCAATCGGCAGTGCGCAGCAGGACCGGCGTGATGAGCGGCTCGGGATCGATGAGGGATTCCAACTCGCGCAGGGCGAAATCCGCCTGCTCGGGCTCGCCGGTGGAGAGCACGGTGCCGGTGGCTGATTTCCGCCGCAGCGGGATGCGGACGCGGCAACCCGGGCGCACGTCGAGCGCCGCCGGGATGGCGTAGTCGAAGACGAGCTCCGAGGGGCCGTCGATCAGGACGCGGGCGTTCACTGGGGCGGAGCCTGCCTGCGGGAGCGGGGCTGGCCAAGGTTGATTTCACGCGGTGAGCCAGGAATGCGGTTTGGAAAATTCGAAGCATGAGCAAGGTGTTCGCAAGAAAATGTTCGATTGAACACTTTTTGCTTGCCATTCTCCGAATGGCGCGACAATCTACGGACGAATCAAACCATCCAATCCTATGAATGACACCGTCCTCGATTCCTCCCCCGCTACCGAACGCTCCTTGCGAATACGCCATCTACAAGCCGAACTCCCGCGGCTGCGGCGGGGTGGTGCGCTTCGGCCTGAACAAGGCGAAAGCCTGCATGTTCGTCGATGCCGCCGCCCAATCCGGCGAAAAGCAATTCGACTGGGAAAACAAGATCACCATGAAATGGGGCCTGTCGGACATCGGTTCCGCGCTGGCCGCGCTGCAAGGCCGGGTGCCACAGGCGAAGCTTTTCCACCAGTCGGAAAAGGCGAACAGCACGTTCGAACTGACCTTCCAGGATGATCCGGAGCGCGCGCCGTATCTTCTTAGCATTTCGCGCCAGCTCACGGCGGATAAAACGGTCCGGAAGCTGACCATTCCCATCAGCCAGGGCGAAGCGGCGGTGCTGGAAGCCGCGCTGCGAACCGCGGTGACGCGGATTCTGGGCTGGTGACCGCAGCTTGTTGCTGGAGTCTAATAGATGGGTCTTATAGGACCTATGCGACCTATGCGACCTATGCGACCTATGGACCTATGGACCTATGCGACCTATTTCCTTCCCACCTCATGGCAGGATCCTCACGCGGTCTCCGGCTTCCGTCATTGCGAAGAGCTTGGCGGCGTTTCCAGCGGGCACGCGGATGCAGCCGTGTGATGCCGGGTAGCCGGGCACGTTCCCCTGGTGCAGACCGAAGTCACTGCAGCTGAGCCTTTGGAAATACGGCATGCTGGCGTGATAGATGGTGGACGTCCACGCGCGGTTCTTGTCGGTGATGACGAACTCACCGGTCGGCGTGGAGTAGCCGGGCCTGCCGGTGGAAACCTTGGTGGTGAAAAGCTCGTTGCCCGAGGCGTCAAACAGGCGGGCACGCTGCTCGGAAAGCCGGATCTCGATGTGCCGCTCCTCGCGGACCGGGTCCTTGCCCAAGATGAGACGCATCATTTTCACGTCGCTCCGGCGGGAGGCGAAATTGATCGGCCACAGGCTGTAGGAACGAGTCCAGACGTTTCTCTTCGCGCCTGCGCGGAGGAGGTGGCGGGTGGTCGGGATGACGCCGGAATCCGCCGCGAGCATCAGCGGAGTGAAGTTACGGTCGTGGCGCAACACCGAGCGCATCACACCGGGGCGGACCAGTTTGATGAAATCGGGAGAAACCGGGAGGATGAACGGGGTGTTCGGGTCCGCGCCGGCATCCAGCATCGCCTTCACGGTCCGGTGACAACCCGTGACGATGGCGAGGTGAAGCGGTGACTGACCTTCCGGCACCTGGAGGTGAACATCCGCGCCGTTCTGGACGAGCAGAGCGGCGACCCGGTCCCGCTTCATGCGGATGGCGTGGCTCAGGAGAGTTTCCCGGGTGGGAATGCGGGTGACATTGACCGGCTGGCCGCAGTTGAGAAGCAGGCTGACCATGTCGCGATCATCCCGGACAATCGCTTGAGGAAGCGAGTTCCCGGTCGGATTTCCGTAGTCGGTGAGCATTTTGACGAATGATCCTTCTCCCTCTTGCGCCGCCGTTTCGCCAAGGAGCAGCCCGTGTGGGCCGGGGGTCATTGCCTTGGCACCCTGGCGGAGAAGAAGTCGTGCGGCTTCGAGATGGCGGCGCTCATACGCCGTCCACAACCATGAGTCCCAGCTTCCCTCGGGTGGCTTGGATCCGTGATCGAGAAAAACCTGGAACAGCGTGAGATCTCCGTTCTTGAAAACACGCTCCAGCGGAGTCGCGGCTCCGGCAGACGCCGGGCGGCGGCTCGGGTCGGCTCCGATCCGGAGGAGAAGCCGGATGAGATCCTCGTTTCTGTCGGCGATGGCCCGGTCCAGCAGGGTGAGGCCATCGACGTCCGGGGCATTCGGGTCGGCTCCGGCGGCGGCGAGTTTGGGAATGGAATCCATCCATCCTTGGCGGAAGGCGATCTGGAGGGTGGTTTCCCCGGCCCCGTTGGTGGCTCCAGAGTCCGCGCCGAGTTCGATGAGGGCGTCCACGAGTTCCCGCCGTCCGGCTTCCATGGCCACGTGGAGAAGGGGATTTCCCAAGTGATCCTTCAGGTGGGGATCTGCACCGGCCTTCATCATGGCCCTCACGAAAGTGAGGCGGCCATTGCGGATCGACCACGGCAGAATCTTTTCGCCATCCGGCATCCGGGCATCGGTGCGGGCTCCGGCGGACAGTAGTTTTTCGACGATGGCCGTCTCGCCCCGATCGACGGCGATGCCGAGAACGCTGACTTGGTCCGCCGTGGTGGCGTTCACATTGGCCCGGGCGTCGAGCAACTTGAATGCGGAGGAAAGATCGCTGTTTTCGATGGCGATCCTTACCGGAGTGCGACCGCGGGCGTCGTGTTGCTCGGTGTAAACGCCGACGTCCAGCAGCCAGCCGACGCGGCGGGCATCCTGAGCGGCCACAGCATCCAACAAGGCGCGGCCGGACGGCTCGATTCCAATTTTCGACAACTCCCGGAGTGCGCGCTTCTGCGGCGTGTCACACGACACCAGCAGTCCGACGGCGACGAACACCGGGGAAATCTGATAGGTGAATGACGGCAAAAGTCGAACCACAGGTGACTGAAATCCTCTGCGGATATTTAAAAAATGCAAGTTTTCAAGCCTTTGTGTCCGATCCGTCACGCAGGGGAAATTTCATTCCGATGGGGGTGGTAGAGCCTCGCCTGTGGCGTTGGCAAGTTCCACGGCGACAGCCTGATAGGCATTCGTCAGCTTCGTGTAAGCGATCAGAATGGCGGATTGCAGGTCGTAATTTTCCCCGCGGGTGCGGGCGGCCCGATCCATTGTCCGAATTTCAATGACCATGTCCGCGACGCTGTCCACCAGGGGTCGGTCATCTTTCGAAGCGTAGCGGATGAGGCGGTCGACCTGTTCGCGGCAGAGGTCGTAAGTGGTGCCCAGGCGTTCCAGCTCCAAGGGATTCAAATGGGAAGTCCCTCGCTTCATCATCCATTCCATCGGTGCGATCGCGCGCTGGAGTTCTGCGGCGAGGACCGGGCGGGTCACGTAGGTGGGGCGGTTTCCCGCGCCTTGGATGGCGAGCATTTTCGCCGAGAAGTGGTAGGGCGCGGTCTGCACGATGTCGACCAGACGCCTGCGGACGAAGCTGTTAGCGACATACTGCCCGAGTGGCTGAGTGCCGGCCTTTTCCCGGATTTCCCGGAAGCTTGCCAAGGTTTTCGCCATCGCTTCATCGGGTTCTTTGGCGGAAAGAGCCACCAGTTCCTGGAAATTCGAAGCGAGCAGAATTTCATGGTCGAGAAACAGCTGCGGTCGCTCCAGGGCCAGCATGCACGGCAGAAACTCGGCGGCGGCGGCGGGGAGGATCAGTCGCCGGCCGGTGCCGCTGCCAAGTGCTTGGAGTTGGCCCCAGAATCCGGTGGGCAGCTTGAAGGCGCCGGTTTCATCCACCACACCGAGGATGGTGGCGTCCGGCTCACGGCCGGAGACTGCGGCATCCGCAAGAACCGCGGCGGCGGCACTGATCGACTGGCGGCGCGTCGGAGAAATCTGCAAGCTGGATTCGGAGCTGCTGATCATGATCCGGGCCCCCTCGGGTAGCGCGCTGTGTTGGGTTTTGAGAAGTTCGACCAGCATGGCGCTCAATTCCTGAAGCGCGCCTTCTCCGCCCTGGGGTCCGATGGAGATCGAAAACGGTGTTGGTTTGCCATCCTGGCTCTTGCGCACCTTGGCGGTCATTTGCAGCGGGGCGACTTTCTGCTCCCAGAGAGCACCCTCTTCTTTGGTCGATTTCGCCCACATCACCGTGGAGACTTGCGCTTTTTCGAGCAGAATACCGGAACCCGCAACCTCGACTTCGTGGGGCTCCGGATCCTCCGGGGCGGCGATCTCCGGAATGACGACCTTCTCAAAATCGGCGACTTCTGCGATCCAGCCCTTCCATGCACCGCGTTCACCTTTCGCGAGAACGGCTTGGGCACGGGGGTGATTCGGATCAGAAACGACCATGACATCGGACAAGCAGGCGGCGAGTGCGTGGGCTTGACTACCGGCTTCCGGGGTTTCCAACCAGGAGAGGTATTGCCACACCCCGCTGCGGGATTTTTCCAGCGGCTCGGCTTCCGGGTGCGGCCGATATTTTTCCTTTTGTAACTGGGAAATCACGTTTCGCGCCTCGGTATTTCCCGGATCCAGCGCCGTCGCCAGCGCGAGCATTTGCGCGGCGGCACGGCGATTTACAGAAGTTTCCCCGTCCAATCCCCGCGCCAGGGTCACCAATTGCTTGGACAGTCCCGCCATCGTGTCGGCGTCGAGCGGGATCTTGTCGCGCCGGAAGGCGACGGGCCCTTCCGCCGGTGCCACGAAGTTCCCGGCACAGAGGCAGGCGGTCGTCATCGCCCACCATCCCGCGACCCGGAGTAGATGGAATTTTCCTGAAATCATTCTGGCAAAGTTAAGCAATCCCTACGCCCACCCACAAGCGAACATTGCAGAGGATCCCGCTCTGCGCCTAAATCCCCGCATGCCCGACGCCGTCCCCACCTTCGAGACCCGCGAGGAAGTCATGTTTTTCGACACCGACTGCGGCCAGGTCGTCCACAACATCGCCTACCTCCGGATGATCGAGACCTGCCGCACCCGCCTCGCCGCGAAGATGGGCATGGACCTCCGCACCATGTCGGAAACCCACCTCTATCCGGTCGTCACCCGCACCGAGATCGACTACAAGCGCCCTGCCCGGCTCGGCGACTGGCTTGTCATCCGCGGCCGGCTGGATGAAATCTCCCGCGCCCGCTTCTGGTGCGCCTTTGAAATGATCCGCGAGTCGGACGGCGCGCTGCTCGTCGCCGCCCGCCAGGCGCTCGCGCTGGTCCAGATGCCGGAGGGAAAACCCGTGCGGCTGCCAGTCGAGTGGGCGGAGCGCTGGGGGTGAATTAAATTTATGAATCAGATACCGATCATGGTCCGGGCCATCGCCGTTTTGGCAGCCTTGTTTCAGTTCGCAATCGCCGCGGATCCCGTGGTCGAGGCGAAGGACGGAAACATTTTCCTGCGCTCCGGCGACGGCGGGGCGAAGCCGTTGACCCAGTCCGGCCGGGATTCGGCACCCGTGCTTTCGCCCGACGGCCGCTGGATCGTTTTCGTGCGGGCGGTGCCCGGGAAAACCATCGAGGCCGGCAGCGGTGCTGTCGATGCCGCGGAGCTCTGGCAAATCCGCGCGGATGGCAAGGAGCCCACGCTGCTGGTGCCACCCCGCGCGGCAGAGGATCCAAGGAACCTCATCGCCAGTTTCCAGGATGTGAATTTCTCCACCGACGGGCAGCACGTTTTTTTCGTAACTCCAGCCTACGCCACCTCGGGCGCGGTGCATGTCGTGGATACCACCAACCGGAAGCGGCGCTTCGTCATGGCAGGCAACGGACTGGAGGTGGTCCCGTCTGGCGAATACAAGGACTGTCTGCTGGTTGAGCAGCATCGCTACTTCATTGGCGGCGGTTCCTTTGATTGGATCTGGCTGTTCCGGCCGGATGGGAAGGAAATCGGACCTGTCGGCGAGAGTGCGGAGAATTTCAAAGAGACCTGTTGCCCGGAGATGCTGAAGCCGGAAAAGGGGCATTGAGCCACTCCGCTTGATCGCTCGGAATCCGTTTCACTCCAATTCCTTGCCAAGTTTCCCAAGTTCCCCTTCACTCCCGGCCGCTTCACCCATGGCACTCATCGTTCAAAAATACGGCGGCACCTCCGTCGGCTCACTCGACCGGATCCGCAACGTCGCCGCGCGGATGAAACGCACCCGCGACGAGGGAAACCAGGTCGTCGCCGTGGTCTCCGCCATGTCCGGGATGACCGACAACCTGATCAAGATGGCCAAGGAGCTCGCGGAAAATCCCAGCGAACGCGAACTCGACGTGCTGCTCGCCACCGGCGAACAACAATCCATCGCCCTGCTTTCCATCGCCCTGCAAGAGCTTGGCGTGGACGCCGCCTCCGTCACCGGCAGCCAGGCCGGCATCCACACGACCGGCTCCCACACCCGCGGGCGCATCCTCAACATGGACCCTTCGTTGATGCAGGGATTCCTCGCCGAGGGAAAAACCCTCGTCGTCGCCGGCTTCCAAGGCGTCACCCCGGACGGCATGATCCACACCCTCGGCCGCGGCGGCTCAGACCTCACCGCCATCGCCGTCGCCGCCGCCCTCAAGGCGGATGTCTGCCAGATCCTCACCGACGTGGACGGCGTCTATACCTGCGACCCGCGGATCGTCAAAAACGCCCGCAAGCTACCGGAGATCTCCTATGACGAAATGTTGGAAATGGCCTCGTCCGGCTCAAAGGTCATGCAGTCCCGCTCGGTCGAGTTCGCCAAGAAATTCGGCGTCATTTTCGAAGTCCGCTCCTCACTCAACGATAATCCTGGAACCCTCGTGTTAGAAGAACATCCCAACATGGAAAACGTCGTCATCCGTGGCGTGTCGATCGAACGCTCGCAAGCGCGCATCACCATCACCGGCATCCCCGACGAGCCTGGCATGTCCGGCCGCATCCTCGGCGCGCTCGCCGAGGCGGAGATCAACCTGGACATGATCATTTCCAACATCGCGCACGACGGCTTCGCCCGCCACTCGTTCACCATGCACTCGAGCGACCTCGGCAAGGCCCAGGCCGCGCTCAAGCCGCTGCTCGCCGGCATGCCGAACTCGAAGATCGAAACGGAAGCCGGCATCGCGAAACTCTCCGCCGTCGGCATCGGCATGCGTTCGCACTCCGGCGTCGCCGCCACCATGTTCAAGGCGCTCGGTGCCGCGGGCATCAACATCGGCATGATTTCCACCTCGGAAATCAAGATCGCCGTGACCGTGGACGAGACCCGCATCGAAGACGCCGCCCGGGCAGTGCATGATGCGTTCCAGCTCGACAAGGTGCCGGTGTAGGGGCGATCACCGGTCGCCGCCAACCACTGGCGGACGGAGGCTCCGCATCCAGGGAATGCTTTCGGTAAAACCAGGCTGGTAGATTTTTCCAGTCTGGTTCAAACCTTGGTGCGTGAAATACACCGCCCTGGTCAAAGCCATCCACACAGCCACCGCCAAATCGCAAGGCTGTGCCGCCATGGCCGTCAATCAGGCACTCATCCTTCGGAATTGGCTCGTTGGCTAATGGATCTTGGAGTTCCAAGAAAACGGCAAAGACCGAGCGAAATACGGGACACGACTGCTTGAGACGCTGGCAATGGATTTAAAAGCGAAGGAAATCAAAGGCTTCACCGCCGCCGTCTTGCGCCAGTGTCGCCTGTTCTGTTCTCTTTATCCGCAAATTCGACAGACACTGTCTGTCGAATTCCCCACCCATCTCATTTCGGGGGACACCGTCCCCCGAATTCCGGTCACACTGTCGCCGGAAATTTCCGCGATCACCAAGCCGGGCACCAGTGAGTCACCTCTTTCAATTCGACAGACACTGTCTGCCGAATTGCCCACACCGCTTTCCCCTCAGGCGCTCATCCAACTTTCCTGGAGCCATCTCGTCGAGCTCATCGCCATCGACGAACCGTGGAAACGCGCATTCTTTGAAAACGAATGCCTCCAGGCGAACTGGTCCGTGCGTCAGCACCGCCGACAGATCGGCTCCTTGCTTTACGAACGCACCGGCCTTTCCACCAACAGGAAAGCCGTCATCGAAAAGGCCAGGAAGCAGGAACGACAGCAGGATTTCAACGACCTCATCCGCGATCCCTACGTCCTGAAGTTCACCGGTCTGGCCGAGCGCCCCGAATATCTGGAATCCGATCTCGAAAGCGCCCTCCTCACCCACCTTCAGGGCTTCCTGCTGGAACTCGGCGCGGGCTTTTGTTTCGAAGCGCGCCAAAAGCGCATCACCGTCGGACGTCAGCACGACTACATCGATCTCGTCTTCTAGTGTTCAACGCGGACAGTTCAAGTCTGGCGTGTTGTCACATAAACGAATTCGAATGCTCGACAGTATTGGTTTCGAATGGGTTGTAAACTCCGGGGCACGCCGGGAAAAGACTTTGTTGGGAATCGTGGACTTCGAAAAGCAATGGTAGACCCGCTACACAGAGCTGTTGAAATACAGAGAGGAATACGGATGCTGCCGAGTTCCTTCGGGTTGGACCCATAATCCTCAGTTGGCCAACTGGGTTGGTGTTCAAAGACGACGCTACAAACAAGGCAAGTTATCTGAGGACAGGATTCGACAGCTTGAATCAATAGAATTCGATTGGGTCGTAGAATCTCACCTGAATTCCTACCTCGGTGGAAACTCTGTCGACGCAATTGAGCAGCGCTGGGAATTGATGTTTGAGAAGCTACGTGAATACAGGGCTGAGTATGGTGATTGCTTGGTGTCTCAAGGATGGAAATTGGATACGAGACTTGCGGATTGGGTGACAAGCCAGCGAACGTCAAATAACCGGGGACAGCTGTCATACGAGCGCATTCAAAGGCTCAATCAGTTGGGATTTGACTGGGATCCCATCGCTACTCGCTGAGAAGAAATGTTTCAGCAGCTGATAAAGTTCAAAGTTGAATGGGGGCACACAAATGTACCTCAGGGCAAGCCCGACTTGAAAGAGCTGTCAACATGGGTCCGCAATCAACGCAAGGCTATGTCGGAAAACCAACCTATCATGGTAGAGCGTGCCAAGCGGCTTGATGAAATCGGGTTCGTCTGGAGAGTCGTCCAGCGGGATGCTTGGGAGACTGATTTTGAAGCACTGGTTGCATTCAAACGAGAGCACGGACACTGCAACGTGCCTCAGAAAGACGGCCAGTTCAGGCGACTCGGAAAATGGGTGAATACCCAGCGCACATTTCACAAACGCGGGACGTTGAAGCCAGATCGGTTTCAAAAACTCCAAGAGCTAGGGTTCGTTTGGAATACGAAGAGAAAAGATCAATGAGAAGCCCTCGGCGACGCGGGCATCAACATCGGCATGATCTCCACTTCGGAAATCAAGATCGCCGTCACCGTGGACGAGACCCGCATCGAAGACGCCGCCCGTGCAGTGCACGACGCGTTCCAGCTCGACAAGGTGCCGGTCTGAAGGTGCGATCACGCTCTCCCCACTGGACGGGCGGGGACAGCCGCGTATCTTCCCCCCATGGCCATCGAAACACGCAACGTCATTGGATCCGTTCTCAAGCCCTGTTCGCTCGATCCGCTCACCGGCTGGCATCGCGACGGTTGCTGCCGCACCGGGGCCGGCGACCAGGGAGTACACGTCGTCTGCGCCCGGGTGAACGACAAGTTCCTCCAATTTTCAAAAAGCCGCGGGAACGACCTGACCACGCCGCGCCCGGAATTCGGCTTTCCCGGACTCACGGCGGGAAATCAATGGTGCCTCTGCGCCGCGCGGTGGCAGGAAGCGTTCGAGGCGGGTTGTGCGCCGGATGTGGTGCTCGAGGCAACCCATGAATCGGCGTTGGAGTTCATCGACCTGGAGAGCTTGAAGGCGCATGCTTGTTAGGATGCGGTGGCCGGTGTTCCAGATACCGCCAGCACAACCACGCGATGCCCCATGACGTCAGGGCGAAAACCAGCAGCCGGACCGCCAGCCACGGCCCGCTGAAAAACGGAAACCACAGCCACGGCAGCACCCATCCCAGCAACAAGGGCACCGGCGTGTGAAACAGATAGAGCCCGAAACTCAGACGCCCGACATGCTGCACCGCCGGGTGATCCAAGGTGTTCCCAAGAATTCCTCCAAAGCCTTTCAATGTCGCCGAGATCAAGCCCGCGAACACCACCGATACCAGTGTCTGTTGGACATAACGAAGCCCCGGGACGGGCCGGTCCAGCTCGTTGTAAACATAGAGCACGAGATACCCTGCGAACGCGATTTTCGCCGCGAGTCCCAGCCGCGGGTCACCGGCCTTCACTCCCCGTTCCATCGCCAATGCCAGCAGGCCGCCCACGCCGAAGTAATCGAGCGCCGTGATCGTGATTGCCTCGCTGTGATGGATTTCCGGATGCCACAAATCCAACACCGCCCTCGACACGGGAGCCGCCGCCACGCACAGCAGCGTGACTCCCGCCAGGAAACGCCGCGGGGTGAGGAAAACCACCAGCGGCCACACCAGATAGAACTGGATTTGCAGCGCCAGCGTCCAGTAGTGCGCGGTTCCCGACGGCCAGTTTTCGAGGTAGGCCATGTGGAAATTCGACCAATGGCCGATGTAGGCCGGCCAATGTGCGCGGATGTCCGGGGCACCGACGGCGATCGCGAAGATCATCGCAGCGTAGCACGGAATCAGGATCCGCAACATCCGCCGTTTTTGAAAATGCAGGTAGGTCTTCCGTCGCCAGTTTTTGCCGGCACCCTCGCCGGCGGTGCGCTCGCGCAGCAGGATCCGGGTGATCAGAAATCCGGTTAGAGTCAGGAAAAAGAACAGCCCGATTTCAAACGGAAGCGGTCCGCGCCATTCCGGCGGTGCCCAGTGCAGCCACATCACCCCCAGCACCGCGAAGGCCCGCCATCCGTCCAGCTGGGTGTTTCGAATCGTCGTCAAATCGGCAGCCAGTTTTGCCAGGCACGAAGCCGCCCGCAAGAGCAATGCCCAAAGCCCGGAATTCTCTCCCGACCCCGGGTTGGGGCGTCTGATCCGATAGAAGTCGGACGCCCGGGCGGCCTCGGATTGGGATTTGCCTGGCTGGCTACGGCAGGGGAACTGCCTTGATTCGTAAAAACCCCCGCGATGCGCCGGAAGTCGGGATGCCGCCTAGCAGAGTCCCGGGTGTGCTGCCATCCGTCACCCCCGTGGTGGTCCACGAGATCAAGTCGGAGGACGTTTCGATCTCGAAACGGGCGTCGGGACGCGGGACGCTCTGAACGCCGATTCGTAAAAAACCACCACTGATCCCACTGAACACTGTGGGACGGCTCGACATGGCGTCCATCCGGGTTCCTGCCAGGTATTCAAACAGATTCGGGAATTGATCGCCATCCGTGTCCTGCAGGGGAAGCTGCCGGAACGCGTGGGACATCGCGCTGACGGCATTGAACCTCCCACCGGTCGTGCAAATGCCGTTATAACTGGCTTTGGTGATCACCGAGCCCAGGACACTGGCCTTGATCTGTGTCGCCGCCCACGAGGGGTTGGCATATTTGATCGCACCGCAAACGGCGGTCACGAAGGGCGTCGCTTGTGAAGTGCCGGTGTAGTTGGAATAGGCCGTTCCGAGAACCGGACTCAGGATCGAGGTGCCGGGCGCGAACAAATCAACGCTCGTGACACCATAGTTCGAGCCGGAGTACCGCACATCCGTGCGGCTGTGGTTGCCGACCGCGATGATGTTCGATTGCGTGTAGGAGCTGGGATAGTTCGGCGTGGTGTCGTTGTTGACCCCCTGGTTGCCGGCGCAAATGCTCAGCAGGACCCCCGCGGACTGACAAGCGGTGAACTCCGTGTTCAGCGTGCTGTCGTAGGGATAATTCTGGAGTGATAGATTCATCACCGGTACGCCCCGCTGACGGGCGTAAGTCGTGGCCGCAATCAGGTGCGATGTCAGGCCGCTGTTGCTGGAGTTGAGAATCTTGCACACAAGAATCCGCACGCCACTTATCATCCCGGCGACACCCTGACCATTGTTACGGTTCGCGGCGATGATGCCCGTGACGTTCGACCCATGGCCGTGGTCGTCGGTCGGGTTGTTGTCGTTGTTGACGAAGTCCCAGCCATTGATGTCGTCAATCTTCCCACTCGAATCGTTGTCCTTGCCATCGCCGCTGACCTCGCCCGGGTTGATCCACGCGATGTTCTGAAGATCGGGATGGGTGAAGTTCAGGCCAGAATCAAGGACGGCGATCACGAGGCCCGGCGTGCTCTCAATCATATCCCAGAACTCCGGACCATCCACATCGGCATCGGCCGTCCCACCGGATTGTCCCGTGTTGTGGATGCCCCATTGTTCCGAAAACCTCGAATCATTCGGCGTCCCTCCGCCGAAGCCCACGCCATCCGGCGCGGCGGACGACACGAGTGCGGGATGCCTTGCTAGAAATTCCAGCGCCTCCGGCATGGCATCCAAATCCGATTCCGCCAACCTAACGGTGAAAACCCCCTCCGCAATCCGCTCGTTGATCCGCATGTCCCCGGATGCCAGACGCTGCCGCAACCGTGCTTCATCGACCCCTTGCGCTGCATTCAGGATCAGTTGGTCGGCGAGAAACATTTCGCGGCTCAGACAGGTCGCTTGGCGCGTGAACGGATCAAATTGCCACACCTCGACGGCGCGCACCAATCGCGGTTGAACATCCGTCCGGACAAGCCGCACGCGCACCCATCGGTTAGCTGTGTCGGTCCTCTCCATGTGCGTGTCGAGGACCAGGCCGTTCGCGACGGCACGTTCCACGGGATGCGGCGACGCCGGCGAATCCGGTGTCATGAGCGCTGCGGCGGAAGACGGAGAGGAGAGAGGCGCTTGAATCGGGGACCCGAAACCTTGGTCGGTCGCGCCTTCGTGCCCCGGCTGCGCTTCGGTCGCACGGATGGCCTGCCGATGGATTGAGACGCCCGCGACTACCACAGTGGCGATGATCAGGGCGAGGATGAGTCTCTGAGACTTGGGCATGTGTCGTTCCTTCAGTCGGGAGGTTGTCGATCCACACAGGTTTTGGCGAGGGGATTCCCAGCCGAGGCAGGGGGTCACGACGCTCTTGTCGTGCGCCAGTGACTGGAAAAAGGCGATGCGCCAGAGGCCCTTGATTTTCTCCACTCATTGAACGGCCGGAAACGCCCACCACACTTACCGCTTGGAATTCCACCCATTCCGCTGTTGCTTGGCTGCGGGACGATGCGCTGCTTTTATTCACAGGAACTGGAACTGGAACTGCCCTCGGGACACCCGTTCCCGATGGAAAAGTTCCGCGTGTCCAAGGACATGCTGCTCGACGGCGGCATCCTCCGGCCGGAGGAAATCATCGAAGTGCGTGCGGCCGATGTCCACCTGCTCCAGCGTGTCCACGAGCGGGATTACATTCAGAAAATCGAATCCGGCCTGCTCGGCCGAAAAGAACAACTTCTTCTCGGTCTTCCGGTTACGCCCAAGCTCTATCAGCGCAGCGTGACCGAGGTGGAGGCTACCCGGCTCGCCTGTCACGCCGCTTTGGCCGAAGGTGTGGGCGTTTGTCTGGCGGGCGGCACCCACCACGCGTTCCGCGAGCACGGCGAGGGGTATTGCGTTTTCAATGATGTCGCCATCGCCATCCGCGACCTGCAGGACAAGCAACCGAACATCAAGATCATGGTCGTGGACACCGACGCCCACCAGGGGAACGGCACCGCCGCGCTGCTCGGCGACGATCCGCGGGTTTTCACCTACTCGATCCACGTCGGCCGGAATTATCCGACGAAAAAAGTCACCGGCACGCTCGATGTCGAAACGGTGCGCTACGTCGAGGGCGACATGTATTTGAAGCAGCTCTTCGTCAGCCTGGCCGGGGCGCTCGACACCTTTGCCCCGGATCTCGTCATCTGGATTTCCGGCGCGGACAACCACCGGAACGACCGCTTCGGGCAAATGCACTTGTCGCTCAAGGACATCCAGCGCCGCGACGAGGTCCTGCTCAGCGCCTTCATCAAGAACCGCATCCCGGTGGCCGTGCTCTACGGCGGTGGCTACAACCGGCAACCGGAGTTCACCGCGAAGCTGCATCGCAACACCATCGCCACCGCCAAGAAACTCGCCAGCGAGTTCCGCGGGCTGTGAGGCCGTGACACAGGCATTCCTGCCTGTTCTTCGATTTCACCACCGAATCGGCATCCCCATTGCTTCCACGGACTCCCATGTCCAAAGGCCTAGCCATTCTCACCTCCGGCGGCGATTCCGCAGGGATGAATCCAGCCGTCAAGTGCGCCGTCGACTACGCCCAACAGAGGGGCTACGACACGCACCTGATCTATGACGGCCTGCGCGGACTCATCGCGGACAACATCGTGCCCGCGACTCGCGAGCTGGTTTCCGGCATGCTCCACCACGGCGGCACCCGCCTGCGCTCTTCGCGCTCGCCCGAGTTTTACGACATCGAGGTCCGCCGGAAAGCTTACGAAAACCTCAAACGCCGGGGGATCGGAAATCTGATTGTCATCGGCGGTGACGGCTCGTTCCGCGCGCTCAACCAGTTTTACGCCGACTTCGGCGTGCCCTTCGCCGGCATTCCGGCCACCATCGACAACGACATCGCGGGCACCGACTACTGCCTCGGCGTGGACACCGCGCTCAATGTCATCCGCGAGGCGGTGGATTCGATCCGGGACACCGCAAGTTCGTTTTCCCGCGCCTTCGTGGTCGAGGTAATGGGCCGTCACTGCGGCTACCTCGCCCTCACCAGCGCCCTCGCCTGTGGAGCGGAAATCTGCCTGGTGCCGGAGATGCCCTACAACCTCGACACCATCGGCGCACGGCTCAAACACGACATCGCGAATGGTCGCCGCTACGTCATCGCCGTGGTCGCGGAAGGCACGAAAATGGGCGACTACCTCACCCGCTGGATCAATGATTCCATCGGCATGGAAGCCCGACTCACCGTGCTCGGCCACATCCAGCGCGGCGGATCACCCACCGTGCTCGACCGGGTGATGGCCTTCAAATTTGCGGTCGCCGCGGTCGATTCTCTCGAAGCCGGCCAGACCAATTCCATCATGGTCTATCGGGACGGCAGTTACGGGCATCTGCCGATCCAAGCCGTCGCGGACGCGAAATACAAACTCGATCCGGCGCTGCTGAAGCTGGCCGCGCCATTGGCGAGTTAATCCTCGTCCTCGACCGTCTGTGCGCGGGGGACCTCAAGCGGGATCTGCTCCTCCACGGTGCTAGCCTTCGGGATTTCCGGAAATGCGGGCAGGGCGCGGAGCGGCGGGGTTTCCTGGACTGGGGCCGCTCTCGGTGGCGGCGGGGTTTCCTCCACCGGAGCCGCTTTCGGTGGTGCCGGCATGATTTCCTCCACCGGCAGCGCGCGCTGCGGCTTGACCAACACGGGCCTCGGCGCGGGGGCTTCTTCGATCACGGCGGCCTTTTGAGGCACCACCTTCATTTGATCCTTGGTTGGTGGAGTCTTGCGCATGCGGACTTCTACCCGCCGGTTGGCGGATTGTTCTTCCGGGGTGCCGGTGATGACGATGGGCTCGTAGCGCCCGAAGCCGCGAGTGATGATCTTGGACGAGTCCATCCGCAGGGAATTGACGAGGTAGGTTTTAACCGCCTCGGCGCGCTGGATGGAGAGGTTCAGGTTGAAATCATCGCCGCCGACGAGGTCGGTGTGGCCTTCGATCCAGCAGTAGAGATCCGGGTTCCGGTCCATGAGCAGACCAAGCTTCATCAGGCCGATCTTGGCGCTTTCCCGGAGGTCGGAGCTGTTGAACTCGAAAAGCAAATCGCTCGGCAGCATGGTTTTCTTGCTGAGCAGGATGTTCGGCGGGAGGTCGAGCAGGTTGTCGAGCGAGGTGACGCCGTCGAGCGTGCCGTTCTGGGCTTTTCCGTTCGCTCCCTTGCGGATCAGGTCCTCGGTGAATTTGCCGATTTCCGAGTCGTCCACCTGCACGGAGCCGGGATCCACGGTGATCTGGCCGAGTTCGGCGGGCTGGATGTTCACCGGCTCGCGGCCGAGTTCCGCGACGTCGGCATCGACCTCGAGACCCGAGGAGATTTCGAGCGCCACCGCCTCCGGGTTGCCCTCCAGCGCCGGATTCTGCATCTGGAGCGCGTATTCGGCCTGGACGACATCCGGCTTGATGTCGATTTCCATGTTCTTCGGCAGGATATCGAGCAATTCGACTTCATCCAGCAGCGCCGCGGTGTCGGTGGGCGGCTTGACGACGTCTTCCGGCGGCAGGGATTGCTCGTTCGCCATCGGCCGGACCTCCACTTGGCTGATCTCGATCGGGCGGGTAGTGATTTCCGGCGGTGCCTGGAAGTCGAACACGATTTTCAATTGGTCCAGCGCGAAGAAGAGGACGACGTGAAGCAGGATGGAAAGCAACATGGCCACGGCGGCCCACCACCCGAGACGGTCCGGACCCGGCAACCGGTAAGCCCCCGTGTCCCGAGATGCGCTCCATGAATATTCGCCTGCCACGGCGGGACTATACGCCCATCTAATCTTCTGGCAATCACGGGAAAGGTTGATTATTTTTCGCTTGGCACCTCTTGTGCTCACCCCCAATTCAACTTTCCCAAGACCATGGCTACCAAGAAGACCGCATCCAAGACTCCGGAATCCACTCCGATCCCTGCGCAGGAAACTCCCAAGCCCGTTGCCAAAAAAGCCGCCAAGAAGGCAGCTGAGAAAAAAGTGCCCGCCAAAACCGCCGCTCCGGCCGCGGCCAAAAAGGCTCCTGCGAAAAAGGCCGCCGCCAAACCTTCCCTCGATGTGATCGCCCGCGCCGCTTACCTGAACTACCGCCGCCGCGTGGAACTCGGTCTTCCCGGAGATTCCCACGGCGACTGGCTCGAAGCCGAGCGCCAGTTCTCCGAGCCCGTCTGATCGGCGGATTTTTTCACGTCTTCCGGCTTGGACAGTGGTGGAATCACCCTCACAGTCCGCCGCGTGAACCCCTGCTCATCTCTCGGCATCGGCCTGGCCGGATTCGGAACCGTCGGTTCCGGCGTCTGGAACACCCTGCAACGCAACGGCGAACTGATCACCGGGCGCACCGGCGGCGGCGTGACCCTGCACATCGCCAAAATCCTCGTCCGCGACCTCGCCAAAGTCCGCGCCACCACCAGCGAAGTACCGGCGGAAATTCTCACCACCGACTGGAAATCCCTCGTCGAGGATCCCGCCGTGGACATCGTCGTCGAGCTCATCGGCGGCACCACCGACGCCTTCGAGATCGTCGCCGCCGCGCTGCGGGCGAAAAAGCCGGTCGTCACCGGAAACAAAGCGCTGCTCGCCGAGCGGGGAGTCGAATTGTTCGCCATTTCCCGGGAAATGGACACGCCCATCCATTTCGAAGCCGCGGTCGCCGGTGGCATTCCGATCATCCGGACCGTGCAGGACTCGTTCATCGGCAATCAGATCCATTCCTTCACCGGCATCATCAACGGCACCTCGAACTACATTCTCGGCCGCATGACCGACGCCGGCCTCACCTTCGAAGCCGCGCTCGCCGAGGCCCAGGCACTTGGCTACGCCGAGGCCGATCCCGCGCTCGATGTGAATGGCTGGGACGCCGCCCACAAGGCCATCCTGCTCGCCACGCTGGCCTACGGATTTCCCATCGATCCCGCAGCCATCCACGTCTCCGGCATCGAGCAGGTCCGCCCCATCGACATCGCCTTCGCGAAAAACCTCGGCTACGTCGTCAAACTGCTCGCCGTGATCCGCGAGCACTCCGACGGCGCGGTAGAACTGCGCGTGCAACCGTCATTCATCGCCCACACCAACATCCTCGCCTCCGTCCACGGCGTCTTCAACGCCGTCGCCGTCCACGGCGACGCGGCGGGAGAATCGCTCTTCTACGGCCGCGGTGCCGGCCAGGACCCGACCGCCTCCTCCGTCGTCGCGGACCTGGTAGAAGCCGCCCGCTCGCTCGGCCCCGCCACCGGCCATCGCGGATTCCTGCCCTACCGGGAAAGCGGAAAAATCCTCCCGGTCGGCGAGACCTCCACGGCGTATTACGTCCGTTTCGACGTCACCGACCGACCCGGCGTCATCGCGGAAATCGCCACCGTGCTGGCGGACCACCGCATCGGCATTTCCGGCACCCACTCGCCGGTAAATCCAGCGGATCCGGACGCCGCCTTCGTGGACATGGTGTTTTTGCTTCACCGCTGCCCGTTCGGAAAACTCCAGACCGCCCTGGCGGAAATCGAAGCGCTCGATTGCATCAACAGCTCGCCGGTGGTATTCCGGATCGAGAACCTCGGGTGAGCTTGAGACTGACAAACCCGCCTGAATCGAAAAGGGCGGCAAACCACGAAAACCCTCCGAAGAGTGGCGCTTATCATCAAAAAACAGTTATCCAGCAACGACCGTGACGCACTGCTTGATGTGTTGAAATCCCGCTTTGAGAATAACAAGTGCCGCCATCAGGGGCTTGATTGGGCCAAGGTGAATGCCAAGCTTGAGGCCGCTCCCGAAAAACTGTGGTCGCTCCGGGAAATGGAGGATACCGGCGGTGAACCGGATGTGGTGGGCTATGACAAAAAAACGGGCGAATTCATCTTCTTCGATTGTGCGACAGAAACCCCGAAAGGCCGCACCAGTGTTTGTTATGACCGCGAAGGATTGGATTCGAGGAAGGAGCACAAACCCAAAGACAGCGCCATGGACATGGCCGCGGCCATGGGCATCGAACTGCTGACGGAACAGGAATACCGCGAGCTTCAGAAACTTGGAAATTTCGACATGAAAACATCCAGCTGGGTGACAACACCTCCGGAAATCCGGAAACTCGGCGGGGCTCTCTTTGGCGATCGCCGCTACGGGCATGTCTTCATCTATCACAATGGCGCGCAGTCATACTATGGCGCAAGGGCGTTCCGTGGCTCGCTCAGGGTTTGATGAGGAAGCCTGGACATTGCGTTTTGCAATTTCCCCTCGCGGAAGCGGGCAATTCCGCGACTTGAACTTACCGTCTGCTCCCCGCCAACCTAGGGACCGCCACATCAGGGCTGTGGCACAGCTCCTGCGAGAGCAACACCCCTGACTGGGCATGAATTATCAAATCGTCATCAATTGCAAATCCGGTGACGGCATCTTCTGCGATGAAAAGGAGCAGGACCGCCTCAAACAGATTTTCACCGACCGGGGCCATCAGGTCGACCTCAGCGTGGTCGAACCGGACAAGCTCGAAGCCGCCCTCACTGAAAAAGCAGGGTCTAGCGAAGAAGTGCTCATCGTCGGAGGTGGCGATGGCACGATCACCACCGCCGCGCGACTCCTGCATGGCACCGGGAAAACCCTCGGAGTGCTTCCCCTCGGCACGTTCAATCTGGAAGCCCGCGATCTCAAGCTCCCGCTCGATCCATTTGAAGCGGCCGAAAAACTGATAGGAGCGGAGACCATCCCCATCGACCTGCTCAAGGTCAACGGGGAATACTGCATGTGCGCCACGGTCATCGGCTTCTATCCGGCACTCGCCAAGGCCCGTGAAAGCTTCCATGGCAGCTCATGGTGGATGAAATCGCTGCGCATCGTCCGTGAAATCGCCACCGTGGCCGTCGCCTCACCCGCGCTGGATCTAACGATCATGGCCGATGGAAAAACCTATCATCGCCGCACCCGCCTGACCGCCTTCTCGCCCGGCAGCTACGAAGAAAGTGCGGGACTCATCCCGGCGCGTGAAGATCTATCATCCGGTAAACTCACCGCCTATGTCTCCGAACACCTGAGCCGCGGCCAGATGTTGCACGCCGCATTCGGCTATCTCACCGGCAACCTTCTCGACACGGAGAAGATGACGAAAATCGAGAGTTCCGAAATCACCGTCGATGTGAAGCGCCGCAAGTCCCTTCCCACCATGATCGACGGTGAAATCCTGCGGATCTCGCTGCCCTGTCGACTCGAAATCCTACCCCGCGCGTTGAATGTCCTGCGTCCCGGAAGTGATTCCACCTGATGTCCTACCAGCTTCTCCATTACTCCGACCCACACTTCGGAGCCTTCGATCCACGGATCGCACGGGCTGCGGTGGAAATCGCCGTGGAACTGAAGCCAGACCTAACGATGGTTTCCGGGGATTTCTGCATGCGAGGCCGGCGCTTCGAGTTCGAGCTGGCGCGGTCGTGGCTGAATGAGCTCCCACAGCCAGTTGTCACCCTTCCCGGCAATCACGACGTGCCGGGTCTGAATCGCCTGTTCGACCGGTTCTTCTCACCCTTAGGCCGATACCGCGAGTATGTCTCAGAAGCCGAGGAACCCACGCTGCCACTGGGTGACATCGGTGCGCTCGCCACCGCGAATTCCTCCACTCCTTTCGGTCTCCACCTCGACTGGTCGCGCGGTTTCCTCAGTCCGTTTCAGATTCATGCGCTTGCCACCTTTTTCGAGGCGCTTCCCGAAGGACGCTTGAGAGTGTTCGGAATGCATCATCCGGTCGTGGGTTCGGGCGTGAGGGAACGTGCCCTGGTCTCCCCCCTATCCATGGTTAGCAGCTTCTTCGAGACATCAAAAATCGATCTCCTGCTCGCCGGGCATTTCCACCAGTCGAAAATCTGTCTTTTCCCCGAGCCCGCGGATTCCCTCCGGAGAATCGTCGTTTCCCAGGCTCCTTCCATCTGTTCCACCCGGCTCAAAGGCGAACCTAACGGCTTCCACCTGATCGACCTCGCACCGGATGAAATCGGTGTCGAACGCTGGCGATGGCAGGGCGACCGCTTCCAACCGGAATTCACGCGGGTCTTCCACCGCATCGAAAGCGGATGGGAAGTCGCCTGAACCGTTTGGAAGTATTTCGAGATTGTCTCAACTCCAATTGTGCGGAAAGTGGTCATCAGTTTTATGTCATTCCTCACCCAAATGGTCGCCGTGGCCTGGTTCAACCTCCGCACCATCCCGGAGCGCAAGGCGGCAGCGCTCACCGCTGCCATCGGCATCGCCGGAGTCGTCGGCGTGCTGGTGGGCGTGCTCGCCATCGCCGAGGGATTCCGCCAGGCGATGACGGTTTCCGGCTCGCCTGATGTCGCGATCGTGCTGCGAACCGGGGCTGATAGTGAGATGACCAGCGGCCTCGACCGTGAATCTGTCAGAATCATCGGCGATGCTCCCGGCATCGCCCGCAACGGCGGCGCACCGGTCACTTCCGCCGAATTGTTTGTCATCATCAACCTGCCGAAACGATCGACCGGCACGGACGCGAACGTCCCGCTGCGCGGCGTCGAACCAGGAGCCTTCGAGGTCCGTGGAAACATCGAGATGATCGAGGGGCGCCGGTTCGAGACGGGCAAAAACGAGATCATCGTCGGAGCCGGAGCCGCGCGTGCGTTCGCCGGACTGGATGTCGGCAAGCAGATCCGCATGGGGCAGAACGTTTGGACGGTTGTGGGTATTTTCACCGCCAATGGCGGCATCGCCGAGTCGGAAATCTGGTCCGACGCCGCCGTCCTGCAACCCGCGTACAACCGCGAAGATGGCTTTCAGTCGGTTTATGTCAGGCTCACTGATCCGTCCGTTTTTCAGGAGTTCAAGGACGCCCTAACCTCGAATCCCCGACTGGAAGTCAAGGTCCAGCGGCAGTCGGAATTCTATGAGGAGCAATCCACCATGGTGACCCAGTTCATCACCACCATCGGCGTCTTCATCGCCAGCCTGATGGCGCTCGGGGCTCTGTTTGGCGCGCTCAACACGATGTATAGCGCCGTCGCCGGGAGGACCCGGGAAATCTCCACGCTGCGGGCGCTCGGCTTCGGCTCCGCGCCGGTGGTTTTCTCCGTGCTCGCCGAGTCCGTGCTGCTTTCCATCATTGGTGGCCTGCTAGGTGCCGGTGCCGCCTATCTGCTTTTCAACGGCTATCAGGCATCGACGATCAACTGGCAGACTTTCAGCCAGGTCACCTTCGCCTTCCGCGTCAGCCCTTCGCTGTTAGCCCAGTCGATTCTTTTCGCCACCGCCATCGGCCTTGTCGGCGGCCTCTTCCCCGCCATCCGCGCGGCAAGGCTGCCGATCGCGACGGGCTTGAGGGAGTCTTGAGACCGATGGGTTGTTATTTACGGTGCCTTTACAGACGCCGTGCCGGGATGCGGGTAAACAGGAAGCGTTATGAAAACCAAACGCATCCTCGTCCTTGGACTGATTTCCGCCCTTCAACTTCACGCCAAAACCGACCCAGCCCCGCCGGCCGCGCCGAAGGACAAGGTCCAGATCGCCCTCCTGCTGGACACCTCCAACAGCATGGACGGCCTCATCGACCAGGCCCGCACGCAGCTTTGGAAAGTGGTGAACACTTTCGTCGATGCCCGCCGCGATGGTGCCGCGCCGTTTGTCGAGGTGGCGCTTTTCGAATATGGAAACGACTCGCTTTTCGCGGGGAACAACTACATCCGCCAGGTCGAGCCGCTCACCCGCGACTTGGACGAACTCAGCCGCGAGCTTTTCGCCCTCAAGACGAACGGCGGCGAGGAATACTGCGGCGCGGTGATCCAGCGGTCTCTGGCAGACCTGTCGTGGGATTCGTCGGAAAAAACCTACAAGGCTATTTTCATCGCCGGCAACGAGCCTTTCACCCAGGGCCCCGTCGATGCCCGCCAGGCGTGCAAGGCAGCGCTCGCCAAGCGCATCGTCGTCAACACCATCCACTGCGGTCCGCGCGATGCGGGGATTTCCGGCTCATGGCACGACGGAGCCGCGCTGGCTGAAGGAAAATTCATGGTCATCGATCAGGATCGTGCTGTCGCCCACATCGACGCGCCGCAGGACAAGGCGATTTGCGAGCTCGGCGTGCAGCTCAACAAAACCTACCTCGGCTACGGCAAAACCTGGACCGAATCCGCGGAAAAACAATCCTTCGCCGACAAGGACGCCGCCGCGAATGCCAAGGCCGGAGCCTTGGTCCAGCGCGCCGTCACCAAGGCCAGCGCGAACTACAGCAACACCGGTTGGGATCTCGTGGACGCCGTGCGCGAGAAGAAAATCGATCCCGCGAAAATTCCCGCCGATGATCTTCCCGCCGAAATGCGCGCCATGACGCCGGACGCCCGCGCCGCCTTCATTGATAGAGCCGCCAAGGAACGCGCCGCCATCCAAGCCCAGATCGCCGAACTCAACCGCCAACGCGAAGCCCACGTCGCCGAGGAGCTCAAGAAACAAGCCGCGTCCGGTGCGAAAACCTTGGACGAAGCACTCGTCGAAACCACCCGCGAACAGGCCGCCGCTCTTGGCTACAGTTTCAAAGAGTGAGCCCAGCCTTGCCACTCGGCCATCAAACCTCATTCTTCCAAGCATGTCGGAAATCACCATCCTCGTCATCGAAGACGATCCCGCCGTCCGCCGCGGGATCGTCGATGTGCTGGAGTACGCCGGTTACAAAACCTTGGAAGCGCCGGACGGCCACATCGGCATGGACCTCGCGCTGAAGGCGAATTTCCGGCTGCTGCTGCTGGATCTCGTCATGCCCGGGCCCTCGGGATTCGACATCCTCGAAGCGCTCAAACGCAAACGCCCCGGCCAGGCCGTCATCATTCTATCCGCCCGCGGCGAGGAAAACGACCGCGTCCGCGGCCTCGTCAACGGCGCGGACGACTACGTGGTGAAACCCTTCAGCATGAAAGAGCTGCTAGCCCGCGTGGACGCCGTGCTGCGCCGCACCTGCGAACGCGTCGCCCCCGCCGACAGCCGCGCGATTCCCGGGGGCACGGTGGATTTCAAGGAACGCGTGCTGGATTTCAAAGACGGACGCCGCGAGGAACTATCAGAACGCGAGAGCGACCTGCTCCGCTATCTGTTGGATTCCCAGGGCCGCATCGTCAGCCGCGAGGAAATCCTCCGCAACCTCTGGGGCCTCGATCCCGACCGCACCGAGACCCGCACCATCGACATGCACATCATGCACCTGCGCTCCAAACTCGGCGACAAGGAACAATCCCTGCTAACTACCGTGCGCGGCAAGGGCTACCGCTGGACCGCATGAAAATCTCGCGCACCCTGCTGATCTGGTCCGCGCTGGTGTTTTGCGCCGCCACGATTCTCGCCGCCATGACGTGGCAGACGCAACGGGCGCTCGCTTCCGAGCGCGACCGCATCGCCGCCGTGGCCCGGGCCGATCTCCAGGAGAAAATGCGCCTCGCCCTGTGGCGGATGGACACGCTCGGCGCCGCGCTCATCGTCGAAGAAACCAATAGCCGATCACTCGCCCAAGTCCGCGCCCGCTTCAGTTGGACGGAAGGCAACCGGCAGGATCTATCAAAAGACTTGCAAGCACTGCTCGATCCGTGCGGATTTCAGGAAAATCTTCAGTTCGCTCGATCACGGAGCCGACAACTGGAAGGCCGCGCCCGCACCTGTTCCCGAAGAAACGAAAATAATCTCAGCGGGACAGCGAGGTGGCCCAGAAGTCTGCGAGTAATGTGGAGCTCCAGAAACGCAGTCAGGCTCTCGACAACATTTCCCAACAGAACGCGTTCAAATCGACGAAGCTCGGAGAGCCCACCCTTGCGGTTCCTAACGATGCGCCACCGCGTCCCGTCTGGATCCGCGACCAGCTTTTTCTTCTCAAGCCTGTCTCCAAGCCGATCCGGGCGATCTCGGGCGCGTGGATCGATTTCCCCGCTCTCCGCGCGCGCCTGCTCGCCGAAGCCAGCGATCTTCTGCCTGCCGCCAATCTCCTGCCCGCCGATGCGCCCACCGATGATGGACTTGTGCTCGCCTCGTTTCCGCTCCGTCTCGACCCCGGTTCGGTTCCCGTGCGTGACGCTGGATTTTCCGCGCCTGATCACCTTGTCGTTAGTCGCCGGCTGGATCGCAGCGGTCATCGCCATCGCGGCGGCGGCCCTGCTCGTCCATGGCGTGATGCGGCTCAGCGAGCGGCGTGCGTCGTTCGTCTCCGCGGTCACCCACGAGCTCCGCACGCCGCTCACCACCTTCCGGCTTTACTCGGACATGCTGGAAAGCGGCGCGGTGAAACCCGAGAAGCGCGGTGAATATCTGCGCGTGCTTTCGCGGGAGGCGGACCGGCTTTCCCACCTCGTGGAAAACGTGCTTTCGTTTTCCAGAATCGAACGCGGGAGCGCCCGGTCGGTGGTTCGGGAAACGACGGTTTTCGATCTGTTGGAGTCGATGCGGGAGCGGCTGGAGGCACGCCTTGCCACCGCCGGGATGACGCTTGAAATGGACAGCTCATGCGCTCTTCGAGTCCGCGTGGACTCCGCCGCCGTGGAGCACATTCTTTTCAACCTCATCGACAACGCCGCGAAATACGCGTCCTCAGGAGATCCTCCTGTTGTCGTGATCAAGGTCCGAGACGCAGGCGGGAAATTGGAAATCATCGTGTCCGACCATGGTCCCGGGATTCCCGTTTCCGAGCGCCGCCGGATTTTCCGCGCCTTCCACAAATCCGCCCGCGAGGCAGCGGAAAGCCGGCCGGGCGTCGGCTTGGGGCTCGCGCTTTCCCGCCGTCTCGCCAAGTCGCTCGGCGGCGGACTGGAGTGTGTGGATTCCAAGCAGGGAGCGTGTTTTGTCCTGCGTTTGCCACTTGCGTGAAATCGCAAGAAGCGGAGTTTCAGGATGAGAATATTCCGCTATGGTGTTTCCCATGATTGCTACCTCCAAACATTCCGCCCCGTCACCGCTGCCTGCCGGACGATTGAAAACACGGGGGAAATCATCCGCTTCGCCATCGGAGAGTGTTCGCTAGGCTCGATCCTCGTGGCGTCGTCGGAGAAAGGCGTTTGCTGCATCACTCTCGGGGACGATCCGGATTTCCTGTTGGCGGATTTGCAGAACCGTTTCCGGAAGGCGGAATTCATCGGCGGGGATGCGGATTTCGAAAGAACTCGTCGCCAAGGTCGTTGGTTTTGTCGAAGCGCCCGAAGCTCGGCCTCGACCTGCCGCTCGATATCCGCGGCACCGCGTTCCAACAGCGCGTCTGGCAGGCGCTGCGGGAAATTCCACTCGGGACCACTGTTAGCTACTCGGATGTCGCGGAGAAAATCGGCAACCCGAAGTCCGTCCGCGCCGTGGCCGGGGCGTGTGCGGCAAACTCCATCGCCGTCGCGATCCCGTGTCACCGCGTCGTCCGGACGGATGGAAATCTCTCCGGATACCGTTGGGGCGTGGATCGGAAACGTGCTTTGCTAGACCTTGAAACCACCGCGTGAAATGCCCATGGACCTCTTCGGTAACGATCCCACCGTCAACCTTCTGCCTCGCGACGGCACGGTGAACTACTTCGGCCCGATTCTCACTCCTGCCGACACCCGGCGTTTTTACGAAATGCTGCTTGGTGAAATCCCGTGGAAAAACGACGAAGCCGTAATTTTCGGCAAACATATCGTCACCGCGCGGAAAGTCGCGTGGTATGGCGATTCCGATTTCTCCTACACCTACTCCGGCACCACCAAACAAGCCCTCGTCTGGACAGACGAGCTTGCGGCCCTCAAGTCCATCGTCGAGCAACTCACCGCGACCCGCTTCAACTCCTGTCTGCTCAATCTCTATCACGACGGCAACGAAGGCATGGCATGGCACAGCGACGACGAGAAATCGCTTGGGAGAAATTCCACCATCGCCTCCGTCAGCCTCGGTGCGGAGCGGGAATTCCGCCTCAAGCACAAGCGCACGGATGACAAGATTTCCGTTCTGTTGGAAAGCGGCAGCCTGCTCGTCATGAAGGATGCCACGCAGACCCACTGGCTCCATAGCATTCCGAAATCAAAGAAGATCAAGACTCCGAGGATCAACCTCACCTTCCGGACGATGGTTCTTTAGCTGGGAATTCAACTCCAACCCTTGCTCCACGCCTCAAACTCCGAAGGCCGCAGGCGGTAGCGGGCGATGTTTCCGCCATGCAGGCAGCCGAGCTCGGTTTCCACGACCTCGATGAACTTCGCGCGCTCTTCCGCAGGGATCATTTTCACCGCCTCCCCGGCGATCCACTTGGCCGCCGCGCGCTTGTCCATCGCACCCAGCACCACCTCCCTAACGAACTGGCCGATCGCCGCCCGGTGACGCAGGCGGAAAGGATCCGGATCCCCCAAAGACTGCCGCACCGCCGAGTAGCGGGCGCAGGAGCGCCGGTAAGCCCAGGCGAAGACATCCCGCAGATATTCGACCCGGTTCAGCTCGTAAACGCCCAGCAGCCCGCCGATATAGTCGTGCGGATCCACATCGACAAACGACAACGGACACAGGTTGTAACGGATGAGCGGGATGTTCGCCGCCAGGCGCGAAACCCGTTTGTTCACATCCTCGAACGGCTGCAAATACGGCAGATGCACCATTGCGAAAAACGCCTGCTCAAACGGATTCTGCACCGCGGACGCCTTCACCAGGATCTGCTCGAACCGCTCGTCGATCAGTTGCGGCACCTCCAGCGGGTGGAAACACCGTGCCACTGATCCCCACCGGACGCGAACGCACGCGCCCGCTCGCCCCGGGATCGGGCAGCAGATTGTCCGAGAGCAAGGCATGGAGATTACAGATCGTGTAGCGGTTGAAATCGATTTCCCCCGCCTGGTCCGCCAGCATCTCGATGGCCGCCTTGTGGTTGAGGATCATTTGCGTCTCCTGCGTGCCCTTGCCCTCGGCGTCTTCGCCACGCTCAAGCAGACGCTGCGTTTCCAGCAGCGAGTAGGTGTTTCCCTCAAGACGGCTGGAGTTCCACGAGAGATCAATCAGCAATCGGTCCATCACCTGCCGCAGATAGGTGCCCGCGGGAAGTGCGCTCAATCCCACCTGGCCGAGGTCCTCGAGTTCCCTCCGCAAATTTTCCGGCAGGTAGAAAGTCTTGTTCGGACGATAGGCATCGAGAAACGCCCCCTGATAGCCAACCGGCGTACGTTGAGTCACCGGAAGCTGGATGGTCCGGCGGATTTCCAAAGCCGCAGGTGACAGCCAATCGAACCGGGTTTTATAAACCGTTGGTTCCTCCATCACCATGGATGTCATCGGGAATCGGTCCTGCTCCGGGACAAGATATCGCCGGGCCCGTCCTTGTCCTTTTGGCTCCAGGCGTCTTTCCGAGACCATTTGGTCGAGCCTCCGTTGCAAGGTCCGTTTGGGGAAATCCGAGTTCCGGATTTTCGAGCAGTTCTTTCACAGACGCGCCGAATGCCCGCGACGCGATGATGCGGTGCAGGTTCTCGAATTCGTGATCTGGAATTTGAAGTGGCATGATTTGTGGTTTTTGTGGCACGATTCACCTAAAATCGCGCCACTACCTGGCCTTTTGTGGCATGATTATCTTAATCGCGCCACATAAATCTCAAATTTTCTCAAAATCGTGCCACTTCCCGCTCTGGAAAAATCAAAGCCCGGACGGGTGGCGCATCACGTGGCCTTTTCCTTGCCGCGTCGCCGTCTTCCAACGGGGGCCGGTTTCTCCACCCGGGCCGCCGGTATCGAGGCGCAGCCCGGCGACTGTCATGAAGACATGGCCGTTCCGCACATAGAGGGTGATCCATTTTCCTTCGCCCTTTTTACCATAGGAAAAATAGCCTCTCGAAGGCATACTACCCTTCAGGAGACCTGCCTCACGCAGGACGTAGGAGACTGTGCCAGAGCAATCGTAACCGGAATCCTGCAATCTGGCATGGCCGCCACCCCACTTGTAGGGCTTGCCCTGCAAGCGGTTCCCGGCGGCGATCGCACGTATCACCGGCAGCAGGAGCATTCCTTGGCGCGTAAGCCAGACCGTCTTTGATCATCGCAGTGCGCCCGCTTTCAAAGCGGTAGGAAACCGGCTGCCGAGCTTTCACCTGGCTGGAGCAGGAAACCAGACCGCCGAGGAGAGGCAGGCAGAGGGTCAGGAGTGTGTAAAATCTTTTCACGCCAAAAACTTTTTCAAAATTCGTTAAGAAAAGCAAACTATTTTATCCCCTCTCATCAAGGAACGCGATCACTTGCCGCAAGGCCCGGGCGCGGTGGCTCAGGGAGTTTTTCATCTCATCACCCAGTTCCGCGAACGTCTGCTCGTGGCCATCGGGGACAAATAGCGGATCGTAGCCAAACCCGCCGGCCCCGTGAAGTGACTCCACGAGCCGCCCCTCGACCGTTCCGCTGAAGGTTGCCTGTTCAGAACCGTCGCGGGCGAGCACCATCGTGCAGCGAAAGCGGGCGCTCCGATCCAACTTTCCCGCCATTTCCGCAATCAAGCGGGCATTGTTCAGCGCGTGATTTCCCTCCTCTCCCCCATAACTGGACGACCAGACGCCCGGCGCTCCCCCGAGCGCATCCACTTCCAGACCGGAATCGTCGGAAAGCACCCAACCCTCGATGTGGCGACTGATCCCCTCCGCTTTCAAGCGCGCATTCTCCAGGAAAGTCGTCCCGGTTTCTTCAATCTCCGGAAAATCCGGAAACCCCGTCGCATCCAGAACTTCGAAACGGTCACCGATCATCGAACGGATTTCCCCGGTTTTATGGGCGTTGCGGGTTGCAATGATCAAACGTGGCAGCGGTTGCATGGCCTGTCGCTAGACGGAAATCGAAAATCTGGCGAAGTTTTTTGAATAATTTCCGGTTTGGTGACACTTATATCCGTAATGAAAGCAATCACTTGGCTTGCCTCCGTAACCGTGGGAGTGGCCGCCCTCACCTCCTCCGCCTTCGCCACAACCCCGGCAGGTTGGTCCACCGATCTCGATAAAGCCTTCGAAAAGGCCAAGGCTGAAAAAAAATCCGTGCTGGTGGAATTCACCGGCTCCGATTGGTGCCCGCCTTGCATCGCGATGCGCAAAAATGTCTTCTCCAAGAAGGAGTTCGTTGATGCCGCCTCGAAAAAGTTCGTGCTCGTCGAACTCGATTTCCCGAAAGGCGACAAGGCCGTGGCGGACAAAAACCAACCCCTCGCGGAAAAGTACAAAATCGAGGGATTCCCAACAGTGATTCTCTTCAACTCTGAGGGCAAGGAATTCACCCGGTTCTTCGCCTCCGAGTTCCCCAAGACCGAGGACTTCCTCAAGCACCTCGATGCCTCGCTGGTGAAAAAGGATCTCGATTAACCTTTCCAATCAACTTCCACCCCGCTGCGGCACTCCCGCGGCGGGGTTTTTTTGCAACTACCCTCATGAAAAACTTCATTCGCTCCGCCGTCGTCCTCATCGCCTCCGCCTCATTCGCCTTTGCCAGCGAAGGTTGGCTCACCGACTGGGAGGCCGCGAAGGCCAAATCCAAGGCCGAAAACAAACCCATCCTCATCAACCTCACGGGCTCCGATTGGTGCGGATGGTGCATCAAGATCGAAAAGGAGATCTTCTCGCAAAAAGCCTTCAAGGATTTCGCCGCTGAAAACCTGGTGCTCATGGAAGCCGATTTCCCCAAGAAAAAGGAGCTACCCGCAGCTCTGAAGAAACAAAACGCGAAGCTCGAAGAACAATACCTCGCCGGCGGCTACCCCACGGTTTTCCTGCTCGATGCCGAAGGCAAAAAACTCTCCGAAGACCTCGGAACACTCAAAGGCGGGAAGGACGAGTTCATCGCCAAACTCAAGGAGCTCATCGCCAAGTCGAAGAAGTAATTCACCAAAAAGAAGGGCCGGGATCGGTGAGGATTGCTCCACATCCGGTCCCGGCCCTATCTGGTGGTTGGTTTAAATCCCCCTAGGGAGGGGAGTCAGCAACCGGCGCCCTCCGGCACCGGTCCGCTGCAGAACACTACTTCGGTAAACGCCACGCTAAAATCGTGGGGCAACGCGCCGACAGGCCCCCCGGCCTGTGCGAACATCGCTCCCCGCAAGGTGCCCTTGCCGATGACGGAGTTGAACGAACGGCTTGCTGGAAAAGGCCCCCCGGCCTTTTGATTCCTGCTTTTGCCGACGTCCCGCCCCGCTTCCCCCATCGGGCTGGCGGATTGTTGGGATCTCACATTTCCCGGCCGGACATCGCCGGAGGGAAAAATGCCGGACCCGCCCGAACCGAACCCGCGATCCTGGCGAATCGTTCCCCCCGGATTTTCATCGCCGGTATGCGGGGTTGGGGTTGAGGTGAATCTCATCATCTCCTTTCCAATCGCAGATCACTCACATTGATTTCCAAATTAAGCGAAATTTTTAAAAAAACCGAATTTCTGTCGTCGAGGGCTTTACGGAAAGCCCGATTACCCGCGGTTGTTAATAGGTGATCTGAAGGCCGATGTGGATCTGTGATCCCTGGTCATCCAGACGCCACCCATGGTCGAGTCGCAGGTCCACCTTGTCGGCCATTTTGACGCGTAAACCCACGCCTGCGCTCGACAGCCAATTCGCGTCTTCTCCGCGGTTCTTCAGCATGGCTTGATCATAGAAGCTCAGGAATCTCATCTGATAGCGCTGCTTGATCGCGATCGCCGGAGCATAGAGTTCCAGACTGCTTTGCCAGCCGTTGTCGGCGAAATATTCGCGCTCCGTGACGCCGCGCACCGTTTGATAGCCTCCTGCGGCGAATTGCTCGACCGGGAGGAGCCGGTTGTTGGTCACTTGGCCGGTGCCGCGCAGGGCGATCCGCCAGTCTCCGCCGGGGGACCACCAACCTTGGGCCGCCATTCGCATGATGCCGTAGTTCGCAAGGGCCTCGGGGTCGTAGATTTGAAAATCCTCGTCATCGTTTCCCGGAATCACGCCGCCGGGTGCGCCCAGCATGGTCGTATCCACCCAGAAGGCTCCTTCATCCCAATCACGCGCCAGCCCGTAGTTGAGGCGACCTTGCACCAGCCTCACTTCTCCAGGCGAATAAGGTGCTCCGCCGAAAAGCAGAAACTGATTGGTTCCCTTGACCTCGGCCCCGACCGTCAGGCGCTGCCGCCATTTTCCGAGGGAAGGTAAAAACAGTTTTTGAATCGCAGCCATCGACCACGAAGTTCCTGTGTTCTCCACGGGGAGGCCGCTGAAGGTCGAGTCCGTGAACACTTCCGCATAGACGGCATCCAGCTGGAGCGACTGGTGGATGCGGTGAAAAGGAATTTCCCAGCTCAGCGCATATGCCTGCAAGCTGGAAACCGGCACGCCCACCACGGTTTGCAAGGCCAGGATGTGCTCGTTGGGCGTCATCCCCGCCACTCCCAGGATCAGGCGGTCCTCCCCCAGCAGATAGGGCCCGCTGTTCTCGTAGCCGAGCGTGGCGCGCCACGGCCGCTTCTCCGCGAGCCCGATTAGAATATCCGCGGTCGCTGGTTCCGATCCCGGAGAAACCAACAACTGCGGCCGTCGGAACACGCTGCGCCCATACCAAGACATCTGCTCGTCCAGCTCAGACCGGCGGACAATGTCACCGCGGCGCAGCTTCAGCCCTTTGGTGATGGCTTCCGGGTTCCCAAACTTCGGGCGGGTGACGCCGACGTTGCCGATCCGCCCGACATCCACGAGAAGAATTAAAATCCCCGTTTCCAAATCCTGCTCCGGCGCGTCGATCCCCACGACCGGGTAGCCCTCGACATCGTAGTGAGCCAGAATCGTATCCGCGATGGCGACGAGATCTCCTTCTCTCAATGGCCGCCCGTTCCACGGTGCGAGTTTCGAACCAAGCGTCCTCGGAGAAGGCACGAGCAAATCCGCCGACACGCTGAATCCCGCCGTGACTTGGGTAAGCTTGCCGGCTTCCCGGGATTCCATCCGGATTTCCTTGAGCTGCTTGCAGAAGATGGCTCCGGTGCCGGTCGCGCTGGTATCCGCCTTTTTTACCGGCAGGGATTCAACCGGCTTCGGCTCCGGAACGCGCGGATCCACCCCAGGCAGGAACTGCGCATGGGCCACGGTCGTCAGGAAGAGGGCCAGCAATGGGCGCATCGCGGATCGCTTTTTGAAGAGTACCTAAAGAGGTGGGGAGTTTCTGAATCACGCCGGTTGAGACGCTTCACGCCACTCGATTAACACATCCTTACCTCTAAGCCAATATAAACAACTGACCGCCAAACGCCCTTCGAGGGGAAATTCCCGGGCGATTTGAATCCTGCTTCAGCGTTTCGCGACCGTCGTATTTCCACCGCGCATGCCGAAAAACGACGAGCGCTGGAGCAATGACTTGGAACTGTTGTTCTGCGCCATCCGCCTGTCAACGCGCTCGGAATCCCTGCGGGCGTCGCCGGTGGCACTCATCGGCACGGTGTATCGGATCGTCTGGGGTTCGGCGTTCACCTTGGTGCCATCCGGCCGCGTGAGTTTGGGAATCGTCAAAGTCCCTTCGTTGACCGCAGGGGCGGCGTCGCCCTCATTCGGGCCTAGAGTCAAGGGAGCCTCGGGAACGAAATCCCCTTCGTCCGCTTTTAAAAAGACCGTCTGATCAGAAATAATCACCGCGCTCGACTCATTGGTGATATTTCCACCCTCACCTACTTCCAGAAAAATTTGCCCATTGATCACTTGGCCATCTTTCGCGTTCAAGGTGCCTTGATTGCTAAATTCCCGACCCGCCACCACTTCGATGCGACTGGCGCGGGTCTCACCCGTGTGTAGGACAAATCCGAATCCGCTCTCTTCCTTGAGCCTGCGCTCCCCGGAAGCCGCCACGGAAATTTCCCTGCCACCACCGATGAGAACATCTTGGGAGGCCTGGATTCTGGCGGTGTCGCTGATGATGACCCGCTCTCCTCCGAGCACCACATCACCATCGGTTGCCTCCACCCGGCCGTTGACTGTCAGATAGTTGAATCCGCCTTTGCCACTCATTTTGTAGCCGTTTCCATCCGAGAAATCCCCGGCATCCGCCTTCAGGGTAGCGAGGGTGACCCCTTTTGCGATGATCGAGCCATTGACCTCCAGATCGGCGGTGGGCGAGAAAAAGGCGACGATCCCGTTTGATGTCACCGCCCCGTCGATCGTGTGCTTTCCGGTTCCGCCCAGGAAGTTCACCACGGTCTTGCCGCCGGTGAAATTGAAGACCATTTCGCTGCCCCCCTTCAAATTGAGCTGCTCCCAGTCAAACACCGTGTCTTTCGAGAGAGTGAAAACGGTCCGAGTCCCGGTGGTGGTCGTTTCCGTCGTCCAAGTCGCGGTGCCGGGCGTCGTCAGAACCGGATCCTTCGCATGGAGGATGCCTGCGAGGGAGCCAAGAAGCGCCACCCGGACGGGGATCGTTAAAATTTTCATGGGACTGAAGGGATTGAAACCTCGATAATTAACCAAATTTGATTTTTTGGTATAACGGGATCGCGTAACCCTCCGTCCCTCTCACCTCAGCGTTTCAACCTCCCCAAGGAGCGATCCGCTCCGGACACCCACCCACCCGAATAGCATTCAGGCCGAAATTCAGCTACTTCCCCCCGGAGATAGCGAATTTCGGCCTGGATGAGGTAGGGACCTATTAGCACAACAAATTGTCTGAAGCACGGACGCCCCCCGGCATCCGCCCCCCAGTAACAATGAATCCAATGGAACGATCACAGAAAGGAATACGGGCGGACCGGCCTGCCCCCCGGCAGGTGACGGTCTTTCCGTTTTGCAGCGAACGACCGCGGGAGATGCGGAATGCACGGTGAGCGCCGGCAGGCCCCCCGGCCTGCTTTGGCAGCTTCCGCACAACCGATTCGATTTCCCGAGCCGTGGTTTCGCTTGGTGAGGACATGCCGGTCACCGTGGCCGATCCCATCCGAGCTCCCCCCGGAGCTTGGTCTGAGTGGGATTGGGCGATGTGGGTGAAGCGTGTCATCCCTACTCCAATCGCAGTTGAAATTAACGATTTCCAAATTTTGTGAAAAAATTTACATTTCACACGGACAGAGTTTCTCCATCCCGATCCCGCATGCGCTTCCCGTTGCATTTTCCCGTCCTTCTGGCAGCGGCAGCCGCCCTGTCCTGCACGCCGGCGGACGCCCTCGACCTGACCCAACTCGACGCCGCGGAGGCGGAGCTGGAATCGTTGGTCGTCGATTGGCAGGCGGAATGGAATCAACGCCCCAATCCCGCGACCGCACGGGAGCTTGCCGTGAGTCTCCAAGCTCTCGGCATGATCGAGCGCCAAGCCGGGAAGCCGGTGGAGGCGCTCGAGCATCTCGCCGTCGCATGCGAATTGCTTGCCACCCATGCGCCGGAAATCCTAGCGGATGCCAATGAAGCGAAAGCCCTGACCCTTCAGGATCTCGGGCAACTCGAGGAATCCGAAAAACTCCTCCGCGAGGTGCTTGCCAGCCGCCGGCAAACCGCCGCCGGTCCGAAACTTGCCGCCACCTTCGACCACCTCGCCCTGAATCTCCTCTATCAAGGTCGCTATCCGGAAGTCGCGCCACTGCTCGATCAAGCGGAGGCCGCCACCCCACCGGACAACCATGATTTCCGCGCGAGGATCGCGGCCCATCGCGGTCGCCTCTATCATACACTCGGCAGTTACGCCCGCGCCGCGGACATCTTCCGACATAGCTCTGGAAACACCCTTCGAAGACCGGAAACTCCGGCTTTCCCTCAAAAGCCAGCTCGCTCTCAGCCAGTTGCGACTCGGAAAAGTCGCCGAAGCCCGCGCGGGAACCGAAGCAGTCGCCGATGAGGCCCGCGAACTTTTCGCCAACGATCGCTTCCAAGCCGTGCCCTATCTGAACAACCTGGGAGCCATCGCCCTCGCCCAGGGCGAACCGGAAATCGCGAAATCTTCCTTTCAAGAAGCACTGCAAATGATCGAGTCCACCCTCGGCACCGATCATCCGGGCCTCATCGGTCCGCTGAACAATCTCGGCGTGGCGGAGCAGGCGCTTGGCGACTACCCGGCCGCCCGCTCCCACCTCGAACGCGCCGCAGCTCTCCAAGCCAAGCACCTTCCCGCCACCCATCTCCGCGTCGCGGAAACGGAGCGTAATCTCGCCCAGCAACTCTCTTCTATCAGGATCGCCCCGACGCCAAGGACCACATCGTCCGCGCCACCCGGATCGGCCTCGATCTGCTCGACCGCTTGATCCGCGAGGGCACCGAAAGCGAGCGTCTCAATTTCCTCGAACGCTTCGACCTCGTCTCCCTTCCCGCGCCACCGGCGATGCCGAGCTCATCGCCGATGTCCTCATCGCCACCAAGGCCCGTCTGCTGGACGCCATGCTGGCCGAGACGAAGCCCGCATCCCGCCCGACATGGCGCGACATCCAGTCGGCGCTTCCCGCCGGCTCCGCCTTCGTCGACACCTGCCGATTCACCACCACCGCCGACCCGCCGATCAAACGTTACGGAGCCATCGTCATCCTGCCTTCCGGCCCGCCGAAATGGGTGGAACTCGGCACCGACGAAAGCCTTGCCCACTGGCTCGGGGCACTCTCACGAACGCCTTCGCTGGCATTCCGCGATGATGTCGGGAAACCCGACTCCTCCTCCGCCCTTGAAAATGCGAGGAATTCTCCGCGCCCTCGAACGCGAATTCTGGGAACCCCTCCAGCTTCCTGCCGGTACCGAACACATCGCTTTCTCCCCCGACAGCCGCCTCCATTTCCTGCCGATTTCAGCGCTCCTCGATCGGGAAAACCGCCCGCTAAGCACACGCCTCCTCCAAGTCACCACCGTCACCAGCGGCCGCGATCTCATCGACCCTCGACCACCACCTCTCTCTCCGAAAATCCATGGACCGTGCTCACCGTCTCCGATTTCCCGAAATCCACGGCGACTAACATCGGCGGCGATCCACTGCTTTCACTCCTCGCCGACCTCGCCCCGATGCCCGGCACCCGAATTGAGGCCGAAAAACTCCGACCGATCGCACCCCGCGGCTCCCGGTTCCTGAGCGGCCCTCAAGCGAACGAACCCAGCCTCCGCCAACTCGGCAAGCCGCCGGCGGTGCTGCATCTCGGTTGCCATGCCTTTTTCCTTCAGAACAACGCATCCCCACTCGGGATGCCGATCGATTTCGACGAGCAATCCGACCTTCTCTTCGCCGGCGGTCTCGTGCTCTACCGCGGTGCCGAGCGCCATGCCGACAGTCCGCGTCTGGCCGATGACGACGATTTGTTATTCCCATCGGAAATCGCGCGGCTTCCACTTCATCACACCCGTCTGGTCACCCTTTCCTCCTGTGAGTCCGGTGCCGGCACCCCCGTCTCCGGAGAAGGATCTGCTAGGCCTCCGCCGGGCGTTCTCACTGGCCGGGGCGCGGGAAATCGTGGTCGCCCTGTGGCCCGTCTCCGATGACTCCACCCCCGGATTCATGCAGCGTTTCTACCAACTCGCGCTCAACTCCGACCGCCCGGCCCAGGCACTCTGGCAGACCCAAGGGGAGTTCCTGTCCGCCGCGGCCATTGACGACGACTTCGAGCTTGCCGTTCTCCGCTACGCCCCTTTCGTCCTGAGTCAGAACTCCCCGCTCACCGTAGGTCCGGCGATTTCAGCCTCCCCGCCTTCTTCTCCCTCAAAAATGCCCTGGCTCGGAGTCCTCGCGGCAATCCCGCTTCTTCTGTTTCTCATCAGCCGCATTCTGGTGAAAAAGACGGGAAATGTAAATTCACCCCCAAGCAACCTTACTTCTAAAAAACGGCCGAATATTCGGCATTCCTAAGGGGTGGCGTTCCAAATGCCCGCGAACGTTTGGACGGATTGTGGACCGCAATTGACGGTCGAATGCCGATTTCCGTGCCCGGTTCCTCTGAAATATCCGGCGCGTTGCGATGGCTAACCCACTCATGATTAGCAATAAGTGAGGATTATTGAACGGTTTCTCGAGTTGTCTGTCTGAAAGGTGGGTAGCCGTATCATCGCACCACTACCTGATTTCTATCTGTCTGTAGAGCTTGCAACACTCCGCAAATGAACGATTCATGAACTTTCCAGCAAATTTTACTGCGCGATCGCGTAGGGTGGATACCCTTCCGGCGTGTCATTTTCCCTAGAAATGAAACTCCCGACCATGAGGTTCCTGGCGCTGCTTGTCTGCGTCCAGGCGACAATTGCTTTCCCGGCCAGTGCCGGTGAATGCATCCTGCACCCTGACGGGCTGAACCCGGACCCAGGCTGGGCGCTGAGCCGTGTCGGACAGGAATTTGCTGCAAACAGCACTTTCTCCTATCCGGACACCACCACCCCTGTCCGCCTCTACCTCATCGACACCGCTGTCGAGAATCCATCCAGCTTTACCGCTTCCAATCCCAAGCTCACGTTCGAAGGTCCCCATCTCGTGCGCGGGTTCAACGATCCGGCCGTTTCCACGCCTCGTTACCACGGCACCCAATTGCTTTCGCTCATCGCCGGAATCCATACCGGCGTCGCTCCCGGCACCCCGATCCATGTGGTGAATTACGACATCTATCCGAACGCCACGACCACCACTTCGCTCCTCAACCTCGCGATCATCAGGGCGATCCAGCACCATCGGAGCTCACCCAGCCCCATGCGGGCAGTCATCTGCATCGCCACCTCGTCCACCAGTACCAGTTCGATCGAAAGCTACTCGATCGGAGACTCCATCGACGTGGCCGTCGCGGAAGGGATCCCGGTGATCCTGTCCGCTGGAAATCTCGGCCTGGACGCCACCGCGATTGTTCCCTCATCAAACGGCACCAAGGATGGCGTCATTTGCGTAGGCGCATCAGGTTCCAACGATCTTGCGCTCAGCAGCTCGAATTTCGGTGCGCCCGTCGATGTGCTCGCCCCCGGTAGCGCGGTGCGGACCTCGCTCACTGGAACCGAAAGCACCACATTCGTGCCGATGGAAGGCACCAGCCCAGCCGCCGCTCTCGTCGCGGGGATGGCCCTCGCAGAGCTTTCCATCAACGGCTCACTCACGCCCGCCCAGGTCGAAACCGCGCTCAAGAGTTCCTCAAAAATCCCAACCAACACCGCTGGCCCCGGGGTGCTACGACTCACCTACGCCTCCACGATCGCCATTCGCAATCCGGATGGTCCGGTAATCCCTGCCACCGAACCGGCTCTCCTCACGGCCACCGCATCAAGCACAGCACTTCGGTCGGTCTCCTTGAACGCGGTCGCAAGCACCCCGGGCATCAATCCATCTGTAGATTCGGATTCCGACGGGATACCGGACATGGTTGAAATTTTCCACAGTGGTCATTGCGTCCAGTCTCCCGCTGCGCCGACCCTGAGTCTTGCCGCGATTGAAGGGGTCCAGCACATCCGGTATAAGTTCCCCATCGCGTTCGAGCTTTTCAATCGTCAAAACCCTTTCGAACTGGATAACGGCTTCACTTGGGGGATTCGTTGCACTTCCGATTTCAAAACCTGGCAGGTTCCGTTCGGCAGCATGGAAAAAAGCACCGATTCAACGGGCCAGAACTGGCTCACTGCCACATTCCCGGCAGGACAAAGTTCGTGCTTCGTCCAAATTGAAATCCATCCGCCGACGGCCGTAATACCGGTCAATTGAGTCAGGTCCAATCCTGCAGTCTCACGCCGCTCACCTTTTCGGGTTGAGCGGCGAATTTTTTTCGGGTGTCGATTTTTTTTCGAAAGCCTCATCCCAACGATCTTTACGGCGGCTCCTAGATGTCAGATTTTTTGGAAAATCAGCTCTCATTAACCAAGTCCTTGCAAAAGATTGCATTTTGCGATTACGTGGGCCCGCCCCCGGTATATGGCGCCAACCATGAAACAAGAACAGCTTCAGCGTTGCTGGACAGCTTGCTGGCATCGAGCTCGCCGCCCGATCGAAGGGATTCTTGTTTCCGAGGAGCAAGCCACGCTCATCACCGAACAGGCCATTCGCAACGTTTCACTCGACTACGACGAGTTTCCAACCGAGGCGGAATTCACCGCCCGCGCCCTTGAAGAAACCGCAGAAGCTACCCGCCAACTCGTCGCCCGCGAACGGCGGGAACGCTCGGACCACCAGCTTCATCACGACCCCGAAGACCGCCGATACGATCAGAATCTCAACCTAGACCGACTCCAGCGTCGCGATCCGCAAAAAGGATTTCATGATTCCGAATGGAATCGCCTACCCTCGGTTCTTCGTCCGCTCGCACTCGCCACACTCACCCGCAAGGGCATTAAAGGTCCCGATGCGGACGACGTGTTCAACGACACTCTGGTGGAACTCGTTCGCGAGCGCGAAGGTAGCGGCAGATCGCCCATTCTCGATCCCACGATCTTCGAGGAACTCATCCCGCTCCACGCAAGAATCGTCGGCTTCCGGTCGATTGATTGGTATCGGCGCAAGGGAGCTCTCAAAAACCAGCCCAATACCGGCGACAGCCTGAACGCGCTGGCAGACAATGCCGACCATGCGATGCAGTTCGAGGACCGCTCGGCCGATCCTCAGAACAATACCTTCGAGCGCATTTACAAAGAGTGCCGGGAAGCACTCACCCCTGCGGAGTGGGAGTTGATCTTCATTCTCTTCGTCAACCAGTCCGCGACCATCCAGGACCTCATCGGCGACGACGCGTTTTGCGCCAGGCTCGGGATCAAATCCAACGTGTCCGGCTCCACTCGTCGGCGGGTTCTCGCCGACCTGGTAGAAGTCGCTTTGGAAAAACTTCGGAAAAACTTAATAAATTGAAAATCGAACCCGGAACTCTGCGATTGGAGTGACAACCATGAATCTCGATCTTCCACCAAACCTGCACGCCACCAGAAACCTTCTGGCCGGAAGCCTGCAACTTCATGCCACCGAGCAGGCACCCGCGGTTCCGGCAGATTTGCTCAACGACCTTGTGACCCGATTCAATACCGCCCCAGTCACGGCACCATCGATTCAGTCGCATTCCTGGTTTGAAGCCGTGCAGTCCTTCATCGCCCGCCCCGCCTTCGGCATGGCGGCGCTTGCGATCGTGATTCTCGGGATTTCCGTTCCGCGGATGATCGATTCCAACTCCACACCGTCAAGCGGCAGCTTTCGTGGCGCGGCTTCCACTGCGGCGGCCACTTCTGACGTCCGGATCATTCTCATTCAGTCGCCGGAAGGACTTCAACAGGCCTTGGCCACTTTGGGGGATTTCGAAAATGACATGATTTCATCGGCCACCAGTAGCGACAGCATCACAGGGCCTCGAATCCTGGTGGATTTCGTGTCTTCCACGATCACTGCCGTGAATGCCTCCGACGAAAAAATCCACACCGCGCCCCTGCCCAAGGACGCCGAGGAAATCTCAGCCGCCATCGCCACGGCAGTCAGCCGTTTGTGAACCAGGTGGCGGCCTCGCCGCGTTGCCAGGTCATTTAGAGACAAGGGTTTTTCTTTCCAATCAGGCAGCCGGGTTGCACATTCCGCATCCCTTTGCCGACCATGTCAGAACGTAAACCATTCCCTTTCCGAGATTTCGAACCCAAATGGCAAGCCCGCTGGGAGGCCGAAAAAACCTTCCGCACCCCCGGTCCGGGCGATGCGGATTTCGACGCCACCAAGCCGAAATACTACGTGCTCGATATGTTTCCCTACCCCAGCGGCGCGGGTCTGCACGTCGGGCATCCGGAAGGCTACACCGCCACCGACATCATCGGCCGCTACAAGCGGATGAAAGGCTTCAACGTCCTGCATCCGATGGGCTACGACTCATTCGGCCTGCCGGCGGAGCAATACGCGATCAAGACCGGCCAGCACCCGGCGATCACCACCGCGGCGAACATCGAGAATTTCCGCAGGCAGTTGAAATCGCTCGGCTTCGGCTATGATTGGGACCGTGAAATCGCCACCACCGATCCGGAATACGTGCGCTGGACGCAGTGGATTTTCCTCCAGCTCTACGGTTCTTACTACTGTGAGGAAACCTGCAAAGCAAAGCCAGTCTCCGAACTCGAAGCAAAAGGTTGGACCCGCGATCAGATCGACGACGTCCGCCTGGCCTACGTCGCCAACACGCCGGTCTGGTGGTCGCCCGATCTGGGTACCGTGCTCGCCAACGAAGAAGTCGAGGAGTGGAAATCGAAAGGCCATACCGTCGAACGCCGCCCCCTGCGTCAATGGATGTTGCGGATCACAAAATACGCCCAGCGCCTGATCGACGAGCTCGATACGCTCGACTGGCCGGAAGGCATCAAGTTGTTGCAGAAGAACTGGATAGGCCGCAGCGAAGGCGCGGAGGTCATCTTCGTCGTGGCGGCGGTTTCCAACCGCCAAGCCCAAATCACCGTCTTCACCACCCGCCCGGACACCCTCTTCGGCGCGACCTACATGGTCATCGCCCCCGAGCACCCGCTCGTCGCGGAAATCACCGCCGCCGATCAAAAAGCCTCCGTCGAAGCCTATCAGAAAGCGATTTCCTCCAAGTCCGACATGGACCGCGGCGACCTGAACAAGGACAAGTCCGGCGTCTTCACCGGTGCGTTCGCCGTCAATCCGGTCAACAACGCCAAAATCCCCGTCTGGATCGCCGACTACGTCATGATGGGCTACGGAACTGGCGCGATCATGGCCGTTCCGGCGCATGACTCACGGGATTTTGAATTCGCTAACCGCTTCGAGCTGCCGATCACCCAGGTGGTCCAACCGAATGACGACTCTGATTGGCAAGGTTACACGGATTACGGCACCGCCATCAACTCCGGCTTCCTCGACGGCCTGCCCACCGCCGAAGCCAAAGCCAGGATGATCGACTGGCTTGAAGAAAAGAAAATCGGCAAACGCCGCATCCAATTCAAACTCCGCGACTGGCTGTTCTCCCGCCAGCGCTACTGGGGCGAGCCGTTCCCGATCATTTGGAAAGACGGCCACCACCACGCCATTTCCGAAAGCGAACTCCCGCTGCTCGCGCCGCCGCTGGACGACTACAAACCCAGCGGCACGCCCGAACCCATCCTCACCAAGGCCACCGCCTGGGTAGAGCTGCCCGACGGTTCCATCCGCGAAACCAACACCATGCCGCAATGGGCCGGCTCGTGCTGGTATTACCTGCGCTACTGCGATCCGACGAACACCAGCCGCTTCATCTCCCACGAGGCCGAAGACTACTGGACCGATGAAAAACCCGGCATGGTCGACCTCTACGTCGGCGGAACCGAGCACGCCGTTCTCCATCTGTTATACGCCCGCTTCTGGCACAAAGTCCTGTTCGACCTCGGCCACGTGAGAACGCCCGAGCCCTTCCAGAAACTCGTCAACCAAGGCCTGATCCTCGGCGAAGACGGCCAGAAAATGTCCAAGTCGCGCGGCAACGTGGTGAACCCGGACGACGTCGTTTCCGAATACGGAGCCGACGCACTGCGCCTCTACGAAATGTTCATGGGCCCGCTCGAACAGGTAAAGCCATGGCAGATGAAGGGCGTGGAAGGCGTTTCCCGATTCCTTGCCCGAGTCTGGCGTGTCGCGTTCGACGAGAACGAAGGCGAAATCAAGATTTCCCCGAAGATCCGGGACGTCTCCTGCACCGACAAGGAGCTGCTCCGCGTCGTCCACGAGACGATCAAGAAAGTCGGCGAGGACATCGAGAAACTCAGCTTCAACACCGCGATCTCACAAATGATGATCTGCACCAACGCCTTCACCCAGGCCGAGTTCGTGCCGCTGAAGGAGTTCAAGCAATTCCTCACCGTGCTCAATCCCTTCGCCCCACACCTCGCGGAAGAGATCAACTCCCGCCTTGGCGGTGCCACGATGCTCTCGGAAATGACTTGGCCCATCTACGACGAAGCCGCACTCGTTCGCAACGAGATCGAACTCGTCGTCCAAGTGAATGGCAAACTGCGCGACCGCCTCATGGTCTCCAAAGACATCGACGAAGAAGGCGCAAAGACCGCCGCCTTCGCCAGCAGCAAGGTGAACGAACACCTCGAAGGAAAAACCATCCGCAAGATCGTCTTCATCCCCGGCAAGATCTTCAACATCGTCGCAAACTGATAGGCGGACCGCGAAATTTATCTCGCCCGCGAAGCGAGATGGAAATGAAACGCACTGGAGCAGGCCATGACCCGCGACGAACTGATAGACAAAATCCGGAAGGTCGAGGCGCTCTTCAGCGGCACCGATTCACCCGGAGAAAAGCAAGCCGCCCTCAGTGCCTTGCAGCGGCTCCAAGCCCAGCTCAAGGCCGCGCCCGAGCCTGCCGTCGAATTCAAGTTCAAGATCGACGATCCATGGAAGCGCCAGCTCTTCCTTGCCCTCTGCCGCCGCAACAATCTCTATCCATACCGCCTTCCGCGCCAGCGTGCCGCCACCGTCATGGTCCGCGTGTCCCGCGTGATGGTGGATCAGATCCTCTGGCCGCAGTTTCTGGAACTTTCCAAGCTCCTCCACACCTATCTGGATGAGGCCACCCGCGACATCATCACCCGCGGCGTCCATGGCGATCTATCCGAAGCGCCCGAGCAGCCGAATCTGCCCGGTGCCTGACAGCGGCGGTTGAGGTGACAGAATACTTCAAACCGACCGCGTTCAGCGATGGGTGCCCCGCACATCGCGGCGCAGCGCCCACAGCACGACGAGAAAAGCCACCGGACACAGCGCAAGCACAAGAAACGCGGTGCGGAGCCCACCCTGCGCGGCATCCGCGACCATTCCGGCCAGCCACGGCATCAGCCCGGCCCCGCCGTCGCCAGCGGCGGCCAGCAGCGCGAAAAGCCCCGCACCCGCCAGCGGAAATCGCGCCGCGGACATCGAGAGCACTCCGGGCCACAGCATGCTCACCGCACCACCCGCTAGAACGCAGGCGACCAATGCCACCCACGGCCACGGACTCAACGCCAGCACGCCGCAGACGGCGATCGAACACCAGCAGCTAACTGCCAACAGCCGTGGCAGATCGATGTGGCCCTCGCGCAACCCGAACCACAACCGCCCCACGATCATGCCCACACCGAAGAGTCCGAAGCCTACCAAGTCCGCCACCAGTTTCGAATAGCCCAGCCCCGTCTGCACATAGGCAGAAGCCCATTGCGCCAACGTCAATTCCACCGCACCCGCCAGCATCATCGCGGCGAGCAGGAGATAAAGCGTTTTCCCAGCCGCCAGCCTGCGCAGCGAATGGCTCTGATCCCCCACCCCAAGTGGAGGCAATTGCAAAAACGCGAACGCAAACGTGTTCGCCAGCGGGACCAGCGCCCAGAAAATCGTGATCCATGGCCACCATGCCGAACCACCCGCCCACAGCGCGACCCCCGAAACAACGATGACCACCACCTTGCCGATCGGATAGAACGCGTGCAACATCGCCATGTCCGCGCTCTTGCGGTCCGACGGCACCGCGTGGATCAGCGGACTCAACAGCACTTCCAACAATCCACAGCCGGTTGAAAAGAGCACCGTTCCCACCACCAGCCCGGCATAGGGTCTTTCCATCTGGAACGGAATGATTGCGAACAGCACCAACCCCAGCGCCGCCAACAGGTTCGCACCCACCACCAGGGCCTTCACCGGCAAGCGGCCACTAAAGGCAACGCACGCCAAATCCACCAGCATTTGCGTGAGGAAATTGATCAACACCAGCCGCCCGATCTGCTCGAAGGTCAGCCCGAACTCCTCGCGCAGCGGAATGAAAAGCAATGGCGTGAGATTGATCACCATCGCCTGGATGAACATCCCTAACTGGCAGCACGCGACGATGCGGCGGTAGTGGAACACGGGTGGCTCATGGTCGGCACGGGTCATGGCGCGCCAGTTCTCCGGCATGTTGCGCTTCGCGCCAAGCACAGGTTTCCACCTTGATGGCTTCAGCGGAAAATCGGCGGGCTCTCGGCGAGCCGATCAAGTGACTTGCTCCACGATTCAGTTTTTCAGCACCGGGTGCGGATTTGTCCGAGCACAAGCCATCCGTCTCGACCGAAACCGGAATTTTCGGCGCCGGCACCGAGTCTGTTAGCGAAGGCGTACCCGAAGCTCGGTGTGGAACTCCACGGCCGCGACATCGGTATTGTGTCAAAGTCAGGGAAAGGCACCACCTTCGCCGTGTGGATGCCAGTCTCCGAATGATGCCATTGCTCTGTTGGGCCATGAATGATCCATATACTTCAAGCAAACTTACTGGCAGGAATTTCTAGACAGTCCGGTTGTTTCGCCTAAAGCATGGCCACCCCGATGAAGAACCATCCGATCCTCCTGGCTGCCGTTGCCCTCATGGGGCCTGTTTTGTTTCTCTCTTGTGGTACGCAAAACCCAACTCCCACCTACGAGGAAGTGATCTCCAAATTGCAGGAGGAAACCAAAGATGCCGTTTTCCCCCGCGTGATCAGCCCGGGTTGGCGCGTCATGGGGAGCGGGAAGCCGGAGATGGATGTGAGCGGTATCAGCCGCGTCTCCTATGTGAGAAACGGTGCCCCGGACGACGTCGTGGAAATCTTCTATCACGGCCAGAACAACTCCCGGATCACCACTGATGACAAATCCTCCGTCACCGTCATGGGACAAAAGGTGCAGACCTACGGTTCCGGAAACGAGGACGTCGCCTTCGCCACCCAGCCCATACTGCTCACCGCCCCGAACGGCAAGTCAGCCTACTACACTTTCCAATTCAACAACGAGCACCTCTACAAAACCCGCGAGATTCCGGAGTTCGGCTGGTGAGGGCTTCGCAAGGACTGGAATGCCTGTAAAAGCAGGCTCGGGATTCCCTGCGAACAGGGCCTCCGGAGCTTGCTTTTTCCATGCGCGGCGGATCTCTTCATCTTTTCTGCCAGGCTGACGGCGTTTGGTGGATATGGTGTTGTTAGCCATGATGGCAACGATTTAGACTTGAAAGCCCGGACGGTGATCCCGGTTCCGCACTCGCGGTCGGGCCGTGCGGGGCGTTCGGGGTTCCTAACCGGAGGTCTGCGTGGAGTCCTCCGCCTGGGAAAAGGGTGCGGTGTCGCCGGATCCTCGCAGGACCGACACCGGAAATTCTGTGAGGGTGCATGGACGTCTCATTTCGGCCAGTTTTCCTCGGTGAGACCAAATGCGGCGCGTGCCTTGCCACTGCCAAGGAGCGTGCGGTGTTTCCGATAGTCGTTCTCCTCGCGGCGCAGGCGGCCGGTGATCACCGCGGGGTGAATCCGCAAGCGTGCCCCAGCCGCACGGATGTCGTCGGCGTAGTTAAAATGCCGGACTTGCTCCCAATCCGCCGGGCGGATCAGGGTATCCAGCGCGATGCGGTCCGCCTCGGTCTCGATCCGCGCGGTTTTCTTCTGGTCGATCTCTGAAGCAAGAAGCGCCGGATTGTCCGGCGTGAGGTGAAGCAGCACGTGGCCGATTTCGTGAAAGAGGGTGAACCAGAAATTGTCCAGCCGGTTGTGCCGCAGCGTCAGGCCGATGACCGGGCGGCCATCGGTGGTTAGCAGCGCAGCCCCGTCGAGGTGGGTCTCGTCGAGCCGCGCCTCGATGATCACGGCGATGCCTTTTCCCTCCAGCTCCTCACAGGCGTGTTGCGGCCCCTTGGGGAGGCAGGTCGCCGGGCGCGATGTCGTAGCGAGGATTTCCCAGCATCGTTTTCCACACCGATCCAGCACCCCTAACCAACGAAACGACTGCCCTCAAACGACTCGATTTTATCCCTGCATTTTGAGTCGCAACTCGATAAGAAAACCCCGGACGGAAATCCACCCGGGGTTTCAAAATGCGACCAAAGCTTACTTCGCAGGGCCATAGCCGGCGACCGGCTTGCCGTCCTTATCGAGTTTCTCGCAGGCCCAGAGCAGGCCACGAGTCACGAAGTCGAGGTAACGGGCGTCGGCGACGGTCTCGTTGTTGTGACCGAGAGTGGTCGAGAAAACTCGGGTTTTCTTGTCACCGTAGGCGTTGGTCCAGGCGATGACGGCCTCGGACTCACCCTGTTTGCCTTTGGCGAGAGGCGTGATGCTCGGGCGAACGCTGACGTTGTTGTAGAGCTCCTCCTTGCCGGTAGTCCAGTTTTCAAGACCTTTGGTGATCGGGTGCGTAGGATCGACGTAGGTGATGTCGATGGGAAATTGCTTGCCATGCCCGGTCGACTGGATGCCGAGGAAATCAAACCAAAGTCCACCCTCGGCCCCGGCGTCCATCGGCTTCTTGAAATCGGCAGAGACGCGGTAGCTGTGCATCGCGCAATGGAGCGCCACGCCGGGAAGTCCCTTGCGATGAGGCTCGAGAATGCGGTTGACGATCGCGAGGTCCTTGATGTCCGCCGCGCACTCATCGTGGATGATCACATCATAACCTTCCGCCCAGTCGTCCTTTTCAAAACAAGTGAACATCGGCTTTGTGCCTTTTTCCGGCGAGTAACAGATGTCGATCTTGATATTCGCGCGTGCTTCGATGCCGGCGGAAATGAGATCCTTCTGGGTGGCGTAGTCGTGGCAGCATCCGCCGATGACAAGAAGGGCTTTGAGAGGTTTCGCGGCAGGCTCTGCGGAAACGGAGAAGATCATGGCTGCGGCGAGCGCCGGAATCAGAAGGAGGGCGGATTTTTTCATGAGGATTGGGATTTGAATGCGATATCGCGGTTCGATTCAAATCGGGCGGCGATGTCGGCGCAAGGAAAACGCCGGTTGGGCACCAGTGGATTACCACGACGGGAGAGTGGCTTTATCAGAGGATATGGGATTTTGGCATCGCTTCCGCCGGCTGATAACGCTAGTCACAGTGACTCATGAAACGGCGGAATTTTATCGGGCTTTCCACCTTGGCAGTCTCGCTGGCGAAACTCTGCGGGGAGCAAAACGGCGAGAAACCGGTCCTTTCCTTCGGCTTGATCACGGACGTGCAATACGCGGACGCGGATCCGGAGGGCGAGCGCCATTACCGCGAATCGATCCCCAAGCTGAAAACCGCGGTGGACTGGCTGGCGAAGAAAAACCTGCCGTTCACCCTGCACCTCGGAGACCTCATCGACCGGGATTTAAAATCCTTCGCCACTGTCATGCCGGTCTTCAACGGACTCGGACACCAGGTGCGCCACCTCTTGGGAAATCACGACTACTCGGTGGCGGACGGCGAGAAATGCAGGCTCCTCGAAATCGCCGTGATGCCGCATGAGTGCTATCAATTCCGGAACTCCGGCGTGCGGTTTGTCATGCTGGATACCAACGATCTATCCACCTACAAACATCCGGCGGGCAGTTCGCAGGAAATGGAAGCGCAGGCGGTGCTGAAAAAACTCGTCGAGAAAAACGCCAACAACGCCAAGCCTTGGAACGGCGGAATTTCCGAAACCCAGCTCAAATGGCTGGAGGCGGAACTCACGGCGGCGGACACGGAAAAGGAACGCGTGATCCTGTGCGGCCACCACCCGCTTCTTCCGGCCGAAGGTCATCAGGTGTGGAATTCCGAGGAAGTCCTCGCCGTGATCGACCGGCATCCGTCGGTGGCAGCGTATTTCAACGGCCACAACCATGCCGGAGCCGAGGAAATCCGCAACGGCATCCCCTACATCACCTTCAAGTCCATGCTGCACGAGCCGGGGGTAAACTCGTTCTCGGCCATCCATCTGTTCGCCGACCACCTGCAAATCGAAGGCAACGGCCGCGAGCAGTCGCGGGCGATTCCGCTGAAGCGGGTCTAGGCTTCGATCTTCCAATCGTGTTTCACGCCCTTGCTGAAGGTGTGCACGATTTTTCCGCTGGAGTCGATGTGGCGGACGATCAGCCGCCCGTTGGAAATTGATAGATGGCTGAAGCCGAATGTTTCGAAAACGACGGAGTTTTTGCGCACCTTGTCATGCGGATAGAGGCTGGCACCGCCGCCGCCGGAGATGACGAAAGAAGTGCGCAGGCCATCGAGTTCGAGGTGTTGGAGGTCATGGTCGTGGCCGCAGAGATAGAGGTGGACGCCGGCCTTTTCGAGCAGGGGGCCGAGCTCATTGACGAGCGGCTCGGTGTCGCCGTGTTTGGAATCCGAATACACGGGATGATGGCCGCAGACGACGGTGAAGGGCGCGCGGGGCGAGGCGAGTTGCTTTTCCAGCCACGCTTGCTGGGCGGCTTTTTCCTCGTCGCTCAGGCAGGGTTTGCGATTTCCCTGCCCGCCGCCACTGATCGGTTTCCAGTTGGTGTCGATCATCAGGAAGGTGACCTGCGGGAAATCCACGCGGAAATGTTTCCCGGGCATCGTCCAGCGCGTCTTGCGGTCGAGCGACGCCGCGTAGCCGAGCTGGACCTGCTCATTTCCGGCCGTGTCGTGGTAGTCGTGGTTGCCAAGAATCGCCCAACAGGGCCCGGGGAAAATTTTCCCGGGATAGGGTTCCGAAAACCCGGTCTGCCAGCGCTTCGACTTCACACCGCCGGGCATCGGGCCATAGAAATTGTCGCCTAGCAGAAGCAGACCGGCGGCGGGTTTGCCCAGGGTTTCCGAGTATTTCGCCATCGCCCGGGCGACGATGAACTGGTTCTTGCTGCCGCTGCCGAAGTCACCAAGTGCTAGAAAATCCAGCGATCGTGCCGACGCCGGTTCCGCGGCGGCAGCACGGTGGGTGAGGTTGAGATTCATCGCTACGCTGGAGCAGAACAACGTCTTGATGAGGCGGCGGCGGGAAATGGAAGGGCTCATGGGTCTTGCAGATTTACGTCCGGGAAACGCGGGCTGTTGCGATGAATCAGCCCGAAAGGCCAGCCAGCCAGAGGGCGGAGTGGATTTTGAAATCGACGAGTTTCCCCGCGGCTTCCTGCTCGGCGAACCATTGGCGCAGGCCGGTGAGCGGCACATGGTGGACGATGATGTTCTCGCCCCCCACACCACCGCCGTCGTGTTCGCGGACCAGATCGGTGGCGTGGAAAAGGTGGACGGATTCGGAGGTCATCCCGGCGGAGGTCGGGCTGACGATCAGCGGCACCATCGATCCGGCCCGGTATCCGGTTTCCTCCAGCAACTCGCGCCGCGCGGTCTCAGCGAGCGATTCGCCGACGAATTCCGGCTCGTCCCCGACCAATCCGGCGGGCACTTCGATCACCTGCCGCTGCATCGGAATGCGGAATTGCTCGACGAGGATGATTTCCTGATCCGCCGTGATGGCGAGAATTCCCACTGCCGCATCGGAATGCGGGCGGCGGACGAAATCCCAGTGCCCGATGCGATAGAGTCCGAGCCAGCGGCTTTGGAAAAGAGTTTCGACGGTAGGCATGGTGTGATTTGGGGCAAGAAACGGTGGCAAGCGGGCGTAATCGGCGCTACTGCTCCCGCCCACTGATGTCCCGCTACGATTTCCAGATCCCCGTCACCTTCAAGCACCGTATTGTCTTCACCCGGGACGCTTTCAATCCGATCAACCACGAACTCGCCGGGTTGTTAGCCGAAGGCGGCGGGCGGCGGGCGATGGTCTTCGTGGAGGAAAACGTCGTCGCGCTGTGGCCGGATTTGCTCGATGGCATCCAGATGTATTTCAACGAGCTGGATCTCGAATTCCGCGGCATTTCGGTTTTCCCCGGCGGCGAGGCGGCCAAAGCGGAGGACCAACTGGTCCGCGAAGTCTGGGCGGCGATCGACGCGGCCCACCTCGACCGGCATTCCTACGCGCTGGTCATCGGCGGCGGGGCGTTCCTCGACGCCGTCGGCTACGCGGCCGCCACGGCGCATCGCGGGGTGCGCTTGATCCGCTTTCCCACCACCACGCTCTCCCAGGACGACAGCGGCGTGGGCGTGAAATGCGCGGTGAATGCCTTCGGCAAAAAAAACTGGGTCGGTGCCTTCGCCGTGCCCTTCGCAGTCATCAACGATTTCCAATTCCTCCACACCCAGGACGAGGAAACCCGCCGCGGCGGCCTGATCGAAGCGGTGAAAGTCGCGCTCGTGCGGGACGGCGAATTTTTCGAATGGATCGAAACCAACTTGGAAGCGCTCGCCGCATTGGAGCCCGAAGTGCTCGAAACCTGCGTCGAACGCTCCGCCCTGCTCCACGCCCGCCACATCGCAACCGGCGGCGATGCCTTTGAAACCGGCTCCAGCCGACCGCTGGATTTCGGCCACTGGGCGGCCCACAAGCTGGAGGCGATGACGCATTACCAGCTTTCCCACGCCCCGGCCGTAGCGATCGGCCTCGCGCTCGACACGCTTTACTCCGCACGCAGCGGATTGCTGAAATTTTCCATCGCCGAGCAAATCCTGCGGGTGCTCGATGCCCTGCAACTTGCGATCTATCACCCCGCGCTCGACTGGGAGGACGAGACCGGGAGACGCCGTGTGTTCGAAGGGCTGGACGAATTCCGCGAGCACCTCGGCGGCGAGCTGACCGTGTTGCTGCTGACTGACATCGGCACCGGGATCGACGTCCACGAGCTCGATGAAGCGCTGCTCGGCGGGTGCATCAACGAGCTCCGAACCCGCTGGGAAAGCCAGGGTTGATGGCGTTCATCGCGCTTGCATTGGCGTGGAAATGGCGCGTAGTTTCGGGAATGCGTCTCCGCTCCATCCCTCAGTTGTTGCTTTTCTCAGCACTCACCCTGTCCCTCCAAGCTGCGGTGTCGGTGCCGTCGGACGGGTCTTCTGCCGTTTCCACCGTGGCGGAAGGACCGGCCAAGGAGGCCATGGAAGCTTTTCAGGCCGGCCGCCACGCCCAGGCCGTCGAGCTCGCCAAACCCCTCGCCGACCAAGGAAACGCGGATGCGCTCTATCTTCTCGGATTCGCCAGTGAAACCGGCAAAGGCCTCGAAGCATCACGCGACAAGGCGCTCGAATACTACCGCAAGGCCGCCGCCGCCAAACAAAAGGATGCAACCTACCGCCTCTCCTTCATCCTGCTCGCCTCCGAAAAGGAGGATGAGCGCGAACAAGCCCGCGAAACCCTCGAATCCGCCGCCAAGGACGATCCCGCCGTGGCCGGACGCATCCTCGGTGAGGCCTACCTCCGCGGCCGCCTCTCCCCCACCGCCGATCCCGACAAGGCGGTCTTCTGGTGGAAAAAAGCCGCCGAAGCCGGTGACATCCCGTCCCTCCTGCTCGTCGCCCGTTTCTACGAAGGCCAGTTCGGCTTTCCCGAACTGAAGGACGCCAAGGAATCCCTCGCCAGCTACACCAAGGCCGCCGATCTGGGCGACGCCGGTGCCATGGCCGCCCTCGGATCCCGCCTCCTCAGCGGCGATGAAAAACTCCGCGATGAGAAAAAAGGCCGCGAGTGGTTGAAAAAGGCCATCGCCGCCAAGGAATACAGCGCCTACCTCGCCCTCGGCGACTACGAGGAAAACGTCAAAAAAGACCTCAAGGCCGCCCTCGCCGAATACGAGCGCGGCAAGGACGCCGGCCAGATCGACTGCACCCTGCGCACCGCCGATTTCTACATCGAGGGCAAGGGCGTGGAAAAGGACGCCTCCCGCGGCTTCGCGCTGCTTGAAAAAGCCGCCGAAGCCGGCAGCCCGGTCGCCAGTTTCCGTCTCGCCGTGCAAGCGCTCTCCACCGACAAGCCCGACCTGCTCGGCGGTTACAAATACCTGCTCGCCGCCGCCAGCGGCAACCTCGTCGAGGCCCAGAACGAGCTCGGCCTGCTCTACCTCTCCGGCAAGCTCGCCATCGCCGACTCCCCGGCCGGCGTCGCCTGGCTCACCCGCGCCGCCCAAGGTGGCTACGCCCAAGCCCAGAACAACCTCGCCACCCTCTATGAGCGTGGTGCCGCCGGCGTTCCCCAAAACCTCGAAAACGCCGGTCAGCTCTATTCGCTCGCCGCCAACCAAGGCAGCGGCCCCGCCACCCTCGCCCTCGCCCGCCTCATTTCCGAAGGCGTCGGCACCAAGGCGGATCCTGTCAAAGGCTGGGCCCTCGCCACCCTCGCCCAGGAACGCGGCGAGGAATCCGCCAAAAAACTCGCCGATGACATCGCCGCCAAACTCGACGACGCCCAGAAAGCCGAAGCCAAGAAACAGCTCGAAGACATCAAGTCCGGCAAAAACTCCGAAACCAAACCCGACTCCAAACCGGCGGACGCCGCGAAGCCCGCCACCGCACCGGCCCCGAAGAAAGCCAAGTAATTTCGCCGTCCTCTACACAGCCCGCCCCGGTCCCTCCGGCGGCGGGCTTTTTTGTTGTCCCACCGGACGTCCTAGTCCTCCGAACCGCGAACGGAGGACGTGGAATTCAAACTGGGCGGTAATGAGGGGTTCGGAGCTCCGCCTTTTTCGGCGTTCTTGTGATAGGCAATCCAAGCTCCTCCTGTCCAAGTGGCAGCAGCAACCGGGATAAGCCAGAGCGGAGATCCCTGGAAGATTCTCACGCAAGGTATAAGGAGGGCGAACATGACCAAGCAAAGCAAAATGATCATCACGAAGACCCCTCCGTAAGAGTCAAGAAAGCTGAAATCGAATGTTCGCTCGACCCAAGTGCCAAACATCGTGAAAAGAATCATGACGACTGGCATGACCGCTAGGCCGCCAAGCCACCAAGCGGTGTTCTGACGGGAACCTCTTTCGAGCCGCTCTCCGGAGGCTATTCTTGCGATGAGGTTGAATAGAAGATTCATGTTTCTCTGCCGAATGTTTAATGTGCACGCACAACCCCCGGTGAGGGGCGAGCGTTGAGGCGGAGATAGGGGTTCATATTGCTGGTGACTCTGACGACAAGTCGGCTAGTGGCGGTTGCTGTGTCTCGACTTGTTGCAAGCGTTAGCCGTATTCCTTAGCGAAGGCTTCAGCAAACCGTTCGCGCTCTTTCGTGGTGGTATCGTGGCGCTGATCGACATGATGTCCGATCTCATGGACAAGCACATTTCGGATAAAGTAGGTCCGCAACTGAGTCGGCTTGAATCTCCTGCCATCTGATGGATATGCGTGCAAAAAAATGCACGACCTCCAGTAGTGGCCATAAGTGGTGACGCCGCTTCCCCAGCTCTTCAACTGCTTCTGTGTTCCACCGAGTATGAACACCGCCCTCAGCCCCTCAATGAACTCTGGCCTGATCTGCCGCAACTTTGACTCTACCTGGTCGGGCGAGCAGGATCGCAAGAAACCTTCCATTGTCGGAAGTGCGATGATCTTGGGGAAGTCGGGCCTCTTGGAGATCCGTTCGTCAAACTTCTTGTACACAGCCTGTGCCTCCGCCCACGCTGGATCGAATTCCGTCCAGTTCGTGCACCGGTCCTCGGAATACATGTTGGCTCGCGATTTTGATCCGTGGTTGTGGGCACTCATTTTTTGGCAAAGCGCCTGAGCACATCCGCGGCGGGATGGAAGTTGGGATTTATTTTGGGAGCTTATCGCCGTCGGATGGCGCGGCTGCATCATTGGGATTTGCAACGTGTTCAAGGTGGATGCCTCGGCCATTACCGTAGGCCTGCTGAATTACCACTCTCGCGTATCCTCTGGCGACAAAGTAATCTCGCAGCTTGGTGATGTGCATCTCAAGCACTTCCTTGGTCAAATTCTGCTTCTGAATTCCGACGACGATCAGATTCTTGTGCTTCTGTTTATCGAAAAAGCCCTCCAACTCTTCGAGTGAAAACTTGATCGAGTGATAGAGATTCTCCTTTTTATCCGTGCGACCGACACCAACGTCGAGCTTCCCATCTAATGAATACCACGCTACAAAATCTGCTTCCTCCTCCAGCTTGAATGCACGCTCAGTCGTTGGTGAAAATTTGAAGGTGCCCTCACTTTGACCGGGCCAAACGTCCTCTCCACAAGCCACATGCATGGCAAGTGACATCAGTGCTGGCGCGATGAATTTTGAAATTTCCATTTTGGCAACGTCTAGCTCATCCACGGCGGGAAGAGAAGCTCGAATTCAAAGAAGGACGCTGCTCGCCGTTGGATGTGCCGGCTTGTCTCCGGTCTTCATTACTTGGTGTTGAGTGAAAGCTGGATCTCGACCTTCTTGGGGTGATAGATCGAGAATCCACATCGACAGTGTTTATTTGTCTGAGATTTTAAAGTAAAGAAGCTGGAGTATCGTTAAACATCGGGGTCGCCACCAAGTCGTTGCCCGCCCGCCACGCCCGAAGAACCACACTGGCTGGACATCCTCGCGGAATAGCCTTTGGGCAGAGGATCACCTCTCCACTTTTGCTCAGTCGCCGGGAGCCTTCAGCGGACTTGTTGACACCCAGTCGCCGGCTTGTAGGCTGCATGCAATCAACCTGAAAAAGTCATGCAATGGAAAGGCCGCAGAGAGAGTGAGAACGTCGAGGATGCGCGCGGAGAGCGTTCCGGAGGCATGGGCGGTGGTGGTGGCGGCGGGCTGGGGTTGTTGATGACCATCGGCCGCGTGTTCGGGTTCAAGGGAATCCTTGCCGCCGTGGTGGTTGGCGCGGTGCTTTGGAAAATGGGAATCGTGGACCCGAGCATGCTGCTCGGCGGCGGCGGACCATCGACCAGCGGATCCCAGCAAGTGGAGGTGAGCCCGGAAGAAAAGGAACAGTTTGATTTCGTCAAAGTCGTCGTGGCAGACACCGAGGACGTCTGGACCAAGGAATTCGCACGCATCGGCCGCCAATATGAACTCCCGGCGATGAGAGTCTATCGCGGCCAGACCCGGACAGCCTGCGGTACCGGCAACGCCGCGATGGGGCCGTTTTATTGCCCCGGCGACCGCAAGATCTACATCGACCTGAGCTTTTATGACGAATTGGCGAAGACCTTCAAGTCGCCGGGCGATTTCGCGCAGGCGTATGTGATCGCGCACGAGGTCGGGCACCACGTTCAGAAACTGCTAGGACTTTCCGACAAGGTCGCGGCCATGCAGGGCAGGCCGGACTACAACGAATACTCGGTGCGGCTGGAGCTGCAGGCGGATTTCCTGGCCGGCGTGTGGGCGCACCACACCCGCGAATACCTGGAACGCGGCGACATCGAGGAAGCGATGCGCGCGGCGAACGCCATCGGCGACGATGCCATCCAGAAACAAATGCAAGGCCGCGTGGTGCCGCATTCATTCACCCACGGCACTTCGGAACAACGGATGCGCTGGTTCAAGAAAGGCCTGGAAAGCGGCAAGATCGAGGACGGCGACACGTTCTCGATGCCATACAATCAGCTGTGACCCTTACTCGGTGGGCTGATTCCTGAGGTCGGGGTGCTTTTCCAAAGTCGCCTGCTGAACTTGCAGTAGCGCCTGGACGAGTTTCTCGGGAATATCGAATGACCGGATCGTGGCCTCTTTGGCGAGCTTGTTGTTAGCAGCCAGTAAATGATGGAAGTGATCCACCGCCTTGTCGGTTTCGCCACCGAGCTGGCGGGCGAGAATCTGGTAGAGCTGCAGGGTAGCCTCCGTCATGTAGGTGTTGTCGGCCTTTTTCTTCTCCTGTTCATATTCCTCAAGAAGTTTTCCGGCTGCCTGCGGATCTCCAGTTAGGCAGAGGACCAGACTCCGGTCCACCACCGAGAGATCCTCGCACTCCAACGCCGCCTTCAGAACTACCTGTGACGCCTGCTTGTCGCCCTTGTTAGCCAGAAGGAACCCTTTGCGGGCGAGGTAAGGTCCCTTTTTGGGATACTTGGCGCACAGTGTGTCCAGCACGCCCGCCAGCACGTCGGGATCTTTGGCCAGATAGAGCACGTCGTTGGCGAGGATCTGGATGTCTTCGCGTTCCGGTTCGAGCTTGAGCGCCTGCAGCGTCCACTTGCGCGCGGTTTGGTATTCAGTCAGTTTTTTCTCTGCCAGCCCGAGGTAATAACAGACGTCCGCGTCGCGCATGGCGTTGCGTTCGGCGGCCTGCCTCAGCTGCACGACCTTGTTGTAGAGCGCCATCAGGGAAAGCCGCTCGGCCTTGGACGCGGTGCTTTCCTTGTCTGTCTTCTCCCACGCGTTTACCCGGTCCACGAGGCTGTTGTTCTCCCAGTAGCCCACCGCCGCGCGGACCAGGCCCACCGCCGGCATCGCACGCGAGGCTTGGGTCGAGGGGACATTGTTGTCGGTGATCCAGCGCATGGCGTTCGAGTGGATGTTAGGCGAAACCGACCGCCGGGCGGGATCCTGAAGGAACCATGATTTCGGCGTGGCTGTCCGGATGCGTTCCCAGCCGAGATACGGATCGGCCACGGTGTAACTGCCCTGCCCGTTGAGATTCCGTGCGACGGTGGCCTCGGTGAGGGCATACAAATCCACCGGCTCCGCCTTCGAAGGCGCGAGCTCCCAGATCCGGCAGTAGATCCGCTTGGGATTGGAGAGAGCCGAGGAGGCGGCCATGATCATGCTGTCGTCCCGGTTGAATGACAGGGATTTCACGATCCCTTCCGTCACGATCCTCTCCGACACCTCCCTCCCGGTCTGCCAGTCCCAGATGCGGATGAGGTCGCCCTCCGAATCAGTGGCACTCACCGTGGCCACCCACCGGCCGTCATGACTGAACGCCACCTTCTTCACCGCGTTCTCCTTGTGAAACAGCTGCGATCCTAACATGGTTCCCGTGTTCCGGTCCCACACCTGCGCCGTCTGGTTGCGGGTGCCGGTGGCGATGAGGCCGGCGTCGTCACTGAAGCCCGTGACATAGACCACATCGTCATGGGGAAGCTCCATCGGCGGCTGGTCGATTTTTGATAGATCCCAGACCATCGTCATGAACTCCGACTTGATGCCACTGCCCAGTGCGAACACGGCAAGGAACTGATCGCGGGAATCACAGACGAAGATGCTGAACACCACCTGGTCGCGGTGTTGGAGCTTCGTCGCCTTGCCATCGGCAACGGACACCGAGTGGACATCATAAGTCTGAATCGCAAGCAGCTGCCGGGAGTCGCCGGAAAACCGCAGCACGGCCGCGCCCGCGGAAAGCGGATGGACCGGTCCGGTCTGTTTGCCGGTGAGTGCGTCCACCACGACCAAACCTTCCGCAGTCCTAACGCCGAAATGGAGTTCATCCGGGCTGAGAATCATCTGCGTGATCTCTGCGGGTGACTTGAAAACGACCGGAGCTTTTCCGGGGTTCCTCAGATCCACGCATTGCACGGTGTGCTTGTCGGTCTGCGCGACGGCGCGTTGTTCCTTTTCGCCGAGTCCGACATTCACCGCGTTCGCGTCCGCCAGCAGCGCTTCGCCGGATTTCTCCATCAGCTTGGCGTCGTAGCGCTGGATGCCCCAGCTTCCGGCCATGATGATTTCCCGGTCATCCGAGACGAACCGCGTATCGAAGGATTCTCCCTCCCGCACGACGGGCTGGGTGAGCGCGCGACCAACAGATAGATCCCAGATCCGTGCCTGGCTCGCAGTGCAGCTCATGAGGTAATGCCCGTCCCACGAAACCAACAGGTCTTCGAGACGGCCCTCGTGACTGATCGGCTCGAATGCGAGCTTCGCTGGAATTTCCGCTTGCGCAGCATGATCCTTGTCAGCAGCCACCGCCGCCTTGCCGCTGGCGGCGTCGAAGATTTTCACCGTGCCCTCGCTATCAGCGGCGATCACGAGAAGCTCATCCGGCGAGAACAACGCCCTCACCGGATAGGTCTCGAACGGATACCACCGGTCCTCCGTCGCGTCGGTACGGTGATAGACCCGCGCGTTGGTGGCGAAGCTCGCGACGATGACCGCCGTGCCGTCGTGGTTCACATTGAAGTTGAAAACCTCGCCGGGAATCTCGATGTCGCGGGATTCGAGGATTTCTCCGGTTTTCGTGGAGAAAAACGCGAACCGGCTGCCGGTCCCGTCACCCGTGGACGAATTGAAATGAGCCACCGCGACCTTGTCATCGCCGGAGAACACCACCGAGCGGGCGGACAACCCTGCTTTTTCGTGACGTTTGAGTTCCTGGAAGGTCTTCAAATTGTAGAATACCAACTCGTCGCTCGCCACCGTGATGTAGGTGCCGGAGCCATCGATGCTGATGTTCTTGATGGCTCCCTTCTGTTGGATCTGATGGATCACCTTGCCAGTGGCCGTGTCCCAAACGATGACCTTGCCGCTGTTCTGCCCGAGCAAAAGTATGGATCCGTCGTGACTGACCGTAAGCGTGCCGAAGTCCGGATCGAGCTGGACGACGGCAGACTCCTTGTTCGTATCCAGATGCCAGATCCGGCAGCTGAAATCCTGCCGGATGTTCATCACGACCTCGTTGTAGTCGGAGATCAATCCCGCGAAGGAATCAGGCTCCTTTTCCCAAGGGCCGTGAATCACTTTCCTGTCGTTCAGATCGAAGACCTCAAGCGTGTGATCCTTCGACAGGTAGGCGCAACGCTGGTTCTCACCGTAGCGCGCGCCACTGATCCGCTGGCGGCTCAGGGCTGGACCTTGCACGGACCGGATTGGAATCGCCTTGGGCAGACCGTAAAGGTGATAGGAATAGAGGCGGCGACTGACCGCGTCGTGACCTGGGTCCGCCTTGAGCACCTGCATCAGGCTGGTTAGACCTTTGCGGGTTTGGCCGGCGTCGAGCATGTCGATCCCCTGGGTGTAGTCGGCGCGCACCTGGCTCGCCTTGGCGAGGCCTTCCGCCTTTTCGGCGGCCGCTTTTTGTTGGAGGGCGATGGCGGAGTGCCGCTGCGCCTTGCCGCGCTCGTTCCAAGCGAAGATACCGCCGGCCACGGCGATGAGGCTGAGCACCAGGGCCCCCGCGGCGACAGCCCGAGCCTTCCGGAGCTTGGCTTGTTCCCGCGCTTTGGCGAAGGTCACGGAACGGGCGATGTAGTCGCATTCGTTGGTTTCGAGTGCTTGCCCGTATTTGGCGAGAATCTGCTCCGCTTCCGCCAGAGCCGTGCCGCTGGGTATCAGATAGTCATCCGCGCGATGATGTTCCTCCCACTCGCTCAAGCGGGTGCCGATGCGCGAGCGGACCCGCAGGAAATCTCGGTTTCCGTCGAGCCACTGCGTCACTCGCGGCCAATGTTTCAACAAGGCTTCGTGGGCGACGGAAAGCGTGCTCTCTCCGTCCGCCCCCTGATCCGCCGTGAGGAGTCGGGCGGAAATGAATGCGTTCACCAACTCCTTCGCCGCGGGATGGTCCGGCAGGCTCTTCATCCGCACCCGCCGCCGGACCGGCGTGCCGTTGTCACTCAGGGTGACAAGACGCCGCCAGACGTCGTCGAAGGCCATCTGCGCTTCCGACGAGAGTGAACGGTAGGTTTGCTCGGCGCGACCGCCGATGGCTCCCTCAAGTCCGCCGAGTTCCTGATAGGCGGCGATGGTCATCACGCCGTCTGCCGTGCGCTTTTCGTATAGTTGCTCGAGCGTGTAGCTCAACAACGGCAGCGCGGACGGATCGCGCAAGGCGGCGTCGCGGATCATTTCATCGAGTTTGTCGCCGGAGCTGGCGTTTTCCTCGAACTCCAGCCCCGCCGTGACGGCCGGTTGGCGGATCATCTGCGCCAGATCGCCCGGGCCGGGCTGTGGCAGGGCGAACGAGCCGTTACCCTTCATCAGATCGACTAACAGCGGGTGCTCCAGACACCGCGCGTAGAAATCGCTGCGCAGGGTCGCGATCAGATAGACCCGGCCGTTCATGGCCAGCGAATGAATCACCTCGATGACAATCTTCACCTGGTCTGCCGCGAGTTCGGTGGTGAACAATTCCTCCAACTGGTCGATAACGAGCGCGAGACGCGTCACCGGAGCCGTCAACGTCCTGAGTTTTTCTCCCAGCTCCGCAACGTCCTCCATGCGGTTCTCGGCTTCGAGCCGGCGGAGCTCGTCGCGCATTTCCTGTTCGATCCGGCCCTTCTCGACTACGGCCGCCTGGCTCAGCGCCTGGCGCACCATCATGCCGGCGCCCGCAGGCTGGCGGCGCATCATGCCGGCGAGTTCCGCGGCGCTGGTGCCGTCGGTGGCCAGCTCCGGCAGGGCGCAGTCTTGCAAAAGGGCCGTGGCCAGCGAGAGCAACGGATCGCCCTGCGCGTCGCCGGGTTTGCTGATGCAGCGCCGCCACAACTGCGCGCCTTCGATCACTCCAGGCTGGATCAACATCGGCAACACACCGGCGCGGGCCAGAGAGGACTTGCCACTGCCGCTCGCACCTAACAAAAGCACAAACCGCCGCGACGCGTCCGGACTTCCGGCGGCCTCCATTTCCTGCACCTGCAGCGACTCGATCACCGCTCCCACCTGCGCGGTGCGGCCGTAGAACACCTGGGCGTCGTCGAAATCAAATGCTGATAGCCCGAGATACGGCTGCCCCGAGTAACGGGCGACCCGCTTGGCTCCGGTCTCCTGAATGCCCACATGTTCCAACAGATAGGAACGCAACCCAAGGCTCAACTTGTCCTCGAACTCGCCGAGCGTCCGGTATTCGTTGACGGCGGCGGTGAAAAAATTCCCGTCCTGGAAATAGCGTTCGAAAAAGTGATCCAGCCGGTCCAGTTCGCGGTCCGCGGCTTCCCGCGCCTCCTTCGGCCGGCTCGGGCGGCGCGGCTCGGTGAAGTTGCGGAACACCAGGATGTTAGGCGTGCCGTTCGCCTTGAACGCGGAGAGGGCGGTGAAGAACTCATATTCCGTGCCGCTTTCGAAAAACCCGCCGTCGGGGCGGGGATGACGTTCCGGATGAAGCGGCGTGCCCAGACGGCTCCACAGCATGCACACGACCACGTCGAAGGCGCTCATCTCCGGGATGTTCTGCTGATAGTCCCGGGTGGCGGACATCGCCTCGTGCTCCCAGAAATACGGCTCGATGGAAATGGCGTCGCCGGCTTCCAGCTGCAGGCGGCCGACGATTTTCCGCGCGGTTTCCCGCTCCATTTTCACATCCCCGGGGGAGCTGAAGAAGATCCGCAGTTTTTTGGGTGATTGCATAAAGGCCTGCTAGCGGGTTGTGCGGATTTCAACGGGTGCCGGGCACCGTCATTTCTAGAGTATAGACGGAATCCATCGCCGTGATGAAGAGTGTCTTCAAATCCGCACCGCCGAAGGTGACGTTGGCGGTCCAGGATTCGGGGATGGGGATATCGCCGAGTTTTTTGCCATCCTTGTCGAAAACGGCAACGCCTTTGCCAGTTAGGTAAAGGTTCCCGGCGGTGTCGCGCGTCATGCCGTCGGATCCCATTTCACAAAACAGCTTGCGGTTGACGAGCTTGCCGTCTTTGGCGATTTCGTATTGATAGGTTTTCTTGTCGCCGATGTCGGCGACGAAAAGCAAATTTCCATCGGGCGTGCCGATAATTCCGTTAGGTTGGACGAGGGTTTCGTCCGCGATGACGGGGACCTTGGCGTCTTTGGGCAGGTAGTAGAGGCGTTGTTTCTCCTGCTCGGGCTTCGGGCGGTTCTGCCAGTAGTCGCGTTTATAGAAGGGATCGGTGAAATACAGGCCGCCGGCGGGATCGACCCAGACGTCGTTAGGGCCGTTGAAGGCTTTCTTTTCAAAGTTGTCGAGGATCACCATCACTTTCTTCGTCGCGGGATCGATGCGCCAGAGTTCGCTTTTTTCATCGGCGCAGGCGATGAGTTTCCCCTCACGGTCGAAGTAGAGCCCGTTCGAGCGGCCGGCGGGTTCGAGGAAGGTTTCCACCTGGTTGGTGGCGGCGGTCCATTTGAGGATGCGGTCGTTCGGTTGGTCGGTAAAATAGACATTTCCGGAGGGATCCACGGCGGGGCCTTCGGTGAATTTGTAGCCGTCGGCGACGAGTTTGAGTTCCGCGCCCGGGGCGGAAGGGATCTGGGCATGAAGCGGCGTGGTGGCGAGAAGGACGAGAAAGGTCGATTTCATGTGGATAGGAAATGATTTCCGGGGCGATTCTCAAGAGGCGTTAGAGCGGGAGAAATTTTGCGTGCCCGGGATTTGATGCTAGGGTCCCGGAATGTTGCTCCGAATCGTCATCCCCGCCTTCGTCATGTCCGCAAGCGCGTTCGCCGCGGATCTCACAGGAATCGAATTTCAAACCGCGGAGGGTAAAAAGACTTCGCTGAAGGAATACAGCGGCAAGGTGGTGCTGCTCGTCAATTTGGCCTCCAAGTGCGGCCTCACGCCGCAATACGGGGCGTTGGAGGTGCTTTACAAGAAGCACCAGGGCGAGGGATTCGTGGTGCTGGGCTTCCCGTGCAACGACTTCGGAAACCAGGAGCCCGGCAGCATTGAGGAAATCCAGAAATTCTGCAAAGCGGAGTACGACGTCAGCTTTCCGGTGATGGACAAGATCAGCGTGAAGGGCCCTGAGCAGCACAAACTCTACGCGGCACTGACTGGCAAGGACGGTGCGTTCCCGGGCGACGTGCGCTGGAACTTCGGGAAATTCCTCATCGACAAGGACGGCAAGGCGGTCGCCCGTTTCGAGCCGACAATCAAGCCTGACAGCGCGGAACTCGTCGGGGCGGTGGAAAAAGCACTCGCCGAGAAGCCAAAGCCGTAAGTCCGCGTTTCACCGCAGGCTTTTGTCGAGGGCCGCGAACGCCTCGTCGTCCAGCACCGGTCGCGCGGAGGCGCGCCAGTCGGGCGGCGGCTCGGGAAGATTGATCCAACTGCGGCAGCCGCCGTAGCGCGTTTCATAAGGAAACTCCCAGGGCGCAGCGAGCTCGCGGACACGCACGAGCGCCAGGTGAATGCTGCCGGAGGCCATGCCTTTTCCTTCCCAGTCGAAGCGATCCCGCACGGTTTGTTCGGAATAAATATGGAGAGGTTCCATGGCCGCGACTTTTTCCCAATCCGTCAGCGTGACCGCCCACAGTGCCTCGGCGTGATGCGTGATGCGGATGGTGTCGCCCGGCTGCCACTCGGGCATCACCGTCACTTGGCCCTCGCGGACTTGGTCGGCGATCGCGTGAAAGCGAGTGGGAAATAAAAAGAACGACTCATAGGCGAATGAAAATCCCTGCCGTCCTTCGTGGATGCCACCTTTTCGCAAGAGAACCGACTGCCTTCCGGAAGCGAGCGCCTCGCAGACGACCTGCCATTCCTTGAAACCGATGGACTCGCTCATGGAAGCCATCGCCGATCAACCCAGATCATCCGCCGTGACGGAGGTTTGTTCGCGGGAGCCGAGAATGCGCGCCTGAAGGATCACGCGTTCCGGAGACGAATCAAAGCGATAGCTGTGGCAGTTCGGACAAAGCGCGGCACCACTGCCCACGATCGAGTCACATCCTTCACAGACCTTGTATCCAGAAGGGTTGGCGACGATCTTGGCGGCGGCGGCCGCGCGGTTGGGTGGTTGTGATGATTCAGCCATGAGGGTATGAAAAAAGCGGCACCGGTGAACCGGTCCGCTTGTTTCTTTGGAATTAATGAAACCTGCTCCCGGAGCAATCAAGCGATGCCGGCGAGGGCCTTCGCGGTCTTGCTCTTCAGGTTAGCGGCTTTGTTCGGGTGAATCAAGTTACGCTTTGCGGCTTTGTCGACGACGGAGGAAAATGCGGAGCTGGCTTCGGCGGCGGCGGCCTTGTCACCGGAGGCGATCGCGGTGAGAGCCTTCTTGCGGAGGGTCTTCATGCGGCTTTTTTCCGCACGGTTGCGCTCGGTCCGCACAACAGTTTGACGTGCGCGCTTGATTGAAGATTTGTGATTGGCCATGGTCGTAGTGTGAAAAAATCAGTCGCCTCGAGGCGGGCGGGGGAAAATAGGAATATGCGAGTCGGTGTCAAGCTCGTGTTTCAGAGAATCTCAACTGCGTGAGTTGCCACCGGTTTTTCCGACCGATACCGAGGATTGGTTTTCCTTTTTGCCTTCGATGGATCCGCGGATGATGAAGACGTCGGCCCCAGTGCCGATCCGGTTGTAAAGATCCGCGACATCGCGACTGCCCATGCGGATGCAGCCGTAGGATGCGGGCGAACCGAGGCGATTTTCCTCGGGCGTGCCGTGGATGTAGATGGTGCGCCGGAACGTGTTCTGGTTGCGATCCTCGGTGCCGGTCAACCACATGATACGGGTGACCACCGGATCGCGGCCCGGTGCGTTCGGCTTGAGAACCTCACCGGTGCGGCGGCGGGACTTGAAAACCGAGCCGATCGGCGCGTTATCGCCGATTTTCTTGGCCACCTGGAGTCGGCCGAGTGGAGTGCAATTGCTTCCCGGGCGATCCCCCACTCCGAACTTGGAAGTGGAGATTTTGTAGGTTTTCACGGGTGCGCCATCTCGGACCAACATCATTTTCTGATCGCGCACGCTGACGATCATCTTGTTCCGGGTGTCCCCACTATGGGAGAAACTGCTCGATCCGCAACCCGTGAGGCCCACGGCGGCGAGGATGCTGGAGGAAAGGATGAGTAAAAATCGGGTGGTAGGAATTCCGGTCATGGCATGAGATCATGGTGTTTTACGACTCACAATCTTCGACTGGGTGACCTCGGGACCGGACGGCACCATACGAAGAAGCGATGCGATGGATGTATAGAAGAATCCAACGGGAAATGGAAGCAGAAGAATTGCGGAGGACCAGTTTGCTTTCATCGCAGCTTCCACAACGACGAAGAGAAAGAAAAACCCGAAGAGCAGCTCAACGAATGGCGTAAGCGTTTTCATCGCCTTATAGCTGCTCTTCTTCCAATCCTGGCGCTTGCCCTCGATGCCGTATTTCGGCGTCCGCACGAAAGCGGACTCGTGATTGAAGAGTGCCTCAAGCACCGCCTTCGCGTTGCTGATGGACATTCCGATGCCCAGTGCGAGAAGCAGCGGCAAGTAGGGGATTTCCTTCCACCACGATCCGGGGCGAAGCGCTTTCTGGGCGACCATGTAGAAAACAATTACGGAAACCGATGCGAAGAAGAAGATCGGGACGTTGACGATGTAGGTGGTCAGTTTTCCGAAGTCCGGCTGTGCCTGTTGGTTCGGATAAATCAGGAAACAGAGGCAGATGAGCAACAGGTAAGCGAAATTCGAAGTGAGGTGCGCCGTCGCCTCCATTTTGATGAAAAGCGGGACATCGCTCTTCCAAATCGCCGGAAGCACCTTCTTGCAAACCTGGATCGAGCCCTTGGTCCAGCGGTGCTGCTGGCTCTTGAAGCCGTCCATGTCCACCGGAAGCTCGGCAGGAGTCTCCACATCATTGAGGAAAATGAAGCGCCAGCCCTTGAGCTGGGCGCGATAGCTGAGATCCATGTCTTCGGTGAGCGTGTCGTGTTCCCAACCGCCGGCGTCGGCGATGCAGGATTTCCGCCAGATGCCGCCGGTGCCGTTGAAGGTGAAAAAGCGGCCGGAGCGGTTGCGGGCCGTTTGCTCGAGTTCAAGGTGACCATCCAGGAACATCGCCTGAATGCGGGTCAGCACGTTGAAAGTGCGGTTGAGATGCCCCCAACGCGTCTGGATCATGCCGATCTTGTCATCGGAGAAATAGTGGATCGTTTTTTGAAGCAGATCCGGATTCGGCACGAAATCGGCGTCCAGAATGAGAAGATATTCCCCCTTGGCAAAGCGGGTGCCGTTTTCAAGTGCTCCCGCCTTGTAGCCGGTGCGGTCGGTGCGGTGGATGTGCTGGGCGTCGAAGCCACGCGCTTTCAACCCTTCGATGCCCGCCCGGCAGATCTCGACGGTTTCGTCGGTCGAGTCGTCCAGCAATTGGATCTGCATCTTGTCCTGCGGGTAATCCAACGCGGAGACCGCCTCCAAAAGCCGGTCCACCACGTGCATCTCATTGAATACCGGTAGCTGGATGGTCACCAACGGCAGCTCCGAAAAAAGCTCTTTCGGCTTCGGGTGCTTTCGCGAGTGCTTCAAATACAGAAAAACAATCGTCAAGCGGTGTGAACCATAGCCTGCAAGACCGATAAGAACGACGATATATGAGGCGTACCAAAGTGGCGAGGTCCAGTCCATAAGAGATGAGTGATCGGAGATTAAAACTAAAACGAGTTTCCCGAGCCTCTAATTTCAAAAAGTTGAAGTCGCTCGAGGGCCGACAAATGATTAAGAGTCAAGCGCCAGACGCCGCAGGCAAGCAGGATGACCGGCCTCCGTCAAGAACCAAGTCCCGGCGGGCCAGCCGCCGGAGGAGTGCATCCGGCACCGTCTTCACTTGCTTCCCACGCGATCGGGATGGACGTTGACGGACCGAAATTTTTGTTCATCTTCTCCCCGCACTCCGTTTCAGGAACTCCAACTTATTTACCAAATGACCCTCATTCGTCGTTTTCTCACCATCGCTCTTTCGGCGTCGTTCGCCACCATGGCTTTCGCCCAAGAAGGCAAGCTCAGCATCGCCACGGTCGACATGCAGGAGCTCTTCAAACAATATTACCGCACGAACGAAGCTCAGAAGCAGATCAACGTGGAGCGCGCCCGCATCCAGAAGGACAACAACGAGCGCCTCGCCAAGATCCGCGAGCTCGAGGAAAATCTCGGGAAACTCCGCAAGCAGCTCGACGATCCATCCCTGAACGATTCGAAGAAACAAACCCTCTTCAAAGACTGGCAGACCCAGCAGCAGGAAGGAATCGCGCTTGACCGCGAGCGCCGCGAGTTTCTCCAACGCCGGAACCAAGCCCTCAACGAGAAAATGGTCCAGCGCATGAAGGGCATTCTCGAAGAAATCCGCAAGCTGGTGGAGGAAAAGGCCAAGGTCGACAACTTCGACTACGTCTTCGACAAGTCCGGTCTCAGCACCTCGCAAGTTCCCTTCCTCCTCTACACCAAGGACGCCACCGACATCACTGCCGGCCTGCTCAAGGACCTCAACAAGGGCGCTCCTGCCGAGTCCCTTCCCGCCGCCGGCGATCCAGCTCCTGAGCTGCCAGCTCCCGCTCCTACCGAGTGATCCACGCCGAGAGGACCTCCCATCCCTCATCCATTGGCATTCGTCCTCACACTTTCCGAGCTCGCCCGTTGGGTCGATGGTGACATCGTCCGGGGCGAGCTCGATTTGTCTCTGACCGGCATGGCCGCGCTCGACGCCGCCGGTTCCCGCGATGTGAGTTTCCTCGGCAACGAGAAATACCACGGCCAGTTCCTCCAGACCCACGCCGCTGCCGTCATCGTCCCTCGCGGCGTGACGGACGGGCCGGAAGGCACGGCTTTGATTGCAGTGGAAAATCCGTCTTTGGCATTTGCCGTCGTGGTACGCCATTTCGCCGTCGCCACCAGGGCTTTTGTCCCGGGCATCCATCCGCGGGCGTTTGTGGATCCGACCGCCGTGCTGGATTCCGCCACGGTGAGGGTGCAGGCAGGGGCTGTTGTCATGGCGGGCGCAATCGTCGGCGACGGCTCGGACATCGGCCTGAACGCCGTGATTTCCGAAGATGTCGTGATCGGAAAAGACTGCCGCATCATGGCGAACGCCTCCGTCCGCGAACGCTGCGTCCTCGGAGATCGCGTGATTCTCCAACCCGGTGCCGTCATCGGCTCGGATGGATACGGCTACGAATTTTCCGAAGGCCGCCACGTGAAAATCGACCAAGTCGGAACCGTGGAAATCGGCGACGACGTGGAAATCGGCGCCAATACCACGATCGACCGGGCCCGCTTCGGCAAGACCCTCATCGGAGAAGGCACGAAAATCGACAATCTGGTGCAAATCGGCCACAACTGCGTGATCGGGAAACACTGCCTCATCGTCGCGCTGACCGGAATGTCCGGCAGTTCCCGCCTGGGCGACTACGTCACGGTTGCCGGGCAGGGCGGAATCGCAGGCCATGTCAGCGTGGGTGCCAAAACCATTCTCAGTGGCCGCTCCGGGGTCACTCGAAACCTCCCCGGCGGCCAGGTTTACGGTGGAAATCCCGCTCAACTGCTGCGTGACGAGATGAAAATGCAGGCCCACGTGCGCCGCCTGCCCAAGCTCATCGCACGGGTGAGAGCGCTTGAAGAAGCTCTCCAAATCTCCCCGCTCGGCGAGTAGGCCGGCTCCGGCGTCACTCCGCCAGCGGCTTTGCCCAGGCCGGGAGTTTCTCATCCATCGAATTGTGGCGTTCCACGATTTTCCCGGTGGAAATGTCACCGCGGCTGATGGTTTCCGGTCCGTGCAGCCCTTGGTCAACGATGTAGACGAACTTCAAATCGGGCGAGAATTGCCATTTCCGGATCGGCGTATCCACCGTAAAGTCGGCGGCCACCTTCTCGCCGCGCATGATCCGCAGTTTATTGCTGCCGAGGAATTCCCCGCCCATCGACGACGACTGGACTTTGAGGATTTCCCCGTGGCTCCAGCCGACCAGACTGCCGTCGGCCGAGACCTGCGGAAACTGGCAATGGCTCTTCTTGGTCCACATCTCCTTGGTGCCGTCGCTGAAAGTGAGCTGCACATTGCCGCTTTCCGAGCCGTGCGGTCCCTCGGCCTGGTCCTTGGTCGGGATGATCTTCGCCGACACCGGCCGCCGGGGTTCAGCGGCCGAGAGGAGAGCAGTCGAACCTACCAAGAGCAAAAGGAAGAGGATTCCGGATTTCATGATTTTCACGGCTTTGACGATCTGAATTCGAACAGAAAAAACAAACTGAAAATCGTAAAACCTCCTGTCACGTCGATCAATGTGTTGCGTAAGCCCGCCGTATTCCGCAGCTTTTGCTGGAAACCATGTCCGACTCCGTGCGCGCTGATCTCTGGCTGTGGGCCACCCGTTTTTTTAAAACGCGGGGTCTGGCGGCGGACATTTGCGCGACGGGCAAATTGAAGCGCAACGGCCATCCGCTCAAACCCTCGTCTCCGGTGCAGCCGGGTGATCTGTTGGAAATCCCGTTCATGGAAGGTCCGGGCGTCCGGACCATCTCGGTGAAAGCAGTGATCACGAAACGCGTCGGCGCGCCGGAAGCCCAGATTTGCTATCAGGACCTGACACAACCGGAGGTTTACGAGGCCCTCAGGCTCTGGCAGACCGCTAAACAGGAAGCCGCCAAGGGCAGGCCGACCAAGCGCAACCGCCGGGAGATCGACAAGATCCATGGGTTTTGGGACGAGGTTTGAGGGCAAAAAAATCCGCCCGAACGCGAGGCGTCCGGACGGATCATGATTAGGGGGAAGTTATTCAACTCCGGGTCCGTCATCCGGCGGGCCGTCGTGTGGCGGCGGGCCACCGCGTCCGGGAGGCGGACCTTGCGGGCGGATCTCCTCCGGAGACAACTCGCCATCGCCGTCTTTATCGAGCGACTTGAGTGCTTCCGGAGCACCCGCGAGTTCGGCCGCGGAAATCGTTCCGTCCGCATCGGCGTCGAGCGTCTTGATCAAAGGTGGCACCGGGCGATCTCCCGGCGGTGGACCCGGCGGTTTCCCAGGCTTTTCGCCCTTGGGCTTTCCGTCCCGTGGAGGATGGATTTCCTCCAGCGTGATCTGGCCGTCGCCGTTCTTGTCCAGTTTCGCAAGTGCCTCGGCGGCGGCTGCGATTTCCTCTGCGGAAATCACCCGGTCACGGTCCGCATCCAACACCGCGACAAGCGGCGGGACTGGAGGCGGACGTCGGTCACCCGGTGCTTGAGGCGGCTGGGCGGAGGCGCCGACGCTTGCGGCGAGGGCGATGAGCCATTGCATGGAATACGTTTTCATGGTTTCTGTGGTGTTGATGTTGTTGATTCGCTTCCGCTATCGGGAACGCTGATGATGAAACCCGGGCCTTGTGAAAAGCATGTGTCGATTTCACCCCGAAATTGTAAAGTTTCTGTAAAAGCGATGGGCGGGTCCGCACCCGGCCTGCTATGGGTTCTGCCAATGGAAACTCACGGCACCCGCCGCCTTCTCGTCGTCGATGACGATCGCAGGCTCGCCCAGCTCATCCGCGATTATCTAACGCCGATGGGCTACGAGGTGGAACTGCGCCACAACGGCCCGGACGGCCTGGCAGAGGCGCTGGCAATGCCCTACGAAGCGGTGATCCTCGACGTGATGATGCCGGGCATGGACGGCATTTCGGTGCTCCGCGAACTGCGGAAAAAATCCGACGTGCCGGTGCTCATGTTGACCGCGCTCGGCGAGGAAGCGGACCGGATCGTGGGACTGGAAATCGGCGCGGACGACTATCTGCCCAAGACGTTTTCCTCGCGGGAACTTCTGGCACGACTCCGGGCGGTGACCCGCCGCGCCCGCGTCCCGGCGGACGGTGGTGCTCCAAGCGAACTTTGCTGCGGTCTGCTGCGGCTTTGCGTGGAGACCCACACGGCGGTGCTCGGCGACCAGCCGCTCGACCTAACCACACTCGAGTTCGCGATCCTCACCTCCCTGCTCAAATCGAAAGGCCGCGTGAAAACCCGCGAGCGGCTCATTGAGGAAGTGTCGGAACGCCGTTTCGACATCTTCGACCGTTCCATCGACGTGCATGTTTCCTCCCTGCGGAAAAAGTTAGGCGACGACGCGAAGAACCCGCGCTTCATCCGGACCATCCGCGGGATCGGCTATTCGCTGCAGGAGCCGGACCACGACGAGCCATGAAACCACGCCCCTACATTCCGTTGCTGGCGAAAGTGCTCGGCTGGCTGCTCGTGCACCTGCTGATTCTGTCAATCGCCTTCGTCGCCTTCGTCGGCTGGCAGTTAGGGCTCGGTCTGGACTCGCTGCTCAGCGGCTCGGCGGGCGAGCGGCTGCGGAGCTTCGGTGATTCTGCCAGAGAAGCGGTGACCGGGCAGCCGCGGCGCGAATGGAACGACACCATCCTGCCGCTGGCTCGCGAGAAAAACGTCCGCGCGGCGGTTTTTGATTTTGGAAATCCGGAGAATTTCCCGTTTCCAATTCCTGCCAACGTCCGTGAACGCATGAAAACGGCGCTTCCACCCCAGGCCGGTCCGCCCACGCGCCGGCCGCCGCCGTTAGGGCCGGAGGGCAGACCCGGGAACCGCCCTCCGCCGGGTGGGTTCGATGAAGGGCCACCACGTGATGTCAGGGCCGACCTTCCCTCTGAAAACCGCCGTCCGCCGGTCCGGCCCGTATTCCTCGTGCGTGGCGATCGCGGCGATGGCTATTGGGCGGGCGTGCATCTGATGTTTCCCGGACCTCCCGGCCAAGTGCCGCGCCACGAACTGCTGCTGATCCGGGCGGACCGTTTGGATGGATCGGGCATGTTCTTCGACTTCAAGCCCTGGCTGTGGGGCGGGCTGGCCGTGCTCGGCCTGAGCCTTGTTTTCTGGACGCCGTTTGTCTGGGGACTCACCCGCTACATCCGGAAACTCACCACCGCCACCGATTCGATCGCAGCCGGTCAGTTCGACGTCTCACTGCCGCCGCGTGGAAACGATGAACTTGGAAATCTCGGAGACGCGATCAAGGCGATGGCCGGCCGGCTCGACCATTTCGTGTCTGGCCAGAAACGCTTTCTCGGCGACGCCGCGCACGAGCTTTGCGCACCGCTCGCCCGCCTGCGCACCGGACTGGGCATTCTGGAAATGCGGCTCGGCGAGGCCGATAAAGAACGGCTGAATTCCATCGAGGCGGACGCCCAGGAACTTGCAACACTGGTCGAGGAAATCCTCGCGTTTTCCCGCGCCACCAACCGTGCGCCGCGCTCACAGTCGATTCTGTTGGAGCCGCTCGCGCGTGAAATCGCCAACCGCGAGGGCGGTGCGCGGCCACCGGAAATCCGGGTACCGGACGGACTCAGGGTCGTGGCCGATCCGACTTTGTTAGGACGGGCGCTCGGTAATCTCGTTAGGAACGCGACGGTGCATGCCGGACCCGAGGCGAAGATCACGATCGACGCGATCGACACTCCCGATTTCATCGAAATCCAGGTGACCGACGACGGCCCGGGCGTGCCTGCCGATGAGCTCCCGCGGCTGTTCGAGCCGTTCTATCGGCCGGACCGGTCGCGCAGCCGCGACACCGGCGGCAGCGGACTGGGGCTCGCCATCGTGCGTACGGCGATGGAAGCCTGCGGCGGAGAGGCGAACGCTTCAATCCCTCCGGCGGGAGGATTCAGGGTGACGCTGCGGCTTCCGAAAAGAACAAAGGAGTGTTAGTTCCCGTCCGGTTGGGTCATGTCCTTGAACGGGCTCGCGGCGTAGAGGAAACCGGCGGGCGAATCGGGGCGGGTGGGATCGAACGGCTTAACGTCGGCGGCGATCAACGACGCTAACGGAAGCCGCGCCCTGCGGATGCCTTCGACCACGCACTTCGCGAGTTGGTAACTGCCGAAATTGTTATGGTGCGTGCCGTCCTGGAACGCGGCGTCGAGGTTGTCGCCGAGTGCGACGTAAAGCTGGCGGCTCATCGCGTGCAGGTCGATCAAGGCGACCTTTTCCGCAGTGGCCACGCGGATCACGGTGTCGGGATAACCGGCGAGCGTGTCTTTTCTCACCCCGCTCTTGCGTTCCATGGAGGTGACCAGCACGGGAGTCCCGCCTTTTGCCCGGATGTTCCTGACGAGGTCGGTTAGGTCCGTCTCATAGCGTTGAAGGGCGTCTTCCTTTTTGGATTTCATGTCATTGTGCCCGAACTGGATGAAGACGTAGTCACCCTTGGTCACCAGCGACTCCACCTTGGCGACTCGTTTCGCGCCCAGCGAGCTGGCGATCGATTCACCGGACTCCGCGTAGTTCGCCACTACCACGCCGGGTTTGAAAAACCGCGGCAACATCTGGCCCCAGGAATTCCATGGCTCGAACGGCTGGTCGGTGACGGTGGAGTCGCCCAGCAGATAGACGGTGGTCGGGTCGGCCGCTGCGGAAATTTCCAGCCCGGCGATGCATGGACGGGGACCGTTGAACTCCAGGGTCAGCTTGGAATCCCAGTGCAGGTAGTCTTTCTCACGCTCCTTGATGCCGACGCGAGAGCCGCCCTTGATCTCAGGCTGACGGATGTTGACGGTGAATTTACGGGTGATTTGCAGGCCTTCCGTGGTGGCGAGATTCTCCACCATCAGCCGCCGCGATTCGGATTTGATCGTGGTGTCCGAGGTGCCCTTGGGATCACCCAGAAGCACGCTGACATCATAATTTCCCTCCGGCAGCTCCACGGAAAAATAGAAACCGCCCTCGCCGGTGATGAAGTCACCGCGCAGCGGATTACCCCCTCGGTCCTCGGATTTGGGAGTGAATCCGAGGTCGAAACCATAGCCCATCTCCGGCGAGAACACCGTGGCCGGCGTGATGCCAATGGTCCCCGGAGCGACGCGATCCGTGCCGAAGTCGAATTTCAGCGGCAAGGCCGGGGAGGCGTGGGTCAGACCATGGGCGAGCAGGAACAAGAGAGCGGCCGGGCGTTGAATCATGCTCCAAGGCTAAGGACCGCCGGTCGTCTGTCACGATTTCCCGCATCCTCCAATCGGGGGAGGAAATCATGGATTTCGCGTTTGCGTGTTTCATGGGATCGGTGACCCTGCGGCGGGATGTTGAAGCCAAAGATGAAGACCGACGCGATGAAGGGCCGGGTGGCGTTTCGCGAAGCGCTGGCGGGGTGGTTTTCCAAAAACGGGCGCGACTACCCGTGGCGGCGGACCCGCGAGCCGTATGCGATTTTGATTTCCGAGGTGATGCTCCAGCAGACGCAGATTGCGACGGTGTTGGGGCGGGGATTTTACACGCGGTTTCTGGAGACGTTTCCGGACGTCGAGTCGCTCGCGGCAGCGGAAGACGAGCGCTTGTTGAAGGCGTGGGAGGGGCTCGGCTACTACCGCCGGGTGCGGATGCTGCGCGAGACGGCGCGGGCGGTCATCGCCGAGCATGGTGGGAAATTTCCTCGGGAATTGGCAGCCTTGATGAAATTGCCGGGTGTGGGGCGCTACACGGCCGGGGCGTTGCGGGCGTTCGCGTTTGACGCGCCGGCGGCGGTGGTGGATGGAAACGTGGCGCGCGTCCTCTCGCGGGTGATGGATTTTTCCGCTCCGGTAGACGACACGGCGGGGCAGAAACAAATGTGGGAATGGGCGGAAGCGCTGGCAGATCCTGAGCGGCCTCGGATTTACAATTCCGCACTGATGGAGCTCGGGCAGAAAATCTGTCGGCCGGGCGTGCCGGATTGCCTGAGTTGCCCGGTCGCATCGTTTTGCAAGACGCGGGAGCCGGAAATACTGCCGCTGAAGCGCCAGAAAATATCGATCACCGCGGTGGACGAACATGCGCTGTGGCTGCGCGATCCACTGGGTCGGCTTTTGCTCCACCGCGAAGGCGGAAAACGCCGCGAAGGCCTCTGGAAGCTGCCAACGCGCGAGGCGGCGGCGATTTCCCCGCTGCCCTTACTCGCCGAACACCGCTACACCATCACCCGCTACCGCGTGACGCTGCGGGTGCACGACGGAACCCCGCTTGGAAAAAATTTCCAGCTCGCGAAGGACGAAATCTGGCAGGAATCGAACGACGTGCTGGCGCTGGCGATGCCCTCCCCGTTCCGCCGGGTGATCGAGCGATTGTTGGCTGAAACGTGAAATCAGATGTGACGAAAGGGAATGCCTGTGCTTTCGTCGGCGCGGATGGAAAATTTTGTTCGGTTGTCGGGGTTGTTGGTGATCAGTTGCCTGGCTCAAGCGTGTTCGGTTTCGCCTCCGCCCGACACGGTGGCTCCCACCCGGGCCACCCGGCAGATCGTCGCGGAGCGGGTGAGCGCCGTGGTGGTCACCGACCGCCGCACTCTGGACAACTGGGTGAACCGCAATTTTTCGGCCTCGAACGCCCCGGGTGATGCCGACGGCGGCTCCGCGGCACCGATCTCACCGGACGGCTATTTCCTCACGGCGGACCACGTCCTGTCGCGGATGGCCGGGCGGAATGTGTTCCTCATCTACGGCCAGGGCGGCCGTCTGGCACCGGCTCGGGCCCGCGTCGTGTGGCGCTCGGAATCCTCAGACATCGCCTTGCTCCACATCCCGGTGAAGACTCCCTATTATTACCAATGGACTCCGCCGGAGCGCTGGCTGCCCGCCGGCACGCGGGTGATGCACGGCGGGATCGCCACCGGTTTCAAATCCAGCGATGGCAAGCTCGGCACCTCGCTCGCACCGGAAGGTGCGTTCACCGGGACCCGCAAGTTCAAAATGGACATCCCGCTGCAGCCCGGCGACAGCGGTGGGCCGGTGGTTGACGCTCACGGCCGCTTGGTGGGAATCAACTCCGCCGTCGAATTCCTCGTGCCCATGGAAACCGCATTTTTTGTCGATTCCGAGGGGAATCGGCCGAATGTCCGGTCACTCGCAGCGACGATGGCACAGGATCGTTCACGAAATAGCGGTGGAAAACTTCCGTAAAGTCGTAACCGCCGTGTGCTATTTCCTGAAATCAACTTTCACGCTCGGCCTCGCAGCCGTCGGGATCCTCGGTGTCTCATGCACCCAGGTCGGCGACTCGTGGATGTTCGGAAGCATGGAAGCGGCGGCGAAAAACCAGATCATGCTGGTGAGGCAGGAGCCACCGTCGTTCGGGTATCAGCGGTTGGAATTCCAGTCCCGGGCCTACCCGGATTTGGCCTTTTTCATCTCCAAGCAAGGCCTGCCCGACTTTCTCGCAGAGACCGGCGAGCGCAACCGCCAGTATTTCATCCTCTACTATCTGGAGGATCGCAAGGCGTTTGCCTGTCGCACAACGTCGGCGGCACGGTCCGTCGAATTCGCCGGTCCCTACCCCATTACCGACAAGGAGTTCCGCCTATTGGACGGCTTCCGCCGGGATCCAAGCAAAAAGCCCACGAAGCTGTAAAACGAGGTCTCGTCCGCCTGAAACTTCTCCTTGCTTCCATCATCGGGTAACGTAGGATTTTAAAACCTCAGCGGTATTTATCGCTAGGGTCATACAAACCGGGGCAATCGCCCCAAACATAAAATAGATACGTAAAACCATGAAAACCAATAATCGCACACGTCGTGGCTTCACTCTTGTGGAGCTTCTCGTCGTTATCGTCATCATCGCGGCACTTGCCGGCCTCACCGCTCCCATGGTGATCCGCCAACGCAAGAAGGCCGACCAAACCGAAGCTGTGAACAACGCCCGCCAGATCGGACTCGCTTTGTTCGAGTTCGAGACGGAATACGGCGGCTTCCCTGATAAGGGCACAGCAACTACCGTTACTGCAAACACCGGAGAAGAAGTCGTGGACGGTGCCACCGCCAATGATAAGTTCCGCCAGCTCGTCGCCGCCGGAATCGCCCAGTCGGAAGCGATGTTCTATGCCAAATCCGGGTTTACCAAAAAGCCGGACGGCGTCATCACTCCCATCGCAACGAAAGCTCTTGAACAAGGAGAAGTCGGCTTCGGGATTCTCATCAAAGCGGATGATACCGGACTCAGTGCAGCTGGGAATCCATCCCGTCCGATTATCGGAGCTCCATTCAAAGTGGCGATGGACGGAAAGTTTGATGGCGATTTCTACGACGGCAAGGCAGTCATCCTGAAATTGGACAACAGCGTGACGTCCCTCAACATCGTGAAATCGGGTAACAATGCCGGGGAAGTCCTCCTGAACGGCAAGAAGTTGTTGGATAACACGGAAGGCAGCGCCTGGTATCCGGATCCCGCTCCAAAGTGGGCCTTTCCAGTTGTGAAGTAACTCCAAGTTATTCAAATCCACTCAATCAATCAACCCGGGAAGCCCATCGTGGCTTCCCGGTTTTTTTGTGTTCGTGACCCAGGCATTCCTGCCTGTTCTTCGTGACTCAGGCATTCCTGCCTGTTCCCCGTGACGGCGACCGGGAAGAACAGGTAGGAATGCCTGTTTCACTCTCCATTCCATATTCTCCCGACCTCCCGCTTGCCCTCCGCCATCGGGTCGCTAAAGTCGCGCCGCCCGATGTCTGATTCCTTCGTCCACCTTCACCTACACACCGAATTCTCGCTTCTCGACGGCATGATCCGCATCAAGGATCTGGCCAAACGCGCCAAGGAACTCGGCATGCCGGCCGTGGCGATGACCGACCATGGCAACCTCTACGGCGCGATCAAATTCTACCAAGAGTGCAACAAGGCCGGGGTGAAACCCATCCTCGGCTGCGAAATCTACCTCGCCCCGGGGAAAATGGAGGACAAAAAGGAGCTCGCTGGCCGCAAGCGCGCCACCCACATGACGCTGCTCGCGGAAAACAACGAGGGCTGGAACAATCTCAGCAAACTCGTTTCCAAGGGAAATCTGGAAGGCCTTTATTACGGCAAACCCCGCGTGGACCGCGACACGCTGCGCGAGTTTTCCAAGGGCATCATCTGCCTCACCGGTTGCATTTCCGGCCCCGTCAACGAATGGCTTCGTGCTGGCGACGAAGAAAAAGCCCGCGAGACGCTGGCCGAAATCGTGGACATCTACGGCAAGGAAAACACCTACGTCGAGATCCACAACCACGGCCTCGAACCGCAGCGGCTGGTCACCCCTTCCCTGCTTAAGTTCGCCCAGGAAATGGACCTCAAGGTCGTCGCCGCGAACGACGTGCATTTCCTCAACAAATTCGATCACGAGGCGCACGACGTGATGATCTGCATCGGCACCGGAAATCTCGTCATCGATGAAAACCGCATGCACTACTCGCCGGAAGTCTATTTCAAGACCGCCGAGCAGATGCGCGAGATCTTCGCCGACGTGCCCGGCGCCTGCGACGCGACCTTGGAAATCGCCGCGCGCTGCAACGTCTCGATCAAGCTCGATTCCACCAGCTCGGAAAAATACCCGCAGTTCGGCACGCCCGATGGCAGCCCGCGCGAAGAATACCTGATGACGGTCTGCCGCGACGGGCTGGTGAAACGCTACGGCAAGGAAAAAGCCGAGTCGGAGGAAATCGCGAGCCGTCTGAAATACGAGGTCGATACCATCAACAAGTTAGGCTTCGCATCCTACTTCCTAATCACCGCCGACTTCATCCAGTGGGCGCGCGACAACGACATCCCGGTCGGTCCCGGCCGGGGATCCGCGGCCGGGTCGCTTGCGTCGTATGCGATGGGCATCACCGACATCTGCCCTATGCGCTTCGGGCTGTTGTTCGAACGATTCCTCAACCCGGAACGTGTCAGCCCGCCCGACGTCGATATCGACTTCTGCCAGAGCCGCCGCGTCGAGGTCATCGACTACGTGCGGAAAAAATATGGCGAGCGCAGCGTTTCGCACATCATCACCTACGGCAAGTTGGGCGCGAAGAGCGTGCTGCGGGACGTCTGCCGCGTGATGGGGATTTCCTACGGCGAGGGCGACCGCATCGCCAAGATGATCGAGGCGAAACCCGACATCAAACTCAAGGACGAGTATGAATCGAAGCCCGAGCTGAAGGAACTCATCGAAAGCAGCTCCACCTATCAGCAACTGTGGAGCTACGCCACCAAGCTGGAAGGCCTCGCGAGAAACGTCGGCGTTCACGCCGCCGGCGTCGTGATCGGCGACCGCCCGCTCGACGAACATGTCCCGCTCACACGCGGAAACGAAGGAGAAGTCGTCACCCAGTACGACATGAAGGCCATCACCGACGTCGGCCTGCTGAAGATGGACTTCCTCGGACTGAAGAACCTCACCGTCATCCAGGAAGCGGTGCAGCACATCCGCAAGCACACGCCGGACTTCGCGATCGAGACGGTTTCGCTGGAGGACTGGAAAACCTTCGAACTCCTCAACCGCGGCGAGACGATGGGCGTGTTCCAGCTGGAATCCGGCGGCATGGTCGAAACCTGCCGCAAGTATGCCATCGAGAAGATCGACGACATCATCGACCTTCTCGCCGTCTATCGCCCGGGAGCCATGCAGTTCATCGACCAGATGCTCGACGTGAAAAAAGGCCGGACCCGCGCGATGTACGAGCATCCGCTGTTGGAAAAGGTCTGCGGCGACACCTTCGGCGTCATGATCTACCAGGAGCAGGTCCAGAACGCCGCCAAGGTGCTCGCCGGTTACTCGCTCGGCGGTGCCGACCTTCTGCGCCGCGCGATGGGCAAGAAGGACCCGGTCGAGATGGAGAAGCAGCGCGCCAAATTCGTCGAAGGCGCGGAAGCCACCAACAACATCGGCAAGAAACTCGCCGACCAGATCTTCGACAAGATCGCGATGTTCGCCGGCTACGGATTCAACAAGTCCCACTCCGCGTGTTACGGCCACATTTCCTACTGGACCGCCTATCTGAAGGCGAACCACCCGGTCGAGTTCATGGCCGCGCTGCTGTCCAACGAAATTCACAACACCGACAAGATCGGCGTCTTCGTTTCCGAGTGCCACCGCATGGGATTGGAAATCCTGCCACCCGACCTGAACGCCTCGCAACTCCGCTTCGCACCGGAGGTCACGCCCAACGGTGCGAAAGGCGTGCGCTACGGCCTCGCCGCCATCAAAAACTGCGGTGAGGGCGCCATGGCCATCGCCATCGCCGACCGCGAGAAAAACGGCAAGTTCACCTCGCTCGACGACTTCGCCTCGCGACTCGATTCCAAGGTCGTCAACAAACGCATCCTCGAAAACCTCGCTAAAGCCGGCGCTCTCGACTGGACCGAGGAGACCCGCGCCGGGATGTGCGCGCGGCTGGAACAGGTCGTCGCCTCCGCCTCGTCCGCCCAAAAAGACCGCGCGTCCGGCCAGGTCTCCATGTTCGATTCCATGGATTTCTCCGCCCCTGCGCCGAAGACGAAATCCCAGCGCACCGAAGCGTCCGTCCCGGAATGGAGCAAGGACGAACGCCTCGCCCACGAGAAGGAATTGCTAGGCTTCTACGTCACCGGCCACCCGCTGGACAAGTTCCGCAGCGTGATCGACTCGAGCAAGTACCGCAAACTCGGCCTCATCGACGACATCGATCTATCCAACGCCCGCGAGCGCTACCCGTTCGCCGGCATGGTCCGGTCGCTCGACGCCAAGACCACCAAAACCGGCAAACCCTTCGGCGTGCTCGTGCTCGAAGACTTCACCGGCAGCGCGGAAATCATGCTGTGGGGAGAAACCTTCGTCCCCGCCCGCGACGCAGGCCTGCTAGAGCCGGGAAGAATCATCAAACTCAAGGGCAACATCCAGGTGGACGACCGCACCGGCGGCCGTCGCATCACCGGCAACGAACTCGCCGAGCTCAAGCCCAAGCGTGCCGGCACCAACGGCAAGGGACCGCTGGAACTCATGCTCTCGACCACCCGCCACAGCGACCGCGACCTCATCGAGATCAAGCTCGCCCTCACCAATCACCCTGGATCGACCCCGGTCCTGCTGCATTTCCAAAACAGCGCCGGCCGCCGCATCACCGTCGCCGCGGGCGAGTCCTTCAACGTTAAACGCACCGAGGATCTGGAAGAAGCACTGGGTCGGTGGCTGGAGGATTGAACCGGAGCACCGATGACTCACCCGTTGAGGACCCAGCCATCGCGGTATTTGCGGCTGAGGAATTCGTTGGCTTCGGGGACGTTGGTGACCTTGCCGGTAGCACTGTCATAATCAAGTTTCTTGCCGACGCGGTAGGCGACGAGGCCCAGGAGCATCTGCTCGATCATGTTGGAGCTGTATTCGAAATCGCAGGAGGTTTTGAGCGCGGGATCCTTGCACGCATCGATCCACTGCTTCTGGAAGTGGCCCACGGGCTTGAACTGGCTTTCCTTATTACGGGGTTTGTAGTAGGAAAGGTCCGCGTCACCGCCGAAGGGCAGAATCATACGGCTGGTGAAATCGGCAACCAGGAAACCCTTGCTGCCCTTGAACCAGGCTCCGTGGTCGATAGCATTGAGATTGATGGCACGGTTCGGCGAGCGGGGCATGACGCCGCCCTGATACCAACTCACGCGGATCGGCCCGCGCCAGTCGTTGGCGGGATAGTCGAAGTGGGACTCACACTCGACGGGCGTGACGTCCGGGTTGAAGGCCTCACCCTTGGCCTCGGCGGTGGTAGGCAGGCCGGCATCCACGGCATTCCAGAGGATGTCCATGGTGTGGCTTCCCATATCGCCGATCTGGCCTGCACCCCAATCCCAGAACATGTTCCATTCCAGGCAGTTCGCGCCGGGACCGCCTTTGAAGTAGGCGGGATTGTAGGGGCGTTCTGGAGAAGGGCCTAGCCAGAGATCCCAACTGAATCCGGCGGGAGGAGTCCCCTCGCCAGGGAAGTAGCCTTCGCGGCGGATCTGGCGGTTTCCCCAAGCGGTGGCGGATTGAAGATCACCGATGGCACCATCGCGGATGAGTTCGCGGATGCGGTTGAAATTGGGATCGGCATGGCGCTGCATGCCGACCTGAGTGGCGAGTTTGTCTTTTTTCGTCAGCCAGTTCGCACGGACGACGCGTGCTTCCTCGACGGAGATGGCGAGGGGTTTCTCGCAATAGACGTGCAGTCCACGGTTGAGCGCCCAGTTGGCGATGAAGGCGTGGTGGTGGTCCGCCGTGCAAATGACGATGGCATCGATATCCTTTTGCTCAAGGCACTTGCGCCAGTCGGTGTACGTCTTGGCACCCGGGAATCGCTTGAGGGCCTCCGGGAAGAAATTTTCATTCACGTCGCAAAGCGCCACGACGTTTTCGTGGGCGATGGAATCGTAATGGGCAAGGCCCCGGCCCCACACGCCGATGAGGGCGATGTTGAGCTTGTTGTTAGGAGACGATGCCCCCTTCAGGATGCCACCGGGAAGGATCAGCAACCCGGCTCCGGTGAGGGTGGATGAATTGAGAAACGAGCGACGGTTCATGATGGGATTTGGTTCGTTTTGTAAACCGGGTCATACCGGCGGAATCTAGCGGCTTCAGGTGACTTCACACGACATCCATACGGCGTGAGTGTAGGCTTTTTGTCCGCATGGCGAAGAATTCTTTGGCCGGTTGAAAACAAAAAGCCCCGGCTCGCTGCTGCGGGCCGGGGCTGATGGATTGAAGAACAGGCAGGAATGCCTATATCACGCGGTGGCGGCGTCTTCGTCGTCGTCGAAGGTTTCCTTCGGAACGACGATCGGTTCCGGCTCCTCGACGGTGAATTCGAACTCCGCCTCGCGGTGGTGATAGAATCCGGTTCCGGCGGGGATGAGGTGACCCATGATGACGTTTTCCTTGAAACCACTGAGGTAGTCGACGCGTCCAAGAGTTGCTGCTTCGGTGAGGACACGGGTGGTGTCCTGGAAGGAAGCGGCGGAGATGAACGAGTCGGTTTCCAGCGAGGCCTTGGTGATGCCAAGGAGGACAGGCTCGCCTTCGGCGGGCTTGCCGCCGTTGGCGACGATTTCGGCGTTGATGCGCTTGAAGTTCGAGCGATCGACCTGGTCACCCCAGAGATATTGGTCGGCATCGCCCGGGTCGGTGATTTTCACCTTGCGAAGCATTTGACGAACGATGACCTCGATGTGCTTGTCGTTGATTTCCACGCCTTGGACCCGATAGACGGACTGGACTTCGTTGACCAAGTGCTCTTGAAGCTCCTGGGCTCCGCAGGCTTCGAGCAAATCTTCCGGCGACACGGGGCCTTCGGTGATTTGATCGCCGCGTTTGACGACGTCGCCTTCGGTGACGACCACGTGCTTGCCCATCGGGACAAGGTGGTCGACTTGCTCGCCAGTTTCGGCGTGGGTGACGATGACTTTCTTCTTACCACGGACGTTGCCGCCGAAGGAGACAGCGCCTTCGATCTTGGCGATGACGCAGGAATCCTTGGGCTTGCGGGCTTCGAAAAGCTCGGCCACCCGTGGCAGACCACCGGTGATGTCCTTGGTCCGTGCGACTTTCCGCGGAGTCTTGGCGATCTGCGTTCCGGCGGTAATGACCTGGCCTTCCTTGACGGAAAGGTGGGCGCCGACCGGGATGGAGTAGCTGGCTTTCACTTCCTTGGTCTTCTCGTCGATGATGACGACCTGCGGGTGAAGGTCTTCCTTGTGCTCGGTGACGACCATGCCCTTTTTGCCGGTTTCCTTGTCCGTTTCGTTAGTCACGGTGATGCCGGAGATCATGTCGCGGAGTTCGACCTTACCGTTTTTCTCGGTGAGGATCGGCACGTTGTAAGGATCCCAAGTGACGACGGTGTCGCCCTTCTTGACGTCCTCGCCGTCCTTCACGGAAATGACGGAACCGATGACGATCTGATGGCTCTCGAGTTCGAGGCCTTCCTTGTCGCGGATGGAGATGGTGCTGTTCTTGTTGAGAACAACCCAGTGGCCATCGACGTCTTGAACGGTGCGCATTTCCTTGTAGACAAGGCGACCGCTGTTCTTGGCCTTGATGATGGGCTGTTTGAACGTGGCGGCGGCAACACCACCGACGTGGAACGTCCGCATGGTGAGCTGGGTGCCGGGCTCGCCGATCGATTGCGCAGCGATGATGCCGACGGCTTCACCGATTTTCACGGGGAGTCCGGTGGCAAGGTTGAGGCCGTAGCAATTCGCACAGCAGCCTCGCTCGGCTTCGCAAGTGAGAACCGAACGGATCTTCAGCTTGAGCACGCCGATGTTCTCGATGGAACGGGCTTGGACTTCGTTGATGACGTCGTCCACTTCGACCAGGATGCCACCGGTGACGGGGTCCTTGATTTGCTCGCAGGAAACACGGCCGTAGATCCGGGTGGAGAGCGAGGCGGATTCCTCGTCACCATCATAAATGGCGGCGACGGTGATGCCGTTAGCGGTTCCGCAATCCTGTTTGAAGACGATGACGTCCTGGGCCACGTCGACCAATTTACGGGTCATGTAGCCGGAGTCAGCAGTCTTCAGAGCGGTGTCGGAGAGACCTTTGCGAGCTCCGTGAGTGGAGATGAAATACTCCAGCACCGAGAGACCTTCGCGGAAGTTCGAGATGATCGGACGTTCGATGATTTCGCCCGAAGGCTTGGCCATCAGTCCGCGCATGCCGCCGAGCTGTTTGATCTGGGACTTGTTACCCCGCGCACCGGAATCGACCATCATGAAGAGTGGCGATGCCTTTTTCTTGCCTTCGTTGAACTCGATCTTCCGATAGAGCGCGTTGGCGATGGTGTCGGTGGCCTGGGTCCAGACGTCGACGACTTTCTGATAGCGCTCGCCGTCGGTGATGACGCCGTTGCGGTATTGCTTGGTGACTTTGTCGACCTGTTCGTAAGCTTCCTTGATGACGGCGGTTTTTTCCTCGGGAATGACCATGTCAACGATCCCGATGGACGTGCCCGAACGGGTCGCTTCGCGGAAACCGAGGTTCTTGAGCTCGTCGAGCACTTCAACGGTCTTCGGCTTGCCGGAGACCTGATAGCAACGCCAGATGATGTCGCCGATCTGCTTCTTACCGACGTTGTTGTTGATAAAGCCCACGCCTGCAGGCCAGATTTCATTGAAACGAACGCGGCCCGGAGTGGTCTCGATGATCTTGCCCTGGCGCAGCGCCTGTTGGAGCGGAGTCAGGTCCTTGCGATCCTTGTCGGTGAGATCCTCGCCCTTGTAACCGAAGACCGTGTTCTTGCCATGGTCGGGGTTGCGGATGCGGATCCACTGGTGATAGTCGATCTTGTCGGAGGCGAGGGCGAACTCGACTTCGGAGGCGTTTTCAAAGAGAGGCATGTGCTCCTCTTTTTCACGGTCCTTCTCAGTGCGGGTACCGGCCCATGTCAGGTAGTACGTGCCGAGAATGATGTCCTGGGTAGGAACCGTCACGGGACGTCCGGATGCGGGCGAGAAGATGTTGTTAGGCGCAAGCATCAGCTGGCGGCACTCCATCTGGGCCTCGATCGAAAGCGGGACGTGGACGGCCATTTGGTCACCGTCGAAGTCCGCGTTGTAGGCGGTACAAACAAGCGGGTGAACGCGGATGGCCTCACCTTCGATGAGCTTGGGCTCGAACGCCTGGATCGAAAGACGGTGGAGCGTCGGCGCGCGGTTGAGCAGGATCGGGTGACCCTTGGTGACTTCCGCGAGGATGTCCCAGACTTCGGTGGTCTTGCGGTCGATCATCTTCTTGGCCGAGCGCACGGTGTGGCAATAGCCAAGCTCCTTGAGGCGGCGGATGATGAAGGGTTCGAACAAGGTGAGCGCCATCTTCTTGGGAAGACCGCACTGGCCGAGCTTGAGGTCCGGTCCGACGACGATGACGGAACGGCCGGAGTAGTCGACGCGTTTGCCGAGCAAGTTCTGACGGAAGCGGCCGCCCTTGCCCTTGAGCATGTCGGAGAGCGACTTGAGCGGACGGTTGCCGGCACCGGTGACGGCACGGCCGTGGCGACCATTGTCGAAGAGCGCGTCGACCGCCTCTTGCAACATCCGCTTTTCGTTGCGGATGATGACTTCCGGCGTCTTGAGGAGCAGGAGGTTCTTGAGACGGTTGTTGCGGTTGATGACGCGGCGATAGAGGTCGTTGAGGTCGGAGGTGGCGAAACGGCCGCCTTCGAGTGGCACCAGCGGACGCAGGTCCGGCGGAATCACGGGAAGCACGGTCTGGATCATCCACTCGGGACGCGACTTCGATTGCAGGAAGCCCTGAGTGATCTTGAGACGCTTCGAGAGCTTCTTCTTATTCTGCTTGGAACGGGTGGTTCCGAGTTCTTCCTCAAGCGAAACGATCAACGAAGGGAGATCGCACTGGCGGAGCAGCTCCATGATGGCGGCGGCACCCATGCTGGCTTGGAACGATCCGTCGCCGTAGGTGTCTTCCGCTTCGCGGAGTTCGTTTTCGGTGAGGAGCTGGCCGACTTCGAGGGCGGTGTTGCCCTGTTCGGTGACGACGTAGTCTTCATAGTAAATCACGCGTTCCAACTGGCGGGCGCTCATGTCGAGCATGAGGCCGATGCGGGAAGGCATGCACTTGTAGAACCAGATGTGCGAAACCGGCACGGCCAGTTCGATGTGGCCCATGCGCTCGCGACGGACGCGGCTGAGGGTCACTTCGACACCGCAACGGTCGCAGATCACGCCCTTGTGTTTGATGCGCTTGTATTTGCCGCAGGCGCATTCCCAGTCGCGGGTGGGTCCGAAGATCCGCTCGCAGAAGAGACCGCCTTTTTCGGGCTTGAAGGTCCGGTAGTTGATGGTTTCCGGGTTCTTCACCTCGCCCTTGGACCAGGACCGAATGATTTCCGGTGAGGCTACGGTGATGGAGACTTGGTCAAATTGCTCCGGGCGCTCGTCCACGCCGAATAGTTCGCGAAGGTTGTTATCGACACTCATGTTAGTATTAGGTCAGGTTTGGGGTTCGCGGTTTAAATTACAGGGTGAGGTCATCGAGGGAGTAGTCGTCCAGACCACCGGTCATGCCGGAGCCGTGGGTCGAGCCCTTGCGACCCGGACGGACGTCGAGTCCGAGGGATTGCATTTCCTTGATGAGAACGTTGAACGACTCGGGCGTTCCGGCTTCGAGGTTGTTGTCACCTTTGACAATCGCCTCGTAGATCCGGGTGCGGCCTTGCACGTCGTCCGACTTGACGGTGAGAAGTTCCTGGAGGGTGTAAGCAGCGCCGTATGCTTCGAGCGCCCAAACTTCCATTTCCCCGAAACGCTGACCACCGTATTGCGCCTTACCACCGAGCGGCTGCTGGGTGACGAGCGAGTATGGACCCACAGCACGAGCGTGGATCTTGTCGGCAACCAAGTGACCGAGCTTCAGGATGTAGATCATCCCGACCACGACCGGGTTGTGGAAGGCCTCGCCGGTGCGACCATCATAGAGGGTCGATTTACCACCAGTCGTGCCGTCCTTGCCGTCGCCGATCCAGGTGTAGCCGCGGCCTTCGGGTTCGCCGGGCTTGCGCTCGCGGAGTTCGCCGTTGTCGCCGACCCATTTCACACCGTCGACCTTCTTGGCCTTGGACATGAAATCCCAGATGACATCTTCCTTGATGCCGTCGAAAATCGGTGTGGCAACCTTGAAGCCGAGTGCCTTGGCAGCGACGCCGAGGTGGGTTTCAAGAACCTGTCCGACGTTCATCCGCGATGGCACGCCGAGCGGGTTGAGGCAGATATCGACCGGAGTTCCGTCCGATAGATATGGCATGTCCTCTTCACGGACGATGGTGGCGACGACGCCCTTGTTTCCGTGACGACCGGCCATTTTGTCACCGACGGAGAGTTTCCGTTTGGCGGCAATGAAGACCTTAACTTCCTTGATGACGCCGGGATCGACTTCATCGCCGGACTCAAGCGAATCGAGTTTGCGCTCGCGCTCGGTGTCAAGTTCCTGGAAGCGGCCTTCGAACGAACTGATGATTTCCAAGATCTTGTTACGGATCGGGGAAGGATCGATTTCGATGTGGTCGTGGACCGAAGCGAGCTTGCGGAGAAGCGTCTTGGTGATCTTGCGGTTGGCCGGGATGATGATCTCGCCGGTTTGCGCGTTGACGACGTCGAGCGGGATTTTTTCGCCCAACAGAATGTCGGAGAGACGCTCGGTGAGGTCGTCCGTCAGTTTGTCGGCCTTCTTCTTGTGCTCGTCGTTGATCTTCTTGAGCGTCTTCTTGAGCTCGACCGGATCAACCTTGTCCTGGCGCTTCTTGGCGAAGCCGCTTTGCGAAACGCGAACGTCCTGGACGATTCCCACGCAGCCGGATGGCACGCGCAGCGAAGTGTCTTTCACGTCTGCGGCCTTCTCACCGAAGATGGCGCGGAGGAGGCGTTCTTCCGGAGCAAGCTCGGTTTCGGACTTCGGAGTGATCTTGCCGACGAGGATGTCGCCGGGTTTCACTTCCGCGCCGATCCGGATGATGCCGTCGTGGTCGAGGTTGCGCAGCGCGTCCTCACCGACGTTAGGAATGTCACGGGTGATTTCTTCCGGTCCGAGTTTCGTGTCACGGGCGGCGACGTCGAACTCCGAGATGTGAATCGAGGTGTAAACGTCGTCTTTGACCACGCGCTCGGAGATGACGATGGCATCTTCGAAGTTGTAGCCGTTCCAAGGCATGAAGGCAACGAGAACGTTGCGTCCGATGGCGAGTTCGCCGTCTTCCGTGTTTGGTCCGTCGGCGAGCACCTGGCCCTTCTTGATTTTCTGGCCCAGCTTGACGATCGGCTTCTGATTGATGCAGGTGCCGGCGTTGGAGCGCATGAACTTCCGCAGCGGATAGGCCATGATGCCCTTGTCGATGTTCGTCTTCACGGACTCGGCGTCGCTGAGGAATTTCTCTTCGGAAACAGGCAGCTTACCATCCGGAGTCGTCACAATGATTTCCGCAGTCGCGGCGGCAACGATGCCGTCGGCTTCGGAAACCACCACGGCGCGGGAATCGCGGGCGGCCTTGCCTTCAAGACCGGTGCCCACCAGTGGCGATTCGGAAACGAGCAGCGGCACGCCTTGGCGTTGCATGTTCGATCCCATCAGCGCGCGGTTCGCGTCATCGTGTTCAAGGAACGGGATCAGACCGGCAGCCACCGAAACGAGCTGCTTCGGCGAAACGTCCATGTAGTTCACTTCCGATGGAAGCGCTTCGATGAACTCGCCGCCTTTTTCACGGGCGGTGATCCGTTCGGTTTGGAAAACACCCTTCTTGTCGATCGGGTTGTTCGCCTGGGCGATGAGGAAGTTTTCCTCTTGGTCAGCCGTGAGATACTCGATCTCGTTCGTGACCTTGGAGTCCACCACGCGGCGGTAAGGAGTTTCGATGAAGCCGAACTCGTTGATGCGGGCATAGGTACACATCGAGTTGATGAGACCGATGTTAGGACCTTCCGGGGTTTCGATCGGGCAGATCCGGCCGTAGTGGGACGGATGCACGTCGCGGACTTCGAAGCCTGCGCGGTCGCGGTTGAGACCACCCGGTCCAAGCGCGGAGAGACGCCGTTTGTGCGTCAGCTCGGCGAGCGGGTTCGTTTGGTCCATGAACTGCGAGAGTTGCGAACGGCCGAAGAAATCACGCACGACGGCGGAAAGCGCCTTCGGGTTGATCAGCTTTTGCGGCGTCATGCCTTCGATGTTCACGTCGAACAAAGTCATCCGCTCCTTCACCAAACGCTCGGTGCGGGCAAGACCCACGCGGCACTGGTTGGCGAGAAGTTCACCCACCGCACGGACGCGACGCGAACCAAGGTGGTCGATGTCGTCGATGACACCGTCGCCTTTTTTCAGCTTGAGGATATAGCGGACGGCCGCGAGGAAATCCTCGGGAACCATGATGCGCTGGTCGGAATCCACCTGGATGCCAAGCTTCTGGTTGATCTTGTAACGGCCGACACGGGTGAGGTCGTATTTCTTCGCATCGAAGAACAGACGCTTGAGCAAAGCGCGTGCATTAGCGGCGGTCGGTGGATCTCCAGGGCGGAGTTTCCGATAAATATCCTTGAGCGCGGATTCCTCGTCCTTCGCGGGATCCTTGCGGAGCGACTTGAGAAGAATTTCGTCCTCACGTCCGTCGATGACTTCGACGTTTTTGTGACCGAGCGCCAGAAGCTGGCGGACGATTCCGATCGTGAGTGGCTCGTAAGCCTTCGCGACGGTGAGTTCGCCGTCGAGGATGTCTTCGAAAGGAACCTTGTGGCCGAGTTCGCCTTCGTCCATCGCTTCGCTGAGAGGAAGCGATTCAGGAGAATAGAAATGGCTGACGATATCGCGGTCCGTCGGATAGCCGAGCACGCGCAGGAACGTGGTCGCAAGGAACTTACGACGGCGACGACGGCGGTCGAGATAGACATAGAGCAGATCGTTGGTGTCGAACTGCACTTCCAACCAGGATCCACGGTCCGGAATGATGCGGAAGGAATGAAGAAGCTTGCCGTTAAGGTGCTGGGAGGTTTCGAAGCAAATACCCGGCGAACGGTGAAGCTGGGAAACGATGACACGCTCGGCACCGTTGATGATGAAGGTTCCACGGCGGGTCATCATCGGAAGTTCGCCCATGTAGACGCGCTCCTTCTTGGTGCCAGTCTCGTCTTTCAACTTAAACGTCACATAGAGCGCGGCGCTGAAGCTCTCACTGTTGCGCAGCGAGTCGAGCGAAGTAATTTTCGGGATCTTCGATGTCATACGTGACGAAATCGAGTTCGATCGCCTCGTCGTAACTTTTGATCGGGAAAACCTCGCGGAAAACCGCTTGGAGACCCGCATCCGCGCGCTCGCTGGGGAGCACTTCCTTCTGGAGGAATTCATCGTAGGACCGACTCTGAACCTCAATGAGGTTAGGTGGCTCGATGACTTCTTCGAATTTCCCGAAATAGAGACGTTCAGCCATGGCGTTTAGTGGTATTCTTCTTACAAATTGAGCCCGAGCCGCGAACGGTCTCAGGCAGGGTGGATCAAGCGTTGATAAATTTTGTCGGAATCGGCGGGAAAATCTGGTTGATGATAATTAGAGTCTCCCGCCGGTTTCGACAGAAAATCCCGGAGCGGATTTCTCCGCCCCGGGAATGATCTGAAAGATGTTACTTGAGTTCGATTTTGGCACCAGCCTCTTCGAGCTTCTTCTTGGCGGTCTCGGCGGCGTCTTTGGCGACACCTTCGAGGATTTTTGCAGGAGCGCTTTCGACGAGCTTCTTCGCGTCTGCAAGACCGAGGCCGGGAGCGACTTCGCGGACTGCCTTGATGACGGCAATCTTGTTCGCGCCGCAATCCGTGAGGACGACGTCGAATTCAGTCTTCTCTTCGACAGCTTCGGCAGGACCAGCGGCAGGGCCGGCGACGCCGACAGGTGCGGCAGCGGAAACGCCCCAATGTTCTTCAAGTTGTTTAACGAGTGCGACAGCTTCCAAAACGGTGAGCTTGCCGAGTTCTTCTACGAGTGTTTCAATATTAGCCATTTTTGTATTCTCCTTGTTCGGTATCGTCGCCCCCGGAGCCTCCGGGGATTTCAGGGCAACAGCTGTTGCTCCGACGAGGAACCATTATGGGTTCAGGTGACGAACGGGAGCCGCCGCCACCATCACTTCAGATTGTTTGTTATTCGGCGGCGGGGGTTTCGGCTTCAGCAGCAGGAGCTTCGGCGGCCACAAGAGCGACCTCGGCTTCGGCGGCTGGCGCTTCGGATTCCGCAGCAGGAGCCTCTTCGGCCTTGTCCGCGGAGTCGTCGCCGTCCGGGTTGAATTTTGCCTTGACGACGCGGGCGATGCGGGTAGCAGGCTCGAGGATCGTTGCCAAAAGTTGGGAAAGGACTGCTTCGCGCGACGGGATGTCGGCGATGGACTTGAGTGCTTCAGCATCAAGGATCGCGTTGCCGAGGATGCCCACCTTCATCTCAGGTTTCTTGAATTCCTTTTCGAAATTCTTGATGACCTTCGCGGCGGAGAACACTTCGGCGTCGCCCATGACGTAGGCCATTTGGCCGGTGAGGTCGGCACCGATGTCAGGCATGCCCGCTTCGGCGAGAGCCTTGCGCATGTAGCTGTTCTTGGCGACAGTGCAGTTGGCACCACCCGCGCCGAGGCGGTTGCGGAGTTCCGTGAATTGCTGCACGGTAAGACCGGTGTAATCGATGACGATCAGGTAGGGAGACGCGTTGACGCGATCCAACAGGCCGTTGATGATGATTTTCTTATCGGGATTCATATGCGTTGGCGGTCGGTGGATTAAGCGGACGCTTTGCTGTAGGTGGCGGCTTCCAGAGGAATGCCAGGGAGCATCGAAGCGGCGAGAGTCACGGCTTGGATGTAGTTGCCCTTGGCGGACGCTGGCTTGGCGCGAACAACGCTGTCGACGAAAGCGCGGGCGTTTTCTTCAAGCTGCGACGGCTCGAAGGAGGACTTGCCGATGGAACCCGAAACGTTGCCGTTTTTGTCGAGTTTGAAATCCACGCGGCCGGCTTTCACTTCGCGAACCGCCTTCGCGGTGTCGTCGGTCACGGTGCCGGTCTTCGGGTTCGGCATCAGGCCGCGAGGTCCAAGGACCCGGGCGATTTTCCGAACTTCAGTCATGGCGTCCGGAGTGGCGATCGCGGAATCGAAATCCGTGAAACCTTCCTGAACGCGCTTGATGAGGTCTTCGTAGCCGACGTGCTCGGCACCGGCGGCGATGGCTGCTTCAGCGGCAGCGCCTTGGGCGAAGACGACGACGCGGACGTTGCGTCCGGTGCCGTGTGGAAGGGAAACGGAACCACGGACCATTTGGTCGCTCTTCCGGGGATCCACGCCGAGGTGGAACGAAAGGGTCACGGTCGGGGTGAACTTCGGCGCCGGGAATTCCTTCACGGTGCTGATTGCATCGGTGAGCGAGTAGCTCTTGCCAGCTTGGACAAGGGCGACTGCCTTTTTGTAGCGTTTGCTGCGGTGTTTAGCCATTTTCTTAGTTAGTTGCAGTTCGGGCGGAAATCGCGGGATGCGCTTCCCTCCTGCGGGTGCCGGTCACTCCTTCGGGAGTTTCCGGCTGAGAATTTCAGTAGCCTTCGATTTCGAGGCCCATCTGGCGGGCGGTGCCGGCGAGAATGCGGCAAGCGGCTTCGGGATCCTTGGTGTTCAGGTCGGGCATCTTGATTTTGACGACCTCCATGAGCTGGGCCTTGGTGATCTTGCCGACCTTGATTTTGTTCGCCTCTTTCGAGCCCGAAGCAAGTCCGGCGATCTTCTTGAGAAGGTTGCCGGCAGGTGGCTTTTTGGTGATGAAGGAGAATGACTTGTCCTTGTAAACCGAAATCACGACAGGAAGCACATCGCCGACTTGGGCCTGTGTTGCTGCGTTGAATTCCTTACAGAACGCCATGATGTTGACACCAGCCTGACCGAGGGCCGGGCCCACTGGAGGTGATGGATTGGCGGCTCCGGCTTTGATCTGGAGCTTGATGAGTTTGACGACTTCCTTGGCCATAATAAATGCGGTTAATCTTGCGGGAGAGGGGTGGTTGTATATTCAGCGACGCAGGTCCAGACAAATTATTCTCTTTCGACCTGCCAATATTCGAGTTCGACCGGCGTGCTGCGGCCGAAGATGGTGACCGAGACGCGAAGCTTGCCGCGTTCCGGGTCGATTTCCTCGACAACGCCGTTCTGGCTTTGGAAAGGACCATCGGCCACTTTCACGGTATCGCCGACTTCGAAACTGATGGCGGGGCGGACGCTTTGCTCGCGCTCCTTGATTTGCGAGAGCATCGCCTCGACCTCGCGGGGACGCATCGGCGCCGGACGGTCCTTGGTGCCGGCGAATCCGATCACGCCGTCCATCTCCTTGATGAAAAACCAGGTCTTCTCGACGAGTTGGTTGTCCTCGGTGGCGAGATTCATGTTCACGATGATGTAGCCGGGGAAGAATTTCTTCTTTGTCTCGGTCTTCTTGCCGCGGCGGATCTCGGAGACCATTTCGACAGGCACGAGCACCTCGCGGATGTATTCGGTCATCCCCTCCGCCTCGGCGGTGCGGGCGATGCGGTCACGGACTTTGCCTTCCTGGCCGGAGAGGACCTGGACGACGTACCACTGGTCGCGGAATGGTTTGGTTTCTGACATGACGGGTCGGTCGGAGATGGATTGAAACAAGGTGGTCGGCCGGTTAACGGCCGAAGTCGAAGTTGGTGAAGAATCCGACGATCAGGACGTGGAAGAAGTCCCAGAACTGGACGAAGCCGGCAAGCAGGACCATGGCGATGAGGACGACAATGGTCGAGTCAACGAGCTCCTTGTATTTCTTCAGTCCCTTGATTTTCGGATCGGACTCCCAAGGCCAGCTCGCTTTGCGGAGCTCGCCTTTTACTTCGCCGAGGAAATTTGAGATTTTGGAAAACATGGGGTCGGTTGACGGGGAACTGGGATGGAAAATGGCACGGCAGGAGGGACTCGAACCCCCAACACTCGGTTTTGGAGACCGATGCTCTACCAATTGAACTACTGCCGTTTTGAGGCGATTCGAGGGCACTCCGTTTAGAACGAAGTGCCCCTGAACCCAGCTTCCGGATTCCTCGCGAGCGGGGAGATCCGAAGCCTCTTTGCTTGAAACTTACTTGATGATCTCACCCACGCGACCGGCACCCACGGTGCGGCCACCTTCGCGGATGGCGAAACGCATGGTTTGCTCCATGGCGATCGGAGTGATGAGCTCGACTTCCAGGTTGATGTTGTCACCAGGCATCACCATTTCGACACCTTCTGGAAGCTTGATGCTGCCGGTCACGTCGGTGGTGCGGAAATAAAACTGAGGACGATAGTTCGAGAAGAACGGGGTGTGGCGTCCACCTTCTTCTTTCGAAAGAACGTAGATCTCGGACTTGAAGATCGTGTGACCTTTGACGGTGCCTGGCTTGGCAACCACTTGGCCGCGCTCGACGTCGTTCTTTTTCAGACCACGGACGAGGAGACCGACGTTGTCGCCGGCACGACCTTCGTCGAGGAGTTTGCGGAACATTTCGATGTCGGTGACGGTGGTCTTCTGAGTGTCGCGGATGCCGACGATCTCAACTTCTTCCATCTTCTTAACGATACCGCGCTCGACACGGCCGGTGAGGACGGTTCCACGACCTTCAATCGAGAACACGTCTTCCACAGGCATGAGGAAGGTCTTGTCGATCGGACGCTCAGGCTCAGGGATGTAGGAATCCACGGCGTCCATGAGTTTCATGATGTTCTCCATTTGTGCGACATCGCCTTCGAGGGCTGCCTTGGCGGAGCCCATGACGATTGGAATGTCGTCACCTGGGAATTCATACATGGAAAGCAAGTCGCGCACTTCCATTTCAACCAGTTCGAGAAGCTCGGCATCGTCGACAAGGTCAACCTTGTTCATGAAAACGACGAGAGCTGGAACGCCGACCTGACGGGCAAGCAGGATGTGCTCGCGGGTCTGTGGCATCGGGCCGTCCGCAGCGGATACGACGAGAATTCCACCGTCCATCTGGGCGGCACCGGTGATCATGTTTTTCACGTAGTCGGCGTGGCCTGGGCAGTCAACGTGCGCGTAGTGGCGCTTGGTTGTCTCATATTCCACGTGGGCGGTGTTGATCGTGATACCGCGCTCACGTTCTTCCGGAGCCGCGTCGATGTCCGCGTAACTCTTCTTTTGGGCGAGGCCCTTTTCAGCGAGCGTGTTGGTGATCGCTGCGGTGAGGGTGGTCTTGCCGTGGTCGACGTGACCGATGGTGCCGATGTTAACGTGGGGCTTGTTGCGCTGGAATGATTCTTTAGCCATGGTGGTTGTTGTTCTGCTTGAGACGTTTGAGATTTTTCGAGATTGCCCTGGAGCTCGCGGGGGGAATTGAACCCCCGACCTCATCCTTACCAAGGATGCGCTCTACCCCTGAGCTACGCGAGCAATCTGACATGTATGATCTGGCGCTCCACCTTCAAGCCGACAAAAACACCGCGACCGGTCTCAAATACGAGCGAGACTAGACGCGGCACCCCTGACTTGCTGTGGGGAAGAGCGGCGGGACAGTAACAAAGCCGGTCACTCTGTCAAAAAAAATCTCAATGAAAAGAAAATTGATCGAATTCCCCTGAAATTGTAAGGATCACTCGGCCGGGACTGTCGCTTCGGGCACCATCATCGAGAGCCTGCGAATGGCCAGACAGCTGCCACTTTCGGCATCCACATCCACAATCACGCCGCAAAGCCGCACCGGACCTTTCGCGATCGGGAAACGGGTGGGCATCCCGGATTTGAACCTCCACACCACCGATTCGATGCTCCTTCCAAGGATCGACTCCTCCGGCCCACACATCCCGGCGTCCGTCAAATAGCCCGTGCCCCCGGGGAAAATCGACTCATCCGCCGTCTGCACGTGGGTGTGAGTGCCCACCACCAGGGAAACCTTTCCGTCGAGCATCCGCCCCATTGCGATTTTCTCGCTGGTCGTTTCCGCATGAATATCCAGCACGATCGCCATCACCCCCTCCGCCCGCAGACGGTCGGCCTCCTTTTCCACGGCCAAGTAAGGATTTTCCAGTGGCGGCTGGATGAATGATCTTCCCTGCGCCTGGATCACCCCCACTTTCCCCTTCGCCGTTTCCAAAACCACGCTGCCCGCGCCCGGAGTGCCTTCCGGATAATTGATCGGCCTCAACAACCGCGGTTCCGTCGGAAAATAATCGACGATTTCCTGCTGATCCCAGACGTGATCGCCGGTGGTGATCACCGCGGCTCCCGCCCGCAGCAGGTCGATCGCGATTCGCGGCGTGATCCCTTTGCCGCCCGCGGAATTTTCCCCGTTCACAATACAAAAATCGAGGCCTTCCGATTGTTTCAGGAGCGGCAACTGCTCGATCACCGCCTTCCGCCCGGGTTCCCCAACGACGTCACCGAGAAATAAAATACGAATCACAGGCATAATGTTGAATAGTCTGGCAGTATTCCACCGCTCCTTGGGGAAGCTTCACATTCACCCGCTCCCCGACAATCCTATTTCCTGAATGAGCCTTTTCTCCAAACGCGATCGCCCGCTTTTTGTCCTCGCGATCGTCTTGTTGATCGTCGTCGCGTATTTTGTGACACGCCCCGTCCCGCCGCCTGTTCCGGTGACTCCCCCGCCCGTGCCGGCCCGTCCGGCGCTTTCCATGCTCGCCGCGCCGCCGGACTGGAGTAAACTTGAAATCTACCAGAACACCATCACCCGTGCGGAATTCGAGCGGCTGCTCACCACGGTTTTCACCACCGGTAGCGCGTGGCGGACCTGCATCGAGATCGACGAAACCGAAGCACGCATCCAAACGGGCAACTCACCGACCGACCCCGTCTTCCACCTCCGTTTCGCCCCCGAGGAATCCACCGCACCGCGCCACTGGCGGACCCCGGCGGAACTGCCGCCAACCACCCCGGACAAACCCCTCGCCGACCTCAAGATCGCCATCGACCCCGGCCACATCGGCGGCGAGTGGGCGAAAATGGAGGAACGTTGGTTCACCGTCGGCACTGGCACTCCCGTCCAGGAGGGCGACATGACCTTGTTTGTCGCAAACCTGCTCAAACCCCGTCTCGAAGCCCTTGGCGCGACCGTCACCCTTGTCCGCGACAAGCTCGAACCCGTCACCCCGATCCGCCCCGACTCCCTGCTCGCCCTCACCAAGGATGCCGCCACCGAGTTCCCCCAGAGACTCGCCGAGCGCCTCTTTTACCGCACGGCGGAAATCCGCGCCCGCGCCGAGCTCGTCAACACCACCCTCAAGCCCGACCTCGTCCTTTGCCTCCATTTCAACGCCGAGGCTTGGGGCGATCCGCGCAACCCCACCCTCATCGACCGCACCCACCTCCATCTCCTCCTCAACGGCGCCTACACCGACGAGGAAGTCCTGCTCGCCGACCAACGCTTCGCCCTGCTCCAGAAACTCCTCCAGCGCACCCACCAGGAAGAGTTCCTTGTCGGAGCCACCGTCGCCGACACCTTTGCGGAAATCAGCGGCCTGCCACCTTACCTCTACGCGCCGGAATCCAAAACCGTCCGCCCGCTTGGCCACCCGTTTCTCTGGGCGAGAAACCTGCTCGCCAACCGTCTCTACGACTGCCCCGTCATTTTCATGGAACCCTACGTCATGAATTCCACCATCGACTACGCCCGCATCCAGGCCGGCGACTACCACGGGCTTCGCGAAATCGACGGAAAGCTCCAGTCCTCGATCTTCCAGGAATATGCCGACGCCCTCACCGAAGGCCTGCGGGAATACTACGACGAAGCCAGAAAATCCGTGAAATAGCCCATCCCGGCCTCACCGCTTTCCATTGCCGAAGTGAAACGGCGTCTTCTCCGCCGCGGGATCCGGTTTGGCCGCGGAATCCCGGTAGCGCAGAATCCCATGCCGCCGGAGGTTCCGCATGAAGGCTTTCGCGTCCAGTGCCACGTCGTTGTCGGTGGCGAGCGCGCCGAGCAGACCTTCGCCGCGTTTCATGCGGTCCAGCGCCTCGCCCGCCTTCGCGGTGGTATTGGAAAAACCATCCACCGCCTTCGGCAGCTTCGTCAGCGCCGGCTTGGCCTCGGCGAGCGCCTGGTCGGCGGATTTCAGCGTCTTTTCCGCGCCGGCCGCAGCGTTGCGGACCGCTTGGATGGCTTCGCGGGCCTCGCCCAAGGTCGGCTCCAGCTTGGCGCTGACCGTTTTCCAGTCCTCGCTGGTGGTGGCGAGATTCGCGAGTGTCGTTTCGAGGTGGGCGAGGTTCTTGTCGGCGAGCACGGAGCGGTTGATTTTCCCGACAGCATCGCCGAGTTGCTTGCTCGCGCTCTGGATGTCGGCCACCGCGCCATCCACTTTGGCGAGCGTTTCCTCGGCTTGCTTCATGATCCGCATCACGTCCCGGCCCACGGTTTCCGCATTACTCTGGAGGGCGTCCAGTCCGGTGGGGCCGGCTCCGGAAAGACGGCTGCCCGGCTCGATGAAGCCAAAGCTCCGGTCCAGCGGCGGAATCACCACGATCAGCTTGTCGCCCAGCAAAGTGGCGGAATTGATCTGGAACTTGGACCCCGCAGGAATCCGGATCGCCTCGCGAATCGCCAACCGCACCTCGACCTGCACCGAGTCGTTGAGCTCGGGCAAATCCGATACCTGGCCGATCTTCGCGCCGCCCATGCGGACTTCGGAGCCTTTGATGACCCCGGACGCATCGTCGAACACCACGGTCAACAGATACTGGCCGCGCAGGTGATCGCTGAATTTCCCGAACTGGAGCACCAGCCCGCTCAGCATGGCGAACCCGATCAAAAGGAACAGCCCCACAAGCACTTCTGTGCGTTTTTTCGCAGTGGGCATGGCAACTTGATAACAGCAAATCGCCGACTTTGAAATTTATAAAATCCCCGACTCCGTCATTTCCACGGCTCCCCGGAATCGCCCGCGACGAAGGCCCGCAACTCGGGATTTTCCGACGCCCGCAGCTCGTCAGGCGTGCCTGTCCAGTGGACCACGCCATTGGCCAGAAACACCACCCGGTCGGCGATGTGGAAAACGCTGCGCATGTCGTGGGTGATGACCACGTTCGTCATGCCATGATCGGTTTGCAGGTCCTTGATCAGGTGGTCGATGGAATCCGCCGTGACCGGGTCGAGCCCGGCGTGCGGTTCGTCGTAAAGCACGCAGGCCGGCTTGCCGACGACCGCGCGGGCCAGCGCGACCCGTTTGCGCATGCCGCCGGAAAGCTCGGAGGGCAGTTTTTTCTCCTCTCCGGGTAGGCGCACGATTTGCAGGGCGGCAGCCACTCTCGCCATGATTTCCGCCTCGTCGGTCATCCCGCTTTCCCGCAGCGGGAAGGCGACGTTCTCGGCGACGGTGAACGAATCGAACAGGGCTCCGCCTTGAAACATGATTCCCATCTGTCGCCGGATCGGCCCCAAGGCGCGTTCTCCGAGCTCGGAAATTTCCACGCCGTTCACGTGGATGCTGCCGCTCAGCGGACTCAACAATCCAGGCAGGTGTTTCAATAAAACCGATTTCCCCCCGCCGGAGCTTCCGAGAATCACCAGCGTTTCGCCATGGAAAATGTCCAGATCCACGCCGCGCAGGACTTCATTCCCGCCGAACCGCTGCGTCAGTCCGCGGACTTGGATGAACGGCTCTGCCATGGATGGAGAAAAAGCACGCCACGCCTTCCGACGCAAGGCCACTCCTCAAAACAACTTCGGCAGCTCGCACTGCTTGGCATCGCTCATGACGAGGAACACCTTGCCATCGTGCTCCCATCGCGCGGAGCTCCATTTTCCATTCCGGACGATCTCCGGACGATCCAGCGGCGGAAAATCTCCTCTCACATCCTCCCGGCGGAACACCACCATGTGCACGATTCCGTTCTTACCCGTCTCGAAGCAAATCAACGAACCGCGCTTGCCATCGACGATGAGCTCGCGACAGCCGAGCCCCTTCACGTTCTGCAAACCGGGAGGCAGGCACCCCGGGCACGGCAGTTTGCGCTGCCGCAGGTGGCTGATCAAAAACTGCTTGTCATCCCGCTTCTCCTCCAGCGAAAACGAAGGCGACTCGAAAGTCCGGACGAAATTCGCCTGCACCACATCGATCGGCACCCCGCGGTTCTTCACCACTGCCGCCGACTCCGGCCCGCGGGTGACGAGAAATGCCAGTGCAATGCCCGCCGCCGCGGCCAGCGGAACCATCAGCCGTCGGAACTTGGAAATCTTCGCCGGTGGCTCCTCCATCGTCCGCGTGCGGTCCATCGCCGCGAGCACCGCATCCCGCAAGGCGGGCGGCGGCTGGATCGAGGCGAGCGCGCCGATCCACGTGGCGTCGGTCGCGTCTTCGGCTTGTGGAAAATCGCCGCGCTCGGTGGCGAGGCAAGCCATGATGTCTTCGCGCAGAAGCTCCGGCAGATCCACCGTGACCAGCGCGCTGGCAAAGGCCGAGTCGAACGCCCGCTCGCTTGCCAGCCATTCGCCCAGCTCGCGGTTTTCCATCGCCAGCTTGAGCGCCTCCGCGAAGTCAGGATCCCCCGCATCCGCGCCATCCGGCCGGAAGCTGCGCAAAATGAAGCGTGCTTGTTCCTTATCCATGGCGGACTCCTTCCCGTTCGAGATGTAAAATATTTTTTGGTGCGCTCGATGGCTCTTCGGTCATCCGGCGGCGCAGCATTTCCTTCCCGCGCGACAGCCGTGACATCACCGTGCCGATCGGCACGTCGAGGATCTCGGCGATTTCCTTGTAACTGTGTTGTTGAAGATAAAACAAAGCCAGCGGTGTCCGATAGGTTTCCTCAAGTCCGCCGAGCAACTCCATCGCCCGTTGCCCGTCCATTTGGCGCTCCGCGTCCTCCTCCGGGGCCACCATCGCCTCCGCTTTCTGCTCGTCCAGCGGCTCGTCGGAAAATTTCGCCGCCCGCCGGCGCTGGTTGAGAAACTCCCGGTGCAGCGTGGTGAACAGCCAGGTTTTCGCCTTCGAGCGATCGCGCAGCTGCTCGTTTTTGGCGGCCCAGATGCAGAACGTTTCCTGCACCAGATCGGACGCGCGGTCCACATTGCGCGTCAACGACATCCCGAAGCGGAACAACGCTTGGTAATGGGCATCAACTAAATCGGCGAATTCACTCATCGGCAGTCATGGGAGCGGACGCGCCCGTTTCTATTCCGAAAAAATCCCGTCCTGCCGTGATTCTGCCGTGAGAAATCAATTCCCGGCCGTTTCCTGCCAGGCCACTTCCTTGGCGTCCTTCCAGAGATCTTCCAGTCCGTAATACTCGCGCAGTTCATCGCTCATCACGTGGACCATGACGTCGATGTAGTCCAGGACCACCCACTTGGTATCGGCCTTGCCCTCGGTCATCGTCGGCTTCACGCCGTGGAGTTCCTCCACCTTTCCCGCCACGTCGCGCAGGATCGCGCGCAGCTGCGGCATCGAGGAGCCCGAGCACACCACCATGTAATCCGTCAGGCTCGAAATCCCGCGCATGTCCCACACGCGGATGTTTTCCGCCTTCACTTCATCGGCCGCCTTCGCGCAAGCCAGAGCCAGTTCTTCACCTTGTATCGCCATAATTTCCCCTCGGGGAGCGGCACCCTAGGCCAAGAGCGCGGATCACACCAACTCAAAATTGGGCCAAGAAATTTCCCCCGAAGCGCGGATTATTAGTCCGCCTGCGAAGCGAGTTGCCGCTTCAGCCAGTCTGATAGCTGTGCCAGACATCGGTCGCGATGGCTGAAAAACAGAAAATGGTCGGCATTCTCATACGCGCTTATTTCCACCTTGGCTTCCGAGCCCCGCAAGGTGGCGGCGTAGCGGTTTACAAACCACAGAGGAACCCGGTCGTCGGCGTCACCCGAGATGACCAGCACCGGTTTGCCACGCCATTGATCCGCAAACCCGCTCATGGAAATGGCGGCCTCGTCACAAACGCCCGAGAGAAACATCAACGAACGGAATCGTTTACCAAGATCCGATGCCGCCACCCGGCTCACCCCAAGTCCACCATTCGACAAACCCGCCAGATGGAGTTGGTCCATGTCGAGTGGAACCGACTTCGCGGCATCCTCGAGCGCCGCCGCCACGGCACGCACGGCTTGCGGCCCATTCCAGTTTCCCATCCCGTAACTGGGAGCGATCAAGACCATGCCGCGTTCGTCGGCCACCCGGGAGAGCAGCCAGGTATAGGCTTTGAAGTTGCCCCCGCTGCCGTGCAGAAACACGAGAGCGGGCGCGGGGATGTTGCGATTCAACTTTGGCGGGACGTAGAGAAAGTAATGGCCGCGGTCAAACTGGCGGCCCCAGAGTTCGTCGTAAGCATCCGGCATTACCGATCCAAGGGCATGGAAATCCGAGTCCGCTTCGAGCTCCGCATAGATCGCGCTCGTCAGGGCGCCAAGTGACCGCGCCTGTTTCACGGTGAACAGCGAGTCCACCGCCGTGATGAGTTTGAAGCCGAGCATGAACTGGTCCACCTCCGGCAAGAGCGCGCCAAGCGCATATCGCTGGTAGTTTTCCGTTCCCCCGACATGGCAATTTCTCACGCGCGCGCGGTTGTCAGACGTACCACTCGGGGAGACGGCCACGAGCCACAGCGTGACAAGCAACCAGCCGCCGAGACAAATCAAGCCCGCTCGCCGGAACCACGCACGATTCGATCCTGTCAGCAGAAGCAGGGGCGCGATCCCAAGCAGCAACGCCCCGATCCCGAACAGGGTTCCGTTCCACGTGACGCAAGATACGAGAAGCAGTGCGGCGAGCGGACAGACCAACAGCAACCAGGCAAGGCCAAGAGCGCGGAGAAAGGATATCGGCCGGAACATGCTTTATCTTCTATCGCCCGATGGTGGCCGGACGCCACCCCGTGATCAAGAGACCTTTCATCTCGCCCGTGTGACCCGGCTGATGACATTCACGCCCTTCTTGCTTCCGGCGGCGAATTCCAGTTTTCCATCGCCGTCCAGATCCACGGCGAGGACTTGGCAGCCGACACCGGAATCGGCGTCGATCACCTCGGCCTCCCAGCGCACGCCGGTGTCGTTCTTCCGGTTGTAAAAGATGACGGCGAGTGCCGGATCTTCCGCGCCGGGGTCCTTGCCGTTGTGGGCGTAGTAGCGCTTGCCGGTGGCGAAATCGATCCGCCCGTCGTTGTCGAAATCGCCCTGCTCGAGAGCGTGAAGCTGGCTGAACTGGAGCCCGTCCGGACCGGACTTCGCAGGGTCTTCCGGCAGGATTTCATGTCTGATGAACGTGACCTTACCCTCGACGGGCCGATTTTCGAACCAGACCAGGCCGTAGCCATGGCCGTTCAGTGCGGTGATCATGTCATGGTCGCCGTCGCCATCGGCATCGAAGACGAGCATTTGCGCTCCGCCGGGTCCGGCAAACGGTTCTTTGTGCCATATCCACGTGCCGCCTTTTGCCGCAGGCTGCTCGAACCAGCCGGATTTTTCGACGATGTCGGTGCGGCCGTCGCCGTTGAGATCGCCGACGCCGAGGCCATGGACGTAGGGGGTCTTGGCGACTTTTTCGGAAATCGCGACAAAGGTCCACGGCTGGGTCACGTCCGACCAACCGACTTCCGCGTAGCCGAATTTCCCGCCCTGCATGCAGACGAGTTCCTTTTTCCCGTCGCCGTCGAGGTCGGTCCACAGCGGGCTCTCGGTGGCCGCCTCCCTCATCACCTGATAGGCGGGCCAGTCGCCTTCCTTTCCCGGATTCAGATAGAGCGTGAGATCGCGTCCCGGGTGGCTGGCCATGAGGATGTCGTTTTTGCCATCGCCATTCAGATCGTCCACCCAGCTCAGAAAGGAATCCTCCATGTATCCGATGACCGGCATGGCCCGGCCCGGACGAAATTTTTTCGCCTCGCGGAAATCCGGCCCCTTGAACCAAAAGGCCCCGGCGACCAGATCGACCACTCCGTCGCCATCCAAGTCCCCGGACGACAGCCCTTCCGTGAGAAACTCCTGCGTCACGACCTGCTTTTTCCAGGCTTTCACCACCGGAACCTGCGCCAGACCCATCGCCATTACCAAAACACTCGCCGGAAAGATCAACGGACGCACCTTCATCCTCTCCCAACGACCCGGGTCCACCCCATCTTTCATCACCGCAAGGATTGGTTTTTTCGACGCATCCGCTCGTCGGTGCCACTCCATCAGGATTCCAGCATCGTCCATGTTTAGCGCGGATTTCTGGAGGAACTGGCAAATCGCGCAGCTGTTCAAACAGGCCGAGATCGCAAATCGCAGGCGGCAGAACGAAGTCGCGTTCCACAGGATTTCCGTTATCTTGCGGGACACCGATGAAATCCCTAGTCGCCGTCATCGCCGCCTTCATGGGCAACCGCAGCAGCCGCTCGAATTTCAAGACGCTGCTGCGGCTGATCTCCGTGCTGTTCGGACTCGTCATCATTTACAGCGTGGTTTTCCACCTGCTCATGGAGCGCGAGGGCCAGCATTTCAGCTGGATCACCGGCTTGTATTGGACGCTCACGGTGATGACCACGCTCGGCTTCGGCGACATCACGTTCCATGGCGATCTCGGGCGCTTGTTCTCCATCGTGGTGCTGATGACGGGAGTGATGTTCCTGCTGGTGATCCTGCCGTTCACGTTCATCGAATTTTTCTACGCGCCGTGGATGAAGGCGCAGGCGTCCGCGCGCACGCCGCGGGAGCTGCCGCCGGAGACGAAGGACCACGTGCTTTTCACCTGCCATGATCCGGTGACCGCCGCGCTGATCCCGCTGTTGAAAAAATACGGACATCCCTACGTGGTGCTCTGCCAGAACAACACCGAAGGACTCGAACTCTACGAACAGGGCGTGACCGTGGCGGTGGGCGATCTCGACGACCCGGAAACCTACCGGCGGATGCGTTTGCCAAAGGCCGCGATGCTGGTGGCGACCCGCTCGGACGTGCTCAACACGAACATCACCTTCACCGCCCGCGAGCTGGCCGCGGACGTGCCGATCGTCGCCTCCGCCTCGACCGATGCTGCGCGGGACGTGCTGGAACTGGCGGGTGCCACCCACGTCCTGCGGGTCGACCAAACGATGGGCCAGGCGCTGGCCCGCCGGGTGATCGGCCGGGACTGCGCAGCGCATGTCATCGGGGAAACCAACGGTCTCCAAATCGCCGAGGCGAATGCGGCGGGCACCGAACTGGAAGGACTGACGGTGGCTAACAGCAGGATCCGCGCCCGCACCGGAGTGAGCGTCATCGGCGTCTGGGACCATGGCCGGCTGAATTCCGTGGAGCCGGAACTGGTGATCAAGCGCCAGACGGTGCTCGTCCTGGCGGGCACCGCCGAACAGATCGCCAGCTACAATGCGGCCTTCAGTCGCAAGATGTCCGGGCAGTCGCATGTGATCATCGTCGGCGGCGGGCGTGTCGGCAGGTGCACCAGCGACATTCTCCGCGCTGCCGGGCTTTCCACCACCATCATTGAAATCGTTGGCGAGCGCGTGGCAAGTCACCCCGAGGCTGTCATCGGCGATGCCACGCGGATGGAAGTGCTCAAAGCGGCGCGGGCGAGAGAGGCGGACACCATCATCGTCACCACCCACGATGACGATGTGAATATCTCCCTAACGATTTTCTTCCGCCGGCTGCGGGAGAACTTCCAGATCATCTCGCGCTGCACGTTGGAGCGCAACGTCCAGACGCTCCATCGCGCCGGGGCGAACCTGGTGCTCTCGTCCGCGTCGATGGGCGCGAACACGATTTTCAACATGATCCGCGAGAGCGACAACCTGCTGCTGGCGGAAGGCGTGTTCATCTTCCCCTCACCCGTGCCGGACAAGATGGCCGGGCGGATTCTATCAGACTGCGCGGTCCGGACCGAAACCGGCTGCACGATCATCGCGGTGGAGCACCACGGCGTCCGCACGGTCAATCCCGAGCCCCACATGATCCTTCCGGCGGAGGGAAAACTGTTATTGATCGGCACGCTTGAGGCGGAGGAGAGATTCCTCAAGGAGTTCGAGCCCGAGCTGGCCCCCGAGGCGCTGCGCAAGCGGTGGAAGCGCGAAGGGCTGGCAGGCGGGGCTGCCTGATACCTAACCGCATGAGTATCTTTTTGATGCTCCCTCGGAGCCGGATTTCCTGAAGCCGTGGATATCCTGTCGACGCCGCTGGTTTTTTCGATAGCTTCTCCGCCGTCTTCCCACTTACCCGTGCCCATGAAGCCCTCACAAGATTCCATCCAACCACCGGCCCTGCTTGTCTTCTGGATCATTTGGTTCGCCATCCTGCAAGGGCTGGTGCTGATCCAGTTCTTCGTGGGTGGTGGGATTCCGAAGGGCGAGGACCTGGGTGACCCGCCGGCCTTGTTTGTCGCGATCGCGGGTGGCTTGGCGCTCGGAGCGCTGGTGGTCCGGTTCGTGGTGATTCCGAAAATCAAGTCGGTGCCCAAGATGCTGCCGGCGATGATCATCGGCCTGGCGCTTGCCGAGGCCGTCGGGCTGGTGGGGATGTTTTTGATCGGCAAGGAATTCCCGACGACCCGGCTGAGCTTGTTCGTGCTGTCGCTGAGCTGCATCGTCAGCCTCGCGCCGATTTACGCGAAGCCGCGCCAGAAAGACGGGGACCGACTTCCATGAAGGCCGCGTGAATTCCCGGTGAAGGCGTGCTTTTGATTCGCAAATCGCCGCCCGCTGCGAGATGACGCGGGGATGATTCGTCCATTTCAGCGGCTGTTATTGATCGCGGGTCTCACCGGAATCATCGCCCTGGCGCTGCGGCCGCATCACGACGGGGCGTTGCGCTACGGATTGCCACTGGCGTTGTTCGTGGCGTGGTCGACGGGGCTGGCGCTTGTGTGGCGTCGGAAAATTCCGCGGATGGTCCTGCTAGTCCTCCCGCTGCTGGCGGCGCTCCCGTTTTTTCTGCCAGAGAAGTCCATCAATCCCGGGAAGCTGCGCGGGCGTTATGTTGCGGCGATGGAGCGGATGGATGGGGCCCGCTACGTCTGGGGCGGAGAGAGTCACCGGGGGATCGACTGCTCGGGCCTGCCACGGCGGGCGTTGCGCGATGCCCTGTGGGAAACCGGTTGGAAAGAGTGCAACGGCACGGCGTTCCGCGAGTGGGCGCGGCAGTGGTGGTTCGACACAAGTGCGAAGGCTCTGGGAGAAAACCATCGGGGATTCACCCGGCCGCTTGGAGTGAGGGGAAAACTGCGTGATCTGGACGGCAACCGATTTTCACCCGGAGATCTGGCGGTGACCGGGGATGGCCGGCATGTGATGATTTACCTGCGCAACGGGAAATGGATTCAAGCCGATCCCATGGCGGCCAAGGTGACGATCCGCAAACCCGCGGAGGACCTGAGTCCCTGGTTCGACTCGCTGGTGACGATGCACCGCTGGATGATTTTGGAATGAGCTCCCGGATCAGCCCCGGAGTGCGGAAATCTCAATGTTCGCCTGGCGCAGGCGGGCGCTGAGGAGGAGGGCGATTTCATTGAGGATTTTCGCCTTGAGCGCGGGGTGGCGATCTCCCAGGGCGTCGAAGAGCTGCCGGTTGATCACGCGGCACGCGACCGGTCCGATGGCAATAATGTCGGCGGAGCGGGGCGAGCCGTCCAAGAAGGCAAGCTCGCCGAAGCTCATGCCCGCCGCAAAGACGTCGAGCCGCTGGTGGCGCTTGCCTTCAAGATGGAGCCGGACTTCCACGCTGCCGGAGGTGAGGATGAAGAGCTCGTCGGCGAGGGTGCCGGTCTGAATGATTGTTTCCCCGGCGGTGAACTCCTTGGTTTCCATCTGGGCATCGAGGAGTTTCAGCTCCGCCTCATCACACAGGGAGAAGAGGGCGCACGCGGCGAGTGCGACCGGAGGGAGATCCATGATGTGGTCCTTCATCACGTTTGACAGCACCGCATTCTCACAGGACTCGAGCGCGGCGTCCTCGCTGGGGAAAATGGATTCTTCGCCCAAGCCGACCGTGGCGATGGACTTGGCGATTCTCGCGGTGTGACAACAGACCAGCCTGACCCCGACGGCGGCGAGTTGCTGCGTGACGTCGCGGAGCATTCGCAAGCACACCTCGTCGATGGATGAAACATAGCTGAAATTCAGAATGAAGTGCTGGCAGTAGGGCCCTTGTTTGACCAACTCGCGGATGACCGGCTCGAAGGTGGAGAACAGCAGCGGCCCTTGCAGCTCCATGACGCGGATGCGCTCGCCATACCGGCGCAGGGTATGAAACGCCTTGGTCGGCAGCCGCCGCCGGGAATTCACCTGGGTCGCGTTGTAACTGCGGCGCAGCGCCGGTGGCGGGACCGCGCTGGGGTTGAACATGTGAAGAGCGAGTTCGCGCGCGAGGTCCATGCAGACTTTGATCGCGCGCACGCTGTTTCCCTGCGAATCGAGCCGTGGCGAAAACACGCTGATGCCGAGCTGCCCTGGCAACACGGCGAGAATCCCGCCACCGACACCACTCTTGGCGGGAAGCCCGACCCGATAGATCCACTCGCCGGACCAGTCATACATCCCGCAGCTCGCCATCACGGCGAGCACGTTGTCCACGTAATCGTGGGCGATCGCCCGCTCGCCGGTCAGCGGATTGATCCCCTGGTTGGCGAGGGTGGCTCCCATGACCGCGAGATCGGCGCAGGTGACTTGCAGCGAGCATTGCTGGAAGTAGGTCTCGACGATGTCGCGCGGGTCCTCGTCGATGATGCCGAAATTCCGCAGCATCCAGCCGATCGCGCGGTTGCGGTGGCCTGTTTCACTCTCGGAGCGATAGATTTCCTGATCGATCTCCAACTGCCCGCCGGCACATTTCGAGAGGTATTCGGTGATCCGCTGGATGCGCGATTCGCCGTCGGTTTTGAGGATTTGACCGCAGGTGGCGATGGCTCCCGCGTTGATCATCGGGTTAAAGGGTGCGCCGGTGCCGGGTTTCAGACTGATGGCGTTGAACGCATCTCCTGAAGGCTCGACGCCGATCCTTGAGAGCACGTGTTCCTCACCGCGATCTTCGAGGGCGAGGCCGTAGGAAAGAGCCTTGGAAATCGACTGGATGGTGAATTTATGCCGGGTGTCGCCCACTTCGTAGACATGCCCGTCCCGGGTGGCGATGCAGATACCGAACAGGTTCGGATCGACCTTGGTGAGCTCCGGGATGTAGTCCGCGACCGCCCCCTCGTGAAGATCTGCATAGCGTTGGTGGAGGGTTTTGAGGATTTGGGCAACAGGGGATTTCATACAGTGGGGCCTGTCCGGTTAGCAGCTCTCATACCCAATCGGCACCGGCGTGACAAAAATCCGCATCCCGGCTTGCCGGAAGCATAAAATCGTCTTGGAAAAGGCCCCATTACTGCTAAAGAAAGCCAGCCTTCCAACTCCCGGCTGGGATTGATCCAGCCCGTTTTTCCACCCCTACCCATTGATTGCATGCAGCAGGCACACTCCCCGGCATCAGAGTTACCCAGTGTCGGTTTCCACTCCGAGGTGTCCCCCGAGCAACGTGCCTCATTCCATAACTTCCGGACCACCCGCCCGCAGTGAGTTTTCTCGTTCACCAGGGGCCGTTCGCACTCTTCGCCGCCTTTGTGGTCATGCACGCGCTGGCGGATTTTCCGCTCCAGGGAGATTACATCGCCAAGCAAAAAATCCGGGCGCAGGCGGACAGTTTCAGTGTCTGGGTCATCGCCCTGTCCGCGCACTGCGTGATTCATGCCGGTGGGGTCTGGTTGGTTTCGGGATCGCTGGCCTTCGGGATCGCCGAGCTGGCAGCCCATGCCTTGATCGACGGCTACAAGGGCGAAGGCAGATTCGGCATGATCGCCGATCAACTGCTGCATCTGGCCTGCAAGGTGGTTTACGCGATCTTGCTGACCGCCGGCTGGGGGCTCGTCTGAGGCGGGGGTTTTCGATTCAGTAAGCGGGCCGACTTCCGAAGGATTGTTGGTTGACGTGGGCGGGATGGCAGTTGTCCGTTCCAGTGAAATTTCCGTTAGTCCCGTTGTTGTAGCGATGAGAATCGGAGAAAACGGTGGTGCCAGCCGGATTGGAAAGTCGCACCCGGCTCCCGGGATCGATGCTGACTCGCGAACCCGCGATTTGCACCACATTGCCTCGCAGGGTGGTATCGCCTACGAAGCGCACGCCCTTTGAGCCTTCACCATAAAGACGGATCAGGTCCGAGGCATTGGTGCCGCGGCCGAGGATCGCATTGCTCAGCAGAAGGGTGCCGCCGGAATCGTACACCCGTGCTTTGATCTGGCGGGCCGACAGCGTCGAATCCATGATCCTTACGTCGCATTGTCGTGACGTCACGTCCACCACGTCGACATCCACGGAAGAGCAACCGACGATTTCGGCACTGCCGGATCCCGCCTCGATCAGGAGTTGGGGATTGTCCAACTGCGAGAAGCGGCGCAGCTCCGAGCTATTGCTGATTTTCACGCCTTTTTTCGCCTGGAGACTGATCGAATCCGAAGCGGCAAGGCGGCTGCCGCCCTTCACCCGGATGTCGCCGCCGGAGGACAGCTTGATGTTCTTCGCCTCAACGGCCGCACCCGCTACCCTGATGTCGCGACCTGCGGAGGCTTCGAAATTCCCCGTTGGCAAGCTGATCAAGGACGCCGCACTGCCGCCGATGTTCACGTCCGAAGTCGGCCCGTCCGCGAAAAACGTCACATTCTGGCTGGTGCCGGTCAGATTGAAGCCGTCGAAGCTGATTGATCCTGATAGAGAGGTGAACGCCAGATCGGTGAGCTTGTCGTCGAGCGCCCACAAATTGCCCGGAGTGACACCCGGTGCCTCCACGGTGGGGGCGGCGGTGAAGTTGATATCCCCGGTGGCACCCATGATCAAATTCCCGAGGCCGGAGGCGGAACCTACGGATGGATTGCCGGAGATATTAAACTCATCGCCTTTGAGGACGAACCAACTTTCCTTTTCAGCCAGCAATTCATCCAGCCCGAAGAACGCTTCCGGAGCGTCGTACATATAGTCGCCGAAAAGCCCGTCCGCTCCCGCGGAATAAACGGTGCCGGGCAGCTCGGTGAGACCTCCGGTGACCGTGTTGAATGCGCTTGAGGAGTCGATACTCGATCCATTCCCGAACACCGTGGTTCCGGGAATGGTGATCGGCTTGTTCGACCCGGGTGCCGCAGGGGTGGATGAAGGGGCGTCCTGCTCGACAGGAGACGGCCCGGCGACCCCCAATGCGCGCCGTGGTTCGGACTCGAATGAAATGTGTTCGCGATCGGCATCGAACAGGGTCACGTTCCGGCCCCTGCCCTCGATGACGAACGACGTGTCCACCAGCTCACCATTCGCTTTTTTCTTCGCCTGATCTTCCTGTGCTCCGTCCATTTGCTTTTGATTGCCGAGCGGCGGGAATTCCTTGTCGCTCAGCAGTTTCGAGGTCTTTTTCAATCGCTCCAAATCCACCTGGACCGGCATGGGCAGGCCTCTTTTGTCATCCGCGCGGCTGAGCCACATGTCACCGGCGACCAAGGTCCGGAACTGGTTGCGGCGCTCGTTGAGCGAGACGTCCACTTCTCCTTCGATGACGATGATTTTCACGAATCCATCCGGGGTGAATTCCAGCATCAGGGTAGTCCCCGTGACCGCCGCGGTCACCGCCGCCGTGCGCACCTTGGCCCCGCCGATCTGCTTGGGCACTTGCAGCAGGATCACGCCCCTGTCCACCTCCACGGTGCGCGTCGACTGGTCCATCCGGAATACGGAATTCGCCCCCAGGCGGGTGAGCGTGTTGTCGGAGAACCGGAGTTCCGCCCGGGATTGCGCCCCGGTGGAGACGGCGGTGCGGCCGGTGATGCGGTCTCCCGTCCTTGCGGGGAGCGGGCTGGATTCCACCGGCAGGATCTTCACGTCGTTGATCACCCGCGTGAACTCGCCCTCCCGCAGTGGAGCGGCAGTCGCGGAGCCGATGGCGATCACGTAGAGTCCGAGCTGTCGCATCGAGGTTTTCATGAAGGTCGATCCTTGTGAGGTTAAGTTAGAAACGGAGCTGGGCTCCCACCCCGCCACCGAGATTGGCGGCATCATAGTCGAATACGTCGATATCCGAGTCATTGAAATTGAACGTGCAGCCCGCATAGACGTTGAGCCATTTTCGAGGCGACCAGTTGAGATAGACACCGATGATATTCAGCGCGTCGGAGCGGTCCAAGTTGTAATAGTCGAACCAGGTGAACCGATAGGAAACGGAGAAAATCAAATCCCGCATGATCTTGAATCGATAGGAAATATCCGCAATGTATTCGGCGTGTTCGAAATCATCCACGTTGCCGGCGACATCCCAGTCTCCCATCAGGTTCAGGTAGAGACTGTTGCGGCGGTCGAAGACAAGGGTTTTCTGGATGCCGGCGAGCAGGGAGAAACTGTTGAACACATCCTCATCGAAGTCGTTGGCGGTGGTCCGCCCGAACTGCCCCTGGGCGAAGAGCACGGAATCCCAGAGCCGGGGTTCCAGATAAATCATTCCGAGGCTGGCTTGCAGGTATTCATAGTTGAGAATGTCGAACTCGTCGTAGCGGAAGACCTGCTGGCTGATATAGGCATCGAGATAGAGCCGTTCAGCCAGGCGAGGCTGCGCTCCCACACTCAGTTGGGTGGCGGAGAAGACATCATCTTCCGCTCCACTGGCGAGGTTGGCGGGATTGTCGGTCCAGAAGATCGCGGTGCTCAGTTGCGCGTTCAGCCAGCGTTCCCGTTCCGAATCCTTGAGGATCAACTGCTGTCCGATATCGTCATCCCCGGGCGATGCCGGCGCGAAGTCGTTTTGATCTTCCAATGCATTGTTACCGGGGTCATCCCCGATGACCAAACCAGGGATGGAAAGGGGACGAATTCCTTCCCCGAGACGGGTGGGATCCAGACCCAAACGAGCGGGGTCAAGGGTTTGGGCCAGTCCGGAACTGGCCGTGAAGGCCAAGGCGAATAGGACGAAGCAGCGGGGGGACAAACTTCTCATGACTGATGGTTTTCTGATAACGAACGCATCGCCTTACCGGGAATGTTGCATTTCATCCAGCGAAAAATTGCATGAGATTTCCTGATAATAATTTCATCTTTTCCTTATGCCGCTGACCCAACAATACGGTTGACGGAAGTGGGGCATCCTTTCAACTAGCGTCCATGCGGGTTCATCTGTTCCGGGGAACTAACAGCGACAGTCGCGGTGCGGTGCTCGCCCTGATCGCGATGGTGATCGGAAGTATTGTCATGGTGGCGCGACACCTTGACGACTGGACCCGGCCATTGTCGGGAGATCAGGAACCGCTTCCAGCACACCGCACGATTGCCATCACTATGGCGCGGCCTTTCCAACTCCTTGAATGGAAAGTCTATGACTTCATCCATGCGTTCGGAGCGAAGACCGCGCCCGACCCGGACGTGGTGGTGTTAGGCATCGACGAGGCGAGCCTCCATCTGGAGAACTCCTCCGCGTTTCCCGAAGACATCGCTGGCTCGCGTCCGCTCCAGTTGATGGACGAGGTCTATCCCTGGTCGCGCGAGGTCTACGCCCACATGATCGAACGGTTAGTGGCGGGCGGGGCGCGGACCGTGGTGATCGACCTGATGTTCCCCGCCCCTTCCGGCAGCCATCCCGAGGGCGACGAAGCCCTGCGTCTCTGTCTGGAAAAATACCGGATGCACGTCATTCTCGCCGCGGACGTGATCTCGCGCGGGGTTCAGAATGGTCAGAATGAAAGCGTGCAACTGCCGTTCAACGAACTCATCAAGCAGCAGTGGCCGCCCGACGAACGGATCGGGCTTGTCTCCTACTGGCCGGACACCGACGGGGTGATCCGTGAGACCCGTTTTCACTATTCACAGGATCCCGCTCTCCCGGAACGGACGCTGCACTCCTTCACCGCCTCGACTTTACGATCCCAGGGCCTCGGCGACCGGATCCCGGAAGATGACAAGTCATACTATGTCCGCTTCGGCGACTCGGCGAATTACGAGCCGTTTTCCCTGCATGAAATTTTCGTCCCGTCGATCTGGGAGAGCAACTATGATTCGGGAAAACGATTCGCTGGCAAGACGGTCTTTCTCGGCACGGTGGCCCTCCAGCAGCAGGATTTCCACACCACGCCGGTGGGCAAGATCGCCGGTGTGAGGATCCACGCCCATGTCTATGCCGCCGCGAAGGCCGGGCAGTTGCTGCGCGCTCTGCCGCAATGGGTCTCACCGCTACTGATTGCGGCGGCGGCGGTGCTCGCATGGGTTTTGATTTCGTATTCCCGGCGGCCGGTGCTGGCGATGTTCATCCTCGTCGGCGTCGCGGTGCTCGGCATGGCCGGTCAGTGGACGCTCTTCAACCACGCCTCGCTCGTGGTCGATGCGAGCACCCCCACGCTCGCCTTCGGCATGATCGGCATCTGCGGCTTCACCTACGATTTCCTGCTAGAGCGGCGGCAGAAGCACGCGCTCAAGCGCTCCGTGATGCGCTTCCACTCGCCCGACGTGGCCGACCAGATCGTCCAGCACCCGGAAACTTATTACTCGATCCGGCAAGGCGCCGCCCGCTGCATCGTGGTGTTGTTTTCCGACATCCGCGGCTACACCAGCATGAGCGAGCAGTTGACCGCCCAGGAAATGGTCACCCAGCTCAACGAATACTTCGAGCGCATGGTGTCCATCGTCTTCGCGCGCAAAGGAGCCGTGGATAAATTCATCGGCGACGCCATGATGGCCGTGTGGGGAAGATTCCGCGATGATCCCAGAGAAGCGGAACTGGCGGAGGATGCCTTTCACGCGGTGGACGCCGCCATGGCGATGCGCGCCGAACTCGCCTTGCTGAACGTGGGCTGGCGGGAAAATAACAGAACTGAGTTAACCATCGGCATCGGCATCCATCAGGGCGAGGCGGTCGTGGGCGAAATCGGCTCGCACGAACGCGCCGAGCTAACCGCCATCGGCGACAGCGTGAATCTCGGCTCCCGGCTGGAAAGCGCGACCAAGGACTATGGACTCGACCTGCTGATCAGCGAGCCGGTGCAGCGGCGGGTGGCTTCGCATTTCCTCTGCCGGACGGTGGATCTCGTCCGGGTGAAGGGCAAGAACAAGCCCGTCGAAGTCTTCACCGTGCTGGGGCCGCGAGATATGGCTGCGCCGCCCGGGCTGGATCATTTCGAAAAGGGCATGACGTGCTATCGGCAGGGACGGTTCGGCGAGGCGAGGCAACTCTTCGTGCAAGCGGCGGCGGACGGCCTGAACGATTCCCTGACCGATGTCTTCATCAAACGCTGCGGCATCCTGGACGAGCAACCGCCTGAGACATGGGACGGAGTTTATAACATGACTCAAAAATGAACATTCGGCGGAAAATCCACGTAACTCGTTTCCGATGACCTTCCATTTGCATCGCCGCCTGCTGATATTCTCGCTCGGGATCTCCAGCGCCCTCGCCCTGGAACCCACGCCCCGCCCGGATCCCGCGCGCTTCGCCGGGGAGATCGCCGCATTCGCCGAACAGGAACCGGAGAAGGGCGGCATTGTTTTCACCGGAAGTTCCAGCATCCGCCTCTGGAAAACTTTGAAGGAGGATTTCCCCGACCTGCCCATCATCAACCGCGGCTTCGGCGGCGCAGTCTCGAATGACCTCGTCGTCTATTTCGACACCATCGTCGCCCGCCACGAACCGAAACTCATTGTCGCCTACAGCGGCAATGACGTTGCCAGGAAACTCACCGTCCAAGAAGCGCTCGACGACATCACACGGTTTCTCAACATGACGCACGAGCGGTTTCCCAAGGCCCGGGTGATTCTCAATTCGGTGAAAATCGCGCCCAAACGTGCGCTCCAAACTCCGCAGGTGAAGGAGCTCAACGAGCGGTTACAAGCCTGGTCCGCCGACAGGGACTGGCTGCGTTTTCTCGACTCCACCAGCTATCTTGCCGATGCCCAAGGCCAGCCGGTTCCGGACTATTTCGTCGGCGACCACCTCCATCTGAATGCCGCGGGCTACGCAAAATGGCAGGCGATTCTCGATCCCGTGCTGCGCGAGGAGTGGGCCAAGGTGAAGTGAGGACTCACTTTATGCGGCGATTCACCGGCCCGCTTCTTCCAGAGAATCCACCAGCGCGGCGAACACCTCGGGCTCCAGCGCCCGGTTAGGCGAACCTTTCAAACAACTGTTGAACCACTTCGCCAGCACCGCCCTCCGCTCCGCCGGAAATCCCCGGGTCAGTCCGACATCGCCGCCGTCGAGGATTTCCTCATCCCGCCGTCCATGGGCGCGGGCCAGCATCTGGCGGTAGCGCGAGAGCACGCCGTCCAGCAGGATCCACGGGAAATTCGGATTGCGGGGCGGGCCCATGGTCAGGGATTTCCCCTCGCCGGTGCCGAGCTTCATGCCGCCGGTTAGCGAGATCCGCAGGTCCGGCAGGCTGCCGCCCTTGAACCAGGCGACGATGCCGCCACCGAGCGCGCCTAACACGGTTCCCGCGCCGTGGGAAAGCCCGCCGGTCGCGGCGTCCACCGCAAGGCCGGCGGAGCCACCGACGATCGCCGAGACGGCGGCGAGCTGGCCGCGGGCGAGGCCCCATTTGGTCCAGGTCTCGCCGCTTTCGAGATCGATTCCCCTGAATGCTTCCGGCCGGGTGTCCGCCTTGAGCAGGTGGTGTCGATAGATTTTGAGCAGGTTCTTGAAACAAGTGCGTTCGAGTTCGGCGAGCTCGGTGAAATACTGCCTGGAAAGCAGTTCGCTCTTTTTCTCGCGGCGCGAGGGCAGCGTGAGATCGCGTTCTTCGAGCGTGGCGCTGACCCGCAGGCTGAGCGTAGATTCGAGGAAGCTGAGTGCCGCTTCCGCCGCTTCTTCGCGCCGGTCGCGCCACTCGTCCTCGACCAGCCGGATGGTCTCCTCGAGCCGCCCGCGATGGGTTTCCTCGATTTCCAGCAGCGCCTTGAGCAGCCGCAACCGCTCGCCGTAGCGGGCATGATGCGCGTCGAAAGTGCGGACCAGGTTGAACGCACCGCCGAGCCGGGTTTTCCAGGAGTCCTCGTCCGGTCCGGTGGTGTCGTCTCGCCGGTTGAGCAGGGCGAGGCGCGGCCGGCCGGTCCAGCGGAGGATTTCCATTTCTGCCAGAAAGTCATCGCGCAGCGGCTTGGCGGGATCGACGACATAGAGGATGCCGGCCCCGGCGAGCAGCGGCTCTAGCAGGCGTTTCTCATCGCCGAATTCCTCGCCCGCCTCCGCCACGAACCTGCGCAGGGTTTCCAGACCCGGTGTGCCCTCGCCGTGGATCTGTTGGATGGCGCGCATCGCTTCCACCGGCCGTGAAAATCCCGGAGTATCGATGAATCGCACGCACTCGCGATCGCCGAAAACGATCCGGTGCGGCTGGCAGCGGGTGGTTTCTCCCGGCGTGGGGCTCACGCGGACCAGCTCGTTGTCGTCGATCTCCAACAGCGTGGCGATCACGGCGGATTTCCCCATGTTCACCCGGCCGACGACGGCGAAAACGGGAACGGCGGACGTGGCTCGGTCGGTCATGGGGCTTCCTGGATCGCGCTTCGTTTTTCGAGCATCACCACCGGATATTTCGCGCGGCCGAATCCATCTCCCCTCACGGTCCCTTCGATCCGCAGTTTTTTACCGACGAGTCCGGCAAGTGCGGATTCCGCGAGGTCTCCGGTAGCCTTGGAGACTTCAATTCCACCGCGGGCCTTGCCGCCTGAAAAAAACAGATAGATCGTCTTTCCCTTTCCCTTGCTGGACCGCTCGACCTTTTCAAGGGTGCCTTCCAGCGTGACCACGCTGCCTAGCCGTTCGAGCAGAAGCTCGGAGTCTGCCATGTGGTGGACTCCGTTCCGCTTCGCGATCTCGGCCACCTTGTCAGCCTTTGCTTGATCCGCCTTCCGGGCGGACATGCTGAATTCAATCGCCTCCAGGCGGATCTGCTCCGGAGTCCTGTCCGGGGTCTTCGCGCGGGGTTCCTCATCAGGTGGGCGAGTGCTGGCGGATTCCTCGGCGACGGCAGCCTTGCGAACCGGGTTTTTTTTGGGAATGGAAGGCTTCTTCAACGGCTCCTCCTCCACGGTGATTGAATCGGCGATGGTTTTAAGGCGGGCGTTGTTCCAATGGATCAAGCCCCAGCCGCCGAATGCGAGGGTTGCCAGGGACAGGATGCCGCCGATGACAAACGGTATGCTGGACTTGCGTTTTTTCCGCACCGGGACGGCGGAGCGGGCGGGCGAACGCAGCGGGCGTCTCACCGGCGCGGCTGCGGCGGCGCCGGCCACCGCCGCGAGTTTTTCCCGGGCTTGGTGAAGAGTGGTCCGTCTCGGGGCTTCTCGCAGCCATTTCAGCCAGCTGCCGAGTCCTTCGCCTTCGTGATCGAGAATCATTTTTCCCCTCCAGCCCATGATATCCTCGGTCAGGCTAACAAGGGCTGCCAGGCCGCGCTGGCCGTCGTTTTTACCTAACCACTTGAGAGGAGAAATCCAGAAGGTGATGCCCCGCGCCTCACCTTCCGCGCCGACGATGATCGTGTGGACGTCCGTTTCGACCCACATGGCTTCCTCACCGAGTACTTGTGAGATTTGTTCGCACACTTCCATGGCCAGCGTGAGCAGATGGGTGGCTTCCGCCGGGGTGAGCGGTCCCCGCTCGAGGAAAGTCTGAAGCGCCACGCCCTCGATCCACTCGGTGGCGATGAAGGGCATGCCATCGACCGGGTCGCATCCGCCGGTGATGATCGACCGCATCGCGGGGTGGCTGATGCCGGACAAGCGCTCCACGGCGATGTTATAATCCGCCTGTTCGTCTTCGCTCAGCCCGCCGCCGTTCACTCCGAACGGGAAAAACCTGCGCACCGCGACCGGCAGGCCTGTTTCCGAATCGAGGGCGCGGAAAACCACTCCGGACGCGTCCTGCGTCATCATGTCCTCGATCTGGAAACGCCTAACCATCGGGGTTGTCTAGCACGGGTTTGCTGGCAGGCCAAGCAGCGATCACGTGGCGGAGCAAAATGATTTCCTCACGGCAAAGGCGAGAAAAGCGCTTGCGAAAATTTCCCCGGCTGATGGAAATCAGGCCCGCCCTCTCCCAGATTCACCGCGCTCAGAAACTTCTGTTGGGGAGATTCCAGGATCATGGCCACGTTGAGCCGGGTGCCGGACCCGAAATCCAACCGCGCTTTTAACAGATCGAGCGGAATCGCCATGGCGGCCACCCACGAACCGTCCGGTGCCATTTCCGAAAAGGTCGCCACCTCGGGCATCGCGATTTCCACCTCCTCCGCCCGGACTCGCGGAGCGGTGAATTCGCACGACCACCAGGCACCGTTGGGAGCGAGATTGAACTCGAAATACCGCCCGCTGACCGGGTCGGCGAGAAACAACTCGGCGACGTCATACCGCCAGAGCTCCGCTTGAAATGCGCCGGGGCGGGCCTGGGGGTGGATCAGCGCCGGTTTCCGGTGGTTCGCGATGAACCACAGATGCCGCGGGTCGGCGATGATGGAAAACGCGGCCGGGACATCGAGCGACACGCCGGCCAAATCGTTCTGTAGGCCGAAAAGTGGAACATCCAGCTCGCCCCAGACCAGTGGCCGGGGACTCGTAAATACCGTCATGCCGTGAAGCTTGGAGGGTGGCGGGATTTTGTGTCGAGTGCGGATGTGGGTCTTCTTTCCGTGGAAATAGCGAAAAACTTGGAAATTTGGTGGCGCTCTGGCCGCGACTTTGCTTTAATCCTATTAACAAATTAGCCCATGCCTCGCCCGCGTTCTGGATTTTACAACACCATTGAGTACATTGGCCCGCGCCCGCAAAAGCCGAAGCGGCGCAACTTTTTCGGCGGCTGGGTGATCATCGCAATCGCCTTGGGAATCGGGTTCTGGTTCGGCCGCCCGCTGGTTCCATTCCTCAAAGCCACCCAGGTGGTGACCTCTGCGGAAAACGCGGATGTCTTGATTTCCTCGCTGAAGAGCTCCGGTGATTTTGGCAGTGGCCTGGCCGCCGCCGCTCTCGCCCACTCCGGCGAAACGGTCGGCTACGATCCTTCCTACTACAAAATCGCCTATCCCAATGGCGACCTGCCCGCCAACAAGGGTGTCGCCGCCGACGTGGTGGTGCGTTGTTACCGTTCTTTGGGAATGGACCTGCAGGTGTTGGTGCACGAAGACATGTCCGCGAACTTCCGCGGCTATCCAGGTCTGTGGGGCGCGTCTGCTCCCGACACGAACATCGACCATCGCCGCGTCGCCAATCTCCAGCGTTTCTTCGAGCACAAAGGGCAAACACTCACCGCATCGCGCAATGCCTCCGACTACCGCCCCGGCGATCTCGTCATCTGGGAGCTTGGCAATGCCGAAAAACACGTCGGCATCGTTGTCCCGGGCCCCGGTGACCGTGCCAATGAGCCATGGGTCGTCCACAACATGGGCGCGGGCGTGAAGTGGGAAAACATCCTTTTCGACTACAGCATCCAGCGGCATTTCCGCTACCCGGCCGTGGAAGGTCAGTGAGTGGATGCAGGGACCTGCGAAATTGAAGCGACTAGCCGGACCCCGCGGCGTGCGTGAAACTCCGGTCAGGGGACGAAAAGCACCTTGCCCAAGCGGTCTGATGCTTCCAAGCGGGCCAGCGCTTCGCCGGCTTTCTCAAGCGGATAGGTGGAGTCCACCGGCTGCACGAGTTTCCCGGCGGCGACTCTTGCCGCCAGATCTTCGTAAACTCCATGCACTTCCGCCGTTGGCGCGTTTTCGATCCAGCGGCTCACCCACAGACCGCGCACCTGGATGTCGCGGAAAATGAGCAGTCCGTTGGGAACGGTCACCGGCTTGCGGCCCATCGCGCCGTAGGTGATGTGGATGCCGCCCTCGCGCAGCAGTTTCATCACTCGCAATGCGCTGTCGCCGCCGACGGCGTTGAAGGCGAGTTCGGCATTCGCCCCGCCGAGCACCTCGCGGGCGGAGGAGAGACCGTCGTCGTCGTCGAGGAAAACGTGGTCCGCGCCGAGAGCGCGGAGCTCATCAACCAGCTCGGCCCGGCGGACAAACGAAACCGTGCGGATGCCGAGATCCCGGGCGAGTTGGATCACGCAACGGCCGACTGCCGAGTTGCCGACGTTTTGCACGATCCACGAGCCGTCTTCCAGCATGCCGAAGCCATGGAGCAGCCGCCATGCGGTCGCTGGATTCACCTTGAGCATCGCGGCTTGCAGCGGATCGATCCCGGGCGAAAGCTTGAAAAGTGTGTCACCGGGCACGGTCGTGTGGGACGCCCAGGTCGATGCGCGGCGGAGGAAAATCACGTGGTCTCCGGGCTCGAAATCCGCGGAATTGCTGGCTTCCACCACCCCGCAGCCTTCAATGCCCGGGGTGGCCGGGAGCGGCGGCTTCACCCCGTAAGTTCCCTCGATGGTATTGAGATCCGCCGGATTGATCGGCGCGGCCAAGATGCGCACCAGCACCTCGCCGGGATCGGGCGAATCCGAAATCAAGCACTCCCCTTCGAAGCGGAGGACTTCACTTGGATTTCCGAAATCGCTGAAAGCCAGGGCTTTTCCAAGCTGGATCGTGTCGTCGTCTTCCATGCGACCAGTCTGCCACACATCTGACCCCTGCCAAGTGCCAAGCTTACTCAGTCGATCGCGAACGCATCCGCCTCGGTGGCCGGCAGCACGGTGACCACGGTCGGCGTGACGGAGAAAATCCGGGCGGCCGACGTCCCGCACCTTCTTCGGCGTCAGTGCCTGGTAAGCGGCGGCCAGGCGGCGGTGCTCGTCCGCGGGATGGCCGAAGAGGAGATCGAGGGCGACGTGGCGGGCGATGGACGACGGCGATTGCTGCTGGATGGCGAGGCCGCTGAGGACCGTGGAGCGGACGCGGTCGAACGCCTCCTCCGGGATCCCGGCGGCGGCGATTTTTCCGATTTCCGCGAGCAACTCGGACCGCGCCAGATCGACCTGCTCGGGCGAGGTGGCGACGTAGAAGGTGAACAGCCCGGCGTCGTAACCGAGGAACTGGGTGGCTCCTACCTGATAGGCGAGACCGAGTTCCTCGCGGATGCGGGTGAACAAGGGTCCGGCCATGTCGGAGGCGTATTCCTGGATCATCGCCAGCGCATGACGGTCCGCGCCGCTGACGGTGGTGCCGGGGAAGCCGATGGTGAGCACGGCCTGCTTCTTCGGCAGGTGGTGGGTGAGGTCGAAGCCAGCGGCAAGCTCGCTGGCCGGCGCGGACCAGGCATGGCCGCGCGGGAAGATCGGCAAACTTCGCGGTGAGGAGTTCCAGTGTCGTCGTCGGATCGAAATCACCGGCGATGGCGAGCGTGATGTTAGACGCGTCGAAATGGCGCGACGTGGTGGGCGCTCAGTTCAAGGCGGTCCAGCGCGGGAGGCTGTCGATCGAGCCGAGCGCGTCGAGTCCGTAGCCGGCGCCGCTGAAAACGGCGTGCCGCAGGGCGCGGAATCCGGTGTGCAGCGGATCCTGCAACGCTTCCTCAAGCGAGGCGAGCTGGCTGGCTTTTTCCCGGCCGATCGCAGTCGGCGGGAAGTGACGGCGAAAGGATGACCTCCGCGAAAACGTCGGCGATGGTCGCGAAATCCGGCGCGAGTCCGCCGTGCCTGGATGAGGAGCGCGTTGTTGCCGGTGTTCGCGCTGATAGAGGCACCGAGCGACTCCAGCGTCACCGCGATTTCCTTGGCGCTGCGGGTGAGCGTGCCTTTCGACAGCGTGGAGGCTAGAAGTTGGTTGAGCCCGTTGGTTTCCGGCGTCTCGGAAGGCAGTCCGCCGCGGACGGCGGCCTGGAGGTGGACGAGCGGCACCCGGTGGTCCGGGATGAGCGCGAGCTGAAGTCCGTTCGGCAGCGTGTGGACCTGGATGTCCTCGCCGGGCGCGGGCGGCCTTGGCGATGCGGGCCGGAGCCGGCGGCCTCCAGCGGATCGAGAATCGTCAGGCTGAGCCGCTCGTCGGTCAGCGTGGCGGCGGCGCGGCGGATGTCGGCGGCGGTGACGGCCTGGATCGCGGCCAGATAGCGGCGGGTGAAATCGAGGTCGCGGGCCTCGTGCCAGTTCGACGCGAGATCGGCGGCGCGGCCCGACGCGGTGGTCAGGCTGCGGAACTGGCTGGCGGCGATCTGGCGTTTCGCCTTGGCGAGATCGTCGTCCAATTCGCTGCCGCAACGGCGGCGACTTCCAACAGAATCGCGTCGATCAACGCGTCGCGCTTCGCCGGCTCGGCATCGGCGGAGACGGCTAGCAATGCCCTCGCGCCCCGGTCCGGTCCACGAGAACGCGGAGATTTCCAGCGCGAGTTCCTTTTCCTCGCGCAAGGCTGCGGTGAAGGCGTGAAGCACGGCCACGGCCGAGGATGCCGGCGAGCACGTCGAACGCGGGCGCGTCCGGGTGATCGAGCGCCGGGGATTTCCAGGCGATGGAAATTCGGCTGGTCGGCACGGCGAAGGTTTCGCGCGCCCGCCGCGGGCCGATCTGCGGTGGATCGATGGCGACCAGTGGCTCGCGCCCGCCGCCGGTGAGGCAGTCGGCGGTGAGCTCAGTGGCCAGTTTCCGCGCTTCGTCCGGATTGAAATCGCCGGAAATCACCGCGAAACAGCGGTCCGGCGTGTAGCGGGCGCGGTGATAGCCGATCAGATCCTCGTAACGGATCGCATCAAACAGATGCCGGTGCCCGATGACCGGATGGCGGCGCGGATCGAGGGTGAAGACGGTGGAGAAAAACAGCCGCGAGGCGACGTTGTCCGGATCGTCGAGGCCCATGTCGATTTCCCGGCGGATGACGTCCTTTTCCTTCTCGAACTCGGACTCCGGCAGTGTCGGATAGAATACCAGCCCGGTCAGGGTCTTGAGGAAAACCGGCAGCGAGGCGGACGGCCCGTCGATGTAATAGACGGTGCGGTCGAAACTGGTGTAGGCGTTCCAATGGCCGCCCGCCGCCTGCACGGCGTCGGCGAGGGTGTCCGCGTCGTAGTCGCGGGTGCCCTTGAAGACCATGTGCTCGAGGAAATGGGAGATGCCGGCGCCGAGGTGCTGGTCCTCGTGCATGCTGCCGGTGGCCACCCAGATCTGCGCGCTGACGACCGGAGCGGTCGGGTCCGGATCGAGAATCAGGGTGAGGCCGTTAGGCAGAGTCTCGACAGTGGCGGCGGTGGCGGGATATTCCATGAAGTTCTGGCTTGGATGGGCGGGTGAATGACGTATAAGCGCTTGCGATGCAACGATGGATCGTATTCGGCGTGGTGGTGATGCTGTTGGTGCTCGGCGGTGGTGGATTTGCCTACAAGAGCTACAAGCGAACCGCCCGCAGCCGATCTGGGTGCCGCTGCCGATCAATCCCGAGCTGCCGGCGGAAAAGCGGAAGGAAATCGCGACGGAGCTCAAGAAAAGCCTGATGAAACCCGAAGTCCTGCTCCAGGTGAGCAAGGATCTGGGGCTTCCCAAAGTTCTTGGATTACCCACCGACGAAGCAGCCGCCAACGAGGTCGCGCAGCGGATGTTCGTGGAGGTCGGCGAGGCCGACTCACCGACGGGCGGCAAGGTGCCTTCGATCAATATCGGCATCAAGGGCAAGCGCAAGGATGCTGGAGGTTTCAGGAAAAATCGCGATGCGGCTGATGCAGGATGTTTGGAAAATCCTCGGCATCAAGCCGCCACCGCAGAAGTAGCTGCTAGATGTGGCTGATGACGTGTGACCGGTCGAAGCGGGCCTTGGGCATTTCGCGCATACTTGTCATCCGCCGCGCGGTAGCCGAGGGCGCAGGCCACGACGGTGGCATATCCGGATCCCTTCGAGACCGAGCAGGTGGTCGTATCCCGCCGCGCTGATGCCTTCCATCGGGCAGGCGTCGATGCCAAGCAGCGCCGCGGAGGTCATCAGCTGGCCGAGCACGATGTAGGCCTGGCGGACGTTCCAGGCGTGCCGCGCCTCGTGGCTCATCGCCTGGGCGAATCCTTCGATCATGCCCTTGAGCATGGCCACGGTTTCCGGGCGGAATGCCTTGCACCTCGGACATCCTGGCTGTCCAAGCGTCGATGTCGGCGGCGTTGAGATCGGTGCGGGCGGTTAGGACGAGATAGTGGGACGCTTCGGTGACCTGGGGCTGGTTCCACGATTCCAGTGCCAGATTCGCGCGCACGCCGGGATCCTGGATGACGAGGAATTTCCACGGCTGGAGTCCGAATGAGGACGGCGTGAGCACCAGCGATTCCTCGATGGCATCCCAGGTCGCCGCGGGGATCTTGCGGGTGGGGTCGAACTTTTTGGTGGCGTAGCGCCAGCGCAGGGAGGCGAGCAGTTTTTCGGTGGAAATCGTCATGTCGCGGCCACTATTCCGCACTAATCTCGAAAGGCAAGGTGACCGCCGGGAAAATCCTTCAAGGTCAGGCTGAAAACCACGCCGTATTCCGTTTGCAGGCGGTTGTCCACCATGGTGAGCGCCCAAGCCCGCGACCCAGTTTCCGAAATCCCGGTGCAGGGTGTATTGCTGCTGCTGCAAGGTTCCGTCGTCGAGCTCGATGATGTCCAGCATGCCGAAGCCCCAGTGTTCGTTCAGCCGCAGGTAGGACTGGAAATACAACTGGTTGGAATCATCCAGCACCGGATTGCCGTTCAAGACCAGGTAGCTGACCGTGAACTCGAAATTCGGCGATGGGCATGAAACTCAGGCTCGTGTTGTATTCGTTGAAGCCCGAACCGGAGTTGATCGAGCGGGAACTGGGTTTCCAGACCGGCGGAAAGCCACGGAAGCGGCTGCCAGCGGATCTCGTTGTAGAGGTTCGACAAGTCCCTTTGTTCCTCGGGATCCTCGATGAATCCGTCGATGTAAGTGTCCATGAACAGCCATTCGAACGCCCCCTTGTCCCGCCGCGTCAGCAGGCGGTTGCGCGTTCCCAGACGCACCACATTCCAGCTCTGCAGCTCGTCGATCGCGTTGAACCGGACCGGATCCAGCGGCCGCGGGCGGGTCGTCGGCGAGAGGCGGTCGACCCGGGGATCGTTGAGGCTGATGTTGTCGGTGGAAACGATCGACCAGGCCGCATAGGGCTGCACGATGTGTCTCAAGTCCATCCAGACCCCAGCGGCTACTCCGGGTGCCGTCGAAATCCTTGGAGAACTTCGTGGAACCCTCGACACCCGCATGCAGGTAGGTGCGGTCCGTGTTGGCGATCGTCCCAGTTTGCCGCGTCATAGCGGGTGTATCCCACGCCCGCCACCGGGGTGACATGGAAAAACTCGCCGAACGTCATCGGCATCGTCAGCTCCTGATAGATATTGAAACGCGCGTAACTCGAATCCAGCAGCTGGGTGCGGATTTCGTCCCGCCGCGGATCGCCGAGCGGCAAGCGAGACGAGTTTCTCCGCCAACTGCCGTTCATAGCCGTCCAAGCGGTTGAGCAGCGACTGCGCCGTGGCATCGCCGGATGTCAGTTTCATCAACGGATTGATGATGGTGCCTTCGGCGAGGTCCGCGGCCTGTTCGCCGATCACGCCGAATGAGACGTTCCCCTCGTGCAGGACCGGTGAGTCGAACAACGGTTTGCGCACCTGGTCGAAGAAGACCTGCGGCGAGCGAGTGTCCGTCCGATAGAAGTCGTTGATTCGGAACCGACCGTAGATGGAAAGCAGCGAGTAATCATCCTGCCGGGAGAGTCCGAGCGTGTTGTCCGGCGCGGGGTCGGTCCGGAAGTTGGCGACGTCGAAATCCTCCAGGTAATACGGGTCGCTGAGCAGCGTGAAGTTCGAATCGAGCCGCCATTTCCGCGTCATCCGGGAAATCCAGCTCCAGGCGGTGCTTGAGTTCGACCTTGTAGCGGTCCGGATCCACATCTCCGCGCGGCACGCCGGTGGTGCTGGTGTCGGGCGCGAGGTCATACAGGTAGTAAAAACTCAGGCCGGACGCCTCATTCAGGCTACTGGTCCGCGTGTCCACGAAATCGACACCCAGCCCGACGCCGCGTTCCGCCCGCAGGTCGAAATGCCAGCGGGAAAGCAACCAGGCGTCCTCTTTTTCGCCGGTTTCCGGATCGTATTTTCCTCCAAGCATCACGCCGTAGGTATTGAGCAGGAAGGGACCCCAACTGGAGCGCGCGCCGGGCAGGAAATGGTAGCCGAGCTCGCTGTCCAACGGCTGGCTCAGGTAGGGAAGCCAGAAAACCGGAGTGTCACCGGCATAGACGCGCAAGTCGTTGAAAACGATCTTGTCACCCGGGAAAACCGTCGTTTTCTTCGCCCGCAACCAGAATCCGGGTTCTTCCGAATCATCCGTGGTGATGCCGGCATTGTCGCCGACGAAGACCATCTTCCCGTCGCGCATTCTCGTCTCTGAACCTGTCGGCTTCCAGCAGGATCGGGTCGAGCGACGCCCGCAGTCCGCTCGCGTCGAAGGTTTTCTTCTCGTAGAAATACACCGCCCGCTCGCCGCGCTGGAGGATGTTTCCCTGATAGATGCTGACGTTTCCTTCGAGAGTCACGCGTCTCCGCCTTGAAATCCACCACCGCGCTGTCGGCGAAGGCTTCCATCCCGTTGTCGCCGGTGATCTTGATGCCCGGCCCCTTGTAGCGCACGCCCACATCCTTGACGCCTTCGATCGTGCCGCCGCCGTAGTTGTCGATATTCAGGTTCTTGGGCGTCGCCATGGGGGCGATGCCGGGAAATCCGGTGGAAAACTCCAGCGCGGGCACCGGCGTGATGGTGTCCACCGGCGGCGGCACGGCGGTGTCATCGGGCAGGACCTCCTGGCCACGCAGCGGCAACAGCAGCAACGGGGAGATGATCCATGCACCAAGTTTCAACATCGCCGTGATAAGAAAACCACGGACTCGTGAAGTAAAGGGCGAAAGCCTCCCGGTGCTCCGGATAAATTCCGTTTTGTCCCGTGAAAATCCGGGTTAAACTCAATCATGAGGGAGGACCAGCGTGTTGCGATTGTGGGAGTCACCGGGTTTCTCGGACGCGAGCTGCCAGCTTTACTGGCGGAAAAGGGCTTCGCTACCACTGGCATCAGCCGCTCCGGAAGCGGAAAGGTGCCCGGTGTCGACCGCTGGCAATCGCCCGACGGGTTCGACTTCGCCGGCCACCACGCCGTCATCAACCTGGCAGGCGAGCCCATTGACCAGCGCTGGAACGAACGGACGCGGCGATTGTTTCGCGAAAGCCGGGTAGGCGTGACCAACAATATCGTCGCCGCCATCGCCAAGCTGCCAGCCGCCTCACGGCCCGCCGTGCTCGTCAATGGCTCCGCCGTCGGAATCTACGGCGACCGCGGCGATGAAATCCTCGTGGATTCCGCCCGCCGGGGACAGGGATATCTGGCGGATTTGTGCAACGACTGGGAAAATGCCGCGATGGATGCCGAATCGCTCGGCGTGCGGGTGGTCCGCCTGCGCACCGGCGTGGTGCTCGGCAAAGACGGCCGCGCTTTTCAGAGACTGCTCACGATTTTCAAACTCGGCATCGGTGGCAGACTCGGACCCGGCACGCAATGGATGCCTTGGATCCACGTCGCCGATCTCCGCGCAGCCATCGTCCATGCCGTCGTCTCGGAAACCCTCAGCGGACCGGTCAACGGCTGTGCCCCGCACCCGGAACGCAACCGCGACTTCACCCGCAAGCTGGCCCGCGCCCTCCACCGCCCGGCGATCCTCCCCTCCCCCGCCTTCGCGCTCAAGCTGCTGCTAGGCGACTTCAGCAGCGCCCTGCTAGGAAGCCAGCGCGCGCTGCCCGCCGCGCTGGAGGTGGATGGATTCAAGTTCCGGTTTCCGACCTTCGAGGAAGCGCTGAATGATCTGGTGAAGCCATAAGGAGCTACGACACCCTATTTGCGCAGCTCGCCGTTGATGCGCACGTTTTTCATCACCAGGTTTTGCACCTCGCGGGGTTCGAACACCGGATCGGCTAGTTTGAGGTCGAAGTTTTCCAGCGTGATGTCGCGCAGCGTGTCGCCGGGATTTCCGCCGAGCGAGCCGAGGGTGTGGAATTCACCCTTCACGTTGCGCAGGGTGATGTTGTTCACCGTCCGCGTCGGCGGGGCGTGGCCCTTGAGATCGAAAAACTGCTTCCAGGGCGCGACGTTGAGCACGCGGCCCATGCCGCCTTCCAGCGTGATGCCGTCGATGAGGATGTTTTCATAATGCTGCGGCGTGTCGGGACGCAGCTTGAGCGTGAGCAGGGTGGCGTCGCCGGTGATGCGGCAGTTTTTCACCGTCACGTTGCGGATGAGTGTGGCCTCGCTACCGCAGGTGATCATGCCGTTTCCGTCGCCGAACTCGCAGTTCTCGACGAGGATGTCCTCCACCGGCGGGCTGTCCTTGTCCTGGTCGGCGAGCGGGCCCTTGCTGCCTTTGAGGGCGATGTTGTCGTCATTCACCGAAATATAACAGTTCCGCACGGTGACGCGCTGCGAGCTGTCGATGTCGATGCCGTCGGTGCTCGGGCCGAGGATGTTGTCCTTGAGCGGGGCGTTTTTCACGGACGCCTCGTCCTTCATGCCCTTGAGGATGGAATCGGAGATGTAGTGCCGGTGCTTGGTGTGGCGGGTCGGCGCGGTGATGGTCAGTCCGTCGACGAGCACGTCGCTGCACCGATAGAGATGGAGGTTCCAGAAACCGGAATAACGCAGGGAAATCCCCTCGACGCGCACGTCCTTGCAACGGTCGATGAACATCAGCCGCGGACGCTCGACTTCGAGGTTGGTGCACTTCGGGTTCTCCCGGCGGCGCTGCCAGAACTGCGCCCAGAACGTGATGCCGTTGCCATCCAGCACGCCCTTGCCGCCGATGCGCACGCCCTCGAGTTCCTGCGCGTTGACGAGCGCCATGCGCCACGGCTCGAAGTGGCCCTCGATGCGGGTGTCGCGTTTCGGATAGTCCTCGATGTTGGTCGAGCCTAGCAGGACGGCGTTCTCGGCGAGCTGGAGCTCGACGTCTTTTTTCAGAAAAATCGAGCCGCTGCGCCAGGTGCCGGCGGGGATGTCCACAATGCCACCCCCCGCGGCGGCGGCTTGGTCGATGGCTTTCTGGATGGAAACGGTGTTGATCGTTTTTCCATCGGCCACCGCGCCGAATTCGGAGATGACGAAACGTTTTGTGCCGGCGGCGCAGGCCAGTGAGATGCTGAGGAGGGTGGGCAGGATTATTCTAGCAAGCATGGGATGGGAGAGGATGAGTTTCATTTCACTTCGGTCAGTGGCGGGAGGTGGCCTTTTGCGTATTCCTTCACGAGCGGGCTGAGTTTCGCCACCACGTCGGCGTATTTCGGGTCGTCCGCGAGATTGTTTAATTCGTTAGGGTCTTTCGCCGGATCGAGCAGCATCGCGCCGGGACCGCGGCCGAAGAACTCGCCGTAGCGCCATTGCTCGGTGCGCACCATGACGCCGGTGAAATGTTTCCCGTCCTCGCTCCACACGGTGTAGGCGGGATGGTCCCATGCGAGCGCCGGGTCCTTGAGCAGCGGCGCGAGGCTGCGGCCCTCGAGGCCTTTCGGTTGCTCGAGGCCGCAGAGTTCGACGAGTGTCGGATAGAGATCGATCATCTGCACCACGCGGGCGCAGGTTTTTCCGGCGGTCTGTTCGCGCGGATCACAGATGAAAAACGGCGTGCGCGCGCCTTGTTCCCAGAGCGATCCGGCCTTCGACCATTTACCTTTTTCCCCGAGCTGATAGCCATGATCGCCCCAGAAGACGACGATGGTCTTCTCCCGCAGGCCGAGCGTGTCGAGCTCCGCCAGCACCCGGCCGACGTTCCAATCCATGAACGCGGCCGACGCAAGATAGGCGCGGATCATCTGCCGCGCCTCGTCCTCCGAAGCGTCGCGGTTGATGAAAAGATCCGCGTTTTTCGGGCGGATGGAGCCGGCGGGAAATCCCTCCGGCACCGTCGGCCGCGGCGCGAAATCGACCGGCAGCGGGATTTTCGAGACATCCCACAGATCATAAAACGACTGCGGTGCTTCTAACGGCGTGTGCGGTTTGTAGAAGCCGCAGCCGATGAAGAATTGCTGGTCCTTGTACTCCCGGAGGTGGTTGATCGCCCGGTCCGCCGCGCGGTAGTCGCCGTGGTCCTCGCCTTTTCCCTTGAGCACGATCCACTGGTCGGATTTCCGGTCGCGAACCGCCGGTGCGACTTCCACGACTTCATCCGGATCGACCGGGGCTTTTTTGCGGTGAATCTTCACGGGCTGGTCCTTGGGGACGCCGGCGAGCGTGCGGACCTGCCCGTCGATGCTCCACGCCTCGGTGTCATCGATGCCGCCGTGGAAAATCTTGCCGACGCGGATGGAGGTGTAGCCGTTGTTTTTGAAATACTTCGGCAGGCTGACGATTTCCGGGTGCGCGTCGCCGAACCAGGTGCGGTTGCCAAGCACGCCGACCGTCGCCGGATAACGGCCGGTTAGCATCGACGAGCGCGACGGGCCGCAAAGCGGATACTGGCAATACGCGCGGTCGAACTTGATGCCGGTGGTGGCGAGTTTGTCGAGGTTGGGCGTCTTCGCCAGCTGGCTCGCGTAACAGCCGAGCTCGTTGCGCATGTCATCGGAGATGATGAGCAACACGTTCATTTTTTCGGCGGCGAAGGCCTGCAAACACAACGCGGCGAGGAGGATTGGGATTCGTTTCATGGTTAGGACGCGTGGAAGACTTCGGTCAGCGGGGCGCAGACCGGCGAGTTGTCCGGATTCACCTCCATGATGTCCGCCATGAAGTCCCACCATTTCCGGACGATCGGCGTGGATGGCAGCAGGTCCGCCGTGTGGCCGTCCGCGAGTTTTTGCACGGCGAAGAGCGTCAGCGTTTCCGCGTCGAGGAAGATCGAGTAATCGGAGACGCCCGCGTCGGTTAGCGCGCGGGAAAGTTCCGGCCAGATTTCGTCGTGGCGTTTGCGGTATTCCGCTTCGAAGCCGGGCTTGAGTTTCATTTTGAAGGCATTGCGTGTCATCGGAATTTGATTGGTTGGCGAACGATACGTTGGGAATTCGACGGTTTGGATTAACCCATCCGGGTTGTTTGAATTACCGTGCAAGGTCCCGTTATTTCATAAAACTCAATTTATGAAATTGTCCCGATTTTGTTCCGCCCTGCTGCTCACCGCCGGATTGCCGCTGATGGCGGGCGACTTCCCGGCGGACGCGTCCGGCTGGCCCGCCGTGACGGCCACCAGCAAGCCGTGGACTCGCTGGTGGTGGCTGGGCAGCGCGGTGGACAAGCCGAATCTCACCCGCCAGCTCGAGGATTTCGCCAACACCGGCCTCGGCGGCGTCGAGATCTGCCCGATCTACGGCCCGGTCGGCGCCGAGGACCGTTCGCTGGATTTCCTCTCGCCGAAATGGATGGAAATGCTCGGCCACACCACCACCGAGGCCAAGCGCCTCGGCCTCGGCGTGGACATGACGACCGGCACCGGCTGGCCGTTCGGCGGCCCGCAAGTCACTCCGGACATCGCTTCCGCCGGGCTGGAAATGATCCGCCACGATGTCACCGGCGGCACCCGGGTCAGCCTCAAAATGCCCAAGGGAAAAATCCAGTGCCTGCGTGCGTTCCCGGAATCCGGACCGCCCGTCGAGCTGACCCAGCAGGTCAAGGACGGCAATCTCGACTGGCTCCCGCCTGTCGGAAAATGGAACATCATCGGCCTGGCCTCCCAGTCACCGATCCAGAAGGTCAAGCGTGCCGCGCCCGGTGGCGAGGGCAGCGTGCTCGATCCGTTTTCCGCCGATGCCATGACGCGCTACCTCGCCAGATTCGACGCGGCGTTCGAGAAATTCGCCGCGCCGATGCCGCGCGCGCAGTTCCACGACTCGTTCGAATACTACGCTGCCGAGTGGACGTCCGGCTTGTTGGATCATTTCCTAACAAACCGCGGCTACGACCTGCGCGACCAGCTTCCCGCCTTCGCCGGCATCGGCGAGGCCGACACCGTCTCACGCGTCCGCGCCGACTATCGCGAGACACTCAGCGAGCTGCACCTCGGCTATCTGAAATGCTGGCACGACTGGACCAAGGCCCGCGGCGGCATCACCCGCAACCAGGCCCACGGCTCGCCGGGAAATCTGTTGGACCACTACGCCGTCTCCGAGATCCCGGAAACGGAGATCTTCCGCCACGTCGATGAAAACCAGATCCCGATGTTGCGCATCGCCGCGTCCGCCGCGCATTCCAAGGGCGACAAACTCGTCAGCGCGGAGACCTTCACCTGGCTCGACGAGCACTTCCAAGTCAGTCCGGAAAAACTCAAGGAAGCCGCCGATTTCGTCTTCCTCGGTGGCGTGAACCACGTCTTCTTCCACGGCATTCCTTATTCGCCGGACGACGCGAAATGGCCCGGCTGGCTCTTCTACGCCTCCACCCACATGGGTCCGAACGGCGGCCTGTGGCGCGATCTATCCGCCTTCACCGGCTACCTCCAGCGCTGCCAGTCCATTCTCCAGGAAGGTAAAATCTCTTCGGACGTCCTGCTTTACTATCCGATCCACGACCTCTGGCACAACGACGCCGACGAAGCTCCCGCTCTTCACCGTCCACAACCAGGACAAATGGCTGTGGCCCACCACGTTCTATCAAACGTCCATGGAGCTTTGGAAAAGCGGCATCACCTTCGATTACGCCTCGGACAGCATGCTCGCCAGAGCCACCGTTAGAGACGGTAAGATCGTTCTCGGCGACAACACGTTTTGCACCCTCGTCCTGCCCGGCGTGAAGCGCATGCAGCCGGAAACCCTCAAGCGGATCGTCGAACTCCACCGCGCAGGGAGCGAAAATGATCGTGCAAGGCGGATGGCCTCAGGATGTTCCCGGATTCCACAACCAGGTGGAACGGCAGGAGACACTCAGGTCACAGGAAAAAGCCGGAGCCGGAGTCATCACCTGCGACGGAAGCGTTTTCCAGTCGCTTTCGAGAACCTCAAGCCGCCAGGAACGCATGTCCGACTTCGGTCTGCGCTTCGTCCGCCGCACCCACGCGGAGGGCTACCACTATTTCATCGTGAACCGCGGCAAGGAGACGTTTGATCGCGAACTCCCGCTCGGCACTCCATTCCGGAGCGCGATTGTGCTCGATCCATGGTCGCCGTCCCGGAGCGGAGTGGTCTCGAAGCGCTTTTTCTCCCTCCGGCTCGAGCCCGGCCAATCCATCATCGTCCGCACCTTCACCGACCGGGTCGTCACCGGCGAGCCATGGGTCATCCCGCCCGCCAATCCATCCGCCATCGCCATTGACGGCCCGTGGAAAATCGAGTTCATCGAAGGCGGCCCGAATCTCCCCGCCGCAGCGGAATCTATCAAACCCGGCTCCTGGACCACCCTCCCCGGTGCCGCGGATTTTTCCGGCACCGCCCGCTACACCACCACCTTCGATTTGCCCGCACTTCCCGCCGATTGCCGGCTCGAACTCGGAAAAGTCGCGAATACCGCCCGCGTTTTCCTCAACGGCCAGCCACTCGGCATTTCCTGGTGCGCTCCCCACGTCCTCGACATCACGAAATCCCTCAAGCCGGGGAAAAACCAACTCGCTGTGGAGGTCACCAACCTCGCCTCCAACCGCATCGCCGATCTCGACCGCCGCAAGGTGCCGTGGAAGCAGTTCCACGAGATCAACTTCGTGAACATCGACTACAAGCTCTTCGACGCCTCCGCCTGGCCCGCTCTCGACTCCGGTCTGCTAGGCCCGGTGCGGCTGCTCGTCCCCGCCAAGCCCTGATAGTTGGTCATGTCACCTCCGGGCGATCACAATGACCGCGGTATAAACGTTAGAGGTCGATTTCGGCGACTAGTGGGCGTTAATTTCAAGTGACGGATGGGGAAACATCCGTGGGGAGAATACGCGCCTCGCGTGTTGTCTTTGGCGCCCTCGCCGAAGACGGGCGTTTCAGGCTATCCCACGCTGTTTTCGACGAGGGCGTCGAAAACAACACGCGAGGGCGCGTATGCTCCCCCAGAGCATCCGCCAGGCTCAGCTTTACGCGACACTAGCCGGTTTCCGATTGCGATGCGTGATCGAAGCTCACTGCAAGCTGGACTGGAATTTCCCGTCGGTGAGCAAGGCACGCACTTCCCCGACGAGGAAAAGCGAACCCGCCACAAGCACCGGGTCGCCCTGCCCGACCGCCGCGGCCAAGGCGTCTTCGAGTGTCCCGAAAACCCGGTGCGGCGGGGCATCGGCCGGCAGGTAGCCAGGCAATTTCCCGGCGGGAATGGCTCGGGGCGTGTCCACAGGGCAGAAAAATATCGCGGTGGCCAGCGGAGCCAGGATTTCCAGGATGCCCGCGATGTCCTTACCGGCCACGGCGCTGAAAACCAGCGCGGCTTTTTTCCCTGGAAACGTGCCGCGCCAGGTGGCGGCGAGGACTTCCGCGGATTGGGGATTGTGTGCGCCGTCGAGGATGATTCCAGGGCGGATGGCTTCGAAGCGTCCCGGCCAGCTCACGTGCGACAGCCCGTATCCCACACTGTCGGAGCGGAGGGAAATCCCCAGGTGGTGCAGCGCGGTGACCGCGAGCGCGGCATTCCATTTCTGGTGCTCGCCGGCGAGGGCCATCGGGTAGCCGGCGAGTGGTTCTTCGATGAATTCGAGCACGGAGCGGCGTTCGTTCGCCTCTTTTTCCAAGACCCGTTGCACGGCCGGATGCTGGGGAGCTGAAATGGCAGGTTTCCCGCTGACGAGGATTCCGGCCTTTTCCATGGCGATTTCCTCGAGCGTGTTTCCAAGATACTGCATGTGGTCGAGGTCGATGGGAGTGATCACGCAAACGTCGGCCGGGACTGCGGTGGTCGCATCGAGCCTGCCGCCCATGCCGGTTTCCAAAACGATGATTTCGCACTCGCGGACGCGAAACCAGCGCATCGCAAGCACGAGGGTGATTTCAAAAAACGTGGGATGCGTCTCCATCCGCTCGCAGAGGGCGCGCAGCTCGGTGAGCATTTCGGCGCAATCGTCCTCCGGGATTTCCTCGCCGCTCACCCGGATCCGCTCGCGGTAGTCGATGAGGTGGGGCGAGGTGAAAAGCCCGCAGCGGTAGCCGCAGGCGCGGGCGATGCTGTCGGTCATCGCGCAGGTGCTGCCCTTGCCGTTGGTTCCGGCGATGTGCACCACCTTCACGCCGTGAGCCGGGTAGGCGAGATATTCCTTGAGCAGCTGGCGCGGCCCGTCGAGCCCCAGCTTGATGCCAAACATCTGGGTCGAAAACAGCCAGTCAATCGCTTCCGGGTAACGCATGGTGACGGCCTATGCATCACCCGGAATCGGCCGCCTGCCAAGCAGTCAATTACCAGCCGTCGAGAGTGGACGGCACATGGTTGGCGGATTGCGACAGCGAGCAATTCATGTAGAGCTGCCCTTCGGGCGGGAAAATGTCCGGCTGCGGGCAGGTGTAGGTCCCACCGGCGGCGCACGGCGAATCACCGCGGGATTGCTTGTAGGTGGATTCCTCGATGTAGCCCTTGTTGCGCAGATGCTCGACGATGTCCTGGGTGCCGCGCTCCGCGTACGGCCGGCCGCCGTAGTTGTAGCCGTAGAGGTTCTGATAGGACCGGGCGGCCACCTGGACATTGCGGAGCGTGAGGATGCAGCTGGTGCGTTCACTGCCACGGAGCCAGGCGCGGGCACCGACGGACATGATGGAGACGAGCGCTAACAGAATTGTGATGACGACCGTCAGTTCGAGCAAAGTCAAACCGCGGTGCCGCACAACCCGGGGGGGGAGGTTGTTGGTCATGATGTGGGGGGGAGAAGACGGCTTCAACCTACCCGGACTTCGAGGTTTCGAAATAACGTCATCGCGGAAAATTCAGATGACGCGCCACGGCGGTGATCGCCGAACGTTTCGAGCGTTACCTAAAATTGATTCCGGGAATCCAGCCCTCCGGCCGGATCCTTCTGAATCCCGAACTGCTGGTCACGCCGGTGGATTGCATGGACCATGTCATCATCCACGAGCTGTGCCGTGTGAAGCATCCGAACCATCAGCGGGCTTTCTATCGGCTGCTGGAAACCGTGCTCCCCGATCGCAAAAGGAGCAAGGAACGGCTTGAGAACTGCGAGATTTGAGATTGTCGGGGTGGAGACTCTGGTATCTGCGATCCGTTTCGGGCCCGTCTCAATATTCCGCTCAAATGCGAGGGAAATTGATCAATCCGCGCCATGAACCGGACGGCCGGTGGCGTCGATCATGGTGGACGTGACCAGCACAACGGCTCGCGATCCGTCCGGGCGGGTCTGCACGACGAACTTGGTGCCGTGGTCGATGGAAAAGCCGGAGTCTTTCACGTCGATGCGCTTGATGAAGGCGGGCTTTCCGGAGACGGAATCCTCTTCGGCGCTGGTGTCGGTGAAGTCGAATGCGAGATCGTGGCCAAATCCCAGAGGGCTTGCTTGGAGTTGCATGACCTGACCGACCTTGTGGGTTTCGAACGACTCACCGGAATCGTCGCTGGGAACCACCCATTCGCGGGTCAATTCGATGGTGCCGCTCTGTCCGGCCCGCGAGGTGATCGACGGCATCGTTCTCAAGTGGGTGCCCTGCGTTTGCGCCATTTCGCGCATGAACAACTGCAGTTGGGCAGCGGTCATTCGGGACGCATCCGGAGGCGTCCACTCCGCACCGGCCGCCAGGTCGATGACCTTGGAGGTGAACTTGTGCTGCAGCGGTCTCTGACTGCTGATTCCCTGGATCAACGCGGACACCGCGGCGGCATCGGCGGTGCTGGTGGTTTCCAGATTCAAAATTCCGGCCGGAGTGAGTGACAGGCGGGTAGAGGGATCGAGGCCCGGAATCAGTTTTCGGAACAACCCGTCCACCGGAATTCGCGGAGACGATTCCTCTGCGATGGACTGTCCCGATAGTTCACCCAGCATCGAAGCAAGGTCGGGTGGCACCCGAATGCCGCGACTCACCGGCTTGCGCCCGTCGATGAGCGGCTTAAACTGATAGACGAGCCCGCTCCGGCCGGCCGTCATCCCGGACAACGCTGCCAGCAGTTGCACGGAGCTGCTGAAATTCCTGCCGCCCAGCCGGAGATGCAGCTTTTTCGTGGTTCCGGGCGGAACCTCGAATGTCAGCCGCAGCGGGGTTTCACCCGTCTTCTTGCAGGCGTCGTCGTAAACTCCCTTCAGTTTTTGCAATGCCCCGCCTAAAGTCAGTCCGTCGATGGCGACTTCCGGCAGCATGAAATCCTTCAAGCGTTCCGGAGCGTGCGTGGCTCGCGGGCCTGTCGGTTCCCGGTTGCCGAGTTTGGTCCGGTGGGGGCCTGCGGTTTCGGATTCAACGTTGGAGCCGGGGGCTTGATGGCCAGATCGCGAAGTGCCGGAATCGTCGTTTCCAGTCCGCTTCCCGTCGTGAGTTCCCACCCAGAGTCCACAGGCCAGAAGCATGCACGTGGCGGTGCCATAAACGGCATTCTTCATGCATGGCATGCTGGTTTTTCCCCGCGATCTGGCAAGCCTGATTTGAGATGGATCTAACATTGGATCGACGGGACCTTGGCGGTGCTGTAAATTTCCTTTCGGGAATAAATTGCCTGCGGTGTCGGACGCGTTAGCTTGCCAATCATGAAAAGCGCGAAAATCGTCCGCTTGGGTGCCGCACTCTTTGGTGCGATGGCGGTTTTTTCGTCGGCCGCAGCGCAGAACGCCACCGGGATCGCAGTGGGACAGGCGATGTTTCTGAAAGGCGACTACGCGGAGTGCCTCGAATTCAGCCGTCTCGCGAAGCCAAACGGCGTGGATTTCCCGGCCTTCGCCGCATTGGAAATCCGCACGCTCTTGGAGACGGGAAATGTCGCCGAAGCGCTCAAGCGGGGAATGACCTTGTGGCGGCGCGCGCCCTTCGACCCGGAACTGGCACTCGCGATGGCCGCGGCGCTGCGGGCGAACGGCCAGGCGGCCCAAGCGCAGGCCGTCATGGAACGGGCGCTGCAAGTGGAACCCACGCCGCCAGCCGCCGGTGACTCGCGTGCCACCGTGGCATACGGCGAATTGCTGCTCGCCGCCGGTCTCGACGCCAAGGAGGTGCTGAACCGCTATCTGGAACCGGCGAAAAAAGCCAACCCGGCTGGCCGTGAAGCGTATCTGGCGATCGGCCGACTCGCCCTCGCCAATCACGATCGGGAGCTGGCAGGAGAAAATTTCCGCGACGGGCTGAAGAAGTTTCCGAATGATCCGGAGTTCCTGCTCGGCATGGCGAGGTCAGGCCTGGAACTGCCGCAAGACCAGCGGATATCGGACGAAGGAATTCTGACCTATGCCGACCTCGCCCTGCGGGCGAATCCGAAGTTCACCGCCGCCCTGTTGTTCAAGGCGGAGCAGCTTTCAGGTAGGAAAAATTTCAAGGACGCGAAGGTGACATTGAAATCCCTGCTAGAGGTCAACCCCGCCCACCCGGAAGCGTGGGCGCAATCGGCAGCTCTGGCATTTCTCGAAGAAGACACCGCCGGAGCGGAAAAGGCACTCAAGGAAGCGCGCAAATTCTGGCGGAACAACCCGACGGTGTCGAAAACCGTCGGCGTCACCCTCGCGGCGCACTATCGGTTTGCCGAAGCCATCAAATTTCTGCGGCAAGCCAGTGACGAAGACCCGCGCGACCCGTCGATCCGGCTGGAACTGGGTTCCAATCAACTCCGCTTCGGGCAACTCGACGAGGGCTGGGAAAACGTCGCCTTCGCCCACGACGCCGATCCCTACAACGTGGCCGCGTTCAATCTAATCACCCTGCGCGAAAAGCTGAAAAACTACCCCGTGCGGGAAAAAGACGGCGTGCGGCTGCGCATGTCACCGGAAGACATGGCGGTGTTCGGCGACCGGGCGTTGGAACTCGCCGCGCGCGCCAAGCGGACTCTAGCAGACAAATACAAGATTTCCCTCTCCCAGCCGGTGATGGTGGAAATGCTGCCGCGGCAGGAGGATTTCGCGATCCGCACCTTCGGACTGCCGGGCGGCGAGGCGTTTCTCGGCGTGTGTTTCGGCCCGCTCATCACCATGACCAGCCCGCGCGGGCGGCTCGGCCGGGCGAACTGGGAAGCGGTGTTGTGGCATGAAATGGCTCACACGATCACGCTCGATGCGACCCGCCACCGGATTCCGCGCTGGCTTTCGGAAGGCATCAGCGTTTACGAGGAACGCCAGGTGGATCCGGGCTGGGGCCAGGGCATGACGGCGGAGTATCGCGAGCGGTTTCTATCAGGAAAGATGCCGGACGTGGTGAAACTCGACGAGTCCTTCGCCGGCCCGGACATCATGTTCGGCTACTATCATGCGTCGCTGGTGGTCGAATTCATCATCGACCGCTTTGGGATCGGGGCCATGCATTCCATTCTAGCAGACCTTTCGGCTGGCAAACCTCTGGACCAAGCGCTCGCAAAACGCACGCTGCCGATCGCCGATCTCGAATCCGCCTTCCAGGATTTCGCCAAAAAACTCGCAAGCGCCTACGGGCCCGACCTCGACTGGTCGCCCATGGCCGACGCCGACTACATCGCCTACCGCGAGGATCCTGCGGCATGGGTCGCCGCCCATCCCAAGCGCTACGCTGCCACGATGATGTGGGTTTCCAAGCTGATGGAGGACAAGGACTGGAAACCGGCGAAGGCGCAGTTGGAAAAAGTCATCGCCGCCGAGCCAAACAATCGCGAGGAGTACAATCCCTATCAGGCGCTCTCCCTCGTCTGCCGCGGACTCGGCGATGAAACGGGCGAGCGCGCCGCCCTCACCAAGCTGCTGCAAATCGATTCAAACTCCTCCGAAGCCTCTGCCCGTCTGTTGGAACTCAGTGGTGCGCTTCCTGCTTCCGACCGGTTGGCCACCGCCGACCGCATGCTGGAAACCAATCCATTCCAAGAGCAGGCCTACCGCAAACTGGCCGCCGCGGCGAAGGAAACCGGAGCTGCGGGCCGATCCCGCGAGGCATTCAAATCCCTGCTCGCTCTCGAGCCCCGCGATGCCAGCCGCCTGCACTACGAACTCGCCACATTGCTGCGTGATTCCGACCCGCAAGCCGCGCGGAGGGAAGTCTTGAAAGCTCTGGAAGAAAACCCGCGTTTCGAGTTGGCGTTGGAGTTTCTCGTTCGCCTGCCACCGTCGCCATGAATCGCCATTCCTTCATCCCTGTCGTGTTGTTGCTCGCACTGAGCGCCATCGCATCCGCCCAGTACTCGCGACGCAACCCAGCAGGGCTACCTGCCGACCGCAACGGCGTGGCGCGGTGGGAAAACGACCCGCGCTTCCCGGACGACACGTTCCGCTTCGTCCGGCTCCGACCGGAAAACCACCGGAATTGGGCCACCGACTACCCGGACAGCGACCTGAACTTTTCCTTCCGGCTCCAGCAAATGACCGCCATCCGCGTCAATCCCGAGCCGCTCATCGTCTCCATCCTCGATCCGAAAATGAAGGAGTGCCCGTTCCTCTACACCATCGAAACCGGCTCGCTGGACCTGATGGACGAGGAAGCCAAACTGCTCCGCGAACATCTCCTGAACGGCGGATTCCTCATGATCGACGATTTCTGGGGTGTGGAAGAATGGGAAAACACGCGCCAGCAGATGCTCAAGATTTTCCCTGATAGACCCATCGTCGATCTCGAACTCGACCATCCGATTTACAGCACCGTTTTCCAGCTCAAGGAAAAGCCTCAGGTGCCATCCATCGAATACGCGCTACAAGGCCGCACCACCGGCATCTTCTACGAAAAAGGCGGCAAGGACGTGCACTACTACGGCATCTTCGACACCAAGGGCCGCATGATGGTGATCATCTGCCACAACACCGACCTCGGCGACGGCTGGGAGCGCGAAGGCGAGGATCCCTACTTTTTCAAGGAATTCAGTGAGAAAAAAGCCTATCCCATGGGCATTAACATCATTGTGTATTCGATGACCCATTGATGAAAAATTCATGATTACTGCAAACAGCCCCCAATCTTCGGAAGAAGCCATCGTCTATCGGATCGCCGAATCGAGAGACCGGATCAAGCGCGAGCTCGCCAAGGTCATCCGCGGCCAGGACGAGGTGATCGAGCAACTGCTCATCGCACTTCTATCCGGCGGTCACGCGTTGATCACCGGTGCGCCCGGACTGGCGAAGACGCTGCTCATTTCCTCCACCGCGCGTTTGTTCCACCTGTCATTCAACCGCATCCAGTTCACGCCGGACCTCATGCCCGCCGACATCACCGGCACGGAAATCCTCAGCGACGGCCTGGACGGCGGACGGCGGTTGGAATTTGTGAAGGGTCCGCTTTTCGCCCACCTCATTCTGGCAGACGAAATCAACCGCACGCCGCCCAAGACTCAGTCCGCGCTGCTGGAGGCGATGCAGGAGCATCAGGTCACCGCCGCCGGCACGCGTTATCCGCTGCCCGAGCCGTTTTTCGTGCTCGCCACCAAGAACCCGGTGGAAATGGAAGGAACCTATCCACTGCCGGAAGCCCAGCTCGACCGCTTCATGTTCGACATCAACATCGACTATCTCAGCGAGGATGACGAGGTCGCCGTGGTCTCCAGCACCACCTCCAAGCGGCCTGAGCCGATCGAAGCGCTCTTCACCGGAGAGGACCTTCTGGCATTCCAGGAGATTGTCAGACGCGTGCCCATCGCCGAGGAAACCGCACGTTATGCCGTGCGACTCGTCGGCGCATCCCGCCCTAACCGCACCGGCTCACCGGACTTCATCAACGAGTGGGTGAACTGGGGAGCCGGCCTGCGCGCCGCCCAATGCCTCGTCCTCGGCGGCAAGGCGCGCACCTTGTTAGCCGGTAGGACCCACGTCACGCCCGCCGACATCCAGGCGCTGGCCCATCCGGTGCTGCGCCACCGCGTGCTCACGAATTTCCGCGCCGAGGCGGAAGGCATCTCGCCCGACGCCATCATCGACCGCCTGCTCAAACACGTCCCGCTGCCCTGATGGATCCGGCCCCGAAATCCCCGCGCAAATCCTCCTTTGCCGATCCCGCGGCATTGATGCGGATCCGCAATCTCGAACTGCGCGCCCGCTCGGTGGTCGAGGGATTTTCGAAAGGCCTCCACCGCAGCCCGCGGCACGGGTTTTCCGCCGAGTTCGCGGAATACCGGTCGTATGTGCCGGGCGATGACATCCGCTATCTCGATTGGAAAGTGCTCGCCCGCCGCGACCGGTGTTTCATCCGGAAATTCCGCGAGGAGACGAACCTCCGCTGCCATCTGTTACTCGATCTCAGCCGTTCGATGAGCTACGGCTCGCTCAGCTACACCAAACTCGACTACGCCCGCACGCTGGCCGCCACGTTGGCGGTGTTTCTCCATCAGCAGGGCGATGAGATCGGGCTGCTCACCTACGACGAGGTGCCGCGCGACTACCTGCCGCCGCGCCACCGCAGCGGTCATCTTCATGCGATTCTAGCAGCACTTGGGCGTCCGGCGTTGGGGAAATCCGCCGCGCTGCATTCGCCGGTGGAAGCCATCCTCAGCCGCGGCCGGATGCGTGGGTTGATGTTTGTGATTTCGGATTTCCTGACACCATTGGAGGAGCTGAAAGCCCCGCTTTCGGCACTCGCCGCCTGCGGTCATGATGTGACGCTGCTGCAAACACTCGATCCTGCGGAAATCAGTTTCACCTTCGACAGCTCGGCGAATTTCGAGGACCTCGAATCCGGGCGCGTGCTCCCCACCGATCCCAACAGCATCCGCGCCGGTTATTTGAAGAAGTTCAACGCCCACCAGCAGGGCCTTAAGTCGCTCTGCGACACGCTCGGCGTCATCCACCACTTACTGCCGACCGACCAGCCGCTGGAGTCCGCGCTCCACACCTATCTGTCCGACCGCCTCGGTCGTGGCCAGCAGGTGGCCCGCACCCGCAGCCATTGAATTCTCCATGGCCTTTCTCGCTCCATTGTTTCTAGCAGCCCTGGCCGCCGTCGCGCTGCCGGTCCTGCTGCATCTGCGGAAGAACCGGCCGAAGGAAACCATCGCGTTCTCCTCGCTGATGTTCCTGGAGGAGAATCCGCCGGTGACGAAGACGCGCTCGCGACTGCAGGACATCCTGTTATTGATCCTGCGCTGCCTCGCCATCGCGACTGCTCATCCTTGCCTTCGCCCGGCCGTTTTTCCCCGCCAAGGACAAGCCCGCTGCGAGCGCCGACGGTGCGGCGATGAATTTCATCCTCATCGACACCAGCGCCAGCATGCGCGGCGAGCCTGTGGAAACGGCTTTGAAAATGGCGGAAACTCTGATCACGGCGCTCCCCGACGAAGACTGGATCGCCGTCGCCACCTACTCCGACCAACTGCGACCCCTGCTGGATCCCGAACGGGCGCGGACAATTGCTACGGGCGAACGTAAATCGTCGGCCATCGCCGTGCTCCCGGCGGTGAAAGTCCGATTGGAGATCCACCAAGTTGGATTCGGCGCTGCTCGCCGCTCTCGCCGCTGCCGGTGACGAATCGACCCTTAAAATCCACCTCATCGGCGACCTCCAGAAAGGCACCACTCTCGAACGCCTGCGCGGCGAAATCTGGCCCGGCGCGGTGCAAATCATTCCCCACCCGGTAACGCCCGAAGACGGTTGGACCAATGTCGGGGTGCGCATGCTGCCATTTGAAAACCAGGTCCACCGCGCACGGGTGTCTAACTCGGCAGGCTCCGCGAAATCCGACTTCACCCTGGCTTGGGGAGATACCGGCCATACCCTCTGGATTTCCGTGCCGCCCGGGGAAAGCTCGGTATTCGATGCACCGCCGAATCTTCCCGCCGAGGGGAAGATCACTCTGAGCGATGATGATTTCTCCTACGACAACGAGGTGTCATGGGTCACGCCCGTCCGCCCTGTCGCACGGGTTTGGTTCCGGGATCAAGCGCCAGCCGCCGATCCCAACGAGGGCGCCTATTTCCTCAACCGTGCCCTGCAATCGACACCGGACTACGCTGTCGAAATCACCGCCGAACGGCCGAAGGAATCACCCGCTCTAACCATCACCAGCGGGGATGCCGACGTGGCATCGATTTTTAAGGCCGGAGGCAATGTGCTTTTCACGCTGCGCGACGCCGCCTCCGTTAGTTTTATCGGCAAAATCCTCGGAATCAAAACCGGTGAGGCGCGGGAAGCGACGGTGAAAGACCACGCGGTATTCGGTGAAATCGATTTCAAATCCACGGTATTCGCGCCGTTTGCGGACGCGCGTTATTCGGATTTCAGCAGCATCCGGGTTTGGAAATACCGGGTGCTTCCGGGTGATCTCACGTCCAAGGGAAATGTGTTAGCACGCTTTGATTCCGGCGATCCCGCGTGGGTCAGTTTCAGCGTGGGAACAGGAACCCTCCACGTTCTAACCACGACTTGGCGTCCGGCGGACAGTCAGCTCGCGCTGACGACCAAGTTTCCGCCGCTGCTCCACGCGCTGCTTTCCCAGGCAATGATCGAAACCGGCGGGCGCGGACCGGTGATAGTCGATGATGCCCACGACACGCCCGGAATCCATCGAAGTGGTTCCACCGTGGTTTCCGTGCAACTCGATCCCGCCGAATCCGAACGTACGCCGCTGCCGGAATCCGAACTGCGCGCCCTTGGCCTGCCGCTGGATCCGCCGATGGACCTTGCACGCACCGCCGAGATTGCCAGGGAGCTTTCCGATGCCGAGCAGGAAGGCCGCCAACGGCTCGGCTGGTGGTTGCTGGTCGGTGCCGCCGTGTTTTTTCTCGCAGAAACCCTTTACGCCGGATTCGCCGGTAAACGCCCAACTCCCGTCCCGCCATGATCGAGAAACTTCACGCCATTCTTGGAGAAATCGCCGCCCGCCGCCAGCGCCAGCGATTCCACATGGGTCTCGCAATCACCTGGTGGCTCGCGTTGGTGCTCGGTCTGGCGCTTTGGAAAACCGGCGTCCCGGCGCGTGCCTTCCTGCCGGTGCTCGGCGTCACTATTTTGTTAGCCACCCTTGGTCTCTTCATCTGGAGCCGCCGTGGCATGGGCGATCCCCGGCGCATCGCGAAGGACATCGAACACAAACATCCGGCGCTGCAAACCGAGTTGTTAGCCGCGCTCGACCAGAATCCGCATCCGGCATCCGGTTCCCTTTCGTTCCTCCAGAGCCGGCTTGTCATGGATTCCTTGGCAATGGCCCAGCGTGACCAATGGATTGATCTCGTTCCCCGCCCGCGCCTTACCGCCCTGCGCGCGCTCCACTTGGCCGGGGCGTTTTTCTTCATCCTCGCGGCGTGCTTCATGCTGCTTCCCCGCGCCGCGAAACCGCAGTTGGCAAATGTTAAATACACAACCGCAATCGTGGTCGAGATGGCAGTGGATCCCGGCGACGTGGAGATTGAGCGCGGGAGCCCGCTCACCATCCAGGTCCGTTTCGACAAGGATCCACCCGCGACAGCGACCTTGGAAATCACCGATGAAGCCGGCGTTCGAAGCATTCCCCTCGACCGGCCGTTCACCGATCCCATCTATCAGACCCGTCTTGCGGCTGTTGAGGTGCCGATGACTTACCGGGTGATCGTCCCCGAAGGTGCCAGCAAGGTTTACACCGTCCGCGTCTTCGAACTTCCGGCGCTGAAGCAGTCGGAGGTCGTGCTGCATTTCCCGGAGCATCTCGGAAAACCCCCTGAAACGGTCAAAAATCCGACCGCCATCCAAGCCGCCGAGCGCACCCGCATGGAACTCTCACTCGTCACCAATCTTCCGGAGCTTTCCGCCACGCTCGTGGCAAAGGACCGTGAGACGCTCGGACTAACAGGTGATTCCGTGAACCACACAATTTCCGTAATCCTCACCGAAAGCGTGCGCTACGAAATCGTGCTCACCGACAGCGCCGGCCGCCGGAACCACCGCAAGGACATCCTCGACATCAAGGTGATCGCTAACAAAGCACCGGTCGTCCAGGTGCTGCTGCCGCGCAAGAACGAGAAGGTCACACCGATCCAGGAAGTGCGTTTGGAAGCCCGCATCAAGGACGATTCCGGCATCCTCGCCCATGGCCTGCGCTACACGCTGAATGGCGAGAAGTGGCAGGAAATCGAAAGCAAGCCGGCTCCGGGAGAAAAGCAGCCGCTGCTTTCCCAACTCGTCGATCTCGAAGCCGCCGGGGCCAAGCCAAACGATATCCTGATGTGGAACGCCTGGGCGGAAGACCTCGGGCCGGATGGCAACAAACGCCGTGTCACCGGCGACATCCATCTCGTGCAAGTGCGGAATTTCGACGAGGAGTTCTATCAACAAGCCGGCCCACCCGGCGGCGGACCGCCTCCCGGAGACAACGTGGTCAAACTCCAGACAAAGATCCTCAATTCCACCTGGAACCTGCGCCGCGACCACGCGGAAATCTCCAACACCCCGCCGCCGCCCAGGAGCTCGATACGCTCCACAAGTCGCAGGAAATCGCCATCGGGATGGCAAGCGAGTTGGAAGCCGAGCAGACGGATCCCGCCATGCGCAAGTTCGTGACCGACGCGCGGCTGGCGATGAAGGAGGCCTCCACATTGCTTGCCGAAGCCCACTCGAAGACTTCCGCCGGTCCGCTTGAACCCGCCATCGGCCACGAACAAACGGCGCTGCGCCACCTCTATCAGCTTATGAGTTCCAAGACCATGATCATGCAGAGCGAAAGCGAATCGTCGTCACCGCCCTCCGAGGACAGCCCCAAGGAAGATCTTGATTTGAAGCCGTTGGACAATCCTTACAAGGCCGAGAAATCCGCCCAGCCCGAACTGGCCCAGGAGGCGAACGAGGCGATGGAAACCCTCAAGCGACTCGACGAACTCGCCAAGCGCCAGCGCGATCTTAACGAGGAGATGAAGGCGCTGCAAATGGCGATGAACGAAGCCGACACGCCCGAGAAAAAGGCCGAGATCGAGCGTCAGCTCAAACAACTCCGCGACCAGCAGCGCGAATTGCTCGCCGATGTCGACAAGCTCCAACAGAAAACCGCGGAGTCCGCGCCACCCGAGCAAAAACAAGCGCTCGACGAAGCCCGCGAGAAAGCCCAGCAGGCGAACGAGCAACTCGAAGAGAAAAAACTCGGCGACGCGCTGGCCGCCGGTCGCCGCGCTCAGGAAGATTTGGAAAAACTCCACGACGATTTCCGCGAAACCAGCGCCGCCAAACTCGCCGAACAACTCCGCGACCTGCGCCAGGACGCCCGCGACCTCGAGGAACGCCAGCGCCAGCTCGCCGAAGCCACCCCACGGCCCGTTGCGCCGAAACAAAACCGCCTCAGCGAAACGAACGAGTCACAACCGGACGCCGCCCGCCAGCGCGAGGACTACAAACAGCTCGTCGAAGCCTTGCGCGAAACCGCCGAAACCGCCGAGCGCGCGGAGCCGCTAGTCGCCAAGGATCTTGGCGAAGCGCTCCGGCAAGCGGACCAGAACGGCATCGCCCAAGCGTTGGAAAAGGTCGGCCAGCCCGGGGACGAGAAGGCCGCAGAAAAAGCCACTGAAGGAATTTCCAAACTCACCCGCGAAATTGAAACCGCGGCCGAGCGCATCCTTGGCAACGAAGCGCAAGCCCTCCGCTATGCCCGCCAAGAACTTGAACGCCTCGCGGAACAAGCCGGGGCCGAACCCGGTCAGTCCGGCAAGCCATCCGCTGACGGCAAAGAACCGGGCGAAGGGCAAAAACCCGGGGATGGCAAGCAGCCGGGCGAGACCGCTGGCGAGTCTAGCAGCCCCGGCGAAACTCCTGGCAAGGGAGAGCAGCCGGGCCAGGGTGAAGGCAACACTCCCGGACAAGGCAACGAACCTGGGCTAACCGCTAGGAACGGCCAACAATCTGGACAAGGTGAAGAAGAAACTCCCGGCGGAGGCCAGGGGCAAGGTCAACAAGGTCAGGGTCAAACCGCTGGCCAGAACCCAGGACAAAGAAACGGTCCCGGCCAGTCGCCCGGCCAAGGTCAAGGCTCCGGCAACACCCGCGGCGGCAGTGCCATCACCGGCGGCGGCTACGAGGAATGGCGCGATCGCCTTGCCGACTTGGAAGCGGTCGTGACTGATCCCGAAGCCCAATCCGCGGTCGCCCGCGCGCGCCGTGCTGGCATCGAAATGAGGAAGGATTTCAAGCGCCATTCCAAGGAACCCGACCAGGCCCGGATTGAAAACGAAATCCTCCGCCCGCTTGCTGAGGCTGCCACCGAGTTGGACGCCCGTTTGCGCGAACTCGACCGCGAGGATCCGCTCGCCCCGGTCAGCCGCGATCCGGTGCCGGACCGCTACAACGAGATCGTCCGCCGCTATTTCGAGGAGTTGGGCAAATGACTTTCATCGCACCCATGACCATCGTCTGGACGGAACAACAATGGCTCGTCCCCGGGCTGGTCACGCTCGCCGCCGTCGCCATCGGTCTTTATTTCAGTTACCGCCTGAAGCCGTCGATGCCGCTCGGACTTCGTTGGTTAGCAGCCGGCTTGAAACTAACCGGGCTCGCATTGCTGCTGGTTTTCATCCTCCAGCCGAAAGTCGTGAAATCCTTCAACCGTCCGGGCACCAACCATTGGGCAATTCTGTTGGATAACAGCGCGAGCATGACGCTCAAGGACCAGGACGGTGATCTCTCCCGGGCGGATCGATTGAAGGAAATCGTCACTCCCGAGCCGTCCGCCTGGCAGCAAAAACTGGCCAAGGATTTCGTCGTCGATTCCTACAGCTTCGATGTCCGCCTGCGCCAGCCGAAGCCCGGCACGCCGCTCGCTTTCGATGGTCCCGGATCCGCGCTCGGCCAGGCGCTCGGCGATTTGCACGACCGCTATCAGGGTCGTCCGCTCGCCGGTATTCTGGTGATCACCGACGGCAGCCCCACGGACAGCACCGCCGGCATCAAAGGTCTGCCGCCGACGTTCCCGCTGGTCATCGCGCCGGAGAAGCCGCTGCTCGATCTATCCATTCCCACCGTCACCGCACAGGCGACTTTGTTTGAAGACGCGCCGTTGATTGTCGATGTCACCGTGTCGGCGCGTGGTATGGCAGGGAAAACTTTCGTCGCCACCATCCATGAACACGGCGGGAAAAAACTCGGTGAAAAGCGCCTGCCGGTCACCGGCGATGACATGACCACGGTGGTCCGTTTCCAGGTCCGCCCGGATGCGAGCGGCACTGCGTTTCTCGATGCCGAAGTGATGGTGGAGAACCCCGGCGAACTCAAGGAAGCAACCCTCGAAAACAACCGCCGCACCGCCGCGGCGAACCGCGAGACCGGACCTTACCGCGTGCTCTATCTGGGAGGTCGCCCTAACTACGAACACAAGTTTCTCCAGCGCGCTCTCGAAGAAGATCCATCCATCCGCCTGACCAGCCTGATCCGCATCGCCCGCCGCGAGCCGAAGTTTGACTATCGCAGCCGCCAGGGCGAGCGCAGCAATCCGCTCTACCGCGGCTTCGAAGCGCAGGAGGAAGCCGAGCGGTTTGACGAGCCGGTGTTCATCCGGTTGAAAACCAAGGATGCGAGTGAACTCGCCGCAGGATTTCCTAAAACACCCGCCGAGCTGTTCCCGTTCGACACCGTCATCCTCGACGATGTGGAAGCCGCGTTCTTCGACCGCGAGCAACAGCGGCTGCTCCAGCGCTTCGTCTCCGAACGCGGCGGCAGCGTGATCATGTTAGGCGGGATGGAGTCGCTCGACGCCGGGGGCTACAACGGCACGCCCATCGGTGAGATGCTCCCGGTCTATCTGGACCCCGGCACGCCGCCCGGAGCGCCCGTTGCCGGCCGCTACGACCTGACCCGCGAGGGCCGGTTAGAGCCTTGGGCAAGGCTGCGCGCGACTGAAGAGGAAGAAGCACAGCGAATCAACCGCATGCCGGAATTCGCAAACATCCACCGCCTTGCAAAGATCCGCCCCGGTGCCATGGAAATCGGCAAACTCGAAACCGCCGACGGCTCCAGCCCGGCGCTCGCCGTCCGCCGATATGGCCGCGGGCACACCGCCGTGCTCGCCATCGGCGATCTGTGGAGCTGGGGTTTGAAAAATCCCGCCTCCCGCCGCGATCTGGATAAAACCTGGCGGCAAATGACCCGCTGGCTTCTCTCCGATGTGCCGCGCCCGCTCTCCGTGAAAGCGGAAGCCTCGGACGCCGGGGAGGCCATCACCACCGAGCTGCTAGGCGACGACTTCCAACCCCGCGAGTCCGGTGGCGTCAACCTGCGCGTGCGCCGACCCGACGGCACATGGACCCAGCTCACTCCGCGTCCCCACCCTTCCAAGGCCGGAACGCTCGAAGCCATTCACAACGCGACCGAACCCGGCCCCTACCTCGCGGAAGCCACCACCCGGGCCGCCGAAGGCAAGCCCGCGCTCGCCGCACAGGCCGGCTGGGTCGTGAACGCGCTGCGCGATGAATACCTCGCCATCCGCCCGGACATGGCTGCGATGGAACAACTCGCCGCATCGACCGGCGGCCGCATCATCACACCTGCGGGACTCGATGAATTTGTTGCCAGCTTGAAAAACCTGCCGTTGCCGGTGAAGGAAACCCGCTCCGAACCGCTTTGGAACACCTCCGCCTGGCTCATCGCCGCGCTCGGGTGTTTCATCGGGGAATGGTCGCTGCGCCGATGGAAAAAACTCCCATGAAGCACTTCATCACGCTGCTCCTGTTATTTTCCGCCATGCACCTGCCGGCGCGGGACATGCTCATCGTCGTCAGCGAGCCGGGCGATGCGAACTACGACACGGAGTTCCGCCGTCAGGCCACCGCCTGGCAGGATCTAGCAGCGAAGGGCGGGATGAAGGTTCAGACCATCGGCGTCGAAAAGGATTCCGCCGATGGAGATCTGCCATTGCTGGAAAAATCCCTCGCCGCCCTTCCCAAAACCGGCGACGACTTGTGGCTGGTCTGGATCGGCCACGGCAGCTTCGACGGCCGCACCGCGAATTTCAACCTGCGCGGCAAGGACACTGATCCCGCGGCGGTGAAGGAACTTCTCAAGCCGTTCACCCGTCGGCTCGTCATCCTCAACCTCTTCTCCGCCAGCCATCCGTTCCTCGCCCCGCTGGCTGGAAAGGACCGCGTGATCGTCTGCGCCGCCCGCAGTCCCGGTGAGCGGAACTACTCGCGCTTCGGAGAGAAATTCGCCGATGCCCTCACCGACCCCGCCGCCGATCTGGATCTTGATGGTTCGCTTTCGCTGTTGGAAGCCACGCTCCACGCCTCCGCTAACACCCGGGCGTTTTACGAGGATGCGCAGCGCGTGCTTCAGGAACACGCCGTCATCGACGACAACGGCGACGGCAAACCGACTTCCACGGATCGTTTCAAAGGCCTTCGCGACGAAGTGGGTTCTGACGGTCCGCTCGCCCGTGAAATCTATCTGCTCGCGGCCTCCGCCGATCCGCTTTCACCGCAAGCCAAAGAAGCGCGTGCGAAGCTCGAAGCCTCCATCGACGCGCTCCGCAAGCGCAAGTCCACGATGAAGGAGGAGGAATACTATATTCTGCTGGAATCACTCATGCGGGAAATGGCCCTGCTTTATGGAAAGGAGCCGTGACTTGGGCTCCCGATCTACCAGTTCAGGCGCAGGCCGAGAATGCTGTTGATGCCCGGTTCATTCTGGCCGGAGCCGTGGATTCTGTAGGACTCGTCGGTGATGTTTTCCACGCCGCAGAGCAGGTTGAGGTGTTCGTTGACATTCCATCCGGCACGGATCGATCCAGTGAGATAGCCGGGAGTGCCTCCGGTGGGGATGCGCTGGTTGTCGGCGGCCTGGTCTTCGAGTGAAATGCGGTCTTCCTCGGTCGCGCCGAGGATGCGTCCTTCCACCCAGAATTTTCCGGACGGATCATCCCAGCGCAGCGCCAGTGAGCCGGTGAGCGGCAGCAGACGGGTCATCGATTTTTCCACGACCGGGCCGTTCAGATAGAGCGGGATTTCATTGCGGCCGTCCTGCCACGCGCCGAATCCGGAGAGGGTCCATTGTGGATGGAATTTCCACGCTCCTTGCAGCTCGATCCCGTAGACGTAGCCTTCCGTGGCGTTGGTGTTGATGGTGTCCTTGCTCTTGGCGGCCACCGGCACGGCGGAGATGATGTCCTCGGCGTCGGTGTAGAAGAATGAAAGCTCCATCGAAGTTTTTTCCGTCACCTGGCGGGTGCCGATCTCGTAGGTGAGGAACTCCTCGGGGTCCACCGAAGTCGAGCCGAGCGAGGTCGAGCCGGATTTGGCTGTTTGGTTTCCGGTGAGGTCGTCGAGGTTCGGCGCGCGGAATGCTTGGGAAAGGCCACCGTAAGCGCTCCACTCCTTGTTGAACCGATAGAGTCCGCGCAGCGAGCCGACCACGGAGTTCCACTCTTGCGATTCACTCGATTGCTCCACGCCCTTGGTGTCGTAAAACCGGCCGAGCGACGCTTCGGCATAGGTGTAACGCGTGCCGCCGGTGATTTCCACCTTGTCCATCGGTTTCCACAGATACTGGGAGTAAATTCCCAACAGATCGTAGTCGGAATCATCCGCGATCGGCAGGGTTTCCTGATACCGGGTGCCGGCGAGGTTGTTCCTGGAGCCTGAGGAATCCACTTCGTCATGATAGAAATCCACGCCGTAGACCAAGGTTCCCGGTTCGACCTCGGACTCCAGCGAGACGTCCACACCGATCGTGTTCACGTCGATGTTCGACCGGCGCACGCTGTTTTCCGCCGGGCTGCGGTTCTGGGACTCCGAGTCGGAAGAGTCCTGATAGGACAGGGTGGCGTTCCAGCGTTGGATGGCTGCGCCGGCTTCAGGGTTCTCTCCGGCGTAGCGCAGATAGGTCATCGAGCGTTCCTGGTCGTAGTTGTTGCTGGTCCAGAGGCCGGGAGCGGCGACGTGTCCGCCACTGGTCCAGCCGGGGTTGTTCAGGGTGCGGTGCCAGCGGGAAACGGCGTCCTGGTTCACGTAATTGTAGGCGAGGGTGATGGTGGACTCCGGGGTGACCGCCCAGTCGAAGCGGAAATCCAGATCCTCCTCGGGATAGCCGGTGCCTACCATTTCGCCAACGTCGCTGTCCTCGATGTCACCGTAGTCTTTTGCGGAAAGGCCAAGCCAAACTCCGAATTTCCCGCCGATACCGGTTTGGGATTCGATGCGGCCGATGTTGCTGCCCTGGCCGTTGGTGCGGTATTCATAGGAGCCGCCGCCGCCGTAGAACACCTGGTCCGCGGTGCGCTCCCGGAAGTTCGAGGATTTGCTGAATGAATTCACCGTGCCGCCGACAGCATCTGATCCGTAGAGCACGGATCCTTGGCTCTTGATCAGCTCGAGGTGGTCGATGGAGAGCGAGTCCACCGTGTTCCAGTATTGGATCGGCCCGCTGCGAAAGGTCGAGTTGTTCAGCCTCACCCCGTCCACTAACAACAGGTTCTGGCGGCCGGTGAAGCCGCGGATGAATGGCGAACCGTGGCCATAGGCGGTTTTCTGTACCAGCACGCCCGGCGTGTAGGCAAGGGCCTCGGGCAAGGTCCGGCGGGTGTTTTCCCAGATGAACTCAGATCCAATGACCGCCGAGGAATAAGGGGCCTTGCTCGCCTCCTGCTCCAGCCGCGACGCGGTGACCACCAGGGGATCGAGGAAATTCTGAGCGAACACGGGAGACGACGCTGCCAGCAGGTAAAAAGGGATTCGGGGTGTCATGAGTGTCCGGGAACAACGGCTGGCGAGGGGGATTTCTTAGAGGAATCTCTGCAATTCCCAAGGCCGACTGTGGCTATTTCCGGCGCGTTCCGTATTTCGGGTTGCGATTGTTATGTCTCACTGCGGTAACTCTGATCGAATCGCCAATGATCCGAAAAAGGAAATGGTAGGGAAAAACACTCAGGTTGCCTCTTCGTCTTCCACTTGGATCGAAATGATGTCTCTTGGGAAATTCCCAGGCGTACCGCAGGGCCTCTTCGAGTTCCGCCCAAAATTCATCTACGAGCACCGTTGAAATGCCTGCATAGTAAGCCAGGATCTCCCTTACTTCGCGAGGGACGCTGGGGTGGTAGGAAATCGTCCTCATCCCCGGCCAACTGCCGATAAGAACTCCTCATGGCTCAAAACATTTACCTGGCCTGAATCCATTTCGATCTCCCGGCGGTCAAGCTCGTCGTCGTCCGGTCCGAGAGGAGGCGACGAAAACGACGCTAAAAGATGGGCGACCAAACCCGCCCGTTCTTCGCCGGTCAGTTCCGCGGCGGCCTTTTTTACCTCCGAGAGAGTTGCCATGAAGCGAGGATACACGGCTCGTCATGGTTCTCAAATCTTTTAGCTCGGCAGTCAAAGACCGGCGCACGCCGCTTTCACCGCCGCAATGTGGGCGGCGACGCGTTGGTGAAGGGGCGCGCGGCTGGGAGTCTCGAAGGTGAAGGAGACGGGGCAGCCCATTTTTGCCAGATAGATCGCCTCCGGCCAGCCTTCCGGGAGGTCGGGCTCGGCGACGTGATAGATCCAACCGGGTCCGCTGATGTCGTGGCCGTCGATGATGGGCCCGGGCTCCGGGTGGAACCAGGGTCGCACGGAATCGAGAATGCGCCGCGTGCGGTCGAGGTTCTCGGTTCCCAGGTTGATTTCGTAAAAATAGAAGCCGGTCGTCTCCCAGTCTTCGTGGAGGGAAATGAAACAGATCCGGAGAGGGCCGGGCATCGAGCCATGCGGCGTGAGCGATCACTTCGGGGGTCTCACGCAGCCAGTAGTCGCGGTTCAAGTCGATGCCGAGGGCGTTCTCACGAGTGTTCGCGGCGAGGCCGGTGGGATTGAGCGCGGGGCATAACAGCCAATGCGCGGGCTCGCTGAAAAAGCCTTCGCGCATCAGTTCCAACAATGCGAGCGGACCGGCCGGTTCGTCGCCATGGATGCCTGCGGATAGATAGACGCGGGGGCCTTCACTTGGCCGTTCCCACGCCGTTAGAGGACCGGTGGTGACGCTCGGCGAGGTGGTTGGGCGAGAAGCCGGCCGCCGTGGCCGCCTCGCAGAATGCTTTTTGAAAATCCACCCAGTCGAACGCAACGCTCATCGCCGGAACCATGAGGGCGTTCCGCTTATTTGAAAAGCTCGGCGAAGAACGACTGCATGGCCACCCATGAACGCCGGTCGGCGGATTCGTGATAGGCGGCACCTTTGCTCGGGTCGTCGCCGGCTTCCTTGTGGGTGAAGCTGTGGACGGCACCGCCGTAGGAGACCATTTCCCAATCCGCCTTGGCGTCGGTCATTTCCTTCTGGAAGGCGGCGACTTGCTCGGCGGGCACGTAGGGGTCCACCGCGCCGTGGAGCACGAGGATTTTCGCGGGGATTTTCCCGGCTTCGGCAGTCATGCCGGATGCGGAGTCGAGCCCGCCGTGGAAGGAAACGACGCCGGCGATGTTGGTGCCGGAGCGGGCGAGCTCGAGCACGCCGGTGCCGCCGAAGCAGTAACCGATGGCGGCGATTTTTTCCGGGTTGGTTCGTTCGTCGGCTTTGAGTTGGTCGAGCGCGGCGGTGAGGCGGGCTCGATAGAGTTTTCGATCGCCTTTGAATTTTCCGGCTTCCTTGCCGGATTCCGGCGGCTGCGGGCGGATGCCTTTGCCATAGATGTCGGCGGCGAAGACGTTGTAGCCCATCTCGGCGAGCATGCGGCTGCGGCGTTTTTCATAGTCGGACAGGCCGGTCCACTGGTGGATGACGAGTACGGCCGGGCGTTTGCCGGTCACCGCGTCGTCATAGACGTGGAAGCCTTCCAAGGTCGCACCGTCCTGCTGATAGGTGACGGATTTTTCCACCAAGGCGGCTTGGGTGACGGTGACGAGGGAAGCGAGGAGGGTCAGGATTTTCATGAGTCCGACAAAAGCCCCGGAATCCACCTCCGTCAACCCCGCTTCTAGCGCTCGATCCCGTGGCGGAGGACGAACCACGCCGGGTTCAAATGCCCGAGTGGCCCGCGCAGTTGATCGATTTCCTCGGCCGGGCCGTGGAATTCCAAGCGCGTGAGATCGGCGACGGTGAGCATTTCCGCGAGGATCTCGCCAATATTGTCCAAGTGGTGCAGCACGCCCGCGGCACCGACGTAGCCTTCCCGGCAGAACACTTCGTCGTCGAGCACGGTGAATTCGTAAAAACAGCAGGTGGATTCGCTGTGGGTTTGGGCGACAAATTTTTCCATGATGGCATCCACTTCCGCGGCCTTTCCTGCGTGGGCTTTGAAATACGGATGGATGGTGACGAGGTTGGCGGGCAGATTCATGAGGTGGTGAAGATTATTCGGGATCGGAAACGACGCGGAAACCGAGATCGGGGCGGCGGAGCGAGCGGTCGAGGGTCCACTCGCGGGTGAGGGCGTTGGTGCCGGGCTTGAGGTAGGAACCGCCGATGATCACCCAGCGGCGGTCGCCGAGCGGGTTCGCCGGGTTGGTGCCCATTCCGGACGTCCATTCGCAGACGGAGCCGGCCATGCCGATGAGGCCGGCGCGTGTGCGGTCCGCAGTTGGCGCGGTGACGGGTGCCCACGGGCCGGGCGGGATCGCGGCAGGGGCTTTTTCATCCATGGTGAGCGCGGCGAACCATTCTTCCTGGGTGGGCAGGCGGGCTTTTTTCCACTCGGCGTAGGCGGAGGCGTCCCACCAGTCGATGCCGATGACCGGGGAGTCGAGGGTGACCGGTTGGTTCTGCCAAGTGCCGTTGGCCTTGGCAGCGGCGAGCAGGGCGGGCCAGTCGGTGGGCTCGTGGGTGGATTTTTCGACCGGTTGGTCGGAGAGGTCGAAGATGCGCTGGCGATTGTCCTTGGCGAGCATGCCGAGAGTTTCCAGGAACTCGGCGTATTGGCCGATGGTGACTTCGTTGGCGGAAATGCGGAAGGCGGGGAGGTTTCCCTCGATGCCGTCAGGCGTCGGGTGTTTTCCGGCAGCCACGGTGAGCGGGCCGGGCAGGCTGGCGCGCGGCGGCGGAGGAGGAAGCGGCGGCCGCATGGTGAAGGCAATGGCGGCGATGCCGAGAAGCACGATGCCGGTGCCGACTGCGATGAGCGCGCCGGTGTGCTTTTTCCCACCATGGGCACCGTCCTGGTGGGGATTGACGATGGACAGCGGATCGGCGAGCTGGTGCTCGATCTGCATGCAGAAATCCCGGACCTGGGCCCAGGTGATCGGGGCTTCGAGGCCCTCGCCGCGCATCCAGCTGAAGAGGGTGAGCATGCGGGTGGTGCCGGGCTGGCCCTCGGCGACGAGCGGGACCATCGCACTGCCAAGGTGGATCACGTCGCGGACGGATTCGTCCTCAGTGCGTTGACCGGCGATGGCGAGGTTTTTCAGGCGGATGACGCCGTGCTCGTCGAGGTGCACGGCGTCCAGGCCCATCGGCGAGGTCGAGTGGCCGAGCGCTTCGTGCTGGAGATGGGCTTCCGCAACGCGGCGCAGGACATGGGCGAGCTGCGCCGGTTGGAAGGGTTGCCGCGCCTTTTCGCGCTCGGCGAGGGTGACTCCGGGCAGGAGTTCGTGGGCGTAAAAGCAACAACCGGGCTCGGCGACAGCCTCGTAAACCGAGCCGATGAGCGGGTGGTCCACAGAGGCCTTGGCACGCACATTGGCGAGAAACGTGTCGCGGTGTTCGGATTGGTCCTCGCGGAGTTCATCGAGCAGGACCTTGCGGGAGACGGAAATTTGTTCGGCGAGCCAGGTCCGGGTGAAGGCATTTTCAGCAAGAAGCTCCGTGAGGCGGTATTCGCCGAGTTGGCGTTCTTCGAAGGCTGAATTCATAGGGCGGGTGATGTCACTTGCTTGGGAGCGGCGGCAGAAGCGGGAGGCTGGGATCGAAGCCGGGTGGCAGCACATCCTGGAACTCCGGCAGCACCGGATCGCCGTGGTTTACGGAGGCGGCCCGCGGAATCTTCGCGGCAAGATCCCGCGGCCATGCCTGCACGTCGAGAATCTCGCCCTTGTAGAGCAGGGAAACGACCTGGCCGTAGTAACTGCGTGCGCCGAAAAGGTGCTCGGTCTGACCGTCCTGCTCGGGAATCACATAGGTCATCCGCAGGTTTTCCTCACCGCCGGCCCAGTCAAAGGGCATCGTCACCCACTGCTCGGTCACCCATGATTTGTCTTCCAGCTGGACGATTTCCCCCTTGGAAGTGCGGTTGAAAAAAGTCACGGAAACGGCGATATCCTCGACGTCGATTTCGTCCGTCGGGGCTTTCTGCACCGGGATCGTGAGGACGACGCGCTGGCCGAGATCGTCCTTCGGATCGTTGAAAATGCGGACCCGGCCGAGAGCGAGCTTGCCCATCATGGCGTCCGGCTGCTCGAACCCGTCGCGCAGTTTGCCGGCCGCGAGTTCGTAGAGTTTGCCGGCACCGGAGACGCCCATTTGGAAAACTTTTTCGTAATGCGCAGCGGCGGTGTCGAACACGCCCATCTGCTCGTGGACGAGGCCGAGTTCGTAATGCACACTCGGATCGCCCGGGGATTGGGAAAGCGCTTCTTCGAGTTTCACGATGGCGAGGCCCATGTCACCGGCGACGCGGGCCTGACGGCCTTCATTGACCATCCGTTCCGAGCGCGGATCGCCGACTTGCGGCACGGCCACGGGCGTGGGAGCCGGCATCGGCCGCGATTCCACCGGAACAGGCGGCGGCAGCGGCGGACGCGAAACCACGGAAGACGCCTGGTCCGGGTCGGCCGCGGCATTGGGCACGCGCACGGCGATGAGCTTGGGGACCTCCTTGATCACCACCCGCACCTCGCGGGATTCCTCGAAGCGGGTGGCCAGCGCCAGGCCCGCCACCAACAGCTGGGACATCGCCATCAGCGCGAGCGCCCAGCAGGAAATCGCGAAAACGGGAATTCGCGACGCAGGCAGAGGATTGGGTTTCTCGGATACCATGGGCCGAAGGTGCCGTTCCGGCATCCCCTTGTCAATTCGCCGGGAAAACCACTTCCTGCCCCGCGGCCGGTCCGCGGCCGAACTTGTCGCCGATGTCCTTGCTGGTGACGAAGAGCATCAACGAAATCAGCGCCAGCGCGCAGGCGGTCTGGAGGATTTCCAACGGCTTGGCTTTCACCGGGCGACCGAAGATTTTCTCAAGAATCGCCAACGTGATATGGCCGCCGTCGAGCACCGGGAAGGGCATCATATTGAGCACCGCGAGGTTCACATTGAAGAGCACCATGAAGGCGAGGATGCGCCGCCAGCCGTTTTCCATTTGCAGCAAATCGTATTGCAAAGTGGCGATGCCGACCGGGCCGCTGAGGTGGCCGATGCCGATGCTGGAATCCGGTGCGGCCACGCTGGCGATGGTCGTCCACATCATCCGCAGGCTGTCGCCGACTTGCTTGAACGGCCCCGGATGGACGATGCCTTGGTTTTGAAATGGAGCGCTGTAGAAGCCGATCCCAAGCATCGGCCCCTTGTCGGGCGGGGAGATGGGGACGACGGGTGTCGCTTGCAGATTCAGGGGTTTTCCGCCGCGGGTGATCACGAAATCGATGGGCTTGGCCCCGGTCGCCTTGACGAAGGCGACGGCTTTTTCACTGTCCTTGAACTCCTGGCCGTTCATCGAGATGAGAATGTCGCCCTCTTTGAATCCGGCTTTTTCCGCCGGGCTGCCCTTGGCGATGGAACCCAGCTCGATGTGGTCGATCTCAGGACCGATGCCCACCTGACGCAAGCCGCCGCGCTGGAACCACTTGGTCTTCTGCGTCTCGAACTCGGAAACCAGCTTGAGTGGTTCCGGGGCACCCGGCCGCTCCACGATGAACTCGATTTGCTGGCCTTTGCTGAGGATGATATTCTCGGTGATGCTGTCGAGCGAGCCGGCGAATCCATCCACCGGATGGCCGTTGATTTTCACAATCTTGTCGCCCGGAAGAATCCCCGCTTTGGACGCGGGGCTGTTCTCGACGACCTCGCCGACGATCTGGGTGGGGATGAAATCCTTCGGTTTTCCGACACCCCAGACGACGACCGCGGAAAGCAGCGCAAGCAGCATGGAAAACAAGCGGACCGGCGAAGGCGACGATGATTTTATCCAGCGGCGTGATGGGCGGAAGCGGCTTGCCATCTTTGTTGCCGCCTTCGAGAGCTTCCATCGGTGCCATTTGCGGCAGCGCGACGAAGCCGCCGGCCGGGATCCAGCCGAGGCCGTATTGCACGCCGTTGACTTCTTTTTTCCAAATCGGCGTGCCGAACCAGATCTGGAACCGGTCGATCCGCAAACCACGCCATTTGGCGGCGAGGAAATGGCCGAGTTCGTGGACAAAAATGATGATGTTGAAGATCGTGAGGACGATGACGATCAACAAAATGACCTGCAGGATGGTAAAAATGACGGACATGGGTGAGGAGAGAACGCTGGAACCTTAGCGATGCCGGACCTTCCGGCAAGTTCATTAAAATTTTCAAAAATACACCCCACCCCGGTGACTTTCCCGGCTCACCAGTCAGCCTGTCATCGAAGTTTTTTGTGAGAATCCCCGCCGAGCGGCCCATTCCCTTCGCATGGTGTTCGAGAGTCTCGCCTGCGTTTTCATCCTCATTTGAAACCCATCATGAAGTCACTTCCCCGCATCCATGCGTATCCACGCTGCCTCGCAGCCATGTTCACCTTGGCGCACCTCGTCATCGCCGAACCGAAAAGTCCGCCGAACATTATCGTCATCCTCAGCGACGATGTCGGTTGGGGCGACCTGGGTTGCTACGGTGCCACCAAGGTCAAAACACCGAATCTGGACGCCCTCGCCCGCGACGGGATGAGATTCACCGACGCCCACGCCTCCGCGGCGGTCTGCACGCCCACCCGTTACTCGATGCTCACCGGCCAGTATTCGTGGCGGGTCGATGCCGTCGGTCTCAACAAAGGCGTCGCCAATGCTGACTCCCCGCTGCTCATCCCCGTCAGTGCCGTCACCTTGCCGAAGATCCTGAAAAACGCCGGCTACCGCACCGGGGCGGTGGGAAAATGGCATCTCGGCTTTGGCGACTCGAAGCCTGATTACAACCAGGACCTCTCCCCCGGACCCTTGGAAATCGGCTTCGATGAGTTTTTCGGGTTCCCCGCCACCAACGACCGGATTCCCACCGTTTTTATCCGCGACCATCGGGTGCTGAACCTCGATCCCGGCGATCCTCTGGAATACACCTTCCAAGCCCCGGCCGAACCTGACAGCCCTCTGAAAAGGTTCTCTTCCGGCGGCCAGCGCATCGGTTGGGTTTCCGGCGGGAAAGCGGCGCAATGGAAGGATACCGAACTGACCGATACCTTCACTCGGGAAGCGATCGCCTTCGTGGAGCGGAATCAGAAAAATCCGTTTTTCCTCTACTACTCGCCGCAGAACGTCCACGCGCCCGCCATTCCCAATCCCCGCTTCGCCGGGTCCTCCGGCCTCGGCAAACGAGCCGACACCCTCGTGGAACTCGATGCGTCCGTCGGCGAATTGATGAAAACCCTCGAACGCCTCAAGTTAGCGGAAAACACCCTGGTGATCTTTTCCAGCGACAACGGAGCTTACGTCATCGACGAAATGGGACACCGTCCTAACGGACCGTGGCGCGGTGAAAAATCACAGTTGTGGGAAGGCGGCCATCGCGGGCCGCTCATCGCCCGCTGGCCCGCACAAATCCCGCCCGGCGTCTCCGACGAGCTGGTCAGCCTCATCGATCTGCCCGCCACCGCCGCCGCGATCGTCGGTACGAAGCTCGCCGCCGACGCCGCGCCTGATAGTTTCAACCTGCTGCCCACCTTGCTCGGGAAAAGCAACCCGCACCCACGGGACCACTTGGTTATCATGAGCGGCAAGGGCGACCTCGCGATCCGTCAGGGGAATTGGAAATACATCCCGGACCTGAAAACTGCTAACGGTTGGAAAAGCCCGGGCAGGAAGGACGAAGCCAGCGCCGCCAAACCAGGCCTCTTCAACCTCAAGGAAGATCAAGCCGAGGTCTCCAATCTCAACACCCAGGAACCTGAAATCTCCAAACGCCTCGCCGCGCTGCTCGAAAAAGCCCGTACGACTGCGGTCACCCGTCCCCAGTGAGGGTCCGGCCCATCGCTGCCGCTCCGCGCTGACGGATCGGCGGGTGGATTTCGCACAGCGAAATGGAGGGCTCACTTCAGTCGGCCAGACCCACGAATCGCACAATTGAAAGTCGAACCTAGCCAACTGAAGCCAGCGCTCCCATTTAGCCAATACAACATTCGTTCCAGTCTAATAGCCTGATAGAACGGAATGGCATTGCTTGCCAATCCTGCCCGGCTGGTAAGCCCGGACCCCAAGCCGCCCAATTTTCGAACCAATGCGAACTCCAGTTCACTCAATTTGAAAATTTTGCAAACCGGCGGTGAGAACCGTCCTCCGCCGGTGAATACCGGCTACCCACCTATTCTATGAAACCCAACCCTACCCTCCGCCTCTTCCTCCTCGGCTCCACCCTGCTTACCACTCCCTTTACCGTCCACGCGACCACCTATGATTGGGATGGGGGCTTCGCCACCAACGGCAGTTGGGCTCAAGCAACAAACTGGAACCCGGATGGCGTGCCCACATTCAACAACCAGGCCGATCTGAAATTCAATGATCCGACCATGGGCTTTTTCCGGAATTTCATCGCTGTCGATCGGACCGTTCGGTCGTTGGAGTTTAATAACACTTCCGCCACAGCCATCCGGGTGATTCTCGGCACTCAAGATGTGGCCGGCGACGGCGGCACTTCGCGCAATCTGACATTTTCCGCAAACTCCGGCAACGCCTCGATCCTGATGGGAGCCGCTTCAGGGGCCGCTGTAAGCATCGGCCTCAACAATGGCGGTTTTGTCGGCTCGATTACCTTGGCCAGCAATCTTGACATCACCAACAACAGCAGCACCCAGATCCTGACAATCGCCCGCCCCATGAGCGAAACCGGAGGTGCCAGGCAAGTCACCAAGCTGGGAGTCGGACAACTGGAATTCAGAAACTCAACCCACACGTTCACCGGCGGCCTGTTGATCAAAAACGGGGAGATCTTCATGGGACAAAGTTCCACCAACGTCATCAACTCCGCCAATGTGGTGACCTTGGGTGATAACGTGGCGAATACCAGCGGTTCCCTCGACATGAGAACCATGAGCCAGAATATAGCAGGTCTTGCCAGCGTTGGCTCCGGCACGGCCAACCGGGTGCGCTCATCGAGCGGGGCTGCGACTCTGACGCTCAGCGGAGCGACCGGCACCTCCTCTTTCAACGGAGCGATTCAAGACAGCATCTCCCTCGTCAAAACGGGCGGCAGTACGCAAATTCTCAGCGGTCCTAACACCTATTCCGGCGGCACGACCCTCACCTCCGGCACGTTGCAATTTGCCAAAACCAATTCGATGTCGGCCACGGGTGCCGTGGCGGTAGGAACCGGAACGACCCTAGCCGTGAACGCAGGCGCCAGCGGCGAGTTTTCAAATCTAACTTCAGGCAGCGGTTCCATCGGCGGCCTGCTGGCGGGCACCGGCGGCCAAGGCGCGGCGGTGACCTACAGCGGTAACGTCACACTGGGCATCGACACCACCAATGCCGGCGGTTCGCTTACTTACTCCGGGATCCTTGGAAACGTGGGCACCACTTTGGGACTGAACAAGCTAGGCAGCGGCACGCTTGTCCTGGATCAGGCCAACACCTACAGCGGCGTGACTTATCTCACCAACGGCACTCTTCGAATCAACAACAACACCGCGCTGGGAACGACGACTGGGAACACCGTGGTTGCCCCTGGCGCTGAGTTATTCGTAGCTACCACAGCACTGTCTGTGGCCGAGGCTTTTGACATTGCCGGCACTGGGGTAACGGGTGCGATCCACATTGGTGGCAATGCCGCAGTAGGTTTCACAGGAGCAATCACGCTCAGCGCGAACGCAAGGATTCAAGCGGACGGCGGCACCACCCCGACGTTCAGCGGAGGGATCAACACGGCTGGCAATACCCTGACTTTCAACGGGTCTGGTACGCTCAGCGTCAATACCGCCGGCATCAGCGGCAGCGGCGGCTCCGTAGCCAAAACGACTGCCGGCACGTTGAACTTCAACGCGGCTAACAGCCACACCGGTGCGACAATCCTCAACCAGGGCACGATCAGCGTCGGCGCAAGCGGTGTGCTCAGCGGCTCCACCGCCGCGCTCGCTGTCAATAATACTAACACAGGTGCCGGCAATGCTTCCATCCTCAACCTCAGCAGCGGTGCGAACACCGCTGTCGGCAGCCTGAGCGGCGCGATCACGCCATCCGGTTCTGGTGGCCCCAACACCGCCACCATCAACATCCGCAACAGCCGCAACCTCACGGTGAATCAAACGGCGGACGCCACCTACCAAGGCGTCATTGCCGAAACGGGCGGCACAGGTGCCAGCTTCACTCTCGGCGGCGGCAGCACCCACGCGCTCACCCTCACCGGCACCAACACCTACACCGGCGCGACCACCGTCAGCGGCGGGCGGCTCGCCATCGGCTCCACCGGCACGGTCAACAACAGCAGCGGCATCTCGATCGGCGCGGGCGAGTTCAATTATAACAACTCCACCACCGCGCTGACCCAACCCGTCACCTTCAGCGGCAACACCGGCGCCCTCAGCGGCACCGGGACCATCACCCCGGCGGTCACAATCACCACGGGCAACCGACAAACCGCAGGCACTTCCGTCACCGCGGCGAACAGCACCGCGACTCTCGGCAAGCAAACCTTCGGCACCGGCATTACCTATCACTCCGGATCGATCTTCGAGTGGAACCTGACCGGAAATACCGAATCCAGTGTCGGCACCCGCGGTACTGACTTTGATGCGGTGACCACCGCCAGTCTGGGTGGGGCCGGTGGGGCCATCTTTCGCGTGGTTCTGAATGGAACCCAGAATTTCGGTGAGTCGTTCTGGGACTCGGACCGCACCTGGGCGGGCATTTTCAAGAACCTTGGCGAAACCACGGCTTACGACCTTTCGACGGTTTTCAACGGTGGTTTTCAATATCAGAACTCCACGGGAACACTCTCTGGTGTCACCACCACGGAAGGAGCCTTCACATTCATCAACGGAGGCACGGATCTGAAATGGACCGCTGTCCCCGAGCCTACCAGTGCGCTGGCGGGATTGTTGATCGGAGCCGGTCTCCTGCGCCGCCGCCGCGCCTGAGTTTCCTCTCTTGTTTTCCGTGGTTCCTCATCTTCCCGTTTAGGGTCACGGATCACCGCGCCGGAGACATCGATCCCATGCGCATCCGGGCGGCGACTTCCACGTGCTGGAAGTCATCGGGAACTGAGGATTGCAAAAACAACGGTTGAGGCTCGGTTTCGCCGGATCCGAAAATTTTTTCACAATTTCGTGAGATCTTCAGCAACACCGGCACATTCAGTCTGAAGAACGATCTAAACCCTCGAAACCCATCCCAGATCCCAACCCAACCAACCCAATGAAAACCAAAAAAATCCCACTCATCCACCGAATCCACGCCGCGGCTTTTGCTGCCGTGGCTTTCTCCATGTCATCACCGCTCCAAGCCGCCACCTTTACGTGGGATGGCGGTGGCACCGCGAACAGTTGGGGCACCCCCGACAACTGGGGTCCGGGCATTGTTCCGGTCTTCGACAACACCGCGGATCTGGTGTTCGACAACCTCACCCGGCCGAACAACTTCATTGGTGCCAATCGCATCGTGCGGTCCATCAGCTACGGGGCGAACATCGACTCGGCCTTTCAGTCGAACTTTCAGGATTTTTCGGGCGGTGCCGCACGCAACTTGACGTTCGAGGCTGATAGCGGCAACGCCACCGTCAGCGTGGATGCCGGAGCTACCGGCGACATTACGCTCGGAAGTGCCGGCGGGACGGGGACCTTCGGCAACCCGCTTCTGGCCAGCAACCTGGATGTGGTTCACAACGGCACGGGCCTGCTGCTCTTCAACCGACCCTTCCAGGCGGCCGCCTTCGGCATCACCAAGACCGGCACCGGCACGATGCAGACGAACAACAACAACCTCCTCACAGGTGCTCTCAATCTCAACGCCGGAACATTCATCGCGAACACCTCCACGACTACCGGAGACGATCTGGACAATTTTTCCGCGGTGAATCTGGGTGGCGGCACACTTCAAATCGGGGCCAACTTCGGGGTGGCGAAAACCTACAACCTCGTTCCCTTGAACGTAAACTCACCCAGCACCTTGGAATACAAGAATGCCAGCGCCACCACTCAAAACGCAGCCTTCACGGTCGCCGCTTGCGTTCTCAATGCGGATCTGACGCTCAAAAACATCTCCACGGACACGTCGCTTACCAACGCATTCAGCCTCAACCGCCCGATCACGGGATCGGGCAATATCACGACCTCCACCCTCAACAACATCACTGCGAGTGGAGACAATTTCCTACTCGGGCGCGTCCAGATCGGCGGTGACAACTCTGCCTGGGGTGGCGATCTTGTGATCTCCAAGGGAACCCTCGCCCTCGGCGGAACCGCAACCGCTACTGGAAATGCTGACATCACCCTCGGCACTGCTGCGGATGCTCTCGGTGCCGGCTTGACCTTCTCCATCGCGGCAAACGTAACTTATAACAACGCGATCATCGTCACCCCCGGTGGCTTCCGCGCGATCAAAGGTAATAGCAGCAACGCCTTCAGCGCGACATTCACGGGTCCCATCACTCTCAACGGAGATCTAACGGTGGACCACACGTGGTCATCGAACGACAAGAGGATTTCGCTCAACGGCCCGATCTCAGGACCCGGCGGGCTGACGATCACCCGGACGGGTGCCAACACCGCGAACACGGCGGTCTTGTCGGGTGCAAATACTTACACAGGTCCCACGCTTGTCACCACCGGTGCTTCTTTGTCGCTTGCCAGAACATGCTCGCTTACCTCCAACATCACGGTCCAAAGCGGAGCGCGCATCGGCGGTGCGGGATCGACGACCGGAAACCTGACCTTGGACGCCGGAGCAAACTTCTTCTTCTTCTTTTCAGCAAGCTTCGCGCCCATGAACGTGGCCGGCACAGTGACTCTGGACAACAGTTTCAACGTGCTGAGCCTGGTAGGTGGCAGCCAGGGTGAGGCGATCCCATGGGCGAATGTGGCCCCTGGCACCTACACCCTGATCGGCGGCACGGCGAGCAACCTCAGCAACATCGGCAACTTCGGCGCGGGCAACGCCGTCCTCGACATCGAAGGCACAGGGAAAAACGTTTACTTCCAAGGCACCACCGGCCTCCAGCTCGTGGTCACCGGTCCTTCCGGTTTCGACAATTGGAAATCCACCAACGTGACGACAGGCGGCCTCGACGAAGACCACGACAACGACGGAGTCGACAACGGCGTGGAATACTTCCTCAGCGGAAATCTCGACAGCACCGGATTCACCCCGCTACCCGCTCTGACTGCAAATAGCATCACCTGGCAAGCGGCCAGTATCAACGCGGGCTATGGCGGCGTTTATGACATCCACTTCGTCGTGGAAACGTCGGAGACGCTTGAAGCGGGAAGCTGGGTCACCGCGCCGATCGGCACAGGAGCGGGCACGGTGTCGATTCCCTTTGCCGCAGCCTCTGCCAAACGGAACGTAACCTACACCTTCCCCACCACCGGTCCGAAGAAGTTCGCCCGCCTCAAGGTCACCGGCCCGTAAGGTTTCCCAGTCCCGTCTACAAATTCGCGGCGGCCTCACCCTAAAGAGAGGCCGCCGTTCTTTCCACCTGTCGCGGCTCGTTGATGATCGCCGCAAACTCGCCCCGAGTGGCTGATGCCAAAGAAAAGGCCCAAGAGGCTGTCTGAAAAACGGAGCGCTGACTTTAGTCGGCCAGTTTAGCCCGAGACTTTTCCGCGCAGATTCATGAATCAAGGCACCACGAATCCGACGAATCTTACGAATCTTTGATTTTTAAGACAGCCTCCAAGAGGGCATCGTGCACCCGCATTCCTCAAATCCCCTCTCCCATTTCCCATGTGAGAAATCCCTGCAAGCGACCTATTCACGCGAAGGTCCGCTTGAACAAAAACCCCAATCCCCGCGCACGATCCGCGCGCCAATCCACCCCCATCAACCCGTGCAATTTCAAAAATCTCCACTCCCGCGCATCCTGCAGGTCAGCACATTGACACGACTCGTGGCACTTTCGCTGATCACATCCGCGCAACCCGCACGGGCCGCGACGATCGGGATTGGCGATGTGACATCCGCTCTCGGGCCTACGTTTTTCGTCGATGACGCGGCGACCGGCGGTGGCGACGTCACGATCACCCAACCGGCGGTGCAGACTTACAACCGGAGTTTCGCCGGGCTCCTGAATGTCAACCAAGGCCGGTCGCGCGTCACGCTGACCGGCTTCGGTTTTGCGAGCTCCACCGCCGCCGCCGAAAACACCGCCACCTCCCTGACCCTTGCGTTCACCTACCTCGGCGCGGACGAGGCGGTGGGTGGCGGCGATGACGTCGTCGTGGGATCGGCAGTGGGAACCTATGTCCATTCGATCGTGGCGGGGTCGGAATACGTCTTCGCCTTCGACACACCCATCACGGCGGATCTCGACATCACCGGCACGCGCTTCCTGATCCAGGTGACTCCTGCCAATGGCACCAACGATGGCAAGGTGCGTTTCAAGACGACCAATGCGTCCACCGGACCTCTCACCTACGAATCCACCAACGGCCCGAAATTCAGCGTGGCCGGCATCGTCGCGCCGCAGCGGGTGAACCTGGCGAAATTCCAGCCCGCCACGAGCAGTTCCGCCGCCACCTATCGCCTCGCGTCCTACCTCACCGACGGCCATGCCGGCAATGACAACCGTTGGCAGAGTTCGGGCAACGGACAACACTGGGCGCGGGTGGACTTCCCTTTTCCGATGGAAATCGGCAGCGCGCAGGTCTTCACCGGTGTGGATGACACCAGCGCCCAGACAGGCTTCCGAATCCAGTATCTCAACGGCACCTCATGGGTGGACGCGCCCGGCGCGGTGATCACCGGAAATAACAACATCGAGCGGAACATCGTCTTCACCACTCCGGTCACGGCCTCCGCGTTCCGGGTTTTCAGCAACGACAACACCTTGCGGATCCGCGAACTGGCCTTGTATCCGCCCAATGGTAGCAGCGGTTTTCCGCTCGGCACCGATGTAACAATGAACCTCGCCGAACAGCGCACCGCGACCGCGACCGACCGCTCCCCCGGCAACTTCGCGCTGCTCGCCGTGGACGGCCGGGCCAACGAGGCCTCGAAATGGCAGACGTCCACCGCCGGCATCCAGTCGCTTGAAATCGACCTGCGCGTCAGCACCAAGATCGGCAGCGCCCATCTCTATTCCGGCTCCTCCGGCGTGGTGCCGCTGGCGGCCTTCGAGCTCAAATACTGGAACGGCTCCACATGGCAGGCCATCCCCGGCGCAGCGGTCACCGGCAACGCCTCGCCCGCCCTCGTCATCCCCTTCACCACCCCCGTCACCACCAGCAGGCTGCTGCTCGAGTTCACCAATCCCGGCACCACCTCGGTGCGCGAGTTGTGCATCTTCCCCGCCAACCGCAGCAATCTCGGCTACCCGCTCGGCACGGGCGTCACCGGCCTACCGCCCTTGACCGCCAAGTTCGACGACTACCGAGATGCCTTCCACCTCATCACCAACGCCGCCGCCGGCCAGGCAATCGCCGTGAGCAATGGCGTGCCCACGCTGAGTCAGTCCAGCCTCACACTCGCCGACAGGCAGTATCAAATCCTGCTCAACCTCGACAACGGCACCTACCGCCTCCGCAACCGCGCCACCGGCCTCTGTCTCTCCGGTGCCCGGCTGTCCAAAGCCGCCGGCGCGCCACTTCTCGATGCGCCCTACGCCGCCCTGCCGGACCAGGACTGGATCCTCGCCCGGGTCAGTGCCACCCACTTCTGCCTGGTCAACCCGTGGAGCGGGCTGGCCATCGACACGCAAGGCGGCGCCACCGCTCCGGGAACTCCGCTCGTGCAGAACGTCCGCAACGGCTCCGCCACCCAGAGTTGGCAAATCGAGCATCTCCACCCATTCCCCGAAAAAGGGCGTGGGCGGAACCAACGTGGCCGCCGCGACGAGCACGAACTGGGCCTACAATTGGGGGCTGACCAACTCCACCCCTCTGCCTGCCGGTGCCGTGTTCCACCCCATGCAATGGGGCAACTTCAACTGGAATTTCGACACGACCGCCGCCTCGACCTGGAGCTCCTATTCCGACTGGCGCACCGCCGGCCACCCGCTTCACCTGCTTGGCTTCAACGAGCCTGACAAGGTCGATCAATCGGGAAACTCGCTCGATCTCGAAAATACCAATTCCGAGGATTTCAGCCCGACGCGCTCGATGAACACCGCCGTCACGCTCTGGCCCAGACTCCTGGCCATGGACATGCCGCTGGTCAGCCCGGTCCCCGCCGGCATGAGCAACGGCTGGCTGGCGGATTTTTACAGCAATGCCAACACCCTCGGCTACCGCGTGGACTACACCGCCCTTCACTCCTACCCCAGCCCCAGCGGCGGCTCCGCCACCAACCTGATCAACTCCTTGCTCTCCGGCTATAACACCTGGGGCCGCCCGGTCTGGCTCACCGAGTTTTCCTTCGTCAACTGGAGTGGCACCGGCACCTGGACCGAGGAGGACAACTACAACTGCCTCGCCGAGTTCATGTGGCGCGCCGAAAGCCTGCCGTGGCTCCACAAATACGCCCTGTTTGTATTCAGGGAGGCCGGCCCGGACAACCCGAACAACCCTCCCTCACCCGCCCCGGAAAATCCATGGAGCCCGGTCGGCCCGCGGTCGAATGCCATCGATCTGGATGGCAAGCTCACCGCCTTCGGCAAACTTTATTCGGCGTGGGACGGCGATGCCACCATTCGCACCGACAAGAGATATTTCATCCATCACAAGAGCACCCGCAAGCGCCTCGCCAGCAACCCCGGCCAAAGCACCGCCGCCGCCCGCAACATCCGCATCGACACCCCGGTCACCCACTGGACCCTCGTCCCCGCCGGCACCAGCAACCGTTATCATCTCGTTTCGCAAAACGACGGCCGCCGCCTGAGCACCAATGGCACCACCGTCGTCCTCGACCCCGCGGGATTCACCGGAAGCGCCGTCGAGTGGTCGCTCACCGAGGCCCAGCACGGCTGGCACTACCTCGACCACCCCGCCACTTCCAAGCGGTTGAAAATGACCTATGACAATTCGACCTCCACGCCCACCTACACCCTGGTGGCCACCTCCGACGTCACGGACTCCGTGCAGTGGCGCTTCATCGTTCCCATGCCCCCGCCCGCCTGGTCCGGAACCACCAGCACCAACTGGACCGTCGCCGACAACTGGGCCACCGGCACCGTCCCGTCCACCGGCGAGCAGGTGATTTTCGACAACTCATCGACCACGAATCTGGGAACCATCCTCAACCAGGACTTCGACCTCGCCGGCGTCAGCGTGAAGAACCCCGCCGGCGCGGTTTCCATCGGCGGAACCCACACCCTCACCCTCGGCCACGGCGGCTTCGATCTCTCCGCCGCCACCCGGGACCTCACTCTCACCACGCCGGTCCTGCTGAGCGCCACCCAAAACTGGAACATCGGTGCCGGCCGGACCCTGCACGTCAACGGAGGTGTCTCAGGCGCGTCCGCACTCAACATCGCCGGCGCGGGCCGCGTCTCCGCCGGCGCGCCCATCGCTCCCACGGTACCCATCACCATCGCCAGCGGCGGAACCTTGAAAACGGGTGTCTCGGGCGTGCTCGCCAGCGGAGCCGCCGCCCTCAGCCCGGCGATCAACGGCACCCTGGATCTGAACGAAACCACCCAATCCATCAACGGCCTGAGCGGTACCGGCATCATCGACAACACCCGCGGCGCGGCTGTTCTAACCGTCGGCAGCACCGACGTCACCAGCACCTTCGGCGGCACGCTCCAAAACACCAGCGGCACGCTCGCCCTGATCAAAACCGGTGCCGGAAACCTCACCCTCACTGGCAACAACACCTACAGCGGAGGCACCACCCACCACGGAGCGGGCGGCATCTATCCGAAAACCGACACCGCTTTCGGTGGCGGCCCGGTGGTGATGAACGCCGGAACCCTTTACGCCACGGGCGGTGCCTACACCTTTGCCAACGCCCTCACCCTGAACGGCGGCATCCTCCGCGTCGGCGGCGGTGCCGGGCGCTCCATCCACTGGAGCGGGCCGGTCGCCGTCACGGCGGACTCCGTCCTATCCGCGGACGGCAGCACGTCGGGCATCACGCTGTCCAACACCTTAACCATTTCCGGGTTCACGCTCACCTCATTCGCGGGCGGTGGCTCGCTGGGCAACACCATTTCCGGCCCCGTCACCGGCAACGGAACGGTCATCGCAAATGGAGGCCCGCTCGATTTGAATGCCTCTAACTCGTTCAACGGCACATTCCGCGCCGCTCTCGGCATTCTGAAAATCAGCGACCCGCTCGCGATGCAGAATGCCACCCTCGACATGAACGTGGCCGACGCCGGCACCGTGAATCTGAACAACCTCAGCGCCACGCTCGGCGCCCTAACCGGCTCGCGCAACCTGGCCCTGGGCAGCGGCACCGTTTCCATCGGCAACAATGGCTTGAGCACCACCTACAGCGCCGTCCTGAGCGGCAGCGGTTCGTTGCTGAAAACCGGCACCGGCACGCTGACACTCTCCGGAACTAACAACTACACCGGCCCCACCCGCATTGATGCCGGCACCCTGGCCCTCGGCGCGGGCAACGTCCTCCCCGGCACGGCGGTTTCTATCGGAAACGCCACCTTGGACGCGGCCACCTTCAGCGACACCGTCGGCACCCTGGATGTCACCGGTACCGCGAGAATCCATCTCGGCACCGGTGCCGCACTCGCCTTCGCCAACAGCAGCGCGATCGACTGGACCGGCGGCACGCTCGATCTAACCGGCACCTTCGTCCCCGGTGTTTCGCTCCGCTTCGGCACCACCAGCGGCGGCCTGACGCCCACGCAGCTTGGCCTCATCACCGTAAACGGCGGCAGCGGCCCCTTCGTCCTCAATGCCAGCGGATTCCTTGCGGTCGCCAGCACCGATCCCTACGACCTCTGGAAATCCCAAATCACCAGCGGCCTCGACGGGCGCACCGAAGACGCCGATGGCGACGGCTTCACCAACCTTCAGGAATTCCTCTTCGGCAGCTCGCCGATCACCGGCACCGGCTCGCTCATGACCGCCACTGCCAGCGGCGACAATCTGGTCCTTCGCTGGCTGCAACTTGAAAGTGGCGCATCCTACACGCTCACCCAAAGCCCCACCCTCGCGGACGGTTCGTGGGTCCCCGCCACGCCTGCTCCGATCCTCGATCCCGACCAAACCGGCGCACCCGTCAACTACGACTATCACACCACGACCGTCCCGCCCGGCAGCGGCAACCTGTTCTTCCGCGTGAAGAGCGAGGAGAACTGAGCGGCGTTTCGAGCAGTTGGATTTCAGGGCTGCTGCGGCTTCAGCTCCGTCTTGCCGTCCTTGTCGACGGGATAAAGCGCCTGGTGTTTTTCCAGCGCGGCGATCAGGCCGCGCATCATCCGGCTGAGTTCCTCCGGTTTGCTCGCAGCGAGGTTGTTCTGTTCGAACGGATCCTCCTTCAGATGATAGAGCTGATAGCGGGAATTCTCCGAATTTCCCGAGGGCACGTAATGATAGATCACCTTCCACCCGCCATCGCGCCAGGTGGTGAAATATTCGCTGCGATGTGCATGCGGGTAGTGCATGAGAAATTGTTCCTCGCGGCCGGGGTCGGGTTTTCCGGTGAGCAGGGTGTCGAGCTTGATGCCGTCCACGGTGTGGCCGGCCGGCGACTGGGTCCCTGTTAGCTGAAGGATGGTGGGAAACAAATCCTGGACGGCGGCTTGCTGGCCCTGGATCGCTCCGGCGGCGACGGGGAGTTGTTTCTGGAAGGCATTTCCCGCGTCCGGCTTGGCCCACGCGACGATGAGCGGCGCGCGCATGCCACCTTCGTAGTGAGTGGCCTTCATGCCGCGCAGCGGTGCCGAAGAGGCGACGGCGTGCGGGTCGCCGAGCGGTGCGTCGCTGCCGTTGTCGCCGAGGAAAAAGATCAGGGTGTTTTCCGCGACTCCGAGTTTTTCCAGGTGGTCCAGCAGATCGCCGAGCGACTTGTCCATGCCCTCGATCAAGGTGGCGAAGGCTTGCGCCTTGGGTGGCTTTCCGGAGTCCTTGTAATGGGCGGCGAAGCGGGGATCGGAGTCGAACGGCGAGTGCACGGCGTAGTGGGCGAAGTGGAGGAAAAACGGTTTGCCGTCTTTGACCGCTTCTCCGATCCGGGCGTTGGCCTCCAACGTCAGCGCCTCGGTTAGAAAAGTGTCCGTGCCGTGGTATTTCTCCAGATGGGGCACTCCGGGAGCACCGGCCCGCTTGACTGCGGCGTAATTGTCCCCTCCGTAATAGCTGCCGGGCTGCCCATAGGCCGTGCCGCCGACATTGATGTCGAACCCGAGATTCGTCGGGTCGGCCCCCTCCGATTTGTCGGGACCAAAGTGTCCCTTGCCCACGTGAATCGTTCGGTAACCCTTTCCGCGCAGCAGGCCCGGGAGCGTCACGTCGGCCTTTTTCAGTCCCTGCCAGTTCCATTGCGGCGGGCCTTGCGGGCCGGCATTGTCCTTCGCGGGGTTGATCCAGTTCGTCGTGTGGTGGCGCGCCGCGTTTTGCCCGGTCAGTATCGAAGCACGCGAGGGCGAGCAGACGCTCATGGCGCAGAAATTATTGAAACGGGTGCCGCGCCCGGCGAGCCGCTCCATCTGCGGCGTGCGGTAGAAATCATTGAGCGGATAGCGCTTTGGCTTGCCGGAGGCGTCCGTGAGAAATGGCACGGAGGTGTCCATCACGCCCATGTCATCCACGAGCACGATGATGATGTTTGGTTGCTCCGGGGCGGCCTGGGTGACACAGGGAAAACAAGCGAGGAAGAGCCAGAGAATGGGGTTTTTGATCATTTTTCGAAGCGGGTTGGGTGGTGACGATACGCCCTGCGGGCGGCCGCGGTTTCATTCAACTTTAAACGGCACGTTGGCGGTGGCGGCGTGGCCCTTGCCGTCCTTGACCCAGACATGCAGACGATAGACCCCGGCCTTGTCAGGCGCGACGACGGATACGCGGCCATCCGCGGCGTTGGCGATCGCGCCGTTTACGGCCGCGGGCATCGGCGGGCGGGCGGCCGAGTGGTGGCCTTCCATTTCGGGCAGCACCGCCCAGTGCCAGACGAGCGGGTCGCCCTCGGGATCGGTGGCCTGGATGCTGGCGTCGAAGGTGGCGCCGGCCGCCAAGGGCGATTTGGGCACGCCGCGCAGCCCCTCGACAGCGGGGGCCTGGTTGGCGGGGCGAGTGGCGGACCACATTTCCTGAAGCGTGTCCGCAACCGCCGTGGTCTCACCCTCGTGGGTGAAAATCCCGAACCAGGTGGCCGTGGCTTCGAACTTCCAACCCCAGACAAACACATAACTGCCAAGACACCCGTCACCGGCGGTGATCGTGGTCTGATAGGCCTTGCGCATCATCACCGCTTTTTCGGAACTCGTCTGCTCCAAGGGCGCGCCGAAAGCGGTCTTCGGAACCTCCCAGAATCCGCGCGGCCCCCACTCGGTGAGCATCCAGGGGCGCTTCCAGCCGAGTTTCTCCAAGTGCTGCCGCAGGGTGGCCACGCCGCCGTAGGTATTGATGCCCACATAGTCGAGGTGCGGCGCGTGGGCGTCCATCCCCTCGGCTTTTTTCGGACTCAGGCCGGCGACGGCGGTGAACGTGGGATGCGCCGGATCGAGCTCTTTCACCAACAAGGCGAGGCGGTCCAGTTGCTGCCAGAATGCCACGCTGGTGCCGTCACCCTCGACTTCATTGCCGATGCCCCAGGCGAGCAGGGCGGGATGATTTCGATAGAGCATGACTTCCTTGCGAACGCGCTCGGCCTGCCTGGCGCAATGTTCCGGGTTCTCGTATGAAAACCAGGAGGATTCATGTTCCAGCCAGATGCCCGCGCTGACGGTGAGTCCCAGCGATTCCGCCTGGTCCAGAATTTCCGCGAGTCCGTTCGTGGTCCAGGTGCGGATCGAGTTGGCACCGCGGGCGGCGAGTTGGTCGAGACAGCCCCTGCCGCCGGCTCCCTTGACGAAATACGGCTGGCCGCCGCGCGACATGCCGGTGGCCGCATCCACCCGCACCGGGATGGCGGCGGGCGGTGGTGCGCTCTCAGGCACAGTCGTCTCGCGGCAGCTTGCCAGCGGTCCGGCGATGGATGCGAGAAACGCCATGCAACTGAAGATCGTGCGGGATGAGGAAGCCATGAAAGGATGCATTGCAAATTTTGCGGAAATCCGTGATTTTCACAGTCTGCCACCAAGGCGCGACCGGCCATCCCGTGTCCGCCATGGATAGGCCGGAGCTTCTGGAATCTCACGCGATTGCAAAAAATCCGGTGGATGATAAAAAATCGAAAGATCGCAGCTGCTGCGGCATAACCCTGATGATGGACGAAAAGGAAATCGCCGATGTGCTGAAGACCGTGCTCGCTGGAAATTCCCAGGAGTTCTCCCTTCTCGTGGGCGAGTTCGGGCTGTCCGTGCGCTCGTTCATCCACGCCCGGGTGCAAAATGCCGCGGATGCCGAGGATCTCGCGCAGGAGACTTTCATCGCCGCATTTCGCGGGCTGTCCAAGTTCCAGATCGGCCAGTCCTTCGAGGCATGGCTGATCGGCATCGCCAAGCACCGCGTGCTCGGCCATTTCCGCTCAACCGGCCGCCGTCAGAGGGCGAACGAGCGGTTCCGCGAGGAATGCCTGAAACGAATCGAGATCGAGCTCGGCGAAATCGAGGGAGAAACCGGCCGCGACCCGCTCAAGCACCTGATGGACTGCGTCGAGAAGCTGCCGGAACGCATGAGGCAGTTGATCCGCGCCCGCCTGCGCGGTGAGGACGGGTCGATGGCGGCCAAGCTCCTGAACACCACCCGCGGCGCGATTTACATGCTCCAACTCCGCGCCAACCATCAGTTGCGGGAATGCATGATGAAAGGATCACCATGAAACCGGAAACGACCCTTGCCAAACTCCTCGAAGGCTGGCTCGACGGCGATCTGTCGGATGTCGAGCAGTCGGATCTGTTGCGGCAGCTCGACGAGGACCCCGCGCTGCGCCGCCGGTTCGCCGAGCAAGTCGCCACGCTCGGTGCGACCCGTGCCGCCGCGGATGCCAATCCACGCTGGCTCGCACTGTTCGACGCCTTGGATCTTGCGGATGATTCCGGCGGCAGCCCGGCATCGTTCGCCACCGCCACGATGAGCCGGATCGAATCCGTCCACCACCGCTCATGGCATTCGCGGGTGGCCGTATGGGGTCTCGCCGCGGCAGTGACCCTGCTTCTGGCAGGGGGATTTCTAATCACGACGCGGCAGCCAGGCCCGGTCGCCCCGCCACTCGCGGGACCACCTTCCGAACCGGCCGACATTTCATCCGTCGCCGTGGTCATCGGCACCTCCTCGGAAGCCGGGTTCAAGACGGGTTCCTATCTCAAGCCCGGTGTCATCTCCCAAACCGAAGGATGGGTGACCTTCCAGACGCTGAACGGAGTCTGCGTCACACTTGATGCCCCATTCGAGGCTTCCCTGCTGAGCCACGACCGGGTCCTCCTCAACAAGGGACGGGCCCGGGTGCGCGTGCCGCAAGGGGCCGAGGGCTTCAAGCTGGAATCCCCCGCCTTCGACGTGGTGGATCTAGGCACCGAGTTCGCCGCCCTGGTGCATCCCGATGGCACCGGCACCTGCCGGGTTTTCGAGGGCAAGGCGGATGTCTCGCTCCTGGATTCCATCGGCGAGGTGAAGCGGACCCAACAACTCGTCGCCAACGAATCGGTCCGGATCACCCCCGCCAGCCAGGCGATGGACACGATTGAAGAAAGCAACGACGCCTATCCCGAAATCAAGCAGCCTCCGCGGCCGAAGCTGAATATTCCCTCTTCCTATGCCACGGACGTGATGTCGATGGCCCCGGTGGGATACTGGCGCTTCGAAGCGATCCGCAGCGCGATTGTGACCAACGAAGTGCCGGGTGGAGTCCCCTTGCAAGCGGTCGGCACCGCCACGGTCACCGCAGAGGACGGTGGGAATCACTCGGGAGACCTGACGCATTTGACACAAGGGGAGTTTTTCCAAATCCCCGCCAAGACAAAGACGATGCTTGAAGGTGATTTCTCTATCAGCATGTTCGCGCAATTCGCCTGGCTGCAGAACTTCGCACTGATTTCCGCATCGCGATATGACACCGCCATCCAAGGTCACTCCTTCGTCCTTCAATCCTATGCGTCCTTCCGCCGGTCGGGCTTCAACGGCACCGGCTTGCATGCGGTGCTGCGCGATCCGCCCGCGTGGGACGGTGGTCCCGAGGTTTACGGGAATATGGAAATCCGCCCGCTCCACTGGCATCACATTGCCGCCACCCGCAGCCAGGACGTGGTCACGCTCTATCTCGACGGCGCGGTAGTGGCCCGCGAATCCCTGGGGAAAATGCCCCTCGACTCCCGTCAGATCTTCGTGGGCCGCCTCAACGGCAACCTCAAACAACCCCGGATGGAGGCCCGCGGACTCGTCGGCCACATCGACGAACTGGCGATCTTCCCACGCGCGCTCCCGGATGAGGAAATCCGCCGGCTCGGCAGTCCCTGATAGTCCCCGGCGCGAAGACGGAGTCCCAGATCAGTAAACCATTTATTTATGAAACACAAAAAGACCCAATCACACGTTTCACCGAAGAGCAACGGAATTGCCCGAGGCTTCACCTTGGTCGAGCTGTTGGTCGTGATCACGATCACAATCGTCCTTGCCGCCCTCGTCGTTGTCATGACCCGCAAAATCAAACAGAAGGCCTACCAAGTGAAGGCGCTCAGTCCGTTGAATCAGACAAGCATGGCTTGCATGGCCTACTCCATGGAAAACAACGGCGATATTATGGCCGTGAACTTTCAAGGTTCTCCGCGAATGAACAACAAATGGGTTACTGGTAGCTTCTGGGGAGCAATCGCGCCAAACCTGTTCTCCGATCTTGATTTGAAGAACGACGTTAAGTCCTCCAAAGCTCTCAATCGGGCCGTGTCTTCATTTTTCGGCACACAGGATCATCTGATGAAGGGAACCTTTCAGGGCGAAGGGGTTGGTGCCATCCTCGACACGTGTTGCTTTGTTCCATTCGCGTTTAATACCAATGTCACCGATTGGAATAAATACCTCAAGGTTTCTCAGTACGACGATCCGAGCAAGACCATCTACATGACCTATGGCTGGGCTTCATTTACGAAGGTAGACGGTAATAAGTACGCACCCCTCCCGAAGACGAAACCAGAGCGCACCAACAAGATCGACTGGTTCCCAAGCAAGACTGCTGCCTTCGTCTTCCTCGACGGCCATGTCGAAATCCTTAGCCCGCCTGTTGCGGAAAGGCTTTTTAGCACCAAACCTGCAAATTGATCGTGGCAAGCGACGATGAGTTAAACCCGGTTTATGTCGGCACGGATTTGATGGGTGGCCGCACTCGCCGTCGCCATGACCGGAAAAACCAGGGCACCGAAAATTCAAATGAACCATCAGGCTACTCTCTTAAAATGTTCCGTCTGCCGATCTATCTGTTTTTTTCCGTCCTCGCCGCCGCTGCCGCCACCCCGCCGAACATCGTCCTGATCTATGCCGATGATCTCGGGTTCGGCGATCTCGGTTGTTATGGCGCCACTTCTATCAAGACACCCCATCTCGACCGTCTCGCCGAGCAGGGCCTGCGCTTCACCGCGGCCTACGCGACATCCGCCACCTGCACGCCATCGCGCTACGGCCTGCTCACCGGCAACTACCCGTGGCGCAGGAAGGGCACCAAAATTCTATCAGGAGACGCGCCGTTGATCATTCCGCCGGGCAGCGCGACATTGCCGTCCATCCTCCGCAGCGCGGGCTACCGGACCGGCGTGGTCGGCAAGTGGCACCTGGGTCTCGGCACATCCGACGAGCCGGTGGACTGGAATGCCGCCATCAAGACCGGCCCCAACCAGGTCGGCTTCGACCACAGCTTCATCATGGCCGCCACCGGCGACCGCGTGCCGAGCGTCTATGTGGAGAACGACCGCGTGCTGAACCTCGATCCGGCGGACCCCATCCAGGTCAGCTATCAGAAAAAAGTCGGAGACTGGCCGACCGGTCGCGACCACCCGGATCTTTTGAAGTTCGGTGCCGATGACCAGCACAGCGACACCATCACGCACGGCGTGAGCCGGATTGGTTTCATGACCGGCGGCAAGGCGGCGCTTTGGAAAGACGACGAGCTCGGCGACCGCTTCACCGCGGAGGCCCTCAAGTTCATCGAAAAGGAGAAAGAAAAGCCGTTTTTCCTGTTCTTCGCCCTCCACGAGCCACACGTGCCGCGGGTTCCCGCTGCGCGCTATGTCGGGAAAACCCCGCACGGACCCAGGGGAGATGCGATCGTCCAGCTGGACGATCATGTCGGTGCCGTGATCGCGAAGCTGGAGCAGCTCAAGCTGTTGGAAAACACCATCGTCATCCTCACCAGCGACAACGGTCCGGTGCTCGATGACGGCTACGAGGATGAGGCCGTCGCGAAAAACGGCGACCACAAGCCTGCCGGTCCGTACTCCGGAGGCAAGTATTCCAAACTCGAAGCCGGCACCCGCGTGCCGCTGATCATTTCCTGGCCCGGAAAAATCACCCCCGGCGTCTCGGCGGCTGCCAACTCGCAGATCGATTTCCTGGCTTCATTCGCCACCCTCGCCGGCCAGCCGGTTCCGGCGGGCGACAGCCGGAATGCCATCAACGTTCTGCTCGGCAAATCCCAGGTCGGCCGACCCGTGATCGTCCAGGAAGGCATCTCCGGTCTCGCCCTGCGGGCGGGCGATTGGAAATATATCCCACCCCACAAAGGCTCGGCGGCCTTCAAGGAGATGCGCTCCGGCAACCTGCCACAACCCCAGCTCTATCAACTCACCGAAGACCCCGCCGAGACCCGCAACCTCGCATCCGGGAATCCGGAAAAACTCAAGGAACTCGCCGCAATACTCGCCGAGGTCACCGCCGGTCCGAACGCGAACCCGGCCGACTAACCGTTCGGAAGTCGCCGTCGCATCCTTCGAACTCCGGAGCCCGGGAGAATCACTCAGTCAGCGGTGAGAAATGCCCGATAGAAACGCCTGGGGCCGGTGGCCAGCCTGTAGTTGTGAATGTAAGTCCACAACGGAGTGACCGGCGTATCTGATGCGATGGTTTTCCAACTCCCGGGGAGCAGCGTCGTGCTGGTTTGCAGGGTCAGCAGTTGATAGGGAGTGGTTTTGACGACGAGCGTAACCTCACCGGCAGTCGTTCTCGTGATCGACGTGAAATAAGGCGCCTCCAGCGAAGGAAGAGTCCCGCTGCTGCCGTTGAACGTAACACCGGCGGTGAATGCCAGCGCCCTGCCGTCCATCGTGCTGCTGGTGTTCATCACGATGGCTTGATCCGCAAGGATGGTCCCCTTGAAAACCGCGAAGGTGCCGATGGATACCGAGGTAGTCACCTGCCAGAAAATGTTATCAGGCCGGGCACCGCCGGCGAGGATGACCTTGATTCCGCTGCCGACCTGGAGATCCGCGCCGATTTGGAAGATCCAGACGTCATCCGGGCCGCCGGTCAGCGTGAGATCCGCTCCGGTGATGGTGGCCGTCCCGGTGAATTTGTAGAGTCCCGGGATGAGGTTGAAACCACCGATGTTTCCGGCTCCCGGATTCAGATAATCTCCGGATGGCACCGGCGTGCGGCCGGCGGCGTCGTTGTAAGCCGTGGTGAGATCACCCTTGGCCGCTAACAATAGCGCGGGAGCGATCACCGAACCCGCCGGGCCGGTCGCATCGACGGCGAAAATCGTGCCATTCACCTGGGCTTGAGTCAGCAGGATGGCCGCTCCGGCGATCGGGCTCGCACCCACGTCGCCATTGATGGTGCCTCCCCCGGTGGTGGTGACCGCGGCGCCTGCCAGAATCGTGAAGCGCGCGGCGGATCCGAGGTCAACCGGCGGCGGGCCCGCCGCCAGCAAAGCCCCGTGCGGGACCATCAGGGCGGCTCCCAGGGCGATTCCCCAGAGAGGGATGCCCGGTCTTTTCCGTGAAAATTGTGTGAGGGCGGCTTCCGGCAAGGAGCCTGCTACGGCGGTGAAATTGGATGTGAACATGATTCGTTGAGTTGGGATGATCTGATTGTTCTGCCGGGGGGCGGATATTTTTCAGGGGTGTCCGCAACTGGATCATGGCGTGAGGAACGCCCGGTAAAAACGCTTGGGGCCGGTGGCCAGTGTGGCGTGGTGCCTGTAGGTCCAAGGACTGGAGACCGGTGTGTCCGAGGCGATGGTTTTCCAACTCCCCGGAAGCAGGGTCGTACTGGTTTGAAGCGTGAGCAGGATGAATGGCGTGGTCCGCAAGACGAGAGTCACCGTTCCGTCGATGGCCCGGGTGATGGAAGTGAAAACAGGTGGCTCGACCGTGATCTGGCTGCCACCGACGTCACCATTGAAGGTCACCCCGGCGACGGACGCCAAGGCTCTGCCGTCCATCGCACTGCTGGTATTCATCGTGATGGATTGATTCGCAAGGATCGTCCCCTTGAAGACCGAGAAGGTGCCGATGACTGCCGAGGTGCCGACCTGCCAGAAAATATTCCGGGCCTGCGCACCACCTGCCAGGATCACGTGAACCGTGGATCCGACCTGGAGGTCGGCCGCGATTTGGAAGATCCACACGTCATCCGGACCCCCGGTCAGAGTGAGGTCCGAGCCGGTGATCAACGCTGTGCCCGTAAACTTGTAAAGGCCCGCCGCCAGACTGAGCCCGCCGAGATTTCCGGCTCCGGGATTGAGAAACTCCCCGGTGGGCGCGGGCGATCGTCCGGCGGCGTCGTTGTAAGCGGTCGTTAGATCGCCCATCGCTTCTGCCAGGATCTCAGGTGAGATCACCGAACCGACGGGACCCGCGGCGTCCACCGCGTAGATGGTCCCGTTCACCTGGGCCTGGGTCACGCCGATGGCGGATCCGGAAATCGGGCTCGCGCCAACATCCCCGTTGATGAGGCCGCCCCCCGTGCTGGTGACCGCCGCTCCGGCGAGAATGGTGAACGGAGCCGCTGCTCCCAGATAGACGGGCTCCGGGCCGGCGGCAAAGACGCCGGTCGGCGTGGCCAGAACGGACAGGGCGGCGACGATGCCCGCAAACGCGGGTTTCATGATGCGGGCCGGGCGGGGTCTTCTATCAGCAATGACGGGACTAATTTTCATATCGGGGTGTGTTTTCATTTCATTTCTCGTTTTCTGGCCGCGGGTTGATTCCATCTGGCTGATCCGGAGATCGGTCAGGGGTGGGGAATGCCCGGTAAAAGAATATGGAGACGGTGTCTCCGCTGATGGGATGGGTGTGAGGCCGGTAGGATTGTTGGAGACGGACCTTCTGGCGGACGGCACCCTTATAAATTGTTAGCACCGCCCCGGAGGCTGCAAACAAGGGAGCTTGTTCCCCCTCGTTCATTGCGTTGGCTCTGGGACTGGATTCATGGCGGATTGATTCAATCTGTTTGGCCGGGTGATTCCTTCGGAGGTTGTGAGGGGTTCCCCTGCAACGAGATATGTCCACAGTTAAACTTCATATCAGGCCCGGTAACCGGTGTTGAAACGCACCTATGCCCCATTCCCCTGAGATTTGAAGCCAGACCATTCCTATCACCGCGGCTGTCCGTATTTCCCACAGAGTCCGATCATAGAGGTATCAGAACGTTCGTCGATGGGGTGAAACCCTACCGATATCCAACATATAATGTTAGGTAAATGGCCGCTTGACCGGGGCCGTACGCTCCCGATGTTTCCCACGCCTGCGGGGATTGATTCCAGGCAACGCGGAGCGGTCCTGCCGCTTTTTCCAGGGCCCGTTTACAACACACACCTATCAATACGAAGCCATCGTCCGTGAAATCCGCCGCCGCCATGCTGATGGCGATCCTTTCCCACTCCGCGGGCCATGCCGCCGGGCAGGACTCATCGGGCGGCACGCTGGGAGTCTACTTCGAGAACGATCTCTTTGCCGGGACCGACGAGCATTATACCAATGGCGCCCAGATCAGCTGGGCCTCCCGGGATCTCGAACAATGGAGCGATACCCCGTATGCCAATCCGCTGCTGCCCCTGTTCAACGTCATTCCCTACATCAACCAGAAGGACTATCAGAAGAACCTCATCTTTTCATTCGGACAGAACATCTACACCCCGGTGAATACCGACGAGACCGCCCTGATCGAGGATGACCGGCCTTACGCGGGCTGGCTCTATCTGGGACTCGGTGTCGTGTGGAAGGATGCGAGGGTGCGCAATTCGCTGGTGCTCAACGCCGGCGTGGTCGGCCCGTGGTCGTATGCGGAGGAAACCCAGCGCAAAATCCACAACTTGCGCGATCTCGACAGTCCGCGGGGCTGGGACAACCAGCTCGACAACGAGATCGGGATCACCCTGGGCTACGAACGTACGTGGCGGTTTCCCCGGGAGGTGAATCGCAGCGGCTTCGGCTGGGAAGTGCTGCCGCACGCCGGGCTCGTGCTCGGCAATGTTAGGACCTTCGCCAACACGGGTGCGGAATTCCGGCTTGGTCTGAATCTTCCGGACGATTTCGGCACCGCGGCGATCGGTTCGAGCTCCACCACCTCCAATCCCGTGGACGGTGCGCAGGCTGCCGACCGCTCGCGCTTCGATCTCGGGATGTATCTGTTTGCCCGGGTCGATGGACGGCTGGTTGGCCATGACATCTTTCTGGATGGAAACACCTTCGACGACAGCCACTCGGTGGACAGCAATTTGTTTGTAGCCGACTTGAGCGCCGGCGTGGCCTTCAACATCAAGAACACCAAGATGGCCTATGCATTGGTATACCGGACGGAAGAGTTCGACGGACAGGACGAAGGTCAGGTTTTTGGAACGATGTCGTTCAACTGGACATTCTAACCTGTAAAACAAAAAACCATGAAAACTGGAGTGCTCTGCAAACCGGCTTTCATGGTAAAGTCGAATTCCACGACTTTTTGGATATGTAAGTGAGGCGTTATCATTCCGCTCACTGGGAAAGTAATATCATACCGGCGATGAACCGCTATAGGGTGAAACCCTACTCAGGGCAGGCGAAACAATCCGTCTCGGTTCCCCATCTATCGCAAGGTCGGCGCGGTGGGCTGCCGATGGGCCTTTCCTCGCGCCGCGACTCACCGGAGGGTGACCGGAGGATCGAGGATCTCCCGCATCACGAAGGCACGGCGGACCTCGCGGGGCACCCGCAGACGGCTGCGGATGCTGCTAGGAACTTGCGCGACAGGGACCGCACTGGTTGACGCGGAGATCCTGGCCCGGGTGGCCGAGGCACCGCCGGTGGTGGTGGCGCGGGTTTCCCGGATCTGGCGCAACCGGTCGGCGAGGTCCTGCTGATGCTTGAGGGCTCTGGCGGTTTCGATGGCCACCGCCTCGTCGTAGCCGCTCTCCCGAAGCGGCGGCGGCACGGCCTGGCGGGTAAGTGGCGGCGGGACGGAGGGCATCGCCGGTTCGCGATATTCCTCGTCGGGCGCGAAGACGTCTTCGGGATTGTACTCTTCCTCGCTCTCCTGCTTTTGCCTGGCTTTCGCCTCCCACATGCTTTTCAACACGGACCCGACACCGAGAGCGATGAGGATGACGATTTGGAAATGTTCGAAAATCCATTCCATGACTGTTAGGTGATGGGGGAAATCAGGTGCCTTCGGGTTTCGAGATGCTGGTGCGCATCTGGGTGTCCGCCTTGACGTTTTCCATCTTGTAATAATCCATCACCCCGAGGCGGCCGGTGCGGAACGCTTCGGCAAGGGCAAGCGGCACTTGGGCCTCGGCTTCGACGACCTTGGCTTTCATTTCCGCGACGCGGGCGATCATTTCCTGTTCGAGGGCGACGGCAGCGGCGCGGCGGATTTCCGCCTGGGCCTGGGCCATGTTTTTGTTCGCCTCGGCCTGGGCTTCCTGGAGCTGGGCGCCGACGTTTTCACCGACATCCACATCCGCGATGTCGATGGAAAGGATTTCGAAGGCGGTTCCGACGTCCAGGCCGCGGTGGAGGACGACCTTGGAAATCGAATCCGGCGACTCGAGCACGGTTTTGTAGCTTTCCGCGGAGCCGATGGTGGTGACGATGCCTTCGCCGACGCGGGCGATGATGGTTTCTTCCTTCGCGCCGCCGACGAAGCGGTCGAGATTGGTTCGGACCGTGACGCGGGCGCGGACTTTCACCTGGATGCCGTCCTTGGCGACGCCATCGATGGTGGAGCGGCCGGTGGCGGGATTCGGGCAATCGATGACCTTGGGATCGACCGAGGTGCGCACCGCTTCGCCGACGCTTTTTCCGGAACCCTTGGTGGCGAGGTCAATCGCGCAGGTGCGGTTCCAATCGAGCGTGATTCCCGCTTTGTGGGCGGCGATGAGCGCTTGGATGGACGGGATGACATTTCCACCGGCGAGGAAGTGGGCTTCGATGTCGTTGATGGGAATGTCGAGTCCGGCCTTTTTCGCGGTGATGCGCGCGTCGACGACCATGCCGTAGGGCACTTGGCGGAGGCGCATCGCGACGAGTTCGGTGAATCCCACATAGGCACCTGCGAGCCACGCGCGGAGCCAGACACTGAAGAATGATAGAACGATGCCGAACAACAGCAGACCGAGAATGGCGACGACGACGAGGATGATGGTTGAGATGGTGATGGGCATGGCGGTGGTGGTGGTTCAGTTGGTTTTGGGAAGAGAGACGATGAGGCGAAAATTGTCCGCGCCGACGATGTCGAGCATGGTTCCGGCGGGGATCTGGCCGGATTGGGAAAAGGCTTCGTAGCGCTCGCCGTTCACCCGGACGTAGCCACTGGGAGACAACATGGTGAGGGCCTCGGCGGGATGGCCGACGAGATCCAAGGCTTCCTTGCCCAAGGCGGCGCTGACTCCGGTGACTTGTGTGGTGAGAAACGCGCGCCGGCCGATGGCGGTTTTCGGCAGAATCTTGAATTCCAAAAACAACGCGAGAACGCCTAATAAAAGTGCCGCTCCCAGCGCAAGGACGCCGCCCCACGTGCCATAGTTCGAAAACGCCACGGCACAACCCGCAAACATCAGGAGTGCGCCGACCGCACCGAGGATGCCACCCGGGATGATGACTTCCACGGCGATGAAAATCACCCCGATCAAAAAGAGAAGTATGATCAAGGTCATGACACCACCTCCACCGTTAGACCGAACTCGGCAAGGCCGGTGACCTTGACCTTGGTTCCCACATCCGCGTAGCCCATGTCGAGCCGGGCTTCATAACGTTTGCCGCCGATGTCCACCTGGCCACTGGGAAAAAGCGCGGTGACCGCGATCCCGATCTCACCGATGAGGGTTCCTCCGCCTGCCAATGCACCGACTACCGGCGGTTCTCCGCCGACTGCGGCCTCGAGGACCATGCCGCTCCAGAGCCCGCCTTGGGGCAGAAACCTGAGAAGCGCGAAGAAAAACACCACGGCCAGAACGACGCCGCTCATTACATTGATCAGTGGTTTTACGAAGACATCTCCGGAAATTGAAATCGGTTCGCTCGGCCACAGATCGGTCATCGACCAGACCAGGGAGCCCAGCATGAGCGAGATTCCCGCCAGACCGATGACGAAGGAACCCGGGAAGAACAACAATTCCGCCGCCAGCAGCACCACGCCTAGCAGGAAGAACAGAATCGGCTCGTGACCGGAAAGTCCCGCGACGAACTGACTGAAAAAAACCATGCTCAACACCACCAGCCCCGAGATGCCGAAGATGCCGAAACCGGGCGTCTTGAATTCGATGAACATCAGTAACAGGCCGATACCTAACAGGAAGGGCGTGATCGCCGTGAGATACTGCGCGAGTTTTTCGGACCAGGTGACTTCGAGGCGTTCGACCGTGTAGTTGCCCACTCCATGGAGACGATCTAGCAGACCGTCGAGATTTTCGGCGATTCCGGTTCCCAGGAGCGGTTGTGGGGGGTCTCCATAGGTTTTCACGGCCTCCTGAGCGGTCAGTGAGAGTAGTTCGCCCTTTTCCTTGATGATCTCGTCGTCGATTTTGAACTCGGAATCCAAGTCGATCATCGCGGAGACCACCTCACCGCGGTAGCCTTTGCCTTCGGAAATCGAGCGGACGCGGGCCTTGAGGTAGCTGACGAGTTTTTCCCGCATGACCGGGTCGATCGCCTCGCCGGTCGCGTTTACGGGAGCTGCCGCACCGATGATGGATCCGGGGGCGAAGTAAATTTCATCCGTCCCGGCGGAAATCAGCGCACCGGCAGACATGGCCTCGCGGTTGATGTAGGTTACCGTTTTTCCCGGGAATTTTTCGAGCGCCTTGAGCATTTCGAAGGTGACGTCGAGCGATCCGCCGGGTGTTTCCATGTCGAGCACGATGGTGTCCACCTTGTTTTCGATGGCTTCTTTGAGGCCGCGGCGGAGGATGTAGAGTTCGGGCTTCGCGATTTGCTCGCGCACCGGGATGACGACCACTTTGGGCGCCGCGGTCTTGGATTCCGCGTCGTCCGCACGCACGAACCCGCCGCACAGAAGTCCGAGGACCACTGCGAACAGGTTGATAAAACTCCGGATCACGCCAACAACATGACGGGGAGCCTGCCGCTGCGCAAGCTCCCCGTCGTTGGAAGAATCGGCGGTGTTTCCAATCAAGCCGGCTTATTCGAGCCGGCGTTGCGGATTTGCTCGAAGGTGCCTTCGATGAGCTGTTTACCCTGCTCGCCGATGTTGTGATAGATCGTGCTCATCGTCTGAATGGTGCTGGCAGCCGGACCGGCGAAGGTGAATTCGCAGTTGGTTACCTCGCACTGGTTGAGAGCGAAGGGTCCGTAGCCGAGGACGACAAAACGACAATTGGTGAAATGGCAGGCTTCGTATTCGTGGAAATCGAGGACGACTTCTTCGTTGGAAAAGTTATTTTTGCTGATTTTCATGGGATGTTTTGGGGGTTCGTGGATGGGTCGGGGGTGGAGTCAAGCCGCTGTCACGGCCTTGTGCAACACTTTGAAAATTCTTGGTTCAGGCGGGACGGCTGTCCAACTGAAACGCCTGCCCGGAGGTGTTTGGCAGCTGTTCGTGAAAGAAGCGGATGAATTTTGCCACCGCTTCCGGTGTGTTGAAACGCCCGAGCACGTGGTCAGTCAGGATTTCCGCCTTGCGATGGGCGGAGACTGTGGCCGTTATCTTGGTTTCCAGGAATCCCGGCAAAATCGCGTTCACTCGGACTCCATGGCGTCCATTCTCCCTCGCGAGATCTTCCGTCAGCCCGAGTAACGCGGCCTTCGCCGTGGCATACGCCGCCTGGCCAACCGGTGGGTGCAGCGCGGAGTAGCTGGAAATGAAAACGATGTGTCCCCTGCCCCGCCCGATCATTCCCGGCAACACCGCCGCCGCGCAGGCCGCGGCCGCCGCGAAATTCACGGAAAACACCTCGTCCCACATCGACTCGTCCATCCGGGCCAAAGGCGCGTCGCGGGTGCTCCCTGCCGCACAGACGAGCAGATCCACCGGGGCGGATCCCAAGACAGCGTTGACCGCGCCCGGATCGAGCAGGTCGAGCTCCTCCCGGCCCGGTGCGCAAACCTCCCAGTCCGGCGTGTCGAATGCCTGGATAACCGCGCGGCCCAACCCGCCGCGACCTCCTGTGACGAGCAAATAATTCACCTGGACGAATGGTGATCCGGTTTCCCACGCCCCCGCAAGCACCGCAGTCTCCAAGAACCCGGGAAGAGTCTGTGAATAACCTGGGTGCGATTGGGCGGAACTGATTTCGAAAACAGGAATCCGCGATCCATAGCGACGTCATGCAGCTCCATGCCCATCTTGTTCTTCCCGTGGAACACCTTTCGTGAAGCTGGGGAACAGGCCATTTCCTGACTTGTTCACACTATGAAGAAGAAGATCTTATAGGTTCAAAAATGAAAAAATCATCAAGATGAAGCGTTCACTTCAGAAAGAATACAGCGTGCCAAGGGAAAGGATAAAGGCCGAATCGAACGAAAGCGCGGCACTCGATCCATTGGATTCCAGGCTGAACTCATCCATGTATTGGTAGCGGCCGCCGGCTTGGATCCCCCAATTTTTGTTCAGCTGGTAGATCGCCTCGATGCCTAGATAGAACCCCGGAAGCACGCTGGTCTGGGAATCACTTCCCGAGCTGGTGCGGGAGCCCAGTCCGGAGACGTTCGTTCTCGATAGGTAATCGTAGGAACCGGACGCGATGCCGGCGCTCACTCCGCCCTCGAACATCAAGCTCAGGTTGGTAAGGACCGGCAGTTCGAGATAACTCCCGAGGCTGAAGACGTTGAGATGCACGTCCAGCTCCCGTGAGCCGGAAATCAGCGCCGGTGTCCCGGGACCGAACGAACGGGATGGAGCATCACCAATCAACGGTCCGGGACCATCGAAGGATCCGCCACGATATGGGGCCGGCGGCGAGACGGTCCCGTTTAGACTGAATCTGTCGGTCTGGGTGACCGTGCTGGATGAGATCGTGGACTGACTGTCCACATCCACGTGGTTGTAGTGGAAGCCGCCGCGGAATCCCCAAGTGGCACCGCGTTTTTCCAGCATGGGAACCACCGAAGCCGCTCCCATGTCCAGATATCCAAACATTTCGAAGCCCACTTCTCCCCCTCCGTCTTCCTCGGCGCTGCCGTTCGCCAAGCCGCGGGTCAGCGTGTAATCGACCGATCCGAGGCCGGCCGGGTCGATTTGGGAGGCGTTTTCGTAACCCCAGTTCCAAGTCTCGCCCCCGAGATTCCCGGAGGAGTCGACGCGGACGAACCCGTCATCGTAGTTGTAATCCACCCCGCCGCCAAGAGGCTGGGTCGGGAAGCCGGGGCTGAAATTACCCAGACCGCTGAATTCCGTCTTGAGGCCGACGATAGGAGCGTATCCCACTCCCAGCCTCCAACGCGACGGGCTCGGATCCGGAGTGATGAGCGCGCCCTTGGATGGCTCGCTGGCTGGAGTGCCGGCGATGACCGTGGGCGAGGTCACTGCGAGCAGGAAAAAGGCCGGTAAGGAGATGCGGAATTTCATGGTTTCAGTGGGGTTGGATCAGCGGAGAGTGGAAGTCAGGGAGCCGGGATTTCGTTGATGAGATAGAACCGGCGGTCTTCGTTTACAGGAGACGGAGTGGTGTAGGGAGGACCGTTGTCGATCCATGGCGTTAGAGTGCCGGTCGCCTGGACGGGTAGTTCCGAGGTGAACCAGTTGACGAGGTCCGGACTGTATCGCACGCGGTACCACTTGCCCGGCTCGGTGACGAACTCCAGGCGCACGGTGCGGTCCGGCAATCTGACAAGCGTGGGTTGCACTCCCTCGCCGGGTGGGCCGCTGATTTGCGTCGTGCCCAGGGATTCCACGCTCAGACCCGGGACGAATGGTACCGGGAACCTGCGGTTGTTCGTGTAGAAGGACAGCGTCAAGGAAACCGCACCGTCGACAGCGAGCGGGAACGGATAGTCCAGATAGACGTCAGACGCTCCCGCCGGGCTGCTGGCGTTGAACAGGATCAGGCTCGGATGCGCCGGCTTGTAGGCATTGTAATCCACGCGGAGGCGGAAGCCGTTGATCGGATAGGGAGTGGTGTTGGTCACGATGACGGGAATCTCGAAGAGGCCGTTCTGGCGGTTGAGCGTGGCCGTGGTGCCGATTTGCAAGGGTGTGGGGTCCACGGTGCCGACTGAAATCAGGAACGTGTCGGTGACCGTGCCGCCCTGACCGTCGTCAGCCAGAATCGTGATGCTCGTGGTTCCGGAAGCGAGCCCGGCAAGATCCACGCTATCCTTGAAGACGATGGCACTGGCGATTGATCCATCGCTGTTAGTCTGGACGGTGAAATTAAACTCGTCGCCCTCGATGTCGGCGAACGCTGCAGACAAGGGCACATTGAGACTCTGTCCGATGGTTAGAATTTGATCGGAGAGTCCGGGAAGGACCACGGTCGGCGCATCGTTGATGGCATTGACGGTGACGGTGACTGGGACAGACGTGCCGCGTTCATCGCCAGCGGAGGTGCCGACGGCGGCTTGCGCGGTGAAGCCGAAGCCTGCGGGCGTGTTCCCCGTGTTCAAGTTGGCCGCCGGGGTGAACTTGAGGCCGGCAAGGCCTTCCAGAATGGTGATGGAGTCGCCGCTTGCGATGGCGGTGGTGCCGTTGTTCTTGAAGAGCGTGCCGTTGAGGATGGCTGTGATCTTGTAGTGGGTGGTGAAGCCGCCATCCGCGGTGTTCGCCGTGATGACGAGGCCGCTGGTGCTTTGTGTGTCCTCGTTCGTGGTCGCGGTGGTGAGAGTGGGCTCGAAGGCGAAGGCTTCGTAAGCTCCAGTATCCGGTGCCGGTCCGCGGGTGCGGAGGTTAGGATCACCGCGCTGGTCGAATGTGTCTTTGGGGAGATTGGTGACGAGGCCGTTATTGATGGCGGGGCTGCCATTGAGCAGGGCGTGGGTGAGGGTCGGGCCGCCGTTGTCAGCGAGTGGGGCGAGCAATGGATTGACGGGTGATGCGCCGGTGCCGTTGAGGTCGTTGGTGCCGGTGAAGCCTGCGGCAGCGCCGTTGTTTCCTATCAAATTACCTCCGTTGGAGGTGAAGGGACCTGTGACGTCGGGTTTGGTGGTGTTATCGACGTTTCCTGCGATAAGGCAGTTTGCGACCATGACTGCGCCGCCCGCGGCATCGACTGCGGCTCCGCTGCCAGAGGTGGTGTTGTTCGTGATGGTGGTGTGGTTGAGGCTTGCAACGGCATTGCTGCCGAAGAGCATGGCACCTGCACCGGGGCCGCTGTTTCCGCTGATGGTGCTGTTCGTCACGTTGACTGTGGCGCTGGCGATAGAGATCCCGGTAGCAATGCCACCGCCGCCGATGGTGGTGGCGGTGTTTCCGCTGATGGTGCAGTTTTGGACGCTGAGCGTGGCGTTGCTGACATAGATACCGCCGCCTTGGAGCTGTGAGGTGGAGTTGCTCACGACGGTGCGCAGCAGGCTAACGTTCGATCCACCGACGACATTGATCGCGCCACCCCAGCTCGTCGTTGCACCGTTAGTCACCGTCAGGTCGGACAGGTCGACGGAGGCACCGTTGTTGATGTTGAAGATGCGGCTGGTGGCGTTGCCATTCAGGGTGAGCAAGGCTGTGCCGGTGCCCTGCACGCTGGTGTTCGCGGTGACCGCTATTTGACCTGAAGTCAGCGTGATTGTCCGAGGCGTGGCGAAAACGGCAGCATCGAAGGTGATGGTGTCGTTTCCTGCGATGGCATTCGCATTCAGCACCGCCTGGCGGAGTGTGCCTTCACCCGCGTCGTTCGTGTTGGTGACGAGGAAGTCGTTCTGGCCGATGGTGACGGTGGCGTCAGCAGGGCTGCCGAGGACATAGGCTGCATCTGAGGTGACGTTGAGGCGCACGGTTTCGGTGGCCTCGGCTTGAAGGTCATCCACTGGAATCAGAGTGATATCCACGAAGTTGACGCCGTCGGGGATGACTGCGGTGCCGGTGCTGCCGGGAGCGAGCGAAGCGAAGGTGGCTCCGGTCTGGGTCCAATCTGCTGCTACTGCGGAGCTGGATGGATCGATGGCGAGCTGGACGGTGGTGGTGCCGAGGAGGCCGTTGCGGCTGACGCGCCAGGTGCCGGTGGCGGCGGTGTTTTCATCGGCGTCGGGATCCGTGGAGGCGATGGAGATGGCGATGGCGTCGTCATTAAGAATGGTGCCGGTCTGCGCGCTGCCTGCGGTGTTGAGTGAGCCTCCAAGCGTGGTGCCGGTGATGGAGCTGAGGGCGACAGTGAAGGTTTCGTCGATTTCATTCGTGTCGTCGTGGCTGACGAAAACGGTGATGATCTTCGATTCCGCAGCGGTGCCGGTGAAGGTCAGCGTGTTGTCGTTGTCGGTGTAGTCGCTGCCAGCAAGCGCGCTGCCGTCGGAGGTGGTGTAGGCAATGGTGAAGCCGCCTTGGACGGGATTGGAGAGTGTGGCACTGAAAGTGAAGCCGGTGGTGGTTCCACCAGTGCCTTCATTTTGATTCGCGCTCGTGGCCGCGAGGGTGATGACGCTGGTATCGCTGTCGGTGATGTTAGCGGTGGCGAGCACTGTGGTGCCAAGGGTCACTTCCGGGTCGCGGGCGGTGAAACCGGTCAAGGTGAGTGAGACAGTCTCGGTGGGCTCGACGACATTTTCATCGATAACCGCGACGCTGATGTCGGCGGTCGTTTGGCCGGCCAAAATCGTCACGGAGCCGCCTGGCGCGGTGAAATCGGAGCCGCTTGTGGCGGTGCCGCCTACGGTGTAGGTGATGACGGTGTCTGTGGAGGCTGCGGCGGTCTGGGTGACGCGGAAGAGCGCGTTGGTCGGTGCCGCGGCTTCGACGCCGTCGGTGATTTTCGCAATCGAGATGGTGGCTGCGTCGTTATCCGTAATGTTAGCGGAAGCATTCAGGGGGCTTCCGAGCGTGATGCCGGTATTTGCCGCGGTGACGGCGGTTAGCGTGAGCGTAACGGTCTCCGTGCCTTCAACGATGGCGTCATCGATGATGCTGACATTGATGAGGGCTGATAGCGAATTAGCCCCGATCGTGACACTACCACTCAGTGTCGTGAAGTCCGTGCCGTTCGCAGCGGTGCCGCTGACGGTGTAAGCGATCGTGGTGTTGGTGCTGCTTCGTTGTGTCGTCCTGACGAAGAAGAGCGCATTCGAGCCGATATTTTCGTTGCCGTTTGCAGCGGATTCGATGTAGGCCGTGGCGGTATCGTCATCCAGAATATTGGCAGTGGCCACCAGAGTGGATCCGAGACTCACATCGGGATCACGGGCGGTGAAACCGGTGAGGGTGAGCGAAAGGGTTTCGGTGGGTTCGACGACGTTGTCATCCAAAATACCCACGCTGATATCGGCCGTGGTTTGTCCTGCCAAAATGGTGACACTGCCGCTAGGTGCGGTGAAATCATTGCTTAAAAAGGCGATCGTGGCGGTGCCACCGACGGTGTAGGTCAAAACGGTGTCCACAGTGGCTGCGGCGGTCTGGGTGACGCGGAAGAGTGTGTTGGTGGCCGGTTCCGCACCATCGGTGATTTTTGCAATGGTCACGGCGGCTGTGTCGTCATCAGTGATGTCCATCGTGGCGGTCGAAGGGCTGCCGAGGGTAATGTTCGTGTCGCCTGCGGTGACGGTGCCGAGGGTGAGGATCACGGTTTCGGTGGGTTCCAGCGTGGTGCCTTCATCAAGGACGGTGACGTCGATGTCGGCGGTGATTTGACCGGCGGGAACGGTCACGCTGCCGCTGAGGGAACTGAAGTCCGTACCGCTGGAGGCGGTGCCAGTGACATTGTAGCTAACCGTGGTGTCGGTGGAGCTGGCGGCTGTCAGCGCGACGCGGAACTTGCCTGCGGTGGGCGCGTCCGCTTCGACGCCGTTGGTGATCGTGGTGATGCTGACCGTGGCTGCGTCGTCATTGTTGATGGTGCCCGTCGCGGGTGCGCCGGAGATGACGTAGCCGTTGTCCGGGGCGCTGAGAGTGACGGTGAAGACTTCGTCCGGCTCCACGGCGGTGTCGCCGCTGACGAGGATGCTTGCGGTGGTGGTGGCATTTCCTGCGGTGATGGTGGCGGTGCCGGTGGGCAGGGTGCCGCCGAAGTCCGCCGCGTTAACGGCTGCGCCGCCGACGGTGTAGGTCAGGTTCACGTCGCCGGTGGTGTCGCCGGTGCGGGTGATGGTGAAAGTGAAGTTGGTGGTGCCGGAGTTGCCTTCGTTGATGGCGGCGAGGTCGGCGATGGAGACGGATTTCTCGATGACCTCGATGGTGGGCAGCGTGCTCAGGTCCGGCAGATTCAGGGGCAGAGGATTGTTGATGCCGAGGGAGTAGTCGAAAAACTGGCCGACATTCGTGGAATGCACTACGATCACCGCAGACTGGCCGGCTGGCAGGGTGAAACCGAAATTCGATGTCGCGGTAAAACTGGATCCGGGATCAGCCAGATAATTGGTGGCGATGTTGGCGGGATCGAAGGAATTCAGATAGACCACAACGAAGCCTCCGGTCCCTGCGGTGTTCACCCAGACCAGCACATCTTGCGAGGTGGCTGTCGGGTTGGAGATGGTATGGGATTCGAAGTTTCGGGCACCGGTCGTGGTAAATTCGCCCGGGAAGGATTTGTTGCTTCCCGGTACCGAAACAACGGCGAAGCGGTTGATGCGCCCGGTCTGCGTCGGGTCGCCAGCGTCCACCGCGCCGGAGATGATCTGGCGGGCCAAGGTGCCGCTGCTCAGGCCGACTGTGGCGGCTGGGGGTTCAGGAGGGCCGCCAGTGATCGTGCGGACGGGGACTTCCGTGCTCGTCACAAAGCTGGGCAGCGCGCGTTTCACGCCCAGTGTGCCAGGCGTGATGTTGACCGTGACGCTGGCGCTGGCACCGGCAGCCAGCGTTCCACCATTGAGCTGGACGATGTTGGAGCCTGTCACCGCCGTGACCGTGCCGCCGAGGCCGTTGACGATGCCCGGAGTGGTGGCAACAAGGAAGCTTTCAGGAAGACCTTCTGAGAATCCGACTCCCGTGAGCGCGGTGTCGGCATTCGGGTTCTGCACGGTCCACGTGATGGTGGTCGTGCCGCCCTGGCCCACAACGCTGGTGCCGAAGCCGACGCTGATGGTGGGTCGCAAGAGGGTGGTGAAGGTGCTGGCAGGTGTCGTGTAAGTTGTGCCCACCGAATTGGTGGCGTAGCCAGCGAACGAGTAGGCAGTGCCCGTTATAAGGCCGGTGATGTTCGCGGTGAACGCTCCCGTCGTGCCTGCGGCAGTCACTTTGATCACTCCAGCACCGCCGATCTGCGGATTATTGTTCGCGCTGGTGGGTGAATAGACGACGCCCCGCTCGGTGATGGGCTGCCCGCCATCCGAGGTGACGTCGGCACCCAAGGTGACGGTGGTGCCGCTGAGGTTCGTGGCTGCCGGGGATGAGATGGTAGGTGCGTCAGCCACGGTGGCCACTTGCACCGTTTCGGTGCTGCCGCTGCCCGCGACGGTGACTGTGGCGTTCAAGACACCCAGTGTCAGCGGTCCGCTGAGGCTGCAGGTCAGTTGTGTGGCAGTCGCGGCCGTCACGGTGGCCGTGCCAGAACTGAGTGCCACCGTGTTGCTGGCAGGCGTGGTGGAAAAGCCCGCGCCATCCAGGACGAGTTGTGTGGCCGTGCTGGCGATGGTGACGGTGGAGGCTGTGAGGCTCGGGCGGATGTTGCGGCTGAATTGGGTGGCAGCGGTGTTGCCATTGGTGGCGTCATCCTGCGCGGCGTTCGCAGCGATGTCCGCCGTGACGGTAACGCCGACCCCGCTGGGGGTGAGGTCGAAGGTGTAGTTGGCTCCGGTGCCGGCGAAATTGGTGGCCGTGCCTGCGTCGACGGTGATGTCCGTTAGGTCGAAGGCGGTGACGGATTCGCTGAAGGTCACAGTGACGGGGATGACGGCATTTGGTGCCGGATTGGCCGTGGTGCTGGTGATGGCGACGGTCGGTGCGAGGTTGTCGAGGGTGTAGGTTTCGCTAGTCGCTGGGGCGCTGCCGGTGAGAGCGTTGCCCGCGGTATCGGCGATGTTCTGGCCTCCGGCGAGGCTGAGACCGACGGTGCCGTCGAGCGTGGCTAGATCTCCGCCGCTGAGGGTGATGTCATACTGGCTGCCGCTGCCGGAAATGCCGCTGATGGTGGCGCTGGTGCCGGTGACGGTGAAGTCGGCATCATTCACATTCACGACGCTTTCACTGAAGGTGGCGCGGAAGACGAGACTGTCGGCATTGGTGCTCTGCGCTGTAGGGGTGAGGCGGGCGATGCTGGTGAAGTCGGGAGGGGTGAGGTCGATGGTGTAAACCTGGCCGGGAAAGGGCTGGTTGGTCACATCATGCGTGAGGCCGGCGTCGTTGGCCATGTTGAGCGCCAAGCTGCCGCTGCCTGTGCCGGTGCTGGCGGTGATGGTCCAAGTAGTGGCGGGCGCGCCGCCGACTGTGGTGACGGTGGTGATGGCGGGAGCGCCGCCGAGGCCGGTGTTGACGAGGGAGAAATTTCCAGCAGTGAGACGGCTGACCGGATTGGCGAAGACGATCTGCCAGGTGACGGAGGAGGTATTGGTCGGGCTGGCAGTGGTGCGGTCGAGTGTGGCCACCGTGGTATCAGGACGCTCGATCAGCGTGACGGTGGGGTCTTCCGCGCCGGGCAGCGCCGGGTCGCCAACGCTTGGAAGGTCGTCGGTTAGTTTGGCGTTGAAGTTCGTGCCGGAGACTGTGCCCTGGCTGGTGAGTGGAATGGTGGTGACCGGGTCGTTGATGACGACGTCGTAGATGATGGTCACCGACTTGCCGGGCGGGATGACGCCGATGTCGATAGGAGTGGTTAGGAAATGCGGCTCGTTGTGGGAGTGTGGCCTGGCACTCGCGGCTTGTCCGTTTTCCGGCAGGCGTCGCTCGCCCTTGCCGAGGAATCCATACATCAAGCTGTCGCGGTCGGAACTTGAATAGCTGTCGCAAAGACCAAGGGAGTGGCCCATTTCGTGCAGGACGGTCGTGAGCAGGTCGACGCGGCCGAGCGCGGCACCGCCCGCCACGGCGGCGCGGCGGGTGACGGTGGATTCGCTGGAAAACTCAGTGTCATCCGCGGGCGTTTCATCGATGAACCACTCGTTTCCGGCAGGCCGGCTGCTGATTTGGATGAGATCGCCGCTGGCTTGGCCGAGATGGAGCGTGTTGAAGTCGATGATTTCGAAACGCAGGTTGTGGAGGCGGATTTTCTGTTCGTTGGAGAGTCCGGTGGCTTCCCAGCGGGCACGGGCGGAAATCACCAGGGAATCGAGCTGGTTTTGGGTGAGCGCGGCGGTGGTGGGCTGGACGGTGGTCGTCGTTATCCTGGTCAGGCTTTCCGCAGGCGTGGTCTCAGCCATCGAACGGGCAGGCTCTATCAAGGTGGTGGTTTCGGACGGTGATTCGTCGCTGGTGGCGAAGAACAACGGAGCGGTGGGCGTCGGGACGTTGCCGATGATTTGGAATCCAGTTCCGGTGAAGTCTGCGAGGAAAACGGCCGAAAGCGGATTACGCCCGGCGAGATAGTTTGCAACGGCGGCGTTGTCCGTCGCGGATCCGGAATACCCTTCAAGGCGGTACGTGGTGCCCGTAAAGCGCTGGCGGATGCGGATGCCATTGAGGCTGGCGACCGTGTTGGCGTCGTTTCCGGCGGCATCAAGGTTGACGGTCACAGTGTCGGTGGCCACGGCTCCCGCATCGACGCGGATCGCATCCGCGGCGAGAGGGTCGGTGAGCTGGACGCTGTTGTTGGTGACGGTGGCGTTGATCGTGCTGTTGCCATCCCGGGCGATGATTTCGATGCCGCGGTTGCCGATCTGGGAGATGGTGTTGTTGTTGGCGAAAAGATTGAGGATGTTGCTAGGCCCGGCGGAACCGTTGCTGGTGACGCGGATTCCCGGACCTGTCGGGCTGTTGGCGTTGCTGATTCCGTTGCCCTCGAGGGTCACCTGCATCGGGTTGGAGGCAAGGGCTCCGAGGTTCACGTTGATGGGTGAGGCGAAGGTCGGGGTGGTGGCTGAGAAGGTTGCTCCATAGACGGCCGCCGTGAAAGTGCCTGAGCTGTTATGGGCGAAGTGCACGCCGATGTTGTTGTCCGTGAAGGTGCCGCCGCTGTTTGGGACTCCGCTCTGGCCGACCGCGACATTCATGGTGCCGGAGTCGTTGGTGATCACGTGGATGCCGTTGGCGCGGTTGCGCTGGAAGCTGCAAGCGGTGAAGTCCGCGGTGATGACGGCGTTTCCATCCGCTTGCACCAGGAAGCCTTCGTTACCGGGTGAGATGTTGGCATTGTCGCGGACGGTGCAGTTGCTAACGGTGAGCTGGCTCAGGGTGCCGGTGCGGTTGCGGATCACGACGTTGTCCTCGATGCCGCCGCTGACCGTCAGGTTGGAAAACGTGGCGGTGCCGGTCAGACCATTGGTGGTGCTGCTGCCCAGGGTGCCGAACAGGATGGAGCCTTCGTTGGCGGCCCCGTCGTTTCCGTTCACGCCGCTGATCACGCTGTCGGTGAGGGAAAAGTTGGTGACGCCGTTGCCATAAATGGCGTAATTGGAGAAATCGTTCAACTGCATGCGTGCCAGCGAGACGTTGGCGGTGTTGATGAGAATGATGCCGGTGCCTGTGGTGCCGTCGGCGTATTCCGTGATCCCGGAATTCGTGGTAATGTTAGAGCCGGTTTTATTGGCGATGGTGCCACCGCTGCCCGGCGATCCCGATCCGGTAACGGTGAGTCCGCCGCTGCTGCCGGTGTTCCTGAGGATGATGCCGGCATTACCCGAAGAGGTGGGAGTGGAGATGCTGCGGAATTGCAGGCCAGCTGCTCCAATGTTGGTGCCGGTGACGTTGAGCGCGGTGGCAGTGGTGGTGGCCAGAGTGTTGACGATGATGGAGTTAGAGTTATCCTGCGTCGCCGTCACGGTGCCGCCGCCGGTTGCGATGAAAGCGGGATTGGTTCCCGTGTTCAGGGTGAGTCCTCCGCTGAATGCGATGGTCGCGCCGGAGTTGTTTGTCAGTGAGATCCCGGTGGAGGTGTCGGAGATCGCTTGGGGGAAAGTGACCGATGAAGCGGTGCGGGCGGTGATGGTGACTGACCGGCCGGCCGTGGTCGTGATGGGCGCGTTGACGGTGATGTTGCCGTTTCCACCGGAGAGGAAAACCGCACCGGATGGACTGGTACCGCTGCCTGAAATGGTACTGCTGCCCAGATCTACATCCGACGTCGTGAGATTGCCGATCTGCGCGGCGTTGATGCCAGTGCCGCTGACGGCATAACCGCCGCCGGTATTGGTGATGGAAAAGCCTTGGATCACATTGTTTTCCCCGAGCGTGATCGTGCTGCCGCCACTGCCGCGGGAGAGCAACGGCTTGGAGCCGCCGATGAAGGGGCGCGCCGGGGTGTCGGTGCCCGGAATGGTGGAGCCGTAGAGCAGCGTGTCGAAGGATGCGCCCACCGCGCCCTGGCCGACGAGCAGTTCGTTAGACTCAAGCGTGACGGCGGTGGTGGGGTAGGTGCCTGCGGCGACATAGATCCTGTGGTTGGCTGCATCCACGGTGGCGGCCTTGGTGACGGTGGCGTATGGCAGCGCCAGGGTGCCCTTGCCGGAGGTGTCGTTTCCAGTAGTTGCATTCACAAACCATACCACGGGACCGCTGACGGTGAGCGAGACTGTGCCGGTGTTGGCGAGCAGTCCGTTGTTCGTGATGGTGTAGGTGAAGCTGTCCGAGCCTACATAACCGGGTGCCGGGGTGTAGGTGAATTTGCCCATGTCCGGTCCGCTGGCGACCATGGTAACGGCGCCGCCGTTCGCGCTGATGGAGTCGAAGGCGGTGATGGTGATCGTGGCCGTGGTCCCGGCCGCCATGCCGACATAATCGTTGGCAGTGACGCTGAACTCCGAATCGGTGTTGGTGTTGATGCTGGTATTGGCAACCACCGTTTGCGGATAGGTGTCATCGAAAGCGAGTGGCGACACTTTTACCGAGTTCGCCACCACTGCGGCACCGGCGACATCAGGATCCGTGAACTGCACGCCTGTGGCGGCACCGGCACCGGGGGCGTTCGAAATGACGCTCGTGTAGGTGACCGTTTCGCCGGGATTTTTCTTGGTCGCGGCCGGTGTGCCGTCCGTCCTTGTGGTGGTGATGTTAGGAACTTGCGCGAACACCGAAAGGCCGGTGAGGGCAAAAACGGAAGCAACGAGGGCGGAGTGGGAAAACCAAGTCATGTCAGAAAGGGTGGTGAACGAGCGTGAGCCCAAAAAAAAAGGACCTGTGATCAGGTCCGTGGCGGGAAGACGCCTTGCAGCGCGATGCAGAAGTAATAGGTCAGGTATGGCTGCAGGTTGTTGTGCGGCTGGTCGCCACCGGTGGGAGCAAGGGTCTCCGGGCTCAGGGTGGTGATGCTCTGATTTACCGTGGACTGATAGGCGGAAGCATTCTGGGAGCGTGCCAGAGATCGCGCTGATGATGGCGCCTGGGTGTCCGCGAAGTCGCTGCTGGCTCGCACCGCGTGGCTGTGACCTGGAATCTCGGACTCCAACAGGGTGACGGTTTCACTGCCGCCCGTTTCTCCCAGGTCGTGCAGGGAGAGTCCTGGACCCTGGCCCGGATGCATGGGTGCCCGGCCTTGGAGATCCGGCAGTGCGAAGTTACTTTTGCCATTTCCGCCGTAGGTCGTGCCGAGCAGCGAGAACAATGCCGTGTTTTGTGACAGCGGCAGGAGCTGGCCGTCACACCATGCCCAGCCTCTGGGTGCGAAATTGAACGGGAAAATGCGGATTTCCGCGACGAAGGGATCGGCCATGGGACTAGGTGGGTGATGGGAAAATGCCAAACAGCGAGATGATGAAATTCACGCACAGGTAAGGCTGGAAATTGGTGTGCGGCTGGCTGCCGCCGACCGGGCCAAGCATGTTGGCGGAGAGATTCGCGTTCGCGATGTCTTCGATGAAAAGATCCGCGGCTGTCGACTGGGCGACCACGCGGTTCGCAGGCGTCGCCTGGTTGGCCACGGCGGTCGAAGCGAGGAACGGATGGCTGTGGGCTGGGATCTGGCTGACTGTCAGGGTGACTTCCTCCGTGCCGCCCGTTTCGGCGAGGACGAGTCCGTTTCCCTGATGGATGGGAAGCCGTCCGCGCAGGTCAGGCAGGGAGAAGGTTTCCTGCCCGTCGCCGCCGTAAGTGGTGCCGATGAGCTGGAAGAGCGTTTCGTTCTCTGAAATGGGGAGCAGTTGTCCCTCGCAGAACATCCAGCCTGCAGGGGCGAAGTTGCCCCCGAACATGCGGATTTCACCAACGTAAGGTTGAGCCATGGAGTTAAATCAGGTGGGTGATGGGAAGATGCCCTGAAGCGCGATGCAGAAGCTCAGGGTGAGGAAAGGTTGCATGTTCTGGTGGGCCTGACTGCCGCCGACGTTTGCCACGGTGCCTGGTGAAAGGGGAACCAGGTTGGTCGGGGCGGCGTAGAGTTGGCTGGGCGAATCTGCCAGGAGGTTCCCGGTGGGCAGCGGCGTGTTGCCAGTGGCGGTCGTGGCGTTCACGACATGGGTATGTGTCGGCAGTTCAGCGATGCTGAGGGTATGCGCCTGCTCTCCGGCTCGCTCGCCGAGGGTGTGACCGCTGCCGACGTGGATGGGTGTGCGGCCGCGGTTGTCGGGGAGAGCGAAATTCACCCGTCCGTCGCCGCCGAAAGTGGTTCCCAAGAGTGAGAACAGCGCCTGGTTCTGGTTGATCGGCAGAAGTTGTCCGTTGCACAGCGCCCAGCCTCGCGGCGGGAAGACGAAGGACATGATGCGGATCTCGCTGAGGAAAGGTTCGGCCATGGTGGTTAAAAAAATGGAAAGTGCTCTACTGGCCGCGCTCCGCGCCAGCGGTTCAGATGATGCACCGCGATGGGTCTATCGCCGATTATTCGGATCGTCGATATATTAGTCTTTCTTGATGTTAAATTTTTACGGAACTTTATTTGTCAATCCATCCCGCGTCTGGTAGTCCCTCCTCAGCAACCGCATCATCCATGGACCCATCATCAGCTTCAGGCACAAATTCGTTCACCCGTCGTCGAGTTCTGGGCTGGGGAGGTGTCGGAGCAGTTGGTGCGATCACGGGTTATCTCACCTGGCCTCGCCATGAAGACGGGCCTGGCACACCGGCTCCGGTGACCAAATCGGTTCCGGTCGCGGCCAGTCCGGTGGAGGCTCCGCAGTCCGAAACGCCTCCGCAGCCCGGAGTGATCGGCCGGGATGATTTTCTTCCACATTTGAAATCGGCATTCGTTCTCGATTCCGGCGTGAGCTGCACGCTGGCCGAGGTAGGTGCCGCCGGGAAACTGGTGGGTCCGACCGCGGAATTCACCAGCTTCAGCTTGTTGTTCACCGCTCCGGCCGGTCTCACCTTGGATAGCCGGATCCATCGTCTCACTCACCGGAAGATGGGTGAGTTGGAATTGTTTTTGTCTGCAATCGGACTTTCCGACGAGGTGACGCATCTTGAGGCGGTCTTCACCCAGCGCGTCTGATCCGGCCATGACGCCTGCGATTCGCCTGCATCCGGTTGCTGTTGGCGACAGGGAGTTTCTCGCCGCTGTTTACGCCTCCTCGCGGATGGAGGAACTTGCCGCCACCGACTGGACGGATGTGCAGAAGGCGGATTTCTGTGAGATGCAGTTCACCGCCCAGGACGCCCACTACCGCCAGCACTATCCGACGGCGGATTTCCAGGTCATCGAATCCGCCGGCACGCCCGCTGGCCGTCTGTATGTGGACCGCTGGGAAAAGGAAATCCGCATCATGGACATCGCCTTGCTGCCCGGGCACCGCGGCAAGGGCGTCGGCACCAAGCTTTTGTTGGACCTCCAACGCGAAGCTGCGGAATGCGGCAAATCCCTCTCAATCCATGTGGAACGCTTCAATCCCGCGCTGCGGCTCTACGAGCGTCTCGGTTTCCGGATGGCCGAGGACAAGGGGGTCTATCTGCTACTCGAATGGACGGTCACGTGAAGATCGCCTCGAATTCGGAGCCCTTCGCCCCATCCGCCACCTGGGTGATGAAGAACTCGATCTCACCCAGCGTCCCGCAGGTGAATGGATAGGTCCCCTGCGGCAGGCGCAGACCTTGCGGGCCGCGGAACGTCAGCGAGAACGGATCGCGTGTCGCTTGATCCCGCTTGTGTCCGAGCAGCTTCGCCTCTGCGAGTTGCAGTTCGACCTGCCCGTTCGCGGTGATGGCGACGAAGGTATTGCCTAGCAGGCTTGCGAACGTCAGGTGGCTAACGGATTCTAGCGGGATCATCGTGTTTCCCTCAGAGCAACATCAGTGCGGGTTGCTCGACGAGCTTCTTGATCTCCGCGAGGAAGGAAGCTCCCACGGCTCCGTCGATGACGCGGTGGTCACAGGAGAGGCCGAGATTCATGCGCAGTCCGGGGACGATCTGGCCGTCCTTGACGACGGGCTTCTCGATGGCGGCACCGACGGATAGAATCGCGGCTTGCGGTGGATTGACAATGGCGTCGAAGGATTCAATGCCCCAGGCACCGAGGTTGGAAACGGTGATGGTGCCGCCGTCGAATTCGTCGGGTTTGAGTTTCTTGTCCTTGGCGCGCACGGCGAAATCCTTGACGGCGCGGGAAATGGCCAGCAGCGACTTGGATTCCGCCTGTTTGATCACCGGGGTGACAAGGCCGTCTTCCACGGCGACGGCGACGGAGAGTCCGACGTGTTTGAATTTCACGATGTGATCACCGGCGAAGGAGGCATTCACGGCAGGGATGGCCTGGGCTGCGTTGATGACGGCCTTGAGGATGAAGTCGTTGACGGAATACTTGTTGCCGTGGGTTTTTTCGGCTTGGGCGTTCACCTGTTGGCGAAGCGCCATGAGCGGGGCCGCGTCCACTTCGATGTGGAGGTAGAAGTGGGGGATCGTCGTTTTGGAAGTGAGCAGGCGGGAGGCGATGATCTTGCGCATCGAACTGAGTTCGATGCGTTCGTCGCCTTCACGGGAGACCGGGACGATCGCTTGTGCGGTAGGTGCCGCTGCTGCCGGGGCGGGGGCGACGGCTTTGGACTTGATCGATGCGGCAAGGCCTGCGGCAGCGGCAGCCTCCGAGGATGGAGCGGCAGCGGCTTTGGAAGGAGAGCTGGCGGCGGCCTGGACGTCGCTTTTGACGATGCGGCCGGCCGGACCCGAACCGGTGATGCCGGAAAGCTCCACGCCAAGATCCGCCGCGACCTTGCGGGCGAGAGGTGACGCCTTGACGCCGCTCGCCGGAAGTGGGTGCGGTGGCCTGAACAGGAGCAGGAGTGGTGACGGGAGTCGCCGCCGCGGCGGGCGCGACATCGGCCGGGCCACTGGTCGCCGCTTGAGGTGCGGTGCGGCGTCGGAGTCTCCGTCGAGGACGGCGAGTATCGCCACCGATGGGGGCTCTTTCGCCCTCTTCAATCAAAATCTCGGTGATGGTTCCGTCATCGAAGGCTTCCATTTCCATGGTGGCCTTGTCGGTTTCGATTTCTGCGAGGATGTCACCGATTTCGACGGAGTCGCCGATTTTTTTGTGCCATTTGATGAGGGTGCCCTCGGTCATGGTGTCCGAGAGTTTTGGCATTTCGATGTTCACAGGCATGATATTGATAGGGAAGTGGAGTCGGAGGGAGAATGGGAAAAAGTCAGCGTAATTCCAGCCTTTTTACCGGGAGAATTGGAAACAAAAAAGCGCGGGGAGCTTGGGACTCCTCCGCGCTTGGAAAATGATCTCAGGTCGAACTCAAGGGGTAACGGCGACCGGGCCGAGTGGCAGCGGCTTCATGGTTGGGATGAGACCCAGGTTCGGGCTGCCGCTGCCACCCTGCATGCTGGCCATGCGCATGGTGGACTCGGAGGTGGTTCCGCAGCAATCCTTCTTCGGGCAGTAGAAACGGGTGCACTTGCCGCATGGAACGCGAACGGTGCGGGTGACCGTCTTGTAGCGCGGCACTCTTTCTTCGATGGTCTCAACCATGCCGCCCTTGCCACCTTGAGCCGGGGGTCACCACTTGGCGGGTGACGATGTCAAAGGCGCAGCAAACTCTCTTCTGGACAGTTTCAGTGCGGGTGCCGGCGGACATCGAGCCTACTCCGAACATCGAGCAGCAGGAAGAGAAGCCGAGTGAGACGGCGATGAGGGTGGCAAGAAGAGCGAGGTTTTTCATGGTGGATTGACGTAGTTAGAAGAGAGGGAAGGCGGGTGGTTTACATGCAGCAGCAGGAGGTGATGCCGAGGGCGAGAACCGAAATTGCGACGAGTGTAGTGAGTTTTAAAAACATTTACGTGATGCTAGGAATGACGGACGTATTGGCAATCAAAAAGACGTGAGCGCTTGAGTATGGAAAGGCCGGAAATGCGTGCTGCGGGAATCGTGCGCGGTTTGAGATGGGTCACTTGAGGGTGAGCACTTTTTCCACAATCCGACGAGGATTTGGAAGTTGTTCATGCTCAATGTGTGGTGAATAAATTGAAGGTGCATCGATCGAGCAAACCCGTTTGATCGGACCATCGAGGTAATCGAAGGCATGTTCCTGGATGAGCATGGCGACCATCGCCGAGACGCCGCCGAACGGCTTGGATTCATCGACGAGAACCACGCGGTTGGTTTTCATCACCGTCTTGAGAATCGCATCCACGTCGAGCGGGCGGATCGAGCGGAGGTCGAGAACATCGCAACTGATGCCATGTTCGTTCTGGAGGATTTCGGCAGCGTCGAGTGATTGGATAACGGAGCGGCCGTGGGCGATGAGGGAAACGTCCGAGCCTTCGCGCTTCGAATCGGCGACCCCGAGCGGGACGACGTGGTCGCCGTCGGCAGGATCCGGGACTTCACCGGTGTTGCCGTAGAGCAGGGTGTTCTCCATGAAATAGACCGGGTCATTGTCGCGAATGGCGGCTTTGATGAGGCCCTTGACGTCGGATGGCGTCGCCGGAGCGCAAACTTTCAATCCCGGAAACGCGGCAAACAATCCTTCCGGAATGTGTGAGTGGGTCGCGCCCACACCGGTGCCACCGTTAGCGGGGCCGCGGACGACGATTGGGCAATTGCAGAGACCGCCGGACATGTAGCGGACGCAGGCGGCGTTGCTGACGAGTTGGTCGAAAGCGACGGAATGGAACGACCAGAACATCAGTTCCATCACCGGACGCACGCCGAGCATGGAGGCACCGATACCCATGCCGATGAAGCCGGCTTCGGAAATCGGTGTATCGACGACCCGCTTGTCGCCCCATTTTTCCCAGAGGCCTTGGGTGACTTTATAGGCCCCATTGTATTGGGCGACCTCTTCGCCCATCAGGACGACGTTCGGGTCGCGGGCGAGTTCTTCATCGAGGCCTTCGCGGAGAGCTTCACGGTAGGTGAGAATGCGTGACATGGAAAATTTTCGGAATTGGATTGCGGAAGGTGGAGGGCGAGACCGGATCAGTCGTTGAAGAAATGGTGGCCGATTTTGGATGCCGGGGTGTTGTTGTCGGTTTCCCAATACACATCCGTGCTGATGTCCGCGATGGTCGGGGCGGGGGACTCGTCGGCGAATTTCGCGGAAGCGGCGGCTTCGGATTTCGCGGCGTCGTTGATGGATTTGACGAGGTCGTCGGTCAGGACCCCTTCGGTGAGCAGCTTGCGCTCGAACACCATGATCGGGTCGTGATTCGTTTTGTAATTCTCGATTTCCTCGGGGGTGCGGTATTTCTTGTGGTTCGCATCCGCGACGCTGTGGCCGTAGTAGCGATAGGTATCGATTTCAAGAACGGTCGGTTTATGCTCCTTGCGGGCGCGTTCCATGGCGATGTGTGACTTGGCGCGGACTTCGTAGAGATCCGAGCCGTTCACCACGTCCCACTCGATGGCATAGGCTTCGGCGCGTTGGGCGAGGCAGCCGTTGAAGGCGGACGAGCGCTCTTGGGAGGTGCCCATCGAGTAGCCGTTGTTTTCGATCACGTACACGACCGGGATGCCGAAGAGGGAGGCGATGTTCAGCGACTCGTGGAAAGCCCCCTGGTTGACCGCGCCGTCACCGAGATAGCAGAGGCAGCAACCTTCGCGGCCGAGGTATTTCAAGCCGTAGGCGAGTCCGAGTCCGAGCGGAGTCTGACCGGCGACGATTCCGTGGCCGCCCCAGAAGTTCTTGTCCGGCGCGAAGAAGTGCATCGAGCCACCCTTGCCCTTCGAGCAGCCGGTTTGTTTTCCATACATTTCCGCCATGCACTCGTTCATGCCCATGCCGACGGCGAGCGCGTGGCCGTGGTCGCGATAGGCGGTGATGAAATGATCATGCTCGCCACCGAGTGAAATGGTCCCGACTGCGACGGATTCCTGCCCGATGTAGAGGTGGAGGAAACCGGCCATTTTGCCGCCGTTGTAGTATTTCAGCGCAGCCTGCTCGAACCGGCGGATCCGAACCATTTGGGTGTAGAGTTCGATCTTCCGCTGTGGCGTCAGCGATTGATTGATGGGTGAGTTGGCGAAATCAAGTTGGCTGGAACTGGCGCTGGTCATGGGGCGGGGTCGGAGAGGGAACTGGGAAACGAGCGTGAAGTCTTATCGGGACTTGGCGAGGATGGGCCGGGGAAATGAAATCGATGGCTCTCGGCAGGCGGAGTTGCGCGAGGACGAAGATGCCGGTGAAGAGCACGTTCGCGGCGGTCAGATTCCGCAGGAACACCCAGGAAGGAAGCGGGCTGCCGACCGGGCCGGTCCAGACGGATTGGAACAGGCCTTCGAGGTTTTTCGCATAGAGTGGATCGGTGATCCAGGCGCCGCCGCAGGTGATGAGGTGGAAAAGGACGGCGGAAGCGGCGGAACCGACGAGCAGGGTGGGGAGGCCGCGATGGGCGAGCGCCTTGCCGATGAAGAAGATCATTAGCAGGGCAATGCCGGTGGTCGTGAAGTCGAGCGGGTTTGCGGTGTGGCCGACGCCAAGCGGGAAGGTCACCGCCCAGACTCCGAGAGGGATGGCGAATCCGCGCCAACCCGGGGCGAGAAGCGCACCGCAGAAGAACAAGGCGGCCAGTGGCTGGAAGTTTGGCAGGCTCTCCGGGAATGCGCTTCCGAGCACGCGAAAGGCGATGAGAAGTCCTATAACCAGTACGAGCGGGAGATAACGTTTCATGACGCGGCGAGGATTGTGGATTTTTGCTGGCACGGCTAGAGCAAAATCCGTGCTGGCAAAAGGTTTTTTGTTCCTGAGCAGGCAGGGAGTCGGTAGCTTTCAAGAATGGACTGGGACTCACTGGTGGAAGCGGCCTGGCAGGTCGCGGGAAATCGGCCTACGCGCCCTACTCGAATTTTCACGTCGGGGCCGCCCTGCTCGCGGCGGACGGACGGATCTTTCGCGGGCTGCAACGTGGAGAACATTTCCTATGGCCTCACCAACTGTGCCGAGCGGGTGGCCATCGGTGCTGCGGTCGCAGCCGGGGTCCGCGAGTTTCTCGCCGTCGCGGTGGTGGCGGATACCGGGGTCCCGATTTCACCCTGCGGTGCCTGCCGGCAGGTGCTGGCGGAGTTTGGCGTGCCGGTGGTGATGCTGGCGAACCGGAGCGAGCGTGAGCAGTTCCGGCTGGAAGAACTGCTGCCGCGTGCTTCCACCGGAATTTTGGATCGTCCCGAGTGAGATTGTTCCACGTGGAACAACTTTTCCGAGCTTGAGCCTGCACCGGGATAGCGCCTAGGTTGCGCGCCCCACGATGTTCCGATTCCCCAAGACCTACGATGTGATTGTGATCGGCGCCGGCCACGCCGGTGTCGAAGCCGCGATGGCCGCCGCCCGGCTCGGTGCGCAGGTTGCCGTGCTCACCCAGAATCTGGACACCATCGGCCAGATGTCGTGCAACCCGGCGATCGGTGGACTCGCCAAAGGCCACATGGTCCGGGAAATCGACGCCCTCGGCGGTGTCATGGGCCTCAACACCGACGCCACCGGCATCCAGTGGCGCATGCTCAATGCCTCGAAAGGCCCGTCCGTCCGTGCGCCCCGCGCCCAGTGCGACAAGAAGGCCTACCAATTCCGCATGAAGCGCGAGCTCGAAGCCATGCCCGGCGTCGAGATCCACCAGGGAAACGTCGCCGACCTGCTTGTGGAAAACGACCACGATCATCGGCATCGCCACCTCGCTCGGCATGGAAATCGCCGGAAAATCCGTCATCCTCAGCGCCGGCACCTTCATGGGTGGTCTGATGCACGTCGGCCTCCGCAACGAAAAGGGCGGCCGGATGGGGGATGCCACCTCCAACGTCTCCGAAGTCCCTCAAGCGCCTCGGTTTCGAGGTGGAGCGTTTCAAAACTGGCACCCCCTGCCGCCTCAACGGCGTTCCATCGATTTCTCCAAGTGCGAGCGCCAGGACGGCGACACTCCCGTCCCCAAGTTCAGTTTCATGGCGGACACCCTGCAAAAGGGCGAGAACGACCTCTTCACCCTGAATCCCTGGGGTGACCCGCTGTTCCACGTGGAACAAATGCCGTGCTGGATCACCTACACGAATCCCCGCACCCACGAGATCATCGCCGCGAAATCTCCACCAATCGCCGATGTATTGCGGTGTGATCGAAGGTGTCGGCCCGCGCTACTGCCCGTCCATCGAGGACAAGGTGGTCCGCTTCGCCGAAAAGGAGCGCCACCAGATGTTCCTCGAACCGGAAGGCCGCCACACGCTGGAATACTACGTCAACGGCGTTTCCACCTCGTTGCCCTACGAGGTGCAGCTCGAATTCCTCCGCTCCATCGTCGGGCTCGGAAAAATGCGAGATCCTCCGCCCGGGCTATGCGGTGGAGTACGATTACTGCCCGCCCACCCAGCTCCGCCCGACTTTGGAAACCAAACGGGTCGAGGGCCTCTACTTCGCCGGCCAGATCAACGGCACTTCCGGCTACGAGGAAGCGGCAGGGCAGGGGCTCATCGCCGGAGCGAACGCCGCCCTCAAAGCTCTCGGAAAGCCCGAATTCATCCTCGGCCGCGACGAAGCCTACCTTGGCGTCATGGTGGACGACCTCGTCACCCGTGGCTGCACCGAGCCCTACCGCATGTTCACCAGCCGGGCCGAATACCGTCTCCTCCTCCGCCAGGACAACGCCGATCTCCGCCTCACCCCGAAAGCCGCCGCCATCGGCCTTGCCAGCGGTGAACGCGTCCGGCGGGTTGAGGAAAAACTCGTCGCTCTCGACAAGGTCGACCCCTTCGTCCGCCAAACCGCCCATGAAGGGGTCAAACTCGACCAATGGTTCCGCCGCACCGAAAGTTCGTGGGAAACTCTGCCCGATCACCTCCTCGACGATGTTCCACGTGGAACTTTGGCCGCTCATCGAGACGAATTTCAAATACGAAGGCCACCTCGGCCGCCAGCAAACCCAGATCGACCGCATGTCGCGCCAGGAAGGCAAACGCCTGCCCGCCGACCTCGACTACACCACCATCCGCGGCCTCAAGAAGGAAGCGCAGCTCCGTTTCACCGAGATCCGCCCCGCCACCCTCGGTCAAGCCGGGCGCATCCCCGGCATCACCCCGGCGGACCTCGCGATGCTGCTCGTCTGGCTCGAAAAACTCGGCCGCGAGGAAATCAACGCCGCCATCGAGGAAGCATGAGCTCCGAGCTCGACCTCCCCATCCGCGCCGCGACGGAAACCGCCACGGCCCACGGGATCACCCCGGACCGCTGCGATATCCTGCAAAACGGCAGCACGCTGGTTCTCCGGCTCTCGGAGACGCTCGTCGCCCGGGTGGTGACCGATCTCGATGGCCCGCGACAGGGTGGCGAGTGGTTTGCTCGGGAAAACGCTGTCGCCCGGCACCTTGCGAATCACGGAGCTCCCGTCATCCCCATGCATCCCGGGATTCCGCCCGGTCCGCACGAGCACCTGGGCTACACGCTTAACTTTTGGCAATACGTTACCGCGATCGAGACGGCCGCTGATCCTGCTGCGATCGGAACGACGCTCCACCACTGCCACGAACTCCTGCGATCCTTCACCGGGCCGCTTCCAAAGCTCGCAATCCTCACCGAGAGCCTCGCCTTGCTGGAAACCCTGGCGCGGCGAGAACTTTTCCCCGCGTCCACCCTGCGCTTGCTGGAAAACCATCTTGTTGCCTCCATCGACGTGCTCGAAACCTTTCCACATCAACCGCTTCACGGTGATGCCCACCCCGGCAACCTGATGAACGCCACGCTCGGCCCGCTGTGGACGGATTGGGAGGACACTTTCCTCGGCCCGGTCGAGTGGGACCTCGCCTCCATCATCTGGAACGCCCGGATCCTCGACGAAGATCACGAAACGGCCGATCAGATTCTGAAAGCCTATCGCCAAGCCGGTGGTCGCATCGACCCGCCCGCACTCCATCAAAGCCTGATCGCCCGCGCCGCGGTGATGAGCGCCTGGTATCCGGTGCTCTACCCGGATCCCTCTCCTGAACGGCAAATCAAGCTCCAACGGCGGCTCGACTGGCTCGCGGGCGCGGAAAAATGATCGTTGTCGCGCCATGGTAGATCTTGATTAAGGGCCATTCCTTTCATCAGAATCACATCTTGCCATTTTTTCGCCATCCTGGTAGGGGTTCTCCATGAGCAGGAAAACTCGGTGGCTGGCTGGCTGGAGAAATTCCGAGAAGAAGCCCGTTTTCTATCACTGCATCTCGCGGATCGTGGACCGGCGGTTCGTGCTGGGGGCGGAGGAGAAGGAGAAGTTCCGCGCTTTGATGCGGATTTATGAGAAATTCTCGGGCTGCCGGGTGACGGCTTACTGCCTGATGGACAACCACTTTCATCTTTTGCTGGAGGTGCCGCCGAGGCCGGCGGCCGGATTCACGGACGCGAAGTTGCTGGAGCGGCTGGCGGCGATTTACAGCGAGGCGTTTGTCGCGGAAGTAGCGCGGGAACTGGCGGAAGCAAGGTGCCAGGTGGCGGAGGGTTTGGCCGAGGAATCGCTGGTCGTGGGACGGATTCACGAGCGCTTCAGCTACCGGATGCACGATCTGGGAGAATTCATGAAGGGCGTGCTGCAACGCTACACCCAGTGGCACAATCGGACGCACGCACGCACCGGACGACTGTGGGAGGACCGCTTCAAGAGCTTGATCGTCGAGGATGGCGTGGCGGCGAAGACGATCGCGGCTTACATCGACCTGAATCCGGTGCGGGCCGGGATGGTGAAGGATCCGGCGGACTACCGGTGGAGCAGTTATGGCGAAGCGATCGGCGGCGGCGCGAGGGGGAATGGCAAAACGGCGCGGGCGGGGCTGGTTCGGGCGCTGCGGGCCCACCAAGGATTGGCGGCGGACGCGGCTTTCTGGGCGGACGATGTCTCGCGGGAATACCGCAGGATTCTGATGGCGGGCGCGGTGGGAAAGAGCACGGAAAGCATCGGCCGGGATGGGGAAGTGGTGGTGAATACGTCGCGCAAAGGGATTTCAAAGGAGCAGGCTAACAAGGAGCTTGCCATGGACGGGGCGATTCCCCTCGGAAAAATGCTGCGTTGCCGGATTCGTTATTTCACGGCCGGCGCGGTGATCGGCAGCCGGGAATTCGTGAACGAAGCGTTTAAAAATGCCCGTGGGCGATTCGGTCCGAAGCGCAAGGATGGAGCCCGGGCGATGAAGGGCAGCGGAAGCGATGCGAAAGGACTGCTATGGAGTGCGCGGGATCTACGAGTCGGTATTTGAACCGCCGAAAAGCTGCCGGAACTAACATTTCTTCTGGCGTCTCGACTCCAGCCACCGGAAATCCGGCCCGTCATTTTGGCGACAAGTGCCCGGCAACCGAAATCGTTTCCGGTTTGGCTTCGCTGAGCTTCGCATCCGGGATAAGCGTGACCGACTGACTGTCTGCCGACCACTGGTGCCCGGTCGTGAACCGCCCGCCGATCGACATGCGTTGGCCGAAGGGCGGCACTTTCACCCCTGCCGCCGGCTTCACGAGAAAATGGCGGCAATTGTCGTCAGCCGCCGCATCGATCAGCAGCAACACATCGCCCGCCGGGCTGAAGGAAACGGGACGGGCGTTCTCGATCCGGATGACCTCTTTCCCGTCCTTGCGGATCAATGTATCCCAGGTGCCCTCTTCTCCGGTGGCTGATTTCTCACTGGAGGCTACCAGTCCGTTGGCGGATGTGAAGGTTTCCTCGCCGGGAGTGATGCCGTTTTCCCTTTGCCACAGCTCCCGTGCGATCCACGACCACTCTTCGACGATCCCGACGCCTTTTGGCAGAGTCAGGCCGGCGCGACGATACCAATATCCCGCATTGGGCAGGTCGCCTTCCTCGCGGTGCAAAAAACCATGGATCCACGAACCGGTGGGTGTTTTGATTTCCTGAGCGATCTCGTGAGCCGGCTCCCATTGGCCGGCTTTTGCGAGCCACATCGCGCACAGAGGCTCGGACAGACCTGCCGGAACCTGTGCCCCGGGAACAGCTGAGTTCTTGAATTCCGCAAAAGTTCTGGGAACCGCTTCAGCCAAAGCCGTCGGCCCTATCAGGAAAAATCCAAGTGCGAAACCGTAGGGAAGACACCAGTGCCGAAGTAGGGAAATCGGATTCATTCACGGGGTTTACGTCGCGTCTGAATCATCTCTTTCCCGCGCGTGAACGTTCATTTTTGAATCCTGCTTTTGGGAAAAATCCTGCCTGCGGTGCCGAGCTGGCGGCATCCTTTTACTCGGCACGGGATCTCAACACCGGTTCAGGCGGAATGAATTCCGCGCTCCAATTCTTTTCGCCCCAAGTGCGCCAGCCTTCGCGGAGTTCGAGGCGCGCCCACTGGCCGAGCATTCCGAAAATGCGCCGGGTGTCGCCGCGGTCGAGGGTGAAGCCGGGGATCAGCGAGCGGCGGTTGTCATTCGTTTTTCCCAGCGCGTGCATCCGCCGCCGGCGCTGGGCGATGCGGACGAAGCGGCGGCTGTAACACGCCATCAGCGCGGCGAAAAATTTCCCGCTAGGCGGCGAGAACGGCGGGGCTAACAAGGCGGACTCGCCGGTGTGGAATACAGGCTCGACCACGCCCCAATAATACAGGCTGAGGTCGAGGCGGAAGGCGAGTTCCATCAGGTCGAACTCGCCCATGTACTGATACTTGTCCTTGTAGAGCGAGCGGAACCAGCGCTGGTGACTGATCGTGAAATCGCGATTGTGCCTGGCGATTTTTTCATCCACCGGCATGCCGCTGTGCTGCGCGGTGATGAGGTCTGCGGCGGCGCTGGTGGTAAAGGAAATCCAGTCCATGCCCGGGCTGTAAAACGGATCCATGAACGCGGCGGCATCACCTACCAGCACGAAGCCATCGCCGGAAAAAGTCGTGCTGTAGTAGGCGAGATTTTTCCGCCGATGCACATCTTCGCCGACGAATTCAGCGTCCGCCATCATCTCGCGGGCGACGGGATGTTTCACGAGGAAATCCTTGAGCCGCTCGCCGAGGATTCCGCCGTTCTGGGGGAAATCGACGAGGCGCTGGTCGTAAACCACACCCACACTCACATCGCCGCCTTTGAGAGGGATCAGCCAGGCCCACCAACCGTCGCCGATGATGTGGTTCGTGGCGGTCCCGCGCGTGCCATAAACGGCGGACGCCCATTTCGGAAATTTCTCCGCCAGCTCGCGGCTGTCCCAGTCCTTCACGCCCCGCCAGCGCGACCAGGCGGCGGCCGTCGGGTGCTCGGTATTCGCGCGCCACCAGCCTTGCTTGCGGGCGAGAAGCGCGTTCACTCCGGAGGCATCCACGATCCAGCGGGCGCTCACCTGGAGCCGCCGCTCGCCGTGTTTCACTTCCATCGTCTGCTGGCCGCCGGGCGTGAGCTGGACGTTGGAAACGATGGCCGGACGCCACACTGTCGCCCCCGCCGCCACCGCGCGGCGCAGCACTTCCTCGTCGAAGGAAGCGCGGTCGAGCTGATAGGACGGCAGCCGCGCGAGGTAGCGCGGACCGACTTCGGCCGCCTGGTCGAGCGAGGTCACCTTGTCGTTCGCGAACCAGAACCGGAGCCCTTGTTTGGAAATGTGATGCTCGTTGAGGTATTGCGTCATTCCGAGCGCATGGCCGAGAAACCAAGCGCTCACCTCCACCGTCGCCTCGCCGACCCGCCGGGTGAGTTTTTCGGATTTTTCAATGATCAGAATGCGGATGCCCGGATTCTTGCGCAGCAACAACGTCGCGGAAGCGGCACCTGCCAACGCCCCGCCGATGACGACGACGTCGTAAGTTTCAGCAATCGGCTCATGATCCATCGCGCGCAGCTTCGGCGGAAATCGGGGAAATGCAATCTCACTGTTTTCCGCACCGGCGGTTGCAATGGCGCGGGATTTCGGCTTTGAAATGCCCAGCCGATGTTTCAGACCGCCACGCAAAACAACTGGGACGTCATCGTCATCGGCGGCGGCCCAGCGGGTTCCACCGCTGCGACCACGCTGGCGCAGGCCGGGCGGCGGGTGCTGGTGTTGGAGAAGGCGAAGTTCCCGCGTTTCCACATCGGGGAATCTTTGCTGCCTTATAACCGGAAAATTTTCGACGAGCTCGGAGTCTGGGAAAAAGTCTCCACCGTCGGGTTCACGAAAAAGCGCGCCGCCCAGTTCATCATGGGCAACGACTCGCGCGGCAACCGCCTGGATTTTTCAAAAGGAGCCTTCACCGAATTCCCCGAGGCCCTGCAGGTGGAGCGGGCGAAATTCGACGACATCCTGCTCCATCACTCGCGAGAAAACGGCGCCGAAGTCCGCGAGGAAAGCCAGGTGCTCGCACACCTCGTGGAGAAGGACCGCGTGGTCATTCACTACCGCTCGGCGGACGGCGCGGAGCATGAAGTCGCCGCGCCCTATCTGATCGATGCGAGTGGTCTGGGAAATTTCACCGGCAGCCGCGAATACTACGCCGGGCACAGGAAGATCGCCATCTTCGGCCACTTTGACGGCGTGGAGATGCCGACGGGCGAGCAGGCGGGCGACATCCTCATCGTCCGGCGGGAAAAATCCTGGATGTGGTTGATCCCGCTGGCTGGGAACAAGACCAGCGTCGGCCTCGTCATCGACGCGGCCGATTTCAAAGCGCTGGGAATGACGCCGCGGGAAGTCTTCGATGACGCCGTTCTATCAACACCGGCGGTGCGAAAACGGTTTGCCCAGGCGGTCATGTTAGGAGAGCTGCATGTGATGGCGGATTTCTCCTACAAGAACGAGCGCCTCGTCTCCCCACGCGTGCTGCGGGCGGGCGATGCGTCGGGTTTCATCGATCCGATGTTCTCCAGCGGTGTTTTGTTAGCGATGACGAGTGGCCGGCAAGGTGCGCGGGCGATTCATCGGGCTCTGAAATCCGGCAAGCCGCTCACGCACGGCATGAAGCGCTATGAAAAGGACAACCGCAAGCGCATCGCGATTTATTGGGAGTTCATCGAGAATTTCTACCAGCTGCACTTCACCCAGTTGTTCTTCCAGCCATACAACCGCTGGGGCCTCGTCTGCGCGGTGAACGCGGTGCTCGCAGGCCGCACCGACCTGTCCTTCGCCGTCTGGTGGCGGCTGCGGTTGTTCTTCTTTCTCGCCTGGCTGAACCAGCATGTCCCGCTGGTGGAACGGATTCGGATCAGCTGAATGGGCATCCTGAAATTTTTGCGGGATCTCCACGATCCATTGACCTTCAGGAAAGGTTCGATAAGTTGCGATCTGCATTCCACATTCCTTATGAAACGATTCCTCCTTCTGAATCTGGCGATCACAACCCCGCTTCCAGCGCTGACGATCCAGATCGACTATACCTACGACACGGCGAATTTTTTCAACACCCAGGCAAAACGGAATGCAATGGAAGCGGTCGCTAAATTCTACGGCGACATGATCACGGACAACCTGCTGCGGATCGACGCGGCAGAGTTCCCCGGTTGTTCATGGACGGCGAATCCGATGAACCCCACAACAGGGGCGACTCTAAGCATCCCCAACCTTGTGGTTCCGGCGGACACGATCATCGTCTACGTGGGCGCGCGCGATCTGGGCGGTTCCACACGTGGTCTGGCCGGTCCCGGCGGCTGGGGCGGCTCATCGACCAACGCCGGTTGGTTTCCGCTGCTCGAAGGCAGAGGGAGCGCGGCGGCCGCCAATCCGGATCCATCGCTGAAAACCGATTTCTCACTCTGGGGCGGCTCGATCACCTTCGACGTCGACTCGGTCTGGAATTTCTCTCTCACTCAGAATATCGCCGGCACGGACTTCGTCTCCATCGCGCTTCACGAAATGGACCATGTGCTCGGCATCGGCACGGCGGATTCGTGGGACAACAAAATTTCCTCCACGGTCTTCACCGGCAGCGCCTCCACCCGCTCTTATGGCGCGAATCCTCCGCTGAACGGCAGCGGCCACTTCGGCGGCTCGGGGACCACGAGCCGGTCGTTCGGCTCCTTCAATGTCGCGCACGGTGCCAGTCGCCAGGTGCTCATGCTGGCCTCGCTGACAGACAACAACTCCACGCTGATCGTCGCCAGCGACCTGGATCTGGCGGCGCTGGTGGACATCGGCTGGCAGATCTCGCCGCCGCACAAGCTCACCACCGTGGCGCTCGGTCCGGCAGCCGCGTCATTCACTTGGAACACATCGTCGTTTTTCGACTACCGGCTTGAGCGCGGCACGACCTTAATGTCCTTTCCGAACGGCAACTCCACCGCTGCTGGGACCGGCAACATTCAGTCCTGGATCGACCCGTCACCTCCGGCGGAAAAAGCGTTCTATCGGCTTGCCCGGACCGAGGCTTTTTCGCCCCAAGCCGTTCCCGCACCCTCGATGGCAGCTGCGCGGGGATTTCTAACGACGGATTCGGAGGAGCCGCGCGTGGTCGAGGGCTGCGGGCACCCGGACCACTGAGATCGGATTACTTGCCGACGGGAAATCTCGCGGCGAGCCATTGTTCGAGCAGTTGCGGCCAGATGGCGAGGGTTCCTTTTCCATTCAGTCCGTAACCGTGGCCGCCGGTTTCGAAGAGGTGGAGCGAGACCGGCACGCGATGCTCCTTGCAGGCGGCGGCGAATGACAGGGCGTTACGGCAGTCGACCGTGTCGTCCGAGGTGCTGAGCAGAAACACCGGCGGCGTGGCTTTGGTGACGGCCCGCTCGGTGGAGTGTTTCCGCTGGTTTTCGAGACTCGGTTTTTTACCTAGCAGGCGCTCGCGCGACCCCTTGTGGGAGAGTGGCTCCTGCATCGAGATCACCGGATAGATCAGGATCGCGAAGTCGGGACGGCAGCTGAGGGCGTCGATCTCGTCCTTGGTCTCGGCGGGAAACGTGTCGGCGAAGCGGGTCGCACACAGGCTGGCAAGGTGGCCGCCGGCGGAGGATCCCATGACGCCGATTTTTTGGGGGTCGATTCCCCATTCGGCGGACCTGGCCCGCACCGTGCGGATGGCCCGTCGCGCGTCGATGAAGGGAACTGGAAACTGATAGCCCAGCGCCGGATTTCCACTGACCCGGTATTTCACGACGATCCCTGCGATCCCTCGCCCGGCCAGCCATTTGGCGTAGTCATGTCCTTCGTGATTGGCAGCCAGAACGGTATAGCCGCCACCGGGTAGAACGACGGCTGCGGCACCAGTGGCTTTCTCTTTTTCAGGCAGATAGACCTGGTACTGGGGTAGCTCGATGTCCGTAAGGCGGCCATCTTTCGTAGCCACTTCGCTTCCGCTCGGGCGCGCCTGGGCGGCAGGGGCTGGGCCAGGCCAGAGATTGACCCATTGCGCGCTGGCGAAGGTGGAAGAGACACAAAAAACGAGGGTTGGGAGATGCATAGGTGGTGCGAGTCTGGTGGAGCGTTTCGGAGTTGGCGAGCGGTCAATGATTACTTGTTCCCCATGCGGGGACTTATACAAACTTGGGGAATGCGAGGGATACCGGGATTTTTGTTTGGGGTGCTCTGCCTGGTGGCCACGGCGCGCGCGCATGTGGTGTCGCAAATTTTCGGCGAGTGGAAGGCGGCGGAAACCTGGGAAATCGAGGTGCTTTTCGATGCCGGCTACGCGGTGCCCGAGTGGCGGGAGGACGCGCAGGTGGCAGCTCCGACACGGGACTGGTTGGTAGCGCTGGGTGAGAATGGCTGGGCGCCCCTGCGGCATGAGGCCGAGCGATATCTGCGCGAAAGCTTGCAGGTGAAGTCGGGTGGGCGGATCTCGGAGTGGACCGTCGAGTTCCCGGATTTTACAAAGCATCCGCCGGATTTTCCGGAGTTGCTGAATGACGGCGCTTACTTCCGAATGCGTATCATGGGGAAGGATCCATTGCAAAATGATGGGGCGATTTTATGGGCCGAGGGCAAGCGGCCGTCATTGATTCTACAGATGCCGGGCAGGGAAGCCGGGTTTCTAACGATCAAGCCCGGACAACTGCTGCCGCTGCCGGGGACAGGTCGGGAACCGGGCAGGCCGTCATGGCAGGAGACATTCATTCAGGGGTTTCTTCATGTGCTGCCTTCGGGTCTGGATCATGTGTTGTTCGTGATGGGTCTGTTTTTCTATCAACGGAAGTGGCGGCCCTTGCTCTGGCAGTCCCTGGCTTTCACCATGGCACACACCGTAACGCTCGGGCTGGCTGCTGCCGGCATCGTGGTGGTTTCCGGGGCATGGGTGGAACCGGTGATCGCACTGAGTATCGCCGTAATCGCGCTGGAGAACCTGCTGCCGTTGAGGGCCATGGGTTTCCGGGCGCGCCTGGCACTTGTTTTCGGCTTCGGCTTGATCCACGGCTTGGGATTCGCCGGTGCCTTGGCGGCGTGGCTGCAGCCGGGCAAAGGTTTTCTAACCGCGCTCCTGAGTGCGAATCTCGGCGTGGAGGTGGCCCAGGTGACCTTGCTTGGTTCTGCCTGGTGCCTTACGCTGCGTTGGTATTCCAGCAAGTCTTATCAGCGGTTCCGTTGGATCTGTTGCCTGGGAATCGCAGCCGTTGGAACCTACTGGTTTCTGGAAAGGATCGGCGTTCCGGCTATTTTCGAAAAGTGAAATCAACGCCTTTACGGCTCCATCCCTTGATGATGTCCGCTTCAAGCTGTTCGAAGGTGCGACCATCCAGCAAGAGATCGAGCGGAGCCTCGCCTTGTTTGTCCTCATGGAGTTTTTTCAGAAAGGCCTTGATCCGCTTGGCGTCACCTTCGCCATCGAGATAGAGGAAATAAGTGGTGATGAGCAAGGCGCTGCCGTAGTTGATCTGGGGATTGTTCAGAAAATCCGAGTAATCCTGCAACATGAATTCCTTGAGCGGGGGAAGGCTGATTTTGGTACCAAGTGCCCGGCCACCCATATCTTTGGAGCCATAGCCGGTGGCATAGTCGAAGATGTCCTTGATGTTGCCACGCACGTTGTAGGAACCGGCGCGGTAAGGTGTGATGGCGATGAATTCCGCGATGCCCTCGCTGAACCATCCCATGGATCCCTTGCGGTAATAGGGGCGGGGTGTGAGTTGATGGGTGAGTTCGTGGGGGAGAGTCTTGTTGCTTTTATCGCGATCCAGCATGTAGCCGCTGCCGACCGGGCGGACGCCGAGGCTGGTGAGCGGCACCATCACCACGCCGCGACCGCCGATGAAGACGCCGGCGCTCTCTGGTGGCCCGCCTGCTTTGACATAGTCGGCGAATTCCTCGAACAGGAGGATGAGGTGCTTGCCATCGGTTTTTTCGCCGCCGGCGATGCCAAGCGGCAGGCTGCGGCAATAGAGATGCGTGGCCTCGAACATCACGGCGAAACCCTTGACGACGGACTGCGCGAGGCGCACATCGCAGACATAGCGGTAGTTCGCGCTCTCGTAAATGAAGCGTTTTTTCTCAGCGTCTTCTTCCACGGTGACGACCTCAGGGTCTTCGCTGAACTTGATGCGCTCGGGCCAGGGAGCGTCGAAATTGAGTTCGTCCTTGATCGCCGGTGGGTTGGAGGCAGGGGCCGCCGGATAGTTGGCAGGAGGCACCATGGCGGGCAACAAGGCCCGGTTTTTCTCAACGTATTCCTGGTCGGAAAGCGAGAGCTTTTCGAGCGGGAATGGGACTTCGCGGCCGTTGGTAAGCTGCAGCACCACGGTGGTGGCATCACCCCGGAGAAGCTGTGCCTCGATTTTGCGGTCCTGGTTATCGGTCCACGAGCGCGACTCGAAGGCCGAGGCAAGGCAGCCAATGAAGAAGAGAATCAGAAGTGCACGCATGGTTTGCTAAAGAATAAAGGCATGAAATCATACTTGTCAGTGACAATTTTCTATGGCGGCTTGGGTCCGGGCGTTACTTGGAAACCTTGATTCGGGCGGGCACGTCTTTGATCTCGATGCCTGCCTTGGTGAGGGATTCCCAGACCTTGAGCAGGCGCTCGAGCGGGACGTTGCGGTCGGCCTCGAGCTCGAGTTTGCGGCCGGGGTTCTGTTTCTGATAGGCGGCGAGATAGGACTCAAGAAGCCCTTCGGGGACCTTCAGCGAATCGAGCGAAATGTTTCCCAGAGCATCCAGAGCGATGATCGAGCGGGCGTCGGCAACCTTGTCGGATGGCATTTCACGAACCGTCGGCAGCTCGATGCGCAGCACGTCGCGCGGCTTCTTGAAGGCGGTGGAGACGATGAAAAAGATGAGCAGCACGAAGAGGATGTCGATCAAGCGGAATGACCGCGACCTGGCTGCGGGTGGTGGGCAGGCGGTGGAAACGCATCGGCGGATCAGGCGTTGGGGGTGTGCCGCTCACAAGCGGAGGTGAGGCTGGTGAGCAGGGTTTCCAGGCGGGCCGTTAGCATCTCGATGCGGCGGATGAAATAACCGTGGGCGACGACGCAAGGCACGGCGATGGCGAGGCCGACGATGGTGGTGGTGAGCGCTTCGGAAATGCCGCGGGCGATGACGAGGTGGTCGGAGTTTTCCCCGAGGCCCTGGAAGATGGTGACCAGTCCGGAGGCGGTGCCGAGCAGACCTAGCAGCGGCGCGATGGTGATGATGGTGTCGATCACGGCGATGCCGGCGTGCAGGTGGACCGTCTCCTCGCGGGCGGCGGATTCCACAGCGTGGGTGATCTCGCTGCGTGGCTTGCCGCGGTGCTTGAGGACGACGGCGGAGAGCCGGGCGAGGGTGCTGGTCGCCCTGATCGACCTTCTGGACGAGCGGCTCCGTCGTTGTCGGTGACGAGGCGCTGTTGGAACTGGTCCAACTCGCGGACGAGCGACGCGGGATGACGCGGCGGCTGGAGAGCGAGAGGAATTTGTAGAGGATGGCCATCATGCCGGCGACGGAGGTGAGGGCGAGCGGGATCATGAAGACGCCGCCCTTGCTGGAGGAAGTCCGCGGCGACGCGGAGGCCGTTCGATTCGGATGGTGGCGAGAAGGTGTCCGAGGTGGTCGAGGATCATGATGATGGTTAGAAATAGAAGTTGAAGATGAGTTCGAGCGGTTCCTTTTCGAATTCCTTTTTCACGGCGGCGGGCATCGGCGGGATGTCCGCGTCGCGGATGGAGTTGAGGGTGAAGCCTTTTTGCACCTCGCCGGTCTCCATGCTGCCGACGAACTGGACGGTGCGCACCTTGCCGCTGGTCTCGACGAAGAAGCGGACGGTGAGGAATCCCGGGGTGATGAAATCGCGGTGGCGCACGCAGTTTCGCTGCCACTCCTGCTCCACGGCGCGGCTGATGACTGCCTGATAGCGGCCGAGCGGCGAGTCCACCACGTCGAGGGCGCTGCGGCCGGTGCGGGAGATGGAGCCGACGATGGCGGTCTTGCGCTGGTAGCCGCTGAAGGCGGGATCGGTCGCGGACTTGGCGACGGCGGGCTTGGGCAGCTCGGCGGGTGTCGGCGCGGGCTTTCCCTGTTTGGGTGTTTTCGGCGGAGTGGGTTTGATTTCGGTCGTTTTCAGGGACATCGGGCGGGACCGGGACGTCGACGGGATTCGGTCCTTCGAGCAGGGCTTCGCGCGGCGGCGGAGCGGACTTGGTGTCGTCGGTACCGGGAGTTTCCTGGGTTTCGCCGGGAGTCGGCGGTGTCGGCGAGGGTCGGATCCGGCGGTGGGGGATGGAGGAGTCGGCATGGCAGGCTTGGGATTCCTGCTGGGACTTGGCGGTTGATTGCTGGCGAGGCTTCCGTCCTGGTAGCGGCTCTCGGTGGTTTCGATATCCTCGCGTGTTTTTCGGATCGATGCCCGCCTGGGACGGCAGGGCTGGCGCGTTGGGATCCGGAGCTCCGGTCGCTGGTGGCCTGGGTGTCGCGCTCGCCGATGAAGGCTGGTCTTTCGGGCGGAGGCGCTGCCTGGTCCTCGCTGGTCCGGAGAACGACGGCTTGGCGGGCTGTACGGCGGGGTTTCCTGGGTCGGGCTGCGGCGGCGGCGACCTCGGGGAAAATCATCACGGTGGTCTCCGCCGACCGGGGACTGGTGGAAACGGGGTGGCTCTTGCGGAATTGCTGCGGATTTCAACGAGGCGAAGCCGGCGATTGCCAGGATCCCACCGTTGAGCAACAACGACAGCCCGAGCGCGATCGCCCACAGGCGACCGTCTCCCCGCCGTCCGGATGAAGCTGACGATGTCATTCCCAACGCCGCGAAACCTTGTCGGAAAACGCCTCGGAAGCAATCCGGGAAATTTCGGAGCGCTGTCCGGGCAGAAATTCGGGTTTGCAGACTTTGGATTTCGAATTCTCGACTGTGAAACGGTGCTGTTTGATCGAAAAATCGGCAAACTTGCCGCGACATGTCATCAGGAATTTTGGTCAAAGTTGTCGTAGATTTCGCCAATTTTTGATTGATCTGAGCCCGATCATGACCCATGTTTCGCGCCTCAACCCGCAATTTTATGAGCAAAGAAACAAATGGACGGCGCACAAGCGCTCATCAGAACTCTCGATGACCTCGGCATCGAATACATCTTCGGCTACTCCGGTGGAGCAGCCATCCCCATCTTCGACGCGCTCGAGACGGTCAAGACGAAGATGAAGTTCATCCTCGTCCGCCACGAGCAAGGCGCCGTGCACATGGCCGATGGCTACGCCCGTGCCACCGGCCGCCCGGCCGCCGTGCTCGTGACTTCCGGCCCCGGTGCCGGAAACACCGTGACCGGCCTGATGACCGCGATGATGGACTCGGTGCCGATGCTGGTGATCACCGGCCAGACGGTGACGTGGATGCTCGGCAAGGACGCGTTCCAGGAAGCCGACATTTTCGGCATCACCATCCCGGTGGTGAAGCACAACTACCTGGTGAAGGACACCAACGCCCTTCCGCGGATCGCCCGCGAGGCCTATCACATCGCCACCACCGGCCGCCCCGGTCCGGTGCTCATCGACGTGCCGAAGGACATTTCCCAAGGCCCGTTCTCCGGGGAAATGAACCCGCCGTTCAACCTTCCCGGGCTACGATCCGTCCAGCGGCTTTCGAAATTTGCCCGAAGGCCGTCAAGCGAGCCGCCGAAATGATCGCCAAGGCCAAGCGCCCGGTGATCCTCGCCGGCCAAGGCTGCATGATCGCCCGCGCCGACAAGGAACTGATGCACCTGGCGGAAACGCTCAATTGCCCCGTCACCTCGACGCTGCTTGGCAAGGGCGTGTTCCCGGAGACCCACCCGCTCTCGCTCGGCATGCTCGGCATGCACGGCACCGCCTATGCGAACAAGGCGATGGTCGAGTGCGACCTGCTCATCAACGTCGGCTCGCGCTTCGACGACCGCATCATCGGCCAGCCGTCGAAATTCTGCGCCACCGCCAACATCATCCACATCGACATCGACCCTGCGGAAATGGGCAAAATGGTCCGCGCCCACGTGGAAATCGTCGGCGATGCCAAGGCCGCGCTCAGCGAGATCAACGAAAAGATCGGCCCGCTCGAAACCGGCGAGTGGATCGCGAAACTCGACGGCTACAAAAAGAAATACCCGCTCTCCTACAAGAAGCAGGGCGGCCTCCGCATGCAGCAGGTGATCGACGAGCTCTATCAACTCACCGAAGGCAAGGCCATCGTCTCCACCGACGTGGGCCAGCACCAGATGTGGGCGGCGCAGTTCTACAAGAACCACGAGTCCTACCACTGGCTCTCGTCCGGCGGTGCCGGCACCATGGGCTTCGGCTTCCCTGCCGCCATCGGCGCGCAGCTCGCCTGCCCGGATAAAATGGTCATTTCCATCTCCGGCGACGGCGGATTCCAGATGACCTTGTTCGAACTCGCCACCGCCGCGATCCACAAGCTGCCGATCAAGATCGTGGTGCTCAACAACCACTACCTCGGCATGGTCCGCCAGTGGCAGGAGCTCTTCTACGATGACCGCACCTCCGGCGTGGACCTCATCGGCAACCCGGATTTCTGCAAACTCGCCGCCGCCTACGGCATCCCGTCCGTGCACATCAAGCGCCCGGCCGATGTCACCAAGCAGTTGGAAAAAGCCCTCGCCTACAACGACGGCCCCATCCTGATCCACGCCGAGTGCGTCAAAACCGACAACGTCTTCCCGATGATCCCCGCCGGGGCCGCGCTCGAAGACATGATCACCGAAGCGCCGAAAACCAAGATGGCGAAACCCGTCGGTTCCACGTGATGAAATAAGTGCCGAGTGATCAGTGAGCAGATAAGAAACACTGCTCACAATCACTCCGGCACCTCGTCCGATCTATTTTCTGATCACTGATCACTTCCCACTTAAAACTTCTCCACGCCATGCCTCACACCATCGTCACCACTGACACTCCCATCCCGGCCCCCGCCATCCCGCGCGGCCCGACCCACACGCTCTCCGTGCTCGTCAGCAACGAGCCCGGCGTCCTGATGCGGATCTGCCAGGTCTTCTCCCGCCGCGGCTTCAACATCGACTCACTCGTCGTTTCCGAAGGCCGCAATGTGAATTTCTCCCGCATGACCATCGGCATTTCCGGCGATCCGCAAGGCCTGTCGCAAATCATCATGCAGGTCGGCAAGCTCATCGACGTGATTCACTGCTCCGAGCACGACAGCGACGAAGACGCGTCGTGAAGGAACTCATCATGGTGAAATTCCTCGCCGACGACACCCAGCGGACGCAGGCCCTGCAAATCATCGAGCACTTCGGCGGCAAAACCGTCGATCTCACGCCCACCTCGATGATCGCGCTCATCTCCGGGAATTCCTCGAAGATCGACGCGGCCATCAGCATGTTCTCGCAGTTCGAGATCATCGAGACCGTGCGCACCGGCAAGGTCGTGATGGCGAGAGGCGAGCAGCCGACGTGATTTTCGGGCCGTTTTATCAGATACTACGACCGTGCCGGAATTTTTCCCGGCACGGTTTTTTGATTTTCGGAGATGATTTTTGCGGGAAATGCCGGTGGGAAATGCCGGAATTTACGGTGAGTCGACGGGCGGGCATTTTTGGAATAGTGATACTGACCGACTGAAAAAGAAGAAGTTGCGGCAACGCGTGACAAGAGGCTTCGCTAGTTGAGAAGGATCGCCGGATGAACGAATTCGATTGGATCAGTCGGATTTCTGCCAAGGAGGAAGATGGATGGGAGCTTTTGTCGATTGCTGAAACAGCAAAAATCCTAACTGGCACGGCCATTGCTCGCGTTAATGTCATGCTTACTGTGCGTTTCCCAACACAAGTGACGAAAATCAAGTGCTCCACCGCAGCAGCCGTTGCGGCTCTCTCCTTTGGCATTCTTTCTTCGGACGCTGCCGTCATCATCAATGAGATCGACTACGACAATGTCGGGACTGATAATGCAGAGTTCATCGAACTCTACAACAACGGTCTGGTTACTGTCGATATCAGCGGCTATGTTCTCGTTCACATCAATGGTAACAACAATCAGGTCTACGCTCCAATTACTACGATTCCCGCCAGCACCTCGCTCGCACCAGGTGCATACTACGTGATCGGAAGCACAAACATAGCGGCCAGAACCCTGACGTTTCCCATTAATACCGACCAAATCCAGAATGGAGCACCCGATGCGGTTGGACTGTATTCAGGAGGGACTTTCGCCCTGACAAATTCTTCCACGACCAACAGTGGCCTACTGCTTGACGGTATCATTTATGAAGGTGTGGCAGATGCAACGAATTACCCCGGCTTTCTCGCGCTGGCGGCGGCATTCGGTGATTCAAATGCACTGAATTACTCAATTGGAAGAGACGACACCGGCAGTTGGGCCTTGCTGAGCACGCCTACTCCTGGATTGGTAAACTCGGAGGTCGTCCCCGAACCCGCCACCGCTTTACTCAGTGCCCTCGGTTGTCTTGCTATCCTCCGTCGCCGGCGCTAATACTCTCTCCCCCGTTACCCCCCGTTCTCCCCCACCCTTGGGAAAGCTCGGCAGCCTTTCGGGGCTTCCGGGCTTTTTCATGCCCTCACGCCGCCTGACCGCGCAGAATGCGCTGGCCTTGCCGGATGTAGGCGATGCTCGACCAGATGGTGAAAAACGCGGCGATCAGACAGGGAACAAGCGGGGAAAAAGCCGTCACCCGCAACATCACCCAGCCGATCGCGAACATCTGCGTCACCGTGCACACCTTGCCCGACCAATGCGGCGCGAACCTGACATCCCGGTGGTGATTCCATAAAATCCGGATCCCACCGAGAATGATGCAGTCCCGCAAGATGACGACGGCGGCGAACCACAGCGGCAGCCGCCAACCGGGCGACCCCCAATCGACGAGCGACAGGGTGATCACGCCGGTGAGCAGCAGCGCCTTGTCTGCGATGGGATCGATGAAAGCGCCGAATTTCGAGCATTGGTTGAAATGCCGTGCGATCCAGCCGTCGACTCCGTCCGTCGTCGCAGCGAAGACGAAAACCCCGAGCGCCCACCAACGCAGCGACTCGACCGGTTGGCCGCTTCTCACCGTGTGCCCGTAGTAAAACGCCAGTGCGGCAAAGACCGGCACCAGGCAGATCCGGGCGATGGTAATTTTACTGGCGAAGGTCACGACTCAAAGAAAGCAGAGTCACCCGCCATGCGAAACACGAAACTTCCCCCCGGAATCAATACACCGGCGCACCCGACTGATCGGGCAGGACGTCGCCGTCGCGTTGCATTTTACTCTTCGTCCATTGGTAACCCAGCTTGGTGTCACGGCCGAGACCGATGAGCGTGTTGCAGGAATTCAGGGCAAACAACGACACGATCACGATTAGAAATTTCATGGGCCGGGTTTAATGTTCTGAACGGATTTCGGAAAGTGAAAATTAAGCAATCTTAACCATCTGTCTGGAGTGATCAAACCCCGGGTGCGGGGGAATCGGATTTTCAGGCGAAAAATGGCTTTACAAGGTGGGTCGGCTGGCTAGTTTTCGCCCCCCGGCGGCGCGTGCCACCCTTCATTTTTACCTATCCATCGCCATGAAAGTTCTCTCATCCCTCGCCTCCGCCAAACGCCGTCACGCCGATTGCCAAGTCGTGAAACGCAAAGGAACGGTTTACGTCATCTGCAAGTCGAACCCGAAGTTCAAGGCCCGCCAAGGCGCCACCGCTGGCACCCGGCTTTCGAAGAAGGGTCTGTAAACGATCCAGCAAATATCCATTTCCGAATCAAGCGACCCTCGGGTCGCTTTTTTCATGCCCGCGCGGCGATATTTTCCAGAACGCGTCCGGCGGCGATCAGACCAAAGCTGGCGATGAGATGCGCCGCCGAGCCGAAACCGGACGCGCAGTTCAGGCGCAGTGAGATTTCCTCCGGCGCATCCTTGGAAACCGTGCCGTCGCAGTGGGAATACCAGGGTGCCTCGTCGGAATACACCGCATCGACGCCAAACAGGATCGGCTCCTTGCCGCGGGTGTTTTTCGGGAATCCGAAATCATTGCGCAGGCCCCGGCGGAGCTGGAGTAGCAGCGGATCCATGCCGCTGTAAGCGAGATCGGTCACGCGGATGCGCGTGGGATCTCGCCGTCCGCCCGCCCCGCCGCAGGTCACGGCGTAGATTCCGCGCTTGTGGCACTCGGCGATGAGCAACGACTTGTGGCGGGCGTAGTCGATGGCATCGATCACCGCGTCGAACCCGGCATCCAAGATTTCAGCGGCGGATTTCTCGTTGAAAAACTTCGGTACGACTTGGAGATCGCAGCCCGGGTGGATCGCAAGGGCACGCTCTGCCATCGCCTCGGTCTTCTGGCGGCCGATCTGCCCGTCCATCGCGTGTAGCTGGCGGTTCACGTTGGTGATGCAGATTTCATCCAAATCGACGAGCGTCAGGTGGCCGATGCCGGACCGTGCGAGCGATTCCACCGCCCATGAGCCCACGCCGCCAATGCCGATCACTGCGACACGGGAGACAAGGAACCGCTCCAGCGCGGCCTGCCCGTAAAGCCGGGCGATGCCGCCGAAGCGATGGTTCGTTGAGTCGACGTCGGTCACAAGCCGGATTTATGAAGCCCCGGCCCGCGAGTCACGACCCGAATGGAAGCGGGCTGATATTTACCAAAAGCCCTTGAGTTTGAGCTGTAAAACGTCTGCATTCGGTTGTGCCATTGGGTGTAACGTTACAGCACCCCCTTTATAAACTCTCCGAGGTCGTGCATGCGGTAGCTGAACCGTTCGTGAATCCGCCCCACCACCAGCGATTCCTCGGCCAAACCCTCCGCCACCTGGCACCTTGCTTCCGCCAGTTCCTGCCCCACCTCCGCGACAAACGCCTGACTGTAAATCGCCGTCAGTCGCTTCAGCAATTCCGCGTCCGTGAATCCGGCCGCCGGCCTCGGCGGCACCTCCAGCAGAAGATGGAAATGATGATCCATTAGGCAGTAAGCCGTCACCCGACAGCCCGAGAATTTCTCATAAATCCGCATCAAAGCGCGGAACTTCTCCTTTTCTTCCGCCCCCAGCACGAACCGCCGGATCCACAATACGCGAGATGCAGTGATAGAAAACCGGCTTCTTGCCGGAATCCCGCCACCCAGCCAGCCATCGCGTTTTTCTGCTAATGTGGAACCATTACCGGAGCAGGGATAAAATGGTAAGAAGCGATTCTGATGAAAGGCATGGCCCTTTGATATGACATCCGCCGGAACCCCACCGCGCCCATCAGAACCCCGCCGCCATCTTCCAGAATCCCATCTCCGCCCGTCAAAACACCATCTACATCCGCCAGAACCACACAACCACAATCACTTACACCAAAACCACCCCGCCATGAACGACCGCCAACGCCTCAAATACGACAGCCACCTCGCCCTCCGCAGCCTTTGCTCCATGGGCACCAGCCTCGCCCTCACCTCCAGCCTCCCCGCGTGGACACCGCTCTACGACCGCGTCCTCGCCAAGATCTCCTACGCCGACGCCTGCGTCCTCCTCCAGCTCCGCAACACCACCGGCATCACCGCGGCCAAGAACCAGGCCCGCGCCACCCTCATCGCCAACATCCTCGAAACTGCTGGCGCACTCTGCTCCCTCGCCCTCCTCCGCGAGGACCCCGTGCTCGAAGCCAAAGCCGACCTCCTCCCCAGCGACCTCGACGCCCTCCCAGATTCCCTCGTGGACGACAAAGCCACCGAGCTTCTCACCCTCGCCCGCGCCATCCCCTCGCCCGCGCCCGGCTCCAACCAACCCGGCCTCGCCGACGTCGGCCTCACCGAGGGCAAGCTCGACCTGCTCGAAACCCGCATCGAGACCTACAACCTCCTGCTCGGCACCCCGCGCAGCGCCCGCGGCACCAAGACCGCCGCCACCGAGAACCTCCAGACCACCCTCGAAGAGATCGACCGCCTCCTCGAAAAAGGCCTCGACAAGCTCGCCCTCCAGTTCACCGGCACCCCCTTCCATCAGGAATACCTCCTCGCCCGCGACCCCGTCGCCGTCGCGAAATCCAAACCCGCCACAGTCCCCACGCCACCCACCCCATAAGGAGCTGCGACATTCCTGTCGCAGCTTTTCCCATGAGACCCCATAAACTGCCGGATACCAACTCGTCCGCGCCCTCCCCGGTCCGCTCGACACCTGCCTGCCCAGCATCGGGCAAATCGAAGCGGAGCTGGGACGGATCGAGGAAGTCGACTGACGGGGTGAGATTGCGCCTTGCCCGGGTTCCTTCGCATGTGCGATGTTCCCCCCATGGATGAAATCATCTTTGAAGTCCGGGAAGATGAGGTGGATGGCGGCTTCGTCGCCACTGCCCTAGGTCATGCAATTGCCACCCAGGGCGATACTCTCGAAGAACTCCGGGAAATGGCCCGCGACGCCGTGCGTTGTCATTTTTGTGACGGTGTGCCCGGTCCGATGCCGAAGATCATCCGCCTCCATTTCGTCCGTGACGAGGCCTTGGCCGTATGAAAATCCCCCGCGACATCGGCGCGGCCGAACTCATCCGCGCCCTGCGGATGTTCGGATACGAGTCGGTGCGACAGGATGGCTCCCACATCCGTCTGACCACCACGCTGGGCGGAACCCATCATGTGACGGTCCCCAATCATCGCCCGCTGAAAACCGGAACCCTGCTCGGCGGTGTCTTGTAACCCGTAGCCGCGCACCACAAGCTAACTGTCGAGGAATTGCTCGCCAAACTGGAGCTGTAAACCGTTGGAGACCACCGGAAATGTTGAAATGCAAAACCTGCCCCCATTCGCCGTGGACGCCCAGATCAAGGCACCCGATGACAATCCCACCATCGGCCTGCTCCTCTGCAAGACCTGCAACCACCCCGTCGCCGAATACGCGCTCTCCGGCATCGGCAAACCCATCGGCATCGCCGAATACCAACTCGTCCGCGCCCTCCCCGAACCGCTCGACACCTGCCTCCCCAGCATCGAGGAACTCGAAGCGGAGCTGGGACGGATTGAAATGCAAAGCCAGATGCCATGAGTGAGGAAATTCAGATCGTGATCCCGTTCAATGTATATAGCGCCAGTGCGGTTTCGACCGCACGACGCTATGTTACCCTCGTTGCGGAGCAGATTTCACAGGCGCATGCCAAAGAGCGAAACGAGGCGGTAAAGGAGTACCGCGAAATCTCCAATCCCGATGAGGCTGACTACGACATGGTCGTCAGGTCAGTTGATCGGGACTTCGAGGAAGATTTTTTTCCAATGCTTTATCTTACCTCTGTCGTTTATCTATACATGGTTTTTGAGACCTACGTTTCCCGGCACATCACTGAGATCCAAAGGTTTTTTGAAATGGATTCCGAAATTTTAAGTCGGCTCAAGAAGAAGCACAAATGCGGGATCGTCGAAGCGACGCAGATTTATTTCAAGGATCATGCACAAATTACATTCTTCACCGATGATCAATGGGTCCAGCTAAAAGAAATTGCACACGTCCGTCACTGTATTGTTCACGATGCAGGCATTCCTAGGGACTCATCCAATAACTGTGAATCTATCTACAAATTGGAGAAGCTAATTTGGCGAGATCAGCCCGTTGGATTGCAGATAGACCGGTATCAAGGCCGCGATTTAGGCTGCCCCATGAATCTCAGTCAACGATTTCTTGAATACTGCTTGAGTGTCATCGAAGAGTTCTTTGATGCACTCGGAAGTGCCGCAGAGGAAAAATTTAGAGAACTCGGTCCGAAGAATCCTTGATCAAGGGGAAACGCCATTAGCATCAAAATCGTATTAATTTCATATCAATGTCCTCAGAGAATTCAAATCCAGCAGAAGAGACGGGATTGCAATTTCATCCTGGTTCGGGATTGGCGGGGCTTCCGAACGCTGGCACACCGGCGTTGTCTGAGATCATCAACCGGTCGCTTGTTCACGTCCAGACGAGCAAGGCGCTTGGGATGCTTCATCGAATCGGTCAGCATGAACTCTATGGACCGGATTATCGTCTGGTCTGCGCCTGGGCGGAGGAACTGCGGTTAACACAGGAAGACGTGTTGGAACGTTTGACGAGCTATCCGTATATGCGCAGCACGCTTGTGAATGGCAAGTTCAAGGAGTTGCGAGTTGATCAAGGATTCCTTGAAATATCAGGACTGCCTTCGATCTCTGGACTCAAAATCGAATTACTTGAAATCTGTGACTCAGGACTCGTTACAGAAAGATCGGAGAAACCACTGAGCAATCTGGATCTTTCGATCTTACCTGGACTCACAAAGCTAATTTGCACTGGAAATGTCCTGACGGTGCTGGATTTTTCAGTAGTTCCAAATCTCACCTCTTTTGGTTGCGGGAATAACAAATTTACCGAACTGGATCTTTCAGACGTTCCAAATCTCACTCATCTTTATTGCTGGAACAACAAGCTTACTAAGCTGAATCTTTCAGATGTTCCAAATCTCAATAAGCTATACTGCAGCAATTGCTGTTTAGTTGATTTGGATCTTTCAAAGGTACCACAACTCTCCCACCTCGATTGCTCGTCATATTGGGACGAGATCCACCATACAGGGCAAGGAGCTCATCTAAGTATGTATAAATTTTCAAGGCTAAACAATTTGATTGAACTAGATCTTAGGTCCGTTCCGCTTTTAACTGATTTGAATTGCTCAGGAAATCCCCTGAAATATCTTGATCTTTCAGCCGTAACAAACCTTATAAATTTGCAATGTGATGTAAATTGCTTGAATAATCTTAATCTATCATCCAACCCAAATATTAAATCAATTTCTTGCAAGTGTAACGACTTGAAAGAACTGGATATTAGGGAAGTTAATTGCCTTGAGAGGCTGGATCACAGTGGCAACAAACTCCAGATCATCCAACGGACTGACCAGAACTTCAAATGATAGATAGATCAAATTGGATACTTCTCGACACCGAAACAACCGGCTTTGCGAAGCCCGTTTTCGCAGTGGATCTAGCGGCGCAAAAGATGAGAGGCTGGGAAAGAGACGGTGACCCGTTCCGTCGCTTGCTCAACCACGGCTGTGCGATTCCCCCTGAGGCGGCGAGGGTGCATGGCTACACTCGTGAGATTCTGGAGCGTGATGGGAGTCTGCCTGCGGAGGTTTACGGGGAATTCGCCGCATATGCGGAATCGCTGCCGGTGGTGGCTTACAACTTGGAATATGATTGGGACAAGGTGCTTGTGCCCGAGTGGAAGCGGCTTGGCATTTCGCAAATCGGCGTTCCAGGCTTCTGTGCCTTGAAGCTCGCGCAGCGCTTGCTCGATCCGGTGCCTGCGGGAAACTGCAAGCTTCAGACACTGAGACAGTATTACCGGCTGCCGGAAAACGGCGCTCACACGGCGTTGGGTGACGTGCTGACGGTGGTCGATCTGATGCAGCAGGTGCTGCGGCCGTTGGCAGAGAAGCGGGCGCTGGATAGTTGGGAGAAGATCGTGGGTTTCGCCGGTGACGAGTGGTTTCCCTCGCGGCTGTCGTTCGGCAAGTTCAAGGGCAGGCTCTATCAGGAGGCGCGGGAGGATGCGGAGTTGAGGTCGTGGCTGAAGTGGTTGGCGGAGTCCACGAACGAGAAGAGTTCGGCGATGGGCCGCTGGTATCTGGTGCAACTGGCGAACGGCTGCGGGCTGGAGGGCGCGGCGTTTCTCGATTTGCAGATTAAGGAGAATGCGGACGGAACTTCCATCGCCGCCGGGCTGGTGGTTTTCCAGCAGCCGGAGATGGAGCTTTACCAAAGGCTGGTGGAGGCGGCGCGGGCACGGCTCGCGGATTTGGAGCTGGAATACGGGATCGAGAAGTCGAAGGTGGATTCCATCCGGTCGCGGCTGTTCGGAGCACTGCGGGCATCGTATCAGGAGCGGGACCGTCTGCTGCTGTTGGTGCAGTTTCGCAAGGCGTTCATCGAGCGCCTGCTGGCGGAAGGCGAGGACGCCGCCGGAGCAACGGCCGGCGACTATCAGCGTGCGGCAGCGGAAAAGGATCGGGAATACAATTCCACGGCATCCGCGCTGGAGGGGAAACGGGAACTCAACGCGGAGGAGACGGCGCGGCTGAAACAGCTTTGGAAGAAGCTGGTGCGGATGTTTCACCCGGATCTCCACGAGCACGATCCGGAAAAGCGCAAGACCTACGAGCTCCTCACCCAGGCGATCAACGAAGCCCGCGACCGGGGAGACATCGAGCTGCTGGAACTCATCGCCAAGGACCCGCAGGCGTTCATTCTGAAACAAGGCTGGGCCAGCGTTTCGCTCGACGGCGCGCGCGGGTTGATGGAACTGCGGTCGCTCTACGAGCACCTTCAGGCGAGGATTCTGGAGATGATCGAGACGCTGGACGAGGTGCGGGCGAGCGCGGATTACGAGGTGTTCCGGGCGGCGGAGGAGGACGAGTCGGTGATCGGGCGGATCGTGGCGGCGCAGCGGGAGGAGCTGGAGCGGGAGATCGCTGGCTTGAAAGCGGCGTCGGAGAGGATTGCGGAGGAGGCGCGGGAACTGGCGGGTGAGGTGCCGTTTTGAAAGAGACTCGGATCGAGACTCTGCTTGGAATTAAATAATTTCTCACGCTACTACCACCGCGTCAGAGATCCCCGCGGTGGTCTTTTTCCAACTGGATTCTATCAGCAAGGTTGCGGGCTTTCACGCTGTTGCGCTTGGCCCAGCGCTCGACGGCCATCTGGCGTTTTTCGGAACGTTTTCTCAACGCGGCGATCTCGTTCTCGAGGTTGAGGAAATTCTCATAACGCGCGAGGTCGAGCGTGCCGGCCTCGACGGCGGCGCGGATGGCGCACTTGGCGTCGGTGCGGTGGCTGCAATCGGAGAATTTGCAATCCGCGGTGAGCGCGTCCACGTCGGCGAAGCTGTCGCGCAGGGTCGCCTCGTCGGTCCACATCTGGATTTCCCGCATGCCGGGATTGTCGATGAGCATGCCGGTGCCGGGCAGCGGGACGAGCTCGCGGGAAGTGGTAGTGTGGCGGCCCTTGCCGGTGGTCTCGTTCACCTCGCTGGTCCACTGCCAATCCTCGCCGTAGAGCTGGTTGACGAGGGTGGACTTGCCGACGCCGCTGGAACCGACGACGCACATGGTGATGCCTTTTTTGAGGTATCTCTTGAGGACCTTGAGGCCGTCGCCATTGAGCGCGCTGGTGACGTGCACGGTCGCACCATCCCAGAGCGCGGCGATTTCCGCGGCGGCTTGTTGGCTTTGTTCCTTGGGAAAAAGGTCGGCTTTGTTCACCAGCACGACGGCCTTGGCACCGCTGCGGCCGATGAGCATGAAGTAGCGCTCCATCCGGCGGATGTTGAAATCCGGGCCCGCGTCGGTGACCACGGCGACGTAGTCGATGTTCGCGCCGATGACCTGGGCCTGCGAGCTGTTGCCGGGCATTTTCCGGGAAAAACACGTGCGCCGGGGCAGCGTGGCGCGGATGACGTGGGGTTGGTTTTCATCGCCGAGCTCGACCATCACCCAATCACCGACGGCGGGTAGATCCGCGTCGCAAGTGGCCTCGTGCCAGACGCGGCCGCAGAGGATGACGTCGATTTCCTCGCCGCCGTTCAGGAACGCGCCGTAGTTGATGACCGTCTCGCGGATCAGGCGTGCGGGGACCCAGCCTTTTCCGGCGTAGGCCGCCATGGCAGTTTCCAATTCCGGGTTCCAGCCGAGCTCTTTTAAATTCATCCGCCGGGGAACTTAGCGCATCGGGGGCGGGTGTCGATTCCCGCGTTTTCAGAGGGTATATGGGGCGCGGCGGGGCGAGCTGCACATTTTGTTCGCCTCGTCGTCGTCGATGAATTTCTCGGTGGCCGGATCGAAGCGGACTTTGCGCCCGAGCTGCCAGCCGATGGCGGCGGCGTGGCAGGCGATGTGACCGTTGCGGGTGACTGTTTCGTTCGCCGCAGTGACGCCGCGGGATTTGACGCAGTCGAGGAATTCGCGGACGTGCTTTGCGGGATCCGTGCCGGACATTTCTCCGGTGGGCATACCGGCGAGCAGGGCTGGGCTGCTGGCGGCGATTTTTCCGAAATCCGCGGTTTCGACCCATCCCTGGTCGCCCTCGAAACGCACCGGGCAGGTGCCGGGGACGACCCATTCGCCCTCGCCCTTGAATCCGGCGAGGCGCATCACGAGTTTCACCCCGCTGGCGTAGCGGCCTTCGATGAGGGTGTCGCCTTTGCTCTCGAATTCGATCGGTGTGGTGCTATCAGCGTCCGCCGCCCATTGGCAAAGGTCGAGAGTGTGCGTGCCCCATTCCGGCAGTCCGGCACCGCCGTGGAAGGCGTAATGCCCGCGCCAGCGGCCTTCGACGTATTTTTTGTTATACGGGCGGAGCGGGGCGGGGCCGAGCCAGCGGTCCCAATCGATCACCGCGGGATCCGGCTCGGGCTCGCCGGGCAGCGGGGCGAGGTCGGGCACGAGGCGCAGGATGGACGCGTGCACGGTGTGGATTTTTCCCAAGCGGCCGCTGCGGGCGAGCTCGGCGGCGAAGCGGAAATTATCGACGTTGCGCCGCTGGGTGCCGGCTTGGAAGACGCGTTTGTGGAGTTTCACGGCGTCGGAGAGCTCCTGCGTTTCGTGGATGGTCATGCTGCACGGTTTTTCGGCGTAGACGTCCTTGCCGGCCTTGGAGGCGAGGATGATGCCGAGCGCGTGCCAGTGGTCGCCGGTGGTGATCTGGACGGCGTCGATGTCGTCGCGGCCGAGGATTTCCATCATGTCGCGGCATTTGTAGCAGTCCTCGTTGCCGTATTGTTTGTTCGCCATGCGGCGGACGATTTCGCGGCGCGTCTCCTGCACATCGGCGATGGCGACGAACTGGACGTCCGGCTGGGAGAGGAAACAGGAAAGCACCTGCCGCCCGCGCGGGCCGATGCCGATGCCGCCCATGACGATGCGGTTGCTGGGGGCGACGGCACCGTTTTTCCCGAGGGCGGACCCGGGAATGATCGTCGGCATGCCGATGGCGAGGGCGGTGGTTCCGAGAAATTTGCGGCGGGAGATTTTGGGGTTCATGGGCGTTTACAAACGGTTGCGTTGCGTCACTACGCGGGATGGAGCCGCCCGGCTTTCAATCCCGGGAGAAAACTCCTTGGCGCTCACGGCTCGAACAAAACCCGCATCATGCGCTCCGGATTAGCCAAGAAATTGCGGGTGACCCGATAATGTTCCGTTTCCTCATAGGCGACCCGCTCGATGCCGCTTGGCGAAAACTGGTAGATATAGGCATCCGGGAACGCCATGAGGATCGGCGAGTGGGTGGCGATGATGAACTGGGATTTCTCCCTGACAAGGTCGTGGATCCGCGTGAGAATGGCGAGCTGGCGCTTGGGCGAGAGCGCGGCTTCCGGTTCGTCGAGCAGATAGAGTCCGTGTCCGTGGAAACGGTTCACCATCAGGGCGAGGAAGGACTCGCCGTGAGATTGCTCATGTAACCCCCTCTCGCCGTAAGCCGGGCCGATGGGAGGTCCTCCACCAGGTTCGAGGTCGAGTCGTTCAATTTCCGTCGCCACATTGAAAAAACTCTCCGCGCGGAAGAAAAAGCCGTCGCGAGGACGTGGGTGGCCGCGGCTGACGCGCAGGAAGCGATGCAACTCGGAATGAGATTCGCGTGTCCCGAACCTGAAATTCTTCGATCCGCCCTCCGCGTTGAAGCCGCAGACCACGGCGATGGCTTCCAGCAGCGTGGATTTTCCGGAGCCATTCTCGCCGACAAAAAACGTCACCGCAGGATGGAGTTCCAGCGTTTCCAAACCGCATACCGCCGCCAGCGAGAACGGGTAGGTATCGAACGAACCGACCTCGTCCCGCTTCAGACTGACATCCGCCACGTATTGCTTTGAAATCATGAGTTCGGAGACCACCTCGTCCGGTGGCAGCATTCTTTACGGACCGATGCCAGTCGAGCACGGTGATCGCCCGGGCGTCTTTCCACTTCCCCTCCCCTATCCGAGGCGCTAGAAACCCAAGCGTGGACGCCAGCATCCAGGAAAGACTCGACGAATTCATCCGCCGCAAGGGACTGCGCCGGACCGGGCAGCGCGAGACCATCGTGAAAGCGGCGTTTTCCAAGGACGAGCATTTCACCGCCGACGAGCTCTTCGACCGGGCGCGGAAGCTGGATACCGAGACCTCGCGTGCGACCGTTTACCGGACGCTGAGCCTGTTGGTGGAGGCGGATCTGCTCCGCGAAATCGACCTCGGCGACAACCAGACGACTTATGACCCGAACTTCCTGGAAAAACCCTCGCACAACCACCTCGTCTGCATCGATTGCGGCCGGGTGGTCGAATTCGAGGACGCGCACCTCGACATGCTCAACGACTGCATCACGCGGCGGCTCGGCTTCAAGCCGGTCCGGCAGACGATCAAAATCGAGGCGAATTGCGAACAACTGCGAGTCAAAGGCCGCTGCCCGAATCTCATCGCCACCCGCCTCACCGGCAAACGACTCCGGAAAAAACGCTGACTCCGCCATCCCCCGAAAAGGCCATCTCCCGGCGAAAAACAGTGATGGACATCACTCCTGCGAAAAAATTGAATCCAACCGGACGTATCCAGCCCGGCGCGGTCATCCGCACCGCCCGGCACTCCGGCTTGTGCACCTCCAAACGACACCCCATGCAAAACCCCAACCGCCGCAGCTTCATCAAGTCCGCCGCCGCTCTGGCCGGCACCGCGCTTGCTCCCAACCTCCTGCTCGGCCAGGAAAAAACTCTCAAACAACTCAACGTCGCGGCCGTCGGCTGCGGCGGCAAGGGACTGAGCGACATTTCCGAAATCTCCGGCGGCAACCGAATCGCCTTCCTGTGCGACGTGGATCAGAAAATGGCCAAGGGTGCCATCGAGCGGTTTCCGGACGCGAAGTTCTTCTCCGACTACCGAGAAATGTTCGCTTCCGTGGCGGACCAGATCGACGTGGTCACCGTTTCCACCCCGGATCACATGCATTTCCCGATCGCGGTGGAAGCCATCCGGCTCGGCAAGCCGGTGATGGTGCAGAAACCCTTGTGCAATAACCTCTGGGAAGCCCGCGCACTCGCCAACTTCGCCAAGGAAAAGGGCGTTTACACCGTCATGGGCAACCAAGGAGCCACCATGCAAGGCACCCGCGTCCTCCGCGAGTGGGTAGAGTCCGGCATGATCGGCGACGTCAAAGAAGTCCATTACTGGACCAACCGCCCGATCTGGCCACAAGGCGAAGGCTTGAATTTTCCGCCGAAAATCCCCGTGCCCGACGAAATCAACTGGGACGTCTGGCAAGGCACCGTGGCGACGGACCGGCCCTACAGTCCGGACATCCACCCCTTCAAATGGCGCGGCTTCTGGGATTACGGTTGCGGCGCGCTCGGCGACATCGGTTGCCACAGCATGAATTCCGCCTTCTGGGTGCTCGACTTGCAAGGTGACTTCGTGGTGGAAGCCAGCAAGGTTTCCCCCTTCGACGACGTCACCGCTCCGAAGCGTTCCACGATCGTTTACGAATTTCCCGCCAAGGGTAAACGCGTCGCCGTCAAGGTCATCTGGCAGGACGGCGTGAACAACCCGAACACCGACACGGAGTTCGTCCGCCCGCCGGGCATTCCTGCGGATCTCCAGCTCAACGAGGGATTCGGCCAGGTCTTCGTCGGCACCACCGGTGTCCTTTTCATCAATGACGCGTACGGTGGCACCACTCCCGTTCTCTTCCGCGATGGCGTGAAGGCCGAACCCGGCAAGGTGGAAAAAGTCTACCCGCGCGTCGTCGGTGGCCCGACCCAGGAACTCTGCCGCGCCGTCCGTGGCGAGGGGCCCAAGCCTGTCTCCAACTTCGTCGACCACGCCGGACCGCTCACCGAGATGGTGCTCGTCGGTAATCTTTCCGTCCGTCTCGGCAAAAAAATCGACTGGAACATGGCTGGCATGGAGGCCCGCGGCCTGCCTGAAGTGAAAGCCATGCTCAAACGCGTCTATCGCGCCGGTTGGGAACCCAAACTCACGTGAGATTCCAGAAAAAGACACACCAAGCCAACCAGACTGCTGCGGAAAGGTCGGATATTCGGGTAATCCCTGCGGATTCTCTGATCTGGCGATCCCTGCTTGAGCCCGGCCGTCCGGCCCTCTTTCATCCCCCCGGAATAGCGGAGATTGGCACAATCCCGCCCCCAGGAGCCCGTCTCGCGGCATGAATCCATTTGGCAGCAAACCGCCCCATCCTCTCACCCATAACCAATACTGACTGACCATGAGCACTGAATCCTGCTGTTCGAGCAACAAACTCGCCTTCGTTTACGGGGCACTCCTCCTCCGCGTCTGGCTCGCCGTACGCGCCATCCAGACCGGCGTCGAAAAATTCGCGGGCAACAAGGCGGCCGACCAGATCGTCAATGTCGATGGTGCCGCGAACGAATACGGCCTCACCGCTGCCGGATCCGTCAAACAATACGCCCTCGCCAACTACCACGGCGTGCCAGAGGCCCTGATGACCAAGTTCCAAGCCGAGCCGCTGATGCTGAAATTCGCGCTGCCCCTCTACGACAAGATCCTCGGACCCACACTGCTGATCCTCGGATTCACCATCCTGCTCGGCATCGCCAGCCGTACCTCGCTTTTTCTTCTGGGCCTGCTCTACATCAGCCTCACTTGGGGCTTGATTTTGATCAAACAAGACGAAGGTGTCTCATGGCTCGGTGTGCACATGATTCTCATCGTCATGGCGCTTGCTCTCGCCGAGCACAACCGCTTCGCCATCCTCAAGAAATGGTAAACCTATGAATCCGGAACCTTCATCCATCAACCGCCGGGACTTCCTGTCCAAGACACTGGCCACCGCCGGTGCGGGCCTCGTGCTCGGCGCACCGTCCATCCTCCGCGCTGCCAATCAGGACGGCACTGCCACCGGAGAGAAAATCAACCTCGCCCTCGTCGGCATGGGCAAACAAGGTCGCGTCCTGTTCGAGGCCATGGCCAACATTCCAGGCCTCCACTTCCAAGCGGTCTGCGACATCTGGGACTACAACCTCAAGGGCGGCATGGCCAAAGTCCGCGCCTTCCAGGGAACCGCACCCAAGGGCTACGTCGACATCGACGAAATGCTTGCCACCGAGAAAGGCCTGGATGCCGTCATCATCGCCACCCCGGACTTCTGGCACTCGCCCCACACCGTGAAATGCCTCGAAGCCGGGCTGAACGTCTATTGCGAGAAAATGATGTCCAACACCATCGACGGCGCGCGCGCCATGGTGAAGGCCATGGAAAAATCCGGCAAACTCTGCCAGATCGGCCACCAGCGCCGCAGCAATCCGCGCTACCGCTTCACCCTCGACAAGCTGATCAAGGAACACAAGATCTGCGGCCAGATCGTCAACATCAACGCCCAGTGGAACCGCGCCGTGAATTCCTCACAGGACATCGGCTACAACCCGAAACTCGCGATCAAACCCGAGATCCTCGAAAAATACGGCTACAAGGACATGCAGCAGTTCATGAACTGGCGCACCTTCCGCGCCCTGTCCGGCGGCCCCATTTCCGACCTCGGCGCCCACCAGATCGACATCTTCGGCTGGTTCCTCGGCGTGGCTCCCAAGTCGGTCTACGCGTCCGGTGGAAACGACTACTTCACCAAGCGCGAGCACTTCGACAACGTGATGGCCATCTTTGAGTTCGACACCCCGCAGGGCGGCGTGCGCGCGTTCTATCAAGTCCTCACCACCACCAGCGCCGGCGGCGGATTCTGGGAGAGCTTCATGGGCACCGAAGGGACCATCAAGATTTCCGAAATCGCCTCCAGCTCCGCCATCTATCGGGAGGCCAGCGCTCCGCCGTGGGACGACCTCGTCGCCCGCGGCATCATCAAGCGCTCGCCCGCGCCGCCCAAGCCCCCGCCATCTGCGGACGCAGTCGCTTCTTACGAGTCCGCCGCGCCGGAGATCTTCGAGCTGCCCGGCGGTTTCAACAAGCCTGCCCACCAGCCGCACTTGGAGAACTTCTTCAGCGCGCTGCGCGGCAAGGCCAAGCTCACTTGCGACGCCCGCCACGCCTTCGAAAGCGAAGCGCCCATCTACTGGGTGAACGAATCCGCCCTCACCCACCAGCCTATCCAATTCACCTCAGAACACCTCTCCGTATGAAATCGAAACTACTCCTGCCCGCCCTCTGCCTGTCTTCCGCCATCGCTCTCAGCAGTTGCGGCAAGAAAACCGAAACCGCCGCCGACTCCACCGCTCCGGCGGCGACCGCAGCCACATCCTCCGGCGGCACGGCCGGCGGCGTGCCATTGACCACCGAGCTGCCGCCCGAACTGATCGAAGGCACTCCCAAGCCGATGAACGTGCCGAATCTCGTGCAAGCCCCCAGCAAGGCCCCCGAGTTCCTCGTTCCCGAAGGCACCACACTGCTTTCCAAGGGCAAAAAAGTTACCAGCAGCGATGACAATCCGATCATCGGCGACCTGACCCTTGTCACCGACGGCGACAAGGAAGCCGGCGAGGGCTACTTCGTCGAGCTGCTCGACGGAAACCAATGGGTCCAGATCGACTTGGAAAAAAGCGCCGACATCGCCGCCCTCTGGCTCTGGCACTTCCACTCGCAGAAGCGTGCCTATAACGACGTGGTCATCCAGATTTCCGATGATCCGGAATTCAAAACCGGCGTCACCACCATCTATAACAACGACTACGACGAGTCCTCGAAAATGGGCAAGGGCGGCGACGCCCCATACGTCGAATCCCGTTTCGGCCTGCTCGTCGACGCCAAGGGCACCAAGGGCCGCTATGTCCGCCTCTACAGCAACGGCAACACGTCGAACGAAATGAACCACTACATCGAAGTGGAAGTCTTCGGCAAGGCTTCTTGAGCTGGTAGGCATCTTTGACCCACCCCGGGCAGGCGAATGCCTGGGGTGGGTTTTGTCGCGAATAGAATCTGCCCGGGCCAGCTTGCCGCATTGAGGCATGAAATCATTTTCTCCAAATCGGTTGACGTTTGCGGGACGACCCATTGGAGGGGCATCTCGCTTCCGCTATTCCGCCCTTTTCCTGATTCTCTCCTCCGCACTTGTCCGTGCGGAGCCGGATCCGCGGCTCGAGTTCGCCCTCGGCGTGTTGGCGGAGTCCCGTGGCGATGCGGCGCAGGCGGCTGTCCGGTTTGAAAACGCCCGTACCGCCGATCCGCTGGCCCTGCCGCTGGTGAGCCGCGCCGTCGCCCGCGAGATGGCAGCGGGAAATCGTTCCGCCGCCGTAAAACTCTATCGGGACCTCGCCGCCGCCCGGCCCGACGAGCTTGGCATTCATATCGGCTATGCGGATTTCCTCGAAGAACAGGGCCGCGGAGATGCGCTCGCCCTCAAGCTCTCCGGCGATACCCTCAAAGCCGCGCTCAAAAAACACTCCGCCCACCCGCAGCTCATCCGCCGGTTGTTCCAGCACGCGCAGCGGGCAGGCGACAAATCCAGGCAGATCGCGCTGCTCGATCAACTCCCACCGGACGATCCGGAGTCTGTGCTTCTCTACGCTTCGCTTTCCCGCAGCGTGTTCGATGCCGAAGATACCGCCGCCCGCGACAAGGTGGACCAGCGGTTTCTCCAAGCGATGGATTCGCATCCGGAATCCCGGGAGCTCGCCCGCGCCGCTTCGGAACATTTCCGCGATACCGGACGCACCGAGCAGGCGATTGACATTCTGAAGCGCCACACCGCGGCCGTGCCCTCCTCGCTGGAGCTGCGAACCCGCCTCGGCATCCTCTGCTTCGCCGTGAAACGCGATGCGGAGGGCGAGTCCACGCTCAAGCAAGTGCTCGCCATCCATCCCCGCCAAGCGATTGCCCATCAATCGCTGGCGAAATTCTACCGGCTCCGCGACCAGCCGGAACCCGCCCGTTTCCATGCCAGCGAATTGCTGAAAATCCGCGGCGGTTCGCCCGCAGAGTTCATCAAGCTCGCTGACGAATGGCTCGCCGCCAACGACCCCAAGCAAGCGCGGATTCTGTTGGAAAAGGCGGTTTTCGATGCTCCCGATAACGCCGAACTCGCCCGCAAGCTCGCCATCGCCACCCGCCGCGATCCGGAGACACGCGACTCCGCCGCACGGCTTTTCCGCGAGGCGGAAGCCACCCAGTCCGCCCTCGAAGTTACCGAACCTGCCTTCCTGCTTGAGTCCGCCGAGGTCCTGATCGCCGCCGGTCAGAGCAAAGCCGCCGAGGATCGACTGCGCGCCGCTATCAAATCCTACCCGCCGGAAGCGAAGAAGGAAACCGCCGCCGCCCTCCGCCGCTTGGCGCAATTGTGGGAAACCGAGAAGCGCAATCCGGACGCCGCCCGCGCCCTCCGCCAGCGTGCGGATGCCCTTGATCGTTAAGATCCGTGAGCAAATCCCTTGCTGCAAAAGGCTTGCACAAGTCGGACTCCGGCACTAACTCCTGCGCCTATGGCACTCCGAAACCACCCTCATTCTTTTCAAGCCCGACGCGGTCTCCAAAAACATCACCGGCCAGGTCCTTTCCCGTTTCGAAGCGCAAGGCTTCAAAATCCGCGGCATCAAGATGATGCTCCTCAGCGATGAAATCCTCGCCGAGCACTACTCGCACATCGCCGACAAACCGTTTTTCCCATCCGTCCGCGGCTTCATGCAGGAAACTCCGGTCATCGCGCTCGCCCTCGAAGGCGAAAACGTCATCACCGCCGTGCGCGACCTGCTCGGACCGACCGACTCGATGGTCGCCGCCGCCGGAACCATCCGCGGCGACTTCGGCCACAAGGACGCCGACGCGAAAATGCGCAACGTCTGCCACGCCTCCGACTCCGTCGAAGCCGCTCAGGCCGAGCTCAAGCGCTTCTTCAAGGAAGGCGAAATCTTCGCCTACTGAGATGCTCGTCGAGCGCGTCAAGTATGTCATCTGGGCAGCCGACCTGGCGCGGGCGACCCGTTTCTATCAAGAAACCTTCGGCGCGGAGGTGACCCGCGCCAACAGCCACATTTCCGAGCTCGATCTCGCCGGAGCCATCATCGGCATCCACGGCGGCGGTGAGGGAAAACGCACCTGGACCGGCATCAGCATCCAGGTCGCGGACGTGGTCGCCGGAGCCGCCGAAGTGGTGGCTAACGGCGGCGGCCTGGTCCGCGAACCGCCGAAGAGGACGGCGAGGCACCGCATCTCGCGATGTGCTTCGATCACGGACGGCAACGAGTTCATGCTGATCCGGAAGAGGTAAAGCGATGGCCACTTACAGCCTGCTGCAGGTTTCCCTGAATCAGACGATTGACCGAGAATCGCTCGAAGACGCTTCCACAGTTGTGCCATCGATCGCCCGCGCGGACTGCTCCCATCTTCAGCGGGATCTCTTCGGCATCGTGGTGTCCAATCTGCCGATTGATGAGGCGAAGGCATTTCAAGCCGAGCTGAAGCGGCGTGGTTTCCCGACGGATCTGGTGGCGGACCATGAGCTGCCGATGTTGCACGAACGCCTTCACGATCCAGCGGATCGAGATTCTGGATAAGGCGTTGCTTCTCACGGACGCGATGGGGCGGCAGCAAACCCGGACGTTGGAGGATTTGGTTTTTGTGGCCGGCGGCTTTCTGACCAAAAGCACCACGAAGTCCATGACCGGCCCCGAGCTGGGAATGTTGTCACCCAGACCCAATTCCAGTCCTTATTCGCTGCCGCGGCCCGAGCGCCGGTATTTTCAAGAGGACGTGCAGGTTTTCCGAATCGATCTGTTTTTCTGGAGTTCGCCGAACCGGTTGAGCGCATCGCTCTCGGCGGAGAGCACGATGTTTTTTCGAGATCGCCCGCTGCGTTTGCGCGACACAGCGCTGCTCTTGGGTGCGATGATGGATTTGCGGGAATTGCTTCCGCCGGAACGAGTGGGTGCCGGATTGAAGCGCCCGGACACGAAGAATTTCTATCCTTCTCTCAGAAGCTATGAGGAGGAGATCCGCTGGCATTTTTACCGGTTGGGTTGAGAGCTTGTGACCCGCACGATCCGCGGTTAGCCTGCGGCGATGTTATTCCCGGATTTCGAGTTCAACACATGGCTGGGGCTGGCGGCGCTGCTGGTATTCTACGTGGTGGGAATCCTGCACGTGCTTCACGCGCTGATGCATGTGCGGACGTCCCAGGGCACCATCGCCTGGGTGATTTCCCTGCTGACGATCCCGTTTCTGGCGATCCCGATGTATTGGCTGCTAGGCCGGACGCGGTTTTCCCGGAACGTCGGTGGCCGGCGCGAAAAGGACGGGCGGCTCGGGAAAGCTGGCGGCGTCGATGCACGAGCGGCTGCGTCATTGTGAAGTGGACATTCCCGAGGACGACGGGTTCGAGCGGGCGGCGCAGCTTGCTCGGTGGATTGCCTTTCACCCGCGGCAACGATCTTGAGCTGCTGATTGACGGCGAGGTCGCCTTCGAGCGGATTTTCGAGGTGATCCGCGAGTCGCGGAAAGCTATCTGTGCGTGAACTTTTTCATCGTGAAAAACGACACGCTCGGCACCCGCTTCCAGGAAGCGCTCATCGAGCGGGCGAAGGCGGGGGTGAAGGTCTATTTTCTGTTCGACGAGATCGGTTCGCACAAGCTGCCGCGGCGCTATCTGAAGGCGATGGAGGCAGGCGGGCATCGAGTGCAAGTCCTTCGGCATCAACCGTCACTGGTGGTCGCGCTTGCAGCTCAATTTCAGGAACCACCGCAAGATCGTGGTGAGCGACGGCAAGACGGCGTTCATCGGCGGACTGAATGTGGGCGACGAGTATCTCGGCCGCGACCAGCGCTTCGGTGGCTGGCGGGACACCCATTTGAAAATGCGGGGTCCGGTGGTGCAGGCGGTGCAGTTGGTGTTTCTCGAAGACTGGTTCTGGGCGTCCAACCAGGTGCCGGAACTCCACTGGGACAGCCGGGAGGAAGCGGCGGATCAGATCGCGGCGATCATTCCCACCGGCCCGGCCGATCCGGCGGATTCCTGGCAACTGGTGGTGGCGGAGGCGGCGAACACCTCGCGCGGACAAGCTGTGGATCGCCTCGCCGTATTTCGTGCCGGACGAGGGCGTGCTCACCGCCCTGCAGGCCGCCGCGATCCGCGGGGTGGACGTGCGGATCCTGATTCCGGAGCGCGCGGACCACCTGCTGGTCTGGCTTTCCGCGTTCTCTTATTACGAGCAATCGATTCCCTTCGGCGTGAAATTGTTCCGCTACCAGAAGGGATTTCTGCACCAGAAGGTGATGCTCATCGACAACCGTCTCGCCGCCGTCGGGACGGCGAATCTGGACAACCGCTCGTTCCGCCTGAATTTCGAAATCACGGCGTTCTCCACCGACCGGAAATTCGTCGATGAGGTCGAGGCGATGCTGGCGACGGATTTCGCCCGCTCCAAGGAGGCCACGGTCGAGGAATTCACCCGCAAGCCTTTCCTGTTCCGGGCGGCGTGCCGGGCGGCGAGGCTGCTTGCACCGATCCAATGACAATAAAAAAGCCCGGTCGCGTGAACGACCGGGCTTGGGAAAAAATTGCGATTAACAGCTTGGCGACGCTGGCCATGTCCGGCCGTTGGCGGATGATGTTGGCCAGCATCTTGCGGCAATGATCGTAGCCGGTGCGCTGGCTGAGAAGCTCGGCGCTGCGGGTGAAGGAGCCCCATTGCACCACGGTCAGCTCGACGGTGCGGCGGCCCCAGAGATTCATGATTTCCTTGGTTGGCTTGTAAATATCGACCGTGCCGGTTCCCAGAAGCGCGGAGCCGTAGTCATCGACCACGTAGAGATAGGGCAGGCCCTTGATGCGGAAGGTGGTTCCCACCGGATAGAACGACCAATCGGCGGCGGCGCTGCGGACGCGGTCGTTGTAACGAAGCACGGTGCCGGTGGCGTTCTTGTTGCCGTAGATCAGGTGATCCGATCTCGCTGCACGTGTAGGCGGTGGTGCGGACGATCCGGTTGCGGTCGCTGAACGCGTAAACCGGCATCGAGTGCTTGTCCCGTGGCTTGCCGGCGGCGGCGGCGACTGCGGACGATGAGGCGGGAGGCAGCGTGAAGCTTTCTTTTTTCGCATAACATCCCGGAGCCGGAACCGATCGATGATTTTGAAATCACCCGCGGGCCGGAGCTGCCGCAGCTGGTGAAGAAACGCCGCAACAACTGCGAGCGCGATGAGGGAAAGGGAACTGGAAAATCATGCAGAAATAGTTTATAGTGATCAGTTCCCGTGCAAAACGAGACGCGGCCTCCATAGGCGGACATCTCAGGTCAGGGCAAACTGAAAAAGCCCGATTGACCAAATTTACATTGTAATCTTGTTTAAGGTCAACGAGTTGAACGAATCCTGCTGAGTAAAAAATTGTCCGTCATTTCACGATTTCTTAAAATAAATCGCACTTCACCGGGTCGCGGCCGGTAGCCAGACCCGCGCGCCGACGCTCCGTTCCGACGCCGCGCGGAAAAATCCGTCCAGCCCGCGGCGGCCGTGCAGGTCCGCCACGGCGTCCACCGTCCGGCCCCAGCGCCAGCGGAATCCGGCGTCGCGCAGTCTCAGGGAATCCGCCCAGCGGCTCTTCAGAACCAGTTCGGTCTCAGTGCCCATCAGGCGCGCGCCGATTTCCAACATCCACCGCGTCGCCGGCATCCCGAGCGGCATGCCCACCGCCTCGCGGAACGTCCGCATCCACTCGCGGTTGGTCGGGAACTCCGGCGCGGTGACGTTGATCGTGCCATCGAGAAACGGATCGTTGATCACGAAATCCACGGCGCGCAGGAAGTCCTCCATGTGGATCCAGCTGATCCGCTGGTTGCCACCGCCCATCGCCCCGCCCAGGCCGCGGGCGGTGAGTTTGCGCAGCACGTCGTAAACGGTCGCCTCCTCGTTCGCCAGGACCATGCCGATCCGCAGCGCGAGCTTGCGCGTTTCCGCCGGGACCTCCGCTCCGAAAAACGCATCCTCCCACGCTTGCGCCACTTCACAGGAAAATCCCTCGCCCGGCTCACCGAGCCAGTCGTTCTGCGGCTTGTCCTCGGCATGGCGGTACCACGTCGCGGTGCTGGCGTTGAGCCAGGTCTTCGGCGGTGTCTTGCAGCCGTGGATCGCCTTGCCGATGGTGCGGGTGGCATCCACCCGCGAATCGATGATTTCCCGGCGGTTCTTCTCCGTGTAGCGGCAGTTCACGCTGCGCCCGGCGAGATTGATAACGGCCTCCGCCCCTTCCAGGGCAAGCGCCCACGGGCCGGGAGTTTTGCCGTCCCACTCAAGAAACATCCCATCTCCGCTCCAGCCCTTGCGGCTGCGGCCGACGGCGACGACCTCCCATGCCGTTGCGCGAGCAATGGCGGGTGAGATAACGGCCGAGGAATCCATTGGCTCCGAAAATCACGATGACTGGATTCATAATGTTTTTTTGTTGATTCCGATCTTTCAGAAATTTCTGAAAGATCGGGAGAAATTTTTTTACACCGAGAATTTTGGTGGCGATTTGCAGGGCGAATCCGTGTTTCATGGACGAGATCCGGTCCGACATTTTCGATGCGAAGCCGACGAAGTCCTCCAAGCGCCCGCATTTGGTCGTGGAAGGCTTTTCCCTCCGGCGTCTCGATGCCTTCGCTTTCCTCGGCGCATTTGCTGAGAATCGCCAGTGCCGGTTCGATTTCCCGGCGCTTCCGCTCGCGGGCGACGATGGTGAAAATGCTCCAGACGTCCTTTTCCGCCTCGAAAAACTCCCGGCGCTCGCCCTTCTTGACCACCACGCGGATCAATCCCCAGGCCACCAGTTCCTTCAGATTCGTGTGGGCGTTGCCACGGCTGATTTCCAAGTCCTCCATCACGTCGTCCGTCGTCATCGGCTGCGGCGCGGTCATCAGCAGCGCGTGGATCTGCGCCATCGTCCGGTTGATGCCCCACTGCGTCCCGAGCGCGCCCCACTGGGCGACGAACTCGTCTCTGGCTTGTTTGAGCTTTTCAGCTTGCGCGTTCACGGTTTTCACTAAATACTGAAAATTCGGAAACCACAAGCGAAATCTAGTAAAAACCAATCTGGCTCGGTTGTTGCTTAAACCGAGTGACGATTGTGACACATTCCATTGCATGAAATTGCCCGTTTCCGAGCCATCTTCCCGACGAAGCGTTTCCCTGAATCTCCAAATCAATCCATCAATCCGAAATAAAATGAGACTACTCCCTCAATCCCCACCCACCGGCAGGCTTTCGAAGCCGGTTCACTGGTCGCGAGCCTTGCTCGCGGTATGCGCATCAACCCTCTTCGCGGCGGGAACGGCACTGGCCGCTCCCTCGCTGACTGTTGTCATCAGCCAAGTTTACGGTGGCGGGGGAAACTCTGGATCCACTTACAAGAGCGATTTCATCGAACTTCACAACAACGCGGCCGCTCCAGTGAGTTTGGACGGGTGGTCGGTGCAATATAATTCCGCGACTGGCACAAACGCCAACCAGGTTACAGCACTTTCAGGGACCATTCCTGCAGGGGGATATTATTTAGTCAAACAAGCGAACGGCACAGGGGGGACCCTGGATCTTCCGACGCCAGATACAACCGGCACAATCGCCATGGGCGCGGGAGGATTCAAAGTTCTTCTGGTAAATACCACTACGGCGTTATTGGGAAACAGCGCCTCAAACGCAGCAGGCATCATTGACTATGTGGGCTGCGGAAACGCAACCATCTTCGAAACGGCTGTGGCACCAACACCAAGCGCCGTCAACTCGGTCTCGCGGAAAAACTTCGGTACAACGGATACCGACAACAACTCCCTCGACTTCACCGCCGGTGCTGCCGCTCCCAGAAACAGCGCCACCACACCATTTATTCCCACGGCCACCGGAGCGCCCTTGGCTTCCATTCTCACTCCGGCCAACGGGGCCACGGGAATCGCCGCAAACACCACGCTGTCGCTTGTTTTCAACAAACCCATCGACAAAGGCACGGGGAACATCACCGTCAATCTTTCCGGAGGATCGAATGTTTATAGCATCGATGTCACGACTTCGGCGGTCGTTGTTTCCGGCTATGCAGCTACGATCACCCTTCCCGGAAGTTTGACTCCTGGCACTTCCTACTATGTGAACATGCCCTCGGGAACTTTCCAAGATCAGGAAGCTATTCCCCTTGCCTTTGCAGGAATCGCGGGGCCGACGACATGGGCGTTCACCACTTTCATTCCCGATACGACTGCCCCCACGATCGTTTCCCGGGTGCCCGTGAATACAGCCACCGGAGTAAACCCGGTCGAGCCGTTAGTAATCACCTTCAGCGAGCCGATCAAAGTTCCGATCAGCACGGGGCCGGTCATCAACATCAAGGACGCAGGAAACAACATTGTCGCCACGCTGGACCCAAGCACATTTGCCGACCCGGTGGTTGTGACCGTCAGTGGGAGCGTCGCGACTCTCGTCATTCCCGCTTCCACTCCCTTGAAATACGGCGAGCCTTATTACATCGAGATCGAAGAAGGAGCGTTCTTGGATCTATCGGAGAATCCACTTGCCGCAGAGGTTGGAGACACATTCTGGGCTTACACAACGGTCGATGTGCCGCAGTTGGCCGGTGTTCCCTATATCCAGACATTCGGCACCTATATCTCGGCGGCAACGCTGCCTCTCGGTTGGTCAGCCACCGGACCCAGCGGCTACTTGTCCGGCTATGTAGGCGACTGGGCATCGGTCAGCGTCGGGGGCTTCAGGGGCAATGCCAGCGTGTATGGCTACCACCACACCAGCCAAACACTCACGAACGCCGACCCTATGGTCCAGGTCCTGACCCTCAGGAACTCGACCGGTTCGATCATCACCGACCTAACGGTGAAATACAAGGGCCGCTCCGCACTTCCGGAGAACACCCGCCTTCCTGCCTATTCGGTGAGTGTCGCAGGGACCGCATCCAGCGCTCTTTCCTACTCCACGTCTGATGGGGACAATGCCCAGCGCCAGACCTCCGTCGATGGACTGAGCATCCCGGTTGGGGAAACCTTCCAGATCAAGTGGTCGTCCACTTACCCTGCTGGTGCGGGCTCAGCCCGTCAGATCGGCATCTCGGACGTCGAGGTAACCAGCGGCAGTGCTTTGTTTGCGCCGACGGTGGCAGGGACGAACGTCCCCGTGGCCGGTATCGGTGGCACGGTATCGAATGTAGAGGCGAACGTCTTCAGTGATGGAGGTCAGGCGCTCACCGCCCGCGGCTTTGTGTATTCCGTGACTTCAGTGAATCCCTCGCCTGAGATTGGCGGAAGCGGAGTGCTTTCGACTCTGGACGCGGCAACCACTACCGGAGCCTTGAACACCACCCTCACTGGTTTGGCTGTTCAGACCGCTTACAGCGTCCGGGGATATGCCACGAACGCAACCGGGACGAGCTATTCCCCAGCAGTCACTTTCACCACCCTCTCCCTTCCACCCACTCTGCTGTCGTCCTACAGTCAGCCGTTTCAAGACTTCAATTCCGCAGCGTTTCCTGCGGGATGGATCGCCTTGTCGAGTGCGAGTCCACCTGTGCAAAGCTATGCTGGAAACTGGGGAACCACCTCCAGTAGCGGAGGATTCACGTCGGGAGGTGTCAGTTCGCCCTATGGTGTGCTTGGTTATCGACATACGGGAAGCACGGGAGTGCTGACGGTGACTCTACGCCTCGTCAATGGAACGGGTTCGGAATTGAACTCACTCTATGTTTCCTACTTGGGTCGCGCGTTTGTTTCTGCGACCACACCAGAAGGGCGTTCCCCGATTTGGACGGTTTCTGTGAACGGCACCCCAGTCAATGGCACGATCCTTGGGCAAGACCTCACCTATTCCACGGAAGCTGGGCTTGATACCCGGGTGTCTGCCACAGTCACGGGCTTGTCGATCCAAGCAGGGGCGGAATTTTCCATCACCTGGGTAAGCGATCGCGGCTTGGCGTCAGGCTCGTCCAAGCAAATCGGAATTGCCGACGTACTGGTCGCAACCTCTACACCCGCCGGCTACGAAGCTTGGAAAATCGCAAATGCAGGCTCCCAGACGCCCAGTGAGGATTTCGACCTCGACGGCATTCCAAACGGTGTCGAGTTTTTCATGGGAACGTCAGCCAACTCCTTCACCGCGAGTCCGGGTATCGTTTCCGGCGCGGTGAGCTGGCCGCGTGACCTGACCACTACGAGCAACTCCTTCAAGGTGGAAACCTCCACCGACCTGGCCTCTTGGACCAATGCCACCATCAGTTATCCGTCCAATCTGAAGATTTCGGGCAGCGACGTGGTCTTCACGATGCCAACCAGCCCGGCAAAGGTGTTTGTCCGCTTGAATGTGAATCCCTGACCTTTGTTTACCATCAAAGCCCCGGTCCTCACCCCGAGGACCGGGGTTTTTATATTTGTGGGCCACACGCTCGAATTCCACCATCGCGCTCGACTCCGCCGGTTTGGTTGGCCAAAATTTCCCGCATGAAGCCTCGTTTCTCACCCCACACGGCGCGCAAAACAAGCAGGCGCGTGAAAACCGCCACGTCCAGACGGTGGAAACCGCCGTGCCGTCGCTGGACGAGGATGATGTGCTCGCGATCGTGGCGGAGCAGGCGGTGCCGTTCGTGCTGATCCTCGATTGCGTGCAGGATCCCGCACAACCTCGGGGCCATCCTGCGCACGGCGGATGCGGCGGGGGTGCATGTGGTGGTCGCGCCTAAGGACAAGGCGGTGGGGATCACGGAGACGGTGCGCCGCGTGTCCGTCGGAGCGGCCGACCATGTGCCATTCGCCCAAGTGACCAATCTCGCCCGGACGATGGAGAAACTGAAAGCCGCCGGGCTGTGGCTGGTCGGCACCTCGGATCACGCGAAGTCTAAGTCGATTTACGAACTCGACCTCAAGGGCCCGCTCGCGCTGGTGCTCGGTGCCGAGGAAAAAGGCATGCGCCGGCTGACCGAGGAAAACTGCGATTTCCTCGCCTCCATCCCGATGGCCGGCAAGGTCGAGTGCCTGAACGTCTCGGTGGCGACCGGCGTGTGTTTGTTCGAGGCGGTGCGCCAGCGCCGGGTGGCCGGTGAATGAGCCGGTGCGGGTGCTGTCCGACCTGCACCTGGGTCACAAGATCTGCCGGATCGAGCAGGTGTCCGCGCTGCGGCCGTTAATCGCCGGAGCCGGGACCGTCATTTTCAACGGTGACACCTGGCAGGAGCTCGCCGCACCGTTTCTCGACGCGCTCCACGGTCATGCTGGAAGAGCTGAAATCGCTCTGCCGCGAGGAAGGCGCGGAGGCGGTTTTTCTCCCCGGTAATCACGATCCCGGCTGGTCCGGTCCCGGCTGGGTGGAGTTGGCGGGCGGGCGCATCGTCGTCACCCACGGCGATGCGCTTGTTACGCGGCGGTTCGCCTTGGAAACGTGAAATCCTCACCAGCGGCGAGCGGGTGACCGAGCTTTGGGAAAAATATCCCGCTGCCGGTCGAGGACGTGGCAGACCGGCTTTCGGTGGCCCGGGAAATCGCCCGGGAACTTTGTTCGGTCGAATACCCGACGGGGCGGAGTTTTTTCCAACGGGCATGGGACGCGATGATCCCGCCGAGGCGCGCGGTCAAGATGATCGAAGCGTGGATGACGCAGGGGTCGAGCGGGAGCGAAGTTCTGCGAGGATTATTTCCCGAAGGCCGAGGTCCTGTTGATCGGGCATTTCCACTGGGAGGGCAGCTGGTTGCGCGACGGCCGGCGGGTCATCAACACCGGATCATTCACTTCCCCGGGGCGCGCCCAATGGGTGGAGTGGAACGACGGCTGGCTGAGCTGGGGGCTCATCGACGAAACACCGGAACGATGCAGCAAGGGAAAAACCCTGGATGTCTGGCGGTTCTGAAAAAAGTGGTACACGAGGACGGGATCGAACCGCCGACCAATCCGGTGTAAGCGGACCGCTCTACCGCTGAGCTACTCGTGCAGGGGCAGGCCGGGAAACTGGCGGGGGATTTTCCGAAGATCAAGCCCGGAGTGTTGCAGGCTTGCGGGTCGGGCGCTGCGGTGGTTTGTTCCCGGCACGAATGCATTTGCGCCTCTCCGATCAAGAACTCGCCACATTGGTGGAAATGGTCAGCCTTGCGGCCAACGTCGCGTCGTGGAACCAGAAGGAAACCGCGAACGACCAGGTGTCCGCATTCGAGAACCTGGAAAGCAAGATTCTCGAAAAAGCCGGCCACTCGGGCCTGGGTGACTGGATCGAGTTCGACGAGGAAAGCCAGCGCTTCCGGGTGAAGCAGGAGCGCGAGGAAAATCTGTTTCTATCACGAGTGCTACGAGGAATTCCGCAACGAGAGTTTCTGGGACGAACTCGCCGTCCGCCTCGCCGACCGGGACTTGGCGCGGGCGATTGGCTTCAAGGAATGGGAGGCGCTCAGCGAGGAAGACCGCCGGGCCCGCACCGTCGCTTGGGAGAAACGCTACTGGGAGGAATTTTCCAAACGCGGCGTCGAGCGCGTGGTGGTGGTGACGCCGCCGGGAGAAGGTTGAAATCAGTGGACCACCTGCCGGTCTCCGTCGATGCTCGGCGCATGACGAAAGGTTCGGTGTGGATGCGATTCGCCGCAGCGGTGGCGAGCGGCTTGTTGGTCGCCGGACTATTCCCGCCGTTTCCATATTCGGCGATGGTGTGGATGGCGATGGTGCCGTTGTTGTGGGCGCTGTGGTCCGTCTCGGGGAAACGTCCCGGCTGGCAAGGCTTCGGGCTCGGATTTTTCGGCGGCGCGGTGAGTTGTTTGATCCAGTTTAACTGGCTCTCGACCGTTTCATGGCTCGGCGCGGTGCTGCTGCCGCTTTATCTGGCGATTTTCTGGGGGCTTTTCGGAGCGTTCGCGGCGACTTGGGGGAAGTCGGGGAAAAATCCCGGTGTCGGCGCGAATCTGCGGATCGCATTCTGCCTCGGCGCGGTGTGGGCCGGACTGGAATGGTTGCGTGGCTGGCTGTTCACCGGGTTCGGCTGGAATCCGCTGGGCGTGGCATTTCACGAAACGCCGGTCATGGCGCAGGGAGCGGATGTGCTCGGGGTGCTCGGACTCTCGCTGCTGGTGGTGTTTTTCCAAGCGGTCCTCCTGCAGACGTTGCGGGAAAAATTCGCCCGCCGCGGCGCACTCCGGATCGCAGCCCTGATCGTGATCGTGATCTACGGCTACGGAAAATTCCGCATTTCCCACGAACGCGGCGCGGAATCGGTGACCCTGAAAACCCTGCTGGTGCAAATCAACATCCCTCAGGACGCCGGGCAAGTCTTGTGGTCCGACCTCGAAATCCACCAGGCCTACGAGGACGAAACCCTGAAGGCTCTCGATGCCCTGAAGTCGTCAAACCAATGGCCGGACTGGGTGATGTGGCCGGAATGCGCGCTCACCGGCCGGATTCTTCGCGCTAACGACGGCGACTGGGCGACCTGGCAAATCAACCACGATACGCTCGAACAAGTCCGCACCGCCGGTCCGTTTTCCTTGATCTACGGCGTGAACGAGCTCGAAGCCGAAAAACGCGGCAACGAACTGACGGTGAAACCGGATGCCCGGGCCTACAATTCCATCGCCGTGATGTCGCCCGAGGACGCGCTCCAGACTTACCGGAAGCGGCATCTGGTGATTTTCGGCGAGACGATTCCCTTCGTGGACTCGCTGCCATTTCTGAAAAAAATCTACGAGCAGCAGTCCGGCATGTCCTTCGGCGGCTCGTTCACCCCCGGCGAATCGCTGGAGCCCCTGCCAATCTCTGCCGGAAAAACCCTGATCGGCGCAATTCCGACCGTTTGCTTCGAAGATTCCGTCGCCCGGCTGACGCGGAAATTCACCCGCCCCGGCCCGCAGGTCATCATCAACGTGACCAACGACGGTTGGTTCAAAGCAATCCCCGGCGGCGGCCCAGCATTTCGCCAATGCCAGGTTCCGCGCCATCGAGCTCCGGCGGCCGATGTTGCGCAGCGCCAACACCGGCGTGAGCGCGGCAGTGGATTCCACCGGCTCGACCGCACATCCCCGAACCGGCGTCCGGCAGGTGTTGGTCGATGCGAATGGCAGCCACTTCACCCGCGGATCCTTGCTCGCCGAGGTGAAAGTTCCGTTGCGGCCGAGCTTTTCTTTTTATGAGCGGGTCGGTGACTTTGGGACTCCTCCTGATCGTCGGGATTGCCTTGGTTCTGGCGTATTTCAAACGGGAAAAAGCACCCCTTTCCGCATCTCGTTAGCGCCTGAGAGGTCTTTTTTTCTTGCGATGACAGTCTCGTCTGCTTTGGTCGCCGGGAATTCTTTCAAGAAATTCGGCATAAAAACCGCTTTTCGAATTTTTTAAACTTTTTTGCCTGCCCATGTTGATCCCAGAGAAAACCCAATTTGCATCCGCCACGGACCGCCGCAAGGTGATTGGCACTCTCGGCCTCGCCGGTCTCGGGATGCTCGCTTCCGCCACTTCCGCAAACGCCTTCACGTCCGCCGCCTCGCCGAAAGTCACCGTCCAGACCCGCCCCGGCCAAAAGGCAGCTCCGCCAATCGCACAGGCATTCAGCTATGGCGAACTTCCGGAAGAATGGGTGCAGCGCGAGCGGAATCTGCTTCCGGAATACACCCGTTACCTCACCCGGCTCAACCTCAAGTCGATCTGCCCGAAGCAAGTCATCCAGGCCCACGCAAAGTCGCGCGGCACCACTTGGAACACACTGCCTCCCAAGGCTTGGTGGACCCGCATGGGCTACACCCTGCGTGTGGCGGATCGCATCGCCTTGGAAATGAACGTCAACGAGATCGAAATCATTTCCGCCTACCGTTCTCCCGCTTACAATGCCAACTGCGAAGGTGCCAAAGCGCGCTCGTGGCACCAGGCAAACGTCGCCGTGGACGTGAAATTCCCGGTGCGCGCCTCCGCCGTCACGGCGACCGCCCGCAACCTCCGCGGCCGCGGCCTGTTCAAGGGCGGCGTCGGCGGATACGGCGGTTTCACCCACATCGACTCCCGCGGGGAGAACATGGATTGGTGATTTCCACCAGGCCTCGGCTATCTTAACGCTGCGACCACCTTGTCCACCGGCAGCCCCATCACGTTTTCAAAGCTGCCCCGGATTTCCGAGACGATCCGCTCACCGCATTCCTGGATGCCGTAAGCCCCGGCCTTGTCGAGCGGATTGACGAGTGAGAAATAGTCGTCGATCGCGGCGTCATCGAGCGCGAGGAACGTCACTTCCGTGGTGTCGTGAAACACGTGGGTTTCTCCGCCCGGATAAATGACACAAACGCCGGTGCACACCCGGTGGGTCCTGGCCGACAATCGGCGCAACATGCCGCGTGCCTCCTCAAGATCCACGGGTTTACCCAACGGCATGTCATCGATGAAAACCAGCGTGTCCGAACCGATCACGGTGGCATCCGGCCGCAGGGCCGCCACGGCGGCAGCCTTGAGCGCGGCATTGTGCTCGCACAAGAGCTCCGGCTTCATCAAAGCATCGTGAATCTCCTCCGCCGGAGAAACCACCACCTCGAACACCACGCCCGCCCGCTCCAGCAATTCTCGGCGGCGGGGCGATGAAGAGGCAAGCACGATGGGCATGGCGCTTGAATGGCTGGAAATCACCCCGGACGCAAGCCGCGGATCCAGGCGTTTCCGGATTCAGGCGGACATCTAATCTTTTTCCTTCAGAGGGATGGGGCAGGGTTCGGCCTGCATGGTCCCACGCCGGCGGAGACCCACGAAAAACGCATGGATTTCCTCGCGCTTCTTCAGCACCGGTGCCGTCAGGGTCTTGTGCATGAAGTGTGCGGCCACCGTCGAGATGACCATCGTGATCGGAAACAGAACCAACGCGCCATGGTGGAAATTAAAATTGAAGGAATACTTCAAGCACGAGGCGATCGGAAAGTGCAACAGATAGATCTCGTAGCTGATAAGTCCCAGAAACGCCAGGCCCGTCTGCGTGCGTCCCAGATGAATCCGCCGGATGTCCAACTGCACCAGCCCGAGCACCAGCACCACGGAAACGATCGTATAACAGGTGACATCGAGCGGCACACCTTCCAGAAACCGGGTTTGGTTGAAGTAGGAATAATAGGCGCTTCTCCCAAGACGCAACAGCGCCACCAAAAAGACCAGCCATCCTAGGCCAAACAGCCAGCGCGTCCACTTTCCCGGAATCTCGACTTTCTGCGGCATGAACAGGATGATGCCCAGGATACTGCCCGCGAGAAAGCCATCGAACCTTCCCGGCAGGGTCCAATAATGAACGCCCTCTTTTCTCAGATACAGGCCGAATCCAAGGAGACAAGCTGCGATTCCGAGAGACACCAGATTGATCTTCAACTTCGCATAGGCGAACACGCAGAACAGGAAGCCCCATAAAATATAGTAATGCTCCTCCAGAATGAGTGACCAGTAGGGCAATAGCTCATAGATCCGGGGAAACACCTCCTCGGTCCCGAGAACAAGGTCCGTGTTTTGATAGAGCAACACGTAAGGCAGGATTTCCGCGGAGTCCCTCTTCTCCAGCATGCCGGCGACAATCACGTAGATCAACATGACGGTCAGATAGGCGGGAAGCAGGCGCAGCGCCCGATAGAGCAGGAATGAGGGCGTCCCGCGACCCTTGTGGCAGCTCAACACCAGGCTCCGGGTAATCAGCAGGCCGGACATGACGAAAAAGAAATCCATCACTCCCCAAAACCACGGAATCGCGTAGCTCAAGTGGGTATGCATGGCAACCACTCCGATGCAGGCAAGCCCTCTGGAGGCATCCAGCATCGGAAATCGCTTCAAGGTTCTTGCGGCGGAAAAATCAATCGTCGTCATTTTGTTACCGGGGGGGGGTACGATTCCGAGCCATGACTGTATAGCTCTATCAAAATACGGCTATCACGCGATCGCGTTACCGGCAAGATGCAAATCCGGGTGAGTCGACTCCGAAGTTTGATCGGCTTTGCCCTTCAGGGGCTTTGAAGGACGTTCGCTCTGATCCGGAACACTTGCGCGTCATTCCTCACCAGGAAGCGGTTGGATTTCGCGGGAGTCTTGGACTTGGCCCGGACTCGTCTGCTCCTGCTGGGCGAATGAAAGCTGGGCGCCTCAATCAAATGTCCCCGTCGTGAATCGAACACGAATCTACAGTTTAGGAAACCATCGTTCTATCCATTGAACTACGGGGACTTGGGAGGCCGCAAGGCGGGAAGGAGATAGCCGGGCGGAATGGAGCAGGCAAGTCAGTTGTGAATTTCCTATGACAGGCGCTGGGCGGTGTAGATGCCACGGGAACCGCTGCATCGATAGGCGATGATGCAGGCGGTGGCGATGTAGAGGCCGTTGCCCGCTCCGAAAAGCTCCATGCCGAGGAAGGTGGAGGCCAGCGGGGTGTTGGTGGCTCCGGCGAAGATGGCCACAAAGCCGAGCGCGGCGAAGAGATCGACCGGAGCGCCGAGGGCGTAGGCGAGCGTGTTTCCGAGCGCGGCACCGATGAAGAAGAGCGGGGTGACCTCGCCGCCTTTGAAACCGGCGCTGAGGGTGACGACGGTGAAGAGAAGTTTCCAAGCCCAAGCACTGGCAGGGATCTCGGTGGAGGTAAACATGCGGGGTAGGGTGATGGCGGCGGAACCATTTCCCAAAACTCCGAGGCCGAGGTAGTCACCGGTGCCCGCCAGGAAAAACAGGCCGATGACCAGAAATCCACCGACGACAGGACGAAGTTCGGGGCGGACAATGTAAGTCTTGAAGGCATCGCCCAGGCGGTGGGAAAGGGTGGAAAACAGCTTGCTGGCGAGACCGAAGGCGACACCGGCGAGCATGACTTTTCCCATTAGCCGGAAATCGATGGCGGACGCCGCGGCCTGCACGTCGACGTGATAGTGGGTGTGGCCGATGCCCCACATGCGGCAGGTCCAGTCTGCCAGAACAGAGGCGAAGAAGCAGGGGATGAGGGCGTCGTACTGGACCCGCCCGACGATGAGAACCTCCAACGCGAAGACCGCTCCGGCGATGGGGGTGCCGAAAACGGAGCCGAACCCGGCCGCCACGCCGGCCATGAGCAGAATCCGCAGGCGGTCGGCATCGAGTTTGAGAATCCGGGCGAAGGTGGCGGCGATGCTGCCACCCATTTGCAGGGCCGTGCCCTCGCGGCCGGCCGACCCGCCGAAAAGGTGGGTGACGAGGGTGCCAAGGAGGATGAGCGGGGCCATCCGTTTGGGGACGCCGGCCCCGGGCTGATGGATTTCATCGATGAGCAGGTTGTTCCCGGCACTGGCGGATCTGCCATAAAGTTGATAGAGCGCGCCGACAAAAAGCCCGCCGACTGGCAGGAGGAACAGCAGACCGGGATTGGCGAAGCGGATGCGGGTGACCGCATCGAGCGCCCACAGGAAAAACGCGGACGCGGAGCCAACCGTCACCGCCACAGGGGCGAGGATGGCGATCCAACGGAGGGCCGAAACGAGCTGAACAGGCTTGGATTTCATTTATACCAAGGCGTGCCAGAGCAGGACGGCGAGAAGCGGGTAGGGTAGCCAGTTCATCGGGGCGGCGGGAATCTGGCAGATTCCTCCGCGAATGGCAGCACCAAATGCCTGTTGTTCCAAGCGCTCCGTGGTCCCGGTTGAGAAAAGCTTGATTGGGGAAAATGGATGAAGACCGGAATCCCTGCTGGATTGAAGGCTACGGAATCCGGAAAATCTTCTGGTTCGACGGGTCCCGCGCGAGTTGACCGGATTTGAAACCTGCCACGTCGATCACGTTGTAAGGCTCGTAAGGGCTGAGAACCTGGTCCGGATTCTCCGTGCGCTGCGCGGTGGGATAACCGCCGGTGGCGGTGGGCGGTGGCTGCGGCGCGGGCGGCGCGAGATCCGGCGGCGGGGAGATGTCGGTCTGCGGGCCGTAGGGGTTGACCTGTTGGGGTGGATACGGCGGATTCGGCTGGAAACGCGGTGGCGGCACCGGCGGCGGGGGATTGCAGGAGACCAATCCGGCGAGACTTGCGGCGGCGAGGGTGAGGAGGCGTTTCGACATGGCTTTCGGACGTTGCTGGTGGGAATACTATTCGACGCGGGAGTTTCGTGCAATCAGATGCTTGGAAAGGATCGCCAGCTTGCGGGCTTTCGAGATGTGGTAGCGTTTTTCAAACACCTGGAATCGCCCGTCGCGCATTTTCTCCAGCAGCAGATGGTAGATTTCCCCCATGATCCGGGCCGGCAGCAGTGCGTTGAGATCCGCGGCGGGAAGGGCTTCGGAAGCTTCGCGGAAGAAATTCTCCGCCCGGCTGGTTTCGTAGGCCATCAGCGCGAGGAACCGGTCGTCCCGCACTTGGTCGACGAGGTCCTGCTCGGTGTAGTGGAACCGGGCGAGGTCCGCCAGTGGCAGATAGATGCGCTGGCCGTTTGCGAGGTCCTCGCTGACGTCGCGCAGGATGTTGGTGAGCTGCAGCGCGTGGCCGAGCGCCACGGCGTAGCGTTCCGAAGCCGGATCGGTGCAGCCGAAGATGCGGATGGAAACCAGCCCCACGGCGCAGGCGACCTTCCAGATGTAGCCGGATAGATCGTCCCAGGTCTGGAACCGTTGCGGCTGCAAGTCCATCCGGCAGCCGTCGATGATGGCGACCAGCAGGTCGGTCGGGATCTGGCGGCGCTCGATCAGGGAAATGACCTCGCGTTGGAAATCGTCCGGAGCGTCGAAGCCATGGATGAGGCCGTTTTTCCAAGCCTCAAGGCGGCGGGCGCGGTCTTCGCAGGGCATGTCGGAATCGTCCGCCAGATCGTCCATGGTCCGGCAGAACGCGTAGAAAACCACCATGTCCTCCCGCCGTTCGCGCGGCAGGATGTTCAGGGCGAACGCCAGGTTCGACTTCGCCCTGCGGGTGATTTCCGAGGCGGTGGACACGGCGTCAGCGAATGAAACCCCAGTGTCCGGTAGTGATCGGCCAGAGCGAGAACAGCGCCGGTCCAACGAGGTTGAACTCCTTGACCGAACCCCAGTAGCGCGAGTCCAGCGAGTTGCCGGTATTGTCGCCGAGCGCGGCATACTCCCGCATGCCGGGCTTGGCTTTGTCGGCGAGAGAAAGCGTCGCGCTCTCCGTGGCCAGAGACTGCGGGAGCTTTTTCCCGTGGTGAGGCGCTTCGTTCGGGCTGGCGAGAACGTAGCCGTTCGGGTTGATTTTGAAGGCTCCCTCGCCGCGGATGACGCGCTGGATGCCGGGTTCCTGGGCGATTTTCCCGTCGATCAGGAGATTAGGCGACTGGATGGAAAGCGTGTCGCCGGGCACGCCGCACAGCCGCTTGATGTAGTGCGAACCGGCCCCTTGCTCGCCGCTGCGTTTCTGGATGCCGGCGATGTCGATGGTGTTGAAAACGAAAACCTCGCCCCGTTTCGGTTTGCGGAAATTGTAGGTGAATTTATCCACGAGCACGAGGTCGCCGGAATCGATGGTGCCCTCGCAAAGCACCATGTCCTTGGGGATCAGTCCGCCGTTGCGAACGGCGAAGTTGATGGCGGCGCCGAGTCCGGTTTCCGAAGAAGGATTGGTCGGCGCGGGGAGGCGGATCGTGGAGCCGTCTCTGAAGCGAATCTCGGAACGGCTGAAGAAGTGCATGAACTGGGTGTCGCGGATATCGAGGCCACCCTGCGGAGTCACCGCGATTTGGCGGTCACGGTCGTTCACCACGTGCACGTAGGTTCGCCCGCGCAGGGCTTTTTCAATCAGCCGCTGGGGCAGGCTGGGCCATTGATCCCGTTTCAAGGGCTTGCCGATGATCCCATTGAGCGTCGGCTGCATGGAGCCGGTAGGAATGCGGAACGGCTGCAAATAATAGGCCCGCAGGCCGAGGGCGATGACGATGGCGACGAACATCACCTCCACGTTCTCCTCGAACCAGCCGAGCGGTCTTTCATGCGGCAGGGAATTCTCACAGACCGTGCGGATTTGTTTCGAGGCCTCGTTCACCTTGGCGAGGTCCTTGGTCTTGATCGCAGCGATCAGATCCTGCCGGCGGGATTCGATCTCGGCGACGCGCTCGGGCTTGAGGAGGTCGCGTTTGTAGTCGATGAATTTTTTCGCACCCTTGACCAAGTGCAGCGCTTCTTTTTTCCACTTCGGCGTGAACATGGCCGGAGTCTCACGGTGGATCGGGCCGACTGCAAGCGTGGAGAAACCGCTGGAAAAGCGGCTCAGCTCGCAGGCATCGCGCGGTTTTTCGCGCGGATGATCCGCACCGGCACCGGGTTTGCGGCGTCCTCCAGCAGGCGGCGGCGGGCGAGCAGTCCGAAGCGCGCGTTTTCTGGCGGCGACCAGCCTTTTCCGGCGGCCACGCTTTCGGCGGGAGTCAGCAAGGTGGGGGTGGCATGGGCCAGCCACGAGGAATGCCGGGCGAGCTCATCCTTGCTGAAGCGCTGGAAGACCGGCTCTTTGAAGGTGACGATCAGATCGCCCTCGGCCGTGGGTTCCGCGATGAACCGCACGTCGCTATCCGCCGCGCAGGTGGCGAGCTTCTTTTTGGCCTCGGCGAGTGGATTCTGGCAGGGTTCGTCGATGACCACGCAGGTGCCGCGTTGGAAAAGAACGAAGCTGCGTTTTTCATTCACATTGTCCGAGCAGAATTTCACCAACTCCGTCGCGGAAGGGGCCGGGCAGGCGTTGGTATTGGCGGTTCCGGCGATCGACACTGATTCGGGTTCGGTCCGCGCGGGCAGGCTGGCCACCCGGGCGTTGGATTTTTTGAAATTCGCGACCGGCAGCACGAACGTCGCGGCAAGGCCAAACATCCCAGCCAGAAAAAGGGCGGTCAACAGCGCGACTCTCGACGAGAGCGGCGTTTTCGAGGCGCTTGCGGGATTGAGCATGACTGGTAATTATAAAAAGATTGACTGTAAGGCAATCTTAAGTTTTTATTTTTTCGTTACTCCCCGTATCGATGAATATTTCAACACCACCGTCCCGTGGCCTGTTGTCCTGCTTGCTGATGGTTTTTCCGATGCTCCTTGGCATCGGAGCCACTGGTTTGTTGGGACAAGCCCATGCCGAAGCCGTCGACAGCGAGCTCGTCCTTCTGGTTGATGTCAGCCAGTCCGGGCTTAACAAGAAGGATTTTGATTCCGTGGTGAGTGCTTACGCCTCCGCCTTGTCGAGTTCCCAAGTCTTGGCATCGATTCAATCCGGCACACACGGTCGAATTGCCGTGTCGCTGATGATTTTCGGAAATTCCTCTTACCAGCAGGTCGGCATTCCTTGGATGTCGATTGCCAATGCGGCGGACGCGGCGCAATTCGCCACGCTTGCCGGAACCGTCAACAAGCCCAATGCCGTTGGATTTCCTGCGATCGGCGCTGCGATCACTGCGGCTGCGGCCTCCTTCGGCACCGAGACTGGCAGCTCTTCCAATGGTTTTGAAAGCTCGCTTCAGATCATTGACGTGACTGCCGCAGTCGCTCCAAACGCCGGCAACAGCGCTGCCGACATCGCCGCCCGGAACGGGGCGATGGCCTCGGGTGTGGATCTGATCAACACGATCGCCCTTGGAAACAAAGCCACCGCCATCGCGGAATACTACACGGCCAACGTGATCGGAAGCACCACGTCAGGCGTAGCCGCGACGACGACCACCTCCGCGATCGACGGAACCCTGGCCGCGACCCTGGCAAATGGTCTTTCCAGCAATGTCTCGGCTGGCATCTCCGCCGTTCCCGAGCCGGGACCCGTGGCGGGAGTCTTGGTGGGCGTGTGCTTTGCGCTCATCCTCCGTCGCCGGGCTTGAGTCGCCACTTCCGGTAATTTCAAAAATTCCGGGCTGAGATCGAAGGTCCTAGAGACCAGCGGGAAATCTGAAGATTGTAGCAAGTTGCGGATTATCAGAGCTTTCCAGCCATCGAGACCGCTAAGCGCCAAATTCGTTCAATCTTATTTTATAAAATAATTGACAGTAAGGACTCCTTAAGCTTTTCTCTTTTTTGTTACTCCCTTACACCCCGATGAAATTAGCAAAACCACTGTCCCGTGGCCTGCTGTCCTACTTGCCGTCTGTTTTTGCGATGTCCCTAAGCATCGCAGGATTCGGATTGCATGGGCAGGCCTCTGCCGAAGCGGTCGATAGCGAGCTTGTCTTGCTGGTCGACGTCCGTCAGTCCGGGCTCACTCAAAGACAGTTCAGCAACCTCATGGATGCTTACGCTGCTTCTTTCACGAGCTCCGAAGTTCTGACTTCCATCCAATCCGGAACGATTGGCCGCATCGCCGTATCCCTGATGTTTTACGGGAATCCATCCGTCCAGCAGGTCGGTATCCCCTGGATGTCGATTGGCAACGCCACGGATGCAGCCGCCTTCGCCACCCTTGCGACCAACCTGACCAAGCCCGTCTCGACCGGATCGTCCGCACCCGCGCCGGCGCTTGCCGCCGCGACGCAGTCGTTCGGCACGGAGACCGGAGGCACGTCCAACGGCTTCGAAAGCACGCTCCAGATCATTGATGTGGCCGCTTCCTCGGTCCCGAACGCCACCAATTCGGCAGGCGTGGCCGCCGCCGGCGACGCCGCGATCGCCTCGGGCGTGGATCTGATCAACACGGTTGCCCTCGGCGGCCCGGTCCGCTCCGCTGCCATCGCGAATTTCTACACGGCGAACGTCGTCGGCAGCAGTTTGGCTGGAGTGGAGCCATCGGTGACCACCTCGCGATTCAACGCCACCTTGGAAACCATTCTCACCGCCAGTGTCACCGAAAATGTCGGAGTCGCGCTGTCCGTGGTCCCCGAGCCGGACGCCGCCTTGGGCGTTTTGTCCGGGATCGGCCTTCTCCTCGCCCGTCGCCGCAGGGCTTGAACTTTCATGCACCGCACCCATGAAAGCCATTTCCCCATCCCCAGCCGTGGAAACCCACTCCACCGCCGACGCCACGATTGATCCGAATGTCGCGGCAAAAGTCGGTCAGGAAATCCTCGAAAACCGCCTCGATCCCGCCGCCTGGGCCACCGCCCTCTCGGCCAGCGGCGGCAAACGGCAGGAAGCTCTCGCGACCTATGCCCGCATCCGGATCGAGCGGCTTTCCACCCACCGGCAGCTCAGCCAGGAAAAGGTGAAATCCTTCGAGTCACGCCGGGTGAGCAAGTGCTTCGGTGTGAAGTCCGTGAAGGACCTGCTCCAGCGAGCCCACCCGGAGCGGCAGTTGAATTTCCTCAAGCCGCAGATGTCGATCGTGCTGATGGTGATCCTCTTCGTGGGATCCGCCGGCAGTGTCGGAGCGCTCGGACGCCTGTTCCACAGCTCACTGCCGGCCCCGATCGAAAGCATTCTGCCTCTGGTGGCCGTGTTGGCCGGGCTGGCGATGGTCGCCGCCGCCATGAGCCTGCGATTCTTCCTGCCCAAGCGCTGGATCATGCTCGGCTGGAACACCGGACTGCTTTGCGCCTGTTCCGTCGCCTGCTTCGGATCCCTGCTCGGCGGGGTGAAACTCATCGCCCGGGCAGCTCCGGTGGAATCGATGGAAGCATCGCCAGCTCCGATGACCGCCTCCACGGTGACGGTGAATCATGATCAAGCTCTGACCGCTGCGGCCCACTGAAGAGCGAGTCCGCCTATTCCTGCTGACCGAGTCCTAACAAGGAGGCCGGTGCCCCGAGCGCTTGTTTCTCTTCCTTGCTGATTTTCGGCCCCATCCCGAGGAATCCTCCGGACGATTCCGCGATCTGGTGGGCGGTGAACAGGATTGCCGTTTTGATGATCTGCGCATCCTGCTGGCTAAAGCGCCTCTCGACGAGCGCCGTAAAGGATCGCATGAGCTCGACGGGCTCGATCTTGCCCGAAAGAAGCCGGGGAAGAATCTCGGGCAGGCCTTGCTGGGCCATTTGCATCATTTTCGCTGTTGCAGGATGTTCCAGCTGTGAGGCGAGCCCCGACAAGGTCTTGCCAAAACTGGCGACCTCCTTTTTGTCGACGTTGCCATTGGGTTCGCCCTGTGCTCCCCCGGCGGTGAAGCTCTTCTCGCCAACGGCCTTCAGGATGCCCGGATCGATCTTCGATGCCGGCGGGAAAATCCAGCAGCCGCCACCGTTTTGCACCTTGTCTCCAACCGCTTCCAGCAAGGCTTCCATCGGGACGATGTTCCCGTCCAAGGCCACGCCCTCCACATCCTTCATCATGAGCGAGTACATCTCAGGCTGCAGCCTGCCGATAGATTTTTCCCCTACTCCGTTGATTTTGACAACGAATTGTGAGGAGAGGAATGCGTCTCCGAGTGCGGTCAAGCGCTTCGAGAGTTCGCGTTCGAGCGTTTCTCCGTTCTTCTCCGCATCGCCGGATTCGATAGTGAGTGATAGGAAATCATAAATCGGCAGGAAGGACTCACTTCCTTTTTCCAGGTTGACAAGAGTGCCCCTGCTGAGACGGAACCAATCCTGATGGACCTTTTCCAACGTCTCCGCGCCCAGGTCATCGGTCGTGATGGGACCACTCCCGTCCTTCTCGACTGACGCTCCGAGATTCATCGCTTCCCATACCATGCGCGCCGCCAGAAATTGGTCGGTCCGACTGGCGAATGAGTGCAGTTTGATCAGGATTTCGTCATCCTGTTCAGCCACGAGCACGCCGCGGATGGATCCTTCTGTCAGAAATTTCGCCCCATAGGGTCCCTCTTCCGCTTCATAGGTATCCTCCATGCGCATCATGTTGGAAAGCAAGAGCTCCCGCAGCATCCTTCCCGCGTCTCGCCAGGATCCGCAGGCGAGACAAACTCATCGATCTTCTCCGGCCACGTTTCAAACGGGATGTCCTGCTTGCGGAAACTATAATCCAGGCGCATCGGGTATAAGCGCTACACGCCACTCTGCTCGTGCCTTGTCCAGTAAAAAGACTGCGCCCAAACGTCGAACACCTGCACTGAGCCTCAGACTCTAGCGGCTCCGAGTTTCTTCCAGTCCTCCGCCGACACGCAGCACGGATCCGCGGCCACCCAGTGGCCGGGTGAAATCTCCCGCAGCGAGAGGTCCGCGCCGATGGTTTCGTCGTAGCGCGGGTGGTTCATGCGGTGGCCGAAGGCGCTGCCCGGCGGCGGATCGATGGGCGACGGGACATCGCCTTCCAACAGGATCTTTTTCCGTTTCACCTTGGGATCGTGTGAGGGAATCGCCGACAACAGCGCCTTGGTGTAGGCGTGCCGCGGGTCTTGATAGATGTCCGTGGCGGTCGCGAGTTCGACGATTTTTCCGAGATACATCACCGCCACCCGGTCGCTCACGTGTTTCACGACAGATAGATCGTGGGCGATAAACAGATAGGACAAACCGAAATCGCGCTGCAGCTCGACAAGCAGATTGAGAATCTGCGACTGCACCGAGACATCGAGCGCGGACACAGGTTCGTCGCAGACGATGAGTTTCGGCTTCAAGGCAAGCGCCCGCGCGATGCCGATGCGTTGCCGCTGACCGCCGGAAAACTCGAACGAATAACGCTCGGCCGCCGTGCTCGGCAGGCCCACCCGGTCCAACAGGTCGTTCACCCACTTCAAGCGCTCCGCGCGGTTTCCCTGTTTGTGGATGATGAATGGCTCCTCGATGATCGAGCGCACGCTCATCCGCGGGTCGAGCGACTCGGCGGGATCCTGGAAGATCATCTGGAAATCCCGGCGCAGCGGGCGCAGGGCGCGCTGGCTGGCGCGGGTGATATCGGTTTGTTCGAATTGAATGCTGCCGGACGTTGGCTTGAGCAACCGGACGATGGCTTTTCCGAGCGTGGACTTTCCGCAGCCGGACTCGCCGACCAGACCAAGAGTCTCACCCGGCGCGATGTCCAAGGAAACGCCGTCTACTGCGCGCACCGCTCCGGTCTGGCGCAGCAGGACGCCGCCGCGCACGGGGAAGTGGACGCGGAGATCTTTGGCTGATAGAAGAGGTGGCATGGGAGGGAACGTCGAACATCGAACGTCGAACATCGAACGTCGAAGGGAAGAGAAGGAAGAGTTACTTGCGGCGTTTTTCGGCGGTGGAAATGCTGGTGACGAAGATGCGGATGAGTTGATCGGTTTCGCTGAGGAGATGGGGAAGTTCGGAGTTGGCTGGGATTAGTTTGGCCCGGGCGATGAGTTTTAGCCAACGCTCGGATTCGCGGAGTTCTTTTAAAGCGATCCGCATCTTGTGGATGAAATCGGCTGTCGATTCGGCAGCCTGGGCCTCGCCGTGATGCGACAATGGCGCGGTCCCGGAGCGAAGCAACTGATTCCCAACATGCCTCTCGGCATAGTCGCCATTCAGCTTCCGGGTAAGTGTAATGATCGCAGCCCCGAAATCCAACAGGCGCTCTTCCAAATCATACTTCGGTTTTTCTTCCTCTTTCATTCGATGTTCGATGTTGGACGTTCAATGTTCGATGTTCGAAGTGCACTCCGGGCACGTCTCCACCCAATGCCCCGGCGAGACTTCCTCGAACTTCGGCCGCTCGCGGGTGCCGCGGTCGATGCGGCCCATGCGCTGGCAGAAACGGCAGCCGTGCGCCTGGTCGCCAAGGCCGGCGACCATTCCGGGGATGGTGTTGAGAACGGATTTGGAAGGAGTCTCGAGTGTTGGGATGGAGCGCAGCAGGCCCTTGGTGTAAGCGTGCAGCGGGTTGGCGAAAAGTTCCTCGCAGGAAGCCTGCTCGCACACGCGGCCGGCATACATCACGACGACTTCATCACACGTTTCGGCAATCACTCCGAGATCGTGGGTGATGAGGATGGTGGACATGTTACGCTCCGCCTGGAAGCGTCCTAGCAGATCAAGGATCTGCGCCTGCACGGTGACATCGAGCGCGGTGGTCGGCTCGTCCGCGATGAGCAGGGACGGCTTGCAGGCGAGGGCCATGGCGATGACGACGCGCTGGCGCATGCCGCCGGAAAGTTGGTGCGGGTAGTCCATCATCCGTTTTTCCGGAGCGGGGATGCGCACCTCGCGGAGCATTTCCACGGAGGCGTCCCACGCTTCCTTTTTCGAAAAACGGGTGTGCAGGCGGAAGACTTCGCAGAGTTGCCGCCCGATGCGATGGACCGGGTTGAGGGCGGTCATCGGTTCCTGGAAAATCACGCCGATCTCGCCGCCGCGGATTTTGCGCATGGTGCGCTCGGGGGCGTGGATCAGGTCGTGATGTTGGAAGTGGATGTTCCCGCCGAGGATCTTGCCGGAGGGCTGCGGGAGTAGGCCGACGATGGACATGGCGGTGACGCTTTTGCCGCAGCCGGATTCACCGACGATGCCGACGGTTTTGCCTTCCGGGACATTGAACGACACCTGGTCGACGGCGCGCAAGAGCCCGCGCTCGGTTTCGAAGGAGACGATGAGCTTGTCGACTTCAAGGATGTTGACGGACTTGTCGCTCATTCGCTGATAGCAGGGGGCTCGGGGCTGGGAATTTCCGGAGGGGTTTCCCGATAGATGTCGATGACGCGGTTGACCTCCGGGAAGGTTTTGCCGCTGCGGCGGGCTTCCATGGTTTCCTCCAACACGTCTTGGTCGATCCAGTAGGCGAAACCTTCGTGTGGTTCATACACCATCGCGGGACTGAAGCGGGTGAGTTCCGAGTCCGGCCATTTCACCCAGCGCCAATAGCCGACGCGTTGGAATTCGGAGACGTATCCGGGGACGAACATCGCCTCGTCGTGCATGATGTGTTGGAGCTTCCACGAGGCCTCGCGAAGTTCCTCTTCCGTCCGCGCGTTGCGGGCCTTGTCGACGAGGATGTCGGTGTCGGGGCGGCTCCAGAGGAAGAAGTTGTTCGTCTGCGGCTTGGGATTACCCTTGTCGTCGAAGGCGGCGGACGAATGGAGAAATTGATAGAAATCCGGCGTTGGTGGATTGGTGTTCCAACCGGAGAACTGCATTTCATGCTGCTTCTGCATGATCTTCTTGTAATAAACCGTGCTTTCGAGGCCATCGAGCCGGAGTTCGAAGCCGGCAGCTTTCGCCTCCTCGCGGAGAATGGCGAAGATGCGGTCGCTGATCGGATTCGAAGGATAGGAAACGGCGACGGATAGGCGTGTGCCGTCCGGCTTGGCAAGAATCCCGTCCGCGCCTTCCCGGGTGAAACCGGCTTCGCGGAAGGCGGTTCTTGCCAGTTCGATGGAGTAGGGCCGCGCGCGGATCGATGGATCACTGAAGATGCCAAAGCCTTCGTTGAACGCGTTCAAACGGGAGAAATCACCACGGAAAAGGACGTCGATGACTTTCTGCCAGTGGATCGCATGCTGGATGCCGATGCGGACGTTGCGGTCGTCGAGCGGCGGGCGGGTGACGTTCAGATAGAGGCCGCGCGGGATTTTCGGATAGCGGTTGTAGAACGTGACGCGGTCGATGTAGCCGTCATACACGGGCGGGATTTCGGATTTCTCATACCACAGCTCCGGTCGGGTGAGCAGGAAGGTGTCGAACTCGGCGGAGCGGAACAGCTCGAAGGCTTTCGATTCATCGCGGACTAACACCGTGACCATTTTGTCGACGTTGAAGCGGTGTTTGAAATATTTCCGGTCCTTGGCCCACCAGTTTTTGACGCGGCTCTGGGTGATGGAAACGCCTTTGACAAGATCTCCGGGGCGGACTTCGTAAGCGCCGGTCGTGGGCGGGAAGAGCCATTGATAGCGCTCGGCGTAATCGGGTCCGTAATTGGCGTAGAATCCGGGATGGGCGGGCGGAATCGCTCCTGCGGCGGCGGCGGCGTAGATCTGCGCTTCGGGCAAGGTGACGGCGAACATGTCATCTCCGTAGGTGGCCATGCGGGCGTAGGTCTCGCGGAAAAACTGTTTGGTATAGGGATTCACGACGTTGTCGGAAACCTTGATATAAAGACTGATGAGGAAATCGTGGGATTTCACCGGGACGCCGTCGGAGTAAGTCGCCTCGGGGTCGATCTTCATGAAAACGGTGCGCCCGTCGGCGGTGATCGCCCACTCGCTGGCGACGCCGGGGATCTCCTTCATCGTGGCGGGATGGAGGACGACGAGTGGCAGCTCGATGTTGTCGTAGAGGTCGCCGCGGAAGCTGTTATTCGAGTTCGGGCCGAAGGGGCGGATGGTGGGCGGGAAATCGAGTCCGGGGAAATGCCGTCGCAGCACGCCGCCTTTTTTTGCGGCAGGATCGCCGATTTCCGGTTGGTCCAGGCCATTCTGCCAGACCAGGTCGGTAGGAACATCCCCGGGGGTTTTGAACTGGATATAATCGCCGAGCGACAGGCGGAACTGCCATTTCGCCAGCTCCCGCTGGAGGGACGCGGCATGGATTTCCAACGTCGCCTTCGTATCGCCCTCCGCGTTGGCGAGAGCGGCGGTGTTTTTTGCGATGGCTTCCTGCGCGGCTTTTTCCTGGCCGACGAGCCAGCTCTGAATGTGGCGGTTGTAAACCGGGACGAACTCGTCGAAGCCGAAACTGCGTTTCACCTCGGTCGTCTCACGTCGGCAGCCGGCGGACAGGCCGAGGCAGGCGATGAGAATCACGAGTTGGTAGAAACGACGCATCAGCGGTAGTAGGTGAATTTTTTAGGATCCAACGCCTCGCGCACGGCCTCGCCGACGAAGGTGATGAGGACCAGAAGCCCGACCAGGCTGACGAAGGTGGAGGTGACCAGCCACGGAGCGGATAGATTGGCGAGGCCGTCGTTGAGCAGGCGGCCCCAAGACGCGTATTCCGGCGGCAAGCCGAACCCGAGGTAGTCGAGCGCGGTGAGCGAGAAGATCAGTCCGGACATCGAGAACGGGACCAGCGTCACGATGATGGCGATGGTGTTAGGCAGCAGGTGGTTGAAAACAATCCGCGGCGTGCCCGCGCCGAGCACGCGGGCGGCGGCGATGTAGTCGCGCGCCTTGTCGCGGTAGGCGGCGGTGCGCATCAGCGAGGCGATGCCCATCCAGCCGAAGACGATCAGGATGGCGAGGATGATGCCGAGCCCCTTGTATTTTTCCGGCACCATGCTGGAGAGGATGATGATGACGAACAGGAACGGAATGTTGGAAAAGATTTCGATGAGCCTGTCGGCAACGATGTCAAACCAGCCGCCGAAATAACCCATGAGCATGCCGATGGTGATGCCTACCAGATAGACGACAGGCAGAAAAATCAGCGCCGCCTTGAGGTTCACCTGAAGGCCGCCGTAGAGGTAGGCGACGAGGTCGTAGCCTTGGGATGTGGTGCCTAACCAGTTGCCGGTCTCGGGCAGCGGTGGGGCCGGGTGGTACTTCACCGCGCGGATGTCGCTGGATTTTTTGGACAGGAAATCCTCTTTTTCACCGGGGCCGGTGTATTTTTCCGAGGTGAGTTCGCCTTCGTGGTATTCCGCGCTGTAGACGGGGCGTGCCGGTCTCGTCCCAGCCATCGACCGGACCACTGATCAAGCCGCGTCGCAGGGTGTAGCGGAGGTGCATGCGGGCGTCGTCGATGTCGTAGTATTTCGCAGCGAGACCGAAGTAGGGCTTGGCTCCACGGCCTTCATGATAGGTCCGGCCACGCTTTTCCATCGACCGCGAGCGCGGCGCAAGCGTGTCGCCGGTGGGATCATAGGGGACCAGTGGCATGATGACGCTGCCCTTGCCGGCGGCTTTGAAATCGCGCTTCAGATCCCGGTAGTTCGCGGGAGCTTCTGCGCGCGGACCTTCGATGCCGAAGTCCTTGTTTTTGAAATCGCCGGGGAGAAACGCCGGGAAACGCCATTTACCGTCCTGCTCGACGGCGAGCGCGCGCTTTCCGACGACTACCTGGTCGAGCGCGGCGAGGCCGAAAAGCCCTAGCAAAATGAGCAGCGAGTAGTAGCCGCGCTTGATTTCGCGGAAGCGCCGGACGCGCCTAACCGTCACCGGATTCGGCGGTCCGCCTGTGAACGAGCGGACGATCACCGTCAGTCCTGCGAGGATGATCAGGCTGGACGACAGCCAGCCGAACCACGGGAATTCGCCGGATTTCAACCATGGGACTTGACGACTCGTTTCGAAAAACCAGCGGGCGGTGGGGAAGGCGATGCCCTTGAGCTCTCCGACGACCGCGAGGACGCCGAGGAGGGTTAGAAAAGCGCCGGTGATCCGCCTCATGTTACTCGAATTTGATGCGCGGATCGACCAGCGCGACGGTGAGATCCGAAATGACATTGCCCACCAGCGTGAGCAGCGCCGCGATGGTGAGGGTCCCCATGATGACAGGCACGTCGCGCTCGACGACCGACTGGAATTGCAGCAGCCCGAAGCCCTGGATGTCGAAAACGCGCTCGATCAGCATCGATCCGCTCACGAAAATGGTGATCAGCCCGCCGAGGCTCGTGGCGACGGGGATCATCGAATTCCGGAACGCATGACCGAAGACCGCGCCGCGGAAACTGGCGCCTTTCGCGACGGCGGTGCGCACGTAGTCGGCGGCGAGATTGTCCATCAGATTGTTCTTCACCAGCATCGTGAGCATCGCGAAGCCGCCGACGATATAACAGGTGAGCGGCAGCACGGTGTGGTGGGCGAGGTCCTTGATCTGGTCCCAGCGGTTCATTTCGCCGAAGTCCGCGCTGGTCAGGCCGAAGAGCGGGAAGAGATTCGCCCGCGCTCCGAGGTGGACGAGCAGGATGGCACCCAGCGCGAAGCCGGGGATCGAGTAGCCGAGGAAGATGAGCACCGAGCTGGCGGAATCGATGAAAGTCCGGTGTTTCAGCGCTTTCAATACCCCCAGCGGCAGACAGACGGCGTAAGTGATGAGAGCGGTGAGAAGCCCGAAATAGACGGCGATGGGCATGCGGCTGGCGATCATTTCCACGACGGGATCACCATAGACCATCGACCGGCCGAGGTTGCCCTGGAGCATGCCGGAGAAGCTGGATTTGAACACGACGACCCGGTCGCGGTAGGCGGGTTTTTCGGTGGTGCCGGAGTTCCGGCGGAGATAGCGCTCCTGGCGGTCCGCCTCGGTTTCGTAGCGGATTCTCCAGTTTTCATCCGCGACGGGCTTGCCGGTTTCCGAAAAAACGGCGGAGACGACTTTGCCATTCTCCCGCTTGACGTGGACGAGCCGTCCGTCGCCTTTCAAGACGAGCAGGGCGGTGGTTTTTCCGTCGATCGAGCCGCCGATCGTTTCGTCCGACTGGATGTCGAACTCGCCCTTCGAAATCTGGACTTCCCGCGGGAAAATCCCGAGCCACTGGCCGTAAGCGGTGAGCGTGTTCTTATCGAGGCCGTAGTCTTCCTCGAGTTCCTCCAGTTGTTCGTCGCTGAGCCCGCCCTTGGAGCTGGCGGAGGCGCCCTTGCCCTTTCCGCCTTCCGCCGCTTGCTGGAGCATCCGGTCGATCGGGCCGCCGGGGACAAACCGGGTGATCGTGAACACCAGCAGCGTGATCCCGATCAAAGTCGGCGGAATCAGCAACAGGCGGCGGAGGAAGTAACTTTTCACAGGATTGTCGCCCGAGTATTTAGACGCGGAGCGGGAGGTTGCAAGTCCTGAGCGGGCGTGAGGTGGGCATTACGCCGTTTAATGAGCAAGTCCTCGAGAATGTTCCGATTAAGGCAATTCCTCTCGATAAGCAGTCGATTTCCCAAAAATTGGCCTGCATTGCGCGTCGAGTCCGTCATTCTCCGCGCCGTGATGTTCCGTTGTTTGCTGTTGATCTCAGCCCCTGTCTGTTTGCTGCTCGCCTCCTGTCAGAAGGAAACCCAGGTCGAGAAGGCGAACCGGGAGGGCATCCTGCTGGTCGGAAATTCCGCGGAACCCAAGGCGCTTGACCACCAGCTGGTCACCGGGGTGATCGAGAGCAAGATCATCACCTCCCTGTTCGAGGGCCTGGTCGCGGATCATCCGTCGCAGGACGACGCCGCCCCGCCCGGCGCGGCGGCTTCCTGGACGCACAACGCCGAGATGACCGAGTGGACCTTCAACCTCCAGCCGGAGGGGAAATGGTCGGATGGCGCGCCGGTGACTGCGCATGATTTCGTGTTCGCCTACAACCGGCTGCTGCACCCGGATTTCGCCGGGCCGTATGCCGAAATGCTCTATTTCATCGTGAATGCGGAGGACTATAACAAAGGGAAAATCACCGATTTCTCCCAGGTCGGCGTGACGGCGGTGGACGACTTCACGCTGCGGGTGAAACTGCGCGAACCCGTGCCCTATCTGCCATCGCTCACCCGCCACTACACGTGGTTCCCGGTGCCTCGCCACGTGGTGCTCCAGCATGGAAAAATGACCGACCGTTTCACGAAATGGAGCACGCTGGATCACCTGGTCGGCAACGGACCCTTTAAAATCAAGAAATGGCGGTTCCACGACTTCATCGAGGTCACGCGCAATCCCTTCTATTGGAATGCCGCCTCCGTCGGGCTGAACGGCATCCGCTTTTTCCCGATCGAGAACCCCTACACCGAGACCCGCGCGTTCCTCTCCGGTCAGCTCCACACCACCTATCAGCTCCCGTCCGACCTGATCCGCACCGTGAAGGAAAACGACGCACAATACCTCCGCCAGGAACCCTACGTCGGCACCACCTTCATCCGGCTGAACACCACCCGCCCCGCCCTATCCGATCCGCGGGTGCGGCAGGCGCTCTCGCTCACCATGGACCGCCAGCAAATCTGCGAGCACATCATGGAGGGATTTTTCCCCACCGTCTCGTTGACCCCGAAAATGGGCGCCTACGTGCCCGAGCCGAAACTGTCCTTCAACCCGGAAAAAGCCCGCGCCCTGCTCGCCGAGGCCGGATTCCCGAATGGCGACGGTTTTCCAGTTTTCTCGCTGATGATTGCCCGCCCCTCCGCCCGCGCCGGTGCCGAGGCGATCCAGGCGATGTGGAAACAACACCTCAACATCCGCGTCAACATCCAGAACCGCGATTGGGGCTCTTACGTCAGCGCGCAGCAATCGCTGAATTTCGACATGGCCTCCGCCGGTTGGATCGGCGACTACCTCGATCCCACCACCTTCCTCAACATGTGGACCGCCGGAAACGGCAACAACAATACCGGTTGGAGCGACCCGCGCTACGAGGCGCTGCTCCGCGAGGCTGCGTTGAAATCCGACCCCGCCGAGCGCTTTGCCTTGTTCCGGCAGGCCGAAGCCATCCTGATGGACGCGCTGCCGATCCTGCCGATTTCCCACTACACCCGCAACTATCTGCTACGGCCCGAGGTGAAAGGCTGGCATCCGCTGCTGCTCGACAACCACGCGTGGGAAGCCATCCGCCTCGAACACTGAAATTCCATCTGATCCATGTTCGTCAATCTCGCCCAACGCTTTTTCCAGGGGATCCTCGTGCTCTTCGTGCTCTTCACGGTCACGTTTTTCCTGATCAAGGCGCTCCCCGGCGGCCCTTTCAAATCCGCCGAAAAGGCGATTCCCGAGCACATCCGGGAAAAAATCGAAGCCTACTACGGTCTCGATCAACCGGTGCAGGTCCAGTATTTCCGCCAGTTGAAAAACCTCTCCCAAGGCGACCCCGGCCTCAGTCTGCGGCTCGAAGGCCGCGAGGTGACGGAAATCATTTCCCAGGCGTTTCCCGTCTCGGTTAGGCTGGGACTCGCCGCCATGGCCATCGCCATCTGCATCGGCATCCCGCTCGGAGTCATCGCCGCGTGGAAGAAAAACACGCTGCTCGATTACTCCGCCATGGCCGTGGCGATGATCGGCATCTGCATCCCCGCCTTCGTCATCGGGCCGTTGTTAGCCGACCAGTTCGGCCGCCGGATGAACCTGCTGCCGGCGATGGGTTGGGATCCCACCGAGCCCTACGTCATGGATCCTGCCCGCCGTGACCCTCGGGCTGGCCACCGCCGCCTACCTTTCCCGCCTCACCCGCGCAGGAATGTTGGAAATCCTCAGCCAGGACTACATCCGCACCGCCAAGGCCAAGGGCGTGGGTAGTTTCCGGATGCTCGTCCGCCACAGCCTGCGCGGCGGCATCATCCCGGCCGTCGCCTTCATCGGCCCCGCCTTCGCGGCGATCATTTCCGGCTCCGTCGTCATCGAGAGCATCTTCGCCATGCCCGGCCTCGGCCTGCATTTCATCAAGGCCATCGAGGTCGGCGATGCTCCGGTCATCCTCGGCATCGTCATGCTTTACGGCACCCTCATCATCATCGCCAACTTCCTCACCGACCTCCTCGGCCTCTGGCTCAATCCACGGCTCCGCGCCAACAATTGACACCTCCTTCATGTCCGACGTCACCCTCGATCCCGGCAGTTCCCTCTGGCAAGACGCCGCCCACCGGCTCGCCCGCAACCGCGCGGCGATGGTCAGTGTGGTCGCGCTGTTCCTCATCATCGCCGTCTGCCTCATCCTGCCGGCCATCCCCGGGCTGATCCAGGATCCGGATCTCCAGAACCTCCCCGACAAAAACCTCGGCCCGTCCGCCGCCCATTGGTTCGGCACCGACCACCTCGGTCGCGACATCCTCTCGCGGGTTCTATCCGGTGGGCGCATTTCCATCGCCGTCGGTCTCATCACCACGCTCGTCTCCGTGACCATCGGCGTCTGTTGGGGCGCTCTCTCCGGATACGCCGGAGGAAAGACCGACGCGCTCATGATGCGCATCGTCGATATCCTCTACGCCCTGCCGTTCCTCATCGTCGTGATCCTCCTGGGAAAAACCCTCGAACCCCTCACCACCGAGCTCACCACCCTCGTCGTCGGCTGGCTCAATCCGGCCGGCAGCGACAGCGCGGCCATCAACAAAACCACCGCCTGGGTCGAGCCCATCACCACGCTGGTGCCTTTGTTCATCGCCATCGGCACGCTCTCCTGGCTCACCGTTTCCCGCATCGTCCGCGCGCAGGTCCAGAGCGTCGCCAAGCAGGATTTCGTCGAAGCCGCGCGCTCGCTCGGGCCTTGGTCATTTCCGCATCCTGTTCCGCCACATCCTGCCGAACACGCTCGGCCCCATCATCGTCTACACCACGCTCACCATCCCCGGCGTCATGCTGTTGGAAGCCACACTCTCCTTCCTCGGCCTCGGTGTGAAACCGCCCTACAGCTCCTGGGGCATCCTCATCGACGAGGGCGCGAACCGCATGCTCTCCAATCCCTGGCTGCTCTTTTTCCCCACCCTCTTCTTCGCCACCACCCTCTTCTCCCTGAACTTCCTCGGTGATGGGCTGCGCGACGCGCTGGATCCGAAGTCGGCGAAGGATTAGATCATTCAAAACCTGATCGGGGTACCTGCTTCTTGAGCCAACTGCGCGGCGATCATCTTCTGTTCAGCCTTTCCGAATTCCGGATCGTCACGTTTCCAAGGCCAGCGGATGATGTCGGCATGGAGCGGGGGCGGCTCTCCGGCCCGGAGTTCTAATAAAGTTTTGCGGATTACTCCGGCCCCGATGATCGCCGCTCCATGCACCGGTCTGGCTCCTCCCACTTCCCTTACTCCGATGGCTATCAAGTCCGCTAAAGGTTCAGCGCCATGCCGAAACACCGAGGTTTCTCCATTCCTCGGATTCGGCATGAATGCAGCGGGTCTTACCGCCGATGCGTTGGAATGTCCGGACGAGGTGAGGAATCTCGCCACATCCTCCGCATCCGCGACCTCCTCAGGCAGCCCGGAGGGAAGTGTCATGGCCGGAGATGCGTTTGATTTCCTGAACAATGCGCGGAGGGAGTTGGCCTCCCATAAACTTTGCCACCGCGTGTCCACGGTCAGTGCCATCGATCCAGGCGTAGGGCAGGCGGTCGGATTTGCCGGCGCTCAGCGTGAATGTCCGTCCGCGTGACGGCATCCAGTCCATGGAGACACATCCGTCCGGTTCGATGGAAAATGACGGCATTTCAATATCGTCCGGTAGGGACCGGATAATCTCTTGAGCAAGATGCAACGCGCGAAGATCTAGAGCGATCGCGCCGTAGCCATCCCAGTCTTCCTCGCCACACTCTGCCGCCAGTTGGGCAAGTTCCGAAAGCGCCACTGCCTTGGGGCCGAAGAGGGCCACCGATTGTTCCGTCCGCTCCACCACGGTGGTGGCGTTGTGACGGACGGCAGCGGCCTCCCGCGACACGGCGGAACCCTGCCGTGACAGCGCTGTGAGAGAGGCATATCCGGCTACCATCAGTCCAAGTGAGAGAACAGGTTCAGGCATTGCGGCGTCAAAGTGTGGTGGAAAATGCGGTTTTTCAAGTTTCTTAATGATTCGATCCGCGGCAGCAGTTCGCTCCATTCGGGTGGTGGCATCTGGCAGAGGAAATACGCGTCGATGTCCAGAATCACCGGCAATCTGTCCTCTTCCGGCAGTTGGGAGGTTTTCACGATGTTCGCCAGGTTGCCGGTTTCCTCATCTGCCACCACCTGCTGGTCAAGAAAGCCGACGATTCCCAGCTTCATTCCAGTGTCAGGTAGGCGGGGCGAAGTGGTGAGGTAGTCGGAAATCTTAAAATGTCCTCCTTCCATCGGCAAAAAGATCCGATTGATCATCCGCAAGCCGATCTTGCGCACCATCACCGGTCCTGCCAGTTCGCGGAATTTCTCCCAAGCGCTTTGGATTTCTCCCAGATAGTCATCCAGCGTGGTGTAGGGAGCCAGCCGGTTGAACGAGAAACCATTCGCGCGGAACTGCACGAGTTGTTTCTCGTCTTCGGTGAGGAACTGGAGCGCGCCGAGGCCTTCGTTGAATTCAAAAGCAGGTACGCCTTGCTCACCCGCGGTCACCACATGGTTTTGCACAAACTGTTGCCGGGCTTTGGGGTATGCCTCGCGGAAAGCTTCCCGGGCGGTAATTTTCAAATCGTTCCAATTCAGTGTCGGCGGCAAATCGCAATCGATATCCAGCACCGCCTCGATGATCGGGGCGCGGTCGAGTTGGAAATGGGTGGGGTCCATGGGTCGATGTTGTTGAAGGTTAAACAGGCACTTTGAGTTGTCCCAGAATCATTTGTTCCACTTCCCGCGCGGTGTCTGCGGCCAGCGTGGCGGCGGCGGCACGTTCGGCGGCGATGTGTTCGCGGGCGGCGGCGACTTCGGCGACGAGTTGCTTTTGAATGGATAGGGGTGGTAACGGGATACGAAAATTTGCAATGTCATCTTCCTCAAAAATCTTGTCCGCCCGGTAGGCATCCTTGGTTTCTTTGAAAAGTGCCTCGATAGGATTCTTGGCCATCTGGGTTTTGAGGAATTCCACAGTGAAGAGATTCTTCCGCTCTTTCCTCTCCTTCATCCGCCGCTCCACCCAGACCTTTATGAAGAGGATCTTGGCGATCTCATCGAAAGCCGCCGCCGGGTCGAGGTGCTCGTTGTTGCGGATGATGTTGTGACATTGGTGGAGCAGATCCGCGAATTCCTTGCCCTCGAAGGGCTTCAGGTGGGAAAGCAGTTCCTTGATTTCCTTGTCGCTAGCATCCGCGTGGGGGATGTCTTTCACTTCCGAGTAGTTCGGAGCCCGCTTCTGAAGATCGACCTTGAAACATTTCGTGCTGCGTCGGTTGGGGGCGACGAAAAACTTCACGCGCTCGTTGTTCGCGTAGTTCGCCCCTTGCTGATAGGTCTTTTGATCGACGGCGACGTTGTCGGCCTTGCACTCCACGACGATCAAGGCCGTGTCGCCATCCTTCCTGTCCTGTAACGTCCTCCAGATCACGAAATCAGCCCGGGCGCTTTTATTGCCACGTTCGCCGGGCAAGGTGACCTCCTCGTCGATTTGCTCAAGCGAGTAGCCGTAGTCGTTGACCAGAATGCAGAGGTATTCCTGCCGGACGGCTTCCTCTGGCGTCTCCAGCAGCCACTTCTTTCGGACATGGCTCCAGCTTTGTCCCTTGTGGCGTTTGGTTTCGATTCTTTCGGACTGGGGTGGCATAAAAATCTGGGGAGAGGAGTGGAAGAGGAAGGGGTTTTCCAGCACAGGGGCAGCGCTTTCGCAGGCTCGCGGGATGCTACTGGTTGGCCGCTTTCCCCGCCAAGCGCCATTCGCCAAGATTCCTTCCCTTCGTCTCTCCCCCCTCACGGGCGAGCGAGACTGGGAGATGCAAGGGCAAAGGTGAAAGCTGTCGGAAACTTGAGAGCGGTTCGCTTGCGCGACGCATTGGATCCGAAGTCGGCGGAGGATTGATCTGCCGGGACCGCGAGTTTCCAACTCGTTCTTGAGAAAGGGCGGTCAAAGCGAAGCGGCGGCGGCCTCGTGACCTTTGGCGATTCTTTCGCAGGCGAGCCCGGAGGCTCGCGGTCCGGCTGTTGCGGCTACGTAGGATTTCCTCCTCGCCAATTTTCGCTTGTGAAGCGATGATCCCTTCATCCCGCAAGGCCATGAATTCAGATTCCCAACCCTTCAAACCGGACCCTTCCCTGGCGGAAGTTTGGGACAATCCGGCGATGACGGAGTTCAAGCGCCAGGAGGCGAAGGACCGGGTGGCGTTCGGGAAATCCCGCGAAGCGCACGAGTGGCTCGAACATCTGCGGAATACCCCGGCGCCCAACGTGACGATCCGGGTTGCAGCCAAGGGGCCTCGGAGATTTCCCTTCAAACCGGTGCGACTTCCTTGGTGACATGCAACCCAGTCCTGACCGTCCATTCTGCCTCGAAGATTACAGGCCTTTTCTCAAGTCATTGACTGAGAGTGAGGATCAAAGCGTGTTGGTAGGCGGCCTTTCTGTTTCAGCTTGGGCGGAGTTGTTCCTCGAAGGATCCGAACGCCTCCATTTCGATCTCCCTATCTTCAGCAAGGATATTGATTTGCGCGGGCAGAAAATCACCTGCCTGGCGCTGACCAAACTCATGCAACTCGACGGTGCGAAACTTGGCGAGGTAGTCGCTGCCACGCGCAAGAACGCGCCTCACATGGGCCGGGTGTTCGCGGCATCCATTTTCTGGAGGAGCTACAAAACCTCCGTCGAGGTTCTTGAGCGGTTGCCCGGTCTCGACTCCGGCATTGACGACGCTCCCGTGGGCACGCCGCTCAGTCCGTCGGCTGATTTGACCCTGCTCGACCCCTGCTCGCTTTTCATCTGCAAGCTGCACGCGGCCAACACCCGGCCCGGAGGTGAGGCAGGAAATGACGTGAAGCATCTCGCCATCCTCGCGTGCGTCATTCCACGGTTTCTCGAAAAACTGCGTTCCACCCCGGTGGCGGAGTATGACGGAAAGGAAGACGTGAGCCGCCTGCTCCGGCAGATCGAGGCCTGCCAGACGGGGCAACATCCGTTCCGGGTGCCTTTGTCTGCGGAGGAAATTGACACGCTTTGTGAAGCCCTGCGCCGGCATCTGGATTGAGCGGATCACCAGCTCACGGCGACTTCCGCGATCCGGCCGCTCTTGTCGTCATATTTGAGCAGGCCGTGTTCCATGGCGTATTCGTGGACGCACTTGGTGACCTTCACATCGTAGGCGCAGTATTCGGCGATTTTGCGGAGCGGTTCGAACTCGCCGGATTTTTTGTGATCCTGCCACCAGCGCAGCGCGTCGAGGCCGTCGGCGGTCTTGCCGGTGCCGAGGGTGGCGGAGGCCACGGAGTCGAGTTTGAGGCGGAAACCGACGATTTTTTCGAGCTCGAGCATCATGTCGAGGTTGATCGTCTGCTCGACGAGCGTGTGGAAAACATAGGGTTGGAGGACCGGGTAATCGAACTGCATGTGATTCCAGCCGACGACGAGATCCGCGCGGACGAGCTCTTCGCCGAGTTTTTCCATCTCGTTTTCCGCGTAAATCTCGTAGGTGCCGCGGGCGGTGCTGTAGGTGACCGCCACGGACACCTGCATCTTGTCCTTGTGCAGGGAGCCCCCGACATCACCGAAGCTGCGCTGCGTTTCCAAATCGAAATAGACGATGTTTTTCCCGGCCACGGGTTTTTGTAGCGGGCGGGGCGGGTCGCCAGCAAGCGCGATGTATTCTGCCTGGGGGCCGATGTCATCCAGCGTCTTCCTGAAGATGGTTTCTGATGGCGCTTTGGCTCCGGTTTGGGTTTGGTGACGCGGTGATTAGGCGATTCCCCATGTTGCTCCTGCTGCTTTCCGGCTGGATGGCGGCAGGCTGGATTTTCTGGAAATACGAAACCGCGCTCCCGGAGTCCCCGGCCCTGCCTGAAGGCATCGCGGTGGATTCCATGCCGGTGGTTCCGCCCGAGACCGCACCCGCGGTTTCAGCTTTCGAGAAGGAGTTCCTGAGATGGGCGAGCAAGCCGGAAATACGTTCCGCGCTGACGGCGCTGGTGCTGCTGGACGAGGAAGGCCGCATCGTTTTCTCCTCCGCGCTCGGGGAAACGGCGCTGTGCCCGGCGTCCGCGTTGAAAATCCTGACGACCGGAGCCGCGTTCGGGATTCTGGGTCCGGAATTCCGCTTCGAAACCCGGTTGATCGACCGTTCGGACGGAAACCTCGCTCTCGTGGGCGGCGGCGATCCCACGCTGGAAAACGCCGATCTGGAAGCACTCGCGGCTGCCGCAATCCAGGGCGGGCTGAAGGAGGTGAGCGGCGACTTGGTGGCGGACGCTACGGTTTTCGCGCAACCGCCGGTCAACGACCACTGGAACTGGGGCGACATCGGCAATGCCTATGGTGCCGGGGCGTTCGGCCTCAACATCGGGCACAACCGGTTGACGGTGAGTTTACAGCCCGGCGAAAAACCGGGGGATCCGGCGAAGTTCCTCCAAGGCGGTCCGGTCGCCGCAGGCACCCGCTGGGTCAACGAGGTCACCACCGGCCCGCCCGGCAGCGGCGATGGCGTGACCCTTTACTCCGTTCCGTTCGGGCGCGTCATCTCCTTGGCGGGAACCGTGCCGCAGGGTGACGAGTTCACCGTAGGCGGTGCGATTCCCGATCCACCGGCGCTTGCCGTGGAGGTGCTCCGCGCCGCTCTCGTCCGCGGCGGGGTGAAATTTTCCGGGAAACCCGTCTCGCGCAAGGGCGAGGCGGTTGTCCTGGCCAGCCACCGTTCCGTAGCGCTTCCGGAAATCATCGATCACCTTCACAAGGTCAGCAACAACCTCGAAACCCAGTGCCTTTTCCTAACACTGGGTATCGTCTCGCAAACCGATCCCGCCACCGCCGTCCGCCAGCATTGGGAAAAAGCCGGGGTGACTTTCGAGGGGCTGCGGCTCATCGATGGCAGCGGCCTGGCCCGCGCCAACATGATCCGGCCGCTCGACCTGGCGCGCGTCAACTTCGCCGCCCGCCACGGACCGCATGGCGAGCGCTTTTTCCAAAGCCTCAACGCCTCGCTCGACGGTCACGCCCGGGCCAAGCTCGGCTCGATGTCTGGCGTCAAGACGGACACCGGCTTCCTCCGCATGAACGACGGCCGCGAGTTCACCTTCGCCCTGATGGCGAACGGCCTTGATCCCGGGCTGGGTTTCTGGCCGCTGCGCGCGGAGCTGCTCGAAGCGATCCGGAACGCAGAGTGAGACGGACGCGCGCCACTTTTTCCACCCGGCGACCGGTGTCTTGACATTTTCCGATGTAATAACAATGGTTATCCCATGGCCATTGAAACCAAAGTCCGCAAGATCGGGAACTCGCTCGGAATCGTCCTGCCCAAGGAAGCGCTCCAAGCGTTGAAGGTCGGCGAGGGAGACACGATTTTTCTCACCGAGGCCCCCGAGTGCTCGTTGCGCATGACGCCGGAGAAGCCGGGGTTCGACGAGAAAATGATGGTGGCCGAGAGTTTGATGAGCCGATACAGGAACGCCTTCCGGGAGTTGGCGAAATGAAGGAGCCGGTCTGGATCGAAAAAACCGATTGCCTCAGCTTCCACAGCGCGTTGATCGCCCGTTTCGGCGGCTTGGACGGCATTCGCGACGAGGGGTTGCTGGAATCCGCGCTGAACCGACCGCTCCAGTTGCTCAACTATGAAAGCCCGGGACCCTTCGATCTAGCGGCCAGCTACGCTTACGGGATTGTGAGGAACCATCCCTTTCTCGATGGGAACAAGCGCTCCGGACTGATGGCCGCAGCCATGTTTTTGGAACTCAACGGGTGGTCGTTTCATCCCCCCGAGGAGGAAGCCGTGCTCCAGACCCTCGCGCTTGCCGCCGGGGAGATCGGGGCGGAGGAATACGCCGCGTGGCTGCGGGAGTCGTGTTCGGCGGTTGAGTCGGAATCGTAGCGATGATGCGCTCCCAGCGCCGTCCGGAGTGGGTTTTCAGATGTGGGAGAACCGGGCGGTGCTGTCGCCGAAGCGGTCGATCGGAGGCACGCCCATTTTATCCAGCATGCTCAGGTAGAGATTGCACATCGGCACGGAGTTCGCCTCGACGTGGCGGCCGGGATTGAGGGTGCCGCCACCGTTTCCGGCGACCACGACGGGCAGGTTGGTGTGCGTGTGGCGGTTCCCGTCCGCGCAGCCGCTGCCGTAGACGATCATGGAGTTGTGGAGGATCGAGTTGCCGTCGGCGTCTTGTTTGGAGTCGAGCAGGGCGAGGAATTCCGCAAAACGCTCGGCGTAGAAACGGTCGATTTGCGCGACTTTCTGAATGAGATCGGTCTGGCCCTGGTGATGGGAAAGCACGTGGTGACCCTCGGCGATGTCGATTTCCGGGAACGATTTGTTACTGCCGTCGTGGGCGAGCAGCAGGGTGGAAATGCGGGTGGAGTCGGTCTCGAAGGCGAGCGCGAGCATCTGGAACATCAGTCGGATGTATTCGCTGTGCACCGCCGGAATGCCATCGGGCGTGGGCATCGCGGGATCCGGAATATTCGTAAATCCCTCGGCGGCGACGATGCGCTGCTCGATCTCGCGGACGCCGGTCAGGTATTCGTCCATCTTCGCCTTGTCGCGGTGGGTGAGCTGGGCTTGCACGGCCTTTGCATCGTCCATGACGAAGTCGAGAATCGAGCGCTGCTGGACGCGGCGCTGGACGAGGCTGGCCCCGCGCTCGCCGTGGGCACCGGCACCGAAGAGTCGCTCGAAGACGAGCCGTGGATTGGATTCCGGCGCGAGCGGGGAGGTGGGCGTGCGCCACGCGAGGTTGGATTCGTAAGCGCAGGAGTAACCGGAATCGCAGTTGCCCGCCTTGCGGTGCGGGTCGGTGGAGAGTTCTAACGAAGCAAAGCGCGTACTCTGCCCCACTGCCTGAGCGGCGATCTGGTCGATGGAGACGCCGGCGTAAATGTCGCTACCCGCGGTTTTTTTCACGCGGACTCCGGTGAGGAACGTGCCGTTGGCGCGGGCGTGGTCGCCGGCCCCGTCGTTGCCCGCCTCGGCATTCACGTGATCGAGTCCGGAGACGACCTGCACGCGGTGGCGCATCGCTTCGAGCGGCGTGAGCGTGTTTCCGAATTGGAAATCCTTGCCGGTGCCGGTGGGCGCCCACTGGTTCTGGATCGCGCCGTTAGGGAAATACAGGAAAGCCATGCGCAAGGGTGCGCCCGTTGCGGTGGTGGCTGCCGCGGTGCGTGCGGCGGCGGCGAGCGCGCGCGGCGTGAAGGCTTCTAACGCGGGCAGGGCGAGGCAGGCTCCGATGCCGCGGAGAAATCGGCGGCGGCTGGTGGCGGATGGATTCATGGCAGTGTGCGTTGACGTTTTTGGAAAGCGGGGGACTCGATGATCCCGGTGATGAGGCTGGAAATTTTCCCGTCGGTCTGGTCGAGCTTGGCCACGATGGCATCCATGGTGGTGATGTCGCAGGGCTGCGGACCACGGCCGAGGGCGTAGGTGAGGAGCTTCTCGGTGATGCAGTGATAGAAATCCTGGCGGCGCGCGGTGACGAGCACGCGCTTGAGCTCGCGCACATCGGCGAATTTCTCACCGGTGATGAGCTGGCCGGCGGCGGATTCGAGCGGCAGGCCCTGGTCCATGTCGCGCCACGAGCCCATGGCGTTGAAATTTTCCAGTGCAAGGCCGAGCGGATCCATCCGGTTGTGGCAGGACGAGCAGAGCGGCTGCTCGCGGTGGAGGGCGAGCGCGTCGCGGAGGGTTAGATTTCCGCCGTCGGGCTTTTTCTCGGAGGCCTCGAGCGACGGAATGTTAGGTGGGGCCGGTGGCGGCGGGGTGCCGAGGATGTTGTCGAGGATGAAGAGCCCGCGCTTCACCGGCGAGGTGCGGGTGGGATTGGAGGTGACGGCGAGCACGGTGCCCATGGTGATGAGGCCGCCGCGCGGGCTGTCGGGCGGGAGTTTGACGAGACGCATCTCGCGGCCCTGTACGCCGGGCACGCCGTAGTGGTTGGCGAGTTCTTCGTTCAGGAAAGTGGAGTCGGTGTCCACCAGCTCCAGAATGCTGCGGTCTTCCCGCAGGACGTGGCGGAAGAGCATTTCCGCCTCGCGCCGCATGGCGGTGCGCAGCGAGCCGCCGAACTCGATGCGCCGGCCGTTGCGGCGGAATTTCGCGCGGAGTTCCTCCATTTCATTTCTTAAGGCATCCTGTTTCGCTTGGTCTCCGGCTTTCTCGGCCTCGCCGATGGCTTGGCGGATCTGTTGGAAGCGCCTGGTGCGCTCGTGCAGGTCCTTTTCCTGACCGACGTCGCGAGCCTGCACGATCCGGGCGTCGATGGTGACACTCTCGACGTCGCGGGTCTGGAGCCATTGGCCGGCGAAGTTGGAGACGAGCTGGTCGGAGCGCTCGTCCTTGAGCATGCGGTCGATCTGGGCGGGGAGGTTTTTCCGGAGTTCGCCGCGTTCCGCGAGTTGATAGAGCGTGTCGTCCGGCATGGTGGACCACAGGAAATACGACAACCGGGACGCCAGCGCGAACTCGTCTAGCAGCGGATGCCGGACGGGATCGTTTTCCTCCAGCGCATCCTCCATGCGGAAGAGAAACCGCGGCGAAGCGAGCACCGCGGTGATGGCCTTGCCCACGCCGCGCTCGAAGCTGCCACCTGGTGCCGCGGCCGAGGCCATGGCGAATCCGGCGAGGCGCGTGACCGTCGCCTCATCGACCGGGCGGCGGAACGCGCGGGTGGCGAAACGACGCATGATCTCGGCGGCGTATTCCGTCTGCCCGGCGGTGTCCTGCGGCACATCGTCGCGGGGGAAGAAGCGGTGATAGTTTTTCGGCCGGGTTCCGAATTCCGGTTCGAGCGGACCGACGAGCGTGATGCCGCGCAGTTGGAGATCCACATTTGGCGGACCCTGGTCGGCGATCTCCGCGGGTTTCTTGTCCTTGCCGACTAACGGTTCCAGGGTCAGCCGGACCGGATAGGTGCCGGCGGCCCACTTGATTTCGATCGATGGATTCACCGGTTGGGAGTCCCGCCATTTGAGTTCCTGTCTGGCCACTTCCCTGCCATCGACCGTCCAGGTGAAATTCGCACGCCCCGGATCGTAGGCGAAAGATCCGCGCAGGGTCGCGTCCAACAAAATCCGATAGGTGCCGAGCTTGGTGATCTTCACCTCTCCTGTCAGATCCGCGGGGTCGTAAAGCGAGAGCCAGCGGTCATCGCCGCCGCCGTCGAAGAGCTTGGCGGAAATCGAGCGTTCCGGCGTGATGCGGCCCACCTGCGGAACTGCCTTGGCGACGATGGTTTCCGCGGCCTGCATGTATTTTTCCAACAACATCGGCGAGGTCGTGAGCGCGTCGGCGATGGTGTCGAAGCCGTAGCCGGTGTCATCCGCCGGGAATTCCTCCTCGGCGCGGTACTCCACGCCCATCAGGTCGCGGATGGTATTGCGATATTCCACGCGGTTCAGGCGGCGCAGGGTGACGCGGCCGGGATCCGGGTTCTGCGGGTCCAGCTTGAGCGGGCCGCGCTTGATCCAGCTTTCGAGTTTGGAGAATTCCTCCGCGCTCATCCGGTCCTTTTTGGGTGGCGGCATCATCCCGCCGCGCACATTTTTCAGCGCGTGGACCCAGAGGCTGGACTGCTCCATGAGCGCCTGGGTGGAGCCGAACGTGTCGAAGGTGACCTTGCCCTTATCCTCTCCGTCGCCGTGGCATTCGTAGCAGTGAGTTTCCAAAATCGGCAGGATCTCCTTCTCGAACTCCGCCTGATGATCCGCCGCCGCGCACGCCACGCCTGGCCAAGCGGCCAGGACCAGCAGCAGAGCGGATGGACGGAAATCAAGTGGCGTTGGATGGCGGATCATGGATCAATCAACGGGAGAGGGTGGACGGGAATCCGCTTGAGACAAGCTCCGGGGATGAATGTCCGGTGATGTCCGGGAGCCCGTCGCCGGCACCGTTACGCCGAGTGGTTTCGCATTCATGCAGCTTTTTCCTCACCCGTTCGGAGTAAACGGGCGGCATTGCCAGTCCAGCCGCGCCCCGTGAGACTTGGGCACCAGATTGCTCGAAATGGCAGGTTGACAGGGTGAGTTATCTCTTTAATCTGGGGTTTAAAAATCTCGCGCCAACACCAATGAAAGTAGATTTGAATCCCTTCGAAACTTCGTTCCTTGGCCGGGCAAGATTTTTTCCAGCTCCCTCCGGTTTGGCATTCCCCCGCTTTCCCCCATGACGTCAATCAACTTCTCCCGCCTCGTGCTCGGTTTGAGCCTGTTGTTGGGGCTGACCGGGGTTCCCGCGTCGGGCTGGGACGCGATTCGGGTTCATCCCCAGAATCCTTACATTTTTGAATTCCGCAATCAACCCACCCTGTTGCGCACCTTCGGGCCTCGATATGAATGGATTTTCAATTCGACCTTGGACCCCGTCCCGTTCCTGGATGTGTTCCAGCGCGACGGCATGAACCTCACCCGGGTGTGGACGATGGGGTATCCCGGGGCTTCGCCGCAGGAGTTGATTCAGCCTTGGTTGCGAAGCAGCACGGGAGCGAATGCGAATGACGGGCTCGGGAAATGGGATCTATCCACTTGGAACGAGGCGTTTTTCACCCGGCTCAGGGACTTCGTGCAGCTCGCCAGTGACCGGGGCATCGTCGTCGAGGTGACACTGTTCTCGGTGTTCTACAGCGACGCCGAGTGGCTGAAGAGCCCGTTTCACCCTGCGAACAACGTCCAGGGCTACGGCGCGTCAAACAACCGCTACCACTGTTTCCGCCAGAACAGTGTGAACGCGCTTCTGTTTGAGAAACAACGCGAGGCAGTTAGGAAAATCGTCAACACGCTCAACGATTTCGACAACGTTTATTTCGAGATCCAGAACGAACCGTGGTGGAATGAACCCGGAACCGGCGACGCCGACGAAGTGGCGTTCCATAACAGCATGCTCGCCGCCATCCGCGAGGAGGAGGCCTTGTTGCCAAACCGCCATCTGGTGGCCCACAACTACCCGCAGCAAATGTCGGCGATGTCCGCCGATTTTGAGATCCTCAACGAACACTACCCGGCAGTGGTGTTGACCACGCCCATCGCAGGTGCCGAGGCTCTGCTGAACAATCACTACTCGCGCGGCCGGATTCTCTCCCTGGATGAAACGGACACGGTCAACGCGATCCAGCCGCGGTTGGAGGCATGGATGTTCCTCATCGGCGGCGGTGGAGTTTACAACGGGTTGGACTACACCGGGCAGGTTTACACCCTGGCGAGTCCTTCGGGCGACAATGTGCTCGGAAATTCGGTGCGGCGGGGCATCCGCAACATCGGCACCTACATGGACCGGACGAATCTCGTCGCCCTGCGCCGCGATCTCGCCTGGGTCACCGGCGGAAAACCTGCGGGAGCGACCCTCCAGGCCAGCTCCAGTCCAGGCCAGCAATACATCGCCTACCTTCACCACGGCCAGAGCGGCAACCAGAATTTCCAGCTCCGCTACGACCCGATCGACACGACCGACCACAATGTGTCGCTCAATGTCACCCTGCCTGCCGGCACCTGGCGGGCGGTATGGACACGGCCGTCCGATCTGGAGGAAGTCAAAATCGAGGAGTTCACCCATGCCGGGGGCTCCCGCACCCTCGAACCGCTGACCTATCAGGCGGATATCGCCCTGCGCATCGACCGGACCGGGGTCGGTGACGCGACGCCGCCGCCCCCACCGTCGGGGCTGAGCGCGGTGGCCAGTCCGGACGGGCGGATCACGGTGTCCTGGAATTCGGTTCAGTCCTTCGACCTCGTCGCCTATCATGTTTATCGCTCGGAGTCGCCGGGTGTTTCGATTGACCCCGCCCAGCGTATCGCGGTGGTGCCCGCGGAAGACCCGATGTTCGCGGACCAGCTGACGATGAACGGCGTCACCTATTATTATGCGGTGACGGCCGTGGACCAGTCGGGCAATGAAGGGGCCGCGGCGGAAACGAGCGCCACTTCCATCGTCCCGTTTCCACAGCTGGAGATTTCCACCAACGCCGAGGGCGAGGTGGTCGTTTCGTGGACCGTGAATTCCGCGGGTTGGTATCTGCAGGAAAGTCCGGACTCGTCTCCGGGCTCATGGGTCTTTTCCCCGCTCGTGCCGGTGGTGGTGGACGGGCGGTTCCAGGTGAAGTTCACGCCGACGGGCCAGGGCCGGAACTTCCGCCTGATTTTCGAGGCACCGCCGCCGCCGGTCTTGAAGGTGACGTGGAATCCCGGGAACCAAATGGTCCTCACCTGGACCACGGCTTCGGTGGGATGGCACTTGCAGCAGAGCCCGGATCTATCCGCAGGATCGTGGGAAAACGTCACCCTCACGCCAACCGTGGTGGGCGATCAGAACCAACTCACGCTGAACGCCATCGCGCCGTGTTGCTTTTTCCGCTTCATCCTGCCGTAAGGCGGATGCCGGAGTTCATCGCTCGCCGTACTCGAAGGCTCCGAGGTCCGGCGCTTTGCCCGTGAACGGCAGACCCACGTCCACGCCCTTGTCGATCGCGTCGTTGCCCGCTTTCAATTTCATGAACGGCACGGACGGCAGGCTGCCGTCAGGCTGGCGGGGCGCGGTCAACCCGGTCTGGTCGAGACTGTGGAAATCCCTGTCGGATAGGCGCAGTTTCATGTCGAAGGAATTGGCCGCCAGTTCGCACGCGGCGGCATCAATGTTAGAAACCTCGGTGCGTCCCTTGTAGCCGAGATTGTTTTTCAAAACGTGGCCGTATCCCGGCACATCGGCGGTGTGCTCCGCATTACGGCCCAGCAGGTTGAAGTTGGTGCCGTTGAGGTAAGCGGTGTTGTTGATCATGTCGATGCCGCCGGGCTGGTGGTTCGCATAGAACCCCGCGGCGCGGTTGCGGACGGCGAGCGACTTGCGGATGACATGGCGTGGAATGACCGCCGGCAAGGTGCCGCCATCGATGCCGTAGCCGCCGAGCTTGAATCCGTGGCCGTCACCGAGGCTTTTAAAATCCGGGTCGTAGCCGTTGTAAAACGACCAGCAGTTTTCAATGACCAGCGGTTCCTGCGTGGTGATCAGATCGAAGCCGTCGTCGCTGTTGAACCAGGCGCGACAGCCGCGGAAAATGTTTCCGACGCTGCCTTTCGGGACATGGAAGCCGAAGCCGTCGACGTTGCCGCCCTTTTTGTTTTCCGAAGTGAAATCGTGGTTGCGGTAAGCGTCGCAATTCAGCACCAGATTGTTGGAACCCCGGCCTATCCAGAAGCCGATCGCCTGGCCGTCGTGCATCCGGAGTTGCTCGTAGATGTTGTGGCTGCCCTGGTTGTCGAAGCAGATCGACTGGGTGTGGTCGGTGATCGTCACCTGCACGCCGGTCACCGACAGTCCCTTGAGGTGCAGCCAGGAGCCCTCCACGTAAAACGCGGTGACGCGGCAGTCCGCTGGTTTTACCTCGGAAAAATCGAATTCCGGGTGTTCGCCCGGGGCGGCGAAGTAGCGGATTGGTTTCCCGGGGGTTCCGCTTTTACTGAGAAAAGTCACGTGGGCGCGACCACGGCGTGTGCGACCGAACTGGTCCGGACTCATCTTGTAAGTGCCGCCGTGGATGAGGACCGTATCGCCGGGGCCGGCGGCTTTTTCCGCACGCTGGACCGTCGCGAAGGGTGCTGCGGAGGTTCCCGGGTTCCCGTCCTTGCCGAGAACGGCCACGTGGAACTCCTTGGCGTGCGACGTCACGGCGAGAACGCACCATCCCGAAATAAGAATGACCTGCTTGAAAATGGATGGGTGCGTTCGCATGGAAAATGGTGGCTAACTATCCGAAGCGGGACCCCTCCTTGCAATCCCTTAACCGGGTTAATCCATCCGGGTCAGGGCGACAGCGCGGTGACGAGGCGGATCAGCTCGGTGGCCGCGCTGGAGAACGGTGCGCCGCGGCGTTTCATCAGGCTGATCGTGCGCTCCGGTGCCGGATCGACGAAGCTGCGGATGGCGACGCCGGGCATCGGGCGGGATCTCACTGCGAGCTCCGGGACCACCGAGATGCCCATCCCGGCCTCCACCATCGCGAGCGCGGTTTCCAGCTGGTCGCACTCCAGCCGCGGATCGAGCCGGTCGAGCCGGCAGACCTTGAGCGTGCGGTCGGTCAGGCAATGGCCGTCGCGCAGATGGATTAGGTTTTCCGGCAACAGCTTCTCCGGCTGCGGGGCTCGGGCCTCGCTGGCAAACGGGTGCGAGAGCGGGACAGCCAACAACAACGGCTCGCGGAAAAGCTCCCGCACGTGAAGCGACCAGCGCTTTTGATCCTGCGGAGTGACGTCGCTCAGGATCGCGAACTCGATTGATCCGTCGACTACCTGTTGGATCAAGCCGCCCGTCCGACCCTCGCGCACCTGCACGTCGATTTTCGGAAACGCCTCGCGGAATGGCGCTAACACCTTGGGCAGCAGATAGGGCGCGATCGTCGGAATCATCCCGAAAACAAGCGAGCCCTGCTGGCTTTCCCGGCGGTTGGTGAACCGCTCGCGCAGCAGCCGCGCTTCGAGCAGGACCCGCTCCGCATGCTCCAGCAGGATCCTCCCGGCGGCGGTCGGCTCCACCCCGCGGGGTTTGCGGTGCACCAGTGTTTCGCCGAGCTCCTCCTCGAGCGCCCGCAATTGCTGGCTCAGCGAGGGCTGGGCGATCCGGCACCGTTTCGCGGCGGCGGTCAGCGAGCCCTCCCTGACGATGACCATGAAATATTCCAACTGCCGCAAATCCATGGCGAACTCATTCCATAGGGAAAGCCGATGGCAAGTATTGTTATCGTAGTCTTTACCGATGGCGCATTTTCGATCATTCGTTCTCGCCAAGGCGATTGCCTGGTCCCCATCTTTCTGACCCACCTGAACTCCACTTTATCATGTCCAACGAAACTCCACGCTGCCCCGTCGATCACACTCCCGCCCCAGAGGCGAAGTGCCCTTTCAACCACGCCCCAAGCACCGGCACGACCATCAAGGACTGGTGGCCCAAGGCGCTGAATGTCGATCTCCTCAACCAGCATTCCTCCAAGTCCGACCCCATGGGCGGCGACTTCGACTACGCCGCGGAATTCAAAAGCCTCGACTACGCTGCGCTCAAGGCCGACCTCGCCGCGCTCATGACCGATTCCCAGGACTGGTGGCCTGCCGACTTCGGCCACTACGGCGGCCTCTTCATCCGCATGGCGTGGCACTCCGCCGGCACCTACCGCACCGCCGACGGTCGCGGCGGCGCGGGCCGCGGGCAGCAACGTTTCGCCCCGCTCAACAGCTGGCCGGACAACGTCAGCCTCGACAAAGCCCGCCGCCTGCTCTGGCCGATCAAGCAGAAATACGGCCGCAAAATCTCCTGGGCCGACCTCATGATTCTCACCGGCAACGTCGCCCTCGAAACGATGGGCTTCAAGACCTTCGGTTTCGCCGGCGGCCGCGCCGACACCTGGGAACCCGACCACGACGTCTACTGGGGCCGTGAAACCACCTGGCTCGGCGGTGACAAGCGCTACGCCCACGGTTCCGAAGGCGTCGAGAAAGAAGGCGGTGTGTTAGTCGGCGATGACACTGCCGACGGCGACATCCACTCGCGCCAACTGGAAAACCCGCTTGCCGCCGTGCAAATGGGCCTCATCTACGTCAACCCGGAAGGCCCGGACGGAAATCCCGATCCGCTGCTATCCGCCTACGACATCCGCGAAACTTTCGCCCGCATGGCCATGAATGACGAGGAAACCGTCGCCCTCATCGCCGGCGGCCACACCTTCGGCAAGACCCACGGCGCAGGCCCGGCGGACAATGTCGGTGCCGATCCGGAATCCGCCGGTCTCGCAGAACAAGGCCTCGGCTGGAAAAACAGCTTCGGCACCGGAAAAGGCGCGGACACCATCACCAGCGGCCTCGAAGTCACCTGGACCACCACGCCCACCCAGTGGAGCAACAACTACTTCGAAAACCTCCTCGGCTACGAATGGGAGCTCACCAAAAGCCCCGCCGGTGCCCACCAATGGCGGCCCAAGGACGGAGCCGGCGAAGGCACCGTGCCTCATGCCCACGACGCGACCCAAAAAATCGCCCCCAGCATGCTCACCTCCGACATCGCCCTGCGTGCCGATCCCGCTTACGAGAAAATCTCCCGCAACTTCCTCGCCAATCCCGACCAGTTCGCCGACGCCTTCGCCCGCGCCTGGTTCAAGCTCACCCACCGCGACATGGGCCCGCGCGACCGCTACCTCGGCCCTGAGATCCCGGCGGAAATCCTTATCTGGCAGGATCCCATCCCGGCCGTCGATCACCCGCTCGTCGATGCCGCGGACATCGCCGCGCTCAAGGCCAAGGTCCTCGCGTCCGGCCTGACCGTTTCCGAGCTCGTCTCCACCGCCTGGGCCTCCGCCTCCACCTTCCGCGGCTCGGACAAGCGTGGCGGAGCCAACGGTGCCCGCATCCGTCTCGCCCCGCAGAAGGATTGGGAAGCCAACCAGCCTGCCCAACTCGCCAAGGTGTTAGGCGTGCTCGAAGGCATCCAGAACGAGTTCAACAGCACCGCGCCCGGCGGGAAAAAAATCTCACTCGCCGATCTCATCGTGCTCGCCGGTTGCGCCGGGGTCGAGCAGGCGGTGAAAAATGCCGGGCACACGCTCAGCATCCCGTTCACCCCGGGCCGCATGGACGCCTCGCAGGAGGAAACCGATGTCGAATCCTTCGCTTTCCTCGAACCGACTGCCGACGGCTTCCGGAACTATCAGAAGACCCGTTACACGATCCCGGCCGAGGAGTTGCTCATCGACAAGGCACAACTTCTCACCCTCACCGCCCCGGAAATGACCGTGCTCATCGGTGGCCTGCGGGTGTTGAAGGCGAATGTCGGCGGCGTGCAAGCCGGTGTCTTCACCAAACAACCCGAAGCGCTGACCAACGACTTCTTCGTGAACCTGCTCGACATGGGCACCACCTGGAGCCCGCTCTCACCGGACGATCAAGCCTTCGAAGGCCGCGACCGCAAAACCGGCGAACTCAGGTGGACCGGCACCCGCGTCGATCTGTTGTTCGGTTCCAACTCCGTGCTGCGTTCTCTGGCAGAAGTCTATGCCACTGCCGACTCGCAGGGAAAATTCGTCCACGATTTCGTCGCCGCTTGGAACAAGGTGATGAACCTCGACCGGTTTGACCTGGCTTGATTCACACTGAACCCGACCTGGGACTGCTCCGACAATTTCGGAGCAGTCCACCGGGGCGCGGGGGGGCCTGTGGGACGGATCTCCCCCGTGGCGTCAATATTGGTTCGCAGCTGTTGGTGGCGGCGGGTAGACTGCCGGATGACGCCGCTGTTTGAAGAACTGGATTTCCGCCCGACGCCGCTGGGCGATTTGATTCTCCGCCGACGCCGGATGGCGATGCTGGACGATCTGATTGTGTATGAGGTGCTGCTAGGCGATGCGTTTCTGATGTCCAGCCTGTTCCATGAAGTGGAAGTGGCGCTGGCCGATCTCGGGCTGGCGGCGGTGACCGGGGACAAGCTCGATGTCGTCGTCGGCGGACTTGGCCTGGGTTACACGGCGGTCGCGGCGCTGAAAAATCCGCGGGTGGCGGAATTGCTGGTGGTCGACGTGATGGCACCGGTCATCGAGTGGCATGAAAAAGGCATGGTGCCGCTGGGGAAAACCCTGACGGACGATGCACGCTGCCGGTTCGTGCATGCGGATTTCTTCGCGCTCGCGGCGGCACCGGAGATTGGATTCGATCCCGCATCACCCGGCCGGCGGTTTCACGCGGTGCTGCTGGACATCGACCACTCGCCGCAGAATTTGCTGCACGAGAGCAACGGTGGGTTTTACAGCACCGAGGGTTTGCGCGCGCTTGCGGCGCAACTGCTGCCGGGCGGGGTGTTCGCGCTGTGGTCGGACGACGCGCCGGATGAGGCATTTCTCGGCCGGTTGGCGGAGGTTTTTACGACTCCGGAAGCGCATGTGGTCGGGTTTTACAATCCGCTGCTTGAGCGTGAATCACGCAGCACGGTGTATGTGGCCCGCCACGCGTAACCGGACTCAGTTCTTCAACGACAGGGATGGATCGGCCTCAGGAGCTGTCGGAGCGGAGGTGGGCATGACGGCTGCTTTCAGGCCGCCGGTTTTCACGCTGCCGAATTTTTCCTGAAGCATGCGGTTTCTTTCGCCGGCGGTTTTGCCTTCGCCGCCCATCATTTGCTTCATTTCGGCGTCCATGTGGACGTCCTTCATGCCTTCCTGACTGGCACTGACACCCATCGATTCGGTGGCGGCGTCGATGTCCTGGGAGCGGGTGCCGATTTTATCGAGAGCCTTCTGGTATTGTGCGACCATGCTGGCGATGTCGCCTACGGAGCGGACTTCCTTGATTGCTGCGCGGACGGCTTCGACCCGGTCGGGCGAATGGACGAACCAGCCGAATCCGCCGCCGAACAGGGCGAGGAAAACAACGAGCGCGCCGACGGTCTCGCGAACCCGCTTGCGTTTGAGCCGGCGGTGTTGCTCTTCCAGCAAAATTCTAAGTTCTTCGGCGGCGGCTGCGTCGAGTCCGGCATTGTCCATGGGCTTGACGAAGTCCATGGCCGCGGCTTCCGGGGCAACCACTTGGGCTGGGACCATGGCCACGGGTTCGGGCTGGGCGGGAACCAGCGGAGCTGACGGAGTCGCCGCCTGGGCCGCGAGGGTGTCGAGAGTGGATTTCGGGTAGGCGCGGGCCAGCGTGGCTTTTTCCTCGTTTACGTCGAGAAGAGCCGCCTGGAAGAGTTTTTGAAGCTTTTCTTTATCCGTCATGCGACTTGTTTACCCTGATAATTAACAAATGTGAACTACGTGATCGCGTTTACGCCATCGCGTGTGTCCGCCCGGACGGGGTTTCATGGGTGGGTTTTCCCCGGTTGTTCAGCGGTCTTTCACCCGCTCGACAGTGGCGCCGAGCATGAGGAGTTTTTCATCGATGTGCTCATAACCACGGTCGATGTGATAGAGGCGGCTGATCTCGGTGGAGCCCTTGGCGGTGAGGGCGGCAAGCACCAAGGCGGCGGAAGCACGGAGGTCCGAAGCCATGACTGGCGCGGCGGAAAGCTGGGCGACGCCGCGGACGACGGCGGTGCCACTGTCCACCTTGATGTCGGCACCCATGCGCTTGAGCTCGGCGCAATGCATGAAACGCTGCGGGAAAATCGTGTCCTTGATGACGCTGATGCCCGGGGTGGTGGCGAGCAGGGCGGTCATTTGTGCCTGCATGTCAGTGGGATAGCTCGGGTAAGGGGCGGTGCTGATTTCCACGCCGTGGGTGACTCCCTCGCTGCGATGCACGGTGCAGGTGTCGCCGGCTTCGTTGAAATCGACGCGGTGGCCGGATGCCTCGATGGCCGCAGTGATCGCCTTCATGTGATCGCGGCAAACGCGACGGAGCGTGACGCCATTCCCGGCGAGCGCGGCGGCGGCCATGAAAGTGCCGGCTTCGATGCGATCCGGAATGACGGTGTGTTCGACGCCTTTAAGCTCCTTCACGCCCTCGATGACGATGCGGCGGGTGCCGGCACCGGTGATTTTAGCACCCATGGAATTGAGGAAATTCGCGAGATCGAGCACTTCCGGCTCAGCGGCGGCGGACTCGATGATGGTGATGCCTTCGGCCAGGGTGGCGGCCATCATCACGTTGTCGGTGCCCAGCACGGTGGGGCCGTGGGTGCCGCGCAGGTCGATTTCCGCACCGCGGAGGCCGTCCTTGGCGGTGAGGGTGATGTTTCCGCCTTCGATTTCGATTTTCGCGCCGAGTGCTTCGAGTCCGCGGAGGTGGAGATCGACCGGGCGGTCGCCGATGACGCAACCGCCGGGAAGCGAGACGACGCAGCGGCCCTTGCGGGCGAGTAACGGGCCCATGACGCAGATGGAGGCGCGCATGCGGCGGACGAGTTCGTAGGGAGCCTCGTCGGAAATATCGGCGCAAGTGATGCGGACGGTGCCGGAGGAACGTTCCACATCCGCACCCAGGGCGCTGAGGATCTGGATCATGTAGTTGGTGTCCGAGACATCCGGCACGCGGCGGATGATGCAGTCTTCCCCGGTGAGGATCGCGGCGGCGAGGATGGGCAGCGAGGCGTTTTTGGAGCCGGAAATGTTGATGGTGCCGCGCAGGGTGGAGCCGCCGTGAACTACGAGTTTGTCCATGAAGAGATAGGGGATGGTGGATTGGGGATCGTGGATGGAAGATACGGAATCAGCAGATTCATGATCTACAATCCACGATCGATTAGGGTCGCTTGGCGAAGGGAAAACGCGCGACTCCGGAGAGGTCGGATTTCACTTCGATGTCGGTGAAGCCGGAAGCTTTGAGAATTTCCGCGACTTGTGAAGCTTGATCGTGGCCGATTTCCAGAACGAGCCAGCCGCCGGGGTTGAGGCGGTGGAAGGCCTCGGGAATGAAACGGCGAATGAGATCGAGACCATCCGGGCCGGAGAACAGGGCGAGCGCCGGATCGTGCATGACCTCGCGGGTGAGGGTGGCGCGGTCGGCTTCCGGGACGTAGGGCAGGTTGGCGACGATGCCGTCGAACTCGATTTCGATGGCGGAAAAGAGATCGCTTTGAATGAAGTCCGTGTTGGAGATTTCCAGGGCAGCGGCGTTTTCCCGGGCCAGTGAGAGGGCGTCCGGCGAGACATCGGCGAGGGTGGCCTGCCAGCCGGGGCGGGCGGCGGCGAGGCTGAGGCCGAGCACGCCGGAGCCACAGCCCATGTCGAGGATCTGCTGGTTTTCCGGGAGTTCCCACTTGAGAATCCACTCGGCGAGTTCCTCGGTCTCGGGGCGGGGAATGAGGGCGCGGGCGTCGGTCTTGAACTCGTGTTTGTGGAACCAAACCTTGCCGAGCAGGTGCTGGATCGGGATGCCTTCGCCGCGTTTTTTCAAGGATTCGCGCAGTGGGACGAGGGCGGATTCCTCCATCAGCCGGTCGAACTGGAGGTAAAGATCCATCCGCGTGCAGCCGAGTTGGTGGGCGACGAGCATCTGCATGTTCCGGCGGGCGTCTTCGATGCCGCGTTTTTCGAGATAGCGGGTGCCGCCATCGATGGTTTCCAAAACTGTGCTCATTCGTATATCGGCAGGCAGGGTGAGCCTGGCGGGAGGCCGCGCCAAGACCTATGATCGGGATTTTACGAGGCTTTAATTTCACTAGCCAGTGGTGTGCATAAATGGTTTGAAGCGCCTGCGAGCGATCCGCTTCGCGACGATGACTGACTCAACCGGAGGCCATGTTGGCCAGAAACCTCCTCTCGCGCTGAGTACTCTGGCGGCACTGGGCATTGTTTTCGGAGATATCGGAACGAGCCCGCTCTATGCGTTTCGCGAATGTTTTTCCGGTAGCCACGGTGCGCCGATCAATCCCGACAACCTGGTAGGCGCGGCGTCGTTGATTGTCTGGTCGCTGATCATGGTGGTGACCGTGAAGTATCTGTTGATCATCCTGAGACTGGACAACAAGGGTGAAGGCGGAGTGCTCGCGCTCTCGACGCTGATTCGCAGCGCGCTGCGGAGTCTTGGCGGGAAGGATCCGAAAAGAATCCTGCTGCTGGGGCTGGCGGGAGCGTCGTTGATCTATGCGGACGGAATGTTGACGCCTGCGATTTCCGTGCTGAGTGCGGTGGAAGGACTGGCGGTGAGCGCGCCAGTGATTTCGCACTGGTCGGTGCCGATGGCGGTGATGTTGCTGGCCGGGCTATTCTATATCCAGCGGTTTGGCACCGGAGTGGTGGGCAAATTGTTCGGGCCGGTGATTTTAGTATGGTTCTTCACGCTCGGTGCGCTCGGAATCCGGATGCTGTGGACTCACCCGGAAGTGCTGTGGGCGGTCAGTCCATGGGAGGGGATTTCATTTCTCTTCCGCGAGTGGAGACATGCGTTCCCCTTGCTGGCCGCGGTTTTCCTGGCGGTGACCGGTGGTGAGTCATTGTATGCGGACATCGGTCATTTCGGGACCAAGCCGATCCGCGTCGCCTGGTTCTCGGTGGTGTTTCCGGCTCTCGCGCTGAATTATCTCGGTCAAGCGGCACTGCTGACTTCCGATCCATCGGCGATCCGCAGTCCGTTCTTCCTGCTGGCTCCGCCGATGTTTCAACTGCCGCTGACGATCCTCGCCACGGCCGCCGCGATCATCGCGAGTCAGGCGTTGATATCAGGCGCGTTCTCTCTCACGGCACAAGCGGTGCAACTCGGCTGCATGCCGCGAACGCAGATTTTATACACATCGGATCATTCCATCGGGCAAGTCTATGTGCCGGCGGTCAATCATGTGCTGGCGATCGCCTGCATTCTGTTGGTCATCAGTTTCAAGACCTCCGCCGCGCTTGCCGGGGCTTATGGGATTGCCATTTCGGTGACCATGACGATCACCTCGTTGTTATTCTTTTCCGCCGCTCGGGCGGTGTTGGGGTGGTCGAAGCTTAAATCCATCATCGTCACCAGTTTGTTCCTGACTCTGGAGCTGGCGTTCCTCGCGGCAAACACCCTGAAGATCTATCCGTCCGGATGGCTGCCGCTGACAGTCGCCGGCGTGGTGATGGGCATGATGCTCATCTGGCTGTGGGGTCGCCGCCGCTTGTATGAACAGATCATCAAAGCCTCGCTGCCCATCGCGGATCTGCTCAAGGAGCTGCAGAAGGGGAAAATCCACCGCGTTTCCGGCACGGCGATCTATATGAGCGGCAAAGGCACCCAGGTGCCCAACGCGCTGTTGCATAATTTGAAGCACAATCAGGTTCTCCACGAACGCGTGATCCTGCTGCACGTGACGACCACCGACCAACCGAAAGCCGCGCCGGAGGATCAGGTGGAATATGAAGATCTCGGCAACGGCCTGCAAAGCGTGACCATCCGTTTCGGCTTCACCGAAACCCCCGATGTGCCCGCCGCTTTGAAACAACGGCTCAAGGGCGGGATGAAACTGAACGTCGGCAAAGCGACCTATTTCCTCGGCCGTGAAAGTTATGGCATCGGCAAACATGCCACCCTCATCGACCGGATCCGCCTGTCACTCTTCGCGGTGATGGCCCGCAACGCCTCGCCGGCCACCGCCTATTTCCAACTTCCTCCCGGCCGCGTCGTCGAGCTTGGAGCGCAGATCACCTTGTAATCATGTCCATGCCACCGAGCCTTTCGATCACCGGACTCGGAGCGCTCTCCGCGTTGGGAGCCGACGTGGCTTCGCACCACCGGGCGGTGCTGGACGGGCAGGTGCCGTTCCGGAAACTCGGCGAGCTGCTTGGTTCTGATAGTCCCCACGCGCAACGTCCCGGCGCCTGGATCGAACCGCGGAAACTGCTAGTCAACCGCAAGTGGAGCCCTGCCACGATGGCGGCGCTGCATGTCGCGCGCGAAGCGATTTCTGAAGCTGGCTGGACCGCGGACGAGTTGCGGGATGCCGCGCTGGTCGTGGGCACCAGCCGTGGAAACGCAGCGGGCTGGCTCGGCCCATGGCCCGGACGGCGGCCATTCAAACTGATGGCGGCAAGCAATACGATCCACAGCGAGCCGGCCTCCGCCATCACCATCGAGTTTGGCATCACCGGACCCAATCATGTGCTCGCCAGCGGTTGTGCGGCGGGTCTCGATGCGGTCGGCATCGCGATGATGCTGGTGCAGTCCGGTGCCGCACCGCGCGCGCTGGCAGTGGCGGTGGACCTGCCGCTGGTTCCTGTTTTGCTGGATAATTACGCGGCGTCCGGATTGCTGGCCACCGGGATGGCTCTGGATCCCTATCATCCGGACACCTCGGGTTTCATCCCCGGCGAGGGCGCGGCGGCGATGGCCATTGAGTTCAGGGAGAGTGGATATCCCCGCTTGCTTCACTACGGTTGCAATGCGGACGCCTGCGATCCGGTGGGCATTCCCGCGGACGGCGGACGCACGCCGGAGCTGCTAGAGCGAGCGATCCGCCTCCACGGCCCACCGTCCGCCTTTTGTCCGCATGCCACCGGCACCGCCGTGCAGGCGGTGGCGGATCCTGCCGTGTTGCGGCGGTGTTTTCCGCAATTATCACCCACTTTGCATCTCCTGAAGCCCTACACCGGACACACCATCGGCGCGAGCGGCTTGTTGGAGAGTGTGATTCTCACCTGTTTTCTCAGGGACGGTCAGCTGCCACCGAACCGGCCTCTGTTGCATGCCCCGAGTGGATTCCATCTTCCCGATCAGGTGCTTGAAGCCACCGGACCGATCTATAAACTCTCCCACGGAATGGGCGGGCATAATGCACTCCTTGTTCTGACACCACCATGAATCCGACACGCCGACTTGAGGTATCCATCGATGAGCAAACTTTGAAACTCATCGAAGGCGAACAATGCATCCGCCAATTTGATATCTCTACCGCGATCAAAGGCATGGGTTTCACCCAGGGCAGCCACCGCACGCCGACCGGGCGGTTTCGGATCTCGGAAAAGATCGGTGCCGGAGAACCCAGCGGAACCATCTTCAAACAACGCATCCCCACGGGAAAATGGACACAGGGCGACTCCCTGCCCGGCGATCTTGTTCTCAGCCGCATTCTCCGCCTCGAAGGCATGGATCCGGAAAATGCGAATTCGTTCGAGCGGTTTATCTATATCCACGGAACCAATCACGAACACCTGCTCGGACAACCCGCCAGCCACGGGTGCGTCCGCCTCGGGAATTCCGCGATGATCGAACTTTTCGAACTCGTGGACGAAGGCATGGAATTGAAAATCCATCCCGCCACGCAGCCCCGCACCAAGCTTTTCTTCATCGATTGTGATTCGACGCTCTCTACCATCGAAGGTATCGATGAGCTGGCGCGGGCGAAAGGCGATGAAGTTTTCGCCCAAGTCGTGGACCTCACAAATGCCGCAATGAACGGAGAGGTGCCCATCACCGAGGTGTTTCCCCGCCGGATGGAAATGATCCGTCCGGACCGTGCGTTGTGTGATGAAATCGGCAGGCTCTATGTAAATACAATCGTCCCCGGAGCCGAGGAGATGATCCGTGATCTCAAGTCGGCCGGCTGGCTGCCGGTGATTCTCTCGGGCGGATTCGAACCGATCATCCGACCGTTGGCGGAGCGATTGGGAATCCTCCATGTCGAGGCGGTGCCACTGTATTTTCATGAGGATGGATCCTATATGGGTTACGGCGAGGACTACCCCACCACGCGGAATCTTGGTAAGAACGAAGTGATCCGCGAGTGGAAGCAGGCAGTGCTGGCCAAGCATGTGCTGATGATGGGAGACGGAGTATCAGATCTGGAAACCCAGCCTGATGTGGACGCCTTCATCGGCTTCGGGGGTGTCGTCGCCAGGCCCAAAGTGGCGAGTGCTTGTGACCACTGGCTGACTGATATGACTGACAGATCCGTACTGAATCATATCATTTCGGAAATGGAGCTGGAGGATCAAGGTTCCACTCCGCGGATGGTGTAGTATCCTGGTCGTCAGTTTTGGCTTGCTAGTGAGTGAATGATTCATACTTTGCCCACGTCATGAGTACAACTACCAAAAATAAGTCCTTGAAGGGCGTTCGCTATACCGATGCACAGAAAAAGGAAGTCGTCGATTTCGCATTGAGCTACAACGCCGCCAACGGGCGCGGAGGCCAAAGCAAGGCCGCTGAAAAATTCAAGATTTCCCAGATCACCATCGCCAGCTGGTTGAAGGCCGCCGGTGCTTCCGCTCCGAAGGCTGCCTCCGAGGAGAAGGCTCCAAAGGCCGCGAAAGCAGCGAAGGCTCCCAAGGCCGCTAAAGCAGCAAAAGCTCCAAAAGCTCCAAAAGCTCCCAAGGCAGCTAAAGCGCCGAAAGCTCCCAAGGCACCGAAGCTCCCAGGCTCCCAAGGCTCCCAAGGCTCCTAAAGCACCGAAGGCTGCCGGCAAGGGCAAGGGCGGCACTCGCTATACCGATGTTCAGAAGAAGGAAGTCACCGACTTTGTCGCATCTTATAACGCCGCGAACGGCCGTGGTGGTCAGAGCAAGGCCGCAGCGAAATTCAATGTTTCGCCGCTGACCGTGATGGCATGGTTGAAGGCATCCGGCGCACCTCCCAAGGTGAAAAAAGCCGCTGAAAAAGGCGTGAAGTATGTGGCTCCGGGCAAGACCCCGAAAGCAGCGAAAGCCCCAAAGGCCGCGAAAGCCTCCAAGGCCGGAGCTCCTGCAAGCTTTGACGTCAAGCTGGGCTCGCTGCTCGCCATGAGCCGGGAAATCACCCGCGCTGAAGCCGCTCTCGCGCAACTCATCGCCAAGTTTGAATCCCTCAAGGCGTCGCTCTAACCGGAATTCCGCTTCTCAGAAAGGCCGCCTCCTCATCGGGGGGCGGTCTTTTTTTGCATCACCAGGAAACGTCAGTCGCGACGTCGCTCCATTGCAGGCGGTCCTCCTCGAAGACGAAGCGACCGAGGAAGGGTTGTTCGTTCAAAAGGAGAGGCAGCCAATGCCGGTCATCCTCCCACATCCGCTGATAGGGAATCGCATCGAGCGCCGTCCATACCGGCACCGCCTCATCCGTCTCGGTGGGAGTGCCGCTGAAGTCGTCCGCACGATAGACGTGGCAGAGAATGTCCGGGCAGTCGGACATGGAAAACCGCAGCTCTCCCAGCTTTCTCGGCGCGTGAGGGGTGACCATCAGTTCCTCCTGCGTCTCGCGGACGGCCGCTTGCAACGGGGTCTCACCGGGATCGATTTTTCCGCCGGGGCCGTTGATTTTACCAGCACCCAGCCCGCGCTTTTTCTCGATGAGCAGGATCCGCCCGTCTTTGATGATGAACAGGATGGTGGCGAGCATTTCGCCCTCCCACTGCGTCCAGTCGATGGGCGAGTCCGGCATCATGCGCTGCGTTCCGCGTAGGCTTCCACGGAGTCACAGGTGCAAACCAGGTTGCGGTCGCCATGCACGTTGTCGATGCGGCCGACGGACGGCCAGAACTTGTGCTGGCGGAGATAGGGCAGGGGAAACGCTGCCTGCTCGCGGCTATAGGAATGCGGCCAGTCATTGCCACAAACCGTCTCGCAAGGATGCGGCGCGTGTTTGAGCGGATTGTCATTCGCATCCAGCTCGCCGGAGATGACCGCACGGATTTCGCCGTGGATGGAAATCATCGCGTCGCAGAAGCGGTCGAGCTCGGACTTGGATTCGGACTCCGTGGGCTCGATCATCAGCGTGCCGCCGACCGGCCAGCTCATGGTGGGTGCGTGATAGCCGTAGTCCATCAGGCGCTTCGCCACGTCCTCGACGGTGACGCCGCTGGCGTCGGTGAGAGGACGGACGTCGATGATGCACTCATGGGCGACGAGACCCTCATTTCCGGTGTAAAGCACCGGGAAATACGGGGCGAGGCGCTTGGCGATGTAGTTCGCATTGAGAATGGCGACCTCGGTGGCTTCCGTGAGACCGTCAGGCCCCATCATGGCGATATACATCCAGGAAATCGTGTTGATCGAGGCGCTTCCCCACGGAGCCGAGCAGACCGCGCCCTTTGGATTTGGCAGTTCGCCATGGCCCGGCAGGAACGGCACGAGTTGCTTGGCCACGCCGATGGGACCGACACCCGGTCCGCCGCCGCCGTGGGGGATGCAGAAGGTTTTGTGAAGGTTCAAATGGCAGACATCCGCGCCGATCAGGCCGGGCGAGGTGAGGCCGACCTGGGCGTTCATGTTCGCGCCGTCCATGTAAACCTGACCGCCGGCGTCGTGGATGATCTCACAGATCGAGCGGATCGTTTCCTCGAACACGCCGTGGGTGGACGGATAGGTCACCATCAGCGCGGCGAGATTGTCGCGATGCTCCTCGGTGCGGGCGGCAAGGTCGGCGACGTCGATGTTGCCCTTTTCATCGCATTTCACGCCGATGACCTTCATCCCGGCCATCACTGCGGACGCGGGATTGGTGCCATGGGCGGAAACGGGAATCAGGCAGATGTCGCGGTGCGAGTCGCCGCGCGAGCGGTGGTATTGATAGATCGCGAGCAGTCCGGCATACTCGCCCTGCGAGCCCGCGTTCGGTTGAAGGGAAACGCCGGCGAATCCGGTGACCTCCGCCAGCCAGCCTTCGAGCAGGCCTAACATTTCGCGGTAGCCCTGGCTCTGGTCGGCAGGCACGAACGGATGCAACGAGGAAACTTCCGGCCAGCTCAGCGGTATCATTTCCGAAGTCGCGTTGAGCTTCATGGTGCAGGAGCCGAGGGCGATCATCGACTCGTTGAGCGCGAGATCCTTCGATTCCAGCCGTTTCAGGTAGCGGAGCATGTCCGTTTCCGAGTGATAACAGTTGAAGACTTTCTGGGTGAGGAAATCGGTGTTGCGGGCCAAACCTGAGGACCGCTCCGGCACGTGGGCGTTGCTTTCGAATTCCGCGTTGAGGAATTTGCAGATCGTCTCGAGATCCTTTTCCTCGGATGTTTCATCCAAAGAGATACCGAGGTGATTTTCATCGATCAATCTCAGGTTGATGCCTGCCGCAGCTGCGATCAAACGGACAGCATTGGCACCGCCCTGCATCTTGATGACGATGGTGTCGAAAAACTCGCCGTCCTCCACGATGAGCCCAGCTTTTTTCAAAGACATAGCCAGTCGAACGGTCTTGGTATGAACCGTATTTGCGATGTGCTTCAGTCCCTCCGGCCCATGATAGACCGCATACATCGAGGCCATCACCGCGAGCAGGACCTGGGCGGTGCAGATGTTGGAAGTCGCCTTGTCGCGGCGGATGTGTTGCTCGCGGGTCTGCAATGAAAGCCGATAGCCGGGCTTGCCGCGCGAATCGACGGAGACGCCGATGAGGCGGCCCGGCATTTTGCGCTTCAGCGCGTCCGTGCAGGCCATGAATCCGGCGTGCGGCCCGCCGAAGCCTAACGGCACCCCGAAACGCTGTGACGAGCCGACGCAGATTTCCGCGCCGAACGTGCCGGGTGCCTTGAGCACCGTGAGCGCGAGAAGGTCCGCGGCGACGATGGTCACGGCTCCGGCGGCTTTCGCCTCTTTGAAAAAATCCGCGAAGTCATCGATGCGGCCGCGGGTGTCCGGATACTGCACGAGCACCGCGAAGAGTCCCTCGCAGGCATTGCAATCGAACGTCTGCCAGTCGCCGGTGATTACCTGGATGCCCAGCGGTTCGGCGCGTGTCGCCACCACGTCGATGGTCTGCGGATGGCAGCGGTCGGAGACAAAGATCGTTTTGCCCTTCGGCTTGCCGGCGAGCGCAAGACTCATCGCCTCGGCGGCGGCGGTGCCTTCGTCTAGCAGCGAGGCGTTCGATACGTCCAGGCCCGTCAGGTCGGTGATCATCGTCTGGAAATTCAGCAGCGCTTCGAGCCGGCCCTGGGCGATTTCCGCCTGATAGGGCGTGTAGGCGGTGTACCAGCCGGGGTTTTCCAGGATGTTCCGCTGGATGACACCCGGCGTGTGGGTGCCGTAGTAGCCTTGGCCGATGAACGACTTGAGCACCTTGTTTTTCCCCATGATCGACTTGAGCCAGGCGAGCGCGTCGTGTTCCGAGCGGGCGGCGGGCAGTGTCATCGCCCGGTCCATGCGGATGCCGGCAGGGACGGCGGCGTCGATGAGGGCGGCGAGTGACGGATAGCCGGTCTCGCGGAGCATCTCGTCTCGTTCGGAATCTACGGGACCCAGGTGGCGGCTGCGGAAATCGAGGCGTGCGGACATGATGTTGGAAATGCACGGATGGTGTCTGAACCAATCGTGACGCCCTCTCCTTAATGGAAATTGCCCCGGGCGCAACCCCCGGGCGCGAGAATCCGGGAAATTTCCCGCCCGTGCGGAATCAAGCGCCCTGTCAGGAATGCAGCCGGCTGATTTCACGGATCACCTCGCTCCGCAAATGGTGTCGCCGGTCCTTGAGCTTGAGCCAGAGACCCGGCACCAGTTCCGCGGTGAATCCGTGTTCTTCAAGCCACTCGGAGAGGGTTGCGAGGTCGTTTTCGTCCCCGAGAAGTTCGGGCAACTCGGCGAGATCCGGGTTCGGCGTGATCAGCCCCTCCGGCATGAATCCAAGGGCTCCGAGGTAGGCTTTCAGCGCCTTGCGGGCGTCGTGGAAATCCTCTTTGCCCGAGTGATCGAGGCTGCGGCAGCGCTTGATGACCCGCTTGTTGAGTTTTTGGAGTCCCTGTGAGATCCGCTTCGCGAGCGACTCCGCGGGCAGGTCTGCCAGATTCCGGCGGGCCGCCTCGACGCGTGCCACGCACCACGCGATTGTCTCCGGCGGCGGGCGGCGGGCGGCCGAGTGGGTCAGTTGTTCGAGCAAGGTGCCGATGGCCGCGGCGGCTGACGCATCACCGTCCCAAGCGACCTTTTTCCAAGTGCTCAGGCGGGAAACCGCGTCGCGTGGGCCGGAAAGCAACCGGCCGATCGCCTGGATTTCCCGCGAGGAGGATTTCCCAAGCCCGAACAGGGCGAATCCTCCGCGCAGCGATTTCCCCAGCTTGCGGGTGGCGTGGACCTCCTCCGCGATGCGGCCGCGGGTGTCGAGCAGGCCGCGTAACAAGTGCTCCATCCGGTCGCAGCCGCCTGCCAGTTGATCGCGGGCGAACTGTGCTTCTTTGTCCGTAAGAACCCTCATTCGCGGAAATCGAATACCAAAGGATTCACCTTGTCAGTGAAGTTCTTGTAACGATATTTCTTCCGGAACCTTTGAAGTCGGGGGAGATGAAAGTTTTAATTCACCACGTTACGGTCGTTTCCCCGGATCTTGAGATCGAGCGTGGCTTCTTGTTGATCGAGGATGGACGCATTCTGGCCGTAGGTGGACCGGACGAGGTGCTGCCGGAGGCGGATCTCGTGATCGATGGCGAGGGGCGCATCGCGATGCCGGGATTTTTCGACATCCACAGCCATGGCGCGGCCGGTGACGACGTCTGTGATCCGGATCCCCAGGCGGTCCGGCGGATCGCCGGGCGCAAACTCCGCGAAGGCGTCACCACCTGGCTGCCCACCACGCTCACCCAACCGGAAGAAAAGCTGAGGAAAATCGCCGCGAACTGCGCCGCCTACATGGCCGCGCCGGATGGTTGCCGCGCACCCGGCCTGCATGTCGAGGGGCCCTTCATCAACCGGAACAACGCCGGTGCCCAGAACCCGGAATTCGTCCGCCCGCCGGATTTCACCGAGCTTCAGCGACTCCATCGCATCGCCCCGGTGAAGATCATTTCCCTGGCCCCGGAGATGGATGGCGCGGACGAGCTGATCCGCAAGGCTGTGGAAATCGGCACCATTGCTTCCGCCGCCCACACCTCGGCCACCGCCGCGCGGATCTTCGAGGCGAAATCCGCCGGCCTCCGGCATCTCACGCATTTCGGCAACGCCATGACTCCACTCCACCACCGCGAAATCGGAGTGGTCGGCGCGGGGCTGCTGGATGATTCGCTGATGCTCGAACTCATCGGCGACGGCGTGCATCTCTGCCCCGACATGCTCCAACTCCTCTTCAAGCTCGTGCCCATCGGGCGGCTGATGCTCATCACCGATTCCACCGCCGCCTCATGGCTTGGCGACGGCGAGACCAGCCTCGGCGGCCTGCCGGTCACTGTGAAAAACGGTGTCGCCCGACTCACCGGGAACGGCGCGCTCGCCGGATCCACCCTGCGCTACAACGAGGGCGTGAAAAACGTCGCGGAAACCACCGGCCTGCCGCTCCATCAGATCGTCAAGACGACCTCCTGGAACCAGGCCCGATCCCTTGGCTTGCAAGATTTCGGGAAACTCGCACCCGGATTCCACGCCGACATCGTCCTGTTGGAAAACGATTTCTCCGTCTGGAAGACCTTCGTCGGCGGAGAGGAACGCTGAGGCGGCCCGATCTTGACAGCCCGAGCCCCCGGATTGCAGACTCCCGTGACGCTGGGACGCGAGATGATCGCGCGCCCAGTTCCAATTACCCCCCGTAATTCATTTCATGAAAATCCTGATCACCGGCGGCGCTGGCTTCATTGGTTCCAATCTGGTGAGACAGATCCTCGATGAGACGACCCATGAGGTCGTCAATCTCGACAAGCTCACCTACGCCGGAAACCTCTCGTCATTGGGCGGCTGTCTGGAAAATCCGCAGTCACACGTTCATTCAAGCCGATCTCTGCGATCCCGCCGCGCTTGCGGAAATCTTCGGAACCTACCAACCGGATGCCGTGATGCACCTTGCGGCGGAAAGCCACGTGGACCGCTCGATCGACGGTCCCGGCGATTTCATCCAGACCAACATCCTCGGCACCTATCATTTGCTCCAGAGCGGCGCTCGCCCACTATCGCGGGCTTCCGGCCGCCCAACAGGAAACATTCCGCTTCCTGCATGTCTCCACCGACGAGGTTTACGGCTCGCTGGGTGCGAACGATCCCGGATTTTCGGAAACCACCCCCTACTCGCCTCACTCGCCCTACTCCGCCAGCAAGGCATCCTCCGACCACCTCGCCCGCGCCTGGCGCGACACCTACGGCCTGCCCGTTCTCGTCACCAACTGCTCCAACAACTACGGCCCCTATCAGTTTCCCGAGAAGCTCATCCCCGTCGTCATCCTCAAGTGCCTCCGCGGCGAATCCATCCCCGTTTACGGAAATGGCGAAAACATCCGCGACTGGCTCTACGTCGGCGACCATTGCCACGCGCTCCGCACCGTGCTCGAAAAAGGAGCCCCGGGAGAAACCTACAACATCGGCGGCAACAACGAGCAGACCAACCTCGATCTGGTGAAGCACATCTGCACCCTGCTGGACGAACTGCACCCCGGGCCGCAGCCCTACGCCTCCCTCATCACCTTCGTCACCGACCGCCCCGGCCACGACCTCCGCTACGCCATCGACCCGACCAAAATCCGCGACGAGCTCGGCTGGGAGCCCCGCGAAACCTTCCAGACCGGTTTCCGCAAAACCATCCAGTGGTATCTCGAAAACCAGGACTGGTGGAAGAACATCCTCGATGGCAGCTACAAACTGGAGCGACTGGGTAAAGCGGATAGCTGAAAGTAAAAAACTGAAATCCGGACTGACCGATTTCCCAATCAACTAATTTCAACCTTACCCATGAAAGGCATCATTCTCGCAGGTGGCGCAGGCTCACGCCTCTATCCACTCACCCTCGTCGCGAGCAAGCAGCTGCAGCCGGTCTACGACAAGCCGATGATCTATCACCCGCTGACCACCCTGATCGAAGGCGGGATCAAGGACATCTGCCTCATCTCCACCCCTCACGACCTGCCGCGTTTCCAACAGCTTCTCGGTGACGGTTCGCGCATGGGCATCTCCATCGAATACCGCGAGCAGGCGAAACCGGAAGGCATCGCACAGGCGTTCCTCATCGCGGAGTCCTTCATCGGCGGCGACGCGGTGACGCTCATCCTCGGCGACAACATCTTCCACGGCGCGGACGGCTTCGCCACCGCCTTCCGGGATTTCACCAAGGGAGCCATCGTCTTCGGCTACCACGTGCATGATCCGGAGCGCTACGGTGTGGTCGAATTCGACGCTTCGGGCAAGGCCATTTCCATCGAGGAAAAACCCGCGGAGCCGAAAAGCCACTACGCCGTGCCCGGCCTCTACATCTACGACAACGACGTGGTCGCCATCACCAAAAGCCTCAAACCCTCCGCCCGCGGCGAACTCGAAATCACCGCCGTCAACGTGGAATACCTCAACCGTGGCACCCTCAAGGTCGAGAAACTCAACCGCGGCCTCGCATGGCTCGACGCCGGCACCAGCACCTCGCTTCACGAGGCCAGCGCCTACGTCCAGACCATCGAAAAACGGACCGGCACCAAGGTCGGCTGCCCCGAGGAAGCGGCCTACCGCAGCGGCTTCCTGGCCATCGGCCAACTCGAAGCGATCGCGGACGTCAATGCCTAACTGCGAATACAAATCCTATCTGTGCGAAGTCGTATCGGAAGGAAAGCGCACGCTCTGACCCCTCATCCGTTCCTTCCATGATCCTACTTCTCGGAGCCACCGGCTACATCGGCCAAGCATTTCAGACCGCCCTGCAGCAGCGCGGCGAGGAGTTCGTTTCACTTTCCCGATCCCAAGTCGACTACACCGGATTTCCCCGCGCTATACGACTATCTCAAGAACGAACCGACCATCATTCGTGATCAATGCAGCCGGCTACACCGGCAAGCCGAACGTGGACTCCTGCGAGATCGCCCGGGCGGACACGCTTCAAGGCAACACCCTCTTCCCGCAAGTCCTTGCCCATGCCTGCGCGGTCCTCGACATCCCGTTCGGCCATGTCTCCTCCGGCTGCATCTTCGCCGGCTGTCTGGTGGACTATGGTGACGGCTGGGTGATCGAAAAAGACATGACGCGACCCGAATTCAAAGCCGTCGCCGAATCCTCGCCGGAAAAAATCCGCGGGTTCGACGAGACCATGACGCCGAACTTTTCGTTCCGCGAACCTCCCTGCAGTTTCTACAGCGGCACCAAGGCGCTCGGCGAGGAAGCCATCGCCGGCGTGGGAAACCACTACATCTGGCGGCTGCGGATTCCCTTCGACGAGTTCGACAACCACCGGAACTATCTCTCAAAAATCCAGCGCTACGCCAAGGTCTATAACAACTACAACTCGCTTTCCCAACGCTCCGACTTCGTCAACGCCTGCCTGGACTCCTGGTTCCGGAAAATCCCCTTCGGCATCTACAACGTCACCAACCCGGGCTTCGTTTGCACCGCGCAGGTGCTCGACATGATCAAGACCATCCTCAAGCTCGACCGGGAGTTCACGTTCTGGGAGAGCGACGAGGATTTCTATCGAACCGGCGCGACCACGCCCCGCTTCGAACTGCATCATGGACAGCTCCAAGCTGCTGGACGCCGGAATCACAATGCGTCCGGTCCGTGAGTCGCTGGAGGATACTCTGAGATCCTGGACTGAGGAACGGTAGGAGCCGGATGTTTTGGCATTCCAGCAGATTCCGAGGATCTGCGTCTGCAACCCGCTGCGGACGGGCCACACCCCGCGACACAGTCCGTCAGATGAACTCGGATTCCGTCTTGCAGTATGAGCCTCCAATTAAAGCTGGCATATTGCTCTGTAGTCCTTCTATCTAGGCCGGGAATTGTGTATCCCCCTTTCCGTTCCTCAAGTGGCGTCCGGTCTTTACCCCATTAGAATCCCATCCATCGAAACATGAATGTCTGCATCGCTTTGATCCATCTTGCATCCATGGCATTCTTCTTCGGCAGAAGCCTCCGAGGCAGGAATCTCGGCCCGGTCATGATGTTCCTGCTGGTCTTCATTCTGATCTGGGCGGATTTCGTGATTGTCGGCCACGTAATGGCCCTGTTCTCCGTTCTGGGCAACCTGCCGCTGTTTCTGTTTCTGACAGTCTCGTCCGCGGCAGCGGCATACCCGCTTATACGGAGAACCGCTCCTTTTCCAAAGGTGGTTCCGGCCACACCCGGAGGCCTTGGAGAGAAGTCGGCAGTGCGACGGGCCTTGATGGCGTTCTTCCTCGTCACCGCCATTCTCGCCCTTGCCTGCAACCTCATCATCGCCTTTTCGGTCAATCCTAACAATCCGGATACCCTTGCCTACCGATGGCCGCGGGTTTTCTTCTATCTTTCCCAGGGCTCCCTCTCCCATTTCGCGGATTCCATCGACTCGCGCCTCTTGTACTACCCGCAGAACGGCGTTCTCCTCTACGCGTTCATGGTCTATCACGGATTGAGTCCGTGGGCTTTTACTCTGGTGTCCTGCTTGTCCTGGGTGGTGATCGGTGCCGCGGCTTACCGTGCGTGCATGGGGTTCGGAATTCCACGTCTCGGTTCTGTCGGGACGGCATGGATCACCTGCTTCACCCCGAACGTGTTGGCGCAGGCGACTTCGACCAACGACGAGATCGTCGCCGCCGCTCCCCTGCTCGTGGCCGTGATGCTTGGCTGCATCTGGCTGCAAACCCGCCGCATCTCGCATTTGATGCTCGCTGCTGTGGCAGCCGGCCTCAGTTTGGGGACCAAGCTGCATTTCTATTTCTACTGGCCGCTGTTCGTCGTGATCGGTCTGGGTTTCGGTGTGGCCTGGCTCCTCCGCCGGGACGCTTTCCGGGGGGCGGTGAAGCCGCTGCTGCTTCCAATGTTAGTCGCTTGCTCGATCATGGCCGTACTAAGTCTCCCTTTCGCGGTTTACAACTATTCGCTCAAAGGGGAGATCATGCCAAAGGCGCTGGCGGACGCGTTTTCCAACAAACCGTTCAATCTGGACGTGGGATTGCAGAATGTCGCCCTTTACGGTTCGCAGATGCTCGTCAGCCCCGTCCTGGATCTCAATCCGGCCATTTTGATCGACGAAAGGCGCGCTTGTTACAGCCGTCTGAACAGTGTCCTTAACGATCGTTTCTTCGGCTGGGTGAATCAGGGACCGCAGTACATGGCGTGGAGCTACCGCTTTCGGGGCGTCTGGAGCCCTATTTCCTACTATCTCAGCGAGGAAACCGTATTCCTTGGCTTCGCCCCGCTGCTGTTTTTGTTAGGTCTGTTCTGTCTTCCCCGGGCCGCTGCGGGCTCCCGGATTTTGTTAGGCGGGCTGCTGGTTTCTTTCTGGGCCCATATCATCACCTATTCCATGTCCACCAAATACATCGAAACCACGGGGATCTACTTTGCCTATTCCCTGATCGTGGCTTCGCCGGGCCTGGCGGTGCTGTGGTTCCCAGCGGGATCCAGACTGATGGCCTGGATCAAAACCGGGCTAATCACCATGGTCGTCGTCACCCACGCGATCTTCGCGGTGAACATCTTCCGTAACAACGTGATGCGGAACGTCACCCCGGCCTTCAGGCTGCAGCAAAAGCAGGAGGGCGCGGGAAAAGTCGGCAAACTGATCCGGACGGAACTGCGCGCCGCTGAAAAGATCCGGATTGTATACACCCATTGGGAACTCGCCTTCTACAACCTGCTGCGTGTCGCCCGGCACTCGTCGTTCACCACCGGGAGCGCACCCGCGGCAGATGACGGGAAGACTTTGAACATTTACAGCTTCGAAGCAGCCCCCGTCTGGGGGCGGATTCCAGTCAAGATATATGATACCCCCGGGAAGGGGCTGACTTACCTTGGCTTGTACTATTCCTGCTACGGGCCGGAGTATGCGTTCGGCAGTGGAGCCGGTGTCGAGCTCCGACATCCCGAGGACACCGGATACATCGTGCTGCAGGTGGTCGTTGAGAAGACCCCAACCTCATTCAAGGTAGCCGTATCGCCGGCCGTCCAAGGTGTCACCGAAGGGGAAGAGATTCTTTTCCGCTACACCCTCACCTCCGCCGCCGGCACCCTGAGCCAGACCGACTGGACGGCCGGAGCGAAAGCCGAACTGTCCGCCAGCGTGCCAATGGCCGAAGACCTGATGCTCGACGTGGAGGTCGAATTGTCTGGTCATGGAAAAATCTCCCGCGTTAGGTTCCCCTTGGCCGGCTCGAAACCCCTGCTGGAGGACAAGCAATAAAGCACCCGGATGACGGCCAGTCACATCCCGTCCCATTCTGTTATGAATCCAGATCATCCCACCGACACCGGCTCCGCCGCTCCCGAGGTATCAGTCGTCATGCCCTGCCTCAACGAAGAAGACACCTTGGAGACTTGTCTCCGCAAGGCACTTGAATCCTTCAAAACCCACGGAATCGAAGGCGAAATCATCGTCGCAGACAATGGCAGCACCGATTCCTCCACAGCCATCGCGGCGCGTATGGGTGCGCGGGTGGTGAACGTGGAGAAGAAAGGCTACGGAAACGCACTGATGGGCGGCATCGAGGCGGCTCGTGGCCGGTTTGTCATCATGGGCGATGCGGACGACAGTTATGATTTCCTTGAACTGCACAAGTTCGTAGAGGGTCTGAGGAAAGGAGCGGAACTCGTGCAAGGCTGCAGGCTTCCGGCAGGAGGGGGTCAAATCGCGCTTGGGGCGATGCCATGGTCCCATCGGTGGATCGGGAACCCGCTGTTCTCGCTTCTGGTCAGAAAATGGTTCGGCGCGCCCATCCATGACGTGTATTGCGGTATGAGGGGATTCACCAAAGATCTGTATGACCGTCTTGACCTCCGCTGCACCGGCATGGAGTTCGCCACGGAGATGATCATCAAGGCGACGCTGTTCAAGGCGGTGATCAGCGAGGTCCCCATCACGCTCCACCAGGACGGGCGGATCTCCCACCCGCCCCATCTCCGCACCATGCGCGACGGTTGGCGGACCCTGAGGTTCTTCATGATCTACAGTCCGCGGTGGTTGTTTCTGCTGCCCGGCTTCGCCCTGATCTCCATCGGAATTCTGGGATACGCCCTCGCCATGCCGGGCGTCAAGGTCATGGGCGCGACCCTGGACGCACACACTCTGCTGTTCGCGAGCCTCGCCATTCTATGTGGATATCAGTCGATCCTGTTCGCACTATTCACCAAAACATTCGCCATCAGCGAGGGGCTGATGCCGGAAGACCCGCGGCTTAACCGGTTCTACGAGCTCGTGAACCTTGAAAAAGGGCTGATCTTCGGTGCTGTTCTTTTCCTCGTGGGCGTAGCCCTGCTTTGCGGTGCGATTTACCAATGGTATCAGGCCGGGTGGGGGCCTTTGAACTATGCGCACACGATGCGTTGGGTGATTCCAGGATCGACGCTGACGGCGCTTGGGTTCCAAACCCTGTTGGGTAGCTTTTTCGACAGCGTGCTGGGAATGCGGCGCAAATAGCCCTGTCTCGCCGACGGCGGGTCCGGAGCGGACCATTATTAGATTTCACAGATCTTCGAATGTTTTCTACGATTGAGCCATGCCGCACGATTCCGAATTCGATACGTATGCCAGCAATTATGATGAAGCCCTGACCAAGGGAATATCCGTATCCGGCGAGGACAAGGATTTCTTCGCACACGGCCGAATCGAATGGCTGGCCAAGCGGCTGCGACAATTGGGAGAGAAACCCGGGACGGTGTTGGATTTCGGCTGCGGAACCGGTTCCTCAACGCCATTTCTGCTTGATGTGCTCAAGGCTGATCGATGCTTAGGCATCGATACCTCGGAAAAGTCCATCGAAGTCGCCAGAGAACTCCACGGCTCCGAGCGGGCGGGCTTCGAAGTGGTACAGAACTTTGATGCTAAGGGAACCATCGACCTGGCGTTCTGCAACGGGGTCTTCCACCATATCCCGCCCTCCGACCGCCCCGGCGCGTTTGCCTCGGTCCACCGCGCGCTCCGTCCCGGGGGCCTGTTCGCGTTCTGGGAGAACAATCCGTGGAACCCCGGGACCCGCATCGTCATGAGCAGGATTCCGTTCGATCGCGATGCGATCACCATCCCGATGCCGGAAGCACGCCGGATTCTGGGTGAGGCGGGATTCGAGGCCGTGCACGTCGATTTCCTGTTTGTCTTTCCTAACTTTCTGCGTTGCTTCCGTTGGCTGGAACCGATGCTGAGCGGAGTTCCGATCGGCGCGCAATACATGGTTCTCGCGCGAAAATGCGACCGGGCATCCGTTTCACCCAGCCACTGATCCACAGGTCCTACGTTGCGTTGCGTTTACTACGCTTTTCGTCCTCACGGGCGATTGTCTTGCGGATGCTGTTGCGGTTGATCCGGGCGAGCCAGGCCTTCGGCCTGAGCCACCACGGCGTCGGACGGTTGCGGTAGTTGATGATCTGGCGTTGATAGTAATCCAGCATGCCGAGCTGGAATTGCCTGTCCCAGAACAGCTGAGAGGTGGGACGCCTGATGAACCCCAGCTCCTCCAACAGCACTCTGACCTCTGGCAGGGCCTTCGGCCTGGGATCCAGTTTGAGTTTTGGAACGAGGTCACCCCCGGCAAGCCGCAGCGCCTCGCGCATGGCGAAGAACAGCGTGCGGGAAGATGCTTCGTAGGAAAACTCATTTTCCACATGGCATCTGCCCCACCAACCCAGGTCGGTCCGCAGGCGGTGGTCGAGATACAATTCCCGGATCGCTTCCGCCAAGGCGTCGGGATCGACGGCTTTCGCCAAGCGGCCGACAATTCCGTCGGCCAAAGCCTCTGGCACTCCGCCGACGGAGTAAGCGACCGACGGCGTGCCGCAGGCGGCGGCTTCGACAAAGACCTGCCCGAACGCCTCCTCAAGACTGGGAGCCACAAACACGTCAGCCGCGTTGTAGAGCATTACCTGCCGCTCGATGTCGGTGACGTAGCCGACACTAATTAGATTCGGCAGATCGAGAGGAGTCGATCCGTCGTTGTATCCGATGCACACGGGGATCAGGTCCGGGAGATCCAGCTTGCGGATGGCGTGGATCAGGTGATCCACGCCCTTGCGCTTGTCGGCCAGGTTCGAGCACGAGAAGAGCAGGATGAACTTGTCTTCGGGCAGATTCAGCTTCGCTCTGCAGGCATTCCGATCCAGCGGCCGAAAGACATCCAGCGGCACTCCCAGGCGAACGGCCAGCGGACGGCGGACGGGCGAGCCCGCGGGTGCCTGCAGCACCTCCCCGACTCCATCAATCTGTCGGCGGGTCCACTCGCTGTTCGCCGCAAGCACGAGTTTCGGCGCGGTCCGGATCAGGTCCATCTTGGCGCTCCAGGCGGGCGCGATTCCGGAAGGTTCGAGCTTGGGATACTCCCCGGGAGTCGGACAGGCTTCGTCGCATCCGGTCAGGTTCCTGCTACAGCCACCGCGGTAGGCGCAGCGGCCTGTCAGCAGCCAGCTGTCATGGAGCACCACCACGGTGGGCAGGGTTTCGGCGATCCTTTTCAAACAAGCCGGATCCAGAGAAGCGCTGTGGACGTTGCCGACGACCACCACGTCCGGCGAAAATGACAGAAGATGGGGGATGATTTTCTCCTCAAACGGCATGGCCTTCTCAGCGTCTGTCAGATTGTCGATTCCGATGGAGATCGGAATGACCTCATGACCCGCCATCCATGCCGCGAGGGCCAACCGCTGGTGGCCGATGCCGGCGCCGTAGCGGAAACCGAGATCGTTGAAAAAGACGATCCGCAGTCTCTCCTTCCGCCCCTTCAACGGCGGGGGCGCATCGGGCATCCCGAGGGAGCGGCGGATTTCCCCGATCAATGTCTGAAGCTCGTTCTTGAAACCGGCAACATCCTGCGTCTTTTGCTCGTCGTGCACCCGGAACTGGACGATCGGGCGTCCGATCACCTTGAGCGTGGCTCCCGCCTGGGCAAAGCGGACCCACAATTCATAATCCATGCTCCAGTGGGCGTCCTCGTTCACGTTTCCACCGACCTTGAGAAGAAGGTCCCGTTTGAAAAAAACCTCGGGCTGGAAGAAAAACTGGCCTGCCATCCAATGGTTTTCGAGATCCAGCAACTCGGCCAGCGGCAGGGGCCCGTCGGCGCAACTCGTCAGGTGCTGGTCGAAGATCTCACCGTCGCGGTGCAGTTGGCAGATGCCGGCCACCATGTCCGCACCGGAGGCGTCGAAGGCCATCGCCATGGCCGCAAGAGCACCGGGAGCCAGCAGATCGTCGCTGTTCAGCCACGTGACAATTTCACCGGTGGCCCTGGCGAAGCCCTTGTTGATGGCATTGCTCTGACCGCCGTCTTTTTCCGAAACCCAGTAGCTCAGCCGCGGGGAATATTTCTCCAGCACGGCCACGGTGGCGTCCTTCGAACCGCCGTCCATGACGATGTGCTCGACGTTTGGATAGCCCTGGTTGGCGACCGAGAGGAGCGTTTGCTCGATATACTGGCCTTGGTTGTAGGACGGAGTGATGATGGAAATGCGCGGCCAAGCCCGTCCGCTGGGGAGAGTGGCGGGCATGGGCCGGCCCACTGGGGCCGAATACGGCCACCCAAGGCGGTTCAGTTTATCGGAAGTTGAAGTTTGATCAGTCATCGATCTGCCGGGATATTTCTTTTTCAGAATGGGTTCATGACGCTACAGGGGCCGGGGTCGGAGGGCCACAGAAGTTGACGCTTTGATCTTTAAAGCAAACCTGCGGTGTCCTAGAGGATGACAAGGGGTTACGACAAGCGCGAATCGGACTTTAATTCCATGCCACACAAGACTCAATCGCCACATCGACGCGCAAATCCCCGATTGGATTTTAAGCTGAAGTGTCTTTCCTCCTGAAGAGATAATCATGCACGCTCAGTTCCTCCAGCATGTCATAATGATCTCCCAGGAGAGTTAAAACTTCATCAAGCTTCCAGGTTTCAACGAGAATAAACCGTGGCGCGTGGCGGGTGAGATCCAATCCTTTGAGGACCTGTTCTTCAAACCCTTCCACATCGAGTGAGAAAAAATCAATTTGCTGGCCGGGGGCAAACTCATCAAGAAGTGATGATAGGGTTCGCCCCTTCACGACCACGGAGTAAGAACCTGCGAGCTGCTGGATTTCCACCCCTTGCCTCACATGCTCCTCCGTTAATTCATGACCGCCGAGGCTTCCCTCGACAAGGGACATCAAATTGGCGAAGCGCATGGTTACTTCGGAAGACGCTTCCTGATCCGCCACTAGCGCGGCATGAATGACAGTGGAGCGTGCACGCACTTTTTGGCAGACCTCCGCCAGGGCCGGGATGGCTTCCACTAGAATGCCCCGCCACCTCTTGGTGTTTTCCAAGTAATAGGTGTTGCTTTGGTTATAGCCGTCGTTAGCTCCGGCCTCGATGAAGAAGCCACCTTCAAAGTCCAGATATTTGGCAAGTTTGTCATCCAAGTCGTTCAGCGAGGGCTTGTCCGTCCGGATGTCCACCGGCAGATCACACATGTTGGGAATGCTGCCGGGACCGTGCACCGGCTGGCGGGCGGCCAGGGGTAGGAAACGAGCGGATCTTCTGAAAAAGTAAGAGGTGGTCCATGCATAGGGATTGATCGGCCCCGGACCTTGCATATCCACCTGAATCAGATCCGCTGCCCGGAGCATGGAACAGATTCCGGGAAACCAGTCGGCATTGTCCACAATGATCAGTCCGTCGTCGTGCAGTTTCTCCAGAGCCGGCCCCACGCACTCCGGCCGCAGTTCTCCGTCAATGATGACCACATCGAACGATCCCGGGTATTCCAAGATGAGGCGGGGATATCGATCGGGTTCCGCCACAAGGCGGTAATCGACGTTCCTCGGAATTTCAGGAAGCATCCGGTCATACCATTCTTTTTCATGCTCCACCGCGACCACGGTTCGGGCCCTGCTTCCCCAAAAAACAGTGGAATACCCTGATCCGAATTCAAAGACCTTCTTGTCAGAGAAATCAAGCTGCTTGGCGAATTCGATGGCCGCATAGGTGTACCAGGGAACGGGATTTCCGGCTTTGTCCAAACAGGCGTGTTCAGCTTTGCTACGGGCGTGGCCGTACTCATCATCAAGCAGTTTTGCCATCTCCCCGCAAACCACCGGGTTTGTAGTTTCCTGTGGTTTCAATGCATTCGCCGTTCCGATCTCGCGAATCTCCGGGCTTCTGAGATTTTTTTCTTTCACCAGTCTCAAGAGGGACTCCAACTCCGCCAGACTATAGCCGCTGCGGCGCATTTCCAGGATGAGTGAAAGTAGAGCCCGCCGCTTTTTTTTGAAAAGAAAGGAAATTTCCTGAAGCATGTTGCTAGATAGTCGAGTTGATTGTTGTCATCCGGAAGACGTGGAAATTCCCGGTTGACCCGTAATTAGAAAAGAGGAGACCGGGACTTGGGAGGTGCATTGGAAGTTCGGGAACCCGACACTCTTTCCAGCTCGAATACTTCAGTTCGAGGTCGACTTGCCAAGCAATATGTTGGCGACGTTGTCTCGGAAGTCGTCGGGAGGAGACAGGTGAATCTACGGGAATCAAGGTGTCGCCGGCCGCCAGCTTGATTCACCCTGATGCCAGCCATCTGCATGTTGGCTCGCTGCAAAGCGGCGAGCAATCTGGCAGTATTTGAGACTTGCCAGCAAAAATTTCCCTGTGAATTCTCCCCACACCGACCATGCCTGACCCATTTCCCGCGGCTGTGGAACCCACTGCCCTCGACACGTTGATCACCCCGGAGGTTTTTCAAGACGAATTTTACGAGGCCATTGTCAATCTGGCCCGCTCCGCACCGATCGACACCGTCCTGGAAATCGGCTCCTCTTCAGGCGGAGGCAGCACGCTGGCGTGGGTCGAGGGATTGCGGCGCAATCCCCGGCATCCGAAACTCTACTGCATGGAAGTATCCCGCGTCCGCTGGGGCGCTTTGAAGGACCGCTGGGAGGGCGAGGGTTTCGTCGAGTGTTTTCTGGGATCCTCTGTCCGCCCGGACCAGTTCCCCACGGCGGCCCAAGTGGAGCATTTCCTCAAGACGGTGGACGGTCCGCTGCGGGAATATCCGGTGGAACAGGTGCTTGGCTGGTTAGAAGAGGATCTTGCCTACATCAAAAAGGAAAACGTGTCGTGCGGCTGCATCGCTGAGATCAAACGCGCCCGTGGCATCGAGCACTTCGGAGCCGTATTGATTGATGGTTCCGAGTTCACCGGCGACGCGGAACTGGATGAAGTCTACGGAGCGGAGTTCATCCTCCTCGACGACACGCAGACCTATAAATGTCACTCCGCCCGCCAACGGCTGCTTCATGATCCGGGTTATGAAATGATCGCGGACAACCCGACGCTGCGTCATGGCTACTCCATCTTCCAGCGGCGGCGGCGGACGAAACTGGATCCGTTGCCAGAGGACGTGCCCGTACATTTTTTCACGATTGTCCTCAATGGCGAGCCGTTCATCCGCCATCATATCAATGTCCTTCGGCAGCTTCCCTTTCGCTGGCACTGGCACATTGTGGAGGGCGCGGCGGAACTCGTGCACGACACCGCTTGGAGCAAAGCGGAAGGAGGAGTGCTGCCGGCGGATCAACACAACGGGGGACTGAGCCGGGACGGCACCACCGCTTACCTCGACGAGCTCGCTGCACAGTATCCAACCCAGGTAAGTATTCACCGGCCACCACCGGGGCGTTGTTGGAACGGAAAAACCGAGATGGTCGCCGAACCGTTGCGTCACATTTTTGAGGACTGCGTGCTGTGGCAGATGGATGCCGACGAATTGTGGACTGTGGATCAACTGACTGAGGGTCGCGCGATGTTCCTGAGGTCTCCTGAGGAAGCGGCGGCGTGGTTCTGGTGCCATTACTTTGTGGGCCCTGAGCTGGTGGTGGCATCCAGGAACTGTTATTCCCAAAACCCGCACCAGGATTGGCTGCGGGCGTGGCGCTTCCGTCCGGGGATGAAGTGGCTGACCCATGAGCCGCCGGTGCTGGCGGAAAGACTGGCGGATGGCACTTGGAAAAATCTGGCGGACGGCCCGACGTTCACCCATCGCCAAACCGAAGCCGCCGGCCTTGTCTTCCAGCACTTCGCCTACGCCACGGAGGCGCAACTTCGTTTTAAAGAACAGTATTACGGCTATTCGGGAGCCGTGGAGGCCTGGCGTGCGCTGCAACTGCGCCGGGATCTGCCCTTGCGGCTCAAGGAAGTGTTTCCTTGGGTGACCGACGAAACCCTCATCGATACCGTCGATGCGTGCGGTGTGAAGCCTTTGGCACGGCAGGATGCTGTCAGCGGCGAGTGGCATTTTTCCTCCGGTTCCGCCGGCCACCGTCAGGCGGTAAACTCAGTGATCGTGGTCGATGGTGTTTTTTTCCAACTGAACAATACCGGGATCAGCACCGTCTGGCACGAGATTCTGAAAGTCTGGGGTAGGTCGAATATGGCCGCCCGGATCCGGGTGCTCGACCGCGGCGCGACCGCACCGCGGATTCCGGGCATTCAATACCGGGTGGTTCCAAAGTTTGATCCCGAAGACATGGGTGCGGATTCGCTGATGCTTCAGGAAATTTGTGACGAGCTGAAGGCGGGAGTTTTCATTTCCACCTATTACAGCAGCCCCACCCGCACTCCATCCGTGTCTCTGATTTATGACATGATCCCGGAGCGGCTCGGTCTGGATGGCAGCTTCTGGCAATGGGCCCGCAAAGCCTGGGACATCCAACGCTCGGAACGCTTCGTGTGCATTTCCGGCTCGACTGCGCTCGATCTCGGACGCCTGCATCCCGAGATTCCTCCGGATCTGATTTCCGTGGTCCACATGGCGGCTCCCCCCGATTTCAAGCCTTCCGGCGACTCTGTGGTGGAGGCCTTCCGGAAGAGGTACGGGCTGGATCAGGACTATCTGCTTCTGGTTGGCGAGCGCATCGGCCTTCATGTAAACACACAAGGATACAAAAACGCGGCGTTGGCATTCAAGGCATGGTCCCTGCTGCCAGCGGAGGACCGTCGGAAGCTGTCAATCGTCTGTGCCGGAGGAGTCGGGGAACTGGAAGAGGAACTGCGCGTGCTGGCCCCGCTAGCAGATGTTAGGGTGATTCGCTTTTCCGCGGAGGAACTGCCCGTCGCTTACGCCGGAGCCGTTGCGCTGGTCTACCCGTCGCTTTATGAAGGCTTCGGACTTCCCGTCGTGGAAGCGATGGCCTGCGGATGTCCTGTCATCACTTGCAGGCGCGCCTCCCTTCCTGAAGTGGCCGGCGAGGCTGCGGTCTACGTCGATCCTTGGGATCCGGCGGAGACCGCAACCGCTGTGTTGCGGCTGTGGCGCGTTTCGGACGAGCGAACTCATTTCATCAAGCTTGGCCTGGAGCAGGCGGCAGGCTTTTCCTATGAAACCGCCGCGGAGGAGTTGGGGAAAATTCTGATTGAAGCGGCGGAAACCCCACGCCCTGCCGCCCCTCGGGACGCCGTCTGGGAAAAATTCGCCCTGCTGCATGCCGCCAAGGCCGGCGTTGAACGCTCCCTGCGGATCACCCGATCCAGCGAACAGGAAGCAGTCGGGAAATTGCGTGAAGCGAATGACAAACTTGCTCAAATGCAAGGCACGCTCAACCTGATTCAGGGAGAGCGCGACAAGCTGATAGCCTGGCGCGATAAAAAAAGACGGACCCCCCTCCGGAAACTGTGGGATGTCGTCAGGCGGAAAAAGCGCAAGAAACGACTGTGAGTCCGGTGGATCGAACGGGCTTTTGCGAGACGCTCCAAACAGGTTCCTGAAGGAGGGCACCCTTGGACGGCCTAACCGCCCGGCGGCCCGGATGTTTCACCATTGACCCTCATTCCGGGAACTCCCACGCTCGACATCGCACCCTGGAAACAGCAATCACCGCGGCAGTCCAATGGATCCCATGTTTCAAGGAATATCCCCCGCAGCCGGGCCACCCGGCCCGCGTCTTGCGGTGATCATCCCCGCCTACAACCGCCGCGAGTTGCTGCTGGAAACTCTGGAGTCCGTCCGCGCACAGACGGTCGTGCCGAGTCGGGTGGTGATCGTCGACGACGGCTCCGCCGACGGCACGCCCGAAGCGGCGGAGGAATGGCTTTCAACCCACCCGATGACTTTCGATGTTAGGGTCATCCGTCAGGTGAACGCGGGGGTTTCGGCTGCCAGGAACCGGGGCGCGCGGGAATGCGAGGACGCCGACTTGCTTGCTTTCCTCGACAGCGATGACTTGTGGCCGGCTGATTTCGTGCAACAGACACTACTCACTTTTTCTCAAGCTCCGGAAATCGTCGCGGCGACAAACGACCGACTGGATGTGGAATGCCGGCCGGACGGGCGGACGGAGAAACTCGTCCCGTGGCCGGTTTCGAGCGGATCCGCCACAGCTGCGATGAGTAACAAGAATATCGCCTATCCCTCCTGCACGGTTTTCAAGGCACCTGCATTCCAGCAGGCTGGTGGGTTTCCCATCGGACTGAATTACGGAGAGGATTACGTCATGTCTTTGATCGTCAGTTCGTTCGGGCCTTGGGGGAGGATTGAGGGACCTCCGACCCTGCGGCGGAAATTCTCCAACGTTGAGCATTTATCGGCGGTGCCAGGGCCGGAGGTCATGCGCAACTTCGCATCCATCCTCGAGGCGGAGGCTCGAAAGCATCATTGCGCCGGTCTGCTGAAACAAGCCATCACCCACCGCTGGCGGCGGGCGGGCAAGGCGCTGGCGGCGGAGGGAAAAGCCCGCGAGGCCCGCGATTGTTATGCTCGGGCGGTCGGTTGCGATGCCTGGGACATGAAGGCCAGATTCAGGAAGTGGATGCTGACATTTGCCCGCTGAACATGGACACGCGCCCCTTGCTCACTGTCATCCTGCCGACCTTCAATGCTGCGGCAGTGCTCAGCGGTTGTCTGGAATCGCTTGTCGCAGACAGCGATGGCTGGCTGGAAATCCTGCTCATGGATGGTGGTTCGAAGGATGACACCTTGGCGATCGCTGCGTCATTCGGCGACCGGCTGCCAGGACTGCGCATCGTGTCGGAACCGGATGAAGGCATCTACGACGCGATGAACAAGGGGATGGATCTTGCGACCGGCGAGTGGCTTTATTTCATCGGCGCGGACGATCGCTGGGTGGATGCCGGGCGGATCCTGGATTTGCTGCGAGAGGCCCATGCCTCCACGGACATCCTCCAGATCAACGCGCGCAAAGGGGAAAACGAATCCTACACCCGCAGCATGTCGCGGGGGCGGATGCTTGCGGGCGAGGAGTTCAACCACCAGACGATTTTCTATCGGCGGGCGTTTGTCGGATCGCTGCGTTTCTGCCGGGACTATCCGCTGGCCGCGGACCAGTTGTTCAACATGGAACTCGTCGTGAAGCGGGCCGCACGGGTGAGCCACGTGCCGGAGATGTTGGTGCATTACGCCAACACCGGCCTCTCCGCCCAACAGAAGGATACGCGGTGGATTGCCGACAAGGACGCGTGGATTGACCGCATGTTCCCGCCGGAGGACGTCGCGCGCCGCAGGAAATGGCGGCCGCGGGAGCGCTGGGTCAAGCGCATCGTCCGAATCCTGGCGGGGGGAAAAGCATCACGAATCGCAGTGCATTGGGTGCAGGACCGGTTGTATGGTGGCGGCGCGGCAGCCGGAAACCACCGACAGACGGTGGGCCGATAGAAATCCGATCCACCACCCGACATGCACTATCCGCTACCTTCCCCGACACCGCCGCCTGGCGGGTGGCCGTTGATTTCGGTGATCGTGCCGAGTTTCAACCAAGGGAATTTCCTCAAGGAAACGCTGGCTTCGATTCTCTCGCAGAATTATCCGAATCTGGAATGCATCGTCGTGGACGGAGGCTCCAGCGACGATTCGGTGGAAGTGATCCGGTCGGTGGAAGACCGGCTGACGTGGTGGTGCAGCGAGGAGGACGACGGCCACGGCGACGCGCTCAACAAGGGCTTCGCCAAAGCCACCGGAGACATCCTGTGCTGGCTGAACAGCGATGATCTCATGGCTCCGTGGGGCTTGTGGATCGTCGGCGACGTGTTCGCACGGTTCCCGGAAGTCGAATGGCTGACCGGTGAGTATGGCATCTGGGACAGCCCACGGACGCCTGGTCGCGGCCTATCCGGGCGGTGCGACCGCCACCGAATACCTGCGGCGTGACGAATCCGACATCCAGCAGGAATCCACCTTCTGGCGTCGTTCGCTGTGGACCCGCGCCGGTGGTAGAATCGACACCAGCTACCGACTGATGATCGACGCCGAGCTGTGGCTGCGGTTCTTTTGCCATGCGAGGCTCTATTCACTCAAAACGGTTGTCTCCGGCTACCGATGGCACGGCGAAAACCGATCGCTTACCCAGGCCGACCGGACAAAATCCGAGCGTTGGCGGGCGATCGAAACCCATCTCGCGCCGCAATCGTGGCGCACCCGGCTGGTGGCGCGGTTCGGCCCTGACCAGTTTGACCGCCAGCCCGGCATCGGGGGTTCACTCAAATTCACCTTCTTCAAGAAAGTCCGCCAGCTTTTGCTGCGGCGGCCGAGGATTCCGGTCGTCCTGTGGGACGCTGCCAACCACTGTTGGAAAATCTCCTCCAGACGGCTGCGGGGATCCTGAAATCTACGCCTCCTGGAATTGCAGGCGATAGAGATGGGCGTAGAGTCCCTGCGGATCGTCCATGAGCTCCTGATGGGAACCGCTGGCGACGAGCAGTCCGTTTTCCATCACGTGGATTTTCCGGGCATTCCGGATGGTCGAAAACCGGTGGGCGATCACGATGGTGGTGCGCCCTTCCATCAGACGGTCGAACGCGAGCTGGATTTGCTTCTCCGACTCGCTGTCGAGCGCCGAGGTCGCCTCGTCGAGCAGAAGGATCGGCGCGTTTTTGAGAAACGCGCGGGCGATGGAAATCCGCTGGCGCTGTCCGCCGGATAGATTGCCGCCGTTTTCACCGACCTGGGTGTCGTAGCCCAGTGGTTGTTCCATGATGAAGTCATGGGCGTAAGCGGCGCGGGCGGCATCCTGGATCTCCGCGTCCGTCGCATCCGGACGGGCGAGGCGGATGTTGTTGCTGAGGGTGTCCGAGAACAAAAAGGTATCCTGGCTGACCAGGGAAATCTGGTCGCGCAGGGATTTAGTGGTGTGTGCGTTGATGTCCTGGCCGTCGATTTCAAAGATCCCGGAGTCGGGACGATAGAAGCGCTCGATGAGGTTGAAAATGGTGGATTTCCCGCTTCCGGAAGGCCCGACCAGGGCGGTGACGTGCCCGCCCGGACAGTTCAGCGAGACGTTGCGGAGGACGGGTTGGTCCGGCCGGTAGGAGAATGTCACGTCGCGCAGGGTGATGTCGCCTTTTCCAATCTCGATCGGCTTGGCGTTCGGTGCGTCCGGAATCGAGTGGTCCGCATCGAGCAGGTTGTAGAACATTTTCACCCCGATGAGGGAGGTGTGGAGTGCGACGTTCGCCCGGGCGATGCGCTTGATCGGTTCGTAGGCGAGCAATACGGCGGTGAGGAAGGCCATCAACGAGGCGGCACTCTGGCCTTGGATGAGATTTCGGTAGCCGCCGTAGAAGACGATGGCGGCGATGACGACGCCGCCCATCGTCTCCATGATCGGGCTGGTGCGGTTCGTCACGGTGGCCATCTTGTTCTGGAGTTTCTCGACCGCGCCGATGGCGAGATCGAGCCGGGTCTGCATGTGTGGCTCCAGGTTGTAGGACTTGATCAGTTTGTTGCCGATGATGGCTTCCTGGATGGCGGCGATGACATTGATGATGCCGAGGAAACTCGATTGGGCGATCTTGCGGATCCGCCTCACCACGCCGCTAAGCGCGATCGTGACCGGAGCGATGATCAGCAGGGCGACGCAGGAAAGCCGCCAGTCCACGACGAACATGGTGACCAGCAGGGCGATGGCGGTGAAAATATCCTGCACCCGCGACATCAGGAGGTTCATCACATCCCGGGCGGAACCTGCCAGCTGCGAAATCCGGGTGATCAGGTCGCTGGAGGGGAAATGCACGAAAAACGCCAGGGATTGCCCGAGAATATGGGCACCGATGCGCCGCTGCTGGCGGGCGACGATGTTGTTGCCGATTTTCGAAAGGATGACGGACGATCCGTACTGGCAGGCACCCTTGATGAAGAAGATCATGATGATCGCCAGGGAAACCTCAAAAATCCGGAGCATTGCCGATCCCGAATCAAAATGCTTGGTCACCAGTCCGCCGATGTCGGGAATCCACGATTGCGCCTGTTTGACCATCTCCGGGGCGGGGGTGTCCTTGTCCGCGGCTCCAAACAGGACCTTGGTGACGTTCTGCATCAGAAAAGCGGAAATACCCGTGGCCGCCGCCGAGCCGCCCATCAACATGAATGCAAAAATGTAACGGGGAATGTAGAGATGGAAGTTCTCCTTCAAGACCCTCCGGACCAACTTGCGGCTATTGTCATCGGCAAGCACGCCGACTTTTGGTTTCAAACTCATGGATGATGAAATCGGGCGATTCGGGAAGAGTGAACGGGGTGGCACGAGGCCTGCCCGGGAGACCGTTCAGATGGGTCACTTCCGGGTGAGAATGGTTTCTGGTCAACCTTTTGGCAAGGGGCGAGTTCCGGGTTGAGATCCAGTGGATCCGGGGTCCGGGCTAGCAGGGCGGGTGCTCCGCAATAAGCTTCCTCCCCACACTTTTAGGTTGTTCGTTCTGAGAATTAAAGAGTACTGGATGTCCCGACATTCATGATTTTCCGAAAACCGCCCCCCAGAGCCTGCCGTGGAATGAATCTGAAATCCCAATGAGACCTCTTCACGCCGCCGGGGTGATTGAAATATCCACCGGCGTTTTCGATCCCGAATCCAGAACCGTGCGCCACTGATTCATTCACATTTTGAACGAGTCCCTCTTAAAAACCGAAAAAACGCCGTCTTTCTGGCAAGCCATCGACGCGGTGCTCGTCATCAACCTCGACCACCGGATCGAGCGTTGGGAGCAGCTGCGGATTGACAGTGCGGACCTCATCCCACCGGGAAAACTCCACCGCGTGTCGGCGGTGCTCGGCAGCGAGATCCCGGGCTTCGGCAAGCCTCCCTGGTTCCGGGGCGGCAACCGCGCGAAGACCTGGGCCGGCCGGGGTGGCTGTGTGCTGGCTCATCGCCGCGCGCTTGAGATGGCCAAGCGCGCCGGCTGGGAGCGGATTCTGATCCTGGAAGACGATGCCGTCTTCGATGAGAAATTCGCCGCCGAACTGGATTCTCTCGAAACCGCGCTGTTCAAATCCAAGATCGACTGGGACATCTGCTACCTTGGGTTCACCGAGCCGCAGGGTCCGTTCAACACGCTGGTTCGCTTGTCCGAGACGCGCCAGCTCGCCCGGATTTATGGCTGCAAGTGCACCCATGCCTACATCGTCAACGCCCCACTCCGGGACTGGGTGATCGACCAGCTTCCCGATGAATCGACGATTTGGAGCTGGCTCTCGGTCAACCGGGCGATCGACCGCTGGTATTTGTCCACGCTGGGCAAGCATTTCCAAGTGCTCGCCGTGTCGCCTTCCATCATTCGGCAAAAAGATGATTTTTCTGATATCGTCGGCCGGGTTACGCATTACTTTTCGGAGAGTTCACGCCAGTCCATCATTCCCGTGGCATCCGGCTCACCCACCTTTGGCCTCCGCTATTTCCTGCGCATCCAAGCCACCCGCTTCGAGCGCGTTTACAATTACTTCAGTGCTCTCCGGAAACGGTTCGCTGGCTTTTAAAATCCCTGCTTCATGACCCATCACATCATCACGCTCAAATGGGGGATTCGTTACGGCCCCGAGTTTGTGAACCGCCTGGCATCCTCCGTCCGCCGCCACACCAAGTCGCCCGTCAACGTGGTCTGCTTCACCGATGACGCGACTGGCATCGACCCGTCGGTGCAGGTTTTTCCGCTGCCGGAAATCGATCTGCCGCCCGTTTACTCGCTCAGCCCCTGGCGGAAACTCAGCCTGTTCCGACCCGACCTGCCGATTGAAGGACTCGGGCTGTTTCTCGATTTGGACATCGTGATCACCGGCCCGCTGGACGACTTTTTCACCTTTGGAAACGAAGATCAGGTGCCCATCATCCACAACTGGGTGCCGTTTCACAAAAAGCTCTTCCGGCCGGATCCGCAGATTGGGAACTCCTCGGTTTTCCGATTCAAGTTGAACCAATCCACCTACGTTTGGGATCAGTTTCACTCCGAGAAGGATTGGGCGCTCGCGAATTTCCGACCGCCGCAAACCTATCTCACCCACTGCATCCGCTCGCGCATGATTTACTGGCCGGATCACTGGGTCCGCAGTTTCAAGCGTCACTGCGTGCCGACGTTTCCGCTCAACTGGATCATCGCACCCAAGCTGCAGGAGGACGCGCGCATCGTCGCCTTCCATGGCAAGCCCGATCCGGATGAAGCGGCCGTCGGCTACCGTGGCACGCACCTGAATCACCACTCGCTGCCTGCCACCTGGGTGAACGAGCACTGGCGCTGATCGGCCGCTGAAGATTCCATTCCGGAAAATCGGGAATGCGGGCCATCATCCGGATCATCGGTGGGATCAACGTCCCGCTCCGCTTCGAGCGGCCTGGGGGTCAGCGTATCTGGATTTGCCGGATTCTGGGAAACGGGCGAGCAAGGCGGATGCTGCCCGATGATCACGACGGAGCTGAATGTGATTCTGGCACCGGTGCATGACAAGATGCCGGCTGCGCTGGGTGACGAGTAAATCTTGCCGTTTCTCGATGGAGGGTTGAACGCCTTCGGCCTGTCCGCCTCATCCAGCCATCACCGTTCGTTCCTTCGGCGATTCCAGGGGCTACACCGCGTTCATGGTTCAGGGCTGGAAGGAAAACGACAAGTGGCAGCGCTGCCAGTTTAAGGATGAGGAAAAAGCCAAGAGCTTCGCCGCGATCAAGCAGGTGGCGATGGAGAACGAAGGGCGTGACCAGCGGATGGCAGGCCGGGAAGCCGAGTTGATCAACCCCAAGACCCGGATCATCATCCCCTAAACAAAAAAGCCCTGGAACCTAGGGCTTTTCAAGAGATTCAGGGGAGTGGAGCATAGGAGATTCGAACTCCTGACCTCTTCATTGCGAACGAAGCGCTCTACCAACTGAGCTAATGCCCCTCACGATCCCGCACGGGAATGCGTGCCATTTTGAGGCGATTTCCGCAAGATCCAAGTTTTGGGAGTTTTTGCTAAATCCCAGGGTGTGCGGACAGGAATCGCGGCGGAATGTCCGGTGGTTTTTCCGGATTCCAAAGGGACGTCCGCTTGGTGAAATAATTTTGCTAGATGATATATACCTCGCATTGATTCAATCGTTTCACATTTCCCCCCCAACCCGAACTCCCCCTCATCACTCCAGAACCACTCTCTCCAACAGCTCCCCCCACGCGCTCTTGAGCGCACACTCCCGGCATTCCATGAATCCTTCCACAACCGCGGATCTGATACCTTGGGAGGTCATCGAGGCGACTATCCTCGGCGAGGGAGTGACCGTGTGCCGTTTCTATTCGATTGAGAACCAGCCAGCGCGGTATTTCCGGGTAAGAAGGAATTGAAATTCGGCCGACATGGATTTTATTTCCCGCCTCTTGGGGAAGACTCCGCTCCAAGAAAATATCCGGTCCGATTAACAATGTTTTGCCATCCATCTTCAATTCTCCATGATTCCCGCATGAAACCGGTTCTTTGGATTCCCGCACTCAGCGCCTTCGCTCTCGTCCTTTCCAGCTGTGGAAACAGTGGAAACAGCGGGACGCAGCAAGCCGGCACCGGTCCGTTCGACCGGAACGGCCGCTATATTGAGGAATGGGCGGACAATCCCTCGAAGTGGCGCAAGCCAGGGAAAGCACCATCGCCGCATGAGTTGAAGTCGGATGAGTTGCCGGAAATCGCCCAGAACGAGCAACCGCCGCAAAACGCGAATCCGCTCGCCCCGGCCAGCCAATCCAAGCCCACACCGGTCATTTCCCAGACCCAGGTCACCACCAAGCCGAAGCCCGCCACCACGGCATCCACGACGACCGCGGCCAAGCCGAAGCCGGTCGCGACGGCGACCGCAAAGCCGAAACCCAAACCGGTGGTCAAGGCCAAGCCCAAGCCGAAATCCACCCGCTACGTCGTCAAAAGTGGCGACTCGCTTTCCGCCATCGCCGCCCGCACCGGCTCCTCGGTGTCCGCCATCAAGAGTGCCAACGGCATTTCCGGCACTCTGATCCGGCCCGGCCAGTCACTCACGATTCCGAAGAAATAGGCTCATTCCCGGGCCGGTCCGCCGTAGATCGTTTCGTAAAAGGTTGCGGCGGTCAGGTGGTTCCCGAGCGGGGTCGGATGGCTTCCGTCATCCATGAAGAGGCTGGCTCCACGGTTGGCGGAGACCTCGGCCTCCCAGGCGTCGCCCACGGGCACCACGACAAGATCGCCCGCATTTTCCGCCGCGGCGCGGTAGCCCTCGCGGAGCCGCCGCGTCATCGCGTGAAAGTCGTCGCCGGAGAGATTCCGGTCGCCGTGACGCCGGCCCCATGTTTGATAGAGGATCGGCACCGCGCCTTGCTCGCGGACGAGCAGAACAAGCTCTCGCAACGGGGGAAGCATGGCTTCCGCCCGTTTTTTCGGTGGCAGCGCGGGAATTTCGCTCTGCTCCTGGAGCACGACGATGTCCCAGCGGCCGTCGCGGATTTTCCGAAGCGTCGCCGGGTTTTTCGAATGCTGCCTGAGCGTCCAGCCGCCGTAAGTCGCGTGGCCGGTGCGGACTTTTTTGCCCTGACTGGCGGCGAGTTTCGAAAATTCCTTGGGAACTCCGAAGCTATAGCTGTTCCCCACGAAAAGCACCGCGAGGTCCGGCTTCTCCCGCACCCGCCCGGCCAACTCGCGCCGGGGATCGGAGCCCGCCGGGCCGGACGGCAGCCGGGCCTGCGTCGAACAGGCGGAAATGCCGAAAAAACCGAGCAGGCAGGCGAGATTCACGAGAAGACGGGCGATGGATTTCACGCTCTGGGATGGGCGGTGTCGTAGGCTTGTTTCAGGCGTTCCTTGGTCACGTGGGTGTAAATCTGCGTGGTGGAAAGCGAGGCATGTCCCAGCAACGCCTGCACGCTGCGAAGGTCGGCCCCGGCGTCCAGCAGGTGCGTGGCGAAGCTGTGGCGGAGTTTGTGCGGGCTGATGCCGAAGGGGATGCTGCTGTGTTTCAAATACTTCTTGAGCAGTTGATCCACCGCCTGCTGGGTGATCCGGCGGAGGCGGGTGCTGAGGAACAACGGCCCGGAAGTCACCGCCGCCGCCTGGCGGTAGCGCTGGATGGCAGCCAGCGCCGGTCCACCGACCGGGACCATGCGCTCCTTCGAGCCCTTGCCGACGACCCGCAGCGTTTCGCCGATGAAATCCACGTGTTTCACATCCAGCGAGAGCAGTTCGGAAATCCGCAGCCCGCACGAGTAGAACAGTTCGAGAATCGCCGCATCCCGCAGCGGCAGCCACGGTGGGGATTTCCGGTCAGGCGTCAGCCGCAGCGGCATCCCGAGCAGCTCGTCGATCTGGGTGATCGACAGCACCACCGGCAGCCCGCGCTCGGGCTTTGGCAGCAGCACCTCCGCCACCGGACTGCGCCCAAGCCCCCGCCGCAGGACCAGGAATTTGTAAAACGACCGCAGCGCCGCAAACCTCAGCCGGATGGTCGCCCGCTTGAAACCTTGTTTCATCAGCGCGAACAGGTAGTCCCGGAAATCATCCGCCGCCGCATTCCGCCACCCGCCGAAGCCGTCGCCCCGCCATTTTTGGTAGGCGGCGAGCGCCTCCCGATAGTTCGCAAGCGTCCGGGGTGAAGCACTCTTTTCCGTGGCTTGGAAATCGAAAAAAGCGATCTCGTCGCAGTCAGTCATCGGCGCGAAAATTACGCCGGGCTGGATTGGAAACCAAGCGAAATGAAAAGCCCCGCCGGACGTGATCCGGCAGGGCATTTCAAAAAACAACAACGATCAGCCAGGCGGCTCAGCGGCCGCTGACGGCGGTGAAACGGGTGCGAAGTCTTTCGACGCCGACATTGATGGCGCTGCGGACGGAGGCCCATGAGGTTGCGGGCGTCGCCTCACGCTTTTTGCCCAAGCGGTGATCGACCAGTGCCGTGAGTCGCTCGCCGGTCACGGAATCGACGACTTCACCTTCGAATGAAATGCTCGAAACAAGCGCGGCCACTTCCGGGGATCCCAGGTTGCCGGTGAGCGTGATTTTCGGATCGGCGTGCACGGTGGTAACAGGTTTGCCGACTTGCTGGCCTTCGATCACGTTGGTCAGGCCGGTGCGGACGCGGAGGGTGGTCGGTCCGGGAGTGGTGACAATTTTCAGATTGGGTGCCATCTGTTTTTGCAGCGAGGCTCCCAGATAGGCGGCAAGTTGTTCCGTCACCGCCGGGCTCACTCCTGGAGCGGCGACCACGGTGGTCACCGGGCTGATGATCACGCTGTCGTATTTCTTGAAGTCCACGCCGGGTTTCACGAAGGATGAAACCGCGTCCTCGGTGCCGTAGCCGGCGTTGAGCTGGGCGTAGTTGGAGAGGAATCCCGATGGGGACTTGCCTCCGGTGGAGCATGAAGAGAGCGCGAGCGCAGCTCCTGCGGTGGCAAACAGGCCAAGTCGTGTGATGGTGTTCATGAGATTTTTGATAGGTTGGCGGAGCGATCGTCCGGTCAGGCGTTCCGTCACTTTTTCTGTCACACAATCAGACAGCGGTCAAGATTCCCCAACGGTGGAAAAGGCCGGGCGTTCCTTCGACGCTCACGCCCGGAAATTTCCGGGATTCCCATTTCGCGGGATCCGCGCAAGCTGGTGCCACCGATGAATATCCTCGCGCCGAACCTGCTCATTCTCGCCTCCGCCGGGTCCGGGAAAACCTTCCAGCTGGCGAACCGAGTGATCGGGCTCGTCGCGAGCGGCGTGGCCCCGGAGAAAATCGTGGCGCTCACGTTCACCCGCAAGGCCGCCGGAGAATTCGCGGACTCGGTGCTGACGAAACTCGCCACCGCCGCCAGCGAGGAAAAGCCCGCCGCCGGACTGCGGCGGGATCTGGCGCTGCCGCAGGCGGACTTCGGCGAGTCGCTGGAACGGGTGGTGCGCGCCCTGCCGCGGTTCACGCTGGGGACGATGGACAGCTTTTTCTCCAAGGTGGTGCGCGGCTTCCAATACGAACTCGGCCTGACCGGTGGAAAATTCGACCTGCTCGAAGGCCCGCGCGCCGTGGCGGCGGCCGACGAGATCCTGGCGAAAATTCTGGGAGAAACGCTGGATGACCAGGCGGGCGAGGATTTCCTGCATGCGTTCCGCCGGGCGACGATCGGCAAGGAGGAGCAGGCGGTGATGGAGGGGCTGCGCTATTTCGTGAAGATCTGGCAGGGCCGCTATCGGTCCGCCCGCGATCTGGAGTGGGGGCCTGCCGCGCTCGCCGGCGTGCGGCTGGAGGACTGGGAGCAGCAGAAACACGGGTTGTTAGCGAAGGTCCGCCGCGGGCTCGACGGCGTCGAGTACACCCGCAAGGGCCAGCGGGAAGCGTTTGAAAAAGTGCTCGATACGCTGGCGGAGCACACGACCGGCAGCGGCAGCCTCGGCAGTGCGGGTGGTCTGTTGGAAAACGTGCTCAAGGCGGCTGCAACCACCGGCGGGCCGGTTTCATTGAAGTATTACAAGGAATTCCTCATCGGCGGTCCGGCGGGTGAGGCGCTGCGCGACATGGTGAATCTGGCAGCGCGCTGCGAGATGGCCGCCGCCCTGTCGCGGACCCGCGCGGTGCGGGATGTGGTCGCCGTTTACGACGCGCGCTGTGAGAGCCAGCTCCGCCGCCGCGGGCTGTTGGGTTTTGACGACGTGAAGATTCTGATGGGGGAATGGGTCAAGGGCGAGGACGCCCGACTGCGGCGCGAGGCGGTGGATTTCCGCCTGGACGCCCGTTACGAGCATTGGCTGCTAGACGAATTCCAGGACACCAGCCGCGCGGACTGGATGGGGCTGCTTCCGCTCATCGACGAGGCGGCGGGCGGCGGTGAGGGCTCGATGTTCATCGTCGGCGACCGGAAGCAGGCGATCTACGCATGGCGCGGCGGCGAGGTCGGGTTGTTTGACGAAGTCATCCAGCGTTACCGAGGCGGATTGAAGATCGAGGAAATGGCCGAGTCCTGGCGCTCCTGCCCGGAGGTGTTAGCACTGGTGAACCAGGTCTGCGGGGACACGGCGACGCTGCGCGAGTTTTTCGGCGAGGCCGAGTCGCAGTGGAAATGGCAGGAACATTTTTCCGCCGAGCCTCTAACTACAACGGCAAAACGCGGCGAGGCCCGGGTGGAAGTGGTCGAGGGAAAATGGGACGAGCGGCTCGACCGGCTGGAAAGCCTGCTGCGGGAACTCGGCGTCGGCGAGCGGCCGATGACTTGCGGGGTGTTGGTCCGCAGCAACTCGCAGGTGCGGAAAGTCGCGGACCAGCTGCGGGCGGCGGAATTCGACGTGATCGAGGAAGGCCGCCGCGAACCGTCGAAGGACAATCCGGTGGGGATCGCGCTCGGGCACTTGCTCAAATGGCTGGCGAATCCGGCGGACCAGTTTGCCTGGCAGGTCGTCCGGATGTCGCCGCTCGCCGGTGTTCTGACAGCCCGGTTCGGCGTGCATTGGCAGCAGGCGTGGGAAGGCCTGCTAGGCGTGGCCTCGCAGATCGGATTCGCGGGCATGGTCGAGCAGGTGGTGGACGGCTGCTGGGCGGAATGGTCGGATTTCGGCCGTCGCCGGGCGGGCGACGTGATCATGGCCCTCGCCGGACTGGATGCGCAGGGCGGCGCGACGCCCCAACAGGCGGCGGATTGGATCGAGCGGTTGGAGGTTTCGCAAAGCCCGGGAATCGCCGCGGTGCAGGTGATGACGATTCACAAGGCGAAGGGGTTGGGATTTGACGTGGTGATCCTGCCGGACGTGCCGAATGACAGCATTCCCTCCGCGCAGTATTTCGATGTCGCGGAAAGCGCCGGCTGGATCACCCAGACGCCGCCGAAGTGGGCACGGGACCTCATCCCGGAAATGCGCGAGGCGGAAAACGCGTGGGCCGCCAGCCAGCGGTATGAGGCGTTTTGCATGCTCTACGTCGCGCTCACCCGTTCGAAACGCGGGCTTTACATCTTGCTGGAACCACCGTCCGGGTCGCAGGACGCCGACAAGCCGTCGCTCGCCAATTGGCTCGCCACCTCGATTTCCTCATCCGGCGAGCCGGGCATCGTCTATCAATCCGGATCGCCGGACTGGGTGGAGACCGTGCCCTGCGAGCCACGTTCCAAGGAGTGCCCGGCACCTGTCGGGCTCGGCGCGGGCGTCGTCCGCCGCGAGAGGATCACGCCGAGCGGCATCAAGAAAATGCAGGCGGCCGCGGTGGCTCATTCCGCCGCCGGGATGGAGTTCGGCAGCCAGGTGCATGCGGATTTCGAGATGGTCGGCTGGATCGATGAGACACCGCCCACGCTGCCAGGCGACGAGGCGGGGACCTTGGTCGCCGGCTTGATCCAGGCCCCGAATCTCCGGCAACTTTTCGCGCGCGATGGACGGCGGATCGAACTCCTCCGCGAGCAACCGGTCGATGCCGTGCTCGACGGCAAGTGGCTCAGCGGGGTGATCGACCGCCTCCACCTCCACCGTGACGAGGCCGGCGTGGTCACCCGCGTCGAAGTGATCGATTTCAAGACGGACGCGCTCGATCACCTCGGTGGCTTGGTTGAGCGGTACTCGGGCCAGATGAACTCCTATCGAGAGGTGATGGAACGGGCGTATCCGGGGGCGGACGTGGAGTGCGTCATTGTTTCCACGCGTTGTCGCGATTGGGTGGCGATTTGATTTCGGTCGGGAGTTTCCTCCGCGTTTTCTGGCAAATTCGTATCCTATCAACGGATCGGATTGCCAAATTCGGACCGGGGAGCTTGAATCTGGACGCCATGAATAAATCAAAAGAAACAACGCACCTCTCCTTACAGAAATGGGTCGATGAGATGACCGCTCTCTGCACCCCAGAGGCCGTCGAGTGGTGCGAAGGCTCCCGGGAGGAATGGGATCGCCTGTCCACCCAGATGGTGGAAAAGGGAACCTTCACCCGTCTCAATCCCGCCATCCGTCCGAACTCTTTCCTCGCCCGCTCGACACCATCCGATGTCGCCCGCGTCGAAGACCGGACTTTTATCTGCTCGAAACGCCCCGACCAAGCCGGACCGACCAATCACTGGGCCGACCCCGTCGAAATGCGCGCGAAACTGAACGAAAAATTCTCCGGCTCCATGAAAGGACGGACGATGTATGTCATCCCGTTCTGCATGGGCCCGCTCGATTCACCGCTCGCCAAGATCGGCGTGGAAATCACCGACAGTCCCTACGTCGTGCTCAGCATGAAAATCATGTGCCACATGGGTGCCCATGTCCTGAAGCGCCTCGAGGACGAAGCCTCCGGAGTCACTCCGAAGAAACGCGACGGTCACGGCCACTACATTCCCTGCCTCCACTCCGTCGGCGCGCCGCTGGAACCCGGCCAGGCCGACACCACCTGGCCGTGCAACGATGACAAGTACATCGTCCATTTTCCGGAGACCCGCGAGATCATGTCCTACGGCTCCGGCTATGGCGGGAATGCCTTGTTAGGTAAGAAGTGCCTCGCCCTGCGCATCGCCTCGAACATCGCCCACGAGCACCAGTGGATGGCCGAGCACATGCTTATCGTCGGCATCCACGCACCTAACGGAACCAAGACCTATCTGACCGCCGCCTTCCCGTCCGCCTGCGGCAAGACGAACCTGGCCATGCTCATCCCGCCGAAGGCCTATGTGGACGCCGGTTGGAAGACCTCCATCGTCGGCGACGACATCGCCTGGCTGTGGCCGCATGCCGACGGCAAGCTGCACGCGATCAACCCGGAAACCGGCTTTTTCGGCGTCGCTCCCGGTACCGCCTACGACACCAATCCCATCGCGATGGACTCGATGAAGGAAAACACCATCTTCACCAACGTCGCCCTAACTGACGACGGTGACGTCTGGTGGGAAGGCATGTCGCCCACCAAGCCCGCGCACCTCATCGACTGGACCGGCAAGGACTGGACGCCGGATTGCGGCCGCACCGCCGCCCATGCGAACGCCCGCTTCGCCGCTCCCGCCGTGCAGTGCCCGACCATCGATCCCGAGTGGCAGAATCCGGAAGGCGTGCCCATCGACGGCATCGTCTTCGGCGGCCGCCGTCCGACCACCATGCCGCTCGTCTATCAGGCATTCAACTGGAGCCACGGCGTCTACGTCGGAGCCACCATGGGCTCGGAAATGACCGCCGCCGCCGCAGGCACCATCGGCAAAGTCCGCCGCGACCCGATGGCCATGCTGCCGTTCTGCGGGTACAACATGGGGGCCTACTTCGGCCACTGGCTGGAAATGCGCCGCTACCTCACGAACCTGCCGCGCTTTTTCCACGTGAACTGGTTCCGCAAGGACGACGACGGCAAATTCCTGTGGCCCGGCTACGGCGAGAACATGCGCGTCCTCGAGTGGATCTTCAAACGTTGCAACGGTGCCGCCGCCGGCTATGAAACACAGATCGGCTGGACCCCCGCGTTCGAGGATTTCAACATCGAGGGACTCGAGGGCTTCACCAAGGAAAGCTACGACAAGGTGATGGCCTTCAACCGCGCCGAGTGGAAAACCGAACTCGTCAGCCAGGGCGAACTCTTCATCGACCTCTACGACGACCTGCCGAAGGAACTCATCTTCCAGCGCGAGCTGCTAGCAGCCCGGCTTTCCTGATCGATAAGGGGTCACGACACTTTTGTCGTGGCCGGGAATGGCAGGTCGATGAGAGGTGTCTCAGCGCTTCTCATGGGCCTTTCATGCTCCAGCACCACAGGGAGTGTGATGGCCCCTGAATCCGGGATCCGGAAAATTCGCCTTGAAAACCGCTTGATTGTCGCCTTCCTTGCGATCGGCTCAAACCCTGTCTGTGCCGAACTGATCCATCCCGGGCCGAGCCTGTCTGGAACCTCATGATTTCCAAAACCCTCCATCTTGACCCAGCGCTCGCCTCAGGCCTGTCCGAGGTGGACCATGCGAAAATCACCCGGTTTACCGACTATTTCGCGGAGCTTCGGCCGGTGTTGTCGGCGTTTCTGGTGACGAGGACCGGAGGAGACCCGAGCGCGGCCGGGGATTGTCTTGCAGGAAGTGGCCGTGATCCTTTGGAAAAAACACGGCCCGGACTGGACCTTGGAGGATTTCCGCCGCTACGCCTTCCGTTGCGCGGACATCGAGGCGCGTTCGTATCGGCGCAAATGCCACCGCCTCGGCAAGCGCATCGTCTATCTCGCACCGGACGTCGTCCAGGCTTTGGGAAATGAAACCCAGGAACAAATCGCCGCGGATCCGGTTCCCAGCCGCCGCCGGCTGGACGCGTTGCAACTCTGTCTGGACGGGCTCGACCCCCTGCAACGGGAACTGCTGGACGCCCGCTACGAAAAGGCCGGGGCGGGAAAAAGCGTCGCCGACATCGCCGAGGAGCGGGGTTGTAAAATGGAGGCCCTCTACAAGCGGCTGGAGCGCATCCGGACTTCCCTCCAGAGCTGTATTCTGAAACGTCTCAAGGAGTTACACACGTGAGTATCATTCCCTCAGAACAACCGCCGGAGAGTGGTGAATTGATCGAGTTGGTGGACCGCTATCTCGACCAGCGGCTCGACGAAGCGGACGGCAAGCGCCTGGAGGCGATCCTGCGGGACGATCCCGGTGCCCGGCGGTATTGCGCCGAGCGGATCCGCCTTCACACGGAACTCCATTCCCTGTCTCGCCCGCTTCGAATCGAAATCCACGAGGATCGAAATCTCGTCATCGAGCAGACAGGCGGCGTCTCGACCGTGACCGCCCATCATTCGAACCGTGTGAGCGTGGCACCCTCCCAAGGGCGCATCGAAGCACCCGCAAAAAGCCGGCGCAGCGGCTGGTGGCTCGCCGCGCTGGCGCTGGCGGCGCTGGTCCCGACCGCATGGTGGGTTCACTTGAGCCGCCAGGAAACCGCGCGGCAACAGTCGCCGGCTCTTTCGATTGCCACCTTGGAAAACGCTTCATTCGAGGCGGAAACACTCAAGGATGGTGAAATCCGCAATTCCGTGGTCGGTTGGGAAACCAGCACGAACAAGCGGCAGGCCTCGGTGGTCAATCCGGGCAAGAGCCTCAGTGGCGGGCAGCATTTACCCGAGTCGGAATCCAAACTCACCAGCAGCCAAGCGCTGAGCCTCACCATCGACCGCAGCGGCGAAGCGGGCTGGGTCCGGCAACGCATTTACGCGGAGACGGCGATGGGCGCGAAACGGCTGCAACTCGCCGACATCGACGGGCGCACCATCCAGGTGGAACTCACGCTGATCCGTCCCGCAATCGAAGGCACGGCTTTCGCACAAAACGACGTGTTTCTCTTCGCAGGCATCCAGGAGGAACTGCGGCCGGGAAGAAAAGCCGCCATCTATCGGATCAACACGGGATCCAAAGGCTGGTCGCAGGCGGACCGCAATCTAGGGCTGGCGAATGATCAGATGGTGAAAATCACTTTTGATCTGAAAGTCAAAGTCGGGGAAATGCGGGGAGACGCGTTTTTCGTGGTGGGAGTCGCAAGGGAGTCGCTGCCCGGGGGGGAGATTTATGTCGATGAGATTTCTTTGAAGCTGTTGGACAACTGACCGGGCGTTCTGTTGCGGTCCGGCCCCATGCTGATTACTTCGTGCTTTGTGTGTGCTGCCTCCCAGGGGGCGGCTCTCACCAGAAAACGATGTAGAGGGCGATGGTCAGGAGGACCACGACGATGCCAAGCCTCTTGGCTCCCTTGGAAGGATTCATGTCTATGGTCGAGGTGGTTGCGAGTTGCACGGGTTGTGGCAGCGGCTTGATGGCGGTGATCGCCAGCATCACGACTAGCACGATTCCAAAGGCCAGCGAGGCGCGGTCCACAAACGAGATGCCCGGGGCGAATTGTTTGATCGTCCAGAACGAGGCGGGACCTAACAAGAGTCCGACGGTGCCGGTGACCGGTGGCGCGCGGCGCACCAGCATGCCGACCAGGAAAACGGCGAGGATGCCCGTATAGACATAGGCCTGCCCTTCCTGGATGATGGCGAAAATGCTGTTGCCAATCCGGGGATCGCCGAGTTTCGGTGCCAGCCAGCAGCCGAGCACGGCGAACACGCCGACGAGGATCCGGCCGACACCCACCAGTCTGGCCTGGGAGGCGCCGGGCGAGATGTGGAGGCGGTAGATGTCCATGGTCACGATGGTGGACGCCGCGTTGAGCATCGAGGCAAGCGTGCTGACCACCGCGCCTAACAAAGCAGCGAGAACGAAGCCCTGCCAGCCGGACCCTTCCGGCAGGACCTTGCTGATGAGGAACCCGAACGCAGTGTCGAATTTGTAGCCGACGAGTTTTTCTCCGGTGGGTGTGAACCCGGCGGATTTCGCCCGGGTGGTTACGGTTTCGTTGAAGTCGGCGATCTCCGCGGCGGTTTCCGGATAGGCGTTCTTCCATGCGTCATCGGCAGTGAAAACGGTCGTGGCCGTGGCGGGAGAGTTTTTCACCTGCCCGAACAATTGCAGCACGCGATCGTTGTCGGGTCTTGCCGCCTCCCGCATTTCGCCGCTGAACAGGTTGAAGGCGATCATGCCGGGCATCACGATGATGAATGGCACGATGAGTTTCATCAATGCGGCGAAAACGATGCCCTTCTGCCCCTCGGCCAGTGATCGCGAACCGAGCGTGCGCTGCATGATATATTGGTTGAGTCCCCAATAGTAGAAGTTGGGAATCCAGAGCCCGAGGATCAGAGTGGTCCACGGCAGAAACGGATCGGAGCTTGGCAGCACCATGTGGAACTTGTGCGAGTTGAGCGCGGTGAACTTAGCGATGCCGCCGTCCGCATCGGTCAGCCCTTCAGGCACGGGTGCGCTGGATGCGAGGCCTGACAACGGGGTGTCCCCGAGCTGATGCAGCGCGAAATACATCACCACTCCGCCGCCCACAATCAGGGCGCTGCCCTGGATGAGGTCCGCCCAGGCGCAGGCCTTGAGGCCGCCGGTCGCGACATACGCCGCCGCCATGATGCCGATAAACCACGCGCCGGTGGTCACATTCATCGGCAGCACGCCGAAGACCAGTTTCCCATGAAACGCCGTCTCGATGGTGAGCGCGCCCGAGTAGGTGACGGCACCTACTAACAATATGTAGATCAGGACCATGCAGGCCGCCATCAGCGTGCGGGTCAGACGGTTGAACCTCCGCTCCAGAAACTCGGGGATGGTATAGATGCCGGTGCGCAGGAAATATGGCAGGAAGAAAAACGCCACTACCACCAGCGTAATCGCTGCCAGCCATTCGTAGCTTGCGATCGCCAGCCCCAGCCGGTCCGCCGCCGCACCGGACATTCCGACAAACTGCTCGGTCGAGATGTTCGCGGCGATGAGCGAGAAACCGATGAGCCACCACGGGAGCCCGCGCCCGGCAAGGAAATACGATTCGCTGTCCTTTTCATGACGGCTGCCGAGGATGCCGATGCCGACGACGGCCACGATGAAGACGGCAAAAATCAGATAGTCGATGAAATGGAGCTGCATGGAGGCTTGGGTTTGGAGTCCGGACGGTTCCGGGTGGCGGCGAGATTGCAGGTGTGAAGATTTTTTTACTACCACCGGAATGACAAATACCGGCACCCTGATGACATCCGCAGCGGATCTTGAACCGTCTCCGGGATCGACTTTGCTTGCCGTCACCGCCGGATTCACCAACCTTCCCGCCACCAGATGCCAGTGATTTCCAAAGCAAACACAGCCAAGTTCGAACTGGTTCCCAAAAGCGATCAGGAGTCTTTTCACGTCCGGGAATTCGAGCTGCCGGCGTTTGCCAGCCCGTGGCATTTCCACCCGGAATACGAGCTGACCTACATCGTGAACGGGACAGGCAGCCGCTATGTCGGTGACAGTATCGCCCCGTTTGGACCGGGTGACCTGGTGTTGATCGGCGCGGACCTGCCGCATGTCTGGCGGAATGACGCGCCGGCCGAATCCCGGGCGGATCACGCGTATTCAGTGGTGGTTCATTTCAATGTGGATTCGTTCGGAGCGGGCTTCTTCGACTGTCCGGAACTCCAACAGGTGTATGAGCTGCTGGTAAATGCCCGGCGCGGAATCGATTTCGGCCCCCGGACTTCGGCCGGGGTGGGGTCCCTGCTGTTGGAAATGAAGGATCTATCCGGTCTGCCGCGAATGATCCGCCTGTTGGAGATTTTCGAACAGCTCGCCAAGGCGGGAAACGCCAAACTGCTATCGAGTCCGGGATTCTCACCCCGGCTTGATCCGTCTGCGGGTATACGCGTCAATGCCGCGCATCAGTATGTCTTCCGGAACTTCACCGGGCGCATCGATCATGAGGAAATGGCACGCGACGCCGGCATGAGCGCGTCCGCCTTCAGCCGGTATTTCAGGCGCATGACCGGCCGGACCGTCTCGGAGTTTGTCAACGAGGTGCGCATCGGCCACGCGCGCCGGATGCTCATCGAGACCGACCGGACGATTTCCGAGGTGGCTTATGCAAGCGGCTTTGAAAGTCTCTCGAACTTCAACCGCCGCTTCCGCCACATCTCGGGAATCAGCCCGCGCGAATACCGCCGGCGGCATCCGGGCGCTTGAGTGCCGGACCGCGCAATGAAGTGTCTGTTTTCGACGTTCGAGGCCTAGCTTGTAAATCCAGCGGGCGCTAGGATGGTTGTTTACTTCAAATCCATCCATGAGCCATTACGACGATCCGTTTCAAGAAGCCCGCGGGAAATGCCCGATCCACGTCGGCACCTTCCAAGGCGAGAAAGTCCCCATGATCCTGCGTCTCAAGGATGTCCGGGAGGCGGCGAAAGACACCGCGAAATACAGCTCGGACGCGCCGCGCCGCGTGCCAATCCCGCCGGAGGAGGATGTCAGGACCGTCCGCCAGTATCCGCTGGAGGTCGATCCGCCGGTGCATGAGGAGTATCGCAAAATCGTGGAGCCGTTTTTCCTGCGTCCCGAAGCAGCCGGACGTGCTCGCGAAGATCCATGGCTTGATCGAGTCTCTGCTCTCATCCGCGCTGGAATCCGAGTCCATCGACGCGGTGAAGGACTTCGCCATTCCGCTGCAATCCTACGCCCTAACCTATCTGCTCAATGTGCCGGAGAAAGAAGCGGAGTTATGGGTGAGCTGGGGAATCCACGTCTTCAAGGACGGCGACGGAAAATCCAAAGGGCCGTTCATGGAAAAATACTGCCAGCAGATGTTCGAAGCCGCCGCGGCGAATCCGGGCGACGATTTTTTCTCGGCTCTGAATCAAGCGGAATTCCAAGGCCGCCCGCTCACCATGGAAGAGAAGCTCGGCTATGCGAACATCGCCTTCGCCGGAGGCCGCGATACGATCATCCACACGGCCACCCGCATCATTTCCCACTTCGCGGAAAACCCCGCTGCCCTGGAGTGGATTCGCGAAAACCCGGACCGGATCAATCTGGCATCCGAGGAATTCTTCCGGCTCTTCATTCCGCTCACCCACATCGGCCGGGTCTGTCCGGTGAGGACGGATGTGCATGGATTCGAAGTCCAGCCGCAGGGTCGCGTCTCGCTATGCTGGTCGTCCGCCAACCGCGATCCCGAGGTGTTCGACGAACCGAACGAAGTCCGACTCGACCGCAGGCCGAACCCGCACGTGGCTTTCGGCTTCGGCCCGCACATCTGCCTCGGCGCGCACCATGCGCGGGCCATCATGCGCGGGCTCATCCGGGCCTTGGCCGAGCGGGTTTCCAACATCGAAATTCTCGAAACCGTGGAACTCATCGAGAGGGAACCCGACTACACCCGCAAGATCGGCTATGAGCGGCTGCGGGCGAAATTCATCAAACGTGACATATGATTATTTGCGCGAAAGCGGCCGTCGCCGACAAGAAGGGTTCCTTCACCATCGAGGATATCGAGGTTCATCCGCCGAAAGCGGGCGAGGTGCGGGTGGCGCTCAAGGCATCCGGCATCTGCCATACCGATTTTGATTCTCTCAACTGGGGCTATCATCACGTGCTCGGCCACGAAGGCGCCGGCATCGTCGAGTCGGTGGGAGAAGGAGTCCTGCATGTGAAATCCGGCGACAAGGTGCTGCTCAACTGGGCCATCCCGTGCCGGACTTGTTATCAATGCCAGACCGGGCATCAGAACATCTGCGAGAAGAACTCGCCCGTTACCGGATCAAATCCCGATGACGGCGCCGCCCATGCGGGATCGACACGATGGAAGGGCCATGCACTGAAGCGCTCGTTCAATCTTGGCACGCTCAGCACCCACACGGTGGTCAAGCAGGAGGCGGTGATTCCCTACGACGTGGAGATCCCGTTCGAGTCCGCCTGCATCATCGGCTGTGGCGTGATGACCGGATACGGATCGGTCGTGAATGCCGCCAAACTCGCGGCTGGCAGCAGTGCGGTGGTTCTCGGTACGGGAGGAGTCGGACTGAATGTGATTCAAGGCGCGCGGATCTCCGGCGCTTCCAGAATCATCGCCGTCGATGTGAACCAGCAGCGGCTCGACATGGCGAAACGGTTTGGGGCCACGCATTTGATCCTGGCCGACCCTGCCGATACGGGACTCATGGAAGCGGCTGAAAAGGTGAGGAAACTCTGCGGCGGCCGGGGTTCGGATTACGCCTTCGAATGCACCGGAGTTCCCGCGCTGGGAGCCGCTCCGCTGGCGATGGTTAGAAATGCCGGCACCGCGGTCCAGGTATCAGGAATCGAGCAATCCATCGAGATCGACATGAATCTCTTCGAGTGGGACAAGATCTACATGAACCCGCTCTATGGCATGGCAATGCCCGGGTTTGACTTTCCGAAACTGCTGGATCTCTACGGGCAGGGCGCGCTGATGCTGGATGAATTGATCACACGGACTTATGCGCTAGAGAGCCTGCAACAGGCCATCGACGACATGATGGCGGGTCGCAATGCCAAGGGTGTCGTGGTTTTCCCCGTCGCATGCCTGACAAAATGAACTCCTTTTTCCGAACCATGGAAACCGGCGACTTCCCGTGCCCGGGAGGCGTCCTGAAACATGTGACTGTGAAAAGTCCGGCACTCGGCGGGCGGGTCGACGCATCGGTCTATCAGCCGGACCAGGCCCGCGGGATCGAGTCCGTGCCGGTGGTGATCCTGCTGCATGGTGTCTACGGCAGTCACTGGATCTGGGCCGGAATGGGCAAGGCCCATACCACGCTGCAATCCCTCATCGATGCAGGCGAGGTCGCACCCATGTTACTGGTCATGCCGTCGGACGGCTTGTGGGGCGATGGCAGCGCCTATCTGAAGCACCATGGCAAGGATTTCGAAAAATGGATCGTCGATGAAGTGCCGCGATTGGTCAGCGAGGTCACCGGCAATGCCGCCGAAGCGCCCTTGTTCATCGCCGGTTTATCCATGGGCGGCTACGGTGCTCTGCGCTTGGGAGCGGCCTATCCGGAGCGATTCAAGGCTTTCGCCGGGCACTCCTCGATCACGCGTTTCAGTGAGATGGGCCTGTTTGTCGAGGAACCGCCGGATGCTTGCGGGGATATCGATGAAGAGGAAAGCTCGGTGATCGCCGCCATGGTCCGAAATAAGCACCGCCTGCCGCCGTTTCACTTCGATTGCGGAGTGGATGACCCGTTGATCGAGGGGAATCGCCGACTGCACGCGGAACTTTTGCAAGCGGGAATTGATTGCTCCTATCAGGAGTTTCCGGGAACACACGAGTGGGCCTACTGGATTGAGCACATTCGGAACACCTTCCTGTTTTTCAACCGTTTTTAGCGGTTTCTCAGGTCTTCCGAAACTCAACTTCAAGAATCCGGCGAATTTCGGTCAGCTTTCGCGCCGGCAGTCCGTGAGGTATCGGGGAAGTGTAAACCAGCCGGCCTCAACCCATCAATCGTTCCCCATGACGGCACTTTCCATCAAACATTTCGCAGATCCATAACGAATGGCGGATTCATCGACCATCCTGCCGACACCCTGCAAGCCGGCCAGATTGCCCCCTGCCATCGCAATCCGGCGGTTTTCGCTCGTCCTCGTCGCGCTGCTGCTCGTTTCCTCCGCCCAGGCGGATGAATACGACACCCTGCGTCTCAAGTGGTTCGATACGCTGGTGGGAACCGGATACGACACCCAGGATCCGGTCGTCATTTCGAAGCTCAACGGCATCGCGAGTTCGGCGAACTCGAACTGGTCGAGCATGGACAAGTCGCCGACCCGCACGTTTCTCTGGAGCGATCTGGCGAGCACCACGGTTTCGGCAGACATCACTGACAACTACAACCGGCTGCGCGCGATGGCCATTGCCTACGCGACTCCCGGTTGCTCCCTCGAAGGCAATGCCGCGCTGCTCGCCGACATCATCGGTGGTCTCGATTGGATGAACGCCAATCGTTACAACCCGACCAAGTCGATCTACAGCAACTGGTGGGACTTCGAAATCGGCTCGCCTTACCGTTTGATGGACATCGTCGTCCTGCTCTACGACCAACTCACTCCCACACAGATCACCACTTACACGAATGCGGTGGACAAGTTCACGCCTTCCGCATCGACACCGGCACCTGGCGGGACGACCGGGTCCTTCACCGGGGCGAACCGCATGTCGAAGATCCGCGTGGTGGCGGTTCGTGGCGCGGTGGTCAAGAACAGCGCGAAACTTGCGGACGCCCGCGACGCCTTCAGCAATCTCTTCCAGTATGTCACGAGCGGTGACGGTTTTTATACGGACGGCTCATTCATCCAACACGACAGCCTCGCCTACACTGCCGGCTACGGCGAAACCCTGCTGGTGACGATCGTGCCGGTGTTTTCCATGCTCTCCGGATCCACCTGGGCGGTGACGGACTCCGCGCAGATCAATATTTACCGGTGGGTTTACGATTCCTTCGAACCCATCATCTACCGTGGTGCCGCGTGGGATCTGGTGCGTGGCCGGGGAGTCTCGGCTCCTAACATCACCCCGCAGACAAACGGTCATTCCATCATGGATGCCATCCTCCAGATGACGACGTTTGCGCCACCTGCCGACGCCGCGCGCATGAGCAGCATGCTCAAGGAGTGGACACTCGCCGACACCGTGCGCGACTTCGTGATACAACGACCGCTTCCGACATACCCTCTGGCGAAGGCGCTCATCAATGATCCGGGTGTGGATAGACGCGGCGAACTCATCGGCCATTACTTGTTTCCAGGAATGGACCGCGTCGTCCACCTCGGCAAAGGATTCGGCTTCGGATTGTCGATGTGCTCCACGCGGATTTCCAACTTCGAATCCATCAATGGAAACAATCTGCGCGGTTGGTTTTCTGGAGACGGAATGACCATGCTCTACAATGCGGATCTCGTGGCATTTACGGATGCTTACCCCTATACGGTCGACTCCTACCGCATGCCAGGCGTCACCGCGGATGTGACGCACTCCAAGCTGCCTCACAACTCCAGCTCCATCGGGCTGCGCGCCCAGGGGCAGGACACGCTCTCTCCGCACAACTGGGTGGGCGGTGCCAAACTCGACGACTACGGCGCGGCGGGCATGCAGTTCAAGGGAGTGGGAGTCACTCTAACTGGGAAAAAGTCGTGGTTCATGTTTGACGACGAGGTGGTCTGTCTCGGCGCGGGTATCACCAGCACGGACAACCGCCCGATCGAGACCACGGTGGAAAACCGGAAACTCAACAGCGCGGGCAACAATGCTTTCACCGTCAACGGTGCCACCAAGCCAAACACGCCCGGTTGGTCTGAAACCTTGAGCGGTGTGAACTGGGCGCATCTGGCAGGCATCGCGTCGGCGGGGGACATCGGTTACTATTTCCCGCAGGCCGCCTCGCTCTCCGCCGTCCGTGAGGCGCGCACCGGAACCTGGGCGGAGGTCGATGCCGGAAGTTCCACTTCTCCCATCACGCGGAACTACCTGCGCATGGGATTCCAGCACGGCAACAATCCCACCAGCACCACCTATCAATATGTCCTTTTGCCGGGCCGCACTGCGGCGCGAGTCGCTCACTACGCCGCGCAACCGCAAATCACCGTTCTGAACAACAACGCCAACGTGCAGGCCGTGAGGGAAAACACGCTCGGCATCACCGCCGCGAACTTCTGGACGGACAACACCTTCACTTATGGCGGCATCACCTCGAATAAAAAGGCCAGCGTGATCGTGCGCGACGACGGGACTTTCATCGATGTGGCGGTGAGCGATCCGACACAGGCGAACACCGGCAGCATCACCGTCCAGCTTGCCAGCAGCGCCACTGCGGTAGCCAGCGCGGACGCGGAAATCACCGTCTCACAGACCAATCCCGGCATCATCATGACGGTGAACGTGAACGGCGCGCGTGGGAAAACATTTCGAGCCCGGTTTTTTCTCGGTACGGCGGAAACCGTGAATTTGGAACCCGTGGCGGATACCTATGGATATGACGGCGCAGCCGGTGTGGATGCGAACTACGGTACTGAAAACAGGGTGATCGTCAAAAAGGCCAACACCGGTTTCAACCGCGAGTCCTATCTGCGCTTCGATGTTCCGGCATGGAATGGCAATCTGCTAGGAGCATCACTCAGGCTGATGCCGATCAACGCTGCCGTCCCCGGAGTGAATGGTGTGTCGTTAGTGAGTGACAACACGTGGATCGAATCCGGTGCGGGCGGTCTCACTTGGAACAACAGGCCCGTTTCCTCCGCCACGCTGCTCTCGACCTGGACTCCGGCACTCGATGTGCCGGTGAATGCCGATGTAAGTGGCGCCGTCACTGGCAGCGGCCCCGTCTCATTTCACGTCCGTGCCATCACGGAGACGAGCAACGGCATTGTCTATTATGGCTCCCGTGAGAACACGACCATTGCCAATCGTCCTCAACTCACGCTCACCCTCGGGCATACGCCGCCCGAAGTTTCCATCACCTATCCTTCCGACGGGGATGTCATCACCAACGGCGCGACGATCACGATCACAGCCGACGCGACACCAACCGATGGCGCTGTGACCGGTGTCAGTTTCTACGATGGCGCGACACTCCTCGGCACGGCTCCAACCGCTCCTTACTCGATCACCACCACACTCCCGGGCGGGCCTCGCAGCCTAACGGCCGTTGCGGCCGACAGCAACGGTCTGACGAAAACCAGTCTCGCTCACGACATCGAAGTGGCCTTTCCACCATCCGCCGCGGCAGGAAATGCAAACACGCTGAGCAACACGGTGATCGACGTGGACCTGCGCACACTGGCCAGCGATGTCGAGACACCGGATGCGGGGCTTCGTTTCGCGATCGGCACCGCAACGAATGGCAGCGTGACCCTGCTGGCGGACAGACACACCGCGCGTTTCACACCGGTGGCGGATTACAGCGGTCCGGCCAGCTTTGACTACACGGTCACCGATGCCACCAGCGATGACCGCACGGTTTTCAACTATGATTTCCAGGCATCGGACGCCACCGATGTCTCGGGTCGTAGTCGCGACGGCACGATCCATCTCCAAGGCACGGGAACCGCGACTTTTACCGCCGACCTGCCGGCCGCACTCGCGCCCCATCACACGCAGAGCCTGCGCCTCACCGAGAATGGCTCCGCCGGGGCCGCACGGGTGGAGAGGGTGATGGCCGCAGAAGACCTCAATGTCGTCGATGATGACTGGACCATCACCGGATGGTTCAAACGCGGCACGGAGACCAACATGGACGTCATTCTCCAGATTGGCGAATCCGGCGGATTCAATCCCAACGCCTTCACACTCGCCCATTACACCACATCAAGCACGCTGGAACTTCGCAACTACAATGGGAGCACGCTGGACATCAGTATCAGCAAAACAAACGTGGCCGCAGCCCAGTGGCATCATTATGCGATCATTCGCGAAGGCGGAACGATCAGCCTTTACCTTGACGGAGTTCTTGCCGGCAGTGACAGCTCCTTCGGTTTCAGCTTCACACCTTCCACGGCGATCAAGTTCGGCGCACCTTCAAGCACGGGCGCCCTTGAACGATGGTTCAATGGATCGCTCGCGGATCTCGCGGTTTTCAAAGGAGCCCTCAACGCCGGTGAAGTCGCCGGTCTCAGCACCCATCCCGCAGCCTACCTCGCCGGACAAACCGCATCCAACACGGTCGCCGTCACCGTATCGGGCGCGTTGGATGCATGGCGGTTCGCACAGTTTGGAACGACCGGCAACACGGGCGAGGCCGCAAATGACGCGGATTGGGATTACGACGGCAACTCGAACTTCATGGAGTTCGCCATCGGGACAAATCCCAAGTCTTCGACAAGCTCTCATATTCACCTTGGGAAAGCCGGACCAGTGCTCGAGTTCAACTATCAGCGGAGCGTCGGGGCGATGGACGAGGTCGGCTACATCGTCGAGTGGAGCGACAGTCTCGGGCCGCCGTGGGACGATCAGGGGGTTGTCGAGACGATCGTTGCCGACAACGGCGTCATTCAGAATGTCAAAGCCAGCGTGCCCGTGGGGAGCGCAGGCAGGCGGTTCATCCGCCTGCGCGTGGTGCAAGAATTGTGATTCTTCCATGTCCTGACAGGTAACAGCCGGAAAAGCACGCGCGGGAAGAAAGCCTATTATAAATTCTACAATATCATGATCCAGCGTCTGTTTCTCATTCTTTCCACCTCGGTCGTGTTTTCCTGGAGCTCCGCTTCGGCCACACGCCCTAACATCGTCATGATCCTCATCGACGACATGGGCTGGGGTGACTTTTCCTGCTTCGGAAACAAGGAGGCCAAGACTCCGAACATCGACCGCATCGCCGCCGAGGGGCTGCGCTTCGAGCAGTTTTATGTCGCTTCGCCGATCTGTTCGCCATCGCGCGTCGGCCTCTCCACCGGCCAGTATCCCCAGCGCTGGCGCATCACCTCCTACCTCAACAACCGCGCCGAAAACACCGCGCGCGGCATGGCCCAGTGGCTCGATCCAAAGGCCCCGATGCTGGCGCGGATGTTGCACGACGCCGGCTATGCCACCGGCCATTTCGGCAAGTGGCACATGGGCGGCCAGCGCGACGTGGACGATGCGCCGCCGATCACGGCCTACGGTTTCGACGCGTCACTCACCAATTTCGAGGGCATGGGTCCCAAGCTTCTTCCGCTCACGCTCAAGCCCGGCGATGCGGAGCCCGGGCGCATCTGGGCCGATGCCGAGCGGCTCGGCCAGCCGGTCACCTGGATGCAACGCTCCCTGATCACCACCGGCTTTGTCGATGCCGCCCTTGAATTCATTAATTCATCCGCTCCTCGCGAAAAGCCCTTTTTCATCAACCTCTGGCCGGATGACGTGCACAGCCCGTTCTGGCCGCCGGTCGATCAATGGCGCGACGGCAAGCGCGGACTCTATCACTCGGTGCTGGAGTCCATGGATCGTCAGTTAGGAAAACTGTTCGAGCGCATTCGTTCCGATCCCGCACTGCGCGACAACACCCTGATTCTCATCTGCTCCGACAACGGCCCCGAGATCGGTGCCGGCTCGGCCGGGCAATTTCGCGGCAGCAAAGCCATGCTCTATGAAGGCGGCATCCGCTCGCCGCTCATCGTCTGGGGACCGGGCTTCACCGAGGCGCAAAAAGTCGGCACCGCCAACCGCACTTCACACTTCGCCACGCTCGACATCGCGCCCACGCTTCTGGAAATCACCGGAGTTTCCGCTCCGGCGGGCACCGACTTCGACGGGGTTTCCATGCGCGAGACACTTCTCGGCCGCTCTGAAGCCTCGCGCGGCCGACCGCTATTTTTCCGCCGTCCGCCGGACCGCGCCTCATTTTCTGGCGACGACAATCTCCCGGATCTCGCCGTGCGCGATGGGCGGTGGAAGCTCCTCTGCACCTACGACGGCGCTTCTCCCCAACTCTACGATCTCGGACGCGGACCCTTCGGAAAAGAAAAACCTCGCTTCGGAACACCCCGATGAGACCGCCCGCCTCACAGCGGCCGCTGTCGCCTGGCATCGTTCGCTTCCGATCGACAATGGCGCCACGTATCGCCCACCGGCGAAGAAAAAGTAAGCGGCGGCGTGCCCCCTTCCGACGAGCGGTTTTCCAGTGCGCTCCATGTCACGTCGTAACTCCCGGACCACTGGGAAACTTCAGAAATCCGGTCAGCTTCTTCCCTTGCGCGCCGTATATTCAGGATGAATAGCACTCCGACGGCGTTCGCCGCAAGGACAGCAGGCAGACAGGGAAGGCATTGGTTTACGAGGTTTCTTCCTGTGTCGTTTCTCTTCCGTTCTCGGTGCACTCGCCCGGAGCCAGAGCCTTGAAGAAACCTTTAAAACGCCTCCGTCATCCTCAAAGCCCAAGACATGGATGCATGTGATGAGTGGCAACATGAACGAAGAGCTTGGTTGATGAAGCGAACCGCCGTTCACGCCTCCGTGGCTGCGCTCTGCATGAGCAGGCGCAACAGGTTGTAGGCGATGGTCATCATCAGCGGAATCTTCGCTGCTAACTCCGGCCTGCAGACTTCGAAACGATAGTCCCAAAAACTCCTCGATTTGGTCCTACCGACCCGTTTGTTAACTGTTTTTTTACCGACCTTGCTCAAGCGAGCCGGCTATGCGCGCGGCATCGGTCAAGTGACGGATTTCGTGCGGGATGCTCGCCCCGACCAAGACCTGGTTATTGCCTTCCGCCTCCAAGGTGATGCGGAAACGCCAGCTGCCGTCTCCAGTGGCTTCAGGAGCGACGTTGTAGACCCGCTCGCCTTGAGACTGTCCAAACACCGCATCGGCGCCCTTCATTGCGAGGAACGCCTCGCCCCGCTCATTACCCAGGACCTGCTTCACCCTTGAGCCAAATTTGCCACATTGCTCGGCAGCTTCTAGCAACAGATCCGGCTTTACGATCCTCACCGAGCCATCAGCGAGTTCCTCGGAAACCGAAGACGCGGCTTCCATGGCCAACAGTTCCTTGCGGGCGTCTTGCCACACCGCCTCCATTACCATCTTTTCGTCTGCCGAAATGCCGAGATATGTCTCAATCTTGCCATCTGGGTCGATCAGTTTCTGATTCAACGAAGAGATGCTACCCGGAAGCCTGAGTTCCGAAAGCAAGGCTGCCGAAACCATGATTCCCCGGTCACTTTCTTGATTCTCACGGGGTCGGGAATGCCTCCTTGGTTCCGAATCCACTTCTCTACTTCGAGCGGAACGGAATCGGGGAGACGTGCCTAAGGCCGGGTTGGCCCGCTCCATTGACACGCCTGAGGCGCTCCCCCCGTTCTCCCGGGGAAGCACAACCCCGACTCCGATCCCGAGGCACAGGAACCCAAGACAACTCGCTGATGTTTTCCAGTTCATGGGGTTGATTTCCATAGGGTATTTGCCTTCTGTTGCCCGTCTACTCGAAAACGATATAGCCCACGCGTTCCAGTGCGTGCCCCTGCTCGGTGTCGAACAATTGGTCCTCGCAGGCATGCAGGCCGATGCTCGTGGTGGTCACTGAGGGGTTACCAGAGAGCACCGCCCATGCTCCGTCTTGCCCGGCCATTCCGGAGATGCTGGCTGCCACCCCTCCAACCGAGGGCAACGTGCCGCTCAGGGGGTAGGTAAACGGGTTGGGGGATTGTCCGAAGCCCCTGATGGTGGCAGCCCCGAGCGCGGCCTCGTAAGCCACACCATTTACGATGCCAGTGCCTTGCTCGATGACGATGTAGCCAATGGTTTCATTTGTCCGCAATTTGTCCGGGTCTTCACCGACATGCTTTCCAAGATTTAAGTTCGAGGCGTCCACCGGGTTGGTTTGACTGCTACCCATGCTCCAGAACACCGACCACCGGGTATCGTTACTACTCATTACCTGCCCCACTACAACAGGGTTCGTATAAGTATTCTGATAAGGCCGGGCTACCGCAACCCAACTTGTATTCGATGCTGTTACCGTGGAGTTGAATTTCATGGCCTCCATTTTGACTCCGTCAGTGGCTTGGGTGTAGACACCCTCTTCGACCGCCAAAATATGAACATCAAGGCTTACCAGCCCCGTCTGGCCGTCGACGCGCTGGATCTTCAGATCAAAGCCACTGCTGGTCACGTTGGCGATGCGCGTGACCACCGGCGGGAGGGCTGAGGTAGGGTAGATCGGAGTGGCAATCACCACCAGCGAGTTATAGTTCTGGCCGAGACTCACCGTAGTCCAACCGGCTGTTCCCACCGCGCTGACCTTGGTGCGAACCAGTTTCGGCGTCGCATCCGGGCCGATCGAGACGACGATGTTCACATTCGAGCCTGACGTCACGAGAGAGCCTCCCACGGGATTCTGGTTGAGCACCTCACCAATCGGGACGCTGTTGCTGTAGGAAGTCGTCACCGATCCGACAGCCAACCCAGCCGCCGTGATCGAGGAAACCGCAGCCGACTGGTTAAGGCCGACCACATTCGGCGTGTTCGTAGTCGGAAGAAAGCCCTCACCTGTAACCAAGCAACTGAAGAGGCTTCCATTTCCGGGATCCTGCGGGAAAATCCAATTCTCGCCCCCGTTCGGATCGTAACCGAATCCGGATGTGAACCCCGGATGGCTGAGAGGTCCGGAACCCCCGGTACCATTCGAAATGCGGAGTTCAAAATCGTGCCACCCCGGCGCCAGGTTCAGGCCAACCGCTTTTGTTGGGACATTCCAACCGTCATTATTCAGAACCAATTGCCCGCCAATATAGAGCCGGACCTTGTCATCAATGTTCTCAAAGAAGGAAATTAGCCCGTCCGCATCGAAGATTCTTCCTGTGTAGATTTCGGTTGTGTTGCCGGCGATGGCGTCCCTCACCTCATTCAGATTGGTGGTCACGCTCAGATTTGGGTTCGGAGCCGTGGTGTTGATGTTCCCCGCGACCGTTCCATACCATAGGCCGGGCTGATAGTCCGAGGGGCTATTCATATAAAGCACAGCCGATGGAACCGGCTGCTTTGAAAGCCCCGGACCCTGCCACATCCAAATCAAGCCCGCACCTCCCCCATTCTCGAAGAATTCCACACGGATATCGTGGTAGCCCGAAGTCAGAAATTTGGTGCTGGATTTCTCAATCATGCCATGCACGCCGTCATTCGAGATGAATTCCTCACCGTCCAGCCACATCTTCGAACCGTCGTCAGATTGCAAAAAGAACGTATAGTTTCCAGCAGTCTCGATAAAGATTGAGCCGGTATGCCGGGAGGCGAAGGTGTCGATCATTGCTGACGGGAGGCCTGGCCACGGAACTCCGCTGACACTTGGGTAGTTGATGCCCGAATCCAGTCGCACCACGTCCGGAGTTCTCCCCGTGAGATCGGGAAGAGCGGAAAGAGCGGTTGTGTAGTCGAAAAATTCGGCCAGCAGTCCGTCAGTAGGAGTGGGTGCGATCGGGAGCCTGGCTACATCGACCGAAACGGAATTCGTCGCGCTTTGGCTTGCGAAATATGCCGTGGGGATGGCGCTTAGTCTTGATACCTCAGCCGTGTTGAGCGCGCCCTTGAAGACGGAAAGATCGGCCAGCGAGCCGTTGAACCACCGGGGAAGGACGCTTGAGCTTGTATTGCTGGTCCCGCCAAACTTGATCGCGGTTTCCGCAGCATAGCTCAAGCTGAATGAATTGTCGCTACCGGTCAGAGCGCCATTCAGATACAAACGCATGACGTTGCCTTCACGAACCACTGCATAATGGTGCCAGCTGCCGGCGACCATGTTTGCCTGACTGATGTCGATGTCCAGCGTGTTGCTCCCGTTGTAGTTCCGAAGTTGAAGCAGGTCCGAGCTGTTGTAAAATCCGAGAGAAAGGGCGTTAGTTCCAAATCCGGCGGAGTCACCGATTTGCAGAAGGATATCCATGTCACTCCCCGGTTGCCGATTGAACCAACCTGACACCGTCCAATTGTCAGTCAGAACATTCAAGCCATCATTGGCGAGACCGCGTTCCACACGCGCGGCTCCCGCAGTCCCGTTTTCCGTCAGACGCAGGGTTCTCGTATGATAGGGAGCGAAGGCAGCAGGGATATCCGAGATGAATGTCCCTGTTCCACTGCCCAGGACGGTGAGTTTGCCGTCGCGCCCTGCTCCGGAAGCATCGGTCACATCAGATGCCTGAAAGTCGTAGTTGAACATTGTGCGATTGTCTCTGGCAAGGTCCGTGACCGTGTAGCTGAAGCTCGCCATGCCATCGTAACCCGCCGCCGGTGTGAAGCGCACGGTATAGCCGTCAGAAAGCAGGGTCACAGTTCCGTTGGTGGCGGCACCGAGCGTGAAATGCAGCGCCGAATCCGGTGTCTCCGCATCGCTGGCCAAGGAGCGCAGGTCGATGTTGACCGATGAGCCGGACAGAGTGTCCACGCTGCCGGCACTTGCAACCGGTGGCTGGGTCACATTGACGGAGACACTATTCGTCGAGGTCAAGCCGGAGAAATAGGCGACGGGGAGTGTTGCTATTTTACTGATTCCAGCCGAGGCCAAGGCCCCCTCAAATACGGCGATATCTGCAAGCGAACCCTTGAACCAACGGGGAAGAACATTTGTACTGGTGCTTTCAGGTCCACCGAATTTGATCGATGTGCTCGCGCTATAATCCAACGAGAATGAGGTATCATCACCGACCAAAACACCATTTAGAAAAAGACGCATCACGTTGCCCGCACGAACCACCGCGTAATGGTGCCAGGTGCCGGCGGATATGCCTGCCTGATCGATACTGATGTCTTGTGTATTGCTCTTATTGTAGTTCCGAAGTTGCAGCAGGTCCGAACTGCTGTAGAAGCCCAGAGAAAGGGCACTCGCGCCAAATCCGGCAGAGTCACCGATTTGAAGAATGAGGTCCATGTCGCTTCCCGGCTGTCGGTTGAACCACCCGGCGATCGTCCAGTCATCCGTGACTAAGTTCAGGTCCTCGACCGAGATCGCGCGCTCCACGCGTGCGGCACCTGCGGTTCCGGTTTCGGTGAGCGACAGACTTTGGATATGGTGTGGCCCGAGCGCTGCCGGAAAATCAGCGATATAGTCCGCGGAGCCCGCGCCTACCAGCCTCAGGGAGCCATCGCGACCGCGGTGGGTGGCATCACTCAAGTCGGATGACTGGAAGTCGTAGTTAAACAGCGTTTGGCGATCGGCTGTGGCGTCGGTGACAGTGTAGCTAAAGCTTGCCGGGCCGGTGTATCCTCCAGAGGGAGTGAAACGTGCGGTGTATCCGTCTGCAAGCAGCGACACGCTGCCGTTGGTCGCGGCTCCGAGCGTGAAAAGCAAGTTCGCGTCGGGTGTTTCAACATCACTTGCGATCGTTCGCAAATCGACATCCACCGCCATGTTCCGGGCTGTCTGCACATTGCCAGCGCTGGCAAGCGGGAGATGCGCCACCTCGACATCCGACGGAAGGCTGGTCTTGCTCAGTGAATTGGTGTCCGTTGCAACGGCTTTGAGGGTGCGGAGTCCACCGGGCAAGGTAGTCGTGAGCGAATAAGGCGCGCTCGTGTCCGTGCCAAGAAGTGTGGTGCCATCATAGAATTTTACACTCGCCACCGCATTACTGGTGGGAATGGCACTCGCGGTGATCGTGATCGCCCCCCCATTGGTCAGGACGTCACCGTCGGTTGGGTAAGTGATCGCGACTTCAGGCGGAGTTTTGCCGATCAAAAGCTCAAGCGAGGGACGATTGGCTGCCGTCGTATTCTCCCGGGAGCCATAATAGACAATACCATTGCTGGTCTCAGTGACCGCACGAATGTGGAAGGAGACGGGGCCGCTGCCAGTGATGGCGCCGCTCACATCCGTGCTCAGCGGCACATTGAGTTCCGGTGTCCAGGTTGATAGCAATGTTCCGGATGACACGGGCCTGTTGTTCCAGGTAAGGCCGCCCGCGCCGGACTCGATCCACGTATTGTCGCTCACCACCGAAACGCCATGCACCCCGGGCGTGGCGGAGTTGACCGGAATTAGTTTGAGCGAGGTGCCAAGGAGAGCCCCGTTCAATGTCGGGACGTTGAATCGCAGATAAGACTCGCGATTGAAACCGGAGCTGGCCTTTTTCACGACCAGGCTGCCATTCGTGCCATAATTGCTTGTGACTCCGCCGTCCCAAACGTAGGTGTCGCCAACGGGGTTCACAGTGATGGTCTCCGCCGTGCTGAGGTTGCCGAGGTAGAAGCGGGCCCGGAAGGTCTTTCCGATCGCGCCATTCACATCGACTGTCATGCTGATGCCCGGATCCGTCTGAGTGACCGAAATCTCTGGATCCGCACTAACCAAGGCTGTGGCACTGCTTGCGATCTGCAGACTGATGCTGCCCGTGTTCTCGTGGGTGGGATCGCTAACCGCCACATCAATGTAAGTGCCGTCATCACGAACCACTACACTGCACATCTTGTTGGCAGTGATCCCCCCAATGCTTTTGGTGGTGTTCGTCCAGAAGTTCGCGGCGGTGATCCCCAGCCTGGCCTCCCTCACCGCTTGCACGTCAGCGTTGTTGTTGAGAATGGTCACATGCGGATTTGCGGCATATTCGCCAACGCGTGCTGCGGTTCGCCCCGGAAGGAGCACGTATTGGTAGGTGGCATTGGTGGGATTGTTGCCGTGCTGGAATCCCATGCGCAGATAGTTGTCAGTGACGGGAGTCGAGGAGCCTCGCGAATCGACCTCCGCAAAGCTTCCGGTGCGAGCCTCGCGGACCGTTGCAAGCGAGGCAGCCAGCGGGAAGTAATAGCCGATACCCGTCGAGGCGATGTTGCCGGAAAGATGTGCCCAGTTCACACCGTTCATCGTTTCGGCCCAGCCGAGGGTGCTTGGCTTTGCCGTTCCATTGACCGTGAAAGTGTTGTTGCCTGCAGGAGTGAGCTTGCGGTTTTCCACCGTCGTTTCAATTGGCCTGTTGTCCGTACTGGTGATGCCCGCACCAAGGCAGACGACCTCGTCATCAAACATGAACCATGACTTCTTGCCTGTCAGGGCTACATTCTGTCCGTTGAACTGCATGCCAGCGGCGCCGTAATCGCCGAGCTTCGCTCCACCCACCCAGCTGTATGATGAAAGGCCCTGGCCCTGCGCCTTATAATCGAAGCTGGTGGTACCACTGGGGACAAACAGGTGAGGAGTCTTGCTCAATGTCACATCGGCAGTAACACCCGGCCTGCGATAGGCGTCCACAGTCGCTTGGTAATTGCCGGTAAATGCATCGTAGTCCCCATTGTAAAGCATGGTCATTCCGTCACCTGTGAACCAGCCGTTAAGATTCCGGCCGTCGAACGATTCGAATCTGTTGACGCGCGAGGAGCACATGGACAAACCAAATCCATAATCTTTTCGGAGGTGCATCACCCGAGCCATGCCCGGAAAAGAGTAATGGCCGGTGAGCTCGCCGCGCCGGGGCACATTCGGGTCATTCATGATCGCCTGTGCGAGGGAAAGAACGGGAAGCTCTCGACGATTTGAGATAAAGCTGAGCCCGGAGCTGGCAAGTATCCATTCTTTCACCATGCTCTTCATTCGCATCGCGTCGGCCGGAGTGGAAAACTCCGACAAGAGGATGATCGAATCCATGATTCCGTGTCCGTCGTAGTATGCACCTGCCCCACTACCCGTAACAATCCGACCCCGCACCATATCCCATGCGGCACCACGGTAAATGATCGGCTCGAAGGACTCGTAGATCCAGCGAAGCATGTTGTTTGCCTTGGGGTCCTGTATTTCCCACGTCGACCCCGAAAGCAGCGAGTAGATGGGCACGAGGGCTTTCAGCAAACCCGCTCCATATCCGGCGGTGTAGGGATGGTCGACATGCTGGATAAAGGAGCCGTCCTCATAGAACCCATCGCCTGTGGTCACATATTCGAACACCTGGCTGCAGGCGTCACGCGCGTTGACGAGCTTCGCGCTGTCTTTTACAATGATACCCCGGATTGCGACGACGCTCAGTTTCACCGCCCGATTCGCACCGGTGTATACCGTCCCCGAGGGGGTCCACTTTTCAACGGCACTTGCGTAGTTCTGGATCTGAACGGAGTTAAGATGATCATACAGCAAGACGACGGTATTCAGAAGTTCGGTTGGCGCGGCAATTTCCCAATCAAACCAATTTCCCACCTTTGGCCTCGAAGCATTGTAGCTGTTCGCATGCATCCAGTCCAAACCGTTGATCGTATCGTTCAGCAAGGCGGTATTACCCGCTAGCGAGCAACCCGGGGTCGCGTAGGCCAGCGCCATTGAAAACAGGTTCCTATAGCCATTTGTGATATTGGGCGAAAGACTCTGGTCAGCCAGATTGCTCCATAGATACGTCCGGGAGGCCGACTTATCCATGCTGTTCCAGTTCGCTTGCGCGGTGCTGGCGATACTGGCCAATTTATCGGCGACAAGCGGATCCGCGGTGTTATAGCCGGATCCCACGAGGTTAATGAACCACTTTAGGCGCAGCGTGTCGTATTCATCCGCCCGCGCGAAGGTGGTTAGCAGGAATGTTAAAAGGACAAACAGAAATGGCCGGGTGATAGTGATTCCTCTTCCCCGGACTATCATGGTGGCCAGTCGTCCGGGTTTTGGGTGATTTGGCATAGGCATGGGACTATAGAACCGCGTATTTGTATTCGCCGTCATGATGAACTGATTGATGGGTTTTAGCCGGAACTTTGGCTAACACTCGTATGAACGAGAGCGTTTCAAGCCGGGTTTCCGATAGGTTTTACGATGGGTATCAACGAATCACGTCCAACACGGTCAAAAGCTGACAACATTCGATAAAGTAATTCACCCAATCCTTTCCCATTCCCCTGCAAGTTGAAACCCACTCCCGGGACAGTGCGGGGCGCCACGGGTCTATCAGGTCATCCGCAGGCGGGCGAAGCGCTTGCCTGAGCTTCCGGCGGGCATGGTGGCCTTGACGGCTTGGACCGTCCCATTGTCGGAAAGAATGGCTTCGAGAACTCCAAGCGTGTTCCAAGGCAACGCGAGAGTCTCGGCCCGCCGTGGGACGACCATGAGAAGATTGACCGGTTCGCCCGCTATTTCTCGGAAGTAAGACATTTGTTGCTTCCGTTTCTGGCGACACAGACCGGTGGGGATCCGGGCGCGGCGAGTGATATTCTGGAGGAAGTGGCGCTGGTGTTGTGGAAAAAGTGTGAGGCTGGCTGGAGCCTTGAGGATTTCAGGCGCTATGGTTGCCGGTGCGCGGACATGGAGGCCCGTTCTTACCGGCGCAAGTGCCACCGCCTGGGCAAGCGTCTCGCTGAAATCGCCAATGTCGCTGAAATCGCCAAGGAACGGGACTGCAAGATGGAGGCGATCTACGCGGCATCCGCTCGCCGCTCGTCGTCTGGGGGGGCTGCTTCACGGATGAGGAAAATGTCGGCAGCACCAATCACACTTCGCCACGCTCGATTTCGCGCCCACGCTTCTGGACATCACGGGAGTTAGCGCTCCGGCGGGCACCGACTTCGACGGAGTTTCCATGCGCGAGACACTTCTCGGTCGCTCTGAAACCTCGCGCGACCGACCGCTCTTTTTCCGGCGTCCTCCTGACAGGGCCTCGTTTTCCGGCGACGACAATCTCCCTGATCTCGCCGTGCGCGATGGACGCTGGAAGCTCCTCTGCACCTACGACGGGGCTTCTCCCCAGCTCTATGATCTGGACGCGGACCCTTCGGAAAAGAAAAACCTCGCTTCGGAAAACCCCGATGAGACCGCCCGCCTCACAGCGGCCGCCGTCGCCTGGCATCGCTCGCTTCCGGTCGACAATGGCGCCACTTATCGCCTACCGGTGAAGAAACAGTAAGCGGCGGCGCGCCCCCTTCCGACGAGCGTTTTCCAGTGCGCTCCATGTCACGTCGCAACTCCCGGACCACTGGGAAACTTCAGAAATCCGGTCAGCTTCTTCCCATGCGCGCCGTATATTCAGGATGAAAAGCATTCCGACGGCGTTTGCCGCAAGGACAACAGTCAGACGGGGAAGGCAATGGTCCACGAGATTCCAGCTTGTGTCGTTTCTCTTCCTTCTCGGGGCACTCGCCCGGGGCCAGAGCCTTGAAGAAACCTTCAAAACGCCTCCGTCATCCTCAAAGCCCAAGACATGGATGCATGTGATGAGTGGCAACATGAGCGAGGAGGGATTGACCAAGGATGTGAAAGCCATTCACGACGCGGGCATTGGCGGAATCATGTTATTCAACATCGCCAATGCCATACCCTATGGTGAGGTGGGCTTTGATTCACCGGAACATCATCGATTGATGCGGCACCTGGCCGCGCAATGCGAGAAGTATGGCCTGAGTTTCGGGATTCACAATTGCGATGGCTGGACTTCGAGCGGCGGACCATGGATCAAGCCCGAGGACAGCATGAAAACCGTCGTGTGGAGCGAAACCGTGACGGACGGAGGAACCAATGTCGATCTGCCTCTATCGAAGCCGACCGTGCGGGAAGGATTCTACAGGGACATTGCCGTGATCGCCTACCCGGCTCTCCAGTCGGAAATCGCGGATGCCGACGCCCGTCCGGTCATTACCTCGTCCGAGAAGAACATGAACCCGGCCTTGCTGACAGACGGCAGGCTGAACGAGGGAATCCGCTTTAACAACACGAAGGATCAAGCTCCATGGATTCTCTTCGATTACGGCAAAGCGCACACCCTTCGGTCTGCCTATATTCATTTCCAGGACAGGAAAGGAAAAGCGGTTCTCGAATGTTCGGATGACGGGGTTGTGTTCAGGCCGGTCCAGAAGTTGGAGAGGATCGTCCAGCCGTTGAAATTGGAAAGCGCCTTCGATGCCCACTTCAAACCGACAACGGCACGCTACTTCAGACTGGTCCTGGCCCAGAGCCTGCGCATCACCGAAATAAGCCTGAAGTCAACCCAGCTGATCAACGGTTATGCCAGTCTGAATGGATCGGCGTATCCGTCGTACAATGCCTATGCGCAAATCGCCGATCCCGCTCCGGGCATGTCGGTTGCAGGGAAGTCGGTTCTGAACCTGTCGTCCTTCATGGATGGCGATGGCCGCCTGAAAGCAAGTTTGCCTGAAGGGAAATGGACCGTGCTCCGGTTCGGATATACCTCAACGGGCGCGACAAACTGGCCTGCCACGAAATGGGGCATAGGGCTGGAATGCGACAAGTTCAGCAAAGCGGCGGTCAAGCTCCACTACGACAGCTTCGTCAAGAAGGTGGTTGCCAACACAAGGGGGGTCGCGCCCAACGCCATGCGCCAGGTGGAAATTGACAGCTTCGAGGTCGGGGGGCAGAACTGGACCGGCGAGTTTCCCGCCATGTTCAGGAAGGCGCATGGATATGACATCATGGAATTTCTGCCCATATTCGCCGGGCGATACATGGATGACCATGAAGTCACAACCGGGGTGATCTGGGATCTGAACAGGTTCTTCTGCGATCTGATGACCGGGAATTACTATGGCTATATGGCGGAACTCTGTCACGAGGACAATATCCAGCTTTATAACGAGCCATACGGACACGGGCATATCAACTCGATTGACATCTCCGGCGTGATCGACGTGCCGATGGGGGAGTTCTGGGTTCCCGGCATAAGGGCTGGTGAGAACCTGGTGGTGATATCAGGTGCGCGCGTCTATGGGAAAAACATTGTTTCGGCGGAAGCATTCACCGGCGACCCCGTGACGAACTGGAAAGGCCATCCGGGAATGTGGAAGCCGGCCGGCGACCATGCCTGGTCGCAAGGCGTGAATGAGTTTGTCTTCCACCGGTTTGTCCATCAGGCGAACACCCATGTCGAACCCGGGCTTACCATGGGACACTGGGGGTCGCATATCGACCGCACCCAACATTGGTGGATGAACGCCGGCAAGTCGTGGTTTGAGTATCTGGCGCGGGGCACCCATCTCCTCCAGCAGGGATTTCCGGTCGTCGATGTGCTGGTTTTCGTCGGTGATCGATCCCATCAGAGATTTGTCAGTCTGGATGTTCCCCCGGGACTCAACTATGATTGCACGAACGCCGACGCCCTGATCAACCGGATGTCCATACGGAATGGCAAGCTGGTGCTGCCCGAGGGAAATTCCTATTCCGTGCTTGTTCTCAAAAACAGTGATGAAATGGAACTGGCCACCTTGAAGCGCGTCAGGGAAATCGCCGATGCGGGCATCCCCGTTTTCGGGAGCAAGCCGAAAAAACTTCCGGGCTACAAGGTCACCGGCGAGGACAAGGCCCTGTTCAGGAAGTTGGCGGATCATGTTTGGAGCTTGTCTAACTGCAAAAGGGAAGCGGAGTTTGACGGCCTGCAACGGGACTTGGAGGTCGTGGGAAAAAAGGTGAAATTCACCCATAGAAAGACGGATTCCGAAGATATCTATTTTTTCGTCAACGATGGTGCGAAGAGCTCCGCCCACGAATGCGTCTTCAGGGTTTCGGGGAAAATCCCTGAGATATGGAATCCCGGTTCGGGCAAGATTTCCAAAATCGCGCGTTTCAAGAACGAGGGTGATTTCACCCGGGCGTGGATCAATCTGGAGGCGGGTGAAAGTGCGTTTGTTATTTTCCGCGAGTCTTCCGTGGATGTGCTTTCGATTGTGAAAGCGGATGATGAGAATGAATACCTCATCGACGAAAACGACGATCTGGCGGCCATTTCCGGGAAGTCCGGAGATCAATGCCTGACCTTGTCCGATGGCAGGCAAGTCACATACAACATCGGCGGTCTTCCCGCGCCGATGGACTTGTCACGCGCATGGAATGTCACGTTCCCGGAAAGCGGCGATCAGAGCCCCAAGCGGGTTTTTGACCGACTGATGGATTGGAAGGATCATGATGATGACGTGATCAAGTATTTTTCCGGAACTGCGATCTATACGAAAGAGTTTGATTTGGACGTGAAACCGGACGCGGGAACCATGGCTTGTCTGGACTTGGGAGAGGTGAACATTGCGGCGGAAGTGTTCGTGAACAACAGAAAGGCCGGGGTGGTCTGGAGAAAGCCTTATCGGCTGGAAATCGGTGAATACCTGCTCAAGGGTGCCAATCAGCTTGAAATCAGGGTTGTTAATCAATGGACCAACCGGTTGATCGGTGATGAGCGTTTCCCCGACCAATCCGGAGGTGATAAGATTTCGGGGTATGTCCCGGCAAATGACAGCAGAATGCCGGATTGGTACATCAACAACCAACCGATGCCTGCCGGGCCGCGCACCACTTTCGATTCAGGTGGATTTGCGAGGAGGAGCGATGGAAACACCTTGGTGCCTGCGGGGCTTTTGGGTCCGGCTCGAATCAAGTTTCGGAAACAAGTGAAATTATGAGGACGGGCAGTCGATTTGTTGGTGACAGCATCGCCCCATTCGGTCCGGGTGACCTGGTATTGATCGGCGGAGATCTGCCGCATTTCTGGCGGAGTCAGGCTCCGGCCAAGGCGCGGGCGGATCATGCCCATTCGGTAGTCGTTCATTTCAACAAGGATTCATTCGGGGAGGGATTTCTCGACTGCCCGGAGCTTCAACAAGTCCACAGGCTTCTTGCACGGGCACGGCGCGGACTTGAGTTCGCCCCGGACACCTCGGCGGCGGTCAGGGACATGCTGTTGGAAATGCAGAATCTATCCGGGCTGCCGCGGCTGATCCGCTTGCTGGAAGTTTTCGAACGGCTGGCCGGCGGAGGAACGCAGAAGTTTCTCTCGAGTGCGGGGTTTTCTCCTCAGCTCGATCCGTTAGCCGGTGAGCGGATCAATGCCGCGCATCAGTATATCTTCCGCAACTTCACCGGGCGGATCGATCATGGGGAAATGGCGCGCAACGCGGCCATGAGCTCATCGGCATTCAGCCGGTATTTCCGTCGATTGACCGGCCGCACGGTATCGGAAGCGGTCAATGAAGTGCGAATCGGCCACTCGCGTCGAATGCTCATCGAGAGCGACCGGACGATCTCCGAGGTGGCTTATGCAAGCGGGTTTGAAAGCCTCTCGAACTTCAATCGCCGCTTTCGTGAGATCTCGGGAACCAGTCCCAGCGAGTACCGCCAGCGGCATCTGGGCGCTTGAGTGCCGGGGCGGGCAATGAAGTGTCAGCAATCGGCGGCAGAAGCCTAGCTTATGAAGCCGACGGTCGCTAGGTTGGGCGCTTCTCTCAATTCTCTCCATGAGCGATTACAACGATCCATTTCAACAGGCCCGCGCGAAATGCCCGATCCACGTCGGAACCTTCCAGGGTGAGAAAGTCCCCATGATCCTGCGTCTCAAGGACGTCCGGGAAGCGGCTAAAGACACCGCAACCTATAGCTCCGATGCGCCTCGCCGTGTGCCGATCCCCTCGGAGGAGGATGTCAGGACCGTCCGCCAGTATCCACTGGAAGTCGATCCTCCGGCGCACGCGGAGTATCGGAAGATCGTTGAACCGTTTTTCCTGCGCCCGAAGCAAGCGGACGTGCTCGCGAAGATCCATCAGTTGATAGATTCCCTGCTTTCAGCGGCGCTCGAGTCCGAGTCCATCGACGCGGTGAAGGATTTCGCAATCCCGCTTCAATCTTACGCGCTGACCTATCTGCTCAACGTGCCGGAGAAGGAAGCGGAGCTGTGGGTGAGTTGGGGGATCCACGTGTTCAAGGACGGCGACGGAAAATCAAAAGGACCGTTCATGGAGAAATACTGCCAGCGGATGTTTGAAGCCGCGGAGGAGAATCCGGGGGACGATTTTTTCTCTGCACTGAACCAAGCGGAGTTCCAGGTCGCCCGCTGACCATGGAAGAGAAGCTCGGCTATGCGAACATCGCCTTCGCCGGTGGCCGCGATACGATCATCCACACCGCCACCCGCATCATTTCCTATTTCGCGGAAAATCCACAGGCGCTGCAGTGGATCCGCGAGAATCCGGACCGGGTCAATCTTGCCTCCGAGGAGTTCTTCCGGCTGTTCATCCCGCTCACGCACATCGGCCGGGTCTGCCCGGTGAAGACGGATGTGCATGGATTCGAAGTGCAGCCGGAGGGTCGTGTTTCCCTGTGCTGGTCGTCCGCCAACCGCGATCCCGAGGTGTTCGACGAGCCGAATGAAGCCCGGCTCGACAGGCGGCCGAACCCACACGTAGCCTTCGGATTCGGCGCGCACATCTGTCTCGGATCGCACCATGCGCGGGCCATCATGCGCGGGTTGATCCGGGCCTTGGCCGAGCGGGTTTCCAACATCGAGATTCTCGAAACCGTGGAACTCATCGAGAAGGAGCCCGACTACACCCGCAAGATCGGCTACGAACTGCTGCGGGCGAGATTCACCAAACGTTGATCATGATCATTCACGCGAAGGCGGCCGTCGCCGACAAAAACGGATCCTTCACCATCGAGGAAATCGAGGTTCATCCACCGAGGGCGGGTGAGGTGCGGGTGGCGCTCAAGGCATCGGGAATCTGCCACACCGATTACGATTCCCTGAACTGGGGTTATCACCACGTGTTAGGGCACGAGGGTGCCGGTATCGTCGAGTCGGTGGGAGAGGGGGTCACCCATGTCAAAGCCGGCGACAAGGTGCTGCTCAACTGGGCGATTCCTTGCCGGACTTGTTATCAATGCCAGACCGGGCATCAGAATATCTGTGAGAAAAACTCGCCCGTCACCGGGTCTAATCCCGATGATGGTGCTGCCCATGCGGGTTCCACACGATGGAAGGGCGGGGCGCTGAAGCGCTCGTTCAACATCGGCACGCTCAGCACGCACACGGTGGTCAGGCACGAGGCGGTGATTCCCTATGAGGAGGAGATCCCCTTTGAGTCCGCGTGCATCATCGGCTGTGGTGTGATGACCGGATACGGGTCGGTGGTGAATGCCGCGGTTTTGGCGAAGCGTGCGGTGATTTCACACGCGTCATTGCCGTCCCAACGCAAGTGGGGGCCGAAACGCCCCGATTTTCCCTGACCGAGGGATTGGCGATCAAGGATGGTTTTCTCCAGCATTGCGGATTTGAGGCTGTGGGGTCGGGCCTTCGGCGATGGGCAAGGTCGCACACCACGCTGCAATTCCTGCTAGAAGCGGGCGCGGTTTCACCGTGATCCGATGCCGTCGACGGCTTGGCGAGCAGGCCTACCTGGATGAAGTGCTTCGAAGTCACCACCGGCTTTGCTGACGCCGCCTTGCGTTCATCGCCGCCGACGGGATGTCGATGAAGGACAGTTGGTGTCACCGCCATTGCGGATTTTTGATCGAGGGGAATCGCAGGCTTCATTCGCTGCTGCGAACCGGTCACTGACTCATGCGTCATCAGGAATTTATCCTCCCGTTAAAGAAACTTTCAGAAAGTTGGTCAGCTTTCCTTCCGAAACTCCGTGAGATGGCGGAACCGGTTGACGAAAGTCCACGGGTCTTCACCAGTCTTACTCAAACATCGACCTCCCGCCAAACCCATGAAAAACAAACGTCTTCTCCCTATTTCCCACCTCAATCGCCGCCAGTTTCATTCTGCTTTCGCCGGCGCTCATGCCGGCCTGCGATCACCTGGGATGCGGGGGCGGCCAACACCAATTGGTCCACTTTCAACAACTGGAGCGACAATCTGGATCCCACGCCGACGATGTCACCTTCAACGCAACCGGCGCGCTGGCGAGCGGCACGACGAACACCGTGGGTTCAAGTATGTCGATCAATTCACTCACCTACGGCATCGAGAGCGCCACACTCCAACACACGACGGCCATCGCCGCCGGCCAGACCCTGGCAGTGACTGGGAATTTCCTCCTCGCCGGTAGCACCACCGCAACTGCCGCAACGAACGTGACGATTACCGGCAGCACGGGAACGCTAACAGTGAGCGGGGCCTCGTTCCAAGTGGGTCAAACCGCACCCACGGCCGCCAGCCCCCTCCATACGTTGGATATGAGCGGATTGGCTACACTTACCGCCAAATTAACCGGTGCGGCCAGCACCTTCCGACTTGGTGCGACCGCTGGGTCGTCTATTAGTGCCCCTGTTACTTTGAGACTCGCCAACACCAGCACCATCACCACGAACACTCTGGGTGTGGGTGACGCGGCTGCCGGTGGAGCCACGCAAACCTTGAAGCTGGGTAGCGTCTCGAACACCATCAACGCCAACTTGGTGAACGTTGGATCCCGCTCCGGTCGCGGCAGCGGCAATATTTCGTTCGATACCACCACGGGAACACTCAAACTACGAGCGGCGGACGGGACGTCGGCGGTTTCGGAAATGAACATGGTCAACAATGGGTTTGGCCATAGTGGCACCCATGTCGCGATCGTGGATTTTTCGGGACACAGTGTCGATGTCAAGGTCGCGGCGCTGAACATGGCCTGCGGACCGAAACGAATGGCGGATCCACCGCGACTTTCACGTTGGACACCGGTACGCTTGATGTCGGCACGGCCACCATGGCTCGGAATGGAAATGCGGCGAGCACGGGCACGTCCACTGCCACCATTAACATCGGTGGTGGAAACGCCACTTCGCCGCAATCAACATGGCGAACAGCACCGCTTCCGCGACTTCCAACACGAATGCCACACTCAACCTCACCGGCGGCACCACCACTGTGACTGGAAACATCGTCAAGATCGGCGGCAGCGGCAACACCTCGGCCACCGTCAAACTCGACGGCGGCACGCTTGACATGGACAACGGCAACATCGGGGACGCGACCAACACCGTCGCCCTGACCCTCGCATCCGGAACGTTGAAAAATGTCGCGCAGATCAACGGCGGTGCCGACTTCAACAAGACCAGCGCCGGCAACTCTGGTTCTTACCGGAAACAATACCTTCACCGGCGGCATGAACATGTCCGGTGGCGAAGTGAAAATCACCCAAAGCGGCAGTTTCGGGATTGGCGCGAAGAACCTGAACATCCAGAACGCAGCCTATGTCAACCTTGACGGCACGGCGGGTGACATCTCCTTGGGCTCCAACATCAGCTATGACGACCGCCGGACTCGCATTGCTCAATACGGTCGGGAACAATACGGTGAGCGGCAACATTTCGGTCATCACGGGCAATAGCACCACGACTGCCACCAGCGATGGTGGCTCGCTCAACCTTGCTGGAACCATTGCTTCGGGAACTGGAGGAGCCCGCAACTTAGAGCTTTCAGGCACCTCGGTTGGCGCGAACACCGTCAGCGGTGAAATCGCAAACGAAAACGGAATCCCGGGGGGCTCCCTGAACCTCATCAAATCAGGAATCGGAACTTGGACTCTAACCAATGACGCCAATTCCTTCACCGGCTCTGTCACTGTCAACGAGGGCGAGCTGAAAATCACCAAGAGTGGAGCTCTTGGCACTGGTGTCGAAGACCATCATACTGCCAGCATCACCGACAGTCGGCTACCTCAGTCTGGATGGAAGCGCCGGCGCCATCACCGTATCCTCCGACATGACCATGAAGACAGCCGGAGTCGCCCTGCTCAACCTCGCCGGGGACAATGTCATCAATAGCCCCATTTCGATTATTGGCGGATCCGTCTTCACCAGAGTCACCAGCGATGGCGGATCGCTCAACCTCGCTGGAGGCGTTTCTGCCGAGACCGAATCAGAATACCGCCGCCTTGAGCTTACCGGCACCTCGACAGGCGCGAACACCATCAGCGGTCAGATCTCAGACGGTAATTCCAGAGTGGATATTCTTAAAACCGGGACCGGCATCTGGGCGCTCACCAATGCCGAGAACAACTACACTGGAGGCACCTCCGTTTCCGGAGGCACTCTCCTTATCAATGGGGACAACTCATCGGCCGGTGGTGCGGTTAATGTGCAGTCCGAAGCCACCCTCGGCGGTGAAGGCATCGTCGGGGGCGCGACCACCATTCTATCGGGCGGCAAGCTCGCCGTCGGCGACGATGGCGTCGGCATCCAGACCTTCGCAAGCGGTCTCACCGTGGACTCGGGCGGAATCTTCGACTGGGATTTGGCAGGAAACACCACATCTGGACGTGGCACGAATTTTGATGGTGTCGATGTCACCGGCACTCTCAGTATTGAATCGAATTCAATTTTCCGGGTGATTCAGAATGCGGGATTGGACTTTGCCGACGCGTTCTGGGCCACCAACCGGCAATGGACGGATATCTTCAGCGCGGGCACGCTCGCCAGCGCTTGGAACAACACCGCCGTCTCGGTTTATGACACCAGCAACGTGCAACAGAATGTGTCCACTTACGGATCCTTCTCCATCACCGGCGATGCGCTTTCATGGACGGCCGTTCCAGAGCCAAGCAATGCCCTGTCGCTCTCCTGGGGCTTGCCCTGTTTGTGCGCCGCCGCCGCTAGGCTTGGGACTGATGCCTTTGTTTTCCTCCGCCTTCCAGAGGCAGCAACTTCCTCATTCTTAATGCGAAATCCCTTCCCATAAAAAATAAATTTTAGAAATGTGGTCAGCTTTCTTTCGAAGTCGCCGTGACCATGCAGACCAGGCCGAAGTTTTCGGAATCTGTCCAATCCACTCATCTTAACCGCGATCAAACCCATGAAAACCCACCGATTCCCCCTGTTTCCCGCATCCATCGCCGCCAGCCTCGGCCTGCTTTCTCCCGCTCTCCAAGCCGACCTCATCACTTGGGACGCCGGCGGGGCCAACACCAACTGGTCCACGATCGGAAACTGGAGCGATGATGCCGCCGCCACCGGCGATGATGTCACCTTCAATTCGACGGGCGCGTTGGCTTCAGGCGTTACCAATACAGTGGATACGAGCATTTCGATCGCGTCGCTCAGCTACACTCAAGAAAGTGACACCCTCCGACACACCACAGCCATCGCCGCAGGCCAGACCTTGACGGTGGCTGGCAACTTCCTCCTTGCCGGAAGCACCACTGCAACGACTGCGACGAATGTGACGCTCACCGGCAGCACGGGAACACTTACAGTCAATGGCACTTCATTTCAAGTCGGGCAACCCTCACCAGCTTCCGGCACCACTGCCACCAACCTTCTCGACATGAGCGGTTTGGGAAATTTCAACGCGAATTTGGACTCCTCTACCGGGGTTTTCCGCATCGGGCCAAACAGTGGTGGAACCGTAGGTCCTGTGGTGACTGCAAAGCTCGCCGCCACCAGCAGCATCACCACAGACGTCTTCGGTGTGGGTGATCGATCGGGGAGAGGAGGCACCCATACCTTGATCCTCGGCAGTGTGGCGAACACCATCAATGCCAACACGATCTCCGTCGGGACCAACTCCGGCCGTGGCAATGGCGAGCTCTTGTTCGAAACCGGAACCGGCACATTGAAGATTCGTGCGGCGGACGGGACATCGGCAGCGACGATGAACCTGATCAACAACGGGTTCGGGCACGGGCAATAATGTTACCGGGATCGCTAACTTCGCCGGGCACAGCGTCGATGCAAAGATCGGCACGCTGACCATGGGCAGGCGGGTTGGCACCTCAACCGGCACAGTCAGTGCCACTTCCACTTTCACCTTCGATACCGGAACTCTTGAAGTCGGCACGCTCAACCTCGCCCAGAATGGTGCGGGCAGTTCAACCGCAGGCGCGATCGTTGCCACGATGAACATCGGAGGCGGAACCGCTTCGTTCAACACGATCACCATGGCGACCAGCACAGGTGCGGGCGTCAACCACGACAACTGCGGCCCTCAACCTCACCGGCGGCACCACCACGGTGAATGGGAACATTTCCCGAGGTCGGTGGCAACGGCACCTCCGCCACCGTCAAGCTCGACGGCGGCACGCTTGACATGGACAACGGAAACATCGGCGACGCGACCAATACCGTCGCCCTGACCCTCGCGTCCGGAACGCTGAAGAATGTCGCGCAGGTCAACGGCGGCGCAGACCTTTCGAAAACCAGCGCCGGCAACCTGGTTCTTTCCGGAAACAATACCTTCACCGGCGGCATGAACATGTTCGGTGGCGAGGTGAAAATCACCAACAGCGGCAGTTTCGGGATTGGCGCGAAAAACCTGAACGTCCAGAACGGTGCCTACGTCAACCTCGACGGCACGGCGGGTGACATCTCCTTGGCCTCCGACATCAGCATGACCACCGCCGGACTCTCGTTTCTCAACACGGTCGGGAACAATACGGTCAACGGCAACATTTCGGTCATCGCGGGCAACAGCACCACGACTGCCACCAGCGATGGTGGCTCGCTCAACCTTGCCGGAAGCATTGCATCTGGCACGGGATCGCTCCGGATTCTAGAACTTTCAGGCAGCTCAGTGGGTGCGAACCAGGTCAGCGGCACCATCACCAACGGAGCTGGGGCAGGCAGCATCAACGTCAAAAAGTCAGGCACCGGAACCTGGGCACTCACCAACGCCGCCAATGACTATAACGGCACCACCACCGTCTCGGATGGCACGCTCCTCATCAATGGAAACAACTCGCTGGCCACTGGCGCAGTGACCGTGGAGTCCGGAGGCACGCTCGGCGGCTCCGGCACGGTCGGCGGTGCCACCACCATTAAGTTGAACGGAAGCCTGGCGGCGGGCGCTGGACTCGGCACTCAGAGCTTCTCCAGCAGCCTCACCATGGACTTCGGTGCGATCGTTGATTGGGATTTGGCAGGCAATACCACGTCCGGTCGAGGCACCAACTACGATGGCATCAATGTCACCGGCATCCTCAGCGTCGACTCGGATGCCATTTTCCGGGTCATTCAGAACACAGGCTTGAATTTCGGCGACAACTTCTGGGACACGAACCAGACATGGACCGACATCTTCAGCGCGGGCACGCTCAATAGCAATTGGAGCAATGCCGCGGTTTCCGTCTATGACACGAGCGATGCGCTGCAGGACGTGTCCACCTACGGCTCCTTCAGCATCACAGGCGGCACGCTCGCCTGGACGGCCGTCCCGGAGCCAAGCAACGCCCTGGTTGGTCTATTAGGGATCGCCCTCTCGCTGCGGCGTCGCCGTGAGGCGTGAGTCTCGTGCCCTTGCAGGGAAGCAATCGTTCCGTCTGTCCTTCTTGAACGTTCTCGCTCCATGCAGAGGGAAATATCCCACGGGAATCATACGGAAGACATCCTCATTTCCAGCCGAAGATTATCGTATTCATGAATGCATCCCTTCGTGAGACGTGGATTCGACTCAACCCGCCACCCGCTCACAGCCATGTTGTCAATCCATCAGTCTGATTTCAGCGGGAAAGTCTTCCTGCATGTGTTCCTGTTGTTTCTGATAGTCGTGGCAAGCGTGTCGGGAATGATTGAAGGCACCGTTGTTTCAAAATGTGATCAGACGACAGGTTGGACGGGTGGGGTGTTGGATAACACCTTGAAGAATGAGGGCACGGGTTCTTTGAAATGGAGCCATGGCACCAGTGCCCAATTGATTCACCAAGTGGCGCTTGATCTGTCGGATTCCCGCGGAATTTCGTTCTGGATGCACAGCAACATCGCCAACGGGCAAAGGTTCAACCTCATCCTGTCATCGGAGAATTCAGCGATTGCAGGAGCCGACTATTACTTGAAGTTATTTCAGGCGAACTTCACCGGATGGAAGTTTTTCAGGATACTCAAATCAGATCTCACGGTGGCACGAAATCCTCTCGGGTTTGACAAGATTACCGGGATGACACTCACCGCGAGTGGCTGGGGGAATACGCCGAATGCCGCCAATGTGATTCATGTGGATGATGTTCGAAAGATTCCTCAAGGTTATATCTCGGCATGTGATGACTTGAACGAGTGGCTGAACGGGCTGTCCGTGGTGACCTCCCCGGTCAAGGAGGGAGTGGGCGCGCTCTTGTGGGATCAGGCGGTGGTCGGTGAGATCGAAGTCAAGATGCCTCCGACGGATTTCAGCGGACAACAGACCTTGTCATTCTGGGCTCACAGCAATGTTGCGAACGGGCGAAAAGTGATGGTTTTCCTGGGAAGTGATCATCCGGCCAGTCCGGAAAAGGATGGTTATTACCATGAGATCGAAATGAATTTCACGGGATGGAAGAAGTTTAAATTGAGCATTTCAAATTTTGAAACCGCCCAAGATCCCTTGGGCCTGGATCAGATCAATCGGGTGGTGTTTACTTCCTCGGGGTGGGGGATCACTCCGAATGCCGGGAATCAGATTGTGTTGGACTCATTGGAGGTGGTTCCTTTCGGCGCGAACCTGGATTTCAAATCGGCTTTCACAAGCGTGCGCCCTTTGTTGTTTGTCAATGACTGGAGCAGCCTGGACACGCGGGTTTCAGGAAATGTCGCGATGCAGGGAATCGAGACCGCCATTGTGGGACGTGCGAATGCACATCTCACGAAGCCGCTTGTGCAATATGTGATCGTGGACGGTCGCTTGCTGGCTACCTCGCGGGAAGTCGTTCTGCGGGTGGGGGAACTGGCCTATGCCTACCGGGCGACCGGCAATGCGCAATATGCGGCCAAGGCGATCGCCGAGATGGAGGCGGCCGCGGGTTTTTCCGATTGGCATCCCGCTCATTTCCTGGATGTCGGGGAAATGGCCTTTGGAGTGGCACTTGGCTATGATTGGCTGCATGACGTCATGACGGAACCGCAGCGGACGGCGATCAGGAACGCGATCGTGCAGAAAGGCTTGCAGGTCTACCTCGCAAATACCAACGCATGGTGGTTCAAGACGAATAGCAACTGGAGCGGGGTTTGTAGTGGCGGGATAGGAGTCGCGGCCGTGGCGGTTTCAGACACCCACCCTGATCTGGCCGCGGATGTTTTGACCAAGGCGTTCGAGGGACTGAGTGTCCCTGGGGGATATTTGGAACAGTATGCCCCGGACGGAGGATGGGCGGAGTCGCCTGCATACTGGGAGTATGGGACTTCATATTTCGTGTTGCTCGCGGCGTCCCTGGAGTCGGCCCTGGGTGATTCCTATGGTCTGATGGATTGGCCGGGGATGTCGCGCACAGGCCGGTTTCCGATCGACATGCTGACGTCGCGGGAGCGTCACGTTTTTCACTTCGGCGATGGACCGACCAACCGGGTGGCCGGACCGACCTTGTTTTGGTTAGGCGCGAAGTTCAATGATCCCTTGCTGAAGTGGTTCCAGAAAAAATACCACAATAGCGAGGTGTTCGATCTGTTATGGTTTGATCCCTCCGGCGAGGACCCGGTGTCCCTGGGGGTGGAGCTGGACTCCTATTACCGGGGGGTCGAGGCGGTATCATTCCGGACAGCGTGGAATGACGGATATGGAACGAGCCTGATGTTCAAGGCCGGTGACAACAATGTGGGACACTCGCAGCTGGACCTGGGTGAGTTCATGCTTGAGTCGCGCAACACGAGATGGATCACGGATCTGGGCAATGAGAACTATGCCAAGCCAGGCTATATTGGTGGTGGCACCAACGCGGTGAACGGGAGTCGCTGGACCTATTATCGTGCCCGGGCGGAAGCGAACAACACGATGGTCATCAACCCATACCGTTTGGTGGCATCTGGACATACCGGTGATCAGGATCCATTCGCGAAGACGGTCGTTGAGAAATTCAGGAGCAACGGAGCGGGAGTTGGTTTCGCGATCGCCGACCTGACAGACGCCTATCAACCCTACGGCGCGTTGTCGGCGAAGCGCGGGGTGGCGATGATCAATGGCCGCAAGCGGGTGTTGGTCCAGGACGAGGTTACCATGGATGGTACGTCCGATTACTATCATTTCCTGTCCCTTGGAGTGCCTGAAAGCGGAGTGACCTTGAGTGGAAACACCGCGATCTTGAGCTCCGGCTCAGAGGCCCTGAAGTGTGAAATCCTTTATCCGGCCGGGGCCGTGCTCGAGTTGCAGCCAAGCGTTCAGTTCGCGGGATTGCCAAAGGCTTCAGAGCAGACGGTCGAGAGCCGTCCCCGCCTCGCGATCAGGCTTGAGGGTGTGGAATCAGTGGTGGTGCGGGTGCTTTTCACTCCGGTTTTGCTTGGGGGAAATACGTTCTCGGCCCCCGGGTTCTATGCGTTGAATGATCCGAGATGGCCCGAGAACATGGGCTTGGATGGAAAACAGCATGCTTCCGAGGCATACGATCAATGGGCGCTGCAAACGATGGGTGGCTATCCGGTCGTGCTGCCAAGAGCCGCGGCGGATGAGGATTGGGACGGCGATGGAGTGAGCAATCTTCTGGAGTATGCCTTCGGCACCTCCCCGTCTGATGGAAATGCGAGGGGGGCTGTCAATATCAGTAAATTTGTCGATGCCGCGGGAACCGCGCGGGTCCGGTTTGACATGCAAGTGAGGCCCGGGGCGGACGTGGACTGGGTTTTGGAGTGCTCTGAAAACCTACAGGAACAATCTTGGAGTGAGATTTCGATGGAATGGGTGGAGGATCCGAACGATCCCTCGAAGGTGATGATCACGACAGAGGCGACTGGAGCGGACGCTTGTTTTTATCGGGTCAGGGTGAGTCTGAAAGAATGACCCCTTGGCGGGTTGGCTTTGGAAGCTGGAACCCTTGATGGAACGGATGGAAAATATCGGGAAATCCTGTCAGCTTTTGAGTTGAGAAGCCGTGAACTTTTACAACCCACCGGAGGCCGCTTCGCCGGCATGCTCTGGAACCCCACGCTCAATCGATGAAAAACAACCCAATCCTTCCGCGCCTGGCTTCCATCGCGGCCACTTTGGCGCTGCTTTCGCAGTCAAGCCACGCCCAGCCCACCTCGTCGCTCGTCTTTCCGGGCGCCGATGGCAAGTTGCAATACAGCCTCTACGCCAACCAGTCGCAGACCACTGCGGCAAACCGCATAATCGACTTCTCGACTGCTGGCTACATGGGGGGCGGGGTTGCTATTCCATGGGTTCCCGTGGTCAAGACACTTAACCCGGACCCGCTCGGTGGTGATGACCGTGCCCGGATCCAGGCCGCGATCAACGAGATCGCCGCGATGCCGCTCTCGTCGGCCGGATTCCGGGGCACCCTGCTCCTGACGGCGGGAGCATACCGCGTTTCTGACCGGGTCAACATCAGTTCCAGTGGTATCGTCATTCGTGGGGAAGGTCAGGGGTCGACCGGCACCGTGGTGACGTTCACCTCGACAAGCATTTACGGCGTCGATCCCTACGCATTGTTGTTCTACTTCAGGGGCACCTCCGGATGGACGAAGGTCGCAGGCACCGAGACCCCCATCACGAATGCCGTCGTGCCCGCTGGCACATTCAATCTCACTCTTGGCTCCACGGCAGGACTCAGCGTTGGATCCCGCATCATCGTCCACCGGACCCCCAATCAGGCTTGGATCGACTGGCTTAAAATGAAGGCAAGTTTCTGGGCTCCGGACCCAGACGCCGTTGACTGGCTTCCGCAGGACTACGACGTCGAGGCACCCAGAACCATCACCGCCATCAATGGCAACACCATCACGCTTGACGCCCCGATCACGCAAGCCATCGAGACTCAATACGGCGGTGGCGAGGTTTATCGCTACACCTTCAATGGTGCGGTCCGCCAATCGGGCATCGAGCGTATTCGCCTCGAATCAACGTTTACCAGCCCAACGGACGAAAACCACGGGTGGGAAGCCGTTCGGTTCTATCAGGCGGAGGACTGCTGGGCGCGGCAGGTGACGGCGAGATACTTTGCATTCGGCTGCGTGAATGCCTGGGTCCATTCAAAAAACATCACTGTGGAGGATTGTGCGATGCTTGATCCGGTCTCACAGGTCACGGGAGGACGTCGTTACTCCTTCAATACCGACAGGTCTTCCGCCATCCTTTTCCAGCGCAACTACACCCGGAATGGCCGCCACGACTACGTCACCTCGGCCCGGACGCTAGGACCCACGGCCTTTGTGGATTCACTTGCCGTCACCCCGAGTACCGACACCGGACCGCACCAGCGGTACGCGGAAGGCCTCCTGTTTGACAACATCAAGGGAGGTGAAATCGCCGTCCAGAACCGCGGATCCTCGGGCTCGGGGCACGGTTGGTCAGGCGCACAGGTCGTCCTCTGGAATTGCGAAGGCACCCTGCTCCGCTGTGATGCTCCCAAGGGGGCGATGAACTTCGCGCTTGGCTGCAAGGGAACCAAAACCCAGGGCAATCCATGGACGATCGGAAACGAGCCATTCGGCATCTGGGAATCGTTGAATACCCCGATCACCCCGCGCAGCCTCTACTACAAACAACTCGACGACCGCCTCGGCACCGCGGCCGTGCTCAACGTCACGTCCCAGAGCCAGCGCAATGGAGCGATTTTCACCGAACTGTCTTCCTGGCAGGGAAATGGCGCCCCTCCCGGAGCGCCTTCCTGGCAGCCGGTTCAGGTAGAAGTCCTTGCGGAAGAATCCACCCCCGCAGGAGTAGGCCACAATCTCTACGCCGCCATCCATCAGCCCTTGCCCTCCAACTATCCGATGACCGCAGGCTGGACACAAGTCAGCGGCCCCGGTTCGGCGGTATTCGCCAACGCGTCCGCAGCGTCCACCACGGTGGCCTTTCCGGTGGCGGGGACCTATGTCCTCCGGTTTTCCGCCTCTCAGACCGACGGCGTTTCCGCGATCACCTATAGCGACTCGGACACGGTAACGATCAATGCCGATGCCTCTCTATCCGGACTTGCCGTCACATGGGACGCAGGTGGTGGAGACAGCAACTGGTCCACCCTCCTGAACTGGAGCGACGACGCTTCACCCACTGGCGATTTCGTGACCTTCAATACCGCCGGACTCCTCGCAAGCGGCACCACCAACACCGTGGACGCCAGCCAATCCATCGCCTCACTCAGTTATAACTTTGAGAGTTCTTCTACCCAGCACACGACGGCCATCGCCGCCAGCCAGACACTGGATGTGGCCGGAAATTTCCTCCTCGCTGGCAGCACCACCGCGGCGACACCGACAAATGTGACCCTCACCGGCAGCACGGGAGCACTCACCGTGGGTGGCACCTCGTTCCAAGTCGGCCAAACAACACCGACCGCCGGCAGCACGTCCAACCTGCTCGACATGAGCGGTCTGGGTAGCTTGACCGCGAATTTGGGCAGTGGCGGAACATTCCGCGTCGGCCCCAATACGAACCTGACCCCCGGGGCGCTAGTGACGGCGAAGCTTGCCGTCTCCAGCAGCATCACGACGGATACAATGGGTGTGGGAGACAGATCGGGAAGAGGAGGCACACACGTCCTCAAGCTTGGTAGCGGAACGAATACCATCAACGCCAATACCCTGAATGTTGGCTCAATCGCCGGTCGTGGAAATGGCGACCTCTCCTTCGAAAGCGGCAGTGGCACACTGCAATTGCGTGCAGCCGACGGGACTTCACCTGTCACCACCTTCAACCTCGTCAACACCTCGTTCGGCACGGGCAACCTCCTCAGTGCGACTGCGGATTTTACCGGCCACAGCGTGGATGCCAAGATCAGCGCATTGAATATGGGGATCCGGACAGGAACCAGCGCAGGGTCCAACTCAACCCTCTCCTTCGACTCCGGAACCCTGGAAGTGGGCACGGTCACGTTGGGCCGGAACGCAAATGGGACCAACGCCGGCACGACCAATGCCACCATCAACATCGGTGGCGGAACCGCCGGTTTCGCGGCGATCAACATGGCGACCAGCACGGCGGCCGCCGGTTCCACCACGAATGCCACCCTCAACCTAACCGGCGGCATCACCACGGTGACCCAAGACATCATCAAGATCGGCGGCACCGGCACCACCTCGGCCAAGGTCATTCTGGATGGCGGCACGCTCGACATGTCTAACAACAATATCGGCAGCGGGATCAATAACGTCGTTCTCACCCTCGCGTCCGGAGCTTTGAGAAATGTCGCGCAGGTCAATGGCGGCGGCGACCTTTCAAAAACCAGTGGCGGCAATCTGGTCCTCTCCGGGAGCAACACCTTCACCGGCGGCATGAACCTGTTCGGCGGCGAGGTGAAAATCACCGACAGCGGTAGCTTCGGCATAGGCTCGAAAAACCTGAACATTCAGGTCGGTGCCTATGTGAATCTCGACGGCACGGCGGGCGACATCGCCTTGTCCTCCGGCATCAGCATGACCACCGCCGGACTCGCCCTGCTCAACACGGTCGGAAACAATACCGTCAACGGCGATATCTCGATCATCGCGGGCAGCGCCATCACCGAGGTCACAAGTGATGGCGGTTCACTCAACCTCGCCGGAAACGTGTCCGCTGGAGTTGCATCATCCCGCAACCTCCAGCTTTCCGGCTCCTCGACGGGTGCCAATGCCGTCAGCGGCGCCATCAGCAACGGGACAGGCACGATCAACATCTTCAAAACAGGCACCGGAACCTGGGCGCTCACCAACCCCGGAAATACCTATACCGGCAACACCACCGTTCAGGAGGGCACCCTCAGCATATCGACTCCCAATTTCGATGACGCATCCACCGTTTCAATCGGTTCCACCGCCACTCTGAACCTGCCGAACGCCGGCACCGATACCGTCTCCACTTTGATCATCGGCGGGGTCGAGAAAGCGGCAGGAATGACCTATGGAAACGCGTCCAGCGTTCTACCGGTCATTGCCACGTCCGCCATCACCGGTCCCGGCACCATCACGATTCCCGGTGGTCCCGGAACTCCCTACACCGTTTGGGCGGATACATTCCTCCCCGGAAACGACGTATCGGATCCGGCCGGTGACAACGACAACGACGGCGTCGTCAACCAGGAGGAGTTCGCCTTCGGCCTCAGCCCGATCAACGGCTCATCGGTCAATCCGATCCTCGTCCAGGTCAACAAAACCACGGGCACCTTCACCTATCAGCGCCGCGCGGGAACGGGTCTGACCTACAAAATCCTCACCTCCACCACTCTCGCAGCGGGGAGCTGGGTTGAGGATCTGACCGCCGTCCAGTCAGCGACTCCCGGCGGAGACAATCAAACCGTCGTGGTCACACTCACCGGAGCGCCGCTTCCCGCCACCAAGCTCTTCGTTCGCGTCGCCGCTGAGTGAGGTGAATTCCCCGGGAACATGGCGCTGCACGTCGTGTTCCGCGCCACATGGTTCCTGCCGCGTCTTCCAAGGAAAAATTTCAAAAACTCAGTCAGCTTTTTCCCTGCATGCCCGTGAGTTACTGGAGGCTTGGAATTTTGAAGATTTCTCCACCGACAAGAAAAACCGCAGCTTCATGAAAAGAACAAACGCATCCATCTTCCTCGCCGCGCTCGCAGGCCTCACCTCAAGTGTTAGTGCCGTTACCATCCTCAATTCCAGTTTTGAGGCCAATGTGAATACGGATGCCACCGGTCGATTCTCCTTCGGGGAAGCCCAGGACTTTGGTGGTTCGCTAACCGACTGGACGACGGTCACGACGGAGAATGGCGCGGCCAACGGAACGGAGATTTCCGTAGGATTCATTGCCATCACTCCGGCCGCCGGCACCCAGGTTCTGGCGCTCATGTCCGGAGCAAGCATCAGCCAATTCACCTCAGTTGCCTGGAGCAGCCTCAGCGCGGGTGACACCATCACCATGACGGTGGCCATCGGTGACCGGACAAACACACCTGCGCCAGTCTGGGCGGATGAGTCGTTTTTCGCGATCATCGACACGGCGACCACGGGCACACTTGCCTCAGGCGATCTTCTGAGCAGCACGGTCGGGAACTCCGGTCCACTTGCCACGCCGTTTGCGGGTGGCACCGGCATCGATGGTGGCACCATGCAGGACAGCAGCTTCAGCTACACGGTGCTTGCCAGTGACTTGTCACGCTCCGGAAATATCGGTGTTCTGCTTGCCGCCTATGGGGTTGTCGGTTCCACGGGAAATGGCCTCGGCAGCTCTTCCAACCAAGCATTCTTCGACAATGTCCGTTTGAATGTTGTGTCCGTTCCGGAACCATCCGCTGCCCTTCTGGGCGGCCTTGGAATGCTCGCCCTGCTCCGCCGTCGGCGGAACTGAGGTGCGTCCGCCTTCAGGGCTTGGAAAACTTTCAAGCTTTTCAGGGCTCACCCTCACCGGTGGGCCGTTTTTCAAGACAATCTAAAGTGAAGAAACATGAGGCTCGGAGCGATCCGGACTAATCTAACCCAAAATCCAATTGTGAGAGACATCAAAACACTGTCGAGAACATCGCATCCGCGTGCATTCACGCTCTTTGCCGCGCTTGCCCTCGTCGCCGGCACTTCAGAAGCCGCACCGATCGCAATTCCAAACTCCAGTTTCGAAAGCGATGTGAATACAGATACCACATTCGCAGGTAGATTCTCTTTCGGAGAAGCCGAGGACTTCGGTGGTTCCCTCACCAACTGGACCACTGTTACGACGGAAAACACCCCCGCTGCCAATGGAAAAGAAGTTTCCGTCGGATTCATCGACATCGCACCTGCTAACGGCGCTCAAGTTGTCGCACTCATGGCGGGTGCAAGCATCAGGCAGTTCGTTCCGCTTCCCTGGGCGAATCTCAGCGCGGGCGATACCATCTCCATCACCGTCGCGGTGGGTGACAGATCAAACGCAGGCTCTCCCGTCTGGGCGGACCAATCGTTTTTCGCGGTCATCGACGGAGCGACAAGTGGCACGCTTGCAGCGGGCACCCTGTTAAGCAGCACCGTCGCCAATTCCGGGGAACTTGCCACGCCATTTGCGGGCCTTCCGGATGGCATCAACGGCGGCACCATGCAGGACCGCAGCTTCAACTACACGGTGCTCGCTGGCGACTTGTCACGACCCGGCAATGTCGGTGTCTTGCTCGCCGCATTGGGAGTGGCGGGTTCCGATGCGAACGGCCTTGGCAGTTCCTCCAACCAAGCTTTTTTCGATAATGTGAGGCTCGACTGGGCCTTCATCGACGCTGACAACGACAACCTTCCCGATGGATACGAGAATTCTTTTGTCGGCATCTCTCCTGTCGGCGACGTCAGCGTCACTGGTCTTGTAAGTCTCTCTGGTCTCGGTGGCGCGGATTTCGACGGCGATGGCCTCACCGATCTCGCCGAATACCTCGGCCCCGACGGAATTCCCTACACCGGTGACGAATCCCGCCCGGATAAGCTTGATAGTGACAATGACGGGCTTTCCGACTCGGTGGAACTTGCTGGCAGCTCCAATATCTGGACCGGAACTTCCGCCGGATCCGCTCCTGGGGACTCGACAAACCCCGGAAATCCGGACAGTGACAACGATGGCATCCTCGACGGTGAGGAAGTCATTGCCGGCACCGACGGCTTCATCACCAATCCCGCCTTGGCTGACTCGGACGGTGATGGAATGACCGACACCTACGAGGTCCTCAACAATCTGCTCGGCGGTCTTGACCCGACCGATCTCGCCGATGCGGCAACGGATCTTGACGGAGACACTCTTACCAATCTTGACGAATCCACAGGCAACGCACCTCGTCCGGCCACTCGCGCTGACAAGGCGGATACGGACGGTGACGGCTACGACGACCTCGCAGAAACCAACACCGGCTTGTGGTTCTCGGATACCGACACGGGATCCAACCCGACGCTTCAGGACACGGATGGAGACGGCTTGCTGGACAGTCTGGAAAATCCCGACACCGGCACGGCATCGGCCTCGCCCTATAATTCCGATCCTAACAGGCGTGACAGCGACTACGACGGCTACAGCGACAGCACAGAGGTGGCCGCCCTAACCGACCCGGCCCTGAATACCAGCTACCCGTCAAGTCCTCTGGCCATCACCGGTGCCGCAGTTAAAAACTTCGGAACCACGTTCGCCGCCGGTGCCTTGCGCCGCTTCACCAATGCCGACAAGGGCAAGACCTTCCGCCTCACCGGAACCGCCAGCAATTCCGCCTTCGCCCCCGGCCTCGGCACCGACGACTGGATCGGCGCCTCATTCAATCCGAACACCGGTAGCGGAACCGGCGTCAACAGCGCTAACGACAATGGCATGGGCTTCCTGGCGCGCAGTCCGAACCTCATCAATACGCACCAAGTCTTCGATACCAGTGCGGGGGCCGCCGCGGCGATCCAAGGCTCCGGAGGACTCACCGAAACCCAGAGTGCCGGGACCGGTGATGTCTCCTTTGATTTCACCTTCACGCTCAGTCCGGACTACGACACGACCGGTCTGGTCTCATTCTCCCTCACCATCATCGATGACGGGCCGAATTCTTCCTACTCCACCAGTGGCACCTTCCTCTCGAACAACGGCGCGGGTGGAAACCTTGATCTATATATCGAGAACCAGGTGGGAACCGTCGGAGTCGGCGAGTTTGCCGCCACCCTTTCCGAGGTGCTTGTGGGTTCCAATCTCAAGATCAACAGCGTCGCATTCGATGGAACCAACTTCACCATCAACTTCACGGGAGATCCGAACACCACCTACAACATCACCAGCGATCCCAACCTTTCCAGCGGTTTTGCCACCATCGAAACCACCGCGACCACCGATGGCTCCGGCCTTGGGGCCAAGACCTTCCCTGTCGGCGCCAACCGCTTTTTCCGGGTTCAAACCCAGTAAGGAACTCTATTGCGTCAACCCCACCTCGACCTGTTTGCTCCCACCCTGCCTGCCAAAATGGCAGGCAGGGTGCGGCGGATCCCGGCCACGCCCTTTCAGACTCCCGGAGACTTCTTCATGGAGTCTTTCAATCTTGTTCGCGCCGGAGAAGCGATACTTTACATCAACATGAAACCCTATCTTCCATTCCTTCTCGCATCGTCTCTCGCCGCTCAGGCGATCCCCGTGGCGATCTCCAACTCCAGTTTCGAGGCCAATGTGAATCCAGATGCCACCGGAAGATTCTCCTTCGGGGAAATCCAGGACTTCAGCGGATCTCTCACGGACTGGACAACGGTTACGACGGAAAACACCCCCGCGCCCGACGGAGCGGAGATTTCAGTTGGGTTCATCGCCATCGCTCCGGCCAACGGATCCCAGGTTCTGGCGCTCATGGCCGGAGCAAGCATCAAACAATCCACTCCCGTTGCTTGGAGCAGCCTCACCGCGGGAGATGTGATCACGATGACCGTGGCGGTGGGAGACCGGACCAACACCCCCGCGCCAGTTTGGGCAGATGAGTCGTTTTTCGCCATCATCGACGGGGCTACAAGCGGCACACTTGCCGATGGTTCTCTATTAAGCGGCACAGTGGCCAACTCCGGGCAACTTGCCACGCCGTTCGCGGGAGGCACAGGCATTGATGGCGGCACCATGCAGGACCGCAGTTTCAGCTACACCGTGCAAGCAAGTGATTTGTCACGCTCCGGGAATGTCGGTGTTCTGCTCGCCGCCTATGGAGTGGTTGGATCCACGGGGAACGGGCTCAACAGCTCCAACAACCAAGCCTTCTTCGACAATGTACGGATCGACTTGCAACCGGCCCCGATCGGAACACCTACGCCTAACATCGTCTTCCTCTTCCTCGATGACATGCGTTGGGATGCGGCTGGCTTCGCCGGCAACTCGGTGATCACCACCCCGAACATGGACTCCCTGGCAGCGCAGGGGACGATCTTCGAGAACGCTTTCACCACCACCGCCATCTGCATGGTGAGCCGGGCGAGCGTCTTCATGGGGCAACACATGGCCCGTCATGGCATCACCGCTTTCAATCAGAATCTCAATGCCACCAAGTGGGCGGACTCCTACCCGAAACAACTCGATGACGCCGGCTTCTACCTGGGCTTCATCGGCAAGCACGGGCTTGGAAATGGTTTTACAGGCCTCTATGGAACCTATGACTTCAACAAGGGTTGGGATGGCCAGGGGACCTATTTCAACCAGACCATCGATGGCGAGCCCGCCAATGGCAGACATACCACCAAGTTCGTAGGCGACCTCGCCGTCGAATTCATTGATGACGCCGTCAATCCCGCGAAAAACACCACGTCCGCCCCGTTCTGTCTCCAGATCAGTTGGAAAGCGCCTCACGTTCAGGACCCCAACCTGTTTCTTCCGGATCCTGCCTACGACTTGCTCTACGCGGGAGACACGATCGCTCATGCCAAAACCGACACGCAGGCGCAGTTCGATGGCAACCTCCCGATTTTCCAAGGCGGCGAGGGCACCAGCCGCTGGACTGCCCGCTTCGGCACCGAGGCCCTGTTCCAGGAAAACGTGAAGAAGCACCATCGTCTCGTCCATGGCGTCGATGTCCAGATCGGCCGGATACTCGCCGCCCTGAATGACCCCAACGACGATGGAAACACGAGCGACAGTGTCGCGGCCAACACCATCATCATTCTCAGTTCGGATCATGGCTTCTTCCTCGGCGAACGCCAACAGGCCGGAAAATGGTACATTCAAGAAGAGTCGATCCGTGTGCCGATGATCGTGATGGATCCAAGGTTGCCTGCCGCACAGAAGGGCAAGCGGGTTTCACAAATGGCGCTCAACATTGATATCCCAGCAACGATCCTCGACTACGCCGGAGCGGTAAATCCGCCGGTGATGCAGGGTCGCTCGATGAGGCCGGTCGTCGAGGGCAATCCGCCAGGCGATTGGCGGACCGCTTTTCTCCACGACCACCCCGCAGTTGGAAGCGGCGTTTACCGGAACGAAGGTGTGCGCACCGAGTCCTTCAGCTACAGCCGCTACCCAAGCAACGGCAATGTGACCCAACTCTATGACGTCACCGTGGATCCCTACCAACGCACCAATCTCGCCGTCGATCCGCGCTATGCATCCAAGCTGGCGGAAATGGACGCCTTGACCACGCAACTCAAAGCCGATGCCCAATAACATGAACTCCCATCGACTTATGAATATCACCCGTTCCCTGTGGAGTTCGACATGCTGCGCGCTGCTAGCCCTCGCACCTGTCACGGTCAAAGCCGACCACGTCCGCGTGTTCCTGCTTGGCGGGCAGTCTAACATGCTGGGCCGCGCCGCTTCCTCGGGCCTGCCAACCTCACCCGTCAACCTGCAACTGCCCCAGGATGACGTCCTCCTTTACTACGGATCCACCCTGACAACCCTGCGCCCCGGAAGCGGCAAATTCACCACGGAATTCGGCCCCGAGGTCTCCTTCGGCCGTGCCATCGCGGATGCCTCGCCGCAATACACATACGCTCTCATCAAAGGGGCGGTCGGAGGCACCGGCCTATGGGACGACTGGAATCCCACGACGGGTGCGATCTATGCCGATTTCCGGAACACGGTGGCCGCCGGACTCGCGGCTCTACAAGCCGCCGGGCACACCACCGAGATCGTCGGCATGCTTTGGCATCAGGGAGAAAACGATGCCATCCAGGGACAAGAGGCGAACTATGCCAGCAATCTCACCGCGTTCATTGCCGATGTGAGGAGCCGCTATGGAGCCAAGCTGCCCTTCATCATCGGTGAACCTTGGCGCGGAAGCGGGCCGGCCTTCGTGACCGTTGCGCAGGCCCAGGAGGCCGTCGCCGCGGCGGATCCCTACTCAAGTTTCATCGCGACCAGTGATTTGACCTTGTTCGAGACCTATCATTTCGATCCTCCGTCCATGGTCACCATCGGTCAGAGATTTGCGCAGAGCTATCTCTCGAACTTCCTCAAACACCCGGTCTCCGCCGGTGGCTATCACTTCATCAGGGTCGATGGCGGGCTTGTGAAAGGAATGGGAGACGGAACCTATGGTCAGCTCGGAACGAACCCTCTCGGCAGCCCCGCCACCGTGGCCGGGCTCAGCGATGTCACCGACGTTGCCGCGGGTGGATTCAGCAGCCTTGCCTTGAAGTCCGACGGCTCGGTCTGGTTCCTTGGCGAATCCACACTTCAACACACGACTCCACACGGCACGCCCAACCCGGTCTCGACACCGGTGCAGGTCGCCGGTCTAACCGGAATCGATGCCATCGCCGCAGGCCGCCGCCATTTCCTCGCGCTCGATGCGGACACCGGCAACCTCTACGCATGGGGCCACAACGGCAGCGGGCAGGTCGGAAACGGCGGGCTGCTGGATGCCACCACGCCGGCAGTTGTTCTAACCGGGGTCGTCTCCATGTCCGCGGGTGATGGATTTTCGCTCGCGGTGAAGGATGACGGAAGCCTTTGGTCCTGGGGTCGTAATGCCCATGGCCAGCTTGGTCTCGGTGATACGGTGGACCGGCTCACCCCGACCCAGGTTCCCGGAGTCATCACCGCCGCCAAGGTCGCGGCCGGCGGCCAGCACTCACTCGTCCTTCTAACGGGAGGTTCGGTTCTTGCGACGGGCAACAATGATTCGGACAACTTGGCTTGGGTTCCACCACCCCGGCCACCACTCCCACCACGGTTCCCGGTCTCAGTGGCATCACCGGGATTTCCGCCGGCTATTCCCACTCTGCGACTTTCGGCCCCAACAACCAAATCCAGCTCTGGGGCCGCAACTTCGAAGGCCAGTGCGGCGGCGGTGAATCCTCTGCTGTCACCTACAACTCGCCCCAGATTCTTGCAGGTCTCACCGGCACGCCGACAGCAGTCACCTGCGGCTATCATTTCACCCTGATCACCCGTTCCGATGGCACGCTGCTGGGCACCGGCAGCAATTCGGACGGGCAACTGGATGGCGCTTCCGTCGCCGATCAGGACGACAGCCAGAAGATTATTCACTCCGCAGGAGGCACCACCATTTTCCGATATCACCCCTCCCCAGACTTCGTTTCTGAGCCCGGCAAATGGCAGCTCCAACATCCCGGTGAACGCCAGTCCTGACGATCACTTTGAACGAAGCCGTGCAGAAGGGAACCGGTAGCATTACCATCAAGAGAAGCTCTGACAATGGAGTGGTTGCGAATATAGACGTCACCACCGGTGCGGTCACCGTCAACGGCGGTGTGGTGACGATCACCCCACCCGCGGCTTTTGCCTTCAGCACGCAATACTACGTCGAGATCAGCAATGGCGCGATCAAGGACCTCGCTGACAACGCTTTCGAAGGCATCAGTGGTTCCGCAACATGGAGCTTCCAAACCGCCGCAGTGGCGGCAACCGGCAACATCCCCGTCGATAATCCAAGCTTCGAGGCTGATGAGAACACCGATAGCACGGGAAGATTCAGTTTCGGCGAGCGGCAGGACTTCGGTGGTGAGCTGACCGCCTGGATCAGCAAAAGCGGCAGCGGCGGCAATGTGTCCGTGGGCTGGATCGGCTTCGCCACCCCTTCGCCCCTGCATCCGTCTCCCCAGGTGGGTAGTCAGGAGTCTCAGGCGCTCGCGCTGATCTCCGAAGGGAGTGTCCTGAATACGACCACCACCCCTTGGTCGAGCCTGCAGGCCGGGGACACGCTCACACTGACGATTTCACTCGGCATGCGCATCGCGTCCTCGAATTTGAACTGGAACGAGAACACGTTCTTCGGCCTGACCGACGGCGGCGCGAATCTCACCACCATCGAACTTGCGGACACCGTCGCCAACTCCGGTATCATTGCTAACAATCCCGTAACCGGCACCCAATTCGGCGACGGCACCTTCAGCGATGTGTCGTTTGACTATATCGTTCAGGCCTCCGACCTCACCCGCCAGGGCAATATTGGTATCCTCATTTTTTCAAGTGGATCGGGAGGATCGAGCGGGTCCTTCAATCAAGCCTTCTTCGACAACGTCCGGCTGAGTCGGGCGACAGTCCCTGCGAATGATTTCAACGCGTTTATTTCTGATCCCGCGTTCGGCATCGCTCCCGGTGAACGCGGTTTCAATGACGATCCGGATGGCGACGGAATCGCCAACGGCCTCGAAGCCTGGTTCGGCAGCCACCCTGGACAGTTCAGCACCGGGCTCGCCAACTTTGCCACCAACGGCACCACCACGACTTTCACCCACCCTCAGAGCGCCAGCTCGCCGACCGACGTGACAGGACATTTCTACGACTGGTGTGAAAATCTCGTAGACTGGTATCCCAGCGGCGCTGGCCCCGTCGGTGGCCCGACCGTGAACTTCGATCCCGTGACAGTCGCCACCACCACGACCGTGACCGCCACTGCCAGCGAGCCAATAGGACGCGTTTTCGTTCGCGCCCGGGTGGTCCTGCAGACAAGTCCCTGAAGTGATCCAAGCAGCTGAGTGTATTTTTCCGCAGAAGCTTGAATGCAATTTCCTCGCCCTCTTGAAGGCATCGGTATCCATCATCCATGAAAACAATGAAAAGCATCAGAATGAAATTTTGTTTGGCCGCGACCTTGCTCGGAATTTCCGTGACGGCGTTCGGTGCCGATAACGCCAATCCGAACAAGCCGAAAGCCAGCGCCGTGGCCGCGAGCCCTCCGCCGAGGAAGCGGCACCTCAGGAGATCAATCCGCATATGGAATGGTTTCGAGATGCGAAGTTCGGGATGTTCATCCATTGGGGACTGTATTCTATTCCGGCCGGCACGTGGAAAGGCAAGAAGATCGGCAGTATCGGAGAGTGGATCATGCACCACGCCAGGATCCCGGTGACGGAATACGAACAACTCGCCACGCAGTTCAACCCGACCAAGTTCGACGCCGAGGCCTGGGCGCAACTCGCCGAGGACGCGGGGATGAAATATCTAACCATCACCGCCAAGCATCACGACGGTTTCGCGATGTTTGATTCCAAGGTCAGTAACTATAACATCGTCGATGCCACGCCGTTCAAGCGCGATCCGATGAAGGAATTGGCGGCGGCTTGCGCCAAGCGCGGCATCAAGTTCTGCTTCTATTATTCGCAGGCACAAGACTGGCACGAGCCGGGCGGCATTGGAAACACCTGGGACTTCGGCGATGACAAAGTCAAAGCGACGAACGGCGAGTATGACCGCTACCTGGATGACAAGGCGCTGCCGCAGGTCCGGGAACTCCTCACGCAGTATGGTCCGCTAGGGCTGATCTGGTTTGACACTCCACTCCTGATGACGCCTGAGCGCGCGGAGAAATTTACGGAAGTCTGCCGCGAACTACAGCCTAACTGCATGGTCAACGGCCGGCTCCAGAAATTCGGAGGCAAGGGGGATTATCACTCGACGGGTGACAACAAAATTCCGGGAGATGTCGTCGAAGGCCTATGGGAGACCCCGGCCACGATGAACGACACATGGGGCTACAAATCCTATGACCACAACTGGAAGGGCGTCGCCGACATCACGTTCAAACTCGTCGATATTTGTTCGAAGGGCGGCAACTACCTGCTCAATGTCGGACCGACGGCGGAGGGCGTGATCCCCAATCCATGTCCCGAGACTCTCCGCGCCGTTGGCGCCTGGCTCAAAGTGAACGGCGCAGCCGTCTATGGCACGCAACCCAATCCATTGGGCAAGGAATTCAAAGGCAAGAGCCTGCGTTGCACCCGCAAGGATGACCAACTGTTCCTGCATGTGTTCGATTGGCCGGCCGACGGGAAGTTAACGGTGCCACAGCCGAAGGAAGCCGTGAAAAAAGCCTATCTTCTCGCCGATCCGGACAAAGCGCCTCTGAAATTCACGGTTGCGGCCGGACAACTGACCATCGATGGCCCGGCCACCGCTCCGGATCCTGTGAATACCGTCATCGCTCTGGAGTTGTAACAACGTAGCGCAGCACGCCCGACCTAACGGATTTCGCTCATTCATGAATCGTCCACTCGCATTTCTTGCCACGTTGCTCCTGTTTCCGGCGTTCTCGTTGAACGCCGCGGAAACCAAACCGGCCGACCCACTCTGGGATGGCTTCCGCGAACCGCCACAGTCAGTGCGCCCTTTCGTGCGTTGGTGGTGGAATGGCGACAAGCTGGAGAACGGACGAGATCCTGCGTGAACTCGACGTGATGAAGGCCGCCGGGATCGGCGGGGTGGAAATCAACCCCATCAAATTCCCGACGTCTAACGATCCGCTCAAGATCCGTTCGCTCAACTGGTTGAGCCCGGAGTGGTGCGACATGGTCGAAATGCGCCACCGGGGGCGCGAAGGACCGTGGCATGACCGCCGACATCATCGTCGGCTCAGGCTGGCCCTTCGGCGGGCGCTTTCTGCCGCTCAAACACCAGAGCAAGATTCTCTCGGTCGGCCGGCGCAAGTTGAGCGGTCCGTCCACGGTCGTCATCACCGAGAAGGAGATGTTCGCCGGCACCGACCTCATCCTGCACTCGAAGAACAAGGCGATGGTTCAGGCAGTGAAATTCGTGCGTCTGACGCCCGCCGCGCTTGATCGCTTCGATCCGGGAACCGACCTAACGGGGCAGTTCAAGGACGGCAAGTTGACCGTCGATGTTCCCGCCGGCGAATTCATCCTGCACTATTTCGTTTTGCAGGAGGGATTTCAAGTGGTGATCAACGGTGCCCCCGGCTCCGACGGACCGGTGCTCAATCACTTCAGCCGCGAAGCGACGGAATATTACCTCAAGCATATGTCCGAGGGCATGCGGCCGCATCTGGGAAACCTCGGCGACCACTTCCGCGCGTTTTTCTGCGACAGTCTCGAACTCGAAGGCGCGAACTGGAATGACGACCTGCTCGCTGAGTTCAAGCAACGTCGCGGCTACGATTTGCTGCCATGGCTGCCCTATCTCTTGCAGAAAACCGGACAAATGGGCAACGCCGTCGAAGGCGGTGAACAGGTCAAGGCCGGACCTGAACTCATGGACGAAATCCAGCGCGTGCGCTACGACCACTGGTTGACCTTGATCGAGCTGTTCCGCGAACGCTTCCTGGAGCCGTTCAACGCTTGGTGCCACAATCAGGGTGTCCAATCGCGGGCACAGGCCTATGGACACAACCTTGACCCGCTGGAGAGCAGCATGCTCGTGGATATTCCGGAATGCGAAACCTGGCTCAACCCGGATACCGGCACACCACGGCAGTCTGGTGCCGATACCATGGTCAACAAATTCGTTTCCTCCGCAGCCCGTCTCGCCGGAAAGAAACTGGTGAGTTGCGAGGAAATCACCGACACCAGCACGGTTTTCTTTTCAACCCTCGAGATGATCAAGATCGCGGGTGACGAGAGCAATCTCTCGGGCGTGACGCATTCGATTCTGCACGGCTTCAACTATTCGCCACCGGAGGCAGGCTTCCCCGGCTGGGTGCGCTATGGCTCGTATTTCAATGAGCAAAACCCATGGTGGCCCTACGTCCGTCATTGGATGGACTACAAGGCGAGGCTCTCGTGGCTGCTGCAACAGTCCGAGCCACAGGCCAACATCGCTATCCTCCATCCGCTCGCCGATCTGTGGAAACGGGATGGCATGCAGCGAGATCCCTTCCCGAAGAAAACGCATCCCGCCTATGCGCACGAACTCTGGCGCGCGCTGCACCGCAACGGACACAATTGCGACTACACCTCGGAGAACATCCTCACCCGCTCCACCATGCGGGACGGAGCCGCGGTTTTCAACGAGCGTCGTTATGAAACGGTGATTCTGATGGAGGTGGAAACGCTACGGCCTGACACGGCGAAAGCCTTGGCGGAGTTCGCCAAGGCGGGCGGGAAAATCATCATCATCGGCCGGACACCCTCGATGGCACCCGGGCTGATGGCCAAGGGCGCGCAGGACCAGGAGGTGCGCGAGACGATGCGGCGCGTTCTAGCAGAGCATCCCGACACCTGCCACGTGGTGACAGCTCCCGCCAAAGGCGCGGATCTTCTCGCATGGTTTCAAGGGGTGCGTGAAAAATGCAGCCTCGTTCCCGATGTCGCTTTCGAGACCGCCAGCCCGCTCGTCAGCCAGACGTTTCACAAAGCAGGCGATCGCGATGTGTTCTTCATCGTCAACAGCAGCCGGGAAAAAGCGGCCACGGTGAAGGCGCGCTTCCGCACGACCGGCCGTGCTCCGTGGGTATGGGATGCGGAGATGGGCACGCGGCGCTTGATCGCATGGGATGAAGCGCCCAACGCCCTAACATTCAGCTTGGGGCCGGCGGAGTCACAAGTGATCGTGTTCGAGCAAACCGTGGCGAAGGCACCCGCGAGAGACGCCATGCCTGCCGAACCCGGTGCCCGGGAAATCACGGGTGCGTGGAGTGTGGACTTGCGCCACATGAACGGATCCAGGCGAGAGGCGTCGCTGGACGAGCTGGGCGACCTCGGCAAGCTCGACGGCCTCGCCGCTTTCGCAGGCCAGGCGATCTATCATATCAAGTTTGACGTGGAGGACGCGGCGAAGGTCCGCTTTCTCGACCTCGGCACCGTGCGAGAAATCTCGGAAGTGATGCTCAACGGCCAATCTCTCGGAACCCGTTGGTATGGTCGTCATCTTTATATCTTGCCGGACGTCCTGAGGACCACCGGCAACGAACTGGAAATCCGCGTGACCACGGTCTCGGGCAACTACGCCAAATCACTCACCACGAATGAAACTGCCCAGCGCTGGACAAAGAAGATTTCCTCGCCGCGACCGATGGGACTGCTTGGCCCGGTAAGGCTGCTGCGCGCGAAGTGAAGCCATCTCGTCTGCACCCCCTTCACAAATAAATTGCAGGGATTCGGTCAGCTTTTGCCATGAGATGTCGTGAATTGATGTAATCGGCCGGAAATGTGTTTTTCCGGCTATTTAGAAAACCCGACAACAGGCTACTTTCCGAGTTCTTCACGAAATAGCCGTCAGGTCAGACATCAGAATGAAAGCAGCAACAGTAATCCATAAACCATCTCGTGGCTTCGCCCTGGTGGTGACTTTATCCCTGATGATTCTACTCACGGTCATCGCAGTGGGACTTCTGTCCTTGTCGAGCATTTCGCTGCGTTCTTCCGCACAAGGCGAGGCGATGGCCACGGCCAAAGCCAACGCCCGGATGTCATTGATGTTTGCTATCGGAGAACTGCAAAAAACGGCGGGGCTTGATACCCGTGTAACCGCCCGTGCCGACTTGCTGGACGAAAACAATCCACCAGTCCTGGGAGTTTGGAAAAGCTGGGAAGGAGTCAACCATAACTCCGACGGGAGGCCCATCGCGCCTGACTATTCAGATCATAAAAGCGCGAGATTCCTGGCTTGGCTCACATCCGCCTCCCAGGATGCCACGATGAACCAGGTGCCGAATACGAAAAACGCGACTCTCAAGGTGAAGCTCGTTGGAGAAAAAACCGTGGGAACCGCTGATCCGGAAAAACGACAGATCTATCTGGCACCGACTAAATTATCCGTCAAGCAACAGCAGGGCAGCTACGCCTGGTGGATCAGTGGTGAAAACCAAAAGGCGCGGATTCCCCGCCCATTTGAGCCCGCGACTTCCGATGCGGCGAGTTGGTCGGTTCTGGCCAAGACCCACTCTTCCGTGGATCCGGCACCGTTCGGCTTGGACAGCTTGCTGAATGACGCCTCATTGAGAGACCCCTCCGCCGTGGCACCAAGCAACAAAGCTGTCACGATCAATCAAATCGATCTTCTCGGCGCCACGGCACCCGGTTCTCAGAACTCCACAGCAAAAATCTCTCAGGCATTTTTCCATGATCTTTCGGTGAATTCCGTGGGCCTGCTTACGAACACCGCCACCGGTGGATGGCGCAAGGATCTATCCCTACTCACCGAAAACTGGAACAGCTTGTCCTCCGGCAACCTGCCGTTTTTTCGCGTCAACCCGGAAGAGGACCTGCTGTTCGCGCGCCCGGCGGGAAATCAGCTGACAGCCAAGTCCATCCTCTATCACTGGGCGGACTATCGCAAGGGAAGCAGTGGTCCCAACACTTCGATCGATGCTTTTCCGCCCATCGGAAGCTGGGCCCACCTCGTCAACTATGCCACCCTCTACAAGGACGGCACCTTTCCTGCGACTTCCGCCGACAATGTGATGTCCACGAAGTTGCGGGGGACGGCCATCAATGGCAATGCCGGGGACTTCATTCATAAAGTCCGCATCCTGCCGGTGATCGCCCGTCTCCAATGGATCTTCGCCCACAAGACCGAACCGAGTGCCACCACGCCCGGAAAGTATGATCTGTATCTCGTGGTGCAGCCAGTCGTTACCTTGTGGAATCCCTACAATGTCGAACTGCAGGTGCCGGGAAGTTCGACGCTTACGCTTGATTTGTTTGGCTCTCTCCCCCCTGTCATCGAGTACAAGGTGGGCAATCAGACAGTGAGTGCGAAATACACCATGCAGGACGACAACACACTGATCAACGCGCCCTCCAGGGGCATCAAGGGAGCGGTGCCGGGTCGAAGCAGGTATTCCATCCAAGCAGGGAATCTCGGTCCTGGGAGAAACCCGTGTTTTCAGTATTAACTCGATCAAAAGCGCAGGCGGCATCACCCCGCTTGGTCCGGGCTACAGCCCGGTCGGCGGCATCAAGTCCTCCGAGCCTATCGCCAAGGGGGTGGGGGATGCGACACCGGCGGGAGACAGCAGAATCACCACCAACGTATCCTTTGATATGGAGTTCAAGGATAACGCGGAAGGTGTCGGACTCTACATGAACATGAATCTCGCTGGCAATGGAACCGTGCTCGCTTACCGGATGCTATATGATCGCACCAATGCCTCCTCGTTTTATCCGTCACTGGGCGAGGCGAGGTTTCCCAAGCCGACACTCGCCGAAGCCGAGGTGCTGACACCATTCATGTCCGTCACCTTCGGCGCTCGAATGGCCAGTAACACCCACCTCCCCTCAAAGGGATTCGTGCAATCCAGTCCGTTTGTCAATTTCACCGCGATGGGAAAGAAGAGTGCCGTCGCCCCCACGATCAAATACAACTACGCCGGCACTCTCCACAACGTCAACTCGCCGTTCGAATTCAGCTTCCAGGGCTTGGGGGCCAACAGCCCCTATCTGCCCGAAGTGACGGGTGGCAACCGTGGATTCATCGTCACTGGATTCAAGGTAGCGGACGGACTCTCCCGCTGTGTGATCGCCGAACTGCCGGGCCGCCCGCTCAACTCACTGGCGGAACTCCAGAATTGGGACGCACGCTATGAGAACCCGGTTCCTCCTTATGCCTACAATCTCGTGGGTAATAGCGACGCCACACCGCTGATCGCCGCAGACAATGTCGTCAATCCCGCGGCAGCCAGCGCCAAGGGAGCGGAGAACCTGCAGAACGACGACTCCTACTGCCTCAATCATGTTCTGTTTGATGATTGGTTCTTCTCGTCCATCGCGCCGGAGCCCGCGGCCTTCGGCAAGCCGCCTGGCTCGTCCACCCCCAGTACGACCTATGCGAATTTCCTCCAGTATCCGGAAAGGCCACTGGCCAACCGCGCCTACAAGGCCATCCCGGAGGATATCCGCCGCGCCAAAACCACTGCTGATGCGAACTCGGTGGCGGCCGCTAATGTGGACAAGACCGATACCTCGTGGAAAACCATCGCATCCAGGCTCGAAGTGGAAGGCATGTTCAATGTCAACTCCACCTCCGTGATCGCCTGGCGCGCCTTGCTCGGGCACGCACGCAACCAGCAGATCCCCTACATGGCGAGCACGGGCAGGCCGGAGCTTGCTGCCGCCACCGACTATGGCTACAGCCGCTTCAGCATCGCCGGCGACGTGGAATCAAAAGGAACCGGAACATCAGGAAGTTTTCCAGGAAACGCTGAATATGTCGGATACCGGGTCTTCAGTGGCAACCAGCTCGATCTTCTGGCCGCAGAGATCGTCAAGCAAGTGCGCCTCCGCGGCCCATTCCTCTCGCTTGCCGAATTTGTGAACCGCCAGCTCTCCTCCGGGGAACCGGCCCTCGCGGGTGCCATCCAAACCGCCCTCAACAAGCTTGAAGCCAGCCCGCAGAATCCCTTCGGCATGTTGCAGCGTGACCTGACACCCGACGGCCTGGGGACGAACCGCACCACCGCGAACCCACCTGGCGGAGTTTCGGGCTATGAATTCCCTAAAGCCGCCGAGGGCTATAACATCTACGGACTCCCCGGCTGGACACGCCAGGCCGATGTCCTGCGCCCGATCGCACCCATCCTCTCCGCACGGGACGACACCTTCACGATCCGTGCTTACGGCGATGCTCGCGACGTCACCGGCAACATCGTCAAAGCCCGCGCCGTCTGCGAAGCGACCATCCGCCGAAGCAGGGATTTTGTGGATGTGAGCGATGACGCGGCACTCGCAGACATTTCCAACAGTTCAGGATCACTGCCTGGCCGCAAAGTGGTCAATACGACATTCGGCCGGCGCTTTGAGATCGTGTCCTTTCGCTGGCTTGCGGAAAATGAAATCTGATGTCCACTCCATCGTGAAAATGGGCGCCGTTTCACCTGCCTCATCACTCATCTCACTTCGAAAAATCATGCGTTTCCTTTTCCTTGTCGCACTGTGTTTCCCGCTATTTGCAACCGCGCAGGGCAAACCGCAGGGCCGCACCTGCAGAATCCTGTTTTTGAACCCGCCTCCCGATGCACCCGAAAAACTTTTTCTTTTTGACGGTGTCACCTCCCGGGAAGTCGAACTGCCGACGATGAATTTTTCCGAAGTCTATAAGATCGCGGAAGGTGACACTGAAATTCATTTGTTACCCGGCGCAGTGCTCAAGCCTGAGGAAATTCCCGCCGGCACCCCGTCCGGCAAACTGCCTGCCGCCATTGTTGACTTCTATATCGTCGTCTATGGAGATGCCGCCAACAAAGTTGCGCCTGTTCAATTCCAGATTGTCGACGCCGGTTCAGGAAAATTCAAAAAGGGCCAGATGATGTGGTTCAATCTTACGGACAATGCGGTCGGTGGGCGGTTGGGAAGCCAGAAACTCGCGATGAAGGGACAATCACGCGTGATCATCGATGCTCCGGTGAAAGGTGGGGACGCATTCGACGTCAACCTCTCCTATGTCATTTCAGGCAATCCACAGCTGCATCCCATCTGCCAGACCAAATGGGTCCATGACCCGCGCTCGCGCATGGTGATGTTCGTCTATGGAGGAGCTCAAAACACCGTGCCGCAAATCGCCGGCTTCAAGGATTTCCGAAGTTCTCCGGAAAAGCAGGAGTAGCCCCCATCCACAAAGACAGCAGTCGCCCCCAACTCACCGGCAGGCGGGGAGATCTTTATCGACGAGATCCTTCTGGAATTCCGGACCGCTGAGAAAGTCTCTTGGAATGTAGGTTGGTGAAAGGACCCAAGGTTTTTCTGAAGTGCTGTGCTGCTGTCGGGCCTCGGTATCCTTCCCGCGGTAAAGGGCGGCGTCTTCATTCTGCGTGAGGCTTCCTTCCTCCGTCCCCCCTTGAAAAATATTTTCAAAAATCAGGTCAGCTTTTTCCAGGGACCGCCGTGAAGTAGGGTAGCTGGTTCGAAAACCCACGAATTTCGCAGACCTGCCTCAACACAACATCAATCAACCCATGAAAAATCCACGTTTCTTCCTGTTTCCGTCCTCAATCGCCGCCAGTTTCATGGTGCTCTCCGCACAAGTTCGCGCCGATGCCATCACATGGGATGCCGGCGGCGGTGACACCAACTGGTCCACCCTTCTCAACTGGAGCGACGACGCCTCTCCCACAGACGATGATGTCACGTTCAACGCCACCGGCGCCACCGGATCCGGCACCACGAATACCGTAAGCCTAAGCGAGTCGATCGCATCCCTCAGCTACAGCTTCGAGGACGCCGCCAACCAACACACGACCGTCATTGACGCGGATCAAACTCTGGACGTAGCCGGCAATTTCCTCGTCGCCGGAAGCACCACCGCGACGACTGCGACAAATGTGACCCTCACCGGCAGCACTGGCACGCTCACCGTGAGCGGTGCCTCCTTTCAAGTCGGACAACTGCTGCCAGTGGCACCGGGCACCAGCACCACCAACAGTCTGGACATGAGCGGCCTGGGCACTTTGACTGCCAACCTGGGTGCCACAGGAGTTTTCCGCCTGGGTGCCAGCAGCACCCAGACTGTTGGAGCACAGGTGACCGTAAAGCTCGCCGCGACCAGCAGCATCACCGCAGACGTGCTCGGAGTCGGTGACAGGGCAGGTAGAGGTGTCGGCCAGACTCTGAAACTCGGTAGTGTCGAGAATACCATCTACGCCAACACCGTCGCAGTTGGATCCTCCGCAGGACGCGGCAGTGGCAACATTTCATTTGAAACGAGCGCCGGCACCCTGCTGCTCCGCGCTGCGGACGGCACGGCGGCCGTCACCACCATGAACATGATCAACAACGGCTTCAACCACAATGGCACCCATACGGCAGTCGTGGATTTTTCCGCTCATAGCGTGGACGCCAAAATCGGCGCACTGACCATGGCGAGGCGGACCGGAACGGGCAGCGCCGGTTCCAACGCGACCCTGACATTCGATACCGGAACGCTCGAAGTCGCTTCGGTCAACATGGCCGTCGCCACCAACACAGGGATGACCGGTGCCAACAACGCCACCATCAACATCGGTGGCGGCACGGCCAAGTTCGGCCCGATTTCCATGGCGACCAACAACGGTGGTGGCGGCACCACCGCAGCGCTCAACTTCACCGGTGGAAGCACCACGGTGACCGGAGGCATCACCCGTGTCGGTGGCACTGCCACCGGGGCAATCGTCGCCAACCTCACACTCAACGGTGCCACCACCGTACTCGACACTTCGGGGGCGAATCTCACCAACCTGACCAGCATCACCTACACCGACGGCCTCTTCAAAAACCTCGGCGTCGTCAACACCGGCATGACCTTGGCTGGGACAGGCTCCCGCGTGTTCGATCAAGGACTCAACATCTCAGGCATCATCCAGGGAGACATCACCGGCACGGGCATGGGCCTCACCAAGCAAGGTCCGGGCGCCCTCGCCCTCTTCGGGACCAACACCTACGACGGTCCCACACAGATCGATGCCGGCAGCCTGATCTTTGGCTCGAAAAACGCTAAAACCGCGGCCACCGCCACAGCGACCTCTTTGGGCAGCATCGGCCTTGGCGCACACAGCTCGGATCCCCTCTACTACACGGCGTCCGAAATCAGTGATTTGTTCAACTCCAACTCGCTGGCCGGTTTCAGCCTCGATCCCGCATCCGGAGTCCTCATCGACACCACCAATGCCGGCGGATCCTTCACTCAGAACATCGCACTAACGGCTGCCCGCGCACTGACCAAGACTGGCACAGGCACCTTGGTTCTGCCCCTTGCCAATACCTTCACCGGCAACGTGCAGATCATTGGAATCGCCACTTCCAACACCCTTCGCATCGAACACAGCGAAGCTCTCGGCCCGATCGCCACCCCCAAGACCATCACCCTCACCGGTGACAACCGCAAGGTTTCGATCCTCGAGCTCGCCAACAACATCACCGTGGACGTCGACAAGACGATCAACACCTCCGGCAAGAGCTACATCGCCAACGGTGAAACCGCATTCGGCTCGCCGGTCTTCCTGCGCAACGCTTCCGACAACAACGCATTGCTTGGAAATGTTCTAATCACCGCCGCTGGAGGCGGCTATTTCATCGAATCGGCCGCCGGCACCCTCACCCTCGGCGCTCCCGCGACGACCTCCGTCCTGCGCAACGATGTGGTCAACTCCAACCGGTCCTTCAACTTCATCGGTGGCGGAGATGTCGTGGTCAACTCCCGGTTCGTCGATACTGACGCAACCACGTCCACGGGCATCAACAAACTCGGCACCGGCACCCTCACCCTGCCGCGCACCGACAACCAAGGCACTCAGGCGACCCCGAGTTTCTCCGTCGGCACCACCGTGGTGGAAAACATGACCGCCAGCGGCACCCCGAGCTCGATCGGCTCCGGCACCGCCTTCAATTTCGGCGGCACCTTCCGCCATGCGGGTGCGGCGAATTCCACCAGCGACCGCCCCTTCGGCCTCGTCGGGCCCACGCCCACCCTCGAATCGTCCGGTGCCGGCTCGCTCGCCCTAACAAGCACTGCGCCGGTCACCCTCGTCAATGGCACGGGCACTCCCATCGCCTTGTTCGGACTCGGTGACACGGTGATCACGGCACGCGATGCCCACACGCTGTTTCCCGGCATGACCATCGCGGCCACAGGCATTGCCCCAGGCACCAAGATCGCAGCCGTCAACTACGATACCCGCCAGATCACCCTCGACACCCCCACCACCGCGGCTCCGCTGACTCACCAGAACGCCTCCATCTCCGGCACTGGCAACCTGGACCGCACCTTCACCCTCGGCGGCTCCAACACCGGTGACAACCTGATCGCCGCGACCATCGTCAACCCTTCCGGCACCGGCAAACTCAGCCTCACCAAAGCAGGCACCGGCAAGTGGATCATCAGCGGCGTGAACACCTACGCCGGCAACACCACGATCAGCGGCGGCACGCTGGCCCTCGGTGCGGCCGATGTCCTTCCCGATGCCTCGCCCGTTTCCATCGGAAGCGGCACTCTGAGTGCCGCCACCGCCGGCACCGAAGCAGCCGGCACCCTCGCCATCACTGGTGCGGCCACCATCAACCTCGCCTCTGGAGCCAAAATCGAGTTTGCCGACAGCAACGGCACCTGGAGCGGCACTCTCAACCTCACCGGCTTTGTCTCCGGTTCATCGCTCAAATTCGGCACCTCCAACGCGGGCCTGAGCGCCAGCCAACTCAGCCAGATCTCCGCCGCCGGCTTCACCGGTTTCGCCCTGGATACCAACGGCTTCCTCACTGCCACCGGCGGCGCTTCCAACTATGCCTCATGGGCCAACGACCCGGCCAAAGGCAACATCCCCGGCGAGCCGGCAGACGGTGACTTCGACAACGACGGCATCGCCAACATCGTGGAATATGCCCTCGGCCAGAACCCACGCGTTTCCAGCCAGCCCGCAGGCGTGTTCTCCGGCAACACCATCACCTACACCAAGGGAGCCGACGCCATCGCCAACGGCGACGTCTCCTGGGTCATCGAAATCTCACAGACTCTCGATGCCGGTTCATGGTCGCCAGCGGTTACCCAGCCAGGTGGAGATCCGGCCACCGACATCTCATACACATTCACCCCGGGCACCCCGGCGAAAAACTTCGCCCGCCTCAAAGTGACACAACCGTGAGGCCTGGTCCGCCCCGCCACCCGGTGAGGCGGATCTTCCGGAAACAGGGCGGCGTGCAAGTCCACTTGGCGCGCCGCCCTCGTCTTGCTGATAGGGAATCCGGAACACCCCGGACTCCCCGGCCTTCTTTGATCAAACCCCACCCTTCTTCTAGCAACATCACGGCGGATGTTAGTTTGAGAATGTCAGTCAGCTTTTTCCAAAGCCCGCCGTGTGGAAGTGAGATCGATCAAACGTTTCACTGATTTCCACGTTGAGCCCCTCCAAAAAGAACCACCAGCAAACCCATGAAAAACAAGCGCCTCCTCCTGCTCCCCGCCACCATCGCCGCCGGCTTCAACCTGCTGGCAACAAATCTCCATGCCGCTCGCCATCACCTGGGATGCCGGTGGAGCGAACAACAACTGGTCCACGGTCGATAACTGGAGCGACAACGCCGCTGCCACGGGCGACGATGTCACTTTCAACGCCACCGGAGCGGCGACCTCAGGCACCACCAATACCGTAGACACGAGCATCTCGATCGCGTCGCTAACCTACAATCAGAGAGTGCCACCCTCCAGCACACGACGGCCATTGCCGCAGGTCAGACCCTCACCGTCGCGGGAAATTTCTTCCTCGGGGGGGGCACCACTGCACGACGGCGACAAACGTGACCCTCACCGGTGCCACTGGAACATTCACAGTGGGAATGGTTCGAACTCCACCTTCCAAGTCGGACAAATCGCTCCGAACGACAGCAGGCACCACCAACAACCTTTTGGACATGAGCGGCCTGGGCATCTTCAATGCCAACCTGGGTAGCAGTGGAATTTTCCGCTTGGGTGCTAACAATTCAAACACCACCGGTGCACTGGCGACTGTCAAACTTGCCGCCACCAGCAGCATCACCGCAAACATACTCGGTGTGGGCGACAGGGCGGGACGAGGGTGTCACGCATACATTGAAACTCGGCAGTGTCGCGAATACCATCAATGCCAACACAATCGCCGTCGGCTCCAGCAGCGGGCGCGGCAATGGCGATCTCTCATTCGAAACAGGAACTGGCACCCTGCTGCTCCGGGCTGCGGACGGCATTGCGGCCGTCACCACCATGAACATGGTCAACAACGGCTTTGGTCACAATGGCACCCACACGGCGGTCGTGGATTTCACAGGCCACAGCGTCGATGCCAAGATCGGTGCGCTGACCATGGCAAGGCGGACCGGAACGGGCAGCGCCGGCTCGAATTCGACTCTAACCTTCGATACTGGAACGCTCGAAGTCGCATCGGTCAACATGGCCGTAGCCACCAACGCTTTGATGACGGGCAACAACAACGCCACCATCAACATCGGCGGCGGCACGGCCACATTCGGCGCGATCTCCATGGCCACCAACAGCGGTGGTGGCGGCACAACCGCTGCGCTCAACCTCACCGGGGGGACCACCACCGTGACTGGAGACATCCCCGTCAGGTGGCACAGGTGCCGGGACCATCGTCGCCACCCTCGCGCTCAATGGTGCCTCCACCGTCCTGGACATGACGGGCAAAAACATCACCAGCCTAACCAGCATCACCTACACCAACGGCCTCCTCAAGAACCTCGGCACCGTCAACACCGGCATGACCCTGGCCGGCAGCGGTTCCCGCGTCTTCGATCAAGCCGCGGGAATCTCGGGCACAGATCCAAGGTGCCATCACCGGCACGGGCCTGGGCCTCACCAAGCAGGGCGCGGGCAACCTGACACTCTCCGGCACCAACGCCTACGATGGTGCCACTCAAGTCGATGGCGGATTCCTCGTGTTTCGAAACACGGGAGCGAAAGCCGCAGGCCTCGTGACCGCAAGTTCCGCAGGCGGCATCGGCCTTGGCGTCGGCGCGGTCTCCGGCGACTACAGCAGTGCAGACGTCGCCGCACTCTTCACCAACACCCTGACCGGCTTCTCCTTGGACAGTGCCTCCGCCGTCGGTATCGACACCACCGCTGGCAGCTTCGACCAAGCCACCGCGCTCACCGGCGCACGCAATCTCACCAAACTGGGAGCCAACACGCTCACCCTCTCCCAAGCAAACACCTACACCGGCACGACCACGCTCGGCGCAGGCGCGATCAATCTGGGAGTCGCGGAGAATGTGGGTGTTTCCGGTCCGCTCGGCAACTCAGCTGCCGCAAATCCCGGTTCCATTGTCTTCGGTGGCGGCACCCTGCAACACTCCGCGTCCAACGCCCATGACTACTCGGGTCGTTTCAGCACAGCGGCAAATCAGGCCTACAGCATCAACACCAACAGCCAGAATGTCACCTGGGCGACGGACTTGACCAGTTCCGGCGGCACTCTCACCAAAGGCGGCGCAGGCACCCTCACGCTCACCGGCAACAATACTTTCACCGGCGGTGTCACCATTGGCACCGGCGAGTTGAAGATCACCAATGCCAGCGCCCTGGGCACCGGCTCCAAGACCATCAACGCGCAAAACAACGCCTATCTCTCCCTGGATGGAAGCTCCGGCAACATCACGCTGGCATCCAACCTGTCCATCACCACCGCCGGACTCTCGATTGTGAACACCGCTGGCGACAATGTCATCAATGGCAACGTCAAAACCATCGCAGGTAATGGCTCCTCAACCATTCGAAGTGATGCAGGTTCACTCAACATTGTTGGAAACGTGGATTCGGGTGCAACAGGAAACCGACTTCTTGAACTGTCCGGCACCTCAACAGGAGCCAACACCGTCAGCGGCTCCATCTCCAACGGAACCGCAACCCTCGCCGTCACCAAATCCGGAACAGGCACCTGGATCTTGAGCAACAGCGACAACACCAACACTGGTGCCATCAATGTCAATGAAGGCAAACTGCAGGTCAACGGAACCACTTCCACGAGCAGTGTGGTCACCGCCACCAACGCAGGCAGCATCTTCGGCGGAAACGGCACCATCGGCGGCGCGACGACGATGACCATCGGAACCATCCACACCGCCGGCGACGCGGTGACCTTGGCAAACCTCACGGGCGCAGGCACCATCGCCCAAGTCGACTTCACCACCGGAATCACCTACAACCAAGGCTCTATTTTCGAGTGGAACCTCACTGGCAACGCAGATACCAGCATCGGAACCCGCGGCATCGATTACGACGCCGTCAACACGGCCTCTCTGGCGACCACCGGCACCGGAGCCATCTTCAGGGTGGTTCTCAATGCCGGTCAGGACTTCAGCGAAGGGTTCTGGAACAGCGACCGGACATGGACCGACATCTTCGAAAACGCTGCCGGCACCGATCTGGATATCGCATCGATCTTCGGCGGTGGCGTGGAATACCACAATGCCAGTGGCGCGGTTTCCGGCGTCCAAGGCTCCTTCAGCTTCAGCGGCACGGAATTGAGATGGTCCGCCGTGCCCGAGCCCACCAGCGCACTGGCCGGCCTCTTGATCGGTGCCGGGCTGCTCCGCCGCCGCCGCCCGGCTCCACGCGATCATTGATCCAACACTTCGCCCCGCGAGGGGCGATCCGGGGATGATCCGTTTCATCGGTTTTTCGGATTCCCGCCCAATCGATAAAAACCCGACTCCATTCCCGATGCTGCCGCCCCACCTACATCCACCCGGTCCCAAACTAGCATCCCATCCTCCTCCGCAAGTGCATTTCAGCTCGTGGGATCGGGCTTCTCTGCCTCTTCGCAGGGTCGTCCTTGTCACCGGCACAGACATGGCGGAGCTCGCTCTATCCGAAAAACTGGACCCCTCCCGTCGGGTTGTCATTCGCCAAGGACAAATTCATTCAGGATTTCTCCTATGCCGGCTATCGGCGTGGGGAATCCGAAATTCCCACGCCCACCCACCACGTGCGGAACGCCGTCACCCAAGACGGCGCGGATCCCACCGGAGCGACCGACAGCACGACCGCGATCCAAGCCGCGCTCGATGCCGTGGGTAACGCTGGCGGCGGCGTCGTGCTCCTGCCTCCCGGAACCTACAAGGTCTCCCTGCCAGCTGCCGCCAGCACCTCGGTTCTCCGGATCTCGAAAGACAACACGATCCTGCGCGGCAGCGGTGCCGGGCGGACATTCATCCTCAATCATTCAACGGTCATGAGATCCAGATCGATCATCTCGATCAGGGGAAACGACGGGAAAAACCCCTTGCTCTCGCAGCCTCTGACAGAGGATGTGCATTCTCCGACCAAGCGGCTCCGCGTGGCCGAAGCCGCAGGTTTCCGCGTCGGGGACCAGATCGGTGTCCGTTGGGATTTCACCCAGAAATGGATTGATGAACACGGCCAGACCGCAGCGTGGACGGCAGGCAAGATCCGCCCCGACTCCCGCCGTCTATCAGCGTGAGGTCATGGCGGTGAATGCGGCGGAAGGATGGATCGAAACCGACATCCCCACCCGCTATTACCATTTGATGAGGGACAACGCCCGGGTGGAAAAATATCACGACAGAATCCAGGAATGCGGAGTCGAGGGACTGTCCATCGGCAACGTGCAGCACCCGGGGAAGGGCTGGCAGTCGGACGACTATCTTGTTCGAGGAACCGGAGCCTACGATGTCCATGAATCGTGGGTGATCCAGTTCAGCAGGGCCCGCCATTGCTGGGCGAGAGACATCCACAGCTATCAGCCGGCGGGCAATTCGTTCACCTGTCATGTTCTGTCAAACGGAATCCTGATTCAGCTGAGTTCCAACATCACCCTGCGGGACTGCTCGATGAAACGTCCCGAATACGGCGGCGCCGGCGGGAACGGATACATGTTCCGGATGACCCACGGCAACGACTGCCTCGTGGAACGCTGCCTCGCGGACTTCTCCCGCCATGGATTCGTGAACTCCCATGCGGGATCCACCGGAAACGTGTTCCACAAGTGCGAGGACCGGAACACCAAAAGCTCCACCGGCGACACCGGATACATCCAGACCGGTGGAGATGGCAGCGACAACCACATGCATTTTTCCCACTCCAGTCTCTGGGACCAGTGCCATGCCTATGAAAGCTGGTGGGAAGCTGTCCACCGGGGCTGGAACTATCAGGCGCTCGCCGCCGCACACTGCGTCTATTGGAACACCTCCGGCAGTGGTTCCGCCGCGCTCAACCGGGGAAAAATCGTCCGCTCCGGTCAGGCCCGCTACGGCTACGTGATCGGGACGCACGGCGCACAACAGGGCATCGAACTCCGCACCACCGGAAAATCACAACCACTCGACATCGCCCAGGGCGAGGGAAAGGGCAAAAGCCTATCCCCCTCGTCGCTCTATCAGGATCAGCTGGCCCGGCGCCTCGGCCTGCGGAAGACCAAAGTCACGGCCGTGTCGCGAGGCACTGACGAGCCGGGTTCCGGATTGGATTTCTCCCTCAGATTCGACCATGTCGGCCGCGCCTCATCCGGGACGGCGGGAATGGAAATCACCGGCGAGACCCACCAGGCGGATTTTTACAACGCCTCGTCGGGAGTCCGGTTAGAAGCTGTCAAGAATGTTTCGACAGACCCGGCATCCCTCGGTGACCCGCTTGTCGCGGGAAATCTGGATCGCGATTCGTCCGGCTATCTCGGCGTCATCGGCGATCCCGGCGGGCAGGGTCTCGCTGCGGAGCCGGGTCATACCGAAGGCATCGCATTCGGACTCACCAGTCTCCCGGGGTTCAGCCCGGAAACCCAGGTCAAGCTGGATGCCATCACCGTCCGCTGGCTGGGTGCGGGGGAAACAGTCACCGTGGTCAACCGACTCACACGGCGTTCCATCACTTTGAAAGGCAGCGACACGACCTTTCCGGAGGTAACGATGGATGTCTCCGCACTTGGAATCGCCGCAAAGGCCGGGCAAATGGAGAACGTTGGCGTGATTTTCCCCGGGGTGGACTCAAGCATTCGAATCACCGGTGTGGACCTGGTGCTCGCCGGAGTCCATCCGAAAGTAGTGGCTCGGGCGGATGGCGCTGCGGTTCGTTCCGGTCCGGATCTTCCGGCACCAGCCAGAAAAACGTCCCAACGAAACCATCCTGCGGATCCGGATCGTGACGGAGAAAGTTCGTCAGCTTTCCTTTCGGGAAGCCGTGTGTCCCATGGAGAATGACAGCTCCTCGAAATTTTCCAAACAAGTCATGAAAAATCCCAAAAATCTCAAGAAGTTCAGTGCAGCCTTCACCATGGTTGAACTTCTGGTTGTCGTCGCAATCATCGCCGTCTTGGCGTCGTTGTTGTTTTCGCTCGCGAGCCGCATGCGCATGAAAGCCAGCAGCGCGATCTCCACCTCGAACCTGCGCCAGATCGGAACGGCGATCGCGCATTACGCCAGTGACAATAACACCACGCTGCCAGGCCCGATTCTGACGGACAACCACACGAAATATCAAAACAACGCGGTGAGCGGTCAGCTTGGCTATTACTTGAAAGAGTATTTGGCCACCGTGCCGCAACCGGAAAATCCCCAACCAAGAATGTTCTACAGTCCCACGTTCGACTACCCTGCCGCGAAGACAAATGCAAAGGATCCGAAGAGCAAACCACAGCCGACCTATGTAGTCTACGCCAAGCAGACGGATGCCATCACAGGCGTCACCTTCTTTCCGATGGGCAATCACAATCCAAACAGTTCCGGAGACAGAACCCCTCCGATGACCACGCTCCAACTTTCTGCCAGAGAGACCCGGGGCAAGCCCTGGATCACGGAGACCGACCAGATCATCCGTCCCTCGAGTGCCGCGACAGGCGCCCCGAAAGAACCTCCTCATGGAAACTCCCGGAACACCTTGATGTTCGACTACAGCGTGAAATCCATTTCCCTCGGTGAGTTCAAGTCATTCAAGTTGTAACACCACGTTCCCCTTGGAAACGTGCCGGTGCGCCCTGACCTGGACCTCCTGAATCAACGAATTGTCTAACATGACAAGCTGTTTTTTATCTTACTCCGCCCGACTTGCTCTTTGCGTCATCATGGTGTCAGGGATGACACAAGCCGAGGTGACTCCCGCGCACTTGGAATTCCGCCGGCAAGCCACGCAACGGATGATCTTTGACCGCGATCAGGAAATCCCTCTTGCCGGTTTCCATCCTTCAAAAGTCGTGGAACTGGACTTGATGCACCCCACCGTCGGAACCCCGACAGGTGACCCGCAGGTTGCAATCCATGAGGGCAAATTACGAATTACCGCGACCCAGGCGTCCCGGATGGACCGTTGGATCGGTGGATTCAATCCTTTCGCCTCGTATGACCTCTCGTTTGAAAAATTCAGTGGATCCGGAGAAGTAGGTATCCTCTTCCGGGACTCCGAACAGGATAACCGGATCGGCGCGTCGCTGGTGGTTTCCTCCGGCACTTGCTCAGCCATCCGGTGGGTGGTCGTGAAGGACGGCAAGGAAATCGTGCGAAAGGACTATCCTGTTCCGGAAGGCGTGAAACTGGCGTTCCCGCTGCGTTTCCGCGTACAGGTGCTCGCCGTCGGCGTGAACCTGTTTCTCGAAACCCACGGCCAGTCCCACCTCGTCGCCTACCCGGATTTTTCCGAACACTTCGAGCTGCGGCAGATGTCCATGATGAGGAAATTCGAGTTCTGTTTGCACACCGACCTCCAAGCCGGGGCCTCGGTGATCATCGAAGAAATGACGGCAGCCTTGTCACCGGGTTGTGGTCAGGCGGACATCCGGGCCATCACCATCCCGGATGGATCTCCGCTGCTAGACGAAGGCCGCCTGTGGTTCACCATGACCGTGCGCGGTCGCGGGCTGCCGCACCCGTTGCAAGGGGTTTTCTCGATGAACCCCTCGGTCTTCGACGTCAAGTTCGAGGGAATCATCGTGTTCGATATGGGAGACGGCATGCTCCGGAACGAACTCGCCTCGCACTTGTTTTACGACGAAGCGTCGAAGGAATGGCGCGGCTGGACCGTGGGATTCAGCGCCTACGGAAATGATACGCAAGGCGCACAAAAGGCCGTTCTAGCAGTCTCCAGCACCCGGGATCCGCGCAAGGGGTTCTCCATCATGCGCGCCAAATCCGTCGGCCTGCCACCCGGAATGCATGAAGATCCTCATGGAATCTACGACGCGGAAGCGGGCAAGTGGCGCATGTTAGTCGCGGAGCATGCCGGGAAATTCCGCGCCAGCATGTGGGAGTCCGATGCCTGGGACCACGGCTACACCCGGATCAGCGGCCCCGTCGAGATGGACAGCACCGGCACCTCGATCGCGAAGGTCGGATCCAAACGCTACGCCATGTTCGGCAGCGCGGACCGCAAGGTCTACGTCCGCACCTATCCGGGACTGGAACCGGCGGGCGAGTTGAACCTCCACCTGCCGCCCTGGAATGACGATCATGGCACACGCATCTGGCCGAATGTCATCCCACTCCCCGAAGGATATCCCGCGCCCTACATCGCACTGATGATGGACCGGGTGAACTTCCCCGGCATGCCGAAGCAGAATTGGACCTATGGAGCGCTCTATCTCTATCATGGACATCCGTCGCAGCCCTAAGAATTGCTAGACCGTGATGACTGAGAACCAAGGCCACCCCCGTTTTTCCGTCCCGAGGGCGCTGGCAGGCCTGATGCTGTGCGTCGCTCCGCTGGAATTCCTGGAAGCACGGATCGTTTTAACCTCAATCGTCGGCAGCGAGGGGATTTCGGCGGACACCACTACAATCGCGGTCAACGGTTCAGGCACTCCCTCGGCTGCCGGGGATTTCGAGGTGAGCGGCAGCGTTTCCGCAAGCGGGGCACTCAACCGGAATTTTTCATTCACCATCGATGCCGTCGGTCTTGCCTCCGACTCCGGGGCCCGCGTGACAGATGCGCTCATCGACCGTGACAGCGTGGGAAAACTCGGCGTGCGCGGTGGCAGCGGCAACGGCATCGAGACGTTCGAGGGATTCCTGATCGGCATCAACGCGGTCGATCTCGAGCCCGGCCACGCCTGGCAGCTCACCGGCATCCGCTTCGAGTTCGTCAACGGCGACGAATCATACACCATCATCAACCGCAACGATCCCTCGCGCCGCATCACCGGGAGCCCTAACACCATGGTCGATGTCAGCGGTCTCGGCCTCCTCGTCAACGGCGGCAGCGCGGATGCCGAGGTGGCCTCAGTTTTCGCCAACACCACGGCAGTCGCGACCTCCGCCTTCCGGATCACCGGGTTCGAACTCGACGCCGTGCCACTCACCGCAGGTCCGGCCGCCCCGTGGCGCAGCGTGCTCTATCCGGAAAACTGGCAGCCACCGGTGCAGGCGTCGTTCTATCATGACAAGTTCATCCAGGATTTTTCCTACGCCGGCTACCGGCGCGGCGAGGCAGCCATCCCGCGCCTCGCAGGACCGGTTTTCGACGTCACCACCTACGGCGCGGACCCCACCGGCTCGGCCGACAGCACCGCAGCGATTCGTGCGGCACTCGTCGCTGCCAGAACTGCCGGGGGCGGCGTGGTCAGCCTGCCTCCCGGCACCTTCAGGATTTCCAACATCGGCGGAAACGAGATCCTGCGCATCTCCGGAAACGGCGTGGTGCTGCGCGGCAGCGGACCCGACCAAACTTTCCTCCTCAATACCACCGTGGCGATGCGCAACCTTGCCACCATCCGCATCCGCGGCTTGAATCCCACGGAAGGGGCGACCATTGCCATCACGAACGACATCACCACCCCGACCAACCGGATTTATCTGGCAGATGCATCCTCCTTCGCACCCGGCAACCTGGTCGAAGTCCTCCGCGATTTTACCGAGCCCTGGATTCTCGAACACGGGCAACAGGCTTACTGGAACGCCGGGATCGACATCCCCTCCCCCGCCAACTACCGGCGCTGGGTGACGGCTGTGAACACCACGGAAAACTGGATCGAAATCGACGTCCCGATGCGCTACGCCTGTCTCACCCGCGACAACTCCAGAGTAAGAAAACTCTCCGGCCGCATCTCGGAATGCGGCATCGAGGACCTCTCCATCGGCAACGTGCAGCATCCGGGGTCCGAGTGGGGCGAAGAGGATCATTCCGTATCGGGCACCGCCGCCTACGATGTCGCTTTCAGCACGGCCATCGACGTGCAACTCGCCGTCGATTGCTGGGTCTCTAACGTTAGGAGCTTCCAGCCGGCAGGAAACACCTCGACCAGCCATAACCCGTCAAACGGCATCAGGCTGGGTTCCTCGAAAAACATCACGGTGAGAAACTGCGATTTCCAACGCCCGCAATACGGCGGCGGCGGTGGAAACGGCTACATGTATCGACTGCAAGGCGCTAGCGATTGCCTGGTGGTCGACAGCATCGCCGAGTTCAACCGGCACGGCTTCGTGGTTTCCCACTCGGGCACCACCGGAAATGTGTTTCTGCGCTGCGAGGACCGCACCAGCAACCGCGCCACCGGCTCCGGCGGCGCGGGATACCTCACCGGCGGTGGCGATGGCAGTGACAATCACATGCATTTCAGCCACTCGAACCTGTGGGACAACTGCCGCGCGGTGGATAGTTTTTATGAAGCCATTTTCCGCGTCACCACCGGTCATGGCCTCTCCAGTGCCCACGGTGTCTACTGGAACACCACAGGCTCCGGCACCGCCTATCCGGACAAGCTGGTGGTCACCGAACAGGGCCGCTACGGCTATGTCATCGGCACCAGCGGCACAGTCGATGCCGTGACCACCAAGGACCCGGCCCTGCACAATACCGCGCCGGCGGACCACATCGAAGGCGTGGGCCTCGGCAGGACACTCTTCCCCGCCTCGATCTATCAGGACCAGCTGGAGCGCCGCCTCGGGACCGGCATCAAAGTGATATCCATCGCAACCGGAAGCGCGCCGGCCAGCATCCAGGCAGGCATCGTCATCGATGGCACAGGTGCTGCGACCAACACGACGACCTCCAATTTTCAAATCACCGGCAGAACCACCGGCGGCGTGGCATCCGGCTCGGCGGTTGGCATTCAATTCGAAGCCATAAAGAACGTCTCACTCGAAGGGAATTCCTATGGCCAAAAAATCCTCAGCGGCACCATCGACCGTGACTCACTCGGGCGCATCGGAGTGGCATCCGGCGGACTGGGGACGGATGGCGCGAACCGCGAGGCGCTGCATCTCACCATCGACGCCAGCGGACTTTCACCATCGGCCAAGGTCACCATCGAGACGGTGCATCTTTCCTTGCTCGGCGGCGGCGAATCCTGCCAGGTGATGAATCTTTTTGGAAACACCGTCGCCACAGTGGCTGGCTCCGCGCAAACCCTGCCCGACTCCGACTTCGATGTGTCAACCCTCGGACTCGGCACCGCGGGCGGCACCATCCGTACTCTCGCCGCCATCATTCCCGGCCCGGCCACCGACATCCGCGTGCGCGGAGTCACTTTATCCATCACCGGGCGGGATGGCATTCGGGTCACCTCCACCGCGCCGGACGATGGAGCACCCTCGCTGGCTTGGGACCTTGGAACAGATTACAGAGGTTCGGTCACTTCGTTAGGGTCCGACTTCAGCATCGACGGATCCGCCGCATTGGCCGGTGCGGGTCTCATTGGCATCACGCTGGACGCCATGGCAAGTGTGGATGTCACCAACAACATCGGCGCGAAGCTCGCACCCGGCACCATCGACCGGGACGGGTCCGGCAGGATCGGCGTTACACCCGGAGGTATCAATGAATTCGAAGGCATCGGCATCACCCTCGACGCGACCACCATCGACCCGCGCATCAAGATCCGCATCGAGTCGCTCACCGTGCAGCTCGTCGATGCCAACGAATCCTTCACCATCGTCAATCGCAGCAACATCGCCCAGCGATTCACCGCCGGCGGAGCCACTTCCGGGGCCAGCCTGGTCATCGGCTCCGGAGTCGCCCAGATCGACTTGCGCGGACTCGATCTATCCGTATCAGGCGGACTCTCGGCAAACATCGCCTCGGTGTTCGGAAACGCCATGCCCGACAGCAATTCGAATTTCCGCCTGCTCGGCTTGGAACTCGCTGCCATCCCTGCGGGCCCGTTGGTCGAATCCTTCAGAATCCACCAGGCCGCCTCCACCGCCGTGCTCGATTGGTCCGCGAATTCCCTGTTCGGCACGGCACAACTCTATCGCACGGAAAAACTCGGCTGGCCGTGGGTGCTGCTGGGCACGTTCCCCGGAATTTCCACCTATCAGGAGCCCATCAGTCCTTCCATCAAGTCGGCCTTCTTCCGGCTCGCCGTGCCCATGCCTTGATCTTCGGGCACCGAAATCACCACTGATCACCAACGAGCGCATGAAATATCTCCTCCTCATCCTCTCTCTGGTTTCATCCGCTTCGATCGCCGCGGAGAAACCCAACGTCCTCCTCATCCTCGTCGACGACCTCAAGCCCGCGATCGCCGCCTTTGGTGACAAAACCGCCATCACCCCGAATCTCGACCGGCTCACCCATCGCGGCATGCGGTTTGACGCCGCTTACTGCAACCAGGCGGTGTGCGCTCCATCCCGCTTCAATCTGATGCTCGGGTCGCGGTCCACCTCCACCGGACTCTACGAACTCGACGGCCACCTGCGCAAGGCCATCCCGAATGCGGTCACCCTGCCGCAGCACTTCGCCAAGCATGGCTACCGCACCGAGTCGCTCGGCAAGGTGTTCCACATCGGCCATGGCAATGACGGCGATCCGGACTCGTTCTCGGTCCCACACTTCAAGGATCTGGTAGTCGAATACAAACTCCCGGAAAGCACGGACGGCGGCCAGCTCACCCGCGAAGAAGGATACTTCACCAACCAGGGGAAATTCGACTCCAGCGGCAAGCCCCGCCCGCGCGGCGCGGCGTTCGAGGCTCCCGATGTCGAGGACGAGGCATACGCCGATGGCCGCATCGCCCGGGAAACGATCACGCGCCTCAGCGCCGCGAAGGAAAGCGGGCAACCGTTTTTCATCGCAGCCGGTTTTGCCCGTCCCCATCTTCCCTTCACTGTTCCCAAAAAATATTGGGACCTCTACGATCCGGCAAAGCTCACTCTAGCAGCCATCAACTCCGCCCCCAAGGGAGCCCCCGAGTGGGCGGTCAAGGCTGGCGCATCCGGCGAAATCTCCGCTTACAAGCCGGTCCCCGAAAAAGGTGAAATCGGGGACGATCTCGCCCGTCAACTCATCCACGGCTACTACGCATCCACGAGTTATGTGGATGCCCAGATCGGCAAGGTCATCTCCGCCATCGACCAGCTCGGCCTCGCGGAAAACACCATCATCGTCCTCTGGGGCGACCACGGCTTTCATCTCGGCGAACTCGGCATCTGGACCAAGCATGTCAACTACGAGACAGCCACCCGCATCCCCATCGTCATCGTCGCACCCGGCGTGACCACGCCCGGATCATCCACCCAACAGCTCGCCGAAACCGTCGATCTCTACCCGACCCTCGCCGATCTAGCAGGCATCCCCGCCCCGGCAGGCCCGCAGCCGATCGACGGCCTCAGCCTCGTTCCCGTGCTCAAGGATCCCGCCGCCCGCGTCCGGGACCACGCCTATCATTGCTTCCCCCGCGGCGGCAAGCTCGGCCGGGCAATCCGGACGGAACGCTATCGGCTGGTCGATTGGCGCCCGGTCGGCAAGCCCGATGCCACACCCGTTTACGAACTCTACGACTATCAGAGCGGTGCGGTGGAAACGGCGAACCTCGCCGATCGGAAGCCCGACATCGTGGCCGACCTGCGATCCATCCTCGCCCGCCATCCGGAGCCGCAAGCCCGCGACAGACATTAATCCGAGTGGTCTGACAAACTCACTTCTTCTGCCAGACAGGCCGCGTGTTGGCGGTGATTTCGGCATCGAGCTCCTCCATGCGGGCCTTGAGCGTTTCGACTTTCTCCGGATTCGCGCCTGCCAGGTCGTTCTTCTCGGAAATGTCCTCCTTGAGATTGAAGAGCAGAGGCTGCGGTTTGCGCAGGAGCAGTTTCCAATCACCTTGGCGGATGCCGTCCAGCCCGCCTTGAGCGGCGTAATAGATGAATTCATCTCTTGCCGAAGTGACGTCGCCAGTGAGGGTCGATGAAACGTCGAGTCCGTCGATGCGGTTGCCGTTTTCCGGGAGCTTGCTGTCTGCCAGTTTGGCAAAGCTGGGAAGCAGATCGATGGTGGAAACGAGCGCATCGCTGCTACTATCCGCTGGAATACGACCGGGCGCCCACATGATGCAGGGCACCCGTTGACCACCCTCGAAGGTGGTGCCTTTGCCCTCGCGCAATGGAAGCGCGCTCCCACCGTGGTTCCCGAACTTGATCCACGGGCCGTTGTCACTGGTGAAAATGATATAAGTGTTTTCCGCCAGACCCAAATCACGAACCTTGTCCACGAGCCTGCCGACTTCCGCGTCGATGTGCTCGATCACGCACTTGTAGGCATTCGCCGGATCCGGATCATGGGCATCCTCCGGAACGAACAGCGGGATGTGCGGCATGCTGTGGGGAAGATAGAGGAAAAAGGGCTTCGCCTTGTTCGCGGTCACGAATTCGATGGCCTTGTCGGTATAGCGGCGGGTGATCGTGCGCTGGTCCACCGGCAACTCGATGATTTCCTCGTTCTCGATCAGCGGCGTCTTCCATTTTTTCACATACTCAGCCTGATTCCGCCAGCTATCGTCCGAGGCGGGTTGGGCCTTTCCCTTGTTATCGGGATGGTTCATGTCGTTGGAATAGGGGATGCCGAAATACGAATCAAAGCCATGTCGCCGCGGAAGTGTTTCCGGGTGGTGGCCGAGGTGCCATTTCCCGATGCAGGCTGTGGAGTAGCCGAGGGATTTGAAATGATCGGCGATCGTGTATTCGGCGGGATTCAACCCATAGTCCGAGGTCGGGAAAAGCACATGCTTGTGAAGCCCGACGCGTTTCGGATAGCTGCCCGTCAGAAGCGCGGCGCGCGATGGCGAGCAGACGGGACTTGGGACCATGAAGTTCGTAAACTTCCGGCCTTCTTTCGCGAGTTGATCGAGGTTCGGAGTTTTGATCTTCTCGGATCCGAAACAGCCAAGGTCGTTGTAGCCGAGATCGTCGGCGAAGATGATGATGAAATTCGGCTTGGTGGCGGCCGAGGCGATGAAAGTGGCGAGCGCGAACGCGAGCAGGATGGACTTCATGGGCTTCCCCGGAGGCTAGTGCCGGACATCCGGTGTTGCCAGTATGAACTTCATTATTTGATCTCGGCATGCCTTGTCGCATCGCCTCATGTTCCGCGCAGAATCTCCAGCGGCGGGTGGTTGCAGACGCCGCGGCTGAGCGCCAGGCCGCCGATGATGGAAACGCCGGTGACAAGGAAGAAGGCGATTCCTAACATCCCGAAATCCGGCACCGCCGACGCCTTGAACACGAACACCGCCAGCGCCGCATTTCCCGCCACGGCCAGCAGGACACCAGTCAATGCGGATAGAAATCCGAGCGTGGCATACTCGACCACCAGGATCATCCGCACTTGTTTCGCGGAGGCTCCGAGCGTCCGCAGCAGCACGCTTTCACGCAGCCGGACATCGCGGCCGTTCAACAAGGTGCCGATGAGAATCGGCAGACCGGCAAGCACCGTGAATCCGCCTAGCAGCGAAACCACCAGCGAGATCTTCGCAAGAATGTCGCGCACGGTTTCGAGGATCTGCGTGAGGTCGATGGCGGTGACATTGGGGAATTCCGTGACGAGTTCGCGTTGCAACGCGCCGGATGCGGCGGCCGTCGGCGTCTTCGTGGTCACCACGTGGAATCCCGGCGCGCCTTCCAGCACGCCCGGTGGGAAGACCATGAAGAAGTTCAGGTTGAACTTGCTCCAATCCACCTTGCGCAGGCTGGTCACCCGCGCTTTCACCGACACGCCCTGCACGTCCAGCGTCAGTTCGTCGCCGATGCCGACACGCAGGTCCCTGGCGATTTCCTGCTTCCAACGAAAGCGGCACCGGCCCGTTAGGATCGACGACGGTCTTGTGCCATTCCCCGGCGATCAGCGTTTCCGTCTCGTTCATCGAATCGCGGTAGGTGGAGCGGAACTCACGCCTTGCCACCCAGCGTGGCACGCCCTTCGCCTCGCGCACCGGCACGCCGCGCACCGACTCGATCCGCATGGTGACCATCGGCGCGCTTTCGAGCACCGGCAGGTTCAGTTTTTCCATCACCGCTTTCACGCCGTCCACCTGGTCCGGCTGGACGTCGATCAGATAGAGATTCGGACTGTTGGAGGATTGCGTGATGCTCAGCCGCTGGTTGAGGAGGTTTCCGGCGAGCAGGATGGTGACCATGAGAAAAGTTCCGAGTCCTAACGAGAGCAGGAACAGCAAGCGTCTGATTGCGCGGGCGGTGCAGGTTGGAAATCCCTTGGCGCAGCAGATACGGCCAGCGCGGGCCCACGGCCTTGCGCGTGACCCACATCAACCCGCGGGCCACTCCGGCGAGCACCGCGAAGGCGACGCCGAGTCCGCCGACAAGGGCGAGCGCGCGTTTCCAATCCGGGTCATTGATCAACGCCAACACGACCAACAGCCCGCCGAGAATCAGATAGACCGGCAGCGCCCGCAGCGTGCCGCCTTCCAGCACCGCGCCGCCGCGCAACGTGGCGGCCGGGGAAATTTGGCGGATTTTCAAAAGCGGAATGAGCGCAAAGCCACAACACACGGCGAACCCGGCGACGGTGGTTTGCGCCACGGCGATCCACTCCGGCGAGGGCGCGACGGTGATCGGCAGGCTGTCGCGGAAAACCGTGAGCACGCCGGTTTGCAAGGCGATGCCGATGCCCGCGCCTAACACGGCTCCGAACAGCCCGAGCGCACCCGCCTGCGCAAAATAGATGGCCGCCGCGAGGTGGCCCGGACAACCGAGACAGCGCAGGATCGCCACCGTCGGCACTCGGCGGTTGATGTGGGCATGCACGGCACCTGCAACGCCGATTGCACCGAGGGCGAGCGAGGCCAGCGCGAGGATGCCGAGGAACTGTTGGAACTTCTCCAGCGCGTCGCCCAGGTTCTCGCGGCGATCTTCGGGTGTTTCCAAACGCCACGGCGTATCGGGGAAATCCGCGCGGATCTTGTCCTTCAGGACTTTGGAAACCGGCGGGTTCGCGAGTTCCAGATGCACCTGGTGGGAGCTCATGCTGTTCGTTCCCAGCAGCCCGCTGCGGGCGACATCCTCAAGCCGCACATAAGCCTCCGGCGCGAATCCACTGAAGCGGCTCGCCCGCGGTGCGGGTTTCGCGACCACGCCGAGAATCCGCAGCTTGAGGTTTCCGAATTCCACCTCATCGCCGACCTTCGCCTGGAATTGATCCAGTAACGCCGGCTCCAACAGAATTCCCGCTTCTTCGGGAGAGCTGCCCCCATGCCTCCGCCGGCACGGTTTCCACTTCCCCGTAAAACGGATAGCCACCCTCGATGCCGCGGATCTGCACGAGGCGCGCGCCGCCGTTAGGGAACCTCAGCATCGTCGGAAACGCCGTCTCGCGGCTGATGTTCCGCGCCATCGCGGCGAGCTTGGCGAAGTCCGCGTCGCTGACCGGCTGGCGCGAGGATATCTGCAAGTCCGAACCTAACAGGGATTTCGCCTGCGATTCAATGCCCTTCTGCACGCTCGCCTTGAGCGAATGAATCGCCACCAGCGCGGCGATGCCGGAAACGATGGCCAGCGAGAAAATCACCAGCCGCAGCCGCTGCGTGCGGCTGTCCCGCCACGCCATCCGCCAGGTCCACGGATGGAAAAGGGCGGTCACGAGGCTGCTCGGGAGAGAACGGGAATCGGGTGTCATGGGAACAAGTATCGCAAAGGAGCTCCGCCACCATGGCACGACACGGCCATTTCACAAACGACAGCTTCGAAGAACGCCCGAAACCCTCTCGTTTTCTCCGTGCCAGCCCGTGCCGTTTCCGCTATCAGCTCCTCAAGCCCCGAGAAATCATGACCGCCCGCGAACTCCACACGCTTCTCCAATCCGATCATCCCCCGCAACTCCTCCAGGTCCTGCCGGAGGAAATCCACGCCGCAACCCACCTTCCCGGCGCCCGGAATGCCTGCGTCTATGAAACGAGTTTCCTCGACCAAGTCCAGGCCCTCGGCATCGACCCGTCCGCCCCGTTGGTCGTTTACGGCGCGGGTGAAGGATCGCTTGATGCCGCCACCGCCTTGGAAAAACTGCGCGCCGCCGGCTACACGGAGGCGCGATGCTTCGAAGGCGGCCTCGCCGAATGGAAGGCCGCCGGACTTCCCCTCGACGGCAGCGGGCTCCTGCCACAGCCGCCGGTTCCCGATGGCACCTACACCGTCGATGCCGCCCAAAGCGTCATCCGCTGGACCGGACGCAATCTCTTCAATCACCACAACGGCACCGTCCACCTTGGCGGCGGTGAAATCATTCTGAACCAAGGCACGCTCGTTTCCGCCCGCTTCACCATCGACATGACGAGCATCGCTAACGAAGACATCAGCGACTCCGCGCTGAACGCGATGCTACTCGCCCACCTGCGCACCGCCGATTTCTTCGACGTCGGGCAGCATCCCACCGCCGAATTCGTCGCAGGGACCGCGGAGAAAATCCCCAACAGCAGCGACGGCACGCCCAACCATCTTCTGCGTGGAAATTTCACCCTCCGCGGCATCCGCCGTCCGCTGGAATTCCCCGTGCTCATCGCCACCACCGCCGACGTCAGCCGCCTCACCGGCCAGGGCCAGTTCGAACTCGATCGCACGGAATTCGGCAGCCATTACGGCTCCGGCAAGCTCTTCCGCTTCCTCGGCCAGCATCTCGTCACCGACCACATCCACCTCCACGTCAAGATCCACGCCGACCGGCAAAATTGAGCGACTTGCCCCATGAAGAAGCCTCCCGACACCACCCTGGCCATCAGCGCCGACTACCGGCAGTTCGTCGAAGAACTGAAATCCCGGGTCACCTCCGCCCGCATTTCCGCGGCGCGGGCCATCACCCATGAGGCAATCCTGCTCTATTGGGACATCGGCTGCGGCATCGTGGAAAAGCAGCGGGAACATGGCTGGGGTGATTCGGTGGTTGAAATGGTCGCCGGCGACTTGCAGCGCGCGTTTCCCGGGGCGAAGGGCTTTTCGCCTCAGAATGTTTGGAGGATGCAGCAGCTCTATATCCTTCATAATGAACCGGAATTTCTCTCACAACTTGTGCGGGAAATGGCGAAAGAGGGCAGGGAGGCTCCCACTGGCGAGAATCTCTCACACGTTGTGAGAGAAATGGTTTCCAGCGTGCCATGGGGCCATCACGCGAACGCCCTTCTCCGGGTCTCCGACCCCGCCGCCCGCCTCTGGTATCTCCGCGCCACCGCCCGCTTCGGCTGGTCGCGCAATGTCCTGCTCAACCAAATCAAGGCCGGCGCCTACGAACGCGCGGTCACGGAAAAGAAGACGCACAACTTCGATCTCGCCCTGCCGGAACACTTCGCCGAGCAGGCCGAGGAAATGCTCAAGAGTTCCTACAACCTGGAGTTCCTCGGCCTGCGCAGCGCCGTGCGGGAACGCGAACTCGAAGACCGCCTCATCACCCGCCTGCAATCCTTCCTGCTCGAACTCGGCTACGGCTTCTGCTTCGTCGGCCGCCAGCACCGGATCGCGCTCGGGAAGAAGGAGTACTTCATCGATCTCCTCTTCTACCACCGCTTCCTCAAGACCCTCGTCGCCTTCGACCTCAAGGTCGGCCCCTTCGAGCCCGAGTTCACCGGCAAGATGGATTTCTACCTGAACCTGCTCAACGACAAGGAACGCGGCCCCGACGACCAGCCCTCCATCGGCATCATCCTCTGCGCGGAAAAGGACGACGTGGAAGTCGAATACGCCCTCCGCACCAAAGCCAACCCCATCGGCGTCGCCGCCTACGCACTTGCAGTCGAAACTGCCCGGGGAACTGAGAGGTAAACTGCCCACCGTTAAACAGCTTGCTGATATTGTGCGGGCGGAGATGGAGGGTGCTCCTCGATAGGAAACAAACAATAAAATGATTGATACTCTCAAAAAGAGCACGGAGTCGTATCTGGAACTGCTGGCGCAAACCGCAGGAGGAATTGTAAGGCACGATGCGTCTTGTATCGCGCGGATTCCCGATCGTTTTGCACCCATCGAGAATAAGGCATGGCCCGTGATTATCTGCGTCCTACCACGGCGTCTGAAATTTCCACCGGATTCCGGAGCTACTCTCGTCCCAAACAGTCAGCCCGGACGTGCGATTCCCGTGCAAATCCTGTCTTACGACCCCAATTCAGGGAATGCAGAAATAGCCGTCGAAGAAGACCCTCTCGACGCAACGGGGCATTTGATCATTGATTTCAAATGGCTCATCAGGCGACTGCTCCAATGGCTAACACAGCATGGAACGAATATCGGTGATCCGTTTCGTTGTACGAGCCACCCTCCAGCATTCGGAGAACTTTTTCAGGTCGGCACGCTGAGTGATGAACAAATTGCTAGTGTGGGTAATTTGCTTGGGAACCCTGTCGCCTACGTTTGGGGGCCACCGGGAACAGGCAAGACCAGACATGTCTTAGCGGAAACCGTGGCGCACCTCACCCGGCAAGGAAAACGGGTGTTGGTTACGGCGGCAACAAACCTCGCCGTGGACAACGCGTTGGATGCGATTCTACGATCTAACGTTAGTCAGAAGATGAATGTTCTGCGCATCGGAGTGCCTTCGGCAGAGTTTCGCGACCAATGGCCAGAATGCTGTGAAAGCAGAGCTTTTGACGAGGAGATGGCGAAATTGCAGCAGAGGTTGAAATTCCTCCATTCCCGGCTCAACGCTACTCAGAGAAAAGCAGAGTTGGGTGAGCAATTACCTCGTGTCACCGAAAAGGTTTCAATTACTGACGCATCCTTCGATGCCGCCAGTCGTGAGGTCGAGCGACTCAACGAGGAGTGTGATAGAATCGCAGTTGAATTGGCTAGATCTAATCTAGACTGCGGAGCGCTAAACGAACAAATTGCTGATAAACGGCAAGCTCTCGACGCTCTTTCACTGGCAAGCAAGGAGAACGAGATCTCGATACTGGAACGGGAGCAGACGAGCTTGATGGGAGAACGACAAGAGGCTGAACATCAAATCGCGAACTTGAGCTGGTGGGCGAAAATACTCACCAAACAAATGGAGCAACTAAGTAAGCGCCGCGACGGGGCCAGTCGGCGACTAGATCTGGTTGAAGCTACACTGCAAAGTAAGAGGAAGAGTTTCAGCAATGCGAACCGGGAGGGCAGCCTGCTCACAGGCGATATTGCCGATCTGGAAGGGCAACTCACCAAGGAAGATCATCTTCGAACTGAGCGTTTGTTGGTCTTTCAAGTTCTCACCCTCGATAGGACGGCAGCGTCTGAACGCCGGGAAGCCGCGGAAAGCCTCAACCAGGATGCCAAGTTGACGTTGGCGTCAATTCAGGAAGAATTGGTTCAGATTGAATCACTAGATTCCTTGCCGACCAACCAGAGCCAGATCAACGAACTCGACGCTGAATGTGAGCGAGTTCAAGACGCGATGAAAAGGATCTGCCAAAACCTCTCCGACAAGCTGGTTCTGGGTATGACGCTGGATGGCTTTATAGGTCTCACGATGAATCAATCGCTCACTTTTGACCACGTCATCGTTGACGAAGCTGGCTACGCGCCGCTCGCCAAGGTGATCCCCCTTTGCAGCCTCCATTGCCCAATTTCATTGCTTGGCGATCACTGCCAACTTCCGCCTGTTTACGAAGGGAAGAATCACGTTGAGTCAGAATGCTACTGGGGAACGTCGGCGCTATACCTTGAAGACGCCTTTCGATTCAGACATAGGTACATCGCCCGCGACACTGTTGGCGAGAAGTAAGAATCCCCCAAGCTTTGAGAAGCTCCACCGAAGCCAGCTCACCCGCTCATATCGTTTTGACCAAACACTTGCCGACCTTCTCGATCGCCATTTTTATGGGGAAATTGGACTCTGTAGCCACGCAATTCTGCCAACCAGTATCGAAGTAATTGATTGCCCTCCGATTATAGAGCCAAGGATGTTAAAACGCCAGAATCCAGGTGAGCGTGCTGCAATCGTTGAACGGGTTGCCAAGTGGCTCGACTGGACAGCGACCGACAAGGGAACACTTGCCGTTCTGAGTCCATATGTGAATCAGGTCAAACTGCTTCAAAATGCCCTGTGGAAACACTTCGCGGGGACGACTTGATTCGGTGGATGTGCTCACTGTCCATAAGGCTCAGGGAAGAGAATGGGACACCGTGTTTTTTAGTGCGTCGGATACAGGAAGGCTGCCGGACAACTCGCCGTTTTTGTCTGATACCTCAGGAAGAAATGGCAGCCTTGTAGTCAATACCGCCATCAGCCGTGCAAAGAGGCATTTGCGGATTTTCTGCGACCGCGAGTTTTGGGCGCTACGACAAAATCCCGAAACGCTCCTGTCTGAGGTATCACTAAAATCCAATCCGCCGAAACCATGAGCGACGAACCTTCACCCCAATCCGAAATCATCCTCTACCAAACGGAGGATGGCGGCACGCGTTTGCAGGTGCGGCTGGAGGGCGAGACGGTGTGGCTTTCGCTGAATCAAATGGCGGACCTGTTCCAGCGGGACGAGTCGGTCATTTCACCGCCACATCCAGAACTGTTTTCGAGGACGGAGAATTGGCGGCGGAGTTCAGTTGTTGCAGAATTCTGCAACAACTGCCGCTGACGGGAAGACCTACCAAGTCGAATTCTACAACCTCGACGTCATCATCTCCGTCGGCTACCGCGTGAAATCCCTTCGGGGCACGCAGTTCCGGATCTGGGCGACGCAGCGGTTGCGGGAATACATCGTGAAGGGGTTCGCGATGGACGACGAGCGGTTGAAGCAGTCGGGCGGCGGCGCGTATTTCGACGAGTTGCTGGAGCGGATCCGCGACATCCGGTCGTCGGAGAAGGTGTTTTGGCGCAAGGTGCTGGACATTTATGCGACGAGCGCGGACTACGACCCGCGGGCGGAGGCGTCGCAGTTATTTTTTGCCACAGTGCAGAACAAGATGCACTGGGCGGCGCACGGGCAGACGGCGGCGGAAGTCATCGCCGCGCGGGCCGATGCGGCGCAGCCGAACATGGGAATGAAGACCTGGCCGGGAAGCCGTCCCCGGAAAGCGGATGCGGCGGTGGCGAAGAATTACCTCAACGAACAGGAACTCGGCGATTTGAACCTCATCGTCTCGCTCTATCTCGATTTCGCCGAACTCCAGGCCCGCAGCCGGCGGGTGATGACGATGGGCGATTGGATCGCGAAACTGGATGATTTCATGCGCATCAGCGACCGCGAGATTCTCACCCACGCGGGCAAGGTGAGCCACGAGGCGGCGCTGGAGCGGGCGGAAGGGGAGTTTGAGAAATTCCGCCGGCTGGAGGATGCGAAACCGTCGCCGGTGGAGGAGCATTTCCTTGAGGCGATCGAGCAGGTGAAGCGGTTGGAGAAACGGAAGCATGCTCCTCCTCCGCGATGATCGTCCCGCCGCTCATCTTCACGACCCGCCGGGCCTTGGCGGCGAGGGCGGGGTCGTGGGTGACGAGCACCAGCGCGGTGCCGGCCTCGCGGTTGAGGCGGAAGAGCATCTCCACGATCGGGCCGCTGGTTTCGGCGTCGAGGTTGCCGGTCGGCTCGTCGGCGAAGAGGATTTTCGGGCGGTGGATGAAGGCCCGGGCGAGGGCGACGCGTTGTTGCTCGCCGCCGGAAAGTTGCAGCGGATAGTGGTCGAGCCGGTCGCCGAGGCCGACTTGCGTGAGCAGCTCGGCGGCGTCTTTTTCCCGACCGGTCTCGCCGCGGAGTTCGAGCGGGACGAGCACGTTCTCGATGGCGGTGAGCGTGGGGATGAGCTGGAAACTCTGGAAAACGAAGCCGACCAGCCGGTTGCGCAGGGCGGCGCGCTGGTCCTGGCTGAGCGATTCGAGCGCCTGGCCGTCGAGCTTCACCGAGCCGGCCGTCGCGTCGTCGAGTCCGGCGCAGAGTCCGAGCAGGGTGGTTTTCCCGCTGCCGGACGGGCCGATGATCGCGCAGGTGTCGCCCGCCGCCAGGCTCAGGTTAACGCCGTGGAGCACCGTGAGTTCGTGGCTCGCGGTGCGGTGGATTTTTTTCAACCCGGTGATTTCGAGGATGGGTCGTTTGACAGCTTCCGGTGATGGTTCTAGGTTGGCGGGCATGCGAAATTTACTGAAGTTAGGCCTCGTGCTCGTGACAGGCGGCGCACTATTCGCCCAAGACGCGGGGAATGCAAACGCGGGAAAGAAGCGCGTCCTGATCCTCGGCGACAGCATCACCGCCGGCTACGGGCTGGATCCCGGAGCAGGCGTATCCCGCGCTGTTGCAGAAGAAGATCGATGCCGCCGCGCTTCCCTACACGGTGAAAAACGCGGGCGTCAGCGGCGATACGACCGCCGGCGGACTGCGCCGGATCGACTGGGCGCTCGGCAGCGAGGGCGCGGACGTGCTGGTCGTCGCACTCGGCGGAAATGACGGGCTGCGCGGAATTGCTCCGACGCAGATGTCGAAAAATCTCGCCGGCATCATCGACAAGGCCCGCGCGAAGAATCCGCAGATCAAGGTGATCGTGGCGGGCATGCAGATGCCGGAGAACTTCGGCAGCGGCTTTCACCACCGAGTTCAAAGCCGTGTTCCCCGAAGTCGCCGGCGAGAAAAAGGCGGCGCTGGTGGACTACCTGCTCGCCGGAGTGGGCGGCGACGAAAAACTCAACCAAGCCGGACCGGATTCACCCCACTGCCGAGGGCCAGCAGATCATCGCGGAAAACGTCTGGAAAGTGCTCGAAGGCCAGCTGGTGAAATAGACTGCGCGGCGGAGAATCCGTGCGACTCTCCGCCATGCCTCCCAGCCCCGCACAACGTCTCGCCGCCCGCCAGAGACCGCCCGGTTTCCCCGTGATGCGGCAGCGCTGGGCCGGGCTGTTATTCCTGCACTGGCCGGTCGATCCCGCGCTCATCGCTGCGCGGCTGCCGTTAGGATTGAGTGTCGATACCTTCGATGGGAAGGCGTGGCTCGGCGTGGTGCCGTTTTTCATGGAACGCGTGCGACCGGTCGGGCTGCCGCCGGTGCCGTGGTTGTCATGGTTTCACGAGCTGAACGTGCGCACTTATGTGCATGATGCGGAGGGAAATCCCGGGGTGTGGTTTTTCTCACTGGATTGCAACCAACCCGTCGCCGTGGAAATCGCCCGCCGCGCGTTCCACCTTCCTTACGAGCACGCGGCGATGAGCAGTGTGAAATCCGGCAGCCGCATTCAATACAACAGCCGGAGGAAATCTCCCGGTGCGCGGGATGCGGATTACGATTACGAAACTCCTGCCACCACCCAAGCCGCCGCGCCCGGCACGCTGGAGTGGTTCCTCGTCGAGCGCTATCTGTTGTTTTCCTCGAACCCGTCCGGCGACCTTTTCTGCGGCCGCGTGCACCATACATCCTATCAGATCGCGCCGGCGGTCTGCACCCGCTGGTCCACCGAACCGCTGCGGCTGGATGATTTTCCCGAACCAGATGAAGCACCGCCCTCGATGCTCACCGCAGCGCCGGCGGACGTGGATATTTTCCCGCTGCGGCGCTGCGTTAGATGATTTGCCAAAAGTATTTGCCCAAACGAAAAGCTTCAAGGAGCGGCGGATTGCCTCCGGCGGTGCGGGATGCGCGTTGCGTATCACAAAGACTTGCTATCGCTCGCTCTGCATTCCGATCCGCCGAAGCCTATGAGGTGGCGATGAGTGGAGGTAAACCGCTCTTCATCGGCTTTCCATGGGCAAGGCGATTCGGAGAATGCCGCTCCATATTGTTACTCGGCGACTCCTGCAGTCCGGAACACGGAACCAACTTTTGGCAACCTGTCTACTTCTGGCAGACCGGGCACCAATACGTCGAGCGCTGGCCGATGACTTTGTGTCGAATGGGCGTGCCGCAGACGCGGCAGGGTTCGCCTTTCCGGTCGTAAACGAAGAGGCGCTGTTTGAAATAACCGGGCTGGCCGTCGGAGTTGAGGAAGTCCCGCAGCGTGGTGCCGCCTTCCTCGATGGACGCGTATAGAACCTGGCGGATGGCGGCGACGAGTTTGGCGAGGCGCGGTTTCGTGAGTTTGTTAGCGGGAAGATCCGGCCGGATGCCGGCGCGGAACAAGGCCTCGGAGGCGTAGATGTTTCCCACGCCGACAACCACCTTCGAGTCCATGATGACGAGCTTGATGGCGGCGGAGCGTTTCGCGCAGATGGACTTGAGATGCTCCACAGTGAAGCCGCTTTCCAACGGCTCGGGGCCGAGACTTCCTAGCAGCGAGTGCGTCAGCGGGTCGGACTCCATCAACCGCAGCACCAGGCCGAAGCGCCGGGGGTCGTGGAAACGCAGTTGTTTGCCATTGCCCAGGGTGATGCCGACGTGGTCGTGCTTCTTCCACTCATCGGCCGGATCGATGACGCGCAAGCTGCCGGACATGCCGAGGTGGATGAGCAGCGTGGAACCGTCGTCGATTTCCAACAACAAATACTTCGACCGGCGGGTGACGCGCCGGATCACGCGCCCTTCGATTTCCAGGATGTTTTCCGAAACCGGCTGGCGCAGGTCATGGCGGCGGATGATCACTTCCTGGATCCGCGCTCCGGTCACATACGGCTCGATGCCGCGGCGGGTGGTTTCAACTTCGGGCAACTCAGGCATGGACCAAGCAAGCAGACGGAGGTGCGAGATGAAAGATCTTCGCCGGGATTTTCGTTTCCGGGTGCCAATTTCCAAACCCCCCTGCCATCTGAAAATGACCGCTTCGCGACTGTTCTTGCTCCATCGATCGCTGCCTCTTCTTCTGAGCGGAATGGCGATGGCGGCACCGGATTTCGTTCACGAAGTCGCGCCGATTTTGAAGAAGCATTGTTCCGAGTGTCATACCGACACCAAGAAAAAAGCCGGGCTCTCGATGAACGATGAGGCGTCGTTCCGGGAGGGTTCGGAAAATGGTCCGATCATCGATACCGCTCATCCCGAGAAGAGCCTGATGCTCGAATTGATTTCCTCCGAAGACGAGGACGTCCGGATGCCGCCGAAAGGCAAGGGACTCAGCGACCCGCAGGTGGAGGTCATCAAGGCCTGGGTGATCGCCGGAGCGAAATGGGAACCCGGGTTCGCGTTCAAGAAACCGGCCTACGAGCCACCGCTCCGACCGCGGATTCCCGAGCTGCCCGCGGCCCGCGACGGACGCTCCAACCCGATCGACCGCATCATCGACCACTACCTCGCCGAGAAAAAACTGCCCCGGCCCGCGCCGCTGGACGACACCGCTTTTCTCCGGCGCGTCCACCTCGATCTCGTCGGCTTGCTTCCCCCGGCGGAAACCCTGCGGACCTTCACCGCCGACCCGGCGCCGGACAAGCGGGCCCGGCTGGTAGATTCCCTGCTCGCGGACAAGACCGCCTACGCCGAGCACTGGCTGACGTTCTGGAACGACCTGCTCCGCAACGACTACGCCGGCACCGGCTACATCGACGGTGGTCGCAAGCAGATCAGCGGCTGGCTCTATCAGGCGATTCATGACAACATGCCTTACGACGAATTCGTCCGCCAGTTGGTCGCGCCGTCAGCCGAGAACGAGGGATTCGCCAACGGCATCAAATGGCGCGGCAACGTCTCCGCCGCGCAAATCACCCCGATGCAATACGCCCAGTCGGTCGGTCAGACATTTCTCGGCATCAACCTCAAATGCGCGTCCTGCCACGATTCGTTCGTCGATCGCTGGAAACTCAGCGAGGCCTACGGCTTGGCGGCGATCTACTGCGGACGAGCCGCTGGAAATGTTCCGCTGCGACAAGCCGACCGGCAAGACCGCGGTCCCCGGCTGGTTGTTCCCGGAACTCGGCACGGTGGACGCCGGCTTGCCGAAGGCGGAGCGCCTGAAACAACTCGCCGCGCTCATCACCCATCCGGAAAACGGCCGCACCCCGCGCGCCATCACCAACCGTCTCTGGCAGCGTCTGATGGGACGCGGCATCGTCCATCCCGTGGATGCGATGCAGTCGCCGCCGTGGAACGAGGACCTCCTGGATTACCTCGCGGTGCATCTGGCGGAAAACCAGCATGATCTGAAACAAGACCCTGCGGCTGATCTGTCTTTCGGCGGCCTATCAATCGAAGTCGCGAGTCCTTCGAAGAGGCCCCGCGGGAATCGAACTACATCTATCGAGGCCCGCGTGCCGAAACGGCTCACCGCGGAGGAATTCACCGACGCGATCTGGCAGATCTGCGGCACCGCGCCCGCCAAGATCGACGCGCCGGTGAAACGCGACGCGTCCGCCAGCCCGCAGCCGATGGTCCGGGCGGCGCTGACTGAAATCCGACCTGCTGATGCGCACGCTCGGCCGCCCGAACCGCGAGCAGATCGTGAGCACCCGGCCGAACGACCTCACGACCTTGGAGGCGATGGATCTCAACAACGGCGCGATCCTCGACAAGCGCCTGGCCGACGGCGCGCGGTCGTTGTTAGCACGGAAGTTCGATTCATCCGCCGCGCTGGCAACCTACGTCTGGCAGGCCGCGCTTTCCCGGGAGCCGACGCCGGATGAACTCCAACTTGCCGTCTCCCTGCTAGGCGACAAGCCGGAAACCGCAGCCACCCAGGATCTTCTTCTGGGGAGTCTTCATGCTGCCTGAATTCCAAATCGTCCGCTGAACCATCCATGCAACCGCTCGAACTCGACCCCGAACAACCCCGCCGGGATTTCCTGAAGAAGCTTTCCGCCGCTTCCGTCGCCGCGCTGATGGCCCGTGCGCCCCGCGCGGCGGCGGAGACGATCGTCCAGCCCAAGGCCACGGCCGATGCCTGCATCCTGCTGTGGATGGGCGGCGGCATGGCGGCTCCGGAGACCTTCGATCCGAAGGCCTATCAGCCGTTCGTCAAGGGCGCGCCCGTGTCGAAAATGTTGTCCACCTTTCCCGCGATCGACACCTCGGTGGACAACATCAAGATCTGCCAGGGCCTCGAAAAAATCGCCAGGGTGATGGACCGCGCCACGCTCATCCGCTCGGCAGTGCAGCCGGATCTCGGGACCATCCTGCATTCGCGCCATCAGTATCACTGGCACACCGGCTACGTGCCGCCGCAGACCGTCGCCGCGCCGCACATCGGCGCGTGGATGGCGAAGGTGCTGGGGCCGCGCAATCCGGTGATGCCCGCGTTCATCAACATCGGCCAGCGGCTCGAAGGGGTGGGCGAGTCCGAGGAGCTCAAGGCCTTCACCACCGGCGGATTTTTCGGCTCGGAGTTCGGGCCGATGAACCTGCCCTTCCCCGAGGAAGCCATGCTTGCGGTGCGGCCGCCGAAGGGCATGGACCCGGGACGCTTCGCCAACCGCCGCGCGTTTTTCAAGAAACTCATCGATCGCAACCCGCACCGCGATCTGATGTCGGACTATCAGCAGGAGTCGATGCTGCGCTCGTTGGAAAGCGCCCACCGCTTGCTGGCGGCACCCGAGGCGAAGGCCTTCGATCTCGGCCTGGAATCCCAGGAAGTCCGCGACGCTTATGGTAAAACCCATTTCGGCCAGGGCTGCCTGCTAGCCCGGAAACTCGTGGAGAGCGGAGCACGTTTCGTCGAGGTGACGACCGAATACGTGCCGTTCCTGAATTGGGACACCCACGCGAACGGACACGAGGTGGTCGAGCGGATGCACCGCGAAATCGACTCGCCGATCGCGCGCTTGATCCTTGATCTGGAAGAGCGAAATCTGCTCGACCGCACGCTGGTCATCATCGCCTCCGAGTTCAGCCGCGATGCGATGATCGAAGGTGTTCCGGGCTCGAAGGCGAAGGATCAATCCACCGCGAAGTCGGACGTGCTGTTGGAGCCGAAACACTACGGTCTGCACCGCCATTTCACCGGCGGCTCGTCGGTGGTGATGTTCGGCGGCGGGATGAAGCGCGGTTTCCTGCACGGGGCGACGGCGGACGAACGCCCGCTGATCACCACGACCCAACCGGTGTCGATCTCGCGATCTGCACGCTACGATTTTCACCGCCATGGGTGTCAGCCCGAAGATGATGTATGAAATCGAACAGCGCCCGTTCTACGCGACTGAGGATGGCAAAGGGACCGCCGTGAGGGAGGTCTTCGCTTGAATGGGAGTTGGCCCATTTTTTAAGCGAGCACCCACCCACAAACCGCGATGACATGGCAGACGCTGCCGCCGAGTACGAAGAGGTGCCAGATGGCGTGATTGAACGGCAGCCGGTGCCACGCGTAGAAGACAATGCCGAAGGAATAGGTGAATCCACCGGCGACCAGCCACCACACGCCGGCCATCGGCAGGTTGCGGACCAGCGGGCCGAAGGCGAAGAGGATCAACCAGCCCATCGCCAGATAGAGCGCGGTGGAGATCCAATGGTCTTTTTTTCCCTTGCGGAGCGTTTTGACGAGGACGCCGGCGATCGCCATCGCCCAGACTGTCCCGAACAACCACCAACCGGTCGGACCACGCAGGGTGATGAGGGTGATGGGCGTGTAGGATCCGGCGATGAGCAGATAGATGCAGGCGTGGTCGAGCGATTGGAAATGAGCCTTCCACCGCGCGGAGGTGAAAAAATGATAGAGCGTGGATGACAGATAGAGCAGGATCAGCGAAGTGCCGAAAACCACGGCCGAGACGACCTTCAGCGGCTCGCCGTGCGAGAGCACCAGCATCGTCACCAGCGCGGCGATGCTGAAAACCACTCCCGCCGCATGGGTGAGCAGACTCGCCACCTCTTCACGGTGGGAGTCGCACAACGGCGAGCGGTGGGGCATTTCCAGTTCCATGCTGCGGTGCTTGTGTTTCGCGCCGGAAGCCCCGCTTGTCCAGTCGGTGAATCAAAGGAGTCGAGGACGTCAGTCCGTTTTTCCGGCGGAGCGGGCGCTGGCGGGAAGCACGGACTGAAGTCCTGGACTACGGTTGCGGCTTGAATTCCTCCGCCCCACCGGCCAAGCACGCCGCGTGAAAAACGCCTTCATCCTCGGTGCCGGTCTCGGCAACCGCCTGCGGCCGCTGACCGACCGTCTGCCGAAGCCGCTGGTGCCGTTGTTTCATCGACCGCTCGCCGAGTGGGCGATGGAGGCTTGCGCGCGCGCCGGCATCGAACGGTTCGCGGTGAATACCCACCATCTCCCCGAGGCGTGGGACGATTTCAATCCGGCGTACGACATGACTTTGTTCCACGAGCCTGTCCTGTTGGAAACCGGCGGCGGGCTGAAAAACATCGAGCCGTGGATGGGTGATGAACCGCTGCTCGTCCACAACGGCGATATTTTCTCGACGCTGCCATTGGAAAAACTCATCGCCGCGCATGAGGCGTCCGGCTTGCCGGTGACGCTGGCCCTGCGGTCGGAGGGCGTTGCCAAACACATCGCGCTCGATCCATCCGGTGCCCGCGTCACCGACATTCGGAAACTGTTGGGGCGTGTCGAGGGGACCCACGTTTTCAGCGGGATCTACTGCGTGAGCCCCGGATTTCTCGATCGGATTCCGGCGGGGAAGAAAATTTCGGTGATCCCGGCGTTTCTCGAACTCGCGGAGATCGGCCAGCTCGGTGCTGTCGTGCTCGATGAAGGTGTCTGGCTCGACCTCGGCGACCGCGAATTCTATCTGCAAGCCCACCGCGAGCTCGATCTCGGCCCGGCAATCCACCCGCAGGCGGTGGTGGAGGGCGCGACCATCGTGCGATCCGTCGTCGGGCCCGGGGCGGTTATTGAAGCGGGGGCGGTCGTTCGCGACTCGGTCATCTGGCCTGGCGGCCGGGTGGGTGGGGATGCGGTGCTGGAGAGATGCGTTGTGTTTTCGACGGAACAGGTCGGGGGTTCCCATCAGGATTGCGATCTTTGACGGGATTTCTGCGCGGATTTGAAAGCAGGCGGAGGAAAATCAGGTAGCAGGGAGCGGTTTCCCCCTCACCCGGGGGAGGCTTGATGAGGATCCGCGGATCCCCCCAGATCCTTGCTTGCCATCCACTGCCAGAACCGGTAATCCCCGCAGACACAAACCCCATGACCAACACAGACGCATCCACAGTACCTAATGCCAAACGGCTCCTCTGGGCCGGATTTCTAGCCATTCTAGCTGCCGGGATCGGCTTCGGTGTCCGCGGCGGCATCCTGGCGAACTGGGCGGCCGACTTCGGATTCACCGGCGCGCAGCTGGGTGCCATCGGCGGTGCCGGGTTCACCGGATTCTGTTTCGGCATCATCATCGGCGGCGTGGTGGTGGATAAGATCGGTTACGGAAAACTGGTTTTCGCCGCGTTCCTGTTCCACGTGCTTTCCGCGGTCATTACTTTCGCCGCCAACAAAGGGCAGCCGCAGGAAACCGCCTATCTGTTCCTCTACTGGGGCACTTTCGTATTCGCCCTGGCTAACGGCACCTTGGAAGCCGTCGCGAACCCCCTCGTCGCCACTCTTTTCCCGAAAAACCGCACGCATTACCTCAACATCCTGCACGCCTCGTGGCCTGCCGGCCTGGTCGTCGGCGGCCTGATCGGCTGGACCCTCGGTGGTGAAGGCGGTGTCAGCTGGAAGGTCCAGCTCGGCCTGTTCCTGATTCCCACCCTGCTCTACGGCTTCGCCTTCCTCGGCCAATCCTTCCCGAAATCCGAAGCGGCTGCGAAAGGACTCAAAGTGGGCGACATGCTCAAAGAAGTCGGCATCCTCGGTTCGGCGGTTGCCTGCTACCTGCTGGTCCTGTTCTTCCAGGACGCCTTGAAGCTGCCGAATGCCGCGGCGTGGGGCATCGGTGCCATTCTGATCGTCATCGTCGGCGTGCTGACCAAGTTTTCGATCGGTTCGGTCCTGCTCTTCGTCCTCTTCATCGCCCACGCCCTCGTCGGCGCGGTCGAGCTCGGCACGGACGGCTGGATTCAGAATATCACCGGCAACATCCTCACTCCCGAGCAAGGTAAGATCCTCTTCGTCTTCACTTCGTTGCTGATGTTCGCCCTGCGCTTCTCGGCCCACTTTATCGAAAGCAAACTGAAAATCTCGCCGATCGGCCTCCTGCTGATTTGCTCGATTCTGGCAGTCATCGGCCTCAACCTCGTCAGTGGCATCACCACCTTCATCGGGGCCATGCTCGCCCTCTCCGTTTACGCCCTCGGCAAGACCTTCTTCTGGCCGACCATGCTGGCGGTCGTGGGTGACCGTTTCCCGCGCACCGGTGCCATCGCCATGTCGATCATGGGCGGCATCGGCATGATGTCCGCCGGCCTGCTCGGTGGTCCGGGACTCGGCTACGCCAAAGACCGCTTCACCGTGGAGCACCTTCAAGCGACCAACCCGACGCTCTACGAAGCGAACAAGGCGGCGAAGCCTGGCAGTTTCCTCTTCCTGGATCCGGTGACCGGTCTCGATGGCACCAAGCTCTCCGAAGCCCAAACCGCCAAGGAGAAGACTCCCGACCAGAAATCCCTCTCGGAGGCCAGCATCATCGGCGACCGCAAGACCCTCAAGGCGGATGCCTACATCCCGGCCACGATGGCGGTGATCTTCCTGCTCCTGCTGATCTACTTCAAGTCCATCGGCGGTTACCGTCCGCTCAAGATCGACGAACAGCATTGATCCGGAACCACTCCTGAATCTCCAAAGCGGCGGCACCTCACGGTCCCGCCGCTTTTTTTGCGCTTGCGGCAGGGCAATTCCGGGAGTGGACTCTCGGCCGATGACCGTGCGTGGCAAAATTTTCCGGAAAATCGGCGCACTGCTCGCCGGGGTTTTCCTGATGTGCCCGTCGGTCGGTGCCCAGGAGTCCAAAATCAACCTGGCCGATGGATTCGACTTCCCCGTCGGCAAGCCGAATGCGGAAGGCTACTACAAGGCTCGCGGTCTGCGTCTACGGGAACCCCGCCACTACGGCGAGGACTGGAACGGCCGCGCTGGAGGTGACAGCGATCTGGGCGACCCGGTTTATGCCATCGCCGACGGGATCGTCACGTTCGCCCACAACGTGCGCACCGGTTGGGGAAATGTCGTCATCACCCGTCACGCCTACCGGGACCCCACTTCAGGTCAGGTGAAATACATCGACACCCTCAACGGCCACCTCAACGAGATCATGGTGAAAACCGGCCAACGCATCAAACGCGGCCAGCTGATCGGCACCATCGGGACCAATTTCGGCATGTATCCGGCGCACCTGCATTTCGAAATCCGCCACAATCTGAGCATTGGCATGGCCCGCAACGGCGTGCCGGCCGATCTGGTGAACTGGGCGGATCCCACCGCCTTCATCAACAAACACCGGCAGCTCAACCGCGAATGGCGGGCGGTCGCCCTGCCGACAGGAACCTACCAACCCTACGAAGGCTTCTCGGGACTCTGAGATGATCGCCAAGTCCAAACCGAAGAACTCCTGGTTCACGGTGCTGCTGATCGTCGCCGCCGTCGGCCTCTGGGCTTATAACCAGTCCCAAGCGCCAGCTCCCGCGGAACGACCGGCACCACGTTCCCATCCAGCCGCCAAGGAGCCTGCGAAACCACCCGGGAGGAACGGAGCCTACGAGATTTACCGAAACTGCACGCTCGTGGAAGCCCGCAACAACGACGGCGACAGCTTCATGGTAAAGCTGCCCGACGGGAGAAAAGTCGAGTTCCGGCTCTACTTCGTGGACACCCCGGAAAGCGCCTTCAAGAGCTATGCTGGTGGCGACACGAACCACCGGCGCATCCGCGAACAAGCGGCGGATCTCGGCGGCATCACCCCGGAACAGGCGGTGGAAATCGGGAAAAAGGCCAAGGCGCTCGCTTTGGGCCTTCTCGCCAGCCGCCCGTTTGACCTCCACACGCGCTGGGATAGCCCGTTCAACGACAACCGCTTCCACGCCTTCGTCGAAGTGAGACCCGATGGCAAATCCCGCTGGTTGCACGAAATTCTCGTGGAAAAGGGATTTGCCCGCATCCACACCAAAGGAGCCGACTTGCCGGACGGAACCTCTTCCACCAAGCACAAGGCGCGACTCAAGGAGCTGGAAAGCACGGCAAAACGAACCCAAGCCGGAGCGTGGGGGCTCTGAAACCGGGGTTCTCAGGGAGTTTTGGACTCCTCCGCGGGTGATTCCTCCAATCCGAACTCCGATTCCAGATTCGCGCGGGTATGGTTCACGAAAACGGATTCCCCCAGCGGGTGATGGTTTCCGATGACGCGCCTGAACCCGGACCGGACCGCATCCGCGATGTGGGCACCCGTCTCTACTGCGACAGTCACCGAAGAAGGGGCCGCCTGATGCAGGAAATCCGCGTCATGTTCGACGGAGAACTCTTCGTCCTCGATGTGGCGAAGAAGAGCCTCGATTTTTTCAAGTCGGACGGAGTCGGGCTCCCCGCGGTTTCTGGATTCCTCGAAATTTCGGGCGAGCGCCCTGCCTTCGATTTTCAGGATTTCGAGGCGGCGCTTGAGTTCTTGCGCGGCCGGTTGGCCAATCTCTGCGACCTCGGAATCAAGTTTTTCAAGCTTGGCTTCGACCTCCAGGATTTTTTCCTCAAGCAACGATGGGGATTCAGGTTGGATGGTGTTCATGGCTGATGGAGCTTCTTATTTCACCAAGCACCCTACCTGACCTCCCAAGACGCCGCAATGGCATTTTCATGCGCGTGCCCGCCACATCGGCTGCGACCCATCCCGCCCGTCGGGCGGATCAGTGTCGCAGATGAACCGGTGAAGCGTGTCTCGCCCGTAACTTGGGCGAAATCGGATGGACGTCCGAAAACGGATCCTCCGTGTAGCTGTCCATCCTTTCCAGATCGACCTCATCCGGGAGATCGATGGCATGCCGCACCTCGTAGATCAAAACCCCGATCGCGGCGATGGCGAGAGTCCCCAGAGTGCCTGCAATCATCCAGCCCGCCACCGTGGAAAAACCGAGAAGTGCGACGGCAATCCACGAAATCCCGCCGATCCATAAAAGGCACGAGAACACCACTGCAAGACAGGTTGTCAGTGATATGGAAAAAGCTCTCACAAAAGGTAAGAAATCACAATCGGTGAAAGTTTCAAGGTTTTAGATTCCTACGCGAATGCGTATGATTGACAAAAACTGAGATCTCCCCATGGTGCCAGGCATCATTGGATACGATTGAGAATCAAGCAACCGCGCGATTTCGGGGTCTCACCCGCGATGGTGTCAACCGCATCGCGGCATTTCTTGGAAAACGAACCGTGGCAGGGGGCGGATTTGAACCGCCGACCAAAGGCTTATGAGTCCTCTGCTCTACCGCTGAGCTACACTGCCTGGGTTCTTCAGAGGCGAGTGCCCCGTCAAGAGAGGGATTGGGTAATGTCAGGAGGGTGAATTGTCCACCGGAATTTCGCTAAAATCTCACTCCCTCCGTGCCAGTGCCTGACCGGTGGGTGACTTTTTGTTCTTTCGGATCAATGCCGGAGGACCTTCCGCGACAAGGAGTCCGCCATGGATTCCGCCGCCGGGCCCGAGCTCGATCACCCAGTCCGACGCGGCGATCACGTCCAGATGATGCTCCACGACCAGCACGCTGTGCCCGGCGTCGCGCAGGCGGAGAAACGCTTCCAGCAGCCTCTCGACATCGCCGAAATGCAGGCCGGTGGTCGGCTCGTCGAAGAGATAGAGCGTGTGCGGTGCCTGGGGTCGCCAAGTTCGACCGCGAGCTTGAGCCGCTGCGCCTCGCCGCCGGAAAGCGTGTTCGCCGGCCTGGCCGAGCTTCAGATAGCCGAGTCCGAGTTCCTCCAGCGATGTCGAAAATCTGGTGGATTTTCGGAATCGGTCGGAAAAACGCCAGCGCCTCGCTCACGTGAAGCGCCGAGCACCTCGGCGATGGATTTCCCCTTGTAAGTCACCTCCAGCGTCTCGCGGTTGAAGCGCCGTCCGCTGCAGGCCGGGCACGGCACCCAGGCGTCCGGCAGGAAGTGCATCTCGATCTTCAGGCGGCCGTTGCCCTGGCAGCGCTCGCAGCGCCCGCCCGCCGCGTTGAAACTGAAGCGCCCCGGCCCGTAGCCGCGTTGTTTGGATAGATGCAGCTTGGTGAAAAGATCGCGGATCAGATCGAACGCCCCGGTGAACGTCGCCGGATTCGACCGCGGGCTGCGGCCGATCGGCGACTGGTCGGCGACCACGCATTTTTCGATCAGCTCCAGCCCTTCGATCCCGTCATGTTTTCCCGGAGCCTCGCCCGAGCCATGGAAATGCCGCGCCAGCGCCCGCCGCAGAATGTCGTCCGCCAGCGTCGATTTCCCGCTGCCGCTCGGCCCGCTCAGGCAAACCAGCCGCCCTAACGGAATCGCCACATCGAGATTCTGCAAATTGTGCTCCCGCGCGCCGCGGATCACCAGCTCGCCGCTGCTTCGTCCGTCTCGGATCTGGATTCGTTGCCTCTGGCTTCTCCCCCGCAACCACTCCCCCGTCGGCGAATCAATCTCCCCCGGCACCCCCGCCGCCAGCACCTCCCCACCCGCCGCGCCCGCGCCCGGGCCGATGTCGATCAACCAATCCGCCGCCCGGATGATTTCCTCGTCGTGCTCCACCACCACCACCGTATTTCCCAAATCCCGCAACCGGGTCAGCGCGCCGATCAACCGCGCCGTGTCCGCCGCGTGCAGGCCGATGCTCGGTTCATCCAGCACGTAGATCACGCCGGAAAGCCCCGCGCCCAGCTGCGTGGCCAGCCGGATCCGCTGCGCCTCGCCGCCGGAAAGCGTGCCGCTCGTCCGTTGCAGCGTCAGATAATCCAGCCCCACCTCCTCGAGAAACGCCAGCCGCGTCCGCACATCGCTCGCCAGTCGTTTGCAAACCTCCGCCTTCGCCGGATCCAGCTGAAATCCCTCGATCCACCGCATCGCCTCCGCCACGCTCAAGCGCGCAGAAATCCTGAATTCCCAGCCACTCGCCTGCCTTCGAGCGCTGAGAGTCGGCTTGAGTCGCAGCGGCAGACGAAGACGATCGCCATCCCCGCGACGTCGCCGGATGATTCGGATTTCGCTTCGATGTTCAGCGGTTCATGCGTGTTCCCGCCTCTCGAATTTTCACCGCCAGCCACTCCGGCTTCAGCCGCTTCCCGCCACAAACCCCGCACGGCCGGTGCGCCATGAACTTCGCCAGCTTCCGCCGCGTGATCTCCGACTTCGCCTCGCGGTATCGCTTGCAAGCGTCTTCTCCGCATCCTCGCCCGTCTCCTAGCAATGCCGGATCGCAAAACATCTCCGTGCCCAGCCCCTCGCACGCCTCGCAGGCCCCGAGGTGCGAGTTGAAGGAAAAATGCTTCGGCGAAAGCTCCCCGACCACGAAACCCGTCCGCGGATTCCGATAAGACGTCTGGAACGCCAGATCCCGCCACGCATCCGCACCCGGTTCCTGCACCGCCGCCCGCGCCTCCGCCCCGCACAGCCGCAGCGCCGTTTCCACCGAGTCCGCCATCCGCGATTCCACCCCCGGCCGGATCACGAACCGGTCCACCACGATCTCCACCGCCGGCGGAGACTCCGGCCACGATTCGCCGCCGCCTCCTCGATTTCCAAAACCTCCCCATCCACCCGCACCCGGATGTATCCCTGCCGCTGCAAATCGCCCAACAAACGCGCCGGCTCGCCCAGCTCCTCCTTCGGCACCGGTGCCAGCAACATCACCTTCGTCCCCTCCGCCATCGCCGCCAGCGCGTTCACGATGTCCGCCGCGCTCATCCGCTGCAGCCGCTCGCCCGTCTCCGGATCGTGCGGCACCCCCGCCGCCGCCCACAGCACCCGCAGGTAGTCGTGGATCTCCGTCGCCGTCGCCACCGTCGAGCGCGGGTTCAGCCCGCCGCCCCGCTGCTCGATCGCGATCGCCGGGCTCAGCCCCTCGATCGAATCCACATCCGGTTTCTCCAACTGGTCCAGAAACTGCCGCGCATACACCGACAGCGATTCCACATAGCGCCGCTGCCCCTCGGCATACAGCGTGTGAAACGCCAGCGACGATTTCCCCGATCCGCTCGGCCCCGTGATCACGACGAGTTTCCCCCGCGGGATATCCACGTCGATGTTCTTCAGGTTGTGCTGCCGTGCGCCACGGATTCGGATCGCGTCCACACGCCCACCTCAATCCGCCACGCACAAACTTCCAAGCCTCTTCGTAAGTAGTCCCGCCTTCAGGCGGTCTTGGGCGCATCGGAAGCCCGCCTGCGCGAAAAATCCCGCTCGCCAGCCTCCCTGCCGATTGGCGCGAAGAACCACCGCCACCCTCCACCAAACGCCTCGGCGATGCCTGGGTGAAATCAGCCCGCTCCGCCATCCTCGAACTCCCCAGCGCCATCATCCCCGGCGAGACCCATTACCTGCTCAACACCACCCACCCGGATTTCAAATCCATCACCTTCGGCAAGCCGGAGGTCTTTGCCTTTGACCAACGCCTGATTCCGTAAGCCGGAATGGAAAACGTTGGAATGAGGAACGCCATGAACGTGAATCCGATCACTCTGACCGCATTTGATTTCCCACCACCTCCACCACGGCGTTGCGGCGCGACCTTCTTCGCGCTCGCGTCCTCCATGGATCTTGAATCGCTGCAGGGTTCGATTCTTCGATGAATCTTCGTATTTTGATGCCACCACCAAGACCCCGATGATAAACAATTCGATGACCAGCGCAGGGATCGCTACATTGGTCCAGCCATCCGTGCAGAGGCTGAAGATTCGGCCTGCGAAGACGATGGAAACCATCAGGAGTGCGGCATGATACCAGGTCCGGTCCTTTGTCCAGAGCCCCGCCAGCATCAGCGAGGCTCCAGTCAAAAACAGACCGCCCAAGCTGGCGCGAATCGTATTGAAACCATAGGTTCCCGTGGGAGTGACTTCAAACAATTCGTATGTGCCTTCGGGAAAGAACATGGATTTGATACCCAGCAGCAGGAGCGGGACACTGCATAGGAATACCAAAACTTGGGTGCTCCTTATCATCGCTTTCTTTCGGTGCAAATGGTGGAGGTTACTTGATTTGCACAACGACTTTCCCTTTGGCTCTGCCTTGTTCCAGATAGGCCAGCGCTTCTTTCGATTGCTCGAATGGAAACACTTTGTCGATGACAGGGCGGATATGTCCGCCTTCAATCAGGGCTGCGATCTGTGCAAGCTGTCCGCCGTCGGGATGGACGAAGAGAAATGAATACTCGATGCCGCTTCTCCGGGACTTGTTGATGATCTTTCGGCTCAGCAATCCGAACACGAACTTCATCAGGAAGTTCATGCCTCGACCTCGGGCAAATGCTGCATCCGGCGGGCCCACGAGTGAGACAACGTTGGTGTTGGGCTTCAAAATTCCAAGAGCTTTCTCAATGGCATCGCCCCTCACCGTGCCGAGCACCACATCGTAGTCTCGCAGCACCGTTTCGAATTCCTGCTTCTTGTAATCGACGATCTCATCCGCTCCGAGGCTGCGCACCAGCTCCACGTTGCCCGTGCTTGTCGTCGTCCCTACTTTTGCGCCGAGGTGCTTCGCGAGCTGGATCGCGAAGGTGCCGATGCCGCCGGAGCCTGCCGGAATAAACACTTTTTGACCTGGCTGGACGTGAGCACGTTCCTTGAAGGCTTGCCACGCCGTCAATCCAACCATCGGGATCGAAGCCGCCTGAACAAAGTCCAAGTTCGATGGTTTCAGCGCCGCAGCGCTCTCGGGCACGACGGCGAAATCAGCGAGAGAACCGGTGCCGAGGTCGAAGATGCTTGCGAAAACCGCATCTCCGATTTTGAAGCGAGTCACATTACTTCCCGTTTCAACCACCACACCCGCCAGATCGCTGCCCAGCGTGGCCGGCAGTTGGAACCGGAGGATCGGCTTGAAGGTTCCTTTCGGAATCATGGCGTCGATCGGATTCAAGCCGACGGCGTGAACACGGACGAGGATTTCATCGGGTTTCAGCGAGGGGCGCGGAACATCGGCAAAGTGAAGCGCGTCGGATTTGCCGTATTTCTTGACGATAAGTGCTTTCATGGAGTTTCCTGGATATTGTTAGGGTGCGTTGATGTGTAGGGTGAGGTTTGTGGAGTTAAGCCAACTTGGATTCTTTGCGGATCGCCCAGTCGAAGAAGGCGATGGGAGCAAAACGGCGCAACCGGCTCAAGAGGGCACCCTTGCCGACCGCATAGCGAAGCCGGGGTGATTTCGCTGTCGCTGCGTGCCAAACAGCTTCAGCAACGACCTGCGGTTCATCTCCATTTTTGACGCCTTGCGAGACGACCTCGTGCATCCGCTTCCTTTGTACCGCATAGACGTCGAGGTGGCTTTGCGCGGCTTTCTCGTTCTGGTTGATGTTGCTCTTGGTGTAGGAGGGCTGGACCAGCGCGGCGCGAAGACCGAACTGCCTGATCTCATGATCCAAGGTCTCCGTATATCCTTCGAGTGCGTGCTTGCTCGCCGTATACATACCCATGAATGGAGCGGGCATAAAACCGACCACTGAGCTGATGTTGATGATTCGCCCGTAGCCGGCTTGCCTCATGCCGCCCAGCACGGCATTGATTACCCGCACCACCCCGAAGAAGTTGGTTTCAAACTGGTCTCGTGCCTCCTGAAGAGATGTTTCTTCCAAGGCTCCGGTGAGTCCGTAACCGGCGTTGTTTACCAGCACCTCAACAGGGCCGGCCTTTTGAGCGATCTCACGAAGTGCCTCGCTGACGCTGGCGTCGTCCGTCACGTCCATGCGGACAAATTCGACGCCAGGAATGGGTTGCGCGGTCTGAGGATTGCGGGCGGTGCCGAAGACGCGTGCACCACGCTGTGCGAGGTGCCGGGCGATTTGGCGGCCGATGCCTGATGAGGCTCCAGTGACGAGGGTGATTTTGCCAGTGCTGACTGAGTTACGGTTCATTTGTTCTGTGAGTTGATAGTTTGCTCGCCGCCCAAGTAGCGGGCTGACGGGCGTAAAGATGACGGACGTAATCTAAACGTCAATATTTTAGATGTTGTTTGACATCTTTATTTTTCCGGGCACAAATTGGGGCAGGAAATTTTAAACAAATGAAGGTATCCAAATCACAAGTTCTCCAGAACCGGGCGCACATCGTAGAGGTCGCCTCAACACTCTTCCGCGAACGGGGCTACGACGGCGTGAGCGTGGCCGACTTGATGGCAGCAGCCGGGTTTACTCACGGAGGATTCTACAAGCACTTTGCGTCCAAGGCAGACCTGATGGCAGAAGCGGCGGCACTCAGTTTTACCCAGGCAGTGGCCTATCTCGCGGGCGTCGATGCAGCCCAGTATGTCGGGGAATACCTGTCCCGCCCCCATCGGGATGCGCTCGGCACCGGTTGCACACTAGCGGCCCTCTCTGGGGACGCCGCGCGTCAGCCAGCGGCTATCAAGAAGGCATTTGCCGACGGTATTGAAAATCAGCTGGCAACCCTCGCGAGTGCAGAAGGTGGCCTGAGTAAAAGCGCAAAACGGGCCGCACGAACCAAACGAATCGATACGCTTGCGCATGTCGTAGGCGCACTCGTTCTGTCGCGAGCCTGCCCGGACGAATCTCCGTTGGCCGATGAGATACTGGAAGTCTGCCGCACTCAAATTCTCAGTCAACACAAGGTGAGCTAGGCCATCGGAAAGATCCACGCTCAGTTGGGTTTGCGGCAATCGCTGGGAGCCGGGGGCAAGGTGTGCCACGACAATTAAAATTACCCATTAAAGGGAGGGCTTTCGGGGTGGGCGGCAGGTGCCGTTTGACGCCGGTCGGGATGGTGGTTGCTGCTCTGGGTTGTGGTCATCAGAACCGGAGTGAATAGAGTCAGCCTTCGCCGATTAAAGCATCACTTGCGATCCAAACATTCCACTCTCCTTCGTTCCATGGTCATCCCATCATCCCATCATCCTCGCACCTCGCGGGCCGGATGCGATTCCCGACAAGGAGAGGCGGAACGTGTCCGCCTAGTCCATGAGATGACAATGAATCGCGGCTTGCCACCTCGCATTGGCTTTCCATGGACATGGGCGAACACGTTTCGCCCTTCCTTGAGTTTCCAATCCTTAAAGGCATCCGCTAGTGCCCCAGGAGTGATGTGCCTCCTGAAGCACGGATTTCCCACTTGCGGAGCGGGGGGGACTGGCGAAGGGATGGGAAAATGGAAAGAATCCGGGAGAACTTTTTCGAGCAGGATCCGGTGACTTGTGCGCGCGGACTGATCGGCTGCCATTTCGTGTGGCATGGCTGTGTGGGTCGGATTGTGGAGACGGAGGAGTATGATGCGGCGGGCGACGCGGCCTGCCACACGTGGTTCCGCCCAAGCGCCCGGACGTTTGTCAAGGCCGGGCGGGCCGGTGATGCGTATGTGTATATGACCCACCTTCAGACACTTCGCTGCTTTGAGGCTGCCAAAGGGACAGTCATGGAATGAGTGGAGTAAATCCAGGGACGCGATCGGCGTAGGATTGAATGGCTACGGAAGAACCACCCGGTCGGTCGGGTGTGGGCCCCTCGGCATACAGCGTGTGAAATGCCAGCGACGATTTCCCCGATCCGCCCGGCCCCGCGATCACCACGAGTTTCCCCCGCGGGATGTCCACGTCGATGTTCTTCAGGTTATGCTGCCGTGCCCCACGGATTCGGATCGCGTCCACACGCCCACAACAATCCGCCGGGGAGAAACTTCCACGCCTCAAACATTCTCACCCAGCGGCAGTCGCACGGTGAAGACACTACCTTGGTCCGGCTGGCTGGTCGCGGTGATCGTGCCGCCGTGCGCTTCGACGATGGCGCGGGTGATCGCCAGCCCGAGACCACTGCGGCCCACGCTGCCGGAACGGACCTTGTCGGCGCGGAAAAACCGCTCGAAAACGTGCGGAAGGTCGTCCGGCGAAATGCCTTGGCCGGTGTCGGACACGGTGAGGATGGCGGTGCCGGGCCCGGACGCGGTTTTCACATGCACGCGACCGCCGGATCGGTTGTAGGAAATCGCATTGCTGACGAGATTGGTGATGACTTGTCCAAGTTGCTCCGCGTTTCCCGAGCCGCTAACAGGGCTGAGGTCCGTTTCAATGCTGATGCCCTGTTCCTTGGCGAGGGGCCGCAACTGCCCGGCGACCTCATGGACGAGTCGGGCGAGATCGCACGGGGCGCGGGTGGCGGTGTCGGAATCGAGCCGGGCGAGCGTGAGCAAGGATTCGGTGAGCCGCCGCATGCGCTGGGCGGCGCGTTGGCTGGCTTCGAAGGCCTCGCGCTGCTCGTCGGTTAGGTCGTCGCTGGCCAGGCCGTTTTGCAGATGGGTGAGCATTACGGCAAGCGGTGTGCGGAGCTCATGCGCGGCATCCGCCGTGAACCGGGCCTGGCGGGTGAAGGCGGCGTCGAGCCGGGCAAAGGTGGCGTTCAGGACTCCGGCGAGTTGGCCGAGCTCGCTGCCGGAGTCCGCGGTGTCGATGCGCCGGGTGAGGTCGCCGCTGGAGATTTTTTCCGCGGCGGAAGTGATTTCGCCGATCGGACGGAGCGCCCGCCTAACAAGCCAGGCTCCGCCCGCCAGACCCAGCAGCAGCACCGCCGCGCCGACTCCGCCTAGCCACCACGCGAGTTGGCGGAGGTCGGCGAGGTCGCGGCTCACCGAGCGGCCGACGAGCACGCAGTCGCCCGGTCCGGGAAAGAGGAAGGTTTCCCGAAGATCTCCCCGCAGCCGGTTAGGAATATCTCCGGCCTTGGGTTGCGGCACCTCCGCCGGGGCGGTAGCGGAACGGGTGACCGGTTCGCCGTGGCGCAGCCAGACGACATAGTAAAACGCGCCCTCACCTTCCTGGTCGAACAGCGCGGCGTCCTTGGGCGAGAGCGAGAATTCGCGGATCTCGCGGTTGGCGCGGGACGGCCGCTGCGATTTGACGAGGATCGGCAGGCGCTGTTGAAGCGCCTCATCGATCCGGCGGAGCTGTCGCGCGCTTTCGAGCTGATAGGCGGTGAAACCGAACCCGCCGAGCAGCAGGGCGAGCAGCACGCCATACCAGAGTTGCAACCGCCAGCGGATGGATTGGAAGAACTTCATTCGATGCAGTAGCCGTGGCCGCGGCGGGTGGTGATGAATTCCTGCCCGAGCTTCTTGCGGAGATTGAAGACGTGGACGTCGAGGATGTTGGAGAGCGTCGCTTCATTTTCGTCGAAGAGGTGCTCGTAAAGATCGGTGCGGGTGACGACCTCGCCGCGGTGCAGCGCGAGGTATTCGAGCATGACATATTCGCGGGCGGTGAGCGTGACCGGCACGCCGCCGCGGGTGACGTTGCGGGCGGCGGTGTCGATGTGGACCTCGCCGAGATCGAGCGTGGCGCGGTATTTGTTAGCCCCGCGGCGGATGATGGCACGCAGCCGGGCGAACAGCTCGGGGATGTCGAAGGGCTTGACCAGATAGTCGTCGGCCCCGCCATCGAGCCCGCGCACGCGGTCGGCACTGCTGTCGCGGGCGGTGAGCATGAGCACGGGCGTGGATTTGATTTCGCGCAGCCGGGCGAGGATTTCCCAGCCGTCGATGAGCGGCAGCATGACGTCGAGCACGATGGCGTCGAAGTCGGTGGTGAGCGCCTTGTGGAGTCCGTCCTCGCCGTCGGCGGCGGTGTCCACGGCGTAGCCTTGTTTGCGCAGCGCGCGTGCCAGCCCGGCGAGCAGGTCGGGTTCGTCTTCCACTACGAGGAGTCTCATGGGTTCAGGAGGTGTAGCGTTCCGCAGGGGCATTGCCAGTCATTTGAAATGGGCAGCGTGGCAGGTGGAGCATGAAGCGGGGATGAATGGGCGGCGGAAAAATTTCACGGAAACGAGGATCCATTCATGAAGCGTTAATCCCGCGTCAGGTAGGTTTACCGGATGAAAGCACTCATCGGGCTGTTATTGATTTCCCATCCGGCCCTCGCGGCGGATCGTCCGGCGCAAACGGCTGCCTTCGAGGTCTTCGCGCCGCAGGTGAAACTGCGGTGGGACGATAAATTCCTCTATGTGGAAAGCAATGGCCTGCCGACCCACGGCATGATGGTGGGAATCACGTCGTGGCAGCAGCAAGTGCCGCTGCCGCAGGCCTACACCGGCGACAACGCCTGGCGCATCCCGCTGCACCCGGTGCCGGCCAAGGAGCCGCGGGCGATCGAAGGGAATTTCCTGCGCGGTGCCATCGCCCTCGCGGCGAACGGGATCCCGATTTTCAATCCACAGAACAACCGCGGCGAGGTTTCCCATGAAATCGGCGAGCTCGACCAATGGGGCGGCCACTGCGGGCGTGCGGACGACTATCACTATCACATCGCGCCGTTGCACTTGGAGCGGAGCATCGGCAAGGGCAAGCCCGTCGCCTGGGCGCTGGATGGCTATCCGGTTTACGGACTCACCGAGCCGGATGGATCGCCGGCCGGCAAGTTGGACAAGTGTCACGGCCATGAGACTCCTGCTCTCGGCTATCACTATCATGCCGCGACACGGCGGCCTTATGTGCAAAGCGCGTTCCATGGCGAGGTCGTGGAGCGCGAGGGTCAGGTCGATCCGCAACCACGGGCACAGGGCGTGCGCGAGGCGCTGCCGCCGCTGCGCGGAGCGGAAATCACCGCGTTCGCCAGCAACGGAATAAACAGCTACAAGCTCGACTACACGGTGAGTGGCGACAAGCGCTCGATTTCCTACAGCATCCATCCGGACGGAACCTATCCGTTCGTATTCGACAACGGCCGCGATGGCACGACCCGGGAGATATACTCCGCGCGTGTCGGCGGTGGTCGGGCAAATGGAAAAGGTCTGCGCGAGAAGCGGCCGCCTTTAAAAGCCACCCACAGCACGCTGGTGCTTCACAGTCCTGTGGTCGCGGATGGCGGTTTGTTACCAGAGGAATTCACCGGTGATGGCAGCGGCGCGACGCTGCCGCTCGACTGGAGCGGTGCGCCAGCCGGGACCAAGAGCTATGCGCTCGTCATGCATCATCTCGATCCCGAAGGCGTCGCGAAATGGTATTGGACGCTCTATGATATCCCTGCAAACGTCACGAGCCTGCCGAAAAACGTGCAGGGTATCGGCAAGGTGGGAACCGGATTCAAGGGCAAGGTCGGCTATGAACCACCGCATTCGAAGGGACCGGACGCGAAGACTTACACGTTTACGCTCTACGCTCTATCCGCTCCGGCGAAAATCACGCTGCCGCCATCCGGCGTGAACCGCGAGATCCTGCTTGCCGCCATACAGGGCGTCATCCTCGCCAGCTCGGAGTTGAATGTCGTCTATCACAGTCAGAGTCACGTCCAGATACCTCAGCTTCCACGAAACGACGAGGGTCTCATCAAACCATCGATCAGCGATACCATCAAACTCAGCGTCTATGCCGACAATTGGTTCATGCTCTACATCAACGGCAAGCTCGCTGCGGTGGATCCCATCGATTTCACGCCGCACAATGTGGTGAGCGTGGACATTCTGCCAGAATATCCCATGACACTCGCCGTGCTCGCCAAGGACAACGCCAATCCGGAAAACGGTATGGAATACGGCACTCAAATCGGCGACGGCGGATTCATCCTGAAGTTCGGCGACGGTAGCGTGACCGACGCCACGTGGAAGGCGAAAAGCTACTTCCACGGTCCGATCAACGGCGACACGGCGAACCCGAAAGTGAAACAGGACAGCCTGCCGTCTAACTGGTGGGCCGTGGATTTCGACGACAGCGGCTGGGCCCGGGCCAAGGAATATACCGTCGAACAGGTGAACCCCAAGGCTCCCTATTTTACCGGCGATTTCCAAGGCGCGAAGTTCATCTGGTCCGACGACATCGCTCTCGACAACACCGTCATCTTCCGCACGACGATCGAAAAGCCTGGCTGGCGGAAGCGCTGGAATACGAAGCCCGATCTCGACGTGACGGCCGCTCCGGCCCGTTAATGCCCCCACACCGACCATGAAAATTCTATCCGCCATCGTGCTCTGCTCGCTGTGGGTCACCTGCGCAATCGCCAAGCCGCCTAACATTATATTCATCCTCGCCGACGACCAGGCATGGAACGGCACCTCGGCGGCGATGATTTCCGGAAACGATTCCAGCGGAAACCGGATCTTCCACACGCCGAACCTCGAGCGCCTCGCCGCCCAAGGCGTCTCCTTTTCCCAGGCCTACGCCGCCCACTGCAAGTGCGAGGCTTCCCGCGCGTCCATCCAGATGGGCCGCACGACCACCACCCTCAACGCGCCGGACAAAAAGGCGCGCAACTGGAGCGCGCCCGTTAGCGAATCCATCGCCAACCACCTCAAAAAGGCCAACCCCGGCTATCAAGCCGCCCACCTTGGCAAGTGGCAGTGGTTCCACACGCCGGCATCGATGGGCTACGACGTCAGTGACGGCATCACCATGAATGAAGATGGCGACTCGACGGATCCGATGGACCCGAAACTGTCATTCAGCATCACCCGCCGCGCGATGGAGTTCATGGAAACCCAGGTCCAGCAGAACCATCCGTTTTTCCTGCAGCTTTCCTACTACGCGGTGCACCCGGTTCCCCAGGCGCTTGCCACCACCTTGGCGAAATATCAGGACACCGCAGCCGGCCGCCGCGGGGACCGGGCCCTGCTCGCCGCGATGACTGAAGACCTCGACACCTGCGTGGGCGCGATTTTGAAGAAACTCGATGAACTCCGCATCGCCGACAACACACTCGTCATCTACACCTCGGACAACGGAGGCCGCACCGGCGTCATGCAAGGTGGAAAAAACGACCTCCACGAAGGCGGGATCCGGGTCCCCCTCATCGTCCGCGGTCCCGGCATCCATGGTGGCGTCTGGAGCAACGAGCCCGTGATCAGTTACGATCTGACAGCGACTGTGCTCGATTTCGCCGCCCCCGGATTCACCCTGCCGAAAGGAACCGAAGGCGGCAGTTGGAAATCCATCCTGCTGAATCACGGCACCGGCAGGGTGACGCGGCCGATCGACCGCTTCGTCTGGCATCACGCCAGCGAGATCGAGCACCCGCAGTCGGCGATCCGCAGGGGAGACTTCAAACTCCTCTACGACTGGAGCACCCGCACCGCCAAGCTCTTCGACGTGACCCGCGAACTAACGGAGACAAGCGACCTCGCGGCGGCCAGGCCGGAATTGACGGAGGAACTTCTGGAGCTTCTTCGCAATCACCTCCGCGCCGGCATCGGCGACCAGGCCGTCATGGCTCTCGAAAACGGAGTTTTTCCAAAAACCCGCGACAAGGGGCCGAACAAACGGCCACGGAAACCAGCTGGAGTTAGTGATTGATTGGAAAGAACCGGAACGTCGCAGATCCACTCTCAACCTTCCGTTTCCCCCCACCGCTCCCGCTGGAAGTCCAGCGGCGGGATCCGGTAAACCCCCAGAAACTCCCGCCTGAAAATGTTCGGCGAGGCGAATCCCAGCTCCTTCGCCACCTCCTCCGGCGATTTTCCGCCCACCAGTTTCCTGCTCGCCACCACCATCCGCTCCCACCGCATCCACTCCTTCGGTGGCAGGCCGATGTCGCGCGAGAACACCTGGTAGAGATAGCGCTCCGAGCATTCCAGTTCGGAGCAAAGTTCGCAGATCCGATAGCCACAGCGCAGCGCCAGCCGCTGCAGGCAAAGCCGCTCCCCGCGGGAGGGTAGCAGGATGTGCCAGGACTGCTCGGGGCGCACAAGTCTCATGGCCGGAATCTCCTAACCGTCTCACAGGAATCCGGCAAGCAAAAGTCTCCGAAATCTTCGTCACTCATGCCCGGAGCGCGGACATTCATTCCGCCTCTTCTCTCCCAGACCCAAAACCTTCATTCCGCCTTTTCCTCCTCCGTCCACCGCCCACTCTCCCCACCTCTTCACCATCAACCACCTATCGGAATCCATCAGCTTTCCTAATCATAATCTCCCCTTAACCACAGTTCCGATTTTGCTCAACCCACTCCCTTGATCTCAGGAAAAATTCCTGCTGGAGTTCTATCGGATGGTTGCACCGTGCGATTCATCAAAGTCCTCCCCGACTCCCTAATGTCCGACTACATCATAACCACTCGCGGAATCCGCGGCGGCTCGTTCTCCAGCGAACCCGGTCCCACCCGTTTCCTCAAAGTCCCCGAAAGGAAAAACCCGGAGCCCTCCCACGAGATCAACCGGACCGTCTTCATCACCGATGTCCTGGGCACTCCCGCCGCTCAAAAATGCGAGGACATCGTGGTCTTCGTCCACGGATACAACGTCATTCAGGGGGACCTGATCAAGCGCCACAGAATCATCCGAGCAGGCTTGGCCAAGGCCGGCTACAAGGGGGAATTCCTCAGTTTCGACTGGCCCGCCAAAGGCAACGCCGCGAACTACCTCGAAGACCGAAGCGACGCCCGCCGGATTGCTCTTCAACTCGTCGATGACTGCATTACCACCTTCGCCGCGCTGGTGAAAAAAGGCTGCACCATCAATCTCCATCTACTCGCCCACTCCACCGGCGGCTTCATCATCCGCGAAGCCTTCGACGACGCCGACGATCGCGACAATATCGCCAAAACCAACTGGAGCGTCAGCCAGATCTGCTTCGTCGCCGCCGACGTCTCTTCCAAGGACATGGCGGAAACCTCGTCGAACTCGAACTCGCTCTATCGCCACTGCGTCCGACTCACCAACTATCACAACCCCTACGACAGCGTCCTCAAGCTCTCCAACGTCAAACGCATCGGCGTCGCCCCCCGCGCAGGCCGTGTCGGTCTGCCAGACAATGCTCCTCCCAAAGCCGTCGGCGTCGATTGCGGAGCGCGATTCCTCAAAGCCCACCCCGTCACCAACCCCGTGGTCGATCCCGTCTCTCACGGTTGGTATTTCGACGATCCCGTCTTCCTCAAGGACCTCACCTTCACCCTCGCAGGAGACATGGACAGGAATGTCATCCCCACGCGCATCACATATCCTCACTTGAGCCTCGCTGACATGTGACCAACTTCGACTCCACTTTTCCCAACAACCAAATTGCTATGTCAAACAACGGAGACACCCACCGCAGATTCGCCGTCGGCGCCGAGACCATCTCTGGCATCGGCAGCTTTCATAAAACCCTGCCACACAATAAATATGGAGAGGTCTGTCCGGAGGCTTTCGAAAAACTCGTGCAGGCCACCGAAGGAAATGCATCCTTCGCTGATGTTCCGAAGGGAGCCACAAATTCCGCGCCGTTCGTCAATCCACGGGCTGGACTCGCTGCTGACCAACTCACCCGTCACCCGGCCACCTACGACATGCCGCCCGCGCCCACTGTGCTTTCGACGAGTACGGCGGCGGAGATGGTCGAACTCTACTGGATGGCACTGCTCCGCGATGTCCCTTTCGATCAGTTTGATTCTGATCCCCGAGTGAAGGATGCGGCCGCAGAAATCTCGAAGAAATTCAAGGAGGCCGTGGATGACTCCGTAGATCCCGGGCATTTGAAAAAAGGGATAGATGTTCCCGGATCGACCAGTTCGCTCGCCAGGCTCACGCCGAAGAATATTTTTCGGATCGGCCTACCCGGAGAGGAAGATGGGCCGCTTGTCAGCCAGTTATTCCTCCGCAACATCGGCTTCGGCACCCAGACGATCGACCAGAAGCAGCTCCCTTACGCGACTGGATGTAATTTTCTGACGAAGTTTCCAGATTGGCTAAGTGCACAGGATCTAGGACGGGATGGCGACGGTCTGGCTTACCCGCAGGGAAATCAGGGGAGTGAGAAGAATTTCGATCGCTGTCCTCGTTACATCTCTACCATGCGGGATCTCGCGCGCTTCGTTCACAAGGACGCCCTCCACCAGGCCTATTTCAATGGAGCGCTTCTTCTGCTTTCAGGAGAGGCCGAGTGGACACCGGGAAACCCTTACGGCACCGACCGCCCTCTAGCAGAACGGGAGGCGGGATTCGGCACGCTCGGCGGCCCCCACATCCTCGCTCTTGTTTCCGAAGTCGCCACCCGTGCCCTCAAGATCGTCTGGAATCAGAAATGGCAGGTCAATCTCCGGCTCCGCCCGGAAGCCTATGGCGGCCTTATCCATGTACAAAACCTCGGAGTCGGCCAGGAAAAGCGCCACTACGGTCTCCCGGAATGGCTCACGACCACCAAGGTCATAAAAGAAATCCACGCGCTCAACCGAGGCACCTACCTCCTACCCATGGCCTTCACCTCTGGCAGCCCCACGCACCCAGCCTACGGTGCCGGGCACGCGACCGTTGCCGGTGCCTGCGTCACCGTCCTCAAGGCATGGTTCAAAACCTACGAATGCGTCAATGGCAGGGACATGCCAATTCCTCTCGGTCGTCTGCTGGAAAAGCTGGTGCCCTATGGCAAGGGCGAGGCCTTCACCGCCTTCGATCCCGGAGTGGACTCGAAGAAGATGGGAACCCTCACCCCTCTAAGCAAAGCAGAGGCAGGGAAACTCACCATCGAGGGCGAACTCAACAAGCTCGCTTCCAACGTCGCCATGGGCCGGACGATGGGAGGAGTCCATTGGCGCAGTGACAACACCCGAAGCCTGATGCTCGGAGAGGCCATCGCCTCTGGGATCCTCGCGGAAATCACCACTGATCTGAGCGAAGAATGCGCGTTCGAGTTCCGCTCGTTTAGCCGTGATGAAAAAGGATATCCCAAGAAGATACTAATCAAACAAGGTCGCGTCCGGGTGAACGGAGTTTTGGTAGATTCCCACAGCAGTGCGTTATAGTTTGAAAACAGAATACCCGCCTGCTTTCTACCATAACGACGATGCTGCGGCGGAGCGGTCTGGAAGTAATCGGCCTCCCTGTGAAGTGGGCAGACACAGTTCGGAAATGCGGGCGCGGTGCGGACCAACATTCGACTCGACTGTTCCATGCATGCCGGACGAACTGTAATACCGTCGCCATGTAATTCGATTAGAACGGGACAAGGTGTTTTTCAACCCAGGATCACCCCGTCCGCACCTGGCCCGTTCATGAGCATGGGGAGCACCCAGTCGCGGAGGGTGGTGAGTTCTTGGTTTTGTCCTTGGCGTAGGACATGCGGGACAAACCTCCGTCAGTTGCCGCGGTTGATCCTCACTAATTGCCCGTGGAGTGATTCCAAGGCTTGGAGGTGGGCGTGGATGCGGGCGGCGAGAGCCGGGAAATCCGTGTCCACGGTGCAAACGAAGATGCCGTCGTGATCCGGACGGAGGCGGTGAAGGTGAATGAAGTCCTGCCGGTTGTGGGTGATCAAGGCACGTTGGTCTGCAGTTGCGTAGCGGAGCACTTCATCATCGGGAATGGCGTCGTTGGCTTTGCCTGCGTCGAGCGATGTGAGCACGTCATGGCCGAATCCACGCAGGGCAGCGACGACCGGGAGCGGGAAGTTCTCGTTGGACTAGAGCCGGGCGATCATGTGTCGTCTCCGTTGGCGGCGATTTCGCAGTCCATTTCCTCGCGGTGGCCTCGGGCGTAGTTCCAAGCATTGGCAATGTCCTCTGCGCTAAGAGTGGGATAATCGGCGAGCAGTCCGGCCTCGCTGCGGCCGTTGTGGCGAAGTGTCTCGAGCAACCAGACCGGGATGCGCGTGCGGATGATGCGGGCCGAGCCACCGCAGACTTCCGGTCGGGAATCGATGCCGGGATGGGCGTTTGCCACTTCCATTGCGACGAGTGAGAGCAGCCGCATCTGATCGCCTTTGGGCAAATGGAGGACGGCCTCGCGGATGTCATCGTAGGTAGTGATCATGGCGGGAGGGTGTCATGGATTGCGGGAAATGAAGGTCTTTTTTTGCTCCGACACACCCCATCCGCACCTGGCCGTTCTTGAGCATGGTGAGCAGCCAGTCGCGGAGGGCGGTGAGTTCTGGGTATTGGCACATAAGATGTCTCGTAGCGGTGGCCTGTGACCGTCGAGACGAACGGGATGTCAGAATGGAAGAGGGGGGGGACGATTAATGAATGTTGATTTTTGATTTGAAGGAGGTTTCAAGGAGGAAATCAGGGTGACGGTGGGGAAGTAGGTCTAATAGCGGGTGACGTCCCGGGTGATGATGGGGATGCCGAGGACGGCGGCGTGGGCACCGATGAAAAAATCCCGGGAGCGGCGCGCTCTTGGTGCTGCCGCGCTGGCGTTAGTTTTGAAAGCCTGCGCCGCTAGGAAAAGAGCGTCCTTTGAAAGCTCTTGGTAGCCGAGGCCCAGGCAGATTATGAGATCTTCGACTTCTCCGGGTGAGAACTTGAGATAAGAACCATCCGCCCCGCCCGGTTGGCTTTGTGCTAGACGGGCGCTTTGCAAATGACAGCATGTTGGGAAATGAAACGCAGGTTATGGATTTCGGGCTGTTTGGCGCTGGTGGTTTCCGCATGCGGGCCGGCGGTGGGGGTGGGCGGACGCGGGGCGAACGATCTGGCGTCCACCCGGATCAGGACCAATTCGCTCAACTCGGTCAGATCCGCGGTGTTGGAGGTTTTCAAGGAGGAGGGCTTCACGGTGGTTTCCCGGTCGTCCCAGTCGGCCACGTTCACGATCCCCGGCGGGCGGAGGGCGGAAATCATGTGGACGACGATCAACAATCCGAATCCGGTGATGATCCGCGCGACGGTGACCTGGCGTCCCGACGGCACCGGCTGGGTCTGGGTGGGATGCCAGGTGCAGGTCACCCAGAAGAACACCGCCTTCGGGGAAACCGTCCGGCAACCGAGACTGGTCGGGATGTCCGCTTACAATGACCTGCTGCGCCGGATCAGACGGCGGGTCGAAGAGGGACGATAGGTGCGCGGCACCAACTTGCCGGTTGATACTTGCCCGCATTGCGGTTACGGGTTGAAGCAATGATGAAAAACCCGACTCTTCGCAAGGCGCTCGTTCTTGCCACCTTCCTCTTGCTGCCCTGCGGAGCGATGTCCGCTGCGACGGTCGACGAGCTGATCAAGGAGGGCAATGTCCACGACCAGAGCTTCCGCCCGAAGGACGCGCTCAAATCCTACCTGCCTGCCGAGAAGATGGATCCGGACAACGTGGATCTCCTGCTCCGCATCGCCCGGCAATACCGCCACCAGATGGCGGATACCGGGGCAGTCGCCGAAAAGAGCCGGTATGCAGCGATGGCACTCGGATACGCGCAACGGGCGGTGGCGCTCGCTCCGAGCAACGCCGAGGCCCATCTTTCCGTGGCGATCTGCCACGCCAAAGCGCTCGAACTTTACAGCAACAAGGAAAAAATGGCCGCCCTGCGCCAAGTGAAGACCTCGACCGACAAGTCGCTCGCTCTGGATTCCAACAACGACGTGGCCTGGTATATCCTCGGTCGCTGGCACGAAAAGGTCGCCGAGCTGAGCACCTTGAAGCGCAAGGTCGCCGAGTTCGCCTACGGTGGCCTGCCGAAAGCAACCAACGACGATGCCGCCAAGTGCTTTCGCAAGGCCATCAGCATCAATCCGAACCGCTCGCCTTATAATATCGATCTGGGAATCACCTACGCGGCGATGGGCAATCACGCCGACGCCCGCAAGCACATCGAAAAGGGGTTGGCGATGCCGAACGGCGGCAAGGATGATCACGAAACCAAAAAACGGGGTCGGGATTTATTGGCGACCCTGAAATGAATCCCGCGCATCCGGGATCATTGAAGCCGCGGCAGCTTCGGTCGGAAAACCGCAATCCGTGCGGAACTTGGACTTGCCACCGGAAGTTTTGTCACAATAGTGCGCGCACCTCCTAGAGAGGCTTACAATTCTATCATTATGCCAAAAGAAGGTATCGCAATCATCGGGATCGGCTGCCGGTTCCCCGGCGGAGTCAATGACACCGAATCATTCTGGAAGTTATTGGCCGAAGGTCGCGATGCGGTTTCCGAAGTGCCTGCCGACCGCTGGAATGTGGAACGTTTCTACGATTCGGAGCCTGGATTGGCCGGGAAATCGATTTCAAAGCGCGCTGGTTTTCTCGATCAGATCGATCAATTCGACCCGCAGTTTTTCGGAATTTCCCCACGTGAGGCGCCGTACATCGATCCACAGCAACGACTTCTGCTCGAAACCGCGTGGGAGGCGATCGAGGACGCGGGGCTGGTTCTGGATCTGGAAGGCGGCACCAACATCGGTGTCTTCATGGGCGTTTCCCATAACGACTACCAGAACATCCAGGGCGGCGGCACCGACCGCAAGGGGATCAGCGCCCACTCGCCGACGGGCAGCGCGCACAGCATCGCGGCCAACCGGATTTCCTATTGTTTCAATCTCAGCGGCCCGAGTCTCTCGATGGACACCGCCTGCTCATCCGCGCTGACGGCCGTGCATCTGGCGTGCGAATCGCTGCGGGCCGGGCGTTGTGAAATGGCGATGGCGGGCGGCGTGACGGTGATCATCACGCCGGACGGTTTCATCGGATTTTCCCAGGCGGGCATGCTCTCGCCGGACGGCAAGTGTAAGGCGTTCGCCGCCGAGGCCAATGGCTTCGTGCGCGGTGAAGGCGCTGGAATGGTGCTGCTGAAACCTCTTTCCAAGGCCATCGCGGACGGCGATCCGATCCAAGGCGTGATCCTCGGCTCCGCGCTGAACCAGGACGGCCACACCAACGGAATTTCCCTCCCAAGCACTGAGGCTCAGGCACAACTGGTGCGCGACGCGTGTGTCGACGCCGGCATCCACCCGATGGAAGTCGGCTTCGTGGAAGCGCACGGCACCGGCACCGCGGTGGGCGATCCGATCGAGGCGATCGCGCTGGCGGAAGCGCTTTGCGGCGGCCGGAGCACGGCCCTGCCGATCGGTTCGGTGAAGACGAACCTCGGCCACTTGGAGACCGCGGCCGGTGTCGTCGGCCTGGTCAAGGCGATGCTGGTGCTCAAGCGCGGGCAGATTCCGCCGAGTTTGCATTTTGAAAATCCGAGCACCCACATCGACATGGTGGGGCTGAAACTGCGGGTGCCGACCACCCTGGAAACCTTCCCGGACGACGGCGCGCGGCGCATCGCCGGGGTGAATTCGTTCGGCTTCGGCGGGGCGAACGCCCACGTCATTCTGGCCGAGCCACCGGCGCAAGTGCCTCACGCTCATGGTCCTTTCCCGACCGGCCGCTCGTGGCCGCTGGTGATTTCCGCTCGCTCGGAGGACGCGCTCAAGGCCACCGCCGGGCGCTTGGCGGGCTGGATCGAGGCGCACGAACTTGGAAATGGCAGTTCGCCCGTGCTGCCGAAGCTCACTTACACACTCGGCGTCCGCCGGAACCATCACCAGCACCGCTTGACGCTGGTGGGAAATTCGTCCGCCGAGGTGGTGGCCGAGTTGCAGGAATTCGCCGCAGGCACGCCGGTGACCACGGCGCGCTCGTCCTTCACGCCGCGGCCGGAATTTCCGCCGCGCATTGGTTTCGTCATGAGCGGCCAGGGTCCGCAGTGGTGGGGCATGGGCCGCGAATTGATGCGCAACGAGCCGGTTTTCCGCGAAACGATGGAAGCCTGCGCCGAGGCGATGCGCCCGTACGCGAGTTTCTCGCTGCTGGAAGAACTCGCCCGCGACGAGGCGGATTCGAAAATGCAGCAAACCGAGATTGCCCAGCCGGCGATTTTCGCGATGCAGCTCTCGCTGGTCGCGCTTTGGAAATCCGTCGGTGTCGAACCGACCGCCGTCGTCGGCCACAGTGTGGGCGAAGTCGCGGCCGCCTGCGTGGCGGGAATCCTCAGCATGGAAGAAGGTGCACGGATCATCGTGCTGCGCGCCCGCATGATGCATGAATGCGCTCGTGGCGAGGGCACCATGTTGGCGGTGAGTCTGTCGGAAGACGAGGCTCTGGAATTGATTTCCCGGCATGACCGGACGGTGAGCATCGCGGCCTTCAATGGTCCGCGCTCGCTGACTTTGGCCGGCATTCCCTCGTCGCTGGAAGCGATTCGCGCCGAGTTGGAGCCGCAGAACATCTTCGCCCGCTTCGTGAAAGTGGACCACCCGTATCACCACGCGATGATGCAACCGGCGGCGGACAATCTCATCACCAACCTGTCGGACATCGCGCCGCAGGAAGAGACGCTGCCGTTTTTCTCGACCGTGACCGGCGAGCGCTGCGCCGGCAAAGACTGCGTCGCCGCCCACTGGGGTCGCGGCATCCGCCAGGCGGTGCAGTTTGTGAAAGCCGTCAACTCCGTGGCCGACTTCGGCGTGGATGTCTGGCTGGAAATGAGCTCGCACCCGGCGCTTTCCATGTCGATCACCGAGTGCCTCACCGCCCGTGGCGAAAAGGCCCAGGTGACCGCCTCGACCCGCCGCGACCGCGAGCATGAAAACTTCCTGGAAGCCGCGCTCGACCTGCACCGCGGTGGCGTGGTGCTGGATTTCAACGGCCTCACACCCTCACGCGAGCTGCTCTCGCTGCCCGCTTATCCATGGGACAGAAGCCGCTGGTGGCACGAGTGCGGCGAGCTGCGTGAAGCCCGCCTCGGCGCGGGCGGCAAGGGCCTGCTCGACGCCCGCCAACCGCGCGCCACGCCGACTTGGACGGCCCGCCTCGACGGCCGTCACATGGCTTTCCTCAAGGATCACAAGGTGGATTCGCACATCATTTTCCCGGCCGCCGGCTTTGTGGAAATGGCGTTGGAGGCCGGTGTGCAGTTGTTTGAAGGACGGCCGTTCGCGATTGAGGATTTCGAAATCCGCCGCCCGTTGATCCTGCCGGAACCCGCTTCTGGGCTGATCATGGAGCTCACTTATGAGCCCGCCGAGCGCACGTTCACGATTCAGAGTAAGTTCGACGGCGCGGCCAGTTGGTCGGTGCACGTCGTCGGATCGATGCGCAGCGAACGGACGGAATCGTCGTTCGGAAATTCCATTCTTGAAGCCCCCGGAGCCGATCTGGAGCCGGAAGGCGTCGGCGCGTTTTACGGCCACATGAGCGACCTCGGGCTCCGCTACGGCGACGAGTTCAAGCCGGTGCGTGAACTTGCCGCCGGAAATGGCCAATCGGCCGGACGGGTTTCCCTTTCGGAAAACATCTCGAGCCGTGCTGCGGAATACGCGCTGCATCCGGTGCTCATGGACGGCGCGCTGCACGTATTTTCCGCCGGTTCGAAGACCGTGGAAGACCGCAAGGCGAAGATGAAACTACCGGTGCGTTTCGCGAGGATCTTGTTCCTGCGCTCGCCGGGAGCCTCCGCCCAGGTTCGTGCCAAGGTGTTGCATTTCAACGAGGAACTCATCGAAGGCCGCATCGGGATTTACGACGATGCCGGTCGTCCGTGCGTGCTGGTGGACGGCTTCCGCGCCGTCGGCATGACCTCCGTGCGCCGCGCCGGGGCTTCCGGTGGCAGCCGCGATCTGGTTTATAATGTCGATTGGGAACGCACGGCTCCGACCGTCGCTCCCGCGCCGCAAACTTCACTGCCGCTCAGCCAGCTCCAAGCCGTCGCCACGACCGCCCTGGACGAAGTGATCGCCCTCCGCGGCCGCGCCGAACTCGAAGCCGTGATGGCCGCCGAGGACGACCTCGCCGCTGCCCAAATCGCCGCCGGACTCCGGGAAATGGGCGTCAGCGCCGCGTTTTCCGCCGATTCGCTCGGTGTCGCCGAGTCGATGCGCACGGTCTTCGGGCGCTTGATGGACAAGCTCGCCAACCGCGGCCTGCTCATTTCCCGCAGCGGAAATTACATCCCCACGGCGGATTTCACCGCAGCGGCGGATTCGGCACCGGACAAACTCCGCGCCTTCGTCATCGGGCATCCGGGCCATTTGCCGGAAGGCCTTCTCAGCACCGCGACTTGCTCCGAATTCGGCGCGATCATCCGCGGCGAAAAGGAAGCCGTGCAAATCCTCTTCGGCGGAACCAACAACGACCTGCTCGACCATTTCTACGGCGACGGCCTGTTCTCCAGCCACTGGATGATCAGCATCGGCAGCGCCGTGCAGGAAGCCGCCCGCCACCTGCCGGAAGGCCGTGGGCTGCGGATTCTCGAAGTCGGCGCCGGCACCGCCGGACTCGCGGCGCAATTGCTGCCGCTGCTCGATCGCGGCATCCACCACTACACCTTCACCGACGTTTCCGCCGGCTTCTTCTCGGCGGCAAACCAGAAACTCGCGGCCTTCCCCGAGGTGGAATACAAGGTGCTGGATCTCGAAAAACCGTCCGCCGATCAGGATTTCGAGCCGGGAAGTTATGATTTCATCGTCGGCACCAACGTGCTTCACGCCGTGGCCGATGTCCGCGTGACGCTGAAAATGCTCCACGACCTGCTCGCCCCGGGCGGCACCCTGATGTTCATGGATGTGGCCACGCCGCAGCTTTGGACGGAAGTCGGTTTTCGGCCTGACGCAAGGTTGGTGGCATCTCACCGACCGCGATTTGCGGCCGGAGCAACCGCTGATGCAACGCGCCCAATGGGAAGCCGCGCTCAAGGAAGTTGGCTTCGCCGAAACCGCTTCGATGCCCGGTCTGCAAGGCCCGGAAGGCGAAGGCCAAATCGGTCTTCTCGCCCGCAAAGGCGGCCAGGAAGTCGTCGTCACGTCCGTGCCAGGACGGCCGATCGAAGGCTCGTGGGTCGTTTTCGCCGACGAAGCCGGACTCGGAACCGAAGTCGCCGCGCAAGTCGCCGCCGCCGGATCGCGCTGCCGGATCGTGCGCCGTGGGTGAGAAATTCGCCGCCACGGGTGACGATTTCACCGTCCGCGATCAGGAGCCGGAAGATTGGAAACAACTCTTCACCGCCCTGCTCGCCGACACGCCGCCGGAACGATTCGTCTGGCTCTGGTCGCTCGATGAAAAAACCGGCACCGGCGACAACGACGCGCTGATGGGCATCGATGCCCTGCTGCATCTCACTCACGCTCTGGAAGAAACGATGCCCGTCGCCAAGCTGCGCATCGACCTGATCACCCGCGGTGCCCAGCCCGCCGGCGAGCACATGGGAGCCACCAACGTCGCCCAAGCGCCGTCGATCGGGATTTTCCGGGTCATCCTCGGCGAGCATCCGAATTTCTCCTGCCGCGGCATCGACCTGCCGACGGAAGTTTCCGCCGCCGACCGCGGTTTGCTGTGGGGCGAACTGCTCCACGCCGACACCGAGCGCGAAGTCGCCCTGCGCGGCGAGGCCCGCTACGTCCAGCGCATCAGCCGCGGTCTGCCGCATCACGAGGTGAAGCTCGATTCCTCCATCCCGCTGCGCCTCGAATCCCGCGAACGCGGCCTGCTCGACAGCCTGCGTTTCACCCCGTTCGAGCTGCCGAAGTGCGCGCCGGGCGAAATCCTCGTCCAAGTCAAAGCCGCCGGGATGAACTTCCGCGACGTGCTCAAGGCGCTCGCCCTCTACCCCGCCGAAACCGCCGACGCGCGGATCTTCGGCGACGAAGTGGCGGGCGAAGTGGTGGCAGTCGGCGAAGGTGTCACGCACCTGGCCGTCGGCGACAAGGCGTTCGGCCTCGCGGTTTTCGGACTCGCGACCCACACGCTGGCCCGCGCCGCCGACATGCGGAAGATGCCGGAAAATCTCTCCTACGAGGAAGCCGCGACGCTGCCGGTGGTCTTCATGACTGCTTGGTATGCATTGAATAACGTCGCCCGGATGAAAAAGGGCGAGAGCATTCTCGTCCACGCCGGTGCCGGTGGTGTCGGCATGGCCGCGATCCAAATCGCCCATCATCTGGGTGCCGAGGTCATCGCCTCCGCCGGTAGCCCGACCAAGCGCGCGCTGCTCAAAACGCTCGGTGTCAAACACGTCATCGACTCCCGCCGCGGCGATTTCGCGGAGTCCGTCATGGAACTCACCCACGGCCGCGGCGTCGATGTGGTGCTCAACGCGCTCGCCGCCGAAGCGATCCCGATGGGCCTCTCCTGCCTCGCCGAGTCCGGTCGATTCCTCGAAATCGGCAAGCGCGACATTTACATGAACTCGCGCATCCCGCTGTGGGGACTGCGCCGGAATTCCTCGTTCCACGTCATCGCCATGGACGCGATTTTCGCCGGCGACGAAGCGCAAACCCGCGACCTGCTCGCGGAAATCGCCGTGCTGGTCGATCAAGGCGCGCTCACGCCGCTGCCGTTCCGCTCGTTCCCGGCCAGCCGGATCGACGCCGCCTTCCGCCTGATGGCGGGCGGCAAGCACACCGGCAAAGTGGTCGTCGGCTTCGCGGATTCGTTCATCGTGAGAAAAGGCGAAGCACCCTTGCCGCCATTCGAAATCAAAGCGGAAGGCTCCTATCTCATCACCGGCGGCCTCGGCGGATTCGGCCGCGTGCTCGCGGAATGGCTGGTCACTTGCGGTGCCCGTCACCTCGTGCTTGAGCAGCCGCAGCGGTGCCTCCACGCCGGAAGCCGTGGAATTTGTCGCCAGCCTCGAAGCCCGTGGCATCGAGACGAAAGTGCTGAAAGCGGACATCGGCTCGCCGAAGGATGTGAAGCGCCTCATTTCCGAAATCCCGGATCTCAAGGGGATTTTCCACCTCGCGATGGTCATCGACGACGCACCGCTTTCCGCGCTGACCGCCGAGCGGCTCCGCACGGTGATGGCACCGAAAGCGCATGGCGCGTGGTTGCTCCACGAAGCCACGCAAGGCCTCGATCTCGACGCCTTCGTGATGTTCTCCTCGGTTTCGAGCATCTTCGGAAACCCGGCGCAAGGGAACTACTCGGCGGCCAACGCCTTCCTCGACTCGCTCGCCTACCATCGCCGCGCGCTCGGCCAACCGGCGCTCGCGATCAACTGGGGCGTGCTCGGCGGCGAAGGTTATGTCGCTCGAAATGAACGCGTCGCGGAATTCCTTGCGCGTCAGGGAACCGGCGCGCTGACGCCTGCCGAAGTCACCTCGCTGATGGAATCCTTCCTCACCGCCCATGCCACCCAGGTCGCCGCGATCCGCGTCGATTGGGCGAAATGGCGGCAATCGTTCCGCGGCATGCAGGACAATCCGCTCGTCGAGCGCATTTTCGCCGGCGGCGTCGAAACCGCAGAAACCGGCGGTGGCGGCACCGACTGGCGCGCCAAGATCCAAGCCGCCTCGGCGGAAGATCGCAACGCCGTCATCGGCGAAGCCGTGCGCGACGTCGTCGGCTCGGTGCTGCGCGTCAAACCGGACAGCCTGCGCGAAGATCAACCGCTCACCGACCTCGGCCTCGACTCGCTCATGGGCGTGGAAATCGAGACGATGCTGGAAAGCGCCATCGGCGTCGCCCTGCCACCGACCAGCCTGATGCGGGCACGGACCATCGGCCAGATCGCCAATTTGCTCGCCGAGCAGATGGGCAGCGAGACCGAAGCTCCGGCGAAACCGGTGGTCGTCGAAGAAGCCATCACGGCCTCCGAGCTCGATCTGGACTCGATTTCCGACGAAGACCTCGACCTCCTGCTCGGCGGCGTGAACGAAGAAGTTCCTGCGGGAAAGAGCTGATTGAAATAGGGAAATCGCCGCTCTTTCAGCCCGTCACGAAGGCTCCGCCCAGTTCTCAAGCGCCAGGTTAGGAACCCGCTCGAACTCCGCGGTGTTGTTGGTGACAAGCGGAAGTTTGAGTGCCAGTGCCTGCGCTGCGATGAGGCAATCGAGTTCGCCAATCATGCTTCCGTTCGCACGAAGCTGTGCCTTGATCCGACCGTAGTGTTCCGCAGCTGCGCTCGTGAAGGGCACGATTTCAAGGGGTGCAAGGAAGCGGATGAGGGCGTGGCGGTTGCGCTCCATCTGACTGCTTTTGAAAACGCCGAATTGAAGTTCCGCAACCGTGATCGATGTGACCGCGATATCGCCCGGTTTGTACTGTTGGAACAACTCGACCACATGAACCGGGCGGCGGTTCATGATGTAGATGCACATGTTCGTATCGAGCAGTATCCTCATGCGTCTTTCAGACGGTTTCAAAGCCCTTCCCGATCCGGTTGCACACCCTGTTCCCGATCCGCCATGAAATCAGGAGAGAAATCCGCGGCCGCTTCGAAGAATGAATCCCACCCATCTTGGAGTGGACTCAATACCACCGAATCGCCGATTTTCTGAATGGATACGGCAGCTCCCTCGAATCGGAATTGCTTGGGTAGCCTGACCGCCTGGCTCTGGCCGTTTTTAAAAAGCTTCGCTTGCATGCTGAGAATGGATACTTTTTAGTCTATCCTGTCAAGAGGCGGTGTCACCGGCAGCAGCACGAGGTGAGAAGCATGGTGCTTGCATCAATATAGCAGGGTGGATATTCCCGTTTACGATGTCACAGGACGTAAGAGCACAATTCAAAGCCTGGTTGGAAAGCGGGGAAGCCCGCCTCCAGCCGGTCACGCTGCCGCAGCGCGAATTGTGGGAAAACTCACCGGTCCCGGTGGCGGATCCCGCGAACCACATCTGCGGGCTCATCGAAGTGCGGGGACCGATCACGCCGGAGCAGTGCGAAGTCGCGCTGCAACGCGTGATCGAGCGGCAGGAAGCGCTGCGGATCACGTTCATTCCGGGCAAGGAACGTCCGCTGCAAATGGTCCGCGCCTCGGGCACGGCGGTGCTGGGCGTCAGTGATTTGCGGGCCGGAGAGGATCTTGAGGAGAAGATGCTGGAAACCTACCGGCAGCCGTTCGACCTGCTGCAAGGCCCGCTTTACCGCCTGCAAATGATCCGCCGTGGGCCGAACGACCTGGTTCTGGCATTTTCATTTCACCACGCAATCGCCGACGGCTGGTCGCTGGGTGTCTTCGTGCAGGACCTTTGCACGGCCTATGTCATGGGCCTGACGGGGCTGCGCAAAGCGGTCGCCGTCGGGATGATGGGATTGAAAAACTCGCTGCCGCCGGTCGGCGCAAACCTACACCGAGTGGGCCGCCGCCGAGCGCGCGGTGTGGCAACCCGCCGAAATCGCCAAACGCACGGATTTCTGGAAATCCCACCTCGCCGGATCCAGCAAGATCTGGAGCGATGTGGCCCGCCGGAACCCTTGCAGCGCTGGGTTTCGGCGATCCCGGCGGACCTGGTGCGCGGCGTCAAGTCGTTGGCGGTGAGTCACAGCACCACGATTTTCAGCACGCTGCTGGCGGCGTTTCAGCTCACGCTTTCGAAATGGACCGGCAAGGACGACATCCTCGTCGGCACGCCGGTCGCGAACCGCAACAAGGAAGCCGTCCGCGAGACGATGGGCTACTTCGCCGGCGTCGTGCCGCTGCGCGGACAGGTCGATCGCACGCAAAATTTCTCCGACCACCTGCGGGCGGTGTCGGAATCCGCGCTGGATTCCTTCGCCAACGCGATCCCCTTCGCCGAGCTCGCCGCCGCGGTTGCCGGTCCTCACGGGGCGGGGAGCACACGATTTTCGACGTGCGTTTCGCCCTGCAAAACCACCCGGTGCCGGACGTCGTGCTGCCACGGATGTCCACCAAGCTGCGGATGCGCTCGACCGGCACCGCGCGCTTCGACCTCGCCTGTGAACTCACGGAAGTCGGCAACGAGTTAGAGGTTGTGTGGTTGTTCAAGCCGCATAGATTCGCAGCGTCGGACATCGTCGAGCTGAACGATCTGTTCCTCGCGGTGTTGACGAATGTTTGCAAAAGTCCGACCGCATTACTAACCGTTTGATTCCATGAGTTCTCCGACGATGTACGAAAACGAGCTGGTGCCGCCGGTGGTGGCTCCGGAGGGTGACGACCACGGCAACACCCACTGGGTGACCCGCGCGGCGTTTCCGCTGATTTCCGCCGGACTTGCGATCTCGCAGATCGCGCTCGGATTTGCCTATCACCATGAATTGTACTGGTTGTGCGTGCCGCTGGTCATCCTGGTCAGCCATTTCATGCACGGAGCGCTGATCGGATTCCACGAGGCGTCGCACGGCCACCTGCGGAAGAGCCGTTTCCTCAATGAGGCGGACGGAATGCATCATCGGCACCTTCAGTTTCATGAGTTTCACACTCTACCGGGCGGCCCATCAGAAACACCACTCGCACCTCGCGACCGAACGGGACGTGGAGTTGTGGCCCTTCGTGATCGTCGGCACCCCGCGCTGGGCGCGGCGGTTGGCCGCATTCATCGAGCTGAACGCCGGCATCCTCTTCACGCCGTTCCTGTTTCTGCGGATTTTCCTGCAAAAGGACAGTTTCATCAAAAACAAGCGGGTCCGCCGCCGGATCTGGATGGAGTTCGGCCTGATCGCCGTGGTGTGGACCACCATTTTCGCGACGGTCACTTATTTCCAAGTCTGGGACTTCTACTTCTGGGTCTTCCTCCTGCCTGGCATCATCGCGGGAAATCTCCAAAGCTGGCGGAAATACATCGAGCACGTCGGCCTGAGCGGCCACACCGCGAGAAGCGCGACGCGCAGCATCGTGGCGAAGTCCTGGTCCGGGAAACTGCTCTCACTCACGCTGCTGCACGAGCCGTTCCACGGAATCCATCACATCAAAATGGCGCTGCCGCACGAAGAGCTTCCACGCCACGCGGGATTGCTGGAGCCGGAGGACGAGGGCGATGTCGCCCCGTTCCCTAACTACCGAAGCGCCGTGATGCACCTGCTGCGCAATCTATCCGACCCGAAATCCGGCAGCCATTGGCCGGATGAGGGAGAGAAGTCACGGGCTTGATGGGCTCGGTTCCAAGATCATTTCCATGATCTTCGCCGGGGATTCGTGATGAAGGGCCAGCCACGCCATTCCGCGGAGGCCGGGGTTGGCGTGATGGAAGAAATGTTTGTATCCGGCGCACAGGTAGTTCAGGCCGGGTTCTCCATCAGGAGTTGGAATGAAGCGGTTTTTCGGGCACTCGCCGTGACAGGCGAAGCGGACGTCGCAGTCGAGGCAGTATTGAGGAAGGCTGCTGGCCTTGGACTGCCCGAACTCCTGTTGCTGCGGACTGCGGAGGATGTCACCGAGGCTTTGATCCATCAGGTTGCCGATGCGGTGGCGCGGGGTGACGAAGTGGTCGCAGGAATAGAGGTCGCCGTTGTGTTCGAGGGCGATCGCATCGCCACAGGTTTCGCGGAAAAGGCAGAGGCCGGAGGGTTGTCCCAGCCAGACGCCGAGCATGGCATCGAACAACTGCACGAAGATTTTTCCCACGTCACGACGCAGCCATTCGTCCCAGATCGTGGTTAGGAATGTTCCGTAATCCTCCGCGATGACGCTGGCGGCGGTGGCCCGGTCGGTCTCGCCGATTCGATCCACCAGCGGGATGAACTGCATGTGGGTGGAGCCGATGGATTTCAGAAACCGATAGGCGTCGAGCGGTCGCCGCGCGCTCTCGCGATGCACGACGGTGAGGGTGTTGAACTCGACCTGGTGCCGTTTCAACACGTCGAGCCCGCGCATGACTTTGTCGAAAGTCGGCTTGCCGCCCTTGTCCACGCGGTAGAGGTCGTGAAGGTCCTGCGGGCCGTCGATGCTCAGGCCGACGAGGAATTTCTCGCGGCGTAAAAAGCCGCCCCACGCATCGTCCAGAAGCACGCCGTTGGTTTGGAAGGCGTTCGAGATGCGGCGGCCGGCGGCATGTTGTTTCTGCAAGGCGACCGCCCGCTCGTAGAACGCGACACCCATGAGCGTGGGCTCGCCACCCTGCCAGGCGAAGAGGACATCCGTGCCGGGCGGCTGGGCGTCGATCTGGGCGCGCACGAATGCCTCCAACGTGGCTTCGCTCATCCGCGTGGCACCTGGCGGATAGAGGTTCTCCTTTTCGAGGTAGAAACAGTATTGGCAGTCGAGATTGCACTTCGCCCCGGACGGCTTGGCCATCAGGTGGAACGCGGGCGGGGCGCTCATGACGCGGCGGACCACTGGATGCGATAGAAAGCCTTGGCGCCGGTGAAGGTGTCGCTCATCAGCATCGGGCCGTTCGTGCCGGAAAAGCTGCCGATATTGACCGGATCGCCGGTCGGGTCGAAGGAGTTCACGACATCGTCCCACTCCACGAGATCGGTGGATTTCTGCAGCTGGTAGTTGGTGTTGATGCAGGAGTCGAAAGTGAGTTGCACCATGGCTTGAGGCCCGAGCGTGGGATCCGTCCAGCGCAGGATCTGGAAGTCCTGGTTGCCGGGAGGGACGGATGGTGAGTAGGGACGGACGGCGAGCCGGGTGGTTTCCAGGATGGCGAGCTGGTTCATCAACGCGGTGCGCGCGGTTTCCTGGGTGCCGGTTAGGGCGAGGGGCGGCACGTCGTTTTCCGCGCGGCTGGACTGTGCCCAGATGGACAGGTTGTTCATTTCCAGCGGCCGGTTGAAAAGCGCGCTGTAGTCGCCGCCGGTGGGACGGAGGTCGTAGAATTCCTGTTCGTCGGGCACGGAGTTGCCGTTTCCGTCGACGCCGAAGTAGCGCGCGTATTTGAAGTCGGCGGTTCGGATCATACGGATCCGGTTGGGTGCCGGAGCTGATGCGCCGTTCGGATAGAGGGCGGTAGCCTCGTCCTGGCCGGCCTGGATGTCGTCGAAAGTGAACAGCACGTAATCCTGCACCGCCGGTGCGGCGGGATCGAGGACGATGCTGCTGTAGTCCACACCTGCGAATCCCTTCGACTGCCAGTTAGGAACGCCGGTCAGGGCGCACAAGGTGGGCAGCAGGTCCGGGTGAGAGACAAAGGCGTCGGTCGTTTGCGGAGTGAGATAGAGCGTGGGGTTCGACCAGATCATCGGCACGCGGAGCACTTCCTCATAACAGACGAATGCCTTCTGGCGCAAGGCACCGTGACACATGCCCATTTCCCCGTGGTCGGAAGAGCGGATAATGAGCGTGTTGTTCAGCGCGGTGGTGCCCTGGGCTCCGGCGTCGTCGAAAACGGCGAGCAGCTGGCCGATTTGGCCATCCACTTTTTTCATGAGGTTACCGTAGAAGTTCAGATAGTTCAGCTGAAGCTGCGGTGTGTTCACCGGCCCCAGACCGGCCGCCATGATGAGCTGGAATCCGGCCTGGGCGATGGGTTTGTAATTGGTGTTGAGGTTTTCATCCACCGTGGGCGGACGTGGGATTGGCGGCGTGGTCGGGGCCAGCCAGGTGTCGTCGTAGCCGCCGGCGATGTAGGTGGGTGGCGAAACATTGCTGCCGGGATAGCCAAGGACATCGTGCGGATTGATGAGCGAAACGATGAGGCAAAACGGCCTGCCCGTGGGGCTCTGAACGCGGTCTTCCAGGAAGGCCAGTGCGTCAGTCATGAAGCGCCCGTCGTTGTTGGCGGTGCCGCCGCCGAAGTTGCTGGGTTTCGCGTCTCCTCCGGCATCGGGCGCGTCCCACTGATCAAAGCCGTAGCGGCTGATGTCGTCTTCGATGTAGGCGCCGTCTTCGAGTTCGACACGCTTGCTCATGTGCCACTTGCCCTTGTAGATCACATCGTAGCCGGCCTCCTTGAGGCAGGTGGCGAGGTTCGGCAGCGAGGCGTCGAGCTGGGGTTCGGTGAGGGACTGTTGGAAATCCTCGGTGAGCGTGGTGTCCGCATGGTTCTGCGCCGGGAAGAGGCCGGTGAAGAGGGAGTTCCGCGACGGCGTACACATGGCGGTGGCGCAGAAGGCATGGGTGAAGGTCAGGCCGTTGTTTTTGAGCCGGGTGGTGTTCGGCAGGTTCGCCGCCTCCCATCCGGCGGGGAACCACATGGGCATGCGTTCCTGGTCGGTCAGGATGAGCATGAGGTTCATCTGGGAGGGCAATTGCCCGCCCCGCGCCTGTTGGGTCACCAGTCCCAGGAACTGCGTGCCGATCGCGGCGGCGGAGAGTTTTTTGAGGAAATCGCGACGGGTGGAGTCGCCGGTGGCGGTAGGAGAACTCATGACTAAATCGGTGGTGAATTTTCCGGGAGAATCCCGGATGGATGCTGAATCGGACTCTCTCCCCGACAGTGGGAGCTTTCACTGGACCCTGCCTCTGCCGTTCAAAAACGGACCATTTGCTCCCACGCCTGCAATCGCACGGGCTGATTCTGGTGATGATGAACACCGGAGATTTGAACGTTCATCGTCGCTCGCTAAGGTAACTTGACCATCAGTCTTGCCAAGAAAGTTTTTGATGAGTTTTCCTCTCAGTGTTCAATTTCGTTGCGATGACGGAAAACCTCGCCATCAACCGCGCCTCGGGATGGCAACGGATCCGGATGCTGCTGGCCCAGTCCCTGAGCATGTGTCGTCTGTGCTTCTGCGAGGGAACGCACGGGGCGGTTTTGTTCGGCATGGCGGTGAAGTGGAGCGGGCCTGCCGCCGATTTTGCTGACCTGGGAAATCATCCTCGGAGTGTTGGTGGCGCAACTGATCGTCGGGATGGTGGGGCCGGCGATGTCGGCGCTCAAACTGCATCGTCGCCAGCCGGAGGAGGCGTTTCGGAATTGATTCCTTTGGAAATTGGAGTCGGGAGCTTGGAAACCTTGATAGGGGTGCCTGTTATTCAGGCCGGACCGGCGGCCCATTTTGATCGGCGGATCAAGGCAAGCTCACTGAGACCCGACTGAAGGCGGTCGATGGGGTGGGGGTGCCAAGGGGTTCGACTACGGTCACCAGCTCCCACTCGGCATCAATCGGCGTCACCGTTTGTGGTCCGGTCATCGGCGTGAAATTCCCGAGGCTGGTGCCCAGTTGGGGGACGTAGTTCAGCCCGCTGTTCCGCCTGCGGAGGAACTTCGCGGTGAGTGACGGATTCGGGCCGGTCGGGCTAACGGTGAAGACGGGCAGGCCATTGGCACCCGGCCCGACGATGGAATCCAATGCGTTGGAGCGCGGTCCAACGAGGGGCATGTTGAAGGCGTATTTCAGGAGGTTGGAGACGCCGTCGTTGAACGGGGTGGCGGTGGGCAGCGCGTTGGTGCCGGTGATGCCCTGGCTGGCGGCCCAGTTGGTGAGGGCGGCGGCGGCGTTGGAGGGGCTGGAAGTCATCACGCGGTTGGTGCCATAGCCCGAGACGGCCACGAAGACGCCGTTTCCATAGGCCACGGAGACCTCGCCGTCGATTTCATTGCCGTTGCGCGCCGTCCAGGTCGATCCGTCCGGGCTGGTGATGACGCGGCTGCCGGCGAAGGAGCCGGTGCCGACGAGGGCGACATAGCGCCTGTTCCCATAGCAGACCGCTGACAAGCCGCCGGTGGTGGCGGGGGTCTGGGCGAGCCAGGTGATGCCATCGGTACTGGTGGCCACCCTGACGATTCCCACTTCGTATCCGACGGCGGTGAACCGCCCGTCGCCGTAAACGACGGAGCGCCAGCCAGTGCCGGTGATGTTGGTGGAGGCGGTCCAAGTGATGCCATCCTGACTGGTCATCACGCGGGCGTTGATGATATCGGTGGCAACGAAGAGTCCGTTCCCTTAGGCCACGGCACTCCAGGTGCTGGCTACGGCAGCGCGGCGACCGGTCCAGGTGACGCCATCGGGGCTGGTCATGACGCCGTTGGCACCGTCGAGGGTCACGGCGACGAACAGGCCGTTGCCGTAGGTGACCGAGCGCCATGGTTGGCTCGGGCTGCGGCGGGCGGTCCAGGTGATGCCGTCCGGGCTGGTCATGACGCGGTTGGTGCCGCTGGCGCACACGGCGACGAAGAGACCGTTGCCGTAGGTGACCGAGCGCCATGGGTTGGCTTGGGCTGCGGGGCGGGCGGTCCAGGCGATGCCGTCCGGGCTGGTCATGACCCGGTTGACGCCGGTTTCGGCGACGGCGACGAAAAGGCCGTTCCCGTAAGTGACCGACTGCCAGCCGTTCATTTCCGCAGCGGTGCGGGCCGTCCATGTCTCGCCGGCGATGGGCAGGGATTTCTCGCCCTCGACGATGAAGTCATAGGCGGCCTCGTTCGGGTCGCTGTTATTGATCGTGACGGTGGCGCGGCTGGTGGCGACGCCCGAGACGGGTGCGTAGGTGACGGTGAAGGTGGAGCTGGTACCGGAGGTGACGGAGCTTGGAGCACCGGAGACGGTGAACTCGGAGGCATTTTCCCCCGAGACGACGATGGAGGAAATGGCCAAGGAAGAGGTGCCGGTATTCTGGATGGTGAAGGTGCGGGCGAGCGAATTTTCCACGCTGCCGAAGCGGGTGTGTTTGGCGGTGGAGGGCAAGAGGTCGCCGTCGGGGATGGTGGTGGCGTTGCCGCTCAGGCTGATCCCCGGACTCGGCGGCACTCCGGCGGCATCACCCAGCGCAGCGGCTTGAGCGGGGGTGAGGACTTGATTGTAGATGCGGATTCGATCGACGAACCCGGAGGAGTTCTCGGTCCCGTTGTCGCGGAAAAAATGGAGGATGCCGCCGGCTGTGGAAGCCACGTAAAAATCGTTGGTGTCGGTGACTTGGGACCGTTGCGCGCCGTTGAAGTAGGCCGTGGTGACTTTGGTGGCTGCGTTGCGGGTGACGATGACGCGGCAGGTCTGGCCCGCCGGGATGTCCGGGATGTTGGAATTGCCCGTGCCGGAACCGTAGAACACCAAACGGCTGCTCTGGCAATAGAAGGCGGAGTCGCTATTGAGGCCGCTGAAGTTGAGGATGCTGTGGTAGGCATCCACTTGCTCGAAGCGGAACACCATCTCGATCGAATATTCGCCGGTATTGGAAAGGGCGTTGCTGACGTTCGGCCCTTGGCCTGCGCCGAAAGTATAGCCCGTGGCACCGAGCGAACCGCCGTTGGGCACCATCGCCGGGCCGCCGTTGGTTTCGGCGTAGCTGTTGTTGAACTCGTAAATCCGCGCGGGCGTCTGGGCATGGGCGACGGTAACGAACGAGGCGAAGACCGAAACCAAAGAGAGCAGGGCCAAGCGGCAGCGGGCGGTGAGGTGACAAGACGTTGTTTTCCGAGAGGACATCATTTTGAAATTGAGAATTGATAGTCTGGGGGCTCGGGGGGGGCGCACCTTTTCAGGGTGCATGCGATTTGCAAAGTTGTTGGCAATGACAGACGATCGAACTTGGAACGACTGAAGAAATCTCCCAGCCTCGCTGGTGTGGATAGCTTGATAGTCAGATTTTCCAAGCCTTCTTTTGGTGCCGTCCTTGAGGGCTTCCGGCCTATCAGGAGCTTTGCGGGCCACCGATGCGCCGCAGGGCGGCAATCAGAGTTTTGCGAGGTAGGTTTCTGGGTCCGGTTCCGGCGGTCTGGGAGGAGTTGAGGACGAGGTGATGCTGCCGTGGTTGCCGGATTCAAACTTCGCAGATCTTACCACAGGAGCCGTTTCAAAAACGGATGCCGATGCCTCGCGGGCCTTGGGGACTGATTTGCACGCCTCGTCATTTTGGCCGGATGCCGGAGTGAAATCAAACGCCTAGACGACGCTTCGTCTTCGTGTAGCTTCTCGCAATGACCGCCGCTGCATCGACATCACTCTCGTGAACTGATCTACGAGGCGATCGGCCTGAAGAAGCAATTCGACAACGGAAAAGTGGTCGCACTGCGCGGACTGGACCTGGAAATCCGGCAGGGGGAGTTCGTGGCGATCGTCGGCCAGAGCGGCTGCGGCAAGAGCACGCTGCTGCAGATGCTCGGCTCGCTGGACTCGCCGACGCGAGGGCCAGCTGAAATACCGGGGCAACTCGATTCCCGACATGGCGGACCACGCGGCCTACCGGTCTCACGAGATTGGTTTCGTTTTCCAGGCGTTCCATTTGCTGCCGACTTTCACCGTGGTGGAAAACGTGCAGATCCCGATGTTCGAAGGGAAACTTTCCCGTTCCGAGCGCAGGGCGCGGGCGGTCGAACTGCTGGAATCCGTGGGTCTGGGTCACCGGCTCAACCATTTCCCGACCGAACTCTCCGGCGGCGAGAGACAGCGTGTGGCCATCGCCCGCGGCCTTGCGAACAAGCCTTCCGTGGTGCTCGCCGACGAGCCGACCGGCAATCTCGACAGCGAGAGCGCCGTGCAGATCATCGACCTGCTGCTCGATCTTCACGGCAAGCTGGGTGTGACGCTGGTGCTCGTCACCCACGATCTATCCGTCGCCGAGCGCGCCTCGCGGACGATCCGGATGAAGGACGGGCGGGTGATTTCCGACCAGCAGGCGGCTTCCAAATAACACGAAATTTTTCAATGACATTTTTCACCATCGTCCTCCGCAGCCTGACCCGGCGACCTGTCCGCACCTGCCTGACCCTTGTCGGGATTTCCATCGGCATCGCCGCCGTGGTGACTTTGGTCGGCATGGCCTGGGGCTATGAAAAAGGCATCGGCAAGCAACTGGACGTGGTCGGCGTGGACGTGGTCGTGAGCAACATGAGCGGCGGCCTGATGCCCAAGATGTTCGACGAGTCCCTGCGAGGAAAAGGTCGCCAAGCTGCCACGGGTCACGGAAACGACGTCGGTGCTGATGCAGATGCTCAGCGTGGAGGACGCGCCGATCATGATGATCTCCGGCCGCGAGTGGGGTGGATTCACCTGGGACAAACTGAAAGTCGATCGACGGCCGCCTGCCCAAGGACGGCGATGAGAAGGTGGTCGTGCTCGGCACGCTCGCCGCGGAAGTGCTCAAGAAAAAGGTGGGCGACACCGTGCAGATCGAGGCCGAGGAACTCGCGGTCGTCGGCATCGTGGACGGCCAGGCGATGGTGGAGAACGGCACGATTTTCCTCTCGCTCAAGGTGATGCAGGAAGTCACCGGAAACCGAGGGAAAGTCAATTTCCTGGACATCCGGGTGACGCCGAATACTCCGAAACCGGAAATCGACCTGCTCTGTCAGGACATCAAGGTGATCTTCCCGGAAGGCCGGGCCATGGTCGCGAGCGAAGTGGTCGGCACCAGCCAGGGCTTCCGCGTGGCGCGGGCGATGAGCTGGAGCACGTCGTTGTTAGCGATCATCGTGGGCGTGCTCGGGGTGATGAACACCATGCTGATGACCGTCTTCGAGCGCACCCATGAGATCGGCATCCTGCTGGCCGTCGGATGGCGGCGGAAGCGGATCGTTTACATGGTGCTGTGCGAGTCCGCTTTGTTAGGTCTGCTCGGCGGACTTGTCGGCGCGACGCTCGGTGCCCTCGGTCTGCTCACTCTGGGGGCCTTGCCCGGAGTCCGTGGGTTTGTGGAGCCGGACATCAGCCCGAAGCTGATGCTCATTTCCGTCGCCATCGCCGTCGTCGTCGGCGTGATCAGCGGCTTGTATCCGGCGTGGCGCAGCTCGCGCCTGTCACCGAGTCTCGCGCTTCAAAGTTAATTCCAACCCACTCTCATGAACCCAACATTTCAATTCCTCCGCCACGCCCTGCTAGGTGCCACGCTTCTGGTTTCAAACGCCGTCGCACAGGACGCCGCGCCCTCGGCGAAGGACCTCGCCGCGCAACTGAGCCAACAACATCCAGGACGGCGCGTCGCTCGTGCGGCTCAAGATGGATGTCCGCCAGCCGGCCGCCGGCGGCAAGATGGTGCTGCAGCTTCAAGTGAAGTCCCAGCGCGCCAAGGGCTCCACCGACATGGTCTATCAAATCCTCTGGCCCAAGGAGCGCAAGGGCGAGGGGTTCCTGCTTCGCAAATCCGGCGGCCGCGCGCCGACCGGCTCGGTTTTCACGCTGCCGGATTCGCTGGTGCCGCTCACCGCCGCCAAGATGAACGACGGCATCTTCGGCAGCGATTTGTCGTACGAGGATCTGGTGGAGAATTTCTTCGCCTGGGACAACCAAGCCATCACCGGCACGGAGACCGTGGACCGCGTGCCATGTCAGATCCTGGAATCCAAGCCGGGCGGCGGCGACCGCTCGGGGTATTCGAAAGTGCGCAGTTGGATTGACACCAAGCGCATGATCCCGCTGCGGGTGGAGAAATACTCGGGTGCCGGCAAGCTGGTGAAACGCATCGACACCACGAAGGTGGCCAAGGACGACACCGGCAAATCGGTGGCTGCCAGTTTTTCCATCCAGCGTCCGGGTCAGGATTCCATCACCGAAATCGAGGGCTCCAACATCAAGCACGACGTGAACTTCACGGCGGCCGATTTCACTCCCGAAGCGCTTCGTTCTCTCAAGTAGAGCCACCATGGAAAACCTCCATCCGATGGCGGCGGTCAACGCCTTGTATGCTCCGGACCAGCACGATCTGGCCGAGGCCATCGTCGCGAGTCTGAGCCGCGCGATTTTCCACGAGACCGACGCCAAGCCGGCGAGCAAGGGGAAAATCTTCCTGGGGCGCGTCTCCCACCGGGTCGTGCGCTGGACCACCCGGACTGCTAGAGCGCAGGACGGCGCGGGTTCGGAGGTCACGCTTTTCAGTAACCGGCTCATCGAGCGGTCCGGCCATCCCTACGGACAGGCGCTGCTAACATCGTCCCGCAGCGAGACCGCCGCGCTGGTGGAGGGCGGCGATCCCATGAACGGTCCCTACATGATGCTCGCCCCGGAAATCCGCAAAAACTGCGGCGTCTGGGACCGGATTTTCTTCGACTCGATCCAGAGCAAGGACGTGCAGATCCGCTTCATCCACGAGACCCAGGCGACCTACATGGCCGCCAAGCGGGTGCTCGACCGCGGCGAGTACGTCCGCATCAAGGCGGTCGCGGCAGGCACCGGCCTCAGCTTGATTCTCGTTTACGACAAGCTGATCCGCGACGGCTTCGATCCCAAGATGATCACCGCCGTCATCACCGACCGGGATCCGGCGAACACGGAAAAATCCAACCGCCTGCTAGGCAAACTGGCCAGCACCCGGAACAACCTGCATGCCCCGAGCCACGCCCATGGCATCTCCGCCGTCGCCGAAGATGTTTTCGAAGAGCCGGATCCGCTGCACGCACCCTACGACATCGTCACCGCCATCGGCATCCTCGAGTATTTCCAAGGTGTCACCCACGGCACCACGGAGAAGCGGCTGATGCTCCACGAGCCCGACGAAGATTTCACCGCCCACGACCTCGCCGCCCGCCTGAGCGAAATGACCGGCGACCGCGGCAACCTGATCATCAACACCTACCGCGACCACTCCTGCATCCGGATCCTCGAGCTGTTCGGAAAACGCTTCGATTTCCGCGACCGCGGACACCTGCGGGATCTGCTCGCGCCGCTGAACTTCCGTTCGTTCCACCTGGCCGGGTCTGGGCACATCTACGACGTGGAGGTTTTCGAGAAATCGCCGCGCGGTGTGTGAATCAGGTTTTACTTCACGGATAGGGGATGCCACAAGATCCAGCGTCATGAAAGCCATCTTTCCGTGTCTGCTAGGCCTTGCGCTCGTCACGGCCGGCTGCACCGGGTATTCGTCAGTTCGGGAAATCCGGCCGGCGCATCGACTCGCCGACCGATCGCCGGGCAACTGATCACCCGTTCCCTGAAGCATCCCTCGCCGCAGCCACTGGTGCAGATCGGCGGCTTTCTGGATGCCGCGTCCTCGGCGGCGGACGTGCTGGCAAAACATCCGAGTGACCGCCAGGCGCGCGAAGACTACAACTTCGCGGTGGCCCGCATCTTTGGGGTCATCCACCGCGCCGGACTGGAACCGTGGAAAAAGCCGCTGTTGTGTCCGGGAGCCGCCAAGAGTGTGGAATTTCTCGATCAATCGCGATTCCAAGCCCGGGCGGAACCCGTCGGATTTCGACATCCGGCCGGCCGATTCTTTGATTTCCGCGGCACGCTCGTGGTCCAGCGCACCCTCAAGGAAGGCATCGGCGCGCCGTTGGTGGTGGAGAGCAAAGCCACCGACGCCTGGAAGAATCGAAACATTCGAGGTGAACCGCATTTCCTATGGCATGACCGGCGTGGTGAACTTCACCGGTAACAAATGCGTCGGCACCTTTTTCGATCCGCTTGCGATCGAAGACATCGCCTTCGCGGGCCACACCCAACCGCTGGCGGCGGATTTCACCGCGCCGTTGGCCCTGGCCCTGGCGAGTCAGGACCTGAGGCGAAAGGAACTCGACGGGCTGTTCCGACCCGCGGAATTCGAGACCCGGGCCCGCCTCGCGCTGCTCCAGCCCTATGACCCGAAAAAAATTCCCGATCCTCTGCATCCATGGTCTCGGAGACTCCCAGGCCACCTGGGCTCCCTTGATCCAGACCCTCCGCGGAGATCCCGTCATCCGTAAGAACTATCAGTTCTGGTTCTTCAGCTATCCCACCGGCTTTCCCTATCCGTTGTCCGCATCGGTCCTGCGCCGCCGGCTGGATGCGATCAACGAACACTATCCGGATCACAAGGAAATCGTCGTCATCGGCCACAGCATGGGCGGCATGATCAGCCGCACCCTGATCACTGACAGCGGCATGAAACTCTGGAATGCCATCTATGATCAACCGCCTGAGAAAATGCCGTTTTCCGCCGAGACCCGCAAGGTGATGAGCGAGTCGCTGATCTTCACGCCGCGCACCGACATCTCGCGGGTCATCTTCGCATCCGCCTCACACCGAGGCAGTAACATGGCCACCAATTTCCTCGGCCGGCTTGGCTCCCGCATCATCGGCGCACCTGCCGACCTGTGGCCGGATGAGCCGGACGTGCTGACGCTCGCCAGGCCTGACTCCACCGGCGCGAACCTGAGACGCATGCCTAACAGTATTGATTTCCTCAAGCCGGACAACCGCTTCGTCAGCACCCTCGCCGCCATCCCGACGGCACCCGGCATTCCCTATCACTCCATCATCGGCGACCGCGGGAGGGGTGGGAATCTCGACCACCGGTGGCCGGTCAGCACGGACGGCATCGTGCCCTACTGGAGCAGCCATCTCGAGGGCGCGGAGAGCGAACTCATCATCCCCAGCCACCATTGGACGAACCAGCATCCGCAGGGCATCGCCGAGGCCGGACGCATCCTGCGGGAGCATTTGAAAAATCCCTGAGAGGCTGTCTTAAAAATCAAAGATTCGTAAGATTCGTCGGATTCGTGGTGCCTTGATTCATGAATCTGCGCGGAAAAGTCTCGGGCTAAACTGGCCGACTAAAGTCTGCGCTCCGTTTTTCAGACAGCCTCTGAGCAGTCCGAGCCTCCTTGGGAAATCGCGAATTTGGGGATTGTCATCCCGTCAGACATGAGGATAGTAAGCGTATCTTGATTAAAACGATTAAAGATTCGAAGCCACGATTTGGCACTGCGCATGCTGGCGACGGGCTGGTGTCACGCACCCTGTCACCCGTCAAAATACCCAGCACCCCCACCCATAACGATGATTCATCGCACCGAGGAAGGTCAGTCAGCATTGTTCGAAGAACCTCCTGAAATGGAAGGCCCGCCCCCGAAAAAAGCGAGCGGGCAGTGATTCCCCGAAACCCACGGACCTGGGACTCACGGCACCCTCCCAACTCGCCAAAAACTACGTGCTGGACACCAACGTGCTCCTCCACGATCCAGCCGCCCTTGAGCGCTTCAAGGAAAACCATCTCTGCATCCTGGTCGACGTGCTTTCCGAGCTGGACCGCTTCAAGTCCGAGCAGACCGAGCGCGGAGCGAACGCCCGCCGCGTCCACCGCCGGCTCACCGAGATGTTCACCAACTCGGAAAAGGTCACCCACGGCGTCGCCACCGAAGGCGGCGGCACCGTCCGCCTGGTCATTTACGATCCGAGCAGCTGTCCGAAAAACTCGGATATTCTGGACCGTTTCCACCGGATTTTCCCGGACCGCGAGCGGGTGGACCACCGCATCCTCGCCGCTTGCCTGCTGCTCATGCAGCACAACAAGGCACCCGTCGTCCTCGTCACCAAGGACATCAACATGCAGCTCAAGGCCCGCGCCGTCGGAATCGACTGCCAGGACTACCTGAATGACAAGGTCGACGCCCGCGAGGTTTCCAACTACGAAGTCCGCCGTATCGAGGTGGATCCGAGCGAGCTCCACCGCTTCGCCAGCACCGGCGAGCTCGCCGATTGCCGAAGAGCGCATCGTCGGCGTGGCCATCAACGAGTATGTCCTGCTAGGAGCCGGTGAGAAACAAACCATTCCCGCCCGGCTCGCGCATGACGGGCGCTTCGTCCGCCTCAATCATGCCGGAAGTCCTGAAAATTCCCGACGGTCAGTCGCTCAAGCCGCTCAACCTCGGCCAGCGCTGCCTCATCGACGCGCTGCTCAATCCGGACATCTCGCTCGTCACCTGTTATGGACACGCCGGCACGGGCAAAACACTGGTCGCCGTCGCCGCCGGACTGCACGAAATGTTCAACCGGAAATACAACGGCATCACGGTGAGCCGCCCGGTCGTCGCCATGGGAGACCAGCTCGGATTCCTGCCCGGCTCGCTCGACGAGAAGATGCGCCCGTGGCTCCAGCCGATCCACGACGCGCTCGATCTCCTGATGCGCCCCACCACTCCGTTAGGACCGCGCCGCAAGCAGCAGAAGCCCAGCGGAGCTGCCGGCGTCCCGCCTACCGTGAAGAAGCCCTACGAGCTGCTGATGGAACAGGGCATCCTCGAAATCGAGGCGCTCTGTTATATCCGCGGCCGCTCGATTCCCAACCGGTTCTTCATCCTCGACGAGGCCCAACAACTCACGCCGCAGGAAGCGAAAACCATCGTCACCCGCATGTCGCGCGACTCCAAGCTGGTGCTCGTCGGCGATCCCGCGCAGATCGACAATCCGTACGTGGACAGCCGCAGCAACGGCCTCGTTTACACCCGCAACCGGCTCAAGGGGCAGCCATTCGTCGCCCACGTCGCCCTCAACCGCGGCGAGCGCTCGGAGCTTGCGGAAGCCGGCGCGCAGTTGATGTAAGGTGCCTCAAGATCATCCTGCCTCCCGGCGGACGCTTTCACGCCGGGCAGGACGGACTAACCTCGTGTTAGTGGCAACTGTGATCGTCGAATCCAACCATTACTCTGCACACCGTTTCGGAAAATGACTGGCAGAACCTGCGAACCGGTCGCTTGGGCGACCAGCTGTAGAAAGCCCCGCTGGCGGCGGATCTTCTCAAGGTTATCTTATCCTAACAAACCGTTTGCCGGCCGGCAACGGAACCGATACGTCCAGTGCATGGTCTGAAGTTTGATGAATGTTTCCAGGTAGAAGCAGCGGAGCTGAAAAGCCGCCCGAAGACTTCAAATCAAGCGGCATCCAGACCGTATTGCCCAAAGCTTCCATCAACGGAGTTCCGGATTTCCATTGGACATCCATGATTTCCCGCTCTCCATGAAACCCTGCCAGCCCCACATTTTCATAAAATGTCGTCACCAGCGCGGGTTGATGCGAGTTCCACAGGAAACCCAACGCACCGAGTGCGACTTCCGCGGCGTCGTTCATTCCGTCACCGTCCGTGTCATTGGCGGGGGACACGACGTGGCCATTCAAATCGAGCGTGAGCAGAGGTCTGTCAGGATCGTTGCTGTTCACCGCGACCTGCCCTGAAAACTGCCCGGCTCCGGTCGCATCCAGTCTGACTTGCAGGGTGGCGTCCGTTAGTCCGGGGATCTCTCCGGGAGGGAGGATGGTGATCCCCGGCAGCTGACCGGCGGATAGAGTTAACGGAGCGAAACCGTTGTTGCGAACCTTGATGTCGAAGAAGGTGGGTTCCTGAAGAATCGCGGTCTTCAAGGTCTGATAATAGGAATTCTGTGCGATAGGATAACCAGCGTTGTAGATTAGGAATCTCGGTGTCGGGACAAAGCCGGCGGTGACCTCAAGCGGCACGTCGCTGCCGCTGATGCCCGCGATGCCGAACTGCTGGATATTGTTGTTTCCCCATGCCCAAATCGAGCCATCGTTCCGAGCGGCGATCACATGGCTGGAACCGGTGGCCAGATCCGCCCATGAGTTTTCCTGACCGATTCGGGCGGGAACCAGTTGGGAAGTCACCGTGCCGAGGCCCAGCATCCCGTTTGAGTTCTGTCCCCAACTCCACAACGAACCGTCCGTCCGGATCGCGATCGCCGAAGAGGAGGAACCGCCGGAAATCTTCAACCAGTTGTTGTCCGTCCCAACACGGACTGGCACGTTAGAACTTCCGAACGCATTCCCGTCTCCGTAGGCTCCACTTCCCCATGCCCACAGGCTGCCGTCCGTCTTGATGCCATAACTCGTCCATGCACCACAAGCCGCCGATTTCCAGTCGGAATCCGTTCCGATTCTGACAGGCGCGCTCCTGCTAACATTCGTGCCGTCTCCCAGATTTCCGTGTCCGTTGTGACCCCAGGCCCACAGGGATCCGTCGTCCTGAATGGCGAGGTTGTATCCGCTTCCCGTAACAAACCGCCAGTTAGTCGCGCTACCGAATTGCACGGGAACATTGGAAAAAAACACCCCGACATTCCCCACATTGAAATTCCCCCATCCCCAAAGCGTGCCGTCCTCTTTGACTCCAAAAGAGTATTCGCCTTGCGCGGAGACGGATCGCCAGAGATCCGTCCCGATCCGGATAGGATAGAAAGACGACGAGGAACCGGTCGCCCCGGAGATGATCGGTTGCGACCCCCATGCCCACAGAGCGCCGCCACCATCGATGCCGAGTCCCCCGTTGTCCGCGCAATCAATGGCCGTCCACGCGTGATCCTGTTTCAAGGCGGCGGGTGGCGAATAGTCTGCCTGGTAGCCCCCCATCCCGGCTGCCCAAAGAAAATCGCCTGCAGCCGCAACGGTGGAAACATCTCCTCCGGCAGCCACCTGCGGGGCTGCCGGAGCTTGGGATTCCATCAGCATCAGCACCACCGCGGTCCCACAGCTACGGGCGAGAACAGATTTGAAAAAGTCGTTCATGGCTCGGAAAGGGGAGGATCAATGGCGAAGCGGAAAAACTCCTTCACTGCCGTGCGAGGTTGGGGCACCAGCAGGCGTCCGCCACCATCGACGGTTGTTCCGGTGACGTCGGCCGCGATGAAGTCCGTGAGCGAAATGGATTTTTCCAGTCTCACCTGGAACGACGCCTTGCCCGTTATTTCGTCACGCTTGAAAAGCAGCGCGTTGGCCTGTTGTCCGCGCAGCTGGCTCTCGCTCATCAAGCCCGCGCGATATCCTTGATCGCGGAGCAGCGCTAACAAAGCAGGATCCGGCGAGTTCACGCTGAACCCCAGCGCGGAGAGCTTGAACTCCGCGGCGTCGCTGAGACCGTCGTCGTCCACATCCGCTTGATAGGAATAAACCGTCCCTTTCAAATTGATGCTGAACGCGGGTTCGTCGGGATCGTTGGACAGGATCGTCAACCCGCTGGTAAGAGCTCCGACCAGCGTTGAATCAAGAATCACGGGAAAAAGTGCGGAGTCGCCGGGTGCGAGCGTCGCCGGGACTGATAGGCCCGTCGCGAAGCCGGACCCGGTCGTCACGGCCGTGATCACAAGCGGTGCGGAACCATGGTTCAAGATCGTGAAGTCCGCCATCGTCGGCGAACCTTGGGTGGTGGAGGGAAGAGACAGGATGAATGGTCCTGACGACACCAGCTGGCTGTTTTGGAATGGATCCGCCATGTTGGAAGCCGAGATTTCCGGAGTCGGATCCAAGGAGGCCAGCGTGGGAACCAGAGAGTTTCCCGCCACGGTTCCAAGCTGGCCGCTGCCGTTGTTTCCCCACAGCCACACTTCGCCATTGGGCCTGACCGCTGCGGAATGGTTTCGGCCCGCTTCAGTGGAAACCCAGTCGTTAGCGGTGCCCACACGGGTCGGGACGAGGCGGTTGGTCGTGTCGCCCACGCCAAGTTTGCCGCTGGTATTGTTGCCCCACGCCCACAGGGATCCATCCGCCTTGATGGCCAGTGAGTGGCTTTCGCCCGCGCTGGCGGAAATCCATGTGGTTTCGGCTCCGACCTGGAGGGGTGCTGTCGCTGGCACTGTCCCGCCGGTCCCCAGCTGTCCCGCGGCATTCCTACCCCACGCCCACAGCGATCCGTCCTCACGGATGCCCAGACTGTGGGACTGACCTGCGGAAACCTTCGCCCAGTCCGTCAATGTGCCGATCCGGGTCGGAACATAGCAGGTTGCCGTAGCGCCAGTTCCGAGCTGTCCGTAGTAATTATAACCCCACGCCCACAGACTGCCGTCGACCTTGACCGCAAGGTTGTGGTTGTTTCCCGCGTCGATCTCACGCCAGTCGGTTCCGGTGTCTAACTGGGCGGGGACGTATTGGGTCATGGTGTATTGGCCGAGTCCCAATTCACCATAAAGATCACTCCCCCAAACCCACAACGACCCGTTTGCCCTGAGACCCACGGCATGTCCGCCGCCTGCGGAAACGTGGATCCAGTCGTTAGCCGTACCCACCCGGGCGAACATTTTTCCGGGCACTGGTCCGCCGACACCCAGGATTTCATGATTGGGACCACCGGACGCCCAGAGCGAACCATCCGCTTTCTTTGCGAAAGTCACGGAAGGGCCCACCCACACAGCCTGCCAGGTCCCGGATTCCGAAGGTGGGCAAAACGTGGTGCGAAAGAAGGTGTCGCCCAAGCCCAACTGCGCGTAGCCATTGGAGCCGGAACCCCGAAGCAGCCCGTCATTGCCCACGATCATGGTGTGGTCGGATACCGCGACCATCGCCGCATCCGCTGCCGGCATTTGAAAAAGCACCACTGCCCAAATCAACAACGGCTTTCCCGTTCGAATGAATCCGCCTGCGATCCCCATGGCCTGACTTCCAATTTTCGCCATCAGGAATGCAAGGTTGGTGAAGGAGATTCAACGACCGCGCCGTCAGCTCTCGAAATACGTATAGCCTGATAGTCCTTCGCGGAAGAGGTCGAGGATCTCACGGCGCTCTTTCGGTGAGATGCGGCCTTCGGTGACGGCCTTCTCGGCGAAGGTGCGGAAGCGGGTGACGAGCTCCTTGGGGTCGAACTCGACGTAGCTGAGCACGTCCGCCACGGTGTCGCCCTCGACCTCGTGGGTGTAGACGGGCTTGCCCTTTTCGAGGTGGACGCCGACGACGTTGGTATCGCCTAGCAGGTTGTGGAGGTCACCGAGGGTTTCCTGATAGGCTCCGACGAGGAAGACGGCGAGGTAGTAGGGCTCGTCCGGTCTGAAGTCGTGGAGCGGGAGGATTTTCGCGACGTCCTCCTTGTCGATGAAGCGGTCGATCTTGCCGTCGCAGTCGCAGGTGATGTCGGCGAGCACGGCGCGGTGGCGCGGTTTCTCGTCGAGCCGGTGGATGGGCATGACGGGGAAGACCTGGTCGATCGCCCACGAGTCCGGCAGGGATTGGAAGAGCGAGAAGTTGCCGTAATAGAAATCGACGAGGGTGGACGAAAGCTCGCGGAGGTCTTCCGGGATGTCCTCGTCGAGTCCGGCGATGATGTTGGAGATGCGGGTGAGGATGTGCCAGAACCAGGCTTCGGCGAGACCCCGCTCGCGGAGGGTGGCGGCACCGTAGAAGAACTGGGCGCGCATCTGGTCGCGGTAATACATCGCGTCGTTGAAGCACTCCTGGAGGTTCTTTTTGTTAATCACCTTGTTCACCTCGATGATGTTCATGAGGTTCTGCGGGGCGTTTTCCGGGATCGGCGGGGCCTCCTCGCTGGTCTGGGCGCTGGTGACGTCGAGGATATTGAAGACGAGCACCGAGTAGTAGGCGACGACGGCGCGGCCGGACTCGGAAATCAGATTCGGATGTTGGACGCCGGCCTTGTCGCAAATCTGCGAGATGACCTCGACGATGTCGGTGCAGTATTCCGCGACGGAGTAGTTGCAGGACGAGTGGAAATTCGTGTGCGAGCCGTCGTAGTCCACGGCCATGCCGCCGCCGATGTCGAGCACGCCCATCGGTGCGCCTTCCTTGACGAGATCGCAATACATCCTAACGGCCTCGGTCGCGCCTTCACGGATCGCGGCGATGTTAGGGATTTGCGAGCCCTGGTGGTAATGCAGCATTTTAAGGCATCCGATGTAGCCGGACTCCTTGAGGTGATCGACCACGGCGATGACCTGTGAGGCGTTGAGGCCGAAGACGGACTTATCACCGGCGCTGTCCTGCCAGTGGCCGGAGCCCTTGGTGGAGAGGCGGACGCGGACGCCGAGATTCGGGAGGATGCCGAGCTTGCGCGAGCGTTCGAGGATGAGGTCGAGCTCGCTGGGCATTTCCAGCACGAGCATGATGCGCAGTCCCATTTTCTGCGATTGAAGGGCGAGGTCGATGAACTCCTCGTCCTTGTAGCCGTTGCAAATCAGATAGGCCTCGGGATCGTGCATGTGGGCGAGCGCGGCGATGAGCTCGGGCTTGGAACCGGCTTCGAGACCGTAGTGGTAGCGTTTTCCGAACTCGGCGATTTCCTCGATGACCTGGCGCTGCTGGTTGACCTTGATCGGATAGACCCCGCGGTATTCGCCGCGGTATTTGGTTTCCTTGATGGCCTTGCGGAAGGACTCGTTGATCTCGGTGATGCGGGAGTGCAGGAGGTCGCGGAAGCGGAGCAGGACCGGCAGATGGGTGCCTCGGTCGCGGAGACCGTCGATGACTTCGAAGAGCGAGACCTCTGCCTGCGCTTCGTCGTCTTCGAGGCGGACGGTGACGTGGCCGGCTTTATTGACGCCGAAGAAGCCGTGGCCCCAAGTATCGACGCCGTAGAGTTCGGAGGATTTTTCGGGAGACCAGGCGTTTTCGGATTTGCGCTTGGAAGACTTCGCAGGGGCGGCGGTGGCGGAAGGAGGGGTCATGGATGGAAATGGAGTCGGGAGAAAAAATTCAGCGGGTGGATGGCTTCCAGTCGGGAAACTCGGTTTTGAGTTGTGAGCGGAATTTCTCGGCCTCGGTGGCTTTTCCCTGCTCTTCGAGCACACGGATGTACTTCGAAATCGCGAGGGGCTTGAGGTCGGCGTCTTCGTGGAACTGGATGACATTCAGAAAGTCGGCGGCGGCAGGCCCGAAGTTCCGGGCCTTGAAATTCAAATCGCCGGAAAGGATGCGCAAGCCGGCGCTGGTGCGGCCTTGCGGACGCAGGGCGGCCCCCTCGTCGGCGGCGACGCGGGCTTCGGAATCGCGGTTCAACATCAACAGGGCGCGGCCCCGGTCGAGCAGGCCGTCCGCCTTCCAGCCGGGATTGTCTTCCACGGCGAGCACGTTGTTCGCGGCGGCGAGAGCGCCTTCGCCATCGCCGGTCTCGAGGCGCGCTTTGGCGAGGTAGCGCCAGACTTCCTTGGGCGTTTCGCGGGGTTCTTGCGGATTTGAAACCAAGGCGAGGCTTTTCGCGGCGGAGCTGAAGTCGCCGGCGTTATAGGACTGCATGCCGGACCACTGGATCGCCTGGTCCGGGATGTCGGAATCGTAATTACCAAGGATGGCGAGATTGATTTCCGCAGCGAGTTTGACGGGGTCCTGAGAGGCGAAATAACCGAGGATAAGAAGCAGCCCGGCGTGTTTGGCGTAGGCGTCCGGGCGCAGGGTGCGGGCCTTTTCGAGGTAGGAAACGGCCTCCTTGGCGGAGTTGTTTTTCACCATTCCCCAGCCGATCCAGTAGTTCGCCTCAGCCTGGAGGTTGTCGCTGAGGTTCCGGACGTTTTTGAGAAGCCCCTGATAGCGGACGATCATGTCCGGGATGTTGCTCTCCGTGCGGCGCAAGCGGGCGGACTCGAGCCAGGCGAACGACGCGAGATCATCCGGCGTGTCGGCCGAGGCGGTGAGTCGATCGAAATCAGCGAGAGCCTTGGCGGGTTCCGCGGTTTCGGAATACGACTTCGCGCGTTTGGCGATGGCCGAAGAGACCCGTGGATCCTGCGGATACTTCGCGATGAACTCGCTGAGCGAGCGAACCGCACCTTGGGCGTCGCCAGCCTCGGAAAGGCACCATCCACGCTGATAGAGCAGGCCGGGGCGGTTTTTCTCGCTGACCAGGCTGGCGTTGATCTCGCTGTAAACCTTGGCGGCGGCGGCGGTCTCCTTGTTGGCAAACAACGTCTCCGCTTTCATCATCAGGGCGGTGTGAATCCGGGAATCTTCCGGACGGGCCTTGCGATAGAGTTGGAGGAACGCGTCCACTTGATCCGGCAGGTGGCGGCCTTCGATTTGGAAAAAGCACAGCAACCGGTAGTAGGCGGCCTGGAACGCCATGTCGGTCTCGGGGCTCACCAGCTTCTCGACATCACGGAAAAGTTGCAGCGCCTCGCTCGGCAGCTTCAATCGCATGTAGGCGCGGGCGGCGATCATCAGGCGGTTTGCCTCCTTGTCTCCAGTGGCCTTGACCGCGCTCCGGCGGAAGATGTCGATGACTTCCCGGTATTCTTTTTTCGCGAACAAGTTGGCCATGAGCGCGGTCTGGGCGTCGGGCCGGAAATCATCCATGCCGGGAGTGCGGAGGATGAGTTGGAGGTATTTGTCGGCGAGTTCGGTTTTGCCCAGCTTGGTGGCGGTGAGTGAGGCGTGAAGCGCTGCTTCACCGCGGATTTTTGGCGTGTTCGGTGATTCGATGACCGACTCGAACAAGGCGAGGGCTTCGTCGAGTTTTCCGGCTTTCACCGAGAGGTGTCCGAGCGCGACTTTCGATTGCGCGGTGAACAATCCGCCGGCGGGATCGTTGATGACTTTTCGGAACGAGGAGATCGCCTCGCGGTCCCTGCCAAGGAGGCGGTAGCAGTTGCCCGCAAGATAGCTGCCGCGTGCGCGTTCTTCGGGTTTTGAAGCATTGACGGCGAACCGTTCGAACAAGGGTGCAGCAAAGGCGTACTCCGACTTGTTATAATGATCCGCAGCGAGCGTGTAAGCGGCTGCGGCGGCCCATTTTCCTTTGCCATAGCGGTTCAGCAGGGTGCTGAAACAGCGCTTGCCCTCGTCGATCTGACCGGACTGATAATAGCTGTTTCCAAGATACCACCAGGCCATTTCGGCATTCGGGTGACTTGGAAACTCACTCAAGTATTGTGAGAAAATATCAGAGGCACGCCGGAAATAGTCCTGCCTCCCATCCTGGGTGGTGCTCGCCTGCGCCGAGTCGTAGAGGTTTTTCCCGCGGAGGAAAAAATCGTTGGCGGCGTCCGAGGTGAGCGTCGGGTCCACCACTTCGGCCCGGGGGACCTGGGCGACCACCGGTTGGGATACGAAAACAAGGAATGCGAGCGCGCGTTTCAAGATGCGGGGAGCGTTGTCCGTTTCGGTCGGTTTGCCAAGGGAATCACTTGGAAGGTTCAGGGCGTTGAGTGGCGAAGGAAATGTTCCAGATGCCGGCCTTCTGGCAGGTGTCGATGACTTCCACGATCCGCTGGTAGGCCACATTTCCGTCGCCACGGATGCGGACTGGCTGATTCTCGAACTGCTTGGCGATGGTGGAAAGCTTGTCGAACAACTGCTGCCGGTCCACGGCCAGTCCCTCGACCTTGATGCCGCCGTCGGCCTGCACGTTGATGATGATTTCGCCACGCACCCGCTCGGGCTCGGCACCTTCCTGGGCAGTCGGCACGGAGACGTTGAGCTCGGTCTCGGACTTGCTGAACTGCCAGCTGATGATGAAAAAACACAGCAGCAGCAGCAGGATATCGATCATCGGAGCCAACTGGATGGCAATCGCTGGCGGTTGGCGACTTGTGAATTTCATCCTGAAAGAGGATTAAATACCGTGGAGGTCGGGCCTCTCGCCGGCGAGAGGAGAGGCTACCGGCATGGCATAGTCCTCGCGCGGCCGGGTCGCCGGGCTCGCATAGGACTGGACTGACTGGCGCTCGGGCGGTGCCTGCAGAAGGATGACGAAGTGGGTGGCGGCAGCCTCGAGTTCCGAGATGTATTTCTGCACCCGGCCCCGAAAGATGGAGTAAAAGGCGAGTGCGGGGATACTGATGGCAAGTCCGCCGGCGGTGGCGATGAGTGCCTTGGAGACGCCTTCGGCAAGTCCCATTTCCCGCACGCCTGGAACCGCTCCGGAAGAAATTTGGAAAAACGCCTCGATCATTCCGAAGACCGTGCCGAGCAGCCCGACCATCGGCGCGATGGCACCGATGTCGGCAAGGTAGGTGACCCGGGAGGTCAGCAGGCCCGCCTGGTGGGAGCCTTCAGCCTGGGCGATTTCCCGGACATTCTCGATGGATGCTCCCGGATTGGCGGTCATGAAATCGAGGGTCTTCTGGGTGATGCGGGCCATGCACTCGTTGCGGCGGTGGCTCAAGGCGCTGAGTCCCATGTAGTCCCGCTTGCGAATCATGGATTCCACGTGGTTCATGAAGTAGTCGCTGACGATTGCATTGCGACGAATCGTGAGCAGGAAGATGAGGATCAGCACGACGGTGATCACCGACATCAGCCCAAGCGGATACATCATGATTCCGCCCTTCGCGAGAATTTCGAGGAAGTTCGTTTCCTTGACTGCGGTAACCGGTGTTTCAGTTGCAGCGGATGCAAGGAGTGCGGAAATGAAAAATCCCGCGACTGAGAAATGGCAGCACTTCATGAAGATGTGGGAAGTCTAAAGAGATTGGCCCCGAACGCAAGCCCGGGCAACGCCGAGTGCCACTACGTTGCGAACACGGGAATCTTTCGGATTCCCCAATCCTCACGCGGTCTTCAGGTGTCCGCAGACGACTGCGGGTGGCAGATCAGATCCCCGGTTTTTCCCTTGTCCCGCCGCCGCTGGAGTTGAGGAAACGATAATAGACTTCCAGCATCAATATGCTCAGCGCATTGCGATAAACTTCATTTCCGCCCAGACCATGTCCGGTGAACTTGGGAGCCTTCCAGCCACCATCAGGATTCTGGTTGTTGAGGAGCTGGTCGCGGAAGAGGTCGTTGTAGAATTTCCAATCCTCACCACCCGCCTGCATCATGGCTTGGGACTCATAGTAGTGGGCGTAAAGATCGGATTCTTGGGTATTCCAATCGAACTTGGTGTTTTCCCTGATGTATTTCACGCCATTGCGGGCTTCCGAAGAGTTCCCCTTGCCCCACATCTGGTGGCAAAGGGCACCCACGCCGGTCAGGGTGAAATACTTGCCACCACCCCGGGAGATTTTGGAGAATTGTAACCGAAGCCGCCATTCTGATTCTGCATATCGCTAAGATACTTGAGGCCTTTGTTGATGCTGGAATTCATCCCCTTGAACTTGATGTTGGTGTGGCTGCACGCCTTGAGCGCCTGGATCTGCCAACCGACGACTGATACGTCGGTGTGTGCCTTGTTCCCAGTACCGTAGAGATAGGCCCAGCCGCCGTTTCTGTGCTGGTTGTCGATGATGAACTGGCCCGCCTTTTCGGTGATCTCCATCAAGCCTGGAATTTCCACTTTCAGCTCCTTGCAGAACGTGGCGGCTTCTCCGAGTGCGTATGTGGCGATGCCGTGTTCATACACCCAACCATTCGAGGTGAAATTACTGGCCAGTTTCCCGTCGTTCTTCATTCCGAGATTCACCAGGTAGACGATGCCCTTCATGGAAGAATCACCGAACTCTTCGGACGCCGGAGTTTCGCAGTGGCCGAGGTAAGCGAGAAGAGCGAGGCCGGTCATCGCCGGTTTGTTCGCACCGCCCCATGAGCCATCGGAGTTCTGTTTGCTTTTGAGCCAGCGAGAGACCCTTGGTGACAGCCTCGTCACACGCAGGAGTTCCGCCGTTTTCCTTGAGGCGTGCCAGGCGGTCTTCCTTGGAGCAGCGCTTGCGCATGGTCTCCGGGATCAGGCCGAACATTTTGCCAACCCCGCCGCCGAGGCCGACACCGCTGCCGAGTCCCACGCCCTTGCCGAACCCGGCACCCGCGCCCGAGCCGCCCAAGCCGCCGGAAAGTCCGCCGCCGCTGAGGGAGCTGAGAGTGGACATTTCGCCGAAGCTGTCGCCTTGCTCGGGGATGGCGTAAGTCGCCTGGGCACCTTCGGCGAAGACCCGTTTGACATTGGTCGATGGAGTGATTTGAGCGCGTTTTTTCACGGCGACGGATTCCGCGCCGCGCTGACCACCGCCGCCACCGGGGGGCAGGAAATCCACTTTTTTCTCGGGCTCCCTGATGATTTGAAACACCCAGAAACCACCGATCACCAAAAGCACCGCATGGAACAGGGCTGCGATGAGCAGGGAACCGCCGCCGATCTTCTGCCAAAAACTTGGCTTGGCCTCGACTACGGGGATGAGGTTTCCTTCGCTATCGTATAAGTCCATATTGGTAGTGGTTGCTGGGTGGGATGCGACAGGGCAATTTTTATTCCGAACTTCCAGCCTGGAACGTAACGTCGGTGATCCTCGCCCGGCTTAAAGCGTCGAGAACGTCGATGACCCTTTCATAACGCGCAAGTTCGTTGGCGTAGATTGTGACGAGCACCTTGGATTTCGAGGCGTCGCTGGCTTCGCGCAGGGAGTTGAGGCTGCCGGCGAACTCCGGTAAATTCTTGGTCTCAGGAGCGTCGAGAGGATCGTCGTTGAGATACACTTGCCCGTCGTCCTCGACCCGAACGGCGATTTCGTCCGGGAGAACGGTCTCCGTGCTGCTTTCCACGGTGCCCGGGAGCTTGGTGACGTGGGCGTTTTCCACTTGGATGTCGCTGGCCTGGACGATGAAGAAGAGCAGGATGACGAAGACCACGTCGATCATCGGCGCGATCTGGAAGCCCAGGTTGACTTCCGCATTGGCTTTCCGGCGATGGCGTAACTTTTTCACGGGCGGATTATTTGTTGGAGGCGGCGAAGGCAATGTCGGCGATGCCGGCCTGGCCGATGAGGTCCATGACACGCTGGATTTCACCCGCGGGCACGTTTGCATCACCCCGGACGACGATGCGGAGCTTGGGGTCGCGCTTCAGGTCTGCCTGGAGGCGCGGGATGGCGTCCTGCCAGTTCTCCAGGACCTGGTCGTCAATCACGAGCAAACCCTTGTTGGTCTTGGTATCGAGACGGAGGTTCACGGCCATCTCATGTTTGGCCATTTCAGCTTCGCGCTGCTTCGCATTGGGCGAGATGGGCAGTGTGAGCTTTTTGTCCACCTTGAGCACTTCCGCCGAGGTGATCATCACGAAGAACACGAGCAGCACAAGCAGCACGTCAATCATCGGGGCGATCTGGAACTCAGGTTCGCCGTCTCCACTACCCGCGCTGGCCATAGGATCAGTTGATTAAAAGTAAGTTTGAAGATTCCTTCACAGCACTCAGCCCTCGGGAGCCTGGACCCAGTTTGGCAGGGCGGCGTAGGTTTCCTCCTGGCCGACGTCGGCGTCCTTCAAGTAATCATAGGGCGCGTTGCGGAAAAGGTGCTCTGCCGACTCGTGCAAGTGGTGCACGGCTCCCTGCAATTTATTGCGGAGGAAGTAGAAGGCCATGAACGCGGGAATGGCGACCAGAAGACCGGTTGCGGTAGCGACGAGCACCTCACCGATGTGGCCGGCGAGTTCGCCGACACCGCCGGAAAGTCCGGTCGTGCCCAGGCTGCCGAAGGCTCCCTTCATACCACCGACGGTTCCGAGCAACCCGATCATGGGAGCACAGACACCGATGACGGAGAGATAGTTGATCCGGGTCTGGAGGGTGGAGCTGATTTTCTCCACAGTGGCGTAGATCGCCTCTTCCGTGGCGTCCTTGCCATAGCCGACGGATCCGAGACCGGCGCGCATCACTTCGGCGAAAGGACTGAAACTCGCCTTCATCGCCTGATAGGCCCCGACATAGTCACCAGCGAGAAACGCCTCCCGGACAATCGCCAGATCCTCATCGGGAGTCATCTTCTTGCTGTTCGTCCGCATCCAGATGTCGATGACGAGCCACACCATGCCGATGGAGAACAACAGCAGAATGTGCATCACCCAGCCACCTTCATGGTAGGTGTCCATGAGCGTCTTCTTGGTGACGGTGCCCGCAGCGGCTTCCGCACCGAACACGGTCATTGGAAAGAGGAAGAGAGCGGCATAAATCGCTTTTTGGAAGATGTGTTTCATGAGGCGGTTCGTTCGAGGTGGTTTGGTGGGGATTAGGCTGGACGGATTATTTGAGGCTATCAAGGCGCTTGTTGGCATCGGTCGTCACCAACGTGCCCGGAGATTGGCGAATGGCGGAAACCAGAAGGGCAACGGCTTCTTCGCGGCGTCCCATTTTGACGAGGATTTCCGCAGCGTTCACTTCGGCGACGGCATTGAGGATGAGTCCGCCCGAGGGAAACAGGCAGGGTACCGAGAGATAGGCTTCAAGGGTTTCGGCATCCTGCTTGAGGGCTTCGGTCGCCTCGGGTGCCCGCTTGACGCTCTTGAGCAAGTGCCCGCGGAAAAAGGATGCATAAGCGGCGACATCGGCGGGAAGATTGTCGGTGGTCAGGTCTCCCAAGGCGACGGCGCGGTCCTCGACCTTGGTGGTGGCGGGAAGCAGCAGGGCCTTGCCGAGCGAGACAAACGGATCAATTCCCTGGGCCGGGGTGGCATCGGAGATTTCCTTGCCGATTTCCGTGACCTTTGCGGAATTGCCGGTCAAGGCGTAGGCCACCAGCGCTGCGCGGGCAGGCTTCGAGCCAGAAGTTCCCTGGAATTTTTGCGGTGAGTCGCTGCTCGGCGATGACCGGTTCGAGAAGTTTCAGTGCTTCGTCAGGCTTGTCCGTCAGCAAGAGGGCCACACCGGGATTGATTTCCGGAGGTTTTTCGCCGAATACATGGTCGGCGGAAACGAGCGGGAAGGATTGTCCGGCAATGAATCCGTCCGCAGACTCCTTGATGACGAGCTTGTCTGCCTGCAAAGTCACGGCAGAGAGCGCAACCGCCCGTCCATTTTGGAACACGATGCGAATCGGGTCCGCCGAAAGCGGCAGGCAGGCACATGCGCATGCCAGCAGCGAGACCCGGAGTGTGTGCGATGGGAACGTCATGGGTTGGGAGAATTAATTGGCCAACTCGGCGGCTTTTTTGGCGCGCTCGGTGTTTTTCAGTTTTGGGTCATTGGCGATCGCCTTGAGGGTTTCATCCGCAAGGGCCATATCCCCCATCTCTTTGAGCGTTTCGTAGGCCTGCCAGCCGGCTTCGGCACAGATTTCCGGGGTGCTTTTATAAGCGGTGAAGACGCGGTTGTAAGTGCCGTAGGCTTTTTTGAGCAATTCCGTTTTGTCATCTCCGGAGGCTTTTTTCGCTTGTTCGCGATAGATCTGGCCCATCAGGACGAGCGCCTTGCCGGCGGACTCGCCGCGGAAGGTCTTGTCGCCGGCGGTGGCGAGGGCGAGTTTTTCGGCTTCTTCAAGTTTTCCGAGTGCGACCAAGGCCTCGAGCTTGCCAACAGTCGTTTCCTTGAATCTCGAAGTGCCGGGATTGTTCAACAGCGTGTCGTCGAAAATCCTGAGGGCTTCCTCCGGGTTCTTGCGGGCGAGAGCGATGTAACCCAGGCCTACCGGACCGGCATCGGAGAAACTTCCCTCCTTGTAGCGCTCGCTCAGGCGCTTGAACATGCCCTCGGCTTGGTCGAGATTACCGAGTTTTAGAAGAATGTCACCGGAAACGGAGAGCAAGGCGGGACTGAGAACGGACGGATTGTCGGCGTTGATCGTGGCGATTCCTTTGAGATGGAGGTCCGAGCGGTCGGCGCGCCGGAGCATCTGGGCGAGCCGGGCGCGGGCGTAGTAGAGCCGGGCGTTGGTCGTCGCGTTTTCCTGTCCTTCGATGGCTTTGTTCAGTACTTCGATCAACTGCTTGTCGATGGCATCGAGGTCAACTTCGGACGCCTTCTTGCGCGGCACGATGGTTTTGACCAGTTCGTCGATGAGGAACTCGACCTGCTCGGCGGAAGGATTGGCGATGCGTGATTTCAGCGCGTCGGCCAGCATCTGCGCGGCTTCCGCACCTTTGCCTTCGCGGGTTTTCATTTTGGCGACCCAGGTGGCAGACAGCAACGCAAGCGCACTATCCGGTTTTTTCTGCAGGAAATCCCCGTGCAGCGCTGCGATGCCGGCCCAGTCCTTGTTGCCGGACATCAACGTGGTGGCTGAATCCAGCGCGTATTGAATCACATCATCCGAGCTGTCCGACCACACCGCATTTCGGTAAGCCTCGATGGCAAGCCGTTGGAACTTCGCGAGTTCGTCAGGCTTGTCCGACGTTTTTTTCTTATAGGTGTCGGCGAGAAGGCAATACATCGAGCCCGCGGAAGTGTCGTCGGGATGCTGGTTCAGGAAGGAGGTCAGATCCTTGATGATCTTGTTCGACTGGTCGACTTCCCTGTCGTTGAAATCAATGAACGCCAAGCGGTAGCGCATGTCGCCGGCATAGCGGCCGTCCGGGAATTTGGAGAGGTATTCCTTGATCGAAGAGAGCGTCTCTTTATACCGGTTCACCCCCTGGAGGAAGTTGGACATCGCCAGATAGTAGAGGGCGTTTTCCACGAGCGGGCTGTTCGGGAAATCCTTGAGGAACTTGGTGAAAATCGGATTGGACTCCTTGAAGTTGCCATCTTGGAACACGGCGAGCCCTTGGAAGAAGGTGTAGCGATCGAGGCTCTCGGACTTTGGAAACTTGGTCTCAAGACTGCGATAGAAACTGCCGACCTCGGGCCAGTTTCCGCTCTGCACAAGGACTTCACCGGCGAGGGTGGCGACCTGCTCGACATTCTCCGCGTCGGGATATTTGCGGAGATAGGCATCGCAGAGGGCTTTGATTTCCGGGATGTTCTGGAGTTTGTTCAGGATGACGATTTCCGCGTAGGCGGCGGCCTGGGCATCCGGGGCGGAAGCGTGTTTGTTACGGATCGCGCGAAAGCACACCAGGGCCTCTTCGAAGCGGTCGAGGTAGTAAAGGCTGCGGCCACGGCGCATGATCAGGGCCGCATCGAGATCGGTTTTTTCCTCGACGGCAGCCAGCGCCTTCTCCGCCAGCTCGATAGCGGGCTTGAGATTGCCGACGAGTTCCGAAGCGGACGAACGCTGGCCAAGCGGCTTGTTCTTCTCCGATTCCACGCGCGTCTCGAGGATTTTCAAATCCCTGCGCTGGCCCTCCAACGCGGTTTTTTGAATCTCGATGATTTGGCTGCGGGGCGGAACGGACCGGTAGAGCGCGAGGGCCGCTTCATAAGACTGCAGGCCGATCAGCTGGTCGCCGCGCACGATCACCTGGTTGGCATACCAAGCGATGGCGTCCCGGACGCCAGCCTGGTTGCTCAGGCGGTCTAGATAGAGAATGAGATCCTCCAGCTTGCCGGTATCCGCCAGCAGGCCGATGACTTCGACGGCGGCGGTGGTCTGCTGCGGCGAGCGGATATCCGAACCCATCAGACTCTTGAAAACCGTGAGCGCCTCGTCGCGCTTGCCAAGATCGGTGTAAACCTGGCCAAGCCACAATCCCGCTTCCGAGCGGAACTTGGGGTCCTGGGCGGCGAGCTTGAGAGCCTCGATCGCGCTTTCTTTCGATTCCGGGGTGGCCAGCATGATGCCGGCGCGGCCAATGCCAAGATAGCTGCGGCTCGCGTATTCTCCCTTTGGAAATCGTTTGAGATACTCCTTGAACCCGGCTTCCGCCTCGGTGGGTTTCTCGGCAAGCAGGTTCCCCAGACCGATGTTGAAATAGAGCAATTCCAGCGGTGCTTCCTTGTTTGACCCCAGCGCCAGGAGCAATTCTTGGATCTTTTCCACCGCAGTGGTGTATTCCTTCGCGCTGAAAGCAGCTTCCGCCTCGGCGAACAGCCGGTTCATGGCGGCAGGAGATACCGGTGCCGCAGGAGCAGCAGGAGCAGCGGGAGGTGCTTGCGCCATCGAAAGCGATCCCATACCGAGACTGAAGACTGAGCAGGCGAAAAGTGCGGAGAAACGCGGCGTGATTTGAAGGATTTTTCGCTGCATACAACGTGACGTGGGGCCAAAAATGGAACCGACCCTCCACAGTGTGTCAAGCGACATTATCCAGTTTGTCCCGCCGGGCTTGCTGAGATCCATCATGTGGACTAGCAAGCCGCTCGAGAGGTTGAGAAGTCGACCCGGGCTTATTCGGTCCATCTTTGGAGTTTGAGTGATTGCTTTGCTCGCCTAAGCTCGCTTCATGTCCACCCCGGATTTCAAAGCCAAGCTTCGTGAGGTGCCCCACCAACCCGGGGTTTATCTGATGAAGGACCGCTTGGGATCCATCATCTACGTCGGCAAGGCCCGCGATCTCAAGCGCCGCGTGTCCTCTTACTTCATGGCCTCGCAGAAAATGCGCTCGAACGTGAAGACCCGCGCACTCATCGATTCGATCCATGATTTCGAGTTCCACACCGTCCGCAACGAGGAGGAATCACTGCTGCTGGAGGGCAAGCTCATCAAGGACTACCGCCCGCGCTACAACGTTGCCTTCCGCGACGACAAGCGCTTCTTCCTGGTGAAAATCCGCCTCGCCGATCCTTGGCCGCGCTTCCAGGCGACCCGCATGAAGAAGGACGACGGCTCGCGCTACTTCGGGCCCTTTCCCCATTCCACCGCCCTCCACAGCACGCTCGAGTGGCTCAACCGCAGCTTCGGCCTGCGCGTCTGCCGCCCGGTCAACCCGGGCGAGGCCGACTACAAACACTGCAACGCCGACATCATCCGCAACTGCTCCGCACCCTGCATCGGCCGCATCACCCGCGAGGCCTACTTCGGGAAGATCGAAGATGCCTGCCGCGTCCTCGAGGGAAAAGGCAAACGCGAAGTCTTCGACAGCCTCCGCGGGGAAATGACCACCGCTGCGGAAAACCTCGATTTCGAAAAAGCCGCGTCACTCCGCGACATCCTGCAGAATCTCGAAAAAACCCTCTCCCCCACCCGCCAGTTCGCCCGTGGCCGCGGCGTGCAGACGACCGTGAAACCCACCGAAGATCTCGCCGAGCTCGGCGAGGAACTCTTTCTATCAGGCCCGCCGCGCGTGATGGAGTGCTTCGATATCTCCAACGTCTCCTCCAACCACATCGTCGCCTCCATGGTCCGCTTCACCGACGGCAAGCCGGACAACCAGAACTACCGCCGCTACCGCATCCGCACCGTCGAGGGCCAGGACGACTTCGCCTCCATGGCCGAAGTCATCCGCCGCCGCTACTCGCGCATTCTGATGGAAAACAACGCCGCCAATCCCGAGGACGGCCAGTTCTCCCAGGAAAATCCGGTCGACGCCCAACGCCGGCTCGCCCGCGAGGGCCGCGCGAAAATCGTCCTCCCGGACCTCGTCATCGTCGACGGCGGAAAAGGCCAGCTCGGCATGGCCGTTAGGGAGCTGCAAGCGCTCGGCCTGCACGACCTGCCCGTCGTCGGCCTCGCCAAGCAGCACGAGGAAGTCTTCGTGCCCGGCCGTGAGACATCCATCCGCATCCCGCACGACCGCGGCGCGCTCAAGCTGCTCCAGCGCATCCGCGACGAGGCGCACCGCTTCGCCAACGGCTACAACGCCCTGCTCTACCGCCGCCGGATGAAGGAGAGCCTGCTCGACGAGTGCCCCGGCATGTCGGCTAACAAAAAGCGGCTTCTGTTGGAGAAGTTCGGCAGCGTCGCCCGGCTGAAAAAAGCCACCGCGGAGGAAATCGCCGCCCTACCGGGCATTTCAATCAAAGCCGCGACATCCCTGCTGGAATTCCTCCGACGCGACGATTGACGCCACTGGCATCGGCGTCATTGGGATGCTTGTGGAACCCACGGGGCATCTGGCGGCTGGGTTTTCAACCAGGCCGCGGCAGCCGCCGGGTCCTGCTGCTGCCATTTTCGAATCACCATTAGGGCGGGATGCGTCTGCTCGCCGATAGGGTCATCCATCAAAGGAACGGGTAACTCAACCGCCCATTTCAGGGTTCCCGCTGGATCTTTATCGGCGAGTTCGTCAATCAATCGCTCGACCGCCCGATAATCCCGGGCGGGATCGCCGGCATGGTTTTGAAGCCAGGAGACCGCTTCCCGCCTGTCTCCATAAGAGAGTCGCTGCATCGCCACAGGCCAAGCTTCCTCACGCAACGAAGGATCGAGTTGCTCGTAGAGCTCCGGGACCGACTGGCCTTCGCCTGCAAGACTCACGAGGTCGAAGTAATCCTCCAAGCATGCCTGTCGCGTCAGACGATCCGACGGAAGTACCCGAATGAGGCTCTCCAACCGTTTGATGTCGCCATTAGCACTTTGGGTGATGGCGAGCGCCGCCGCTGCCGCATGGAGCCAATCCAGTTTGGGTTCCTTCGCCCAGGCGAGCGCGGCGGCGGCGTCCGTTTCCAACCAACCGGCCATCACGTTCCTCATGTCGCCGGGGGATTTCGCCGGAGCGTTCTCACTAGCGTCCATCAGGCAACCCATCGGATCCACCCGACCCCATTGTTTCCAAAGACTGTCCCACACCTCACGGGTCTGGAAGTTCCCGCGCTCCTGCACTTCGCTGAAGAGTCTTGCCGCCTCTCGGATCTCCTCCTTGGAGAATGTGGAGATCAGGTCACAGAGCACCGCGGTTTGGTTTCCGCTGTTATAAACCATCGCGCCGTTGGCCAGCAGGGCCATCCGCTCCGCCGATGTCAGCCGCGCGGCCTTTTCCGCGGAGATTCCCCCGCAGACGGCGGTGGTCAGCGGTCCCGCGACTTCTCCGGCATCACGGGCGGGCCGCGACGGACGCTCCCTAACGGAGGATGCCCCGGCATTCAACGCCTGGCCGTCCCTGCCAGGCGCTTCCCGCGCATTCCAGCGCCCCATCAGAAATGCGGCGGCACCAATGCACACGGCGAGGGCGAGAGTGGTGGTGGGTTTCATGGAAGCGGATGGTCATTCGGTCTTCCGGCCCTCAAATTGAGAGCGGAAATGGGAAACCCAGGGTATGCCTTCAGGCTGGCTAAGAATCCATGCCCGGGCGGCGGCACGATCACGGCTGAGCCAGGCGGTGATCGCGATGCGCGCCGGATGCGCTTCCAAGGGGTCGCCGTTGGAAATGTTCGACAAAGGAAGCCCGACCGCCCATGCCGCCGTTCCTTCCGGATCGATCCGCGACAGGCTGTCAACCAGCCGATAGGCCACTTGATAGTCACGGCCCGGATCCGCCGCGTGCTCTCCCAGCCAGTTAGCGGCTTCCTGCGGATCGGTATAGGCCAGGCGCTCCAGCACCACCGGCCACGCCGCCGCACGCAGCGAGGGGGCGATTTCATCATACAAAGCGGCGGGAGTTCGCGGGTGGTCGGAAGAAATCGCGAGATCGAAGTAATCATGAAGACAGGCTTTCGCGGTCGCCTCATTGCCTGATATCGCGAGAATCGCCGACTCCATCTGCTTGAGATCGCCCTTGGCGCTGCGGGTGATGGCAAACGCGGCGGCGGCCGCCGCCTGGGGGTCGTGACCGGGCTGCATCGCCCAAGCGAGGGCGGCCTGCGGGTCGGTGTCCAGCCAGCCTGACATCAGGTAGCGGTAATCTTCGGAGGTGTTCATTCCCCGTCCCGCCGCGGAAAGCGCGAGGCATGCGGCCGGATCGACATTTCCCCAGCGGGTCCAGAGCGAGTTCCAAACCGCCTGCGACCAGCCGTTTCCCCGGCGCTGGGCGTCTAGCAGGGCTTTCGTGGTTTCTGTCAGTTCGTCCGGCGTCATCGCGGAAATAAGTCCGCAGAGCACCTCGGCTTGTCTGCCGGGATCCGCCAGGACGGCGGCTTTCTTCATGAGGGCGAGCCGCTGGTCGGGACTCAGGAGTCCGGCCTTTTCGTTGGAAAGCGTCTGGCTGCCGGTTTTGGCTTTGTGCGCCGGCCGATCATCGGCCGCCGGAGTCACCCGGGCCGGGGAAGTCCGGGTGTTGGTTTCCAGATTTCCGGGACGCGCCCCGTCGCTCCCACCAGAAGTCCGGCTCCCTATCAGATATGCTGCCGCGCCTGTGAGGACGATCAGTGAGATGGCTGACTGGGGTTTCATTGGGTTTTGATGGCGGAAGCACAACTCGAAGTTCCATCCATTGCGCATTGCATGCCGGATTATCCTGAGCGACTCAACCGAAAAACCGTTGGAGGGAATCCAGCGACGCCCTCCAGCGGGATCGCAGACAGCCACCCTGCCTCGCCGGATGGCGCGGGATCCGGGTCTGCTCGAACTCCAATCTGAAGAACGGACAATGAAGATGTCGCCGTGCGAGATGCCGGAAAAGTCAGTCGAACCGGTGCTTGAACTTGAGGAACTGCTTCTCCCACAGATGCCAGCTCAGGAGCGTCACCGCGAACATGACTGTTAGTGCGACGGCCGCGCTTGCCAGTTCCGGCATCAAGCCGCTCCCGTGGCGGATGCGCCGCGCCGCGTCGTTGTGGAAGACCAGCATGAAGATGATGGGGTGCCAGACATACAGCCCGTAGGAATATTTGCCGAACCAGCGCAGAATCGGCAGTTTCATCATCGATTCCAGCGGTCTCCATTTCAGCGCGAGGATCAGCACGGATCCAAAGAACGCCCACAAGACCGACAAGCCCACCGTGCCAAGCACGAGATCCTGGTGGTCTTTCGAGTGCCGGAAATGCACCATTGCGAAAAAGATCACGAACGCCGTGCACGCGACAATCATCGCCGGCCTGACCCATGTCTCAACCCCCTTCGGGCCCCGCACCAGCAGCGCGATGAAGGCTCCCGCCGCCAGCGAGTCCATCCGCATCGGCGTGGCCATGTAGGAGGCGATCGGCAGATAGTCGCTGCCATCCATCGTCAGGATCCGCAGGATCGGCGAGATCAGGAAAAAGGCGACGGCCACCATCATCACCTTTTTGCGACTGAGGTAAAACACCACCGCCGGCCAGATGAAGTAAAAGTGCTCCTCCACCGCCAGCGACCAGAAGTGATCCAGCACACCGAACGAGCCAAGCCCGTTCCAAGAGATCACGAAGTTGGTCGCATAAATGGCGATCCACGCCGGATTGGCCGTGCCTTGCAGTTTCAGATAGGCCAGCAGCGGCGTGATCAGGATCACAATCGCGAGTGCGGTGTAATAGAGCGGGAAAATGCGCAGCGACCGCCGGGCATAGAAGTTCTTGAAGAAATTCGGCTTTTGTTTCGAATCGTAAAGAATCCCGGTGATGAGGAAACCGGACAGCACGAAGAACAAGTCCACGCCGGCCCAGCCAAGTTCGGCCCAGCTGCTGAGACGCTGGTTGATTTCGAATTCCACGTTCATCGAGTCCGTGAAATGGTGCAGCAGCACGAGCAGGATCGCGACTCCACGGAGGCCGTCGAGTGACGGCATGTGCTTTGGCAGGCGAACGGGCGGGGCGGTGGCGGCCTCCTCCCGGACGTCTTCAACGACCGCGGGAATAGTGGAGTTCATACAGTGATTTTTGAGACGACACGTAGGCAATTCCGGTGCCGGGGGCGATGACAATCGAGCGCAGCCACGGGCCGAGATACCACTGCTGCTTCACCTTGCGGTCCGTCAGCCCCATCAGCGCCACCCGCCCGGTGATCAGGCTGGCCACCAGCATCTCGTCGTTCGCCGCGTCCACCGTGATCACCCGCACGCCGGGGATCGCCTTGAACATGCCCTTCGGTGCCAGCGTCAACGCGTCGAAACACTGGACCCGGCCCTCCGAGGGGGACGCCAGCATCAGTTCCTGACGGACCGGATCGAAGGCCATCCGGTCGGTGCGCGAGTCCGCCGGGGCCTCGGCAATGATTTTGCGTTTTTCCAAATCATAGGCGACCACTCCGCACACGCGGCGGAAGAAGTTGGCGTAGAGAATCGGCTTGTCGGGGTGGACCAGCAGGTTGCCCGCCTCCAGGTCGAGCCTGTCGAGCACCGCCCCGCTCGGGCCGTCGAAGACCACGAAAGGACTCCCGGTCCGCACATCGGCCTCGGAGGCGATCGTCAGCGTGTTGGAGTGCCGGCAGCGCCGGAGCCACGGGTCGCCGGGGGAAATGTCCGGCGCGGGGATCGTCCGCTTGAGGACGAGGGTGTCCGTATCGAGAACCAGGATTTCCTCGGACTGGCTGTGATAAATATAGAGTTCCGCGTTAGCCGGATCGAACTCGAAGGACTGCGCGAAACCGGTGTGGACGCTCGCCTTGAGCGGCTTTGCGTCAAGATTGCCCACATCGAAGGCCAGCACCCGCGGGACGCCATGGCCGGTGACCAGCAGGCGGTTATTCTTCGCGTCGAAGGCGATGTCGTTGAAATCGCTGGCGGCGAACTTGCGCACGTCCGGGCCGGAGCGCAGCGCCTGTTCGTAGCGGATGAGTTTGTTTCCGGGAAGCAGTCCGGCAAGCGCCAGCGCCGCGATCACCGCGCCGGGCCAGATCCGTGGTGCGGTGGCAGGTGGTGCGGCATCCCGCCATAACAGCGAGCGCACCCAGTCGAGAAACCGGCTCGCGAAAAACACCTCTCCGACCACCGGCGGAATGGCGATCACCCGGGAAAGCACCCGGTTTTCGCTGCGGATGGGCGCCCAGTTGGTTGCGAGGATCAGCACGACCATCCCGGTGACCAGCAGGCTGCCGCCCGCCTTCCAGGTGAAGACCGCGGTGACCAGCCCCGCGATGAGAATGGCGGCGGCATACGCCCGTTTCGGAACGACGCGGGCACAAACCGTGGCGGTGAGAAAATAACCGATGCCCGCGGACACCGCGAGGATCAGGCGGGTCAGCGGTGTGCCCGCCCGGTCGATGGCGAACTCGGTGACGCCGGTGATGTCGAAAACCCTTTCAATCCCGTCGAGCAGCGGATGCCGCAACACGAACAAAACTGCGAGTAACAGGAAAATCCGCCCGAGCGCCCATAGCGCTGCAAGGAACTTTGAAAACTGGAATGATGACGGGGGCTGCATCGGAGCTTCGGGGGGAGAAAGCACTCGGCTGGCGGGGGGGCCAAACACCGGCGCTGAGTTTGAATTTATCATGTTGCAGCCGCACTCCCATTACGCAATCACGTAGATTCCAAGGCCGCGCGGCCAACCTTGAGTCTAAACTACCGCCGCAGGAACTGCCACACCAGAGCCATTCCGGCAAGATCAATACAACACTCTGAGCCGCACGGGAATGGAGACCCACGCCTAAGGCACGGTCGGCGGCTTCACCAGATAGAGCGGCCGGCGTTTCACTTCCTCATAAACGCGCCCGAGATATTCGCCCAGAATGCCAATCGCTACCAGTTGCACACCGCCGAGGAAAAGCAGCAGCGTGACCAGCGTCGTGAAGCCGGTGAACGCCACTTCGAAACCCATCAGCCGCCGCAGGACGAAATAGATGCCCGCCCCGGCACCGCAGGCCGCGATTCCAAGACCCGTGTAGGTCAACATCCGCAACGGCAGAAACGAAAAACTGAACACGCCGTCCATCGCATAGGCCACCAGCCTGCGGAAGGTCTGTCCGGGAGTCCCGGCCGCACGCTCGTCGCGGTCGTAAAGCACCTCCGCCCGGCGGAACCCCAACCAGGTCCGCAGCCCCGGGAAAAACCGGTTTCGCTCCTCCAAGGCATTGAATGCCGCCACCGCCGAGCTTCCCAGCAGGCCGAATGTCCCGGTGTTGGGCTCGATTGGAAAATCACTCAAGCTGCCGAACAACCGGTGAAACGCCTCGAAACCCACACGCCGGATCCCGCTTTCCTGCCGCGAGCGGCGCACCGCCAGCACCACTTCCGCACCGCCGCGCCACGCTTCCACCAGTTCCGGAATGAGCTCCGGCGGGTCCTGCAGGTCGGCATCCATCGTGATGATCGCATCCGCGTGCCCGACATGTGCCATCCCGGCGGTAAGCGCCGGCTGATGGCCGAAATTCCGGGTCAGCCGGATCACCCGCAGCCGCGGATCCACGAGTGACGCCTCCGTCAGCATCTCCACCGAGCGGTCCCGCGATCCGTCGTCCACGAAAACCGCCTCACACCGGAGATCCGGCAGTTTGTCGAAAACCGCCTGCAGCCTGCGCAACAACTCCGGGATGACAGGCTCCTCGTTGAATACCGGGATGACGACGGCTAACGTCGGCACGCGAACCGGACCGGTGGATGAATCGGGGCTTGGTTGCATGGGGAAAATTATCGGGAGGCGGCGCTTTGCTGGCGGACACCGTCACTTGCGGTGGGCATAATGAAGTTCATACAGGGATTTTTGCGAAGAGACATAAGCAATTCCGGTGCCGGGGACGATGACAATCGAGCGCAGCCACGGGCCGAGATACCACTGCTGCTTCACCTTGCGGTCCGTCAGCCCCATCAGCGCCACCCGCCCGGTGATCAGGCTGGCCACCAGCATCTCGTCGTTCGCCGCGTCCACCGTGATCACCCGCACGCCGGGGATCGCCTTGAACATGCCCTTCGGTGCCAGCGTCAACGCGTCGAAACACTGGACCCGGCCCTCCGAGGGGGACGCCAGCATCAGCTCCTGACGGACCGGATCGAAGGCCATCCGGTCGGTGCGCGAGTCCGCCGGGGCCTCGGCAATGATTTTGCGTTTTTCCAAATCATAGGCGACCACTCCGCACACGCGGCGGAAGAAGTTGGCGTAGAGAATCGGCTTGTCGGGGTGGACCAGCAGGTTGCCCGCCTCCAGGTCGAGCCTGTCGAGCACCGCCCCGCTCGGGCCGTCGAAGACCACGAAAGGACTCCCGGTCCGCACATCGGCCTCGGAGGCGATCGTCAGCGTGTTGGAGTGCCGGCAGCGCCGGAGCCAAGGGTCGCCGGGGGAAATGTCCGGCGCGGGAATCGCCCGCTTGAGGACGAGGGTGTCCGTATCGAGAACCAGGATTTCCTCGGACTGGCTGTGATAAATATAGAGTTCCGCGTTAGCCGGATCGAACTCGAAGGACTGCGCGAAACCGGTTGGGACGCTCGCCTTGAGCGGCTTTGCGGCAAGATTGCCCACATCGAACGCCAGCACCCGCGGGACGCCATGGCCGGTGACCAGCAGGCGGTTATTCTTGGCGTCGAAGGCGATGTCGTTGAAATCGCTGGCGGCGAACTTGCGCACGTCCGGGCCGGAGCGCAGCGCCTGTTCGTAGCGGATGAGTTTGTTTCCGGGAAGCAGTCCGGCAAGCGCCAGCGCCGCGATCACCGCGCCGGGCCAGATCCGCGGTGCGGTGGCAGGTGGTGCGGCATCCCGCCATAACAGCGAGCGCACCCAGTCGAGAAACCGGCTCGCGAAAAACACCTCTCCGACCACCGGCGGAATGGCGATCACCCGGGAAAGCACCCGGTTTTCGCTGCGGATGGGCGCCCAGTTGGTTGCGAGGATCAGCACGACCATCCCGGTGACCAGCAGGCTGCCGCCCGCCTTCCAGGTGAAGACCGCGGTGACCAGCCCCGCGATGAGAATGGCGGCGGCATACGCCCGTTTCGGAACGACGCGGGCACAAACCGTGGCGGTGAGAAAATAACCGATGCCCGCGGACACCGCGAGGATCAGGCGGGTCAGCGGCGTGCCCGCCCGGTCGATGGCGAACTCGGTGACGCCGGTGATGTCGAAAACCCTTTCAATCCCGTCGAGCAGCGGATGCCGCAACACGAACAAAACTGCGAGTAACAGGAAAATCCGCCCGAGCGCCCATAACAGCGCGACCGTCTGAACGAACTTTGGTTTTTGAAAATCAGGGGGCATGATAAATCGCAGGGGGGAGATCCGGAAAAACAGACTGCTAGGTTTTCATAAATCCGCGACAACGCCATCACGCCATCACGTAGGGAAGCCACTCCCTCCGGCGCGGCGCGGCAATGTCCACAGCCGATTCCATTTACGGGTTGAAAACCGGGCTTTTCGTCGTTTCTCCATTCATCGTGATTTCCGCCTGCACGCTGTCGCCCGCCGTGAGGAAAACGTCCTGGGTGGTCTGACTGGAAACCGAACCGTCGGAACGCGAAATCCGGTATCTGGCCAACGGCTTGTCCCGCGAATCCGTTTGATAGACCTTCACCACCGCATCCCACCGCGGAAGACCGGACCGCTCCAGGCGGAGCTGGATGCAGTCCTTGTTCTTCCGCTCGAAAATCAAATCCGCGTCCCGGCTGAGGCCCGGAATCTTCCAGATCCGGCGCATGTGGATGGGCTTTTTTACCTTAGGCAGCGAACTGCCGTCGGCCAGGACGTAGATGTTCTTCGCGATGTCCCACCGGATGTTCAGCGCGGTCACTTCCTTGACGATCTTGTCCCACCTTTCCGGATCGAAGCGATCGCGGGGAATCATTCTGCCGTCCTGGTCCGTCTCGATTCGATAGACGGTTCTGATCAATCCGAGTAACTGTTCGGCAAGCTGGTTTTTCTCCCATTCGTGATTCTTGCCGTTCCTTGGTTCGCCATAGATCCATTGCGGAGATCCTTCCAGCGCCGCCAACAGTTCCAGCGGCTGGTTAGACGGATGCAGCGGACGTTCACGCCACTTGCCGCTCTTCCGGAAATAATCGAGATGGGCTTCGACGGGCTGGGGAGTTCCCGCCAGTGAATAACCGATGACAAGATTGAGCGGAATATCATCCAGCAGAACCACGGGGAAAAGTGGTATGAGTTTGCGGTCATCCGGCTCTTTCACCGACGGCTGACCCACCATCATCCGCGGCATGAACCCGGGATCTTCCGGTACTTCGAACAACAGGCGCAGCAGGATGAAGAGGGGATTTCGGTCACCCAGATCATCGGATGAAACACGAAGATATTCGGCGATCACGGCCAGCGACCTGTCCTTGCCGAGAGCTTGCAATGAGTTGACGAGTTGGATGGAGAGCAGAGGGTTTTTGCCTCTGCATTGCGAGAGATCGTCCAGGCGTTGCAGCAATCCTCTCAATTCCGTTTCATTGAACATCGCCGGGTCAATCGGAGTTCCCTTGCCGCCATGAATGTACTGCGCTCCGCCGGCCTCCATGAACACGCAGCCGAGGGAGGGAAACGTGAGATGGCCGGATGTCCCGTAACACCAGATTTCCGTGGTCCGGCTCGTCGAAATCCCGCCCGGGTCGAACTGCGTGCGGATGTCGTCCGGCTTGCCCAGCGATCTAACGACGTCATCGGCCTGCATGCCTGCGGAGACCGTCCTCATCGCCCGGGCGAAATCGATGCGCGCGGATTCAGCGGCTTGCAGCGGAAGACAAACCGTTCCCAAAACCCATAGAAATGAAATTGCCGCAGTCAGACTGATGTTCATATCTGCGTCCTTTAATAAAGTTGTCTCACGCGGTAAGCCTCGCGGAGTTCCAGCAGCAGATCAATAGTGGAATCGATTTCCCGCCCCTTGTGTAATCTCTGAGTAAGGCTTAGGCTTCGCGTCTTTTCGGCGGGATAACATATCAGATAACTGAAAAAAATCCCCGGGATTCAAATTCCGAGCCGGAGATCCCGTACGCTCCACAGCACTCCCTTCGCGTCGCGGCCGCTGCCTTTCATGGCTCGCGCGCCGTCTTTTCTCTTCGCTCCGAATCGTTCCCGCGCGTTCTCGAACGCCTCGTTGACAAAATTTCTGCTTCCGATCACCGCGCCGTCCGTGAAGTAGCGCACCCGGCAGCGCAGCATCTTGCCTAGCGGGATTTCTCCATCCTTTTCGCGTTCGTGCTCCGCCTCCTCTTTCGAAATTCCCTTGCGCAAGGTCTTCGTGATCAACCTGCCATCCCGACTCACACAATCCGCCGACTTTCCAACAGCGCCGGCCATCAACAGTTTCCTGTAGTCCCTTGAAACTCCGCTCGCCCATAAATCCGCATCCGCGCCGATCCCCTGGTGCGCCCGCAAGGCCCGCACCAAGACCGGCCCGTGCGGTTTTTCCGTTCCCTTTCGATCCGCCGCCGATCGCCTCGCCATAGCTGCTCCAGCGGTAATCCGCCGGGTCCTCCACCATCCCGGCGCGCACCGGATTCAGGTCGATGTAGGCGGAAGTCGTCTTTGCCGCAACGCCGTCCTCCACGATCACGCTCTTGAACCGGTCCTCCCAAAGCCGTCCCGTCCTGGAATGCGCACGGTTGTGCCACTGCGTATAGCGCTGCAAAAGTCCCTTCATATACTCTCCCAGGTCATGCATTCGGTAGGTGAATCGCTGGTGAATGGCCGTCAGCGCGTCATCTAGCCCGCGGTCCTTCGCGTAGGTCACCTTCCTCGCATCCGCCAATTCCTGCGCCACCCCGGCCACGAACGTCTCGCTGTAAATCGCCGCCAACCGCGACAACAGCACCTCGTCCGAAAGCCCACCCTCCGCCATCGGCGGGACTTCGAGCAGGATATGGAAGTGATTGTCCATCAGGCAATAAGATCCCACCCGGCAACCCGTGAATTTCTCCTGCAAGCGCATCAACACGCGGAATTTCTCCTTTTCCTCCGCGCCCAACACAAACCGCCGATCCACGACCCGTGAAATCACGTGGTAGAAAAACGGCCTTCCAGCGGCCTTCCTCCATCCGCCCAACCATCGTGCTTTCCTGCTCATGAGCGGAAATTATCGGGAGCCAAGTTAACTGGCAAGAAAAGATCCTACAAAGGGCCTGTCCTTCTGCAGACCTACGGCTACAGCTTTATTTAACACAGAAATTGGTTGAACATGGCCCGAAAACATGGCCCGAACATGGAACGGATCTTCCTGATGGATTTAAGGAAACGCGGCTTCCAGGCGGTAAAATGATTTCAGGGAATCGCCGCGCGGGCGGGTGAAGCTGCGTTGCTCCTTGCCTTTGGAAACCGGGCCGGGCAGATCGTCCACTGGAGCCCAAGTCTCGAGGTTGAAGGATTCCATAAGCTGGTAGCTCACGCCGGTGCGGTCGGTCGGTCGAGAGAAGCCGACCACCACATTGGCGGAATCGGTCTGGAGGCTCAGCGGATAGGGGACGGAGGCGGCTGCGGGGGGACTGCCCAACGCGAATTCCATGCCGTTTTGAATCCCATTGCCGTTGAAATCCCCGGTGACGCTGGCGTCTTCTCCGAGGGGAATGTTCAACGCACTCCACGAGCTGTAATCGAGGAGCGGAGTTGCGGGGGGATTCACCGATTTCGTGAGCAGATAGTTCTCCACGGCGAGGCGTTCCGCCCCGGTGATCACGCGATCATAAACGAGCACCTCGCCGATGGTCCCGCGGAGGAAGCTTCCTCCGGCGATCGCGCCGAGTTGATAGGAAGCATTGACGTGGTTGGCGGCGGTGCCGGTTCCGACCTGCACGCCGTCGAGATAGAGAATGCCGGTGAGGTTCGTCGCGTCGTAGGTGGCGACGAGGATATGTTCCCGGTAGGCAACCATCGGCGTGTTGGAAACGGCGAATGAAATGCCGCCATGCCAGAGGCGTGGTGTCGTCTGGTTGTTCATGAACAGCGCGTGCCCCGCACCGGGGTCCGAACCGGAGGACAGGATATTCCCTAACTGCGCGGAGTTGTCGAGCGAGACGCGGACGATCTTGGTGTAGCTGCCGGTGCTAATGCCGGCGCTGCTCCCGAGCCAATCGCCACCGTCGAAATGGATCCCTGGCATGGTTCCGAATTGGTTGGTCCGATAGGTCGGCTTGGCGGAGGCGGTCGCTTGGGTGCAATGGTTGTTGTTACCGCTGCTGTCCTGCCAGCTGGAAACCACGTCGGCGGGGTCCCGGTCGATGCCGAACTCGGGCTTGAGCCAGACGGTGAGTCCGGCATCCACCCCACCGGGGGGTGCGAAGGGCTGGGTGAATACGACCACCGAGGCTTCGCTGCTCCTGCCGCCGCTGTTAGTCGCGCGGAAAACGAGACGGTGGTTTCCTGATGCGGGCATGGTCCAGATGTCGGTGATCGTGTTTCCCGGACCGACCGCGGTGTAGAGGATGCCATTGATGAAAATTTCCATCCGCGTGATGGTGCCCGCTTGAGTCGTTGCGGTGGCGCTGAGCGGCAGAATCGTTCCAGGAGCGACGACCGCCGTGGCGGGCGAGACGGAAGTGATCCGCGGAAACTCGTTAGGAATCGGCTCCATGAACGTCAGCAGGCCGACGCCATTGCCATTGCGCACCCAGCCACCGGCACTGCCGCTGTGGCCGAGGTAATCCAGGCGGGTGGCACCGTCCAACTTGCGATCATACTGCAGTTCAATGCCGGTGGCGGTAACCGAGGCGGACTGCAGGACGGCGAATAGTCCGGTGAGGCGGAAATCCACGAGCGAGGCGGTATCGACGGTGATGCCGGCGTTGGGTTTTCGCAGCACAATGCGCAGGCGGGTGCCTGCTTCGTCGGCGATCTCCACGCGGGCGGGATTGGGCGCGTCGATGGCGGGGGCGTCTGGCACGCCGTAGAGTTCACGGGCGACCTGTCGGTAGCTGTTGAGTCCGTGTGCCTCGTACCCGGTGAACGCGTAATGGCAGCCGTCGTGACCGGGGAGGCCGTTGGTGGACATGATACGCACCTTCTCATAGAGATCGGGAAGCAGTCGCTGGGCGTCGCGGAGTTCCGGCGCTTCGCGGCTGGTGCCGCAGCCGACGTGCAACTGGGAGACGAAAATCTTCTCCACCGCCGGATAATCGACCTGCCAGTCCGCCATCAACGAGGCGAAACCGCTCATGTGCTGGGCGGTGTTGTTGACATCGTTCTCACCCTGATAGAAAAAGATCCCGCGCACGCCGGCCGCGACCTTGGCGAGGTTGGCGCGGTAGCGCAGCCGGTTGTAAGTGCGGAACACCGGAGGGGCGTCCGTCAGGTTGTCCGGGTTCGCGTCGTCGCGCTGGAGTTGGGGCATGGAGGAGCCGCCACGGGCCCCATTGAGGATGGCGACCGGGATGCCGTGGTCGTTGACAATTTTGCGGCCCACCACGAGCGGCCATTGGCCGACGCCGGCGGCCACTTCCCGGCTGCCATCGCCGTTGGCCTCGACCCAGAACGGGTAGGCCTGGGTGACAGTCGCGCTGTCGCTGGACATGCCGAAGGTGCGGATCCATGGTGAGGCATAGGCGTTGGCACTGCCGTCATACACGGACGATTGGGCATTGGATTGGCCATACCAGAGAAAAACATCGCCAGCCGTGACATCGCTGATTTCCCGGACAAGACGGAGATTCGCCCCCTGTTTCAGATAGATCTGAAACGTATGGGACGCGAGTTCCGCCGTGATGGTCGGGCTGAACGAGAAACCCGCGGAGCCGCCGGAGTAGTCGAGGGTTTGTTCCATTTCGGTGCCGAGGAGGACTCCGTTGCGAAGGACCCGCAGCACTGCTTTCTCGAAGCCGCCAAGCGTTTCGCTGCCGGAGACCGGCACGACGGCGCTGTTGGACGCCACATTGCGGGGGGTGACCTGTTGGTTGACAGGCACGGCGGTAAAATTGACCGCAAAGCGAAGCGGCCGGACCAGGACGACCAATTTGCGGCTGGTGTAGGCGGAGGTGTTAGCCGCGAAGGTGTGGTCCTTGTGCGTTCCTGTGGAATTGCCGATGCCTACATCGTCATCAGCGGCATCCGCCGAACCCCAGTGGTTGTAAGCGAGCACCGTCTGGCGTGCGCCGGGGTTGTGAATTTGAAAGGAACCGTAGCCGGGGGTTCCAATGATGGTATCGCCCCAGTCGTAGGCCGAGTCACTCGCGGCAAAGACCGCTGTCTCATTTGTGGTGGAATAGTTGTTGAACCAGAACTCGAGCTGCCCACGGTCAAACGAGCCGGTCTTCACCCCGGCGACATTGGAGGAGACGGCGAGGTTCGAGACGCTGCGTTGGAAAGTCACCGGATTGTCCACCCCATGCGGCAAGCCCGTTTGTCCGACGGCGGTGGTGAAGGCATCCATCGAGGTGAAAACCCACTCGGTTCCCGAGGCATGGGTGAGCTCCAAATAATAGCCCACCCGGTCAAAACCGCCCGGCGCGACGGTCGCACTGTTGTTCACCGCGTAGGGGACCGGCGTGGTGTCTTGAAACGCGCCGTTGAGAGGAATGTCGAGTTCGTAAGCAACTTCATATTCCGCCGCGGCGGGCACATTGCTGAAGACATCGGCTTGCGCGGCGATCCCACCGAGCAGGATGGCGCAATGGATCAAAATGGATGTAAAGGGGGACATCGTCGGTTACCGGGCCTATTTCACAGAATGACTGGATGCAACATTCGTTCCGAATCATCGCGGAAAAGCCAAAGGCTGTTTTTGCACCCACGCAACCATTTTTTGGTGACTTGTGGGTGCCTCCGCCGTTCTCCGGCAATTTCTTCCCGCTCTGCCTCGCGCCGATGGCCGGGATGACCGACTTGATTTTCCGCCAGATCCGCGAGGAACCCGGCGTGGACGGAAATGGGGTCATTTCCCACGGATAAACATCTTCCGAGGTGGAACCGATTGACTGTCTACGCCTGCGTCCTTTCATGGAGCTGTCCCATGCGATAGGCCTCAATGAGTTGCAGCAGCAGGTCGATGATAGAATCGATTTCACGCCCCTGCTCGGTGTCGCCGACCTTGCGGGGTTGCTCGTAGCGGCGGAGCGTGGTCATTTTCGGGATGATGTCGATGCCTTCCCTAACGGCGGTTTCAGGATCGGGAAACGTGTGATGCTCGGCGAGGGTTTCGCCTTCCGGACCGAGGATCAGCGTGTAACCCCGGTCGCCGTAGGCTTCGGAAAACGCGCCGTCGATGGTGACGGCATTGCCGCCTCGCTTGAGCGGATTTTCTCCCAGATCCACCTTCACCGGGACGTGGCCGTTCACGAGCAGGCCGTCGTTCATCACGCCCATGTCGCGCGCGATCTTCTCGCAGAAAGCGGGGTCGTGGATCCAGCGGAACCACGGGCCGGCGTTTTCCTTATGGGTGGACTTGTCCTCAATGAAGTAGGTTTCAAAGGTGGCCATGCGGTCCTTGCCGAACAGGGGGGACAGCGGCCCGGCCCACAGGTAGTAGAACCAGTCCTTGTCGCTATCAGAAGCGCTTTGGGCACCGGCGCGGAAAGCTCGCTTGATGACCTTGGTGAACGCGGTGAAAACCTCCGGTCCCTCGCAGTCCTTGCCATCGACGCGAAGCGGCAGGTATTCACCCGCGTCATCGACCGGCAGGCAGGCATGGAAAATCACGGCGCGATCCCTCACCAGCGCCATCTGTCCGTAGTCGGCCATCCAGCGCATGTGCTCCCACAGACGGGGGGAATTGGTGAAACTTTCCTCCAACCGCTGGATGCATTCCTCTTCGTCTTCGCTGAGTTTGTTAGGATCCGCCGGATCGATGGTCGGGAGAAACGTGTCGCGCAGCGGATAGGATTTCCCGTCCACCTCGAGCGTGTGGTTCTCGAAATTGATGCGCCGCAGGATGTTGCGGTCGTCCATGTTCCATTCCGGATGGCGCTCGATCGTCTGGCCTTCCAGTTTGAACTGGAGGATGGCGATGGCCTTCTGCATGCGACCGACGACCCCGCCATCGCGCTTGCCCTTGCGCTTCGCCTGGAATCGCTCGGCGGGATCATCCGGATAGACCTTCAGCGCGAGCACTTCGATGGCTTTGGTGAGCAGGCCGTAGCCTTCCTCGATCTGGAACATGCGCAGGTAGCGCAGGGAAACCCGCAGCACGGTGGCGATGAGCGCGCGCTGGCCGAGGCAGGCTCCCATCCAGATGGCGTCGTGGTTTCCCCAGACCAGCGAGACGTTAGGCTGGTGCATCAGGTAGTCGATCACGCGGTCGAGCCGCGGGCCGCGGTCGCCGAGATCGCCGGCGACGATGAGCTCCTCGACGGTGATGTTTCTGATAAATCGGGAGGCGCTGCGGACGAGGTCGAAGTCGAGATCCAGGGCGATCAATTCGCGGAGCTGGACATCGATCATCGCGGGATCGTGGCCGCCGGCGGGGTGGTTGAGCAGGGCTTCGAAAAGTTCGCGCTGTTCCTTGGGGGCGAGTGCTTTCACGTCCTTGCGGCGACGGGTGCGGATGAGTGCGCGGATGACGGTGAACTGGTTTTCGAGCGTGGTTTTCATCCAGGACTCACGGAGCGCCGGATCCGCGAGCAGTTCCGGTTTTTTCAGACGGATCACTTCGGCCGGATAGTAGAGCACGTTCATGAACTCCTGGAATGCCTGTGGGCCGAGGGTTTTTCCGAAGATGTTTCCGACGAGCGGGCGCAAGCGACCGCTGGCGTTGTTGATGACGTGGCGGAGCTTCTGGTTCTCGCCGTGAATGTCGGAGATCACGTGGATCACGCCCTTCGGCAGTTCCTTTTTCGCGCGCAGGGCGGCGACTTCAGATGCTGCGGATGATACGGTGGGATACCGCTCTGCCAGAATGTGGAGGGCCGGGTTCTTCATGGATGGGTGAGACGGGAAAGGGACAGGTGACCGACATCCTGCAAGATTCATGCGGGATTTCTAGAAAATTTCCAGCAAGGCGTCCGGGCAGGAGCGAGCAAGAGCGCCCCGCGACTCAGGCTTCCATTCTCTGCACACTCACCTCATGGCGCTGGCCGTCGATGTTGAGGACCATCGTCCTCACGGGGCCTCCGTTAGCCCCATCCGCGGCGATTCGGGCGGCTGCGGGACTCGGGGAGGCCTTCTCGTCGACGGGCGGTGCGGGCGGAGGGCCTTTGATGAGGGCTTCGACCTGTTGGGGAAACATGGCGAAGAGGACGGTGGTTTCATCATCCACCGGCAGCTCCTTGGCCGCGCATTGGGCGCGGTAGCCCTCGAGGCCAGGGGCGAGCAAATCCGCCGGGCGCACGGTGACGGCCTTGGTGCCGGTCTGTTTTTCGACCATGGCGAGGATTTCCGGATGGATGGGACCGGGGGCCTTGCCGTATTTGCCCAGCGCGATGTCCTGAGCGGGCTGGCAGATCATTTTCCAGCGGCCCAACCGGACGTTCATCATCGCCTGGGTGCCGACAATCTGCGAGGTGGGCGTGACCAGCGGGATCCAGCCGAGCGCTTCGCGGACAACCGGGATTTCGCGGACGACCTCGTCGAACTTGTCGGCCATGCCCTGTTCCGCCAGCTGGTTGCGGAAGTTGGAAAGCATGCCGCCGGGGACCTGGAAGACGAGGATGTCGGAATCGACGCGCTCGTTGGCCGGGCTGGTGAACTTCGAGAGTTGTTGATAGACGTCCTCGAAGTGCAGGCGGAGCTGTTGGAGCATCGCCGGATCGTAGTCCGGGCGGCGCGGGTGTCCCTCCAACAGGGCGAGCATGCGCACGGTGTCGGGTTGCGAAGTGCCGTTGGCAAACGGGGAGATCGAGGTTTCCACGGTGTCCACGCCGGCCTCGATGGCGGCCAGATAGGCGGCAGCGCCGAGGCCGGCGGTGTCGTGGGTGTGCAGCGTGACGGGCAGGCCGACCTTGCGCTTGAGCTCCTTGACCAGCGTATAGGCGACGTGCGGCGTCATGATGCCGGACATGTCCTTGAGGCCGATGGAATGACAGCCTAACTTTTCGAGCTCGACACCCATTTTCACGAACGCCTCGGTGGTGTGGACCGGGCTGGTGGTGTAACAGATTTCACCGCGGGCGTGTTTCTTGCAATCGATCACCGTCTTGATGGCGGTGGTCAGGTTGCGGGTGTCGTTGAGCGCGTCGAAAATCCGGAACACGTCCTGCCCGGCCGCGGCGTTGGCCCTGACGAAGGCGGCGACGACATCGTCCGGGAAACTGGTGTATTGCACGATGTTCTGCCCGCGCAGCAGCATGATCTGCGGCGTTTTCGGCGCGGCCTTTTTCAGAGCGCGCAGGCGGTCGAACGGGTTCTCATAGAGGTAGCGCAGGCAGGAATCGATGGTGGCGCCGCCCCAGGTTTCCAAGCCGCTGAAGCCCATTTCATCGAGGATCGGAGCGGCGGGAAGCATCTGCTCCGTGGTCATGCGGGTGGCGGCCAATGACTGGTGGCCGTCACGCAGGACGGTGTTGTTGAAGGTGACTCGCGACATGCCTTGGCGTGGGTGGAGATGGATGGCCGGATCACGATGATCCTTGCGCATGATAGGGAAAATGGAAGCGGGCCTGCGCGTCAGATCGGCTCGTTTTCTCAGCGGGATTTGCTTTCGAACGCGTCCATGATCCTCCGCACGGCGGTAGCGGCGGGAAGCGTCTGTCCGGCGACCTGCCTTTCGACATCCGGCAGCAGCTGTCTGACGTGTTCGTCGCGGAAGAACCGGTGGCGGAGCGCTTCCTCGATCATCGCGTGCATCCACTCGATCGACTGGTGCTTGCGGCGCGCTTCGAAGGCGCCGGACTCACGGGTGAGGGCGGCGAAATTTTCGACGATGTCCCAAAGTGCCGCGAGAGTCTCGGGAATCAACGCGGAGCAGGTGGTGCAGCGGGTGCGCCACCCGGGAGTGGCGGGCTGGAGGAAATGAAGGACGCGTTTGTATTCAGTGCTGGCGCGATTGGCTCGGGTGACGTTGTCGCCGTCCGCCTTGTTGACGGCGAGCAGATCGGCGATTTCGATCACGCCTTTTTTCATGCCTTGGAGTTCGTCACCGGCACCGGCGATCATGATGAGCATGAAAAAATCGACCATCGAGCGCACGGTGATCTCGCTTTGCCCGACGCCGACGGTTTCTACCAGAATGACATCGTATCCCGCGGCCTCGCACAGCAGCATCGTCTCGCGGCTCTTGCGGCCGACGCCGCCGAGAGAGCCGCCGGAGGGTGAGGGGCGGATGTAGGCGTTCCGCTCGCGGGTGAGGTTCTCCATGCGCGTCTTGTCGCCGAGAATGCTGCCGCCGGTGACACTGCTGCTAGGGTCCACGGCCAGCACGGCCACGCGGTGCCCTTTCGCACAGAGCTGGCAGCCGAGTGACTCGATGAGCGTGCTTTTTCCCGCGCCGGGCACACCGGTGATGCCGACGCGGATCGAGTTCCCGGTCCGCGGGAGGATGCGTGTGAGAAGCTCCTGCGCGAGCGCTTCGTGGGCGGGGTGGTTGCTTTCGACGAGGGTGATCGCCCGCGAGAGGATGCCGACATCGGAGGTGAGCACGCCATTTTCGTAGTCGTCCAGCGTCAGTTTGCGGCGCTTGATGAGCTTGCGTTCCACGGGGGCGGAGTTTGGAAAAACTCCGGGCATGACGTGAAGGGTCTTGGGGATGGGATCACCATTCATGGGCTGACGACGGACGAACGAAAACCATACCAGGAACTCCTAGTTGGGAAGTTGAAACATTTCTCCGAGTTCGACCACGCGGAGCAGTCCGTCCGGTGTGACGATCTCGAGGGCTCCGGCGGTGGTGACTCCGTGAGCCACGCCGCGGAGGATCTCCCCGCCGCGGCGGATCTCGACCTGGCTGCCGATGAACGGGCAGCGGGCGAGATACTCCCCGCGGATCATCTCGAACCCGGTTGCTAGAAATTCGTCGTAACGGCTGAAAAAGTCTTCCAGCACGGCATCCCGGAATGCGGTGACATCCACCGGTGCGCCGGTCCATTCGGAGAGCGAGGTTGCGGGCTGGTCGATGGTGGCCAAGGTGGCCGCATCGAGGTTCAGGTTCACGCCGAGGCCGAGGACGAGACCGACGAGTTCGCCTTGGGTCACGGTTTCCGCGAGGAGGCCGGCGATTTTTCCGCCACCCAGGAGCACGTCGTTAGGCCACTTGAGGGTCGCGCCGGGACCGAGCGCCCGGCAGACGCTGATGGCAAGAAGTTGCGAAATTCCGGCCAGCGGAAGATCCGCAGGCGGGGCGTGGACCGGCTTGAGGACCAGAGAGAGGCAGAGATTTCCCGGCACATGGGAAATCCACCGGCGGTGGAGCCTGCCGTGACCCTGCGTTTGAGTGGCGGCCTGGATCACATCCCGGTCGGAAAGGTTCCGGAGATTCGCGAGGGCGTGAAGATTGGTGGAGTCCAACTCCGTGAACCCGATGACGTGATAGAGGGACATGGCTTTCTAGCCGACACTCGCGAGTTCCTGGCCGGCCTGCACCTGGTCGCCGGGCTTCACGTGAAGCGCTGTCAAGGTGCCGCTCGCCGGGGAAACGATGGCGTTGTCCATTTTCATGGATTCCACGATGAGGATCGTGTCGCCCGTTTTCACCGCCTGTCCGACCGATTTTTCGACCCGCAGAACCAGACCGGGCAGCTGGGTGATGATCGGTTGTCCGACCGCCTTGGCTGCTGGGGCGGGTGCTGCCTTCGGTGGCGGGGCCGGAGCGGCCACCGGAGCAGGCCACCGGAGCAGCCGCCACGGGTCTCGCGACCGGCGCGGCCGCGACGGGTGCTGCCAACTGGGCGGCTGGAACCATCGGCGCGGGCTGGTGTTCCACTCCCGGCTCGCTGACTTCCACGTCATACATCGTGCCGTTTACCAGGGCGTTGGTGCCGTCCAGCACTACCCGATAGGGATTGCCATTGAGTGTGACCGTGCAGGTGGACGGTGCGCTGCTGAATGCGGGTAGGGGAATGGCCGCGGGGGCCGTATGGGTCTGGCTGCGTTTGCGCACGCCGAGCGGGCCCTGCCCCTTCAGGAAGAGCACGCCCTTTTCCTGACAAGTCGCGATGATGAAGATGTTCTCGTCGGTGACTGGCAGGTGTTCGTGTTTGAGGGTGGAGGTCGCCGCAGCCACCCCGCGGGTGGTGTCTTCCTCAAGCGCCTTGATGTGTTCGAAGGCGGGTGGCAGTCCGAGCTGGTCCATCGCCATTTTAAAGACCGAGGCATCCGGCGGAACCGGAGTCTTGCCGTAGTAACCGAGAACCATCTTCCCGTAGCCTCTGGCGATCTGGTTCCAGGGGCCGAACATGACGTTGTTGAAAGCCTGTTGGAAATAGAACTGGCTGACCGGCGTGACCGAGGAGCCGAGCCCGCCCTTTTTCACGACTTCGCCCATGGCCTGGATGACCTCGGTGTAGCGGCCCATCAGATCGTGGTCGCGCAGCATCTGGGTATTGGTCGTTAGGGCGCCGCCGGGCATCGGGAAGAAGGGAATGAGCGGATCCACGCGCATCGACTCGGGCGGGAGGAAATAGGCCTTCATGGCCTCCTTGAACATGTCCTCGAGCTCGATGATCTTCGGGACGTCGATGTCGAGCGAGTATTCCGTGCCCTTCAAGGCATGCCACATCGTGAGCACATCCGGTTGGCTGGCTCCGCCGGAAACGGGCGCGAGCGACAGGTCGATCTGGTCCGCGCTGGCCTCGATGGCGGCCATGTACGACAGCACGCAGGTGCCGGCGGTGTTGTGTGAGTGGAAGACGATCTTCATGTTTCCTCCGAGGAGGCGGCGCGCCATTTTGATCGTGTCATGAACTTTCCGCGGGCATGAGGTGCCGGAGGAATCCTTGAAACAGACCGAGTCGAAGGGCAGTTTGGAATCAAGGATGTCGCGCAGCGTTTTCTCGTAGAACTCCACGGTGTGCGAGCCGCGGCAGCCGGGTGGCAGCTCCATCATGGTGATGGAGACTTCGTGCTTGAGTCCGGCCTCGACGATGCAGTGGCCGGATGCGACGAGGTTCTGCGCGTCGTTGAGCGCGTCGCAGTTGCGGATGGTCGAAACGCCGTGCTTTTTGAAGAGGTCGGCGTGGAGTTTCAGGATGTCCTGTGGTTGCGCCTTGAGAGCCACGGTGGTGATGCCCCGGGAGAGCGTTTGCAGCTCGGCGTCGGGACCGGTCGCCCGACGGAAGGCGTCCATGATGTCGAAGGAATTTTCATTCGAGTAAAAAATCGGCGATTGGAACATCGCCCCGCCGCCGGCCTCGAAATGGGTGATGCCGCATTCTTTCGCGGCGAACTCGACGCAAGGCAGATAGTCCTCGGAGAACACGCGCGCGCCGTAAACGGATTGGAAGCCGTCACGGAAGGCCGTGAGCATGAAATCGATTTTTTTCATCGGAAAGTGATGGCGTGAGCCTCTGGATTGTTAGGTAGACGGATCATTTGCGTTGCAGGTGGGCGACGGCGATGGCGACGGCGACGGTCTCCTCCTCTTTCATCGAGTCGGACGAAGGAACGGTGAGGTCGGGAGCTTCCACCGCGGGATCAAGGTTCATCTTCTTGATCACCCAGGCCAGCGCCGGGATGAAACAGGCGATGATCATCGCGAAGACGATGGTGAGACCGTAGGCGGCGAGGCTGAATTTGAGGGATTCCATGGAGAACGGCGGAAGATTGTTAGTTCATGAGCTTGGAGAGCAGGCTGCAGAAGATGCCCGCGACGATGGCCGAGGTAATGACGCCACTGATGTTGGCCCCCAGTGCGGCGGGCATGATGACGGCGTGCGGATTGTCCTTGGAAACAACCTTCTGCGCGACCTTGGCGGTTGTCGGGACACAGCTGACACCCGCGATGCCGACGACCGGATTCACTTTTCCACCCGAAACGAAATACATGAAATAACCTCCCAGCAGGCCGCCGATGCCGGAAAACAACAGGGCCAGCATGCCTAGCAGAAGAAGCGGCAGGACCTTCGGGTCCATGATGGTGTTCGCATCACAAAGGATTCCGAGCATCATTCCAAGAAACATGGTCGAGCCGTAAAGCAGCGGCCCGCCGATGAAATCCTGGAACGCCTTGATGCCCGATTCCCGCACCACGATGCCGAAGAACAGCGAGAAAATCAGCGGCGCGGCCACTGGCAAGAGGAACGAAAGCAGCACGCACATCACCGTGGCGATCACCATTTTTTCGAACGAGGAGAACTTCTTTTGATTCTTCGGCGCTTCCATCGGGATGCTCCGCAGCCGCTTGGGAACCATCAGTTTGATGAGATAGGGATAGCCGCCGTAAGTTAGGCCGAGATAGAGATAGGCCACCACGGCGATCGGCACGAACAGGTGCGGAGCGAGCTTCAACGAAGTGAACAGCACCATCGGCCCGTCCGCGCCGCCGACGGTGGAGATGGCCGCGGCCTCCTTGAGCGTGAAGCCAAGGGCGGTCGCGATCGGAATGACCACGAACGATCCCAGTTCTGCGAACAGCGCGATGGTCATGCTCATGAACGGCCGGGCGAGGATGAAGCCGATGTCCAGCATCGAGCCGATTCCCATGAACACGAAACAGGCGATGAGCCCGTTGCTGAAGGTGAAGGTGTAGATCGGCTGCAGCCAGTCGATTTGCAGGATCATCATCAGATCCGCGGCGTTCTGGATGGGATCAAGCGTCGCGCCGGCCTGTGGCTCGACAAACAGGGTGCCGACTCCGCCGTGCAGCTTGAGCGGATCGAAAAACATCACCGCCGCATTGACAGTAGCCATCCCCAGACCCATCGGGATCATGATCAGCGCTTCCAGCACCCCCTTGCGGCCCAGGAAAATCAGCAAGAAACCCAGTCCGATGAGACCCAGCCGGGCGAACGCCAATTGCGGCGACACGGCGAACAGCGAGGTGAGTCCTTGGAAAATTTCCTTCAGCGAATCGAAATTGATCATCGGATGAAATGGCGGTGGATGGCGAAAAGCCGGAAGGATGAACCGGAGGGATCAATCATGCGACCGATCCCTTTCCGGGCATTCAACCCGCAGCAAGATGACGCGTGGGTCCCGGAACCGTCTCCCCGGATCCTGTGGAATGGTGTGCATTTCCCCCGAATCACCTCCGATTGGTAAAAACCGGGGAATTGCTGCAAATCGAGCCGCGGTGGATCTTAAAGTGGTGGCCTGATCGACCGCGTCGGCCGGCGAGACGGATGCTCCGCCTTGTCCTTTTCATTTGGATTTGAAACCCTCGTTTCCAGCCCCTCAGGAAAATGACCGCCGCACACACTAACAGCATTGCCCTTCTCATCGACGCCGACAACGCGCCTGCCGCGAAAATCGATTTTGTCCTCTCGGAACTCGCCGCACACGGCATCGTCAACATCCGCCGCGCCTACGGAAACTGGACCAAGCCCTCTCTCAGCGGATGGGTGAAAATCCTGCACGAAAACTCCATCCAGCCGATGCAGTCCTTCGATCTCGTCAAAGGCAAAAACGCCACCGACATGGCGCTGGTGATCGACGCGATGGATCTGCTATACACCAAGAAACTGAACACCTTCTGCCTCGTTTCCTCGGACAGTGATTTCACCCCGCTCATCCAGCGCCTCCGTGCGGATGGCAAGGAGGTCTTCGGCTTTGGAGAGCAGAAAACACCTGAACCCTTCATCGCCGCCTGCAGCCGCTTCATCTATCTGGAAGAACCCAGGCCCGCGAAATCGACGACGGCCGCCAAACAGAAACCCGGCCAGCTCAAACCGGAGACCGCTCTCCAGACCGGACAGAACCTCAAGGGCAACACCAGGCTCATTAACACGCTTCGCAACGCGGTCAGCGCCTCAGCTGACGAGGAAGGCTGGGCCAATCTGTCCAACATCACCAACCGGATCAACAACGAAGGTCCTTTCGACCACCGCACCTATGGTTTTAAGAAACTCGTGGATCTCTTCGCCGCGATCGATCTCTTCGAGGTGAAACGGGCAAACTCCGTCATTCTCGTCCGCATTGCGAAGGTGGGTGGGAAGAAGGTGAAACCGAAGGCCGTGCCGAAGGAATTTATCGATGACGATGACGACGACAATATCCCGTTCTGAGCCGGTGAACCGCCTGTAGCGTCGCGTTGTGAGCGCCGAAAAAGGCTACCTCATCGCCAAACGCCAAGGCCACGGTAAGCGTGGCTGGGATCGACTCGGGGAGTTGTGTATGTGAATCCATTTGCACAAACCCCAATTTCTCTGAACTTCGCGGATTTCCCGCTAAACTGATTACCAATCAATCCGATTCGCTATCCGTTGCTAGCAATTTCTTCATCGCGGAAATGGATTCATTCCTACGCTCCTCCTTCCAGAAAAAGCTGAATGCCGGGAAGCCGGAAGTCCGTGACAGGGCTTGCGCGACCTCGTCGCACCTGCGGATCGTCGTGTGCGTCCCGACGGCCACGCCTTCAAGCAAAGGATCACCGCCCCAGCCCTTTGAAACTGTCTGGGTCGTCAGTTTCTGCCCCAGATTCTCCTCCACCACTGCCTCACCGTGATTACGTTTGTCGTTCAGCACCTCCAGAAACAGCCCTTTGATTTCGGGAAACACCTGCAGCCCAATGAGGATGTCAGTGCGGGATGCAATGAACGAACGCCAAGGAGAGTCCGGTTTGGCGAATAACTCCCCCGCTGCCGACTTGATTGCCGGATGGTCGGGAAATCGGATCATCGGCTCCAACGATTGCTGCAGGTCGTTTTGGATATCGGTTGGAAGGCGATTCCTGATCCACCCGGCCCATTCCTGCAAGGCATCCAGATCGTGGTTAGATGCTCGCACCAAGGTAAGTTCGGCGAGATTCCGGCCATCCGTTTGCCAGCGATGACCGCCTGCCGGGTTGGCTCCGTATATTTCGATGATGGAGTCCATCAGTTTTTTCGCCACCGGCAGCATCGGAACAGCTTCCCATTTCACCGAGGTCTTGATGAATCGAACGGTGTCCCCTTGATGGAAGCCTTGGTTGGAGTTGTGCCAGTTGGATCGATCGCGGGCGAATCCCTCGGCGCGTATGACGAGAAGCTCGGAAACGGTGGGAAGCGTTTTTGTATGCAACGATTCCCCTGGGAGCGGCTGGATTTCGGAATGACCGACCACCCGCTCCGCCGCATGGATCCATGCTTCCTTCCCGGCGGCATCGTCCGCGAGTGTGCGATACCAGCGTTCCGTCTCGGTAACGGAACCATAACGCTGCCAGTAAGTGCGGAAGCGGGTTGCCTCGTCCTTCAGTGCTAGTTTGGAACCATGAATGTCCCGTGGTGAGACCCCGACAGCCTCGCGCCGGGTTTTCATGATTCCCAGCAAGGCTTCCCGGATCGGCGTGACGAGCGAGTGCAGATAACGGTCGGAGTGAAAATCGCGACCAAACGACACACTGCGGGTTAATTGGATTGGCGCGTCACTTTCCAGACATTGCAGCAAAGGTTCGATCGCCGGTTCGCCTTCACCAATCAGAGCGGCGACAATCGGATCGCCTGCCACGGGTCCCAATCCACCCGGTTGGCTGAATTGCCGGACGGCGAATTCATCCAGATCGCGGATCAGCAGTTCGATGCGCCCGGTTTGGGGCAGGCCGCCACCCTTGATGACCGCGAGAGCATCCGGCTGCCGGGGCTGCGATGCCCGGCGCTCCTGATCCTTGAGCAAACTGGAAATCGGTTCGAGAAATCCAAAATAAAGGCCGGGTTCCGTGATGTTGGCTAATGACCGTTCGGGACGCCGTCGCTCAGCTTCCGCCACGAGGCTAGGTCGCAGCAACTCCAACTTGCGGGCGGTCAGCAGGGCCAACCGGTCATCGCCTCGCATGTGCGCGCAGATGGCGCGGTCAAACAGCGACCAAGCCCAGTCGGCGGCCCAAAGTTGATAGGGATCAGTCGTATCAAATGCGAACTCCGGCTTCTGTCCGCGATTCTCGGCGGGGATCCTTTCCCAAAAACTCAACTGAGCCCTATGGTTGGCTATCTGCACGGCGGTCCAGAGCTCCCCTGCCAGCTTCGGATCCCCGAGCCGCAGAATGAGGCAGCCTTTGATGGGGAAACAGGTATGCCAAGCCGCGGTGTCTGGCTCTGAATGGACGAAGCCACCGCGCATAGTCGGTTTTGCAATGGCGGCGGCCGCATCTGCACGCCAATCGGCGGCCTCTCCCCAGGCAACTACCGGATAGACCAGGCCATTCCAGCAAACGGCAAATCGTTCGGGGCCATCCCCGGGGAGCAACCAGCCACGGGTTTCGAACACTCCGCCATCACCGTTCCACACATTGCCCGTGCCGACCCTGATCTCCCGATACTCACAACCTCGGGGATCGGCCATACCTTGATCGAACAGGACCCTCGTCGCGCTGACATAGCTTTCGGGAAGGGACGATTGCGGAATCTGCCACGCCTTTTTTTGCGCGGGAAGATCGGGCAGTTCATCACCACCGAAATGCGGGGTGGCCTGCCGCTCGCCTGCCATTGAAAACAATGCCATCGCCATTCCCAAAACAAGCGCAGCCGTTTGGTGGATCAAAGTCATGCCAAGAGTTTGGTGTGGAAACCGCAACCCTGCCATCTTCAAATCCACACATCACTCCTCCATCTGTTCCAGCAGCAGCTTGAGGATCTTCCTCGCGGAGTCCGGGATCACGGTGCCGGGGCCGAAGATGGCGGCGGCTCCGTTTTGATAGAGAAAATCGTAGTCCTGCGCCGGGATGACGCCGCCGCAGACGACCATGATGTCCTCGCGGCCCAGCGCTTTGAGCTCGGCCATGAGCTGGGGCAGCAGGGTTTTGTGGCCGGCTGCTAGAGAACTCATCGCGACGATGTGGACGTCGTTCTCCACCGCTTGCTTGGCGGTCTCCGCGGGCGTCTGGAAAAGCGGGCCGATGTCGACGTCGAATCCCATGTCGGCGTAAGCGGTGGAAACGACTTTGGCACCGCGGTCGTGGCCGTCCTGGCCCATCTTGGCGACCATCAGCCGCGGCCGGCGGCCTTCGGCGGCTTCGAATTGCTGGATCAAATCGGGGATGTCTTTCATGTCGCCCTGGTGGTTGAACTCCTTGCCATAAACTCCGGAAATCGAGCGAATGACCGCTTTGTATCGGCCGAAGTGGACTTCCATGGCGTCCGAAATCTCACCGAGCGTCGCACGGGCGGAAGCACATTCGATGGCAAGGGCGAGCAGGTTGCCTTCGCCGCCACCGGCACAATCGGTTAATGCCTTGAGGGTGGCTTTGCACTTGGCCTCATCGCGTTCGGAACGGAGTTTTTTCAACCGCTCGATCTGTGAGAGGCGGACGGCGGTGTTGTCCACGTCGAGGATGTCGATGGGGTCTTCCTTGGCGAGCCGGTATTTGTTCACGCCGACGATGGTTTCCTCACCGGAATCGATGCGGGCCTGGCGGCGGGCGGACGCTTCCTCGATGCGCATCTTGGGAATGCCGGCCTCGACGGCCTTGGACATGCCGCCGTATTCCGCGGCTTCCATGATGTGGGCCCAAGCGCGGTGGATGAGCTCGTGGGTGAGCGCTTCCAGATAGTAAGAGCCACCCCACGGGTCTAACACGCGGCAGATCGATGTTTCATCCTGCAGGAAAATTTGCGTGTTGCGGGCGATGCGGGCGGAGAAGTCGGTTGGGAGTGCGATGGCCTCGTCGAGCGCGTTGGTGTGCAGCGACTGGGTGTGGCCGAGCGTCGCGGCCATGGCCTCGATGCAGGTGCGGGCGATGTTGTTGTAGGGGTCCTGCTCGGTGAGCGACCAGCCGGAAGTCTGCGAGTGGGTGCGCAGCGCGAGCGACTTCGGGTTCTTAGGATTGAAGGTCTTGACGATCTTCGCCCACAGCACGCGGGCGGCGCGCATCTTCGCGACTTCCATGAAGTGGTTTTTCCCCTGCGCCCAGAAGAACGAGAGCCGCGGCGCGAAGGCGTCGATGTCGATGCCCGCGGCGATGCCGGTGCGGAGGTATTCCCAGCCGTCGGCAAGCGTGTAGGCCATTTCCAGGTCGGCGGTGGCGCCGGCTTCCTGCATGTGATAGCCGGAAATCGAAATCGAGTTGAACTTCGGCATTTTCTGCGAGGTGAACTCGAAGATGTCGGCGATGATCTTCATGGAGGGCTCCGGCGGATAGATATACGTATTCCGCACCATGTATTCCTTGAGGATGTCGTTTTGAATCGTGCCCGCGAGTTGATCCAACGTCGCGCCTTGTTCCAGCGCGGTGACGATGTAAAAGGCGAGGATGGGCAGGACCGCTCCGTTCATGGTCATGGAGACCGAAACTTTGTCGAGCGGGATGCTGCCGAAGAGGATCTTCATGTCCAGGATCGAGTCGATGGCGACACCGGCCTTGCCGACATCCCCGACGACGCGCTCGTGATCCGAATCATAGCCGCGGTGGGTGGCGAGGTCGAAGGCGACGGACAGACCTTTCTGCCCGGCTGCCAGATTGCGCCGATAGAACGCGTTGGATTCCTCGGCGGTGGAGAAACCGGCGTATTGGCGGATCGTCCACGGTTGGAAACAATACATCGTGGCATAGGGACCACGGAGGAACGGCGCGATGCCGGCCTGGTATTTCAAGTGTTCCATCCCTTCGATGTCGTCTTCCGTGTAGAGCGGCTTGACGGGAATTTTCTCCATGGTGTTCCAAACGATGTCACCGATGGGCTTGCCGAGGTCTTTTTCAAGCGCCTTGGCCCACTCGTCATAACCGGTCTTGGACGGCGCGGCGGTGTAGGGAATGTCTGCGAAGGATGGACGGCTCATTTTGGTAAATGCTGAAAAGCTGAGATACTGAAAAATTGAAATGAAGATTAGATGACTCCGGCTTTTTTGAGGAGCTGTTCGTTCAGTTCGTAGTTGTTGCTGCGCACGTTGACGAAATCATCGACACCGGCGGCACGCCAGGCGACTTCGTTGTCGCCGGGCGCTCCGGCGACCAGCAGCGTGACATCGGCTCTGGCGGATTTCACGGCGGCGGCAAGGGGGGCGACGGTTTCCAGATAGGTGGCATCGTCCGAAGTGATGACGGCGATGCCGGCCTTGCTGGCAGTGAGCGCAGCGACGGCTGCCGCAGCGTCCGGGAAATCGCGGGCACCATCGATGACGAATCCCGCGGCCTCGAAGAACGAGGCGGTCCAGTCGGCGCGCAACCGATAGCGCCCTGACGGGCCGATGTTCAACTGCAGGATGGCGGGAGCCGCTCCGGTTTTCGCTGCGAAGGCGGCGGAAGCATCCCGCAGCGCTTCGTATTCCTCGGCGGCGCGGTGCGCGGGGAGGGCAGTGATCGTGGGAGCTCCTGCTCCGTTAGTCAGGCCGGTGGCGATGGCGATGGAAACCTTGCCGGATCCGGTTTTCGCAGCGACGATTGCCTGCTCGATCATCGACGCGTCCGCGGAAGCGGTGACGGGTGCGGGTTCCGGCGTGCTTGGCGGCGTGTTGGCCGCCTTGCACTCGGGACTGAGCATCGCGAGTTTTTTCCCCTTGAGATCGGGATACATGTTAGCGCCGACGATCTTGTCCTTGCGGCGGCGGATGTTCTGGAACTTCGCCTTGCAAACGGCGTCCACCGACTGTTGGACGGAGCCGTTTTCGAGACAGGCGAGCATGCCGCCTTGTTTCTCGATGTCTTGGAAAATCTCCCAGCTCTTGGCGGCGAGACGGTCGGTGAGCCACTCGATGTAGGTCGAGCCGCCGGCGGGATCGATCACTTGATCCAGTCCGCACTCCTCGCGCAGAATGATGTGGATGTTGCGGGCGATGCGGCGTGAGAACTCGTCGGTTCTGCCGGAAATCTCATCGAACGGCCCGATGTGCATGCTGTCCACACCACCGACGACGGCGGCGAAGGCTTCCGCGGTGACGCGCAGCATGTTGGTGTGGGCGTCGTAGGTGGTTTTGTTCCACTTGGAGGTGCAGGCGTGGATGTGGACGGGCGCGTTTTCCACGCCGTAGGCGGCGGCGACCTTGCTCCACAACCAGCGGGCCGCGCGGATCTTGGAAATTTCCATGAAATAGTCGGAACCCACCGCGAGGCGGATGCGGACGTGCGGCAGGACACTTTCCGGTGACAGCCCGCGGGCCTTCATTTCCTCCAGATAACAGACGAGCGTGGCGACGACGTAGGCCAGTTCCTGGGTGGCGGTGGCACCGGCGTTATGATAGATGTCGCCCCGGACGCTGATGGTGCGGAGCTGTGGCGCGCTTTTCATCGCGTAGGCCGTGAGGGCCGCCATGTGATCGAAGCGGGTCTTGAGCGACTGGTGGAGCGCGCCCTTCGCGACGAGTTCCCCAAGCGGATCATTTTCAAATCCACCGCGAAGTTTCTCCGCGGGGACACCGAGTTGTTCCGCAGCCGCGATGACGAGGGCGGCGACAGGCACGCTGGACGGGCCGGTCTGCCAGTAAATCGAGACGGCATCGATGGCGACACCGGCGAGTGCAGTTCTAACGTCGTCCACGCTGTGGATGGCGACTCCGCCCTTGCAACACTCCGCCTGGCCGCAGCCGACGGCGATGTTCAACTCGCTTTGTCCGCCGTTGAGCCCTTCATGGATCATCGAATTGAGCTCCGCGGTGCTGGAGGCTTTCAGTTCCTGCGAGACTTCCCAGCCGGCTTTGAGAAACCCTTCCGCATGGCTGCCACGGACGAGCGAGCCCGCGCCGGGAAAGTCCTTGCGTTGTTCCAGGCTGGCGATGTCCTCGCGCCGATAGATCGGCTGGATGGTGATGTCCTCGTAGGTCTTGCTGACCAGCAGTTTTTCGAAGGGCGCACCCTTGAGCAGGGCTACCGCGGCGGCATGCCATTGGTCGTAGGTGTGCTCGGGGAATTCGGAGAGCAGGTTTTGCGCGGGGTCACTCATGATGGGAAATATTAGAACTTGGCGTTACGCATGTCGCCGGTTTCGAGGAAACACTCGTGGAAGGCGAAGGCGGAGCGGAAGGATTGCGGGGTGTGGCCGCGCTCGGTGAGTTTGAAATAGCTCCACAGCAGATCCTGATAGGAGGGATCCACGCAGTTGCGGATGATGGCCTCCGCCCGTTCGCGCGGGTCCTTGCCACGGAGGTCCGCGACGCCGTGTTCGGTGACGAGCACTTGCACCGAGTGCTCGCTGTGGTCCATGTGCGAACACATCGGGACAATGGCGGAGATATTTCCATCCTTGGCGGTGGACGGGCAGGTGAAAATGGAGATGTAGGCGTTGCGGGTGAAATCGCCGGAACCGCCGATGCCGTTCATCATCTTCTGGCCGAGCACGTGGGTGGAGTTGATGTTGCCGAAGATATCGGCCTCAAGCGCGGTGTTGATGGAGATGATGCCGATGCGGCGGACGATTTCCGGGTTGTTGGCGATTTCCTGCGGGCGGAGCAACAGGCGGCCCCGATAGTTTTCGAGGTTGTCGTAAATTCCCTGAAGCACGGGATCGGTTAGCGTGAGGGACACCCCGCTCACGAAGGAGCAGCGGTCCTGCTTGATGAGCTCGATCACGGAGTCCTGGATCACCTCCGTGTACATCTGGAATCTCGGGATTTCCGGATGAGCCCCCATGGCTGCCAGAACCGCGTTGGCGATGTTGCCGACGCCGGACTGGATGGGCAGGAATTCTTTGGGAATATGGCCGTTCTTCAGTTCCGCGGCGAGGAAGTCGGCGACGTTGAGGCCGATGCGGGTGGTGACTTCGGTGACAGGTGTGAAGTCCTTGACCTCGTCCTGGCGGTCCGATTCGACGATGCCGACGATTTTTTTCGGATCGACCCAGACGCGCTGGGTGCCGATGCGGTCGTCCGCGGCGCAGATCGGGATCGGACTGCGGTGGGGCGGTGATTTCGGTTCGTAGATGTCGTGGAAGCCGAGCAGCTCTTTCGGATGGCGGCGGTTGACTTCGATGAGGATCTTCTTCGCTTGTGATAGAAATGTGGGAGCCGCGCCGACGCTGGTGGTGAGCAGGATTTTCCCATCGGGGGAAACATCCGCGGCTTCGACGATGGCCCAGTCGAGCTCGCCGAGGAATCCGTAGCGGATGTATTGCGGCAGGAGGGAAAGGTGCATGTCGAAGAAATGCGTCTTTCCGGCGTTGATGCTTTCGCGCAGGTCCTTGTCGGACTGATAGGGCGTGCGGAACTTGATGGCGTCCGCCTTGGCGAGTTCTCCATCAAGCGAGGGGCCGGTGGAGGCGCCAGTGATGACGCCGATTTTGAAATCGCGGCCTGCGGCGTGCTCTACGCGTGCCTTGGCACCGATGGCGGTGGGGATGACCTTGGCGGCACCGGCCGGGGTGAATCCACTGAAGCCGATGATCTCGTCGTGCTTCACAAGGGCGGCCGCCTCTTCGGAGGTGAGGGAGGGGTAGGGGCTGTTCATGGAATTGACTGATAGGAGGGTGGGGATGATTCCATCAATCAATCGCGTAGAGAGCCTGGCCTTCCGCGACGGCGTCGCCGACCTTGACGAAGATGGCGGAGATGGTCCCGGCGGCGGGAGCGTTGATCGCGGTGCACATTTTCATGGCTTCGAGGGTGATGACGAGGTCTCCCTCGGCAACGACGGCCCCGACTCCCATTTCGATGGAGTGGACGATGCCGGCCAGCGGGCTGGTGATGCTTCCGTCGACGGCGGGTGGCACAGCGGCGGCGGGATTCGGTGCGAGTTTCAGGCGTGGGGCGGCGGCTACCTGCGGCGCACTGGTATCCACCTCCTCTCCAACGATTTTTTCGACGATGACATCGTAAACCTTTCCTTCAACGGTGATGCGAAGATGTTCCATGGTAATTTCGGATTAGCGGATTCTGTGAGATGTGAGAACGGACTGGCGGCCGACCTTTTCCCAAAGGTTGACCTGGCGGCGGATTGAAACGACGCGGTGGAACTGCCCGGTGGTGGCGGCGACCGCGGCGGTGATGATGGCGACGGTTTCCGGACCGGGTTTCGTTTCCATCACTGGCGCGGCCGTGACCGGACTCTCGGCTGGTGCGGGTTGCGCGGGCTCCTGCCGGGCCATGACCTTCCTCGTGGCGCGCAGGAAGGTGACGGCGATGATGGTGATGAGGATGGCGGCGAGGTAGGGCAGAAGTTCCCGGATCGAGGCCACGAACGCGATGATGGGATCGGGATCCATGGCAAGTTAGAGCGGGATGTTTCCGTGTTTCTTGGGCGGACGGGATTCGTGTTTGCCCATGATGCCGCGGAAGGCGAGGGCCAGCGTGCTGCGCGAGACGGCGGGGTCGATGACGTCGGTGATCATGCCGTTTTCCGCCGCCTGATAGGGCGAGGCGAATTTTTCCGTGTAGCTCGCGCGGAGTTCCTGTTCGAGGGCGACCGGGTCTTCGGCTTCGTCGAGTTCCTTTTTGTAAAGCACCTTGAGCGCGCCCTGGGCGCCCATGACGGCGATCTCAGCGGTGGGCCAGGCGAAGACGAAGTCCGCGCCCATGTCGCTGGAGCACATCGCGAGGTAAGCGCCGCCGTAGGCCTTGCGACAGATGAGGGTGATCTTGGGCACGGTGCCGGAGGCCCATGCGAAGAGCATTTTCGCGCCGTGGCGGATGATGCCGCCGCGTTCCTGGGCGAGGCCGGGCATGAACCCGGGGACGTCGACCAGCGAGAGCACGGGAATCGAGTAGATGTTACAAACGCGGATGAAACGCGCGGCCTTGTCGGAGGAGTCGATGTCGATGCAACCGGCTTTCACCATCGGTTGGTTCGCGACGATGCCGATCACGAGTCCTTCGAGGCGGGCGAATCCGACGAGCATGCTGCCGGCGAAATCCGGCATGATCTCGAACCACGAGTCGGGGTCCATCAGGCGCTGGATGACTTTTTGCATGTCGATCGGCGACTTGGAGTCCGCCGGAATGAGATCGCAGATGCCGGGGTCGCGGGTGAGGGCGATCTCGTCGTTGATCTTGTGGGGTGGATCGCTGAGGTTGTTGGAAGGAAGGTAGTCCAACAGCTTTTTCGCAAGCTCGATGGCATGAGCGTCGTCTTCCGCGATGAGGTGAATGTTGCCGCTGATCTGGGCGTGGGCTTCGGCGCTGGCGAACTGGTCGAGCGAGGCGACCTGACCGGTGGCTGCCTTGATGACATCCGGCCCGCAGATGAACATGTTGGAGTTGCTGCGCGTCATGATCAGGAAGTCTGTCAGAGCGGGCGAGTAGGCGGCCCCGCCGGCACAGGGACCGGCGATGATCGAAATTTGCGGAACCACTCCGGAAAGCAGCACGTTGCGGAAAAAGATCTGTCCGTAGCCGGCAAGGGCGTCGATGCCCTCCTGGATCCGCGCTCCGCCGGAGTCGTTGATGCCGACGACCGGCATGCCGGCCTTCACGGCGAAGTCCAGCAGATCGCAGATTTTCTTGGCGTGGATGCGACCGACGGCACCGCCGCCGACCGTGAAATCCTGGGCAAAGGCGGCGACTTGGCGGCCATCGACCACTCCCGTCGCACAGACGACGCCGTCGCCCGGCATTTTGCGTTTCTCGAGGCCGAAGTTGACGCAGGAGTGGTGGGCGTGCATTCCGAATTCGATGAACTCGCCGCCATCGAAGAAGGCGGCCAGTCTCTCGCGGGCGGTGAGGACGCCCTTCGCGTGGCGTTTTTCAATGCGGTCGATGCCTCCGCCGACGAGAGCTTCCTCCCTGCGGCGCTTCAGGCCTTCCATGAGTTTGTTGTCGATAGCCATGAAACGATTTTAGTTAGAGGTGATGGGTTGGCAGAACTCGGTGAGAACTCCAAAGGTGGACTTGGGATGAAGGAAGGCAACGAGCTTCTCTCCGGCACCCTCGAAGGGGACCTCGTGGATCAGGCGCGCGCCCTTTTCCTTGGCGCGGGCGAGCTGGCCGGTGATGTCATCCGTGGCGAACGCGATGTGGTGGATGCCGGGGCCGTTTTTTTCGAGAAATTTGGCGATCGGGCTTTCATCCGAGGTCGGCTCGAGCAACTCGATGTGCACGTCTCCGGCGGCGAAGAACGCGGTGCGGACTTTTTGGGATTCCACTTCCTCGCGACCTTCGCAGGTCAGGCCGAGGACATCTTCGTAGTAGGCGATACTTTCGTCGAGCGACGAGACGGCGATTCCTAAATGGTCGATTTTTATGATCATCGTGTGCTTGAGGGGTTCATCTGAGGAGATACAAGCAGGGAATCCGCCGCATTGCGCCGCAGGAAGCTGCGTAGACTGCGCATATCTCATCTCATGGAATGGAGATGAAACTGTGCCCCCGCACCCTGCCGACGTGCGGCAATTGGAAAAAAAGACGCCCGCTTCCTTTGCAGGAAGCGGGCGTGATGAATTCATAACGAGCGGGTTATTTCGAGGACGAAGTGAAGCTCGCCTGGCTGGCGCCCTTCTTGATCTTGCTCGACTTGATCCAGCTCATGGTGGAGCGGAGTTTCTCGCCGACCTTCTCGATCGGGTGCTGCGCTTCGGCCTTGCGGATGGCGTTGAAGTTCTTGTTGCCAGCGGCGTATTCGGCGGTCCATTCCTTGGCGAATTTGCCGCTCTCGATGTTCTTGAGCTGGGCGACCATCCGCTTCTTGACGGAGGCGTCGATGATTTTCGGGCCGACGGTGACGTCGCCGTATTCAGCCGTCTCGGAGATCGAGAAGCGCATGCCGGCGATGCCTTGCTCGTTCATCAGGTCGACGATGAGCTTGAGCTCGTGAAGGCATTCGAAGTAGGCCATCTCCGGTTGGAAGCCAGCCTCGACGAGCACTTCGAATCCGGCTTTCACGAGTGCCGTGGTGCCGCCGCAGAGCACGACTTGTTCGCCGAAGAGGTCGGTGACGGTTTCCTCGCGGAAGTTGGTTTCAAAGACACCGGCACGGGCACAACCGACGCCACCGGCCCAGGCGAGCGCGGTTTGTTTGGCCTTGCCGGAGACGTCCTGATGGATCGCGATCAGGCCAGGAACACCTTTGCCAGCAACGAATTGTGAGCGAACGGTGTGGCCGGGGCCTTTCGGAGCGACGAGAATCACGTCGACATCCTTCGGGCAGGTGATCGTCTTGAAATGCACGGCAAACCCGTGGGAGAAGAGCAGCGTTTTGCCCTTGGAGAGGTTCGGCGCGATGTCCTTGTTATAAACCGAAGGAATCACCGTGTCCGGGGTGGCGACGAAAATCACGTCTGCCTTTTTGACCGCCTCGGCAGTGTCCATGACCTCGAAACCGAGTTTCTTGGCGACTTCGCGGGACTTTGATTTCGGATAGAGGCCGATGATGACCTTCATGCCGCTGTCCTTGAGGTTGAGCGCGTGGGCGTGGCCTTGTGAGCCGAAGCCGATCACGGCGAGGGTTTTCTTCTTGAGAGGAGCGATCGGGGCGTCCTTGGTGGTATAGATCTTCGCGGCCATGGCAGCTCGGTAGGTTGGTTCGATTAAGGCACGCCGCAGCCATCGGGGCAAACGGCGGGGCGGCACACTGCCGGGCCGAAAAGACCGGGTCAAGCAACAACAGGAGGAAATCCCGGGGGCAATGTCGACGAATTCAGGTCCGGCTGTCGGCCCGAAATCAAGGGCGGACGGCTCCAACCCCGTGATCGAGGCATTACCTGAACCAATAGCGTGCGATCGGCGAGGCGCGGCCTTCGGAAATGGCGAAGACCGTCTTCCCGTCGTTCGAGAAAGCCACGGACTCGGCCTGGCCGAGCAGATGCGGTGGCAGCACGACAGGTTTCTTGGAAAATGCCTCCGCCCACGATTCGGCGGGAGTTCTTGGGAATAGGAAAACGCCGTAATAGGTGACAACTGCGGCGAGCAAGCCGTCTGGCGTGATGTCGAGACCGGTCGGCTGGTTAGAAAAAGCGAGGAGATTGCCGCCGGGGGATTTTACCGAGGTGTGGCCGAGCAGGCGGGCGGTTAGAATGCCTTTTTTGGCGGGTGTCCGCAACGGCAGCTCGTAAACTTCCGGCGGGTTCGTGCGCTTGCTGATGAAGAGGATTTTCCCCGCCTTGGCGTCCACCGCCACCGATTCGCAATCGCGCGGGCCGCCTTCATAGCAGAACTGGATTTGCCAGGCGGGAGTGGCGGTGCCATCCAGGTTTTTCCCGGCGGCGGGCAGCGCGGGCTCGCGGATGATGTGGAAGGAGCGGGTTTCGCGTTTGGCGTTGTTGTCACCGGTGTCGGCGACGAGCAGATAGGGTTTTCCATCGAGCGTGAACGAAGCGAGGTCCTCCCAGTCGATGTTTTTAACTCCCTTCAAGGTCACCTTGCCGCGGTCCGTGCCGTCGGTGCCGGCGAGGTGGAGTTCCGGCGCAGCGCCGCTGTCGTTAATGACCCACATGAACGCTGCGTCCGTCGGCGAGATGGCGAGGCCACTCGCTTCCTTGATCGCGGGCGATTGGATTTTCGGCCGTTCGGCGACGGGGAGGAACCCCGCAGGAGAGATCGCAGCCGTTGCGAAGGTGAGGCAGGCGGAAATCCAACGAACATTCATCGCCGGCGACGGTGCCTGCCGACGCATGGCGATTCAAGCGCTGATACCCCGTCAGTAGTCCGCGGGATCGACGGTGTGGAGCACGACGCGGTAGCCGCCGCGTTCGAAAACGACGCCGTTGAAAACCGGCTTGATCTGCCACATTCCCTTGGCGACCGCGCGGTTCGAGCCCTCGGCGAAGGGATTGCCGATCAGGATCTTCCCTTGATCCGGAAAATACTGCCAAGCCATGATCCGCACTTTCACGTTGGGATTCTCGCGCACCGAGACGGCGACGCTGCCGCTGCGACGACCCGCCTGCACGCCGTCCCCGAAATCGAGGAAATATTCGCGCTTTGCCGTCGCCGGGAAGATCGGATCGGAACTTGAAGCCACTTTATACACCCCGCCGAACCGCCCGGACGGTCGGTCCGGAATGTCCGCGCTCGCGGTCAGCGACAGGGCGACGACCGCAGCGCTGAAGCAGTTGAAAAGCCTTCCAAAACCCTTCACCGCGGGAATCCGGGTGAAATTCAATGGTTGTTTTGTTTTCATGCATTACCTCCTTTTGGAACTGGAACCCTTATCACAGCCACGCGGACGACGCAATGATTCACTTGACTGAAAAAGACGGGGAACAGGCTCAGGCTCCCCCCCTGCCTTGCCTCATTTCACCCGGACGACCAGCACCCGGCGATCCAGTGTCATCTGGGATTCGTCGCCGGTCGGATACATCGGATAGGATTCTCCATAGCCGTGCGCGCTCAGTGAGGTCGCGGGAATCTTGTAGCGCTTGGTCAGCTCGTCATACACGCGCTGAGCCCTGGCGGCGGACAGCTGCATGTTCATTTCATCCGCGCCGTCCGTGCTGGTATGACCTTCGATATCAAATACGGCGGATGGGTTGGTTTTGGCGACTTCCATGATGGCAGCCGCGGTTTGATCGAGAGCGAGCCGGGACTCGGAATCGAGCAGCTCGGCGGTTTCCTTCACGAAGAGCACGGGAATCGTCGCATAAGGAAGCTCGCGGCCCTCGACGACGACCACGCTCCGCTCGGTGTTATAAACTCGTGGTCCCACGCGGGTCGTGGTGGTCTCGGTGGTTTCGGTCGTGGTCGCCGGAGCGACAGGCAATGCTCGTGGCACGATGGAGAGCTGGCGGCGTGGATCGTAGGCTCCGGGTGCGGTCGGCGTGACCACGATGGTTTCCTCGACCACTTTCTGGCCCGGAGAAATCGTTTCAACCACGGTTTTCTCCACAACGACGGGCGGTGAGGTCGGTTGCCCCAGTGCTGGGCAAATAAGGGCGGCGGCGATCAGGAGACGGTGGGTGGTTTTCATCGATTCCATCTTTGCACGGGATGTGCCGGGGATGATTTCTCGCGCTCCAGCGATCCCCTGAGAACGACTGGACGCTGCCATGGTATGGAAAACCACGACTCGCCCGACAGATTTCGTTTCCGCACCCCATGGATTCCAACGGCGTCCGCAGCCATCGCAATCGGTCGTTTTGCAGCCGGATCGGGCGAAACGAATGCGGGCATCGCGGATTCCGCGGTTAAAGGTGGCGCGGCCGATCGGGATCACCTTAGCTTGTCCACGATTTCACCATGCGTCTCGCCGTCATCAATCTCGTTGGGCTTTCCAAATCGCTGTTGGGCGGAAACATGCCCGGCCTGACGCGGTTCGCCGAGAAAAACGGGCTTCAGTCCTACGCCCCGGCATTTCCAGCGGTGACCTGCACGGCGCAGTCGTCGATCGTCACCGGCACCTCGCCCGCCGGTCACGGGGTGGTGGCGAATGGCTGGTATGACCGGGAAAACGCGGAAGTGCGCTTCTGGAAACAAAGCAACCACATCGTCCGCGGCGACAAAGCTGTGGGACAAGCTGCGGCGGGAGATCCCGGGCTTCACCTGCGCCAAGTTGTTCTGGTGGTATAACATGCACTCCACGGCGGATTTTTCGATCACGCCGCGGCCGCTCTATCCGGCGGACGGGCGCAAGGTGTTCGACGTGCATACGCAGCCGATGGGGATGCGCGAGGAACTGAAAAACGACCTCGGGCCGTTTCCATTCCAAGCCTTCTGGGGACCGGCGGCGGGGATCGCTTCCTCCGAGTGGATCGCCGCGTCCGCGAAATGGGTGGAGGAAAAACACTCGCCGACGCTGAGCCTGGTCTATCTGCCGCATCTGGACTATCCGCTGCAGAAGGATGGACCACTGGCGGCCAACATTCCCGGCGAGCTGCGCGAAATCGACCGGTTGGCCACGGATCTGATTGATTTCTATCAATCGCGGGGCGTCCGCGTGTTGGTGCTGTCCGAATACGGCATCTCACCGGTGACGCGGCAGGTGCATCTCAACCGCGTCTTCCGGAAAAAAGGCTGGCTCCAGATCAAGGACGAACTCGGCCGGGAAACGCTCGATTGCGGCGCATCCCGGGTGTTCGCCATCGCGGACCACCAGGTGGCGCATGTGTATGTGAATGACCGGACGCTGTTGGACGAGGTGAGGATGCTGTTGGAGAACACACCCGGCGTGGAAGAAGTGCGGCCGGCGGATGAGGCGTGGGGACCGGGAGTCGCCACTGAGCGTGCCGGCGATTTCATCGCCATTTCCGAGTCGGACGCATGGTTCACGTATTATTTCTGGGAGAACGACGCGGTCGCTCCGGATTACGCGCGGACCATCGATATCCACCGAAAGCCGGGCTATGATCCGTGCGAGCTGTTCATCGACCCGGCGATCGCGTTTCCCAAGTTGCGCATCGCGAAATTCCTGCTGAAAAAAAAGCTCGGGTTCCGTGGCCTGCTGGACGTGATTCCGCTGGATGCCTCGCTGGTGAAAGGCTCCCACGGCCGGGACCAGGTGGCCGAGGACGAGCGCCCGGTTCTGCTAGGCACGCCATTCCCGGTGAAGTCCGCGGAGGACGTTCACCGGGCGATTCTCGACGTGTTCAGCGCGGCGCGATGACCACGGCGTGTTCGTCATAGCGGGCCTTGGCTCCAGTCTGATCGAGCAGGTATTTCAGCACGGCTTGTGCTGGCATGCTCTTGAGATTGAGCGAAATTTTCTTGTCGGCGAGCACCCCCTTGGAGTCCTCGATGACGAAATTCGGCGTGACCTCGTCCTTGGATTCCTTTTCGACGATCGCGCTGAGGGCGTCGAGTGATTCCTTGAGTGAGGCTTCCTCAAGCTGGAACACGGGAATCATCACCGCGCCGAATTTCGCTTCGCGGCCCTTGGCGGCGATGCTTCCGGAGGTGAGCTTCAACTGGCCGAGGCTGAAGATGGCGTTGGCGTTTTTGGGATCCACCTTCAGGGCCTGGGTGTAGAACCCCCTGGCGGCGACAGGATCACCGGCTTTTTCCGCGGCGAGACCTTTTTGATAGAGCGACTCGGCGCTTGCGGGTGCCTTTTGCTCGGCGAGGGCTTGTGATACGAGGGTGCAGGCGACAACGAACGTGATGATTTTGGACATGTTGATGTGGGTTTAACCAATACGATGCCTAACTCACATTTCAGCGTGGATCAACCGGTAAATTCCAGGGACCCGGAATTCCGAATGCCTTGCCCAGTTTTCACATCGACCTCCACCATTGTTCCGCTCATGGCTGGAGCCGGGCCAATGGGGCGCATAAGTCGCACGGGGAGGCAGAAGCCGAGCGGCTTGCCGTGGAAGCGCTGGCGGGCTTGGGTGTTTCCAGCGAAAGGAAAGACCTTGAAGGGATGGAAAAGGGAGATCGAGCGTAGACCGGACATGATCCATTTCACCCAAGCTCCATTTCATAAAGCCTGTCTTTATGAAAAAAAGTTTTTTGAAAGTGATTTTTTGCAATCTCCCAATGGAAGCGCCAAAGTTATTCTCGTACTATTTTCGGCATTCTTGAGACGTGCCGATTTGGTCAAAGGAACTATCGACTGAATCGAAAACGCGAGGTTTCGTCTGGGATCTTCAATTAGGATTTTGAATTATTCGTGTTCAACCACGCTGGACCTCGAGAAAATCGCATAGACCGCCGGCACGATGAACAGCGTCAGTAGTCCGGAGAAAATCAACCCACCGACCACAGCGATTCCCAAGGACTGGCGGGACCCGCCCGAGGCACCGATTGAAAGGGCGATCGGCAGGATTCCGAAAATGGTCGCGAGGCTGGTCATCAGGATGGGCCGGAAGCGAGAGACGGCCGCGTCGAGCACGGCCTCGATATTCGAAAGCCCGGCATCCTTGCGCTGGTTGGCGAACTCGACGATGAGAATCCCGTTCTTGGTGACGATGCCGATGAGCATGATGATGCCGATCTGGCTGAAAACGTTCAGCGTCTGGTCTGTCACCCACAGGGAAAACAGCGCCCCAGCCACCGACAGCGGCACCGTGAGGATGATGATGAACGGATCCCGGAAGCTCTCGAACTGAGCGGCCAGAACCAGATAGATGATCAGCAGCGCGAGCAGGAAGGCGAATAGCAACGAAGACGAACTCTCGGCAAAATCCCGCGACTGGCCCGCGAGGGACGTGCGGAAATTCTCCGGCAGGACCTTCTCCGCGATCCGGTCGAGCTCTTCGATTCCGTCGCCCAATGTCTTGCCGGGAGCAGGCGTGCCCTGGATGGTCGCGGAGATGGCGCGGTTGAACCGATAGATCGCCGCCGGGCTGGCGGACTCGGAAAAGCTCACCAGATTGTCGAGCGAGATCATCCCGCCGGATCCGGATCTGACGAAGAGTTTTTTCAAATCGCCGGGATCGTTGCGGTCCTGCCGCTGCATCTGGGCGATGACCTGGTATTGTTTTCCATCCTTGAGAAAATAACCGAAACGCCTTCCCGAATAGGCGAAATCCAGCGTGCGGCCGATTTCCTCCACCGAGATTCCAAGCTCCGCGGCCTTCCTGCGGTCGATGGTGATGATTCCTTCCGGGCGGTTCACCTTGAGGTCCGCGTCGATCTGTTTGAGCACCGGGCTCTTGCTTGCCTCAGCAAGAAACTCCGGCAGCACCTTGATGAGGGCTTCGAGATTGGGCGCCTGAATCACGTAGGCGAGAGGCTGCCCGGAGCGGCGGTCGCCGATGGTCGGCGGCTGGGTGGTGATGGCGCGGACGCCGGTGAAATCCTGCATTTCCCGGGTGAGCTGGTCCGCGATTTCCGACTGCGTGCGGGTGCGCTCGTCCGGGGCTTTCAGATAGATACTCTGGGTGCCGCTGTTCGCCGCGCTCCGGCCACCACCGCCGCCGATGATGCTGAAGGAGCGGAAAACTTCAGGGACGTTTTCGTCCACATGCACCGCGACTTTATCCATCCAGCTCTCGGTGAACTCATAGCTCGACCCTTCCGGCGCGGTGACGACGATGCGGATGTTCTCGCGGTCCTCCAGCGGTGCCAGTTCCTGCGGGATGCGGGTGATCAACCACCCGATGAGGCCCGCGCTGAGAAGCAGGATCGGAAGCGCCAGCCAGCGAAACCGCAGAAAGGGCCCGAGGGCGGCCCGGTAGCCCTCGGTGATCATCCGGAAAAACGGCTCGGTGGACCGATAGAAAAAGTTAGGCTTGTCGCCATGGGCCTTCAGCAGAAAACGGCACATCATCGGCGAGAGGGTGAGCGCGACGAAGGCGGAGACGAGCACGCAGCCCGCCAGCGTGACACCGAACTCACGGAACAGCCTGCCGGTGAGACCTGACAGGAATATGAGCGGCAGGAACACTGCGGCGAGGGCGATGGTGGTGGAAATGACGGCAAAGTAAATTTCCCGCGAGCCTTTCAACGCGGCTTCCAACGGCGTCATGCCCTCTTCGATCTTCGTGTAGATGTTTTCCAACACGACAATCGCATCGTCGCAGACCAGACCGATCGCCAGCACAATGGCCACCAGCGTGAGCACGTTGATGGAGTAGCCGGCCACATACATGATGAAGAAGCCGGAAATGATGCTCACCGGGATGGCGATGACCGGGATGATCGTCGAGCGCCAGTCGCGCAGAAACAGGAAGATGATCAGCGCGACCAGACAGAATGCGATCACCAGCGTTTCCTGCACTTCCGAGACCGAGCGTCGGACGAAGCGCGTGAAATCATAACCCACCTCCACGGTCACGTCCGGCGGAACTTCTTTTTTCACCTGCTCGAGCCGCTTGTAGAACTCGTCGGCGATGGCGATGGCATTGGTGTTAGGCTGCGGGATGATCGCCACGCCGATGCGGTAGAGCAGGTCACTCTTGTTTCCCGAGCGGAGGTTTTCCGGCCCGAGTTCCGCGGTGCCGATGTCGCTGAAGAGGATCTGCCGGCCGTTTTCCTGCTTGATGATGAGGTTCTCGAATTCCTCCGCGGTGGATAGCCGGCCGAGCGTGCGGAGGGAAAGTTCGTTAGCCGAGCCCTCCAGACGTCCGCTTGGCAGATCGACGTTCTGGCGATCGAGCGCGTCTTGCACATCGGCGGGTGTTAGAGAGTGGACGGCCAGCTTCACCGGGTCCATCCACAGCCGCATCGCATAGCGTTTTTCCCCGAAGATCCGCACGGCGGACACGCCGGGGATGGTCTCCATCCGCTCGCGCACGATGCGGTCCGCGATGTCGCTGACTTCCAGAATGCTGCGCCCGTCACTGAGGAGCGAAAGGAAAAGAATGGGGGAGGAATCCGCGTCCGCCTTTTCGACAACGGGCGGGTTGGCATCCACCGGCAGGTCGCGGATGGCACGGGAAACGCGGTCGCGCGCGTCGTTGGCGGCGTCGCTCAGATCCGAGTCGAGCGTGAATTCCACGGTGATGGTGCTGCGCTCGTCGCGGGATTCCGAGGTGATGGTGCGGATCCCGGCGATGCCGTTGATCACCTGTTCGAGCGGCTCGGTGATCTGCGAGGCGATCACGTCGGGATTCGCACCCGGATAGGTCGTCTGGACCGTGACGATCGGCGGATCGACGGCGGGATACTCGCGCACGCCGAGGAAATAGAAGCCGATGATTCCGAAAAGAACGATCACGAGCGACATCACCGTCGCGAGCACCGGGCGGCGGATGCTGGTTTCCGACAGGCTCATTTCGATGACGTGAGATGGATGAACGATGAGGAAACAGAATCATTCTCTGACAGAATCATGTTTTCGGATCCTTCAAATGATTCTATCGATAATGATTCCGTCATGATTTGCCGGTTCAAGGTTTTTGAGCCACGACTTCGAGGCCCGGGCGGATGCGCAGCAGGTTGGTGGTCGCCACCACGTCCCCTTCTTTCAATCCACGGAGGATCTGCACGCGATCGTCGGTGCGGATGCCGATTTCCACGGGCTGGAGTTTCGCCTTGCCGCCTTCGATCAGATAGACGCCCTGGCCGCGGGAGGACGGCACGATTGCCTGGCTTGGCACGAGGTAGCCGTTGGCCACGCCGTCAAGCGTCAGCGTCACCTCGGTGAATCCGCCGGGCTGCAAGCCTTTCGGCGCGGAACAGAGCCCGCGGACTAACAAGCTTCGCGTCGCCTCGTCGATGGCCGGTTCGAGCACGGTCACCACGCCCTCGAACACCTCGCCGTTTCCGGCGACCGTAAAGGTGAATTTCTGCCCGCTCCGCACCTCGCCCGAGTAGCGTTCCGGCAGCGGGAAATCCACCTTGATGCGCGAGATGTCCTGCAGCGTGATCAACGGCGTCGTCGGAGTCACAAACGCGCCCTCGCTCACCTGCCGCACGCCGACTCGGCCGGCGAAGGGCGCGCGGATCTCGGTTTTGGAAATCTGCACCGCCTTGGTATTCCGCTCGGCGGTGAGGATGTCGAAGGCGGCGTTCGAGCTATCGGCCTCCTGCTGGCTGATCGCCTTGCGGGGAAGCAGGTTGGCGACCCGGGCTTTGACGGATTCCGCGAGTTTCAGCCGGGCGTCGATTTCTCCGAGTTCGGCCACCAGGTCGCTGTCATCGAGCTTGAAAAGCAGCTCGCCCGCGGCGACCTCCGAGCCTTCGGTGACATGGATTTTCACCAGCCGCCGTGAAATTTCGGGGACCAGCGTGACGGCCTCGTTTGCCCGCAGGGTGCCGACGGTCGAAAGCGTCTGGGCGAACGGAACTTTTGTCGTGACATGGACTTCCGCTTCCAAGGGTCCCGCTTTCGGTCCGTTCTGAGCGAGGGCACAAGCCGCCATCAAGGGCAGGGCGATCAGCCGGGTGATGAAATGCGGTCGTGGAACGGTCATGGACACCGGTAGCGGAGATGCGAAACCATGGCTAAGCAAGGAAAAGTCCGGATTCATCAAGCCCCCACCACCCGGAATCGGGTCAAGGCATCACCTTTTTCAGGCTTCCCGCCTTGCCCGCGGCTCGACGGGCGCACAAATTCCGCCCGTGAATCTCTCCCGCTTTCTCACGATGGACCCTCACCTGTTGCTCGGTTTGCTCAATACGGAGTTGAGAAATCACTGCGATTCCCTCGATGACTTGGTGAAAACCCACCATCTTGATGAAGAACGCCTTGTCGAAAAAATGGCGGCGGCAGGCTATGTTTACCACCCGGAATTGAACCAGTTCCGCTGATGGCCGGCAGCCTGAAAGGAACGGGAAATTGAACGATCCGCATCACTGGGATGTCTACTCTCGGGAACATCTGGTATAGGCAGGTGATCAAGGGTCATCGGTAATCGACCGTTCGCCCGTCTTCGTAGTCACGAAAACCCTTGAGTGTAAGATGGTTCGTAAATGTTGTCCGACTTGTTGTGGAATAGGGTCTTATCTCGCTCGCGAGTGGGTTCGCGATGATTCGGGAGTGTCCATCTACAAGAAAGTGTCGGTGCGCAGAACCTGTGAAATTTGCGACGGGACGGGTCGCATCACAGGGTCAGAGAAGCTCCACACCCACTATTGCAACACCCAGACCATTCACCGGCGGGTCCTTCCCGGAGTGGAACCCCCGCCAAAACCCGTCGAGCGAGCCCTTGGGTATTTCCTTTTCATCGCCCTCGTCGGCTACGCGTGGTTCCTGCTGTTTAAAGGATACGATGGCATCGACGTCTGGCCCAAGATCGCGATCGCCCTCGCGGCCTCAATTACATTGCTCGCGGTTTTGCGGAGATTTTCGGCAACCTCGCGGTTCCTGAGATGGTGCACACTGGCGTTTTTCCTGATGATCGTTTGCGGTGGAGTCGCCTTGGAAATCGTCAGACGCTGAGTGACCGCCACGGATCAAACCGGGCGGCAGAGCACGAAAGGCAGGACGACGAGCGCCTCGAACTCGATTTTCCCGTCGTCCCACTGCGCCGCGTGGAGGGCTTCGATTTTCACCAGATCGCCGGTTTTCAGCCAGTGCTGCACGCGGTCGGTTTCATTGTCGGAAATCGCGACGCCGACATCTTCCAGCGCCAGCGTGGGATCGACGTAAAACAAATTGCCGGAGGCGGCATGGGGTGCGAGGTAGCTCCATGGCACTTGGCCGATTTCGGCGGTGAGTTTCTCGCGGGTGGCGGTGGGGTCCGGGGCATTCATGGGTAATGGGATAGCAGAAGGGACCCGCGTCTCCAAGTGGAAGGAGCGGGTGATCGAACGGAGCGCGGTATTCATCCCGCCCGGATGACGACGATCACTTCGAGCGGAATCAATTCCGCGCTCCAATCGCCGTGGCGGCGATGTGGGCGGTGGTCCAGGCGGCTTGGAAATTGAAGCCGCCGGTGATGCCGTCGATGTCGATGCACTCGCCGACGAAATAGAGCCCCGGCGTGACGCGGCTTTCCATGGTCCGGAAGTCGATGGAGCGCCGCCCGATGCCGCCGGCGGTGACGAACTCGTCCTTGTTAGTCGTCTTGCCGGTGGCCTCGAAGCGTGCGGACTTGAGGGCATTCGCAAGATCCGAGGTGGCGGATTTGGAGAGGTGGCTCCAGGTCGTTTCATCGGCGATGCCGGCGCAGGAAACGATGCGTTCCCACAAGCGGCGCGGGATGGGGGCGATGGGTGTGTTACGGATGAGCTTGGCGCTCTGCGTGCGGCGGATCTCGGCGAAGCGCTCCTTGAGGGCGGCCATGTCGAGTTCGGGCAACCAGTCGATGATGAAGGGAAACTGGTGGTTGCTCTCCGCCAGAACGCGGGCCTCCCATGCGGATAGACGCAGGACGGCCGGTCCGCTGAAGCCGCGGTGGGTGATCAGGAGCGGTCCTAACTGCGCGGCATTGTGACCTTCCCGGCGGATCGAGACCTTGGGATGCGCGAGGCCGGCCAGATCCACGATGCGGGGATCGGCGACGTTGAAGGCGAAGAGCGAGGGAACGAGCGGCTCGACGGGCTGTTCGAGTTTTTTCAACTGCGTGAGCAGCGGACTGGCTTTGAGCGAACCGGTGGCGAAACAAACGGCGCGGGCGATGACCGGTATTTCCTGATTATCGAACCTGAGGGAAAATCCGCCGTCGTCGAGGCGCTGGATGCCGGTGAGCGGATGGTTTTTCAACAACGGTATCTGCAGTTCGCGGGCCCGCATGAGAAAGCAGTCGATGACCGTGTCCGAACTATCAGTCACCGGAAACATGCGCCCGTCGGGCTCGGTCTTGAGGATGACGCCGAGGCGGGCGAACCAATCGACAGTGTCGGACGGCTGCCAGCGGTGGAATGCGGCGAGCAGCTCGCGGGAACCGCGCGGATAGTTTTTCGCCAGCTCGCGCGGGTCGAAACAGGCGTGGGTGACATTGCAGCGTCCGCCGCCGGAAATTCTAACTTTTTGCAGGAAGTGCGAGCCCTTTTCAAAGATCGCGACGCTGCGGTCCGGCACCAACTCCGCATATTGGAGCGCGGTGAAGAACCCGGACGCCCCGCCGCCGATCACGGCGAGATCGAGAGTGGACGGGAGTGGGTTCAGAGCCGGTTGAGCAGGTCGGTTTTCTTGGCGGCGAATTCCTCGGGCGTGAGGATGCCGGTGTCGCGGAGCTGGCCGAGTTTCTCCAGCAGCGCCATGAGATCACCGGACGGCTGGTGCTGCGGCGGTGGCTGATAGGCCGGCGCAGGAGGTGCGGCGAAATTCGTAGGATTCCCCTGCTGCAGGCCGGGACCGGAAACGAGCGGCAGGCTGAGCGTGGAAAGCGTGCCGTACTGGCTGGTGAAGGTGAGCGAACTTCCCCCGCCCTGCTGCTGGCTGACGCCGCCGATGTTGTGGTCCATGGTGTCGAAGACGGTCACCTGTCCGTCGCGCTGGACGGCGAGGCGGCGGGCCTGCGGGAAGAAGGCGTAGCGGATGTTATTCTGCGAGCCGCTGCTGGAAGGATGCCCGAGGTCGCCGGGCCACCAGTTGTTTCCACCGCCGGTGCCTTGCGGCTGGGGTTGGAAAACCTGGTGGTTCGCGAGGATGTTGGAGAGTTCGGCGCAGAGGTTGTTGACGGTGTTTTTCAGGCCGTAGTTGAACATGTCGCCGACCATGGTCATGCCGCCGCGCATCCACTGGCCGCTGCCGAGTTCCGGCACGCTGAACTGCGCCATGGAACCGCCGCCCTGGTTGACGGAGACGAGCATGCTGACTGCGGAATCGTAGCTGAGGCCGTAGCGGCGGGCGATGTCGTTGAGGAGATTCTGGCCCTCGGGGGTGAGTTGTTGCATGATCGTGATGAGGTTGGGGCGGGAGGCATGCCACACCCACACGGGTGAAACAACCTATTTCCCGTTCCAATCCCGCCGAATGACAGCCCGATTTCCACCTTCCCGCAAGCTAACCCACTGAGGCTAACGCTGCGGCACCTTGCGGAGTTTGGAAATGTCGTGACCGGATTTTTCCAAGGATTTCACCATTTCCGCATAGCGGGCGGGTGGAATCGTCTTCGCCCGCGCCATGATCCAGACGTACTTGCGGTCGGGCACGCCGATGATGGTGGTCTGGTAATCCGGCGAAAGCTCGGTGATGAGGAAGGCCGCCTTGAAGGGCCAGATGAACTGCATGCGCCACTCCGCGTTGGTGTCGGTGTTGTAGACGAAACCTCGGGGCTTGTAGGTTTTCAGCTGCCCGTCGAAGCCACCTTTGTTGAAGGTGAAGGTGGTGGCGATGGTGCCGTCCGGATCGAGTTTATAGCTTTCCACCGCGTTGTAGGCCTCCGTCTCGATGAAAGTCGGGATGTGCGCGATGACATACCAGTCGCCCATGAATTTCTTCAAATCGACTTGGCGTTCCATGGCACGCTGAGGTGCGACTTTAGCCGTGGTTTGGCAGCCGAACAATCCGGCGGCAATCAGCAGCGGGATCCCAACTGCGGCGAGGTGGCGTGGTTTCACAGAAATGCAACTCATGAGGGTACTATCGTCGCCACCGTGGGGCGCGCAAGGGGGAGAATGGACGATGAAGTCCCCTTGAGGCAGTTGATTTCAAAGAGAGCTTGGCAGAATCATTGACAGCAGAACCATTGGATTGAGATCGGGAAAATCATCCTGCTGTCAATCATTCTGCGAACCGACTTGTTTCGTTGAAGAATCATGAATTCGGCCACCATCGGGAGTTAGATTAGCCAACGTCAATTCCCTCTCTCCTTGTCGAGCCGGGCGACCAGTCGCTGCCGCTTGAACTCGTATTCACGGAGTCCGTTCTGGTAGGCGTTCGCTTTGGACGTGCCGTTGATCATGCCGAAAACCGCCGCCGCGATGAAGACCAGACCGAAGAAGGGAAAAAACGCCGGGGCATTGAGCGAACTGGTGAAGCTCATCCAGAAAACACCAAACAGAATCGCGATGATCCCGGCGATGATGGTTCCCACCGAAGAGGGCTCGGAGACGTGGCCGTTCTTGCCTCGAACGAGCAGGCCTTCGCGCTGGTTGTCCCACTCGCGGTCGAGGCGCTCCAGGTCGTTCTGGAGTTCGATGACTTTCAGGTTGTCGGCGAGCCGGTCGGTGGTGCGCTCGATCTTGTCGAGCTGCCTGGTGTGAGTGACCGTCGGGTCATGCACGACTTCGAGCCGGGCGTTGCAATAGTTGCAGGTGACGTAGCGGATGGATTCGTCGATCTGCAGATCGGCCCCGCAGCCCTGGCAGCAGACTTTGGTGACTTTCATTTCCGGCTGCTAGTTTTTCCTGGCAAAGACCAGCCCGCTGCGCGACGGCGTGTAAACCTGCATGACACTATCAGAAGTGACCGGATAGTCGAACGCGTGATCGACTCTTCCGTGCCCGCCGGTGTCGAGCTGGTCGGTGTCGAGGACGAGCTCGCGGGTTTCGAGCCCGGGCACGTGGACCGGATAACCGAAGACGGAGTTCGCGGTGGAGAAATTGAAGACGAAGATCAAGTTCGCCCGCTCGGCGACAATGATTTTCTGATCGCGGTCGATGTAGAGGTTCTGCGCCGGCGGGGTGGTGAGCAGATCGTAATTTTTCGCAAACTCCATGAGCTGCTTGTCGAACCCGGCGAGCCAACTGTATTTCAAATCCGGATTGTCCACCAGCGACCATTGGCGGCGGCAGTAGTGATAGGACCAGCCGTTCCCCTCGCGCGGGAAATCCAACCACTCGGGGTGGCCGAACTCGTTGCCCATGAATGTCAGCCAGCCCTCGCCGCCTAACACCAGCGTGACGAGCCGGATCAGTTTGTGCAGGGCGATGCCGCGCTCGATGACCGGATGCGGGTCATTCTTGCCCATGTGCCAGTACATCTCCTTGTCCATCAGCCAGAAGGCGAGCGTCTTGTCGCCGACGAGCGCCTGGTCGTGGCTCTCGGCGTAGGCGATGGTCGCCTCGCCGTGCCGCCTGTTAGCCAGGACGCCCCAGAGTTCGCCCATGTCCCAGTCCTCGTCGCGGCTGTGCTTGAGCAGCTTGATCCAGTAATCCGGAATGCCCATCGCGAGGCGGAAGGAGAATCCGATACCGCCGTCCGCGATCGGGCGGCAAAGGCCGGGCATGCCGGACATGTCCTCACCGACGGAGATCGCGCCGGGCTTGATTTCCTGGATCAGCTGGTTGGCGAGTTTCAGATAGAGAATCGCCATGTCGTCCGCGTCGCCGCCGAAGTAGTCGTCGTAGCTGCCGAAGGATTTCATCCCGCGGGAGTAATAGAGCATGGAGGTGACGCCATCGAAGCGGAAGCCGTCGAAGCGGAACTCCTCGATCCAGTAACGGATGTTGGATAGAAGGAACTGGCGCACTTCCGGGCGGCCGTAGTCGAAGCATTTCGAGTCCCAGCCCGGATGGTCGCCGAGCGGGCCGTCGTGGAAATACTGGTGGCCGGAGCCATCGAAATTGTTGAGCCCTTCCGCCATGTTTTTCACGGCGTGCGAGTGGACCACATCCAGCAGCACCGCGATACCGAGGCCGTGGGCGGTGTCGATGAGGTATTTCAAATCCTCCGGCGTGCCGAAGCGCGAGCACGGCGCGAAGAACGACGAGACGTGATAGCCGAAGGACCCGTAATAAGGATGCTCCTGCACCGCCATGAGCTGCACCGTGTTGTATCCGGCCTTGGCGACGCGCGGCAGCACGTTGTCCGCGAATTCCCGATAGGTGTGCACCCGCGGCTCCTCGCCAGCCATGCCGACGTGGGATTCATAAATCAACGGCGCGGTGATGGTCGCAGGATCAAATTGATGTTTCCAGACGTATGGCTGCGGGCTGTTCCAGATTTGCCCGCAGTAATCGTGGGTCGTCGGATCCTGCACCGCCCGCCGGATGCAGGCGGGAATCCGGTCGCGACGCGAGCCGTCCGCGCCGATGATGTGGAGTTTGACTTTCTGACCGTGGGCGAGGGCGTCGCCCGGCAGTTCGAGTTTCCAAACGCCACTGTCCGAGGAAACGAGTGGATGTGATTCGCGGTTCCAATTGTTGAAATCCCCGATCAACGCCACGCCCGAGTGCCGCCGGAGCCCACTCGCGGACGGTCCAGCTGTTGGTGGTGGGATGGAAATGGATGCCGACGTATTTGTGGCCGGTGGCGTAAGTGGCGAGTGACTTCGCACCTTGCTCGATGGTCGCAAGCGCTTCGGAAAATTGCTTCATCCGCCGCTCGATGGCGCCTTGGTGGGGTTCGAGCCACGGATCGTCGAGGACAAGCTTGGGGGTCTGTGTCATTGCGCTTGAAGATGGAGCTCCCGCTGGCCATCGGGAAGTCAAATCCTTCGGACCGCGAGCGTCTCAGCTCGCTTGAGAAGGCAGGAGCCAAGAGATCGAGGTCCCGCAGCAGCCTGCGACGTGTCGGTGGATCAACGGGTTCCTCGCATTGATGCCGCGGATCAGAGCGAGGAGGACTCTACTTCGGAATCCGGGCACGAAGTGGTGGTCCACCATTTGTTCCAATTCGATCGGGCACTCCGGGACGCTCCAGGAGCCGCCCCATTTTGATTTCAACCGAGAATCTTCGGTCCCAGCTTGGCCAACCAGTCCGCAAGCTCGGCGGCGACGCGGGTTTCCGGGAGAACATCGAGGTTGTTGAGATTCCAGCGATAGATCAGTTTGTAACCGTCCCACTCGCCGGTGGCTCCGCATGCGCGCATCCAACTGGCGGCCTGGCGGTTGTCCGGCAGCACGTAGCCGACGATGGATTCCGCCCCGGCGCGGAAGGCGGTGAGCCACATGATGGCGAGCAGCAGCGTGCCGATGCCGCGGCCTTGGTCGTCGTCGAGAACGATGAAGGAAATTTCCGCTTCGGCGGGATGATTCTTATCACGCCACCAACTCGCGCCGCCGAGCGGACTGAATTCGCGGGACAGATCGAGCACGGTCCAGGTGACGTGGGTCAACGGATCCTGATTGAGCACGCGGTCGAGCATCTTGTCGCCCACGACTTCGCCGGTGTGGGTCCAGAAACGGTTGTAGCGGGCTTCCGGAGACAAGCGCCGGTAAGCTTCCGCCAGTGCGGCGCGGTCTTCCGGGATCAGCGGCCGCGCGATGACGGGCGTGCCATCGCGCAGTTCGAGCTCCAACCGGTCGGGAATGTCCACGGCGGGAACCTACCCGAGTATCGATCAACTGCAAAGCAAAGGTCGGGACGGGTTCGGCACCCCGGATTTTTAGGGATTGTGGAGATGATAGGGAACTGGCATGCCTTCGGCCGCCATGAGCTCCTACACCAATCCCTACGTCGTCGGCATGATTTCAGATTCGCCGGAAGCGGCGCGCGCGGAGTTCATCCGGAAAACCTACGGCCACCTCGCGGGAGCCATTGCACTGTTCGCGGTTCTCGAGTGGCTGTTTCTGAGCCTGGGCTGGGGAAATGCCGCACTTGCGGTTTTGGGATCCAGCAAGTTTTCCTGGTTGATCGTGCTGGGGGCATTCATGGCGGTTTCCTGGGTCGCCGAGCGATGGGCGACCAACGGTGCGTCGATGGGCAAACAATACGCCGGACTGGCGCTCTACACGGTGGCGGAAGCGATCATTTTCCTGCCGATGATCGCCCTGGCGGTTATCATGACCGGGGATGCTTCGCTGCTCATCCAAGCGGGCCTGATCACCGGAGCCATGGTGCTCGGCATCTCGGCCGTCGCGCTGACGACCAAGAAGGATTTCAGCTTCCTCGGCGGCATGCTCAAGATCGGCGGCTTCATCGCGCTGGGTTTGATCGTCGCCTCGTTCATCCTGCCAATCTCGCTCGGGCTGTGGTTTTCCGGAGCGATGATCCTCTTCGCCTCGGCGGCAATTCTTTATAACACCAGCAACCTGCTCCACCGCTATCAGCCGGGCCAGCACGTGGCGGCGTCGTTGTCGCTCTTCGCCAGCGTGGCGCTGCTGTTCTGGTATGTGCTGCAGTTCCTGATGAGCTTGCGGCGGTGAATCAATCCGGTGGGATTCCCGGAAAAATGAAAATCGCGTCCTTGCTTCTATCCGCCCTCCTTTTGGCCGGAGTTTGCGGAGCGGTGGAAATCCGCGAGGAACCGGGCTGGGAGAGGTTTTTTGAAAGCCGCAAACTAACGGGCACCATGGTGGTGATGGATGAAGCGAATGGAGTGACACACGTCTGGAACCTGAAACGCGCAGGGACACCGTTTTCCCCCGCATCGACGTTCAAAATCCCCAACGCGCTGATCGCGCTGGATGCGAAGGTGGTGAAGGATCTCGATGAGGTGATCCCCTACGGCGGAACGAAGGAGTTCATGAAGGAATGGGAGCGGGACATGAACTTGCGGGACGGGATGAAGATCTCTAACGTGGCAATTTTCCATCAAGTCGCACGCCGGATCGGCCTGGAGCGTATGGGGGCGAAGTTGGTGGCTTTCGATTATGGAAACGAGGAAACCGGCGATGACATTGGGAATCGCTTCTGGCTGAGCGGACCATTGAAAATTTCGGCGATGGAGCAGGTGGAGTTCCTAGCAAAGCTGGCGAAGGGAAAACTGCCGGTATCCGCAGATTCTGTGGCGCAGGTGAGGACACTCATCCGCTACGGCGAAAAAAACGGAGCCGTGATTTACGCAAAAACCGGCTGGACCGGGAGAGAGGCACCGCAGACCGGCTGGTGGGTCGGCTGGGTGGAGAAGGAGGGGAAAATCTATCCATTCGCGATGAATGCGGTGATCCCGACGATGGAAGAGGCGAAGCTGCGGATCCCCGTGGCGCTGGATTGCCTGGAGGCGATGGGGGTTTATTGAGGCCCAAGGAGCGCTGGCTTCAGCCGGCCCGAAGAATCCGTTGCATTTCGACTCGCCGACTAAAGTCAGCGCTCCGTTAGTTTATGGCACTCTTGGAAATTTCGAGAAATCCGGCTTCCGCTTTTCGATGAAAGCCTGTTTCCCCTCACGGCCTTCCTCGCTCATGTAATAGAGCAGGGTGGCATTCCCTGCCAGATCGAGCAGGCCCATCTGGCCATCGCAATCCGCGTTGAGGGCGGATTTCAAACAACGCAGGGCGAGCGGCGAGTGGGCGAGCATTTCGCGGCACCACTGGAGGGTTTCCTTTTCGAGATCGGCGAGCGGGACGACGGTGTTGACGAGGCCCATGTCGAGCGCCTGTTGGGCGTCGTACTGGCGGCAGAGATACCAGATTTCCCGGGCTTTTTTCTGGCCGACGATGCGGGCGAGGTAGCTTGAGCCGAGCCCGCCGTCGAACGAACCGACCTTGGGACCCGTCTGGCCGAAGCGGGCGTTGTCCGCGGCGATGGTGAGGTCACAGACGATGTGCAACACGTGCCCGCCGCCGATGGCGTAACCGGCGACCATCGCGACGACGGGCTTGGGCAGGGAGCGGATTTTTTTCTGAAGATCGAGCACGTTGAGGCGGGGCATCGCCGTCCTCGCCGATGTAGCCGGCGTGGCCGCGGACTTTCTGGTCGCCGCCGGAGCAGAACGCGAGGTCGCCGGCGCCGGTGAGGATGATGGCGCCGACCTTGGGGTCCTCGTGGGCGAGGTCGAAGGCGACGAGCATTTCCTTCACCGTGAGCGGGCGGAAGGCGTTGCGCACTTCCGGGCGGTTGATGGTGATTTTGGCAATGCTCCCTTCATCCGTCGTTTCATAACGGATGTCCTCGAATTCGCGCACGGTGGTCCACATGGCGGCAGCTTGGACGACCCGACGCCGTCCCGCAAGCGGATGCTTGACGGCAAATAATTCCGCCGGGGGCACGCGAGTAGCTGTGGGGACGGGCGATGGATGCCATTTTGTTAGCGGTAGCGTTTTTCTTCGGTCTGCTGGCGCAGCAGTTCCGGCTGCCGCCGCTGGTGGGGTTCCTGGTTTCGGGATTCGTGTTGCAGGCGTTCGGCCAGTCGGGCGGCAACACACTGAAGGTCATCGCGGACCTCGGGGTGACGTTGATGCTCTTCAGCATCGGCGTTAAGCTGCGGGTGCGCACGCTGGCCCGGCCGGAAATCTGGGCAGGCACCTCGCTGCACACACTGGCGGTGGTCGCCGTTTTCGCGCCGGTGCTGCTGGCGGTGGGAACCCTGACCGGCCACGCGGTGGGGCTGGAATGGCGGACCGCGCTGCTGCTGGCCTTCGCGCTGAGTTTTTCCAGCACGGTCTTCGCGGTGAAAAGCCTGGAGGAAGGCGGCGACCTCGGAGCGATCCACGGGCGGGTGGCGATCGGCATGCTGATCATGCAGGACATCCTGGCCGTGTTGTTCCTGACATTCTCCACGGGCAAGGTGCCTTCGTTGTGGGCCATCGCGCTGTTAGCGGCGCTGCTTTTCGGACGGAAATGGTTAGGAGCGCTCATCGGGCGCTCGGGTCACGGCGAGATGATCGCACTTTGCGGGCTATTTCTGGCGCTGGTGCTCGGCGCGAAGGGCTTCGAGCAAGTCGGCTTGAAGGCGGACCTCGGAGCGCTTTTCGTCGGCGTGCTGGTCGGCTCGCATCCGCGGGCGAAGGAGCTGAACAAGTCGCTGATGGGGCTGACGGATCTTCTGCTAGTCGGGTTTTTCCTGCAAATCGGGCTGGAGGGATCCATTTCGCTGGAGGGCGTGTTCTGGGCGCTGCTTTTGATCGCGCTGCTGCCGCTCAAGGGGCTGGCGTTTTTTGCGATTCTCGCGCGCTTCCACCTGCGGGCGCGGACCTCGTGGATGGCGGGGATCACGCTCTCGACCTACAGTGAATTCGGGCTGATCCTGGTGGCGCTGGCCGTGGGAAAAGCCTGGCTGCCGGCGGAATGGCTGGTCGCGATGGCAGTGGCGCTTTCTCTCAGCATTCTCATCGCCGCGCCCGTCTGCCGGCGCGCGGAGGAACTCTACGACCCGATCAGCGATTTCCTGAAACGCTTCGAGACCGCCGGCCAGCACCCGGACGATTTGCCGATCGAAACCAAGGGTGAGCGCATCGCGATTTTCGGCATGGGTCGGGTCGGGCTGGTGGCTTACAAAAACCTGCAGGCGAGGTTCCCGGGGCGGGTCATCGGCTTCGACCGGGATCCCGTGGCGGTGGAAATCCATCAGAAAGCGGACCGCAACGTCTTGTTAGCCGATGCGACGGACTCGGACTTCTGGGAGCGGGTGAAAGTGAAGGAAAACATCGACCTCGTCGTGCTGGCGATGCCGAAGCACGGCGCGAATGTCCATGCCGCCAAGACCCTGAAGCGGCATGCGTTCGAAGGCGTGGTCACTGCCACCGGGAAGTTCGACGACGAGGTCAAAGAACTGCGCGAGCTGGGCTTGGACACCGCGTTCAACCTCTACAACGAAGCGGGCGCGGGCTTCGCGGATCACGTCGTGCAGGTGTTTTCCCAGCAGCGCCCGGACCTCGCCAGCGTCTGGCGGAAGCCGCTGCTAGAGGCGGATTCCTAAACGTGGCCGAGTTTGAAAAAATGGGCGACTTGATCGGCAAACCACGTTTCCGCCTCCCATGGCACGCGGTGGCCCGCGCCGGGGGCGATGGCGAGATGGGCTTGCGGCATCAGCGAAACGGCGCGCTCGGCGAGGGCGAGGAACTTCGGGTCGTTTTCCCCGGCGACCCAGAGGACCGGGACGGTGATTTCCCCAAGCCGGTCCCACAGCGGTTCCTGCGCGCCGAGCGACCAATCGACAAAACTGCGGGCGATCTCGCGGCGGCGCATGACGAGGCTGCCGGACGCTTGTTTGTCCCGCATCGGAGCATCGCCTAACACAGCCTGTGCGTTCCAGGCATCGAGAAATTCCTGCCAATTGCCAGCCAGCGCCCGGGTCGCCCACTCGGTGTCGGATGCCCGACGGGCGGTGCGATCGGTTGCAACTTCCAATCCGGGATGCGCGGAAACGATGACCGCCGCCTGCCACGGGTGGTCTTTTTCCAACAACGCGTGCAGCGCCATCCGCCCGCCCATCGAGTAGCCTAACAATGCACGTCCGCTGCCGCGGAAGACTTCGCCGCTGGCCTCGGCGTTGAGGGTTTTTCCAAAATCCGGGAGCGGCATCGGGCAGCAGTCGAGGAAGCGCCACAAGTCAACCGCCCGCGAGCCGATGCCGGCGGCGGCGAGGTTTTTTGCAAAGCCGCGCCAGTCCGCGGCCATGCCGACGGCACCGTGCAGGCACCAGCATTCCATCGGCCCGGCCTCGCGGCGCTCGTCGGCTTGTTTGGAATACTGGATCACTTTTGAGGCTGGGTCGCCTGTTGCAGGATTTCGTCGAACTGCTGTTTGAACTCAGGCCCGAGAGCCCCTAGGAACAACGCGATGACTGCGGCGACGGCGAGCAGGGCGACGACGATCATCAACCAGTAAATGATGGCGAGGAAGATGCCCACGCCATCGAGTTTTTTGTGATAGGCGTATCCGGCCGGGCAGGCGAAACAGCGGTAGCCGACCCAGAGATTGAGGAACGGCACGAAATTGGCGAGATACCACCACTTGCTCATGCCCAGATTCACCAGCCGCATGAGGCCGAAATAGAGGCCGATAATGAGTGGCACGATGTTCGAAGCAGGAACGACGATATTCATGATTTCCGGGCCGAACTGGTTGGTCAGGGCCGGCACGGCGAAGGCGAATCCGGCCGCCCAGAGAAACGGGAAAATCAAGTTGGCGGCGAGAAAACTTCGCCGCCGGGCACCCGGCCACTCGCCTTCCTGGCTCATGATTTCCTCCGAAGATTCTTGTTCCGGCGGACGATAAGGATCACCAGACGGCTCGCCCTCCGAGGTTTCCGGCGCGGTGCGGCGCTCGAACAATCCGTCGATTTCTCCCGCCGGTTTCCACTCGGGCATGCCGTGGGTCCAGACCATGTCGAGCCGGGGATTCGATGCCCGCTTCGTGCGCTTTGATTTTCAGCTCCGCGAAGGTCACCGGGCCGAGCCGCTCTCCCTCGCGTGAGTAAAACCAAGCATCCGGCGTTGTTTCGTTCATGGAGGTTGATTATCGAAATCCACAAATCATGTCAAACCCCGGCGAGGCGCGGGTTTTCCCTGCGGCGGGGCTTGTCAAAGCGGCGTGCTCGTGGTGAAACTCACGCCGTTCGCCCGGCGGACGGCACACCATCATGTATTTTCTGGGGATTGAAATCGGTCACGGCGGCACTCGCGCCGTGGCTTTGGATGTGGAATCCGCGGTGATCCGTGCCGAGGCCTCGGTCCCGCACGACCTGGATCGAAGGACTTCCCGCCGGCTATCGCGAGCAGAATCCCGCGCAGTGGATCACGCCGTGGACCAAGCGGTGCGCCAATGCCTCGCCGCGCTCGACGGCCAGAAAGAACGCCTCGCCGCCATCGGCATCGCCGGTCCGCAGCGTGGGTCTGGTCCTGCTCGACGAGGGCGAACCGCATCATCCGCCCGGCGAAACTGGCGGGCGACGTCTCGGTGAAGCGCCAGGCGGATGAAATCGCCCGCGCCTTCGGTGGCGCGCCCGGACTGATCGAACTGGCCGGACAAGCACCCGGCGTCGAATCCGCGGCGGCCGAGTGCCTGTGGCTGAAACAACACGAGCCCTATCATTTTCAACGCGCCACCAGCCTGCTCACCGCGCAGGATTTCATCGCCTACTGGCTGACCGGCGAGCGCGCGACCGAGCCGGGCAGTGCCTCCGGCACCGGTCTGCTGGACATCCGCACCCGCAAGTGGTCGGCGGAGCTGCTGGATTTCATCGATCCGCAGCTAGCCTCGCTGCTGCCACCCATCGGTGCGTCCGACCAGCCGCGCGGTTTGTTGCGGCCGGCGCTGGCCCGCGAGTGGGGCGTTTCGGAAATGGTGCAGGTCGGCGCGGGCAGTGCGGCGCCGATGCTGGCAGCGCTGGCCGCCGGTTGTGTCTCTAATGGCACGGTCGCGGTCGAACTCGGCGCGTCGGGCGTGATCGTCGGCGTGGGCGACTCGCCGGTGGTGGACTATCGGGGAGAAATCACCGCGCTGTGCAACGCGACCGGCACCTGGCTCGGCCTGGCGACCACCACCAATGCGGCGGTCGCCCCGGAAGTGCTGCGGCGTCACTACGGCTGGACCGCCGGAGCAGTTCGAAGCCATGGTCGCCAGCGTTTCCCCCGGTGCGGACGGACTGCTGCTGCTGCCCTATTTCACCGGCGAGTCGATTCCCAAGCTGCCCGACGGCACCGGCCTGCTGCACGGGATGACGCCGGAAAACTTCACCCCCGCCCACATGGCCCGCGCGGCGGCGGAGGGCGTGGCGCTCGGCCTCGGCTACGCGATGAGCCGCTTGCGCGATCTGGGATTCGAGCCGCCGGAGATCCGCCTGCTAGGTCCGGGTGTGGTCAGCCCGGTGACGCGACAGTTGTTAGCCGATGTGTTCGGCACGCCGGTGGTGCCGGTTTCCAGCCGCCAGGGCGCGGCGGTCGGCGCGGCGATGCAGGCGGCGGTCGCGTTTTTCCATCAGAGCGGCGAGTCGCTCGGGTTCGAGGAAATCGCCAGCTATCTGGTCGCCGGTGATTCGGAATCCCGCTGCGATCCGAACCCGCACCACCACGAGATGTATCAGGAAATGATGTCCCGCCAGCAATACCTCGTCGACACCCTCCACCCCGCCGGATTCCTGTGAGCGGCGGCATTTTCCAGTGCCGATGAGTTCGAAAAAAAGCCACCGAAGTCCGCAGCGACCGCAAGAGCGCGGCGCTCGGCACGCTCGCGGGCTGGGTGATGAAACTCCTCACCGCTTCCCTCCGCCTCGAAGTGCGCGACCTCAGCGGCATCGGCTCGCCGTCCGCCGCTGTCCCGCCGGTCATCTACATCCTCTGGCACAACCGCTTTTTCACCGTGCCCGCCGGATGGAACCAAATCTGCAGCCAGCACCGCAAGTCCGTCACGCTCACCAGCGCCAGCCACGACGGCGACATGGTCGCCCGCGCCATGGCGGTCTTCGGCCTCGGTGCCGTCCGCGGATCCTCGTCGCGCCGCGGGGTGGCCGCTCTGATCGGCCTCAAGCACGCGCTGCAGGATGGTTTCGACGTTTGCCTGACACCCGATGGCCCGCGCGGCCCGCGCTACGTGCTCCAGCCCGGCGTCATCAAGCTCGCGGAATCCAGCGGCGCGCCGATCGTTCCCGTGCACGTGACTTTCTCCTCCGCCTTTCGCTTGAAAACATGGGACCGCTTCGTGATTCCCATGACCCTTCAGCCGGGTCGAAATGACCTTCGCCGAAGCCATCCACCTGCCCCGCGGCATGGACGCCGGACTTTTGAAACCGAACGCCTCAGAATCGAAAACCTGCTCATCCAAGGCACCGACGACGCCTAACTACCAATCTTATGAACTCCACCGAAAATCCTCGATGGAAAATCCGTAGCCGCCGCCGTGCTCGACGAGTGCCGCGCGGAAACCGCCGCCCTGTTAGCCAAAGGCATCCAGCCCCGGCCTCGCCGTCGTGCTCGTCGGCAGCGATCCCGCATCGCAAGTCTATGTCGGCTCGAAAGCCCGCACCTGCGCCGAACTCGGATTCCACTCGGTGAAAATCGAACTCCCGGCGGAAACCACGCAGGAGGAACTGCTCCAGGTCGTCCGCGATTTGAACAACGACCCCGCAGTCCACGGCATCCTCGTCCAGTCGCCGCCGCCCAAGCACATCGACGAGGAAGCCGTCATCCGCGAGATCGACCCGCGCAAGGACGTGGATGGTTTCCACCCGGAAAACGTCGCCAAGCTCGTGCTCGAAGACCCCACCGGCTTCGTCCCCTGCACCCCGGCCGGCTGCATGAAACTGTTGGAAGTTTCCGGCATCGACACCAACGGCGCGGAAGCCGTCGTCATCGGCCGCAGCATGATCGTCGGCAAGCCGATGGCGCTTTTGTTAGTCGCCAAGAACTCGAACGCCACCGTCACCATCGCCCACTCTCGCTCCAAGGACCTTCCCGGCATCTGCCGCCGCGCGGACATCCTCATCGCCGCCGTCGGCCGCCCGGAAATGGTCAAGGCCGACTGGGTGAAACCCGGAGCCGTCGTCATCGACGTGGGCATCAACCGCGTGCCGGACGCCACCAAAAAATCCGGCTTCCGCCTCACCGGCGACGTCGCCTATCAGGAAGTCGCCCCGCTCTGCTCCGCCATCACCCCCGTCCCCGGCGGCGTCGGCCCGATGACCATCGCCATGCTGATGAAGAACACGCTGCAGGCTGCGCGGCAGCAATCGTAGTCCAGGACTTCAGTCCGTTTATTCCAGAATCCCTCCGAAATCATCCCCATTCCGCCGAGGCTTGACCCCGCGCCCGTGGCGTGCATCTTCCGCCCCCGATGATTTCCGTCCAGTCACTCCGCGTTGAATTCGGCGCCCGCGTCCTTTTCAACGACCTTGCCTTCTCCGTCCAGCCGCGCGAGCGCATCGCCTTCGCCGGTCACAACGGTGCCGGGAAATCCACGCTGATGAAATGCGTGGCGGGAATCATCCGGCCCGACCTCCGGCCAGATCCACGCGCCCAAGGGCACGCGCATCGGCTACCTGCCGCAGGAAGGAATCCACGTGAAAGGCCGCACGCTGTGGCAGGAAACGGAATCCGCTTTCGGCGAAACGATGGCGCTCGCGGAGAAAATCGACCGCCTTTCCCACGAACTCACAAAGCTCGATCCCGCGCTCGTCGCCCTACGGTGATCTGCTGGAGGAAATCGGCGAACTGGAACTCCTGCTCGACGCCACCGACCCGGCCCGCATGAAGCCGCGGATCGAATCCGTGCTCAAAGGCCTCGGCTTCCAATCCAAGGATTTCACCCGCGACTGCTCGGAGTTCTCCGGCGGCTGGCAGATGCGCATCGCGATGGCGAAACTCTTCCTCCAGGAGCCGGAAGTCCTGCTGCTCGACGAGCCGACGAACCACCTCGACATCGGCACCCAGATCTGGGTCGAACAACTACCTCGTCAACTACCCCGGCGCGATCCTGCTCATTTCCCACGACCGCGCGCTGCTCGACACCCTCTGCACCCGCACCATCGCCTTCTCCAACGGCCGCGCCGAGGAGTATGCGGGAAATTTCTCCTACTTCGAACGCGAGTCCGTCCTGCGCAAGGAAATCCAGCTCAAGCAATACGAAGCCCAACAGCGCGAGATCGGCGAAATCCAGCGCTTCATCGACCGCTTCCGCGCCTCGGCCAACAAGGCGACGCTCGTCCAGTCGCGCATCAAGATGCTCGCGAAAATCGAGCGCATCCCGCAGCCCGAGCGCGACGACGCGGTGATGAACTTCAAGTTCCCGCCGCCGCCGAATTCCGGCCACACCGTCGCGAAACTCGATGGCGTCGTCGAAATCCTACGGTGCGCTCAACATCTTCAGCGGCTTCGATTTCGAAATCAACAAGGGCGAGAAATTCGCCATCGTCGGCCCGAACGGCGCGGGCAAATCCACCTTCTGCCGCCTGATCACCGCGCAGGAGGAACCGGACGCCGGCACCCACACCTTCGGCCACAAGGTCGCCACCTCGTTCTTCTCCCAGAACCACGCCGACGAACTCGATCCGAACCTCACCGTCCTCGAAACCGTCGAAGCCGCCGCCTCCCGCGAAAGCATGCCGCAGGCTCGGAACCTGTTGGGTTGCTTCCTTTTCCGCGGCGACGACGTTTTCAAGAAAATCGGCGTGCTCTCCGGTGGTGAGCGGTCGCGCGTCGCCCTCGTCTGCATGCTGCTGCGCCCCGCGAATTTCCTCATCCTCGACGAGCCGACGAACCACCTCGACATGCAATCGCAGGACGTGCTCCAGCGCGCGCTCATCGACTACCCCGGCAGCGTGATGATCGTTTCCCACAACCGGCAGTTCCTCGACGCGCTCGTCACCAAGACCCTCGAATTCCGCCCCGGCGAGCAACCGATGCTCTACGCCGGAAACATCACCTACTACCTCGAAAAATCCGCCGAGGACGAAGCCGCGAAAAAGGGCATGCCCAAGCTCGCCACCCTCGGCGCGCCCGCCAGCTAACAACGGCTCCTCCCGCCAGTCCGTCCCCGGCGTGAACCGCAAGGAACAACGCCGCATCGAAGCCGAGCAGCGCGAAATCCGCTCCAAGGTCCTCAAGCCTCTGGAAACCGAATTCACCGCGCTCGAAGCCAAGATCGCCGAGCTCGAAGGCGCGCAAGCCACGCTCACCGCACAACTCTCCAGCGAGGAAGTCAGCAACAACCCCGGCAAGCTCCGCGAAGTCACCAACGCCGTGGACAAACTCGCGAAGTCGCTGGAAGTCAGCTACACCCGCTGGGGCGCGCTGTCCGAAGAGATCGAACGCCTCCGCACCAAGCTCGGCATCGAAGCCTGACGAAAATGGGTCCCGGCTGTCTCAGCCGGGTGAAGGTCGTGCAGGAGACTACCCGAACCATCAGGATCGGGTGAAAACGGCAATTGCGCAGGCACGCTCCACGAACTAGGGTGCGCTCCATGAATGCGATGGAAACCATGCTTGCCGCTGTGGCAAACTCCTTCGACACGAACGCCTTGAAAGCTCTCGTCGAAATGCGGGCTCCCGAAGAGGCTGCGGCGAGGATGGCTTGGCTGGCGGAGCGAGCCAACGAAGGCTTGCTCACGGATGAGGAGCGTCACGAATACCACAGTGCCGTGTCTTTCGGAAATTTTCTGGGCCTTCTCCAGTCCAAAGCCAGGTTGAAACTCAAGTCCGCTGCCTGACGGCGGTGCCCGAATCAATCCGCCGCCTCGTGATCGCCCGAGCGGCGGGATACTGCGAATATTGCCGCATGCGACAATCCTGGGAACCGTTCCATGCCTATCATGTGGAACACATCGTCGCCAAACAGCATCGCGGCACGGACGACCTCGGGAATCTTGCGCTCGCCTGCCACCATTGCAATTTGTTCAAAGGACCCAACCTGACCAACCGTGATCCGGATGGCGATGCCTTGGTGACCCTGTTTCATCCGAGAAACGGTGACTGGAAAGATCATTTCAGAATCGAGGCCTCCCGAATCATCGGCCTCACGGACATCGGGCGCACCACGGTATTCCTGTTGGAGATGAATGCGGACCAACGGGTCGATTTGAGATCAATCAATCAATCAGAATGAGCCGCGGGAATCGACATGAATGGAACCATGACAACATCCGCAGCATCTTCATCCTGAAAATCCTCACCCACGCCGACTACAGCAAAGTCCGCTGAGAAAAGGACCTCCAAGCCGACGAACGCCACGGAGTGGCGCAAGCTCATCGGCATCGACCGCTCCACCACTTTTCCCGGCTTCTCCGGGGCGAACGCAAGTTCAACACTGCCCACGTCAGGAGAACCGCCGAATCGCTCCATCTCGAAGCTTCCCTCTTGATTTAGTCCGCCTGGCGAAAATCCGGCCCTGCCCGGCGCTTTGACACCTTCCGTGCTTAGTCAGCATTTTGGGCGATTGCCGGGAGGTGGATTGACCCTGTCGAGGATGGTCGGTAAATAAGACCAGATGGCTTCTGAGCAATACTGGGAAAAACAACGGAGAATCTTGTTTGAGCCGGATATCAGTCCCCTCAAACACTTGCCAATGAAGCATGAAGCACTGATTCGCAACGGGCCTTGGCTCACAAATTCGGACGTTGTTCAATTGTTTGTTTTAGGCCATGAAAGAGAGACGCACATGCTGCTGGATGATTATTTGCCCAGACTTGAGTTGTGGTTGTCTGAGAATGTGAATTCAGAGTTTCTCCCGATGGATCGAATTGACCTTCCCAAACTTGCTAGGGATTTGTCTTTTGGCATCTGGCTGCGCGATGGGGCTTCCGACAAACGATGGGCGCAGTTTGCTTTTGAGAAGAGATTGGCTTATTCGACTGCCGCAAAGGATATTCCAGAGGGACCAGAATTAACGTCGCTTCTCTTATTGGCACTGGAAGCTGGAGCGGACGAAAAAGCGCAGGAATTGTATCAAGCTTATCATAAGAAACCCTACAGTCTGATACCGGGTGACATGCGCTTTGCCAACGGACCACAACATCTGATGGCTCTGGTGTCACGATTCGAAGAAGACACACAGACTCGCGAAAAACTCCTTCGAGGACTCAAGCAGTTTGCCTCACGTGCCAGCGCGTGGGACCGCCGGATTGACCCGGTGCCTTACGTTCACCTCGATACGCTCACCCGAATCGTGGTCCAGTGTGCAGCGCGGCTTGGGCAAAATCTTTCTCGGCAGGCGCTGTGGTCTCTGGTGCGGTAGAGGTAGCAATGAAATTTCGACTGCCGAGCACAGGCGGGATCCGTGTGATTTCATCGGCGGCACGGGAAAGCGGGAAATTCATTCCAGAATCGAGGACTAAGGGGAAGGGACGTCCGGTACCTTCGCATGGACGAGACGTCCACGCGCCCGATCCAACAGCTCTACCAGATGCACCGCCAAATCCGGCCGCGTTCCGGCCCACGGGAAAGCCGCATCGACTTCCTCCGGCGTGGTCATTTCATCCAGCGGATCCAAGCGATTCAGCACCGCCACAAGCACCCGCGGGAAAAGACCGGGATCCCGCCCGAGGCAGAAATCCATCACCTGCGGCGGTCGTCCGGCCAGGCCCATGCGAAGCCGCACTCCGTGGTGATAGGGACTCAGTCCGAGTTCCCAACGCCCGCCCTCGCTCAGCAAGCGCAGCGCGCGGAAGTGGCCGTTAGGACTGACACGCTGGAAGATCATTTCCCTTTCCGATCCGGGTGGCCCCACCAACTGTTCTCACGAGTTCCGTCGTAGTGATCTTCGAACGCTTTCACCGCATCCTCCATCGTGCCGTCCGCCGGGGCCCATTCGGCGACGTCGGGGAAATCGATGATGGCGTTGTTGTTCTTGAGCTCGTCGCGGAAGCGGATCGGGCACCAGAAGGACTCGATGTTGCGCAGCATTTCGCTGCCGAGCGCCCACAGCCCGGTCATCCAGTCGCAATACCAGCACCACAGCAGGTCATAGCCGATGAGACCGTCGTATTTGTGGCGCGAGAGGTTCACCCAGTCGCCGTGGCGGTAAGTCGGCATTTTCGCGAGCCACGCGACCACCGGATAGACGGTGAGCTCCACCAGCCGGGCGGTCACGAACACCAGCACCGCCGGCACCGTGGCGAAGAGGGCGAGTTGGTTGCGGACGGGGCCAAGCACCCGGTTCTGCGCGTCGGTGAGCGTGGGGCCCTTTTTCCCACGCACGAGCCGGTCGGTGATGCAGACGGCGTGGATCGCGATGAATTGTGCGACGAGTGCCGCCAGAACGCCCAGCCAACCGCCGAGCCACGCACCCACCGCCCACGGAATCCAGGTGAACAGGCTGATGAAAAAATCCAGCACCGGCGCACGGGTGATTTTCTCCGAAACGGCGAATGCCACGCGTGAGAAAACGGCGGCAGCCATCAAACCGCCGAAGAGGATCGCCACGTGGGTGAGAAAGATTTCCATGGGCCATTCATTGCGGGGTGGGTGCGGAATGTCGAAGCTGAAATGGGTTGGAGCCGAACGTGTCGGCCCCGACGCTTGTGCCCGCATCCCGGAAATGATCCTATCGTCGGGCATGAGTGGCGAACCAACCATCCACGAAATCAGCGGCGCGGAGCTGGAACCCTGGCTAAACGCCCTCGGTAAACTGCGCATCCGCGTTTTCCGCGAGTTTCCCTATCTCTACGACGGCACCCTGGACTACGAACGGTCATACCTCGGCATCTATCAGCGGTGCGCCCGCAGCCGGATCGTGCTGGTGACCGTGACTAACGGCGAGCTCGTCGGAGCCACCACCTGCATGCCGCTGGCGGATGAGGCACCGGAGTTTCAAAAACCATTCCTCGATGCGGGACTCGGCGTGGACGATTGCCTGTATTTCGGCGAAAGCATCGTTCTGCCGGATTGGCGGGGTCGTGGGCTGGGCAAGGAGTTTTTTGCCAGGCGGGAACAGCACGCGCGGCGGCTGGGTATGAGGACCACGGCATTCTGCGCGGTGGACCGGCCGGAGGATCATCCGCTGCGGCCTCAGATATACCGCCCGCTTGATGGGTTCTGGAGCAGCCGAGGCTACACGAAACAGCCCTCATTGCAGGCGTCATTTCCGTGGAAGGAAATCGGTGAGGAAATCGAATCTCCCAAGACCCTGACATTCTGGACCAAGTCGTGGGCGCCCTGAGACTTGCATGGACGCAGGCGATACGGAAACCTGCTCCCATGACTTCGTTGATCCGCCACTACTACGACACTTTCAATTCCGGCGACCGCGAGGCGCTTCTCGCGCTGCTCGACGATGCGGTGGTCCACGAGATCAACGAAGGCGGCGTGGAAAGCGGCAAGCCGGCATTCGGCGCGTTTCTTGCCAGAATGGACCGCAGCTACCGGGAAACGGTGGAGGATCTGCAGGTGTTTGCCGGCGAGGATCCTTCGCGGGCGGCGGCCGAGTTCTACATCTGCGGGGAATACCTCGCCACCGACGACGGTCTTCCCGAAGCCGCCGGGCAGACCTATCACCTGCGGGTGGGTGCTTTTTTCGAATTGAAAGACGGTAAAATCAGCCGGGTGACGAATCACTATAATCTCCAGGCTTGGATGGAAATGGTGAACACAACTCGCGCGGAATAAATTCCGCGCTCCAGTTAGGCCAGCGTGATTCCAACCGGGCAATGGTCGGAGCCGAGCACGTGCGGCAGAATTTCTGCGTCCTGCACACGACTCATGAACGGCGAGGAAACGCCGAAATAATCGATTCTCCAGCCCACATTCCGCTGCCTCGCACCACCGCGGAAAGACCACCAGGAATAAGCGTCCTTCTTGTCCGGATAGAAATGGCGGAAGGTGTCGGTGAAGCCCGCATTGAGCAGCTCGCTGAAGCTGGCCCGCTCCTCGTCCGAGAAGCCGGCGGAGAAGCGGTTGTCCTTCGGCCGCGCGAGGTCGATTTCCTGGTGCGCGACGTTCAGGTCGCCGCAGAAAATCACGGGTTTGGTGTTCGCCAGCCCCGCGACATGGCGGCGGAAGGCATCGTCCCAGGTCAGCCGGTAAGGCAGCCGCCGCAGTCCGTCCTGCGCGTTCGGCGTGTAAACATTCACTAGATAGAAATCCGGATACTCCAGCGTGAGCACACGGCCTTCCTTGTCGTGTTCGTCCATCCCGAGTCCCACCCGGACGTCGAGCGGTTGCTCCCGCGTGAACACCGCGACGCCGGAGTAGCCCGGCTTCTGCGCGGAATCCCAATAGCCGTGATAGCCGCCGAGTTCCAACGGCAGCTGCACCTGCTCGGGCCGGGCCTTGGTTTCCTGCAGGCAGAGAATGTCCGGCTTTTCCGCCGTCACGAAGTCGCCGAAGCCTTTGCCAATCGTGGCGCGGATGCCGTTCACGTTCCAGGAAATGAGTTTCATCGGCGCGGAGTTTTCACGTCAGACCAGCAACATGCAATCCCCGTAGCTGAAAAACCGGTAACGCTCTTCCACGGCTTTCCGATACGCCTCCATCACCAGCTCCTGTCCGGCGAAGGCGCTCACCAGCATGATCAGCGTGCTTTGTGGCAGGTGGAAATTCGTCAGCAAGCCGCCGACCACGCCGAACTGATAGGGCGGGTGGATGAAAATGTTCGTCTCGCCCCGCTGCTCGCGAAGCGGCCTGCCGATGGATTCCAGCACCCGCGTCACCGTCGTGCCCACCGCGACGACGCGGCCGGCGGCGTTGACTTTTTCCGCGGTCTCCGCGCTCACGGCGTAGCGCTCGGAGTGCATGATGTGATCCGCGACGACTTCCGCACTCACCGGGCGGAAGGTGCCGACGCCGACATGCAGCGTGAGGAAGGCGTGATGGATTTTCTCCAACAGCTCCGGCGTGAAATGCAGCCCGGCGGTGGGCGCGGCGATGGCTCCTTCCTCGCGGGCGAACACGGTCTGATAGCGGTCGCGGTCGGCGAGCTCGTCCTCGCGGCCCATGTAGTGCGGCAGCGCGAGGTGGCCGTGTTTTTCCAAATCCACGGGCGCGTCCCAGCAGATCAGGCGGTCGCCGTTTTCGAAGACTTCCGTCACCGTTCCCGTGATGCCGCCGACGCTGACGGTGCGGCCGGGCTTCATGCGTTTCCCGGGTCTAACGAGGCAGCGCCATTCTAGCGGGGAAAGCCGGTCGAGACAGAGCAGCTCGGTGCGACCGTCATCGGAAAACAAGCGCGCGGGGATGACCTTGGTGTCGTTGAGCACGAGCAGATCGTCCGGGCGCAGATACTCGGGAAAATCGCGGAACATCCGGTGCTCGATCACGCCGCTGTCCTTGTGCACCACCAGCATCCGCGAGGCGGAGCGCTCGGCGAGCGGGCGCGCGGCGATCAGTTCCTCGGGCAGGTGGTAGTCGAAATCTTTGGTCCGCAGCGGCATCGCCCATCCGTAGCCAGCGCGCCGCCGGGCCGCAAGGGGAGATGCCGCATCATTTGAACTGATAGCGCCCGTCTGCCACCGAGACTTCCGGCGGCACGCGGTTTTTCTCGAAGAGGTCGTAGCCTTCCTTGAGGTTCAGCCAGAAGTCCTTCCACTCCGGGTCGGCGAGCGACTCGAGGCGCTCCGCAGTCATGCGGAACGGGAAAATGTGGACCCGGAAATACGCCTGACCGCCGTCGTGGGCGGCGGCGCAGAGCGTGTAGATTTCCTCGATCTTCTCATCGGTCATGGCCAGGCAGCCGATGGAAACGCGGTTGCCATGGATCATGATGGCGCTGCCGGTGCGCTGGTGGGTGCGGTCGAAATGATTGGGATAGCCGATGTTGAACGACAGGTGGTACTGGCTGTTCGGGTTCATGGCGCGCGGCGGGACGAAGTAGAATCCCTCCGGCACCTGGCCGTCGCCTTCCGCGAGTTTCGGGCCGGAGTTTCCGGACATGCCGGCGATCTTATAGGTGCGAAAAAGGTCGAATTTTTCCGTTGTCCGGTTGCGGACGTGGAGTTCCAACTCGCGTTCCTTTTTGAAGGCGCGGATGAAGACCGGATCGCCGAAATGCAGACCGGCGGCGGCGAGGTCGCGCTCCAGCGCCGGGCGGACGTTTGCGGCTGCCTTCGCGGCACGTTCTTTTCCGGGCAGCACTTTTTCCTCACTCATTTCGCGCGGGGGTGTCCTTTTCCTGACAGGACGCAAGCGATCCGAGGCTCAGGAGGCAGACGACAAATCGGGATTTCATGGAACGGAATCTTGCTCCAAGGCGGCGGATTGGCAAGGCTCCGCGCATGACTCTCAAGCCGCTCGGCGATTCCGCATGGTTGGTGGAGTTTCCCGGACTAACCGGCGAGGCGGCGCTGGCGCGGGTGATGGGCTTGGTGGACGCCCTTGAAACGAACCGGCCGGCAGGAGTGCTGGATGTGGTGGCGTCGTTCGATTCGCTGGCGGTGCACTTTGCGGAGGTAGATGGACGGGACGTGCTCGACTGGATCCGGTCTTCAGTGGTGGTGGACCGACTGCCAGAAGGCGACGAGTTGAAAATCCCCGTGTGCTACGGCGGCGGGCACGGGCCGGATTTGGAAGAGGTGGCGCAGAAAACGGGCTTGTCCGCGGAGCAGGTGATCGGGCTGCATTCCGGCGCGGTTTACACCGTGGCGGCGGTGGGATTTTCACCGGGATTCCCTTATCTGCTAGGCTTGCCCGAACCACTTCACCTTCCCCGCCGGACGACGCCGAGGCTGGCGGTGCCCGCCGGATCGGTGGCCATTGCGGGCGGGCAGGCGGGGATCTATCCGTTCGCATCGCCCGGCGGCTGGCACGTGCTGGGGCGGACCGGGGTGGGTTTGTTCGACCCTTCGCTGCCGCGACCGGCGTTGTTGCGCTCCGGCGATCGCGTGCGTTTCGTGGCGGTGGACGAGCTTGAAATGGTCGAGAAAACTTCTCCCGTCGCGGAGCCGGTCGGACCGCGTTGGATCGAAGTGATCCGGCCGGGCGCTGTGAGCACCGTGCAGGATCTCGGGCGGCCGGGCTACGAATCCTCCGGCGTCTCCGCGGGCGGCGCGGCGGACCGGCAGGCGCTTCGCATGGCCAATCTGCTCGTCGGAAACGAGCAACGCGCGGCGGCCTTGGAACTTTGTGTGACCGGCCCGGTCCTCAAGTTCCATGCGGAAACAGTCGTCGCCCTGGTCAGGCGCAACAGGCAGACCACGACGCGTCGTGGCGGGCGAGACGGTGGATTTCACGAAACTCACCGGCGGCGTCCGCGCCTGCCTCGCGGTGGCCGGCGGACTGCGGGTGCCGCCGGTGCTCGGAAGCATGGCCACCGATCTGCGTGCGGGCTTCGGCGGGCTCCACGGCAGGGCGCTGCGGGCGGGCGACCGGCTGGATTTCGGCGAGCCGCGGCAGGCTCCCCGCGATGGCGATTGGCATGTCGGCCGGCCTGAGAGAGTCGATCGCATCGAGCTGCGCTACATTTCCGGGGTGCAGCAACATTGGTTTTCCGAAACGGCGCGGAAGCGATTTCAAAACGAGATCTATCACCTCACTCCTCAGTCCGACCGGATGGGCGCGCGGCTCTCCGGTGCGGAGCTGCCACTCGCCGAACCGCGCGAAATGGTCTCCCAACCGGTCGCCTGCGGCTCGGTGCAAGTCCCGCCGGACGGACAGCCGATCGTCCTGCTGGCCGAGCGCCAGACCATCGGCGGCTACCCGCAGATCGGCCATGTCATTTCGGCGGATTTGCCGAAATTGGCGCGCGCCTGGCCCGGGACCCGGGTGGTTTTCCGGGAAATCACCCGCGAGGAGGCGGTCGCGCTGCGGCGGGAGGCAGAGAGGGATTTCAAGTGGTTGCAGACCGGGTTGAAGCTGTTATGGTGACCGACATGCGATTCATCGATTTAAACGCCGACCTCGGCGAGGGAGGAACGGAAGACGAGGCGCTGCTCCGCCTCGTCAGCTCTGCAAACATCGCTTGCGGCGGTCACGCTGGCGACGAGACAACCATGCGGCGGGCGATCGAGCTGGCGATGGCGTCCGGCGTGGCGATCGGCGCGCATCCCGGCTACGAGGATCGCGACCATTTCGGCCGCCGGGCCTTGGTGCTGCCGCTGGACGTGGTGACGGATTTCGTGCGGCGTCAGGTGGGGGAAATCGCCGCCATCGCCGCCGACATGGGCGCGGAACTCCATCATGTGAAAGCCCACGGCTCACTCTACAATCAGGCGGACCGCGACGCCGAACTGGCCGCCGCGTTCGTCCAAGGCATTACCGACATTTCATCGGATCTGGTGCTCTATGCCCCACCCGCCGGGGCACTCGCCGCCGCAGGCCGCGCGGCCGGGCTGACGATCTGCGCGGAAGGATTCGCCGACCGCCGCTATCTGGAAAACGGCACGCTGATGCCCCGCGCCGAGCCGGGTGCGGTGATTTCCAACGTCGAGGAGGCTACGGCCCAGGCGATGGAAATCGTCGCCAACGGCGTGGTGGAAACCCTCTGCGTCCACGGCGACGGGCCGACCGCGGTCGCCATCCTCCGCGACTTGCGCAGACGGCTGGAAGCCAACGGCCACACGATCCGATGCAAAAAGCCGACGCTTGCACCGTCCGCCGCATCCCGTTAACACCGTCGCGTGGCTGCCAAAGCAAAAGCGAACCCTGAAAAAGCCGGCAATTTCTTCGCCGTCGTCGGCAGCGACGAGGGCCTCGTCCGCGAAAAGGCGCTGCTGCTCTACAACCAGCTCACCGGCGGCGTGGACGATGGATTCACCCACGAAACCATCGACGGCATCGCCGACAACTCCGAGTCCGCCTTCGAAATCTGCTCCTCCACCGTCCAGGCCCTGCTCACCATCCCGATGTTCGGCGGCGACAAGGTGGTCTGGCTGCGCAACGCGAATTTCCTCGCCGACAACGTGACCGGCCGCTCCCAGCGCACCGAAGCCGGCGTCGAAAGCCTCCGCGCCACCCTCGAACGCGGCATCCCGGACGGCGTGAAATTCCTCATGACCGCCCAAGGCGTGGACAAACGCCGCGGGTTCTGGAAATTCATCGAAAAAGCCGCCGACGTCCAGGTCCACGACCGCATCGACACCAGCCGCGACGACTGGCAGGACCAGGTCGCCTCGCTCGTCGCCAAGCGCGCCCGCGAGCTCGGCCTGACTTTCGAGCGCGAACGCCATGGAGCTCTTCGTCATGCTCGCCGGCGAGCAGTCCCAACAGATCGGCAACGAGCTGGAAAAACTCGACCTCTACCTCGGCGAGGAACGCCGCGAAGTCACCGAGGACGACGTCCGCGTGCTCGTCCCGCTCAGCCGTGCCGCCGTGGTTTTTGAAATCGGCAAGGCCATCCAGTTAGGCAACGCCGCCCGCGCCATCCAGCTCATCGACCAACAGCTCGAAGCCGACGAATCCGCCATCGGCATCATGCGCGCGTCCATCATCGGCGTGGTGAGAAACCTGTTCATGGCCAAGCTGATCATCGAAAAGTTCAAGGTTCCCACCGGCAACTACAGCGCCTTCTCCGGCGGCCTCAACCGCCTCCCCGAATCCGACCGCGCCTGGCTGCCGCAGAAAAAAGATGGCTCCGGCGTCAACGTCTTCCCGATCTTCCTCGCCGCCGACAACGCGAAGAACTTCGAGCTCGCCGGCCTCCAGCACGTCATGGAAGCCACCCTCAAGGCAGACCAAGCCCTCGTCACCACCGGCCTCGACCACCGGCTGGTGCTGCACCGGCTGATCGTGGAAATCGCATCTGCCAGAAAAGCTCCCGCCAGACGCCGATGAAATTCATCCTCCTCGCCATCCTCATCGGCCTCGTCGCCGGGCTGCTCGGCGCGCTCTGCGGCGTGGGCGGCGGACTGGTGATGGTGCCGGCTTTCGTCGGATTGCTAGGAACCGAGCACAAGCAGGCGGTCGCCACCTCGATGGCCGTGATCATCGTCACCGCGCTGGCCGCCACCGCGAACAACGCGCGCGTCGCCAACCTCATCGACTGGAAGATCGTGCTCGCCGTCGGCCTCGCCTCGGCGCTCGCCGCGTGGTTCGGCAGCGACCTGATGCGCTCGCTGAGCAACCACACGCTCACCCGGATTTTCGGCTGCGTGCTGGTGGTCTTCGGCGTGCGGATGTTGTGGAAAGGGTGAAATGGATGCTTTGGCGTTTCAGGCCCGGCAGACATCTGGAACAGGGATCGGCTTATTTGACACAAACGCAGAAATCTGCTTTTCTGCATGAATGAGAACGACTTTGGACATCGATGAAATGCTTTACCGCCGGGTCAAGGCTAGGGCTGCCTTAGAAGGCCGGACGGTGACGGAATTGGTGGAGGCCGGCCTGCGGGCGATCATCGACCCGCCGTCCGCCGCGATTTCCGACGATCCAGCGTGGAAACGATTTGCCGGGACTTGGTCGGGACCGGGCTGGAAGGAGGACCGCCGGCGGGTCGAAGCCGAGATCGCGGCGGAGTTCGGCCCGTTGGAACCGGAAGACCGCATGTCTCCGGAAGAAGTCGAAACGAGTTGGAAGGACCGTTCATGATTCTCGATACCAATGCCTTATCTGACTTTCTGGAGGGACATCCGGCGCTTGAGGAAGCGATGGCACCACTCGGCCCGATGGTTTTGAGCCCGGTGGTTCTCGGCGAACATCGCTTTGGCCTGTTGCGATCGTCCAAGCGTCGTGAGCGGGAAGCAACCTTGCGGGAAATGGAAACCGTTTTCGAGGTGCTCCCCATTACCGCTAAAACCAGCCGGATTTACGCCGATTTGCGCGAAAGCCTGCGTGCCAAAGGCCGCCCCATCCCTGCAAACGATCTATGGATCGCCTCACAAGCTCTCGAGTATCGACTCCCCTTGCTGACCCGGGACGATCATTTTCTCGAAGTTGCCGGTCTGAACCTCATCACCTGGTAGAAGAATCGGTTCACAGCCGGCGTGTCGGCTCAGCGATCCTCCTCCATCAGCATCCTCTGGCGCTCCTCATCCTCCCGCTCGGCACGGAGCTGGGCGTTTTCCGCGCGGAGGATTCCCATGTCGCGGGCCCAGAGGTTGATGAGGTGTTGGCGCACCAGCCAGATGCCGGTTCCGATCATGGTCAACAGGACTGACCAAGTGGTCCATGCCACGATCATCGGCACCCAACCCTCCACGAAATCGCGGACCCAGCCGAGCATCACGACGAGTGCCTGCACGCCGATTACAATTCCCCAAGTGAGATAGGAATCGCCATCGCCACGGACGAAACGCATCAGGAAATACATCAGAAACGGAATGTTGATGAATGCCCACGAACTGAAAAGCAGCAGCGGTCCCGCCCACATCCACAACAAGGTCGGAACCAGTAACGTTCCCATTTCCGCCATGGTTCCCGCAGCGATGCCGGCCCCGCCGACGCAACTGCCGAGCCACACCGCGACCAGAAACAGAACCATACGACCGAGCACACTGCCAACCGCGCCGGCGATGATGTCTTCCACGTCCAGATCCATGAGCCCGTTCATGACAGCTCCACCTGTGGGCTACCAGAAACAATGTCGGAAGACGTGGCGGGAAATTCATTGCCAAGGCGGGATGCCGAGTCATGGTCGACAGCGTTTTCCCATGGAAACCCACCCCCCCAAACTGATGGCCCCATTCCCTAAATTCATGTCCATGGCCTCGGCGGCCACCGGAATCCTTGTTGCCACCGCATCGCAGTCGGACGCGGCGGAGTTTACCGTTCCAGGGAGTTTCCCCACGATCCAAGCTGCGCTGAATGCCGCGCTGGCTGGGGATGTCATTCGGGTCGGCCCCGGAACCTATCTGGAGAACCTGGATTTCAAACAAAAGGACATCGACCTCGTGAGCACGGCCGGCGCGGCCGCCACCATCATTGACGCAGCCCAGAAAACCGGAGTGAAAATCGGCCCTGCCGGCTCGGTCAGCGGGTTCACGATCCGGAACGCCCGCGCGTCGTTCGGCGCGGGCATGGAAATCCGCGGAGCCAATTCCTACATCACCTTCAATATCTTCGAAGACAACGCCCAAAGCGGCGGCGGCTATGGCGCGGCCATCGGCATGAACAGCTCATCGCCGGTCATCGACAGCAATGTCTTCCGCAGGAATACCGCCGACAGCCAATCGTTATCCGGCGTGATTGGAATGGTGAATAGCTCGTCGCCCTACATCGCGAACAACATTTTCCACGACAACCCTTGCCGGGCGATCAACGCCACACTTCCGGAGTCGGGCACTCCCGTCATCGTCAACAACACGATGGTCCGCAACAAGGTGGGAATCCGGATCGACCGCCGCGTGAACACCTCCAACCAGGTCTATCGCAACAACATCCTCGCCGGCAACGACGTGGGCTTGGAGGTGGAGTTCGGCACCGAAGCCAGCAATCCGGTCTGGCAGAACAATCTCGTGGCCGACAATGTCACCAACTACAAGACGATCTCCGATCAGACGGGCATCAACGGCAATCTCTTCTCCGACCCTCTCTTCGTGGATGCCGCGGGCAACAACTTCAGGCTGCGGCGTGATTCGCCCGCGATCGATGCCGGCACCAACATGAGCGCGCCGTCGCAGGACTTCGACCGCGAGAGCCGCCCTGTCGATGGTGACGGTGACGGTGTGGCCACGGTGGACATCGGCGCGGACGAGTTGGCATTCGGGATCAACCTGCTGGCTGAAGGCGGCGATGTGCAGGAATGCCGCAGTCCTCAGGGAAACCCGGTGGTCGTAAGAGCCGTTGTATTTCCGGACGGCGTCGAGCTCGCTTCGGTCGAGCTGTTTCTGAACGGCAAGTCCGTGGCGACGGCCCTCCCCGCCACCGTGACATTGATCTTCGGCGGCAACTCCCTCGCCGTGACCGCGACGACCACTGACGGTCGCGAAATCAAGAGCGAGCGCACGGTGACTCTGATCGACACGACAGCGCCGGAGATCAAGGCAAGCTTCGTGGACCGGCGCACTGGCAAAGCAATCTCCTCCATCGACTGTCGGCGGATGAGCTTTGTGACCGTGAAGATCGACGTGGATGACGCCTGTGACCCCGATCCCGTAGTGGAATCCGTTCTCGGCACCGAAACTAAAAACGGCGACCGACTGCTGCTTCAAGGGCAGACCAACCTCTTGACGCTGCGCACTGACAAGGTGTCCCTCAAAGTCTCGGCCACGGATGCCAGCGGCAATGTGACGGTCAAGACGCAGCATCTGACTTTGAGCGGCCAGAAAGTCAGATAGACCGCCGCCGGACATTCCGAATTCCGAACGACCGTGACGAAGCAACTGGAAGGCGGACCGCTTCAATGGTTGCGCGGCCTCCGCACCTGCGGTTCACTGGACCATGAAATTTCCGCTCTCCATCCTCGCCGCCGCACTGCCGTTGTTTCTCAATAGCTGCGGCGGTGGGTATGGGCGGATCGCGCTGCATCACGCGCCGAAGATCGTTAACGTCTCTTCCTATGATCCGAAGGAAAAACAACGTTCCGGCGAATCGTTTTCCGCCCACGACGTGTCCGCGCTCCGGCGGAACGGCGCGCACGGCCTGATCGCCCGCTGCGGCAAGGGCACGGCACTCGACGAGAAATGCGCGGACTTCCTCAGCTCCGCCGATCGTCAGGGGATGATGCTGGGCACTTATTATTTTGTCCTGAAAGGCACGGATCCCACCTGGCAGGCGGACCAATACATCAACCGCCTGCGGGAAATCGCGAGCACGCGCGGGCTGGTCGGGAAGAGGATTCTGCTCGTCGGCGACTTCGACACCAAGTCGAGTCCGGAGGATCTCGTCGCCTTCATCGACCGGGTGGAGGCGCGGACCGGCGTGCTGCCCGCCATTTATCTTGAGAACAGCGACCGCCTCCGCAACTCACTGGCCAACGCAAGTCCCGCCCAGAAAAGCCGCATCTGCCAATGTCCCTACTGGATAGCGCTCTACGCGCCGACCACCAGCTACCAGACGCCGCAGCACTTGATGGAGGCCTATGACATCTGGGACGACTGGGCGCTGTGGCAGTATGCCGGCGTCGAGTGGTCCGGCCGGTCGGTTTCCAAGCACTACCACCACGGCCCGTGGAAATCTCCACGGTTCTTCGGCTCGATGGACCGGCCGCTGGAGCACAACGCCTTCAACGGCTCCGTCTCCGACCTCAACCGCTTCTGGGCGAAGCATTCGTGGATGGTGCGCTAACTTGTTAGTTCCTGTCCTTCGGCTGGGAGGTGGTGGGATTGAAATGTTACCGGAATCAAGGAAAGGCGATCTCCGAATCGCCATGCCCATTGAGTTTCGATAGATGGACGTTTGCCCCACCACATAGGCTTCTCACGGGCTGGGGTGGAATGGAATGCAGAGCGGGCAATAGCAGGGTATTGTAAAATGCGATCCGCCCCTCCTTAAGTTAGAACTTCGTCGCGGCGGCGGCTTTGATTTCTGCGAGCTTGGAGCGATCCGGCGCGGCACCTCGTGCCTGATCCGGTTTGCCGCCGCCTTTGCCGCCGGCGAGGGCGGCGAGATCGCGGAGGAGGTCGCCGGCTTTGAGGCCGGCAGCTAACGCATCGGGGCCGCAGTGGGTAGCGAGGTGGAGTTTTTCCCCATCATCCACGATGAGCAGCGCGGGGCCGGCGAATTGCTTTTTCCTGAGGCCGTTCTGGAGCTCCTGAAGCAGCGAGGCGTCGGACTCGAAGGAGACGATGATGGGTTTTTCTAACGCGATAAGTTCTGCCAGGGATTCGTCGGCGAGTTTGGCGGCTTGGGCGGATTGGATTTTCTTGATGCGCTTCTCGGCTTCGATGGCGGCTTGTTGGGTTTCCTCCAACGTGCGGGCACCGTAGGCGAAGGTGGCGTTGATCTCGCCGATGTCGGCACGCTCGGCGAGCATGGCTCCCATGATGTGCGGGAAATCGTTCACGGTGACGGCTTCCTCACCGAGGGCGGTCAGTTTTTCGTTGGCGGCGTGGAGTTTGGCGCGGGCGGCTTTGAGTTCCTGGCTCCATTTCTCGACGGACTCGTTGAGATAGGCCCAGGCGGCTTCTCCGCAGACGGCTTCGATGCGGCGGACGCCGGAGGCGATGGCTCCCTCGGACTTGATTTTGAAAAGACCGATCTCGCCGGTGTTGCGGACGTGGGTGCCGCCGCAGAGTTCCATGGAGTAGCCGTCGAGGGCGTTGCGCTTGCCGCCGATTTCGACGACGCGGACGATCTCGCCGTATTTGTCGCCGAAGAACTGCATGATGTCGGCGCGGCCCTTGATGTCGGCGTGTTTGACCTCGGTCCAGGAAACGGCCATGTCCTGTTTGATGGCGCCGTTGACCATTTCTTCCATCATGACGAGCTGCTCGGGAGTGAGCGGCGCGCTGTTGAAGTCGAAACGCAGGCGGTTCTCGTCCACGGAGGAGCCTTGCTGCGAGGCGTCTTTGGAAACGACTTCGTGCAGCGCCCAGTGGAGAAGGTGGGTGGCGGTATGGTGGGCTTCGATCGGACGGCGGCGAAAGGTGTCTAACTTGAGCGTGACCTTGTCGCCGACTTTCACGAGTGCGGCGGAATCGACGATGTGGGCGCGAGCTTTGCCGATTTGTTGGGTGCCGGTGATTCCGATTTGATTGTCGTCGGTGTCGAGATACCCGGTGTCGCCGGCCTGGCCGCCCATCTCGGCGTAGAAGACGGTCTTGTCGGTGATGACGAAGAGCGAGTCTTCCTGCGGGTGGATTTCGAGGACGGTGGCTTCGACGGAGTCGTTGTCGAAGCCGAGGAACTCGGTGACGGCTTCGGTGGAGATGTCGAGCGCACGGACGATGTTGGATTTTTGTGCGGAGCGGGAGCGCTCTTGCTGCTGTTCCATGAGTTTTTCGAAACGCGGCATATCCACTTTGATGCCGCGCTCGGCGCAGAGAAGCTCCGTTAGGTCGATAGGGAAGCCGAAGGTGTCGTAGAGTTCGAAGGCGATGTCTCCCGGAAAAGGGGAGCACACGCGCCCTCGCGTGTGGTCGGAGACGCCCTCGTCTCCGACAGGGCTCGAACGTTCACAAAACTCCCGACACCAGGACCAAGCATAGTCCTTCGCTTGCGCTACAAGTCCATCTGCAACCGGATTGCCTATAATGTAATTATATTTCTCAATGAGGTCGGACTCGCTGCGGATCAATCGATCGAACGATTCTTTTTCCCAGAGATTCTTGATGTTGTCGTTTTGTAGAGTAATTCTCCGTCCCTTGAGAATCTTGTGTGAGGTGGCCGATTTGATCGGCTGGAGAATTTCCGTAAGGGTGTAGAAAGTCGGGTTAGATTCCGAATCGTAGGATTTCACCTGTGGTTCAAAAAGGAGATGGACGTGGTCCGGCATGACGCATGCGGCGTAGAGATGAATCTGACCGAGCTCGCGCGAGTGGAGGATGGAATCGAGGACGATGGTGCGCTCGGCTTCGCTGAGGATGTCGCGGTCCCGGGTGGTGAAGGTGACCATGTATTTCCCCCAAGGACGTTCGAAATGGGGGAGATTGCGGCGGGTGTAGGTGGGTTCCGACGCTGTGGGTGAAGTCGGGCCAATCTGAGGCGAGGGCGCCTCAGATAACACGCGAGGGCGCGTGTGCTCCCCTTGGATCGCTTCTTCGAAGCGTTTTAGACCGCGGTCCAGCGTCTGGTTGAAGCTCGCTTCTTCCTGCTCCAGCGTCTGCCGGACGACGTCCTGGCGATTCTTCAGCTCAGGGAAAACTCCGCCCATTTCGCTAACCAGCGTTTCCACCAGTGCGCCGAAGAACGGCTGTTCTCCGGAGAAACCGAGCTGGCGGCCGTATCGGACGGCGCGGCGCAAAATGCGGCGGAGGACGTAGTTGCGGCCGTTGTTGCCGGGCATGATGCCGTCGGCGATGGAGAATGATAGAGTCCGCAAGTGATCGGCGATGACGCGGAAGGCGATGGCGGTTTTCATTTCCTCGGTGAAGAGGGAACGGTCGGCGCCAAGGGCGGGGTAGATGTTGACGTAGGTTTTTCCGCTGAGTGCTTCGAGTTTGCGGAAGATCGGTTGGAAGACGTCGGTGGCGTAGTTGGAGGGCTTTTTCGAGAAGTCGGTGAAGCCGTTTGTGTTCTGGATGATGGAGCAGGCGCGCTCGAAGCCCATGCCGGTATCGACGTGTTTGGCGGGGAGCTCGCGGAAGCTGCCGTCGGCCTCGGCGTTGTATTGGATGAAGACGAGGTTCCAGATCTCGATGCAGAGGTCGGAGTCGTTGTTGACGAGGTTGCGGCCGGTGACGGGATTGCCTTCGGGTGTTAGATCGACATGGAGTTCGGAGCAGGGGCCGCAGGGGCCGGTTTCGCCCATCATCCAGAAGTTGTCTTTGACGTTGCCGTGGACGATCTGGACGGCGGGATCGCAGCCTTTGGAAACGAAGAGGGCGGCCCAGATGTCGTAGGCTTCCTGATCGAAATTTCCGGGATCGCCTTCTTTCGGCGCATAGACGGAGGCGTAGAGGCGGTGGGCGGGGAGGCCCCAGCGCTCGACGACGAGTTCCCAGGCCCAGGCGATGGCTTCCTTTTTGAAATAGTCGCCGAACGACCAGTTGCCTAACATTTCGAAGAACGTGTGGTGATAGGTGTCGTAGCCGACATCCTCGAGGTCGTTGTGTTTGCCGCCGGCTCGGATGCACTTCTGGGTATCGGCGGCGCGCGGTGGATCGTAGGGAGCTTTTTCGACACCGAGGAAATAGGGGACGAACGGATTCATCCCGGCATTCGTGAACAGCAGGCCTGGCGACTGCGGGAGCAGCGAGGCGGAAGGGACGATGGTGTGCTGTTTCTCTTTGAAGAAATCGAGGAACGATTGGCGGATCTCGGCGGATGTCATGGGCGTGGGCTGGAAAGAACTGTGGCGAGACGCCACAGCCCCTTGTTGGAAAGGGGCGCGAAGATGGCGGAGGGCCGGGGGCGGTGTAAAGCCTTGGCTAGGGGAGGAAACGACGAGGAAAGAACAGGCAGGAATGCCTGAGTCACTTCACCACCACCGGCGGCGGGAACGGTTGCTCGGAAATGATCCAGTCCTCGTTCTTGTCGCTGAAGGTTTTCAACGCCCACTCGCTGGGCAGCAGCGCGACGAGCCAGCCGTTGGAATCGCGGGCCAGCGCGGCTCCGAGCGAAAGCGCGGGCCGGGCGTCGGGCGCGAGCGGGTCGCCTTCCTTCGGCTTGAGCCAGCGGGCGAGCGACCAATTTGCCTGCTCGATGCGCGTCTCAGCGGCGTATTCGCCTTCGAGCCGGTATTGCAGGACTTCGAACTGCAGCGGACCGACCGCGCCGAACAGCGGGATCTGCGGGCCCTCGCTGTCGATGAGCACGAACTCGCTGGCGACGCCTTCCTTGAGAAGCTGTGCGAGACCGTCGCGGAAGCGTTTGTATTTCGCGGTGCTCTTGTTGTGGAGGAAGGAAAAACACTCCGGCGCGAAACGCGGGATTTCATCGAAGGTCACGCCGGGCTTGCGAGGAAAGCGTGTCGCCGATGAGCAGATCGTAATTTCCCACCAGTCCCACGACATCGCCGGCGTAGGCGTCGTCCACGGTTTCGCGTTCGCGGGCGAACAGGCGCTGCGAATTGCCGAGGCGCATTTGCTCGCCGGTGCGGGTGTTGAGCACGTTCATGTCGCGCTCGAATTTTCCGGAAACGATGCGGACGAAGGCGACGCGGTCGCGGTGTTTCGGGTTCATGTTCGCCTGGATCTTGAAGACGAAGGCGGAGAATTCCTCGGACGCCGGATCGATCGTCATGCCGCCGCTCTCGCGCGGCAGTCGGGGGTGGCGAGAGTTCGAGGAAACGGTCGAGCAAGAGCTGCACGCCGAAGTTGTTCGCCGCGCTGCCGAAGAAGACCGGGGTGAGTTCGCCGGCGAGGATTTTCTCCACATCGAACTCCGCGCCCGCGCCTTCCAGCAACTCCAGCTCGTCGCAAACCTGCCGGTAAGTCCCTTCTTCCACCGCTTCCTTCACGCTCTCGTCCTCGATGCCGGTCACCGCCACCGGCGCGCGGTAGGCACCGTGCACGGTGCGTTGGAAAAGATGCACCTGTTTCTGCTCGCGGTCATAAACGCCCTTGAAACGCGGACCGTCGCCGAGCGGCCAGTTCACCGGAAACGCGTGGATGCCGAGCACGGATTCCAGCTCGTCGAGCAGATCCATCGACGGCCGCGCCGGGCGGTCCATCTTGTTCATGAAGGTGAAAATCGGCACGCCGCGGCGGCGGCAGACTTCGAAGAGTTTCCGCGTCTGGCTTTCGATGCCCTTGCCGGCGTCCACCACCATCACGGCGGCGTCCACGGCGGTGAGCACGCGGTAGGTGTCTTCCGAGAAATCCTTGTGCCCCGGCGTGTCGAGGATGTTGACCACGCAGTCCTTGTATTCGAACTGCAGGACGGTGGAGGAAACGGAAATGCCCGCGTTGTTTTTCCAAGCTCCATCCAGTCCGAGGTCGTGGCGCGCTGGTTTTTCCGCGCGGTCACGCTGCCGGCCAGATTGAGCGCGCCGCCGTAGAGCAGGAATTTCTCCGTGAGCGTCGTCTTTCCGGCATCCGGGTGGGAAATGATCGCGAACGAACGGCGGCGTCTCACCTCACGCTGGAGCGCGGGCGATGGAATGGCGTAAGGAGAGACGGACATGAAATCGGCCCGCAGGGACTAAACGCCGGGGGTCCGCCGATCAAGCCCGGATGCGACCGCCATTCCCGGAAAACAGAATCGGCGGATGTTGAAGGGGGGAGCCTCCAACATCCGCCGACCTGTTTTTTGGGGGGAATTGTGTCCGTTGTCCGCAGCACCTTGGGGGGGAATGTGTTCGCGGCGACACCCAATGAATATCCCATTTCCGGCCATATGATCATTCCGCGATCGCGTAGGCTTGCACGAAATGAATCGGCGGATGTTGAGGGGGGAACCTCGACATCCGCCGACTCGTGTTTTTCGGGGGGAAGGTGCCATGATCCGCTTCTCCGGGGGGAGATAGTCGCGGTGACGCGGAGGAATATCCAAACCGCCGCACGTCACTACGTTTTCCGGACATCGGGAATTCCGATCATTCACGTGAAACAATTTCGTCACCTTATTCATAATCGCTGTCAGGCAACGATTGCGGGTTGATGCGGCCGCGTATCTCCACTCGCGCTCATGCGTGACGACACCCGCCGCTGGATCGAGGCCGATCAAACCCATTGCTGGCACCCGTTCACCCGCCAGGGCGAGTGGTGCGCGCGCGGGACACGAGCCGCTGGTCCTCACCCACGGCAAGGGCTCGTGGCTGTGGGATTCCGAGGGGCGGCGCTACCTCGATGGAAATTCGTCGATCTGGACCAACATCCACGGCCACGCCCATCCGGTGATCACCGCCGCCATCCGCGCCCAGCTCGAAAAAACCGCGCACGTTTCGTTTCTCGGCTTCACCCACCCGCTCGCCGCCGAACTCGCCGCGCGGCTCTGCGGATTTTTCCCGGAAAACACCCTCGAACGCGTCTTTTTCTCCGATGACGGCTCCACCGCCGTCGAGTGCGCCCTGAAAATGGCCGTGCAATACCGCCATGCAAACCGGCGAACCGCGAGCGCAACGGCTTCATCGCCTTCGCCGATGGCTACCACGGCGACACCCTCGGCGCGGCCTCGCTCGGCGGAGTCGGCCGGTTTTTCGAGCGCTTCGCAGGCCACGGCTATCCGCGTCACACCACGTCCGCTCGATGGACGAACTCCGCGACGCTCGACCCGAAAACATCGCCGGAGTCGTCATCGAGCCGCTCATCCAAGGCGTCAACGAAATGCGCCCCTGGCCCGCCGGCATGCTCGCCGACCTGCGCGCCTGGTGCGATGAAACCGGCGTCCACCTCATCCTCGACGAAGTCATGACCGGCTTCGGCCGCACCGGCAAAATGTTCGCCTGCCAGCAGGAAAACGTGATCCCGGATTTCCTCTGCCTCGCCAAGGGCATCACCGGCGGCTACCTGCCGCATGGCCGCCACCCTCACCACCGGGAACATCTACGACGCCTTCCTCGGAGCGCCCGAAAACGCCTTCTACTACGGCCACAGTTACACCGCCAATCCACTCGGCTGCGCCGCCGCCCTCGCCAGCCTCGATGTTTTCGAAGCAGGAAAAAACCCTCGACCAACCTGCCGGCGAAAATCGACCACCTCGCGCGCCGGACTCGCCGCGCTCAAAGCCGCCCACCCGCATCGTCCACGAAGTCCGCCAATGCGGATTCATCGCCGGCATCGAACTCCGCCAGCCCGGACGGCGAGAAATTTCCGCCCGGCGAGCGCTTCGGCGAAGCCATCTGCCTCGCCGCCCGCGCCCACGGCCTGCTCACCCGGCCGATTCTCGACACCATCGTCCTCATGCCGCCGCTCTGCACCACCCTCGCGGAACTCGACCACGCCGTCTCCGCACTCGACAGGGCGCTTTGCTGCTGAAATCGCGCCACTCAAGTTCAGTGTATCATTCTCAAATCCGTTTTCAGCCTAAGGCACTCTTCCGCACAAAAATTTGTTCATCACCCTTGCGCTGCACAAATTTTTGTTCAACCTCTCTCCATAAGCAGGGCGGAGAAGCTGTTGGCGAAAGTCATGAACCCGGACCAAGTCCACAACGTGACCTTTGCCGAAGCTGTTTCCGTTCTTGAGCGTGCTGGATTCGTCTGGGACCTCGGAACCGGCAGCCATCAAGTTTACCGCCACCCGGACGGCCGTCGGATCACCTTGCCGAAACATGGCAATCTCATCAAACCCGCCTACGTCTGCCAAATCCGCGATCTCCTCCACTAAACCATCATCCCATGAAATACCTCGTTAAGATCCACTGGTCAGAAGAAGACCAAGCTTACATCGCCAAGGTGCCTGCGCTCCCAGGCTGCATCAGCCATGGAGATACGTATCGCGAAGCCGCCGCCATGATCGAGGATGCTGCCGAAGCCTGGTTGGCCAGTGCTGCCAAACACAACGACCCCATTCCCGAGCCGGACCTCGCGGCCGAGGAAATCACCCGTCTCGCGCCGCTGCTCAACATCTCCAAACTCGCCCGCCTCTCCGGAGTGAATTCCCACACCCTCGCCAGCAAACTCCGGCGCGGCACCCGCTTCACCGAGGACGAGTCACGCCGCATCCTTGGTGCGCTGCACGGCGTGTGAGAATTCTAACTTCTCACCACCCCGCGCAACCGGACATCATCCCCGAACTGTTGGAAATCGATCTCCTTCAAATTCAGCGACTCCTCTCAGACCCGCTCCGGCGAGCCCGGGCGAGGGGCCGCCGCAGAGGAGCGGGGCGTAGTAAACGACGACTTCATCGACCAGGCCTGCTTCGAACATCGCGGCGGAAAAGACTCCGCCGGCTTCGACCATCACCGTGAGCACGCCTTGCTCGCTGGCGAGGTTCCGCAGGATTTCCGCGAGGTCGCCGCGGGGGCGGATCAGGGTGCGCTCCATGGATTCGTCGAGCGACAGGGATTCGGGACGGTCCGACACGACGACGCGCCACGGTTGCTGGCGACCGGCTAACAATTCCGGCACGCGGATGGTGAGCGCGGGCCTGTCGCGGCGGACGGTCTCGCCGCTGGTGAGGATGGCGTCCACGGTGGCGCGGAGTTTCTGGACATCGGCGCGGGCGGGCTTCGCCTGTGAGCCACTGGCCTTCGCCGGGCGGGCGGGTGATGCGGCCGTCGAGACTCATCGCGGTTTTCCAGATGACCCACGGCAGGCCGGTTTCGCGGACTTTGAAAAACGGGCGCAGCAGCTTCTCCGCCTCCTCGCGGCAGACGCCGGAAATGACTTCGATGCCGGCGGCTTGCAGCAGGCTGTCCGCCCGTCCGGCGTGGGCCGGATTCCGGTCCACGGTGGCGTAAACCACGCGGGCGATGCCGGCGTCGATCAACCCTTGCGTGCACGGCGGCGTGCGGCCGTGGGTGGAGCAGGGTTCGAGCGTGATGTAAATGGTCGCGCCGCGGACATCCTTGTTAGCGGCGTCTGCCAGGGCCTCGCGCTCGGCGTGCGGCTGGCCGGCGGCGCGGTGCCAGCCTTTTCCTAACAACTCGCCGTTTTTCACGATCACGGCTCCGACCGGCGGATTCGGCGCGGTTTTGCCGATGCCTTTGCGCGCCTCGTCCAGCGCGAGATTCATCCAGTGCGCGTCGGTCATGCGTAGGGATCCGACTTCGCTTCAGAGGCGGGTGCGATCTGCACCTGGATCGGCTTGTCGGTGGTGAGGTGCATGTCGCGCTGCGGGAAGGGCACGCCGATTCCGGCTTCGGTGAAGCGCTTGTCGATCATCAGCCGGAGGTCGCTGGCGACGACGATGCCGTTGGTCCCGCCGCCGAGGCGGATCCAGAAGTAGAGGCTGAAGATCAGGGCGTTGTCGCCGAAGTCCTCGAAGATGGCGAAGGGCGCGGGGTCCTTGAGGACGAGTCCATGACGGTCGGCGACCTCGGTGAGGATCTCCATGACCTTCTGCGGCTGGGTGCCGTAGGCGACGCCGACGCGCAGGCTGCGGCGCATCTTGTTGCTGGTTAGAGTCCAGTTGGTCACCCGGTTTTCGAGGAAGACCGAGTTGGGAATCATGGTTTCCACGTCGTCCGCGCTGCGGATGATGGACGAGCGGGTGTTCACCTCGGCGACGGTGCCGACGATGCCGTCCACGTCGAGGATGTCGCCGACGCGGATCTTGCGCTCGGCGAGCACGATGATGCCGCTGATGAAATTCTTGATCAGCGTCTGCATGCCGAAGCCCGAGACCGATGGCGAGCGCGCCGCCGAAGAACGCGAAGATGGTGAGAGGAATTTTGAGAAACGACAGGGTGCCGATGGCGAGGAACACGCCGACGACGATCATCAGCCAGTTGCGCAGCATCCGCGCGTTGGTTTCCGCGAGGTGGCCGCGGGTGACGAGGGTGCCTTGGACGCGGTTGGCGATTTTCGAGGCGACCCAGTAACCGATGACGAAAAACAACAATGCGCGCAGCAACATGCCGAGCGTGACCGGGATGCGCCCGGTGATGGTCTGACCATCGACCTCCACGCTGTCCACGTAGTTGGTGACCTGATAGCCCCAGATTTTCTTGAGGGTGTCCCAGGTGTTGGCAGCCGAGTTTCTTGACGCGGTGGAACGGTTCTTCTTCGTTGGGCTTGCGGGGTGAACTCGGTGACCCAGCGGTCGACGAGTTTGTGCTGGGCGGTCACCGTTTGGGAAATCCGCTGGAGCATGGCGAGTGTCTCGCTTTTGATGGCGCGTTGCTCGTTGAGCAGGCTGAAACGGGGATCCTCCGAGGTGATGGATGCGGCGCGGGACTCCAACTTGCTGAGATCCGCGCTGCTGGCGGAGATGTCGTTCTCGGCGACGTTTTTCCACGCAAGGAGGCGGTCGAGAAGCAGCGCGAGTGATTCGAGGGCCTTGGCCTTTTGCTGCGGATCGGTGGCGTCGTAGAATGCCTTGCGGTCGTGATAGGCCTTGTAGTTGATGTTCTCCAACTGGATCAAACTCTCCAGTCCCTCGACGAGCGACTGCAAGGCCTCGACGCGCCCCTCGGCCACTTCCAGGCGGAATTTCGCGAGTTCCACCGCGGGCCGGCGTGCTTGGGCGTCCTGCGGGGTGGCGGCGACCAGGGCGTCCAGTGCGGACTGCGCCTGATTGCGGCTGGCCACGGCGGACTTGAGTCGCTTGGTGATGTCGTCGAGTTCCTTCTGGGCGGTGTTTTTCCGCTCCTCGGAGATCTTGTTCGATCTTGGCGAGGTCATCGGCGTCGAAGCGTGAGCTGGCTTTGGCGACTTTGATTTTGCGGTCGATCAAGGGCGAGATCGGTGTTGGCGGCGGAGATGCGGTCCTTGAGACTGTCATAGAGGCTCTGCATCAGGCCGGCGCGGGCGGCGAGCACGCGGGACTTGGCGCGGGCCGCTTCCATCCGCCATTTGGCGGCGTCGCGGGTGTCGTCGTTCGCATTCTGTAATGCCAGGATTCTCGCGCTGACGGCGTCCTCGGCGGTTTTCGTCTCGCTGCGCAGGCTGGAGAGCAGGCGCTCGTAGTTGGCGAGCGAGGATTCGGAGGAAACGAGGTTGGCGGTGATCGCGTCGCGCTCGTTGAGCAGCTCGTCGATCATCAGGATGGAAAAGGGCGGCTGGTCGGTGAAGCCCGACCAGCCGGTGTCCTCGGCGCGGGAGCTTTCGAGTGTTTTGCGGGCCTCGGCGACGAAGGCGAGGTTCTTGATCGACCGGGTGGCGGTGAGGATCATCTGTTCGAGATCGCGGCGGCGGTCGTCGAATTCCTCCGGGGTGATCCCCTGGGGAAGTCCGGTGACGGCACCGGGTGCGTCGAGGCGGCCGAGAGATGTCGCGAGCTTCCTGAAGCCATTGTTCCAGGCGCTTGCGGACGTCCTCGGGTTTTTCCGGGGCGGCGGGTTTCGCGGGTTCCTCAGGAGTGGCGGCCTTTTTGATGGCGTTGATTTGGCCGTGGACGGGCTGGAGGAGGCCCGTTGAGAGGATGCAGATCGACGGCAATCCGGCGAAGAATGCGCGGATTTCAAAAAGGGAAACTTCATGGACGGAGAATGACTCAGGCTTGAGGATCGTGAGCTTGGCACTTTGACCCCTACCTCCGCTTCCGGCGCTTCGGCTTTTCCTTGGCGCCCTTGCCGAAGGCGGCGCGCTTCGGCGGCGGGCCGACTTTGGCGGCGGGTTTGCTGTGCGGCTTGCCGTGTTTTTTGGCGGGGAGCGGCACTTTTCCGGAAACGTGAGTGCCTTCGGTGGTGGGGCGACCGGCGACGGAGAAATCCACGAAACGCTTGTCGAAGTCGATGTTGATGACGCGCAGCGGCAGGCGCATGCCGAGCTGGATGACTTTTCCGTCCATCGACACCCAGGCCATGCGGTGCGCCTCGAAACGCCAGCGGCCGTCGGGCAGATCCTCGCGTTTCACCACGCCACGGACGCCCATGTTGGGAATCTCCACCATCAGGCCCATCGGACGGACGTCGGTGATGAGGCCGTCGAAAACCGGCGGCTCGTCGGAGCTGGCGACGCGGTCGAGGTATTCCAACAGCTTGATTTGTTTGGTCTCGCTCTCGGCGTCGGACGAGGTGCGCTCGGTGTCGGAAATGTGTCGGGAAATTTCGCGCAAGTCGGCTTGCGACGGCGTCCGGTCGTGCGGCTTCGGCGGGTTTTCCAACAGCGGCTGCAAGGCGCGGTGGACGATGAGATCCGCATAACGGCGGATGGGACTGGTAAAGTGGCAGTAGTCGCCCTTCGCCAGGCCGTAGTGGCCGATCGGCTCGGCGGAATAGACGGCGCGCTTGAGGCTTTTCAGCAGGCCTAACTTGATGACGTGCTCTTCCGGGGTGCCCTTGGAATCGTCCAACAGTTTCTGGATGTGCGCACGGTTCGTGAGATCGCCGGGACGGTAGCCGTGGGCTTTCGCGGTCTCGGTGTAGTCGAGCAGGCGCGATGGATCGGGATCTTCGTGAATCCGATAGACGGCGGGTTTCATGCGCTCGCGGAGGATTTTCGCGACGGCTTCGTTCGCCGCTAACATGCATTCCTCGACGAGCTGGTGGCTCTCGGTGTGGATGACCGGCTCGGCGACTTCGGCGCGGCCCTTGTCGTCGAGGCGGATTTTGATTTCCGGCATTTCGAGATCGAGCGCGCCTTGGGCGAAGCGGCGGGTGCGCATGGCGGAGGCGAGTTTCCAGCCTTCCTTGACCATGCCGACGAGCTTGGGATCGGAGCCTGCCGGCGCGGGCTTGCCATCGAGAATCGCCTGGGCCTGCTCGTAGGAAAGCTTGGCGCGGCTGTGGATCACGGCGTCGATGAATTTCGCCTTGCGGATCTCCCCGTATTCGTCGATTTCCAACAGCGCGCACTTCGTCAGGCGGTCGCAATCCGGCTTGAGCGAGCAGATGCCGTTGCTCAGCTCGGTGGGCAGCATCGGCAGGACGCGGTCCACGAGGTAGGTCGAGTTGCCGCGGTCGATGGCTTCCACGTCCATCGGGCTGCCGGGCTTGATGTAGTGGGAAACGTCGGCGATGTGCACGGCGAGCGTCCAGCCGCTCTTGGTTTTCTCCACCCAGATCGCGTCGTCATGGTCCTTCGCGTCGGCGGGGTCGATGGTGATGACCAGCTTGTCCCGCCAGTCCTTGCGGCGGGCGATTTCCGACGGCTCGGGCTCCTCCGGCACGGCGCGGGCCTCGGCGAGCACTTCCTCCGGGAACGACGTGCGCAGGCCGTAGCGGTGGATCACGGAAATCATGTCCACGCCCGGATCGCCCGGCCAGCCGAGCACTTCGATGACCCGTCCGCGCGGCGTGACGTTGCGGTCCAGCCATTCTTCCAGATCCACGACGACGAGCTGCCCCGGCATCGCGGTGGTGTCGCCGACGACATCGATTTTTCCTTCGATGGCTTTGTCATCGCAATCGACCCAGCCGAAATTGCCCTTCTTCTGGTAAATCCCGACCAGCCTGCCGGAGCGGCGGACGAGGACTTTTTCCACGCGGCCTTTGATTTCATCGGAGGGCTCCGGAGTGAACTCGCTACGCGTGCGAAACGGCCGCGGCGTCGGCTTGACGATGGAAACGAGCACCTTGTCGCCGTCCAGAGAGGTGCCGACGTTGCGGCGGTCGATGAGGATGCGGGAGTTGAGGGTGAAATCGATGCCGGTGGCGATGTTGTGCTCGTCGGTGATTTCCGGGAAAAAGAACGCGTGGCCCTTCGGGTGGAACTTGAGCACGCCGGTGAGCTGGTTTTTCGGTCGGCCGGTGTCGGCGATCTGGTAGCAGGCTTTTTTCCCTTCGGTGATGACACCTTCCTTGACCAATGCGTCGAGCGTGTTCCGCAATTCCGTGACGCGGGTGCCGGGAAGTTTGAGGCCGCGGGAAAGTTGGGACCTGGAAAGCGGGTTACCTTTGGCGGAGCGGAGGGCTTCGAGAATGGAATCTCGCAGATTTTTGCCGGACATGCTGGAAGCTTGCTAGCTGCTGGCCCGCACCGCAACGGCAAAGGCGGGGAGGGAGGGTGTTCATGCAAAGAAATAGTTTGCCGGGGGTGAAATCCGCAGGTAGGTATGCACCATGTCACTGCGATTTTGATTGAGGCATTGTCACCCGTCAAAATCTCGTGTTTGCTCCGCGCCTGTGAAATCCAATCCTAATTCCGCCATGAAAACCCAATCCTCCCGCCGTGCTCACGGCTTCACCTTGGTCGAGCTTCTCGTCGTCATCGCGATCATCGCCGTGCTCGCCGGAGCGGGATTCGCCGCTGGTAACGCGGCGATCCAGAAGGCCAAGAAGACCACTGCCATGGCCACCTGTGTTGCCCTGGAATCCGCCGTGAACAATTTTTACACGGAATATGGTGCCATGCCCGCCGACCCTATTCCGACGAGCGCAATGAGTTCGATCACCGGGACGGGATTGACGATGATCAAGGTTTTGTTGGGATCCGATGACGCCGAGAGCTTGAAACTCAACCCCCGGAAAATTAAATTTCTTTCGGTCAAAGAGGGCAAAAAGGGTGGTCCAAACGGCGGGATGAACGGACTTCTTTATGAAGGCACTTCCACTTCGCCTAAAGGTCTCTATGACCCTTGGGGCGGGCCCTACAAGATCATGCTCGACGACAAGTATGCCGACATCGTGAAACCCGAATACACGCCGGCTATCACCCTGAACGGACGCAAGGCTGCCGTATGGTCCCTCGGTGCTGATGGCACGAAAGGATCAGGAGGGAAGAACACCGACGACGTGGTCACTTGGAACAAGTAACCTTTCCAAACCCGAAATTCTCCAAAACCCAGGGAAATCCCGTCCAGCTCCGGCTGCGGCGGGATTTTTTCTGTGGAGTGAAGGAGCGCTGACTTCAGTCGGCCAGTCCCGCGATTCTTGGTTGGTTCGAGCACCATGATTCTGCGATCACTCGCCGGCTGAAGCCAGCGCTCCATCTGAATGGCGGACGCCTGCGGGCTTGTGTCTGCTATCAGGGCCACTAGGCTCCGGCCAGTGACGACGAACGGAGGAGGAATGCTGGTGGCTGCGCCTGAGCGCTGGGACGAAGCGTGTTTCGCCGTGCCGGCGGTCCGGGCGCTGGTGGCGTCGGGCTTGCACACCGGGGTTCTCTGTCCGGAAGAGCAACGGAGCTTCTGGTCCACGCTGGATGGCGTGACGGTGCTGGATTTCCCTGTGCGGACGAAGTCGAAGCTGGTGGCGGCGGGAATCTCGGGAAACTGGCAGGCGTCGCTCGCCTGGGAGGCCGGATTCGCGGCGGAGGTTTTCAAACTCGCCGCCATCCCGCGGCGGCTGGGAGCGGACGAGCGGAGGTTGAAAAAACTGCTGACGCATCCACTGGCGTTTGCCGCTGGCCCGCTGGAACACCGGGTGAGGCACTACCTCGCGGCGGTCGAGGAGCTGGGGATCGAAACCGGGCGGTCGGAATTTTTCGCCCCTGCGACGCTTGGAATCGAGCCAGTCGCGGGGGCGGTGTTGCTGTGTCCGGGCTCCGACTTCGGCCCGAGCCACGAGTGGCCGGTGGCGCGCTGGCTGGAAGTCGGGGAAGCACTCATGCACTCCGGCAGACGGGTCACCGTGGCCAGCGTGAATGGCGGCCGCGGATTGGGAAAAATCCTGGCGACCCACCTGGGTGAAGGCGTCGAATTCTTTCACGCAGCACCCCTGGCCGGAGCCCTGCCCTTGCTGGCGGTGCATGGCTTGGTGATCGCGGCGGATGGTTCGCTGCCCCATTTGGCGGCCCACGCCGGGGCGACCTGCGTCACCCTCTTCGGGCCGAATGATCCGGCATGGAAACGGCCGCTCGGGCGGCGGCACGCGGTGGTCCGCCATCATGTGGAATGTGCGCCCTGCCTGCTTGCCAAGTGCCCGCTGGACGGGCGCTGTCAGCAGGAACTGGAAACGGCCCGCGTGTTGCGGGCCGTTTCGGAGAAGCTGGTTTGAGTTGGGTGGCGGCCGATCATTCCCTGCGGCCAAGCGCCATCATCAGGAAATAGAGCAGCTGGGCGAGCGATCCGACTGCGGCGGCCACATAAGTCATGGCGGCCCAGTAGAGCGCGTTTTTCGCTTTTTCATGCTCGATGCTGGCAGCCACACCGCTGCTTTCCATCCAGACAAGCGCCCGTCGGCTGGCGTCGAACTCGACCGGCAGGGTGACGAAGGAGAACAACGTGGTGATCGCAAACAGGCCGACCCAGATCCACAACATGGTCATGCTGCTCATCAAGCCGACTGCCGAGGAAACCGAGGATCATGATGTAGTTCAGCATCTTGCTGGAGAACTGCACGGCGGGCACCATCTTGGAACGCATTCCGAGCCAGACGTAGGCCTGCTGGTGCTGGACGGCGTGACCGCACTCGTGGGCGGCGACTGCGGCGGCGGCCACGGAATTCACCGAGTAAACCGACTCGCTGAGGTTCACCGTCTTTTTCACCGGATCATAATGGTCGGTGAGTTGGCCGGGAGTGCTGATCACCTGCACGTCGTTGATGCCGTTTTGCCTGAGCATCGACTCGGCCACCTGGGCTCCGGTCATGCGGATCGGAATCTGCGAATACTCGGCGAAACGCCGCTTGAGCGTGCTGCTGATCAGGAAACTGGCCAGCAGCGAGACACCGATGATCAGGATGTAGGTCATGCTGATGCCACCAAAGGACGGCATCGCTTGGGCGAGAAGAAGAGCTTCGATATTCATGGCCGCAGACTACGGATATCTTTCCCTGCCGCAACTGATTTCCTGTTGGAAAACGGTGGGGATTTTCCAATCAATCAAAGCGACTTCACCCGCAAGGTCAGCGTGTGGGTGACTCCGCGTCGCCGGATCCGTGGCGGTGACGACGTGGGTGCCGGCGGTGAGGTGGATGATCGGCTCCGGGCTGGCCGGCTCGATGCGCAAGGTTTCGGACTGCCAGCGGGCGGTGCCGGGGAGGTTGGTGACCGGGCGGAGCTTGTCGGAGCCGGAGGGGATTTCCGGATCGAGCAGATAGGTGGAATTGTCCGCCGGGCTGATGATGCGGAGTGCTTCGCGGGCGGGCCCGCCGGAGTTCATCGCCAGGTCGCCTGCGGCGGACGTTGTGGCGGCTGGCGAACCACTCGGCGAAGGTGGGATCGAGCAGGGCTCTGCCGTCGGCATCGTAATCGGCGGCAGTGGCGGCGGGCGGGAGTTGGTCGGCCGGGGTGAGGTCGCGCACGGCGTTTTTGGCATCGGCGGCGACGAGTTTTCCATTTCGCGGATCGATGGTGATTTCCGACCGATCCCGGGCGGTCGCTCGAACCAGGTGGGCTTGGCGTCGCGGTGGCAGCCGGAGCATGGCGCGGTGGAAAATCGGTCCGGCTCCGGCGATGCCGGAGATGCCTTTCATCGGCTGTTGTTCGAAATTTCCCGCCCACACGCCGACGGTGAATTCCGGCGTGAAGCCGATGCACCAATTGTCGCGGAAATCAGACGAAGTGCCGGTTTTCACCGCGCAGCGGAACGGCAGATCGAGCGGGCCACCGGGCTGGAACGAGGGAGCGCGGGCGGTGGAATCGGCGAGGATGTCGGCGATGAGCCAGGCACTGCGAACATCGAACATCGAACGTCCAACATCGGACGTTCGAAGGGAAGAGCATCGCGGGAAAGTGAGTGCCTTGGCGGGCGAGGGTGGCGTAGGCGTTGGTGAGTTCGAGCAGGCGGACCGGGGCGTTTCCGAGCGTGAGTCCGAGGCCGTGGACGGAGGAATCCGCTGCCGAGGGTGGTGATGCCGAGGTTTTCGAGCAATTTCGTGAAGCGGCTCGGGCCCGCCGAGGAAGTTCAATTCCCGAAGGGCGGGGACGTTCAGCGAACAGGCGAGGGCAGTGCGCAGGGTGACCGGGCCGCGGTAGGTGCGGTCGTAGTTTTCCGGAAGATCGAGACCCTGCGGCGTGCGGAACGGCGTCGGAATGTCCGCGAGGATGGAAGAAGGGATGCGGTGGTTCCGCTCCATCGCGAGCAGGTAGGTGAAGGGCTTGAGCGTGGAGCCGGGCGAGCGCGGGGCGAGCGCTCCATTGAACTGGCCGCCGCGCGGATCGTCCCAGTCGGCGGAGGAAACGAGGGCGAGGATTTCCCCGGTCGGGTTGTGAATCACGACGACGGCGGCGTGGCGGAGATTGGCGTCCTTGAGCCGGGCGGTTTCCTCACGGACGATCGCTTCGAGGTCGCGCTGGAGCGGGAGGTCGAGGGTGGTTTGGATTTCAGATTTGGGGTTTGAAATTTGAGAGAGCCACGGGGCGGACTTGGATTCGACGAGTGGGCGCAGGGAAAGTGGTTCGGCGAGTGCGGCGGAAATCCGGGCGGCGTCGTGTTCGCCGGTGGCGGCGAGGCGTTTGAGCACGGTGTTGCGGCGGACGATCGCCCGCTGGGGGTGGCGGACGGGATTGAGCCGTGATGGAGATTGGGGAAGCCCGGCAAGCAGGGCGCACTCGCCGAGCGAGAGGTCGGCGAGGGGCTTTTGGAAATAGAATCGCGCGGCCTCGGCGGCACCGATCCGGAGATTTCCGTAGTCCAGGTGGTTCAGATAGGCGGTGAGGATCTGCTGCTTGGACCACGTCATTTCCAGCCGGCGGGCGGCGAGCGCTTCCCGGATTTTCGTCATCGGACTGCGGGCTGCGGGCGGCGAGGTGATTTTGATCAACTGCTGGGTGATGGTGGACGCACCGGAAACGATCCGCCGCTTCGCCAGCAAATCCCGGCCCGCGCGGAGCGTCGCGAGTGGATCGACCCCGCCGTGACCATAGAACCGCTTGTCCTCGGCGGCGAGCGTGCAGGCGATGAGATCCCGGGGAATCTCGTCCGCCGTGACCGGCCTCGACCGGGTGGAGTCCGGCAGCGTGAGATGTAGGATCGGCGTGCCGTGGCGATCTAATAGAACCGGCGAGGCCTCGGGAACTTCCCTCAATTTCACCGGCAGCGAAACCGCGAACGGCAGGACAAACCAGACCAGCAATCCGAGCAACCCGAGCGCGAAAACGGCGCGGACGAGCCGGCGTCGCCATTTCAGTTCCACCTTCAAGCCGCGCATGATGGAGCGGATTCCGGGAAAAATAAACGGGAAATTTCCAGTTGGAAAGGTGGTGGGAATCCGTTCGTATTCGTGGCGTATGAAAAAACAATTATTTCTGCTCACCTGCGCGGTGGGACTGTTGATGACCCCGACCCTGGTCGCGGAAGAGGAAACCGCACTGGGCAAACAGATGGAAGCGATGAACGACGCGTTCAAGGGCTTCCGCCGCGAGACGGATCCGGTGAAGGGGGCCGCCGAGGCTCGTCTGGCCCAGCAGGCAGCGCTGAAGAGCGCGGCGGAAATCCCGGCGATGCTCAAGCCGATGCCCGAAGGTCCGGAAAAAACCAAGGCCCTCCTGGAATACAAAAAAATGATGGGCAAGCTCTACGTGTCGCTTGTCGACGTGGAGGAGGCATTCATCAACGGCAAGATCGACGAGGTCGCCAAGATCGTTGAAACGCTCAAGGAGCAGAAAAAGGCCGGCCACGACAAATTCGTCGAGGAGGAGTGACCGAAAAGGCGATCTGGCAACTCTCAAACAAAAAGGCCCGGACGCATCCGGGCCTTTTTATGGGTCAGAAAGATAAATTCAGATCACTCGACGACCACCCGGGTGCCGGGTTTCACCTTGGAATAGACGATCGGGATCGTGGCGCTCGGCCCGCGGATGCAGGCGTGCGAGGCGGGGCGGCGGCTCCTGGGCAACGGCCCGATGTGGTGGCCCACGCCGTCGTTGGTGAGGCGCATCCAGTAACGCATCGGAGCGCCTTGGAACCGGCCGCCTTCGGGAATGGCGTCCAGGGTGGAGTCCGCGTCGCCGTTTACGACCGCGCCGGCGGCATCGTAGATTTTGCCGTATTTGTTGGAATGCTTGTCCACGACTTTTTCGAGGATGTAGTAGGTGCCCGGAGGCGTCGGGCGGCTGGGGACTCCGGATGAAATCGGATAGTCGATCGCCACCTCCTCGCCGTTCATCAGGAAGCCGCGCTGCATCTTGAGGCTGATGCGGATGGAGGAGTTCTCCGCGTTGGTGCGGGACAGCACATCCTCGTTTTTCCACGCCGTCATGGTCTTCGGGTAGGTGGGCTCGGCCGTGAAATGATCGTAGGTGCCGGGCGGGTGGGGGTTCACCGTTTGGCCGTCCTTGGTGACCTGCTCACCGGGTTTCTGGTTGGCACAACTTGCCAGCAAAATCGTGGCAGTGGCGGCGGCAAACTGGGCAAGCGTTCGGATCGTGATCATGAAATGGCGATGGGAATCGCGGGGAATTAGGACAGATTCCCTGAAATTGCAACCCCTCATGCGCTTTTCACCGTCGCCCCGTCCACCCAGTGGCTGCCGATCAAGGTCGCCCGCGGGTGCTCGGGAACCCCGCGCTCGTTGTGGTGGATCATCGAAATCAGCATGTCCACCGCGGCCGCGCCCACCAGGTCGTTGCGCTGGTCCATGCCCGCCCAGCCGGCGTGGTCGGCCCGCCATTCGTATTGGATCAGCCCGACGTCCTCCGGCACCCGCAGGCCCATTTCATGAATCCAGCGCTCCACCTCGTGATAGAGCGTGAAAATCACATCCGGCCGGTTTTCCTCGAACCATTTCGCAAACACCGCGCGGTCGGTCCGCGCGGCCGCTACTTGGTAGAACGGCTGCGTCCTTTGATCCGCCGGCGTCATCCGGCTTTGCCCGATCAGAAATCCCGCCGAAAATCGCCCCTCCACCAGATCATCGATCACCCCGTCCAGCACCAAGGCCGGTCGTCGGTAACCGAGCGCCATGGCCTTTTCAAACGCCTCCAAGGCCAGCGTGTGATGATCGCTGCACGCAAACGAAAGCGCCGGCTCGCGCGTCCGCACCCCGGTCACCAGTGCCGGAATCTCATCCCACAACGGCGCCAGCCGGGCGGGCAGCCGGTTGCGCCGCATCAGCCCGACCACCACCGCTCCCCGGATGTTTCTTGCCTTGAAAATCGACAACCACCGAGCGGCCGGCAGGTTCGGCTCGTGCAGCCAGAATTCATCGAGCCGGTAGCCAAGCTGCTCCGCCCGCTGCCGGCATCCCGCGACGTATAGCGGAATCGTCGGGTGATTGGAAAACGCGTCGCGGGCCTCGTGCGCGTTGATCAGCGCCAGGGTCGCCTGATAGCCGGGCGAGCGATTCTGCCGGAGCTCCGCCATCAAGTTTGCCACCGTGGGATTCGGCCGATACCCGAGGCTGCGCGCCGCCTCCTCGATCCGCTCCCGCGTCGCCGCGGAAATCCGCGGACTCCCACGCAGTGCCAGGCTCACCGTGTTTTTTGAAACCCCGGAAGCCTTGGCCACCTCCGCCATCGTTGGCTGCAACATCGCCGCAAGTTTCGCCGCAAATCACGTCCGGTCCAGCCCGAAATATGACTGTAATACGTTTTGTCTCTTTCCGGGATTCGTCCGGATGTTCATGAAGCAACTGTCATGCCATACACGATCGGACTCGATTACGGAACCAACTCAGCCCGCGCCCTCGTCGTCGATTGCGCCGACGGCCGCGAAATCGGCACCGCGGTCGTCGATTATCCCTCGGGAAATCAGGGAATCCTCCTGAAATCCTCCGACCACCACCTCGCCCGCCAGAGCCCGGCGGACTACGTTTTCGCCCTCGAAAAGGCCACCCGGCTCGCCCTCGAAGCCGCCCGCGCCGCCGAGCCGTCGTTTTCGAACGACCAGGTCGTCGGCATCGGCATGGACGGCACCGGCTCCAGCCCGCTGCCGGTGGATGCGACAAACTCACCGCTCGCCTCCGACCCGAAATTCACCGGCAAATCTCAACGCCCAGTGCTGGCTCTGGAAAGACCACACCAGCATTCCGGAAGCCGCGAGCCATCACCGAAATCGCCGCGCAAACTCCGCCCGCAATACCTCGCGAAAATCGGCGGCACCTACTCGTCCGAGTGGTTCTGGGCGAAAATCTGGCATTGCCTCAAGGTGGATCCCGCGGTGTTCGACGCCGCCTATTCCTGGGTCGAGCTCGCCGATTTCATCCCCGCCGTGCTTGCCGGTGTCACCGATCCCCGCGAAATCCGCCGCGGCGTCTGCATGGCCGGCCACAAGGCGCTTTACGCCGAAGACTGGGGCGGCCTGCCCGACAAGGAATTCCTAACCGCACTCGATCCGAAGCTCGCCGCACTCCGCGACCGGCTCTACGACCGAGGCCCACGACGCCTCCGTCACCGCCGGCAATCTCTGCCCCGAGTGGGCGGAAAAACTCGGCCTGCCCGCCGGCATCCCCATCGCCATCGGCGAGATGGACGTCCACTACGGTGCCATCGGCTGCGGCGTCGATGAAGGCACGCTCGTCAAGGTCATCGGCACCTCCACCTGCGACTGCGCGGTGGTTTCCGCCGACAAAAACCGTCGCCGACATCCCCGGCATCTGCGGCATCGTCAAGGGCGCGATCCTTCCCGGCTACTTCGGCATCGAAGCCGGCCAATCCGCCGTCGGCGACATTTTCAAATGGTTCGTCGAAGGCGTGTTAGGCGATGCTTCCCTCCACAGCCAGCTCACCGACGAAGCCGCCGCCACTGAAGCCCGGCCAGTCCGGCCTGCTCGCGCTCGACTGGAACAACGGCAACCGCACCATCCTCGTGGATCAACGCCTCACCGGCCTCCTGCTAGGTCAGACGCTCTACACCACCCGGGCGGAAATCTATCGGGCCTATCGAGGCCACCGCCTTCGGTGCCCGCGCCATCGTCGACCGCATCCGCGAATACGGCGTGCCGGTCGAGCGCATCGTCTGCTCCGGCGGCATCGCCGAGAAAAACCCGCTGCTCATGCAGATCTACGCCGACGTCACCGGCTGCGAAATGCGGGTTTCCCGCTCCGTCGCAGTCCTGCGCGCTCGGTTCCGCCATCGGCGCCGCCGTGGTCGCCGGCGCCCATCCGGATTTCGAAACCGCCCAAGCCGCGATGACCGGGCTCAAGGAAATTTCCTACAAGCCGATCCCCGAAAACCAGGCGATCTATCAGCAGCTCTACGCCCTCTACCGCGAGCTTCACGATGCCTTCGGCGGCGTCACCAAGTCGGCCGATCTCGGCCACGTCATGAAAGACCTGCTCGCCCTCAAAGCCCAACAATCCAACTAACATCCATGTCCGACATCAATTCAATTCGACGCCCTTGAAATCTGGTTCGTCACCGGCTCCCAGCACCTCTACGGACCCGAGGCGCTCAAAAAAGTCGATGAGCACGCGCAGGTCGTCGTCGAGGCGCTCAACGCCTCCGGCTCGCTGCCGCACAAGGTGGTTTTCAAGCCGGTCCTCAAGTCCTCCGCCGAAATCACCCAGTTCGCCATCGATGCGAACTCGGAGAAAAACTGCATCGGCATCATCGCCTGGATGCACACGTTTTCCCCGGCGAAGATGTGGATCGAAGGCCTGCAAATCCTCCGCAAGCCGCTGGCCGACCTGCACACCCAGTTCAACCGCGACATCCCGTGGGCGGACATCGACATGGATTTCATGAACCTGAACCAGACCGCCCACGGCGGCCGCGAGTTCGGTCACATCGGCGCGCGCCTGCGCCTGCCGCGCAAGGTCGTGGTCGGCCATTGGGAAGACCCGGAAGTCCACGAGCGCCTCGCCGCCTGGGCCCGCGCCGCCCGCGGCTGGTACATGCTCGCGCAATCTCAAGCTTGCTCGCATCGGCGACAACATGCGCCACGTCTCCGTCACGGAAGGCGACAAGGTTTCCGCCCAGATCCGCTTCGGCTGGGAAGTGAACACCTTCGGCGTCGGCGATCTCGTCGCGAAGATCAACGCCGTCACCGAAGCCCGAGATCGACAAGCTCTGCGCGGTTTATGAAAAGCAATACCGCGTCGCTCCCGAGCTTGCAAAAAGGCGGCGCCCGCCACGAATCGCTGCGCGACTCCGCCGCCATCGAGACTCGGCCTGCGCGCGTTGCTGGAGGAAGGCGGATTCACCGCGTTCACCACCACCTTCGAAGATCTCCATGGCATGAAACAACTGCCCGGCCTCGCCGTGCAGCGGCTGATGGAAGACGGCTACGGATTCGCCGGTGAGGGCGATTGGAAGACCGCCGCGCTCGTCCGCATCATGAAAGTCATGGCCGACGGCCTCGAAGGCGGCACCTCGTTCATGGAGGACTACACCTATCACCTCGATCCCGACGAACCCGCTCATCCTCGGCGCGCACATGTTGGAAATCTGCCCGTCCATCGCCTCGGAGATTCCGAAAATCGAAATCCACCCGCTCGGCATCGGCGGCAAGGAGGATCCCTGCCGCATGGTCTTCGACTGCGGTGCGGGCAAGGCCGTCAACGGTTCCATCATCGATCTCGGCAGCCGCCATCGTTTCCTCGTCAACGAAGTCGAATGCGTCGCTCCGCAAAACGAACTGCCGAAACTTCCGGTCGCCCGCGTGTTGTGGAAACCGCTGCCTGATCTCAAGACCGCCACCGCCGCCTGGATCTACGCCGGCGGCGCGCACCACACCGTGCTCTCCTACGCCCTCACCAGCGAGCACCTCGAAGACTTCGCGGAAATCGCGAAAATCGAGCTCAGCGTGATCGACGAGGAGACGCGACCTCCGCTCCTATAAAAACGAACTTCGTCAGCAAGACCTCTATTTCCACCTCGCCCAAGGCATCCAAGGCTGATCCGCATGAGCTATCAATCCATCAAGGAGGAATGCCTCGCCGCCAACCTCGCGCTGCCGAAAACCGGTCTCGTCGACCTGACCTTCGGCAACGTCTCCGTGGCCGATCCCGCGCGCCGCGTCTTCGCCATCAAGCCGAGCGGCGTGGATTACGACAAACTAACCGCCGACGACATGGTGATCCTCGATTACGAGGGCAACATCATCGAAGGCAAGCTCCGGCCGTCCTCGGACACGCCGACCCACCGCCATCTGTTTCTGCACTTCCCCGGCATCCGCTCGGTCGTCCACACGCACTCCCGCAGCGCGGTCGCCTTCGCCCAGGCGGGCATGGATCTTCCCTGCCTTGGCACCACGCATTGCGACTATTTCCACGGACCGGTCCCGGTCACCCGCACGATGACTCCCGAGGAAGTCGCCGGCGAATACGAGTGGGAAACCGGCAAGGTCATCGTCGAGCGCTTCGCCGGAATGAATCCGTTGGACGTGCCCGCAGTGCTCGTTAGGAATCACGGCCCCTTCGCCTGGGGACCATCCGCTGCCAAAGCGGTGGAAACCGCCCAGGCCCTCGAAATCATCGCGGACATGGCGATCAAGACCCTCGCCATCAATCCATCCGTCGCGCCCGCTCCGGCCCACCTGCTGGACAAACATTTCTTCCGCAAACACGGCCCCGGCGCTTACTACGGCCAACCGACCTGATCATTCTCTCGCAAAAAAATCCGAACCCAAAACATACAACATGCAAACCGCAGACTGGATCGTCATCTCCTTCTACTTCGCCCTGATCGGGGCGGTCGCCCTGTATTACGGGCGACAGCAGAAGGACACCACGGACTATTTCCTCGCCGGAAGAAACGCCGGATGGATCACCATCGGTGCCTCCATCTTCACGTCTAACATCGGCTCCGAGCACATCGTCGGTCTCGCCGGCCAGGGTGCCGCCACCGGGATGGCCATGGCGCACTGGGAACTCCACGCCTGGGTGCTCATCATGCTCGCCGGTCTCTTCGTTCCCTTCTATTACAAGTCCGGGGTCGAGACGATTCCGCAGTTCCTTGAAAAACGTTTCAGCTGCCCGCACCCGTTGGATTCTCTCGGTTGTCTCGCTGGTGGCCTATATCTTCACCAAGGTCAGCGTCACCGTCTATGCCGGAGCCATCGTATTCCAGGCCCTGCTGCCGGAAATCAACCTGACGATCGGCAGTCTCTATCTGGACGCCTTCTGGATCGGAGCGTTTTCCACTGTCATCATCACCGGTCTCTACACCGTCTTCGGCGGCATGCGCGCCATCATGGCCACCGCCACCCCGCAGGCGGTCATCATTCTGTTTGGTTCCTTCGTCATCACCGCCATCGGCCTCGGCCGTCTTGGTGGCGATGCCGGCGTGGTCGCCGGTTGGGGAGAACTCATCACCTCCGCCAAAGGGAACGCCGACAACTTCGCGCTGTGGCGTCCGCTCTCCGACCCGGATTTCCCGTGGCTCGGAGTGTTGATCGCCTCACCGATCATCGGCATCTGGTATTGGTGTACCGATCAATACATCGTCCAGCGCACGCTCACCGCCAAGGACCTCGCCACCGCGCGCCGCGGAGCGCTGTTCGGCGGTTTGCTCAAGGTCTGGCCGGTTCTCATCTTCCTGATTCCCGGCATGATCGGCTGGTCGCTCGACCTGAAGTTCAACCGTGGTGCCACCGACCCGCTGCTCACCGCCGAATACAGCATGGACATTTCCAAGGACGAGAAAAAGTCGGTCATGAATGCCGCCAACGCCCGTCTCCGCGAACTCAACGACACCAAGGACGCCTCCGGTAAAGCGGGCTTTTTCATCCAGCGCGAACTGAAGCAGACGAAAGTCGTCGGCGAAAATGGCGAGGAGAAATCCGTGATGGCCTTCGCCATCCAAGGCGACCAGGTATTTCCCACGCTTGTCACCCGCCTGCTGCCCACCGGCATCCGCGGCCTCATCGTCGCCTGCTTGTTAGCCGCACTGATGAGTTCGCTGGCCTCGCTCTTCAACTCCAGCGCCTCGCTCTTCACCGTGGACGTGTATGAAAAACTCCGCCCCGGCCAATCCCAGAAGCACCTGCTGATGGTCGGTCGCATCGCCACCACCGTGGTCGTCGGCGTCGGCATGATCTGGATCCCCGTCATGAAACAGATTTCAGACGGCGGTCTCTATCAATATCTGCAAAGCGTGCAGGGCTACCTCGCCCCGCCGATCACCGCCGTGTTCCTGCTAGGTCTTGTTCTGGAAGCGGATGAATTCCGCCGGAGCCACCTCCGCCCTGGCCATCGGCTTCGTGCTCGGCATGATCAAGCTCAGCCTCCAGTCGTTCTTCGGCGCGGGTGAAGGGAAGATCCACGACCCCGCCTTCCTCGCGGCCATCGCCGATTTCAACTTCCTCTACGCCACCGGCGTCCTGATGCTCATCAGCGTGATCGTCATGATCGTCCGTCTCGCTGATGACGGCTCCGCCGACCGAAGAACAAACCCGCGGGCTCACCTACGGTTCCATCCACCACCTTGCCGGAGACGAGATCAAGGACAGCTGGGATTTCGGCAACAAACTCATGAGCGGCCTCATCCTGCTGCTCGTCGGCGGCATGTATCTATACTTCAGCTTCTGGCTGAAATGAGGCGCTCCAGCCGCATCTGACGAACTAACACCCAGCTCCAACGCAGTGGCGCCCGCCTTTCACGGCGGGCGTCATTTTGTTTTCCGGGGATGGGCCTCCCGCACTTTAAGGATTGGGAAGAATGACCGGATCTCCTACACCAACGGTGTTCCGACCTTCAGCCCAAGGTTGCCGGTGACGGCTACCTTGGGAGCCGGATTTCCGATCTCCCGAACTCCAGCGGAGTTCCGGCCGGGAGGGGACTTACGAACTTTGGCGGCCTATCCGCCGAGGCCGGAACCACGTTGTGGTTCCATTCCATGCACTCAAGTTTCCCAGGGTAGGCGTTCGTTCCTCACGCCAACCCTGGGCTGGAGGGCGAAACACCGTTGGTGTTAAGGGCGATCAACCAATCCTTAAAGGCATTGGTCTTTGGGCAGAACCGCGTTGAGTGCTTTTTTCATGCCTGGAGACTCAGCAAATTGGATTTGCAACCAACTGGGAAGTTGCACGCGTCTCAATTCGCCCATCACGAATCCTCGCCTATTTCCTCTTCTTCCTTGGCGGCAGGCTCCTCTACCGGAGCCGGCGGCGGCGGGATGAAGGTGGCCAGCGGCTTCACCAGATTCGTCGGCAGCGGGAAGACGCGGTCGTAGATGCCGGGGGCGATTTCCTTGGACTGGGCGTAGGCGTCGCGCAGCATTTCCAACTTCGCATCGAGGTTGTCGATGTAGTGGAGCGCGAAAGCTTCCGGCGTGCGCGGGAGCACGGGCGAGCCGAATTCATACTGCCCGTGATGGCTGCCGATGAGGTGGAGCAGGTGCAGCCGTGTCATCTCGGTGGAGGGCTTGAGCGGTTTCCATTCGTCGGCATCGACGATGTCGAGCAGGTCGTTCCAGAGCTTGTTGACGAGCTCGATGCCGAGCGGGATGTGGCCTAACATTTCCCCGTGGATGCTGTGGATCTGGCTGAAGCCGTCTTCCGGATAGGAGTTCTCCCAGAGCTTCCCGCAGTCGTGGAAGAGGACGCCGGCGAGCATGAGGTCGCGGTTGAGTTCCGGATAGACCGGGCACAGCGCGTTGGCGGAGCGCATCATCTGGGCGACGTGCTCGACGAGGCCGCCGCGGCGGGCGTGGTGGTTCCGTTTGGCGGCGGCGGTGCGGCGGAAGCGGTCGCCTAACTGGCTGAGGAACTGCGCGCAAAGGCCGTGCAGCCGCGGATCCTCGATGGAGTCGCAGAGGCGGCGGATTTCGGCGAAATCGCGGTCTTGTTTCTCACGGGTCTCGGGGTCGCCGGCGAGGAAGTTGGCGGCGGCGTTTTCGTCGATGGTGAACCAGGCGAGGTGGTTCGGATTGACGCCGTATTGGTTCTGGGTCCACTCGGCTTCGAGGCGGACGATGGTGTTTTCGGCGAGTTTCTCGGCGGCGTCGTAGATCGGCGAGTCGGACCAGACTTTCAGGGAGAAATGGCCGGTGGCATCGGCGAAGACGAGTTCCAGGTAGGGTTTTCCGCCCTTGGTCGTGCGGGTGGCTCGCGACTGGAGCTGGGCGTGGATCGCGGCGTGAATCGGGGTTTCCCCGGCTTGTTCCTTGACGGCGGCTATGGTGATGGGGCTCACGGGGTAGGAGGTTGAGAATTTTCAGGCTGAGAGAAAGAGGAAGAGTGGTGGTTTCGATTCTTCCTATCAACTCTCAATTTCCAACTCTTGACTCACTCATGCCTGAGCGCGTCGATGGGGTCGAGGCTGGCGGCGCGGCGGGCGGGCATGAAGCCGAAGAGGATGCCGATGGCGGCGGAGAAGACGAAGGCGATGATATTGATCTTCGGATCGAAGAGGAAGGGCGCGCCGACGACTTCCGCGAGGCATGATCGCAGAGGCCGTAGGCGAGGACGATGCCGGCCACGCCGCCGACGCAGGAGAGGGTGACGGCCTCGACCAGGAACTGGAGCAGCACCTCGCGCGCCCGGGCGCCGATGGCGAGGCGGATGCCGATCTCGCGGGTGCGCTCGGTGACGGAGACGAGCATGATGTTCATGATGCCGATGCCGCCGACGAGCAGGCTGACGCCGGCCACCGCGCCTAACAGGGAGGTCATCACCTTGGTGCTGGAGCTGATGACTTCGGCGAGTTGCTGCGAATCGAAGACGTTGAAGTTGTCCTCCTCGTTGGCGGTGATTTTGCGGCGCTCCCGCATCAGGGCGGCTGACGTCGGCGACGATGTTCGCGCTGGGGTAGCCGTCTTCTGCCGGAGATCATGATCTGGTTGATGTTCTTGCCGCTGCCTGGCGGCCGGAGAGGCGGCGGATGACGGTGGTGTAGGGGGTGATCATGTTGTCGTCCAGATCGTCGCCGAAGCCGCCCTGGCCCTTCACGGCGGTGACGCCGATGACTTCCAGCGTCATGGTCTTCACACGGATCTTGCTGCCGATGGGATCCACGCCCTCGCCGAAGAGTTCCTTGCGGATGGTCTCCCCGATGACGCAGACCGGCGCGGATTCAGCCACCTCCTGCTCGGTGAAAAAACGGCCGCTGCGATCGTCCCAGTTGCGCGATGTCGAAGTAGTTGGGCGTGGTGCCCTGGATGTCGTAGTTGCGGCTTGTTTTCCTGATAGACCAGCTGGGCGCTGTTGGAAATGACGAAGGGCGCGACCGAGGCGATGCCCGGCACCTGGTCGCGGATGGCTTCGACGTCCGCCATGGTGAACATGCGGTGCGCCCCACGAGCCCCAGCCCTGGCCGGGGCGGAGGATGAGCAGGTTGTTGCCCATTTTGGAGATCTGCTGTTTCACCGTCTCGGTGGCGCCGCGGCCGAGGGTGACCATGGTGATGACGGCCGCCACGCCGATGACGATGCCGATCACGGTGAGGAACGAGCGCGTCAGGTTCCGGCGGATTTCCCGGAGGGCGATGAGCAGGGCGTTGAAGAGCATGCGAAGAAGTTGAGAGTTGATAGTTGATGGTTGATAGCAGGAGGGAAGAAATTCCGCATTCTTCCTTGATTACGAACGACCGGTGACCGGTGACTTCGTCGTATCCGACGAGATGAGCCCGTCCCTCACGCTGATGATGCGCCGGGCGCAGGCGGCGACCTCGTCCTCGTGGGTGACCATGATGATGGAGATGCCGCGCTCGGTGTTGAGCTTGCGGAGGAGTTCCATGATTTCGAGGGTGGTTTTGGAGTCGAGGTTGCCGGTGGGTTCGTCGGCGAAGAGCGTGTCCGGATTGGTGACGATGGCGCGGGCGATGGCGACGCGCTGCTGCTGGCCGCCGGAGAGTTCGGCGGGCGTGTTGCGCTCCTTGTCCGAGCAGGCCGACCTGGGCGAGCGCCTCGCGGGCCATCTCGTGGCGTTGTTTGCGCGAGTAGCCGCGATAGAGCAGCGGCAGTTCGACGTTTTCCAGCGCCGAGGTGCGGGCGAGCAGGTTGAATCCCTGGAAAATGAATCCCAGCGCGTGGCGGCGGAGCAGCGAGCGCTGGTCCTTGTTGAGAGTCTCCACCTTGATGCCCTTGAAGCGGTAGGAGCCGGAGGTCGGGCTGTCGAGACAGCCGAGCAGATTCATGAGCGTGGATTTCCCCGATCCGCTGGGGCCCATGACGGCGACGAACTCGCCGCGGTGGATCGTGAGATCCACGCCGCGGAGCGCCATGAAAGCGGCGTCGCCGGTGCCGTAGGTCTTGGTGATGCCGCGGAGCTCGATGAGCGTTTTCGGCGTTCATTCGGTCTTGGGCGGCTTGATGCTGATGATGACGGGTGTGCCCGCGGCGAGATCGCCGCCGGTGATTTCGGTGAAGCGGCCGTCGGTGATGCCGGTGGTGACCTTGATTTCCACAGGTTCGCCGTCCTTGAGGGTCCAGACGCTTGGGGGTCGGTGTCTGGCGGAACCCGGCTTTGGGGGCGGTGTTCCGCGCCAGCGCCGGCCGCCGCCCGGCGAGAGGCTCTGGACGAGGGTTCGCTTGGTGTCGTCCGGCTTGCCGATCGCGGCGGCGGCGACGGGATCGAAGCGGAGCGCCGCATTGGGCACGACGAGGATGTCCGGCTTGTCCACGATGGCGATATCCACGGTGGCGGTCATGCCGGGGCGGAGCGAGAGGTCCTCGTTGGCGACTTCAAGTTCGGTGCTGTAGGTGACCACGCCGGTGGAGGCTGCGGCGTTGTTGCCGTTCCATTGGCGGTGGTGCCGGTGCCGACCGCGCCGAACGCCACCTTTTTGACCATGGCGGTGTAGTTGCGGGATGGCCAGGCATCGACGCTGAAGGTCGGCGGTCTGGCCGGTTTCGATGCGGCCGATGTCCGCTTCGGAAACGGATTCACGAGCAGCTCCATTTTCTTGAGATCCTCGGCGATGGTGAAAAGCGTGGGAGCGGTGAACGAGGCGGCGACGGTCTGGCCGACATCGATGGAGCGCGCGAGCACGATGCCATCGACCGGCGAGCGGATGATGGCTTTTCGCGAGATCGCGTCTCGAAGGCGCGGACTTCCGCTTCGGCACCGGTGACGGCGGCTTGGGCGCTTTCGAGATCGGCCTCGGCGCGGGCGACGGTGGCGCGCGAGGTTTCCATGGTGGCGCGCGAGGGGGTTTTGCCGCCGCTGAGCTCGTGAAGTTCCTCCTGGCGGGCGAGCGAGGCCTTGCTTTCCGCGAGCGGTGGCCTCGGCCTGGCTGACCCTGGCCTTGGCGGCGAGCAGTGCGGCGCGGCTGCGCTCGGTCTGCTGGTCGAGCTTGGAGGTGTCGAGCTTGGCGAGCGGCTGGCCCTTTTTCACCGGGTCGTTGGTGTCGACCATGCACTTCCTTGGCGGTGCCGGAGAGCTCGCTGCCGACGATGATCTGGTTGGTGGGCGCGAGATTGCCCGCGGCGGTGACGATGAGCGAGATGCGGCCGGTCTTGGACTCCAGCGTCTGATAGTCCGCCTTTTCCTCACCGTTCCCGTTCCGCTGCGAAATAGTACCAGGCCCCCGCGCCGGCCAGGGCGATGGCGAGGGTGGCGAACAGCCATTTCCGCACCGGGCGGGAGGCGCCGCTGGCGACGATGGTGGCGAGATCTTCTGAGGAATCGGGCGATGTCATGGAATGGGATGAAGGGTGGAAAAGGAGATCACGAACCGGCCGACCAGCCGCCGCCGAGCGCCTTGTAGAGCTGGATGTAGGAGGTCGTCCGGTCGGTGCGGGTGCTGAACAGGTTGCTCTTCCAGGCCGAGCAGCGTGCGTTGCGAGTCGAGCACGGTTAGGATGTCGATTTCGCCGGCCTCGTAGCTTTGGTGGGCGAGTCCGGCGGCCTCGCGGGCGGCGGCGGTGGCCTTTTCCAGAGTGGCGAGGCGCTCGGTGGTGCGGCGGCAGGCGATGAGCGCGTTTTCCACTTCCGAGAGCGCGGTGAGCACGGTGGAGCGGTAGGTTTGGAAGGCCTGCTCCTCGACGGCGCTCTGGGCCTCGATGTTCGCGCGGATGCGGCCGGCGTCGAAGATCGGTCGGGTGAGGCCGGCGACCAGGTTGGCGGCGGCGGTTTCCGGATTGAAGAGATTGCCGGAGGTGATGGTGTTGATGCCGAGCGATGCCGGTTAGATTGAGCGACGGGTAGCGCTCGGCATCCGCGGCGCGGGTGTTCGCGGCGGCGGCGAGCAGCTGATAGCCGGCCAGGCGGACGTCCGGGCGCTGGCGGATCGTGTCGGCGGGGATGCCGACGGCGAGGCTGCGGGCGGGATCGGGAATTGCCTGCTTGCCGGAAGCCAGCATGCCATCGAGGCTGCCGGGGTTCTGGCCGGCGAGCAGCGCGAGTTGGTTGCGGGCTTGCGCGATGGTCTGCTAGAACCGCGGGGACGGCGGCGCGCGCCTGCTCCAGGCTGCTGATGCGCCTGGCTGGATTCCAGCGAATCCGCCTCGCCGGCCTGGGTGCGCCAGGTGGCGAGCTGGGTGGTTTCCTCGCGGGTGTTGATGGTGCGGTAGAGCACTTCGAGCGCGCGCTTCGTTCACGCGGAGCTGGGTGTAGGTGATGGCGATTTCCGAGGCGAGTGCGGCTTGGACCGAGTTGAAATTTTCCTCGGCTGGCCCCGATCTGCGCGGTGGCGGCCTCACGGCGCTGCGCTTGCGTTTTCCGAAAAGATCCGCCTCCCACGAGGCGTTGAGGCCGGCGGCGTAGTTCGAGCTCGAATCCGTGCCGAATCCATCTTGCGAATTGGTCCGGGAGGCCGCCGATGTCGTGCCCTGCACGAATGGAAGATTGGACGCCGCCTCGGCATTCCGGCGCGCTTGCGACTCACGGACGCGGGCCGACGCCGACGCCATGTCCGGGCTGTTTTTCAACGCATCCGAAATGATGCGGGTGAGCGTGGGATCGTCGAAGCGGTTCCACCAGCGGGAAAGGTCCCTCGACGGCGAGGCGACCGGAAAGCCCGCCGGCATTTTTCCAATCGGCGGGCAGCGTGAATTGCGAGTGGGCGAAACCGGGAATCGGACCGCAACCGCTCAGGCCGAGGAGGGCCAGCGTGGAAATGAGAAAGGGATACGTGAAATTCATGGCAAAACCGACGGCGGGCCGGCCGTCTGTATTCCCGCGATGGAGGAAAATGGAAGATTTTTGCGACCCGTTCCGCGCACGATACGCCGGAATGCCTGGCAAGCTTGCCCGGATCTTAGGAAATTCATCACCTCGAGTCATCTCCGATGAAAAACCGCCCGGGCACGGAACCGTCTCAAAAATCCAGATAAATTTCCGTCCGGCGGTTCGCTCGGCGGCCTTCCGGGTTGTCGTCGCCGGTCTCAGTGACATTCGGCCGGCGCGGCTGGCTGGCTCCCTTGCCGACGGTCACGATCTGGCTCGACGCGACGCCGGCCTTGGTCAGGTAGTCGCGGACCACGCCGGCGCGGCGTGAGGAAAGGCTGTTGTTATAGACCTCGGTGCCGAGCGCGTCGGCATGCCCGCTGAGGGTGATTTTTTTGCCCGGATCCGAGCGCAGGATCATGGTGACGATTTCCAACTGCCGGCGGGTGCGGGGATTCATCTCGTCCTCGTCGAACTCGAAATACAGCGCCAGGGTGTCACCACCGGCGGGGTTTTTCACCAGCGGCGAGTAGTAAAGATCCCCGCCGGCCACGCGGCGGGCGTAGTCGGCGAGCAGCTGGTCCAGGTTGATTTCCGAGACGATCCAGTTCGACGGTGCGGGCGGTTGCTTGAGCGTCATCGCGAACTGGGCGCTCTGCTGCCCATCGCGGGTTTCCACGTTGGCAAGATAGCCGACGGTGTCTTCCCGCTGGAACATCGAGCGCAGCGGCTTGCTTTTGCGGAGCCGGTATTCGCCCTCTTCAAACAGGATGCAAAGCCCGGCGATCTTCGCGTCCGACACCGTCTTGGGGTCCACAAAAGCCCGCGCGAACTCGAAATCCTGCTTGAGCACCGCTTGCAGAAACGCATCCGCCACGCCGAGGGAATCGGCGAAGACGGCTTTGGGAATCGGCTCGCCGGCGAGCGGCGGCAGGGTGATTTTCTCGACCGACCACTTGCCGTTTTTCTTGCGCAGATCGAGGAAGATCCGGTCGCGGCCGGGTGGCTGGCCATCCAGTTCGAGAGCCCAGCGGGAATGCGCGTTGAGCTCGAGCTCGCCGACTTCGCGGACGCCGTCGGGCTGACGCAACTTGAGCGGGCTGGCGGAAAGCTCCTTCAAGCGGGCGATGGTCTCCGGGTCGAAGGCGCTTTTGCCGATCAGGCGGCCGACCTGGTTGAGGTCGCCGGCTTCCAGCGCTTTGGCGATCTGCGCGACAAGCTCCGCCGGATCCGCGGCGGATACTCCGATGCCCAGGTCGGACAACACCGTGGCGGGGTCCTCCGGCGAGGGTGGGGTGGTGAGGCCATCGATTTTCGGCGGGACCGCAGGAGTTGTCGGCATCGCGACAGGAGGAGGATCCGCCGGCAGGTCATTCCGCTTGGCGACCAGTCTGTAGACCGCAAGGCCGGCGAGCACGGCTGCCAATCCGAGGAAAAAGTAAGGAAGCTTGGATCGTTGCATGGTGCGGGTGGTTGAAACGCGGGGTCCGGGGGATAAATTTCAGCCGTGCGGGGATCATTCCTGCCGGGGAATCGCCGGCAGGTTCACGGTGAGGATTTTCCCCTCGCGGACCAGGTGCAGTCCGGTGTTCTGCACGGCGGCGGACGCGGCCAGATGCAGGAAAAACTCACTCGCGCCACTGATCCTCGCGTTGTTCACCCCGACGATGAGATCGCCGGAATTCACCCGGGTCGCCGCCAGGCCAGCTTCCGCCACCCCGGTCACCACGACTCCGCGCAAGCCCCGCATCCGCTCCGGCACCGACAAGTCACGGACTTGGATGCCGAGCGCCTGCAGGATTTTCTCCGGATCATGGGTGCGGCCCTGGCCGGCGGGATTCACCGGAGCCTGGGACGTCGCAGTTGCCGCGCCGCTTTCGGTGATGGTCGCTTTTAGCTTCATCGGCGTGCCCTTGCGCCAGACATCGAGGGTGATCACGTCGCCCACCCGGGTCCGCTGGACCAGCGAGAAGAGTTGCGAGGAACTGAGGATTTTCTCGTCGTCCACCGCCCGCACCACATCCCACGGTTGCAGACCGGCGAGCTGGGCGGGAGAGTCCGGAGAAACCCCGAGCACCGCGGCACCTTCCGGGTCCTCGTAGCCGAGCGCCGCGCGTACCGCCGGATCCAGATCACGCATCTGCACCCCGAGGAAGCCTCGGATCGGGCGGCCACGCTCGAGGATTTGGGAGAGCGCATCCTTCACGTCGTTCGAGGGAATCGAGAACCCCACCCCTTGAAATCCCGGATTCTGCTTGTCCGGCGAAAAGATGGCAACGTTGATGCCAATGATTTCCCCCCTCAGATTCACCAGCGGCCCGCCGGAGTTTCCCGGGTTGATCGCCGCGTCCGTCTGGAAAAGATCCCGCTGGTTGTCCGAGAGCGAGCGCTCCTTGGCGGAAATGATCCCCTGCGTGACGGTCTCGCCGAGACCGAACGGATTTCCCACCGCCATCGCGATCTGGCCGACCCTCACTTGCGAGGAATCCCCCAGCTTGAGCGGCACGAAGGTCTCATCTGAGTCGATTTTCAACACCGCGATGTCCAGCAGCGTGTCCTCACCGATCAAATGCGCCGTGTAGGTTTTCCCACCGTGAAGCGTGACCTGGATTTTCTGCTGGCCGGCGATCACGTGGTGATTCGTGATGACATGCCCCTCATAAGTGACAATCACCCCGGAGCCTTGGCCCTGAGTGGGGTAATTCCGCACCCGCGTGCCGCCCCACACGTTCAGAAGCTCGCTGCGGAATCCTGACGTGTCGATACTGACCACCGACGGTACCACCGCCTCGGTCAGCTTCGCGTATTCCGTGTTCAACCGGGAAAGCAGCTCGACATCGCCCAGATCGAGCGGAGCTTCCTTGGCCGGAGTGCCCTTTTCCGGGCCATTTGACGCCGGTTTTTTGGAAAAACTTGAAAACATGCTGAGTATATCCCCACCGGCACGGCAGGTCCGGAGTGCGGAAACAGCGACAAACGCAGTGAAAAATACAGCAACAAGCGCGAGCAAGCGGCGGAACGAAGGATTCATGGATGGGGTGGGTGACGTCCGCAACCATGCGTCAGAATTCCAAAGATCCAAGCGCGGAAACAGCTCCGCCACCGTGATTCCGCCCAAAGAATAATTTTTCTTCCCGCTTGGCCCGTATCCCGAATTCTGACAAAACCCACCCCGATGAAAGTGCCCGTTCTTTTATGTTGCTCCGCGCTCGCCCTCCAAAGTGTGCACGCCGAAATCCTGTCCGACGCCGATCGCGAGACGTTGCTGGAAAACCTCGAAAAACTCAATGAAGGCGCCGAGGCGACCATGGACGCGAGGTTCCGCCTGGCCATCGCCGCCTATCGCAATGCCATCTCCAGCGACGACGCCGCCATCGCGCTCTACCTCAACTGCATGGAGAAGGTCACTTTCACCGACCAGCAGAAGAGCGCCGCCGATTTCCGCGAGTGGAGACGCAAGGAGGACGAGCGGCTCTCCGATCCCGGGCTGCGCCTCGCCCTGCGCCACCAGCTCAGGTGGCTCGTTCTCACTCTCCAGGCCGCTTCCGAAAACGCCGACCGCGCCAAACTCGCCGGTGATGCCCAGAACATCGTCGACGCCATTTTCAGCGACCCGGAGAAACTCCGTGGCCAGGAAAAAACCCTCGCCCAGCCAGTCACCTCCTCGGTCTTCGCGCGCGCCTACGACATCAACTCCGTGAAAGTGGAAAAGTGGCCCCTGTCACCCGTCCAGCTCGAGCAGGTTTACACCGACATCCTGCTGCCGCCCTATCAAAGACCCGGCAGTACCGCCCAGTTGCGGGCCGTCTGGATCAAGCGCATCCAGCAGGAAGGCGCGAAGGTCGAACACATGGCCGTCGAAAAACAACGCGGCGGAAACGGCAACCGGAACGAAGATCGCGAGGAACGACGGATCGGCATGGCCTCCGCGATGCGGCCCCCGGAATACGAGAAATTCCTCGAAGACACCGTGCCGAAGCTCCAGTGGGAGATGGAAATGGATCTCTTCCGCAATGGTGACCAAAGCGGTGCCGCCGTGCGCATGCTGGCCCACCTGGAGAAATATATCTCCCATCCCTCCGCCCGCGAATGGGGGGAAGAACTCCGCGGCCTGCTCAAGTCCGCAGCCCCGGCGACCGTCGCGGCACCCGAGGAGCCGGCACCTTGATCGTTTTGTAATCCTGGCTCTCTTGCCGGGCTCTCAGGTCCAGGCCGCCGCGTGGCCAAGATCGTCCATGAGCCTCCGGATGCCACTCCCGCACTGAGCCCATCCGGAACCGAGGGGCGTCGCCAATTCTCTAGCAACTGTTTCGCCCCGACATCCCGTCGGGCAGAATTCAAGAAGCCACGAATTCAAGAGCCACAAAAAGCCAAGCCACAAAAAGCCA
>CAWJDV010000002.1:0-154377 GCA_963841745.1 uncultured Verrucomicrobiae bacterium | reverse complement strand
TGATATTTAACAGTTTAAAACTAAATGGCTATTACGTGATCGCGTGGTTCCTCATTCGCCATCATCGTTTTTGTTCATTTTAACGTTTTCGAATGTCTCCTGGGTGATGAGGCCGCGGTTGAGGAGACGCTTGAGATTGTTGTCCCACTCGATGTTGCCGGCGCGGCGGATCACGTCTTCGAGCGAGCGGGCGCCGCCGTCGTAGTTGGCGATGGCGCTGGAAACGGCGTCGTCGTTGTTCTGGAGGAACTCGTAGGTGAGCACCCGCTTCTGGACGCCGTTGAGCAGACCTTGGGAGTGGATGAAGATGAGGATTTCCGCGAGGCGGCTGAGGACGGAGGCGTGGTTGTCCTTCGGATAGAGTTCGAGGATCCGGCCGATGGTCTTGACCGCGCCGGTGGTGTGGAGGGTGGAGAGGACCAAGTGACCGGTCTGGGCGGCTTCCATGCAGGTTTCCATGGCCTCGCGATCCCGGATTTCTCCGAGGAGGATGATGTGGGGCGCTTTCCGCAGGACGTCCTTGAGGCCCTGGCGGTAGGAATGCACGTCGCGGCCGACTTCCTGTTGGGTGACGATGCTGGGAGAGGGAATCCGGTGGCCGGGATAGTCCGGATCGTCCATGTCGTCGGGATACTGATACTCGATCGGATCCTCGACGGTGACGATGTGCTTGGGATGATGGCGGCGCGCCCAGTCGATGAGCGAGGCGAGCGTGGTGGATTTTCCGGAACCGGTCGGACCGGTGACCAGGCAGAGTCCGGCGCGCTTGAGGACGCCGTGGCGCAGGGTGTCGGTGGTGTCCGGATCGATGCCGAGCGACTCGAGCTCGGGGATGAAGTCGTTGAGAATCCGGCAGGTGACGCCGAGACCGGAAGAACTGAGGTGGGCCTGGATCCGCAGGCGGCCGGAGCGCTCGCCGTCGTTGCCCATGGGAATGCCGTCGCAGGAGAAATCGGCGACCCGGGTCTCCGCGAAATCGACTGATGGCGAGGCGGATTTTCTCCTCGACCCGCATTTCCATGCCTTGTTCCTGGCCGAAGCCGTGGCTGCCGCTTTCCCGGTTGGTGATGAGTTCCTTGAGGATCTCGTCCATGTGGGCGGCGGAGAGGATGCCGAGGAAATCGAGTTTCTCCATGCCCTTGTTGGTATGGATGTAAACCGGCCGGTCGGCGCGCATCTGGATGTCGGAAACCCGGAGTTCACGACAAACGCGGAAGATGATCCCCAGCAAATCCGTGCCTCGCATGCCGTGCATGAAACGCACCGGCGCGGCTGCCGGGGCATAACCCGGAAGTGGCGGTGGTTCGATGGTGGCGGAGTAGACGGACATGTTTTGGTAGATGCTGAAATTCTGAAAACTGAAAAGCTGAAATGGTGCGTTAGTTCGAGGCTTGGGGCTGATGGTGACCTTCGAGGCGGAGGATGGTTTTTTCGCAGGCTTCCCGGATCTTGGTGATGAAGGTGTAGCGGTCCTCGCACTCGTTGATGCGCTGGGTGGAGATCAGGTCCCACTGCTTCGTTTCATCCCACTCCTTGGCGAGGGCGTTGTAGCGGGCGAGGCTGTGGTCGAGCAGTCCCAAGGCCTGGCGCATCTGGGAGGTGTTGTAGGTGGAGTGCCCCTCGCGCTGATCGGCGAACATGAATTGCAGGATGTTCGTCGAGGCGGCGGCGGCGGTGAGGGCCGGGCGGGGATCGTGGTCCTGCTTGAGGCAGTATTGGATCGTTTGCTCGGCGAGCTTCGCCACGGAGTCCTTCGCCTCCGGATAGGTGCCGATTCCTTCCGAGAGGAACAGGTTGAGGGAGTTGTAGTTTCCGTAGTGGGAAGGATCGAGATTGTAGGCGAAGCGCAGTTTGTTCTCGGTCTGGCGGCGGAGATAGAGCTTGTGGGCGTCACTCGTGGCCTTGGGATTGGTGCTGATGTTCTCGACCTTGCTCAACGAGGCGAGGAACTTCTCGAACCGTTGGTCCAGCGGGAGATCGGCCTTGGCCACCGCCGCTTTTTCCGGGGCGGGTGCGGTTTCGGGTTGAGGAATCCGGAAGATCTTAGGACCTGTCATCGGAGTTTCGGCAGGCTTTTTCTCGCAGGAAGCGCAGGATTCGCCGTTTGTGTGACGATGGACTCCGGTGCCCATGGCCCCGTGGAAGAAGGTCTCGACAGGGCCTTGCATGGCCATGGCGAACACCTCGCCGTAGGGACTTCCATTGATGCCCATGGGATTGAGCGGCACATTCAAGTCAGAGTTCGCAACCAGCGGGCGACCGGCAAACGCCCAGGCGAACATGCCTGTGCCGATGAGGCAGAGGGATATTGCGTTGGTAGAGTGGCGTGACATTTGGAGGTAAAGGCTGAAATTTTGAAAGGCTGAGATGCTGAAATTCAGGATTTTAAGCGGAGGCCTTGGTGCGGAAGGTGAGGCGGGAGACGCCCAGATAGACACCGAGGATTCCGGCGAAGTAGAGGGTCATGTTCCAGAATGCTTCAGTCGGCAGGGATCCGCGCTTGAAGAGCAGGCGCTGCGTGAGATCCGCGAAGCTGTAGTGCGGCGAGTAAACCCACAGCCCGCGGAGGATCGGATTTTCCTCCAGCTTCAGCATGTGCTCGATGTAGCCGACCCCGTAGAGTCCGTAGATCGCGATGAACAAGGTGACTGCGAAGCCGGTGATGCCGCCGAAGCGGGAGGCGATCGCCGTCGCCAGGGCGAGCAAGGGAGCCATCACCAGGATGAAGAGTGTGGTGTATTGAAGGTTGAGAATCCACCACATCGAGCGTTCCGCCGGATCGGCCGGGGCGGCTCCGAACTGGGAGACGAGGCCGGTGATGATGGCGAGCGGGGCGATGAAGCAGACGACCGCGAGCCAGATTTCAAACAGCTGGCGGGTGGCGGAGATGCCGGTGGTCTGGAAATACTCGCCGACACCGGATTTGGCGTTGGTTTCGCCTTCCTTGGCGGCGGTGAAGAGTCCCCAGATGAGCGTGCATACCCAGAGAGTGCCCCAAGCCGCCAGAATCCGGGCGGGTTGCACGAGAATCGGCTTCTCGGTGGCACTGGAAATCATCGGCAGGGCAAAAGGCAGAGCGATTACCGCAAAAGCGCAGATCGCCCAGGCTTTACGCTGGAGATATCGTGGCAAATGTGAGTCGGAACAGTCTCATGGCTTCAAGTCGGAATGATTTTCGTTAATTCAGTTCAACAAAGTTTTCAGGGAGCTCCAGGTCTGGCCTTCGTCCTGGAGATGGCGGGCGCTGTGACCCTCGATCATCAACGCGCTCGGCATGGCCATGGCGTCGTAGTCCGGATGGCAGCTCACAAGGCGCAACACGTTGGAAGTGGATTCCTTCCAGATTTCCTCGAAGGCCTGGCGGGCGAAGGCGTCCAGTCCGCTGAACGGCTCGTCGAGAAGGAGAATATTTCCCGCGTCCGGCTTCACGGAGAACTCGGCCATGATCAGGCTGGTTTTGCGGCGGTTGCCGGTGGAGAGGCGGCCGTAGGGCTTCTTCACGTCCAGCTCGATGCGGTCGGCCAGTTGGATGGCTTGTTGAAAACGGCCTTTCGGAAGCAGCATCCGGAACACCATCGCCGGGGTGATTTCGGGATCGAAGCGGAGATCTTCGGGAAGATATTGAAGGAATCCCTCGGCGCGGAATTTTCCGGCGACCGGCTTCAAGCTGCCGGCCAACGTGCGGAGGAGGGTGGTCTTCCCCCGGCCATTGCGGGCAAGGAGGAAATGAGTGCCGCCGGTGAGCTCGACTTCCTGCCCGAAGCGGGCGAGAGGACTGCCGTAGCCAATTTCCAGACCGGGGTCGAGATGGATGGATGGGGCTGATTTCTTCATCGGTTGATTTTCGATTCGTTGTGGTTCTAAGTGGATCGGGCAGATTGTCAAGATGTCTTAGATATCTGCTTCGCTAACCTTTCCGATGAATAAAACAATCACCCCAAGTTGGCAATCTTTTTTTGAACATTATCCGCAATCATGTGTCATGTTTTTAAAATTCCAAAATCCAGCAGCTAGAAAACCCCGTGAAATCAAGGAATCCGGCATTTTCCCGAGGCTATAAAAAAACCCGATTTTTTTCTTCGTGACGCGAAGAGGCTGGCTTGTAGAACTCCCGCAGCGGAATTATGGCGGGCAAATTGACTTATCAACAGGCAGGGGTGGACACGCGCAAAGCGGCCGCCCTGGTGGGCGACATCGGCACTCACGTGCGCAGAACCCAGCAGACGCGCAAGCTGTGGGGGGCCTTCGGGCTTTTTGCAGCGTGTTACGATCTCAGTAGCTACAAGGAGCCGGTAATGATGACCGGTTGCGACGGCGTCGGGACCAAGCTGGAACTACTGCTGGAGCACGATTTGCTCGAAACGGCAGGCAAGGACCTCGTCGCCATGAGCGTGAACGACATCCTCACCACCGGCGGCGATCCCCTGCTCTTCCTCGACTACATCGGCATCGCCGCGCTGCATGAGGAGAAAATCACCCGCCTGATTTCCGGCATGGCCGACTATCTGGAAGCCTGCGACTGCATCCTCGCCGGCGGCGAAACGGCGGAAATGCCTGGAATCGTCCCCGTCGACGTCATCGAGCTTTCCGGATTCTGCATCGGCTGCGCGGAAAAACCCGACCTCATCGATCCCACCACCGTCGCAGTCGGCGATGTGCTCATCGGCTACGCCTCCGACAGCATCCACGCCAACGGCTGGTCGCTCGTCCGCCGCGTGCTCAACGAATTTCCCGGCGAAGTGACCGATGAAGAACTCCACGCCTGGCTGAAACCGACCCGCCTCTACCACGACGTCACCCGCGATTTGAAAAAATCCGGCGTCAAACCCAAGGCCATGTCCCACATCACCGGCGGCGGCCTCCCGGAAAACCTCGAGCGCCTCTTCCGCGGCATGGGTGCCGATTTGCAAATCCCCCGCTGGGAGCTGCCGGGAATCGAAAAACTTCTCTCTCACGTGGATGCCGAGGACCGCTTCCACACCTTCAACATGGGCATCGGCTGGGTGGCGATCGTCGCCGAGGCCGATGTCGAAGCCGCCCTCAAAGCTGGCGACGGCGGCACCGTCCTCGGCCGCATGGTCCCCGAAGAGGGTGTCCGCGTTTGCGTTATCGGCGAGTGACTCTAGACTTCCCCAACGAATGAGCGACTTCCTCACCCACGAATGCGGGATCGCCGCAGTCCGGCTCCGCAAACCGCTGGCCTACTACTACGATCGCTACGGCACCTGCCTTTGGGGCCTGAACAAGCTCTTCCTGCTGATGGAAAAGCAGCACAACCGCGGCCAGGACGGCACCGGCATCGGCTGCGTGAAAATCGACATGCCCATGGGCCAACCCTACGTCCACCGGCGCAGGGGCATCGAAAAAGACGCGCTGGCCGAGATCTTCCGCAAGGAAATCAAGGATTTCTACAAAATGTCCCGCAAGGGCGTGATGGACCACAAAGACCCGGACAGCGTCAAAAAACACTTCGAATTCGGCGGCGAGATCCTCATCGGCCACCTGCGCTACGGCACGTCCGGCGAGTTCGACGCCGGCTGCTGCCACCCCTACTTGCGCCGCAGCAACTGGCCGACCCGCACGCTGATGGTGATGGGGAATTTCAACATGACCAACGCCGCCGAGCTCAACGAAGTGCTCATCAGCCGCGGCCAGCATCCGGTTTTCGGCACCGACACGCAGACCGTGTTGGAGGAAATCGGCTATCACCTCGACGAGGCGCACACCGACCTCTATCGCCACTCTCCGCGACCAGGGCGTCCCCGGAGCGGAAATGCCCGCCAGAATCTCCGCCGCGCTCGACGTGCCGAAGCTCGTCGCCGAATCCGCCGCCGCCTGGGACGGCGGCTACGCGATCTGCGGCGTCATCGGCAACGGCGACATGTTCGTGATGCGCGATCCCCGCGGCATCCGGCCCTGTCACATGCTGGTGACCGACGATGTCATCGCCTTCGCCTCCGAGCGGGTGCCGCTGATGACGGTTTTCGAGGTGGATGCCGAGCGAAGTCAAAGCCGTCGATCCCGGCTCGATGATCACCATCAAGTCGGACGGCTCGATGTCGGACTCCGCCTTCGCACCGCCGCAGCGCTACACGCCGTGTTCGTTCGAGAAAATCTATTTCTCCCGCGGCAACGACCCGCAGATCTATCGCGAGCGCAAGGCCATGGGGGCCGCGCTGGTCTCCCAGGTGGTCGAGTCCATCGAGGGCAAATTCGACAAAACCATCTTCTCCTTCATCCCGAACACCGCGGAAACCGCCTACTACGGCCTGATGGACGGCCTCCGCCTCTATCGCCGCCAGGAAGTCCGCTCCGTCGATCCTTCAGGCGTCGGCCGACGGCACGCTCACCCCGGATCTGGTCGACGACCTGATCCTCCGCAACTGGCCCAAGGGCGAAAAAGTCGCCCACAAGGACATCAAGATGCGCACCTTCATCTCCCAGGAGAAAGGCCGCGACCAGATGGTTTCCCACGTTTATGACATCACCTACGGCGTCGTGAAACCCGGCGACTATCTGGTCGCGCTCGACGACTCCATCGTCCGCGGCACCACCTTGAAGCAGTCCATCCTCAAGATCCTCGCCCGCACCAAGCCTTCAAAAATCGTCGTCTGCTCCACCGCGCCGCAGATCCGCTATCCGGATTGTTATGGCATCGACATGTCGGAGCTCGGCAAGTTCATCGCCTTCGCCGCCGCCGTCGCGCTGCACCGCCGGGCTGGCCGGCAGTCGCTGCTGGATCGGGTTTACGACGACTGCCAGGCCGAGTTGAAACTCCCCGCCGCCGAGCGGCGGAACCGCGTCCAGGCGGTTTACGAGGCCTTCACCCACGAAGAGATTTCCGCCGAGATCAGCCGCATGGTCTATCCGGAAGGCATCGACTGGAACGGCGAGGTCGAGGTGATTTTCCAGACCATCGAAAACCTCCACGCCTCGATCAAAGGCGACTGCGGCGATTGGTATTTCACCGGCAACTACCCCACCCCCGGCGGCTACTCGATGGTCAACCTCGCCTACATCCGCTGGTACGAAGGCGTCGGCGGCCGCAGCTACGACCTGCCTTTGTAACTGGGGCTCATCCGCACCAGCCCTCTCAAATGACCCATTGGCTCGATACTTCCGCCAATCTCATGCCGCGGCTTCCATGGTCCGGGTCGAAGGAGGACATCGCCGAGCTGCTCCGCTGCGAACTCCAGTCCCGCGCAAAAATCCAAACAAGGATGCAAGAAGTCCGTGACGCACAAGCCTTCCTTGATTGAGTCAGTATCATGGAATATGGTTTTGCCATGATTACGACGGTCACAGGAAAGAATCAAATCACCATTCCGGCAGCGATCGCCAATCGCATCGGCCTCAAAAACGGATCCAGAATCGACTGGCAGCTATCGCCCAAGGGCGATGAAATCCGCTGCATCGTCCTGCCCGAGCCGTCCTTCATCGCGGCCAGCCTGCGTGGAGTTGGAAAGCGATTCCTCAAACCGGGACAAGACCCCGGTGCCGCCTTACTTGCGGAGCGATCCGCTGACGAATCCATCCGCTCCACCCATCTCCAGTGACCCATTTGCTCGATTCTCGCCCATTTCCTGGATGAACCCGGCGCGGACGAAGTGGAAACCCTGCTTGCCCGGGGCCCAGGCACCGTAGCCCTGGCGGCTCCATCCTGGATCGAACTCGACACCAGACTGCGCGAACTGGTGCCGGAGGTGGAAGTTAGGGAGAACGTCTTCCTGCAATACACGGTCAGTCTGACCGCCTTCCTGCCCGTGGACTCGGAATCCTGCCTCGCCGCGATCCGTTTGCGAAATGCCGCCCCAGGCCGTTTGCCCTTGGCCGATGCCCTCATCGCCGGAGTCGCCGATGCTGCACCGACATCCTCGCGCTGCGACTTCCATGGCCCAGGTAGGTGTCGTCATTGATTTACACAGCTTGCCGGATGGCGGCGTGCGGTCCACCCCGTGCTGGGGCCCACTACAAATCTCCGAGTCCAAGAGCGATGCGTCGTAAATGGGGTCGTAGCTCACGGGTTGACATCAAGCAGGCACGAAGCGCAGTTCCACTTTCCGACCGAGAGCGGCGGCGGCTTTTCCGAGGCTGGCCACGGTGAGAGAGGGGTTTTGAGATGCATTTGTTTTCATCGGTTTACGAGGTCCACATGGCCTATTTTAAGCCGCGTGCGATCAGTTCATAATCCAACTGGAGACGCAGCCAGAAACCGGGTGAAGTTCCAAAGTAGCGGCTCAAGCGAAGATCGTATTCAGGCGTGCAGCGGCGGCTCTTTTTCATGTCGGTCAGATGGGGCGAGGGTATTCCCGTCATCCGCAAGACTTCCGCTTGTGAGACGTCCCATTCATCCAAGGTTTCGCGCAGCGTTTCAGCGAAGAAATTCATCAGGGGGATCAGTTCGGTTGCCCGTTTCATGGCCGTTAATGGCAGTCGGTGATTTTCACATCGGATGCTTTCCCGTCATTCCATCGGAAAACCAAGCGCCACTCTTGATTGATTCTCATGCTCCAGAAGCCTTTGAGATCGCCGGAGAGAGCTTCGAGCCGGTTGCTGGGCGGATTCGCAAGTCCTCCAATATTTCGGCGGCGTGAAGCTGCCGTAGCCTCAGAAATGCCCGCTCCTGAATTTCTCCCGGGAGTCGTTTTGACCGACCTCCATTTCAGATCTTTTCGGTTTCCTTGCATGAGAAATCCTCAATCACGCCGGGAACGTTACCGTTTTAGGGTATGATCACAGTCAGAAAATCATCATTGTTTTTCTCTCCTCCACAAAATCAAAAACCGAAGTTCCTCAATCATCAATCGGCAATCAAAAGGGCTTTGGCGCGGATCGCTCAATGGGATTGATGAATGACGATTGTTGGTTGTTGATTTTTGATTGGAAGAATCTGGGGTCTGCGTCAGGGGCTGCTAAGGAGCAATCCCGGCGGGAGGGACTCGCCGTAGAGGCTGGTTTGGTCGGTGCGCTCGACAGGGATGAATTGCTCGATGCGGGAGATCTTGAAGGCGGGGATGCCGGCGGCTTCCAACTTGCGGGCGATTTTTGCGGAGGGGCTTGGGCAGGTCGTGAGTGCGGTGGTCGGTGACGCGGGCGGCGCGGAGGAAGAGTTCGGCGAGCTTGGGGGTGGATTTCCAGTCGAGGTCCCGGAGCGCATCGAAGGCAGTGCCAGAGACCCCGTGCGCCGGCCTAACGCATCAGGGTCTCGCTCGGGGTCTCGCCAAACAACTCCCGATAGTTTTTGGAAAAGTGTCCCATGTGGAGAAACCCCCATTCGATCGCCAACCGCTTGACGGTCCATGACTCGGGATTGCCCACCAGCAGCTCACGCCGCACTCCATGCAGACGTTGCTGCCGGATGAATGCTCCTGGCCCGATTCCCAGAGACTTGCTAAACATCAATTCCACACCTCGCCGACTCATCCCGAGTTGGGCGCACAGGTCATCCAGTTGCACCGGTGCCCGCGTGGACTCCCGGATGAATTCGCGAGCCTGTCGCAGGTGCGATACCGCGCCGGCCGTCCGCGATGTGACGCTCGGCGCACCCACTCCCGCTCCCGCCCGCAGCATGCCGAGAAATCCATCCACCAAGCGCCGCTCCAACTCGCGCCGCACCGCCAGCCCGGCAAGTGATGACTCAGCATCCTCGATCATCTTCACGGTCGCGGACAACAACGCCCGCAACGATTCCTGCTCCGCCCTGCCGATGCGCAGGATTGCTCCGCGCTGGAGAAGTTTCTCCGGAATCTCAGGAAACGAGATCTCCACCGCCGCACGGAACAACGGTGCCGGGACGGTCAGTGTGGCGTTCGAGTAGCCTTCCGGAGTGTAGGCGTCCAACTCCCATCCCGGCGGGAAGAACCCCAGATAACCGTCGTGATGCTCGGTATTGAAATTGAAAGTGTTCGCTTTCCGCGGGCAGTCGACGACGAAGATCAGGGTATAACAATCCCTCGGCATCACACCGGTGAATAAAAACGGCGAGCCCAACCTCGCAAAATCCAGACACACCTGATGGCAGTTCACCCGTGCGATCCAACTCGGGGTCGGAGAGCGTTTCAACAGGCACGGCTCGAATTCCGCCGATCGGATCGCCTCCGCCAAATCCTCCGGATTCTCAACCGCCTGCGAGTAACCCGGAGGAACGACGCTTTCCATGACTCATTTCTTAGACCTGGTCGCAGGAGGTTTACAAGGATTCGGTTCGTTATTGGGATAGCGTTTTTCCTCGCCGTCTTGCCAAAAAATCCATTCAAAAATGGGTGCCATTGGACAGTCGGTTGACGAGACGGATTCCACCTCGATTTCCAATCCTCTGATTTTCATTTCCCCAGGTAAACAACCCCACACCATGACCAGACACGCCATCACCAGCGCGACGATTGCCGCGCTCCTCGCCAACCCGCTCAGCCTGCTCGCCCAGGACCGCTTCTCGATCCCGGCCGACCCGGCCCTCAAGTTTTCCACGCCCACCGCACCCGGTGTGGCCGTGCCCGACAAGATCGAAAGTTCCATCGGCACGCTCAACCTCAACTACGGCTACCCGACTAACGACACCGTAGAAAAAATCTACGACAACCTCGACCGCTCCCGCGCCCTGCAAGCCTATCTCATGGCCATCCCCGTCGTGAACCAGGCGGGCATGCGCGACTCGCTCGCCCAATTCGGCCCGGAGAACCAGACGAATGTGATCTGGGAAAATCTAGTCGATCCACGCACCGTTGAGCTTACGGCCAATGACAATACGATCTACAACTTCATGTGGGTCGATACCAAGAAGGGTCCGCTTGTCGCCGAAATTCCGCCGGAAGTTCTAGGGCTGGTGAACGACTTTTGGTACCGCTGGGTCGGCGATGTAGGCATCACCGGCGAAGACCGTGGGAAGGGCGGAAAATACCTGATCCTTCCCCCCGGCTACAAGGGTGAGGTCCCGGAGGGCTACTTCGTCCTGAGACCGAACACCTACGGAAATTGGTTGGTTTTTCGCGCCTTCGTTGTCGATGGCTCAACCGCTCCCGGCGTCGCGTTGGTGAAAAAACACCTCAAGATTTATCCGCTTTCCGAGGCTGCGAATCCGCCTGCGATGAAGTTCGTCAACGGCTCCGGCGTCCCGGCCAATTTTGTCGCGCCCGGTGACTATCAGTTCTGGGAAATGCTCAACAAAGTCATCCAGGAGGAACCACCGGTTGGCAGTGATCCGACCATGCTTGGACTCTTCGCCTCCATCGGAATTGAGAAGGGCAAACCCTTCGCTCCAGACGCGCGGATGAAAAAGATTCTCACCGACGCCGCAAACATCGGCGCCGTCACCGCCCGCACCATCGCCTTCAAGGTCCGCTCGCCCGAAGCCTACTTCTATCCGGACAGCACCTGGCGCCTGCCCTTCTTTGGCGGCTACAAGTTCGAGACTTCACCCGGCGTGACGAATATGGACGGCTATATCTTCTATTACTACTTCGCCACCGGTGTCACACCGGCCATGGAGATGAAGATGGTGGGCAAAGGCTCCCAATATCCGTGGTCCGTGCAGGACTCGAAAGGCAACCCCTTCGATGGTGGCAAGACTTACAAGATGCGCATCCCGCCCAATGTCCCCGTGAAGGATTTCTGGTCCGTGATCGTGTATGACAACCAGACCCGCTCGATGGTGCAGACCAACCAGAAAGCGCCGAGCGTCAGTAGCCAGAACAAAGACATCAAGAAAAACGCAGACGGTTCAGTGGATGTCTTCTTCGGCCCGAAAGCTCCGCAAGGCTTCGAGAATAACTGGGTGCAGACCCTGCCCGAGAAAGGCTGGTTCATGATCCTCCGTCTCTACGGCCCGCTGGAGCCATGGTTCGACAAGACCTGGCGTCCCGGTGAGATCGAACTGGTCGAAAAGCCGATCGGTGAAGGTGGCATCATCGAGAAAATTGAAGAATTGATTGAGAAATAGTCATTCACTCTAAATTGGGGGCGGGCTCACGGCTTACCACTTTGGTTCGAGTGAGAACTCCGCCCTCAATGATTTGGAGGTGGTATGAATGAAAGCCGGAATGAATTCCGCGGTCCGGTTCTCACGCCAGGAGCAAACCCGGCGGGAGGGACTCGCCGTAGAGGCTGGTTTGGTCGGCGCGTTCTAGCGGGATGAATTGCTCGATGCGGGAGATTTTGAAGGCAGGGACTCCGGCGGCTTCTAACTTTCGGGCGATTTCCTTGCGGAGGGGTTTGGGGAGGTCGTGGGTGCGGTGGTCGGTGACGCGGGCGGCGCGGAGGAAGAGTTCGGCGAGTTCGGGGGTGGATTTCCAGTCGTGGTCCTGGAGGGCTTCGAAGGCGGTGGCGACGAGGTCGGGCGGGACGACGGCTTCGGGGCCGGCGTGGAGCGGGGTGCGGTTGAGGAGGAGGCCGAGGGCGACGAAATAGGGCGCGGCGTAGGCGGCGGTGGCGGATTTGGCGAGGAAGAGCTGGATGAGCTCGGTCTTGGTGGCGGGGTCGATGCGTTCGAGGGAACCGGCGAGGCGGATGAGCTCGGCGGGCGGGTTTTTCTGCTGGCGGAGTTTGGGGAGCTCGGAATCGATGAGGGATTGCTGGCGCTGGCGGTCGAGGCCGCCGGCGAGGCGGCGCCAGAGGATGTATTGCTGGAGCTGGATTTGTTTTCCGGGGTGGGCGAGGCCGGCGGTGTGGAGGTTCCAGAGATCGTCGATGCGGGCGGGATCGAGTTCGGCACCGTAGCCGGGGCGGAGGAGGAATCCGGCGAGGATGAGGAGGGTTTCCTCGTGTTCGACGGAGTTGACGCGACAGGGGATGCAGCGTTTCAGGGTGGTCCAGAGGGTGCGGATGAGCATGAGGTTCCACTCGTTTTTGGGGGAACCGAGGATGGCTTCGAGGCTCTTGAGGAGACGGGCGGCGGTGAGAGGATCGGCGGGATCGAGATGGGCGCTGAATTGGGAGACGATGCGTTGTTTGGCGGCGGCGAGGGTTTCTTCGGGAATGCCGGGGTCGGTCTCGGCGAGGGCTGGGGTGTCGTCGGCGCGGAGGTTGAAGGCGAGGGGCCAGGCTTGGCAGATGGCGGGATCGGCGCTGACGCATTCGAGATGGAGGAGGCCGAGTTCGGTGAGCTTGGCGGTGAGGTGGACGGGGAGGCGGTCGGTGGCGGATTTTTCAGTGAGGCGGGCGGTGGTTTGGAGGGGCGGGAGTTTGTGGAAATCGCCGGATTTCAGGGGGACGAGGGTGCCGGTCTGGTCCTTGTCGTGGCGGGTGGAGTAGTAGGTCTGGAAACGGACGGGGCGGTTGAGGCGGAGTTCGAGTCCGGGCGGGGTGATGCGGAATTCGACCTCGGGCTCGGCTCCGCGGGGGAGGATGCAGACGAGGGAGGGTTTTTCTTTTCCGGCTTGGTGGACTTCGAGGTAGATGGAGCGGGCGGCTCCGGCCTGGATGCGGGCGCTGCGGTGGTGGAGGATGCCGCCGAATTTCGCGGCTCCGCGGGCGACGGCGAGGTCGGGCTCGGGGTTTTCGAGGACGTGGGGGTGGCTGTTTTGCCAGGTGCCGATTTGGTGCTGGATGCGGCTGCGGAGGGATTCCGGGTAGAGCGAGCCGCCGTTGAAGAGGATGGCGTCGGCGGGCGGGAGGTCGCGGAGGAAATTTGCCAGATAGCGGGTGACGGCGCTGTCGGCGGCGTAGGGCAGGCCCCATTCCTTGAGGGCGGCGTCGGCCTCGACGGGGCGGGCGTCGGCGGGGACTTCGGGGTAGAAGCCGTCGAGCAGGATGGCGGTGATTTCGTGGCGGGCGATGCGGGCGGAGAGGGTGCCGGCGAAGAGGCTGGAGCCGCGGCCGGGGAGGGAAACGGGGAATTCCTCGGCGGGGTCGCCGTCGGTGGCGAGGCAGCGTTCTTTCAAATCGCGGCAACGGGCGACGAGGTCCTGCCACTGGCTGCCGGCGAGCGTTTCGCCTTTGCCGGCGAAGCGGGGTTCGAGGGTGTGGGCGATGGCGAGATCGATATTGTCGCCGCCGAGCAGGAGGTGATCGCTGACGGCGACGCGGCGGATGGCGGGAAGCGGGGTGCCGGGTTGGCGGGTGATTTCGAAGAGGGAGAAGTCGGAAGTGCCGCCGCCGATGTCGATGACGAGGACGGTTGCCGCCGTTTTCGGGGAGCTGGGACCAGAGGGCGGCGGGGTCGGCGTGGGCTTCGAGCCAGCGGTAGAAGGCGGCTTGGGGTTCTTCGAGGAGGCGGACGTTTTTGGGAAATCCGGCTTCGGCGGCGGCGTCGAGCGTGAGGCGCTGGGCGACGGCGTCGAACGAGGCGGGGACGGTGATGGTGATTTCCTGGGAGTCGAATGGGAAATCGGGAAATCGGGTGTCCCATGCGCCGCGGAGGTAGTTGAGGAGGAGGGCGGAGGCGCGGATGGGGGAGATTTTCCGGTCATGCGGGATTTCCTCGGAGGCCCACGGGAGGAAGGCGGCGGTGCGGTCGACGGCGTGGTGGCCGAGCCAGGATTTGGCGGAATGGGCGACGCGGCCGGGAGTCTCACCGGCGCGTTTGCGGGCGAAGCGGCCGCAGAGCCAGCCCTTGCCGGACCGCGCCCTGGAGTTGGGCGGATTCGGCGTCGGTGGGGAGGTAGAGGAAGGAAGGGAGCGTGGTGGACTCGGCGAGGCGGTCGGGGGATTCCCATTGAGGGATGGGGAAGACTTGGGTGACGGCGTCCGGGGTGGCGAGCGGGAGGAAGGACAGGGCGCAGTTGGTGGTGCCGAGGTCGATGCCGATGCTGAATTGGGGGGTGGGCATGAATCAGGGTTGGGAGAGATTTAGGAACCACGAATCTGACGAATCGAACGAATCTTAAGAAGGGAGGAGAAGATTTTTGACCACGGAATACTCGGAACACACGGAAGGGAAGAGCGATTTGGGAATTGGAACTTGTGGGGTCCGGCGAGAAGACCGATTCGGGCGAAATAAATTTCGTGGTCCAGTTGGATCTCCCCCGTGGGGACTTGGACACCTCTCTTGATTCGTTCGATTCGTGAGATTCGTGGTGCCCTTCTCTTCCATACTCACTCGGTGCGGACCTGGAATTCCACTTTCCAGCGTTGGTCGGAGGCGGTGTGGTTCATCCAGAGTTCGAGGTTGCCCATTTCGGTGACGACGGCGTCGATTTTGACGGGGATGACCTGGCCTTCGGGGAAGCCTTCGAGGACGGGGAGGTTGACCTCGATGCGGCTGGTTTCCTCGAGTTCGCGTTCGGCGTTGGGGAGGATCTGGCCGGGGGTGTCGCCGCTGCGGATTTCCGAGGAAAAGAAGCGGAAGCTGGCGGGCTTGCCGGTGACGAGTCCGAATTCGCGGCCTTCGATGAGGCAATCGCTGCCTTCCTCCATGCCTTGGGGGACGACGCAGAGCGCTTTGACGGGCGGCTTGAATCCGGGGACGGCGGGCATCGAGGATTCGAGGCCGATGTAGTAGGAACGCGCGGTGCCGGCCTTGATGCGGATGCCGTGGCCGGTGGCGCGGTTCTGGCCGTAGAAGGCGGCACCCTTGGCGACGGCGAGGTCGGGTTCGTCGCCTTCGAGGGAGCGGACGGGGGGGCCGTCGTTCCAAGAGGCGAGCAGGTCGAGGACGCGTTGGCGGACGGGTGCGGCTTTGAAAACGCCGCCGTTGAAGAGGACGGCGCTGGGTTTCAGGTAGGTGCCGGTTTGCTCGCCGACGAGGGCGGTGAGGGTTTCGCTGGCTTTGACGTTTTGCAGGCTGCGGGTGAGGAAACGGGCGAGGTGCTTGCTGATGACGGGGTCGGACGCGTAGGGCAGGCCGAATTCCTGGAGGGCGGCACCGCCGGTTTCGAGCGGGATGTCGGTGACGCGGGTCATTTCGAGGAAACCGTCGAGCACGACTTGCTCGAGCGTCGCGCGGTCGAGTTGGGTCGAGAGGGTGCCGGCGAAGAGGCCGGAGCCGCGGGAGGGGACGGTGACGGGGGCTTGGTCGAGCGCGGGGTCGGAAAAGAGGGCGATTTTCGCGACGCTGGCGGCGTGGATGAGGGAGAGAAATTGCCAGTCGTCGATGGATTTTCCGGCGTCTTCGAGTTGGGCGCGCAGGGTGTAGGCGAGGGCGAGGTCCATGTTGTCGCCGCCCAAGCAGGAGGTGCTCGCCGACGCTGATGCGTTCGAGCGCGAGATTTCCCGCGCTCGACGTGACGGCGATGAGGCTGAAATCCGCCGTGCCGCCGCCGACGTCGCAGACGAGCACGATGTCGCCGGCGCTGACTTGGGTGCGCCAATCTGCTCCGGCTTGGGCGGTCCAGGCGTAAAACGCGGCTTGCGGTTCTTCGAGGAGGACGACGTTGGGCAGGCCTGCGGCTTCGGCGGCTTCGTAGGTGAGATTGCGCGCGACTTCGTCGAAGGAGGCGGGGACGGTGAGGACGATCTGGCCTTTAGAAAGATCCCATTCGCGGCTTTGGGCGGCTTCGGCGTAGAGAAATCCTTCTTTCAGGTGGGCGAGGTAGCGGCGGGAGCATTCGAAGGGTGAGAGTTTTCCTTCGATCGTGGAAGCCCACGGTAGGATCGGCTGGCGGGGATCGACGTGGGGATTGGAGAGCCAGGATTTCGCGGAGGTGACGAGGCGGTCGGGGACCAAAGTCCCGTGCTCACGGGCGAAATGGCCGATAATACCGGAGTCGGACTTCCATGGGACTTTCACGGCTTCAGCGGGAAATTCCTGCGGATTCGGGATGTACAGCGCGGAGGCGAGCGTCGGCATTTCGCCGATCCGGTTTGGCGCGAGGATCTGGGTGATTTCGACGATGGACGCGTGTCCAGATTCAAAATCCGCAACGGCGATGGCGCTGTTGCTGGTGCCAAGGTCAATACCAAGGCTGAATTGAAAACTCATGATGAAAGGGGGCTCAGTTGACCTCGATTTGCGCTGGAGCGATGGCGGGCAAGCGGTCGGTTTTCAAAACGCGCGGCAGTTTCACCGAGGTGGTTTTCCAGCCTTTATGGACGACTTTCCCAGTGAACGGCGCTTCGCCAGACAGATTCCCGACGAGACGGAATTCATCTGCGGAATAGCCAGCGGGCACGGTGATGGTCGCGCCCTCGCCTTCCGAGCTGATCGATTCGATGTGGAAATGTTCGCTCAAAGCCTCTTTGCAACCTTGATGCACGGCGCGTGCCACGCCACCGACGTCGGCGTCGCTGTAGGGCGTGATGTCCTCCATCAGGAAATCGACGAAACGGCCCTTTTCCTGAAAAATCCCGAGCAGCGTGACGACTTCCGCCTGGGCTTGGTTTTGCGGAATGGCGGCGGAAACGGGCTTCACGGCTTCGGCCACGGCGGGCTTCGGAGCTTGTGGAGGCGTTTTCACGGAGAACAGCATCACCAGCATCGCGATTGCGGTGACGAGCGCGGCGATCGCAAGGATCTGTGATAATTCGGCGGCGGCTGGCACCAACTGTGCGGCGGCCAGGAGGACGAGGAGAATGGCGGCGATTTTCACGGGTGATCGGGGATTTGGGATTTGCGTGCGGGAATCATTGTTCTCTGCCGTGAACATACCGTGCCGGTTTGAGGTGCCAAGGAGTTTGACGGGTTTGCACCCGACACCGGTTCCCGTCGAACGACGAATGTTGCCATCCCAAGACCCGGGAGACGATGGACTTCGCTTCATCAATCCTCGTCATCCTTCGCGCCCTTCACCCGGACCTTGCCGCGGAGCTTGGCTTCGATGAAGGGGTCGAGGTCGCCGTCCATGACTTCCTGGATGCTGCCGGATTCCTGGCCGGTGCGCAGGTCGAGGACTTTTTGATAGGGCTGGAAAACGTAGGAGCGGATCTGGTTGCCCCATGAGACGTCGCCCTTTTCGCCATAGGCGCGGTCGGCCTCGGCTTTTTGCTTGTCCTCCTCGATGGTGTAGAGCTTGGCTTTGAGGATGTCGAACGCGAGCTCGCGGTTCGCGCCCTGCGTCCGCGCGGCGGTCGAGCGGATGAGGATGCCGGTGGGCAAATGGCGCAGAATGACGGCCGTTTCCACCTTGTTGACGTTCTGCCCGCCCTTGCCGCCGGAACGGGTGGTGGTGATCTCGATGTCCTTCTCGTTGATCTCGATTTTGATCTCCTTGGAAACTTCCGGTGTCGCGTCGATGGAGGCGAACGACGTGTGGCGTTTCGCGTTCGAGTCGAACGGGGAAATCCGCACCAACCGGTGGACGCCACGCTCGTTTTTCAGGAAACCGTAGGCGTGGTCACCGGTGATTTTCAAAGTCGCGGTACGCAGGCCGGCCTCGTCGCCGTCCTGCCAGTCGAGCGTCTCGACGGTGTAGCCCTTGCGCTCGGCCCAGCGGGTGTACATGCGGTGAAGCATTTGCGCCCAGTCGCACGCTTCCGTGCCGCCAGCACCGGCGGAAATCACGAGGAAACACGGGGAAATATCACTGGGTTGGTCGAGCAACGTCAGCAGCTCGTAAGCGCGGATGTCGTCCTCGAGGCCCTTGGCATTGGCGATCGCCTCGCGGGCGAGATCGGCATCGTCGTATTCCTTGGCGAGCGAGACACCTTCATCGATGTCCGCCACGCGGGACTCCAGCTTGAGGAAACTTTCGAGTTTCTTCTTCAGCCCGGCGGCCTTGGAGCTGATGGATTTCGCCTTGTCCGAGTCGTTCCAGAACTCGGGAGCGCCCATGGCTTCCTCCAGAGTGTTGATTTCGTTTTCGAGGGTCGGGACGTCAAAGATACCTCCTGAGTTTCGACAAGCGGCTTTTTAAAGCAGCCGTGTCGAGCGCCAGGAGGTCAGCGGTAGGGAGTGAAGACATGCGGGCGGAGGGAAAGGCATCCGGCAGGAGGAAGCAAGACGGAACGTCCGGACATCCGGATCGAGGAAGTATGCAGATCTTTCAAAAGGGGATTGTCGTCATCCATCGCGGCGGCTAGCTTCGCCCGCACGCAACGAGGCTTCCGCCGCGGCAGCTCGTGCCAGACCGCAACTTTTCAATTCCATGGGCATTTTCAGCAAACCCCGCCTGCGTATGCTTGACCGACGTGAAGACATGCCGGAAGGCCTCTGGGTCAAGTGCCCGGACTGCGGTGCCTTGATCCACACGCTCGAACTCAAGCAGAACCACCACGTCTGCGTCCATTGCAGCCATCATTTCCTGATCGATTCGCGCGAGCGCATCACGATGCTCGCAGATCCGGATTCGTTCGAGGAAACGGAAATCGGTCTGATTTCCGCCAATCCACTCGGTTTCACCGGCTACTCGGAAAAAACCGCCGCCCTGCGCGAAAAAACCGGCCTCGACGACGCGGTGATTTCCGGCCGGATCACCATCGAAGGCCAGCGCGCGATGATCTCGGTGATGGATTTCAAGTTTTTCGCCGGGTCCATGGGCTCGGTGGTCGGTGAGAAAATCACCCGTGCCATCGAGATGGCCATCGCCGAAAAGCGCGGCATGATCATCGTTTCCGCGTCGTCCGGAGCGCGGATGCAGGAGGGCATGCTCTCGCTGATGCAGATGGCCAAAACCTGCGGCGCGCTCGCCCGGCTGTCCGAGGCGAAGTTACCGTATATTTCCCTGCTCACCCACCCGACGACCGGCGGCGTCACCGCCTCGTTCGCGACCATCGGCGACATCAATCTGGCCGAGCCCAAGTGCATGATCGGCTTCGCCGGCCCGCGGGTGGTCAAGGAGACGACCCACCAGACCCTGCCGCCCGGTTTCCAGACGGCGGAGTTCATGCTGGAGCACGGGTTGATCGACGCCATCGTCCCGCGGCCGAAGCTGCGTGAGCGTCTCGGCTCGCTGCTCTCGTTCATGATGCCGGCTTGAGGCGGGTCTATTGTCATCGAGAGCAACTTGGATTTTTCCCGGGGAGGCGTTCGTTTCCTGCGCCAGTCCTAGAAACGCCGCGGGTGTTTGAAATCACAGGCCAACCCTGAGAGTTACTTTGGCGCGAACTCCCGCCACCAGCTGTAAATAGAGAACGCCGCCCTCCCCCCCGGAAAGACGGCGTTCCTAATATTGCCTCACCGCAACCCACACTTGCGGAACTCGGGCAAAGCCTATGAACACATAGCCAACGAACAAACTATGGCTGAAAACCGCGAGATTTACAGTGGAGATGTGCTCTATTTTTTGTAGGCAATAACAGGATTGGCTTGTAGGGCATTCTACCTACATTCCCTCAGATTTCCTCACGGTGCCCGGCACTCAATCCACCAGATGGTGCTGCATCGCGTAGCGGGTGAGTTCCACATTGGACGACAAGCCCATCTTCTCGGCGATACGACTGCGGTAGGTGGCCACAGTCTTGGCGCTGAGGGCGAGTTCCGAGCTGATTTCCTTGATGGATTTTCCAAGCGCAATCAGGCGGAGCACTTGGAGTTCGCGATTCGAGAGGGTTTCATGAGACGTGCCGGAAGGCTCACCGGCGAGTGCGCCGGCGAGTTGCTCGGCAAGTGCCGGGCTGATGTAACGGCGACCGGAAAGCACCCGCTGGACCGCGGTGACGAGCACATCCGCGGCACTCTGCTTGGAGACGTAACCGGCGGCACCCAGTTTCAACGCGCGCAGGGCGTAGTCCTTTTCCGGGTGGCTGCTGATCACGAGCACGGGCAGGGCGGGCTTGTCCACTTTGATTTCCTGGATCAGCTCCAGCCCGTTCCGGCCGGGCATGGTGATGTCCACGATCGCCAGATCCCACGAATCCCGCATCACCGCGACGATCCCGGTCTTGGCGTCACTCGCCTCACCCACCTCCACGTCCTTGAAGTGCTCTTCTAACAATGAAATCATGCCGCGTCGCACGATGGCGTGGTCGTCGATGATGAGGACTTTCATGAGATGAATCCGGGTGAATATCTGCCAGCCGAGGGATCGGCCCGAGGCAAGGGAATCGTTAGCGTGACGGAAGTGCCCTGGCCCTGATGACTGCTGAAAACCACCAGTCCGCCGACGTTCGCGGCGCGTTCCAGCATGCCGATCAAGCCGAGGGATTTCGGATCCTCGACGATGGCCGGATCGATGCCCTTGCCGTCGTCTTCGACCACCAGCGTCAGCACGTTCTCACTGACATCCAGCGTCGCCTCGATCTGGTGGGCCTCCGCATGGCGGGCCACGTTGGTCAGCGATTCCTGGAAGATCCGGAACGCCGTGGTGGCGATCTCGGCCGGGAGATGTTCGGGGATTTCGCCGACTTCCACATCGCATCGGATGCCGGTGCGTTCGGAAAAAAGCTCCGCCTCGCCGACCACCGCGGTCGCTAGTCCGAGATTGTCCAGCGAACTGGGCCGCAAGCCAGCGGAAATGCGCTGCACCGAGTTGATGGTGGTATCGACCAGTTCGGAGGTCTCCACGAGCTTGTCGATGAGCGGATTCAAGGTCCGGTCCTCGCGATCCGAGAGGCGGTCCTCGATCAGGCGCAGCTGCATCTGGATGCCGGTGAGCAACTGCCCGAGTTCGTCATGAATCTCCCGGGAAATCTCCGCGCGGTCATTTTCCCGCAGGGTCTGCACGTGCGACGACAGGCTGCGGAACCGCTCCCGCGCATGGTCGATGCCATCCACCCGCTGCTGCTCGGCGTGCCGCCATCCGCTGTACGAATGCCGCAGCACGAAGAAGAGCAGGACAGCGGTGGTGATGACAAAATTCAATCCCTTGAGCATCTGGATCACGACGGATTCATTCGGATCCTTCGTCGCTCCGATGAGCCACAAGTCGGACCCGATGATCCAGGCACTGGCGAGGATGAAATAAATCAGCACGATGCGCACCTCCGGCAGCGACCAGCGATGCGAGGACCGCGTTTTTGCCGGGGTCACCGGGTGCACCGGGTTCCCTTCGGAACCATGTGTGAGGGGATTCTTCAACTGCAAACGAAATACCGGATGAACCCGCCGAGGTCGAGCGGGGATTTGTGCCCGATGCCGGACATCGTGCCGTGGTTTCGCTGGTGAATCCATGCCGCCGGGGCCACGCTGCGGCGGATCATGACAGCCAATTCTATCTCATCGCTCGTGCTGGCTCCCTTGCAACAGGTGATGCTGCGCGATTCACTGGCAGATGGAAATGCCGGCCATCATGTGGAGCAGGTGGAAATCGTGTTCGCCCCCGGCCCGTGGCGAAGTCGTGTGCCCGCCGCATGGGCGGAAACCGTCACCCGCACCGAGGCGCTGCGCATCGCATTTTCCGTCGAAAACGGAGAACCTGCCGGAGTCGGGCCGGTCGAGTCCCCCACCCCGCTGCGCGAGCGGCAAACCCTGCCCGATTCGTGGCAGGCATGGCGAATCGCCGACCGTCACCGCCCTCTGCTCGCTCCTCACGAAGTCCCGTGGCGGGCCATTTACTGGCCACAAACCGGCCGTTTCCTCTGGACCTTCCATCACGCGTTGCTCGATGGCCGCTCGATCACCACCATCCTGCGCGCATTTCTAGCAAGACTATCCGGCGAGCCTGCGGAGGATCTTGCGCTGGCGAAATGGCGACCACCCACCGCCGATGCCGTCGCTCTGGCAGACCGGATGTTCCGCGAGGATTTCCCGCCGGCGACTGTGGAGCAATCTCTTCCCGGCGAGGAGGATGCGGGCCCGGCAGTGCGGTTCCTAGGCGCTGATTTCCGGAAACAGCTCGATGCCTTGGCGCTCGCGGTGGAATCCACCACCGCCACCCTCCTGGTCTGGGCATGGGGCCAGGCGCTGGTGGAAGCCGCCGGGACGGACAGCGTGGTCGTCGAGCAATTGCGTGCCGGTGCGCCGCAAACTGGCACCGCGGGATTCACCATGCTCACGCTGCCGGTGCTCATTCCCCGGGCGGCGGAAGGCGACTTGGAAAAACCGTTGCGGGATTTCCGGCGGCATCTACTCGCGCTGCGCTCCATCGAAGGTGTCTCCCCGGCGGATTTCCCGTCAGGTGTCTTCCCGGACGTGGACCGGGCCGGCAGCAGCGTGTTCATGGTCGAACACGCCACGCCGCAATTACTGCTCGCCAAGGAGATCGTGGAGTCGGTGATACTTCACGAAAGCGAGGGAGAAACCCTGATGGCCATCGCCCACCTCCTGCCGGATCTGAGGCTGGAAGTCGAAGGACCGGGCCGCCACGGATTGATCGATAGATGGGTGCGTGTGTTGGAGAATCTGGCGAAGTCTCAGGCCACTTGTTAAAAAAGCTCCGCGCCCCATCCAACAGCATCGAATGCTGAAAAATCGGACAAGTTACCTTTCCCTCAATCTCCGGCGGGCAAGCCAACCGATACCCGCCACGCCGACGATTAGAAAAAAAACCACTACGATCCGCCGGATTCCAGTGGGCTCCCTCGCAGGTGGCAGCGGCGGCAGAGGGGTTGCGGCGACGGGCGCTTGGACGAGCGCGAAGGAATAAGACGGATGGTTCCGGTCGAGCGTCTTGCGGACAAATGGTTCCACATCCCGGGCGAAGCGCGACGAGGTATAGTCGGAGACGGCGATGGTCCCGGTTTCCAAACTGCCGAGCCGGTCGAAAAACTCCATCCTCACCTCGACCGGCCATTCGGCGGGTCGCTTGAAATTGAAGATGAACGCGACATCGTCCTGCACCTCGAACAGGCAGTCCACCTGGCTGGGAGTCATCCGCTTTCCGCCGGCGGTGACGGTGAGAAGCGCGGGTGCCGCCGATGCTAACATGGGCATGGCCGCGACCTTCCCGGCCTCGTCCGCCATGGCGGGCGCGTTTTCTCCTAGCAGCGACCAGGCGAAGGGAATCGACGTCCGAAGCACCAGCCGCATCGAGTCGGCATCGACGCGGATGTCCGTGGTGTTTTCGTTTCCAAGATGCGCCCGGGCCGGATGCGGAAGGGCTAACAATAATACCGCAGCGAACAAAACACGCATGGCAGGAGAACGGGACGACTTATTTCTCAAAGCGCAGACGAAGGAAACTCTTTTCCGGTTTGGGCACCGGCAGGGTGTAGGTCGCACGGACGGTTTCCGGGTCCGCGCCGGGAGTGAGAACTTCGAGGGTGAGCGCGCTCCAGTCGCTGAAGTCATCGCAGGCTTCGGCATGATAGATCACATCGCCGATCCACGCGGGCCGCTGGAAGGTGATGGACATCGAGCTGTCGCCCGGGACGGCGGACGGCTGCGGGGTGAAGCTGTAGGGAAGCGTGCCGAGCGCGTATTCCGCGAGGTTGATGAGGCCGTCCTTGTCCGGATCCGCCGCCATCGCGGATTCGCCTGCGTTGATTTGCAGCTGGGTGAACGTCGCTGCCTCCCAGGCTTCGAATGTCCGGGAGGTGACGGTGATCGCCGCGCTGGTGTCCAGACTGCCGGTGCTGGCGGTGGCCTGCCAGGGTCCCCCGGCGGCGGTCGCGGTGTAAACGCCGCTTTGAGTGATTTCCCCACCGCCGCTGGCGGACCAGGCAACCGGCACCAGCATCGGATTGCCGAACTGGTCCAGTGGAGTGGCCGCCAAGGTTTGCGTGCCTCCGACCACCAGCGTCGCAGACGGCGGATCCACCGTTAGGCTTGCCGTCGTGGCGACAACGGTCACGGAAACGGAACTCACCGCGGACAATCCGGGGACGTCTGTGACCGTAACGGTGAGCGTGTAGCTGCCGGGTGCGGAGAAAGTGGCGGAGGCGTTTTTCGCGGCGTTGGTCATGTTAGAAGAGAATCCAACGGCGGCGGGGCCGGTGGCGGACCAGGTGTAGGTGAGATCCCCCTCGCCCGCATCGTCGGTGGCGGTGACCGTTAGGTCCGTGGTGGTTGTGGTGACCACGGAGGGTGAGGCGGAGGCGGCGACCGAAATCTGCGGGGCGGAGTTCGTCGGGGTGACGATCAATCTAACCTGTCCTGACGTGGAGGTGTTCACGGTGGCGGTGTAGCCTGCGGGCAGGTTGCCGACGTTGAGGGTGTTGTTGGTCAGGCTGCCGGTGTAAGTGACGAGCGTGTAGGTCCCCGCGGTGAATCCCGCGGCGGCGGTGACGTTCACGGTGCCATCCAAAGTTAGATTTCCGGTGACACCGACGCGGTCGGAAACGCTGCCGAGCTCGAATGCCAGCGTGCTGGTGGAGGCCAGCGTGAGTCCGGCGGATAGAGTCAGGGTGCCCGCCGTGATACCGGGAGCGAGGGTGCCGTTGCAGGTCACCGTTCCGCCGATGCTGCCGGTGCCGCCGAGCGTGCCGGTGGTGGCGACAGTCACCGGTGTGGCGGCGAGCGATCCGGTGACGGAGAGTTTTCCGGAAGTCACGGTGGTGGTTCCGGTATAGGTGCTGGCACCCGCTAGAGTCTGGGTGCCTGAGCCGGTTTTCACGATACCCACCAGTTTGCTGGCGCTGCCGTTGGCGATGATTCCGGCAAACGACGCGTCGACGTTTTTTCCGCCGATCGTGAAGACGCAACCCGCCGAGTTGCTGTTGCCCGCCATGCCGAGATAGCCGGTGGCCTCGCCGACGAGGGCACCGAGGTTGAACGCTGCGCCGCTGCGGGCGGACAGGCCGCGCGTCCCGAGATCGAACGTAGCGGCGGAGCTGCCGGTGTTGGTGCCGCCGAAGAACCGGAACCCCCCGGTGCCGGCGAAGGCGATGGTCCCGGAAAATCCGCCCAGGTCGCCCTCGAGATCGAACACGCCGCTGCCGTCGGCGCTGAGGGTGAGGATGCCCGCTCCGGAGATGTCTTTGATCCCATGGGTCCCGCCGGAGTTGCCGCCCGTAATGGTGGAATCCGCCGTGATGACGACCGGGTTTTGCGGGGCGAGCGAGGCTGTCGCCCAGGTGCCGCCTGCCAGATTGACGGCCCCGGTGCCAAGAGCCGCCGCATTTGAAATCAGCACCGTGCCGCCGCTGATGATGGTGCCGCCGCTGAACGAGTGGGCGGCGGACAAGGTGAGCGTTCCCCCGCCGGATTTCGATAGAGTCGCGCCGTCCACGATCAACCCGGAACCGGAGAAGATGTAATTCTGCGCTGAGTTCACGATGACGGCGGTCGGTTGCACGTTGGCGACAAGATTGATCGCCGCACTGGCGTTTCCGGAGTCGGTGAAAGATGCTGCGTCGCCAGTCATGAATGGCGTGCTTTGTGCGCCGATAGTCCAGTTGGTGGTGGAGTTGTCCCAGTTGGAACTGCTGCTGCCCGTCCAAGTGACGAGCCCCGGCGACCGGGCGGGGGCCACCAGTGTCATGGTAATGATTCCGGCCGTGGCAGTGCTGAAGGTAGCAGTGAAAGAGGAGCCCGAGGGCGCTTCCCATGTGAAAGCGGGTGTGCCGGTGAGGGTTCCCGAGTAGGTGAGCACGGTGTAGGTGCCAGCCTCGAATGATCCGCCGGCGACGGGGCGGATGACGGCATTCGCTCCGAATGATAGATTTCCGGCGATGGCCAGCGGGGTGGCTCCGGAGATCCCGTGTTCGAGTGCGCCGCCGGCCTGGACGGTGACGTTGCCGGTGATGGTGCCGGAGCCGCCGAGGGTGCCGCCGCTTTGGACGGTGTAACTGGTGGCGCTGCTGCTGCCGTTGACTTGCAGGCGGCCGGCGGAAATCGTGGTGGCTCCGCTGTAGGTGTTGGCTCCGGAAAGCGTGAGGGTGCCGGTGCCGACCTTGGTGAGCGCTGAGGGGCCGGTATTGTTGCCGATGACGCCGGCGAAAGTTGTATCCTCGTTTCTAGCACCCACCTGCCAGGTGATGGTGCCGCCGGAAGAAAGTCCGCCTGACAGATAGGAGGTGGCAGCACCGGAAAGCGCGCCGACCTGGAGGGTGAGATTGCCGCTCGTATTGTTATAGAAAGCGCTGACCCGGTCTCCCAGGTCCAGTTGCGCGCCGGCGTAGCCCGCGGTGTTCTTGATCCGGAACTCGCCGCCATCGGCGTCGGTGACGACGAAGATCCGGCCGGTGAACGCGGACCAGTTGCCGGTGAGGTCGGTGCGGATGAAGGGCGTGTGGAAGGTGAAATCGCCGCCACCGGTGAGCGCGCCGGAGAGCGTGCTGCGGCCGTCGGCATTGAGACGGCCGGCGAAACCTGTCGGAACATTGAGCGGCCAGGCGCTGTTCGGGGAATTGTTGTCGCCGGTGCTGTTGGTCATCGAGAGGGTGCCGCCGTTGAGGGTGACGAGACCGGAGCCGAGGCCGGAGACGTTCACGCTGTCGGAAGCGAGGGCGACCGTGCCGCCGGTGATGAAGGTGCCGCCGGCATGTAGTTGTTAGCAGCGGCGAGGATGAGGGTGCCGGAGCCGGATTTCGTCAGGCTGCCGGTGCCGGTGAGCGAGCCGGAGATCTGCAGCGAGGCCGAAGCGGACGGGACTGACAATCCACCGCCGCCGGCACCGAGGGTGATGGAACGGTTGGTGTTGGTCTGCTGGCCGACAAGGCTGAGCGTGCCGCCGTTGAGGACCAGGTTGGAGGCGTTACTGCCCGCCGCGCCGATCGAGCTGGGGCTGCCTGCGTCGTCGAGATTGTCCAGTTCCAGAATGCCGCCGGTGACGGTGGTGGGACCGGTGTAGGTGTTGTGTGTTGGATAGCGTCAGCGTGCCGGTGCCGGATTTCGTCAGGCCGCCGCTGCCCGCGATGGCTCCGGGGCCGCTGAATGTATAATTGCCGGAAGAGCTGACGGTCATGCCGGCCACCGGAAGGGCGACAGCGAGGCTGACTGAGGAATTGGCGGCTCCCGTGTCATCGAAGGTGACGGTGTCTCCAGAGACGAAGACCGAGGGAGCGCCGGCTAGCAGCCAGTTGCTGGTGGAGGCAAGGTCCCAGGTGGCAGCCGTGCCGCGCCAAACGACCGCTCCCGGAGCGCGGGTGACGGGGATGGTGAGGGTGATGGCGCCCGAGCCGGCGGCCAGGGTGTATGGCGTGCCGTCGGGCACGGTGACGGCGAGATTCGAGAGCGAACCGGTCAGGTTCCCGCCGTAGGTGAGCAGGGTGTAGGTGCCGGGAGCCGAGCGCTGAATTCGAGGGGGTTGATGTCGATGGCGACCTTGCCGGATAGATTGAGGTTTCCAGAAACAGTGATGCGGTCGTTCGGCTTGGTGATGCCGGTGGGATCGTCGGATAGATCGAGCGCGAGAACGGAGCCGTCGGCGGCGGTCAGGCTGGAGCCGAGGGTGAGGGTGGCGGCGTTTCCCATGCCGGAGCCCGGAGTGATCGCGCCGCGGTATTGGAGGGAGACGGGCTGGCTGAAATGGTGCCCGAGCCGGCGAGGCGGCCGCCGGTTTCACCCTTCGCGAGCGCGCCGCCCCAGATGCCGCCCCAGACGGTGACGGGGCTGGAGGAGAGCTGGCCGTTCACCACCAGCGCGCCGTCCCAGATGGTGGTGGTCCCGGTGAACGAATGACTTCCGGTTAGAATCGTCTTCCCAGCGCCGGATTTGGAGAAAGTCATGCCGCCAGTTAGAACTCCGGCTGTCCCGTCGAGCGTGTAGTCCTGCGGATTGAAAAACGAGACGGCGGCGGGCGACAGGCTGCCGGTCAGGGCGATGGATGAGGCGTTGGACCCGGAAACATCAAACAGCACGCTGTCCCCGGGCGAGTAGCTGGCCGTGGCTCCGGCCGCATTTTTCCACGCCGGAGAGACGGAATCCCATGTCGTGCCGGCCGCCCAGGTGAGCGTGGACGGAATCATCGCCGGCGGGGGAACCGCGGATGGCATGTTATAGCCGAGATAGTAGTCCACATAACTCGCCTGGACATATCCCTTGGTCGTCGCCTGGCAGCGATACTGCGGATTGTGCATCAAGGTGTAGAGCCGGTTGGTGGCGGCGATGGCGGTGGTATAGATGCGGAGCTCGGACTTGTCGGATGCGACGAGCACGAGTTCCTCGCGCCAATCTCCCAGAATATCCCCCCAGAAGGCGGGCCGTCCGCCATAGGCCTGGCGGGTGCTGTAGTCGCCGTTGTCATTGTAAAGAGTCCACAGCCGGTCCGCGCCTCCGGTAGCCGGATTGAACTTGTTGATCACCGGGCTCAACGCTCCCGAACCCGCGCCGTCGATGAACTCGCGCGCGAGATCGCCATCCCACCAGAGTCCTTCCGGAGCCCACAGGTTGTTCGTGTAGATCCGCGCGCCCTTCGCGTTGAAAATGCCGGGCTGGGTGCTGTACATTTCGTAACCCTTGTGGGCGGCGGTGAGATCCAGCGCGATGCCGCGGCCGACGTCGGTGGGACTGTTGGAATACCACTTCTTGATCATCGTCCCGCTGCCGGCGTCGAACAGCGCGGTGGCCAGGCTGGTCGGATTGTATTGCTGGATGGCATAGGTCTCCAGGCCCGGGCGGTCGGGGTCGATGTCGGCGATGTGAAAGCGGTCGCCATGGGTGAGCAGCGGGACATTGAAGAGCTGCGTGCCGTCGTCATCGATGACATGGCCGAGGTCGCAGATTTCATCCTTGCCGTCATTGTCCACGTCCGCGATGCGGATCTGGTGGCCTTCGGAGCCGGGGAATGTCTGGGGAAGAGTCCACCGCTGGGTGAGAGCGCCATTGCGGAAATCGAACGCGGTGAACTGCCGGTAAAACGCCCCGCTATCCGCGCGGTTATAGCCATACATGACGACGCTCGGGCGCTTGCCGTCGAGGTAGGCGATCATCGCCTTGTTGGTGAGCGTGCCGTGGACCGACCAGGCGTTAGGCATCGTCGCGCGGCCGAGTTCGGAACCGGTCAGGCCGTCGATCACCGAGAGAAACTGAGTGGTGTTGCTCGCGTGGGTGATAGTGGCGACCTGAGCGCCCACCGCGTTGGTGACGCTCACGCCATTGGCGGTGCGGACGAGCACTTCCGCCCGGCCATCGCCATCCATGTCATAAACCGTGACATTGTCGGTATCGCCGATGCTGATGGCGGAGGAGCCGGGTTCGTAGGCGTATTGGTTGACGCTGTTCGGCCCCATGGCCATGCGCCAGAGGAAGGTGCCGTCGTTGGTATAGGCTTCGAGGAACTGTTCGTTTTCGCCGAGTGTGGAGAGCCGGTCTACCACGTAGTCGTAGTCGCCGTCGCCATCGAGATCGCCGACCCAACAGAATTTCACGTCGTAGGGGCCGTTCGGTCCGGTGTCGGCTCGGAGCGGGACGGATTGATATTGTTTGGATCCGGAGGTGGTCGCGGTGACGGTGGAGGTTTCGGAGCCCGCCATCTCCACGCCGCCGATGACCGGGCGGACGAAATAGGAATAGGTGGTGGTGGAGAGGCTCGCCGGGGTATCGGTGAAGTCGGTGGTGGTGGTCAGTGGCGAGGCATTGAGCTTGGTGGCGGCACCGCTGTTTGCGGAGCGGTAGAGATTGAAAGCGACGCCGGTGGGATCATTTCCGAAAAGCCGCCAGCTGACGTAGATCTGGGTGGTGCTTTTTTTCACGGCGACCACGCCGCGGTTCAGGTTTTCCATCTGGCGCTGAGCCATGGCGATTCCGCCGGACAGCAGGCTCGCGGCGATGACCAGGGGGACGATGAAAATCGGGTTTTTCATGAATCACAGAGGTGTCGGAATTTCCGACGGGGAGTCACCATAGCCGTCCGTGTTCCCTTGTCCATAACCTGAGTGGGTTAGTGGAGCTGCGATGACCGGGCTTGTGACGGCCCCGGATCCGCTCCAATCTCGGGAAATGCGAAGACGCCGGCTGCTTTTGATCCCGATCCTCGCCATCGGCGGATTCGCGGGTTGGTGGTTGCGCGAGCCCTTGGCGGACTTGTGGCGGGTAACCACGGGCGGCATGGAGCTTGAAATGCGGCGGAAGTTCCAGCCGGATCCCAAGACCTACGCCGTGCTCGCCAAGGACTTGGAGCGCTGGCGGAAGGATCTCGCCACGCGCCACCGGAAGGCGAAATCCGCCGCCGAGCGCACGGTGGTGGAAGCAGACGCACGGGTGGTTCTGGAGCAGGCGCTGCCGGCCATGATGCGCTGCTGGCTGGGCACTCCGTGGGATTTCAACGGCACGGCAAAAGGCCCCGGTGCGGGGAAAATCGCTTGCGGCTATTTCGTGGCGACGGTGCTCAAGGACGCTGGATTCCAGTTGGATCGCTACCAACTCGCGCAACAGCCCTCGGAAAACATCCTGCGCAGTTTCCTGCCGAAGGAGTCGTGTGAACTCAGCGTGGGCAAGGAATATGGTGCCTTCGCGACGGAGGTGGACCAGCGCGAGCGTGGCATTTACATCGTCGGGCTGGACACGCACGTGGCGTTCCTCGTCGTCGGTGGCGAGGGTTTCCGCTTCGTGCATTCCTCCGGTTCGCGGCCGTGGTGTGTGGTGGATGAGGACCGGGCGGAAGCCGCAGTGCTCCAGCGCTCGAACTGGCGGATGTTGGGAAACCTCACGGCGGATCCCGCGGTTTTAAGACGCTGGCTCAAGGCAGAAAAAATCGTGGTGCGCGGGACATGAGGAGAATTCCGCTTCACCCCGTGACGCTCGATCAGGGATTTTCTCCCGGCATCACCGCTTCCAGAAACGCCCACTCGTCCGCCGTGCGGTCGATGACTTTTGATAGAGACGTGCCGGCACCGTGGCCCGCGCTGGTTTCCACCCGGATGAGCACCGGCGGGCCGTCCTTGGCCTGGCATTCCTGAAGGCGGGCGGCGAACTTGAAGCTGTGCGCGGGGACCACCCGGTCGTCGTGGTCCGCCGTGCTCACCAGCGTGGCGGGATAGCGGGTGCCGGGTTTGAGCGCGTGATAGGGCGAGTATCTGAATAACAGCGGGAAATCCTCCGCCTTGTCCGAACTGCCGTATTCCTTTTCCCACGCCCAGCCGATGGTGAATTTCTGGAAACGCAGCATGTCCATCACGCCGACCGCCGGCAGCGCCGCTCCGAAAAGTTCCGGGCGCTGGGTCATGCAAGCTCCGACTAACAATCCACCGTTGCTGCCGCCCTGGATCGCGAGATTCGCCGGTTTCGTATAGCCTTTTTCGATTAATGTCTCCGCCGCGGCGATGAAATCGTCGAAGACGTTTTGTTTTTTCGCGCCCTTTCCGGCTTCGTGCCAATCCGCGCCATACTCGCCACCGCCCCGGAGGTTCACCACGGCGAGAATGCCACCGCGTTCCAGCCAGACCGAACGTTGCACGGAGAAGGCGGGGAGCATGCTGATCTGGAATCCGCCGTAGCCGTAGAGCAGGGTGCGGTTAGAGCCATCCATCGGCGCGTCCTTGCGGCGGACGATGAACATCGGGACCTTGGTGCCGTCCTTGCTTTTGAAAAACACCTGCTCGGTGACAAATGCCGCGCCGTCGAAGCCGACATCCGGTTTCTTCCAAAGCGTGCTTTCACCGGTAGTCAGATCGAGTTGATAGATCGCGCCCGGATCGGTGAAACTGGTGAAACCGTAGAAAACACGCATATCCTTCTCCTTGCCGCGGAATCCGCCGACCGTGCCGATGCCCGGCAGTGCGAGCTCCTTCGGGTTCTTCCCGTCGCCGTCGAACCGCACCACGCGGCTCTTCGCATCCTTCATGTAAGTGGCGATGAATTTCCCGCCCGCCTTGCTCACCTCGTCGAGCGGCTCGGCGGCCTGGGGGATGATTTCCTGCCAGTTCCTGCGGTCGGGATTCCGCGTGTCGATGGCGATCACGCGGTATCTCGGCGCGTCCAGATCGGTCTTGAAATAGAACACCGGGCCGTCGTTGCCGAGAAAGCCGTAGTCGGCATCGGCATCCGGCAGAAGCTCGACAACCTCCGCATCCGGCGTGGTTAGGGATTTGTAGAAGACCCGGTTTTTAGGATCGCTGCCCTGTGAGAGATTGATAATCAGATAGCCTCCGTCCTCGGTCACCCCGCCGCCGATTCCCCATCGCGGCTGGTCCTTGCGCTCGTAGATGAGCACGTCATCGGCCTGCGGCGTGCCGATTTTGTGGAAATGGAATTTTTGAAACTCGTTCGTCTGGGTGAGGGCCGCGCCGTCCTTCGGGGCGTCGTAGCGGCTGTAGTAGAAACCGCTGCCGTCCTTGGCCCACGAGATGCCACTGAATTTCACCCACTTCAAGTGATCGGCCAGATCCTTGCCGGTGGCGATGTCCCGCACGCGGATTTCCATCCAGTCGCTGCCGCCGCCGGAGGTCGCGTAGGCTAGCAGCTTGCCATCCTCGCTCGGTTGCTCGCGGGCGAGGGAAACCGTGCCGTCCTTCGACATTTCGTTAGGGTCAAGCAGAACTCTGGGCTCGGCGTCGAGGGCGTCCGCCACGTAGAGCACCGATTGGTTTTGCAGGCCGGAGTTTTTGGTGAAGAACCATTTCCCGCCTTCCTCCTCCGGCAGGCCGATCCGCTCGTAGTTCCAGAGTTTTTGCAGCCGCTCGCGGATCTCGGCGCGCTGCGGGAGGGTCTTGAGAAATCCCTCCGTCACCGAGTTCTGGGCGGAGACCCAGGCTTTCGTCTCGGCGGAATTGTCGTCCTCCAGCCAGCGGTAGGGGTCCTTCACCTCGGTGCCGTGATAGACGTCGGAGACCGCGTCCTTGCGGGTTTCCGGGTAGGTGGTCTGGGCGGACGTCAGTGGAGCGGCGAGGATGCAGATTCCGGGGATGAGGAGATTCGAGGCGCGCATGAATTTCGAGTGCGGGATGATGATACGATGACAAAGCGTTTTCAAAGGACGTTCGCGTCTCCCGGAGTTGAATGTCTTCGGCCAGCTCATCCATCGTCGCCGATTGTCTCCGTGGGGCACCCGAGGAGAGCTTTTTGAGCTACGGCAATTTCTTCCGGGGTGGCCGGTTGTTTCCACACGTAGGTGAGCCCTTCGTCATTGTCGCGGGTGAAGAATTGAGGAGCGATTTCACGGCAGAAGTCACAATCGATGCAGGAGAGATCGTTGTAGTAGTTGCCGGGAACGTTGAGGGGATTTTTGTCGGTTCGATCTGCCATGGCCAAATCCTGACGCCCGTTTGGAATTGCGTGAAATTCATTCGATGATCAGATTGATGCGTCAAGCGCATGAAAAACACCCCTCTGTCTGAATCGGATATCGATCTCTATTCGCTGCATTTGCTGCGAATGGTCGCCAAATTCAGAGGTTTTACCGCCGCCTCGCAAGCGTGCGGGCTTTCGCAAAGCGCGCTCACAAGACAAGTGCAGTCGATTGAATCGCGGCTCGGGATCAAGGTGTTTGACCGCACGACCCGGATGGTGACGATTACCGAACCTGGTGCCGTGCTTCTCCGTGAAACCGAGGCTATTCCCGGCATTCTCGAAGCCGCCATGAGGCGGATTCGGGAGGATTATCTCGGAACCCGGCGCGAGATCCGGATCGGAATTTCCAACGATTTGGCGCTCGCTCACATCACCGGCATTTTTCATACCCAGACGAAACATCAGCCGGACGTGAGAATCGTGGTTTCCCAACTCGATGGCACTTCCTTGATGAAAAAGGTGGGTAACTCCGGGCTTGATCTGGGAATACTAACCGCACCTGCCGCGCTTCCTGAAAATGTCACGGTGACCCATCGAATGACCGATCAGTTTTCGATCATTATCCCGAGTACGACGGATATCGAAGGGACTGTCGGGTCGATTGCACGGTTCAGGAAGTGGGCGGATTCGCAGAGCTGGTTGCTGCCACCCGACAAGTCCCGCTCGCGCCAGTTGATCGATGAATGGGCGGGTGAAAACCGAATGAAACTACAACCGGTCATGGAGGTGGAAAGCTTCGATCTGATGGTGCAATTCGTCTCCATGGGCATGGGGGCGGCATGGATTCCGCGCCGGTGCTACGGAACTTTTCGAAGGAAAGCGCTCGTTCGCGTGATCACGCCGCCCGTGGAATTGAGCAGGCGGCTGATCGTGATTTGTCCGAAACATGGCAAATGCCCTGAGCAGGTGAGCCGATTTGTGGACGGAATCTTATTTTCCTAAAAATAAATAGGTTGCGTTACCAACCGACAATTGGACGGGTATCCAGTGTACAATTAGACGGCTTTACAACCGACAATTGGACGCTATCCTGACCGACAAATGGACGACAGCGCGATCATCTACCCCCGATCCCTCGCAAGTGCCTTGCGAGAGGCGATGCTGGATACGCCGGTGGTCTGCCTGCTCGGGCCCAGGCAGTGTGGGAAGACAACTTTGGCAATGTCGCTGGAGAAGGAGTGTGGCTACATCTCGCTGGATGAGGACGGCTATTTCCGCGCGGCGAGCGAAGATCCGGATGGATTCGTGGCGCGACTGCCCGCGCGGGTGATCTTGGATGAGGTCCAGCGAGTGCCGGCTTTGCTGACGGCCATCAAGCGTGCGGTGGACCGGGACCGGCGGCCGGGGCGTTTCCTGCTGACGGGATCGGCGAATCTGCTGCTGCTTCCCGGTGTCAGCGAGTCGTTGGCGGGCCGGATGGAAGTGATTCCGTTGCAGCCGCTGACCGAGTCGGAAAAACAGCGGAATGCCGGGGATTTTCTCCGCCAGTTCCTCGATGGCAGCCTCCGCAATTCGCCGATGGTCGGTGAAGGTGAGGATTTCTCGCCGGATCTTCCGCATCGCGTGGTGTCGGGTGGTTACCCCGAACCGCTCACCCGTTCGCCGGAACGGGCGCGGCAGTGGCACCGGCAGTATTTGAAATCGATCATCGATCGGGACGTGCGGGACATTGCGCAGGTGAAGGATGCCCGGGAAGTCGGGAGGTTGTTGGAAATGCTGTCGTTGCGCACCGGTTCGTTGCTGAACGTGCTGAGCCTCTCGAAGGAACTCGGCCTGCATCGCGGGACGGTGGATCACTATCTGGCAATTCTTGAGCGGCTGTTTCTCATCCGCTCGCTGCCAAGCTGGCACCGGCATCCGGCGAAGCGGTTGATCAAAACGCCGAAGATCCATCTCGTGGACAGCGGACTGGCGGCGACGCTTTCGGATCTATCCGCTGGAGACTGGCTGGGCCGGCGCGACCGGATGGGCCATCTGTTGGAAACCTTCGTGGTCCAACAGGTCATCGCCCAGGCGGCGTGGACGGATCAGGACCTGAGGTTCTGGCACTACCGTGACAAGGACCAGGTGGAGGTGGATCTGGTGATCACCCGGGGAGAAAAAGTGTGGGGCATCGAGGTCAAGGCGAGCCGCTCGTTGAACGCGAAGGACGGCCGCGGCCTGGACCGGCTGGCAGACCAATGCGGCAAGGATTTCCAAGGCGGCTGCGTGCTTTACGACGGCTGGGATGTGCTACCCATCGGCGGGTCACGGCATCCGGCGGTGCCGTTGAGGAAATTGTGGGAGATGTGAGAATCCGCTGACAAACAAAACGCCCTCGCCAGATGTTTCCGGGAGGGCATTTGAAGAACAGGCAGTAATGCCTGTGTCACGCTTGATTAGAAATGAATCGCGTGGCCTTCCGCGGCGAGGGTCGCTTCGTGGATGACTTCGCTCATCGTCGGGTGCGCGTGGATGGTGGCGTGGATCTCTTCGCTGGTGAGTTCCTGGTCGAGCGCGAGGCCCATTTCGGCGATGAGCTCGGTGGCGTTATCACCGATGATGTGCGCGCCTAGCAGCTCGCCGTGTTCCTTGCCGTAGAGCAGTTTCGCGAATCCATCCGGCTCACCGGAGGCGATGGCCTTGCCGATGGCGACGAACGGGATTTTCCCGACGACATACTCGATGCCGGCTTCCTTGAGGGCGCGCTCGGTTTTTCCAACAGAAGCGACCTGTGGATGGCAGTAGGTGCAGCCTGGGAAATTAACGACCTTGCGCGGCTTGTGGCCTTCCACGTAGAGGCCTTCGATGCATTGCACGGCTTCGAAGGAAGCGACGTGGGCGAGCCACGGCGGGCCGGTGATGTCGCCTGCGGCATAGACGCCGGGGATGGAGGTCTCATAACGGTCGCCGACCTTGATGTAGCCGCGATCGAGTTCCATGGGCAGGCCGCCGGGAAGCACCGGCTGGATGCCGATGGCGACGAGGCAGATCGGAGCGGTGATGGTGCCGTTTTCCTTGGGGCCTTCGACGGTGAGGGAGACGGAGGTGCCGTTGTCCACCGCATGGGTGATCTTGGTGTTGGTGAGGACGCGGATGCCTTGTTTGATGAGGGATTTCTCCAGCGCGTCGCCGACTTCATCGTCCTCGACCGGGAGGATGCGCGGGGCCATCTCGACGAGCGTCACCTTGGTGCCGAACGCATTGTAAATGTAAGCGAACTCGACACCGATCGCGCCCGCGCCGATGATGATCATTTCCTTAGGCTGCTCGGCGAGGATCATCGCTTCCTTGGAGCCGATGACGCTGGTGCCGTTGAACGGGAGGTTCGGCAGGCCGCGGGATTTGCAGCCGGTAGCGACGAGGATGTCCTTGGTTTCGTAAAGCGTGCGGCTGCCGTCGTTGCCGATCGACGCCGACCTTGCCGGTGCCTTCGATGGAGCCGAATGCCGCGGATGTAGTCGACCTTGTTCTTCTTGAACAGGAACTCGATGCCGCCGGCGAGGCGGTCGGAAACCTTGCGGGAGCGGCCGATGACCGTATTCCAGTCGTAGCTGAAACCTTCGATCTTGAAACCGAACTCAGCAGCGCGGTGGGCGAGCGTGTGATAGAGTTCGGCGTTTTTCAGGAGCGCCTTGGTGGGAAGGCAGCCCCAGTTGAGGCAGGTGCCCCCGGCGCGATCCGCTTCGACACAGGCGACTTTTTTTCCAAGTTGGGAAGCGCGGATGGCGGCGACGTAGCCGGCAGGGCCGCCACCGATGACAATGAGATCGTAGGCCATAAGATTGATTTGAGGAGGTGTTCGCCGGGAAACTGTCGCGACGGCGTGGGATTGTCAAAGATGGAAAGGCGGAGTTCACCCAACCGGAGTGAATCCCGGCCTTAATTCGCCCTAATCCAGCTTTTCCATCAACTCTTTGCGGAGCACCGCGGTGAGCTCCCGTTCGTAGCGAGTCATGGCGGGCGACTCGGCAGTGATTTCCAGCAAGCGGTCCTGTTGGATCCAGCGCCGTTCCTCCGCATAATGGAAGGGCACCAGCAGGGCAAACACCAACATCCCGAAAACCCACGCCGGGATCATCATCCGCGCCAGCGTGGCACGACGGAGTGATCCGCCCGCCGGCTTGCCGAGGGCGTGGCAGAGGAACCCCCAGACCAGCCAGAGCAGTGCCGCGCCGGACAACGTGCAGCCGGTGTAAAACAGCCCGTTACTGCGAATCACCGGCATCGCCCCGACCACCGGAATCGCCAGCGCCGCCGAGATCACGGCCACCCCACCGAGCCACGGCAGGCGGGGATTTAGCCCGAGAAGTCCGGCGCGCTTGGCGAGGCGACCCGATGCGATCACGGCGGACGACACCAGCATCAGGACCGTGAGCGAGCCCATTTGCAGGGCGGGCAGTAGAAATCCCGAAGGTTTCATGCCCCATTCGCGGGCCGACAGCGGGGTGAAGCGGCTGATGGAGAGAAACCACAGCAACGGGATCACGATGCCGCCCACCCCGATCCACAGCCAATCACCCCGGCGGAAAAGATCCTGAAGGCGCTTGGAAAGCCGGATCACGGCCTGGTCCCCACGCAGGCGGCTGAGCGCCGCGAGTCCGGCGCAGATACCGAGGATCGCCCACGACGCCAAGGCATGCGCCCGACCGAACACCGCATGGTCGGCAAAGCGTCCCGGCAGTAAATCCGCTTCGGTGATGGGCGGCGGGAAATCGACTTGGTTAGTCTGCCACCGTCAGGGTGAGCCCGGTCATGATCGACGCCTTTTGCCCAACGAGATGGGTGACGGCGCGGCGTTGGGGATCGCGACGCACTCCTTCACGGCGCTCCTCGTTCTGCTGATGGAGGCGGGCGAATTTTTCCCCATCCTCATCAAGCCCGAGCGACTTCGCCGCCTCGCTGAAGGCACTGAGAGGCATCGTGAAAAACGCCTTCGCCACCATCACATCCAGCAACGAGACTCCATCCTTGGCAGTTGCCCGGACGAGCCATCTCCAGTCCGCCACCAATTGTTGGAATCCGGCGACATCCTTGCGCTCCGCATAGCGTCCGGCTTGCACGGAAATCGCATCGACCAGCGAACGGAGGTCGATGAGCGGGCAGTTCTGGGAAGCCGCGAAAACCTGGCGGGGAAACTGGCTGACAAAATCCGTGCGCTCGGGAAGCAGTGCGATTCGCTGTTTCTGAAGTTCCAACTGGTTTGGCGAGAGCCGCGGTTTGCGGGCCGCCTCGTGGAAAAGCCCGAGTGCGCTGGCGAACTGCTTTTCGTCGATCACCGTGTAGGTGGTCTTTTCACCTCGTTTACGGGCGTCGTAGCCGGGGGTGTTTTTCTTTACCGCCTTCTTCGCCATGGCCGATGCGACGATGGCGGAATACCAGGCGTTGTCCGGGTCGATGCGGGCGGCCGTTTCGAGGATTTCCGGTGAGAGCGTCTGGCGAACGCGGAAGTAGGCGGCCGCATATTCCATGAAGTAGGATGGATTCTCCGGATCACTCCGCCAAAGCGCCTTCCATCGTTCGGCATCGTTGGTCGCCTGTTCATCACCGAAGAGAAGCAGCTTCTGAGCGGCCGTGAAATGAGCCGTGGGATGGATGAAGGGAAGTTCGCGCCGGACATCCGTCGGAGAAAAATGGTTGGTCCCGGCGAATTGTCCCACCTGCCCGACCGAGTGAACCAGCACCGGCAGGGACACCAGCAGCGTCGTCAGGTAGAGCGCGATCCGCCAATAGTCGCGGCGAGGATGTTGGTCGGCGCGTGCCAGCGAGTTTTCCGCTTCAGCGAGGGCTTCCGGCGATGCGGAGTGCGCTTCGGCGAGTCGCTGAAGTTCATCATGGGTCTCCATGGCGGGGATTCTCCGGGGTTTATTGCTAGATTTAAAGATCATTCCGAGGGATCTTGCGGAAACGCGAATCTTGAATGTTTCCCGGCGGTTTTCGAGTATCCCCGGCATGCGCGTCCGCCCGGCGAATCTTCTATTCCTCATCGTCCTCGCCGCGGTGGCGGGGGCTGCGGCGTTCTACCTGAATCGCCCGCCCGCGGAGATCGACGCGGATACCCCGCTCTCGATGCCGGAAACCGGCGACCCGGACCATCGTTTCCATTTCCTCTCCGCCTGGCAAACGGCCCAAATCCCCCGCGCGCTGCGGTTTGACCCGCCGCTGGGAACCGAACACGGCGCGCTCATCTACAACGCCCAGAAATTCTGGGAAATGAACCAAAAACGCGGCGGCCACCACACCGGCGACGATCTCAACGGAATCGGCGGCATGAATACCGACCTCGGCGACCCGATCTTCTCCACCGCGGACGGGCTGGTGCTCTATGCCGGCGAACCCTCGCCCGGATGGGGAAAACTCGTCGTCATCGCCCACACCGCGCCGGATGGGCGGCCGCTGCACTCGATGTATGCGCACTTGAACCGCATCGATGTCGCACCCGGCGCACTCGTCCCCCGCGGCGGTAAAGTCGGCACCGTCGGCACGGCAAACGGTTACTATCCGGCGCACCTGCATTTCGAAATGCGCACCAGCGACGGCGTCGACATCGGCGCGGGCTACGCGATGCTGCCGCTCAACCGGCTCGATCCGGCAGCAACGGTTTCCTCGCTGCGAAACGCGGCTGCCGACGAGCTCTCGCCCTCGCCGCTGGCCGCCGCATTGGGGAGACCATGAGCCCGCTGCGAGATTCTTGCGCGATGCTCTGGACCGCCGCCGGGCTATGCTGTCTAATTTCTCCCGCCGTGAAACCAAGTCCTCCACCCGCCTCTCCCGACCTTGAAATCAAGGACGCCCAACTGATTTTCAAACGAGTGTGGGATGACCTGGAACAGGACGTCGGCCGGAAAAACCTCCATTTCCCCAAGGAACTCATCCTGCTCGGCGGCGCGCCCGGTTCCGGCAAGGGGACGAACACCTCGTTCATCCGCAAGATCCGCGGGATTTCCTCGCCACCCATCGTCATCAGCGAGCTGCTGGACTCTCCGGAAGCGCGGAAAATCAAGGCCGGCGGCGGCATGGTCGGCGACGAGGAAGTCCTCCGGCTGCTGCTCCGCGAGTTACTGAAATCGAAATTCCGCGACAGCGCCGTGCTCGATGGATTTCCCCGCACCACCGTGCAGGTCGAGTGCCTCAAAATGTTCTACGACGAGATGATTTCGCTGCGCCGGGAGTATTCCAACACCCCGCAGGCACACCGCTTCCGGCAGCCGACGTTCCACATCATGGTGCTCTTCGTCGATGAGGCGGAAAGCATCAACCGCCAGCTCAAGCGCGGCCGGGAAACCCTCGTCCGCAATGCCGAAGTCCGTCAATCCGGCGTCGGCGAGCTCGAGGAAGAACGAAATACCGACTTCGATCCCGAACTCGCCCGCAACCGCTACCGCACCTTCAAGGAAAAGACCTACGACGCGCTCGTCTCGCTCAAACAGATCTTCCACTATCATTTCATCAACGCCCAGGCGCCGATCGAGGTGGTCCAGCAGAACATCATCCGCGAACTCGCCTATCAGAGTTCGCTGGAGCTCGATCCCCGCACCTACGACACCCTCCGCCACATCCCGCTGGCGGACGAGATCGTCCGCGAGGCCCGCCAGGAACTCGTCAACCGGCTGGACGGCTATCAGGTCGAGCATCCGCAGCTGCTCAAGTCGGTCGTCGATTTCATCCAGTCGAAAATGATGCCCATCATCAAGCGCTACGCCGTCAGCGGCCGGGCGATGATCAATACCGAAGAAAAACTCTTCACCGACCCGGTGGCGATCACGATCCTCATCGACATCTTCTCCGAGCGCGGATTCCGGGCCAGCGTGGACATCCACCGCCAGGAAGTCCCCGAGCGCTTCGACCTCGCCACCGGCAAGATCGAGACCCGGGAAAAGAAGGTCTACCGGATGATGATCCTCTTCGAAGGCTCGAAGATCCGCCGCGGATGAAGCGCGGCGCTAACACCCAACCAACATCAACGCCATGCACGAACGACTCGAACAATTCCGCAAAACGCTCGAAGGAGAGATCCAATCCGCCGAAGCCAGCCTGGCCAAGGCGGTGGGTCACCTGAAGACTTCATCCGAAACCGGCGTGGCGACCCTGGAATCCGGACTCAAGGAAACGCTCGCGGAATGCGAAGCCAAGCGCGAACAGGCGGAACACGCCGGCCAGCGCATCAAGAAGTTCATCGAGGAATCCACCTCCCAGGCGATTTCCAAATACGAGGATTGGAAAACCGATCGGGAAATCGGCAAACTCGAAAAACACGCGGACGAAACCGAACAACAAGCGGTGGACGCCATCCTCGTCGCGGCCTACGCCCTGCTCCAGGCGGAGGCTGCCATCGTCGAGGCGCTCAAGGCGCGGAAGGTCGCCATCGAAGTCGCCGGCTAAGCTGCTAGCGATGATTCCCAACGAGATACTCGCCGGCCTGACCACCGCAGTGCTGCTGCTGTTTCACCTCACGTTCGTCGCGAGGGCCATCCTGCGGCCGCACCGGGAGCCCGCTTCGCGAGTCGCGTGGGTGGTGGTCATCGTGATCCTGCCGGTCGTCGGGATCATCGGTTATATCCTGCTAGGCGAGACCAACATCGGCCGCAAGCGGCGCGAGCGGGTGCGCGCGGTGCTGGACCGGCTACCCGACGTGGCAGACGCGCCGGGCATGCGGGACGGGCACGCCCTGCCGGAGATTCCGGAAATCCACTCGCCGCTTTTCCGCGTGGGCCACTCGGTGAACGGCTTCGAGCCGGTCGGTGGAAACCAGGCCGCGCTGCTGCCGGATTCCAACGCCACCATCGAATCCATCATCGCCGACATCGACGCCGCGACCTCGACCGTGCATCTCACGTTCTACATCTGGCTGCCAGACCACAACGGACTGAAAATGGTGGAAGCCTTGAAACGAGCCGCTGCTAGAAATGTCACTTGCCGCGCCATGGCCGACGGGCTTGGATCGCGCACGCTCATCGAGTCGGAGCACTGGAAGTCGATGAAAGCGGCGGGAGTGCGTCTCGCCGTCGCCCTGCCGACCGGCATCCCGATCCTGCGCTCGCTGCTGGGCCGCGTCGATTTGCGCAACCACCGCAAGATCGTGGTGATCGACAATTGGATCACTTACTGCGGCAGTCAGAATTGCGCCGACCCGGAATTCCTCGTGAAAGCGAAGTTCGCGCCGTGGGTGGACGTGATGGTCCGCTTCACCGGACCCATCGCCCGCCAGAACCAGCACCTCTTCGCCAGCGACTGGATGGCCGAGGTGGATGAGGATCTAACGTCATTTCTGAGGGAAGCGCTGCCGCCTTGCGAACCCGGCCTCACCGCCCAGGTCATCGGCACCGGCCCCACCGTGCGCCACTCCGCGATGCCCGAGGTTTTCGAAACGCTGATGTACGCCGCCCGCCGCGAGCTGTTCATCACCACGCCGTATTACGTGCCGGACGAATCGATGCAGGCGGCCCTTTGTGCCAGCGCCCGCCGCGGTGTGGTGACGACGATCATCTTCCCGGCCCGCAACGATTCATGGATCGTCGGCGCGGCGAGCCGGAGTTATTACAGCGAGCTGCTGGCCGCCGGTGTTAGGATTTTCGAATACGAAGGCGGCCTGCTGCACGCCAAGACGCTGACGCTGGACGGCGAGGTGACGCTCATCGGATCGGCGAACATGGACCGCCGGAGTTTCGATTTGAACTACGAGAACAACATCCTGTTCTGCGACCCCGCCCTGACCGCCGCCCTGCGCGGGCGGCAGGAATTTTTCCTGAAAACCTCGCTTCCGGTGACTGCCGGGGACGTCGCCGCTTGGCCGGTCCGGCGCAGGCTGCTCAACAACACAGTCGCAATGCTTGGGCCGGTGCTTTGAGAATCCGCCTCCTGACTTCACTTGCATCTCCCGTCCGGACTGCTCTAATCGCCGCCCACCGGTGGATCCGCCGGTCACCCGCAACCTTTTAAAAACCATGGGAAGACACTTTGAATGCCGCCGCCGGGCGAAGGAATCGCGATGGGCCACGATGTCCAAGGTGTTTCCGAAGCTCGCCAAATCCATCACCATGGCCGCCAAAAGCGGCGGCCCGGACCCGGAATCCAACGCCACGCTGCGGGTCGCCATCAACAACGCGAAGGCGCAGAACCTTTCGAAGGAAAACATCGAGAACGCCATCAAACGCGCTGCTGGCAAGGACGCTGCGGACATCACGGAAGTCACCTACGAGGGCAAGGGGCCGCACGGGTCGTTGTTCGTCGTCGAGTGCGCGACGGACAATTCCAACCGCACCGTCGGCAACCTGAAAATCATCTTCAATAAAAACGGCGGCCAGCTCGTGAATGCCGGGCAGCTGGATTTCATGTTCAACCGCAAGTCGGTGATCGAGTTCCCGGTGCCGGAAGGGCGTGATTTGGAAGAGCTCGAACTCGAACTCATCGACGCCGGACTGGAAGAGCTCTCGGTGGATGACGGCGTCGTTTCGGTGATCGGCGAGCTCAGCGCCTTCGCCAGCCTCAGCCACGCCGTCGAGGCGGCGGGGATCGTGCCGACGAAATGCAGTCTCCAGCGCCTGCCCACCCAGCCGGTCGAGCTGACCGAGGAGCAGATGGAGGAAGTCGAAGCGCTGCTCGACAAGATCGAGGACGACGACGACGTGCAGGCGGTATTCACGAACCTGGCATAAGCGCCGAGCCACCCGGAACCCATGAGAATTTCCATCCAGTCCGCGGTCGTTGGAGCCATCGGCATGAGCGCGTGTTTTCTAGCGGGTTGCTCCGGAAACGCCAACGTCCGCGCGATGGTGCCACGCCAGACAGTTGCCACACACCGCACCGGACAACCGGTCCAAGCAGCGGTGATCAACGGCACCGCGCGGGACGGAGTGCTTCCTAACATCGAGAACGAGGATTTCAGGCAGGCGCTGGAATTGTCGTTGGTGAGGAGCGGCAAGTTCACCAGCGTCGGCAGCGGCGGTTTCCGGGTGGAGGCGTTCATTACCTCCATCAATCATGCGCGGGTGGGTGAAAAACTGCGCGTGGACATGGAAGTCCGCTACGCGCTGCGCCGACGCAGCCTGGTGGTCTGGCGGAAGTTGATCCGGTCGAGCTACGAGGCTCCGATGCACGAAGTGATGCCCGACCTGGTGAGAGTGCGCGAAGCCACCAAGAGCGCCGCCCGCGAGAACATCGCGATCCTCATCCGGCTGCTCGACAAGCAGCGGTTCTAGCCCAGCGTGTCCCGGCTGTCTCAGCCGGATTTCGCTCCCGACTGCCATCATCTTCGTCCGCACCCTTTCACTTGCGGGCCTCCGTCGTTTCTGCGAAGAATCGGCCATGAATCGGAAACTGCGCTGGATTTCCCTCGCCGTGATTCTCATGGAGATCTGCCACGGGGCGGAAACCATGGCCTACCGGTTCGCGGCTGAACCGGTGATTTCCACTCCCGTGGCGGAGTGCCCGCTGTTGAAAGAGGCTCCGGCTTCCACGCCCTTCGTGGCGGCGGGTGATGTGTTGCATGATCTCACCGGGGTGTTCCGTGAGAAAAAGGTTCTGTTGGAAAACGGCTGGGTGATTTGGAATCAATCGCAGCGGTTGTTGGTGGTTCACGGTGAGATGGCGGAACAATGGCGAGTCGAAGACCTGTCGGGATTCTGCGAGCAGAGCCCGTCAACCGAAGCTGACTATTGATTGGATCCGGTCCGAGAAACTGAAGATCCTGCGCCGAAAAACGCCCCTGCCTTCGCTTCGATCGGGCTCCTGGGTAAATCCGGAAAGAAATCCACCGCTTCGACGAAGATGATAGATCCGAGCGGTGAATGGACCTTCTCCGGGAGCGGAGCACACCATTCTTCACGACGGTGGGCTCGGTCATTCCGCTCTCAACCTGGCTGGCAAGCACCGAACGGAGCGAACCAGCACCTTATGGCAACCTGCAACGTTAGCCGGTCATCCCGATGAGATGATTCGTCCAGTGGCATACTGGTATGTCGTCGGGCACGGGCTTTGCCTGGCAGATCGATGTACCGCAGACACACTGCTCTCCGATGGCACCTCTTGGAATCGAAGCCCGCCTCCGGCAAGTGGGTGAGAAGATCTCCATCTGCAGGCCTGCGATGAAATCGGCAGAATGGTCCTACGTTCGCGGATGCCGCACCCAGAAGTGAACGGAAAGTGTGGACCATGCGTCTTCGCGTGAGTTCCTTCAAGGCTTCTGGATCCCCCTGGGACCCAGACGACAAAAGGATACTCTGCCGAAGACACCAAGTCTTCAACTACAGCTCGCTCCCGAAACTTTCCTGATGTAGTTATCCCGACAGATCTCGAACGTTTCCCCGATCCAGCACTTGATGGACCTCCGCGAAGTGCTCGGCGAACGCGGCTGGCCCTGGAAGCGGACGACTTCGTGGCTTATGATCCCGTTGCGGAGAGGATCGTGGTGATTGCAAGAACGACATGACCATCGACGGACTCAAGTCGCTACTGGAAGTATTGGGCATGAGGCTTCCCGGAACCATCGAATGCACGATATGGCTAGCCGATTGGCCGAGCCGGATTCGCCTTTGGTCAAAGTATTATTGTTCAACCGAATCTGGGAACACGTCCGCAGTTTCAACTGCTTGATGAGAAGGAGCAACCCATTGTTTCCTTTGAATTCCAACGCAACTTTGGGAGCCGAGATTCCAACGTGGATTTTCGTTACGATTTCCGCTGCCGACTCCAACAACCTACAAATTTGGATTGGCACAACCAGTCTGCTCTAACCCTTGGCGAATGGTGTTCCAGTATTGACCGATGCCACCAAGTTGTCCGACGGGCGTATGTTGAAACAAGGCCTTCGCGCCCGGGGGTTCTGTGAAAATCCTCCCACTCACGAGTAGTCCCGGCGAAGCGGAAGAACAAGGAGCGGCGGACTCCGATCCGCCGTGGCCCATGGGTCGCCGATTAAATGCGGCTTGCCTCGCCCCATCGTCACTTCATGGGCTTCGGCGGATCGGAGTCCGCCGCTCCTTGGGGCTTGGTGAGTTTCTTTTCGAGGCGCTCGATCTCGGATTTCCACGCTCCGGATTTGTCGTCCAGGCCGCGCAGCAGGTCGATGGCGGCTTGATGGTTTCCGGTCATTTCGAGGATCGCGACCTTGGCTTGATAGAAATAACTCCATTCGAGCGGCTTGTTCTCCGGCGTCATTTGCATCCGCTTCATGTGCGCTTCGAGTTGGGCCATCACGCGGAGTCCCGCCGCCGGGCTTTCCACGTGGGCGACGGCGCGGGCGTAGTTGCTGAAGATCCCCACCATCGCGAGCACGAAGTCGCCGCTCGGGATTTCGCGGCGCGGGGCGAGGCTTTGGTTGCGGGTGACGAACTGCCGCTCGACCTCCGGCCAGACGGTGCGCTGGCGGTCGATGATGGCCTGCCAGTTCTGCGCGTCCACATCGCGGTCGTGCATTTCCCAAAGCGCGCGGGCGCGGGCCGGGTAGCGTTTGAGGACATCGCCCGCGAGCCGGTGGACGTCGTGCCAGACGAAGGAGCGCTTGGCGGAGAGCGCGGCGAAAACGGCGAGCAGGATGACCGCCGGGACGCGCGGCGAGAGCGTTTCGAAGAGCGATTTCCACACCGCCGCGAGCAGGATGGCCGCGCCGAGGCAGAACCACGGCAGGCCCGGATAGATCCGGTACTCGGGCATGAACTCCGGGATCGGATAGAACACCCGGAACAGGATCGTCGCCACATAGACAAACAGGCAGACGCCGAACAACCGCGTCGTTTTCCGCCAGGCGAGCACCACGCTGAAAACTGCGAGGGCGAGAAATCCCGCCGCCGCGAGCACGGCGGTCTTGTCCTGGATGTTCAAATACGATGCGCCCGGCGGGATGAGCGTTTCGGTGATTTCGTGATCCGAACTCAGCGCCACCGGGATCACGCTGCGCCACGCGAATTCCCAGAACACCCGCGACAGCGTGTAGGCATGGCCGACGAAGCGGGATTCCGGCGCGATCTTCATCATTTCCAGCCGCGTGCTCATGTCGCCCACCACCCAGAAGGCGGCGAGCAGGAAAACGATGGCTCCGGCGCTTTGCCACGGGTATTGGCGGAAAATCCGCACGTGTTTCGGTTGGAGAAACGCCAGTTTCACCGCGCCGACCGCGATCACGGCGTGGAGCAATCCCGGGCCTTTCGAAAACGTCGCGCCGAGCATGAAGACCACGCAGGCCGCCGCTTTCCACCAACCGCCGTCGCGCAGGAATCCCAGCATCGCCCACGCCGCCAGCAGGGAAAAAAGCGTCACCCACGCCAGATCCTGGGTGCGCGCGTAGTTCGGGATTTCACTCGCCAGCGGATGCACCGCGAACAACAGCGCCCCGAAAAGCGCCACTCCCGCCGGCCACTTGTCGCGCACGAAATCCCGCCCGAAGCCGAACAACACGCAGGCCGTCGCCGTGTGCAGCAGCCAGTTCACCGCGTGAAATCCGACCGCGGACATGCCGAAAATCCGGAACTGGAGGTGATACCACAGCGTCGTCCAGAACAACCATCCGGTCCCGGCGAGATCCCCGCTCCTCACCACCGCGCTGTCCCGGATCTGCGGGAAATCGTCCATGTAGAACTGCGAGCCGAGGCACCACAGATGCGCCAGCGCGCTCGCCACGATGATCCAAAGAAACGGCAACCACGGGCGACTCCTGTTTTCTTCGATCACCCCATGACTTTAGCAAGCCGGACACAAGGCCCGGCAATCCCAAAATCGTCTGGCCCGCCAGACGGATTTTTCCGCGAAAACACTTGCCCGGATGACAAAGCGCGCGACTCATCCGAGTATTCCGGTCTGCCCCGAATCCAACCATGAAGTTCCTGCTCCATTTCGCCTGCTCCGTCCTCGTGTCCTCGCTTTGCGTGGCGGAGGAGTCGGAGTTCACCATCGGCCCGGATTATGCCGACGCACCGGAAACGCAGGAAAAACCCGGCGTGCCGAAGGGGAAGATCGTCGAGTTCACCATGGATTCCAAGGACAGCAGGATCTACAAGGGCATCGCCAAGGACAAAAAAGGCAAGGTCCCCTATCAGCGGAAGGTCGCGGTCTACATCCCGGCGCAATACAAGGCCGGCGAGGAAGTGGCGTTCATCGTCGCCCAGGACGGGCTCGGTTACCGGGGCCTGCTGCCGAAGGTGCTCGACAACCTGATCGCGGAAAAGCGCGTGCCGGTGATGGTCGCCGTGATGATCAATTCCGGCGGCGGCGATTCGCTCGGCAGCCAGCGCGGCCTCGAGTACGACGCCGTGGACGACACTTACTCGAAATTCATCGAGAGCGAGGTCCTGCCGAAAATCAGCAAGGATTACGACATCAAGTTCACCAAGGATCCCGAAGGCCGCGCGACGATGGGCGGCAGCTCCGGCGGCGCGGCGGCGTTCACCATGGCGTGGTTCCACCCGGAACTCTATCGGAAAGTGCTCACCTACTCCGGCACCTTCGTGGACCAGCAATTTCCCGAAGACCGCCAGAACCCCGACGGCGCGTGGGAATACCACAAAAACCTCATCAAAAAATCCCCCAAAAAACCTATCCGCGTCTGGCTCCACGTCAGCGAGAAGGACAACGGCTGGAACCGCGACGAGGCATCGCTCCACAACTGGGTGATGGCCAACGAGCGCATGGCCGCCGAGCTCAAGGCGAAGGGCTACGAATACCGCTACGTCTTCGCGAAAAACGCCGGCCACACCGACGGCAAGGTCACCCGCCAAACCCTGCCCGGCGCACTCGAATGGCTCTGGCAAGGCTACCCCACCGCCCAGTGACACAGGCATTCCTGCCTGCTCTTCATCCAAATACACACTCCAGCATCTCCCGTGAAATTCCTCCCGCTCCTCGCCACCGCAGGCCTCTTCGGCCTCGCCCAAGCCGCCGCCGATTCCGCGGAGAGTTACAAGAAGGAAATCGTCCCGCTGCTGGAGAAGTATTGTTTCAGCTGCCACGCGGAGGGCGATTCCAAGGGGGATTTCGTCATGGACGAGTTCAAGGACCTGCCCGCCCACCTCAAGGACCGCAAACACTGGCTGCCGGTCTGGCACAACCTCCGCAGCCAGGTGATGCCGCCGTCCGACGAGGACCAACCGACGCCTGCTGAAACCTTCAAGCTCCTCAATTGGATCGAAAAGGAAGTCTTCCAGCTCGACCCCGCGAACCCGGATCCCGGCCGCGTCACCATCCGCCGCCTGAACCGCACGGAATATCAGAACGCGGTCTACGACCTGCTAGGCGTTGAGTTCGACACGCAGGAGGCGTTCCCACCGGACGACACCGGCTACGGCTTCGACAACATCGGCTCCGTGCTCTCGATGTCGCCGCTGCTGATGGAGAAATACATGGCCGCCGCCGACGAAGTGGTGGCGCTCGCCCTGCCGGACGGAGCCGCCGCGCAGGTGCCGCGGGTGGAAATCGAGGGCAGGAAATTCATCGCCACCGGCGATCCGAAAACCAACGGCGGCTGGATCCCGTTCGCAAAGCCACAGCAGGTCCGGGTCGACCAGGAAATCCAGTGGGACGGCGACTATCAGATCGATGTCGAGTATTCCATCCACGGTGCCACCGAGGCCACCACCGACGAGGCGCAGATGGAAGTGACCGCCGGCGGGCAGAAGGTCGGCGAAGCCACACTCGGCTGGGACCAGCGGCGGGTCATCAAGCTAACGGGCAAGGTCGCGTTGAAAAAGGGCAAACAGAATTTCCAAGTCCAACTCACGCCGAAACGCCGCCCGTTGCCGGCGGAGGAAGAACTTTTCCTGAAAATCCAACGCATCATCGTGCAAGGCCCGCTCGGCGGGGAGCAGAAGGAATTCGCCAAAGGCTACCGCATGATCTTCGTGGACGGACCCGCACCGGAAACCGAATCCGGCAAGGACCAATACGCCCGGAAAATCATGCGCAGTTTCGTGAGTCGCGCCTTCCGCCGGCCACTCGACGATCTAACGATCAACCGCCTGGTCGCGATCGTCCGCGAAGTTTCCAAGGAGCCGGGAAAATCCTTCCAGGACGGCATCAAGCAGGCCATCGCCACCTGCCTCGCCTCGCCGCGCTTCCTGTTCCGCGCGGAGATCCAGCCCGAGCCTAACAATCCGGCCAAAATCGTGCCGCTCGACGAATACTCGCTTGCCTCACGGCTGTCCTTTTTCCTGTGGGGTTCGGTCCCGGACGACGAGTTGCTGAGCATGGCGTTCAACAACAAACTCCGCGAAAACCTCCGCCCGCAGGTGGACCGGATGCTTAAGGACCCGCGTTCCGAGCGGATGGTGAAGAATTTCATCGGCCAGTGGCTGCGCGCCCGCGACGTCGAGACCGTGGCCATCAGCGCGAAGTCGATTCTCGGCACCGAGACCAACCGCGAGGCTGCGAAAACCTTTGATCCCCGGCTCCGCTCCGACATGCAGCGCGAGACGGAAATGCTCTTCGACTTCATCCTCCGCAAGGACCGGCCGGCCGAAGAGCTCATTTCCGCCAGATACAGTTTCCTCAACGAGCGGCTCGCGAAATTCTACGGCATCGACAGCGTCACCGGCGAGGACTTCCAGCCCGTGGACCTCACCGAGCACCCCGAGCGCGGCGGCCTTCTCACGCAGGGTTCCTTCCTGCTGGTCACCTCCAACGCCAGCCGCACCTCCCCGGTGAAACGCGGGCTCTACGTGCTCGACAACCTGCTAGGCACCCCCGCCCCACCCGCCCCGCCGGACGTGCCGAAGCTCGAAGACGCCGCCGGCGATGCTAACAAGAACCCCACGATGCGCGAGATGATGGAGATCCACCGCAAGAACCCCGACTGCCGCGGCTGCCACTCCCGCATGGATCCCATCGGCCTTGGGCTGGAGAATTTCAACGCGCTCGGCCAGTTCCGCACCGAAGAGCACGGCAAGGCGATCGACTCCGCGGGCAAGCTGCTCACCGGCGAGAAGTTCTCGAACGTCGCCGCGCTCAAGGAAATCCTCGCCACCGGCCGCAAAAAGGATTTCTACCGCTGTCTATCGGAAAAACTGCTCACCTACGCCATCGGCCGCGGGGTGGAATACTACGACTCCACCACCATCGACCAGCTCACCGAGCGGCTGGAGAAAAACGACGGCAAACTCCGCGAGCTCATCCAAGGCATCGTCGAAAGCGCGCCGTTCCAGAAGCGCCGCGGGGATGATTGAGTTTATGGATCATATCCCAGCGTCTCTCTTAGCTCTTTCCGCATCTGGGCGGCCACTTTCGACTCGAAGGCGCTCCAGCCGGGGCCGGCGACGTCGAACTTCGTCATCCAGTCCTGCTTGAACCAGTAGCGCTCGGAGGCTTTGAAGCCGATCGATGCCAGCGCGATGAAGAGCATGGCCGCGGCAAAGACTTTCACCATGACCAACGCCGAAGTCGCCCGGTAGAGATGGCGGTCCGCCCTTCCTAACATGGCGAACGAGATCGATCCTAACACCCACAGCATCGGCAAGCAGGCAAGGGCAGTGGCCGCCCAAAACTGCCACGGCCATTTGGAGAACTCGCTCGAACCAGGAGTCGCCCGACCCGGGAAATCGCGGCCCACCCGACCACCGGCACAAACGCCGCCGCGCAAGCTACCGCCAGCCAGCCGATGAGCGACGGGCCTGGGAAATCCGAATCCGCCCGCACGCTTCGCTAACCGCCAGCGCACCACTTGCACCGGCAACGTCAGCCACAGCAGTAACAGCCCGAAGAAATGGGCTCCGGGCATGAGCAGCTCCATGCCATGTGCCCCGAACGCCCGTCCACCGAGCGGAGTCAGTCGATTGACCACCATCACGAAAACAAACGGCAGCACTACGCCGACCGCGAAAATCCATCCCCAGTCGGAGGGCGCAGCAGGTCCTCCATCCGCCGCGCCAAACGGCGGAAAATGACCGACACCCGGAACCGATAGCTGGCGGCCAGGCCGGCGCACAAGGCCAGCACCACCCATGCGACGTAGCTGAATAACCGTGAGAGAAGTTCGTGGTCGAACAGTCGAAGTGGTTTGAGATCCGTATCCGTTCAGTAGGGGTTGGGTTTTCGGGCGTTTGGCGATCATTGCGATGGACCCGCCCAGAATTCCACCCGTGACGGCACCGGGGTTGACGGCTTTGCCATCCACGAGGAATTGCCGGGACTCAAGTCTCGTCCTTGGCGTCCCTCATCGATTTCGCGACGGGGTTCCAGCGCGCGGCTTCGTTTTCGAGACCGAGCTTTTCCGCAGCCAGGGCCAGGTTTTCCGCGAGAGTGGAAGCGATGACCTGTCCTACCAGCTCATCCAAGAGAGTCCCGTTTTCTTCACGATACATCTGGCGGAGAAATTGGTCTCCATCGCTGGAAATCTCCTGATATCCCGCAACATCGCCGGATTCTCCGATGCTCCAAGCCCTCGCGGCGATCGACATCGTCCAAGCGTCATCAGCCGGATACTCGAAAAAACCGAGGCTTCGGCGAGACAGGCGACTGGAGTCGAATTGATCGATGAAATTTCCTTCGGGAAGCAAAGGAAGGCGTTTCCGCAGCATGTCGACCACATAGTCCGTGTATTTTGGCTGACTCCGTGCCTCCCGCAGCAAGTTCCATGGTGCGGTCAACACCCGCTTGATCCAGAATCTCCCACGATTGGGAGGTTCTCATAGATCCACTTTCCTTTCACCCGCTTGCCCTTGCGGGATTTCTTTTTCACGGAATCCTTCGCCTCCACCGCCAGCGGCCAGACAGGTGAACCAGGCGTTGGCGGGATCGATGCGCCGGGCGGTTTTCAGGAAGTCGGGCGGCAGCTTTTCGTGGTCGGAGATGAAGGCTCCGGCGTAGTCCGCGAAGTATGCGGGATTTTCCGGATTCGCTCTGCCACAGCGCCTCCTTGCGCTCGCTTTTCGTCTGCTTTGGATAGATCTCCCACCAGCAGGAATTTTTCGGATCTCACTGAGTTTGCTGGCGACGCGCTGCACTCCATCCTGCGGCGTCGGCCCGTGAAAATGGATCCGGCGGCAATCCATTTTCCCCACGGCACCAATCGGGAAATTTCATCGAATGTCGGAGACGGCCACCCGGCGGAAACCACCGCGACCACGGCGCAAAGAACGATCTGCCAGACGGATTTCCGTTTCCGGGCATCCAGCTGGTCCCAGCGCGCGATCATCGCGTTTTCATCGGCATCATCCGTGAGCCGGTTTTCCAAAAAGCCGATGGCGGATTGCTTGAGCTCCGCGTTGTCGGAAAACGGGCGGACGGCCGCTTCGATCAGGCGGGAGGAGGGATCGGGCATGGAGGTAGAGTTAGCGGCGGAACTTGGGGCTTGGAAGCTGGATTCAGGTTTCACACGATTTCCGCCATGCGGACGAAGGCGGTTTCATTGTTGCAGGAGTTGACGGAGGCCCACTCGGTTTCCGGACATGAGGACGAGGTGCGGGCGATCTTCGTGGATGAACTGGAGGAATGCGGCGAGCTCTCGGCGGACCGGAATGGTTCGGTTTTTTGTGAAACGGGGGACGAGGGACCGCGCGTGCTGGTGGCCGGGCACATGGACGAGATCGGCTTCATGGTGCAGAACATCACGCACGACGGGTTCATCCAGTTCGTCGGGATCGGCGGGTGGTGGGAGCATAATTTGCTGTCGCAGCGGGTGGAAATCCTGACCCGCGGCGGGGACAAGGTGCTCGGAGTGATCGCCTCGCGGCCGCCGCATTTCCTGCCGGAGGCGCAGCGGCGGCAGGTGATGACCATCGACCAGCTGTTCATCGACGTGGGCGCGGAGTCGCGGCGGGACGTGGTGGAGAATTACGGGATTTCGCTGGGCGATCCGATCGCGCCGGTGGCGGCGTTCACCGCGCTGGGGCGCGAGGATTTGTTCATGGCGAAGGCGTTCGACAATCGGGTGGGCATGGCGGGGACGATCCAAGCGGGGCAGATTTTGGCGCAGTCGTCGCATCCGAACCGGTTGATTTTATGCGGGACGGTGCAGGAGGAAGTCGGGCTGCGCGGGGCGAAGACGGCTGCGGTTTTTTCGAAACCCGATGTGGCGATCGTGCTGGAAGGTCCGCCGGCGGATGATGCGCCGGGATTCAACCGCGCGGAATGCCAGGGACGGCTCGGCGGCGGGGTGCAAATCCGGATGTTCGACCCTACGGCGATCACGAATCCGCGTCTCGCGCGGCTGGCCATCGAGACGGCACAGGTGGAGGGGATTCCGCATCAGGTGACGGTGCGGCGGAGCGGTGGCACGGACGCGGGTTCGTTCCATTTGGCGAACGAGGGGATCCCGAGCATCGTGCTCGGAGTGCCGGCGCGCTACATCCACTCACACAACGCGATCATTGATCTGAACGACTATTTACACATGCTCTCACTGACCATCGCGTTGGTGAGACGGCTGGACGAGGAGACAGTCGAAGGGCTGGTGACGTATTTTTGATCGAAATCGCGCTGATTTTTCGCTGGCGGGGGCAGTGGTGTTGCGGTTGTTTAGGGGTATGACTATTCGTAATTTCAAAACCGGTTTGTTGGTGGGTGTGCTCGGTGTGGCCGGGGTGATCCCCGTCTCGGCGCAGCTTCCCATGCTGACTGACAAGGAAGTGCTGGGGTATTTCCTGGTGGCTGATAGCAAGAGCGTTCAGTTCAGGATCGGTGCCGATGGCAAGACCTCGATCAAGGTGCTGGATTCGAAGGGGAGTCCGGTGAACAACAAGCTCACCATTCCAGTCACTTTCTCCGTCGAGGAGACCATGCCGGACGGGAAAACCATCTCGCGGAAGTTTTCTCCCGAATCCCTGGAAACCACTCATGAGCCGACGACCAAGCCCAGAGACGTGACCTTCAGGGGCAAGGCGACGGGCGATATCGGCTTCGAGGTTTTTGTCACTGAGGAACGTGGAGCGATCACTCTGGGCGGTCATTTGCTCAATCCCGCAGGGTTGAAAAATCCGACTCGTTTTGCCATCGAAGTGAGGATTCCCAGCGCCCTGCCCGAGGAGAAAAAGGATGCGGACGACGATAAAAAAGCCGCCAAGGAGCGCGAGGATGCGGTCAAGGACGACAAGGTGCAACTGATTTGGACGGACGGCAAGAAAGCGAGAATCGCCGGCGACGAGGCGGTGGAAGGAAGTTCCAAAGAAGTCACCGGACCTGGAATCTCCGCCGCGTCGATTCAGTTCGCCGCATTCAAGGACAGGAAGATCCAAGTCACCGCGGGCCCGAATTCCTCGATTCAGCTCTCAAATTCATCCAAACAGCGACTGGTGGAAGGATTTGCCCTGCTTTGGTCCGCGGATCCCGCGAAGGATCCGCAAGGGAAGGCGCGCGTCACCATTGAGATCAGGTGAGCAAGGAAAGCTCCGCCGCGGGCCACGCACGATGATGGAGGAATCGTGGTGTGATGGATCCGCCCCGGGAATTGGCGATCCGTGAGTGGTCGTCGTTTTGAGACGCATCGTCGGAAAACCGTGCCCTTATCCAAAAAGGCACTTTTTTGTTCGAGCGAACATCTTTTTTCTTGTCAGGCCATTTGGATTGATTCACGAATCCATCAACACGACACATTGCCATGGCCGCCAAACAAACATCCGAAGAATCCGCCACCGAGAAGCTTAACGAAGCCCGCAAGCGCAACCTGGATCTCGCGATCTCACACATCCAGAAAGAGTTCGGTGAATCCGCCATCATGCGTCTCGGGGATGATCGCTGCGTCGATGTCGATGTGATCCCGACCGGAAACCTGCTCATTGACCGCGCCTTGGGCGTCGGCGGTTTCCCTTGCGGCCGGATTGTCGAAGTGTTCGGCCCGGAATCCTCCGGAAAGACCACGCTCACTCTCACGGTCATCGCCCAAGCCCAGAAACGCGGCGGTCTTGCGGCCTTCATCGACGTGGAGCACGCCCTCGATCCGCAATACGCCCGCAAGCTCGGCGTGAATATGGATGACCTGCTCGTTTCCCAACCATCCTCCGGTGAGGAAGCCCTGCAAATTTGCGAAGCCCTGGTCCGCTCGAATGCCATTGCCGTCATCGTGCTCGACTCGGTGGCCGCACTGGTCACCAAACAGGAACTCGACGGCGAAATCGGCGACTCCACCGTCGGGGCCCAAGCCCGCCTGATGAGCGCCGCCATGCGGAAACTCACCGCCCTCATTTCCAAAGCTCAGACCTGCTGTATTTTCACCAATCAGATCCGCGAGAAAATCGGCGTCATGTTCGGCAATCCGGAAACCACTCCCGGCGGTCGGGCACTCAAGTTCTTCTCCTCCGTCCGCGTCGACATCCGCCGGATCGGTGCGATCAAATCCACGGATGGCACGGTCACCGGCAACCGCACCAAGGTCAAAATCGTTAAAAACAAGGTAGCTGCACCATTCACCGAGGCCGAGTTCGACATCATGTATAACGAGGGAATTTCCTCGACCGGCTCGTTGCTCGACCTCGCTTTGGAAATGGAGGTCGTCCAGAAGCGTGGCTCGTGGTTCAGCTACAACGGCACGCAGATGGCCCAAGGCCGCGACGCCGCCAAGGAGCTTCTCAAAAGCGACGCGGTCCTCTATGCCGACATCGAATCCAAGGTAAAAGAAGGCCTGGAGGCGAAAAAGAAGAAATAACCCTATCCGCCGCGCCGTTTAGGAACCACTCCTCCCCCCGAACCATGACAAACAGCCGCATCATCGACCTACGTCGGTGGTGCGGCTTGGTTTTGTAGAGGAGCGGGCCGGAGCGCAAAAAAAACTGGCCAGACAGGCGTTGCTTCGCAGACATTTCCGGGGTGATCCATCCCTCCGCTATTGTCTCACCGCTCGCGACGCTGGGACGCAATGTTCGAGTCGGTCCGTTTTGCGTCGTTGGGGCGGATGTCGAGCTCGGCGATGATTGTGTCCTCCACTCGCACGTTGTTCTCGAAGGCCACTCGAAATTCGGCCGCTCCAACGAGTTTTTCGCCTTTTCCGCCGTCGGCGGCAAAACCCAGGACCTGAAATACGTCGGCGATCCCACCTATTTGGAAGTCGGCGACCACAATGTATTCCGGGAAAACACCACGGTCCATCGCAGCACCCACGCGGATTCAGTCACCCGCATCGGCTCGCACAACCTGTTTTTGTGCTACTCGCACGTCGCCCACGACTGCCAGATCGGTAGCCACGTCATCCTTTCGAATTCAGTCGCCTTGGCCGGTCACATCGAGGTGGGTGACTACGCGATCATTTCCGGTGCCGCCGCGATTCACCAGTTCTGCCGCGTCGGCAAGCACGCGCTCGTCGGCGGCTTGTCACGGATCGTCCAGGACGTGCCACCGTTCATGATCGTGGAGGGAAATCCCTCGAAAACCCGCGGGCTAAACGCTATCGGCCTGCAGCGCCGCGGATTCGACGAGGAGGACATCCTCTCGCTCAAGACGGCCTACAAGAAGCTGTTTTTGAAAAAGGACGGAAACCTCGCCATCGCCCTGAGTTCTCTGAAAGCGACCCACACCGGCGATCTGCCGGCGGTGAAGCATTTGATCGAGTTTATCGAATCCTCGCAGCGCGGCATCACGCGTTGAACCGGAGGATGTTCGCGGTTGACCGCGGCGCGCACGATTCCATAGTCTCCGGCGTGAACATTCTTTCCAACGGCATCCTGCTGAGCCCCCTTCTTCTAGGGTTGGCCGCCCGTTGACATTTTCTTTCCTTCACTTCTGTTCACCGGCCCGCCCATCTTGAGGCGTTGCGCCACCCTTTCCCCAAACCGCTTCCTTTTCCAAAATGCATCCGACTTCTCTCTCGAAATACCGGCCATTTCCGGCCGTTTCACTGCCCGACCGCACTTGGCCGGACCAGACGCTCACCCACGCGCCCGAGTGGTGCTCCGTCGATCTGCGCGATGGCAACCAGGCGCTGCCCCAGCCGATGTCGATCGAGGAAAAACTCGACTTCTTCGACATGCTCGTGCGCGTCGGTTTCAAGCAGATCGAGGTCGGCTTCCCGTCCGCCGCGGACACGGAGTTCAATTTCCTGCGCCGCCTGATCGATGAAAACCGGATCCCGGAGGACGTCACCATCCAAGTGCTCGTGCAAACCCGCGAGCAGTTGATCCGCCGCACTTTCGAAGCCATCGACGGGGCGAAGCGCGCCATCGTTCACATTTACAACTCCACTTCGCCGCTCCAGCGCCGCGTGACCTTCAGCGATGCGTCGCGCGAGTCGATCAAGCAGATCGCCATCGATGGGGCCGAGTTGGTGAGAAAACTGGTGCCGACGATCCCCCGCACCGAGGTGGTTTTGCAATACTCGCCCGAGTCGTTTTCGGACACCGAGTTGGATTTCGCCTTGGAATGCTGCAACGGCGTGATCGACGTCTGGCAGCCAACGCCGGAGAAAAAAATGATCATCAACCTGCCGGACACCGTCCAGTGGACCACGCCTAACGTCCATGCCGACATGATCGAGTGGATGTGCCGGAACTTGAAAAACCGCGAATCCGTCCTCGTCTCGCTGCACACCCACAACGACCGCGGCACCGGCGTGGCTGCGACGGAACTCGGCCTGATGGCTGGTGCCGACCGGGTCGAAGGCACGCTTTTCGGCAACGGCGAGCGCACCGGAAATCTCGATATCGTCACCGTCGCGCTGAACCTGAACAGCCACGGCATCGCCACCGGATTGGATTTCTCCGACCTGCAGTCCATCCGCACGGTTTACGAGCGGGTGACGCGTTTGATCGTGCCCGAACGCCAGCCGTATGCCGGCGAACTGGTTTTCACCGCCTTCTCCGGCTCCCACCAGGACGCTATTAAAAAAGGCCTCGACCGTCGCGCGATGGAACTCGAAAAGGATCCTAACATCCCGTGGGGCGTGCCTTATCTCACCATCGACCCGCAGGACATCGGGCGTTCCTATGAGGCGATCATCCGCATCAATTCCCAGTCGGGGAAAGGCGGCGTCGCCTACGTACTCGACCGCGAGCATGGCTTCGATTTGCCGAAGTCGATGCATCCGCAGGTCGGCAAGCGCATCTACGACCTTGCCGACGAACTTGGCCGCGAGCTGACCACCGATGAAATCCGCGATGCGTTTTTCGCCGAATTCGTCAATATCTCCACGCCGCTGGACGTCGTCGATTACGAGCTTATCCACCACGTCCGCGAGCGAGGCGAAGTGCAGTGCCAGGCCGCCATCTTCCTCAACGGGGAGAAAAAAGCCATCGAAGGCATCGGAAACGGCCCCATCAACGCCTTCGTCCACGCCCTCGAAGGAGCCGGGCTCAAGGACTTCAAAGTCACCGACTACCGCTCCCACGCCGTCCGCGGTGGATCGGACGCGAGTGCCGCTTCCTACGTCCAGGTCCAGCACGACGACGGCCGCCTGCTCTGGGGGGCCGGGGTCGATCCGTCTATCGAAATGGCCGGACTCAAGGCATTGGTCACCGCATGGAATCTCCTGCGGGCCTGATTCCGCCTCACAGCTCCACTTGGAAAAAGTCGCGCATCACCTCGCGGTAGACGTCGCGCTTGAAGGGTGGCAGCCAGTCGAGGTCGAACTCCGCCGGCAGGATCCAGCGGTAGGCCCGGAATTCCCGTTGTTTCTGTTTCACGTTCACCTGCGGCGCGTCCGGCTTTAGTTGGCACAGGAAATACGTCTGCTCCTGGCCGTGACTGCCATGTTTGCGGAGCTTCTTGTTTCGCGCGTCTTTCGGATAGAGGTAGCGGTAACCTTGGCGCATCCCGATCACCTCGTAGTGCTTCGCCTCCAGCCCGACTTCCTCCTTCACCTCGCGGAATAGCGCCTGTTCGAGCGTTTCACCGCCATCGACTCCGCCCTGCGGAAACTGCCACGCGCCCGGAATCGTCCAGCGTTCACAAATCAGCAGGTTGCCATGTGAATTCACGACCAATGCGGCGACATTCGGGCGATAACGGACCACGCCCCGAAAGGTGACGTTTCGTCCTCTGGGTGACAATCCTTAACTTTTCCGAATTACGTCAGCCGCAGGGCGGGTTCCTGTAAATTCACCATGGTCGCCATTCGATGGCAATTTGAGAAAACCCGAAACATCAGCTCCCGTTTTTTTGCCGCCACAGTCTGCCATGGAAACCACTCATATCGGCAGGGACTCTGTCACCCACGTCGGGCTCCGTGCCACCTTGCACGGCCCTTCGCCGATTTCAAGATTTACACTCGTCATCATGGGTGAATGGGTCGTAGCTCACGGATTAACATCAAGCAGGCACGAAGCGCAGTTTCACCTTCCGGCCGAGAGCGGCGGCCGCTTTGCCGGCGCTGGCCACGGTGAGCGAGGGGTTTGAGGGATCGAGCATCCGGTCCAGCGAGGCCCGGCTGGTTTTCATACGCGAGGCGAGTTCGGTCTTGGTGATATGCTCCTGCTCAAGGATCTGCTGGAGTTGGAGGGAAACCACGCGCTTGAGGGGCAGCACTTCCACCTCGGGAAGGATGCCTTCTCCGGCGAGGAATTCGCGGAAGTCGCTGCCACGGTGGGCGTTTTGAGATGCTTTTGATTTCATCGGTTGGATCGAATCAATTTCTGAATCTCATCGTGGTTGCCGATGAAGAAGAAAACCAGTTCTGCCGGTGACGCGATGAACACGAAGGCCAGTCTATCCTCCAGGCCGACACGACATTCGAAAATTGTCTTGGTGAGGCGACGGATTCCGATGCCTGAATGCCCATGCGGACGGCCCCAACTTTCAAGAACCTGACTGATCGCATCGCCGATTTCCTGACGCTCCGACTTCGATCTGGAGCGAATTTGTTCCAGCAAGTCCTCAGTGACCCTCGCCTTCAAGGAGGGCTGCGATGTCTCCGGTGAAGTCGTGAAGCTTGGCTTCTTTGCGGGCTTTTTCGATTTGGCCATGAGTTCGTTGTTCGAATTGATCCAACTCCGCAGCCGTCGCCCCGTATTCGCGCATTGCATAATCCATGGACTCCACCTCGACCGGTCGCAGGGCGACGATCTTGCCGTCCACGACAATACCGATGTCGTCCCCCTTGAGGGCGCGGCGCAGCAACTCGGAGAGATTGCCACGGGCGGCAGTTGGCGTGAGTGTCAGCATGCTCATGACTGAAAGCTGACGCATTTCCGTCGCAGATGCGAGCAACATTTTCAGTCGTCTCCCCGCCTCCGCTTCTCGCTCCATCCAAAAACTTTGCGCTCCTCCGCGCCCTTTGCGCCTTTGCGGTAAACTCTTCCTCCTCCATCCTCCCCGCATGTCCGCCCCGCTCAGCCGCAAGAATCTCCCCGAAAACCCCACCCCGGACGACATCCTCAACGCCTTCCTCGACTACCTCACCGCCACCGACACCGAGCCCTACGACCACCAGGAAGAAGCCATCCTCGAACTCTTCGCCGGCAACAACGTCATCCTCAACACCCCCACCGGCTCCGGGAAATCGCTCGTCGCCCTCGCCCTCCAGTTCAAATCCCTCTGCCAGGGCCGCCGCTCCTACTACACCGTCCCGATCAAGGCGCTCGCCAACGAGAAATTCCTCTCCCTCTGCCACGTCCTCGGCCCGGAAAACGTCGGCATGATCACCGGCGACGCCACCGTCAACCACGACGCCCCGGTCATCTGCTGCACCGCCGAAATCCTCGCCAACATCGCCCTCCGCGACGGCGCGAACGCCCCGGTGGACGACGTCATCATGGACGAGTTCCACTACTACTCCGACCACTCGCGCGGCGCCGCCTGGCAAATCCCGCTCCTCACATTGCCGCGCGCCCGCTTCCTCCTGATGTCCGCCACCCTCGGCGACTCGTCGTTTTTCTCCAAACAACTCACCGCGCTAACAGGCGCGCCCACCACCCTCGTCCAGTCCGACCAACGCCCGGTCCCGCTCGAATTCGAATACTCCACCACCCAGCTCCAGGAAAAAGTCGCCGAACTCAACGAACAAGGCCGCTCGCCCGTCTATCTCGTCCACTTCACCCAGAACGCCTGCGCCGACACCGCCCGCGACCTGCTCTCCACCAACTTCTGCACCAAGGAGGAAAAACACGCCATCGCCCGCGCCCTCGACGACGCCGATTTCCGCTCCCCCTACGGCCGCGAACTCTCGAAAATCCTCCGCCACGGCGTCGGCATCCACCACGCCGGCCTGCTGCCGAAATACCGATTGTTAGTCGAAAAACTCACCGCCCGCGGCCTGCTCAAAGTCGTCTGCGGCACCGACACCCTCGGCGTCGGTGTCAACGTCCCCATCCGCACCGTCATGCTAACAGGCCTCTGCAAATACGACGGCCGCGGCACCAAAATCCTCGCCGTCCGCGACTTCCGCCAGATCGTCGGCCGCGCCGGTCGCCGCGGATTCGACACCACCGGCTACGTCGTCGCCCAGGCCCCCGAGCACATCATCGAAAACCTCCGCCTCGCCGCCAAGGCCACCGCTAACAAAAAGAAGTCCTTCGAAAAACGCAAACCGCCGGAAAAAGGCTACGTCCACTGGGACGAACAAACCTTCGCCAAACTCCAGACCGCCCCGCCCGAGCCGCTCGTTTCCAGCTTCTCCGTTCACCACCACACGCTCCTCAACGTCCTCTCCCGCACCACCGAGGACGGCTGCGCCGCGTTGAAAAAGATCATCGACGACAGCCACGAGCCGCCCTCCAAAAAGAAGCTCCTCAAAAAGCACGCCTTCAAACTCTTCCGCGGCCTCATCGGCGCGAAAATCCTCCACATCATCCCGCCCGCCAAACGCAGCGGCCCGCAGAAAGTCGTCGTCGATGTCTCGCTCCCCGAAGATTTCTCCATCAACCACGCCCTCAGCCTCTTCCTGCTGGACGCCATCCCCCAGCTCGACAAGGAAGCCGAAGACTACGCCTTCAACGTCATCTCCCTCATCGAGTCCATCCTGGAAAACCCCGACATCGTCCTCCGCAAACAGGTCGATCTGTTGAAATCCGAACTCATGGCCCGCCTCAAGGACGAAGGCATGGAATTCGACGACCGCATCGAAATGTTCGACCAAGTCGAACACCCCAAACCCGGCGCCGAATTCATCTACACCACCTTCAACGCCTTCAAACTCCGCCACCCCTACCTCGGCAGCGAAAACGTCAAACCCAAGACCGTCGCCCGCGAGATGATCGAAAACTACCAGTCCTTCGAAGACTACGTCAAAACCTACAAACTCGAGCGCGCCGAAGCCGTCCTCCTCCGCCACCTCGGCGAGGTGTACAAAGTCCTCGCCCAAACCGTCCCCGACACCGCCAAAACCGAGCACCTCCACGAAGCCGAGTCCTTCCTCGAACTCATCGTCCGCCACACCGACTCCAGCCTGCTAGACGAATGGCAGGCCATGAAAAACCCCGACAGACCAGGCATCCTGCCTGTCTCTTCATCTCCAACCACGATCCAAACTCGCCAAGTTCAAATCGAAAATCCCCTACACCAAGGACAAAACCGCCTTCACCCGCCACCTCCGCAACCACATCCTCACCCTCGTCACCGCGCTCTCCCGCTACGACACCGAGGCCGCCCTCAGCCTCATCGCCCACCACGACAGCGACGGCAAGCTCTGGTCCAACGAGCGCCTGCTCCAACAGCTCAACACCTACCACGCCGCCCGCCACCAGATCCGCCTCGATCCCGAAGCCCGCAACGCCCGCCACACCCACATTTCCGAAGACGGCCTCACCATCCACCAAACCCTCATCGACCCCGACGACCTCAACGACTGGTCCCTCCACCTCACCCTCGATCTGGAAAAATCCAACGAGGCGAGAACCCCCGTCCTCCACCTCGAATCCATCGCGCCGATCTAAGGAGCCACGACACTTTTGTCGTGGTGCCAATGAAACGAGAAAGAGGAAGTGCCTGAGGCTCGCTCCTTTGTCACCTCATTGGCTTGGCGGACAAGCGTGTGCACCCTCCCTACGGTCTGCGGCCCTACCGCCGCTTCAACAGCTTGTCGTATTCGGCATGAGTTCCGATCCAAAACCAGACAACCGTATCCTCGTCCTTCACCCCGACCGCGCGATAGTCATCCGTGATCCGGGCTGACCAGAATCGGCCGACCGCCCTACTTTTCATCCCGTGGAAGGGGAGTGCTTTTGCCAGCCCGGTGCTCCGCAAGGGCTGCCTCCGCAATTTCATTGAGCAGGCCTGACTCCGCGTCATCCGCGAACTGCCGGTCCCATTCGTCATCAAAACGATGCTGGATCACCTCGCGAAGACGGAAAATCTCATCACGCGGAAGCTTCTGAATGGCTTTTTCAATTTACTGCACTGTGCTCATGGGACCAAATTACCCAAATCGCAGATGATCTCAAGAATGGTTTTTGCTCTGGCGACCTACTCGTTGTCGTATTCGTAGTCAGCAAGCAGACCCATGTAGCGGGCCTGGGTTTTGTCGATGAGGATGGAGGACTAGGGAGTCACCATTTCGTTGCCGAACTCATCGGTGTAAACGTCAATTTGAATGGTGTTCACCTTGACGGCCGCACGGTGTTCCGTGGCGGGGATGTAGATGTCGAAGGGATTCGACCAATGACGCCAGCCTTTGGTCAGTGGACCTCGCACCAGCATTCAGAGCGCCTCCTCCAACAGCTCAACACCTACCACGCCGCCCGCCACCAGATCCGCCTCGATCCCGAAGCGCGCAACGCCCGCCACACCCACCTCTCCGATGACGGCCTCACGATCCACCAAACCCTCATCGACTCCGATGACCTCAACGACTGGTCCCTCCACCTCACCCTCGATCCCGAAAAATCCAACGAGGCTAGAACCCCAGTCCTCCACCTCGAATCCATCGCGCCCATTCAAGGAGCAACGATACTCCTGTCGTGTTGCCAATGAACGGAGAAAGAGGAAGTCACGAAGGCTTCCGGTTTTCCCACCTCATGGGTCTTGGCTGACTGGGGCGGGCACCCTATGATGAACCTCTATCCACCCTAACCATGCCCTCACGCGGACGCCATCAAAGTTCATCCAAGGAGTGCCACCAGATCATGCGCAAGATCGAAGCCATGGAGGGAGTGGTCGGCGTGATCATCGGGCGATCCTACGGTGGCAAATCCCTCGGACAGGGAATTCCGACCGGCGGCCTCAAGGTCCAGCGCAAGGTGCCCGGTGGTCTCAAAGCGGTGACCCAGTCCGCCAAGGGGCTTCAGGAAATCTTCATCCGGACGGATGCCGGAATGGAGGACGCGATTGCCGAGGCGATTTTGAAAATCTGAGCAGTCCCAAGCCGCCGGAATCGGTGCTTGCCAAATTCCAAGTCGAGCGCTCCTTTTCCAGCCGACAAATCCGGTTGTCATCCGCTTTTATAGCTGCTACAAGCTCGCCAAACCCGTGCAGATTTTTCCAGCCATCCCTCAATCCTTCACTTGGCTCAGCCGTGCGTTCGCGATGATCCTCGTGGCGGTTTCGATGTGCGGCACCGCTCGGTCCGCAGAACCTTCCGCCGGTTGGGATCTCACGAAAATCGACGGCCGCGAGTATGTCTCGGTGGACAGCATCAAGAAGTTCTACAATTTTTCGAAGATCTCCCGCGTCGGCCGCTCGATCGTCCTGGAGAATGCGAAAGTGGAAATGAACCTCAAAATCGGCGGCAACGAGTGCTTGATGAACAACGTGAAGTTCGTTTTCAGCCACGACATCGCCACCGTTGGCGACAAGATCTACGTTTCCCGGATCGATCTGGCCAAGCTCATCGACCCCGTGCTGCGCCCGAATTTCATCCAGAACGCCGGTGACTTCCGGACCGTCATCCTGGATCCGGGCCACGGCGGCAAGGACCCGGGAGCCACCAACCCTTACGGCACCGAGGCGAACTATAACCTGAAGGTGGCCGGCCTCGTGAAAAAGCAACTTGAGGCAAAGGGCTTCAAAGTGGTGATGACCCGCAAAAGCAACGAGTATCTCTCACTCCAGGAGCGCGTGAATTTCGCCAACGCCGTGAAGGAAAACGCCATCTACGTGAGCATCCACTTCAACTCCGGCGGCAGCGCGGCGCGCGGCATCGAGACCTTCACTCTCTCTCCGCCCGGCGTTCCCCACTACGATGCCAACTTCAAACCCGCCGACCTCCAGACCCGCGCGGGAAACGAGCATGACTCGGCGAACATCGCGCTCGCCACTTCCGTCCACGGATCCATCTTGCGGCGCCTTGGCAAGAACACCCTCGACCGCGGAATCAAGCGGGCCCGCTTCAGCGTGCTTTCCGGAGTGCAGCCATCCTGCGATCCTGCTCGAAGGCGGTTTCATGAGTCATCCATACGAAGCACGGCTCATCGAAAACGCAGCTTACCAGAACGCAATCGCCACCGGAGTGGTGGACGCCGTCGCGAAATACCGCTTTGCCGTTGGCCGCAAGCCTGCCGCCGGGCCGAAGAACTGAGGGTCATCCGGCTTCTGCGGAAATTCCGAGGATCGCCTCCGTCATCCGCAGCGCTTCGACATTCGGACGCACGGAATGCACCCGGTGCAGCATCACGCCTTTTTCCCGGGCGTTTGCCGTGATCGCGACCGTGGGCCATTCCCGCGCTTGCAGATCAGGGGTTTCGAGAATCCTGCCGAGAAACGACTTGCGGGAAACCCCTAGCAGCAACGGCCGCCCGCCCACCGAGAGGCTCTCCAGCCCGCGGAGCAACGCCAGGTTGTGCTCCAGGGTTTTTCCAAAGCCGATGCCGGGGTCGAAACACAACATCTCCGGGTCGATCCCCGCCACGACCAGCGTGCGCATGCGTTCCCGGAAAAACTCCCCCACTTCCGCGACGACGTCCGAGTAGTGCGGTGCGATTTGCATCGACCGCGGATTGCCCTGCATGTGCATCACCACCACCCCGCAGCCGTGACGCGCGCAGACGCCCGCCATCGCCCGATCCGCCGTCAGTCCGCTCACGTCATTGACGATGTCCGCGCCGGCGATCAGCGCTGCCTCCGCGACCGCAGCCTTGGAGGTGTCGATCGAAATCAAGCCGTCCCACCCGCCCCGCAGCGCCGCGATGACCGGCACGGTGCGGGCAATTTCCTCCCCTTCCGGCACCGGCTCGGAACCTGGCCGGGTCGATTCCCCGCCGATGTCGATGATGGCCGCGCCCTCGGTGATCATCCGCCGGGCATGTCCTAGCGCGACCGGAATCCCGACGTGCTCGCCACCGTCCGAAAACGAATCCGGCGTCACGTTGAGGATTCCCATCACTTGTCCGCGGTGCGTCAGATCGAGAGTTCCTCGCCGTGTTTTCCAAATCATCGTTCAATTGGCAGCTTGCAGCGTCCGCCGGAGATGCCTACTTTGTGCCCTATGAACTCACTGGCAACTTGGAATATCGCCGCGCTCGCCGCGGGACTTCTGTTTTCCGCCTCCTGCTTGGCGAGCGAAATCGAGACGGTCGATGGACCGAACGTCCGCTGCATGAAAATGGAAGACGGATCGCGCGCGGTTTTTATCCGCAGCCCCGACAGCCGCACGCTGACCAAGAAGACCGTCTCGCCGAACGGAAATCTCTCGATGCTCACCACCTATCGGATGGATACGGATGGAAACCCACTAGGCTGCAAGATCAAGGACGGCCAGGGGCAGGAGATGTTCAAGGTCTCCTACGGCTATCACAAAGTCACCGGACTGCTCGTCGAGGAGCTGATGTTCGACTCGCGGGTTAAACGGCTGAACCCGAACAACGGCAAGGAGCTTCCCGTCCAAAGGGTGGTTTACATCTATGATGCGGAGGGCAAACGCAGCGCGCCCATCGTTTTCAACCTCCTTCCGGGAAAAACCTTCGAGCAGGTGTTCGGCGTGAAAGCCTCCGCTCTCGAATCGAATCCGTTCAAGTAAGCGGCGCATCAAGCCAACGATTTCCTTCCGTCGTGCCATCTCCCCAGACCTTGCTTCCCTGGCTTCTCGGCGGTGCCATCGGAGCCGCCGGGATTCTCCAGGGCCTCCATTGGCGCTCCACTGGCGGAGGTGGCGATGTGTCCGGACTGGAGAACCAGCTCCGCATCGCCAGTGAGGAAAACGAGATGCTCAAGCGCGAGAACGAGTCGCTGCGTTCCCTCGCCCAAGGCGGTGGCGAACTGGCCGTGCCACAGGAAATGGTCGACCGAGTGGAAAAGGAATTCGGCCTGCGCTTTCTATCCAGTCCGGTGGTCCACCGCATCGCAGGTGAGGAGCTTCGCGACCGCATCATGGCCGCCATCGAGAGTCGCTTCGGCCCGGCCGGGGTCGATGACCGGCAGGAATCCTACAAATACATCGGCTGGCTGCGGCCCGGCGATGATTTGTTAGCCCAGCTCACCGCGGTGCGCGCTGTCGGCGCGCTGGGCTGGTTCGACGACGTCACCGGCGAGGGGTGGGTCACCGACCGGTTCGACATCAAAAACATCCCGGACCAGGCGGCGCTTCTGCGTCTCCTCGCCCGCATCCTTTTCAACCAGCACTTTCCGCCAGCTCCGGCCTATCCCGGCGATGACGCCGCGCGCGCCCGCGAGGCGCTGCATCAAGGAGCCGCCGCCGGTTCCGAAGCGCGGTTCTATGCGGCCAACGCCCGGGCAATCGGCTTCATGCCCATGAAGGAAAACGCCGAGGCCGCGCAGCTCATGGCCAGCCTCTCGCCGTTTCTCCAGGGCCTCACCACCTTCCCGATCTCCGACGGAAAGGCCTTCGCCGACACTCTTTACGTCCGCGGCAATGACGCGCTTCACGCCGCATTCCGCAGCCCGCCGCAGACGACGCGGGCGGTGTTCTTCCCGGCGGAGCCCGCGTCGGAACCGATGGCGCTGGATCTGCCGGAAGTTCCCGAAGAACCTTTCCTCACCGAGACCGGCGGCGAGCTCGGGCTGCGTCTCTGGCTCGCGCCGCTTGGCGATGTCGGAGCCGCGCTGGAAATCGCATCCAGTTGGAAAAACGACCGCTACCTGCTGTTTCCCGACGGCGAGTCATCCTCCGCCGTGCTGTGGGACATCGAGATGGCAAACCCCGAAGCCGCGGACCGACTGCAATCCGCTGCCCTCGATCTGGTCGCCGCGATGGCCGGCCAGGAAAACTCCGCCACCCTCGGCAGGGCGATCGTATCGCCCGAAAAACGCCATCTCCAGTGCACCCGCCTCTCGCCCACCCGACTGCGCTTTCTCAACACTTCGGAAGCCGCCACCGCCGCCGCACTCGGCGGCAAAACCTCCCCATGATCGCCAAAAAAGTCATCTTCGACGGCCGCGTCCAGGGCGTCGGCTTCCGCTACACCGTCAAAGACCTCTCACGCGGATTCGAAGTCTGCGGCTGGGTGAAAAACCTGCCGGACGGCAGCGTCGAGCTGCAGGTGATGGGGGAAACCGACGAGGTGGAATCCTTCATCAAGGAAATCGCCGAGGAGTCCAACGTCGCGCACCACATCAAGAACCTGACCGCGGTGAAGATCCCGCTGTTGGAGAATTGCTCGGGATTCCGGATCGAGCGGTGAGCAAGGAATCCTTGTCATGACGGGTGGGACGGTTACGCTCGTGTGCCGTCCGACAAACCATTTTTCCCACCGTCCGGCCGGCCGGGCAAAACCCTAACGATTCCCTGCAACCATGTGGCGGCTATTCAAAGAATTCCTGTTATTCCTGCGCGAGGAGAAAAAGTGGTGGCTGGTCCCGCTGGTCGTCATTCTCCTTCTTCTCGCGGCGGTGATCGTGTTTACCGGCGGTTCGGTGCTCGCGCCGCTGATGTATCCGTTCATGTAGTTTTATCGATCCAGTGAGACGTATTCTCGGCATTTCCGCGTATTACCATGACTCGGCGGCGGCACTGCTGGTGGACGGGAAGATCGTCGCCGCGGCGCAGGAGGAGCGGTTCAGCCGCAAGAAGAACGACGAGCGGTTTCCGCGCCATGCCGTGGCATTTTGTCTGCGGCAAGCAGGCCTGACGGAGGCGGATCTGGATGCCGTCGTGTTCTACGACAAGCCCATCATCAAGTTCACCCGCCTGCTGGAATCCTATCTGGCAGTCGCGCCGGGCGGCTGGCTGACATTTCCAAGGGCGCTTCCCGGGTGGCTGGGCGAAAAGCTCAACCTGCCTAACACCCTCCGCTACGAAATGTCCGGACTGCGGGCTGAAGCGCCCGTACTTTTCACCGAGCATCACCAGTCGCATGCCGCCAGCGCTTTTTTCCCCTCCCCTTTCGAGGAAGCGGCGGTCCTGACGGTGGACGGTGTCGGGGAATGGGCGACCACCACGATCGGCGTCGGCCGGGGCAACGATCTGGACATCCTCAAGGAGCTGAAATTCCCGCACTCGCTCGGTCTGTTATATTCCGCCTTCACGGCTTACTGCGGCTTCCGGATCAATTCCGGCGAATACAAGCTGATGGGACTGGCACCGTATGGCGAGCCGCGGTTCGTGGATGCGATCTACGATCATCTGGTCGATGTGAAGGACGATGGATCCCTGCACCTGAATCTCGAATACTTCCATTTCCTCCATGGCCTGCGCATGACCAACGCGAAGTTCGACCGGCTCTTCGGCGGCCCGCCCCGGTTGGCGGAAACCCCGGTCGAGCAACGCCACATGGACGTGGCCCGATCGATCCAGCAGGTGACGGAGGAAATCATGCTGCGACTCGCCCGCCACGCACGCGACGAGACGGGAATGACAAACCTGTGCATGGCCGGAGGCGTGGCGCTCAACTGCGTGGCCAACGGCAGGATCCTGCGGGAAAAAATCTTCGAACGCCTCTGGATCCAACCCGCCGCCGGTGACGCGGGCGGCGCGCTCGGCGCGGCCCTGGCAGTCTGGCACCTGCACAAGAACCACCCGCAACCGCGGCAGGTCGTGCGGCCGGATGCCATGCAGGGATCGTTTCTCGGGCCGGAATTCACCGATGATGAAATCGAAGCCGTCCTGCGCGAGCACCAGGCGGTCTATCAAAAATTGGAGACGGAAACCCTGTTCGGCACGGTGGCGGATTTGCTCGCAAGCGAGAAAATCGTCGGCTGGGTGCAGGGTCGCATGGAGTTCGGCCCCCGGGCGCTCGGGCACCGGTCGATTCTGGGAGACCCGCGGTCGCCGGAGATGCAGTCGGTGCTGAACCTGAAGGTGAAGTTCCGGGAGTCCTTCCGTCCGTTTGCCCCCGCGGTCCTACTGGAGCGCGCCGCGGAATTCTTCGAGCTGGAGGTGGATTCGCCCTACATGCTGCTGGTCGCACCGGTCCACCCGCAGCAGCGGTTAGACATGCCGCCGCCGGCGTCCGGGATGGAGCGGCTCAAGCAGCTCCGCTCGCGCCTGCCAGCCGTCACCCACGTGGATTATTCGGCCCGCGTGCAGACGGTCACGGCGGAGCAGAACCCGGTTTTCCATGCGATTCTCAAGCGGTTCGAGGCGAAAACCGGCTGCCCGGTGCTGATGAACACCTCGTTCAACGTGCGCGGCGAACCAGTCGTCTGCAGCCCGGACGACGCCTACCGCTGCTTCGTCAACACGGAGATGGACTATCTGGCGATCGGCAATTTCCTGTTGGAACGCGCCGCCCAACCCCATGTCGGCGTGAAGCCCTCCTTCCACCCCGTTCCCGACTAACATCAATGCTGCGCCTGTCCGAAAAACCGTTGGAATGGATCAAGTTCACCGCCGTGATCGGAGTGGCGCTCAACGGCGTGCTCGGGCTGCTCTGGTGGAAGGGCGCGCTGTCGGTCGCCGTCTGCCTCGTGGCTGCAGGGGTGGCGGTTCTCGCCGTGATCACCGCCGCGGTCCGCCCGCATTGGTTTCGTGGGTTTTACCGCGGAGGGATGAACGTCAGTTTCCAGATCGGCCAGGTCATGGGCAAGGTGCTGCTGACCGTGTTCTTCTTCGTGATCGTCACTCCCATGGGACTTCTGCTGCGGCTGCTGGGAAAGGATCTGCTGCGGCTCAGGAAAAAGCCGGAACTAACGACCTACTGGCAGAAATCGAAAAGCAGCCGCGAGTTTGACCGGATGTTTTAGAATCCCGTGTTTACTGGCCGCTCAGGCGGGTGCCACCCCAGAAGACGTTGTTGATGCCGCCGTATTTGTCGATGCGCTGCATGTCCTTGATGGAGATGGTCTCGGCGTGTCCGTCGTAAAAGGCGGCCACGGCCTTGTCCTGATGACGGTAGGCGATCTTGCTGTCATTCGACTTCCCTTCGACCGGTGATTTCTTCCAGAGATAGCGGCCACCATAGTTGGCGATCCAATCGGTCGCGGTGATGAAGGCGAAGGATTTGCTGGGATTGGCGACGGAAGTGGTGGTGTGGGAGCGGGAAGTCCCGGGCTGTCCCCAGCCGCCGCCGGGCACGTTTTCGTTGTTGTAGGCGAAACTGGCGGAGATGCGGCTCCAGTATTTTTTCTTGGCCCGGACCACTTTCGGATCGAGCACCTGTTCGGGCAGTCCATCGTATCCTTCGAATTCCTCGGGCTCGACCGTGGACGGATTGTCGCCGATCAGCGCTTCAAGATAGGTGGGATTATAATGCCATGGAGTCCCGGGTAGCCCTTCTTCGTCGAAGGAGTAAGCGGGGACATACTTGCCGTTATGGTCGATCGCATACATCGAGTTGGCCTGGGCGAATCCCGTGATCCGCCTGAGCGTTGTCGCCGTGTCGGCTCCTTCCCGCAACCGCTTTGTTCCAAACGCTGCCAGCGCCGCCAGCGCGACGATGATGGTGATGGTGACCAGCATCTCGACCAACGTGAATCCGGAGGATCGGGTGAATTTTGATTTGAATGAAGTTTTCATGCTTTTCCGATTTTCTGCCAGGCCGTCCTGTCGATTTGCTGGCGGAAAGGGATGGTTCGCGCATCCAAGGTTGGGTTTTCGACCAGCCTTCGGCCGCTCGGTTCTGATGGGAAACTAAGTGGCGATCGGGCGCTCCGCAACTACAAATTGCATATATTTGCATAAATTCGGAATGTGCGGTGGATGAGGGGGTTGCACAGATGGAAACCGCCGTGGAGAGGGAAATCCTGCTTTGGGCGACTGCGGCAGGTCAGGCCGACCTTTACTGCGGAGGGATGGCTCCGCCGGATCAGATCGAGCTCCTTGCGCGCGATCGGGAAATCCGGGGTGATCCGCAGGGCGCGCTGGAGGTAATCGGCGGCTTCGGGCATTTTTCCCAGTCGGGCCAGCACGGAGCCGACGAAGTAGTGGGGCCAGGAGGCATGAGGCAGGCGCTCGCAAATCAGGATTTCCCTTGGTTGACGGCTTCCGGCAGACGACCGGTCCGCTCGAAGAACTGGGCGTAGTTCCATCTCACCAGCGTGTCGTCCGGATTGGCTGCGAGTGCCGCTTCATACATTTTTTGATCCTGAACGGGCGACTGTGGCGTCGTCCGGGCATCGACCTCTTTCATGCGGTCCTTGCAGTATTGCAGATTGCGCGGGTGGCTGGACTGCGAGGTGAACGGGGCACCGGAAATCCGCCCGAGCGCCACGTCCCAGACTCGTTTCTGGTCCCAGACGGTCGCCGCCAGCCGCCGCTTGCAAGCCTCGGCTTCGACATCCGCCGGTTGTTCGCCACCGTTCGCGGTGATCGAAGCCGGGAGCTGCCCCACGACTTTTGCGGCAAGGAGGCGGGCGAGCAACTCGTTGCCAGCCATGGTGAAATGGACGTGTTCGTAAAACAGCTCCTTGCCCGGAATCCCATCGGGGGTGTGGCTGGAAAACTCCTGCACGGCGTCCACCCCGAGCGCTGCTCCGGGTTGCACGGCCTCGGTGATGATGCGGTTGATCCGCGTGTCCGCGCGGACGGCGAGGGCGTCGTAATCCCTTGCCCGCTCGAAGGATTTCAGCGCCGCGACTTGGTCTTTCAAGGCGAGCTGACAGGTGCCGATGCGGAACTGCAACTCGGCGAAATCGGAGTCGATGGCGGCGGCTTTTGCGTAAACATCAAGGGCGGCTTGAAACGATCCGCCGGCTTCGAGGGCCGCGCCTTCTTTGAACAGGCGATCCCACTCGGCCAGCCTAGCAGGATCCAGTGCGGCGGCATGCAGCGAGGCAAACGGCGAGCAATCCCTGAGATTGACGGCCACCGTGCTGAGGACGACCGGGACGCCGGCATTTTTCCCGACGCTCAGAATATCCGCCAGATTGACCCGGAAGTTTTCGTAGGTCCGCAGCCGCTTGGGATCGTCGTAGCGCAGTTGGTTTTTGCTGAACATGTTGATGCCGTCCCACGATTCCGGAGCGGAGGATCCGCCGCGAATGCCTGCTACCATTTGATCCATGAGCTGGCCCACCCGGGTGGTCTTGAGCGCCAGAACGGTTCTCACAAAAGCCAACCGCGGGGCCTTTTCCCCGAAGACCGTGCCGGCTCCGTAGGGACCGATCATTTCGTTGTTCCCCATGTAGACGACCCACAGGTCGCCGTCGTGCCTGGCACACTCGCGGGCGATGGGGAGGATGACATGCGAATTGATCGCCGTGATCGCCGCACAGACGACTTCGAAATCGGTTTGAGGATAGCGCGCTTCCAGCAGCGCCTCCAGGTAGCGGCCCACGCCGAACGATGGATCCGGATCCCCGTAGGCGGCGGACTCGCCGAGCAGGAAAATCCGATAGGTCCCCTCCGGCTTGTGCGCGGCCATTCTGCCGGACAGCGGCGCACGGGCGAGCGCCGGCGGGAAGAACCGGTGGGTGAACTTCTCGTTAGGAATGAGAAACTCCTCGCCGCCGATGGTGCGGGGGAGGAATAAACGGGTCGAGTGGCCGAAGCCCGCCAGCCGCAGGCCGAGCTCCAGCACGCCTAGCAGCAACAGCGGGACCAGCGTGGCGGCTGCCAATCGCATCCACCGGCGGCGTCCGGGGGGACGAGGCGGCTCCCGGACGCCACTCGCGGTGATGGTGTCGGGGGACTTCACCGTCCGGACTTTCCTCGGTTTCTTTTTCACGCTGGATCAGAGAGACGGTCTTGTTTCTTTGGCTTTTTCCGGATCACCATCCGCAATCCGGTCAGGCAGAGCCCGATGAGGCCAAGCCCGAGGAACAGGATGTAAAATGGCCGCCAGGTGGTCCCCAACCACGAGCCCTGATGGAGCGACATCAGCAGCTTGAGGGTGCCCTCGCCGGCATCGAACCATTTTCCTCCCGCCTGATAGGCGATGCCCGTCACGGCGCTGAGCAGAAGCGGCAGCGAGAAAACGATGGCGAGGATGCGGTGGGTTCTGCGGACCGAGGGCTTCGGGCTTTTTGAAGCGAGCAGCATCCAGAGCCCGGAGAGAACGAGGAAAACCAGCACCCCGCCGACGATGGTCAGATAGATCACGGAGCCATTGACCCCGAGCCACTCGCCGGAGTGGAGGTGCAGGACTTTCCCGCCGGTTTCCTTGCTCATGCCGAACCAGGCCCGCCCGATCCGATAGGTCAGCCCGGTCGCGGCGATCAGCAGGATGGAAGGCAACAGCCAGGGCGAGATTTTGCGATGAAGCGAGCGAAGTCTGGAATGGAGGTTCATGATGCTGTCTCTGGTGTCAATTTGATGACAAGAGTCCACTCCCGGACCTCGCGCGGAGCAAGTAGTGAAATCGCAGATGGCTTTTGAATCTCGGACAAGCGGTCCACCGGCGCGTTGGTCGGCTCGATGGCCCAATGGTGCAGCCCTTTCCAGAAGCCACGGGTGATCCAGATGCCGGCATAGGGAAACAGCGATGCGGGCCAAGTCATCGAAAGCCGTGCGCCGCTGGCCGCATGGATTTCCGCCCGGCCCTTGGCCAGCGGACCGAGAAACACCTTGGCGGCGGGCGTCGTACCCTTCGGGAAAAATGCCCGCGACAGGTCGTTGCCCGGCCAGGGGCCTACTTCCCCGCCACCGGGGCTGAGGCAGGTTTTTTCGGTGCTAACAATCCGATCGCCGCGTTTCCAACTGAACAAGGGATGCCAGGCCCATAGGAACGGCGTCGGTGCGTCCGCCCGGTTCCCGAGGCGGTAGTCGAGGCGGACGCTGTTTCTCGTGAGTGAGATCCGCCGCTCGAAATCCAGCGGCAGGGACTTGAGAATCCATCGGCAGGAAAAACCTGCGTTGGGCTCGACACGGAATTCCGGCGACTGGTTCCAGAGCTCGCCGTGGTCCGGCAGCGACTTGCGGCCGATCCTGCACGGCAGCACCGTGGGCAGGCACTCGTCGATGCCGGCGCCGGGACCGGTTTCGAAGTTAGCGGGATCCACCGGCTGCCAGAGGCGGCGTTTGTTAGCAGGTGCCCAGCCGTCCAGCCACTCGCGGCGCGAGACGCGGTCTTTGAGTGAGACGATTCTTCCTCCGAGTGCGGGCGCGATCGAAAGGGAGACCGCCTCGTTCGACAACGTGTGGATCTCGAACTCACCGACTGATTTCCGGCTGTGGCGGGCGGGCATGCGTTCAGGGGTTGGCTTTTTGCACGGTCAGTGATTTGGGCTTGGCGACCAGCTTGGTGCCGTCTGAGAAAGCGACGTTCAATGGAGCATCTCCGAAGTTATAGGCGACGTAAGTTCTCACTCCGTTTTTCTTGAACACATTGGTGAACGGATGGTCCGCGATGACACTGGCGTCGTTGATGCCAAGCGTATTGAGGGTCTGGATCCAGTGATACATGAAGGCGTGCGTATTGCCACCCTCAAGACTGCAATCAGGCATCTTGTCCATATAGGCGGCTGCCGAGGCCGGGTCGTTGAGAGCGCCGAACATCACGACGAGATCACCCCAGCCGTTGTTGAAATTGTTTCCTTCCTTCCGTCGCTCGACGATGCGGTCGAAGTTCTTTTTCACATAGTCGGGATGGCGGCCCATGTAGATCGAGGCGGGGGTGAACGGCAGCCAGTTGATGCCATGGATGCAGTCGATGTCGCCGGAGAACCAAGTGGCGAACGCGCCCTTGCCGCCCCAGATCATGCCGAGCGCGACTTCCTGGAAATCCTTGGGGAAATTCGTGCCGGAGACATCGAACCAATATTCCTCCACGGCGGTGCGCTCGATGTTGAAGAGCGACAGTCCGGTATCACGCACGGTTTTATTGCCGGTGGCTTCACCCCACAGCATCATGCCATACCAGGCGTTGAGCGATTCGGACGAGGATTCCTGGTTGTTGCCATCCGCGAAGTTCGCATCGCCCGACGCCCACGAGTGGCCCGCATACTTGTCGAAGCAGCGGATGTAGGGGAACATTTTGTCATCCCTGCTAGGCGAAGCGATGTCGCGGATGAGCATCATCACCATGGGCTCCCATTTTTTCGCCCACTCGGGATCGAGGCGGGCGATCTCACCGGCCGCACGTATGAAGTAACCGTAGTGGAAGTGGTGGTCGTTGAGCGGATTGTCGCTGCCGTAGGACGCCTTGCTTCCGATCATGGAGCCCCAGATGGAGTTATAGAAAAACAGCGGCGACGTCTCATCGGGCGAGGCGGTGAACCAGTCTTCCAAGCGCCGCTTCAACTCGTCGATGAAGACCTTCTGCAACTCGGGCGCACCTGCCATTTCGGCGATGCCGCTGAGCGTGGCCAGGCGTCCGAGAAGTTTGCCGTCCCAGTAGGTGTCCGCGAAATCGGCGGGCTTCTTGTCCGCCTCCGACTTCAGATAGGCAAGCATGCGGGCCTTGTCCTTGATGCCCTCCGCCGGAAACATCGGCAACACTCCCTGCACCGGCACCTCGGTGACGAATTGCGTGCCTTGCCCGACCTTCATCTCACCACGCACGGATTTGTAGCTCATGTCCGTGAGCTTGGCGGAGGTGTTCTTCCACTGGTGCGGATAGAGCGAGAAAATCGTGCCGGTTTCCGAACCTTCCAGCGCCTTGGTCTTGAAACTGTAGGTGGCCTTGATCTTGCCGGGAACCACCTGATAGCCCACCTGCGTGTCGGTGACGTGGTTGTAGGCGTAACGCTTGAACAGGGCGAGAGTCTCCGGTTTGTCATCCGGCAGCAGCGCCACGGATAGATACGGTTTTCCGGGGGCGACATTGGTGAGCACCTCGCTTTCAAGGCCGGTCCAGGTCGAGCCGGTCGGGCCGAACAACCCGTAATGGTTTCCACGGATAGTGACACCTAACACCGCATCCTTGGCCGTTCCCGACCAGACCCGCGGTGGCATCGCGCAGCGCAAAATCGGCTCTCCGCCGGCATAAGTGGAATACACAAACGGACTGCCGTGGCCGAAGCTCGTCTTGAGCGACGCCTCCCCTGCCGAAAAGGCCGCGGTCACGAACCAGTCGGAATAACCGCCGCATTCCGCGGTTTTAAACAAGGAGCCCGCCGAGAGCTCGATGCGGAAATCTCCGTCCTTGGTCACTCCTCCGCCCATGATCGCGTCCTTGCCACCCACCAGGCCGGAGCCCGGATAGCTGATGGCCAACCCCTGCGGCGTGCAGATCATGCCCAGCGGATGGGCGAACATGTTGTTGGAAAATTCCTGCCACAGCAGCGAACTCCACCATTGGCCGGTCACCGTCGGGCCTTTCACGTCGGCGGTCTTGAAAATTCTCTCCGGCAGCGGATTCAAACCGTCAGGCAATGTCGTAGTGTAGCTGCCGGCTCCGGTCGCGATGATTTCGCCCGTGGAGGTCTGGGGTGAGGTGCAGGAAAGGATGGCCACGGCGACCGCAACTCCTGAAATGGAGCGGAACACAGGGGATTTCAATGAGTCTGGAGCATGGGTTTTCATCGGATTGAATGGGGTTATTGGTGGTCTTGGCCGTGGGTTTACGGCAACACCTTCGAACTAATTGCATAATTTTGCAATAAGTTGTCGAACAAATTTTCCGCAGGGATTCGACTCTGTCGTCAGCGTCCACCTGCCGATGATGGGTGAACGCCGGGTCGATCAAGGCTCCTCAGCGCTGCCCGGCGTCCGTTTCAATCCAGCTCCAGAGAGTCGCGAGGCCTGCTTTGACCGATTCCTTCGCCTCGGCCAAATCGCCGCCGGGAGCCTTTTTGCCGAATAGGTAAAACTTGATTTTCGGCTCGGTGCCGGACGGGCGAACGGCGAAGGAACGACCGTCTTCGAGATCGACGAAGAGCATTTTTTCCTTCGGCAGCAGGTCGCCTTCCTGGTCGAAGAGGTCCTGCTTAGCGAAATCGCGCACCCGCAGGACGGCGGAGCCATCGACTTCGGTCGGCGGGTTCTCGGCGTAGGAATTCGCGAGCGCGGCGATTTTTGCCGCGCCGTCCGCGCCTTCCATGACGAGCGATTTGCCGATTTCCAGATAGTAGCCGTAGTCGGTGTAAATGTCGTCCATCAGCTCCGGCAGCGTTTTGCCCACGGATTTCGCGTAAGCGGCGACTTCCGCGAACATCAACGCCGCGCCGTTCGCATCCTTGTCGCGGACGGCGTCGGAGCCGAGATAACCGTAGCTTTCCTCACCGCCGAAGACGAAGAAGCGCGAGTATTCGAGACGCAGCGCGCGGGTCTGGGCTTCCGTGAGCGAGCGGTAATCGCCCCGCTTGTCGGCGGGAATGGCGTTTTCGTACTTCCGGAGTTTTCCGGCGATGTATTTGAAGCCGGTGAGCGTGTCGACGATGCCGACGCCGAAGCCATCGGCGATGGCGTGCTGGAGCTCGGTGGTGACGTAAGGTTTTGACGAGCACCGCGCGGTTGCGGTTCGCGTTGGTGAGCCAGCCGAGTTCGAAGCAGGTTTTCAGGCGATACCAGGCCATCAGCGAGCCGATCTGATTTCCGGTTAGCAGGACCATTTTGCCGGTGGCGTCACGCACGGCCACCCCCATGCGGTCGGCGTCCGGATCGGTGCCGATGACGATTTCCGCACCGGATTTCTCCGCGAGGTCGATGGCCATTTGCAGCGCCGGGCCGTTTTCCGGATTCGGCGATTCCACGGTCGGGAAGCGGCCGTCCTGGATGTCCTGCTCGGGCACGGTGAGCACTTCGAAGCCGAAATCGCGCAGCATCGGCACATTGATGTGGCCGCCGGTGCCGTGGAGGTTGGTGAAGACAATCTTGGTGGACGCGCCTTCCAGCAGCGATGGCTTGAGCAGCAGCGTCTTGAGACGGGTGACGTAGAGCGCGTCCATTTCCGCGCCGAGGATGGTGATGGTGCCGCGCTCGGGAGCGTTTTCGTAGCGCTCGCTGGAAATGGCGTTCACCTCCTTGATGATGCCGTCAGCGTGGGCATCAACGATCTGCGCACCGTCGTTGAAATAGGCTTTGAAGCCGTTGTCGTGCGCCGGATTGTGGCTGGCGGTGAGCACGACGCCGGCGTCCGCGCGGAGTTCGCGCACAGCGAAGGACAGCTGCGGCGTGGAGCGCGCGCCTTCGAAGAGATAGGCGTCGCAGCCGAGATCCGCGCAGACCTTGGCGCAGAATTCCGCGAAATCGCGCGAGAAATGGCGGGTGTCATGGGCGAAGACGAGCATCGGCTTGCGGTCCGGCCCGGCGAATTCTTTCGTATAGGCGATGAGCCCGCGGACGGCGCGGCTGAGGTTGTAGAAATTCATCGTCGCGGTGCCCACGCACGGATGTTCGGGGCGACCGTTCGGTCCGCCGGCTCCTTGCTCGGCCTCGGTGATCACGCGGCCGATGGTCCGCCCGCGCAGCCCGCCGGTGCCGAAGGCGAGGGTCTTGAAAAACCGGTCGTTGAGTTCCGCCCAGGCACCGGCGTCCACCAGTTCCTGCACCGCCAGCGGCGCGATGGCGCTCGTCGTCCCGGCGAGCAGGGCGGTGATGTTGGTTTTTGCGGATTCAAGCAAGCTGCCGTTGGCAACTGCGGCGGTGAGGGATTCGTGGATGGCGCTCATTTCGAGCCGGATCGTATGGGAAACCCGCGTCATGGCAACCCCGCCGATGTTCGAAATGCCCGAGGACTCCGAAAAGAAACCGGCACCACGAATCTGAAGAATCCGACGAATGATTTCATTCCGGCTCTTCGAGAATCGCCGGATTCATGATGGCAGGAAAACTTCGGTCCTGCCGGAAACATCAGCCTCGTCTGCCGGAAATCCACCGCATATCCTCCCTCGCCTTCATGATCGATCTCCTTCAAAAAGCCTTCGCCAAACGCGCCCGCCTGCTCACTCCGGAAACCAACGCCGTCCGCCTCATCGACGGCGGCGGCGATGGCCTGCCGGGGCTGATCCTGGAAACCTACGCCGGCCGCTTGCTGGTCTCCACCACCGGCCCGCAGCTCGCCCCGCAAGTCCGCGAGTGGCTCCGCGACCAGGGCGTGGCCTGTTATTGGAAGCGCCTCGACCAACACCAGAAGGAATCGCCCGCGCACCTCGCCGGCCCCGAAGTGACCGAGCCGTTTCTCATCCTCGAAAACGGAGTCGCCTCGGAAATCTCGTTCCAGTCCGGCTACTCGCAGGGCATTTTCCTCGACCAGCGCGACAACCGCGCCGAAGTCCGCCGTCTGATGGCTCCCGGCCTGAAACTGCTCAACACCTTCGCCTACACCGGCGCCTTCTCCGTCGCCGCCGCCATGGCCGGCGCGGAGACGACCACGCTCGATCTATCACAACCCTATCTCGACTGGGCGAAACGCAATTTCTCCCACAACTTGCTCGATCCCGCCGCCCACCATTTCTGCAAGGGCGACACCTTCCACTGGCTCCGCCGTTTCGCGAAACAAGGCCGCACCTTCGACGGCATCGTGCTCGATCCGCCGACGTTCTCGCGCGACGAAAAGGGCAAGGTCTTCCGCGTGGAGGAAAATTTCGGCGAACTCGCCGCCCTCGCCGCCGACATTCTCACTCCCGGCGGCTGGCTGCTCTGCTCCACCAACTGCCGGAACCTCGCCCTCAACGAATTTCAAAAACAACTCCGCAACGCCACTCACCGCCCGATGAGCCACCGCCACTCGCCAATGCCGGAGGATTTCACCGATGATGCCTATCTGAAATCCGTATGGCTGGCATCTGCCTAACCGACACCATCCGCCTGAATTGCGGAAGCCGAAAGTTTCCGGCGCTTGGTGAGATGTCCCCCGGGGTCCTGATACACACTTCCCCTCCCGTCCCCCAGGGGAGGCGGAGGGATGATTCCAAGAAGCCACGATTCCAAGAAGCCACATGATTGATCGGTGTGGAAAACCAGGCTGAAAAAGTTCCACTGCCATGCTCTACCCGGCGGCGGCACCTGTCCTCGATGTTCCCGCGCCCCTTCGCCCCCCCCAATTTCAAAATCCCCCGGCCAAGCCGAAATACCATATTCCACGGCCATTGGATGCCTGTCGGATTCTAAATTTACCTTGGTCACGGTTCGTCCCCGCTTTTAGGCTCCGCACATGGTCACCATCGAACCGATTTCAAACATCCGCAGCCAGTGGGGCGAGGGCCCGGTGTGGTGGCAGGGGGCGCTCTATTTTGTGGATATCGAGGGCCATCGCGTCCATCGTTTCGATCCGGCGGATGACAGTGAGAAGTCGTGGGATGTCGGCCAGCGCGTGGGCGCCGTGGTCCCCCGGGAAAGTGGTGGACTGGTCATCGCGGGCGATCATGGGCTGTATTTCCTCGATGAAGAGAATGGCGGCCTCTCCGCCATCGCCGATCCGGAGCCGGACAAGCCGGACAACCGCTTCAACGACGGCAAGTGCTCGCCCGACGGCCGGTTTTTCGCCGGAACCATCAGTCTGGTGAAAAAACCCGGCGACGCCCGGCTCTACCGGCTCGACCCGGACCTCTCGCTCCACGAAGCCTTCGGGCCGGTCACCAACTCGAACGGCATCGCCTGGTCGGCGGATGGAAGGACGGTCTACTACATCGACACGCCGCGGCAAGAGGTGCTCGCGTTCGACTACGAGGCCGACGGCCACCTGCGAAATCTGCGCAGCGTTGTTTCCACCGCCCATCTGGATGCGTCGCCGGATGGCATGGCCCTTGATGCGGAGGGAAATCTCTGGATCGCGTTCTGCCACGGCGGCTGCGTGGCGTGTTTCAGTCCGACGACCGGCGAGGAGCTGCGGCGCATCGAGCTTCCCTGCTTGGAAACCACTGCCTGCGCGTTCGGCGGACCGGGTTTGGCGGATCTTTACGTGACGACCGGCGTTCACAAGTCGGTGGTGGAAGAGCACGCCGGCCGCTTGTGGGTGATCCGAGGGCTGGGAGTCGCTGGATTGCCTGCAAATGCGTTTGCGGGCTGAGTTTCAGGGCGTTCCGGATCCTCGGATCGGGGGATTTTTTGCATAAAATCCCGGGCGCGGTGCGTTATCGTGGTGTAAGAAACTTCAACCCGTTGAATTTATGAAACTCACTCCCATCACCGCTCTTGCCGCGCTTTTCCTCATCGGAGTCGGAGGATTCATGGCCGGTCGCGTCTCGTCTCCCGGTAGTCCGGCAGCCGAATCAGATGCCCCGGCGGAAACCCGCTCGACCCGTTCCGGCTCCCGGGATTCCGCCGCTGGCACGGTTGAAACGAAGCGCCTTGTCCGTTCCGCCAAGTCGGAAAACTCCGAAACCGGCGGCACCACCGCGGACCGCCTCCTGCGCATGGAGTCCATCGTCCGCGGGGAAAATCCGCTGGAGCGAAACCGCGCCTTGCTCGCGTTCATCGACAAGCTGGCCCCCGGGGACTTCGAGCAGGTGGTCGCGAATTTCCGCAGCCTCGGCATCACCGACAGCCGGATGGGGGAATACTCGCTGCTGCTCACCGCTTGGGCCCAAGCGGACCCGCTCTCCGCCCTTGCCTACACCAAGCAGAACACCACCAACAACTTCGCCACCGACACCATCCTCACCTCGTGGGCGACCACAGATCCGGAAGCCGCCATTCGTTGGGCGCAGGCCGACTACAAGGGCGACGGCGCGAACCCCTACATGCCCGGCATCATCCGTGGCCTGGTGGAGTCCGATCCCGCCCGCGCCACCCAGCTCCTCGCCGCCTTACCCCGTAGCGAGGAGCGCGGCCAGGGTCTCGACTACATCCTGCCTCACCTTTTGCAAAAAGGCTCCGAAGCCACCCGGTCGTGGATCGCCGCCATCTCCGATGAAACCCTGCGCAACGGAGCCATGATCCGCGCCGCGGAAAAACTCGCGGCGACCGACCCGGCCGGCACCGCCTCCTGGCTGCTCGCCAACCCCGGCGAGGCTTCCCAACGCCGGATGGACGACGTTTACAGCGCTTGGGCGAAAAAAGATCAGCAGGCTGCCCTTTCCTCCCTCAACACCCTTCCCACCGGAGATGTCCGCAGCAACGCGCTGCGCGGCGTCGTCAGCAGCGTGGCCACCGCAGACCCTCAAGCCGCCGTCACGCTGATGAATCAATACGCCAACGACGTCACCGACCGCGTAGTCCAGAATTTCGTCTGGCATTCCTACGGCACCGACCCCGCGCTCGCCGCCAGCCAGATCTCCCGCATCGGCGACGAGGGGCAGCGCGACCAGATGTACCGGCGCATGCTCGACAACTGGATCGAGCGCGACCCCGCCACCGCACAGGCGTGGATCCAGACAAATCCGCTCCCGCAGTCCGTCCGCGACCGCATCGCCCGCCGCCAGGCCGAGCAGCCGTAAGATGGTGGATTGCTCGGAAAATACCCGAAATCGCCGCGCGTTGACATCCGCGCCCGGCCCGTCCAACGTCCCGCCCATGGACACGATGAAACTACTTCTAGGCGCCACCATCGCGCTCCTGCTCGGTGCGCTTGCGGTGTCCTGGCAGGGCATGAATACCGGCGTGAAAAACACCCCGCCCGACGAGGTCGCCCGCCTCGAAAAACAAATCAAGGAACTCCGCGCGGAGCAGGACAACCTTAAGATGCAGCGCGATTTGCAGCTGCTCCGCAGCGAACCCATTCAAGCTCCGGCCACCAGCTCGGCTCTTGAACTCGAAGCGATGAAACTCCAACTCGCTCAAAACAAGCTCGCTCTGGAGGAAATGGAAATGCTCAAAGAGGCGGAAAAACGCGACAAGAAGGTCGCCCAGGATGAGGAAGGCCTGATCGAACAACGCAAACTGGAAGGCGGCGACTCCGAACTCCGCCGCGCCCGCATGATCAGCGAGGCCCTGCTCATCGGCCGCGTGAAGGAATACGTCGAAGACGCCCAATACGGCGGATTCATCACCTTCGACGTGCTCATGCCCGACCAGGTCCAGCCCGGCGTCATCGTCGCCATCCGCCGCAAGACCGGCATTCTCGGCCAGCTCAAGGTTTCCGACATGTCCGCCGAGGGCGCGATCGCCAATCCGCATGCCCGGCTTCGGCCCGGTCAAACCCCAGGTCGGCGACGAACTCATCCTGCCGCCGCAGTACTGATGTTGGCAAAGGCTGAAATCCTGAAATGCTGAGAAGCTGAAATTGCTTCGCTCGCCTCTTTCTCTTATTTCAGCATCTCAGTTTTTCAGAATTTCAGCATCTACCCCAATGACAACCGTCGGTCTCATCTCACTCGGCTGCGCCAAAAACCTCATCGACTCGGAAGTCATGATCGGCCACCTCGCGCAAGCCGGCATGTCCCTAACACCGGATCCCGAACTGGCCGATGTCCTCATCATCAACACCTGCTCGTTCATCGACATGGCGAAGCAGGAATCCATCGACGCCATCTTCGGCGCGGTGCAGGACCGCTCGGCAGATCCCGATCGCGAGCGCCAGAAAATCATCGTCGCCGGTTGCCTGTCCCAACGTTTCGCCAAGGACCTTCCCGGCATCATGCCCGAGGTGGACGCCTTCATCGGCCTCGACCAGATCACCAAGGTCGCCCCGATCATCGAGAACCTGCTAGGAAAGAAGAACGACGCGGAAGTCCAGAAAACCGAAGGCCCGTCCGCCACCGAGGACCCGCGCGATTTCGTCACCCTCAAGCCGCAATACGTTCCCGGACTGGTCCACCCCGCGGATGCGCCTCACGCCCGACCATTTCGCCTACGTCAAGATCGCCGAGGGCTGCAACCACACCTGCACCTTCTGCATCATCCCGACCATCCGCGGCATGCACCGCTCCCGGACGCAGGACTCCGTGGTTAGAGAAGTCCAGGCGCTCGTCGCCTCCGGCGTGAAGGAAATCAACCTGATCTCGCAGGACACCACCTACTTCGGCATGGACCAGTGGGAAGGCAAACGCCCGACGCCGAACTCGCCGGTCGATTCCACCCGCGGCGAATCGCTCTCCACCCTGCTCCGCGAGATCAACAAGATCGAAGGCGATTTCTGGGTCCGCCTGCTCTACACCCACCCCGCGCATTGGTCCGACGAACTCATCACCACCATCGCCGAGTGCGACAAGGTCGCGAAATACGTCGACATCCCGCTCCAGCACATTTCCGATCGAATGCTCACCGCGATGAAGCGCGTGACCAGCGGCGACTACATCCGCGACCTGCTCCGCCGCATGCGTGCCGGCATCCCCGGCCTCGGCATTCGTACGACATTCATCGTCGGCTTCCCCGGCGAGACCGAGGAGGATTTCCAGGAACTGTTGGAATTCATCCGCGAGTTCCGTTTCGAGCGCGCCGGCGTTTTCCAATACTCCAAGGAAGAAGGCACCCGTGCTAACAAGATGGACGGCCACCTCCACCACGCCACCCGCAAGAGCCGCTGGTCCCGCGCCATGGCCGAGCTCCAGCGCATCGCCGGCGAGACCAACCAAGCCCAAGTCGGCAAAGCCGTCCGCGTGTTGGTCGAGCAACCCGGAGTTGCCAGAACCCAATGGGACGCCCCGGAAATCGACGGCTCCGTGATGGTGGACGAAGCCATCCCCGTCGGCGACTTCGCCGAAATCACCATCGGCGACTGGCGCGGGTATGATCTAGTAGCGGCGCGGTAACCCTCAATCAAGGAGCGGCGGAATCTGTCCGCCGAGTCCATGGGTGATCAATGAAGGGAGCTGATGCTCTTCCCATTGCCGTTTCATGGTCCCGGCGATTAAGTATCGCAACTCCTTGTTCCATCCATCAAACCTCCGGCACCGCCCCAAGCACATCCGCCGACCAAAGAACCCGGCCTTCCGGCCCATCCGTGGCGTAGTTCACATAGCGCCAGTATTCGCCCTTGGCGCGGACGAGCCGCCAACAGGTTTCTCCGGAAGCTTTTTCGAGCACGGCATAACCACCATCGGGCAAGCTAGCTATATCGAGCTCACTTCCATTCGAGTTTTTGACTAGGATCGTCCCAAATGGCGAAATCGTCCAATTCGGATCATGTGTCCAATTCGTCAGATTGACGATTTCACCTTCATTGTGATGAGTTACCAAAGGAGTGCCTAAACTAGCATCCAAAATTTTTGCTGCTCCATCGTTAAACTCGGCTAAGACTGATCGGTGATCAGGGGAAACGTAAAGGCGCCGGGCTGGTTTAGCGTTACGACCGAGAATTCGAAGACAATCGCCATTGGCAGCATCCCAAACACGAACTCCTCCTTCCCACGCTGCACTCAAAACTTGCAGGCCATCTGGAGAAAAGGCCACGCTTTTAACCCCAGCATCGCATGTTTCAAATTCAATTCTGGATTCTCCGCTATCGACGTCCCAAATTCTAATAGTTGTATCCCATGATCCAGATACGATGCGGGAATCATCCGGAGAAAAGGCCACGCTCATCACAGACGAATGATGACCTTTTAAAATCCGCAAGCATTTGCCATTCTCGGCGTTCCAAATGCGGATGGTATGGTCGTCCGACCCGCTGACAAGAAGGCGGGAATCTGAAGAAAATGCCACACTTCGGACACCAGAAGTGTGCCCTTCCAGAACAGATACGCATTCGCCGCCATCTACAGCCCAAACCCGGATGGCCTTGTCCCATGATGCACTTACAGTGCGACGGCCATCGGGCGAAAATGCTAGAGATCTGATTTCATTGTCGTGTCCAATGAGAGATCGGTCGTATTCGCTGCTAGGCAAATCCCAAACATGTATGATTTTGTCCCAGCCACCGCTAATAATCTTTTTGCCATCTGGAGAAAAGGTGACTGTTGTGATCATCGAGTCATTACCACTTAAAACACATAACAATTCGCCACTCTTGACGTCCCATACTTGGATATTTCTGTCCGTGCCGCCTGCGACAAGATGTCCATCTGGAGAAAATGCTACACAGTTTACGTTCGAGGCATTTCCAGGAAGCACTCGCAAACACTGACCGCTTTCAGTATCCCACAGCCGGACGAATTGATCCCAAGAGCCACTTACGATATTGCGGCCATCAGGGGAATACGCCGCGTCGTTAACTTCATAACAGTTTAGAAAACTCCAATGAGCGTTCGCATGGAACAATTGGTGAGAGTTCGGAAGCGGAGCCACCTCTCCAACTATGGACGGGGCTTTTTGCTGTGCTGAAATTTCCGCTCGCCAACCTGCTTCCGTATCCACGTCCCATATTGACAACTGCAATCGGATTCCATGCGTTGTAACCCCCGAAATGCTGTTGCCGCTGAGGCGACAGCTACGAAACAATGCTCCATCCAACCGGGTTGGCTGCTCATTCCCGCCTGAAAAATCAGCATGCGTAAGACCACAATGGAAAAACTCCGCGCTGCACAAGTCAGTTCCTGCCCACCTCGAATCTGGCATTTCCACATAGTTAAACCGGGCGCGAATAAGCTTCGCTCCTGAAAAATTCGCTGATGGGAGCAATAGAGTAATTTCCGCGGTGCCGATGAATTCCCAAGCTGTAAAGTCTAGGTTTCGTAGATCCAATTTAGTGGGAACCCAGCTCGATTCGCCTGTGGCGTGAAGCCTTAGATAGAACGCTAACGCATTTTCGCTACGACCCGGAACACTCTCCGCCAGGAGCCGCGCCAAGTTCTGTTCCAATCTCGTTCTCGCAGCCGGGCTTTCTTCCGCCCTTTGAAGAAAAAGCTCCGCTGCGAAGTCCAGCGTCTCGTGATTGACCCGTCGGATCAGCCACTCATCGGCATCGCCTGTTTCCAAAGCTGTCACCAAGGCTGTCGCAAGGAAGTATTCCTGCAAGGAGGTGTGGGCGAAGCGGAAGCTGTCGCCATCCCAGCGGGCGATGAAGGTGGCCGTGCGGAAATCCTGAAGCAGTTCGTCCCGCCTTTTAGTTTCTTTGAACGAGTCTCCATACATGGCGCGGAAGGTGGGATCGGCGATGATGGTTTCCTTCAGCCATTGGCCGAGGCGTTCCGCGGTCAGACTTTTCGCGCCTTCGCGCCACATCCAAGCGGCGAGGCTGGACATCAGCCGGGGTTTGTCGTCCTCATCGAAGCGGTGTTTGGTGTTGTCCCGTGCGAGCCACGAGCGGACGAGGCTGCGATAGAGATCGACTGAGCGAACTTTTTTTCCGGCGGCCAGCGTCCGGTCCAGATCCGGCAGGCTGTTTCGCATGAGCGAGAGGCAATAGGGACGCTGGGCGAGATCGTGGAGATTGTGAACGCGGTGGATGACGTCGAGCGCTCGTTCCAGATCGAGGCCGGGGACATTGGCCGCAAGGTAGGCGTGGATCTGATCGTCATCGAAGGGCAGGAGTCGCAAGACCCGGAAGCGGGCTCTCTGGTCTTCCGGTGCGTTTGCATGGACCGGACCACGCTGGGCCTGTGTGAGGGTGGATGCCTCATGCTCGAAGCTGCGGAAATAATGGGTCCGACAGGCGATGAGCACCCGGCCGGGAGTTTTATCTGTATTCCGGATGAGCCGAGGTGGCAGGGCTTCCTTGAGCTGTTTGAAAAACGCGTCTCCTTCCTCGGCCGAAAGGTGAGCTAGCACTTCATCCAGGCCATCCCAGATGAGAAGCGCACCTTGCTCGCGCACGGCTTGTAGCACGCGCTCGGGAGTGACTTTTTCGTGGGAAGTGCTGCGGCCGAGGATGGCGGCGAGGATTTCCTCCAACGTCGGATTCGACTGGGTTTTCAGAAGGCCGGATTCGTTCAGGTGCCGCAGATCGATGTAGATGCAGCGACTGGGATGTTTGGCATTGAGCGAGTGGGCCAGCTTGGAACAGGTCATCGTTTTGCCAGCTCCGGCCTCGCCGAGGACCGCCATGTAGGCGCTATCGGCTGGATCATCCATCCAGGCTTGCAGGGTTTCCAAGACGGGGACGCTGGACTCGTTTGAGTCGTCGTCCGGTTTGCCGGCGGATTTGCCGAGCGAACGTTCCGTGCGGCCCCGGTTGGGGATGTAGAGGCCGTCTTCCTTGCGCAACTCCGGGCAGAGCTGGGCGAAATCTTTGGCGGATGGTTTAGGTAAGGTCGATCGGGTTGAAATCAGGACTGCGATCCGATCACAGAGCGCCTTCACAAAGTCCGGGCGGTCTTTTTTCGGAGTGTGGGCGAAATCCTTTCCTTTGTGGCTGAAGACGTTCGTTGGATTCAGCAACTCGTGTTTGTCCTGTCCCGGCGTGAAATCCGACAGCGCGACCGGGATCGGATGGGCGCGGGCATTTTCTCCGATGAAATGAGGAAGCTCCACGCGCTGGATGAACTGGCTGGCAAGATAGTCGGGGCTCACCAGCAGGATGCCGAACTGGGACTCGTCCATCTGCTGGCGGATGATGGCCTCGTTGTTTTCGCCAGGAAGAATGCCATCTTTTCCATCAAAACGCCAAAGCTGGACGGGCTCTGCACAACGCAGCGGAAGATTCGTTTTCATGAGGTCGGTGAACTCATGACTGAGCGGCAAATCCTTCATGGCGAAACTGACGAAGATCTTCGTGGCGCGGGCTCGTGGCTCAATGACTTCGTTTTCACGACTTAGGGCGGTTTCCTCCATGCTTGTATCGAATACGAAAGGAAGCCGCAGCCCCTCGAAATGGCAGATGACTTCACCGGCATCCACGCCACGGGCATCGGGACGGATGAGTTCAATCTGTTGGCCGGCAGCGGAAGCGGCTTCGGTGAGGGATTTCCGGAATGCGAGCAGGGTGGTGCGGAGAGAATTCTGGGAGACGCCCGGGAAAACAAAACCTGCGATGGCGGCGAGGGTCGGCTCCGCGGTGTTCGTTTCGGCGAGGAGTTCGCGCAGACGCCTGAGCCGCACGGTGAATCCACCGGGCTTGGAGGTTTGAGGTTCCTTTTCGAGGAGACGGTCGAGAAGGGCGAGCGTGTCGGAGAGGTCGAGTCTCATGGGAGAATGCGGGTTTGCGCGGTTTGGCGGGCGATGAGATTCGAACTCACAACCCAATCGGGAAAATTACTGGAGATTTCGAGGAGCGTGCCGCCCTCCAGTTTGGCAATGACCCGGAAGGGCGTCGTGGAAGACGTGTTGTCGTAGATGGTGAGTTCGTCGGGCACATCGAGAAGGCGGCGGAGGTTTTCGATCACACGCGGGAAGCGTCCGGCGATCTTTTCGTCCGGGACATCATGACCTCCGGAGTTCACGCGCTGGATCACCCGTGCTTTGGAATGCTCGGCGGAATCGAGGCCGATGAAGTGGGTGACGACGTAGTAGCCACTCGCCCTTGCCTGCCAGAGGAAATCGACTTTGGCACCGTGAGGATCGCTGAGCACCGTCTCGAAACTGAACGAGCGCCGGGCTCCGAACAGTTCCAACCGGACCGCCTCCGCGATCTGGGCTGCTTCATAAGAACGGGCGGCAGCTCCCTCCGGTCCGAACTCGTGAAGGGCGATTTCATCCGCATTCACGTAAGGAATCGCGATGCTTTCCAACGCGATGCGTCGGAAAGTGGACTTCCCAGCCCCATTGGGTCCGCAGAAGACGATGAGGAGGGGTTGGGGAGCTTTCATGAGTGATTGCAGTTGATTGACGAAAAATTGCGGTTGATAGCAAGCCGGAAGGTTGAAGACGTATTTTAAAGAATCAGGGATCGGAAGGAACAAACACCCGCCCATTCATTACGCCCTGAGTGCGAACTCCATCCGGGGTGACGCGGATCATGCCACCGGGATTCTCCGGATCAGGTTCGAAAAGAGTTTGCTGATCGAGCCCGATTTTCTGCCGCAGAGACTCTGGTTTCTGAGACTGCATTGCGGCCAACGCGCTCAAGACCTTGCCTCGAATCGATTCGTCATCGATAGCTTGAATATCCCCGGCGCAGCGCTTGAGAGCGGCGGCGACTTGCGAAGGCATGATCGCTTCCGCCGCGCGACCGAGCTTGGCCCAGTGTTCGATTTGACCGGTCAGCGAACGATCCGCTTCCGAGGCCTCCTTGCGGGCCGCGTCCGCGAGTTCGGCAGAAACTTTGATGGCGACTGCTGATGACATGCACCTAAGTGTGCCAAAAAGTGGCAGAATGCAACCGAAATTAGCCGTCTCGATGGAGAGAGGTATTTCCCAGTTTTACTCCTATAATTCTCCAGCCAACGGAGAATTGCTCAACAATCCCACTTCCAACTTCAGGTCCAGTGCCCGCAGCGCTTTCAAAACCAAACCCAGCTCCACGGTTTCCTTGCCGTTTTCAAACTGCCCCACCCACAGGCGGCTCACATTGACTTTTTCCGCCAACTGAGTCTGCGACCAACCGCGCTGCTTCCGCTGGTCCCGAACCAGTTCTCCAAGTGTGCCGACGGTTTTAATTCGCATCGGGGCTTTGCTATCATTGCATGCGTTCGATTGCAATGACGTATTTGCATTCGATCGCATACAAAATGAATCATGCATACGTTCGCATCCAATCATGCGCTTCGGTGAGATTCGATCACTCCGCGATCCCGACCTTCTTCGCGAAATTCCGGGCAGCGTCTTCGTCGACAGGCGAGTTCCTCGGCCACGCGTCGTAGAGTTCTTTCAGAGTAATGTCCCGCTGTGGGCCGGGAGGAACCGTGAGCGCCCAACGAATCGCGGTTTCCCGATCATGCGGGAAAATCTTCTCTGCAAAGGCGAGTGCAGCCGTGTGCTTTGTCGGGCTGTCCGGCGCGTTGGCGAGCCAGTTGCCGGCGGCGCGGACGTCCTTTCGGGTCCACTCTTCGAAGAGCTTCCACGTTTGATCATGGGCCGCGTCGGCGGGCAGTTTGCCGGCGAGCCACTCGATCCACCTGCCGGTTTCCTTCGGGTTGATGTGATAGGCCAATTTTCTATCAGCGATCAATCCGAGTTCCTTCGGGGACAGTCCGGCTCCATTCATCCAGCGGGTGGCCGAATCGAAATCCGCACCGCCTCCGGAAACTCCCATCGCCAACGTCCGGATCGCCTCAGATAGCATGTGCTCCCGCTCCTGCTCATTTTTCACGGTGCCGCTCCACTCCCGAAGCGCTGCCAGACAAGCGTCGCGATTTTCGGGTGGCTTGCCGTTGTTTGAGAAAAAGCCTGGGATGAATTCTTTCGGACCCTCGCCGACTTCGATGGCAAAATGGATCGCCAACGCCGGGTGGGCGTCCTTCAACCCGCCGATCACTCCCCAACGCGCGGCATGAGATAGCTCCTCGTTGAACATTTCCCGGTGCGCCCGAAACCAATCCATCGCCGCATGTGGGTCTTGCTCCGCCCACTTTCTGGCCGAGTCGTAAAGTATCGGCTCTCCGCCGCTGCGGTTGCGACGGATCAATTCGAGCATCTCCGGCTTCCCGGTTAGGATTGCCATGACCTTTTCCGGATGATCGCGGCCGAGCCGTTCGAGCGCGAAACGGATGAGCGTTTGACGGAGACTTTCGTCGAGATCCTCCGCGGCGAAGACCTCGTCGATGAGGATGGCAAGCTGCCTGCCATCCAGCGACGTCACTTCGTTCATCTGCTCAATGATCTTCTCACGCATGGCGGCATCGGGTGAATTTAACTTGGCCCCGAGGGCGGCCATTTCCCTGGCATAGGCCATGAAATCGGCCGCCACCTGCCGGGCCTCAGCCGCGCGATCCACACGCGGACGCTTCGTGGGACGGCTTGCCGCGGTCGCCGGATCGATCTCGATTCCGCCGGTAGCGAACTGTGCGACGAGCTCCGCCCGGGCCGCGCGAAGGGCAAGGAGCCGCTGGCGATCCTGCCAGCCGAGCGCCGCCAGCGCGCAAAGGACCAAGGCGGTGACGGCGATCGGGATTCTCAGAGTTGGGCGCGGTTTCATTTGAACTCCTTGAGATAGCGGCTGCGCTCTTCCCCTTCCGAAAGCTGGCGGACAAGGGTGAGGATCAGGTCTTTGTGTTCTTTCGCGTTATGCGCCTCGATGACCGGGATGAGAACTTCATCGCCGGCACCGGCTTCGTGAAGACGGAGGGCGTTGTCCGCCCATTGCGGAAGCTTGCTGCCAGATAGATTCACAATGTTTTTGAGGGCGAGCGCGGTGGCTTCGTCCACCAACTCCGGCGATTTTTTCATCACCCATTCCCTCAGCGCAACCAAGTCGGCCGGCCTCGTATCGAAAACATTGTCGGACTCTCTTGGAAATCTGCCTTCCCCCGCCACCGCCAGAACGCATGCGTCCACTTCCGCTGGCGTCGCCGCGATCCTCGAAAAGTAGGCATTCACCGCAGGGTATCCGATGGTCCCGGTCTCGCCTCGATCGATGAGCGGCCAACTGATGACATCGAGCCGGTCTTCATCGGGCAATTGTTGTCGAAGGACCTCTGCGAAGGGCCGGTGCCGTGCCTCATCCTTGTAGATCGTGCTGCCCGCGTCCACGCCTTGCAGCACTTTGATCCGCTGATTTTCTGGAAATGCCGCCAACCGCCGACCTGCCGATTCCGCACTTTGTTTCAGCAGCGCGAGGGTGAGTTCGTGCTCGAAGAGAAAGCGGGTGGACGGGAAGCCGTTCAGCAGGCGGCTGTCGAATTTCCCGGCGGCGATTTGTTGATCGAACCACGCCTCCGCCTTGGCCGGATCCGCCAGCACCCATCCGCCAAACGCGGCTGGGAGGATCCAAGTGAACGGGTCGTCGTGAAGCCGCTCGATGTATTTCGTGAGGCCACGGTCGGGATCTTTTTCCAAGAGCAGGCTGCCGAGGGTTCTTTCCAAGACGTCGAGATCGACTTCCGACAGTCCGGCCAGGGCGATTTCATCCAACGAGGATTCCAGTTCCGCGATGCTCATGGCATCGAGCGTCTCCTTCAACCGCGTCTTCAGTCCCAGGCCCGTCTGCAGAAATCCCTCGCCCTCGCCCATCCCCAACTGCCGGGCGACCTCCGCCCAGTTGATCGGCTTCTGGTCCAATGCGCTGATGATCGGTGTCGCGCGTTTTCCCTCAGTCGGAGCCATGCCATTTTCCGCCAATCGACTCTGCAACCCCGCGTTTTGCTGCTCCAGCCGGGCGATGGAATGGCGCTGGCTGACGAGCCAGGTGCCGACGGCGAGCAGGGCGGCGAGCGGGATGACGGCTGAGGTGGTCTTCATGGCGGTGGTGGTCATCAGCGCGGCGATGGTGGGAAAAAATCCCGCGCCGACGGCTCCTGCGGCGATGGCCTTGGTGGCGAGAGCGGAAACCGCAGGGACCGCGGCCTGGGCGTCCACTGCGAATCCAGTCAGCAGCGTGGCAGAGAGCGCCCCGCCGGTCTGGCAGCCGCGGCGGGCGAGTTTTTCCCGCAACCGGGAGGTCGCGCGGTCGATCCGTTTCTGCGCGGCGTCCGTGGCGATTCCGAGGGTCTCCGCAACCTCGCGGACGCTCAGTGCCCGGTAGAACCGCAGCAGCAGCGCCTCGCGGTCCTTGCTGGAAAGCGCGGCCAGCGCGTCGTCGAGCACCGGTTGGATTTCCCGCCAGGTCTCGTCGGTGGAATGAGTCGGTATTTCCCTAGCGAGGCGTTCGAGTTTGCGGTTTTCCCGTTTCGCACCGCGCAGCAGATCCTTGGCTTGGCGGGCGGCGGTGAGGTGCAACCAGCCGGCCAACGAATTTCGGTTCGCCAGCGATCCGCCTTTGCGGGCGAGCAGAATGAACGTGAGTTGCGAGGCCTCGTTGGCCAGGGATTCATCGCCACAGGTCCGCCGCGCCGCCATGTGGACAAGGCCGGCGTAGCGTGAAACCAGCGCATGGAACGAGGGTTCGTCCCGGTGGCTCAGCCAGCCGCCAAGCAGTTCGGCATCGGATGGTGCTGAGTCACGCATGTTCTGGAAATAGATTGGCCGCCCGTCACAAAAAACGGACACTTAAATTTGTCAGCGATCCAATAAGGGATTCTAAGAAAAAAAGCGACGGCCCCGTCACGGTGGACGAGTTCAATCCCGTCGGTGATTCCAAACGCGTCCGAAAAGCACCAGCTCCAGCGCTTCCCGGCCACCGAACAGCAGATCATTCACCATCCGGATTGCCGCAGAGTGCACGAGATCGATATACCCGCGCACCAACTCGGCGAATGCGGCTTCCGAGCGGCGTTCGGCGCAAGAGCAAAGCAATTGCGGATCGGACGGAGCGTTCAATCCAACTCCTAGCCATCCGCCACCGTCGCCGACCGCAGGATCGCTTCCTGCTCCATCGGCGCGTCCGGATAGCCGAACTCGATGCACTCGGTGAAATAGGCGCGCAGAAAACCGGCGATGTGGCCGTGAGCGTTCGTATTGTCCGGTGTGGACGCACTCGTGGGCAATGAGGTGGCGGTTTCCCCAGTATTTCGAACGGATATAGATGCCGTATCGCAGCGACAAACCAACAGTATTGCACGAAACCGCGGGAATGAGCTGCGACAGCAGTTTTACCAGCGGACCGTTGAGCCACGGAATTCGGTCCACTTCCATCAGCCGGATTTTCTCCGGATGGGCGACTCCCATCCGTGCAGCATCCCGAAACCCGTCGGGCGACAGGGGGACCCCATGACGCAGAATCCTGCGCTCGTGAAACGCCACCCACCACGCGGCGAGCGGCAGCAGTCCGGGCAGCAAACCCAGCGCGAGGATTCGCATCACTTGAGAACCGCCTGCAATTCGTGGGTCTGCTTTTTGCGCGTCACCGAAGGGCCGTTGTAGCCGAACAAGCGGTATCCCGTGGCAGTGAGTTTTTCCTCCGCCAGCACCGCGTCGATTGCCGCGCGGGCCTTGGCGACCTCCGCATCGCCGCGCGGGCCTTGCCAGGTGTAGCCGAGCACGCTCAGCGCGGGCACGTCGCGGACATCGACGGTTTCGCCATCCGCGCCGGTTTTTCCGACTTTGGGGGATTGATAGAGGAAACCCATCTGCTGCATCTCCATCCCGTCGTCGTCGTCCTTCATGGTCATTTCCACTGGCGAGGTCATCGGGATATCGTTTCGTTTGATGTGTTTGAAAAGTGTCCAGAAACCGCCGTTCGGGCTGGAACTGGTGGTGAACGCCGCGCGATAGGCGGGATATTTTTTCCGGGTCACCTGGTTGAACGGCCCGGGAGCAGGCCAGCCCTCGGGCAAGGCGGACTCGCTGATGTAGACGGGTTCCGGTGGGGGAGCGGAAGCTTTCCCGTCAGGTTTTGAGGCGGGGTCGGCACAGGAGGGAAGGATCGCCGCGACGCACAGCGAGGCGAGAGTGGTAAGATTTTTCATATCCAACACCTTAGTTCGTTTGGCGGGGGCACAACGAGAAATCGATCCGCTCCGGAAAATTCCATTGACAGCTACCTTGTGACGCAAGATACATGGTTGCAATGAGCCAAGCGGATTCAGAGCGGGAAACCTCAGCGGCCCAGTTTGAGAATTGGACCGTGCAAATGCGCAAGGGCGTGCTGGATCTCTGCATCCTGATGGCCCTTTCGGCGTCAGAGTGGTATGGCTACGCGCTCGTCAAAGCGCTGGTGGCGGTGCCCGGAGTGGGCGTGGCGGAAGGGTCGATTTACCCGCTGCTGGCAAGGTTGAAGCGGCAGGGACTGGTGACGACGCGCCTGGAGGAATCGTCGGAAGGGCCGGCCCGCAAGTATTACTCCGCGACGGCGGAGGGCAGGGCGCTGGCCTTGGAAATGGAGCTGCATTTCTCCGAGATGCGGCGCGGCGTGGCGGCATTTCAGGCAAGCGTGGATTTCACCGGCATTTCATCAAAACCTCACACGGCTGATGAAAATCAGGAACCAGCGGCGGAGTAACCCAACAGGAATCCTCATCATGAAAACAGTGGACGACACAGACGGAACAGCGACTGGCGGAGTATCTCCAAGAGCGGACGGCTCGCGAGGGTTTCACGGGGGAGGACGCGGCGGAGCTGAAGGACGACCTGCGGCGGCACATTCATGAAGAGGCGGAGAAACTGGACGCGGAGGTGATCGGGGTGATGCATTTGGAAAACATCCTCGGCCGTCTGGACGCGGGCTACCGGCCGGCGGGAAACCGGGTGGCGGTGGTTCCGACCTCGCGGGTGCAGGGTGGATTTCTGAAATGGACGTTCGGGGTGGTTCTGCCGCTCGGTGTGCTGTTGTTCGAGCTGGTCTCGTCGTTTTGCGGCGGCGTGTTTTTCAGCCCGGTGCCGACGTGGTGGCACGCGGCGTGGATCGCGCTGGTGCCGGCCTTGAACGCCTGGCTCCTGCGCGGAAATGGCAAGGAATCCACCCGCGGAGCGGCGGCGGGATTCACGCTGGTGACGGCGATGTTTTACGGGTTGCTGTTCCTGCCGATCATCCATTTTTCGATCATCGGACTGATCCTTTTCGGGCTGGGAATGGTCTCGCTGACGCCCATTTTCGCAGCCGTTACTTCCTGGGTGATCGGCCGCCGGGCGCGTGCGGAATCGCCGGAACCGGCGCGGTTCAAGACGGGCTGGCGCATGGGTGCCGTGGCGGGCCTGCTGGTCCTGGCTTCGCTGGAAGGCTCGTCGCTGTGGACCCGGGCGAATCTCGCCACGGCGATGGCGGGTGGTAAGGATTCCGCAGCGGCGGTCTCGCGGTTGCGGGTGCTCCACTCGGACCGAACGCTGCTCAAAGCCTGCTACGAGGGCGGCCGCGGGATGTCGATGGCGACGGATATTTCCGGCTGGCTGCTGAGCAGTTGGCGGATCCCGGTGTCGATGGTCGGCGGCCCGGGTTTCGCCCCGCTGAACTCGGAAAAGGCGCGCGACGTGTTTTTCCGGGTGACGGGCAAGCCGTTCAACTCGATGAAGCCTCCCGGTGGCGCTGAGGGAGGCTTGCTCGGGAGAAGAAACACGCTGAATGATTTCGAATTCGACGACCACCTCGGCGGCGATCAAGTGGCGGTGCGGTTAAAAAACCTGGATTTGAGCGAATCCCGGTTCGACGGCCACGTGGATGCCGCCTCGCGGATCGGTTATGGCGAGTGGACGATGGTTTTCAGAAACACCTCCAGGCAGGTCAAGGAAGCGCGCTGCCAGGTGAAACTGCCGGCCGGCGGGCGCGTTTCCCGGCTGACCTTGTGGGTGAACGGCGAGCCGCGGGAAGCGGCGTTCAGCTCGGTTTCCAAGGTGAAGGCGGCCTACAAGTCGGTCGCCGTGGTGCAGCGGCGGGACCCGGTGCTGGTGAATGTCGTGGGGCCGGACACGATCCTGGTGCAGTGTTTCCCGGTGCCGGCGAACGGGCAGATGAAAATCCGCTTCGGCGTGAGCGCGCCGCTGGAAAACGGGCGCTGGGAGCTGCCGCATGTGATGGAGCGGAATTTCGGGCTCGCGGAGAATCTGGAAAACGCGGTCTGGCTGCAGGGAAACTGTGAGTTCAGTCTATCAGGATCCGGAAAACCGCAGGACTCGATCGCCGATGGCACGGGCCGCTCGCTGTCGGCCACTCTCGACAAGTCGGGCCTGATGTCGCCGGGCACCGCCTTGTGCACCGCACCACTTCCAGAAACCCCGCCGGTCGTGTGGTGCGAAGACCGCTTCGCCAAGCCTGAGGAACGGTTCCTGGTCCGCGAGCCGACCACCGCGCCTTGTCCGGCTGCTAACAAGATTGTGGTGATCATCGATGGCTCCTCGGCGCTGTCGCAGGCCAGGGAATGGATCGTCAGCGCCCTTGGCAAACAACCCGGTGACGGACTGATTCTGTTACTTGCCGACGACCACGCGCGGCGGGTGACGCTGGAGGAACTCGCGGCCTATCCGTTCAGCGGCGGCCGGGACAACGAGCCCGCACTGCGCGAGGGCATCCGCCTGGCGCGGGAGTCCGGCGCGCCAATCGTCTGGATCCACGGGCCGCAGGCGGTCGGGTTGTCGCAGCCGGAAGCGCTGCTCCAACAGATCGAACGCGGCAGCATACGCCCGGTGATTCATGAAATCGAGGCCGTCGCCGGGCCCAACCGCCTGGCGGAAGCGATTTACCGGACCGGATGCATCAGGCGCGGCCCGCTGCTGTTAGCGCCGGAACAGGATTTCCCGCAGTTCCTCAAGAACCTGCAAACGGAACATCAGGAATCCGGCTGGACGTGGAAACGCTCCGCTACTTTGGAAAACCTCCCGGGCACCAAGGTCTGGGATCACCTCGCCCGACTCTGGGCCGCCTCTGCGGCGGAAACCGCTGTCAGCCCGATGGCGGACGCCGCCCGCTCGGAACTCGCAGCCCGCTATCAGCTTGTGACGCTTTTTTCCGGAGCGGTCGTGTTGGAAACGCAGCAGCAATACGCCGAGCACGGGCTCACCCCGGCCGACGGAAACGCGACACCGCAAGTGCCGAACGTACCGGAACCTTCTACCAGTCTGCTAGTCATCCTCGCCACCGCCGCCGCGATGCTGCGGAGAAGGAGGACCGCATGAAACCGCCATCCGTGAACGACATCCGCTGGAAGGCGGCTTTATGGGTTTCATGGATCCTGGTCATGGCCGTTTTTACCTTTGGTTCGGCGGTTGATGTCGATTTCGTGGATCCGTCGGTGCCGTTTTCCAAGGCCTGGAACAGCATGACTTGGGCGCACGCCCTCGGAGGACTCCAGCAGAGGGAATTTGCGCTGGTTCTCGCCGTTTCGGTGGCATGCGTGATCCTTTTCACTTTCCCGCGGTCCGGAAAAATCCGCTTGCCCGTGCTGGCCGTCGGTTTCGCAACTCCGTTACTGGCCATCGGCCCCGTGATGTTGGCAATGATGATCATCGCACCGTGGATGGTTTTCAACGCCCTGACAGGAGAAATGGACGGCGAGTTTTACGAGGAAGGCATGCTGATGGCCGCAGCCTGCGGGTTGTGGATGCTAACATGCTTGGTTTTCGCTACCAAGGAGGCATTTGCCATGTGGCGCGCCCGAAAGCATGGAGCACAAAAAAACGCCGTCCCGGAGAAAGCTGAAATGGCGTGACTGCCGTTAAAGTGAAGCGCAAAAGACGATGGCAACTGTATCCAGTAACGATCTTCTCTTTCTCCTGCCGAGCGCTTTGCCGTTTACTGTCGGAGTCGTGACATTCTTCGCAAAGCAGAAGCTCCGCCGACGGTGGTTGCGTACTGTGGCTGGCGTTACGAGCACGGTATTCTTTTTGATTACAGCTTACTCCCTGCTTTTTCTGCCCTATGGATGGGCATTGCACTTGGAATCAAAGTGGCGACCTGCGAATCCAAAATCCCGGACGGAACTGGAGTCACATCTGTCACTCTATACCAAGCGCGACATCTCTCCCGAGACTTCAGCCTGGGGACGGGATCACAAACTCCGCCCGGGCGAACGCATGACCCGCTATTCCTTGTTGGGGGCACCCCTTGACGTGGTTTATACAAGTGACGACGTGATCGTCACGATTTACACCACTTATGAATGAGGAAACCGAACCATTCGTGGCCGTTTACCAGCGCTTTTCACGACACATAGAAACACCCCAACCATGGACGGCATCTTTTTCATCCCTTCTCTGATCGTCATCGCGATGGCGTTTGGTTATCGATACGTCATCCGCAGAAAACCCTTGGGAATTCGTAGATGGCTCGCCTCAACGACGCTCGCTCTTGTTCTCAGCTTGGTCTTACCTTTGGCAATGGGAGTCTGGTTGCCGGATGTTTTCGGAAAACAGCACACGCTGTGCTCCGCGAAAACTTCAACGGGCTATCAGATCAGCATCGTCCAGTATTGGAACCACGTGGATTTCTACACCACCGAGGCGCGGATCACCGGTCCGGACGGGGTGACCTCGATTTCCACCATCGACGGTGACGCAAGCAAGACCTGGAGCGCCACCCTTGAAATCGATTCATCGCAAAAGGGGGCAACTTACAGACTCCCCAACGGACGAATCGGCGAGATCATCTGGTAGAAAAAAGGCCGGCCCGGATCACTCCGGGCCGGCCATTTGAAATGCTGATTTACGCCAGCGCCTGCAGTTTCGCCTTGAGCTGGTCCTTGGTCACGCTTGCGCCGACGATCTGGTCCTTCACCTCGCCATTCTTGAAAAACAACAGCAGCGGGATCGAGCGCACGTTGTATTTCACGGCCAGCTCGCGGGCGTCATCCACGTTGACCTTGCCGACCTTGGCGACGCCTTCCAGATCGGTGGCGACCTGGTCGATCACGGGGCCGATCATTTTGCAGGGGCCGCACCATTCCGCCCAGAAGTCCACGAGGACGGGTAGGTCGGAGTCGATTACTTCAGATTGAAAATTTGCGTCGGTAAGTTTCAGAGCCATGGGTGGACCTTGCATGCGGAACCCCGATACGTCAAGAGCCGCCCTGCGGATCGCGGGGCGGCTCTTGCTGGAATGATTACTGAAGCCAAGGGCTTCAGTCAGTTGCGGTCACTTCCCGTTACAGGGAGAAGAAGATCACAGCTGCTGCGAAGATGATGCTAAGGACGGGCCAAGCCATAAAATCAGTTGTTTGGAGGTTTGATTGATAAAGACCCGGCTCACTCAGAGCGGGGACAACTGGGTCCAGTCGCCGGGAGTCTGGTTGTCCGGGGCGCTGATCCAAGTGTTAGCGGTCATCAGCTGGAAAGCGAGCACGATCAACGCTGCAGCCAGACCGACTCCGGACAGGATGTTGGCGAGGCCGTCGTTGCCGCCTTCTTCCTCTTCGTCATCGGCTTGCATCGTCGCCATTTGCGAGGGCGAGGAAAACGAGGTGCCAAGCGGTTGGGTCGGAGCCTGAAGTTGGACGGTGGCCTTGGGAAGCGCCATGGTCGGAGCACCGCCGGCAGGCCGGACGGGGCCGGTCGGGGCGGCAGTGGTCGCCAAGCGGATCGTCGGAGCCGGCGACATCGCGGGAGCACCCGCCGGACGCAGCGGAATCGTGGGTGCCGGAGCGGAAGGACGTGGAGGACCACCGGTAGGAGTCGGAGGAGCGGTCGGGACCGGCGGTCTCACTGGTGGTGCCATCGGCACGGTGGCCGAGGGAACGGCGGGCGGCGCGTCGGCCGCTTTCAAGGTGATGCGGACGGTTTCCTTTTTCAGGGGCACGCTCGACGTCTGCTTGGACGGAGCTGGTGGTTGGTTTTCGTTTTCGCTCATGCGCTAGCAGGGTTTGATTCCTAAGGCCACGAGTAAGACAACTTGCCCACGCTCTGTCAAACCCCCAACTTCGGATTTCTTTCAAACTGTCACGACTCCCACAAAATCAAAGATATCCATTGGTTTTTCGTGCTGTTTTCCGGCTTTTCAGCGGCCATGAGATAGCGGGAACCTCCTAGACCTCCCGGGGACAGCCGCCTTGGATGCCCTGTTTGGAGAGAGTCCACTGCCAGAGTTGGAGGTCGCGCGCGCGGAACGCCCCCGCACAGGACAGCAGATAGTAACGCCACTTCCGGTAAAGCCGTGCTCCGAGATTGTCCACAAACTCAGGCCAACCTATCTCGAAATTGCTGTGCCACGCCATCAACGTCCGGTCGTAGTCCGGCCCGAAATTGTGCAGGTCTTCCGCGACAAACAGGCCGTCGATGGCATCGTGGATATGGCCGATGGAAGGCAGCTCGCCGTTGGGGAAAATGTGTTTTTCGATCCACGGATCGGTGATCCCGCGGCGTTCGTTCTTGCCGATGGTTTGCAGCAGGAAAACACCGTCCGGGCCAAGGCAGCGGTGCGCGGTCCGCATGAAGCCACGGTAGTTCTTTTTCCCGACATGCTCGAACATGCCGATGCTGGCGATGGCATCGAAGCGCTCGTCCAGGTCCCGATAGTCCTGCAGGCGGATTTCCACGGGCAAATCCGGGTGGAGACCCGCCGCGTAGGCTTGCTGCTCTTTGGACACGGTGATTCCCACGGATTTCACCCCGTGGTTCCGCGCGGCGTAGGCCATGAATCCGCCCCAGCCGCAGCCGATGTCGAGCAGCCGCATGCCGGGTTCCAGCCGAAGCTTCCGGCAGACCAGCTCCCACTTTGCCAGTTGGGCGTCTTCGAGACAGATGGCGTTTTTCCAGTAGGCGCACGTGTAGGCCATGGTGGGACCGAGCATAGCCTGATAGAAATCATTTCCAAGGTCGTAGTGCGCCTCGCCCACCTCCCAGGCCCGCCGGGCGTTCTGGCGGTTGAAGGCGCGCTCGCGGAGGATGGGAATCAGCAGGCTCAGCGGCTTCACCTCCCGGTCCAGCCTCGCCCTGAGAAGCCGCCGGAAAAACTCGTCCAGCCGCTCCGCCTCCCAGTCGCCGTCCACGTAGGACTCGCCGAGACCGAGGCTCCCGCGCGAGGCGATCCGGGAGAGCACTCCAGGTACCTTGAGCTGGATGTCCCAAGGGCGTTTGCCGTCGATGCGGATGTCCGCCTTGGCGAACAGCTCCCCGAACTTCCGGCGGAGCGCCGGGGAGTCTTCGAATACCCGGTGTGATGATGTGGCGATGTCGCTCATGATGTTTTCTGGTAGAAAATCAATCCGGCACCCGTTCGTCCGTGATGGAAAGACGGGGAGTTGAACCCTAGACAAATCCCGGTGGTGATGCAATGAATCTCTTCTTCCTTGTTTGAGACCACACGGGACGCCGCAGATTTTTAATGCTCTTTCCGCCGCGCCGTGATTCCTATTCGTGCAGCCATCATGTCCGCCGAAAAGACCGCCATCACCCCGACCCGTGCCCAGGATTTCCCCGAGTGGTACCAGCAAGTCATCAAAGCCGCCGACATGGCGGAAAACTCGGAGACCCGCGGCTGCATGGTCATCAAGCCCTGGGGCTACGGCATCTGGGAGCTCATCCAGCAGCAGCTTGACCGCCGCTTCAAGGCGACCGGCCACCAGAACGCCTATTTCCCGCTGCTCATCCCGCTCGCCTACTTGGAAAAAGAGGCGGAACACGCGGAAGGATTCGCCACCGAGTGCGCCGTGGTCACCCACCACCGTCTTGAGGCCGTGAAAGACCCGGTCACCGGCAAAACCAAAATGATCCCTGCCGGCGAGCTCGCCGAGCCCTACGTCATCCGGCCGACCTCGGAAACCATCATCGGTGCCGCCTTCGCCCGCTGGGTGGAATCCTACCGCGACCTGCCGCTGCTCATCAACCAGTGGGCGAATGTGATGCGCTGGGAAATGCGCCCGCGCCTGTTCCTACGCACCGCCGAGTTCCTCTGGCAGGAAGGGCACACCGCGCACGAGACCAAGGAGGAGGCCATCGCCGAAACCCGCCTGATGCACGGTCAATACGAGGAATTCCTCCGCGACCACCTCGCCATCCCGGTCGTGCCCGGTGAGAAAACCGAAAACGAGCGGTTCCCCGGGGCCGACATGACGCTCACGGTCGAAGCGATGGTCCAGGATTGCAAAGCCATCCAAGCCGGCACCTCCCACTACCTCGGCCAGAATTTCTCCAAAGCGCAGAACATTTCCTTCACTGGACGCGACGGCACCGTGCAGCACGCGCACACCACTTCATGGGGCGTTTCCACCCGCATGATCGGCACGCTCATCATGGCCCACGCCGACGACGACGGGCTGGTCCTGCCGCCGCGCGTCGCCACCCAGCAGATTGTCATTCTGCCCATCACGCCCAAGGAAGATAGCCGCCAGGCTGTGCTCGACGCCTGCCAGGCGCTTGCCGAAACCCTGCGCCACCAGAATTTCCGCGGCGATCCACTGCGCGTCCATGTCGACACCCGAGACTTGAACGGCGGGGTTAAAAAGTGGGAGTGGATCAAAAAAGGCGTGCCCATCCGGATTGAAATCGGCCCGCGCGACATCGAGACCCGCAAGATCTGCGTCCAGCGCCGCGATCAGCCGATTTCCGAAAAGGATTTCTCCGACAAGGAGTCTTTCATCCAGCGCGCCACCGACATCCTCGGGGAAATCCACGAATCCCTGCTCGCCCGCGCCACTGCCTTCCGCAACGCGAACATCACCTTCTGCACCCGCCTCGACGTCTTCCACGCCCACTGGGCCACGGAAAACCCCGGCTGGCTCTACACCCCGTGGGCCGGGACCGCCGAGCAGGAGGACGAGCTCTCCAAGCAGCATAAAATCACCATCCGCTGCATCCCCATCGCCGAAGCCAGGCTGCCGGACACCCTCCGCGCAAGCAGCGGAAAATGCATCCTCACCGGCGTGGAGACCACCACCTTCGCGCTCTGGGGCCGGAGTTACTAGGCGATTTAAAAAACGCGGCTCACAATCCGACCCGGAGGTCTCGAGCGCTCCAAAGCAGGCCCTTCACGTCTTTGGCACTGCCTCTCATTGCCCGCGCGCCATCTTTGCGCTTGGTTCCAAACCGCTCCCTGGCGCTCACAAACGCCTCATTCACAAACTCCTTGCTGCCGATCACCGCGCCGTCTGTGAAATAGCGAATCCGGCACCGCAGCATTTTCGCAATTCCCGGGTCATTCAGAACAGTTTCATTGTCCGCGCTGTCCAGCATCTCAGCGGTATTCTTGGTGGTCTGGCCCGGAATTTTTCCGGCCTCGGTCATCTCAGCCCGCCCCGGTCTCCTGCCGAGGGAAAGTCCCATCAACCGCCGGTATAAACGCGAAACATCTCGCCATTTCTCCGCCTCGAAACCCACTTCCTGATCACAAAAATACGCCCGCACCAGACCCTCCCGCGCCTTCTTCCCATTCCCCTTGGCCCCGCCGCCCACCGCTTCCCCGTAGCTGCTCCAGCGATATTCCGCCGGATCGCTGACCATGCCCGCCCGCACCGGATTGAGGTCGATGTAGGCCGCGATCGTCCGTGCCGCCGTGCCGCTTTCCACGATTACGCTCTTGAAACGGTCTTCCCACAGCGTGCCGGAGCGCGAATGCGTGCGGTTGAACCATTTGGTGAAACGTTCCAGCAGCGACTTCATGAACTCGCTCAAATCATGCATCCGCCGGGTGTAGCGGCTGCGGATTCCCTCCAAGCGTCGAGTCGCCTGCCGCCTCGCCATTTCAAGTTCCTGTTCCGGCGTCATTGGCACGCCCTCCTCATCCACGGGTGGCAGCTCAAACTCCCCCCGCTTGCACATCAACACTGACACCGCGTCCTCCATTTCTTTCGCGATCTCCGCCACCTGCGCCTCACTGTAAAAAACGCCAAGCCGCTTGAATAACTCCTCTTCGGTGACTCCTCCCTGCGGCATCGGCACCACCTCCAATAAAACATGGAAGTGATTGGACATCAGGCAATAAGAAAGCACCCTGCAGCCCGTGAATTTCTCACACATCCGCATCAGCATCCGGAAGTGCTCACGCTCAGCAACCTCCAACACAAAGCCCCGCCCCACGATTCTCGAGACGCAGTGGTAGACGGACGGCTTAGTCGCAGAATTCTTCCAAGGAGCAATCCATCGCTTTCGGTTGTTCAGGCTCATGACGAAAAGAGAATGCCAGCTAAAACCGCAGTCACAATGAAAATTCCGTCAAAAAGCATGGCTTTTTAAAAAAGAATCGGGATTGGTGCGGAAAGCTATGCTGGGAAATCCTCGCTACGACATCGCGCCCGGAGACCGGGCCTATTTCAGAAATCCTGGCTTTTTATTGAGAGGAAAAATCCAAATGATTTGGGTTTTCACTTCTCCCGATGCAGCGAGCGGCATGTGGTTGCCGCGAATGGAAACGACTCTCGATGCCTTTGAAGAAAGGCTTGCGACTGCGCTTCCTTGGACGCCAAATCCAAAAAGGGAACCCAAACCGCCTGCCGGATGAGACATAAACTCACTTGCTGGACCTGAGCCGCGCTGGCAGCCGCATCGCGGAAACCAGCATGAAGAGGATGAACGCCACCACGCCGACCCATTCCCAGAACGCAAGCTGCCAGACCACGGTCGGCTTGAGTTGAAGCCGCAATTCCATCGCCCACTCCATTTTCGCCTTGCGGCAAATTTTCAGAATCCCCGCGAGGATCCCGAAGACGAATGGAAACGCGGTGAGTGAAGTCCAAGTCACGACCATCGCGCGGCTGAGCGTCTGCTGTCCGCGGAACCGGTCCTTCAGGCCGCACAGGCAGCAGCAAATCATCCCGCCGATGATGGCCACCGCCGCCGTCCGGGCCAGCGCTTCGTGCACCCAGTGGACGGCAGCTGGCATCGAATCCACGTTGAACGGCAGGGGCACTGTGACCATCAGGAATATACCGAGCCCCAAGCCGAGGCCAGCCCATCGCGACAGCTTTGGAGCCACCGGCTGCAACCGTTGCTCGATATAGCCCGCCACCGGCAGGCACAACAAGGCCGCCACCGCCAGCCCGATCGATGGCAACAGGTATCCCTCCGGATTGTGACGCGGCGAAATGAGGTGGGAAATCACCCTCCTGCGCCAGTCATACTCCTCCGGGAACTGCTGCGCCGCGATGAAGAGCGTGCTGAAAAGCGTGATGAAACTCAACGGCAGCAACCGCGTCAGCAGCGTGCTTCTAGAGACGTTTCCCGCCGCATATTGCTGGAGTGAGCGAGGCAAAAACGCCAGCCGATCCTCCATGGGGGATGTCATGGAAAGGGCGATCGGTTCGTCGGGCTGACTCATTTTTCGGACGCTAGCCACGCCGCATGCGAGGTCAAGCCGACTTTGGAAAACGGAGATTCGTTCAATTGCGACTCGGATTCGAGCAGGAAACCCGTAAAGGTCGCATTGTCGCCCTGCGCGCACCATCCATGAACTCAGTCATTCTCGAAATTTCCTTCGTCCTCATCCTGCTCGTTGCCAACGGCCTTTTTGCCATGACAGAGATCGCTATCGTCTCCTCCCGTAAAGGTCGCTTGCAGGGCATGGCCGACAAGGGCAACACCGGTGCGGCACGGGCATTGGTCCTCTCTGAATCGCCGAACCGCTTTCTCTCCACCGTGCAAATCGGCATTACTCTCGTCGGCATCGTCGCCGGTGCCATCGGCAGTGGAAACGTGGCTACCCAACTGGCGGAAGTCATCGCCCCCCTGCCAGTCATCGGGCAATATGCCAGACCGCTTTCGCTCGCCGTCGTCATCGGCATCCTCACTTACCTCTCGCTCGTCGTCGGCGAGCTGGTCCCCAAGCGCCTCGCGATGAAATTCCCGGAAACCATCGCCAGCGGCATGGCCAGACCCATGGCCGCCATTTCCACCATGGCTTCCCCCGCCGTCAGCCTGCTGTCCTGGTCCACCGCCGGGATCCTTAAAATTTTCGGCGTCCGCGAGAGCGACGAGGACGTCATTTCCCGCGAGGAACTCACCGTCCTGGTCCGCCAGGGAATGATCGCCGGATCGATCAACCGGGTGGAATCCAGGATGATCGAAGGCGTCATCGGATTCGAAAAACTCGTCACCTACGACCTCATGATCCCGCGCATCCGGATCGTCTGGATCGAGCAATCCGCCGACCACCGAAGTGTCTGGCCCGAGGTCATCGCTAGTACCCAGGACGTATTCCCGATTTATGACGGGCGACGGGACAACTTGGTCGGAGTCGTCTCGATCAAGGACATTTACGGACAGCTCGCCGCCGGAAAGCCCGTCAATTTCAGCGAGATCATGTTGCCGCCGCTGTTCGTCCCGGAAATGCAGCCCGCCAGCGTGCTGTTGGAGACCTTCCGCCAGACCGGCCAGCGCGCCGCCTTCGTGCTCGACGAGTTCGGCAGCGTGATGGGCATGGTCACCCTCATCGACCTGATGGAAGCCGTCGTCGGCGACGTCCCTTCCCGTGAGGAACAGCTCGCCATGCCCATCCAACAGCGCTCCGACGGCACCTGGTTGATCGACGGACATTTCGAAATCGAAAAACTCCCCGGCTACCTCGAAGCCTTCATCCTCCCCGCAGGCGGCGGCGACGAATACCAGACCCTGTCCGGCTGGTTCATGAAAGAGCTCGGCCGCATGCCCGCCGAGACGGACCGCATTTCATCCGGAGAGTGGAGCTTCGAAGTCATCGACATCGACGGCACCCGTGTGGACAAAGTGCTAGCCACCCGCACGCCGCCATCGGTCCCGGAATGAGCCCGGATATCCGCTGACCTCATAAAATGCGCTTGAAAACATGACATCTGCGACGCACTTCTCGAAATCCCCCCCCATCCTTCCTTTGTGAATCCCACCATGACACCAATCCGCTTCAACAACACCGCCCTGAGAGATGGCCATCAATCGCTCGCCGCGACGCGAATGACCACGGCCCAGATGCTCCCAGTGGCTCCACTACTCGACCGTGCCGGATTCGCCGGACTCGAAACCTGGGGCGGAGCCACCATCGACTCCTGCCTGCGCTTTCTCGGGGAAAACCCCTTCGACCGCCTCCGCGCCCTGAAAGAGGCAGCCCCGAACACGCCGCAACTCATGCTGCTCCGCGGTCAGAACATCGTGCAATACACTGCGTTTCCCGATGACATCGTCGAGGCTTTCATCAAGTGCACCTCGGACGCCGGATGCGACATCTTCCGGATTTTCGATGCCCTCAACGACCCGGAAAACCTCCGCACCGCCGCCCGCTGCGTCATCGCCAGCGGCCGCCATGCGCGTGGGGAAATCTGCTACACTCAGAGCCCGGTCCACACCCTCGAGAAATTCATCGCCTTCGGTCGCGAGCTCGCGGACATGGGTTGTCACTCGCTTGCCATCAAAGACATGTCCGGCGTCCTTCCGCCGGTGGTGGCCGCCAAGCTGGTGAGTGGATTGATCAAGGCGACCGGCCTCGGCGTCACCGTCCACAGCCACGACACGGCGGGATTGGCGGCGACCACCTATCTGGCCGCCATCGACGCTGGCGCCGAAGCGGTGGAAACCTCCATCGCGCCCTTCGCCAACGGCACCGCCCAGCCGGATACCGCCCGCATGCTCGCCTTGCTCGCCGACCACCCGCGCTGCCCGGATCATTTCGATCCCGAGCTGCTGATGGAAATCCGCGAATACCTCGAAGGCGTCTATGCCGAACTCAGCGAGTTCACCAGCGCCGCCAACGAGCGCACGGACGCGGACATCCTGGTCTATCAAGTCCCCGGCGGCATGCTCAGCAACTTCCGCAATCAGCTCAAGGACCTTAACATGTCCGACCGCGTCGGCGATGTGATGAAAGAAATCCACTATGTCCGCGAAGCGCTCGGCTGGATCCCGCTGGTGACTCCGACGTCCCAAATCGTCGGCATGCAGGCCATGATGAACGTGAAATTCGGACGCTGGAAAAATTTCGCCCCTGCCGCCATGGACATCGCCCTCGGGAAATTCGGCCGCAATCCCGGCCCGGTGGATCCAGAGGTCCTCAAACTCGCCTCCAAGCTCTCCAATCAAGAGCCCGTCACCGGCAATACCAGCAGTTTGCTCCCACCCGGAATGCCGGCACTGCGTGAAAAAGTCGCCGAAGCCGGACTCCCGGTCACCGATGAATGCTGCGTGCTCTACGCCATGTTTCCCCAGCAGACGACCGCCTGGTACCGTGGCGAAAGACCGGCCCCTAAGGCCGCACCAACGCCCGCTCCCTCCACCCCGCCCGCCGATGCGGTCCGCAGCGTCCGCCACATGACGGTCACCGTCGGCGGCATCACCCGCGACGCCACTGTGGAAACACTGTCATGAACAAGACCTCATCACCCATCAGCGCGGAAGACCGCGTGGCGGCGCTCGAAGCCCGCGTCGCCGAGCTTGAGCAGCTGTGCGAAGCGGCCCAGTTGACCATCCCGTGGCATGTCATCTGTGCCACAGTCGCCGCCGTCATGCCGGACGTCAGAATCATCCGGGTGGCCCGCGCGTCAGGGGCCCGAGGCACCTGGCAGACCAGCGCCCTGCTGCGGAATTTCAGCTCCCACCAGATCCGGTAATTCGGTCTCGGCAGACTCGCTTCATCAGCAACGAAACACAGTCGGATCCATGCAGCAGCGGATCACCGGGAAACTATCGAAACCGACCCGCACTCGTCGTTAGAATCTACTTCCGACAAGACCGCCCGATCTGCGGAAGGCAGCGGCTGCGTTTGACTCAGCGAGTTCAGGAATTTTTCGTATTGCACGAGTTCCATCCGTCCGTCGCCGTGCTCGATGATGGCCGTGAGGCTCTCCACCCAGTCGCCGGAGTTGAGATAGTGGATCCCGCCCACCTGCTTGTCCTCCGGCGTGTGGATGTGGCCGCAGATGATGCCGTCGCACTTCTTGTGGCGGGCGAGGTCCTGGAGCAGTTCCTCATACTTGTCCACGAAGCTAACGGCGGACTTCACCCTGGCCTTCACCCGCTTGCTGAGGGAGAAATACTCCTTGCCACACCACGAGCGGTAGAGGTTGTAAACACGGTTCACCTTGAGCAGGAAATCGTAGCCGACCGCGCCGAGCGACGCGATCCACTTGTGATTGGTGGAGACGCTGTCGAAGCCGTCGCCATGGACGACGAGATAACGCATGCCGGTTAGGGTGGTGTGCACGTGCTCCTTGGTGAAGCGGAGCCTGCCGAAAGCCAGCGGCAGGAAGCGCTCGAGGATGTCATCGTGGTTTCCTCGCAGATAGATTACCTCCGTGCCGTCGCGCTCCATCATCTTGAGGATTTTGCGTATCACGCGGCTGTGGCGTCCGCTCCATTTTCCGCCGCGCTTGAGCGCCCAGCCATCGATGATGTCGCCATTGAGCACCAGTTTCTCACAGGTGATGTGTTTGAGGAAATCCACCACCTCGTTCGCCTTGCTGCTGGGCGTGCCGAGGTGAATGTCGGATAGAAAAACGGTCCGGCAGATATGCTTTGGTCGTTTCGCGAGCTTGCGGTAAACACCGGCCGGCTTGATTCCGGCGATCGACTCCAGCCGGTGTTCGAACTCACCGATGACCTTCTCCCAGCCTAGCCCTTCCGCCGTCTCGCGGGCGGCGACCCGCAGATCATGGTGCGGCCGGATGGCAAGCGCATCGACAGAATGTTTAAGGAATCCGGCAGTGTCACCCTTCGCCGCCTTGAGGCCGTTTTCACCGTTCCGCACATGCAGCGCGGCGGCGGCGTAGTCGTAGCTCACGGTCACTAGGCCGCTGGCCATGGATTCCAACAGAACATTGCCGAAGGTCTCGGTCTCGCTGGGAAATAACAGCACGTCCGCCGAGGCATAGTGTTCTGCCAGATTCTCGCCGAGTTGAACGCCGGCGAAGTGAACCCAGCGGTGTCTTTCCTCCAGCTTCTCGCGCAGGGGCCCGTCTCCCACCACGACGCAGCGCAGATCCGGGACGGCCTGCCGCATTTGCTCGAAGGCGGCCATGGCGAGTTCGAAATTTTTCTCCGCAGCCACCCGTCCGACCATCACCGCGACCGGAGATCCGTGACTCGCGCCCCATTCCGCCCGCAGCGTCTCACAGCGTTTTTCCGGAGCATACAACTCGGTGTCCACTCCGCGGCCTAGCAGATGAACGTTGTGAAACCCTTCTGCCACAAGCTTGTCCATCACGTCCTGGGAGGGTGTGAGCGTGCAGTCGGCGCGCTGGTGGAAGCGCCGCAGATATGCCATCGCCATCGGTTGCAGTCCGCCCATCCGGTATTGCTCCATGTATTGATGGAAGTTTGTGTGAAATCCGGTAGCCACCGGAATGCCCAAGGCATTCGCCGCCTTGAGCGCGGATTTCCCAAGCGGGCTCTCCGTGGCGACGTAGATGGCGTCCGGGCGTTTTTTCGTCCAGCGGGCCCGTAATTTGAAGGGCTCTGGCAGACCGACGCGCACCTCCCGATAGCCGGGAAGCGGAATCGAAGGGGAGCACGTCTCACCCGCCCTCGCGGTCTCGCCGGTGTGGATGACATGCACACGGTGGCCACGCCGTTTCAATCCGTCTGTCAGGTGCCCGAGTGTCATCGCCACGCCGTTCACATCCGGCGCGAAAGTATCCGTCACGATGTCGATTTTCATAAGTGGCTGTGGTATTTAAAACCGCAGGGAAACTCAGCATCTCCAAACAGTTCCGGCGGTCGGAAACCGGTGACGATTTCGTCACTTCACACGATACCCTTCCGCAGATCCCTCAAACTCCACAAAAAGCCACTCGCCGCAGCCGCGTCCCCCCTCAGCTTTCTCGCCCCGGATTTGCGTTTCATTCCGAAGCGGTCCCGGGACTTTGCAAATGCCTCGTCGACAAAGCTCCGGCTGCCGATCACCGCGCCGGCCGTGAAATAACGGATCCGGCAGCGTAGCATTTTCCCGAGGGGAATCGTCCCATCCATGGCGTGCTCCTTGTTAGCCTGCTCTTTTGAAATCCCTTTGCGCGACGTTTTCACCAACACCCTCCCATCCCGGCCGATGCTCTCCGTAATCTTTCCCACCGCGCCCGCCATCAGAATCCTGCGGTATTCCCGTGAGACATCGTCCGCCCAGACAGCCGCATCCGCCGCCACTCCCTGGTGTGCCCGCAGCGCCCGAACAAGCCCTGCCCGCGCCGTTTTTCCATCCCCCCTCGGGCCGCCGCCGATCGCTTCGCCATAACTGCTCCACCGGTAGTCCGCCGGATCCTTCACCATCCCTGCCCGCACCGGATTCAGGTCGATGTAAGCCGCGATTGTCTTCGCCGCCACGCCATCCTCGACGATCACGCTCTTGAACCGGTCCTCCCACAGTCGTCCGGTGCGCGCGTGCGTCCGATTGTGCCACTGGGTGTAGCGTTGCAGCACGCCTTTCATGAATTCTCCCAGATCGTGCATCCGGTAGCTGAAGCGCTCGTGAATCCGTCCCACGACCAGCGATTCCTCGGCCAAACCCTCCGCCACCTGGCACCTTGCTTCCGCCAGTTCCCGCGCCACTTCCGCGACAAACGCCTCGCTGTAAATCGCCGCCAGCCGCTCCAGCAACTTCGCGTCCGTGAATCCGGCCGCCGGCCTCGGCGGCACCTCCAGCAGAAAATGGAAGTGGTTGTCCATCAGGCAGTAAGCCGTCACCCGGCAGCCCGAGAATTTCTCATAAATCCGCATCAAAGCGCGGAACTTCTCCTTCTCCTCCGCCCCCAGCACGAACCGCCGGTCCACGATCCGCGAGATGCAGTGATAGAAAAAGGGCTTCTTCTCGGAATTTCTCCAGCCAGCCAGCCACCGAGTTTTCCTGCTCATGGGAAACCCCTACCAGAGCGGCGGAAAAATGCCAAGAACGATTCTGATAAAGGGCCTGGCCCTTCATCAGCAGCGGCCAGTATCAGCCGGACCACCGGAAACTTCATCAACATGATTTGATGAAGGGCCTGGCCCTTCATCAGAGAGCCACCCAGCGGACCCGGCGTTTTATCCGATGGGTGCTTGTCTGGATTTACAAACAGGCTCTCTGAAGCGACTCTCTCGCCCCCCTGAAAGAAGTCTGGGGCGGGATCTCCCCATAGTTCTCCACTTCGATCCAAGATCCGGACGAACCGGTTTGGTTGGGTGGAGACGGTCAATGTGGCTGCGGGTAGATCACCTCCTGCAGAAACAGCCCGTCGGCCGGGGCGCAGAGCGGGGATTTTCCGAGCGGGAGTCCCGGTGGTTGGTCGAGTAGTGCCGCAAAATCATCCAACCGGATGCGGCCCTGCGCGGCGTGGACGGCACCGCCGGTGAGGAGGCGGACCATTTTGTAGAGAAAACCATCGCCCCGATAGGTGATCTGATAGCCGTCCTGCAGGGTGGTGAGTTCCACCGACTCGATGGTCCGGCACCAGTCGATGTCCGACGTCTCGTTGCCGCGGTAGGCGGCGAAGGCGTGGAAGTCGTGACGGCCGATGAAAAGCGCGAGCGCGTCCCACAGGACGTCAGCGTCGAGCTGGCGCGGAATGTGCCATGCGAGCCCGGCCTTGAGCGGCGGCAGGATGGGGTCGGTGCAGAGATCAAAGTGATAGATCTTGCCGATGGCGGAGAAGCGACTGTGGAAATCCGGAGCGACTTCCTCGCAGCTCATGATCCGGATGGTGGCGGGTAGCTTGCAATTGAGCGCGGGCACCCAGTTATAGGGGTTCATCGAGAGCTCCGGCGGTGCGTCGAAATGAGCGATCTGTCCGAGCGCGTGCACGCCGGTATCGGTGCGGCCGGAGCCATGGAGGCGCACCGGTTGTTTGGCGACCTCCGCCATGGCGGCCTGGACGATGTCCTGTACGGTGTTTCCGCAGACCTGCGACTGCCAACCGTTATAGGGGCGGCCGTCGTAGGCGATGGTAAGTTTCAGACGCATGGCCCGGCGCGGAAATCAGGCGGCAGCGGTTAGTTGCCGGGTTTCTCGAACGGCTTCTTGACCACGTAGCCGGATTTGACCTTCTTGCCATCCTTGGTGACGGTGCGGTGGGTGACGCAGCCGCTGGAAATAGCGACCAGAGCGATGGCGAGAAGGCACTTGCATGGAAAGGTGAGTTTCATCGGCGGAGCTGAAGAAACGGGAGTTACGCCCCGCCAGCAAGCGGAATCCGGTTACTCCGACACATCCTGAAGGGGGCTGGTCACGGTCTTGTATCCCGATTCCCGGACCTCGCCGTTGACGGTGACGGTCTCCTTGACAATGCAGCCGGCGGAAAGAGCGGCGACGGCGGTCGAGATCAGGCAAAGCACGAGTCGTTTTGTTTTCATGGATCGATGGATTTGAAGGTTAAAAATTGGGTTCGCCCATCCATTGATTCAAAATCTCGACGGCGGCGGCCTGGTCGATGATGGATTTCTGCTGTTTGGCATTGCGACCCGCTTCGCGAAGTTTGGCAGCGGCGGTGGAGGTGGTTAGGGTTTCATCGATGAAGACCAGAGGCAATGTCGGGATGCGGTCGCGGAGTCGACCGGCAAAGGCGCGGACCTTGGCGGCGGAGCTTCCTTCGCTACCGTCCATGCGCACGGGCAGGCCGACGACGAGGGTGTGGACCTGGCGGACTTCCGCAAGGCGGGCGATGCGCTCGATGGCGTCGCCCTTGCCTTGGTCGATGGTCTCCACCGGGTGTGCGAGGATCCCGAAGTCATCGGTCGCGGCCACGCCGATGCGGGCGTCACCGTAGTCGATGCCGAGCGCGGGGTGGGGCGAGTTGGTGAATTGTGAGTTGATGAGAAGGAACGAATGAATGAAACCGGGATGAATCCCGCGGTCCCGGTTGCTAGAGCAGTTCCACAGGCAGGATGTCGGAGAGTTTTTTGATGGAGTCCGCCTGATGGCGGTTCGCAATGAGCAGGGCGTCCGGGGTTTGCACGATGATCAGGTCGTCCACCCCGAGGAGGGCGATGCGGGAGCCGGGGCGTGCGTTGAAGATGATGTTGTTCTGCGAATCGAGTTCGCTGATCGGCTCATTCGCACGGTTTTCCTGGCCGAATTTTTCGAGATACTTGGCGATGGAAATCCACGAGCCGACGTCATCCCAGTCGAAGGTGGCCTCGATGTTGAAGACGCGGTCGGCGCTTTCCATGAGGGCGTAGTCGATGGAAATCGGAGTGAGTTGGGGAAACTTCGAGTCCACGGTGGCGTGGATGTCTTTGGAATCGCGGAGTTCGGAAATGAACTCCCCGAGTTCCGGCGCGTGGGTGGCGAGCTGTTGGATGACGGTCGGCAGCGACCAGACGAACATGCCGGCGTTCCAGGAAAACCCACCTTGGGCGAGGAACTGTTCGGCAAGCTCGGCGCTGGGTTTTTCCCGGAAACGTTTCACCTCACAGGGCGGATGCGCGCACTCAAGACCGGGGATCGAGGCGGCGTCGCCACGCTCGATATAGCCGTATGACGGGCAGGCCCAAGTCGGGCGCAGGCCGATCGTGACCAGTCCGCCGGACATTTCCGCGGTGGCGAGGGCGTCGCGCATGACGGCATGATAGGCGGCGGTGTCCTGGATCAGCTGGTCGGAGGGTAGCACCATCATCACGGCGTCGGGATTGCGCGCGGCGATGAGACCGATTCCGAGGGCCACGGCGGGTGCGGTGTCGCGCTTGGCGGGCTCGGCGAAAATGTTTTCCGCGGGCAGCATCGTGGCAAGCTCCCGGACGGCATCCACCTGCAGGGAATTGGTGAGGATGAGGATGTTTTCGAAGGGGACCAGGCCCTCCAGGCGCCGGATCGTTTGCTCAAGGAGCGTGCCGGTGCCGAAAAGATCAAGCAGCTGCTTGGGTTTGTTATTCCGGCTGAGCGGCCAGAAGCGGGTGCCGGAGCCTCCGGCGAGAATCAAAGCGTAGGTGTTTTCAAGTGCGGGCATTGCGCCGGCAGCTTTGACTAAAGGAATCGGGAGGAAAAGAGAATTTCAGGACACCCGGATGAAGCGCGACCACCTCATCCGGCTGAGACGAACGGTTACTTGCCCAGAACTTCGTCCACTTTTTCGCCTGCCTTTTCGACGGGGCCCTTCGGATCGACGGCGTCCTTCACTTCTTCGACCGCCTTGTCCATGCTTTCACCGACTTTTTCGGCAGGGCCTTTTTCACGGCAGGAAACGACGGTGGCGACAAGCGGGAACAGGCACAATGACAGGAGTAACGACGGTTTCATGATTTGGATGTTTGGATTGAATGACCACTAACTGAATATGTCCGGCGGCTCAGGTCATTAATAGCACGCCTGCCGGACATCGCCACCGATTTTATCGAGCAACGATCACACGGCACCTGAGGACGGATCAATGACGGTAGCGTCCGCCACCATGATAGCCGCCACGCCGGTAATGGCGGTGGTTGCCATCGTTGTTGTCGTTTCCTGCCGCATAGCCGATCAATCCCGCAGCGGCGACGCCGGCGACGGCGAGTCCCGGGTCCACGGATTGCACGGGGCGGCCGTATGAGTCGTAGGTGGTCATGCAGCTGACTCCGGAGCCGGCGCAAGCAAACAGTGCGACGCCCGCGATGAGGCGCATGATGATTTGTTTTGTTTTCATGATAAAATAAGAACGTCGCGGACGGAGGGTGAGGCAACCCGCATTTGAATGAATCCAATCAGGTCCGCTCAGTAGCAGGGGCGATAGGCGCGCCGATGGTAGCCGCCGCCGTAGTATTCGCTGCTGCGATAGTGGCGGTGGTCGTTGCCGTCGTTGTTGTTAGCGATCGCATAGCCGATCAATCCGGCTGCCGCGACGCCAGCCACCGCCAGTCCGGGGTCAACGGTCTGCACCTGGCGGCCATAAGTGTCGTAAGTCGTCACACAGCTCACGCTGGATGCGATGCAGACGGCCAGCAGTGATACAGCCGACCAACGGAGGAAGGAGGATTTGTTTTTCACACCGGGAGAGACGTGGCGGAGCCGGATAAATTCAAACGATCGCCAAGAAAATATTTCGCCCCCGGCACTGCGGATTCAAATGCGCCGGATTTTTCCGTTTTGCGTCAGTGCCAGTTGGTCCACGAACCTCACCCTAACCGGCACCTTGTAGGCTGAGAGCGACTGGCGGCAAAAGCGGATCAATTCCCGGGCGGCCAGGCTGGCTGCGGGATGCAATACCACCTCGGCGACGGGGACGGAGCCCAGCACGGCATGGGGCAATCCGAAAACCCGGCAGCGCCGCACGGCGGGGATTCTCTCAATCACGGTTTCCACTTCTTCCGGAAAAACCTTCATCCCGTTCACGTTGAGCACGCTTTTCTGGCGGCCTCGGAGGTAGAAACGCCCGGCGGCATCGGTCTCCGCCAGATCTCCGGTGGCGAACCAGCCGTCCGCGCAGACTTCATCGACGGGTTGCCAGGGCGAGAGGTAGGCGTCGAACATGCCGGGCCCTTTGATCCAAAGTTCGCCGATCAGGCCGGTGGTCATCGGGCGGCCTTCGCCATCGCGGAGTTCCACATCGAACGCAGGCAAGGGTCGCCCCACCGCCGTCGGACAATCCCGCGCTCCGCCGGTGTTGAGCAGAGGCAGGCCGATTTCGATGATGCCCAGCCCCTGGACTAGCGGCTTTCCGAAACGGGCGCGAAAGTCCCTCGCAACTTCCGCCGCCAGCGGGGCCGCGGTGCTGACGGCCAGACGAAGATCCGGCCATGCGAAATCACCTCGATCCACCGCCAGTTGGGCGAAATGGAAAGGCGCACCGTAAATCACGGTGGCGCGCGTGGCCTTGGCGCGCTCCAGGATGTTTTCCGCGAGGTGTGAAGTGCCGATCACGGTGCAGGCGCCGTGGTAAAGATAAAGCATGATCGAGACCGCGAAGTGATGCGCCATCGGCAACATCCACAATATCCGGTCGCCGGGGCCGATTTCGAGCGCCGCATTCGCCGCGGTGATGCGTTCCCGCAGCTTCCGGTGGCTCAGGACGATTCCCTTGCTCTTGCCGGTGGTGCCGGAACTGAAGCGGATGAATGCCGGATCCAACGCGAGGAACTCCGCCTCGTGATCGATCCCCCGCAATGGCAGTAAAACCCACTCCGCGCCGGTGGATTCTTCGATTTCACCGGCCGCACGCAGTCCGCCGGCACCGCGCCCGAAGAGGATGCCGCACAATCCGGTGCGTTCGATGATTTCCTGGCGCTCAGGTTCCGTAAGTTCATCCGCCAGGGGCACAAGACAGCCGCCGGCTTTGAGAATCGCCAGCGCGAGGACGATGTAATCCACGCCGTTTCCGCAGGCCAGGCCGACCCGCGACGCGCCCTCCTGGCGGAACCCGCGGCAGCGTTCCAGCCAGGCTGCGACTTCCGCGACCTGTTCCAGCAATTCGCCAAAACTCAGCGTGATCCCGTCGCCCATCAGCGCGGGCCGCTCCGCCGATGCCCGTAGGGCGATTTGATCCACGATATTCATTTTCGATATTCGTAGTGAATGAATCACCACGCGACAAGAGTTTCAAATTTCATCGGGGGGCGAATTTTGGAAAATCGCCAGATGCCGGTCCACCGACTTGCCCGGGGCGTCAGGAAGCGGGCGGGAGGCCGGGTGGCGGACGTCCCAGAGAATCCCGGCGCCACGGGTTTTCAGCGCGGCCTTGAGAAGCTCGTGCTCGCGGTCGAAATAGGAGGTACAGGCAAGCAGCCCGCCGGGTGCGAGGGCGGCGAGAGCGTTTGATAGAATCCGGTCCCACGCCGACGGATCGTCCCAGTAATTCTGGTGGCGGATGAAAATGAATCCGAATGGCGGAAGCGATTTCATCCGGTCGATCATGGATGCGTCGCCACAGCGGAACTCGAGGTGCCCGTCCGGCAAATGCCAGCGGCGGGCGGCTTCAGCGAGGGTGTCCTGCCGCAGATCGATGCCCAGATAGAAACTGATTGTTACCGGGCCGAGAGCGGCGGCGAGGGCTCCTGTTTCATCAGCCCGCCCGCAGGCGAGGTTGAGCACGGCGGTTTTTCCGGCATGCTGATAGCCAATACCGCTGAGAGCATCGCGCAGCAGGATGCACAGCCGGGAGACGTCGCCCGCGGTGGCAGGATGATGGAAGGGAAGGCGCTGGATCATGCTTCAGGTGCTCTTGATTTTCGTCGCCGGCTTCGATCGCTCCGTGACTGCTTGAAACTGCATTTGCAACCCCTTCGTCCGACCGGTCGGCACGAACCCCTATTTATCAACCGCCCGGGAGGCAATCACCGAAGGCACCTTGCTGAATCCACCCGGCCTAAACCATCGTTTGCTATTCGTGCATCGCGAGCGGTTGTTGTGGCTCATGTCACTTAAAACCAAAAAGCAGTTCGGAGTCTGGATGGACAATCACCACGCGACCGTCGTCGGCTACGACAACGCGGAGTCCACGGAATTTTCCGTCCTCGGTCACGCCAAGAACCCCGGCGCGGGCGGCAACTCGAACGAAAACGCCGCCAACAACCTGGAGAAAACCCTGCTCCAAAAATATTTCCGCGAAATTGGCGGCCTCATGGAAAACGCCGTCGAGGTCCACATCACGGGCACCGGCACCATCCAAGAGCAGTTCCTCCACTATCTGGGAGAAACCCCGCAATTCAAAAACACGGTCACCGCGGAAAGCACGTCGAACAAAATGAGCGATGAAAAGCTGGTGGAGTTCATCAGCGCCAAATTCAACTGATCCGCGGGGCTCTCGAGTCGTTGACTTGCCGATCGCGCCGCGGTGTTCATGCTCCGGACCGTGCCTCCCGTCGCTCGCCCGCTGTTGCAATCGCTGAAGGATCACGCCGCGCTGTTGCTTGGCTTGTTAGCCGTGATGTGGGCGGTGGAGATCCTGGATTTCATCCTGCCATTCGCCCGTCTCGACACCTTCGGAATCCGTCCACGAAGCCAATTGGGGCTTTGGGGGATTCCGCTGTCGCCATTCCTGCATTTCGGCTTCGGTCACCTTGTGTCCAACTCCATCCCGTTCCTGCTGCTCGGCGGACTGGTCATGATCCGCGGGCTCCGCCGGTTTTTCCTGCTTAGTTTGTGGATCACGCTCGCCGGTGGCTTCGGTGTCTGGCTGCTCGGCGCGGGCGACTCGGTGCATGCGGGGGCCAGCCTGCTGATCTTCGGCTACCTCGGATTTCTCCTGAGCCGCGGCATCGCCGAGCGCAGCATCGGCGGCATCCTCGTGTCGCTCGCGATTTTGTTAGGATATGGCGGCATGCTTTACGGCGTGCTGCCGGGACAGCCGGGCATCTCGTGGCTCGGGCACTTGAGCGGCTTTCTCGCCGGCGTCGCGGGTGCATTTCTTCTCGCTGGAAAATCAAGCCGCAGCGGGACACGGGCTGGTTGAGCGGCACCGGATTGTTGTTAGCCGATCGCGCGGTATGACGATCGTGACCGCGCGTTCACATTCATCCGCCGAATCCCGCCAACTGCCGTTTTGGTATGGATGCTGCTTAAATTGCCGCATCCATATCACATCATGAGACACGGCGACATTTCAAGCAGCAAGGACACGGTGGGAGTGGCGGTGGTCAACTACAAGATGCCGCGCCTGCACACTCAGGAAGAGGTGCTGGCGAACGCCACCAAGATCGCGGAAATGATCAAGGGCATGAAGATCGGGCTGCCGGGCATGGACCTCGTGATCTTCCCGGAATACAGCACGATGGGCATCATGTATGACCGCGATGAAATGATGGCGACCGCCGCGACGATTCCCGGCGATGAAACGCGGATTTTCAGCGAGGCCTGCAAAGCGGCGAATACCTGGGGCGTCTTCTCGCTCACCGGCGAACGTCATGAAGAGCATCCCAATAAGGCTCCCTACAACACGCTCGTGCTCATCAACAATCTCGGTGAGATCGTGCAGAAATACCGCAAGTGTATTCCCTGGTGTCCAATCGAAGGCTGGTATCCCGGCGACCGCACCTATGTCTCGGAAGGCCCCAAGGGCATGAAGATCAGCCTGATCATTTGCGACGACGGGAACTACCCGGAAATCTGGCGTGACTGCGCGATGAAAGGTGCCGAACTGATCGTCCGCTGCCAGGGCTACATGTATCCCGCGAAGGAACAGCAGGTGATGATGGCCAAGAGCATGGCGTGGGCGAATAATTGTTATGTCGCCGTCGCCAACGCCTCCGGCTTCGATGGTGTCTACTCCTATTTCGGTCACTCCGCGATCATCGGCTTTGACGGTCGGACGCTGGGCGAGTGCGGTGAGGAGGACATGGGAATCCAATACGCCCAGCTTTCCGTTAGCCAGATCCGCGACGCGCGGGCGAACGACCAGTCGCAGAACCATCTCTTCAAACTTCTTCACCGCGGCTACACCGGAGTGCATAATTCCGGCGACGGCGACAAGGGCGTGGCGACGTGCCCGTTTGATTTCTATCGGAGCTGGGTGCTCGACGCCGAGAAGACCCAGGCGGATGTGGAGGCGTTCACGCGCAGCACCATCGGCGTGGCGGATTGTCCGGTCGGCACGTTGCCGTTCGAGGGCAAGGAAACCACCGCCTGACCATCAACCGGGGGAGTTAGCCGTGCCTTACATCAACGACGTCATCGAGAATAACAAGAAGCTCAATGACGAGTCAAAACCGGTGCAGGACCGCTTTCGCACGTCGCGTTTCCGCTTTGATCCGGACCAGGCGATCGAGCTGTTGAAGACCCGGATCATCGGGCAGGAGGACATGCATGATTCCATCGCGGACATGCTGCACGTGGTGAAGGCGGATTTCGGATCGGGCGACCGTCCGCTGGCGGTGTTCCTGTTTGTGGGATCCACCGGAGTTGGAAAAACCGAGACCGTGCGGGTGCTGGCGGAAGCCATTCTGGGAAGTGCTGACCAGATGTGCCGGATCGACATGAACACGCTCGCGCAGGAGCACTATACCGCCGCGCTAACCGGTGCGCCGCCCGGATATGTGGGGAGCAAGGAGAACCACACGTTGTTTGATTTCGAGAAAATCGAAGGAAGTTATAGCAAACCGGGGATCGTGCTTTTCGATGAGATTGAGAAATCCAGCAAGGAGGTCGCCCGCGCGCTGCTCAATGTGATGGACTCGGGAAGGCTCGAGTTATCCGCCGGGACCAAGCGGTTGAACTTCAACAACTGCTTGATCTTCATGACCAGCAACGAAGGTGCCCGGGACCTCGATGCCTATCGACGGAGTTTCGAAACCGGCTGGAGGAAGTGGCTTGGCCGCCGGCCGTGCAAAGTGACGGAAAAGAAGATTCTGAACGGAGCCTTGCAGAAAAAATTCGATCTGGAGTTCATCAACCGGATCGACCGGACCGTGTTTTTCGAGGAACTCGGGCACGGGTTTCTCGACGACATTCTATCCGTGGAAATGTCGATGTTGAACAAGCGGCTTTCCCGGCATCAGGTTTCCATCAAGTTGGACGCCGGGGCGCGGCGGCATCTGATCGACGGGCACGACCCGCGTTTTGGCGCGCGTCATTTGCGACGAAGAATCCGCGCGCATTTGGAACCGGAGCTGGCACGCGCGTTCAACACGGACCGTGAATGCGGCAAGTTTGTCGCAAGCTGTGAGGCGAACGGCCTGGTGGTGAGACCGGAACCGGTGTGAGTGATCAGGAGCGGGTCACCATGCGGATCAGACCGCGGAGTTGCTGTTGGAGTTCAGGGCTATCGATCATTTCGAAGCGCAGGGCGACCATGGAAGCCAGAAGCAAGGTGCCTGCCAGCATGATGAGTCCGTAAAGGGTCGCGAGGAGGATTCCCGGGCCGTCGAGTTTCTTGTGATAGGCATAGCCCGCCGGGCAGACAAAACAGCGGTAGCCTAACCAGAGGTTGAGCCCGGGGACCACGGCCGCGAGGATCCACAGGCGGCTCATGCCAAGATTCGCCAGACGCTGGAGCCAAAACCAGGTGACCACCACGAGCGGCACGAAGGGGGCGAACGGCAGGATTTTCCCCATGATCACCGGCCCGGCGTGCTTGGTTAGAAACGGGCTTCCCAAGACCAGCGCGAACTCCCAGAGGATGGGGAAAAGCAGCGTGACGAGAAACAAACTCCGGCGGCGAGCGCCCGGCCAGGACTCGTTCCCGGTCAATGTGGGGTGGCTCCGTTCCCGCGGGGCCCGGGCGGGCTTTTTGGCGGATGTCACGGGTTTTTCCTCGGTCTTGACGGACACGGGCTGACGTTCGAACAAACCATCGATTTTCCCGGCGGGAATCCATGCGTCCATCGTCTGCTTCCAAACCATGTCCAGCCGCGGATCCAAGGATGAGCTGGCGGCCATCGCTCTGAGTTCCTCGAAAGTGACCGGGCCGAGACGCTCTCCTTCGCAGGTGTAAAACCAGATGCTCTTGGCGGTTTTCTTAGGGGGTTTCGAGATTTTATCAGGAGTGGCGGAAGAGGGTACTTCTGCCCGCGCGGCGGGAATTTCCTTGGATGCGATTTTTGCCTTGGCGGCTTCGGCCCTGGCGAGGATGCGGGTTTTGGAATTTTCCAGTGCTTTGGCCCGGGTCTCCTGTCTGGCTTTTTTCCGGGCGGCGGCGGCGGCCTGGGCTTGTTCGGAGGCTTTGGCTTTGATTTCGGCCCTTTTTTGCGTTTCCGCGATCACCCGGGCTTCCTCCGCAGCGAGGGCCTCGATCTCGGCCTGCGCTTCCGCTTCTTCCTCGGCTTTCAATTTCGCCGCTGCGGGTTCTTCTTTTTTCGCTTTTGCGGCGGCAGCGGCTTCGGCTTGTGCCTCAGCCTCGGCTTTGGCCTTCGCGGCGGCGGCGAGTCGGACCTCTTCCGCGGCCTTGGCCTCGGCGATGGCTTTGAGTTTCGCTTCTTCCTGGGCTTTGGCCTCGGCCACGGCACGGAGTTTCGCCTCTTCGCTCGCCTTGGCCTCGGCGGCCGCCCGGAGCTTGGCCTCTTGCTCGGCGTTGGCTCTTGCCTGCTCCTCGGCCCGTGTTTTCTCTTCGGCGGCGAGTTTGATTTCCTCGGCGGCTTTGGCTTCGGCCGCCGCGCGGAGTCTCGCTTCTTCGGCGGCTTTGGCCTCGGCAGACTCCCTTCGATTTGCTTCCTCACGCGCCTTGGCTTCAGCGGCGACGCGGAGTTTTGATTCCTGTTCAGCCTTCGCCTGAGCCTCTTCGCGGGCTTTGACCTTTTCCGCTGCGGCGAGTTTGGCATCCTCCGCGGATTTGGCTTCGGCGAGGGCGCGGAGCCTTGATTCCTCCGCAGCTTTTGCTTCAGCCCTGGCACGCGCTTCTTCGGCCACTTTGAGTTTCGCCTCCGCGTCGGATTTCGCTTTCGCTTTTTCCTCCTCGGCGCGGGCTTTTTCCATCGCTGCGGCGGCGGCTCTGGCTTCTTCGGCAGCCTTGGCTTCGGCGAGCGCGCGGCGTTTCGATTCTTCCGCTGCTTTCGACTCCGCTGCCGCACGGTGTCTTGCCTCGTCGGCGGCCTTTGCTGCGGCGGCGAGGCGGGCTGCTTCGGCGGCTTTCGCTTCGGCGGCGGCTTGAAGTTTGGCTTCTTTTTCGGCTTTGATCCTCGCGAGTTCCTCCGCCTCGATGCGGGCTCTGGCGGCGGCGGCGATTTTTGCTTCCTCGGCGGCCTTCGCTTCCGCGGCGGCACGACGTTTTTCCTCAGACGCAGCCTTGGCTTCGGCGGCTTCCCGAAGGCGGACTTGTTCGGCGGCCTTGGCCTCGGCGGTGGCTCGCGCCTCTTCGGAAGCCTTGAGTTTCGCTTCCGCGTCGGCCTTGGTATTCGCTTTTTCCTCCTCGGCTCTCGCCTTTTCCATGGCAGCGGCGGCGGCTCTTGCTTCTTCGGCCAACTTGGTCTCAGCGAGTGCCCGGCGCTTCGATTCTTCAGTGGCTTTCGCTTCCGCCTCGGCCCGCAATTTTGCTTCTTGGGCGGCCTTCGCCTCGGCGGCGGCGCGGGCGGATTCAGCCGCTTTGGTTTCCGCGGCGGCTTTAAGTTTGGCTTCGAATTCAGCCTTGGTCCGTGTTTGGGCTTCCGCCTCGGCGCGCGCCTTGGCCTCGGCGGCGATTCTGATCTCCTGGGCGGCTTTGGCTTCGGCCAGTGCACGGAGCTTGGTTTCCGACAACGCCTTTGCCTCGGCCGCTTCGCGCAGTCTGGCCTGTTCGGCGGCCTTGGCCTCGGCCTGGGCGGTGGCGGCTTCGGCGGCTTTGAGTTTGGCTTCGACATCGGCCTGGAGTTTCGCTTGTTCCGCCGCGGTTTTTGCTTTTTCCCGATCGGCTGCGGCTGCGGCTGCGGCTGCTTGGGCGCGGGCCTTGGCCTCTTCGTCGGCTTTTACTTTGCCCGCCGCTTGTTCCACTTCATCGGCCTTGTTGCGGGCCTTTTCCTCAGCAGTGATTTTGGCCTTTTCGGCAGCTTTGGCCCGGAGTTCGTCTTCCACTTTCACCGCGACAAACACGGAGCTTACGGCGGTTTCTGTTTGGGGTTCGATGACCGGTTCGGCCTGGATTTCCGCGGTTTGAGCGGCTTTGGTTTCGATGGAAGGATCCGGTTCACAAAGTTTCCGCACTTCGTAGACGGGCTTCCAGGCGTCCATTCCTTCGGTCCACACCAATTTCACCGAGGGCTCCAGCGAGAGGTCTGAGGCCTTTTCCCTCATTTCGGACAGGCTGACCGGCCCGATTTGCTCTTCCTTCTGAATGTAATACCACTGATTCCCGCCGGCGGCCTCGATCCGGGCTTCCTCTTCGGCAATGGCCTGGATTCTAGCAGCAGCCCTCGCCTTGGTTCTCGCCCTTGCCTCGATTTCCCGGAGTTCCTCCGCCGCCTTTGCTTGTGCCTTTGCCGCCAGTCTCGCTTGGATGGCCATGTTCGCCTCGTCGATGACCAACCTTGCCTCCTCCTCCATCCTCACGGTGGAAGCGGCCTTCTCCATGGTGATCGTTCTGGTTTTGGCGTCGTGCATGAGTGGGGCCGGAACAGGTTTCAAAGGCAGCCGGATCTTGCAATTTCCTGCTTGGATCCAGGTGTGGCGGATCACGAAGACACACACCCTTAATGATCAATCGAAATTGATAGCCCACGGTTTCCAAGAACTTGTGAATTGATTAAACAATGGCTGAAATTTCGGAAGAGCGAAACAAGAATGATCGCTCAAAACCGGTCAAATGCTCCCAAAACCGGCCATGACTCATCGAAACGGGAAATTTCCTCCTTCAAGCTCTTCTAGCGATTCTTCGGTGACATTCCCGGGACGACCGGGCGCCAATCCTTGCCCACCCGCCTGACTCCGAAAATGAGTTCCTCCACTTTCTTTTCCACCCTGGGCTGTGGCCAAAGTCCTTGAAACTGAAAGGCGTTTTCCGTGCCGACGATCATCATGACATAGGGCAGTTTGATGCCTCTTTGCGCCTGCCAATCCAAAGGCTGCGCGGGAAATCCGACACGGATCACACTCACCAGCTTGCCGTATTTCTTTTGAATCACGTTGAAAACATCGGCGAGTTTTTCGCTGGCAAGATCACCGGGAAGGTGGAAATGGACAATGGCGACCCCTTTGTCAGGGCTTACGACCTTTTTAAGCAGGGTGTCGAGGTCGTTGGCAGTTTTAGGGACCTCGGGATGGACGATGATGATGCCTTTGCCCTCGCCTGGCTTTTCGTCACCGTCCTTGATCGGCGCTTTTTCGAACGGAAGCTCACCTTCCGGCATCACAATGGCGATCTCAGGCGCTTTCTTCGGATCGTAGAACCAAACTCCCGCGGCGATCGCGAGAAACAGCAGCAGAAAAACGATCCTTTTAATCAGGGTAATCTGCCGGTCGGACGCCATGCGGGAGACTTCATTAAGTTTTCCTAAATATCAATGTCATTCACCGCCCGGAGCAGGCAGAGACGGAGTAGGTTCATCGCCCTTGTATTTCAAAAAGCCGCTCAACCCGGCAGGCAGCGGAGTTCCGGCACCCAGTGACATCTCGAACAGTGTCGCGACGGCCGCCGCTTCTTTCAGCCGGAAAAACCCCGGGCTTTTCCGATTTTCGTCCACCGCGTTTGCCCAACCCTCGATCGCAGCCCGGACTTCCGGATCCGCGCGGTGGATCATCAGCACACGGAGCGCGGCCTGACGGGCGATTTCCTCAGAGGTTCCGGCGTCGGCGGTCATCGCGATGTTATGAGCGATCAGCGCTTCGGCGGGTTGGCCGCCGCTTTCGAGTGCCAAGCCCCGGCAAAAGGCGACTTGTGCCCGTTGATCGTCGGGCAGCGGCGCGGAATCCAAATGTCTGGTGATGTCATTCACACGGTCCCAGTCCTCCGCACCCACGGCGATCCAAAGCCAGTTGATTTCCAACTGCCGCAGCCGGTCGCCGCCGAGGTTGGAACTGCTCTTGAATTCCGCGAGTGCCTTTCCAAGGCTCTTGAAATCGCCCGTTTTCCGCAAACATTCCATTTCATAAAACGCCGAAACCGCGGCGGTCTCCGGACTGGCCGTGGGCGGCTTGCGGTTCCTGATTCGCAGAAACGCGGCCATCGCCTCCTGATATTTCCGCCCCTGATAGAGATCGAGTGCCGTCGCGAACTCACGTGAGTCCAGTGGCACTTTCGCCGGCACCTGTCTGCCGTCCGCCATGCGTTTCGCTGTCGGCGGCCCCTCGGGCGGATCCTCCGCCGGATCGACCCCGCTGGCTCGGACGGCGGCGAGAAAGGCGGATTCCGGGAAATCCCGGCGAAGCGTCCACGCATGGTTCCGGGCACACTGGAACTCGCCGATGATCGAGGCCGTGCGGATGAGTTGATAGAGATGGTGCTCGCGGTTCTTCGCCTGCGGGTGGTTCGCTTCGAGTTGCAGATAGCAGGCGTAAGCCCCGCGGAGGTTGCCAGCCTTTTCGTGGATCAACCCGATCGCGGCCAGCCGGATGCTTTCCGGAACATCGGAACCCGCGGTATTTCCCGCAGCAGGCGGCAGGAGTTGATAGATCGCCAGCGCCGCGCGCTGCATTCCCGCGGCAAGGGAGTCGCCTGCAAGCGTCAGAAACACGTGCCCGTAGCCCGTGCCGTCCGGCGGGTCGATCACCAGCGCACCGCGGTTCCTGCCGATGAAATCCAGCAGCGCCTGCTCGTTCCGCCCGGCGATGGCCGCGCCGACAAGCGCTTGGAATCCCGCGACGATTCCGCTCTCCGGCGTGGGGAAATCCGCCTTGTTCTGGATCGCGATTTCCAGGTTCTCGTTGCCCTCCGGGATGTGTCCCAGCTTGTATTGGCAGATGGCGGTGTTCACGTAGAACGAACCGTGCGGGAACTGGTCGCGCAGCCGGTCGCGCTCGCCGACGAACTTGGCGAACCGGCTGGCGGCCAATCCCCAATCCTCCGCGCCCATCGCCGCCTCGCCCCATTTGCAGAGCGCCAGGAGATGGAACGGGTTTCCCGGATCCTTTCCGGTGTTAGGATATCCGCGGTAGCAGGTCTCGAAGGACCGCATCGCCTCGGGCCATCGTTTCAGCTTCATCTCACAGACGCCCTTGTGATAGAAAACCACCCCGAACTGCGCGCCGAACTCCCGCAGCGGATCCTCCTGCCCGAAGCGGGTCACTGCCTGCGTGTGGAGTTCGAGCGCCTGCTGCCAGTCCTTTTTGTCCATCGCCGCACGGCCTTCGTCCATCAGGCGCGACAGCTCCGCGCCCTGCGGAAACGCGGCGGCGGTCAATGCCAGCCACACGGCGCAGGTCGCTCCGAACCTGGAAATGAGGCGGCCGGTGGAATTCATGATCGTAGGCGGTTCTTGCCGGGAGTGGCTGTCGATGACAAGAGCGAGGCCCGCCATCCGGTGCAAGCAGACAATTTTCCCGATCTTGAAAATGCCCCTTGACGTGTTCAAATGATCATTCTTAAAAGGAAGCATGAGCCTGCAACTCCTCTCCAGCCGCCTCAAGCAAACTTTCGGTTACGACGGGTTCCGCCCGTTGCAGCGGGAAATCATGGAAGCCTCGCTGGCAGGGCGGGATGCCGTGGCGATCCTGCCGACCGGTGCCGGGAAAAGCCTCTGTTATCAGCTTCCGGCGCTGGTCCGCGAGGGACTGACGCTCGTCGTTTCCCCGCTCATCGCGCTGATGAAGGACCAGGTGGATCAGCTTGAAGCCAGCGGCGTGGCGGCCACTTTCATCAACTCCTCGCTCGACGGCGACGAGGCCCGGCGGCGGCTCGATGGCATCAATGCCGGAGAATACCAACTGCTCTACGTCGCCCCGGAGCGTCTGATGCTGCCGGATTTCCTCTCGCGGCTGAAGGGCTGGAACATCGCCGCCCTCGCGGTCGACGAGGCGCACTGCATCAGCGAGTGGGGCCACGATTTCCGCCCGGAATACCGCCGTCTCAAGGAGGTCCGGCAGGTGATTCCCGCATATCCCGGTGCTCGCTCTGACCGCCACTGCCACCGAGCGGGTGCGCGAGGACATCGTCCGGCAACTCGAACTGCGCGATCCCGCCGTTTTCCTCGCCAGCTTCAACCGGCCGAATTTGAAATACCAGGTCGTCGCGAAATCCGGTGCCGCCGCGCAGGTGTGCAACTTCGCCAGCGCCCGGCCCGACGACTCCGGCATCGTCTATTGCCAGTCGCGCAAAGGCACCGAGACGCTCGCCGCCACGTTGCGCACGCAGGGATTTTCCGCCGTTGCCTATCACGCCGGACTCGACCAGATCGAGCGCGCGAAAAACCAGGACGCCTTCCTCCGCGACGAGGCCAAGATCGTCTGCGCCACCGTCGCCTTCGGCATGGGCATCAACAAACCGAACGTCCGCTACGTCATCCACGCCGATCTGCCGAAAAACATCGAGGGCTACTATCAGGAAACCGGCCGCGCCGGGCGCGATGGCCTGCCCGCCGACTGCCTGCTGCTCTTCTCCCGCGGCGACGTGACGAAATACCTGAAATTCCTCGAAGAAATCCCCGACGAGCAGGCGCGCAACGTCGCCCACCGCCAGCTCGACCAGATGACGCATTTCGCCGAAAACGACGCCTGCCGCCGCGTCGGCCTGATGGGCTATTTCGGCGAGATCTGGGCTGAGGAAAACTGCGGCGGCTGCGACCACTGCCTCCATCCGCGCGAAAAATGGGACGCCACCATCGATGTCCAGAAGCTGCTCAGCTGCGTGCTGCGCATCCGTCAGGCCGGCGGATTCAGCGTCGGCCTCAACCACGTTTCCGAAGTGCTCACCGGCGGCCAGTCGGAGAAAATCCAACGCTGGAAACACGACCAACTCACCACCCACGGCATCGGCAAGGACCAGCCGCGTCCGTACTGGGTCGATCTCGGGCGGCAACTGCTGCGCGCCGGCCTGCTCGCCGCGAGCGAGGACAAATTTCCAACCGTCGCTGTCAGCCAGCGTGGCATCGACGTGCTCAAAAAGCGCGAAACCGTCATGCTCACCCGCGCGCTCAGCACGCCCAAGGCAAAGACCGTCCGCACCGGTGACATCCCCTGCGATCCCGGCCTTTTCGAAAAACTGCGGGTCCTCCGCAAGGAACTCGCCGACGCGAAAAACGTCCCGCCCTACGTGGTTTTCTCCGACGTGACGCTCCGCCATTTCAGCCGCGACTATCCGGGCAACGACGCCGCGCTGCTGCGCGTCCCCGGCGTCGGCGAGAAAAAACTCGACGACTACGGCCGCGCCTTCATCGAGGCGATCCGCGAGTGGCTCACGGAAAACGAACGTCAGGAATTCGCCCCGCTGGAAACCGTCTCCGCCCCACTCTCCAAACCCGCCGCCGGCATCACCGTCGGCACTGCGGCGGTCAGCCTGGAACTTTACAAAAACGGCCAATCCGTCGCCGAAATCGCAAAATCCCGCAACCTCGCCGAGTCCACCATCGAGACCCACCTCGGCCAGGCGCTGGAAAACGGCGAGCGCCTCGACCCGCGCGGCCTCTACTCCGACGAGGAGGAACGAAACGATGCAGCCGTGCGTTCGAAGGCTACGAAGAAGTCGCGCTCAAGCCGGTTTTCGAGCACCTCGAAGGCCGCATCAGCTACGGGAAGCTCAGGCTTTTCCGTGCGGTGAATTCGCAACTCGCCCCGACATAAGGAGTGCGGACACCCTTATCCGCATCGCCACTGACAAGTCGCGGGATCCGCCTAAAAGCCCTTCACTTTTTTCACTAGCACAACATGGCGACGTTACCGCTATTCCCGCCGTTTCCGTCGCAGGCCGTAACTGGGATGACGGCGGTCGTGCCTTAAGATTCCGATCCAGATGCCAAGAGAATCAACATCATAGAGGATATGATAGGGAAAAGAACGAAGTGACTTGCGACGATAACCACCGTCCGAGAAGTGCTGGGTGGTGGGTTAGGAAATGATTTTCGCGACACCCTCTTCGACTTCCGCGAAGAAGCGATCGGCCAGCTTCGTTCCCCCTTCCAACTCGTAGTAGTTCAACGCAACCCGCAGATCCCTGACGATGAGTCAGTGATAGATGACCTCCATTTTTATCGTCCCAGATCGGCTTTCACCTGATCCCAGGTTCTCCGTACTGCTGGGTCCGCCTTCATTTCGGCGATCCGACGACCCGCCTCTTCAGACCCGTCATCGAAATCAGAAAGCACCGCCGGCAGCGAACCAAGCAGCTCCGCAGCCAGGGCCGCCCGTTGGTCCTCCGGAAGGTTGAGAGCGCCTGTTTGGATCTCGGTAACTGTCATGCAGCCAACCTACGCTCTTCATTGGACTCCGACGAGGAGATTGTCAGCTTACCCGAGCCTTGCATGAAAATCCCGGAACCTCTAAACCACGGTCGAATGCAGGGCGAAACTCTCAAATCCCAACGGAACTCTTCTTGGTCGAACACGCTGGTGAAGACGACCCTGATCTGTGGGGGCTGTGTGGCGATTCTGCTGCCGGCCTGGATCCCGGACCGGAATTCCGCGCAGCTTAGCCGCGGGACGGTCGAGCTGCTGCAAGCGCTGTTGCTCGCGGCGGCGGCGGCGGTGATGTTGGGCGGCTCGCCTCATGCGGGGCACAACCGGCCGGTCTGCCGGGTGTTGACGATCGGCCTGCTGATCGCGCTGGTGGGCGAGATCGATGATTTCGTGACGGACATCCTGGGCCGGCATTTCCCGGAGGTGTGGATCGTCGCGGTGCTGTTGGTGATGGCGATTGTCAGCATCACGAAGCACCGGAAGATCATGCTGCACTTTTTCTCGACCTTGGGAAATCACGCGGGCTCGGGGTTGATCGGCTCGGCGTTGTTGATCCTTTATGTGTTCAACCACGTGATCGGCAGCTCGAAGTTCTGGCGGGCGACGCTGGGCAACGAAGCTTTTTCACCGGAGATCCCGCGGATTTGTCGGAGTTATCTGGAGCTGCTGGCGTGTTATTTGATTTTCCTCGGGGCGCTTGGCCTTTCCATCACCCTTGCACGGCGCAAGGAGGTCTTTTGAAATCCGCCGGCATGTTTCACATCGTCCTCATCGAGCCCGAGATCCCGCACAACGCCGGGGCGGCGGGGCGGCTGGCGCTGGCGACGGATTCGACGCTGCACCTCGTGGAGCCACTCGGATTTTCGCTGGAGGACAAGTACGTGCGCCGCACCGGGCTGGATTATTGGCAGGAGGTGAAGAAGTGCGTTTGGAAGAATTTCGACGACCTCCGCTCCGCGGCGGATCCGGCGGCGCGGTTCTGGTTTTTGAGCACCAAGGTGAGCCGCTCGCCGTGGCAGGCGGAATTCCGGCCCGGTGACTATCTGGTTTTCGGCCGTGAGACGCGGGGGCTGCCGGAAGATCTCATCGAGGCGGCGGGCGAGCAGGCATTGAAGATCCCGATGTCGCCCGGCGGCACCCGCAGCCTGAATCTGTCGACGGCGATCGCCATCGTGCTTTACGAAGCGGTGCGGCAGCAGGATCCGGCGTGGTAGGTATCAAGACGCTTCTTTGAGCTCGATGGCGGGTTTTGGGGCGGCTTTCGGGATGTCCCACGCGGTGAGCCACTCGCGGTCGGTGCGCTTGAATCCGAATGCCAGCAGGCGTTTTTCCATGTCGGGGAAATGGGCGGCGCCGTAGAAGATGCCGAGATTTTTGCGCCCGGCGGCGAGCTCGCGGCTCATGACTTGCAGGCAGCGCTCGTTGCGGTCGCTGATGATCACGCTCTCGCCGGCGAACGCGGCGATCTGGTCGTCGCCGCGGCCGAGGGTGTGGACGATTTCGAGTTTCATGAGGTTCGAGTTGCCGCTGAGCATGGCGCGGAGGAGCTTGGCGGGGTCCGGTTGGTTCGGCGCGTCGGGGTCGGGCTTGCCGGCTTTCATGGCGAATCCTAACACCGATTCGCCGCGTTGCGCCTGCATCTCGCTGAACTCGTCGATGGTGAGATCCGCGTGCACGAAGTTTTCCGCGGTGTAGTCGATGGACTCGACCTGGCCGGAGAGTTTGAGGAAACGGCTGACCATGTCGTAAACCTGATGGAGCCCGGCGAGGTTCTTCTGCTTTGCCGCGGGGACTGCCGTTTCCTCGGGTATTTCCTTCCTGTCGGCGAATTTCTCGCCGCCGATCATTTCGAAAAGCAGGGCGTCGTATTGTGCAAAGCGGTCGGTGAGATTCTCGAAGTAGGCCTTGTCCGCGATGTGGATGGCTCCGATGAGATCGACCTTCGCGCCATCCTTTTCGTAGCGGGTGACGGCGGTCTGGAGGCGGGCGGCGGAGTCATCCTCATCGACGCGGATGAAATCGCCGGCGCTGGCCGAAATGGCGAGCAGCGTGAAGGTGACGGCGGTTGCGAGGCGATTTCCCTTGGCCATGACGCGGAGTTTTGCACGTGATCCAGGGTGGCGCGAGGGATTTTTCGGGTGGAAGCAACCATTGCCGGGTGACATTTTCTCGGCTATATCGACCGGAGAAATGACTTCTTCCGCCCTCCTGCGCTATTGTCCGGACCTGCTGCATTATTCCCGCCGCGTGACCCGCGAGGTGATGGTGGGAAATGTCGGGGTCGGCGGCGACAACCCGATCCGCGTGCAGTCGATGATCACGTCCGACACCCGCGACACCCCGGCGTGCGTCGCGGAGGTGCTCGGTCTGGCGGAGGCGGGCTGCGAAATCGTGCGGATCACCGCGCAGACGAAGGTTTATGCGGCGAATCTGGAAAACATCGCCCGCGAGGTGCGGGCTGCGGGTTGCAACGTGCCGCTGGTCGCGGACATCCATTTCAAGCCGGACGCCGCGCTGGAAGCCGCGAAGTGGGTGGAAAAAGTCCGGGTGAATCCGGGGAACTACGTGGATAAGAAAAAATTCGAAATCCGCGAGTATAGCGACGCGCAATACGCCGAGGAGCTGGAGCGCATCCGCGAGGAATTCACGCCGCTGGTGATGCTGTGCAAGGACCTCGGCCGGGCGATGCGCATCGGCACGAACCATGGCTCGCTCTCGGACCGCATCATGAACCGCTACGGCGACACGCCGCTCGGGATGTGTGAGAGCGCGTTGGAATTCGCAAGGTTGGCGCGGGAGAACGACTATCATAATTTCGTTTTCTCGATGAAGGCGAGCAACCCGAAGGTGATGATCGAGGCCTACCGCCTGCTCGTCGCCCGGCTCGATGCGGAAGGCCCGGACTGGAACTATCCGATCCACCTCGGCGTGACCGAAGCGGGCGATGGCGAGGATGGCCGGATCAAGAGCGCGATTGGCATCGGGTCGTTGTTAGCGGATGGCATCGGCGACACCATCCGGGTTTCTCTCACCGAAGACGCGATTTACGAAATCCCAGTCGCCCAAGCATTGGCGGCCCCTTTCAATGCGCGCAGCAAAGTTGAAGGTGGCTGGGACTTCCAGTCCCAGCCCACTCTAAACACTCTTGCCCACACCATCCGCCCGGATTGGTCGAAACTCGAAAAACGCACCTCCACCTACCTTCCGCACTGGCGGATTCCCGGCGCGACCTATGCCGTCACCTTCCGTATCAAAGACTCGTTGCCCGCCTCCGTGCTCAAGGAATACGAGCGGGAAAAATCCCTCCTCCTCGAACGGCTTGACCGCGGCCAACAACTCCGCGAGGAGATCCGCGCGCTCACGGAAACATTGATTGAGCCTGCCCTGGACGCGGCGGAAGGGCCTCGTCCGTTGGCCGACCCGGCGATCGCAGCGATGGTCGAAAGTGCGTTGAAACATTTCCACGGCGACCGCTACGACCTGCTGGCCTGGTCGGTCATGCCGAACCATGTCCACGTGCTGCTCACCCCGCGCGAAGGCCATGAACTGGAGAAAATCATCCAGTCGTGGAAAACGCACTCGGCCACGCAGGCGAACCGGATGCTCGGGAAATCCGGAACCTTTTGGCAGGAGGAATACTATGACCACATCGTCCGGGATGGGGAGGATTTAAGGCATCAGGTGAAATACATTCTTGCGAATCCGGGCAAGGGGCAGGCGTCTGCTCAGTGGACGGGGAGTTGTTTTGGGTTGGGACTGGAAGTCCCAACCACCTTTTCGCCCTCCTACGATCCATTCTCCTACGAACGCCGGGCCAGTTCGGTGCTCACGATCATGGGACACGAACTCGGCGGGGAGAAAACCGTGCGCGTGTTCACCACTCAGGAACGCTGGAACTCACTGGCCCACAAAATCGCGGGCATGGGCGATTTCAAGCCGGAGATCATTCTCGAAAAATCCGGTGTGGTGGAAATCGACCCGCGCGATGAGGCGGCGATTTCTGCGATCAATTCCGAGGATGAACCCCGGCTCGTCACCGTCGCGGACGGGCTGGATCTGGAAGTCATCCACGCTTTCCGCCAGCTCGCATTCCGCGTCGATCCGCGGCATCCGATCCTGCTGAAGGACACGCTCCATCCGCCGGTTGGTGAGACTGATTTCATCGCGGCGCTGCTTCCCGCCGCGCAGAACATCGGCTCGCTGCTGTGCGACGGCATCGGCGACGCCATTCTCGTCCGCGGCGAGACCGCGCCGGGCCAATCGCTGCGGCTCGCTTACAACATCCTGCAAGCCGCCGGCACGCGCATTTTCAAGACCGATTACGTCGCCTGCCCGAGCTGCGGGCGCACGCTTTTCAACCTCCAGCACACGACTCAAAAAATCCGCGCCGCCACCGGCCACCTCAAGGGCGTGCGCATCGCGGTAATGGGCTGCATCGTCAACGGCCCGGGCGAGATGGCGGACGCCGATTTCGGCTACGTCGGCGGCGCGCCGGGCAAAATCAATCTCTACGTCGGCAAGACCGCCGTGAAGTTCAATATCCCGGAAGCCGAAGCGGTCGAGCGCCTCACCGACCTCATCCGCGAACACGGAAAATGGGTGGACGCCCCCGAGCCGGCCACTGTATAAATCGCAGCTCATGGCAGACTCAGACACGCTCACCCGCACCGACGAGCAGACCGAACTCGACGTCCCGTGGAATGTGGTCGTCCACGACGACCCGGTGAACCTGATGCAGTATGTCACCTTCGTGCTCATGAAAATTTTCGGCTACGACCAGAAAAAAGCCGCCATCCTGATGATGCAGGTCCACCAGTTGGGCCGCTCGATCGTCTGGTCCGGCGAGCGGGAAAAAGCCGAGTTCTACGTGCAGCAACTCCAGGCGCATCAGTTGAAAACCTCGCTCGAAAAAGCCAAATGAAAGCGATGCCCACGCTGGAAGGCGGCCTCCGCATCGACACCGAGAACGCCGCGGACTGGGAAGTTCTGCGGGCGATCGTAAGTGATGCGAACGGCAATGGCATCGATCTCGCCAGCCGTCTCGGCGGATTGATCAGCGAGGAAGCGGGCGCTCAGGATTGGGAGGATTTTGTGGTTCCCGATCTGCGGGAGGCGTTTCAAGACGAACTCGCCCAGGTCGGCGCTTCCATCGAATCCGCCATTTTCCACGCCGAGGAAGGACCCGGCCCCATCTGGATCACCCGCGAGGATGTTTCCGCCTGGTACAGCGCACTGAACCAGGCCCGACTGGCCATCGAAGAGCGTTATGCCTTCGGTTCCGGCGACTCGATTTCGCAGGAAGGCCTGACTCCGGCCCGCCGTGCGGCGTTCATCCGGTCGCGTTTTTACTGCGCCATTCAGGGATTGCTGTTGGAGCACGTGATGCGGTGATTCCGGGATGGCCATCGCCGCCCGGATCGTGTCAGTATCCGCCCGTGGTCAAAACAACCCGCACGCTCTGGATGATCGGCGATGGCAAGCCGGGTCACGAAAACCAATCCCTTGGCTTGGCGGATGCCATCGCGAGGATCACGCCCAGCGAGCTCCACCGGATCTCCCTGGCGGACATCCGCGGAAGAATCGCCTGCATTCGCAGCGCGGTGCAGACCGGAGTTTCCCTGCCGCCGCCAGATCTCATCATCAGCGCCGGCCACGCCACCCACGTGTCGTTGCTATTGCTTTCGAGGAAATTCAAGGCCCCCAGCATCCTCTTGATGCGTCCCAGCCTGCCGATGCAGTTGTTTGACCTTTGCATCACGCCGGAACACGATTTCAAAATCGGCTATCAGCGGAAAAAGCTCATCCTCACCCGCGGCGCCCTCAACCGGGTGCCACCGTCCGAGGTCTCCGTCCGCAACAACCGGATGATTCTCATCGGCGGCCCGTCGAAAATTCACGGTTGGGATTCCGAATCCCTGCTTGCAGCACTTGAACAAATCACTGCTACCGGCGACTGGCAACTCACCGACTCGCGCCGCACGCCCTCTGGATTTACCGCCGAGATGCGCCTGCGCCTGCCGCATGTCCAGATCTTCCCCCACGAGAAAACCTCCCCCACCTGGCTGCCCGAAAAACTCGCCGCTGCTGAAGAAGTCTGGGTCACTGAAGACTCGGTTTCCATGGTTTACGAAGCGCTCAGCTCCGGGGCCAAGGTCGGCTTATTGCCTGTGCCCCGCCTCAAGTCCGGTGCCCGGGTGCTTCAAGGCCTCGGGAAAATCATCGACAGCGGATTCATCACCCGCTTCGCCGATTGGGAAAAATCCCGCCAACTCGCCGTCCCGCCGGAAACCCTGCGCGAGGCGGACCGCTGCGCCGCTGCCATCGTCGAGAAATTCGGACTCGCTGGCTGAAAAACTTCTCTCCCGCAACCCTCATGCGCCCCCGAATCCTTATCTCCGCCGTTTCCTGCTTGCTCGTCTCCGCTTGCGCAGCTTCCAAACCCAAGGTCGCCGGATCCGACAGCCGGGTGAAGGTGGGGCAATGGATCGGAGACCAACGACGAGATCTGGCAGAATCCCGCGGACCCACGCCTTCGAAGATCCCTCTCGTCGATTTCGCTAAAATGCCCACCGCCTTCGGCAAACCCAAATGGAACACCTCGCCGGACGGTTCCTATGAGGTCGGCTACTATCAGGATACGAAAACTCCGGCCGGCGAATGCTACGGTCTCTCGGTTTTCGGCTGTGAAAAACCCGCGCCCCTGCTCGGCGATGCCTGCTCCGTGCTGGAGCCCGGCATGCCGGGAAAACTCGACGAATCCGCACGCACCTGGTCCACCATCGAAGTGCCCGGGCTGAACCGCAGCCTGCGCTACCAATTCACCACAGCAGCCTTCGGTGACACCAACGACACCTGGGAAACCGAGCCATTCACCGTCACCACTCCCGATGGCAAAACCGGCTCCTACCAAGCCACCGCCGAGTGCGAAAACGCCGAAGTCGCCGCCAGACTGTTTTCCAAGCTACGGGTGCGGTGAGCGGGCCTTCCGGGATCAGTGGTTGACATTTCCTGCTAAACCTCCGGGAAGCGGTTCCGGAGCGACATGGTTCAAACCGTTCCCCGGAAGCCTTCTGCACGTCCGCCCGAACGTGCGACCCTTCCGCACCCACCACCGCGTGCTGGCTGGAGACCCAGCTGGTCGGGCTTTATGACATGCAGGATGTGCTCGGGCTGGTGTGACGTGGGATTCGATGAGATCGAGCAAAGACCGGACGTGGTCGATTTCACCCAAGCCTCACCCGCAGGTCTCGAGCACTCCACAGCACCCCGGCCGCCGCTTTTCCATTCCCCTTCATCCGCCGCGCTCCGTCTTTGCGGCGCTCCGTAAACCTTTCCCGCGCTGCCGCGAATGCCTCATTCACGAACGCCTTGCTCCCGATCACCGCGCCGTCCGTGAAATACCTCACCCGGCAGCGCAACATCGCCGCCAGCTTCAAGTCCGCCAAAACCGTCCCGTTATCCTCCGCCTCTAACGCCTCCGCCGCATTCATCTGCGGGCGAACCACTCCCTTCTCCACCACCGCCCTGCCGCTCTTTCTCTCCAGCGCCAGCCCCATCATCCGCCGGTACAACCGCGAAACCTCGCCCCACCGCTCCGATTCAAACCCCACGCCCTGATCGCAAAAATACGCCCTCACCAAGCCTTCACGCGCTTTCTTCCCATTCCCTTTCGCCCCGCCGCCCACGGCCTCCCCGTAGCTGCTCCACCGGTATTCCGCCGGATCGGACACCATGCCGGCCCGCACCGGATTCAGATCGATGTAAGCCGCCATCGTCCGCGCTGCGGTGCCGCTTTCCACGATCACGCTCTTGAACCGATCCTCCCAAAGCGTGCCAGAGCGCGAATGCGCGCGATTGAACCACTTGGTAAAACGTTCCAGCAGCGATTTCATGAACTCGCTCAAATCATGCATCCGCCGGGTGTAACGACCACGGATTTCCTCCACCCTGCGCACCGCCTCCAGCTTCGCCATCGCCAGTTCCTGCGCGGGATCCAGCGGAATCCCCGTTTCATCGACGGGTTGCAGTTCAAACTCACCACGCTCCCGGACTGCTACCGCCTCTTCCAATTCCTTGGCGACCTCAGCCACCTGCGCTTCGTTGTAGAAAACGCGCAGCCGTTGGAGCAATTCCTGATCCGGGATGCCACCCTCCGGAACTGGCGGTAATTCCAGGAGAAGATGGAAGTGATTCGACATCAGACAATAAGACAACACCCGGCAGCCCGTGAACTTCTCGCACATGCGCATCAGCATCCGGAAATGCTCCCGTTCATCCACCTCCAGCACGAACTGCCGCCCCACGACCCGACTGACGCAGTGGTAAATCACCGGTTTTTGCCGCGAATCCTTCCAAGGTGCCGTCCAACGCTTGCGGTTGTTCATGACGGGTAGGCTAGAGCAAAAAAAAGGACTTGCAATACAAAACTTGCATAAAGCATGGCTTCTTGATTGGCTTCTTGATTGTGCATAAAGCATGGCTTTTTGAATTGGCTCTTGAATTGGCTTCTTGAATTGTGGCTTCTTGAATTGTGGCTCTTGAATTGTGGCTCTTGAATTGTGGCTCTTGAATTGTGGCTCTTGAATTGTGGCTCTTGAATTGTGGCTCTTGAATTCGTGGCTTCTTGCATTCAAAAAGAGCATGGCTTTTTGAAGAAATCTAGGCTATACGACGGAATTAGACAGACTCGTGGACTCATTCTCATCCCGCTAGTGCGGACCACGCCGCTGCTGTTTGCCGCATTTGCGAAATAGAAATGGGAGTGGAGTACCGCGACGCAGGCTGCTAGCTTGTGCGGCATGCGCAACGAGGCTTCCTGCGATGTCCTGAAGGTGTGGCTCTACGCCGCGGCCTCAGTCGTGCTTGGCGCGTGGTTCTCGCCGTTTCTCTATAATGCGGGAAAAGCACTCGCGGAAATCTCCTCCGCCAAGCAGACGAACGGACTTCTGGAATGGCTCGCCGGGATCTGCCTGACGGCGGAATTTTCGGGATTTTTCGAGACCAGCGTGCTTCTGGCTGCCGGAATCCTGTTTTTGCCGATGATCGGCTGGCTCCGCAGCGGGCGTGCGGCGGGAAAAGGAGGCTCCTGGAAAGTGCGACTGCCGGATGGTGCCCGCGGCCCTGAAGCGGGACAGCGGCTCCAGCGGAATCCGGACGGTTTTCGGCAAGCCGGGACGGGATTTCTCCTGGTCACCTTGCTCTTCCTGTTGATCGCGGGCGTGCTGGTTCTTGCCGGGGTGCTGGAATGGAAAAATCCGGGCGCGCCGCTGGGCAAAACATTGCTGGGCGGCGCAATTGTCGCCGTCGCGCTGGCGGTGTTGCAGGAAATCCTGTTCCGCGGCATCGCGCTGGGAATCTTCCTGCGGGCGATGCGCCCGGCGACGGCGCTTGGTCTGTCGGCGGTGCTTTTCGCCCTCGTGCATTTCCTCAATTCTCCGCCGGGCTTGAACGTGGTGGACCCTGACGCGGCCGGCGTGGGATTCGAGATGTTGGGGAAAATCGCAGCCCAATTCTCCGAGCCTCGCGGTGTTTTCGGGATCTTCAGTCCTCTGCTGGCACTCGGGTTCGTCCTTGCTTACGCACGCTGGCGGACGGCGTCGCTGTTTTTGCCGATCGGCCTGCACACGGGTTGGATCTTCGTCCACGGCCTGCTCGGCAGCGTGACGCTGGCACCCAGTTCCGCGGATTCCTTCATGTGGGTGATCTCCGGTCTGGCACTGAACCAAGGGCTGGTGCCGCTTGCGGGAATCGTGATCGCCGGAGTCCTCGCCAACTACCTTACCCCCGACCATCATGTCGCCGACGACAGCGAGGTGTGAAGCCCATGGCTGGCGGAAATGGCTGGCGCGCACGCTCGACCTGCTCTATCCGCCGCTGTGCGTGGTGTGCGGCGACGGATTGCCGGACGGCAGGGCCTTGTGTGATGCCTGCGACGCGGATTTACCGAGGCTGGCAGAGCCGTTTTGCGAACGTTGTGGCGAGCCATTTGAAGGACAAATCGACGGCCCTTTTGATTGTCCGAATTGCAGTAAACTGATGTTCTACTTCGAGTTCGCCCGGCCCGCCATGGTCCGCGACGAGCGCACGCTGGACATGATCCACCGGCTGAAATACGGCCGCGAGCTGCATCTCGCCAAGGATCTCGGACGGCTCGCCGCCGAGTCGTTCGCCGACCCCCGGCTGGCCGAGGCCCTTGCGGAAAATTGGCCGCTGGTACCGGTGCCGCTGCATCACAAACGCTTCCAGCACCGCCATTTCAACCAGGCGCAGGAAATTTCCCGGGAGCTTTCATTCCACACCCACCTGCCGGTCGTCGACGCGCTGAAGCGCACCCGCGCCACCGAGCACCAGACCGCGCTCACCCGCGCGCAGCGGTTGGAAAACCTGCGTGGTGCCTTCATTCTCAGTCGCAGCGGGCAGCGCCAGATCAGAAAATCCACCGCTGGAGCAATCCTCGTCGATGACGTGCTGACCACCGGATCGACAGTCGATGAATGCGCAAAAACCCTCCGCCGCGCCGGATTTCATAAAATCCTCGTCGTCACCGTGATGCGTGGTTGATCGAGCCCGTTTTTTCGAACCGCCGGAGCGCGAAATGGCAGATCACCGCGGTGAGTCCCAGCGCCAGCATCGGCAGCAGCCCCGAGCGCAAGGAATCCCCCACCCCCCACGGCCGCAGATCGTGGACCGGAACCACGCGGTGGAGCATGTTAAATCCCTTGAACGCGGCGATCCAGCCGGCGTGCAGGCCAATGGAAAACCACAGCGCCCCGGTCCGCAGCCGAGCCGTGGCCAGGATCATCCCGATCACAAAAAGCGTCGCGAAGTCCGTCACGAAAAACAGCGGATCGGTGAAATGCAGCAGAATTTTTCCCAGCAGCTCGAATCCCGCGAAAGGAGCTGCCGGATTGGCGATGACCACCCCATCCGGCGGTGCCAGGAAATGCACAAAAGCGAACAACAACGAGGTGCCGATGCTCGCGGCCAATGGCTTCGCAAATCTCAGCCAAAGTCCGAGCAACAGACCGCGGAACAACCACTCCTCCAGCAAGGAAGCGGCGACAGCCGGAATGAGCATGCGCTTGAGCAATTTCCCGAGCTCCGGTGGATTCGGTGTCGGAATGTAGGCCCCGAGCGCGGTCAGGATCATCCCCATTGCCAGTAAAATCCCGCCAGCGATGACGCAGCCAGTAGCGATCTGAAGCGCTCCGGATTTCCACCCCACCCGCGTGCGCCGCTCCATCGGCACGCCCGACGCCGCCCGGATCGAGCGGATTCTCGCCATCAAAAGCGGCAGCATCAGGATCGCGGAAACCGTCATCGCCCGGCTGAAATATTTCTCCAGCTTCGCCCGCCCGCAGGACCTGCCGAGCGACTCCCAGACCGGGGACAATTCCTGCGTCGCCGCGACTTGCGCAAAGTTTTTCCCGGTTTGATAGGCCCACGGCGCGACGACGGCCGCCACCAACAGCGCCGACAGCACCCACACCACGGCTGCTCCGGCCTCGGATCTGAGAAATCGTTTCAACTGCAAGGTTTTCTGAAGCGGGCCACGCCCCTTGTCGAGCGATGTTTGGCGGAAAAAGACCTCACAGAAAAGGCCTTCGGGAAATTCCCCGAAGGCCTTGAATCGATGAAGAAACTCAATCCACTCAGATCGCGCGCAAGGTCGACTTGATCGCCTCGAAATCCGGCTGGTCGGCTGGATTTTCAAGCACTTCGGCATATTTCACGACACCGGCCTTATCCAACACGAACGCCGAACGCTTCGGGACACCGCCCATGATCAGGTTCTTGGTCGGCAGGAATTGCTCGTAAGCCACGCCGTAAGCCTCGGTTACCGTATGTTCATAGTCGCTGAGCAGCGTGATCGTGATGCCTTCCTTCTGCGCCCAGGCTTCCTGTGCGAACGGATTGTCGCCGGAAATCCCGAGCACCTTCGCGTCGAGCGCGTCATATTCGGAAATCCCTTGGGAAATGGTGCAGAACTCCGCCGTGCAACCGCCGGTGAAGGCCATCGGCACGAACAACAGGACGATGTTGGATTTTCCGACGAGGTCGCTCAGAGTGACCAACTCGGGGCCGTTGGCGGTTTTGGAAACGAGGGTGAAATCCGGGGCTTTGTCGCCGACTTTGATGGACATGATGGTAGGGAGGTTGGTTGGAAGTGGGCCGCACTATAGAACCCGGATTCCCGATCTGTCATACCAATTTTCAAGAATTCCCACCTACACAAAGCCAACCGGATTCCCCGGTTGAAGCGTGGATTTCAGCCCGCCACGCGGGATGAAACGATTCCCCCCCGGGATCATGCCGACCGTTGCGGCAGGCTGAAATCCACGCTTCCATGGAGATTCGAGCTCAAGCTCACACTCACTGAGACCACCGGCTGGCGGGAATGTCGTGTTAAGGAATGTTAAGAACCGCACTTCAGATTGCTCCCGGCGGGAAGATGACTACGCTGCAACCCATGCATCCCGGGCCGAACAGGAACCGCTCCGAGTGGCTGTTCGTCGTCACCATGGTCGGCGTCTGCGGCACCTTGGCGGTCCTCCAATACCGCTGGACCGGCGACGTGGCCCGCGCGGAAATGACCCTCATGCGCGACAGCCTCTCGCGGCAGGCCGGGGAATTGTGCAAAGACTTCGACGCGGAACTGCGGAAAAGCCGCATGGCCCTGGTGCCGACCGCGAGCGAACTGGACAAGAGCACGCGCGAGGAAGTCCACGCCGACAGAATGCGCAAATGGAAGCACACCAAGCAGCCGCCGGTTTTCAAACGCATGGCGGTGTTCGTGAATTCAGAGGAAGATCCCAAACTCCTGCGAATGGACCTGAATTCGGAATCGCTCGTCCCGATGGAATGGCCGGATGAATGGAGCGAACTGCGGGAAACCTTGGAGAGAAGGCAGTTCGTCTTCCCTCCACCGGGACTCCATGGCTTGGGGTTGATCCGGGAATTTCCCGTAATGGAAGAACGGCGGAGAAGCTCCCGGAACAGTCCGCCCGCACCCGGCACTCCGGATTCGCGGTCAAGCGGACCGGGCGGGCACCGCGAACGCGAGTGGGTCATTCTGGAAATCGATCCCGACTATCTCCGGAATACCTGGATGCCGGCTCTTGTCGCGAAACATTTGAATTCGAAGGGAAATCTCAAATACGACGTGGTCGTCCGCACGAAACAGCCCCCAGAGGAGGTGATTTTCACCACCGGCCCGACATCGCTGGCACGCCGAGCCAATCCACTCACCATCGAGTTCAACCTCTTCGGCTCCGATCCGGAGCGGTTTCGGGGCCCGCCACCGACCACGCGCTGGGTCATGGAAGTCGGACATCGTGCGGGCTCGCTGGAATCGGTCGTCGCCGGTTCCCGCAAGCGGAATCTGGCGGTCGCCGCCGCATTGAACGGACTCATCCTCGCCAGCGGCTGGATGCTTTTGCGGACCACCCGCCGCGCCCGGAAGCTGGCGGAAGAACAAATGCGGTTCGTCGCCAACGTGACCCACGAACTCCGCACCCCGCTCACCGTCATCCGCGGCGCGGCGCACAATCTCAAACGCGGCATCGTCAAGGACCCCGGCGCTGTCGAGAAATACTCCGGACTGATCATCGAACACGCCGAGGCGCTTGGATCCATGGTCGAGCAGGTCCTCGATTTCTCCGGCGACCGCCGCGGCGAGGCCGTCCGCGAACCGCTCCACCTCGGCCAGGTGCTGCACGACGCGGTCCAGACCGTCAAAAGCGACGCGCGGTTCACCCACTGTCAGTTCGACCTCCACCTACCGGCCAACCTTCCTGAGATCACCGGCGATCCCGCAGCCCTGCGCCGGGCCGTCCAGAATCTGCTCGAAAACGCCGCCAAACACGGCGGCGCGGCCAGCCCCATCGGCATCACCGTGGTGGTGCGGGACCGCCAGATGGATATCTTGGTCGAAGACCGCGGGCCAGGAATTCCCGCCGACGAGATCAACGAGATTTTCACGCCGTTTTTCAGAGGAAGTTATGCCCGCTCCAATCAAGTCCGCGGCAGCGGCCTGGGCCTCAGCCTGGTCAAGGAAACCGCCAGGGCGCACGGCGGCGGCGTCACCGTGCGCAGCGAAGAGGGCAAGGGATCCACTTTCACCCTCAGTTTACCCACATGAGCGCACGCGTCCTACTCGTCGAAGATGAACCCGGCATCGTCCAGGTGCTCGCCGATCTGCTCGAAGCGGAAGGCCACGTGGTGGAAACCGCCGGCGACGGAGAAACCGGCCTGCAACTCGCCTGCGGCGGCTCGTTCGACCTGCTCATTCTTGATGTGATGCTGCCCGGACTCTCGGGAATCGATGTCTGCCACGGTGCCCGCGAGCAGGGATTCGACGGCGCCATCCTGATGCTGACGGCTCTCGGCCGGGTGCCCGACCGCGGTGCGGGGGCTGCGCTCCGGCGCGGACGACTACCTCACCAAGCCCTTCGATCCCGACGAATTGTTAGCCCGGGTCGACGCCCTGCTGCGGCGGACCCGCCAAGTCGGCCTCACCCCGGTCATGCGGGTCGAGTTCGGCGACATCATCGCGGACTTCTCATTGGGCCTGTTTACGAAAAACGGCGTCCCGGTGAATCTCGCGGCGAAGGAAGCCGAGTTGCTTCGTCTCCTCATCAACCGTCGCGGCCAGGTGGTATCCCGTGCGGAAATTGGCCAGATCTGGGCGGACCAGCCGCCGTTCATCACGCCCCGCGCACGGTGGCGTCCACGTCGCCTGGCTGCGCCAGAAAATCGAAGGCCTGGCCAACACGCCCCCGCCACATCCTCACCGTGCGCGGCGAGGGATACCGGTTCGTGAAATGATCGACTTGGCTCCGGCCCCCCATCCAGTGTTGTCTTGCCCGTGAGCAATTAAAATCTGCGCTGCTGGTGCATAGAAAAGCCGCCTATATTCCGAAAACTCGGGAACTCCCGGACTCGATCCGCAAACGGTTGGTGACCGTGGGCGAGCAGCGCCTCGATGAACGAGGACGGTCACCTGCTGCTTCTTCTCCATCAGGTCCCGCGGGCGGAGGACGACGGTCCGGTCGGCGGTGGTGATCTCGCGGAACCCGACGGGCGAGTGGAAAAGCGCGCCTCCCGCCGGTGGACTTTCCGGGTTGAGGCGCATCTCGCTTTTTTCGCACGGCGATCCATGGTGGACGCCGACGTCGAGGCCCCGAGAAATCCGCCCGCCAGTATTTCGAGGTGATGCGCCGGGTGAATCCCTTGCAACGGTCTACCCGCCATCTGTCTGAAGTCCTGCAGGCGACGCAAGGCGTGCGGACGAATCCCGTGTGATCAGTCTGCGCGATCAGGCGGTGGATTTGAAGCGGGGCATCGATTTGGTGGCGGCGGAATCCCAAGGCGGGCATGGATTTTACCCTGGCGGAAGCCGCGAGCCGGAACCAGGCGCAGGCCGCGACCGTGGCCAACCGGGAGGCGCGCCGACTCAACCGGCTGGCGGCGTTTTTCTTCCCGCTGGCCACGCTGGTGGCGCGGTGTTCAATGAGCCCGCCCAGGCAAGTCTGTGAGAGCGAGGGCTTCTGGCTCGTCCTTCTGTCGGGCGTGCTGCTAGGTTTCGTGGTTTACTCCCCTCGTCGGTTTCCAAGTCGGAAAAACCGAGTGAACGGGCATCACGGCCTGCGAATGGATCAGTTCTAACGACGTCATCATGTCGCTGAACGCAGGTTGCCGGGTCCGGATCGTTGGGAATTGAACTCCGCGCCGGCATGCGATCGGCTGGGAAATCCCTCCGCGTGTGATCCTTCGTGTTGCGTCCGGCGATCATGGCGAAGATCAGGCCCACCACGGCCATGATGAGCACCAAAGTGCCGAACATCATCAGGACACCGCTCGAAACTCCGCCGCGAGGCCGTACGGACAGGCTCTTCACCACGACGATGAAACAGATCACCGGAAGGCCGATGATGAAAACCCCGATCAACATGATCGCGAAAAGCCTCGGGAAAATCCCCACGCTCTCCTCCGAAGCGAAACATGAGAGAGGCACCTCCTTGTTTTCAGGTAAAACTCCACCATCGCAAATGTGATGCGTGAAGAAGCCCATGAGGATGAACGAAAACGCCAGCCCCTAACAAACTCCGCTTGCCGGGGAGCGACATCGGGAAAATTAGAACAGACTTTCTTCCGGCGTTCCTTCGTCGATGGCGTCTTCGATCGGACCGGTGGATTTTGTGCGAGCCCCCGGCCGTCGGGCTTGAAACGGTTTCCACCACCGTGCGAAACTGCCAGCCGGTCTTGATAGCGCCGCGCCGGGTTCCTCGAGCGCCCGCAGGGACCATCTCGTCGAGCCGCACGTCGATACCGAACTTTCTCTCGACGGCGGGCTGAAATCCCTCGCCGGTCGCTCCCCTGTCAACATTTCATAGAGCACCACGCCCAGCGCGTAGATGTCCGCCCGGTGATCGGCGTCACCGTTGGCTTGGTCCGCGCGCTGTAGCCGTGCGTGCCCGCCACCACGGATGCCGCGGTCTGCGGCCGTCGCGGATCCTTCTCCGGTGAATCGCGGCCGTCGCCGGCCGCCGCCACGGTCTCCATCAGCTTCGCAATCCCGAAATCCGCGATCTTGATCCGGCCGTCGCGATCTAACAGAAGATTCTCCGGCTTAATGTCGCGGTGCGACCGATTGCCCTTGTCGTGGGCGAACTGCAGCGCCTCGCAGAATCAGGCGGAGATGGCGAGCGCTTGTTTCGGTTCGAGTTTTCCATCGCGCAGCAGGTCGCGCAGGTTCACGCCGTCCACAAACTCCATCACGATGTAGTAGAGAGGTTGAAAGTCGGGAGTTGAGGGTTGAGAGTCAGCAACGCCGAAGTCATGGATGGTGACGATGTTCGGGTGGTTGAGTTTGGCGAGCGTGGCGGCCTCCCTGGCGAAACGATCGGCGAACTTCGCCTCCCCCCCCGTTCCGGCGGCAGGATCTTGATGGCCACCCAGCGGTCCAACGATTTTTGGCGCGCCTTGTAAACCACGCCCATCCGCCGCGGCCGAGGCACTCGGTGATCTCGAATTGCGGGAATTTGCCGGCGATTTCCTCCGGCGACGGCGGCGGGGCAGCGAGTCCTTCGTTTCCCCATCGGCGGCGATGGTCCGCGATGCGAGCGCCTGCGCCATCAGGCAGGCCGGGCACACAGCGCCTGCGGCGAATCAGCAGCAAGCCCGCCAGAGCAGTCGGGACAGGAAGTCAGCAAGAGGAATCGAGAAAACGACATGGCGGGTCTGCTTTTTCCTCAAAAACGTTGGAGAAATGCTCGCGGAAATTCTAATCGGCGAGCGCGGCGAATAGCGACTGCATTTCCTCCTCCGCCGCATCGGGTGACGCCGAGCGTGCGGGTGACTTCCTCGGTGAGCAGGTGTCGGTAGCGCTTGCGCAGGCGGTGGACGGCGACCGCGGCACCCTCGGACATCCCGATTCCCGGCGGCCCAGATCCGCGTCGCGGGGATGCGCGGGTGGAATCGGCGGTTGACGGTTGGGGCGGCTTCGAACTGGACGGCGTTTCCCTGGCATGGCAGGTGGCTTCCAAGTGGTCGAGCACCTTTCCTAACAACGCGAGCGCCCACTCGCGGTCGACGGGCGGTCCGGGCTGCGCCTCGTCGGCAACGTCGATTTTCGCGGCATTGCCTCCTCTCCGATGAGAAGGCAGGAGAAAGTACAAGGCACCGCCACGCTTCTGGCGGGTGCCGCGTTTCCAATCGTTGATAACCACATCGTAGATGATCAGGAGGAACGCACGGAAACGGCCTCGTGCCCGGTCGATATCGCGCAACGCGTCGATTTGCAGGAGATGGGTACGAAACCCCTGCACCAGATCCTCGGCATCCTCGCGGGATTTCCTCTTCCGCCTGGCGTAGCGTGTGAGCCGGCTCCAGTAGGCACCGAATGAAGCACCAACGCCTCAACCCCATCCGAATCACCGCCGCGCGCCGCTTCGCAAACGACGTCCACCTCGTGGTGGCCGGAAGAGAGGGTGGCTGGCGGATGCGAGGGAACCATCAGCTTCGGCGGATTCTACAAAATTCAGTTGTTCATACGGATCGATGATAGAGCCGGAATTCAGGAGGAAATGAAACGATCCGGAAAATCAATCCGTGTCACATTTTCAGAAAATGATGTGGATTGTCCTATGGCGGGTTGGGATACGGGCGTTTTGATCATGCCATCTTCGACATCGAGGATCCGGTCGAAGACATCGAGCGTGCGGTGATCATGGGTGACGACGATGACGCCGGCGTCTTTTTCGTGTGCGATTTTTGCGAAAAGCTCCATGACCTGCCGTCCTAACGGACCATCAGTGCGGCGGTGGGTTCGTCGGCGAGAATCAGGCCGGGATTGTTCGCCAGGGCACGGGCAACGGCGACGCGTTGTTCGCCGCCGGAGAGGGCGGCTGGCAGATTGTTAGCGCGTGCGCCGATGCCGAGGTAGTCCAGCAGTTCGATGGCGCGCTTGCGGGCGATTCTGGGTGCGGTGTCGTTCACTTCGAGCGCGATCTGGACGTTTTCCAACGCGGTGAGGAACGGAATCAGGTTGGCCTTTTGAAAGACGAAACCGAGGTTCTCGCGGCGGAAGGCGCGGAGGTCCACAAGCGCGCGCGGCCCGTCCATCACCGGGTTGCCAGCGATGGAATCACGCGACATCAGCGGATTGCAGTTGGCGCCCCAGCCATGGTCACCGCGGTAGAGCGGGTGGATTTGCCGGAACCGCTTCGGCCCCAACATGCCGACGATTTCGCCCGGCGCGATGCTCAGCGTGGCATCGCGCATGGCGACGATTTCGGTATGGCCGCTGCCATACACCTTGCGCAGGTGGGTGACCTCGACGGCGGGTGGCGGGTTCATGCGGAGAGGACTCGTCCACATTCATGGCTTTCCCAGATCCCTAGCAGGCTGGCGAGGGTGGAGATGACGACGACGATGATGACGAGGCTGACCAGGTACAGCGATCGATCAGCACGAGGCGCGGGAACCTGGGAAACGCATACAGGCCGATCCACCATGCAGTCCGTATCCGAACGCGCCATTAGCAGCGCCTGCTGGAGGATGAGTCCGCCGATGACGCTGTTGCGCGCGCCGATGAGCTTGAGCAGTGCGATATCGCGGATTTTATCGAGCGTCAGGGTGTAAATGATGAGAGCGATGATGATGGTGGAAATGATGATGAGCAGGACGCGGAAAAGGCCGGGTTGGCGCTCGCCTTGTCCACCATGCCGGCGAGCAGCAGGTTCTCCATCTTTGGGTCGATGAACGGCGATGTCCGGCCAGGTCGCCAGCGTCCGGCGGACGGCGGCCACATCGGCACCGGGTGGACAGCGTGACGAGCACGGCGCTGACTTGCGGCGGCGCGAGTGCCGGAATCCCCTTGGCCAGCCCGGCCGCACGGTCTAGCAAAACCGGCTGGAGCCGTCCCCAGATCCACCGCCTCGACCCGTGCGCGGCGTGCGGCGCGGTCCAGACGCGTGGCTTCTCCCCGGTTGGTCGAACTGGATCGCCATCGCATCGCTGACGGTGAAAAAGGTGAGTCCGTCGCCGCCAGTACCGGCCCCGTCCCCCACGGGTGAGGCCGACAACTTGATAGAAATCCTTGCCCAGCCGGATGCGGCTTCCTAGCGGCAGATTCAAGGACTGGTCGGCGATCATTTCATAATGCGCCTGCCGCAGCGGACGCCCCGCGACGAGCGTGACCCAGTCGCCGCGATCCTCTGGCCATGAAAGCCCCTGCACCACCATCCTCAGCGGCCTGCCTTCATGCTCCCGTTGGATGGTATGGGAAACAAAACGGCGCGCTTGTGCCACGCCGGGCACGGCGCGTGCACGGTCTTCCAAACTGGCGGGGATGCGGGAAATTTCCGCGAACGGGCCGCGGGTGTCGCCCTGCACGATCCACAAGTCCACGCCCGCCCGGTTCACGAGCAGGGTGGCCTCGTGGATGAGACCCCGGTAGATGCCACCCATGCCCATGACGATCATGAGCAGAAGCCCGATGCCCACGCTGGTGAAGGCGAAGCGTCCCGCATTGTGGCGGATGTCGCGAATGGCCAGATTCATGGCAGTTTGACGCGCCGCCTTCTGCTAGGTTGGTTTTTTGGCCTTCGGGAAG
>CAWJDV010000001.1:0-320117 GCA_963841745.1 uncultured Verrucomicrobiae bacterium | reverse complement strand
AAGACACTCAAGACTCCCGCCGATTTCCGCAAGGGGGCGGATGTCTTCAAGGCGTTGAGCAATCCCAACCGCCTGTTGATCGTCGATGCGCTCGGCCGGGGCGAGCACTGCGTGGCGGATCTGACCAAGCTGGTCGGCTTGGATATTTCCACGGTCTCGAACCACTTGTCGGTGCTCCGGAGCAGCGGAATCGTCGCGGACGAGCGCCGCGGCACGCAGGTGTTCTACTCGCTCCGAAAGCCGTGCGTGCTGAACATTTTCTGCTGTCTCGATGATTTCCACGCCGATCCGGCTGATCATTTTGCCTCATATTTTGAAACTTTTCAAAATTCCATAATTACCGCCGTGAAACGAATCCAGATCCTCGGAACCGGCTGCGCCAAGTGCAACAGCCTCACCGCCGTCGCCGAAACCGCCGCGAAATCGACCGGTGAACCCTACACGATTGAGAAAGTGACGGATTTCGCCAGATCATGGCGTTTGGCGTGATTACCACCCCGGCACTGGTCATCGACGGCAAGGTCAGGGTCGCAGGCAAGGTGCCGTCCATCGATGAAGTTACCGGAATGTTAGCCACATGAAAACTCCCGCCAGAGTCCTGATCCTGCTAGGCGTGACCGCGGCTGCCGCCGGGACCGTGTTTCTGAAAGAACGCACCGCAACACCGCCCGCCCTGGCTGCCGTATCGACTGCCGCCGGGAAACTCCCCCACTCCTCGATCTCGGCTGACAAGTGCGTGCCCTGCAAACTGATGGCACCCATTCTCGAAGAGCTGAAGAAGGAGTATGCCGGAAAAATAGACGTCGAGTTCATCGATGTCTGGAAAGACCCCGACGCCGGAAAAAACACGGTGTCGAAATGATTCCCACCCAGATTTTCTTCGATGCGGATGGCCGGGAGCTCTTCCGCCACACCGGATTCTACGGCAAGGAAGACATCCTCGCCAAATGGAGGGAGTCTGGTACACCGCTTCTCTAACCTACCATGATCGAGGAACTTTTCACCCATCTCGGCCGTGCGGTCGAGGGTGCGCCTTTGATCGCCCTTGGAGCCGCTGTGGCGTGGGGCATCCTCAGCATCCTGCTCAGCCCGTGTCACCTGGCGAGCATCCCGCTGATCATCGGGTTCATCGACGAGCAGGGCTCCGTGAGCACCAAGCGCGCATTCACGATCTCCCTGTTGTTCTCGGTCGGCATCCTCATCACCATCGCGCTTATCGGCGTGGTGACCGCGCTGGCCGGACGGATGATGGGCGACGTCGGCAAGTACGGCAATTACGTGGTCGCTGTGATCTTCTTCGTCGTCGGCCTGCACCTGCTGGACATTATCCCCCTGAAGTTCGCCGGTCCGGGCCAGGTGAACATGAAGCGCAAAGGGCTACCTCGCGGCCTTCGTTCTCGGCCTCATTTTCGGCGTGGCGCTGGGCCCCTGCACGTTCGCGTACATGGCCCCGATGCTGGCGATCACCTTCAAGCTGTCGGCCACGAACTGGCTGTACGGCGCGCTCCTGCTGGCCTACGGCATCGGAACTGCGGGGTCATCGTGGTGGCCGGCACCTTCACCGAGGTCGTTCAGAACTTCCTCAACTGGAACGAAACCTCCAAGGCCGTCGGGCGGATCAAGAACGTCTGCGGCGTGCTGGTCATCTTCGGCGGCATCTGGATCATTTACACCGCGCCGTAACACCCAAATCCCGTGCCTGACTCACCGAAACTTGAAACCTCCACCCCCGCTCCAGGATCCCGGTTTCGTCCGCTATCTGGTGCCGCTGGCGGTGGCCGTGCTGGCGTGGTGGGCGTACCGGAATCTCGCCGCGTTCGCCGCCTGGTTTACCTATCAGGTCCTGCCGCTGGAGAGGGGATCGCATCTGGCGTCGGCGCTGGAGTTCCTCATTTATGAAACACCCAAGGTGCTGTTGTTGCTGACGCTGGTCGTCTTCGTCGTGGGCATCATCCGCACGTTTTTCACCCGGAGCGCACGCTGAAGATCCTCGCCGGAAAAAGCGAGTTCGCCGGCAATATCCTCGCCTCGCTGCTAGGGATCGTCACGCCGTTCTGCTAGTGCTCCGCGGTGCCGCTTTTCATCGGCTTCGTCACCACGGGTGTCCCGTTAGGCGTGACGTTTTCCTCATCTCCGCGCCGATGGTGAACAAGGTGGCTTTGGTGCTGTTGTTCGGGCTGTTCGGCTGGAAAGTCAGGGACTCTATCTCGTCACCGGGCTGATGGCCGCCATGGTCGCCAGCTGGGTGATGGGACGTCTGAAAATGGAAAAACATGTCGAGGAATGGGTTTTCCAAATCCCCGGCGGCGTGGACGCGACCGGTGAAGAACTGGACTGGCCGGGTCGCCTCCGCGCGGGTGTGGATGCGGTCAGGGACATCGTCGGGCGGGTGTGGATGTCTGCTGTTAGGCATCGCCGTGGGTGCCGGAATCCACGGCTACGTTACCAAAGCTCATCGCCTCGCTGATGGGCCGGGACGCGTGGTGGGCGGTGCCGCTGGCGGTTCTGCTAGGCGTCCCGATGTATTCGAACGCCGCGGGCATCATCCAGGTCGTGCAGGCCCTGCTCGGCAAGGGCGCGGCACTCGGCACGGTGCTCGCTTTCATGATGTCCGTCATTGCCCTTTCCCTGCCCGAGGCGATCATTTTGAGGAAAGTCCTACAAGCCGCGCCTCATCGCCACCTTCTTCGGCGTGGTGGCGTCCGGGATCCTGCTCGTCGGGTATTTGTTCAACGCCATCCTCTCATGAACCGCAGCCATCTCGATCTTTCTCTTCGACTTGTTGGCCGCCGCCGCCCTTCTGGCCATGCTCGCCGCCACCGGCTACATCCTGCGCTTCCCGCTGCCACCGACCACCAACCGCACCCACGAGCTGTGGGGAATGGCACGGCACGAATGGGGAGCCGTCCATTCATGGGTGAGCCTGGCATTTCTCGCCGTCTTGTTCATTCACGTGGTGCTCCACTGGGAGTGGATTTTCGCGACCGTGCGCCGCCGCTTCACCAGCAGCAAGGCGGAACCTAACGACAAGCTCCGGGCCGGGATCGTCACGCTGGCGCTGCTCGCGATCCTCGGGGGATTGTTCGCCTGGGCGACGCACACGGGCACGCGGAAGCTGGAAACGCCGTTGCATCCGTTGCGCGAATCCGACGCGGCGGCGGCCACGTTGGATTTACTTGCCGCGCCGCCGCTAACCGTGGATTTCCGGCGGGATGTGATGCCGGTTTTGCAGCCGCTCCTGGATCCTTATGGTGCATGCAATCTGAAAAACAACGCGCCAATCTTCGGGTGGACCGCCGCGAGGATTTCTTCGCGCCGGGAGACCCCAAGCCGTTGATCGTGCCGGGCGATTGGGAGCAAAGCCGCCTCAGCGCCATCGTCACGGGCCGGGTGAAAGACATGAAATCCGCCGAGGACCATCTTCTGCCCGCCCGCGAGATCGCAGTGCTGAAATCCTGGGTCAACTCGGGTGCCAAGTGGCAGGATGACGCGCCCACAAGCCCACCTTTCGCCAAGCCATGAAACTCGTTTCCATCCGCAGCCTTCTCACTTGGTTCATCGTCGCGGCATTGGCCGGACTCGCGGTTTACAAACTCAAATTCGCCACCGTGCCGGTGATCGCCCACACCGTGGTTCGCGGCGAAGTGATCGCCGAAGTAGATGGGCACCGGCACGCTGGAGGCGCGGGTGAAAACCACCATCAGCCCCCGCATCCAGGAGAGGCTGCTAGAGGTGCTGGCCGATCAAGGGGACACGGTCAAAACCGGCCAACTCCTCGCCCGGCTGGACAACGCGGAATCAAAACAACAAGTCGCCATCGCCGAGGCCACGCTCGCGGCGGCCAAGCAAACGGCGGCGCGGGTGCAGGCTGACCTCGCTCGCTTCGGAGACCGGCATGCTGTGCTAACACAAGCTAAACTCGATCATGAACGCATGTCCGGGCTGGTCGCCACCCGAGCGGTGTCCCAATCGGATGCGGACAAATCCGCTGAAGCCCTGTTCGTGGCCGAAGCAGATTTCAAACGGTCGAACGCGGCCATCGCCGAGTCCGCTGGCCAGGTCGTGGTCGCCGAGAAAACCCTGCTTTTCCGCCAGAAACAGCTCGCCTTCACCGAGATCCACGCGCCTTATGACGGACTCATCATCCGCCGCGACCGCGATGTCGGTGAAATGTTGGTTCCTGGCGCGTCATTGATGCAGATCATCTCGCTCGACGAAATCTGGGTCAGCGCCTGGGTGGATGAAACGGCGATGCCGGCATTGAAAGCGGATCAACCCGCCCGCATCACCTTTCGCTCCGCCCCAACGCGGAGTTACCCGGGCAAAGTGTCCCGCCTCGGCCGCGAAACCGACCGCGAGACCCGCGAGTTTCTGGTGGATGCGCGGGCCACTCAGCTTGCCGGACAACTGGACCATCGGCCAACGTGCCGAGGTTTCCATCGAGACCGGGCGACAAGCGGACGAGGTCTTGCTGCCATCCGCCTTTGTGGTTTGGAAAGAAGGCGCGCGCGGGCGTTTTCATCCACTCGGGCGACAGGGCGAAGTGGCGTGAAACCGCCCCCGGCCTGCGCGGAGCCGACCGCTTGTCCGTGACGAAAGGACTGGCTGCGGGTGACCAGGTGCTGCGTCTTCCCGAAGGCCAAAAAACCAACCTAGCAGAAGGCCGGCGCGTCAAACTGCCATGAACCTGGCCCTTCCGAGACATCCGCTACAACTTCGGCCGATTCGTGTTCACTGCTGCGGGGCTGGGCCTGCTGCTGATGATCGTCATGGGCATGACGGGCATCTACAAACGGCCTGATCGAGGATGCCACCGGTCTGGTGGACAAGGTCAAGGCGGACTTGTGGGTCGTGCAGCGGGACACTCGTGGCCCGTTCGCGGAGATCTCCCGCGTGCCGGCGCAGCCTCGAGGACCGTCTGCTCGCCGTCCCCGGCGTGGCCCGTTCTCGGGCCTTCGTATCCCACACGATCCAGCGGCAATACCAAGGCAAGCCGCTTGCGGATCGTGGTCCAGGGGCCTATCGTGGCCGGCAGGACCAACGGGGCCTGGCTTCCGCTCGTCGCCGGACGTCCCCTGCGGGCTGCCCACTACGAGATGATCGCCGACCGGTCTTTGCGGCTGCGCCGGTCAGACATTGTCGCTGGGCAAGGATACATACACGGTAGTTGGCCTGACCCGAGGCATGGTTGGCAACGCGGGCGACGGCATGGCCTTCTTCAGCCTGTCGCGATCGCAGGCGATCCAGTTCGACCAGCCCGGCGAGGCAACCCGTCTGGACAGGGCGGCACGCCGCGAACGGGTCGAGGCGTAGATCTGGGACGGCTCCGGCCAGTTTTGATTCACCGTCGGCCAGGCTGGCCAAGGGGATTCCGGCACTCGCGCCGCCGCAAGTCAGCGCCGTCCTGGTGGCGCTCCGACCCGGTGCCGATGTGACCGCCGTCCACCGGACCCTCGCCACCTGGCCGGACGTGACCGTCTACACGACCCAAGAGAGGAGACCTGCTGCTGACCGGCATGGTGGACAAGGCCCGGCGCCAACTCGGCCTTTTCCGCGTGATCCTGGTCATCGTATCGACCATCATCATGGCCCTAATCCTCTACACCCTGACGCTCGACAAAATCCACGACATCGCGGTCCTCAAGCTCATCGGCGCGCGCAACAGCGTGATCGGCGGACTGATCCTGCAGCAGGCGATCCTGATGGGCACGCTGGGACACGGCTGGACTTCGTGGATCGGCCAGTTCGTTTCCCGGATTTCCCCCGCCTGGTGCTGACCGGTCCCGCTGACCTGGTGAGCCTCGCTGTCGTCGTCCTCGTCATCTCGACCCTCGCCAGCCTGCTCGGGATCTGGAAAGCCATCAATGTGGAACCTAACACTGTCCTCTGCGAGTGAACCCGCAAGGCGCCATCGACGTCAGCCACCTGCCCAAGGTCTACGGCAGCGGCCATACCGAAATGGTCGCCCTGCGCGAAGCCACCGTGAGCATCGCGCCGAGGTGAAATGGTGGGCCTGCTGGGACCGAGCGGTTCCGGCAAATCGACCCTGCTCACCGCGATGGCACTGATCAACCCGCCGACCTCCGGCACGCTCTCCATCGGTGGCCACCCGGTCCTCGAAGGGCCGCGAGCGCTTGTGGACCTGCGCGCCTTTCGCCGCAAGCACATCGGTTTCGTCTTCCAAAAGGCCAACCTGATTCCGTTCCTGACGGCCTTGGAAAACGTCCGGATGGCGCTCGACGTGAACGACGCCGTGCCCCGCATCGCCCGCACGCGCGCGATGGAGCTGCTGGACTACCTGGGCGTCGGCGCACGCGCTGGCAATCTGCCGGCCATGCTCTCCGGCGGCGAACAACAACGCGTAGCCGTTGCCCGTGCGGTAGCGAACAATCCCAGCGTGATGCTGGCGAACGAACCAACCGCGGCGCTGGATGGTCGGTTGGGTCGGCAGGTCATGGAGCTGTTCGCAAAAATCGCCCACGAGAAACACGCCGGCGTGATCGTGGTCACGCATGATCATCGAACCCTCGATATCTTCGACCGGATCCTCAATGTCGAAGATGGCATGATCAAAATCCGCCCGAGATCCCAACCCGCCATAGGACAATCCACATCATTTTCTGAAAAAATGTGACACGGATTGATTTCCGGATCGTTTTCATTTCCTCCCTGAATTCCGGCTGATCATTGATCCGTATGTAACAATCCGGAATCTTCGTGGTAGAATCCGCCGAGCCATGGTTCCCTCGCATCCGCCAGCCACCCTCTTCGCCACCACCCGCTGGACGCTGGTCCGCGACGCGGCGCGCGGCGGCGACACGGTGGCGGTCGAGGCGCTCGGGTCGCTGTGTCGGCACCTACTGGCAGCCGCTCTACCGCTACGCCCGGCGCAAGGGCAAGTCGCCGGAGGACGCCGAGGATCTGGTGCAGGGATTTCTCGCCCATCTGATCGAAGCCAGGGCGCTGCGCGAGACCGATCCGCGAAAGGCCGCTTCCGCGCGTTTCTGCTGGCCTCGTTCAAGCACTGGATGATCAACGAGTGGAAACGCGAGCACCCGCGCAGAAACGCGGCGGCGGCAGCGGCCCCGCTCTCGTTCGATTGGGAAAGCGCCGAAACCGGCCTCCAGCTCGAACCCGCCGACGAGCACAGCCCGGACAGAACTCTTCGACCGCGAGTGGGCGCTCGCCTTGTTGGGCAAGGTGCTCGCCGATCTCGAAGCCACCTGCCGCGCCGAGGGACGGACGCCGCGCAGTTCGAAGCCGCTGAAACCCTGCCTCACCGCGGACTCCGCCCGCATCCCCTACGCCGACATCGCCGCCGGACTCGACATGACCGAAGGCGCGGCGCGCGTCGCCGTGCACCGCCTGCGCAAACGCTACCGCCACCTGCTCACCGAGGAAATCTCCCGCACGCTCGCCTCGCCGGACGCGGTGGAGGAGGAAATGCGCTCGCTTTTCGCCGCGCTCGCCGGATGATCAAAATTCCGTGTAACATTTCCCAGCAGTTCGTTTTTGAGGAAAGGAGAACCCCGACACCATGACCGATCCCCCTCCCCTTCCGCCTGTCCCGACTGCGGCGCCCGCTGCCGCCGGATTCCCGCAGGCGCTCTGCCCGGCCTGCCTGATGCGCCAGGCGCTGGCCTCGCGGACGCTCGTCCGCGACGGCGACGACGACCCCGCCGCCCCGCCGCCTTCGCCGGAGGAAATCGCCGACAAGTTTCCCGCAGTTCGAAATCCTCGAATGCCTCGGCCGCGGCGGCATGGGCGTGGTTTACAAGGCCCGCCAGAAATCGCTCAACCGCATCGTCGCCATCAAGATCCTCGCCCCGGAACGCGTCGGCGAAGGCCGCATTCGCCGAACGCTTCGCCCGCGAGGCGCGAGCTGCTGGCCAAGCTCAACCACCCGCACATCGTCACCATCCACGACTTCGGCGAAGACCGACGGGCTGTTCTACCTCGTGATGGAATTCGTGGACGGCGTGAACCTGCGCGACCTGCTGCGCGACGGAAAACTCGAACCCAAACAAGCGCTCGCCATCGTCCCGCCGATCTGCGAGGCGCTGCAATACGCCCATGACAAGGGCATCGTCCACCGCGACATCAAGCCGGAGAATCTTCTGTTAGACCGCGAAGGCCGCATCAAGATCGCGGACTTCGGCATCGCCGCGCTGATGGGCGCCGACGGCGAAAGCTCGCGGCACGCCGCCCTACATGGCACCGGAACAAACCGGGACCAGCGGGAAGTCGATCACCGCGCCGACATCTACGCGCTCGGCGTGGTGCTCTATGAAATGCTGACCGGCGAGCGCCCGGCCAAGGATCTCGTCGCGCCGTCGAAGAAAGTTCAAATCGACGTGCGGCTCGACGAGATGGTGCTGCGGGCGCTGGAGAAAAACCCGGAGCTGCGCTATCAGACGGCTGGCGAGTTCCGCACGGTGGTGGAAACCGTTTCAAGCCCGACGGCCTGGGCTCGCACAAAATCCACCGGTCCGATCGAAGAGACTGAGCATTCGACGAAAAGGAAACGCCGGAAGAAAGTCGCGTTCAATTTTCCCGATCCGCTCCCCAGCAAGCGGAGTTTGTTAGGGCTGGCGTTTTCGTTCATCCTCATGGGCTTCTTCACGATCTACATTTGCGATCTGGCCTGGCAGTTTTACCTGGAAAACAAGGAAGGCCTCTCCCCGCGTTTCGTTTCGGAGGAGAGCGTGGGGATTTTCCCGAGGCTTTTCGCGATCGATGCCTTCGACGTGGTTTTCATCATCGGCCTCCCGGTGATCTGTTTCATCGTCGTGGTGAAGAGCCTGTCCGGACGGCCTCGCGGCGGAGTTTCGAGCGGTGTCCTGACGCTGATGTTCGGCACTTTGGTGCTCATCATGGCCGTGGTGGGCCTGATCTTCGCCATGATCGCCGGACGCAACACGAAGGATCACACGCGGAGGGATTTCCCAGCCGATCGCATGCCGGCGCGGAGTTCAATTCCCAACGATCCGGACCCGGAAGTTCCTGCGTTCAGCGACATGATGAACCGTCGTTAGAACTGATCCATCGGCAGGCCGTGATGCCCGTTCACTCGTTTTTCCGACTCTGGAAACCGACGAGGGAGTAAACCACGAAACCTAGCAGCACGCCCGACAGAAGGACGAGCCAGAAGCCCTCGCTCTCACAGACTTGCCTGGGCGGGCTCATTCCGAATACCGCCACCAGCGTGGCCAGCGGGAAGAAAAACGCCGCCAGCCGGTTGAGCCGGCGCGCCTCCCGGTTGGCCACGGCCGCCGCCTGCGCCTGATTGCTCGCGGCTTCCGCCAGGGTAAAATCCATGCCCGCCTTGGCATCCGCCGCCACCAGATCGATGCCCCGCTCCAAATCCACCGCCTGATCGCGCAGACTGATCACACGGGATTCGTCCGGCAGCGCCTGGCGCGTCGCCTGCAGGACTTCAGACAGATGGCGGGTAGACCGTTGCAAGGGATTCACCCGGCGCATCACCTCGAAATACTGGCGGGCGGATTTCGCGGCCTCGACGTCGGTGTCCACCTCATGGATCGCCGTGCGAAAAAAGCGAGATGCGCCTCCAACCCGGAAAGTCCACCGGCGAGAGGCGCGCTTTTCCACTCGCCCGTCGGGTTCCGCCAGATCACCACCGCCGACCGGACCTCGTCGTCCTCCGCCCGCGGGACCTGATGGAGAAGAAGAAGCAGGTGACCGTCCTCGTTCATTAACCGCTGCTTGCCCACGGTCACTCCCAACCGCTTGCGGATCGAGTCCGGTAATTCCCAGGTCTTCGGAATGTAGGTGGCTTTTTCCATGCACCTAGCAGCGCATATATTCATTCCACGGGCAAGACAACACTGGATGGGGGGCCGGAGCCGGGTCGATCATTTCACGAACCGGTATCCCTCGCCGCGCACGGTGAGGATGTGGCGGGGCGTGTTCGCCAGGCCTTCGATTTTCTGGCGCAGCCAGGCGACGTGGACGTCCACCGTGCGGGGCGTGATGAACGGCTGGTCCGCCCAGATCTGGCCGAGAATTTCCGCACGGGATACCACCTGGCCGCGGCGGTTGATGAGGAGACGAAGCAACTCGGCTTCCTTCGCCGCGAGATTCACCGGGACGCCGTTTTTCGTAAACAGGCCCAATGAGAAATCCGCGATGATGTCGCCGAACTCGACCCGCATGACCGGGGTGAGGCCGACTTGGCGGGTCCGCCGCAGCAGGGCGTCGACCCGGGCTAACAATTCGTCGGGATCGAAGGGCTTGGTGAGGTAGTCGTCCGCGCCGGAGCGCAGCCCCCGCACGCGGTCGGGCACCCGGCCGAGAGCCGTCAGCATCAGGATGGCGCCGTCGAATCCCTGCTCGCGGGCACCGTGGCAGACATCGATTCCCGAGAGTCCGGGCAGCATCACATCAAGAATGAGCAGGTCGAACGAGCCGCCGCAGGCGAGTTGCAGGCCGGTTTCTCCGTCGCCGGCGGTTTCCACCACGTGGCCTTCCGCTTCGAGCAGATCGGCGAGCACCTGGACGATGCCGGGTTCATCTTCGACGAGTAGGACGCGTGCGCTCATGTGGGTAAACTGAGGGTGAAAGTGGATCCCTTGCCCTCTTCGCTGCGCACGGTGACGCCGCCGCCGTGCGCCCTGGCGGTTTCCTTGACCAGGCTGAGGCCCAGGCCGCTGCCGCGGACTTGATTGGAGCGGGCATAACTTCCTCTGAAAAACGGCGTGAAAATCTCGTCGATCTCGTCGGCGGGAATTCCCGGTCCGCGGTCTTCGACCATGACATCCATCTGACGGTCCCGCACCACCACGGTGATGCCGATGGGGCTGGCCGCGCCGCCGTGTTTGGCGGCGTTTTCGAGCAGATTCTGGACGGCCCGGCGCAGGGCTGCGGGATCGCCGGTGATCTCAGGAAGGTTGGCCGGTAGGTGGAGGTCGAACTGACAGTGGGTGAACCGCGCGTCGCTTTTGACGGTCTGGACCGCGTCGTGCAGCACCTGGCCGAGGTGGAGCGCTTCGCGGACGGCCTCGCCGCGGCGGTCGCCGGAGAAATCGAGGACCTGCTCGACCATGGATCCAAGCGCCTCGGCGTGTTCGATGATCAGTCCGGAGTATTTCTCGACAGCGCCGGGGTCCTTGACGATGCCGCGTTTGAGATTGTGCGCCGCGCCGCGGATGACGGTGAGCGGGGTGCGGAGCTCGTGGGTCACGTTGGCGACGAACCGCATTTGTTCTTCCGCCAGCTTCCGGGCGCGGCGGGTGGTCCGCAAAAGCATCCAGCCGCTGGCGAGGATGAGTCCGTTCAATGCGGCGGCGACCGCCAGATTCCGCTTGCGGGAACCGGCGACGACCGATTCCAGCGAGCCCGCACGATGTCCGACTTCCATGACCCAGCGCGTGGTCGGTGGCGGGCCCCGAAACCGCTCCGGATCGGAGCCGAAGAGGTTGAACTCGATGGTGAGTGGATTGGCTCGGCGTGCCAGCGATGTCGGGCCGGTGGTGAAAATCACCTCCTCTGGGGGCTGTTTCGTGCGGACGACCACGTCGTATTTGAGATTTCCCTTCGAATTCAAATGTTTCGCGACAAGAGCCGGCATCCAGGTATTCCGGAGATAGTCGGGATCGATTTCCAGAATGACCCACTCGCGTTCGCGGTGCCCGCCCGGTCCGCTTGACCGCGAATCCGGAGTGCCGGGTGCGGGCGGACTGTTCCGGGAGCTTCTCCGCCGTTCTTCCATTACGGGAAATTCCCGGATCAACCCCAAGCCATGGAGTCCCGGTGGAGGGAAGACGAACTGCCTTCTCTCCAAGGTTTCCCGCAGTTCGCTCCATTCATCCGGCCATTCCATCGGGACGAGCGATTCCGAATTCAGGTCCATTCGCAGGAGTTTGGGATCTTCCTCTGAATTCACGAACACCGCCATGCGTTTGAAAACCGGCGGCTGCTTGGTGTGCTTCCATTTGCGCATTCTGTCGGCGTGGACTTCCTCGCGCGTGCTCTTGTCCAGTTCGCTCGCGGTCGGCACCAGGGCCATGCGGCTTTTCCGCAGTTCCGCGTCGAAGTCTTTGCACAATTCCCCGGCCTGCCGCGAGAGGCTGTCGCGCATGAGGGTCATTTCCGCGCGGGCCACGTCGCCGGTCCAGCGGTATTGGAGGACCGCCAAGGTGCCGCAGACGCCGACCATGGTGACGACGAACAGCCACTCGGAGCGGTTCCTGTTCGGCCCGGGATGCATGGGTTGCAGCGTAGTCATCTTCCCGCCGGGAGCAATCTGAAGTGCGGTTCTTAACATTCCTTAACACGACATTCCCGCCAGCCGGTGGTCTCAGTGAGTGTGAGCTTGAGCTCGAATCTCCATGGAAGCGTGGATTTCAGCCTGCCGCAACGGTCGGCATGATCCCGGGGGGAATCGTTTCATCCCGCGTGGCGGGCTGAAATCCACGCTTCAACCGGGGAATCCGGTTGGCTTTGTGTAGGTGGGAATTCTTGAAAATTGGTATGACAGATCGGGAATCCGGGTTCTATAGTGCGGCCCACTTCCAACCAACCTCCCTACCATCATGTCCATCAAAGTCGGCGACAAAGCCCCGGATTTCACCCTCGTTTCCAAAACCGCCAACGGCCCCGAGTTGGTCACTCTGAGCGACCTCGTCGGAAAATCCAACATCGTCCTGTTGTTCGTGCCGATGGCCTTCACCGGCGGTTGCACGGCGGAGTTCTGCACCATTTCCCAAGGGATTTCCGAATATGACGCGCTCGACGCGAAGGTGCTCGGGATTTCCGGCGACAATCCGTTCGCACAGGAAGCCTGGGCGCAGAAGGAAGGCATCACGATCACGCTGCTCAGCGACTATGAACATACGGTAACCGAGGCTTACGGCGTGGCTTACGAGCAATTCCTGCCGACCAAGAACCTGATCATGGGCGGTGTCCCGAAGCGTTCGGCGTTCGTGTTGGATAAGGCCGGTGTCGTGAAATATGCCGAAGTGCTTGAAAATCCAGCCGACCAGCCGGATTTCGAGGCGATCAAGTCGACCTTGCGCGCGATCTGAGTGGATTGAGTTTCTTCATCGATTCAAGGCCTTCGGGGAATTTCCCGAAGGCCTTTTCTGTGAGGTCTTTTTCCGCCAAACATCGCTCGACAAGGGGCGTGGCCCGCTTCAGAAAACCTTGCAGTTGAAACGATTTCTCAGATCCGAGGCCGGAGCAGCCGTGGTGTGGGTGCTGTCGGCGCTGTTGGTGGCGGCCGTCGTCGCGCCGTGGGCCTATCAAACCGGGAAAAACTTTGCGCAAGTCGCGGCGACGCAGGAATTGTCCCCGGTCTGGGAGTCGCTCGGCAGGTCCTGCGGGCGGGCGAAGCTGGAGAAATATTTCAGCCGGGCGATGACGGTTTCCGCGATCCTGATGCTGCCGCTTTTGATGGCGAGAATCCGCTCGATCCGGGCGGCGTCGGGCGTGCCGATGGAGCGGCGCACGCGGGTGGGGTGGAAATCCGGAGCGCTTCAGATCGCTACTGGCTGCGTCATCGCTGGCGGGATTTTACTGGCAATGGGGATGATCCTGACCGCGCTCGAGGCCTACATTCCGACACCGAATCCACCGGAGCTCGGGAAATTGCTCAAGCGCATGCTCATTCCGGCTGTCGCCGCTTCCTTGCTGGAGGAGTGGTTGTTCCGCGGTCTGTTGCTCGGACTTTGGCTGAGATTTGCGAAGCCGTTGGCCGCGAGCATCGGCACCTCGTTGTTGTTCGCTTTTGTGCATTTCCTGGCACCGCCGGATGGGGTGGTCATCGCCAATCCGGCAGCTCCTTTCGCGGGATTCGAGCTGCTGGGAAAAATTCTGCTGCATTTCACCGATCCGCTGTTTTTCGTGACGGACTTCGCGACGCTTTTTGTGATCGGAATGATCCTGGCCACGGCTCGGCTGCGGACCGGGGCGCTGTGGTTTTCCATTGGCCTGCACGCCGGCTGGATCGCCGCGTTCAAGGGATTTAACATGCTCCACCGCGTGGTTCCGGTCCACGATCTGCGGCCGTGGGGGGTGGGGGATTCCTTGCGCTCGGGGCTGCTGCCGATGCTGGCGCTGGGACTCACCGCGGTGATCTGCCATTTCGCGCTCCGGCGGTTCGAAAAAACGGGCTCGATCAACCACGCATCACGGTGACGACGAGGATTTTATGAAATCCGGCGCGGCGGAGGGTTTTTGCGCATTCATCGACCGTCGATCCGGTGGTCAGCACGTCATCGACGAGGATTGCTCCAGCGGTGGATTTTCTGATCTGGCGCTGCCCGCTGCGACTGAGAATGAAGGCACCACGCAGGTTTTCCAACCGCTGCGCGCGGGTGAGCGCGGTCTGGTGCTCGGTGGCGCGGGTGCGCTTCAGCGCGTCGACGACCGGCAGGTGGGTGTGGAATGAAAGCTCCCGGGAAATTTCCTGCGCCTGGTTGAAATGGCGGTGCTGGAAGCGTTTGTGATGCAGCGGCACCGGTACCAGCGGCCAATTTTCCGCAAGGGCCTCGGCCAGCCGGGGGTCGGCGAACGACTCGGCGGCGAGCCGTCCGAGATCCTTGGCGAGATGCAGCTCGCGGCCGTATTTCAGCCGGTGGATCATGTCCAGCGTGCGCTCGTCGCGGACCATGGCGGGCCGGGCGAACTCGAAGTAGAACATCAGTTTACTGCAATTCGGACAATCAAAAGGGCCGTCGATTTGTCCTTCAAATGGCTCGCCACAACGTTCGCAAAACGGCTCTGCCAGCCTCGGTAAATCCGCGTCGCAGGCATCACACAAGGCCCTGCCGTCCGGCAATCCGTCGCCGCACACCACGCACAGCGGCGGATAGAGCAGGTCGAGCGTGCGCGCCAGCCATTTCCGCCAGCCATGGGCTTCACACCTCGCTGTCGTCGGCGACATGATGGTCGGGGGTAAGGTAGTTGGCGAGGACTCCGGCGATCACGATTCCCGCAAGCGGCACCAGCCCTTGGTTCAGTGCCAGACCGGAGATCACCCACATGAAGGAATCCGCGGAACTGGGTGCCAGCGTCACGCTGCCGAGCAGGCCGTGGACGAAGATCCAACCCGTGTGCAGGCCGATCGGCAGAAACAGCGACGCCGTCCGCCAGCGTGCGTAAGCAAGGACGAACCCGAGTGCCAGCAGAGGACTGAAGATCCCGAAAACACCGCGAGGCTCGGAGAATTGGGCTGCGATTTTCCCCAACATCTCGAATCCCACGCCGGCCGCGTCAGGGTCCACCACGTTCAAGCCCGGCGGAGAATTGAGGAAATGCACGAGGGCGAAAAGCACCGCCGACAGACCAAGCGCCGTCGCCGGGCGCATCGCCCGCAGGAAGATTCCCAGCGCGATGCCGCGGAACAGGATTTCCTGCAACACCGCCAGCGCGACGGCGACAATTGCGCCACCCAGCAATGTTTTGACCAGCGGCGCGCCCGGATTTTTCCATTCCAGCACCCCGGCAAGAACCAGCACGCCCGCGATCAACAGGAAGAGCAAGGTGACCAGGAGAAATCCCGTCCCGGCTTGCCGAAAACCGTCCGGATTCCGCTGGAGCCGCTGTCCCGCTTCAGGGCCGCGGGCACCATCCGGCAGTCGCACTTTCCAGGAGCCTCCTTTTCCCGCCGCACGCCCGCTGCGGAGCCAGCCGATCATCGGCAAAAACAGGATTCCGGCAGCCAGAAGCACGCTGGTCTCGAAAAATCCCGAAAATTCCGCCGTCAGGCAGATCCCGGCGAGCCATTCCAGAAGTCCGTTCGTCTGCTTGGCGGAGGAGATTTCCGCGAGTGCTTTTCCCGCATTATAGAGAAACGGCGAGAACCACGCGCCAAGCACGACTGAGGCCGCGGCGTAGAGCCACACCTTCAGGACATCGCAGGAAGCCTCGTTGCGCATGCCGCACAAGCTAGCAGCCTGCGTCGCGGTACTCCACTCCCATTTCTATTTCGCAAATGCGGCAAACAGCAGCGGCGTGGTCCGCACTAGCGGGATGAGAATGAGTCCACGAGTCTGTCTAATTCCGTCGTATAGCCTAGATTTCTTCAAAAAGCCATGCTCTTTTTGAATGCAAGAAGCCACGAATTCAAGAGCCACAATTCAAGAAGCCAATTCAAGAAGCCAATTCAAGAAGCCAATTCAAGAAGCCAATTCAAGAAGCCAATTCAAGAAGCCAATTCAAGAAGCCAATTCAAGAAGCCCAATCAAAAAGCCCAATCAAAAAGCCCAATCAAAAAGCCCAATCAAAAAGCCCAATCAAAAAGCCCAATCAAAAAGCAGCCCAATCAAAAAGCCATGCTTTATGCAAATTTTGTCATGCTAGCCCTTTTCCTCGCTCTTAATTCAAGAAGCCATGCTTTATGCAAGTTTTGTATTGCAAGTCCTTTTCTTCGCTCTAGCCTACCCGTCATGAACAACCGCAAGCGTTGGACGGCACCTTGGAAGGATTCGCGGCAAAAACCGGTGATTTACCACTGCGTGAGTCGGGTCGTGGGGCGGCAGTTCGTGCTGGAGGTGGATGAACGGGAGCATTTCCGGATGCTGATGCGCATGTGCGAGAAGTTTACGGGCTGCCGGGTGTTGTCTTATTGTCTGATGTCGAATCACTTCCATCTTCTCCTGGAGGTACCGCCAGTGCCGGAGCGTGGCATCCCGGATCAGGAATTGCTCCAACGGCTGCGCGTTTTCTACAGCGAAGCGCAGGTGGCTGAGGTCGCCAAGGAATTGGAAGAGGCGGCAGCAGTCCGGGAGCGTGGTGAGTTTGAACTGCAACCCGTCGATGAAACGGGGATTCCGCTGGATCCCGCGCAGGAACTGGCGATGGCGAAGCTGGAGGCGGTGCGCAGGGTGGAGGAAATCCGTGGTCGTTACACCCGGCGGATGCATGATTTGAGCGAGTTCATGAAATCGCTGCTGGAACGTTTTACCAAGTGGTTCAATCGCGCGCATTCGCGCTCCGGCACGCTTTGGGAGGACCGGTTCAAGAGCGTGATCGTGGAAAGCGGCACCGCAGCGAGGACGATGGCGGCTTACATCGATCTGAATCCGGTGCGGGCGGGCATGGTGTCCGATCCGGCGGAATACCGGTGGAGCAGCTACGGGGAGGCCGTGGGCGGCGGGGCAAAAGGGAATGGGAAGAAAGCGCGTGAGGGCTTGGTGAGAGCGTATTTTTGCGATCAGGGCGTGGGGTTTGAATCGGAGCGGTGGGGCGAGGTTTCGCGGTTGTACCGGCGGATGATGGGGCTGGCGCTGGAGAGAAAGAGCGGCAGTGCGGTGGTGGAGAAAGGCGTGGTTCGCCCGCAGATGAATGCGTCGGAGGCGTTAGAGGCGGAGGATGCCGGGACGGTTTTGGCGGACTTGAAGCTGGCGGCGATGTTGCGCTGCCGGGTGAGGTATTTCACGGACGGTGCGGTGATCGGGAGCAAGGCGTTCGTGAATGAGGCATTCGCGGCAGCGCGGGAACGGTTTACGGAGCGCCGCAAAGACGGAGCGCGGCGGATGAAGGGGAATGGAAAAGCGGCGGCCGGGGTGTTGTGGAGTGCGCGAGACCTGCGGGTGAGGCTTGGGTGAAATCGACCACGTCCGGTCTTTGCTCGATCTCATCGAATCCCACGTCACACCAGCCCGAGCACATCCTGCATGTCATAAAGCCCGACCGGCTGGGTCTCCAGCCAGCACGCGGCACGCACGGCGCCGGCGGCGAAGGTCATGCGGGAGGACGCCTTGTGGGTGAGTTCCACGCGCTCGCCGTCGGCGGCGAAGAGCACCGTGTGATCGCCCACGACATCGCCGCCGCGGAGGGTGTGCATGCCGATTTCACGAGGCTTGCGCGGGCCGATGTTGCCGAGGCGGCCGTGGGCGACGTCGTCCTGATAGGAGGTGCCGGTTTCCTCGTTGAGGATTTCCAGGATCCGGCGGGCAGTGCCGGAGGGCGCGTCGATCTTGTGCTTGTGGTGCATCTCGGTGACCTCGATGTCGAAGCGGTCCTGGGTGAGAATGCGGGCGGCGTGGCGGGTGAGCCAGAAAAGTGTGTTCACGCCGACGGAGTAGTTGGAGGCATAAACGATAGGGATTGTTTTGGCGGCCTCGCGGATCAGGGCGCGTTCCTCGTCGGTGTGGCCGGTGGTGCCGATGACCAGGCTGGTGCCGTGTTTCAGCGCGGCCTCGACCAGCGTGGTGGTGAAGGAATGGATGGTGAAATCGATGGCGCAGGTGGCCTTGACGATGGCGGCGTCGATGTCCTGGCCGGCGTCGTGGGTGGCGGTGACGGACACGCCCGCCTCGGTGGCGGCTTGAAGGACGGCCTGGCCCATGCGGCCGGAGATTCCAGTGACGAGTAGATTTGGCATGTGGAGTGGGGTGGAAATTTGGGAGGGGAGTTACCAGACGGGGTATTTCAGGTCGAGCAGGCTGGCTCGGCTGGCGGCCTCCTCGGCGCGGGGACCTTTGAACGAGGCGATTTTTTTAGCAACGCTGATGGCGGCCTGCCAGCGTTTGGCTTTTTCGAGAAGGGCGAGCGCGCGGAAGCCGCAGCGCTCGAAATATTCCCACTCCTGCCGGCGGCGGTGGTGGTTTCCAGCACCGAGTGATAGGCTTGGAACGCCTGTTTTTCGCGTTTTTTCGTGGGATCCTTCTCGTCGGGAAGTTGTTCCAGAGTGGTGCCGCGGAGATATTGCAGGCGGTTGAAAAGCGCGGGCTGGTCCTTGGCGTGGGCGAGCAGGTTGTCGTAAACGGCCAGCGCTTCCACCAGTGAGGCGGGATTGGAGCTGCCCTGGGCGTAGAGCGCCTCGCCGAGCAGCAGGCCGGCGGGGAGTTGCAACGGGTCTTCCTCAGGCAGGGATTTGATCCACTTCTGGAGAAACGCGGAGGCTTCCGGCGAGTCGGTACATGTCGATGAGGTGGCGGGCTTTTTCCAAATGGGCGAGCGAGCTCACGGAACCCTTGGTTTCGATCGCCTTGTCGAAGAGGATCAGCGCCTGCTCCTTGGACTGCGGGGTGCCGCCGAGCGCGGCCGAGCGGGCCGCGAGCAGCCAGGCGACTTGGGCGCGGACCGGATTGGTCTCGGAGGCGGCGAGTTTTTCGAGCACCAACCGGGCTTGGTTGTAGCTGCCGGACTGGAAACAAATTCCGTCCGAGCGTGAGTGCGGCTTCGGCGGCGACCGGGGTCGGTCGGATAGCGTGTCGATGATTGCCTGCGCGGCGGCGATGGCAGCGGCGGGATCGTTGGAAACATCCGCTAGGTGGAGGCGGGCCAGGGCGATGCGCGGGGCCAAGGATTCCTCCGGAGCTGCCGAGCAGGGTTTCCAGCTGCGCCGTCGCGAACGTGATGTCCGGCGGAGAAACAGCCAACGCCGCTTCCGCTGCGGCGAGGCGGGCCTCGGCGGCGCTCTGGGATGGTCGGGAAAGCGGCTGAGAAACTCTGCGATGGCGGTGCGGGCGGCGTCCGGCGGCGTGGTGGAAAGGGCTTTTTCCAGTTCGAGATCCGCATCGAGCTCCTTGTCCGGCGGCTGCGCCTTGCTGCTGGATGAGGGTGACGCCCGTGATGTCGCCGCTGCGGAGACGGGCGATGGAGGCCTGGCCGTTTCGCGGCCTTGGCCTCGGCTCCGGTCAGGGTGAGCGCGGCCTCGTCGAAGAGCTGGATGGCCTGCTTCGGATCGCCCTTCAAATAGGCGGCGTGGGCCTCGGTGAAGGCCGCCTCGCCCTTGATGGTGGGGGATTTGGCGGTTTCCCGCAGCGTGTCGAGGATGGCGAACGCCTGGTCCACGTCCCCCTCGTCCAAGGACCAGCGCGCTTGTTGATAGAGCGCCCGCTGGGTCAGCAAGTGATCCGGATACTCGACCCGCAGGCGGTAAAGCAGGCGGCGTGATTCCGCTTCGGCCTCCGGCGTGCCGATGCGATGCAGGCCGAGGCCGCGGGCGTAGAGCGAGTGGGCCAGCAAGTCCGGCTCTGGCATCCGGATCGGTGGCAACCGGCCACGCGGAGACGGCGGCCGCCCCGGTCTCCGTGGCGGGCGATGGAAATCACCCCGCTGGCCGGTAGAACGGGCGGAGTGATCCACTGGGCGATGCGTTCAAGCACCGGATCGGTGGCGGTGGGTTTTTCCGGCAGCCATTGCAGGATGCGCTGGAAAATCGCCGTCGAGGTTCGGCGAATCCGGGTGATTCTGGAGAAAATGCCAACAGCGATTTCGCGGCGTCATCCGGATTTCCCTGAGCTGAAGATGGCATCGGCCAAACCGATCGCGGAGGAGTGATGGAGCGGAAGCGACTGACCTTGCGGCTGATTGATGAGTTCTTGAAATCCGGCCTGAGCTTCTGCCGGATGTCCCTCGCTGAGAAGAAGTTGGGCGTCCAGAAATGCCGCGCGCTGGCGGTCCTTGGCGGTGACCTTCTCCGTCGGCGGCATCGCCTCGCGGGCTTCTGCGGTCCGCTTGAGATCGAGCAGGATTTCCACTTGGTTCGAGCTGGACACCTGCGAGTGCGGCGGCATCGGCCTCCGGGACGAGCGCGGTCAAAGTGGCGAGCGCGGCTTCCGGTTGATCGAGGGCGAGTTGGAGGCTAGCCAGGGTTAAACTGGTTTCCGTGCGGTAAGGGGCCGTCGGATCCGCCAAACGTGCGGACAAAATCCCGGCCGCCTCTGAAATGCGATTCTGGCCGACAAGCGCGAGAGCTTTCCAAAACGGGGTTTCCGGATCCTTCTCGACAAACGATTGACCCAGGATTTCAAGAGCCTCCACCGGATTTCCCGAACGGATGAGCGATTCCGCAAGGCGGATGGCGACATTTGATTTCGCCTCGGGCGTGAGTGACGCGTCCGCAAGTCCTTGACGGAAGTGCATTTCCGCGACTTCCCACAGTCCGGCGGCGAGCGCTTCATCGCCTTTTCTCGATGCCGGGACCTCCGCCGGTCCGGCCATGGCGGCATGCGGGGCAAGCAGGATGAGGGGGAAAATGGGCCACAACTTCATCGGTCGGGTGAAACTAAAAGCGCTAAATCGCCCATTGCCAGCCCTGATCCTCAAGCACTGGTGCCGAAAAGCCGGTCACCCGCATCGCCGAGGCCAGGTAGGATGTAACCGCAGGAATTCAGGCAACGGTCGACGCAGGCGACGTAAATCCCCAAATCCGGGAACGCATCGGTACAGCGCGGAAATCCCTTCCGGTGCCGCCACCAGGCAGGCGAAACGGATGTGGCTTGCGCCGGCATCCTCGCAGGCGGCGGACGGCTTCGATCGCTGAGCCGCCGGTAGCCAGCATCGGGTCGAGGATGATCACTTCCTGCTCATCCGAGCACCGGCGGATGTTTGAGATAGTAGGATTCCGCTTCCAGTGTGGTTTCATTCCGCGCCAGGCCGATGTGGGCGACGGACGCGTGGGGGATCAGGTCGAGAAATCCATCGAGAAATCCCAATCCGGCGCGCAAAATCGGCACCAGGATGACACCACGGGTCAATTTCACCCCCGCGGTGATTTCCAGCGGCGTGTTGCACGGCACGACCGTGGTTTCGAAATTCGCGGTGACCGGCAGGCACCATCAACGAGGCGATCCGGCGGACGCGTTGGCGAAACTCCGGCGACGGACAAGCCGGATCCCGGAGCCGGGTCAGCTCGTCGGCAATCAACGGATGTTCGACGATGTGGAGCATGTCACTTCTTGTGGGACAAGCAGTTTGCGTAAATCCGCGATCGGCAGGTTGAGCGTGTTGGAGGCTTCCTTGAGATCGCCGTCCGCGCGTTCGAGAATCCGGCCGGCGATTTCGCCGCTCAGCCATTCTAGGAGATCCTCGCCGGAAGGGGCGGCGTTGATCAACTGGTCGAGCGCCGCCGTGAAGTCCGGCGGCGGATTTCCGCGGGGCGGAAGCCAGCGGAATGTCGGCGGGCAGGAGAATCTGCGAGGAGGCGAGGGCGCAGGCGCGGGCGATGGTGTTCTCCAGTTCACGCACATTTCCCGGCCAGTGGTGGGACTGCAGCGTGGTGATGGCTTCCGCGGAGATGCGGATGCGGGCCATGCCGTTCTTGCGGGTGATGCGCTGGAGGAAATATTCGGCCAGCAGCGGGATGTCCTCCATCCGCTCGCGCAGGGCGGGAATCTTGATTTCCACCACGTTGAGCCGGTAGTAGAGGTCCTCGCGGAAACGCCCGGCGGCCACTTCGTCGGTAAGATTCTTGTGCGTTGCAGCGACGATGCGCACGTCGGTGGTGAGCGTTTCATTGGCACCCACTCGGGAAAACGATCCGTCCTGGAGCACGCGCAGCAGTTTCACCTGGATGGAAAGCGGCATGTCACCGATTTCGTCGAGGAAAAGCGTGCCGCCGTCCGCCTGCTCGAAGCGTCCGGCACGGCGGGCGATAGCTCCGGTGAAGGAGCCTTTTTCGTGGCCGAAGAGTTCGCTTTCCAGCAGATTTTCCGGGATGGCACCGCAGTTGATGGTGATCATCTCCTTCTGACGGCGCGGGCTGTATTCGTGTACCGCCTTGGCGACCAGTTCCTTACCGGTGCCGCTCTCGCCGGCGATGAGAACCGGCGCATCGGAGCGCGCCACGCGTCCGACGAGTTTGAAAACCTCCTGCAAGGCGCGGGAAATCCCGATCATTTTCACCCGCCCGTCATGCTTGGGCATTTCCGCGTCCGGCTGGCCGGCGCTGCGGCGGTCGTCCTGCGTCTGCAGCGCGGATTCCACCACCGGGCGGAGTTCGAAAGCCAGCGATTCCTTGCGCAGCACATCGTGCGCACCCCGCTGGGTGGCTTCGATGATCTGGCCGGTCGTTGGAAAGCCGGCGGTGAGAATGACCAGCGTTTGCGGGCTTTGCTGGAGGATGCGGCCGAGCAATTCCATCCCGTCGAAGGGTTCCAGCTCCATCGCGGCGACCACCACGCTCACCGGGGTTTTTTCGATCACCTTCACGGCATTCGCGGCATTGTCGCAGCGAAGAACCCGCAGATTCTTCGCGGAAAGGTGCTTGGTGGACCAGTCCAGGAAATCCAAATCGGGATCGACGAGTAATAAAGTGTCTTCTGAGGATTGATCCGGCATCGCGTTCGCGTCGGGAGTGAAGCAGGGCGGTGGCGGATGGCACACAAAAAAATTCGTGACCCAGGGACGCGCCCGGGGCGATTGGCCGGGCAGGGGAGGTGGGGGTGGTTTTGGTGAGGCGGCGGATGGCGTCGATGGCGGCGCTACCTCGCGGAAATCGCCGGTTTGTTCGGACGAAACCCGCGCAGTCCCACAGGCTCAAGGTCTACATGATTTCGGGCCAATCGGCCTGCCTTGAACCCGGCAATCAAGAGGTCACGGGTCTTCGGCGGTTTTGTCCTTTGCCTTCGCCTTGGGCTTCATTTTCAGCCCCTCGAACATCGGGGCAACAAGCTCCGCATCCCATGCGACACGCATCTTTTCCAGAGATGCGAGATCCTCCTTGCGGGAGAGGGCGAGATTGTTCCTTTCACCGATGTCCGCTTTGAGATCGTAGAGTTCCGGCTCTTTTCCGGTTCCCTCGATGATCAGCTTGGTGTCGCCGGACCTCACCGTGTAGGCGCCTTTGTCAAACATCCGGAGGTAGATCGCCTCGTGAGGAGTCCCGGTGTTTTTCCCGGTGAGGTAGGGCAGGAGGTCCACCCCGTCGAGCGGGCGTTCCGGATTCGCCGGCACTCCGGCCTCGGCGGTGATGGTGGCGAAAATGTCGAGGGCGATCACCGGCTTCTGATAGGCCGTGCCCTTGGGGATCTTCCCCGGCCATTGCATGGCGAAGGGCACCCGGAAGCCACCTTCCCAGGGTGATCCTTTTTCTCCCCGCAGCGGTAGGTTGTTGGAAGCATTCGCCGACGTGGGCCCGCCGTTGTCGGAGAGGAAAACCACCAGGGTATCCTCCTCGATTCCCTGTTCGCGCAGCGTGGCAAGCACCTGGCCGACTCCGTCGTCCACCGCGCTGACCATGGCGGCATAGGTCCGGCGCTTCTCGTTTTTGATGTCCGGGAATCTAGCAAGGTATTTCCCGCTGGCTTGCAGCGGCGTGTGCGGAGCGTTGTAGGCGAGGTAGAGGAAAAACGGCTGCCGACTGTTTTTCCGGATGAAGCGCATCGCTTCATCGCTGAACTCGTCCGTCAGGTATTGGGTGGTCTGGACCGGTGTGTCATCGCGCAGGATCCATAGCAGATAGGTGTCCCCCTCGTGCTTCGCTTGGTTCGTGTTCTTGAGCGTGAGATCTTCCGGGAAATACCGGTGACCTCCGCCGAGGTGGCCGAAGAACTCGTGGAAACCGCGCTTGAGCGGATGCAGATCCGGATGAGCGCCCAGGTGCCATTTGCCGATAAGTCCGTTCTGATAGCCCGCTTTTCCCAAGGCGTCGGCGAGGGTGGTTTCGGACAGCGCCAGTCCGCTCTCGCGGTTGCTTGGATTCCATTGCGGATTCCGTTCGAAGCCGAAGCGCTGCGGGTAACGGCCTGTGATGAAACCCGCCCGGCTTGGCGCGCATACCGAATAACAGACGTAGCCGTCGGTAAAGCGCACGCCGTTTGCTGCGATCGAATCGATGTGGGGCGTCGGGATGTCCTTGCATCCGTTGAAGCCGACATCGGCGTAGCCCAGGTCATCGGTCATGATGACGACGAGATTGGGCGGCCGCTTTTGAGCTGCGCCCTGGACGGTTGGGAGGCATGCAACGACGGTGGCGAGCAGGTGCGTGAGGAAGAAACGATTCATGGGTTAGGTTTTGATTCGGTGGTGGAAAAACATCAATCATACCGTAGAGGGCAAGATCGGATTTCAGAAACCGATGTGAAAGAGTGCCGGGCGAACACGTTCCGCCATCAACGGATCTCCACGACTTGTCGATATCCCGAATCCGCGCCCTTGAGTTCCTTCGGGTAAACCGCGTTGCCGAGCGAATGCAGGATGACTGTGCCGGCGTGTGTTTCCTCGCGCTGGATCACGTGCGAATGCGCTCCCACGACGAAATGCGCGCCGCGCACCGCCAACCACCGTGCCCAGCGGCGTTGTTCGTCGTTCACCCGGCGATCGTATTCGGTCCCGCCGTGGACCATCACGATCACCCGCTCGCCCGCCGCCCGCGCTTGTTGGAGTTCACGTTCGAGAATTTGTTGGTGAAGCGGCAGCACCGCGACTCCGGCGTGATCCGGTCCGGCAGCGCCTGTTTCGAAATAGCTGATTCCGAACACGGCCAGCTTGATTCCCTTGCGCTCCACCCGCCATGGCTCGCAGGCCTGAGTCTCGTTTCTCCCCGCGCCGAACCATGCGATCCCAGCCTTTTCCAAAGCAGCCATGCCCTCGATGAGCCCTTCCGGTCCCGCGTCGCCGGCGTGATTGTTCGCCAGGGAAACGGCGTCCACTCCGCGCTCTTTCAACCAGCCGAGTCGCTCCGGCGGGAATCGGAAATCGTAGCGGAGCTTTGCTGTCGGCGGGCGCAGCGAAGGGATGCCTTCCAGATTCACCGCGAAGAGGTCGGCATCGCCACGGGTGAAATTTTCGATCACCCCGCGATCCTCACCGGCTAACACCACATCACCCGCAAATGCCAGTCGAATCTTCGGAGAGAGGACCGGCACGCGCAGTGATAAGACCGGGCGCGTGTCCGCTAGTTTTTCCAGCGCGACGATTTCCGGCAGGCCGCCGAGGTGATGCACGACGAGATCGTTTCCACCTAGAATTCCCAGCGGCTCGCAGTCCTGCCACAACGCCGCGACATGGTTGCCGAAATCGATGGCGACGCCTGCTTCGACCTCCGCAGAGCTGATTTTCAATCGATCCGTTAGCCGCGTGTTTTCCACTTTCGTCGCGAGTTGCGCGCGCAGGCGGCCGGGATCGCCCCAGCTGAGCGGGATGCCGTTTCGCCGCCAGGCGTGGATCAGCAGGTTCGCGCAATCGCTGCCCCAGCCGGATTCGACACCGGATAGATCACCTGCCGCCACGCCCGCAATTCCGAAGACGTAGGGCATCCCGAAGCATTCTGATAGTGAACCACGGAACCCGTCGCCGACACGGATGCGCAACTCGATCGCGGAAGTGGGCAACCAACCATGCGGCGTTTCGAATTCCGCCTCGATGATGAACCGTCCTCCGGTTTCGCACCGCCATTTCGCGGGATCGAGCTGGAAATCCTGCGTTTCTCCCAAGCTACGGCGTTTCCCGTAGATCCAGCGGGCCGGGGAGTGGGAGAAACTTTTCCCGAGTCCGGTTCGCGGCAGCAAATCGTAGGCCATCCTCGACGCTTCCACGAGAAACCAGCGGGTTCTGCCAGTCGCGCCCGGTGGAGCGTCGATCCTCAGGACCGGCTCCCTGCCGAACGGAAACCGCCAGACGTGATCACAATCCACTTCACCGGTCATCGGGACGATCTCCGAGGTGCCGAACTCCTCCTGCCAGATCGATGGCAGCCACACTCCGTTCCGGTCGGTGATCGCCTGTCGTTCGCCAAGGCCGCACAACTTCATGCGCGTGGCCGGCGACGACTTGGTTAGGCTCCAGCGGGGAACGGGCTGTTTCAATTCCGCCGCTTTCAACGAGGTGTCGGGACGGTCGTCCGTCGACGCGTCCATTTCCAATCTCGCGCCGCGTGTCTGTCGGACCGCCTCGACGGCGAGCGAGACCAACGCGTCCGCCTCGGCATCGTCCGTGAGCCATGGCCGCGACACGGCGAAGGCCACTCCGGCGAGGCCCGGCCAATCCATCGCACGTTCCCAGACAGCTTCAAAGTCCGCCTCGCGGCCCGCCGGGTTCATGCCTGCGAAAAAGTCGAGGTCGATGGCGAGAATGACAGGCCGGCTCCCCGGATTCCATTTTTGGAAACCTTTCAAATCACAAGTCTCCCACCGTCGTTCGAAGGACCCGGCGGATCTGGGTTCCACCTCCAACCTGCCATCCAACGAGCCAATCGCATCCAAGGTCTTCGCGGCAAGTTGCGCGTTATCAAGCTCCGGCGCGGCCAACCACAAGACGTCATCCAGCGGTCGCGGCATCAGCGGTTCGATCCAGTTGAACGCCTGCAAGCGGCCGCTTTTCCTCCAGTTCTCGACACGAACCGCACGTTCCTTGGCCGAAGGCACGCGGCGCAACTCTTCGCGCATTTCTTCTGAGCGCTCCACCGCCGATGCGTCCGAATGTGCATCCACCAGAACAAGAATGTGGGAACCATCGAGATCGAAATTCCGGGTGATCCAGCCGGCCGTCTCGGCGTGGTTGTCTGCGAGAAACACGGGAAGCCCCTGCCCGGCGCGGGCAAGAGAAACGACGGCGGTCGCGGCCAACAGGATTCTAACGAGAAGGTTCAAGCTTTGGCTTTTTGTCGAGTTTCACCTGAAGCCGGATTCCGCTAACGCAAAGGTCTTCAAATTTAGTGCCCGGCCACACTTCCTCAAACGTGAGCCGGATTTTCTTAACCGGCTTCCCATAATCGAGAATCGGGATGCGGTGCGCTTCCTCCAGGTCGGGAATATTCGCCGAGAAGCGCTTCTCGCCATTCAGCTCGACCCAAATCTTTTTCGGGCGGGCATTGGCCTTGAACAATTCCTCGCTCTTGGCCATCCCCGGCGCAATCTCGATCGCGTTGAGGGGCTTTGGCACCGCAGGCGTGAGTTCCAGCCATTCTCCGACCCCGGTTCCCTTGGCTCCCTCGCTCCATGCCTCGTGGCCCCAGAAGTTTTTCACTTTTTCCGGCTCGTAGGAGTTCTCGCCTTCCGCAGGCAGGAATGAACTCGCCTTGATCTGATAGTTTGTGTGTGACATCAGCCACTGGCTACCTCGCTCGACGTAGCGGGTTGTTTCGGAGCCATTGTAACCGTGGATCGCGGGAGACGCTTCGATTTCGAAATCGTCCGCCAGTGTTGGCTCCAGGTTCTCAAAATTCCACACCCAGTTTTCACCCTCTTTTTTGAAACGGTTCACCGGTTTGAGCACCTTGAGTTCCTGCGGATTGATGCCCGCTGGCTTCAAAGTGATCCGTCCGGTGCCGATCGTTCCCGCCCAGCACGCGGCCGTTGATAGCCGGTAACGAAACAGGCCGGCGCTTTCCGAAGTGCTTTCGCTGACATGCCAGTTTTCAGAAGGATAGCCGCTTTTGAAGCGGATCATCACGGGCTTTTCCTCCCCTGCAGCAAAGGTGATTTCCGAAATCAGCCAACCCGCGATGCCCTTGAATGGTTTGTCATCCGTATTTTCCTCGCCTTGCCATTTTGCCGCAACTGCTTTCCCCCCTGCAGCGATCACATAGTCCTGGCAGTATTTCAGGCGATCGGACTTCCTGGAGCCATCCTTACCGGTATCTGCCATTAAATTGCGATCAAACGACTCCTCCACCGGAAACCCAAAGCGCACCTTTACCTTCTTGTCGGTCTCGTTGCGCATCAGATAACGCACCTCGACATCCGCCGATTTAGGGCCGAGTTCGACAGTGAGTTTTTCGTCGAGAATGCGGATTTTTTCGGTTTCCGAGGGTTCGAAGCCTGCGACATCGCCCGCCTGCTCCACTCCGCCGCGGAAGTAGCCGCCGCCGTTGGCGTGGGCAGGCTGATGCATGGCGATGAAACCGAGGGCAAGCCAGGTGCGGATTTTCATTCCCGCATGCTGTTTCGGACGGCGGAAGAGTCAACTCGGAAGCGCAGTCCGCATCACGTGAGCACTGCGCGCCTGCCGTCCTTTTCCACGATCATGCTAGAGCGCCGTGGGTTGTGGGTGGCTTCCCGCATGAATCCGCACGGGAGTGCCGACGCGGCAGTGTTGATAGAAGAACTTCTGGCCTTCATCAGGCGCCCGGATGCAGCCTTTGCTGGTCGCCTGGCCGCGGGCGAATCCCCCGACGTGCATCCCCACACCATCGGCGGTGAGGCGCATCCACAAGGGCATCGCGATGCCCTGATAGACCGTGCCCGGAGGCCTGGGGCCGACGTGTTCCCAGTGCTTGGCCACCACGACTTCCCGGGTGTCGGTCCGCACATATTGACCATACAGATTCGAGCGCTTGTGAGGGAGCTTCTCGGTGACACGGAAACTGCCATGCGGGGTTTCCTTGCCCTTCATGCCGGTCGATACGTCCATTTCCGCAAGCAGCACGCCGGTCTTGGTGAGGAGCTGCGCGGTCTGGGTGGTCATCGAGATGTCCACTTTGACCGGGCCCGGCGGTGGCTCGGCCACCACGATTCTGGACCGCGGCGGGAGTGGTGCGGGTGGGGATGGCGCGGGTGCGGCACAGGATGCCAGGCATCCGGCGACGGCGAGGAGGATGAGGGTATGGCGCATCATGAAAAATCGGGTTGCCCGAGATTTGTCGGGTTCCGGGGCGATTGGAAGTGAATCGTTGAGGGTGATAGAGTTTTCCGGGCCGGTTTCGCCGGGGTATTTACTTGGAAGTGCGGCAGGTGGTTCCGGGAGTGGGCAGAGTTGACTTACCGAGTCATCGGATATCGACATTGACGGAGCGAACGGCGTGTCCAAGCTCGCCGCATGATAGCAAGACTGCGCGGCAAGGTGATCGAGGCGTATCCGAACCGGTTGGTGGTGGATGTGCACGGAGTGGGCTACGAGGTTTTCATCCCTCTTTCCACCTTCGACCGGCTGCACGCGGCGGAGGGGCTGGACGTGGATCTCCGGACACACCTGCATTTCAGCCAGCTCGGGCAGAAATTGTTCGGTTTCGCGAGCGAGGAGGAGCGCGATGTCTTCCTGCTGCTCATCGACCGGGTGAGCGGCGTGGGCCCGACGATGGCGGTCTCGGTGCTCAGCGGCATGGACGTGACACGATTCAAGCAGGCGGTGGTCGCCGGCGATGTGGCGGGGCTTTCGAAACTCAAGGGCGTGGGCAAAAAAACGGCCGAGCGCATCGTGCTCGAGCTGAAAGACAAGGTGGGCGTCACGGAAACCTGGCAGGACGCGGCGGCCGGCCAGGTCACTGCCGGAGCGGCCGATGCCGAACTGGCACTCATCGCGCTTGGTTACAAGCAGGTGGACGCGCGCAAGGCGGTCCGAAAGGTGTTGGATGCGGATCCGGCGGCTCCCACCGAAGCGCTGGTGCGCGGGGCGCTGCGGGCGCTGCAGGGATAACCCGATCGGGTTGCTTCCGGGCGGACTGCCGGTTGGCCGAATGGCCGGGTGCCATTTTGTTCCTTGTCAGGGGTATTTCACCCGGGCAACGTCGCAACCTGATTTGAATTGAAAAGCACCCTGCAAACCCACGTATCCCATTATCATGTCGTTCTCCTCAGTGAATGAAAACATCGGCCGCCATCGGTGGACCATCTGCGCGCTCGTCTTCGCCGCCACCACCGTCAACTACCTCGACCGGAACGTTCTCGGACTTCTCAAGAAAACCCTCTCGGAGGACGGGGTCTTCGGACTCGAGAAGGCCGACCAGGAGCTGAACTACTCCACGGTCGTCATTTGTTTCCAAATCGCCTACGCGCTCGGCATGCTGTTAGCCGGTAAGATCATCGACAAGGTCGGCACGAAAAAGGGATATGCCTATTCGCTGATCGGCTGGAGTGTCGCCGCCATCGGCCACGCGTTCGGTCATCATACGTGGAGTTTCGGAATGTGGCGGGCGGCTCTCGGGGTCACCGAGGCGGGAAACTTCCCGGCAGCTAACAAAGCGATCGCCGAATGGTTCCCGAAAAAGGAACGTGCGCTGGCGACCGGTCTCTACAATTCGGGAGCCAACGTCGGTGCCATCGTCGCGCCGCTCTGCGTGCCATGGATCGCGGGCCACTGGGGCTGGGAATGGGCGTTCATCCTCACCGGTGCGGTCGGACTGATTTGGCTCATCTTTTGGTATAAGATGTATGAGTCTCCCGCCAATAAGTTGAAGAGTGGAAAACTGTCACAAGCGGAATACGATTTCATCCACAGCGACATCGACGAACAGGAAGCTGAAAAGGCCGACGTCGCGAACGAAAAAGTCCCTTGGCTGCGGTTGCTGACATTCCGCCAGACCTGGGCGTTTGTCGTCGGCAAGTTCCTCACCGACCCGATCTGGTGGTTCTTCCTGTTCTGGCTGCCGTCGTTCCTGGAAGGGGAAAATGCCCGCAAGGCCCAGGATTACATGGCGGCGAATCCCGGTTTCGCAGGTGACCCGTCCGACATCCCCGGTGTCATCAGCTGGCCGTTCGCCGTGGCCATCGTTTACACCGTCTCCACCGCCGGTTCGATCTTCGGCGGTTGGCTGCCCAAGAAATTCATCAACGGCGGCATGGATGCTAACAGGGCCCGCAAGCTGGCGATGTTCATCTTCGCCCTGTTCCCGCTGACGGTGCTTCTCGCCTCGAAGCTGGGTGCGATCAACACCTGGTATGCGGTGGCCACGATCGCCATTGCCTGCGCCGCCCACGCGGCGTGGTCGGCTAACATTTTCACCACCGTCTCCGACATGTTTCCGAAAAAGGCGGTCGCCTCGGTCACCGGTATCGGCGGCATGGCCGGCGCGGTGGGTGGCATCCTCATCGCCCGCGCGGCGGGACTTCTGCTCAAGCACTTCACCGCGCTTGGCAAGGTGGAGGTGGGCTACGGCATCCTCTTCGTGGTTTGCGGCTCCGCTTACATCACCGCGTGGATTCTCATGAACCTGCTGGTGCCGAAGTTCAAGAAGATCGTCCTCTGATCAATCGGATAGACGCTGATGGATCCGGGCCACCGCCCACGCGGCGTGCTCGGCGACCAGCGGATCCATGTCCGATGCGGCTTTTCGCAATGCCGGGAGGTCCTCGGCGGTGCCGGTATTTCCCAACGCCACACAGACATTTCTTAGGAATCTCTGGCGCTTGATGCGTTTGATCGGGGATCTGGCGAAGAGGGTGCGGAAGCCGTCATCGTCGAGTTCGAGGAAATCGCGCAGGCGCTTTTCGAAAACCGTGGTCCGCGCGTGGAAACTCATTTCCCGCGACTCACTGGCAAAACGATTCCACGGACATGCATCCAGGCAATCGTCGCAACCATAAATCCGGTCGCCCATCGCCACGCGGAACTCCTCGGGAATCGGGCCCTTGTGCTCGATCGTCAGATAGGAAATGCAGCGCCGCGCATCCACCCGCCGCGGGGCGGTGATGGCCTGCGTCGGGCAGGCGGTGATGCAGGCGGTGCATTTCCCGCAGTGATCGCCGAAGGGCGCGTCCGGAGTTAGATCGAGCGTGCTCAGCAGTTCCGCTAGAAAGAACCATGCGCCCAGGCGCCGGTGGATCTGCACGGTGGATTTGCCGTTCCAGCCGAGGCCGGCGTCGCTGGCGAAATCGCGTTCGAGCACCGGGCCGGTGTCCACGTAGAAGCGCTGGATGCCGCCGAGCGATTGGAGTTTCGAATCGAATTCCCGCAGCCGTTTTTCGATCAGATCGTGATAGTCGTCGTTCCAGGCATAGCGGGCGATGCGGTAGCCGCCTTCATGCCCTTCGGAAAACGGGCTACTGCCCGGATAGTAGTTCAGTGCGAGGCAGATCATGGATTTGCACCCCGGCAGAACCTCGCGCGGATCACACCGCCGTTCCGGAGTGCGCTCCAGCCACGCCATTTCCCCGTGTTTTCCTTCCGCGATCCACTCCCGGAAAAGATCCGCATGGCTCGCCTCTTTGGCGGCCGCGATCCGGCAATCGTCGAAGCCCAGCTCCTTCGCCCACACTTTGATTTGTCCGACCATGCCGCTCACAAATGGCCGGTGAAAAAATAGCGCGCGCTTTCGAGAATCCCGGTCGCCAGCTCCTTGCAATCCAGGCCCGCGGTTTCCACCTTGAGATGCGCCGCCTCCGCGTAAAGCGGCTTGCGCTCGGTGAGCAGCGCCTCGACTCGCGCTGCCGGATCATCGGTGTGCAGCAACGGCCGATCCCGGTTCTTCGCGGTCCGGTCGAGAATCACCGCCGTCGGCGCATGCAGCCAGACGACATAGCCAAGCTGGCGCAAGAGCTCTCGGTTCGCCTGCCGGCCGACCACTCCGCCACCTGTCGAAATGATCCGGCGGGCAGCCGTAGGATCGGCGAGCTCTTCCAGCAACATCGTCTCCATCTCGCGGAATTTTTCCTCTCCATCCTCTGCGAAAATCGCGGTGATCGGTTTCCCCGCGCGCTGCTCGATGACATGGTCCATGTCGATCAGCGGATAGCCGAGCCGCTGGTGCAGCTCGCGCCCGACCGTGGATTTGCCACTGCCCATGAAGCCGATCAGAACAATGTTCTTCGGCGGGGTTTGCGATTCGTTCATGCCCGCACCCTAGTGCCACCGCAGCGTGGGGATAAACCGTAAAAACCACGCGGGACATCATTTGGACAAAAATTTCCCGACCGGAGCCCGGCCTGCGTCAGCCGAAGTTGGTATGGCCCGTGCTTAAACTGGTGTGAACAAACGGCTAAACCTTCATACCGCACCGTTCTCCAACCCCAATTCCAAACCGCCATGAAATCGTTTCCCCGCCTCGCATCCGCCGCGTTCGCACTCCTCGCCATGTGCGGGAGTCTCCATGCCGAACCTCTGAAAATCGCTTATTCCGACTGGCCCGGCTGGGTCGCCTGGGAGATCGGCGTGCAAAAAGGCTGGTTCAAGGAGGCCGGCGTGGATGTGGATTTCCTGTGGTTCGACTATGTGCCGTCGATGGATGCCTACGTCTCCGGAAAAGCCGATGCGGTCTGCATGACCAATGGCGACGCCCTCGTCACAGGAGCCACCGGCAAGCCATCCGTCGCCATCATCATCAATGATTTCTCGAACGGCAACGACATGATCGTCGGCGCGCCCGGCATCGAATCCGTCAAGGATCTCAAGGGCAAAAAAGTCGGTCTCGAAGAAGGCTTCGTTTCCCACCTGCTGCTGCTCACCGGACTCGAAAAGGCCGGCATGAAGGCCGAGGACGTCACCATCGTCAACACGCCCACCAACGAAACGCCGCAAGTTCTCGCCTCGAAAGCCGTGGACGCCATCGGCGCATGGCAGCCGAATTCCGGTCAAGCCCTCAAGGTCCTGCCTGGCTCGAAACCGATCTTCACTTCCGCCGACGCGCCTGGAATCATTTACGACGTGCTCGCCGTTTCCCCTGAGAGTCTTGAAAAGCGCAAGGACGACTGGGCCAAGGTGGTCAAGGTCTGGTATCGCATCGCCGACTACATGAAGGATGAGGCGAACCTCGACGACGTCCTGAAAATCCTCTCCGCCCGCGTCAAAATCACTCCGGAAGAATATGAACCCTTCCTCAAAGGCACCGCCATCCTCTCCCTCGAAGACGCCCTGAAGCGCTGGGATACCGCACCCGGGCTCGGCACCATTTACGGTTCCTCCAAGGTTGCCGACGAGTTCAACCTGCGCTTCAAGGTGTATGAGAAAAGCCAGGATGCCGCGAAGTACCTCGACCCCTCCTTCACCAAGGCTCTTGCCGCCGAGAAGGCCAAGTAAGTTGTTCGTTAGGTTTCGATCCTAGCCATGCCGCGACGCAAGCCGGGCGGCATGGCTCCTCACACCCACCAATCTTCCGTTTCCCCAATGACCCGCCGCGGCATCTTCAAAGATTGGTTTCTGATCCGCCGGGATCTGCCGCAATCCCGACAACTCGCTCTCACGTTTGTTTCGTTCCTGCTTCCGATCGCGTTGTGGTGCTTTGTCTCCTATGTTCCGTGGATCTGGCACCCGGACGTGAAGATCGAACTTTCTGCCGAACGAGAGGGCGTGACCACCGTCTTCACCGCAGGAGACCATGTCAGCAGGGCTTTCTTCCCGGAATTCGTCGAGGCAGTTAGAAAGGACAACGCCGCCACCCTCGCGGCGCGCGCAGCAGGAACCTCCGAAAGCGGAGCCAAGCGGAAGAACCAGAAGCTTCTCCGCCAGCTCGCGCCGCTCGCCGTCTCGCATGACTGGCTGCCTTACACCGAGGCCCAGAACGATGCTGTGCTCTACACGCTCTGGCGCGACATCGCCACCGGAGTGAAAACCACCCGCAAGCCGGCGCTCACCGCGGAGAATCTGGAGATCGTCCGCCAGAACTGGGCGCAGCTCTCCGCTGCCTCGCCCGAGTTCTCCTATGCCAAACTTCCGGATCAAGCCCTCCTGAAACTGATCCCGCAAGGCAGGCCGGCTAACCCGATCTATCTACCCGCGCCGGATGAAGTGATCCGGACCGGCCTGCGCGATTTCACCGCCAAGGTGCCCGACGGAGAACTGACCATGCTTGACCGCTACAAGCGATCGCTACAGGTGATTTTCATGGGCTTCTTCTGGGCCTGCGTCGTCGGAATCCCCATCGGCATCCTCTGCGGCGTCTTCGACTTTTTCTCGAAACTCTTCGAACCCTTCGTCGACTTCTTCCGCTACATGCCCGCGCCCACCTTCAGCACCCTGCTGGTCGCGGTTCTGCTAGCGGGCGATGCCCCGAAGATCGCGCTCGTCTTCATTGGCACCGTTTTCCAAATGATCCTCGTCGTTTCAAAAACCACCCGCCTGCTCGACCCCTCGCTACTGGAAGCCGCGCAGACCCTCGGCGCGAAACCCCGCCAGATGATCACCCACGTCGTCATCCCGGGCATCCTGCCGAATCTCTACAATGACCTGCGCATTCTGCTCGGCTGGGCGTGGACCTGGCTGGTCATCGCCGAACTCATCGGCGTGAAAAGCGGACTCACCGAGTTCATTGAGACTCAGGGCCGCTTCCGGAACTTCGACCGCGTGTTCCCCGTCATCATCCTCATCGGTGTGACCGGATTCGTGATGGACCAATTCCTCTCCTGGCTGCACGGCCTCTTCTTTCCATGGGCGGGGAAAACCGGGCCGTTCTCACGAAATCTCATCAAGGTCCTGAGATGGCCGGTCGACGCGCTCGGCTCCGTTACTAACCGCAAACGCGAAATCCAACCATGAACGCCGATCTCGCACTCCCCGACTACCGCGAGCAATCGCCCGAAGTCGCCGCCCGCTTCGCCCGCCTCCGCGAACGACCGGTGGCCCTCGAAGTCACCGGCCTGACCAAACAGTTCGAAACCCCGCGCGGCGTGATCACTGCTTTGGACAACGTTTCCTTCTCCGTCCACAAGCGCGAGCTGCTCAGCGTCATCGGCCCGTCCGGTTGCGGCAAGTCCACGCTGGTTAGAATTCTCGCCGGCCTCGAAACCCCGACCTCCGGCGAGCTCCGCGTCTATGGCGAGCCGGTCTCCGGCCCCGGCCCGGACCGCGGCATGGTCTTCCAAGGTTACACGCTTTTCCCGTGGCGGACCGTGAAGGAGAACGTGATGTTCGGGCCGCGCATGGCCGGCACCTCCGCGTTCTCCGCGGAATCCGAGGCCCGCGAATGGATCGAGCTCGTCGGTCTGTCAAAATTCGAAAACGCCTACCCGCACCAACTCTCCGGCGGCATGAAACAACGCGTCGCCATCGCCCGGGCACTCGCCAACCAGCCGCGCGTCCTGTTCATGGACGAGCCCTTCGGTGCGCTCGATGCCCAGACCCGCAGCCAGATGCAGTCGTATCTGTTGGAAATCTGGAAAAACGTGGACATCACCATTGTCTTCATCACCCACGACCTCGACGAAGCGGTTTTTCTATCCGACCGCATCCTGGTGCTCGATGCCAACCCCGGACGTGTCCGCGAAGTGGTCGAGGTGCCGGTGCCCCGCCCGCGCGACCTCGGACAGCTCTTCCACCCGTCCTTCATGGGCGTGCGCAAGCACATCGACCACCTGATCCACCCGCCGGGCCAGGAGCAGAAAGAAGCCCCCGTTCTGCGACTCGCCGTCTCCGATCCAGACGTTGTTTGAGATTTCTATCCAGTCTCGGCAGTTTGCCGTCTCCACTCTTCACACTTATTTACCAAAACTTATGAACCAAGAACAAATCCGCGCCATGCGCGACGATCTCAAAAAACAAGGCGTCAAATACTGCATCGGCGCCTTCGTCGACATCCACGGCGTGCCCAAAGGCAAATTCGTGCCTATCGATCACTTCGAGGACTTCGCCGCCGGCAGCGAACTTTACACCGGTTACGCTCTCGACGGTCTCGGCCAGCGGCCGAACGACGATGAGATCGCCTCCCTGCCCGACCTCACCCGCGGCTGCGTTCTGCCATGGAACAGGGAAGTCGCGTGGTTTCCGGCAGACAACACTTTCAAGGACCAGCCCTATGAGGTCAGCACCCGCGTCGCCCTCAAGAAACAACTCGCCGAAGCGGCGAAAATGGGATTCGGCATGAACCTCGGCATCGAGTGCGAGTTGTTCGTCGTCAAACTCGCCGAAGACGGGACGCTAAAGATCCCCAATCCGGATGACGACCTGACGAAGGCCTGTTATGACGTGAAGTGTTTCCTTGATCGCTATCAATGGATCGACAAGGTCTCCACCGCGATCAACGACCTCGGATGGGACCTCTACTCGCTGGACCACGAGGACGCGAACTCGCAGTTCGAGTTCGATTTCAAATACGCCGACGCCCTCACCATGTGCGACCGCTACATCTTCTTCCGCACCATGGCCAAGCACTACGCCGCGGAGGAGGGTCTGTTAGCGACCTTCATGCCCAAGCCGTTCGCCAACCGCACCGGCAACGGTGCCCATTTCAACATGTCGTTCTACGACCTGAAATCCGGCGAAAACCTCTTCAAATGCGATCATGCCGATGATCCGCGCGGCCTCGGCATCAGCGAGCTTGGCTATCAGTTCATCGCCGGCGTGCTCAAGCACGGCCCCGCCCTTTGCGCCGCTTTCGCACCCACGGTCAACAGCTACAAGCGCCTCGTCCGCCGCGGCCTGATGTCCTATTTCTCCTGGGCACCCGTCTTCAACAGCTACGGCAGAAACAACCGCACCAACTCGGTCCGCGTGCCGATGGCCGGCGGCCGCTGCGAAAGCCGCAATGCCGACGCCGCCTGCAATCCCTATCTGGCAGCCACCCTCGTGCTGGCCGCCGGATTGCAAGGCATCCGCGAGAAACTCGACCCCGGCGATCCGCACGAGGACAACCTTTACGAACTCAGCCCCGAGGAACTCGCCGCCCGCGGCATTTCCGAACTCCCGCGCACGCTCGATGAAGCGGTGAAAGCCTTCGCCGCCGATCCCTTCGTCGAGGAAATCCTCGGCACCGAACTCCGCAATGAATTCATCACCTACAAGTCCGAGGAATGGCGTCAATACCACCAGCGCGTCAGCCAGTGGGAAATCGACACCTACGCAAGGATGTTCTAACGCAATGCCTGTTATCCTCGAAAACCTGGCCTGGCCGGAAATCGCCGAACTTCGTGAAAGGAACGGCGGGCTCCTGCTGCTACCGCTCGGCGCGACCGAGCAACACGGCCCGCACCTGCCGGTGGCGATGGATACCCTGTTAGCAGAAGCCGTCTGCCACGCGGCTTCCGATGCCACGGGCGTGCCGGTGATGTCCGCGCTGCGCTACACGGTTTCCCAAGGCCACACCCCGAAGTGGCCGGGGACTTTTTCCCTGCGCCATGAAACGTTCATCGCCACCCTCCGCGACATCGCCGCGTGGGCGGTGGCCAGCGGGTGGCAGCGGATTTTGTTAGTCAACGCTCATTTCGGCAATGACGCTCCGGCGCGTGTCGCCGTGGATCAACTGCGGCTTGCCCACATGGGGAAGCTCCAGATCGGACTGGTGCATGTCTTCAAACTGGATGAGGCGATCTGGCAGGAATACACCCGCGATGCGGCGGACCTGCACGCCAACGCCGCCGAGACAGCGCTGATGCTTCACCTCCATCCGGAGTTGGTGCATATGGACCGGCTGACAAACTCGGACGACCCCGACCGGACCGGCTCCACGGTGTTTTCCTATCCGGTGGCGCAAACCAGCCTGAACGGAGTGACCGGAAATCCCTCACTGGCCACCGCGCTTGAAGGCAAGGCGCTTTTCGAACGGATGGTCTCCGCCCTCACCAAAACCGTGGCGGTGGCGATCGAAGAAGATCCACCGCTTCCTGCGAAACATTGGGAAGGGCTTCCGGAAGTCGATTATGAATGAGGAATCCCTGCTTCACGGTGGCTGCCTCTGCGGCGCGCTGCGCTACGCAGTCCGTGGTCCGGCAGCGCAGACGACCATTTGCCACTGCTCGGATTGCCGGCGGGCCAGCGGGGCTCCATTCGTCGCGTGGACTTTTTTCCGCAGCGGTGCGCTCACTTGGACCGCAGGCCGCCCGAAGATCTGTAACTTCGCCGGACGTGAGCGGTCGTTCTGTGGTGACTGCGGAACTCCGCTGGTTTTCTTCGATCCCGGGATCCCGCAATGGTTTGAAGTCAACACTTGCAGCTTCGACGATCCGGAGCCTCATCAGCCCGTGGACGAATGTTGGATGGGAGATCGAATCGGATGGCTTGAATCCGTGGGCAATCTGCCCGGCTACGACGCGAACGCGCCGCTGCCGGGCGAATCATGACCTGCGTTTCGGCTCATCGGTGACTCCGGCAGCGAGAAGCCCGCGATGTTGCTCGCTGCCGATCCGGTCGAGCATCCGCTGGAAGATGCGTGCGAGGGCCTTCGCTTCCGCTTCGTTCACATGACTTGCAAACGTTTCCTCGATCAAGCCGCTGTAAACGTCCCATGCCTTGTCCAGTGCCTTGCGTCCGGCACGGCTCAACCGCACCCGGAAGACCCTGCCGTCCTGGGCGCATTGATCGCGGTGGAGCAGGCCGCGCTCGACGAGCCGCGCGACCCGCCGTGACATGCCACTGTTGCTCAAAAGCACGGCTTCGGCGAGCTCACTCATTCTCAGAGTCTCGCCCTCGGATTCATTCACTGTTAGGAGCACGTCGTAGTCGTCGAAGGAAATACAATCCTTGGCCAGAAGCCCATTGTCGATCCGCCGGTATGCCAGCGCGTGGACCGTGAGAAAAAGCCGCCAGGCAACTTGTTGAGGCGGTGCTCCGGTATCCGGAAGGGCTAGGGGAATCATCACGATGAGAATTTAAAACTCCGCATTTAGTTGCAAGCGCAAATATCACATCCGCTTGGCATGACGGGTGCTCCGCGGCCGCACAGCAACCGATGTCCGATGTCTTGTCCAGCAGCTCCGCGGCAGTGATCGCGCCCCCTTCCCCGGGGCGGCGGCTTCCCCGGCGTTCGTGGTTTGAGTTTGGAAGCGTGTTGAAATTCGAGGTGAAGCTGGGTTTGGGCCTGCTTGCGTGGCTTTGTTTTTTCCTCGGCTGGCACATGGTGTCGACCTCGGGATTCGCGGACTCCACGCTGCTTCCCGGTCCGCTGCGGGTGGGCAAGGCATGGGTGGCGCTTTTCGCCGAGAGAAACTTCGCCGCCGACGTGGGGCAAAGCGTGAAACGGATCTTCCTGAGCTTCGGCATGGCACTGACCCTCGCACTTCCGTTAGGACTGCTGATGGGAGCGTTCACCCCGGTCGCGGGATTCCTCAATGCGCTGGTTTCACCGTTCCGCTACCTTCCCGCGCCTTCGTTCGTGCCCCTGCTGCTGATGTGGCTGGGCACGGGTGACAGCCAGAAAATCGCGCTGTTAGTTCTCGGCGTCGTGTTTTTCCTGATCTCGCTGTTCATGGACAACACGCGGGCCGTGCCGCTCGAACTCGTCGAGTGTTCGCGCACGCTGGGTGCGAGCCGCGCCAAAGTGGTCTTGAGCGTTCTGCTGCCTGCCGCCATGCCCAGTTATGTCGATACCGCGCGCCAGATGCTGGCGGTGAGCTGGACCTATCTGGTCATCGCCGAAATCGTCGCCGCCACCGATGGCATCGGGGCGATGATGATGCGGGCGAAGCGCTTCGTGCAGGTCGATGACATCATGGCCGGCATCCTCACCATCGGCCTGCTCGGACTCCTCACCGACATTCTCATCCGCCTGCTTCACCGTTTCTTTTTCCGTTACCTATACTGATTGATCCCATGAAAAACATACCTCGCCTCGTTCCCGCCCTTGCTGGTGCCTGCCTGCTTCTAGCAAGTTGTTCGAAAAAGGAAGAAACCACCGCCGCCGCTTCGGCGTCCAAGCCGCAGACGGTGAAGATCTCGCTGTTTTCGTGGCCGGGTTACGCCTTTTGGTATCTCGCCAAGGAGAAGAATCTCGTGCCCGAGCTCGATCTCGACATCGTCATCATCGAGGATCCTTACGAGAGCTTCGCCCAAATGGCGGCAGGGAAATTGGATGTCACTTCCTCCACCGTGGAGTATGGTCCGGTCGCGGCCGACAAGGGAGTCCCGGTGAAATTGGTCACTTACACCAATCCGTCCTACGGCACCGACAAGATCATCCTCGGTCCAGGGATCAACTCCGCCGCCGATCTCAAGGGCAAGGAAGTCGCCGTGCTCGAGGGCGGGCTCACCCAGATTTACATGGGAATCTGGCTTGAGGAAAACGGGGTTAAATTCAACGAGGTCAAATACACCAATGTCATCATGGACGATGCCGTGGCCGCGATGGTGAGCGGCAAGGTGGCTGCCGGTGAGTTTTGGGAACCCTTCGGCGGCAAGGTCCTTTCCAGCCTTCCCGGTTCGAAGGTCGTGGCCACTTCCAAGGATCCCTATTTCAAGAAGACCGCCCTGCTAGGCGACGGAATGTATATGAGTGGCGACTTTCTCAAAAACAAACCGGAGCTGGCGAAACTCACACTCAAGGCCTACTTCGCGGCGGTTGATTATTGGAAGAAAAACACTGCCGAAGCGAATGCCATCATGGCCAAAGGACTTGGGTTCAAAGTCGAGGATGTGGTGACGGTGGTCGGTGCCGACGGCAGCGCCACGGACGGCGGGATCTATCCGTTCAACTACAAGGAGGCCGGACGCTTCATGGGAGTGATCGAAGGCGAGCCGCCGTTCGGCGCGAACAACGAAATCAGCCGCCATTGGAAACTCACCAATGACTGGTGGATCAAATTTGGCACGGTCGCCAAGGAGCATCCGATGGAAGCCGGTGTGGATCTCGCCCCTTTCAACGCTCTCAAGGCTTCGGGGTTCTAGGACCATCGCGATGACAGCCGCATTTCCATCACCTGAAGAGCTGCTTGCCGGTCGCCCCGATCTAACGATCGTGCCGGCGGGAAGTTTCCTGATGGGCGGTATCGCCGAAGATAAATTCGTTTCCTCGGTGGAGCTGCCGCGGCACCCGGTCACTCTGAATGACTCGTTCGCGCTCGGCACCGCACCGGTCACCCGGCACGAGTGGCACGCCGTAATGGGCTCGCTGCCCAGGGGCGGACCGGCGGGGCTTGGTGGAGATTGTCCGGTCGTGAATGTCTGTTTTCCGGAGGTGATGGCTTACTTGCGCAAGCTCTCGGCCACCTCCGCCGAGAACTACCGCCTGCCCACCGAGGCCGAGTGGGAATACGCCTGCCGGGCCGGCAGCACCACGGTGTTTCCGCATGGCAGCCTGCTCGATGTCGGCGATGCGAATTTCCTCTATGACGAACTCGGAACAGAGATCGGCACCGGTCGCCTCACGCCGGTGGGTCGCTACCCGGCAAACGCCTTCGGTCTCGTCGATCTGCTAGGAAACGTCTGTGAATGGACCGCCGACGCTTGGCATCCGAACTATCAGAACGCTCCAACTGACGGCTCCGCCTGGATCGACGGGGGAAAACACGCCTGCCGTACCGTCCGCGGCGGTGCCTGGGACCACTTGCCGCGCATCCTCCGCGCATCCTGGCGCGACTGGGCGCCGGAACACGCCCGCTGGGATAACTTGGGATTCCGGGTGGCCCGCAGCCTATGAATTCATGATGAAACTCGCACTTTTCAAAACTCTCTGGGGCCACGATGGCACTCTTGCCGAAGCCATCGGCCTTTGTCACGAATCCAGCTTCCAGGGCATTGAGGCACCTGCTCCGCTCGATCCGTCCGGGCGCGCCGCGTTTTTCGAATCACTGCAATCCGCCGACCTCGAATGGATCGCGGAAATCAGCACCTGCACGCCTGCCGGAGTTTTTGTGCCGCTGCCCGGGCGCAGCGTGGAGGATCATCTCAAATCACTCGAAGAAGGCGTCATCCGCAGCATGGAGGGCTCACCGCTTTTCATCAACACCATGGCCGGTTACGATGCGTGGTCCGCGGTGGATGCATTGCGTTTCCATGAGGGGGTTGTTAGGCTCCAGGATAAACACGGCATCATCATCTCCGTGGAAACCCACCGCGGGCGCTCCACCTACAGCCCGTGGCTCACCCGCGATTTCCTTCGCGCCATTCCCGAACTCCGGATCACCTGCGATTTCAGCCACTGGTGTGTTGTTAGCGAGCGACTGATCCTCGACGAGGAAGAGGAAATCCTCCAGCTCGCAGCCGACCACGCCCATCACATCCAGCCACGGGTAGGTTATAACCAGGGCCCTCAAGTCCCTGACCCACGCGCGCCGGAACATGCCGGCGATCTCGCCGCCCACGAACGCTGGTGGACCCGCGTGTGGGACTCGATGGCGGCCCGCGGACTCACCCGCCTGACGATGACGCCGGAATTCGGCCCCGATGGCTACCTCCAGCACACGCCGTTCACCCGCGAACCCGCCGCCAATCTCTGGGAGATCAACCGCTGGATCGGCCTCCGCCAGCGCGAGCGCTTTCAAGATCATTTCAAAACCACCAACTAACACTCCATCATGAGCACCGTCGCCTCACCACCCGCCCCAGCGAAAAAATCTTCCAAGGATCCGCTGGAACCACTTTTCGCCGCCATCCTCGCGACTGCGGCAAAGCCACTTGAGCAGTCGATCTCATTGCCTGCGGCCTCCTACACCGAGCCCGCGTTCCTGGCATTTGAAACTGCGGAAATTTTCCAAAAGGAATGGATTTCCACTTGCCATATCTCACAGATTCCCAACGCCGGCGACTTCGTCCGCATCGATCTCTGCGGCGAGCCCATGTTGGTCGTGCGCGGCAAGGACATGGCCGTCCGCGTCCTATCGCGGACTTGCCGCCACCGCGGCATGGACCTCATGCCCAGCGGCTTCGGCCATCCTGACGAGGGCAACAAGCGGGTGATCCTCTGCCCCTATCACCTCTGGAGCTACGACCTTGGCGGCAAACTCGTCGGCGCGCCCGAAATGCAGCGGGCCGAGGGATTCGACCGCAGCGAAGTTTGCCTCCACGAGTTCCGCAGCGAAATCTGGGAGGGCTTCGTCTTCGTCACGCTGTCCGCCGATATCGCGCCGCTCGCCGAGAAGTATCGCCGTTTTCAAGAGCAGTTCATCGGCAAGTGGAACATGGCCGATGCCGATCTCGTCTGGTCCGCCCACTGGGAATGCGACTTCAATTGGAAGATCCTGCTAGAGAACTTCATGGAAGCCTATCACCACCTCGGTGCCCACATGAAGACGCTCGAACCGTTCCTGCCCGCCCGCGGCTGCTGGACTGAGCCTTATGATCCCGAGTTCTCGTGCATGCACCTCCCCCTCAAGGCCAGCATGAAGGAGGAAATCCTCGCCACGGGAAACCCCGGCACGCCGTTCCCCATCTTTCCCGGACTGGGCATCGACGATTGTGTCGAATGGGGCGTCTATCTCGGCTTCCCGAATTTCCTGCTGTTTACCGCGCCGGACCGTGTTTACTGGTATCGACTCCTTCCGACCGGCCCGGAGACCTGCACACTCATGACCACCATGATCGTCCCGCAAGCCGCGAAAAACCTGCCCAACTACGAGGAAGTGCTGAAAAAGGAAATCCAGGGCGGCATCGATTTCCACATGGAGGACATGGAAGTCTGTGTCGCCACCCAGCGCGGCATGAATTCCGTCGGCCATGCGCCCGGCCGCCTCAGTCACCTTGAGGAACCGATCTGGCACTTCGAAAAATACCTGGCCGAAGTCATCCGCCGCTCGGCTTGAATTCGATTTCCGGTATGAGGAATGAAAAAACTATTCATACTGGCGTCCTGTGTGCTTATCCTACCTGCACATGGCAGGAGACGACAACAACGAGGGCGTGAGGCGGGTGACCGTCTCAATGAAGGAGGAGACTTTCCAGGCGCTGGACCGTCTCGCTGCCGCCCGTGGATTCGAGAGCCGGTCGCAGGCGGTGGCTGAAATGATCCATCAGCATGCCGCGCAGCATTTGGGGAAAATCGGCACCGAGGTCATGGCAGGCACGCTTTCGGTGGTTTACGACGAGTCGAAAAGCACCTTGCTGCGCGACCTTTCCCGCATCTTCCGGGAGCACATCGCCGAGGTGATTTCCTCCCAGCATGTCCTGTTGGAAGACGAGCACGTGCTCGAAGTCATCCTCATGCAGGGACCCGCGCGCACGTTGCGCGACATCGCCAACAAACTCATCACCTGCAAGGGCGTGAAAACCGCCCATCTCACCCTCACGCCCCACCTCATCCCGCCGCTCCACGCCAAACGCGCATGAATCCTCTCTTCGAAAAAACACTGCACGGCGCCGGCATGTGGTCGGCCGTGATCTCCCGTGGCAAACGCCTCCGCCTCACCGACCTCGACGGTGGCGCGAATGTCGGCATGCTGCTCTACAACGCGAACGAACGCACCGAGCGCTACAACATGCCGGACACGCTCAAGGGCCAGCACATTTTCTATCTACGCGCGCCGTATTGCCTGCACTCGGACATGGGACGCCTGTTAGCATCGATCACGACGGACTCCGTCGGCTGGCACGACACCGTCTGCGGCCACTCCGACGCCGCCCGCGTGCTTGCGAAATACGGCGGGAACAACTACCAGCAGGCCCGCAACGACTGGAACCGCAACGCCCGCGATTGTTTCCTCATCGAGCTCGCGAAATGGGGTCTCGGGAAAAAGGATCTCGTGCCGAATCTCAACCTCTTCAGCAAAGTCGTGGCCGACGACGCGGGAAATCTATCATTCGTCCCGGAAAACTCGAAACCCGGCGACTCCATCGAGCTGCGATTTGAAATCGACACGCTCGTCGTGCTCAACACCTGCCAGCACCCGCTCGATCCGGATCCGGTCTATCGCCACCGCCACGTGAAGCTCGAAGTTTTCGCCGGCGAGCCACCCGCCAGCGAGGATCCTTCCTTGACGATCCGTCCGGAAAACCTCCGCGCCTGGGAGAACAACCAAACCTATCACACCCTCCGCTTGCCATGACCGAAAGCACACTCAATCCCGAGGCCGCCATCTTCCGCGAAGTCATCCCGGCGGGCGACTGGTGGGTCCACGAAATCAAGAAGGGCCAGACCCTGCGCATCCTCGATCTCGAGGGCAACCAAGCCGCCGACACGCTCTTCTTCAGTGCCGCCGATCCGACCGAACGCTACAGCGCGGACCGCACGATCCAGGAGCAGGCCGCGCTCTATCTGACCACCGGCACCCGACTGATGAGCACCGAGGGAAATCCCATGCTCACCATCACCGCCGACACCTGCGGTCGCCACGACACGCTCGGCGGCGCGTGCTCCCGCGAGTCGAACACCATGCGCTACGCCCACGACAAGGAATGCATGCACGCCTGCCGCGACAGCTTCATCCGCGGCGCGCAGGAATGGAGGGTGGAACTCACCAAGCGCGACATCACCTGCAACATCAATTTCTTCATGAACGTGCCGGTCTCGCCCGACGGCGGACTCACCTTCGCCGACGGGATTTCCGCTCCGGGTAGATATGTCGAAATGCGGGCGGAGATGGATGTGGTGTGCCTGATCTCGAATTGTCCGCAGCTGAACAATCCTTGCAACGGGTGGAATCCGACGCCGGTGGAGGTGCTTATCTTGACCGCGGATTATTCCGCCCGAATTCACTCTTCACAGCGAAATAAATTCCGCGCTCCATTCTCATGAAAATCCTCATTGCCAACCGCGGGGAAATCGCCGCCCGCGCCATCCGCACCTTCAAGAAACTCGGCTATCAGAGCATCGCGGTTTACTCCGAGCCCGATGCCGGATCTCCGCATGTCGATCTAGCAGACGAAGCCCATCTCCTCGGCCCGGGCCCGGTATCGGAGAGTTATCTGCTTAAGGAAAAGCTTTTGGCAATCGCCCGAGCTTCGGGGGCCGACGCGGTTTTTCCCGGTTACGGCCTGCTCAGCGAAAACACCGACTTCGCCCGCATGTGCGAGGACGCGGGCGTGAAATGGCTCGGCCCCACGCCCGAGCAAATCATCGCCTTCGGGCTCAAACACGAAGCCCGTCGGCTCGCCGGCGATGCGGGCGTGCCACTCGTCCCTGGCACCGGACTGCTAGAGAATGCCGAGGTGGCAATCCTCGCCGCAAAAGAGATCGGCTACCCCGTCATGCTCAAGAGCACCGCAGGCGGCGGCGGGATCGGCATGAAAGTCTGCCGCGATGAATCGGAACTTCTCCGTGAATTCGAGAGCGTGGTCCGTCTGAGCGAGCGCAGTTTCGGCTCCGGCAGCGTGTTCCTCGAGCGCTTCATCCAACGCGGTCGGCATGTGGAAGTGCAGATTTTCGGCGACGGCAAGGGCAAGGTGTTAGCTCTCGGCGAGCGCGATTGCTCGGTGCAGCGGCGGAACCAGAAAGTCTTCGAGGAAACTCCGGCACCCGGTCTATCCGATGAAACAAGGTCCGCGCTCCACGCCGCCGCGGTGAAGCTGGGAGAAAGCGTGAATTATCGCTCCGCGGGAACGGTGGAATTCATCTACGACGCGGACCGCGACGATTTTTTCTTCCTCGAAGTGAACACCCGGCTGCAAGTCGAGCACGGTGTGACCGAACTGGTCACCGGCATCGATCTGGTCGAGTGGATGGTCCGCCTCGCTCTCGATGAAACTTGGGAAATGCCTGCCATCGCGCCGGTTTCGCATGGCTGTGCGATCCAGGCGCGGGTCTATGCGGAGGATCCGAATCACAATTTCCGCCCAAGTTGCGGGCTGCTTACTGAAGCGACGTTTCCCGAGTGGACGCGTTGCGACCGCTGGATCGAACCCGGCACGGAAGTCAGTCCGTTTTATGATCCGCTGTTAGCCAAGGTGATGGTGCATGCGGAGAACCGCGATGCCGCGGTCGCGAGAATCGAGCAAGCGCTGGAGGAAACGAGGATCTCCGGGATCGAGACGAATTTGCGCTACCTGCGAGACATCACCCGCTGGGCACCTTACCTCAAAGGCGGCGTGGCGATGCGCGACATGGCGGAATTCATTTACGAGCCTAACACCATCGACGTCACCTCGGCGGGGACGATGACCACCGTGCAAGATTGGCCGGGACGCGTGGGGTATTGGGAAGTGGGCGTGCCACCGTGCGGGCCGTTTGACTCGTTGTCACTGCGGCTGGCCAACACGCTTGTTGGAAATTCCGAAGGCACGGCCGGATTGGAAATCACCATGACCGGGCCGACCTTGCGCTTCAACTCGGCGACGACCATCGCAGTGGTGGGTGCGTCGGCGTTGATGCTGAAGAACGGCGAGCCGGTGGCGATGAATGAAGCGCATCGCGATGGAGGCGGGGGATGTTTTGAAGATCGGCCGGTTCGAGGGAGCGGGCGCGAGGGCCTACTTCGCGGTGGCGGGCGGGATCGAGTCGCCGGAATATCTGGGGAGTTGTTCGACGTTTACGTTAGGGAAATTTGGCGGGCCGTTTGGAAGGGCGTTGTTGGCGGGGGATGTGTTGGGAATAAGGAGTGGGGACATTCCTGTCCCCACTGGGAAGGGACAGGAATGTCCCTTCTCCTTATCTCACGAATGGAAAATCGCCGTCCTCTACGGCCCGCACGGTGCGCCGGATTTCTTTCTCGATGAAGACATCGACATCTTTTTCGCCACAAAATGGGAAGTTCACTATAACTCTGCCCGCACCGGTGTGCGACTGATTGGCCCGAAGCCGAAATGGGCGCGCACCGACGGCGGCGAAGCCGGATTGCACCCGTCCAACCTGCACGACAACGCCTACGCCATCGGCGCGGTCGATTTCACTGGCGACATGCCCGTCATCCTCGGTCCCGACGGCCCGAGCCTGGGTGGTTTCGTTTGTCCCGTTGTCGTCGTGGATGCGGAGTTGTGGAAACTCGGCCAGTTGCGGCCCGGTGATCTCATCGAGTTCGTGCCCGTCGATGAAGCGTGGGCGCGTGACCGCCAAATCGAAGTGAGCGAATTCCTCGCCGGACAGCGTGCGGAACTAACTGACCCGGTGGAGGGCGACCGCGGCTCCTGTTTCATCGATTCTTTCGGCGAGGGCGACGAATCCGTGATCGTCCGGCGCGCGGGTGATCGATATTTCCTGATCGAGTTCGGCCCGCATCATCTGGATTTGAAATTGCGATTCAAAGCCCATGTCGTTCACGAGTGGCTGAAAGAACAATCAATCAATGGCATCATAGATCTAACGCCCGGCATCCGGTCGTTGCAGGTGCATTTCGATCCCAGCGTCGTCGGGCGCTGCGATCTGTGGGAGAAGATCCGTGAAGGAATTATTTCGTTGCCGCCGCTGGAGCAGATCGAAGTGCCGACGCGCATCGTGCATCTTCCGCTGAGCTGGGACGACCCGAGCACGCGCGAGGCGATCCGCCGCTACATGCAGAGTGTGCGGCCGGACGCGCCGTGGTGTCCTAGCAATCTGGAATTCATCCAGCGGATCAACGGGCTGGAATCCATCGACGAGGTATACAGGATTTTCTTCGATGCGTCCTATCTGGTGATGGGCCTGGGCGACGTCTATCTGGGCGCACCCGTCGCCACGCCGCTCGACCCGCGGCACCGGATGGTGACGACGAAGTATAATCCGGCGCGGACGTGGACGCCGGAAAACGCGGTCGGCATCGGCGGGGCGTATTTGTGCATTTACGGGATGGAAGGTCCCGGCGGCTATCAGTTCACCGGGCGGACGATCCCGGTGTGGAACCGCTGGCGCAAAACTGCGGATTTCGAGAAGCCATGGTTGCTGCGGTTTTTCGACCAGCTGCGTTTCTATCCGGTGAGTGCGGAGGAATTGTCGCGCTTGCGCGAGGAAGTCCCGCGGGGACGGCACAAGCTGGAGATCGAAGAGAAGGTTTTCCGGTTGGCCGACTACGAGGCGTTTCTTGAAGAGCATGCGGAGGAAATCGACGCATTCCAGACGAAACAGCGCACCGCGTTTGAAGCCGAGCGTAAGCGTTGGGAGGAAGCCGGGTTGTCGATGGATGCGCCTGCGGAAGCAGTGGTCGAAGTGGATGAAATTGTGATCCCGGACGGATGCTCGACGATGAACAGCCCGGTGACTGGCAGCGTTTGGAAAATCGAGGTCGCGGCTGGCACAAGGATCGCTTCTGGAACGACCGCGTTGATTTTGGAAGCGATGAAAATGGAGGTTTCTGTCGAAGCGGATGAGTCCGTGGAAATCGTCGAAATTCTGGTCGTCGAAGGAGCCAGCGTGAGAGCCGGGCAGGCTCTTGTTGTCGTCAAACCACATCAGCAAACCCTGCGGACATTTCGCGCGGAATAAATTCCGCGCTCCAATTGGATAGATCCTCATGAAAATCAGCGAACTCAAGGAACGGTATGCGGCGGGTGTCACGCCATCGGAGGTGATCGGCGAGATCTGGGAGAAAATCATCGCGTGGGATGACCCGGCGATTTTCATCCACCTGCCGGAGAAGTCCGAGTTGCTCGCGCTCGCGGCGGCGGTGGAGGCGATGCCGAAGGAGCTGCCGCTGTGGGGAATTCCGTTTGTGGTGAAGGATAACATCGATGTCGGCGGCTGGCCGACGACGGCGGCTTGCCCTGAGTTTTCCTATGTGCCTACGGAGGATGCGGAGACTATCAGACTCTTGCGCGCTGCCGGTGCGATTCCGATCGCCAAGGGCAACCTGGACCAGTTCGCGACAGGTCTCGTCGGCACGCGTTCGCCTTACGGAGTTCCGCGGAACGCCATCGACGCGGAGTTTCTGCCGGGTGGTTCCAGCGCGGGGAGTGCGTCTTCAGTCGCTGCCGGGCTGTGCGTATTTTCGTTAGGAACCGACACCGCGGGCTCGGGCCGGGTGCCGGCGGCGTTCCAGGAGCTCATCGGCTGGAAGCCGACTCGTGGTTTGCTGAGCAATCGGGGCGTGGTTCCTGCCTGCCGGTCCTTGGATTGTATTTCCGTTTTTACGAACTGCGCGGCGGACGCTCTGTGCATCTCGGATGTGGTCGGGATCTACGACGCGACAGATCCATTTTCGTCCCCGGTGAAGTCGATCGGTGGTATTGGCGGAAACTTCCGGTTTGGTGTTCCCCGCGAGCTTGATTTCGCCGGTGACCCGGACACTCCCGGGTTGTTCGCGGCAGCAGTGGAGCGGATGAAAGCGCTGGGAGGGATTCCGGTGGAGGTGGATTTGGCACCATTCACCGAGGCGGCCAAGCTGCTTTACGAAGGTCCGTGGGTGGCCGAGCGCTGGGCGGCGGTGGGGGAGTTTGTGGAATTGCATCCCGAAGCAGTGTTTCCGGTGACGCGGAAAATCCTGGAAGGATCGAAAGGCTGGGACGCGGCATCGACCTTCCGGGCTCAGTATAAATTGCGGGAGTTCGCGCGTGAGGCGGAAGCCGTCTGGAGAAAAATCGATGTCCTGCTGTTGCCGACGACTCCCTGCCTTTACACGGTCGCCGAGAATCTGGCGGAGCCATTCACCACGAATGCCACGCTCGGGCGTTACACGAATTTCATGAACCTGCTGGATCTTGCCGCCGTGGCGGTGCCCGCCGGACGGGCGCGATCCGGTCGCGCGCCGTGGGGCGTGACACTCGCTGCTCCGGCGGGTTGGGATGCGGCGTTGCTCCAGTTGGCGGGGAAATTTGGCGGCGAAATGATGTCTCCGCTGGGGTCGCAGAAAATCCCGGTTCTCGTCTGTGGAGCGCATTTGGAGGGCCTCGCGCTGCATTGGCAACTCGCGGATCGCAGGGCGGTGCTGCGGGAAAAAACCCGGACGGCACCCGTTTACCGGATGTATGCGATGCCGGCGATTGGTTCGATTCCCCCACGGCCGGCGCTGATCCGGGATGAGGTGGCGGGTGCGGCGATCGAGGTGGAGGTCTGGGAACTGGCGCCTGCGGCGTTTGGTGATTTTGTTTCAAAAATCCCAGGCCCGCTGGGGATCGGAAAGGTCCTGCTCGAAAGCGGCGAGGAGGTCCCCGGCTTCATCGCGGAGCCTCGGGCGACGGAAGGAGCGGAGGAAATCACGCGCTTCGGCGGGTGGCGGGCGTGGGTCACGAGCTGCGGCTGAAATCTCCCCGTCGGATGATTTTGCTGGTATCACTGCGGGCAATGTGACGGTTTCGTCACATTCACATGCCAATCCTTGCGAGCATCTCCACCTTCTCTGTTGTTGTCGGACTGCTCCATGTTTTGGGGGCTCTGGGAGTTTTCCTGTTCGGGATGAAAATCCTTTCGGAGGCGGTGCAGCGAGTGGCCGGCAAGCGGATGCGAGAGGCGCTTTCCGGACTGACAGCCAATCGGTTCAGTGGGATTTTTACCGGTTTCATCACCACCACGCTCGTTCAGTCGTCCTCGGCGACCACGGTGCTGGTGGTTTCCTTCGTTAACGCCGGCTTGCTGACGTTGATCCAGTCGATCGGCCTGATCATGGGGGCGAATCTTGGAACCACGATCACCGCATGGATCGTGGCCGTGGTGGGGAAATTCAATGTCGCGGAAGTGGCGTTGCCCTTGATCGGCATCGGGCTGCCGTTTGTGTTCATCGGCAAGGACAAGGCGAAAAGTTATGGCGAGATGCTGCTGGGTTTCGGGTTGGTGTTTTTCGGCCTTGGGTTGCTCAAGGACTCGGTGCCAGACGTGCGGATGTTGATCCAGAACGATCCGGGAATGGCGGCGACCGTCGAGGGAATTGTCACTTGGATGGGCGGACGCGGCTTTGTTTCGGTGCTGCTTTACCTCGTCGGCGGGGTGGTTCTGACGTTGATGGTGCAGTCGTCATCGGCGGCGATGGCGATCACGATGACCTGTGCGTTGAACGGCTGGCTGGGCGACGTCGGGGCGGATCCCATCGGGGTTTTTCAAAATTCCGCCGCCATTGTGCTGGGGGAAAATATCGGCACGACGGTCACCGCCTGGCTGGCTGCGCTGGGGGCGAATGTGCATGCCAAGCGGGCGGCGCGGGCGCATTTTTGCTTCAATGTCATCGGCGTGGGGTGGATGCTGGTGGTGTTTTATCCCTTCAGCAACCTGTGCTGGGGCCTGGCGGAATTCCTCCCGTCGTCCATGCGGAAGGTGAATGACAGCATGGCGGCCTTCGACGTGGCGTTCGCGACGGCGATTTTTCACTCGGCGTTCAATTTCGTGAACATCTGCCTGCTGGTCGCGTTCGTCCCGCAGATCGCGCGCTTGGTGGAATGGTGGGTTCGCGATACCGGAGAACCGATGGGTCCAGGGAATTTGCGCTACATCTCCCAAGGATTTGTGGATCTCGGCGAACTCAACATCGCCGAAGCGGAAAACGCGGCCAAACAGATGAGCAAGCTGACTTCGACCATGTTTGATGGATTCGTCGAACTTCTCAAATATCCGGACAAGGATCTCTCCGAGAAAGTCACCGAACTCAAACGGATGGAAGACACTTGCGATGTGATGCTTAACGAGATTACTGCTTATCTGATTCAATGTTCGACGCATGAAATCGGCAAGGAGAACGCCACGCGGATCGCATCGATGTTGCGGGTGGCGTCCGAATTCGAAGAAGCGACCGACCGGATTTATCGTCTGGTGAAAGTCGTGCAGCGGAAATACGAAAAAGGCCACCTGTTCAGCGCCCAACAAGAAAAGGAAATCTTCACCCTGTGCGGCAACATCCGCTCGATGCTCGACACCTGTGCGAATTCCCTTTCCGGCGTGAGTGGCCGGATGCTGGAGGACGCGCACCTGCTGGAAGACCGCATCGACACCTTGCGCAAGCAGAACAACCGCAATGCGATGCAGCGGATGCAAGCGGCCGGGAACGTGCCGACCGAGATGATTTTCACGGAGATCAACAATCACCTCGAAGCCTTGGGAAACCACGGGCTCAACATCATTCAGAATGGCGAGCGGGTGATCTTGCCTGCGTAATCCGGCCGTCGGCGCGATCCGCCGACAATTTTGAGAAAATCCGGGTTGGCCAGCCGTCATCGGGTCTGGCACAAAGTCAGCGTGCTTGAGACCCGCATTTGCCAAGTCGAAGAAGATGAAATGAAGGACGCCGTCAGCGAAGCTTGTGAGCTGCTGCGAGCCGGTGAAATCGTCGCCCTGCCCACCGAGACCGTGTATGGCTTGGCAGCGGATGCGTTGAATCCGGAGGCGGTTGCGAAGGTTTTCGCGGCCAAGGAGCGGCCTTCGTTCGATCCGCTCATCGTCCACATCGCGTCGCGAGGGGATTTGAAAAATGTAGCCATCGTGCCGGAAGACATCGCGGAATCGGTGAACAAACTGACGGCCGCATTCTGGCCCGGGCCGTTGACGTTAATCCTGCCGAAGCATCCCGACGTGCCGGATCTGGTGACCAGCGGGCTGCCCACCGTCGCCGTGCGCCAGAGCGCGCATCCGGTTTTCCGTGCGGTGAACAAAGAGCTCGGCCACCCGATCGCAGCACCCAGCGCAAACCGCTTTGGCCGGATTTCCCCGACCTCCGCCTCCGCCGTGATGAAAGAGCTCGGCGGACGAATCCCGCTCATCGTCGATGCCGGGGCCTGTGCCGAGGGCGTGGAAAGCACGATCATTTCCATCGAGCCACGCGAAGGGAAAAAGCCGATTTTCCGCCTGCACCGCGCGGGGCCGATCACCAAAGAGCAGCTCCAGGAGTTCGGAAGGGTGGAAAAAGTCCGTGAAATCAAAGGCGACGCGCCGCAAGCTCCGGGCCAGCTGGAGAGTCACTACGCGCCGCTTACGCCGCTGATTCTTTTGGAAAAACCCGAAGCTTTTGTGCCCGAGGAAGGCAAAAAATACGGCCTGCTGAGCTACACCGGGGATGATGACAGCCCCTACGTCACGCTTCACGACTGGGACGTCGTGGAGGCATTGAGCCCCGGCAGCGGCAAGCTCGCGGAGGCCGCGATCCGCCTGTTTTTCGTGATGCGGCTGCTTGACGAGGCGGGACTCGACGCAATCATCGCAGAACCGGTGAGCGAAACCGGGCTCGGTGTCGCTATCATGGACAGACTTCGCCGCGCCTCCATCAATTTCAAATAACCCGCTATGAAAATCCCATTGCTCTCACTCGCACTCGCCACGTCGTCGCTTGCCCAACCGCCCGATTGGGAAAATCCGGCGGTTTTCCGCATCAACAAGGAGGCTCCGCGGGCGACTTCGATGCCGTTTCCCACGAAAGAGGAGGCTGTCGCGAAGGCGCGACTGGAATCGCCCTGGTGCAAGTTGCTCAACGGCAACTGGAAATTCCACCACACCGGCAATCCCTCGGGGAAGCCTGCGGGATTCGAAGCCCCGGCGTTCGATGACTCGACATGGAAGGAAATTCCGGTGCCTTCAAACTGGCAGATGCACGGCTACGGTGCGCCGCTCTACACCAACATCATCTACCCGTTTGCCAAGAACCCGCCAACGGTGATGGGCGAGCCGCCGCAGCATTTCACGAATTTCCCGATCGAGAACCGCAACCAGGTCGGCTCCTACCGGCACAAGTTCAGCCTGCCGGAAAACTGGGCGGGCCGCCGCACCTTCATCGTCTTCGGCGCGGTGGACTCCGCGTTCTATCTGTGGATCAACGGCAAAAAAGTCGGCTATTCGCAGGATTCCCGGACACCCGCCGAATTCGACATCACGCCCTATCTCCAGCCCGGCGAAAACCTGCTGGCTACCGAGGTCTATCAGTATTCGGATGGATCCTACCTTGAGGACCAGGACATGTTCCGGCTGTCCGGAATTTTCCGCGATGTCTATCTGTGGTCGGCGGATGCCCTCGATCTCCGCGATTTCTGGATCAACGCCGGTCTCACGGATGACTACCAATCGGGCACACTCACTTTTAGCGCGAAGGTCGCCAACCAGGGTTCCGCCGATACCACCGCCACGGTGAATCTCTCGCTGACCTCGCCCGATGGCGGCGCGATCGCGGTGCCACCGGTGACGATCAAGATTCCGGCGAACCAGACGGCCGGGCAAAGCGTTTCCCTCGACAAAATTCCCGGAGTCAAGCCATGGTCCGCCGAGGTTCCGGATCTTTACAACTATCAGATCACACTCACGGACGCCGGCGGAAAGGAAGTCGCCCATCACTCCGGGAAGACCGGATTCCGCCGCAATGAAATCAAGAACGGCCAGTTCCTTCACAATGGCCAACCGATCCTGGTCAAGGGCGTCAACCGCCACGATCACAACCCGAAGACCGGCCACTACTGCACCCGGGAAGACATCCGCGCCGACCTGTTACAGATGAAGCGCGGCAACATCAACGCCGTGCGCACCTCGCACTATCCGAATGATCCCGCCCTGTCCGAACTGTGCGACGAGCTCGGATTCTACGTCGTGGCGGAGGCGAACATCGAGTCCCACGGCATGGGCTACAAAGAGGAGTCTCTCGCGAAGAATCCCGTGTGGTTCGAAGCCCATCTCGACCGGATCAAAAACCTCGTGGAGCGCGATAAAAACCACCCGTGCATCATCATGTGGTCGATGGGCAACGAAGCTGGCGACGGCGAGAATTTCGTGAAATGCTCCGAGTGGATCCGCCAGCGCGATCCGTCTCGCCCGATCCACTACGAGCAAGCCGCCCACAATCTCCATGCCGACCTTTATTCGCCGATGTATGACACCGTCGATGCTTGTGAGAAATACGCCCGCTCGGAGGAGAAGAGGCCGCTGGAAACCCAACGCCCGCTGATCCAGTGCGAATACAGCCATGCGATGGGAAATTCCTCGGGGAATCTCGTCGATTACTGGAATCTCTTCCGCAAGGAGCGCCTGCTCCAAGGAGGCTTCATCTGGGATTGGAGGGACCAGGGAATTCTTCATCTCAAACACAAGATCGGTGATGTCGAGGACCGCTCGGCTAACAGGATTCCGGTCCGTTTGTTAGGATCGCTCTCCACCGATGAGGGCCTGTTTGGCGGCAGCGTGGTCGTCGAAAAATCCAACAAACTCGATCTCACAGGACCTCTCACACTCGCCGTGGAAGCCCGCCTGAACAATCCGGGACCAAGCCAGGGCGGCCAGCCATTGATTTCAAAAGGCGACACGGCTTACGCCCTCAAGATCGCGGAGGACGGCAAGAATCTGGAGTTCTTCGTCCATGGCGGAGGAACCTGGCACAACGTCGTGGCAAAACTTCCCGAAGACGCGGCGTCGAAGTTTCACACTTATGCCGGTGTGTATGATGGCAATCAGCTAGTGATTGCCATCGACGGCAAGCTCGCGGCGAGCAAGCCCTGCTCGGTCGCCGTCTCGAAAAACGCCTACGAACTCGCCGTTGGCATCGATACCGAGGAAACCGCCCGCCGGTTCCGGGGCTCGATCCGCAAGGCTGGCGTCTATTCCCGCGCCATGGAGCTTGCGAAAACCATCGAACAAGCACCGGATGCGGTGGTCCTGCTCGACTTCGTCAAGGACGCCGAAAAACCCAAGACCCAGCGTTTCCTCGCTTACGGGGGCGATTTCAACGACCGTCCGACCGATTATTCGTTCTGCAGCAACGGGATCGTGTCCGCCACTCTCGCGCCTTCCCCCCAGTTTGACGAAGTCAGGAAAGTCTATCAAGACATCCACACGACGCCGGCGGATGTCAGCTCGGCCACCGTCAGAATCAAAATTCAGAATGAGTATTTCTTCAAAAACACCAGCCACGTCAACGCCTCGTGGAAACTCATGCAGGACGGGACGGCCGTCGCGGAAGGGAAGCTGACACTGCCTGAAATCGCGCCGCAGCAAAGTGCCGAAATCGAAATTGCCACGGGTCACACACCCAAGGCGGACAGCGAGTATTTCTTCCGTGTCCGTTTCGACCAAGCGGCGGCGAACGCGTGGCATCCCGCCGGCATGCCCATCGCCTGGGACGAGATCCCGCTGCCATGGGGCAAGCGCACTCCGCCGGCACCGGCCGCCTCCGCCGCGCCTGCCGGCTTTACCGAGGACGCCGCCACGATCACACTCAAGGCGAAGGACCTCGTTGCGGTCATCGACAAATCCAGCGGCTACATCACTTCTATCAAAGCCAAGGACCAGGAATGGCTGCTCACTCCGCTGAAGCTCAATTTCTGGCGGCCCACGACGAACAATGACGAGGGCGCCAAGCTCGATCACAAGCTCAGGATCTGGCAACACGCCGGAGCAAGGACATCCGCGGTGAAAACGACGGCCGTCCAGGAAGGCAATGACGTGCTCGTCACCGCGGAACTTGCCATCCCCGCCAATCAGAGCAGCGCGACGGTCCGCTACCGCATCACGGGCAATGGCCAGATCGGCGTCGATACCGAGTTCCGCCCGGGCAAGGGTCTGCCGACGCTTCCGCGGATAGGCTATCAGTGCGATATTCCCAACCGCACGCCGGTTTTGAAGTGGTATGGAAACGGCCCTCACGAAAACTACGTCGACCGCAAGGCCGGCTCGTGGACCACGGTTCACGAGGGGGTCGTGCCGTCGCTGTTCTACCGTTACATCGATCCGCAGGAATCCGGCAACCGTACCGGCATCCGCTGGGCCAGCCTTTCCAGCCCGATGGGTGGTGGCAGCATGCGGGTGGACGCGACGGGCGACTCCCTGTTGGAAGCGTCCTGTTACCCGTGCGCCGCGGCGGACATCCAGCTTGCGATGCATTCCAGCGATATCCCGCAGCGGAACTTTTACACCCTCAATCTCGACCACCGCCAGTCCGGTCTAGGCGGCACGAACTCATGGGGTGCGCTCGCCCTGCCGAAATACCTGATCCAGGCTAACAAAAACTATCAATGGTCGTTCCTGCTGTCGTTTTCCGAAACGCCGGTCGTTCAGCCGACTGCTCTGCCGCCGGGGCTTCCATCGGGACTGCCGAGGGAGATTCCGAAGAAGTGAGGCTCAGGCTTTCGGCTTGGTCGGGGTGAGGGTGAACTCGAAGGGCTCCACGCCCCGCAATAGTTTCACCTTCACCGGCTCGCCGGGGACCAGATAGAAAAACGCGTTCGCGGCGTCCGCGTAGTCCGTGATCTGCCGGCTTCCGATGCTGAGAAGCACGTCCTTCGGCTTGATTCCGGCCTTTTCGGCCGGTGAGTCCGGCAGGACCCGGCTGATCTGAGGGACCTGGGATTCCGCCCGCAAGGCGATTCCCAGCCAGCCGCGGGTCAACCGCCCGCTGGTGGAGATGTCCCGATGGACCCGGTGCACCGCCTCGGCGGGGATCGCGTAACCTGCAGTTCCGGAGCCGGCACTTTGGAAGACGATGGCCACGACATTGCCCGCATCATCCAGCAACGGCGTTCCCGGTGGTGGCACCGAGTTGCTGAAATTCACGCGCAGCAGGGCGAACGGCAGGATCTTGCCGCCCACCTGCTTGACCCAGCCCGTCGTCCGGCATTTTGCCGCTCCTCCCGCCTCCGCCACGGTCAGCGCGGCGCTCGAACTGGACCCGGCCTCCTCGACCCAGCTCACGGGCTTTGGTGCCATCTCGCCATCGGCCTGGATGAACCCCAGTCGTGAGACCGGGTCATGGCCGATCATCCGCAACGGAACCTGACGGTTCCCCAGTTGCAGCTTGGGATGCGCCGGATCCGCACCTCCCGCCACGACGACCACGAGGGTGGAACCATCGCTCACAGGCACTGCTGTCGATTCGCTGGGGTTTCCATTGACCGATGCCGGGAAACTCGCCTGCCAACGCGGCGACACCACCACGGGCTCTGCGAGACACACGGTCAAACCCATGCCAAACCAAAAAACCAATCGTGCCGACCACCGTCGACTCGGGCATTCCAGATCCACCATTTCGGGGTTGCTGGAATTAGAATACCTGTTCGCCGATGTTTCCTTGAGTCGTGGGACTCAGGTCCAACCGTTCGAGTTGCTCGACCGGAGGTGGGGTGGGCGTGGGCACCACCTGGTAGTTCACCGGAGAAACCGGGGAGTTTTCTTTCACCACATCCCGTGGCGTCAAAAAGAAGGCAACCGTGACCGCCGCGTAGGCCAGCCCGGCTCCGTAGGCCCACTTCGAGGGGCTCATCTCGGAAAACCATGCGGCCATTCGTCCGACGAGATTCGTCAACCCTGACTTTTTCACCGCCTGCTCGCGCTGGTTGCGGTGGAAGTCGCAGAGGAAATCCTGCCAGTAGCCTTCCTCAGGACGCTCATTGCGCTTGAGGGCTAAAAGATCTCCGATTTGTTCGATCGTTGGTTTCACTGCGGTTGATAATTAGGATTTATAAAATAACTGCCCCATCCGCAAGGAAAATTTTAAAATCTTTCTTCCCAACTGTCTTGCAAAGCGGACTGGAGTTGGAGATGCGCATAATGGAGCCTGGATCGAATGGTGCCTTCCGACGTGTTGAGCACCTTGGCAATCTCCCCGTGGGACATGCCTTGGATATCGAACATCGTCACAACCATTCTGTGTGGGTCAGACAGCTTCTTCATCGCTTCGTTCAATTTTAGCTGCAATTCGTTGAGATTGGTCTGCTTCTCCGGGTTTGCCTCGTGCGCGGTGTCGATCAACGCCGGATCCTGCTGCACTGAGGACTCCATGTCATTCAGGCTCAGGCTAGTGCGGCGTTTTCGCTTCTTCAGGAAATTCAAGGTCAGATTGACTGCTATCTGATAGATCCAGGTGTAGAACGCCGCGTTTCCCTTGAATTTGCCGAGCGACTGATAGGCACGGGCGAAGATCTCCTGGAGCAGGTCATGGGTGTCTTCCTTGTGGGAAGTCATGTTGTAGACCAAGCCATACAGCTTGTCGCCATACTTGAGGATCAGGGCGTCGAAAGCCCGCGTGTCACCCTGTTGGGCACGCGTAACTAGATCCTGGTCAGGGTCGGGGGGACGGGGCTGACGAAACATTGAAATGGGGGTGGTGAGCAGCGCCCACAAACTACACGGACGGCAGCCGATGTAAAGAAGCGCGAAAAATCCGGGGACTGCCTCTTTGAAATTTACCGCGCGTCTTGGCGCAAGCCACGATCTATCAGGATGGGGCACCGGCGGATGAGGTTGGAAGCTGGCCCGCTTCAGCCTGGACGATAGACCCTTACTTTTCCGCTCACCAAATTGGTCAGGCTCATTCTCCGGAAGCGGACTGTCTTTCTGCCCCAGTTCTGTTCGGCGATGGTGAAGCCTTCCTGGCTCCCGCCCTGCACCACGACCGCCGTGTGTGCGGAGCCGGTGATGATGCCGTCCGAGAAGCGCGCGCTCTGGAACTCCACGACGTCACCCGGCTTGATCGCCTCCTTGGCGGGGTCCACCCGGCGCCCCCAGACCCTCATGTCGCTGCCGGGGCGCCTGGCCCCGGCGGATTTGAATGCCTCGTCGGCGAGGGTCCAGCACTCGCCGTTACCGACCTTGCGGCCTTTTTGAGCGGCGCAGTAGGCGGCGATCCGGGGTGCCGGATTGCCAGATTGGGAGCGGAAGACAGCCGTCGAAGGGGTGACTTCAGGTTTCGGCGCGCACGAAGCGGCGAACATGAGTAACATCGCCGGCAGAACGAATTTCATGGTGTTCCTCTATCATCACAGCGGCCGCCCGGGCAAATGAAGATTCGCCATTTTCCAGCCATCTGGTTTCCTTTGCCCGTCATGCCGACTTTTATTGCCAACGCCGACTACGAGGAAAAAGACAGCGACCCCATCAAACTTGAGGCTGGCGACGAGATCACTGTGGGTCTTGCCGACCACGCCTGGCCAGGCTGGGTGTGGGCTGCGGATCGCAACGGTAACGACGGCTACGTCCCGGAGGAAATTCTCGAACCCCTCGGCGAAGGGCGATTCGCCGCCATGGAGAGCTACGACCCCACAGTGCTCACCATCAAGCGGGGCGACCGCATCGAGTCGATGCGCCAGATCCACGGATGGCATTGGTGTCGCAACGAGCGCGGTGACGAAGGCTGGGTGGGAGGCTATTTGCTGAAGCCGGTTTAGCTTGGGCGACTCCGCATTTCTTGACTTGCTTCCGGGATTTCCATCCGGCATCTTCCAGGGGTAAATAACCCACAAAAGCCATGAAAGAGCTCATTGATGCGTGGAAACAGGTGGATCGCAATAAAATCGCCGCCCTGCTGAGTGTCGTCCCAGGTCTCGGACATCTTTACAAACACCACTATGCTTCCGCCCTGGGAATCATGATTCCGGGAAACACCCTGATGGTGTTCATCGCCGTATGGCTCAGCTTCGCCACCCTCGGGCTGTCGCTGATCATTGTCCCGGCAGTGTGGTTCGCGGCGGTCGCCGGTTCCGCTTTTTTCGCGACGGACGAGCACGGCATGCATCCTTGGTTGCATGTCTGGAACTACCGCCGGGGAAAAGTGGAGATGCTCGCGAAGAAGGTCTGAGTTGCCTCAATTGGTGAAGCTGGCCATGTCCACATCGAGCCGAAGATCGGGGATCTGACAGTCGAGTTCCCCGATGCGCTTGCCGCGCCGATAGATGATGCGGGTGTGCGGGTCGAGCTTGCTGCTCATCAGCAGGAGATATTGGTCAAATGACTCCACCCGTTTTCCATCCACCGCAAGGACCACGTCACCGGCCTTGAGACCGACGGCATTGGCAGTGACGCTGTTTCCACTGAGCCTCGCACCTTTCATCGGCAATGCGGGATCGAAATCCGCGACGGTCGCTGGGCGCAGGCCCTCCGGGAAGATCGTGCGCAGGGCCTTTTCGTCGCGCCCGGCGCCCCACGCCGCTGCCGCGAGATAGTTGTGATCCCCGTAGCGCTCGGCGATGGCTTCGGCGTAGCCCGTCGCTCGGACGGAATCCTTTTCCTCGATCGCGAGGACGAGTGCGGAAAACAAGCCTGACTTGGAATAGACCTCCGCGTTGTGATCGGCGACTTCACGGGCTTTCGCATCCTCGCTGCGGCTTTTGTAATAATGGATCATCCACAGCGACCGGTTGGCGACCGCCACCCGGTCGGGAGCATCCTGGAAGGCTGTTTCGTAGGCTTTGATCGCTTCTTCCGGCCGACCGGCGATCGCCAGCGCGGATCCGAGACGGAGGCCTTCCTCGGGATCCAGAGTGGTGAAAATTTGTAGTGTTTCGATCCTTTCGTCGGCAGTCAGCGCGGGCCCCTCGAGGATTTGTCTGAGTGGCCGGACGCTGTATTCGCGGAGCCCGCCCCAGGCGTTTTTAACGCTGGCCATGTTGTTACCCGAGTTCTCGGCGAGTTCATAACAGAGTTCTGAATTCCACGGATCCAATTGGTGGAGCACGCGAATGTTAGTCACCCAATTGGCGCCGTGAATCCCCTCGAAGCGGATGCGCCTCGTCGGATCGTGGGCGGTTCCCGGAGGAGACGCCTCACGAAACCAAGGGGACTGGCCGGGCATACTCGTTTCATTTTCGAGGCTGAGGGAGGGGAACCGATAGTCGTACCATAGCGCGGCAGGAACCTTTTCCGGATTCCGCCGGATAAACTCCGCGGTGGCCCGCAGGTCGGATTGATAGTCCGCGGGCTTGGTGGCTAACAGCGACTCGACCAGTTCATGGCCGGGAAGCTTGCGGCAGTAGGCCAGTGTGCTCTTCTCCCACTCCGCCGCTGCCTCCGGGGAGTCCCATTGACGGATCGCAAACCGACTGACATCCGCGCAGGCGGCGAAAAAATGGCGGCGGAAGTAAGCGGCCCATTCCCCGTCCGGGATGACGCGCGGGGATCCATCTTTGCCGATCAGAGCGACGGGGGTTTCGAGGGCGAGGAATTTGGCGAGCTTTTCCGGTTTCGGTTCTTTTCCGGTCGGAAAGATTCCGCTCATTTCAAGAAACTCCATCGCGACGGCGGACTTCATGGCGATGTGACCCTCCTCGACGCTTTTGCCCGCGCCGGCGAGCAGGCGCGACCACTCGGGGACGGCCTGGAGGTCTTTGCGGCCGGTGACGAATTCAAGCATCATTGGATTTCCCCGGTGGAGCTTGAGGGCGCGGGAATGCGCGATCGCCTCGGCCAGGCTGGGTTCCGCAAGGTCCCCGGTGCGTCGCCAATCGCCGGTGATCAGAAGCTCGACGACGCGTTTCCAACGTCCGGAATCCCCCTCGGCCGGAATGAGTTGCATGAGCTCCCGGGATTTGAGGGGACGGCCCGCATGGTAGTCATAGAGCACCTGAGCCCATTGGCCGGCGGGTGAGGGCTGGGTCTCTCCGCGGAGTTTCCGGGCGAACGTTAGATGCGCGGTCATGCGACAAAGCACCGGCCGCAAATCACTGAACTGGCGGGCGTTTTCCCGGATCCCGAAGACGCCGAGGAGAAACGCCGCTTGGTCATGCGCCAATGGATCTGTTGGAAAGGTTTTGAGGTGTTTTGAAACCGCATCGTTTGCTTTTTGGATCACCGTCGCTGTCGGAGTGAGGAGATCGTGCAGGAGATCCGGTGCTGCATCGGCGGAGCTGGCAGCGACGGGTTTCCAAGTCTCTAGCAGTGGAAGGTAACTCGCGGGATCCCAGCACGACGGCGCCATGACCAGCCGGGTTTCTCCCGCGAGATATTCTCGATCCGCCTTGCCGGGAGTGAAGGTGAAATCCGCAGGTTTTTCTCCGGCGAGAGCAGCCATGCCTTGGAGATCGCGCACGACGTTGGCGACCATCCAGTGTTCCTCGCACGACCAGGGAGTGTCAAACACCTCCGTGGCGGACGTCGCATTGGGGTCGTCTTTCTTTCCACAGCTTCCCAGGAGCACCATTGCTAGCAGACCCGCACACCTCCATTTTTGACCGACCATGCGGCCGATTAGTCACGGAATGACAACCCGTGGCGAGAAGTTTCTGGTAGATTCCGCGGACGGAGCCGGGGAGCCCGCCGGAAATGAAGCTTGGTGAGGACTTCCCGGAAAGATACGACTCGTGAAATCCATGACTCCCAGCGCCGCCCACAAGCATCTCTTCTACACGGAAATCGCCAAGCTGCTGGAGGCGGGATTCGACATCCGCAAGGCGGCGGCAGTGCTGATGGACACCCGGCTTCCCGCGCCTCAACTGGCGCTTTTGAAAAACCTCAACCGGGGACTGGACGCCGGGCAATCGATCACCGCGGCGTTCGGACGGGACGGGAAATCCATCAGCGAGCTCGAGCGCGGTATCATCGGGGCCGGCGAGCGGGGCGGCAAGCTGGCTCCCGCGTTCCAGCACCTTGCCGAGTATTTCGGCATGCTCACATCGGCGCGGCGGGAAATGGTGAGGGGGATGATCTATCCGCTTATCGTGCTGCACCTCGGGATCTTCATCGCCATCGTGCCGGGTGCCCTGATGTCGGGCATGATGACCCCCGGGCAGATTCTCGGAAGCGTGGTGACGACCCTGCTGCTCGTTTATGCGGCGGCGTTCATCCTGGTGATGGCGGTCCGCGCGATCTTGAGAGCGGCTCCGAAAAACGCCGGGCTCGACCGCGGGATCAACCGGATTCCATGGATCGGCGCGACCCGCCGGAATTTGGCGATGTCGCGGTTCTGCAAGGTCTATCATTCCTGTCTGCTGGCCGGTATCTCGATGGAGGAAACGGTGCAACTGGCCACAGGCGCTGCTCAAAGCGGGGTGATTCAGGCCGCAGGAAAGCGGCTGGCGAAAGTGGCGAAAGCGGGCGGTGCGCTCGGCCCGGCCTTGATGGCGGAGGACGCGTTTCCGAAGGCATTCGCCCGCTCATACTCGACGGGCGAGGAGGCCGGCACGCTGGACAAGGACCTCGCCAACTGGTCCAGGCTTTTTCAGGACGATGCAGCGTCGAGCTCCAGAACGATGTCGGTGATGGTGCCGAAGGTGATGTATTTCCTCATTCTCGCCTTCGTCGCTTGGAAAGTCGTGGGATTCTACGGCGGCTACTACGAGAGACTTGACGGGATCGGTGAGTAGAACCCGGAAAACCTTCAAAAAGAAACGCCCGGTTCCCACTGAAGGAAACCGGGCGCTTTTGAAAACGTTTTAAGAAGGGGAGGCCGGATTACCAGCGACCACCGCCGCCGCCGCCGCCACCTTTGTGACCACCGCCGCCGCCTTTGTAGCCGCCGCCACCACCGCCGCCGCCGCCACGACGATCACCGCCGCCGCCGCCGCCGCCACCGTAGCCGCCGCCACCGCCGCCGCCGTAACCACCACCACCACCGCCGCTTGGACGGGATTCCTTGGGTTCGGACGCGTTCACGCGGAGAGCACGACCGTTGTAGTCGTAATCGTTGAGAGCCTCGATGGCTGCGTTCAACTGGGTTTGGTCACCGAGCGTCACGAAAGCGAATCCCTTGGATTGCCCGGTTTCACGATCAGTGATGATTTTGACCCGTTCGACAGGTCCATAAGCGGCGAAGAGTCCGGTAACGTCTCCTTCAGTAGCGGTGTAGGGCAAGTTGCCCACGTAGATATCCATTTGATTCAGTTCTAATGACGCCATGATGATTCAACACTTCCTCCGACCATGGCGTCACGGATCAAACAAAGAGCGAGCAAACAAACTTTCGCCGTTCGATCGACGTGTATGTAAGACTGCGGCAGGACGACTTGGCAAGAAATGATTTTTTATTAAATTTCCCGCGCGAGATGCGGAAAGTCAGGATGGCTTTCAAATTTCCGGGAAATCGATTTGACTTCCCGGGGCGGAATGGTCATTTGCTACGGACTTTGAGGAACATCGAAAATCGGAAGTGAGGCGTTTGCCCATCCTCCCGGTCCAGTTGTCCGAGAAGCATCACCCGAAGCTGGAGATGGGTCACGCGCCGCAAGTAGGACAGCGATGCAGACGTGACCAGGTCTTCCCAATTGGAAAAACCCACGTTTGAACTCATCCATCCACTCATGAAGACATGGCTCCTTTTCCTGCGGCCGCCAGCCGCTTTTTTTGTCCTCAACACGCTCTTCTTTCTAGGATTGAGTGCGTCTGGATGGGCCGCCCCTCCACCGCCACTGGACGTGAATGGCAATACCGTCCCTGATGTTTGGGCACTCCGGTATCAGGCCGGGGCACTCGACCCAGCGGCTGATTCGGATGGTGATGGAACTACCAATGCCAGCGAGAGCCTGGCAGGCACCGACCCGCTGTCGGCGGGTTCGGTAATCCGGGTTTCCTCAGTCACCAGGGACGCCGCGGGGGTGAATCTCACTTTCCCGACGGTTCCAGGCAAGCGCTACCAAGTGCAGGACAATGGTTCTCTAGACTCCGCCACCTGGACCGATATCGGAACGCTTCATTCCGGGACGGGCGGCGAGGTGGAAGCGACTGTCGCCGCTCCCGGGACCGCGAGATTCTTCCGGGTATATGTCCAGGATGTGGATACCGACAATGACGGCGTCACAGACTACGAAGAAATCCTCGCCGGCTTCAACCCGAACAGCCCGACTTCTTTCGGTGCCAGTGGTCTCACCGACAAGGAGGCAATGCTCGCAGCGCTCAATCCCGCAACTGTCAACACCGTGAGCGTGCATGCCGCGGACGACGCCGCTACCGAACCCAGCCCGCTGGACGCGGGCCTCTTCGTCATCACGCGAAGTGGAAAACTGAACCCGATCACGGTCAATTTCACCGTTGCCGGCACTGCCGTGGAAGGCAGCGACTACGCCGCGATCAGCCGCTCGGTGACTCTTCCATTCGGGGTGAACACAACGGCGGTGGCCATCAGCCCGCTCACGGACTCGGTGGTGGAATCGCCGGAATCGGTCATCCTGACGCTTGCTCCCGGCAGCGACTATGCGTCGCCCACTGCAACCACGCAGCCTGCCGGGCTCCTCATCCATGATCGGGCTGACGTGAACGGAAGCGGTCTAAACGCACGGTTTTGGAATGAAGTGGGCAGCGGGGTGAACATCATTTCAGGGGCAAATCCGGCAAAATTCGCGGGCAACCCGGTTTTGACCCGCACCGATGGGACCGTCAATTTCACCTGGACCGGCACTCCGGGGGCACCCGTCAACGCCGACTATTTTTCCACCCGTTGGATGGGTGAGGTGCTGCCGGAGTTCTCGCAGATTTACACGTTCTTCTTCACGGCGGACGATGCGGCGCGGGTCTGGGTGAACGGAAAACTCCTGGTCAACGCCTGGCCGCGCTCCGGTGGTGCGACGGAATTTTCCGGCACCATCGAGCTGGTGGCGGGAGTGCGGGTCCCGATCGTGATCGAATACTATGATCTGACAGGCACCGCACGGGCCGAGCTGCGGTGGCAGAGTGCGAATCTAGCCAAAGAGCTTATCCCGATGTCACGCCTCTTCCCGACTGTGCCACCCCGGATTCTCAGCCCGCTCGATGTGCTGCTCATTCAAAACAGCCCGGCATACACCTACCAGATTGTCGCCAGCGGCGAGCCGACGAGCTACGGGGCGACCAATCTGCCACCCGGCTGGACGCTTAACGCCACGACCGGTCTCATTTCCGGCACGCCGGATACGGTCGGGACCTGGCGCATCCTCCTGAGCGCGACCAATGCCCATGGCTCCGGCAGCGAGATTCTTACGCTGAATGTCATCGGCACGGGCAATCAGATCACCCGCGAGGTTTGGACCAATGTTCCTGGAACCGAGCTCTCGTCGATTTCGCTCACCACCCCGCCGAATGAAACCAGCTTGATCCCGAATCTCGAGGCCCCGGAAAACGACGGCGACAATTTCGGTGCGCGCATTCGTGGCTCGCTCACGGCTCCCGCGACGGGCAGCTACCGCTTCTGGATCACAGCGGATCACGCCGCCGAGTTGTGGATCTCCAACGACAACGAGGAAGTGGGCTCGTTCCGTCGCGCATCAGTCACCGCGCCGACTTCATTCCGCGGCTGGACGGAGGCCGGGGCCGGCAAATCCGACTTCCTGTGGCTCGAAGCGGGCAAGTCCTATTATATCGAAGTGCGCCACAAGGAGGGCACCGGGGCCGACCATGTCAGCGTCGGCTGGCTCAGGCCGGGCGACGGGGGAGTGGACCCACCGGCCGCCAGCGCTCCCACGGAGGTCGTCCCATCGTTTGTCCTTTCGCCCTATGTGGCGGGAACCGCCGGTGGCCAAGGCACGCTTTTCTATACCAATCTCACGCCACAAGGCGGCGTCGTCACCAGTGCTTCCGGCAACATTCTGCTCCGCTTGAGCGAGGATGAAACCCAGGCGGTCATCACGGTCAATTACTCGAACCTGACCACCCCCTATTTCGGCATGCATTTGCATGATCCGAACATTCCCGGAGGCGGCCTCTCCAACGTTGTCTGCGATTTCGACGAACCCGGCGACGTCTCCCGCCAGCAGGACGGGACATGGCTTTGGGTCATCAAGCCCCGCGGTGCATACACCGCGGAGGAAATCGTGGACCACATCAAAAACCCGACAACCATGGGCCCCGTATTTTTCAATGTCCATTCCACGGCGAACACCGGCGGTGAAATCCGCGGCGATCTGAAGCGCTTGCAAGGCTCCCAGACTTTCGCCGCGCCAGCCGCGCCGCCAGCCGCGCCGGCGGATCACACCAACGCCAACGCCGCCGCACGGTTCCTGACGCAAAGCACCTTCGGCGTGCACGGTGGCGACCTCGATGCCGACGGCACACCCGACTCCATCGAGGAAGTGCAGACTGCGGCGAGCTACGAGGCTTGGATCGACGCCCAGATCGCGCTGCCGCCGACCTTGCATCATCCTTATGTCTTTACGAACCGCAACCTGACCTCGCCGGGCAACGCGACCTACGACGGCACCCTGATGTTCCGCACCTGGTGGAGAAATTCGATCACCGCGCCGGACCAGCTTCGCCAGCGCCTCGCCTTCGCCCTCAGCGAAATTTTCGTCATCTCCGAAGCCGGTCCGCTGGATAACAGGTCGGACGCACTCTCCGACTACTACGACACGCTGCTCCACTACAGCCTCGGTGACCCGGCCTATAGCCCGCCGACAGGTGCACCGCCAGCGGACGGCAACTTCCACAATCTTCTCAAGGCCGTGACCCTTCATCCTGCGATGGGCCGCTACCTCGACATGCTGCGCAACGACAAACCGAACCCGGCGACAGGCCGCATCCCCAATGAAAACTACGCCCGTGAAGTTCTGCAGCTCTTCACGATCGGTCTCTATCGGCAGTGGCCGGATGGATCGCTGATGCTCAATTCCAAGGGCGAGCCGATCCCGACTTACGGGCAGGATGAAGTGGTCGGCTTCTCGCACGTTTTTTCCGGATGGGGTTACCATTATGCCGGCGACACGATTTCGACTTCGAACTCCATCACCACTGCTGGCGAAAACTGGCTCGACCCGATGCGCGAAGTCCCGCGCCGACACTTCATCGGGTCCAAGCGCACGCTGAACAACGTGATCCTTCCCGGTTTGCCCGCGATCAATGGCGTGGCAGTCGATCCGAACGCCACCCACACCCAGACACAGTACGAAAACGCCGCCTACATCGCCCTCCCTGCGGTGGAACTCGAGGCCTCGCACCAGCAGATATCCAAACACCCTAACACCGGCCCCTTCATCTGTCGGCAGCTCATCCAGCGGCTCGTCACCAGCACGCCAAGCCGTGGCTACATCTACCGTGTCGTCCAGAAATTCAACGACAACGGCTCCGGCGTGACCGGGGACATGAAGGCGGTGATCAAGGCCATCCTGCTCGACTACGAAGCCCGCAGCTCGACCCTGCTCACCCAGCAGGGCTTCGGCAAACAACGCGAGCCGATCTCCCGGGTGGCGGCGATCGCCCGCGCCTTCCCCGCGCCGGCCCCCATCGGCGGAAATTACAGCCAGACCGGAAATCTGATCACCGTTTCCGTCAGCCCGGCGGTGTCCATTTCAAATGGCAGCAACGTCTATCTTGATTTCAGCGGCGCAGCGCCAAGCGATGTGGATGACGCCGCCTACACGGTCATCACCCCGAGCACTGTGGGGAACGTCACCACCTTCACCGTTCGCCCGAATTCCACGGAAGGGACGGCAAGTTATTCCCAGACGGCGGCCTCACTGGTCATCAATGTTCCTAACGAGCACAGCTTTGCCTCCGGCAGCAATGTCTATCTGGATTTCACGTCCGTACTACCTGTCGAAGCGACCGAGCCGACCGATGGCTTGTTTACCGTCACAAGCGCCTACAAGGTCAGTCAAAACAGCAACGATTATTTCACGGTCCCGGCGCCGCTGGCGAAGCGGGCGACTTATAACCAGGCGATCGGCAGCCCGACCATCACCGTGACCGTCCCGGGTGGGCATCCCTACGCGGTGGGCGAATCGATCCAGATCGACTTCGTCACCGCGGGCGCGCCTTCCGGCCTGTTCACCGTGGTCACTTCGGCGTCGCCCGTGCTAACTGTTACCGGGGTGGATGTGCCGGCGGCTGTTCGCAATGGCAATGCCAATGTCATCCTCCCGACCGACATCGTCAGTCGCAGCGGAGCGCTGGTGGCCACCCGCGAAAGCTACGCGGTGGACCGCAGCGGCGGCACCGTGGCGCTGACGTTCAGCGACTGGGGACTCAACGACACGGAAACCGATCTGAGCCAGACTCCGATGCGTTCGCCCACGGTTTTCAATTTCTTCGAGCCGGACTACCGATCCCCGGGTATCCTGGCGCAGGCCGGGCTGATCACGCCGGAGTTCCAGCTCACGTCCGATACCACGGCGATCCGTCAGGCCAATTTCATCTACAACGGCATCTTCAACGACCTCCACGGCATCCGCGGAATCTCCAGCTTCAACAACGGCAGCCGTGACATCGCGCTCGATTTCCGCCCGTGGATGGGTGAAGGCCCGGGTGGTTTGCCGTGGGCTCACAATAACAATCTCGGAGCGTTCGTGGACAAGTTAAGCGGACTCTTGGTGGCGGGCCAGCTTCCCTCCACGGGTACGAACAATTACGCCTCCAACCCACGCACCATCGTGAATGCCAAGGCGGTCATCACCGACTATGCGCAGTCCCTGCCCTACGACAAGACTGTCACCGCGGTCAGTACCGCAGCCCTGACAAGCGTGATCGTCAGCGCTCACGGCTACACCACCGGCGAGAGCGTCACCATCGCCGGAGTGACCGGCTTTACATCGATCAACGGCACGTTCCCGCTCACCGTGACGGGGCCCAATACCTTCACCGTCCCAGTAACCTGCACCACGGTAACTGCGAACCTCACTTCTGCGACTGCCACCGTTTCCGGTGTCTCAAAGACCGTCACCGGCTTGAGTGGCTTCTGCACCGTGAGCGTGGCGAACCACGGCCTTGCCACCGGCCAGACCGCCACCGTCTATGGGGTGACCGGCGGTACCTTCACTCCCGCCATCAATGGGGCGCACGTTATAACCACCACCGGGTCCACGGGCACCTTCCTCGTGCCGGTGACCCGCACGAGCAGTTCCAGCCAGAACATCACCAACGCACGCATCTCGATCGTCGGCGGGTTTTCAGACCTCATTCGCGACCGCATCCGGGCCATCGTCCATCTGATAGTCACCTCGCCCGACTTCACCATTCAAAAGTAACCGCCGCCTCATCTCCAACCTTCACCGAACCATGGAAAAAAAATCGTTTCACCTCCCTACCCGGCGGGATTTCATCCGGAAATCCTGCCTGGCTGTTGGCACGATCTCGGTGGCGCAGACCATCCGCGATCTCCGGCTCATCAATTCCGCGGCCGCCCAGGAGACCTTCAGCGATTACAAGGCCCTCGTCTGCGTGTTCCTTGGCGGCGGAAACGACTCGAACAACCTGATCGTGCCCCGCAGCGGAGCCGACTACTCGAATTACTCCGCCATCCGGCAAAACCTCGCGCTGCCCGCCGGTTCGCTGCTGCCCATCAATCCCCTCAACTCAGATGGACGTGACTACGGCCTGCACCCCGGTTGCCTGGAACTGCAGCAGTTGTTCAACGAAGGCAAACTCGCCACCTTGTTCAACGTCGGCCCGTTGGTCTATCCGCTGACGCGGGCGCAGTATTCGGCCAATTCCGTGGCCAGGCCGCCCCAACTCTTCTCGCACAGCGACCAGGTCACCCACTGGCAGACTTCGCTCCCGGACCAGCCCCCGCGCACCGGCTGGGGCGGGCGCATCGCGGATCTGCTGCACCCCGACCAACTCGACCTCATCAACGACCTCCCCGGCCCGAACGCGGCGAAGATCGCGCTCTGCACCTCCATCGCCGGCAACAACACCTTCGAGGTCGGCGGTAACTATCAGCAATACCACGTCGGAACCAGTGGTGCGGTCAGCATGAGCAACGTCACCGGTAACCGGCTGCAGGCGGTGAAAGACATTCTCTCCATCCCTTCCAACGTCGTCTCGAATCTCCAGCGGCAAGCCTACGCGGATGTCGTGGATCGGGCCCTGGCCACCGGCGATTTGCTCAACAACGCGATCAATAACACCAACCCCGCTCTCTACCCTAACTATTGGACCACGCCGTTCCCGGCCTCCAACAGCCTGGCCGACCAGCTTCGCATGGTGGCACGCATCATCGAGGGGCGCGGACCGAGCGAGTTGAATATGCGGCGGCAAATTTTCTACGTCACCGACGGCGGCTACGACACCCACACCTCGCAGGTCCAGAACAACGGCGCCACCGAGGCGGACCGCCTTGTCGGCGAGCATGCCACCCGCCTCACCCGCGTCAGCAAGGCGCTCTTCGCGTTCCAACGGGCGATGGCGCAGCTCGGCTTGGACGATAAGGTGACCACCTTCACCGCCAGCGATTTCGGCCGGACCTTCCGCACCAACGGCCAAGGCAGCGATCACGGTTGGGGCAGCCATCACCTCATGATGGGCGGAGCCGTTCGCGGCGGGCGCATCTACGGCACCTTCCCGACGCTCCAGACAAATGGACCGGATGCCGTGCCGACTTCCAACGAAGGCCGCTGGATTCCCACCACCTCTGTCGATCAATATTCCGCGACGCTTGCGAGATGGTTCGGGGTTTCCGACTCCAATCTATCCACCGTGTTCCCGAACATCGGTCGCTTTGCCAACATGGAAGACTTCATGCTTTAGACCCGTGCCCCTGTTTTCTCACAAGCGGACCATTCTGTTACTCGCCATCATCGTCGGCGCGTTGATCTGGAATCACCATCGCGCACCGGATCCCATTCCGGCGCAGGAAACGCAGAGGCCTCTTCCCACAGTGGTGCCAACGCCGCCGCCAGCTCCGCCTCCATTCCCTGTCGAGACCACGCCGCCCGACACTGCTGAGGTCCCGGTTCCGGCAGTTCCTCCCGCCACGGCGATGTCCACGGCAATCTTGCCCGTCCCCACCACCAGCTCTCCCTCAGCCGCGCGGGTCCTCCCCGGTTCGGTGAATGAAGTCCCCGCAACGGCAGAGGACATCTCCGAAGACCTCAGTGCGGTCGATTCGGCGATCCGCAGTTTTCAAGCCGTTCACGGCGAGAATCCCGTCGGCTCGAACGCCGAGATCACCGGCGCGCTTCTCGGCAACAACCTCAAGCAAATCAAACTCGAAGTTCCGGCGGGCTCTCGTCTGAACAGTGAGGGTGAAATGTGCGACCGCTGGGGCACGCCCTACTTTTTCCATCAGGTCTCCGCGACCGAAATGGAAATCCGCTCCGCCGGCCCCGACCGCCAAATGTGGACCGGGGATGATTCGCAGCTGTAGGAAGGTGCCGAGCCAATCTCCTGCTCTCCCAACGGACCGGGAAATTCATTTCGCCCGCGAAGTTAGGAACCCAAGAAAAGCCAAAGGACCGCCCCAGCGACCCCCCCTGCCCCCTACCTCCAAGAACTCGGTGGAATGAGCGGGTCCTCCGCACCGATGGTTGTCCATCAACACCCACGTGGGAATCCGCCAATCGAGGCATTCGCAAACCTTGCCCGTGCGAAACAGGAATCCTTTCCGGTCCTCGTCATTCTCAAAAAACACCTTCTCCCATCCTCGCAGGCCATCAATTGGTAAACCGCTCCCGGATATTGGTATCGAATCACACGGGAGATGCCTGAACTCCAACCAAATGATCGTGCCGGCCAAGCAACCTGTTGAAATGCGTTACCTGGACCGTTTTAGGAGGCGAATGGATCACAGCCCGGCAAGTTTTCAAGCGGCGGAAAGCCGCGCAGGCACCGGGTTTCTCCGAGCATCACCCCAAGGTCCTGATTAGAAGGATGATCGGCACGACGAGTAGGGCAAGCGAAGCGTCGAGAAGCGTGCGCTTTACCAGTCGGAAATTGATCTCGATGTTTTTACGCTCCTCCCACAAGCTGAAGCTCGGGGAAAACAGCGGAACACTCGCTTCATAGGCCGCGAAATCCTCGAAATTCTCCCTCAGGCACCTCGCTTCGTTGAGCATCATGGGATAGAAAATCGCGAGGTAGGCGGCCGTGATGAGTAACAGGAAATCCAAACGTCCTGTAAGCAGTCCCACACCGATTGCCATTAGAAAAGATGCGAAGTAGAGTGGATTGCGGCAAATGGAATAAAGCTCGGTTTGCATGACCTTCTTGTCCTTGTGCCCGCCGATAGAGATCGTTGCCAGGATACGTCCGAGAATTCCGGCGAAAATGAACAGGATTCCGGCGAACTCCGCCGCCAGCATCTCTATGGCGGAGAGCTGCCATGGGACGGGGGCGAGAACCACATAGGCGGCCAGTGTGACCGCCAGCAGGAAGAAGACCGGCTTCCGGTGATGGTTGATGAATCCCTGGGTGCTGAGACGGGGCTGCTTGATGGAGTGGGCGTGGGTTTTCATGGAATGGTGGCGGGATAAGGCAGCAATCGCCTCATCGATTGCGGCCCCTGTTTAGCAGGCCGAAGATGAGAATCCGGTGAGTCGACAGAACATCTTGAGACGAAACCCGTCTTGGCTCATCTATTTTGAAAACCCGCCGGGTCACGAGCCAGGAGTTCAGCATTTCCTATCAGGACGAAGTCGCCCGATTGATCCAGAATCGTCCATCCAAGCGGTGCGTAATCACGCTTGAAGCTCCCCGATCTGATGATGCCATACGCGGGACGGCTCTTGAACAATTCGGCACATTTCTCGCCGTTCTTCACCGCTCGGGCCTTTTGCTCCGCATCCATGGGAAGCACGATGTCGGCGTCCCTCTCGGTGATGGAGATGAGTTTCCGCAGGTAAAACTCCACTCCGTGCGCACGCACTCTATCGGCGAAGACGGCTGTGGTGTTAGCGTTGGGTTGTTTTCGGATGGTTTTGACCAGTGGCCGCACGTCGGCCTGCTGCCGCAACCAGGGATTCGCCCAGGGCATGAGACCGGCGACGATGATTGCGAACACGAGAAACGGCACGGCCACCCGACATGTCTTGCGGACGTCGGTAAAACGCGTGCTGATGGCGAGGGCGAACGCCGGCATCAACGGCAGTACATAGGTGAGCAGTTTCGACCCACTCAAACTCAGGATGATCAATGGCAGGACCGTCCACCCTAGCAGCAGCCCTTGAGCTGGAGAAATATTTTTTGCCCGAATCCCGAGCCACGCCTGGCGGACGAGGCCGGGTATCAGGAAAGTCCACGGAAGCAGGCCGCCGATGAGGATGGGGGCGAAAAACCAAAACGGCTTCGAGCGCCCGTGTTTGTTGGAAGCAAACCGATCCAGCAGTTCATTGCGCCAGAAGTAGTCAAAGAGCGCTGGCTTCAGCACCGCCAGTAAGATGAACCAAGACAGCCCGATGAGCAGAGTCACTATCATTCCGCGCATCCATGGGAAGCGCACCTGCGGCAAGCTCCTGTCTCTTGCCAGATGGGTTCCCAGCGCGGCACCGAGCGGCACCACGAGCGCCATCGGCCCTTTCGTCAGGAAGCCCAGACCCATCATGATGAAGAACAACCAGCACCGTTCATACACCAGCGCGGCGATGGCCGCAGTGATGAAGAAGCTCATCAGCATGTCCGGGGTGAGCACCCGGGCGAGGCCGAAAAACAGGAGCGTCGAGACCAGCACGATCGCGGCGATCCGCGCCCGGTTTTCACCCCACAGCCGACGGGCGATGGCCATGGTGAGCAGAAGGATGCCACAAGCGGCGAGCGCGGAGGGCATCCGGGCGGCCCATTCGTTGTAGCCAAAAACCTTCATGGAAACCGCCGTGCACCAGTAAATCAGCGGTGGCTTTTGGAGATGCTCGAATCCATTGAGATGCGGCACCAGCCAACTGCCGCCAGCCGCCATTTCCCGTGCCACTTCGGCATAGCGCCCTTCGTCCGGTTCGTTCAGTCCTCGGGTTCCCAGGAAGATGAAAAGCACCGCGAATATCAGCCACAGCCCGGGCCAAGATCGGATACTTCTTGCAGAGAAGTCATTCATGATAGTTTGCGAGGGGGAACCGTCTGCTGCCGAACCACCACACGCCGATCATGTCGAGCGCAGGCCTCCAGAGCATGGCCATCAACCCGTATTTGGAAAGTCCCGCCGTGCGCTCCCGGTGCGGCACGGCCATCTCCACCACCTTGAAGCCTGCGATCACCGCAAGCGCCGGCATGAAGGAATAAAGCGTGCGGAGGGGAATGAAGGCACCGCACACTTCACGCCGCATCACTTTCAGGGCACAGCCGGAGTCGCTGACTCCATCCTTGAGGAAAAGTTGCCTCACGTTGTTGGCCGTGCGGGACATCATTTTCCTCAGAAGGGAATCCTTACGCTTGGCCCGCATCCCTGCCACCATGTCTGCATCGGTGACGCTCAAATGGTAAATCATCGCATCCAGCACGGATGGATCATTTTGCCCGTCCCCATCGAGAACAGCCACCAGTTCGCCAGTGGCTCTCTGAAATGCCGTCCAAAGTGCGGCCGCCTGGCCGCTGTTTTTTACATGGCTGAGCACACAAAGCTGTGGCCATGCCCGCGCCATTTGGTGAAGTTTCTGTCCGGTGTCATCCGAGCTTCCATCATCCACGGCGAGCACTTCATAACTCATAAACAAGGCATCAAGGGCCGACCTCAGTTCGGCGAGCACATTCAGGATACTCTCGCCTTCGTTGTAAAAAGGCACCACGGCGGATAGCTTCAGACCGCTTTCGGGTGCGAGGGACGTCTTGGGCTCGGACTGGGCAAATGCGATTCCCATCCCTCCCCGTGTCATGGGTAGGGATTTGAGTGAGCCCGGAACCCCGGCGCTGCCCAGCGCGACGGGTTTCAGGGAAAATGAATCAAGCAGTTGTGTCATCGGGGCCTTGCTTAGCAGGCCGAACATGAGAATCCGGTGAGTGGCGGGATTCCCGGACTAGACCGGTTTGCTTTTCCACGCCAACACCACCGCGCCTGCGACGATCAAAAGGCCGCCGGCGAGGTGCTGGAGGGTGAGTTTTTCCTTCAGGAACCATGCCGACAGGACGATCACGAACACCACGCCCAGCTTGTCCACGGGGGCGACGCGCGAGGCATCGCCCAGTTGCAGGGCGCGGAAGTAACACAGCCACGAAAGCCCGGTCGCAATGCCGGACAGGATCAGGAACCACCAGGTCCGTGAGGTGAAATTCACCATTTCCGCAGGTTTGGCGAAGATGAAAGCGATGGCCCACGCGAACACCAGGATGACCGCGGTCCGGATCGCCGTGGCCAGATTGGAATCCACTCCGGTGACGCCCGCTTTGGCGAGCACCGCGGTGACACCGGCGAAAAAGGCGGAGAGCAGCGACCAGTGGACCCAGTTCATGGTGGAAGCATGGTGGTTTTCGACTCGGAGATCAACAAGGGCACCGTCAGCACGAACTCGATCCAACCGTCGTCAGTCCTTCGCGCTTGAAGCGTCGCCCCCATCGCGGTGGCTGCTTCGAGGCTGAGAGTTAGCCCGATACCGAGATGGGCGCCCGCGTCGCTTCGGGATGATTCCTTGCGGAACAGCGGTTCGAACAAGCGGTCCAGGTTCTCTGGCAGGTCGCTGGCGGGGTTGGCGATGCGGATTTCCACCTTCCCGCCGACGAGGCCGCCATGGATGCGGATTTCGCCGCCCGGAGCCGCGTAGGAAACCGCGTTGTCGAGGAGGTTGTTGAAGATGATGCGGAGCAGCGTCGCATCGCCCTGCGCTGACATCGGTCCGGCGGGGAAATCGCGTGTGAATTTCAATCCGCGTTGTTCGAAAAGCGGCACGAACGGCTCCAGGCATTCCGCGAGGATTCCGGCGGGGTCGACTTGCTCCAGTCGCGCCGTAGTGCCTTTCTGGCCGATTCGGGAGAGTGCGGAAAGCCGCTTCACCAGGTTTCCCAGCTCGACGGCGGTTTTCTGGCAGGTAGATAGATGGGCGGCATAAGCGGCGGCGTCACGAGGCTTGGAAAGCGCGAGATCCGTGGTCGCGCGGAGCCCGGCGATGGGGGTGCGCAATTCGTGGGCGGCGTGGCGGATGAAGTCGCGTTCGCGCTGCCGGATCGTCGCCACGCGGGCGAGCAACGAGTCGAAATTCTCCGCCAGGCCGGTCAGTTCGGTGGGCAACGCTTCGGGCAGCTCAAGCGCGAAATCCAGTTGCGAACCGGCGCGGTTTCTCATTTGCGCGGTCAGCTCGTCGATGGGCCGCAGGGTGATATGGATCACGCGGTCGATCAGCAGGAAACCGAGTCCAAGCGTGAGCAGGGTGCCCACTCCCAGAACCCAGCGGGTGCGGTTCAGAACGCGATAGACGGGCTTTTTATCCCGCGCGACGACCAGGATGTGCGGCATGCTTTTCGGGTCGATGATGTTTCCGCTGGATTTCATTGCCTCCAGTTTCCTCCGGAGTGACGAATGGATAGATCCTCAGTCCGATGGCGCGCAGTGTGCGACTGGCTGCCGGGAAGCTGGATGTCTTTGATCACGGAGTCGCCGCTCCCGCCGTGAAATTTCGGCAAATCCCGTCCTTTCAGTCCTGGCCGAGCGGGTGGTTTCGCCATTCGCCTCGTTCCAAAACTGGAACAGCCCGTCGTCGATCAGCGACGCTGGTTCGTGCCGAGTCCTTCCTGCCATTCGAAGCTGATCCTCCGTCTTCGAGTTCCACCTGGTTGGAAAGCAGGGCAGCCGTCTGCGTGATGGACCGGTCCAGCTCGCGGATCAGTCCGTGGCGCACGATCAGATAGGTGCCGGTCGACAGCAGGCTGAGCAGGATTCCCACACCGAAGCCGCAGCGCAGCAGCAGGGTCCGGCGGATGGAGGGTGTCCTCATGCGGCCGGTTCCTCCAGGATGTAGCCGAGCCCGCGGCGGGTGTGGATGAGGTTGGGTAGGTCTCCGGTATTCAGTTTTTTCCGCAGGTATCCGATGTAGACATCCACCACGTTGCTGCCGCCGCCGGTGCTGTCTTCGAACACGTGGTCCCAGATGGATGTCCGGGAAACGACCTCGCCGGAGCGGTAGAAAAGGTATTCCAGCAGGCGGTATTCGAGCGCGGTGAGTTCCACATTTTCTCCCTTCCTGCTAACCGTGCGCCGCATCGGGTCGAGTTCCAGATCGGCGACTTGCATGAGCGGAGATTTCTTCACATAGCTTCGCCGCAGGAGCGAGCGGACTCGTGCCAGCAACTCGGCCAGCGGAAACGGCTTCACCAGATAATCGTCGGCACCGGCATCCAGCGCTTCCAAGCGATCCTCCAGTCCATCCCGCGCACTGATGACGATGATGTGGACCGGGTTTCGTTTTGCTCGCAGCCGGCGGAGGATTTCCATGCCGTCGATGTTCGGGAGCATGAGGTCCAAGAGAATCAGATCGTGGCTGGAATCATCCGCCGCCCAAAGCCCTTCGTCGCCGGTTGATGCGGTGTCCACCAGGTATCCGGCCTCGGTGAGATACTGACCGATGGCATCACGCAGTGGCGCGTGGTCCTCGATGAGCAGCAATCGCATGGCGGAGGATTCACCCGCACACGCTGGACTTGAAAGAGAAAACGCTAATTTGGCTGGAAGCGGAAGAATGCGGCGGCGTTCAAGCCATCCTGGTCGGTGTCGGCGATGAAGGTGAAATCCGCGGGATCCGAGGGGGAGTTCGATAGGACTTCGCCTATACCCATAAATCGGGTCAGTAGTCCTCGCCGATACACCGGGGAAGCTACCGGGCAAAACCATCGGGTAGGAGCTGGATTAGCGCGCAGGACGCACCGGAAACGTGAAGGCCAGCACCTCATCGGCCCCGTTCAGCCGGACTTCCGCAAACAAATGGCAGGTGCCTGCGGCGATGGGCCGGAAGCGGAAGTCGATTTCCACACTGCCCGGCACTTCGGGCTGGGCGGCGGGGCCGGTGGGACGGATCGGGATGGCTTCCTTGGCGGCGTTTGAAAAGGCGATGAGGTGGGCAGACGCGCCGGAAACAGGTTCCAACGGCGTCATCGGCTGGCCGTCGGGCCGGGTGAAAACCAAGCGCGCGACGGCGATTTCCCCGGCACGTGGTGTCCCTCCCACGAAGCGCAGCCCGGCCTTGAAGCCTGCGCGGGTGACGGCCAGCGTCTCTTTCACCGCGCTCTGCGGAGCGGCTGCGGCCGGTGCCAAGTCGAGGCCCAGAAGTTCTTCACGGCCAGTTTGCTCGGGCGTCACCGCGATCCAGAGTCGATGCGGCCCTGGTTGACGGGGCGTGAACGCGGCGGTGAATTCCCCAGGCTGGCCAGTCGCTTGCGCGGTGACATGGTGAAAATCGCCGCCGTCCGCAGCCACCAGAAAGGCGCGGCAACCTGAAATTTGCGCAGTGCCGCCGCTGTCTTTCGCGAGTTTGAAAGTCACGTTCAACGGCTCGCCCGCGACCACCGCCGGAGCCTTGACCAGCGTGGCGCGGAGCTGCGGCGGGAGGGGCGCGAGCAGATGGGTCAGCGGAATCACCGGCTTGAGCTGCTCGGCGGGAAATTGTTGTCCCACCAGCGCCGTGCCCGCCTCGATTTGCGACAACTCGGCCCGCAGCCCCGCCGCATCGCCGCTGAGTGCGAACTGGTTGGATGGCAAGGTCCTGCCGGCGACCAGTTGCACGCCGGTAGCAATCCGATCGCGTTGTGCCTGAGGCAAAAGCGCCCGCCTTTCCATGAACCGCAGATGGGAAACCAGTGCGGCCATGCGTTGCGGCCAGAGGACCAGCGACCCGCTGGCGAGGATGCGCTCGAACTCGTAGCGCTCGACCTGCACGTTTTCCCAGGCGTCCCCCGTCGTGAGAATGTCGCGTCCGCAAAGCTGCTCCGGCGCGGATTGGGCGCCGACGGGGAGCACCAACCGGAGGACGAGGACACTGGCGAGCCAGCACGGCGAAAGTTGCATGAGTCAACCAACCAGAGCTTGCGGCGGCATTCAACCGTGGTGTAATGCATTTCTCATGAAAAACCTCCTTATCATCGCGTTTCTTGTTTCTCAGGCGGCGGCCTGGGCGGAGGAAGCGCGTGACTTCAACGTCCGCGGCGTGGTGCGCGAGGCGAGGCCGGCCAAATCCCAGCTCGTTGTGAAGCACGAGGAGATCCCCGGCTACATGGACGCGATGACGATGCCGTTTCAAGTGCGCGATCCGAAGATTCTCGAGAGCGTCAAGCCCGGGGATGCCATTACCTTCCAGCTCCACGTGACCGAAAAGGATCACTGGATCGACGGGTTGAAAATTGTCGCTGCCGGTGCCGGCGACCAGGAAGCGCCCCGCCCGAAGGTCACGGACATCGCTCCCTTCAAGCCGGGTGATCCGCTCCCCGCCCTCACCTTCACCGACGAGCGCGGCCAGCCCCTCAAGCTTGAGGATTACCGCGGAAAGTCGCTCGCAATCACCTTCATTTACACCCGCTGCCCTTTGCCTAACTTCTGCCCGCTACTCTCCGAAAAATTCCGCACCGTGCAGGAGACCCTGCTCGCCGACCCCGCGGCTCCGAAAAACTGGCAGCTGCTGTCGGTGACCATCGACCCGGAGCACGACACGGCCGAAGTGCTCCAGCGCTACGCCAAAACGCAGCGGGCCGACGCGGCGCACTGGCGCTTCGCCACCGGTGAGTTGCGCGACATCACGGTGCTCGGCCTGCGCTCGGGCCTTGAATTCTGGGAGGGCGGCAGCGAGATCACCCACAACCTCCGCACCGTGGTCTTCGATGCCCAAGGCCGCATGAGGAAGGTGTTTTCCGAGAATACCTGGACTCCGCAAGAGCTTGCGGACGAACTCCGCGCGGGAGCTTCGGTGGCGAAGTGATCCTTCCCTTGGTGCGGCGGATCAGTTCACGAGCGCGCCTCCGCTACACCAGCCCCTTCTGCTCCTGCGCCCGGCGGAGGCGGATTTGCAGGTCGGCGAGCACGTTCATGAAATAGATATAGGCGTCGTACGGGCTCGGATAGGGCGTGAAATACTTGTGCACGTTGCCGTCGGTGCCGCCCTTGGTGGACATCCAGTAGAAGTGGTCCGAGGTCTGCATTTTCGCCCAGGTATCGGTGAGGTCCGGGTCGTTCACGGCGAGGATTTCCTGTTCGAGGCGGTGGACCTTGGCGATGGCTTCCTGCTGCATGACATTGCCCATCCAGGCGGATAGATCGCGCTCGGCGTCGGCCCACGAGGTGATGGCGTCGCACTGGTATTCCCGCGAGGCGCGGTAGAGTTCGGTGGCCTCGGTGGGGGTGACCCATTGCAGGCCGGCCTCGATGAGTGCCTCGGGGATGGCCTCCCAGAATTTGTAAATCCCGGTTTCGTCCCAGTGGTGCTCGCCGATGGTTTCGTAGTCCATGAAGAGGTTCACGACGTCGCCCTCGCACTCGGCGAGCCACTGGGAGAATTTTTCCGCAGTGAGCGGATGCTCGGGCCATGCGGGATCGGAGAAACGGAAACCCAGATCGTCGGATAGAGGGATGTTCCGCAGCAGTGTCTTGATGCGCGCGGTGGTCGGCGCGCGGTAGAGGAAATTCGGCGAGCGGCCGTTGAGGTTCCACTCCACGCCCTCGGCGATGATGCCGTCGAAGCCCATGGTTTCCGCCTTCGCTGCGATGGCGTCGTTGTAGATCAGCTCGGTATTGCGGAAGACGCGCGGCCTGACGGAGAAGACGTCCTCGAGCTTCTGCAGATGCATCTCCACCTGACGGTCGAACTCCTTGTTGGAATGCACGAAGGCGAGTGAGTGATAGTAGGTCTCCGCCAGCAGCTCGACGCCGCCGGATGCGACGAGTTCCTGGAAGGACTCCAGCACGTCCGGGCGGTAGCGCTCCATCTGTTCGATGACGGTGCCGCTGATGGAAAGCGCGATGCGGAAGCGGCCTTCGTTCTCCTCGATGAGCCGCTTGAACATCCGGTTCGCCGGCAGGTAGCATTTTTCGGCGACCTTGCTGAGGATCTCGCGGTTCAACGCCTCGTCCTCATAGACCGCGTTTTCGCCGATCCGGAAGAAGTCGTAGGACAACAGCCGGTTCGGCTGATGGACTTGGAAGTATAAACAAACGTCGGGCATTGGGTTTGAGAGGGGGAAGGGGGTTGCTGGGAATCAACTAACGGACTCCTCATAGACTTTCATCACCTTGGCCGCGGCGGCGTCCCAGGTGGAGGCGGCGATGTCGAGCTTCGCCTGTTCGATGACCCGCTCGCGGAGCTCGGGGTCGGTGAGAAGATTGTTGATGTGTTCGGCCATCAGTTCGACGTCCCAGTAGTCGGCCTTGAGCGCGCCCTTGAGAACTTCGGCGACGCCGGATTGTTTGGAAATCACAGCGGGGATGCCGAACTGCGCGGCTTCGAGCGCGGACAAGCCGAAGGGCTCGGAGACGGACGGCATGCAGTAAACGTCGGTCATCGAGAGCAGGTCGTTGACCTTTTCCTTGTCGAGGAAGCCGGTGAAATGGAAGTGCGCGCCGAGGCCGCGGAACGCGCCGGACTCGATGAGCGGACGGAGTTTCTCGCCGGTGCCGGCGACCACGAAGCGCACATCGGGATTTTTCGCGATGACACGGGAGGCGGTTTCGAGGAAAAACTCCGGACCCTTCTGCGAGGTCAGGCGGCCGAGGAAGAGTACGAGTTTTTCGGGGAATTTTTTTTTGGTTTCGAAGGCCTCCACCGGGTCGGCGCCGTTGTGGACAGGGTGGATTTTCGCAGGATCGATGCCGTAATGGCTGGCGATGATCTGGCCGGTGTAATGGCTGACTGGAATAATGAAATCCGCCTCCTCCATGCCGTATTTTTCGAGATCGTAGATCCAACCGAAATCGCTGGCCCCGGAGCGGTCGTATTGCAGGGCGTGGACGTGGACGATGAGCGGCTTGCCAGTAGCTTTTTTCACCTCGACGCCTGCCAGAAAAGTCATCCAGTCGTGGGCGTGGATGATGTCGAATTCCTCAAGCAGCGCGAGCTTCGCGGCGACTTTCGAAAACTCGATCACCTTGCTGCCAAGGTCCGGACCGTAGAGATCGCCGACTTTGAAAGACTCCAACTGTTGGGCGGTGGTTTCGGAAAAGATTTCCTCCGCGCCGCGAGTGAGGTTCGGGACATTCGCGGCGCTTTTTCCATCCTCATAGGGATCGAGAAAGACCGGGACATTGCGGACCTGGGCGAAGCTTTCGTAGCGGTAGCGGCCTTCGACCTCTTTCAGGGACTCCAAGCTGAGAAGGTTCAGTCCCCGGAGATCGAAATCCGCGAAATCCGCCTCGGGCGACGACTGCGGGACCACCACGGTGAGGTCGACGTGTTTTGCAAGCGCGCGCGCCAGACCGAGGCATGCGATTCCAAGGCCACCGTTGATGAGTGGTGGGAATTCCCAGCCGAGTTTGAGGACGCGAAGACGATTCATGGGGAAAAATTTGCCGGACGACCGATTTGCCGGAGTTCATGGGCGCAACGGTCCTGTGATTCATGTTCTAAGCAAGTGCCGGGCCAATATCAACCAACGATCGTTCGCAAAAGGTGACAATCCCACTCTGAAAAATCTGACAGAATTTTTTCGTGCCTGCGCATTTTCCACCCCGAAGGTGGTGAAATGAAATGCTTGTGGCTGCTTATCCTCGCGATGCTTCCATCGTGCGCGCTGTTACCGCGATCGACGCCCGTGCCGGTGAAAACTTTGTCCGGCGGCAAGCCGGATGGCGCTGAATTGGTGGTTTTCCTGCCGGGTCGCTGGAGCCGCGTGGAGGAATTCGAGCGCGAGGGATTTTTCGAAATCGCCCGCAAGCGCTGGCCGGACGCCCGGCTGGTCGCCGCAGATCTGCACCTCGGCTATTACAAAAACCAGAGTGTCGCCCGGCGCTTGCACGAGGACATCATCCTACATGCCCGCCGCTCCGGGGTGAAACGCGTGCGGATCGTCGGCATCTCGATGGGCGGGCTCGGCGCGTTGATCTACGACGCGGAATATCCGGGGCAGGTGGACGAGCTGGTCCTGCTCTCGCCGTTTCTGGGAGAAGAGGACGCCCTGCGGGAAATCGAGGCGGCGGGAGGGCTTGCAAAATGGAATCCCGGACCCGTGGCGAAGACGGATTTCACCCGCAAGCTCTGGCTTGGCCTGCGCAAAAACCAGCGGCAGCGAGAAGTCAGCCCGCGGATTCTGCTCGGCTGCGGACAGGCGGACCGCTTGGCTGGGTCAAACCGCTTGTTTGCAAGGGAATTTCTCAAATCCAACGAGCAACGATGGACCGCCGGCGGGCACGACTGGCCGACATGGAAGACCCTCTTCGAAGAGTTCATCCGAAAATGAGAGACACCGCGTGGAGGGAACGATCACCGCGCCGCTGAAGGCGTGGTCGCGCGCTTCATCCACAATGCCGTGCCGACGTCGCACTCGGACTCTCGCCGAAAAGTTCGCGGTATTCCCGGGAGAAGTGCCCCATGTGCCAGAAGCCCCATTTCAACGCGGATTCCTTCACCACCCCGTGCACCGGCGGGGTCGTAAGAAGTGTCCGTCGGACGCCGTGGAGGCGCTGGTGCCGCAGGAACGCACTCGGCCCGATCCGCAGCGAATCCTGGAACAACACCTCCACCCCGCGGCGGGACAGTCCTAACACCCCGCAGAGATCGTCCACGAGGATCGGTTGATGGAGGTGGTCCGCCACATAGTCGCGCGCCTGCCGCAGCCGGCGCAGTCTGCCTTCGATGCGCCGTCCCGGAGGCAGCACTAGAGATCCACAGCCTCCCCGCATGATTGTTAGAAATGCGTCCAGCAAGGTAACTTCGAGATGCCTCCGCACCCTTTCGTCCGCCAGTGGCCCAGTCCCATCCTCAATCCCCGATCTCACTGAGGACAACAAGCCGCGCAGCCGGGATTGTTCCGCCGCATCGATGCGCATGCCGGCTCCGCGTTTCAAAATTCCATCCGGGATTTCAGGAAACGATTTTTCCACCGCTGCCAGAAACACGGCGGCTGGGATCGTCAGCGTCGCATTCCCATAACCCTCCGGCGTATAGGCATCCAACATTCCCCCCGGCGGGAAAAACCCCATATAACCGTCGGTATGCTCGGCCGCGAAATTGAAAGATCGGCCCTTTTCCGGGCACTCCGTCACAAACACGAGTGTGTAACAATCCTTCGGCATGGAGCCGCAAAACAACATCGCCGGTCCGATCGACGCGAAATCCAGACAAACGTTCTGGCACATCACACGGGCAAGCATGCTCGGTAACGGCCTGACGCTGAGCTGACAGAGCTGGAAGCTCGCGTTGCGAATCGCAGCATTCAGACCCTCGGGATCCAGGATCTGCTTCGAAACAACCGGCGGTGGCATATCCTCCATCCCGAAAACTTTGCCAGAACCGCTCCCCGGGAATCAAGCCGTTTCACTGCGCAATTGGGATACATTTAATACTCGCCCAACCCCGCGGGCCCTGTCGATATCCGCATGCTGCCAATCGTTCATTTCAATCCCACCAACGAACTCCATGAAATACCGACTCATCCTCACCGCCCTCGTCTGCATCTGCACCGCCCAGGCAGGAAAGGGGCAGGTAGTCACCGGTCAACTCGGCTCACCCAGCGCCACCACGACCATCCCCGGCAACCAGCTCCCCGCGCCCGATCCGAAATTCGGCGGCGAGATCAAGAACGACGCCCTCAGTTCCAAACCCTGGTGGGCACCCCGCATCGTGCCGCCCAAGGAAGCCCCTAACGTCCTGCTCATCATCACCGACGACGCAGGCTTCGGCGTGCCCAGCACCTTCGGCGGCGTCATCCCGACACCCGCGATGGACCGCATCGCCAGGAGCGGACTGCGTTATAACAACATCCACTCCACCGCGCTCTGCTCGCCCACGCGGGCCGCGCTCATCACCGGGAGAAACCACCACTCGGCAGGCTTCGGCGTGGTTTCGGAACAATCCACCGGTTTTCCCGGATATAACAGCATCATCCCCGAGGACAAGGCGACCATCGGCCGCATGCTCAGGGACAACGGCTACGCCACCGCGTGGTTCGGGAAAAACCACAACACGCCGGCCTTCGCCGCCAGCCAGGTCGGGCCCTTCGACCAATGGCCCAACGGCATGGGCTTCGAATACTTCTACGGCTTCAATGGCGGCGACGCGAACCAATGGCAGCCGAACCTCTTCCGCAACTCGACCCAGATCTATCCATTCGAAGGCAAGCCGGGCTGGAACCTCGTCACCGGCATGGCTGATGACGCGATCGACTACCTCAACCGCATCAACCAGACGATGCCGAGCAAGCCGTTTTTCGTGAAATACGCACCCGGCGCGACGCATGCCCCACACCACCCGACCAAGGATTGGGTCCAGAAGATCGCCGACATGCATCTCTTCGACGACGGCTACGAAAAACTCCGCGAGCGCATCTTCGAGAACCAGAAGAAACTCGGCGTCATTCCGACGGACACGCAGCTCGAACCGTGGCCTGCGACGATGCTCAAGCCATGGGACCAACTCACTCCCAACGAGAAAGAAGCTCTTCATCAAACAAGTCGAAGTCTTCGCCGCGTATGCCGCCTACAGCGACTCCGAAATCGGGCGCGTTATCCAATCCATCGAAGACATGGGCAAGCTCGACGACACGCTCGTCATCTACATCAACGGCGACAACGGCACCAGCGCGGAAGGCGGCCCGCATGGCACGCCCGAACGAAGTCGCATTGTTCAACGGAGTCACCGTCCCTGCAGACCAACAACTCAATTGGTACGACGTCTGGGGCACTGAGATGACTTACAATCACATGTCCGCAGGTTGGTCACTGGGCTTTCGACACGCCCTTCCCGCGGTTCAAGCAAAACGCCTCCAAGCTCGGCGGCATCCGCCAGAACATGGCAATCTCCTGGCCCGCCCGGATCAAGATACGCGGGCGCGCTCCGCGAGCAGTTCTGCCACGTCATCGACATCGTCCCCACCATTCTCGAATCCGCCGGACTCAAGGTGCCGGAGCTCGTGGACGGCATCAAACAAGCGCCCGTCGAAGGCACCAGCCTCGTCTACACCTTCGACGAAAAGAACGCCAAGGCCCCCTCGCGCCACAAGACGCAGTATTTCGAAATGATGGGCCAATACGCGCTCTATCATGAAGGCTGGCTGCTCAGCACCAAGGTGAACCGCGCACCGTGGGAAGCCTTCGGCCCGGCCAATCCCGATCCGCTCAACAACCAGGTTCTCGAACTCTACGACCTCAGCAAGGACTTCAGCCAGTCGCAGAACATCGCCGACAAATTCCCCGACAAGGTGAAGGAACTGAAGGCCATCTTCATCGAGGAAGCGAAGAAATACCAGGTCTTCCCGATGGATGCCTCGGTCGCCGCACGCATCGTCGCGCCACGTCCGAACATCACCGCCGGCCGCAGCGAGTTCGTTTACACCACCCCCATGGTCGGGCTGCCGCAGGGTGACTCGCCGAACATTCTCAACAGCTCCTACACGATCACCGCCGACATCGAAGTTCCCGCGGACGGAGCCGAGGGCATGATCCTCACCTCCGGCGGACGCTTCGCCGGCTACGGCTTCTATCTGCTCAAGGGCAAGCCGGTCTTCCTCTGGAACCTGGTGAACCTCAAGCGCATCAAGTGGGAAGGCCCGGACGCGCTCACCCCCGGCAAGCACACGCTCGAGTTCGACTTCAAATACGACGGCCTCGGCGTCGGCACGCTTCTCTTCAACAACATGAGCGGCCTCGGAAACCCCGGCACGGGCACGCTCAAAGTGGACGGAAAAGTCGTCGCCACCGAGACCATGCCGCACACGCTGCCGATGATCCTGCAATGGGACGAAAGCTTCGACATCGGCTCCGACACGCTCACCGGCGTGAACGATGCCGACTACCAACCGCCCTTCGCCCTCACAGCCAAGTTGAACAAACTGACCCTCAAGGTCGATCGCCCGCAGCTCACCCCCGAGCAGATCAAGGAACTTGAAGCTGGCATGAAGAAGGTCGAAGCCGGCAGGGAATAGTCCTTCCAGCAACCCCGTTGAGGCTCCATTCGATCCCGTGGCTAAAACCACCCGATCACCGGATTATAAACACAACTACCTCATGTCGAAGAAGCACGCGAAGGCACTTACTATTTTTTCCTGCACATTTATCCTGATCGCCCTGACAGGGTGTGGGACGAATTTTCTACCACTTCAAAAGTCACCACCACTTGGTAGTTCAACTTTCACGATGCTCGACAAGTATGCCGAGCGCTCTGAACTTGCCTACAAGACTCCTGAAGTGATTCGGAAAAAGCTGCCTCATGCGACCCGTGTTGGAACCATAAAGAGCGACGTCCAATACATCATCGAACTCGATCCTTCCGAACGCTCCCAGACTGTTTCAATTCGTGGAACTGCGAACAAAAAGAATATATTCCAAGATGCCAACTTGCACATGGTTGATGACCCGGGGCTGGGTATCGCAGTTCACAAGGGCTTCAACGCCGACACCAACGAAGTCTATGGTGAGGTCAAACCGTTTCTCAACAAGAACTACCGCACTTCCGTCACGGGTCATTCTCTCGGTGGCGCAATCGCGGTCCTTCTTGCGCTGAAACTCGAAAAGGATGGCTATGATATCGATAGAGTCGTCACTTTTGGTCAGCCGAAATTTACCAATGCAGCAGGCGTGAAAGCCTATGAAGATCTTCCGCTTCATCGCGTCGTTCACCATCTTGACATCGTTCCCATGCTTCCTCCTGGAAGTTGGGTTTCTTCTTCCAAGCATTCCTATGAGCACCTGGGACCCGAAACGATTGTGAACAATGACGGGTCATTCACTCATATTCTGGAGCACGATGCGGAGCGCCTCTCCGTCGGTCAGTTCTGGCGAAACATCAGACATGAGAGCCTCAATGACCACCATGTTTCAGCTTACCGGCAGGTGTTGGATGCTATCGCCAAAAAGCTGCGTAAGCCTTATAATTGAGCTCCCCGTCGACCTCCTTTCCTCATGTGATACAAACACCGCATTTCAAACAAATCGAAAACATCCAATGAAAACCAAAGACTGCACCCGCCGTCCATTTGCCTCACTAATCCGCCCCGCTCTCGGACTGCTTCTGATCGCCCTGTCGGTCGGCTGCGCGTCCAAATCCACCTGGAACGGCCAGCGCCAGGCGGACCGTAAGGAGCGGCTGACGCGTGGTTGCGTCTTCTACTTCGACGGGGCCGGCGGCGGCACCAAAAAGTCGAATTACGCCGGGGGTGTCGTGGAAGGGATGCTCGAGTCCGGCTACCAGGGTGCCGGTGAGCTGGTCTCCTGGGAGACCGGCAGGGGGTTGATCGCGGATCAGAATGCCAGCGTTGCCTACAAGCGGGAGAAGGCCGCGGAGGGAGCGGCGAAGATCCAGGCCTACCAGAAGGACCACCCCGGCAAGCCGGTGAACCTGCTTGGATTTTCCGCAGGCACCGCCGAGGCCATCTTCGCACTGGAAGTGCTGCCGGTGACGGCACCGGTGGAGAGCGTCGTTTTGCTAGGCACATCGATCAGCCATGACTACGACCTCACCGAGGCGCTCAAGCGGGTGAAAAACAAGTTCTACATTTTCACCTCTCCGAACGACCGGATGCTCAGCAAACTCATGCCGCTCTCGGGCACCGCCGACCGCAAGTTCGACGACCCCGGCGCGGGCATCAAGGGATTCGTCCTGCCTGCCGGAGCTTCCGCCGCCACGCGCAAGCTCTATGCGGACAAGATCGTCACGATCCCTTATTCCAAGGATTTCCGAAAGGACCAGGACAAGGGTCGCCACTTCGACAATGTGAAGAAAGAATTCATCCGCGACCAGGTGGCTCCACTGCTGGTCGGCCAGACCAACCACGCATCCTAGCAAACGTGGATCCATGATAGATAAAACCTCTCCTCCGCAGGGAACTCACCAATCCTGAATCACAAGTCCTATGAAATCCATCCTCATCCACGGCGCCGCCGCGATTGTATGCCTGACAGCGGCATCCGCAGGCAGCCACGAAAGCCCGATCGCCGCCACAGTTCCCGCTGATCCCACCACGGACTGGCAATTCCTCATCGAGCCCTACGGCTGGCTGACCGGGCTCGACGGGAGAACCGGCGTGGGTCCTCTCATCACCGACATCGACCAACCGTTCAGTGATATTTTCGACAACCTCGACATGGCGGCCGCACTGCGGTTTGAAGCCCGGAAGGCACGCTGGGGTGTCATCATGGACGGCTTCTACGCCGATCTCGGTGGATCAGGCTCACCCTCGGGACCGCTCTACGACTCCGTCGAGATCGACATGAAACAGTTCATCGGCGAGCTCTCCATCACTTACCGTGTTTACGAATCCCCGAAAGGATTCGTCGATATTTATGGAGGCATCCGTTACAACAACCTATCCATGGACTTCGAGGCGGCGCTTGACCCGGCAGGCATCCAGTCTGCCAGCACCGCCGCCAGCGAGAGGGTTGTCAGCGGTCTTGGTGAGAGCGCCGATGCGATTGTCCAACCGCAGATAGAGTCTTACAAATCCGCCACGACCGCGCTGCGGTCCGACATCGAGGCGCAGGTCACCTCGGAGATCGTCGCCGAAGCCGATGGTCGGTTGAAGCGCGACCTTGAGAAACAACTCGTCAAGATCGGTCGCGACGGAGGTTTCGACGCTCGCGAGATTTCTTCCGGCGGGATCATCCGTGCCGTGAAAGCGGAACGACTCGCACTCGCCCGCTCCACCGCCCAACTCGAGGTCGCCCAACTCAAGGCCTCGGTCGATGCATCGCAACAAGCGGCCGTCGCAGCGGCCCAGTCCACCGTCGACCAAGACGAGAAGCAACTGGCCGCCGCCATCAACCAGCAACTCACCAACCGCCTGCCCACCTCTGCTTCCGCTGACAAAAGCTGGGTGGATCCCATCATCGGTTTCCGCGCCCAGTGGAATATCACCGACAGATGGTTCCTCGCCGGCAAGAGTGACATTGGCGGATTCGGGGTTGGATCCGACCTCGCGTGGACGCTGCAGGCCACCGTCGGCTACAACTTCACCGACACCATTTCTGCGGAACTCGGCTATCGCTACATGCACACCGACTATGAAGATGGAGCGTTCATCTATGACATGGCCGAGGCGGGCATCTACACCGGGCTGAATATCAGATTCTGACCTGGGGAATCCGGCACCGCAAGGGTGGACGTCGGGGAATTTCATGGCCACACCTACGAGAAACTCAACAAGGGTTGAGATCGCACCGCCATCTCCGCGGGCAGGGGAGGCTGACCCGGAAATCGCAGTTGGCGCTTGGATGCCGGGGATCTGCCGGACAAAGTCCGCGCGAGGAGACATTTTAGACGAGCCACGGACATTCCGTCGCTAGTTCAGCGTGGTGCTCCCACACCCACCGGACCTCCCAGACTCAACGACAACGAATCATGACAATTGACACGGAAAACCACCCCGCGCCGCCCACCAGCCCGGCGGATACGGAAGCCATCGTGCGCGAGGCCTCACACTGGATCCACCCGCTTCGCAGCGAGATCGGCCGCTACTTGATCGGCCAAAGCGACTTGGTGGACCGCCTGCTCATTTCTCTGATGGTCAAGGGCCACATCCTCCTCGAAGGCGTGCCAGGCCTGGCAAAAACTCTCGCGCTCAAGACGCTCGCCTCGCTGGTGAATGCGAAATTCAACCGCATTCAGTTCACCCCGGACATGCTCCCCGCCGACATCGTGGGCACGGAAATCTACGACCCGCGGGAAGCGCGCTTCCGAGTGAAACACGGCCCGGTTTTCGCGAATTTCATTCTGGCCGACGAAATCAACCGCGCGCCCGCCAAGGTGCAGAGCGCCTTGCTCGAAGCGATGCAGGAAAAGCAAGTCACCATCGGCGAGCAGACCTTCGCGCTGCCGTCGCCGTTTTTCGTTCTAGCCACCCAGAATCCGCTCGAACAGGAAGGCACCTATCCGTTGCCCGAGGCGCAATTGGACCGGTTCATGATGAAGGTCGTGATGGACTATCCGACCGAGGAGGAGGAACTCCGCGTGCTCGATCTGGCAGGCACCACCGAGGAAATGCCGGTGCCCCAGCCGATCGTCAGCCTCGAGGCCATCCAGCAGGCGCGCACCGTCGTGAACAATCTCTATCTGGACGAGAAGGTGAAACGCTACATCGTCCGCATGGTCCATACCACGCGCCGCCCGGACGACTACGGCATCCACATCGCGCCGCTCATCCGCGTAGGCGCCTCGCCGCGCGCTACCATCAATCTCGCGCTCGCCAGCCGCGCCCATGCCTTCCTCAACGGCCGCGCCTACGTCACTCCGCACGATGTGAAAAGCGTGGCCATGGACGTGTTGCGCCACCGCGTGACCGTTACTTACGAAGCGGAAGCGGAAGGACTCAACAGTGAGCAGATCATCACCCGTATCCTCGACGAACTTCCGGTACCCTAAGGGGAAGGGACGAGACGTCCATGCCCCCTATCAAGTTGACCTGACATCATGATCAAACCGAAAGCCGCCACACCCATCAGCCTCAAGGACGAGGCCCGCGCCGCGGAAATCCTCGGCCGCGTCCGGCGTATGGAAGTGCGCACGAACCGGCTCGTCGATGACTCGCTGGCTGGCCGCTACGCCAGCGTTTTCAAAGGCCGCGGCATGGACTTCGACCGGGTTAGAAATTATGTCCCGGGCGACGACGTGCGCACCATCGACTGGAACGTCACCGCCCGCACCGGCGATCCGCATGTGAAGCTCTTCACCGAGGAGCGCGAACTAACGATCCTGCTGATGATCGACGTCAGCGCGTCTTCGGACTTCGGTTCGGTGGTCGATTCCAAACGCGAGCTCGCCGCCGAAGCCGCCGGGGTGCTCGCCGCCTCGGCCATTCGAAACCGCGACAAGGTCGGGCTCATCCTGTTCAGCGACGAGGTCGAGTTATATATTCCGCCGGGCAAGGGCCGGATGCACATCATGCGTCTGATCCGCGAGACGTTATATTTCCAACCGGAAAAGCGCGGCACCGACATCGCGAAGGCTTTGGATTTCGCCAACCAGGTCATCCACCGGAAGTCCGTGATTTTCCTGGTGTCGGATTTCTGCCTCGGCGCGCCGTTTGAAGAGCGGCTGAAATTGCTGCGCAACAAGCTGCAAGTCACCAACCGCCGCCACGACGTCATCGCCGTTTCCGTGACCGATCCGCGCGAGGAATCGCTGCCCGATGTCGGCCGGATCTGCATCGAGGACGCGGAAAGCGGCCAGGTCGTCGAGATCGACACCGGCAGCGCGAAGGTCCGCGCGGCCTTCGAAAAACAATCCCGCGAGCGCCGCGAACTGACCGCCGCGCGCATCCGCTCGCTGGGCGTGGACCTGCTGCAATTCACCAACGGCGAGAACTGGATGCCCGCGCTGATGGGCTTCTTCCAAAGCCGCCGCCAACGTTCCGGCTGATCATGTCCCACTTTCGTTCCATGCTCCCTCGTGTCTTTCGCGGTCTCCTGATCGCAGTGCTGACCTGCAATCTATCCGCCCAGACTCCCGATGCCGCCGAAGACATCCGCGGGCCGAAGGCGCTGGTGGAAATCCCCGTGCCACAAAAACCGCCGGTTGTGCTCTATAGCTCCATCGCCGCCGGTGTTGTTTTGTTAGTGCTCGCCGCCTATTTCTGGAAAAAGCTCGCTCGTATCCAACAGCCCAAGAGTCCGCCGGAAGTCGCGCTCGCCTCTCTGGCAGAACTTGAGGCGACCCGCGAAACCATCGCCGCGGAAGCCTTCGCGAACCGCGCCGCGCAGACGGTCCGCCAATACATAGCCGACCGGTTCCGGATCGTCGCTCCACGTCTAACCACCGAAGAGTTCCTCCATACTCTCGCGAAAGACCAGTCCTCGCCGCTCGCCGCCGAGAGCGACCACCTGCGGGTATTCATGAAATCCTGCGACCTCGCGAAGTTCGCCGGATCCAATCTCGACTCCACCCAGCGCGCCGAACTCCTCAACGCGGCCCGCGGCTTCGTCCGCTCCACGTCCACCGCTGTCACGCCATGACCGAGAGTTTCCAGTTTCTCCACCCGGAATTCCTGTTCCTCCTGCTGCTCCTGCCGGTTCTCGCGATCTGGAAGGGCCGCTGGGGGAGACCGGTCGCAATCCGGATGCCGTCCACCGACGACGCCATCCATGTCGGTGCGAAAACCCGCTCGAAGGCCGGGCGTTTCATGGCGTTCCTCGGACTTCTATCACTCGCGCTGCTGATCTTCGCGTTCGCCCGGCCGCGTCATGGCAAGGGCTCTTCGGAAATCGAGGCCAGCGGCATCGACATCATTCTCACGCTGGATGTCTCCGGCTCGATGGAAGCACTCGATTTTGAACTTGAAGGAAAGCCGGTCAATCGCCTCGAAGTCGTGAAAAACGTGGTCGCCAAATTCGTCGGCCAACGCCCTAACGATAAGCTCGGCATGGTCGCCTTCGCCGGCCGGCCCTATCTGGTCAGCCCGCTCACGCTCGACCACGAGTTCCTCGGCAAGCGCCTGGCGGATGTGAAAATGGGCCAGGTCGAGGACGGCACCGCCATCGGATCCGCCATCGCATCCTCGGTATCCCACCTCAAGGATTCCACGGCGAAATCGCGGATCATCATTCTCCTAACCGACGGTGTGAACAACGCCGGTGCCGTGAACCCGCTCACCGCCGCCGAGGCGGCGAAGGCGCTTGGCATCAAGATTTACACCATCGGCGCGGGAACCCGGGGCGATGCGCCGGTGCCGGTGCAGGACGCCTTCGGCCGCACCCAGTTGCAGACGATGAAAGTGGAGATCGACGAGGAAATGCTGCGTGAAGTCGCCGCCGCCACCGGCGGCCAATCGTTCCGCGCCACCGACACCGACTCACTGGAGAAAATTTACGAATCGATCAACCAGCTCGAAAAAACCACCCGTAAGCTCAAGAAATACCAGCAGTATGACGAACTCTTCCTGTGGTTTCTCGTCCCCGGACTCTGCCTGATTCTGTTAGAGCTGGTCCTGAGCCAAACCCGCTTCCGCAGGCTTCCCTAACTCGAATCATGGACGACTCCTCATTACAATTCGCCCAACCGGTCTGGATCCTCGTCGGCCTCGTCGTCTGTGCGGGCGTGGTCGGATTGTTCCTCCGTTTCGACCGCCGCCGCGAGGCGGATCTGGCGAAGTTGGTGCATCCCCGTTTCCGCCAGCGGCTGACCGAAGGGTTCTCCCCGTGGCTGCGCAATCTCAAGCGGGGATTCTGGCTGTTAGCGATCCTGTTGATTTTCACCGCGGTCGCGCGGCCACAGAAGGGCTACGAATGGCGTGAGGTGAAACGCAAGGGCATCGACATTCTCTTCGCCGTGGACACCTCGCGCAGCATGCTGGCGGAGGATCTAACGCCGAATCGTCTGGAGCGCGCCCGGCTCGGCATCATTGATTTCGTGAGCCGCTTGGAAGGCGATCGTGTCGGGTTGATTCCCTTCGCCGGCAGTGCGTTCGCGCTTTGCCCGCTCACTTTGGATTACGAGGCGTTCCGCGAATCTCTGAACGCGCTGGATACGGATTTGATTCCGCGTCAAGGCACCGACTTGGCCAGCGCCATCAAGGAAGCGGAGCGGCTCTTCGATGAAACCGGGAACAACCACCGCGTGCTCGTTTTGCTAACGGACGGCGAGGATCTGCAAGGCGACGTGATCGACGCCGCCAAGGCCGCCGCGAAAAAAGGCATGGCCATTTACACCGTCGGCGTCGGCAGTCCCGAGGGCTCGACGATTCCCATTCCGCTTGGAAACGGCCGCAAGGATTTCGTCCGCGATGAATCCGGGAAAGTGGTGACGACCACGCTGGATGAATCCACTCTGAAGCAGATCGCCGAGGTCACTGACGCGCTTTACGTCCCGCTTGGCCGCGGAGCCGAGGGCTTGAATACGATCTATCAGGAGAAGCTCCGGCTGGTCCCCAAGAGCGAGCACGACCAGCGGATGGAGCGCATCCCGCTGGAGCGCTTCGAGTGGCCGCTGGGAGCCGCGATCCTCCTGCTGCTGTTGGAGTTCTTCATCGTGGACCGCCGCCGTCCGAAAAAACCCCGCGCCCTTCCATCTGCGGCGCGTCGCCACAAAATCGCACCGCAAACGACGGCGGTTCTGGCGCTGGGATTCATCGCCTTCTCCGCAACTGATAGCCACGCTGCCGAGGCGCCGGGCCCGGACCCGCGGAAAATTTACAACGAGGGCACGGAAGCCTACACCAAGGGCGATTTCGCGAAAGCCTCCGAGTCGCTTCGCTCCTCGCTCCGCACTCAGGACCTCGCGCTGCAGCAACGGTCCTATTACAACCTCGGCAACACGCTCTATCGAACGGGTCAGGGAACCTTGGAAAAAGATCCTGAATCGACCATCAAGTCGTGGGAGGAATCGATCAAGGCCTATCAGGACGCGCTTTCCCTGAATGCGGCGGACGAGGACGCGGGCTATAACAAGGCACTCGTTGAGAAGAAGCTTGAGGAGCTGAAGAAACAACAGAAGCAGGACGACAAAAAAGACGACAAGGAGCCGAAGGACGATCAGGAGAAGAAAGACGAAAAGGATCAAAAGGACGGCAAGGACCCAAAAGATTCGAAGGACCAGCAGGATCAAAAAGATTCCAAAGACGGTGAAAAGCCGAAGGACGAAGGCGAATCCAAAGACGGCGAGAAACCCGAGGAAGGCAAAGACCCCAAGGAAGGTGACAAGCCCGGTGAAGAAAAGGACGGTAAGGACGGCGAGAAGCCCGAAGATGGAAAAGACGGCAAGGAGCCGAAGGAAGGCAAGGATTCCAAAGAGGGCGAAAAGTCCGATGAGGAGAAGGCCGCGCAAGAGGCGAAGGACTCCAAGGAGGGCGAGGAGAAATCCGGTGAGAAACAACAAGGCGAGATGAGCAACGAACGCGCCCAAAAGCAGGAAATGACGCCGGAGGAAGCCAAGCAATTGCTGGAAGCCCTGCGCCAGGACGAGCGCACCGTCATCCCGATCCCACAACCCCGGCGGACCCGCTTCGCCACTCCTGACAACTCAACCAAAGGCAAGACATGGTGAAAACCCTCCATTATCTAGCAGTGATCTTCGCATCCGTCATGGTGATGCTTTCCGCCGCCACTGCGGCGGAGATCGAAGCCACTCTTGACCGCAATTCCGTTCCGGCGGGTAATGGCGCGATTCTGGAAATCAAGATTTCCGGCGGCACGGTCGCCAGGCCGACGATCCCCGCGATTGAGAATTTCATCGTGCAGCCGCGCGGGCAGCAAAAGAAGATCGAGATGTTCAACGGCGTCACCTCCGAATCCACGACATACGCCTACGCCGTCGGTTCCAACGTGCCGGGCGACTATCAGATTCCGGAGATCGAGGTGACCGTTGGCGGGAACAAGCTTTCTACCCAACCGCTCAAGCTCAAGGTTCTCGATGCGGGTGCGGCGCAACCTCCCGCAGGAATCCCGCCGACACCACCCGGCCAGCAAGCCGCGCCGGAAGAAGCGGCGGATACCGGTGAGAACCGCTTCGGATTTCTCACCGTCGAGTTGGCCGACAGCAAGCGGAAGCACGCGTATGTCGGTGAGATCGCGCCGGTGCGCATCCGAGCCTGGCTGCCGGCGGATTCCCGCGCCCAGTTGCGTAGCGGCATCCAGCCGGAAGGCAAGGGATTCACCCTGCACAACGTGAGCAACCAGCCACAGCAGACCCAGGAAATGAAGGACGGAAAACGTTACCTCGTCGTTACCTGGTTCGGCGGGATTTCCGCAACCAAGGCGGGGAAATATCCGGCGTCGCTCTCGGTGAACGCCACGGTGGCCGTGCGTGACACTGCCGCGCCGAAGCAGCCGCGCCGCCGGATGGGCGGACCCTTCGATGATCCGTTTTTCGACAGCGTCTTCGACCAAATGAACACGCCGATGATCCAGAAGGACGTGACGTTGAAATCCGTCGACCAGGAGATCGAAGTGCGCCCGCTTCCGACGGAGGGACGGCCCGCAGGATTCACTGGCGCGGTCGGCGATTTCAAATTCGAGGGATCGCAAATACCTGATAGTTGGAAAACCGGCGAGCCCCAACAGATTCTCGCCAAAGTCGGCGGCTCGGGAAATTTCGCCCTGATGAAGGCCCCGGAACTCACCCCGGCGGATGCCTGGAAGACCTATTCCGGCAAGGACGAGTTCCGGGCGGGCGATGAAGCTTCGTTTTCCGGGAGCAAGACGTTTCAATTCAGCGCCGTGCCGCGCAAGGGCGGGGAGCAGGAGGTCGCGCTTGAGTTCAGTTACTTCGACCCTGCCGCCGAGGCCTACAAGACCATTGCCACTCCGCCGAAGAAAATTCAGGTCACCGGAGCGGACGTGGTGGATGCCGAACCCGTCGTCGCGCCGGAGGTGAAGGAGCCGGAGAAAAAGAGCAGCGGACTCGTCGGGCAGCATGTGGAACTGTCACCGGTTGCTTCGTTGGTGCCATTGGTTTCGCGACCTGCTTTCTATCAAATCCTGGTTTCCGCCGCTGGTCTCTGCGTGCTGGGCGGGATTCTTGCGCTCCTCCGCAAGCACCGGGAAAATCCCAAGCGCCGCGCCCTCACCGCGATGGAGACCGCCACCCGCGAGGCACTCGAAGCTGCCGGTAAATGCGCCGCTTCGAAGGATGTCGCTGGTTACTTCGCCGCTGCCCGGCTTGCCATCCAGCAGCGGTTAGGTGCGATGTGGAGCCAGCCGCCGCAGGCGATCACTCTGGCGGAAGTCAGCGCCCGCATCCCTGAGGATTCACCGGTCGTCCGGTTTTTCCGCGAGGCCGACCTGTACGAATATAGCCGCCAGTCTACCGGCGAAATCCTGCCGCAATGGCGTGCCTTGCTTGATGAAGCGATGGCTTCCCTCACTCCAACCGCACGTTGAAATGAACAAAAACCTCTTCCTTTGCCTGTTTTGTTTCCTGCTAGGATCAGTGTCCGGATCTGCCACCGCTTTTGAGGATGCTAACCAGCAGTTCAGGTCCGGCGACTTCGCGGGTGCCGCTGCCGCTTACGAGAAAATCCTCGAATCCGAGGGTCCGCGCGCGACTGTTTATTACAACCTCGGCAACAGCTATCAGCAGCTCAAGCAATATGGCCCGGCCATTCTCGCCTACGAGCGCGCCCGCCTGCTCACGCCGCGCGATCCGGATCTACTCGCCAATCTCGCGCTTGCCCGCAAGGCCGCCACCGCCTTCGAGGAAACCGGTCTCCATCCGTGGCTGGATGCCGTGGTCAACCGCCTGAGCCGGAACGAATGGTCGTGGCTGGTAGCCGGATCCGCCCTGTTTCTCGGTGTCCTCGCCGTGCTTGCCGGCGCGACGAAACTGCCGCGTCGCGGTGTTCTGATCTCCGCCAGCGTGGCCGGGCTTCTCATCGCCGCCGCGGGCACCGCACTCTATCTGCGACGTGGCGAGACTGTCCGCGGCATCGTTTTGTCAGAAGGCGCGACTGTCCGGCTTTCGCCATTTGAAAAAGCCGAATCCCTCGGCACACCCGGCCCGGGCCGCATCGTCCGGCTCGGCGCGAAGAACGGGGATTTCCAATACATCGAAGTCCCCGGCGCGAGTCTCAAGGGCTGGCTGGCGGACAAGGATGTGGCCGTCATCGCGCGATGATCAGGCTATGGCTTCCAGATTGAAACCAGGCGTGAGCCGCGGATTTTCCGATCTTTGGTGGCCAGCGGCAGCTTGAGAAGCCGTGCGGTCGCCACGATCAACCGGTCCGCCGGATCCCGATGAAATGTGGCCGGGAGACGATTCATCTCGGCAACCACGGCGGGCGTGATCGGTTGGATTTTCACGGTCGCGGGCGATGCTGCGATTCGCAGCCATTCCGTGATGGATCCTTCGATTTCCACGCGCCCCATATCAACGAGAGTCGCGAATTCCCAGAGTGAGATATCGCTCAGAACCGGCCGGTTTTCCGGCGGGAACCCGTCCAGAGCGTCTCTCTCCGCTTTGCTGAGTCCGGGATCGCCGAGCATCCACCAGATCCAGACGTGCGTGTCCAAAACGGGGGCCGGAGTCATCTCAGCGCGTCAATTTCTGATTCCGGAAGCACGGGCTGCTGCACGTCACTCTGATAGCGGCCTTTTCCTCGGAGAGCGAGCCATGGCTGAGGTTGCTTTTCCGCGACTACCCGGGCGACCGGCCGGCCACGCTTGGAAATCACGAGATCCTCGCCGGACTGCTGCACTTGATCGAGCAGTTGCAGGCACTTCGCCTTGAACTCGGTGGCGGAAATTGTCTTCACATGACCAGTCTAAATGACCAGTCATGAGGGGCAAGCAGGATTTTCAACCCCCTTCCTTTTATCGTTGCCCTGCGTCGCGGCTGCTCCCGGTGACTTCGTTCATGTGTCGGAGCCGGTCGACGAGCACCTTCATCACGTGTCTGGCAAAGAAGGGATTCTGTTGGATAATGAAGTTGAAACGCCTTTCATCCACCCGGGCCAGGCGGGACGGCGCGCTGGCGATGACCGTGGCACCGCGGGGAGACCGGTCGATGAGCGCCATCTCGCCGAGCAACGCGCCGCGCTCGGATTGTTCCACCGTTTCGCCATTCACCCTGACGTCCATCGCACCTTCCAACAGGACAAACATGCAGTCGCCGTGATCGCCTTCCTTGAAGAGAATCTCACCAGCGGCGAGGTCGGTGGTTTCTGTTTCGTGTTTGAAAAGATCGGCGGCATTCATTTGACGTTTATGCTGTGAGGGCGGTTCATCGCGGCAATGCGGACCCTGTGACGGAATCGTCACGTTTGCTGGGATTTTTCGCCGAAGGCGCAAGGAATTCTGTTTCGATTTCCTTGTTTGCCGGGCGAAGGCCGGGAATGTCAGAGCAGTTCCCACCGCCAATCGAGGAATTCCAGATCTTCTTCGGTGAGTTCCATGGCGATTTAATTTCTGTCAGCTTCGCGGCTCACCGTGGCGGTTGCCGGTTTGAGCGATGTGCCCATGGTTTCGAACCAATGCTGGACGAAGAACTTTTTCTCCTGGGTGAGCAGCACGCTGGATTTGCCGAGGATGGGTCTGAGCGAGGTGGTCATTTGCAGGGTGACGAGCAGGAAGACGGCACTCCAGATGATGAGCGGGCCGCGCTGGCTGCCTCCGGTGGAGGTGACGACGGATTTCAGGAACCGCAGGGCGAAGGACACGGCGACGATCCACGAGCCGATGGCCAGCGCGCCCATGAAGCCGAGCGAGTCGGTGGACTCCGCGAAGATCCAGACGGCGGGGGCGAATCCTAACAATAACAGCCCGGCGAGTGCCAGCGCACCGGCAAGGCAGGCGGCGAGTTGGGAAATCGAAACGCGCGCGCCGGCAAGGGTGGCGAAGATGTAGAGGCTGGGGAAACAGATCAGGCCGGAGAAGATAAGTCCGGCGGTGACCTTGGCGGGTGCGGCCCAGAGTTGCTCGTGTTTCGCGAAGCAGCCGAGGACCAGACCGAATAACAGAAAGGAAACGATGGATAGAACCGCGAATTTTCCGGTGGCTTCGTGGTTGGGTTCTTCCAGTCGTGCGATGAGCGCCTGGGGTCGGCGGAGGAGTGACTCGAAGAGGGTTTTGAGATCGAGTTTCTCCGGCAACGGAGCTTCGATCGGTGGTGGTTGGGCGGCGGGATTGTCTTGTGGATTCATGGTTTCGGGGTGGTTTGGTGGTTTCGATAGACGGCGAGGAGAATCGGGGTGAGTAGGAAAACGAGGATGAGGCAGAGCACGGGGAGGGCGAATCCACCGCTGAACCGGTTGGTCGCATTCCAGACGGTTTCGTAGAAATTTCCGTCGAACGGATCGGGTCGCAGGAACTGGACCTTGAGCCGCGGGGTTCCGAAAAACGGCCGCAGGATCCAGGAGAACTGCGCGCCGAGAAAACCGTTCCCGGCCAGCCATGCGAGCAACGTGGCGGTGGCTGCGGCTGCGGTGGGGGCTTTGACCGCGAGAAGGCGGTGGAGATGGAGATTCGCGGTGATGCCGGCGAATCCGATGAGCGCGGTGTGGGCGACGAGGTAGGTGGCGTGGGCGTTCGCCGCGCCGGGAGCGCTGGGCGGCGGGGCGTTCCAGGCGAGGAAAAAGGTAACAGGTGCGAGCGACCCGAGGATCAAGGCTGCCAGCGCGAAGGACGAGAGAAGCGCGAGCAGCGATTGCCGGAAGCCGAGGCCGGTGCCGAGAAGCAGGCCGAGAAGTCCGTTGAGCAGGCCGTTGCAACCAAGGGTCAGGGCAACCAGCAATGGCAGTTTCACCGCCACATAGGCGCCCATGACAGGGTCCCGCCAGAAGCCGACGGTGAATCCGTAAATCGCCAGGCCCGCGCAGGCGGTGAGCGCGACCGATGCGACCCGCCGCGGAGTGGGCGCGTCCAGCCAGTCGGGATCGGGCTGGATGAGTTGACGCAGGTTCATGCAGCGGATCAAGCCATGGCATTGTGAACCGGGGATGCGGATCGGGAGAAATTTCCGTGAATCCGCCCGGGAGAGATGGCGCTTGAATGTTCCGGCGCGGGGTCGTAGTTCGGGGGCCGCATGGATCCAATGCACCCCTATCAAACCCTGTCGTTGTTTACCGCCGGGCTGGTGCTGGCCATTTGGCTGATCGGCGTGCACGCGCTGATGTTGGCGAAACCGAAAGCAGCGCAGGATTTCCTGAAAAAATTCCCGCGCGATCCGCTGTCCGGTCAGATTTTATTGGGGATCGGCCTCGCGTGGTTCTGGCTGCTCATCGCGCCGACGGGAATGGGAAAACTCAGCGCGCTGGCGATGGATCTCGGCGAGTTCAACAGCGCGAAGGGCCTGCTGCGGATCCTGGTGCCGGTGTCGCTGGTGCTGGTCTGCATCAGCGTGCGGGATTTTCTCGCGGTCCGTGCGCTCGGGCTGGTCGGGCTGATGGCTGCCGCGCCGCTGTTGGGAGCGGCTTTTCTCAAGGATCCGCAATCGCGGTTGTTGGTCCCGATTTTCGCCTATGCCATGCTGACTGCTTCGATGTTTTTCGTGGGGATGCCCTATTTGTTCCGCGATGCGGTGACGTGGGTGACCGCGGATCAGAAGCGGTGGACGTTTTTGTCGGTCGCGGGTCTGGGCTACGGGGTGGCCACGCTGATCTGTGCGTTCGCTTTCTGGCGTGGGTATTGATTTTTAACGAAAAAGGCGTTCTCCCGGGGTGGGAGAACGCCTTTTTCGTGTCGGGAATGGATCAATAAACCGGGGCGCCGGAGGTGTCACCACCGCCTGAATCGGAAGCACTGCCGCCGGAGACTTTGTGCGCGGCTTTTTCCAAGCCTTCGCCTCCCATCCGCATGTCACGGCCGAAACCGATCATCGTGTTGCAGGAGCTGAACAGCACGCTCACGGCGGCCACTGTCATAAGGAGAGTGAATTTCATTGAAAGTGTGAATACCTCAAAATCCCGATCCTGCAAGCCGATTTTGTAAACCTTTCTTAAATTTAGTGACCCGTGCGTGTCGTCTCAATACCGCATCACCCGCGATAGGAAGCGCTGGCAGATCGCGGACTTGGGAGTTCCGAACAATTCTGCCGGCGGGGAAATTTCCTCGATTCGTCCCATCGCTACGAAGGCGACCTGATCTGCCACGGCGCGGGCGAATCCCATCTCGTGGGTGCTGAGAATGATATCCTGGCCGGCTTCCGCGAGTTCCTGGATGAGTTCCAGGACTTCCGCCGTCATTTCGGGATCGAGCGCGGAGGTGGGCTCGTCGAGGAACAGAACCTCCGGTTGCCGGGCGACGGCGCGGGCGATGCCGACGCGTTGCTGCTGGCCACCGGATAGCTGCGCGGGGAGCTTGTCCGCATGGTCGAGCAGGCTGAAGCGGGCGAGTGCCTGCTCCGCCATGGTGAGGGCTTCAGCGGGTGAGTGGCCGTGGACTTTTTCCAACGGCAGCGAAATGTTCCGCCGGGCGGTGAGGTGGGGGAAGAGATTGAACTGCTGGAAAAGAAAGCCGTTTTTCCGGCGATAGGCCTGGAGCGCGGCGGCGTCTGATAGGAGGCGCTGACCATTGATGGCGATGGTCCCCGAGTCGGGAATTTCCAATCCGCCGAGCATCCGCAGCAGCGTGCTTTTTCCGCCGCCGGAAGGGCCGATGAGGACGAGCACGCGCGACGATTCCACGAATAACGAAAGCCCGTCCGCGGCGCGGGTTTCGCCATAGGTTTTCGTCAGACCGGTAACTTCAAGTTTCATGGCGGAAGCGTTTTTCCAGCCAGTGCGACAACCACGCGACCGGCAGGGTGAGGACGAGATAACCGAGCGCCAGCGGCACGTAGCCTTCCAGCCCGGAGTAGGAACGGGAGATGAAGTTCTTGGTGTTATAAAAATACTCCGCCACGCCGATCACGTTGAGCAGCGACGAGTCCTTGATCAGCGAGACGAACAATCCCGCCATCGCCGGCAGCACGCGCCGCAGCGCCTGCGGGAAGATCACGTAGCGGTAAACCTGGAACCGGCTGAAGCCCACCGCCCGCGCGGATTCCCACTGCGTGCGCGGGATGCTTTCCACGCCGCCGCGCAGGATTTCGCCGAGGTAAGCGCCCTCGAAAACGGATAAGAAGCAGGATCCCGATGATCACCTTGTCGTCGAATCCCCGTTCACCCAGCGGCCGCGAGATGAGCGGCGCGAAGATCACGAAATAACCGAATAACAGATGCACCAGCAGCGGCGTGTCGCGCACGAATTCGAGAAACGCCCGGCACGTCCAGCGCACCACCACCAGCGGCGAACGCTGGCCGAGCATGAACAACAGCCCGAAGAAAATGCTCCCGAGCAGCGCGGCGAAGGAGATTTGCAGCGTCATCAACCATCCCCGCCACAACGTTTCCCGATACTCCCACGCCTTCGACCAATCCGTTTGCGTGCCAAGCACCGCGAACACCGTGGTGCACAACCAGCCGAACAGCACCACCAATCGCGAGGGCGACGAGGACATTGGCGATCAGCGGGCGGCGCGTCATCTAGCGGAGGATGAACGGGACACCGGCGGCTTCGAGGAATTTTTTCTCCTTCTGCAAATAACGTTCGCCGAGTTTTCCGAAGCCGTCCTGCTTGCGGAACTCGTCGAGAAACGCGTTTACCTGGCCTAGCAGCGCGCCGTTCCCCTTGGCGATCCCGATCGCCCACGATTCCTCGACGAAGGGTTTCAACAACCCGCGGGTGGTCTCCTTGTTCTCCTCGGCGTATTGATAGATGCTGAGCTGGTCGTAAATGAACGCATCCGCCCGGCCTTGCGCGACTTCCAGCACGCAGGCCGTCTGGTCCTCGAAGACCACGCGCTTCGCATCGGGTAGATTCTTGATCGCCCACGTCTCGCCGGTCGTCGCCGTCTTCGCGGTGACCGTTCGGCCCGGTTTTTTCAGATCCTCGATCGACTGGATGTCCGAGTCCTTGCGCACCAGCAGCGCGAGGCCGGTGAAGGCGTAGGGGTTGGAAAATTCGATCGATTGGCGGCGCTCGTCGGTGGCGGTCATCGAGGAGAGGATGAGATCGACGTTGCCGGTTTTGAGCGCGGGGATGAGGCCGGAGAATTCCATCGGCACGATCTTGAGCGGGCGGCCGAGATTTGCGGCGAGTGCTTCGGCAAGCCGGACGCCCACGCCGTCGGGATTTCCCGACTTGTCCTGCATTTCAAACGGCGGGTAGCTCAAATCCATGCCGACCCGCAGCACCGCGCCATTTCCCGCAGTGCTGGATTTCTCACTGCATCCGGAGGTGGCGAGAAGACATGCGGCGAAGAGAAGTAATCGGCGGCGAGGCATCATGTCCGGATCGTAGCGCGAAACGCGCCGTGCGGAAGTGCCGAGTTTGGACCCACTCAAAAAGCATTCAGGCCGAAATTCGGCTACTTCCCCCCGGAGATAGCGAATTTCGGCCTGATTAGGTATAGGGACCTACTAGCACAACAAAGTGTCCGAAACCTGGATGCCCCCCGGCGTCCGCATTTCATTCACAGCAATTACCAATGAGAGGGTGAGGAAAGGGATACGGGCGGACCGGCCTGCCCCCCGGCAGGTGACGGTCTTTCCGTTTTGCAGCGAGCGACTGTGGGCGGTGCGGCTCACTCGGAAGCTGCGCTCAGGCCCCCCGGCCTGATTTGGCAGCGTCCGCCGAACCGATTCGATTTCCCGAGTCGTGGTTTCGCTTGGTGACGACAGCCTGTTCATCGTGGCCGATCCCATCCGAGCTCCCCCCGGAGCTTGGTCTGAGTGGGATTGGGCGATGTTGGTGAAGCGTGTCATCCCTACTCCAATCGCAATTGAAGTTCATGATTTCCAAATTTTATGAAAAAACTTAAATTTAATCAAATTCGGTATTCAGTGCGACCAGCGACGTTAAAACCCGGTCCGCCGCCGAGAAATCCAACCCGGCAGTCACCCGGTTCGGCACGATCCACACGTTCATCCCCGCCGCCTTCGCCGCCTGCATGCCGTTGAGCGAATCCTCGATTACCAGACAATCCGCCGGTTCCAGCCTCAGCCGCTTCGCCGCTTCCAGATAGAGATCCGGTGCCGGCTTGATCTGCGGCGCGTCTCCGCGGCAGACGACCGATTCGAAATGACCGCCGAAATCGAGTTTCTCCAACCATCCGTCCACCCAATGATGCGACGAGCTGGAAACCACCGCCCGCCGGATGTCACACGCCGCGAGGTTTTCCAACAACCGAATCACCCCCGGCATCGTCCCCTCGCCGGCCAACTCCGCCATGATTGCGTCCTGGCGCTTCGCATCCAGATCATGCCAATCGAAGGCCAGCCCGGAGAGATCTTCCAAGTGGGTCTTCGGCGACCAGGTGGCGAAATCCGAGCCGATGCACCGCGTGTAAACCTCCAGCGGCAGATCGTGACCATGCGCCTGGAAGGTCCGCAGCCACGCCTGATAGATCGCCCACTCCGTGTCCACCAACACTCCATCGAAATCGAATAAAACCGCCGCGAAATTCATGCCGCTGGAAATGGCGGCTCGGGAGCGGATGAGCAAGCCCGGACCTCATCGCTTCAGCATGAACTCCAGTGCCGGAAATACCCGCCCGTTCAACCGAGGCTCGAACCCGTGGATTCCCGCGTGGTAAACCCGCGTCGTAATCGGCTTCACCGAGTGCCGGCCGGTGATTTCCCACCGCTCGCCCGCCGCCAACTCGCGGGTGCGACCTTTGAAAACCTTGGGACTGAGCGTGCCGTTCGCTTTGCGGTGGAGGATCGCGTAGTCGAACATCACACGCAGCGGACGGCGCGACGAATTGCGCACGACAAGCCGGTATTCCAGATGGCCGCCGAGCGTGACGGATTTTTTCCCCAGCTCGAAAATCTCAATTTCCAGCGCCTTGGCCGAGCCGTAGCCGTGGAATTCCAACGCGCCGGGATGGCCGCTTTTCAACAGCGTGCGACAGGCGTGGCGGGCGAGTTTCGCCAGTCGCGGGTCGTCCGGGTTCGCCTTTTGCCAGCGGGCGAGCGTCTCAATAACGAGCTCCGGGTGGTGTTTGCTGAAATCGTTGAGATGATTCGAGACCGAGAGCCGCACGTAGTCGCTCGGATCGCGGTGGAGTTTTTCCAGCAGCTTCAACGTCGGATGAGGTGACTCCAGCAGCTCCGGCAGATTTCCACCCCACGGCAGCAACGGCCGGCTGCCTTCCGAGACCAGCCGCCGCACATGCTCGTCCGGATGATCGCACCACGCGTGCAGTTGCTCCAGAGTCCGCTCCCGGTGCACCCGCAAAAACGGCCGGATCGCAAACTCCGCGGTGAAACAATTCGTCATTTTGCTAAATAACTGCATCGCTTCGGCGAAGTGTTCCTGTTCCGAGACCCGGCGGGCCACGATTTCGGTGAGCGGCCAGACGAGGAAGCCGCGTAGGCCGCGGGTGTCCGATTCGTCGGTGGCGAGGGTTTCCGCGAGGATGGAAAACAGCTCCGGCGGATGCGCGGGCAGGCCGGCTTCGACGCGGTCGGCGATGAGGTGCATGCGCTGTTTCAGTTCCAAGGGCTCCAACGCCGCTTCCAGTCCTTTGCTGAATCGCGGTAGCGAAAACGCCGGGTGCGCGCGTTTCAATGCCTCCGCGATCCGGCGGGCATTCGGATGGGAAAATGCGTTTTTGAAGGGCTCCATGTCGGAGTGGGAATAGGCCTTTGCGGGTTTTTCCTCCAGCGGGATTTTGCAGTAGAATTTTTTACGGCGCGACGGTTAGCAGCATCATCCTTCGGTTCCCGGCGATCTTGCCGCACGATTCGACAAAAACCGCGAGGTCAGGTAGCAGGCCGGGACCACGACCAACAACCAGGTGATGGCGATCATCGAGAAACAAAAGTAAACCTTAGTCGATACTGGCTCCGGAGGCGTCGAGTGGTAGACCGTCTTGATCAGGAAGATGCCCGGAAGGTTTGCGACAAATGCCAACAATGCGGGCGCGTATCCCATCACTCCTGAAAAAGTGCTGCCAAGGATGAGACCCAGCGCCGAAAGCGCGGGATGGGCGAGTGAAACGAGAAACCAGCGGTGCGTGTTTTTCTTCATGGATCCGTGAAGATTCAGCGCTTTTCCTCCAGCAGCATTTCCGGGATCTCGAAGGGCAATTCAATGCTCCCACCATATCGGGTGCCGAGGATGTAGAGGCGTGCGCCTTTGAGGAATTTTTCAGCATGCGCTCTGGGAGCTGAGTCAAGTTGCTGATTGATCGAAAACGTCTTCCTGATGGTCTCCCATTCTCCACCCGCGCGGCTAAATCCGGCAGAATTAGAAACGGTGGCAAATTCCTGGGTGTCCGGATTTACGAGAAGGAATTTGGTTTCATACAGTCTCTTCGCCCTGTCTCCAAAGGTGGTCAATGGCACTCCTCGGCCGCTGAGTTCAATGCTGATTTGCGTTTCAGCGATACTGACGTGGTCGATCCGATAGCGAGTTCGACCGCTAACCACCGAGGCACCGACTTGTGCGGGCACTTCCGCGAGGATGAACGGTTGATCAAGCTGGAACGTGCCAGTTCCTCGGATGGTGGCCCGATGGTCTGACAATTTTTGGATTCGGCTTTTTTCAAACACGAAAACCGTCCACGTGAGGGAACTCCCGCTCACCCGGCTGAATTGCTTCCCTGTAAGATCGATGCCCAACTCCGGAAGAATGACCAATGATACATCGCCGGATAAATCAATGCTCGTGTCGCGCTCGCTCTTCATGACATTTCCATCCCTGAAGTGCGCCTCGGACTTGAAACTAATCAGTCTGCCCGTCCAGTCTTTTCCTGGCCCCGCCACCCGGCCTGGCCGACTTACTTGCCAGTAGGGAGTGTCGTCAATCATACTGTGTAGACTGAATGTTGCCGCACCGGCCCACTCGATGCTTGGGCTGTCAGAAACGATATCCTGCGGTGAGACGTCTTTGCTCAGGTTATCGACAAAGTTCCATTTCCAGAACACACCCGGAGCGACCAGGAATGCGGCACACAGCAGAAAACCCGCCGCTGTTAGCCAGATCCGGCGTAAAGCGACCCAGCTCATGGCGATGGCCACCGCCGCAACTGACAAAAATGCTTGTGCGACCAGTTGGAACGAAGCTTTCAAGTGCTGGTTTTCGAGAGAGTTCCCGAACGGCCAGTTCAGATTGAACAGGGCCAGCAACATCAGAAACAGGAAAGGTGTCGCGATAATGAGAATCACCATGATGCCGACGTTACGGCTGATCACGGCATACGCCACCGCTGCTCCGGCGATGAGCGAGAAATACAGCCAGTTTTCGATGAACAGCAGCAGCCACTCCAAAGCGGAAAGGTTCACCCGCATGCACGCCGCGTGCAACAACGCGAATCCCACCGCCGGCAGGACGAGAACGAAGGCGATGAGAACCAGCTTGTTTCGCAAAAGCGTGGCGGCCCGCACCGGCCGCGTGCCCATGAAGCCCGAGGTGCCGACGAAGGAGTCGCAATGGATGATCTGCGTGCTTGCTAGGAACACCATCACCGCCGGAGCGAGCAGACGGATCATCATGAAAAGCTCGCCTGCCTTCCCTTCCGGGCTGATCCACGGCAGGACGTTGCTGATGGCGAGTGCGAACCAGGTTCCAAGAATCCACGGCTTAGCGAAGGTGAAGTCCTTTTTGCAGAGATGGAGCAGGGTGTTCATCGGTCGGAGCCCAGGTTGATGTTCGGGAAATCGTATTCCTGGGAAAAGCTGCCGCCGTTTTCCTCGCCGATGATCAGAAACTCGGCGCCTGCGAGCCAGTCCGGCGGGATGAGCATCTTGTCGTGCCGTTCGTTCCAAATCAGCCCCGAGAAATCGTGCGACTGAAGAGAATAATGTCCTGCCTGGGGGTTTCTCTCGCTGCTGCCTTGTTTCGATAGAAACTCCCGCCGCTCCGCATTGATGACGACGTAATTGAATCGATCGGTCCAAATTTTCTGCCAACCTCCCCGCAACTTGACCATGTGGGTTTGCACCGAGAAGCCGCACTCGATCTCGTCTCCGGAATTCCCGACTTGGGTGATGGTGATCAAGCGACCTTCGATCCATATTGAAGCGCCCTTTTCAAGGGGGATCCTGCCCAACAGCAAGGGCCGCTTGAAGTGGATCCGGACCGCCCCCTGCAGCCTGGCTCCGGCCATCGCCCCCGCGGCTTCCTGAAGGTTGAATTTCACAAGTTCAAACTGATAGGGCTGTTTATCAGCTTCGACGATGGCGTTTGGAATTCCAAGTTGCGGCAGAATCACCTCCGGCTCGAGGCCCGCCCACGCCTTGCTGGTTTTGGAAAAGGTGTTTCCGTTCGAGAGAGTCAGCAGGGATTGATAGCTGTTGTGATGGGCGGCCCTCCAACTGTCGGTGAGCCCCGTAAGGCGGGAATAGGCCTGCACCCGCCGGTATCGGCCGTTGTTGTCTTCGCCGTCGCTAAAAGTGAAGATGGACTTCCCGTCGCGTCCGCTGCGCTGCGCTTCAAAAGCGAACTTCAGCTTCGACGGATCCGGCCACTCGTTTTCCGGAGCTTCCCGGGGTGCCGGAACGAAGGCTTTCACGAAATTCACCGGCCAAATCGACCAAGCCGCGACGGAACAGATGGCGGTGAGCGCAAGTGTTCTTGAGATCGTTTCGCGGCGACCGCTGCGAGCGAAGAGCAGAATTCCCGTCACCGCGCCCGCCAGTGCGACAAGGTGCGTCATGAGCAAGCGGCTCAGGTCCAGATAGGCCACATCGTAGTTCCATTCCGGCTTTTCGTTTAAAGTGTAATACCAGTCTTTGAACCAGGAGCAGACAATCCACCCCAGAAGCAGGCTACCGCCCCAGACCGCGACGCTGGTAAAATATTTCCCTGCGGACTCCTGGCGGATGGCCAGTGCCATGCTGACCGCGCCGAGTGCTGAGAGGACGAGCAGTTCTTCGGCGAAGATCAGCAGGAAATCCAGCACGCCGGGTTTCAGCCCGAGCATGAGTAATGAAACGCTGGTGATCGTCGCAGACAGCGCGACGATCAGGAGCGCATACAATCCTTTTGACCGGAGTACGGTGGCTAGCGACACGGGTCGGGTTCTGAAAAAGGCTCCCTCGCGAAAGGGGGCGTCCCGCTGGGTCTGGGCACCGATGATCAGGAAGCACATGAGCCAGATGAAGTAGCGCCAAAGCGAAAGCACTCCGATATGGTACAGCCGCTTTTCCGTCGGCAGCAGCGAATACCAAAGCATGATTCCCAACGCCCAGATGACGAGGAACAGCAATGGCCAGCGGTTCACGCGGAGATCCTTGCGGAAAAAGTGGAGAACCAGGTTCATGCGCGGCGGTTGCTCCGTTGGAATTTCTTGGCGAGGGCGAGGAAGATGTCTTTGAGGGACATGGTGGCGAGTGGTGATGTCCGCGTCCGGGAAGTGGGATTTCAGCTCGGCTTCGGTTTTCCCATCGAAGCCGGTGTGGACGAAGCGGCTGTGGTTTTCCTCGCGAGTGAGGCCGAGGATTTGCGGGCTATCAGGCACCGGCGGATGGTTGCCGATGATGTCCACGCGGCGGAAGCGCTCTTGCAGCGAGTCGAGCGATTCGGAAACCTGGAGGCGGCCTTCGTCGATGATGATGATGTCGTCGGCGAGTTTTTCCACGTCGTCGATGTCGTGGGTGGAGAAGAAGATGGACCAGTCGTTCTGGCGGGTGATTTCCAACACGCTGTCGAGGAACTCGGCGCGGACGAGCGGATCGAGACCGGCGAAGGGTTCGTCGAGGATGAGCAGGCGCGGGCGGAAGGCCATGGCGAGCAGCAGCGCGAGTTTCACCTTCTCGCCGCGCGAGCAGCGGGAGATGCGGCGCTTTAGCGGGAGGTCGAGTTTTTCGATGAGGTATTTTTCGAACTCGCGGTCCCATGACGGATAGAGTTTGGCGGTGAAGGCGATGAGCTGCTCGCCGGTCATCCAGTCGTAGAGTTCCTGGTTTTCGGAGACGTAGCCGGTTTTCTGCCAGTCTTCGGGCCGCAGCGATTGCGAATCACGGCCGAAGAGGGATGCCTTGCCGGAGGTCGGGCGGATCAGGCCGGCGAGCATCTTGATGGTGGTGGTCTTGCCCGCGCCGTTGCGGCCGAGGAACGCGCAGGCGCGGCCGGCGGTGAGGCGGATGTCGAGCTGATGGACGGCTTCCTTCCAGCGGTAACTCTTGGTGAGCCCTTGGGTTTCAATGATCGTTTCCATGAATGTGCTGGCTGTGTTTTTGGATGAGTTCGAGGAGGGCGGCTTCGCTGAGCCCGTGGTGGGCGGCTTCGATGAGGAGTTGCTCGATGAGCGGCTGGAGCGCCTTGAGCTGCTGCGAGCGGAGCGATGGCCGGCGGTCGGCGACGAAACTTCCCTGGCCGGGATGGCTGGCGAGCACGCCTTCATCGGTGAGGCGGCCGATGGCTTTCTGGACCGTGTTCGGATTCACGCCAAGCTCGCGGCTGATGACGCGGACGGACGGCATTTGCTGCGCCCGGCTGGAGCTGGCCGGTGGCGATGGCTTTTTTCACCGCCCTGACGATTTGCTCGTAGATCGGCTCGCCCAACTGGAGGGTGATCAGGAATGGCAACATGCAACTGTATTATTTGTAGTAATACAGATGGCACGGTGACAAGCGGAATCGTCAAATTTCCTTCCGCCCCCTTGTCGCCCCATGGCAACCAAGCAGGCGGCTGTCATTCCACTTCTAGCAGTCCCGATCAACGCCCGCGCTCAAGATGCACGGCGACGCATTCCGTGTCTGGCAGAATGTGTTTCTCGATGGAAATGGCGACGTGGGTGAGCGGATGGTTTCCCAGCAAATGATCGGCGATGTCGGTGGCCAGGGTCTCGATGAGGTGGCGCGGGCGAGCGGCGGCGAGGGACTGGATTTCCAGCGAGACTTGATAGTAATCGATGGTGCGGGAGATTTCGTCGGCGAGTCCGTCGAAGCCCTGGGACGGCGTCATGCGGAGGGTAACAAGCAGCGTTTGGGATTCGGCGCGTTCTTCCTCGGGCACGCCGATGTGGCTGCTGACGCGGAGGCGGCGGATCTCGATGGTGTCCATGGCAGATGCAGGAAGAACAGGCAGGAATGCCCTATATCACGGCGGGGAGGAGATTGCGTTCCAGGACTTCCATCAGCAGGAAGCGCGTGGGTTGGTTGAGATGAAGGGCGAGCGCGTCGGCCGGGGTGAGCCAGCGGAATTCCTCGGCCTCGTCGTTGAGGGTGACGGCGGTGGTGGTGGCGCGGGCGACGTAGTTGAGCAGGAGGAAATGTTCGGGTCGCATGAACTCGGGCGAGTCGATGCAGTCCTGGACGAGCGCGAACTCGATGTCGCGGAGGGCGAGGCCGGTTTCCTCGAGGATTTCGCGCTCCAGCGCGGCGGTGGAGGATTCGCCGCGCTCGATTTTTCCGCCGGGGATGCCCCAGCGGTCGCCCCATTTGTGGGTGCGGACCATCAGGACGTGGCCGTTTCCATCGTGGATCAGCGCGCCGACAGTGGCGATGGGCCGCGAAACGCTGCGGCGGCGGTCGAGCAAGCCGCGCAGGACGCCGAGGTCGGGCACGGTGATGTCGGGCCTGACCGCGGCGAGGATTTCCGCGTGGTTGTAGCCGGTGAGCACGGCGATGGAGGAAATCCCGCCGTGACGGGCGGTTTCCACGTCGTGGGTCATGTCGCCGACGAAGGCGGTTTCGGCGGGGTTGAGGCCGTGGGTTTCGAGGATGCGGTGGATGATCTCGCGCTTGTCGAGCACGCCGGAGTAGGTGGCTTCGAAATGGTGGCGGAGTCCGAAGTCGTCCATCTGGCGCTCGAAGGCGAGCGTGTCCATGGAGGTGAGGACAAACGTGCGGATGCCGAGAGCGGTGCACCATTCGAGCTTTTCGCGGGCGTGGGGCAGCACGGTGACCGGGGTGACGGCGGCGTCGAAGGCCGGGCGGAAATGGGCTTCCAGTTCTTCGAGCGGGATGTCCGGCAGTTGCTCGGCGTAAAACTCCCGGTAAGGCAGGCGGAACGCACGGCGGAATCCCTCGCGGTCGAGCGCGGCGATTTCGTATTTCGCGAGCACCGCGTTGGTCGCCTCGATGACCGGGCCGAGGTCGTCCACAAGCGTGCCGGACCAGTCGAAAATGAGGTTGCGAAACATGGGGAGTAAATGCTGAGAAACTGAAACGCTGAAACGAGCTGAAAGGGAGAGGCTGAAATTTCAGAGTTTCAGCGTCTCAGCATTTCAGTTTTACCCAAGCTGGAACTTGATGGATTTGATGCGGCCTTCGCCGAGTTGGCTGCGGATGCGGGAAAGCAACATGGGCTTCATTTGCTCCAGTTGGAAGCGGAGTGCCGGCTGGGTGACGCGAAGCACGAGATTTCCGCCTTTCACGGAGAGTGGTTCGGTGTTGCGGGCGATGAAGTCGCCGGCGAGTTCCTTCCAGGTCGCGCGGACCTGGTCTTCGTGCAGTCCGTCTTCGGCACCGGCGGCGCGCAGGATGGCGGCCACGAATTTTTCCGCCAGATGGATGCCGGCGCTGAGATCCGCGGGCTCTTCGGCACCGCGCCACTCCTGCAGGATTTCCTTGCGGATGCTGCTGGCACGCGGCGGTTTTTTCATGGTGTCGAGGCGCTTAGGCGTCGCCGTCGTCGCCGATGGCCTCGACCGGGCAACCTTCCATGGCTTCGCGGCACTGGGCGAGCTCCTCGGCGTTTTCGGGTTGTTTGAAAACGTAGGAGTAACCTTCGTCCTCGGCGCGGGTGAAGTTCGCCGGAGCAGTCTCGCGGCAGAGATCACAGTCGATGCACTGGCTGTCCACGTAGAACTTGCCGGTTACGTTTTCCACATTTTTGTCTTCGCGATCAGCCATGGTAAATAAAGGGAATTACAGGCCCTTGGATGCCTCTGCCGGGCAGGCGATGCAATAGGAAATTTCGAGAAACGGCATTCAGCTCCGATGCTCGCGGTTCTCACGGGCGCTGCCGCAACTAGGTCTTGATGGACCGGAAGGGAAATCAGGTCTAAATTCCACTTCCTGCAAGAACGAACCCCGTAATGTCCATCGCACGCCGGAGGCGTCGGATTCTGCGTGAGCTCCGACACCGGCTTTCGCACTGGTCAAGTCGGAGTCCGCTGACTAAAACTCCGCAAGCTGCGCATCATGACACCCAAGCCACCTTCATCCTCAGGGGGATCGTCCCTTCCTCCGAGAAGTCGTCCGAATCTGGGCGACCTCGTCAAGGATACCACGGAGCTCGATCTGTGGGCTTTCGATGACCTCGACCCGGCGGAGGAGGAAACCCCGAAGCCATTGTCTCCGCCAGTATCCTCAAGCATCCCGGAACCGCGCGAAAGCCGGAAGAAAAAGCCGCGGGAACCGCTTGATCCGCTGGAACCATCTCCCGCGAAGCCTGCGACCGGTAAAAACAGCATCCGAGTGGACATCGGCAAGGAGCCGCCGAAAGTCCGGACCGGTTCCACGGCCGGTCAGTCAGAGCCCGGAAATGATTTCGATGACCTCGATGATCCCGACCAATGGGGTGAAAACGAACCACCCGCCTTGTCGATTCACCCGAGCTTGATCGCTGCACCGGCTGTGGCGGAAGAAGCGGTTGCCGAGGAGGACATCGTGGAATCCATCCCGCCAGAGGAGGAATCCGACGAGTTTTCGCCGACCACGCCCGCCACTGCCACACCGGTTTCCCTCGTCCCGCGGCTGGGGCTTTCCACGCTGGAGTGGATCGGGCTGGCTGCGCTTTGCGCCATTCTGCTGGTGGGTGGGGGTGTGGTGTTTTTCAATTCCATCCATCGGCTGCCGTCCGGAGCGGAGCGGCTGAAAGCAGGGGATTTCCCGGTCAAGGGCAGCCATGTCACGATTCTTTCCGCCGAGACCTTCTGGCGGGCTCCCGTCAGCGAGGGGGAAAACGCCGAGACCTTCCGCCGCGGCACCCAGCTGCTCCCCGTGGTCACGCTCAACGCCAGCGGCGGCCCGGCCGCCGTCCGGGTGTTTTTCCGCGACGAGGAAGGCCGGGTCATGGGCGATGCCGTGACCCGCACGATCAAGCCCGGAGCCCCGCTCCAGATCGCGGCCACCGCCGGCTTCGAGGATCTCGGCATGCACGCCGCCTACCGCACCGGCCAGAGCAAGCCGTGGATGATCCAGGTGCTCGAAGGCCCGTCGGAAACGGCAGCCAACGCCGAATTCAAAAAACTCTTCGAAATCGATATTTCCACCGATCGCCGCTGAATCCCAACTCCATGTCCAATCAAGAAGTCACTCCACTCGTGCCCCGGGAAGGCTGGCACGTCATGCACCTTTTCTATCATGTCGATCACGCGCAATGGGCGCTCTACAGCGACGACGAACAACGCCAGTCCAAGACCCGCCTCACCGAACTCGTCCAGGAAATCCGCGCCACGCCGGACACCCACCTGCTGATTTTCTCCGTGGCCACGCCCAAGGCGGACATCGGGTTCATGCTGCTCACGCCCGACCTGCAGGTGGCGAACATGTTTGAAAAACAACTCAGCCTCTCGCTCGGCCCGGAGATCCTCAGCCCGACGTATTCCTACCTCTCGCAGACCGAAAGCTCGGAATACACCACCACCCGCGAGCAGTACGCGCGCGGACACCTTGATCGCCGAAGAAGGGCTCGCGGAAGGATCACCCGAATTCGAAGCCGGGCTCAAGGCCTTCGACGAGCGGATGGCGCACTACCTGAAACACCGTCTCTATCCGGTTCTGCCCGATTGGCCGGTGATTTGTTTCTATCCGATGTCCAAGCGTCGCAACGGCGGGGACAACTGGTATGCCCTCGATTTCGAGGCACGCAAAAAGCTCATGGCCGGTCATGCCAAGGTCGGCCGCACCTATTCCGGCAGGATCCTCCAGCTCATCACCGGATCCACCGGGCTCGATGAATTCGAGTGGGGCGTCACGCTGCTCGCCAAGGACACCATCGACATCAAGTCGATCGTCTATGAAATGCGTTTCGACGAAGTCACCGCCCGCTACGGCGAGTTCGGCGATTTCTACATCGGCATGCAGCTTCCGCTCGACGTCCTGTTCCGCAGGATCTGCCTGTGAGGGAAAATCAAGGACTCACCTCGGTGACCGGCGGAGTGATCACAACCGGCGGGATCGGATTGAAATGGGGTTGACCACCAGGGGCGGATCCGACCGGTCCCACGCCCGGGAAATCCAGCGGATTCGGCATCGCGGCGACGGGGTCCGTCATTTCCGCGGAGGCGACGACGGCTTTCGCTCCTTTGGCGCTCTTCGCACTTTTCGCGCTTTCGCCACTTTCTCCGGCGTTCGCATCGTAGCGGCTTAGCAGCGCCTGCACCTCGGCCAGGGATTCCGGCGCACTGGCGATGGCGCATTGGCTCGCCACCCGCATCGATTCTGGAGACGTGGTAATCGCCATTTCCACGATGGCCACCACCAGGGCGGTATCGGCATCCGCCGCCTTGATCGCCGCCTTGACGATCTCGCACGCGCATCCGGGGTTGGATTTCATTTCGCGTTCGACGATTTCAAGCACATCCGAGCTGTCCAGCTTGACGCGTTGCTCGACCGAAAGGGCGAGGTTCTCGCAATCGGACTCCCGCCTGCCAGCCATGCGGTAGGTGGCGGAAATCAGGGCCAAGTCTTGTTTGATTCCATTTGTCTCGGCCTCCGTGGCCGTGACCGGGCGACCGGCGGCGATGTTGCGGAAGGGCGACGCATTTTTCAGCACCGAGAGATCGACCACTGAATCCACCCCTTCGCGGGTCGCCATCCGTGGCTCCAAGGTGATCGTATCCTGCGCGGCGTAAACCGCAGGAGCTTCGGAGGCTGCGGCTTGGACCTTGATGACCGGCACTTCACGCACCACGCCGGAAGCTTCCACGACCGGGCAGCCTGCTTCAGGTGCGGGACTGGACGCTTCGATAAAATTTTGAGCCGTCAGCGATGGCGATAAGCCAAAGCACAGCAAGAATGTGGTGAAAATGGGTGCTTTCATGGGGAAGATAATGAAAGACCTACAAGAATCAGGTAAATTTTACAAATCTTTATTTCAAAGGTATCCTTTTCTTAAAAACTTCCGGATTGTCTGCTCATTAAAAATATGTAACGTCACAGCATGTTGACAAGGTTCCATCGAAGCGTGCTGGGGTTGGGCCTTTTGCCCGTCGTGTTCAGTGTGGCCAGCTGCGACAAACTGAAGGTGGTGGCGGGAGCCCTTGAGAAAAAGGAGAGCACCAAGTCCGAAGGGCCGTCCGTGCAGGGAACTTTCAGTCAGAATCAGATTTCCAACATCACATCCGCAGAGTTCGCCGGGTTCACTTCACGGAAGGACGCGCTGGTCATCGTCGATTTCCACGCCGACTGGTGCGGTCCCTGCCGGATGCTCGGCCCGGTCTTGGAAAAAGCCGCCGAGGCACATCCGGGCGTCGTGTATTTGGGAAAAGTGAACGTGGACCAGGTGCCCGACCTCGCTGCGGCACAAGGGGTCAGCGGCATTCCGGACGTTCGGATTTTCAAGAACGGCCGGGAGGTGGATCGATTTGTTGGCTTTCCCGGAGAAAAGCAGGTGCTGCAAAAAATTTCGGAGCTCTCCAAGGGAATCACTCCCCCGGCAGCCACCTCGCCGGTGGCGAAGGCCCCCGCGGAGCCGGTCATCCAGCCATTCCAGAAAGATTGGATGCCACCTGGCATGAAGCGGCAGCAGTCGGCGACTCCTTGACGCTCGCGATGGAATCAAAACCAAAAACCGCGCAAGGCTTGGCCTTGCGCGGTCTTGAACGGTGGATCGGATGACCGATCTGATGGGGCATTAGCGCTTCTTCTTCTTTTCCTCCTCGGACTTATCGCCCTTTTGCTCCGGCGTCGCCCTCGTCTGAGGCGCGGCTTGTTGTCGAGGCGGCTGGGCTTGCGGCTGCGGCCGTGCCTGCCGTTGTGGCTGCTGGGCGGGTTGCGGCGCAGCTTGTTTCGGCTGGCGTTGTGTGCGGCTGCGGTCGCGCTTCCCGTTTCGGAGCCTCCTGCGCTTTGCGCTGTGGAGCTGGCTGCGGAGCGGCTTGTTTCTGCTGGCGTTGTTGTGGCTGTGGTTGCGCTTCACGTTTCGGAGCCTCCTGAGCTTTGCGCTGTGGAGCTGGCTGTGGGGCAGCTTGTTTCGGCTGGCGTTGTTGTGGCTGTGGTTGAGCCTCCCGCTTGGGAGCCTCCTGCGCTTTGCGTTGCGGGGTCGGTTGTGGAGCGGCTTGTTTCGGTTGCCGCTGTTGAGGCGGTTGGGCTTTGGTTTCACCTCCCGTTTTGGAGCTTCCTGAACTTTGCGTTGCTGGGTCGGCTGTGGAGCGGCTTGTTTCGGCTGGCGATCCGGCTTCGTCTCGGTCTGGGGCTTGCGCTCCGGACTCGGTTGGGCCGAGGGTTTCGAGCGCTCTTCACGTGGCGGCATTTCCTGGGCCTTGCGCTCGGTCGGTTTTACCTCGGACTCTTTGCCTTGGCGCGCCGGTGTCGGCTGCCCTTGCGGCTTGTTCCGCTCTTCATCACGCTGCTGGGCTCTGTCGATCCGGCATTTCCTTTTTCGAAGGGACCGCATCGCGACCCGGGCGTTGTGGGGTTCCCTTCTTCGCCTCGGCCGGGTCTAGTCTCGGCGGATCCCCGCTCTCCCTTTGGATCCACGCCGGGTTCCTGGCGCTTGTCGGATTTGCGCATGTCCTGCGCACGGTCCGCATTCGCCTGCGGTGTTTCCCGACCGACGGGACGCGACTCGATTTTGGTTCCGCGCGCCTCAGGGCGTTTGGGCGGTGCTTCTTTCGCTGAAAACCGGTCCGCTTCGCGACCGATGATCGGGGAACGCCGGGTTTTCTCACGAACCGCGGATCCCTTACCGCGTTCTTCCGCTACCGCAGCGACCTCGCGGGACTCGATCTGCCTGCGTTCCTGGCTGAATTTTCTCATCTCCTGATTCTGCGAGACGAACTGCTGGCGGGCTCCCTGGTCGATCGAACGGAAGCTTTGCGCGCGGTTCGGCTCTTGGATGAATGTCGACAGCGGCGAGGCATAAGTGCGGTTGCGGCCGTCGTTGAAGCGGTCCGGACGATAGTCCCTCATCGCCGCCCAAGTGCGTGGCGGACGGGCATCCTCATTGTCCCGGAAATAATTGTAATCATCCTGCCTGCGGCGGTCCCATCCGCGGTCATTGCGGTTTTCCCAGCGGTCGTAGGCATAGATCGGGTCATAGCCACCGCGGCTGGTGCCCCATGAGCGGGAGGTGTAATATCCGCTGTTCTGATAGCGCGGGGCGTAATAATCCCCGAAGTAGTATTGGCCATAGCGTGGCCGCACAAACAGGTGGTTTGAAAACACGTTCAAGGCGACCACGATCAAAGGAGTGTAAGAGTAGTTAGGCTCGGCATAAACCCGCTCGCGGAAATGCACCGGAGCGAAGAGCACTCCGCGTCTTGCCACCGCGTAGTCCCAATAGCCATCCACGTAGACGTAACCACGGCGTGTCCAGCAATAGCGCGACGGCACCCAGGTCCAGTCCGTCCGCAGCGGCACCCAGTATCCCGGTCTCCAGGCGTAGCGGGTGTCCACCCAGGACCAATTGCCGGGAATCCAGCTATGGTCGGACGAGGGAGCCTCCACGTTCGGCCCGGCATCCACGCTGCGCGGCGGAGCGGTGGAAACATAGGAAACCTCCTCGGTGGTGGCGTCCGCCCAATAGCCGGCGGTCCATTGGTATTTTTCATCCTCAATACCATTCCAGTAGCCTGGCACCCATTGGCGGCCGGGCGGCAGGTTGCGCCAGACGCCGCTGATCCAGATGAAGTCGTTCTGGTCCTCGTCCCACGCCCAGTAGCCGGAAATCCAAGTCACATTGTCGCCGTCCGGTCGTTGGTCGGGCGGCAGCTCTTCGATCGGATCGGGCACCCGGGTGGAAATGATCAACCCGGGTTGCGGTTCGTAGTTGATCGACTCGGCAAACGCCTCGTGGACCGGGCCGCGGGTGAGGACCTGCACGTTTTCAGCCCCGGCCTCCTGGGCGATCGCCCCCGTGGGGAGCAGGGTGGCTCCGGTCATCATCAGGGCGCTGAAGGCGCCTAAAATGGATTTGTAGTTAGGATTCATAATGTGTCGGCCGCGTGTGGGCCGCATTGACGAGACGCGTTCGGCCGCGCATCGATTCAATCTTAAAACAATACTCCAAAGTTGAGCGGGAAAGCGGATTTTTCGCATCCGTGCAATTTGCAGGCTAACGTTGCAAACGGCATACCCCGACGGGTTCACTCCTCCAAAGGAGGAAGTCACAAACACCATGAGAACTTCCTCCTTGTCTATCAGTCCAGGAACTTCCCGGGATTGAGAATGCCCTTCGGATCGAGGGCTTTTTTCAGCTCGCGGTGGGTCGTGAATGAGACTTCGCCAAGCGCCTGGCGGATCCACGGCTTCTTGGCGATACCCACTCCGTGCTCGCCGGTGATGGCTCCGTCATTTTCCAGAATCCAGCTGAAAAGCCGGTCGAGCGCGGCATCGGCGTGGGCGCGGACTCCGGGATCCTGATAGTTCTTCACCATCAGGTTGGTGTGGATGTTGCCGTCTCCCGCATGGCCGAAGCAGGCGATGGGGATGCCGGTTTCCTCCTCTAACTTGCGGGCGAAGGTGACGAGCTCGACCAGCTTGGAGCGCGGAACGACGATATCCTCGTTGAGCTTGGTGAGCCCGGTGTCGCGCAGGGAGAAGGAAAACTCGCGGCGGAGTTTCCAGATCCGCTCGCAGGATGCTTCGTCCGGAGCGCGCTCGATGAAGGTGGCTCCGAGTTCGGTTAGAAGCTGATGGAGTTCCTCGATCTCGGCGAGTGTGGCGGCCGGGCGGCCGTCGATCTCGACGATGAGATGGGCGTTGCCCGGCGGAAAGACGTCGGCACCAAGTTTTTTCCTGGCAGCGGCGAGGGTGAAGGAATCGGTGATTTCGAGCGCGGAGGGAAGGTGGCCGGCGTTGAGGATGGCTTGCACCGCGGCGGCGGCCATTTCGAACTCGGGAAAAATCGCCGCCAACATCGCCCGGCTCGCCGGCCGCGGGATCAGCCGCAGCGTGGCCTCGGTGATGATGCCTAACATTCCCTCGGATCCGGTGAACAGCCCGACGAGGTCGAAGCCGGTCTTGTTTTTATGGAGCCGTCCGCCGGTGCGGAGGATTTCGCCGTTGGCGAGAACGACTTCCAGGCCTAACACGTAGCTGCGGGTGACGCCGTATTTCAAACACCGAGGGCCGCCGGCGTTGGTGGCGATGTTGCCGCCGATGGAACAATCCTTGCGCGAGGCCGGATCCGGCGGGTAGTCCCAACCGACCGCGTGCGCCGCTTCCTGGAGAGTCTTTGTAATGACGCCGGGCTGGACGACCGCCACACCGTCCTCCGGATGCATGCCGAGAATCCGGTCCATCCGCGCGGTGGAAAGCACGATGCCACCCTGCACCGGCACGCAGCCGCCGACATAACCGTAGCCCGCACCGCGGGTGGTGACCGGGATTTTGTTTTCGTTGGCGAATTTCAAAACCGCGGAGACATCGGCCGTGGACTCTGCGAAAACGACGACGTCCGGCGGGTGGCTGGCGGACCATTTGTCACCGGAGTTCGCTGCGAGGATCTCGGCGGCGGTGGTGACTTTGTCCGCGCCGATGAGTGCGGCCAGGAGAGCGGAACAGTCTGGGAATGGGGTATTCATTTCAGCGGCGATCAGCATCATGGGTAGCGCCCCAAACGGTCAACCTCAGATCGGTGAGGCGGGGCTGAGGAAACCAAGCCGGGCAGCACTAATTCCGATCCAATCAAGCCCATGGAATGACAATGAATTGAGGGAAAGTCACGGCTCATTGGCTCCTCGGCGGATCGGAGTCCACCACTCCTTGATGTGGATTTTCGAAAATCCGCTCCACGGGCACTTGGAATTCCTTGGAAATCCGATAGGCGAGATCCAGCGACGGGTCGTGTTTTTCCGTTTCCAGCGCGTTGATCGCCTGCCGCGAGACGCCGACGCGTTTGCCGAGTTCTTCCTGCGTCCAGTTCCGCTCCGCACGGAGAACTTTGAGGCGGTTTTTCATCAGTGGGAGGTGCGGATGAAGGGTGAAACAAGGCCCCAAGAAGCCCACAGCACGGGAAGCACCATCACCAGCGGAAAGCGTGGGGCTTTGGCGTAAATTTCCATGAAACCCCACGCGGAAACCAACGCCATTGTGAAGCCCGTCGCGACGATGAACCTCTTCGCCGCCACGGCGCGAACAAACTCGTCGCTGTCCCGCATCCATACCAGCAATGACCAGAGGTGCCCCGCAACCGGCGCGGCGACGACTAAAGCAAAGGCCCAGCTACCCGGCGATTTGATGTCATCGAACGCGCCGAAAATCGCGGCAATGTTGACCAAGGCATACCCGCCCATGAACAGGGCGGTGCGGATGAGGTATTTTCTGTCGACGGTAGTGATCATGGTTGTGGGAGGTTTGATTGACTAAATGTAAGGCCAGCATGACTCATTTTAATGTCATGTCAACCTTACATTTTGAAATTTCCGGCCACTTTGTAGGTTTGAAGTGAGACTCGATTCCACGTTCCACCTGGCAAGTTCATGGCGGATGGCAGCAGCGGTCTCGACTCCTTCATCGGCGACTCGATCCATCGCATGAATCTCGGTGAGCAGCGTGATTTAGATCCGATCACTACCCTGCCCGAAAGCCCTGGTGTTCGTGGGGCCGGAAAATGGTCAGGGCTACTGCGCGGAGTGTCTTGTCCGGCAGCAGGCTGGCGAGTTAAGGGGCTAGCGGCGACCGGTGATCGCCGCCACGGTCAGGATCAGACGTAGATCTTCTTGTAATACTCGTCCGCCATGCGGTCCGCGTCGAAGAAGGGGACGACGTCGTTCATCGAGTTGAGAACGACTTTGTTCCAGCCGGCGGGGTCGTCGTAGTAGAGGGGCAGGATGGTTTCATTCATCAACTTGTAGAAACCTAGCATATCGTGGCGGTCGCGGTCGTCATGGCTGAGCGACGGATCGGCGGACGGGATGATGAAGGAGTTTTTCCCGTCCTCGGCGAATTCGCAGACCCAGCCGTCGTAGGTGGAAAGGTTGACCGAACCGTTCATGGCGGCGGTCATGCCCGAGGTGCCGGACGCCTCGCGGGTGACGACCGGGTTGTTGAGCCAGAGATCGGAGCCGTTTTTCAGGAAACGGGAAAGCTCGAGCTCGTAGCCGACGAGCACGGTGGCGTTCGGATAGTCCTTGGTGAGGCGGATGAGATGGTTGAAGGTATCGATCGCCGAGTAATCGAACGGGTAAGGCTTGCCGGCCCAGATGATCTGGATCGGGTATTTATTGTTCTGGAGCAGCTCGCGGAAGAGCTTCATGTCACGGGCGATGAGGTCCGGGCGCTTGTAGCCGGCGAAGCGGCGCGCCCAGACGAGCGTGAGCACGTTCGGCTTGAAGAGCTTGCCGGTTTGGTCGGCGACGACGCGGAACAGCCGCTCCTTGAGCTCGCGCTTGCGATGTTTCAGTTCCTCGATGTCCTTGCCGACCCGGGCATGTTCGAGGCCGTGGTCCGCCCAGTATTTTTTGTTCTGGGCGTTGGTGACGTGGGTGATTTCGCAGAGATTCGGATAGTCCTTCCACATCTGGCGGGAGACCTCGCCATGGAGTTTTGAAACCCCGTTGGCGATGCGGGCGAGGCGCAGCGCGGCGAGCGAGTGGTTGAATTCCCCGCCGGTGATGCCGGTGATTTCGCGGACTTCCTCTTCCGGGACACCGCCGAAAAACGAGAAATCGCGCAGCAGTTCGAAGCCGTGTTTTTCATTCCCCGCTTCTTCCGGCGTGTGGGTGGTGAAGACGAGGCGCTTTTTCACCTCCTCGACGCTGCGGTGCTTTTCATACAGGTGGAACGCGGCGGAAAGGCCGTGGGCTTCGTTGAGATGCCAGATTTCCGGGTCCACTCCGAGTTCGTCGAGCAGACGCGCGCCGCCGGCCCCGAGGATGATGTATTGGGCGATGCGGCGGAGGTGGTCGTGATCGTAAAGCCGGTGGGTGATGGCGCGGGAGAGGCTGTCGTTTTCCTCCACATCCGTGCTCAGGAAAAACATTGGCACCGTGCCGAAAATATCACCCGGCAGGAACATCGCCTTGACCCACACCGGGTGGCCATGGACGGGAACGGTGAAGCGGATACCGGTGTCCTGGAGGAACGCGTATTCCTTTTTCCGGAACTGCACGGCAAGCTCGCGATCCTCGCCGCGGGCCTGGTTGTAGTAGCCGTAGGTCCACAGGATGCCGATGCCGCAGAGGTTTTGCTTGAGGTCCGCCGCGGCCCGCATGTGGGAGCCGGCAAGGAATCCCAGGCCGCCGGAGTAAACCTTGAAACTTTGGTCGATGGCGAACTCGCACGAAAAGTAAACCGCACTTTTGGCGTATTTCGGGGCGATTTCGTAGGGGTGGGCGAATGGTTTGGGAAGAAAAGAGGAAGCCATGATGAATCGGTTGAGTGGAAGAGGGACTTGGCGGAACGCGTTGATGTCGTCATTCAACCCGCTTGAGTGGACACCAATCTTCGAAATGCAGCGGTTTTCATGATTTTGCAGGGTTCAAGGGTAGGTGACGCCGGGGAAATGGAGGAGGATCGAGGAGATGTCGAGTCCGCTCCGCATCCCATGCTTGTTTTATACCAAGTTGTGAAAATTTAAAAACGCCAATAATCACAGGCTATCAATGATTTATGGGAAATATTGGCAGGCTGGCGGAGATAGGGGTTCTGAATTCAACGCGGAGCCAACTTCGCACGCATCCCCTGAAGTGGTTGCTCGATCCAGCGCCACGACGCCAGGGTCAATCCCCACGCGATCGCCGCGTGGAGGGAAATGATGAGAATCGCACCCGGCCCGTATTCGAAGGATCCGTTCCATAAGAACCAGAAGAGCTTCCCGGTCACCAGCGGCGCGAGATTGTGAAAAAGATAGAGTCCGTAGGAAAGCTTGCCGATGCGCTGGATCGCCGGATGCTCCAGCATGCGTCCCGGCAGCCCGGGCAGTCCCACCAGCGTCGCCGCGATGAAGCCGCACCAGGCGACGGAAAGCAGCGTCTGCTGGAACGGCCGCAGCCCGAAGGTCGGCCAGCCGAAGGCGTGCGCCCCGAAGATTCCCAGGTAACCCGCGAGTCCGACCCCTGCCAGCCAGCGCAGCCCCGGACTTTCCAGCGACATCCCGCGGTGCACCGCCAGCGCGAACAGTCCGCCGATCCCGAAATAGTCGAAACACGACCACGTCAGCACCTGAGGCCATGCGAACCACTGCAGGAAAAAGTCATGGAACAGCCGCGACGCCGGACCGATCGCGGTGAATACCAGGAATACCGGAACCAACAGCCTGCGCGGCAGAAACCAGATCACCAGCGGCCAGATCAGATAGAACTGCTGCTGGATCGCCAGCGACCAGAAATGGTTCGTGCCGGAAGGCCAGTAACCGATGGATGCGATGTGGAAATTCGACACATGGAACAAATACCACGGCAGCCCGGACCCGATCACATCCGGCGCGCGGACGATCCAAGCCAGCGCCAGCGCCGCGTAATACGGCGCGAGAATCCGCAGGCCGCGCCGGATCTGGTAGGTCTTCAGTGCGGTCGCCTTCCACGCGCCGCCGTGTGCCTCGCTGCGGTCCCGCTCGCGCAGCAGTGAACCGGTGATCAGGTAGCCGGTGAGAACGAGAAACAAGAACAGAAACACCTCGAACGGAAACACCCGCGGCCAGCCGGCCGGGCACCAGTGATCCCAGCAGATCGCCATCATCGCGATCGCCCTCACCCCGTCCAGTTGCACCGCCCGGCCATTCACCAAGTGCTTGAAACCATGATCCGGCGGCGGATGCACGCGCTTTCCGGGGAAACCTTTTGCGGTGGGGAATTGGGAATCCGTCTGGACCAGTGTGGATGCCGCCTGGACGCCGCTCCTCGGCTTATAAAAACTCGGCAACCTCGCCGCCGAGATGGAAGACACCACCTACGTCCCGAAAGCCAAGGACTCCGCCCCCGGAGACACCCCGCCCGCCCCTCTCACTCCCTGATCTACCAAAAATCACCTCGCTTCCCCACCACCCTCGCACTCCGAGAGGATGGCTTTGGCATTGATAAGCTCGGGCAAGCTGAGGTGAGTGCAGATTTCCACAGCTCGCCGGGCGTGGGGCAGGGCCTCGGCTGCCTTGCCCTGTCGTACGAGTGCATAGGCGAGGCGGTGGCTGTTGCTAGCAATTAACTGCCGGCGATAGATCACCTCGGACAATTGCAGAGCCCCGCGCGCTAATGTCTCAGCGTTCGGCCAGTCCTCCCCGTTCAAGGCGAGCAACGCCAGATTGCCGGTGTAGGTCGCTACGCCCTCGGACGAATCGACGGCGAGGGCCACGCGCAACGCTTCGCTATAATGTTCCTCAGCCGCCGGTCGGTTGCCGGAAAGCCGCTCAGCTTCGGCAAGAGAGTTCAGGCTGATTGCTACGTCTTCGCTCTCGAGGGCCAAGCTGCGGTGCAGTTCGAGCGCCTCGCGGAAATCGATGACAGCGGCTGTATAATCTCTCCCCAACTGATGGCCGAGCGCGCGCAAGTGGATGGCGATGGCGCGCTCGCGGGCACCGGTCTTTGCCCTCTCCCAGTGTTCAACGGTACGATCTGCGCAGATGAGCACGCCACCCTCCTGCTGGCGCTGAAAGTAAATCATGCCGGCGAGATAGGCGTGCTTACCTGCGGAAGCGTGATCGGCAATATTCACGGCCTTGGCTTCGGCTTTCTCGCAGAGAGATAGCCACTCATCCCAGAGGCCTTGGAAATGGAGAAAAGCCTGTAGCGCATCGCACACTTTCTGGAGACGCGCATAATCGCCAGCGAAGAAAAGGGGCAAGGCGGGGGCGATGCCGGGCCAGGCGGCTTCGAGGGCTGGGAAGCGGTCGTGTTTTTGGTAGCCGTTCTCCATGATGAGCGCATAGGCGCGCTTTTCCAGCCGGTCGCCGGTTTCTATCACCACCTCAAGCTTTTTAACCCGCAGAAAGTCCCCGACCATTGGCACGAGGGTGAAGCTTTTTAGCTCATCAGTGGGGACGGCGAGTGAGCGGTTAGCGAGGCTGCGCAGTGCTCGATCGGTATCCGGCTCCGACAGCCCGGCGATGGCGGCTACGTGTTCGACTTTGGCCGGAAGGGTGAAGTAGGAGAGGGCGCAGAGGGTTTTCGTTTCGTCAGGGTCGAAGTCTTCTACGAGATCGCCGAAGATGAATTCGAGCGGGTCATTTCCCGGCGGGCAGGAGCGGATGAAGTGCAGCGCATCGGTGAAGGTGAGGCAGTGGCCGCGGCCGAGTTGGCCGGCGGTCCAGCGGAGGAGGAGCGGCTTGCCGGCGGTCTCGCTATAGAGCACGAGGCGCTCGGCTCCGCTGGTCTGGGCGAGAAGTGGATTGTGGGTGGCGAGTTCGTCGAGGGTGGCGAGCGCGGCCTCCTCGCTGAGTTTTTCGAGGATGATTTCCTCCGCGCCGGAGCCGATGCGGCCGCGGCTGGTGAGGATGGCCTTGCAACCGGTGGGGAGCTTTTTGACAAAGGTGAAAAGGGTGTCGCGCTCGGGTTTGACGAGACTTTCGAGGTTGTCGAGGACGAGAAGGGTTTGTGTGCCGCGCAAAGCGTCGAGCAGCAGGCGAGGGCGCTGGTCTTCGGGAGCTTTGACAATGTCGTCGCGACCGAGTTCACGGGCGAGTTCGTTGAGGAGTTCGACGAGGCCGGAGAGGATGAAGCCGCTAAGGTCGCGCAGGCCATCGTCATCCAGTTCGCGGGTTTTCAGGGAGATGAAGATGATTTTTTTGAACAAATTCGGCGAAGTTTCGTAAGCGGCACGGACCGCGAGCGAGGTCTTGCCCATCCCGCCCGGCCCATCAATGAGCGCACCCCAAGTGCGGGAGTCTGGATTCAGGGCATCGGCGATTTTCCTCAACTCGTCCTCCCGGCCGAAGAATGGCTGGAGGGTGGGGAGATTGTGGGGGATGGAGGTTTTGAGGACGGGGGAGGGTACGGCGGCGGGTTTCGTGTAATGGTTTTTCGGATGGCTTTCATTGGTGGCCAAGCGTTCGAGAATGAGGGTTGCCGCCTGCTCTGGGGTTTTGTCGTCGAGTTCCATGAATCCTGCGGTAGGTGCAAGGCCATCAGCCGGTGCGCGGTCGAAACGGCTCGGCATCACGCGATGACCATCGACTTTAGTGAGCAAACCGTAGATGTGGACCCACTCCCAGCCCGTCCAGCGCTTCGCATCGTAGGCGGGGCAAAGCACTGGAACGATGAGATCTGACTGCTCACCGTAAAGCTTTGGCAGATAGATGCCGAGGTCGTAGCGCGCGAATTCGGACTCGTGGAATTTATCGTAGAGGATTGCGTCTTCGCCGAAGCGATCGGCGAGGATGCGGGCGACCTTCGCGACGAAGGCCCTCTTTTCCCCCGCGAAGGAGAAAGCGACGCGGAAACGTTTGGCACTGGCAGGGGGATCTCCGGACATGCCAGAGTGAAACAAGCGTGCTAGCAGATGGCAAGGCGGGGGAATTCAGGACTCCTCGGATTTCGTCCAGTCATCCACGATCAATCCCGGAACACGGGTGAATTCCTTCGTGTTGTTGGTGACCATGACTCCCCCGCCGGCAAGGGCGGTGGCGGCAATCCAGAGATCGGCCTCGCTGATGATCATTCCTGCTCGTTCGAGTTCGAGTCTCGTGGACACGTATTGCTCAAGGATCTCGTCGCTAGGTAGGATCACTTGAAAGGGCTCGATGAAATCCAATACGGTCTGGCGACCTTCAACAGGTTTGTTGCTTTTAGCCGCACCATGGAGCAGCTCGGCCTTCACCTGAAACGGCACTTTGATGGCGGCGGCTGGGATGCTCATGATCTTTCGCATGGCGGCAGGGGATTTGCCCCGCAGGCAGAGAATCACGATGTTGGTATCGAGAAACCAAGTCACGGTTTCAAGATTCATCGAGGCTGCCGGTTTCCCGAGTCGGTCCACGATCCGGGGCCACGAATCCGACGTTGTCGTCCATGGAGCCAAACAATTTCCAGTAGCCGGACGGGTAGCCGTTTCCGGAAGCAAGGTCCTCGGATGCGGCGGCTTTCAATCGTTCCACTGCCCAAACGGAAAGAGGTTTGTGGCTTGCTTCCGCAGCTCGCGCCAAAGTGGCGGCAAGGTGCTCTTCAAGCTCCAGCGTGATCGTGCTCATGGAATGAAGCTATCATGACCGACCGGGGGCGGCAACGATGCGGATTGGGAAATTGGCGCAATAACCCAAGTCCGCTGCTATGTCGGCGGTTGGAACCCGCCGCCACGCCTCACGCGTCCTTCGCCTTCGCGACTTTCTTCGCGGCCACCTTTTTCACGGGCCTCGGCGGGAAGTCGAAGCCGATCTTGCCGTCCTTGGGCTCGAAGGTGAGATGGGCGTCGAACTTGCGCTTGGTGCGGTTGGAGACGAAACCCTTGAGCACATCGGTCTTACCGGTGCCGATGAGCTTGAGCATCTGGTCCTGCGGGATCTCGCACTGGAGGATGGATTTTCCGATGCGGATGCCGTGCGGGTCCTTCTTGGTGACGATTTCCGGGACGTGATAGGCTTTTTCCGTGGCGTAAACCTTGTAGGATTTACCTTCTTCGGTTTTGGCCTCGCCGATGAAATGTTCCTCCGTCAGTTCGGGCGGGCCGTCGCGGTCGTCGCTTTCGAAAACGAAGTTGATCTTGAACTTCGCGTCCATTTCGAGCGCGGCGTCGAAGGGTTTGTTGAACTTCGAACGGAAGCCGGTGAGCGGGCCGACGTGTTTGGTGGTGAAGAGCTGGATGGCTTCCTCCTCGCTGAGCAGTCGGCCGGCGATGTGTTTCTTGGCTTTGAATTTGCACTCCGGCTCGCGGCACTCGTAGGTGGCCTCGGTTTGCTTGAGCGAAGGTGCGCCGCACATCGGGCAGGTGACTTTGAGGTCGGGGAAGACCTCGCTTTTTGCGAGGTCGGCGGCTTTGCGGGCCTTGGTGCAGATCTCGTCGGTGTAGGCGATGATTTCCTTCATGAAATCACTGCGTTTGAGATTTCCCTGCTCCATCTGGCGGAGCTTGAACTCCCAGTCGCCGGTGAGTTTCGGCGAGTAGAGGCCCTCGATGTTCATCTCGCGGACGAGATCGATGAGGCGCATGCCGCTGCCGGACACGAAGAGCTCGCGGCCTTCGCGGGCGAGGTATTTCTGGGAGATCAGGCCTTCGATAGTCGCCGCGCGGGTGGCGGGAGTGCCGAGACCGCGCTCAGCCATGGCTTCGCGGAGCGCTTCGTCGTCGATGAGTTTGCCGGCACCTTCCATCGCGGATAGCAGCGTGGATTCCGTCATCCGGGCGGGTGGCTTGGTTTCCTCGGCGTGGACTACCACCGGATCCGCGTGGGCGGTTTCTCCGGCGCGGACCGGGTACGAGTTCGTCCTTTCCAGCGGCGACACCGGGGCGGCGGCCGTAGACTTCGAGCCAGCCGGGTTTTACCAGGATGCGGCCTTCGGTTTTGAAACAATCCTGTTCGATGCGGGTCAGGCGGGTCGTCTGCTCGAACTCGGCGGACGGATAGAACACGGCGATGAAGCGCTTCACGATCATGTCGTAGAGCTTCTGCTCGGCCTCGCTGAGCTTGGAAAACTTGCCGGTCGGGATGATGGCAAAGTGATCAGAGACCTTCTTGCTGTCGAAAACACGGCGGGATTTGTGCAGGCGCGGGCCTTTTTCATCGCTGCCGGAGAGCACGGCTTTGGCGTATTTCGCGACGTCGAGACCGCTGTTGCCGACGTCCGCCATCGTCTCGCGGACGTTGCCGGTGTAGTCCTCCGGCAGATACCGCGAATCGGTCCGCGGGTAGGTGATCATCTTGTGCTTTTCGTAAAGCGCCTGGGCGATCTGAAGGGTGCCTTTGGCGGAAAACGGCGCTTCACGTTGCAGCGTGGTGAGGTCGTAAAGCTGCGGGGCAATCTGGGAATTCGCCTTCTTTTCCTCCGAAACCTTGCCGGTCTTGCCTTGGCAACGCGCTTGGATGGCCTCTGCCGTCAGCTTGTCCCAAATGCGCTCCGGCTTGGAGAGCGGGGCGTTTTCGTCCTTTTTCCAGGATTCATCGATCCATTTACCAAGGTATTCACCGGCCTCGACGCCGAAGGTGGCGTGGACCTCGAAATACGGCGTCGGCTTGAACGCCTGGATCTCGGCCTCGCGCTGGGCGAGGATCGCAAGCGTCGGCGTCTGGACGCGGCCGGCGGCGGTGATGTTGAAGCCGCCGTGGCGGGAATTGAAGCAGGTGAGCGCACGGGTGGCGTTGAGGCCGACCAGCCAGTCGGACTCGGAACGGCACTTGGCGGCGTCGGCGAGCGGCTTCATGGATTCGCCGGAGCGGAGGTTTTTCCAGGCTTCGAGGATCGAGTCGTTGGTCATCGACTGCATCCACAGCCGCTTGACCGGCTTGTCGATATTGCCGATTTCCATGATGTAGCGGAAAATCAGCTCACCCTCGCGGCCGGCGTCGCAGGCGTTGACGATGAGGTCCACATCCTTGCGCTTGGCGAGCTTGAGCACCTGCTTGAGGCGGGCCTCGGAGTCCGGAATCGGGTCGAGATCGAACTTGTCCGGGATGGCCGGCAGCACGCCGAAGTTCCACGGCAGCTTCTTGCCGTTCGGTCCCATCGGCATGCGCAACTCGACCAGGTGGCCGACGGCGGAAGTGATGACAGCGGTGTCGTTTTCGAAGAAAATATCGCGGCCGGATCCGTTTTTTTCGAACTTGCCGAGGACCTTGGTGAGGACCCGGCTGAGGTCGGTCATGACGCTGGGTTTTTCCGCGATGATCAGTGTTTTTCCCATGGTAAAAGAGGGCCGTTGAGCGGCTGTGGGTTGAGGGACTAGGCTGGCGAGGATGGATTTGGCAAGCCGATTGGTAAATTTTCGCTGGCACCCAGGTTGGCCCGTGCGTCCGGGACATTCCATGAAAGCCGCCTGTCCGCCAGCCCGTTAACGACCACAGTCATGATCCGCCACTTCCTGAGTCTCATGGCGTTGATCGCTATTTCCCTCCACGCTCAAGCCGCCCCGGCGCGGGTCGCGATTCTTGGCGACAGCATCACCCACGATGGCCGCTGGGCGACGCGGGTCGAAGCCGCACTGCGCTCATCGCCAGAATTCGCCAAGGCGGAAATCGTCAACTTCGGCCTCGGTAGCGAGACGGTGTCCGGCCTTTCCGAGCCCAACCACGCCGACGGTAAATTCTCCCGTCCCTGTCTCCACGAGCGGCTCGACCGGGTCCTCGACGCCTACAACCCCACCCTCGTCCTCGCCTGCTACGGAATGAACGACGGCATCTACCTCCCGCCCGATGCGTTGCGATTCCGGGCCTACCGGGACGGGATCGAAAAGTTGAAAGCCGCCGTCGAAAAACGGGGATCTCAGATTATCTTCATCACTCCGCCGCTTCACAACGCGGACAAGCCTTCGGACGATCCGTACCGTTACGACGCCGTGCTTGAACACTTCAGCTACTATCTCGCCACCCGCCCCGAGACTGGCTGGCAGGTCATCAACATCCGCCCGGATCTCAGACAAGCGGTCGCCGCTGAAAAATCCCGGAACCCGCAGTTCATCTACGCCAAGGACAACGTCCACCCCGGCGAAGAGGGCCACCGCCTCATCGCGGACTCTATCATCCGCCAGCTCTGGCCGCTCCTGAAACTCCCCGGCGCGCCCAAGCTTCCGGACGATGACGCGCTCGCCATCCTCCGCCGCCGCAGCAATTTGCTCAAACTCGCCTGGCTCACCAAGACGCGCCACACCCGCCCCGGAGTCCCCGCCGGCCTGCCGCTCGATCAAGCCGACGACCGAAGCCGCGGAACTGATGAAGGCCTATCTGGAATGTGCCCCGGCCGGGAGCGGAAGAACCGACTGAGACAGTCGGGACACGTTTTCAAGAGGGTTTTTTGCCAATCGATTGGTGCAATGATCAGCCCTTCCCGGGTTTTCTCAGGTTTGGCTTGACCGAATTCGGACGGGATCCCAGTCATGGTGCCCTCATGAAATCACTCATCTCTCTGATAGCATCCCTGGTCATTTCCGCCATGGCCTCTGCGGAAACCAAATTTCCCCGCGGTTCGTTTGAGATGGCGGATCTTGAAAAGGCAAAGGCCCTCGCAACCACCGAGAAAAAGGACTTGGCCTTTATTTACACTGACAAAATGACCACCTGCGGTTTGTGCCAAAATGCCGCCGCCGCCTATATCGATGCGGTTAAATCCAAAGCGGTGATTGTCTACGTGGACTCCACCGCCAACAAAACCTGGTGGCAGAAACTCCCCGAACCTGTCCGCAAGGCACTCACCCCCGGCAAATTCATCCCCAAAATCGTCGTCACTGACGCCGCAGGCTCCACGGTATCGGCCTCGCTCACCTATGAGGCCTATGAAGCGGATGACGGCAAAGCGATCCGTGGCCTGAAAAAGGCGATGAGAGCGGAGTGAGTCCTCCGGCATCGCCGGAAATTTCAGCGATACCTGCTCGACCCGGTTCGCGGGAATTCGCAGAAATTGGGCCATGCACCGACGAGGATTCATCCTTTATCTCACTGCGATCTGCGTCTGGAACGTATTTCCCCTCGTCGCCGGCGAGCCTCAGGGTCAATTCTGGATCCTGCGGGCGTCCAATGAGACCGCCGCCCCTCTGGTGGAAGCCGTGGAGGGGAAAAAGCTCCCGCCGGCTGAACTAGCCTCGAAGATCACCGCTTTGATCGACGGGCAGAAAATCCAGCAGCTCGCCCGCTTCGACCAGATGCTGGGTGAGGAAATCATTCGTCGCCAAAATTTAAGCGGCGAAATACGCTACCCCGACAGCGATGAAAAGATCGATCTGGGAGTGACTCTCGAAGCCGAAGTCACTCTGGCGGGCGATTCCCGGAGAGCCGACATCCGCTTCGTCACGGAAATCCAAGAAAAGAAATCCCGGGATGTGTATTACCTGAAAAGAGTCAATTCCGCGCATGTCTTGTATGGCGACCGCTGGGAGCTCATGGATTTCTGGAAAAACGCGAAAGAGACCACCCTGTGTCTTGCCCGCATCATGGATTACCCGGTCGCCACCGACGCCGAGGTGCAATCTCCCGCGACGTTGCTTCAGTTGGAGTTGCTGGAGGTCCAACCGGAAGATGTCGTCCAATTTCGCAAATCCACCCCCGCCACGCGGGAAAAGGCCGTGGCTTGGCTGCGTGGGCGCTCGAAGCTCCTTGCCGCCACGATCGCGAAGATCAAGTCCGGTCAGCGGGGTTCCCACGAAGACGGGGTATCGAGCCTTGCGGGCGAAAGGGGCGGATTCACCCTCATGTCCGAGCAAACGACCGGTGGCGACGGCAGGAAAGTGGACATCACTCTCAACGCCCAATGGCAGGATCCGGAAAAACCGGTGGAAAAGGAAGACTACCAATTCACCGTGGGTGAGACGCTGGAAACGGGCCAGACCCAGCTCTTCGAGCCATCCGTCGCCAGCAAAGCCAAAGGGCCGTTGCCGGTGATGCTAGTCACAGTGCAAGTCAGCCTGCCCACAGCTCGTGTGAGAGAACCCGCAGCTCCAAAAGATCTGGGCAGTCTGCCGGACAAAATCAGCTCGGCGAGGTATCCGGTGGCACCCAAATTCATGCGAGTCATACAGGATACTTTGGAGCTGAACAATCGTCCGCCGCTACGGGAATCTCTGGCCCGGCGTGGTTTGGAATTCCCCCAAGGCACCTCGGTGTCCATGAGCGCCGAGTCCTGTGCGGTCTATCTAACCCACTCGCGGGAAGGGCATCTGAAGTTCAGGGAGCTGCTGAAAGAGCTCGATCTTCTGCCGTGATGCAAAACGCACCTGCCGGATTTCTCCAACAGGTGCGTGGTGTTACAGCGTGTGTCAAAAATCAGGCGACCGCCATTTGATTGACTCCGCCGGTGGCGATTTTCGTCAACATTTGGTCGGCTTTGCCTTCTTCATCAATGGTTTGTGTCAAAAGCTTGACCGCATCGTTATATCCTAGGCGCTGGGCGAAAGCACGCATCGTCCCATAAGAGGCGATTTCATAATGCTCCACCTTCTGCGCGGCGGTGATGAGCGCGGCGGTGATGAGCGCGGCGCCGAGAGCGGTGGAATCCGCATACTCTTCGGCAGGGCTTTCACCAATTCCTTCTCAGCCCAGAGAATGTCACGGAGCTGGTCGACGAAAAGGTCGTGGAGCTCGGTGTCGGAATTCTCCGGTTTGGTGCTTTTGATGATGCGGATGAATTAGAGTTTGGAAATGGCATCGCGGATGGCTTCCTTGGTTTGACCGGTCTTTTTTTGAAGCCGGCCGAGGAGTTCGTCTTCCTTGCCTTCTTCGAAAAGGAGATCGTCGTCAGTGAGATCGGCGTATTTTTGCTTCAGCTTGCCTTTGGTTTCATTCCAAGTGCCTTTGATTTCGAGTTTGTTCATTTTCGTAGTGGGTTGGGGATTGCGTCCGGATTGGTGGACCGCTCCAAGTAATCGCACGAACCTGGCCAAGGCACTTCTATGAATCACAAGTGGCTGGAAATGAACGGTAAATCGAGTTGATTCTCTCGCCAACCGCCCAATCGATTCAGAAAAAAACGCGCAGATTGCACCCGCAGAAATGGCGGGTCGTGCGATTTTCAACCATCGGTTTTAGTCACCGTCTCGCATAGCGAAACCCGGGAAACGCCCTCACCAACCGCCTCATCTCCAGTTTCATCAAAGTCGCCGTCACCACATGCGCCGGCAGGCCGCTGCGCTCGATGATCATGTCCACCGGCGACTCATCCACCATCACGGCGGCGAAAACGGCGGCCTCCTCCTCTGGAAGTTCGGGGATTTCCGCAGCGGGTTCCGCGACGCTGGCTTGGCGGGCGAAGGGCAATTGACCGAGATCGTCGAGCAGGTGGCTGGCATCGGCGACCAGCGTGGCTCCGTCGCGAATGAGCTGGTTGCAACCGGCGGACGTCGGCTTGTCGATCGGCCCGGGCACGGCGAAAATCGGCTTTCCATACTCGGAAGCGAGGTTCGCGGTGATTAAAGAGCCTGACCACGCCGGGCACTCGACCACCAGCACCGCCCGCGCCCAGGCGGCGACGATGCGGTTGCGCATCGGGAAGGTCTGCTTGTCCGGCGAGGTGTGCAGCGGAAACTCGGAGACCACCGCGCCGAAGCCACTCGCGATTTTTTCCGCCAGCGCCAGGTTCTCAGGCGGGAAAAGCTTGGCCAGCCCAGAGCCAAGCACCGCGATGGTGCGGCCCTTCGCCGCGACTGCCGCCTCGTGCGCCGCGGTGTCGATGCCGCGAGCGAGGCCGGAAATGATGGTGAATCCGGCCTGCGCGATCTGGTAGGAAAGCTTCTTGGTCGCCTGCATCCCGTAATGCGTCGCCCGCCGCGAGCCGACCACGCTGATGGCGTGTTTGTCCCGCGCCTCCAGTTTTCCCCACACGTAAAGCAGCAGCGGCGGATCGTAGGCGTCGAGCAACGGAGCCGGATAGTCCTCGTCCTCCTGGGTGATGATGGAAATTCCGCGCTCGGCCGCCTCACGGATCTCGGTGGCGGGGTCGGCGTGGTCTTGCCAGCCGTGCAGGATTTTCGCCGTTTCCTCGCCGATCCCGTCCACCCGCATCAGCCGGTCCTTGGCCGCGCCGAGGATGGCCGCCGGGTTGTCGCCGAACGCCTCCAGCAGGCGGCGGACGCGCACGGGCCCGATTTTCGGCAGCATGTTGAGGGCGACGAGTGCTTCCTGGGAGGTCATGTGCGGCGGATAGTGCCGATGGCGGGGGCATGCGTCAAAGCCGCTTTCCAACAGGAATTTCCCCGCCCCGGGAAATTATCGCCGATCAAGCTTTCATGGGGCGACCGGCCCCCTCATTTTCCGGCCGGATTTCATTTCATGAGTCACATTCTTCTTCTTCCGTTCGGCACCTCCGGCAGCGTTTTTCCATTCATCTGGCTGGGTCGGCACTTGTTGGAGCGTGGGCACGCCGTCACGCTCATCACGTCACCCGTCTACCAGAAAGCAGCGGATCTGGCGGGGCTCGGCTTCCATTCGGCGGAGCCCGACGAGCTGCCGCTGATGCTTGCGAATTCGAATCTGTGGGATGAGGCATCGTGCAAAAAAGTGGCGTTTTCCCATGCCGGCCGCGCGGTCGCCCCCTGCGCGGCGGCCATCGACCGGGTCGTGGGCGAACATGGAAAACCCGATCTCATGCTTGCTCCGATGATTTCCTTCGGCGCAAGGATCGCCCGTGAAAAACACGGCATTCCGCTGATCACAGTGCATCTCTACCCCGCCGCCATGATGAGCGCGGATGATGTGCCGCTGGTGTTTCCCGGTGCCCGGTTGCTGAAATTTCTGCCGCATCCGGTCCGCCAGTTCGTAATTTCCCTGCCCAGCCCGTTCGACCGCTTCGCACTGCCAGCGGTGGTCAAGGCCTGCCGGGAACATGGCGTGGAACCGCCGCGCAGGCTTTGGAAGCATTGGCATCATTCCCCGGACGGCGTGCTCGCGCTCTATCCGGAGTGGTTCTCCCACGCGAAAAGGGACAAGCCGCGGAACACCTATCAGTGGGATTTTCCGCTGGAGGACCTGGCCCGGCAGACTTCGATCGAGCCGGAACTGGAGCGATTTCTATCTGCCGGGGAGAAGCCGGTGCTTTTCACCGCCGGCACTGGCCAGGTCCACGCCGCCGGATTCTTCAAGACCGCCGCACAAGCCGTGTCCGAGCTCGGCTGCCGCGCAGTTTTTCTAACGTCCAAGACCGATCAGGTCCCGTCGGATCTCCCCGGGTCCGTCTTCGTCGCCGCTTACGCTCCGTTCAGCATCCTGTTGCCCCGCGCGGCGGTGATGGTGCATCACGGCGGCATCGGCACCTTGTCGCAATGCCTCGCCGCCGGGATCCCACAGCTCGTCACCTACATGTCGCTCGACCAACCCGACAACGCCGCGCGGATCGAGCGGCTCGGCGTGGGGCTCGGCACACCGATGCCACGCCTGACGGCCGCACGCCTGTTGCCGCTGCTAGAGCGCTGTCTTCACGATCCGGTCATCCGGAAGACCGCCGCCAACTTCGCCGGGAAAACGCGCCAACGAATACCCGCGGGCGGGCTGCTGGAGTGGCTGGAAAAATCGATGTGGCCCGACTAGGGCTTCACACACAGACTGAGCAGCTTGTCGCTGCGGAGCTGGTCACTGTCCCAGGCGCTGATGAAGGCGTAAATCTCGGTGTAAAGTGCTTCGCAGTGTTTGTTCCACTTGTTCGCGCCGCGGAGGATCAGCGTGCTTTCGCGCAGCCCGGTGAAGCGGATTTCCTCGGCGCCGGCGGCGCGCAAGTCGCCCAGCTCGAAGCGCAGGGTCTCGAAAAACGCGAGCTCGAAGCCATTTCCCGCCTCCATCGCCGAGTGCACCAGCGAAACCGTCACCGGCGGCGCCAGCGGTTCGAGTTTCTCCGCAATCCGCTCGCAACCGATCTTCACCAGCATCTTCCGCATCCGCTCGAACAGATCCTCCAGCGGCAACAGCTTGAGCGGGCACTTGGTTTCCAAATACTGCACCACGCCGCTGCGGATGTCCGCGACGAAGGGGAAATCCTCATGCTCCGCCGCCTTGGCCGCGCGCTGCAACGCGTCATCCAGCCACGCGGTGTCGTAATCGATCACTTGGTAGCGTCCGATTTGAAGGGCGGGGCGGTTGCCGATGATGGAGATCACTGGGTAGTTTTGCAGAGGGGGAAAAACAATGGGGTGCGGGTTTGGGGGGAGACGGCGCCGGAGGAACCGGAGCCACTCAGTCTTTGAAAAGCCGCCGCTGGAACGGATCGCGGGCGGCGCGGCGGGAAAGCGACTGGATTTCCGCAATGAACTCGTTCACGTCCTCGAACTGGCGGTAAACCGAAACGTAGCGGACGTAGGCGACCGGATCGATCTGATGGAGCTTGTCCATCACCTTGCCGCCGATGATCGCGGACGGCACCTCGCTGACGTGGTCCTTGTGCAGCTCGGTTAGAATTTCCTCCACCGCGCGGTCGAGACGGTCCATCGGCACCGGGCGTTTCTCGCAGGCCTTGATCAGTCCGCTCATCAGCTTCTCGCGGTTGAGCGCCTCGCGGGCTCCGTCGCGCTTCACCACGCGCAGCTCGGTGCGCTCGATCTGCTCGTAGGTCGTGTAGCGGTAAGTGCACTTCAGGCACTCCCGCCGCCGCCGAATCGTGGTTCCGTCTTTGGACGACCGGGAGTCGAGGACTTTGTCTTTGAGAGAACCGCATTGGACGCAACGCATGAAGGGTGGAGGGAAGCAACGAGCGCGTATCGTAGGAATACATCTGGTAGCGTCAATTCAAAAACTATGGTACATTTAGTAGGTGGCCTCTGAATGATACGGACATGCCAAGGGAAGATTTTGAAAAATGTGTCCCGGCAGTCCCAGTCGGACTTGGATATTCGAGGACCCGGCTGAGACCGCCGGGACCCATTCAGGCTTCACGCTTTCTTCTTCGCCAGCTGCTCGTCACGGATGCCGCCGATGAATAACAGAAACGCGGCGATGCAGATGCACGAGTCCGCCACGTTGAAGGCCGGCCACCAACCGCCGCTGGAAGGGACGAGCTTGTCGTAAAGCGGCAGCCTGACGGCGATGAAATCCACCACGTAACCCTCCGACAAGCGGTGCCACAGGCTAGCGGCCTTGAAATCCTCCAACAGGAATCCCTGGACCAGCCGGTCGGTTAGGTTTCCGAAAATCCCGCAGAGCAACAGTGCCACGGCGATCTTCGAAAGCGGATGGTTGAAGACCCCTTTTTTCCAAAAAATCCGGATCATCGTCAGCGCGATGAGCGGCACGAACAGGAAAACGACGGGAGCCCACGACGTGCCATTTCCAAATCCGAACGCCACGCCCTGGTTGTGGACGCGCACGAGGTGGAAGAAATTCTCGATCACCGGAATGTCGAACGCATCCGTGCGACCACGGCGGCGGAAATTTCCCCACGGTCCAGAACTTCGTGATCTGGTCGAGCACGTAGAGCGGGAGGGTGAGGAAGAGCAGGAGGTTTCGAAAAGTCATGGGTCATGGGTCATGGGTGGAGCCGGTGGCAAAATCTTCACTCGTGACTCATGCCTCGTGACTCATGACCTTCGTCGCACCGCTCGCACAGTCCGCTTTCCAGCAGCGGCTCGTGCTTCCGGCAGCGCGGGCAAAGCGCCAGCTCCGTCTTGCGGGCCGTGGCGGCGAGTTCCTCGCCCAGCGTGGCGGTGAGGCCGGCGATGATGAAGAACTCGGTGGCGAACTCGCGGTCGTTGAGCATTTCCATCAGCGCGGCGTCGCCGGCGGGAATGGTTAGCGCGACATCCGCCTCGTTGTTGCGGGTGAATTCCTTGGCACTGGATGCAGGCCTCGATGGCGGTCTGGATGGCGTATTTGATTTCAAACAGGCGGGCCACCTGCTTGGTCGCCTCGCCGGGCGCGAACGCGGGATTCGCTTCGGGGAAATCCTGCTCGTGGATGGTGCCGCTGGTGAATGCCGCGTGTTCCCACGCCTCGTCCGCCGTGAAGGCGAGGATCGGCGCGAGCAGCTTGGCGATGCTGGTGAAAATCTCATGCATCGCCATCTGCGAGGCCGCACGGCGCGGGGAATCCGCAGCGTCGCAATACATCCGGTCCTTGGTCGCATCGATGTAGATGGCGGAGAGATCGTGCGGTGCAGAAGTTGTTGAGTGCGTTGAAGACCTTGCGGAATTCGTAGGCTTCGTAGGCCGCGAGGCACTCGGCGGTGACGGCGTGGAGGCGTTCGAGGATCCAGCGGTCGAGCAAGGTGTATTCCGGGCCGGCTGAAGCCAGCGCTCCGTTCGGGTCGAAGCCATCGAGATTTCCTAGCAGGATCCGCAGCGTGTTGCGGAGGCGGCGGTAGGGCTCGGCGACTTGTTTGAAGAGGTCCTCGCCGAAGGGAACTTCGTTCTGCCAGTCCACGGAGGAGACCCACAAGCGGACGATGTCGGCGCCGTATTGGTTGTAGAAATACGCGGCGTCGGTGGGTTTTCCAGCCTTCCCGGCATCGGATTTCGCGAGTTTCTTCTTGTCCTTATCGACCACGAAGCCGTGGGTCATCACCGTCTTGTAAGGCGCGTGGCCGCGGTAGCCGGTGCTGAGCATCAGCGAGCTTTGGAACCAGCCGCGGTGCTGGTCGGTGGCTTCCAGATAGAGATCGGCCGGGCAATGAAGCTGCGGATGCGCGTCGAGCACGGCGGCGTGCGAGCAACCGGAATCGATCCACACGTCGAGCGTGTCGCGGCATTTTTTCACCCCGGCGGGCAGGCCTAGCAGCATGGCGAGCTCGGCGTCGGATTTTTCGAACCAGACGTTGGTGCCTTCCTTTTCGACGAGGTCGGCGACCTTGAGCGCGAGCTCGGAGGAGATGATGACCTCGCCATTTTCCGCGAAGAACACCGGCAGCGGCACGCCCCAGGTGCGTTGGCGCGAGATGCACCAATCGGGACGGGATTCGACCGTGCCGTAGATCCGGTTGCGGCCCCAGGCAGGCAGCCACTCGACCTTGTCGATTTCGGTTAGTGCCTGGCCGCGCAGCGTGTCGAGCGAGATGAAAAACTGCTCGACGGCGCGGAAGATGATCGGCGTTTTCGAGCGCCAGCAATGCGGATAGGAATGCTTGTAAACTTCCTGTCCGAGCAAATGGCCGCTCTCGGCGAGGATCTCGATGATGCGGGTGTTCGATTTGAAAACATGCATGCCGACGAGTTCGGCGAGGCCGACTTCTTCGGTGAATTTCCCTTCGTTATCGACCGGCGAAAGCACGGCGAGCCCGTTCTGTTGGCCGGCCACGTAGTCATCCGAGCCATGGCCGGGAGCGATGTGAACCGCGCCGGTGCCGGTCTCGGTGGTGACGAAATTCGCGAGGATGAGCTTCGACGTGCGGTCGAGGAACGGGTGGCCGGCCTCGAAGCCTTCGAACTCCTTGCCCTTGCTTTCCCGGATGGTTTCCGCGAGGGCGTAGCCGGTTTTTTCGGTGAACGCACCGATGAGTTCGCGCACGATCACGAAGGTTTCGACCACGTCGTCCTTGATGAACTTTCCGACGACGTAAGTGAAATCCGGATGCAGCGCGATGCCGAGGTTGGCCGGGAGCGTCCATGGCGTGGTGGTCCAGATGACCATGCTGGCCTGGCCCGCGAACTCGCCGGAAACGAGCGGGAACTTGACGAAAATCGCCGGGCTTTCCTTGTCGGCGTATTCGACTTCGGCTTCCGCCAGTGCGGTTTGCGCGCCGTAAGACCACTGCACCGGCTTCTTCGCTTGGTAGATATTGCCGTTCTCCACGAGCTTGGCGAAGACGCGCAGGATGCTCGCCTCGTAGCCGGGATTCATCGTGAGATACGGGCTGTTCCAATCGCCGAAAACCCCGAGCCGGCGGAACGAACCGCGCTGGATATCGATGTATTTCGACGCGAACTCGGTGCAGCGGCGGCGGATTTCCGCAGGCTCCAGACCGGCGGCCTCCTTGACGACCTTGAACTCGATCGGCAGCCCGTGGCAGTCCCAGCCGGGCACGAATGGTGCGGCGAAACCCGCCATGGTCTTGGATTTCACGACGAGATCCTTGAGCAGCTTGTTGAGCGCGGTGCCCATGTGGACGTCGCCATTTGCGAACGGCGGGCCGTCGTGCAGAATGAATTCCGGGGCGTCCTGGGCGCGACGGCGGGCGAGGATTTTCTCGTAGAGCCCGTCGTTTTCCCACTTTGCGAGGCGGGCGGGTTCGTTCTGCACCAGGTCTCCGCGCATCGGGAAAGTCGTTTGCGGAAGGGTCAGGGTGTCTTTGTAATTCGGGGCGGCGCTCATGACGGGGCGCGGACGCTAGCAATGGCTTCCCGATGGGGTCAACCACTGGAAACGGGCCGGAAATTCCTTCCCGGGGAGTGACTTCGGAGGCCCGCCGACCCGTCGAAAAAATATTTTCAGTTTTTGTAAGTTCGCCGGGGGAGCTCATGCGTAATGGCTCTTGCTAGAAAAAGCATCACCGTGAAAACACACCAATCCCTCGTTCGGGTTTTGATCGCGACAGTCGGCCGCCTGGTCGGCTTTTTATTTGGCCGCATCTCCTGGTCCGCCCCGCCTTGGTTGGCGTGGTTTGCCGGGCGGTGGATGGCGTTGGGCGCCTTTCTCAGGGCGCATCCCCGGGCGGCAGGAGTTTCGCTTCTCGCCATCGCGGCGCTGGCCGTTGGCGGTTGGCAGTCGTGGCGCTGGTGGGAGTCCCACCGGCCACGGACATTTGCCTACAATCCAGTGCGGCAGGTGGTAGTGCAGCGTGACGCAGACTCCAGCGGTTGTCGCTCCGGGCGCGCCGGACAAAGACCTCAGGCCGTCGGGAATGCGCATCGCGTTTTCGGGAGCTCCAGTCGCACCGCTGGAAAAAATCGGCAAGGATGCGGGCGATGCCGCCACGCTCGACCCGGCTCTGCCCGGGAAATGGATATGGCTGGACGGATCGACGCTCGGATTTCAACCGGACGACCACTGGCCGCCGGGCACGAAGCTGACCGCCCGCCTGAATCCCGCTGCGCTCGCCAAGGATCTCAAGCTCGACTCGGAATCCATCACCACCGCCACTCCGCCGCTGGTCGCCGAGCTCGAGGACTTCTCCTTCTACAACAGCCCGCAGGATCCCGACGGTCTATCAAGTCGTGGCGGAGTTGCGGCTCAGCCATCCGGTGGCGATTGAATCCTTCAGGAAAATCTGCGTTTGGACGTCCTTGGTGGCACGCCGGTTTTCACCCCGGGCACGCCGTTGTTCACCGTGACGGCGGACCCGCTTTCCGCCAGGCGGTTTTTCATCCGCAGCCGCCAGATCGTGGTGCCGCTGAAGGAGGATTTGGTGAAACTGACGCTGCCCGCCGGAATGACGTCGACCCTGGCTGGGGCTGCGCTGGAAAAGGACGTGGAGGCGAAGACCCGCATCCCGGACAAATACAGCGGCCTCAAAATCACCTCGGCGGAGACCCGGATGATCCGCACCGACGAGGGCGAACCGCAGCAGTTTGTTTTCATCCGCACGAACCTCGACATCGACAGCGTCGAAATCGCCAGCCGCATCGGGATGTGGTGGCATAGCGAACGGTTGGTATGACAATGACGGGCGTCTCGTCTTCGACGCCCGCGTCGGCTCGGCGCCACAAAGTTGAACTCATCCCGGTCGAAAGCGAAGCCGCGCTCGGCAAGGAGCACGCTTCCGCTTTCTCCAACCGCGGACGGACGGCAGCCTTTGTCTGCGAATCGAGAGCGGAGTGAAATCGCCCGGTGGTTTCGAAACGGACACGCGTTTCGAAAAGACGCTCAACGCGCCGGTCTTCCCGAAAGAAACCCGCCTGCTAGGTAAAGGCAACGTGCTCGCGCTCGACGGCGAACGGAAAGCTCATCGTGCAATCCCGCGCCATCGACCACCTCCGCATCACCCTCGGCCGGGTGCCGGTTTCGCAGTTCCAACATCTCGTGTCGCTCACCTACGGCTCGTTCGAGGATCCGCGGTTTTCCGGAGAATTTTCGGAGAACAACATCACCCACCGCTGGAGCAGGATCGTGAAGGTGCCCCGCGAAAACGACTGGCAGGCCACGCAGTCGGAGATCGATCTATCCGAAGCGCCGCCGCTCGTCGCACCGGACCAACTCCCTGGCGGGCGCGGCGTGTTCTTCGTCACCGTGGAACCGGTGGAACAAATCGCGAAACCGGGTCCTGACGACATCTATTCCCGGATCGAGAGTCCCGGCGAATCCGAAGACCGCGATCGCTCGTGGTATGAAAACGAGCATTCACAGCCTGCGGACGGCTGGCGGCGCTCGCAGGGGACCGTCTCCAGCCGCTTCATCATGGCGACCGATCTCGGACTGTTAGTCAAGGCGGCGGCGGATGGCTCGCGCGATGTGTTCGTGATGGCGCTGGGCGCGGGCCAACCGGTGGCCGATGTGGACGATCCAGGCGCTCGCCCGCAATGGCAGCGTGCTGCATGAGGGGAAAACCGATGCCGCCGGCCATGCCGGTCTGCCGGCGTTCGAAGGTCTAACCGGCGAGCGGTTGCCAGTCGCCGTGATGGCGACCAAGGATGGCGACACCTCGTTCCTGCCCTTCAACGAGCGGCGGCTGCCGGCCATGGACTACTCGCGCTTCGACATCGACGGCGTGCTCGCCTCGCGCATCAAGGCGATCGAAGCCTTCGTCTTCACCGAGCGCGGCGTCTATCGGCCGGGCGACACGGTGCACGCCGGATTCATCACCCGGCGGCGCGACTGGCAGCCGGTGTTGGAAGGGCTGCCGCTCTCGATTTCCATCAGGGACTCGAAGGGCCGTCGAGGTGGGGGAACAGAAAACGCGTCTGCCCTTCGACGGATTTTTCACCTGTGATTTCCCGCTAATGGAATCCTCCGCGCTCGGCCTGCATGAGATCACGGTGAACGTGCTCAATGCGAGCGGGCAGGCATTTTCCGCCTCGGCCGCGCCGCCGTGCGGGTCGAGGAGTTCACGCCGGACCGCATGAAAGTCGCGACCAGCATTGATCCCGCACCGCCGGCGGGATGGCTGGATTGTAAGACGACGGATGCCTCGGTGTCGGTGCAGTCGCTCTTCGGCGAACCGGCGCCCGAGCGGCGGGTGACGATGCAGCTCGAACTATCACCTGCGGACTTCGGTTTTGCCGAGTGGCCGGGGTATTCGTTCTACGACCGCAGCGCCGCCGCAGTCGAGCTCGCGCGCCGGACGCACGATCAACCTCGGGCGAAATGAAGACCGACGAAAAAGGCATTGCCGTCTTCAAGCTGCCGCTCGACACGCTCAAAGACGCATCGTTCCGGCTGGCCGATCCTAACCGAAGCGTTCGAGCGCGATGGCGGACGCAGCGTGCACCATGCGATGACGATCCTCGTTTCACCCCATGACTCGGTGATCGGCTGGAAGGCGGATGGTGATCTCGACACCATCGCGAAGGACGGAGGGCGCGTGCTAACACTCGTCGCCGTCGGACGGGATTTGAAACCGCTCGCTCTCGCCAACCTGCGCCGCCGCATCATCGAAATCCGCCAGGTGTCCGTGCTCACCAAGCTGGACAGCGGCAGTTACGCCTATGTTTCCACCACCAAGGAAAGGCAGGTTTCGGAAGAGCCGTTCGCCCTTTCCGCAGGCGAGATGGAAGTGCCAAACTCCCCACCGGCGACGGCCGGCCGGTTCCGGATGGAAATCATCGATGCCGAAAGCGTGGTTCTTTGCGCAGTGCCGTTCCAAATCGTCGGCAAGGGCGATGAAAGCGCCACACTCGAACGCGAGGCCGAGCTGCGGCTTCAGCTATCCAAAAGCGAGGTCCTGCCCGGCGAGGAAATCGAGGTTTATCCTAACCGCGCCGTATTCCGGAGCCGGGTTGGTGACGATCGAGCGCGACAAAGTCATCACCTCCCAGTGGTTCAAGACCGAGACCAAGGCACCAGCGTGCGGCTGAAAATCCCGGACGACGCCGAGGGCACCTACTACATCAACGCCGCCTTCGTGCGCGGCACCTCGGCTCCCGAGGTCTTCCACAGCCCGCTGAGCTACGCCGCCGCGCCGGTCAGGGTGCTTGCGGTGAAGAAGAAGCTGGCGTTCCAGCTCGATACGCCGCGTGAAGTCCGGCCGGGCACGGAAGCGAGGTTCGGCATCACCTCGGACCGGCCGGCCAGACTGGTGGTCTATGCGGTGGACGAGGGAATCCATCAGATCACGTCCTACAAGCTGCCGCTGCCGCTGGATTATCTTCCTGCGCAAGCAGGCGCTCGAGGTGCGGACCCAGCAATGGCTCGATCTGTTACTACCGGAATACCGTTTCCTCAAAGCCGCGCCGGCATTCGGTGGTGACGGCGATGACTCGGCGCTCTCGCTGCACCTCAATCCCTTCAAGCGGCGACAGGAACCGCCGGTCGTGTTCTGGTCCGGCATCATCGACGCCGGTCCGCAGCGCAAGGAGGTGACTTGGAACGTGCCGGACTATTTCAACGGCAACCTCCGCGTGATGGCCGTCGGCTGCCAGGCGGACAGCATTGGTTCAGTGCGAAGCCGCGACCTTGGTGAAAGCGCCGATCATCCTGCAACCGAACACGCCGTTGTTCGTCACGCCGGGGGATGAGTTCGAGGTTTCTGTTTCCGTTTTCAATCATCTGGAAACGCCGGGCGTCACGGCGATTCAGATCAACGCCGCTTCGTCCGGACATCTGGAATCCATCGGCGATGCTGTCAACTTCGCTGTCACTTGAGAGTGGCCGTGAAGGGATCGCGCGTTTCCGTTTCAAGCGCGAAGGAGCAACTCGGAGGTGCCGAACTCCGCTTTGAAGCCAGCGGGGGAGGCGAACGATCCGTGAAGCGTTCCACCACGCTCAGCGTGCGGCCCGCGACGCATCATCTCACCAGCGTCACCACCGGCTGGTTCCGCACCAGTTCGACGGAGGAAAAGGTGAAACGCACGCTCTATCAGGAGTTCCGCCATGCCGAAGCGACGGCAAGCATCGTGCCGCTTGGCCTCGCGCGCGGGCTGGAGGCCTACGTCCGCGAGTATCCGTATGGCTGCTCGGAACAAATGGTCAGCCGTGCGATGGTGAAGCTCATCGCGGCGACCGAGGCGGATTTCGGGCTTGTCGCCGAAGGATGCCGCGGACGCGTTGGCGTCGGCGATCCGCCAGCTCGCGTCGCGCCAGCGGTCGGACGGCGGATTCGGCTACTGGTATGCGGGATCGTCGTCGGATTATGAATTCCACTCGCTCTATGTCCTGCATTTCCTCAGCGAGGCGAAGCTGTTGGGCCATGCGGTGCCGGAGGAAATGATGCGGGGTGCGATGAAATACGCCTCGCGAACCGCCAGGGCCGATACCCGCAGCCTGGCCGACGGCGAAATGCAGGCGTATGCGATCTATCTGCTCGCCCGCAACGGCAACAATCCCGCGCCACAGTTGCTCAATCTGCGCGACACGCTGACGTCGACGTTTCAAGAAGGAGTGGGAGCGCACTCCCGCCGCGGCATGGATGGCGGCGACCTACATGCTTCTCAAAAAGGACGATGAGGCGGAGAAGTTGCTGGATGTCTGCCTGAAAGCCCGCGCTTCTGCCGCGCCCAAACAGGAAGAGCGGGAACTATTGCCGCACGCCGATGATCGGGATGTGCAGATTTTCTATCGTGCAATGCCGCCATTTCCCGGAACGGGCGAAAAAGTTCGGCATCGAGGCGCTGGAGCCGATCATGAAACCACTGCGCGACCAGAGTTTCAACACGCTGTCCTGCCTCCTACATGACGCTGGCGCTCAAAGCCTACAGCGACCTCGCGCGGAGCACCGGCGTGGAAGTCTCGATCCTCGGCATCGTGAATGGAAACTCCACCGCTCGCTCGCCGGTCCGTCGCAGGGAATCATCCGCACGGACTTCGGGCCGACCACTAACGCCCTGCGGTTCGAACGAAAGCAGAAGGGTGATGGCGACATCGGTGCGTTCTATCAAGTCATCGAGCAGGGCTATGATTCCGGCAAACCGACCGGCCCGGAGCGCAGCGGACTGGAAATCGCCCGCGAGATCACGCCGCTGAACAGATCGACCACTGCGTCCCGGCGATCCGGTGGACGTGGTGCTGCGGTTGCGCAATGTTTCCGGGAAAAATCTATCCAACCTCGCGGTGGTGGACTCTGCTGCCCGCCGGATTCGAGGTGCTCGCCGGTGATTTGAAATCCGGAGCCAACACGGTGCCAGGCACGGAGTTCGCCGAACTGCGCGAAGACCGCACCTTGTTTTTCCTCGGGCTCGCTGCCAACGCCGAGTGGTCGGTGAAATACCGCATGAAGGCGGTCTGCGCGGGCTCGTTCGCCGTTCCGACCGCGCTGGCGGAAGACATGTATGACCGCGGCCTGCACGGCGTTTCCACTCCCGGTCGGATCGAAATCGCTCCCGCGCAATGAAACGGCGGCTGTTCGCGAACTCTCCGATCATCGGGCGTTGGCTGTTGCTCGCCATCGCCTGGGGCTTGCTGCCGCGGCCGGATATCGGAAAAGCCCGGCAGTGGATGGTCGTCTGTCGTTAGAGATCGCCATGGTGCGCTGCTGCATCTATCCACCGCCGCCGATGGCCGCTATCGGCTGCGGACGCCGCTTCCGGACGTGAGTCCACAGTGGATCGAGGCGACGCTTGCGAAGGAGGACCGTTGGTTCCGCTGGCATCCGGGCGTGAATCCGATCGCGCTTGGTCCGCGCCACCTGGGGAGTCGATCACCGGTCGGCCGCGGGTGGCGCTTCCACTCTAACGATGCAGGTGGCGAGGCTGCGCTGGGGATTGGAGACTCGCACGGTTACGGGGAAACTCGTGCAAATTTTCCGCGCGATCCAACTGGAGCGACACTATTCGAAGGACGCGATTCTCGAAGCCTATTTCAACCTCGCGCCCTACGGCGGAAATGTCGAAGGCGCGGGCGCGGCGGCGCTGCTGTGGTGCGGAAGCGATGCCTCGCAGGTCACCCGGCGGGAGGCGATCGCGCTGAGTGTCATTCCGCAAAGTCCGGCCACGCGGCATCCGGGTTTTCCGCGCGATGCCGGGACGGATCGCCGCGGCGCAGGGGCGTCTATCGGGCTTGCTGGAGGAGAAATCCGCGCTTGCGGGATGATCCGCTTAGCTGCAGCGTTCACGTTGGTGCCGCCCGGCCCCCCGCCGCATGAGGCACCACACTTTTGCCGGCGAGTCTGATGCGGGAAAACAGCGGTTCTATCAAGACGACGCTGGATCTGGGAATGCAGCAGGAAATCGAGCGCGGTATCGAGGCGCATCTGGATCGCACCCGCGAGTTGGGGATCGTGAATGCCTGCGCAATCCTCGTTCACGCACCGACCCGCGAGGTGCTGGCGTATGTGGGTTCCGCTGACTATTCGAACCGCGAAATCCATGGCATGGTGGATGGATTGAAGGCGCAACGCTCGCCCGGTTCCGCGGTGAAGCCATTTGTTTTCGGGCTCGCGCTCGATCAGGGACTCATTCACCCGCGCTCTCTGCTCACCGACGGGCCGATGGGTTTCCACGACTACAATCCGGAGAATTTCGAGGGCGAGTTCATGGGGCCGATCCACGCGAATGACGCGCTGGTTCGCAGCCGCAACATTCCGGCGGTGGCACTGGCCAACCGGCTTGGGCGATGGTGGTCTCTATCAATTATTGAAGAAGGGTGGGGTCGATTTGCCCAAGCCCGTCGGTCACTATGGTCTCGCGCTGTCGTTGGGAGGATTCGGCATTTCCCCGGTGCAACTCGCCGGACTCTATGCGGCGCTCGCGGATGACGGTGTTCCGCGTCCGCTGGTTTTCTCCACCGCGTCCCCTTCGTCTAACGCCGCGCCGCTGCTCTCGCCGCAAGCGGGTTTTCTTGTGCTGGACATGATGCGCAGCGGCTCCGAGGACCGCTCGATCGCCTGGAAAACCGGAACTTCCCACGGCTTTCGCGATGCGTGGTCGGTTGGCGTGCGAGGCGATTACGTGCTCGTCGTCTGGCAGGGAAATTTTAGCGGGCGAGGCAACAACGCGCTGGTCGCCCGCAACGTGCGCGGCTCCGCTGATGTTCGATCTTGTTCGCCCGGCTGCGGCTGCCGGACAAAACCGATCGTCCCGCCGGATGGTGTCCGGCAAGTGGAGCTTTGCGCGGCGTCCGGCGATCTGCCGGGGCCGTCGTGTGGTCAGATCACGTCCGGCTGGTTCATTCCGGGTGTCTCACCGATTTCAATGTGCCATCTCCACCGGGAAATCCTGGTCGATGGCTCCACTGGCAAGCGTGTCGCCCGCGACGATGGCCGGCCCGGGCTGAAGCGGGAGATTCACGAATTCTGGCCGCCCGATCTGCTGGAACTTTTCCGCAAGGCCGGTCTTGCCTCGCCGCCCGCCGCCGGACCCGGAGAATGGCACGGACACGCTTGCCGGAATCGATCACGGAGAAGCTCCCGAGATCCTATCTCCACTTCCGGGTCTCATCTATCAAGCGGATGGCTCCGAGATTCCGCTCAGGGCGCGGGCGACTTCCGGCGTGGCAAATCTTTACTGGTTCTGTGGCGATGCGTTTCTCGGAAGCGGCAGCCCGCAAGACTCGCCGGTGTGGAGGCCCACGGCTGGAAACCACGCAGTGCGGGTGCTCGACGATCGCGGGCGAAGCGCGCAGGTGGCAGTTAGGCTTCGGGCGCGAGCGGAGTGACCGCTGGAGTCCCTACGGCCCACTTCGAATCTCACCAAGGCATTTCACGCCGGCCGGGCTTGCTTGCACCACCTTTCACGGGCGAAAGAAATGGCGGTGCCGGCAATGTCAATCCGGTGAATGAAAATCCCCTTCAGAAAAATATATCATTATTCGCAAATATGATGTTGACGCATTCATTCGATCTAATTACTCGTTGTGAACCTTCAGCAAGTCATGCGCTCAACAATTCATACCAACCAACCTCAGCCGACCCAGTGGTCGCCGGGCATGTGTGTATGCATGGGTGACATTGCGGCAATCCGATACAGTCTCGATTGCGGGACCGGATCCCCCGAGCTGGGCTTTGAGAAAAATACCCTTACCAAGGAGGCAGGCAGGTAGTTCACGATCTGATTCAGATCATCGATTTTTTCGAGAACCCCGCCCGCTCCAGTAGCCGGCGGGGTTTTTGTTTTCCTGCGTTTTCCCCAATGATTTCAAGGCTTGCAGCGATGCGGCCGATCATTCAAACCAACCATTCCACTTCACATGATTTCCAAATAACAGAACCACCGGGCGTGAAAAACCCCGCCGTCAGCAGCAACTGACGACGGGGCGGAATCGGCCGACAATCCAGAGTAGTCCCCGAGAGAGACGGACTGTGAGTGATCAACCGCAATGACGGTCGCCGCTCGCGAATCCACTGTCAAGCGAGTCATGAAATCATGACTGGCTGAAGGACCTGCATTGTCCTGATTTCCCGCCCTGGTAAGATATACAAACCAGAGGCTTCGGCATGACACTATTATATAGTTCGTGCCATGGGAGGTGTGCCTGAAACACCGAAAGATCCGCCGAGAAATTTTCCTGCGGGTGCGAGTCCATCACCGGACTGGCAGCGGTGTTTGTTTTCATTTTCACAATGCGGTCATCGTCCAACAGCAGGATGCCTGACTTCCAATCAGGGAATGCCGGTGCGAGTCCGGCTGGCCGCACCATTTTTCCAGATACCCGGCGGCTCAAGCTGCGCAGCGGGCTCCATCCGCGTTCCGGCGCACCGACCCGTGCCAATTTTCCCATCAACAGCGGAGTAGCCAAGTGGTAAGGCAGCGGTTTCATACGCCGCGTATCGCCGGTTCGAATCCGGCCTCCGCAACCATTTTTAAGAATCGCGCGCGAGGGAGTCAGCAAACCCGCCTCGTTTGGAGCGAGGAGGTACCCGGGGCAGCACCGGGGCGCGCGACCATTTTCCAACCATCCTCCGTAGCTCAATAGCAGAGCATCCGCCGATAAGCGGATAGACCGCGGCGCGAAACCGCGCGGAGGGACCATTTTCAATCCCCAGTGATGTCAAAGCAGCATGCCCGTCTGTTAAACGGGTCGTCGTGGTGCAAGTCCACGCCGGGGAGCCATGGCTGTGTAGCTGAGATAGATTAGCGTCTCGCTGAAGACGAGAAGAGTCCGGTGCGATCCCGGACGCAGCCGCCATTTTCCAAACGCTCCATTGGTGTATCAGCTAGCATGGCGGCCTTTCACGCCGCAGAGCCGGGGCAGCACCGGCATGGAGTGCCATTTTCAGCTCCCGAAGTGTAAGAGTCCTGCACGCCGCCGTGCGAAGGCGGAGTCGAGGTGCAAGTCCTCGCGGGAGCACCATTTCCCAATGTTGATCATGTTGTAACAGTAGCATCCCGCCCTGTGAAGGCGGCCGTGCCGGTGCAAGTCCGGTTGATCAACCCAGCTTCATCCCGCGCACACGGTGAAGAGACGAACCGTCGGTCTGCAAAACCGATCTACCCGGTGCAAGTCCGGGGTGCGTGTCCATTTCAGTTAGACCCGTAGCTCAATCAGCCAGAGCATCCGACTTTGAATCGGAAGGTTGACGGTGCAAGTCCGTCCAGGGCCGCCATTTTCCATGACTTTTCCGGAGGTTGATCCGGCTGCGTCCGTGCGGCGCATCCCGACCAGTCTCCGGCGGATTTTCCCACATCTTTCCCGGCGTAGCCCAATGCAGAGGCAACGAGCTCAGACCTCGTCCAGTGCAGGTGCAAGTCCTGCCGCCGGGACCCTTTCCCATCAGATCGCGTAGCCCAACCGGTAGAGGCACGGCGTCGAGAACGCCGCAAGTGCTGGTTCAAATCCAGCCGTGATCACCATTTCTCGGACCCGAAGCTTAGGCAGCGAAGCATCCGGTTTTTACCCGGACGAGCAGGGCGCACATCCCTGCGGGTTCACCATTTCATCCGAAACCACCAACCAACTAACAAACTAACCAACCAATGAAAATCACCAAAGTATTGAAACTCAAAAATCAACTCGCGGGCGATGTCGCGGAACTCAAAGTCCGCCTCTCCTCGCAAAACTCCCGCGCCTCGACGGTGCCATTCGACTACGATGCGGACGAAGTGCTCGCGGCCCTCCGGGCGAAAGTCGATGAACTCGTCAGCGTTAAATCCGCGATCGCCGCGGCCAACGTCGCGATCTATCCAAAGATCTTCCGTCTCGCGGAACTCAAAGGCCTCGTTGCTTCGATCAAATCACTCGATACCCGCCAAGGCGTGTTCAAGGAGGGTGGAGGTTTCTCGCTTGCCGCCTGCGAGGTCGAGTATGTCGCGCAGCTCAAAAAACCGGCCGTCGATGCGCTTGCTGCAGAACTCGAGGCCGAAATCTCCGCGATCCAGGATGAGCTCGACGAGTTCAACCAATCGCAATCCGTCACCCTGGCGGAATGAAAAATCCGGGTGTGTGGCGGTGGAACGCCGCGAAGATTGTGAGACTGAAACCTTGGATTCAGCATCCAATGCGTCTGCAAAACGCTCCTAACCGACTCCGATGCCGACTATCAAAAATCAACGTGCAACGGGTCAACCTGCAAGCATCAACCTGCAATGCGCAAAACTCATTACAGTCACCGATCTTCCATACGGGAAACCGCCACACACCCACCCTTTGAAAGCAAACACCGCTTCCGGTCCACCCATTCAATTTCCAACCATCGCTATCATGAAAACCAAAGACCTGATCTTCCTCGGCGTGCCTGCGGGCGAGCCGATCCAACACGCGCAAGAATTCATCCAACGCTACATCGCGGATGGAAATGAAGGCGCACGGCTCGGCGAGGAAATCTTCCAAATCGTCGCCGATCCATCGGCGTTTTTCGCGGATCCGCTGCGTGCTCCGCTCGCCCGTTCCATCTACCGTCCGGCCTTCACGCCGCGGGCGGAACTCGCGCCTTGGCGTCAGTGGGGCGATGACCTTGAAGCCGATGCCGTGCGGCAGATGGCGAATGCCTGCGCACTGCCCGTCGCCGTGGCGGGGGCGCTCATGCCGGATGCCCATCCGGGATACGGACTGCCGATTGGTGGCGTTCTTGCCACAGAAAATGCCGTGATTCCATACGCCGTCGGTGTCGATATCGCCTGTCGGATGAAGCTCACCGTTTATGATCGCAAGGCGAACATCATCGCCGGTCAGCGCGACCGGTTGGCGAACATCATCGAGAGCGAAACGCGTTTCGGGATCGGCTGCACCTTCAAGGACCGCCGCGATCACGATGTGATGGACGACGACTGGACGGTTTCGCCGGTGACCCGGCGTCTCCGCGACAAGGCGTGGACGCAGCTCGGGACCAGCGGCAGCGGAAATCATTTCGTCGAGTTCGGTGCGTTCACGGTGACCGATGAAATACTGGGTCTTCCCGATGGCGAATACCTCGCGTTGCTCAGTCACTCGGGTTCGCGCGGAACCGGCGCGCAGGTTTGCGATGTTTACAGCAAACGCGCGATGGCCCGCCGCTCGAATTTGCCGAAGGAACTCAAGCACTTGGCATGGCTCACGCTCGATGAGGAGGATGGGCAGGAATACTGGAACGCCATGAACCTGATGGGACGCTATGCCGCCGCGAACCATGAGCTCATCCACAAGCACATCGCGAAAAAGCTCGGCGCGCGTGTCATCCTCGACATCGAAAACCACCACAACTTCGCCTGGAAGGAACGCCATGTCGTGAACGGACACGAGCGAGAACTCATCGTCCACCGCAAGGGCGCGACTCCTGCCGGAAAAGGTGTGTTAGGAATCATCCCCGGCTCCATGGCATCGCCCGGATTCGTCGTCCGCGGCAAGGGGCAACCCGAGTCGCTGAACAGCGCGTCGCACGGTGCGGGCCGCGTGATGAGCCGCAGCAAGGCGCTCCAGTCGTTCACCTGGAGCGGCACGAAAAAGCTGCTCGCCGAACGCGGTGTCGAACTCCTGTCCGCCGGACTCGACGAGGTGCCGGGCGTTTACAAGGACATCCACTCCGTCATGGCCGCGCAATCCGACCTCGTCGAAGTGCTCGGCCGCTTCGATCCCAAACTCGTGAAAATGTGTCCGCCCGGCGAACGGGCGGAAGACTGATCTCCTTCAACTATCAACCTCAACCTCAACTTCTTCGATGAAATCCATCCTCCACAAATCCACCGTGCTCGTGCTCAACCGCAACTGGCAGGCCATCCACGTGAAGACGCCCGCCGAGGCGTTCTGCATGATGGCGACCGGCGCGGCCAACGGGCTCGACGTGCAGGGGGACGATTCCATTTCGCCGCTGCAAGTGGGACGATTGGCTCAAGCTGACGATCCGCGAGGAGGATCAGGTGGTGAACACCCCGCGCGGTGCCGTGCGGGTGCCGACGGTGATCGTCGCATCCAACTACTCGAAGATTCCGCTGTGTCGTCCGCGCTTCGGCGCGCGTGGCATTTGGGAACGCGACGGCGGCATCTGCCAATACACCGGTCGCAAGCTCGCGCCCGGCGAGGGCAACATCGACCACGTCGTGCCGCGTTCGCGCGGTGGGGCGTCGTCGTGGGAAAACTGCGTGCTGTCGCACCGCTCGGTGAATGAGAAAAAGGCCGACCGCCTGCCTCAAGAAGCCGGACTGCGCCTGCTGCGCAAACCCCACACGCCCCGCGCGCTGCCCGCCACGGTGCTGATCCGGAACCTCCACGGGATCCCGGATTGGCAACGTTTCCTCGTACCGTTCGGCGGGCACGCGGCCTGAGCCAATCGACATCCGTCGCGCTATTGCCAAGCGGGCGGATGTCTGCCAAGGCTGCGGCATGCATTTCCATCGCTGTGTTTTACTTGTCGGTTGCGCGTTTTTCGCGGCCTCGACCGGGCTCTCCGCCGCTGAGAATTTTTCATTCGACCTGCTGCGCGAAAAGGCCCGCAAAATGGCGGCGGCACCTTATGTCGCGCCCAAACTGGAACTGGCGGACTATTGGAAAAACCTGACTTACGACGGACATCGTGACATCCGGTTCAAAATGGAATCCGGACTGTGGGCGGAGACGAAGGGCGATTTTTCGATCGATTTTTTCCATCCGGGTTGGACGGCGAAGAAGATGGTATTGATCCACGAGGTCTCCGGCGGGAAAGAGGATTTGATGAAGTTCGATCCGAAGCTTTTCGACTACGGAAAGCAAAAAGTCCCCGCCGGAACACCATCCCCTCCGGGCTACGCCGGTTGGCGCGCGCGGACGCACTTGAACACGGCGGACTACATGGATGAGTTCCTCGTTTTCATGGGAGCGAGTTATTTCCGGGCGATTCCCAAGGACGCGCCTTATGGGCTTTCCGCCCGCGGGCTCTCGATCAACAGCGGCTTGCCGGGCGTGCCCGAGGAATTCCCGGATTTCTCGGAATTCTATCTGGAAAAGCCGGAAAAGGGATTCGAAAACGATGACCGTGAGCGCCCTGCTCACCGGTGAAAGCGTGGCCGGCGCCTATCAGTTCGTCATCACCCCCGGCCCCGAGACGATCATGGACATCACGGCGGAAATCACCCTGCGCAAGCCGGTCACCCAGCTCGGACTCGCGCCGTTTTCCAGCATGTTCTGGTTCGGCGAGGGCACGCATCCGAAGCCTTACGATTTCCGCCCGGAGGTCCACGACAGCGATGGTCTGCTCATGGAACTTGGCAGCGGAAATCTCCACTACCGCCCGCTGGAAACGACCAAGGACCAGTTCCGCCACTGCGTTTTCACGATGGAAAAACCGCGCTCGTGGGCGCTGCTGCAGCGGGACCGTCTGTTCTCCTCCTATCAGGATCCGGAGGCGCTCTATCACAATCGACCGAGCGTGAAGGTGGAGCCGGTCGAAGGATTTGATTACGGAAAACTCCACCTCATCGAAATGCCGACCAAGGACGAAACCGACGACAACGTGATCCTGCTGTGGGAGCCCACGCCGGCATTGGAAGTAGGAAAGCCTTATAAGTTTCACTACCGCCTGCGCTGGATGCGCGATCCTGCGCCATCAGGTATTTTCACCGTGCGGGCGACCCGCGCCGGGACTCCGGTGCAGAAGCCGGATGAGGTGTTGATGGTCATCGATTTCGCAAAACCACTCCAGCCGCTCGCCAAGGTGGGCGATCCCAAATGGGATGACATTTCCAAGCTGAAGCCGGTCGTTACCATCAATCAGCAATCGGTGAAACTCACCCACGTCGGGCTCTCGGACGTCAGCATGCCAAACGTGGACGACGTGCCCGCCGGACTCGGCCGCAGCGACAAGTTACACATGCCGCAAGTATTACGCGCTTTCTTCGTGTGCCAGCCACCCAAGGATCTGGCGGACATGGACATGACCTGCGAGCTCCAGGATGAAAATGGCAAGGTGGTCTCCGAGCGCTGGGTCTATCTTTGGAGGAGGACCCAGTAAGCCGCGGGCGGCGGAATATTTGAGAGGGCCTGAAGAGCGCCCGGGTGATTTCGAGAATCACCTTGCAGAAAAAGGGGTGCCGGGTAGCCTCTCACGGCTAAGGTAGTATGATCGGTAAGTCCCATGCATTGAACGAGGATTTCGCCTACTTGCTGGCTGCGGATACGGAGAACCTGGATTCCCAGTTGGTAGCCGCCGACACGCGGAAATTGCGGATTTTCACTGAGCAATGGACCCGCATCCAGCTTCCGGTGCGGGCCTACCTGGCCAGCTTCCTCGGAAATTCGGTCGCAATCGATGACTGCATCCAGGAAGTCGCGGTGGTGGTTTGGAAAAAAGGCCCTTGGGAGGCGGGGAATCCGGCATTTCTCGGCTACACCCTCGCTTGCGCGAAACGGGTGGCACTGGCTGCACGGCGTCGGCAGAACGACCCACGGATGCAGGTTCTTTCGCCCGCTGCCGCCTCGGCCTTGGCCGATACCGTGGTGCTCCAGGAGCAGGAGGAATCCCAGGAGCTTGCCGCACGCATCAGTTCCTTGCGCCGTTGCCTCGCCGAGTTACAACCCGTCCAGCGAGAGCTGCTGGAAGCACGTTATTCGACTCACAGCGCCACCGAACTCAGCCATCACGCCGCCGGTGCGGGGAAATCGATGGATTGTCTTTATAAAAAACTGGAACGGCTTCGCGAAATTCTCCGGACCTGTGTGAACCGCCGCCAATCCCTTGAGGACTGATGGACACCGTCTCGATCAAACCATCAGACCCGGAAATGGCGGAGCTCGTGGCCCGCTTTCTCGACGGGCGGTTGGACGAGGCCCAGCGCGGGCGCTTGGACCAACGCCTTCGGGAAGATCCCGATGCCAGAGCCTACTGCGCCGAGCGCCTCCGTTTCGCCGCGATGCTGCGCGAAACACTCAATCCCCAGCGGGTCGAATTGTGCGAGAGCCGCCGGATGATCATCGAGCAAGGCACGTGTGGGCCGGAGTGGTCGCTCGAGGAGAATCGCTCGGTCAGCTATGGTGCCAAGCGCTTTGCCGAGGGGCCCGTTCCGACCCGGTTCCGTTGGTGGCTGGCACCGCTGGCGCTCGCTTGCGGAGGAGTCGCGGTATTTTCGTGGTTTCACCTTCGCCCCACCGCAGGCACACCGCTGGCTCCCAAACTGGAATTGCGCAACGCGGGCTTCGAAGCGACGGACCTCGGCCTCACGCCGCGGGGGATCAGTCTGAGTCTGGTCGACTGGCAGGATCAGTTTCCCGTCAGTTTGGCGGATTTGTGCGAGATCGGGCGGGTATCCAACGGGAAAATTTATGCGAAGTCCGGTAAGAACGTGGTTCGCCTGCAGCCACGCGGATTTCTCAACCAGGAACTGCTCCGGTCCGATGGCAGCAAGCTGCTGGCACTGCCAGGAACCCGGATCCGCGTCAGCGGCTGGGCCCATTTGGACGAACCGGCACACGGACAACTCCGCGGAGCTCTGAGCTTCATCGCCAGCGGCCGCCCGGATACGATCCGCTACGAGGCATGTAAATCGACCTGCCCGATTCGGGAGGCCGGCTGGCAGCACTTCTCGATCGAGCTGAAAGTGGAGGAAAAGCTGCTCCGCAAGCCCATCCACGTCGCGGGAGCCGTGGAAAACCTGACACCCTACGATCTCACCGGGCACGAGCTGTATTTGACACTGGAAAACCGGCCGGAAGAACCTGTGGTTCTCTTGTTAGACGATCTTTCGATTGAAGAACTCAAGGAGTAGCCAGCATGGCTCCCGAAAAAATCGGGGGATAAATGTCAGATTGGCGGGAGCCCTGGCATTACCCGGTGCATGAACCCTTCCCGCCCGCCGGCCCCGGCCCGCCGCTTCCTATCCGGATTTCTGTGCGCGCTCGTGGCGGCGCGTTGCCTCTCCCCGGCTTCCGCCTCCGCGGAGCTGTTATGGTATGGGGATCCGGATAAAGGCCGCGCCGTTTTCAACAATGTGAACCTCGAAGGTGCCGTGAGACACAGTCCTGGCAGCGGCAGTGTTTCACCGGCCGTAGACGCCGTTTACGGTAAGATCTGGCGTGTCCATAAACCCGCCGCCGACAAGCGCGCCGAGATCCGCGGGGCCACAGGCTTCAGCAATCATGGGGGAAAGGGCGGAACCATCCAAGAGGGCGGAACCTATTATCTCGGCTGGCGTTACAAGTTTCACATGCCTGACAAGAAGATGGGCGGCTGGGCCTGCTTCCAATGGAAATCCTATCCGGATCCGCACGGCGACGGAGTAAACGACCAGGAATATCCCATCCTCATGGGCTATGACGGCCGCCGCCTGAGCCTGACCAAATACGGGTCCGACTGGAAAACCCAACGCTCGCAAATCGTCAATCTGTGGAGCAAGCCGGTGGCCATCGATACCTGGGTGGACATCGTCCTCGTCATCAAGCTCTCCCGGGAAAAAACCGTGGGCTACATCGAATTTTATTTCAACGGTGACAAACAAGAACTCCTGACGGGTGGCACCCGGGTCTATCACAACACCATGGATGCGTTCGAAGTATCACCCAAATGGGGCGCTTATAACAAAAACGCGATCGGCACTGAAATCACGGTGGACATCGCGGATCTCCGCATCGGCACGGATCTGGAATCCGTTATGCCCAAGCGCGCCACTCCCTGATTCACGTGCCAGCGGATCCAGCCTGGCGAAAATTGTACGGAATAAATGTCAGGAATGATCCGCAGCCGGCACTACCCGCTGAACCTTCCGTCGTTTTCCCGGCGGCTGGATCAAAATCCACCGACACCAGACAGTTTCTCCGTCGCGGACCGCCCGCCGGCCGGATAGGCAGAAAATCCCAAAACCACTAACCTTCCCATGAAACCCAGATTCCCATCCCGCCAGCGCACCCACCAGCTCCTCAGCCAATGCCGTCCCCAAGGCACACCGACCATCATCCGCATCGCGATGGTTTGCACCCTGCTGCTGCCTGCATCGATGAACGCCGCCACCAGCACTTGGTCCGGCACCACCAGCGCGGATTGGGGGGTCGCCGGAAACTGGGATGTGGCTTTCGCCAACGGTGCCGACGTGATTTTAACCGGCACGACCAACACGGCGACCTATCTCGGAAGCAATGTCCGCACGGTGAAATCCATTACTTTTCCCAACACTGCCGCCGCTGCATTCAAGATCCAGTTGAGCGCCTCACAAAACAACGGAGGAGCCACTAAATCGCTCACCTTTGTCTCGGGAAACACGGGCATCACCATTGATTCGGGCGATTCCTTCGCTCACCAGATTACAGGATCCGCCGGCGGAACCAGCAGTCTCATCGTGCTGCAGGGCGATCTGGCGGTGACGCACAACGGCACCTTTCCCTTCACCATCACCCGGCCGATCACCGGTGCGTTCGGCGTGATCAAGTCAGGCTCAGGCACTTTGATCTACTCCGGCCCGGCTGCGTATTCCGCAAATCTCTACACCGGCACCACAACCATCTCGGCGGGCACGTTCAAACTCGGGGCCGCCAATGTCCTTCCGGACGGCGCGGGCAAGGGCAATGTGGTTCTGAACGGAACTCTGGATGTGGGCGCTCTTTCCGAGACCATCAACGGCCTGTCGGGCAGCGGCGTGGTGGACAACACGGCAGGCGGCACGGCGACACTTACGCTCGGCGCGAATGACCAGAGCAGCACTTTCAACGGCGTCATCCAAAACACCGGTGGCGCGCTCGCCGTGACGAAGGGCGGCAATGGCACCCTCACCCTCACCGGGACACTCACCCATTCCGGCGCGACGACCATCAACGCAGGTAAACTGGTAGGCGTGACGGGCGGATCTGCCGTAAATTCAGCCCTGCATCTCAGCACGGCCGCCGCCACCAGCAGCGTCCTGATCACGGACAATACCCAACAATGGACTTACGCCAGCCTCAGCACCACCGATGCCGGGAAACTGGAATTCAACTTTGGCAGCATCGCCGCAAGTACCTCGGTGGCACCTCTGCAAATCACCGGCGCGGCGGACTTCACTGTCACACCCACCGTCTCCGTGGTGGGTGCCAATCTGTCGGTTGGCACGTTTCCGCTGATGACATGGGCATCCACTTCCGGCACCGCTCCCACGGCACTCACCCTGCCTGCCGGAGTCACCGGCAGCCTCAGTGTTTCCGGCACCACGCTCAATCTGGTGATCGCCACGGTGGAAGTCGCCATTTCCAAAGCAAACAACAGCGACGATCTGAATCTCGGCAGCAGTTGGACCGGCGGCAATGCCCCAGGCGCGTCTGAAACCGCCCAATGGAATAGCACCGTGACCACTCCCAACACCACCAGTCTGGGTAGTGACATAACGTGGAAGGCCCTCAAAATCGTCGATCCCACCGGTCCAGTCTCCATCAACGCCGGTAATACCCTGACTCTGGGCGCAGGCACCACCGACATCGACATGGCGGCGGCCACCAGCGATCTCACCTTGAATTGCGCGCTGGCTCTGAACGGTGCCAACCTATGGGACATCGCGTCCGGGCGGAATTTGACCTTGGCGGATGTCGTTTCCGGCTCATCGACCATCAACAAACAAGGCTTGGGCAGCGTGACCCTCTCTGGAGTCAACACCTTCAACGGCGGCATCACCCTCGGCGCGGGCACGCTGAATCTGAACAGCGCGGAAGCCTTGGGTGATGCGGCGGGCACCCTCACCATCACCGGCGGCGCGATCGACAACACCACCGGCGGCCCTCTCACGCTGACGAACAACAATCCCCAGGCGTGGAATGGCGACTTCACCTTTACCGGGACCCAGAATCTCGATCTCGGCACCGGCGCGGTAACTCCCGGAGCCAACCGAACGCTGACCATCACGGCCAACAACCTCACTGTCGGCGGCCCGATCGGTGGCGGCCCCATCGAGTTGACCAAGGCCGGTGTGGGCTCCTTGACCCTCGCCGGGACGAACACTTTCAGCGGCGGCGTGACATTGAATGCCGGCACCTTGAACCTCAACGAACCGTCCGCACTGGGCGATGCGGCTGGCACTTTCAATATCGCAGGGGGAGCGATTGATAACAACAGCGCCGGCGAAATCACCCTGGCGAACAACAATCCCGTCGCATTGAACGCCAATTTGATTTTCGCAGGCACTCAAAACCTGGATCTGGGCACCGGCCCGGTCACCATGAGCGCTCCCCGCAGCATCACGGTTAGCGCTAGAAATCTGACGATCGGCGGAGTCATCAGTGGTTCGTTCGCTTTATCCAAGTTTGGCAACGGCACCTTGCATCTATCAGGTCTGAGCGACTTCTCCGGGGCTGTCGTCATCGCCGGCCCGCTGAAGGCATCTTCGATCAACGATGCAGGGCTGGCCAGCTCGTTGGGAACTGGTTCATTGACACGGATCGGCGACGCCACCACCTCCGGCACCCTCGAATACACCGGTGAAAGTGCCACCTCGACCAACCGCCAGATCCAGATCGGGACCTCCGGAAACGGTGGCGGCGGGGCTACAATCCTGAACAACAACGCGGACTCCGCGCATACACTGACATTTACCAACGCCAGTTTTAACCCGGGCGCGACAGGTGCCTCCACCTCAGGACGCACCTTGACCCTCGGCGGCTCCAACAGCGGGGACAACCAGATCCAAGGAAACATCATCGACAACGCCCTAACTGGCATCCCGACCGTGAACCTCACCAAGAACGGTGCCGGCACCTGGCAGCTCGCAGGTGCGAACTCCTACACGGGTGCCACCACGGTCTCTGCCGGCACCTTAAAACTCGGAGCAGGCGGTGTCATCCCCGACGGCCCCGGCAAAGGCGACCTGTCGCTCAACGGCACACTCGACATGAATACCTTCAGCGAGACCGTCAACGGGCTATCAGGCTTCGGAACCATCGATACCGTGGCGGGTGGCACTCCCACCCTCACTGTTGGAGGAAACGATCAGAGCAGCAGCTTCTACGGCATCCTTCAGAACACGCTGGGCACCCTCTCATTGACCAAGACCGGCACGGGAAGCCTGAGCCTTTTCGGGGCTAACACCTACACCGGCGACACGAGAGTATCCGCAGGAACATTGGTCGTGAGTGGGGAGTCCATCGCTGATACCAACAAACTCATCCTGAGCGGCGGCACCGTAGAGCTCGTCGCCGATGAAACGGTGAACACTCTCTACTACGGTGGCGCGGCACAAACGGCAGGGACCTATGGCAGCTCCGCCGTCATCCCTCCTGTCACCTTTCCGGACGACACCCGATACTCAGGTACCGGTGTCCTGACTGTTGCCACCACTGGCATCAGCACCGGATTCACTGCCTGGATCGCCGGCACCTTTGCCAACGGCCCCGTGCCGATCGGCCAGCAGGGTCCGAATTCCGATCCCGACGCCGACGGCGTCAGCAATCTCATCGAATACGCCATCACCGGAATGGATCCCACCGCAGGCGACCCCTCGCCCGGGACTTTCCTCGGGACCTCTTTGAGCTTCGTCAAGCGACTACCGCTCGATATGGATCTCAACTACTTGATCGAGGAATCCACCGATCTCGGCACCTCCGATGCGTGGACCGCCGTGGGAGCCACGAACACCGACACCGGCATTTCCTTCACCCTTGCCGCCGGCCCGGCAAGGAACTTTATGCGATTGAAAGTCACCCAGCCCTGAGTTGCTCATTCCCAACTCACCCGCATCAAGCGGACATCCTCGCGGGTGTCCGCTTTTTTGCTCATCACTTGCGAATTCGGCGGGAAGTCTTTGGAGAGGTGAATTTGCTGATAATTATAATTGGAATAATTCTTGATATTGGTGGGACGAGTCCTAAGTTTCCGCCGCCATGGTCATACAAAACCCCGAAATTCCGGCCGAAATAGAGATTCCCGAGGAAATCTCCGGCCTTCGAATGACGCGTCAGCGCCAAGAGGTTTACCGCACACTGATGCAGCAGCGGAACCATCCGACGGCCAACGACGTCTTCATGCGCGTCAAGGACCGCTTGCCGAACATCTCACTTGCGACCGTTTACAACTGCCTCGAAGCGCTCGTCCAACACGGCATCATCCGGCAGGTGAATTTCGACCGCGAGTCGTCCCGCTACTGCCCGAACCTCAGCGAACACGGCCATTTCCACGACGCCGCCACCGGGGTCATCCATGACGTCAACTTCAAGCCCGGCATCAATCTCGCCGATGTCCTTGACCTTCCGCCCGGTGCGATCGTCGACGGGGTGGAAGTCACTCTCCGCGGCAAACTCGTCAGCATTTAATCTCAACTTTCCAATCTCAGATCTCAAATTTTCCCCACATGAGCCTGCACATCCAAGACCTCCACGCCACCCTCGAAAACGGCACCGAAATCCTCAAAGGAGTCACCCTCGACATCCCGAAGGGTGAAGTCCACGCCATCATGGGACCGAACGGTTCCGGCAAGTCCACTCTCTCGAAAGTAATCGCCGGTCACGAAAGCTATATCGTCACTGCCGGGTCGGTGACCCAGGACGGCGAGGAAATCCTCGGCAAGGGCATCGACGAACGCTCGCGCGGCGGCATTTTCCTCGCGTTCCAGTATCCGTCGGAAGTTCCCGGAGTCTCAAACGCCAACTTCATCCGCGCCGCACTGCAAGCCCGTTTGCCGAAGGGCGAGGACATCGATGCCGTCGCCTATTACAAGAACCTCTACTCGAAGATGGACCTGTTGGAAATGGACCGCAAATTCACCGCCCGCGCCGTGAACGAAGGTTTCTCCGGCGGTGAGAAGAAGCGCAACGAGATCCTGCAGATGATGATGCTCGAGCCCGAATACTGCATCCTGGATGAAACCGACTCCGGCCTCGATATCGATGCTCTCAAGATTGTCGCCAAGGGCGTCAACGCCATGCGCTCGCCTGACCGCGGCATGCTGCTCATCACCCACTATCAGCGCCTGCTCGACTACATCAAGCCGGACCACGTCCATGTCATGGCGGAAGGCAGAATCGTCCGCTCCGGCGGCCCCGAACTCGCTCTCGAACTCGAAAAGGACGGCTACGAATTCCTCAAGGAACCCGCCCTCGCCTGACGGAATTTCAAGTCTGAAATTTCAAATCTCAAACTCACCATCCCCATGTCCTACGATACCACAGACGTTCTCGACCACGAAACCCGCGAAGCGATCGACATCGACCGCACGAAGGGGGATTTCACTTTCCCCGAACGTAACAAATTCGACGCGGGACGGGGCCTTACCTCAGCGACCGTCGATTATATTTCCGACGTGAAGAACGACCCGGACTGGGTGCGTGAGTTCCGTCACAAGGCGTTGAAAGTATTCCAGGACAAGCCGATGCCTACCAACTGGGCGACGAAGGATCTGGATGCCATCGACTTCGACATCATCCGTTATTATCTATCCGACGGTGAGAAGCCGAAGCGCTCGTGGGACGACGTGCCTGCCGACGTTTTGGAGACCTTCGAGCGCCTGGGCATTCCCCAACAGGAGCGCGCGTTCCTCGCCGGCGTGGAAGCCCAGTTCGACTCGGAAGCCGCCTACTCGAATGTGAAGGAAGAGCTCACGAAGCAAGGCGTGATCTTCTGCAACTCCACCGAAGGTCTCAAAGAGCACGAGGAGATTTTCCGCCCGTGGTTCGGCAAGGTCATTCCGACAGGCGATAACAAATTCTCCGCCCTTAACTAGCGCGGTCTTCTCCGGCGGATCGTTCATCTACATCCCGAAAGGCCTCAAGCTGAAGCAACCACTCCAAGCGTATTTCCGCATCAACTCGGAAAACTTCGGCCAATTCGAGCGCACGCTCATCATCGCCGATGAAGGTGCCGAGCTGATGTACATGGAAGGCTGCACAGCCCCGAAATTCGAAACCGCCACCCTACACTCCGCCGTCGTGGAACTCGTCGCACTTAAAGGCGCGAAGATTCAATATGTCACCGTGCAAAACTGGTCTTCGAATGTCTTCAACCTCGTCACCAAGCGCGGCATCGCCATGGAGGACGCGGAGGTTCGATGGATCGATTGCAACATCGGTTCGCGTCTCACCATGAAATATCCAGGAGTTATCATGAAGGGCAAGCGCGCCCGGGGCGAAGTCATCTCCATCGCCCTCGCCAACACCGGCCAGCACCAGGACACCGGCGCGAAGATGATCCACGCCGCTGATGACACGACGTCCAATGTTGTTTCCAAATCCATCTCCGTCGGCGAAGGACGCTCCACCTACCGCGGCCAGGTTCACATTCCGAAACATCTCAAGGGTTGTAAAAACAACACCGAGTGCGACGCCCTGCTCATCAACAGCCACAGCCGCACCGATACCTATCCGGCCATCACCGTCAAGGGCAACCAGCACGCGACCCAGCACGAAGCCTCCGTCAGCCAGGTGTCCGATGAAATGCTCTTCTACATGCAGCAGCGGGGCCTCAACGAAGGCCAGGCCATGTCGCTCGCCGTCAACGGCTTCATCAACGACCTCGTCCGCGAGTTCCCGATGGAGTATTCCGTGGAGCTCAAACGCCTCATCGATCTGGAAATGGAAGGCTCCGTAGGCTAACAAGAAACTTTCCCCTCCATCATGACCACTCTCGAAATGCCTTCCCTTCTCGACTCCCCGCCGGAAACCCCGGCCTATCTGCCCGCTTGGTTCGCCGCCCGCCAACAGTCCGCCTGGCAACGCTTCCTTGCCACTCCCGCTCCGAAACGCGGTGATGAAACCTGGCGTTTCTCCAGCATCAAGCAGCTCGATTTCTCCAGCTTCCAAAAAGCACCTGTGACCGGCGCGAATGAGTTGATCGCTCGCTCGACCGGCCTCGAGGCACCCGCCGCGAAACTCATCTTCGTGAACGACGAACTCGTCCACGTGGAATCGCACCTGCCGGATGGCGTCATCTGCCTGCCGCTGGCCGAGGCGCTCGTTTCCCACAGCGATCTCGTGCAGGCCCATTTCATGAAACAGGAAACGCGGCTCGGTTCTGCGAAGTTCGCCGCGCTTCATGAAGCTTCTCTAACGAACGGCCTGTTCGTCCACGTTTCCGACAATGTCGAAGTCGAGGGGACCATCGAAGTCCACCATTGGATCACCGGTGAAAACACCGTCATCTTCCCGCACACGCTGATCGTCACCGGCAAGAGCTCGAAAGTCCGCGTGGTGGATATTTTCCGCTCGGCGGATGATTCCCAACCCGGTCTCGCCATCGCTTTCAACGACCTCTCCGCCGGTCCGAACTCGAAACTCGATTATGTCGCCATCCAGGCGTTCAACGAGGTCACTCGAGTCATTCAGATCAACGAGACCGCTACCTTCCGCGATGCTTCCGCAACGGGATTCATCCTCAACACCGGCGGCTCGTGGGCGCGCAATGAATCGCTCTCCCGTCTCGAAGGCCCCGGATCGCGCTCGGACATGCTTTCCGTCAGCATCCCGGCTCACGAACAGGAATACGACCAGCGCACCTTCCAGCACCACGTTTCTCAAGGGGCGTATTCCGACCTGTTATACAAGAACTCCCTCTACGACGACTCCCGTACGATTTTCTCCGGACTCATCTTCGTGGACAAGGACGCGCACCACACCGACGCCTATCAGACCTGCCGCAATCTCCTGATGAGCGACACCTGCGAGGCGAACTCCATGCCCGGCCTCGAGATCAACGCCGACCAGGTGAAGTGCTCCCACGGCAGCACTTCCTCCCAGATCAGCGACGAGGAAATCTTCTATCTCCGCGCCCGCGGCATCGATCCCATGCAAGCCCGCCAGCTCATCGCCCGCGGATTTTCGGTGGATGTCGTCGAGCGCCTCAAGAACGAGCCCGTCGAAGAGCTCGTCCTGAAATTCATCGACGGGAAGTTCGCGAAAATCGCCGGAGCATAACAGTTGTTATTTCGCCCACTCGGCTTGGGTGAACTCGATGGTCTCCTTGATCTTGGGCACGCTGTCTTTCCAGTCGTTTTCATGCTCGACGGAGAAGTGGCCCTTGAAATTCTGCTTTTTCAGCTCGGCGATGCAAGCCGCCACATCCACAACGCCCTTGCCGGCGGGGACCACCACGCCCTTGGGGCCCATCTCGGACTTGTCCTTGAGGTGCACGCTGATGACGCGGCCCTTGAGGATGCGCAGGCATTCGATCGGCTTGAGTTCCGAGGTGCACCAGTGGCCGAGATCGGCGCAAGCACCGAGGCGCTTGTCGCGGCTCTCGACCACGCCGAGAATGTAAAGCGGGTGCCAGACCTTGTAATCCGGCTTGGACATCGAGCCGCCGTGCTCGTGGAACGCCACCTTGATGTCGAACTCCTTCGCGGCAGCCTCCCAGGCGGCGACCTGTTCGGTGGACTCGGTGCAAACGCCGTAGAGACCCATTTTTTTGGCGAAGGCCATGATTTTCTGAACGTCCTCCGGACTCTTTGCCGCCACGACGCCGTAATTTACGGGGAAAACGCCCTGGCGTTTGCACTCGTCGAGCAGGGATTGGACGACGGCTTCACTCGCATTGTGATGCACCACTTCGCCGGCCGGCGAATCCGGACGCAGCTTCTGGCCGGGATAGAATTCAATGATTTTGCCGCCCGCCTCCTTGGTTTTGGCGATCGCTTCAAAAGCGGAAAACTCCTTGAATGAGTAGGCCTGGCAACCGATGGCGAGGCCGTTTTCATAGGCCCCTTCCGGGATCGGAGCGGCGACGAGGTTCGCGACAAGGGCGAGAATGAGTAAAATCGAGTTTCGCATGGTGGTTTGGTTTCGGTATTTCTGGAGCATAAAACAGAAGCGCTGCCGGAATCCCCCCGTCGGCACCTAATCGCAATACGCCCGTCTGATGACTAACTTTCATCTTGGCAACTTGGTCGGGATCAGGCATTTCAGGAACCATGACATTGAAACCCAAATTCGTGGCGGCCGCTTTGTTTCTGACTCTTTTCGACCTTGGCTTGGCAGACCCGGCACCGGTCATCGATCTCGAAGCCCGCAAGGCGTCCGTCGTCAATCTGGAATCGCAGATCGCCCAACGCGAGGCGCGCTTGGAAGAGGTCAAACAAGACATCGTGACGCTCGACGCACGCATCGAAAAACGGATGGACTCGCTGGTCAAAATGATCGCCGACACCCGGGATTCGCAGGATTCGAAAACGAGGGTTTCGCAAATCAAACAGGAGGCGATCAACGGACTCCGCCGTGCCATCGACATGTATTCCAACAAGCGCAGGCAAGTCGCCGAGCGTGTGAAAAAGGGCGATGATCCCGCGCTCGGAGACCTCGAAAAATTCGACCAACGCATTTCCACCCGGGTCGCCCAGATCGTGGAACTGACCAAATCCTTTCCCGCCTATCAGGACGTGAAAAAGTATGAATCCGAAGGCGGCGACTACTGGAACGGCTACTATCACGAAAACACCCGGATCAGCGAGGAATGGAAACAGAGCCGCCGGGACAATACCGAAGGCAAGGTCCTGCGCGATGAAGTCACCACTGCGATCAAAGAGGGTATCGAGCGGCTCGACCAGCGCCGCCGGTCGTTGAAGGACATGCTCGACAACCGCAACCCGTCGGAATCGGTGCGCAAGCTCTATACCCAGGAACTCGGCCAGATCGACGCGCAATTGGAGAATCTCAACGCCCAACTGGTGGAAGTGACCTATCCCACCGGCGGAGCCACCCGCACGCCCAGTCTCGACGAGGCGGTGGACATGGGACAATTGCTGGACGACGCCCGCAAGGATCTCCGGACGGATGTTTCCAAGCTTTTCCAGCTCTATGACAGCTTCGACAAGGAGCGCTACCGCGTGGGCGAAATGAAGGAAAATCTGGCAGCCCGCAAGGAGTGGCTGGAAAAGAACGCGCCCGCATCCAACTAACTGGATTTCTTCCAATCCTCCAGCCGCCGCACCAGCGCCTCGGCCGTGGCCGGACGATGGATGCCGTCCGCCACGGTTTTCTTTTTGCCGAAGACGTTCTCCAGCCGGACCCGATAGAAATTCACGTTGTTCGAGCTCATGTTCGTGTCGTGGCTGAAGCCGGTGATCAGGGATTTTGGAATCGTCTCCTCACGGCGGAACGGGCCCGGTTGTTGGCGAATCACCAGATCATTGCGGGTGAAAACGACCGTACGCCTGTGGAGCATCTGCCAGAAAATCGAAAGCCAGATGACGCCGGAGCTGAGCGGCCAGACGATCTGAAAAACCAGCGGCGCGTCCTGCTTGACCAAGACGACCGCCGCTCCCGTCCAGATCAGGTTGAAGATCACCAGAAAAACGATCAACGACCGATGCCGCGCGGGCGGACAGACGATCGACAGCGGCATCCCCGCAGCATCGAACTCCGCCTGGATCCGCTGCTCGGCAAGCAGCGCCGGGAGATCGCGGGAAACCGTGTCGGAAATGGATGGACCGGCCTCCTCAGTCATCAGTGACGGCGACTTTCCCGTGCGGAAAACCGGGATTTCGAAAACCGAGTGGATCGCCGTGCCGGGCACCTTGAATTCGAGATTCCAGACGTGTTCGACCGCCGCGTCTCGGCCCGTTCCGCTTTCCGGCGCGTCGGCGGGAAGAGTGACGCCCACCGGCAGGCGGAAACCGGTGAAATCCCGCGTCAGCCGGTCCTGCGAAACCTTGGTCTGGTGGCTCCAGACATTCTCGCTGATGCTGGAAGTCTTGTTCCCGGACGTCTGGGTGGTGCGTTTGTCACAGGTCAGGCGGAGGTCGGCGACAGCGCGCGCGGGCAAGGGTTTTGTTAGCAAAATCGAGCCGCGCAACAAGCCGCCCGGCCATGCGGGGGACTCCTGAAGCTCGAATCGCGGCTTCCCGACCGCGAGGCGATGGCGCAGACGTCTGAAAGTGAACCATGCCGGAATGCACCAGATTGCGAGGAAAATCAGGACCAGCCACGCCATTCCCTGAGTTTGAAAAGCCCCGCTCGCCGCCGTCGCCAGGATCAGCGGGAAGATGACGAGTGCCGACCAGAGGGTGTAAAGAACCAGCACCGTGCCGCCGAATGCAGGGCTTTCCGGAATCGAGGATTCCGCCCAACGGTTTTTCCATTTCCAAGGTTCTCCCGGGTGTTTTTCACTCAGAAGGGCTTCCTTTTTCAACATTCTCATCCCCACGAGACCGCCGAACACCAGCCCCGCACCGACAGCGGGGAAGGTGAGCGCGAAAATCGCCAAAAACGCCTGCATCTGCCAGCGCAGCGTCCGGTAGATCACCGCTTCGGAGGGATTCGCCGGATTCACATAACAGCGGAACGGTGTGCGCGCATCCTGCTGCGAACCGGACGATTTTCCTCCCGCATGGAGCGAAAGCTCGCGGTGCGCCTCCTGTTGGAAATCGCCGATGTTGTCCGATCCTCCGTGAAAGGAAACCCGGCTTCCTTGATAGGAACGTCCCTCGAACTCATAACGGTAAGTCGCGAGAGCCTTGTGGGTGTCGCTGTCGCTGCCGCTGTTCCTTTCCAACTCCGCGGACTCGATCCAGCACGGCACCTCCACCCAACTCTGCGCGCGCCACCATTTCGCGTAACCGCCAAAATACAGGAGGCTCAGGAAAAGTCCGGCTCCCAGAAATGGCAGCCCGAAAAGGGTGAGGCAGCCGCCGGCAGCAAGTGATTTCGAAGATTTGGGTGCAACCATCGCGCAAACGCATAACCATCTTCATTTCTCCTGTAAACGTCCCGTCCCGAGAATTTGCCTTGGCGGATTCCCCCTCCGGAACTAAAAAACCCGCGCCATGACCCGTTCTTCCATCGAAGCCGCCGCGAAGATTTACATCGTCGCCCTGATCATAGTCTTCATCTGGACCGTGATCAAAGTCTTGGAACAGATCGGCTGGGCTTGATCCGGGGGGGGAATACCGGCCATTCAAACCGGCATCTTCGAGGTGTTCGCTTGAACATTTTCAATTTCGTGCATAATCTCCCGCATGGCCTCGCCCGCGGTGGAGATTTTACGACAGCAATTGCGCGACAAGTTCCCGCAGGCGCATGCCTTGCGCACTGATCCTGAGGCGGTTGTGCCGCAGGGTAGGCCGTTCCGGGCGGAGGCGTTTCCAGTCGGCGCGATCTCGGAAGTGGTTCCGGCGGGTCCGGTCGCCGGTCTGACCTTGCTCATTGCCGGCCTGCTCGGCGACCCGGCGGAAACCAGCCCGCACCCGGAACTGGTGCTGGTGGACGGCGCGGATTCGTTTGATCCGGGCTCTTTCAGCGGCACGGCGTGTTCGAAATTACTGTGGGTCCGCTGCCGGTCGGCGGTGGAAATGATCAAGGCCGCGGACCTGCTGGTGCACGATGGAAACGTGCCCTTTGTCCTGCTCGACGCGACTGGCCTCGTCCGCCGGGACCTCTCCGCGCTGCCCGCCTCGGCCTGGTGGCGACTGAAACAAACCGTCGAACGCACCGGCGGGCGATTGGTCGTGATGGTGTCATTTCCGCTCGTGCCCTGCGCCGCACTGCGCTTGTCGCTCTCCGCCGGACTCTCGCTGCGCGACTTCGACAGCCCGCGCGACGAGCTGCTGGACCGCTTGCAGGTGCAGTCGGAGGGACTGCGCCGCGCCACCTGACCGCCATGTTCGCCGCCTTCCATATTCCGGATTTCCCGATCGTCGCCGCCTTGCGAAATCACGCGGCGAGTAAGGATTTCCCAAGCGCCATCCTCGCCGTGCGCTCGCCGCACGAACCCCAGGAAAAACTCCCGCTGCTCTCGCTCAACCGCGCCGCCCGGACCGCAGGCATCCACCCCGGCTGGCCGCTCAACCGCGCGCTCGTCCGCTGCCCGGACCTGCGGATCCTCCCCCGCGATCCGGTGGCGGAATCCACCCTGCGCGCCGACCTCGCCGACCTCGCGGAGTCTCTAACGCCGGACATCGAAATCACCGCGGCCGACGCGGTGGTGCTGGGTCTATCCGGCAGAAAACCGCCTCTCGGCGGAGTGTTCATCCCGGAAATCGAACTCTGGCAGGCCCGCGCCGATACGCCGGACCTCGCCCACCTCGCCGCCCGCCACGAGGCGACGCGCGGGCGTTTCATTTCCCCGGCGGATCTCGCGCCGCTGCCGTTAGTGGTACTCGCGTCGGTTTCCCGCGATCCGGCATCGCTGAAATTGTTGGAGCTGTGGGGATTGAAAACCCTGGGCGATTTCATGAAGCTGCCGCGCCAGGCGTTGATCGAACGGCTCGGGCCGGAGGTCGGGAAATGGCACGATCTGCTCCACGGGAAAACCTGCCGCCTGCTGCGGCTCCACCGGCCGCCGGAATCTTTCGCGCAGTCGTTCGACTTCGAGGACGGCGTGATCGCGCTCGATCCCTTGATTTTCGCACTCAAACGCCTGCTGCACACCCTCGCCGGGCGGTTAGGCGCGCGGCATCTCGCAGCGGGTTCCCTTCATTTCCGGCTGATCCTGGAAACCGGCGGCGAACTGGCGCGACGCGTGCGTCTGCCCGAACCGCAGACGGCGGTGGAGGGGATGTTGTCGCCGTTGCAGACCTTGTTGGAATCGCTCCGCCTCGACGCGGCGGTGGTCACCTTGCAGCTCGACGCGGAAACCACCTTCGCCACGGCGGCGCAGCGCGAGTGGTTCGGCCGCCACCTGCCGCAGCCGGAGCGCTGGGCGGAAACGCTGGCGAAACTGGAGGCGTTGTTAGGTCAGGGCCGGGTCGGAATTCCCCTGCCGCCCGAGTCCTTCCGCCCGGACGCCTTCACGCTCCACCCGGCTGCGGGATCCACGGTGCCCGGGCGGGTGTTTCTACCCGATTGTCCGGTGCCGCTGCACCGCTTCCGCCCACCCCGCGAGATCGCCGTGGCCTATGAATCGTATGACCGCCAACCGTGGCCGCTCGCCCTGCTCAACGGGCCGCATCCCGGAGAAATCATCGACCGCCGCGGACCATTTCCGGCGTCCGGCACGTGGTGGGATCCGGCTGGCACCTGGCAGCGGCTGGAGTGGGACGTCCAGCTCGCCAGCCGCCACCTGCTGCGGCTCGTTTTCCAGTCACCGGACCGCTGGCAGCTAGATGGAGTCTATGGCGGAAGCGGACAGAATTGAAAATGGAAATTTCCCAACCTAATTCCCAGCTTGCATGGCCAAACAAGATGGTGAACATTTGTTCACCCAATGCCTCCTTCCAAATCCAATCCGAAGGAAACACTTCTCGCCTTTCTTGAGAAGCTGGAGGCGGCGGGTTCGCCTCCGCCCTCGATCCGCGAGGTTTGCCAATGCCTCGGTTACCAAAGCACCAATGCCGCCATGAAACTGATCCACAAGATGCAGGAGGGTGGACAGGTGATTTACAATGCCGGTTGCTCCAGAAGCCTGCGCCTTGCGAAAAAATCCAAGACAGGCGTTCCCCTTTTTGGATCGATTGCTGCCGGCTTTTCCGACACAAGTGATCTGGAACAACCTGAACACATCCAACTCGACCCCACCACCTTCGGCATCAGAAATCCGGCCGATGCCTTCGCCCTCCGGGTCCGCGGCGATTCGATGACCGGCAGGCGGTTTTTCCATGGCGACCTCGTTCTTTTGGATCGCTCTACCACTCCAAAAAACCAAGATGTCGTCGCCGCCTTGATCGATCAGGAATGCGCCCTGAAAACCCTGATCATCAAAAACGGAAAGGCCTTTCTGAAAGCGGAAAATCCCGCCTACCCCGACCTCATCCCCGCCCATGATCTCGAAATCCAAGGAGTCGCCAAAGCCGTGATCCGCATCCTCGCCGCATGAAGCCCTCCGCCAGTCCATCCCCTGTTCGTCCACTGGAGCAGCGCCTCGCAGCGTTCGGATGCACGGACTTTATTCGTTTGGATGGGAAACTATCCGACCCGGAGCAACTCGATTATCTCGACCTTCTCCCCAAACGCTCAACCCAGAAGCCACTCGTCACCGCGGTGGCCGAGAATCAGGGAACGGCCCTGCTCTACATCGTGGACGCTTGCGATGATCTTAAACACGATCCGGTTTCCCTCTCCATCATCAGCCGGCAGCTCGCCAATCGCAGCGATCCCGCCTGGCTCGGCGTGGTTCATCCAGGCTCATTGGAGATTTTCCCCATCGGCTTTCACGAATCCGCGAGCACTGCGGCGGTGAAAACCATCAAGGCGGACAGCATCACCGCGCCTCTGTTTTTCCAAAGCCTGGTCCACGGCACCTTCGAAGAAAACCATCGTCTCCACGGAACCGATTATGTCTTCCGGAAAATCTTCGATCTCCTCACCCAAACCACCAACGCCTTCGTGCCCAAGGAAGGCAAGGGACGCATCGACGCGCTGGAAGTGCTCTCGATGACCGGGCGGGCCTTGTTCTTCCGCTTCCTGATCGACCGCCGGATCGTTCTGGAAAATGAAACATCCGACATCTGCCCCGCTTCATCCGATCTGAAAGACGCCTTTTCCACCGCCGAATCCGCCGCACAAACATCGGCCTGGCTCGATGAAACCTTCAACGGTGATTTCCTCCCGCTCATCAACGAGGAAATTCCCGCCGGAGACAGGAAGGCCCGCCAAGCAGCCTACCTCCGATTCTATCAGAGGACCCGGCATCTCGTCGGGAAGAAAATCTTCGACCACCTTCAGGCCATTCTCAAAGGTTGGCAAGCAGTCGGCGGCGGCATCCAAACCGATCTCGACTGGGGCGATCTCGATTTCGCCCATATTCCGGTCGGAGTGCTGAGTCAGGTGTATGAAAGCTTCAGCCATCGGGCGGACACCCGGACCGCGAAAGACACCAGCGTTCATTACACTCCCCGCACCATCGCGGATCTGATGGTGAACGAATCCTTCGCCGCTCTGAAGAATCCGGCAGCCGCCCAAGTGCTCGACCCATCATGCGGAGCCGGGATCTTCCTTGTGCTCACCTTCCGCAGGTTGGTCCGCGAACGCTGGCAGCACGATGAGGAACGGCCGAACACCAAGGTCATTCAGGATATCCTCTATCGACAATTGTGCGGCTTCGATGTCAGCGAACCCGCGCTTCGTTTGGCTGCCCTCGCGCTTTACATCACTGCCATCGAGGTCAATGGCAGCCCAAGGCCGCCGCGCTCCCTCAAGTTCCCGCGCAATCTCCGGGGCGAGGTGCTGCATCGCTTCGGAAGCGAAGAAGACGAAACCAACAAAGCCACCGCATTCTCACTCGGCAGTCTCGGCCCGGATGTGTCACCGGGATTCGATGGCCGCTTTGACATCGTCATCGGCAACCCGCCTTGGACGCGCCTAAGGGAGAATCCCGACCAAGAAGGCGAAGAGGTAACCAAGGGCAAATTCAAGACGGACGAACTGAACGAAGCTTTCAGCCAAATCGGCAAGCGCGTGCTTGCCGCCAGAGGCTTCCCCGACTTGGCGAAAACCTATCAAAATCCGGACAAGAATCCCGATCTGCCCTTCCTCTGGCGAGCCACGGAATGGGCGAAGCCGAAATCAAAAGAAAGCGAACCCGGAGTCATTGCCTTGGCCATGCCGGCCCGCCTGTTCGGCCGCACCAGCGGCAAGGGCTTCGAGGCCTGGCGGGCGATCCTGCGGAGTGTCGAAATGACGGGCTTGTTGAACTGTGCCGACCTGAGAAAAACCGCCGTCTGGGAAGGCGTGGACATGCCGGCCTGCGTTTGGTTTGCGAAAAATGCAGTGCCAACGGAGGAACACCGTTTTCAATACTCCACTCCCCTCTACGAACAGCGCCCGAATGAACGAGGTCGATTCCGGATCGATTACGAAACATCACAAGCCCTCAGCATCGCGCGAGTGGAGAAACAGCCATGGTTGCTCAAGACGCTTTCGTTGGGCACTTGGCTGGATGTTGAGGTGATGGAGATGCTTCTGAGTTCAGGGTTCCGTGATTTGCAATCCTTCTGGAAAGCGTTTGATCCCAAGGGTAATAAAAACGGAAAAGGCTATTCGCAGACGGGGCGGACTGCAAAAAAAGAAGCCGAATTTCTCGGGGAATTGCTCGATTTTGAGCGACCTCAAGGATCTTCGATCAAATTTGAGGACCTTCGAACATTCGTGGCTAACCACGGCAGTTCCGCCGCTTATCGACCACGCACTGCTGCCGCATACGAATCTCCACTTGTCATCGTTCCCAAAGCACCAGGCGATGATCCTCAAAGTCCGAAAGCATACCTTTCCTCACGCAGCCTTGCCTTTTCTCAAAGCTATTACGGCTATTCGTGCGCTAACCATCCAGAAGCCGAATCACTTGCGGGACTAATTTACCTGCTCGCTCACAGCGCGTTGTTCAGATACTTCGCATTGATGATCAGCGTTTCGCAGGGAGCCGATCACATGATTTTCACCAAACAGGATTTCGATGCGCTTCCGTTTCCTGACGTGGAGCAACTTCCCTCCGCCACCAAATCCAAGATCCGCAAGCTCGCCCATCGACTGGAGCGCGATCCCGTCAAACCCTGGGACGAAATCGACTCATTCATCTTCCATCTCTACGGGCTTGATGACGATGCCGTTCAGGTCGCCAAGGACACGCTTTTTTCCGCCGCGTCCTATCGCAGGGCGGGCAAGGCGGCATTGGATCGAACGATGCCCGAGACACGAGCGGATTTCCTTGAGGCACTTCGCGAGGAGCTGAATCCCTACTTCGATGTTTGTGGCGAGAGCGTCGAAGTTCTCGAACCGGAGAAACAGCCTGGCGAATGGCGCGAACCTTGGTTCTTCCTGACGGTTTCCAGAAAGTCCGCCGAAGTTCCCTTCAATCCGAGCCTGCTCCGCGAAGCCATGAAAGTGGCCAACCAGCGAGGTTCCAGCAGGATCATCGTCCAAGCCCCGGGCAAGCGCGGGTTGCTGCTAGGGCTTTTGAATCAACGCCGCTGGTGGACCAGGACCAGAGCCCGGCTCTGTGCCCAGCACATCATCCGCCAACACCTCGCTGCATTCGGACTCCCGGAAACCGCATGAGCGAAGCGCGCACAGCCGGATTCTTTACTCTTGGGGTGCCGCCGGAGCGCTACCATCTCCCGCACCCACGACTCGGGCTGCCAGTCATCCTCCTCATCCGCCGGGTTTTGATCCGCGCCTTGGACTTGCTTCGCGAACAGCAATTCCAGCTGGCCGATGCATCCGAAGATGAAGTTACCGCCGCTTTGCTCAGCACCATTGAAAACAATCTTCGGCAATCTGGAGAGGTTGCGGGCTTCAACAGACGCAGCTACGAGCCGGTCGTTCGGCAAAGCCAATGTGCCAATTTTAATGGCTCGGTTCTCACCAAAACTCCGGACATGTGTTTCAAGCTGCGCCATGACGAAAGCGAACCTCGCCCTGTCATTCCCGAATTCGACGCCTTGTTCGTGGAATGCAAACCCGTGGATGCCACACATCCGGCGGGTTCCAAGTATTGCGACGACGGACTCATTCGGTTCGTCCGCGGCGATTACGCATGGGCCATGCAGGAAGGCATGATGTTGGCGTTTTCCCGAAACGGACGAACGCTTTCCAATCATCTCATTCCCACGATGTCCGGGTCCGCGCGCATGAAATCGCTGCACACCTTGGAGCTTCCCACTGCAATCACATGCAGCATGCCAGCCGCTTGTGCTGAACCAGTCCACGTCAGTCGACACAAGAGAACTTTTTCATGGCTTCATGGCAAAGGGCCGGCCACCGACATCACGATCTATCACTTGTGGCATGACTGCGGATGACCGACTGGCTCGTATTCAGCAAATGGAATTCGACTTGTGCGGGATCGGCATCCGCAGGGATGCATTGATTCGGTTGTGCCCAAAAATCAATTCAGCCATCCCTGGATCCCTTCGAAGAACCGGATGGCGCGAGGAGATGGCCGCAAAATATGTTTGAGGAGAGCTCCTACTCCGCTTCCGTTTCAGGCGCGGCGAAGGGGTTCCGCTTACCGACGACCACGAAATGCCGGGACCACGCTTCCTCGATCAAATGTTCTCCGCTGCGGGAGAAGCGGAGGCGGTGGCTGCGGTGCTGATAGACGGTTAACGACGGCTTGAGATTCAGGTCGTGGGCGTGGAAACGCAGCAGGCGCAGGATGCGGCCGGCACGGGTGAGGTTGCAGCGGATCACGCGTTCGAGAACGGGAATTTGTCCGCGTTTCCAGCGTTCGAGATCGGCAGCGGGTAGCAAGTCCATTTCCACGAACAGCTCCACTGGAGCGACGAAGCACTGACGGGCGAGGATGCGGGAAACGGCGGCGAAGATCTCGGGGTATTCCTTGAACTCGCGGTAGTTGGCGACGGTGAGCTTGGCGGCGTGGCTCATGAAGATGATGTTATTTGCCACCTCCTGCGAGCCAGCGGTCGAGGTCGCGGCGGAGGATGAAATCGGTGAGGTGCAGCGTTTCCGCCTGGCCGATTTCGAAGAGCAGGCGGTAGTCGCCGGCGATGCGGACCCGGAGTGTGCCCGGGCGGAGTTTGAGGGCGCGCACGGTTTTCCAAATCGAAGGATCGCCGGCGGCGAGGCGGCCGGCGGCGGTGATCGCTGCGGCGGAGGCCTGGCGCGGATGGTTGCGGAGTGATTCGCGGAAGGCGGCGCTGTATTCGGGGATTCGCAGGACTTGCGGCTCCCATTCGATGCCGATGGTGTCGTCGGCTTCGACGGCCGGTTGGCGGCCGGAGGATGAATCGGGGGCCGGATTCCCGGGTTTTTCCCGGGCGGTGCGGCGGAGTTGGTCCTGGGCCGCGCGAAGGTCGCGCAGGGCGCGGTTTCGTTCATCGTGCTCCACCTTGAGGTTGTCTTTGAGACGGCGCAGGTGATCGCGCAGTTCGCGGGTTTCGGATGAATCCCGAGCTGCGGGGGCGGGTGTGGAAACGGTGGGTTTTTCCTTGGGGGCCTGGTGTTTCGTTTTCATCTCGTTTTCCCGATGCGCCAGGGTTTCCTGCATCGCGTCGATCCGGGATTTCAGCCTCTCGATTTCGGCATCGCGTTGGCTCACGCGGGTGGCGGTTTCCGCGCGGACTTTTTCGAGATCGATGGCATGGCGGACTTGATCGTTCGAGGCTTGATCGGTGGCTTCGAGGATTTGGTATCCCGGTTCGTCGTCATCGAGGCCGAGCAGGTCGCGTGCATCTTCCATTTGCTCCATCAGCGTGGCTTGATCCGCCCAGTTGCAAACCGGCAGCACGCCGCGCGCGATGAGGAGTCCGAGCGCGGGGTCCGCCACCAGGGCCGCGTAGCCAAGGTCGCCGAAAATCACTGCGGCGGATGCATCTCCGGATCGGGCGGCTTCCATGGCATCGCGGGCTCTCTGCTGGAGCAGTTGCATCCGTTCGGGCGGACTGGCCAGCAGGATTTCCATTTCGAACGAGAGGCCGACCGCCCAGGACGCCCAATCGGCCAACCAACGGAGGGCTTCCGCGTCCCTGGCCTCATGGAATTCGAAGGCGATTTCATCGAGTACGATGGGGGACAACGAGTCGGGACCGGCCGCCTGGAGCATTTCGATCGCACGCGGGATTTCGCGAAAGCGTGCGAGCCGGATGGCCACTTCCCCGGCGAGGGGCGGGATCAAGCGCCTGGGGTCGAGGGCATGGAGTTCGTAGGATCGCATTTCCCTGATCCGCTCCTTGGTGAGGAGCAGCTCCGGATGCGCCGTCGCTTCGGAGACAGTGACTCCATCGATCTGGTATTCATCACCCGTGGTGATTTTCCCTTCGCAGCATTGCTTGAATTTCCTGCCGCTGCCGCAGGGGCAGGGATCATTGCGCCCGGCTTTGGGAATCGCCCGTTTCAAGGTGGCCCCGCCGCCGAGCGTGGTTTCCAACTCCGGTCGGTTTGGGATCGAGTTTTCCCAAGCTGTTCCCGCCGCGCACTTGCGGGCTTCTGCTAGGAGAGGGTCGAGGGAGCGGTCTCTTTCAATGTCCGCATTGAGGATGGTGGCCACCACCGGGTCTCCGGATAGTTTGGCCGCGAGGCAGAGCAGCGATCTGACAAATGGCAGTCCCGTGCGCATCGTCGCCCGGCAGATCCTGCGGGTGAGGGTGAGGAATTCAGGTGGTGCGGGGGTTTCGCGGCGTTCGTAGTCGAGCCAGCCTGCGATGAGGGCGGTGGCTTCGCGCTCGCTGCCCATGCGGCCTGAGCGGACCGCTGCGGCAAGCGATTCCGCCACATCCCCCTCAAGGCGCAGCGCGGTGTGCAGAAGCAGCATGGCTTCCGGGAGCAGGGCGGCCCCCAGCTCAAGCACCTGTGCGGGGATCCGCCGCCCGGCAAACAAGGCTCCCAGGTACAGGTGGCTGAACGATTTCGCATCGCGCGCGGTCGCCGCCTCGTCCAGTGCGGCGGTGAGGATGGAATCGTCCGCAGGTAGGGCGTCACCCAAAGCTCTCAAGGCCGGACGGCAATAGGTCGTGGCGGCGGCCTGTTTCAGGAGTTCGCCGACGGCATGTGAATCGGAAGGCTGCATGGTGGATTGCGGATGCGTCCGAGTTGAAGCCCATCCGGCACATTCCGCAATCCTCGGATTGGCCGGATTCGGTGGATGGATCGTGGACATGGCAGGCACGGGAAGATTCCGAATTCGGCCTCAAAAACTGTTCGATTGAACATTTTTTAGAGCGCCGTAAAATGGGGTGAAAGTGATGAATGAGATGGAATTTCAACGAATGGTAAACAGCCAAGGCGAACGATGAACGCGCCTTTTGTAGAGCTGCACGCACGGTCGGCGTTTTCGTTTTTGGAGGGTGCGAGCCAGCCGGAAGCGATGATCCGCCGGGCGGCGGAGCTGGGTTATGACAGCATCGCCCTCACCGACCGGATGGGGTTTTACGGCTCGGCCCGCGCCCATCATGCGGCCAAGGAATGCGGGATCCGCGCAATGGTCGGTTGCTTGCTGGATTTGCCGGATGGGACACGGTTTCCCGTGCTCTGCGCCACGCGTGACGGCTACCGGATGTTGTCCCGCCATCTCACGGACCATCATTTGCAGCCGGGCGTGGAACATGAATTTTTGCGGACGGGAAACCATTTGTTAGCCCTCACCGGCGACCGCGACGGCCCGCTGTGCCGGCCCTTGCTGGCGAATGACCGGCAAAGCGCGTTGCAAGCCGCCGAGCGCCTGGTCCGGCTTTTCGGCCAGGGAAATGTCTATGTGGAACTCACCCGCCACGGCTTGCGCGATGACGGCCGGTTGAACCGCCAGCTCGTCGATCTGGCAGGCCATCTCCGGCTGCCGTTGTTAGCCAGCAACGCGCCGCTTCACGCCACCCGCGGCGACCGGCGGCTGGCGGATGCCTTCGCTTGTCTGCGCCACCATGTGCCGCTGGACCGCGCCGGGCGGTTGCTCGCACCGAATGGCGAGCGGCATCTGAAATCCCCGGCGGAAATGGCCGCGCTTTTCGCCGATCTGCCAGAAGCGGTTAGCAACACGCGCCGTCTTGCGGAGCGGATTGGTTTCACGCTGGAAAACCTCGATTACCGTTTCCCCGATTTTCCCGATGGCCGGGGAAATCCCTTGTCGCTCAACGAACAAACGATGTTGCTGCGGCGTCACGCTTACGCTGGAGCTTCGCTTCGCTACGGCATTTGTAGTAAAAAGGTGAAAAACCAGTTGGAGCACGAGCTGGCGATGATTCATCGGCTCGGCTTTCCCGGGTATTTCCTCATCGTCCATGACTTGGTGGAGTTCGCGCGTGCCCGGGGCATCCTCTGTCAGGGCCGCGGGTCCGCCGCGAACTCGGTGGTGTGTTACGCGCTTGGCATCACCGCCGTGGATCCGGTGGGCGGCGGCTTGTTGTTCGAGCGGTTTCTATCGGAAAACCGCAAGAGCTGGCCGGACATCGACATCGACTTCCCCTCGGGCGAGCGCCGCGAGGAGGTGATCCAGCACGTGTTCAAGAAATACGGCGCGCGCAACGCCGCGATGACCGCCAACGTCATCACCTACCGGTCGAAATCCGCGTTCCGGGAAATGAGCAAGGTGCTCGGTTTCCCGCCCTCGGTGGCGGAACGTTTTTCCGGCGGCGCCTCGTCATTCCGCGATGAGGATTCGGAGGAAACCTCTCGCGAGGCGCGGTTTGAGGAGCGCATCGCCAGCATCCTGCCGCCGTCGCACCCACGGCTGCCGGCGCTGGCTCATCTCTATCAGGCGGTGCTCGGCATGCCGCGCCACCTCGGCCAGCATTCCGGCGGGATGATCGTCTGCGACCACGGGCTCGACGCGGTCGTCCCGCTGCAACCGGCGACCATGCCGGGACGCACGGTGGTGCAGTGGGACAAGGACGATTGCGAGGACATGGGCATCGTGAAGATCGATCTGCTAGGACTCGGCATGCTCGCGGCGATGGAAGCAAGCGCTGGAAATCCGCTCGCGCCGCGGCCAGCCGGTGGATCTTGCGAAGATCCCGAAGGACGACCCCGCGGTTTTCGAAATGCTCTGCCGCGCGGACACCATCGGCACTTTCCAGGTCGAGAGCCGGGCGCAGATGGCCACGCTGCCGATCATGCGGCCGGAGACGTTTTACGATCTCGCGATCGAGGTGGCCATCATCCGGCCGGGTCCGATTGTGGGGGATCTGGTGCATCCCTATCTGAACCGGCGCAACGGCACCGAGAAAATCGACTACATCCACCCGGACTGTGAGGAAATCCTCCGGCGTACGTTAGGAGTGCCGCTTTTTCAGGAACAAGTGCTGCGCATGGCGATGGTCGTCGCCGGATTCACCGGCGCGGAAGCCGATGAATTGCGGCGGGCGATGGCCTTCAAGCGCAACGACGAGCGCATGGAACAGGTGACGGAAAAACTCCGGCTGCGCATGACCGAGCGCGGCGTCCGGGGCGAGGTGCAGGAGAAAATCGTCGCGTCCATCGGCTCGTTCGCGCTTTACGGATTTCCGGAGAGCCACGCGGTTTCCTTCGCGCTCATCGCTTACGCGAGTTGCTGGCTCAAGGTCCACCACCCGGCGGAATTCTACGCCGGACTCATCAACAACCAGCCGATGGGATTCTACTCGGTGAACACGCTGATCCAGGATGCGAAACGCCACGGCATCCGCATCAAGCCGGTTTCCTGCCTGTGGAGCGGCGAGCTAACGGAAGTGGAGGATGACACCACACTGCGGCTCGGGCTCGGCCGGATCAAGGGCCTATCAGCAGCGGATCGAATCGTCGGCGAGCGGATGAAATCGCCGTTTTCCTCGCTGGAGGATTTCATGTCCCGCGTCCGCCCGACGGCGAAGGAGAAGCGGCTGCTCGCCCAAGCCGGAGCGCTCAACGGGCTGCCGGATGTGGCCCACCGGCGGCAGGCCTTGTGGCAGGTCGAGCTGCCTTTGCACGACGATCTGCTGATTCCGCCGCGTCCTAACGGACAAGAGTTTCTCCAAGTCATGTCGGTCGAAGAACGCTTGTCCGCGGATTACCACACGCAGGGAGCATCCACAGGCCCGCACCCGATGCGGCTATGGCGCGAGCGGTCCGGCAACCGCAACATTCTGCGTGCCACGGATTTGCAGAACCTACCTCACGGCATCCCGGTCACCGTGGCCGGTCTGGCGATCTGCCGCCAGCGCCCCGGCACGGCGAAGGGGCATTGTTTCATCTCCATGGAGGATGAAACCGGCATCGCCAACCTGTTCGTGCCGAAGAAAACCTTCCACCGACTGCGGCAGGTCATCACCAGCGAGCCGTTTTTGTTAGCGGAGGGGATTCTCCAACGCTCGGAAGGCGACCAACCGACGGTCTATGTGCTCCACGTCGAGCCGTTGTCCGGGATCGAACCGGAACACGCCACGCGGTCGCATGATTTCCACTGAGTCGGGGTTTTGGCCAGGGCCACCTCGTCCTGGCACGGGCCAAAACGCTTCCTATCAAGCCGCTCGGAGTCTTTGCGTTTCTCCGGGTCGCACTCGTGGAGATCCGGGTGGAACACATCCGCACCAGCGACTTCCGCCGCGCCGTCTCGCGCTGGAGTCACTGGCCGACTTCGTGAATGGCTCTTGACTCGTATGAGATACAATGTATCTCTTTTTGCGTGACGTTGACCTTCGTCGAAACTCCCGTTTTCTCCCGCCAACTCGCCGATTGCGTGGAAGATGAGGATTTCCGGGCCTTCCAAAACGAATTGCTGAAAGACCCGGAGGAGGGTGACCTTCTCGTCGGATGCAGGGGCCTGCGCAAAACGCGCATGGCGCTTGCCGGCAGAGGGAAAAGCGGAGGAGCTCGGGTCATCTACCTGCATCTACCAGAAGATCACGTTCTAACATTTTCCTGCTCTTCAAAAAATCGGACACGGCCAACTTGAGCAAATCCCAACGCAACCAACTCGGCGTTCTCGCCGACCAAATCAAATCCAGTTATGCCCAAAAAAGACAAAATCCCTGATTTCAGTTTCGATCATCTCGTCACCAGCATGCAGCAGGGGGCCGATCACGCCGCTGGAAAAATCACTGCGCGCACCCATCAACTCACGACACGCGCCGAAGCGTTCTCAGGCGAGGAAATCGCCGCGATCCGCAAGTGCATGAATGTAAGCCAAGCCGTGTTCGCCGATCTGCTCAATGTTCCCAAAGCAACCGCTGTTTCGTGGGAGAGAGGTCTCCGCTCGCCTTCAGGCGCAGCCGTGCGGCTGTTGCAAATCGCAAAAAACAGCCCCAAGGCTTTGCTGGAAACCGCGGCGCGTTCATGACCGCCCGCAAATTCAAACGTAGTTCAGGACTTCAGTCCGCTTCCCGAAGGAACTTGTGCCCGATCTGCTGGGCCGACCCTGGCAAATCCAAATGGGAGACCCTTGATTTAGGTGACAAGCCGCATTGACAGCCGGGGCGCGGCTTCAAAATATGGAAACCATGAAGCCGTTACACTACGCGGGAGTTGGCGTCTTCGCAGGTGCTCTAGCGGGATTCATCATCGCATGGCAGCTGAAACCCACTGCGGGAAACTTCTCATCGGATCCCGCCTCTCCGTCGCAGACGAGAGTGGAACGAAGCCCGACAGGTGCCCGGCCTATGGGGCGGTTAGCACCTTCGGAGTTTTCTCGACGCTGGCAGGAAACGGACGACGAAGTAGACGGCGAGGAAAAGCGCGAAGCCCTAATCGCCGGTCTCGGCCCGGCGGAGTTCCCGGCCCTGCTCGCGGAAATGGATGATAAAGCGGGCCTGTCCGGACTCGATAGCCCAGGTGCCAATCAGCTCCGTCAGTTGTTCAAGGCCTGGCATGCGAAAGCGCCCGAGGCCGCGCTGGCGTGGTTGCGCGCCTTGCCCAAGCCCGGGGATCGGCATCGGCTGCTGTGGGATATCGTGGACGGAGTCGCCGAGACCGATCTGGATGGCGCGGTGTCCATGCTGCGTCAGTATGGGACTGATGATGAGGGCTTCATTGTCATCATCCCTGACAAGCTCCTTGAGAAAGCCATGGAGCAAGGCGAGGACAAGCTGCTGGAAGTCTGCAAACTTGGGCTTAGACACAGCGGAGACTGGCCCTCCTCTTGTCAATTGAGTTACCCCCAAGGTTTTGATTTCAGGCGAGTGCTCGATGGTTTGGCGGCGGCTCAGACAGCGATCGGCGAACAGGGGCGTTTCGCCAACGTGCCAAGTAATCTGCTTAGCGAGTGGGCCAAGCGAGAATTTCAGGGTGCCTGGGCTTGGTTACAGGAAAACAAGACTGTCCCCGATAATGGGAGGTCCGACCTGATCAGAGCGGTTCCACCCGCCGACGCCGGAGCGTTGCTTGGCTCCGTTTTTGATCCCGCCGCACCAGAGGACCAACGTTATGAGGAAGTGAATAGGGAGCTTTACCGCAAGCCGTTACCCGAAATGCTCGAAGCCTTTCTGCAAGCCGCGCCCGGCGGGCGCACGGCGCATCTCGGCGGTCTGTTTGACGAATCAAGAGGTGGCAATCTCGGGGAAATTCACGCGCTTCTGCTCGAACGGATGAGTCCGGAACAACGAGCCGAAGCGTTGAGGCGTAATTTCAAGAATGGTGTGGATCCGCAAACTCGATCCTCACTCGCCCGGCTTTTGCTGGGGTTGGGACACGGTGAGGAGGAAATCCAGATTCTCCTGCCGGAGCTGTTGGAGTGAGATGGCAAAGTTGGTGCCTCGGCGGGCGGTGTTTTGTTGGCGATTGCGGATCTCCGGAACCTTACCGGGATCAAAACTCGTCCGCGAAAATCGAAGAGTTAAAGACATTGAGCTAAAGCGCGAACCCGGGCAATCAACGGGCGATCGCCACGAGAATCGCTTTCTGCGCGTGGAGGCGGTTTTCCGCTTGCTGGAAAATCGTGTCCGCGTGGAGTTCGAGCACTTCGTTGCTGATTTCCTTACCGCGGTAGGCGGGCAGGCAGTGGAGGACGATGTGGCCGGGAGCTGCGTTTGTTAGCAGCTTCGCATCGACCTGGAAGCCGGCGAATTCCTTTTCCTTTTCCTGCTGGTCCTCCTGACCCATGGACAGCCAGACGTCGGTGTTGATGACGTGTGCGCCCTCAGCCGCGGCTTCGGGGTCGGAGGTGATGGTGACGTTCGGCGCGTCGAGATCCTCCATGAATCCCTTGGGCGGCTGGCAGGACGGAGGCGAGGCGACGACGAGCTTGAAGCCAAGGCGTTTCGCAGCCCACATCCACGAGCGGGTCATGTTGGAAAACCCGTCGCCGATGAAGGCGATCTTCTTGTCCTCCCAGGTTCCGAGTTTTTCCTGGATGGTCAGAAGATCCGCTAGAATCTGGCAGGGATGCTCGTCGTCGGTGAGCGCGTTGATGGTGGGAATGCCGGAGTATTCCGCGAAATCCGCCACGTCCTGCTGGGCGAAGGTGCGGATGATCGCGCCATGCACCATGCGGCCGAGCACGCGGGCGGTGTCCTTGATCGGTTCGCCACGGCCGAGCTGGATGTCGTTTTTCGAGAGAAACATCGGGAATCCGCCGAGCTCGCGGATGCCGACCTCGAACGACACGCGGGTGCGGGTGGACGACTTGGTGAAGATGAGCGCCCACGTCTGGCCGGCGAGCTTCTGCCCGTCGCGCCCGCGCTGGCGCTTGAGGTAGGCGGCGGAATCCAGCAGCTGTTGGAGTTCCTTGGCGCTGAGTTCTTCGATGGAGAGGAGATGTTTCATGGAAAAGAGGGAGTGACTGGGGGCCAGGGGCTAGGGGCTGAAGAAAAGAAGGAATCAAGAAGAGGCGAGACGCCGTTCCAACGCATCGATCAAGCCATTGAGCATGCGACCGACTTCGCCACAACGTTCGAGAAGTTCGTCATGGTCGGTCTGACTGATGTAGTTATAGCGCATGGCCAAGGTGATCTGGGTTTCCACTTCATTCAGGGATCCCCGGGAGATAGATAGAAAGTGAATGAAGTCAGGAGTGGTGCGCCTGCCGTGCCCTTCGGCGATGTTTGATGGAACCGATACCACCGATCGATTCAATTGGGAGCTTAGTCCGAAAATTTCCTGCTTCGGGAAGACAAGCGCCGCATTGTGCACCTCGACGCACAAGTCCATGGCCTTCTGCCACACAAGCAAGTCGCGATAATATTGGATGTGCATGGTTTCTGTTTCCCTTCTTTTCAAGCCCCTAGCCCCCGATCCCCAGTCCCTCAAGGACAGAGTGGATGATCGCCAACGCTTCGTCGATTTCGGCGTCGGTGACGTTGAGCGGAGGCAGCAAACGGAACGCGTTGGGACCGGCCGGTGGAACGAGCAGGGCGCGCTCCATCAGCTTGTCCACCACGACGAGCGCGGGCGTTCTTCCTTCGGGAGTCGGGATGAGCGCGGGGTCGAGGGCGATGCCGATCAGCAGGCCCTGGCCGCGGACTTCGGTGATCACAGGTAGATTCCACGAGCGGATGGTTTCGCGGATGCGGACTTCCTGGAGGATGGCATTCACCGCGAGTTCCTTCTCGCGGATTTCCTTGAGCACCGCGAGCGAGGCGGCGCAGACGAGGGGATTGCCGCCGTAGGTCGAGCCGTGGGAGCCCGGTCCCATCAGGGAGGACAAATGCGGTGCCATCGTCAGCGATCGCGCGGTCACTGAGCCAGAACGCGCCGATCGGCACGCCGCCGCCCATGCCTTTTGCCCAGGAGATGCCGTCGGGTTGGATTTCCGGGGCGAGCATGCGCCACGCCATCGCGTCGCCGCAGCGGCCGAAGCCGGCTTGGACTTCGTCGAAAAATAACAGCAGGTCGTGTTTCTTGCAAAGATCGGCCACGGCGCGGAGGAACTCGGGCGTCGCCTGGATCACGCCGCCTTCGCCCTGGATCGGCTCCAACAGAATAGCGGCGGTTTCGGGATGCACGGCGTTTTCAAGTGCTCCGATGTCGTTGAACGGCAGATAGCGGAAGCCGGGCAGCAACGGATCGAAACCCTCCTGGATTTTCGCCTGACCGGTGGCGGACATCGCACCGAGCGTGCGGCCGTGGAACGATTGCAGGAAGGTGATCACCTCGTAACGCTGCGAACCGTCAGCCTGCGGGCGTTTGCGGCCGAAGCGGCGGGCGGATTTGATCAGGCCGTCATTCGCCTCGGCGCCGGAATTGGAGAAGAAGATTTTCCCCGGAAGGCGCACGTGGTGGGTGTTGATTTCCTCGGCAAGTTCGGCCTGGAGCGGATTTTGATAGAGATTGGAAACGTGCATCAGCTCGCCGGCCTGGTGGCGGACCGCTTCGACGAGTTTCGGGTGGCAATGACCGAGCGAACACACGGCGATGCCCATGCAGAAATCCAGATAGCTTTTTCCCGTTTCGTCCCACAACCGCGCACCGGCGCCTCGCACGGGGACCAGCGGAAAGCGGCCGTAAGTGGGTAGAACGTGTTGCGCGTAGAGTTCGGGAGTCGTCATGATGGGCGGGAAAGGGGCGGACCCTAGCGCCGATGAGCCGATTGGCAAAGCGGGAAATTTCAGCTTCCCGATCAGGAAATCAACGCCTGCGGGAGTTCCACGACTTCCTCCCGCAGCGCGACGAAGACGCGGTCGTCCGGTCGGACGTTGAGCATGGAGCCGCCGGTGAAACTGCCGAAGGCGGGAATGACCAGCGTGTGATTGCGAAACAGGAAACAATGGAGCCGCAGGGAAGTGCGCTTGCCATCGGGGATTTTCACGATCGGGTGCCAGTGCCCGGCGATGTGAAGGCGGTCGCCGCTGACGTGCGCGGGATCGTGGATGACGCGGAGGTGAGGTTCCAGATCGAGATGGGGAACGCTGGTGAGTCCGGGCGGAAGCGGCTGGATTTTCACATCGTGATTTCCGATGACCAGGGTGATGGGGATTCCCAACCGGGACATGAAACCGGTTAGGACGGTTTCGAGTGCGGGCGTCATGCCGGTGGGCGCGTGGAAGAGATCGCCGGCGATGACGAGGTGGCGGGCCTGTGATTTTTCGACCAGTGCGGACAGTCGGGCGAGATCGCGGACGCTGTCACCTTCCGGCACCGGCAGGCCTTGTGCCCGGAACGCGGCGGATTTGCCCAGGTGGATATCCGCGACGATGAGGGTGGAATCGCCTGCTAGGAAAACCGCGCCCTCGGGGAGCAGGGATATGCCGGGAATGTTAGGAAACGGATTCATGGAACGGCGGAGGCTTGGCGGATGGAATCCGCCGCCACGTTGAGGGTGCGGAGCATGGCTTCGAGCCGGGTCGCGGCGTCGCCCGCCGGGAGTGTGGCGGAAAGCCGGTCGGCCCACAAGGGGAAGGCCATGGGCGTGAGGTTTTCGGTTTCCACGAGGTGCATCGGCGCGGACTGGAGGCGGCGGATCACGGCGGTGAGGCGGGTGAGTTCGAGCTGCTTTTCCATGATTTCCCGGCGGGATTGGGCGAGCAGGAGATTGTCCGGATCGTAGCGGTCGAGCACTTCGTAAAGCAGGGAGGCGCTGGTCTGGAGTTCGCGTTGGGAGCGGTCTTTCTGGCCGGGCGGGGTTTGCAGGATGAGGCCGGAGACGCGGGCGATCTCGCGGAACTGGCGACGCGCGAGTTCCGCGGTGTTCATGCAGGCGATGAGGTCGTCGAGCAGGTTTTCGTCGGATAGATGGAGCCGGAGTGACTCCTCGTCGAGGTGGAGCCCGCGTTTGGAGGTGAGGGAGAATCCGTAGTCGTTCTGCGTGGTGTGGATCGACTCGCCGGAATCGCGGGAAATCCGGAAAGCGGTTAGGGCTGCGAGGCCCTCGTGGACGAGGCGGCCGGCGAATGGATAGAAAAACAGATGCTCGCCCTCGCGCGAACGGGCGTGCTCGACGAGCAACGATTCGTCATCCGGCAGCCGCGACCACTTCCGCTGGATGGCGAGAATGGGGGCGACGGCATCCATTTCCAGCGCCGGCGGTCCATGTCCCCGGAGGCGGCGGGCGATGGCGTGGGAGAGCTCGGTGGAGAGCGGCATCTTGTTGCCGCCCCAGATGGCGACCTGGCCTTTTCCGGCGCGGGCGGCGGGCTTCACCGTGGCGGTGCGCTGGTGGAAGCGGACAAGCGTGAGCTGCCGCCCGGCGAAAACGAGCGCGGAGCCCGGCTTGATCCGTGAGATGAACGACTCCTCGACGGTGCCTAACGTGTGGCCGTTCGCAAACCGGATGGTGACGGCCGGATCGCTGGAAATCGTGCCGATGCTGAGGCGGTGTTGCAGGATCAGGCGCTTTTCGTCCACCGTGTAGCGGCCGTCTTCGAGGCGGGCTTTTTGATAGTTCGGATAGTTGGCGAGCGCCGCGCCGCCGTTGGAAATGAAGCCGAGCGCCCATTGCCACTCGATGTCGGTGAGCTCGGCGAAGGCGTGGCTGGACTGGATTTCCCCGCGCATCGCCTCGGGTTCGAAGGGCTGGCCGATGGCGCAGGTGACGAGGTGCTGGACAAGCAGATCGAGCGGTTTTCTCAGCGGGATGCGGCTCTCGACGTTGCGGGCGAGCGCCGCATCGCGGGCGGCGGCGAATTCGACAAGTTCGAGCGCGTGGGTCGGCACGCCGACGATTCGCGAGACGCTGCCCGGCTGGTGACCGGAACGACCGGCACGCTGGAGCAGGCGGGCGATTCCTTTTGGCGAGCCGACTTGGATCACTTGGTCGACTGGCGAGAAATCCACTCCCAAATCCAGCGACGAGGTGGCGATGACGCATTTCAATGAACCGTCGCGCAGTCCGGCTTCTGCCAGATCGCGTTCCGCGCGGTCGAGCGAGCCGTGGTGCATGGCGATGCGCTCCTTCCACCTCGGTCGGATCGAGAGCAGTTCCTGAAACCAGATTTCTGTCTGCGAGCGGGTGTTGGTGAACAGCAGGGTGACGTTTGCTTTTTCGATTTCATCGGCGACCTGGCCGGCCAGCCGCGTGCCGATGTGGCCGGACCAAGGGAACAGCCCGATTTCCTTGGGGATCAACGTCTCGATGACGAGCGGCTTGTGGATATCCGCCGAGACTTCCACCGAGCGCGTGAACGCACTTCCTAACAACGCCTGCCGCGCTTCGGTCAGATTTCCCAGTGTGGCGGAGAGCCCCCAGATGCGGAGTTGCGGAAACCACGCGCGCAACCGGGCGAGGCAGAGCTCCGTCTGCACGCCGCGCTTCGTTCCTAGCAGCTCGTGCCATTCGTCGACGATGACGCAGCGCAGTCCGCCGAGTTTCTCCGGGAAATCCGCATGCGTGAGCATCAGGGAAAGCGATTCCGGCGTGGTGACGAGCGTGTGCGGGAGTTTTTTGCGAAGCCGGGCACGCAGCGCGGCGGGCGTGTCTCCGGTGCGGGCCTCCGCTTCGAAATGGGGTGCGATTTCGGCGATCGGCTCGCGGAGCGCGCGCAGGGTGTCGGCGGCCAAGGCCCGGAGAGGGGTGAGCCAAAGGACCTGGCAGCCGGATTTCGTTTCGAGTCCTTCGGTCAGCGGGCCGAGATAGACCGCCAAGGTTTTTCCCAGTCCCGTCGGGGCGTGGAGCAGTCCGGATTTTCCTGCCAGATAGTCGTTCCAGGTTTGCTTCTGGAAATCAAACGGCTGCCAGCCCCGGGCATCGAAAAAGGGCTGGAGCGAGGAAACGGACATGGGTGGGAGTTTCGTGCGTGGGAGCGAAATTTCAAGAGGCGGGAGCCCGGCGGTGACGGGCGGGTGGCAGAGATGACGACCTTTGAGCCAATTCAAATTCGGGATGGCGGGCTGAAGATTGGAGCGTGTGTGCTTGTTTTGCCTGTAGTCATTGAAAAATGTCGGGCGAAAGGAAGATTACGGGACCACGAATCAGACGAATCCCACGAATCATTGATTTTGAAGACAGACACTGAGGTTTCTTGTCACGGCTCATCGTCCACAGATGCCAGTTGCTGCGGCGCGAGAGTCGCCGCGCCAGGCATCAGCAGGTGATGGAAGATTTTCTTCCCGCGTTTCTCATCTCCGACGATCCCCGCACTTTTGAGAATCAGCAGATGTTGAGAAACCGTCGGACCACTCAGTTTCTTGGTCTCCGGCAGTTCTTGCAGCTCCCAAACGCAGCATTCTCCCAGTGCGATCCGTTCCACCATCGCCAACCGCGCCGGATGCCCCAACGCCTTGAAAACCACCGCGCGCTCTTTCGTCGTCATTAGGTTTTATTTAGCTAAATAACTAAGTATTGGAAGCGGATTTTGCAGTGGCATGGATTTTGTAGATCGTCGGATGGCAGGTAGTTGAGAATGGAAACTCGAAGGGGGCGGTTGGCTTCAGTCGCCTCAACGTACACGTGCAATCAGACTCGCCGACTAAAGTCCAAATGCCTTTAAGATTGGGAAGACTGAGCACGTCTCCTACACCAAAGGTGTTCCGACCTTCAGCCCAAGGTTGTCGGTGACGGCTATCTTGGGAACCGGATCCCCTTATCTTCCGAACTCCAACGGAGTTCAAACACGGAGAGATCTCTGAACGTCATCCCCGCTCTCGAAGGCAAGAACCACGTTGTGGTTCGATTCCTTGAATTCAGTTCCCCCAGGGTAGGCGTTCGTTCCTCATTCCAACCCTGGGCTGAAGGGCGGAACTCCGTTGGTGATGAAAAAACCGCAGGCGAATCCTCACAGGCATTGGACTAAGGTCAGCGCTCCGTGTTGCTAAACCTCGTTTCCACGAAATCGGCTTCAAGGTCGTGCGATTCGTCGCTGGGCTTAAGACACATACATGCGCTGGAGCGAGGGGTGGTGAGTTGCAGGTTCTTGGACGAGGCCAGCCTCCAGGGGTGATCAATCGTGAGATACTGTGAGACTTCCGGGAATAGGCAGCTGAAGCTCCCATGCGGTTCCAATCCGCCAGGCACCAAGCCTTCAGGCGGACTTTTTTAGCTTCGCGATGCGTGATTTCGCCATGGCGGTGAAGCCGAAGGCCATGATCGCGAGGCCGCCGAGCACGGCCACCACCAGCCAGCGCTCCATGGGCACAGTGAGGTTTCCGACATTGAAAAACACCATCCCGACCACCGCTCCGCAGAAGCCCAATCCTAGCAGTAATCCATTGAAAAAAATGACGCGAGCCACCAGAAGCGCGGTGTCACGGGCGGCAGGAGTAAGGGGGTGGGGATCCTGGGAAGCCATTGGAAATGATCGGGTAGGAAACAAACAGAGCCCGCTGTGTGCCACAACGGACTCCATTTTCGAAGCCGTGCATGAACGGAATCAACGCACCACCCGTGCGCCGCCGCCGCCGATTTGTTTTTCGACTTCCTTGCGGGTGGCCATCGAGGTGTCGCCGGGGGTGGTGGAGGCCAGCGCGCCGTGGGCGGCGCCGTATTCGACCGCCTTCTGCGCGTCGTTGAACTCCATGAAACCGAACTGCACGCCGGACGCGAACGAGTCACCGCCGCCGACGCGGTCGAGGATTTCGAGATCGGGGTATTTGCGGCATCTCGTGGAATTTCCCGTCGTGCCAGAGGATGGCGGACCAGTCGTTGACGGTGGCGGTGTTCACGCCGCGCAGGGTGGTGGCGGCGACCTTGAAGTTGGGGAATTCCTTCACGGCGGTTTCGATCATCGCCTTGAAGGCGTCGAGTTCGATGGTGGAAATGTTGTGGTCCACGCCTTTGACCTCGAAGCCGAGCGAGGCGGTGAAGTCCTCCTCGTTGCCGATCATGACATCGACGTATTTCGCGATCTCGCGGTTCACTTCCTGCGCCTTGGCGAGGCCGCCGATGGTTTTCCAGAGCGACGGGCGGTAGTTGAGATCGTAGGAAACGATGGTGCCGTATTTGTTGGCGGCCTTCACGGCTTCCACGGTGAGGGCGGCGGTGGTTTCGGATAGGGCGGCGTAGATGCCGCCGGTGTGGAACCAGCGCACGCCGAGTTTGCCGAAGATGTGGTCCCAGTCGATGTCGCCCGGCTTGAGCTGCGAGGCGGCGGTGTTGCCGCGGTCGGGATTGCCGACCGCGCCGCGCACGCCGAAGCCGCGCTCGGTGAAATTCAGGCCGTTGCGGACGTTGCGGCCGATGCCGTCGTCCTCGCGCCATTGGATGAAATCGGTGGCGACGCCGCCCTGCATGATGAAATCCTCGATGAGGTGGCCGACCTCGTTGTCGACGAATGCGGTGACCACGGCGGTCTTGTAGCCGAAGCATTTCCGCAGGCCGCGGGAGGTGTTGTACTCGCCGCCGCCTTCCCAGGCGGCGAACTGGCGGGCGGTGCGGATGCGGCCCTCGCCGGGATCGAGACGGAGCATGACTTCGCCGAGCGAGATTTGATCGAAGGCGCATTCGGATTTCGGTTTGATCGTCAGTGACATGTGATTTCTTCGTTGGTAGTCGCGCCTGAAGACCTCCTGAAGACAGGACTACAAACGCAGATGGGAGAGATTCAAACGCCCGTGGCCCCTTGGTGTAAAGCATTTGGACTGGGAGAAATGCCCCTGCGGGCGCGAGTGGTGGAAAATCCGCAGTAAATTCTTGCAGCAAGCGCCCCGGATCCTGCTACACCACGCCGAGTATGATCAGTGCATTACTAGTGTTGGCGGGCTTCGTGGCGCTTTATTACGGCGCGGAGTGGTTGGTGAAGGGAAGTAGCGCCCTGGCCTTGCGCTTCGGATTGCCGCCGCTGCTGGTAGGGTTGACCGTGGTCGCCTATGGCACAAGCAGCCCGGAAATGGTCGTCAGCGTGATGGCCACCCTCAAGGGCGAGGGCGATCTCGCAATCGGCAACATCGTCGGTTCGAATATCCTGAACATCGGTCTGATCCTCGGGCTCACCGCGTTGATCACACCGTTGAAAATGGAGTTTCAGCTCCTGAAATTTGATTCCCCATTCATGATCGCGGTCAGTGCGCTCTTCCTTTGGATGTTCCGGGATTTCCGGATCGACCGCTGGGAGGGAATGGTTTTCGTCGGGCTGGCAGTCACTTACACCATCGTCAATATCATCCTCGCCAAGCGCACCACCACGCCTCACGTCGACGAAGAATACCAGGAGGAAATTTCCGCCATCACCCAAGGCACCGGCACATCGCTGGGCAAGCTGCTCCTGCTCATCGTGGGTGGCCTCGCGGTGCTGGTCGCCGGGTCTCGGGCCTTTGTCATTGGAGCCTCCGATCTTGCCCGCATGTGGGGTGTCAGCGAGGCGCTCATCGGGCTGACCATCGTCTCTATCGGCACCAGTCTTCCGGAGCTCGCCTCCTCGCTCATCGCCGCCTTGCGGAAACAGGCGGATATCGCCATCGGAAACATCATCGGGTCGAACATTTTCAACATCCTCGCCATCGGCGGAGTGGCCTCCATCGTGAAGCCCATCCACGCGCCTAACATTTCCGCGGTGGACAACTACGTCATGATCGGCATGGCGGTTCTGTTCATCCTGCTGGCTGCCAGCGGATTCCGCATCCGGCGCTGGGAGGGTGGGGTGCTGTTGCTCGGCTACCTCGGCTATCTGGCCTGGCTGTGGCCGAAGTGATCGGGTCTTTACTCCCGCTCGTGTTGAAGTCAGATGTTTCCGGTCGATACAACCAACCGGCCGCACCACCACCATGTTCGGACTTCGATTCATCAAGATTCCACCCACCACCCATGTCATTCAATACTCGGGCGGAAATGTGATTCGCGAAGGGGCGGGGTTGTCGTTTTTCTATTACTCTCCGACCACTTCCCTGGTGGCGGTCCCGGTAGGGAGTACCGATGTGCCGTTCATTTTTGAGGAACAAACGGGTGACTATCAGACCGTGAGCCTTCAGGGCCAGATCACCTACCGCATCGCCGAACCGCAGAAAGTCGCGGGACTGATGGACTTCACGCTCGCCGCCAACGGCCGCGGATACGCTTCCGATGACCCGGAAAAACTGCCGCAGCGGGTGATCAATCTCGTCCATGTCCTCGCCAGGTCGGAGATCGAAAAACTGCCGCTCAAGCAAGCGCTGCGGGCGTCGGAATTCCTGGTCAAAGCGATCCGCGACCAGCTCGAAACCTCGCCCGAGATCGCCTCGCTCGGATTGCAGGTTCTCGGACTTTCGCTGCTGGCCATCAAGCCGACGCCGGAAACCGCGCGGGCGCTCGAGGCGGAAACCCGCGAGAAATTGCTGCAAGGCGCGGACGACGCCATCTATGTGAGACGCAATGCCGCCGTCGAGCACGAGCGTGGCATCAAGGAAAACGAGTTGAACACGGAGATCGCCGTGGAAAACAAAAAGCGCCAGATCCGGGAAACCCAGATGGACGCCGAGCGGGCGGTGCAGGAGAAAAAAGCCCAGCTCCAGCGCGCCCAGTTAGACACCAGCATCAGCCTCGAAGACGAACGCAAGAAACTCGTCGCCCTCGCCACTGAGAACGCCAAGGCCGAGTCCGACGCCCGCGCCTACGGCATCGCCACCACCATGCAAGCGCTCGCCACCACCGATGCAGCGGTCCTGCAGGCGCTCACCACTTCCGGCATGAAGCCGGAGCAACTCATCGCCTTCGCCTTCCAGGAACTCGCCAGCAAGGCGGATAAAATCGGCCAGCTCAACATTTCCCCCGATCTCCTGCGCGAGCTGCTCGACAAGCCGGAATCGAGAAAATGAACCGGCTGACGGAAACCAAAATCGTCCTCGTGGTCCGTGCGACCCGGCTGGCCGATTTGAAAGCCAAGTTCGCCACCAAGTCGCAGGCGAGGTTTTACGTCAATAGCCTGGGCGCCGACTTCGGCGATTACGAAAGCGAGGACACCTCCTATCAGAACGCGATTGCCAAAGCCCGCCAGTCGCTCGGCGGGCTCGGTCGCGTGCAGGTCGTGCAGCGCTCGTTTCTGCCGAATTTCGTATTCGGGCCGGAGGACATCGTGGTCGTCCTCGGCCAGGACGGATTGGTGGCGAACACGTTGAAATATCTATCAGGCCAGCCACTCGTCGGCGTGAACCCGGATCCCAAACGCTGGGACGGCCAGCTCTTACCGTTTAGAGTCAATGATTTGGATCCGGTGATGCGTGAAATCATGCGCGGCGGCCGGAAAACCCACGAGGTGACCATGGCCGAAGCCAAGCTGAACACCGGACTCAGCCTGTGCGCCGTGAACGATCTTTTCATCGGCCTCAAGTCCCACGGCTCCGCCCGCTACCGGATCGCCACCGGCGGCGACGCGGAAAACCAATCCTCCAGCGGCGTGATCGTCTCGACCGGACTGGGCTCCACCGGCTGGTTCAAAAGCCTGATCACCGGTGCGGCCGGAGTCGCCAAGGCATCCGGTAAAACGGCGGGAATCTCGTCCACGGAAATCCGCTTTCCGTGGGAATCGGATTTCCTCTACTTTACCGTCCGCGAGCCGTTTCCCAGCAACACCACCGGCACTTCGCTGATATTCGGCAAGGTCACCCCCACGCAGCCACTCGTTCTTGAGTCCCAGATGGGGGAAAACGGCGTCATTTTCAGCGATGGCATCGAGCAGGATTTCCTCGAGTTCAACTCCGGCGCCCGGGCCACCGTCTCGCTCGCCGCCCGCAAGGGACATCTGGTGGTCTAGCAGGCGTGGGGAATTTCCCCGACTCCGCCTGTTGACATCCGCCGCTCCAGCGGAAGAATCCCGCCCGATGAAACGCAAGGCGTCCAGAAAACCGGCCCCGCAGAAGGAGGGCCTCGCCATCCGCCCGGGCAACGACGCGCCGCTCAGCCGCACTCAGGTTGAATTCAACCGTCTGATGAAGACTCTTGAATCGACCAAGGCCCGCCACGCCCGCGAGCAGGCACGGCTCGACGAGGTGCTGGAAATCTCCATCCGCGAGCTGATGCCGCTCATCGAGGACCTCAACCGCGCCAACCGGGACATCGTGTTGGGCGGACGCAAGGCCCTGCAATCGCTCAAACTCACCGCCAAGCGCCGTCACTGGTTCGTCGATCTCCTGAGCGGCAAGGCGGCGGATTTGGTGGCCGATCCGGTGGGGCTCGCCGAAGCGGAAGTCGCTGAGTTGCAGGCCATCATCGAAGAGCTCGGGCCCTGTGAGGACGAGCGGCGGATGAAGGCGGACGAAGACGAGGAATTTGATTTCCTGCGTGAAATGATCGAGCAATCCGCGCGCGCCGCGGGCGTCGAGCTGGACCTCAGCGACCTCGACCCAAGCGGCGATCCCGAGGAATTCGAGCGCACCGTGCGCGAACGCCTCGGCGCGGCCGCCGCGCTTTTTGAAGACGCGCCCCCAGCTGACAAGCGCCCGCGTAAACCCACCAAAGCGCAGGCCGAAAGGGAGCGCAAACGCCTCGAACTGGAAGACGCGAAAAACCGTGACCTCAAATCCCTCTTCAAGCAACTCGCCAAGGCCTTCCACCCCGATCTCGAACCCGACCCGCTGCTCAAGGAGCACAAAAAAGGCTGGATGCAGCGCCTCAACACCGCCTACGCCGCCAACGACCTGCGGGAAATGCTCCAGCTCGAAATGGAATGGCTCGGCGAGGAAGCCACCAACCTCGCCACCGCCGGCGACGAGAAACTCAAGGTTTACTGCATGGTTCTCAAGGAGCAGATCGACGAGCTCAAGGCGAAGGCCCATCACCTGAAGTACGAGCCGCAATACGGTCCGCTCCAGCGCTTCATCGATCCCTTTTACGGCACCCTCGCCAATCCGGTATCGATCAAACGCGAACTCCGCGAGGAACTGCGGCACCACTACGGAATGCTGGAAATCCTCGATAAAAACGACGCCAACACCCGCCGGATGATCTACGACTGGGCGGACGAGCACGCCTTCCGGTCGACCTGCCCGTTTTAAAAAGTTACGCGTTCATCCCGAACACCACTTGCCGTGGGTCACCATCGGATTCGCATGATCCGAGTGAATCCCGAAGTTCAACTCTGGGTCAGCCCGCCGACGATGCCCCCGACGATCGAAAGCCCCAACATCCCGAGCCAGAGGCCGGTGATCACCTTGGCCGCCGTGTCCAGCTCGCGGTGGTGTTCGTAGCCGGCAGGGCAGGCGACCATCCGCCAAGTGATCCAGATGTTCATGATCGGCACCAGCGACCACAGCATCGCCCATCCGGACATGCCGAGGTTTTTCAAGCGTTGGATTCCGAAATAGATCGAGGTGAAAATCACCAGTAAAACGAGAATTCCCATTGCAACACCCGCTCCGGCACCGGATGCGCTGCTGTTGCTGAACATCGCGAACATCACCGCGAAAAGGATGGCGTAGAAAATAATCGTGGTGACAAACAGCGAGAGGAAATACCGCAGGCGGCCGTAGCCGGGGTGCTCGGTGGGAGCGTCGGGTCGAGATTGTGCGACGGAATTGCGGGTGCGCTCGGAAACGTGATAGGGATTGTCAATCACCGGACTTGCGACCGGCGGCGTGATAGTTCCGATTTCCGCCAGCAATCCGGACTCACTCAAAGTCTTCCAATCCGTGAGTCCCTCCCGCCAGACCAGGGCCGTGGCGGGATCGAGGCTGCCTGATTTCACGAGTGCTCCGATCTGTTGGGAAGTCAGGGGGCCTTCCTGCTGGCCGCCCTTGGCAATATACCATTGTTCCATAGCGGCTTTTCTATCCGAAACGTCGCTGGACGGTCAAGGAATATTCCCGGTCCCGCGTAAATCCCGGCAACACGAAATTTAGAATCTGAAAACATCGTTCGAAAACAGGTGTATGCTGGTTTTCACCCATGCGTTCTTCCCTGTTGATCGCCAGCCTTGCCATCCTCGCCACCCCGGCGCGGGCGGAGGAGCACTGGGCGTATCTACCGCCTGTCGCGGTGAAAATCCCGGATGCGGCAGAAGCCCATCCCATTGACGCGCTGCTCGCGGCGGCGTGGAAAAAGGCGGGCTTGAAACCGGCGGAAATGGCCCCACCTCGCCGGTGGATCGAGCGCGCCGCCTACACGCTCACCGGCCTGCCGCCTACCGAGGAGCAGCTCAAGCGCATCGTGGCGAATCCCGACGACGCCACCTGGAAATCCCTCATCGACGAACTGCTCGCCAGTCCGGCTTACGGCGAGCGCTGGGCCCGCCACTGGATGGACGTCGCCCGTTATGCCGACACGCGCGGCTACAATTTCGACCAGGACAACCGCTATCCCTTCGCCTACACCTACCGGGACTGGCTCATCCGCGCGCTCAACGAGGACATTCCTTACGGAAAATTCATCAAGCTCCAGATCGCCGCCGACCTGATGACCGACCGGCCCGACCACCCGGATCTCGCTGCGCTGGGTTTTCTAACTGTCGGTCCGCGGGCAGGCGGGCTGGAAACCATCGATGACCGCGTGGACGTGGTCACCCGCGGGTTTCTATCAAGCACCGTCGCCTGCGCGCGCTGCCATGACCACAAGTCCGACCCCATCACCAGCAAGGACTACTACTCGCTCTACTCGATCTTCGAAAACACCACCGAGCCCGAGGACGAGCCGATCATCGGCAAGCCCGCCGACGAAGCCGCGTTGGAGTCCTACAACGAGGAGTTCGCCAAACTCGAAGCAGCCGACCGTGCGGCCCGGCAGGCCATCGTCGATCAGCTTCGCACGCCGGAATCGTTCGCCGTCTATCTGGACCTCGCGTGGCTGGCGAAGAAGGGGAGCTGGGACTCCGCCAAGGCGACCGCCGAATCCTTCAAGCGCGGCCGCTATCGGCCGAACGCCGTCATCCGCTGGCGGGATTTCCTCAACGAAACCGCGTGGAGCGACCAGGCGCATCCGCGTCTGGCAGCATGGGCCAAGGCAATGGACGCGGCGGCCGAAACCGACCGCCTCCCGCTCTGCCTCGCCCTCGCCAAGGAATGGTCGGCGGATGGCGGGGAGTTGAAAAATCTGGCCGCTAGAAAGAGCTGCCCGCTTTCCTACGATGTGGGCCGTACCTCGGAAATCATGGATCAGGAGGACGGCAACAAGAGTCGCGAGCGTGGTGGCGCGATGAACCGGTTGCAGACCGAACACCCCGGTTCGCCACCGCGGGCGATGAGTTTGAAGGACAAGGGGAAGTGGTCGCCCGCGCAGATCTTCGTGCGGGGCAATCCCGACAACCGCGGAGAGAAATTCGACCGCGAGTGGCTCTCGTATCTCGGCGGTGGCAAGTTTGACGAAGGCAAGAGCCCGCGTCTTTCTCTGGCGGAAAAAATCGCCGATCCAGCGAATCCGCTGACCAGCCGCGTGATGGTCAACCGCGTTTGGGCCTGGCACTTTGGCAACCCGCTGGCCGATCCGGGGGATTTCGGAGTCCAACAGTTGGCACCGCCGTTGTTACCCCTGTTGGATTGGCTCGCAGTCCGCTTCAACGCGCAAGGCGGATCGCTGAAAGACCTGCACCGTCTCATTCTAACATCGAAGGCGTTCCGGCTTGCCGCCGACGGACCCGTCGCCAACCGGTCGATCGACGAGGCGAACACGTATTTCTGGAAATGGAACCGCCGCCGGGTGGACTTCGAAGCGATGCGCGACCGTCTGCTAGCCACGGCGGGGACGCTCGACACCGGAACCACCGGCGGACGTTCGGTGGTGTTGGAAAACGATTCGGCCGACCGCCGCCGCAGTGTTTACGCGTTTGTGGACCGTTACGCGCTATCGACCACCTTCGTTTCCTTCGATCTCCCGCACCCGGACCACCATAGCCCGAAGCGCCTCGAAACCACCGTCCCGCAGCAGGCGCTCTATTTCCTCAACGGCCCGCTCGTCCTGCGCCAGGCGGCGAAACTCGCGGCGGATCCCGTCTTCACGGGTCTCTCCGACGACAAGGCCAAACTCGCCTGGATCTATCAACGTATCTATCGGCGTGAGCCGTCCGCCGCCGAAATTCGCGGTGCCATGGATTGGCTGGGCCAGGTGAACCCCGCCGACTATCAGCCGAAGCTGTCGGGTGTCTGGGAGGTCCGACACGCGCCCGACACCGGCGGCCTGTCAGGCGACGCGCTGCCGTTTCCCATCTTCTCGGACGGCGTTTGGAAAACCGGCCCCGATCTCGCCACCGCGCCCATCCGCTGGCTCCATGCCGGAGCGACCGGCGGACATCCCGCGGCGGGTCATGCCTTGATTCTGCGTTGGCGCGCGCTCGGTGCCGGAGAGGTCCGGATGGTCGGAACCATCAAACGCACCGCCAAGGGAGGCGCGACACTGGACTGGAATCTAGCAGGCGTCAGTCACGCGTTGCCCGCCAATTCCGCAGCGAAGGTCGAAGGCGAATGGACGACCGTCTCGCCGGGCGACACGATGGATTTCGTCCTTCGCGCGCCGGACGGTGACGCCACCGGATCGGTTGGTTGGAGCCTCCGGGTGATCGGCCGGGAAGACTCCGATGGAAAAACGATGGAAGTCGGCAATCTTGCCAAGCAGTTTCCCACCACCGGTTCCCCGCCTCCCGCAATCAGCGCGGCGGATCCCTGGGCCGACCTCATCCAGATGCTCTGGGCCTCTAACGAATTTCATTTCATCGACTGACCATGTCCCACCGCCTCACCGCAGACGACCTCATCCTCGACCGCCGCGATTTCCTGCGTCGCTGCGGCATGGGCTTCGGCGGTCTCGCGCTCGGCGGGCTCTTCAGCGGCAATGCCGCCGCGAGTGAAGCTGGCACTCCCGCCTGCCATTTCGCGCCGAAGGCCAAACGCGTCGTCCACCTTTTCATGAACGGCGGCCCGTCCCAAGTGGACACGTTCGATCGAAAGATCGCGCTCGACACCCAGCACGGCAAGCCGATCCCGCTGGAGGGATTGAAGACGGAGCGCCCCACCGGCACCGCCCTGCGCTCGCCCTTCACCTTCGACCGTTATGGAAAATGCGGGCTCGAAGTGAGCGAGCTTTTCAAACACACCGCGAAACATGCCGACGATCTCTGCATCATCCGCTCGATGACCGCCGACGTCCCTAACCACGAACCGTCGCTCATGCTCATGAACTGCGGCGACGGCCGTCTCGCCCGGCCTTCGATGGGTTCGTGGGTCACCTACGGACTCGGCAGTGAAAACGAAAACCTCCCCGCCTACGTCTCGATGTGCCCCGGCGGCATGCCGATCAAGCGCGCGGAAAACTGGCGCTCCTCGTTTCTTCCCGGGCGTTTCCAAGGCACCTATCTGGACAGCTCCATCGAAGACTTGGACCGGATGATCGAAAACCTCCGCAATCCATCCGCCCGCGAACCGCGCCAGGCCGGGCAGCTCGAATTTCTCCGCAAGCTCAACGAACGGCACCTCGAAGCGCGCGGCCATGATCCGCAGTTAGAGGCGCGCATCCGCAGCTTCGAGCTGGCCTATCGCATGCAGAGCGAAGCCACCGACGCCTTCGACATCTCCAGGGAACCAAGCAACATCCGCGAAATGTACGGGCCGGGAAACTTCGCCCGCCAGTGCCTGATGGCCCGGCGGCTGCTAGAGCGCGGCGTGCGCTTCATCCAGCTCTGGCACGGCAACGGCCAGCCGTGGGACAGCCATGACAACATCGAGGATCACCGCAAACTTGCCGGTCAGTGCGACCAGGCGATCGGCGCTTTTCTATCCGACCTGAAGATGCGCGGCATGCTCGACGAAACGCTCGTCATCTGGGGCGGCGAGTTCGGCCGCACTCCCGTGGTCGAGCTGCCGAAAGCCGGCTCCAACGCCGGCACCATGAAAGGCCGCGACCACAACCACTACGGCTTCACCACCTGGCTCGCCGGCGGCGGCGTGAAAGGTGGCCACGTCCACGGCGCGACCGACGAGTTCGGCTTCAAGGCCGTGGACAAGCCCGTGCATGTCCACGACCTCCACGCCACCATCCTCCACCTGCTAGGCCTCGACCACGAGGAACTCACCTACCGCTACTCCGGCCGCGATTTCCGGCTAACGGACGTGCATGGGAAGGTGGTCCACGAGATCATCGCCTGATCGTGGAATCAGGAGATCCGCGCTTCATCCCTCAAGTGATCCTCAGGCCGTCCCGGCGAGACGGTGGTTCAGAGCGATCGACCGGCGCAGCGCGCGCATCACTTCGACCAGCCCGCGGTGGGATTCCGCGGCGGCGCTGCAGCCCGGGTGCGCGTGGGAGTGTCGGCTCACGAAGCGGCCGATTTCCGCGTAAAGTTGGCGCATCTGGGTGTCGAGCACTGCGCTCTCGGCGCGCAGGATGGAGATCTCCTTGTTGCCGTCGCCGATGAGTTGGAAAGCCTCGGAAGCGTGGAGCCGGCGGTCTTTTTTCTTCTCGTTGATCTTCTCGTCCACGAGGTCGACCTTGGCGTCTCCCGCTTCGATTTCGTGGCCGATTTCGATGCGCTGCCGCTTCAGCGCGGCAAATTTGGCTTTCAGGTCGGTGAGCTTGGCTTTGACCTTTTCGATTTCCTGTTTTTTGTCGTGGGCTGCCGAGGATTCCTTGGTGAGGACCTCGAGTTTCATCTTCATCCCGTCGTAGGTGCGGCGGACTTCGCGGGCCTCGACGACAATTTCGTCGCGGCGCTGGGCGAGGTTTTCGAGTTCCACGAGCAGTTCGACGCGCTGGTCGAGAAGGTCCTGTTGGATCTCCGGGGTGCTGTTGAGCAGGTTCACCCGCTCCTCGTGCGCCCGGTCGAGCCGGGCCTGGCAATCCTCGAGTTTTTTCCGGACGATATCCCGCTCCTTGATGAATTTCCGGAGGTTCCAGTATTCCACCGAGAGTTCATCGATGCCCTCGACCTTGTCCCAGATGGCCGCGCCGAGTTGTGCCTCGGCCTCGCGGAGAAGGTGCATTTCACTGGCGGCATCGGCCATCCGCTGGTTTTTGCGGAAATAGCCGAACGCCTGGGCGACACGGGCGATGAAGTAACGGGATGAGGTCATGGGGGGGAGTGGACTGGCTCACTTGGCGATCTTGCGCTGAAGGCTTTCGATGACCGAAATGTCTTCCAAGGTCGTCACGTTGCCGGAGATTTTACCCGTGCTGACCAGTTCTTTCAAGAGGCGGCGCATGATTTTGCCGGAGCGGGTCTTGGGCAGGCCGGGGGCGAAGTGCAGGTCGTCCGGCTTGGCGATCGCGCCGATCACCTTGCCGACGTGGTTGCGCAACTCGGCGCGGAGTTCTTCGGATTCCTCGTAATTTCCCTTCAGCGTGACGAAGGCGGCGACCGCCTGGCCCTTCATGTCGTCCGGGCGGCCGACCACCGCGGCTTCCGCGACGGCGGGGTGGGAGACGAGCGCGCTCTCGATTTCCGCCGTGCCGAGGCGGTGGCCGGAGACGTTGAGCACGTCGTCGAGGCGGCCGATGATCCAGAAATTCCCGTCCTTGTCGCGGCGCGCGCCGTCGCCGGCGGTGTAGAGGCCGGGGTAGTCGGACCAGTAGGTGGTTTTGTAGCGGTCCTTGTCGCCGTAGATCGAGCGGATCATCGACGGCCATGGCTTGCGGATGACGAGGCGGCCGTCCTGGCCGGCTTTGCACTCGTTGCCGGCGTCGTCGAGGATGGCGGCATCCACGCCGAAGAACGGCAGCGTCGCGGTGCCCGGTTTGCACGGAGTCGCACCGGGCAGCGGGGAAATCAGGATCGCGCCGGTTTCCGTCTGCCACCAGGTATCGACGATCGGGCAGCGTCCGCCGCCGATGTGTTTGTGATACCAGTTCCAGGCTTCCGGGTTGATCGGCTCTCCAACAGAACCTAGCAGGCGCAGCGAGGACAGGTCGTGGGCCTTCGGGAAATGGTCGCCCGCCTTGATGAACGCGCGGATGGCGGTCGGCGCGGTGTAGAAAATCGTGACGCCGTATTCCTCGACCATTTTCCAGAAGCGGCCGAAGTCCGGGGCGTTCGGCGCGCCTTCATACATCACCTGGGTGACGCCGTTGGCGAGCGGGCCATAGACGATGTAGGAGTGCCCGGTGATCCAGCCGACGTCGGCGGTGCACCAGTAAACATCCTCGTCGCGCATGTCGAAAATGTATTTGCAGGTCGAGTAGGTGCCGGTGAGGTAGCCGCCGGAGGTGTGGAGAATTCCCTTCGGTTTCCCGGTCGAGCCGGACGTGTAGAGCACGAAAAGCGGGTGCTCGGAGTCGAAGCCCTTGGCGACGTGTTTCGAGGAAACCTTCGCCACCTCGTCATGCCACCAGGCGTCGCGCTTGGCATCCATCGCGACTTCGTTGTTGCAGCGGTTCACGACGATGACGCGCTTGACCTTGTTGTATTTCGCGAGCGCTTCATCGACCACCGGCTTGAGCGCGACGACCTTGCCGCGCCGCCAGCCGCCGTCGGCGGTGACGATGACGGTCGCGCCGGAATCCTCCAGGCGGTCCACGATGGCCTCCGCCGCGAATCCGCCGAAAACCACGTTGTGCACCGCGCCGATGCGGGCGCAGGCGAGCATCGCGACGGCGGCTTCCGGGATCATCGGCATGTAAATGAGCACGCGGTCCTTGGCCTTGACGCCGTTTTTCAGAAGCACGTTGGCGAAGCGGCAGACGTCCTTGTGGAGCTGGCCGTAGGTGATGACGCGTTTGTCGCCGGGCTCGCCCTCCCAGATGATCGCCGCCTTGTTCCGGCGCGGGCCGGCGGCGTGGCGGTCCACGCAGTTTTCGCAGACGTTGATTTTTCCGCCGTCGAACCACTTGGCGTTCGGAGCCTTCCAATCGAGCACTTTCGACCACGGTTTCTGCCAGGTCAGCTCCTTTGCCTCGCGCGCCCAGAAGACCTCGGGCTTGTCGATGGACTCCTTGTAGAGCTTTTTGTAGGCCGCCATCGAGGGGATGCGGGCTTTCGCGGAAAATTCTTTGGACGGCTGGTGGACGGTGTCCTGATCGTGGCTCAGAGTTGGATTTTTTAGCGCTCATGTGTTGGGAAATTTCTTGTGGGGGAATGATTTTCCGCCCTACGCCGCCAAGCTAGAAAGCCACGGCACGGGCGGCAAGCCGCAAGAATCAAAGATTCCGCCACCTCGCCGGGCGACTCACTCCAAGCCGGCGATCACCTTTTTCGCCTCCTCGACGAACAGCTCCACCATCGGCGCGCGGCTCCCCATGGTGAGGGCGTAGAAGGCGATTTCAGGAAAATCCGGCAACGCCAGAGCGCGCAGACCCGGCGGCCGCGCGGCTCCGGGGATGTCCAGGACGAGCCCCGCGCCGTAGCCCTCGGCGACGAAGCGGGCGACGAGATCGAGGCTGGCGAGTTCCAGCATGGGGAACCATTCGATTTTCCGACGTTGGAGTTCCTGTTGGAAGGCGATGACCGCCGGTTCGCCGCGCGGCAGGGTGAGTAGCGGCAGGTCGATCCGGTCGAGCCCGAGGATTTCCGCCGCTGCGGCGGGGCCGTCCGATGCGCGGACGAGCAGGACGAGCGGCATGCGCAGGAGCTCCTCGTGGTGGATGTCGTCGTTTTTCGGGCCGATGCTGGTGGCGAGGCCGAGGTCGATTTTTCCGGAGCGCAGGTCGCGCTCGATGTCCTCGATGCGGCCGGAGCCGAGGCTGAAATGAAAGCCCGGTTCCCGCTTGCGCACCGCGCCGATCAGGGTGGGAAGATAGTCGCGCTGGACGATTTCCGGGCAGGAAATCCGCAGGCTCGTGTCCGCCCCGCCGCGCAGGCGCTCGGCGATGGCCGGGAGTTTCGCGAAGAACGGCTCGATGAAGGTGAACAAGGTTTCGCCCTCGGCAGTGAGCTCGAACGGCCGGCGGTGGAAGAGGGTTTTCCCGAGCGAATCCTCCAGTTGCAGAATCTGTGCGCTGATCGCCGGCTGTTGGATGCCGTAGGGCATCTGTCGCGCCGCCGCGCTGACTCCGCGGCACCTGGCGACGTGGTAGAAAAGTTCCAGGTGGTGGATGTTCATGGCCGGGCGTCCATTGAAGCAGTCGATGATGGCATTGAAAGTTTCAATTACCGCAGCCACCCGGATGTTTGCTAGAACTCGGCCTCAATCAAAAAAACGTCCATGAAATCCTTCGTGAAACTGATCACCCTGGCCGCGATTCTCGCCGGGCTGGCCGCCCTGCATCATCAGGCATCATCCATGGGCGGGGTCCTTTTCATGGCTCCCTTCTCGCTCAGCCCGTTATTGGTGACGCTCTTGCTGTCGTTCAAAGCGGTCAGTCCGCTGTCCCGGCGGCTGCTTCTCGCCTCGACGTTGGTCTACAGCGCGTGGTTCTCATTGATCTATCTGGATGCGTTTTATTGGAACATTGATCCGCAGAGCTCCATTGCCCTATTGTTTGTCGGGGTCCTTTCCCTGCCCGTCATGATTCCGTTGTGGACAATCGCGTGGTGGAAACGGAATCCGAAATCCTGACACAACCATGCAAAGCGTCGTCATCGACAAACCCTATCGTTTCATCCCGCCGCGATTCAGCCGGTCCTGGTACTGGCTGGTTAGACGCTTCCTGCCTCGTTACCTGCGCAAGAACGACGGAATCGCCGCCGTCGATTGCATCGGCGCGGAGAAACTGCGTGCGTCGCTGGATGCCGGGCACGGTGTGATGATCGTGGCGAACCACTGTCGTCCGTGCGATCCGATGATCCTCGATTCACTCGCCGCCGAAGTGGACCGGCCGTTTCATGTCATCGCGAGCTGGCACGTTTTCATGACGAGCCGGATCCAGCGTTTCATCCTGCCACGGATGGGTGGCTTCAGTGTTTATCGCGAGGGCATGGATCGGGAATCGCTGAAATGCGCCATCAAGACGGTCGCCGATGGAAAGCATCCACTGGTCATTTTCGCCGAGGGCATCATCACCCGCTGCAACGACCGGTTGGTGAATTTCATGGAAGGCCCGGCCTTCATGGCGCGGGCGGCGGCGAAACAGCGGAAGGAAGGAAAAGTCGTCATCCATCCGGTGTTCATCCGTTATTTTTTCGAAGGCGATTTGCAGCAATCCGTGATCCCGGTCGTCGAGAAAATCGAACGCCGCCTCTCCTGGCAGCCGCAAACCCAGCTTCCGCTTCGCGAGCGCATCGCCAAGATTGGCGGCGCGCTGCTTTCGCTCAAGGAAATGGAATATTTCCAATCGCCGCAGTCCGGAACTTTCCACGAGCGGCTGTTGCGGCTGGAGGATCATCTGCTCACGCCATTGGAGGACTGCTGGACGTCCGGCCGCCATGACGGCGATCCCATGGCCCGCGTGAAACGCCTCCGCACCGCGATCCTGCCGGACATGGTCAACGGCGACCTGACAGAACAAGACCGCGCCTCCCGCTGGCGGCAGCTCGCCGATGTCTATCTCGTCCAACAGCTCCATTGTTATCCCGGCGACTACATCGAGAATCCCACCCCGGAGCGCATCCTCGAAACCGTCGAGCGCTACGAGGAGGATCTCACCGACGTGGCCCGCCCGCATTTCCCGATCCGCGCCGTCATCACCGTCGGCGACGCCATCGAGGTCGGCACCGGGCGCGAGCGCTCGCAGGACGCCGATCCCATCACCATCGAAATCCGGCGGCGGATGGAGGAGTTGTTGGAATCCACGAAGGGGCATCGAAAGATTGCACCTACCGGAACTGAAATCCAATGAACCCCATCATCCTGCGCTTCGCCCTCATCGCGGCGGCACTGGTCATCTGGTTCTGGACGCAGAAACTCATCGCCCGGAATTACAGCGCAATGGCTGGCATCGGCGATGGCGCGCATCGTCTAACCAGGAACTTCCACCGGTATTTTTCCGAAAATGAAACATCTGCCAATCGTGCGCTTATTATCAGTTCCCTGTGCATCGATGCGCTGGGTCTATCGCTCATCGCCGTTTCCATATTCGGGCCGAGTTTCGCGCCGTTCATCGGCATCCTCATCGTCTTCAGCCTGCGGCAGGTTTCCCAACTCTGCTGCACCCTGCCGCCTCCGCCCGGCATCATCTGGCGTGATCCGGGATTTCCAACCGCACTCGTCACCTACGATGTCGGCAACGATTTCTTCTTCTCCGGCCATACCGCGCTGGCGGTGTTAGGTGCCATCGAGATCTGCCGTCTCGGACCGTGGTGGCTGGGTGCGGCGGCGGTGCTCGTCGCACTCGGCGAGGCGTTGATCGTGCTGATCCTCCGGGCGCACTACACCATGGATGTCATCACCGGGGCCTTCGCCGCTTGGTTCGCCGCCGATCTGGCGGGACGGATCGCGCCGGTTGCGGATCAGTGGCTGAAGTGAAGATGTTGCCGGGTGAGGGCGATCAGCTTGTGCATTGCCCGGATTTCCCCTTTGCTTGGTCAGCCATCCCGCCGATGAAAATTTCCCATCCCATTTGCTATCTCACCGCAATTCTTTGCGGCGTTTCCGAGGCCACTCCGCCGATTCTCTCGCTCACGCAGGTCGCGCTTCAGAAAATCGACGCCGACATCCGGCCCGACCACTACGAGATCGCCCGCGCCGATCTGGATGCCGACGGCAAGGAGGACGTGCTCGCGCTGATGAACGGGAAAAGCAGCTACTGCGGTTCCGGCGGCTGCACGCTTTTCATCCTCAAAGGCACCGGCAAAGGCTTCACCAGCCTAGGCTCGGTGAAAGTCGTCAACGCCCCGATCCATGTCAGGAAAAGCACAACCAACGGCTTCTGCGACCTGCTCGTCACCGTCCGCGGCGGCGGGGCCACGCCGGGACTCGCCAGCCTGACCTTCGACGGAAAATCCTACCCACCCGGTGCCGGCGAGGCAAACGCCACCCTCCAAGCCGATGACGAAGTCCTTTTCTCCGAGCCAGTTCCGCCCTTCGACCAAACTGCGATTCTCCAGGGAATCAGCTTCAAAGTCACCAGCCCGAACCTCAAGACCGCCAACACCGTCACCGTCACGCCCACCGGCCTCGAGGAGGACAACCGGGCCATCACCCTCGAGCTCATCGGCACCATCACCCGTATCGAGACGGGCGACATCAATGTGGACGACTCGCCGGAAATCTACATTTACGCCCAAGACGGCGAAGGCACCAACCTCATCGCCTACAGCGCGAACCAGAAAAAATCCCTCAGCCAGATCTTCCTGCCAGACCTGAAGGACGACGCGAAAAACTCCGCCGGCTACCGCAGTCACGATGAGTTCGCCATCGTCGAAAGCAGCCTCGCCCGGCGTTTCCCCATTTTCCCCGAAGACGAGTCGGAAACCAAACCCACCGGGAAAATGCGCCAGCTCCGCTACAAGCTTCACCCGGGCGAGGCCGGTTGGGTGCTGAAGGTCGATCTGGCCACTGAATTTTAACCCATCGCTTGAGATGAAATTTTGCGTCGCCGCGGTCGCCTGCCTGTTGCTGGCGGCTTCGTGCAGGCCGCTGGGCACGGGACCAGGCAAGCCCTCTTCTCGTCTATCCGATTTGAAAGGCGCACTCACGGCGGGCAACCGCGAGGCCGCGTTTGCGGACCGCATCCAGACAAAAACCATCGACCGCATGACCGTCTCCGCGTGCCTTCTGCCGGATCAGGAGGCCCGCCAACGCTACGGCGCGAATCTTGCGAAAAAAGGCCTGCAAGCGGTCTGGCTGCGCGTCGCTAACAAAACACCCGATGAGAACTGGCTGCTGACCGCCCACATGGATCCGGACTATTTCACCGCGGACGAGGCGGCCTATCTGTTCCGGCATCACTGGGTTGACAAGGCGCTCGGCGCGACGCAGCAGCACTTCCGCGATCTGGCAATGCGCTCGCGGCTGGAGGCCGGCAAGACCTACGAAGGCCACGTCCTGATCCCCCGCACCGAAGGCGGGCGGTTCGTCGAGGTCACGATCAATGGAAACGGCCACGTCCGGCGTTTCGGTTTCCCGTTGCGCACGCCGGACGGGCATTTCGACTTCGAAAAAATGGATCCGGTGGCGATCCAAGCGGGACAAAAGCCCGTCAATCTGAGCCGCAACCAACTCCGCGCCCGCCTTGAGCAACTTCCCGCCACCGTGACGAATGCCAAGGGCACCGCTTCCGGGGACCCCATGAACATCGTGCTCGTCGGTGAGCCCGCGCAAGTCATGGCGGCTCTATCCGAATGCGGCTGGTCGTTCACCCACCGCATCGACTCGCTCACGGTGCGGCGCATGATCGGCGCGGCGATGAACGGGAAACCCTATCTCACCGCGCCGGTCAGTTCGCTTTACTGTTTCGACCGGCCGCAGGATCTGGCGTTTCAACGAGCCCGCGCCAATCTCTCCCAGCGGAACCACATGCGACTCTGGCTAGCGCCCTACACGGTCGATGGCCGCCCGGTGTGGGTCGGGCAGGTCAGCCGGGACGTCGGCATCAAGCTGACCCGCAAGTCGTCCACGCTGACCACGCATGTGATCGATCCGATGGTGGACGAAGCGCGGCAGTTTCTGTTGGAGAGCCTGTTGTTTCGTTTTCGTGTCCAGTATTTCGGCTTTGTCCGCGCGTCGGAGCCTTCGTTCCGCGAGGATCCGCGCACCAACCTCACCGGGGATCCCTACATCACCGACGGCATGCGGCTGATCGTTTTCATCGCCCCTGAGCCGGTCAAAGCCGAGGATGTCCGCAATCTCGGCTGGGGAAAAACCGGCAAAGGTCCCATCGAGTTCGGGCAGAGCGGGGAGGCCGGTCGCTAAAATTGGAGCGCGGAATTGATTCCGCGCGAAATTTCCCTGCCAGTTCGGGCGGATATCCGAGGTAGGAGCGATCAGTCCCGTGCGCTTCCGCGTTTTTTCTCAGGCTTCGGATTTCCCAGCAGCATCTGGATTTCCACCGAGTTCAAAGCAGCCCAGGCACCGGGCTCCAAATCGCCGAGCCACAAAGCGCCGATGCGCACGCGGATCAACTTGGTCACCTGGTAGCCGAGCGTGTCGAACATCACCCGGATTTGGCGTTTTGCGCCGTGATCGAGCACCACCTTGAGGCGGCGGGACGAGAGGCGTTCGATGGATTTCGCCTTCAATCTCCCCTCGGTCGTGTAAACGCCTTCAAGAAACTGGTCGAGGTGGGAGTTCTCGAAAGCCTGGTTCGAGGTGACGAGGTATTCCTTCTCGATCGACTTCGACGGATGCATCAACTGCTGCGAAAGGTCGCCGTCGTTGGTCAGAATCAGCAGGCCTTCCGAGTCCATGTCCAGCCGGCCGACGTGGTGGAGTGAGTGCAGCGAGGCTGGCAGCATCGAGTAAATCGTGTCCCGCCCGAGCTCGTCCTCGCGGGTGCAGACGAAGCCGCGGGGCTTGTGGAAGGCGACGATCATCGTCTCCCGCGGAGCCACCCGTTTGCCGTCCACCTTCACGTGGTCGCCGGGGGAAATGCGGGTTCCCATGTTGACGCACGGCATGCCGTTCACCTCCACGCGGCCGGCCTTGATGAGTTCATCGCAGGCGCGGCGGGAGCCCACGGCGCAGGAGGCGAGGTATTTGTTGAGGCGGGTGCCGTCGTTGGTAGCCATGGGAGCTGTAAATGCAAAAGGCGCGAACCCGGTGGGATCCGCGCGTTTTAGAAAGTGTTGAAAGCCAGGGGATTAACCCTCGTGCTTGGTCTTCGGAAGTCCGACAGGGGACCTGCCGGCTTTCCATTCGCCGCGCTCCTTGAGGAGTTTGACGCGCTCGAAGCGCTTGAGAACGGAACGTTTGCCGCCGACAGTGGCGCTGGACTTGAGGCTGTTGTGCTTGGACATCTCGGAATGAGGTTAAAGATCGCGGGAGGCGGAAGCTAGGGACGCCTTTCCCCGGTGGCAATCCGAAAAAGGGGAATTTTTTAGCAAAAGTAGTCCAGGACTTCAGTCCGTTCTTCCGGGATGAAAAACGGACTGAAGTCCTGGACCACATTTGCCCCTCACTTCGGCCATTTCACGTCCGGGGCCGTGCCGTGCCAGAACGGCTGGCGGGGATCGAGGAGGTCGAGGCCGTCGATGATGATTTTTCCGGCGGAGTTGATCGGGTATGTCATTGCGGAGTTGTCGACCCGCAGAACGACCGCTCTGCCTTCGCATGATTTCCGGTCCAAAGTCGCAGTGCCCGGAATCACCGGGCCGAAGACAACCGGTGTGCGCGGTTCACCAGTGGTCGAAAGCCCGGAAATATATGCGAAAGCGCACTCGCCGTGCTCCAGGATGGTCGCATCGGAAATAAAGACCTCATCCGCCCTGCGCATGGATTTAGCCTTTGCGTAAAACAGGCGTTCCGAACCAGCAATCCCGGAGGCAAGGAGTTGCGCGAAGAGGTCATTCGACGTCCGATCCGGAAGCGCGAGTGTGGTTCCCGTGTCGCGCCGCACCGCAGCGGCTGTCGAACTGTCTGGAAATTTCCCGTATTCGCTATCAAACTCAAAAAGCGCCAACCCGATCTGTCGGGCATTGTTCACGGCTTCGGAGACGGTGTGCGGGCCTCGTCGCCGGACAAGAAACGGCGACAGCAACAACAGAATCACCATCGAGTAACCCCCGATCCAAAGCAACCACTTCATTTTCCGCCGCGACCTCAACTCCGCCTCGCTCGCTGGCGGCGCGGGAGCCCCCGGTGGCGGCTGCGGCAGAAGTTGATCCGGCATCCGGCTAACATCCCCGCGAACGCCTCCCGCATCAAGCCTGCAATTCGTGGCGGCGGTAGATCAAGCGGTCCAGTCCTCCACCCTTAGTCCGGGGACGCGGCTGAATTCCTGGCAGTTGTTCGTCACTACCGTCAAATCATGGGTCAAAGCGATCGCGGCAATCATGAGATCGTTGCCACCGATGACTTTTCCTTGGCGCTCAAGATGGTCGCGGATTTCAGCGTAACGAGGAACACAGTTCGTATCGAAAGGAAGAGAGGTGTAGGGCTCGAGCAGTTCGTCGAGTATCGCCTCGCGCTTGGCTGGGTCTCCATACTTCTTCGCGCCGTGGTAAAGCTCCCCTTCGACGACCGAACAGATGGCGACATCGGCCACGTCCATTCGCTTCAGCCGGGTGGAGGCCGGGCACTTGGGATCTTTGATCACAAAGATCAGGATATTGGAATCCAGCAGGTAGCGCATCACCACTTCGGAGTTGGCTCGGGGGGAGGATCATCCGGCAGGTCCCATTGTTCACCCGCAAGACAACCGGCGAATTTTTCCCAATATCCGAGCGGCCAACCATTTGCATCGACTGCGCCGGGCTTGGCTTTCGTTGGCTGCACGAGATCAATCGCATCGCGCACCAAGCGTTCCAGCTTGGACGCCGAGTCGGGGTCCAGTTGCTTGAGAGTGGTTTGCAAATCCACGGCGAGCGTCCTCATGACGGGAATCTGCCACAAATCATTGGAATTACCAAGAGCGGAATCCTGCCCCTCACTTCGGCCATTTCACGTCCGGGGCCAGCGCTCACCTCCTTTGGACTGCGCGGGACATGTCCCCGCTTTCCCACTGGCCGACATGTCGGCCAGTGGGAAAGCTCCGACATGTCGGAGCAGTCCACGCCCTGGCCCCTCACGGCCGATACGCATCCCGGTTCCGCAGCACCGACTGGAACACCGGCGGCGGGCTGCAGATTCGCGTGACCAAGTCGTCCCAGATCGCCTGGCCCTTGAGGATTTCCACCTCGATCCGCAGGAAATACACCGGCACGTCGATGGACCCCGGCTTGGGAAACCGCACCGCGTCTTTCTCGGTGGTGACGATCAGCCCCATGTCCCGTTCCACGCAGCGCTGCATGAAATGCTCCACCTCCTTGCGCGAAAACCGGTAGTGATCGGAAAACCGCCGCCGGATTTCCACCCGCGCGCCGAGTTTTTCCAAGGCCCCTTCGAACGCCTCGGGCACCGCGATCGCGCTGATCGCCCCCACCCATTTATCCTGCAAAAATTCCAGCGGCTCGCGCTCCCGCGTGAAGACATTTTCCAGATAGATCGGCCCGTGCGTGCACTCGATGATTTCCGCCGTCTTGTTATATTTCCGGATACGGGAAACCAGCTTTTCGTTCGAGCTGCCGTTGCACTTGGTGATGAGAATGTAACTCGCCCGCCGCAGATTCTTCGGCGGCTCGCGCAATGTCCCTCTTGGCAGCAATGCCTCCGTGCCGAACGGCGCGCCAGAGTCGATCAGCACCACATCGATCGAGTGTGCGAGGTCCAGATACTGCATCCCATCGTCTAGCAAAAGCGTGTCCGCGCCGAGCTGGCCGACCGCGAACAGCCCGCCCTTCACCCGGTTCTTGTCCACCACCACCGCCACGCCGTCCAAATTCTTCGCCAGCATGAACGGCTCGTCGCCCGCGAATTTCGAGTCCAGCAACAGCGCGCTGCCCGTCGACACCACCTTGGGCATCCGCTCGCCCGGAATCGGCCGCCCGTTTTTTCCCTGCCACTTCTGCGGCCGGTCGAGTTTCTTGCTTTTGTATCCGCGGGAAAGAATCGCCACGTTCCGGCCGCGGTCCCGCAGCGACCGCGCCAGCAGCTCGACCACCGGCGTCTTCCCCGTGCCGCCCACCGTGATGTTGCCGATCGCCACCACCTGCGTCCCCAAATACTGCTGCTCCCGCCACCCGCGGCGGTAGCGCATCAGGCGGATTTGCACCACGATCCGGAAAATCCCGGAAAGCGCCCGCATGGCGAACCGCATCAGCGTCGCCCGGAACCCCTTGGCGCGGCCGAAGATCACATCCGCGCCCCAGCGCTCGAGTTCTTCGATGAGTTCCTTCATGTGCTGCACCGACCATGTCCCGGCCCGCCATCCACGATCAAGCGCGTTCGCTCCGGCCGCGACGAGGTCCTTCCAAACGTTTCTGAAAATTTTTCTTGGCAACCCGGTCTTAATCCATACTCTTCGCTCCAGATTAACGAATGCACCTTTCAAAAAAAGCTGAGTACGCCCTGCGCGCCACCATCCACCTCGGCATTGCGACCGAAGTCGGCCGCAGCACCATTTCCGGGGCCGAGCTCGCCGAGTCGAACCGCCTGCCGCTGAAATTCGTCGAGCGGATTCTCCAGGAACTCCGCGAAGCCGGTCTCGTCGAAACCCACCGCGGGAAATTCGGCGGTTACTCGCTCGCCAAGCCCGCTTCCGAAATCGGCATCGGCCAGCTCGTCCGCCTGATGGACGGCCGCCTCGCACCGATCTGCTGTGCCAGTGAAAACGCCTATCAACCCTGCACCTGTCCGGACGAGGACCACTGCGGCCTGCGCATGATCATGATCGATGTCCGCAACGCCATCGCCGCTATACTCGACCGCTACACCGTCGCCCAAGTCGTCGAAGTCACCCTGCGGAAAATGCGACGCGACGGCATCGTCCCGCCCTTCGCCACCGCCGACTCGCTCGCCACCGCCGGAGCCTCATCCAACCGCAAAGCCGATCCCGCCGATGGATTCCTCGCCGGGCTCTCCCAACTAGCTACTCTCACCACCACTCCCGATGAACACGATCACCTCTGAACGCTCCTCACCCGACGGCTCCAAGGCCGACTGGCTCGAAGTCGTTCGCCAGAACGTGGCCAATCTTCGCTTCGGCTCGGTCCAAATCACCGTCCACGACGGCCGCGTGACCCAAGTCGAAAGCATCGAAAAAACCCGCTTCGTCGCCTCCCGCGATGACGCGGCTCCGGGCCAGAAATAACATCCCACCACGCTCCAAGAGACCGACCGGACCACCGGAGGAATCGAACAGCGCGAGACTCATCCCGGCGTCATCCACGCCGCGGCTCGCGCCTGATCACCCTCCGCCTCCGGCCGGTCTCTTTTTTGTGTCCTCAACTCTCCCACGCCCACCGCACACCCGGGGGCTCCCTGAAACAACCACTGCGAAAGCTCACCGGAACACCGGACGCGGACGCTCCGCAGACATCCATGAAAACAACACCACCAAAACATCAAACTGAACCTAACATTCGTTCCCGAAAACCCCGCAAATCGGTCCTCGTCCTGAACTACCGCCTGCCGCGCACCGCCGCGCTGGCCTTGCTCGCTGGACTTCCCGTGATCGCCCGCGCCGAGGACAAATCCACCGAGTTGGTCGAACCAAGCACCTTCGACAAGCTCTGGAGCTACGCCAGCCTCTACAAGGACGACACCAATCCCTATCTATCCGAATTCAAACTCCGCGGTCGCTATCAGGGACAATATTGGGACGTCGAGGCGGACCAGGGAAGCCAGAGCCATTGGGAGGACCGCCGCTCGCGCTTCGGCTTCGATGCCAAGCTCTTCGAGAAAAAACTGGAAGCCCGCGTGGACTTTCAGAGCAACGACGGCTTCGACGACATCTACGACGGCCTCGTCGACGCCTATCTCCGCTGGAAACCCAAATCATGGCTCAGCATCACCGCGGGAAAGACCAAACCGCTCGTCGCCCAATACGACTGGCTGGAGTCCACCAACACCCAGCCCACCTTCGAGCGCTCGCAGATTTTCAACCAGCTCGGCATCAACCGCGCCACCGGACTCACCGTGGAAGGCACGACCGATGCCTGGTCATGGCGCGCCGGCATCTACTCGAACGACACGCCCAACAACACCGGCGGCAGCGGATCGTTCGGCGACGGCGAGTTCGGAGATCTCGATGGCGGCGTCTCTTACACGCTCGGCGCGGGATACGATTTCAAACACCTCATCCATCTCGAAAAAGCCGACTTCCGCCTCGACTGGCTCCACAGCGACCGCGAAGCAGGCGACCTGGAAATGGGCAAATACGATGACATCGTCACCGCCACATTCTCCGTGAAGGAAGGTCATGCCGGCGTGGTCGTCGAAGCCTTCTCCGCAAGCGGTGGGGATGGCGACAACAGCAACGTCTTCGGGTTCTACATCCAGCCGACCTACGACATCATTCCCAAAAAGCTCCAGCTCGTCGGCCGCTATTCCTACGCCAACAGCCAGGGCCCGCTCGGCGTGCAGGGCCAGTCTCGCTACGAACGCAAGGTCGCAACTAACAAAGGCCTCGGCGACTCCTACCACGCGATCTACGGCGGAGCCCAATATTTCATCTATGGCGACAAGTTGAAGCTCATGGCCGGTGCCGAATGGGCATGGCTCGATCACCAATCCGGCGATTCCTACGACGGCGTCACCCTTCTTACCGGCATTCGATTCTCCTTCTAATTCAAATCATTCCCAAACCAAATTCCATGAAAACCATCCGACTCATCCCACTCCTAACCGCGCTGCTGGTATCCGCAACCTCTGCGGACGAACTGCTCAACGTTTCCTACGATCCCACCCGGGAGTTCTACCAGGAGTTCAACTCCGCCTTCGCCAAGCAGTGGAAACAGCAAACCGGCAGGACTCTCACCGTCAAACAATCCCACGGCGGCTCGGGCAAACAGGCGCGCTCCGTCATCGACGGCCTCAGCGCCGATGTCGTCACCCTCGCCCTCTCCGGTGACATCGACAGCATCGCCACCCAGGCAAACCTACTGCCCAAGGACTGGCAGGCCAAGCTGCCGGATAACAGCTCGCCCTATACCTCCACCATCGTCTTCGTGGTGAGAAAAGGAAATCCGAAGGGCATCAAGGACTGGGACGACCTCGTTAGGTCCGGCGTCAAGGTCATTACGCCCAACCCGAAAACCTCGGGCGGCGCGCGCTGGAACTACCTCGCCGCTTGGGCCTACGCCGAACGAAAATTCGGCGGCGACCAGGCGAAGGTGAAGCAATTCATCAGCACGCTTCTGAAGAACGTACCCGTGCTCGACACCGGTGCGCGAGGCTCCACCACCACCTTCGCCCAGCGTGGCATCGGCGACGTTTTCCTGTCATGGGAAAACGAAGCGCACCTGATCGAAAAGGAATTCCCCGGCAAGACCGAGATCGTCATCCCGTCGATCAGTATCCTCGCCGAGCCGCCGGTCGCGGTCGTTGAGAAGAACGCTAAAAAACACGGCACGGAAGAACTCGCAAAGGCCTACCTCACCTACCTTTACAGCGCCGAGGCCCAGGATCTCGCTGGGAAGCATTTCTATCGCCCCCGCGATGCGAAAGCCCTTGAGAAATGGTCGAAAAATTTCCCCAAGATCAACTTGGTCACCATCGACAAGGACTTCGGCGGCTGGGCCAAGGCTCAGAAGACCCACTTCGACGACGGCGGCACCTTCGACCAGATCTACGGCAACCACTAACCACCCATGTCAAAAAGACGCGTCATTCCCGGATTCGGGCTGTCGATGGGATTCTCCATCACCTATCTCAGCCTGATCATCCTCATCCCCCTCGCCGCCTTGTTCATCAAGGCGGCGGGCCTTGGCTTCGATGAATGGTGGAACCTGCTCACCACTCCCCGGGTCATCGCCGCCACCAAACTCACCTTTGGCGCAAGCGCCGCCGCCGCGTTCGTGAGCATGGTGCTCGGGCTGTTGGTGACGTGGGTGCTCGTGCGCTATCGAGTTTCCCGGAAGACGGATGTTGGACGCGATGGTGGACCTTCCATTCGCCCTGCCCACCGCCGTCGCGGGCATTACCCTGACGCAGATCTACGCACCTAACGGATGGATCGGCCAATACATCTCGCAAGCCGCAACCTGGGTCCAAACCACCTACACTCCGACCGGCTGGCTCGGCGGACAGATCGAGGACCTCGCGGCCAAGGGTGCGGCATACAGCCCCATCGGCGTCTTCATCGCCCTCACCTTCATCGGTTTTCCATTCGTGGTTAGAACCCTGCAACCGGTGATGGAAGACCTGGGCAAGGAAATCGAGGAAGCCGCGGCGACGCTGGGTGCGAATCGCTGGACGGTCTTTCGCCGGGTGATTCTACCACTGCTGGTGCCCGCGCTGATCACCGGTTTCACCCTCGCCTTCGCACGGGCCATCGGCGAGTACGGGTCGGTCATCTTCATCTCGGGAAACCTGCCGATGAAGACGGAAATCCTGCCGCTGCTCATCGTGGCGCAGCTCGAGCAATTCAAATACGAGGCCGCAGCCGTCATCGCCTCCGCGATGCTGCTGGTCTCCTTCGCGCTGCTCTTCCTCATCAATCTCCTGCAACGCCGGCTCGACTGGCAACACCGCTGAAACCATGGCACACCGCTCCGCCACCAATGAGTCTCCGTTTGTCCGAGTCCTGCTTATCGGGATCGCCGTTCTGGTGCTTTCCCTGTTCCTGCTTCTTCCGTTAGGAGCCGTCTTCGCGGAAGCATTGCGGCGTGGCTGGGAGGTATTTCTCGCCTCGCTGCATGACGAAGCCGCGCTCTCGGCCATTAAACTGACCTTGCTGGCCGCCGCCGTTTCCGTGCCGCTCAACACGTTGTTCGGAGTCTCCGCCGCGTGGCTCGTGACGAAATACCGCTTCAAGGGCCGTGCGTTCCTGCTCTCGCTCATCGACCTGCCCTTCGCCGTCTCGCCGGTCATCGCTGGACTGGTGTGGGTGATGATCTTCGGCTCGAAAGGCTGGTTCCCGCCGGCTGCGATGGCCGAGGCGTTCGCGCCCGCCGCGCAGCTCACCGCCTCGCTGGCGGAACATCGCGGCCTCGGCTGGTTGTTCGCGGATCTATCCGCATGGCTGGCGGATCCGAAAATCGTCTTCGCGTTTCCCGGCATCGTCATCGCGACCGTGTTCGTGACGTTTCCCTTCGTCGCGCGGGAGTTGATCCCGCTGATGGAATCCCAGGGCAGCGATCAGGAGGAAGCCGCTGTCACACTCGGAGCTCGTGGCTGGCAGATTTTCATCCGGGTCACACTACCTAACATCAAGTGGGGATTGTTTTACGGCGTCCTTCTCTGCAACGCCCGCGCCATGGGCGAGTTTGGCGCGGTGTCGGTGGTTTCCGGCCACATCCGCGGGGAAACCAACACGCTGCCGCTCCACATCGAGGTGCTCTACAACGAATATCAATTCAGCGCCGCCTTCGCCTGCGCCACGCTGCTGGCACTTCTCGCGCTCGTCACACTCGGCATGAAGAGCTTGGTGGAACATCTATCCGGTCACAAATAACTCATCTCTCCCATGTCCATATCGATCAAATCCATCAACAAGACTTTCGGCAGTTATGCCGCGCTTGAGAACATCTCGCTGGAAGTCCCGGACGGTTCGCTGACCGCGCTGCTAGGCCCGTCTGGTTCGGGGAAAACCACCTTGCTGCGCATCGTCGCCGGGCTGGAATTCGCCGATCCGGGCAATGGAAAAATTGCCTTCCACGGTGAGGACGTGAGCGAAATTCCGGCCGGAAAACGCAGTGTTGGATTCGTTTTCCAGCACTATGCCTTGTTCCGCCACATGACCATCGCCGAGAACATCGCCTTCGGTCTCAGCGTGCTGCCGAGGGGCCAGCGACCCGCCAAGGCGGAAATCCATGACCGTGTTTTCGAACTACTCAAGCTGGTGAAGCTCGAAGGGCTCGACAAACGCCGCCCGCACGAACTCTCCGGCGGGCAGCGACAGCGCGTCGCCCTTGCCCGGGCTCTCGCGATCCGGCCGAAGGTGCTTCTGCTAGACGAGCCGTTCGGCGCGCTCGACGCGCAGGTTAGAAAAAGCCTCCGCCGCTGGCTGCGGCAGTTCCACGATGAAATCGGCCTTACCACGCTCTTCGTCACCCACGACCAGGAGGAAGCGCTCGAACTTGCCGACCAGGTCGTCGTCATGCGCAACGCCCGCATCGAGCAGATCGGTGATCCGCAAACCGTCTATGACCACCCGCGCAGTCCCTTTGTTCACGAGTTCCTCGGCAACGTGAACAAACTGCACGGTCCGCATGACGTCTCCTACGTGCGACCTCATGAAATCGAAGTGCTCTTCGCCGCCGAGTTCGATCCCGCCACCGACTCACTCGCACGGGTGCAGCACCTTTTTTCCGCCGGACCCATCGCCACGCTGACGGTCAAACTTGCCGACGGCCAGTTCCTCGATGTCGAGCTCTCGCGCAAACAACTTGATGAACTCGGACTGAGCGTCGGGGATGAAGTCGCCGTGAGGACGACACGAAGTTTTGCAGTGAGCGTGTTCTAAGCAAATCCGCCCTCGAAAAAGCCGGAAACGCGCTGCGTTTTCCGGGTATTCCGGTAGGATTACCGCATTCCTGAACGGGACGCGGACCTCCATGAATATCATCCGACGACAGCAACTCCCAGTGGCCTTGGCCCTGCTGACCACTTTGGCGACCCACGCAATCGCCGAAGAACCCAGCACCTTCGACAAGCTCTGGAGTCATGCCACGCTCTATCAGGAAAACCAGCATCCTTACTTCGAAGAATTCAAACTCCGCGGCCGCTATCAGGGACAATACTGGGACGTGGATGCCGACCAGGGCAGCCAGAGCAACTGGGAGGACCGCCGCACCCGCTTCGGTTTCGATGCGAAACTCTTTGAAAAACAAATCGAAGTCCGCCTCGATTTCCAGAGCAACGACGGTTTCGACGATTTTTATGACGGACTCGTGGATGCCTTCATCCGCTGGAAACCCGCGGATTGGCTGCGCGTCACTCTGGGGAAACAACAGCCTTACATCGGAGAGCACGACTGGCTGGTTTCGAACACCGAGATGGCGACCTTCGAACGCTCCCAGATCTTCGGTCAGCTCGGCATCAACCGCGCCACCGGCCTCGCGGTGGAAGGAAACGCCACCGACCTCAAATGGCGTAGCGGCGTTTATTCCAACGATACGCCCAACAGCACAGGCGGCAGCGGTTCGTTCGGTGACGGCGAGTTCGGCGACTTCAACGGCGGCGTCTCGCTCACCCTTGGCACGGGATACGATCTCAAGGATTCTCTCGATCTCGACAAGGCCGAGGTCTGGCTCGACTGGCTGCACAGCGACCGCCAGGATGACGATTCCGTGCTCGGGAAATACGATGATGTCATTTCATCGACCTTCCGGTTGAAACAAGGACCCGCTGCCCTCGTGATCGAAGCGTTTTTCGCCCGTGGCGGGGACGGCATCAACAGCGATGTCTTCGGCTTCTACATCGAGCCCACCTACGACATCCTTCCGAAGACCCTGCAACTCGTCGGGCGCTACTCATTTGCTGACAGTGATGGTCCGCTCGGCGTGCAAGGGCAGTCCCGCTACGAGCGCAAGGTGGCGGCCAACAAGGGTCTCGGCGATTCCTATCATGCGTTCTACGCCGGAGCCCAATATTTCATTTACGGCGACAAGTTGAAACTCATGTCCGGCGCCGAGTGGGCCTGGATCGGGCACCGGGGCGGAGATTCCTACGACGGCGTCACCCTGCTCACAGGCGTCAGGTTTGCATTCTAGCAAAAGACGCCTGCCAGCTCCTCCGGTTCGAGCGCGCGCCAGTCTCCTTCTTCGAGGTCGTCGGGCAGTTTCAGGCCGCCGATGGAAATGCGCTTGAGGCCGAGCACGTGGTTTCCGGCGGCGGCGAACATGCGGCGCACCTGATGGTAACGGCCTTCATGGAGGGTGACGAGGGCTTCCTTTTCTCCCAGAACTTCAAACGTGGCCGGCAGCAGCGGACGGGTCTCGCTGTTGAGGACGAGCGTGCCGGAAGCGAAGAGTTCCCCTTCGTGGCCTTCGAGCGGGCGGTCGAGGGTGGCGTGATAGATCTTCAGGCAGTTCGACTTGGGGTGGATGATCTTGTGGAGAAGCTTACCGTCGTCCGTCATGAGCAGCAGGCCGGTGGTGTCCTTGTCGAGCCGGCCGATGGGGTTGAGTCCGGGGTTGCGAAGGGCGAAGCGCTCGGGCAGAAGGTCGTAAATCGTGCTGCCGGGATCCTCGCTGCTGCACGTGTAGCCGTCCGGTTTGTTCAGCATGATGACGAGCGGAAACGGAGGATCAAGCGGCTCACCGCGGAAGAGGATCTGGTCGTGGGGCGGGACGTCGTTTTCGCCTAACACGTTTCCGCCGGCATCAGTGACGGCACCGGAGCGGATGAGGCGCTGGACTTCCTTGCGGGAGCCGTAGCCGAGATTGGCGAGGAGTTTGACGAGTTTCATGAGAAAGAAGAAGATGATGAATGAATGAAGGCCGGGATGAATCCCGCGCTCCGTTAGCGTTTGTCGGCGAAGAGGAGTTTGTAGGTTTTGTCCTCGGCGATCTTGCGCCAGGCGAGGCCGCTGGTTTCGAGCACGGCTTCGTAGGGCAACTGGCGGTTGGCGACGAGCAGTAATTTTCCCCCGCGTTTCAGGCTGGCGGCGGCGGTCTTGAGGAAGGCGCGGCCGAGGTCGACATCGGTCGCCTGTCCGGTGTGGAAAGGTGGATTCATGACGATGGCGTCGTAGATGCCGGGAATGCCGGTGGTGACGTCGTGCCAGTGGAAATGAATTTCGCCGCCATGTTTGGCGAGGTTGATCCGGGCGCAATCGAGCGCCCGCGCGTCCGCTTCGAACAGATCGAGCTGCTGGATTTTCGGGCAGCGCTTCAGGACGGCGTCGGATAGAAATCCCCAGCCCGCGCCGAGGTCCGCGACGTTGCCGTGGAGATGGGCGGGCAGGTGGTCTGCCAGAAGCTGCGAGCCGGGATCGATGTGATCGCTGCTGAAAATCCCGGCCTGCACGGTGAAACCGGCGATTTCCCGCATTTCGCCGAGGGCGCGCCATTCGTTGAAGATTTCCTCGTTCCAGGTGTCATCCTCGCTCGCGTGGAAGGCGCGGCATTTATGCTTCTGGATGGAAACGATGTTGCCGGTGGCCTTGGAGAGTTCCTTTTCAAACCGCCCGGCACCGGCGGTGTTGGGCATGGCGACGAGGAGTTTCCCGCCTGGCTCGAGGCGATCGCGGGCCATCGCGAACCACGCGAGCGCTTCGTCCCTCGACTTGCCGGGGAGGACGAGCACGAGCGGCCATTTCTCTCTTGGCAGGGCGTCGCTGCGCGGAAATCCGGCGCTTTCCCACGTGGTGGCGAGTGGTTTGAGTGGCTGCCAACCGGTGAGTTCCGGGACGTTTTTCAGAGTCGGATGGTGCTGGGCCCCGATGAAAAGGACTCGCTCCGGAAGGAGGATTTTTTCTTCCCCTTCAAAAGCGAGCATCAATGTTTCAAGAGCCGGATTCACGCGCGAGTCTGGATCGCGTTGATCCTAACATGCAATTCAAGCTTGATGGCCACCTGCTCCTGCCAGACGGACCGTCAGGACCACGAAGGCCTGGCTGGATTCAGGGACCCGGGTCTTCAGTGGCTGGGATCGGCTCGCCAATCACTCCGGAAGCCACCGGGCTGCGCTCATCGGTTTCATCGAGAGGAGGCGCGCGCTTGATCACGATGAATCCTCCCAGAATGCCGGTGGGCGGGGCGGTCAGATCTTTGTTCTGGAGAGTCGCGTTGAGATTCGCACCCCCACTGGCGTCAGGCACCAGGGTTCCCAAGTCGAGTTCCGTGGGTTGAGGGGATGAATTCGTCACCGTAGCAGCTGTTGGCGGCGAGTCCGCAGCTGGAGGTCTGGCTTCGGAGGAAGGATTGACGACCGTATCCCCTTGCTTCGATGGCGCGGGGACCGAGGGAACCCAGACGACTGCCTGATAGCGCTTGTCGGGTTCCATCCCGGTGATTCTGCCGACCACGCTCACGGCACTGCCAACCATGACGAAGGTTGTCTCACCCTTGGTCGTAGCGTTCTTTTCGATCGGCAGAATGGTGGCGGTGAGCTTGGTGGAAGCGGGATTTTCCGGAGAAGTCACCGAAGGAGCGGCATTGGAGTCGAGAATAGTGCCCGTGGAGGTATCGGTCGTCTGCGCGGTGACAAGCGGATCGCTGGCACCCAGAAGTGCGAGCAGCACGCTCTTAACAGGGGAAATGGATCGGATGGTTTTCATGACGATGTAGGAGTCGCAGGCAACGTGCCACCGGTTGGATGGGTCGCGAGTGTTGAGTTTCCGTGAGTCGTGTCCCAGATGCGACCAGCGCACAGGTGCGCGATGCATGGAAGTTGTGCAGTTTGCAGGGGGGCCGCGGGGTGCTATGGGCAGCTTGAAACGTCGTTCCGATCTAGCCCCGGGAAATTTTGCCAAAGCTTTTGCCAATGTTGACTTCGGAGCTAGATTGAAGGGTTGATTCTGTCCGGAAACAAGATGACCTCGAGACGACGATTCATTCTGAGCACGGCGCGGGGAGTCCATCCTTTGCAGTGGAAGCTGCCTGTATAATGCGAGTTTTTCGTGGGAAAATGTTTCAACTGCTCAAAGACGCCGCTTCCGACTGGGTGGACGATGGTGCGATGCGCCTCAGTTCATCGCTTGCTTATTATGCGATTTTTTCGCTCGCGCCGTTGCTGGTGATCGTGATCTCGATGGCCGGATTGGTGTTTGGAGAAGACGCGGCGCGGGGAGAACTCTCGCAGCAGATCGCCACCCTCGCGGGCAAGGGTGCGGGCGATGCCATTCAGGCGGCGGTGCAATCCAGCGCCACGCAGAAGTCGGCGGGAGCGCTCGCCACGGTCATCGGCACGGCGTTGCTGCTCTTCGGCGCATCCACGGTGTTTGCCGAGTTGAAGGACGCGCTGAATGCCATCTGGGGAGTGGTGGTGAAACCGGGACGCCCGTTTTTCACGCTCGTGCGAGACCGGTTCTTTTCGTTTTCGATCGTGCTCGCCATCGGCTTTCTTCTGCTGGTGTCGCTGGTCATCAGCATCCTTCTCGCTGGATTGAGCCACTACATGAGTGGTCGATTCCAGTTTCCGCCCGTGGTCTGGCAGGTGGGGGACTTTATCGTTTCGTTCACGGTCATCAGCGGTCTTTTTGCGATGATTTTCAAATGGCTGCCTAACGTGCGGCTTCGCTGGCAGGATGTCTGGTTGGGAGCGGTGACCACTTCGCTGCTTTTCACTCTCGGCAAGTTCGTGATCGGCTACTACCTCGCCACCAGCAGCATCGCCTCCAGCTTCGGCGCGGCCGGGTCGGTCGTGATCGTGTTAGCCTGGATTTACTATTCCTCGTGTATTCTGTTCTTCGGTGCGGAAATCACCAAAGGTTACGTGCGCGGATTCGGATCCGGGATCGTGCCGAACAGCCGCGCCGTGCTGGTGGATGACCTGCTGCGCGCGAGATTGGGGCTGACCGCCGCCACCATCGTGGCCGCATCCACGCCGCCCGGTGTGCCGCCTGATGGTGAGGATCCGAAGGTCGAGAGATGATGATGGACGATGCGGGTTGCCTGCGGCCGGCTTATGCCTTGTAAGCCATCTGTTTTCCGGCCAGCCTCGTAACAGATTATCCCATGAAAAAACCTCCGGTCGGAATTATCCCCGCCATCTGGCTCTGCTCGCTCTGCCAAGCCTCAGCCGGGATGACTGTCATTACCCTCACCGACATTGCCCGGGCGCGGATCGACGCGCTTTCGTTTTTTCTCTTCACCTATCTGGTGATCGCCTGGGGGGTAAAACTCATTTGGAACCAGCTGGCGAAATCGTTCAGCTCGCTACCACGGCTCAAGTATCTCCAGGCGCTCGGGGTGGTCTTTATGACGGGGCTGATGTTCTACGTGGTGCTGACGATGATTTCCGGCGCACGCGAGCTGCTCACACCGGGGGCGTGGGAAAAGCAGGGTGCCGGTTATCGCCTGCGGGAAGATGGTCCGACTCCGCCCGGGAAAGAGGAACGCCGCCAAGCGCTGCGCAAGATCCAGGAAGCCATCTGGGACCATGCGAAAAGCCACGGCGGGGACGCGCCCATCAGTCCCTTGGTGGAAGGGATCGATCCCGCACTGTGGGAATTCGCAGGCGGCGGACTTTACTGCCTGATGCCGGGCGTCCGGCCCGCGGTCGGTCGGGACATCCTGGTTTACGAACCCTCATCGGCCGGTGGTCGGCGCTTCGTGCTGCTGGCAGACGGCAGCATCGAGGACCGCTCGGAAGGAACGCTCAAGAGGCAACTCGACGACCAACTGAAACCATGAGCGAGGAAGCGATCACCGTGAAGTCTCCCGCATCCCGCCGGTGGACGTGGATCATCCGCGGGGTTTTGTGGACCATCGTGATCCTGGTGTTTTCGGTTTTGGGCAGTTGTACCGTGCTCGTCGAGACGCCGGTGCATTTCGTCCTTGGCTGGTTTTTCCATGCAGCGAAGGTTTTGCCTCAATCGTTAGGAGGTTGGCGTCCGCTGGCGGCTCCACTGGGATGTCTTATCCTGGCGACCTGGCTGGTCCACCGCTTTGTCCACTGGTGGCAGATGGCGAAGGGGAAAACTCCATCGTGGCGGCCCCGGCACACGTTCTCAGCGGTCGCCTTACTGTTGCTAGGCTCGGGAGCCGCCATCGCCCTGAGCGGCGTGGTGCATCAAGCGGTTTGGCTTCTGAGTGATCCGTGGATAGAAAACCGTGGTAAGAGGGCAGAGCTCACCATGGCAGTAAACAACGGACGACAGTTGATGTTGGCGCTCTTTGAATTTCATCAAACGAAGGGCCGCTATCCACATGGTTTCCACGAGCTGGAATTGCCGCAAGATCTCATGTGGGTGCAATCCTCGAACCGCAGCGTGCGCGAGCCTTTCATCCTCCTGCAGCCCGGTGGCAAGCGCCCGGTCAACGCGGACGAGCCGCTCATCGTGTCGCCCGTCATTCAAAAGCAGGGGAAATTCGCAGTAGGTTATGGAGATGGTTCGGTGCGAAGTCTGCCAGCGGACCAGCTTGGAAAAATCATCAGAACCGGTGGACAGGCATCACCTCTACTCTTCCCTGTTCGTGATTAGATCTTTCCCAATCTTGCGTGGCGTAGGCGTTATCGCCTTGGTGTGGTTGGGTTTAGGCCTGTTATTGGCGCTTCTCAATTTCCTGGCACCCTTCGGCGGCTATGACTTGCTCCTGCTCCGTTTTGGCGCGGGTTTCTGGTTTTTCCTGAGTGAAAACCTCCCCGCCATGTCGTCCGACGCGGGCACGTGGGGCCCTGGCCTCGGAGCGTTTCTGCTGGCGACGGTTTTCGCCCACCGCTTCCTTGATAGATGGGCCTTACGGACAAATCGGCAATGGAGTTTTGCGACGACGTTCTGTTTGATGCTGGTCGTCCCGGTATTGTTTGTCGTCGCGTTCATCGTCCCCGGCGTGCTTTTGCAATGGGAGATTCTCCGGCAGGTGCATTGGATCGAGATCCGGTGAGGTCCCATGAAGCTCCCTGCGGATTCAAACGGCTGGCACCTTTTGTTGAAGCGACAGGAATGTCGCTTGTCCTTATGGAATCAGCGGATTCTCCGCGAAGGCGAACTCGGCGACGACCTGCCCGCCGATCAGGTGCTCCTGGATGATTTGTTCCAACACTTCCGGGGTGCAGGAGTGATACCAGACGCCTTCCGGATAGACGACGGCGACCGGGCCGTGGAGGCAGACGCGCAGGCAGTTCGCCTTGGTTCGATAGATTTTAGAGTCCTTGCCGCCGGCGAGGTTGAGCTCCTTAAGCCGCCGCTTGAGAAACTCCCAGGAGGCGAGGCCGACTTCCTTGGCGCAGCACTTCGGCTCGGTCTGATCGGCGCAGAGGAAGATGTGGCGCTCGATTTTCCCGATGCCGAGGGTTTCGGCGCAGTGTTTCAGGTCGTTCACTGGAAATACCGCTCCTATCAGACGACCGGCGGCGGGGCGAAACCTTCGCGGTATTCGCGACGGACGAGGGTCTTGGTGGCCTGCGTGTGGTTGGGGAAGGTGAGGGTGGACTTGTCCCACAGCAGTTCGCGGTTCGGGAAGCGGGTGGCTTTGACGGCGAGGATGGTGGGCTCGGTCATGCGGATGGCGTCCTTGAACGGGCTGCGGAGTTCGACTTTTTTTCCGAGGCAGTTGTCGACCCATGCATGCCAGTGATTCAAGGCGGGGAACTCGGGGAGACCGGGCATGTCGAGGCCTTTGGTGAGCTTGCCATCGCGCCAGACTTCGAGGAAGCCGCCGGCGGTGAGGGTGAGCACGCCGTTTTCACAGACGACGACGGTCATGTTCTTGTCGGCGAAATTTCCCGGCGGCAGGCCGATGGCGGCGCGGGAAACGGGTTGGCCGGAATCGCTGTAGTAAATCGGGAAAGTCTTGCGGGCGAATTTGTCGGAATTGACCGCGTAGGTGATGGTGGAGTTGCACGGGTGGGTGTGGAACAGCGGGTTGGGCGCTTCCGGGCAGTTGGTCTGGACGGCGATGGGTGACTGCAGTTCGTCATAACCGTAGATGACGACGTCGAGCACGTGGCAACCCCAATCGCCGAGACCGTTGCTGCCAAAATCCCACCAGGAACGCCAGACGACGGGTGCCATGCCGGCGCGGTAGGGGATTTTTTCGGTGGCGCAGAGCCAGAGGTCCCAGTTGAGGTTGGAGGGCGGCGGGCTGTTCGGTTCGATGATGCGGTCGAGATTGAAATAGGTCGCGGTCGTTCGGCGAATTCACCCAGACGTGGGCTGCCACGGCCTTGCCGAGCACGCCGGAGCGCAGAATTTCCACGGCGGCGCGGCGGCCGGGGAAGACCATGCGCTGGTTGCCGATCTGGGTGACGAGATGCGGCCTCGCGGCGATGGCTTTTTCCATCATCACGAGTTCCTCCAACTGATGGACGAGGGGCTTCTGGCCGTAGACGTGTTTGTTGTTAGCCAGCGCGGTGAGCATGATCGGCGCGTGGCTGTGGTCCGGGGTGGCGACGATGACGGCGTCGAACTTGTCGCCGTATTTCGAAAACGCCTCGCGGTAGTCGGCGCAGGTGAAGGCTCCGGGATGCTCGGATGCCGCTTTGGCGAGGGCGTTGGAATCCACGTCACAGAGGCCGGCGATTTCCACCGACGGATGCGCGGCGACCTGGTGGCGGTCCTCCGCGCCGATGGTCCCGACGACGCCGATGCAGAGCACGCGGAGTTTTGAATTGGGAGAAACTGCGGGTGCCTGGGCGAAGGTGCGGGCGCTGGTGGCGAGGCCGATGTCCGGCGACACCGGTGGTCCAGAGGAACTTGCGGCGGTTGAGTGGGGATTCCATGACTTTTTGATTACGAAGCGATACTGACTTGTTTTTCATGCTCCTGGCTGTTCACCCGCTCTTCGAGCAGTTGCACGAAGTGCTTGATATGGTGCGATGGGAGGTGGCGTTGCCAGACCGCCCACATGTGGAAATCGAGATCCATTTTTGTCCCGACGATGGGGATGATGACGACTCCTTGATTTGCCAGATCCAGTGCGTGCGGCAGCAGGGTGATTCCCTGGTCTGCGGCGATCAGGGTGACCATCGAGTCGAATCCTTCGACCTGCCGCACCTTGCTCGGGCGCAATCCTTCGTTGGTGTAAAACTCGCAGATGGTCTCGCGGTGGCTGGAGCGCCCGTCGCCGCCGAGGCATAACAGGGTTTCCGTGCGGATCTCCTTGAAGGTGACGCCTTTCCGGTCGGCTAACGGATGCTGGCTGGACACGGCGACTCCGAAATACGAGTGAACCACGCAGAGGCTGCGCAGGCTGGTGATGTTCAGCACTTCCTTGCCGTAGGCGAAACCGATGTCGATCCGGCCCCGCGCCAGCGCGTCGAGCTGCTCGGCGGGCAGCATTTCCACGAACGCCACTTCCACGCCCGGATACTTCTGATTGAAAATTTTCAACGTCTTCGGCAGGAAATCCGTCGCGATGATCCCCACGCTGCCGATCCGCAGTTTTCCCCGATGGCCGGACTGCGCCTGGCTCGCCCGCTCGATCGCCTGCTCGGCCAGCACCAGGAGTTTTTGCGAGTCCTCGAGGAAAAGCTCGCCAGCTTTGGTCAGGGAAACGCTCACCGTGTCGCGGTCCAATAATTTGACCGCGATCTCATCCTCGAGATCCTTGACCTGCTTGCTCAGCGCCGGGCGACTGATATTGAGCCGCTGCGCCGCTTTCCGGAAACTCAGTTCCTCGGCCACCGCCACGAAATACCGTAAATGTCTCAGTTCCATCCGCGGAGACTGGTAATCCAAAGTTACCAGCATGGAAACATCAAAGTCATTCCGAAATCAGAATTCCGGGTGAAGTCTACGCGGTCTCGAACGTCCGTTTGAGCCATCTCCGTCTTCCTGTCATGCGTCCCATTTTTTTCCTGCCCTTGTCCGTCATCTGGCTGTTGTTCCCGAGTTGCGGGAAAAAGGCCCCCGCCGCGCCGCCGCAAATGCCACCGGCAGCCGTCACCTTCCTGCCCGCCGCCACCGAGACGGTCACCATCACCCGCGACCTGCCCGGCCGGATCGACGCGCTGCGCGTCGCGGAAATCCGGGCGCGGGTCTCCGGCATCCTTTTGAAGAAAACCTTCGAGGAAGGTGCGGACGTAAAGGCGGGCGACGTGCTTTTCCAAATCGATCCCGCCCCGCTGCAAGCCGCCCGTGACAGCGCGGCGGCCAATCTCGCCCGCGCCGAGGCGAATGCCAAACAAGCGGAAAACCAGGTCAACCGCTTCCGCGAACTGGTCGCGGTGAATGCGGTTAGCAAGCAGGACGCCGACAACTCCGAGTCCGCCGTGACCATCGCCAATGCCGAGATCCTCGCCGCCAAGGCCGCCCTGGTCAGCGCCGAGCTGAACCTCGGCTACGCCACCGTCACCGCGCCGATTTCCGGCCGCATCGGCAAGGCGGAGGTCACCGAGGGCGCGCTCGTCGGTCAGGGCGACGCCACCCTGCTCGCCATCATCCAGCAGCTCGATCCGATCTATTTCGACTTCACCCAGTCGAGCACCGACCTCATCGCCCTGAAAAAGGCCGGCTCGAACCAAAGTTCCGTCACCCTCCTGCTAGACGACGGCAGCGAGTATGAATCGCAAGGCCGCCTGCTCTTCTCGGAAGTCTCCGTGGATGAAACGACCGGCATGGTGACGCTCCGCGCGGAGTTCCCGAATCCGAAACGCGACCTGCTTCCCGGCATGTTCGCCCGCGCCCGCATCGTCCAGGCGGTGAAGGAAAACGCGATCACCGTTCCCCAGCGCGCGGTCACGCGGGCGGCCGGTGGAAAAGGCACCGTGCTCATCGTGGACGACTCTAACCACGCCCAGTCGCGCAGCATCGAGACCAGCGACGCATTCGGCGACAAATGGGTCGTCACTTCCGGTCTGCAAGCCGGCGAGCGGGTGATCATGGAAGGCCACCTGAAAGCGCGGCCGGGCTCGCCCGTGGTCCCGGAGCCCTACGTGCCTGCCAAGGACGCGGGTCCGGTGTCCAACGCCAGCAAACACTAACATTCTCATTTCATGGCCCGTTTCTTCATCGACCGCCCGGTCTTCGCCTGGGTGATCTCCATCCTCATCTGTCTTCTCGGCGGCATCGCCATCACCACGCTGCCGGTCGCCCAGTATCCGTCCGTCGCGCCGCCGTCGATTTCCATCACCGCCAACTACGCCGGCGCTTCCGCGGAAACGCTTGAGCGACACCGTGACCTCTGTCATCGAGCAACAGCTCAACGGCATCGACAATCTGTTGTACATGAACTCCACCAGCGATGCCAACGGTGTCGCGGTCATCACGCTGTATTTCAAGACCGGCACCGATCCCGACGTGGCGCAGGTGCAAGTGCAGAACAAGGTCCAGCTTGCCACGCCCAGCCTTCCGCAGACCGTGCAGCAGCAGGGCGTGGTCGTGGCCAAGGCGACGCGGAACTTCATGATGTTCATCGCCCTCTCGACGGACGACGGCAGCATGGACGCCATCGGACTCGGAAACTATCTGGCAGCCAGCATGCTCGACCCGATCCGCCGCGTGCAGGGCGTCGGCGAGGTCATCCAGTTCGGCACGCAGTACGCGATGCGCATCTGGCTCGATCCGGACAAACTGGTGAGTTATAACATGACGCCGGCCGACATCAACGCCGCCATCGCCGCGCAGAACACGCAGGTGCCCGTCGGCCAGATCGGCCAGCTTCCCGCCACGGAAAACCAGCAGATGAACATCATCCTGCAAGGCCGCGCCACGCTGCGGGAGGCGGAGCAGTTCAAGAACATCGTGCTCCGCGTGAACACCGACGGCTCGCGGATCTATCTGAAGGACGTCGCCCGCGTCGAGCTGGGCGGCCAGGACTATTCCATCAAGGCCCGCATCGACGGCAAGCCGACCGCCGCCGCCGCCGTGAAGCTTTCCCCCACCGCCAACGCGATGGACACCGCCGCGGGAGTCCGCAAGGAGGTCGAGCGTCTGTCGGAATTCTTCCCGCCGGGCGTGAAGGTGGTCTATCCGCTGGATACCTCGGCCTTCGTGAAGATTTCCGTCGAGGAAGTGCTCAAGACCTTGGTCGAAGCAATCATCCTGGTGTTCCTCGTGATGTATCTGTTCCTGCAGAACTTCCGCGCCACGCTGATTCCGACGCTGGTCGTTCCGGTCGCGCTGCTAGGAACCTGCGGCATGATGGCTGCATTCGGATTCTCCATCAACGTGCTGACGATGTTCGGCATGGTGCTCGCGATCGGCATTCTCGTCGATGACGCGATCGTCGTGGTCGAAAACGTCGAGCGGATCATGAGCGAGGAAGGACTCGGTGCGGTCGAGGCCACACGGAAGGCGATGAGCCAGATCACCGGCGCGCTGATAGGAATCACGCTCGTCCTCACCGCGGTGTTCGTCCCGATGGCATTCTTCGGTGGTTCGGTCGGCACGATTTACCGGCAGTTCACCATGTCCATCGTGTCCTGCATGTTGTTCTCGATCTTCCTCGCGATGACGCTGACGCCGGCACTTTGCGCGACGCTTCTGAAGCAAGTGGACGCCGGTCACCACATGGAGAAAAAGGGTTTTTTCGGCTGGTTCAACCGGACGTTCGAGCGGATGACGCAACGTTATCAAAGCTGGGTGGGCTTCCTGGTGAAACGCACCTTTCACGGGAATCCTCGCGCTTGTTGCCGTCACCGCCGTCGTGGTGATTCTCTATCAAAAAATGCCGTCATCCTTCCTGCCCGAGGAAGACCAGGGCTATTTCCTAACGGCCATCACCCTTCCCGAAGGCGCGACCGACGAACGGACCGGTGCGGTTCTGAGAAAGGCCGAGGAGTATTTCGCCAAACAACCGGAGATCGAGCACTACTTCACCGTCGCCGGCTTCAGCTTCTCCGGCCGTGCGCAGAACTCCGGCCTCGCGTTCATCCGGCTCAAGCCATGGGAGGATCGACCCGGGAAAAACGCCAAGGTCCAAGCCGTGATCCAGCGTGCCATGATGGGCCTCGGTGACGTGAAAGACGCCGTCGTATTCCCGCTCAATCCACCTGCGATTCCCGAGCTCGGAACCTCCTCCGGATTCGACTTCTGGCTGCAGGACGTTGGTGGCGTCGGTCACGAGGCGCTCAATGCGGCGAAGGGGCAGATGCTCGGAATGGCCGGCGAAAACCCAAATCTGATGCAGGTCCGGCCGCAAGGACTCGCCGATGCCGCGCAGCTTAAAATCGAGCTCGACCAGGACAAGGCGAGCGCGCTCGGAGTTTCCCTGGCAGACATCAACTCGACGATGCAAACCGCGTTCGGCTCGGCCTACGTGAACAACTTCGTCAACGTCTCGCGGGTCCAGCGGGTCATCGTGCAGCTCGATGCGAAATTCCGCATGACGCCGGAAGACATCGGCAAGGTTTACGTCCGCAACAAAAGCGGCGGCATGGTCCCGCTCTCGGCTGTGACCAAAAGTCGAGTGGTCGTTCGGTTCACCCCAGCTCCAGCGCTACAACGGCATTCCCGCGGTCAACATCGTCGGCAGCGCCGCCGCCGGCTTGAGTTCCGGAGCGGCGATCACCGAAATGGAAACGATGGCCGCCAAACTGCCGCCGGGGATCGGCTACGAATGGTCCGGCCAGTCACTGGAGGAAAAAACCTCCGGCAACCAGGCTCCGCTTCTCTACGGTGTTTCCCTGCTGATCGTTTTCCTCTGCCTCGCGGCACTTTATGAAAGTTGGTCGATCCCGGTGGCGGTGCTCATGGTGGTGCCGTTAGGAATCATCGGCGCGCTCACCGCTGCCACCTTCCGTGGTCTGCCGAACGACGTATATTTCAAAGTTGGTCTTCTAACCACTGTCGGACTTTCGACAAAGAACGCCATCCTCATCATCGAGTTCGCGCTGGATCTGATGAAGGAAGGAAAAGGCCTCATCGAAGCGACCTTGGAGGCCGTCAAACTCCGTCTGCGCCCCATCCTCATGACATCCATCGCCTTCGTGCTCGGCGTCACGCCGCTTGTGATCAGCACCGGCGCGGGATCCGCCAGCCAGAATGCCATCGGCACCGGGGTGGCCGGGGGAATGATCTCCGGAACCATCCTCGCCATTTTCCTCGTGCCGGTATTCTTCGTGGTCGTCGTCAAGATCGTCGGTCGTTTCACCGGGAAGAAAGTAGAAATCCCCCATGCGTAAGTCATCCGCCTTCATCCTCGCCGCCGCGTTTCTATCCAGCGCGTGCTCGCTCACGCCGCCGCTGGGTCAGGTGGACCCGCAGGTTTCCGCCGGATTTCCCGGGAAAACAGGCGGCACGGTCTCCGCCGACATCGCCTGGCAGAAATTCTTCGCCGATCCCCGGTTGAGGAAACTCGTCGAAACCTCGCTCGCCAACAACCGCGACCTGCGCATCGCCACGCTCAACGTGGAACAGGCGCGCGCCCAGTACGCCATCTCCCGTAGCGAGCTTTTTCCGCCGATCAACGCCTTCGGCACCGGCGAGCGCAGACGCGGGCTCGGCGCGTCCGGATCGGGTGGCTCGTCCAACAACAATACCACCGGCTCCTACAACGTCTCCGTCGGCCTCGTTTCCTATGAACTCGACCTCTTCGGCCGTGTCCGCAGCCTGAACGACGCGGCTCTTGAAACGTATTTCGCCACCGATGCCGCCCGTGTCGGCGCGCAGATCGCGCTCGTCGCCCAGGTCGCCAACCAATACCTCGCCGAGCGTGCGCTGCAGGAGCAAATCGACCTCGCGGAGAGAACCTACGAGGGCATGAACGAAGCCTACGGCATCATGCAGAAGCGTTTCGACGCCGGCACCGTCTCGGATCTCGAACTCAGTTCCATGGAAATCCAGCGGCAAACCGCCAAGGCCGATCTGGCGACTTTCCAACAGCGCAAGCAGGAGATCAACAACTCGCTGGTCTTTCTCGCCGGCGGCTCGATCCCGTCCAATCTTCCTAACGCCCGCTCGCTCGACCAGGTCGTGGTGGCTGAGGTGAAGGCGGGGGTTTCCTCGGATCTGTTATACCGCCGCCCGGACATCCGCGAGGCGGAGTATCAGCTCCGGGCCGCGAATGCCAACATCGGTGCAGCGCGCGCCGCGTTTTTCCCCAGCATCACGCTCACCGCCACCGGCGGGACCGCCAGCCGCAGCCTCTCGCAGCTTTTCGCCAGCGGCACCGCCAGCTGGTTGTTCGCACCGGAAGTGAACATCCCGATTTTCGACGGCGGCCGCAACAAGGCGAACCTCGAATCCGCGGAAATCGGCAAGAAGTCGAACATCGCCAACTACGAGAAATCCATCCAGACCGGCTTCCGCGAAGTCGCCGACAGCCTCGCCGCCCGCAGCGGGCTGGCCGAGCGGATCGCCGCCACCGAGGCGCTCGTCGCGGCCCAACAGAAACGCACCGACCTCGCCACCGCCCGCTACGACAAGGGCGTGGACAGCTATTTCGAAGTGCTCAACTCCACCCTCGACCTCTTCGAGGCCCGCCAGCGGCTCATCAATCTCCGGCTCGCCCGCGCGGTGAATTCCGTAGAGCTCTACAAGGCCCTCGGCGGCGGGTGGTGAGGGAGAAGACTAATGGGTGCGGCCGGCATCCGGTTGCGCGGTCATCGGCAGGTCCAACATTTGCTGAAGTTCGATGCCTGCTAGAATGAACGGGCCGACACCCTTGAGGTCGTTGTCGACGATGGGCTCCCGCAGGTAGTAGGCGTAGGAACCGTCGCGGCCATAGCCAAGTCCGGCGACCGCGCAACAGCGCGTCAGTGAGATCCTTCCGCTGTCGTCCGTCTTGATGAGTTCCCGGATGATGGCGTGGTAGCCTTTGAGAATCGCCGGGAGGCAATCGTCTGTCAGATAGCCGTGATTGACCGCCTTGGCCATGGCATAGACGAACATGGCGCTGGCCGTGGCTTCGAGGTAGTTGCCGTCCCTGCCGCCTTGATCGAGCACCTGCCACCAGAGGCCGCTCGCGGGGTCCTGGTGTTTTAAAATGCCGTCGCTGGTCTTCTTGATGAGCGCGATGATTTCCTCGCGGCCGGGATGATCCGGCGGCAGGAAATCGAGCACGTCCACCTGCGCCATGATCCACCAGCCGACCGCGCGGCCCCAGAAATTCGAGGAGCGGCCGGTGGTTTTGTCCGCCCATTCCTGTTCTCGTCTTTCGTCCCAGCCGTGCCAATAAAGGCCGCTCTTCGCATCGTAGAGGTGTTCGTCGATCAGGCGGAACTGTTGGACGACGTCGTCGAGGTCGGCAGGAGGGCCATTGAAGTCAACGGTGTATTCCGCGTAGAACGGCGCGGCCATGAACAAGCCGTCGAGCCACATCTGCCACGGGTAGCGCTGCTTGTGCCAGAATCCGCCCTGCTGGGTGCGCGGGTGGGTGGCGAGTTGCTTGCGCAGCAGGTCGGCACATTTCCGGTAGCGTTCGTCACCAGTGATTTGATAGAGGGCGAGGACCGTCTTGCCGGGCGCGATGTGGTCGATGTTATAGTCCTCCACCTGATAGCCGCGGATGGTTCCGTCCGTGTTGATGAAGGAGCCGATCGAATCCTTGGCAAACTCAACATAAGCGGGTGTGGGAAATTTTTCATGCAGCTTGAGCAGCGACAGCGTGAAGAGGCCGGCGGTGTAATCCCACTTTGCCTTGCGCCCCTCGCGCCAGGCGAGTTTGTCACCGAGCCGGGCGGTTTCCGAGTCCGCCATGCGTAGCGACCATTGCAGCGGAGTCGCGCCGCCGAAGTCTTTGGGCTTTTCCGCCGCGGAGCAGACTGGAATGAAAAGCAGGGCAGCGAGGACGAGCGGTGATGACTTCATGGATCGGAAACGAGTGTTTGTTAGTTTCCTGCCGCGACGGTGGTTTCGATCGGTGATGCAAGACCTTGGGCGAATTCATCCACATATTGTCTCCACGCCTCGGGAGTGGTGATGTGGCCGGCCTTGTCCCAACAGAAACCGGCCCAGTAGGAAATCACGTCTTCTCCGCTGGTGGATGCCAGCACGAGGTGGTTCTGCTCGTCTTCGGCATCCTTCACCCATTGTTGCGGATCAACGATGACGGCGAGGCCCTGGTTACCGGCGTTTTTGGCGACTTTCTCCCATTTCAACATCCAACCGCGGGAAGCATTCAGCTTCCTTCCGCTCGCCGCTGACTTTTTTCAGCCCGATGCCGCAGGTGAGTTTCTGCGACTGTCCGGGGCGGGTGTAGGGTTTGTAGGAACTTTGAAAACGGTCGAGCTGCGATCCCGCGTCGAGAGAGACGCGTTTCACCTCGCCTACGCTGATGCCGTTCATGTTGAACGGTTCGTAGGTGAGCTCGAACATCACGCGGAGCGGTCCGTTAGCGAGGACGCGCGAGTGCACGTAGTTGCGCGAAACCCAGAGTTTGTCAGCGGCCCACAGCCCGTTGCCGCCGCAGCCGCGGGCGGTGCCGGCGGAGTAAAAGTCCGCGCCCTCGCCGTGATCCGCGTGATAGTCGTCCGACAGATACCAGTCGTTGATGACCATGCGGGGAGTGCGCTTGGACCAGATGTCGATGGTGCTGCTGGAAAGCGGTTCGCCTTCCCAGGTTTCCAGCGCCTTGCCGTAGGTGCGGTGGGCGATGCGGTCGTTTTCCCAGGTGAAATCGTCGAAACGCTCGCGCACGAAGCGGCCGAAGGCCTTGTATTGCTCCTTGGTGTAAAGCTGTTTGGCACCGGTCGTCGCGGTGAAGGATTTTGTTTCATTTGCGGCGAAGTCCGATTGGAAGATGACGATGTCGGGCTTGCAGAAAGCGTCGCCGTCCGTGTCCACGGCCTGCACGACGAACTCCTTGCCGGCGGCGTCCGTGACATGCACGGTCGTGAGATCCTTCGCGCCGAGCGGGGCGAGCTGGGCGGCTGATAGTTCGATCGTCTGGCTGGCGCGGGCGAGCGGCAGTTTGTTAGCCGCGGTGACGGTGAGCCCGGCCGCCGCGGGAAGCGCGGTCGCGATGAGGAGGAATGCGGTGGGTGATTTCATGAAGGTGGGAGTCGGGTCGGAGGTGGTCCTGGGTTTCAACGGTGGGGCCACTTGGCATATTGCGAGGCGACGGACTCGCCCCATGAGCCATACCACGCGTAACCATTGCGGCGTTCGCTGCCGATTTCCGCTAGATCGGATTTTTTCACGCCGTCGCGGTCGCAGAAGAATGGTCGGCCGGTTTCGAGATCATAGAAGCGCGCCCACAGCGGCGGGGCGGCGGAGTCGGCGATGACCTGGCGGTCGCCGTTCACCTTCTCGACGCGGATGCCGGTGATTTTTGCGGATTCGAACCAAGCGACGGCGGCTTTCACGCTGCGGATGACTTCGGGCGAGGGATCTTCCAGCGACATGAGGAAGCGGACCACGCCCGCGCTCTCGGAGCCGCTGAGTGACGGGAGTTCGTAGGCGCGCGCGGCTGCGGGGGCGAGCGTGACCTCATCATGCTGGGCGCACCAGACGGTGGGTTTTCCGTCCATGACGATCTGGCACTTGAGGATGCAGGCGACCCCGCGGTCGACGGCCGTGCGGGCGGCGGTCCGGCGGTCCGCATCGACAAACGAGTAGGTTTCCCGGGTGGCCACCTCGCTCAGGAATTCCATCAGGCGCACCATGGTGCCGTCATTGAAAGTGATGCGGTGCGGGTAGCCTTTTTTCCCCAGTGGATAGAGCTGCGGCCAGCCGCCATTCGCATACTGCGCCTTGATGACCAGGTCGAAGCCTTTGAGAAACGCGGTCTTGCATGCTTCGTCGTTCGTCGCCCGGTAGGCGCGGGCGAGGTAGCGGAGTTCGTCGGTGGTGGACTTGTTGTCGAAGGTGCCTTCGGATTTCGTCGGCGACTTGGTGTTCATCGTTCCCGCGGTATCCTTGGCCTTGGGCCAGATTCCTTCCTGTGTTTGCCAGGACAGGACGCAGGCGGTGGTCTGCCGACCTTGCGCCGAGCCATACCAGGCATCGGGTTGTTTCAAGAGGTCTGACGGGAAATCCGCGGCTCCGGCGCAGACTGCGGAGATGAGAAGGAAGGCGAGAATCCGGTTCATGAGCGGCCATGATGGGTTTAATTCGGACGGCTGCAAATGCTCCTTCTGGAGTATCCGCAGTTCCATCCTTGCATGGCGTTCCCTTGACGCAGGTGGCGGCGTGGCATAAACCCTCATCAACCCATGAACCGCAGAACCTTCATTCGCACGACCGCCGCCACTTCGCTTGTTTTCGGCCAATCCCAGAGTTTGTTCGCCCTTGAGGCGGAGAACGCCTACCGCAAGAACATCGGAATTCAGCTTTACACGCTCCGCAACGAACTCGGCAAGGATCCCGCCGGGACGTTGAAAAAGGTCGCCGCAGCAGGCTTCAAGCAGGTCGAGCTCTACGGATTTCCCAACGCGGACCCGCTGATCTCTGGGGCCAAGGATGCCGGGCTCGAAATCAATTCCGCGCATTTCGAGTGGGACGCAGTGGTGAATCCCAAGGACGCGGAGATGTCGGATTTCGCGAAAATCCTGGAAAAGGCCCGGCAGACCGGACTGAGCCAGCTCGTCATCCCCTACCTCAAGGAGCCGAACCGCACCACCCTGGACGATTACAAAAAAGTCGCCGAAAACGCCAACAAGGCGGCGGCGATGGCGAAAACGGCGGGCATCCAGCTGTCCTACCACAACCACAATTTCGAGTTCGAGCCCAAGGAAGGCGGCAAGTGCGGCTACGATGTTTTCCGGGAGGAATTCTCGCCGGACATGCAGTTTGAAATCGACGTTTTCTGGGTCAAGGCGGCGGGCATCGATCCGGTGGAGTTGATCGGCAAACTTCATGGCCGGGTCACGCAGCTTCACCTCAAGGATCTCAAGGAGGGCATTGCGATGCCCTCCTTCGCCACGGCCCTGCCGCAGAATGCGTTCCAGCCGCTCGGGGCGGGAATCATCCCGATGGAGCCGATCATCGTCGCCGCCAAGGCCGCCGGGGTGAAGCATTGCCACGTGGAGCAGGATCACTCGCCGGCCCCGATGACTGACATCGCCACCAGCATCGCCTACCTGCAAAAGCTGTAGGCGGGCGGTGACCACCGTTCGGATTCACCGCGCAACTCTCAGCATCAGGACTTGCGGCCTTCGTCGTATTCGAAGTATTCGGCCATCGTCATGATTTCGTCGCGCTCGGCGAGGCCGCTTTCCTGCTTGCGACGGACCAGGATTTCCGAGACGCCGTCCTGCCAGCCGACTTTTTTCAAAAACTGGTTCCAGACGAAAATGTCGCCCTCGTTGGGTTCCCGGCCGGTCTCGAAGCACCAGCGCAGGATTTCCTCGTCCGAGCCGCCCTGCAGCGTGCGGTTCACGAGCTCGGGGTAGTCCACGCGCAGGAAATTCACGCAGCGGCCGTCCAGTCCCGAGCCGAGATTGTCGCAGAAGTCCTCGCGCAGGTTTCCCGCGGCGTGCAGCCGGATCTTGTCGAGCATCCGGGCGAAATAGATCATCCCGAGAGTTTCCTGATAGGCGGAGAGGGGAACGGAGTTCATCATGCGGGGGAGTGTAGACATGTGGTCCGCCGTGGCAAGTCGTGCTTCCGCTTTCCCCAAAAGGATCCCTCACAAGATCCCGGACAAAAAGTAGAGATTTTCCCATCCAGTTTGAGTGGAGGTAGTAGAAGAAGCTGTGAGCAGTAAACGCTGGTTGTCACCTTGGAAGGAATCGGCGGTCAAACCGGCGGTCCATCATTGCGTGAGCCGTGTAGTGGACCGGCGTTTTGTGTTCGGGGACGACGAACGGGAGCATTTACGGATGTTCATGCGGATGCAGGAGAATTTTTCGGGCTGCCGGGTGTTGGCCTACTGCATCATGTCCAATCACTTCCACATCCTGCTGGAAGTGCCGCCGATGCCGGAGGGCGGGATTTCCGACGAGGAGTTGTTGAGGCGCCTTTCTGGCACGAATAGCGAGGCGTTTGTGGCGGAGGTTGCGAAGGAGCTTGCGGAAGCCAGGAGCCAAGGACGGGACGAGTGGCTGGCGGCGATTCATGCGCGTTTCACCTACCGGAGGCACAATCTCTCGGAGTTCATGAAGACGCTGTTGCAGCGCTTCACCCGGTGGTTCAACCGGACGCACGAGCGCAGCGGCACGCTGTGGGAGGAGCGCTTCAAGAGCGTGATCGTGGAAAGCGGCATCGCGGCGCGGACGATGGCGGCTTACATCGATTTGAATCCGGTGCGAACCGGGATGGCTTCCGATCCGGCGGAGTATCGTTGGAGCAGCTACGGGGAAGCGGTGGGCGGCGGGCCGAAGGGGAATGGTCCGGGCCTGCATGAGTCATCAGGGAGTGGGCTTTGAGGCCGGGAAATGGACGGAAACTTCGCGCATCTACCGGCGATTAATGGGACTGGCGCTGGAACGCAAGAGCGGCAAGGCAGAGGTGGACAAAAGGAGCGGGAAAATGGCTCGGAAACCGCAATTGAATGCGGCGGAGGCCTTTGGAGGCCGGGGAAAACGGAACGGTTTTACCGGATTTAGGGTTTGCAGGGATGTTGCGCTGCCGGGTGAGGTATTTTACGGACGGGGCGGTAATCGGCAGCAAGGCGTTTGTGAATGAAGCGTTCGCCGCGGCGCGCGAGCGCTTTACGCAGAAGCGCAATGATGGAGCCCGGAGGATGCGTGGAAGCGGCGCTCCAGCGGCAGGTGAGCTCTGGAGCATGAGGGATTTGCGGGTGCGGGTTTGAGCGGAGAGGGTTTGAACCACTGCATGGATGACATCAGGAGTTGCCTGGATCTTCTAGAGACTAGGAGAGTGCTGCGTTTCCGAGCCCTTGTATTTCGCGATCTCCGTGCGATCTGTGTTGTCGGGAAAAACCATTCGACGCGTCATGGCGCGCCTCAATTCCCGATTCTTAACCCGGTTTCTGGCTGCATTATGCAATAAATTTCATATAATTGCATAAATCTTCTGGACACCGCAAAATTTGCGGCTACCACTACAGGCAATGGTTGCATGAAATTGCAACCTCCGGATTAACCCCCCGGACCGACCGGCAGCGAGCCTGCCGACATCTAAAATCCCCGGATTGATCAGCGACCCCGAAAACCAAAACTAGAAACAACCCCAATGAACTCATTTATTAAAACCCTAGCCCTATGTGCTGTCTTAGGCAGCACCATGGATGCCCATGCGGCACCCGTGTTCATCCCCAACGATACCGACGGACAATTTACCAACGGCCAAGGCACTTGGGTAGTGGATGCCTCTTCCGCTGTGTTCAGCTATCCAAGCGAAGGCGGTAATGCCGGAGTTGGCACCGACCCGGCGCCCAACGGATACGGCGTGATGGATGCCAATGGTGGTCAATGGGGAATCTGGATCAACAATGGAAACTCTCCGGTTTCGCTTGCTCCCCTTGGCCTCGTCGCAGGCCAAACATACACCTTCACTTGGGACATGAAGATTGAAGACGGAACGAACCAAAGCAATATCGGAGGAATCAAAATTGAATCTTGGACCGCCTGCCTCGCTGGATAGTCCGTCTAATTTCTATCCAACAAAGATTGGGACTGGTGCCACGTGGGAAACCTATTCGCACACCTATACAATCAAGCCAGGTGCCACCGGAATCAAGATTGTTCCGTTGTGGGGTCCAAATTCCAAAGTGGGATTTGACAACTTCCGAGTTGATAACACACCCATCCCGCCCCCACCTGTGATCCCGGGTATTCCCAATCCGGGCTTCGAAATCCCAGATGGTGCCGGCTGGTCGGCAGAATTCGGCGGAGGCACGACGACCTTCGGTTATCCGACTTCCGGCGGCAATCCCGGCGGTTATGGAATCATGACTAACACCAGTGGATGGGGTATATTTGTTTCGAACGGAGGCAATGTTCTTACTATCGGTCCAGGTGGACAGCTACCGCTCACTGCCGGGACGACAGCGACTTTCGCCGTGGACATGAAAATCCTCTCGGGCGCCAATATTGGAAAATTCAAAGTCGATTTTTTCCTCCCTGGCAACAGCGCCAATGCTGACGCCAGCACGGGTGACTTGACCCCCACGCTATCGGGAGCAGGCACCGAATGGGCTACCTATACTTTTTCTGCTCCGATTCCTGTAGGAATGGCTGCTGTGAAGCTGGTGCCGGTTGCTGGAGCGAATTCCTCCGTCGGCTTTGACAACATCCGCATCGTGGACACCTTCGCCGCATCCATCGCGAACGGCTTCAATGTGAACTGGATCGCCAACCCGGATTACTCCTACCAACCCCAGTCCTCGGCGACGAACGGAGGTCCATGGACCAATATTGGCTCACCTATCCCAGGTGGTTCAGGAAGCTCGATATATCAGTCCGTCTTGGCTCCAAACTACCAGGTTTTGGAAATCACTCCAACGATTTATGACAACAGCGTTTTCAACCCCGGCTTTGAGGTATCTGCCGACAACTCCACCGGAGCTCAAGGCTGGGAGCTTGCGCAAGGGGTGCCCGAGGGAAACACCGTGGGCATCGTGTCTTCCTACGGGTCGGTCTTCCCGCACAGCGGTTCGGCAATGCTAGTATACGACGCTGTCCTGCCAACCAGCAACTCGGAGGTCCGCAGCGATGTATTCCAACTTCTGCCAAGCACGAACTACACGCTCTCCTTTTACACATCAGTTCCGCTCAAAGTAGGCGGTGCAAATCCCCAGTATTCACTCTTCTACAGCGACACGTTCGGCCCAATCAACACTGGCAGCCCGTTTACTGTTTTTCCAACGAATGGCGGTTCCACATGGACGAAAGTCACCGCCGCATTTACGACCCCTGCCAGTCCTGCGGAGGATCCGGTGGTGAATGTAACGGTCGGGTGGCTTCTGCCATTAGGATCTGACCTTGGGATTCATTGGGTGATGTTGTTCGACGACGTGTCAATTGACACCGGAGTGGTGGTTACCGAAAGCACAAGCACCCCGATCGCCGCCACTACCGCACCCGCCGTGGAAATCAGCTGGCCTACCACCGTTGGGCCGGCCAACTCCGCCCGGACCTATCAAGTCAAGTCTTCGACCAACTTGGTGGACTGGGATGACTTCGGTGGGCCGGTAACTGGCAATGGAGCCACCTTCTCGGTGTCCGATGCATTGACTCCACCGCGCAAGTTCTTCCGGGTCTCGGAAGTGACTCCGTAACTTAACCTCGAACCCCAGGCGGCCGGTGGAAACACCGGCCGTCTTGTTTCGTGATCGGCAGTTCTGCCAGACTCACTGAAAATCCGTGATCTAGCAGGAATCTGCTTGAAATTCATTACCCGTGAGAAATCCGAAGAAAGATTGATTTCCGAAAGGCATATGCAGCGGAAACCCAACCCAGCCCACATACCCGATTCGTGACCCACGCGGTGATTCCGCAGCGGCCGCGTCGTCGATTCCAAAAAACCAAAATCCCATGAACCCCATCATCAAATCCCTCGTGCTGTGCGCCCTGCTCGGGTCCGCAGCCCATGTGAAAGCAGACACCACCGTCTTCGTCAAAGCCTCCGCCCCCTGGCAGGCCTATATGAATGTCTTCCAGCTGCCGACGGAATTCGGTCCCGGGGCGTTTGTCTACGGCAGTAGCTGGGGCCCCCAGGACCTGCGCGCCGTTTTCTCCGGTTCCAAACTTACGCTCTCGCCCAACACCATCGGCGATCCGAATGAATTCTGGTATCAAAACACCTCGGGATTGGCCACGCCGCCCAATGTCGGCGGGCCGGGACAGCGTGGCAACAAGTCCATGGAGGCCAACCTCTATGTGGAAGTGAATGACAATTCACTGAGCGGCCAGCAGGTCACCTTCACCGGCACCGTGAACTCGAACTCGTTGACCGAGGCACACACCTCCGTGGCCTTCATCAAGGATTTCGCCCCGGACTATTCCTCCTTCAACATCGAAACCATTGCTTTGGAACCAGGGGAGTTCAGCATCAGCCTGCAAACGCTGGCCGGTCCCGGCCGCCACGTGCAATATGGCTTCCAAACGATCGGCGAGAATGTCTGGGTCACGGATGTGGAGCCATTTGGCGCAGTGGAAATCGATACCCTCACCGTGGCTCCGGGCAATCCCAACGTGAAGGTGGATCCCGCAGCCGCTTGGCAGGGTTTCATGAATGTTTTCGACCTTCCTGGGAATGGTGGTGCCTTTGTGTCGGCAAACCCCTGGCCGACCACGGATCTGGCGGCGGTGTTCTCAGGGCCCGCGCTGACCTTGAAGCCGAACTCGATTGACGATCCTTCCTTTTATGACGACGGCGTCGGCAACAAGACCATGGAAGCCAACATGTATGTGGAGACGCTGCCAGGAACGCTCTCCGGGCAGACCGTGAATTTCAGCGGCACCGTGACCGCCAACACGCTGACCGCCGGCCACACTGCCATCGCCTTCATCAAGGATTTCGCGCCTGACTATTCTTCCGTGGAAATTTCCACTGTGCCGCTGTCGGTGGGGCCCTTCACCGTCAGCCGGGCGACGATCGCGAACTCGCAGCGTCACATTCAGTATGGGTTCCAAGTCGTCGGACCGCCGGTGCCCATCGAAGACATCGCGGCATTCGGCTCGGTCGTCATCAGCACCGACCTCACCGATTCCTACGCCACCTGGCTGGCCGGATTCGATTTCTCCAACTTCACCAGCCCGGATCTCACCCAGAGTGGCGATCCGGATGGCGACGGACTGAGCAACTTCTCCGAGTTCGCGCTCAACTCCAATCCGACTAGCGCCGCGGCTTCCGGGAAAATCAGCGCCGCCGTGGGCGCCGTGGGCGATGATAACGCGATGCTGTTGACCTTGCCGGTCTTCAACGGAGCCACCTTCAGCGGCTCTCCGGCGGAATCCGCCACCATCGGCCAACTGGCCTACACCGTCGAGGGTTCGAATAATCTCGCGGCCTTCGACCAACCGGTGTCCGAGGTTTTGCCCGCGCAATCTGAAGGCCTGCCGGTGACCGGTGCCGGTTGGAGTTACCGCACGTTCCGCCTCGACGGTGCGGTCGGCGGCGTTTCTCCCCGTGGACCCGCAGGTTTCCTGCGTGCCCGCACTTCCCCGGCTCCTTGATGAAAATCGTCGCCCTCAGCCTGTTGGGAATCGTCGCCACGGCCACCGCCGCCTCTGCGCAGGCGATTCCCGGCCGGACCTTGCTCTGGGCGGACGAATTCACCCAGGCGGACGGCACCAAGCCGGACTCCGCCAAGTGGGGCAACGACATCGGTGGCTGGGGCTGGGGGAACAACGAGCTGCAATACTACACGGACCGCACCGAAAACGCCCGCATCGAGAACGGCCAGCTCGTCATTGAGGCCCGCAAGGAGGATTTAAATCGAAAAAACTACACCTCCGCCCGCCTGCTTACCAAGAACAAGGTGTCGTGGACTTACGGGCGCATCGAAGCGCGGATCAAGATTCCGAAAGGGCAGGGGATCTGGCCCGCCTTCTGGATGTTGGGAGCGAATATTGACGGGGTCGGTTGGCCGCTTTGTGGCGAGATTGACATCATGGAAAACATCGGCTCCCTGCCGTCCACCCTCTACGGAACGATCCACGGACCCGGCTACTCGGGCGGCAACGGGATTTCCGGAAATACCGTGCTGGCGGGTGCCGCGCTGGGTGACGATTTCCATGTGTATGCCATCGAGTGGGAGGAAAACCGGATCCGTTGGTTTCTCGACGGGCAGCAGTTTTTCACGCTCACTCCGGGAAATCTGCCAGGTGGCAGCGCATGGGTTTTCAATGCCCCGCAGTTCCTGATCCTCAACGTGGCCGTCGGTGGAAACTGGCCGGGTAATCCGAATGCATCCACCGTTTTTCCGCAGCGCATGACCGTCGATTACGTCCGGGTCTACGCGCCGGTGACCGCCGGCACGCCGCCCACCACTCTCACGGTGGACCCCGCCGAGTCCTGGCTCGGCTACATGAATGTCTCGGATCTCCCTGCCAGCGGGGGTGCTTCCCGTCCCGGCGGCGTCTGGGAAGTGCCCGATCTCCGCGCGAGTTTCTCCGGCTCCACCCTCACGCTGAGCCCCAACACGATCAACGATCCCGCGCCCTACTGGTACATCGGCGGCGGCGCTCCCGGCAGACCCGGCAACAAAATCATGAGCGCCAACATGTATGTGGAAAAAACCGGCAGCCTCTCCGGGAAAACCATCACTTTCACCGGCACCGTCACCGCCAATACCTTGACCAGCACCCATCGCTCCGTCGCCTTCATCAAGGACTTCGCCGCCGACTATTCCTCGTTCACCTCGACCACCGCGCCCTTGGTCAACGGCACCTTTTCCATCAGCCACGTCACCGCTGCCGGTTCCGGCCGCCACGTGCAATACGGCTTCGAAACGACCGGGGTGAACGTCTGGCCCACCGACGCTGCGGCCTTCGGATCGGTGCAAATCGCCCCTTTCATCGCCACGCCGTTTTCCACCTGGATGGCCGGACTCGACTTCACCGCGCTGCCCGCTCCGGATCTCTCGGCGGCGGGCGACCCCGATGGTGACGGCCGTTCGAATTTTGAGGAATTCGCCCTCAACGACAATCCCCGCTCCGCCGCCGTTTCCGGCAAGGTTCGATCCCGCATCGAAAGCCTCGCCGATGGCCAGGCGCTGGTCCTCACGTTGCCCGTGCGCGGAAATCCGGAATTCACCGGATCGCCCGGGAAATCCACCACCGTCGATCAGGTGGCCTACCACATCGAGGGGTCGAACGGGCTCGCTGCTTTCGACCAGGTTATCGAGGAAATCCCGCCAAGTGCCGCCGGCCTGCCGACTCTCGATGCCGGCTGGAATTACCGAAGCTTCCGCCTCGCCGGCCCCGTCGGAGGCCCCGGTTCGCGCGGCCCCGCCGGATACCTGCGGGTGCGGCTGGTCGAGGTTCTGTGACCGGTTTCGATAGCTCCTCGCCACGTGACTGTCCCGAGTTCGCCTTCCCATTTTCAAAACCCCAAAAACCCCACCATGAAATCCAACCCTCGCAAGCGTGGTTTCACCTTGGTCGAGATCCTCGTCACGATCACCATCATCGCCACACTCGCCGGCATCACCTTCCTCGTCGCGAGCCGGTCCAGGAACTCCGCGCTGGCTGCCAAGACCATCAACAATCTGCGCGAAATCGGTGCCTGCTCCGGCATGTGGATGGCGGACAACAACAATTTCTATCCGCCCACCTGGAACAACACCAACGGCGCGAACCGCTCCTTCGCCCAGGTCCTCGACCCCTACATGCACGGAGTGGATGTCTATCGCAAGGCCGACAGCAAGTTCATCGGCCCCGACAAGCGCATCCCGGTGAAAGTGAATAATTTTTCCCACCCCATCACCTTCACCATGAACCGCGCGGTTTGCAGGGACCTCACCACCAACGGAAAACCCGGCGAGTCCCTGGTGCACGCGTCGAAAGTGGCGGACCCAACCAACGTCATCCTCATGGCCGATGGTTGTCAGAATCCCGGCAACATGGGCCAGACCAACGCCTCGGCCTACCGCCTGTTCACCGCCACCGGTCAGACCGGGCCGTCGAGCAAGGCATCCCAGCCCATCCCCGTCGGCCCGGACGCGGACACCGCGGCCGGCGACGGTTGGTTCCGCTACCCGAACGGCAAGTGCCCGGTCCTGATGTGCGACGGGTCGGCCAAGTCGTTCGCCAAGGGCACCATTCTCAACCGGAACATCTGGATCGCCCAGACCACGAACTGACAACTGGGAGCGCGGAATTCATTCCGCACGAATTTCCCTAACTGAGCAGGGCGACCGGTTAGTCGGGGTTTCAATCAGTTAGGCCCATTCAAATCCCGGACAACATCGGCCTCACCGTCCCGGGATGATCCAACGCCGCGCGGTGGCCGTATTGCATCCACCGGTAAGCGACGGTCCAGCTCAGCCACATCACCGGAATCGCGAAGAACATGCCGACGCACAGGGCCAGGCACCCGGCGATCACTATCAGGAATCCCAGTAGCGCCAGCAGGAAGAGATTCATGCGGTTGTTCGTGGTGATCGTGGAGCTGTATTCGAAGGATTCCATCACCCCCAGATCGCGATCCACCATCGCCGTCAGATAGAGGCCGTAGCGCATCGCCAGATAGACTCCCGGGGCGATGAGCAGCATGAAACCGACCGCCACCATCAGGGTGAAAAGAAGCGTCGCTCCGATCGCAGGCAGCAGTTTTTTTCCGCCCCCAAACAGCATTCCGAGGTCGAACTCTTTCCCGGAAACCACGTTCAGCCCGATGCGCGTGGCTCCCAGCGAGAGGAAAATCGAGACAACCTGGGAAACCAGCCAGTTCAGCAAGCCGGCGGTGTGCATGGGACCCCAAGCGCTGGTTTCGAGTGTCTCCATGTTCCCCATTCCGCTGAAACTGAAACTGTAGCTGAAACCAAAAACACCGGTCATGAGATTCGTCACGATGCCCACGGCGTAGGTAAGGGCGACGTAAACGATCACCACGAGCAGGATCATCCCGAAATTCCGGGCGGTCAGGTCGAAGCCGCGTTTCACGCAGCCGCCGACATCGATGGGCTCGCTGCCCGGCACGATTTCCGACAGAGATTCTCCCACCGGAGTCGGCCGCGAGAGGTCGCCCTTCCAGGTGGTTTCAGGGGAGGCGTAGGGATTCGAAGGATCGGCCGCCGGGGCCGGTGCCCCGAAGATCCCCGGAACCTGGCCCGCAGGCAGCCAGTCCTTCATGGTGGAGGTCCAAACGAGATCCTTCACCGGATCCAGCCCTCCGCTGCGGGCGATTTCCACCAGTTGCTCGAAACTTACCGGTCCGTTTTGTTTCCCGCCGTTGGAGTAATACCATTCGTTCATCGTGGAACCTCACCTAGCAAAACCCCTTGTGCGTGGCAAGGCCCGGGGTTGGATCGACCGCAGGCAGGTGAAAACCCTCCGGACGCCGCGACGTAGTCGGCGGAACATGAAAACATTCATCTCCTTGTTCAACCTGATCGCCACGCTGGTGGCACCGCTCTCTGTCGCCGAACCCGAGGCCGGATTTGTCTCCTTGTTCGATGGAAAAACGCTGGAAGGCTGGAAAACCAATGAAACACCGGAATCCTTCTCCATCGAAGACGGAGCGATCAAGGCATTCGGCAAGCGCTGCCACTTGTTTTACGAAGGACCGGTCAATGGTGCGAAATTCAAGGACTTCGAGCTGCGGATGGACGTGATAACGCGCCCGAATTCAAACGGCGGGGTCTTTTTCCACACCGAGTTCGTGAAAGACGGCTGGCCCGGTGGCTATGAAGTGCAGGTCAACAACACCCAGAAGGATCCGCAGAAATCCGGATCGCTCTACAACACCGTGAAAAACCTGGAACCCTTCGCCGACGACACCTGGATGAAATACGTCATCACCGTCAAGGATGGCACGGTCAAGGTGCTCGTGAACGACAAGGAACTCGTGAACTACCCGACCGAGCCGGCCACCACCAAGTTGAAACCGGACGGCGGCACCATCGCCATCCAGTCCCACGATCCGGGCAGCACCACGCTCTACAAGAACATCCGGATCAAGGTTCTGAAATGAATGCAATCGGCGACCTGCCCGAAAATCACGCTTGATCGCCCGGGTCCGCGGGGTTGCATTCACGCGTGATCCACTCGTCCCAGCGATCCTTGCACGACCTCGGATTTTCCGAGCTCGCGGACGTCTTGGCGGCGGATGGCGTGATCCTGCACCACGCCAAGGTCCTCTGGCGCGCCATCCACCGCGAAGGGGAACTCGACCTGGCGCTCCCGCGATTTCCTGCCGCCGCTCAAACGCTGGGTCGCGGCATCGGTGGGGGAGGGGAAGACCGTATTTTCTCGATGCTCCGGAAGTCGTGGACGAGATCCGCAGCTCGGACGGACTGACCCGGAAGTTTCTCCTGCGGCTGCGCGACGGGCAAACGATCGAAACCGTGCTGATGGGTTACGACGGCCGTCACACGGTCTGTGTTAGCACGCAGGCCGGCTGCGCGATGGGCTGTGTCTTCTGCGCCACCGGGCAGATGGGATTCGTCCGCCACCTGCGCCCCGGAGAAATCGTCGCCCAAGTCCTCCACGCACGGCGGGTCTTGAAATCCATCGATCCGAAAAAACGCCTCCGCAACATGGTGCTCATGGGCATGGGCGAGCCGCTCCACAACTACGACTCGGTCATCCACGCGCTCGCCTCCATCTCCGACGTCCGCGGCGCGGGCATCGGGCCGTCGAAAATCGCGATCAGCACGGTCGGCGTCGTCCCCAGCATCCTGCGACTGGCGGAGGAAGGTCAGCCCTATCGGCTGGCAGTTAGCCTGCACGGCTCGACCGAAGAAGAGCGATCGGCGCTCGTCCCCGCCAGCAAGCGCTGGTCGCTGGCGATGCTCATCGACGCCTGCCGGAAGTACGGCGAAATCACCGGCAAGCGGATCTTCTTCGAGTGGACCTTGATCGCCGGAAAAAACGATTCACCCGAAACCGCAAGGCGGTTGGTCGAACTGCTCGAATGGCATCGACGCCCACGTCAACCTGATCCCGCTCAACCCCACCGGCGGCTTCGCGGGTACCGAGAGCGACTCCGGCCACGAGTTTCAGAAGAATCCTGATCGCCGGAGGATTTCCCTGCACCTTCCGCCAGCGCCGCGGCATCGACGTGGCCGCCGGATGCGGCATGTTGAAGGCGGAAAAGCGCGTGAGAACCGCGTAACTGCGAGGATTGCGGCGATTGTGACAGGAATGTCACAGGACCGCCCTTGAGGCAAAGTGACGCTGCGGCGAATGCTCCGCTCCGACCTCGCGCCGGGCCTTTGGCATGCCATTTTCCCAACCAACCTCCGTCTTCCCCGATACCCTCCGCCTCCTGCGGACGGCATCCGTCTGTCTGGTGCTTGGCGGGATTTCCCCGATTCTCTCAGCCGAAGAGGCTGTCACCTTCTACATCCGGGAATACCGCGTGGACGGAGCCAAGCGCCTGAAAAACCTCGAAGTCGAGGAAGCGGTGTATCCCTATCTCGGCCCGGCCCGCACGCCCGACGATGTCGAACAGGCGCGCGTCGCCTTGGAAAAAACCTATCACGACAAGGGCTATCAGACCGTCTCGGTGGTCGTCCCGCAGCAGGACCCGCGCCGCGGGATCATCCGGCTCGAAGTCGTGGAGGGAAAGGTCGGCCGACTCCGCGTGAACGGAGCGCGCTGGTTTCTTCCCAGCCAGATCAAGCGCGACGCACCATCACTCGCCGAAGGTAGCGTTCCTAACATGAAACAGGTCGAAAAGGAAATCGTCGGCCTCAACCGCCTGGCAGACCGCCGCGTCACTCCGGTCCTGCGCCAGGGCGTGGAACCCGGCACCGTGGACATCGACTTGAACGTCGAGGACAAGCGTGCCGCTCCACGGCTCGCTCGAACTCAACAACCGCTACAGCGCCAACACCACGCCACTGCGCCTCAACGGCTCTCTCAGTTACGGAAACCTCTTCCAAATGGGCCACACCGGTGGCCTGAGCGCGCAAATCGCCCCGGAAAACACCGACGACGCGCTGGTTTACTCCGGCTACTACCTCGCCCGCGTTTCCGACGGCCTCAGCCTGATGGCGCAGGGCACCAAACAGGACAGCAATGTATCCACCCTCGGCGGCGGCGCGGTCGCCGGCCGTGGCGAATATCGCCGGCCTGCGTGCGCTTTTCGACCTGCCGACAACCGCCAAGTTCTATCAAAACGTCACCCTCGGCATCGACTGGAAAGACCTCGAGGAGGACATCGTCATCGGCAACGACGTCATCGCCTCCCCCATCGAATACTATCCGCTGAGCGCCAACTACGCCGCCACCTGGATGGGCGACAAGGGCTTCACCGCGCTCAACGCCTCGCTCAACTTCAGCCTCCGCGGTGCCGGCTCCGACGAAGAGGACTACGCGAACAAACGCTTCAACGCCGACGGCAGTTACATCTATCTGCGCACCGACCTCGCCCACACCCGCGACCTCGACGACGGCTGGCAGGTGTTTGGGAAAATCCAGGGCCAGCTCTCCAGCCAGCCGCTCGTCAACACCGAGCAGTTCGCCGGCGGCGGTCTCGACACCGCCCGCGGCTACCTTGAGGCCACGGTGCTGGGCGACAACGGCGTTTTCGGCACCGTCGAGCTGCTGGGCCCGTCGCTGATAGGCTCCTCCGCGAAATCCCCAGCCACCGGCGTCAAGGCGGACGAGTGGCGCTTCTACGCCTTCACCGACGCGGGCATCGTCGGCCTCTATGACGCGCTTCCGGGCCAGGACTCGCGCTACAGCCTGGCGAGCTTCGGCATCGGCAGCCGTGCGAACCTCTACAAGCACTACAACGCCTCCGTCGACATCGCCGTGCCTCTCATCGAAGAGGCCGACACCGATCGGGGCGAGGTCCGCGTCACCTTCCGGGGCTGGGCCGACTTCTAACCAACCAATCTCCCAATGACAAAACGTCCCCAAATCAAGCTCCTCGCCGGCTTCGCGCTCCTGCTCGCCGCCCCACTGCACGCGGAAGAAGCAGCCGCCTGGTGGAACCCCGCGTGGGCCCAGCGCCAGCCGCTCAACCTCGACACCGCGGACGTCACCGAGGCACCCGGCTCCTCCACAGTGCTGGTCCGCCTGTTTGATGGAAACTTCCAGTTCGCCGGAGCCCGCGAGGATGGTAGCGACATCCGTTTCGTCGCCGCCGACGGGAAAACTGTTTTCCCGCACCAGATCGAAAGCTACGACAACATTCTCAACGAAGCCTTCGTCTGGGTCAAACTGCCCGACGTGAAGTCCGCCGCCAAGGAAACCCTCCACGTCTACTTCGGAAACGCGGACGCCGCCATGCCCGCCGACGTCAAGCCCACGGACGCCTTCGATGCCGACACCGTGCTCGTCTATCACTTCGCCGGCCGCGGCGAGGCCCCCGCCGACACCACTGCCAACGGCAACAACGCGGAAACCGCCGGCACCACCGCCGAGGGCTCGCTCGTCGGCAATGGTCTGCGCTTGTTAGCCACTCCCATCGCCATTCCCAACAGCCCCACGCTCGAATGGAAAGCCGGCCAACCTCTGACCATTTCCACCTGGATCAAGCCCGCCGCCCTTCAGGACAATGCCGTCATCCTCAGCCGCGCCGATGGAAGCGCCTCCTTCCGCCTGCTTCTCAACCAAGGCATGCCCGTCGTGCAACTCGGTACCGCTAGCAGCCAGCCCGGCGCGCCTGTCGCCACCGGCACCTGGAACCACCTCGCCGTCGTCGCCGATGGCAAGACTCTGAAACTCTCCCTCAACGGCGACCTCTACGCCACCCTCGACGGAGCGCTCCCCGCCCTGACGACTCCGCTCTTCCTCGGCGCGTCTGAAAACGGCTTCACCGGCGAACTCGACGAGTTCTCCATCTCCAAAACCGCGCGCTCGGCCGGCTGGGTCAAGTTCGCCTCCGTCAACCAGGGCTCCACCGACGCCGCCCAGCGCGTTCTCTCGTTAGGCCAGGTCGAGGGCGGCGAGGCCGAGGCCCACAGCGGCGCGATGGAGCACGTCATGCTCTTCGGCGACATCGCGAAAAACATGATGTTCGACGGCTGGATCGCCATCGGCGTTTGCGTCATCATGATCATCGTCGGCTGGACCGTCGCCATCAAGAAGTTCCTCTATCTGAACTCCATCGAGAAGGGCACCCAGGTCTTCCTGAGCCAGTGGAAGTCCCTCTCCACCGACCTCACCGCGCTCAATCCCGAGGACAAATCCAGCGTCAGCAGCCTCGGCGGCCAGGTGGATCCCGGCGAGCAGGGGCTCATCGAAAAATCCCCGCTTTACCACATCTATCAAATTGGTTCCGAGGAAATCCGCCACCGCCTCGACAAAGACAACAACCGCGTCCAAGGCCTCTCCGGACGCTCCATCCAGGCGATCCGCGCCAGCCTCGACGCCGGTCTCGTCCACGAGAGCCACCGCCTGTCGGACGGTCTGGTCTACCTCACCATCAGCATCGCCGGCGGCCCGTACGTCGGCCTGCTAGGCACCGTGGTCGGCGTCATGATCACCTTCGCCATCATCGCGAAATCGGGAGAGGTGAACGTCAACTCCATCGCCCCCGGCATCGCCTCCGCGCTGCTCGCCACCGTCGTCGGCCTCGTCGTCGCCATCCCCGCGCTCTTCATCTACAGCTACCTGAACGGCCGCATCAAGAACTCACTCGCCCTCATGCAGGTGTTCATCGACGAGTTCGTCGCCAAGATGGCCGAGTTCTACCGCCCCGCCGTCGAGACCGAATCCCCCGGCGGCGGCTCTCACTGATCACTGTCTCCTGACCCCTGACCTCTTCTCCCATGGCCTCCGCCGACGACAAAAGCTACGACGACATCAACGTCACCCCGATGGTGGACCTCTACCTCGTGCTGTTGCTCATCTTCATCATCATGACCACCGCCGGCGTGCAGGGCGTGAAGGTGAATCTGCCCAGCGCCAGCAGCAAGCCCGCCACCCAGAAGATGGATCTGCCGAAAACCCAGGCCATCACCATCGACACCGAGGGCAAGATCCGCCTCAACACCCTGCCCGTCACCCTCGCCGACCTGGAATCCAAGCTCGCCGCGCTCAAGGCCGCCACCCCCGAGCTGCCCGTCGTCGTCCGCGGCGACCGCGGCAGCCAGTATCAGGGAGTCATGGACGTGCTCGACGTGTTAGGTCGCGTCGGCATCACCCAGATCGGCCTCGCCACCCAGCCGAAGTAGCACCTCTTCATTACAGCTTTCCGAACTTTTTAGTTTTCAACATTTACCTGCCCCATGTCCCCGCGACCTCCATTTCCCCCACCGCCGAACAAGTCGGGCAAGCACCGTGTCGTCATCGGCATCCTGCTCGCCATCGTCCTGCTAGGCGGCATCGCTTCCTTCATGATGGGTGGCGCGAAGAGCACGAAGCCCGTGGCGAAAAAAAGCGACATCGTCACCATCACCCTGCCGCCGCCTCCTCCGCCACCACCACCACCGCCGAAGGCGGAACCCCCGCCGCCCAAAGAAGAACCGCCCAAGGACGAGGAAATCGTCGAGCAGGAACCCGAGCCACTCGAACCTCCACCCGAAGCCGCCGAGCCCGAGCCACCCTCCGAAGTCCTTGGAACCAACATCAAGGGTAACGGCCCCGGCATGGCCGGACTCGGCTCCTCCGGAAACGGCGGCGGCAACCGCAACACCATCGGCGGAGGCGGCAACAAACAGGCCCGCATCGACTGGTATGCGAAGAAGATCCTCGTCACCACCATCAAGCAGGCGCTCGAGCGCAGCCCTTCCACCAAGTCTATCATTCTAGACGACGGCATCCGCCTGTGGGTCGACAAGGGCGGCCGCGTCATCCGCATCAAACCGCTCGGAAACATCAGCAACCTCGCCGCCATCGAACAGGTCCTCATCGGCCTGCAAACCTCCCAGGCACCGCCGACCGGCATGCCTCCCTACATCGATTTCAAAATCAAAGCCCGCAAGCCCGGCATCTAAATTTTTTCCATGTCCGCCACCCGTCCCATTGCCATCGCCGCCCTGCTAGGAGCCGCCAGCCTGCTCCACGCCGAGGAAGTCGCTACCGAGACCACTCCGGTCGAGTCGCCTGCGGAAGCCTCCGCGCCTTCGTTGGAAGTGCTCGATCCCAGCGCCGAAGCCCCGCGCCCCAGCGACCTTCCCGCCGAGCCCGCCCCAGCCGTGGCACCCGCTGCGCCCACCTCCAACGTCACCATCAATATCATCAACCGCCTCGTTGAGAGAGAAATTCTCACCCGCGCGGAGGCCGACGAGATGATCCAACAGGCCCAGACCGAAGCCATTGCCGTCCAGCAGGCCGCCGCCGCTCAGGCCGACATTGCCGCCTTGCCGCCGCCGCCCAGCGAGGACGAGATGCGCGTCACCTACATCCCCGAGGTTGTCAAAAACAACATGCGCGACCAGATCAAACAGGAACTCATGGCCGCCGCCCGCGAGGAAAAGTGGAGCGAGAAAAAATACCCCGAGTGGACCGAGCGCTTCCGCCCCTTCGGCGATTTCAGACTGCGTTTCCAGGGCGACTACTTCCCTGGCGGAAACGACAATACCGGTGGTTTTCCCAACTTCAATGCCATCAACACGGGTGCACCCTACGACGTTTCCCCCAGCAACCCCAACTTCGCTCCCCAATACAACGTGGACGAAGACCGCGAGCGCGTCCGCCTGCGTGCCCGCATCGGCACCGACATCATGCTAGGCAACGGCTTCAACAGCGGCATCCGCATCGCCACCGGCGACAGCAATACACCCACCTCCACCAATCAGACGTTAGGCGGCTCCGGCGGCAATTTTTCCAAATACGCCGTCTGGTTGGACCGCGCCTTCCTCAGCTACGACGCCGGTCCCAACGCGGGCGTTGCCAGTGCCGACGGCCAGGAACTCACCTTCATCGCCGGCCGCTTCGACAATCCCTTCTTCTCCACCGACATTCACTGGGACAACGACCTCGGCTTCGACGGCCTCGCCCTGCGCGGCAAGGTTAGAATCAACGACCAGGCGTCCACCTTCTTCACCGCCGGTTATTTCCCGGTCTATAACACCGACTTCAACTTTGCCTCCAACCAGCCGAGCAAGTTCGCCAGCACCGACAAATGGCTCACCGGAGCCCAGATCGGAATCGACTGGAAACTGGATGAAGACTGGAAAGCCAAGTTTGCCGTCGCCTACTATAGCTTCGACAAAATCCAGGGCAAGGTCTCCAACCCATTCACCCCGCTCAGTACGAGCTGATGCCGGTAACACCGACACCACCCGCCCGAGCTTCGCCCAGCGCGGGAACACCTACATCGCCCTGCGCGACATCGTTCCTGACTCCGCCAACGATTTCGGGAATCTCTATCAATATCAATACTTCGGCCTCGCCTCCGAGTTTGAGAATCTCACTCTGACCGGAAAACTCGATTACGATGGTTACGATCCCATTACCCTTTCACTCGTCGGTGAAGTCACCAAGAACCTCGCCTTCGACGTCAACGAATCCACTGCCATCGGCAACCGCGGCCCCGATGACAAATATGAAGGCGGCGACCTCGCCTGGTACACTGCTTTCCAGGTCGGCAAGCCCGCGCTCGAAGCCTTCGGCGACTGGCAGGCATCGTTCGGCTACCGTTACGTCGAGTCAGACGCCGTCGTCGACGCCTTCACCGAATCCGACTTCGGCGGCGGTGGCACCAACGTCCAGGGCTTCACCATCGGTGGCAGCATGGCTCTCTCGCCGCTCGTCCGCATCGCCCTCTCCTGGATGAGTTCCAACGAAATTGCCGGCCCACCGCTCAGCCAGGACACCCTCCTTTTCGACATCAATGCCAAGTTCTAACAATATGATGAAATTTCCAACAATTACCAAGTGGCTTGGGCGTCCCGTCCCGCTCCTTCTTCTCTTCCTCTTCACCCTCCCGCTCCAAGCCGCCGAGGAAGTCGATCCCACGCGTCAAGCTCCGCGAGCAGCTCCGCGGTGTCATGCTCCAGCTGCGCACCTCCCAGACCGAGGCCGCCAACGCCCAGGCCGCCCAGTCCATCGCCGAGCAGAAATCCAAGGAACTCGCGGAAAAAATCACTGCTCTCGAAAAACAGAAACGACGCACTCGACAAAGCAGAACGCCGCCGACAAGACCGCGTCCGAGGAGACCATCGCCAAGCTCAACAACCGGCTCGCCGAACGCGAGAACCGCCTCGCCGAAATCACCGCCAACCGCGAGGAATGGAAAGCACGGCTATCAGAAAGCCGCCGCCGTCGCCAACACCAAGGAGGACGAGCGCGCCAGACTCGCCTCCGAGGTTCTCGTCAACAAACGCACCATCGCCGACCTGCAGACACAAGAACGTCTCCCTGTTCAACACGGCCAACGAGATCCTCGACCGCTACGAAAGCTATGCCCTCGGTAAAGCCCTTGGTGCCCGCGAGCCGTTCATTGGCACCACCCGCGTAAAGATCGAGAATCAGGTGCAGGGCTACAAGGACAGGATCCTCGACCAAAGGATTCAGGCACCTACCGCGAAGCCATAGGTCCTATAGGTCCTATATGACCTATCTTTCCCAGCCAGTCATGAAACGCCTAGCATTCCTCCTTCTCGCCACCTCCCTCGCCCACGCCGACACCGCTCCCGTGTTCGGCAAGGCCGGTGACATCGAGATCACCGGCAGCGAGATCCGAGAAATCGTCGCCGGCCTTGAAGCCGAACAGCAAGCCGCGCTCGCCAAGGATCCCGCCGCCCTTGGCCAATATGTCCGCGCACTGCTGATCCAACGGTTAGTCCTCAAGCAGGCGCTCGATAAAAAGTGGGACCAGGATCCCGCCGTCATTGCCAAGCTCGTGCGCGCCCGCGAGTCCGCGCTCACCGAGAGCTTCCTTCAAAATGCCTCCCTGCCTGAACCCGGCTACCCCGGCGAAGCCGAACTCACCGACGCCTACGAAGCCTCCAAGTCCAAGTTCATCATCCCCCGCGGCTACAAGCTCGCCCAGATCTACATCGCCACGGACAAGGTCAAGCTCGACAGCGTGCAAAAACAACTCAAAGCCAAAAACGCCGACTTCGCCGCCATCGCCCGCACTACCAGCGAGGAAGCCACCAGCGCCGCCCGCGGCGGTGAAATCGGCTGGCTCACCGAAGACCAGATCCAACCGGAAATCCGCGCCAAACTGCCCGACCTAACGAAGGGCTCCATCACCGGGCCGGTCAAGCTCCAGGACGGCTGGCACATCCTCAAACTGCTCGATCTGCGCGAACCGCGCGCTCCCGCGCTGGACGAGATCCGTGACAGTTTCGTCACACAGCTGCGTGCGGATCGTTCCCGCATCAAGCGTCAGGAGTATCTTGCCGGATTGGTCAAAGACCACCCGCTTGCAATCAACGAAATCGAGCTTACGAAAGCGGCCGCCAAGCCCTGAGGCTGGAAGCTTTCAGTTCCCACATCGCATTCGTCCCATGAAGCCCAAACGATTCCGTTTCCGCAGCACCCCGCTATTCGGCACCCCGCTCTGTTATGGTGCGCCGGTGTTCGCCGGTCTGGTGGTTTTCCTAACTGGATTGAATGCCGACGCCAAGGACATCCTGCGCCCCACTGCCGGAGGCGGTGGAACCGCCGCCCCAGCCGCCGGTGGCGGCGCGGCCCTCACCCGCGCCGCCACCGAAGCCGCGCGCGCCAATTCCCAAGACATCCTGCGCCGCACCGGCCAGACGCTCGACGCGATGCGCGCCATGCAGGCCGCCGCCCGCGCCGCTGCCCAGGCCGGACCCGACAATCTCGGCCCCAACCTGCCCGCCGTTCCTAACGGACTCCGCCCCGGTGGCCTTAATCCTGCCGCGGACGCCGCGACCAATCCGGCATCCTGGTCCGGTGCCAGCCAACCCGTCGAAACCGTTTCCGGCGAAAACGTCAACGTCACCATCCGTCAAACCACCCAGCAGGCGCTGCTCCACTGGCAGACGCTCAACGTCGGCAAGAAGACCACCCTCACCTTCGACCAGAGCGCGGGCGGCGCGAACACCGGCCAGTGGATCGCCTTCAACCAGGTCAACGACCCCAGCGGCAACCCCACCCAGATCCTCGGCAACATCAAGGCCGACGGCCAGGTCTATCTGATCAACCGCAACGGCGTCATCTTCGGCGGCAGCAGCCAGGTCAACGCCCGCGGCCTCACCGTTTCGTCGCTGCCGATCAACACCAACCTAGTATCGTCAAGGGTCTGCTGAACAACCCGGACGCGCAGTTCCTCTTCACCGGCCTCGACGTCCCCGCAGGAATCAACGGCACGGGATCATTCACACCCGGCAAGCCGCTGACGGCCGATGGCAAGTACGGAGACGTGATCGTCCAAAAAGGAGCTGTCCTCGAAAGTCCCACCAACTCGGCAAAGGTCGGCGGTCGGATTTCCCTGATCGGACCCAATGTCATCAACCAGGGCTCCATTCTAACTCCGGACGGCCAGACGATCCTGGCAGCGGGCCTGCAAGTCGGGTTTGAAGCTCACTCGACCTCGGACCCGAGTCTTCGAGGTCTGGATGTTTATGTGGGAGCGGTCACCGATCCTGTCGCGGGACTCTACACCGGCACCACCGTGCAGGACGGAGTCGTCGAAGCCGCTCGTGGCAGCATCACCATCGCCGGCCGCGATGTGCGCCAGAACGGCGGACTCGTCAGCACCACCTCGGTTTCTCTGAACGGGCGGATCGACCTTCAGTCCCAGTACAATGCGGTTTCCAACCGGGCGACGGCATCAGCCAGCGGAGCCTTGTTTCTGTTCAAGGACACGGGAGCCATCAGCCTCGGAGCGGGCAGCGTCGTTAGAATTCTGCCGGAGTATTCCAGCGCCGAAACCACGATCGGCACCGAATTGTCGCTTCGTTCACAGTTCAATTCGGTGGGCAAGACCATTCATATGGGGGCGGGGTCCGCCATCCTCGCTCCGAATGCGAACGTCAGTCTTGCCGCCGGGACATGGTTCTTTGAAGGGGGAGCGGTCCCGAGGTCGGCTTTCGTGCAGTCAGGCGGTCAGGTCTACCTGGACTCGGGAGCCACCATCAACGTGGCGGGATCCATCGAAGTTCCCGTTCCGGTGGCACAAAACATCGTCTCGGTGGACCTGCGCTCGGCGGAGCTCGCGAATTCCCCGCTGCAACGTTCCGGAATCCTGCGCAACGCCACGGTGCAGGTCGACATCCGTGAATCAGGTGATGGCTGGATTGGAACGCCTCTCGCCGATGTGTCCGGATTCGCGAACCTCATTCAACGTTCCGTCGGTCAGCTCACCGTGGAAGGCGGAGCGGTATCTATCAGTTCCGGCGGTTCCGTCGTGATGCAGCAGGGCTCGACGATCGACGTTTCCGGCGGTTCGACACTTTTTCAGGGAGGCAGGATCAAGACCACCCAGCTGATCACCGGCGGCCGTCTGATCGATATTGCAAAGGCAACACCGGATCTTGTGTATGATGGGATCTACGACGGAACCTTCGTCGAATCGAATTCCAAGTTCCAGGTTAGAAACGTCTACCATTCCCCTTTGGCCAGGGATGGCAGCCGTTTTGAAGCGGATTCCACCCAGGGAGCCGCCGGTGGCAGGCTGGCGATCTCGGCTCCTTCGATGGCGCTGGACGGACAACTTCTCGGGCTGGCGGTCACCGGTGAGAAACAGCGGGAAACACCTCCCGCCCGGTCCGCTTTGACGTTGTCCTTTTTCGCTCGGGATACGCGCTATCGAACCCTTCCGATCTATTCTCCCACCCCGCCCACTGTGGTGTTTGTTCCGGGTGCCAGCCAGAATGCTGTCGCTCCGTTTGAACTGGATGCGAACGGCAATCCGAACGCGCTCACGGCAGAACGGCTTAAGACCGTCTATCTGTCACCCGGGCTGCTCTCGGAGAATGGGTTCGGTGACCTGACGGTGGAAAACAACGACGGGGAAATCATCGTTCCTTCGAATGTCTCGGTGCAAACTCCGGCCGGAGGTTCCATCACTCTGGCGGCATCCAATATCTTCGTTGAGGGAAGCATCATCGCGCCTGGTGGCAATCTGTCGTTCAAGAGCTACAATCTGTCGCTCGACGCGCTGAATCTCGCCAACAACAGCACCGGCAATGTCCTGCCGGTGGGAGATCCTAACCGGGGCCGGTTTGTCCTTGGCGCATCCTCGGTGCTCAGTACCGCCGGACTGCTCGTCGATGACCGACCGCGTTCGCGGTTCGCCGGGCTTTCGCCCCTGTCACCGGACGGGGGTTCGATTTCGGTCAAGGCCTACTCCGCCGAACTGGCCCATGGCGGACGACTGGATGTTTCAGGCGGCGCGGTTGTTAGTCCCAAGGGGCGGATCACGTATGGCGATGCCGGTTCGCTTGCGATCTCGGCAGGTCGCGACCTGAGCACGCCCGAGGTGTTGGGCGGGCGTTTGGTGCTTGGCGCGACGATGACCGGTTTTTCCGGAGCTAGGTCGGGAAGTCTGTCTATCGAGGCTCCAGCCATCCAGATCGGCGGCCAGGCCACCCATGCAGGGGTGACCCTGCTGGCTTCTGAATTCTTCAACACCGGCGGTTTCTCTCGGTTTGCTCTAACGGGGACTGGCCTTGCCAGCGGCGCGCCGGGGCAGTTCGTCACGGGACTCTATGTGGCACCTGAAGCACGGATCCATCCAGTGGTGGCAGGGTTGACGGCTGAGCTGTCGCAGACATCATTCAGGCTCCGCACGATCACCCGGGAGGAGGGTGTGCGGGACCCCGGAACGCTATCGTTCAAAGCCCAAGGGGTGACGAATTCCTTTGCCAGTACGTTGCTGGGGCGTGGCGACGTAATCCTCGCGGAAGGATCCTCCATCGTCACCGATGCAAAAGGCAGTGTCACCGTCTCGGGTGATACGGTGACTCTGGCAGGTCTGATCAGCACGCCGGGTGGATCAATCTCCGCGGGCGGAGCCGCACGTTTCCCGTCGGACAATCTGGATCTGTTGCGGCCTACCACTCTGATCGCAAGCACGGCATTGCTTTCGGCAACAGGCAGGACGGTTCTGTTGGAGAACCCGCTTGGAATCCGCAAAGGCCAGGTTGTCGCAGGGGGGGCGATTTCAATCACAGGAAACATCGTCGCTGAAAGCGGTGCGGTGCTCGACGTGTCCGGAGCCAGCGGGGTCCTTGATGTGCTGGCAGCTTCGAAATCGCTGACTCCCACACCGGTTCGCTCGTTGACCCGGGATTTATATTCCCCGCTGACGGTGCATTCGGATGCTGGAAGCATTGCCCTCAACGGCTCAAGAATGCTGTATTCCGATGCGACACTGATCGGGCGAGCTGGCGGAACTTCTGCCATCGGCGGGTCGGTGACCGTTTCCTCCGGACGGTTTGTTGCCTTGGGGAATCCGTCCAACACAGCGGAGACCAATCTGATTGTGAGTCAGGGTGGATCGCTGTTGCCGGCCGGCTTTGGGTCCCAGGGCATCGGAGCCGCGCTGACGAACTCCCAAGGCGACGCCCTGCCCGGAATCGGAAACTTCACGGTGTCGACCTTCTTTTCAGGCGGCTTCAATTCCCTGAGTTTGAATGGCAATATCGCGTTTGAAGGCAATGTCGCGATCGCCACGCCCGGATCAATCCGGATTTCCAGCGGCGGGGTTGTCACCAGCAGTTCGGATGTGAGGTTGGTCTCCGGCTACGTGAATCTCGGACAAGCGTTCTCCGCGCCGCGATTGGCGTCCGACACGCTCGTCCTGTTTACCCAAACCGACGCCACGGGTTCCACGAGTCCGTTTACTTTCGCCCCCACATACGGCACCGGCAAGCTCACGGTCCAGGCCGGACTGATCGATGTTGGAAACCTATCCTTGCAGGGAATCGGCAGTGCGAGTTTCGATTCCACGTGGGGTGACATCCGCGGCAACGGCACTCTCAGCATGGCGGGCGCGCTTGAACTCAAGGCCGGTCAGATCTATCCGACTACGGCGGGCCGGTTCGGTGTGTTTGCCTATGACTTCCTGTCGGCCGGGCAGCTCGCGGCGGGCTCCGTGACCATCAGCAGTGGGGCAACCCGCCGGACACCGCTGTCAGCCGGCGGGAAACTCGAAATCCATGCCTCGCGGATCGATCAGGGTGGAACCTTGCGGGCACCGGTCGGCTCGATCGTTCTCGGTTGGGACGGGACGGGAACGGCTCCCATCGATCCAATCGCGGGCGGAACACTTGCAAGGCCGGTCACCAGCCTGTTGACCCTTGGTTCCCGTTCGCTCACCTCGGTCTCCGCATTGGATTCGGCGACGGGCGCGGGAACGCTCATCCCGTACGGAATCAGCTTGGATGGTAATTCATGGATCGATCCATCCGGTTTGGACATCACCCTGGGTGGAGTTCCCGGGAAGTCGGTGAATCTCGCAGCGACCAACCTGGCCACTGACGGCGGATCAACCGTCGACATCAGCGGCGGAGGTGATCTCTATGCCTACCGATGGATCGAGGGCAATGGCGGCGGGGAGGACATCCTCGGGTCTTCCAGCAGTTTTGCGATCATTCCCGGCTACAGTTTTGACTATAGCCCCTATGCGCCGTTCAACACGAACTCGGCGACCAATCTTGACGGTCAGACCGGCTACATCAACTCCTCGCTCAAAGCAGGAGACAAGGTCACCTTCGCCGCCAGCGGCAGTCTGCCGGCAGGCACCTATACTCTGCTGCCGGCCCGCTACGCGTTGCTGCCGGGGGCGCTGCTCGTCACGCCGAAAAGCGGTACCCCCACCAAGACGGTGAAAACGGCGGATGGCGCGACCATCATTGCCGGCTACCGGTCCAACAACCTGGATGCCTCCCGCAGCGGGCAGACTTTGATCACTCGCTTCGAGCTGGCCACGTCCGAAGTCGTGCGAGCTCGCGCCCAATACCAGGATTTCCTGGCTAACAATGTCTTGCGCGCTGCTGCGGCGACCCGTGGGGTCGCGGTGTCCCGTCTGCCGGTGGATGCGGGCTATCTTGCCTTGTCTTCAACTGCAGGCATGACTCTGCGTGGAAGTGTGATGTCCCTCGCCCCGGTGTCCGGACGTGGCAGTCTGATCGATATCAACAGCTCGTCAGACATCCTCATCAATTCATCCGGCGTCGCCGGAAATGTCACCGGCCTGGTCCTGAGTGCCCAGACACTCAATAGCTTCGGTGCGGAGAGCCTGCTCATCGGCGGCCGCCGGAGTTTCAGCACCCAGGGGATCGCGCTCACGGCGAATTCCGCAAACGTGACGCTCGACAACGCCGGTTCCCCGTTGAAAGGCAAGGACATCATTCTGGTCTCCCGCGAGAATCTGACACTTGCGGAAAACGCCGATATCACCGCCATCAGGGACACTGTTGACCTGGACACCCTGTCATTGGGGGATGTCGGAGTTGCCGGTAGCGGCAATGGGTCGCTGGTCCGGGTGAGTGCCAATTCCAGCGGCCAGGTTCTCCGCAGCGGCATCGGGCCTTCCGCTTTGCCGGATCTGGCAATCCGGCCGGGTGTCATGCTGACCGGAGGCAGCATCGTCCTCGATTCCACCGCCGGCACCGAACTTTCCCAGTCGGCACGCCTCGCTGCGGACGACGTCTTCCTCAACAGCGGGCAGATCAGTATCAGCCTGAACAATCCGGGCCTCCTGTATCCGTCCACAGGCCTCGTGCTTGGAGGGGACGTGTTAGCCACTTTGCAAAGTGCTGCCAAACGGCTTTCCCTGCTGAGTTACTCGACCATGGATGTCTACGGAACAGGGACGGTCGGTTCGCGGGCGTTTGAAAGTCTCTCCCTTCAAGCCTCCGCCATCCGCGGATTCAATACGGGCGGTGGATCCGCGACATTCACGGCCGCCAGCCTCATCCTTGGAAATCAAGCCGGCACCAGCCCCGCGCCACTGGCCGGTCCATTGCAGGGCGCGCTGGCTTTTGAAGCCGACCGCATCACCCTTGGAAGCAATGCGATTCGCCTGGATGGCTACTCCCAAGCGTCACTCTCGGCCTCCGGTGGTATACTAACCACGGGGCAGGGCTCGCTTGACGCCGCGGGGAATCTCGATCTCGTCACACCTTTGCTAACCGGAGCGGGCGCTTCGAAACACACCATTCGTTCCGCTGGCGAACTTCAACTCGCCCGCCAATCCACGGTCGGCTCCACCGTCTCGGGCGGATTCGGCGCGGATCTGACCCTTCAGGGGGCATCGGTGAGGGTGAATGGCGACATCACCCTGCCGAGCGGAAGACTCACCCTTCATGCGACCGGTGGCGATCTCATCCTCGGCGACCGCGCCGCCGCGACTCTCGATCTGGCAGGAACCGCCTCCACCTTTGTCGATTCCATCCGCTATACCAGCGGCGGGACCGTCAGTCTCTACTCGGACAACGGTTCGGTTAGTATTGCGGCTGCTGCCGGCATCGACGTTTCAGCCAATCCAGGCGGAGGTGATGCCGGAACGATCCAGGTGAAGGCTCCCGGCGGCATTTTCGATCTGGCGGGTGCGATTGTCGGCGCGGCGGGTGCGAACGGGGAACAGGGCCGTTTTGCCATGGATACCGGTTCGCTTGCCGGTGGCAGTCTTGCAAGCTTGGACGCCATCCTCAATGCGGGCAGCTTCACTTCGTCACGTGATTATCGCATCCGGACGGGTGACGTGCATGTCGACGGATTCGTCAGGTCGAATACCTATCGGGTTTCGTCAGACTCCGGCGATATTTTGGTTTCGGGGATGGTCGACGCGTCCGGCGTCACTGGTGGCACCATTGATCTCAAGGCCACCGGCAGCCTGATTCTGCTAGGTGGATCCTCGCTCGATGTTTCCGGAATGGAATTCGATTCCGCGGGTAAAGGCGGTGCCGTCGTCCTCGAGGCCGGCAACCAGCGCAACGGAGTCTCCAGTTCTACCGCCGTTGTCGATCTGCAAAGCGGGTCCACCATCAACCTCTCCGTGGCTGCGGCGAATTCGGGCAGCCAGTCGCTCGGGAAATTCACCGGCACTCTTCACCTGCGGGCTCCGCGAAATGCGGCGAATACCGACCTCCAGGTCAGCGCCATCGGAAGTACCGTCACAGGTGCTTCGAGTGTTCTTGTGGAAGGCGTGAAACTCTACGGATTGACCGGCACTGGGACCATCACGACCACGGTTCAAAACTCCATCAGAAACGACGCCGCCGCATACCTCGGAGAGGCCGGCACCACGACGGCGGGATACACCGCCATGCTGGGTCGCCTCACCGCTTCAAACCCGGCTCTCGACCTGATTCTCGCCCCGGGGGCGGAAGTTTATAACCTGAACGGCAGCCTCACCCTTGGCACCAGCAGTTCAACGGCATCGAGCGATTGGAATCTATCCACCTTCCGCTTCGGCCCGAAGAGTGCGGCAGGTGTTCTGACACTTCGTGCTTCGGAAAACCTCACTTTCTTCAACGCGCTCAGCGACGGTTTTTCCGGAGGTTCCAGCCTTTGGCTGTCGTCAATGATGCCATACAATCCACTCCTGCCCGCCAATGCGCAGTCCTGGTCCCTGCGCATGGCGGCGGGTGCCGATCTATCATCATCGAGTTTCCGGGCGGTCAGACCTGTTGACGGTCTTGCTTCGACTTCCGGCTTGCTCCAACTGGGGAAAAACGCCGGAGCTGCTACCGCCACCGGTGGGACGAACGCTCTGACCTCTTCCGTCATCGCGAATCTCTTCCAAGTGATCCGGACTGGATCCGGAGACATCGAGATCAGCACCGGCAGGAGCCTACAGCTGTTGAACCCTTATTCCTCCATCTATACGGCGGGCACCCGCCTCGCTGATGCGACCTCTGTGATTACGGCGGGCGACTTCGTGGTGCCCATCACCGACCGGACCGTCCCCCAGGGAAATCTCGGCGCGGCACAGCAGATCTATCCCGCACAATACAGTATGGCGGGTGGAAACGTGACCATCACTTCCGGCGGGAACATCGAACGCAAGACCCGCAACAACTCCGGGCTCATTGACGATTCCTCGAGGCAGCTGCCCAACAACTGGCTCTACCGCCGCGGCTATGTCGATGGCGACGGTCTGTATGGCAGGATCCGGATCGGCACGGGCTTCACCGCCACCGCCGATGCTGCGGCATCGACCACCTGGTGGGTGGACTTCAGCAATTTTTTCCAGAGTGTGGGAGCGCTCGGGGGAGGCAATGTCACCCTCACCGCCGCCGCCGACATCAGCAATGTGGATGCGGTGATTCCCACCAACGCGCGTGCTGCCAGAGGAACTCCTTCCGCGGACTCACTCGTTGAGCTCGGTGGCGGCGATCTGCGCGTTACGTCCGGCAACGATATCAGTGGCGGCGTCTATTACGTCGAGCGTGGGCGCGGCACCCTGAATGCGGGAGGTTCCATCACCACTAATGCGACCCGGTCCCCCTCGTTCGGGCTTGTCGGAAACCTCAACAATCCGGCCTCCGCACAACTTGACGCCCAGACCTGGATGCCCACCACGCTGTTCGTGGGCAAGTCATCGTTTGACCTTACCTCGGCGGGTGATCTTCTGTTGGGACCGGTTAGCAATCCCTTCCTGCTCCCCCAGGGCATTGGCAACAAATTCTGGTATAAAACCCATTTCTCCACATTCTCCCCGGACAGCTCGGTCACCGCGCTGTCGCTGGGTGGCGACGTTACCTATCGGAACGCGGTCACCTTGCCGAGTCAGACCCAGGCGCAGCCGATGCTTCAGGCGTGGCATCAAACCCAGTTGCTCTTCACCGGGACCGCCTCTTCCGCCTCATGGTTCCAGCCGTGGCTCCGGCTTGCCGAAACCAGCCTGGATCCGTTCTCGCCGGTGTGGTCGCTGACTGCTTCGAATCTCTCCTTCACTTCGCTCAGCGGTGACCTGAACCTCGTGGGAAATCTCACTGCCTTCCCCTCTCCATCGGGACAACTGGAGCTCTTCGCGGCCGGTTCGATCAACGCGCTTCAGCCCACCGGTCTGGCGAACCTGGCGTCACTCGGGCCGGTGAGGAACTGGTTCTCCGCGACGATCAATCTGTCAGACGCGAATCCGGCTTCGGTTCCCCGCGGGATCTCGCCGCTCACAAGCGTCACCACGTCGTCTACCGGAGCGCAGTTTGTCCAACAGCACCGTGCCCGGGTTCATGAGCGGACTTTCCGCACTGTTTGTGGAATCCGGGTCGGTGACCGGTGCTAACGCCGTGCTGCAAACCCGCCAGGCCCGTCATACGCCGGGAGGTCTGCACCGCGATGATGCCGAACCGGTCCGGCTCTACGCCCTCGGAGGAGATATGTCCGGTCTCACGCTTTTCTCCGGCAAACAGGCGCGGATTTCGGCATCCGGGACATTTCCGATGTTTCGTTCTACATCCAGAACAACGGCGGCTCGGACGCGACCGTGATCACCGCGGGAGGAACATCACCGCATTTGATTCCGCCAGTCCGCTCGCGCGTGGCTTCACTCACACCTGGCAATGTTCTATCAGTCGGTCAGGGCAATCTGCCAGGAGACATTCAGATCTCCGGACCAGGTACCCTTCAAGTCCTTGCCGGGCGTGACCTTGACCTTGGCATCGGCTCGAATCTGGCAGACGGAACTGGCGCCGGCATCACCTCGATCGGCAATCTGCGAAATCCATTTCTGACCGCCACAGGAGCCGATCTCGTGGTGGGCGCGGGCCTCGGTCCCGCGGCGTCGCTCGCGCTGAGCCAGCTTGATGTTGATGGCTTCATTGCCGGTTTCGTCCGCACGCCCGCAGGTCGGGAATATCTGAATGAGATCGCTCCAGGAGCGGATTTTGATAGTCAGGCCGATGAGGAGCAAGCCCGTCTGGCACTTGAGGTCTTCTATCTGGCACTCCGTGACACCGGGCGCGGCTTCAATGATCCTGACAGCCCGGGATATCAGAGTTACGAAAGCGGATTCGCCGCCGTGAAGGCGCTCTTCCCGCGACCGTCAGCTGGGCGGGCGAGATCCTGACGCAAGGCCGTGACATCCGCACCCGCAGTGGCGGAAATATCAGTATTTTCGCGCCGGGCGGTGGCCTGACCATGGCTGAAACCACGATCGGCAACCCGCTGACTCCTCCTGGAATCGTTACCGAATCCGGTGGTGACATCTCCGTCTTCACCGACCAGCAGCGTGGACATCGGAATTGGCCGCATTTTCACCCTCAAGGGCGGTGATGTGATCATCTGGTCCTCCAAGGGAGACATCGCTGCGGGAACTTCGTCGCGGACGGTTTCCGCCGCCCCGCCCACGCGGGTCGTCATCGATCCGCAGAGTGCCTCGGTGGAGACCGACCTTGCCGGACTTGCGACGGGTGGTGGCATCGGCGTCCTGGCAACGGTTGAAGGCGTGGCTCCCGGAGACGTCGATCTGATCGCCCCTGCCGGGATCATCGACGCCGGTGACGCCGGTATCCGGGTGAGCGGCAATATCAATCTTGCCGCATTGACAGTCGTCAACGCCGGAAACATCAGCGCCGGCGGTACCAGCACCGGTGCTCCGTCAGGTGCTGTCAGTGCGCCGAGTGTCAGCACGGTGACCAGCGCTTCAAATGCAGCGGCCTCCTCGACCGCCGCGATGGCGAACACGGAAGCAAGACAAACGGCTGCCGAGGAAAAGCCGGCAGAGGAACCGCTCTCGATCATCAGCGTCGAAGTCATCGGCTATGGCGACGGACCGGCGCCTGAAGAAGAGGATGAGGATGCGAACGGACAGTCCGCGGAATCCGTTTCACCTGCGCCTTGAAGAAGGAAGAAAGCAACCACTCGATCGCATGGATTTCTATCCGATGTCATTTGCAAGATTGTTCACGCAGCCGGTTGTTTCATTGTTCCTGTTGGGATCGGTCATCGGGCAGGTTACACAGGACGGGGATTCCGAGGCTGTATTCGTCAAGGGGCAGACGCTGCTGAGCGGCGAGCCCTCCATGCGGGATCACGCCGGTGCGCGTCGCAATTTCGAACAGGCAGTGGAAGCCGGGCACGTGAAAGCATCGGGAATGCTCGGCTACATGCTTGCGGCGGGATTGGGCGGGCCGAAGGACGAACAGCGGGCAGTGGCGCTGATCCGCCGGGCTGCCGATGCGGGGATTGCCTCCGCCCAGCTTAACCTTGGGATCATGTTGTTGAATGGTTCTGGAACTCCGCGCGATGTGGCCGCTGCCGTCGGCCTGCTTGTGAAGGCCGGTGAAAATGGCTCGATCGAGGCACATCGGCGGCTGGGCGATCTCTATTACTTCGGTGCGGAGGGAGTTCCGGTGGACTATCCGAAGGCCCTTCCCCATGTCAAAGCGACGGCCGTTGCCGGGAATAGCGATGCTCGGAACGTTCTTGGAACGATGTTCGAATTCGGCCAGGGGACTGCCGTCAGCCACACCGACGCGATGTACTGGTTACCGCCAGGCAGCGGAGCAAAACCACCCCAAGGCTCAAAGCAATCTTGCCCGGATGATCCGACTCCGCGGTATCCCGGGATGCGGATGTGGTGGAATCCTATCAATGGCTCGTGCTCGCTGCCAGCCAAGGGGAGATCACTGCGAAAACAATGCTCGCGGACTGGGAGAACGGAAGTTCTATCCGGCAGAAGGCATCCGCCGAGGAAGGCATCCGCAAGTTTCGTGAAAAACACGGGATCAAAGACCCTGGGTGTCCTGTAACCAAATGAAAATGAGTTAATTGCAAATGTGACAGCAGTGTAACTCACTTTCCCTTCGGATAGTGCCGGGCACTTCCTACAACCCCCCCTGCCTGCGGCAAACTTCACCGCTGGTCCCTCCGGAAACCCCCGGGTGGTGTTTTGATACTACCAAACACAATCAAATGAAATCCACACTCAGATTCACGCTCCTGCTCGGCATGGGAATGGCAATGGCCGCTTCCTCCGCCATGGGGGCATTCACCTTCACCCAAGGTGACCTGATCCTCGGCTTCCAGGCCACCGGAGGAACAGGACAGTTCACCAACGTGTTCTTCAACCTTGGGTCCGGTGTCTATCACCGGGACAACGCCGCAGGGAACAACCCCTTCGGAACCACCGGTCAAACGCAAATCGGCAACATCGGAGCCACCCTCACCCTCGCATACGGTGCCGGCTGGTTTGATCGCAGCGACGTGCTGTTCGGTATCTACGGAAACCTGAACTCCAATCCTAACACTGGAATCGGCAGTACGGGTGCCCTTGATGGTGATCCATCCCGCACCACTTACGTATCCCGTGACGCGGCAACCATCGGCGGCTCGCTTCCCTGGACCGGCCTGACCTCCAGCTCCCTCGGATCCGCCGGAACTACCTTCTCCGGCATGGAAGGCATGGTCAGCACGCTGAACAACGAAACCGATGGTGCTGCGATTCTCACGCAGGCCGCCAATCCCACCGCTTGGGCCAACGGTTGGTCCGCCAACAACCCGCCTGTCGGCGCCTTCAATATCTTCGGCGGAGGAATCCAGCAGAATTTCGGTGAGCCGGACGATGTGACTTACATCGATCTCCAGCGCATCCTCTCAACCACCGCCGGCGCAAATCCGACGGGAACTCCCGGAACCGGTGCCATTGAAACCACCTTCGCAATCGGCAGGGACGGAAGCATCACCGCAGTGCCGGAGCCATCCTCCTTCGCGATCGCGATGATCGCGGGTTTGTCCTTCATCATGCGCCGCCGCCGTTCGGCATGACATGCTCGAACCAATCATCCGATCAACCACGTCCATCCATCACTTAGAACCAAACATAACAATACCATGAAACTGAAGACACAATTCGTATTCGCAGCTCTCGCCTTGCTCGGAGCCAATTCCCTGCAAGCGCAGACCATTATCAACATCACGGGCGCGACCGCCTTCCGTGATGCTGCCCACGGTGCCATCATCGCCGCACTGGGTGGTGACGGTGTTGCACAGCGCGCCCGGACCGACATCGCCCTCCCCGGCGGCACCGGTAACTCGAACCTCCGCATTTACCGTGGCTTTTCCGGTGGCACTGAATACATCGTCCGCGCCACCTTCAGCGGTTCCACCCAAGGCATCCTCGATCTTGCAGACCAGAACGACCTGTACTTCCTGAAGACCGACACGACGATGACCACTACCGGCACCGGGGCTCTAACCGGACTGACCGTCGCTGGAAACACCGAAATCGGCAAAGCCGGATGGTCGTTCTCCGATGTGGAGAAAACCCTCTCACAGCGTCCCACAGCGACTCTGGGTGGTGGTCCGGTCGGCGTGGTTCCCTTCATGTTTGTCGCGGGCAAAGGCGCCCCGGCCGGCATCACGAACATGACCGACCAGTTCCACGAGGCCCTTTGGTCTCTCGGCCAGGTTGATTCCGGATTCCTGGGACTTCCAACTGGCACCACGCTTCTTGCCACCGGTCGGAGCAATGGTTCCGGCACCCGCGCGACGATTCTGTCGGAAACCGGATACGGCGCGTTCCGCCCTGTCGTGCAGTTCAATGCGGTCACCACCGCTGGAGCGACGTTTGGTGAAATCAGCCAGTATTCATCAGCAAACCTTGGCGGCGGCCAGTCTAGCAACTCGGGTGTTGCCGCAGTGCTCGGAATCGACCGTACGGCCCTTAAATTCGGTGGCAGCCCCGTTGACGCGGTGTTCGTCAGCTACCTCACCGTCAGTGACGCGGTCACCGCCACGGGCTACGTCGAAGCGACAGGAGCATCCAATCCCGCGCTCGCCGTGCCAATGACCTACAATGGTGTCCGCTACACCGTCGCCAACGTGCAGAGCGGCGCGTATACGCTCTGGGGCTACCAGCAGCTTTACACCAAGCCGAGCCTGACGACCGAGGAGACCGCCTTTGACACGACGCTCCGGACGAACATCGGCCTTCCAGCCAACCTCGGCAACGCCGGCATCGCCACGAGCTCCATGACCGTCACCCGCTTCAATGGAGACGGCGGCGTCGTTCTTCCAAACTAACGGGTATAGCTTCCCCGCCCTCTAACCCGGGCGGGGAAGCCGTTCACGACTCAGGTGCCGGATTCTCGATGTCCGGTGCCTGAGTCAATTCAGCCTATACCATGTTCAAGACGAATTTACTGATCGGGACAGCCGCAACTGCCGCCGTGCTCGCGTGGCTGTGGACGGATCGGGTGCCCCTGACTCCGGAACTCCCGGCTGCTAGTCAGAGCTCCGCGTTCATCCGGTCGGAAAGTCGTTTTGACGCGGGATCGGAATCTTTTGATCCGTTGAATACTCACCAAGAGCCGGGCTTCACTGCTGCGCCGACGGATTCGTCCGTGCGAGCCGATACCGGTGCCCGGGAGACCTTCTCCAGCCGTCGGGCACAACTCAACTTCGAGTCCTCACTCATCCGCCAGAAATACCCGTATCCGCCGGATCGCAAGCAAGAGGAAATCATATTCAAGAAATCGGCCCGCCAGACAAACGCCGGACAGGACCGTGCGTCGCAGTCAATGCCGGTCAATGTGCCGAAGTCCCCACCACCAATTCCCAAGGCATCCGAGCCGATGACACCGCAGGTTCCCGCGGCATGGGTGCAAATACCGGACTCACTCTATCTGACCAGACGTCAACAGGAGGAAATCCAGCCCATGGCAGAGGCTCTTCTAACCACAGTCCAGGCGGCGGGCCAGCAGGCAGTCACACCCGCAATGGAGACCGCATCCCGCCACGCAGCCATTCGTTCCAGCGATGCCGAGTTCCGTAGAAAATACGGACAACACGCGTGGATGGAACATCACATCCAAGCCTTTCACCTTGGGCTGGCCAGATGATCCTTGGGAAAGCTCTCCCATACTCACGCCACATGAAATTACTCATCACTCATCAACAAAACAAACACACACACATCACAATCCATGAAGACACCTATCCGTATTCTCACGTTCTCCATCGCGGCCTGCTTTGGAGTCTCCGCTCCATTGTCCGCCGCTCCATTCGCCTTCACCAACGGTGACCTGATTCTTGGCTTTCAAGCAACCGGAGGGCAGGGGACCAGCACCAACGTATTCTTCAACCTCGGGCCTGCTATCAATCACCGCGACAATGGCAATCTCGGAGTTCTTGGCAATATCGCCTCCACGCTTTCAGCAGCCTATGGTAGCAACTGGTATTCCCGGACGGATCTCTATTTCGGAGCCTTCGGCAATCTCAACTTCGCTCAAAACTCCGGAATCGGTGGTCAGGGACCCGTGAGCGGCGACCCAAGCGCGACCATCTATGTTTCGCAGGCCGCGACCGCTCCGGGGCAGTCACTTGCTTGGACCGGTTACACCTCCACGGCCTTGCGCTCAGCCGGAAACACGTTCAGCGGAATGGAACAGATGGTGGTCACCCTCACTGCGAATGCGGACAATTCCGCCAACGTGGACCAAACGACCCAGCCCTTGGAATGGAATAATGGCTGGACCACCTACAATCCAACACCGGGCGGAGCGTTTGGAATCTTCAATGGAGGTATCCAACAGAATTTCGGTAAGGGTGGATCCGCCACCCATGTCGATGTCCAGCGGATCCTGGCCTACACCACCGGAGCATCTCCTACGGGCACGGTCGGAACCGGATCGTATGAAACTACCATCTCCATCGGTAGCAACGGATCGATCACGGCCCAGAGCTCCACGCCCGGCAATGCTTTTGACACATGGATCGGCGGCTTCCCGCTTCTTGTGACTCCGACTGACAAGCTTCCCGAGACAGACTTCGACAACGATGGATTCAGCAACCTTGAGGAATTCGTGTTGAATGGAAATCCAAGCGTCTCCAGTCAGTCGATTGCCCCGTTGCTCGATGCTTCCGGTGCGAACTTTGTGTTTTCCTTCACCCGCCGTGATGACTCGGTGACCGTGGCTCCGGCGACGTTCCAATACGGCAGCGACCTTTCCGGTTGGACGGACGTGCCGGTGGCGACTAGCGGCACGGTCGGCCCGGCCACCGTCGTGGTCACTCCCGGCGGTGCCATTACGGACGGAGTCGTGGTGACCGTTCCAAAGCCCGTTGGAGGCAAACTCTTCGGCCGGCTCAAGATGGTGAAATAAATCTTCGCCCTCGGTAAGGGCGTCAGATGATCCTGTAGCAACCCTCCTCGCGTGACGCGGGGAGGGTTGTTCTATTTGATTCCTGGGAGATAATCGCGTGGCCCGGGAAAAAACCGGTTTACACCGCTTGAAATGTCGTTACGATGTTTGTCGTCATGACAAATCTCGTCAACTTCACCCGGGCTCTCGCCGATCCCACCCGCTGGCGCATCGTGCGGCTGGTGATGCGGGACGCCCTCTGTGTCTGCGAACTGGCGGACATCCTGAACATGCCCCAGTCCTCGGTTTCCAGTCACGTGCAGGTCATCCGGAAGGCGGGTCTGCTCGAAAGCGAGAAATGCGAGAAATGGACCTATTTCCGCATCGATGCGAAGTATCTCAAGCTGTTGGAGACGATGGAGAAATTCTTCACGGGCACGGACGAGGACGAATGGAGCGGGGACGCCGGGAAGGCCGCCCTGCGGCTCAGCGAGCGCGAAGGCAGCTGCTGCCCCGGTCCGAAGACATTGTCCGCTAGAAAACGCGCAAAACCATGAACCTCACCGAACTCAAATCCCTGCTCACCGAGCACTCCGACCGTCATTTCCGCATCGCCCTGCCCGACGGCAACGCGGTGCCCGTTTCCTTCCACGTCACCGAAGTCGGCCGCGTGCAGAAGACCTTCCTCGACTGCGGCGGGAAACTCCGCGAATCGATCACGTGCCAACTCCAGGTCTGGGTCGGCGAGGATTACCAACACCGCATCGAAACCGGAAAAATGGCGATGATTCTTGAAAAGGGGAAAGCCTATCTGCCGGACGAATCCATCCCGGTGGAAATCGAATACGAGGACAAGGTCATCTCACAATACACCATCGTGGGCCACGAGCTCACTGACGAGGCCGTGATCCTGAAACTCGCCCACAAACACACCGAATGCCTGGCCATGGAGCTCTGCGGTCTGCCCGACCTGCGCCTCCCCGCCATCGCCGGCAAGGCTCCGTGCTGCGGCTCGGGCGGTTGCTGATTTCAATAAAAAACACATCACCCAACAAACATGGCAATACGCATCGGCATCAACGGCTTCGGCCGCATGGGACGGCTCGCTCTTCGCGCGGGCTGGGACTTTCCGGAAATCGAATTCGTCCACCTCAACGAGACCGGCGGCGACGGCATCGTCTCCGCGCACCTCATCGAGTTCGACTCGGTCCACGGCCGCTGGAGCCGCGATATCTCGGGCACGGCGGAGCAGGTGACCATCGCGGGCAGAACCCTCGGCCACAGCAGTGAGAAGGATTTTTCCAAGGTCCCTTGGGGCGATCTCGGAGTGGACATCGTGCTCGAGGCCAGCGGGAAATTTCGCACGCCGGAGCAACTCGACGTTTATTTCAAAGCGGGCGTGAAAAAAGTCATCGTCGCCGCACCGGTGAAATCCGGCGCGCTGAACATCGTGATGGGCGTGAACGACCATCTCTACGAAGCGGGCAAACACCATCTCCTAACGGCCGCTTCCTGTACCACCAACTGCCTCGCGCCGGTGGTGAAAACCATCCACGAAGGCATCGGCATCAAACATGGCATGATCACCACCATCCATGACATGACCAACACCCAGTCGATCCTCGACACCCCGCACAAGGATCTGCGCCGCGCGCGGGCGTCCAGCCTGTCGCTGATCCCGACCTCGACCGGATCGGCCACCGCCATCGGCATGATTTTCCCAGAGCTGCTAGGGAAACTCGATGGCGTGGCCGTGCGTGTCCCGCTGTTGAACGCGTCACTCACCGACTGCGTGTTCGAAGTCTCACGGGAAACCACCGTGGAGGAAGTGAACACCCTGCTCAAAGCCGCTGCGGACGGGCCGCTCATGGGGATTCTTGGCTACGAAACCCGCCCGCTGGTGTCCGTGGACTACAAGGACGACCCGCGGTCCTCGATCATCGACGGGCCCTCGACCATGGTTACCAACGGGACGCAGGTGAAAATTCTCGCCTGGTATGACAACGAGTGGGGCTATGCCAGCCGCTACGCCGAACTCGCACGGAAAGTCGCCGCATCCTTATGACCGCGGCGAGTCCGTCCGTCCGCAATTATGCGGTTGTCACGCTCGCCTACTGGGCGGACACGTTGGCGGACGGGGCGATCCGGATGCTGGTGCTGTTTTATTTCTATCAACTCGGCTACAACGCCTTCCAGGTTGCCTCCCTGTTTTTGTTTTATGAGCTCTTCGGAGTGATCACCAATCTCTGCGGCGGCTATCTTGCCGCGCGGTTTGGATTGAAAAGCACGTCTGTTCATGGGGCTCGGCACCCAACTCGTCGCGCTTGCGATGCTCGCGCTGATGCCTCCGGCCCTGCTCACGGTTGCCTACGTCATGGCGTCCCAGGCGCTCTCGGGCATCGCGAAGGACCTCACGAAAATGAGTAGCAAGAGCGCGGTGAAACTCGTCGCGGGTGACGGCGAGGGCCGGCTCTACCGTTGGGTCGCGCTGCTCACCGGCAGCAAGAACGCGCTCAAGGGTGTCGGGTTTTTCCTCGGCAGCGTGTTGCTCTCATGGATTGGATTTCAATCCTCCGTCTGGATCATCGCCGCGGTGGTGGCGGTCGCATTGTTAGTCACAACCATTTTCCTGCGTGGCGGTCTGGGCGAGGGGAGCAAGAAGACCAGGTTCCGCCATCTGATCTCCCGCAACCGGCCGGTGAATGTTCTATCAGTCGCCCGGATGTTCCTGTTCGGCGCGCGGGACGTTTGGTTTGTCGTCGCGCTGCCGGTGTTCCTTTCCTCCGTGCTCGGCTGGCAGTATTGGCAGGCCGGCGGCTTCATGGCGCTGTGGGTGATCGGCTACGGCGCGGTCCAAGCAGGCGCACCGATGATCCTGCGCGGCAAGTCCGACCCGACCGGTGCCACCGCGACCACGCTCGCGTTGGTGCTGGCGCTCGTCCCGGCGGGCATGGCGGCGGCGCTGTATGGAAATCACAGCCCGGCCATCGTCGTGGTCGCCGGACTGATCCTCTTCGGCATCGTTTTCGCCCTGAATTCCGCCGTCCATTCCTACCTCATCCTCGCCTACACGGATCGTGACAAGGTCGCGCTCAACGTTGGCATCTATTACATGGCCAACGCCTGCGGTCGTCTCGCCGGGACCGTTCTATCCGGTTGGCTCTACCAGATCGGAATCCGCCACGGCACCACCGGCGGTCTAATTGCCTGCCTCGCCGCTTCCGCCGGGTTCTTGATCCTGACATTCGGCATTTCGTTCGCCCTCCCGCGCCGGCCGGTTTCCAACCCATCCACGACATCATGAATAATAGCAGCAAACCGCACCGATGAACTTCTTCGAGCGTCATTTGACCCTGTGGGTGGGGCTATGCATTCTAGCGGGAATCGGCCTTGGGAAACTCGCACCGGACCTCGCGAAAACCTTGGATGGCATGTCCATCTTCGTCGATGGTGCGCCGGTCGTCTCCATCCCCATCGCCATCTGCCTGTTTTTCATGATGTATCCCATCATGGTGAAAATCGACTTCGGCGAGGTGGTTAAAGCCGGGCGGAATCCCAAGCCGGTGCTGCTCACGCTCATCGTGAACTGGGGCATCAAGCCCTTCACCATGCTCGGCATCGCCACCTTGTTTCTCGGCGGTTTTTTCAAGGATTTCCTGCCCGGCACGGAGGTGATCAAGGACGGCACCACGGTGGAACTTTACCGCTCCTATATTTCCGGAGCAATCCTGCTAGGTATCGCGCCCTGCACCGCGATGGTGCTGGTGTGGAGCTATCTGGCCAAGGGAAACCAAGGCCACACGCTGGTCATGGTGGCGGTCAACTCGCTGACCATGCTCTTTCTCTACGGCCTGCTCGGCGGATGGTTGTTAGGCGTGAACCGGATGCCGGTGCCGTGGGAGGCGCTGTTGCTCTCCGTCGGCATCTACGTGGCGCTGCCGCTGGTGGCGGGTTATTTCTCGCGGGTCTGGATCATGAAAACCAAGGGGCCGGAGTGGTTCGCCGGGAAATTCCTGCATTTTCTCACGCCGGTTTCCATCCTCGCCCTGCTCGCCACTCTGGTTCTGTTATTCAGCTTCAAGGGAGAGACCATCCTCGCCAATCCACTCACCATTCTCTGGATCGCGATCCCGCTGGCGCTTCAGACGCTGCTCATTTTCGCCATCACCTACGCCGCGGGCAAGTTGCTGAAATTTTCCTACGAGGACGCCGCGCCGTCCGCGATGATCGGCGCGTCGAACCACTTCGAAGTCGCCATCGCCACCGCTGTCATGCTTTTCGGTCTGAGCTCCGGGGCCGCGCTCGCCACCGTCGTCGGCGTGCTCATCGAGGTGCCGTTGATGCTTTTTCTTGTCCGTGTCTGCCAGCGGACGCGCGGCTGGTTCCGTCAGGATGAGACCTCGTCGGAGTAGGAACTGGAGTCTCCACAATCCTTGCCAGCCGGGCGAGGATGCCTAGCCTCAGCGGCGTGAACGAAAATTTCCCAGTTTCCCCGCCGCGCGCCTGGGCGGAGATCGATCTTGGCGCTTTGAAGCGGAATCTCGCCGTCGCCCGCGAGGTGTGTGGCGGCGACGGGATGATGGCGGTGGTGAAGGCGGGCGCTTACGGCCACGGGCTGGAGGAAATCGCGAAAGCGCTGGCAGCTGAAGACATCGCGTTCTTTGGCGTGGCCAATGTCGGCGAGGCCCGCCGCGTCCGGAACGCCGGGGTGGAGACGCGGATCTATCTGCTCGGCGCGACCTGGGCCGAGGAACGCGAGGAAATCGTCGCCCGCAACTGGACGCCGTGCATTTCCTCGATCGTGGAGGCGGAGCACTTCAACCACCTTGCCGCCGCGCGGGGCGTGCGGCTCAAGGTGCATCTCGCGGTGGACACCGGCATGGGGCGGGGGGGATTCGTAGCGGAAAATCTGCCGGAAAAACTGGCGCAACTGGAGCGCATGGAGCATCTGGAGATCGAAGGCGTCGGCTCGCATTTGCCGTCGGCGGACGAGGATGAGGAGTTCACCTTGCGGCAGTTCGCGCGGTTTCATGCGATCATCCGCGACCTGGGCGGTGAGTCGCGGTTCAAGTGGCGGCATCTTTCCAACAGCGCGGGATTGCTAGGCTATCAGCAAGGTTGCTGCAATCTTTCGCGGCCGGGACTGATGCTTTATGGCGTCTCGCCGCTGTCAGGCTTCCAGGAAAAACTCGTCACCGTGATGAGTCTGAAATCGCGAGTGACCTTAGTCCGCACGCTGCCTGCCGGGCATGGAGTTTCCTACGGGCGGCAATTCGTCACCACTAGGCCCACGCGTGTCGCCACCGTCGGCATCGGCTACGGCGACGGCTACCCGCGGCAGGTCTCGGGAAAAGGCGCGGACGTGTGGATCCGCGGCCGCCGACTGCCGATTCTCGGGCGGGTGACCATGGATCAGTTGATGGTGGACGTGACCGGGGCGGAGGACGTGATCGAGGGCGACGAGGTGGAAATCTTCGGCCCGCACATCCCGGTGGCGGAAATCGCGGAGAAGGCGGATACCATCGTCTGGGAGATTTTCACCGGCATCACGCCGCGGGTGATGCGGTGCTACCATTCCTGACGCACAGATCGCCATCGACTCCCGGGCGGTGGAAGTCCATCGTCCCGCCATGGCGAAAATCGGCGAACGCGCATCCCTTCAAATCCTCCACGAGAAATCCTTCGGGCTGTTTCTCGACGGCGGCGATCTGGGAGAAATCCTGCTGCCACACCGCGAAATTCCGCGGGGCAGCAGCATCGGCGAATTCCTCGATGTCTTTCTCTACAATGATTCCGAGGACCGCCCCGTCGCCACGCTCCAGTCGCCCAAAGTGATGCCCGGCCAGTTCGGCCGCTTGAAATGCGTGGCGGTGACCGGCGTCGGCGCGTTTCTCGACTGGGGGCTGCCCAAGGACTTGCTGGTCCCGTTCCGCGAGCAAAAAGTCCGGATGGATGTGGGGAAAAACTACATCGTCCACGTCCACGTGGACGAGCAAACGCACCGCGTCATCGCCACTACCCGCATCGCGCGACACATGGATCTGACGCCGCCCGACTTCCGGCTGGAGCAGGAAGTGGATCTCATCATTTTCGGAAAAACCGATCTCGGTTACAAAGCCATCATCAACGGCACCCACAGCGGTCTGCTTTTCGCCAACGAGGTTTTCCAACCGCTCCAGCCCGGCGAGGCGCTCAAAGGCTACATCACCGCCGTCCGTCCCGACGGGAAAATCAACGTCAGCCTGCACCCCGCCGGCCGGGCGAAAGTCGATGACCTCGAAGGCCAGATTTTGAAAGAGCTCGAAGCCCGTGGTGGTTTCTGGTCCATCGGCGACCACAGCCCGGCGGCGGAGATCAACGACGAGTTGGGGGTCAGCAAGCGCACTTTCAAACAAGCGACTGGGGCGTTGTTTAAAAAGGGCAGGATCGCCATTGAGAAGAACGGGATCCGGTTGCTGAATGAATGATGGTGGTTCTTCTCACGGAGTACCGGCTTCAGCCGGCCCGATGCACCCGTTGCAAGAAGACTTGCCGACTAAAGTCAGCGCTCCATACCCTTATCACTTCCGCTTCTTCACCGCCTTCTTCTGCTCGAAGCTCACCAACTTCGGATCAAACGCCTCTGGATCATATCCCGGATGCGCCCATTCGATTTCGCCGTGTAGCGCCTGCATGTATTGGAAGGTGCCGCCGAAATCCTCCGGCGGACAGGCGCGTGCGCCTTCGAGCACTTCCGGGCCGCCTTCGCCGGCGGTCCATTTTTCGAAGACGATCTCGTGGATCCACTCGTCCGCGAAGTCGTAGCGGTAAAGGATGCGGATCGGCAGCCGGCGTTTTCCGAGGAATTCCTTCACGGTCAGCACCGCCTCGTCCTGGAACTCGCCGGCGGTTTGGTCTTCGAGTCCGATCGGTCCGATCACGTCGACAAGGCGCTTGCCCTTGCCATGGCGGAATTCGTGCGGGCTCTTGTTGTCCCAGCCCATCACGGATTGCAGGGCGTCGCTGAACTGGATGAAGGTGATTTCCGAGGAAATGGAAAACCGCCGCCAGATCTGCGGTTGGATCCCATACAGAAACACCTTCACCACCACCCGGTTTTCATCCTTCGCCTTCGCCATGCCCGGAGCTTGTGAACGCTGCCGGGAAAAAATCAAATCGGAATTTGGGAGGATTTCGCGTGACAGGAAGAACAGGCGGGAATGCCTGCCTCACAAGGGAGAGCGAAGAACAGGCAGGAATGCCTGTGTCACGGGTGATCAATCTTCCTTCTCGGAAGTCGAAATCGTGGAGGTGCTGTCGTCACCTGGTAGGATTTCGTTGGCGAGGCGTTTGGCACCGGCGTCGGCGAGGTCGCTTTGCGGATAGATGCTGCGCGCCTTGAGATACCACGAGAGCGCGGAACCGATTTGCTTCGGGTTGCGCTTTTCGAACTGGGTGGCCTTGTCGAGGGCGAGGGTGAAATCGGCGACTTTCGGGGCGAGCAACTCCAGCTCTCGGCCGAGTTTCGGATCGTCCGGAAATTGCTCGCGCAGCGCGGCAAGTTGCTCCCAAGCGGCGTAGTTCTGACCGCTCTTGCTGAATTCCGACGCCTTTTCGAGGGCGATTTCGATCTTCTTGAGATTGGTCATGATCTGCTTGAAGGCGTCTTCGCGGGTCGCATCGCCTTGGATGACCGGGGCGATTTCATACTGGCGGCGGGCAATTTCGCGGAAGTTTCCTTCGCTCAGCAAGCGGTCGAAATCATTGCGCGCGACCACCAGGCCACTCGAAGCGCTGACCAGCGTGCGGAATTCCTTGAGCTTCGGATTGGTCGGCCAGATCTCGGCGGCGGCCTTGATTTTCTCGGCGGCCTTGTCGCTTTCCTTGGCGAGCAGGTGGGCCTTGGCCTCTTCGATCGCGAGGTCCGAGGCGAGGGTGTAACCGGCGATGGCGCTGTCCACCTTGGACGACGGGAAATCCTTGGCGGCGGCCTTCAGGCGGTCGGCCAGCTCCATGGTCTTGGTGTAGTCGCGGGCTTGGAGCGTGCCGTAGAGTTCGTGCAAATCGCGGACATACTCGGCGACGCGGCGCTTTTTCTCCAGCGACAAGGTGGCGACCGGCGAGAGGTATTCGCCGAGCGCGTAGGCTTCCATCAGCCGCTGGGACGCGTTGTGGAGTTCGTTGCGGGAGAGCATGAGGTCGAACGCCTCGATGTATTTCCCGGTCTCGCGGATCGCTTCGTTGGACAGCGAGTCGAGGGAGCCGACGGTCGGACTCACTCCGACGGATTCGGAAAACAGCTTGGAAACATCAGAGTCCTTGTCCACGCGGAGGGTGGCGTCGCCGTCTTTCCAAATCTGGTTGTAGAAGCGGGCGGCCATCAGCACGTGCTCGTAGCGTCGCTGAACGAACCACTGGATCATGCTGACTTGGTATTGCGCCTTGGTCCGCAGGGTGCCGGCTTCGGTGCGCACGATGTTGGCTTTTTTCAGCGCCTCGATTTCCGCAATGCGGCGGAGGGTGTCTTTATACCTCAGGGAGTTCGTGCCAGAGCCGGGATTCTGGGCACCCTGCGCCTTGCTCTTGGCCTTCGGGTCCTTGCTATCGTTTATCTCGATGTCGCGCTCGTGACGGGCCTTCCAATCGCCTTCGGCGATGATCGACTTTTTCTCCTCCTCGATGGAGAGGTTGAGTTTTTTCAGGCCGTTCACGTCCTGTTTGGCGAGCATCGCCATGTAGATGGACTCGGCGAGCGAACCGCAGAGGTTGGCGTCGCCGGGGTAGGCGGAAGCGCCGGGAAGTTGTTTGAAAGCGGCGTAAAGGTCGGGGCCGCCGGCTTTGAAGGGGGAAATGGTCGCCAGGATCTCGGCGATGGTTTCCCGATATTTGGTCGCCGCCTCGTCGCTCTCCGGCGGCTGGCTGAGGTATTTTTCAAATCGGGCTTTGAGCACGCGGTTGTCGCCGAGCGGGATGGCCACGCCGCCGACGGTGATGGTTTCGGCGGACGGGTCGAGCAGCGGGATTTCCTGGCCGAGCGGGCTGGCGGCCGGTTGCTTTTTCTCGGCCGGCGGCGCGCTGTCATTCGGCGTCGAGGCGGGCGCGGGTTTGTTCTCGGCCGGCGGCGTGTAAACCTGGCCGTGGGCGAGACCTGCGAGACAAAACGGGAGCAAAAGCCGGGTTTTCATGGGAAAGAGAGAGGTGACGTTAGAGGCGGTTGACACCGGTGGCCACAGGAATGCCGCCTTGGCGGAATTTCACGCGGAAGGCGTATTTCTGCTTGGTGTCGATGTTGAGCTTGTTGAATTCCTGGGGAATCTCGATGCCGACGAATTCGTCGTCGGACCCGCTTTCCACCCGCACGCTGACGAGTTGGCCGCGGTTGGTGGTCCATTGGAGTTTTTCCTCGATCTGGCCCTCGATGACATACTCGTTGCCGCGCAGGCTGTTGCCGTTGTCGAGCAGTTCGCTCACGCTGAGCTTGGCCACGTCGCCAAAGGTCGCGGATTTTTTGCCGATGAACGACTTGCCGGCGATGATCGCCACCACGATGGCGGCGACGGCACCGATGATGATTCCGGGATGGAGATGGGAGCTAGCGCGGCGGGCCATAGGGGTTTGGGTAGAATCTGAAAATCTGAGAAGCTGAAATGCGGAGACAAGATCTTCAACGAACGTCAAGATGGCAGGAAAATCGGAAAAATCGAGGGCAAAGCCGGGGTTGGGTTAATTTCAGCGTTTCAGATTTTCCGGATTTCAGCTTCTACCATCCTAGTCCCACTGAGGTCTGCGGACGCCGGCCCAGGCGGCGATGAGCGCCACTCCGATGTGCGCACCGAGGGCGTAAAGGCAGGCGCTCTGTGCGGATAGGCTGGTATCGATCACCGATTTCACGGCGTCATGCACCTGCGTCTGCAGCGCCTCGACGGAACCGGACCATGCCCAGTAAGCCGAGATGAACGGACGGGTGAAGGCCTCGATATTTTCCGGCAGCGCGAGCACCGCGCCGGACAGGGGAAGCTGGAAACCCACGAGATAGATCGAAAGCAGCGACGCCTGCTCGGCCGTCCGCATGAGCGAGGAAATGGCGAGGCAGATCGCCGGTCATCGCCGCATTCACCAGCAGCAGGAAGCCCGCATGCTCGATGAAATTCCCCCGGAAGGTGCCGAAGAAATTCACGAAAAACGCCATCCACAACGACTGCCCGATGACCAGGCAGGAGAGGAAAGCCACCTTCGACGCGAGATACGCCGACGGTCGCAGTCCGCCGAATTTCTCCTTTTCATAAATCGGTCGCTCACCGGCGATTTCTCGCGCGGAGTTGTTCGAGCCCATCAGCGAGAGCAGGACCACCTGGAACATGATGATCCCGGAAATCGCCGAACCGACCTTGGCCTGGTCCGCGCGCACGCTTTGCTGCTCCTGGATTTCCGCGAAAATGTCGGTTTGCCGCGTGTCGGAATAGCGGCGGATGTTGCCGGACGCCTTGTCGCTGAAAATCGTGACGAGGATGGGAAAGCAAACGATGATCGCGAGTTGCAGGAACACCTGGCCCCGGTCGCGGAAGAAAATCCGCCAACGGCGGGACAGCAAGCGTCGCGAACTGGCTGAAAAACCCCGGCAAGCTCCGGCGCCTCCGGACCGGAATCAGCCTCCGCGCCCTCCAGCGTGGCGGGTTCCGGCGGCACGTGGAGCTCGCCGCTGGCCACGAGCCGCGAGCGGTTTTTCCGGATCATCCGCTGGTAGGACTCGCGGTGTTTCTGCCACGAATCGTGCCAGCGCTCGGACGGCTGCGTCGCCAACCGCGGATAGACCTCCTCGGTGTCGGCTACGGAAAAATAGTGGGTCAACTGGTCCGGCGGCCCGTGGAACGCCACCCGCCCTTCGTGCAGGACGAGGATGGAATCATACAATTCCAGGTGCGCCAGCGAGTGTGTCACCGACAGCACGATCCGGCCGTCCTTGCGTGACAAGTCGTGCAGCAGCCGCACGATTTCCCGCTCCGAGCGCGGATCGAGGCCGGACGTCACTTCGTCGCAAAGCAGCAGCTTGGGATCCGAAACCAGCTCCATCGCCAGCCCGAGACGTCGTTTTTGGCCACCGGAGAGCACCTTCACCTGCCGGTCACTGATCGGGCTCAACCCGGTTTCCTCCAGCACTTGGTCGATCCGGTGGTCGAGCTCCTCGGTGTCCCGGCAGCGGACGCGCAGGCGGGTGGCGGCTTCGACCGACTCGTCCACCGTCAACGGTTCGTAGGCGATCGAAAACTGCGGCACATAGCCGATTTCCGACGGTGAGAAATCGCCCTCTTTCGACAAATCCCGCGAGTCCCAGAACGAGCGCGCCGGCGGACTCCGGATTCAAGCCCGCGATGGTCTTCAGCAAAGTCGTTTTTCCGCAACCCGAGGGCCCGACGATGGCCATGAAGTGCCCTTTTGGGACAGTGAGCGAGACGCGGTCCACCAGGGGAACATCCTCGCCGTCTTTGCGGATGGTGAAACTGACTTCTTTGAGTTCGAGCACGGAATCAATGGGTGTGAAAAATAGCTAACGACGGCGGATCGGGATCTTTATCGTCTGCCGGAAAATAAAAACGCACCGCCTCAGTCGATCGGGCACGATGCGGAGCTTGCCGGCAGTCGGCCGGTGAAGCGATGCCGCCAGGGTTGGGGCCATGTTTCCGGGCGTCGGCTCTGCGGGAGCGTCGTTGTCCAAGGCATTTCGCAGCGCGCCTTCCACCAGCTGGCCGCAATGGATTTTCATCGGCGGCAGCGGACCGAGATCACCGGTGAGTTCCTGCACGGTGAGGTTTTTCGCCTCGTCCGCCGTTTTTCCGCGCAGCAGTTCGGTGGCCATCGACGCCACGGCGATCGCCGTCTGGCAGCCGAACGCCTGGAACGACGCCCGGTCGATCACGCGCTTGCCGTCCTTTTCGGTGAATTTCAGCCACATCCGCAGCATGTCGCCGCATTCGGGCGAGCCGACGGTGCCCATGGCGTCGGCATCCTGGATTTCCCCCTGGTTTTTGGGATTCGCGAGGGCTTCCTGCACTTTGGTTTCGAACGAGCTCATAAAGGGGCGGAAACTAGGGCGGGATCCCGGGCATTTCAAGCTTGGGTCTCTCCGATGCAAGGCCCCCACACTCATCGGCGTATGCGGGACATGTGGAAATTTTGTGGAATGTGGCTGGCAACTCTGGTCTTGGCAGCGGGTGACTTGGCGGAGAAACCCCATCCCAGACTCTGGTTCCCGAAATCCGCAGAAGCTGCAGTCCGCGGGAAAATCGAAAAGGACCCGCTTGCCAGCAACCTGCAAGCCATCGTCATGACCGAGGCCGGCAAGGTGCTGACCGCCCGCACCTGCCGCTACGACATTCCGGACGGCAAGCGCCTGCTCGCCGAATCCCGCCTCGCGCTTCACAATATCCTCCACACCGCCTGGGCCTGGCGCATGTCCGGCGAGGAGAAATTCCGCCTGCGCGCCATTGCAGAGCTCGACGCCGCCTGCGCCCTGAAAGACTGGAACCCCAGCCATTTCCTCGACACTGCGGAAATGGCCACCGCCGTCGCCGCCGGCTACGACTGGCTTTACCCGACTCTCACCCCGGACCAACGCGCGATGTGTGAGAAGGCCATCATCGAAAAAGCCCTCAAGCCCGCCAAAGCCGTCTATGACAAGGGCAACTGGTGGTCCAAGCCCGGCAACAACTGGTCCCAAGTCTGCGGCTCCGGCATCGCCCTGGCCGCCGCCGCCATCGCCGGAAACGACGATGGGCTTTCCGAAAACCTCTTCGACCGCGGGCTCAAGCTCGTCGAGAAATGTGCGGAATTTTACGCTCCCGACGGCATGTATCCCGAAGGTCCGGGCTATTGGCACTATGGCACCGACTACCACGTCATGCTGCTCGCCGCCAGTCAGACTGCTGGGCCGTGGCTCCGCAGACAATCCACTGATGAACAAGGCGGGCAACTCGATCATGCACCTCACCAGCCCGACCCGCTACGCGTTCAACTTCGCGGATGGCGGATCCGGCATGGAAAAACCATCGCCCGCCCAATGCTGGCTGGCGGAGCATTTCCAAGACGCGACCCAGGCACGCCATGTCCGCGATTTGTTCACCCGTGCCATGGCCGAGGACAAACGTCCCGACTGTTCCCCGCTCTCGCTGCTGTGGCTGCCGCAAGCCCCGACGGCGGATCAGGCGCTGCCGCTCGCCGCGGTTTTCCAAGGCGAGCAGGCCGTCGCCACTTTCCGCACCGGTTGGAGTCCCAAAGATGCGTTTTTCGCCATCAAAGGCGGCACCCCTGCCGCCAGTCACGGCCACATGGATGTCGGATCGTTTGTCTACGATGCCCACGGCGTCCGCTGGATCCACGACCTCGGGAAAGAGAACTACAACCTTCCAGGCTACTTCGGCGGCAAGCGCTGGACTTATTTCCGCCTTCAGAACCGCTCGCACAACACGCTTGAAATCAACGGCAAACTCCAGAATCCGAAGGCGAATCCCTGCCCGATCATTTCCCAAAAACTCACCGGAAATCCGCTCGCCGCCGTCCTCGACCTCTCCGCCGCCTACACCGGATCCGCGGAAAAAGTCGTGCGCAGCGTGGCCTTCGACACCCGGTCCGGCGCGGTAAAACTCAACGACGAAGTCACCAATCCCGACGGACCCGTCGTTTGGCGCGCCTTCACCGATGCGAAGGTCGAAGTCGAAGGCGACCGAGTCATCCTCCGGAAAAACGGCAGCCAGATCACCCTCCGCCGGGTCAGCGCAGCGGGAACCTGGTCCGTCACGGAAGCCAAACCACCCACGTCCGAGGAAAATCAAAACCGCGGGTTTCAGGCGATCGTGCTGACCCTTCCGCAGGCCGGGCAGGTTTCCGCAGTCGTGGAAATCCAGCCGTGAGTTACTTCCCGGTAAACTTCCGCCCGCGGCCGGTTTCCCAGGAGACTGCGGACGCTGTTGTAAAGTGACGTGAGTTCCGCTTCTGACAGAATCCGGTATTCGATGGTCTTCGCGTGGCTGGTCACCGGGTATTTTTTCACCACCATGTCCTGCACGTCCGTCCTGGCGCGGTCGGCGGCCTTTTCCACCAGTTCGCGGGCACGATCCGACACCTCGGAAGCCGTGTTGCCCGGCGCGGCATCCGTGATCGGCGAGATGTAATAGAACCTGGCCAGCGCCTGGCCGACGGTATCCACCGTCACTTCATCCACGATCACCGCGCCATCCAGCACGTATTTGTGACGGCTCACCGAAGTGATGCGGTCCAGCGCGACCATGAAATGCCCGCCGCCCAGCGTCGCCTGCCAGAATCGGTTCGGCCCGGCGGAATCCCCCGGTTTGTCCGGCTCCGCCGCCGGCGGAGTCTGGGCGGTAAGGGGCAGTGTGCAGGCGAGCAAAAGCAGAAAAGGTTTCTTAAACATGCGCAAAACCTGACACGCGGATTCCCGTTTGGCCAGCGTCCAAAACTCCATCCTTCAAGCCACCGACTGGCGGCTCCGGATGCGCAGCAAGGCGGCCAGCATTTTCCAGGTGTCGAGCAACGGATACACCTTGCCGCCTTTTTTCTCCACCCACGTCACCGGCACTTCCAGCCACATGGTTCCGTCGTTCTTGAGCGCGCATAACAGCTCGGAGTCGAAGGCCAGGCCGTTCTCGCGCAGCCCCCCGGCGATGCGGCGGTAAGCCGGGCCGTGCAGCACCTTCGCTCCGCACTGCGGGTCCTCGCAACGCAGGCCCAGAATCAAATGAGCCGCCAGCAAAAAGCCCCGGTGAAACAGCCCGCGCCACGGGCTTTCTTCCAGCCGGGTCGTCGCCGTGCGTTTGCGGATGCCCAGCGCCGAGGTGCCGGAATCCACCGCCGTCTGGATGAGCCTCAGCAACTCTGCCGGATCCACACTGCCGTCCGCATCGACAAACGCGAGCCAAGCCGCGTCCGGCGACAAGGCCCACGCCTCTCTAACCACCGAGCCTTTTCCATAGTGCCGCGCGGCGAAATGGAGGTGCACCCGCGGGAAAACGGCGGAAAACCGGCCGGTCAGCTCCTTGAGCGGCTGATGTTGTTCAGGGCCGGATCCATCGTCCGCGATCACCCAGCGGATCGGTAGCGGCGATTCGGCGAGTGCCTGCGCAAGCTCCGCTCCGAAGCCTGCCAGCCGCGACGAATCATTCCACACGGGAGTGACCAGCAGGATTTCATCGGCGGAAACGGGCATGGATTTGAATGCACCAGATTAACATTGCGGGCCAATCGTTTCTTTCGTCGTATTTCACCATTTGACCAGATTCGCGCTCATCATCGCCTGTTGGATCGCCGTGATCGGAGCCGGGGTATTCCTCCGCTTCGAGCACCTTTCCCAGCGCCCGTTCCATGCGGACGAAGCCACCGGCGCGCGCATCACGTCCGCCCGGATGGAGTCCGGCGACTATCGGTTCGATCCGTTCCACTATCACGGCCCCACGCTCAGCAGCCTCGCCGGTTCGCTCTGCAAACTGAACGGCGAGAACCGCTGGCGGGAAATGACCAAGACTCCGCCACGTGTCCTAACCGCCGTCGCCGGCACGCTTCTGATACTTGTCCCGCTGCTGTGGCGCAGGCGCTTCGGCGACGGGCCCGATGCTGCTGGCCGCCGCGCTGTTCGCGACCTCGCCGCTGTTCGTTTATTACAGCCGGATGTTCATCCACGAATCGCTGCTCGTGTTGTTCGGGATGCTGGCGCTGGTCTCGCTAACAAGAGCGCCGCGTTACGGGATTCCCGGGCGTGTTCATCGGCCTGATGTTCGCCACCAAGGAGAGTTTCGCCATCAGCATGCTCGCATGGATCGGGCGCCGCCGTGTTGATCGCGTTGGAAAACCGGAAACAACTCGATCGGGCGTGGTGGATTTCCGCCTGGCGGGACTATCGGATTCCGGTCGCCGCCTCGCTGCTCACCGCCGCCGTGGTCTCCGGATTCTTCTACACCGACGGCTTCCGCCAGCCCGGCGGAGCCATCGACGCGGTGCGCACGTTCTTTGTTTATGAAACCGTGGACGGGCATGACAAACCGTTCGGGTGGTATTTCAATTTGTTAGCCCTGCCGTTCAAATCCGGTGGCGTCTGGTGGTTTGGAACGCCGGTGGTGATCCTCGCGCTGCTAGGCTATGTTTCCACGTTCCGCCGCCAAGACGGTCGCTTCATCATCCGCTTCATCGCCTACGCCGCGGTCGGGCACTTCGCGATTTACAGCCTCATCGCCTACAAGACGCCGTGGCTCGCCTGCCTGCCGTGGGCGCATGTCTGCCTGCTCGCCGGATTCGGCGTGCTTGGGATTTTCCAGTCACCGGCCATGGACGAAAACCGCGCTCTGCCTGCTAGTCGTGCGTGGCGCTGGTCACGCAGTTCCAGCAATCCCGGCAGGTCACCGGACGCTTCGCATCGGACGACCGGAACCCCTTCGCCTACGTCCCGACCCGCAACGACATGGAGAACGCTGGAGCCATGGCTCAAGCAACTCCAACAGATCGCGCCCGGCGGCACGCTGGAGCCCATCGGCGTGATCGGTGCCGACTACTGGCCGCTGCCGTGGTATCTCCGCTCCTTCGGGAAAATCGGCTACTGGCCGGAACCCATCCGCCGATCTAACCCAACTGCCGCTGGTCTTCGCCATGCCGGAAACGTGCGAAGCCGCCGTCCTCAACCAGCTCCAAGCAAACCCACACCCCGCTGCCCCGCGGACTGCGCGCCGGAGTGCCGGTGATGCTTGTTCGTGAGAAACGACATCTGGAACTCATGGATGAACCAACGGAAAATGATCCCGCTACCGCCATCCCATCTCTTCACCCACGAAGCGATGAACACCACCTTCCAGCTGCGCATCCGCGCCGCCGAAGCCTCGCTTCGCCGGCGGACATGGCCCGCGAGTGTTTCGACCACCTCGATTTCCTGGAAACCCGCCTCAGCCGCTTCGTCGACGACAGCGACGTCTCGCGCATCAACCACCTCGCCAGCCGGGGAAACCCTCTACATCAGCGAGTCCACCCACCAGTGCCTGTTAGCCGCGCTGGACGCCTACACCCGCACCGGCGGCTTGTTCGACATCACGCTCGGCCGCCGCATCGAGCACCGGAAATCGGGCGATGACGGCGAGCTTCCGCCGCTCGCTCGGCCGGCTCACCATCCATCCGGACATCGCCGCCGTCACCTGTGACGAACCCGGCCGCGAGATCGACCTCGGCGGCATCGGCAAGGGCTTCGCGCTCGACCAGCTCAGGCAAATCCTCCTCGACTGGGGCGCGGAAGGCGGGCTGCTAACCGCCGGGGCGAGTTCGCTTGCTCGCCTTCGGCCCGGACGCGTGGCCGGTCGAACTCACCGGTGACCGGGAGTCGATGCGCATCTCGCTTTTCAACCAATCCCTGAGCGCGTCCGGCACCGGCATCCAAGGCAGCCACATCATCCACCCCGGCGGCGACGACGCCGATGCCGACGCAATCCTGCGACCGAGTCTGGGTGATCGCACCTCAAGCCGCGCTCGCGGAAATCTGGTCCACCGCGCTGATGCTGTTGGAGCCGGAAGTGATCGCGGAGTTCATCGCCGGAGAGGAAACCGTGACTGCGGTCTATATCGACCAGGACGGCAAGGTTTCGCCTGTCTGGACTGCACCGACATGTCGGAGTTTTCCCACTGGCCGACATGTCGGCCAGTGGGAAAGCGGGAACATGTTCCCGCCGTCCGAAGGGTCTCAATCCGGCGCGTGAACCAGCAACACGATCTCCCCCTTCGGCGGATGCGCTTGGAAATGCGCCAGCACCTCCGCCGCGGTGCCGCGGTGATAGGTCTCGAATTTCTTCGTCAACTCGCGTGCCACGCAGGCGCGGGCGAGGGGATTCACCTCCGTTAGAATTTCCAAGCGTCGAAACAATCCGGTGCGGCGACTCGAAGAAAATGCCGGTTTCGCCCGACTCCAGCGCTGCGGTGAGCGCGCTGCGGCGCTTGCCGGACTTCACGGATAGAAACCCGCCGAAACGGAAGGCGTGGCAGGGAAATCCCGAACCAATCAACGCGGTGATGACGGCGGACGGTCCCGGCAGGACTTCGAGCGGTGTGCCGGATTCAATGCAGGCTTGCACCAGCCGATAGCCGGGATCCGAGATGCCAGGCATGCCCGCGTCGCTGATGACGGCGATGGTTTCACCGGCCCGGGCGGCGGCGATCAGATCCGGTGCGCGGCGGGCTTCGTTGTGTTCGTGGAGCGAGACGAGCGGTTTTCCGGAAATCCCGTGATGGGCTAACAATTGTCCGGAGTGGCGGGTGTCCTCGCAGGCGATGCGGTCCGCGCTGCGGAGGATTTCCAGGGCGCGGAGCGTGATGTCGCCCATGTTGCCGATGGGTGTCGGGACGAGGATGACGCGGCCGGAGATTTCGGGGGTGGGTTCCATGATTCAGAGCGCGGACTTAATTCCGCGCTCCAGTTGTTGACGCTCCTCGTCAGAAATCAATTTCGGCCGTCCTTCGTGATCCACGCGCACATTCGTCATGCTGCCGAAAGCCGCGATTTCGCCGGCGGCGTTGAGGACCTCGAAATTCCACGTGACCGACGATGCCCCGATACGCGAAATTCCTAGCAGCACCTCGAACCGATCCCCGCATTGAAAAGGCCGCTTGTAATCACAAGCCACTTTCACCCGCGGCCAGCCGCCTTCATTCCGATCGAAAACCAAGCACACCCCGCGAGCGCAGAAACGCGTGCTCCGCCGTTTCCACGTATCTGAAAACGTTCGGAAAGTGCATCCAGCCGCTGGCATCGGTATCGCCGAATGCGATCTCCCCTGCCTGCCGATAGACCGGATTTTCCATGGGCGGGCTCACTCGAACTTGCTGACGAGCACCGACGCGTTGTGACCGCCGAAGCCGAAGCTGTTGCTCAGCGCGACCTTGACGGGAACTTCGCGGGCGATGTTAGGAACGACGTCCAGATCGCACTCGGGGTCTTGTTCCTCCACATTGATCGTCGGCGGAATGACGCCGTCCTTGATGGCCATGATGCTCGCGATGAGTTCCACGCCGCCAGCCGCGCCGAGCATGTGGCCGGTCATCGACTTGGTGGAACTGACCATCAGCCCGTTCGTCGCGTAGTCGCCGAACGCGAGTTTGATCGCTTTCGTTTCCGCGACGTCGCCGAGGCCGGTGGAGGTGGCGTGGGCGTTGAGATAGTCCACGTCCTCCGGATTCTTTTTCCCGTGCTTGAGCGCCATGCCGATGGCGTAGGCCGGGCCGCTGCCATCGGGGGACGGCGCGCTGAGATGATAGGCGTCCGCGCTGACGCCGTAACCGATGAGCTCGGCGTAGATGTGGGCGCCGCGCTTGAGGGCGTGTTCGAGTTCCTCGATGACGACCACGCCGGCACCTTCGCCCATCACAAAACCGTCGCGGTTTTTATCGAAGGGGCGCGAGGCTTTTTCCGGATCATCGTTGCGGGTGCTCAGCGCCTTCATGCTGCTGAATCCGGCATAGCCCATCGGCAGGATCGCGGCTTCCGCGCCGCCGCAGACGAAGGCGTCCGCGTCGCCGAATTTGATGATGCGCCAGGCTTCGCCGATGTTGTGGTTCGAGGTCGCGCAGGCGGTGACGATGACCATGTTAGGTCCGTGCAAACCGTATTCCATGGAAATGATGCCGCTGGCGATGTTGGAAATCATCATCGGGATCGTGAACGCGGAAACCCGCTTCGGCCCCTTGGTCAATGTAGGTCGAATGCTCGCGTTCGAGCGTCGAGAGACCGCCGATGCCGCTGCCGACCATCACGCCGAAGCGGCGCGAATCGATGGTGGAAATGTCGATGCCGCAGTCCTCCATTGCCATTTTTGAAGCGGCGACGGCGAGTTGCACGTAGCGGTCCGAGCGCCGGGCATCCTTGGGAACGTTGAAATAATCGTCCGCATTGAAGTCCTTCACTTCGCCGCCGATTTTACAATCGAACGCCGTCGTATCGAATTGAGTGATGGTTCCGATGCCACTGCGGCCCTCTTTGAGACCGTCCCAAGTGGTCGTCAGGTCCTTGCCAAGTGGGGTGATACAGCCGATGCCGGTGATGACGACGCGTCGTTCGTTCATAATTAGTGGGAAAGCTTGGCGTGTGTGGACCGACCACGCAAGCCTCATCATCGTTTCGGCTATTTAACTCAATATGAATGAGTTACTTGTCTGGCGCGGTGCTTCCCGTAGGGCCGAGAATGAGGTCGTCCGCGTTATACGGAACGCGGTCGGGACCCGCCGAGCGCAGTTCCAGCTGTCGCCAGGCTTCCGGGTGGACAATCAACGGACTGCCCCAACGGTCGACAAGCAGGCCTTCTTTTGAATAAACCGGGTGGCTTGCGGAAACAAATACCTCGCGATTCGCATTCTCACCTCGGAGCGCGGCGGAGAGGTCCTCATTGCCGCCGATAGGAAAGCGACCGGATTCCTTGATCACCGAGAAATAGCCAATCGCCACGCGGTGGATTTTCCGCAGGTCGTCAATCGGCGGCGTGGACGGGTCGCCATAACCCGCGAGCAGGGATTCCGACGCCGTCGGTTCCGCAGGCGGGGAAGGCTTGATTTCGCTCCTCGTCGGTGGTGCTGGCGGCGGTTTGACCGGGAAATCGAGCCGGTTCGACACCCAGATGACCATCGCCATCAGGGCGAACAGCAAGATGATGACGACGATGGGCAGCGACCGGCGCATGGCGGATTGAGAGCATGGACCCGACCGGGTCGACAACGTTAAACGGGATGAATCGGGTTGTTATATCGAGTCGCGGACGGGTGAGGGTCAGTCGGGCTCCTTGAACAGGTCGAGGAAGCGGTCTTCGTATTCGTGAAAGACCTTGAGCCGATCCAGTTCTTGCTTGAGTGCATAGGCTTGCGAACGGTCCTTGGCCGCAGTTTCAAAGAGCTCTTCGAGCCGCTGCTTGTCGCGTGAACCCAGGCGGAACACCGCCTCTTCCGTTTCGGTTTCGGATTCCGGGGTCTCCAGTCTGAGAGCCTGCACTTCCGGGTTTTCGATGGAGTTTTCCAAGTGATGGAGAAATTCCGCGAGGCCCTGCTCCACTTGCTTGGCCTGGGCTTGCAGTTCCTTGAAATCGAGAGTGACCCCGGCCATCGCCGCGAAGACCTTGAGCACCTCGTGCGAGGCTTTCGGAAACGGAAACTGCGAGAAAACGCTGGGAATCTCGCCGAGCAGGCAGCCGCCGGGCATCCCTCTTTCAGCGGCGATTCCGAGCAGCACTCCGTTCAGCCCGCTGATGTGGCCTTCTTCCATTGGCAGCACGCTGCGGTGTTTGAAATCCGCCAGGGTTTCGCGGTCGATCGCCGCGCCGAACACGCGGGAATCCTGTTCCGGGCGCATCTGCGTGCCCATGGCGGCGAAGGTGAACACCCGCCTCACGCCGAGCCTCTCGGCATGGGCGATGAGCTGCGAGCAGAACGCCCCGCCCTTGGCCGGCGGCTGCGCCTCGCCGATGAACACGATGAGGTCGTGCTGTTTCCGGGGATCATGCCAGAGGAAAAGCCGGCTGCGCGGCAGTCGTCCGGTCTGGATCAGGCCGTCCTTCACCTCCACCCGCTCCAGGTCGAAGAACTCGCGCGCCGGAAACTCGGCCAGCAAGTGCATGCCGAGCTTGGCCATGAGATAGTAGCCGGCGCTGAGGGCAACCGCGCCCATTCCGGGCCATGCGGCGACCAGCCAGGGATCATTGAGAGACGGTTCTTTTTCCATGATTCAGGCGTTCAACCGGTCCATGACGGATCCGATGACGCGACACCTCCGGTTAGGGGTTCAATTTCCGTTCAGGAAACGTTTTTCAAGTTCCGGCAGCGGGATGCTGGTCAAGTCGCCGGGAATGGTTTCGGCCAGGGATTTTCTAGCAGTGGCGGGCAATGCCTTCACCAGGCTCGGCAGGACCGTCTGTGGGAAGACCAGACGCCAGGCCGGGTTGCCGGCCGAGGTGACGATTTCGCCGATCTTGGCGGCGATGCGTTCCAACGCTTGTTTTTCGAGTTCGGACTTCAGGTTGTGTTCCTCGCCGTAGGACATGCCGCCTTTGCGGTCGGTTGCGCCGCTTTGGGAGAAACGGCCGGCCTGGTCGGTGACCACCTCGCTGATCTGTTCAGGCCGCATTTCCAGGATGCCGCCGGGATACTCGAACAGATGGGCCTTCTGCTGCGGGTCATCTCCCGCTTCGCGGAATTTCACGGGACGAACCCGTCCAAGATTGGCGATGATGATGAGTGTTTCCATAATGGTGTTGGTGATGATTCACCCTGAACATGAACTGATCCGAAGGCCGCGGCAAGACATCAATTCAGACATCAATTCACCGGCACGTGTCAGGAAGCCGGAATCCCTTATCCGCAGCCATCGAGGCCGCCATCCGGCGAAGTGGCTGTCGATAGCCGGCTGGATGGCAGATGGCATCTTCAGAGCATGAGCCCGGCCGGGTTGGCAACGCTGGTCGGATTGTAAAACTCCCCGATGCTTGGCAATACCACTCGATTCTCTGTTAGTCCGAGAGCGGTAACTCAGTTTGATCGGTTACACCCGGACTCTTAGATCCCTCATACTCCAGAGCTCCCCAGCTGCGGGCGCGCCACTTCCTCGCAGCTTCCTTGCTCCATCCTTGCGCTTCTCCGTAAACCTTTCCCGCGCTGCCGCGAATGCCTCATTCACGAACGCCTTGCTCCCGATCACCGCGCCGTCCGTGAAATACCTCACCCGGCAGCGCAACATCGCCGCCAGCTTCAAGTCCGGCAATACCGTCCCGTTGTCCTCCGCCTCTAACGCCTCCGCCGCATTCATCTGCGGGCGAACCACGCCTTTCTCCACCACCGCCCTGCCGCTCTTTCTCTCCAGCGCCAGCCCCATCATCCGCCGGTACAACCGCGAAACCTCGCCCCACCGCTCCGATTCAAACCCCACGCCCTGATCGCAAAAATACGCTCTCACCAAGCCCTCACGCGCTTTCTTCCCATTCCCTTTTGCCCCGCCGCCCACGGCCTCCCCGTAGCTGCTCCACCGGTATTCCGCCGGATCTGATACCATTCCGGCCCGCACCGGATTCAGATCGATGTAAGCCGCGATCGTCCGCGCTGCGGTGCCGCTTTCCACGAGCACGCTCTTGAACCGATCCTCCCACAGCGTGCCGGAACGCGAATGCGCGCGATTGAACCACTTGGTAAAACGTTCCAGCAGCGATTTCATGAACTCGCTCAAATCATGCATCCGCCGGGTGTGACGACCGCGGATCTCATCCACCCTGCGCACCGCCTCCAGCTTCGCCATCGCCAGTTCCTGCGCGGGATCCAGCGGAATCCCCGTTTCATCGACGGGTTGCAGTTCAAACTCACCACGCTCCCGGACTGCTGCCGCCTCTTCCAATTCCTTGGCGACCTCAGCCACCTGTGCCTCGCTGTAGAAAACGCGCAGCCGTTGGAGCAATTCCTGATCCGGGATGCCACCCTCCGGAACTGGCGGTACTTCCAGGAGAAGATGGAAGTGATTCGACATCAGACAATAAGACAACACCCGGCAGCCCGTGAATTTCTCGCACATGCGCATCAGCATCCGGAAATGCTCCCGTTCATCCACCTCCAGCACGAATTGCCGCCCCACGACCCGACTCACGCAGTGGTAAATCACCGGTTTTTGCCGCGAATCCTTCCAAGGCGCCGTCCAACGCTTGCGGTTGTTCATGACGGGTAGGCTAGAGCGAAGAAAAGGACTTGCAATACAAAACTTGCATAAAGCATGGCTTCTTGAATTAGTTGGCTCGGATACTTCAAGCTCAGTTCCACCTACACGGAGGTCCTGGGTTTGTCGCAATGGGTCAGGCGACGGGTGAGGTTGTATTACTGGAAGCAATGGAAGCAGCCACGCACGCGTCGCCGTCACTTGTTAGCATTGGGAGCGGATCCCAAGACGGTGCACATGGCGACGCGCAGCCGCAAAGGCTACTGGCGGATGAGCCAGAACGAGATTGTGCGATTCGCGCTGAACAATCGTTGGTTGGAGGAACAAGGAGTGCCGGACATGAGAGCCGTCTGGATCGAACTTCACTACGGGGCAAAGGCCCCAAGCTGATTGGAACCGCCCTGTACGGAGCCGTACGCAGGGTGGTGTGGGACCCGGGAGCTAACTACTCCCGGGGACCCGATTCGCTTGTGATTTGGTCACCGAGCGAGTTCATCGGATCAGTAGGATCGTCAATCCATGATTCGGGAGATGAACATCCGTAGACAACACCTTTTGAAAATACAAGCACGCCAGAGTCATTTACCTCATACAGGAATGTCCACGATAGACTTATCGTCTTAATCCATGCCAGCGTGATTTGCGCCCTATGACGAGATTCCGATAACTTGATGCCTATGACTCCAACATTCTGAATACGCGAGCTCATCGGTCTTCATGACGTCTCCGATATTAAGTAAGCGAACGCCAAGCGCAGTCGTCGACTTAATTCCACGGAATTGCTCTGGCCTCAATTCAACATAGTCAAATTGATCGCCATCTTCATCAATTCGGATCGATTCCCAAACTTGTTTCAGGCGATAAACCCTGTCTGAGCTTTCCATCCTTTTAAACCTCATACCTTGCGAAGTCACAAACAGCGGCTTCGTAGAGAGTATTTAGATTGTCATAGGATGAATACGGTTGGCTAAGATTGATACTTTTGGGCTTTCAGTGAAATTTCTGTTGGGGGATCTTGGTGTCTCCCGTCGACTTTATGTTTTGGTCCAGTTTCACGGCATCCACACGACAAAACAATGATGGAAATCAGTGTGGCAATTTTCATATTTGAAGCGAACGTCTAGCTCATCCACCGGCGAAATGGAAGCTCGAATTCAAAGAAGGACGTTGCCCGCCGTTGGATGTGCCGTCTTGTGTGTGCCCAGCATGGGCACGTTGTAAATGGGGTTCAAGTCCCCTGTAGGAATACCAGAACATGAAAATGAAGAAACTACCATCTGAAGCCAACTCGGAGAAGGGTGACCTTTCCGGGGAAGGAAGGCTAGGAGAAAACCGCGAGCTGATGGACAAGAACCGAATAGAAGGCCGACACGGCGCGATGAGCTGGCACAACACAGCGAAATCGTCTGGTATGCCCGTGGAGGTAAATTCGGCGGCAGTGCGGTGGAGCAACGTGCAATTACCTGGGGAGATCTCCCCGTCGCAAGACGGCGAGAAGTCAGCAGAGGTCATAGTAGTCGGGAAAACGAGCCGGGGGCGCGATGCCCGTTCAAACAACGATACCGGAGGCCTCAACCGATGAAGGACCGAACCAATGAGGAGGGGATCGACCCCGTGACGGACGGACCAACCGACGACGCCAGACGGCGAGGCGAATCCGAGAGCCGCCACGGAGGGAAGCATGGAGCCCCTCAGGAACGAACCATGATCGAGGAAATCCTTGAGCTGGAGAACCTCTCGGCAGCGTGGAAACGCGTGAAGAGAAACAAAGGTGCTCCGGGGATCGACGGCATGACCGTCGAGGACTTTCCTGCTTTCAAGCAGGAGCACTGGCCGAGGATCGCCACTGCGATCAGAGAAGGAAACTACCGGCCCGCGCCCGTTCGTCGGGTGTGGATTCCGAAACCCGACGGGACGAAACGTCCGTTAGGAATACCGACGGTGCTGGATCGCGTGATCCAGCAGGCCGCCGCACAAGTGCTGGGGCCGCTTTTCGAGGCGGACTTCAGCGAACACAGCCATGGATACCGTCCCGGCCGCTCAGCCCTACAGGCGGTGGTCGTGATGGAGGAAGGGCTGGAAGGAAGGACGCCGCCACGCCGTGGAATGCGACCTGAAATCGTTCTTCGACACGGTCAACCACGACCGCCTGATGATCGCGCTTAAAGAGAAAGTCCGGTGCCCTCGGGTGCTGGGCCTGATCCGGTGCTACCTGATGGCCGGAGTGGAGCTGCCCGACGGGACCCGCGAGGCCACGCCTCAAGGAGTGCCGCAGGGTGGTCCGCTGTCGCCCCTGTTAGCCAACATCGCGCTCGATCCGCTCGACAAGGAATTGGAATCCCGCGGACACAAGTTCGCGAGATATGCCGACGACTTCATCGTGCTGGTGAAAAGTGCGAACGCGGCGAAGCGGGTGCTGGCAGGGTTGATCCGTTACACCGAAGGAAGATTGCGACTGATTGTCAACCGCGCCAAAAGCCGCGCCGCGCCATTGAAACAATGTGCCTTTCTGGGCTACCAGATCGGCCACAAAGGGAAGCTGGTGTGGACGGAAAAGGTGCAACACCGCTTCAAGGAGCAGGTTCGTGAAATCACCAGCCGCAACCGCGGGCATAACGTGAAGACCGTCATCGACGAGCTCGACAGTTATATCCGCGGTTGGCTCGGATACTTCAAGCTCAGTTCCACCTACACGGAGGTTCTGGGTTTGTCGCAATGGGTCAGGCGACGGGTGAGGTTGTATTACTGGAAGCAATGGAAGCAGCCACGCACGCGTCGCCGTCACTTGTTAGCATTGGGAGCGGATCCCAAGACGGTGCACATGGCGACGCGCAGCCGCAAAGGCTACTGGCGGATGAGCCAGAACGAGATTGTGCGATTCGCGCTGAACAATCGTTGGTTGGAGGAACAAGGAGTGCCGGACATGAGAGCCGTCTGGATCGTTCTTCACTACGGGGCAAAGGCCCCAGCTGATTGGAACCGCCCTGTACGGAGCCGTACGCAGGGTGGTGTGGGACCCGGGAGCTAACTACTCCCGGGGACCCGATTCGGCTTCTTGAATTCATTGGTTGGGTGTGCTCGACGCGGGAACCGACCGAGCTTCCCCAAACGATACAGCGAAAATGGCCAAAGTGATCGGCACGCCGACTACTGACATCTTCCATTGCCCGTCTTCGTTACCCCAACTGGCCAACGAAGCCAAAGTGCTAAGTAAGAACCCAAGTGAGAATGCGACTGCTGGGATCCACTTAGTACCATCGGGGACAAATATATCTGCTTCCCATAAAGGAGATCGCGAAGGCAGCAATCGCACATCCGAAGCCTACTTTCACCAGCGGCGTCCAAACACCAACCTCATAGACTCCCTGCCAATTCTGATCGGAAACTCCATACCAGATGAGCCAGAACGGGAAAAAGCAGCACAAGCCAGCTATCAGGTGAAGACCGATGTTAGCTGCAATTCTTGGTTTCATTTTCTGCCGAACGTTTGATGTGCGCCCACCGGCGCGATTGAAAGGAATTGAGTTGAAATTGAAAAGCTTATGACCGGTTGGTGCGTCACGACTTGTTGTGCCTCTTAATTGTTGAGTGAGAGACGCCTAGTCCGACCGAATTGCAGCAATCAGTGTAGCCAAAAATGCCGTTGAGAGGACAACATCGATCACAATGCCAATAGGCCTCGACGGAGGTATGCATTGCGCCAAGTCCGTGCGTCGGAATCACCTTCTGCCTTCCATCAAATACTTGGAGTAAGACCCGCATGCAGCATCCGTGTCCAGAAAATGCCGCTCAGCCGAATCGAAGCAGCTCGATGCATCAAAAGGTCCATGAATGCAGCCTGAGGTCCAAGACTGCTGTTGATCGTCGCGAAAGCACGCTCGATAACGAGGCTAGAAAGACCAATGCCAGTGAGATCCACGCAGTCGCATCGATCTCGTGCCTGATGAGCGATCCGTCGTAGGACCTGAAGACGATGCTCCAAGCATCGCGGTTCCTATTGCCATGGAATATGCTGCCATGGTCAGGTGATTGATTTTTCTGCACAACGTCGAAGTGATGGCACACCCACTAGCGGGAGCCAACTTTGAACGCGGGGTTGAGGTTGAAATCGGGTGGAAACATCGAAAACAGAGGCGGCTAGTCGGGTGTTGCCATGCACGGCTTGTGTGTGCCCAGCATGGGCACGTTGTAAATGGGGTTCAAGTCCCCTGTAGGAATACCAGAACATGAAAATGAAGAAACTACCATCTGAAGCCAACTCGGAGAAGGGTGACCTTTCCGGGGAAGGAAGGCTAGGAGAAAACCGCGAGCTGATGGACAAGAACCGAATAGAAGGCCGACACGGCGCGATGAGCTGGCACAACACAGCGAAATCGTCTGGTATGCCCGTGGAGGTAAATTCGGCGGCAGTGCGGAGGAGCAACGTGCAATTACCTGGGGAGATCTCCCCGTCGCAAGACGGCGAGAAGTCAGCAGAGGTCATAGTAGTCGGGAAAACGAGCCGGGGGCGCGATGCCCGTTCAAACAACGATACCGGAGGCCTCAACCGATGAAGGACCGAACCAATGAGGAGGGGATCGACCCCGTGACGGACGGACCAACCGACGACGCCAGACGGCGAGGCGAATCCGAGAGCCGCCACGGAGGGAAGCATGGAGCCCCTCAGGAACGAACCATGATCGAGGAAATCCTTGAGCTGGAGAACCTCTCGGCAGCGTGGAAACGCGTGAAGAGAAACAAAGGTGCTCCGGGGATCGACGGCATGACCGTCGAGGACTTTCCTGCTTTCAAGCAGGAGCACTGGCCGAGGATCGCCACTGCGATCAGAGAAGGAAACTACCGGCCCGCGCCCGTTCGTCGGGTGTGGATTCCGAAACCCGACGGGACACAACGTCCGTTAGGAATACCGACGGTGCTGGATCGTGTGATCCAGCAGGCCGCCGCACAAGTGCTGGGGCCGCTTTTCGAGGCGGACTTCAGCGAACACAGCCATGGATACCGTCCCGGCCGCTCAGCCCTTCAGGCCGTGGTCGTGATGGAGGAAGGGTGGAAAGAAGGACGCCGCCACGCCGTGGAATGCGACCTGAAATCGTTCTTCGACACGGTCAACCACGATCGCCTGATGATCGCGCTTAAAGAGAAAGTCCGGTGCCCTCGGGTGCTGGGCCTGATCCGGTGCTACCTGATGGCCGGAGTGGAGCTGCCCGACGGGACCCGCGAGGCCACGCCTCAAGGAGTGCCGCAGGGTGGTCCGCTGTCGCCCCTGTTAGCCAACATCGCGCTCGATCCGCTCGACAAGGAATTGGAATCCCGCGGACACAAGTTCGCGAGATATGCCGACGACTTCATCGTGCTGGTGAAAAGTGCGAACGCGGCGAAGCGGGTGCTGGCAGGGTTGATACGTTACACCGAAGGAAGATTGCGACTGATTGTCAACCGCGCCAAAAGCCGCGCCGCGCCATTGAAACAATGTGCCTTTCTGGGTTACCAGATCGGCAACAAAGGGAAACTGGTGTGGACGGAAAAGGTGCAACACCGCTTCAAGGAGCAGGTTCGTGAAATCACCAGTCGCAACCGCGGGCATAACGTGAAGACCGTCATCGACGAGCTCGACAGTTATATCCGCGGTTGGCTCGGATACTTCAAGCTCAGTTCCACCTACACGGAGGTCCTGGGTTTGTCGCAATGGGTCAGGCGACGGGTGAGGTTGTATTACTGGAAGCAATGGAAGCAGCCACGCACGCGTCGCCGTCACTTGTTAGCATTGGGAGCGGATCCCAAGACGGTGCACATGGCGACGCGCAGCCGCAAAGGCTACTGGCGGATGAGCCAGAACGAGATTGTGCGATTCGCGCTGAACAATCGTTGGTTGGAGGAACAAGGAGTGCCGGACATGAGAGCCGTCTGGATCGATCTTCACTACGGGGCAAAGGCCCCAAGCTGATTGGAACCGCCCTGTACGGAGCCGTACGCAGGGTGGTGTGGGACCCGGGAGCTAACTACTCCCGGGGACCCGATTCGCTTGGTTTGGTTTTTGCTGTAGGTAGCGGAGAAGGTATCCGAACTTACCCTTGGCGTCTTGGTCTCGTTCAGGGAAACGTCCTCCAGAAGCCGGATCAGGTCGGCATCACCAACAACAGTCGCCAGTGAGCAGTAGTCTCGATACTCTCTCCGGTTCTTTCCTCCCGCTGCGTTCCAGATGACGTTCCGAAGTCGCCTGCGATCACGCCCGGTGAGATTGGCCGCCTTAAGACCTCGTATGACGCGCTCCTTAGGTAGCCTGAACGAAAATACCAAGGATCGACTTCCAGATAGAGAATTGATTCTTCAATTGCTTCGCGGTCAGAGGCGCGTAGATCCGCCAGAAAGTCATCTTCCCAGAGCTTATTAGTTGGGTATCGCTGAGCATGCCATGCCGAGGTCGCATCCTCCCAGCCTTCCATGCCTTCGGGCCTTGATTGCGACATGCGAAAGTCGAGTGGATCGCTTTGTGGTGCGCGTTCTCGATACGCTCGACTTGGGCTATGTCATCGCGTGTAAGCATTGACCCTGAACGAACGTTAAAAGCGCTGAGACCGCGCAGTTGAAAAGTGAATGATCATGAAATTGAAGAGCTACGGTACGTCTCAGCCGCGCCTTGTTCGGCGAATTGAAGTTTCTTGATACCCGAAGCTACATTCTTCGGAACGATGAATGACATTGAACCGGCTTCGAAGTCGATCCGGTCCCGGCGGGGCAATTGACTGTTCCGGCAACGCAAGCAAACAGGGATCTTAACACGAATTCGTTGATAACGGACGGTCGCTCGATGAACCGCCTCTCAACGAGCCAAGAAGACCGAATACCAGCAGTCTGAGCGGCAGAAGCAGCACGGACATCACGACCCCGAAATAGTGTCCGAAAATTGAACTAGTCGCCAGATACAACGTTCGTTGAGTCTGCATTGCCGCAGCCGAAGCATAAAGATGGAAATCGATCCCCCGGCCAGACTTTGATCTTGGTCCGTGTCCGATCCGAAGTCGAAACATTGGGATCCTTGTTACATGCTGGGCAGCTCCGCTTTCCATCAGAATGACGGTCGCGTAGCAGTTCGGGCATTCGATGGGTTTCATTCTATTATCTCTGCCGAACGTATGAGCGCATGCACCTCTACCAGCGAGAGCGCACGTCGATCACGGGGTTGAGGTTAAAACTACAGAAAAACATCGAAACAGGGCGGCTGGTTGGGTTGCATGCGCGGCTTGTGTGTGCCCAGCATGGGCACGTTGTAAATGGGGTTCAAGTCCCCTGTAGGAATACCAGAACATGAAAATGAAGAAACTACCATCTGAAGCCAACTCGGAGAAGGGTGACCTTTCCGGGGAAGGAAGGCTAGGAGAAAACCGCGAGCTGATGGACAAGAACCGAATAGAAGGCCGACACGGCGCGTCGAGGGGGCACAACACACCGAAGATCGTCTGGTATGCCCGTGGAGGTAAATTCGGCGGCAGTGCGGTGGAGCAACGTGCAATTACCTGGGGAGATCTCCCCGTCGCAAGACGGCGAGAAGTCAGCAGAGGTCATAGTAGTCGGGAAAACGAGCCGGGGGCGCGATGCCCGTTCAAACAACGATACCGGAGGACTCAACCGATGAAGGACCGAACCAATGAGGAGGGGATCGACCCCGTGACGGACGGACCAACCGACGACGCCAGACGGCGAGGCGAATCCGAGAGCCGCCACGGAGGGAAGCATGGAGCCCCTCAGGAACGAACCATGATCGAGGAAATCCTTGAACTGGAGAACCTCTCGGCAGCGTGGAAACGCGTGAAGAGAAACAAAGGTGCTCCGGGGATCGACGGCATGACCGTCGAGGACTTTCCTGCTTTCAAGCAGGAGCACTGGCCGAGGATTGCCACTGCGATCAGAGAAGGAAACTACCGGCCCGCGCCCGTTCGTCGGGTGTGGATTCCGAAACCCGACGGGACACAACGCCCGTTAGGGATACCGACGGTGCTGGATCGCGTGATCCAGCAGGCCGTCGCACAAGTGCTGGGGCCGCTTTTCGAAGCGGACTTCAGCGAACACAGCCATGGATACCGTCCCGGCCGCTCAGCCCTTCAGGCGGTGGTCGTGATGGAGGAAGGGTGGAAAGAAGGACGCCGCCACGCCGTGGAATGCGACCTGAAATCGTTCTTCGACACGGTCAACCACGATCGCCTGATGATCGCGCTGAGAGAGAAAGTCCGGTGCCCTCGGGTGCTGGGCCTGATCCGGTGCTACCTGATGGCCGGAGTGGAGCTGCCCGACGGGACCCGCGAGGCCACGCCTCAAGGAGTGCCGCAGGGTGGTCCGCTGTCGCCCCTGTTAGCCAACATCGCGCTCGATCCGCTCGACAAGGAATTGGAATCACGCGGACACAAGTTCGCGAGATATGCCGACGACTTCATCGTGCTGGTGAAAAGCGCGAACGCGGCGAAGCGGGTGCTGGCAGCGTTGATCCGTTACACCGAAGGAAGATTGCAACTGATCGTCAACCGCGCCAAAAGCCGCGCCGCGCCATTGAAACAATGTGCCTTTCTGGGCTACCAGATCGGGCACAAAGGGAAGCTGGTGTGGACGGAAAAGGTGCAACACCGCTTCAAGGAGCAGGTTCGTGAAATCACCAGCCGCAACCGCGGGCATAACGTGAAGACCGTCATCGACGAGCTCGACAGTTATATCCGCGGTTGGCTCGGATACTTCAAGCTCAGTTCCACCTACACGGAGGTTCTGGATTTGTCGCAATGGGTCAGGCGGCGGGTGAGGTTGTATTACTGGAAGCAATGGAAGCAGCCACGCACGCGTCGCCGCCACTTGTTAGCACTGGGAGCGGATCCCAAGACGGTGCACATGGCGACGCGCAGCCGCAAAGGCTACTGGCGGATGAGCCAGAACGAGATTGTGCGATTCGCGCTGAACAATCGTTGGTTGGAGGAACAAGGAGTGCCGGACATGAGAGCCGTCTGGATCGTTCTTCACTACGGGGCAAAGGCCCCAAGCTGATTGGAACCGCCCTGTACGGAGCCGTACGCAGGGTGGTGTGGGACCCGGGAGCTAACCACTCCCGGGGACCCGATTGGCCTTCTTCATTCTTGACTGCCGCTTAGACTCGTCTTGCATGTAGCTTTCGTGTATCGCGCTTCACTAAATTCATTGGCATCCTAGTCCCTCGCAAATATCCACGATAACTCAAATGGAAGATCGTCGTCTACTAAGTCATCTGCAATCATCACTTCCGCATCATCTGGCGGTAGATGATGACTCTCGTCGAGATCTTCGTAGCAAATGGATCCAAAGGTTCACGGAGGATCGACCTTGACTCTGCTCAATGTCTCTCATGCGTCGATCAACCTCTGACTCGACGTAGCACCATCTTCGAAATGCTCCATGCCGATCGCGGTGGAACATCCTCCGAAGGCGGATTCGCCTCCAAAGCAGGACTTGAGCCGATCTCAAGCGTGGTCAACTGTATCGAGACCTTCTGTAAAACTCGCTCCTTAGACTTTTGTCACCAAGCGTACGCGTTAATCGTCCTGAGAAGGTCAAAGACCCCTGCTCATCCGAATGTAGGTTGAGTAGCAGCGGTTTGAATGTCAGTGGTTGCAAATTCCGAAATGTGCAGACCCTATTGCTAGACAACCCTTGGCTGAGCTCCACTTCAAACAGTGCCAACGCTTGCATAGTCTGGAAAACGAACGTCCAGCTCTGCTGCCATTGGTCGTCTGGAACCACGAGTACCTCGGTCAATGCGCTCGACTCCAAGGTCAATGGCTGAAGACGATGGAGCTTCGTCGAGCAGTCTGCTACGGCTTACTTCGGATCCTGCCAGCTGATGAATACTTCATGGTAATTCTTAGCTAACGTCGAGGCCTGGCACCCGCTACCGGGAGCGCCCCTCCGATTCAGGTTGAGGTTTGTCGCTACCCTCCGACTTCGACTCAGGGCGGGTAGCGGGTTGCCCAGTGCCGCCTTGTGTGTGCCCAGCATGGGCACGTTGTAAATGGGGTTCAAGTCCCCTGTAGGAATACCAGAACATGAAAATGAAGAAACTACCATCTGAAGCCAACTCGGAGAAGGGTGACCTATCCGGGGAAGGAAGGCTAGGAGAAAACCGCGAGCTGATGGACAAGAACCGAATAGAAGGCCGACACGGCGCGACGAGCTGGCACAACACAGCGAAGATCGTCTGGTATGCCCGTGGAGGTAAATTCGGCGGCAGTGCGGTGGAGCAACGTGCAATTACCTGGGGAGATCTCCCCGTCGCAAGACGGCGAGAAGTCAGCAGAGGTCATAGTAGTCGGGAAAACGAGCCGGGGGCGCGATGCCCGTTCAAACAACGATACCGGAGGACTCAACCGATGAAGGACCGAACCAATGAGGAGGGGATCGACCCCGTGACGGACGGACCAACCGACGACGCCAGACGGCGAGGCGAATCCGAGAGCCGCCACGGAGGGAAGCATGGAGCCCCTCAGGAACGAACCATGATCGAGGAAATCCTTGAGCTGGAGAACCTCTCGGCAGCGTGGAAACGCGTGAAGAGAAACAAAGGTGCTCCGGGGATCGACGGCATGACCGTCGAGGACTTTCCTGCTTTCAAGCAGGAGCACTGGCCGAGGATCGCCACTGCGATCAGAGAAGGAAACTACCGGCCCGCGCCCGTTCGTCGGGTGTGGATTCCGAAACCCGACGGGACACAACGTCCGTTAGGAATACCGACGGTGCTGGATCGCGTGATCCAGCAGGCCGTCGCACAAGTGCTGGGGCCGCTTTTCGAGGCGGACTTCAGCGAACACAGCCATGGATACCGTCCCGGCCGCTCAGCCCTTCAGGCGGTGGTCGTGATGGAGGAAGGGTGGAAAGAAGGACGCCGCCACGCCGTGGAATGCGACCTGAAATCGTTCTTCGACACGGTCAACCATGATCGCCTGATGATCGCGCTTAAAGAGAAAGTCCGGTGCCCTCGGGTGCTGGGCCTGATCCGGCGCTACCTGATGGCCGGAGTGGAGCTGCCCGACGGGACCCGCGAGGTCACGCCTCAAGGAGTGCCGCAGGGTGGTCCGCTGTCGCCCCTGTTAGCCAACATCGCGCTCGATCCGCTCGACAAGGAATTGGAATCCCGCGGACACAAGTTCGCGAGATATGCCGACGACTTCATCGTGCTGGTGAAAAGCGCGAACGCGGCGAAGCGGGTGCTGGCAGCGTTGATCCGTTACACCGAAGGAAGATTGCAACTGATCGTCAACCGCGCCAAAAGCCGCGCCGCGCCATTGAAACAATGTGCCTTTCTGGGCTACCAGATCGGCAACAAAGGGAAGCTGGTGTGGACGGAAAAGGTGCAACACCGCTTCAAGGAGCAGGTTCGTGAAATCACCAGCCGCAACCGCGGGCATAACGTGAAGACCGTCATCGACGAGCTCGACAGTTATATCCGCGGTTGGCTCGGATACTTCAAGCTCAGTTCCACCTACACGGAGGTTCTGGGTTTGTCGCAATGGGTCAGGCGACGGGTGAGGTTGTATTACTGGAAGCAATGGAAGCAGCCACGCACGCGTCGCCGTCACTTGTTAGCATTGGGAGCGGATCCCAAGACGGTGCACATGGCGACGCGCAGCCGCAAAGGCTACTGGCGGATGAGCCAGAATGAGATTGTGCGATTCGCGCTGAACAATCGTTGGTTGGAGGAACAAGGAGTGCCGGACATGAGAGCCGTCTGGATCGAACTTCACTACGGGGCAAAGGCCCCAAGCTGATTGGAACCGCCCTGTACGGAGCCGTACGCAGGGTGGTGTGGGACCCGGGAGCTAACTACT